>OY763324.1:0-4780840 GCA_963667365.1 Candidatus Poribacteria bacterium | reverse complement strand
CCTTGGTAGAGATTTGTCTCTCTTCTTTGGGATTGGTGTCATGTTATTTGTGATGAATTGGCAATTGGCATTTTTCGTGTTAGTACCAATTCCAATTATCATTTTCGGTGGAGGTTGGTTTTGGAGGAAGGTGCGAAGTCTATGGCACCGCGCATGGCGGCGTCGTTCAAAACTTTTTGATGTTGTCAACGATTCTGTATCAGGAATCCGGGTTGTTCGCGCTTTCGGACAACAGGGTAGTGAGGTTAACAGGTTTGGAGAGGCGAACGTTGATGCTCGGGACTTTGAAACCAAAGCAGAGATGGTTTGGGCAACATATTACCCACCGCTGATGTTTGCTGTCAATTTGGGAACTCTTATCGTCTGGTATGTTGGAGGTCTTGGAGTTCTTGGTGGGTCTATGACGCTCGGTACTTTGTTTGCATTTAACATGTATCTCTCAATGTTCTACGGACCGTTGAGATATATCAGTCCACTAATCAATTGGGCTTCTCGTTCTATGACAGCAGCGGAAAGGCTTTTTGAGGTTATAGATTCACAACCGGAACAGTTTGACGATGGGAACCTTAAAGCAATGCCAAACATTATTGGAGAAGTGAAATTTCATAATACGACTTTCGGTTACGATTCACACAAACCTGTGCTACGTGACATTAATCTACATGTGAAACCTGGAGAAATGATAGGACTGGTTGGACATTCAGGTGCAGGCAAGTCTACACTCATCAACCTTATATGTCGCTTTTATACGCCAGATTCAGGACAACTTGAGATTGACGGTGAAGACATCAAGCAGATTAATCTCAAGGATCTACGGAGACAAATTGGTGTAGTGCTTCAGGAACCGTATCTGTTTAGCGGGACTATAGCAGAAAATATCGCCTTTGCAAATCCTGAAGCATCTATTGAGGATATCATCATAGCTGCTAAAGCAGCTAATGCACACGAATTCATCATGAAATTCCCTGATGGATATGATTCTGAAGTTGGTGAACGGGGTGGTAGTCTATCTGGTGGAGAACGACAGCGGATTTCAATCGCACGTGCAATTTTACATAACCCTCGGATTCTAATCCTCGACGAAGCCACATCTTCCGTGGATGTGGAAACTGAAAAGAAAATTCAACAGGCGATTGATAGGTTGGTACAAAACCGAACTACATTTGCTATTGCACATCGGTTATCAACCCTCCGAAATGCGGATCGGCTTTTTGTAATAGAAAAAGGCAGAGGTGCTGAATGCGGATCTCACGAAGAACTCATGGATAAGAAGGGTATCTATTACAAACTCGTCAATACACAACGTGAAGCTGCTAATGTTCGCGCGGAAGCACAAATCGTGGAGAGATAGACATGCAGAACGAAAATACCGAAGATCAAAACACACAGGATAAAAGTGCACCTAAAAAGAAAGAGTCTAATGAACAAGTAGAAGGCACCCAGCGATTTCTGGATGCGTCTGAGCTAACATTCTCACGTTCCCCGATAGGTACTACACGACTTGAAATTCGTAAAGAGGTATGCCATCTACGCGTGATTGTACGCAGACTCATGCCACTTAGTAATCCCGATCAATACATCTCACTTGCAGCAGATGAAGACACTGAAATCGGTATTCTTAAAAACCCATCAAACCTGACACCAGAAAGCCTTAGAATACTAAATGAAGAATTAGATAAGCGATATTTTACACCTACGATTCAAAAGATATATCGTGTCAAGGAACAGTTCGGTATCCATGAATGGGAGGTGCAAACAGAGCGCGGTCGTGTTACATTTATGGTGCGCGGATTGAATCAGAATATAAAGCAGGTTCACCCCGCACGGTTATTTGTAACAGATGTACGTGGGAATCGTTACGATATTCCAGATTACCGGGAGTTGGATGCACAGAGTTTCCATCAAATTCAACGGCATCTGTAAAGTAACTATGAAATATAAACGTCTCCACTCTGTTCTTCTTTCAGTCGTAATACATCTCATCCTTGTTGCTATTGTTGGACTGTTTTTTACTGAACACTATTGGACATCAGATGAAGATGCAATTGATTTACAGTTTGTCAAATCCAGTACGAAGAGAGATACTATCCCTCAGAAACATAGAACGATGTCACTTCCTGCAATGGAAGACACAGTAAATCCCCACAAAATCAGCCTTCCCCTAATGAATCAACTTTCAAAAACTGATCCTTCAATTCGTAATACTTCAGTTACACCTCAATATAACTCGGATGTGTTGAATCCCATTGATGTGTCTGTTCCTGACCAACAAATAGAAACAGAACATCGCGCTGTGAATGCTGTTAGGAGTTCCACCGTTGTCGTGCCGACTGTCCCCTCAGCTTCAAAAAAAATAAAATCTCCTGCAGTTGTTGTTAGTCCTAAACCAAGCAATCCTACCAATGTTGGTTTCTCTGGGATTCTTGAAGGCACAATTCCTGAAGACACCCTGACGGAAACACTTAAAGCTACACTGCAAAATCCTGTTATGTTACCTCAAGGTGAATTGGGTGCTATATTGGAAGGTACTGGTGATAATTTACGTGGTCATATAAGGATTATCCGATTGAAACATTCACTTTCAGATTGGTGGCAAGATCCTACTGCACTCCCTGCACTCATGAAATGGATGGATAAACACACCACAATACGTGTTGATATGAGTTTTAACGGTGGGGCGTTATCATTGACTGATCCTATGATTATGGATGCACCACTTATTATCATGACAGGACATGACAGGGATATAACTGCAGGACGTGGTCTTGCAAATGATGGTCCCTTACGCAGCAGTTTCACACCTGATGAACGTGCAGCACTTCGGAAATATATCATTGATGAAGGCGGTATGCTGTTTTTTGATGACTGTGGTTTTCACGGTCTTTTTGCACATCTTGTTGCAGGTGAGTTGCAACAAGTTTTTCCTGAATATCCACTTGATATATTACCTCATGATCATGAAGTTTATTCCATCCATTACCACTTGACAAAACCTCCAACTGGTGGGGATGTATTTTGGGGAAACGAAAACAACGCACAACCCACACAGTTCAAAAATCAGAAGGGTATTATAATAGATAATCGATTAGCCGTTGTATTCAATCGTAAAGATTATATGTGTGCAATGGAGACCGCTGAAATTGAAAGTCGCACAATGTTGCGATTTCGACGTTCTCCAGATGTGTATCGGTTTATGACGAATTTGCTGGTTTATGCGCTGAAGTATGGGGGAAATACGGATAGGTCGGGATATAAGGAGTAACTAAAGACAATCGTTTATCTGATAAGATTGCACTATCTTTGCAGGTTGATACTATAAAATCAGAACAATTAAAGCGATTGCAGGCAGGAAGAGGATAAAGACTATTTCTATGACATAAAAGATAATAAGTGTAAGAGAAAAAATTACAGAATCCCAAGAACTCTTCGGTTTATTATTGTGTGTTCTGACATACATGTTAAAATCTGTATCACTTTGTTGCCGTACAGCATCGTAATGGTGTCGAAACAATCGTTCCTGTCGAACAAAGTATGCATCCAGCACCCAAAATCCCAAGATAAAAAGAAATTGCACCACTGGTAAAACTATTAGAATAAGACCAACTGCATCGATCTTAAAAACAGTATAAACAGATAAAATCTCTGATGAGATGACAATTACCAGACTCCCACCTTTCACCAGAAAACTGTTGAGACTCAGACGGTTGATATTGGATTGAATCATCTCTAAATGCTTTATAATCTTCTCAGTTCCATTCATATAATTTACCTTGCTGTCTTATTCCTACATCAATGCTAACAATAGAACTATATCTTCGGAGTGTTTAACATTATTTTTTTTGTCCAAATTATCAGATCGCTCCCTAATCCTTACCAAGAACCTTATAGAACTAATATCATTCAATTCATATACTGTACTTATGTCTGAGTATTGTAATATGAGTATAACAGGTAGATAAGTCTGTTAGCAAGCCAATTGTTTAGCAATCACAACAGAATAATACCATTTAAGATTACATATATGGTATAATTTATATGTAATTTTAACTTAAGACACTATTAATCTCAGATTAGTAATTCTTGCAAGTATACCGATATTTTGGTAAGAATTGTGTGCACTTGAGGGAGTACATGAAAATAACAATTATTGGAACGGGATACGTAGGTTTGACAACAGCAGTCGTGTTATCCTATCTTGACCACAATGTTGCTGCTGTGGATAAAGACGAAGGTAAACTAAACCTACTACACGAAGGAAAAAGTCCTATACATGAACCCGGTATTCAAACACTGCTTGACGAAGTATGCCATACTATCCGTTTCACTCCGAGTGTTGCTGAAGTAGTTCCAGATGCAGAACTTATCATGATTGCTGTTGGCACACCACCAAAAAAGAATGGAGAGGCAGATACCCGGCATGTTGAAGAAGCTGCAAGAGAGGTCGCTGAAGTGTGCGATCCAGACAAGCACTATACTCTTGTAATCAAATCAACCGTTCCGATTGGCACGAATCGTAGTGTTGCAGAGGTAGTTGATCAAGTTTTTACTGAACGCGGTGTACAAGGTAAGGTGTCGGTAGCCTCTAATCCTGAATTTTTACAAGAAGGATTGGCACTACAAGGTGCATTCTATCCTGACAGAATTGTTGTTGGAGCAAACAATGAGGATGCTTTGAATGCTTTACGTCGCCTGTATCAACCGATATTGGAGCAGACATTTGATCCGCCAACTTCGTTGCCACGTCCTGCTGCTTATCACCTGCCACCAATGATGACGACAGATCCAAACAGTGCTGAGATGATAAAATATGCTGCGAATACTTTTTTGGCACTGAAGATTAGTTATATTAACGAAATTGCGGGTCTTTGTGAAGGTGTCGGGGCTGATGTCACAGAGGTTGCGCGCGGTATTGGTCTTGACGCACGTATTGGTCAACGTTTCTTACGTGCTGGCCTTGGCTGGGGTGGTAGTTGTTATCCGAAAGATACCGCTGCACTATTGAGTGTTGCAGCTCATGCAGGATACGATATGCCAATTACAAAGGCTGCTCGTTCTGTCAATTTTGAACAGCGTAAACGAATTGTGGAGAAACTACGAACTGAATTGAAAACGCTCTACGGGAAGACTATCGGCATTCTCGGACTTGCATTTAAGCCAAATACGGATGACATTCGGGAAGCACCCTCACTTGATATAATCCGTCAACTTGTTGCTGAAGGCGCGATTGTCCGTGCGCACGATCCAATTGCAATTCCTAACGCGCAGCATGCATTGAAGGACGTCTCTGTTGACTTCATTGAAGATGTCTACATGCTCTCACATGATACTGATGCGATTATACTTGTTACCGAATGGGAACTTTACCATAGAATTGATCTTCGCAAACTCGCTAAACAGATGAAAACACGCATCCTTATTGATGGACGTAATGTATTCTCGCCACAAGATGCAATGGCTGCTGGATTCCATTATATCGGGATCGGCAGATGATACCGTTATTGGTAGAATATGGACAATCACAAACAACCTAAACCTTTTGATGAAAATTGGGATAGATATTGTCCTGAAATGCCTTTTCCTCCATACCGACACATTCCGGGTATTACCCCACATCCAATTCGCGACCCACTCGGACACAGTTACGGAATAGAAGAAACCTTTGAGACCCTACTTCCACCGACAATGTGGCGGCAGAACGAAGCATACCTATATGGCATCGATCTCTACAACTTTGCGTATTGGTGGGAAGCACACGAAGCATGGGAAGGTTTGTGGCATCAAGCGGAAGATACATATCGTCTATTTCTGCAAGGGTTAATTCAGGTATCTGCGTCGCTAATCAAATACCACATGCGAATGCTGCGACCGCTACGGACACTCTCAACTGCTGGACGCGATAAGTTACGTCAAGTTGTTGTTGAATGTGGTGATATGAAAGAGAACTATATGGGAATAAATCTTCCATTATTTTTAGATATTGCGGATGCGTTTTACGCTCCATTCTTTTCAGATGTTGTAACAGAAGATACCTATCTCAACACAAAAGTTCAACCCTTAATTTTGCTTCAGTATTAGACAATTGGAAACAAAGGCATTCTGTCAGAACGGTATTCATCATGAGAGGGCTTTAAGAATTGAATAATATTGAGTCGATACGGAAATTGTACAACGCAAGTGGCATTCACCCCACAACCGACCCTGACAACCCAAAATCACAATTTGTTGTTGATAGATACGTAAAACACCTACGTAAGTTGATACGACCCGGTATGCGTACATTAGATTTAGGCTGTAATGCAGGCAGGTGTACCTTTGCTATGGAAGACATGGGAGCGGTTGCAACCGGTATTGACTGTGCCGAAATTCCAATCATGCATGCCAAAAAGGTTGCACAAAAAAGAAATAGCAGATGTCAATTTAATATCGGTGATTTAGGTTCTCTACCATACAGAGATAATTCTTTCGATTTTGCACTACTACCATCAAATATAGTGGAAATGTCGTATGAGACATTGGAAAACATGACAATCCAATTGAAACAGATTCTTTCGGATAACGGTCTTTTTGTTGTATTTATGCACGATGAATTCATCAAGAGAATAGGTGAGAAGAGGTTTCTTAAGCAGTATAATGCCACAACAGGTTCAGTGGGAGGATACAACACATTACCGGACAAAGGCGCGTTCTTCTATCCCACTTACTTTTGGACAGTTGGCTATGCAAAGTATATCATTGAGCAACATCTGTATTGCAAAGTTGTGGAACAAATTGAGGAGAACATGTTTGTATTGGTGTTTTGTAATAAGGACAGCAGCGATGTAACGAAACGGAACCCAAGTTGATTCTAAGGACGGAAGATCAATCTTATGAATATCGTCTTTCTATTTTCAGATGAACATACCGGAACTGTAATGGGAAATAGTGGGCATCCAGTTGTCCGCACACCACATCTTGACCGTCTTGCTAAGCAGAGCTGGACATTCGATAACGCATATTGCAACTATCCCATTTGTACACCTTCACGTTTGTCACTTCTCACGGGTCGTTATCCGCATCAGATTGAGGCATGGGATTTGGGAGCGATACTTGATCGGAGTCACAAAACATGGGGTGATTATTTGAAAGAAGCAGGTTATGAGACCGCGTTGTGTGGACGGACGCACTTCAACGGTACTGACCGACTTCTCGGTTTCTCTGATCGTTTGTTAGATGATTTGCCACGGTGGTGCAATACAAGTGGCAATCCACCACAACGTACTCCAACTGATCGAAGAGGTTCCAATTCACACGTTACTGAATGTGGACCTGGAGACCACGAACATACGCGATATGATCGGAAGGTTACGGACTTGGCAGTGGACTACCTACACAAAAAATCTGCTTCTCCTACCGAAAAACCTTTCTTGCTATATTGTGGGTACATGCACCCCCACTTTCCACTGATTGCACCACCTGAGTTTTTCTCGTGGTATGATCCTGAAACGCTTGAGATACCTGACACATGGAACGAACCACTTGAAAAACAACACCCTGTGATTCAACACCATCGTTGGGCATGGCGGAATGACATTCCTCTACCAGAATCTACAGTGCGTTGTGCGTTAGCATCTTACTACGCACTTGTCTCATCCCTTGATGCACAGATTGGACGTGTGTTGGATGCGATAGATACGACACCTTTACGTGAAAACACAGTCGTAATCTATACGAGCGATCATGGGGAGATGGCGGGACATCATGGTATCTGGCAAAAGCAGTGTTTTTATGAACCGGCGGTGAATGTTCCGTTAATGCTGCGTCTACCTTCTGGTGAGACTGGACGAGTGAAGCAGAATGTCTCTTTGGTGGACATTCTACCGACATTGTTAGATGTTTCAGGTCTGGAAAAGCCGTCAGATTTACCGGGTAACAATCTACTGGATATTGCCAGAAATCAAAGTGACAATACAACACGTACTGTTTTCTCAGAATACCATCATAGGGGTATGTTGAACGCTGGGTATATGGCTAAACGGGGTGATTATAAGCTGTGTTATTATGTAGGAAACCAACCTCAGTTGTTTAACGTAAACGTTGACCCACAGGAAAATGATGATTTAGCGTTGAAACCTGAATATGCCGCAATACGTAGTGAAATGGAAACCGCACTGCGTGCAATTCTCAATCCAGAACGAGAAGATGTCCGTGCTAAGAAGAATCAGCATGAACGTAGATCTTGAGTTCAGGAAAGGTGACTATTATTCCTCCCCATCAAAATAATTCAGGGTATTATTCTTCCGATATATTTTCCGAAGCACATAAGGTAGAACCTTGTTCGAGTCTGGGTATTCGCTAACATCGTGTGGAGTGTTAGTGCCGAGTATCAACAGAATTACTGGATCATCACCCTCGTTAACAAACTTATGTGTGCCAACAGGACCCGGTGGAAATGCAATAAAATCTCCTTGACACACTTCAATATCTCCGCGAGGTGTTTTGAGTGTGCAGGTGCCTTCCATGACATAACACATCTCCTCCCCAAAGTGGTGAAGATGCATTGGGAAACTCGCCTTACCCGGATGCAAACGGTAAACGCAATACCCTATATTTTGAGCACCGATGAGTGGGTCAATGTCTTTATATTCAAAACCGTATGGGTGTGGTGCTTCTCTATGTGTCCAATCAATTTCATCAATATTAATACGGTTGATATAGATGTCGCTGCGATCCTGCAAACACTCCACTAATTCTTTACGTCCATCTCTAAATAGCAAGTGTCCATCTCCAACAAGGACTGCGTTGAAATTCAGTGTCAAGACCTTGCGAAGTTGCATCGCAGCTTTTGGTGCGTCAACTAATTTCTCATCCGCAAGTAGTGTTAAACGTCCCATTGGTTCACCAGCAACTATATCACCAAATAGGATTGCTTGCTTTTCAATAAAATAAAGGGCAATTTCTCCTGGACTTTTTCCATAGGGAAGATGTACTGCTTGAAGTCCATTGACAATTTTTTCGCCATCCGTAATCGTCCGTGAAGGTTTTATCTCCATTGAATCTGCATCTGCCTCATGCACGATGATTTCTGCATCTGTCCATTCTTGAAATGCTGCAGCTTCTCTTTCATGGTCACGATTTGTAATAACAATCCATTTCGCTCCACCAAGTTGTTTTAATTGGGCACGGTCTGCATCACACATGGCAACAGGGTCAATAACTATATTCCCGTCACCATGAACCCATAGATGTCCATTAAAATCTATCTGACGCGCGTCACTATATACTGACCAACTATATAAATCTTCTAAATTCAAACGTTTCATTTTTTATCCTTTGTTACAAATCCGTATACTTCTATTTCTTGTATAAAAGGTTTACCTAACTCCTTTCGTTGCACAATCAGGTCATACCGAGGAGATTGTAGCGGTGCTTTTCGTATATCATCTTTAGTACCACTGACATAAATGCGTAATGCTTGTGTTACAAAATTCCTGCGCATTTGAATTACATTACTTCGGTTATTTTTTATCTGCAGAATTGCGGGCCAACGTTGTTCTCCTTCTATTTTTTTATACACTATTGCATCTGTAATATTAGTGCCACGGATAATAATTTTGTGTATTGCTTTCTTTTTTGGCAACTCAAGATGAATCCATCTATCTTCTGTATATCCTACTGTTTTCAAATTCCCATCAATCATTTCTGAAGCAGTGCAGGTTACACCATCTGCTACAGCAAGATTAATAGATTCTTGGGGTTCAATTATCATCTGAAGTGCTTTCGATTGACATCCTGATATAATTACGCAGATACATATTAGCATGAGAATGTGTAGGTTACGTGTCATCAATATCACTCCTTTAAGTTAACCCGCATAAGTCAATGTGTTGTGTCAATACAATTCTACTGTAGAGTTACATTATATCATATTTTCTATTTTATGGTAGTTAGAAGTCTATTAAACAGAGGAATTCAATTGTAAAGTTCCTGAATGCTTGATTGTTATAAATAGGAGAACTTGTCCGTTACTATAGATCGTGTAGATCCGATTGAAATTCCATGCAACAACAAGCAGTGCATGCAAATTAGCGTTTTTCTTGTAAGAAAACTAATAACATGTTAGGTTCAATCAAGCTAATTGTCCTCAGACAGTACGGTGGACTCAAACCAACACCGCTTCCCATCAGTTTTGAGTATAATTGCACCGAGTTGATCTGTTCGTAATTGCACACAATTACGTTCCTTATACCGAGACACCACATCGGCATGTGGAAATTGATATCGATTTCCTAAGCCGAGTGAGAAAATGGCATACCGCGGTTGAACCGAATCTAAGAATCTTGCACTACTTGACGTTCGGCTGCCATGATGTGGAACTTTCAAAATATCTGACCTTAGATATTGATCAGATTCAATTAAGCGATATTCAGCGTTAGATTCAATATCACCTGTGAATAAAATGTCTACCTCACCGTAAGTGAGTTTCAGAACAAGTGAATCATCGTTCTTATTATCGTCCGTAAGATCGGTGGATGCAGCATCTATTGGGTGCAGAAGCTCTATCGTTGCTGTGGGGGTTAAATCAATATTACCTCGATAAGGGAAAGAATATTGTATATTGCGTGTTCTTGCAATGCTGCGTAATCGCTCATGAGTTGATGAATCAATTTCAATGTCCGGTATCCCCAGAATATGTTTTACCTTGAAGTTTTGTAAGATATATCCAAGTCCACCACCGTGGTCAAGGTCGGGATGTGTTAGCACTACCATATCAAGTACCCGAACACCTTTAACATCAAGGTAAGGTTCAATAATTCGTTCACCAACATCATATTCAACTTCTCTCTGTTTTTTCTCATCATAGTATGTGTGCTGAATGCCGCCATCTACCAACATCGTCTTCCTATCAGGAAATCTGACGATAGCAGCGTCTCCTTGACCAACATCAAGCGTAATTACTTCCAGTAGACGACCTTTTTCATGGAAACCACTATCCCATACCCATATTGTAACAACCGATAATCCAATAAGACTTGCTATTCTCCAATGCTTATATACCTGTTGCCAAAATGTGATACCTAAACATACGGTAATATAGACGATAATGATACTAATGGTTGGTGGTGCTAACTTCATTATACCCCATTCCTGTCCAAATATACCGATGAGTTCTAAAAAAATATAGAAAAGCACATGGTTGAATATAGCAGCGAATTTTGCAAGTGGTAACCAAATAAACCCTACACAGACTGATACCATACCTATACCCACTATTAAAGAAACAATTCCAACCGCAAACGGACCGACTATAATTCCGAGTGGATATGCTCTGTAAAAGTGAAAAGCAATGAGTGGTGAAGTACCGATTTGTGCAGCGATTGTCACAAGATACGATAGAATTAACCATTTCACTGCAGTATTCTTTAACCTTATGAAGGTAGGAGCATCATCCGATTCATTGGGATCCCACAACTTTTGTAGACCCCTTTCCATTTTTGGAACAAAATAGACAATTGAAGCCACTGCAATAAACGACAACTGAAAACCAACATCCCATAGCTGAGTCGGGTTGATTATCAGTAATATCAAGGCTGTAACTGCGAGAAGGTTGTAAATATCTGCATCACGATCAATTATTTTTGAAAATAGAAATAGAATTGCCATAAGTGCAGCACGGAAAACGGATGGTCGGAAACCTACTAAACAAGCATAAATAAGAACCGCAAAAATCGTTAGCAGAGAAATAACCTTTGTGGGTATCTGTCGAAATGCTGACAGACCGATGTAACAAAACAGCGCGATGAGTCCAACGTGTAGACCCGATACTGCTAACACATGAAAAGTACCGCTATTGCGAAATATTTCTAATGTTTCTGATGGTACATCTCCACGTTTACCAAGTAGAATACCTTTAAATAATTTTGAATGTAACTCATTGCCTTTTGTAGGACTGGAATCCAATCCTGAATATGCATCATCAATTATCTGTTCAGTCTTAATGCGAAGTGATTCTATCCAACGCAATGGTGGAAATCCTGACTTCTTACCAATGTGTATGAATCCTTTGTGGGTTATTATTCCTGATACATTTTGGCGTGCAAGATATGCACGATAATCAAACCCACCCGGATTTCTCCGTGTTTGGGGTTCACGTAACTCACCTGTTAATGTAATGTTTTTACCATAACGTAGCGGCATCAACTCCTCAAATCTTATCAAGAACTTTGCTGATGTTTTTTGTGTTGGATCAGATAGTAACTGAACTTTTCCAACTGCATAACATGCGTCCCAAGCGTTACCACGTTCAGGTTGGTATACTGTTTTGCCAGTAAAACTAACCGGTTGGTTATAATAATGTTGCGGTATTGTGGGAACGGTAGCAATTTCCAATCGCATCATCCCGCTTGCAAAGATTGTGATGTGAATTAACAGATAACATAGGTATCTTGACCGTTTTCTTGCAAAGATGCTACCGATAAGAGAAAAAAAGACAAAAATCCATATCCACAAGATAGGTATTGAGGTATATCTTGCTGTTATGATACCCAATAAGAAGGGGATTAGAAAGAAGAGTGCGGGACGTGGTTTGAGTGTCATTTCATGTGTGTAGTATATTGTGGTGAATGTGTTTCCATTATATTTAGTGCAATGAAAATAATCAAGGTTCTTGTCTGCTCAATACTCTTGAATAAAATCGTCAGGCATGATATATTGTCAACATTCGTTTTATACAGACTTTGAAACAGAAAAGGATTCACATTTGAACAACGAAATACTCAACTATTTTTCTCCACCACTTATTGAATTTGGGGAAGGTGCAATCGCAAACTTGACAAATCATGTCAAAGGATTTGGTGGTAACAAACCGCTTGTCGTAAGTGATACGGGACTTCAGAAAGTAGGAATTTTGAACCAAGCACTTACACCGTTGGAGAATGACAAATTACCGTTTGCGACTTATGTAAATATTGAACCGAATCCCACAGATATAAGTATCTCACGTGGGGTGGAAGTCTACGAAAAAGAAAAATGCGATGTTGTCATTGCTGTTGGTGGTGGGAGTGTGATGGATGCCGCAAAGGCTATACGTCTATTAACAACACACACACCACCATTGGAACCCTACTATGTAGATTCAAACGGATCGGAAAAGATTCGTGATGATATGCCACCGTTGATTTGTGTGCCAACAACCGCTGGAACCGGTAGTGAAGTATCTCAAGGTGCAATAATCACGGATACCTCTTTACAGACAACAGATCGGTGGCGGAAACGTGCTATTATCACCCGTTTCAATATGGCTAACCTTGCACTTCTTGACCCTGTATTATCAGTGAAAATGCCGCAACCGTTGACTGCTGCTACAGGTATGGATGCTATCACACACGGGATTGAGGCGTATGTAGCAACTAAACATCACCCCATTGCAGAAGGAATAGCATTGCAGGCACTAAAAATGTTAGGTGCAAATATCCGAACAGCTTATCATAACGGAGATGATATATTAGCGAGGGGAGAAATGTTGTTAGCGTCATGTATGGCAGCGTTTTCATTTCAAAAGGGACTTGGTGCTGTTCATTCTATCGCACACCAATTGTCAACAGACGCACCTATTCCACACGGTGTTGCAAATGCAATCCTATTACCTCCTGTGATGGAGTTTAACTTGTCCCAGGTGATTGACAAGTATGCTGATATTGCTGATGCATTAGGTGTAAATGTTGAAGGAATGTCTCAGAATGAGGCAGCGTGTGCTGCAATTGATGAGATTCGTACATTGAACGACTTGTTAGATATGCCTACAGGTCTCGGTGCTGCTGGTTTGGACAGAGAAAAAATTCCGAAACTCGCTGCAGATTCAATGCTTGACCATTGCCACAAATTCAACCCGAGACAGTGTACTGAGGAGGATATGTTGCATCTGCTTGAGGCTTCGTTCTAATTTTAAGATTATCTGTCGTTTGAATTTTTTCCTTATTACCTTTTTTCTCTGGTTTAACGTGATAGTTACCTAATAGTTCTTTGAAATACATATCTATTTTAGCATCTACCTGTTCCTTCTGTATCGAATCTATATTAAAGTGCTTTTCCAAAAAAGGATGTTGTCTAATAGCATCGCTAATGAAATAGTGTTTATACTGCTTAAAAAGTATATCATCTATCGGAACATCGCAGTTACCGAAATAGAATGGGAGTCTATATAGGTTTCTTTTAAACACATCCACATAAGTGTAATAATCAAGTTTTCTCTTATCAATTACAATAGTATTACTGCTATACTTTGTGACAAAAGTCCGATTTCTTTTGAGTGCGTTTATATCTCTCATTGTCCAAAAAAACAGAGAATCATCTGGTATGGGTTGACCTTGTTTAGTAGGATATTTGCGAATATAATTTGGAATATAATCAAAGTCATTTAGACAGAAACGATGACCGTCAAATATCCGAAATGGGAAGGAACGGATGTAACTATATTCCATCCCTAAAGTGTCACGCTTATAAAGTGCAATGATTATAGGAAAAGGTGTTAATTTTCCTGATTCAGGGAATTCCCCACTACTAATCAATATGCCATCCACTAATTTATAATTCTCCGCAAAACCCTTTAATTGTTTGAAATTGGCTGATTTGATTAAGTAGGATAATGGATGCAATACACATATAATGTCTGCTTCAAGTTTATTATATGAACGGAGAAACGATATACCCAAATCTCTACTTACCAAATCATCATCAACTTCAAAATCAGTACGTTTAATCTTTTGGCGGAAAAGTGAAGTCTTATCGTTATAAGGTGGGTTTCCAACGACAATCAATCTTGAAATGTTCTGAGAAATACCGAATTTTTGTCTTGAAACGCTGCCCAAAGAGTTAGTCTGAAAGAACTGAACATTATTCGTGTTCTTTGTCGCTTTTTCTATTGCCGTTTCATCTATATCACATCCTATTGTTTGAAACTGTCCCTTATTATTTAGGAAGTCACCGTATCCACATGCACTGTCTATTACAGTAGTCTTTGAATCTATGTGTGTTTCAATAAATTTCCATGCCAACTCCACAAATTTAGGAGGAGTATAATAACTACCCAAGTTGACCCTATCTTGATATTCTAAATGTTCTTGACTCATTAGACTTGCCTATAGATTAATTGATATTGCTACGGAGTGAGGTTAACTGGTACAATCCATCCCTTTGTGTTTGCAGGTTCATAGATTTTATTTCGTAGATAATCTGACGTGTGCCATAGGCATAGACTTTTCCCATCAGGCATCCATACAACAGATGCTATTTTCACGGATGTTCGTGCTATTGGATATTTCTTGCTTGTTTCCAAATCATAAACCCATAATTTCCAACGTAAACCTGCACAATCTTCACGTTCTAAAAATGCCAGTTTGTTTCCAGTCGGTGCCCATGCGGGGGTAGTGTGTTTGAGAATCTGGTGTTTTACTGAATCATCTGAAATTCCTGCAATGTGGAGACGTTTATCAAGAATCGGGTCTTGTCGAATACTACCGGAAAGGACATAAGCAAGTCGCTCTCCATCAGGTGACCATTGTAGCTGCCGGACACGTTGGTGTTGTGTAGCAATCTGTTGTAGCCGCGCACCATCTACATTTTGGATACGTATAGCTGCATACGTTTCAGTACTGTTGCCAACTTTATGGTCTTGTGCCACCTCAAATGCAAGGATATTTCCATTTGGAGACCAAGTCGGTGCGTGTATATAGGTATATGCATAGCGTGATTGTTTATATAGAACTCGAGCTACTTCTCTACCGCCACTACCATCACTATTAATTCGATAAACATAATCATATCCTTTTTCGCGTCGTTTAAATGCCAATTGATTTGCAGAAGGTGACCATGCAGGTGCTGTTCCTCTGACAAGTCTTCTGATTTGTCCTGTTTCCCAATCAACGATATAGATATATTGATCTCCATCTGATTCTACCTCAAGTGCCAATAAACGACTGTCCAATGACCACGAAACATGCGGGTTGTAGAATTGACCTGTATAGAGTTTCTTCGCTTGATTCCCCATATAATCCATAATCCATAATTCGGTTGCCTTCCAATAACTACCACTTAGGTCTGTTCTCTTTAGCATTGCAACCAGTTTGCCATCCGGACTCCAATATGGATATTCAGCTCCCTTTATCAAATGTATCATCCGTGGTGTACTACAATAATTAGTGTTGAACATCACACCATCAGTATCCTCAAATTGACCGAATGCGAATTTATCTAACCAAACGAGTTCTTTATTGGGTAGTTCAACCTGATACCAGTCCTTATCAGTATCTATAATCGGTAATTTTGTGCCATCATTGAGTTGGTATAAAGGTGAAATATCCTCTTTTTCGCTGTATACAGGCACATCGTCACGTGTAACAACACCATGTTTCCGGGCATCGGTTGTTTCTGATGTGCTTTCAGATGCATTCGCAAAGGCATAAATAGAACCATCATTAGACCCTACATAAAGGACACCATCGGAAATCGCAGGGGCTGCATCAACAGGTCCTGCAACCTGATATGTCCATGTCACTGTCTTAGTTGCTATGTTGATTGCATGGATTATCCCATCACGCGCGCCGATATAGACATGACCGTTTGCAACGACAGGAAAACTCTCACTTGCAGTAGTATAACTACGCCATAAATTCGCGTTATATTGTGGAATAATTGGTCGGAATTCAGCATTTGAGCAACCATATTCTACACCATTAATTGTGATGGTGCGTTGCCGTTCAGATTTGAGATTGCCAGAGAAAGCATCCAGCATGTATATTCGTGAAGGAAATGCTCCTGTATAGACAGTGCCATTGAAGACAACAGGTGGAGAATCCATCCATCCTTGCGATTTGAATTCCCACAACTTGTTTCCTGTTTTGACATCAAGCGCATAGAATTTGTTATCTCGTGTGCTAAAATAGACGTTTCCTCCCCATACCACAGCAGAAAAACGGATTGGACTGCCAGCATTAAATACCCATTTTATCCCCCATTTTTTTGCGTCTAAAGCGTACATTTTACCATCTGTAGAACCAATATAAAGGATACCGTTTGAAATTATAGGGGATGCTGAGACTGGTCCCCCAGTTTTAAATTGCCATAACAACTGGAAAGGTGGTTTGAGTTTTTGATCAGGACTCATACCAGAAAACTGAAGGTCGTTCATATACATGTGCCAATCTTCAGGACGCGGAGGAGTGACAGGAGGAGTGACTTTAGGAGAAATGGAATTTGGTGTTGACGTAGAGGATTTCTGAGGGGTGTCTTGCGAATTACAACTCCATAGGAAAAGCATTGGAGTGAGGACTAATATGTATACTATTACCGTGCTGATTCTTGTGATTTTTGACATAGTTGGTGATCATTCGGAAATATGTAGAAATATTGAAGTAACGAAATTCCGTTACCACTAATATAACATGTAAGTGTTTAGTTGTCAACTTTTCTTGAAATTATGTCAAATTTGTGATACACTTTACTTTTTACGTACACAACTTGATGTCAAGTTAGAAACGGTGAAAAAAATGAACAGATTATTGGCAGACGTGGATCCACAAATTGTAGAAATTACCACCAATGACTTGGCTCGCCAACAGAATTCTTTGATGCTTATCCCCTCAGAGAACTACGCCAGCCGAGCCGTCATGGAGATTCAGAGTAGTATTTTAGCAAATAAATATGCCGAAGGTTATCCTGGCGAACGTTACTATAACGGTTGCGAGTTTATGGATGATGTTGAATCTCTTGCAATTGACCGTGCTAAGACACTTTTCGGTGCAGAACACGTCAACGTCCAACCACATGCAGGAACGCAAGCAAATATGGCGGCATACCACGCGCTACTTGATCCTGGTGACACTATTTTAGCAATGTCACTGAGTCACGGTGGACATCTCAGTCATGGCGACAAAGTGAACTTTTCTGGTCGTTATTATAATGTTGTTGCTTACGGTGTAGATGCTGAAACAGAATTGATTGACATGGAAGCGGTTGCACAACTCGCAGCGCAGCATCGACCAAAATTGATTGTTGTTGGAGCAACTGCATATCCACGCCAATTTGATTTTGCCGTATGGCGCGATGTTGCTGATTCTGTTGGTGCGTATCTACTTGCAGATATAGCACATATCGCCGGTCTTATCGCAGGTGGTGTTCATCCTGATCCGGTGCCATACAGTGATGTGGTTACAACAACGACTCACAAGACTTTACGCGGTCCCCGTGGTGCGATGATCATGTGTAAGGAAGAATATGCTGCCAAGATTGATCGTGCTGTTTTCCCCGGTTTGCAGGGAGGTCCGTTTCTACATACAATCGCTGCCAGAGCTGTTGCTTTCAAAGAAGCAAGTGAACCCGAATTTAAAACGTATCAAGCACAAATTGTTAAAAATGCCAAAGCACTTGCAGAGAGGTTAATGGAAAACGGGTTCAGGTTAGTAAGCGGTGGAACAGAAAATCATCTGATGTTACTTGATCTTACATCTAAATATGAGAAATTGAGTGGTAGACAGGCTGCAGATCACCTTGAAGATGCTGGAATAATAGTAAATAAAAACACTATACCTTTTGACAAAAGAAAACCGAAAACCACCAGTGGAATTCGTCTTGGGACTCCTATGGTTACTACGCGCGGCATGAAAGAGGATGCGATGCTGCAGATAGCTGATTTTATCACTGAAGCACTTGAAAATAGGCTGAAGGGTTCTATTAAACGTCGTATCAAAGGCAAAGTAACTGAATTCTGTGCACAATTCCCAATTTATGAATATCTAAAGTAAGTGCACTCCGTGTGCTGTAATTGATAAATCAACAAAAAATTGGACTACAAAGCGGCACTCGCATATATAGAGCAGTTCATTGATTACGAAAGAAGTCCGGATTTTTCGAGGCAGGCACGGTTTTACAATCTCAACCGAATATCGCAGTTATTAGATCTCCTTGGTAATCCACATGATAAACTACAAATAGTCCATGTAGCGGGGAGTAAAGGGAAAGGGTCTACTGCTGCGTTTATCGCGTCTATTTTAACACATGCAGGATATAAAACGGGTTTGTTTACTTCACCGCATCTGATAACACCCCGTGAGCGGTGTCGAATTGATGACAAACTCATTTCAGAGGAAAAAGTTGCATATTTCATTAACAAGTTAAAACCAGCTATAGAAACCGTTTCGGATTCGGAATTTGGACGCGTTTCATTTTTTGAAATATATACTGCACTTGCTTTTACCTATTTTGCAGACGAAGCAACCGATTTTGCAGTGATTGAAGTTGGCTTAGGAGGACGGCTTGACGCAACTAACGTCGTTTCTCCTGTGATATCTGTTATTACACCAATTGGATTAGAACATACAAAGATATTAGGAGAGACATATACGGAGATAGCAATAGAAAAAGCGGAAATTATAAAACAGGGGTGTCCGATTGCACTTGCACCGCAACATCCTGATACACGCTCTGTTATAGATAAGGTTGCAGGCGAAAGGAATGCCTCAATTATTGAAGTCAAAAATTTTGATGTAGGATACCCGGATACATCTTCTCCAAAACCCGTTCTGAATTCAGACAGTATTCCTGTTGCACAATGTTTTGACGTAGATACACATACAAATCATTATTCCCATCTCCGAACACCGTTGTTAGGACATCACCAGTATGTGAATGCTACGACTGCGATTGCTGCGATTGAATGTCTGAAACAGAAAGGATATGATATTTCAAACGAGAATGTTTATGCAGGACTTGAGAACGTGAAGTGGTATGGACGTATACAGCGAGTATTGTCGTCCCCACTTGTTTTGCTTGATGGTGCACATTCCCCTATCTCAATGGAAGTTTTATGTAGTGCTATCCGTGATAACTTTTTTTACACACAGGTCATTTTTATCGTTAGTATTATGAAGGATAAGGATTTATCAGCAATTGGAGATATTGTCTCAAGGATTGCGGATTCCGTATTTGTCACCCAAGTTTCCGACAACCCGCGTGTCATGTCAGAAGAAACGATACATAATGCTTGGTCCGGTATATGCAAGAAGATTGCAAAATGTCCAACCCCAGAAAAGGCAATCGCGAATGCAATTGCGTCTGCGTCATCTACAGATTTGATCTGCGTTACGGGTTCATTATATCTTGTTGGACAAGCACTCAAATATTTTAATTTGGATTACGAATTACAATAGAAAAGAGAGGTATTTAATGCGTGAAATCACTTGCAGCAAAAGACGGTGGTTAAATTGGAAGATATTTCTGACATGTGCAGCAGTTATGAATTTAGCCACCACGGCTTTTGCCCAAACAGACCCTACCCCACCTATACCATCGGTATGGTGGATTGCCCCTATCAGTTCGCTCATCGCATTAGCTTTTGCATACCATTTCTATCGTTCTATGATGAAACAGGACGAAGGAAATGAAACGATGCGCGAAATTGCACAATCTGTTCGCGAAGGCGCGATGGCATATATTAGACAACAATATAAAGTGGTCGGTATCGTCTTTGCTGTCCTCTGTATCATTTTTATCTTCATGGCTTTTGTTCTTAAAGCCCAAAATCAGGTCGTTCCGTTTGCTTTCTTGACAGGAGGTTTTTTCTCAGGTCTCTGTGGTTTCTTGGGAATGAAAACAGCGACTAATGCATCCGCGCGTACCACAAGTGCTGCGATGAGAGGTCTCAATGCAGGTTTAAAGGTATCTTTCCGTGCAGGAGCGGTTATGGGATTGATAGTTGTTGGATTTGCGTTGCTTGACATAACTGGGTGGTTTCTCATTCTTTATTATATCTTCCCAAAGATATCTTGGATAGGTCCCGAATTTTTAGGAAAAAATCCACTACCACAAATAACTGTGATTATGCTGAGTTTCGGTATGGGTGCTTCAACACAGGCACTGTTTGCTCGCGTTGGGGGTGGTATCTATACAAAAGCAGCCGATGTCGGTGCTGACCTTGTAGGGAAAGTTGAAGCAGGAATTCCTGAAGATGATCCACGCAATCCTGCTGTCATTGCTGATAACGTCGGTGATAACGTCGGTGATGTTGCCGGTATGGGTGCTGACCTCTACGAATCTTATGCAGGTTCAATCCTCGCAACTGCTGCTCTTGGTGTCGCTGCTGTTGCAGCCAAAGATCACGGTAATCTTCCCCTTCAATTGAAATACCTCTCTGCCCCAATGATTATCGCTGGTATCGGTGTTATTCTTTCCATTATAGGCATCTATCTGGTACGAACGAAAGAAGGGGCATCAATGAAACAGTTGATGGGTTCACTTAACTTGGGTATCAACGGTAGTGCATTTGGCATCGCAATTGCGTCCCTTCCTGTACTGCTTTACCTTGAACTACCGAACAAATGGCAAGTTTGGGGAGCGATTATCACTGGTCTAATTGCAGGATTGGTAATAGGTAAAGTAACCGAAATCTTCACCTCTCACGAATACAAACCAACACGTGCTATAGCGAAGCAGGCACAAACAGGACCCGCAACAGTAATAATTGAAGGTATTGCTGTTGGCATGGAATCAACCGCAATACCTGTCCTAACTATCATCGTTGCAGTTGCAATAAGTTACTATCTGCCAGGTGGGGCTTTCGAAGAATTTGAACCACTTATGGGTCTTTATGGCGTAGGCATTGCTGCGGTCGGTATGCTTGCAACACTTGGTATTACACTTGCAACAGATGCTTACGGACCTATTGCAGACAACGCTGGCGGTAATGCTGAAATGGCAAAGCTTGATGAGAGTGTCCGAGAACGTACTGATCAATTAGACGCGCTGGGTAACACAACTGCTGCAACCGGTAAAGGTTTTGCAATTGGTTCAGCTGCGTTGACTGCTCTTGCACTCCTTGCAGCTTACCTTGAGGAAATCCGACACGGTCTAATCTACTTGGCAGATAAAAAGACAATACTAATCAATGGAGAATCAGTGGAGACACTAAAAGTTACGGTAAACCAATTCATGGATTACTATAATGTGACTTTAATGAACCCACAAGTCTTGATAGGTCTATTTATTGGTGCAGTGATGGCATTCTACTTCTGTGCATTGACAATGAAGGCTGTTGGTCGTGCTGCGAGTGCTATGGTAGACGAGGTGCGACGACAATTTAGTGAAAACCCTGGTATTATGAAAGGTGAAGTGAAACCGGATTATGCACGATGTGTCAGTATCTCAACTGCAGGTGCACAACGTGAGATGATTTTCCCATCACTTATTGCGATTGTTGTTCCTGTCGCTGTAGGGTTGATATTTAATGTCGGTGGTGTATTAGGTTTACTTGCAGGTGGCTTGGCAACAGGTTTCGTGTTGGCAATCATGATGGCAAACGCTGGCGGTGCATGGGATAACGCTAAAAAGTTTATTGAAGAAGGAAAACACAAAGAGGAATACGGTGAAAAAGGGTCAGAACAGCATAAAGCTACAGTTGTCGGAGACACCGTTGGCGATCCTTTCAAAGATACCTCAGGTCCTTCACTTAACATCCTGATTAAGTTGATGTCTATGGTTTCTGTTGTGTTTGCGGGTCTCATTGCAAAATATGGTGGTGTTCTTAGTAGTTGGATAGGCATGCAATAGTTGGTGTCATCAAAGGAACGAGATATGAAACTAAATTACTCAAACAGAATTATTCTGAGCATATTTATCTTGTGTGCAATCGGATGTCAGCAACTACAGAATCAGATGAATACTGAACCCGATGGTCTCACATCTGTTTCCAATGATGGCGTAATTCCGGACGATATTACCTATACAGGTGACGTTTTTATTGGTGAGGCAGGGGATAGATTTGGTTCTGACGAATATGCCTTGAATTCTGCCATAATAGATGGTGATATATTGAAGGTCAACTTGTCCTACAGTGGTGGATGTGAAACACACCAATTCACTTTGGTTGCTTCCAATACATTTCTTGAATCTTTTCCTGTACAGTTACACGTATATATCGCTCATAATGCTAACGGGGACACTTGTGAGGCATACCCAACAGAAGATTATCACTTCGACCTTACGTCAATCAAAAGTATGTATCAAGAAGCATATCGACAGGAAGCAGGCACCATCATTTTACGTCTTAAAGATGCTCCAAATGTAGACCTTGTTTATGAATTTACAATGTAGTTATATATTTTGACATTCGGCATTCTGTGAACCATTCCCATGTCTCTACCATCGCCATTTAATTGTAGGAGGACAAGACAATGTCTAATGAACTGAAACCACGAAGTCATGTGATTACCGACGGACCTGATCGCGCCGCAGCACGAACTATGCTTATGTTCGGTGATGGTGGACTATCACCAGAGGACCTTGACAAACCGATTATCGGAGTTGCGAATACTTGGATTGAGATCGGTCCCTGTAATTTCCACTTGAGACGGCTTGCTGCAAAAGTTAAACAGGGGATTCGCGATGCGGGTGGAACGCCTCTCGAATTCAATACAGTCAGCATCTCAGACGGTATTACTATGGGAACTGAAGGCATGAAAACCTCTCTTATCAGTCGAGAGATAGTAGCCGACTCAATAGAATTAGTATCCATCGGTAATATGTTTGATGCCGTAGTTGCACTGTGCGGGTGCGACAAAACAGTACCTGG
The DNA here is from genome assembly GCA_963667365.1 of Candidatus Poribacteria bacterium. Lineage (GTDB taxonomy): Bacteria > Poribacteria > WGA-4E > WGA-4E > WGA-3G > MSPOR6. The sequence continues at coordinate 4,757,247 of OY763324.1, read as the reverse complement.
TACCGTGATGGCATTGGCACGTTTAGATATTCCATCTCTTACGCTATACGGTGGTTCCATCATGCCCGGTAATTTTCAAGGACGTGATGTCACTATTCAAGATGTATTTGAAGCGGTTGGTCAACATGCTGAAGGCACTATCACAGTAGAGGAATTGGATGACCTGATTAGCAAAGGATGTCCTGGACCTGGTGCATGCGGAGGACAATTCACGGCTAATACGATGGCAACCGCAGTTGAAATGTTGGGTATTGCACCGATGGGGAGTGGAAGTGTACCCGCTGTAGTTGAGGAAAAAGACGACGAAGCATACAAAGCAGGACAACTTGTTATGGATATGCTTGCTGCTGATCGTCGTCCCAGTCAAATTATAACGCGCAAGTCTCTTGAGAACGCTATTACATCTGTAGCCGCTACTGGGGGTTCAACAAACGGTGTTCTGCATCTCCTTGCAATTGCCCACGAAGCACAAATACCTTTGACACTTGAGGATTTTCATACTATTAGCCAGCGTACTCCTGTATTGGCAGACTTAAAACCCGGTGGACAGTTTGTCGCTACCGACCTATATGAGGCAGGTGGTATTCCATTCTTAGCCAAACGTCTTGCTGAAGCAGGTCTGCTCCACACAGATGAACTCACCGTTACAGGAAATACAATCGGGGAAGAGGCAAATGCAGCAACTGAGACCGATGGTCAGAGAGTTGTAAGAGCAGTAGATGAACCACTAAAACCAACAGGTGGATTCGCTATCTTAAGAGGTAATCTTGCACCAGATGGGTGTGTTATCAAATTAGCTGGACAGGAAAAGACGTTACATCGTGGACCCGCACGTATCTTTGAACGTGAAGAAGATACCTTCGCTGCCATCAAAGGAGGGAAAATTAAACCCGGTGATGTTATCGTAATAAGATATGAAGGTCCAACTGGAGGTCCAGGTATGCGTGAGATGTTAGGCGTAACTGCAGCAATCGTCGGTGCAGGTTTAAGCGAAGACGTGGCACTCTTAACTGACGGAAGATTTTCTGGGGCTACACACGGTTTTATGATCTGCCATGTTGCTCCTGAAGCAGCAAATGGTGGTCCGATCGCGATTCTTCAAGAGGGTGACGAAATCGTTATTGATGCTAAGGCACGCACTCTTGACGTTACACTTTCGGATACTGAAATACAAACACGGTTTGAAAAGTGGACTCCTCCTGAACCTCGCTATACACGTGGTGTTATGGCGAAATATGCAAACTCTGTTTCATCCGCATCTGAAGGTGCTGTGACAGGATAAATGTCTCCTAATTCTTAACAATGGAAAACGAGACGCAAATATATCACATCCAAACAGATCAGAAAGGAAAACGTCTGGATCAGTTTCTAATAAGTGTATGTGACGGTGTATCACGGACTTACCTGCAGAAACTGATTCGAGGTGGTGCTGTTACTGTCAATGACAACATTTCCAAACTACCGAGTTATTCGCTCCGTTCTGGTGACCAAGTTTGCCTTTTGCTTCCAGATTCCCAACCATTAGAAACCCTACAACCAGAGGATATCTCCCTTGATATCCTTTACGAAGATAGCCATTTAATTGTCATTAACAAACCCGCAGGTATGCTTGTGCATCCTGCAAGCGGTGTGAATACGGGAACACTCGTCAACGCATTGCTCACACACTGTACGGATCTATCTGGTATCGGTGGGGTAGAAAGACCAGGGATCGTTCACAGATTAGACAAGGATACATCGGGTGTTCTCGTTGTTGCGAAAACAGACGTTGTCCATCGCCAACTATCGGTGCAGTTTGAAAAACACACTATAACACGTCAATACGTTGCAGTTGTGTGTGGCATACCTGTTGAAGTTACTGGAGCGATTGATGCTCAGATCGCAAGGAGTCGTCGTGACAGACGACGGATGACCACAGTAGAGAACAATGGCAGACGTGCAATCACACATTATCAAGTATTAGAAAGTTACCACAAATTTTCACTCGTTCAACTTACATTAGAAACAGGACGACTACATCAAATTCGTGTACATCTGCAACATATCGGACATCCGGTTGTGGGTGATTCAATCTATGGAGGCGAACAACGTGCGTTAAACGATGCCGATCCGCTTCCTATAAAACATGCCCTCATATACCTAAAACGGCAGGCATTACACGCACGTACCCTTCAATTTGAGCATCCTATTACAAATGAAAGATTGCTATTTTCTGCACCAAAACCTGCAGATATGCAGCGACTTGTTGGTGCTTTGCGAATGTCAGTCCGAGAACAATAACACTATATTTTTGGTATCAGTTCATTCATATATTTTGCTATAGGAGATAAATTATGGTTTATGTGAATTTTGGTAGATCAGGAATGAAGGTAAGTCGACTTGCATTAGGTTTAGGATTTAGGGGACAAGCTGATGAAAGTGCTGCCCAACGTTTGATTGAGCACGCTATTGCTTCAGGTATCAATCTGATTGATTGTGCAAATATTTACGGACCGATGGATGACCGCGCAAATATAGGTCGTTCAGAGGTTATTCTCGGCAAAGCGATTAAAGGGAAACGCGATGATGTGGTAATCACCTCCAAAGTCTGCAGCCAAATCGGACAGGGAATAAACGATTCTGGGTTATCACGATACCACATCATGCGGGAGATAGACCGTACACTGGCACGGATAGGAACTGACCATATTGATGTCTACCTCATACACATGACGGACGATACTACGCCACAAGAGGAAACAATCCGAGCTTTAGACGATCTGGTACGTTCCGGTAAGGTGCGCTATCTTGGTTGTTGTAATCATCATGCATGGCAAGTATGCAAAGCACTCTGGACAGCCGATAGTATTAACGCTACACCATATATGTGCATTCAAAATATGTACAACCTGCTGAATCGAGATTTGGAAACCGAGATGTTTGGGTTAGTGCGTGAGGTAGGACTTGGGGTAATGTGTTATAGTCCACTATCGGTTGGTTTGTTGAGCGGAGTCTATTCTCCAGATGAACCGCCACCAGATGGAACGTTATGGGCAAGACGATATCGGGAAGAATATGACCGCAGAATGCGCGGAGCAACGGGAAAAGTTATTGCTACGCTCAAACGACTTGCAGATGAGATAGGAAAAACTCCCGCGCAACTTGCTGTGAAATGGGTAGTATCACACCCCGAGGTCAGCGTCGCTATCAGTGGCAGTGATACAATAGAACAGTTGGATGACACAATTGGTGGTGTTGGATGGGGATTAGATGAAGTTATTCGGGAGGAGTTGGATGAAGTGTCGCGTTCGTTTCTGCGTTTGACTGCACCACCTTTTTAACATATTTTTACCAAATTATAGTAGTGCCTCGTCAAGTGATAATTGATGGGTCTTGAAAGCAGTCGGGAATCGGAGTTCATTCCTACCATAAGCGTTCCATCGGTAGGAGCAATCTCCGAATAGCGACGGACAATTAAATGTTGACAAAGCAGAAGTGCATAAAAACACGTATTGCAGCACGGTGTCATCTAAACGCGTCAATTAGTATTTTCTCTGTCTGGTGAATCAAGTTCCCATAGCAGCACGGTGCCGTCCCAGCTCCCGCTTGCGAGGATCTTACCATCTTGACTAAATACTACGCTTGACACATTATCCGTATGTCCTGTCAACGTCAAAAGATGTGTCCCTGTTCGCACATCCCAAAGACGGATGGTGTTGTCCCAGCTCCCGCTTGCGAGGATCTTACCATCCGGACTAAAGACAACACTCACAACACCATTCGTATGTCCTATCAATTCCCGAATAAGTGTGTCTGTCTGCACATCCCACAAGCACACGGTATCATCCCAACTTCCACTTGCGAGTATCTTTCCATCCGGACTAAATGCAACGCAACCGACTCTATGATCATGCTTTATCAATTCGCGAATAGATGTACCTGTCTGCAAATCCCACAAACGCATGGTGCCATCCCAACTCCCACTTGCCAGAATCTTACTATCCGGACTGAAGACCACGCTAACGATTGTATCCGTATGTCCAGTGAGTTTCCGAATAGATGTACCTGATTGTATATCCCACAAAAGCACACTATTCTCAGTACCTTGACTTGCGAGTGTCTTTCCATCGGGACTGAATGCAATACTATTAATCCCATCCGTATCCCCTTTAAACTTCTGAATAGGTGTTCCTGTCCGCACATCCCATAGATACACAGTATCGTCTGACTCCGAATAACTCCCACTTGCCAGGGTCATGCCATCCGGACTCAACGCCACACAAGATATTTCCCACGTGTGTCCTACCAACTCATGAAGTGGTCGTGCTGTCTCCACATCCCACAAAAGCACGGAATTATCCATCCATCCGCCGCTTGCAAGTTTAGAACCATCAGCATTGATCGTCACACACCTAACTTTATCGGTATGTCCTATAAGTTCCATAAGATGTTCACCCGTGTTCACATCCCATAGACACACCGCTTCGCCATAACTGCTTGTTATAAGTGTACCGCCGTCTGGACTGAACGCAATGCTGGTCGTATCATCCGTATGCATTCTTAATACCCGTTGGGATTCCCCGGATTCAGCATCCCAAAGACAAACTCTTTTATCCCAAACCCCCGCACTTGCGATAGTCTTACCATCCGGACTGAATACAACATCAATAACTCCGCCCGCAGTATGCCCTTTCAACGTTTGAAGAGATGCACCGGTCTCCGTATCCCACAGTCGTACGGTTCTATCCCAACTTGTACTGGCAAGTATCTTGCCATCCGGACTAAACGCAACTACCAAGAGATGCTTCTCATGTCCAGTAAGTGTCCGAATTGATGTTCCGGTCTGCACATCCCATAAACGCGCTGTATTATCCCAACTGGCACTGCCAACTGTCTTGTCATCAGGACTAATAGCAACACTCCATACCCTTTCCGTGTGTCCAGTAAGTGTCTGCAGTGATGCCCCTGTCCGCACATCCCACACACGAACCGTAGCATCGTCACTCCCACTTACCAATAGTTCTCCATTTGAACTAAACACAACGCTATTTACTCCACTGCTGTGTCCAGACATTGATCGAAGATGCACTCCTGTTCTCGCGTCCCATAAACTGACAGAAGCATCTCCACTTCCACTCGCAATTGTAAATCCATCTGGACTGAATGCCACGCTTTTCACATCAGATGTCCGATCTGCGAGGAGGTTAAGTTCCTCTCCTGTCTGTGCATCATAAATCCAAATACCGATACTACTTGCAGCCGCTATACGTTTCCCATCTGGGGAATATGTAATTTCTTTTATTGAACCTTTACCGAGACGTGCTTTCGCCCCATCGGGTAACCCCCATTGTGTGTAGTCTTTAGCAGAAATGTTTGGTGCTAAAAAGGATGTTGAAAGCCCAAATATAAGAATTGAAAACAATAATTTTTTCACTATAAAGTTTGTCCTTTTATTTTAGTATGTGTTCTGCGTAACAGTATTGCCTGTTTACTGTTACACAGTTTGTGGATGCACAAATTGTTGTGTTGGAATAATAAAATTGTGGTTGGTAATTAGAAGAATTGAGTTTGTTTTAGTGTCGTGCGTTATGAGGATTAGAGAGAGTAAACTGATATATTGCTGGAAATATTTTTTTAGGTAGGGAGAAAATGTTCCAACGTTCCGAATTACTTCAATAATACCTAATCCACTATGTCAGGGGTGAGATCCCATAGCAGCAAGGTGCCGTCACGACTGCCGCTTGCGAGGGTTTTGCCATCAGGACTGGATGTAACTGTATAAACCATCCTTGAATGTCCTTTCAACGTCCTAAGGTGTGCGCCTGTTTGCGCATCCCATATACGCACATCAGTGTCTCTACCCGCACTTGCGATACTCTCCTTATGATCTGTCAATGTCATAAGGAGTTTCCAGTTGCTACATCCCACAGACGCCATCAGTGTCTGCACTCCCAGTTGCCAAGGTCATGCCATCGGGACTGAACGCAACACAATTGACAAAGTCACGATGCTCTGTCAGTATTAGTAGAGTTGTACCTGTTCTTACATCCCATAAATGCACAGTAGCGTCCCCAACTCGAACTTACCAATGTAGACCCATCTGGACTGAATACAATGCTAAAGACAGCCCTTGTATGTCCTTTCAATGTTCGTAGTTGAGTTCCAAGTCCGAGCATCCCACAAGATGATTGTATTAAACCCTATTGTACTTGCTAATATGAAACCATCTGGACTGAAAGATACACTTCTGACAGAAGGTGTGTCACCTCTTAGTAGATCAAGTTCTTCACCTGTATGTGCGTCATAAATCCAAATACCAATACTACTCGCAACTGCTATACGTTTGCCATCTGGAGAAAATGCAATTTCACTTATGGAACCTTTACCGAGACGTGCTTTCGCTCCTGGAGGTAGACCCCATTTGTTATGGTCTTGAGCAAAAAGGTTTGGAGTTATGGTAAAGTATAGAAATAATTATACATTTTCCTGATTGTGGTATACTATATGGTATTATGGCATATTCACTTGATTTACGAAAACGGGTTCTTACTTTTATTGAAAATGGCGGCAGCAAAGTAGAAGCTGCTAAACTTTTCAATGTTTCCCGTGATATTATCTACAAATGGCAAAGAGCGTCAGACCCGCTTGCGGTTCAAAAACCGGGTCCCCGAGGTCCCAGGTGTATTGACTATAAGGCACTTGAACAACAGGTAAAAGATTATCCTGATCAAACGATGATAGAGCGTGCCGCACATTTTGGTGTCTCAAAGTATTGTATTTGGTATGGGCTACGAAAACTCGGTATCTCGCGAAAAAAAGACACTCGGCTATAAGGAACGATGTGATCACAAGCGAGAAGCATACCAACAACAACTCACAACCGAAAAATATCGCAGAAAATCATTAGTATTTATTGACGAAAGCGGGTTTCAATCAGAAAGTTTTAGACGCTATGGTTATGTGCAAAAAGGTGAACCTGTCCAAGACCTCATATCAAGTCAAAGAACCCGCACAACAACTTTAGTCGCAGCTCGCAAGGAGAATGTATTTACAGCACACACATTATTTGAAGGCAGCTGCAATGCGGAGCTTTTTAATAGGTGGCTTGAATGTGAGTTATGTCCACATTTAGGAGCAGACCATTTAGTAATAATGGATAATGCTCGCATTCATAGAACACAACGCACAAAAGAACTGATAGAAGCAACAAAGGCATCGTTATTGTATCTACCACCCTATTCTCCAAACTATGACCCGATTGAACACGATTTTGCAAACATAAAACGATTACGAGAATACAATAAAGATAAAACACTTGTGAAGATATTATTAATATGCAGGACTTACGCAAATTCCATCCGAAAGCAGTGTTTTTCACTCAAAAAGTCGTAATTTTAACTATTTTACCTTCTAAATTCCCTTTATCAAGAGGACTTTAAGATGAAATGCGTAAGTCCTGTAATATGTATAAATAATTCAATAATCTACCATAATAGTCAATCAGCATGCAAAATTTCTTATCACGTATTGAATAATTGATAATTGTCCATTTGACCTATAAGTAGATATATCGGGAAATATCTATAAATATTTTGCTAAAACAAGTGAACTCATGAGTAATATAATCATTTATAGACATTGGCAGCCTGGCGATGATGATGCAGTCTTATCATTTTTGCCGAATACCAACGAGGACTGGTTTCGACATAAATTTGACGATTTAGACGATAGTCTTGAGCCTGAAGGAATTCGTTTGGCTTTTTTAGGCGAGAGGTGTGTTGGGCATGCGATGGGTGAATCAACTTCATTATTTATTGAAGAAAAGATTCAGAAGTTTGGAACAGTTTCAGCTGTTTTTGTTGCCCCTGGTATGCGTCGACAGGGCATCGCAACCACCTTGATGTTGGAAATGCACACGTATTTTAAGAAGAAAGGTTATCGGGGGAGTATTCTTGAGACAGACTCAAAGGTGGCTCGTCAATTATATCTGAACGTTGGATACGAGCAGGTCACCAAAGAATTATGGATGCAATTGCTACCAGAACGGAATACTTCTCCACTTAGATGGAGGAATACACATCTTGAAGATTTAAGCGTTTTACATCAGTTGGACAAAGTTTCGGTAAGGCAAAATTTTCATGTTTGGTGGGATCCTCGGGATATGAGTGTAGATTATTCCAACATGAATGATTACCGGGTGTTACACCGTAGTCAAGAGATTATCGGGTACACGATTTGGTCTCAACCATCAGAGCTTTTTCCAAACGGATCAATTTGTGACCCCGTCGCACCGAGTGAGGAACCAATTGAAGTTATTAAATCAATACAAGCAGTAATTCGGGCACCCCTAACATGGCAGACTTGCGAGAACAGTAGATACGAAGAACCTCTTCGTTCTCTTGGTTTCTCGCTGGAACCGAGAAAATGCGTTGCCATGCTGTTCCCTTTTGGCAGAGGAATTGATTTAACAAAACACATTTACTTTTGGCAATAATTCGGGCACCCTAACATGGCAGACTTGCGAGAACAGTAGATACGAAGAACCTCTTCGTTCTCTTGGTTTCTCGCTGGAACCGAGAAAATGCGTTGCCATGCTGTTCCCTTTTGGCAGAGGAATTGATTTAACAAAACACAATCGAAGTTTTGGTTAAAAATTACCAAACATAGAGTTCCCCATCGGGGGAATATAGAACGTGCTTTGAAAGAAGCACGAAATCCGAGATACCTTTAAGGTGTGTCTCGATATTTCAAAATTAGATGCCCACGCGGCATAAAAATAAAAGGAGAATCTCATGTATTTGAAAAAAGTGTTGAACCAACCGAACCTCGTTGGCACTGTGTTAATAGCCCTAATGGTTTGTAGTGGTTTTGTTTATGCTTTCGCTTTTGATGGTTTTAATGTGGAAACAGTCACAGGTGGCGAAGTAGAGGAATGGCTCGAAAAGGCTTCCGGAAAAGAGAACTATAATAAGAACTGTACTAACAATGCATGTGTACAAAGCTGGGCAGGATGCACCGGTAGTGCAACTAATCCGTGTACAAATTGTACTCATCAGTCAAATAATTGTGCAATGAAGAAGGGAAAATCAAAGTGTAAGCATACTCATCCAGGATGTGGAACGAGTTCAGACCCAAAGTGTCCTTTTAATTCTGGTGGTAGTAACAAATATTGTTCTTCGGGTGGTAACTCATGTCCCGATGGATCCGATAATACCAAGAAGTGTAACAAAGGGTAAGTAATTGATTTAGGATATTTTATGTTTCTTGCAAGTCACTTTCGAGGGTTTCTATGAATAAAAATTATTCCACTGTTTGGGAACTACCACAAGGCGCAATTGCTCGTTATGGGTGGGGTGCCTTATGTGATTTATCAGTTTCCGCGGATGGGACGTATTTAGCAGCTGGCACTGGGATGGGTGTGTGGTGGTACAACCTCACTACACGCCAGCCCGTTACGTTGTTTGAAACGGGACGAGGCATGGTTAGCAGCATCACCCTCTGTTCAGGGCAACCTGTGTTGGCAGTGAGTAATAGTGATAAAAATGGGAAGCAGGTTATTAAGATATGGGATTTGCAAAGACAGAAACGAATCGCTGTCATGGAATATCCTGCAAGGATGCGTGACGATCCACCTGATAATGGCTATTGTAGCCTCTGCTTTTCTCCATCGGGGCAATGGCTTGCTGCAAGTAACCACGGTGACGTTATTGTCGACATCTATGAGTCGTTAACCGGTAGAGTACGGACATCGCTGGAATTACCTGCGGAAGACATCGCGCTCTGTTGCAATGCTGAGGATAATAGATTCTTTTGGAACTTTAGCGGTACCTTGGCGTTTTCACCGGACGATCGCCTCATCGCGTCGTCACATTGGTCGGATTTTATCAGCGTATGGGATATAACGCTCGGTAAACGCATCAGCCGCCTCACAGGAGATCCCGAAGGTGTGCACGCGCTCAGTTTTTCACCTTGTGGTCAGTTCCTTTCGGCTGGCGGGGTGAAAGGGACGGTTCAAGTCTGGGACACTGCCACGTGGCAGCTGCAGCAAACGTATCCATCGTCAGGTGACGATTGGATGGACATCTCCTACGCCCCCGATGGCACACTTCGGGCAGCAGGTATCTCTCATGATCAATGCACAGTTACTCTGTGGGATGTCGCACAGCAAAAGGCGTTGTATACTTTTCAGGAAAAAAATTATTATACTGCTGCAATTTTTCCTATTCATTTTTCCAACGGGACCCATCTTGCCTTCCAAAGTGATTTTGAAGTCCAAGTCAAGTCGGTGGAACGGACAGAGCCTCTCTCTATATTGCCGTGGGAACTTGGCGATCTGCATTCACTAACATTTTCACCTGATAGAAAGACGCTTGCTGCCGGGTATCGGCAATTTGGTGGGGTCATTCTATGGGATGTTGCAACCCATCGTCCGAAACGTGTCGTTACAGAACCGCGTTGTCATATCGTTGCTGTATATTGTAACACGGTGACTGGAAACTTTTATGCAGCTGGGTTTCTTCCGGGAGAATCTGACTTGTGGAGCAATACCTTGAATCTGTGGGAAATTGGACAAAGTGAACCGATAGCCGAACTCACTATCCCTGGAGGATTGCCCAATCAACGAACTGGAATGGCATACGCGCCCGCCACGAACCTGCTTGCCTGTGGGAATGGAACGAAAAATACTGATGAGAGCTGGCAGGAAAATGACCCTGAAAATGGTGCAATCTATGTCTGGGATGTTGCACGTAGACAGATGAAACACATATTCAGAGGTAAACATACGAATTGGGTCCACACCGTGAGATTCAGTCTGGATGGCACACGGCTTCAAAGCATGGATTGGGACGACACAAGTGTTCTGTGGGACGTGATGTGCGGTGAAGAGCTCTGTGAGTTTCCAGATTTTATACCCAAAGCTCTTTCTCCCTGTGGAAATTTAATTGCGGCACATTTTTCTTTTGACAGGATGCTTGTGTGGGATATTGAACAGTGTGAAGAACGCGTGACAATAGACACAACTTTCGCTAATGTAGATCCGATAACGTTTTCTCCTTGCGGTCAGTATTTGGCTTACGGTGAAGTTTGGAGACCTGGTTTAGAGAAAGTAGCTGTTCGGTTGTTGGACATTAGCACCGGTGAAAATATAGCCACTTTTCTGGGACACCCGACAGATATTCAATGTCTTGCGTTTTCACCAGATAGCACACTTTTAGCGAGTGGTAGTTTTGATCACACTATCCTACTTTGGGATTTGAAACCTTACTTGAAAAACACATAAGTAGGATTTTCGAGACGTTACACGTTTTGCAGTATCATTTTATTTTTCTGTTATCTGTTCCTTTCACAGATATTGCGAGGGCACGTCCCGATAGCCACGCACCGATTGATATAATAAGTGAGCGTAAGAGAAACATGGAACAGACGAAACAGTTTTCTCTACACCACCAAGTGATGATGCGGACAAAGGTGGATGTGGGTGTGGTAGTTAATAATCTATCTCTGTAGAATATCTACTGAGATAGAGAACGTGCTTTAAAAGAAGCGCGAAATCCGAGACACGCTGAATGCCAAAAGGAATTCATAGCGTTGATTTGCTTGAATGTGTGTCTCGATATTTCAAAATTAGATGCCCACACGGTATAAAAATAAAAGGAGAATATAATGTTTTTCAAAAAGTTTCTAAATCAACCGAACCTCGTCGGCACTGTGTTAATAGCCCTGATGGTTTGTAGTGGTTTTGTTTATGCTTTCGCTTTTGATGGTTTTAATGTGGAAACAGTCACAGGTGGTGAAGTAGAGGAATGGCTCGCAGCGGCAGGCGGTGGCGGATCCGGTGGTGGTGATCCTGATCCAGTTCTGTGTGATTGCCTGTCGTCGTATATGGTCTATGAGGGATGTTCAACTGATTTGTGTGAATCTGATGGAGCCTGTGGGGATGATAAGGCAGTTTGTTCGGATAACTGTGCTCACGAAAATAGCTGTTCTACTTGTGCAATTGATGATTTTGATGACATTCAATGTGCAAATGAAGGTGAGTTATGTGGGGATAACCCAGAAGCATGTGGCGAGCCTAATGACCCAATGGATGATGATACCCGCAATGGTGATGGTGGTAGGTCAGGTGTACCAGATTAATAGGTGCTTTATATTAAGAACGGGGTGTCACCCCGCTAAGTGGCACCCGTTTTACAAAGGTTTTTAGATGGAAAATGAAAATCTACAGATTCCAATACAAGGCAAAGAAATAAATGCCAATGTCAACACATGGGCTCTTCCAGAGGGAGCAATTGCTCGGTTCGGCAAAGGCACCGTGAATAATGCATTGGCATTTTCCCCGGATGGCAAGTATCTCCTCGTTGGCACATGGATCGGTGTTTGGTGGTATGACGTGTCTACCAGGTCTCCTGTGGCAATATGGGAAACAAAAAGAGGGGCAATTACAAGGATTACCTTCTCTCCCAACGGAAAACGGCTTATTATCTGCAATTGCGATGGAATAATCAAGGTATTTGATGTATCTACAGGCGATTGTGTTTCTCAGGTAAGACATCTACCAGGTTCTTCACGAGTAGCCTTTCCGGCAGATAATCAGCACTTCGCTACGTCTGAAGGACGTTCGGGGGTTGTTTATATCTGGCATGCGGATACTTGTGAGCAGATTGCCCAACTTTCAATCGCGCCGGAAATAACGTTAGAAAAGCGTAGGAGAGATGTTCAGCGTCCACTCTGTTTCTCCCACGATGGACAACTCCTTGCTCATGCCAGTCCAGTAGATGCAGATGGCACTGCGGATTTCATTTCGGTGTGGGATATGAAAACGTTTAAACCGATTGCTTCTATTAGAGATTATACCACACGGATAGATACGCTTGCTTTTTCCCCGTGTGGTAAATATCTTGCTATAGGAGATGCATCTGGCACCCTCAAGGAATGGGATATAGTTAGCGAGAAACCCACGGACAAGCAGATAAGTACTTCATCAGATTATCCACAATGTTATCAGGTAATTCCTTCCTATACCATCTCAGGTCAATTACGCGCAGCCTGTGGTAATGGTTCAAAAATCACCGTGTGGAATGTAGAAGATAGTGAAAAGATAGACGAGTTTGATTATGGCTGGTACATTTTTTCCTACCACTTTCTAAACGGAACGCATCTTGCTGTCCATAATCCCTTGAAATTGTGGATAGAGAGTTTATCGGACAAAGGTGTTGCAACTTTAGGACACCGTCATATCTCTCTTGACCCAATCTTTTCCCCTGATGGGAAGGCACTTGTTAGCATTGATAGTGGTGGTGCTCATTGTTGGGATGTTTTAGAAAAACGGTGGCAACGACGGATTTATGATAATAAAAGGTCAATAAGACAAATCTATTTTTCGCCAGCGGGAAATATGCAAGCTTGTGGCACTGTGAGGAATACAAACATAGAGGTTGTGTGGAATGTTGAAACGGATGAAATACTTGCGACTTTCACATTGCCAGATACGCGTATAATCGCCTCCGCATCCGCCCCGGCGACAGGGGCTTGTGCGTTCGGAGATTTAGAAGGAAATTGTTATCTGTTTGATGGACAGGAACCGTTAAAAATACTATCTGGACATACAGGTGCAATTCAGACAATTGCTTTTAGTGCGGATGGTGATCAACTTGCCAGCACTTCAAAGGAGGGTTCTGCTTATGTGTGGGATATTGTATCGGGTCAACAAGTTGCCTCACTTCCTACAGATCGCAAGTCAGCCGCTAAATTGTATACTGGGGATGCAGAGCAGATGCAAAGACAGCATAAAAAGCTTAATTCTACATTTACGGCATCGCAACAGCGTAAAGTAAAAGCGATAGTTTTTTCACCGTGCGGAGATATTATCGCCGGGGGTATGTCTTGTGAAATACGTTTGTGGGATGCGACAACTTATGAAATAAAATTGGCAATACTTCTACCCAGAGGTTGCACGCAACCCTATGCTTTGGCATTCACGCCGTGTGGACGGTATCTCGCTTCCGGTTCATGGTGGGGAGGAACAGACAAAGTCTCCATTCGGTTGTGGGACGTTGCAAGTGGTGAAAATATCAAAACGCTTTGGAGCCATTCGACAGATGTCGAATATCTGACGTTTTCATCTGATGGCACAATCTTGGCGAGTGGCAGCTATGATGGCACCATCTTGCTTTGGGATATGAAACCTTACTTGGAAAGCACATAAGGAGTATTTTTTTGAGACATAACCCGTTTTACAGTACCATTTTGTTTTCTATTACTTTCACAGATATTGTGAGGGCACGTCCCGATAAAACAGACTTGGCGAATTATACTTGGTTGGCAATACGCTTTTCGATTGCTGTAAACATGCAGGACCTGAGATAGATAATTTTACAAGCAGGCGATAAAAGACCGTCTTTGAGGGAGAACCAATGTAGTTCTCTGCTTCTCCCTGCCTTTATGTTTGCGTGCATCCTGTTGCTACAAAACAGGAATTTAGTGTTTTTACGTTGCTGGGACAGTTAGATCAGTTTCTATTATTTTAGAGGAGACAATGCTTTGTGAAATCCAAACGCTTTCAGTGGTGGCGCACAAGTAGTTATTTCTTGGACGGACTCTGTTTCTCTTGATCGGGTATTGGGTCAAAAATAACCTCTTTATTTTTGATGACAAACTGATTATTTCACAGCAACAATCTGAGCACTTGTTAATCCCTTTACCGATTTGGTGTGCGAATGTAGTTGCGGCGGTGCTTCTACTCTACACACTTCTTTTGATACTCCCGAACTTCACTGTGTTGCAACAGCACCGATTTCAATACGCTGTTTTCTGTATTTTGCTTTGTATCTGTGTCCTGCCACTGCACACACACTTGAACACCGCACGACTCAATGATGTCCGAGGACGTTCCGATGTATACAGCCTGATTATTTATAGTGTTGGGATCGCTTTATGTTTTCGCGGATTACTCAACAGATGCCCCGCGTTTATTCATACAATCGGTTCGCGGCTCTTCCGATGGATACACAACATTTCCACACGGACTTTTCTCATAGGTGCTGTCGCGGGCACCTTGATAATATGCTGTGTCATCTCACACATGCTCTTTGATGGTGTACCCGGCACATACGACGGTTGCATGTATATGTTTCAAGCACGCTTGTTTTCACAAGACATGCTTTCCGCACAGATGCCACCAGAACCCCAATTTTTCGACAACGTCCTTACCATCATATCTGATAAATGGTATACACAGTTCCCACCCGGATTCCCTGCAATACTCACATTAGGCGTGCTGGTGCGGATACTTTGGCTCGTGAATCCTTTACTCGGGGCACTCACAATTGGGGGAATTTTCCTGATCGCTAAGGAACTTTATGGGAATAATATCGCAAAACTTTCTGCACTGTTGGCTTGTGCAAGTAGTTTTTTTCTTTTCATGTCATCAGAGTTCATGTCACACACTTCAACACTTTTTTTCATAACAGTGGCTTTTCTGAGTTTCATGTGGATGGTAAAAAAGAAACGTCCATTCTTGTCAGCAATTGTCTGCGGCACGTCTTTAGGGATCGCACTGCTATGTCGCCCCTACACAACAGCATGGTTTTGTGTCTATCTCGGAATCGCAGCAATTGTAATGCGGAAACATTTGACTATTCGGCACATACTAATTGGGGCAATACCTCTCATCACAGCTGGCGGCGCGTTCCTCGCATATAACGCCGCAACAACAGGACACCCCTGATTTTCGGGATATATTGCCGCACATGGTAGAGAGCATCTTCCAGGCTTCCACCAAGACCCATGGATGGAACAACCACACACCATTATACAAGGCGTGAAATATCTGATCGGCAACCTGAATGGACTTAACTATTATCTATTTGAGTGGCCAATACCATCGCTTTTTTTTGTTGTCCTCTATCTTGCATTCGGGAAAAAAGAGACGTGGGACTGGATGCTTATTGGGTGGATGAGTTACTTGTTCGTAGGACACGTTTTCTATTTCTTCAACGAGTTCCACTTGGGTCCAAGGTTTGTGTATGAAACATTACCCGCAGCCATTCTGTTAACAAGCAAGGGGATTGCCCTCGGCATGCAGCTTTTGGCTAATTGGCCAAAAATATCTTCTTATGCACACGCGCGAAGTGCAATCTGTTTTATACTCACGGGACTTTTGCTGTTTGCTGTACTTTTCAATATTCCCGCAACTGCCGGAGTGTACCACGATTACGGTGAAGACAGGACAATTCAGGAATATCTTAAAACAAACGATATTAAAAAAGCACTCGTCTTTGTAAAAGGACATGCGTATTGGGTACATTATCCGTTGAATGCTCCTTTTGCCAAACCACACATCTATGCTATAGATAGAAATAACGAAACAGAAAACTCGCCGAAAAGTTCCCGGATTACCGATACTTTATCGGAGATGATAAAAATGTCGTAGAAGTCTCTATAGACGAACTCCAACAAAGTGAATAGTAATACCATATACTCCAAATACTACCACACTCACCCGATTATTCTTAACATTTATAAAAACTCACTTCATTCGTTTCCATGTTTGCCTTAGCGTCATGATTATAATTTTAGTCCTGAAAATTGTGAAGACAAACGCACGACCTGCAATGGACATCTCTTTCCGTCCATGTCCGACAAGGTTAATATAAGCTATAAAAAACACAATTCTGATAAATCCACTCCTCACCCAATTAGAAAATCGTTAGTACCGTCGTAGGTTCTACGCCACAAACGAAAGGATAATTATAAAAATAACCGTAATGCAGATCGTAAGTAGTTCATTATGCTTTACCTTACTTCTTATACAGAATATTAAGATGAATAGGTAATAGATTAGATAGTTGATATAAACCGCAGGTTCAAAATAGATCCTAATCTTAGAGGTTAGATTTTGCTTTTACTATGACATCAGATAAAGGTCAATTTTAGGTATGATGAATCTCGTATTTTTCATTTTATGCACCTTTTTCATCTTAGAAATCTGTCTATAAATAAAGAGTGAATGTTATCTCGTTTTGCGCATACCTAATCAATTTGCCATATGAGATCAGAATTTGATTTTAAACGAAAGAAGAAGTGGTGATCTCAAATGTGAAACTAAGTTACACATTCGAGATCTAAATCAGGAGATAAAACTATAGTAAAGTCCATAATTATATTGACATTTTAATTTATTCATGAGAGACTCTGTTATTATGAGATATTCAGCAGATTTACGCAAACGCGTTTTAGATTTTTTAGACGAAGGTGGTAGTATAACAGCCGCATCACGAACATTTTGCATCTCGCGCATGTGTATCTATACTTGGCTAAAATCCGAAGACCCTCTCACATCTAAAAAAACCGGGACCTCGCGGACCCTATCGTCTGAACTATGAAGCACTCAGGCAACATGTTATCGATTTTCCTGATCATACACAACTTGAACGCGCCTCACATTTCGGTGTTTCCAAGCATTGTATTTGGTATGCGCTGAAAAAAATGAAAATCACGCGAAAAAAAGCAGTTCGGATATAAAGAACAATGTGCTGTGAAAAGAGACGCTTATGTGTCCGCACTCACGGCAGCATTGTGTGAAGGCAAAGCACCTGTTTATATTGACGAAAGCGGTTTCACGATAGAAGCAGTCAGACATTATGCTTATGCGCCAAGAGGAGCTATTGTCTCAGATTTGCGTTCAAGTCAACAGTATAGAAGCACCTCATTGATCGCCGCGCGTCTATCGGATGATTTTATAGCACCTTTACTTTTTACAGGTGCTTGCAACACCGAGCGTTTCAACGAATGGCTTGAAACACACTTATGTGCGCATTTGGATCAAACTCATATGGTTATACTTGATAATGCGAAATTTCACAAAAGCAATCGCACACAGGAGTTGATCAACGGATGCGGTGCGAGCCTATTATTTTTGCCTCCATATTCACCGGATTTGAACCCGATTGAAAAGGATTTTGCCAACATCAAAAGACGCTGGCAATACAATGCCGAAAAATCAATTCAGGAAATCATTAACGCGTATAAATAATTATGTGCTTTACTATAAAATGCAAAATCTACAAATATTATAAAATCGCTTCAAATTCCAAAATGGGACAATATGGGAAAGATTAACTTAATTTACGCCTCTGAAATGTGATTGTAAAAGGGTTGTTTTGAGGTTAAGTTTACATTAAAATAACGTAGTGAACACTCAAATAAAAAAGTTTCGGATCTGAAGTGGTGACCTGATGGTGTAATTCAATACCTCAATATAAAGCAAATAGGAAGCAGGGAAATAAGTCGTATGGCAGTAACACAAAGATTAAGCACTCAAATTATACTTGACGGTATTTTATCCGGTGGGTATAGCGATGCGTTCAATTCTGCGGGGCGTTTAATGTCGGATTTGAAACGACAAGTCGACTGATCTGCGGAAGCACCTTGGCGGTCTCGGTAAAGAAGCCGATGATATTGAAAAAATCGGTGGGGCTGATGATGAGTTGCTTCAATCTATGAAGATTCTGGAAAGACAGATTGACTCCACTGAACGCGCCACACAGAAGTTTGGTGATGCTCGCTCACATTTCCGTTCTGCTACTATCGGTGTGAAGTCTCTGTAATCATATCACCAGAACCGATTGTAAACATTAGAACAGATAATCCGGCAATCAATATATTACAGACAGATGTGAAAAATGAGATTGCACCGCCGATTGTAAATATGCCACCATCTAATCTCGATTTCGCAATCCACTCCGCAAAATGAAATCAAACATGTCTCGCAAAATGTTATTTCTATCACAGATGCTGAGACATTATCGCGTTTAGATACCTTGCCAATTGATAATGTTTTGGTGAACATCACCCGGGACATTCTCGGTGAGATGATAAGGCAAACTGATATTCTTGAGGCATTGAAACCGCAGGAAACCGGAGACATCGCAATAGCCGCGTCCACTGCCTACGATATGCCTGCTATACCTGAGATAACATTATATAACGCTATCTCATCTGTAAAAACACCTAACGGGTGCTATCATTACGCTATCTGTTAGGTATAAATACAATTCCTGATCCGTTCCAATTCCAAACTTGAGTTTCTTATAGTTCCTACCTTTAGTACTTTTTCAGTTTTTCCAGATAATTGGGTATAGAAATTAGCCGTCAGCACTCAGCCATCGGCATTCAGAATCTTACGCTCAAAAGTTGATATTTTAAGAAAGGGATTGTATACTATAATAAACGATTGACCCGCATGATTACATAACATTAGGAAAATTCAGATACGCCTGAATAAACGACCAAAGGATAATAAAATGTATTTACTGATGAACAGGAAACTTGTGAGAAGGTTGATTGTCCTCATCGCCATATTCTGTATCGCTCCCGTATGTGTGGGGTGCTCAGCTCCAGTAGTACCTGATCCGAACTTGGCTGCGGTGGTGCGACTGCGCCTTGAATTAGATGCGGATGAACCTATCCAAGAAAAGGATCTGAAAAAAGTAGATAGTCTATTTGCTGCTGGGGGAGAAAGTATCCGAGACCTCACCGGCATAGAAAAGATGGCGAACTTGAAAAGGTTAGGACTTGGAAACAATCAAATCGTAGACATTACACCGCTACAGCACCTGACACAGTTGCAAGAACTTTCACTGATCCAAAACAACATTGTCGACATTACACCGCTACAGCACCTGACACAACTCAATTCCTTAAATCTGTCGCGTAATCGGATTGAAAACCTAAAACCCTTGACCAACCTGAATCAACTCACCGAATTAAACCTATCTTTCAACAAGGTTCGGGATATAACGCCCATCGGTGAACTGACACAACTCGTAAACCTAAATTTAGAATATAATAACCTTAATATTGATAGTAGAAATATGCATATAAGTCCGAGTGGCAGGGGATTTCCGCTTTTTGGCGCGGGCATATCGCTTTCTATCAATACCCCTCATATTCTTGACATTACACCGCTTGCGAATCTCACGCAGCTTCAAATGTTAGCCCTATCTGGTTGTGATTTTAGTGACATTACACCGCTTGCGAATCTCACGCAGCTTTCCGTTCTGTCTCTAACGGAGAGCAACATTCGCGATATTACGCCGTTGGCAGGCATGACAAAACTTATGGTACTTTCGCTAAGGCACAATGAAATCAGTGACATTACACCGCTTTCCGAAATGCAGTTGCTAACAATGTTATTCTTAGATGGCAATAAAATCAGGGATATAAAACCGCTTGCAGGCATGACAAAACTGGGGTCGTTGTCTTTTAGCTATAACGAAGTAGACGATATTCGCCCAATTGCGGGGATGACGAAACTGGAGGTGCTACATTTTAAAGATAATGAAGTAAATGATATTCGTCCAATCCAGGGTATGACAGAACTGATGCATTTAGTAGCAGGACACAATCAACTGCTTGACCTAACGCCATTGGGTAAACTTACGCAGTTGATAGATTTATCGCTGGAGCATAATCAACTTCGTGATATTACCCCGCTCGCCAAACTGACACAACTCACAACCTTAAAACTTCATGATAACGATATTAGCGACATACAACCGCTTGCTGGGTTAGAACACCTTGAAAGTTTGCGCCTTTCAAGCAATCAGATCACAGACATAACGCCACTGGCACGTATGACAAACCTTTGGGATTTAGATATTGAGTATAATCAACTTCGTGATATTACCCCGCTCGCCAAACTGACACAACTCACAACCTTAAAACTTCATGATAACGATATTAGCGACATACAACCGCTTGCTGGGTTAGAACACCTTGAAAGTTTGCGCCTTTCAAGCAATCAGATCACAGACATAACGCCACTGGCACGTATGACAAACCTTTGGGATTTAGATATTGAGTATAATCAGATTACCGATATTACGCCACTTGGCAAGTTAACGCAACTGACATATCTACCGCTCGGCGGAAATCAAATCCGTGATATAAAACCGATAACGACATTGGTGCAGCTTGAAAATTTAGACCTGCGGGATAATCAGATTAAGGACATTGAACCCCTAACAGCATTAACACGGCTTACTCACTTACAACTTCGTAACAATCCAATTAGCGACATCACACCACTAACGAAACTGCCAAATCTGAGCGCGCTCTTTCTGGGTGGATACAAAATAGATAACTTGCAGCACATCCTTAGACAGATAACCGAATTGCCCAAACTTAAAACCTTAGCAGTTACCCACAGTAGTATAAGCGATATTACACCATTTGCAACACTCACGCAATTGACGGGTTTATACCTCAATGAAAATAAGATCAAGGACATTACACCGATTACCCAAATGACGCGACTGAAATCCATAAATCTAAGCGGCAACCAAATTAGCGACATGACACCTCTTTCACAACTACAGCAACTTGAGATGTTGTGGCTTGACAAAAACCAAGTTACAGATATTACACCTTTGAAAGCATTAACACAGTTGACCCATTTAGGACTCGCAAAAAATCAGATACGCGATATTCGCACTCTCAAAACCTTGAAAAATCTGAAACACCTGCAAATAGAAGATAATCCTATTGACGATATGGCATCGGTTAAACGGCTCAAGAAACAGAATCCGTTCTTGACTGTAGATATTGAAGTCGAAGACTAATCCATTTTATATAACGCTATTTGCGGTGTTTGGATGCCTGTTCAATAAGTTTGATAAGAGTAATTGTTAGCTAATTAGAATAAGGGAGTAGGTTTTTATACCCACTCCCTTGTATATTTCAGTTGTCACCGAATTGATCTCTCATAAGTTTTGTGGTCTCCTATCCAAAACCAACAGAGACCTTCTTCATCGTCGAATGCCAATGCTCTGTAACCATCTCCTATTTTTTCACTCCAGTAGCCGATGGCAAGTTTTTCGAACTCAAGCGAAGAGTGTCTTGGATTCCGCTTGAACATTTCAAATTTCCTCTTGGCACGTTTTTGGACAGCAATGGGCGTAAGTGGACTGTCGGACATTTCCCCGAAAATTGGCTTGTACTACATGCTGATGATTACATTTTGGACATGTGATGTCGTTGGACTGACTCACGTTAACCTGACCAAGCAGCGATGCGAGACTATCCCCAGCAAGGACAATCCCATCAGTAGATATGACGGATACGATAAGGGTCATATAAGTATACCTTCCGCGAAAAATGGTGATGTGTGTATAAAATGTTATTTTGGTTCCCTTGCGCCTTGCTTGCTACCGTTCCACGGGTATAGACAGGACTCGGCACGGGAATGTGCCGAGATGGAACCCCTGCCTCACAAGTATATACAATACATAATATTCTAATTGGATGTCAAACTTTTTTGGATACTTTATAAGAGATTATAATGTTTTTAATGTATGATTAAGAAAATTGATGACATGTTGCTCATATAATATTTTGGTCGAATAGGTCAAGATAATAATGTATATTTGTTGTTGACAAACGGGCGAATTTATATTGTTCTCCATGTGTATTTATGTTTGATAAAAATAAGTTATATTAGTCTTTATATTAGTTATAATAATAATTAATATATATTAGTCTAAATATAACTTATATGTTATAATGTCTGTTGTAACATACTAGTATGCCCTGTCAAAATTTAAAATGATTAAGGAGATACAAATGAAAACTATAACTTTAATAATCACTTTACTTTTTTCATCAATCTTCATCGCATTGCCAGTCTTATCTGTAGAGGAAGGGCTTGTAGCGTATTGGGGATTCAATGAAGGTAAAGGTGAAACGGCGGAAGATTTAACAGGTAACGGACATGATGGTCAATTGATGGGCGATCCGCAGTGGACGGAAGACGGTTATTTCGGTGGAGCACTGGAGTTTGATCAGGTGCAAGACGAAGTGAACATTCCGTTTAATGAGAACCTGAATCTTGAAACATTTTCAGTGACTGCATGGGCAAATGTAGAACCTGGCAGTGGTGGGCATCGTGCTGTAGTATCATCTCGCGATGAACCTCCTGTCAGCGGGTATATTTTTTATGCAGAACCGCCACCAGGTAATACGTGGATATTCATCACAGGTGGTGGAGGTTGGAAGTGGATCAGAGGACCAGTTGTTAGTGAAGGTGAATGGGACCATCTTGCTGGCACGTTTGCCAATGGGAAGATGAACTTCTATGTGAATGGGGAGCATATTGGAGAAATGGATTCTCCGATTAGCCTCAACACAAGACAAGAGTTTCTCGTTGGTGCAGGTGCGAATGAACGCGCCAATCATGAATATCTGTTTAAAGGTAAGATTGACGAAGTGCGCGTCTACAATCGTGAACTGAGTCAAAATGATGTGGAGTTGGTCATGGAATCTGAACTAGCGGATGTTTATGCCTCTGGCAAACTTGCTATGACTTGGGCAGACATTAAACGTTCAGGCTTTACACGTTAGCCAGATGAGGGATGTGCATAAATATTTGACTCATTTACACAGGTAGCAACAGACTTCAGAGACCGCTTGATTTATAGAAATGGCGTTTGAAGTAGCATAATTCATTGTGCGTCTTTGAACTTTCTGAAGGCATATTGTGTGTCCAGGCTTCCTTTTATCACGTATTTAAATCGGAATTATTTATGCACACTCCTTAGTTAGGTTAACCCAAATCACCCGCAAAATACCATACGCGTATTCTGCGGGTGATTTGATTGAAATTCCAAAAAAGTCTATCCAATTAGCGTGTTTAATCTTCGCTTCGGGGAATGTCATTAAGACATTGGTCCCGTTGATTGGCTGAGCGGTATGTTATCCTTTTTCCGATCCAATCGGAGCGACATATAGGCACTGTGAACATCGCTTTTCTGACATTTCTATGTAGATGGTATATTGTAGTGGTAACTTGGGTTTAAATAGAAAACTCTAAACTGCTTGCGGTGAGATATTAAACCCTTGCACTAAAAAAGGAGGGATTTAACTAACTAATGATATGGCGAAGTTCTTATGTTTGAGAACACAGACCACTAAAGGGTTTAACTTTTAAACTCTTGGAAATATCATTATTTGGTTAAAACTCTTAAAAAAAGAAGGATAATAGGATTTCGGTTATTTACCGATTAGTGTTATTCAAAAATTACTTTAAAATATAATAAAGGACTCAACATGCACTACACATCACAACAAAATGATTGGTTAATCCAACCCTTCCAACAACCCGCTTCAGTCCAAGAAAGGGACAATCAACTTATTCTCGGTAATGGACTCATTCAGCGAAGGTTCACCACTTCACCGAATTTCGCAACGGTAGATTATATCAATCAAATTACTGATAGCAGTCTGCTGCGTGGTATCAAACCAGAAGCGGTGCTTACGATTGATGGACACGAGTATGAGGTGGGTGGCTTGAAAGGCCAGCCCGACTACGCCTATCTTGATTCGGAGTGGATTGATGACTTGGTTAGTGATCCAAACGCTTTTCAATTTCGCGAATATCGTGTCGGGAAACCTGAAATCCGCTATCCGTGGGTAAAAAGGCGTACTACAACCCCGTCAGTCTATCCGCCAGAGGGTGTGAAACTGACGGTTGTGTTTTCACCACCACCATCCCTTGACTCCCTTCAGGTTTGTGTAAGTTATGAACTGTATCAAGGCATTCCAGTGCTATCCAAGTGGATTACCGTTCACAATGAGAGTCAAAAACCGATTGAGATTGATGGCTTAAACTGCGAAATCCTTGCCGTCAACGAGCAGGAACAGCATCGGCTACATGTTGAGAGCAATTATGCCTTCAGTGGAATGGAAACGACAAAATGGGGGGCAGACGCGGATTACAAGACGCAAGTTGATTATCTCTATCAGATGCCACTGTTGATGACAAGTAGTTATCCACTCGGTCCGGGGGTATCTCTCCAACCGGGAGAAACTTTCAATAGTTTTTGCACCTTTGAGGTACTGCATGATAGTGATGATCGTGAACGGAAAGGACTCGCACGCCGAAAGATGTGTCGCACGGTCGCACCGCAGGTCACAGAGAATCCAATTTTTATGCACGTTCGAAGTTCTGAACCGGATGCAGTCCGTTTAGCAATTAATCAGTGTGCCGAAGTCGGATTTGAGATGGTGATTATGACTTTTGGGAGCGGATTCAATATTGAAAGTGAAAACCCGGAATACATCGCCACAATGAAAGACTTGACAGATTATGCACATCGTAAAGGTATTCAACTCGGCGGTTATACGCTGATGTGTGCTTCACGGGATGTGGGTAAAGATTTCAACTGTATCGACCCAGACACTGGGAAACCCGGAAGTTGGTTTGGACAGAGTGCTTGTCTTGCAAGTAGCTGGGCAGACGGTTATTTCCAGCGAGTCCTGAATTTCATGGATGCTACAGGAATTGATATCATAGAAACTGATGGTGCTTATCATAGAGATACCTGTGCTGCAACGACGCACGAACACCATATCGGTTTGGCGGATTCGCAAGTGCGTCAGTGGGAAGCATGCGTGGGTTTTTACAACGAATGCCGAAAACGCGGTATCTATATCAATTCACCACCAGAGCAGCATTATCTCAACGGTGCCAATAAATGCGGTATGGGATATCGTGAAACGAATTTCAGTTTACCCCGCGAGCGGCAAATTCTAATTGCACGCCAGAATATCTATGATGGCACTTATGAAAAAACACCGAGTATGGGTTGGATGTTCGTGCCTTTGGTGGAGTATCACGGTGGTGGACAAGCCGCAACGTTTGAGCCGCTTTGTGAACACCTTGATGACTACGAAGCACATCTCGCACAGAACTTCGGTAGTGGTGTGATTGCGTTCTATCGCGGTCCCCGTCTTTTTGATACTGAACAAACGAAAGCAGTTGTTAAGAAATGGGTTGACTTTTTCAAAAGTATCGTCAAATATTGGAGTCTGACATAATCCACGTGCGCCGCCCAGATGGACGCTCCATTGATTGTATGCTACACGCCAACGCGCAAATAAGTCCTTGTGGACTCGCGATGCTTTATAATCCTACGCAGACAGAACAACAGATCACTCTGAAATTACCGCTCTATTATACCGGATTGTCTGACACTGCCAAGATTCGTAAAAAAGAAGGTGAACCTAAACACTACAAAATTGACCGAAACTATATAGTTGAGATACCAATTAGGATGGAAGCAAAAAGCGTTAGCTATCTCGTTATAGAATAACCTAAGTTGCCACATAAAGTAGTACAATCTGTTAGATTGTGTCTGTGAGTGTGCACACTGACAGTTTGCGCTACGAAATCTTGCGAAAAAATGAATTATTCTCTATTAAAAACGGTGACTACTTGTCTAAATCTTGTTCGTAGCAATTTGGGTTATTTATATTACGACGCATAATAATATGTTTGAGATTCACATTTATCAACTCACGTTATAATATAGATTGAAGTGCCATCGATTTTTTAGACCATAATTTCGTAAAGTTAAGACAAATATTCTTTCTCAAATTCAATAGGTGTCAAATACCCTAAAGCCGAATGAGGTCGCTTCTGGTTATACCCTTGTTCAATAAAATGTCCAATGCGAGTATTAGCATCCGCTATATCCTCATAGTCATTCAGATGGACTTCTTCCTCCTTGAGAGTTTGGATAAGTCGTTCCGCATAACCACTCTCCCAAGGATGCCCTCGATGAGCTAACGAAATCTAAATTCCATAGTCGGTGAGCATAGAAATATAGTCGTTTGAAAGATAATGAACTCCCTGATCACTATGATGGATCTCAGGAACACTTTGCTGTAATGGTTTCAATGTCAGAGGTTGTGTCATAAGTCGGCTCAGTTGCCACCCTCTTATCATTCGAGTAAATACATCCATGAGAACTGAAACATAGATGAAGTGTCCTTTGAGCCGAACATAAGTAACATACGCAACCCAGACCTGATTCCGCCGACAAATATCAAGGTTATCAAGTCGTTTGCCCATTGACACTTACAGTCAAGGGATTTCGTGGTTTGACAGGAGCGTTTGACAGAGACCAACAGATGAGCTGATTTCATCAATCGTGCGACGCGTCGGTATCCGACGGTGTATCCCATACGCAAAAGCATTTCTATGATACGCCTATAACCATATCTTGGATAGCGTGCAGATAGTTTTTCTATCTTCTGTTGAAGCGATACTTCACAAGGATCCTTTTTCGGTTGATAGTAGATATTGCTATGATTAATACCAAGTGTTTCGCATATCTGTCGCACAGAGTAATCGGTTTGCATAGTTTCTACTATCTCGCGTATTTTAGCTGGTGTCAACTCAGCAAAGTTGAGGCTTTTTTTGAATGTCCAATGCAAGGGTCAATTTACCAACAAGTTGTTCAAGTTGAGCAATTCGCTGTTCAGACGCATTCGTCTGCTTATCAGCAGGTTCAAAGAGGGGCGCTGCATTTTCAAGAAGCTGGCGTTTCCACTTTGAAAGTTGGACATCGCTGAGGTTATGTTTGCGACATAGTTCCGCTTGTGAACTTTGACCGCTAAGGACTTCAATAACAACTTCAGCCTTAAATTCGGGAGTGAATCTTCTTCGTTTTGCCATCGGATTCTCCTTTTCGTGTAGAAGGATATTATATCACAGTCTTAGCTTAGACAGTGGTCTGAATTACCGATGGCAGTACACTTAATGCGTATTGAAATGATGACACCTTTTTGACGAGAAAACCAGAAAATTTGTCATTGATAAAAGGGAGGAGTCAAAATAATGAAACCATCCAGAATGGAAAACTGTATTACCTACACTCCGCGCTTGTTTTAGGACAATTTTATAATATTAGGGGAAATCCCTATCCCACAAGGAATCGCACAGAATAATGGAGATTTCGAGTTCTATATTTTGAGACAAAACCCAACTTGCTATTTCATGATCTTAAATTGAAATGGTTAGCTAAATATAGTCCCCACGTGGGTTTATCAAGTTATTATCGAAAAACGCAAATCAGAAGTGCGGAGTGTAGGATATATTTATACACGTATACACGGATACATGTAACTTGACAGTGTGAATTGTAGGAGGGAACTCCGATTCACGAACTGAAGTGCCGGCTTAATTACCGCCGACTTCAGCACCTTCTCCGCCTTGTCCGTGTTCACCGCCACCTTCACCGCCACCAGATTCCATATCGCCTTCACTGCCACCCCCGGTACTTGGACCGACTTCAGGATGCGCTGTCCACATATCAAAAGGTGGTCCCATCGCTTGAAGCATGATGGGGTGTGTTTCACCGGGTAAAAGGTCAACTGGCGGTGTCGGACCAAGTTCAATCCCGTTTGATAAGTGTATTTCAACACGAACCTGGGATAAAATCGCACTGGTAGTATTTTCAACAGTGCCTATAAAAGAATTGGTCGCTGCATCATAAGACATAATCAGATGTGCACCGTTTCGAACGCTGTCGTAAGTATCGGTAAGAGCAAGTTGGACTGTTGACTCTTCGTCATCTGCTGGCATAGTAGGTATTGTCCGTTGCGTCGCCCTATCACAACCTATAGTCGCCACCATCAACATAACAACTAATAGGATGAGTGTTCCAAAATTGCATTTCATGAGAATACTCCTTCTAAAAACATGAATTGTATAAGTGAATGTAAGATAAAGTACATTCGTTACTGTTTGCCTCTATAGATAAGCAGCTATTGGTATTACCTGCTTAAAGAGGTGTTCCGACTATACTGTTATCAATTATGACCGCTACCTTGACCGTGTTCGCCACCGCTCTCACCGCCGTTTTCACTGCCGCTTTCAGCACCACTAACGCCGACTTCGGGGTGAGCTGTCCATTTGTCAAAGGACGGTCCTTCTGCCATAAGTTCAACCGGTATTTGAGCACCAGGCGCGAGGTCAACTGGTGATGTCGGACCAAGTTCTACACCGTTTGATAAATGAACTTCAACGCGAACTTGAGGTAAAATCGCACCGGTAGTATTTTCAACAGTGCCTCTAAAAGAATTGGTCGCTGCATCATAAGACATAATCAGATGTGCACCGTTTCGAACGCTGTCGTAAGTATCGGTAAGAACAAGTTGGACCGTCGATTCTTCGTCACCTGTTCCAGTAACGACTGGATTCTCGGTATCTGAACATCCGATAATACCAGCTATCAATACGAAAGTGATTGCTATGAGGATTCCAAAATAGTGTTTCATGAGTGTGCTCCTTAGGAATTAGACTAACATTTGTGTATATTGGCAAGGTTTCAAACCCTATCAACCGTTCATTGGTGTATACAACGATGGTTTCTTATATGTTGTTTACAGTTGCATATAGACTTTATATAGTTTTAGTTTGATATATAAAATAATTTGACTTATCATAACTATAATGTTATTGTAAATTGTAGGAGGGAACTCCGATTCCCGAATACTATTATGTCCATCAGTTAACACTTGACTTAGCAATAATGTCTATTATCAACATATACGTTTAACCTACACTCCGCACTTGTTTTAATACATTTTTATAATATTAATGTAAACCTGTATCCCACAAGGAATCGCACAGAATAATGGAGATTTCGAGTTCTATATTTTGAGACAAAACCCAACTTGCTATTTCATGATTTTAAATTGAAATGGTTAGCTAAATATAGTACCCACATTGGTTTATCAAGTTATTATCGAAAAACGCAAATCAGAAGTGCGGAGTGTAGGATTTAAAGTCTTATTTTTGTGGAAATATCGTAGGAGGAAACCTGATATGAAGCGACTTCAAAATGTGTTTATGTGTATGTCACTCATACTAATTCTTATTAATAATGGGATAGCACAAGATTTTGAAATATTAGCACCGAGTACAGAAATAATTGATACAGTCCTTGACAACAGAAGCATTGCTATGGGTAATACAGTAATTACGACCGCCAATAGTAGCAGTGCTATTTTTTCAAATCCATCTATTCTCGGTACGTTTCCTAATGCTCACGTGCAGGTAGGTGGGAAACTTTTCTACGGAACAATTACGGATGAAGTTCAAAATGAAAGTTATTTCTATGAATCTTATGACGCGGGTTATCCGATCTTTCCCAATCGATCGTACTTCGGTTTCTCTTTTCCATACAAGTATGATAACCGATTAAAGCTTGTATTTGGTATCGGATATCAACGAAATGAAGGCAATAGGGCTGAAGAGGAGACAATCCAGTTGGTAGATGTATGGTCAGATCAAAAAGGTGAGCTCGTGGCAACGCGTAGAACAAGAACCTTAACAGGTAGAAGTCGTGGTCGATTGAGCACATTCACCCAGGCGTTGCACTCAATCTTCAAGACCAATTTTTCTTCGGTGTAACACTCAACCGTACCCTCGGGGCAATTGTTTCCACTGTAGAACAAAAAGCCTTTGAAGAAAATATAAAAATAGAGT
Organism: Candidatus Poribacteria bacterium; assembly: GCA_963667365.1. Classification (GTDB taxonomy): domain Bacteria; phylum Poribacteria; class WGA-4E; order WGA-4E; family WGA-3G; genus MSPOR6. The sequence goes on along the minus strand of OY763324.1, from coordinate 4,726,934 downwards.
CTGAGAGAGAACAAACGGCTATGTTTTTAAGAATTGGTGCTCTGGCTTCAATAACTGATGAACTCTCTGTCGGTTTGACATACCGACCTGAATTTGAATGGGAATTGGGAGAAACAACCGCAAAAACCACTGTGAACGGTGAACTTGATACAGAAAGAGACCAAGCCGTGATTGAGTTAACTATCCCAGGTATGTGGGGAATCGGCGCAAAATATAAAGTATCCCCTAAATTGGTTTTAGCAGCGGAATTACAATCACAGCCCTATTCCGACCTTCGATGGACCCCAGACACTGATCTAGAAATCATAGACGACGGTTTTAATATTTCTGTGGGGGCAGAGTTTCTTGAGTTCGGTTTCCTGTTCGTGTTGGCGCGTTTCGCAATGTGCTTCCTTATGTAGATGAAAATGATACTGATCCGGTGGCTCTTGTCGGTCTCACTGCGGGGATCGGTTCAAAGGATGGGCAGGAATTTTCTTGGGATGCCTCGGTGCTCTTCGGCAGATGGGAACGCACGGTCAATGAGGTTGGACAAAAATATTCTGAAGACCTATTCCGTGTAGGTGTTTCTGGCACATATCACTTTGAATCGTTTTGACAGAACAGAAAACATGTGTGATAACTTGTTTCACATCTGTTTCAATAGTAAACAGCGATATTTAAGAAGGAAAACTTAATGATGAAAACAACTTTGGTTTCTACATTTATATTATTCATATTTTCACTTTTCACTTTTCTGCCGCAGGCTGCTGCGGTAGACACATCAGAATGGAATTTACCGGAAGGTGCGAAAGCACGACTCGGGAAAGGTTCGCCCAACGAAATAAAGTATTCACCCGATGGTACCAAATTAGCAGTGGCAAGTTCCATCGGTATATGGATTTACGATGCACAGACTGGACAGGAATTGGATCTATACACTGGGCATATTTTGGGGGTCAGAAGCGTGTCTTTTAGTCCGGATGGAAACACAATCGCTACTGGGAGTGCGGACGAGACCATCCGGCTGTGGAACGCACACACGGGACAACATATCAGAACGCTCACAGGGCATACGCGTTCGGTCAGAAGCGTGGCGTTTAGTCCGGATGGAAACACAATCGCTACTGGGAGTTATGACGAGACCATCCGCTTGTGGAACGCACGGACTGGACAACATATCAGAACACTCACAGGGCATACGAAGTGGGTCTACAGCGTGGCGTTTAGTCCGGATGGAAATACTATCGCTACTGCGAGTTGGGACGAGACCATCCGCTTGTGGAACGCACGGACTGGACAACATATCAGAACGCTTACAGGGCATACGAAATGGGTCTACAGCGTAGCGTTTAGTCCGGATGGCAACACAATATCGCAACTGGGAGTTATGACGAGACCATCCGGCTGTGGAACGCACACACTGGAAACAATATCAGAACCCTAACAGGACATACGGGTCCGGTCTACAGCGTAGCGTTTAGTCCGGATGGCAACACAATCGCTACTGGGAGTTATGACGGTACGGTGCTGCTGTGGGAACTCAATCCTACACCAACATCAAACACCGCAGTCAACCTTTCACCAGTTAGTGTTGCGTCTCCAGGTGTCGGTGAACAACTCACCTTCACTCTCAATATCACAGATGGACAAAACATCGCGGGTTATCAAGCCACTGTGCAGTTTGACACTACCACCCTCCGTTATGTGCAAAGTGACAATGGCACCTATCTCCCCACAGGCGCATTCTTTATTCCACCGCAAGTTGAAGGCAATACCGTTCAACTTGCAGCGTCCTCTCTTGCGGGGGAAGCGATGGGAGATGGCATACTCGCCACTATTACTTTTGAGATAGTTGCTGTCAAAGCCTCAACCGTCCTTCTTTCCGTTGTTATTCTAACCAATAGCACGGGAGAAACCATAATTCCACAAACAGAGAACGCAGAGATTACCGAACCCACACAACTTCCAGAAGATGTAAATGAGGACGGTGTTGTCAATATTATAGATCTAACCTTAGTCGCCTCCAACTTCGGGAAAACAGGGACAAACGTTGCCGATGTCAACGGGGATGGAGTTGTTAATATCATTGATCTAACACTTGTCGCAGCAGCGTTTGGTTCAACCGCTGCACCTTCCTTATGGAGCCTAAATACAGATAACATGCCGACACGCGCAATGATACAAAAGTGGCTCCAGGAAGCGCGACAACTTAACCTACCCGATCCCAATTTCAAACGTGGCATACTTATGCTGGAGAATCTCTTGAAGGCATTGACTCCAAAAGAGACCGCACTCTTACCGAACTATCCCAACCCATTCAATCCTGAGACGTGGATACCTTACCAGTTATCTGCACCAACGGATGTAAGCATCTCAATCTATGCTACAGATGGGAAGTTGATTCAGACGCTTGACATAGGACATAAACCCGTTGGTATCTATCAAAGCAGAAGCCGTGCTGCGTATTGGGATGGTAGGAATACCGTAGGCGAACCTGTCGCAAGCGGTGTGTATTTCTATACGCTTACCGCAGGCGATTTCACTGCTACGCGCAAGATGGTAATAAGAAAGTAGCATTTACCAGAGAAACATGGAAGGGTGAAAAATAACACCCTTCCAGTCTTCCATCCAAAATAAGGAGAACCAACGCATGAAAACAACACTATATTTCACACTTACACTATTTGCTTTTGTAACGCTCGCGTTTGTCCCTAACAGTTTCGCACAAGGGGCTGACTATATAGTGCAAGTGATCTATTTTCACCCAAACGATATTGAACCACAGGAAGATAGTGTCAACACATTAAAAACAATGATGAAGGACATCCAAACGTTTTACGCCGACGAAATGGAACGCCACGGATACGGGAGAAAAACGTTTAGACTTGAAACCAATGCAGCTGGAGATGTAGTCGTACATTACCTTCAGGGAAAGTTCAACAGTTTACACTATTCTGTAAAAGATAATGATGTTTATCACGTTAATAGCGAGAAAGTCAGACCTGAAATTAATCAACACCTTGATCAGGGAAAGAGAATCATCTATCTTGTCTGGATAGACTTTCATGATCCTCGTACAAAAGTAGGAAATTTAGTGGGCGGTTATGGTGAAGGTGCGTGGCCATTTGGCGGGACTGCATGGATCTATCCTACAAATTTTGATAGTACAATTGAGTCGGCCTACTTGAGGGCATGGTTCGTTATGGCACATGAACTCGGACACATCTTCGGATTGGTACACGATTTTCGAAAAGCTGCCTACATTATGTCTTATGGGCCAGGGCGAAACGAATTGTCGTCGTGTGCTGCCGAATGGTTAGACGTAAATCCTTACTTCAACCTCGGCGCAACTGCTGCGGATACACCTGCAAGGGTTGAAATGCTGCCTCCACTGTTGGTATCCCCTCCCAATATGGTTCGGCTCCGCTTTGAGATAAACGATGACGACGGCATCCACCAAGTACAACTGTATGCTGACGCATTTCTTGGGAAGCACAGTGTAATCGCTTGTAAAGGGTTGGCGGGAAGTCGAAGCAGCACCGTTGAATTTATTGCTCCCTTAACTCAAGAAACCGAGTATGTATATCTCAAGGTTATTGATGTTCATGGAAACTATGAGAATTTTAGCGGATTTAAATTTCCGATTGACATTACCACTTTGCTGCCGAATCCCACACCTATATCAATTCCCGGTCCGGATTTAGCTGCAGCGATACGAAAAACCTTTAACTTGAATCCTAATGTTCCTATCACGCAATTAGACATGGTTTCGTTAACTCGACTTGATGCCGTAAACTTCCAAATAACAGACCTTACTGGTATTGAACATGCAATATCTATAAGTTCTTTAAATCTCGCTGCTAATAGAATCAACGACCTCACTCCTCTGGCAAAATTGACGAACTTGGACTGGTTACGACTTGATGAGAACCAAATAAGTGATATTACCCCATTAGCAGGATTGACAAACTTGAGCCACTTATACCTTAATGGGAACCAAATAAGTGATATTACCCCATTAGCAGGATTGACAAACTTGAGCCACTTATACCTTAATGGGAACCAAATAAGTGATATTACCCCATTAGCAGGATTGACAAACTTGAGCCACTTATACCTTGATAGGAACCAAATAAGTGATATTACCCCATTAGCAGGATTGACAAACTTGAGCCACTTATACCTTAATGGGAACCAAATAAGTGATATTACCCCATTAGCAGGATTGACAAACTTAGATAAATTACGACTTACTGGGAATCAAATTAAAGACATCACACCCCTTGGCGCACTAAAACGACTGAGAATCCTATACCTTATGAATAATCAAATCAGTGACATCACACCGCTCTTAGGATTGACGCAACTGGGTGGATTATTCCTCGACGGAAACCAAATTAGTGATGTCAGTCCACTCGCTGGGCTAATAAACGTTGGGACATTGCGTCTTCAGGGAAACCCAATTAAGAACAGAAAACCGCTCCTTGAACTCTTGCGAAAGAATCCGGATGTCGAGATATATATTACCGATAAAAATGGTCGCGAGAAGCTGCTACCTGTCACCTTATCCCATTTCCAAGCAGAACGCACCAATGCAGGCATTATCCTCAAATGGACAACCGAATCAGAAGTGGATAACGCAGGATTTTACATATACCGTAGTGAAACAAAAGACGGCGAGTTCAAGGTCATCAACCCAGCAATAATACAAGGTGCTGGCACAACAGGAGAACGCAATGAGTATACATGGACAGACACCACTGCTAAATCGAATACTGTCTACTATTATCAGATAGAGGATGTGTCGCATGCAGGTGTGCGGGAACAGTTAGCCACTGTTCGGTTGAGAGGGCTTATCTCTGCAAAGGGTAAACTCACGACAAGATGGGCAGATTTGAAAGCAGAGAGATAATTCCTGTGGCAAGTGGACTCTATTCTATACATCTATACACTTATCGCAGTCGATTTCACTGCTACGCGCAAGATGTTGATACAAACTATAAGTGATTGTCTTAATTGCATATCACGCACAAACGCTAGACGATGGGGTGTCACGCACGAATTGCGCCATAACCATAGGATAAGAAAGCCTTTGGTTGACACTCACTAAGGACACGGCTAAAAACGACAAACCGAGGTTCGGTTTCCCGGATAATGAGGAAAGAAACGCTATAAGGAGTATTTTCTAATGCAGAATGTTGATAAAAATGGTGGATAACTTACAGTTTGGAACAAATTCATTGATGAGCCTGTGCTTGAAACAGTTATCGCGCATAAAGGGGAGCGAACTGTCATAACAAGAGACAGAACTGGTGACCAGACAGACAGCTTAGGATCCATCGGTAGACATAACTATATGATCAAAGAGATTTATGACCCCAGAAGAATACGCTTATATAAGTCTGATGCAGAATAGCCGAAAAAATAACGCTCTATCCGCACCAAGTCTATTGATTTAGACAGGTGCAAACAGACACCAAGTAGTATCAATTAGTTGTTACCACTAATCTACACAACCTACGTCCTGTGGGGAGACGCTAAACCTCCACACTAACCAAAAGGAGAATACCAGGTTTAGATTTTGTTTATCGCTCTGTATATTTATCGTATTGATAGGGTATCAACCGACTGAAAAACCACCAGAACCCTCTGGAAATGATGATCAGAAATCGACAAAAGTTGAAGTTACTGACCCAGTTGGTCCAACAGAAGGTGAAGACACTAAAGAATTCCTTGAAAGAACGAAAGCCTATAATATGTTAGGTGTCCAAGAGTCAAAAGACTGGCTACGTGATAATAGCGAGTATACTGTCACGGAGATTGATGACAACACCCTTCTAATTCAGAAAAATGGCGCAAAAATAACAATGTCTAAGGAGACCAGAGGTCTCGCTTCTATAGAGGGTACAGTGTTAACAGACGATCACAAAGGCAATATCCGAGTCGGTTTCTTCCGATAAGAATGAAAATGGTAGAAATGCACTTGGCGAACCTGCCGCAAGTCAGGTATTATACCATCAAAGCGTCAGCATGTCAAAACACTCACGACCAAACAACGTTGTATAAACCAGATTACACAACATTGTAAGAACGTTAGAAAATGTTAAACTGATATTTCTCAACATTCTTCAGAATTCAATGTATGTCAGTGTTCAGTTGAGATTTGTTCATGAAAATGCTCTCTGAGAGTAGACAAAATGTGTCTTTGTCCTATAAGCTCAAGTTTATAGTAAAGTCCATAAATATGTTGACATTTTAATTTATTCATGTGAGTCTCTGTTATTATGAGATATTCAGCAGATTTACGTAAACGCGTTTTAGATTTTGTAGACGAAGGTGGTAGTATAACAGCCGCATCACGAACATTTTGCATCTCGCGCATGATCTATACTTGGCTAAAATCCGAAGACCCTCTTACTTCTAAAAAACCGGGACCTCGCGGACCCTATCGTCTTAACTATGAAGCACTCAGGCAACATGTTATCGATTTTCCTGATCATACACAACTTGAACGCGCCTCACATTTCGGTGTTTCCAAGCATTGTATTTGGTATGCGCTGAAAAAAATGAAAATCACGCGAAAAAAAGCAGTTCGGATATAAAGAACAGTGTGCTGTGAAAAGAGATGCCTATGTGTCCGCACTCACGGCAGCATTGTGTGAAGGCAAGCACCTGTTTATATTGACGAAAGCGGTTTCACGATAGAAGCAGTCAGACATTATGCTTATGCGCCAAGAGGAGCTATTGTCTCAGATTTGCGTTGTAGTCAACAGTATAGAAGCACCTCATTGATCGCCGCGCGTCTATCGGATGATTTTATAGCACCTTTACTTTTTACAGATGCTTTGCAACACCGAGCGTTTCAACGAATGGCTTGAAACACACTTATGTGCGTATTTGGATCAAACTCATGTAGTTATACTTGATAATGCGAGATTTCACAAAAGCAATCGCACACAGGAGTTGATCAACGGATGCGGTGGGAGCCTATTATTTTTGCCTCCATATTCACCGGATTTGAACCCGATTGAAGAGGATTTTGCCAACATCAAAAGACGATGCCGAAAAATCAATTCAGGAAATCATTAACGCGTATAAATAATTATGTGCTTTACTATAATACAGATTGATATAAATGTTCATTCTGTTTGATTAGACCAAAATAAGGTAATACACTTCAACTATCTAATCCGAATCTTCTGTCCTTATTTCCCAGAGAAGTACTGTCCCATCAAAACTTCCAGTTGCGATTGTGTTGCCATCCGGACTGAATACAACACTCCAGATATAACTGGTATGTCCAGTAAATGTCCAAAGGAGTGCACCTGTTGCAACATTCCACAATCGTAAAGTATTATCTCTACTACCGCTGGCAAGTGTCTTTCCATCAGGACTAAATGCAAGGCTTCTGACATCGTTAGTATGTCCCTTCAGTATCCGATTTTTCTTGCCAGACTCTACATCCCACAGAATTATTATATTGTCCCTACTTGAACTCGCGATTGTTTTTCCATCCAGATCGAATACCACACACTCTACCCCACCCTGATGTTGCTCCAATGACCGAAGAAGGGTACCAGTCCGTACATCCCACAAACAAACGGTACTATCCAAACTCCCACTTGCAAGTGTCTTACTATCTGAACTATACACAACAGATTTAACAATATTGGCATGACCGTTTAAAGTCCTTAAAGACGCACCAGTCCGTACATCCCACAATTGCACTGTACTATCCCTTGCCCCTGCAAGAGTTTTACCATCAGGACTGAAGACAACGGAATATACTATTTCAGTATCTCCATTTAACGTTCGTAAAGATGTACCTGTATGCACATCCCACAGCCGAATAGTATTGTCATGACCAGCACTTGCCAGCAACTTGCCATCTGAATTATATGCTATGCTATTGACCCACTTCTTATGTCCAGCTATTGTGCCCTCAAGATTTCCTGTTTGCACATCCCACAAGCGAATTTCAGAATCTCTACACCCACCAGTTGCCAGTGTTTTGCCATCTGGACTGAAGGATACTGTCCAAACAGAATTAGGATGTCCATTTCTTTTCCAAAGTTGCTTCCCAGTTTCTGTATTCCACATACGAACGGTTCCATCACAACTTCCACTTACAAGTGTTTTACCATTTGGACTGAAAACACCGGTCAAAACCCTTGACTTATGTCCAGTTATAGTTCGTATAGATTCCCCTGTCTGCACATTCCAAAGGCGTATAGTAGAGTCATAAGATCCAGTCGCGAGAGTTTTACCATCCGAACTGAAGGCTACCATCCAGACCTTATCCGTATGCTCTTTCAGTGTTTTAAAATGTTTCCCAGTTGACACATCCCAGAAACGAACAGTTTCATCATAACTGGCACTAACAAGTGTCATATTATCCGGACTGAAGGCTACGCACCGGACAAATTCAGTATGTCCTTTTATTGTATGAAGAGATTTACCGGTTTGAACATCCCACACTCGTACCGTAGTATCCCAACTTGCACATGCAACTTTAGTTCCATCTGGACTATACGCGACATGCCATGCTCTATCCGTATGTCCAGTCAATATTTTTAGAGTTGTCCCAGATCTCACATCCCATAAACGGACAGTTTTGTCATCACTACTACTTGCAAGAGTCTTACCATCTGGACTGAATACAATGCTAAAGACAGCCCTTGTATGTCCTTTCAATGTTCGTAGTTGAGTTCCAGTCCGAGCATCCCACAAGATGATTGTATTAAACCCTATTGTACTTGCTAATATGAAACCATCTGGACTGAAAGATACACTTCTGACAGAAGGTGTGTCACCTCTTAGTAGATCAAGTTCTTCACCTGTATGTGCGTCATAAATCCAAATACCAATACTACTCGCAACTGCTATACGTTTGCCATCTGGAGAAAATGCAATTTCACTTATGGAACCTTTACCGAAACGTGCTTTCGCTCCTGGAGGTAGACCCCATTTGTTATGGTCTTGAGCAAAAAGGTTTGGAGTTAATACCAGTATTGAAAGCAAAATGGATATAATTGAAAACAACGTTTTATGCATTTTAATAGGAAGTCCTTCTTTTATGGGTGATTTGTTGATAATCAGAATTTCGAATATGAATTGTACAGTTACAAGGATTTTGGATGCACAAATTGATATTCTAAACCAAAGAAGTTTGGTGTAATATGGGGATATACTGACGTGTTGAAAATCTCAGATAATCAAGATTCTTTGGATAAACCGAGATTAGTCAGAAAAGGGAAGAACAATTATAGAATCGTCTGCAAAATAGATCCTGTTAGGAATATAGATTTTTATGCAGATACTTTATACGATTAATCTAAAATACACTATGTCTGAATCAATTAGATGAAATGTATGATGCGGACAGGTATTACTATACTATACATAAAGTTAATGCGGATCTATACCCAAAACAATACTGAGAATTTGTACCACAAGCCAGATCCCAACTAAAACAATACCAAATGGTCGTTTTAACTGGCTGCCAGAAGTGAAAATACCGTACCGAAAAACAAATAGGATAAACAACATTGCTGGGAAAGCGAATTGGAAAAAATGTGCCTCTGCTACTAATCCACCTTTTGTCGCTGCTGCAGAAACACCAGCAACAAAAAGCACGTTGAGTATATCCGCACCGATGATGTTACCGACTGCTAACTCACCATGTCCTCGTCGGACTGCTGTTATGGCTGTTACAAGTTCTGGGAGGGACGTGCCGAATGCTACCAAAGTTAACGATATAATTGATTCTGGAACATTAAATCTCTTAGCAAGATCACTTACTGTAGGAATGAGAATTTGAGCAGATATTACGACAATAGCGATTGCACCGATAAGTTTAAGAAGTGTAAGGAAAGTTTTTGAACCTTCTGATTCTGCCTTCTCTTCGTCCGTAGGATCGGGTGTTGTGGAACCTGCCCATCTGATTGACTGCCATATATACAACCCTAATAGTACAACAAAGACAAATCCCATAAATTGTGGAAGTACTCCACCTTTTTTAAAGACTTCCATAGGAGAAGACCACGGTATACATGCTAATACCATCAAAATACCAGCACCTACCTGAACATTAGACAACCGTGATGCTAACTGTCGGTTAAACGATAAGGGTGCAATTAGGGATGCTAATCCTAATATTAACCCAGTGTCGCATATAATCGATCCGACAGCGTTTCCAAGTGCAAGTCCCGGCTTTCCTTGTAATGCTGAGAACACTGATACTGCTGCCTCTGGGGTTGTTGTTCCGATACTGACAATTGTTGCTCCGATAACTGCTTTTCCTAAACCCCATTGTGTTGAAAGCAACACCGCTTCATCAACAAGCCAATCTGCTCCTTTTCCAAGTGTATAAAGTGTAACCGCAATAATTATAAAAAGGACTACACTGGGAAGTCCACCAATAAGTTGTTCAATATAATGTTCCATTAACTATTATTTTACCTTCCATTCTGTTTATATTATAAACATAGATTATCATAGGCATTCTACTAAGTCAAACGAATTGGTATGATACCACTATATTCACTTGTTATAGTAGGTGCGATTATGATATTCTTATATGATATTACATAGGGGGTGAAAGGATTCGACGGTGGACGGAAGCGTGGTTGCTTTCAATTTCCATCGGATGTGGGTTCAATTCCCACCACCTCCATTAACTTCTTGGCAACGCATCAGTCAGTTTGCTCTCTCGCCTCCAAGACCTTTACAACGACAGTTTCAACATCCTCTTCATCAACAAACGGGGATAGAATGAACGATTTTAATGCGACTATAGGTTCTCCATAAACTGTTTTCCGATAGCAATCTGTTGTGGAAATGAAAACACCCCTTCCCTCCATCGCCTCAGAATTTACATATTTGAAGATTTCTTGGTTGTAAGTATTATGTGCAAGCAAACTATCCCTATATGTATCATCCTCAAATTCCTGCTTCTTGATCTCAAATGTGTCTATACCTATGGGGTAAACGCGGAAGAGGGTTACTGTTCCGAAATTTCCTCGGTTTAGCACCGTTGTGCCTTCATGTCCTTCCAGATGTTCTCGTAATAGTTGCGCCATTTCAACGATGTGACCAAGTATAGCGCGTAAACCTTCCTCTCCAAACAACTTCAGATTAGCAAGCGCAGCAAGCGGACCTGTTCCAGACCTTGAGGTTTCAAGCGTGAACATTCCCGGTTTGTACTGTCCAAAATGGTATAGATAAGGCATCTGTTCGCGTGTGCGTTTCAACAGTTCAAAGTCTTGTTTGTCTTTGATAAGGACAAGGCTGGAAATGTAAGGGGTGAAACCAGTTTTGTGAAAGTCAATACCAACAGAATCAGCCAGATGAAGATGTTGTATTCGTCTGCACGCGCCTGCTAATGCGCGTACAGTACGCGGACGAAATCCTAACGGGTTATGTTCAAAATCGTAGTCATTGAATACTGACCATGCCCATCCGATCACAGCATCAGCGTGGATATGTGGATGATAGTCAAGTTTGAATTCCTCAACAAGTGTTTCTCGAATAGCCACGATTTTTAATAAGTTGTCTAAACCGAATGCATCTGTAGTACCTAATGTAGCTATAATCGCAGCAATCTTTTTGCCGTCTGTGAGTGCTTTTCTCAGTTCCTGTTCAAGTATTTCAAGGTCAATCTCGTTTTCTGTTGTTGTCGGTATAGTAATCAGATTGTCTGTGCCTATACCAAGCCAACCAGTTATATTTGCGGCACAGTAGTGTCCGGCATCTGATACGAATACCACAGCATCCGATGTACCGTTTTTTATAGTACCTGGACATGCTTTTTCTAATCCGACTTTCACTCCGTATAGGGTTGTTCCTGTTCCGCCAAATGTAAACACGCCGCTTGCTTGTTCTGGATCATAACCTATCAATTTTGATGTCATCCCAATTACTTCAGCTTCTGCTAATGCAACTAATTTACTGTATTCGTCCCACGAGATGTTTGGATTATGGAGAGAAGCGAGGAGAACACCTATCAGACTTGGGATAGTAGTAGGTGCAATAACGTTCTGCTGTGTGCGTGGATGTCCGAAGATAGTCATTCCTTGAAGATAGCCGACAAGTTCAGATGTGACATCTTCAACCGTTGACATGGTATCCGCTAACGTTTGCTGTTTTGCTGCTTCAAAATCTGCATTAACTATATTACCAAGGAATGGTAGATGCGTTTTGAGATTGTCAACCTGATCCAATGCGCGCATCATGGAATGAATAAAGTATGAATCATGGATTGTATCGGATACTGGTTGCGGGAATGCAAGTCTGATTTTGTCTAAGATGTTGCGGTATGTCATTTTTTTACCTATCGTAAAGTGTGATTCTATTGGATTTAAGTAGATATTTGACTCAGAAAGTATGTGTATTTTAAAAGTGTTGATGTATTATAACGAAAAGATGCATCTGTGTTTTACATTGAATATAATAACACTACACTTTACGATTTTTCAATGTGATTTATTTACTGAGAATGGATAGATAATGAGGGATGTAGAGGTATATTTTCGCAATAGAACCGCAGATATTCAACAATAAGAGTAATTCAATAACCCTGTAGGCGGGGAATGCCAAAAACTTTACACACCCACAAAAAGTTTACCGAGTCAGATGTAAAAAGTATGGATATACAATTGCCTATTTTTACAAATTATAAATATGCTATTCCCTTTTCAATTCGCTTTAAAACCTCATCTCTACCGAGAAGGATAACAATATCAAATAGACTGGGACCAAACGATGTTCCCGTCAAAGCAATCCGCATTGCCTGCATTGCAGCGACACGTTTGATGTCGTGTTCATCCGTATATTTCCATATTGAGGCTTCAACGGTTTCAAGGTCAAACTCAGTAACTTCTTTCAAAATCTGTCCGAGATTGGTGAGAATTTCACAAGTTTTTTCTTTTTTTTCATCTGAACCACCCCACCATTTCTTGACTGCTTTTGCCTCATACTCAAAATCATCAGTAAAGAAAAAGCGAGTCTGCGGAACAATGTCTTGGAGTGTTGTGAGACGTTCACCAACTGCTTCAACGATTGTCTCAAGCCAGTCTCGGTCTGTAGCAGAATCCACCAAACCTGCTTCTTCCCAATAAGGTATTACTGCGTCAGTGCGTGCTGCCACATCAAGTTGATTGATATAGTGGGAGTTGAGCCATTCCAACTTCTTTATATCAAACACACTTCCACTCTTCCCAACACGCGCAAGGTCAAATTTCTCTATGAGTTCGTCAATAGAGAATATTTCCTGTTTGTCATCGTAAGACCAACCGAGTCTTGCGACAAAGTTTAACATTGCTTCGGGTAGGTATCCCTGTTCACGGTAACGATTAACTGCCACGAGGTCACCGTGATGACGTTTACTAAGTTTTCTGCCTGTATCATCAAGGACAAGTGGGATATGAACGAATTGAGGTAGGTTCAAACTAAGTGCATTGGCAATTGCAATCTGTTTCGGTGTGTTGTTGAGGTGTTCTGTTCCCCGGATTACGTGCGTTATGTGCATTTCTGCATCGTCAATTATAGATGTGAGGTTATAGTTCGGCATTCCGTTAGAACGTACAATCACCTCATCTTCCAAAGTCGTAGGATCAATATTTCGGGTGCCAAGGATAAGATCATCAACTCGGATAGGTTTCTCAGGCATTCTTATGCGGACGGTCGGTATTCTACCTTCTGCGATACATCCTTCAAGAGTTTCTGGTGTTAGATCTCTGCAACGTCCATCATAGGATCTTGTTGATTTAGCAGCGCGTGCTTCTGTGCGGATTTCTTCCAATTCTTCTGGTGTACAATAACAGTGATATGCGTTACCACTGTCAATTAACTGCGTGACGTATTTCTCATAGATGGATTTCCGCTCAGATTGCAGATATGGTGCGTAGGGACCACTCTTATCTCCACCTTCGTCCCACTCAAGTCCTAACCACTTTAATGCGGTATAAATCTCGTGCATTGATTCGTCAGTGGAACGTGCTGCATCGGTATCATCAATCCGTAGTATAAATTTCCCGTTGTGGTGTTTTGCATATAACCAGTTGAATAAAGCAGTTCTGGCACCACCGATATGTAGGAAACCGGTAGGGGACGGTGCCATACGAACTCTGACTTGACTCTTTGGGTCGGATGTTTCGTTCATTTCTTTCCTTTCTGTATTTTTGCCCAACTATCCCGCAGTGGAACTGTACGATTGAAAACCAATTTCTCTGATGTTGTATCTGGATCGATGCAGAAATAACCAATACGTAAGAACTGGTACCGACTTTCAGCAGATGCTCCGACAAGACTCGGTTCAACTTTGCAATTATCTAATACCTCTAAAGAGTCTGGATTGAGGAATTGTATCCAGTCAGTATCATCTGATACATTTTCCGGTTCGCGTTCAGTAAAGAGCGAGTCATATAACCGCACTTCAGCATCTACGGCATGTTCAGCAGAAACCCAATGAAGCGTGCCTTGTACCCGACGACCATCTTCGGACCATCCACCACGTGTTTCAGGATCATAAGTGCAGTGAATCTCAACAATTTCTCCGGTGTTTTCATCTTTAACAATGTTGTCACAGGTTATATAGTATGCATGCTTAAGTCGAACTTCTCTACCGGGTGCTAATCGGTAGAATTTTCGTGGAGGATCTTCCATAAAATCTTCATGTTCAATATAAATTTCTCGTGAAAACGGTATTTTTCTTGACCCCGCATCTTCATCTTCTGGATTGTTATCCGCATCCAGCATTTCTACTTGTCCTTCTGGGTAGTTGTCAATAATAACTTTGACGGGATTTAGGACAGCCATCACACGTGGAGCACGACGATTCAGATCGTCACGGATTGAGTATTCAAGTTGTCCAATCTCAATCAGGTTGTCGGCTTTCGATACACCAATGCGGTTGCAGAAATCTCGGATAGATTCTGGGGTGTATCCTCTGCGTCGCATCCCTGCAAGCGTAGGAAGTCTCGGGTCGTCCCAACCATTAACGTGTCCGTTCTCAACAAGTACTTTGAGTTTCCGTTTTCCAAGTACTGTATATGTAAGGTTCAATCGAGCAAATTCTATCTGCCGTGGCGGGTAAATTCCTAATGATTCTAAAAACCAATCATATAGTGGACGATGATCTTCAAACTGAACATCACATAGGGAGTGTGTTATACCCTCAATTGAATCGGATTGTCCATGTGTAAAATCGTATGTGGGATATATACACCAATTGGTGCCATGTCGATAATGTGGAGCACGCAAGACTCGGTACATCACTGGATCGCGCATATTTAAGTTAGGACTTGCCATATCAATTTTCGCACGGAGGGTACGAGATCCATCAGGATATTCACCATTACGCATACCGCTGAACAAAGTGAGATTTTCTTCAATAGGACGGTTTCTATAGGGACTATCTTTACCAGGTGACACTAAAGTGCCACGATAAGTGCGGATTTGCTCTGGTGTAAGGTCACAGACGTAAGCAAGTTCTTTTTCTATTAGTTTGACAGCATATTCGTATAGTGTTTCAAAATAGTCAGAAGCATGAAATTCTCGATCCTTCCAATCGAATCCAAGCCAACGCACATCACGTTTTATTGCCTCTACGAATTCACTCTCTTCTGTAGTGGGATTGCTGTCATCAAAACGTAGGTTATACTGTCCGTCATAGTCTTCAGCAATACCGAAACTTATACAGATAGCTTTTGCGTGACCGATATGTAAATATCCACTCGGTTCAGGAGGAAAACGGGTATGTACCCTACCGTCAAATCTATTTGAGGCTATATCTTCTTCAATTGCCTGTCGGATAAAGTTTGTATCAGATGTGTTTTTCCCGTTTTCTTTTGTGTTAATATTTGGGTTTTCTGATTTAGACTTTGCATTAATCATGGATCTCTCCTACTATACTAATTATAAATTATACATTCAGAAGGGTTAAGTCAAAAAACATTGTGCAGGATCTGTGCATTTTAGTTTGTGCATAAAAGATGTAACCCTTATTTCAGATATACGTTAAGAATATAGGGAGAATTCCATACAAAAATATGGGGGTACAGGATGTATAATGACACAAAACAACTTACCACTGATCGGCAACTGGACGATAGAAAAATTGGTTACTATGAATTAGCAGTGTATTTTGCTGCAGCTAAGGCACAAGAGGAAGAATTTCATTGGGAAAATTTTATTGACAACCTATCCTATATCTGTGACCAATTTGCTTCTCATATAAAATCTAACAATGTATCTCAATTGGAACTGTGAGGACTATAAAAGAAAATATAGAATCAATGTTGTAAGTTCCAAATAGTCTAAGAGAGTAGTTTTCGTTTTCTTTGGAAACTACTCTCTTTTTTGTTTAATTGATTCCTTTAGTTTTGGATGATTCTCAAATATATTTACAAGATTCATGACTAATTTTTCAGGATCATGTCGTATAACATTCATCTGAGCACCACCTAACCATGTTCCGATTTCAGTGACGACCATGTCTCTGATAAGGTCTGCTTCAACAATTGTGATTCCTTCATCTTCAAGCCGTTCCTGTTCTCGGTTATAAGACACTTGCACTTTTGACGCATCCGCTACATGCACTGTTTCAGCAGAAAGCGTTGAAATATCCTTAGCAAGATTTAGTACTTCCTTAAGGTGTTCGCTGTCTTCAGAAAGCATTGAAAGTCCTTCTTCAGATAGAGACCGTATTCGAGTAAGTTGTGAAACCAGTTCATTCCGGACATACCCTTGCATAATTTCTTGTGGTGCGGGTTGGTTATTAACCAAGACATAGTTGATTGGTATCTTTGCATGGTCAAGAATAGCGTTGACATGATCAGTAACAGCGTAACCGTCGGTTTCCCCGGGTTGTGTCATCACATTGCAGACATATATCTTCACCGCATTAGAACGTTGTATCGTTTCAACTATGCCTTTTATTACAAGATTTGGCATAATACTCGTGTATAAACTTCCCGGACCAATGATAATTGCATCGGCGTTGACGAGTGCTTCTTTAGCTGCTTCGTGTGCTTGACATACATAAACTTCGCTAATGTCATGGTGGGTTTTACCGTTCTCTCGTGGTTCAAAAAAGACGCGTTTGATCGGTTCCCTATTTTCTCGTACGGGGATAGTAGATTCTCCTCTGACAATTTCTCCATCGGCAAGTTCCGCACAAAGAACGGTGTAATCTAAGGTGACAGGAATGATTTGTCCGCGTACCGAGAGTAAACGTGATGCGGCTTGAATCGCTTTCGGGAAGTTACCCTTAATTTCGGTCAATGCAGTTAATAATAGATTTCCGATAGTATGTCCACCAAGATCTCCATTACTGGAAAATCGGTACTCAAATAAACCCGCAAGTTCATCAGCATCGGATAACGTATACAGCAATCTACGTATATCACCCGGCGGAAGCACATCAAATTCTTCAACAAGACGTCCTGAACTTCCTCCGTCGTCAGAAACGGTAACTATCGCTGCTAAGCTATCAAGATCAATTATCCTTTTGCCACCCGTTTCCAGATCGGCATAATGCTTAATCCCGCTAAGAAGCGCTGATAATCCACTTCCACCGCCGATACAGGCAATTTTCAAAGGCATGATTACTCCAAACCGCCAAAATAGTGGTTGTTATATATTTTAATATTCAACAAGAAAAGTATATATTTATGACAAATTACGAAGTTAAAGGTTTATTTGTTTCATAAACATTTTTAAATGTTCAAGAGTATCATCGCAAAGTGCTTCGGCTTCTGGTGCCGTAGGTGCTTCACTAAAAACACGAATTACTGGTTCAGTACCTGATTTACGGATATTTACCCATCTGTCCTTCCATACGCGCTTGATTCCGTCGGTTAACTCAAGATCTGGTGTGGTTTGTGTTGATGTGCTTTCTTTCTTGTACGAACTTAAGGCAAGTTCAATGATCTGCGTTGCAGCCTGTTGGGATGGAATCTCTAATTTTTTCCTACACATTTCGTATTTTGGCATGGCATTTATAAGTTCTGTCACTGTGCATTTGGATTCAGCAACGTGCTGTACTATTGCAGCAATAGAGGCTATACCATCTGTAGTATAGTTAATAGATGGATAGATAACTCCACCCGTACCCTCACCTCCGATAACAGCACTAACTTCGTGCATTTTTTCAACTACCCATCCCACACCAACTTTCGTTCGATGAAGTGTCACACTGTGCTTTGCAGCAATATCATCTAACATACGGCTTGTTGAAACTGTAGCAACTATATCACCTTTTGTTTTGCTCAAAATAAAATCTGCGACGAACGCATAAGTCCATTCTCCGCTTAGCGGTACTCCTGTATCCGTGACAATTACAACTCGGTCAGCATCACCATCGTGTGCGAATCCAATGTCTGCTTGTGTTTTACGCACAGTGTCACACAGATCGCTCAAGGCATCGGGTGTAGGTTCTGCAGATCTATTGAAGTTGCCATCTGGTTTACAATTTAATTCTACTATTTGACAACCGAGTTCCTGCAATAATGTAGGACTAATCACACAACCAGCACCATTACCGCAGTCAAGAACTACCTTTAACTTAGTTTTTTGAATTAAATCTATATCAAGCCAAGCAGTATTTAGTATATGATTTAGATGGAGTGCAGTTGCGTCTTTGTAAGTTTCAAGTGTTCCCTGCTGATCCCAAGCAGCAAATGTATAATCCTCAGTTTCATAGATAAGTGTCAATTTCTCTCGTTCAGTTTGTGTCAGCAATTTTCCTGATTCTGACGCGAATTCAATGCCATTCCACTCAACCGGATTATGGCTTGCAGTAATCGTGATACTACCTGCAGCCTTGAGAGATTTCGCCACCATCAATACTGTAGGTGTAGGACATAAACCAACGTCAATGACGCGACAACCCGTGGCAAACAGTCCCGCAAGCACCGCTTGTCGTAACATCGGACTTGATGTGCGAGAGTCTCTTCCCACTACCACTGTGCCACCGTCAACAAATGTGCCGAATGCCAAAGCGAACCGTGTAATGATACGTGGATCAAGTGAAACTCCAACTTGTCCACGAACCCCAGAAACACTAATGATTGGGTCTTTTGTCTTATCCATGAAGTAACTCTGTTGAAAGCATTGCTTAATCTAAAAAATAATACTAAATTTTGAAGTCCTACCTATACGCCATGTCCATAGAAAGCAGCCCACACCTATAACAAGCTGCCAGAAAACTATAATATACCATGCCGGATACGAATAATCATACCACGGAATAGGTGTTAATTCATATAGTAATGGTATTCTAAAAACATCCATACCAACAAAGATATTACACACAGCAATAAGCGGATTCAGTTGCAGGATTGGTTGAATAAAGGGTTGTGGGTTGTCAATATATCTTCCTAATGGCATGAGTAAAAACGCGCTTCCAATCATTATACCCAATATAAAATATGTGCATTCTGTTCCAAAAATAGCGTCCTTACATACTTGTGAACACCACATGCCTATTGCACCAGCGGAAAAACAGTAGAAACACAACACTACTAACATCTTAAACCCATTCATGAAAGGCATGCTTGTAGCAAAGAGCGCGAAACATGTTGAAAGCAATATCCAACACAATAGAGGTATCTGACTATATGCAAGCTGCTCCAATATGGATTTACCGTTAGAGATAGGGGAAAGTGATTGAAACTGGGTAGTAGCGGTAGACCGATTTTCAATGTTTACACTTAATGCTGCAAGAAATGGTGCTACCAATAGGACAACGAATACCTGTGCAAAGGCAAAACATTCCGAAGATAAGGAACTGAACTCTACATATGTCAAAAATTGATATATTAACCACTGCAATATACTCGCAAACCCTATACAAACAAAGGTTGTTGGTCTATTATATATCTTGAAATTAAAAACAGATTTCATTGTTACATGCCTAATCTACGTCTCTGCTTCTGCCAACACACGCCGTAGCCGCACCAATGTATTGGCAATAGAGATAAGATTCGGATTAATAGTCAGTGCTTGCTTATAAGCATCAACAGCCTCACCAATTTTTCCTAAACGGAGATAAACGTGTCCCATTCCAGCGTAAGCACCAAAATGATGCGGGTTGAGTTTAACTGTCTTTTGACAATCTTCAAGTGCATTCTCCCACTTTTCCAACACAAAAAATACTATCGCACGTTGGTTATATCCTTCAGCGAAATTGGGGGATGATTCAATTACATCAGTGAATTGTTCGATTGCCTCAAAATAATTCTCATTCTCTAAGTGCTTTTTACCTGCTTGGAACATTTCATCGACTGATTCGTCTCCTGAATGTGACCAGATATTCCACAAGGCTTCTTCAGTGATAAGAGTAGCACGTTTGTCCTTGCTTTTTAGCTTTTCAACTAATTCAGGTACAACGTTCATTCCACCGATTAATCCAAGTGCAGTCGTTGCAGCACGGCTTACAAGTGGATCGCTGTTATCAAGATAGTCTACCAATTCCTTTTCGGTATATTCGGTTGTTAGCAGATGTTTAAGACTTTCCACATCTACTGAGTTTTTATACATCTGTATCGCTATTTTTGAGAATCCGTTGCGTACTAACATGACATACCCCCTTATCACATATTGATTATAGCATAACTTTATTGGGAATAACAATTCAAATGTCTGTGCTACATATATACCTTTGACTCTTGCCAAAATGTCTTTTTTCAACTACAATATATCCGTGTATACTTTTGAACCAATTACCCCCCAAAATGGAAATATATGGGATTCTGTTAACCTACAATGCCAAAATACTACCGTCTTTCAGAGCACGGGTTGGCGAGATGCACTTGCATACTCCTTTAAGCAGCTTAATCCTGTGTATCTACTTATCAAAAATAAAGATGTGGTAATTGGAGGGATACCTGCATTTATATTTCAACCAATCCCCGGTATCCGTTTATGGCATTCTATGCCTTGGAATCTGTTTGGTGGACCGCAAATCATTGATTCGGTGCAAGTAAATTCAAAAGAATTGATATTGACCATCGACAACTATCTGCAAACAACATCATCTGAAAATGGATGGTGTGAGTTATGTTGGACACTTTCACCGTATGACACCAGCCAATATGGTAATTCATTGGTAGAACTCGGATATGAAAAAGTAGAAAGATTTACACATATATTACAGACAAATGGGGATATAGAATCTATTTGGCAAGCTTATAATAAGCGGGTTCGGGGTGCAGTACGTAAGGCACAAAAATCTGGGGTGAAAGTAACTGATACCGACAAGGATGAGGATTTATCAACATTTTATGATATGTATCTTACCACAGTGAAACGATTAGGTGGAACACCGAAACCATTTGCTCTCATGCAGATGCTGTTACAACAGGGTGTTGCTAAACTCGCTATCGCTAAATATCAAGACACAATCATTGCTGGATTGCTATATCTGTTTTACAATCGCACTGTGACTTTGTGGTGTGAGGCATCTCTATCCGAGTATTTACAATACCGTCCGAACAATGCTATTTTTCACCATATTATCACATGGGCATGTAGAGAAGGATACCAAAGGGTGGACTTCGGGGCATCTCCTCCAGAAAGTAAGGGGTTGATTGCACATAAGGAACAATATCAAGCTAAAAAAGTTCCATTTTGTATTTATACAAAAATCGTTTCACCATTCAAAAGATCATTATGGACGAAAAGTGAAAGGACACTTAGAAAAATATATACATGGTTACAGTAGTTCGTAGGTTAGGTAGAACAAAAGCGCGCACCTATGTTGCATAATTCTTAAATAACATATATAGTCTTAAGTAGGTAGTTATTGGTTTAATATACCTTTCCCTAAATACTTGTATGTTCGAGAATATATCAGATACTATTTGAACTTCTAACTCAAATCCTAACATAACCTTCAAGAGACATATAAAGTTTACTATAAACAATGACTACTGACACTGAAAAATGATAACCCCAATGCAATAAACAGTGCTTCTAATTTAGCAATTTGACTACCGTTTAGTGTTATGAGCAGTGACGCCTTTACCCAAGATTTTCTTCAACAGTTCTTAGATAGAGTGAATCGAAACCAACCAGGGAATAAACAGGAGAAATAATGGCACGAAAACCCAATATAATATTCGTTTTTGGTGATCAACACCGTCAATGTGATGTCGGGTGTGCAGGTAACCCGCAAGTGCAAACACCCTTTATGGATAAACTCGCTCAGGAAGGGATGTTTTTTCCGAATACTTTCACAAATGTCCCGATATGTGTACCTGCACGCGGATGTCTTATGACAGGTAAACACCCGTTAAGTCATAAAGCAGTATCAAACGATTTACCCCTACCGTTGACTGAAACTGGTATTGCTGAAGTATTCAGAGACAATGGCTATGCAACTGGGTATATCGGTAAATGGCACCTCGGTGGTATGCCGCGAGATAAGTTTATTACTCCTGAGATGCGGTTCGGTTTTGATCATTGGGTAGGATGGAATTGTCATCATAACTATTTCAATGCACCTTACCACGATTCTGACGGGAATAAGATGCAGGTTGATGGATACGAACCAGAATTCCAAACCGATCAAGCGATCCAATACTGCCATGACCATGCAGATGAACCGTTCTGTCTCTATGTGAGTTGGGGACCACCACATAATCCATACGAACATGTACCTGAAAAGTATAAAGAGATGTATCCACCAGAGGATATTCAGCTACGACCCAATGCAGAAGATACACCTTCAAACCGAAGGGACCTGTCTGGTTACTACGCACATATTACTGCTTTGGATGAAAATCTGGGTCGCTTGATGGATGCTCTTGATGAAATCGGTATCGCAGACGACACCATCCTTGTCTATACATCTGACCATGGGGATATGCTCGGTAGTCAGAGACATAACAGAAAAGAACGTCCATGGGATGAATCCAGTCGTATCCCTTTCATGATCCGGTATCCACACAATATTCCAGCAGGTGTTACCCGTGAAACCCTACTTAGTCTTGTTGACTTTATGCCATCAATGCTATCCTTGTGTGACCTGCCAATTCCCGATGGTGTAGAAGGCATTGACCTATCAGATGCTATGCTTGGAAAGACTATAGACGAACCCCAATCGGTTCTGCTCGAAATTCCTTTGCACGGTAGTGAAGGTTTCAATTTCGGTCTACGCGAGTGGAGAGGTGTTAGAACACATCGCTACACATACGCACGTCAATACGATGGAACAGGTTGGCTACTCTATGATAATGATAATGACCCGTTTCAGATGAATAATCTCATTGATGATCCAGATTCACAAGCAATACGTGCAGAATTAGAGTCTGAACTCCAACAGTGGCTTACCCGGATAAACGATCCTTGCATCGCAGGCTTAGATCATATCCGACAACTCGGATTAACAGAACTGTGGAACATCAGCGAACAGAGGTTTGGTGGTAGGAATCCACGTTGGGCATAAAGGTAAAACATGAAGAATCGGGTAATGGTTGTTGGGTGGGATTGCGCAGCACCTGAACTGGTATTTAATGCATTCAAAGATGATATGCCAAATACACAACGATTGATGCAAGAAGGCATCTATGGAGAATTAGAAAGCACTATCCCTCCAATCACCGTACCTGCTTGGATGTGTATGATGACAAGTCGTGATCCGGGTGAACTTGGTATTTATGGCTTTCGGAATCGTCAGGATTACACTTATGATGCTATGACAATTCCCAACGCAAATGCAGTGGAAGTACCAACACTTTGGGAATTGCTTGGACAACAACAAAAAAAGTCTGTTGTCTTGGGAGTACCACTAACCTACCCCACCAAGCCGTTTCAGGGATGGATGGTTACCAGTTTTCTCACCCCTTGTGATCCCTATTCCCCATTAGCACAACGTGGTTTACAATGGACTTTTCCACCAAGACTGACACGTGAAATCGCTCAAGTTACACCAGACTACATGATAGATATCCCAGATTTTCGCACAGATAAACGTGCTGAGTTGGAACAACAACTATTCAACATGACACGTTCACGGTTCAAACTTGCTCGTTATCTGCTGGACAAGAAAGCATGGGATTTTTTTATGATGGTGGAGATGGGGTCTGACCGATTACATCATGCATTTTGGCGGTATTGGGATAAAACACATCCTAAATATGAACCGTCTTCCCCTTTTACGGATACAATGCGGAGTTACTATCGTATGCTTGATGAAGAACTTGGGGAGATATTGGCATGTGTAGATGACGACACCACTGTCATGATTGTATCCGACCACGGTGCAAATAGAATGGACGGGGGTATCTGTGTGAATGAGTGGATTCGCAAGCACGGTTATTTGACACTGAAATCTGAACCACAATGCATTACACGACTTACACCTGACATGGTAGATTGGCAGCACACACAGGCTTGGGGTGAAGGTGGGTATTATGGAAGAATCTTTCTTAATGTTACAGGTAGAGAACCTAACGGAAATGTCAATGCTGAGGATTATGAAAAAATACGTGATAAGTTAAAAATGGAACTTGAAGGGATTGTAGACGAATCGGGACAGAATATCAATACACGCGTTTTTAAACCAGAAGATGTATATCACGAGTGTCGCAACATCCCACCAGATCTCATCGTTTATTTCGGTGATCTGTATTGGCGTTCGGTTGGAAGTGTTGGATATAACAGCATCTATACCTACGAAAACGACACCGGTCCTGACGATTGCAACCACGCGCAGATGGGGATGTTTGTCCTCAAAGACGGCAGGCAAACCGGTGGACTTGTTCCCGCAAAAAGCATATACGACATCGCACCGACTGTCCTAAATGAATTTAGTATTGACATTCCAGATGAAATGCAAGGTAAACCAATTTAGTTAAGAAGGATTGATTTCACCACTATGAAGTGATAAAATAGAAAACGAAGAAATGTGAACAAGGTAAGATAATGAAAACTTTTGAGACTCAAGGTCCGGTGTCACCAGATCGAAACTACGTCGTCCGGCGTAACAATGAACTCTCGGATTTCGTCAACCGAATCAAACAGGGAAGATATATCGTTATCTTTGCACCAAGACAGACAGGAAAAACTACGTTTTTTCGATGGGCATTGGATGCTCTCACAGGTGAGGACCAAATCTACTTTCCAATTCAACTGGATTTTGAGGAATATAAAAAAATCTGTCTTACCGACTTTTATAACTACCTATACCAAGATATTTGCAAGGAAATTGAGAAGGTCTTTGAAAAACGTGGTTTGGTGAAATCTGAATCATTTCGCAAATATCTTGATAATACAAAGATAGTAAATCACATTTCATTGAGGCAATTTTTTGAAGGACTTGTAAATTATATAGAAAACCAACGAATCATAATCATCATTGACGAATTTGATGGTATACCGCAAGATGCGGTATCCGATTTTCTTCACTCATTACGACGAATCTACTTATCTGATCCAGAATCACGATGTCCATATAGCCTTGGAATTGTGGGAGTAAAGAGCATAACACAACTCAACTATGACCGGTCTATCTCCCCTTTCAATATACAAGATGAATTTGCCCTGCCAAACTTCACACTTGAGCAAGTCCATGAACTCCTCACACAATATATAGAAGAAGTCGGACAGAATATCACTAATGAAGTAATTCAGGCACTTCACAAACAAACAGCAGGTCAACCCTTTCTCGTGAATAGAATATCTCAGATACTCACTAATGAGTTGAACATTCCAATTACTGAAACACTTCGAATGGAGCATTTTACACAGGCACACAATCGACTCCTAAGGGAACGGAATAATAACATAGACCATCTTATAACCAATATTCGCAGTGATCCACGTTTTGAAGACATCTTGATGAAAGTTGTTTCTTATGAGAAAGGTATAGGATTCAATCTGGACAATGAACTTATTGATGAACTCACAACTTATGGTATTATCGCGGAAGGTTCAGATGGTATGTGTAAAATTGTCAACCCAATCTACCACCACCGCATCATGCAAGCGTTTCAACCTCTAATAAATGGATTAGAAAACGAATACTTCTCTGATGATTCTACCTCTAATTTTTTAGATTACCTTACACCTGATGGAAAGATACAGATGCAACCACTCCTTGATAATTTTATGGATTTTATTGCTCGCGCTGGACATCGAATACTACAAGTACCGCAGACACCCCAAGAGTTTGTCGGTCAATATCTACTTTTCACCTATCTTGATCAGTTCGTACGTTTAGTGCGTGGCACAATGTATCTTGAAGTACAAACTGGACGGGGCAGAATAGATCTACTCATACTCAACAATCAGCATAAGTATATCGTTGAAACCAAGATATGGGAAGGAGAGAGTCTGTATCAAGCAGGAAAGAAGCAGCTCGCAAAGTATATAAAATTGGAAGGTGCTGAAGAAGGATACTACATTGTATTTGATCACCGTAAACAACCGGTTACTTTAGCTGAGACCGACATACAAGACGGGTATACAATTCGTAGCTACGTTATTCCTGTTATCCAAGAAGCACCGTCACAAATGAAATAAGGGTATATTCAAAATTACGGATCAGTTTCATATTGGTTTGTTACAGCAAGAACAATCGACTCAGCGACTACCTCTGCAGCGAGGATCCCTATAGTATTTACACTGCTTCCGGTGTGTTTACATGTTGCAAGTGTAAAGATTGTATCACCATCAAACATTGTATGCGATGGACGAATCGCACGTGCCATTCCATCATGTGCCATCTCTGCAACCCGGGTTGCTTCTGTAACCGTAAGCACGGCATTTGTTGCAACAACACCGATAGTTGTATTTGTTCCGGGAACAACACTCGCGTCTAACAGACGTTCTGTTATGTCCACAAAACTACCATCAATTGTTCCACCAGCAACAATCTCATTAGTTTCAGGATTTACTATATTACCAAGTGCATTCACTACCATAAGAGCAGCGACAATCAAACCGTTATCCAGGTGTCTACACGCTGACCCCACTCCACCAACTGATGGTATAACACCAGGAGCTTTTCCAACAGTCGCACCAGTACCTGCTCCGACAGTACCCATCACAACAGGAGCAACATTTGCATCAAGGCATGCCTGATAACCGTTATGTCTATCAGGTCGCACATTTGCATCCCCCACATGCAGGTCAAAAATCACAGCTGCGGGAACAATCGGCACATGAACAGGACCTGCAGGGAATCCTACATTCTTTTCTTCAAGGTATTGAACAACTCCTCCAGCAGCATCTAACCCAAAGGCACTTCCACCTGTCAGGAGGACGGCATGTGCTTTTTGTATTAATCGTCCCGGGCGAATCGCTTCTGTTTCGCGTGTGCCGGGAGCAGCACCACGGATATCAACACCAGCAGTCGCACCTTCAGAACAGAGGACAACGGTACAACCTGTCCGTGCATTCTGATCAGTCGCATGACCCACCTGTATTCCGTCAATCGCTGTGAGTGTCTGGTTTGTTGATGTCATACCATAACTATAGCGGATTCTGATCTAATCTGCAAGAGATTGTATAGATTACAACAGCATAACCTGCTATAATGCAATCAGTTCAATCCAATGGAGGAATAATTCCCCCATGAAACATATATACCCGATTCTTGCACTTCTCATCGTATTTACGAGTTGTTCCCCACCAGAAATGGAAAAAAACTTAAAAAATTAATAGAACTAATGGCTTTCGGAAAGGGCATTAAAGATTTAACAGGTTTAGAAAAAGCGAAGGGTCTAACATCTTTATTTCTTAACAATAATCTAATTGCTGACCTTACACCAATCTCAGAATTGAGACAACTTGAAAGATTAGTACTTAACGATAATGAAATACAGGACATCACTCCTCTTGCTGGTTTGACACAACTGACAAGTTTATCACTTGGCAACAATAAGATTCGCGACATAAAACCAATTGCTGGAATGACAAAACTAAGATTGTTATATATGTCAGATAACCAAATTCGTGACTTCAGTCCTATTGAGAACTTTGAGCGGTTAGAAGTTCTACATATTAAGGGCAACCCTATTCGGAATCTGTCTCCGATTCGCAGAATTCGTAAACAGAATCCAGAGTTGCGTTCGGACATTGAAATTGATTAGTTTTCATTTTGAGGTAAAGAATGGATCGCAAACAAGAGATTTTCCATACAATTAACTGTATCACAAGGAAGGTATGAACATGGCAAAATTAGCTATAAACGGTGGTGAACCTGTTGTTAAACATGGTTTAGGTAAGAGTTGGCCCATCTTTGATGAAACCGAAGAGAATACGCTATTAGAGGTATTGCGTAGTGGTGCTTGGAACAGACGCGAGAAAGTTGATGAAGTCGGTCAGAAGTTTGCAGCCTATCACGATGCAAAATATGGTATTCCGTTGGCAAACGGTACTGTGGCATTGCAATGTGCCCTAAAAGCTGCAGGAATCACAGCAGGAGATGAAGTAATAGTTCCTGCACTTACATTTGTTGCTACAGGTACATCGGTTGTGTGCGTCAATGCAGTACCGGTTATTGTTGACATAGACCCACTTACCTACAACATCGCACCCGATGCGATTGAAGCAGCGATTACACCGAGAACACGTGCCGTTATCCCAGTGCATAACGGAGGCTATCCTGCCGATATGGATGCGATTATGGAGATTGCTGAAAAACATAACCTCAAGGTGATAGAGGATTGTGCACACGCACACGGTTCGCAATGGCGAGGAAAAGGAGTCGGTTCAATTGGACATCTCGGCACATTCAGTTTTCAAATAGGCAAAACGTTAACGTGCGGGGAGGGTGGGATGGTGCTAACAAATGACGAAGCACTTGCAAATAGCGCGGGTCAGGTTGCAAACTTAAACATGCGTATGACAAACCTTCAAGCTGCCGTTCTATTATCGCAACTTGAACGTCTTGATGATCAGGTAAAAACACGCGAACAAAATATGGCTTATTTGGTGAAAGGCATGGAAGATATTGATGGAATCAATCCCATTCCGCGAGATGAACGTGTCACACGATGGTGCTTCTACTATTGGGATTTCCGTTTTATATCCGATGAATTCGGTAGCATTTCACGTGGACGCTTTTTGGAAGCATTGGGTGCCGAAGGTGTTCCGTGTGGTGTGGGTGCTCACGGACAACCCATCTACAACGAAGGTCCTTTTGGTAATCCAGAATCGTTTGACCAACTCGGTTTACCTCGTAAATATCTTGGCGACCATGCAATTGATTACAGCACAGTCCACTGTCCTGAAGCAGAACGGGTTTATCATGAGGAAGTATGCAGTTTTGGACATGCTATGTTTTTAGGTGATACTGACGATATGCAACTGATTTTAGATGCATTTAACAAAATTCGCACCAATGTTGATGAACTATAGTCCTGTCCTTACAATGGACTTCATTTACTGTAAATTCAAAGTAATTTCCAATGTCTGAGGAAATAAACATTCTGTTTCATTACACGGTTGGTAATCAAGCTTTAAGATAATCGGAACATTCTTATTAATAGTCGTACTCGGTTTCTGTTTTAACATCAAAGGAATCGTAAATGAATCTTCATAGACATTCACAGGATCAGGACTAAATTCAAATATAACCGATTTACCTATTGGATATTTTACCTCAGACACCTCAACTGCTGCATCTTCTGCGACAGTGATAGTTGTTGGAATTAGGTTATCCTGACCTGCTGGATTAGCGTTGATGTGCCAACCAGCCGCTACTATTACAGTCACCTCCACATCAACCTGATTGCCCTTCATCGGTTTTTTTACTTTAGCAGCTGCTTTGACAAGTGATTGATTTACATCACCAACACTATTTTCTTCAAGAGGAGAGATCGGTAGGATTGATACATCACCGTCCGATTTGTCCTGCGGTGATGAAACACTACTTTTTTTATCTAAGGTAAGGTATATATTGAGTGCAAAAAGAATATGCATGAAGGATGCGGGTGTTCCTTCCATGGATTGTGCGAAACTTCGTAAAGTCTTCTCTGCATACTCTTTATAACTTTCATCAAGTATCATCAGATTGTTGACTGCAACAGCGTTACCAGATGGAATGGAAGAATCGTGTGGTTTCTTTGTCCGCACAATCAACTGTTTCGCATCTGCTTTTGTGAAAAAGAAACCGCCATTATTATCGTCCCAAAAGAGATTAATCATTTTGTCAGTTAGTGTTTTCGCATCCTGAAACCAACGTTCATCATCAGTCGCATTGTGCAATCCAATCAATCCACGCACAAAAAAGGCATAATCATCAAGATATGCATCATAACTGGTAACACCCGCCGTATATGTATGCCATAATTCTCCATTCGGTTTTGACATGGTGTCAAGAATAAACTGTGCTGCTTTTGACGCAGCGGAGAGATACTTTTCCTCACCTAAGACTTCATAACCATAGGCAAGTGCATCTATCATAAGACCGTTCCAACTAACAATAACTTTTGTATCCAGTAATGGATATTCACGATGTGAACGAGCTGCTAAAAGTGTTTCTCGTGCAGATTTTAATGACTGTATAGAGGATTCTGCTTCCGATCCAGTCGGAACGAACAACACATTTTTCCCCTCAAAATTAGGTCCTTTATCAACACCATAAACTGAAGTGAACTGTTTGACATTATTTATAGGGATAGATTTATTAATTTCATCCGCTGTCCAGACATAATATTTTCCCTCTTCAGCGTCTGTTTCAGCGTCTAATGCAGAATAAAAACCACCATCGGGTGATGTCATCTCATTTGCAATAAAACTGAATATTTCCTCTGCAATACGTCGGTATTGAGGAATCTCTGTCAATTGATATACTTGAAGATATATTTTTGCCATTTGTGCGTTGTCATACAACATCTTCTCAAAGTGAGGGACCAACCACTTCGCGTCGACAGAGTACCTATGAAATCCTCCACCGATTTGGTCATAAATTCCACCATAAGCCATCATATCTAATGTGCGAGTCACCATTTCTAACAGTGATTTGTCAGTGGTACGTTGGTATTCACTTAGAAGAAATTCCAGATTTGCGGGACTTGGAAATTTCGGTGCTGTACCAAATCCACCGTAGGCGTGACTATAGGTTGTCTTCAAATGAGTGACAGCAGATTCTATCCCTTTACGGTCCAGTTTTATGGCATTTAGAGGGGTGAATGCTTTGTTTGTGACTGCCGCAATGACATCTGTAATTTTGTTTGCGGATTCAATTACCTCATCCTCCCGTGTCGTCCATGCTTCGTGTACTGCAGCAAGAATCGTCGGAAATCCAGGTCTATTCGGCATATCTGTAGGAGGAAAATACGTACCAGCAAAGAAAGGTTTCAATTCGGGAGTAAGGAATACAGAGTTGGGCCATCCACCACGTTGGAGTAGTATCTGCGTCGCTGTCATATAGATTTCATCAAGGTCTGGTCGTTCCTCGCGATCGATTTTGATATTGATATACTTCTCGTTCATCTGTGCAGCGATTTCAGGATTTGAAAAGACTTCACGTTCCATTACATGGCACCAATAACAGGTGGAATAACCGACTGATAGAAAAATAGGTTTGTTCTCCTTCTTCGCACGTTCCAATGCTTCATCACCCCACGGATACCAGTCAACAGGGTTGTGTGCGTGAAGGAGTAGATATGGACTCGTTTCCTTGGAAAGCCGATTAGTCCACTTCCAAGTCCCGTCTGGATTCTTAAGTGCACTTTCATCTGCACTCCCTATCCCTGCAATACTTATGAGAATGAGAAATATGAAAAAGTTACGTATCAGATTTCGCATAATTAAAACCTATGATTTATTATCGTCCTCAAAACGTGGTTCTTCACATACAACAACGACATAATGTATTCTTCTGGAGGTAGGAATGTTTGTGCTGCACTTATTGCCATGGTTTACTCCACTTATGAATTGATTATTTCATTTTAACGCAGGAGCGTGATGGTGTCAAGAGTATTAATTCTTTGTAGGATACAGGAATGGTAAGAAAGAACTACAACATGGTTATTGCACAAGTGCTTTCCGTGCTATGGTTCGTCCACTATCTGTCAACATCAACTGCGCAGCATTCTGAGATACATATCGGTTATTTAATGCATATTTTACAACTCGTGATGCAAATGTCCGTTCCCACTGTAGATGTTCGTGGAGATGTGCTATTTCCGATTCCGCTTGTGCTTCTGGTAATCCTTCGTGATTAAACAGATGAATGACCAGCATCGTTTGTGCGAATTCCCATTTTTGCCGAATGTGTCTGCGAGCAATTGAGATAAGTCCACGATTAGGAACAATCATAAAGATAAGAACAAAAATAAGAAAGGTTACGGAAGCTATAGAACCAGCAATTGAGACATTGGTTATGTAAGCAATAAAATAACCGATGACAGCGTTCACACACCCAATTACTACACTTAATATGAGCATACGTGTAAGACTATCTGTCATCAGATATGCAGTTGCAGGCGGACCGGCGATGAGTGCAACTACCAAAATTGAACCGACTGCGTCAAACGCACCCACAGTCGTCATAGATACCAACGTCATCAATCCGTAATGGATCAGCGTGGGTGCAAATCCTAATGTAGCAGCTAAACTTGCATCAAATGTTGCTAATTTTAGTTCCTTGTAGAAGATGATAATAAAGGCAAGATTCAATACCAGCAAGCAACCCATTACATATAGTGCTGCCGGTCCCAAATCATAACCAGAGATAAATAACCGATTAAGTGGTGCATAGGCAAGTTCACCGAGAAGGACTGCATCCGTATCAAGATGTATGTTACTTGCATTCCGTGAGATCAGAATTACGCCAATGCTAAAAAGGGCAGGAAACGTCAATCCGATTGCTGCGTCCTCTTTGACGAGTTTAGTTTTTTGTAATAATTCCACAAAAACAACAGTGAGTATACCCATGCCGGCAGCAGCAAGGATTAACAATGGTGATGAAAGACTGTGAGTGAGAAAAAATGCAAGAACGATACCGGGTAGAATAGCATGACTAATAGCATCACTCATCAACGTCATTCGTCGTAACACCAAGAATACACCTGGTAAAGCACATGCAGATGATGTCAATATTGCAATCAGTAGAATATCAAGGTGATCTTGTATCATGGTATTTAATCGCTTTTCTGATTGGGATGATCCAGTAACCGACTTGTAGTTAACTTTAGATTACGTCTATTCTGGAGTTGTCTAATTCCATTAAACAATAATCCACGTTTCGGTGCAAAAGTAATTGAAATTCCAACCAGAACGGTAGCACAGAGTATAATAGTAGGTCCGGTAGGAATACGGGTAGCACTACTACTGATAATCGTACCACTCACTCCAGCAAATGCACCGAAACAAGCAGCGAGAAGCACCATTAGGCTGAGTCTGTTTGTCCACTGCCTTGCGGCAACCGCAGGGGCAACCAACATTGCACTCATAAGTACTGCACCAACTGCTTGTAATCCAAGAACAATTGCAATTACGAGGAGACTTGTTAATAATATATCAAAGGCGCGTGTCGGAAATCCTACGGAGGCAGCGAATCCTTCGTCAAAAATAAGCAGTTTCAGTTCTTTCCAAAAAATTAATACGATAATTAATGCAACTCCACCGAGTATACCAATCGTTACCACATCACGTTTCAGCATTGTAGCCGCTTGACCGAAAATGAATGTATCTAATCCTGCTTGATTTGCATTCCCTGTTCGTTGTATCAGAGAATATAACACTAATCCAAAACCAAAAAAGGTAGAAAGAACCAGTGCGAGGGCACTATCGTATTTGATACGAGTCAGTCTTACAATACCTAAAATAATGAGTGTCCCAATCCAACCTGCGATTGCTGCACCAAGGACCAGAATCAGTGGTGTCTTACTACCTGTCAAAATAAATGCAATGGCTATACCCGGTAAAGCAGCATGAGAAATTGCATCACCGAGGAGACTCTGACGACGCAATACAGCAAAAGTACCGAGTGCACCGCTTACTGTTCCAAGCAAGGCAGCTCCAGTTGAAACAATTATAAGAGTATAATCAAGACGTGTTAAAAACAAAAAATTGTCCATGTTTAATAGGTTGGTATAGGTGTGGTAGACGACACACGGAGTGTGCAATTTCTATTTATCGGTTTTTTATGAATGCTATACGTCCACCATACGTCTCACGTAAATTTTCAGGTGTGAACGTTTCTTCAACGGGACCGCTGGCAATTCTGCGGATGTTTAATAGCGTTACCCAATCAAAGTAATCGGTAACAGTTTGCAGGTCATGATGCACCACAACAACTGTTTTCCCATTTTCACGAAGTTCCTGAAGTAATGCAACTATAGCACGTTCGGTCGTGGCATCCACGCCTTGAAATGGTTCATCCATCAGGTATATTGTAGCATCCTGAACCAAGGCACGCGCAAGGAAGACACGTTGTTGTTGTCCGCCAGAGAGTTGGCTAATTTGTCGTGTGGTATAGCTTTCCATACCGACTTTTTCAAGGGCATACATCGCAAGTTCGTGATCCCGCTTTCCAGGTCGTTTAATCCAACCAAGGGCTCCGTATCTACCCATCATTACGACATCAAGCACATTTGTTGGAAAATCCCAGTCCACGCTACCACGTTGAGGAACATAACCGACAATTCGTCGTTGTAATGCATAGGGCTTGTTATATATCAAGACATTGCCAGCTGCAGGACGAACTAAGCCTAAAATCGCCTTGATTAATGTTGTTTTACCTGCGCCATTCGGTCCAACGATTGCTAATAATACGCCAGGAGGCACATCAAGATCAATGTCCCACAATACAGGTGTCTCCTGATAGGCAACTGTTAGATCTGTTACCTCTATGGCTTTTGAATCAAGTGCTTGCAATTTAGTTATCCTCTTTAGAAGTACTTTCTCTTGTCAATCCCTTTACAATAGTGTCAATGTTGTGACGTACCATGCCGATATAGGTGTCTTCAGGTGTATCCACATTCCCCATAGCGTCAGAAAAGAGTTCACCACCGATCTGCACATCAAACCCTTTTGATTTAACTGCGGCTTGGACTGCCTCAAGACTTTGTGATGAAACAGACGACTCTACAAATATCGCAGGAATACGACGTTCAGCAATAAAAGATGCTAATTCCTGTACATCAGATATTGCTGCTTCTGTAACTGTACTTATACCTTGCAACCCGCGCACTTCAAAACCGTATGCCTTGCCGAAGTAGTTAAAAGCATCATGAGCGGTCACAAGCACACGTTGTGAAGGTATCACCTGTTCCGCTTCTGTATTAACGTATTGATGTAGTTCATTGAGTTGGTTCAGGTACCCCTTAGCATTGTTTTGATAGGCAGCCGTATGATCCGGATCTAACTCAATAAGTGTGTCGCGTACCTTTTCCACTGCTCCCATCCAAAGTTCTACATCAAACCAGATGTGTGGGTCATACTGTCCATCAAATTCTGACAGTGATAACAACTTTGATTTGTCAATTCCATCTGCTACAGCAACTGATTTCGTGTCACCCGACATTTTGGCAAGTATATCCCCCATTTTAGCTTCAAGATGCAGTCCATTATAAAAGATGATATCTGCAGAATTCAGTCTAATAAGGTCTTTAGCTGTAGGTTTATAGAGATGTGGGTCAACACCGGGACCCATCATACCTACTACACTAACATGTTCACCACCGACGTTTTTTACAATGTCAGTAATCATCCCAATCGTTGTAACTACTTGGACTTTTGAATCCAAAGAAGTATCGGATGCCTTTTTTGTGTCACAACCGATACACGCCAACACAACGAATACAAAAAATACAGTATAAAATTTCTTCATTACTTTATATTCCAAAGAAGTAGTGTTCTAAAACCTTTCCTACGAGATAACCAACCCCCGCAACCCCAAGACCTACAACGAACATATCAAATCCGCTACGAAATAAACCGCGTCCAGTGAAGAGGCTACGTGCTCCTCCTACTGCAAAGTGTGAAAACATCGCAAGTGTAAAAGAAATCCAAATCGCAGTTAAACCAGACGTAAACAGAAAAGGGGCAACTGGAATAAACGCACCAACTGCAGTTGCAAGTCCAGTAATCCATCCCTCTTTGTATGGGGTTGAATGTATTTCACCGATCTTTAATTCGGCTTGGATTTTCTCCTCTAATGCTCTCTCTGGGTCACTCATCACTTCCTTGGCAAGGAGCCGAGCATGCTCTTTCGGAACGCCACGAGATGCATAAATTAGCGTGAGTTCATCTTCCTCAATATCTGGCATGAGAAGGATTTCATCTTTTTCCACCTCAATTTCATGTTCATATACCTCTTGTTCACTTTTTGCAGCGAGATAACCGGATGCACCCATAGAGAGGGAATCCGCTACAGTGCCAACAATGCCTGTAACAAGAATTGTGGATACATCATTTGTTGCCGCGATAACACCTGCAACTAAACCGAAGTTTGCAGTCAATCCGTCATTAAAACCGTAAACTATATTACCCAACATCCCACCAGATTTAGTTTTGTGCCACGGTTCATCACTTGTACCAGTGAGTTCCTGTAGACTTTCAGTATGCATTGCAGATTCTTTAGCAAGAATAAGTGCTGTTTCTTTAGCATCTTCTAAAATGCTGTTTTTATGCA
Source organism: Candidatus Poribacteria bacterium (assembly GCA_963667365.1). Taxonomy (GTDB): domain Bacteria; phylum Poribacteria; class WGA-4E; order WGA-4E; family WGA-3G; genus MSPOR6. The sequence goes on along the minus strand of OY763324.1, from coordinate 4,690,357 downwards.
ATATAAGATAATCTTTGACTTCATTCGCCTCTTCATCAAGCATTCGAGCAAGTGGAAATGTATTGCCAAACTTACGAGCATACCATGCCCAGAACCTTGCTTTTAATGTCGGACGTTTTGCTTCGATCTTTACTTCATAGGATGTAAGTATTTCTACCCAACGACCGACATGTCTACTTTCAACGTCTGAAAGCTCAAGCAATATTTCTTTCCGATCAGGATCCGATTCAAGGTTTGCGAAAACGCTGTAGAGAAAACTTGCATCAGTTTCATCTTGAAGATGGTGTTTCCATGTCTTAATAGTTTTGTTGTCCGGTTTGTTCTTTTTCTGCTGTTCCATTGTAGGGTTCCCTCATCGGTAATTAGCGCGCCTTCAAAGCGCGCTTACACATTATCGGTTTGTTCTACATTATTCACAAATATATTTTTTGCTACCTCACGTCCAATGACTGCTTGCTGACCAGCAATATCAATTGTAAAGGGACCTTCAAAGGGAGCAACTTCCACCACCCGGAATTCTGTGCCGGGATAAAGATTAAAACTACCGAGATGTCTTAGTAGTGCTGAATCACTATCACTTACCTCTGCAACAACACATGTTTGTCCGTCCTGCAAATCAGTCATAGGAATGGACTGTGTTTGTGGCACAACACCGTTTTTATCAGGTATTGGTGAACCGTGTGGATCGGCTGTGGGGTAACCAAGAAACTCGTCCATACGCGCCTCCACATCTTCTGAAATAACGTGCTCCAATATCTCTGCTTCTTCATGAACACCATCCCACGGTACACCAAGTGCCTTGAACAGATAAAGTTCCAATAAACGATGATGTCGAATGATTTCAAGCGCAATTGCTTTACCTGTGTCAGTGAGAGTAACTCCTTGATAACGTTGATGACTCACAAGGTTCATACTCTTCAGTTTTTTGATCATCCCTGTTGCAGATGCAGGTTTAACGTCAAGGTATTCTGCCAAAATACCGGTTGAAACTTTGCCACCCTTTTCTTCTAACTTATAAATTGACTTGAGGTAGTCCTCAGCCGCTTGTGTAAGCATTGTCTTTCCTATCCGCAGGGAATACACATGTGTCTCCCTTAAGGTTGCGGTGAATGGTAACTCTTAACCACCTGAATTTGGATTATATGCCATTATTTTTATAGATCTCAACAAATTTTTAGGCATAACTAAATTATATATTAGTTGCAATTTAAAGTCAATAAATTAATCCTGATTTAATTAACATTTATGTTATTTGTAATTTGGGTTGAATCTACGAAACACAAACGATCTTTTATTCTGTTTACAAGTTCTATCCCGAACACTTCAATTGTCGCGTTTCGCTGTTTTTCATGGATATCAAATTTAGATTTACAAACATCCATTCTTATTTCACTTATTTTCAAATCGAACTACCTGTCTTATAGCGTTTTTGTAAAGTTTTTGAGTCAATCACGACTATATCAGTCATATTAAAGCCGTAAACCCAGTCCTGATAAAGGCACTTAACCTTATGCAATAATTTACAATTTGGGATTGACTCAAAAAACTCAAAAGTATGACATTTTGAAACCATTCATTTGACATGATTATTTGCAACTAAACTTCACAAAATCGTCTGTTGCAGGATGTTAGGTAACAATGGAATCTTAGTTGTAAAACGTAGTAATTCTTCCGACTTATTTCTACTCACCATTCAAACAACAAACAATTGAATACCTATTATAACCAAAATAAAAGACATTGACATATACACATAAATCTGTTAAAATGGAATATACAACAATAAATAATAAAGATAAAATATACATAAAAAATACGCAGAAATGTACCTTTGTAATACATTGGTTACAAACCGCTAAAAATAAACAAAATATTTTGAGGTATATCAATGAAAATGCATAGTTTCCTATTTCCCGTATTGCTCCTTTTCGTTGCTATTTTTTGTTCATGTGCGTCGTCAACCAAACAACCATACCAACCAAGCGATTTTGAGATATTAAGTTCTGTTGAAAATTCCATTGCAAAAATCGTGGATCAGAGTATGCCTGCTATTGTCAGCATAAATGTTATAAAGGAAGAACAAAAGGATAACAAAACTATAGACAAACCAGGTTCTGGTTCCGGTTTCATTTTTCAGAAGGATGGTTATATCCTGACAAATGAACATGTTGTGCATGGAGCAAAAAAAATTACTGTTAGGTTGTATGATGGCAGCAGGCATAATGCAAAATTGGTCGGTGGTGATCAAAACACAGACATTGCAGTTGTAAAAATAGAGCGAGAACAAAAATTTCCTGTTCTGCAGATAGAGGATTCAAACAACGTTCGTGTAGGACAATTTGCTATTGCAATCGGAGATCCTATCGGATTTAGGTATACTGTGACCTCAGGTATCGTCGGCGGTAAAGACCGTTGTTTTCATGGGAAAAATAAACTTTTTCAATATCATCAAAATTACATACAAACAGATGCTTGGATTAACCCTGGCAGCAGCGGTGGACCTTTGCTGAATATCCAAGGCAATGTAATCGGTATCAATTCCTTAAACCCCGGAGAGGGATCAACATTAGCGATTGATTGTGGACTTGCTAAAAAAATTGGACATCAACTGATTGCACATGGAAGAATAATACGAGGATACATTGATGCTGAAATGCAGAGTGTTTCACAAGGGATTAAAATAACCCAAGTAAAACCAAACACCCAAGCGTATCAGTGCGGCTTAAAAAGGAATGATATCATCGTTGAATTCGAAGGGAAAAAGGTGCAAAATGTTACGAAATTTGAATTGCTCGTAATGGAATGCCAGATCGGAGACCAATTTCCCATTAAGGTAAAACGAAAAGCTCAAGAAATCTCACTTAATCTGACAATTGACGAGATGCCACTTGAATTAGTGGGACGGACTGTTGAAACAAAATCTGTTTCTTGGAAAACATTGGGGTTAGCTGTACGGAAGTTAGAGAATGACAATTTCAAAAGATATGCATATCTTACTGACGAGGATATTGGTATTATCGTTGAAAAAGTTAGGAAGGATTCTCCCGGTTCCGAAGCAAAAGTTCCACGTGGTGCACTCATCACAGCTATCAATGGACAAAAGATAGTTGATGTCAAAACTCTTGAAAACTATCTAAAGACTGAACAAGATATGCCAGAGTTAATATTGGAAATCAAAGGTATTCATGGCACAGAAAATGTAACTATCATGTTGAATAACAGTCAACAGGCATCATAGTAATAGTGCGTCATTAAGTGTACATTTAACTTGATATAGTGCGGGACACAGGTATCCCGCACTATAAATTTGTCTAATATGAATGATATTCAAGAAATTCCATCTACGAGGACCTTTTATGAATAAAAAGTTATTTTTGTACTTTTCCTTTATTATATGTGTTTTCATCTTCTCCTCTTGTGTTTTCCAAACCAAACAACCGACCAATCTGGAAGTGTTAAGTGCAGTTGAAAATGCCTTTGTTGATATAGCTGCAAAATGTAAACCTGCGATTGTTGGCGTTATTGTTAGAAATTCGAACCGCGATTCAAATCGTTGGGGTTCTGGCTTTTTTGTTCGGGAAGACGGATATATATTAACCAATGACCACATCGTTCACGGGGGTGAACGTTTCCAAGTAAAGTTGTTGGATGGGAGCACACTTGACGCAAAATTAATCGGCACTGATATTATCACAGATATTGCTGTCCTAAAAGTTCAGGGAGATAATGAGTTCCCTATTCTCCCATTAGCTGACTCCGAACAAGTCCGAGTTGGACAATTTGCAATTGCTATAGGTAATCCTTTTCAACTTGATTACACCGTAACAACAGGTGTTGTTAGTGGAAAAAGCCGCACTGTTCTGGGTGGAATGCCAGTCATTCGCTATCAAAACTTCATACAAACTGATGCATGGATCAATACCGGTAGCAGCGGTGGTCCTCTGCTCAACATCAACGGAGAAGTCATCGGCATTAACGCATTGATACGAAAGGCGGAAAACACACCTGCACCAGCAAGAGCAGGTGCAGGATTTGCTATTCCAAGCAATCTTGCTAACACCATTGGTGATCAACTGATTACAAATGGAAAGATAATCCGTGGTTATCTGGGTATTAGTATGCGTGAAGTTCCGAGAGGAATCCGCATTGAAGGGGTGAAATATGGCACACCCGCTGACAAAGCAGGTCTGAAGTGGAATGACATTATTTATGAATATAATGGTAAGAAAGTCCAAAATTCACTTGAATTTCAGATGTTGATAGCGGAATCTCCGGTTGGGAAAGATTCTATCATCAAGATATTACGACGTGGACAACAAAGAACACTAACTGTTACTATTGTTGAGATGCCACCTGAAATGGCAGGGTTACCTTTTGAAGATGATTCTGTTTCATGGAAAACACTCGGTATTGCAGTAAGGAAATTGGAAAAAGGTGATTTTCAGAGATATACATATCTGACGGATAAGGATCAGGGTGTAATTGTTGAAAGGGTTAGAGAAAATGCTCCAGGGTTCAACGCAAAAATCCCTCGCGGAGCACTTATCACTGCTGTGAATGACACAAAAATATCTGACGTTCAATCCCTTGAGGCACTTCTTCAAAAGCAAAAAGATCTCAACGAACTTATTCTTGAGGTAAAGAGCAGCCACGGTGTTGAAAAATTAACCGTGCAGCTAAACAAATAGTTATTAGAAAGCAACTTATCCCGCATGAGATTCCTATTTTAACAACCGAATTCAGACAGGAACATAATGGATAATATGACAAATACCCCAATAACGCTGACACTAAAAGATATATTTAGTCCAGGGGGTATCATCTCTCAGCATCTATCGGGTTATGAGTATCGTGAAGAGCAGCTACAGATGGCGAACTCGGTTGCACGTGCATTTGCTGCATCAGAACATCTGGTTGTTGAAGCAGGTACTGGGGTCGGTAAAAGTTTCGCTTATCTAATTCCCGCTGTCTCACTCGCAGCCAATACAAATCAGACAGTAGTCATTTCTACCAATACTATCAGTCTGCAGGAACAACTCGTCACCAAGGATATCCCATTTCTCCATCAAGTACTTCCACGTGATTTCAAGGCAGTTCTTGCGAAAGGAAGAAGTAACTACCTCTCACGGAGACGTTTGAACAGTCTACTCACTTATGAACGCGGTCTGTTTGATACGGTCGAAGAGGTTGAACAGGTCAAACAAATAGTTGAATGGGTGGAAATGACCGAGGATGGAAGTCGTGCGGATTTGTCATTCCAACCAAAGTCTAATGTCTGGAATAAGGTGGCTTCCGACCGCGATAATTGCCTTAGACGCAAGTGTCCAACATACGATGTGTGTTTCTATTTTAAGGCACGGAACGAGATGCACGAGGCTGACCTACTCGTTGTAAATCACCACCTTCTTTTCAGTGATCTGGCACTCCGCCAGATTGACCCATCGGTTGGTATTCTCCCAGAATATGACTACCTCGTTATTGATGAAGCACATCATTTGGAAGCAACTGCAACACATCATACCAGTATTGAAATCAGTAACTCCAGAATAAAATGGCTATTCGATGCACTTCACAACGATAGAAATGAGGGTGGTACTGCGACGCGATTTGACTCATCAAACCTAATGGATGAAGTGGATATAGCACGGGAAAAAACAAACCAATTTTTCAAAGTTGTTGAAGATTACTTTGCTGATATAGAAACATATACTACAACAAAACGAATTGATGAGGATAATATAGACGAGATTTTTTTGCAGGGTAATATATTAGATAAACCTTTATCAAAAATTGAAAATACTCTAAAGCAACTTCGAGATAATGCTGATACCGATGACGATGAACAGGAATTAACTTCATACTACAATCAATGCAGACGGCTCAGAGATGAATTAGATTTGATGATTCGGCAGCCAGAAACGGACTATATCTATTGGGTGGAAACTACGTCATGGGGACGAACACCACGTATCCTTCTAAACGCTACCCCTGTGAATGTTAGTAAGATGTTAAGAGAAAACCTATTTGATGTGAAAGAAAGTGTTGTGATGACAAGTGCAACTCTTGCTACAAATAACAACTTTGACTACTATAAAAAACGGATTGGTATTGAAACATGCCGTGAACTACTTGTACATTCTCCATTTAATTTCAAGGAACAAGTCAAGATCCATATACCACATTCAATGCCAGAACCGAATAGTCGTGAGTTTATCCCCGCTGCTATCCGGGAAATTAAACACTATCTTGAAATGACACACGGAAAAGCTTTTGTCTTATTCACAAGTTACAAAATGATGGATGAAGTTTACGATGAAGTTGCACCTCACTTGGCTGAAATCGGTATTGATGTGTTCAAGCAAGGAGATGGACTTTCACGAACAGATATGCTACAAGCTTTCCGTGATGATACAAATTCCGTTCTGTTTGGCACTTCCAGTTTCTGGGAAGGGGTTGATGTCCGAGGGGAAGCCTTAAGTAATGTTGTTATTACAAAACTCCCATTTGAAGTGCCAACGCATCCTATCATGGAAGCACGCGTTAAACAGATTAAAGAACAAGGTGGAAATGAGTTCTTGGAGTTCAGTTTACCAGAAGCAATATTACGTCTCAAACAAGGATTCGGAAGACTTATCCGAACACAGACTGACCACGGTATTGTTGTAATTCTGGATTCCCGAATCAAGACACGGAGTTATGGAAGACTATTTTTGGAGTCTTTACCCTCTTGTGATATAGTTGCTTGAATAAGGGTTCATGCCTGACCCTCCGTTCTAACCTTGTAGTATAATCTCTATCATTGAATTTGCACTATGAATTGCACCATGACAAACGCTTGTTGATATTAGACATTCATACCAAGGATATGACACGATTAAATAAAAATGAAGTTCAATGTGTTTCCACACTGAACTTCTATGCTTTGGAATAGAGTTTAGTTGTTACTAAAAATACAAAATAGAGATTACATTGTGATATTAATATCTTTGTGGGGAAGGTTGAGCAACCCGTATTCCCCTGCTGTGTGTGAACGGAAATTTAAACTCTAACGTCTGATAACGTTGTGCTCCACTTGGTGGTGGTGCTTTTTCTATCGGAAGAATTACGTTAAGATCAAAAGCATTGAGTTTGACCTGCCTAAATGGAACGAAGCCTTCAACAGACTCACCAGGTCTCACACCAACATGGTGCGCCCCCACATGTTTTTCAACAATATGCATACGTTTTTCCAATAGAATTTCCCGCGCTTTTTCAAGACCGTTTTTCACATATAAACCTGAGACACGCGACATATAAGAAAAACGTTCCTCCAAATCTTCATAATCGAGACCTGGGTAGTAGTTATCACCTTGGTCTGTTACCTCACATTTCTTTACATCAAAGATGATGTGTTCTTTACGGTTGTTGGTGATCTTTACATAAAATACGTCAGTTTTGTCGCCTTGTCGAAGGGCTTCTGTCTCGTAAAATGGAGAAAAGGCATTACCTCTATTATACTTCCGATCCAAATCTGTTCTACGCCAATAACAGATGGAGACAGTTATACCATCCAGTGTTTTTGTAAGGAATGGTTGTCGTGACTGTATTTCAAAGGTTTCTGGCAAGTCAGCGAGAAATACCACATCCACAACCTTCCTGTCTTCGTCCTCTGTTGGCAATTCAATTTGGGGTTGTACCTGCGCCCAGTCTACCAAGAATTCATTCCATACATCAACAGTATAAGCATACTCTGGGGATGCAAAAATATATGTCAATGCTTTGGCATTTGCATCTTTTATCTTAACTAAACGAAAACCCACTGTTTGAAGTCCATGCTTCTCTAATATCGGATCTGCAAGTTTTGCTGAAGGTACTGCTGGGACTACCACATCAGCAGAAGGATTTGTCTCTAATTCCATTTGTGCTTCAGCAAGATTATACACAGGTTGAATCGGTGACATACTTTGTAACGATTGTCCGCAACCTATGACGGTAAATCCTAATACAAAGAGCATCCCTATATTCAGCAATATGAATTTTCCCTGCAGTCCTTCATATTGTTTTCTTTTACATGGATTCCTCCCCACATGTATGCAAGATTTTGTTTGCTTATTAAGCCATTTCATAAGTAAAATTGCCTCCTTGTCTACCATTTGAGAATAGCAACATAGTTTAGATGTCTGTCAAAAAAGATAATTCTAAGATACCATACCTGCGATTTTTCGTCAACAAGATAATAAAGGGTGTTTAGTATTTGATATTAGATGAATTAACCTAATAATTCATATATAGACATTGCAAAATCAGGACATGTTTTTCAATTTTAATATACATTTCTATCATGTATGAGAGTTCTTTGATTTCCACAACTATTCACAATCATAAGTATACTACTACAGAAATTGTATGCTGTGAATATAATATTGTGTATTGGTGAATTAAAGTATATGAATTGAGGATGAATTATCTGACAATACCTAAATTGCCAATTTCTCGGACAACAGAATCTGCTTGTGTTGCAGCAATGTGGTAAATGTAGATACCAGCAGCAAGGGGAGTACCGCGTAGGTTTTTACCGTCCCATTGAAATTTACCGGATGCTAACACATCTTGATGGGTGTTATTGTACACCTTCTCACCATTAACTGTATAGATATCCAAGGAAACACTATCTGCTGATTGGGATGCAGGTAGTTGATACACAAACGTCATTTCGGTGGCTGTAATACGCATAGGGTTTGGATATACACGTGTATGTATGGAATCGAACGATTTGGGGTCTATTTGTTCTACAGATAATTTATATGACCCAACGCTGCTAAATCCACCATCCGAAGTTACTTTGAGATATAAAGTTTGTTTTGTAGGAGGTTGGTAAAGAATCTCGTAACCGATTACATCTGCAGATGTTTTACTGTCTGCTAATGTCACGCCATCTTCATTTAGTAGGTGCATCCTGTAATTCATGCTTTCTGGAATATCAGACAACATTGCGCGAATCGTTTTCCCTGCTGCAGCTTCAAATCGGTAGTAATCTTGTGTGTCAGAAGCATCATAAAGGAAGGAATAGTAGGATTGATTGTAAAATATAGGGAATGCAGTTTCAATGGTATTATTCGGTTCATAGGTGTCCCCAAACGACACTAATATCTGCATAATCAGCCCTTCGTGACCTATATTCGTTATGGAAATACCCGAAGGTGTTCCATTACCAGAGTTACTGTTTGGCAAAGTGCCGGGTGTGAAAGCGGTTTGGTCATCATCCGCAGAATAGGCAGCACCATCTGTAATGGATTGGATGTCTATCTTACCAGGATCATCGGGATGGATACCGAGGTGCTCAGGATCGTTAGGATCTTCAAGCCAAATCTGGTGTCCTGCATCATAGGTGCCGGGAGGACGCACTTGCGTCTCATCAATGTGCCAGATGAGTATACCAGATTCTGGTAGATAGGTATCAAAAGTTGCCCCGGAATCCTTATATCGGTTTTCAATAAGGAAAAATTCTCGGTTTGTTATATTAGTAGGTAAAATAGAATCATTATTGATAGTGGTGAGTACATCCCGTGAAAGGGGGAGATCTATTTTGAATAATTTGTCTGTTTTAGGAGGAAGTTCAAAACTTGAAATAGAAATTGCTCCTGTTTTCGTGATGTTGACAGGTTCAATCCATCCGACGCGTCCATTTTCTGGACGTGCATCAAAGTCCCATTTCAGATAGCCAATAATGTGACTTGGTGCTAATCCATTTCCTATCCCTGCGATCTCCGGACCTTGATATGGACCGAATGCACCCATTAATCCCCATTTATGGTCACGTGCATCTGTAAAATTTAATCCATATACATCTGGTGCACCGAAGTCGTGGAAAAATTCATGGAAGTATATTCCTAAGTGGGGGTGATCAAAATCTGGTTCTTCGGCGACAACAACAGCAGTATCAACTCGAACACCGTCAAGTGTGATGTTTACATTCGGTGTTAAAATTGACCAGATATCCTCTTCTACCCCTGATGATGCTTCGTCATTGCCTGCATGAATAATAAAAAGATGATCAACGATTCCGTCTTTATCCCGATCATATTTGGAAAAATCAACGGTATCGTCTACAGCCTGACACGCTTCAGCGATTAGTTCCTGATAACGTGGCACATTTCTTCCTCCATCTCCATAGTAATGCATTGGCTTTTTTGCGCGAATCCATCTGTCTCCAGCAGGCAAAACACCGCCAACGGGACCAGGTTGTACATCCATTTGATGATAAGAATTTTCTCGGAAGTAAGTCTTTAAGGATACACCTTTTTCGGCAAATAGATATTCATTGAATTCTGCACTGCTCCTTTTACCCGGTTGATCGTTGAAATCAATTTTTAAAGCAAGGACATATTCGATGCCATCCGGTTGTAGGACACTAAGTTCTCTTGCCAAGCAACAACCGTCCAATGCTTGTAAATAGTTAGAAACACTAAGTTCTGTATTTCCTTCGGTAGAAGATTTTGGTTTCATTTCCCCTGTGGTAGGCTCAATGTCAAAATAGAGGTAAGGTGACGGAGGTGCAGCGTGACTGAGTGTGCTAACCGAGAGGAAACACACTAAGAATACAACGAGAAAAGTGAAAGTGCTTTTAATCAAATTCACCACCACATTTCCTGCATAAAATATAGAATTGGATTTCATCTGAATGAGCATGTTGTTTTATGAGATCAACGGCTTGGTCAGGTAGATCTTCTTCGCATTTATGGCATTTGAAGAGTGAACCTTCATGTTCAGGAAATTGCCTGATGTCACCCCAAATGTCATTTACCCAGTATTTAAATTCCCACGGAAATTCGGTTTCAACAGCTTTAGAAATTTCAATCGCATGCTGTATAATTTTTTTACACTCATCAAAGGTTGCAGGTTCATACGGATGTGGAAATGTTAGTAGAGGGATTGGTTTGCCTTCAGATGCATTTTCTGGATTGAATCTACGTGAACGCGTCAGCAATATTTGGTCTAACCGTGTACCCGGTTCTCTACCTTTCGACCAAACACGGTAATAACCAGGACGTTTAACTCGGAAGTAACCGGGAGTTGACTTACCAAGCGGGTGTGTGGAAGTATCCCATATCCAACGATTCCATTTTGAGTCATCTCCAGGTACCGACCAGATTTTGATTGCATTCGGTCCTCCCTTTTCATCCCACGGAAAAGGTTCTACATCTTCTATGCCAACCCAGTATGAATCTTGACTACCCGATTTATAATACGTTCGAATCCAAACATACCATTTTCCTGGTTTCGGTATATAGACTTCATAAATTGCACGTGCATTTCTGGCACTATCAATTGCCTTTCTGTTAGATGCTTCTTCATCCTCAACAATATTCACGCCATTATCATAATGTATCGCAGTTTCTGCCTCTATGATTAGCGAGTTTCTCGGAACACGAATAAATTCCTGCCTTATGTCATTCTCTCCTGGTTCGTGTTCTTTTTCCTTTATTTCTTCTTCGGGTATAGCGTGTTCAGGTTCGGTATAAGTATTTCCAAACCTTTGACATGCACGTTCAAATTGTTTTTCAGAAAGATTTGCATCGTAAAAGCAGTCTCGTATTCCTTTCTTCCACAGGTCAAGCAACAGGAACATCGCTTTTAGATTTCCATCGGGGCGTTTACGTGTACCGACAACGATTAGCATTCCTGTATCTCGTGAACGACTGACAAGACATAGGTGGATTGGAAATTCGGGAGGGGCAACTTTTCTACTGCGGACGATGAGTGGACTATAGTACCTACATCGATTATCGCAACCAGGTATTTTCGCACGTTTTGCACTACAACATTCTGGGCAAATTATCATACTACTGAGGGCGGGACATGCACGTTTACCGTTATTGGAACGGCATGTACGACACCTCTGTGTTTTGATACGTTTCTGCCTGGTAGGAAGTCTCTGGTGGCGCATGGGATAATGACTTTCGTTTCATCGATTTGTATACGGACATAACGTTACGCCGAGGGTGTATTATGCATCGTTTGGACGGTTAACAAGGTCAGCAAGGTATTCTGCTATTTTGTCTGCTACCTGTGCAGCATCTACATCGGCAAAGTTAAAGAGTTCCTTGAGCATTGGTGATATTGCACCTGTGTCAAGCAACGCATTTGCCAGTCGTCCCATGCTGCTTCGATTGATGCCACCATTACCATCATGACTACCACCCATATCAAGAATTCTAATATTGTCGATTTTCTCTACCGGACGCATGAGTTGTTCAACGATCTCTGGTGCTTCATCAATGAGTTCAAGGATAGCCTCTTGAACAAGTACACGCTGTTCTGCAACATTTCTGGCTTCGTATTCTGCCATTTCACCTTGTGCTTTGGCACGTGCTTCTGATAACACAGCATCTGCGAGTCGTTCAATTGGCTGCGCCTGTGCCTCGGCACTGATGATAGCAACGTCGCGTTGCCATTCAGCTTCCTTCATCTTTTCAGTGGCAGTAACGGTGACTTCAGCACCGATACGTTCTGCTTCGGCTACCAACATCTCTTTCTCTGCAAGTGCAGTAAGCTGCTGTTTGTTAGCAACATCAATCTTCCTGTCTTCATCAGTGAGAGCGACACGCAGTTCTTGGTTGATGCGTGATTGTTCTACAGTTAGCATCTTTGCAATTTCGGTGAGTTCGACGTATTTATTCTGATCAATCTGGGCGGTTTCAACGACAAGGTTTTTCTCAATCTCTCGTTGCTGAACTTGTTGTTCTTGTGCGAACTTAGCAGTTTGTACGGTCAAATCTCGCTCAACATCCCGTAACATAACGCCTTCTTCCTGAGCGATACGGGCTTTTTCAACGAAGAGTTCTTTTTCAATTTCGCGAACTGCAATTGTTTGTTCCTGTTCAATTTTTTCCAACTGAACAGTAAGGAACTGTTGTATTTCTGCAAGTTGGACAACTTTGTTTTGTTCAATTTGAGCGGTTTCAACAACAAGATTTTTCTCAATTTCACGTTCTTGTACCTGTTGTTCTTGTGCGTACTTAGCAGTCTGCACGGTCAATTCTTGTTCAACCTCACGCAGCTGTATACCTTCTTCCTGAGCAACACGAGCACGTTCCACCTCAAGTTTCATCTCGTATTCGCGCTCTTGAACACTTTGATCCATTTCATACTGGAACTTAATTGTTTCAGCTTCTCGGTCTGCAGCATAGATAGCGATGTTTTTCTGTTGATCCGACTCACCCCATGCCCTAATCTGTTCTTGTTCAAATTTCTCAAGATCTGCTTGAGCATGTATTGTTACGATTGCAACCTCTTTTTCTTGTTCAATACGTTCTTTTTCTCGTTCTGCGTCTGCGGTAATTTCAGTGATTGCACGTATACCAACTGCATCAAATCGGTTGGTTGGGTCTAAGGTCCCAACCGGTGTTTGATCAACACGGATAATGGAAACGTTATCCAGCGTCAATCCGTTATCTTCTTTCAGGCTTGTCCCGCATGCATCCAGAACATTGTCAGCGAATTCAACACGTTTTTGTAGTAGATCCTGTATTTCAGTGTCAGCAGCTACGCTTCTCAAGGCACCATCCAACATTGGTTCAATTAACTCCCTGACAGTTTCAGGTGTCATCGATTTATCACCAAGTGCTTGTGCGGCTTTTAATATATCTTCTCTGCTTTCATCTGGTGTGACTTTCAGATAAAAGACGACTTCAACATCTGCACGGTTGAAGTCGTTTGTAATCAGTGAATCAGACTGTTCACGAACAACTTCAATACGCATCGTATTGAGAGAAATCTCTTTAATTTCATGTATAATTGTGTTAACCCAGAGACCACTGGTATAAACGATCTTTTCCTTTGCACCACCTGTTCTGACCAAAGCGATATCTGCCTTTGGTATCCTATATCGGATAACAGACCCTACAAAAGCTGCTAAACCTGCAATGAATACAACCGCAATAACACCCATCCAACGTAGGATGTTAGTCTGGTTACCATCATCGCCAATCAGTTGTTGATATGCGAAATAGCCGATGACACTAACAACTATTATTAAAAAGATAACAGCAAGAATGAGACGCATTTATTTCTCCTATGGTAAACATTACTTTTGAAAATTATTTCTATTGGAAGAAAATATCATTGTTCTGGTTTAACCTACTATGTCGTCCTTTCAGGGGTTGGCGTGGAGATGTTTGCCACGCAAGGTTTGCCAAATAACAGAGGATATTTTCTAATAAAGGTCTGGCAACAGCAGTGCGATGTGCATCCCGTGTATCTATAGCAAAACCAACGTAGTAACCTTCTCCCCACGGTAATAAGATACTCACAGCATCACCATTATCTTCCCTGACAGCCAACTTATAGTAACTTGGGTCATTTGTAACCCAATGGTCATCAGTTACTAAATTGTCAACGTCTACCTTATGTGGCCACGTAAACATACCAGTCTTTTGACCGTCCTCAGTAACAGTAACGTTGGAATCGTTTGAATTGGTTATAGTAATTGGGTGTCGATCTACCGGTAGCCAATCACCTCGCCAAACAGGTTCAGGATTATGAACACCGTCTGCGGGAACAATGTTGTTATCCATAGCCGATGCCCACACAATTCCGCCATTTCTAACGAATTCTTTGATGTCATCATCTGCATCTTCAACAAAGTACTCGCCATCATGTCCCGGACCATTCCAAGTAAACCAGATGATATCGTAATTAGATAGGACAAGGCTGGAAAGCTTTATAGCATTATTGGGGTCACCACGGTTGTCTGGGTTGTCGTTTATTTTGACCGTAGTGTATTGAAATTCTAAACCTTCAAGCATGGTAAGAGATTCCAAAACTGCCGGTTCACCTGACAGATTGTCACCAATAACAATCAATACCCGGAAAACACCTAAAGGAACAATTTTTATAGAGGAGATAATATCAGAAAAGGATTGTGAGTGTGGTAGTGAACGAAGGTTCCGAACTGACCGCTGGAATTCGCGAGAACCAAGGTCTAAATTGATTCTACGTCCCTCAAAGTTTACATGTTCATAGAAGATTACATGACACCCACTAAATGGGAAGTTCGGACCACGTTGTATACGGATAGAGGAAATCACATCATTCATGCCAATCTCAAACACAGAGCTGACATCACGTAGGATTACGCTTCGCTGACCACCGAAATCTATATCTCGGAATACTTCTATGATAATAGGAACTGTCCCATACTCGGGTGGAGTTGGATGTGCTGAAGGACTAAAACTAATTGAGGAAATCGCATCGCCGAAGTTGTATGGAATTTCATGTATGTTCGGATAGAATCCTGGGGCTAAAACCAGGCGTCTACCTTGAAAATTAAAATGTTCATGAAATATTGCTTTGTAGTTTGGAGACGCATTGAAACTTGGTCCTTTGTATATCTTAATAGAAGATATAATATCTTGGACACCAATTTCAGATGTATTATGAATGTGGTCTATTAGGGTTATTTTACGTCCTTGATAATTGACGTGCTCAAAGACTTCAACAACTAACCTCGGCCTACTCGACATAGTTCTGTCCTTCGCTGAAGGTCATTATATCTACTGTTTCCGAATTTAATAATTTATTATATCATTGATTTAAGGGTTTGTCAAGGGAAAAGGAATTGTAAGTGAACTTTTTTGCACTTGACAAGTGAAAAAAAATATGGTAGTTTTACAAAAAGTAAAACCTTGATTGATTTTAATTTGCCAATGTATTTCGTCAATTAATGAACTCATACTAAACCCTACGCGACTTCCATTTCAAATAAACCAACTATGTAAAACGTGAATTTATAGTGCAATATACAAATATGTTGACACGTCTTCTGTATGCGGGGAATGCCATTTAGGCATTCCCCGGAGTTTCCTCCTACAACTTAGGAATGTAAAGTTAATTGTAAAATCCACTATAAGTCTAAGGGTGACACTGATGCGTTATTCTAAAATTATTGTATTATTCTTATTTTTAGGTGTCAGTGCGTTGATGTTCTATTTTCTTATGAGAATGGAAGAATCTGAAAGAGAAAAGAAGGCAGTTCCAAATGCTATTGAACTTCCCTATACTTGGGTTGGCAATATTAGCAAAGTACCAATTGCTGAACCTTCGGGTGTAACATATCATCCAATTAGAAAAACATTATTCGTCGTAGATGATGGTGGTCTTCTACATGAAATCCGACCAGATGGTGTAGACATAAAAAAGAAAGATCTTCAAGGACGTGACCTTGAAGGGATTACAACAGACCCTACGACAGGATGGCTATATGCTGTTGTTGAAGACGATGAGACAATTTTAGAAATTAACCCTGAGACTCTCAATATTCGTAGAGAATTTAAAATCAACCGATTATTTGATGGCAAAACACTCTTGGAAGAAGGTGGCATGGGGGTGGAAGCAATTGTGTTTGTTCCTGATTCATCACATGCCGAGGGTGGCACTTTTTGGATCGGTAATCAAACATTCAATCTAAAACCGAGTGGTGAACCTTCAATTGTATGTGAGGTGGTTGTCCCACTAAAAAGTTCTGATGCTGAAGTGTCGGAATGCACAATTGTCCGTTATTTTGAAATGGATTTCATTGATATTTCAGGTCTCGCTTACGATGCTCAAGGTGATTCCTTGGTGATAATTAGTGATACAACTAACCTTTTAGTTGAAATAAAACGGGACGGTGATATGCTCCATAGATATCTATTGCCTGGGAATGATCAGGAAGGTGTTGCACTTGATGGACTCGGTTATATGTATATTGCACAAGAAAGCGGTCAGATAATTAAACTGGCTGATCGTCGCCTCCGTTAGACTCAGAATCGGTTAGTCGGAGGACGATGACCCCTGGCAATAAATCCAAAATAGGGTTGAGAGATGCATACTGTTCAGCAGTATAGCCGTAATCTACTCGCCACAGCACCTGCACATTACCCTCGTCATAGATAACACCAGTTGCAAGTTTATTACCTTCAGCGTCTTCTAACTGAAAACATCTGCGGCGTTTTTCGTCCATAGTAGGACCTTAAGTGGTGGATAGAATAGGTCATTTTTACATCACACATCTCAAATGTTGACAAAGTCGGCATCCACTTGATGTGCAATTATACCTGCTTCGTGTCCACGGTTGAGCAGTTCCTGAACTGCGATTCTTCCACTTTCCCCATAATCCAGAGTATAATCATTAACATACATCCCAACGAATTTGTCCGCAAGGTCAGTCTCCATATCGCGTGCATAGGTCATTGCATATTCAAGTCCGAGTTCGCGATGGTCAAGTGAATATTGAATGCTCTGCTTCAACAGGGATGTAATAGTTCGTATTTTATCTGGACCGAGGTTACGTCGGATTACGTTTGCTCCGAGAGGTAGTGGTAATCCAGTTTCGTCATACCACCATTCACCTAAATCAACTATTTTATGTAATCCTTCGTGTGCATAAGTTAACTGTCCTTCATGAATAATCAGTCCAGCGTCAACTTTACCTTTCTGTACTGCCTCAATAATCTGATCAAAGCGATATGTTTTTGTTTCAACGTCTGATTGGAATAGTTTCATGGTCAAATAGGCAGTTGTCATTTCTCCAGGTATTGCTACTCGTTTTCCAGATATGTCGTCAATCGGTTTTTTAGATACAATTAGTGGACCGTAATTGTCTCCAATGCTTGCCCCACAAGGCATAAGTGCGTAATCTTTTGCAACATAGGCATAAGCGTGAACGGAAATGGCTGTAACTTCAAGCTCTGCTGCCAATGCGCGTTTATTCAAGGTTTCAATGTCTTCTATGACGTGGACAATTTCATAAGGATCGGTTTTAATTTTCCCTTTAGCGAGGGCATAGAACATGAAGGCATCATCAGAATCTGGACTATGTCCGATTCGAATTATTTCTGTTTCTGACATTCTGTTTCCTTTCATACATTGTTATTTCTGGTTGTCTATGATATTATAGAGAAATTATAAATATCTATCTACTATGTTTGATAATATAATTTCTATGAATAAACAAAAGTATCTTTACCTTGTCGCAATTCCGTTTCAACTTGACGAACTGGTCTCTGCAGAATCAGTTGCTTTGACGGGGTCAGCTCCAGATATGCACGGTATCACGATTTCAGATACATGTATTGATACTCGTCGTGGTGCGTACCTTAAAAGTTGTTGCGAAATACTTTTCGAAACTTCAAGTGTTAAAGAACTCTGTGCAAATATAAGTTCTGCAGATATATATGCAGATGGTTTTCGTGTGTCGGTTGTAAAAAAACCGCGCAGTCTTGGTCTTGACTCAATGGAATTGGCAAGTGAGATCGGTCGTGTAATCGGTGGCAAACCGAATCTGTCTTCACCGCGGGTTGTGTTTTTAACTGTTATCACGCATGAAAAAATATGGTTTGGTCGTATGCTGTCTGAATCTGATGGAATATGGAATGAATATAATCAGAGACCCCATGTAACATCAAGTTCACTTCCTGCAAGGTTAGCACTTGCTATGGTCAACCTTGTTGCATCTCCTGGTGAACATCTGCTTGATCCGTGTTGTGGCACAGGTACGATTGTTATGTCCGCTGCACATTACGGAATACGTGCAACCGGATATGATATAAATCCTCGCATGGTTGGTGCAACTACAAAAAACTTACAGCATTATGGACTCAAGGCTGATGTTCAATTAGAAGATGCAAGATTGATTGAGGGTAAATTCGATGCAATTGCAACAGATTTACCTTACGGTATTAGTCTTGTCAAAGATACTGCAGCAACCGCAGATATTCTTACCAATCTGCGTACCCGTGCACCCAGAGCAGGATTTATTGACATTCGGGACCTAAGTCATCAACTTAGCGACTCAGGTTATAAAGTCGAAAAAATCATACCTGTACCAAAGCTGCAACTTATTCGACGAATCTTTATTACCAGCAATGGTGATCAATAGTCATCAATATTCTCATAAAAGTCGGTTTCAGGTAAGTATTCACCTTCATCCAGTTCATCCTCTTCATAGTCTTCATAGTCTTCAAGAGTCAATAGTGAACCGAGTTCATTGGGATTGTCAATGTATATTTTACAAATCCATCCATCGCCTTCTGGTACACTATTGATGAGTTCAACATCATCCTCAAGTGCAGAGTTTACTTCGTATATTTCTCCAGCAACGGGTGCATAGAGATAAAAGTTTCCACCAGTTTCTGTTTCAATCCTTCCAATAATTTCACCTTGTTCGCATTCTTGTTCAGACGCGATATCAACAAAAATAATCTCACCGTATATGTGTTGGGCACGTTCTGTGATGCCGATAGTTCCCTCTGTATCATCAAATTCTATCCATTCATGTGTTGTTGTATATTTCACTGTGCTCAAAGTGTAATCCTCCGACAAGTTATAGACTTACTTAAAACTTGTTGATGTAATTCCAATCCTTTGAATCTGTTCTTTAAATGTTACTAATTTTGTTTTCTTAACCTGTATTTCAATTTTCGGTTCAGGGTCATATTCAATGTTAATTACCTGTCCTCCTAAGCGTTTACATAAGTTGACGACTGTTCCTATGTGGTTGTAGGGTACTTTTACCTTTAAATGTTGATAGAATATCCGAGTTTCAATAGTTGCATTTTCGAGACATGATCGTGCACATGCACCGTATGCCCGAATCAGACCACCTATACCAAGATTGATTCCACCATAATATCTTGCGACAACAACAATTGTATCTGTTAGTCCAGTTGAACGAATCGCAGTAAGAATCGGGGGACCCGCAGAATTTGTTGGTTCACCCGCATCCGAAGCATAGTCGATTTTCTCGTCACCTTTACCAAGACTAAATGCATAACAGTAATGTGTTGCTTGACTGATCCGAACTTGTACATCGGCAACAAAACTCTTAACATCTTCACGATTATCTATTGCAGTTGCTTCGCCAAAAAAACGAGATTTCTTTACAACATGTTTGGCTGATGCAATACCAACTATTGTGTTGTATTCATCTGACATCATTTACATTTAGAGACCTTCATACGTAATTCATATAAAGAACTCATACATCCCTAAGTGAGTACGCATTTAAAATATACGTTCATGATACAATATCAATACATACAATTTTTTCAATAATCTTGTCCGATTGAAAAAGTGTAAACAGACGTACCCTGCACAATGCGTATACGTTCATCATCCGACCCAGTCGGTTTAAACTGTGGTGTATATGCAGTATTAAGGGTTATGTTTCCGAAACGCACACCAATTCCGATACATAGACCTTCAGCTTTCCATGTCCGTTCTTCTTTTTCAAATGCTGCATCTTCCAATACATATACAGATGCATAACGTCTTTCTGTATCTCTAAGAAATCCAATTCTTCCACCAATGCGGTTTTTATACCAAATCTCAACACCAATATTAGTTCTAACACCATCGTTAAAGGGAGGGTGTACATCTAAACCTAAACGAAATGTTGTGTCGGACATATCAAGTTGATACGCAATACCTGCTATAACATTACGGTTTATTTTATCAGGAATGGAAGGATCTACGAATGACAATCCATTACTTAAATTGCGTACGACTATGCCTGCTTGAAAGGTCTTACCGATTTGTTGAATAACTCCAACATTATATGCATATCCACGACCAAAATGCTCTTGCTGTGAATCATCTGTAACCTTAGAACGGATCCACTTCGCATCAATTCCAACAACAGTGCCACCGAAGATACTTACACCGTAACCGAATCCAATGGCAAGATTGTTTTCTGGGAAATTGTTCAGAGCTTTACCTTCATGGTTTACGCGTCGAAAAGGTCCTTCGTGTGCTATGGAGAAACCTGTTGCTAAAGTGCCAATTTTCCCCATAGGAAATATCAAATTAAGTGTTTCTATTCCAGAGGCAAGTTGTTCATACCGACTAAAGTCCTCATAAGTGGTGTTGAAATTCGGTTTTGATAGAAGAGCAATTGTCCGTGGGAAACGAGAAAAGTGAAATACAAATCGGTTTCCCTCAGTAGACATGATACCAGCAGGATTGTTTCCCAGAGAATTAGCACCACCAGTAGTACCAACAAAACTTCCACCCATACCACGATATTCAGCACCGTGCAATTGATTGAGAAACCTATCTGCATCCGCTGTTGTTTGTGTTTCAGATGCAGCGACAAGTGATGTGGAAAAACAGAATATAAGGACGATTATGGAAAATAAGGACATTATAATATAGTGTTGAATGGACGATTTACATTTGAGAATATAATCTAAACTACTAATCACTTTTACTTACTCCTATATATAGTCAAAAACTCTTACATGAATGTAAGCATGTGTATGATATTGAAAATGTGATTGGAGGTGTTATGTATGTAGGAGTGTTGTATTTCCTAAGTGCAACAGAGGGTCACTTGTGCTATTGCATATTCTACGGCATGTGAAAGACTCACATAGGAACTAACTACACCGATTTCTGATGCATATTGTCTAACTTTACCGTGTAATATGAGCGATGGTTTGCCTGCAGTATCAGCACATATCTCCACATCCTGCCAATACATACCAACTGTTAAACCGGTACCAAGCGCTTTTAATGTTGCTTCTTTTGCTGCGAACCGTGCCGCAAGCCTACCATAACGGGATGACGTTTCTCCACAATAGGCAAGTTCCTGAGCAGTATAGACGCGTTGTTCAAACCTACTTCCCCATCGAAGGGAAAGTTGTCTAATACGTTCTACCTCAATAATATCTATACCTATTCCTTGAATCTGTTGTTGAAGCATCTGTTTTTATAGGTCGGTTTCACTATAACGATAAAGGGCATCTGTCATTCGCACAGCACGAGTTGTAGCTTTAACATCATGAACACGTACAATATCTACTCCCTGTGCGATCGACCAACACACCGTTGCCAGAGTGCCTTCAACCCTTTCGGTTACAGGGACATCTAACAGGTTGCCAATAAAGGATTTGCGTGATGTGCCAATTAATATCGGTTTGTTTAGACTTCTAAATATGTCAAGGTGTTTTAAAATCTGTAGATTCTGTTTTGTCGTTTTACCAAATCCGATGCCTGGGTCAATAATAACTCGGTCAGGGGCAATGCCGTGTCGTGTTGCATTACCTATCCAAGTCTCTAATTCTGCGTATACATCTTTTACAACATCATTGTATTGTGGTGCACGTTGCATCGTGCGCGGTGTTCCCTTCATGTGCATCAATATTACACCCGCTTCCATCTCTGCAGCGACCTGTACCATCGCAGTATCTCCGCGTAGTGCTGTAATGTCATTGATAATGTGTGCCCCTGCTTCAAGTGCTTGTTTCGCTACAACCGCTTTTGTAGTATCTATGGAAAGTAATACATCCAATTTTTCAGAAACGAGAGCATTTATTACCGGTAAAACCCTATGTACTTCTACTTCTGCTGAAACAGGATCTGATCCTGGTCGAGACGATTCCCCACCGATGTCTATAATAGTGGCTCCATCTGCAACCATAGTTTTGGCATGCAACACAGCTTTATCAAGGTCTAAGTAAACACCACCATCCGAAAATGAATCTGGAGTAACGTTCAATACACCCATGATATGGGTGCTACTGCCAATATCGAGTTGTTTTCCTCTGCAGTTCATGTGAGGGATTTCGCAGGCAACTGTGGCCGGGGTCCGAGAATATCTTCTATTTCTTCTGTAATTAGTGTTTCACGTTCTAACAAGGCATCTGCCAACATTTTCAAACCTTCAAGGTTAGTCTCTATAATCTCTCTCGCCCTTTCGTAACATTCCATTACGATGTCGTATACTGCTTTATCAATTGCTATGGCGGTTTCTTCGCTATAGTCTTGATGTACTGCTAATTCTTTGCCAAGAAAAACTTGTTCGTCTCTTCTACCGAAGGTCAACGGTCCCAACGGACTCATTCCCCATTGTGTTACCATTCTACGTGCAAGATGTGTTGCTTGTTCAAAATCGTTTTGTGCACCGGTTGTTTGCTCGTTGAAGATGATTTCCTCTGCGACACGACCACCCAAAGCAAATATAATATGTGCAAGGAGTCCTTTTTTGTTGAGATTGTGACGTTCTTCAAGTGGGAGTTTAGCTGTTACACCGAGTGCTCTACCACGTGGCACAATAGTACATTTATAATTAGGATCGCTTTCAGGTACAAAGTGTAACATAAGGGCATGTCCTGCTTCGTGATAAGCAGTAATGCGTCTCTCTTCATCACTAATCACTAAGCTGCGCCGTTCAGGTCCCATCATCACACGATCTTTAGCCTCGTCAAAGCAGCTCATATCAATCGTATCTTTATCTTGTCTTGCGGCGAGTAGTGCCGCTTCGTTAGCCATATTTTTCAGGTCTGCTCCCGAAAAGCCGGGAGTTGCTTTAGCTAAAATCTCTAAGTTGACATCATCGCAAAGTTTATATGGTTCTTTGGTATGTACACCGAGAATAGCTTGTCTTCCACGTACATCTGGGAGATCTACGATGATCTGACGATCAAATCTTCCCGGTCGTAATAGTGCCGGGTCAAGGACATCTGGTCGGTTGGTGGCTGCGATCAGAATAACACCCTCAGATGCCTCAAATCCTTGCATCTGAACGAGCAACGCGTTTAGCGTCTGTTCTCTCTCGTCATGTCCACCACCGATACCTGCACCACGATGACGACCAACTGCATCCAGTTCATCAATGAAAATAATACACGGCGCGTTTTTCTTTCCTGTTTCAAAGAGGTCACGAACCCTTGAAGCACCTACACCAACAAACATTTCAACAAAATCGGAACCGCTGATACTAAAAAATGGGACATCTGCTTCGCCAGCAACAGCTTGTGCCAACATTGTTTTGCCAGTTCCAGGAGGACCGACTAACAACACACCTTTTGGAATTGTGCCACCGAGACGTTCAAACTTTTTTGGTGCTTTGAGAAATTGGATGATCTCTTCAAGCGCATCTTTAGCTTCGTCAACCCCTGCGACATCTTCAAACGTTACCTTCTTTTCTGTTTCAGTATGTAGTTTTGCACGACTTTTGCCGAATGAGAGCGCGCGGTTACCACTACCTTGCATCTGCCGGGAAAGGAAAATCATCAAACCTAAGAAAATTAACAAAGGAACTACAGTAGTACCAAATACAAGTAACCAATCTGGAAAATTTGATCTGGGTTTTATTCTATAGCCAATACCTTTTGAATCCAATTTTTCTTGTAAATCATAATCTTCGTTAGTGTCACGACTTGTCTTAAATTCACCCTTCCATTTATCGGGGAACATCATATTCTCTGTAGTATGTTCTTTGATTATATTTGGTATGAAAAATTCATGAAACTTACCTTCAACCGTTTCATCATCAAGAATAAGATATCCTTCAAATGGGTTTTTATCCATCGCGATGTAACTATGAAAATCGGATGTTGCCATCTCGTATACTTGGTCGCTTCGATTGATAATTTGGTAGATAGCGACTACAACGACCAAACCCAAAATAAACCACACGAGCATGTTTTTTGTGTTCTTGTTCACAACCAATCGCCTCGTTTTCTATATTAAAAATGTAATGGACTTATTACGATGCTGCAGAATTTGGCAAGCATCCAAGATAGGCACTCATATTGAGAACGCGTAATCATTGTAAATATTAACTTGTTTCTCTTATGTCTGTTTGTTGATATATTAGTGTCCTTATGAGCAAATTATAACACACTTTGAGCAGAATATCAACTGAATTTGAAAAAAATCCTGTCCAAGACACATTCTAATGCTAAATATCAAGTAATTTCTAATTCCGTAACTGTAAGATGAAGTTGAAAATTTTGTACATACTGAATTAGAAGATATGAAAGTTCATATACCTGTAAGTAATTATACTGAACTCTGATTATATGTTTCTCCGCATTGGAGAAATCACATTAAAATGTGATTTTTCACTCTGTAGGAGCGACTCCGACTCAACTCCAAATGCGCTTTTTGGTATTTATTGGATCGGTACCAAAGGCTGCTCCTACAGAGAATCAATGTTATGTCGTCCTACACTTTTAGTTGCGTTGTATCTATATTAGTTTAAACACCAAGAATAAAATAAAGTTGACAACAATAAATTGGCTATGATATACTAATTCCAATCATGTCCAAGGAGGAATCCTATAGTGCGTAAACAGATTCTTTTGATTGGTGTAATTTTGTTGACATTGGTGTCCTATGCTATAGGACATGTAATTGACGAAAAACTTGAAAATTTTCAATATAACGCGGAACTTGTTCCTGTTGCACCTATCGTTGACGGTTATCTTGATGATCCAGTATGGGATGATGTACTACCAGCTAAATTCAAACAAGAAATCGTTGCGGGACAGGAGTGGCAGGAGTCCTATGATTTTACCGGATCCTTCAAAGCGGTCTGGCGAAGCGGGTTCCTTTATGTCGCTGTAAAAATACAAGATGATCAAATTGAAAAATATCAATCTAAACTATTTAGAGAAGATCGACTTGTCCTCCATATTGACGAGTACCATACCCAAAGTAAGGATGAACTTCACCGATATGAAATACCTGTTGGAAGTGAGGAATCTGTCCTAAAATCACCATTAACATCGGTAGCATGGGGAAATGATGGACAAACCTGTGAACTGAGTTTTAGACTTGGTGACATTGCAAAGAAAGGTAATACAATCGGTTTTAGTCTGTCCTATGATGATGTTGATAACGGTCATCTACAAAATAAAATCGCTTGGGCACCACTTGGTTATACTGAGCAGAATCATTGGATTCCAGATATCGTTTTCACAGCAAAGATTAATCCAAATGCACAACAGAAATTGATCCGATGGGGGCAAATTAAGAGACTTTACTAATAACATATTCGGACAATCCCGACGTACACACCATTCCTTGGAATATGCGGGATTGTCCTCAAATCAACTGGGTGTCAGGTGTATTATATTGGCAAGACATTGGAATTAATGGGTATAGCATGTTTAGGTGCTGCTCTGTATTTAGGACTTATCAATCCATACGGATATAGTGAAACAAAAGCAATGGGTGTTGAGATGGGTTTCTTGGCACTCGGTGTGATTGTCTTTTTCGTCGGTAGACTTATAGAAAAACAGTAGTAATATTAACCCATTCACCTTATAAATTAGCAGACATATTTCCTTCCTGTCTGTTTCACACAACGTAAAAAAATACAATTTGACAAACTGTTATCTGATGATATTGCTACTCACTACCCTGTGTAGAAAATGGACTTGTAGGTTAATCTGTGCTGATATAGCCGTAAATGGGAATGCTTATAGATGAAATTGTGGTACTGATGTTAATCAATTCTCGCATCAGAATAGGTGATTTTGATACATCCCAAGACACTTCGAACTGCTTACCGAAAACTGATGTATCTTCCTTCGTTCCGTTAGGATTTGTAGTCTCCACAACCCGTAAATAGTCTGGTGACTGAATGCTCAAAACCTTAAATGCAGATTTCGCATTGATCGTGAATCTCAGTGAGGGTATTGTCCCAGTATTTACTGTACCATAGGTGAGACTTTCAGGTATGGCAATTATATGTTCTATATATTTAGCTACAATCGGTAATGTCAATGTCCGATCATTTGGAAAAGCAATCGTTAACAGGTCAGAAAATAGCTTACCATTTTTCTTGTCGTTATTTGTAGCATGCAATCGAATCGTGAGTATATAACAATCTGTATTTTCATCAGGTGCAATCTTCCATTTCAACATA
Organism: Candidatus Poribacteria bacterium; assembly: GCA_963667365.1. Lineage (GTDB taxonomy): Bacteria > Poribacteria > WGA-4E > WGA-4E > WGA-3G > MSPOR6. Next base: position 4,663,680 of record OY763324.1, on the reverse strand, counting down.
TTATGTGAAGTAGGAAGAAGTTTGATTTCTTGTTTGTTTAAAGGTTCGTTGACAAACAGTTTGACATGCTTTTCATACGATGTCTCAGTGTGAATTTCACCAAAATCACATACCTCAGCACTCAGGGTTGCAAACCGCTTTACTGTTGCAACAATTGTCAAGTATACTTGAGGAGTCTTAATGCTGTCAGTGAATAATCTAGCAGTTGTGGAAGTCGTATCCGTAGGTAGGAATTGTGGGTGTAGGGTTACCTTGAATGTGCTTTCTGATTCTGGTGGAATGGTAGTTGGACCATCAACTTCGGCATAACTACTACCTGTTTGAATTCTGGATATATTGATAGGTTTATTACCAGTGTTCTGTCCCAAAACAGTTTTCGTTATCTTTCCTTTCCATTCTGGAATAGTACCAAAGTCCAGACGTGTTTGGGAGAGTATTAATTCTCCCTGTAATTCTTGTTGATTATTGATTAAGAAGATAATTAATCCCGATATCAGCATGCAAGGAATGATGATTGTTGTGATGATAGTGCGTCTTGACATATTTAACATGTTTATAGTATAAAGTGGGTTCGGTATAAGCAACTTTATGAATTCGGCTAAAAGATATCTAATCCTGTATGTCTGCTAAACCGAACTCACGTTAGTATAGGTTTTGTAGAATATACTTTGGTCTCTTGTCTGACTATGGAATTTTCTTAGCACTTGACACTATAAACGGTAAACAGTATACTATGAACAGTAAGGAATTAACATGCATACACAACGAATCTGTCTCTGGTCTGGACCACGGAACATATCTACAGCACTAATGTACGCCTTCGGACAACGAAGCGATACGGAAATAATAGATGAACCTTTATACGCGCATTACCTGTATGTAACGGGTGCCGTCCACCCAGGTCGAAAAGAGATTATGGAATCAATGCAGACAGATGGTGCTGCCGTAATCCGTGATGTTATCCTCGGTCCTTGTGCTAAACCGGTATTATTTATGAAACAAATGGCACACCACCTTGTGGATATAGACAGATCTTTCATGCAGAAAACGGTGAATATCTTGCTAATCCGAGATCCGAAAGAGATGTTGCCATCCTTAACAAAAGTCATCGGGATACCATCTTTGAAAGATACTGGGTTGAAGACACAAGCAGAATTGTTCTCGGAGTTACGCAAATTTGGACAATCACCACCTGTATTGGATGCACGTGAGTTGTTGTTAGCACCGAAACGTGTCCTGTCAAGACTGTGTAATCAATTAGGTCTTCCGTTCGAAGAGTCAATGCTGTCATGGCAAAGTGGTGGAAATTCTTCTGATGGTGTTTGGGCTCCGCATTGGTATCATAATGTGCATCGGAGTGAGGGTTTTACTCCTTATCACCCGAAACAGGAACCGTTTCCGAAGATGTTAGAAGGTGTCTTATCGGAATGTTTGCCATATTATGAGAAATTACGTGCAAATGCGATCTGCAGCGATTCGTGAAGACATCTTTATGAAAGTCTTATATTCTATACTTCAATCCTGCTAACCCGTTGGATCATTTCCTCTTGCATACCGAATTAGTGAATCCAGACCATATCCCTGTTGTGGTGAAAAAACTACCCCTATACAAACAATTGCCAACAGAATGTCTACAAATATCATCTTCCAATTAGGTGTTGTAGAAACCGAAAGACCTAAATAATCTAAAAGACTAAATAGATAATTACCACAACCGCAATCCGATAGAGGAAGTTCACGTAACAACACATTTGCTAACGCAACCGAAAATATCAAGAATAGTAAGGCAGAAAGCAAACCTGCTCCCCGCGAAAAATACCCAAAACATAACGCTGTTCCTAATGTTATCTCTGTAGAAACCAAAATATAACATGTTGGTTTGATGAGATATGAGGGTAACATCTGGTAACCTGCAACATCATAAATAAATGCTCCAAAATTCGCGAGTTTAGTAACACCCGCAATCAGCAGAATTGACCCAAGAACTATTCTTAGTACCGTTATCAATAGCGATGAAATGGTCATTCTGTTTCCAATGGATATCCTAACGTCTGCCAACCTTTCAATCCACGCGGAAAATAACGGACGTTTAGGTAACCTTCTCCTAACAGCACATGCATCAATTGATAGGAGTTTGGGCATGCAATACTTCCGCAATACGTTATCAATGGGGTTTCTTTATTTGTTGGTAGGACATTTAAATGTTGTGTAACACGATTGATAGGAACATTTACTGCACCCGGAATATGTCCCCTCTTAAAGTAGGTTGCAGGTCGCGTATCCACGAAAACTCCCTCTCCTCGTTTCCATATATCATAAACATGAGGGAATTCAACTTGTAGAGTAGTGTTTGTGGGGGTATTGTGGGAAAAAGAAAGAAATCCAAATATGTCTCCTCCCCAAAGCGTTAAAGTACCAAATCCAATCCATATACATACAAAAAGCAATTCCTTCAATAATTGCGTTTGTGTGATACGATCAAATCTGGAATGAATACTCCCAGCATGAGGTTTTTGTGGACTATTCATTATCTGTCCTTTATATCCGCCCAAGTTGAGGTTGCTTTTTCATTTGAAGACACATTTAAACCAGATATCGTGAAGGAATCAACCCATCCTTCACCAATCCACTGGTTTGCTATATTGATTCCTTCTACTACGAATCCAAGAATTTCCACACGATTGAAGTTTCGATCTTGGAATTTTGCACGGAATTCACCATCAGCAAATACGAGAAAGAGTCCAGAGTTAAAATGTATCTCCATCACTGTCAATTCGTCTGTGTTCCAACGCAAACGCGGTTCACGTGACAACCTACTATGAAATGGATGACTACTCCCCTTGCCATCAAACCTTCGCGCTCTTATTTCATCTGTAAAAAATACGTAGAAAAATGGGTCTTCTCCAGATGTATCAGGAAAATGTCGTCCAACACAGAAACCGAGACGTATTTTATCAACACCGATGTTGTTGATTCTAATGCTAAAGTCACGGTATGGTGTAGGAAATGCAATGAGTTGATATAGATCGTAATTAACTTCCCAATCCCGATTTACACCAACGCGTAAAAATCCGTCGGCAACTTTCCAGACATCATCGTTTCCTACGATGTGCCAAGCATCTGGATTTTCGGAATCAAAATCATCATACCAAGTTTCCGAAAATGTAGGGAGGATAAAACATGTTATAGAAATAATAAGGATAATATATATATAAATAATCCGCATCAACCTATTATTATATTTGGTTTTCAATTGAGTCGTAAACAATCATACCACCGATTTGTTCGTTTCCCTTTGCGACTGATTACCCCAGGACTCCGCTCAACTGGAGTACCGAAATCGCGATCTTTCTGTGTCATGACGTTCCAGTCAGGTGGAAACCATGTTCTGAGTGTTTTACAATGTACCTCAAGACTTTCTCCTTGCCAACCTCCAGTTTTGTAATACATTGGACAAATCCACCGCGCTCTTCCACGAGCATATTGTCGCCATCCCATCACGGAGGCTTGTGCGCGTATAATATGACCGTCTCGCCAATGTCGTTCTATCCCACTCCATGGGTATCCAGTAGTTCCAGTTCCACGATTAATTTCACTCCATCCAAGGTCATTGCGGAGCGTAATGTAAGAGACATTTGTGCCCCATGGTGTTTCGTCGTTAGCAAAACCCCATTTCTGTCGTCGATACCAATGTAATGCGCCATCAATTTTAGATTTAGAAACGACAGCGTTCTCTATAGTTTCTACAATATCAAAAAACCCTCTATTATTATACGGGTTATGCACACCCTCACAAAGTGTTAATGAGTTCACCTCAGGACCAAACCATTTACTATTTTTGCCGGGAGTTCTATAGTATGCTCCCGATGCAGCAGGTTCTGCACTCTCACTTGGACGCAACTTTGCCTTAGCATAAGTACACCAAAATGCAACGCCTACAACTGTTATCAATAAAAATACATCAAAAATCAGATCTAAATTTTTCCGTAACATAGAATCTATTATCTATTCCTGCTTCAGTTGTCCCCAGATTGTCGTAGCTTTACGTATTGGTGAAACCGGGATTCCAGAAATAGTTATCTTTTCTACCCAAGCTTTGCCTGTGCTTGCAACATCAGTTACATAGCCGACGAGGACAAAACTGATTATATCAATTTGTGTTAGGTTCGCGTCAAGAAAATCCAAACGAGATTCCCCATTACCATACAACTGAAATCTGCCCCTGTCAAAAAGTAACTCCATCTCATTGAGGGCATCCGTATGCCAACGTTTTCCGGGACCGAGAAAGACTTTGCCATTGCGTGATGCTTGCATATCGGTTGTGAAGAATAGATAATATCCTACTTCATCCAAATCCCCATCATCCTTCAGGAAATGTTTACCTATGGCAATACCGAATCGGACATCAGTTCCACCGAGGTTTTCAATATGTATTTTTATATTATTGTAAGGTCCAGGATATGCATTAAATTTGTAGAGTTCAAATATGGTTTGCCACTGTTTTTGTGTCTGAATTTTTGCTCTAAGAAAGCCTTCCTCAATACGCCACTCAGAATCGTTTCCTTGTAGTTGCCAGTTATCTTCTACCTCCTGATCAAAGTCATCTACCCACGTAACAGCATCCACCGTTGATTGAAAAATGAAGAATACGAGAAACGTGATAAATAATCTCAATCCGTATGATATATATCTCATGTCGTTTATCACTCAACGGAATAGGAAGTATGCCTACTACCTTACAAAAGGTGTACCGTCCGATTTTCCCAAAAAAATACGATATGTAGTATTGCTACAAGTGGGGATAATAACTTTTTTCTGTATATGATTACGTTGATAGCTTTCAGATTCTTTTACATATTCTGTCCTGACAACACGAACCTGTAACATATAACGTCCTTGTGTCAAATTTGTAAATGCAAAATTCCCTTGAGAATCTGTATCGGTTTCAAAGCGATCTAAGGTCAGCGACATATCGTAACGACTCAATTCCCACGGATACCAAGAGCGGGATACTATAGCGTTATGTACTGGTTCCCCGGTATCTGCCCAAAGCACTTGTCCGTTTATCCCCACTGCCTGTTTGTCTGCTACGATAAGCACTTCTTCACTTATTGGTGTTGCATTGACTTCAATTCCAGTTGCAGCGATTCCAGGTCCCGTGATAAACAGAGAATACTTCTCCTCAAAAAGTCCTTCCAAAACAAAAGTCTGTTCAGTCACAGGAAAACGTCTTGATAGAATGGGTCTTATCAATGACAGTGGATTAAGTGTTGCTTCCATTCTTGTATCTGTAGGAAAAATTTTAACTTCATAATACCCATCTGATGGGTGATCATTTGGATGTATAACGCGCCCTTGGATAACTATACCTTCATGAAGAGGAACAACCAGTGGATTATTCCCTATCTCAACTGTTGGATATACCCTTGAAAGAAAACCTTCTTTGGTAACTTCAACGGATAGCAGATGTGGCTTCGTATCTAATAGCAGCATTTGGAAAGTTCCGTTGACATCTGTCTGCGTCATGGAAAGGATTGCGTCGTGACCGTGAGGATTTTCGTTCTGACGTGATGCGTAGATTTTAGCATTTGCAATAGGACGATGTTGTGTATCAACAACCGTACCGAATAACTTTTTCAGTTCTTGTAAGTGGATTTTAAGCAGTTTTTTGTTATGCGGGTTTACTAACTCTAAGAATCCAATAATAACATCATTCTGGGAAATTGTCAAACTGTATTCAATAGGATGGAGTTCAGTGAAGAGAAAATCACCGTCAACGTCAGTGTAAACGGTGTGTTCAAGTTGTGCTGCACCACGGAAAAAGTCGGTAGACTTATGGTGCATTTTTAACTGAACTTTTAATCCAGCAACTGTTTGGTGTGAGTTAAAAGAAACAACTTTACCATGCAAGGATAGAAACGGCTCTAAGGATAATTCACCTAATGCATAGATATCTTTGTCAGGTGACATTTCCCACCGCCAACGTTGGGTTTGATACTGTGGATGTGATGCGATTAGTGTAAATGCATAATAGGTCTCAGAGTCGTTTGGTATTGAGATTTGGAATTCACCTTTTGTTTCTGTCTCTGTTTCATACGTTAACTCACCATCAGCATAGATACCATTGCTTTTTTCTGATGCAGCACTAATGAATACTCCTGGAATTATATTTCCATTATCTGCATCAACAAATCGTCCGTGAAGATACGCTCCACGTTTTAAGAATACCTCCACACCACCGACATGACCTTCCGGATAAACCGTCACGACTGGAGAATCATTCTTTGCAAAAACATAACCATCAAAAGCATCTATAATTACATAGTGTCCCGATAACAGATTATTAACTTCAAAACACCCGTTAGATACCTTGCCACGAAAAATACTTTCTATCCGTTCCACGTCATGTGAGAGGAGTCCAACCTGTATTTCACCTGATATTGGTAGCGGTAGATTGCTAATAGAATCAAGCAAAAAACCTGAGATAACACCTGTCCCTTTAATCACGAAATTGGTTTCAACTTCGGTTTCTTTTTCAACTGTAATTTCACGTTGAGCAAGTAACGTACTGAAATGCTGAACTATTAAAACCCAAGTGCCAACGGGAAGATTCGTAATTGTAAACTGTCCACCAGAATTGGTTTTAGCGGAGTATGTTATGTTGTCTGTTTGTGATACGACTGAAATGACGTAATCGGAGAGTGGGTTGTTATGTTTGTCTGTTACCTGCCCCTGAATTGTGCCAAACACCTCTTGTGTTTGACAGAATCCTATGGATACAGATAAGAGAATCAAAAACAGAATAGAATAGGTAAGTACTGCATTGTGCATCCAATTTAGCACCTTCCTGTAAACAATAGTATTAAACACTTACTTAGTTATTCATTACTATTGCTTGAGTTGTCCCCATGTTGTTGCAAGCTTTGCTTTTGCGGATACATTGAGATATGGTCCTGAAATCTTAAATGAGTCTACCCATGCATTCACGACACTATCTCCATTCCCAACCAAGACAAACCCAATGATTTCAAAACGTAGTTACTGAACACAAGGTATTTAAACCATAACCAAAATGAGGAAAAGAACCATGGTATCTCATGACATCATGAGATACCATTTGGCGTAATTAATGCGTTGTCAATTTTCCCTTCCTACTTTAAAGTCGACCAAACTATAGGCAACAACTGATTATTTTCAATCTGAATTTCTTCTGCATGTAAGGCTTCGTCATGCCATTCTGTGATACGCCATTCTCCATCTCGTTTTTCAAACATATACACGTTATCACCTTCTGCGAACCATCCTGTATATTCACCTTCAAAAGCTTCGCCATCTGCAACATACCCTTGAATTTGGTAGTGATTTCGCACTTCGGCTTGAGTATATTCATCATTTATTGTGATAACCGGTGGCATAGTGAGTTCTATCTTTATATCTTGAAATTGGCTAAACACTTTAGTTGCTGAATCGCGTTCTTCTCTTATATCATCAAATTCAAGATCATCAGTTTTATCCCCTTCTGTCCCCATATCTGAAACGTATCGGAAACCTTCTGACCAATATGTGTCAATATAGGTATCAATATCCCCAATTTCAAATCCTTCTTGCCACCGTTTTAAGACATCGTTGATACCCAAAATATCCTCAGGTGGCACTTGTTGCACTTCAACCGGTTTTTCATCCACCATATCAAGTTCAACACTACAAGCAACAAAAAAAGTCAATAATGTAATAAATCCGAATATCTTTATAAATATTTGGAACATATTGATGTTCCCTCCAACGCTGTTATTTCATAAACCAGGAAGGCAGTAATAGTTATATATAGTTTGAACATTTTATCATGGATGTAAAAAGTTGTCCAAACTATAATAAACTATAGATTATTAGCAGCGCGGATTTCATCATCATTGAAAGCTTCGTCATGCCATTCGACGATACGCCATATTTCGTCTCTTTTTTCAAAGATAAACAGGTTGTCACCTTCTGCAAACCAACCTGTGTAACCACCTTCAAGTGCTTCGCCATCTGCCACAAAACCTTGGATACGGTAGTGATTTCGTACTTCGGCATGAGTTCCATCGTTATATAATTTTATTTCTGGTGGTATTGAAAGTTCAATTTCAATATCCTGATATCTACTAAAAACATAGGTTGCTGAATCCCGTTCGATACGTATATCATCAAACACTACATCATCAGTTTTATCACCGTCTGTCCCCATATCTGAAACGTACCGAAAACCTTGTGACCAGTATGCACTCATATAGGTCTCTACATCTTCTGTTTCATAGCCTTCGCGCCAACGTTTTAGAACACTATTAATTGCAGAATAATCTATAGGTGACACCTGGTACTTATCAACATCGCCGCATCCGACAAAACATACCAATAACGCAAACACACAGGTTATCTTTACTAAATTCTTGAGCATGGATTATATTTCTCCAAATTTTTAGAAATTATCTTATTACACTTTTCTAATTTTTAGTTATCATAGTAATCGCTTTTCTTCAGAAAACTTGCTAATGTCCTTGAAATACTACATAATGTGCATAAAAAGAATTTCCATTCAGACACACTTCCCAACCTGAGCATATCTTTTATGTAACCTTTTTCATTGATACACATTCTTACCTTTTAAACTAATTTCAAATGAACAATACTAAACATATACCGATGAATTGCAAACATAATATAGGAAAAAATAGGATGAAAGACCACGGTATGGATGTATGGAATGACTTTCTTATTAGGAGTTGACGGGATGAAAACGGTAAACAGGAGGTTGCACAAGACCTCCAGGAAAAGGTAGTTACCTATATCCAATCAATTGATAAAGGTGTTTCTAATGGATGAGTTTCGTGATGAGGAATTGATTAATCAAAATATAGATGTCACTGATGATGGGACATTTGAGATTCTGTATCACCGGTACGAAGGTCCACTCCTCAGTTTTTTCTATCGACGTGTTGGAAATTGGGAAACCGCACAAGATCTTGTTCAAGAGACATTTATTAAGGTTCATCAAAATCTCAGTACTCTACGGAATCCCAAGAGTTTTTCCAGTTGGCTTTTCAGTATAGCGCATCAACTCATTGCTGCATACTTCCGAGAAGATCAGAGAAAACTCGAAATAGGATCACTCGAAGGAAATCCAGAGGCATATTTGGTAGATCTTGAACATCGTTCCCCTATTTATCGCATCATAGCGAAAGAACAGATGGAGATCGTTTATGCTCTGGCACAACGGTTACCTATTTCTGAACAGCAAGTATTTGAACAGAAACTTGCAAATCCTAAAATGAAGTTGGAAAAAATAGCCGACACGCTAAAAATATCATTGTCAGCGACTAAAGTTCGATTGCATCGTGCTAAGAAAAAGGTTCTTGCATGGATGAAGGCTGAATATCCCGGTGAATTCGACAACATATTTATGAAACAAGATAATACAAAAAAAATGGGAAATTCTAGCAAGAACTAATAATTATGTAACCTTTTCAATTGATATGCATTCTAACATTAAAAGGAGAACACAGATGACACCGAATGATGTCAAGGAGTTGCTAAAGACCTTGATTATAGAGAAGGGACTTCCGATTGAAGTTGTTGATATAGCACCCAACCAGAATTTTCGATCATTGGATACCGTTATGGAATCACGCATCAAAGATGTGATTCATCAATGGAACACAGATGGAAACATACATTCTCGTTCACCTGTTCGATCAGATATTATGGAATTCTACACCAAATCAAATGTTGAGTCGGCTGTAATAGAATTGTTGGAATCTATAGATGTTGAAGCACTTATTAAATCTATCATAACGGAACAGAATATGGCGATCCGTTTCACCGATCAAGGTTTTAGATTGATTACCTTAGCAGAAGATGATTCAACGCGCTATCCTGTAAAAATATTACACGGTGGTTTTAGGTTAGAGAAACCATCAGAAGTTGAGGTGCCATCTTCCCAATTAAAAAGGGTAACAGATAGTCTTGAAACAACACTAAGAGAAAAGCATATAAAGGCGAAAATGTTTCATCGTGGTTTCAGCTTAGAGAAAACGCAGGATGGGGACATGCACCTTGCACAGATAAAAGAGATTGCAAAAAAGATAGATGATACCTTAGGTATCAACTATGTGCTAAATTCGTACAATTACTTACATTCCGATGATGAAGAATCCGAAACTGCATTAAAAAGTGCCAGTATATGTATCTCTCTGTGGCGGTTTCCAAGAAGGTGAATTGTAGACTATTGAACAGTAGATCAGATCCGTTTCTCATATAGAAGGAGGATGAAACATGACACCGAATGATGTAAAAGAATTACTTGACACTTTAATTGAGGAACACAAACTACCTATAAATGCTTCCAACAGAGGTCCACAATTGGTTAGTGACAATGCTTTTAGAGAAACACAAGAAGCCATGAAGAAGGTAATAAAGCAGTGGATGAACGGATGTGGCAAGAGCCATTCTATTTCTGTCGGGAGAACTGCACCAATTATGGAGGATGCGATAAACTGTCTCGCTTTAGAAACACATCGCACACCTGAAATAAGAGATATATTAAAATCACTAATCGCTGAACGGACACTACCTTTGAATGTTATTGATCGCGGCTATACATTAAAGATTATTGCAAATGAAGGTATTGTTTACCATGATGAGGATATGACATTACTGGAATCATTGGTTAAAAACGAAGGATTAAACGTTTCAGTTAGGCATAACGGTTTTAGTTTGCGGAATAAGGAAGATGGTGACGAACTATCGTTTTCGGATGCTGAATTATTGGCAAAACTCTTATCAGATTCATTAATTGGACATGGATTACAAGTGAAATTAATCCATCAGGGTTTTGATCTAAATAAAAATCAAGACGACGAAATAGATATCGCTGAGGCGAAGGAATTAACATATCGATTAGAGATTATGGTAGGTATACGCTATGTCCAAGGCGGATATAGTTATTCAGATGACGTGCCAAACCCAAAGATTCACTGGAAATCTGCTCAAGTGAATACTGCCCTGCCGATTATTTGAAGACGGTTTTATATAGTTAGCAGTCACACTACATATACAACTGCAGTGTCAATAACTACTGATAATCCAATGATACGAAACAGGCATTATGGAGTAAAACAATGACCTATGTAATTTGCGAACCATGTATTGATATAAAAGACAGTGCTTGTGTGGATATATGTCCAGTGGAATGTATTCACCCAATGCAGGATGTAGACCCAGATGAATTTGAAGAAGTGGAAATGCTCTATATTGACCCTGAAGAATGTATAGACTGTGCTGCATGCGTTCCGGTATGTCCCGTTGAAGCCATATTCTTGGATGATGATGTCCCAGATGAATGGGAACACTTCATAGAAATAAATGCAGAATATTTCGAATAAAAAACAATAATTGACAAATTAGAAAAAATGGATATAATAAAAGGTAGATAAAGAAATGACTTATGTAATTTGTGAGCCTTGTGTTGATGTAAAAGACAGTGTCTGTGTTGATATTTGCCCATGTGATTCCATACGACCAAATCCGAGTGATGAATCCAATGATTATGAAGGTGTAAATCAACTTTTCATTGATCCTGAAACATGTATTGAATGTGGCGTATGTGAACCCGAATGTCCCGTTGAGGCTATTTATTTTGAAGAAGATGTTCCCGTAGAATGGGAGCATTACATACAAATTAACGCTGATTTTTTCAATGAACAACCCAGTGTTTAAATTTATTACTATTGAATAAACAAATGAAAGGAGTATTACCATGACATATGTAATTTGCGAACCTTGCATTGACGAAAAAGACAGTTCTTGTGTTGATGTGTGTCCTGTAGATTGCATTCACCCGCACCCAACAGATGCGCCAGACGACTTTGAAGAAGTAGAAATGCTCTACATTGATCCAGAAGAATGCATTGATTGTGGTGTGTGTGAACCGGAATGTCCCGTTGAGGCTATCTTCATGGAAGAAGATGTACCTGAAGAATGGGAACATTTCATAGAAATTAATGCTGATTATTTTGAGTAAATAGCACTGGTTGACTACCAACCAGTCAACATACTTAGGGTGTTGCCTAACGATTACTGGAGTATACACTGCTTCATGCACAAGTTTTAAATCCAAGAACTGTGCAATTCAATCGTTAGACAATACCCTTGCATTTATCAGAATCTCAGTTTAGACTGTCACACCAAAAACTTTAGAGTCAGTAATTCTTGCCTATATCATCAATACCTCATAAATCCAGTCCAATACTAAGTTTGCAACACTTCTAAGAGAGTCCTTTATTTTAGATCGCCTCTAAATATTATAAAACTATTATACTTTTCCTCAAAGAAATTCATAGCAAGATGATGTAATTCCTAAGATTGTTGAAAAATATGCACCCAATTCTGCTCTAAAACGCGTCACAAATTATGAAACCATCTGCTCCAAGAGGTGCAAAATGAAACACAACGATTCTGAACTCATCCGACGTACCCTTATTTGATAGTGATGACCAAGGGAAAATATGGTTAAATGGTAAAGAGGTATTCTCACATACCAAAACCTATGCAGCAAAACTTGATAAATACACTATTCCTGTGCTCCTTAAAGCAGATAAAAATAGTATCCTCGTTAAGATATGTAATGAGGAAGGTGCATCGACATATATTTTACGTATCACTGACCAAGATGGACAAGCTTTTGATGATTTGAAAATTATAAGTGTCATGTAGTTTGAGGAAAAATATTGTGTAAATAGGGTTCTACTTATTCTCCCGACTTACACAAGATAAATATATCACACAGGAGAAAGACCATGCAAAATACCAGAATCCAAACCGTTGAATCTCTAATGGAAGCGTATGATACAGAATACAATTCTCAAAAACCTAACTCTAAGCCAACTTCTTCTGCAGAAGTTAGGACATTAGATGAATCTACTAAACATCCACGTGTTGAGTTAACTAAAAAGATGTTCATTGACAAAACCATTTCATTTCAGGAATATTGTGAAATAGAAATCTCAAAACCAGAATATTTTTCCTTTAAGACTGACAAACACACTGGAAATAAACGCATCATTGAATATACATTGGGAGATGTAGATGCCAAATACCCACGCCACGAATGGATTCAAATGCTACTTGATAAAGGTGTGAGTATAGAAGATTACAAGGATTATGAGGAATATCTTGACATACGCATTAATGTGTTTTCAAATGAGTACCTTGTAGACCATGATGCAGATGAATTTGAACAATCAGTATACATTGATAAGGAGATTAGTCAATATCAACTAATCCAAGAAGCAAGGCGCGACAATCCCGAAATAGAAGACTGGACAGTGATTGGTGAAAATGCGCTTCCCTCTGTCCCAGGGAGAATGTACGTATGCAAAATTGACTCCGAGTACGAGATTAAATCGAGCAAGAATCGGAACTCTGAACCGAAACTTTCTGAAGAACAGAAAGCTGACCTTCAAAACAATGGGATAGAACCTGAGGGATGGGAAGTCGTCTATGTGGACAAAAATGGAAATATTATTTAGTTTTATCTAAACAATACACGCCGCGGAGTACATTATGAGAGACAAATACGATTCTACAGATTTCTGGTACAAGTTTCTAAACTCACTTAATAACTTTGGACTCGCATCGGGCAGAGGTAAATTGGAGATGGACGAAGAGATGCAGGACAAAGTCCTCTTTGATGGTGATGGCTGGGATGGTCCGTTGGCACAGCAATTTGGCATTGGATTTGGTCGTTTTCATCCAGCATTTGTGCTGATAGGTAAAGATGGAAAAGTATTAATGTCTCGATACGGACAGATACACTCACGAGAATCTTGGTGTGCGAAACTCGAAGAACTACTTACAAAACATCTATAAATTTTTCATTAACTACCACAGTTAACCTTTGTTTTCTCACTTAAATCTGGAGTACTTCACTATTCTAACACAATTCAAGGAAAGAAAAAATGGCTGATAAATATGACTCAACAGAATTCTGGTATACATTCATTAACTCTCTATATAACGAAGGACTCTCTTATGGAATAGGTGAATTGGAGATGGATGAGGAGATGCAGGATAAATTCCTTGCCTATCTCAAAGAAAAGATTGATGAAGATGTTACGAATGGTGAAACAGCACTTCCTCCTGGACTACATAATTACTATTGGCGGATTCCAAAAGAGATGTTACCAAAAACACGGGAATTAACTGATAGTTTTCTTCAATCTGATCCACAAAACGGCACAGCATCCTTACTTCGCACAATTGTAGAAATTTCAGACTGGGATGCTAATAATGATCCACAGGTGGATGAGTCAATGGCGTTGGTACCGAATGATCCGTGTATGAATTTGGTTGTGATTGATAAATACAGAAAAAGTCAATATTTTAACGTTGAATTTGAGCGACACGAGAAAGTTGTTAGGTCACTTGAAAACTTATATACATGGGCTAAACAACAAGAGGACACTGCTCGTTATCAGGAGGCTAGGTCATTCTATTTGCAGCATAGAGTTACGCCTTATACAGTTTATAAACAACTCAAAGACAGACTCAGAGACCTACAAAATTCATCAGGTTCTGATAAAAGTAGTACGGAAATTGAGATATGTAATTCCCTAATAAAGAAGTGTCGAGATTTGGTTCCCATGGAGAAGGCTGCATTTCGGAAGTATACAGGACAACAATCGGAGGACCAACAAGATTTAGTTGATGAAATATCTGATCATACCGATATATGGGATGCATTTCTAAAATCGCTTGAAAATCGTAAAAATGCACCTCCAAGAAGACTTACTGAGAAGGACCAAGAGCAACTTCTTGATTACCTTGAAGCTACGATTGCAGCAGGTGTGGTTGACGGAAGAACAATATTACCAACGGATCTTCATGAACATATTTCAGAATTTCCAGAAGTGATGCATTTGGAACTCCGTGAATTCGCTGAAGAGGTGCTTGAAACACAACCAAAAAACGGTGCTGCAATGAAAATATTAGCAAGCATAGTATGGGAGGGTAAACGTATCCGAAATGTAAATTCGGATAGTGACCTTATATTCCTTGAACAATCTATGATGTTGGCACCCAAAGATGCTGAAACCTGCTTTTATGCACTTAGACATTATGATAAACATTACGATCCATTGTTCAAACTAACACTTACTGCTCTTGAGAGAATGTTTGAAAGAGCGGAGCACAAAGATGAAGCGAAATTAACAAGTTGGATGTCAAAACTGTATAGGAACGTAGGTAGAACACCATGCCATATATATCGGAATCTGATGAAAAATCCTGAAGCAAATGCAGAACTGATTGAAAGGTGTCAAACCTTGATTGAGCAAATGCAACATGCATTTAAGCATCAACTTAATGTCGAACCAGACGATTGGTATGCATTACGCGGACTTGGGGATGTCTATGAAGTATTAGGTGAAACTGTATTAGCACAAGAATACCCTTGGGAACCCCATCCTGAATACAGATGGGATCAGGCAGCATGGGTTGGAAAGCAAATTCCCAATTTTTCAACGGTTGCTATTGATGGCACTCCTATATCTGTTTCAGATTACCGTGGTAAAATGTTGGTGCTAAATTTTTGTGCGAAGTGGTGTGGTTTCTGTGATTCAGAAATTCCGTATCTCAAACAGGTATATGAGGAACATCACCACAATGGATTAGAGGTAATTGGTGTGAGTTTGGATGAGAACGAAAAGGAACTAAGCGAATATATAGAGGAACATGAGATCCCGTGGCACCACATATTTGATGGAAAAGGATGGAAAAGCGAACTTGCACAGTTTTTCTCTATTTACATAGTTCCTTCACAGTGGTTAATTGACAGGGATGGAACGATTCTTTCTGTTCATACAAGAGGAGAACATCTTGGACAACTTGTGAAGTGGACAGAAACTACACGTATTGGCAACGTTATTCCCGATTTTACTGCAGTTGATATAGATGGCAATTCTATATCTGCAGCTGCATTTCGAGGAAAAGTTGTTTTAGTCCATTTTGGTTACATAAATCGTGAACCTGAACTCGCACTCATTGACACACTATACAAGAAGCATCACAACAATGGATTTGAGGTAATTGGTTTCAATATTGGTGGCTGGAGGGACGAAGAAGCTTTGCACAAAGTAGTACGCAAAGAAAACCATAAAGGACACTATGTCTATGCTGATGAAGATGGACTGCAATGTTCTCTGGTGGAGCAGTCCGGATTTGGATCGAGTTCAGGATTTCGAAAAGTTAAACTACCTGCCTTCATTCTGATTGATGCTGATGGTAAGGTCATTGATGCACGTTATGAGAAGGTACATTCACTTGAAGCGTGGGCTGTGAGGATAGATGAGCTTGTGTCAGCGCACATATAGATAATTCATATACTTTCACAAAACAGTGAATAGGAAAACAAATATGATAGAGAAATTTGATTCCACAGATTTCTGGTATACTTTCTTGAACTCTCTCCGCAACTTCGGGTTTTCTGCAGGTACTGGTGAATTAGAGTTGGATGAGGAGATGCAGGAAAATCTCCTTACCTACCTTAAAGAAAAGATTGAAGTAGGTGTCACGGATGGACAAACTGCACTTCCACCTGGGTTGCACGATTACTTTTGGCGATTTCAAAAAGAGATGTTGCCAAAACTAAGAGTGTTAGCAGAAAGTTTTTTAAAAACAGATCCTAATAACGGTGCTGCGGCAATTATTTTAGCAATTGTTGCATGTGCGGAAGGTGACTCTCAATATCTATCGCATATTGAAAACGGTATGCGGTTGGTACCTGAAGATCCAGGAATGAATTTACTTGTAATAGACAGATACCGATGTTGTTATGTTATTTATGAATCGGATATAGACTGGCAAGAAAGAGTCCTAACTTCACTCGAAAACCTATACACGTGGGCAAAACAAGAGGGGGCAACCGTTCGGTATCAGGATGCTAAGATTGCCTATGAAGGATTGAAAACGCCTTATGCTGTATATGCTAAACTCAAGGAAATTATTAAGGAACTCAAGGTAGATGCAGAAAATCCAACTCTATTTAAGATGTGTCAAAGAAAAATAGAGAAAAGTAATGTCTTGGTTAAGAAATGTATAGACTTGCTTATAGAGGAACAAGCAGCATTTCAAAAAGAATTACATCAAGAATCAGAATCCCAATTGAAAACAGACGATCTATCACACGAAAACCCTAATTTTTGGGATACTTTTCTCGATTCTCTTGAAAACCATGGACTTTCAGACCGCAGATGGAGACTTACTCAGAAAATTCAAGAACAACTTCTGAAGTATTTTAAAATGAAACTTGAAGATGGAGTTATTGACGGACGTACAACATTACCATCGGAACTCGCTGAGTACGTTCCGCGGTTACCCCAAGCAATGCTGTTGGAACTCCAAGAATTCACTGAAGATGTGTATGAAAAGATGCCGAACAACGGTGCAGCAGCGAAGGTGTTGTCAATCATTGTAGGAGACAGTGATGTTCCATACCTTGAACAAGCAATGGAATTGTTATCTAACGATGCAGAAGTTTGCTA
The DNA here is from genome assembly GCA_963667365.1 of Candidatus Poribacteria bacterium. Classification (GTDB taxonomy): domain Bacteria; phylum Poribacteria; class WGA-4E; order WGA-4E; family WGA-3G; genus MSPOR6. The sequence goes on along the minus strand of OY763324.1, from coordinate 4,646,107 downwards.
TCACACAATTAGTCTGTATGCCAAAAGTTTATATAATCGTGATGACCCATTATATGAAAAGACGTTATTAGCACTTGAAGAATTGTATCGAAGGGCACAACATCCAGACGAATCTGATTTGCATCACTGGTTAACAAGACTATATAATGAATTAGGCAGAACTCCGTGCCACATCTATCGGTATCTTATGAAAAATCCTGATGGTAACTCTGAATTGATAGGTAAGTGTAAAACTTTGATAGTTCAGATGTTACAGGTATTTCAGGAACGGCTGACACACGAACCTGACGAATGGTACGCATTACGCGGACTCGGTGATATTTATGAAACTTTGGGGGAAACCGAATTAGCACAAAAATACCCATGGGAACCCCACTCTGAATACAGATGGGCACAAACAGCATGGGTTGGACGACAACTACCTGACTTTACCGCTGTGACACTTGAGGGTAAACCGATATCGTTCTCAGACTATCAAGGGAAAATGGTACTTCTCAATTTCTGTTCTAAATGGTGTCGTTTCTGCACACCAGAAATACCGTATGTCAAAAAAGTATACGAGACCCATCACAAGACCGGATTTGAAGTCATCGGTGTAAGCCTGGATGAAAACGAAGCAGAACTACGTGAATATATTGAGGAACATGAAATTCCGTGGTCCCACATCTTTGATGGAGAAGTCTGGAAAACTAAGGTTGCAAAGTATTTTGGTATAAACTCTGTTCCTTCTCAGTGGCTCATTGACCGAGAAGGTAAAATAATTTCTGTTGACAATAGACAAGATAGATTAGGACAAATCGTGAGTTGGACGGAAACATCACGGGTAGGTAGCATGGTTCCTGATTTCTCAGCTGTTGATGTATATGGAGAGCATGTTTGTCCTGAAACACAGCGAGGAAATGTTGTACTGCTATATTTTTGTTCCTCGGGTGAATTACAATCGAATATTTATACAATATATGATAAATATCATACAAGAGGATTTGATATTATCAGTATTTGCATTTATGGTGGATCAAACGATGAATTAAGAGATCGTATCCATGAAGAAAACTGCAAAGGACAACATATACTTGATGGTGATGATTACAACGGTCCACTTTTCAAGCTATTTGGTATAAATCCATGGCAGAAAGTTCCTGCATTCGTGTTAATTGATAAACAGGGAAAGATTGTGATGTCACGATATGGAAAGGTGCATTCACCTGAAGAATGGGCTGCGAAATTGGACGAACAGGTTGCGACACATCTTGGATTATCATAAATAAATCAAATTGAGGGAACTAAAATGGCATATTACATCACTGATGAATGTATCGGGTGTGTACAGTGTTTAGATAACTGTCCGGTTGACGCGATTACTGGTGATCGAAATAAATTACACATCATAGACCCGGGTGTATGTATTGATTGTAGTGCATGCGGGATGGTATGTCCTGTGGAAGCTATCCGAGACCAATTCGGTAAAGTGTGTAAGTTTATCCCACGTCCTAAACATAGACCCATCGCTGTAATTTATGAGGAACTATGCTCTGGATGTGATTTCTGTGTACAAATCTGTCCATGGGAATGTCTTGAAATAACAGACCCTGCAACAAAGGAACACGCTGATAGTTTCTTTGGTATCTGCGAACTGGTGAAACCGACAGAGTGTGTAGGTTGTCTACTATGTGAGGAAGTTTGCATCAAAGACGCTATTCGTGTTGAGTCCCCAATATTATTGGAACTGGCAGAGGCTGCGGATTGAGACTTACCGATACTGCCAATGAATCAATAGTAATTGTTTAAGTATAAGTGTTTATTGATAAACAAGAGACCCAACCCACAGCAGATGGGTTGGGTCTCTTCATGAAAAATACCCCCGACGAGATTTGAACTCGTGTCGCCGCCGTGAAAGGGCGGTGTCCTTGGCCAGGCTAGACGACGGGGGCGCATATTAAGGTGAGCCGTACAGGAATCGAACCTGTGACCACCTGATTAAAAGTCAGATGCTCTACCTGCTGAGCTAACGGCTCAAAATCACAAAATATTATGATACAACGTTTTTTGACAAATGTCAAGTTAAATTGCAAAATTATTGAATGAATGAAAAATGTGATGGAGGGATGTTTGGGTCAATACACTTACCAGAGCGGATTTCCCAATTCCACAATCTGATCTCTATCCGGACCTACTGAGATAATAGGTATTCGAACATTAAGATAATCAGCAACATACTTAACATAATCTTGAGTGATCTGTGGAATATCATCTGCAGTACGTGCTTCAGTCAACGGTTGTTGCCATCCGGGTAATGTCTCATAAACCGGTTCACATTCCTCTAAAACTTTCAGGCTGCTTGGGAAGGAGGTTGTCTGTTTTCCTTTATAGCGATAAGCGACACAGACCTGTAGGTCAGCAAGTGTGTCAAACACATCCAGTTTTGTGAGTGCGATGGCAGTCAGTCCGTTAATCTGAGTTGCATAACGAAGTGCAACGAGGTCAAGCCAACCACATCTTCTGGGTCTCTGGGTTGTAGCACCGTATTCCTTGCCGATATTCCGAATTTTCTCATCAAGATCGGGAGGCATTTCTGTTGGGAATGGTCCACCCCCGACGCGTGTAACGTAGGCTTTTGATACTCCCAACACTTCATTTATGGATTTCGGACCTATACCGAGACCTGTACATACAGCACCTGCAGTGCAGTTAGACGAGGTGACGTATGGGTATGTGCCGAAATCTATATCAAGCATTGTACCTTGTGCACCTTCAAACAAAATCCGCTTTTCAGTAGCAATAGAATCATGCATGAATGCAACCGTATCGGTTACATAAGGAGTAATTCGCTCTGCATATTGATAATATGTTTCAACCAGAGAATGGCGAGTAACACCACCTATCTGGAGAGCGTCTGCTTTGGTTTCAAGGTTGTAATCAAGTTTTTTCTGGAAATGGTCAAACTCAAGTAGGTCACCAACACGAATACCTGCATATCGATTCATTTTATCGGAGTAGGTTGGACCGATCCCGCGTGAAGTTGTTCCAATTTTCGTGGCACTTCCCATCTGCTCATATTGTTCAACAACCTTATGATAAGGCATGATAAGATGTGCGCGATCACTAATCTTCAGGTTCTCGCTGTTGACTTCAATTCCTTGTGCCTGCAACCCGTCAATTTCACGGAAAAGTGTCTCTAAGTTGATCACGACACCATTTCCAATAACATTCACGGTGTTAGGTCTGAGAATCCCAGATGGGATCAGATGTAGAATAAAGGTTTTGTTGCCAAGAACAATGGTGTGTCCCGCGTTGTCACCACCTTGATAACGAGCAACGACATCCGCATGTTCTGCGAACACATCCGTTAGTTTTCCTTTACTTTCATCACCCCATTGGGCACCTAAGATGACAATGTTTGACATACAAGCCTCTTAATACAGAATTACCACAAAGTAGCGTCAATTGGACTGGACGCAAGAAAAGATTACCGTTTGGAGAATTGGAACCGTGCCCGTGCACCTTTTTGTCCGTATTTTTTGCGTTCTACCATACGCGAGTCACGTGTTAAAAATCCGCCCTTTTTCAAAGTAGGCTTTAGCGATTCATCTGCTTTGACGAGTGCTCGTGCGAGACCGTGTGAGATTGCACCCGCTTGACCGGTATTACCACCACCACGGACATTCACATGGATAGCAAATTCACCAGACCGTTCAACGTGTTCAATCGGACGTCGCGCTTCCTGTACGTGGTCAGAACGATCAAAATAATCCTCAATAGGTTTCTTGTTGACGATGATATCGCCTTCACCCCCTGGAATAATTCGGACGCGCGCTACTGATGTTTTACGTCTTCCTGTTCCCCAAAATTGTTCTATAGCCATATATTTCCTCAACTGTTAAAATGTTAAGACTTCCGGTTCTTGTGCCTGGTGAGGGTGGTTCGTTCCAGTGTATACTTTTAAACCGTTCATTAATTTAGCACCGAGACTATTTTTTGGAACCATCCCTTTGACAGCAGATGTAATAATATATTCTGGATTGCGTTCCATCTGTTCATTGTAAGTTCGATACCTATCACCACCAGGATAACCGCTATGTCGGAAATAAGTTTTTTGCTCTGCCTTATTACCAGTGACAACGACCTTTTCAGCGTTAATCACAGCAACACGATAACCTAAATCCGCGTGAGGTGTAAAACTCGGGTCGTGTTTTCCTCTCAGTACTTGTGCAATACGGGATGCTAATCGTCCGAGCACCTGTCCATCTGCATCTACGATGTACCACTTAATCTGTTTTTCGGATTTAGGGAAATAGGTTTTTGTTTTTAATACCATAATTCTCAACCTTTTTGGTAAATGTTGACATTTCCATTAGTTATATACTCAAATGCATTAATGTATTATACTATAATAAAGTAGGTCTTGTCAAAATTAATTGTGGAATCACTATATTTAACGTGAGTTCGGTTTAGCAGACATGCAGGATTTCATATTTATTTGCCGAATTTACAATGTCATACTTTTGAGTTTTTTGAGTCAATCGGAATTGTAGGAATTTGGGAATTTGCTACAATCCCTTATCACCATTGGGTTTATAGGCTATTTATGACTAATTTTATCAGGATTGACTCAAAACTTTACAAGATTTAACAGGCACTATAACAAAGTCATTTTGCAGTGCATATTTACCGATTCCCAAAGTTGCTTATACCTAACTCACGGTAAATCTAAGACAAAAATCTATCCATTACGGTAACGATTTCCACATATCGCTCCGATGGAGCGGAAGAATGACGGTATATGCGTGCTATAAACATATCCCTCCGATGGAGCAAAAGATTAAATATCCCATGTTAAGAGCACGATAACGTTGAAAATCCAATAAGTAGCAACTTGGGTTATTTAATAATACTTGACAAATAATGTAATGCTGTGATACTTTAGCAAAACAATCCGCTTTCATAATTAAATATCAGAATCGAAATTCTCCACCGACACATAATTTAAACTAATATAATCAAATATGACACTATGAAAAATTTAATAAGACTTATTGAACGTTGTCACGAACGACACAATAATCCACTTCGGCAACGTCAGACATCAATAAAACCCGCTGCATACAATAAAGGTATTTCGTATGAGTATACTGTCCATTGTGCGTACGGACAATCTGTACCGCTCCATACACTTGAGGATGCACACATATCTTTTATGCCGATAGGACGTGCTCCAGAAAACGACAGAGCTCCCAGAACTTTAGATATGAATAAATGGAATCAGCGATTTACAACTCGTCAGGTAACAGAAAGTTGGGATCCCCGTCGGTGGAGTGAATCTTGGGGAATTCAAGTGTTTACCGGTATTCCTTCCGAACGCTACGGGGCACGATGGCATGACATCAATTTTAACTATGAAGCCCTATGTGCCGCGCCAGATGCATTTATCACCTGTATCGAAGCACTGGTTAATTATGTCGTGAATCCACTCTTAACATTGACAAAATCTGGTGGGATACGATTTTCCTGCCGAATACCAGATTATCTGCATTCAGAAACTGAAACGGAAAGGTCGTATATTTGTAAACACACTTCAGATAAAAGGTCCGTGTACCTTGAAATTTTGGGAGATCGAGGACACAGTCGTTGGGATGCGCGTTATGAGATTCTCATGGGAAATCTTTTGGACCCACCTATTATTTCAAGCGATATTCTCTTTGCACCAATTAATATCCTACGCGATATTCTTCATGAACCCGACACAACTGAAGAAGATGAACCAGCCATCCTACTAATAAAAGATGATGATAATAAAACACCTACTGCTGTGCCATTATCACTTGGGACACATAGGCTTGATCTCGCAAGAGAAGCATTTATTCGGCGTGGTTTTTCTTATATAAGAGAAAATAACGAATTTCACCAGTGGACATACCAAGAAAATAAAGATCGTAACACGGATGTATTACTATGGGAGCGCGAAGGAACAGTGTGGATACGCGCATCTGCTCCCGGCTTCGGTTTACCAATTGAAACTACTCCAATAACAGAAGTCTGGAATGACACCGGAATACTACCTACTACCGGTCCCCTGTTATCAGAAGATGTCCTGAGTGTTCGGCAAGGAAAAATTAGTCCATTGAAGATAAAACGTCCTGCTCCAATACTGGGTGAAAAGAAACATTTGATACAGTCCTATAAAACATTTAAAAAAGATGTTAACCAGTTGAAGAAGATTTTTGAGGGAGGGACACGCGTTCTCGGACTGATAATTGATACAGATATGGATGGAATCTGTGATATTACCTCTTTTCTCCACAATAAAACCCCTCTATGTTTGAATGTGCCTAAACATACATTTGCTACAGTAGTAGATCAACTTTCACATAAATATAACCTAACATCTTTTGGGATATTGAAACAACGGAACTACCTATGGGAACAGGTAAAAGATATACCTCTTGATGAACGAATAGCTAACACATTTAAATTTGGAAATGTCTGCATAGACGCAGACCGTTGCGACACGCTGGAAAAAAAAGGGGGAGATCCCAACAAAAGTATCTGTCCACAGTGTCCTGTCTACACGGAATGTCAACAACACGGGTTTTTGGCTCAGTATGAAAAATTACAAAAAGAGAATACTATAATTATGTCTTTTCCGGGACTATTTTATAATCCACAATACTCAGCAGTGATGACAGAAATCTTTGGACAAATGGACAATTCAAAACGAACTTATATTTCGGGAGTATTGAATTCTCAAGCAAACTTTATCAGGTGTGAATTGTCAGTGGATTTATTGAAGGAATGGATACAGAACTGGCGTGGAGACTCTTTAGGTAACTTTGCCAACTTCTTACTAAATGCCTTAGAATTCAATGGAAGGTTTGATGATGATTCCGTTCGACGTATCCGTTCAGTGGTACACGCATTTCGACTGCAGGAAAAAGAGATCATAAAACAAATGTGTGCAATAAATGTGCAATCCAAGGTCATTGAGCGGGGATATGTTGATCCTGATACAGCACAAGAATTAGCACAATTTACAATTGAGTTTGAGGGAGGTGTGGAAGCATATATTCCGATAGATGATAAGGCGGCAGATATTCTAAAGGCGAAAAATCTGTCTTTTTTCCTACCTAAATCTTATATTGTAAACGAATATATGAAAATACCTGTGGATATGGAAAAAGCAATCCAACTTGGTATTTTAAAAACAGAAACAGTTGAGGATATAAACGATTTTCCGACTGTCTGTTCTAATCCTAACTGGACGAAATGGCATGAATTAATTCGTTTCTTTGAATATTACACTCGAGATGAAGATACACGAGTTCAGTGGGATAAACAAGTTTTTGAGTTCTGGGTGCCACCAGCACTACATCCAACCATCAAACGTCTTTTAGTGACAACCAGATCAATCACGGGTGAACATCTCCGCAGGACTTTTCCATACGAAGTCTCAGAGGTAAGACACATTGAAAATCAATCGTTTCATAAAGGAAATCAGATCTTTCAAATTCGGACAGGTATATATGCACGTGAAACGATATTAGCATACAACGGTAACTGGGATGTGGTTGGAGTTAGGGAAACAGGTCTCAGATTTCTTGCTGGAATCTTTGCTGAAATCAACAAAGATACGAGTGTTTCACATGCAATTATCTCTGAGGTTGCAACATACAACCAGATGTCAGAAATTGTAGACACAGACAACGTACATTTTCTACGTCATTCAATAAATGTTACAGGATGGGAGACAATTCTTGAAAAAGTTCAAGTCATTTGGATTGTCGGTGCGCCCCACCCACCACAAAGTATGATTTGGCGGCAAGCACAAAAATACTTTGGAAATGATAGACAACCACTCCTTTATGAGAAGGATTTAGAGACGGGACTTTATAAGGATGATAGGTTACAATCTATTTATGAACAGAATATTGCCGCTATACTTAGATCAATTATCAATCGCATAGGATTGTATCATCTATCTGATAAAACTGTCGTTTTGATGTCTGGTATAGAACTTCCTGGTATTACAGATAATGTCAATACACTCCTATTTGACTGGGAAGATTTTGAGGTGGCTGGTGGACTTGACAAACTTCCTGAGGTAATTGCTACCCGTCAACATTTTGAAACGGAACGGGATAATCTTACTGGAAGATCTGACCGAGAAAAAGTTGAACATATTTTGGGGTGTTCTTCAAGACAAGCGAACCGTTATTTAAAAAAACTTAGGGGTGGTGCACCGTTGCGTGTACCCTTTAGAACTCAAATATTATCTCTTCTTGATGAAAGTGATAAAAAGACTGCAGAATTTGTTAAGTCTATTGAAGGAAATCCGGAGGCAATAAAAAATGAACTTAAACGTCTTATAGAAAGAGGAGAAATTGTTCGTGTACAACGAGGTGTTTATTCTACTCCGTCGAAGGATTCGATAGGTAAGAGTCAAAATTCCGAACAAACTAATCTGTCACCGAAGTCTACCTAATCAACACACCTACCTATTATTATCATCCCAAACAAATCTTGATTTTCTTCTAATAGTCTCATATTTTACTACTCATATTTATTCTATTTCTGCATTAGATAATGCTTGATTTAATTTCTTGCTAAGTCAGAATATAGATAGTCAATTTGTTAATGTCAACCTAAGTCTTATTCAATGTTCTGGAACTACGGGTGAACGTGCCGAATAAGCATTGACAGATACGACTAACCTAAACACGATATCTCCGTTAAATGTTTCATTAATACATTAAAATTCAGCGGAGTTCATTGACTCAATCCATATTCTACCGATTCGTTGTTTAATTGTGCCTATCCAATTCCCTAATCACATAAAGACCTGCATCTACTGATCATAGTTTAATATACCTTATTTACTTGTCTTGTAATAAATTGCATGGTAAACTAAACAAACTCGAGTTTGTTTAAATCTATCAGAGATATAAATGACAGTAGACAGAAAATGCTATTGAAACTCACTATATTTTAACTTGCAACTATCTGCAAAATATGCTAAAATAATAACAATTACCACAATTAAGACAACATTTAAGCAATATCTATCTATAAACCTTAATCTGTTAAGATAATTGCAAATGGTGAAAAGATTCGCAAATTAAGTTAGAAATGTGGTAAACTTTATCGTAAAGTCACCCATTCTGTCTGAGGAGACGTACAAAATGTACGATAAGAAAAACCGTAGCAATGCTGACATAGGTCCGGACGATCAGAAACTTTTTTTTGATGACGAGGAGGAGTTGGAACCGGAAGAAGATGAGATCGTTGGAGATGAGGCGAGTTCCGGCTATTCCTTACATCTGATTCACCAAATCATCTCAGAAACTCCTGTGGAAGACCGAAGACGACGTTTGCTGATTGAATTACGTCGGTCTATCATTAACGATGAAGGTGAGTTCCGACAAAGAGTTCGAGCCATAGTCCAGGAAGCAGAGCGTATACGCGATGAGATGGATGAACAAATTGAAAAACTGACAGCACCAGCAAATCGCATTGGAACTCTCCTTGCAGTCCCTCAAGACGATACAGCGCGCGTTACCGTAGGCGGGTCAGAATACTATGCCAATATTGACCCACAACTGGAAAAAGAAAACTTAAAAACAGGTGTTAGTGTCCTTCTGAATGAAGCCTTCGTCGTAGTTGGTGAACTTGGTTATAACGAATCGGGACCAATTGCCAAAATTGCAGATGTACTATCAGATGGCAGGTTGCGTGTTGGGTCAGAACCGAGTCTACAATCTGTTATAATTGAACGTGCTGCTGACTTAGTTGATGTAAAGTTAAAGACGGGTGACGAAGTACGGCTTGATTCCAGTTTAAAAGTTGCACTTGAACGTATTGCTTCAAAAGAACGGAACGACTATGCACTTGAAGCTGTGCCACCAATACCATGGTCGAAAATAGGTGGTCTTGACGAAACTATTCAACGAATAAAAGATACAATTGAGCAGCCGATTCTACATCCTGAACTCTTTAAAAAGTTTCAATATACTGTCCCAAAAGGATTTCTCCTCCACGGTCCTCCAGGATGTGGTAAAACACTCATCGGAAAAGCCACCGCCTATAACTTAACAGAACGTCTCAAGACAGAGTCTGGTGAAGAGATTGAAGGAGCATTTCTTCACATTAAAGGTCCCGAAATACTCAATATGTGGTTGGGTGAATCGGAACGGAAAGTCAGAGAAATCTTTCTTTCTGCACGCGAAAAACGTGCTGAGGGTAAACTTGCGTTTGTCTTTATTGATGAAGCGGAATCTATTTTAGGCACACGTCGCGCTATGCGATCACACAGTATTTCTAACACACTCGTGCCAATGTTCTGTGCAGAAATGGATGGTATTGAGCCATTACAGGAAGTAGTCATCATTCTGGCAACAAACCGACCAGACTTAATTGATCCTGCCATTTTGCGTCCCGGAAGAATTGATAGAAAAATTAAAGTCACACGTCCCAATAAAGATGCAGCCAAGGATATATTTAGTATCTACCTTACTCAAGACCTACCCATTGAATCTGAAACAGGAGATACCGCAGATAAGGAAGTCATAGATAATTTGATTACACAAGTTGTAGATGAAATGTTCCGTGAGACATCAGAAAATCGATTCCTTGAAGTTGCTCTCCGCAGCGGAAGACGTGACATACTTTACCGTGGTCATCTCTGCAGTGGTGCGATTATTGAGTCTATTGTTCAAAGAGCAAAAGAAACTGCTATGAAACGTGCTATTGCTTCTCCCGAAACGCAGACAGGTATATCTTCAGATGACCTGATAGATGCACTCAATGCAGAATTTAGCGAAAACGATATTTTCCCACCGACGGAAGCTACAGAGGATTGGTTAAAACTCTTAGATTACGATCCTGTGAATGTTGTCAAAGTCACGCCTATTCTATCTGAAAAGAGGGAACAGCGAAAAACACCGAGTCCGGTGATATAGTTCTTTATTTTAATTTTATACCTTATACATCTGTCTTACATACCGTAGAAAGACATAAATAATGCACAGACTTTTTGGAATCGAAACCGAATACGGAATCACACTTGAAAATGCAGAACAGATTGATCCCGTTAAGGAATCCATTGAACTCATAAAAAACTATCGGCGTGATCCTTTCTTGCCTCAATGGGACTATGATGGTGAAGACCCCTTTCGGGATGAACGCGGATTCCGCGCAGAACATCTAAATAACCACCCAGACGAAGTTGAGGAAGAAAAACGAGATCGCGAACGATTTGCTAAAGAACCAGGACGATCCTTCCGGGAAATAAAGAGTGACCGTATCCTAATTAACGGTGCACGTCTTTACAATGACCATGCACATCCGGAATATTCCACACCAGAATGTCAAAGTCTATTTGATCTCGTGGCACATGACAAAGCAGGTGAACGTATACTTTACAAATGTGCTGAACGACGTAGTCAAGAACTTGGACAACGTGTTCTCCTATATAAAAACAATACAGATTTTTATGGACATAGTTACGGTTGTCACGATAACTATCTTATGGCGCGAGAAGTTCCGTTTGATTATCTCAAGGCATGTATCCTACCGTTTTTTGTGACAAGACAAATTTTTGCTGGGTCAGGTAAGATAGGTATAGAAACCGAGGCAGGACTTGCAACACCAGGACATTTCCAACTCACCCAACGTTCTGATTTCTTTCATGTTGAAGCGAGTGTGGATACGATGCACAAACGTCCGATTGTCAATACCCGTGACGAACCACACGCGGACCCAGCGACATACCGAAGGCTTCACGGAATCGTCGGGGATGCAAACATGTCCGAATACGCAACGGCACTCAAGGTCGGAACTACTGCTCTTGTTATTGATCTTATTGAACAACGGCTTATTCCTAAGAATATTGCAATTGCTAACCCCATTGATACTATCAAAGTGATTTCTCATGACCAAACCTATCGCTGGATGTTACAAAAAGTTGATGGTAAAATGATGAGTGCAATTGACCATCAACGTGAGTATCTTGCACTCGCCCAGAAACATCTCGCTCATCAAAATGGAGATACTGATTGGGTCTTGACACAGTGGGAAGAAACACTCAACACACTTGAAACTGATCCCATGACGCTTACTGATCGACTTGATTGGGTAGCAAAAAAGTGGTTGTTGGAAACCTTCGTTGAATCTGAAGATATTGCATGGGATGATCCATGGCTACAGAGCATTGATTTGGAATACCATAACATTGATATGGATGAGGGTTTATTTTATGGTTTACAAATGAAACGTGTTATAACAGACGAACAGATCCAACACGCTATACATACGCCTCCATTGGACACACGTGCTTATTTTCGAGGAAAATCTCTCAATAAGTTTGAAGATTCAATCAAAACTGTTCAATGGGATAGCATTACCTTTGACATCAATGGTAAACCTGTTACAATCAATATGAACTCTCTTGCAGACGCTAAAATCGCACGAAAATATAATGAAGCACTTGACCTGTCCCCTAACCCACAAACCCTTGTTGAAAAACTTGGCTTGAGTTAACCACGGTTTGTAATGCAAACTGCTTCCGTATAGTAGATTAAGGAGATATTTCAAATGAAAGACCAGACTGCCTTTTTCCCCGAACGTAAACAAAGACCGGTAAAACCAGTTGAACCCGATGATGGTGGAGACGATAGTAACGCACCGAAACGTCCCGATGTCAACAGACCGGATACACAAGAACTGTTAAAACGTATGCGCCGCGTTGACAAAGACCAATCCCGGCGGTACCGACAAAGAACGGGGGAATAATGAACCATAAAGGTGACTTTCTCAGTTTATTAAAACATTCAGCCACCTTGCCAGATGATACTGAAGTCGCCTTCAACACATCAGAAGTTGAAATGATCGCAAAGCATGACCTTTTTAGTGTCGGCAAAAAACCGTTGCGCGATACTAATCAGTTTCTCTCCCAAGGGGAACAAACTCCTGGCTCTACACTGGAAATACCGGAAGCCACGACGGTTGTTGCTGTGCGATATCAAGATGGAATTATCATCGCAGGAGATCGGCGCGCAACTGCTGGAACTTCCGTTGTTCATGACCGTGCTGAGAAAGTCTTACCAATTGATACGCATTCTGTTCTTGCTATCTCTGGTGCACCTGCAATGGCTTATGAGATAGCACGTGTCTTAAAACACTCATTCCAATATTTCAGACGAAGCCAACTTCAGGAATTGAGTGTTGAAGGTAAACTCCGAACGCTTTCACGTCTTATACGTGATAATCTGCCAATGGCAATGCAAGGCATCGGCGCGGTAATCCCAATCTTTGCTTTGTATACTCCACAAAAAGATGAATCTGAGAACGGTGGGAAAATTTACTTCTACGATGCACTCGGCGCACACTTTGAGAATGTAGACTTTGCTACGACAGGTTCGGGTTCAATATGGATCCGAGGGGTATTACGTTATATTGATCGATGGGGTGATACTCGATTAGAGGATATGGATCAACGACTGGCAACCATCACTATCCTACGACTGCTTGATACAGCAAGCGAATATGATGCGGCAACCAGCGGATACAACGCAAAAGCCGAAATATTTCCTACTGTCAAAACCATTACACAACAGGGAGTAGAAACTCTCACCGATGAATTCTTAAAAGATTGTTATGTGGAGGCTACATAATGCGTGATCTGCCGTATCGTTGGATTGAAGCAATTCAGGACCGGCGCGACTATATTGAAGACCAACTTAGACTCGGTAGTCCTGTCGTCGGATTACCTTATGAAAAAGGCAGCCTCCTTTTAACTGTTACGAAAGGTGCACAGAAAATATTTGAAGTTCATGACAGAATTGCCCTCTCTGCTATCGGTCACCCTGCCGACATTGAACGTCTTCGAATGCTTGTTACAGATACTGCAAGCGTCCAAGCATTTCAAAGTGCCACTGAAGATGTGAATTTACATCGATTAACTCATTATGTATTGGCACACACCTTCAAACAGGCATTTGAAGCAATTGCTGGTGAGGCATACATTATCAAAATGCTCCTTGTTGAAATTGGCGATGGAGATGCTACGTCACAATTTACACATATTAACTACGATGGAAATGTCAACATCCACCATGAGTCAGCAGTGATTGGTGGAACCATGGAAATCGAAAATGCTATGCAAGACTACCTTGCGGCAACAGAAACTGATTCGGATCGAAGTTTTACCGTTGCGTTACAGTTAGGACTCAAAACATGGGCAGTTGGCAGATTATTAAGTCAACGTTTTGAAGAAGCAGAAGATGATGCAGAAGTAACGGACGAACAGATAGATGACATCATAAAGACAGAATTGGAGGATGGAGAAATAGAAGTAGGTATATTAGATGATACGCTACCTTCAGACACTAAATTCCGTATTCTAACTCAAGATGAAATTAAGGCTTTTACCGAAAAATGATAATGGCAACCGATGGATGATTCCAACTATCCAATAAAGGAACAAATCCGTGACTTACAGAATAATGGGAATCGAAACTGAATTTGGATGCATGATTCAGCCGCAGACAATGCAAACACAGCGTATAAAGGTATCCCCTGAAGGTGTTGCTGCGAACGTTAGGGACTATGTTTTCAAAGAAGTTCAACTCGGTATTCCCGATCTCCACTATCGTGATTGGGGCGAACCTCCAGGTAATGGTGGTTTTCTCTTCAATGGTGGCAGACTCTACATTGATATGGGACATCTTGAATATGCCACACCAGAATGTGCCAACCTTTTTGACCTTATAGCTTATGATAAAGCCATTGAACACGTCATAACAGCAATTCTACAAGATACCGGTCGGTCCTCTCACGTAGCCTTTTACAAAAATAACATAGATCATTTTACAGGTGCTACATTTGGTTGCCATGAAAACTTTCAGGCGCGACGAGATGTTCCTTTCTATAGAATCGTTATTCCTACTCTCCTTCCGTTTTTCGTAACGCGGCAAATTTTCGCAGGTGCTGGTAGAGTAGGTGGGTACGATGACATCCTTGAATTTGGAGATGGACAATACAGTGTTGACGACTTTCTCGGTTACCAAATATCACAAAGGGCGGATCATATCGTCACTGAAATCTATGAATGGATTCAGTTTAGCCGCGCGATTATCAATACTCGGGACGAACCGCTTAGCGACTATACAAAATACCGCAGACTTCATCTACTTGTCGGGGACTCTAACATGTCGGAGTATGCGACGGCACTCAAGGTAGGCACAACTGCACTTGTACTTGATGCAATTGAGAAACATTTTGACATTCATGGTGAAAAACTACCTATTCCTAACCTTGAACTTATGGATCCCATTGCTGCTATCAAACATATCTCACGGGATACCACCCTTGAATGGCAGGTTGATCTGCAAAACGGCAGAACGGTATCTGCTATTGACATTCAGCGAGAGTACCTAAACTTTGTACAAGAGGTAATAACCAACCCTGATGAAACGGCACAATGGGTCATCACGGAATGGGAAACTGTACTTAATGACCTTGAAGTAGATTGGACCCGCCTTACAACTCGCCTTGATTGGGCGGCAAAAAAGTGGTTTCTTGAGGCACTAATAACTGAAGAGGAACTGACATGGGACGACCCATGGCTCAAAAGTCTCGATTTAGAATATCACAATATTGATCCTGATAACGGAATATTCTATGCACTTCAAAGTGAAGGATGTATCAGACGTGTAATCACTGATGACCAAATTAGTCATGCAATTAGCAATGCTCCTCGTGATACTCGTGCAAGAGTCCGCGGGTATCTAATGCGAAACCTAAAAAAACAGAAAATGCCGTGTATAGTTGACTGGCACCACATTTATGCTGGACAAACTGAATGTTATGAAATGAAAGAACCATTTGATACTTCAGTTCCTAAAGCACAAAGATGGCTCAGAGCACTAAGACTTCGTCAAAGAATGTAGAAATAATTCCTAAGAAACAGTATAAATAACATGACTTTGATTTGTGTCATTTTCCCTTGACATACACCTTTTAATACGATATAATTAATCAATCTGATATCTTGAAGTGCGGTTAGGATGGTTTTCGTTCCATATTTCGCATATCACCAAGGTAAAACCCTCCGATATAATAAGCAACAATGTTAGTGAAATGAATGTTCAACTTGTCAACGGTCATCTTGACATATAGACATCCAACATATTGGAATATATCTCATGAGTGTTGATAGTTTTTAGAATTATGAGATAACTGCTAACCAATTTTAGGAGAACAACTATGCCCGAAAGAAACTGCACAAATACAGACTGCGAAGGATTTTATCGCAGAGATCTTATTAAGGCTGGTGTCCTTGGTCTTTTTGGGTTCGGTCTTACAGACTTTTTCCGATTAAAAGCGTATGCAAAACCAACTGCTAACCCAGCATCTGCCAAATCTGTTATTCTTGTTTGGTTAGGTGGAGGTCCAAGTCATCTTGATATGTGGGATCTTAAACCCAATGCACCTGAAGAGATCCGTGGTCTGTTTAAACCTATTCCGACAAATGTCAACGGTATACAAATTAGTGAACATATGCCAAGGCTTGCAAAACAAACTGATAAACTCTGTATCATACGTTCTATGACATCTCCCGAAGCTGCACATGAACGGGGAACACATTATATGATTACAGGTTATCAACCATTGCCCGGATTTGCTGTTCCTGGTCATGGTGCTGTTGTCGCCGAACTCAAAGAACAACGGAGTGCTTTGCCACCTTATATCGCTATTCCCTCACCAGTCGCTTACGCAGGTGGAGGATTCTTAGGAGCATCACTTGACCCGTTTTCGCCGGATGGTAACCCAGCGAGTAATAATTTCAAAGTCCGAGATTTAGAACCTCCAAGAGAGGTCTCTTATGAACGCGTCGAAGACCGAAAGGACCTGCGTCAAGCTGTTGATAACGCATTTAAGAAATATGAGGCAGGGAATCCAAGGGTTGAAGCCATGGATGACTTCTATAATGCAGCTTACAATCTAATGAGTTCAGAGGACGCTCGCGCGGCATTTGACCTGTCAAAGGAACCCAAAAATACACGCGAGGCGTATCGACGTGACACATTTGGTCAAAGTTGTCTCCTTGCACGAAGACTTGTTGAAGCTGGGGTTAACTTTGTCACTGTCAGTAATGGCGGTTGGGATAACCACAACAATATTTTCTCATTTTTGCCGGGGAAACTCAATGCATTTGACCAGACAATGGCTACACTGATTAATGATCTCTCAGAACGTGGCTTACTTGACAGCACACTCGTAGTTGCTATGGGTGAATTCGGTAGAACTCCTGTCATCAACCGAAACGGTGGACGTGACCATCATCCACGTGTTTTCTCTATTATGTTAGCAGGTGGAGGAGTCGAAGGTGGACAAGTTGTTGGTGCATCCGATCCCTTTGGAATGGAACCTGCCGAGACACCTGTCAAACCTGAAGACTTGTCAGCAACCATCTATCAGAGTCTCGGTATTGATTACAATCAGAGCATTGAATCTCCTGATGGTGTCCGTATTGTCCTTTCACGAGGCGGACGACCAATCCGGGGTGTCTTGGCTTAGTCAGAAAACGCACTCTATCATATTGCGCGAGATCAACAGTTGTCCGTTGATCTCACGCTATCTGCTGCTAACAGAGGCTGGGACGTTTTTGTTGTCTGAACATCGGATAACATTGGGTAACTTGTTGTAGCAGATTTCACTGTATCTCCTACTACAATCCTTCCCTATTTTCTCATCATAATGACCCACCCTCGTTATTACAAATAGAATTGACAAATGAAAAACCGTAATAAAAAAATTCTTTCCTTCTTATCAATCCTATTGCTTTTTCTTATTTCTCTGATTGGGAATATTATTATACAAGCAGACGAAAAATCACAAGAAAGAGCTGTGGCGTTATCTCCTATCTGGGCACTTGAATTTAGTCCAGATGGAAAAACACTGGCAGTCGGTAAATATCAGTGGGTTGAACTCTGGGATTTAGAGTCAAAGGAAATGATCCATGCATACGAACCACACGCTGGTCGAGTCAGATGTCTGAAGTTTTCATCTGATGGTAGATTGTTGTATGCAGGCGGTGGTCAGGCAGCACGTAGTGGTGAAATTCGTATGTGGAATGTCGCTACAGAAGAACTCATCAATACATTTGAGATTCATGCCGATACAATTGAATCTATCGCTATCAGTCCTGATAATGCAAAATTACTCACTGCCAGTATGGACGAATTTAGTGCTGTCATCGATTTAGAAAATCTTGATGATGATACACCTTTAGACGATCAGGCAAAATGGTTAACACAACACGTGGGCAGAGTACTCTGTGCACTATACCATCCGAACGGAAATTATTTCGTAACTGGCAGTGAAGATAAGACACTAAAAGTGTGGAATCCTGATGACTATACGGTCCTTGTTAGTTTTGATGGCAATGATGATTCTGTCTATTCCCTTGCGTATGGAACACGATCAAACCTAATTGTTTCCGGTTCTGCAGATAACACAGTCAGATCTTGGCGAGTAACACAAGACAACAATGGTAATACACGAGGTTCTGCAGATCGCACTTTTAATGGACATCAAGGTCCTGTTTATAGTGTAGATTGCGGCGTATGGAATAATCAAGAAGTTATCGCATCCGGGAGTGCAGATTCATCCGTGATAATTTGGGATATTCTATCTGGAAACAGACGCAGAACTTTTAATGAACCTACAGATGCTGTTTACGCGGTAAAAATAAGTCGAGATGGGAATCGTGTTGCAGCTGGTAGCCGTGATGGAAAAGTCCGAATCTGGAATATCCAAAACAATAGATTAACCCACGAATTCTAATGGAGTATAGTGGTAGGAGTTTGAAATCAATTTCCGAACATTGTGGAGGTAACATTCAATGTGGGTACGAAATAAGTTTATTTTATTCTGTAATAATCAACAATTCAACTTCATTTCAATGTTAAGAGTACAACAGATTCTGCTATTGATGTTCCTTGTTTCAATGTGTGCGCCTATTACTGTGTTTGCTCAAGCCACTCCACGTCTAAATTCTCTTTTTCCCGCAGGAGCACAAGTTGGAAAAACGGTTGAGGTAAAAATACAAGGTTCAGATTTAGACGGTGCGCATACACTTATTGTTGAAGGTGACCCTGGCATCACTGGAAAACTCAATCCAGGTGGTGGGGAAGTTGATGAAACGCATAAACCTGTTTTTGAAGCGAATTGTGGTCAGTGTCATGAACTCCGTTCCCCAAGCAATCGTTCTATGACAGGAACACAGTGGACAGCTGTTGTAAAACGTATGGTGCAGGACAAAGGTGCAGAAATCAGTGAAGACGATCAAACAAACATCGTTCATTACCTAAAATCTGCCGCGAAGGCAACAGGTGGCATGACTGTTGAGTTAGAAATTGCACCTGATGCCCAAATCGGTGTACGTGAAATTCGTATCGTTGGTAAAAACGGTGCTTCTACTGCATGGCCCTTTGAAGTAACAGATGTACCTGATACTGTTGAGATTGAATCAAATAACGACACCGAATCCGCATCTGATATTGAATTACCGATCATTGTCAATGGGGTCATCAATTCAGGTGGTGACGAAGATTACTTCACTTTTGAAGGATTAAAAGGAGAACGATGTGTTTTCAATGTAAAAGCATATAGATATAACAACATCAGCCAGACCTTCTTTAATCCTACTATCTCCTTAATTGATTCACAAGGAACGGAACTTGCACGCAGCAACGGATTTTTTAGTCTTGATCCACTAATTGACTATACATTACCTGATGATGGAACTTACTTCCTTCGTATTCGAGACCTACTCTATCGTGGAAATCCAGATTCTGTATACCGTTTGATAATCGGTGTAGTCCCATATAATACCTATATTTACCCAACAGGTGGTAAAATTGGCACTAAAACTAAAACCACAATTGGTGGTGAAAATCTGCCAGAAACTGAATTGGAAATTGAATTACCGAGTGATCAGCAGCCAGGGGTAACACTCATACGTACTTCTTACGGTATATTCCCATTTATCGCTAACCAATATTCTGAGGAAGTAGAACAATCGGTAGATGCAAATGCTGATAACCAAGCCACAGATATTGCTGAAGAAAACGAAGAGCATGCTAAGAATGCTGAATCCGAAATTTTATTTCAAGGTAAATGCACAGCATGCCATGAGCTTCGTTCACCGGAAAACCGTGCACTTACCTCCGAACAGTGGGAAGCAACCATCACTCGTATGGCAGGGAAAGAAAATGCTGATATTACCGACACAGATCGGGATCGTATCATCGCTTTTGTCGCTGAAGAAGTCGTCCGGATGGGGCAGCTTATTGCCAAACGGATTGAAAGTTCACAACAAGTCGCAACCCCAGGTGCGATCAGCGGACGTATTTCTAAACCGGGAGAGGTGGACTATTACCGCTTTACTATTGAAGAAGGTTCACGTCTCGGTCCTTGGTGGGTGATTCACCCATTTGACAACACAGACGAGAAAGGTTATGAAAATGTCTTCCCACCTGAAATAGAAATTGATTTAAAGAAGGAATATGTAGGAAAAGAGGGAAGACGGATTAAATGGTATAGAACCAACAGTAGAGGCGAAAATGTCTTTTCCAGTGTGCCAGAAGATGATGTGACTGGATATGCTCTAACTTACTTCCAATCTAAACGGGACCAGAAGTACATCCTATCACTTGGGTCAGATGACACCATAAAGATATGGGTAAACGATAAACTCATTTTCAGCAAATATGTACATAGACCTTTAAACCGAGGCGATGACGTTATTGAATTACCGGTTAAAAAAGGTAGGAACAAAATTCTCGTTAAGGTTACGAATGGATACGGTCCATGGGGATTTTTCGCAGATATCGGTGGATATTCCATCGATTTATCTGCAGAAAAACTGAATTCTCCTCTGAGTCCTTCCTTGACATTGTTAAGCGCGGAAGGTCGGGTATTAAGAAATAATGCTGGTAGAGGTGGCAGACGAAATGCAATTATTGATTACAGTTTTGCACGTCCGGGGGAATATGCACTTCGCGTTGAAGATGTATCTGGTAAAGGTGGAGCAGGTTATGTATACCACTTAGACATACGTCCAACCGTTCCTGACTTTGCTATTTCAGTGACACCAGACAATCCGAACATTGGACGGGGTGGAACAGTGTTGTTGGAAGTTACACTCCAACGTCGAGTTGGGTTTACGGAACCGATACTACTTTCAGTTGAAAATCTACCTCCAGGAATTACAGCAAGTCAGAGTGCTATTCTTTCTGAAGGTGGTAATAACCAAGGGTATCTAACCCTGACCGCTGCAGCAGACGCGGACTTGGCACATAGCGTCGTTCAGGTAGTCGGTACTGTGAATACGGCAACCGGACATAAGATACGACGTGCAGCTACCCCAATACAGGTATATCGTATTCGGAATAATGATCAGACTGTACAACGCAAGAACGTGGTTGTGAGTGTTACTGAGTCCTCACCCATCATCGTATCTGCAACCCCTAATGAAGTTATAGTAACACCAGATGGACCGGTTGATATTACCGTCAGTGTTAATAGACGTAATGGGAATCGACAGAACATGAACCTAACTGTAGTCGGATTACCGTTCGGAGTGAGACTCCAACGAGAAACCACTGTACTCCGAAGAGGTAAATCGGAGGCAACAATAACCCTTATACCAAACATTATTACCAGCGGTACTAACGAACTACGCCGAAACCCGTTCGCCGGAAATAAGCAGACAAGACCGTATACATTTGTCATAAATGCTTCAGTTGGAAATAGACGCATCGCAAGCAGTCCGGCTGTAGAACTCTGGCTTGGAGACCCATCAAGTTCTGAAGAGCAGGCAAAATTAGAGTGAAATATACTCTTCCTCCAAGTTTGCAATTGCTATCAATAAACTAAGACCATATGCGTGTCTTGTCTTAGACTTGAATCTTGAATCTGTATGGCGAGGTCCTCATTGAATGTTTTGATACATTTGATGTGATATGGTGCCTCGCCTATTACATTTAGTCTTTTTCCTTTCTTACAATAATGTGTCTATGTTATTTCTACAACGACAGTAAATTAACATAATAGGAAATGTTATTCAATTATTACTAACTCAATCCGTGGAGGTGTGAATGTCAGGATATTTTCGATTCCCAACTATTTCCAATGAAACTATTGTATTTGTATGTGAGGATGATTTGTGGACAGTCCCAATCACTGGTGGAGTAGCACGTAGGCTCACATCAAATCTTGGTGCAACAAGTTCCCCACAACTATCACCAAACGGTGAACTACTCGCGTTTGCTGGACGTGAAGAAGGTCCAGCGGAAGTATACGTCATGCCAGCACTCGGAGGAGAAGCAAAACGACTTACATATCAAGGAAGCAATGCCAGTATTGTCGGGTGGGATGTAGATGGAGAAAACATTCTATATTCCAGTGCTGCTGGTTCTGCATTCGGAGCGTGGATATGGAGCATTTCTCAAGAAGGTGGAGAACCACAACGACTTCCCTACGGTCCAGCAAACCACATATCATTTGGCAGTAATGGTGGTGTTATACTCGGTAGGTTGACACGTGAACCCGCACGATGGAAACGTTATCGTGGTGGAACTGCAGGTCAACTCTGGTTAGACAACGAGGGTGATGGACAATTTCAACCTTTGACTCCAGTTGATAGTAATTTTACTACACCGATGTGGGTAGGGGAACGTATCTATTTTATCTCAGATCACGAAGGTGTTGGAAATATCTACTCATGTCTGACTTCTGGTGAAGACATGCAACGTCACACACATCAAGAAACATATTATAGCAGATCAGCACAAACTGATGGTACACGCATCGTCTACCATGCCGGTGCTGACCTATGGGTCTACGATATTGAAAATGATAACAATTATAAAGTTGATGTTGAATTCCGCAGTCCACGTATTCAACGACAACGAAAATTTGTAAGTGCCTCGCAATATCTGCAGGAATTTGCACCATCTCCTAAGGGTCAATCTCTTGCCTTAACTTCTCGTGGAAAACTATTCACAATGGCAAATTGGGATGGTGCCGTTCTACAACAGGGTAAACGTAACGGTACTCGCTACCGTAAGACACAATGGCTGAACGATGGAAAACGTGTCATTACCCTCTCTGATACAGATGGCGAGGAAGCGTTAGAAATCCATACCTGCGACGGTAGTGATGAGATACGTCGACTTGACGAATTGGATATAGGACATGTCCGACAACTGGTCGTATGTCCTAAAGGTGATAACTTAAAAGATCAGATCCTAATCGTTAATCACCGTTTTGAACTTCTCCATATAGAATTGGAAACTTCAGAACTGCGGGTACTTGACAAAAGCCTATACAACCGCATCCAAGGTGCAAATTGGTCGCCAGATGGTAAATGGATCGCCTATAGTTTTCCTGCTACAGAAACTACTTCATCAATTAAGCTTTGTAAAGTTGAAACAGGTGAAACTTGGTATGTTACACAACCTGAATTCAAAGACTATGCACCCGCATGGGATCCAGATGGAAAATACCTATATTTTTTCTCCCAACGGGAATTTGATCCTGTTGGTGATGCGTTACACTTTGACCTTAGTTTCCCTATCGCTACACGTCCACTGTTGGTGACCTTGCAGAAGGATTTACCCAACCCATTTGTGCCTGCTGCTCCATCACCAGAAGATGAAAAAGACAAAGAAAAAGAGGATAAAGAGGACAAAGATTCTGAAGACAAGTCATCAGAGAAAGATGAAGATGCTAAAAAGAAAGCTGAAGAGAAAAAGAAAAAACCGATTAATATTGAATTAGATGGTATTGAACAACGTATAGTCGCTTTTCCCTATTCGCATGGACGATACGGACAGATTGATGGGATTGAGGGAAAAGTGATTTTTACTACTTTTCCCGTTAGACACACCCAGAATTCACCTGGTGAAGAGGATTCAGGATCTAAAGGTAAACTCCATGTTTACGATTTCAAAGAACAGAAGAAGGAAGTTCTCGTTTCAGATATTGATAACTTCCAACTCTCACGAGACAATAAGTTTCTTGTGTATCGCACAGGAAATCGGTTGCGTGTTATAAAAGCTGGCAGAAAAGTTGAAGAAGGTCAAAAGTCTGAGAACAAAGGCTCTAATCGTCATACTGGTTGGATAGAAATTAACCGAATCAGACCCTCCGTTATCCCAACAGCAGAATGGGCACAAATGTATCGCGAAGCGTGGCGACTTCAGCGCGATTATTTCTGGACAGAAAATATGTCCGATGTGGATTGGGAAAACGTATATCAACGTTATCTACCATTACTTGATAGGATAGCAACCCGTGCGGAATTTTCTGACCTTATGTGGGAAATGCAAGGAGAACTGGGTACATCACATGCGTATGAATCTGGTGGTGATTACCGCAGTTCGCCAAACTACGGACAAGGATTTCTCGGTGCTGATTATGTCTACGATCCAGACAATAACGGATATCGTATTACACACATAGTTCGAGGAGATACTTGGAATGAGAGAAGGGATTCTCCGTTGAACGCTCCCGGAATTAATGTTCAAGAAAATGACATATTGCTTGCGATTGGTGGGCAATCTGTTAGTCAAAATATCTCACCAGGTGAGTTATTGGTCAATCTGGGTAGACAAGAGGTGCAAGCAACCTTCAAAAATGCTAAAGATGGAGAGAAACGCGTTGTCACCATCAAAACCCTTAGCGGTGAAAGCGAGTTACGGTATCGTGAATGGGTAGCACAAAATCGAAAGTACGTTCACGAAAAAACGGATGGTAAGGTAGGATACGTCCATATCCCTGACATGGGAAGACGTGGATATGCGGAATTCCATCGGGGATACTTGGCAGAAGTTAGTTATCCCAGTCTACTCATTGATGTACGTTATAACGGTGGAGGTAATGTCTCGCAACTCATTTTAGAAAAGTTGTCTCGCCGTCGTATTGGATATGCCCATCCACGATGGGGTACACCGAACCCATATCCTGCTGCATCTGTGTTAGGACCAATGGTAACCGTTACCAACGAAAATGCGGGTTCTGATGGTGATATATTCTCTCACTGTTTCAAGCTAATGAAGTTAGGAAAGTTAATCGGTAAACGAACTTGGGGTGGTGTCATCGGAATATCACCACATCAAGGGTTTGTAGATGGAGGTTCCACAACACAACCTGAGTACTCTTTCTGGTTCGAAGATGTCGGTTGGAGTGTTGAAAACTACGGTACTGATCCAGACATTGAAGTAGATTACCGTCCACAGGATTACATTGCTGAGGGTGACCCACAACTTGATAAGGCAATAGAACTCCTCCTTGAGGAAATGGAAGAAAACCCACCCGAACTCCCCGATTTTGGTGACCGTCCACGTTTAACACTGCCAACATTGCCGAAAGCGGAATAATGTTTTTCAGTTGTATTGTTCAACAGGCGCGCTTTGTAAGCGCGCCTTCCTGTTTAATGTATTCTATAGGAGTTGAATTGTAGGGAATTATGTGCTAAAATGTTTAATAGATTGATTCTTTAAATTATCCAGTGAACGGAAAACGCTCAAGATACCCAATAGGTGAGTAAACTATGAGTATGGATAAATCACAAGTCGAAGTTCAATTCACACTTGCAATTGACGAGGCACTGTTACATCATAAATCTGATGCAGAATACAAGGCAAAAGAAGCTTATGTATTAGAACTCCTTCGGCAAGGTGATATCAGTGCAGGTAAAGCTGCAAAACTGCTTTCCATTTCAAGATGGGATCTCTCAGAGTTGATGTCTGCTGCTGGAATTTCACCCTTTGCTGAACAGACTGCAGAAGAATTATCAACTGAAGTAGAAAGTGCTTTGGAAGTTATAAAAAACCAGCACAATGAAAATTGTCACAAATAGCACACCTTTGATTGAACTTTCAAAAATTAGTCAATTAGATCTGCTTCGGAAGGTTTACCACTCAATTATTATCCCTGAAGAAGTCTACATTGAAGTAGTTGTAGATGGTGCAGGAAAACAAGGAGCGGCAGAAGTTGAAGCAGCAGAGTGGATCCATTGTCATTCAGTGACTGACTTGAATCAAGTGATAGAACTTCAGAATCAAAAGTCTCTACATATAGGTGAATGTGCCACCATCGTACTTGCTCAAGAGATTAAGGAGTAATTCCGATAGTCAAACCAATACTTGATGAACTTCGTTTGCAGGGAACAAGAATCAGCCAAGCCCTCTACTATCAAACTCTTGTAAAAGCAGACGAATAATTCCATTAATCCGTTCAACAAAAAGAAACCAAACGAATGCGTATACTCTGTGCAAATGTAGGAAGCACATCATTCAAATACCAGATCCTTGATATGGGTACAACTACCTCGCTTGTTAAGGGAGGTGTAGAACGTATCGGCAATTCACCATCTGCCTTCACACATTCGGTACCGGGAAAACCATCACGGGAAGGTGAAATTGATGCACCATCACACATTGATGCGATTGCACACGCAATGCAACTCATCACCGATCCTGAAGTTGGATGTCTTACAGACCTAAACGAATTGGATGGAGTCGGATTCAAAACCATTCTTGCCAAAGGATATTGGCGTTCAGCACGGATTACGGAAGACGTAATTGCTGCATTGGAGTCATCTACACCACTTGCTCCGATGCATAATCCCGCCTATATTGCATCTATTCGTGCCTTTCAGGAACTTCTTCCGACTACACCACTTGTCGCAGTTTTTGAGACATGGTTCCATCAAACCATCCCTGATTATGCCTACGAATTCGGTGTTCCCCGCTTTTGGGTAGAACAACACGGTATACGCAAATATGGATTTCACGGAGCATCACATCGCTATATATCGGAACGCGTACCACAGATTCTTGGTCGTGAAACCAGTGAGGGACTTCGCGTAATCTCCTGTCATCTCGGTGGCAGCTCCTCTATATGTGCAATCAAAGACGGAAAATCTATAGATACCTCTATGGGAGCATCAACACAATACGGTATGATTCAATCTACGCGTTGTGGTGACTTAGATGCATTTGCTGTCTTATATCTGATGGACAAAGATGGATTCTCTACTGATGAGATCCGACGACAACTGATTGAGGATTCTGGTGTGAAAGGCATATCTGGCACGAGTGGAGATATGCGAGATGTAGAATCGGCAATTGAAGCGGGTAACGACACTGCGCGTTTGGCATTGGAAACCTATGTTTATGGGGTAAAGAAGTATATAGGGGCTTATATTGCAGCACTTGGAGGTGTTGATGTTATTGCTTTTGCGGGTGGAATCGGAGAGAAAAGTGCAACGACACGGGCTAAAATCTGTGAAGGACTTGAATGGTGTGGTATTTATTTAGACACGGAAAAAAATGAGAAATCAACAGGAGAAACTGACCTATCAGCAGAGAATAGTCGGACAAAGATTCTTGTCGTAACCACGAATGAAGAACTTATCGTATCGCGCGAGACTGCACGTGTGCTTTCAGATAAAATATAAGGTTGGCAAATTGTAGGAATGAACTCCTACATCAAATACTCCCTCTCCCGAAAAATACTGATAGCAATCCACATTGCTCCTACTGTTAGTATACAGATAATTACAACTGCTACCCATGATGCCGGCGGAGTATTTCCTAACGCATGATTAAGATAGTCTCCGCGCATTTTGTAATCTGGAAATAGTGTCATCAGGTAATGCGTGAGTCCAATCCGTTTGATTCCGGTTGGCAAATCTGGCAATGCAGTTAATTTCTCCCAGCCAAACACATACAGCAAACCCCATATCACAGGATTCTTAAACCTAACGGACAATAACACTGCAAATGTCCCGTATGTTATCATACCTATTGACAATGAACCAGTGTATAAAAAACTCATTGCAAATACTGTCAAACGATCCTTAAGTTTTGGATGTGTCTGTACTATACCTGTCAGAAGTAAATGTGATATACTTAAGAGGATAACTGCACCTACCATGTAGGCTGCGAATTTGGTTAACAATAGCATTGGTTTTTGTATTGGTCGCATCTGCAGATATGTCAATCCTCTGCCATCAATTTCATCAGAGACAATGGCTGAACCGTAAAATATGGCACACAAATTCGTCAAAAACCCATAAAACCAAAATGTTAGATGTGGTATAAAAGTATTGACGCTTGTTGTTCCACTTACCGTGAATCTAAATATTATAGCGATGATAAGTGGGAAAACACATCCAACCAACATCAGGAGTCCTCGACGACCCCAGAATAACTGACGCAATGTCAGTTTGAATAGGGCAAAATAGGTAGGAAATGAATTGGGGTGTGTAGACATCTATAAGCCTTTTCAATAGTTGAATTTCTATACATAATATAGTAACATAAACATACAGATTTTACAAACCTTTGTTCGGATGCTTTTATAGTTTTCTGTCAGTGCTTATCTTGACTTTACATTTTGTTTGATATAATAATGACATGTATTATTCATCTTTGTGAATTTGAAAAGGACATATATGCATAAAATCATTGACACACACCAACACCTATGGGATACATCCAACTTGGAATACCCATGGTTAGACGGATTTGATCTCCTCAAACAACAATATACACCACAAGATTATCGCGATGCGGTCAGTGACATAAACGTTGTGAAATCTGTTCATGTAGAAGGGGATCCCGCAGAAACACATGTTGTACAAGAAGTGGAATGGTTAACGCAGATTGCGGAAACAGATGGTATGATTGGGGCAATTGCTGCCGCTGCTCCACTTGAAAAGCCAAACGTAGACGCTATCCTTGACCAACTTGCAGCATTTGACCTTGTTATGGGAATACGTCGAATGGCATGGCATAATCCAGACAATCATTTCTATGCAAGTCCGGAACTGATTAATGGTGTGAAATTATTAGCAAAATATAATCTCTCCTTCGAACTCTGTGCTAAACATGATCAACTTCCTGCAGCAATTGAATTGGTAAAAGCCACTCCTGATGTAGCACACGCTGTCAACCACTGTGGAGGTCCAAATATAAAAGACGGAGAGTTTGAGCCGTGGGCAACCCATATACGCAAACTCGCCGCCTTTGATAATGTTCACTGTAAGGTGTCTGGCATCGTTACAACTGCAAGTGAAAACTGGACATCTGAAGAATTAAAACCTTATATAAGACATCTTATTGACGTATTCGGTTATGACCGTCTTATGTTTGGTAGTGATTGGCCTGTTTGCACCTTAGCCGCAACGTATAATGAATGGTTAGAGGCACTTCTCTCGGTTGTTGATTACGCATCAGAGTCAGAGCAAAACCGTCTTTTCTACCAGAACGCATTAGAATTCTATAGGATGTAGAGAATTCAATAGACACGTAACACTTATCACGGTGTAATCAATATAGGTTCAACACCTTGCGATTCTTGAATTTGTTGCATGAGTCCAGATGCCTCCGAACGTTCAACGAACGTTCCGATTGTTACCCTATGCATCGCATCTCCATTCACAGTAGCAGTATATATTTTCACTGTTTCATTCGGATATAAACGTCGTAGATTCTCAGCCAACATATTTGCATTGCGTCTTTCACCGAAGGACCCGACCATCAATGTTAACTTAGGTTCATCAGTTACAACCTGAGTATTGCTATCAGCATTTCCACTACCGAATTGTAGCTGTGCTTGTTGAATACTCTGATTTCCAGCAATATCTTTGACTGTCAATGCGAATCGATATTTTGCTGTGGTTGACTGTGGAACTTTTGTTAGGACTATCGTCTCTGGTGGGGAGCCTTTACCCTCACTATTTTCCACTAACGTATTGCTTGCATCATATATATCAAGTTTCCATTCAGTTATAGGATTGATGTCAAATACCTTTATGCCGACACTTGTAGAACTTTTTTTGGATACATCAACCGTAGAGGGAATCAGGTCTACCGTGACTTTTTTGCTATGCCTTAGATGTGCATTGCCTTCAGAATCAATAATATGTAATTGTAGGACGTAGTCGCCATCAGGAACTAATTTACCAGATGTTCCCATTCCATTCCAAACCACACCCTCTGATAGTGAGCCAGTTCCAGTTTTCTCCCATACCTGTTCTGTATATGCATCACGAAGTGTTAATCGCCATTTATCATTTGCCCTTACACTAAACTGGAATGTGGTGCTGTCAGCTACCCCATCACTATTCGGTGAAATAGCATTATTGGAAAGTTGTAATTCTCTTCTATTCACATCAGTTTCTGGATTTGCATCAAGTGTTTTCGGCATAAGGATCGGTTGAATTGTCTCTGTATCATCTCTACCTTTTGATTCGGTTGTAGGTTTTGATGAAGAAGATTTAGGCTTAGAAAATGTTATTTGTCTATCTTTTCCACCCCAACGTAATGTAGCTGAGATCCAATGCAGACTTTGATCTAAATCACCGCCACGAACATGTGCATAATCTAACTGTCCAGAAGAGTTTTGAAAACTAATTCCTTGAGTCCATTGACCAGCACTAAATTTGTCGGATGCAGTTAGTGCTGTATATCCTACGCGAATACCGAGATGATTGTTAAATAACCAACGTTCTGCACCAAAATGTAACCGAAGCCTTTCACCCCAATTCGCATCATTTTGTCCTCGTATAGCAACATCGGCAGATAACAGAGTTGCACTGTCAGGACGATATGTTGTTCCGAAACGTGCTGCCAATGGTAGACTTTCAATTAGTTCACCATTTTCACGAATTCCATTGCTTAATTCTGATAGATTCATACCAAACGTAATTGAATCTCCAACCTTTTCCAATGGATATGTAAACTGCATCCCTATATCAGTGCTCCAAAGATAATTTGTTCTTGTCGGTGTGTTGTGCTGATAATAGCGTATATTCGCACCAGCTGATGTCTGTGGACCAAATGCCAAGCCATATCCTAAAAGTACAATCTGCGTAGATTCACTATTGCTATTGTTCCAACCATTGAACCATGATGCTAAAGAGAGATTTCCTACATTTTTATCTGTTAAACCGAGTGTATAGGGACTCGCGGCAAAAGAAAATGCCTGATCTGGTCCTGAGGGTTCACCAGAAAACGGAATTCCTCCCATATTGACTTCCAAGCCATTCATAAATCCAAGTGATGAAGGATTCCATAAAAAACCGTTATTAGTTGAGGGACCTGCGGTGAAGGCACTTCCCATACCGACTGCCCTTGCACTTGCACCAACAAAAATATCACGATGATCTATTCCAGAAGAACCATCTGCAACCACCCCAATTCCTAATATAATTACTACAACACTGATAAGGACTAACGTTTTGAACTGCATTCTATAACTCCATTTATTTTTCATACCAATTTTGGTAGATTACTCTACAGTTTTAACGTCTAAACAACATACTTAGGTACAAATCAAATTATTGTCTTTCTAATAGTTATATCACAAATCCCTTGAAATCATCAGATGTCATTTATTTCGGTTTGTTGTCGCATTATATAACCCTATTAAATGCGTACTTTGAAGTTTTGATTTCTTCTGCGAGCAGCGTCCTTACGTTGTTTACGTTCAGATTCAAAACGACTCACTCGTAATTGACATGCACCTTCAAGCGCATCAGGTGCGTCAAGGAAGTCCCCAGTGGGATATAAACTCATCTGCTTGTAAAATTCGTTGTGTAGTCCTTTTCTGAAGGCGAGCCATCCGTTTCGGATTATCGGTTGTAATGCGTCAATACGATCAAATTTGTTTTTGAGTCGAGGTAACCATTCAATAGTTGGACAATCGCGAACGTTGCGTGCGTCCTTCTCTTTCCGAAAGTCCTGTTCAATCACCTGTTTTTGTGCATTCCATGTGTCCTGAACAAAGCCTTCAATACCGAGTCTGATTTTGATGTCACGTTTCGGTATCTCAGCACGCACCTTATCAATCATATCAAATATCATCCGCATCTGTTCTGTAGCACCGACACGTGCGAGGTTCGCGTCTATGACGTAGCCGTGAACACCGTCCATAATAGCATCAGTTTGGTCTTGTCGTGAGCCGGGTAGTGGCACCCAAGCAACTGCAACACACGCAGCAAAGCAGTTATCCGCGATTTCTTTACCGCCTGCCCAGTCCAAAAATATCGTGACACCTGCGATCTCCTGCCACGCGACAAGACGATTGTCTGAACGCAGTAAGCCATTGTTAGCCAACGTGAATCTCATAGCGTTCTCCATATCAAAGAGTGCTTGTGATGGGTCGTGTGTGCTATTCTGTAATTCACGCAGCACAGGGAAGTATCCAACATCGCAGATTTCTTTCCGTACATCCAGATATGTAATTGCTTCCGGCCACAATTCCTTGACACCTGCTGTCATCTGTTCCTTATTTTCATTGTAGAATGCGTCCGCTTGTGTTATACGGTCTGTATTTTCCAATTCCAGATTGGTATATATCTTCTCCCATTGTTTCCATGATTCCTCTGCTGTTGGGTGCCATAGATCAGCGGGATGTTCTATTGCTCGAAAAAAGAGAGTCCGCCAACCTGCCCGTTGCCGCAGTAAGTTTGCAGTTGCTTCTGCATGCTTGACCGTGTCTATATTGATGAAGTTGGTTGTGCCGTCAAGACTGCCAGCCCGCATTAAATCACTGTCAAACCACAACTGGTCTTTGGCACGCACATCAGGATTACGCACAGATTCAGGATCATCAAGGTCATCCGAGATAATGAGGTCGGGTCTATGTCCTCCGAACAGAGAACCGCGTATCTGTCCACCGCGTGAGTTTGGTACGAGCAGTACATCGTTGCTTGTGATGAGACGTGTTTCTCCCCAGCTTTCTTTACCTTTGAGATGTTTGAATCGTGTGTCTGTCTCTATCTTCCGTTTGATGTCTTGTATTCTTGATTTTGCCATAGTGTGTGATTTAGAGAGAATAACAATAAAACTGAAAGGTTCAAGTCCGAGTGTTTCATAAGCCCACTTAAAGAATATGCAATGCAATGGATAGATAATTGCCATGCAGGTGCTTTTGGCACTACCGCGTGGAGCAAGTATATTGACACGTTTGCCACGTTCACCTAATCCAATAGCAGTGAATATCGGTTCGTGATGTTTACCGAATGCGCTGGTGATGTATTCTTCAAAGTATTTCCAAGCGAAACACCCGACATCTAAAAAGCAGATTGCTTGAATTTTCTGTTTATCCGTTGTCTGTTCCATCAAGTGTATCCTGTCCTTCAACGTCATCAGTGTTATCTCTGACTCTGTGTCTATCACCATCTGTCGAGAGAGAGGCAGCTTGTGCTTGTGCGAGGATATAGATTTGTCCTTGACTGGAAATATTTTCTGGACGGTATTTGAGAAGTTCAATAAGGAATTTAGATTTTTCATAAGGTGTTAATTGGCCGATTAAGTCTGCACAATCGTCCAATTCGTATTCCTCCAGAAAGTCGTCTAACAGTGCTTCGTCATTGACGAGTGCGGACTTTGCACTGGATAGGTAAATGGACGATTCTGTGACGATTTCATTTTTATAATACGGTTTATATTCTTGCTTAAATCTTGGACTTGTTGGGTTTGCTGATCTGAATTTGTTACGGCACCAAACACGATTTTCGGGTGTTACTGTCATGCCTAATATTTTCAGCATTTCTGTGTTGACGCGTCGCATCCCTCGTTTATCTATGCCGTATTTTGCACAGAGTTTGATATAGATATGATAATGATGTTTTTGTATGTTAGGATATTTTGTGTCCACATTAAACCTGTCTTTATCTTTTTTTGGGACTATAGCAGGTTTTTTCGTATTCATTTTCTATTTCTCCTTTTTGTTATCTGTCCATTGGTATTTTTTTGCCCATCTTCGTATCTGTTGTGGTGATATTCCAGTAGCCTCTGCGGTAATATTTACGAGTTTGTGTTTGGGGTATCCGTTTTTTATTGCGTTGATATATTCATTTTTTGCGGCCTCTTTCCTATCAATTTGTGATAGTCTGTATCCTTCGTTGCGTAGGTTCTCTATGTGCCATTTTGTATTTGCGATTTTTTGTCTTATTTTTTTAATGGTCATTTTGAGTGATCCTGGTGATCTTCTATATGCTTTTAGTACTTCATCAATATCGTTGTGTGGTACCCATGCGGTTTTATTTTCGTGATAGCAGGCGATAAGACATGTCCAGACGATAGCTTCAGTTATTGTTAGGTTGTTCCATCCGATGTTGACGATCCATTCTGGTTGTGGTGGTAATGAGAGTCCATATATGGTGCCGTCTTGAGCTTCGTCGAAGAAGTGAATGTGGTATACGTTTGGTATTGAAAAGAGTTGGTAGATGTATCTGATTTCGTATTCCTCTTCTTGTGTGGGTTCGTTTGCGTTGTAAGTTATAAAAGTTCCGTTGTCGGAGTGGTGTCCGCCGATGATAACGTTTCCGTCTTTTTCTCTTGCTATAAATCTTTTTTTCATTTGATTTTATTGTTCCTTTTGATGTTTGTTATTATACTATTTGTTATTATACTATATTAATATTGATAAGTCAAGTTAATTTTATTTATGATATATTATAGCATGCTAATATTGATAAGTCAAGTTAATTTTATTTACGATATATTATAGCATGTTAATTATCGTAAGTCAAGAAATATTTATTTTTTTTGTTTGCGTTGCGGATTATGCGGGTGGGAAACGTTTCGCGTAGGAGATCAACAGCATAGGTAATCTACCGATGATATTGGCCTGTATATATCCGTGCGATACTATGTATTTCACTTCTTATACGGTTTGCAAGTTACTCATATTAATAGCCTGGTGTCCAAGCCATCCGAAATCACGCTCATGAAAATATGTGAGGAATGTTCTCACGCCAGGGTCTAAAGCAACAACACTTCCGTTTGGCTTTCGCTTCGGAGTTGTCACAGTATAGGAAACACAGAGATAGTATTTATCATTCTCTTTCACGAGGCGTGAGTCAGAGATATTATCAGGTAACATCTCTGACATTTTGAGGTGTCCCAGCAAGGTGTGGTAAACACCTTGTTTTCTGATAGACCTCCATCATAACTCCGACATTACAGAAATTCTTGACTGCAAGGGTGGTACGTTATTAGATTTGATTCAGCGTAGTATCCACCAGTATAGAGCTCAGAGGCGTTTTTGACCGCGAGAGCATGTTCCCTCAAGTGAACTTTCGTATTTTGAGACTGATTAGAAAACCAAGGGTATTTGCTTTGGAAGAATACCGTATTAAGGTATTTGCTTTGGGAGAATACCGTATTCCTGACATTTTTCGGTTACTATTTTCTCATTTTTGCAATTTTCTAAGATGTAATAATTTTCCTTCAAATCTTTTACCTTTTGAATAGAGATGCTCTTCTGATCCAGTTTTTCTATGAGTAGTGTTGGAACAAAATAGAGCACAAAAGCATTATCTGCTGTTGGATGAACGCCAATGACAACATCGGAAGTTTCAGTGGAATGCGTATAAGTCTTAACGTTCGAACTGTATTCTCTATCAACGCCACCCCGTCCGCCACCTGTAAATGGAATGCTCTTACGTGCTGTTTTTACTTGTGCCCGAATTATTTGCTCCTTGTTATTGGTATTTTTAAGATCTATGAGCATGTCGTAGGACGATAAGGGAACATCCATTAATGAGACGTGGTGATATTTTTTCATCAAAATAGCAGCAGCTATATGTTCGTGGGCAAATCCATCTACTGAGGCTTGTTTTCCCGAAGCAGCTCTATTTTCCATGTATCTACCTCCGTTCCTTATTTTTTGAGGACGAGAATCCAGTCGGTGTTGATACGTTGTTCTCGAGGAACTTTAATAAAGTGCTTAATAATCTCAGAACCGAAGTAAGTTTCAATTTCAAAACCAACGTTTTTGGCGATGGATATGAGATACTTCCAATTCTCAAATAAATGTCCCCTAATTCGATTATTACCAACAACAACAATATATCTACCCCCCTCGTGCAAAACTCTGTGAACTTCAATAAGGTTTTTTCGCATATCGTCTAAATATTTAAAAGCGATGTAAGCGCGTCTCGGATCAACCTTAAAGATGTTTGTTATAACTTCATCAGCCTCTGGTACCCCTGTATTGTGTAGGGTCTTGTAATGTAGGGCAGAAACACTTTCTGTGCCGATATTCTGTTTTTTTAGAGCGAGTAATGATTCTTGTGCAAAGCCGAGCCAATACATTTCTAATTGGTGGGTTCTCGGATAGTCAACAGCATTGACATAAGGTGGTGAAGTTAACGCTAAATGAAAGTGATTCGTCTTATATTTGATGTCCCTTGCCTCCATATTTGAAGGAAAATCTATGGTAATGTTAGCTGGATATTTCTGGGAGAATTCCATCATTTTTGGAATTTTTACGTTGAGAGCTTTCACAAAACGGTTTAAAGCATCAGTGGGACGAACTAATTTATTCAAT
Organism: Candidatus Poribacteria bacterium; assembly: GCA_963667365.1. Taxonomy (GTDB): domain Bacteria; phylum Poribacteria; class WGA-4E; order WGA-4E; family WGA-3G; genus MSPOR6. Next base: position 4,609,693 of record OY763324.1, on the reverse strand, counting down.
TTCTTCCGTATTACTGTCCGAGTGCAATTGTTATCTGCATTAGAGACAGAACGGATTATAGAAGACAGACAGACTTTGAAGAAGTCTTTCACTTTATTGCTTGTATCGAGGGATTGAATTTGTTTTCTTAAGTATGTCAACTCCAATAGGATGCTTTTATTGAACCAGTTATCTCTGTAAGGGAAATCGGGTAATTCTGCTTCGGTAACGAGAGAAGAGCTATAGTGAAAAATAGCCTCCAAAAGTTGTTTTTGTGCGGAATGAAGTTCTTTTACCGCTAAAGGTGTTACTTTTACTGTTGAAATGAATCTGGAAAACGGATCAACATCAATTCCTACAGAGTGGCGTTTTAAGAGAAGAGCTTCAACATTTGTGGTGCCGCTCCCAGTAAACGGATCAAGTATCCAGTCGTTTTCCTGAGAATAACGTTTAATGAGCCAACGAGGGAGCTCGGGGAAAAATTTGGCGGGGTATTTGTGCAAACCATGTGTTAGGCAACTTTGATCGTAACTGATGAATAAAAACCTGTCTCCATCCTTTGTTGGTAGATCAACTGGAATATTGCCATCTACGCAAACAATATTTTCACTAAAGTCATTTTGAATATGAGTTATGTTGTTCATTTTTATTGTCCTGTATGATTAGATAAGACTAAAAGTTCATAATCGTGCTTGAGTAACAGGATGAGATATGGTAGGATAAAACACGAAAATCCTATAAATCAACAGATTATTGTAAAACATTCAATATCATTTTTCAAAAATATAAAAAACAATGCAAAGAATTAGATTATCACAACCCAGATATCTCCGGTTCGGTGGCTATGAGATGTGCTATGAGACCAAAAGAATACAGATGTTTACTTGCGATTCTACCACGTCATTGTTTACCCTGATAGATGCAACACTGTCTGATCCGAATATTATCGCACACAGCGACTGGGTATGTATCAATCGCATAAATACCTTTCGTATTATTGGATTTAGATATTTGCGAATAGTGTTTCAAACAACCTTATATATTATGAACCTGCGACTGTATCGTGAATGTCCTAACATATTTGTGATATATCCATTGATTTTCAGAGGAAATCCTATGGATTAAAAAGTATTTTATAGGGAGCAACTTGGGTTAATAGCATACTATAAATCCATAGAAATATCAAGAAAAATATAGATATTTAGATACTGTTACTCAACCTTTCGCTCTGCTGGGACTAAAGATAGATAGTGATATGGATTTTAGTTTCCGAGTCCCATGCGATATTTGATGTCGTAGTTTATGATGAAGTCTAATTCTTCGTCTGTGAAGCCGTAGTGTTGGGCAAGTAACCGGTCAATTTTGTCAATCGTTGGTTTTGATTCAGAATTCTGATATTTAATAGTTTGTGAGGTTCCTCTTGTTTTACTCTTAATTTCGTACTTTATAGCATTTCCAAGTAATTCCTGTTCTAGGTTTTCAGCAAGACAGATTAATTCTTTTTCAATAAACTCATCTGTAGGATAATTGAACTTGAAAGAAAATATCATGTAATCTTTCAAATTAAACAAATCATAGTTAATGAAATAATACCACCAAAAGAGGCTTGAACTTAAAATACCCATGAATACTCTAGGTAGTGTTTACATTTTCTTAGATTGTCATGAGTATTGATACGAAATGGACAAAGCCAAGATATCGGACTGCGAGTTTATCATAGCGTGTTGCTACACGCCGAAACTGTTTGAGTCTATGAAAGAAGCGCTCTATTATGTTTCGGAGTTTATACAACTCTTTGTCATAAGTGCGTGTTTGTATACGATTTTTGCGTGGTGGTATCACAGCTATCGCATCTTTGGAAACGATCTCCGCTATAAACGCATCCGAGTCATAGGCTTTATCTCCTATAACATACTCAAACGAATATCCTGTAATCAGTTCGGATGCTTGCGTAATATCATTGCAGTGTCCCTTTGTCAAAGTAAATCTGAGAGGTATCCATTTATCGCTGAGAGATAGATTTAGTTTCGTGGTAAATCCGCCCCGGGTTCGTCCGAGTGCTTGTGCGTCTTGTCCTCCTTTTTTTGGGGAGCACCAGCTGCACAGGAGTGGGCACGCACCATCGTGCTATCAATAAGAATAGCAGAAATCTCACCAGCATCGTGAAAATGTTCTTGGAGCGCAACAAAAACACCTGTATCACACCATCTACTGAACCTACGATAGATTGTGTTCCAATAACCGTAGACTTTTGGTATAGCACGCCAAGTAGCTCCTTCTTTCGCTATCCACACAAGGGCGGAAAGAAACCTTCTACAGTCTTCTGCATCTCCTACATAGAGGTTTGGATACGCTTGGAGAAATGGTAAAAGACTTTCCCAAGCTGCATCACTAATAGCAACCGGAAGTTCTTGGGATCTGTCTGTATTTTTGATGTTCATGAATACAGACTACCAAAATGTCAGCAAAATGTCAAAACATTTCAAATGTAAACACTACCTAGCATCATACACACTGTCAAAGTGAGCTACTTTATTGCTTAGTGACTGTGTTTTGAACTCAGTGTTAAGGAAAGTCCACCAATAACCACCACCGGCTGTGCGATAAGCAATAATATTCATCAACTTCTGATTTTTGTGTGATAGATAATATCTTATTTCTTTATGTGTCTGATATTTTTCGAGTATTGAATTTTCAAGGTTATTGCCAACCTTTAAAATATGTTGTTGATGAGATTGTGATGACAAAGTGAAGACTAAATTATCAAATAGTATATCCCTTGCTTCATTACGCCATCTTATAACAGAAGTAGTGTAAATTTTTACATTTTGTTCCTTGCTATTTTTGATAAGAAAAATTGACAAACGTTGTAAGACACCTTCAAATAGTTGGGCAGGGCGCTGATGAAAATTTGAAACGTGTAAAATTGGGTATTTTTTTATAAAATTTTGGAAATCCTGCATACTACGATTGGAAAAGGCACTGATGGGAATAATCATACCACAAATTCCATTTGAATTCAGAAGTTTTAAAACACCTTCAATGATAAATGTGTACAAATTTCCACAGCTTTCGGTTTCATATCCAATTACCTTGTAATCTTTTTTAACCTTACTATACCCCACATAAGGTGGATTACCAATAATCACATCAAACCCACCGTCTTGGAGGATACCGTAGAATGCGGTGAACCAGTGGAAAGGTTTGTGAGAATTTAGCCAGTTTTCATATTCAGATTCATTGTTCAGGTCAATATTGTATGTTTTAGCAAGGTAGTGGTTGAGTTCATCTTCTAATTCATCAAATTTACTCTGTAAATTCTCTTTGTCGGTAGGTGTCACAATTCCACCGTGTCTTGTCTGCTGTTCTTTAAACTTTTCAAATAAAACCGTAGCGTCTTCTGCTTTTTCTTTGATACTTTTCATCGTGTTATAAAAGACATTGTCAAGGCTTTCCGTCACTGCTTTTTCTACTTCTTTGTATGTAGCAAACCCGATGAGTGTGTTGCCTGCTTGAATGTTAAAGTCAATATCTGGCAGTGGTTCGATCTTTTTCACGTCATCAAGTTGTGCGACCATTTTGAGGAAGAGTCGGAGTTTGCATATTTCGATGGCTTCGTCCATGATGTCTACGCCGTAGAGGTTGTTGATGATGATGGATTTCAGGATAAAGTATTTTTGGTTTGGGTGTTTTTCAATGCGTTCAAGTTCTTCGCGAAAGTCTTTGGACTTCTGTGGATGTGGTTTTTTAGGTGTATTTTCTACTCCGGATACATGCGGGGGTAGGTCATTGAGGAAGATTTGCATGCGGTCGAGGCATGCTTCGTAGAGTGGTTCGAGGATGTTGAGTGCGGCGAATAGGAACGCGCCTGAGCCGCAGGTTGGGTCGAGTATCGTCACTTTTGTAATTGCTTTCCAAAATGCGCGGAGTAGTTCGGGACCTTCACAGTTTTCAATAACATCTTGTGCGAATTGTCGGATGTTTAGGTTGTAGGTAATCAAGTCGTTTATGTTGTTTATTTCACCATTTTCCATTTTGATTTAATAGTTCTATATCGTTGTTGTCGTGGGACTGTCTCTCGCCAAATTTCTGTGGGTAGTGCGATCTCATCAACGCCATCAGGGGCTCGTTCATTCCACTTTGTACGTTCAGACACTTTATCAATGCCGATAGCGATTTCCTCTGGTAGTTCTAAGTCAACACCTTTTTTAACAGCACCATAGATGTAGCGGTCAGGGTTTTCTTGTAGGAGTTTCCATACGGAGGTGTCACCTTCAAAGGCAATTTTGCACTTTTTGCGTGCTGCATCAAACAGAAACGGGATGATGGTGTTTTTGCTGATGTATTCTGTGATGTCCTCTTTGGTGTAATATGCACCCATCTGTTTTTGGTTGATGTATTTTTCAAAGATGTATCCGAGAACGTCGGGGTTGATTTCGTTATCGTTTTTGAGTGGTCGGTCGTCGAGGTGCCACTGGTATTTTTCAAAGAAGTTAAATAGTTTTTTAAATGCTGCGTCGGGAATTTCGATGGTTTCTCCGTGCAGTTCTTCGAGTTGATGTTTTAGGAAGATGCCGCCGTTGAGATATGGGACTTTACCGAGTAGCTGCTTCGTCTCCTGTGTGCGCTCATTTTCAGGTTTTGCGAATCCGTTAAAAAAGAGTGGACAGAGGAATTCTTTGTAGTATTTATCCGTGCTGTTGTTTTGTGTTTCTGTTAGTTTCGTTTGCAGATAGTTTATATCACTATCCAGGAACCCTTTCTTTTGTATGAAGTATATGAACATGAGTCGGTTGAGCATGACAGAGGCGTACCATTTTTGCATATCTGCGTTGGGGATGCCTGTTAGGAATTTGAGGAATGCCTCGTGTTCCTTTTTGAAGTGGTCGTAAAACTTTTTTGTAACTTTTTCAACGTCAAAACTTGCATGAACTTGACTTAATACTCCAAATAAGGTGTGTTCCTCTTCTTGGTCAAGTGGAAAGACGATGCTTTGCAACTTCTGTATGAGCGATTCTCCAGACTGGGAATTTTCATATCGGTGTTCACGGCATGCATCTGGTTTACCTTGTTGTTTTTTGACCCACTGCCAGATTTGTGTGGATTTATCTACGTTTGTATAGATGATAAAGTTCTCGTAAGAAATTTTTGCCACCTGTTTCTGTATTTTCCGTCTTGTTGCAGAATCTGGGAATGGGTGTTCATACGCTGTTTGTGTGCAGTGATAGACAGCCATACCGCGTTTATGTGCAATTGGCGTGAGGGTATATTCTGTATCGTCTACTACTATCGGGATTGATTGTGCTGTATTATATTCCTCCCAACCGAGAGTTTGTGTGAATAGGTTTTCAAATTCAGATTTTTTGAGATAGTCGCGTATTTCTTGATGGTCATATTGCATATAAGTTATTCTCCGGTTTTACGTGTTGCGGCAAAATCTCCAGCTGTAGTGAAATAAATAGAAATATTAATCCTGGATCTGCGGTGCGGGGGTATTACCCAATGCTGCAGTAACATTGACATTCTCTGAGATAGCGGTGGGTGGCTACTCCCAGAGCAGCACCGTTCCGTCCGCACTCCCTGATGCGATAGTGTTTCCATCCGGACTGAACGATATGCTATTGACCGCTCTCGTATGTCCTGTTAGTGTTTGGACGTGTTCCCCCGTGTGTGCGTCCCACAAACTGATCCCTAACCCACTCCCTGATGCGATAGTGTTTCCATCCGGACTGAACGCTACGGTATAGACCGCACCCATACCTCCTGTTAGTGTTTGGACGTGTTCCCCTGTGTGTGCGTTCCACAAACGGATTGTTTTGTCAACGCTCCCTGATGCGATAGTGTTTCCATCCGGACTGAACGCTACGGTATAGACCGCACCCATACCTCCTGTTAGTGTTTGGACGTGTTCCCCCGTGTGTGCGTTCCACAAACGGATTGTTTCGTCCCGACTCCCCGATGCGATAGTGTTGCTATCCGGACTGAACGATAAGGTATTGACCCAACTCGTATGTCCTGTGAGTGTTCGGACGTGTTTTCCAGTTTGTGCGTCCCACAAACGGATGGTTTTCTCCAGACTCCCCGATGCGATTGTTTTTCCATCCGGACTGAACGATAAGGTATTGACCCGACTCGTATGTCTTGTTAGGATTCGCCTGATCCAACTCATACCTCCTGTTAGTGTTCGGATGTGTTTTCCAGTGTGTGTGTCCCACAAACGGATTGTTTTGTCATCGCTCCCTGATGTGATTGTTTTTCCATCCGGACTGAACGATATGCTATTGACTGGACTGGTATGTCCTGTTAGTGTTCGGACGTGCTTACCCGTGTGTGCGTCCGACAAACGGATTGTTTTGTCATCGCTCCCTGATGCGATAGTGTTTCCATCCGGACTGAACGATACGGTATTGACCCGACCCATACCTCCTGTTAGTGTTCGGACGTGCTTACCCGTGTGTGTGTCCCACAAACGTATGTCTACACTTCCCGATGCGATTGTTTTTCCATCTGGACTGAACGATAAGGTATTGACCCAACCCATACCTCCTGTGAGTGTTCGGACGTGTTTTCCAGTGTGTGTGTCGGACAAACGGATTGTGCCGTCCCCACTCCCTGATGCGATGGTGTTGCCATCCGGACTGAACGATATGCTTGTGACCACAAACGTATGTCTTGTTAGTGTTCGGACGTGCTTACCAGTGTGTGCGTTCCACAAACGTATGGTTTCGTCCCGACTCCCCGATGCGATTGTGTTGCCATCCGGACTGAACGCTACGCTCCTGACCGCTCTCGTATGTCCTTTTAGTGTTCGGACGTGTTCCCCCGTGTGTGCGTTCCACAAACGTATGGTTTCGTCCCGACTCCCCGATGCAATGGTGTCGCCATCCGGACTGAACGATACGCTCCAGACCCGACCCATACCTCCTGTGAGTGTTCGGACGTGTTTTCCAGTGTGTGTGTCGGACAAACGGATTGTGCCGTCCCCACTCCCTGATGCGATGGTGTTGCCATCCGGACTGAACGATATGCTTGTGACCCAACTCGTATGTCCTATGAGCGTCCGTATGTGTATTCCCGTTCTGGCATTCCACAGCCGAATGGTGTTGTAACCACTCCCCGATGCGATTGTGTTGCCATCCGGACTGAACGATACGGTTATGACTAAATTCATATCTCCTGTTAGCAGGTCGAGTGCTTGACCCGTGTGTGCGTCGTAAAGCCATATACCGATACTACTCGCAACTGCAAGACGTGCACCATCCGGTGAATATGCGATTTCCTGTATCGTTCCTTTTCCGAGGCGTGCTTTGGCACCTTCAGGCAGATTTTGTTGTGAAAAATCTTGGGCGAAGGTATTTAGTGTGAAAATTAATGTCATAAATCCAATCAGAATAGCAAGACTTATATTTTTCATAGTTAAATCTCCTTTTGGTGGTATTCCGTAGCGTTTGGTTTTCGTTTAGGTTTTTATGACACACACTGAAAGTTTGTGCTGCAAAGTTTTCTGTGGACTATGCTTATGTTTATGATATATTTCAGCAGTAGCGGTGCGGAATGTCTATAGCACGGAGTTGTCAAAAGATGGACAGAACCCCATCGGGGTGACACAATAGAGATAGACACCTGTCGCCCCGCTGGGGCTGTATTGATAGTATATCATGTTTCATTTCAATGTCAAGGTTTTTGCCCATCTACATCGCACAAGCTAAAGCATGGGGATTTGACGGGAAGAGTGTTAAAATGGGGTTACAGCAGTATAATTTAATAAATATCACCACGATTGTCAATTTGTATAATACGGATCGTTCTTTTCTCTCTATTGACTCGGTAAATGAAACGCATGTTCCCTATCCGATAGCGATAACGTTCTCTCTTTGCTCCTCGTAGTCGTTTAATTATCGTTGGATTTTCGTGTTGAAATGGAGATTTAACGATGTATTCAAAAGCACCATTAATTCGTTCCTGCGTCACCCTGTCTCGTTTTCTGATAAAATTCACTACTTTTCCTGGAAGGGATTCAAGTCTATATGGCTGTTGATTCACAGACTGATCTCTTCCTTAATCTGTGCCCATGGTATTCCACCGCCAGCATCCAATTCCTGTTCTGCCTGTGCCATATCAGCCAAGACGTCCGGTTCTGAGTTGATTAAAGCGGTTTCACGCCATTCGGAGAGAAAAATAGAGAGTGTAACATTGTTTTTTTTTCCTTCCGAGATTTGTGTTAGCAGTTTAAACAATTCAGCAAAAAATTCGACAAGTTCTTCTGAATCTAACCATTTTATCCAATCAAAGTCTTTTAATAGTGTAACAGATTTGACAGATAATTCATCGTTTACGAGGTGCCCAACGACAAGTTTTGATTTTTTCATCTGATATCTCCCAAGATAGAGTAATGTTAATATCTATTATACAGGTTTTTGTTTCGAGATTCAACACTTGTGTCAGAGGCATTCAATACCAGCGGTGCGGCATGTCTATAGCACGCAGTTGTCAAAAGATGGACAGAACCCCATCGGGGTGACATAATAGAGATAGACACCTGTCGCCTCGCTGGTGTTTAGGGTATGGTGAACTATGTGGACTACACACCTGTCGCCCCGCTGGAGCTGTTTTGAGGTAGCGGTGGGTGGCTACTCCCAGAGCAGCACCGTTCCGTCATTACTCCCCGATGCGATTGTTTTTCCATCTGGACTGAACGATACGCTCCAGACCCCATCCGTATGTCCTATTAGTGTTCGGATGTGTTTTCCAGTGTGTGCGTCCCACAAACTGATCTCTAACCCACTCCCTGATGCGATTGTGTTGCCATCTGGACTGAACGATACGGTATAGACCGCACCCATACCTCCTGTTAGTGTTTGGACGTGTTCCCCCGTGTGTGCGTTCCACAAACGGATGGTTTTGTCAGAACTTCCCGATGCGATTGTGTTGCCATCCGGACTGAACACTACGCTACGGACCGCACCTGTATGTTCTGTTAGTGTTCGGATGTGCTTACCAGTGTGTGCGTCCCACAAACGGATGGTGGTGTCATCGCTCCCTGATGCGATTGTTTTTCCATCCGGACTGAGCGATATGGTATTGACCGATCTCGTATGTCCTTTTAGTGTTCGGATGTAGTTTCCAGTGTGTGCGTTCCACAAACGGATGATTTTGTCATCGCTCCCCGATGCGATTGTTTTTCCATCCGGACTGAATGATACGGTATTGATATATCCCGATTCGCTTGTTAGGATTCGCCTGATCCAACTCATACCTCCTGTTAGTGTTCGGATGTGTTTTCCAGTGTGTGTGTCCCACAAACGTATGGTTTTGTCATCGCTCCCTGATGTGATTGTTTTTCCGTCCGGACTGAACGATATGCTTTTGACCCAACCCATATCTCCTGTTAGTGTTCGGATGTGGTCGCCAGTGTGTGCATCCCACAAACGGATCTCTTTCCAACTCCCCGCTGCGATGGTGGTGCCATCAGGACTGAACGATACGCTACCGACCCTATCCGTATGTCCTTTTAGTGTTCGGATGTGTTTTCCAGTGTGTGCGTCCCACAAACGGATGGTGGTGTCCGCACTTCCCGATGCGATTGTGTTCCCATCAGGACTGAACGATACGCTCCATATTCTATCCGTATGTCCTGTTAGTGTTCGTATATGTTCCCCCGTGTGTGCGTCCCACAAACGGAGGGTGTTGTCATCGCTCCCTGATGTGATTGTTTTTCCATTCGGACTGAATGAATTGTTACGGATCCAACTCGTATGTCCTGTTAGTGTTCGGACGTGTTTTCCAGTGTGTGCGTCCCACAAACGGATGGTGGTGTCCGCACTTCCCGATGCGATTGTTTTTCCATCCGGACTGAACGATACGCTAAAGACCCTATCCGTATGTCCTGTTATGGTTCGGATGTGGCTTCCAGTGTGTGCGTCCCACAAACGGATGGTGGTGTCCGCACTTCCCGATGCGATTGTGTTCTCATCAGGACTGAACGATACGCTACCGACATACCTCGTATGTCCTGTTAGGGTTCGGATGTGTTTTCCAGTGTGTGCGTTCCACAAACGGAGGGTGGTGTCCCAACTCCCCGATACGATGGTGTTTCCATCAGGACTGAACGATATGCTATTGACCAAACCCGTATGTCCTATGAGTGTCTGTATGTGTATTCCCGTTCTGGCATTCCACAGCTGAATGGTGTTGTTACCACTCCCCGATGCGATTGTTTTTCCATCCGGACTGAACGATACGGTTGTGCCTAAATTCATATCTCCTGTTAGCGGGTCGAGTGCTTGACCCGTGTGTGCGTCGTAAAGCCATATACCGATACTACTTGCAACCGCAAGACGATCACCATCCGGTGAATACGCGATTTCCTGTATCGTTCCTTTTCCGAGGCGTGCTTTGGCACCTTCAGGCAGATTTTGTTGTGAAAAATCTTGGGCGAAGGTATTTAGTGCGAAAATTGATGTCATAAATCCAATCAGAATCAAAAAACTTATATTTTGCATGGTTAAATCTCCTTTGGTGGTATACCGTAGCGTTTGGTTTTCGTTTAGGTTTTTATGACATAAACTATAGTAAATTATAGAATTAATTCTACACATTACCATAAATGAAGATTAAGAAATAAATTGGGTAATTTGACTTCAAAGTATAGCGCGCTTACTAAAGCGCGCCTACGGGTATTATTGGGAATTTAGAATTACCCGTTTAATATAGTGAAATATATAGTGGATTTTACACAACTAATGATTTGATCAGGCTGCACGATAACCCTCTGCATCGCGCATTTTGCTATCAACTTTCATCTATGATAACATTTTGCGAAAAAAAATCAAGATATATTTATCTCAGGGTTATTTATAGTGGAATGGACAATTAATAGGACACGTTTCAGAGGGCGAGGAAACCTTGCTCCTAAGCACAGTAACCAAAACTTTACACACCCTCATGCAAAAAACATCTTTGACATAAAGAACGTTTGACTTTAAATTGTTTATTTGATAATTTATTTTTTGTTGTCAGGTATCGCGTTTTATTTCAATCAGTTAATCTATCGAGGGTTTTCGTCTAAATCATGATATTAGGTTGAGTCTGCCCGATTTTCAAGATCTCAAATACGTCTCCATTGACCCGGCATCTTGCAAATAAAGCGACTGTCAAGTTCACCATCTCGACGCTCTGCGATGGCATTCATAGAAAGTGCGTGGCAATAGAGCCTGGCAATATAGTCTGGCAGCGAGTGCTTTCTCTGCAAGGGGTCTGCCTCGGTAGGTATGGTTTTCTGTCCATTGGTATGCACAGTCTTTGCACTTATAGCGCTGCTTTTCGTTGATATGTCCATTTTTGACGAAGTGTGGGTGTTGACATCTTGGGCAGTTCATGGTAATTGTCTCCTTGTGGTGTGTATAGATTGACCTTTAAGGATACCGTTTTATTCTTTGTGCGTCAAGAAAAAATATCCCAGTTTCCTTGATACTTTTTCAGAAAATTGTTATACTTGAGATGATACTTGAACAAAGATGAGACAAGAGCGGTATGAGGGCCTCTATCACATCATCAATTTACCGAAAACCCTCTTAATTATACACTAAACTGGTAGGAGCGACCTCCTAATCGCTAAAAATGAAGTGCATATATCTATTATCAAACTCACGTTACACTACTATCTTGTGATGAATCCAAATGTACACAATAGGAGGATTGATGAATGAATAAAGACTGGGTGAGTATACAACAATCCGAGTATTTTGTAAAAAACAAGCGCACGGATCTAAAGATAATTCCCTACATTGGATGTAAAGCAGGGTTCAGTGATATTTTTGATAAAATAATACCTGATAACCTTACCTGTCATATCTATGATATATTTGGTGGTGGTGGAGCATTTTCTTTTTATGCATGCAATAGGTTTGGATCTCATAGCATTACCTATAACGACAATAACCCTATTGTCGTAAACCTGATACGACACGTTCAAACATCACCAACACGGTTATGGGAACTGTACAACGAACATTACACTAATTCTTCTACCGAATATTATTACCATGTCCGAGAACGCTGTTTAGAAGACGGGGTGCAGGGAGCGGCGAACTTCCTTTATCTTGCGAAGAACGCATTTTCAGGTAAAATCAGATTCAATTCAAGAAACAAATTCAATACACCTATCAGAAAAGGAAGCACATGTCCTAAAGTAAATCTTGAGTCATTGTTGAATTTAAGTAAAATCATTCAAGAATTAACCATAACGAACAAGGATTATCAAGACTTTGCTTGTCTTGATAACTCTTTTTTATATCTTGACCCGCCCTATTTCAATAACACCAATGGGCATTATAATGCCGTTCTTGATTTAGATGAATTCAATCAGTTTTTAAGAACTATTGAATTAAAAAATAAAGTTGTCTTATCCGAACAAAATCACCCACACATATTTGAGCTACCTGATTCCTACACAGTTAAATCTATTACTTTGATGAGATCGTTGCAGTATGTTACTCAAAATAAAAGCCAAGAAATGGTTGCTTTCAATTATTAGGGGAGTTGATGACAAACCAAAATGCTGTTCAAGGGACATATTATGAGGACTTATTTCGTCGCGAGATAGCCAAAGACCCACAAAATATGAAAAAGATTGCCGAGGTATTTTCAGAATATGTTCCGACAAACCAAGAAATAGAGTGCGTTATACGCGAAGGGCAATATGGAAAAAAATCTGATGTGTCTATTCACACAACAGGAGGTCAAGATTTTAAAGCAAGTATTAAGTCGTTTAAAGGGACGGGGTTCAATCAAGTTACGCGCATGAAAATAGATGCCTTTGTAGACCGCTTCAATTTTTCAGATAACTTTAAACAAGTTTTAGAAAAGGCAACCATAAGGAAAGCAGTAGCAATAAACCGAAGAGCAAACTGGATTGGTAGTGAGGACACTGATTTTATTCTTAGCGAGCTAAACCATAACAAAGCCTTTGATATTCTAAAAGACAGTTTACAGGGTGAGAATACTCCTAAACTTTTTGTATTAATCAAATATGACGATCAGATTATTTGGGTCTATAAAATGGAGGACCTACTTGATTACTTAAGAGAATCAATAAATGTTGAAATCACGCCTAATGGGGTCATTTCTTTACATTCATGTTTCACGATTCAAAGGAAAGGTGGTAATGGGAAACATGAAAAACATGCCAAAGATGATTTGGATCATGGTGGTAACAACATCCAAGTAAAAATCAAGTGCTTAGCATTGTCTGAGTTATTAGACTCTATTACGACAATAAAATACACCGATTAGCCTAAGTAAGTCTCAAATATATTTTAGCGAAAAGCACTTTTAGCACAATTCTCAATCCAAATACCATCTGAGCATTTTTGCATCAGAATGGGAGATTTTTATGATTAACATAGAGATTGTGGGACTTGATGGTGCGGGTAAGTCTCGTTTGTCAGGTTCATTGGCACATCATCTACGCGTTTGAATTTCTTTAATATTTCAGTTTTAGCAACCACATCAAGTCCAGTTTTTGTTTCCTCTATCTGTTTGGCAAGAGCCATCACAGCAGATACTGGCGATTTTCCAAAACGAGCAGCAGTCTGGATTGCGTTCATACGAGAATTCTACTCAACTTTACCAAGTGCATCTTCAAGAGCTTTTTTTAGAGGGTTTTCGTCTAAATAATGATATTAGGTTGAGTCTGCCCGATTTTCAAGATCTCAAATACGTCTCCATTGACCCGGCATCTCGCAAATAAAGCGACTGTCAAGTTCACCAATGATTATAAATTAAAAGGATTTATTATACTATTTGACTATTTATGAGATACGCTGTAGTTATTTACCTTTTCACCCTATTAATGATATGTAAATTAACCTTAATATTCTCTGGTTGTGGATCCGATATTGGGGATGAAGATGTTGTTGAGCTAGGACCCGTCAAATTCAAATCTGCCAGACCAGAAAACGGCAGCACTGTCCGTCCCGATGAATCTATCACTGTAATTTTTACTGGTACACCAGAAAACCTAACAACTGTGCCTGGAACGATAGATCAACCCAAAAATAGAACAACTATCACCGGGCCTTTTCCTCTGGGTGATCTTACCATAGAACTGACGTGGACAGACGGCACGCAAACACTTGAATACACAGTTGTTCCGGAAGGTATGGTCATGATTCGCAGCGGAGAGTTTCAAATGGGAAGTGATTCAGAGGATGCCGCCGAAGATGAACATCCTGTTCACACTGTTTTTGTGGGTTCATTCTTGATGGATATTAACGAGGTAACAGTAAAAGACTATAGGAAATTTGTTGAAGAAACAGGACATCCTGCCCCTGACTGGGATGCGGTTTCAGAATATGCCCCCACAGACGAGCACCCTATTGTTCTTGTAAGTTGGCATGATGCAATGGCGTTCGCAGCATGGGCAGGGAAGAGGTTACCAACCGAATCGGAATGGGAGAAGGCAGCACGTGGTGGATTGATAGCAAAGACATATCCATGGGGAACCCTCGCGCCAAATGGCAAACAGTGCAATTTCGCTGATAAGAATCTAACACACTATTGGTGGTCTGACAAAAAAGCAGATGATGGGTACACATTCACTGCCCCAGTTGGTAGCTATCCAGAAAATGGCTACGGTTTGTTTGATATGGCCGGCAACGTATGGGAGTGGTGCCTTGATGAATATGATGCGGATTTTTATGCTGTTTCTCAAACTGGAAATCCATTTTCGGGTGCAAATGCCATTCAAGAGATAAGCGAAAGTTTTGAAAGAGTTGAATCAAATCGGGTGTTACGCGGTGGTTCTTGGATTGTCACCTCAGCGAATGTACGCTGCAGTGCACGCTTCATGCTCATGCCTGGCAGCACAAATTACAGCGTTGGATTCCGTTGTGTAATGGATTTAACACCTTAAAATCTTTTTCAAATGATCATCCGTTCAGTGGACACCTGAACCAAACAGCAGCAGAACGAAAGGATGCAAAAGTTCAATGAAATCACAGGAGAGATAAAATTGAAAAAAACACTGTTTTTTTTGTTAATTGTTATGTGTAGCATAGCAATATTCCCGTACACTGCACTTGCCCAAGAAGCAACAAGGCCAATAGTGAGGCTCATCTACTTCCGCGCAAGCGACACCGCGCTCCGCCCCAACGTAGATGCAGAGATCGATGCACTCATCAAGAAAACACAACTTTTCTTTGCTGATGAAATGGAACGCCACGGATTCGGTAGAAAAACCTTTCAGTTTGAAACCGATGACAGCGGAAACGCCGTGGTCCATCATACAGTCGGGAAATTTACGTATGCACATTATTTGCACAATTCTATCAATTCGGATGAAGAAGATATAGAACTGTTTATACCCCCACAGACGGGCATTTATGTGGTTATGTTCGACACACATGGGGCAAAGGAACTGCCTCATAATGTATGCGGATTCGGTGGCGGTAACGGAGTCACTGGAAGAGCAATTAACTACTGTTGGAATTGGGGAGTCATTGCCCATGAACTCGGCCATGCATTTGGAATGGTTTGGCATGATTTCCGCGGTCCTGCATACATTATGTCTTATAGCGGCGAGCATGATGGACTCTCAAAATGTTCCGCGGAATTGTTGAATGTGAACCCTGCCTTTAATACAGAGCAAAATGTTTCTAAGAATCAATCCGGAACGATCAAGATGCTGCCACCCAGTCTCGCTGCGCCTCCCAATGCGATCCGCCTCCGTTTTGAAGTGACTCATCCCGATGGGCTCCATCAAGCCTTATTGCTTACGCCCGAAACAGAACCACGTGGATTTGGAGGAGGTTTGCTTGGTTGTAAGCTGCTAAACGGCCAAAGCAGCACGATTGAATTTATCACTACCGGTTTGCCACCAGAAAATAAAGAGGTAAGACTCCAGATAATTGATGTGTTTGGAAGTTTTATAACAGGACAAGTATTTCCAATTGATATCAGCTCTCTACTTCCTCCATCCCAAGTTGTTTCAATTCCGGACGCTACTTTAGCGTTGGCAGTGCAGCAAGCTCTCAATCTATCTTCAATCCAAGATCTCACGACGCACGCTATGCTAAACTTGTCGTTCCTTAATGCCCCAAATGCTAATATTCAAGACCTTACCGGTATTGAACACGCGCACAATCTGAGATGGTTGAGCCTTGCGGGTGAGTATATTGAGGGCGAGGGATATGTCAACAGCAATACGGTATCGGATCTGTCTCCGTTGTCAGGGTTAACCCAACTAACTTCGCTGGATCTTGACAACAACAACATATCAGATATGTCTGCGCTGGCAGAGTTGACAAACCTGATTTACCTGGATCTTAGGGGCAACAACATATCAGATATGTCTGCGCTGGCAGGATTGACAAACCTGACTTCGCTGGATCTTGACAACAACAACATATCAGATATGTCTGCGCTGGCAGAGTTGACAAACCTGATTTACCTGGATCTTAGGGGCAACAACATATCAGATATTTCTGCGCTGACAGAGTTGACAAACCTGATTACGCTGTGGCTTGGCAACAACAACATATCAGATATTTCAGCACTATCAGAACTCAAAAATATGAGTTCGCTGAATCTTAACAACAACAACATATCAGATATTTCAGTGATATCAGAACTCAAAAATATGGGTATCCTGGGTCTTCAGAATAATAACATATCAGATATTTCTGCGTTATCAGAACTCAAAAATATGACTACGTTGTATCTTTATGATAACAACATATCAGATATATCAGCGTTATCAGAACTCAAAAATATGACTAATCTGCATCTTTGGGGCAATAACATATCAGATATATCTGCGCTGTCAGGATTGCCAAACCTGACTTCGCTGGATCTTGACAACAACAACATATCAGATATTTCCGCGTTATCAAAACTCAAAAATATGAGTTACTTGTCCCTTAACAGCAATAACATATCAGATATATCACCGCTGGCAGGATTGACAAACCTGGATACGCTGCGTCTTTACAACAACAACATATCAGATATATCTGCGTTAGTCGGGTTAAACTTGGTAGGCACACAGTGGAATAAAACGGGGCTATATATTAGAAACAATCCACTTAATAATGATTCAATACGGACACACATCCCCGCTATGCAGGCGAGAGGAATTGTAGTATCTTTTGATAATATTACGCACCCAGAATTCCTCATAATATCCGGTGATAAACAAGAAGAACTTGTGGGGAGGACACTGCCTGCCCCCTTCGTTGTGGAATATCGTGATGCTAATGGGAAGCCAAAAGAGGGAGTGAAGATTACATTTTCTATAACCGATGGTGACGCAGAACTGACTGATACCACCGTTACGACCGATGCCGACGGGAGAGCACAAACTTTTCTCCGATGTGGATGGAAACTTGGCACTATCACTATTAATGTGACTGCAGAAGGTATTAATTCTCAACTTACCTTTATCGCACATGTCGTCTTGCCAGAGAATCATGTCGCAGAAGATGTGAATGCGGATGGTGTCGTGGATGTGATGGACCTTGTGTTAGTTGCTGCAACTATGGGCACAACCCCACCTGAAAGACACCCTACCTAATCCTGATGTCAACGGTGATGGTGTTGTCAATAGCGATGATTTAGCATTGGTTATGGCAGCATTAGAAAATACACCTACAGCACCTGCAGCCGTTATAACTGCTGAAACCTTGCAAAAATGGATTGACGAAGCGAAGCAACTCACCAACAAAGATGCAACCTTCTTGAGAGGAATTCGTGTTCTTGAAGAATTACTTGCAGCACTGCTACTGAAAAATACAGAACTCTTAGCAAACTATCCGAATCCGTTCAACCCAGAGACGTGGATACCGTATCACTTAGCAAAACCTGCTGAAGTTACGCTGCATATCTATGCCATTGACGGTGTGCTGGTGCGGACATTGTTGTTGGGTCAGAAGTCTGCTGGTATATATGAAGTTCGCACCCGTGCAGCGTATTGGGATGGTCGCAACACACAAGGTGAACGCGTCGCAAGCGGAATCTATTTTTATACGTTAACTGCCGGCGATTTCACTGCTACACGGAAGATGTTGATACGAAAATAAAAGGGGTGTGTAAAGTTTTGGTTACTGTGCGTAGGGGCGGGGGTCTCCCCGCCCGAACAGAGGTTGGACGCAGGCGCGGAAACCTCACCCCTACGATGTCCACAGAACCCTAACGTCAAGCAAGCTTTGATTGAAACTTTAGATACTTCTTTTATAGTGAAATGGACAATTAAGTTTACACTTGTTCTGTAGGAGCGATCTCCGAATCACGACTGAACGTCTTGATAGTCGGGAATCCAAATCAAGAAATCAAGAAATCAACGGTATGAATACCATTTAGGTATTCCCCCAAATCAACGGCAAATGCGCGTTTGGCATTTGTCGGGTATGAACGCCTGTGGGCGTTCCCCCAAATCAACGCAGAATGCGCGCATGGCATTCTGCCAAATCAACGCCGAATACGCTTATGGTATTCGTCCAAATCAACGCAGAATGCGCGCATGGCATTCTGCGGGTATGAATGCCATTGGCGGCATGCGCGTTTGGCATGCCACATGATTCCCCGGAGTTCCTTTCTACACCAGAAAGTATAAAAATAATTCTAAAATCCACTATAATATCAGGGTTTCTACAAAATCTTTACACACCCGCAGAAATCTGGTGGGAGCGACCTCCCGGTCGCGACCGGTAAATCAACGGTATGAACGCCTGTGGGCGTTCCCCCAAATCAACGGTATGAACGCCTGTGGGCGTTCCCCCAAATCAACGGTATGAACGCCTGTGGGCGTTCCCCGGATCGCTCCTACCGAAGAGGTGTATCCCCTCCCACATTTTCTTCCCCTTCCTCTTCTTCGGTATTTTCCGTGATTCAGACAAATATAATATGGTCGCGACCAGGAGAGAGAGACGAAACACGACGAAACAGTTTCAAGCCGATATAAAAAACGGCTTAAACCAAGTGATTACTTGATTCAAGCCGTTTTAGAAAATGTCAGTTAGTTACGATTATCGGGATCTTTTGATGCTTCCCCATTTGGTTGTGAGCTTGCCTTTAGGACTAACGGGATAACTATCATCACCGAAGTACTCAATTTCGCCAATTTGGAAGTATGCTCCAGCCGGGTTCGCTGCGGTGTTAAAAGTGACATGTCGAAAAAACCGATATCCGATTTTTTGTTTGTCGTAATCTTCTCCAGCCTCAAAAAGGACGACTTGCAGTCGCTGATTCCAAAAGCTATCTCCGTCGTGAGCAAAGATGGTCGTCCATTCCTCACCATCGTTTGATCCTTGAACTTCCCACTCTGTGGGGTCTCTTGCAGGAGTATCGTTCGCTGAAGATACGGTAAAGTGCGTCAATGCGTATGGCTCATCAAACTCAGCTGTTATGTGTAGACCTTCTTCCGGAATACCGCCCCCACGTCCGCAGCACCATTTAGCATTGCCAGGTCCAAGGACGTTATCAAAGACGTTAAACGAAAATTCTCCACCAGCGAATCCGGGTTCTTCGTTTGCTGTGAAAATGGCGTTGTAACCTTCATCTGCTTCAGGATTACCATCGTCTTCTGGATCGGTTAGATCTCCTCCGAGCAGTGAATCCGTTCCTACTCCCAAGACTTTCTCCGCCTGTGCTATATCGCTCGTGCTGATAACACAAAAGGCTGTTATCAACATAAAGCATACTAATAACATTATTATTTTCATACTGTTCTATCTCCTGTAGTAATGAATCTCACTTTTATGTGAGTTTCGCGTTAG
The DNA here is from genome assembly GCA_963667365.1 of Candidatus Poribacteria bacterium. Lineage (GTDB taxonomy): Bacteria > Poribacteria > WGA-4E > WGA-4E > WGA-3G > MSPOR6. Next base: position 4,589,942 of record OY763324.1, on the reverse strand, counting down.
GTTAGGTGAGTTTTAACTATTTAACCTTCTAAATTCCCTTTATCAAGAGGACTTTAAGATGAAATGCGTAAGTCCTGAATTAATTATGATACCTTGTAGTAACGCTCCTCCTTTTTTAGCCATTTCGGCTCTTATACGTGTCATTATATACCATGCTGTTTTCTGATTCAAGGACAAATCACGTGCTAACTGATGGCTGGATAACGACTTCTTAGCGTTTGCTATTAAAGCAATCGCAACAAACCACTTTTGTAATGCAATCTTTGTTCCATGAAACACTGTCCTACACGTCACTTTGAAAGATACGTTGCAAGATTGGCAATTCCAACGACCAATACGTCCGAGATCACTCTCATTTCGCTTATAGACATCCTCACTGCTACAATGTGGACAAAAATGATGCCTTACCATTCCATCGGATACGCTCCAGATGAGCGATACACGCTTCTTGGTCGGGGAATCGCTCCATTACTTCTATCAGATTCATCAAAAATACTCCTATCGTAATTTTTGAGTTGAGTATTTCTGCTGAAATGTGGTATTATGCAAAAAGGACGAAAAATCAGAAACTCAACTCAGATTTTTCACTTGATTGGGAGGCTGTCACCTCCCAATTCCATCGTAATAATTATAGCATATATTGTATTGTTTTCTCAAGAAAAAACACGCTATAGACATATATACAGACTAAATTTATAGCGTGTTTCTTGAAGTGATTTACATGTCCAAAACTACTTATTGCGTAAAGTATTTATGAGATACGCTGTAGTTATTCACGAACAGATTGGATCTGGGGATTTAGCAGATGGCACTCAAGTGAGTTGTGGTGTCATAACCCTCTCAGAATAATATCTCCTAAATATAAGCACTCAATGTTGTGTTCAAATTGACATACATTGAGTGCATTTTCTTTTTAAGTAAATCCACTTTAATCAATTTCTGTTCAAAGTCAAAACACATCCATATAAGGTTGTGTAAAGTTGTTGGCAACATACACGCAACAACCTGTAGGTGAGGAATGCCTTATGGCATTCCCCGCCTACAAAGAATTATGCGGTTAATGCCAAAAACTTTACACACTATCCATATAAATACACTTGCTTGTAGGTAGGATTTATGAGAAAATATGTATATATTTTTTAAGATGAGGGAACATTATGGAAGAGATACGTGAACTGTCAACGCTTTTAGAGACAGGGATTGCAGACTATGACGATCAGTTAAAAACCTTGCAATCCGAACGACTAAAATATATTCGACTAACCATGACTAACGGATTCGGTACCGAAGAGGGTACTTCCAAAGAATCATGGCTATTACATCTAAAACAACTTGAAGATTCATTGGGACTTCGATTAAATGCACTTAAGCAAGCGGTCGTGGATTCCGCTGTATCATTCCAAAATTCAGGGGCAGACAAGCCAGAAGAAAAGAAGTAATCAACAATGCAGTTCCGTTTTATATTATCAAGAATACAGATCGCATGCTTGGTTTTGGTGTTTTTGCATGCTGCTGTTATAAGTGCTATTTCACAAGAAACAGATATTGACAGCACAATCAAGAATGCAATTCACCACCAGAATTTAGGTTTAGCTTATCTTGAAGAATCACAACCTACAAAAGCGGTTAAAGAGTTTACTCTCCTTGTTGAACTACTCCCTGATGAAGCAATAGGTTATGGTAATCTTGCTGTGGCACACCTACGGTTACGGGAGAATGACGTAGCTGAAGATTGGATCAAGCGCGGACTTCAAGCAGTTCCGATGGATAGCCAATTACATTTTATTTTGTCAGAAGTATATCAGGTTAAAGGACAGAGTGAATTAGCATTAGATGCAATAAAAGAAGCAGTCCGATTAGCACCTGATGAATTAGAATTTAGGTATAAACTAACCCGTCATTATCTCGGACAACGTAACAATCCAGAGGCACAACGAGAAGCAGTCCATCACTTACAGGAACTATACGCACGTTCACCTGTAAATGTTGTGGTTCTAATGAAGTTGTCACAGGCATTGATAGGACAAGGACGACTTCAAGATGCGTTGATACATTGTCAGGAATTGTTAATTTTGTTGGGAGATACTGATGCGGAGAAGTTAGCATATCTAACACAAGGGATAGACGCAATCAAGAACGGAGACCAAGTAGCTGCATCAAGAAACACTCGTATTTTTGAGAATTTGCACCGTGCGAGTCCACGTTACCAACAAGGGATTGGTGAATTGGTAACTAATATCCTTGGACATCCGATAGAGACATTTCGACCGGGATTTAAAGCACGGATTGCTGCAAAGCTGAGTCCACCAATCGATATAGAATTTGTTGATGTAACTGAACAATTGGGACTTCAAAAAGTAATAAGTGAATCAAAAGAAGAAAGATCCGTTTTATTGTTGGATTACAACAATGATGGAATGTTAGATATTATTACAACATCACCTGCAACACTACTTAGGAACGTAGATGGTAAATATGATATTGACCATCACCTTCCAATAAACTTAGGAGAACAGTCTCGAAATCCAAATAATGTTTCCTATGCTGATATTGATAAAGATGGAATACAAGATATCTTCTTTGATGTATTATTACCTATAGATTATGATCATGATGGCGATCTCGATCTACTTTCCAATAAATCAGGAATGACATTATATCGGAATAATGGAGATGGTGAGTTAACAGATGTAAGCGAGCAAACTTTCATTTTTCCGGATAAAGAAGAGATTATAGATGATGACCCTATAGAAGCACTCGCAGCAGATTTTGATGACGATGGTGATATTGATATCTTTGTTATAAATAGGGGGACTGGATGCACATTATACGACAACCTTCGTCAAGGGAAACTCCGTGCTGTATCTGACGAAATCGGAATTCCTCAAGAAGTACGATACACTTCAGTTTCCATGGGAGATTACGATAATGATGGGGACATTGACCTGTTTTTAGCGACAAGTGCAGGTATTCATCTCTACCGTAATATAGGGGACGCGACTTTTGTTGTTGATTCGCGTTCTAAACAGATTTTTGAAAGAAACCGTGACGATCCGTCAACGAACATGATAAGTCTTGATTACGATAATGATGGATTTCTGGACCTATGGATTATTAGTAAACAAGGGATGTCTTTGTTTAGGAATGATGGGACAGGTCGATTCACAGATAACAGTGCTATCTTACAAACCGACATACCGATGGAAAAAGGTATCGCAGGGGCAGTAGGAGATTACGACAACGATGGAGATTTAGATCTATTTTATATTAATGATAAAGGACAACTACGTGCACTGCAAAACAACGGCGGAAACCAAAACAACTGGATACAAGTGCGTTTGGAAGGGATTACGACAGGAAATAATAAAGTAAATAGAGATGGTTTCGGTTCTAAGATTGAGGTAAAAGTCAGCGATCTGTATCAAATGCAATATGTGTCGCAACAGGTGACGCACTTCGGATTAGGTGAATTTGATGCTGCAGATGTTGTGCGGGTTGTGTGGACAAACGGTGTTCCTCAGAACGTGATTGAACCGAAAGCAAAACAGAGGATACTTGAAAAACAAGTATTGAAAGGCTCATGTCCTTTTCTATATGTCTACGATGGGGAGAAATACAAATTTGTCACCGATCTTCTTTGGCGTGCTCCGCTTGGTCTAATTACTTCTATGGGGTTTGTCGCACCTGATGAGACTAAGGATTTTGTCAAGATATCTGCATCGCAGATGAAACCAAAATCAGGTAAATATTCCATACAGATTACAGAAGAATTGTGGGAAACAGCCTATTTTGATATGGTCAAACTTATAGTAGTTGACCATCCAGAGGATACAAAAATATATGTAAATGAACAGTACACGCCACCCCCATTTGCTGAATTCAAGATATATGGTGTATCAGATAAAAGATATCCAGTATCTGCTGTGAATCATATAGGTCAGGATGTATCTAAAGAATTAAAAGATGTAGATTACAAATATGCTGTAGAACATGCACCTGGTCCATATCAAGGTGTTGTGGAACCGCACGCCATCATACTTGACCTCGGTGATGTTCCTAATGACAAACCAGTGACACTATACCTGAACGGTTGGATTTTCCCTACTGATACCAGTATCAACGTTTCCTTGTCACAGAATCCTGCAATTAATCCACACTTCCCCTCGGTTGCTGTGAAGGACAATGCTGGAAAGTGGAAAACCGTTATTGATATGTTTGGTATACCGGCTGGTAAAAATAAGACCATAATGATTGATGTGACAGGTAAATTTTTATCAGATGACCGAAGGGTAAGGATTGAGACCGATATGCAGATTTACTGGGATGCCGTGTTTTTTACTATTGGTGAACAGAATGTCCGAATGAAAATCACAGAATTAAACCCTGATAGTGCAGACCTACATTACAGAGGTTTTTCTGAAATGTATCGTCCTAATCCGCATGCACCCCATCTATTTGATTACCAAAAGTTGACGACAGACGGACAGTGGCGTGATCTTGAAGGATTTTACACACGGTACGGGGATGTCAATCCTTTGTTGCAGTTTGTTGATGATATGTATGTGATCCTCAACGCAGGAGATGAAATTACTGTGGAATTTGACGCGTTACGACTGCCACCATTAAAATCGGGTTGGGTGCGTGATTTTATCCTCTACAGCGATGGATGGGATAAGGATGGGGATATCAATACACTCACATCACAAACAGTTGAACCGCTGCCGTTTCATGGGATGTCTGCTTATCCTTATCCAGAAACTGAACATTATCCGGATGACGAAGCACATCAACGTTATCGACTTGAATATAATACAAGACGAGTGATGCATAGGCTGCCATTGTTATTGCATGGAGATAAACCATGAAAAAATTATCTATCTTCACTATTCTGTTATTTGTCCACACCATATTCCATGGGAATGTGATTGCACAGGAATATATTCAAAGGAATTTACCGGATGGTGCAGTAGCTCGTTTGGGAAAAGGAAAAGTAAACGGAGTACAGATTTCACCAGATGGCAGTCAAATCGCAGTAGGGAGTTCTTCGGGGGTATGGCTTTATGATGCTAACACCGGTGCTGAACTTGCACTGTTTACTAATCATACATCACAATTTGGTCCTGTTGCCTTCTCACCTGATGGAAAAACATTGGCGAGTGGGTTGTTTAAGGATATTTTACTGTGGGATATTGCTACTGGCAACCAATTGAATTCCTTTAAGAATGATATAGGACGAATAAAAGCCCTTAGTTTTACTGAAGATAGTAAATCTCTTCAATGTGAAAATCATATTGACTCCGTTAAATTATGGGATATTACCACTGGTAAGAAGAAGTTAGATTTTCGTCCAAAATCTTTAGATAGTCTCGGTCGCGCACTGAAACTCCTATCTGGAAGTGACCATACAGCCTCAGATTTATTCCTAAATAAAGAGAATAGAGGCATTTTTGCACTCGGGTTTGAGGATGGGAAAATACGTTTGGAGGATGCCAATACTGGGAAACACATTAAGACGCTTTTTGATCGAAAAGAACAGATACAACAACTTCTGTTTTCACCAGATGGTACTCTTCTTGTTTCTCATGCACCTAACGATTCACTCCGTTTATGGGATGTTAACACCGGGGAACAGATAACAGCCTTGACTGAAAACCCAATACTTTGGGGTATACTGAAATTCTCTAAAGATGGAAAAACGTTAGTTAGTCAGTCGAAAGATGGTAATTTGGAGGTATGGGATGTTCCAACTACAGAACATAGAACTACACTAAGTAGGAAGTTAGACGGAAGAATTAGTGTGATGGCATTTTCGGAAGATGGTAAGAAGATAGCAGCTGCAAATCCAATAGGTGAGATTCGATTATGGGATGCAGACACAGGTAATGAGTTATTTACGTTTAAAACAGAACATACAGAATTACTTACATCTTTGGCGTTCTCTCCTGAAGGTAATAGCTTAGCGAGTGGATACCTATATTCAATTCAAGTATGGAATACATCCACACCTATTAAACTGTATAAACATATAAAGACTACAGGTTTTTCCGATGCATTGGTATTTTCACCTGAAGGTAATACGGTAACCAACATAGATAGTTTTACATATAATGAAAAGATCAACGATGGGATTGCTAAGGAGAGTCTTGTCAGCACGTTGAGTGTATGGGATATCAGTATGGGACAAAAACAATCTGATTTTCCCATAAAATCATACAATGAAACGAAGGTTCAAGGCAATATAACTTCCACTACCTACCATGCATTGGGAGGAGAGGCAATCGCATTCTCGCAAAATGGTTATATGCTTGCCACTGTTCAAAATGTGGGGGGTGCAAAAGAGGACAACCGTTTTTCGGTGCTGACTTGGGATGTTCCGAATGGAGAAATACACTATACACTCAAAGGACATACAGATAAAATAAAAGCATTAGCCTTTACACCCAACGGCAGAACGCTTGCCAGTGGAGGAGAGGATGGAACAGTACGAATATGGGACGTTAGCACTGGCACTCAAATGTTCAACCTTCCTTTAGGGAAGACTGGTGCATTGGCAATTACTGCAGATGGCAAGATTCTTGCGACTACGAATAGTCCTTTTAAGATTAAGTTATGGGATATTGAGAACGGAAAAGAAATGACACCTATTCAAGGTCAAAATGGAACCGTAGAGATATTGGCATTCTCACCTGATAGCACAATACTTGTGAGTGGTGGTAGAGACGGGAAAATTCGCTTATGGGATATTACAACTAATAAAAAATTATCTACCGTCAATGGTCATACAACAAACATAAAAGAACTAACTTTTTCAGTCGATGGTAAAACTCTTGCGAGTGGTAGTTCGGATGGTTTAGTATTTCTATGGGATGTTGAAAAAGTATGTCAATAATAATATGAACGTCTTCAGATACTATATGACGCGTCAGTCCTACGAGTTTGCAATCATTATTTTCGTGCATAACAAATACCAAGCGATGCTGCTTGTTTGAATTGTGTTAGTTTAGAGACTGCGTTGTCTTGATGCAATATATTGTGATAGACCTGGCAATGAGCTTGTGATGTTTCGTTTCATATACTTATTTTTGCATCCAGTGATAAATAATACCATCTTGATTAACCCAAAACATCAATTTCAGTTGGTATGTTTTGTATCGTGCTGGAGTACGCGTCGTTTTCGCTTTGAAGTAATGATCGCCAAAGATTTCTTTTACTATACCTGTTGTATCGGTTGTACCGAGGGCAATAAGTTTAGTCCTGCTAAATGACCAAATATAGATATTTCCACCCTTGCCATCAGTCGTAATCTCATTTGCGGGGCCTAACCTTAATATCATATCTGACACATAACGCCCTATCCATGTGTTCAAGAGGTCATTCAATTGTTCCCTTGCTTTTCGTGATTTTTGATATGCTTCTTCCTCTAATGATGCAAGCATAGCATAAATTACTATAGTGCTGAAAACCGCTACACCAACTCCTACAATTATTTCGTCTGTTTCGTAACTTGTGTTATAGGATGTAGCACCACACCCATAAAATGCAACTAAAAACAAACAGATGATTGTAATATGTTTCAAAATGTATCCTCTTTCTCCTCTTTTGTCGCTCCCGGCAGGGTGGACAAGGTGTCCAGCCCTTTGCAATGCCGGTTAGCAGAGGAATTTGAATTGTTCACTTAATAATAACGTATTTCGCGAAAAAAAGGAACAAAAAACGCCTATTTTTTGGCACAGGGATTTGCCAGAAAATAAGCGTTTTAGTATACTTAACCCAAAACTGCAACAGAGGGTTAAGATGTTAATAATAGATGAGCAAGGAATTGAGGTTATGCCTTTTCTGCGGAAACAAGCCGTATCTCCATGCATAAGCCTACCATTATTACTTGTAGTAAAGATTACATCTTATTCTTCTTGGTTCTCCCGTGCCATCACAGCATCCGCAGAGAAATAGTCCTGCATCGGCACATGGATAAACCACTCCTGGATCAGTTCTCCGACCATAGGATCGTATTCAATGAATTCTTCTACAGTCCTGAAATTTGTTGGATCTCCATACTCAACCGGTCCAATCTTAAAAAACCATACTTCAAGCAACTCAGCCCAAAATTCTTTCCTGTCAGCCAAATTGTAATTGTCTCGATAGACATTTCTCTTTACTATATATCAAAAACAAGAAAAACAAACTTTGGATATGGAAAGTGCTTGATAGAAATACTGGACACCTCATAGAGTGGGAATGCGGTGGACGCAACAAAGCAACACTTGAGAAACTCACAACACGCCTTGCTGTGTTGGACATTGAGGTATTTTATACCGACAAATGGCACGTTTATGAAACCTTATTACCTGCTTCAAAACATGTTCAGACAAAAGCAGAGACACATCGCATTGAGCAGAATAACTGCCTGATGCGACACGGGTTCGGCAGGTTCAAACGCAAGTCTATTATTGTTTCAAAAAGCGTGGAAATGGTAGACCTAACGATTGCTTTGTTTGCGCGGTTCCGTGTCAATGCGGACGTGTTTGACATTTTAAATCTCGGCGGCGGACAACCAAATATCATTAGTTAGTTAACACCCTCAACTAAAGAACCCTAAAATCATTCAAAATTTGTAACAATTCTTTTGTTTATGTAGTATAATGTATTTATTCGATCTTGGTATTTCAACGATTTGCTTGGGATCCTTATCTAATATATCTTCTACGTTGTAGACGATATAAGGACAAAATAAGGAAAAGTTGTTGCATAATCGTTATGATTTATTTAATTTCAAAAGGAACTATTGATATGACAAATCAACAGATAATAAATAAAGTCCTACGTAAAAATCAAATAAACGGATTGTTGACAGGAAATTGCGAAGAAATCTTAACAGAAATTCCCGATAAGAGTATTGACTGCGTTATTACATCACCTCCTTATTGGCAAATGAGAAAATATCATACAAATGGAAATAATAGTAATTTGATGATTGGTGAGGAAAAGACACCTGAAGAATACGCAAAAAAACTTGCAGCAATATTTAGAGAGATAAAAAGAATATTAAAATCTGATGGTTCCGTATGGTTAAATCTCGGTGATAAATACCATAATAAAAATCTGATGGGAATGCCGTGGCGTGTTGCACTTGCGATGCAGGAGGATGGCTGGATTCTGAGGAACGATGTTATCTGGCACCAACTCAGGGGCACGCAAAGTGCAAAAGACAGACTTAGAGATGTCCATGAACACGTATTTCACTTTGTTAAGAATAAGAAGTATTATTACGACGCTGATCAAATCAGAGTTAAACCGAAAACACTTCCAAAAATCAATGGTAAAGAAGTGGTCTCTATCACGGGAGTCAGTGGAAAAAAATACCGTAGACAGATTCTTGGTTCTAATGAGTTAAATGATCAAGAGCGTGCGGAGGCATTAAGAGCACTTGACAACACGTTAGAGAGAATCAGAGATGGTGAGTTGGTTGATTTTAGGATGACGATTAGAGGTGAACAGCGTACTTTCCATAGCGATAATTTAGAGATCAGTGGTCGTGCTAAAGAATTAAAAACTAAAGGTTTCTATATAACTGCAAGTAATGCTAAAGGACCATTACCGACAAACATTTGGAATATTGTTCCCGAAGATGAATGGAGAAAAGATGTTCATTGCGCTGTGTTTCCAACTAAGTTATTAGAGTTGCCGATTAAAGCTACTAGTCGTGTCGGTAGCGTTATCCTTGATCCTTTTATGGGCACAGGAAGTACGTTAGTAGCTGCAAATGAACTTAACAGACAGGGCCTCGGAATAGAGTTAAGCGAAGAATATGTAGAGATTGCCAGAAATCGTCTAAATACTTTTCGATTGTTTTGAGAAAGTTAACCTTTTACTGATATTATTTTCAAATTCATTGATGGATGGAAATTTATTTTCATGAGTCCCACCTAATATCTTTCGAATGCCTTCTATATCTGTGCTGACTTGCTTGTCAAATTCCAGCTGCCATGTCTTTTTGTTTTCATTCCATATCACACGAAACGTACAAAAATGGATAGCATCATTATCTCTTACTTCATGTAAATCTTGTGCATCTGTAGCAGACTGAATATAAGCTAATCCGACATCTTGCATTACGAACACAATTTTCTTGCCCCAACTCTCAATTACCATACCCTTTTTATAAACCTGCTGCATCATGGTTTTGATATACTGATTCGCCCAATTTATTCCATATTTATAGGTTTTCTTCTGAAAATGTCCTGTCTTTTTAAAATCTAAAACTGCTTCCCAAGGGGTTCCCGTCGTTCCTGCTGTTTGAAATTCAACACATAGAAAGTCCTCAATTTTTTCTTCTTTCATTTTAGCTGCGACAAAATCAATACTTCCAGCCACTCCACAAGAGACTTCAGTTGCCCATTTTATCTCATAATCATCTGGTAAATGTCCGAAATATAATTCGTTAATCGTATTGTAGACGGTAGGTTCTTCAAAACGATGAGGGCATACAACAACTGGGGTTATGTTTTCGTAAAAGTTACCTTTGTAGCCAACCGTGCCGACTCCAATTTTGACCTCAGGTTCGCTTTTCCGAGGTTTTTTACATTCACCGTTCAAGAAGGGGCAAAACTGTTTTTCACGAATCGTTTCAACTGCTGCATCTTTGATAACATACGGATAACCAAATATTTCCGTTGGATGCTGGGTAAATTTGGGCTCTTTCATAATAAGTTCACATAGATACTTTGAAGATACAGCCAACAAGTATTGCTTTACCAGTTACTGACTGTTACGAACCAATTTATCATACTTAATTGTCAATATAAATGAAACATCATTTCTAAGTTCATTTATATCTTTGCTCAATTCTGAAAGTTGAAGTATTCTGGGTTGATTTAACATTTTAATTCCTTGATTGATTTATTATTAGACATGATTATTATAGTATATGATGAATAAGTTTTCAAATGAATTCGTTTGTGTCGCCCCGCTAGGGATTGTTCTATGTTTGGTATCTGATTTCTATACACCTTTCGCACCGCCAAATCAACGGTATGAATGCGCTTATGGCATTCACTGGGTGCTGAATGTCCGAGGCGCAATGAATTGCACGACTACGAACGGAAATATTTGGAGTTCACTATTACAAGACGTAAATGTCAATTTAATTTTTTACTATCTATCATAACGTGAGTTTGATAAATAATTGTGGGTGTTAACCAAATAATGATGCCAAAGACCACAATCCCTCTAAACTGTGATGCCCCACAACCAATTTTCTAAATGATAACCTATTGGACAAATAGTGTGAATGTCCTTTGGACGATTTTTTATTCACTTAAGTGTTGTTACTCTGTATCCTCCATTACAACAATTCACTTTACTCGGAGGATATCATGAGAAGGTGTCCAAGATGTCAAAACAAGCACTTTTTGAAAAACGGCTTTGTCAACAAAAATCAACGTCATACATGTAAACTTTGCGGGTATCAATGGACGCGCACAACACCCCGAGGACACCCACCCGCACATAAAAGGGTGTCTGTGCTTTTATAGTGTCATGGGATTTCAATGAACGCTATCTCAAAACTTTTTGATGTTTGGACAACTGCTGTGCTGAAATGGATACGAAACTTTGCGAAAAAGCAAGCCCCCAAACCCACGCTTTCACCCGGCACGCCTGTTGTTTTGGAACTTGATAAAATGTGGCATTATATCAAAAACAAGAAAAACAACTTTGGATATGGAAAGTGCTTGATAGAAATACTGGACACCTCATAGAGTGGGAATGCGGTGGACGCAACAAAGCAACACTTGAGAAACTCACAACACGCCTTGCTGTGTTGGACATTGAGGTATTTTATACCGACAAATGGCACGTTTATGAAACCTTATTACCTGCTTCAAAACATGTTCAGACAAAAGCAGAAACACATCGCATTGAGCAGAATAACTGCCTGATGCGACACGGGTTCGGCAGGTTCAAACGCAAGTCTATTATTGTTTCAAAAAGCGTGGAAATGGTAGACCTAACGATTGCTTTGTTTGCGCGGTTCCGTGTCAATGCGAACGTGTTTGACATTTTAAATCTCGGCGGCGGACAACCAAATACCATTAGTTAGTTAACACCCTCGTATTTCTATGGGATGTAGAAAAAGTATGTGGCGGCATCTAATGATAAAAGTTGGATATTATTGTGATAGCACCCAACGCCTAAAGGCGTGGGCTTCGGTTTCATAGCGACTGCGGTTTTCTCAAAGCGTCCACCGTCTAACTGTCGCTCCACCAGCGAGCGTTTCCCTACAGAATCTGTAGGCATATCGTTAAGTAACGGCTATCCCTGCCCGCAAAATGTTTATCGCAGCGTTGATGTCTCTATCGTGGTGTGAACCACAGTCGGGGCATGTCCACTGCCTATCGTTCAAAGTTAGGGTCTCGTTATGAAATCCACAATCACTACACGGTTTCGTTGTAGCCGTCCATTGACCGACTTGACGCAACTCACGCTTATGTTTTTGACACTTATACTTCAATATCTCAACAAACTGGTAGAACGCAAGATCCGAGACTTTACGTCCCCAAAGCCGTTTCATACCGTCAAGGTTCAGCGTTTCAATGGCAATCGTATCAAACTTCTTACAAAGTTCACTTGCGAGTTGCCAGTGAAAGTCTTTGCGTTGATGGGTGATTTTCCGATAGAGACCTGCGAGGTGTCGGACACACCGCCACCAACCGTTAGAACCTTTGACTTTACGAGAAAGTTCTTTGTTGAGACTACGAAGTTTGTTCAAGGAGTGTTTCAAAGGTTCCGGGTGTTGTTTTTTCTCACCCGTGCTAAGTGTCAAGTATGCGTCTTTCATGACGAAGTCTGCCCCTACGCTTTGACCTGTAGTGGGCAGAGGTCTAAAGTCTGTATAGGTTGTTGTAATACAAATCCAATAGTCCCCACAAGCATCACGCTTGAGTGTAATACGACGGATAGTGCCGTGCCACTGGCGGTGCTTATGAAACGTATATGGCACTTTATCAAATCGTCACTTACCCTTATCCCACTTGCGGAATGTAAGAGTAATGCGATTATTTTTCAGAGACCACCCCGCTTCGCCTGGAAAGGTGATAGACTTGAACTTGTGTCGCTTTTTGATTTTCGGTCTGCCACCGAGTTTCTTGAGAAACCGATCGTATGCCAAATGGATACGTTTCAACTCTTGTTGGGTTCCTTGAGACGGCAAAGCATTCCAATGTGGGTGCGTCGTCTTTTTCAAATCACTCAAGTGTGCACACATTGCCTCATAACCGGCATACGGCAGTCCGTCTTGATACCGGTGGCGTTGCCACTTATGAAAATACTCATGCACCTGCCACATATCGTCAAGCAGATTGCCAATGCGTATCGTGTTCGATTGTTTCCCAATCGGATATTTATAGGTTTTCATGGACTATCAAGTATCAAGTCTTTAACGGGCTTATATCCCAAAGCTAAAGCGTTGGGATATAAGCCCGAATGCCCATAAGTAACTCAGTTTTGTTAGATTTGGGAATTTACATCGTTGACACTGTTTTCAACATTTCTCAAAGGTGCATAAAGACAAACGGTAGCAAGTAAAAGAATTACTGCTAATATGGTATAGGAATAGGCATTGTTTCTATATAACCATCCGTTGTGAAACAAGCTAAAGAATGATTTGATATAGTCTGGATGTGTTGATTTAGCGTATAACCAACTACCGAGAATTGGACCCGCGATTCGTCCCAGACTCAAAAACGCATCCATAATGCCGATCGCAGCACCTTGTCCAATATTGGTCTGCTTGGATATCCACGATGTATTTGTTGGACGTATGAGTTGATTCCCGATTCCTGTAATTGTGAGATAAACAGTTAGCGTTACGAAGTTAAACGCATATAGAAACAGTGTCATGCCGATGACGTTTAACAACAGTCCGACCATGATAATCCTACGTTCTCCTATCCAGTTAATTAACCTACCAAGTAACCCACCCTGTAGCGGAACAACAATTACCCCCATGACCATAAACATCCATCCCATTTCTTTTTGGTTAAATCCCCATTCCTTATCAATGAACAGTGGGAATGTAGTTTCTAATCCTGCGAAACTGAAGGTAGAGAAAAACGCCACAAGGAATAGAGGAATCAAAGGTGATTTTATTGTCTTTTTGTCCAATAATTCCTGTGGTGAGATCCATTTGTGTCCTTCTACCACAACATCTTTCTGTAGGGATTCTGGTAGTATTGCCAGTACAAAGAGAAATGTCAGGAAAGACAACCCACCTGCGACAAAGAAGGGGAGATCATTACTTCCTAATACCCCGCCAATGGCTGGACCAAGGATGAATCCGAGTCCCATTGCCGCACCCATCAATCCCATACCTTTGCCACGTTCTTCTTCTGTAGTGACATCTGCCACATACGCCATCACACTCGGTAATACGGCAGCTGAAGCGATTCCTGCAGCACTTCGGGCAGTAAGTAGCCAGATATAATCTTTAGCTAACCCAAAAGCAGCTAATGCTAATGCATTTCCAAGCAATCCGTACAGAATTGCGGGTTTCCTACCGTATTTGTCTGATAGCCTACCCCAAAGCGGAGCAAAAAAGAGTTGCATTCCAGAATAAATGGATAGTAATATACCGATTTCGATGGCGGTTGCTCCAACATCCTTTGCGTAATAAGCAAGGTTTGGAATTATAATTCCAAACCCGAGCATTACAAAAAATAGGGTGAGGAACAGTAGGAGAAGTCTGGATTTTTGCATTCGTAGGTTCAACTAACAGATTCTGCACACCTGAGAAAACCCATGTAATGCAGTATCAACTATTATACTTACGCTTATGCTGTGTGTCAATATTAAATCTACAAATGTGTTTTACAGTGATTTGCAATTTTTACCGTGATGTGATAGAATAGTCTAACAGTTATTATAGAAAATACCTATGTATTGGAACTTCATATAAGGTTGGATGATGTCACTTTTTAAAAGATATATTGCCCTTTTTTTGATTTTTATAGTGATTACTTTGTTGTGGAGTACAGTGGCTCTGTATCCGCTCAAGATATTCGTTGTGTTTATGCATGAAGTAAGCCACGGACTTGCTGCGATTGCTACGGGTGGCAGTATTGTAGAACTTGAGATTAATCCGAAACAGGGAGGACATGCACTTACAAAGGGAGGATCCCGTTTCTGGACGCTATCCGCAGGTTATCTTGGGAGTTTGATATGGGGTGGTGTGATCCTTCTTTTGGCTGCAAGAACCCATTTTGATAAGGCAGTTAGTGTCATAATCGGTATCGGTATGGTTGTTATCACCATCGCTTTCGGATCTGATATGTTCACCTATCTTTTTGGAATCGGCTTTGGTGTCTCTTTAATTGCAATCGGCTTATTTCTGCCAGAGGTGGTGAATGATTGGATTTTACGGATTATTGGTATAACAAGCTGCCTCTATGCAATTCTTGATATAAAGAGTGATGTTTTGGATAGGTCAAATTTACGATCCGATGCTCGGATGTTGTCAGAAGAATATGGGATTCTTTCGACTGAATTATGGGGATTGCTGTGGATTGTGATTGCAGTTGGGTTAACCATCTGGTTTCTCTATATAGCAGGGAAAACTACAGATTCTGTTGATGTCAACACTACAGATTCTGATTCTACGACTATGAGTTAGTTATTAAATGGACCGAAGTCTATAGTATAAATATTTAGTAACCAAAAACAGATTCCTAAGAGAAAAAGCGGAATAGAAATAAGGAGGATAAGAATTAGAACACCCCATATCCAAGAACCTTTGGACTTTGCTACCGTAGCCAAACGTGCTACCAACACACCTCCACCGATAAGAATCAAAACAACGAGACCAAATACCACCATCACCATATTACTTCCTCTCTATGAAGTCCCCATCAAAAAGTCCAATAACGATACGTGCGACCCTCATCGGCATTGTCCTCATACCCCTTAACAGTTATTGGATTCTGCATCTCAGTTACATTTGGGATTCTAACCGTCCGACAAGTTTAGCACTACTGTTTAATGTCCTATTCACCTTACTTGTGCTTATTGCAGTGAATACGTTACTACGACGGTTGCGACCAAAACTGGCATTCACGCAAGTTGAGCTGCTGACTATCTATGCTATGTTATGCCAAGCATCTGTGTTTGCCGGACGCGATATGCTGCAAGTGTTAGTGCCGTTGATGGGTAACGGATTTTGGTATGCAACACCTGAAAACGAATGGTCACAACTCTTTCATCAACACCTTCCTGACTGGCTTGTGGTTGGTGAACATGATATATTACGTGGGTTCTATGAAGGGGAATCTACGCTCTATCTCCAATCACATATTCAAGCGTGGTTAATACCATCACTGATATGGGTCGGTTTCTGTCTTGTTCTTGGTGTAACGATGCTTTGTCTGAATGTGCTGTTACGTAAACAGTGGCAGGAACATGAACGGCTCACCTATCCGATAGCACAACTACCGTTAGAAATCACACAAGGTAAAAGTCGCTTTTTCAATCGGCGAATGATGACTGTAGGTTTGTGTATCGCTGCCTTACTTAACCTACTCTATAGTTTACACCAAATCAATCCTGTTTTCCCAACAATTCCACTTTATCATAGTTTCCGTCTTACCGAAGCACCGTGGAGTGCGATGAATAACCCCGGATTTCGCATAAGTTTCTTCCCGTTTGCAATCGGTATAGGTTTCTTGATTCCTCTTGATTTGGGATTTTCATGTTGGTTCTTTCACCTGTTCTGGCATTTTGAAAGGATTATCGGACAGAGCTTTGGGTGGCGTAGTGCTATCGGCTTTCCGAGGGAAATGGCACAGATTCGTGGTGTCTGGATAGCACTATTTCTCTGGACATTGTGGATGGGACGTTCACATGTTAAGGTTGTGTTGGAAACCTTTTTCAGTAGGACACTGCATGATAATGATGAAGGTGAAGCGTTACGCTATAAGACAGCCATAATTGGCGCGCTGATTGGATTTGTCTTGATTATTGCTTTTTGTTTGAAAGCAGGAATGTCTCTGTGGTTTGCTGCGCTGTTTTTCGTGATCTATTTCGCAATGTCTATAACTATTACACGGATTCGTGCGGAATTGGGACCACCTGCACACGATCTATATAATGCTGGTCCGGATCTGCTATTGACAGATGCAATTGGGACACGACGTATCGGTAATCGCAATTTATCAGTGATGTCATTATTTTTCTGGTTGAATCATCTATCTTATCGCGCGCATCCTATGCCACATCAATTAGAGGCATTAAAACTTGCACATCAAACTCGCTTTAATGGCACGCAACTCTTATGGGTATTAGCAATTGCAATCTTCGTAGGTGCACTTTCAGCTGCTTGGGGACACCTACACCTCTCGTATCAGGTCGGTTTAGAGAATGCACGTTCTTGGTATGCACGTGCTGCCTACAACCGACTTGCTGGTTGGCTATATAACCCCAGTGACACCAACATTAGTGGTCTGTTTTATACTGCAGGAGGGTTTATGTTTGCCATCAGTTTGCTACTATTGCGATGGCGGTTTATTCAGTGGCCACTACATCCTGTTGGCTATGTTGTATCCAGTTGGTGGACGTTTACTGGATTATGGTTTCCGCTTCTGATTAGTTGGATGATGAAAAGGATTCTGCTTTCAACAGGAGGGGTTCGGTTATATCGTCGTGCAATTCCGTTCTTCATTGGGTTGGTTATTGGGGATGTTATTGTTGCATCTGTAATTAGTATTCTTGGATTGTTCTTTGATTTTCGCGTTGTCTATCTGAGTTGGTAATGTAGTCTTGTAATTTTCAAGTAGACCTGCTATTATGAATTAATTATGGATACATACGACCCATCACTCACTGTAAATATTGGCGGGATTCAGATGCGAAATCCTGTGATGACTGCATCTGGCACCTTCGGTTACGGCAGCGAATACTCGGATTTCGTGGACTTAAACCGACTCGGTGCCATTGTCGTTAAAGGTGTTACAAGCGTACCGTGGCCTGGTAATCCGATGAACCGCATAATGGAAACGCCATCAGGTATGTTGAATGCAATTGGACTGCAGAATGTCGGCGTAGACGGTTTTATTTCGGAAAAATTACCTTACCTTCGGGATTATGATGTACCCGTGATTGTCAATGTTTGTGGGAAAACAGTTGAGGAATATCTGACGGTAGTTGAGAAGTTGAGTGAGGTAAGTGGTGTTGCTGGTGTGGAACTCAATATATCCTGTCCGAACTTAGATTGCGGTGGGATGAGTTTTGGTGTTGATGCGACTTTGGCACATCAACTTGTCAAAGAGGTTAGAGCAAAAACACAGTTGCCTTTATTGGTAAAGTTATCGCCAAACGTTACAGATATAACAGTCATTGCACGTGCGGTTGAAGATGCGGGGACAGATGCGCTTTCTGCTATTAACACGCTTATTGGTATGGCAATCAATGCTGAGACTCGCGAACCGGAACTCGCAAATGTGACCGGTGGTCTTTCCGGTCCGGCAATTAAACCCGTGGCATTGCGATTGGTTTGGGAGGTATACAAGAGTGTCTCTATACCGATTGTTGGGATGGGTGGTATTATGACGGCGACTGATGCGGTGGAATATTTTATTGCAGGTGCATCTGCTGTGGCGATTGGAACGGCTAACTTTGTGAATCCAAAAGCATCAATGGAAGTGGTGGATGGTATCCATGCATATCTTGATAAGACAGGTATGAGTTCAATATATGATTTGGTTGGAAGTTTGAAGGTTTGTGAATAGAAAAAAATATACCTGAATGAAATAGATTAGGCGTACATATAACAAGCAATCATTGGAGGACGATGCGACATTTGGTAACACTCGACGATTTGTCGAATTTTGAAATTGAACAGATTTTTAGACTGGCTGCAGGGATGCAATCACAACATGATACGTGGGCAGGGATTTGTCGTAGCAAATTGCTTGCGACACTATTCTATGAACCGAGTACACGTACTCGTCTTTCTTTTGAAAGCGCGATGGAACGTCTCAACGGTGGCACACTTGGTTTCTCTGATCCAGGTTCTACCTCAATGACAAAAGGTGAAACGCTTGCTGACACTGCTCGGATGGTTACAAACTATGCCGATGTGATTGTAGTGCGACATAATTGGGCAGGATCAGCACGAGTAATGGCAAGTCATGCGAATATTCCAGTCATCAATGGTGGAGACGGAAGCCACACCCATCCGACACAAGCACTTACAGATCTTTATACAATTATTAGGCGTAAGTCTCAGGTGGAAGGATTAACCGTGGGTATCTGTGGTGATCTTCGGTATGGACGTGCAGCGCATTCGTTTGCATTAGCCGTTGCGAGATTCGGTGGTAACCTTGTCCATATTGCTCCAAACGGATTACAAATGCCACCTTGGATTCTCAAAAGGTTAGCACAAGTTCATCAACAGATACCTCTTGAAGTAGAAAATGTAACAGAAGTAATTGAAACACTTGATGTAATCTATGTTAATCGTCTGCAGGAAGAACGTCTCCCACCAACTGTAGATGCAGAGACGGTGCGCGGAAGTTATCTGCTGAACGCGGCAGTGATGAAAACCGCTAAACCGGATTCGATGATTATGCACCCGCTTCCGCGCGTGAATGAATTGGCTTATGAGTTAGATGATGACCCGCGCGCAGCATATTTTGAACAATCTGGGAATGCTGTCCCGATTCGGATGGCACTCATTGCCAGTCTACTGGGGTTGGAGCAACTTATTTTGACACAGCCTCCAACCCGAAACATAGGTGACTCTATACATCAGTGTGAGAACACAAATTGTGTTACCAATCACGAGACCTATCTGCAGTCAGAACGTGAAACGTACAATGGTGATGAAGAAGTGCACTCATGTGCGTATTGTGGTAATCTGATTTCGTGATAAAAATATGCTGCTGTAGTGTTCGCATACACAAAGAGTTTAATCAACTTCAGATTCTGCTTTTGGTTTAGGGATCTTGGATACCAATCCATCTTTCTCAATGATAGCAGAATTCGTCCTTCGCCAAGTCAGTCCCTCTTGACTTGTGGACTGCCAACCACTGTCAAAGAAAGTAACCGCGACATAATCTTTTTCAGAATCGGGAGTGTTGTCTTGAGGGTACCTATCCTGAGTTGCCCAGTTAGTATAGGTTACAGGTTCACCACTATCCCATTTCCATAAACCCTCCTCTTCTACATCGTTGAGTCCTATCCAATAGTATGAACTTCCAAATATAATGTCAATCCACAACTGTTCATCTTCGTCGTTTAGGGAGAGGAGATGTGAGTCTTCATCAATTGCCTTTTGTTGTGCATCATACCAATCTTTGCAAGAAATCTTTGCATAAGCGTGTCCATTTGCTGGATTTATGATCCAAACTAATTTCTCAGGTTTCACTTGTCCTGGTACCACAGCTTCAGCCACAATATTATTGTTATTTCTCTTGAGAAGGTCCCTAATAAAACGTCGCGCTTTATCATCAACCTTCTTAACCTCACCAGTGGGTCGTTTTGGTGCAGCTGGACTCCCATCAAGTTTGATGACAATATTTTCAGGTTGTTGATCTTTAGTAAGAATAAAAGGACCTGCTCCACCAGAAAATCCTTTGTATGTTATTAATAGTGTGTAAAATCCAGGTTCTTCCCTATATTGCGTAAAAAAACCTTCAGTGTCTGTATGACAACTGGTTCCGTGTGTTCCACCATCAGAGCCAAATTCACCACCACGGAATCGCATGGAGAGACGTGGATTTGCATTAGCCAGGGGTTTGCCATCAGCATACACGATTTGTGCCCGGATCTTAAGGCGTTTTTTAATAGTAATTTTCACGTTATCTATGTGTGTCCCCGCCTTAAGACCAAAGGTGAGACCTTGAAAATCCGTTGGACCTTCTACCGTATTATAAAAAGTGAGTTTGTTTAGTTGAATGGAAACGACTTGCATATCTGATCCCATTCTACCCATTCTCATCATCTGCATGTGCATTGCTTGTCTATGTCTCATTATTTCTCTTTCTCTTATTTGCTGCCGGATTTGTTCAGGTATTTGTGGATCATCGGGTACTTCAATTGCTTCTGGATTAAACATAACCTCTGGAATTGGATTTATTTGCACATATCCTGGTTGGAGATTGGCAGCACTAAATGATCCATCTTCATCGGTTTTTACTTTAACCATTCGCTTTGGTACACCTGGTTGATTTTGTTCTTGCATCTGTCCTTGAAATTGCATTTGGAACATAATCTCTGGTGGCATACCTTCCATACCTTCTTGTAGTTGTGTAGATTGTATCGCAAATGTGAATCCTGGCAACGGATTTCCTTCTGTATCCACAACTTTCCCTGACAGTCCGACTGACTCTTTACCATCGTGTTCCACAGGTTCATCTTGTGCAACACTAATTGATACAGCGGATATTAAAATGAGTGTTAATGATACGAGTATTCTGATTGCATAGGTGCATTTCATGGACTATCTCCTTATGTTAATTGAAGTGTGCTATTCTAAATTTGTATCTGGTTGTGGTGCACCGATGATTAGGTCTTTCTTTTCAAGGATAGCTTTTTCAGTAATGCTTGCAACTGGACTATGTGCGCGTATCCGCTGCCATTTTCCAGTCACTCCGATGAGGACTGCATGTCTTTTGCTTGGAATCACCACAGTATCAGGCGATGTATCGGGATCGGAAATTAGTTTATCTGTGTCCCAATTTGTGTAAGTGAATGGATCACCATTATCCCACTTCACTGCATTCTCTTTTCCATCATCTGTGTATCCGATCCAATAGTTGTCTTTGCTAAAAACATCAAGGATCCATTGCTGTTCTTCTTTATCATTGATAGCAACGAGATGTGCTTTTTGTGCTTTCGCTATTTCAATAGCTTCTTCAGGAGATTCGCAGTGAATTTTCTTGTAGGCGTGTCTGTTTGCTGGGTTAATTGCCCATATTCCATTTCTCCGAATCATGAATAGATCACGCATACGATTGGGTTCAGGAGGTGCAATAGCCTGCTGTTTCACGATCTCAGCTACCTTATCTTTATGTGGGTTGTTTGGGAGAGTAATGGAGAGACCATCAAGACGTTGTCCTTGTTCAAGTAGTATTTCTGCGGACTCTGCAGTTTGTCCTTGATATGTTACTGAGACAGTGTAATAGGCAGGAGAATTAATAAAACGGGTAAAACTACCGTTTTCATCAAGAGTATTTATTCCACTGCTGCTTCCACTACCTGAACCCTTTATACTGCGACTTTTTACCAACATTTCGACTCTGGCATTGCTAAGGGGTGTGCCATCCGCTGCTAACACCTGTCCCCGTATCCGCATACGTTTCCGAACGATAAATCTTACATCTATTTTGTCAGTTTCCTCTTCAATACCAAAAGGGAATCCTTCGCGCCAACTATACTGGTGTGGGTGCATGATGAACTGGATTCCTTGCATTTCAATGGATCGAATTTCATAGTCTGGATCCTGTTCAGGAAATAATTTTAGTTTATTTGTCGAAGGTGCAACAAGGTTTTCTATGGTAAAAGCTCCGGTAGCGTCAGTAATACTCGGCGGTGGAGGTGGGAAGATTGGTTCATGCCTATTCATATTATGTCTACCTGGAGGGAAGATGCCTTTAAATGACTTGATGGATACTTCAATATCCTGAATAGGTTTATCTTCCTCGTCAACTACTTTCCCCGTAATCGTTGCTGCATGAATGTCAAACGATATTATTAGTAAAATCACTAAACATCCGATGAATAAAATAAAGCGTGTCAGGTGGGATCTGTTCATTGGAATCGTCTCCTTATGCAAAGTTTGGTGAGTTATTAGATTGGAATTTGGAGTATTTAATATTATATCCTAAGTTGTAGGGATTTTGCAATGTTAAGGTGGAGTGGGGTGTGTAAAATAATTATAATACCATTTCAATAAAATGAAACTTCATTGTGAAATTATCGGTTCAAGCAGAACTGAAGAATGTAAAAGGCGTAATGAAATGCGCGACTACGAATGTTATTATTTGAAAACAAATGTCTATTTAGTGCTATGGTTCAACATTAATATTTCAAAGAGTGTTATCTACTCTTAGGTGGTATTGTGGACAGTCGTCCGTCATTTTCAATTATAGCTTGACGTGTCATAATCCAGAGGGTAGAGTTCGGTGCTGTTGCTTCCCATGCACCGTTTAGGCTCATAAGGACGTAATCTTTTTCCGCATCTGATAGTGTTTCGTCAGCATAGAGTTTATCGGTTTCCCAGATTTTGTAGGTTAATGGTTCACCACTATCCCATTCCCATTCTCCTTCTTTCTTTATAGTAAAGCACATAATTATTTATACGCGTTAATGATTTCCTGAATTGATTTTTCGGCATTGTATTGCCATCGTCTTTTGATGTTGGCAAAATCCTTTTCAATCGGGTTCAAATCCGGTGAATATGGAGGCAAAAATAATAGGCTCACACCGCATCCATTGATCAACTCCTGTGTGCGATTGCTTTTGTGAAATCTTGCATTATCAAGTATAACTACATGAGTTTGATCCAAATGTGCACATAAGTGTGTTTCAAGCCATTCGTTGAAACGCTCGGTGTTGCAAGCACCTGTAAAAAGTAAAGGTGCTATAAAATCATCCGATAGACGCGCGGCGATCAATGAGGTGCTTCTATACTGTTGACTTGAACGCAAATCTGAGACAATAGTTCCTCTTGGCGCATAAGCATAATGTCTGACTGCTTCTATCGTGAAACCGCTTTCGTCAATATAAACAGGTGTTTTGCCTTCACACAATGCTGCCGTGAGTGCGGACACATAAGCGTCTCTTTTCACAGCACATTGTTCTTTATATCCGAACTGCTTTTTTTTCGCGTGATTTTCATTTTTTTCAGCGCATACCAAATACAATGCTTGGAAACACCGAAATGTGAGGCGCGTTCAAGTTGTGTATGATCAGGAAAATCGATAACATGTTGCCTGAGTGCTTCATAGTTCAGACGATAGGGTCCGCGAGGTCCCGGTTTTTTAGATGTGAGAGGGTCTTCGGATTTTAGCCAAGTATAGATACACATGCGCGAGATGCAAAATGTTCGTGATGCGGCTGTTATACTACCACCTTCGTCTACAAAATCTAAAACGCGTTTGCGTAAATCTGCTGAATATCTCATAATAACAGAGTCTCTCATGAATAAATTAAAATGTCAATATATTTATGGACTTTACTATAAAGAGCCGCCAAATGCATTACGTCCATTTGGCGGCTCTTTGTCAATGAATTGCGCAACTACCAACGACATTATTACAGATGCAGAGTTACCTATCTGACGTTGGTGTTTTAGCTGGCAAACCATCCTTTTCTATGATAGCAGTCTGTGTCATTCTCCAGGCAAGATGCCCCTTACCAATTGCCACCCACTGCCTTTCACCAAATTCCATGATGACGTAGTCTTTTTCTTCATCGTCAAGGTCGTTTGGGAAAATATCGCCATCTGCCCAGTTAGTGTATGTGACGGGTTCACCGCTATCCCATTGCCATTCACCTTCTTTTACATCATCGGTCAACCCAATCCAATCAGGACCATTTTGAAAGATACCCTCAAGCCAGATCTGTTCTGCCTCACTATTAATCGAAACAAGATGCGCGTCTTCAAGGATAGCCTTTGCTTGAGCATCTTCCCAACTCTTGCAAATAATCCTTTTGTAAATTTGCTGATTTTCAGGATTGGCTACCCAAATGTCTGTAGTTTCGTGAAGAAATGTAGAACGTGGTGGACGTATCATCACTCTTTGCTGCGCTGGATCCGGCGCGTTGCTGTCAAGCGTCAAGACCAATGCCTCAGGGAGACCATCTTCTTCAAAGATAAAAAATTCGGACCCGGTGACAAGTTCTTGATACGTGGCAAATATAGAATAAATCCCATGTTCATCTACGTAATGAACAAAGTTTCCGTTGATATCAGTAGAAAGAAACTTTCTTTGTAATGGTCGGTTCTCTGCTCCATCCATGTTACAATGATGTAAGGTAATGTTGACGGGCGCGTTGGCAAGTGGTTGTTTGTCTTTGAAAAGAATTTTACCGTGAATTTTCGTCCGAAATTTTACCGTAATTTCAACATCTTTAATTTCCGCATCTGATTTGATACCGAATGGAACCATGTCAAGATACGTAACTGATGGTGGTGGATGAAGCGTGATTTTTCCTATCTGTATCATTTGAATTTCCAGATCAGTTTCAATAATTACAGACATAGGTGTAGGTAACTCGTCTTTCCCTGCTACCAATTGATACATACCCGGTTTGATTCCAAGGAATTCGAACTGTCCATCTGAGTTACTCTTCGATTTTGGAGTGACGAAACGTGCTCGTGGATCATCTATTTCGTTAACCGCTTCGTTGGGAGTAGTTCGTTGAAAAGAGGGGTAGTTATGCACAGCGTGATACAATGGGACCATATTACCATTCTCGAAGGTCATAGGAAAGAGAACTATTGATATCCCATCCAGAGGTTTGCCTTTTCCATTTACGACCCGACCAGAGAATGTCGCTGAGTTCGCTTCAATACTAATATTCACTGTAATTACAAATCCTAATACTACAAGTGCCACGAGGTACGCAAAAGGTCGCTTTATGTAAGAAGAAAAAACCATCTCAAATTTCTCCTTTTGAAGTGTAAAGTATTTCGACATTATTTTGAGTAATGTCTATTTCGTTCTGAATAAATTGTATCCGTAGTATGTCCGCTTTATGAGATATAACACTATTTGGATTTTGTTGGTATTGTATCTTTTTCTATCACTGCCCCTTTAACAAGAAATCTGAATGGACTTTTTGAATCAATGCCTATCCATTTTTTTGTAGCAGCATCCATAGCGACATAAACTTCGCTGCCATCAGTGGGTATCTCTCTTGATTTTTGAGTATCCCAATTTGCATATTTGACCGATTCTCGGTTATACCACTGTTCCCCTTTTTCAGAAAGACGCAACCCGATCCAATAATAATCTTTTTTGGAAAAAAGACCTTCTATCCATTTTTGTTCGGATTCGTCGTTGATGGTAACCAGATAGGCGTTTTCTCCTTTGGCGATGGCTACTGCTTGATACCAACTTTGGCAAGAAATTGTCTTATACGCGTGTCCATTTGTTGGGTTTACTGCCCAGATAGCCTGCAGTGCTTTCCATCTTTCAGTAGGTGTTAAGCGTGGTTCGGTTTTTAGTGTGCCGGGTTTTTCGGAGTTGGCGGATGGAATTTTTTCGGATAGCTTCAGAACCAGTTTATCGTAATGCTCATCTTCTTTTAAGGGAATCGGTTCCGAAATAGCAGAGAGGTGATTATATTTAACCGACACGGTGTAAGTTGCAGCCTCACGTAAATATTCTGAGAAGTAACCATTGAAATCAGTCTTAACACTACCATCATATCGGGAACTACTATCCCAGAACATGTTAGGCTTGATATTTAGTTTGACGCGTGTGTTGGCAACCGGTGTCCCATCATCAAATACGATTTGAGCTCGTATTTTCATCCGTGGCAGGACAGCGATCTCAATATTTTTTAGGTGTTCACCTTGCTGAATAACAAATGGAAACTGACGAAGTGAACTATACTTAGTAGCAAAGAAGGTTAATCCCTCAAATTGAACAGTTTTAATTTTATAGTCTGAACCGCGTTCCGGTAATAGTAGCAATTCTGTTGTGCCAGATGGGATGTCTACAATTGAAAATCGTCCATTGGCATTAGTCGTTGAGCGGGAAAGAGCGGTACTAACAGGTGTTGGAAAACTGTATCTATCGTCAAATTCTATCGGACGCATTCCGACTTCAACACCAGCAACTGATTTTCCCTGCTCATCAATAACAAGCCCGGAAATTGTTGTTTGTGTTTGCTTTTTATTCTTAATATTAATGTTATTATTAATGTTGCCGCAAGAAATTACAAGAGTTGAAACAACCATTCCAATTAAAACAGCAAGAAAATATTTTCTAAAATGTGAAATTGTCATCACTCAACCACCTTATTAAAGTTTTCTGACTTTACCCTTCGAATTTAAAACCATATAAACACATTATAACACGTTACAACATTATTGGTAACACCTTTTTATAGACTTACGAGAAATTGGATTGACAAATATCAGGTGAAATGGTAGCATAGAATTATTCACTATAAACACATTCTGTGTGTCGAAACAAATTCAAGGTGAACCCATGAAAATTACGAAGTTAGAAACTTTTCTTGTACAGCCGCGTTGGCTTTTCCTAAAAATTCATACAGATGAAGGATTAGTTGGTCTCGGTGAACCGATTTTAGAAGGACGTGCAAAGACTTGCGCGCAAGCTGTGGATGAACTTGCACCATACCTCATTGGCGAAGATCCAAGACGTGTTGTACATCATTGGCAAGCAATGTATCGTCACGCATTTTACCGTGGTGGTCCTATTCTTACGAGTGCCTTGAGTGGCGTTGAACAAGCATTATGGGATTTAGCAGGGAAATCTCTCGGTGTGCCTGTATATCAACTATTTGGTGGACCGACTCGCGATCGTATAAGATTGTATAAAGGTGGTGGCGATCCTGAGGGAATTAAAGAATGGATTGACAAAGGGTTTACTGCATTTAAGACAGGTGTTGCAGGTGGCAGACCTGCCCGTATCATTGAAAACAAGGCGTTCATAGATAGAGCCGTTGCGCATTTTGCTGCACTGCGTGAAGCGGCAGGGACAGAGGTGGACTTGGCAATTGATTTCCACGGTGCGGTAAGTCCACAGACAGCAAAAGTGTTGATTAAGGCATTGGAACCGTATCAGCCGATGTTTGTTGAAGAGCCAATTCAGTGTCAAAATGTGGATACACTTGCAGAAATAGCACGTAGCACTCATTTACCGATAGCTACAGGAGAACGGATCTTTACGAAGTGGGGATTTAGAGAGATATTGGAAAAACAGGCAGCATCCATCTTGCAGCCGGATCTGTGCCATGCTGGTGGTATCAACGAAGTCCGTATCATAGCAGGTATGGCAGAGGCATATTACGGTGGTATCGCGCCACACAATCCTCTCGGTCCTATCTCATTGGCAGCGTGCATCCAGTTAGATGCGTCAATTCCGAACTTTGTGATGCAGGAACATACAACACTTGGTGAGGGTTATCTCAAGAATCCGTTTGTCTTTAAAGATGGCTTCGTTGAACTACCGACTGGACCGGGTTTGGGGATTGAACTGGATGAAGACGCGCTTGAAGATAAAATTGATCACGATTGGCTAAATCCTGAATCCTACCATCCAGATGACGGTTCTGTTGTGGATTGGTAAGGCAATAAGTTTACACCAATTAATCGGGATTACAAAGTTCTCTAACAATTTGAAGTAAAGGTTGCGATTCGGAGATCGCTCCTACAATATGATATAATAATATATGAAATTTATAATGTTCACAAAACATCTACAAGGGTTAGATGTGCCTGAAATCATAACTGCATTACAAGCAGTAGGCGTTGAAGGTGCCGACCTTTGTGTTCGTCCTGGATATCCGGTAAATCCTGAAAATGCGGAGAAGGAATTACCAGCAGTGGCGAAACAGTTCGCGGATGCGGGTTTATCAGTTCCGCTTGTTACCACACCTGGAGATTTTCTTGACCCATCAAGTGAAGAGACAGTCCGTGTTTTTGCTGCAGCTGGAGAAGCAGGTGTTGAAAATATCAAATTAGGATATTGGCATTGGCATGCAGAGGATAGTGGGTACTGGAAGCAAGTTGATTCTATTCGTAGTCACCTTGACGGATTTGCCAAACTATCTGAGAAATATGGTCCGAGAACGTGTATACATAACCATTCAGGAACATCTATGGGACTGAATTCATGTGCGGTAATGAACCTTGTACAGGGGTTTGACTCCCAACATATTGGTGTTTTTGCTGACACAGGACATTTATCTATCGTCGGTGAACCGATAAATATGGCACTTGATATTGTCAGATCGCATCTTGCTGTGATTGCCTTCAAAGACCTTGCGCGTTCACCCGGTATGAAAGGTGGTAAAGTCGTCCGTATTGGGAAAGGTTTTGTTGATTGGGAAACGGCAATTGATACTTTGAAAACGATAGAATACTCTGGTCCTGTAAGCTTTCATAGTGAGTACGGTGGTGAACCTGTTGAAAGTGTGGTTGATCTTGCTCGTGTAGATGTGCGTTTTATTAGTAATTTGATGGATAAATAAGGAGATAGAATGGGACAATTTCAGTTAGGGTTGAATACAAGTACGATTCGTCCTGCCGATTTGATGGATAAAATTCGGATTGCAGGTGAAACTGGTTACACAGCCATTGAATTGTGGAATAATGATTTATCGGATTACGAAGAACAGGGTGGCTCACTCGCTGATGTGAAAAGGGCACTTGATGACCATGGACTTACCGTACCTACCATCATTGCGTTGCATGGATGGCTGAATGCCACTGGTGCGGAATTTCAGAATGCGATGGAAGATGCCAAAAAACGGATGGCACAAGCTGCTGCTGTTGGTTCAACTTATATCATCTCAAGTCCACCGCGTGAGGTAGCAGACCTACAATTAGGTGGTGAGAATTATCGGAAACTTCTTGAACTTGGACGCGAATTTGGTGTTAAACCTGCTATGGAATTCCTCGGTTTTGTTGATGGTGTTAATCAGGTCAAACATGCATGGGAAGTGATGGAAGTTGCAGACCATCCAGATAGCACGATTGTTCTTGACCCGTTCCATATCTATCGTGGTGGCGGAGAAATAGAGGATATGGAAGGTATTCCTGGTGAAAAAATTGCTGTGTTCCACTTCAACGACGCACCTGCTGAACCTGCACGTGCGGAACAGTCGGATGCGGATCGGGTTTATCCGGGTGACGGTATTCTTGATCTAAAGAAGATGATTTCTATTTTGGAAGATGCTGATTATTCTGGTGTTATCTCGTTGGAACTGTTTAATCCGAGTTATTGGGAGGAAGACCCTGGAGAAGTTGCTCGAATTGGGTTGGAAAAGATGCGTGAATTTTTAACTTGATTAAAAAAATAATAATAATATAATATCCATATTGAGAATGTTAAAAGATAGATAATATATATATTATCTATAGACTTCTTAATATGGATTTTGTTTTTCGAACGAATTGAAATGCTTGAATTAGCATGTCCTTCACCATTTCTGATAATTGTTGCGGTATTCCCTATATTATTGGTAATTGGTATTACCAAGCGAGCGATACGTTTGCTAATCTGGGTTTCCGTTATCTTCGTTATTCTCTTTTGTCTCGATGTAGCGAAGTGATCTGTACTACACAATTGGTTTGAAAATCTCTTTAAAATTGTTGAATAAACTTAATCACATAAATAAACTTAATCACATAGAGGAGACTTAAATGAAAACTATTTTGACGAAAGCGGGATATATGGTTATTGGTAGTCTACTAACGCTAATCGGTTACCACTTCGGAAATATTGATAATAACAGTGCTGATGCACAACTCCGTGGTACACCTCAAGAAACAGAAATCGTTGACGAGATAAAGTGTCGCAAACTTGTTATTGTCGGTAAAGATGACACACGTCGTATTATCTTAAGGACAGACTTGTTCGATCATGGTCAGATACACATTTACAGCGAAGATATACTCCCGCGAGTTTCATTAGGAGTTGCTAATAATTCTGGTTCTGACACAGGAGTTATTGCAACAGGACAATTTAAAATTACGAATCGTGGGGATACCGCAGTAGTGTTAGGAACTGATGATCAGGGACGTGGACGATTAGAATTATTCGACACATTAGGAATTGGCATCCCTGATGTTATTAAATTATCACTTGGAGCTGATGATAATGGCGGATTCATGGCACTTTGGAATAACGGATTTGATAAGCCCGTTGTTCAGGCTTCAATAACTGATAGAGGCGAAGGGTTCATTTTTACACGCGACAAAACCGGTAACCAAACGGGTAGCACGGGATCACCAGGTCCCCACATAATTCGAGACAAATAATTAAAGAAAAAAGTCGTAATTGACACATGCCTAAACAACGCAAGGGACGACACCTTTAACTTGTATAACATCTGATAGCAATAGAAAAATTGCATTACTATTTTCAAAAGGAGAAAAAATGAATAGAAACTATACTCGTATCGCAATTACTCTTGTTGTGATACTTATGCTCATTAGCGGCGGTTATTTACTTGCACAACAGATAACGAGAACAGAGTCTGATTACGATGCAGGCATTGCCGCATACCAACGTGGCGACTACCGCACAGCCCTATATGATTTTGAGTCAAGAGCGCATCAAGGTGATAGAGTCGCACAATTCTGCCTTGCCTACATGTATAATAATGGTTATGGTGTCAGTAAGCCGGTAACCAGAGAAGCATTGAAATGGTATAAAAAATCTGCGGAACAATGGTATCTGCCTGCACAAAACAACCTTGGTGTTTTGTATGTCCGTCAAGCTGAAGCTGCAACGGATGAATCCGGACGCATAGCAAACATAGAAATTGCAGAGAAATGGTTGAAAGCGGCTGTAGAACAAGATTATGCCCCAGCGCAATTCAACCTTTGGATTATATCCCCTATAAGGTATGGAGAATTACTGATAAAGGCAGCAGTTGAACAAAACTATGTTTCAGCACAAAACAATCTGTTAGGTTATGTCATGCAATTTCATGATATAGACACTGATAAGACTTTTGGCGAATCTGTTATCAGAATGCTGAGATTAGCAGCTAAACAAGGTGATGTCAACGCTCAAAATAACCTTGGAACGTGTTATTCTATGGGTATTGTCGTAAAACAGAACCACAAGGAAGCATTCAAATGGTATAATGAAGCAGCAAAACAGGGAAGTGTCCACGCATACCATAACCTCGGACATTCCTATAGACGTGGGGAAGGGGTAAATAAGAACTTGGAAAATGCCATTGAATATTACCTCCACGCAGCACAACAAGGCTATGTTGATGCGCAAAATGATCTTGCTTACACATATATTCAAATGGATGATGAGAAGTACATCGAAATGGCAAGCAGATGGCTTATTAATGCAGCGCAACACGATAAACCTATTGCACAAACAAACATAGGCCAATATTTTGAGATAGGACAAGGTAAAGTACCACAAGATAGCAGTGAAGCGTACTATTGGTATAGTTTGGCAGTTAGGAATGAAGCAAATCGGCAAGGTCTGAAAGATTCGGAGAGCAATCCAAACCTGCTTCTTCACACTTATAAAGATCGAGATAGGGTTGCCGAGAGGCTGGATCCGGTAGAAATAAATAAAATTGACGAGCAAATTGAGAATTGGAATCCAAAGCAGTGGGCAGGAAGCGGTACAGGGTTTTATGTTGACAAACACTATATTTTGACAAACGCACATGTTGTGATAAACGAAGATACAAACGAACCCTGGAAGGAGTTTCGCATTCCGTACCGACGTGTGGAATTGAAAGACTGGAATCGGGCGACTGATTTGGCACTGTTGTATGACAAACGTGGTAATACAAAGAATGCAACCATCAGTATGGAACCCGTCAAATTGGGAGAAAAAGTCAGTGTGTTTGGATACCCTCAGAGTCACCGTTTATCCTATGAAGGTAACATTTCCTCAGGTATTGTTAGTGGCAGATCAGCTATAGTAGATCACCCTCAATTTGGAAATCGTTTTCAACACACTGCACCGACGCAGCGTGGAAACAGCGGGGGACCAGTATTTGACAGCACAGGAGATGTGATAGGAGTAAGCGTGACTGCAATGTCTGACTTTTTGAAATTTACTGCCAATGAACCGAGTATGGGTGATTCGATTCCACAGTACATTAATCTCGCGCAGAACATAAATTTTGCTATTAAATCCAATGTCGTTAGAGATTTCCTTAGAAATAATGACATCGCTGTATGGCAAACAGCGGTTTTTGTTACTCCTTCACTAGAAATTCCAATTACGGATATCCCACTAACTGAGATGGCCGCTAAGGCTAAGAAATTTACGGTACCGGTGATGTGTTATAAGAACAAAGTAGATTCTCCATTGGAAGTAGTGGAAATTCGCATTGAAGAATTGGAACAATAAGTAAAATCGTGAGGTGTATTAAGACGGTGGCAACGTTTAGGAAATGGTGATAAATTAAAGACTACTGCTTTATCAAGTTTGAGTTTATGAGTGATCCCGTTTGTAGTAGTGCAATTCATGGTTCTCCCGTTGTAGATGTGCGATAAATCCCACTACTACGGACTTGTTCTCAAATTCAAATTTGATAGAACACTACATTTCAACAGAGATGATATGATGAAATCCCCTTGATGAAACTCAAAGACCTCGTTCTCGCATAAGGAAAATTTATGAAAACAAAATCAATTAATACAAGTCGTATATTGGGGAATAAATGGGTGATTGCTCTGCTAATCATAGTGGTTGTTATCAGTTTTGTGATCACTTACTATTGGGAGATAATCTATGACACTTTGGATGAGCAGACCAACAGACAACTCGTCAGAGAACATCTCGCTACGATAGAGTTTTCTGAACAAAAGACAGAAGAATATGATCCTACATTACGACCTGTCCTTGACCTTTTAGAAGAAAGTAGTAGACTTACAGAAAGCATACTTAGGGCTACGGAAACTGTTGACATCAATATACATATTAAGAATAACGGTAATGGCGATGCAAACAATCTTACTATCGAACTCAGACCACTTTCAAAGGATTTGCCGGGACTTTCATTTGATGACAGCACGAAAGTTCCACTCGTTTCTAAAAACGGAGGAGAACAAAAAGTGAAAATCACAGTTACGGGTGAAGCAGACCTCCCTACTGGCAAAGCTAAAATTGGAATCTATCTGGTTGAATCAGATTCTGAACAAAAAATTCCCATCGAGCCTCTAATTCTTGAGACTCGGAGACTCCCAAGTCCTAAATTAGTCTTGGGCGACTCAGGTGTCAATGAAATGGGAGAATCAGGGAACGGCCGTATTGATCTAAACGAAGATATAGTATTGAAATTCTATGTGAGGAATGTGGGAAAAGGTGAGGCAAAAGAAGTAAATGTAAAGGTAAAAATTGATGGGTCTGGGGTAATGCCGTTGGAAAACACAGATGAGGATAAAATTATAACTCGAACTTTTCCAGAAATAAAACCGGGTAAATACGAAGAAATTAAATGTAAATACTTTATTAACAGCAAATTCACAGGACCTAAACTCACTTTCACAATCACCGCAACCGAGAAGCAAGGAAAATACGGTTTTTCAGAATTAAAAACAAGAGAATTTTCTGTCAACACCAAACCCGAAATGATTGGAAAGATAAACTCCCCGTCAATTGATGATGAAGCCGGAAATAGCCGATGGATAATCTTAATTGGGATAATCTTAATTGTTTTTTGCAGTATATTATTTAGTATATGGAAACTACTAAGAAGAGGTAAACAAACAACACCTAGAAGCACGACTACTCAATCGAAACCACGTGATTCTGATCCGCGTCAAAGAGCAGCTTACAAAGCAGCTACCGGACGTAAAGAACGCTTAAAGTAATCTACAGCCAGGAAGAAACAGGATAAAATATAATATTAACTAACGTGCTTAATCGCTATTACTACTTCATATTTGTATTTATTGGAAAGCCGCTGTGGATATGCAAAATGTTTACATAGGTTGAACCAGAGAGGATAAAATCACAGAAAAGTTAATTAATTTTTTGTGAAAGGGAGTTATGAGCATTAAGTAAAGTTATATATGGTATTGAAAACACAAAGTTGATAATAATCGTAGTTAATTTTCAAACGGTACAGTCAATGTGCGGTTCCCCACATGCACACAGCCACTCTAAATACTCACATCAAAGTTGATACCTAACACCTATAAGGTGAAAACTTATTTTTCCTACATTCCTCCTTCCATGGTTTTCTTACTATCATTTCTTTCGCACAAATGAATTAGAATTAATACTATTGATTTTCCATGGATATATGATATAATAATGAAAATATCTTGCATATAACGCACTTACATATTGGGTTTAGAAAAGGAAACACTGAATGAACTATGTTGATGGAATATTGTCGTCGTTGACGCGTGTGAAAGATGCGCGGTCTCTACGTGCATCCTCGTGGGATACCACAGGACGGAATAACGATGCATGGGATATTGCTCCCGGTGAAACTCGAGTTATTGCCGAATTAAAAGGTTCGGGATGTATTAATCATATCTGGATGACGCAACCGAACGGTTATAGGAATGTCCTTATACAGATGTTTTGGGATGATGAGGAACATCCAAGTGTCTTATGTCCGTTGGGTGATTTTTTTGGTCTTGGAAACGAAATCGTTAACTCATACGATTCCATTCCGTTTTCTGCATCTACACACAGCAACAATCAGTTTAATACTGGGTGTGCGCTCAACTGTTATTTACAAATGCCATTTAACCGTGCTGCTCGTATTGAACTTGTCAATGAAGGTGATACATCGCACCGCCAATACTTTTATGTTGATTATGAACTATATCCTACAGAACACGGTGACGATGTTGCCTACTTCCACGCACAATTCCATCGTGAAAATCCTTGTGATGGTTGGGGACATGAAATCAGGGTTAACACACCAGAAGCGAATATCATAAATGCCGAACGACTTGCATGGGATAACAATTACCTGATCCTATCCGCAGAAGGGAAAGGTCAGTACATTGGTTGCAACCTCTCTGTTAGTAATTTCCAAGGCACGTGGTGGGGTGAAGGTGATGATATGATATGGATTGATGGATATAAATGGCCTCCCGATTTGCACGGTACTGGGTCAGAAGATTATCTGAATCAAGCGTGGGGTATGCAACAAAATGCATTTGCACATAACGGTTCATCTATTCACGAGAGCAATACCAACGGTTACCAAACTTCCTATGTATATCATCTTGAAAACCCCATCCGTTTTGAGAAGGAGATTCGGGTTACGATTGAGCACGGACACGGAAACCATCTAAGCAATGAGACATCCTCTGTTGCTTATTGGTATCAGATAGAACCACATAAACCGTTTAGTGTTCTCCACGTGGCGCAACGTAAACCAGTGTTAAAAGATGAAGATGGGAATTGGATAATTGACGAATCCAATCAGACACCATCGTCAGACCTCGTTCTCAACGATGAAATGAAACAGAAGAAAAAGCAGTGGCAAGAAAACCAATAAATGCCAATTTTTTGTAGTTAATATTGACCAGAGGAGATTTAATATGCTGACGTTTTTCCAACATTTTCTTATCGGGAAAATGGAAGAAGAAACAGAAAATAATGAGGAAGGAATTGATCAAGAACAACCGGAGTCTGAACATCAAAACGGAACTCCTAATCCTGATTCTCCAGAGTCTATTGAGGGGAACGAAGGAGAGGAGACTCCTAATGAGGATCAATCAGAAAACGAAAACACTTCTTCCTCAGAAATAACAGAAACATCTGACTCCGAAGAGGAGTCTCAAATTGAACATACACCACAATCAGACGAAGCAGAAGAAACAACTGCATCCGAGGAAGAACACACACCTAAGTCTGAAGAACAAGAAAGCAATGAGGTGGAGGACATCTCTGATACTGTAGAAATATCAGAGGGACAGGATACACAGGAAACCGAAGATTCATCAGATGACCAGACGGAAACTGAAGTTACTGAAGTATCTGAAACCCAAGATATGTCTGTTGAAGAACAAACACCCGAACCCCAAGACAATCCAACGGAACCGGATTCACCAGTACAGGTAATGTCTGAAACAGATGATTCTCCTGAGAAAGACCAACCCTCTGAAACAGATGATTTACCACAAACAGATCACCCTTCTGAAACTGAAGATACACCAGAAAAGACAACTGAAGTAGAGGAAACTCAAACACCCGATGAATCTGTTGTTGCATACTCTCTTGGAGAGAGCGAGGAGTTGTTTGACTTCGTCGCGAATTTTGATGAGAGTGAGTGTTTTGGTGGAGAACATATTTCTACAAATATGTCAGATTCCTCTGGAGGAGTTAGAAAACCTGCCATCTTTGAACACCCCTCAGGAACAGAACCTTCACGTATAGTCTATAAACTTGATCTTCCATCCGTTGAAAAGAACGAATCTCTTTTTCTACATTTCAGTATCGGTCTTCGAGATGGAGTTGTATTTGACGATCATGAAAGACAACCTGGTGGTGTGAAGTATTCTATTGAAATTGCTGGTGAAAAGTGTTTTGAATCCGTTTCAACCGAGTGTAATTGGAAACAAAACGGTGTGGATATAACCCCCTGTGCTGGTAAAGAAGTAGACCTTGTTTTCATAACGGAATGCAATATTGAGGGGAACAGTAGTTATGCTTGGGCACTATGGGGACATCCTCAACTTCTCAAACTCACTCGCACTGAAATGAGTCAAAAGAATAAGGGATCACAGGTTACTAAAATACAATGTGGAATTGGGATTGCAGAGTATCCAGAGAACCATATCGTACTATATGAATTTAATCGTGAAGGTTTTACATCTGCACAGAAAATAGCTGCAGATTTCCATAATCAATTGGAAAACGAACCGATTAACTTGATTCTCTACATTGCACAGCCGAAATTAGAGATTGTGAGTGTTGGACCAACAGCAGCGGTCATTGGTTCAGGTGAAGCATTTGAAGTCCAATGTACTATCAGAAACGTAGGTTCTGGACCTCTTCCAATAGGCAGTAGAACACGATTAAGTATTAGCAATTTAAAGTTACGACGTGGTAGAACGGCACATAATGTCAAAGTCCTTGCTCCAGGTGATTCGTCAACTTTTATATGGTATGCACGCGGTGTTTCACGTCTGTCTGAAGTTAATTTTACTGTCTCTCTCAAGTCTCGGCATATCCAAGGTGAAGGTCAGATGAAGGGAATTGTCAATATTCGTCCTGCATTGCCGAAAATTGAAACGCAGGTAGTATCGGAACTCCATACCTACACACAAGGAAAGCATTTGGTATTAGGCAATAAACACCTGCGTATGATTCTGGTTCATAACAGTTCACCAACTCAGAAATCAGTTGGAAAACAAAAGGAAATTACAAACCGAAAACACCCACATATACAAGGATTTGAATATTTTGCGATTTTTGTTGCGAAGGGAAGTACCTATCAACAGATAGCAACATCTAAAATGATTGCAGAGGTTACCTATCAATCAAATGATACCGTTCACACCATTACCTTTATTCCTAACGATGTACATTTATCTGGTAACAGTCTCGGGGAATCTATTGTCAATATTACGGGTAATCATAAAGATTCGGATGGAGTCAGTTGGACCCTTCAATTGAGTTTGATTCTGACAGAAGATTCAAGAAGAATTAAGTCTACATATAGTTTATCTGTGGATAAGGAACGTGAACTTCTTGCTTTTCGTGGTGTAGAAATATATGCCGGACATAAGAGTACGCGTGATAAGAAAACTGCAGCCATATTTCCGGGTTTGGAGTATCTTGAAGGCGATGAACCCTCATCAAATACACGGGACGCTGCACCTCCGCTCAATAACAGATTGGTGCCGCATCCCTACAAGATTACTGTCCCAGTAATGGCAGTTGAAATACAGAAGTCAGTTATCGGAATAGTGTGGAATCCGCTGCAATGTTGGGATGGACAGAAACAGCATGTGTCTGCTGTATTTGCTTCTCCCAATTGGCATCATCAAGAGAGAAATCATCTTATGGGACTGTTTCTTCCGAATGTGCCAGATTTTGTAAAAGAGAATTCACTGATTGCAGAAACGGCTTACCAGTTAACCCCTGAACAACCAATTACGCTGGACTGTGAAATTGTTGCAGATGGTAACGCCACCATATTAGCAGCTATCTCACATTGGACATCTGCATACGGTTCACCAACACCTTTGCAACCACCTCGTAACGATGAGGAAGAGGTACTCTTATCTCGCCATGGATTTATGCATACTGTTTGGGATGCTGATGCAAGGCAATCCAGGCACTGTGTGGATTGGGCATCACGAAATGAACCAGGATTTGCTACCCTACTTTGGTATGATTACCTTGTAACGAAATCAGAGGATGTTAAGGGTCGAGTTAAAGAGATCGCAGAAAAGACGATTGCTGATGCTGGTGCTGTAGGTTTGGCTTCACGAGGTTCATGCCATATTCTAAGTGGTGAATTTCCTTTTTATTACGGACATATAGATGCGGCGTTAGGACACTATGAAGCCGAAGTACAACCATTAATAGAGTCACAAGCAGAGGACGGAAGTTGGGGTTTCCACCCGTCATCAGAGAAATTGCAGAATCTTGGTAAGGCAGGGGATGTGGTTCTTGGAACGTGTGCTGCAAATGCCCTTAAACTGCTTAAACATGCACGCATTACAGGTAATAAGGGGTCAATTGAAGCTGGTAAGAAAGCACTCTCCTATATGGATCGATTCTCTGTGCCGCGTGGAGCACAGACGTGGGAATGTCCGTTATACGAACCTGATATCCTCGCTGCTGCCCATGCGATTGGGGCATATGTAGAAGCACATGAAGTTATCGGGAATAAAACGTATTTGAAACGTGCGGAATATTGGGCAGAAACAGGATTACCATTCCTATACCATTGGCATCTTCCAGACCGTCTTGGTATGCAGTATGCATCGATTCCTGTTTTTGGTACAACATTCTACACCCATTCATGGTTTGGGGTGCCTGTACAGTGGAACGGATTAGTGTATGCCTATTATTTACAGCGACTTAATCAACATACAAGTGATGAAAAATGGCGACAAGTTGCTGAAGGTATTACGATTAGTGCAATGTATCAGCAGTGGGAAGATGGTGAACTAAAGGGAACTTATCCGGATGGATTCTACGGATTCTGCACAGAAGGTAAAGGTCCGCATATTAATCCTGAAGACATTATGGTAAATGTATACGCACTCCGTGGACTTGACCCTGGTATCAAGACCGCAATCGCAGGATCAGTTCATCTCAGTTCCGGGGCAACTCCAGAAGACCTTACTGCATCACGTTCAGGTGAATTAAAATGGACACTTAACTACGCCAAAAACGAAACAAGCCACACGCTTATTACTGGTTGTGGTAAAGTTCCATCCGTCATCCGATCCCAAAGTGCAGGGAGTAGTAACAACAAAGATGATTCCACATTTGACATACCTCAAGTAGAATCTCTTGAAGAGGTAACATCCGGTTGGCGTTACCTTGTGGAAAAAGACGTCGTCCTGATAAAACAGATACACATTACTGATGAGATGCAATTTCAACTTACAAAATAAGTTGAATAAATTAACCAATTTCTGTAAAGTGGTTTATGTTGTAAAATATAGAACCCAATTAAGAAATTACATACTTTTGCCAGATCAAACTTTTTAAGGACACATCTGTCCCCAATAGGAGGAACAATGAAAGCGCGAAGAATAGTAACAACCACTCTCTGTTTAGTTATGGTGTCACTCTGTGTCTTTGCCGTATTTATAACAACTGCTAAGGCTCAAGATGAAGGTGCTGCCGCAGAAGAAGCATCGCTTTTTGATTTGACGGCTATTGCACGAGATATCATTATAGTTGCGATCTTTAGTATTGTTGGGTTAATCATATTAATGATTGGATATAAGGTGTTTGATATGGCAACACCTTATGATCTCAACCGACAGATTGCTGAAGAGAACAACACTGCTGCGGGTATTGCGGTTGCAGGTGTACTAATTTCGCTTGGTCTGATCGTCGCTGCTGCGATGGGATAACCAATCCATCAGCATTGTATAGAATAAACACTGAACCATGAATGCGTGTTAACAATCATGTTTAGGCGGAGTTTTACTCCGCCTTATTTTAGATTAGGGTGAGGTATCTCATGTCTGAAATACGTTACTTGTCGGAACAGGATGTCAGTGCAGAACAGATACAGGAATGGGTGGAAACGTTCAACCGTGACGGATGTCTATTCCTTGAAGATGTGTTGACTCCCGATCACTGTGCGGAACTTCGACAAGATTTGGAGTGGGCACTTGAAAATAATCCTAACAATCTAAATGGTGGAAATCCCACATCAACTATGCATCTAAGTCATCGGATGTTTGAACACAGCAAAGCAAATCTCCGATTATTTGATCTTGAACCTATTGTTTCCTTTGCAGAAGCACTAATTCCTGGGGAATGTCACATAATACACAACAATTCTTTTCAAACGCGTCCTGGTGGTGGTATAACGTCATGGCATCAAGACGATTCTCCGCACTACCTCGTCACGGAGGGAGAACCGCCAAAAAACGTAAAACTCCCTGTGCTTCTCTTTACTGCCAATTACTACCTCACGGATGTCACCGAGATTGAACATGGCGGAACAGAATTCATTCCGGGTTCACACCTTTTCGGCGCATCACCTCCAAATCCGATAGATGGAACGGAATGGGAAGAAAAAGTTCAATACAATCTTGGCAAAGCGGGAAGTGTTGCTATGTTCAACAATCAAGTATGGCATCGTGGGGGACCGAATAATAGTCAACGCACACGATACATCACACAGATAACTTATGCGCGCCGACTGGTTGGACATAAATTCTATCCGTTTATGAACTATAATATGCCCGAATCAGTCTATAGGGATGCAAACCCACGGCTTCGTCGATTGTTAGGTTTTCTCAATCATGGTGCTTACGGGTAAATTAAACCTGAAACCGCTTATACATAGTATTATAGTGTTCGTTGCTACATTTGTAATGGCGCAATTATTTCATGCCTTTCTCTTATCAGAGGAGTTGTAATCCAAACATGAGATAGACCTATCTGGTGTTAATTAGTTGGATACTTGTTTTTGAAATAAAACGGTCCATCCGCTATTAACAAAGTGTCTAAATCAAGATTATCTAAACTCTATCACCTATAAGCATTTCAAAATGGAGAATTAAATGAAAACAAACTTGATTCAAAACGGGATATTGTTGCTTTTTTGCTGTTTTTTTCTATTTACCTGCCTCTTGATATCACTGACGGCAATAGCACAAATGGACGAACCGGATATCGCTATATGGCTAACCGAACACCCCTTTATTTCTAAAACTATCCAATGGGAGGATTCCAACGGCATCAAAGCATATCCAGATTGGTCAGCAACTCAAAAAGCGGACTTAATCAGAATGTATCAGAAAGTTCGGAACAACGAATCACTTGGCTTGACCGATCCACCGCCTAATATAGCAAATCCAACAGGTGATGAATATCCTGTGACAGTGCTGTCAAAAGACGATGCATGGCCAATATTCTTAGCGTATGTTGCATATAGTCTTGCTGTCGAAACTAGTGAGTGGGTGTCATGGTCGTTAACCGAATATTCTCAGGAAGAACTGTTGGAGTTATTTGACGGAAGCAAAATGTATAGTTATGATATACATTTAGGAGGTTATGAACTAAGACATACTGCAACACCGACACCCCCCGACTTCACATTTGAGTTTATGAACACTAACAATATTGTTGCTGAAGACAGGTTACAAACAATTGCGAATATTCTAGAATGGTGCCGTTCAAATTTGGCTCACTTCACTGGTGAGTTTAATGCAAAAAATTTTGAAGGACATTGGCAGTACCGTGGCTATCCTCCTATCTCACGTGTCATTACCGGAACGGTGAAAGTTGTTCCTGTTAGAAGTAGTCCACAAAACTATGTTAATTCTGGATATCATACGGCAGGTTGTTGGGGGACTACAGCTTTTCTGCGTGCAGTATTGCGGGTCGTAAATATTCCAGTAAAAGAAGTTTTGGCAGGGGGACACTCCCTTCCATACTTTATAAGTGAAGACAAGTACCTTAGCCATGGTGACGATCCTTATAATCAGAACTCAAGAAATTGGAATCATCCTCATCCATTCCCTATCGAAGAATTGTTCATTGATCAATCAACCTACGAAGCTTGGTTTGTACTCGGTGATGCTCATCAAAACATTGGTCGTAAAGTCAGTGAATTGATGATTGAATACTTACCACTTGCAACGCTAAATGCCCACTGTCAAGACATTTTGGACGGAAAATCGCACGCAGAGAGTTATGTGTACAATCAGTGGTCAGCTTTGAATTTCATTTATTCAGTAGAGGAATTGGAAGCAATGAGCTTTTGGGATAGAATGGATGCAAAAATTGAGAGTCTTGGAGGTTGTGCCATAGTAGCTCCATCACTGAAATCTGTGAAAGTCAGCGAAATTATGGTTGCTTCAAATGGTGGTAGTCTACCTCAATGGATAGAACTTCATAACTATTCAGATACACAGGTTGATCTGACTGCGTGGAATCTATTCATCGAAAACTACAATTCACGAGACTATATAGGAGAGTTAAATTTAGTACTTTCCTTAAATGGATATAGTATCAAACCTGGAGGAACACTTCTAATCGTCTCAAAACAAGGACGATCATCCGAAAATTTTAAGAAGGATCAGATTTATAACCTTGATACAACACATTCCAATCTTCAGGATATTGTATTAAATGAAAAAGGGTTCTCCATAAGGCTGATCAACCCAAAGCGGGTTATAAGTGATAAAATAGGAAATTTTGACTTTGTTAAAAATAAACTAACATGGACCTTGCCGATAGACATGACGAAAGAAGGTGAGCGATCATCATTAATGCGGCGTTATTCAGCCGAAACGCTTATGCCTCTTGATGGTACAGATGCTAATAACTGGATTCAGTCATCTGAAATTAAGTTGTCAGTAATACGGTATTGGGGTAACGCAACTGATATCGGAAATCCTGGTCATAGAGGAGGAGGAGCACTTCCAGTGCAGTTGTCATTTTTCCAAGCAAAACTCACCGACACAGGTGTTGTGGTCAAATGGATAACCGAATCTGAAGTAGACAACGCGGGGTTCTACATTTACCGTAGTAAGACTAAAGATGGCGTATTTAAAGTCATCAATCCCACACTCATTCAAGGTGCTGGCACAACAGGCGAACGGAATGAGTATACGTGGAAAGATACCGCTGCTAAACCAAATACCGTCTACTATTATCGGATAGAAGATGTGTCGCAAACAGGCATTCGCAAGCAGTTAGCTACCATTCGTTTGAGAGGACTTATGTCTGCAAGTGGCAAACTTACGACCCGTTGGGCAGATTTAAAAAAGCAAAATTGATTTTGGACAGAAAACATAGCGATTCAGATTGGATGCGAGTATGAAAGCAATTGCTTTTAATGAACAGGGAGAGATTGACGTATTACAGTATCAAGATATTGTAGAACCCACATTACTTGAAGGCGAAATACTTGTCAAAGTGAAGTCGTGTGCTGTCAACTACCTTGATATCCATGCCCGACGCAACCGCCCTGAGATAAAGCAGAAACTTGAAGAAACAGGTACTCCACATATTCTCGGTTCGGATATTGCAGGCGAAATCGCTGAAATTTCTGGTACACATTCCGAACTGGTAGTTGGTGACCGTATACTCCTCGCGCCATGTATTCCATGCGGTGTCTGCA
This sequence comes from Candidatus Poribacteria bacterium, assembly GCA_963667365.1. GTDB lineage: Bacteria > Poribacteria > WGA-4E > WGA-4E > WGA-3G > MSPOR6. The sequence continues at coordinate 4,545,458 of OY763324.1, read as the reverse complement.
CCGACTGTGTCGAAGGTTATGAAAATCTGTGTGACACACAACAGCTGCTTGGATTCCAGACCAATGGTGGCTATGCAGAGTTCGTCAAAGCTCCTGCTAAGAATGCAATTCGGATAGCAGACCCGTTATCTTTCGTTGAAGCATCTTCTTTGCCGATTGCTTACTTGACAGCATGGCATATGCTTATCACACGTGCACAACTCCGTGCAGGTGATGATGTCCTAATACTTGGTGCTGGGGGGAGTGTTGGCAGTGCTGGATTGCAAATTGCTAAACTTGTCGGTGCGCGGATATTCGCTACTGCAAGCACGGATGAAAAATTAGCACGCGCGAAACAATTCGGTGCGGATGTTACAATCAACTATTCAAATGTTGATTTCTCTGAAGTTATACTTGTGGAGACAAACGGGCGTGGTGTTGATGTTGTCTTAGAACATGTTGGAGCAGCGACTTGGGAGAAGAGTATCAGCAGTCTTGCAAAAAACGGTAGGCTTGTCTCGTGTGGTGTAACAACGGGTAATATTGGGGAAATTAATATCCGTAAAATGTATCAGAAACAACTTACCATCATGGGATCTGCGTTGGGTACAGTCGCAGAACTCAGAACGCTTGTTCGTCTGGCAGGACAGCAGCGGTTAATCCCAATTATTGATCGGACGTTCCCTTTAGAACATGCTGGTGAAGCACATCAGTTGCTGGAGTCACGTAAGAATTTTGGTAAAGTCTGTTTGCTTCCCTAATGTCAATCCTATGTCAAATTTGGTGGATTAGGATCCGAGTGGTCCTTGGGTATACACGGGGTTTTCACCAAATTGCTTAATTAACCAACCCCTTAATGGAACATCCTCATCAGTTGGAACGTAGCGACCATTGTTCCTGACTGCATCTCCAAGCAATTGTCGACGAATTGGATCGCAATTTTCATAGAGGTGTACAACTTCCATATCATCTTTAGGACGAATCCACCGATACCCATAGCCGTAGAATAGAGCCTTCCGAGTCATATTTGATGTGTTGGGACTGCGTGAATGCCAAAGTCTTCTATCAAATAGGACTGCAGTTCCAGGTTCAACACATACCGGCATTGCATCATCTGGAATTCCTGATGCTTTTTTTTCGCGTGGGTCACGACTAATTTCCGTTTCTGGTAGTGGCATATCTGAAAAGTGGCTGCCGGGACGTATATAAAAGTTTCCGCGTCCAGGCTTAGAAACATCTGTGAGGAAATACGCTACCTTCAATGATAGACGCGGACGTGGGTGTGTTTCCATCTCAATATTGACACGACCACTATCTTGATGCCATTCCAACCATCCATCTCCATCGTGTGCATCTACTGGTGCAGGTGGTTTGACGTGCATGTGTGCATGGTAAAGATAGATATTCCAACCTAATATACCCCATACTTTTGGTAGTGTTGTCTGCATGTCAACAAGGTCTAAAAAAGCATCATCTTTCCCCAAGAAATTGGAGAATCCCCAATGATTGTCGGGTTTTGCCCTACCCGTAGCGAGTGCTTCTCTATAGAGTTTATCAACAGCATCTGTTAGGTGTTCTACCATCTCTGGTGATAATGCATTCGGTACGTAGAGGTATCCTTGTGTTTCAAAGTGGTTTCGTTCATCTTCTGTCAATAAGTGGTTCAGACAATCTCCATTCATAATCCGCACTCCGATAACATCCCTAATCAAGAATTATTCAAATAAATCTTATATACTGACAAACTCCATCAATAGGTATATCACCAATTAATTCACTCATATTTCAATTCAATTCAGACATCCCACTTACACAGAACGATTTGGGTGGGTGAAGCCAATTCCGCGTTTTGATGCTTCTATAAATTGTAGGAGATAGTTAACTTCTGGATTTGCTGGTAATTCTTCTTTTGCTCTTGTTACAGCATGTCTTAAGGGCAAACCTGATCGGAATAAAATACGGAAAGCTTTCTTTAGAAGTGCAAATGTATCTGGTGAAAGTTTTGATAAGGGATTGATTTGGGATGTCCGGATACCAAGTCGGTTTAGATCGCGGACACGTGCAGGTTGACCCGCTGAAAGCATGAAAGGAGGTACGTCTTGAACAATTTTTGAACAACCGCCTGCCATTGCCATTTTACCGACACGAACAAATTGATGCAGCGCAGCATACGCACCAAGACGGACATCATCCTCAATGATTACATGACCAGCAAGCGTAGCAAAATTTGCCATAATCGTCCTACTGCCGATTATAGCATCATGGGCAATATTCACCCAATTCATTAATAGATTGTCATCCCCAATAACCGTTTCACCGTCTTCAAATGTAGATCGAGAGATAGAGACATATTCACGTAGTACATTTCGGTTGCCGATACGGACATAACTCCGTCCACCTTTATATTTTAGATCCTTTGACGGATTCCCTACGGTTGCACCGAAATATATTTGGCAATCTTCACCTATAGTTGTCCATTTTCCTATCTGAACATGCGGTCCAATTACAGTATTTGCACCTATTTGAGCATGGTCTTCAACAATGGTATAGGGTTCAATGCGAACACCTTCCCCTAATTCAGACTTAGGTGAAATAATTGCTGTTGGATGAATGTTTGTCTCTGACACAAGTATGCCTCTTCTTTCTATTTGTTATGACTTAGTAAGTACATTCACAAGCATTTCGTCACTGTTGAGTCTACTCATTTTCTGGTTGAGCAAGTGCTATAGACAATTCCGCTTCTGTAGCGAGAGCCCCATCTACAAACACCTCTCCTGTGATACGCGCCAATGTACTGCGTTTCTGGACAATCTCGATTTCCAGCCGAAGTTGATCACCCGGTATCACAGTCTTACGAAAGGTTGCTTTGCTAATAGACCTAAAATAACCGAGTTGATCCTCTTCTCCGATTTCCTGCAGCAGTAACCAAGCCCCGAGTTGTGCAAGTGCTTCCACTTGTAAAACACCTGGCATCACTGGTTCTACAGGAAAATGTCCCTCAAATACAGGTTCGTTGTATGTAAGATTTTTTATCCCAACAGCACGTTTGCCATTTTCAAATTCGATTATCCGATCAAGCAAACACATGGGGTGTCGATGTGGTAATATTCGATAAATATCCTTTGCTTCAACAGTTTGGTTTGTCTTATCCATATCAGTGCTTATGGAGTCAAGGATACCTTTTTCTGCCAGAGATTGAACAAATTGTGCATGGAATGTATGACCGGTGCGCATTGCAATGACTTGCGCTTTTGGTAGGTATCCAGCAAGGTAAAGATCCCCAATAAGATCAAGGGCTTTATGACGGACAAATTCATCATTAAACCTTAATTCTGAACTTGTTTTTCCATCCTCTTTGACAACTAAGACGTTGTCATAACTTGCCCCTTTTCCAATACCTAATGATTGCAAAGCTTCAATTTCGGCTTCAAAACAGAAACTGCGAGCAGGTGCAATTTCACGAATATATGTGTCTGGTGACATCTCCCATGTAGCAAATTGTGGTGAAGTATTTGGATGATCGTATGCGAATGTAACTTCAAAGGTATCAGAAGGAAGAAAGATGAGTTGCTTGTTTCCATCACAAATTGCGAAAGGTTCAGATACTTCAATGTAACGGCGCGGCACATCTAACTCAGTCAATCCAACTTCTTGGATTTTTGTGATATACGGTAGCGAACTACCATCAAGTCCAGGAGGTTCTTGTGCATTGAGTTCAACAATTGCATTGTCAATCCGAAGTCCTGCAAGCGCAGACATCAAATGCTCAACGCTGCTAATTGTTGTGTCACCTTTCTGTAGACTTGTGCAACGCGGTAATACCTCCACCCAGTTCTCCGGACAAACTTCCACCTCTGGTGAATCTGGTTGATCAGTCCGATGAAAAACAATCCCATTATCAGCAGGTGCTGGCTTTATAGTCAGTTGAACTGGTTCTCCGAGCATCAACCCAATCCCAGAAATTGTAATTTCGGACTGAAGTGTTTGTTGCGATTCAACGTTTGCCATATAATATGTATGACTCCATTCATGAGTATTCGTTTATTTGTAAATATATGTGTTTTTATTTTCTATATAATGTTATTTTGTAGTAGACTTTTTTCTTCTAATCTGACGAATAATCCTGTTATGTTCAGCGAGTGTCTCTGAAAAATGGTGTTTTCCCTTCTCAATTGCAACAAAATAATAATATGTTGTTTCCTCAGGTCTCAATGCTCCTAAGATAGCTGCCATTCCTGGATTTCCGATTGGTCCTGGTGGTAATCCTTTATGTAGATAGGTATTGTAAGGTGATTCAACTTTTAGGTCTTCTCTTGTCAATAACCGTTTTGGGTCTCCTATTGCATATAAAACGGTCGGATCAGCTTGTAATCGCCAGTTATCCTCTAACCGATTGTGAAAAACACCAGCAATTCTTGGTATTTCTGAGGTAGAACCCGCCTCTCTTTGAATGATTGATGCAAGCGTTATTACTTGATGTCTTGTCAAATCTAATGCTTTGGCTTCTTCAGCCAAAGTGTCAGTCCATCTATTAAGAGATTCAACTAACATCATCTGTACGACGGTTTCTACTGAACTTCCTTTGGCGAATTTGTAAGTTTCAGGAAAAAGATAGCCTTCTGCTGTTACTCCTTCAGGAACATACTTTTCAAGTAGTTCCGGCAACTTTATTGCATCCTGAAAGGCTTTTGCTGTACCAAATTTGGACTCCTCCCATAGTTCAGCAATCGCTTTTGCTGTAAACCCTTCCGGTACGGTAAATGTCTGATATTCAATCTGACCATTTTTGAGTTCATCAAGAATCCGCGTCAGTGACATATTCCGATTGAGTTCGTATTTACCGGCACGGAGTTGAGTTCCTATTCCACGATATCTCACTGCAAGTTTGAAGGCAAGAGGACTCCGAATTAATTCGTTTGTAGCAAGATGTTTTGCGATTGATGTTGTGGTACTACCCGGTGCTATTGTAACCGATACAATCTCTTCTGATGAAGTGGTCGGTGAAAAGTAGTATGCACCTACCACAACAGCACTGATACAGATAATTGTGAGACAACCAAGCGAGTATAACCCGATTCTCCAAACTCGTTTTCGAGTTAAAATAGTTCCTATATTCCATTGGAACATGGGATGTCTCCACATCTGCACTTGTTAATATTAAGCGGTCAATAATGTTTGTAAAAACGCGGGAAACGTGAACCTATCTATTCGTCTGTGTTACCACGCATATACTCATCAAGAATAATCACAGCAGAAATTTGGTCAATAACCTTTCGTCGGTCTTTAGGATTCATTTCAAGTTCATCCAAAATGGCTTCTGCATCCGATGTAGTAAACCTCTCATCCCAGAACTCAACAGGCACCTCAAGTCCTTTTGATAAACGAGCACCAAATTTTTGCACCTTCTCTGCTTGTGTACCGATTGTCCCGTCAAGTGAGATGGGTAGTCCGATGACAATGCGTTCTACCTTATGTATAGAAACGAGATCCCCAATTGCAATTATATCGCGTTGCCGATTTGTCCGTGTTAGTGTGCATAATGGATGTGCGCCACTCCCAAGTACATCACTCAAAGCAACCCCGATTCTTACATCACCGATATCTAATCCAAGTAACACAGCCATACACGCTCCTTTCGTTTTATAACCAATCTCCCTTCTTATTTCTGCACTTTTCTAAATTTTACACGAAAATATTTGTATCGTCAAGATAAATATCCATCACTCAATAAAACACCATATAACAAAAGAATTTTACATCGTGAAAATATGTGTATAATCTCAAACGGTGATGGGAGCTACTCATGACAATATAGTTGATAAATTATACATATTCTGATATAATATTTCCATAAAAAAGTCTCTACAATTGAATCTCTATTAATTATATCACATCACAAATTAGAAAAAATCTGTATGTCTACACACTCTCTATATTATGGGGATAACCTCTCAATTCTTCAGCAACATGTCTCTGATGAAAGCGTTAATCTCATTTACATTGATCCTCCATTCAACACTGGAAAATATCAGTTCCGTACTCAAATACAAGTTGAACAGGATGATAATGGGGATCGGGTTGGTTTTCAAGGTAAGACATACAGAACTGAAAAAGGAGAAACCCGACGCTACTCCGATAAGTTTGAAAGTTCTAATGTTTACTTACAGTTTTTGCGTCCACGTTTTGAAGAGGCATACCGTGTTTTACATCCATACGGAAGTTTTTTCCTCCATATAGATTACCGAGAGGTGCATTACTGTAAAGTTATCCTTGATGAGATATTTGGTCGTGCATCATTTATAAATGAAATTGTTTGGGCTTATGATTATGGTGGACGTTCCAAGTCGAGATGGCCTACAAAGCATGACAACATTCTTTGGTATGCAAAAACACCTAAACGATATACATTCCATTATGACGAGATGGATAGGATTCCGTATATGGCACCGGGTTTAGTGGGTAAAGAGAAGGCGGCAAGAGGAAAAACACCTACAGATGTCTGGTGGCATACAATTGTAAGTACAAATGGAACGGAAAAAACTGGTTATCCAACACAAAAACCACTTGGGATATTGAATCGTATCGTAAAGGTTCATTCATCACCTGGTGATATGTTGTTAGATTTTTTTGCGGGCAGCGGTACATTCGGAGAAGCAGCGGCGTTACATAATCGTTCCTCAATTTTAATCGATAACAATATTCCTGCTATACATAGTATAATGTCAAGGTTAAAGATTTTTGGCATCGAGTTAGTCAATGCAAATTACGAATCATTGTAGAAGCGCAGATAAATGTGAATGCACATGTTTGGCGTACCATGTTTCTGCTATCAGTCGTATCTCTTGAATATATGTTATATTTTATTTCAGTTAATACTTGGATTTGACATTTCTCTATCTTCTTAAGTTCACATGTCTCTTTAAGTTAGAGACACATTCAAGGTTTTACCTCAGAATAGTTAAAGAACCGTCACAATAATTTACCTTTATTCTTGAGTATGATAATTTGAATAAAATTAGGTAGCAGGAGGAAATACCGTGAAAAGACTTATAGAAATATCAGAACAAATTACAGAGAGAATTAACCAATTTATTGAAGATGCAGAAAATAACGAGTCTCTTCTTGATACAACTATTGCTGATATGAAAAAAAGGATTGATGCAGCAAAAGATCATGTTGCCACAACTATTTCAGGTGTACAGAGACTCAAATTTGTATATCAAGAGGCTATTGACAAAGCAAAGATGTGGGATGAACTATATAATGCATCTTTACATGATGGTGATAATGAACGTGCAGCCGAAGCCAAGCGACATAAACAACAACATTTACAACGTGCCAAAGATTTAGAACAACGGATTCATTCCCAAGAAGCTGTTGTAACAGAGCTTAAAGCTGCATTGCGTGATTTTTATATAGAAATAAAAATCACATCAGAACATGTAGAATCTTTAACTGACCGTAAAAAGTTGGCTGAAACCCGGGCTGCCTTCTATAAGTTATTAGCAGAATTTGATCTACCTGATAATCATTACGCCATAAAACAAGCAGAAGAGGAGTTGCAAGCAGCAGAAACTGAAGCAAAAAAGTGGGAAAAACTAATTCGTACGACTCCCGATAAGCACGAAACCACTGAAAAAGAATTCGACCTTGACGAAGCTCTCGCTGAACTCAAAAGTGATATCCTTGGCAATAGTCAAAATGATTGAAACTTCAAATCTGACAAAATATTTCGGAAAATTGTGTGCTGTAGATTCTCTCATGCTGCATGTAGACTCAGGCGAAATATTTGGCTTTCTCGGACCAAACGGTGCAGGTAAGACAACGACAATCAATATGCTTACAGGATTACTCCGTCCTACCTCTGGTACAGCAACACTCGGTGGGTACGATATACAGAAACAGAGTATACAGGCAAAATCAATACTTGGACTTATGCCAGATACACCACAACTTTATGAAGCGTTAAACGGCAGGCAGTTCGTGCGTATGATAGCTGATTTGTATGATGTGCCACCACAACAAGCTGAAAATGAATTAAACCTTCTCCTTGAGCAACTGGAACTGACTGACGCAGCTGATGACCAGATAAAAGGCTATTCCTACGGCATGCAGAAGAAGATTCTTCTCATCTCTATACTCATTCACCACCCCCAAATACTATTCCTTGATGAACCTACAAGTGGATTAGATCCAAGAAGTGCGCGTACCGTTAGAGAGATATTGCGGGAACGGTGTGAACAAGGCTGTACCGTATTTATGACAACACATATTCTTGAAATTGCCGAACGCATTTGTGATCGAGTGGGAATAATCAGCAAAGGAAGGTTAATTGCTGTCGGCACGCTCACAGAACTTCAGCAGAGAAAACGAGAATCGTATGCATACCCAACGGAAAAAAGCTCAGATCAGACAGAGACTTTAGAGGATATTTTTCTTGATCTTACTGCAGATGCATGATGTAACAAATGTAGTTGTATAATGTATCGCAATAAGTAGTTTTGGACATATTGATCGGAAAACGCAATAAGTAGTTTTGGACATATTGATCGGAAAATTCGGAAAATTCGAAAAATACAGATGGAGCTATTATTATTATGAATATAAAAAACAGAACACTTTTTATTGCAAGGTGAGTCGCGATCCAACATCAAGAGGAATATGCAACAGAACCGATGCTTTATCGTTAAGATAGTCACTGATATATCAAAGACTATCAATTGAAAAGGAATGATAATGTCAAAATTAACGGTAACCGAAGCAGTAAAAATCGTTCCAGTATCACAGGCAACGCTTTATCGAGACCTGAAAAAAGAAAGGTTTCTTTTGAGACAAACGGGAAGGATAGACGGCTGATAGATGTTTCTGAACTTCAAAGAGTTTATGGAGAACTCAAGACACCGGCACAATCGGAAAACGGATCGGAGACCACCGCAGAGGCTCTCAATGATAACTCGCAAGATGCATCATTGACAAACAATGAGAACCCCAAAATTATCACTTTACTGGAAACACATGTATCAGATCTCAAACAGCAGCTCGCTGATTCGACTGCGGAGAAAAACAAACTCCTGGAATTAGCAGATAGACTTCAGAAACAGAACGAAGTTTTGATGTTACCACCAACAAGATCCGGGAATATAATTACATACTTCAAAAACTGGTTTACACCGGTACAACCACAGAAAGACACCCAGAAACAATAACAATATAAGGATTGAGTAATAAAGTGAATGTAGAAAACCGAACCCTGTTCATTGCTGATAATATTGACATCTTACGAGGGATGGATTCAGAAAGTGTTGACTTGATATACCTTGATCCGCCTTTCAATACAAATGAGGAACACAAAGCACCTATTGGGACACCTGCAGAAGGGGCGAAATTCAAGGACATCTGGACAGATGAGGACATCAAACACGAATGGCATGGACAAATCGCTGCAGAGCATGAGGAACTTTATCAGATTATAAAAGCATCAGAAAAAACTTATGACAAGACCATGAGAATATATCTCACATCAATGGCAGTGCGTCTTTTTGAAATGCACCGTATTTTGAGAAACACAGGGTCAATCTATCTGCACTGCGACCCAACTGCAAGCCATTATCTTAAATTGATCATGGATGATCTCTTTGGTAAGAATAGATTTCTAAATGAAATTGTATGGCAACGTACCATTACACGCAAAGGTAATTTAACACGACGACTTGCTCGAGACACCGACATAATACTTCTATATAGCAAGGAGGGCAAACACATTTTTAATGGTGTAATTATACCTTATGACTTGTCAAATTTGGATGAAAAGACACGTAAAAAATACAACAAGGTTGATAAAGATGGACGTTTATATCAGTTAACTGCAATAACCGCACATAAAAACGATCCATCGTCAAATTTACATTATGAAGTGATGGGAATAACACGCACATGGAGATGGACAAAAGAACGCATGCAGAAAGAGATAGAGAACGGACGTGTTATACAAACAAAAACCGGTAATGTCCCCAGACAAATTCGTTATTTGGACGAACAAAAAGGGAAATCCCTAAACAATGTTTGGGTGGACATTCCTGCAATAAACTCCCAAGCAAAAGAACGTACTGGATACCCAACACAAAAGCCTTTAAAACTGCTTGAACGCATTATCAACGCATCATCTAACAAAGGTGAAATTGTATTAGATCCGTTCTGCGGTTGTGCAACTGCTTGTGTAGCAGCTGAGAAACTGGAGCGTCAATGGATCGGCATTGATATATCACCATCCGCAGAAATTATCACCAAATTACGTCTTGACGATGCGAGTCAACAAGGAGCGTTGTTTTCACCCATAACAATGTCTGATGTTATCGTTACAAGCGAAATACCAAAAAGAACAGACAACGCAGAGGAAATCGAAATCCAACAGCAGTTACCTGCTTATCAAACTCATAAGCCCGAACTCTTTGGTATACAGGCGGGCAGATGCAACGGTTGTAAATATGAATTCCATTATAGAAATCTCTCTGTAGATCATATCACCCCACGAGTGCGAGGTGGTACCGACCACCGAAACAATTTACAACTATTATGCACCTCCTGCAACTCAATAAAAGGCACAGGTACACAAGCAGAACTAATACAGAAATTGCGAGAGAGGAAGATCGGAAACCCCCAATAAATCAACAAGGAAGGGAAAAACAATGAAAATAGAAGGAATACAACCCTATGCCCCCAGCCGCATCGAATGGCTTACATTACTTTTACAAGCAGATAATACGTTCCAATATAATTTCTTGCAATCAATTCCACGAACAACAAAAGGTCTAAAGGTTAGTATAGAAACATCCAATCATTCACCAGTTATAAATGTCACTAACCAAAACAACGGCGACCGTACCGTTACTCCAACACAATTCGATGTAAGTTATCAAGGAATACCGGAAGAAAACACGATTATCATAAAATTGTATCATACAAAAGATATTGAATCCGAAACTATAAAAAACTAATGGAAACTTTACATAACCACGTCATAAACAGGGCAAAATATTACGGATGGGACAAATGGATAATCGCGTGTTTCTAAAAGTGATTTACATGTCCAAACCTACTTATTGCGTAATGTATTAGGACGAAACCAACCATGAGATCTATAACTTGCCACGTGAACTCCTAAGAATTGGTAATCGAGTAGTTAAAATAGCACAAAAAGAAATTCGGAAAAGGGATTCCTAATGTGTATGATATTAATGGACACCTATATTATGAATTACCGAATGGAGAACTTACAAAAGCAGATCCGTTGGAATATGTAAATAGTACAGAATCAGAAAAACAGTAAATGGTTTAATCTCAGTTCAGCGTTTAACTTAATTTAAATCTGTTCGGAAACCAATGTTAAAAAATATAAAAATACTGCTAAAAGCAGACTGCAATGCTTGGTTGAATAGTTTTAAACATGATAGACAAGCATTGAGAAAAGGTGTATTGAAAGGTATCGGTTACCTTATTTTCATCGTTGCCTTGTCGGTGTTAGGTTACACTCTTTTTTCACATTTACGATCAGCAGATGCACCTTCACAGACCCTATTGAACGTGATTAACGGTTTCATGGTCTTTGGGATAATCATTGTTGCAAAGGAGTTGATGGAAAGTTCTTTAAAAATACTATATGAAGCACCAGACACCTCTGTGTTACATGCAGCACCGATTCGACCGGTGGCGATATTCGGATATAAGTTCATTCATATTACTACCTCCCGCTTGTTAAGTATCCTCTGTTTCATGGGACCCCCGTGGGTAGTATTTGGTGTGCTATATGAACTACCGTGGCATTTTTATGTAGTGTTATTTCCTGTGTCTGTGTGCCTTCTCGTGATGATAGCGTGTTATGTCACTATCAGCATGATGTTGATTGCCCGATTCTTTTCATCTACAGGTCTTTTCACAACGCTAAAGATTATCGGAACTGTCATAGGTGTGACGGTAGGTTTTCTATTATCATTCTCACTGTTTTCAGGTGGTGGGTTTTTACCGATAAAACGTGTATTACTGGATTGGGCATCTGACAGATCTACAGATGCAACAGCAACTTGGTATCCACATGAATGGATAGGAAATTTGTTGTTGAGTTGGGGAAGTGAATCTACTGTATGGATGCGAATGAAGTGGGGATTAAGTGGATTTTCAATTTGTATTGTATCTGTTGGACTTGCAATCCTAATTGCTCAGTGGATATATCAACGCGGATGGGAAAATATCCGACAATTGAAACCTAAACGTAAACCTGGTCGAAACAACATCAATGCTGCAACCTCAAATTTAAATAGTATAGTTGTTAAACTTGGACGTGGCAAGATACAATCCATGATGTTGAAAGATTTCCTTATCTACATTCGGCATACTGGACGGGTAATTGCAATTATTATGTTGACGGTCTTTTTGATAGTCCACATCGGGGTGCTTTTTGCTGATGGTAGCAGTTTGGATACTAATAATGCTGTGATCCTTACTGTTCAAGTGTTACTATATAGTATTTTAATCACCTTTCGTATCAGTTGTAATGGACTTCGTGATGAAGCGAAAACATGGTGGATGTTGAAATCTGCTCCTGTTACACCAAACTTAATATATACAAGCAAATTCCTTACTACCTTGGTGTGTGCGTTATTTTACGCAGAATTCTGGTCATTAATTGCTATCTACTTACTTCGTATTCCGACAGATAATTTGGGACTTGTTCTGCTAACACCGATTATAATACTACCTGTGGTATGTGCATTAAATACCACGATTGGCACCTTGTCTTGGATGACTGAATTGACACATCAACCTAAACCGTTCTTACGTGTCTTAACTTTTACTGTTACCCTTATTATTGATGTTGCATTCGTCATAATACCGATAATTGTATGGTATTCTAAACAATTACTGGCATTCGTTGTCTTGATAATACTACTTGCAGGTGTGTTCATGATGTCATATAGGTATGGAATTGGTAATCTTCGTAAGATGTTAGTTGCACAAATATAAAATAAAACACACTTGCTACTGTGGGTTGAAACCTAATGAGCAGCGTGTCCGGAGGGAGGAATAATGATAATACAATACGAGGGTATTTCTCCAAAAATACATTCCACTGTCTTTATCGCTCCAGGGGCAATGATAATTGGAGATGTATCAATAGGTGAAGAGTCTACTGTATGGTTCAACTGCGTCTTGCGTGGTGATCTGGAACCGATTCGCATCGGGTGCCGCACGAATATTCAGGATGGAACTGTCGTACACATGGATAAAGAGATTCCATGTCTAATAGGTGATGATGTTACTGTCGGTCACGGTGCTATACTTCATAGCTGCGCCATCGAAAATGAGGCGTTGATCGGGATGGGTGCAATCCTCCTGACAGGTTGCAAAATTGGTGAACGTGCGATTGTTGCTGCAGGAACACTTGTCAGAGAAGGACAAGAAATTCCTCCAGGGACAGTTGCAATGGGAGTACCAGCAAAGGTGCGGCGGGAGGCTACGGAAGAAGAATTTGAGCGTGTACGACATGGTAAGGATGATTACGTATTTCGCGGGAAATTAATGCAAGACAGTATAAAAACATAGTGTATAATAGGGTTCTATTATTGTTTCTCACATAAGTTTAGAAAAGGAGTAATTATGGCAAAACACACATGTTTGATGATTGGTGGAAGCGGTATGGCTGGTGGTTGGATTCACAACTTCAGAAGTAATTTTAGTGACCGCGTTGAGATTGTTGGTATAGCAGATGTAAAAACAGATGTCCTCAAAAATCAAGGTGAGGCTTTAGGTCTTAGTTCTTCGCAGCTCTTCACAGATTTTAATGAGGCGTGTGCGTCTGTCAAAGCCGATTTTTGTGGTGTCGCGACTCCCCCGAAATTCCATAGTCCTGCAGCAGTCGCAGCAATGGAAAATGGTATGCCTGTTATTTGCGAAAAACCGATCGCTGATACATTAGACGCAGCAAAAGCGATGGTACGTACCTCACAGGAAACAGGACTTCCTTGTGCTATCATTCAAAACTACCGTTATGCAAATAATAAGCAAGAATTGGTTCGTATCCGTGAGGAAGGACGTTTAGGACGGTTACAACATATTGTCGGAAGATATGCATGTGATTATCGTCGTTATCTCTCATGGGGTGTGGATTGGCGGCATGATATGGACTTTAGTTTGCTGTTTGAGGCATCTGTACATCACCTTGACATGCTTAGGTTTCTCTCCGGTGGGGATTGCGAAACTCTGGTCGGCTTCGGTTGGAATCCGGAATGGTCAAGTTTTAAGCACTATTCCAGTGGATACTACCTGATGCGGATGGATAACGGTGTCCACGCCTCGTATGAAGGAAACAGTTCCTCAGCTGGCATCATCAATTGTTGGAACGGTGAACATTATCGTGCTGAGTTTGAAGAAGGTGCGGTTGAAATAGCAGGTGGGAACCAGATGACTATCCATCGTGTCGGTGGTGAAAAAGAAGTTTATGAAGCACCCGGTATTCCTTATTATGCACATCAACATCTGTTTGATGAGTTTCTGAATTGGCTTGATGGTGGAGAACCATCAGACACACGGATTGAAGACAATATAAAGAGTTTCGTGCTTGTCATCGCTGCAATGGAAACGACTGAAGATGGTCAACCTAAGCATATTGCTGAATACCTAAACGACCTGTCTATCTAAACATTTCCATGTGACACAGTGTTAGGATGCATTGATGTACAACAATCATACTAACAAGACAATTAAGCATGAGATTGAGTAATGCATGCGACCACAACAGGTATTAATCAATGCACAAAGAACCTCCGGTAATACCCATTGTCCTTGAGGATATTCCAGAAGATGAACAACACGCACTGCTTGAAAATCTGGCGCAATGGATTGTCCGACGAAGTCTTACCACTCCTGCTATATTGTTCTTGGAAACTGGGAAACCTCTTAACTTTTTAGGTTCACAATTGTTGATTGCATTTAGTCCTTTTGTCCAAGCCTTTTTCAAAGGAGAAAAATACCATAAAATCGCGCTCATACTTGAAAAAGATGAAAATGTTGAATTGTTATTGCAATATATAGAAAAGTCCGATGGATGATACATGGAAAGGAATAGGTGAGACCTGATGGCTGTTGAACTGAGAATGCTCCAAATGGATCAGACAATGACGAAGGGAAAAATCGGAAAATGGCTCGTTAAGGAAGGAGATACCGTAACTGAGGGACAACCTATTCTGGAAATAGAGACAGATAAAGTTGTCCATGAACAGGAGTCTCCTGCCGACGGTGTAATTGCACAAATACTTCCAGAAGAAGGCAGCAATGTCCCTGTCAATGCATTATTAGCAATTATCGCTGCACCGGGGGAAGAGGTGGAACGCGTTGTAGATGATACAACTGAAGTGCAAGATAAACCAGTAGAAACACCAAAACCCTCTACTATACCGTCTTCTGAAACTGAAGAGCAGCCATCACGTCCAGTGTCAGTAGGAAGAAGTTCAAAAGTCTCTCCCGCAGCACAACAACTCGCTGACAAACTTTCGATTGACTTAACACAAGTGAAAGCTTCTGGTCCTGGGGGTCGTATTCTTGAAAGCGATATCCATCGTTACATTGAAACGAGAGGTCCTGTTTCAACGGAATCGACCCGTTTAAAAGCATCACCACTCGCACGTCGGTTAGCCAAAGAATTTGGACTTGACCTAACGTCTATTGCTGGTTCCGGTCCTGAGGGTAGAATTGTCCGTGATGACGTTTTGCAAGTAGCTGATGAATTACCTACTCAGGTAATCCGAACTGAACCTGCTACTTCAGAGGTAGTTGAGTTTAGTGGTATCCGTAAAATCATCGCAGAACGGATGACAATGAGCGTCCAAACAAACGCAAGTGTCACACTTCACACCGAAGTTGATGCTACTAACCTTGTTGAATTACGCGGACAATTGAATGAATTATTACAAGGACAGGAAGTGAATCTCACTTATACTGACCTGATCGTGAAGATTGTTGCAACCGCTTTACGGGAGAATCCACGACTTAACGCAACACTCACAGATGAAGAAATACAGATGTTAGCTGATATCAACATCGGAGTAGCCGTTGCATTAGAGGATGGTCTTGTTGTTCCCGTTGTCCGCAATGTAGATAAGATAGGCTTAGCTGCAATCTCAGAACAGATTAAGACTTTGGCAGATAAAGCACGTAACAATCAACTCACACCTGCTGAACTTCAAGGTGGAACATTTACACTGACAAATCTGGGGAATTATGGGATTGATGGGTTCACACCTATAATCAATCCCCCCGAGGCTGCAATCCTTGGTGTAGGACGAATTCTCAAGAAACCGATTGTCCACAACGATGAAATCGTTATTAGACACAGTCTCACCTTAAGTCTAACCTTTGACCATCGTGTTATTGATGGTGCTCCTGCTGCACAGTTTTTGCAAAGGGTTTCTCAATATATTCTTAATCCGAGTTTATTGCTTGTATAAGGAAATGTGTATGAAAAAATGGATATGTCTGCTGCTTATACTATCTCTCATTACAGTTGGTGTTGCCCAAGAAACAGAAATAGATGATCGAATCGCTTCAGATTTCAATGCAGATGGGATAATTAACATACTTGATTTGACGTTCGTTGCAGCTCATTATGGTGAAACACCGTCTGTAGATCAGTACCCCACTCCAGATGTAAACAGAGACGGAATTGTTGACACGCTTGATCTAATCCATGTTGCAGATCACTTTGGTAAATTTTCTGGAATTCCACTCACAATAACGGATAAGACATTTGATAATGTCGTGCTTACTGCAAAACTACCGATCTTAGTTGAGTTTCATTCCGAATCTTGTATCTATTGCTGGTTGATGAGACCAATAGTAGGTGTAATTGCATTTGGATACCGTGATATCTTCGGTGTAGCAAAATTAGAAGTGAACCAAAATCCTGAAATTGCAGAAATGTATCACATCACAGGGACACCGACATACATATTGTTTCACCAAGGAAACATTGTGGAGACAATACTTGGTGCTATGTCAAAAGATAGATTTTTAGAACGGATTAATGCGGGTTTAAGTGCGGTGATAAAACCACCACTCACACAAGAGCAGACCGACAGCGAATAACACTACCCATTGCCACACCTCACGTGTGATTGGCTGTAACCTATCTGTGGCATCAATCTGTTCATTTTTCTTTGATTCTGTTGAGGATTGGGATAAATCTGATTCGTTTTCGTCAAGTAAATTAACCGCAAACCTTCCAAATTGTGTATCTTCAACAAAGATGGAATATATACCGATCTGATCTGTATCTGTGATAACATCACTGTCTAAATCCATCAAAGTATTATCTGGTTTTTTCACCTTTACAGTCAATGTTTCCTCATGAGTTAATCCCACTCTCAAATTCTCACCTGTCCGAAAACTCTGTCCTGTACCGTTGGATTGAACGGAAAGAGATTTTATTAGAGAATTCCTGGACTTGAACCACGCTAAAGAATGATAAATCAAAAGAGGTGCATCCGGAATAGTTGTAGTGAAGATGGAGTGTTCTGGATTAAACACATCAAATTCAAAGACCAGATAATGTCTCCCTGAATCTTCACTAAGCCAAACGAGTGAACCTTTTTCAGTCTCAATAAGTGATTCTGCCCAAATCGGCAAAGACCTATGTATAGATTCTTTAACTTGCATACCCATAATTGATATGCCTTGCATAATTGGATGCGTTTTGTGTTCCCTGATGACGCGAACGGGTGTTCTTATAACTTCAACAGTGGATTCTGATAGGAATGGCATTTCACTTTGCCAATTAATAAAGATCGCGTTTTGAGTGTCAGTTATATTCATCATAACTTGTTCTGACAGGCTTGCTCTATCATAGATGACAACATCTGCATCACCAGTGGCGTGAAATTCATCTGTGGATACCGTTTGTAATTCTACCTGATCCCCATAACTCCTTAGTAGTTCATTCAAAAAAGGCAGGTTTCTATTACTTACGAGAAGGAATCGGAATTTATTTTTCGGTTTGAGGATTGCCCATGCCCTATTGTCCAACTCAAAATCGTCTTCCACATCAACAAGGTTGAGACTAATGACAACATCATCTAACCTATCCTCAGTATTTACCTTAAACAGTATAGATTTTACCTCATCTGCTTGAAGCGAAAGTGTTTTCTCGTCAATCGGTATGCCACCCTCTAATTCCAAGCGAGTTTCTATTTCTCTTGAGGTATCTGTGTAATTTTGGATACCAGCGAAAATATTAAATTGGTCTGCAATTCTCTCCACACTGAATTTGACAATACCAATATTATCTGCATCTCCACCTATTTGGATTTTATTTATAGGCACGGAGTTAACCTCTATATTCTCAGTAGAGTCGCCAATAAAGAAGATTTGGTCATGTGTAGAATCTGCATATTGAAATGCGTAATCAAAAACAGATGTTGATGCATCTCCTTTATGGGTTGGTACGATATTATCCACAGCATAACGCAGTTTCATCGTATCAGTTGTAAATGTTTGTATAATATATGGCTTTGGTGCATGCGATGCCATAATCATTACACCACCACTGGCAGAAACTTGGTTGATGTGTTTCAGCACTTCCTGTTTTGCGAGTGCCAATCGAGTTTCTCCCAACTCTCTTGACAACATACTCGCTGAATTGTCAACAATATAGATTATTTTACCATGAATTATTCCAGGAATTTGTAAGACTGGACGTGCAACACTGGTGACTATTAGGAGTAGAATGAGACTTTGAATAATTGGAAGTAGTAAATTACGGAGTCGTTGAAACGGAACATTTGCTTTCTGATCTTCAGCACTTGCACGCCAGAGTAACATACTTGGCACAACGTAACGTTGTCTGCGTAGCTTCAGAAAATGCAACGCAAGTACAATTGGTATGATTCCTAACAGGTAAAACGCAGCAGGGTTCAAAAAAGCCATTTTTCAAGGTTGGGAATGAATAAGAACAGAACATTATGAAAAATGTTTATTCATAATGTTGCATAGTTATACGGTTAATACTATATGGATGGGTGAGAGTATGAAAAGATTCCAATATGCCACAATGTTATCTGAGAATTCGAATTGTGGCATATCGGAATCCTGTTTATGGATTTGGTGTTTGGTCCTGGGGTGTTGTTGCAGTAGATGAAGATTCTCCATTCTCTCTTTCGTTGAGATTTGTGATAACTTCTTCAGCATCTAACTTGCCAACTTCACCGTAGTTTAATAACTGTTCACACGCTTCACGCACTTTATCGTATTCTTCAAGTTCCAGATAGATGTTTGCTAAGTTTTTGTGCATTTCACGGAAAACACCAGGCCAATTCCGTTCACCTTCTTTCTCAACAATTCGCGTTGCGTTTTCTATGGCAAGGTTAACGGTATTATCGAGTTCTGCCTTTTCAGATGCAGAAAAAGGTGCATTTTCCTGTTCACGTTTTTCATTGTAAGAACGCAAAGCCCCCAATGCCTTGTCACATTGGTTATAGGTCTTTTCAATACTCAATGCACCTTCAAAAATCCTTGTTAAAAATCCTAAATTCATACAATCAGTACTCCACCAAGGAGAGTTAAGCTTAATAAGTTGATTTGAGTTTTCCCCATGTAGTTGCTAATTTATTTTTCGCTTCCACAGAGAGAACACCAGCAATACCAAGTTCCATAGAGGCTTTAACCTCTTCCTCTGTCAATGCTTTTGAATAGATGACAGCTTCGTCAATGATTGCATCTTCAGCAAGATGGGTATTTGGACCTTCACCTGCACCGATGAAAATTTGTGCCATTTTGAATTTTGGAAACTCAAAGTTTTCATCTTGTTTACCAATAAATTCACCGTTGACATATATTTTTCCATCTATACCGTCAGCGACTAAAGCATAGTGATACCATTCCTTAAGTTCAAACTTGAAATTAGCCAATTTTTTATCTGCGTGGTGGGCAGCATCCCAAAATGGATTGAACTCTGGGTTAACCATCATGCGGAATTCGCAGCATCCCCCATCTATAGTTTCAATAGAGATAATACCATCCCAACCTGCATGATTATTCAAGTAGAACCATGCCTCCATCGTAACTTCACCATTCTCACCAATTGGAACGACGAAATCACTCGCGGGACTATGTTGGACAACCCCTCCATTTAAATGAATTGCTTTGCCAAATTGACCATCAACAAGTTTCCCGTTACCAACCAACTCTGTATCATATCCGTTACCAGAATCGTCGTTGAATGTTTTTCCATCAAGTTTATCAAATGAGTAGTATACAACGATGTCTTCCTGTTCAATTGCGTAGGTGAAACTAACAGCGATAATTAGCGACGCTGCAAGCGCTATAATTAATATCGTTTTATGCATGTATTGTCCTCCTTAATAGACGTTATGATGTAATTATTCTATCAAAAATACGTTATAGTGTCAACATGTTAAAAAGGTGTGAATGTGGAACATATAAGGTCATATTCTGTATGTATATACATCACATATAATCACACCATCGGAAAATTCTATCATAACCCAAGTTCCTACCTATTGAATTTCCAACGTTATCGTGCTCTTACATGGGATGTTTAATCTTCCGCTCCCTCGGAGCGATATGTGGAAATTGTTACCGTTATGAATAGATTTTAGTCTTAAGTTTAGCGTGAGTTCTCTTTAAGCAACTTTAGGATTCGGTAAAATATGCACTGCAAAAAACCTTTAATATAGTGCCTGATAAATCTTGTAAAGTTTTGAGTCAATCCTGACTATATTAGTCGTAAATAGCCTATAAACCCGTTTATGATAAAGTATTATGGCATATAGCTAAATTCCTTCATTTCCGATTGACTCAAAAAACTCAAAAGTATGACATTGTAAATTCGGCAAATAAAGTGAAATCCTGCATGTCTGCTAAACCGAACTCTCGTTATGTTTAGGTAGCAACTTAGGTTATCATATACAATGTGATGTCGGAAGAACCTGATAAACCTGTATATCTCGGTATCATGCAATTCTTGGTTCAGACAAGCATTTATTTCTATTTATAGTTAAGGTTACAATGGTATTTCTTTGCATACTATGCTTATGGTTAATATTAAAATATTTGACAGATATGTAGAATTTATGGTATCATAATAGGATAAATAAAGCGTAACCACATACCGATTCTTACCAACTTTTTGACTAATAAAGACTCTCCGGTATACGCATCCAACATTCTGGCGAAGAGCATGGAACAGTTCCAATTCAAGTTCACAGATATCTTTCGAGTTTTCCGGTACGGCTTTAGTGGCAGAAGGATAGGACTTCACCTATTAGGTATTCTACTTGCATATCTAATTTATGAAATTTTGGTCTACCTTAGTTTGGCATTTGCTGGTGGGTCAGAAGTGGAGATGTTTTGGGGTTCCTACGGACTCTTACCAGTACCGCCATTATTTGAAACTGATTTTAACCCACTCACAACAGGTGCAATGTGGATTGGTCTATTTGCCTTCGCTTGTATCTTTTTCCTTGTCAGTACAATGACATCTAAGATTACTATTGAACAGTTGCGTGGTGATGTCTTCTATTCTGTTGGCGATGCATATAAGTTTATAAAACAAAAATGGCAAACTGTTATTGGATCCTTTTTAACCTTACCTTTCCTTATACTGCTCTTACTCCTGATACCTGTTAGTGTTGCTCTGCTCGGAAAAACCCCTTTTTTGGGAAGATCTATTCTTATATTAGCGTCCTTATTTTCACCGATTGCATTTGTCATAGGACTTCTCATCGCATTTCTAATTGCAGTTTTTATTTGCAGTTTGTTTTTTGTTCCAGCAATTGTTGCCACAACAGGTGCAGATGCATTTGAAACCATATATCAGGTATTTTCTATAGTATGGAAACAACCTTGGCGACTTATAGGCTTTGGGTTGCTTCTGTTCATTCTAAAACTGATTCTTGTGCCAATTTGGGCAATTTTCTGTCTTGCAGGGTTTTTGATAGTACTATATCCAACGTATACTCTTCACACACAATATATACAGGAAGCAATAGGATTTGCAGATGAATGGCTTGGAGGAACACTTCAGAAATTCACACTTCTTCTTTTTCAGGATGATGTAGTTATTTTTGGTTTTGATAATACAGCACAACTTCCTGTAGCAACTATCTCTACAACGATTTGTGCCATTTTGTTGACATTATCGTTAATATGTATAGCAGGTGGGATAGTTGCCTATCTCTTTTCATTAGCATCAGTCGGTACAACGCTAATATATATTGTAATACGAAGACACATTGATGGACAAAATCTCATAGAGATAAGCGGTATGGTTGGGAAAGCACATCCCTCACCACAACATATAGGAGATGAATGATATCCAACAAAAGCATACAGTGATGTATATTGTTACTACATCTGTACATACAATATGTCGCATGTAGACATATCCATACTTGATATTATTCATATTTTAAAATATGTTTGAAAAAGTAATGACAAAAGTTTTCGGTAGTAAGGAAGAACGCGATGTAAAACGATATCAATCTATCGTTGAAGCAGTCAACCAACTTGAACCGGAAATAAAGAAATTAAACGATGCAAAACTACAAGCAAAAACACCATTCTTTCGTCGACAATTGGATGCAGGTACATCCCTTGATGACTTATTACCAGAGGCGTTTGCAGTTGTTCGAGAAGCAGCAGTTCGGACTTTGAAACAACGACATTATGATGTACAAATCATCGGTGGTGCAGCACTTCATCAGGGTGCAATCGCTGAAATGAGAACGGGTGAAGGTAAAACATTAACCTCAACGCTTGCTGTCTATCTCAATGCACTTACAGGAAGAGGTGTTCACCTTGCGACAGTCAATGACTACCTTGCTCGACGTGATGCTGAGTGGATGGGTAAAATATACAACTTTCTTGGATTATCAGTCGGTTTAACACTCAGTTTAATGCCGCATGAACAGAAAAAACTTGCATATAAAGCGGACATCACTTATGGAGTACATAGTGAGTTCGGTTTTGATTACCTAAACGACAACCGAGCACTCTCCATAGACGCAAAAGCACAACGCGGACATCCTTACGCTATTCTTGACGAAGTTGATAGTATCCTAATTGACGAAGCACGAACACCACTTATTATTTCTGATCCATCAAACAAACCCGCTGAACTCTATCGTAAGATAAATCATGTCGTAACACAACTCCGTAATGAGACACACTATGAAATTGACGAGAAAGGCAAATCACGTGGAAGTGTCGTTCTGACTGATGACGGGATAGAGGAAGTCCAACGGCTACTCGGCATAGAGAACTTGTATGATCATAATAATATCATGCTCGTTCACCATCTAAATCAATCTCTTACCGCACATCATCTATATAAAAGTGATATTGACTATCTCGTTGAAAATGGTGAAGTATTACTGATTGACGAATTTACAGGACGAAAGCAAATCGGACGTAGGTTAAGTGAGGGTCTTCATCAAGCAATTGAAGCAAAAGAACGGGTGAAAATTGCACAGGAAAATGAAACATTTGCGAAAATCACTTACCAGAATTATTTCAGGATGTACGAGAAACTCGCAGGAATGACAGGTACCGCTGCTACAGAAGCGAACGAATTCGGACATATCTACGGATTGGATGTCGTTGTTGTTCCTACCAATGAACCGATGATTCGGATAGACAATCCCGATCAAATTTACAGATCTGAACAAGCCAAATATAACGCTGTCCTTGAGGATATCGCAGAGCAACATGAAAAAGGTCGTCCAGTACTTGTGGGTACGATTTCTATTGAAAATTCAGAGAAGTTAAGTAAACTCCTTAGAGCCAGACATCGAAATATCAAACACCAAACATTGAATGCAAAGGAACATACTCGTGAAGCCGACATCGTGGCACAAGCAGGAATACCGGGTGCAGTAACTATCGCTACAAACATGGCTGGAAGAGGTGTTGACATCCTCTTAGGTGGTAATCCTGAAGGTTTGGCAAAAGATATGCTCCGTAAGAAAAAGTTAGACCTAAATGAGCATTCACCCGAAACAGAATCAGATGAGTGGAACGCGGCATTTGCTGAAGCAGAAGCAATCTGTAAGAAGAACCAAGAACAAGTCCTAAAAGCAGGCGGTCTTCATATCGTTGGTACTGAACGTCACGATTCTCGCCGTATTGACAACCAGTTGCGTGGACGTTCAGGAAGGCAAGGGGATCCAGGTTCTTCAAGGTTTTATCTGTCACTTGAAGATGATCTCATGAAAAAGTTTGGTTCAGAACGACTTCAGGGATTCATGAGCCGTGCAGGAATGGAAGAAAATATACCACTCGAACATCCATGGATTTCTAAATCTATAGAAAAAGCACAGACACGTGTTGAACAGATTAACTTTGATATTCGTAAAAATATCCTAAAATTTGACGATGTTATGGAAGCACAACGCGATACTATCTATTCCTTAAGAGACACAATCCTATCCGATGAAAATCCAAAGGATACTGTGTGGGATATGATAGAAAACGTGGTCGATGATCAGATATTTGAAGTTATTCCCGAAAAGGGTCCTCGTGAAAAAGATGATTTAGACCAGTTTGAGAAATGGCTTACTTCCACATTCCCATTTCAACTTACTATAAAAACCCCTTTAACTGATATATCTCCTGAAGAACTCAACGAACAGATCATTGACTCACTCAAAATTGCCTATAAACAACGGGAAGAAGAGATGGGGTCTGAAACAATGCGTCTGTTAGAACGTCTTCTTGTCTTAGATAGAATTGATAGTCATTGGAAAGATCACCTTTATAACATTGATTTTATTGAACAGGAGATGAGATTAGCGGGTTATGGTGGCAAAGACCCGATAGTGGTATTCAAAAGTGAAGCACTTCATATCTTTGAATCCATGTATCGAACAATTGAAAAAGAGGTAAGTGAATTTGTCTTCAAATCACGGGTTAATACAGAAGCACCACGCCGCGCTCCGAACCGTAGACCGGCTGGTTCCCGTAGATCCCCACCACGTAGACCTGCAGCTGCAAATGATAGCTCTCAAACCTCAGCAGAATTTGCGTCACAACAAGCTATGGGGAATACACCAAAAGTCGGACGCAATGCACCTTGTCCATGTGGTAGCGGTAAGAAATATAAAAAATGTCACGGTAGATAAGACACAACATATTCCGAACAACAAGTTTTATATTTTTATTTGAAGTCATTTGGAGAAATGTTATGAATAATGAAAAACCTTATACCCTTTCACAGACTTTGCTTGATATTCTGGCTTGTCCTGCATGTAAAGGAAAAATAGAACACATTGAAACTGATCAAAAACTGGTGTGCCGTGGTGAATGCCAGCGCCGCTATCCTATTCGTGATGGAATTCCTGTCATGTTGATTGATGAAGCAGAGCTGCCTGCAAAATAAATATGTCTGATAATGGTATCACAGAAGATGCGAATATTATTCCTAAGTCTACGATGTCCCTATCCACCACAACGAGGGGACCGCATTCGGTCATACCATTTTATCAAGCATCTTTCTAAGCGTCACGACATAACATCAGTCTATTTTGCTGAGTCTGATTCTGATATTGAAGCAGTAGAACACCTTCAATCTTTCTGTAAACGGGTTGAGTGGGTTCGTTTTAGACCCTCTTACGCATCGATTAATACTGCGATACACTGTTTGTCACCTAACCCATTGCAGGTGCATTATTGGTATTCACCACAGATGCAACGGAAAATCAATCAACTGCTCGCAGAAGAAGATTACGATCTTATACATGCACAACTCTTTAGAATGGGACAATATGTAAAAAAGACAAATGGAATTGCGAAGGTTTTGGATTTATGTGATTCGTTAGCTTTGAATTTGAGGCGTCGCGCAGAATTAGATTGCACGCCAAAACGTTTTTTGGTAAAATTGGAGGAAAAACGGGTTCGACGTTATGAAGTTGAGATTATGAAATCGTTTGATGAAGGGACTGTTGTTGCAAACTTTGACCGAGATTATCTGTTAAATCAAGATAACAATCTGAATTTATCAGTTGTACCGATGGGAGTTGATCTCAAATATTTCCATCCTAACAAAGATAACTCTGATACAATTAGCAACACGACAGCTCTTCAAAACGACACTGGGAAAAATTTAGTCTTTACCGGAACTATGAACTATTTCCCTAACTCAGACGCAGTCATTTACTTTTGTAATGATATTTTCCCTTTGATACAGAAACGGCACCCAGATTCTACTTTTTATATTGTTGGTAACCATCCAACAGAACAGGTGCGTCGTCTTGCTGAGAAACAAGGTGTGATTGTAACTGGTTATGTACCTGACATCCGTCTATATTTTCATAAGGCATCTGTTTTTGTCGCACCATTACGTGCAGGTTCAGGAATTCAAACAAAGAATTTAGAAGCAATGGCAATGGGAACACCAGTGGTAACAACCGCTATTGGGGCAATGGGGATAGATGCTGAAGCAGATAAGGAACTGTATATAGCCGATACACCAGAAATGTTTGCTGAACGTGTCAATCACCTGATTGAAAATCCTGAAATCCAACAAGACCTTGCAGATGCTGGAAGAAAACGAGTTGAAGAAAGTTATGATTGGAAAGTTCTCGTTGAACGACTTGAACAAGTTTACACACGAATTTAATCTCTAATTCTGTTAGAGGGATGGAATTATACATATATTTTTTGCAGGCGTGCTTGAATACGCATAAGCAAAGGAGGGAATGTGGATAAATACAAAATCAAATGGAGTTCTTCAGTTGTTGTTGACATATTACTTGTTAATCTTGCATTTCTATTAACTTATCTTACTTGTATAAATCTAAAATTTGACGTATTAACAAGTTTTAAGGATATATCATTTCTCTCAAGCCTTTCGTCTCTAAATATTTTTCTTTGTATTGCTGCTGCAATTACAATTGTTCGTATCATAACTTTCTTATCTTTTAAAATATATAAACCAATATGGCAATATGCCGGTGTCAAAGAATTTCGTTCCTTTGCTACTGCAATAGGTGTATCTTGTTTACTTCTTATATCTCTATCGGCTATCTTAAAAGGTATCGATACTTGGAGTTTCTTTTTAATTGACGGTATATTTAGTGCTTTATTAATCGGTTTCATTAAGTTTTCACACGGTATTTTACGAGAAGGTAGACTAAAAGAGGTAGCACCACCACGTACCAAAGTACTAATTGTTGGCGCTGGTATGGCTGGAATTGGGGTCTTAAAGGAATTACGCGGTAATCCTGAAAAGGGATATTTACCTATAGGTTTTATTGACGATAACCCGAAAAAAGTAGGTAAATCTATTGCTGGACTTGAGGTGCTTGGAACTACAAGGGATCTTACCTACATTGCGCGTAAACGCGAAATTGAAGAAGTTATCATTGCGATGCCATCAGCACCCGGAGGAAAAATTCGGGATATTATACGACAGTGTGAATACAGACGATGTCAATTCAAAATCGTTCCCAATATACACGCAATACTTGAAGGCAAGGTCAGTATAAGCCATATACGTGAAGTCAAGTTGGAAGACCTGCTAAACCGTTCTACTGACCCAATTGATTTAGCAGAGATTTCAAAGAATCTATCAGGTAAACGTGTGATGGTCACAGGTGCTGGTGGATCTATCGGTTCAGAACTTTGCCGACAGGTTGCAAAACTTGATCCTGAGTTACTAATCCTATTCGGACGCGGCGAAAATAGTTTATATCATATTGATTTGGAATTAAGGGAATCTGACCCACAACTAAAACGTGAATTAATTATTGGAGATATACGAGATAATTCCAAAGTCTATCAGATAATAGAGCGATATCGTCCTCATATCATTTTCCACGCAGCCGCTCACAAACATGTCAAATTCATGGAGAATCATCCTGATGAGGCAGTGAAAAATAACATTCTTGGCACTAAAAACTTAATTGATGCTGCTATTAAACATCACGTTGAGACGTTCATTCTTGTGTCATCAGACAAATCAGTTAATCCAACAAGTGTTTATGGTGCATCTAAGCGAGTGACAGAAAAGTTAATACAATGTAAAGCAAATCGAAATGGAACTAAATTTATCGCTGTCCGCTTTGGGAATGTCATCGGTAGTCGTGCAAGTGTGTTGCCAAACTTCAAACGACAAATAGCAAAAGGCGGACCAGTCACAGTAACACATCGAGAAGCAACTCGCTACTTTATGACGATCCCTGAAGCAGTCCAACTCTTAATTCAAGCAGGAGCAATGGGCAATGGTGGAGAAATCTTGATGTTGGATATGGGAGAACCGATCAAAATTCTTGACCTTGCACGGGACCTAATCCGTCTATCCGGTTTGGAACTTGATAAGGATATAAAGATTGACTTTACAGGTCTGGAACCCGGTGAAAAACTTTATGAAGAATTGCTTACGCCACAAGAAGGTGTGACAGCAACCAAACATCAACGAATCTTTGTTGCACAAATGGAAAATATAGAAGAGGAACAACTGCTGTCACAGATTAGTGAGTTATCACAATTTGCAGAAGCTCTTGATACTGATAGAATTATAGCAAAGTTACAGGCATTAGTACCAACTTACGAACCCAATCGCGCGTTTATTACGGATTCTGGTAACAATAACCAAGATGATATTCGTCGTCATCTCATTAAAACTGCCGATGAAACAGAAGTTGAGCAATCTGGAACAACAGATACAATTTAACAATCAAACTTCCATGGTAAATTTCTGAATTACAATCATCAGTGAAAGAAACATCACCTAATAATGACGGAGTGTAGATGTTTACGATGTCTTCTATAGATGTAGGTTTACTTATCAGATCAAATTGGTCGAAGCGGTTTTTTGATATTATTATCTCAACGACCTCCTTACTGCTTTTTTCTCCTCTTTTTTTAATCGGATGTATTCTTACCAAAATCCAATCCACCGGTCCCGTGTTTTACAAGGCAAAACGCGTGGGTAAGGGTGGAAAACTATTTCAAATGTATAAGTTCAGAACTATGGTTGTAAATGCTGATAAAATCGGGATCGGACTCACAACTCATAAAGACTCACGAGTAACTTCTATTGGTCGTTTTTTACGTTTTACAAAATTGGATGAATTACCGAACCTAATCAATGTCATCATCGGAGATATGAGTTTAATTGGACCACGTCCTGAATCTCCGATTTATGTCCAATACTACACTGAAACCCAAAAACAAGTTCTACTGGTAAAACCAGGTATAACCGGACCTTCTCAGATAGCCAACCGAAACGAAGAAGAAAAATTAGCTGCTCAAGCAGATCCGGAACAGTACTATATAACAGAATTGATGCCTCAAAAATTAGCACTCGACCTTCATTATGTTTCGAAGCATGGCTTTATTTCTGATTTAAAATGGTTGTTCAAGACCCTTTGGGTACTTGTGTTTCCACAAAAGGAAAAGATCCCTACCAATCAAACGGAAAATCTACACAACGTATAGAACTTTATTGATAGAACATATTGCTTTCAGGCATTATACAAAATGAAAAAAAAACGGGTCCTGATAATCATTTTGGCTATAGTTGTCCTCTTTTTCTTCTCTTTAATGCTCCGATTTATGTTGGGGACAGCCTCCATCGGTGAAAAGGTTGCTGTAATTGATATCGGCGGCATCATTTCAAAATCAGATTCTTACATTAAACTGATACATACATATCGTGATGATCCGAATGTAAAGGCAATTGTCTTGCGCATTAATACTCCCGGTGGAAGTGTTGCACCTGTACAAGAAATATATCGGGAATTAACGAAGTTAGATAAACCTATTGTTGCATCAATGGGTAGTACAGCTGCTTCTGGTGGATATTACATCGCTTGTGTAGCGGATACAATTTTTGCTAATCCCGGAACTTTGACGGGTAGTATCGGTGTAATCATGCAGTTTACAAAGATGAAAGGGTTATACGAGAAAGTCGGTTTAGAGCAGCAGGTCGTTAAAAGCGGTCAGTTCAAGGATTCAGGATCCATTTTCCGTGACCTATCCGATGAAGAAATTGCCATTCTACAAGAAACAGTTGATGATGTTTACAATCAGTTTGTTGATGCAATCTCTGAATCACGCGTAGACCATCTGACACGTGACGAGATCACTAAATTGGCTGATGGACGTATTTTTTCAGGCAATCAGGCTTTAACTCATAAGTTAGTGGATAAATTAGGCAACTTACAAGATGCAATTTTAATTGCGGGTGAACTTGGCAATATAGAAGGGACACCAAGAATCGTCCGACGACAGAGAAAACCATCTTTGCTTGAACAAATCATCGGCATAGAGCAAAATCCTCACTTTGATGACATCTTCAACCTCCCCGGTGTTACATTTCGATATGAACTTAGCCTTGGTAATTAAGGGCTATCAGTCATGAATCACAAGTACAAAATTAATACTGATTGGAAACGACTTGCTGATCAAATTGTATTGTCGAATCAACGGATACTGGTACTTGGTGCATCTGATGCGGGTAAATCAACTTTTTGTCGTTTTCTTATTGATTATGCTTGTGCTGCATCATGGAAAGTTGCCCTTGTGGATTCTGATATAGGACAATCACAAATTGGTCCTCCTACCACTATCGGCATGAAACTATATGAATCCACTCAAGTAAATGATAAGTTGAACCTGCCTTATGGTGGATACGGAATAAAACAGAACCCAACCCAAAAGAATCCTGATTCTCTATCCAACGAAGTTTTACAAACAAAACATAATGAAGAGTTAATACATACAGCTGATGCACTCTATTTTGTAGGTGCAATCTCACCACAACGAAATCTGCTGCAGGTGTTAACTGGTACCAGATTGATGGTAGATACCGCTTATAATTTGGGTGCTGATTTCATTGTTGTTGACACATCTGGATATGTTCATGATGGGGCAGCTGCAATGCTAAAGCAGCAAAAGATAGATCTCATTCGTCCGCATCATGTTGTATGCATTGGTCGTTCAAAAGATTTGGAAAGGATTGTTGGATGCTACGGTAATGTGAATTGGTTAACTATTCATCATTTGCTACCACATAAGTTAGCAAGGAAAATAAGCAGTGAAGCACGCAAACGGAATAGAAAAGCCAAATTCAAGGACTATTTTGCAGATAGTCAGGTTCAGGAGATTCCATTTGAGCAAATACGGGGTGCACGCACTCCTTTTTTTATTGGTAGGATTGCTAATCAGAAAGAATTAGATATTCTTTCTGGTTTGGTTGAATCTGAGATAGAGTATGCGGAGTGGGGACATCGTTCGTTAAGCTTAATCGCACGAAGAAAGCTACCAACTAATGCAACAAAAGGTCTTAAAACTTATCTCAGTTTATCTTATATATCGTCAGAAACTACTGCATACTTTGAACAACGTCTTGTCGGATTAGTCGATGAAGAAGGAACTACATTAGCAGTTGGAAAAATTGAAGATGTTGACTACAAAAACAAAAAGCTTCTAATTCGGTGTGATGAGGGAATTGGTTCAATTGTAAAGGTGCTTCAGTTTGGTGATTATCAGTTTTCTGGGAAATAGTAGAAAATAACAGTTGTAAAAACATAATATAGACATGTCCTTTTAGTCTTTTGAACAAGGTGATGACTCCTTGCAACAAAAAAGTATCCTATTTCGGTTCCTCCGTTATCTCACTCCCTACAAAGGTTCTATCATATTAGCGATGTGTTGTGCATTAGTCGTATCTATATGTGATTACGGACCGATTCAGATTTTAGTAGATACACTTGATTCGCTTAAACATTTAGAAGGCTTTAGTCAATCTCCTCAAGAAGTTTCTATCAGTTTTTTTTCCATTAAGCACTTATATGACGGTTTCGAAATAACATTAACAAATGCAGAAGAAGCATTACGATTCTTTCTTTGGATCTTTACACTTTCACTCAGTTTGATTTTTGTCAAAGGAATTTTTGTTTATGGCAGCGATTTTTTGATGGAACGTGTTGCAAACAAATTCAGTTATCACGTTCGCAATGACCTATATGAAAATATTGTTTCAGCTCCGTTGGATATTCTATCAAAACATCAAAGTGGAGATGTAATGACACGTATCACAGAGGACGTGCGAATGTTACAACAAGCTGTTACAGCAACTGCAACAATTATACGTGCAATAATTAAAGTCAGTTTTTTTCTTGCTGTGATGTTCTATCAGAATTTTCAGATGACTATCCTTTCCATATTGGTCCTTCCATTGGTAGCCTATTCCATTTCACGCATAGGTATGCGCGTCCGTAAAGCAAGTATGGAAATACAACAACGTAGCTCCGATATTTTTTCACAGCTCAAGGAGACCCTTACAGGGATAAACATAATTAAAAGTTTTACTACTGAGAAGACTGAGATGAAAAGATTTCAATCGGTTACATCTGGTCAATACAACTCAGCAATCCGTCGCGCACGATCTGCTTCATTTCTCCCACCACTCATAGAACTATTGTCTGCAATTGGTACAGTTACCGTTTTGGTACTTGGTTGTTGGAACGTTATAGAAGGAAGGTTAACCCTTGGATGGTTTGCAGGTTATATTTTTTTGGTAGCACTGATGTTCAAACCGATCAAGACTATAGGTAGCATCAATAATGTCTTACAAACAAGTCTTGCTTCTGCAGAACGCATTTTCCCTTTACTTGATTTAGAAAGAGAACAGACTGAAAATTCGGAGGGAAAGCGCGTACTTCACAAAGTAAGAGGAACTGTTCAATATCAAAATGTCTCATTTGCTTATCAAAAACAACCAGTCATAAAAAATGTCAGTTTTACAGCAGAAGCAGGTGAGGTAATCGCACTTGTTGGTCCAAGTGGCAGCGGAAAGACGACCCTACTTAATCTTCTTCAACGATTCTATTCGGTTGATTCCGGTGCAATTCTTATTGACAATGTCCCTGTTAATGAAGTTACATTGAAATCGCTGAGACAGAATATCGCACTTGTACCACAAGATACCTTTCTTTTTAATGGCACAGTGTTGGAAAATATACAATACGGTTCACCTCATTCCAGCAGACAACTGGTAATTGAGGCAGCCAAAAAGGCGAATGCACATGGGTTTATCAGCACAATGCCTGAAGGTTACGATACCCCAATCGGGGAAGCAGGAGGGAATCTCTCTGGTGGAGAACAACAACGTTTATCTATTGCTCGTGCTATTTTAAAAGATGCGCCAATACTTGTGCTTGATGAAGCAACATCCTCTCTTGATACACAATCTGAGGCAATAATACAAGAATCCTTGACTAACTTGATGAAGGGAAGAACCAGTTTTATTATCGCACACCGACTTTCAACAGTCATGCGTGCAGATAACATCTTAGTGATCAACAATGGTGAAATAGTTGAAAGTGGTAAACATACATTGCTCTTAGAACGAGATGGACTCTACAAAGAATTATGTGAACAACAAATGTTTGGATAATACGCAGTATTTGAGGGTAGAAACTAATCACAAATGGGTGTAAATCCTTAGATTGATACCTATAGTTTCTTATGCTCAACCCAATCTATATTTTCTAATCCTACAAATAGTTATATCAATATTTACAAAAATGAAGAAAAATCACGGAATTGTAAACTAATTAACTATTAAAACGTCTCAATACTATGCAGACTTAATTAACGTTTCAACAAGGGAAAACCGACTCAATAGAGAACATTGTCCATAACTCAAAAAAATGCCCCAACCTTATAATAGGTCAGGGCAGTACAAAGTTAATTGGACGTAAAATTTGGTCGAAACGGTATGGATTCCAGGAGTAATATTAGTATTAATTGCGACCTTGTTTTGTAATTGCACCCTCAAGGTCAGATTCCCGGTAAATTGCTTCGGATAAATCTACTTCATATAAATATGCTCCCTTGAAATTAGCACCAAGTAACACGATACCTTCTAACTTTATTTCACCAAAAATGGCTTCTTCAAGGTTCGCATTTTCAAAGGTCGTGAGATTACCAAAAGGAGCAGTGGGAACGCACTTAGGACATCCGAGTGTAGCTCTTCGTAAATCGGCACTACGGAAATTCGTCCCGGATAATAGACTCCCACTAAGAAACGCTCCGAATAGATTAGCGTTCTCCAATGTTGCGTCTGTTAAATTGGCTCCTACTAAGTAGGTTCGCAACAGAACTGCACCAGACAGGTCAGCACCTGCAAGATTTGCATCGTTTAGATTAGCATCCGTTAGATCAGCGTTTTTAAGATTAGCACCACTTAAGTTGGCTGTTGAAAAATCAGCACCGACAAGTGATTGGTTTTCCAAATCAATATTTGCTAAGTTTTCATTTGCAAAGGATTCTCCTTCTGATAAACGTTCAACTATATTATTTTGGTTATTTTCTTGCATAAAATACCTCCATATTATTGGTTTTACAATTAGTTTCTCAGATATTTGACGAAAACCGATGGAATCCATCAATACCTTCTGTAACAAACAGTAACGTTAGGCGTTTTTTAACATAAGTTTATATATTCAAATTTTATTGCGGAATACATCAACTATATTATATATGTGATCCCGCGGGAAATACTGCAACATTAGCGTCTAAATTGGTGTGTATGCAATTAACTGGACTAATGCATAGACATAAGGAAAAAATAAAATGAAAGACTTTTACCCGAATGACTCAGTTGATTATGAACAGTTTCCTCCTGAAGAGAAAAAAGACGAATATACTACTCCTGTAAAGGATGAGACCTTCGCCTATCTGCAGACGATCGCAAAAACACCACTATTAGAAGCGACACAAGAGAAGGCACTCTTTGAAGAATATCAAGAAGGCATACAGTTATTCAACACATCCTTCAAAAAGTTACCACACTGGGTTATAGACACGTTAGAGATTCCTACAAAAAATCGACGCACGCCAGAGCAAAAATATAAACCCGCACAAACAGATCACGGTCTAATTATAGATCATATATCAAAAAATGTTCAATCAATTGAAGACATCTTACAGAAATTGGAACGCAAACGAAAAAAGATTGAGAATGTAAAATCGAAATTACTATTGGGTAATTTACATCTCCTCAAAAAATATGTAAATGTATCTGATTCTACAACAGCTGTCTCACCTGAAATTATGCAAGCAGGTTATCTTGGTCTTATTAAGGCAATAGAAAATTGGATACCCACAAGCGGACAAAAATTCAGAGTACAAGCACGAGGATCAATTCGTGCCAGTATTTCTGCTGTTCACAATCATCCAAAAGATTTAGTTTTGCCAAATATTGAACAGGGACATGACTTAATCAACAATGCTACTCCACTTGATGAGGAAGTAGAAACACGTCTGCTTGAAAGTTTTTCCCTGACACAATACGAAATTGCACAACTCCTTGATAAATTACCTACTGAGTTAATTGAAGATATTACATTTTCCGTAGTTGAACAATCCTTAGAAATGCAGTGGAATATCAGCACTCTAAATCCACTTTTAGAAACACTTCAAAATGAACTGAAACACCTCAAAACTTTGTTGGAAAAACTTAGAGAAGCAGACGTTCTTGCCCACGGCACAAAAAGGAAAATTGTTGAAGCGAACCTGCGATTAGTTGCCAGCATCGCTAAACAACACCATTTCAGTAAAACGACTTTGACCTTCCTTGATCTGATGCAGGAAGGTAGCATCGGTCTGATGAAGGCTGTTGAGAAATTCGATCACACACTCAGATACCGATTCAGCACTTATGCCACTTGGTGGGTAATGCAGTCAATTAAACGAGCATTAGACCAGCAAGGTCAGATCATTCGCGTACCATGCTACATCGGCGAAACACGTAGACTGATTAAACAAGTGCAGTCCAACCTAACTATAAAACTTGGTCGAGAACCAACAATAAAAGAGATCGCACAAGAAGTTAAACTTACTGAGAAAAAGGTTGATGAAATATTACAAGCAACTAAAGACCCTATTTCGTTAGACGCACCGATTAATGAAACAGCACCTGAAGTGCCAATTCGAGATATAATTCCGGACAATTCACAAACAACACCGGAAACTGAGTTAGTTAATTATTCCAAAATCGAAGTTTTGGAAGAAGTCCTTAATAGAACACTCAACCCGCGTGAGACACACGTTATTGTACTCCGCTATGGGTTAATTGATGGAACAGAATACACACTTGCTGATATCGGCACAAAACTTGAAATCAGTCGTGAACGAGTTAGACAGATTGAAGTTGAGGCACTCAATAAACTCAGAAGAAATGAACCAAAAGAGTTATTGATTGAACTGTTCCAAAAATATTAGAATTCTCTTCACATTCAACATTCGCATATATTTCACGACTACTAATCGTTGTTGCAGCATACCAACAAGTGGTGCAATAACGATTAGTTAAGTGATCTAAGTCCGACTCTCCACCCGAAGGAAATCCCAATTGAAAATCGTATATTTTGACTGCTTCTCCGGTATTAGTGGTGATATGGTTCTCGGTGCTGTTATTGATGCAGGCGTTGACCCAGATAATCTGAAAACCACATTAACAAAACTAAAAATAGATGAGGAATTCAGTTTACATTTTGAGAAAACTACCAAACACGGAATCAGTGGTACACGAGCAATAGTCAAAACAAAATACGATTCTGATGAAAAACACCACTCTCATCAGCATTCCCACGGTCCCAGTAGACACCTATCAGATATATTCAACCTTTTAGATGCAAGCGAACTGGAAACAAACATACGCGACACTGCTAAACAGATCTTTGACAGACTTGCTGATGCTGAAGCGAAAGTTCACAACATTGACAAAGCCAAGGTACACCTTCACGAAGTCAGTGGAATTGATTCTATCGTCGACATCGTTGGTGCAGTAATCGGTCTAACGGAACTTGGAGTAGAACAAATCTATGCTTCACCCCTTTCGCTGGGTCGTGGTTTTGTCCAATGTGCCCACGGCATGATGCCTGTGCCTGTGCCGGGAACAATGGAACTCTTACAAGGAGTCCCCATCCGTCAAACCGACATACCAAAAGAATTAGTTACCCCTACCGGTGCAGCCATCATTACTACACTTTCACATAGCTTTGGTATTATGCCGAATATGACCATTGACAAGATCGGGTACGGTGCAGGCACAAGAGATTTAGAGATGCAACCAAATCTCCTACGTATCTGCATCGGAGAAAAAAGGTCTTCATCAAATACCCTACATAACAATGATCATTTACAGCCTTCAACTGGTGATATTTCAGATAAAGAAGACAATTCTATCCTCGGTTTTAATGACTCTATAGAATTAATAGAAACAAATGTTGATGACATGTCCCCCGAAATACATGGTTATGTTATGGACAAACTCTTTCAAAACGGTGCTTTAGATGTCTATTTCATACCGATACTTATGAAAAAAGGCAGACCCGCCATTCAAATAAAAGTACTCTGTCCATCAAATCTAAGAGATAGATTGATAAAAGTTCTATTATCCGAAACAACTACCTTCGGTGTTCGCTTTTATGCTGCGGACAGAGTGATTCTCAATCGTGACACAATTAAAATAAATACCCAATGGGGACCTGTCTGCGCAAAACGTGGTTACCTCAACGGGGTTCTCATCAAAACAGTACCAGAGTATGAAGATTGCAAGTCAGTTGCAGAAACAAACGGCGTTCCACTCCAAGCAGTTTATCAAGACGCACTACGCAAAACTTAATTCCTTCCATACATCTACACAGAATTTGATATAACAATAGCGAACATGTTCAGTTATATGTCACTTTATGGGTTACACTTGTCACATGTGTTACAACGGTAGTTATCTGAAACTTCCTCTCCAAAATAATCACGAATGACTTTCATCCTGCACCCTTCAGCTAACGCGTAACCCACAATTTTGTCAATTTGGCTGTGCTTGGTTTTTACATAGTCGCTAAGACCCATTTGGTCTTCAGAAAGAGTAGCAAAGAGTTCACTATCCTGTAGCAATTCAATCAGCATTAGGTCTATCTTACCCCAATACTGAATATGTCCATCGTTCTGAAGTTCATCAAGCTGTTCCATAAGCCATCTTGGACTCAGTTCAAGGTCATTGCAGAAACTTAAAATATCTGTTACGCGTCTTTCACGTAATTGTGTATATAGTTTTGACTGTGCGGATTTTTCGTCTCTGGGATTCGTCCGAAATCTCACTGAAAGTTGAGACGGAACGTTATGCCATCTCTTCAGGAATCCGAGTTTTTCCAAATATGTCAATCCCACATGTATTTTTGAAACCTTGTAGCCAACTCTCCACTCCAACTCCTCCATTGACATCAAACGATAATTCCCCGCACCTTTAAGGTTTTCAATCACTTCAAGTAATTTCAATAACGACGCTTTGTCCGGAGTACTCTCTTTCGTGAACCATTCGTGCAACTCTCGATCCTTATGACAATAGAATAATAGACATTCTGAAGCCTTTCCATCTCTACCTGCTCTACCAATTTCTTGGCAATATTCTTCTAAAGTCCCGGTCATTGTCCAGTGTATTATAAATCGGATATTGGCTTTATCTATACCCATCCCAAAAGCATTCGTTGCAGCAACTATATCTAAACCATTATCACTGTCATCAAAAAATGCTTCTTGAATTCTCTTTCGTTCATTTAAATCACGACCTGCATGATAATAGTCTGCACGGTATCCTCGTTCCTGTAGAAATTTCGTAATTTCTTCTGTATCCTTTCGTCTACCAGCGTAGATTATACCTTTTCCCTCAAGTGAAATAAGGCTTTGCTCAAGTAATGTGTATTTCTGTTCTTTATCTTTACTTTCGTGTACTGTTAATCTCAAATTGGGACGTTCAATTCCTTGTACAATAACCTTTGGTTTAGAGATATTCAGTATTTCCAGAATATCATTTCGAATGTCAGGCGGTGCAGTCGCTGTGAATAGAGCAATTACCCGCGGATAAAGCGTGTCAATCGCATCTCGGATTGATAAATATGCCGGACGAAAATCGTGTCCCCATTGGGAAATACAGTGTGCTTCATCAACCACAAATAGAGATATAAGTACAGAATTCAGAAGATCTAAAAATCTACGGCTGCGTAAACGTTCTGGAGAAATATAGAGCAGCTTGATCTTTCCCTTCTTTAATCGGTTTATCTCATAAAGATAATCTTCCCATGCAAGCGTACTATTTATGAGTGAAACCGAATTAATACCTCTTGCTTTTAGTGCATCAACCTGATCTTTCATTAACGAAATGAGAGGGGATACGACCACTGTCATTCCTGGTAACATCAACGCCGGTAACTGAAAACATATAGATTTACCATGACCAGTTGGGAAGACTGCAAATACATTCTCACCTTCTATAATTGCTTCGATTATCTCCTGTTGTCCTTTTCGAAAATATTCATACCCAAAGTATTGCTGGAGTGCATTCACGAGTTCATTATCTGGTTTTTCTTGTTGTGCTATTGGTGCTTTTGCTTGGGTGTTTTCAGTAGATTTGAGGATAGCATCTACTTCATTTAGTAAATTCTGCAAATGTCCCATATAGTATTGACCCTTATAGCACGGTATGTATAGGTTAATTGTAAATTATAAATAACATATACATATAATTACAATAGTATGTTATTTTTTGATTAGGTATTGTCTTGTATGGTAAAGGTGTGTGGAGATTATGAGAAAAAGCGGTACCTTATGATATGAAAAATCGCAGCAACTCCATCTTTCCAACTAACAGTCTTTCCTTGATGATAGTCTCTACCGCGATAACTTATAGGAACATCTACAATTTTGCACTTCCGTTTGGCGAGTTTAGCTGTTATCTCTGGTTCAAAGCCAAATCTATCTGAACGTAAAGATATGTCCTTCAAAATGTCTGTTCTAATAACTTTATAACATGTTTCCATGTCAGTTAATTTAGTACCATTCAGGAAGTTTGAAAGTGAGGTAAGGAATCGGTTTGCAAGGTAACTTCGCAACAGCCCTTCTTGTCGACCTTTCATAAACCTGGATCCATACACCACGTTCGCTTCATCTGTCAAAATTGGTTCAAGCAATTTTGGGTAATCTTGTGGATCATACTCTAAATCTGCGTCCTGAATGAGAGTAATGTCACCAGTTATGTGTTGAAACCCAGTCCGTAAGGTCGCACCCTTTCCCCGGTTTATATCATGATAATATATTTTCTTTGAATTGTCCTCAGATTTTTGGATTTTCTTTAGTACTTCACGCGTGCCATCTGTTGAGTAATCATCGACAAGAATCAGTTCCTTATCCATGCCGATATCAACAGCTTCAATTTGCCGTAAAATTTCTTCTAAGTGTTCAGCTTCGTTGTATATCGGAATCACAATGGATAGTTTATGTGCCATCCAGATTCCTCCAATCTATTAAGGTTATCATCCATCCTCTACAATTATGTCTTATTTTTGAGGATGAATCTGGCTACAACTAATTGTAATAAGGATACAATAATATGAAGATTTATGCAAGTCTTTTTAGATTAGCGGCATCTGAAATTCAATATATGCTTTTCACTCACTGTTAGATTGCACAGACAAAATATATACGAGGATAGACCTTGTATAGTTTGAAAAATATACTATACAGATAGCACGGACAATATACAGACATAATTCAAATCGCATTGACTTTCAAAAAATAATAGGTTAAACTAAATATAAGTCTAAAATGTTGAACTGAAGGATATACATACAATGGAACAATATAGTTCGAAGTCATATAGATTAATCATCGGTCTATGCTGTATTTTTGTTTTTTTTATGGCAATTTTACCTGCAAATGCAGCGAAAAGATCAAATGGTCTTGCTATTACTTTATTGATTTCTGGGGTAGGTATGCAAGTCGGAAGTACGTTTCTGAATACTTCAGCTGAAAACCGATATGAAGACTACCTCTCTGCTTCTCTCCAAACCGATATACAGAACTATAAAGATGAAACTGTTGCACGAAAAAATGCAAGCGTGATTATGTCTCGCGTAGGGTATGGATGTGTAGGGTTGGCTGTACTGCTTTCCATCTTTAACCAATTGGAAAGCGGAACTACAGAAACTATATCAGTTTCACAAATTCCCGATAATAATCGAACAACTACAAATCCATTAAGTTATTTATCCTCAAGAACATCTTTTAATTATAGAGGTTTCGGTGAGTCGCGTAACTTTAGTTTCCGTCCCCACTATGATTTCCAAAGACAGATAGCCAGTCTACAATTCCAACACCGTTTCTAATCATTTTATTCAATTGCAGTGGATATTTCTATATACAGACCATGTAAGATTAGACAGAGTTATATTTGTTGAGGAGAAATTAAATGTATTCATTTTGTTTTTTTAAAATACATACAAATCGTTTTCTACTAAGAAAGACATACGTAATAATCATTCCTTTTTGTTTGATTATGGCTATGTTTGTTGCATGTACCAACAGTGAAGATTTCGCAAACCCACTGGACTCAGAAAACTTACGTACAGCAGGTGCTCCTGAAGATCTTACACTGTTTCCAGGAGATAGACAAGTACGCGTGACATGGACAGATACCGAAGCAGAAGGTATAAAAGCATACCGAATCTATCGCCGTTCATTTGCTAATTCAGAAGAACCCTTTGAATTAATCGCAACAGTAAATGCTCCTGCAAGTGAATATATAGATACGCAAAATATTGAAAATGATCGCAAAGATTCATCTGGTGGTAATATTGCTTATGAATACAGAATTTCATACGTAGATATAAATGATGTTGAATCTCCCGATCCAGCAAATCCACCGAATGTTACAGACGAACCTTTACGTATCTGGCAGACAGCCACTGTAACTCCCAGCGTAGCTCCTCCTCCTCCAGTTGTAATTCTTGGAGATTTGACCGATCTGCAAGTACATATTTTTTGGGAAAACTATGTTTTTCCTGCGGATTTTAATTTATTTCGACTGTATATAGCAATTGATGAAGGTGATGGACAACCACTTGATTTTAGAAATGTAAAAGAGATACAACGAGATCAATTCTACTTCCTTGACGAAAATTTCCGTCAGGATGGTATTTCTAAAGTCTATCGCTTGGCAGCGGTTGATGAATTTGGTGTTGAGGGAATAACAACATTTAAGGCAACATCCCCAAACCTTCCACCCGCACCACCAAAAAACTTTCAGGCATTGTATATACGTCGTCCTTTTACTCAAACCAAGTACGATGTCTTATTTGCGTGGGATGACAATAAGGAAAGAGACCTTGACGGATACCAGATATACGCAAGGGATGCTCAGGACAATTATATTCCCCGACGTAAAATTGATCCAGATATGAATAGTGTAACTATTTCCAGTGAAGACCCAATTGTTATTGGTCGTGACTTTCGTTATAAAGTTTATTTCATCACTGCGTTTGATGACACACCAAATGCCGATGGTCAGCGTGACGAAAGTGAATTGGTGGAAGCAGAAGCGTTTTACCCATAAGTTGTTATATGAGTTTGAAAGGAATAAATATGCACTTAATAAATAAAATCGTAGCAGTAATAACCGTATTTTTTTTCGGAACTAACGTTCTAATATTCGCACAATCACCCCCTGTTTCTCAACTAACAACTATACAAACAGCTGAACCTATAGGGAAGGGTGGTTCTACCACAACATTTGGTCTATTCCAATATTCAAAAAATGAAATAAAACCTGAAATCAAGCAGAATGTTGTCATTGGTGGATTTGAAGAACAACACATCACATCACTCGAAATTGAAACTTTCATCATACCTGTCCGATTTATATATGGATTAAGTGATAAACTTGACCTAAAATTGGGTACAACTCTATCCGTTGGTAATGTACATAAGGTCGTTGAGGATTTCTATAACACTGGTAATCCAGATATCAGTTCCAACCGTGTCTATGACCAACCACTCTACGACGGGTTGATTGGACTCAAATATAACGTCGTTCCAGCAAGGAATGACGGGTTTCCAAGTATCTCTATCGGAGGAGATTTTTCCTCTGGGTTTACTGCAGACGACCGTCTTAATTCTGACGATGAATTCCTTGACCATGACCCCATTGACGGTTTCCCTTATGTCGGTGTTAACACATATTTTATTGGGTCACAGAAAGTTGGAGCATTTCTAAGGTTTCACGCTGGAGCAGGTGTATCTCTAACATCAAAAACAATAAGAACTACGGATTCATTTGCATTTAACTGGCAGGCAGGTGGTGAAATCGCTGTTGCAGACAACATGTGGTTTGCAGTTGACTTCTCACGTGAACTCCAATATGCAGGTATCAATTTATCA
Organism: Candidatus Poribacteria bacterium; assembly: GCA_963667365.1. Taxonomy (GTDB): domain Bacteria; phylum Poribacteria; class WGA-4E; order WGA-4E; family WGA-3G; genus MSPOR6. Next base: position 4,502,195 of record OY763324.1, on the reverse strand, counting down.
AACCTTTTTGGACTTGCATTTCGATATGAAGTTTCACGAACATTGGCAATGCAGGTAGGACTCAACCTTCGCGATAGTCGTCCAGGATTTCAGTTTAATCTTATGCTTGGTGGAGAAAAAGCACAGGAAACGGAAGAGAATAAATTATTATTCTAACTTGAGTCCTATACAAACAAATATATGAGAGCAGTTATCCAACGCGTCAAATCAGCAAGTGTCACGGTAGACGGTGAACTCGTATCTGAAATCGGAGCAGGACTACTTATTTTTATTGGTATTGCACATAGCGACACAGAGGTAGAGTTAGACTATATTGCGAACAAAGTCGAGAATCTACGTATCTTTGAGGATTCAGATGGCAAAATGAACTGTTCATTGCTTGATATTGGTGGATCAGCATTGGTTGTATCGCAATTCACGCTTTACGGTGACTGTCGCAAGGGTAGACGTCCCAGTTTTATTACTGCAGCACGTCCTGAAGTTGCGAATGAATTGTATGAGAAGTTTATTACCACCTTAGAACAGTTGAACGTTCCAACAAAGGGTGGCACTTTCCAAGCCATGATGGATGTGCAGATGATAAACGATGGTCCTGTTACCATTCTATTGGATAGTGATAAACAGTTTTAATTAAACGAAGTAAGATGTTACAAACATCATTACCAATGATAAATATAAATGATATATCCTGATTATATTGACACTATCAAACAAGGTGACTGTATTGAACTGATGGCTAAAATGCCGGAGGAATGTGTTGACCTTGTAATAACAGATCCTCCATTTGCTATTGATTTCAAAGCAACTCGACATAACTACAATAGAAAAGGAAGCCGCGTACTTCAGGGTTATAACGAAATTGAGGGTATAGATTATCTTGGATTTACACTTGATTGGATTTCACAAGCTACAAGAGTGTTAAAAGAATCAGGTAGTATTTATATCTTTTCCGGATGGAATTACCTAAAGGATATCTTGATTGCAATTGATAAGTGTGGTCTTATAACAGTTAATCATCTGATTTGGAAATATCAATTTGGAGTAGTTACTAAGCGTAAGTACGTCACCTCCCATTATCACTGCCTTTTCTTATGTAAAAACGATAAAAAACGAAAATTTTTTCCTTATCGTCGGTTTGATAAAGATGAAAAAACTGAAAACGGTGGGTCAGCACATTATAAAGATAAAGAGGATGTATGGGAAATCAAAAGGGAATATTGGCAAGGTGCAATCAAAACTCCAACTAAATTACCAGCTGAACTCATTGAGAAAATCCTTGATTATTCCAGTGAAAAAGGAGATGTGGTATTAGATCCATTTTTGGGTTCTGGTCAGGTTGCTGTAGTGAGTAAAATGAAACAACGTCATTACATTGGGTTTGAAATAGTACCAGCGTACTATGAATTTGCGCTTCACCGACTTGAGACTGGGAAATACTTAATTCAGAAAACTGAAGAAGAACAAGTCTGGAATTTATTTGATAAGGAAGCGTAATTTATCATGAGAAACCGTAATATAGTTGACATAGTTGATAGAATGCAGAATGCTAGTACCTATATGCCTAAAGTGTGGGATGGAAGAAATTCTATTCTTGAGATGAAAGAATCTGGTTCAAGACAATGGCGGCAAATGGAATGGATGGGTTTTTACTTTGAGTTTTTATGTGAAAAATATTTTGAGGACATACTTGAAATACCAGGTAAAAAATATGGAAAAACTGAATTTGACGCATTTCATGAAATTTCCTGGGATTTCAAGGCACATGCAGCCAATACCACAAACCATACTGTGATTACAAATGATACGGAAGCAATTGTAAACACAATACACGATTTCGGGTATTACGGTGTGATTCTTGCAATCGGTGAAGTTGAATACAATGACGAAGAAAGAACATTTAAAAGATGGCATGATGAACTAAAAGAGGGAATCAGTAAATATGAAGTAAACCGTATTAATAGAGGAGCAATGTCGAGAAGACGCAAAACTGAATTCATTCTATCTGAAATCTACTTTATTTGTTTTGATACTGAAACACTGAGTCAATGTGGGGGTTCATTCCAAAAGGGTTTTAGGAATGCCGATGGTAGTCCAAGACGAGAGAAAGTCACTATAAATATACGAAAAGTTCCTGATGCTGCTATCATTGCTACGAAGAATTTTAATACGAATTTATATACGACCAAATAGACTTATCAACATAACTCAAACAATATCAAAACCTACACTGAGAAACAAGTAAACACTTAAATATTTTTGTTTTTTATTGGAAATTCCCAACTACACCGAATCAATCTTTTCCTGCAAAAACTTAGTGCAAAAAGGCACTTGTTCCTCAGATAGTCCATGCAAAACTACCGCACCATCATAACCATTCTTCTTTAGCAATCCAATATACTGATCATAATCTAACAAACCTGTCCCCGCCGCAAGGTGACCTGCTTGTCCATCCCGGTCCAAATCCTTTGCATGTGCAAGAGCAATATCATCACCGAGAAGATCAAATGCTTCGTCAAGCATTTCACACATCTTTGACAATTCACCCTTATGGAAGATGTTCGCACCGTCCATGACAACCTTGAGATATGGTGATTGCATCTCATCAAGCAGTCGACGTGCTTTCTGTGCAGAGTCAATAACATTTGACACTTCAGGTTCAAATGCTAATGTTACCTTATATTCCTCAGCAATCTCCAACGCTTTTGACATAGATTCAACAAGATCTCTCCACGCTGCTGTTGTGTTATTATCGGGGTGAGCACGCCACATGCTGTGTGGGTCGCGAGAACCGGTGCATAGCGTTATCACTGATGTCCCAAGTATTTCACACTGTTGTGCGACAAAGCGTAACATACCCAATCCATCTTGTCGTTTCTGATATACAGGATCAATCATATTGTAGGTGCCAGATAGTGCTGCAATCTTTATCTGACGGACATCCAATTCTTTACGAATATCCTTTGCCGAGGCAGAAGGAGAAACATGAAATTGCATATAGTAAATACCGTGTTGAACGACGGCATTGAGACTTTCAGCAAGTGTATCTCTTCGTATTGTTCCTTCCATTAGACCAACGTGCATAAACACTTCCTGTGAAGTAATAAATCTAAATTAACCTAAGTTGCTACCTTGTAGCACAATCTGTTAGATTGTGCCTATGAATACCAAACTGACAGTTTACGCTACAATATTACGAGAATAATACCGCATTATTTAACAATACGGTGTCCGCATGTCTAAAATCGTGTGTGTAGCAACTTAGGTTAAATTATATAACGACGAATGTGTATTTTTCTTTTAATTTGTATAAATATATGTGTGATAGATTGGAAATAAGGTATTTCGGTTTGATTACAATAACGCAAGATTCTACCAAAACATAACATGAGTTCGGTATAAACAACTTTGTGAATTGGCAAAATATGCACTGAAAAAACCTTTGTTACAGTGCCTGATAAATCCTATAAAGTTTTAGAGTCATTCTTGACTAATTTTGTCATAATTAGCCTCTAAACCCGCTCGTTATAAGGGATTGTGGTACATGTCACAATTCCTTAATTTTCCAATTGACTCTAAAGACTCTAAAACTTTACAGAGTTATAACTTTGTAAATTCGGCAAATAGATATAAAATTCTGCATGTCTGCTAAACCGAACCCACGTTAATAGTAAAAATACATGAAAACTAAATAACCCTGAAATAACCCTAGGGTGTGTAAAGTTTTTGGCACAAGAATGTACTGAATACAGATCTTGCTTTGTATGAAGTAAAATGGTATCCTTCTAAAAAAACTCCATTTTATCAGAGAGGATACCAATGCAAAGTATACCATTAAGTCGATGTGAAGACAACGCTCATGAAGAAAAAGAAGATTTTATCAATCTTGTAAAAGAAGTAAACGATCTTTATGTAGACATCAGTTCTGACGAGAGTTTATCTTTAGGTGATGTTGAAGTCCGTGTTTCCGAAGCCTTTCGTTCTTATGAACAGAAGTTTTTAGAAATGTGTTTCTCAAATAATGGGTGTAAGAAAGAGAGTGAACCTGTTGAATGTCCATCGTGTAAAGCACCTTGTCGTCCGTTACGTAAGCGTGAGCGGCATTTTACAACCCTTTGTGGCACAATTAGGATAAATCGTTGGGTGTATTGTTGTGAACAAGGACATAGGCATGTGCCGTGGGATGCGAAACAGAAGTTATTAGATCAATACACGCATCGTGTCGCAGAAGCGATGTGTCGTTTGTCTGCTCGCCTTGACTATAGGGAAGCGTCACAGGAGTTATCTCATCAAGGTATAGAAATAAGCCACACGACACTTCATCAAAGCGTGTGTAAGTGGTCAAAAGATTTGAATGTTTGTGAACAAATAGCCCCTCAAAAACTTGAAGGACATCAGCGTTGGTATGTGAGTTGCGATGGGTGTCATACAAACTCACCAGATGGGTGGAAAGAGGTAAAAGTAGGTTGTATTTACAGAGATTATCCACAACCTGTTTCGGGTGGGACACCGAGTGTGAGGACAGAAAGTATTCGGTATGTTGCGGGTCGTCAAAATGCGGTAGCTTTTGGTAAAGAGTTGTATGCGTTAGCCACTAATAGCGGTATCTATCGAGAAGATATAGATACACAAGAGGTTGTCTTTATTGGCGATGGTGCTGCGTGGATATGGAATCTTTGTAAAGAATACTTTCTGAATGCGGTTGAGATTGTGGATTATCCACACGCTGTATCTCATCTGTATCAGGTGGCTAAACTTGTCTTTGGAGAGACGGAAACAGAAGCGATAGTGGTGTGGGTAAAAGAAACAGAACCGCTCCTTTACGATGGCAACATCACAGAAGTCGCTTCAAACATACGTGCCTTAGCCACACAGCACCCGGAAGTTTCAGAGAGTTTAGAAAGGGAAGCGAGATATTTTGAAAAACATGCGAAACGCATGCAATATAGAACGTTTAGAGAAAAAGGGTATCAGATTGGTAGTGGCGTAATTGAGAGTGCCTGTAAACATGTCGTTGGACAAAGATGTAAACAAGCTTCTATGAGATGGGAGACACAAGGTATCAACGCCGTGTTGAAATGGAGATGTTTATATAAAAATAAAACTTGGGATAGTTATTGGTTCCCAGACAGAATAGCTGCGTGATGTTCATGCCAAAAACTTTACACACCCATAACCCTACCCATCCTTGACCATTTGTAAAATTAATGATAATATGTTTTATACATTAGTAGCAAAGGTTCTTATGTGATGACACCAGATGTAATTATTACCAAAGTATGTACCGCAGTTGATTGCATCATAGAAACCAGCAATAGATACAAGGGTCTATTTCCCTCCATTATGCATCCACAAACGGGGGATATGTTAATGGAGAAACCTACTAAGATTCCAGGTCAACGAAATGGGGATCGCGCGCACCTGGGTTGTAATCTAATTCATGATGAACCACTGCTTACAACGATGTATACACTCGCTGAAACAGAATCAAAACCGGAATACAGTGAATCCATAGACCAATATCTCAAACAGTATGCACAGAACTGCACTAATACAGAAACGGGATTGTTCCCTTGGGGTGAACACTCCTTTTGGCATCTCATAGAAGACCGAGTTGGATGTTCACGCAATCCTGAAGGAGGTACAGCCATTCACGACCATCTCCGTCAGGTTCCGTTGTGGCTTTGGGAAAAACTGAATACATTCAATCCAAATTGTATACAGAGTTTTGCTGATGGACTTGATTATCACTGGACGGAAGGTGATGGGTTAGAATATATCCGCCACGCAAACATAGACAAAAAAGAACATCTCGTACGTGGTGGACGATCATGTGATTTTCCGAGACATTCTGGTTTCTACATCTTTGATTTATCATTCGCATATATCAATGACCAACGTCCTGAAATTCATCAACAGATTCAAAATTATACAAATTACTGGTGGGAAAAACGCGATAGGAATGGACTTCTACGTATTGAAAGCCGTTCACCAAAGGAAGCTGACAAATTTTATGAAATCAACGCTCCAACACAAACACTTTCTCTGGGAATTAGTCTACTTGAATCTGCTGCATTGCTGGAATTATTCCTGCCAGACTTAGCAGAACAGATGCGACACTATGCCACTGTATACATTGATGGATTTTTCTCCGCACCTCACAACCTTGAAAAGAGAGTATTTGTTAGCCTGTGTGATTGTCATACAAATCAGGTTGTAGAACAGATGTCAACATGGGGAAGTGTCTACGGATCGGGAACTGCGTGTGGTGCAGCGGTGCTATGCCTCGGTGGATGGAGACTGACGAAAGATAGTAGGTTAATGGAGTGGACACGTTCTGTTGGAAACACATATCTTGATGACATTTTTCCCATTGAACGCGTTCACACGGAAGGTTTTAAGATACCTGCTTCCGATGCAGGATTAGTTCTTGAGTTATTTGCTGATCTATACGATATTACGGGTGAATCGGTATGGTTAGAAGGTGCAAATAAACTTGCGGAAACAGTGTTAGAAGTCTATTTTCCAGAAACACTACCTTATGGTGCATCGGGAATTGACTGGTATGAATCTCAGATGGGACCTGGTTTTCTTATCCACGGTTTGGCACGAGTAGCATTGATTCAACTTCATGAAACATGTCCACTCAAACCTAATTACACAGCAAGATAGTTGTTCACAATCAAGATTATAATGTTTTACCTAACGAAATGAAGAAAGATACTTATTTGTATCAACAACACAGTTATACAATAATTTGAAAGGAATATTATGGCACGAGTACCGATTGGTTTAGAGTTGTTTTCTGTCAGAAATGAGTTAGCAGAGAATGCTCGCGGCACAATAAAAGCAGTGGCAGAAATGGGATACGAAGGCGTAGAATTCGCCGGACCGCCACAGCATTCTGCGGAAGAGTTGAAGGGTTACCTTGACGAATTCGGGTTAGTCTGTTGTGGTTGGCACACACCGTTCAACCTTGTCCAAGAAGACACTCTTGACGCTACAATTGAATTCAATAAAATTCTTGAAAATCAATATGTGATTGTTCCTGGAATCCCTGGTGAACTTCGTCAATCGCGAACAGATTGGTTGAAATTGGCAAATTTCTTCAATGATCTTGCAGACAAACTTGCACCCCACGGGATGGTTACAGGTTATCACAACCATCATGTAGAATTTTCACCAATGGATGGCGAAATTCAGTGGGATACATTCTTCGGCAATACGAATGAAGGTGTTGTGATGCAACTGGATATGGGTAATGCTCTCAATGGTGGTGCAGATCTTGTTGCCATTTTGGAGAAATATCCCGGTAGATCAGGAACGGTACATCTCAAGCCTTATACGATATCAGATGAAGAGTCTGATGGACATGCTGGATTTCGTCCTATTATAGGGGAAGATAGCGTGCCGTGGATGGAAATTTTCCGAGTCTGTGAAACTACTGGTGGTACAAAATGGTATATCGTTGAATATGAAAGCGACGCATTCCCACCGTTAGAAGCAGTGGAACGCTGCCTGAAAGCACTAAAATCAATGGGAAAATAATCGAATTGTAATCGGAATAGATTCATGCGAACCTATTGTGCAAGCACACTTCCATTTTCCAATTTCAACTTGAAAGAGTTTGTTGGTGAGTTCTCACAAGCAGGAGTCTCTGCGGTGGAACTTGCCCAAACTCATTATTCGGAGATAGACCCCAAAACCATCGAGACACTCCGAATTGAAACTAAACTCCATTTCAAATCTCTGCTGAGTACAGCGCGAGTTGACGCTCCAGATGGTCTTGAAGAATTAATCTCTATTCTTGACACTGCAAAAAGGCTTTCTATTTCGACAGTTAGCATAGCCAGTGGTGGTAATGAAAACGCAACCGACCAAGAAATTGACACGATAATTAGTCTTCTCAGAACGATTACTAAAGAAGCATATACTCGCAACCTGAATCTCGCTCTCTATGCACACGAAGGAAGTCTTGCATATAACCTTGAACATACACAAAAACTCTTTGATGCGATCACATCTGAAAACTTTGGGTTTTATTATAGTCCATATCATTTCCATCGCGCAGGAGACGATCCGGTTGTTGCTTTACGCACCTTGTCAGAGCGACTGTTTAGTGTTTATTTCAACTGTGGGGTTGATTCACAGACAGGCAGCGAACCGTTTTGGGGACCAGAGATGGATTTTCACGCAATCTGTAAAGAAATAGAACATATCGGTTACACTGGTGAAATAATGCTAATCTATTTAGGATTGAAAGCAGTAACACCACAACCGATTATTGAAGGAGTCTCAAAAGCACGTGTAAAGTTAGAATCCTACTTTTAATCAAATTACCTGAAGATTAGAACTTGGAAACAATCTGAAATACCTAAATTTAAGACATATTTCATCTCATTAATTTCTATCCTACTCTCATTTCATTAATATCCTCCTTTTATTCTCATTCCTCCACATTTAATTGGACTGTCATAACTACAATAGACAGAGAAATAATAAATCTTACATATTTTTTTCAAATAATGCACGTTTTCTGCACTGAAATTACGTCTTTACATTATCAATCAAAAGAAAACACTTATCTTTCGTTCTTAAGATTATCGTTTAATCTCATTGAAGACCCAAAAACTTAAGGTAAACAATTGTCACGACGGAGGACAAGATGTCAAATACATTAAACCCAGAAATTTTTCAAAAGACATTCAACAAGTACGTCTTAAAATGGCACATATTGGAAGCAATTTTGTTTATTTTGGCATTCTTTCCTTTTTTGGTGGATGGCATTGCAAGAATATTGGATCATTACAAAATCGATTTCCCTCCATTTTTCAATGTTTGGCATTCATGGGTATATGGTTTATTTGATATAACTTTTGCAGCAATCGCAACCGGTATTGTCTCTATTGGAGCGGTCTCATTTGGTGTTGTTTCGATTGGTACTGTTTCTTGCGGTATTGTCTCTATTGGAACGGTCTCATTTGGAATTGTATCAATTGGTGTAGTATCTTGCGGTATCATCTCAATCGGTGTCGTGTCTATAGGGGTTTTTGCTTTTGGTAATGCCTCAGCAATCGGGGTTATCGCAATTTCCACAGGTTCAACTGGCGTAAAACGCAGAGTAGGTGGTAACGCTTATGGGATTGTATCGATCGGTAGACGTGCAAACGGACTATACTCACTTTCCTATGATAAGAAAGGCAACGGTGTATATCTATTCTCACCCGAACGTCAGGATATTGAAGCAATAACTTTTTTCACTCGTTATCTTCCAAAGTTTAAAAGGGTATATGAGTAATTATTATGTAAGGTGTGAATAATTGATATATCAACTATATAAAACATTTCATGTATTGAGTATAGCTAAATATAATAGGAGATATCCGTCATGTTACGGAAAAACAATCACATCCTCTATGGTACAGGAATAGTCATTCTATTGTTAACGTTGGTAATTAGATATAACCATCACCGAAATACACAACCACAAGAACCGGTCAAAATCTACAATGGAACTATACCCTCAAAGCAAGTACCTAAGAGGGAAAAGCCGATAACTGCACACGAATCGACATCTCAACCTATATCTAAATCTGAGGAGAAACAGGATAATGACGATTATTGGGATACGGTAATAAAGGAGTCAACTGAAGCACCTGAAGAATTACCCACAGAACACGATGAATTCGCTGATCCCTCAGAATCACTTGCGATTACCCAAGCAGAAGTAACTCAACAAAAGAATTCCAGAGTTATCATGCTTGAAGAAGTCTTTCCAGAATTTGACCGTCTCAAGAATGAATCGCAAGATTTAATGAATCGGATTGCTCAAGAAGGAGGGATGACTCCTGATAATTATGATAAATTTGAGGCAACTGGTAAAGAATTGGAGGCACAATTACAAGATTATTGTCAACGTATCGCCGACGAATTTCCAGATGCTGTAACATTCGTTGCTATGGAAGGTGTAGAAGGTGCATACGATGTTGATTTTCAGGCAATACAAGATAAACTTGGAAACAACACCTCTCCCGAAATAGAGGGATATTTTAGTTACGGTACTTTACGGAAAATGTTAGATTTACCCGAAATTCCTGAGGAATTATTACAGCAAATCCGAATTAATTGAGGTGTCTGAAGGAACATTCACTCAGGACCTATAACATCTAAACTATATTTCATAAATGTATTTAAGCAACAATTCATCGAGGAAATCAAAGATAATGAATAGAATAAAACACACTATAGCAGTATCACTCATTCTTGCAAATTGTTCTCTCGCTTTCGCTGCACCCCCTAAATTGACACGTTTTAAGTTAAACAACGGAATACGGGTTGTCAATTTATATGTTGAAGGTTCCAAGGATGTTGGAATTTACAGTTTTTTGCCTCTTGGACTTGTAACTGATGGTAAGGAAAAGACCCAATGGAGTCATCTAATTGAACACTTGACTCTCCGAACAACAGGTGCCGTTGACTTCAAAACAAGTAACGCTGAGACAATGGCTGACAATATGCGCTTGGATTATTATGGAAATTCGGATACATGGATGCAAGGTGTGAAACAACAGGCTAAATGGTTGTCTGGACTCCCATTTTCTCCTGAAAGTCTTGCAGAGGAACTACCGAAAGCCTTAGCTGAATTAGATTATGTTAAAGCAAACTTAGCAACACATAAGTTCGCACAAGCAGCATGGAATCAAGTCTTTCGACATGGAGAGACTGATATTGCGATGCGTGGGGACATTCAATCCGCGCAGCTAAGTGACCTTCAGAAATATCGTGATTTGCATTTGGTGCAAGCAGACCGTGTCCTATTGTGTGTCATCGGTGGTGTTGAAATGGAAACATTGAAACCAGCTATGGAAGAACATCTTGGGTCAATCAGTATGACAGCAAAGACATTCCCCAAGTTAACAGTATCTCCAGATATTGCGAAGGATCAAATCGCTACTTGGGATGTCAAAACAACACATTACATGGAAACCTACGCTATTCCCAACCTTAATGACAGTGACTATCCTGCACTCTTTTTGGCAAGTATGCTTTTGCGTATGTCTTGTATGCGGGATGTCCAATTGAAAGAGTTAACGGGAAGTGCCTTCTGTGGGGTTGACCTTATCACACCTGAACAGGTATACTTATATATCAGTGCATCGATCAAACCGAATACAGATATAGATAAGGTGAAGTCGCGCGTTCGAGAGTTGATAAACGTCCTGAGAAAACCGGAAAACAACACACAAGTGGGAATGTTTGCTTTATCTCTTTCTATGCAATTAAGTTCATTACCAGATATTACGATGTTAATGCAGCAGAAACCTGATGGGATTTCAGAGACTATGATGCTTCTGCAACTCGGTTTAACATGGGGTATGCTTGAATATCAATATGGCGATACATTGCAGCTTCTTCCAAAAGCAGTCGCAAATGTTTCTGCGGAAGATGTTGCCGATGTCGTCAACAGGTATCTATCTGATGAACTGCGGATGACGTTAGTTCTCACACCATTAACTTCGGAATGATATTGTATATTGGCAGGAATCCGGTCGTTAGTGCAACCTGAATATGGAGGTGCCAGATGGAACAAGACGACGTTCAGTTGATTCATAGAGTCTTATCTGGTAACGATGAGGCATTCAGCACTTTAGTGAAAAAATACCAAAAGACCGTTCATGCACTTGCGTGGAGAAAGATTGGTGATTTTCACTATGCTGAGGAAATTACCCAAGACACCTTCATTCAAGCATATAAGAAACTCTCAACCCTCAAAGATCGAAAGCAATTTGCTGGATGGCTGTATGTCATTGCAAGTCGAATTTGCTATGATTGGATGCGAAAACAGAAACCTGCACAGCAATCACTGGGAGACGCTGCAATGCAAGCAGTAGATAAGCAAACTTATGAACATTATGTATTAGAACAACGCGAGACTGAAGCGAAAGACCGTAGACATCAGATTGTTAAGCAGCTGTTGGAAGGGCTACCAGAGAGTGAACGCACTGTGGTAACTTTATACTATCTCGGAGAAATGACAGCGAAGGAGATCGGTAAATTCTTGGGTGTATCGGTGAATACAATCACAAGTAGACTCCAACGCGCTCGAGAACGTTTAAGATCATCTGAAGAGATCTTGATTAATGATACACTTGGCGGTATACCCTTGTCCAACAGCGTAATCGAGAACATCATGCTGGAAGTTGCTGACATAAAACCGGTACCAAACCCAACTACAAAACCGTTTCTTCCATGGACGGCTTTCGGTACAGCAATGGTTTTGGCTATATTACTGCTTAGTGTAAGTGATCAATTTCTTGCAAGATTTCAGGAACCGTATAGTTTCGAAGCAAATTCTCAACCAACTATTGAATTAGTTGATTCGTTAGCCTTTGTTGATATTGATGCAGAACCATCTGTGCGAAATCAAATCGGTAAAACTGACTCTCAGGATGAAAACAGCAGCACCGGATTACAGGTTTCTGATGAAGCATTAGCAACTAATACATCAACGAATTTTCCAATGCTTTCTGCATCTAATACCGCACCTAAAGTTGCACGATTTACTTTAAGTAATGGCATCCGTGTTGTCAATCTTTATGTAGAGAACTCAGCGCAGGTGGGTATTTTCAGTTATTTGCCACTTGGACTCGTTGCAGACGGGAAAGCAAAGGCGCAATGGAGCCAACTCATTAATCACTTGACAGTACGTTCCACAGGACCTATTGATATCAATACAAGTGGGGCAGAAACTATGACTGATAATTTGCGCTTAGACTACCTTGGAAATTCGGATAATTGGTTACAAGGTGTGGAACGACATGCAAATTGGCTTTCAGGATTGCCTTTTACGGAAGAAAGTCTCGCTGAGGAGATCCCAAACGTACTGACCCAAATTGACATCGTAGAGAAAAACTTAGCAACGCATAAGTATGCAAATACTGCATGGAACCAAGTCATTAGGCATGGCGAGACCGATATTGCAATACGCGAGAGTATTCAATCAGCGCGGTTGAATGAACTTCAAGAATATCGTGATCGACATTTGGTCCAAGCAGATAGCGTTCTTTTGTGTGTAATTGGTGGTGTTGATACCGAAATACTGAAGCAGACAATGGAACAACATCTGGGATCTATCAACTTGCCAGAAAAAAGATCTCCAAAACCGACAGTGTCAATAGAAACAACGAATGACCTTAATGCTACTTGGGATATCAACGTAACGCATTATTTGGAAACATACCCGATTCCTCGTCCTGATGACACGGACTATCCAGCACTATTTGTGGCGAGTGTACTTCTGAGGTTAGCATGCATACAGGATACTCAGTTGAAAGACCTTGCTGGTTATGTATACAGTGGTGTTGACCTTGTTACACCCGAACAGATATACTTCTATATTAGTGCATCACTCAAACCCAATTCAGATATAGAGAAGGTTAAGGAACGGGTTAGTTATCTAATGAACGAGATGAGACAACCTGAAAACAACACGCAGGTTGATATGGTTACATATTGGCTTTCACTGGAACTCGGTGCACCACCAGATATGAAAACACTGATGCAAAATAAACCAGAAAATGTGACAGAGGATATGTGGCTGCTCCAATTTGGTGTTAGTTGGGGGATGTTGGAATACCAATATGGTGAAACCATGTCACAACTTGCAGCAGCTTTTGCTAATGTCTCTGCAGATGATGTTGGCAGTGTTGCCAACCGGTACCTAACTGAAGATCGGAGGATGACGTTACTTCTTACACCACGAGCATCGGAATAATAAATCCATTAATTGCGAACAAGTGTGATACAATTTACAGCAATTGTAAATCTAAGTCAGATCTGTCAGTTGCGGCATTACTTCATTCTTAAGCAATTCCATTGAATGTAGCCACTGCTCCTTAGGATCCCACTCATGTCCCATCGCAAGCAGGACACCGAACCCGCCAACATCTGCATAAAGTTTCCGTAAACGATTCGCAACGGTGTCAGGACTACCTACGATCCACAACGTATCCAATAATGAATTTAAACATGTTTCTACATCAGGAATGTCCGGCTTCATCTTGAATTTCTCCCATCCAAATAGTCTAAACCAATAATCCCGAAAATCCCTTCCGAGTGTACCTTCAATAGCCTCTTTGCGTGCTTGTTCATCGGTGTCAGCAACATATACCTCACGTGCAATGCGCCATGTTGACCGAGATGGTGAGAGTCCAGTCTTATCAGCACCCTCTTCAACTGCATCCCAATGCGTTTTTATGACAGATACTGGAGCGAGATTAATACTCATCGGAATCCAGCCACGTTCACCAGCAAAAATGAGTGTATCGGATTTCGTTGATGAACCTGCCAATGCAATCGGTGGATGTGGTTTCTGATACGGTTTCATGTGGATACTCACGATATCAGGATGTCCTTCAGGAATCTTAAACTCCCATGAGTCACCTTTATAGTGTCCCGGTTCAGGATCAGTCCAGATTTTTAGAACTGCCTCAATTCCATCACGAGTTGCCTTCCGTCTGTCTGCAGAAGCCATAAACATTTCAGCGTCACTCGGTGTGGAACTTGAACCGACACCCCAATGGAAACGTCCGTGTGCAAGATGATCTAACTGGGCAATGCGATGTGCAACAACAGCAGGATTGTGAATCGGCATACATGTGATACCAGTACCAAAGACAATATTCTCTGTCATTGCGAGTGCTTTAGCAATAAAGAGATCAGGAGAGGGTATATTTTCCCATGTAAATGTAAAATGCTCACCAATATATGCTTCCTTATACCCTAACCTATCTAATGTTACCATCTGTTCAAGGTCATCGTCCAAGGTTTTGGTTGTATCGCTACCGGGTGGATGCAATGGCATAGTGAAAAAACCAAGTTCCATGAGTAAACTCCTTTGTTATTTAGAAAACGAATGGAGTAGATTGTATCGGACTTCAAATTATGTGGTTATTGATAATACCGAATTTTTCAACCATGGGTGTTGACTGAGAAACCGAGTAATTGGGTTTGGGAGTATATCAACGGTATGTATGTGTGCTATCCAGAAAGAGATTCACACCTATGTAGGTGCAGAGAACTGCTATAAAACCAACGATTTCTGAATATGCAGCTTTTCTACCTCTCCAACCCCAAAGTTGTCGGATGCTAATCTGGACTACATAGATAACCCATGTCAAAATTGTGAAAAGAACTTTAACATCAAGCCAACTCCATGCCACCTCATCAATATACTGTGTCCATAATGCACCAATAATTACACCAATTGTCAGTAATATTACACCGAGAATCGTACATCTATAACCGAATTCGTCCGATGCACCGAGCGCAGGGAGTAGGTTGTGAAAAAGGGAATGTGTCTTTTGTCGGATATTTTTCTCTGCTATCAGGTACAGTACTCCAAATACAAATGCAGTTATAAACGCAGCATACGCAAGTAGGATAAAGGCAACGTGGGGTACCAACCAGTAGGTTTTCAAATTATCCGGTATTTCCGAAGTATTTCTGGCGAAACTATATGAAATAAGGATAGTTATGAATGCAAGCGGAATTACAATAGCTCCAATGACACGCAACTGTGTAAAACGTACAATAATCAAGTAGATTAACGTGATTGCCCATGCAAAAAATGCAGTTGAATCTGTCCAGTGTGTCATAGGGAAGTGTCCCGGCTGTGACCACCACAGAACAATGAAGATTGTTAGAAGAGCAAACCCGATACATGTCCCAAAGTAACCTATTTGTGCGATCCGTGGACGAAACGTCGTTGTTTCAGTTCGTTCACCTAAAGCAAGATAGAGTGCTTGAAAGATACTGGCAGTTAAATAGACTAAAACAGTTACAAGAAATAGGAAATGCATAGTTTTGTTTTTGTTAAGTTATATGCTTGCACGTTGTGTGCATAAATGGTCGGAAATAAAATCATTCGCTTGTTTAATCTTACCATGTCGCACCCAGTTGAATAGACATTCAGAGGAACAGTCTTGATCTGTGAGACTTAAGCAACATGTTTGTGAGGTGTCTGCGACATGTCCGATAAGTGTCTCAAAAAAATCACCTCGCATCTTTGATGTTGGAAATGCTTCAAGAACTTCCATCCGACGTGTACCAAGTAGATTTATATATGCACCGAAACTGTTGTTTTTAAATTGATGTTTTATTATCTCATATAATTCATTTGTCTTGTTTAGATTATTACCGTTACGTGCTGAAATGCTGATTATCAGATTACCATCAATAACAAATTTCGGTGTGTAATGTGTTCCTGTATTTGGGTTATCAAGTATTTCAAATATGCATCCAGTCCCATCCTCTATCACATTTTCTATTGAAGACTTATCTGCAGAGATAATAAGAAAAGCATTTTCAAGATCCTGAGATTTCACCTCATTAGGATTTTGGCATATAACGTTGGCACCGCATTGACGCAGCAATGTAACACGACGTTCAATTTCTGTTGTTCTTAACGGACTTAAGACCAAACACTCCCGATTTTCCACCAGAAGATAGACAGGATATGGTAACTCAAGATTTGAAATTGGTTCCGGTTTTCCATTTGTATATCCAAGGGTATACAAAGATGATGCGTTCAACATCTTCTCAAAATGTTCACGGATACGACGACTTGTCGCTGGACTTTTGCCACTGGTAGAGATACTGAGCATCACCTTACCATCCGTTACAACAGAAGCAGCTGCAAATGTACATTGTGGTATCACATCCACGACATTGACTAATCGAATATTGTTAGTATCATGTGCCTCTGTGAAGACTGTGGAGTTAATCGTCGTAAAATCTGTTGCAGCACAGACAAGAAAATACCCGTTCGTATCATTTGGTTTCAGGTCCCGGTTATACCAACGTATTGACCCAATATCAGCAAGGTAAGTAAGCAATTCTGTTACGACAGGACTAACGACTGTCACATCACCCCCACTTACGAGCATGGAGACAACTTTTCGCTCAGCAACTGTCCCACCACCGACTACAAGACATTTTCTGTTCTGAAGGTTAATGTATGCTGGGTAAAACATCATAATAAAGGAAGTGAGAATTAAATAACTAAGAATCCCGTGAAACGACGTAATTCGCAAGGTTTTCCAGAGCAGAACGTGCATCAGATGGAGGAATATTATCCAAAGCATCATTTGCTCTGTCAGCATAATTTTGAGCAGCCATCAAACATTTATCTTCTACATCATATTTTTGGAATAAAGATTCAACAAATGTAATCGCCTCAGTCTCATTACTGTCAGGATTAAGCACCTTTTCAAGCATCTGCTTTTCATTTTCGTTACATTTTTTTCTGGCATAGATGATAGGAAAAGTAAGTTTGCCCTCTCGCAGATCACCGAATGCGTTTTTACCCAATTTCTCTGGTGCTTCAACGAAATCCAACAGGTCGTCCACGATTTGGAATGCAGTGCCAATCTGCTGTCCGTATGTAGTGAGTGCGGCAGTCAACTGTTTGTTTTTTGTTCCAAGGTATGCCCCAAGTGTACAAGAGGCTGCAATTAATTTGCCTGTTTTGAAACTGATAATCTTTAGATATTCCTCTTCTGAAATATCAAAATCCCCGCTTTTGTAGGCATGTATAACTTCACCTTCACACATTGCCTGTGTGGTGTCAGCAAGAATTTCCATGGCTGGATCATCTGCACGACGTGATACAAGCATTGAGAGAACGCGTGCATGAAGGTAATCACCAACAAGTACTGCTACTTTATTACCCCATTTTGTCTGTAAAGTTTCCCGACCACGACGGATTGCCGCTTCATCAAGAACGTCATCATGAACAAGTGATGCAACATGTATTAACTCCACAACAGCAGCGAGTGTGTGTGCATCATCACCTACATATCCACATGCTCTGGCGGAAAGCAATAGTAAAATAGGTCGTATACGTTTTCCTCCACCTTCTACAACATGTTGAACTGCCATATCTACAAAACTATATTCACTCGCTGTATTTTCAGTAAGTTTCGCCTCTACAGCATTTAGATCTTCAGAAATAAATTTAACGATCTGATCAAAACTTGACATTCAAATCCTTTACTATAGTTTAGAGATTACCTCAGTTGCAGCACTAACGGTGGTATGTATATCTTCTTCAGAATGGACTAATGAAACAAAGCCTGCTTCAAATTGAGAAGGTGCAATATATACACCACTTTCAAGTAAACCCCAAAAATATTGACGGAAACGATCTGTATCAGCAGTGCGTGCACCATCGGCATCTGTTACAGTTTCCGGTGTGAAATAGAGCATCAGCATGGAACCGACACGACTATGCCACGCGTCTATACCGTGTTTTTGTGTTGCATTACTAAGGCCATCAGCAAGGTTGGATGCGTTGGTTTCAAGTTGTTCATAGACACCGGGTTCAGCAAGTTTTGTTAATGTCGTAATACCAGCGGATACAGCCAACGGATTACCAGATAACGTTCCAGCTTGATATACATCACCTTCTGGAGCAATACATTGCATAATCTCTTGTTTTCCACCGTAAGCACCGACGGGTAAACCACCCCCAATAACCTTACCAAGACATGTCATATCTGGTGTTACATTGTAGTATGTCTGTGCTCCACCATACGCTACTCGGAATCCTGTGATAACCTCATCAAAGATTAGAACGATCCCATGTTGTGTCGTTATTTCTCGGAGTTCATTTAGATAACCATCATGTGGAGGGATAATACCCATATTCCCCATTATCGGTTCAAGAATAAGGCATGCAATTTCATCCGAATTTGCTTCAATTGTGGTTTTTACTGCTTCAGGATTGTTAAAAGGAACTGTAAGGGTATTTCGCGCGAAATCCTCTGGTACTCCGCCACTGTCAGAAAGACCGAAAGTAGCAACACCCGAACCTGCCTTAGCCAATAGATAGTCCACATGTCCATGATAACATCCGTCAATCTTAATAATTTTATCACGTCCTGTATAGCCACGTGCAAGACGAATAGCACTCATCGTTGCTTCGGTTCCAGAGTTAACGAGGCGTACCTTTTCGATTGAAGGGACTGCGTTGACGATAATTTCTGCAAGTTCTGTCTCTAATGTGGTTGGTGCACCGAAACTTGTACCATGAGATGCTGCTGTGCTGACTGCTTCTACTATTTCTGGATGTGCATGTCCTAATATTAGTGGTCCCCATGAGGCGACGTAATCAATATATTCATTTCCATCAATGTCGTAAATCTTTGAACCGTTACCGTGTTCAATAAAACGGGGATGTCTACCAACTTTGCTAAAGTTTCTGACAGGACTGTTGACACCTCCAGGGATAACTTGCTGTGCTTTTTGCCACGCTGATAATGATTTGCTGCTCTCCAATTCATTCCTCCTATTTATGTTCAGTTTTCTGGGTGGTCTATCCAGTGATAATATACTACTATAACTACAAGAATTACAATAATAATTCTCTGCTTTGTTACTCAAGCCATTCAACAACTGATTTTGCAAAGTATGTCAAAATCATGTCAGCTCCTGCACGTTTAATACTCGTTAATACCTCAAGGGCAACCCGTTTTTCGTCAATCCACCCATTTTGCGCTGCTGCTTTTATCATAGAGTATTCACCACTAACGTTGTAGGCAGCAACAGGCATCTGGAATTCCGTTTTCACTTGATGTATTACATCAAGATATGAAAGTGCGGGTTTGACCATAACGATATCCGCTCCCTCTTCAATATCCAAAGTCACTTCTCGTAATGCCTCATCCATGTTTGCTGGATCCATTTGATATGAACGTCTATCACCAAATTGTGGAGTGGAATCTGCCGCATCACGAAAGGGACCATAGAATGCAGATGCATATTTTGCCGAATACGACAAAATCGGTATGTTTTCGTATCCTTCCTCATCTAAGGCATCCCGAATTGCACCGACGCGACCATCCATCATATCCGATGGAGCAATTACATCTGCACCAGCATGTGCATGTGACAAACTCTCTTGCATAAGCAAATCAAGTGTAGGGTCGTTCTGAACTTCACCGTCTTCAACTATTCCGCAATGTCCATGATCGGTATATTCACACAGACAGACATCCGTAATAACAAGTAAGTCGGGTACAGCATCCTTGATTGAGCGAACTGCTTTTTGAATTATTCCATCTTCTGCATAAGCTTCAGTACCAAGTGGGTCTTTGTTTTCAGGAATACCAAACAGGATAGTACCAGGGATTCCAAGTGATACAAGTTCTTTTGCAGCGGTTACAAGTCTATCCACCGAGTATTGGTAGCACCCCGGCATAGAAGAAATTTCGTTTTCCGTATTCTGACCATGAACGACAAACATGGGATATATCAGATCATCCACTGACAAGTGAGTTTCACGCACAAGTCTTCGCAGATTTTCGTTTGCACGTAGCCGTCTTGGACGATATATAGGAAAAACGCTCATTCAACCTCCGCAATATCCGATTTGATACCATACATTATATTTTGGTGTTTCATTGATATGTCTGATGAAACAACAGCAACCTATTCGTTCCGACCCTCAACATCATCAGGAATATTGGCAATTTCGTAATTCGTCAATTCAAATGACTTGATTGTACTAGCTGTTATCTCAGCTGCTTCTTCCTCAGATACAGCTGCTTCTGCAAATTCCTTGTCTGACATAATATTCAGAAACATTTTCTGAGATTCTTGGTGATACTTTACAATACCTACATTGGGTGCTAACCATACTGTAGTAACAGTTTCACCAGGAGGGTTTTCTGGTCCTTCTGCTTCAGGTTCATTCGTTGTGAGTTCTGTATCTGTCCGAAATTCGATTTTCAAACAATCATCAAAAGTGCCTGCATCAGTCTCAACAGATTCGGTATCAAGGACAACTCCCGTTTCAGAAACAGAAAAAGTAGCTATGATAGTTGGAATCGGAGGAGCAGCTGCAGCCAATTCTGCGGGTAAACCCTGAACATCAAAATCCATTGTGACTGTTGCAGTCATCTGTGTTGCATCCCATTCATCATTAATTGCTACATCAATGGGAAGAAAATTGAAATGTTCAGCTGCCTCTACCTCTATATCATATATTAAGTCAACGGTAACACCTGATTCAGGTGGAATAGAACGCTCCATTAAGTTTTTTACTAAAATTGAAAATGTTTCAAATTCCTTGTTAAGACGAGCCTTGACAGCATGTTTTACTTCTTCACCAACTAAGAATTTAACCCACTCATTATCTATATTGTATAGGTATGGCACTGTATGACGGTTAAAATCTACCCAGTCGGCTATATCTGGATCATAACTGAAACCACTATACATTTCTCCAGATATTTCTTCATCTTCAATTGCGTGACGTATGAACTCATTTCCATCCTGATCCTCATAAACCCAAAAACTTCCTACTGTGTTTGGAAAATATAATTGTGCTGTTTCATTCCCCTGTAATGCAGCACAGAGAGTAAAGACAAGAATGGTAAATGAAATAAAACTCAATTTTTTCCTCATAACACTTATACCTTATAATTTATGTGGTTTTAATCGATTTTTTATTTTTAAATTCATCATCCAATGTTCCAGCATACGTATAAGATTATTTACTATCTTCACTACCTGTTTCATCAGATATTATCTCATAACTTGTTAATTCTAAGCTTGCTACATCATCAGTATTTTCGTTTTCGCTATGGAATTTGACAATGCCGATATTAGGTGCTAACCATAATGTTGTTGTAGACTCATTCGTTTGTTGATCTGGCAGCATTTGCTTTATTTCTGGAGGAAGGTTTGTGTCAGTTGTAGTTTTAGTTTTGTATTCAATTTTTAAACAATCTTCAAAAGTTCCTGCTTCAATCACAACTGTTTCAGTGCCTAAGACATTACCCTTTTCTTCAATACTCGTATTTGATGTGATTGATTTGAGTTCTTCTGGCAGGTTGATACCTGCTCCTTGAATATCCATTGTCATAACAACATTTATATCCAAATGCATAGCAACCCATTCTTCATTGTAGGTAATCGGTGTAGGAAACAGATAGAATAAATCTTGGGCTTTTGGGTCAACAGCGAAGTCAATATCTACTGAAACGCCGGGTGGGAGTTGTTCTGCCATTTGTTGTTGCATTGTAGCGATAGTTTCATGGAGTGCTTTGTTAAGTATTGACTCGGTGGCATCTTCTATTTCATTGCCTACATAAAAGGTAATCCATTCATCACCGACTTGGTAAAAATAAGGATGAACAACATACTGGTATTTTTCCCAATCTTCAATCGCAGGTTCATAACTGAAGGAACGATACGTTGTTCCATCAACATCTTGCTCCTCAATAGCGTAACGAGTGATTTCTTCTCCATCCTGATTGACATATACCCAAGAACTACCAATTTTGTCTGGGAAGTAGAAGTCTGCCCATTCATTTCCCATTATAGATGCGGTCAAGCCAAATATGAGTAATATTGTGAAGATTGTACGATTGAATTTTAACACCTGAATATCCTCCATGCTTAGTTTGCTTGCTTTTTAGTATACACCAACATCCTACAGATAACAAGCAAATTGTGCTGAACAGTCAACTAATAATTTTTAGAAAAATTTGCATTAATACTCTAACGGAAAGGCAACAGGAGCACCTTGATTATTCCAAGAACGTGCCATGCCAATATCAATTTCTCGATCTTTGCGTCCGTTGTATGCACCGTATTCGGGATCTGTATCGTTACGGACAGCATTTGCCAGACTCATTAATTCAGATCCTATGGTAATTTCACTATCACTCAGCGGGTAATTCTGCAATGGATTTTCCCAAACTACTTGTGGGTCAGTGTCAGCAACGAGTGCAGCGAGTGTATCGTATCCATCTATGTTGTTTGTCTTTCGTGTTATTGTTATAGGTCGTTGTGCATCAGCTTCCTCATTTAGGATGACAGTATCATCTCGGAAGCACATCCCGCGTTCAGCATAGACTTTTGTTCCGTTAAAACCACGCAAAGGTGAACCGTATGAAAGACTGGAGAAGTTGAAAATACCTACTGCACCATCAGCAAACTCAATAACTGCATGCTGCCAATCCTCATTCTTACGTCTGGATTGTCCCTTTCTCCATTCATGTTCTTGAACCTTAAACTTTTTTTGAAATCCGTGAACTTGCACTGGTTCATTATCAAAACCTACATAACTTCTGATAAGTCCCACACCATGGTATCCATGACCACGGAAATCGTTGTGAGCAACGTTTACTTTACCAAGAATACCTTCAAGAATCATCTGCCGTTTGATCCTTTCAGTTGGACGACGATAGTATTGCTCATTAACTTCCAATTTGGTTCCGTGTTCTTTAGCTTTTTCAATCATCTGATCCGCACGGCTAAGATCAGTGTTGATTGGAGTTTCTGTACAATAACTTACACCGTGTTCTGAGCAAATTAACCCTGGAATGTGATTATTACTGGGTGTAATGACAATAGAGCATATATCCGGTTTTTCTTTCTCTAACATCTCTGCAGTATCTGTGTATGCGGGGACATTATACTTTTCTCCCTGTTCAGTAACCCTTTTATCATGGACATCACAGACAGCAACGAGTTCTAAATCAATAGATAATTTTGAAATAAGTGGTAGATATGTGTTAGTTCCACGATTCCCTGTCCCGATATGCGCGATTTTTAGTTTATCCATATATACACTCCTTCTTATATTACTGTTCATGTAATTAAAACTGTGGACATTGACCCCATTTATTGGTAATATAGAATATCAGTTCATTTTAGCACGTGTGCATCAGAAAAGCAATATTTTCAATCGAAAAGGAATAAACATGCCAGGACCATTGACCGGTTTAAAGGTATTGGATTTAACGAGAGTACTGGCTGGTCCTTATGCAACTATGATACTAAGTGACCTTGGTGCAGAGGTAATTAAAATCGAACAACCTGGAACTGGTGATGAATCAAGAAATTTCGGTCCGTTCAAAAATGACTTCAGTCTTTACTTCATGAGTGTGAATCGTGGTAAACGTAGTGTGACACTCAACCTAAAAACTAAACAAGGGAAGCACATATTCAAACAACTTGTCAAACAGAGTGATATTTTAGTAGAAAACTTCCGTCCAGGTACTATGAGAAAACTTGATTTGGATTACGAAACACTTGCTGCTGAACATCCGTCACTAATTTATGCTGCTTGCTCCGGATTTGGTCAGACAGGTCCTTTTTCTGAACAAGGCGCGTACGATATGATTATCCAAGGCATGGGTGGGATAATCAGTATTACTGGAGAACCGAATGGTCCTCCAGTGCGTGTTGGAACGTCCATAAGCGACATCACGTCTGCCCTCTTCACAACCATTGGAATCATGTCAGCATTACATCATCGCAATAAAACCGGTAAAGGTCAGTTGGTAGATGTAGCAATGTTGGATAGCCTTGTAGCGGTGTTGGAAAATGCTATCGTCCGATATTTTGCCACAGATGAAATCCCTCAACCACTGGGAAGTAGACATCCCGCGATTACACCGTTTGAAGCATTTGAATCTGCAGATGGTTATATTATAATTGCAATTGGAAACGATACCTTATGGTGCAAATTCTGTGAATCTGTAGACGAAAAACATCTAATCTCCGATCCACGGTTCAAAACGAACGCAGGACGAACCGATAATCACGGACAATTGTTTCCTATTCTCTCAGAAATTATGCGTCAACGGAAAACTGACGAATGGATTGAAGCACTGGAAAAAATCGGTGTTCCGTGTGGACCGATTAACACTATTGATAAGGTAGTAAATCATCCACAGGTTCAAGCAAGAGAAATGATAACGAGTGTGATGCACCAAGTTACAGGTAGCGTTGAAGTACCCGGTCTCCCAATAAAACTCTCTGATACGCCAGGAGATGTGGATGCTCCTGCCCCCAGTCTTGGAGAACATACGGATGAAGTGTTGACAGATGTGTTGGATATGTCGATTGAAGAAATTGATCTGTTGAGACAAGAAGGTATTATTTAACTTTTGCCAATTCATAATAATTTAACAACCAATAGTCTTACCATTAGAAGAGGGATAATATGTCAAACGAACCAATTCAAGAATTACAAGGCACTACTCCCTTAACATTTGAAGGTGACCTTGCCGCACAGATGGTTGAAGATCTTGATAACTACGTATCACGCGCAATAATTAGTGCTGCGGAAAATCGGGAAACATTATGGGATCGAGATTATACTTCCCATGAAGCATATACCGAATCTGTTGAACCGAATAGACAACGTTTAATAAAACAGATCGGGTGTCAAGATGAACGGTTGCCGATTGATGCACTATCCTATGTCGGTACAACTATGATCCCTGAACGAATTGCTGAAGGACAGAATTTTTCTATATCGCGCGTGCGGTGGCAGGTCTTTGATGAAGTAGACGGTGAAGGATTGCTCATAGAACCTAATGGTGACACTCCAGTTGTCGCACAGGTGATCGCGCTACCGGATGCAGATTGGATTCCAGAAATTATAGCAGGAGTCACCGATGAACTCCCGCCATCTGCTCAGTTTGCGCGTCGTTTAGCAACGGCTGGTTGTCGTGTTGTTATTCCGCTACTCATTAACCGTGAAGATACATACTCTGGCAATCCGAAAATCGGTAGATATACCAATCAACCACACCGTGAATTCATCTACAGAATGGCATATCAATTAGGAAGACATATCATCGGGTATGAGGTACAGAAGGTCTTATCGCTTGTCGACTGGATGACTTCTTTTGAAGCACCAATCGGTGTGATTGGCTACGGGGAAGGTGGTCTTATAGCTTTACATAGTGCTGCTGTTGACACACGAATTCAGTCTACGGTTGTTAGCGGATATTTTCAATCCCGTGAAGATGTATGGCGTGAACCGATATATCGCAATGTGTGGGGGTTACTACATGAATTTGGAGATGCAGAAATTGCAAGTCTCATCGCCCCTCGTCCGTTAATAATTGAAACGAGTCGTGGACCAGAAGTTATGGGACCGCCTCCGACACGCAATGGACGTGGTGGTGCTGCTCCGGGACAACTTGTTTCTCCGCCAGTGGAATCAGCAGAAACGGAGTATAACCGTGCACGTAATGTTTATCAGGAACTTGGGTGTTTAGATAATATAAAACTTTTCTCACCAGAGGATAGGTTACCTGGACATGCAGATACATTAACCGCATTTCTTACTGCACTTGGCACTGAGAACTCACAGTTTGACAAAGACACACCACTAACAATTGAAACAACTGATACCATTGATTACGATGCGCGTCAACATCAGCAGTTTATACAACTCGTAAACTTGACGCAACGTTTGTTACAGGAGGCAGCCACACGACGACAGGAGTTCTTTTGGGATAAAACAGATACTTCATCCCTTACAAATTGGGAGGAAACATGTGTTGATGCTAAAACCTATTTCTGGGATGAGGTAATCGGACGATGTCCGGATCCTGATGTACCTGCTAATCCGAGAACCCGTCTAATTTATGACGAACCGAAATGGAAAGGGTATGAAGTTGTACTCGAAGTGTGGAAGGACGTATTTGCCTATGGAATTTTGCTTCTTCCAAACGATCTGGAGTCAGGTGAAAAACGTCCAGTTGTGGTATGTCAACATGGGTTAGAGGGTAGACCACAAGACACCGCTGATCCAAACATTAACTCTGTCTATCACTCTTACGCGGCACAGTTGGCAGATAGGGGTTTTATCACCTATGCACCACAGAACCCATATATTGGTCAGGATGCTTTCCGAGTTATCCAAAGAAAGGCAAATCCGATAAAATGGTCGCTCTTTTCACTAATAATACGACAACATGAACGTACGCTTGACTGGTTAGCTGAACTACCGTTCGTTGATGAAGACCGTATCGGTTTCTATGGATTATCTTACGGAGGTAAAACTGCGATGCGTGTACCAGCAGTGCTTGAACGATATGCATGTTCTATCTGTTCAGCCGATTTCAATGAGTGGATTGTTAAGAATGCTACCTTTGATTCACGGTATAGCTACATGTTCACAGGTGAATATGAAATGCCGGAATTCGATTTGGGGAATACATTCAACTATGCGGAGATGGCAGGATTAATCGCACCACGACCGTTTATGGTAGAGCGCGGTCATGATGATGGTGTTGCACCGGATGAATGGGTTGCGCATGAATTCGCAAGAGTTCGTCGTCTTTATGTTCGGCTCGGAATTGCGGATAAAACTGAGATTGAATTCTTTGATGGCGGACATCAGATCAACTCCTATAAAACCTTCCAATTCTTACATCGACATTTAAACTGGTCTCAACCATAGAAGGCATCTAATGATTTATTCAATTTTCGTCGCTGCAGGAATGGAAAATATTGCGCGCCAAGAAATAAATGCACGCTTTGCAGATACAAAACAATTCAAAATTGTCCTGCGTAAGCCGCAACGAATCGTCTTTCAGTTTACTGGAAATCCGAAGGAATTACTGTCTTTGCGGACAGCAGAGCAACTGTTTATTGTAGTGAAACATCTTCCGAATATGACCCGTTCACGTCGTTCTCTATCCGCTATCAGCAGTTCACTCGTTCGCTTCAACTTGGCAAAGACATTGGATTCTTGTCGGCAGGTAGGTATCAGCATACGGAAACGTATTCTGTTTCGTGTCATCAGTAGAATGTCAGGATTCCGAAACTTTCAAAAACGTGATTTGCAGCAGGTAGTTGAAAGAAGTTTTATTAATCGTGGTTGGCATTTAAGTCAGTCTGGTTCAGCATTAGATGTTTGGGCAGAGGTGCATGGGGAGGATGCGTATATTAGCATTCGGCTTTCAAGACCTGAGTTGGCACAACGTTCGTATAAACAGATGAGTGTGCCAAATTCCCTTAAGCCAACTGTTGCAAGTGGGATGGTTCGTCTTTCACAACCGCAACCCAACGACATCTTCTTAGATCCGATGTGTGGTGCTGGTACTATTCTGTTGGAACGAGCATTTTCAGGTCGATATCGCTACCTAATCGGTGGAGATATATCTCATGAAGCATTAGACGCAACCATGACGAATTTTGGCAGGCAGCATCAACCGCGCCAGTTTTTTCATTGGGACGCACAATCCCTACCGATACAACCGAATTCTGTTGATAAAATCGTATGCAACCTACCGATTGATAATTATGGTCGGAATAGGTCTAACCTAACGAAGCTGTATAGCCAGATTCTGTCTGAAGGTGAAAATGTGCTTAAGTCGGGTGGGAGGATGGTGCTGTTTTCTATGCAGCCTGCTCTATTACACAAGTTACTTAAGCAGCAGAGAACAATGAAAATGCGGCAGCAGGTAGGAATTAATGTCGGAGGAAAACGGGGGCGAATTTTTGTGATTCACTATTTCTAAAAGGCGAGATATGAATACCTCGCCTATAGAATATAAAGACTGTGATAGCACCCACACGCTAAGCGTGGGGCTTCGGCTTCGTAGCGACTGCGGTTTTCTCTGAGAGTCCACCGTCTTATTTTCGCTCCACCAGTAGGCGATTCCCTATCAGGTGAAAAATCCCGATAGGCATATCAAGGCAAACATTCTTGGCTATCCCCGCCCACCTCTATCCAAAATGGATAGAAAAGTTGAAAAGTGGGCAGCAGGACAACGTGCAGACTTTCACCTCTGCTCCGATCCAAGTTTTCGCTCAATTACGCGTGAGCTGCCCAGTATATGTTTTTAGAGTGGTATCACACTCAACACTTTTGACTACTTCTGACAGTAGCGGACACCGCCTGCACAAGTGTGCAGGGTCAGAGTGGTGTCCAGAGTGTTAGTAGAATTATACCACATTTCTGTGTGAATGTCAATCTTTTTGGGGGTTATCACACCTTTAGCCATCTACATCCCACAAGCTAAAGCATGGGGATTTGACGGAAGAGCGTTAATTGGGACGAGAATGTAGATTTCAAATCATCCAGCATACAATTGATAGGATGTTCTTTGATTATAGTGTTGGGTGAAGGTAGTAAATATTCTGCTACTGTTCAATTACCTCAGAACATTGTTGGTACTGCTACCATAACTATAACAGCAGAAACTAATGAAGGATCTGAAGCATTAGGTCCTGCTTATGATACGGTGGCATCGTTTGATTATAATACTACTCCAGTTGATACTCAAGTATCAGGTGAATTATGTAGTCTTAGTATAGATGCAGATGAATTTGAGCATACATTAGGTATTCAAAAAGCTGACTTTTCAGGTCCTATGGAATTAATTAAGATCGGCAATTATATTTATTTATCTGTAGGTATCAGAAATTTTGATATTACAACATTTACAATCGATCAAATTGTAAGTGTAAGAAGAAGGCAAGCATCTGCAGCATTGTATCGGATTGATGTAACAGATTGTAGTTCCTCGTTGTTAAAGTTATATCAATCTGTAACATTAGGTCCTAGATCATTAGTAGAACATCAAAACAGATGTTATTTATTTGAAGGTACACATTATGCGTATCTGAATGAAGGATTAGCTTATACAGATGCGTCATACACAGCAGAAGATAAGTATCAGCATTTTACTCGTAGACTTGATGGTGTAGATTTAGATTGGAAAAGCAAAATAGGTTTCTTGAAGTCTATAAGTAATAGTGAATCAGAACTTTCTAATCACGGTATAAATTGGATAAGTGCTGATCCGACAGACAATCCAGCATACGATGGTAGCGATCCGTCTAATACAGCAGAAGATGTTAAAGTTTTGATATTAGATGATGTATATTATAGTATAGATTTTAGCAGAGATACACCTGAAATAGTAAAAATAGATGAGCCTCCAGACAATAAATACGGCATACATGGCGGTACAGCATCACCTATGATTTCTGTAGATGATGATATATATATGGTTACAGGATATGGTGATTTGATACGAAGTGTAGATTTTAGAAATGATTCACAAGATTTAAATGCGAGTGATGTATCCAGATTTGATAATTGGCATCAGATTAAGTATGGTAAAAAGCATATATTTAGATCTTATGATCTAAAAACAAACAACAGAACATATTACGATGTTTTCAATGAATTTGCTAAAGAAACATATAGCAGTTTTTATTTTATCAACGATAAATTCCATTTCAAACCTCGCGATCCTATGCATGTGGTATTGTCAAACTGGACTACGAATCCAGATAATACCATAGACATAACATTTACACAACCTAATTATGATTTAAGTAGTTATCCTGATTCAGCTGATATATCGATAAATGGTGAGATTATATCGTATGACAGAATAAATAGGACGGATAACCAACTTTCATTGATAACAAGATCACTTTATGACACATCAGAAGCGGTACATGCTGTTGATTCAAGAATATACTGGGTAGATCATATAATTCAATTGAATTCTGATACGATAAATAATATAATTCAAAAAGTTGACAAAGACAATGATATACAGAATATAAGAAATCATATCACTATTGAATATGGTAATTCAGTGCCTTATGTTACTACAGACGAGGATAGTATAGATAGATATGGTGAAAGGAAGCTTGTTTTAAGTACTAACATAAATAAAAATGAGATTGCAAAGGTTAAATGGCTTGCTAATAATCTAAAGTATAGATATTCTAAATTACATAGTATACTTACAGCAGATTTAGAATTATCACTTTATATTATAGTGAAGTATAAAAATATGTTGACACCTCTTCTGTAGGAGCGATCTCCGAATCGCGACCGAACACCCTGATAGTCGGGAATCGGAGTTCCCTCCTACAACTTAGGAATGTAAAGTTAATTGTAAAATCCACTATAATGTAGGTGAATGTATATATTTCCAATGTAAGCATAGGATGCATTTAGAAACTGCATGTCAGGTTTTAGAAGTAGAACATAAAATATCAGATAACGTAACAACAATCGTAGTCGTAACGTTATAGTTTACCGTTATGTTAGAAAATAGATAGGGTTGCATAATGGAAGTTATACAACACTATGTAAAAATTATACAGATAAAGAAAATTGTATATCTAATTCTATTATGATATACTTTATTATCAAATTTAGGATGCAACAACCCCAAATTGAATTTAATTCAAAGTTACTCATTATCACTGTAGTCCAAGAAAAATACACTTATGAAAACGAATCATAAACTCTTTTTTCAAGATGCTCGCGATTTAAATGACATTCCTTCAAAAAGTGTTGATTTGGTCGTTACTTCCCCTCCGTATCCTATGATTGACATGTGGGATGATTCGTTTGGCAATCAAGATCCTGAGATTCAGAATGCACTTGTTAGCGGTAATGGCAAACAAGCTTATGAATTAATGCACAGAATTCTCGATTCTGTATGGGATGAAGTGTTCAGAGTTTTGAAGGACGGCAGATTTGCATGTATCAATATCGGTGATGCAACAAGAAAAATCAGCGGTGATTTTTGTTTGTATCCAAACCACGCGAGAATCTTGAATTACCTTTTTAATATAGGATTCTCAGTTTTACCAGACATTCTCTGGAGAAAACATACCAATGCACCAAATAAATTTATGGGATCAGGCATGTTACCTGCAGGTGCGTATGTAACGTTGGAACACGAGTATATTCTGATAGTTAGAAAAGGCTCCAAAAGAGAATTCAAAACAGAGGTAGAAAAAGAAAATAGACGCGAAAGTGCTTTGTTTTGGGAAGAACGGAATATCTGGTATTCTGATGTCTGGATGGATATTAAAGGAGCAAAGCAGAATCTTTCTGACCCGATGTCACGACTCAGGAGCGCAGCATTCCCCTTCGATTTAGCCTATCGACTCATCAATATGTATTCTGCGAAAGGTGATGTCGTCCTTGATCCGTTCTTGGGAACAGGAACTACGACTGTGGCAGCGATGACATCAGTACGCAATAGTATCGGTGTTGAAATCGACAAGGGTTTTCAACCTTCTATTTGTCCGATTACACATCATGTTGTCAATTTCTCAAATAATTATTTGAACGATAGGCTGCTAAGGCATTTAGAGTTTGTCAGACAAAGAATTCAAAAATCAGGACAACTGAAATATACAAACAGATATTATGACTTCCCAGTGGTAACGAGTCAAGAACAGTCTATTCTGTTTAATGAATTAATAGAAGCACAATCCAGCGGCGATAATCTCTTTGAAGTTACATATTCAGCGGAACCTAATTTTTTATTAAGTGGTATGTATGAAAAAAATTACTATAAAAAACTCTGAAATTGACCTACCCTTGGACGCACCTACACCCGAATTTCCCACATACACGAGTCCATTGGTGAATGATGCAAATTTATATTCTCGCGCAACGCGACCAGAAAATGTCGGACAAATGAGCAACCTGATTAGAAAGTTTCCAGGAACAACCCTCCAAGAATGGTCTACGTGGTATCAAGAACGACATCCCGATGTCATTGAAGAAGCAACAGATAAAATAAAAGAAAAACTGGACAAAATAATTGAGGCTGGTGCTAAAATTGACAGGAATTTAATAAGATCTTGGGTGGAGGATTTAGTTATTGTCAAGACCTTTGAAGGACTTAAATTCAAGAAGCAATCCTGAAAAAGTTATCAGAATTAAAAGGATGCGACTACCGTCTGGCTGAACCTCAAGAAGAATCTCAAGGTATAGATGGTTATGTTGGTGAAGATGCGTATTCTATAAAAAATGAAAGTTATAGGTCAAAGCCACATCTACTGGAAAAAATAAATGCACCGATAATATTTTATAAAAGAAAGACTGGTAAAAAAGCGAAAGGTGATGTCGAGTTTGAATTGCCTGAAGAATAGGAGGTAGTGGGATATTCAAACAGTTGAGTGCGATGACTTAATATCTCAATAGAATCTTGTATGAAAATAAAGCTAAAAAGTACAGATATTCGCGAATATTTGAGAGTTCCTAGTTATGAGTTCCCGAAGTATACGACTCAACTAATGAATCTCGCGAATCAAAATTCTCAAGCTACACGTCCGAGACATGTTGGACAAATGACCGATCTGATTCAAGAATGTCCAGGAAAATCTTTTGAGGAATGGTCAACGTGGTATCAAAAACAATATCCCGATGCGATTGAAGAAGCAACAGAAAAAATAATCTCAATGATAGAAAGTTTTAAGGAAGCATCTGTCGAGATTGATCGCACCATGGTAAAGTCATGGGTAGAAGATCTGATTCTTGTCAAGACCTTCACAGGACTCAAATTTCAGGAGGCAATCCTGAAAAAGTTGGCGGAAATAAGAGGCTGCGACTATCGTTTAGCAGAACCTTATGAAGAATCACAGGGAATAGATGGATTTGTAGGTGAAGATGCATATTCTATTAAGCCTAACACATATAACTCATTGCCAAACCTACAGGAATCTATAGAAGCGAAGATTATTTATTATGAAAAAAAGAGTGATGGTAGTGTGGTATTTGAAATACCAGAGGAATAGGGAATAACAGCAATTTGGAGGCATAATGCAGAACGAAATTGCACCGATTAACCGTGACACATCCATAACCGCATTTCGAGAACAAACAAAGACCCTCATCCAATCCAGTATTGCAGAAAATACGAAAAAAGCGTATCAACGCGCACTGCATACTTTAGAAGTTTGGAAACCGAGTGATACCCCGTTATCCGATTCACTCCTCGCAGCATACCTGACAAAGTTGCACGAAGAAGGTAAATCACCGTCAACGATTTCGCAGGTAGTTGCCGCAGTTAAATGGCAGATGAAACATCAGGTTGACGGAAACATTCCGCTACCCATTACTAACGCAACACTTGCAGGTATCCGTCGTGATGGTAAAGAGAGAGGACGGGGACAGGTCGATGGACTTATCTGGCAGACGGTGGAAAGGGTCTGTATACAGGCAGAAACCGAAGGAACACTCGCTGGTCTACGCGACTCCGCAATGATTCGGTTGATGAGTGATTGTCTGCTACGTATCAGTGAGGTTGTCGATGTGAATATTGAGGACATCAAGGAAAAGACGTTGATGTTGAAAGGTTCTAAGACCGACCAAGAACGTCGAGGTGAGAGTCTTTATATCTGTGAAATTACGCGGACGATATTGTCCCGATATAGAGAAGGCAGTGGGATTCATAGCGGTGCATTGTTTCGACAGATTCGGCGCGGTGATAATATACAGGAAAACAGACTTCATCCGCACTCTGCACGTCGTATTATCCAGAAACGTGCAACGGATGCCGGTGTTGAGGGGTTTATTTCTGGACATTCGCTGCGTGTGGGATCAGCGATGTCGCTTGCATCTGCTGGTGCATCTGTTGTTGATATGCAGGTGGCGGGTAGATGGAAATCGTCTCAGATGCCGGCGCATTACGCAAAAGCGGAACTCGCGGAACGCGGTGCTATTGCTCGGTTCAAGGATGGAAGATTGCAGTAGGTATTTTGTCTGAACTGGGGTTTTGCAGGATTGTTTTACTTTGTAGGTTGAATTGCGTTTGCATAACCCGCTGAATCATGCAGAATACCAAATGCGGGGAATGCCTGTGGCAGAATACGCGTTAGGTATTCTGCATGATTCATACCGTTGATTTACTGGTCGCGACCCTCTTCTTTTCGTCTGAATCGCGGATTGTCGCGGATTACGCAGATTACGCGGTTTATGCCTTTGGCAATCAAAGGTGGGTTTCGTAGGATAAAGGTATATTGCAATAGAATACAATCCCTCTTCTGTAGGAGGCAACTCCGATTCCCGACATCTTCTGTTTGTCTGAATCACGGAAATCACAGAAGGGGAGGAAGCGGAGGAAAATACGGAGAGGGATATTGTTAAACAATGGCAGTTTTATATGATGTAATGTAAATTATATTGGATTAAATATACATATAATGTATATCATGATTAATATATGACGGCTCCCCAACCTAAAGGATGAGGTTTCCTCAAGGTCATCTTCTCACGGCTTTCGTCCTTTGAAGATGTGGGCATCTTTTATATGCTTATAGCATACTCACCTGATTTTAAGTCAGGTTAACCGAGACAGCAATTATCGGGGTGCCCGCCAAGGCACGACTAACAGGGTCCTTACGAGGTTCCCCCAATGAGCGACCCAGATACGTTGTCTACGAAGTTTTCATATCGCAGTTGTGGAGTTATTTGACTACACAATCCTATAAAGCGATTAGACTTCTCATCACAAACGACTGGCAAGGATCACAACTTGCATCGTATACAACCGGATGTGGTATTGAATGATTTTATCATCCATCATTCCAACTTAAGCAATAGAGTGGATAGGACACCTACAGAGAGTAGGTGATTGCTTTACTATCCGAATGATAGGAACATAATACCATATTTAGTTAACAAAGTCAAGGCTTTTTCTTGACACAATACAGGAGCGGTGTCTACATCCCCGTGCTAAAGCAGCGGGGTTTTGACACCGAAAGAGATAAACTGACTACTGTTTTCTCATAGTTGTAAACATAGCATTTGTAGAAGAAACTATGATTGAATTATATGAGTCTTGTAGGTCGGTTGAGCATGTGATACTCATGACGATATCTTAGATGACAAAAACCATACGAGGAAAAATGCAATATAGAGTTTTTCTCAAATCAAGTACATTACTATTGATAAGTTTATTGACGCTACTGCTGTTACCAATAGAAACTGATGCACAGCAGCAACGTTTCATCGTACGAACCGTCTATTTCAAACCTGCAGACGCACCTGCAAATCACAACATAAACAATTTGATGGAGCAAGTAGAACAGTTTTATCGAAATGAAATGCACCGACACGGTTTTATTCAACCTATGTTTAAACTTGAAAGGGATTTGAACAATAACGTCATCGTTCATGTTATCAATGGTAGACACAATGCACAACACTATACTGGCAATACTTATGAGAAAATGAAAAATGAAATCCCCTTTGAATTTCTCAATCAAAATAATGTGCATGTATATATAGTCGGTGGTTTAGAATATATCGACAATAGGAATAATATTTTGGGTGCCGGTTGGCACTATCATAGCGGAACGTATGGAGGTTATGCTATTGCAGGAGCGAATATAGGACAGTTGTTGATGCCTGTTGTTGCACACGAATTGGGGCATGCATTTGGACTATTACACAACATATCCGATGCACTCGGTCAATCACTCGGGTTATATACTGATGTTGTCGGCAATGACTTTCTGATGGGACCGGGGAATGATAAATTTGCATTCTATGAGGCACGATGGTTGAGCAAACATCATTTCTTCAACGAACAACGGATATTCAATAGCGTCCCGGTGATCGGTGTCCAGTTGCCAGCTGATGAAATTAAGAAAAATGTCATACGTCTCCAATTTAGGGTTCAAAGTGTTAATGAACTATTTCAAATACAGGTTTATAGACCTACTGGTGCGGCTATCATAGGCTGGAATAGTCTCAATATCAAGAACGGTATAGCAAATATAGATGTGGCAAGATGGAACCTTTTATCTGAAAAGGAGCTGTGGGTACAGCTTATGGATGTGAATGGAAACTTTAGAACACAAAAGGTGACCTTTAGCATACCTTCGGATCCTGTGATAATTGTACAACCGCCAAAGAATCCGGAGATAGAGGAAGAAGAGGAGGAGGAGATAATTGATGAAGAGGAAGAAGAGGAGGAGATAGTTGATGAAGAGGAAGAGGAGATAGTTGATGAAGAGGAAGAGGAAAATTTAGCAGTATCACCGAAAAGTAAACTCACAACGTTATGGGCAACAATGAAGGATCTTCGCCAATCCTCAAGTGCAGTCAGGATCCGTAGAACGATGACGAATTCAGACCAACATACTGTCTCCAAACCGTATCACATCTGCAGCAAATGCGGATTGCATTTTAGCCTTGATGTACCATAAAGAACTTTTCGTCAACCTCCTACCGAAGATATGTATCCCTTTCCGTGTTTTCTGTGTTTTCCTCTTCTTCCGGGGAATGCCTGTGGCAGAATACGCGTTAGGTATTCTGCATGATTCATACCGTTGATTTGGATTCCCGACCCTCTTCTATTTGTCTGAATCGCGGATTGTCGCGGATTACGCAGATTACGCGGTTTCTGCCTTTGGCAATCAAAGGTGGGTTTCGTAGGATAAAGGTATATTGCAATAGAATACAATCCCTCTTCTGTAGGCGGGGAATGCCAAAAGGCATTCATACCGTTGATTTGAACTCCGATTCCCGACATCTTTATATCGCAACGAACCACCATCATATCAAACTTGCGTTGTTTAACAATAGGCATCTTGGTATTTTTATCCCCTTCCTCTTCTTCCGGGGAATGCCTTGATGGCATTCATACCGTTGATTTGGTGCCTTCCG
Source organism: Candidatus Poribacteria bacterium (assembly GCA_963667365.1). Classification (GTDB taxonomy): domain Bacteria; phylum Poribacteria; class WGA-4E; order WGA-4E; family WGA-3G; genus MSPOR6. The sequence goes on along the minus strand of OY763324.1, from coordinate 4,464,931 downwards.
TGATTCAGACAAACAGAAGACGGTCGCGACTAGGAAGTCGCTCCTACAGAAGAGAGGTACCCCATCCGTATTTTCCTCCCTTCTGTGATTTCCGTGATTCAGACAAATGTAAGAGTGTCGGGAATCGCAGGTCCCTCCTACCTTGCACACAAAGTATGCGCCTCAAAGAACCATTCTTGTAGGTTGTATCCCACACGCAATCCAACCAATGAACTAATACACCACTTGTATACAAGTAATATTTTATACATGTATACAAGTATACACCATAATCTGTAATAATAAGACATACAAAATAATTAATATTTTCTTGACTCATATAGTTACTTATGATATTCTCTGTCATAAATATAGATATTAGGTTAACCACCTAAAAAGGGGATTGGAAAATGGCAGTTGCAGAGATAATAAGCGTGCTTAAAACCATAAAATTAGGATACGATATCATAAAATGCATCGACAAGATATTAAAAGAAAGGTTACAGGAAAGTTCAAATAGAGTAATATCTCACAATACAAATGTAATAAATGAAATCATTCGTAAAAGAGAATATTTTAGTGCAAAAGATAATGACTTGTATATGAAGAAAGCAATGATTCGACCTTTAGCATTAATAGGTGCAAAAATGGGAGTCTTATGTGATAACACTGTCTCCTTGCATAGCGAGTTACTTAGTAAACTCAACTACAAGAATACGATAGAAGAATATATCGAAAATTCAACAATACTATACAACAGATTTAAGGACATTATCCTATTCGATCCGGACTTCCCAATTCTGATGGGTTACAAGTCCGTAACGGAAGATCTACCCTTCCCCGAGAAAAATCATGATGTTCGACTGACTGGTAATAAAGAGGGAAATAAAAAGAAACTTGATATAGCTGAAATTGAAGGTTGTATCAAATGGAGTTTAAAAAAAGCATTTCTGAGTCAACACCACGCAGAAACGGCAGAGGCATGGAAAAATATATGTAAAACTCATCGTCAATTCCACGAATTGCTGTGGGAAAGATACAAAATATTATTAAGGATAGAAACTTGTAAAAATAATTCTGCGTCAATAGATTTTATGATCCCAACCGTTGAAAAAAACACAAAGGAGCTACAAGAAACAGAGCAAATAATGGATGAATTACTCATTTCGAGTTCGGGGTTTTCGAATATGGTTTCACCTAAATACCATAATCAATATACGATTAAGCCGGATACATTGGTAAAACAGGTATACAAAGGTGCATCTATATTTGCAAAAGGAGTTTATTATATTGGGTTATGGCCTGTTAGATTATCCAGTAAAAATATAAGATCGACTAAACATAGGTTAATCAGCTCAAATAAGTATAACACTGAGGATATATCTGAGTATATATTAAAAAAAGATGTCTTTTCTGATGCTTCTGTCCAATTAGGCAAGGCACTGTCGTCAGATAAGGAAAAAACTTTATCTTTGCTATATCGGTGCTATCAGTTATTATTTTTAACCAAAGTTGTTGACGAAAGATTTGATCAATTATCTTCGGAAATTAATGAGTGTGCTGATATGCTAAATTTTGATCAGGAAAGTAGAGTGGGTTTGGCAGAAAGCTTTATTGCATTAGCAAATGAGGTTGGGATACAAAATCAGAGAAAAACCTACAAGAGAACAATAGATCGTATGGTAGGTAGAATGAAGTTCCCAACCAAATACCACGAAATGGATATGAAGATATTTACAACTCCATTGATGCAAACGATAGCACCTATACTTACAAATATGAATCCTATTAATGAGGACGAAACAATTGATACGCTCAAGAATGAGTTGCTGGCATTGAGAGAGTTTATGGAACAAATAGCCACACTGAGTTATGGTCGTTTAGATGAGACTGAGATTGAACGTTATTTGAAGTTTGTTGATAAAGCGATTGCGACTAACTTTCGGTTGAATTCGATAGAGGAGGAACTTAAAGACCTGCAAGATCGTGTAGAAAAGTTGGAACACATTACACAAAACAGTATGTAAGTATAAGTCTTGTAGGATGGGTTGAGGAATTAAACTCGATGGATTGTCTGAATCACGGAAGTTGCGGTTTATCTTCTGTAGGCGGGACCTCCTGGTCGCGACCCTCTTCTTTTTGTCAGAATCGCGGATTGTCGCGGATTACGCGGTTTCTGTCTTTGGCAATCAAAGGTGGGTTTCGTAGGATAAAGGTATATAGCAATAAAATACAATCCCTTTTCTGTAGGCGGGGAATGCCAATAGGCATTCCCCGGAACACACAGAAAGGGAGGAAGGGAAGGAAAAGATGGAGAGGGATATGGTTTAACAATGGCAGTTTTATAGGATAGGGGTTCGTTGGGATACAAATATAAGATGTCGGGAATCGGAGTTCCCTCCTACAGAATGTAAGACAATGTAATGTGTCGCGACCAGGAGGTCGCTCCTACAGAATGTAAGATGTCTGGAGTTCAAATCAACGGTATGAATGCTATTAAGCATTCCCCGCCTACACAAGAGGGGTAGTCCTTTCCGTATTTCAGACAATAACTGATGGCTGACCCCTAACACACTACCAATCTATTGGATAACTATTGTTCCCTCCCACCGATTCCCACCAATAACCCTCCTGCCGGTTGATACACTATATAACAATCAACCAAAAAGGAGAGAATACAATGACTTTGAAAGAACATCCATTTGTTGTCACATGCAGTTTCACCGCAGATGGCGACACCATCACGTACAACAAACAGATCGCAAACCGCAGCACAGCAGTCGGTAAGGCATTCACCATCAACGCAGACGGTAAAGCAGCGCTGGTAACAGATGGCGATGAGGTTATCGGGAAAGTGCTTGCCGTGGATGATGATAACATTATGACCGGTGCGTATATCTGTGGCGGATTGCGTTTGCCGTTAGGGAAAAATGCTGTCGTCGCGCGTGGGGACAAGATTGTCGGAGCACTCGGTGCAAGGAACGGGAAGGGATTTGTCAAGACAGTGCCAGCACCACCGGAGTCTGTCCCGACAGACGCAAAAGAGGATTATACCGATTCCGATGTGCAAAACAACAACGCTCTTGACGATGCAATCAATGCAACAAATACTGCTCTCAACACGACTGCCACTGCTGTCAATAGCATCGGTGCGATTGTGAATAAAGGACGCGGGCTTGTCGTAGATTTTGATGACACGGACGCACTCGTTGCGTTGATCTAATCGGCTGTCAGCGGTCAGTAAGATCGTCCTCTTTTACTCACCGCTGACACTTATTTTCTGCGTAGCAGCCTGACAACATGCTATGAAGGTTTGTGCGACACAAGATCTCATCATCATATCCTGTCACAACATACATTTATAAATATAATACATTGAATAGTGTTGTTCTATATGATAGAATCCCCTCAAAGTCTACAAAATACACACAAAACAATAAAACACAGGAGACGACTCTTGAAATATAAAATCACACCAATAAATATATACATTTCACTCCTAATAACACTCATACTCGCATCCACACCTACATTCGGACAAGATAAACTGAAAGGATTTGAATTACCCGATGGTGCAACAGCGCGGCTCGGTAAAGGTCGTATCTACGATATGCAGTATACCCAAGATGGCACGCGGCTCGCTGTCGCAACTTCTATAGGGATTTGGCTCTATGATACAATCGATTTTAAAGAGATCTATCTGCTCAAGAAACACCAAAGATATGCCGAATTTATGGGTTTTAGTCCGGATGGGAAAACGCTCGCAAGTGCCGATAGAAGGGGTGTCATCCACCTATGGGATACAGACACGGGAAAACATGTAAAAGAACTAAAAAATAACAATGGTGTCATCATATTAATCTTCAGTAGTGATGGAGATATACTTAAGACGATGGGGGTAGACGGATCTATCATATTATGGGATCCGAACACAGGGGAGATAAAGCAAGCATTTGAAGATGTCGTTAAATTCCGTGAACAAGGTATTTTCAGCACTTCCCTAAATCCAAATAGTATTATGCTTGCTACCGGTGATCGTAACGGCATCGTCTCTTTGTTAGACCCATTTACTGGCTCAGCCGAACAAACTTATGAAGGTCATGACGGTATTGTAAATACATTAGGGTTCAGCCACGATGGCAATTTAATTGCGAGTGGGGATTGGGCAAACATCCGTATTTGGGATACAGTCTCTGGTGAACAGAAACTACACATTGACAATATCGATGGCGTACGAAACCTTACTTTTAGTCCAGATGGGAGTCTATTAGCAAGTAACAACGCAATAGGAGATATCCACTTGCTTGATGCAAATACGGGTGAACAACGGCAAGTGTTGAAGGGACATAGAGGTAGAGGTCTTCGTATCGTCTTTAGTTCGGATATGCGGACGGTCGCCAGTGCAAGTGTGGACGGAAGCATCCGCATTTGGGAAGTCGTTTCTGGTAAACAGATACATATATTCCCCGGTCATTTCGGTAATTTCACCTGTATAGATATCAGTCCAGATGGACAAACTGTCGTATCTCCAACGCATGATCTGGAGGTTTGTCTCTGGGATATTAGTTCTGGGACACTGGAAAAAACTTTCCTAAAAGAAGGCTTTTTTTCTGTCACCGAAATTGCTTTCAATCCTTCTGGCAATATCATCGCAACCGCAAGTCATGGAGACTTCATCAGTGTGTGGGATCGGGAAACAGGAGAAAACATGAAAATATTGAGAGGGCATGAGGATGACGCTTATTCCGTTGTGTTCAGTCCGGATGGACAGACGATTGTGAGTGGGAGTAAGGATATGACCCTCCGACTATGGGATGTCAACACATTGGAAGAGAAGCAAGTCCTTGAAGGGCATGAGGATAGCGTGACAAGCGTGGCAATCAGTCCGGATGGCACAACAATCGCAAGCGCGTCTCTGGATAACACTGTCAGGCTATGGGATGCGAACACGGGTGAGGAAAAAAGTGTGCTGGAAGGACATGAGGATGGTGTAGTAGGTGTAGCGTTTAGTCCAGATGGCACAACAATCACAAGTGCTACTGATACAACAATATATCAGTGGAATGCGGGGACAGGAGATCTCAAGAAGGTTTTTGATGGACAGGACGCTGGTACATTGAGTGTAGCGTTTAGTCCAGATGGGGACACTCTGGCGATTGGCAATAAATCGGGTCTTGTCCAACTGTTAGATGTTGACTTTGGTGAGTCTCTACGTAAGTTTTCCGGGCATCGCAAACCGGTTACTGATTTAGCATTCACACCTGATGGCAATCGGCTTGTCAGTCGGTGTGAAGAGGGTATTTTGTATGTGTGGGATGTTGCGGGTGCATCCGTTCCGCAGTAGGTTAGGTGACCCTGCTAACGTAACAGAAAACACGGAATGTTTGTCAGAATCACAGAACGCACCAAATCAAAAAATCAACGGTATGAACGCCTTTTGGCGTTCCCCGGGTATGAATGCCTTGATGGCATTCCCCGGAAGAAGACGAAGCGGAGGAAAATATATTTGGGTAATCAGGGTTAGTTTCTTAGGATAAAGGTATAATGCAATAGAAGACAACACCTCTTCTGTAGGAGCGACTTCCTAGTCGCGACCGTCTTACATTTGTCTGAATCACGGAACGCACGGAAGAAGAGGAAGCGGAGGAAAATATACAGAAGCCTATTGTTGAACGAGGGCAGTTTTATATGATAGTGGGTTCGTTGGATACAAAGAGGTCGGGAATCGGAGTTCAAATCAACGGTATGAATGCTATTGAGCATTCCCCGCCTACAGAAGAGAAAGACAGTCGCGACCAGGAGGTCGCTCCTACAGAAGAGGTGCTGGTTCGGGTATACAAGTATACACGTATGCATACATACACGTATACACGTATGCAGGTATACACCTAAGCCTTCAAAATGAACCTGATATATAAAGGCATTTTCCGTATTTTCATCCCCTTCATCCCTTTCCTCTTCTTCCGTGATTCAGACAAAAACAAGAGGGTCGCGACTAGGAAGTCGCTCCTACAGAAGAGGTGCTGGTTCGGGTATACAAGTATACACGTATGCAGGTATACACCCAGAATGCCGGACGGCACGGCGGAGCGTGCCTGCTACCGTAACCTCTTCTGTAGGCGGGGAATGCCATAGGGCATTCATACCCGACGAATACCAAACGCGTATTCGGCGTTGATTTGGGGGAATGCCATAGGGCATTCATACCGTTGATTTCTTGATTTGAACTCCGATTCCCGACATCTTGTATTTGTCTGAATCGCAGATTACGCAGATTACGCAGATTACGCGGTTTCTGTCTTTGGCAATCAAAGGTGGGTTTCGTAGGATAAAGGTATATTGCAATAGAATACAATCCCTCTTCCGTAGGCGGGGAACGCCAAAAGGCGTTCATACCGTTGATTTCCCGGTCGCGACATCTTTAAAGGTAGTAGGCACGCTCCGAGTGCCGTACACATTCTTTGTCTGAATCACCGAACGCACGGAAGAAGACGAAGCGGAGGAAAATACAGAAGAGGTGCTGGTTCGGGTATACAAGTATACACGTATGCAGGTATACACCCAGAATGCCGGACGGCACGGCGGAGCGTGCCTGCTACCGTAATTGTCTGAATCACCGAACGCACGGAAGAAGACGAAGCGGAGGAAAATACAGAAGAGGTGCTGGTTCGGGTATACAAGTATACACGTATGCAGGTATACACCCAGAATGCCGGACGGCACGGCGGAGCGTGCCTGCTACCGTAACCTCTTCTGTAGGCGGGGAATGCCTAAATGGCATTCACACCGTTGATTTGAACTCCGGGGAACGCCTACAGGCGTTCATACCGTTGATTTGGATTCCCGACCTCTTTTCTTTGTCTGAATCACGGAAAACACAGAAGGGGAGGAAAGGGAGGAAAATACAGAAGAGGTGCTGGTTCGGGTATACATGCATACACGTATACATGCATACAATGATATGATATAATATACACACTATCCCTAAATAACCGTACAGGTGACTCCCATGAAATATAAAATCACACCAATAAACATATACATTTCAATCCTGATAACGCTCATACTTACAACCACCTCAACATTTGCACAAGAGAAAAAAAGAGACTTTGAAATCCCCGAAGGTGTAATAGCACGGCTCGGTAATGGACAAATCAACGACATGCAATATACCCAAGATGGCACGCGGCTCGCTGTCGCATCATCTATGGGGATTTGGCTTTACGATACAATCAATTTCAAAGAGATCTACCTACTGAAGAAACACAAAGGTAATGTCTATTTTATGGCGTTTAGTCCGAATGGGAAAACGCTCGCAAGTGCCGATGGCGGTGGCACAACACACTTCTGGGATACTGACACCGGAGAACACATTCGAGAACTTAAGATTTTTCGTCGAACCATAAAAATCTTCTACAGTGCGAATGGAGACAAACTCGGTATATTGGGAACAGAAGGATCCGTCCGATTATGGGATCCAATAACAGGCACTGAAATGCAAGTATTTGATAAGATAGAAAACTTCGGTTCACGAGGTTTTTTTAGTTTTGACATCAATCCAAATAACTTTATGATCGCAACAGGAGGACGGCGCGGTGTCGTCAGTGTATTAGACCCGTTTACTGGCAGAACCGAACATACTTATGAAGGTCATGAGGGAACAGTAAGGACTGTCGTGTTTAGTCCGGATGACAAACTAATTGCGGCTGGCGATAACCAAAACATCCGTATATGGGACACAGAATCTGGTGAACAGAAACTACACATTGACAATATCGATGGCGTACGTAACCTTACTTTTAGTCCAGATGGAAGCCTATTTGCATGTAACAAGGCGAACGGTAATATCCTTTTATTTGATACAGCAACGGGTAAAATTCGGAAGGAATTGGTGGGACATAGCGAAAGTGTTATTCGTATTGCCTTCAGTTCAGATTTACGGACGGTCGCCAGCGCTGCTAAGGATGGTAGCGTCCGCATTTGGGAAGTCGTTTCTGGCGAACAGAAACATATTTTTGAAGGTCATTTTGGTAATTTCAGCTGTATAGACATTAGTCCTGATGGCAAAACAGTCCTATCTCCAACGCGTGACAAGAAAGTTTTTCTATGGGATGTTACTTCTGCTAAAGTGGAAAAAACATTCCTGAAAGATGATCTATTTCCGTACTCCGAAATAGACTTCAATCCATCCGGAACTATCATCGCAGGCGCAAGTTATGGAAACTTCCTCAGTGTGTATGATCGGAAAACAGGTGAATTGCTGAAAACGATGAAGGGACATGAGGACTATGTCATTTCCGTTACCTTCAGTCCCGATGGCACAACAATCGCAAGTGGCAGCTCGGATAAGACTGTCCGACTTTGGAACACCAATACTTGGGAAGAAAAGATGGTGCTTGATGGGCATGAGGCTCAAGTCACAAGTGTTGCCTTCAGTCCTGATGGCACAATGTTCGCAAGCGCATCTCTGGATACGACTGTCAGGCTATGGGATGCTAACACAGGTGCGGAAATTAGTGTGATTGACGGGCATGCCCCCAATTTTTCCAAAGTTACATTCAGTCCGGATGGCACAACAATCGCAAGTGTTGATAGTACCCGCACAATCTATCTATGGGATACAGGGACAGCTGAACAAAAGAAAGTTATCAAAAGCGATGAATATGGTGTGCACAGTATCGCGTTTAGTCCTGACGGGAATATGCTGGCAACTGGGAACGAATCTGGTGTTGTCCAACTATTCGATGTCGGCTCTGGTGAGTCTCTGCGGAAGTTTCCGGGTCATCAGAGAATGGTTACTGATATTGAGTTCACACCAAACGGCGACAAACTTGTCAGTCGGTGTGAAGAGGGTATTTTGTATGTGTGGGATGTTGCGGGTGCATCCGTTCCGCAGTAGGTTGGGTGACCCTGCTAACGTAACAGAAAACACGGTATGTTTGTCTGAATCACGGAACGCACAGAAGGGGAGGAAGGGGAGGAAAAGACGGAAGGGATATACCTCTTCTGTAGGAGCGACCTCCCGGTCGCGACCGCCTTTCTCTTCTGTTTGTCTGAATCACGGAACGCACGGAAGAAGACGAAGCGGAGGAAAATACGGAAGGGATATACCTCTTCTGTAGGAGCGACCTCCCGGTCGCGACCGTCTTTCTCTTCTGTAGGAGGGAACTCCGATTCCCGACATCTTACATTGGTCTGAATCACGGAACGCACAGAAGGGGAGGAAGCGGAGGAAAATACAGATGGGGTTATGGTTTATCAAGGTGCGGTATACAAGTATACACGTATGCAGGTATACACCCAGAAAGCCGGACGGCACGGCGGAGCGTGCCTGCTACCGTAACCTCTTCTGTAGGAGGGAACTCCGATTCCCGACATCTTATAGTTATATCACAACGAACCACACATCCTAACAAACTACCCTTATTCAACAATAACCTTCTTCGTATTTTCATCCCCTTCATCCCCTTCCGTGACTTCCGTGATTCAGACAAAGAGAAGACAGTCGCGACTGGGAAGTCGCTCCTACAGAAGAGGTGCTGGTTCGGGTATACAAGTATACACGTATACAGGTATACACCTAATCCTTGAAAATGAAACTGATATATAAAGGCATTTCCCACATTTTCATCCCCTTCATCTTCTTCTGTGTTTTCCGTGATTCAGACAAAAAGAAGAGGCGTATCCCTTCCCACATTTTCATCCCTTTCATCCCTTTCGTGATTCAGACAACAGCTTACCCTTCAAGCCGTTCCTTCTCTGCTTCGTAGACAGCGATGACGGGTGCGATCAAATCAGCACAGAACTCTTGTGCGAGAATGCTGTTAAGTTCACCAGTGACCAACCCTGCAGCTGCGTAAGCCTCTTCTATAGAGTCATAATCCATCAATCGCTCTCTGATAAAGCTTGAGGTAATCATCTCTGCTGCTTGTTCAAGCAATTCTGGGTTGGCGCGGACGGCTTGCCGTATCAACACATTTTGCTTTTCCAGCATCTCGCGTCTTAGGGTCGTAAGCATCTCCTGTTTCTCTGTCTCTTTCTCTTCCTGAAGTTGTTTCTGGAACTCAACGTCTTGATAATTTTCCTGGATCGCTTTGACGATAAACCCACCAGCATTTTGAACATTCGAGGCATGACGTGCCAGTCCGATTTTTTCTTCCACATACATAGCAAAATCATCTAAATCCGCAGGTAGTGCCTCAATGTCAACAGAATCCCATTCTTGGTTCGCAATCCGGAGTGCCTCTTTTTGTGAGACTCCCGCTTGAACAAGCTTAACAGCGATTATCGGTAGGTTGTCCATATCAACAAACAGTGATGCTTGTGCAGGTTCAGACTCTTCTTGTCTCGGTTCAAGCGGTGGTATCTCTCTCATACGTAAGATTGTGAACTTCAGCTCACCGATCCGCCGTCCGATCCGTTTCGTTTCCACCTCAACATAAAAGTTCGTCAGTTCGTTAATCTCCTTGATCGCAGGTTTGATGACATTTCGGTTGAGTTCTTTGAATGCCGGATATTCATCCTTTTCGAGTCCCAACAGTTCTCTAAACTTTTCGACTGGAATGAAGGATGTTTCTCCTTGATTTCGGGCAATATCGAAGTAATCAAAGCAGACTTCCCACAAAACGAGTGCGTATCTGCTGGTGAACTGATTTTGCAACCGGAGATTCAGTTTGGTGTAGATACGTGGGTTGTATAGCTTATAGCGTAAGTGCGGTGCGAAACCGTAAGTGCAGATTCCGTTATGTATTTCTGCGGAGGCTAAAAGTGCAGCAACACCCCATCCATTCTTTTTGTCCTTCCCCAATATATTCCATTCCACTGTGCAATCGACAAGTGCTTTCAACGTATCCTTGAGATAGTCTATGTTATGGCTATTGAAACCGAGACTCTGTGCAAGGTCAATCACATTGATGTGATGGATGTCTTTATTGGGCAGTTCTTCGTAAGCATTAGCGAGCAACACGTTCCACGCACGACGTTGTAAGTGCGTAATCTTGCTCTGAATTTGGATGGCTGGACTCGCCTTTATGACTTCATTTATTTCATTGATGTGCATTTTAGTCGTCTCCTTCTTATAGTTTACAGTCTAACATAATGGTGTTAATTCGTCAACAAGTATTTACACCATTACCAATATATAGACAAAAACAGAAGCCGTCCATATTCTCAGGATGCTGATAGAATAGGGTTCTAATAGCATTGTCTCCTTAATCCCATAAATCTACACTTCTCCCATAAACTAACACCCTTTGACCTATTTTACCGATACGATATATTTTTCATCACAAAACTTTCCCATAAACCTACACCTTTTGAACGATTTTTACCGGTGTGGTAGATCAATTTTTTGATATTTCCCATAAACCTACACCTTTTGAACGATTTTTACCAGTATGACATATAAGTAACATGAAAAACCTAAAAAATCAGCACTTTTTGGGCTGAAATAGATGATTTTTGCTGATATAAGACATGGTGCTAAAAGTGTAATCATATATATGATAATATACACTTATTCCCTACAATATTTCACCTTTAGACAGAAAATAAACGATTATCGTATGCGTAAGATGCTGATAGAATAAGGTTTCAACGGCATTAATTAGTTTTTCCCATAAACCTACACCTATAACCCCATATACTACCACCTTTACACTGAAATTAATTATTTTTAATTAGACAATGTGGGGAAAATATTAGAGATTTCCCATAAACCTACACCTTTACTCCCATAAACCTACACCGTTCATCCCATAAACCTACACCTTTACTCCCATAAACCTACACCGTTCATCCCATAAACCTACACCTTAAAACCTGAGAACTCAAGCGTGGTAAGGGTTCATCGCACCCTTAAAACATTAAAAATACTTATAAAACGTTAAACAACAATTGCAGACACACATTTCACTCTTAAGTTGAGATAATTGGTAGTTGTTGTTTAAACATGAATTCTTTTAATTCCTTACTTGAATCTTAGAGTTTTTCTTATGATACAAAAGTCTGCGATCCTTTTAACCAGATTCGGTTGGAGAGGAAAAGGGATATTCGTAACTGTGAACTTAAAAATAATTAACTAACCTTTTTCGCCAGAATCACGGAAGGCACGGAGGACGCAGAAAGGGTATCGTTTATCTGGATGCGGTTTTCAGGATTAAGATATACGCACATCTTGACTGATTGCTGACAGCTAAACTACCCCTCGTTTCCGTTATCCAGATTTATCTGTATACATGCATACGAGTAAACAGGTAAACATTTCTACAAGTATACATGTATACGTGCAAACATATATACACCTATACATCTATACATGTATGAATCTATACATGTATACGAGTATGCATGCATGCGTTTATACATATATACAAGTATACATCTATACACTTATACGTGTATACATGTATGACTGACTGCTGATTGCTGAAAACCGAAAGCTAATATACTGCCTTTCCCTTCAATATCTATTGCTACAAAAGCCGATACAATGACAGACACACCCCCAAATACAGATATAATAACAAGCAGTCAGATACCAAAAATGCTAATAGGTGAAATCAAACTATGATACAAAAAACACTAAAACGGATTTTCAGCAAACGACCACGACATCAGAATACGCGTGCACTCGGTGGTGGTAGAATATCCATGCAACACCCGTTCCGTCAGAATTCAATAACATCACTCGCACCACCAGACAGATCACAATCTACGTGGCAACTCAAAAACTGGTCGGAATATGAGCTGCTAAACCTACCCGTCGATAGACTGATGAAGCTCATCATAGACATCAGTCCGGAGGTCAACAAGGCATACACCGACTTCCTACGCAACTGCAACGAGGGGTGGTATTACGAGGTAGAACCGATTCATGCGACACCAATCATCGACGATTTCATCACACGACTTGAGACAAAACATCACGACTTTGATGTGTTGTTAGATCAAATTTATGCCGGCATATATCTGCGCGGGGCACTGTTCATGGAACTCGTGCTAAACGAGCCAGCAGATATGGCAACGAACCTCGCAGTCCTGGATCCGATTACGGCGCGGTTCAACCGCACTACACATCCGACTGAAGGGGAACAGTGGGAACTTGGACAGTGGCAGGCTGGCAAATGGGTGTCGTTAGAAGAGGATCCGACCGTGATGTATGTGCCTTTCAACAACGCACCGGATATGCCGTTTGGTAAGTCGTTTATGGCGACTACACCTCTTGATGTCATTCGGCAACTTGGGGTGATGGACGATTTTAAAAGTGTGTTGGGATCCCAAGGCTGGGCGCGGGCAGATTTTTCGGTGGATAGCGAGAAGATCAAAGCTTTTATGCCACCAGAAATCCAGGGAGATGTGGAGGCGGAGGACGTGTTTATCCGTAATTTCCTAAAAGGTATAAATGATGTGTATGCTAATCTCAAACCGAATGAGGGTTATGTGCATTTGGATATGGTGTCGGTGAATATGCCGAAAGGTGGTCAGATGCAGTCCTCGTTTTTCGGACTGGTAGATGGGTTGATGCGGTTATATGATCGTCGTATCGGTCGCGCTACCGGTAGCACACCGCTGAAACAGCATAGCAACGAGCATGTTACGGAGACACACGCACGGGAACAACGAAAGGATTACCGTGTCAATATCATGAGTGTTCAGTCGACTGTGGCGGGGACACTTTCAACGTTGTTGGGATATGTGCTGCAAGCGGAGGGTGTTCAGGGGCAGGTCTCCTTCCATTTTGATACATCGCTTGACCCGATTGACATCAAGGACTTGGCAGAGGCGGAAGGCGTGAAAATTGACAACCTAAAGAAACTCAAAGAACTCCGCGATATGAATGGCATTGACGATGATACCTATCAAAAAGCGGTTAACGCATATAAAAAGGTTTGACATTAATCCAGATTTCGTGTAGATTAAGGTTGCTTTTGCATTGGTTTGGAAGGCATTTCCGTTTGGAGTGAATTGAAAGTTTTTAATTGCCAGAGAGGGTAAGAAACTTGAACAGTGGATAGTGATGGAGGCTAAAAGATGAGACCCCCCAATATAGTTTTAATGATGTGCGACGACCTCGGATATGGTGATGTTGGATTTAACGGAAATAAGGTAATCAAAACCCCGAATTTAGATCGTCTGGCGAGTAATGGGATCCGATTCACGCGTTTTTATGCGGGAGGACCCGTGTGTTCACCGACGCGGGGAACGTGTTTAACGGGTCGTCATTATTTTCGATATGGCGTAACACATGCCAATCGTGGTCACTTACCGGCACAGGAGATAACTCTGGCGCGTATGTTAAAATCTTATGGGTATGCAACCGGACATTTTGGCAAATGGCATCTGGGAACATTGGATCGGAATTATTCTGGCAAACCCAATCGTAATCCAGCACGGAATTACGCACCACCATGGGAGCGAGATTATGATGCGTCTTTTGCAACGGAGTATGCAGTTCCCACCTGGGATCCCGCAGTAGGTGTCCAGAAGAGGGCTGAACGTTCGGACCAACCTTGGGCATCACCATATTACGAAAATGGAAAACTGGCAACGGAAAATCTGGAAGGATGTGATTCCCGCGTATTGATGGATCGTGCCATTCCATTTATTGAAAAGGCTGTTGAAAAAGCCGAACCGTTCTTTACGACAATCTGGTTTCACGCACCCCATACTCCGGTCTTTGCCGGACCAGAATATCGCGCTAAGTATGCCGAATACAGCGAAGATGAACAGCACTATTACGGCTGTATTACCGCCATAGATGATCAGGTCGGACGATTGTATCACACATTGGCAGCATGGGGAGTGTCTCAGAACACCATGATCTGGTTCTGTTCGGACAACGGTCCGGAGGGTCGCACTGGTCAAGATGGACGCAACCGCGGATCAACAGGTGGCATGCGTGGGAGAAAACGATCTTTGTTTGACGGTGGCGTGGGTGTACCCGCACTATTGCATTGGGCTGGTCATGCAGACCCCGGACGTGTGGTGGAAATGCCGTGCAGCACGTTGGATTACTTCCCGACAATCGCCGAGGTAATGGGATATGAAATGCCAGATAAACGTCCGATTGACGGCATCAGCCTGCTACCGACCATTGAAGGTGACATGACAGAACGTCCCACTCCGATTCCGTATCGGTTCCACAGTGGAAAAAACTCGATGTTTGGAGCACCGACCATCGCAATGATGGATAACCGCTATAAATGCATGACCAACCTATCGGATGATGGCAGCGAAGATTTGTGTTTTGACATGATTGAAGACCGTGCAGAAACGACCAACTTGGTAAATGAACAACGCGACCGTATGGAGCAAACCCGCAACAACCTTCACGAATGGCTCCGCTCATGTAAGAATAGTCACGGTGGTGGGGATTACGACGAGCCTTTTGAACCGGTCGCGCCATTTGAAGAAGTTACAGGGGGTTGGCGCGGAAGATGAAGTCGTTTTTCTAATCCAGAAGAGGTATATCCCGTTCCGTGTTTTCTGTACGGTAGCAGGCACGCTCCGCCGTGCCGTCCGTCTTTGCATGTTTTCCGCGCATTCTGTGCTTCAGACAGAGAAGTTATGAGGACAGAGCAAAAGAACGGCACGCGGAGCGTGCCTACTACCTTTAAAGGCGAAACCCAACCTCTGAAAAAAAAGGGGAGAAAGTTGGGTTTCTTGACATTCTTCCCACACCTAAGCGTGGAAATTCTGCTATGGTCAAGGAATGCTTGCCTGAGCAAGTCTTACGACCTCTCCTGCAATGGAATATGCCCATGCCATTCATCTATTGTGGTTTTACCCACGTTAGATGGCAAGATTCTTATTGGCGAAGTGGCACTGTTGCTCTTATATAATCCCTCGCCCAACTAAGTCGGTAAATACCTCTGGATAATCAGTCTCAAGCCATTCTTTCAACTTCTTTTTTGCCCTTGACAACCGAACTTTCGCAGCATTTACTGTGATTCGCAGTTCCTCTGCGATCTCAGGGTTTGTCCTTCCAGCATAGTGTGAAAGGATTGCTGCCTCCTCCGATGGTGGAAGCTGTTCTATCAGTGCAAAAATGATGTTGAGATATTCCGAATCAATACTTCTTTGTTCGGGTCCCAAATACGTTGGTGCGTATAGTTCACCTAAATTCCCTGTATTTTCACTTGCACCTACTGTATTTTGTAACTTGCGTCTATTGACCTCTATCTTTATCCATCTTGACAGTATTCCATTTGCAATGCGGGACAGCCATACTGAGAAACTTTCGGGTGTTTGAAGCTGCTCAATATTTCGCATCGCTTCAAGTAGTGTTTCTTGTACGAGATCATTTAAATCCTCACGATTTGCTATTCCTTGTCTGAAGAAATACCCGCGAAGATTGATACGGTGTCTATTGTATAAGATTTCCCATGCATCTCTGTCGCCGCCTTGGTAGGCAATGACCAATTGTGCATCGCTCCATGTTGACTCTTGTTTCACTGATACTCAATTTTGGGAACTTATTCCCAAGGAATGAAGTTAAGATAAAAAATAAATAATATAATACATTCTCTCCCCTTTCAGATTTACATTCCAATAATGCTATGTTCCCTCAAAAATAGCACTATTGATGGCAATTTAGATACTAATTATGCATCTTTGACAAGACATTATTTGCCCTACATCATATAAGGTGCATTAATTAGGGTAAAAGGTTACATTAAAATTCAATATTTTTTTGTAAACGTGGTGAAAAACTGATTGGACAGGTTTATTATATACATAATCGGGTATAGACTCAAGGTGGAATCGTGTGTATTTCTGTAGGCGGGAATGTGCGGAATGGATACACCTCTTCTGTAGGAGGGAACTCCGATTCCCGACCTCTTTGTATTCCAAAGAACTACTCTCCTATGAAACCGCCCTTGTTCAACAATAGGCATCTGTGTATTTTCCTCCCCTTCCTCTTTTTCGGTGCGTTCCGTGATTCAGACAAAGAAAGATGTCGGGAATCGGAGTTCCCTCCTACAGAAGAAATGTCAGAATCACGCAAGGGGATGAAGTGGATGAAAAGAGGGAAGGGATACCTCTTCTGTAGGAGCGACCTCCCGGTCGCGACCGTCTTACATTCTGTAGGAGGGAACTCCGATTCCCGACATCTTTGTATTCCATAGTCCCACCCATCCTATAAACTTGGGTTATTTGACAATAGACTTCTTTGTATTTCCTCTTTTTCCTCCCCTTCCGTGTTTTCCGTGATTCAGACAAATGTAAGAGTGTCGGGAATCGGAGTTCAAATCAACGGTGTGAATGCCATTTAGGCATTCCCCGCCTACAGAATGTAATGTAAGATGTCGGGAATCGGAGTTCCCTCCTACAGAAGAAATGTCAGATTTACCCACCTGTAAAGAGGGTATGGTTTAGACGATGTTCAGACTGGTGTCGCTTTTGGTGGCGTTTAGGTCAAGGATGTAGATCGCTTTTTTGGGTTGATACGAAATCCAACCCCATATCTCGGAGCAGACGATATATTCTACCTGCTTGAGCATGTCGCGTGTCGTCTCGATGATGTCTGTGTTCATCTGTGAGACATATTCTACCGCTTTCCGTTTGTCGTAGATGACCATTGCGTTGTGTGTGTCACCGTTTTGACTTGTGCCGACTTGGATTCTGTCCTGAAGATAGTCGTGCCACCCGATACGGATACCTTGCGACAACTGGTTCATTACGGCATATTGTCCACCGAATCCGCTGGAGACAGCGTTCTGCCGTTCCACAAGCGAAGTCAACATCACATTCGTTTCGGCAATCTTCGCCAACTGCAGATTGGTGATGTCCTTATCAACACCGATAACGGATGTCAACATATACCCGCGCTTGAACTTCTTTTGGAGTGTGAGCCACGCTTCAGGGGTAATTTTTCCGTCCGTTGCGGATGCGTCAAGGTCAACGAGTTTGATGATGTTACCACCGAGATTGTCGCCACCCGCACCTTTTAGCATTACCTCAAGTCCTTCGTCCACTTTTGCGACGATACGTTGGACTGCGATCTGTTCAACGTGTTCTACCGCTTTGTCTATGAACTCTACTTCGCGGAGATGTTCGTAGGTGAAGGGTATGGCGAGCATGCGTTTTTTGAGCTGGATGGGACGTTCTGATGTGTCAAAACTTGCCATCGGAGGATCGGCTGCTGCAGATGTGCGTTCCTCACGGAAAGCGTTTTCGTCGTATTGGAGGATGGTGGCGCGGTAGTCGGTCTTACTGGTATCCGCCATGCGTGTGGTGAGTTCTTCGAGTGTGATGTCCACTTCTACATCTCTGTCCCAATGTGCCATCGCATCGTAGTAGGATGTGAGGCTGGAACCGGGTGGTGTGTTGTGTATACTCTGGAATGTGCCAGCGCGTTCCCAACGGTTGTGACGTTCTTCGCGTCGTGCTGCTGCCTCTATCTGCGGTCTGTAGGAGATGCTACGATAGGCATTGAGGCAAATCTCTTTGAGGGCGAATTCTTTTGCTGGGTCACCGATGACATCTTCGCATCTTGTGGGGAAGATTCCTGCGGCTGGGTTGCAGGTTGTGGTCATGTTCAGGTCTTCAAGCACGATTTCCATCGCGGATAGACGCAGATCGTCTGCGGCGAGTTCCCCATCTTTCTCTGGGTCGTATTGTGAGTCGAGGTAGGCGGAGAATGGCATCCCTGCTTCTGCTGCTTCTTCTGCGAGGGTTGTGCGTTGGTTGTGGTATTTGTCTATGAGTTCCCGTGTTGTAAGTAAAGGCATTTTGGTCTCCTTGGTTTATTGGTTTTCAGCTTTTGGCTGTGTGCTAAATAGTATATCCGAAGGAGATGGGGTGTCAGGTAGGAATCGTGGGTTGAGAACAATAGATATCTAATAGATTGGCAATGGGTTGGTGGATATAGGAGGGAACTCCGATTCCCGACCTTTTCTGTTTGTCTGAATCACGGATTATTTGTCTGAATCGCGGATTGTCGCGGATTACACAGATTACGCGGTTTCTGCCTTTGTCAATCAAAGGTGGGTTTCGTAGGATAAAGGTATAATGCATTGAAATCCAAATCCTCTTCTGTAGGTGGGGAACGCTTTTGGCAGAATACCGTTGATTACTTGATTTGAACTCCGCTTCCCGACGTTCTTTAAGGTAGTAGGCACGCTCCGTCGTGCCGTCTCCCCTCTTGTCTTGTCTGAATCACGGAAATCACCAAATCAACGGTATGAATGCCATTTAGGCATTCCCCGGAAGAAGATGAAGGGGATGAAAATGTGGGAAATGAAGAGGGTCGCGACCGGGAGGTCGAAATCAACGGTATGAATGCTCTATAGCATTCCCCTCCTACAGAAGAGAGAAGAGAAGAACGGCACGCGGAGCGTGCCTACTACCGTACAAGAATTTCTGAATCACGGAAGGGATAGCTCTTCTGTAGGAGGGAACTCCGATTCCCGACCTCTTTGTATTCCAACGAACCGCCGATCCTATAAACATCCGTTGGTTGACAATAGGTTTCTTGGTATTTTCCTCCCTTTTTTCCCCTTCTGTGTTTTCTGTGATTCAGACAAATATAAGATGTCGGGAATCGGAGTTCCCTCCTACAGAAGAGGTGTATTTCCATCGCGACCGTATTCTGTCTGTCAGAATCACGGAAGGGGAAGAAGGGGATGAAAATGTGGGAGGGGATACGCCTCTTCTGTAGGCGGGGAACGCCTTGATGGCATTCATACCGTTGATTTCCCGGTCGCGATCTTCTCTCTTCTGTAGGAGGGAACTCCGATTCCCGACCTCTTTGTGTTCCAAAGAACCGTCTATCTTATGAAACTTTTGTTTTTTGACAATAGGTTTCTTGGTATTTTCCTCTTTTTCCTCCCCTTCCGTGTTTTCCGTGATTCAGACAATTTAAGATGTCGGGAATCGGAGTTCCCTCCTACAGAATGTAATGTAATACAGAATGTAATGTAATACAGAATGTAATGTAAGAGGGTCGGGAATCGGAGAGGGAAAGAACGGCACGGCGGAGCGTGCCTACTACCTTAAAGAGGTCGCTCCTACAGAAGAGAGAAGAGAAGAACGGCAGTCGAAAAGAACGGCACGCGGAGAATGTCTACTCTACGGCTATTTTCCATATATATATGACTCCGTCGATGTCTATGCTGATAAGGGATTTGCCTTGCGATGTAAAGGCTAACCTCTCCACTTTGTTCTTAGCATTGATTGTCTGTAGGGGTTTCTTCGATTTTGCGTCACGAATTTCGATTTCGCCTGCGTGACTGCTGACTGCAAGCATTTTCCCGTCCGGACTAAATGCGAGACAGATTATATCGAACCGTGTCCCCTTAAACACATACTGTTGCTTGCCTGTGTCCACATCCCATTGATAGAACTTTGGATCATTCCCCGCAGAAGCGATAATCTTACCATCTGGACTAAAGGCAATATCTTTGACTCCATCTACATGTGGTTTGGTAACGTGCTTTTCCAGACCTGTATTCGCATCCCATAAACGGACGGTTCTATCATCACTTCCGCTTGCGATTGTGTTTCCATCTGGACTGAAGGCAACACGTCTGACTTGTGCCTTATGTCCTTTTAGGGTGTGCTTCAGTTGACCTGTGGTCGTATCCCATAGGCTGACGGTCGTATCATGACTGCTGACGGCGATTGTGTTTCCATCCGGACTGTAGGCGACAGCAGTAATCGGTTTCTTATCTTCTGTAAATGTCTGCTTCAACTCCCCTGTGTCGGTAGACAGTAGATGAACATTATTGGTATGTTCCGCTAAAGCGATTGTTTTCCCATCAGGACTAAATGCGATGTCTTCATGGGATTTAATACTCGGATGATGTATTTTTTTCAGTAATGCCCCCGATGTCGCATCCCATAAGAAGATACCAGTGTTTCTACTCGGTGTGGCGATAGTATTCCCGTCAGGACTGACAGCGAAGGATGAGAATTTTCCGTGAAATATATCGACTGTCCGCGTTTTTTCACCTGTAAATATGTTCCAAGTGCAGATGCTTCCGTCCCAACTCCGACTCATCACTGTCCGTAAATCCTCAATGAACGCAACATCAAAAATAACTTTTTCATCTCCTCCGAGTTTTTTCCAATGTTTGTGAGTATCTGTTTCCCATAGATGGATTGCGCCGTCATGACACCCTGCAGCGATGAGACCTCCATCGGCACTTAACGCTAAGCATTTGACACTCCCCATATCACCGAAAAGCGTCGTAATCTGTCCCTTTGTTTTCATATTCCAGATACGGATAGTTGTGTCCGAACCACCCGTTATCAGTAGGCTTCCATCTCTATTGAAAACCATGCACTCTACCGAATTTCTATGTGCGTCGAGTGTCTGTATGTTCTCACCTGTGAACGTATCCCATAAATCGATTGTGCCGTCGTGGATTCCCGCTGCGATAATAGATTCAGTGGGACTGAACACAAGACTATCAATCCTAAACACATTATCGTCATCTTTTGCCAGTTCATACCTTTTCCTAAGCCTGTTATCTTTGACATCCCATAACATGATGAGTCTGTGTACAGCTGTCCCGATTGTGTGACCATGGGGGTGGAAGACGATTATTTTGTTAGATATCGTGTCTGCCATACGATGTTTATAATGACCTGTGCGTGCATCCCAGAGATGCATATTGCCTTTCACATTGATACTTACGAGGGTATTTCCGTCCGGACTAAAGTCAATGCTATTTATAGTCCCTTTATGGTCTGTCATTAGATTGATGAGTTGGTATGTGTTTGTGTCGTATAACCATATTCCTGTGGAACTTGCTACGGCAAGTCGGTCGGTTTCTGGGGAATACTTCATCTCTGTGCTCCGTCCGTTTCCGATGCGTGCTATCGCACCTTCTGGTAGGGATAGGTTGGCGTGGGGTGCCTCCTGCGCGATGGTGTTGGGTGCTAACAGTGAAAGGAGTGAAATTGTGGATAAAAGGTATATATATCTGGTCATTATGTTGGTCCTTTCTCGGTAGGTTTGATTGTTTGAATTACGCGAGGTCGGTTTAGTAAATATGCAGGATTTTTTTGTATTTATTTTGCCGAATTTAAAATGTCATACTTTTGAGTTTTTTGAGTCAATCGGAAATTCAAGAATTTGGACATTTTCGACAATCCTTTACCACGACTGGGTTTATAGGCTAATTACGACTTATTTAGTCAGGTATGACTCAAAAACTTTACAAAATTTGTTTGGTGCTGTTACATAGGGTTAAAGTGTTCGGTTTCGATTCGGAAATTGCTACTATAGAAGATGTCGGGAATCGGAGTTCCCTCCTACAAAAGAGGTTTTAGTATATATAAATTATACCGAATGTGGGGGGTGATGGCAATGTAAATCTGGCGGTGGGTTGGGTTTATTGTCTGAATCGCGGATTTTCGCGGATTTCGCGGTTTATGCCATTGCATATCAGGGGTGGTGTCTTGGGATAAAGGATATACCTCTTCTGTAGGCGGGAACGCCGATTCCCGACCGTCTTACATTACATTCTGTAGGAGCGACCCGGGGAATGCCCACAGGCGTTCATACCGTTGATTTTCCGGTCGCGATCGTCTTCTGTTTGTCTGAATCACGGAAATCACAGAAGGGGAGGAAGGGGATGAAAAGAGTGAGAATGCCTTGTATGTTTGGGTGGGTTTTATGAGATGAGGGTTTAGTGCTATATAATACAATGCCTCTTCTGTAGGAGCGACCTCCCGGTCGCGATCTTCTTTCTTCTGTAGGAGGGAACTCCGATTCCCGACCTCTTTGTATTCCATAGTCCCACCGATCCTATAAACTTTGGTTTTTTGACAATAGGTTTCTTGGTATTTTCCTCTTTTTCTTCCCCTTCTGTGTTTTCTGTGATTCAGACAAATCTAAGATGTCGGGAATCGGAGTTCAAATCAACGGTGTGAATGCCATTTAGGCATTCCCCGCCTACAGAATGTAATGTAAGAATGTCGGGAATCGGAGTTCAAATCAAGAAATCAACGGTATGAATGCTATTGAGCATTCCCCCAAATCAACGCCGAATACGCGTGTGGTATTCGTCGGGTATGAATGCTATATAGCATTCCCCGCCTACAGAAGAGGGTTGCTCCTATGAGAGAGGGGGGAGGTTGTTGATGAGGTGGACGGTGCGGAGGCTGACGGTGATGACGCGCCCGATGAGGTGTACTATGTAACGAGGGTCGTCGGGACGGTTGGGGTCGTTGATGATGCCGCTGCGTTTGTCTGTCTTGACGCGGTATTGGTCTATGACCCACTCCAACGCGGATCGGGTGCCTAACCGATAGTCGTAGACGGCGGTAGGTATTCCGTCTATGGTGAGGAAGTCGTTGTATTTGAGTTGGGTTTTGTCTTTGGATAGACGCATTTTCTCTACGCGCCAATCTAAAGGTAAATCGGGGTTTTCGAGTAGGTTGAGTTCGGGATGTCCGGGTTGGGTCTCGTAGTTGATGTGGATGTCGGCGAGGTGTGCACCTGCGGTTGCGAATGCTCGGAAATCGGGTGCGTAGGGGATATGGGGTAGGTCTCGCTTGAGGTTCATTTCGTATTTCTGGCGGTAGTCGGGATGATGGAGGATGCCGTAGGTGTAGTGGAAGATGTCCCACTTGGTGATGGTGTCGTCTTTGTAGTGTTTGCGGAATGCGTCGCGTGCCCAGTCGGTGATGTTCTCTTTGCGGTTTGTGCCGTCTTCGTCGTAGGTGTAGAAGGGGAAGCATTGGGAACCACTTTGTGGAAGCAGGTCAGGAATATTGCTAACCAATAATGCAAACATTGGCCAATCTCCACCTACTTTAAGCCAAATTACTTTATTTTCAGTTTCGGTTTCTGGTGTTGGAAATATAGAACGGAAAAGTCCTGGTCGATCTATAAGAACATTGTCAAAAAAAAGTGTTGTTTTAGTAAACGGACGATAACCAGAATGTCTTATTTTTGAATCTGTGTATTCTGCGATATGACCACTCTTAAGATGCCGTTTTAAGGTAGAACTCCACTTGATTCTTTCGTCATCATACAACACAAAATCGTCAATTTTAATATCCAGATCTTCTCTTCGCTGCCATCTATCAACTTCTGTGTTGTAATTTCTACTCATCCGCTTGACATTCTCAATGAGAGTGTTTCGGTTGAAGTTGTATACCCATGCATCACGGCTCGTGCAGACACCCAGACTATAGGTATTATAAATCACACCATTCACTGTTCCTTTTCCTGTTTTAGCCTTCTTACTTCCAATTGGAATGAAAGTATCATACTCAGCATGGAGTCCTTCGGTGATCCATGTATGACGCTTATCAGGTGTGATTTGTTGCCATTCTATGTTTTGGTAGTGCTGCTTTGATTCAAGAAATTGATATTTCTGTTCCTTTCGCCAATATTCATCAACACGAGCATAAAATATTTGCGTAGTTTCTGACTTTTCACTTTTTTTGATAAAGAAGTTAATACTTACTCCAACCTGAATTCCAAATACGTTATGTGTTGTGCCTGATAACTTCGGATTCTTACGGACGTTTCCACTCAGATTTAAAATGTAAATCGTATCAAAATCCTGTGCCAGATGTTTCCGCATTCCATCAAAAGCAATTCCATCAAGAAAACCGTTATTCGTTACAAACGCTACGATCCCGTCTTTTCCAATCCGTTCTGATGCCCACAAAATCGCTTTGACATACGGGTCTGAAAGTGGGTTTTTATTTGTTGCCTTTGAGTCCTTTGAATAGGTATCCTTCAGCAGTTTGTCTACCGTTTCATATTTGCGGTTTTTGTTGTTGTCATTCTCGTTGACCTGTCCCATGTTGTAGGGTGGGTTGCCGATGACGACGAACATGTCTGTGTCCTTCTGCTTTTCGACGCGGTCGGTGTTTTCCTGTGAAAAGAGTTGCATCTGCTTATCTTCAAGGAGTTCAAAGGTGTCGGCAAGTGCGATGCCGTCAAACGGGAGGTAGCTGCGGGTGCGTTGGTAGTATTCCTGCTCTATGTTGAGGCTGGCGATGTAGTATGGCAGTAGCATGACCTCGTTGCAGTGGAGTTCGTGCTGGTATTTGTGTTGTAAGGCGGTGGTTTGTATGTCCTGCATCAGTCGGACGATGAAGTTGCCGGTGCCGACGAAAGGGTCGATAATATGAACACCTTTATTAGACAAGGACACGCCGAACTCGGCTTTGAGGATGTGGGATACGCTGTTGACCATGAAGTCGACTATCGGTTGCGGTGTGTAGACGATGCCGTGTGTGTCTGCGACATCTTCTGCGAAGCTTTGAAAGAACTGCTCGTAGAAGGTGTTGAGTAGGTGCTGTTTCTGTGTGAAGTCGTGGCAGTTTTTGGCGGCGTTTTCTATGGAGTCATAGAACGGGTTAAGTGCACTTAGGGATTCCTCGCGGCTGAACTTATCGCTCGTGAGTATGTCAATAACCTTCTCAATCTCTCTTGCGATGATGTTGCGTCTTTTGAAATCGGAGTGCTGGAACACTCTGTGGAAGATGCGTTCTGTGAGTATATGCTGGACAAGCATCTCCTCAACAGCGGTTCGGGATAGGTTGGGGTTGATTGCGGATCGGCATGTGTCGTAAAATCCGTTGAATGCGTTTTTGAAGTCTGTGTCTGCGTCGTACCGTTCTTCGATGTGGTGCATCATCTCTTTTGCGAGGTGAGGGACGCGGTTTCTGAAGTTTGCGACTTCTTTTTCCCAATCTTCGTGGACTGGGGTTGTGTATGCGAATAGGCGTTGTAAGGTGGTGACGAGATTTTCTGGATCGGTGAGGTCTGTGTCGAGTGTTGTCTGTCCGTTCTGTATGAGGATTGCGCGTTCGGGTGTTTGGAATAGGATATTGTCTGTTGGGTAGCCTGCTTGTCGTTTCTGTTGGACGGCTTGTGTGAGGTCGTCGTGGATGTCTTTTGCTTCCCAATAGGCGACTGGTAGTCCGAGTTTTGTGACGGCTCCGTCTATGACGATTCGGTTTCCTGCGTGGGTGGTCATTTGGAATTGTTGGGAGAATGTTGCGTCTATCTTTTTTGCGCAGTGGTCGAGGAGCGCGCCGAAGGGTGCACTGACCGCGCCTTCATGGGTGATGTTCTGGTCGGTGTATTGCTGCAGGGTTTTGTAGTAGTCTTTGATGGGTTTGTGGGTTGGTTTTAGGTTGATTTGTGGCATAAGGGATAGGGTAGCACGGTTTGGGGGTGGTGTCAAGTGGTTTTTGTTTGGGTGGTGGGTGTTAATGTGGGAAGGGATGTCTCTTTAAGGTATTAGGCACGCTCAGCGTGCCGTTCTTCTCTTCTCTCTTCTGTAGGCGGGGAATGCCCACAGGCATTCATACCGTTGATTTGAACTCCGATTCCCGACCTCTTCAGTGATTCAGACAATTTAAGATGTCGGGAATCGGAGTTCCCTCCTACAGAATGTAATGTAATACAGGATGTAATGTAAGAAGTCGGGAATCGGAGTTCCCTCCTACAGAAGAGGTGTATTCCCATCGTGACCTCTTCTATCTGTCTGGATCACGGAAGGGATGAAAAGGGGGAAGGGATACCTCTTCTGTAGGAGCGACCTCCTGGTCGCGACCGTCTTACATTCTGTAGGAGGGAACTCCGATTCCCGACCTCTTCTGTTTGTATCCCACCGAACCACCCATCCTATAAAACTGCCATTGTTAAACCATATCCCCATCCGTATTTTCCTCTTTTTCTTCCCCTTCCGTGTTTTCCGTGATTCAGACAAATGTAAGAAGTCGGGAATCGGAGTTCCCTCCTACAGAAGAGGTGTATTCCCATCGTGACCTCTTCTATCTGTCTGGATCACGGAAGGGATGAAAAGATGGAAGGGATACCTCTTCTGTAGGAGCGACCTCCCGGTCGCGACTGTCTTACATTCTGTAGGAGGGAACTCCGATTCCCGACCATATTACATTACATTCTGTAGGCGGGGAATGCTCAATAGCATTCATACCGTTGATTTGGTGACTTCCGTGCTTCAGACCTATGTAAGAAGTCGGGAATCGGAGTTCAAATCAACGGTATGAACGCCTTTTGGCGTTCCCCGCCTACAGAATGTAATACAGAATGTAATGTAAGAATGTCGGGAATCGGAGTTCAAATCAACGGTGTGAATGCCATTTAGGCATTCCCCGCCTACAGAATGTAATGTAATGTAAGAATGTCGGGAATCGGAGTTCCCTCCTACAGAAGAAAGTGCGTTCCGTGCTTCTGACAATCATACGCCATGTTTTTGAAACAGATCGTCAATAGCTTCAGCCAACAAATCCTGTATACTGGTGCTCTCGTCCACAGAAAGCTGCTTGAGTTGCCGATGCACAGATGGGTCAAAATGTCCGGCAATCAGTTTTTTCCCTACACGAGAACGCGGTGTCTTCTCATGGGTCGGTGCAGGTGAGTTTTCGGGGAGTGTTTCCTCTTGTTCGGTTTTTCCGGCACTGTTCAGAGCATCCGAGAGAGTCGGTTTTTTTGCCATAACTTCATACTCCTATCTTTTTAGCGATATATTTATATAATGTCTTAATCTCGTTAGCTGCCTTGCTTCTCGGTTCAAATTCTTGTGCTGTGAGACCGGCAGTCAGAGCGTGGACAAAAGCGATCCGTTGTCCGAGTTGGCAGGGAGCGGTTTCCAGTTGATATGAGTCTATTGCTGACCGTGCTTCATCTGCTAATGGACTACGCGAGGGCACGGAGTTTAAGACGACTATAGCGGGGACATTGGCAATCCGTGTGATCTCGACCGTGGCACCGATGGCGTGTAGGTCAAGGATCGCAGGACGACACGGGATCAACACCATGTCTGAGATGCGAGCGGCGGCTAATCCTGCTGCTTCGGAATGTGGTGCGGTATCGATGAACACGATGTCGGCACCGCTTTTCTTGGCAGCTTCAACGAGTTGCGGTAACCGTGAGGCTTGTGCTGAGACGACGGCTGGTGTATCGCTTTCTCGGTTATCACTCCATGTCAATGCGCTTGCTTGTGGGTCGAGGTCGATGATAGCGGTTGTGTGTCCAGCTTTCTCTGCGGCGACTCCGAGGTGCACTGCCAAGGTCGTTTTCCCCGCGCCACCTTTCCCTGATAATACTGCGATGGTCTTCATTACCGCTCCTTATATTTTTCTGACGTATACAAGTATACGCGTATGATCGTATGCATGTTTGCATGTATACACGTATATCTGTATACATGTATACGTCATAATCTGAGAAATGGATACAATATTTGCGAATATTCTGTTGACCGTCTTACATTACATTCTGTAGGAGCGACCCGGGGAACGCCCACAGGTGTTCATACCGTTGATTTCCCGGTCGCGATCCTCTTATATTATCTTCTGTAGGAGGGAACTCCGATTCCCGACCTTCTTACATTATCTTCTGTAGGAGCGACCTCCTGGTCGCGACCGTCTTTTATTTGTCTGAATCACGGAAGGCACGGAAGAAGAGGAAGGGATGAAAATACGAAGAGGGCTATTGTTAAACAACGCAAGTTTGATAGTATGGGGGGTTCGTTTGGATACAAAGATGTCGGGAATCGGAGTTCCCTCCTACAGAATGTAATGTAATACAGAATGTAATGTAATACAGAATGTAATGTAATACAGAATGTAATGTAATACAGAATGTAATGTAATACAGAAGAGAGAAGGCTGACGGCACGCGGCGCGTGCCTGCTACCGTACTGTCTGAATCACGGAAGGCACGGAAGGTGCTATTGTTTATAAGATATGTATACACGTATACACGTATACAAATAGAAATATTGAAACTAAAAATATATTAATATTATTATTGATTTAAAAGTATATATATGATAAAGTTTGTCATATTAGTCTATTGATCATAGGTCAATACTATAAATATACAAAATAATATACAAAAAGGTTGTCTCATTATAGTTAACCCAAATGGGTATGGAGGTATCCATGAAAAAATTAAACATTACACTAATAACAATACTTCTCGTTTCAACTTTTGTCGTAACAAATACATTTGCTCAGAATCAACCACGAACTACCATTGAAATGGCACGGTGGACAGGATATGACATATCAATTCACCCTGATGGAAAAACTGTTGCAGCTGCAGCAATAGATAAATTCGTCCGTATTTATGATATGGAGACAGCGGTAGAGATACAGGTGCTTGAAGGGCATGGCAAAGGTGTTGAGTCCGTTAGGTATAATCCGAAAGGAGATATACTCGTCAGTGGTGATCAGGACGGCTTTAACTATATTTGGAATACGGACACTAACGAACATATCAAGACTCTTGATAGGCATGCGTGGGCAATCCAAGCTATTGTCTTCACGCTCAATGGGAAAATCCTTGCTACGGGAGACTGGGGTTGGGGGAATACCCTCCGCCTCTGGAACACGGAAACTTGGGAACTCCTGCACGGTATGGATTCGGGAAAAGTCGATGCTGCCGCGTTTAGTTTGGATGGTTCAATGGTTGCAAGTGGTTCCTTGGATACAGGACTTGTTCATATCTGGGATACGGATTCGGGGGAGCTCTTGCAGAAACTTGATACGGGTATGGAGCATGTTATGGCGGTGGAGTTCTGGGGTAAAGAACGCATGATAGTCGTTGGAGGTAGCGGTGGACTGCAGTTGTGGGACGCTGAGGCTGGTGACCTTGTCAATACCTTCAAAAAAATAGGGGATGATAATAGTGTTCGAACACTTGCAATCAATCCTGATCGCCGCCTGATGGCAAGTGGTAGGAATGACGGTCTCGTCCACTTGTGGGATCTAAATACATTGAAACTACTGGAAACAATTGATTGGCATTTTGGCAGGCTCAATGCAGTTGCGTTCACACCTGATGGGTTCACACTCGCTACCACAGCGAACGAAATCAGGATGGGTATATGGGATGTTGAGCCTTTGGAGGATATTGTTCTTAGTGTCAATCCCCGGGATAAAGTATCTGTTTTATGGGGAGACCTAAAACAGCGATAGGTATATTGTCCATCTTCAGTATACGTGCCGTCTGCTTTCCAACCCTCTTTAAGGTAGTAGGCACGCTCCGTCGTGCCGTGTCCCCTCTGAATCACGGAATATTTGTCTGAATCGCGGATTGTCGCGGATTACGCGGATTTCGCGGTTTATGCCTTTGTCAATCAAAGGTGGGTTTCGTAGGATAAAGGTATAATGCGATATAATACAATGTCTCTTCTGTAGGAGGGAACTCCGATTCCCGACCTCTTACATTTGTCTGAATCACGGATTGTCGCGGATTACGCGGATTACGCGGTTTATGCCTTTGGGTGTCTGGGGTGGTTTCTTGGGATAACGGTGTGGGGTAATACAATCCATCTTCTGTAGGAGGGAACTCTGATTCCCGACCTCTTCTCTTTGTCTGAATCACGGAAGGCACGGAAGGGGATGAAGGGGAGGAAAATACGAAGATGCCTATTGGTGAATAAGGGCGGTTTCATAGGAGGGTGGTTCGTTGGGATACAATGATGTCGGGAATCGGAGTTCCCTCCTACAGAAGAGGGAAGATCGCGACCGGGAGGTCGAAATCAAGAAATCAACGGTATGAATACCATCAAGGTATTCCCCGGGTATGAATGCCCTATGGCATTCCCCGCCTACAGAAGAGAAGAACGGCACGTCGGAGCGTGCCTACTACCTTAAAGATGTCGGGAATCGGAGTTCCCTCCTACAGAAGAGGGGTATCCATTACCACGATTCAGACACCCCACAAATCCCCTTGACATTTCACCGAAAAATAAAATAGAATAAAACCAACACAATAAGCACCTAACCAACATACACATACATAGGGGAAGAACACATGAAAGCAGCATTATCCGTAATGATAACTCTATTGACACTCATGTTTTTACCGTGCTCCTTCGCAGTAGACGACACACAGTTTTTCCTACCCAAAGGTACCAAAGCACGACTCGGTAAAGGTGCAGTAAACGGAATCGCCTATTCTAATGACAGCACACGACTCGCATTAGCAACATCAACCGGTATATGGATATACGATGCACAGACAGCAGAACCACTTGACATACTAAAAGGTCATACGGTGCCAGTCGGATGTGTAGCATTCAGTCCAGATGGCACTATGATCGCAAGTGGCAGTGACAACGGCACCATCCGTTTATGGGACGCAAACACAGGCGAAAACCTACACACACTTACAGGTAATGATAGATTCATCTATAGTGTCGTGTTCAGTCCAGATGGCAAAATAATCGCTTGTAGGAACAGTTCCGAACCGAAAATCCCTCTATGGGATACTACCACAGGTGAACACCTTCGGACGCTCAGACATGGAGGTGTCATCAGTACCATCGCTTTCAGTCCAGACAGCAAAACAATCGTAAGCGGAAGTTGGGACTACACCGTCCAAATCTGGGATGTATCCACAGGCAAAAAGAGACACACGCTCCGAGAACATAAGGATATAATCGGTAAAGTTGCGTTTAGTCCGATTGGAAATACCTTCGCAAGTAAGAGTGTTGACAGAACTATTCGTATATGGGACGCAGCCACAGGTGAAAACCTTCGGACGCTCAGTGGACATACGGCGCGGATTAGTAGGATCGCATACAGTCCAGATGGAAAACACATCGTAAGTGCCAGTGTTGACACAACGCTCATCTTATGGGACGCAAACACAGGTGAAAACCTCCGCACGTTTGAAGGGCATACGGATGAGGTTCGCACCATCGCCTTTAGTACAGATAACAAAACAATCGTAAGTGGCGGTATAGATGACACCGTCCGTATATGGGACGCAGCCACAGGTGAAAACCTACATACACTCACGCATGCGAGTAATGTAGATAAGGTTCTGTTCAGTCCGGATGGCAATAGTGTCGCAAGCAAATGTGGACAAATTATCAGCTTATGGGATGCTGACACAGGTGAACACCGCCAAACGATCGAAGGACATTCGCGCGAGGTATTTAGCGTTGCCTTCAGTCCAGATGGCAAAACTATCGCAAGCGGACATTGGAACGCGTGCGTCAAGTTGTGGGATGCTGCCTCCGGTGAACAGACCGACACACTTTCTGGACATTGGGGTTTTGTCCAAACCGTAGTATTCAGTCCAGATGGCAAAACTATCGCAAGTGGTGCTAACGACAAAACTATCCGTCTGTGGAATGCTGATACGGGTGCAAACACTGCCGTGTTCGAAGGACATACAGATTGGGTTCAATCCGTTGCCTTCAGTCCAGATGGAAAAAGGTTCGCAAGTGGCAGTAGGGACAGCACCATCCGTATATGGGAAACTGAGACAGGTGAACACATTGACACACTCAGAGGACATTTGAGACATGCCCATAGCGTCGCATACAGTCCAGATGGAAAAACTATCGTAAGTGGCGGTAACGGTGGTGCACTCATTCTCTGGGATGCTAACACAGGTGACCGCATCAACAAACTCACAAAGCTTACGCGAGCGATAACAAGTGTTGCGTTCAGTCCAGATGGCAAAACTATCTTATTTGGGAGCACCGACAAAACTGTCCAACTTTGGAATGCTGAAACAGGTGAACACATCTACACACTTGATGAACATCCGCTATATGTTTATTCCGTGGCGTTCAGTCCAGATGGCAGTATTATCGCAGCGGGAAGCACCGACGGAACGATCCGTTTATGGGATGCTGCCACAGGGGAACACCTTCACATGTTCGTAGGTCATACGGATATAGTCCGTGGTCTCGCGTTCAGTCCAGACGGCAGAAGGTTAGCAAGTGGCAGCTGGGACGCATCGATCCTGTTGTGGAACACCGCACCCTTTACGGATCCACTCGCCGTTGAACCGACTGATAAGCAGTTCACAACTTGGAGCAAAATCAAGACCACCAAAATCTTCCAAAACTACCCCAACCCTTTCAATCCAGAGACGTGGATACCGTATCAACTCGCAACCCCCGCAGATGTTTCGTTGACAATATACGACGTGCATGGTATTGCAATCCGTGATTACCGTTTAGGTCAGCAGCCAGCAGGCGTATATACGGATCGGAGTCGTGCGTTGTATTGGGACGGTAAAAATGGGTTTGGTGAAAAAGTCGCGAGCGGCATCTATCACTACAAGTTCACCGCCAACGATTACACCGCTACCCGCAAAATGTTGATATTGAAATAGGTATTAGCGGTCAGCAGTCGGCAATCGGTTGTCAGGTGCCTCTTCTGTAGGCGTGACCTCCGGTTCCCGACCGTCTTCTCTTTGTCTGAATCGCGGATTGTCTCGGATTACGCGGATTGCGCGGTTTATGCCTTTGTCAATCAAAGGTGGGTTTTTCAGGTTAAGGGATCTACCTCTTCTGTAGGCGGGGAATGCCCACAGGCATTCATACCGTTGATTTCGACCTCCCGGTCGCGATCTTCTTCTTTCTTCTGTAGGAGGGAACTCCGATTCCCGACATCTTATATTTGTATCCCAACGAACCCCCCATCCTACCAAACTTGCGTTGTTTAACAATAGCCTTCTTCGTCCTTTCCTCTTCTGTAGGAGGGAACTCCGATTCCCGACATATTATATTTGTCTGAATCACCAAATCAAGAAATCAACGGTATGAACGCCTGTGGGCGTTCCCCCAAATCAACGCCGAATGCGCGCATGGCATTCGTCCAAATCAACGCAGAATGCGCGCATGGCATTCTGCGGGTATGAATGCCATTAAGGCATTCCCCGGAATGCACGGAAGGGGAGGAAAATACGAAGATGTCTATTATTCAACAACGCAAGTTTGATAGGATGGGGGGTTCGTTGGGATACAAATATAAGAGGTCGGGAATCGGAGTTCCCTCCTACAGAATGTAATGTAAGAGGATCGCGACTGGGAAGTCGCTCCTACAGAAGAGGTGTATCCCCGCGATTTAGATGCATTGCAATCCATTCCCACTTTCAGATATAATATTACCAACAATACACACACAGGAGACTATAATTATATGAGACGGCACATCACAGTCCTATTCATACTCTATTTCCTATCAATAACCACCCTATTTGCTCAACAAAACCAACATCCATCGCTCGACTTACCAGAAGGGGCAAAAGCGCGGCTCGGTAAGGGTCGTCCCTACAAAGTGGAATATACCGCAGACGGTATGCGGCTTGCAGTAGCAACATCTATCGGTGTGTGGTTCTACGACTCAAACACCTATGAACCACTTATGCGGCTTTCGAAGCACAAATATCCTCTCCGTTATATCGCCTTTACACCGGACGGCAATATTCTCGTAAATGTTGATGCTGTGGGTAACATGCATCTTTGGAATGTTAATACAGCTAAATTTCTCGGTGAACCCAGACGTCAGTTGCCATTTACTTCTATGGCTATGAGTCCGGACGGGAATACAATTGTAACAGCGGATCTTATGAAACGTGTCAATTTTTGGGACATGCAGAAGCGTCAAGAAACTCAGTTTTATAATAGGACTCGAAACGAACCTCATATATTAGATGTTCAGGGCAGCTTCAGATACGGTCTTACGTTTAGTCCGGATGGATCATTACTGGTACACGGCAACCAGAACCCAGACATCGATGTGTGGGATGGGAAAACAGGTAGTCACATACGAAAACTTCAAGCACACACAAGTATTGTGCATAACTTCGCATTCAGTCCGGATGGCAAGACATTGGCAAGTGCGAGTCATGATCAGAGCGTCCGTCTCTGGGACATTGATTCCGGAGAACAGACGCATTTCTTTGAAGGTAGAGGTCGAGTTGGTAATTCAGATATTGTCTATAGTCCGGATGGTAGTCTATTGGTAACTGCGGGTCGGATTGGCGAGATTATCGTGTTGGATGGCAATACAGCGGAATACAAGCAAACGCTCTTAGAGCATACCCAACGTGTGAATGACATTGCGTTTAGTCCAGATATGCGTTCGTTAGCGAGTTGTAGTTATGACGGTACTGTCCGTATCTGGAATGTCGCAAGCGGTGAAAATACACAGATTATTTCTAATCATTTTGGAGAGTTCACCAGTTTTGCTTGGAGTAAGGATGGGAAAACAATCATTGCGCCAAGTCTAAATCTGACTATCTATTTATGGGATGAGGAGACACATCAACTCAGGAAAACTTATGCAGAGACTAATAGGGTGTATCGGATATTTGATATTGCGGTCAGTCCAATAGATACAAGTGTCGCTCTCGCCACCTCGGACGGACTGGTCTCTATACGGGATGCGGAAACGGGTGAACAGATGGGCGTACTCAGCGGGGGTGAGGCACTTAACCTTTGTGTCGCATATAGTCCGGATGGGAAAACGATCGCTGCGGGTAGTAGGGATCAACTTGTGCGCATGTGGGATGTCGAGACTGGTGAAATAATCAGGACGTTAGAAGGACACAACGGTGAAATTAGGAGTATCGCCTTCAGTCCTGATGGGAGCATGATCGCATGCGGGGGTACCAAAATGCCTGTGCTGTTATGGGATGCCGAGACAGGTGAAATAAATCCTATCTTAAATGTAAGTAAATCGGGTGTAACAGATATCGCCTTTAGTCCTGATGGACAAACGCTTGCTGTCTCACTGATATCCAATCCAATTCATCTGTATGACCTTGAAACGGGTGCGGAAAAGCAACTTCCGTTTGATGGTGATAATCGGGTTTTTCCGTCTTGTCTTGATTTTAGTGCTGATGGAAAGAGGATCGCTTTCGGTAGTACGGATGGGACTGTGTCTGTTCTGGATGTTGGGACTGGTGTGGTTCTGCATAAGTTTGAGGGGCATGGTAGACCCGTTGTTAGCGTGGCGTTCTCTCCAGATGGTAAATCCCTTGTGAGCAATAGTCGTAGCGGTGTGATGTATCTGTGGGATGTTGAATAGAGTTCGGTAGCAGGCACGCTCCGACGTGCAGTCTGTCTTTCGTGCCTTCCGCGACCCATCCGTCCTCTTTCCTCTTCTGTAGGCGGGGAATGCCTTTGGCAGAATACGCGTTTGGTATTCTGCATGATTCATACCGTTGATTTACTGGTCGCGACCGTCTTGTTTTTGTCTGAATCGCGGATTGTCGCGGATTACGCGGATTGCGCGGTTTATGCCTTTGTCAATCAAAGGTGGGTTTTTCAGGATAAGGGCTACCCCTTTTCTGTAGGCGGTGAATCATGTGGCATGCCAAACGCGCATGCCGCCAAGGCGTTCATACCGTTGATTTGAACTCCGATTCCCGACCTCTTATATTTGTATTCCAACGAACCCACGATCATATCAAACTTGCGTTGTTTAACAATAGCCTTCTTCGTATTTTCCTCTTTTTCCTCCCCTTCTGTGCGTTCCGTGATTCAGACAATACGGTAGCAGGCACACTCCGTCGCGCCGTCCGCCTTCTGTGTTTTGCGTGATTCAGACAAAGAGAAAAGGTCGGGAATCGGAGTTCCCTCCTACAGAAGAGAGAAGAGAAGAACGGCACGGCGGAGCGTGCCTACTACCTTAAAAGAGGTGTAGCCCTTCCGTATTTTCCTCTTTTTCCTCCCCTTCTGTGCGTTC
Organism: Candidatus Poribacteria bacterium; assembly: GCA_963667365.1. Lineage (GTDB taxonomy): Bacteria > Poribacteria > WGA-4E > WGA-4E > WGA-3G > MSPOR6. Next base: position 4,428,496 of record OY763324.1, on the reverse strand, counting down.
CGTGATTCAGACAAAGAGAAGAGAAGAACGGCACGCCAAATCAAGAAATCAACGCCAATAACTTTAGACACCTTTTTTAATTTGACATATTATTTGACTAATGATAATATTAATACATTGTTATGTTATTAAGTAATAGAAAAATATAAGATCTAATATTACTTAAATATATAGTCAAATAATAGTGGAGATATCGCATGAAAACAGATAACAGCATGACTCACAAAAAAAGAATACAAACTCTCAGTCTGGCTCTAATTACATTTATCCTTTTCTCAGGTGTCGTTTCTCAAGGTCTCGCTTTTGACTTCAATTGGCAAATAGACGAGACACCCGAAGGCAGTGAAAGTGCGACTATCATTGAACCTGTCGAAGTGGTGATGTTAGATGAAGTCATACAAGTGCCATCACACAGCGCATCTTTACGGTTGATGCAGAAGTATTCTGTGTATCTCGGTGCTGAATGGGATGCAGCACAAGCATACAGATTGCTAAAGACATTTGAAACGGTCCCACAGCAAGTGAATAACCCTTACGAAGAGAACCAAGAAGTGCCAAATTCTTTGTGGCGGATAACAGATACTCATCTTCAAAATGACATCAAGATTGAAGTCATAAATAGACAAACGGTTGTAACGGTTGCAGCGGAAGCGTTTACGCATGCGGATCCGCTATTAGCAGAAATTGATGGCGTGCGTGGCAGGTACTTCTCTAAACGTCTACATCAGGTTGTTGTTCGGTTTGTAACCGATAACGGTGCGGATAGAGAGGCACTTGAACGGATATTACAGGAACGTTACGCTGTCAGCTTAAACGTTCCGGATTATACCGAACTGACGAGAAACACAACAGGTGAACACGCTGCCCGTTTCACAACATTCAAGAACGAAGAGATCATTGCCATTACTACGATGTTTGAAGAATTCCCACAAGGTATGCATAAAATAGCAGGACTTCAATATCTGGTGAGACGTTTAGATGGCACACCGCATCCCTTTTATCCGGAAGCACCTGCAGTCGCTTGGACCACGAGTGGATATATAGAATTCATGGAATCTGCTTTTAAAGGATTAGGTTCGGATTATATCAATCGATTGATTCTTCACGAAAAGGCACACTTTTTGTGGGAACACCTTTTTGATGAGCAACTCAAACAGGATTGGATTGAACTTGGTGGGTGGTATGAAAATTCGGACGATCAAGATGGATGGTCAACGACAAAACAGCACGAGTTTGTCTCCGCTTATGCTCATGGTGTGAACCCGAATGAGGATATGGCGGAGAGCATTAGCTTTTATATCGTAAATCCGGACAAACTCCGCTCACGAGCACCCGACAAATATCAATTTGTCCAAGACAGGATTATGCACGGAACACGATACATCTCAAAAATACGTGAAGATTTGACGTTTGAGGTCTACAATCTGTATCCAGATGTTGTATATCCGGGACGGATTGTCAGGGTGGATATACAGGTGATTGGCGAACCGATGGAAGATAAAAAGATTGTGATAGAACTTGAACTTCATAAAACAGGTGACCAAGACGATGCTCAAGCGTCTCAGATCAGAGTAATAAGTCCAAAAGGCACATTTTTTGAAATCTGGCTTTATCCAATCGGTTCCGATGGTGAATCTGTGGTCCTTGCTTCTCATCTTCTACGGGGTGAAATAACGATCTCGCGCTTCGTAGCTGACGGGTATTGGGGTCCAGACGCGATTACCCTCAATGATGCACAAGGCAATGAACGGCACCAATCACAAGTCGATTATGGATGGAAACTCTATATGGACAACCCATTGGCTGACGATGAAGCACCGAATTACGTCAAAAACTCAATGAAACTCTCTGTATCAGACAGCATGGAAGATGGGAGACGCTACCAAATCCTTACTGCACGGTGGCAGATCCTGGAAGATAATGATGTGACAAGCATCTATGCACAAGCAAACGATCTCAACGATGAAACCTACTCCCGTAGGACTGAGAAATATGGGACATACAATAAGGAAACCGGTGAGGCGACTGTTGAACTCATAATTCCTGATTACTATCAGACTGGGACCTATGCGGTTAACTATATTAGTATGATAGATATAGGATTAAACGAGCGAGGTGTTTACTTCACCAATGCGGATGGTTCTCTAAGACAGGAACAGGAGATCATTGATGAAAAACCTACCACCATTGAGATCCAAACAATAAACCCTGATAGCACTCCACCAGTGCTCGATTTGAACCGGATTACAGTGACTGCAGTGCCGACAAATCCTGATGAACCCAATGGTGAAACACAAGTAGATATTACTTTTAGAGTCAAAGACGATATTAGTGGATATTTAAATACAGTAATGTATTTGCGTGATCCGCACGGTGTGACGCACTTCTTCGAACATCAACATGTTGAATATTACAATATCTATTTTTCAGGTGATCCAACTGTCTATGAAACCTATCACAAAACGATTATCTTACCTGTTGGCAGTATCCCTGGGACATGGGGTATTGCGGAAATGACTGTATGGGACAAGGCAAAAAATAAACTTCTTGCGGACTTTACTGAAATCGTCCGTTTTGAGATAGAAGGTGACCTTGAATATAGTCAGTACGATATCAACCAAGATGGGAGTGTTAACATTCTTGATCTGATTCTCGTCGCAAATGCGTTCGGAGCGTATGACGAAAAAGCGGATGTTAACGCTGATGGTGTCGTGAATATCCTTGACTTGACACTTGTTGCTTCTGCATTTGGCACTACTTCTGATGCTGCACCTTCCTTATGGAGTCTGAATGCTGATAACAAACCGACACGCGCAACGGTGGAACAGTGGCTACAGGATGCGCGGCAACTTAACCTGTCCGACCCCGATTTTCAACGCGGTATCACCGTGCTGGAAAATCTGTTGAAGTCGTTGACACCGAAAGAGACTGCACTTTTACCGAACTATCCGAACCCGTTTAATCCTGAGACGTGGATACCGTATCAGTTGGCAACGCCTGCTGATGTTAGCATTACAATTTATGCGCCTGACGGGAAGTTGATACGGACGTTGGATTTAGGACATAAAGCTGTTGGGATATACGTCCATCGTAGCCAAGCAGCCTATTGGGATGGTAGGAATGCCCTCGGTGAATCTGTGGCAAGTGGTGTGTATTTTTATACGTTGTCTGCTGGCAAATTCACCGCCACGCGGAAGATGTTGATACGGAAATAGGTATTAGCGGAAGGGATACACCTCTTCTGTAGGCGGGGAATGCTATATAGCATTCATACCGTTGATTTACCGGTCGCGACCGTCTTCTCTTTGTCTGAATCACGGAACGCACGGAAGAAGACGAAGGGGAGGAAAAGATGGAAAGGGATACACCTCTTCTGTAGGCGGGGAATGCTCAATAGCATTCATACCGTTGATTTCGAACTCCCGGTCGCGACCGTCTTCCTTCTTCTGTAGGCGGGGAATGCCTTGGCAGAATACGCGTATGGTATTCTGCATGATTCATACCGTTGATTTGAACTCCGCTTCCCGACCTCTTAGATTTGTATTCCAACGAACCCACGATCCTATCAAACTTGTGTTGTTTAACAATAGCCTTCTTCGTCCTTTCCTCTTTTTCCTCCCCTTCTGTGCGTTCCGTGATTCAGACAAAAACAAGAGGTCGGGAATCGGAGTTCCCTCCTACAGAAGATATGTACCCTTCCGTGCGTTCCGTGATTCAGACAAAGAGAAGACGGTCGCGACTGGGAGGTCGAAATCAAGTAATCAACGGTATGAATGCCCTATGGCATTCCCCCAAATCAACGCCGAATACGCGTTTGGTATTCGTCGGGTATGAATGCTATAGAGCATTCCCCGCCTACAGAAGATATGTACCCTTCCTCCCCTTCCGAGATTTAGACTATACTTGGCATTTTTGGGCAGTATTGGATATAATTTCTATATATACACCACTGTTAGAATGGAGAAAAAATGAAATATATATTCCGATTATCAATCCTTTTTACCTTCCTATACCTAACACTTTACTATATACCGATCAGCATTGCAGAAGATGCACCTTCCAATCTACCCGACGGCGCGAAGGCACGGATCGGGAAAGGGATTATCAACAATATTGCGTATTCGCCAGATGGCTTTCAACTCGCTGTCGCAAGCTCCACAGGGATATGGATTTACGACACAACTACATTCCAACCTCTCAGATTGCTCAAAAGACCGAAATCGTATAGTGAGCTCATTGCTTTTCGACCAGATGGAAATTTACTTGCATCGTATGATTATAGCCGTGTCATACTACTGTGGGATACAGACACAGGCACACATATACGTCAATTGTGGGATGCGGACATAAACAGAGATAAACGTGAACTGCCTAACTTTATGGGCACCCTAAGTTTCGCTTTCAGTGCGGATCGAAGAACAATCGCTGGTGGTAGTTTAATAGACGAAGTTATCCATTTATGGGATATAGAAACTGGTGATCTAATGAATACCCTCCAAAGAGAAGATGGAGGGCATGTTTTTAGTGACATTATTGCGTTCAGTCCAAATGGATTTCTACTCGCTGCCAGAGAGCAAGAAAACGCTATTATTTTATGGGATAGCGTTACGGGAGAACAAAAACATGAACTCAAAGCGCACCAGTTTTCAGTGAGTGACCTTGTTTTCAGTCCGGATGGAAGGACACTCGCCAGTGGAAGTTTGAGAAACGGTGTCCACCTGTGGGATACGGAAACAGGTCAACTGATTCGCACACTTACGGATGAACAGATAGTTGTGAATAAGATTGCGTACAGTGTGGATGGCACCCTAATAGTCGCGGGGTGTGCCGATGGCACTATAATAATGTGGGATGTAATGACAGGTGAACTTAAAAAGATTTTCAAAGGACATACAGAATCTGTTCTCACTGTCGCCTTCAGTCCTGATCTGCGGACGATAGCGAGTGGCAGCAAGGACGGAACCGTCCGTATTTGGAACATCATCACCGGTGAATTGTTGCAGACAGTGTCGGAAGATTACATTGAATTCTCATCCTTTGATTTCAGTCCCGATAAACAAACGCTCGTCAGTCCGTCTTATGAAAGAGACATCTATGAATTGGATGCAATATCGGGTGTATTGCAGAATACATACAATAGAAAAAACATCGAGAAGTCTATTGATATTTCAGTCAGTCCGGATGGGAAAACGATGGCTACTGCGGAGCTGTTGAGCAAAGTCGTTTTACTCTGTGATGTGAACACAGGTGAGAAGCTGAAAAGTTTGGAAGGACATAAATCGAATGTCTTGTGTGTTGCCTTCAGTCCGGATGGGAAAACGCTTGCGAGTGGCAGCACGGATGAGACCGTCCGTTTATGGGATGTAAGCACAGGTGAGGAAAAGCGTGTCATCCGTCGTCATGGCAAGCAGATCTCAGACATCGCTTTCAGTCCTGACGGGAAGACAATCGCTTCTGCTGGACATAACCAAAATATCTATCTTTGGGATGTCGATACTGGTGAGCGACAGTTAGTTCTCAAGAGGCATAATTCTGATATTTCGAGTGTCGGCTTCAGTCCGGATGGAAAGTTGCTTGTACTTGGTGGTAGAAATGGCAGTATCACTATCTATGATATTGACTCAATGAAGTCTGTGCAGACGTTTGAGGGTGATCACAATTTGGTGAAAAGGGTAGCGTTCACAGCAGATGGAAAAACGGTTGTTAGTCTGGGGATGAAGCGGGATATGAATTATACGAGGGGTGGTGTCTTATATCTGTGGGATGTTGAATGAGGGTTGTATATATGTAGAATGGCGCGAGATACATATCCCGCGCCATTTTCTGTGTTTATTAGTGTTTATTTATTATCTGTATTTTCGGATTCTTCCGGTTTTGGTATGGGTAGCGGTTCAGTGAATTTTTCTCCCCGTGCTTCAGTTTCCCTTCTCCGCTTTTCCCACGCCACTAATTCTCGATATACCTCGGCTTTACCTTCGGCATACACCTTCTCTTTGAAGATTTTCGCATAACCTAACATAATTACCTCCCATATATGCGTTAGTATTTCATAATGAATGTCATTTTGACAAGTGGAATTGTTGGTTGTGGCGTGTATAGTTTCTGTCAGAATCACGGAAAACACGGAACGGGATACGCCTCTTCTGTAGGAGCGACCTCCTGGTCGCGACCTCTTTTAAGGTAGTAGGCACGCTCCGAGTGCCGTTCTTCTCTTCTGTAGGAGGGAACTCCGATTCCCGACATATTATATTTGTCTGAATCACCAAATCAAGAAATCAACGGTATGAACGCCTTTTGGCGTTCCCCCAAATCAACGCCGAATGCGCGCATGGCATTCGTCGGGTATGAATGCCATCAAGACATTCCCCGGAACGCACGGAAGGGGAGGAAAAAGAGGAAAAGACGAAGAAACCTATTGTTCAACAACGCAAGTTTCATGGGATAGGTGGTTCGTTGCGATACAAAGAGAAGATGTCGGGAATCGGAGTTCCCTCCTACAGAAGAGGGTCGCGACCAGGAGGTCGCTCCTACAGAATATTATATAAGATGTCGGGAATCGGAGTTCCCTCCTACAGAAGAGACGTAGCCCTTCTGTGTGTTCCGTGATTCAGACAGTACGGTAACAGGCACGCTTCAGATGACCTGTCCATTTCCTTAACAACTTGTCCAATATTTGAACAGAAAATCAGTCTTCATTCAGAGATCAATCCGTATTCGTGCTGTAAAAGAGATGGCACGAAATTTGCTATAAGAAGGTTATTATTATTTACTTAAAAAGGAGTTATTATGACTACAATAAGACAATGGTATCTATTACTTAACATCGGTTTGATATTATGTGTTTTTGGATGCGATACTCAACCTGGTGATGTCTTACTACCGGATAATATACCAACTGACAACACACAAATTCCAGACATGCAGCAACCTCCTATGACAGGCGGTCTATCAGACGAAGCCGAAGCAACCTTTAATAGCGACCTATTACCTATTCTCACAGCAGACTGTGCGTTTGCGGGGTGCCATGTCGCTGGCGGACCGAAAAACATTGATTTAAGCACATATCAAGCTTTCATCAGAGGCGGGGATACAGGTGCTGTATTCATTCCGGGTGATTCTCAAGGAAGTTCTATCATCGATGAAATCGTTTCAGGTAGGATGCCACTCGGCGGTACTAAGTATAGCGATGCAAAAATAAAAATATTTACTGATTGGATTGATAATCAAGCGGAAACCGTTGTTACCCCTGTTGAAGAATCCACTCAACCAGAAACAACTTTGCCTGCTGATGGGATAGTATCTTTTGATCAACACCTTCTACCTATTCTCACAGCAAAGTGTGCGTATGCTGGATGCCACGATGCTAATGGACCGGACGGCATTGATTTGAGAACATATCAGACTTTTTTAAGCGGTGACGACGATGGCGAGGCAATTTTCGAACCCGGAAATGCCAGAAGTAGTGATATTATTGAAGAAATCGTGTCGGGAAGAATGCCACCAGATGGTCCTCCGTTACCCGCTATAGAAATTAAACTGTTCACAGATTGGGTAAATCAACAAGATCCAGCAGATTTTCCGAACCTTCGTTATGACGACGACGATGATGATGATGACGAAGATGACGAAGATGACGACGACGACGACGACGACGACGATGATGATGACGATGATTATGACGATGATGATTATGACGATGATGACGACGACGACGATGATGATGACGATGACGACGAAGATGACGAAGATGACGATGATGACGACGACGATGATGACGACGATGATGATGATGACGACGACGATGATGACGACGATGATGATGATGATGACGATGATCACTAAACAATATAGCGACCATATTCATTATCTTCTGTAGGAGGGAACTCCGGGGAATGCCAAAAGGCATTCATACCGTTGATTGGATTCCCGACATCTTTTAAGGTAGTAGGCACGCTCCGAGTGCCGTTCTTCTCTTCTGTAGGAGGGAACTCCGATTCCCGACCTCTTATATTTGTCTGAATCACGGAAAACACAGAAGGGAAGGAAAAAGAGGAAAATACCAAGATGCCTATTGTGAAACAACGCACGTTTGATAGGATCGTGGGTTCGTTGCGATACAAATATAAGAGGTCGGGAATCCAAATCAACGGTATGAACGCCTGTGGGCGTTCCCCGGAGTTCAAATCAACGGTATGAATCATGCAGAATACCAAACGCGTATTCTGCCAAAGGCATTCCCCGCCTACAGAAGAGGTGTATCCCCTCCCATCTTTTCCTCCCCTTCCTCTTCTTCTGTGTTTTCCGTGATTCAGACAAATATAAGAAGTCGGGAATCGGAGTTCAAATCAACGGTATGAACGCCTGTGGGCGTTCCCCGCCTACAGAAGAGGGAAAACTGAATATTTCATTGACAAAACGCAACTAAATATATATACCTATACCCACACCCGAAACAAAGGAGTATCCCAGCTATGAAGAACACACTTTATATCGTGACAGCAGTATTCCTGACCTTCGTAATAACGACCACGCTACTTGCCCAAGAATCCCCGCAGTGGAATATACCTGATGAAGCATCAGCACGGATTGGGAAAGGCAAGATACATCAAATCATCTATTCTCCCGATGACACTATGCTTGCCGTAGCAACAGGTATCGGCATTTGGCTATACGACGCACAAACAGGTGATGAAATCGACCTACTCGTTGGACATACAGAACCCGTGCGCGCCGTAGCCTTCACTCGAGACGGCACAAAACTTGCCAGTGGCAGCGAAGACGAAACAATCCGATTATGGGATGTCCCAAACCGCTCCCACCTACGCACATTGACAGGACATACGAGCACTATCAGAAGTCTTGCATTCAGTCCAGATGGCAACACATTGGTAAGTGGGAGTTCGGACAGGTCAGCACGGCTATGGGATGTTGCCACAGGTACAGAGAAACAACAAACCCTTCAAATACATTCAATGGGGATCTCCAGTGTCGCATTCAATAATAGCGGCACACGACTTGCCGTGGGTAGTTCTGACGACACTATCCGTCTATATGCAATTCCCGGCTATACCCGCGAACACACCATCACAGCAAATATAGAAGGTGTCTATGATTTAACTTTCAGTCCGACCGAGGATATTATTGCAGCTGGCGGAAATAACACAATCCGTCTGTGGAATATCAACACAGGTAGGCAAATGTTTAGCTACAAAGCACATACACATTATATCGAGACTCTCACGTTCAGCAAGGACGGTAAAAAGATGGTCAGTGGCAGTCGTGACGGCACAATTCGGGTCGGTTCCGCAAAATCTCTACTTACTACCAAATTATACAGAGAGCAGTCGGGATGGATTACAACGATTGCATTGAATTCGGACGGGACACGGTTCGTCAGTGGTAGCACCGATGGCACTCTCCTTGAATGGAATGGTCTTTTGACAAGCAACCAGGGTCAGGTACGCACACTTGCACGTCATGGAGATTTTGGGGATACCCTCGTCTACGCTTCAAATGGCAACGTCATCGCAAGTGGCAGCAATGGTGGAGATATATACCTGTGGCAATTTGATAATGGTAAATATCAGATGAAAGTGTTTACGGGTCATACCGATGATGTGAGTGGTGTTGCGTTCAGTCCGGATGGCAAATTGTTGGTGAGTGGTAGTCATGACCGCACAATGCGTGTCTGGGATGTGGAAACTGGCTTCAATCTACATACATTCGTCCGATCTATAGGCTACATTACTGACGTTGCGTTCAGTCCGAATGGCGAAATGGTAGCGTATGTATCACAGTTTCAGGGTTCTACTATCGGTATTTATGATGCGAAATTGGGTGAACAGATCAATGTCTTTGACGCATGGACACTCCCACCGCTTTCCGCATCACCATGGCCGATCTTCCTCCCTTTGAACCATACGAGAAGTGTCAGCAATATTGAGTTTAGTCCGGATAGCAAAACTATCGCTACATGCAGTTATGACGATACCGTTCGGCTTTGGGATGTGGAAACAGGCAAACATAAGCACGTGTTCAGAGGACATACAGATACGGTTTACGACATCGCATACAGTCCGGATGGCAAAACGATCGCAAGTGGCAGTGCCGACATGACTATCCGTCTGTGGGATATACCCAGTGGCACAATTCTACGCACGTTAACAGGACATACGAATGTCGTTAGGACTGTAACGTTCAGTCCGGATGGCAGAACACTCGCAAGTGGTGGCTGGGACGATGTTGTGAATCTGTGGGATGTAGGTACAGGCACGCAACTGCGGACTATCACAGGACATACGGCATCAGTCAACGCTGTTGCGTTTCATCCAGATGGACACACATTGGCGAGTAATAGTTCTGATGGAACAATCCTCTTATGGGACATTCTACCTACCGAAATCTCTTCAACTACGGTCAGTTTATCACCTGCCAGTGTGGAGTCCCCTGATGTCGGTGAACGGATTACCCTCAATCTACATATTATGGATGGCGTAGATGTCGCGGGCTATCAAGCCACAGTGATATTTGACAACTCCGCACTCAGTTACGTAGAAATTACGCACGGTGACTATCTAACTGCCAATTCATTCGCTTTAGATCCTGTGACAACGGAAAATAGCGTTAGGATTGGTGCGGTGTCATTCGGCGGTGCACAGAGCAGCATGAACGGCATTTTTGCATCTATTACCTTCGATGTCCTCGCAGTCAAAAACTCCACTGTGCGTTTGTCTAATGTGTTGCTTACAAATAATATGGGTATTGCATCTGTGCCACAAATCGTCTCTGCGGAGATTACCGTGCCGATACTGCTCCCCGAAGATGTTAATAAGGACGGTGTTGTTGATATTTCAGATTTGGTGCTGGTTGCAACCAATTTTGGTAAAAGTGGTGAAAATGCTGCGGATGTCAATGATGACGGTGTCGTTGATATTATTGACTTGGCACTCGTTGCGGCAAAAATACATAGCCATTTAAATATAGATATTGGGGCACCCGGTTTCTGGAGTCTCAATACAGGAGATATGCCGACACGTTCAACGGTCGCATCATGGCTACGAGAGGCGCGCAGTCTCAATCTACCCGACCCCGAATTCCAAAGCGGTATCCTCTTTTTGGAGAAGCTACTGGCAAGCCTGACACCTACAGACACCGCACTCCTCCCGAACTATCCGAACCCGTTTAATCCTGAGACGTGGATACCGTATCAGCTGGCAACTCCTGCGGATGTGAGTATTGTTATCTATGCTTCTGATGGCAAGTTGGTTCGGCAGTTGGATATTGGGTATCAAACAGTAGGTATCTATCAGCATCGGAGTAGTGCTGCGTATTGGGACGGTAGGAATAGCATTGGAGAACCTGTCGCAAGTGGTGTGTATTTCTATACCCTCACCGCAGGCAATTTTTCTGCCACCCGTAAAATGTTGATACGGAAGTAGGTATTAGCGGTCAGCAGTCGGCAATCGGTTGTCAGATGCCTCTTCTGTAGGCGGGGAACTCCGATTCCCGACCTTTCCAGTTTGTGCATCTTCTCTTCTGTAGGAGGGAACTCCGATTCCCGACATCTTCTCTCTGTCTGAATCACGGAAAACACAGAAGGGGAGGAAGGGCATGAAAATACGAAGATGCCTATTGTTCAACAATGGTAGTTTGATAGGATGGGGGGTTCGTTGTGATACAAAGAGAAGATGTCGGGAATCGGAGTTCCCTCCTACAGAAGAGGGGTAGCCCTTCCGTATTTTCCTCCCTTTCCTCCACTTCCGTGACTTCAGTGATTCAGACAAATACAAGACGGTCGGGAATCGGAGTTCCCTCCTACAGAAGAGGGAAGAAGATCGCGACTGGGAAGTCAATCCTATAGGGCGTGTCAACTTATTTGTATATTCACTATAAAATGGAGTATCTTATGAAACAATATGTAATTACCTGTCTACTTGCCATCACCGTTATCTTTTTCGGTTGTGGAGAAGATGAAGACATTATCTCTTATATGGGTATTAAAGACTTTCAAATACACGTGTCAGACTTTGACAAGGATATAACCTTTAGAGATGAAGAAAGATCCGGTATTGATCACGAAAACAGCGAATTTTATTCCGTCTCCATTTTAGTAAGTAGTGGGATTGGCGGCTGTACTGGATATGAACAGACACGTATATTTCATGAAGGTTTTGAGTATGATATTCATGAACTCAATTGGTATTATGCTTTTCAATCAACATGGTTACCCGGCGACACTATCAATATTCAGGTAACACAGAGTGATCCAGCACCTGGAGCATTCTACTGCACGGATGATTATATTGATTGGTACCAAGCCGTATTTGTTGGATTTTTCTCGCCGGGTGAATATACTATTGTTGTGAACGGTTTCAGTAAAACATTGACGATTGATGAAGCCGATGGCACGTTCCATGTCACAGAAGGGACTGTTGTGGATCCAGGACCTATCCTATAGTCTGCAAATAGGGATGTCTGTAGGAGCGACCTCTTTAAGGTAGTAGGCACGCTCCGGGGAATCATGTGGCATGCCAAACGCGCATGCCGCCAATGGCATTCATACCGTTGATTTGGCCGTGCCGTTCTTCTCTTCTGTAGGAGGGAACTCCGATTCCCGACCTCTTATATTTGTCTGAATCACGGAAAACACCAAATCAACGGTATGAATGCCGTTTAGGCATTCCCCGGAAGGGGAGGAAAAAGAGGAAAGGACGAAGAAGCCTATTGTTCAACAACGCAAGTTTGATAGGATGGGGGTTCGTTGGAATACAAATATAAGATGTCGGGAATCGGAGTTCAAATCAACGGTATGAATGCTATTGAGCATTCCCCGCCTACAGAAGAGGGTAGCCTTTCCGTATTATCCTCCCCTTCATCCCCGCCTACAGAAGAGAGAAGATCGCGCCCACCAAAAAACTTGACACCCCAACAGACCTATGCTATATTATAGCCACGTCTTAGGGGAGGGACGACCATACCTATATGCTGATATATACCTACAAAACATAGCATTAGGTATATTTTAATATGAATAACGCATCCGAATTTGAGGTAACCAATTCTGTTACAGGTTACCTCAATAGAAAATTATTTGAACAATTTACAGTAAAAGAACTGCAAGTAATCCAGTTTGGTAGCACTAATAATAAGAACGGTATAGCGGATATCGTACTTCTTGATGGGAATGGACATTTCATCGCCATCGCAGAGTGCAAAAGTGCCGATACAGGGATAACTGAGGAAGGAAAGAATCAACTAAAGAGTTATCTGAGTGCAACAGACACACGTTTTGGGATATTAGCAGCAAGTGAAAACCCCAAGGAGTGGAAGTTTTTTGAGAATCTACGATCCAACCGAATTCGTGATGATATAACGCAATCCCATTTCGAAAAACACGTAACCGATGAACCAGATATAGCACGCATCCAACCAATACTTACGAAATGGATACGTAGGACAATCGGCTTAGGGTCTGCCTTCTTGGCATCGTTGACGTTGTCTGTTATATTACTGATATTACTGCTTGCAAAAGCGGATACTACTTATCAAGTCCTGAGAGTTATCAATGGAGATACAATTGAAATCAGATATAAGGGCACCCCTACAAGCGTGCAACTTATCGGTGTAGATGCACCCGAAACAGAGACGAAAAGCAGCCCCGCGGAAAGATATGGCACGGAGGCATCAGATTTTATACAAGATCTTCTGTCGGATGAATCCGTTTATCTTCGGTTCGGTGAAACCAAAAGAGATAAATATGGACGTTTGCTGGCGTATCTCTACCGCGCTTCTGATGGTATATTTGTAAATACTGAGGTAATCCGTGAGGGTTATGGACGTGTTGAGACACGGTTCCCATTTAAGCACATGGAAAGGTTTCAAAGTTATGAAACCCGTGCACAGACTGATCACAAAGGGATATGGCGCAATACCCGATAAACATATTGTTGAGAATCTAATATAATTATACCTATGAACGTACAAAACCGAACTATCTTCTCAAACGACAACCTACCCGTGCTGCGAGGCATGGACACCGAATCCGTAGATCTCATCTACCTCGATCCACCCTTCAATTCCAACCGCAACTATGCAGCACCCATCGGGAGTGACGCAGCAGGCGCAGCGTTCAAGGACACCTGGACTCTCTCCGATGTAGACAACGCATGGCACGGAGAAATAGCCGACCGAGAACCCGCGCTATATCAGGCAATACACGCAGCCGAACTCACACACGGCAAAGGCATGAAGTCCTACCTCATCATGATGGCAGTGCGGTTATTAGAGATGAAGCGCGTCCTCAAAAAGACAGGCAGCATATACCTACACTGCGACCCGACTGCCAGCCATTACCTCAAAATGCTGATGGATACGGTGTTTGGCAGGGAAAACTTTCGGAATGAGATTGCTTGGACATATTCCAACAGTGGACGTCCTAAACGGTTCTTTGCAAAGAAACATGATGTCATATTGCTTTATACTAAAACTGATAAGGCATTTTGGGGTGACTATAAAATGCCCATTAGTGAAGAATACTTGGCAAGTCACTATCGGCAGGTAGATGAGCAAGGGAGAAGATGTCGTATTCGTGTTGATGCAGGTAAAAAGCGGTATTACTATCCAGAGGATGGAATGACCCCTAACGATTGGTGGAAAGACATACCTTCTTTGAATTCTGTAGCGAAAGAACGTGTCGGCTATCCCACCCAAAAACCTGTCGCATTATTAGAGCGAATCATCAAAGCGAGTAGCAACAAGGACGACATCGTATTAGACCCGTTCTGTGGATGTGCTACTACCTGTGTCGCAGCGGAACGACTACAACGGCACTGGATCGGTATTGACATATCACCCAAAGCGGTTGACCTTGTGCGTGTGCGGTTAGAGGCAGAGGTCGGCATGTTCGGAGACGTTATCCACCGCACAGACATTCCTAAACGGAGTGAGAAGCTTCCCAACTATCGCACCCACAAACATACCCTATTCGGTAAGCAGGAAGGCTTATGTAATGGATGCCAGACACAATTCCCGTTTCGGAATATGACGGTTGACCACATCGTCCCCCAATCGCAAGGTGGTACCGACCACGAGGACAATCTCCAACTCCTCTGTGGTGCATGCAACTCTACCAAAGGACAAGGCACTCAAGCAGAATTGCTTTCTCGTTTGAGAGCGCAAGGTGTTTTACGCTAATCCTATCAATCCTTGGTTCAGCCACCTCCCTTGTAGGAGCAATCTCCGATTCCCGACCTTTCCAGTTTGTGCATCTTCTCTTCTGTAGGAGGGAACTCCGATTCCCGACATCTTATATTTGTCTGAATCACCAAATCAAGAAATCAACGGTATGAACGCCTGTGGGCGTTCCCCGGGTATGAATGCCATTAAGGCATTCCCCGGAACGCATAGAAGGGGAGGAAAATACGGAAGGGGATGTTTGATAGGAAGGGTGGTTCGTTGGAATATAAAGAGGTCGGGAATCGGAGTTCAAATCAAGTAATCAACGGTATGAATGCCCTATGGCATTCCCCGCCTACAGAAGAGGGGTCTGAATCACGGAACGCACAGAAGAAGATAGGGTTGGTTTTGAAAGAGTAAGGCAGATACCCTATACGGATACCTGCCTATAAGATCACAAAAGTGAAAACGTTATTGATGCTGGGTACTGGAATCAGGACAAAACGAGCTGCCGTCTATACACGAATCACAATTGGGCGTTTCGTCATAATCACTTTCACTGATACCGACACCATTGGGACCATTTACAGAGACTGAAAGTGGTTGTGTCTTACCGTAACCATGTGCGGTAAGCGAACCTGTGATGCCCTGTGCATAATAACCCCAGAACCCCCATGAGTTCTGTCCCCATCCATAATCATTCACATAGTTATGAATAGATTTTTTTAGAGGATCATCGCACCAGCGGTATTCTGCTCCACATTTACCGAAAGATATGGTTGTCAGGAAGAACGTGCCGTCTGTGTAGACAATATCACGATCGCAATATCTCTTTATATGTTCTTCCTTATCCTCATCGTGGCATATCCACCAATCGTCACTACAACCAATGCAAGTGTTCTTGTGGGTATTCGCATCCGTGTAGTAGCCGTAGCAGTCGCCGTGGGGAGACGCACATTGACTCACATAGACTTGATCCGGGTTAGGAAGGGACTGCTTCATCTCTCTCAATTCCTCTGTTCGATCTTTAAAATCCCATCGCCCGAACACGTCCAAATTCGCCTCTCTTCTATAATAATCGTTCAAATCACCATACCTGCTTAGCATTCTGTCGTAGGTATCGTTATAGCCTGTTCCCGTTCTCTGGTATATAGCAATGTCAATGTCGTTCGTTATGTAATTGTCAATTTCATAGTTGATTGAATCAAGAGCTATGACTAATTCGGGACCCGTCATTGTATAACTCAACTGATCCAGCCAGTTGTTCACAACCCCTGCAACAGAGCCAGTTATGGCACTTACGATGATTTCTCTTACGTTCTTACGATCATTGGACTTATGTTTACCAAGTTCTTTTACAAGTCCTATGATAAAACAGTCAGGTTTTGACGATATAAGTTAATTCGTTTCATGGGTTATCTCCGTTCTAATCCCACACGAGAGATTAGGTAATCAAGTCCATCCGGTTTTGATAGACTTTCAAAATATTCTTGTTTACGTGAAAGAACACTACGATTGTGATCAAGACGTTCTTTTGTTTGCTCGTATAATTGTTTAATCAACTGATTATCAGGGAATTTCTGATATGATGTTGAAAGTTGATTATACAATTCTTCAAGACTTGCAACGGTATTTTTGAAACTTTCAATTTGCTTTGGCAAATGTTCAAGTTGCTGATCACGCAGACGCGCCAATTCCTCTGCTGACGGTTTTTCGTCCGCTGTCTGTATTCCATCCGATGCATGTGTTGCTGTTAACATAGGTTCGTTTTTTTGCTCATCATCTGTCGCAGGCGTTATGTGTGGTTGATCGTGCCACACACCATCGTGCCAGTGTCCGTGTGGAGAGGCATCGGGTGGCGGTTGCCGGTCTTTCGGCAGTTCTGCCTGTTGCACCTTCGGTTTGTTGTATTCTTCAAGCAGTTTATCTGCCTCTGCGGTATCTTGTTTGAGCTGCTGAATTTGACTATATTGCGAGTTGAACACGAAAGATCCCGCACCAATGAGTAGAAAAATGAGGACACCGAGCCCCCAGTATACTTTACGGTTCATAAGTATCTCCTTATGATTTAGATTATCAATTATGCCTTACCGCGTTATATTCAGCGAGCAAGGCGGGGTATCAACGAGGGGAGTTTCGTTCACCTTACCACCGATTGTTTCGGTTTGGGGTTTCTCTGCGGTTGGTGTAGCAGGTCTTCAGCCTTTGCGAGTTCCCATCTATCGGGTGCTGTCTTATGCTGATACCAATTTATACGCAAATATAATGCCAATTCTGTGAACCCCTACCGTTAAGGCATTCTTATAATTTGTAGAATGTGTTTAGTTTGTAAAACATGCAAATATTGGAGTAAAAAAAGCATTTTTTGTATATGTCGTGCAAATTTTGTTTTGCCGATTTATAGTAATCATCAGTTGGAATGGGAAAGGTCTGAAGCACAGGGTTAGCGCTCAGCAATCAGATGTCAGATTCAGTAAAGAGAACCATCATACCGATAGCAGACAGGATCGGGAAGCGGAGTTCAAATCAACGGTATGAATCATGCAGAATACCAAACGCGTATTCTGCATGATTCCCCTCCTACAGAAGAGGTGTCTGAAGCACAGAAAGCACGGGAGGCGGACGGCACACCAAATCAAGAAATCAACGGTATGAACGCCTGTGGGTGTTCCCCCAAATCAACGCCGAATACGCGTATGGTATTCGGCGGGTATGAATGCCATTTAGGCATTCCTCGTGTGGCATTTGTCGTGTATGAATACCATCAAGGTATTCTCCGGAGTGTGCCTGCTATAGCTTGAACTTACCTACACACCACAATCAGAACGATGATAGATCCATCGGAAGGATCATCAATGCTTGCAAAACCATAGGATCTCTTATCCTATGCCGTTGTTTTGTTCCTGCTGTCTGTACCACTACGTCGTTAGAAATCACAGCCACTGCAGGCAGTTCCAAAACAGTCTTCTATGCAAACTTCAACACCGTTTATATGTGCATTCCAATAGTAGCATCCCCCAAACGGAAACCCGTCATTTGAGCATTCCCGATAGAGATCGCCACAAATATCTGTGTGCCACGAATTCCATCTTCCACACATCAGCACTGTATGGTTACCAGAACCTTGGCATGTCCAATACTTTAGGCCACATCCAGATATTGCTCCGGGTACTTCTGAACCGCAAGCAAGGAAATGTTCTTGCTTCGTGTCGACCTCCTCGTTACACTCACTACATAGAATTTCGCAGATGTGATTACCGAAATCTCCCGAGTCCTCAGTTGTGTAAGAGCAGATGGAGCATTTATACTTGTGTATTATCTTCCACGCGCCATTAATACCGTCTGCGAGAGGTGTCTTGTCCTTATGAAGGACAACCCAAGTCGTGGTGTATCCGCCACTAATATTTTCGAGCCCTTCCAGTCCCACTCCCAGTCCGGGCCCTGTCAGTTCTACGGTTCTTTCCAACTCATACGTGGTTGTTTCAACGTAGCCTGATGCACTCCACCGATAGGTGCCTGGGTCGAGTGAACAGTTTTGCGCCGTATGAGATACTGATGTACCACCATCCATTTCCTCCCAAGATGATATTTTCTTATCACCAATCCGTGTAGTACTCGTTTTTTCAAGGGACCAAGATTTGTGGGCAATTGTTGCCGATGTAAGCACAGCCATCGCATCGCCTCCGCCATCTAAGGATGCATCAAGGTACACGGTCATATCCACTGGTGCATACGGGGACCATGACTCATTACCTTTTTCATCTGTAAATTTTGTGAAGGTGCCTGATGGTCCATGAATAATGGGACCGTACGTAAAATCTAATGATGTTTCCCATATATCGTCGGCAAAAACGAGAAGAATACAGAAAACAATCGGGAAAACCGATAGTGTAATCAATTTCTTAAATTTCATTGATATCTCCTTCTTATTCCTGTCCAATTAAGTAGTCAAGACCTGCTGCTCTGTATGCTTCATTAGCCTTTTCTCTTATTTGGTTGCTGTAGTCTACACCTCGAGTGCCACCGAGAGTAGTAATAGATGGGAGTTCTCCGCGATGTTCGTCTCTAAAAATTTTGCGTGCTTTATAAAGACGTTGGACTTCAGCTTCGTCGCCTCTCATAGCGGCAGCCTTTGCGTCTCGTCCCATCTGCTTATATTGCTCATATTGCTCCCGAGTGGGTCGGAATCCTATAGAAGGTGTAACCTCAAAATAGGGTTCACCTCTTTTCAGCAATATCGGATTACCATTTTCATCTCGTCTTGGAATACCGGGAGATTCCCAAAGATAAACATATCCATCCGGAGGGATTTCTAATCCATCCTGACGATACCAATCCTCGATTGCTTTCATGCGTTCTTCCATCGGCATTTCTGAAAAAGGACGACGGTGTGTCTGCGTTTCAGGGGACGTGTTTTCCCCTTGCGCAATCGGCACAGTATTTGGCGATACATCAGGTGGCGGATTATTCTTTGAAGCTTCATTACGGAGGTTGTCTATAGTCTCTTTTGCAGGTTCTACGTCGCCTTTGTAGACAACAATAGGTTCGGTGTCTGTATTCCGCATTAACAAGAATATGGATACACCGATGAGTAAAATTATGAGGACACCGAGTCCCCAGTATACTTTACGGTTCATAAGTATCTCCTTATGATTTAGATTATCAATTATGCCTTACCGCGTTATATTCAGCGAGCAAGGCGGGGGTATCAACGAGGGAGTTTCGTTCACCTTTCCACCAATTGTTTCGGTTTGGGGTTTCTCTGCAGTTGGTGTAGCAGGTCTTCAGCCTTTGCGAGTTCCCGTCTATCGGGTGCAGTCTCATGCTGATACCATTTTATACGCAAATATAATGCCAATTCTGTGAACCCCTACCGTTAAAGCATTCTTATAATTTGTAGAATGCGCTTAGTTTGTAAAATATGCAAATATTGGAGTGAAAAAAGCATTTTTTGTATAAGTCGTGCAAATTTTGTTTTGCCGATTTAGGGAAGGAAAATACGGAAGGGGTTATGGTTTATCAAGGTGCGGTATACAAGTTTACGTGTATGCATGTATACACCTAGAAAGACGGACGGCACGTCCAAATCAACGGTATGAATGCCATCAAGGCATTCCCCGGAGCGTGCCTGCTACCGTACCAGATTGTCTGAATCACTGAAGGCACCGAAGAAGAGGAAAGGGAGGAAAATGTGGGAGAGGCTATTGTTTGTCGAGATTGGATTTACAGTATAAGGGTACATATCTTCTGTAGGAGGGAACTCCGGGGAATGCCTTGATGGCATTCACACCGTTGATTTGGATTCCCGACACTCTTTGTAGCATAAAAAACAACACATCCTATCAAACTTGCGTTGTTTAACAATAGCCTTCTCCGTATTTTCCTCCGCTTCCTCCCCTTCCGTGCCTTCAGTGATTCAGACAAATCTAAGATGTCGGGAATCGGAGTTCCCTCCTACAGAAGAGATGTATCCGCTTCCGCGTTCTCCGCGCCTTCAGTGATTCAGACAATACGGTAGCAGGCACGCTCCGGGGAATGCCTTGATGGCATTCATACCGTTGATTTGGACGTGCCGTTCTTCTCATGAGTTTTAGTTATCACGTCCTTCATCTTGTTTATCAAGGTTGATAAAATGTTGTGCTGCAGCGTCCCTCTCCTCACGTTCCTCATCGGTTAGGACATTACCTAACAATCTTTTGAGCTCAAGACGTACATAGGTATGTACCTCTGGAATATCTCCGTATCGGCTAAGGAGATTAACTTCCACATGTGCCATGTATCCCTCAGGATCTTCTATCATCCATTCATCCGCAGCTCTATCTGGAGAGTATCCGGGTTTTGTCGGATCAGGAATCGTGTAGGTCTGTTGCAGCGCTTTTAGGGTTTCTTCATTTGGAAAAAGGCGGTATTGTGCCTCACTTTTCGCGACGATTTGCTCTCTTGTTTTTCCTCCCGGATGTAGATCGTATGCTATTAGGTAGCGTACTTCTGGTATATCGCCAAACTGTTTGAGAAGCTGTGCCTGATAGTATTTATCACGCGTCTCTTCATCTATGTCTATCCACGCCCAGTCGGAAGGAATATCCAAATTCTGAAGTTCTGCTATATACGCGTCTGACACCTCCCACAGAGGTCCTGAGGTGCCGGATGGAAATATGAACTCGTCAGACAAGGTTACCTCGTCAGGGGTTACCTCGTCTCCACCACACCCAGAGATTAATAATGGTATTAGGGTGAGTAGTAAATATATTCTGCGTATAATGTTCATGATATGATAGTCCTTTATTTGAAGAAAACGGAAGCATTTTCTGCTTTCAATTTCTGAAACCCTCTTCATATTTGTCTTACCGTAATCATCAATAAATATAACTTCCCTTCATGTGTGACGTGCATTTTAGATGATAAAAGGATACATTAAATCTTATTTATTTTCAACATGGATGTGATTATAGGAATTTCTTTTGTCAGAATCACGGTGTTAGCGGTCAGCCATCAGCAGTCAGGTGTCAGTCAAGAGGACGATACTACGGATAGCTGACTGCTGTCCGCCATCTGCTATATTGTCTGAATCACGGAAGGCACAGAAGAGAGGAAGGGGAGGAAAACACGAGAGGGGTTTTGGTTTATCAAGGTGCTGTATACAAGTTTACGTGTATGCATGTATACACCAGAAAGCCGGACGGCACGGCCAAATCAACGGTATGAATGCCATTGGCGGCATGCGCGTTTGGCATGCCACATGATTCCCCGGAGCGTGCCTGCTACCGTACAAGAAACACGGAAGGGATACACCTCTTCTGTAGGAGCGACCTCCCGGTCGCGACTGTCTTACATTCTGTAGGAGGGAACTCCGATTCCCGACATATTATATTTGTCTGAATCACCAAATCAAGAAATCAACGGTATGAACGCCTGTGGGCGTTCCCCCAAATCAACGCCGAATGCGCGCATGGCATTCGTCGGGTATGAATGCCATTAAGGCATTCCCCGGAACGCACAGAAGGGGAGGAAAATACACAGAAGCCTATTGTTAAACAATGCAAGTGTGATAGGAAGGGTGATTCGTTGCGATACAAAGAGGTCGGGAATCGGAGTTCCCTCCTACAGAAGAGGGGTAGCCCTTCCGTGCGTTCCGTGATTCAGACAAATATAAGAGGTCGGGAATCGGAGTTCCCTCCTACAGAAGAGAAGTCAGAAGCACGGAAAATGTGAACGGCACGCGGAGCGTGCCTACTACCTTAAAGAGGTCAGAAGCGCGGAAAATGTGGACAGCACGCGGAAAGTGCCTGCTACCATGCGGATGGATTGCCAGTTGGTTGCTCCTTCTATTATGGTTGTTGCGAGGTCTTCTTTGAATTCTCCGTCGGGGATGTGATAGGTTAGGATTGTGTCAAGGTTTTCTATTAACACATAGAGATGCACACCGTCTGAGGTGATGCTGCGGAAGTCAGCACAGAAACCGAACGCTATATCAGCAGATGGGACGCGGGTTAGGGTGTGGTCATACATACGGACTGTGCCTGTCGCACGGTCTAAAAAGCCTATCCTGTTTTCTCCGATGGGTGCAACATCTTGCCAATCGCCTGCGGGCAGCGTGAAATGTTCTGAGGGTTGTTCCTGATATGCGTTGTCATAGAAACGGACGTTTCCTGCATTGTCTACAAAGATTTTGCGGGTGTCCGTCATCGCCACGCCGCGCCAATCGCCTGCACCGAGATGGATGTTGAATGTGCCTGTACCTGAGTCCTTGCGGTTACCGTCCGTATCAAAGAGACGGAGTTCACCCGATGCACCATCCAACAAGCCGTGTTCCGTCTCGTCCACAAAAAAGGATGTCCACTGCGGTTTGCTATCCCCGATAATATCAAATTCCTGTGCGACCGAGTTTTTCGCATCTTTGGCAGTATATTCCAGACACCAGTGACCGGCGGGGATTATTCCCTGTATGCGTGGAGATGTTTGTCGCGACCGGGAGGTGGTCGGACCCACCATAGTGAGAGTTGGCGGTAAGCCTGTGAGTTGATATGTGATGGGTGGGATGCCTCCTATCACTGGTGGGAGTTGATAATCCACATAGCACCCCTCCGTGTAGACCACATCCTCAAGCGGGTCTCCATCAAATGCCAACGCATCAACGACTGTGATACGGAAATGATGTGTCGCTGTTTGTGGGACGGTGGACGCATCCTGAGCGATGTATGTCATCATCGTTGTGCCGATGGTCGTGGGGGTGCCAGAGACTTCGCGCGATGTTGCTGTGAATTGCATGCCATCGGGGAGTGTGGACAGATTGTAGGTCAACGGGTCAAGTCCGCCTCTCGCTTTCGGTAGCAGAAACGGGGTGATCGGTTCGTTGACGACTAAGATGTGATGCTTGGGTTCTGCTGCGTCAAATGCGATGGGGGTTGGCGTGCCTCTGTGTAGTCCGAAGGTGCGACCTGTTATCCGTGTTGTGCGTGCGTCGAAGTCGTGTGAGATGCGGAGGATACGCACGGGTGTCCATCGCAGATGCGCGACGACCTGCTGATCTACGACCAGCGTTTGCCCAAGCCTCAGATGTGGCGACCACGGTAGTTCCAGGGATACCTCAAACTGTGCCTGTTTCATCTCATCCAGATATGCGTCCAGCAATACCTGTGCCCACGGACGTTCATGCCATGTGAGCATATCCAAGTTGAAATCACGGGGTTTCTCACCGTTCGCTTCAACAGACTCGGTGCTCTCGGTGTAGACCTCTGCCTTTGTGCCGGTGATGGGTGTCAGTTTCGCTGTGAGTTGGTTGTAGATGCCGAGGAAGTCGGGTTTGAAGTTGAGCGAACCGAGATTCTTTTTGTCAGGATGGTTGAAAACGAGTGCGTCTACAAATAGCACGGTGTCGCCTTTTGTGTGGGATGTTGCTTGTGATTGCTCTGCACCGCGCGTCAGATCCGATAGTTCATTGCTGCCGAGGAAGTCGTAAGTGATGAGTTCATCGTTAATCAGCACCATGCCGGTGTTTTCAAAACGGGATGCGTCTTTTACGATGAGGCTTGTCGTGGTGGCGGTGATGTCTGCCGTGAGGGTGGTTTGGCGGGTGGCACGAGGTAGAAAACTGAACTTGCCTTTGCGGTAGCTAATCGTGGTGTTGGTGAGTTTGGCGAGGGTGTTTATTGCGTCCCACGCCTGCTTGCCGTTGGTGTGGAAAATCGGTATCCGTTGCGGGATGTTGTTGCCGAATTGTAGCCACTGCCAGTTGTTGATGTCGTTGACGGGTGGTTCGTTGAGTTGGGTTAGGTCTCCGTATCCTGCCCAGAACTGGATTGCTTTGCCGTCAGAGAGCATCGGAGAGGTGGTTCCCCCATGTCTTCTACCATATCCGTTGTCCTCTGCGTCTAAAATCGGATTTTTGAAGGCAGAACGCCAGCACAAACCGAAGTCTATATATTCATCGCCGTCCATACGGATGAGGTTGCCTGTGTCGTTGGGATAGGGTTCGCTTGCTTGGATTTGCAGTGTGCGTGCGCGCGACACCGCTTCGGCATGCGGTTGATATTGATAGTGCGACCCTTCAAAATAGTAGATTTCCCCGTTGTGGACGACGGGTGAACGTGCGGCACGGGTGAAGTGGGAGTAATGTTTGACACGGCTAATGTTTGCGGTTGAAGATCCCGACCGGGAGTTCGTTTCTACAGAGGGAAGTTTGATGTTGATGAGGTAGCCCTCGCTTTCTGCGTAGATGTCAGTTGCGGTGCCTGCCTTTATCTGTAGGACTGCGTAGAGTTCGTCTGCGTGGTGTATCATATCGGAAATCGTGATGACTTGGGACTCTCGGTCGCCTGTTGATGGGTTGGCGGGTGCTTTGTAGAGCGGGTTGTCGCTGTTGTCATAAGCTTCGTTGACGATGACATCTCCGTTGCCGTTGTCTATCCGTAGCACCGAGTTGTCTGCTTGCTGTTCTATCCATGCGAAAAATGTGGTTTCTGGTGTGCCGCCGATGTAGCAGTCCATTGACCGTAGGCTGTCCGTGGGTATCGTCTTGAGTGTGCGTTTTGTGTCGTCGGTGATGTGGTATGCATGAAATCCGTTTTTACCTCGGTATATCAGTTCGTTGTTGCTGTTGACGGTGAAGGTTGTGCGGGTGTCGGGGAGCATTGGGTAGCGGGTGATGGTGTCTGTGGGTGGTAGGAACGCGCTGTAGTAGAATCCGATCTGCGGTGCGTTGCCACCGTCATCGTCAACGATTGTCCAGAGGTTGTCGGTTAGGTTGTATTTCAGTATTTTTATATGGGAGTTGGTGGACTCTAATGCGTCGTAGGTGCCGCGGACGAGGGTGTCGTCATCGCCTTCTGTGAGGTGGACGGTGGCGAGGATGAAGAAGTTGGTGAAGTCGTCGGTTGCGAGGTGCCACATCTCGTATTGCCGGGTGATGCTGTTGATGGTGGTGTCCGTTGTTGCGATGCGTTTCCACGTGTCGGTCTCTACATCGTAGGAGATGAGGTGGTCGGCGATGTTGTTGTGCTGCTGACCGTAGAGCATGTAGTATTTTCGGTTGGCGCGGTCGTAGAGGACATCTTTGACGTAGCCGTCCCAATTCCAAGGGGTGGCGAGGGTTTGTGTTGTCATGGTTATTTGTTTTTCTCTGAATCTCGGTTTATTTTTGTTTATATGATAACTCGTGATGGGGGTGGATGGGAAGGGGATTATTGGGTTGGGAGCAATAGATATTATGGGGGTTTGGGGTGGGATTTGCTCTTAATCGCGGAAGGGGATACCCCTTTTCTTTTTGTCTGAATCACGGAAAACACGGAAAAAGAGGAAGGGGAGGAAAATACGAAGAAGGATACACCTCTTCTGTAGGAGGGAACTCCGATTCCCGACTTCTTTCTTTGTCTGAATCGCGGATTGTCGCGGATTACGCAGATCGCGCGGTTTATGCCTTTGTCAATCAAAGGTGGGTTTTTCAGGATAAGGGATATACCTCTTCTGTAGGAGCTACCTCCTGGTCGCGATCCTCTTACATTACATTCTGTAGGAGGGAACTCCGATTCCCGACACTCTTCGTAGCACAAAAAACCACACATCCTATCAAACTTACCTTGTTCAACAATAGGCTTCTTCGTATTTTCCGTATTTTCCTCCCCTTCATCCCCTTCCGTGATTCAGACAAGAGAAGAGGTCGGGAATCGGAGTTCCCTCCTACAGAAGAGAAGAACGGCACGCCAAATCAACGCCGAATGCGCGCATGGCATTCGTCCAAATCAACGCCGAATGCGCGCATGGCATTCTGCGGGTATGAATGCCATTGGCGGCATGCGCGTTTGGCATGCCACATGATTCCCCGGAGATCACGCATACAAAGAATTATGAGGTTAATGACAAAACTTTATATACTCTATTTGAGTGTTATTGTTTTTTTGGCATAATTTTGACACAACTCGTGAGGGGTCCTCCTTCTTGTAGTGGTAGAGGTTTAGGGCGGTTTTGGATTGTCGGTACAATTTTAAATAAAACAAGTAAATCGCGTTATTTATTGTATTTGCTTGCCAGTTTTTTCGGGTTTCTCCAGCTGCTTTTGTGCTGTGTTTTGTATCCGGTTTTCTGTGGTTGCTCCTGATATTGCGTCGAGTAGGAGTTTTGTCATGTTTTTTTGGAATAAGGTCTGTTGGTGGATGTCTATATCTGTTGTGCGGTTGAGTATGTTTATTGCGGCAATTGTTTGTAATTTGCATCTGTGGAGTCGTTCTATTTCAATGGTGTCGGCGGCTGTTGCGAGGTGCTTTTGGAGTATTGTGTAGTGTTCATATAGTGTTGCGATTTGCTCTTTTGTGTGGGTGAAGGGTACGTCGTTTATCATCTCTAAGTATTCTGTTCTCTCTTTTTTCCAGTATTCACCGTATTTTTTGTGTGGCCATCGTGGGTTTGTGGGTTTTAGGTAGCTGACTCGCATGAGTAGGAAGTTTTTTATGTTATCGTATCCGCAGACGTTTTCGAATTTGAAGACGTGGAATGGTGTAACGTCTTTTAGCATTTCGTCGGGTAATATCAAGTCTATTGTTTGTGATGTTGTGAGTCCTCGTGCGTGATGGCGTATGATGAGTCTTCTGAAGTTGTCTGTTAGGCATTTGGCGAGGGATCCTGTGTAGTGTAGTATCTGATAGGTTTGTATTGCACGTTTTTCTTTTTCTATGTTTTCGTGATCTTCTATACAATTAAGTGCTCCTGACCAGAGTTTGTGTGCGTAGGAATATGTGTCTCCTTTGACTTCCCAATTGTGGTTTTGTGCGTGTATTTTATCTATGTATTCCTGTGTTTGTTCCTGTGTCATTTTTGGTTTCCTCGTTTTTTGTGTTTGTATGTATTTTATTGTAATTGATGTTGGTATGGGTTGGGTGTTTTTTTTGGGTGTTGGAACAATAGTTATCCAATATGTTTCATGTGTGTTTGGTTGTTTGAGGAAGGTTGGGTTTGCAAAACTTAGCCTATAGGATTGGCTTATACACATTTCGGACCGATGGTGCTGAAGAGGTCGCTATTCGGAGATCAAATCAACGATATGAGTACCATAGGGCCATTCCCCGCATACAGAAGAGAAGAACGGCACACGGAGTGTGCCTGCTACCGTACAAGATTGTCTGAATCACGGAAAACACAGAAGGGGAGGAAGGGGAGGAAAGGACGAAGATGCCTATTGGTGAATAAGCGCAGTTTCATAGAAGAGTAGTTCTTTGGAATACAAAGAGGGTCGGGAATCGGAGTTCAAATCAACGGTATGAATGCCTGTGGGCATTCCCCGCCTACAGAAGATAGAAGAGAGAAAACGGTCGCGACCAGTAAATCAACGGTATGAACGCCGTTGGGCGTTCCCCGAGTCGCTCCTACAGAAGAGAAGAACGGCACGCCAAATCAAGAAATCAACGGTATGAATACCGTCAAGGTATTCCCCCAATCAACGCCAAATGCGCCAAATCAACGGTATGAATACCATCAAGGTATTCCCAGTGTGGTATTCGTCGGGTATGAACGCCTTATGGCGTTCCCTGGAGCGTGCCTACTACCTTGCATTGTCTGAATCTCGGATTTTTTGTTTATATGATATCTGGTGGCAGGAGTGGATGGGAAGGGTTATTGGGTTGGGAGCAAGGGATATTATGGGTATAGGGTGGGAATTTCTGAACCAAGGATTTTCAGGATATTTTCATCAAGATTATGTTATCAGTTTTGACGGTTTGAATAAAAAATCAAGTCTTAGAATGCATTATTTCCAGAATCGCATTTTTGAGTTCTTCATCTCCTGCTTCTTCAGCCAAATTTATTGCTTTCTGAAAATCTATGCCTGCCTCCTCAGTAAGACCTATTTGCAGTTTGGCAATTGCACGGTTAGCATAACCTCTTGCATATTTAGGATCTAAGCGAATAGTTTCATCAAAATCTTTGATAGCATCTTTTGGAAAATTGAGTGACAGTTTGGCTAAACCTCTCCTATGGTAAGCAGGAGCATAAGAAGAATCCAAATGTATGGCTACATCACAATCGGTAATTGCTTCAAAATAGAATTTTAATAGATACTTGGAATGTGCCCGTACTGCATAAGTCACTGTATCATCTGGGTCTAAACGAATAGCCTCATCATAGTCCGGTATAGCTGCTTCATCGTGGTTGAGAACTGACTTCAATATTCCTCTATTTCGATGATATCCTGCATTCTCTGGGTCTAAATGAAGTGCTTTTTCTATGTCGGTTAGGGCACCAAAATAATCTTTTAACGCACCTTTTGCATGGGCGCGATTATTGAAAACTTTTGCGACATTATCTATTAAATTAATGGACTTGTCATAGTCCGAAATTGCTTCAGAATATATTTCTAATTCGTAGTTTACACATCCTCTCCCATAGTATGCTTCGGCAGCATTAGGATCTAATCGTATAGCGTCGTCAAAATTAGAGATTGCTGCCTCATAATCTTTTTGCTTGTATAACTCTTTGCCTTTTTCAATGTAGGCTTGGGCAGATTTATCAATGCTTGTAGGAAAATTATTTGTTTTCATTTGGGTTATACTTTTGAAAGGGATCAGATATTGTCATGACTATCTGTAGTTTCTCTACTCAAAAAATCTATAGGATCTACGATTTCATTTTGAGGGTTTCCCATCTTGTTTTCTGTAATTTGATTTTCAGTGTCTACCATTGTTTTATTCTTACGGTTTTGGAAGTAGATAATTATTAAACCGACAAGTATTGGTGCGCCAATTATTGTCATGACCCATTTAATGATACTTAATTGTCCATTTAGATAGGACACATCACTTCTAAGTTCATTTATATCTTTGCTCAATTCAGAAACTTTCACGTCTACATGTGCACGCATATCTTTATCTAACTGACTTATTCTATCTGTCATTTTTGTCTCTAACTGACTTATTCTATCTGTCATTTTTGTCTCTAACTTGCGTATCTCTTCAATAATTTTAATGTACTGTGATTCAGATAGTTCAGTGTTCGAATTTTGACCGGATTGAGCGAAACCATCTGAATATATAGAAAAGATTAAGAGAAAAACGAAAATCCACAAGAGAGTTTTGCGCTGGATCAACATTATAGTTCCTTCAGTATTTTGTAATAGACAATGTTATTATTTTAGCATATCAATTTAAAGTATTCAAATATAATACCAAAATGTGATAGATTTTTCAAGTTGAATAGTAATACACCTTTCGCACCGCTGGTGCTGTAGAGGTCGGGAATCGGAGTTCCTCCCACAGAAGAGAGGTCTGAATCGCGGATTACGCAGATTACGCGGTTTATGCCTTTGGGGGTCAGGGTAGTTTTTGAGAATAAGGGGGTACCCTCTTCTGTAGGAGGGAACTCCGATTCCCGACATCTTTCTTTGTCTGAATCACGGAACGCACCGAAAAAGAGGAAGGGGAGGAAAAGACGAAGATGCCTATTGTTTATCAGGTGCGGTATACAAGTTTACGTGTATGCATGTATGCACCCAGAAAGACAGACGGCACGCGGAACGTGCCTGCTACCGTACAAGAAAACACGGAAGGGCTACCCCTCTTCTGTAGGAGCGACTTCCCGGTCGCGACCGTCTTCTTTTTGTCTGAATCACGGAAATCACAGAAGGGGAGGAAAAAGAGGAAAGGACGAAGAAGTCTATTGGTGAATAAGCGCAGTTTCATAGGAGAGTAGTTCTTTGGAATACAAAGAGGGTCGGGAATCGGAGTTCCCTCCTACAGAAGAGAAAGACGGTCGCGACCAGTAAATCAACGGTATGAATGCTATTGAGCGTTCCCCGCCTACAGAAGAGAGAAGAGGGTCGGGAATCGGAGTTCCCTCCTACAGAAGAGAGATGAGGGTATGGGTATGTTGTCAGGTGTCGAGGTTTTCCAGTTCCCATCCCGGTCTGCCGTGGGATGCGAAGTGCGGTCTGTCTGCTGTTTGTTGCAGGATGTCTATTTCAGAATCGGTGATGCCGTAGTGTTCCAAGATATTCCTGACGAGTGCGTCTACGCGTTTGTAACGATATACGTCTTTGTAGGATGCAAGCGGTATGTTGGGTGTCCAGAGGGGTCCGCCTTCGGTTTCTATGGCACCGTTGGATACCTGATAGTTGAGCGGGGATGCGATGCCTTCCGTGCTGATGGTGCCGACATCGGTCATCTCTGTGCGTCCGATGTTGGTGATTGCGTAGACCGACCGATCCGATGGGATTGCGTCCTGTGGGAACGGATACCGTCCGGAATAGGTTGTGTCTGTATTTGTGTTTGGGTCATCGGGCAGGATGACTCTGCGCGGGATGCCGAAGTTGTCTAACTTGGCTGGACGCAGGTTTTGAGAGGCATCTACGGCTTCTATGATAACCTCCGGAGGTCGTAGGTTGACGCGGATGTTGGCGATTTCGCTGTCGAATATCTTTTCGGATTCTGGTTGGGAATCGGAATGCCCGTCTACAGAGGTATAGCCGATGTGGATTTCTACCGCGCTTTTGTAGCCGGTTTGGTTGTGTTGGTGTTGTGTCCAAAAGTTGTTGGGATTGTTGGGGTTGTAGGTGCCGTCAGGGTCGAATAGCGTTATTGTGACGTTGCCGATGTTGAATGTGGTGAGGTCGGGATAGTCCAGCTCCGCATTGAGTGGCGATATGTGTTTGATGACCGTGTCGTCTATCGTCTGTCCGAGGATGACGAGTTTGCGGTAGGGTTTGAATGTGGTTTTGAAGGCGTGGTTTTTAAGTGGCATGATGGTAGTTCTCGGCTTTCAGTTGTTTGCTATATAGTATATCTTGAGTGGGTGTGGGGTTCGTTGGGAAATGTGGATGTGGACAAAGGATATCCAATAGATTGACAATGTGTTGGTGGTCAGGTGTCAGTTATTTTGGCTGAGTCACGGAATTTTGTCTGAATCACGGAAATCACGGAAGGGGAGGAAGGGGAGGAAAATACGAAGAATGCCTTTAGATATCAGGCTCATTTTCAAGGATTAGGTGTATACATGCATACAAGTATACTTGTATACACGAACCAGCACATCTTCTGTAGGCGGGGAATGCCATAAGGCGTTCATACCGTTGATTTCCCGGTCGCGACCGTCTTTCTCTTCTGTAGGAGGGAACTCCGATTCCCGACATCTTTGTACCACAAAAAACCACACATCCTATCGAACTTACCTTGTTTAACAATAGACTTCTTCGTCCTTTCCTCCCTTTCATCCCCTTCTGTGTTTTCCGTGATTCAGACAAAGAGAAGACGGTCGGGAATCGGAGTTCCCTCCTACAGAAGAGCGGTATCCATTCATCTTTTCATCCCCTTCATCCCTTCCGTGATTCAGACAAAGAGAAGACGGTCGGGAATCCAAATCAACGGTATGAATGCCATCAAGGCATTCCCCAGGGCACGCATACAGAAGAGAGAAGAGAAGAACGGCACTCGGCGCGTGCCTACTACCTTAAAAGAGATCGGGAATAGGTGGGCACGCATACAGAAGAGGGGTTATTGCAATAGCATGATGCGCGGGTTTTGGGATTCGGTGGAGAAGCGTAGCCAGAAATAACGTCCCTGCACCACTGAGTTGCTATCTCCTAAATATTTCCAATTGCCAACACAATGATATGTCTGTGTGCCAACAACGATTTCATAGCCGTCCGTATAGTCTGGAACAGGTGCGGGTTTCTCATCAAGCGACATGCCTTGATATATCACTTGTCGCGTTGCAGGCACGCTTATGTCAATCTTATCCACACCGAAACCGATTATCGGATGCTTAAACGCAATCAACACATTCCAGTAGCCATCAGTTCCCTTGAATGGCGTTGAGATGTGCTTTGGTGTGGATATCAGGTTGTTATATGCGATGAGAATAGGGGCGGTATTTACGATCTCACGCATTATGCCTGTTGTGCGTTGTATTGATCCGCTGATGTCGACTAACACCGATCCGCGTGTGTTTGGTGCTGGCACGAATACCGTTTGATACTCCCTGCCGCTCCCTGTGATGTAATAGTCCAGTAATGACGGGTCATCTCCTGTCATACGTTTGATTTGTAGATCAGTTTTGTTGAACCACAGGACATCGTGAGAAAAGGCAACACGCAAGACTATTTCTCCGTTATCTCGGTAGTGGAGGCTTTTGAATGCGGTAGTAACAGCGGTTATTGTGTCGTAGGTGAAGGTGCGCGCAGTGACGATGACGGCTTGCGAAACACCAGAGACAGATACCTGTCCGTCAATAGCTATGCTGAACGACCCTTCAACGTCTGTTGGCACGGTGACGGTGATCATATAGGTCGTGCCGCTTCCTGTGATCGTAGAAAATGTCAATCCTGTTGTGCCGTTACCTGATACCGGTGTGAAGGTGATGTCGGTTATGGCGAAGTCCGTTACGTTTTCGTCAAAGACGATGTTTATGTTGAAGGTGCCGTTGTGGACGGTGGTGTGGTTGGTTATGTTTGCGTTGAGCATTGTTTTTTGTTTGAACGAAGATTCTGATTTACTGTTTTGTGGTTTTGGTTTCCATTGTAATAGTATTTTAACTGATTTGCTGGGTGTGTGGTAGGGTTTTGAGGGTTAGGAACAATTGATATCTAATATGTTTCATGTATGTTTATCGTGGTTGGATTTGTCTGAATCACGGAAGGCACGGAAAAAGAGGAAGGGGAGGAAAATATCTTCATGTATCAGGCTCATTTTCAAGGATTAGGTGTATACATGCATACGTGTATACTTGTATAACCGAACCAACACATCTTCTGTAGGAGGGAACTCCGATTCCCGACATCTTCTGTTTGTCTGAATCACGGAAGGCACAGAAGGGGAGGAAAAAGAGGAAAATACACAGAAGTCTATTGTTAAACAACGCAAGTTTTATAGGATGTGTGGTTCGTTGTGATACAAATATAAGAGGTCGGGAATCGGAGTTCAAATCAACGGTATGAATGCCTGTGGGCATTCCCCGCCTACAGAAGAGGTGTATCCCTTTCTGTATTTTCATCCCCTTCTGTGCCTTCCGTGATTCAGACAAAGAGAAGACGGACGGCACACGGAGTGTGCCTACTACCGTACAAGAGAAGAGGGTCGCTTTGCAAATCTGTAGTCAATAAAGTCACATCAAGGCGAATTTGCTACCGTTTAAATAATATTGACAATGGAAGCGTAATTGATTACACTGACTTATAGAACGGGAAAATAAATATGAGGAAATAAAATACCTTGTATATACACAATAGATATCATTAAGGAGTATTCTATGAAAATGATGAATTTTTTGACGTTGATTTTTATTTTTGCTATTGCCAGTTGTTTCTTTGTCGGTTGTGAAAGAGGGATGGATCCACTTATGGATACAATGACAGGCACCGAGGAAATGACTACCGAAACCGAAACTGAAGGTGAAGGTGAGGAAATGACTACCGAAACCGAAACTGAAGGTGAAGGCGAGGAAATGACTACCGAAACTGAAGGTGAAGGCGAGGAAATGACTACCGAAACTGAAGGTGAAGGCGAGGAAACAACTACCGAAACCGAAGGTGAAGGCGAGGAAACAACTACCGAAACCGAAGGTGAAGGAGACGGTGAGGAAACAACTACCGAAACCGTCCCAAACGGTAACGGTGGAGAAGAGAACAAGACCGACACTGAATAGGTAGTCTACATTGTAGGTCGGGTTGGGCACAACGTAACCTAACCTACAGTAAGGCTATGAATTTGATCCGGATGCACTGATTGTGATGCATTGATCGGTATCATATTCAGTGCTAACGACACTTATTCCACTACTACCTTTGATCCAACTGGTAATTTTCTCGTATAGTACTCGATCGCTTCGCGTGGGACCGGGTGGACCAGAAGGACCTTGGACACCTTGTTGACCAGTAGGACCTTTTGCGCCTGTCTGTCCTGTAGAACCGCTACTACCAGTCGGACCGATTACCCCTGTAATGCCGCGGTTTCCCGTGGCACCCGTTCTACCCGTGGATCCGCTGTTCCCAGTGGGTCCACGAACCCCATCATCGCCAGTCTGTCCAGTTTGTCCAGTAACACCTGTTCCACCCGTTGACCCGGTTTGACCAGTAACCCCTCTGGTGCCTCTCCTTCCTGTTGCCCCAGTTTCACCTATATTCCCAGTTGCTCCAGTTTCACCAGTAGACCCTGTATTACCAGTTGCACCTTGATTCCCTGTTGCACCTTGAGTGCCGACTACCCCAGTAGCACCCGTATTCCCAGTTTCGCCAGTCGTGCCTTTAGTTCCAGTTGCCCCTATATCCCCAGTGTCGCCAGTCATGCCTTTAGTTCCAGTAGCACCCGTTACACCTGTTTCACCAGTCGCTCCATCAGTTCCTTTATTTCCTGTAGAACCCGTAGCACCTTGATTTCCAGTTTGACCCGTAGCACCTTGGTTACCGACCTGACCCGTAGCACCTTGATCTCCCGTGTCACCAGTTTCACCAGTCGATCCTGTGTTGCCTGTAACCCCTTTGTTACCTGTATCACCCGTTGCCCCTTGATTCCCAGTTTGACCTGTTGCCCCTCTTCTACCGGTTCGACCTGTTGCCCCACGTTCACCATCATCTCCAGTAGCACCTTTCTCTCCTGTATCCCCAGTTGAACCTTCGTTTCCTGTCTGTCCAGTTGCCCCGATGGTGCCCGTATTCCCAGTAGCACCTTTGTCACCCGACTCGCCTTTATCGCCTGTGTCGCCAGTAGCACCACGTATTCCTATTTGTCCAGTTGCCCCGATGTTGCCGGTATTACCCGTAGCACCACGTATTCCTATATCACCCGTAGCACCTCTTTGTCCTGTAGCACCCGTCTGACCTGTGACGATACCTGTCGCGCCGATCTGTCCAGTGACACCAGTTTGTCCTGTTGCGCCAGTTGTGCCGATGCCTGTAGCACCTGTCATACCAGTTTGTCCTGTAGCACCAGTATTGCCAGTAGCACCCGTGACGGCTTGAACAACGGGAGGTCTCTCTATTAGCACGATTTCAAGTGCTGTCTGTGCGGTTTCCGTGTCGACAATCTCCCACGGTTTGAGGGTGTTTCTGATGGGACGTTCTGCGGTGAGAATGATCAGGAAGCGATTTTTTGTCGTCGTGTTGGCAATCTGAAAGACAAGGTCGTTGTTGATGATTGCGACGGTATCCAGTCCATCGGGTGTTTGTATGGTGACGGATACATCTACGGCATGTCGTAGGTATTGGCGGATGTTGTGGATGACATGCTGCGTGCCGATTTCTCGGACAACATATTGGGGTATGGGATACCATTCCAGTGGTGGTTTTGGGTTTGTTCGGTTATGCATGGTTTTTTGGCATGTTGGGTTTCGTGCAGAACCCAACCTACCAGATTGTGCATGGTTCAGGTTACTATTGCTATCTCAATTTCGTCGGGATCGGTGTCGCTGTTAGGGACTGCTTTGAATGCTAACTCGCGTGTGATCGGTCCGCGGCTGTCTACACCGATACGCGGTGATGCTGTCAGATATCCTACAGGTAGTGAAAAGGATTGCGAAAACTGCTTGCCGTCCTCGTTCCAGTAGTAGCACGATGCTTTCAGGTTCCTCGGCACATTGTCCCGAAACACTTGTGACCACTTCTCACCTGTTGTCTCGTCAACTTCGTAGTAGACGGTCGTTGTCAAGGTTACGTTTCGGCGTTCCCCTGTCGGTGCTATCGGCAACCGATAACGACTCGCCTTGACACCCGGTAGGAAGTCGAGGTTTTGATTGATGTTCAAAGCAAGGTTCGTAAATATCAGACACTCTCCGTCCACTTCTAACACGCCTCCCCAGTTGGGATAAAAGACATCGGTGATGAAAGGTTTTTTTGATAGTGTGTTTGTAATTTTGAACGCCTCTGTATTCGACCCAATCTGCCGATACGGGTGCAGTTTACGGGTGAGTATCTCCATCTGTAGACGGATGTTGTCTGCTATGGTGAGGGTAGCGTTGACGGGTACAGCACCTTCCGCAACCGCAGGGATGTTGCCACGCACCAGCTGCATTGTCCAGCCGGGGAAGATCGTATCGCTGTTTTTGTAGAGTGAGGTGTTCTGTCCCGATTTGGCAGTAATTGTGGTGGTGGTTGTCGCCGCGTTGATTGTGGTGGTTTCTGGCATATTGAAAACGACTTTGTCCACACGTGCAAAATACTTGCTTGTCGTTGCGATGCCACCTGTGAAGGTGAGTCCCGTCTCTTTCATCGGGAGCAGCGCGTCTGTTTCCAGTCCGACCCGTCTTTGTCCGTATATATCGACCGTGCCGAGTGCTGTGTCTGCTGGCAACGGGTGGTTCGCTGTGTCCGTGCTGACGAGGGTGATTTCAAGTTTTCCCGGTGTTGTGGGTGCGGTTGATGGATCGTTGATCGTCTCTGCGAATGTGGTGTTTGTGTAGATCTCTGTATCCGCAATCTTGGTATTTGTGGGTGCGCCGCTGTTGATAATGGCACGCCAGAACTCTCCCATCTTGTCAATGTAGAGTTGCGTTTCGATGGTGCCACTTCCCCAGAGTTGTCCCTGTTGGTCGCGTGTGTCTGAACGTCTGCCTGCGATTGCTTCGCTTGCTTGTAGTTCGGATTCTTGGTCTAATCCGAGTGAGGTGAAAGGGAATCGGTTTTGGACGAATTTGGTTACATCGGTGATGGGTGTTTGGTTGTCTGGTTGTCTTGCGATGGCGAACCATGAGTTGTCGCCGAGTCGAGGTGTTAATGTCATTTTCTATCTCCTTTTGTTTGGCTGATGGGTCTTTGTCAATATTATATCTGAACGGAGATAGAGGTATTGAGGGAATATGGTGAGGGGAACAATGGATTGACAATAGATAGGCAGTATGTTGTGTGTTGGGTGGCAGACAATTTCTTTGTCTGCTTTAAGGTAGTAGGCACGCTCCGCGTGCCGTTCTTTTACTCTCTGAATCGCAACCCTCTTTTATTTGTCTGAATCACAGAAAACACAGAAGGGGAGGAAAGGACGGAAAAGATGGAAGAGGTCGGGAATCGGAGTTCAAATCAACGGTATGAACGCCTTTTGGCGTTCCCCGCCTACAGAAGAGGAGAACGGCACGCGGAGAGTATCTGCTACCGTACAAGATTGTCTGAATCACGGAAAACACAGAAGGGAAGGAAGAGGAGGAAAGGACGGAGAAGGCTATCCCTCTTCTGTAGGAGCGACCCGGGGAACGCCTACAGGCGTTCATACCGTTGATTTCCCGGTCGCGACCGTCTTTCTCTTCTGTAGGAGGGAACTCCGATTCCCGACATCTTCTGTTTGTCAGAATCACGGAAAACACAGAAGGGGAGGAAAGGACGGAGAAGGTTATTGTTTAACAACGCAAGTTTTATAGGATCTGTGGGTTTTTGGATACAAAGAGGGACGCGATTCGGAGTTCAAATCAAGTAATCAACGGTATGAATGCCGTTTAGGCATTCCCCGGGTATGAACGCCTTTTGGCATTCCCCGCCTACAGAAGAGGGATTGTATTCTATTCCAATATACCTTCATCACAAGACACCACCCCTGATACGCAAAGGCATTTTCCCTCTTTTCCTCCCCTTCCTCCCCTTCCGTGTTTTACGTGATTCAGACAGTAACCCAACCTACAAAACATACAACACACCCAACTACAGGATACCGTTGACAAATACAATATATCAATGTATAATTGCTGAAACTAAAGTAGGAGGTGAACAATTATGACTGAAGAAAACGTGTTTTTAGAGAACGTTCATATCAAAAACTTTTTGAGTTTACGGGATGTTACGCTTCAACTTAAACCTTTGACTGTTTTGGTCGGACCCAACGCAAGTGGAAAATCAAACGTCTTGAATGCTTTGGATCTTCTAAACACGATGACGAGTATTAAAAACCCGCCCCCAGCTAAATATATACAAGATCGTCTGTGGGCAGGTAAAGTTAATAACATTTCTTTTGAATTACAAGCCAAGGTAGAATCAACTTTGGCTGAATACAAACTGGAACTTTCAGATAAATCTGACAATTCTTTTGTTTCCGAAGAATTATTGCTAAAAGGTGAAAAAGTTGTCCAAGTCATATCAATTAAAAATGGAGAAGGTACGGTTCAGGACGAAGATAACAGTAATAACACAAATTATAAGTCCAATAAACTCGCTTTGCAGTCTGCGGGAGATTATGGAAACAAACCAATTACTCGCGCCTTAACTGAGTTTATTAAAGGCTGGGAATTTTATGACTTTCAACCAAGACAAATGCGAGGTGTTGCAGCAAAATTAACTGAATTCTTAACAGGAAAAGCTGAAGGGTTGTCCGAATCACCAAAATTAGATGATGATGGCTCAACGTTACCTACCTTACTATCATACTGGTACGAGAATGATCGGGAGCGTTTCGACAACGTGAGTGAATCCCTTGAAAGATGTACGAACATCAAAATAGATCTCTGTGAAATAGATGGAGATCATCAACTATGCCTTTCAGAAGGATATGAGAATCCATTTCCTATAGAGAGAGCCTCTGACGGTACACTACGTCTGGTTGCATATTATATTTTGTTAAACGAACCTGAATTACCGTCGTTAATTGCTATTGAAGAACCGGAGAGGAATCTTCACCCTGGTGCATTAACAGACATCGCATATGTGCTTGAGCAAATTGCCGAACGTTCTCAAGTCATTATTACAACCCACAGTTCACAACTGCTTGATGCCTTTGATCCAGCAAGCTTGTCGGATTCGCTTGGTATTCTACTTTTACATAACCGCCCCGGTTTTGGCACAGAAGCGGATAACCTTGAGGATTACCGTGGTAAAAGGGAAGCACTTCAAGGCTGGATTGATGATTTCGGTATTGGGAGTGCCATTTTTGACAGTGAACTGTTGCAAGATGTCATGGAGGAAAAGTCATAATGCCAAGTATAAGAATCTGGACTGTGGAGTCAGACAACGATGAGAAGGCAGTCGGATGTTTGGCAAACAAGTTGACGACATTTATGAAACTTGGACAGATACCAATCTATACAGCAGGTAAATGGAAACCCTCAATAAACCTTGAGAAAGCAGTTCAGAATTACCTTAAACAAGATGATTGTGTAATTGTAATTATTGACCAAGACGGACCTATGACACAACATAAACAATTACAACAACCCAATTCGCGCATAAATCAGATTAAACGGGTCGTCAACGACAGCCGTTTTGCTGGTAAAGTATTTCTCGTTGAGGCTGTTCGAGAACTTGAAGCGTGGTTGCTTATAGATTGTATCGGCATATTCTGTTATTATGCTACAAAACGAGCACAATATAGGGAAAATTGTCGTAGTAAGGTATCAGCAGACCCATCTCTTAAGCGGTTGATAAACAGTTATCAAAAAGGCGATACTGAAAAAATTGTTGAGGCAGTCAGTGGTGGTAAGGGTGCGAAAGAGCATCTTATTGAGTTATCTGAAAGTGTTCTCGAACAACTGAATCCTAAACTCAAGCTAAGGAACATTGACCGTGAGAAATACCACGAAACGCGATCTCCTGAAGTTGCTGAACATATTGTGATTGACAAAGATACTTTGCAGCGCAATAATTCTCTCAAAAAACTTGGTGATGTGATTGCAAAATTCAAACCATAGCGAATCATAATTGCCTATTATACCAAACGTGTTCATACCATTGATTTGGCGTACCGTCCGCCTTTTCCGTGCCTCTGACACCTCTTCTGTTTGTCTGAATCACGGTGTTAGCGGTCAGCCATCAGCAGTCAGGTGTCAGTCAAGAGGACGCACCTACGGATAGCCGACTGCTGTCCGCCATCTGCTATATTCGTCTGAAGCACGGAAAACACAGAAAGGGGAGGAAAAGGAGGAAAGGACGAAGAAGGTTATTGTTTAACAACGCAAGTTTTATAGGATCTGTGGGTTTTTGGATACAAAGAGGGACGCGACCAGAAGATCGCTCCTACAGAAGAGGGAAGATCGCGACCAGTAAATCAACGGTATGAACGCCTGTGGGCGTTCCCCGGGTCGCTCCTACAGAAGAGGGGTAGCCCTCCCACATTTTCATCCCCTTCATCCCCTTCATCCCCTTCCGTGATTCAGACAAAGAGAAGAGGGGAGACGGCACGCGGAGCGTGCCTACTACCTTAAAAGAGGTCGGGAATCGGAGTTCAAATCAAGTAATCAACGGTATGAATACCATTTAGGTATTCCCCCAAATCAACGGTATGAATACCATTTAGGTATTCCCCCAAATCAACGGTATGAATGCCTGTGGGCATTCCCCGCCTACAGAAGATGTTTATCCCCTTCCGTGATACATACACGTATACATGCATACATGTATACACCAGTACCCACAAAAATAATCCCCTATTTATCCTAAATCCATGGCATAATATAAAGCAAAAAAGGATAAACCTCCAAATGAAAAAGACACTCACCGCTACATTAGCCATTGGGTTTACCATACATACATTCCTACAAATAACACTCGCGCAAGACACAAAGAATTTCCAGTTACAATATCTCCCTCAAGGTGCGAAAGTGCGTCTCGGTAAAGGCGCAGTAAGTGGAAATATAACCTATTCACCCGATGGAAAATACTTAGCAGTCGCCTGTAGCACAGGTATCTGGATCTATAACGCAGAGACAGACGAACCGATTCACATGTTGAAAGGACACACCGAGATTGTCTTAAATGCAGTTTTCAGTCCAGACAGCATTCTGTTAGCAAGTGCGAGTTATGATAAAACCATCCGTCTATGGGATGCACGCACAGGGACGGAACTGCGGACGATGACAGGACACAATCGCGCTGTAAAATGCGTGGCGTTCAGTCCGGATGGAGAATTGCTCGCAAGTGGCTCTTTTGATAAAACCATCAACTTATGGCACGTGCAAACCGGTAACCTTCTTCACACATTCGCTGAGCAGACGGGTGATATCATGAATCTCGTATTTAGTCCTGACGGACAGACGTTGGCGAGTACAAGTAGAGACCATAAATTACATCTATGGAATATACAGACAAGAGACAGGATACGAACAATCGCAGGATATAAAACAGATCAATTAAACAGTGTTACATATAGTCCTGATGGGAAGACAATAGCGACTGCAAGTAATCACGGAACTGCTCATCTGTGGGACACACAGACAGGTGAATTACGGAACGTGATGGATGGACATGAGGACGATATTAATATCGTTATCTTCAGTCCGGATGGGTCAAAACTGGCGACTGCGAGTAATGACTATACCGCCCGCCTATGGGACGCACAAACACGCACACAGATCCATTCGCTGAAAGGTCACAGTTCTGGGGTTCTCAACGTTGCATTTAGTCCCGATGGAAAGACGGTGCGGACATCCAGTCGAGATGGCACAGTGCGTTTATGGGACGCAAACACAGGCACGCAGCTTCGGGTAATCGACGGACACACACATCATGTCTATAGTGTCGCGTTTAGTCCCGATGGGAAGACGATCGCGAGCGGAAGCACAGACAACACCGTGCATCTGTGGAACGTACAGACAGGAGAATCCTTACGGGAGCTGAAGAGACATAACAATTTCGTAAATAATATCGTGTTCAGTCCCGACGGGAAGACGATCGCGAGTGTGAGTAATCGCGCAATAATTCATCTATGGGATGCGGAAACATGGGAACCGATTAAGACACTAAAATCGGAACGCGCTACTTACAATAGCCTTGCGTTCAAACCAGATGGCACGCACCTCTACTGCGGGAGTTTTTCGAGTCAAATCGTGGAATGTTGGGATCTACGCACAAACACAATCGTAAACAGATTCGATGAATACCAGAAAGGAATCACATGCATAACGTTGAGTCCAGATGGAACTCAATCTGCGTGTGCAGGTTGGGATAACGTTGTGTTGCTATGGGATACAAATACCAATAAAGTTACCCATCGATTAGAAGGTCATAAATTTATCGTAAATTCGGTTGCGTATAGTCCGGACGGGTCTTTGTTGGCAAGTGCAGCTGATGATGGAACTATCCGTATATGGAACCCGCAGACAGGTGAATCTGTGCGGACACTTTTCACACGGTATAGTGGTAACAAATGTGTTGCGTTTAGTCCAAATGGATTGATGCAGGTGGTGGTCATGGCAGAACCGTGGATCTGTGGGAAGCACACACCGGGGAACCCATCCTCAGTTTGAAAGCACATACTTTTACCGTCAATAGCATCGCATTTAGTCCGGACGGACAGACGATGGCAAGTGGCAGCGGTGACGGCACCGTTATATTGTGGGACCTCAGCACCAAATCAGATTGGGTTGAGTAACAGAATCCACATGGTAGTAGGCACGCTCCGCGTGCCGTTCTTCTCTTCTGTAGGAGGGAACTCCGATTCCCGACATCTTCTGTTTGTCAGAATCACCAAATCAACGGTATGAATGCCATCAAGGCATTCCCCGGAAGGCACAGAAGGGGAGGAAAGGACGGAGAAGGTTATTGTTTAACAACGCAAGTTTTATAGGATGGGTGGTTCGATGGAATACAAAGAGGTCGGGAATCCAAATCAACGGTATGAACGCCTGTGGGCATTCCCCGGAGTTCAAATCAAGAAATCAACGGTATGAATGCCTTATGGCGTTCCCCGGGTCGCTCCTACAGAAGAGAAGAACGGCACGCGGAGCGTGCCTGCTACCGTACAAGATTGTCTGAATCACGGAAAACACGGAAAAAGAGGAAAACACAGAAAATACGAAGAAGGCTACCCCTCTTCTGTAGGAGGGAACTCCGATTCCCGACATCTTATATTGTCTGAATCACGGAAAGCACAGAAGAAGAGGAAGGGGAGGAAAGGACGGAGAAGGTTATTGTTCAACAACGGATGTTTAAGGATAGGTGGTTCGTTGGGATACAAATATAAGAGGTCGGGAATCGGAGTTCCCGCCTACAGAAGAGGGAAGATCGCGACCAGGAGGTCCAAATCAACGGTATGAACGCCTGTGGGCGTTCCCCGCCTACAGAAGAGGGAAGATCGCGACCAGGAGGTCCAAATCAACGGTATGAACGCCTGTGGGCGTTCCCCGCCTACAGAAGAGGGAAGATCGCGACCAGGAGGTCCAAATCAACGGTATGAACGCCTTGGCGGCATGCGCGTTTGGCATGCCACATGGTTCCCCGCCTACAGAAGAGAAGAACGGCACGCCAAATCAACGGTATGAATGCCATTTAGGCATTCCCCGGAGCGTGCCTACTACCGTACAAGAAAAGATATGTAACCCCTTCCTCCCCTTCCGTGTAATCCATGCTTTTGACAGTGCTATAAAAAAAAATAAAATTCGTCTCCTTGCGGGAAACGCTTTAACGATTCTATTTAGTACTTATTTAATACTTAATTAAGGAGTTATTATCAATGCTGAAAACCCTTGTGGAGACTAACACCGTAGCATCACAGATTCTGACAAAATGCAAGATGAGTGCACTTTAGTGCAAGAAGACTGCACCCCCGTGCAATACCCTTGCACATAGGTGCAATATCCTTACACACAATTATCACTATTTCTGGTCTAATTTCTCAAATCCCTCCTTCAGATGTTCCTGTTGATCGGTTGTGAGAGGTCTACCCAATAGAACGGTAATCATTCGCAATTCTTCCTCAAAAGATGTAGCTTCCCTGAAGACCTTTAGAAACCCTTTCTGCTGTCGTGAGGAGAATTCCTCTTTCCGTTTGATGACTTTACCGATTACTT
This sequence comes from Candidatus Poribacteria bacterium, assembly GCA_963667365.1. Classification (GTDB taxonomy): domain Bacteria; phylum Poribacteria; class WGA-4E; order WGA-4E; family WGA-3G; genus MSPOR6. Next base: position 4,384,162 of record OY763324.1, on the reverse strand, counting down.
GAATTTTTTTCTCATAATACTTTGCCCGCTTCTGTGCGTTCAACATTTTCATCTTATCGGTGTGGACACCCAATGCGGGTATGTCGTATATCCATCGGGATCGGTTGCATCTTGGCACGATGAGTTCGTGCGACTCAAGTTCTGCGAGTAATTGATATACACGTCTGCGCGTCAACCCCAGATATTTGCACAGCGCGTCAACATCCACGGGACGGGATATGCCGTTTCGGATGTTGGCGGCGTTGAGTGTGATAAAGTCGTAAGCACAGCGCGCACTGGCGGATACTTTGCAATCTTTGATTTTGCGTGCCAATTCTGCGTTCATCGGGTAATAAGACAATTCGAAATTGGGGTAGCTGTCATCACTGCAATAGTTTTTTGTTAGGGATTGGAAATAGTCGTTGTCTGCCATAGTTATTTCTCCGATCTAAAGGTTTGTGGATAAATATGATGGATTAGTCACTGCGGGATGTTTGGGTTTGTTGGACCGATGCCGCGTGTTCCCCAATCCCAGTCAAATTCCTCCTGTGGTGTGCGTGCGATTTCGTCGTTGACCATGCTGTTCGCGAGATTGATCCACGTCCCACCGAGGAGGAACTCAATATCCGCTTCCAGCAGTGCATCCGTTTCCAATACCTCAAAGTTACCGACCCGAAAGGTTCTATTCGGTTGCATGACGTTCCAGACATATCGCATTGCGGTGTCCCATCTTTCGCGTTCTCTGTCCAAATAGATATGGGGTCGGTGTCGGTCAATTGGGTTTTGGAGTGCGCGTGGTGTGGATACGCCACGTAGTCGGACTTTGACATAGACATCGGTTGTTGCGTATCCACCTGTAATCATCGGCACTTTTGCTTTCGGATGTGCACGGAGTAACAGAAAATAGTCGCGCGGTGTAAGGACATCGTGCGGGTATTCTATTGTTCCGTAGACCCATCCTTTTTTCGGTTGGTTGACGGGTTCATCGGTGCCATCGCTGCCACCGAAGATAGGTGTGTGTCCTTGAATGAATATCGTGAGTATAAGAATAAAAATCAGTAGTTTTTTCATAATATATTGCAAGGTAGTAGGCACTCACCGAGGAATGCCGTCCGCATTTTCGGTGCTTCTGACACCTCTTCTGTAGGAGGGAACTCCGATTCCCGACATCTTCTCTTCTGTAGGCGGGGAATGCCAAAAGGCGTTCATACCGTTGATTTGAACTCCGATTCCCGACCTCTTCGTATCCAAAAACCCACCCATCATATCAAACTTGCGTTGTTGAACAATAGGCATCTTCGTCCTTTCCTCTTTTTCCTCCCCTTCTGTGCGTTCCGGGGAATGCCTTGATGGCATTCATACCCGGGGAACGCCAAAAGGCGTTCATACCGTTGATTTTTTGATTTGGTGATTCAGACAAACAGAAGAGGTCGGGAATCGGAGTTCAAATCAACGGTGTGAATGCCATCAAGGCATTCCCCGCCTACAGAAGAGAAAGACGGTCGCGACCGGTAAATCAACGGTATGAACGCATGTGGGCGTTCCCCGCCTACAGAAGAAATGTAATATGGTCGGGAATCGGAGTTCCCTCCTACAGAAGAGAATGTAATACGGTCACGATTTGGAGGGTGCATACTGCCTTTAAAATGACAGTTTCACTGCTACGAGGGTTGCCAACTCCTTTTCAATAGTGTCGTTGAAGGTTTGTATCCCGATGTCCGCGCCGAGTTCTATGTCAATATTCTCTCGCAACGCAAAACTTGTGCTGGGGGTGATGATCAACTGATGCACAGGATTGTCACCCGCACCTGCTACCTCTGGCATTGCCTTCACAGCGAGATTAAATCCTTTCGGATGTGTGAGTAGGATGTATGCCAGTAGGTTCAGACTGTTACCTGCTTTGAACGATAACCCACTCGGTGGAGGCGTGACCGTTTCGAGGTCGCGTCCATCAAGTGAATTCGGATCATAGCCGAGGTTTTCCAGATCGTCACGTGCGTTGGGAGGACCGAACTGTCCTGCGTTGCGTCCGAACACACCTGCACCGCCTGTCGCGTGGAATCCAGCGACATCAAAGTCGGGAAACTCCACTGCAAGTCCGATGTCAGATTGTCGACCGAGATCCCGTGCGGAATATCCTTTGAATGTACCGTCTGTGTAAAGCTTGAAGTCAAATCTACGGATTGTAATTCCTGCCTCCGCGTGATATTTGCCTCGGATGATGTTGCCACCGCCTTGTGCGATGGCGGATGCGTTGCCGTTGACGAAACCTGTCTGGAACGGCACTGCACCGAGTATTCCCCATCCACGCGCGCCTGCGATTTCGTTGTATGTCCCCGCGATGGAGGGTTTTTGGACGGTTGCCGGTAGCTGCGCGTGTGTCGTCGCGCTGCTGAGTATGATGAGGATGAGCAGTGCTATCCCCCACAAGAGTATTCTGCATTTTTCTGATCGTATCATTGTTTTCTCCTTTTGGTTATCGGCTTTCAGCCGTTGCCTTCTCGATTTGCTAAATCTTGGTTCAGACAATTCCTATTTCTTTCTCGTTGACAACTGAGTGCAAACGTGGTTAACTATATGTAAAAGGAGATGTTCAATGAAAACCGTTTTGCTATGCTCAGTCCTATTTTGTGTCATTACACTCCCTGCCATCGGTGAGTTAACTGCACAAGACCTAAATAAAATCCGCATTCTCATTGATGATGCACTTGAACCGATTAAAGCTGACATCGTAACTCTGAAAACAGATGTTGCTGAGATGAAAGGTAAATTTGATGGCATTGACAATCATATTGATGGCATTGATAAACAATTTGTTGGCATTCAAAATCAAATAACACATGTAACATATATCACTTATGGACTTTTAGCCCTCATCGTAGCTGCTATAGCAATACCTCAGATTATCATAACGTGGCGCAGCGTCAGCGATACCGAACAACAAAAAATAAACCAAGAACTTAGACAAGAAATAGAAAAACTAAAACAACAACGCATTGTCAATCCTTGATATAACCAACCGCTGACACCTAAATCACCCAATCGCAAGCCCGCGGATACTATCCGCACCAGACGGCGGACTGAATTGACGCGACGCAACTGCTGTCCCACCGTCCGCAGTGTTTTTCGGAAATACATAGATTGTTGTTCCCGATGAAGCACAATATATATCGTCCTGATGGAGAACCATTCCGGTTGGATATCCAGACGCGAAGGGTGTCTGAAAACTCCGTTCTATCGTCGGGGTTGCGCCGTCAGCAGTGTCTTTACGCACAACCGAAACATAAGACAGATTGTCAGGTCTATATCTGTAGCCGATATAAAGATATGTGTCATCGTGCGTGAGTGCCTGTGTGTTCAGTGTGTCATCAACAGCATCAAAACTGCGTATCGGATTAGCACGTTGATTGTTCGCAGTCGTTTTGTCGTAGACACGGATATTGCCGTTGCGGTCAATGATATAGACATTCTCCTCGTCAACCGTCAACCCACCGACATGCGTGGTGACATTATTCAGGAAAAATCTTCTGGTTGCTGTGGCAGTCGCCAAGTGTGCCGTGTCTGCGGGTATGATAATAACCTCATCATTGGTATAGTCAAAAACATATAGGTCATTGCCATCAATCGCAGCACCGCTCCGTGACGGCAAATTGCTCGGTAGGTTGAAAACACGGGACGCAACAGGGGTTTGATCCTCCATAAAGTGATTTGGAAATACATATACCTTTTCATCCACGATATCCACGCCATACAGGTTGCGTGCGAACTCCCAATCTATGTTTCGGGTGTGTATCCCGCCTGTATTTTTGGCATTGATGACGAATGTTCCCGCTTCCACAGTGAACTTAGCATCTGTCGGCACTGTGCCAGAGATTTTTAGCGGGTTCGTGCCGGTATATTTCAGTCCGATGAGATGTCCTTCCGCTTTCACCTCACTCGGATTGTTGCCAATCTGCACGGACAATGAATAGGGTTCACCTTTGGGTATAATCTGTCTCGCAACGGAAGCGATGATCGGGGCAGGTGGCACGACATTATAGGTTATCTCACTCGTGACCGTCTCACTCCCCTTTTTGGCGATTATTTCCCACTGCGCGTTGCTGATAATCCGCTGTGTTTCGCCTGCAATTGTCAATGTGCCACTCTCGTAGGTATAGTAGAACCCTTGCAGAATCCCTTTCACATCAACGGTATCAGGGTTACCGTTGATGGTTACAGGGAGATTGTATGCCGTGTGGCTTGTGATATTCTGCTGTGCTATCGGTGCGATTGTTAATGCCATCTTTACTTAGAGTTTCAGTTTATTTATTTCTATGTTTGTCATATTATAACATAGTAATAAATAGAATGCAAATAAAAATGTTTGTTTTATTGTCTGGTGAGGTATATAGGTAATTTTTCTTCTGTTGGCGGGGAATTCTTGGTCGCGACATCTTCTCTTTGTCTGAATCGCGGATTTTCGCGGATTACGCGGTTTATGCCTTTGTTAATCACAGGTAGGTTTTGTAGGATGAAGTGACATGTTTGTCTGAATCACGGAAAACACAGAAGGGGAGGAAAACACGGAAAAGAAATGCTACCGATATCCGTTCCTGACGCAGATATACTCTAATCCCATAAAACCACCACTGAGAAAATGAGTCAGATTGCCTTTGTGGAGATGAGTGTCTGAATCGCGGATTTGCGGCAGGCAAAATGTTTTTGAGGAAAACCGTAGATTGGTTTAGATGTGAGATTTATGGATTTGGTTGAAATTTGAGGACTAAATGTTGTATTATCATGATTTGGTTTGCTTTCTGAGTATCGTAAAAAAAGTCAATACATCACACTGAAATAGGAGAAGTAATTTGATGGAAGATATAAAGTTGAATATTCCGAGAGTTCCAGCTGATCAAGACCCGATAAGTCTAAATCTAAAGAATGGCGATCAAGTTTTCATAGTAGGTCAGAATGGTTCTGGCAAGTCAGCATTAATGCAACGATTTGTTTCGGTGCTTCCGCAAGATAAGGTCAAGCGGATAACTGCACATAGACAAACCTGGTTCAACTCAGGTAGCATCGATATCACTCCTGCCAATCGTCAACAATATGAACAACAAAATCGTGCTTATGATAAACAATACGAGTCTCGTTGGAGAGAATACAACCCTGAATGGTATTTATCCACTACCTTGTTTGACTTAGTGGCAAAAGAGAATACCCGCGCTCGTACTATCACTCGTTATGTTGACGATCACGACTGTGGAAAAGCGGAGGAGATTTCTGCAAAATCACCATCTCCATTTGATCAGATAAATGAATTACTTTCTCTCGCTACGCTGACGGTTACAATTGAAAATTCCAACGACCGAGATCTACTCGCTAAGCATTCTACGGGACAGTCCTTCAGTATTGCAGAAATGTCGGATGGTGAACGGAACGCAATGATTATCGCAGCACAAGTTATTACCGCTGAACCTGGAACAGTATTTCTTATTGATGAACCTGAAAGACATCTTCACCGTTCCATCACCCAACCATTCCTATCGGCACTATTTGATCTCAGAAGCGAGGACTGTACGTTTATTATTTCAACCCATGAGATTGGTCTACCAGTCGCGAACCCGAATGCACGAGTACTCATGCTCAGATCCTGTCAGTGGAGCAGCAATCGATGCGTAGCCTGGGATGCCGAAGTCCTTGAACCCAATTCTCAACTACCAGAGGATCTTAAGCGCGCAATTTTAGGATCCAGGAAAAGAATTCTCTTTGTAGAAGGGGATGCTGATAATAGTTTAGATGATCCACTCTATAATGCCCTTTTTCCAGATATATCCATAATTCCCAAAGGAAGTTGTGAAGAAGTCCAAAAAGCAGTGCTTGGATTACGAGGATCTCCAGACGAACACGATGTGGAAGCCTTTGGTCTTATTGATAGAGATGATAAAAAGAATGAGAAAGTAGAAAAGTTAGAAAAAAATGGGGTATTCGCCTTAGAAGTGTACTCAGCTGAGGCTCTCTATTATTGTTCAGATGCTATTGCTGCGGTTGCTGGCGAACAAGCAGAACTTCGTCAAGAGGATGTGGAGAAACTTATAGAAACAGCTAAAAAGAAGGCTCTTGATGTCTTAAGAGAGCATGCAGAAGAAATGGCAGCGAAGAGATGTAGACGGAAAATACAAGAATTAACTCTATCCGAAATGCCCCACTGGAAGTCAATTAAGGATAATCCAAACCAATCACTTTGTATATCGATGGACTTACAACCTTATTCTGAAGAACTTAATCACTTTAAAAAACTCGTTGATGAAGAAAACCTTGATCAACTTATTGCTCGCTATCCAGTACGCCAAAGTTGTACTCTTGAAACGATCGCGCGATCTCTTAAATGCACAAACAAAAGAGATTATGAGAAAATCTTTATTAACTTAATCCGGCGTGATGATAAATTAGCAGAAAAACTCAAGGAACGTATTGGACCGCTTTCTTCAAGACTGGAACAGATAGAAAATCCAGAAACCGTAGAAACAGTTGAGAAAGATTCGGATTAAAGTGTATGAATCTCTGATTTGCGCGGATTACGCGGATTTTTTGTGTCTCTGTCGTCTCTGTAGCTACTGTGAAAAAATTAACGATTTAGATTTTGGAGATTAAATTATGATCACTGAAAACGAATTAAAACAGATTAAGGAAAAAATTAACGAAATAGAGGAGAAGTCTGGTGATGGGGGTTACATTTACCGTGGGGAACGTCAATGCAATGAAAAAGTGTCCTCAAACCTTTACCGAGATTTTGATGTGGGAGATACGGAAGATTTTGATATAGAGGTTGTCCAAAAAGAGATGCTTAACGGTGCTAAAAAACATACAGGACATCTTCCGCTGACAGGTGAATTGCTAAAAGATGATAGACAGAGTATGGCAAAAATGTTTAGCGTGAGAGAAGAAGATACTCCTGAAGCAGTTGATGATTTTGAGATTCTTACTGAAATCCAGCATTATGGCGGTAAGACCAACCTTATTGACTTCACAACTGACTACTTGGTTGCGCTATTCTTTGCTTGCGATGGTCACCATGATAAAGACGGTAGAGTGATACTTCAAAAAGTAGAGGAAATACAAGGCATGATAAAGTCTCATCGGAATCCACGACATCGCGTCGCTAGTCAAAAAAGTGTGTTTGTTCGTCCTCCAAACGGTTATATTGAACCAAATGAGGACAATATAGTTATTATTCCCGCATCTCTTAAAAAATTGATACTTCAACATCTACGAAAGTATCATGGTATTTTTACTGAATCCATTTACAACGACGTGTACGGATTTATAAGAAGTCAAGATATTCATGGAGATGCTTACACGCAGTTTTATAGAGGTGTTACTTGTCATAATAGAGCAGATGTAGCAACAACCGCTGAAGTGAAACAGAAAGAATATGAAAATGCTATTCAGTATTATTCCGAGTCGATAAAATATAAACCAGATAACACAGCTGCCTATTATAATCGCGGGATTGCTTACTATAAAATAGGTGATTATAACCGCGCCATTGAAGACTACGATAAAGCAATAGAAATACAACCTGATTATGCCAAAGTCTATTGCAATCGCGGAGTTGCTTACAACAGAAAAGGTGATTATAACCGCGCTATTGAAGACTATGATAAAGCAATAGAAATACAACCTGATGATGCCGAATCCTATAGTAATCGCGGAGTTGCTTACGACGATATAGGTGATTATAACCGCGCTATTGAAGACTACGATAAAGCAATAGAAATACAACCTGATTATGTCCAAGCCTATATTAATCGCGGAGTTACTTACTATAAAAAAGGTGATTATAACCGCGCCACTGAAGACTTCAATAAAGCCATAGAAATACAACCTGATTATGCCAAAGCCTATAGCAATCGCGGAGAAGTGTGGTTGCATCTCAAAGATTGGGAAAAAGCCAAAGCCGATCTGATAACTGCCAAAGATATGGGAGATGATATCGTTGCTTCATTTCGTAACGACTATGAAAGTGTTGCGGATTTTGAGCAGAAAACAGGTATTCAGTTGCCAGAGGATATTGCTGCAATGCTGACTCCTCCGTAGGTGTGATGGGTATGAATTATATCTGTTTGCTTGGTTGGTTGCGTGATGTTATGGACTTTTAATCCTCGCCCTCCGCGCCTTCTGCGATTCAGACAATCTTGTACGGTAGCAGGCACGCTCCGACGTGCCGTCCGCATTTTCCGTATTTTCATCCCCTTCCTCCCCTTCTGTGCGTTCCGTGATTCAGACAATCTTGTACGGTAGCAGGCACTCTCCGGGGAATGCCTTGATGGCATTCATACCGTTGATTTGGTGTGCCGTTCTTCTCTTCTGTAGGCGGGGAATGCCCTATGGTACTCATACCGTTGATTTCTTGATTTGGATTCCCGACCTCTTCAGCACCATCGGTCCGAAATGTGTATAAGCCAATCCTATAGGCTAAGTTTTGCAAACCCAACTTTCCTCAAACAACCAAACACACATGAAACATATTGGATATCTATTGTTCCAACACCCAAAAAAAACACCCAACCCATACCAACATCAATTACAATAAAATACATACAAACACAAAAAACGAGGAAACCAAAAATGACACAGGAACAAACACAGGAATACATAGATAAAATACACGCACAAAACCACAATTGGGAAGTCAAAGGAGACACATATTCCTACGCACACAAACTCTGGTCAGGAGCACTTAATTGTATAGAAGATCACGAAAACATAGAAAAAGAAAAACGTGCAATACAAACCTATCAGATACTACACTACACAGGATCCCTCGCCAAATGCCTAACAGACAACTTCAGAAGACTCATCATACGCCATCACGCACGAGGACTCACAACATCACAAACAATAGACTTGATATTACCCGACGAAATGCTAAAAGACGTTACACCATTCCACGTCTTCAAATTCGAAAACGTCTGCGGATACGATAACATAAAAAACTTCCTACTCATGCGAGTCAGCTACCTAAAACCCACAAACCCACGATGGCCACACAAAAAATACGGTGAATACTGGAAAAAAGAGAGAACAGAATACTTAGAGATGATAAACGACGTACCCTTCACCCACACAAAAGAGCAAATCGCAACACTATATGAACACTACACAATACTCCAAAAGCACCTCGCAACAGCCGCCGACACCATTGAAATAGAACGACTCCACAGATGCAAATTACAAACAATCGCCGCAATAAACATACTCAACCGCACAACAGATATAGACATCCACCAACAGACCCTATTCCAAAAAAACATGACAAAACTCCTACTCGACGCAATATCAGGAGCAACCACAGAAAACCGGATACAAAACACAGCACAAAAGCAGCTGGAGAAACCCGAAAAAACTGGCAAGCAAATACAATAAATAACGCGATTTACTTGTTTTATTTAAAATTGTACCGACAATCCAAAACCGCCCTAAACCTCTACCACTACAAGAAGGAGAACCCCTCACGAGTTGTGTCAAAATTATGCCAAAAAAACAAGTAACACTCAAATAGAGTATAAAGTTTTGTCATTAACCTCATAATTCTTTGTATGCGTGATCTCCGATTCCCGACATCTTCTATTTGTCTGAATCACGGAAGGGGATGAAGGGGATGAAGGGGAGGAAATACGAAGAAGGCTACCCCTCTTCTGTAGGAGGGAACTCCGATTCCCGACCTCTTGTTTTTGTCTGAATCACGGAAATCACGGAAGGGGATGAAGGGCAGGAAAACACAGAAAATACGAAGAAGGCTACCCCTCTTCTGTAGGCGGGGAACGCCATAAGGCGTTCATACCGTTGATTTGAACTCCGATTCCCGACCGTCTTTGTATTTCAAAGAACTACTCTCCTATGAAACCGCCTTATTCAACAATAGGCTTCTTTGTATTTTCCTCTTTTTCCTCCCCTTCCGTGCGTTCCGTGATTCAGACAAAAAGAAGACGGTCGCGACCGGTAAATCAACGGTATGAACGCCCTATGGCGTTCCCCGGGTCGCTCCTACAGAAGAGGTATATCCCTTATCCTGAAAAACCCACCTTTGATTGACAAAGGCATAAACCGCGCAATCTGCGTAATCCGCGACAATCCGTGATTCAGACAAAAAGAAGATAATCCACCCCTTCCGCCACCCCCACCCAGACAAACCAATTCCCTTGACACCTCCACAAAAACATGCTAAAATAGACCAACCAACATGGAGGTCATACATGGCAGACAACGACGTTCAACTCATACAGAGAATATTGGATGGAGATGACGAAGCCTTTACAGCTATAATGCAGAAGTATCAAGAACGGATACACGCCTTCGCATTACAGAAAGTAGGCGACCACCACGCCGCAGAAGAGATCACCCAAGATACATTTATCCTTGTCCATGAGAAGTTATACCAACTCAAAGACCCCAAACGATTCGAGGACTGGGTAAATGTCATCGCAAAAAATCTGTGCATGAAGTGGGTAAGAACCAATTTGAGGCAGTAGCACTCCCCGAATCGCGCCAATCGGCAAATTGACTCTAAAGATTCTAAAACTTTTTTCAATTAATGCACCCTTTTACACCCGAAACTGTGTCTTAACTATAAATAGAGATGACGATACCATGAACACCACAATTTCAGACAACCATGGAGTTCGTATATGGCAGACAACAACACAACACTTATACACAGAATTTTGGATGGCGAAGAAGAAGCGTTTGGCACATTAGTACAAAAGTATCAGAAGCAGATACACGCACTCGCTTGGCGGAAAGTCGGCGACTACCACATCGCAGAAGAGATCACACAAGACACATTCCTCCAAGTCTACCAAAAACTCTCCGACCTCAGAAACCCAAAACAATTCGACGGGTGGCTATATGTCATCGCAGTTCGGCAATGCTGGAACTATCTGAGAAGGAACAAAACCAAAACCCAGTCCATAGAAGACACCCCAGTAGACGAGATAGAACATACCTTCTTCTCACAACACGAAGCCGAACAACGGGACATAGACGCACGGATGGGGTACCGCGAAATCGTCAAAAAACTACTCGAAAAACTGCCAGAAAGCGAACGCACAGTCGTCACACTCTACTATCTCGGAGAAATGACCGTCAAGGACATCGGAAAGTTCTTAGGCGTATCCGTCAACACCATCAAAAGCAGACTACGCCGCGCACGAAACAGACTGAAATCCGAAGAACAAATCCTCATGACAGAACACCTCGGCGGGCTGCAGCTCTCCACCGACCTTACAGAAAGCATCATGCGGCAAATAGCAGACCTCAAGCCGACACCCACCGTCGTCAAACCCCTAATCCCGTGGACAGCATTCGGCACAGCAGCCATATTAGTCCTGCTATTACTCGGAGCATTACATCAACAGACAAACCTATTCCAAGAGCCGTTTAGCTTCGAAGCAGAAACAGATATGACCGTAGAACTCGTAGACGCACCACTCACAGTCCAAGATGTCCCGAAAGAATCACTACGCACAATAATCGGGAAAAGCACCTCCGAGAAAGACAGCGAAGGTGTAGGTTCACAAGAATCAGACACAGTTGTTGCTGCCATCGGCGAACAATTCTCACCCAGACGGTCATTTACACAGTGGACACAAACAAACGGACCGCACGGTTCACGCGTCTTCGACCTATTCGCATCCTCAAAAAATCATATCTATGCATCCTCACAATTAGGCATCTATAGAATGCGCGAAGGTGAAACTGAATGGACGAGTATGAACGCAGGCATCCCAAAAAATATGTTCAACACAAAGTTTGCTGAACATCGCGGCATCCTATATTATACCAATGTCGACGACATTATCGCCTCAACCGATGACGGGGAAACATGGAACACATTCTGCGACAGACCTGAAGGATTGCCTGTAGACCTCATCGTTACAGACCACTACCCCGAAGAATTTATCATCTACCTCGCATTGCGTGAAAGAGGTGTCTACCAATCTGTTGACAGAGGTCAAACGTGGACATATTTGAACGATGAATTTATCGGCAAAAGAATCACAGACATCGCACAAAACGATGGTAAACTCTATATCGGCACAAACGCCGGTCTCTATCTATTCAGAGCAGGTAGATTGACAAAATTGCCGTTAGATGAACGCACCTATATCCAGACAATTACAATCCACAAAGACAACATCTATGTTGTTACAGGAACAGATTTTACAACCTTAGAAGCAAATTGGGATCATGCAGACAAGCGGGTGTTCCACTCTGCCGACAAAGGATTATCATGGGTCAACATAACAGGCAACATCGAAATGAACCCATCCCCTGACCTAATTACCAAACTACTCGTCTCTGACGAAGCCATAGTCGTAATGGGTATGCCCGCTTTCCGATCAACTGACCAAGGCAAAACATGGAATTCCCTCGGATTTAACATGGATTATGCTAACACTTGGAACACACCAAGTATAACCACAAACGAAACCTTTTACAAAGTCGGATCAAAAGGTAGTGTTATCCGCTCAAACGATCACGGAATTTCATGGCAGCCGTTCATGGATGGCATGTTCGGAATCAGAGTCCAAGAGTTAGCTCTATTTGATAACAAAATCTATATCTATACTGGACACGATCATTACCAATCTGATGACGATGGCGACACTTGGAAAAAGGCACAATTCGATTTCGGAGAGTTCACACCCACAACAAGTCTCGAAAAAGCCAATCTTATTACATATCCTACTGACGACAGATTGGTCATTGTCAACAACGTGCTATACAGAGTCGCAGTTGATAGAGGAACCCTTTATATCCTTAGTCTGCATCCCGGCGAAGAGGTATTCTCCAATGCACAAAAAATAGATGTAAAGACCCGATTGGAAAACGGTGATTTTGGCGCGGACACTGCCGAAATAATCGAGGAAATATACGGTAAAAACAGAACTGATAAAATAAATCTCCGCAAGAATGGTGGATTCGCTATCAATGCAGACACAATCTACTTAGAATACAAACGCCTCCTCCTAAAATGGCATCCCGATAGCCAACACCTAACATATACCGGCTTACTTGACACCGGTATGCCAACGGCAGATACACCTGATTATGGCGTTAAGGTCGCAGCCTTCGCACAAAACGTCTATGTCGGCAAGCGTGATGGCAGTCTACTTCACTCCATAGATAGAGGCAGAAGTTGGAGAGACATCACTACAAACCTACCAACAAAATTCGGCAGTATCAATGACATCAAAAATGTAGGTACAACAGTCTATGTCGCAACAAACGAAGGTGTCTTAGCATCAGCAAACGGCGAGCATTGGCGTATGCTCACAGACAACGTCGGTGTACCTCCAATCATAGGAAAGTTCGCAGTTGACGGAGAAAGGTTCTACGGCGTGGGCAAAACAGGTGTATATCAATTAGACCGTCACAGCAGATGGGAGCAGGTATCACGAGACGTACCAGACAAAGTAATAACCTTCTCTGTCAGCGGTGACAAAGTCTACATCGGCACCAAGCGCAGCGGAATCTTCCGCACATCCCTATCCTCCGATGCAGACCCAAGCATCACCGTCAAACATTAAGTTTGATTCGCATCTATCTTGATATTTAGACAAGTATATGTTATATTATTCATCACATTAGGCAACTCATTTTATACACAGCAGGTGAACACATGAAAAACATAATTCGCACAACATTCACGGCACTCATCATAACACTTACCTTCACATCCAGTATCCTTGCTTATGACCCACAGGAAGAGGACACATACAGTAGCACACCCGCACGCGGTGGTAAAGGTAGGCTTGGCATCCAAGATATTTCATATTCTCCGGATGGAAAGATGCTTGCGGTTGCGACAAACATTGAAGGTGTGCTGATCTACGACGTTCCAAAAGGGTTTGAACTTAAGCAACTCACATGGGGTAATAACAGGGTCTATAGCGTCGCTTTCAGTCCGGACGGAAGGACACTCGCAGCAGGCAGTTGGGACGGTGAGAAAATTATACTACTTTGGGATGTGGAAACCGGTAGTATCATCCGAACACTCACTGGACACCAAGCATGGCATATTGCGTTTAGTCCGGATGGTAGCACTCTCGCAAGCGGGAGTTGGGACAATAATATCTGGCTGTGGGATGTCCAAACAGGGAAACAGTTACGCATGCTACGCGGACATAGCGATAAAGTTTGGAATGTGAAATTTAGTCCGGATGGGAAACTTCTCGCAAGTATAAGTATGGACAGTTCCATCTGTCTATGGAATGTGCAGACAGGGAAACGTCATCGTATACTGACGTTACACCGTCACCATTATTCTCACCGTAATAGTATTGCGTTCAGTCCGGATGGTAGCACTCTCGCAAGTGGCAGTTGGAACAATACCCTCAGACTGTGGGATGTGCAGACAGGTCGGCGGCTCGGAAAACTTACAGTACCTATCTTTACACACGGTGGCGTGGAGTACAGTCCTGATGGTAGCACAATCATGAGTGCCCATTGTGCCGATGTCCATCATTGGGATGCGAAGACGGGTGAGTACCTTGGAAAACTGATCGGCGTTGGAAGTCATAACTCAAATGTCGGACTCAATATGGTGATGTATAGTCCGACTGGCAGGACATTCGCAACTGTTGCGTCACATGAAGTGCATGTGTGGGATGCAGCGACAGGTCAACCTATCCGAAAATTCATTAGTCGGTATTGATACCCGCCAAAAGGTGGCAGGCACGCACCGCGTGCCGTTCTTCTCTTCTGTAGGCGGGGAATGCCTTTGGCAGAATACGCGTATGGTATTCTGCATGGTTCATACCGTTGATTTGGCGTGCCGTCCGCCTCTTCTGTAGGAGCGACCTCCTGGTCGCGACCGTCTTCTCTTTGTCTGAATCACGGAAAACACAGAAGGGGAAGAAAGGGAGGAAAATACGAAGAAGCCTATTGTTAAACAACGCAAGTTTGATAGGATGTGTTGTTTTTTGTGCTGCAAAGATGTCGGGAATCGGAGTTCCCTCCTACAGAATGTAATGTAAGACGGTCGGGAATCGGAGTTCCCCGCCTACAGAAGAGACATTGTATTATATTGCACTATACCTTTATCCTACGAAACCCACCTTTGATTGACAAAGGCATAAACCGCACAATCTGTGTAATCCGCGACAATCCGCGATTCTGACAAATATTCCGTGATTCAGACAATAATAAATTTGCACAGATATAATAACACATAGTATAATAGTGTGATTATATGTTTCACATAATAGGATTATTGTTGAAAAGGGGAGTCCCACATGTCTACGAGAATGCAGAATGCTACGTTTACCATGACCAAAAATCAGCTACAGTGGCTAAAGGATCAACACCATAAAACCGGATTGACACAGGTTGAAATTGTCCGACGCGCGCTCGATGAATACGCTGAACGAGAGGAAAGCAAGGAACGACGAAGCTTGTTCACACCACAGCAACGTCAGGATATTAGAGATGCAGCACGGGAAAAAGGTATCTCTGAGGCAGAGGTCGTCCGTCGTGCAGTTAACCGCGAACTCAACACTATCCTCAGACGGTTCTGATAATGTGTGGGTTGAGGTCGGAAATAATAAAATGTCTGGATCACGGATAGTTGCGGGCTTAGAGTCCTCCGAGATTCAGACAATCACCCCGTTCAATCCAACACCAGAATCCCGATCATAACATACCACAATACAAAGATACTCGGAATACCCACCAGCACGACAACATTCGCCATCAGTTCATATTTTCTGATGTTATGGTGCGGTCTCATCTCTTTCCAGCGCGTTATCACAGCAGATACCACACCCCAAATACCTATAGCAATCCCAACATCACAGATATATAGGTTGGCACCTGTCGCGATAAATTTCAGAAAGAAACTAACAATACCCAAACTCGTTGACCACGTTATAAGAAATGGATCGGAAGTCAAAATACCCATCGCAACTCCCCCTACAGTATTGTCAAATTTAGTCATACGATAAGCAATTTGCATGCCAATCTGATGAACCCTTACTGTTATGGGGTTTTGCAAGTTGTGATGTGGTGAATATTATGTGTTACATGCATAAATTGCATGCCAATTGTCAATTTATGTATATACTGTTTTGACATGGTAGCAGGTGCGCGCCGCGTGCCGTCCGTGCGCTTCGTCTGAATCGCGGATTGTCGCGGATTACGCAGATTGCGCGGTTTATGCCTTTCTCAATCACAGGTGGGTTTTGTAGTCTGAAGGTATAATGCACTATAATACAATCCCTCTTCTGTAGGCGGGGAATGCTCAATAGCATTCATACCGTTGATTTCGAACTCCCGGTCGCGATACTGTCTGAATCACGGAAGGCACAGAAAAAGAGGAAAGGGATACACCTCTTCTGTAGGAGGGAACTCCGATTCCCGACCTCTTCTCTTTGTATCCTAACGAGCCACCCATCCTATCAAACTTGCCTTGTTGAACAATAGCCTTCTGTGTATTTTCCTCCGCTTCCTTCCCTTCTGTGCGTTCCGGGGAATGCCTTGATGGCATTCATACCGTTGATTTGGTGATTCAGACAAAGAGAAGAGGTCGGGAATCGGAGTTCCCTCCTACAGAAGAAATGTAGCCCCTTCCGTGATACAGATGCATGCATACACGTATACATGCATACGCGTATACATGCATACAAATCCTATATCACACAGATTCCGTCGCGCTATAGACATGATCTACCATTATCCGAAACTTGACCACCTCAAACTTAGCGATAGCACCCTCACTGCCACTCCAACTGACAATCCGTGTGTCCGCAACACCATCAACCCCAAGCCTACGATTGCCGTTCAACAACCGACCGATAGCGTAATGGATATCCGCCACCTGCTCTGTCAAAGGTGATGTGTCGTTCTCCTTCAATACTGCCGTCAAGGCAAATGGCAGATGCTCCACGATTGTGCCGACAGCACCGTATCTGGCATCGCTACCACCCTCTTCTATGCTGCCATCATCACCGTAAGTTAGAAGGAGTGCGGGGATAGCGTCCTGTTTATCCAGTTGTGTCCAGTTGACAAACCGTTTCTGGACTGTCTTGACGACAATAGGGAAGTCCGGACTCTCGGTTTTCAGCTGTTCAAACAGTGTTGCGAGTGCGTTGATTATCTGTGCTCTGCGATGTGTCATTGTTTGTCTCTCCGTTTCCCCCGTTGCTCATTTTACCGAACAGAAATCCGAGGATAAGTAGCCACACACCGTTGAAAAGCTCAACGAGGCGCGTGAATACATCTTTGTCACCGATGTTTGCTTCCTCAACGAACCCGCCAAAGATTATCAGCATGCCGATGGCAACGATGGTGGAGTCCAGGTCTCTGTTCGACCATTTCGGTAGGGTGATGTTGCCTGTTTTTGTTCCGACTAATCGGCTTACGGCATATCCAAGTAGGAATATCAGCACGCCGAGTATGATGAGGTATAAGATATTCATTTTTTGCTCCTTTTGTTTGGTTGGAACAATTATATCTGAATGTGGGAGGGGGTTTGGAGAGGATGTCGGGTGGGGAGCAATGTATATCCAATAGGTAGGCGGTATTTTAGCGGTTAGACCTCTTTAAGGTAGTAGGCACGCTCCGCCGTGCCGTCCGGCTTTCGTGTTTTCCGAGTTTTCGGTGCTTCAGCCAAAGGGTGTGTACGGCACGCGGAGCGTGCCTACTACCGTACAAGATTGTCTGAATCACGGAAGGCACGGAAGGGGAGGAAGCGGAGGAAAATACGGAAGGGATACACCTCTTCTGTAGGCGGGGAATGCCCACAGGCATTCATACCGTTGATTTGAACTCCGATTCCCGACATCTTACATTTGTCTGAATCACGGAACGCACCAAATCAAGAAGTCAACGGTATGAACGCCTTTTGGCGTTCCCGGAGTTCAAATCAAGAAATCAACGGTATGAATGCCTTTTGGCATTCCCCCAAATCAACGCCGAATGCGTGTTTGGTATTCGTCGGGTATGAATGCTATAGAGCATTCCCCGCCTACAGAAGAGGAGGGAAGAGGTCGCGATTGGGAAATCAACGGTATGAATGCCATTATGGTATTCCCGCCTACAGAATGTAAGAGGGTTGGTTTTGAAAGAGAAAGGCAGATACCATAAAGATACCTGCCTGTAAGATTTTAGGAGTAGCCGTGATTTATTCTGCATGTCTTCTGCCGTCTGTGCAGGTTGTCTCTTGGGCACAGGGACGGAAGGGAACACCACACCGCGTACAATTTGTCATCGTGTGGGTGCTGTGTGTATGATACCAGCGTGAGTTCAAGTCAGGACACCCTGCCCAATAGTTGTGTCCCAAAATGCATGTGGTGCGATGCACATGACTTGAGCTGACAGTTTCGGTGCAAGGATTACGATGACAGGTTGTTGGATACGCATGCATATGTGGAGAACACGCGTAGTAAGATCCATAGTCACAACTATGTCCATTTTCGGGAGGACACGTCTCTGATCGATGGCTATACGTATTAGATGTCAGATCTATATGTCCACATGCAAATGTCTAATGTGCTTGACACTCGTAGAATGAACCGCTATAACCCGAAATGCTTGTGCTGTGATCTGAAGACTCAGAACTTGCAGCACCACTATGAATACTACACGTATAGGTGATCGTAGACGGTGTAATCGTTGGCGTTGGCGTGTCTACCTCCTCGTTGTTGCTTGAGGTCGTCGCACACGTCACACACGGACCGCTTGCTGCCGTGCCATCTATGCTACACGGTGGAGAATAGACAGTGTCATCCAGTGGTTTCCAATCCCCGCCATCTATCCGACGCAACGTCCAATCCGCATGCGTGTGGGTGCTATAGAATTCCCAAGAGGCTGTCCACAGAGCACCAACAGACTGGGACTCGGCAGCTCTCTTCATAGTAACGCCATCGGCACTTCTCGCCTCATTATTATAGGTTTGCTCTACTGTGCCATTACCATTTACATCGGGGGTGTGTACATTCAGTGCATCTCCATACGGATGACGACTATGAAATGAAGCAAGTTTGCCCTTACCGACATGAAAACGCTGATGATACGGATTTCGATACCCACTGTTTACCTTAAATTCGGCATCCGTAAACGCGGATAAACCGTTCGGTATACGGTAGGTCGTATTAACTTCCGCGAGCCATGCCGCCTTTTTCTCTTTCAATCCCTCATCTATCATATACGCGTAGTGTCCGGTATTCCATAGATCCACACCGTTGTCGGTAGAGATTGTGGCAACAAATGATGATTTGCTCGGTACCGGCAATTCCGCTCTACTCCCGGGTGGTGTCATATCACGTATTCCTGCCGTATTATATCTTTTTGATCTTGTATCCACTTTTGTGTAATTTCAACGGTATTTTGGTTATTGGGATCCGACCCGTAGTAGCCAATGAACTTCACATTGACCCATATCGGTTTGTTATTTCGACCATTATTTCCGTTACACGATGAGACAAGTTCTTCCGTATCTTCGGATCCCTTAAACTTCGCTTTCACAGAAAACTTTGTGGATGGGTCAAATAAAGTAGCATCTGGACCGCTTGTGCTATAGACCTTCTTTTCCACTGTGAACCCATGACTCATAGACAACTCATATTCAAACGAAGTTATCGGATACATGATGTTTAGCTGCGAAGGTTGGGCATCACAATATTGGATTCTCCTTTCATAAATAAGGTTAGGTTATTTCAAACTTTCAAGGGCTTCCCGTGCCCACTTTCTCGGAAAAGCCATATCACCAGGTGGGTCTTCTATTGCTGCAATTTCTTCGAATTTTGGAATGATGATGTGGTCTACAATACCGCCTAATTCCTTACGATGCTTTACGACTATCCCACCTAAAGCGGCGACGGCTTCTGCATTACCATCTTCAAACAGATATGGTATCAGCAGTGGCACGGCAGGCGGTCCTATATTTATTATCGCATTTCGCGGACCAATCCCCCCGATAATATTTTGACAGTAATAAGTCACCAGGACTTCTGCGGAGCGCGGGTCGTTTCTATCCAAGCTGCGGAGTAGATTTATGGTTTCTTCAGCATCGCTGTGTCCGCTGAGACCCGAAAACCTATCAGGTGGTGGCATGAGTTGTGCGATTAGAGCTGCGTTTTCGTCTGATGGCACACCGCCAAAATCCCAAATATTGTTAGCGATATACTCCAGATGTTCCCACGCTGCTAAGACATCTGGGTCTGTGATACCTTCTGGTATCTGTACCTTTACGGGTTTGTAATCACGTGAGGGTGTTACCTCTATGGGATCATCATGTTCACCTTCGTGAGGTGCGTCATCTTCCTGCACATGCACGGGGTTGGTAGGTTGTTCTACGGGTGAATTGTTCTTCACCTGTGGGGGTTTTAACAGTTTTTCTGCTTCGTCTGCTTCGCGTTTTAGTTCCGCGAGTTCTCCGTATTGATTTTGCTTTTTCATGTGAATGTCCTCCTCCTATTAGTAACACAGTATTATACCCTAAAATAGTGCATAAAACCTATAATAACTCAACAGTCCACAAGGAATGTTGACAGAAACGTCAATAAAAGAGAAGAAATATTAGGATCTTGTCCCTTGAGGGTGCTGGTTCCCATTTTTACCTGACAGAAAGTAGGACTTTCTGGTATAATAGAAACCAGCTCTGTCATATCTGTGCTATGGCAGTGCTAAGCGTCGCTGGTGTTTAGACCACCGGCGGCGCACCCAAAAATAAATTAGGCAGCAGCCCCGACGTTAATAACGCGCTCCGTGCATTGTTAACGTCAACATATATTGTAGCAGATTATACAAATTATGTGCAATAAACTATTGTGTGTGGCATTGAATCCGTATTTTTTATGTTGTGGTATGCTATTCTTGCTGCGATTTATGGTGTTTATGATGGTGAGTGCTATTTCTTGCAGATAACAAATTGTTGGGAACACGGGCGGGGAGACCCCGCCCCTACGGAATGTAAGAGGTCGTGAATCAGAGTTCCCGCCTACAGAAGAGGTGTATCCCCTTCCGTGTTTTCTTGTACGGTAGCAGGCACGCTCCGCCGTGCCGTACACACGCTTTGGCTAAAGTACCGAAAACTCAGAAAACACGAAAGGCGGACGGCACGCGGAGCGTGCCTGCTACCGTACAAGATTGTCTGAATCACGGAAGGCACGGAAGGGGAGGAAGGGGAGGAAGATTTGTCTGAATCACGGAAATCACGGAAGGGGAGGAAGGGGAGGAAAATACGAAGAGGGCTATTGTTGAACGAGGGCAGTTTGATATGATGGGTGGTTCGTTGAGATACAAAGAGGTCGGGAATCGGAGTTCCCTCCTACAGAAGAGAAGAACGGCACGACGGAGCGTGCCTGCTACCTTAAAAGATGTCGCGACCGGTAAATCAACGGTATGAATGCCATCAAGGCATTCCCCGGAGTTCCCTCCTACAAAGAGAAGAAACCAACACTGATACACAATGGCATAATCCGCGTAATCTGCGTAATCCGCGCCAATCCGTGATTCAGACAAGAGAAGAGGGGAGACGGCACGACGGAGCGTGCCTACTACCTTAAAGAGGGTCGGGAATCGGAGTTTCCTCCTAAAATATATTGTGTTATCTGCTGAAAGTTAGATATAATATAAAGCACATTCCATAAACTCGCAAACTAAGGTAGATACAGATGATAAGAAAATCCCCTTTTATCACATTTCTTGCACTCCTTTACCTGTCAACATTTTACACCCCTATCTCTTTCGCTCAAGAAATACATAATAGATCCTTCGCACTACCCAACGGTGCGAAAGCACGGATCGGTAACGGACGTATCCGAGATGTGGTATATTCAAAAGACGGTAGACAACTCGTTGTGGCAAGTTCTGTTGGGGTGTGGGTCTACGATGCTGTCACACACATTCCACTCCGTCTGATGAAGTGGCACACGAAGAGTGTTAAGGCTCTTGCAGTTGATACGAAAAACAATTCTATCCTGAGTGTTGACGATGAGAATACCCTTTATTTTATGTATCTCTCCAACGGGTCATTATATCGTTACACTATTGGTGCTATTGCCAGCAAGGTTGCGATCAGTCCGACAAGGGATGTATTCGCTGTGAATGGGTCTGATGGTGTGAAACTCTATCATGTGCATCTGCGGACAGAACAGACAAAGTTTGATCTGGAAAAAGAACAGGGACAGAGGAGCCATATTTGGGATATGGCGTTCAGTCCGAATGAACCTATACTCGCAGCTGCGGAGAGTAGCAGCAAGATCGCTTTGTGGAATAAGGATACAGGGGTCTTCATACAAGACCTTATAGGACACGGATCTGATGTGAAAAGTGTGGTCTTTAGTCCCGACGGTAGCACACTGATTAGTGGTAGTGCGGACAAAACAATCCGTCTGTGGGACATGGCAACGAGACAACAGAAACAGATGCTTTCGGGGGATATGGAGCGTGTGAACGACGTTGCAATCAATGTGTTTGGCAGTCTGATAGCTGCGGGATGCGTGGATGGCAGTATCCATATATGGGATGTGAAGACTGGCAAACACGATAAAACACTCGTAGGACATACGGGGAGTGTGCTTGCTGTTACTTTCAATCCACATTTACCGATTCTGGCAAGCTGCAGCACCGACGGAACCTTACAGATTTGGGACATCTCAACTGGTGAAAAAATACACACATTTGCTGATAATTACGGTGAATTCACAAGCTTCACCGTCAGTCCTGATAGGAATACAATCGCAACCCCGAGTGAAGATAAGAACATCTATCTTTGGGATGCAACAACGGGTGCATATCAGAAGACTTTGAACCGAGAGAATATCAACGAACCACTGTTCGAGACACTCAACATTGCATATAATCCGAATGCGAAAACAATCGCTACGAGGGATTATCCTTCAGGCATATCTATATGGGATTTGGACTCGGGGAAGCAGAAGCAGTTGATGGATAAAGATGATGTTAAGTCTCCTATACTCAACTGGTCACCCGAGGGGGATATACTCGCGATTGCGGGTTCGGAGAATACGCTTCAGTTGTGGGATACGGAGGCAGATGGACAGAGTCGGACGGTCAATATACCGATGGGTGCTGTGATAGATTTCGCTTATGGAACCGATGGACAAACCGCCGCAAGTGTCGCTGAGAATATGACTTACTATTTGTGGGATGTGAAAACAGGTGAGGAAAAATGTGTGATACATCTCAATGAAGCAGAGAGAGTTTATGATGAACTCCTGAGTCCTGATGGCAAAACATTTGCAATTGCGTGGACTCTCGCAGATGTCCATCTGTATGATGTGGATACCGGTGAGGTGAAGACGGTTCTGAATACGGATGTTTATTATATTAGCTGTATCGCATTTAGTCCTGATGGGAGGTTGTTGGCGGTCGGCACGACGGAAGGGAATGTTATTGTCATGGATATTGGCACGAACAAGGTTTTGCATGAGTTCCACGTCGGTATCGGTGGGAAAAAGGTGCATCGTGTGGGGTTTGCTACGGATATGGAAACGGTTGTTAGTTTGAGTGGTAGTGGTATTATGTATCTGTGGGATTTGGCGGCGCGGTAGGTGGGAACTCCGATTCCTGACATCTTTAAAGGTAGTAGGCACGCTCCGGGGAATGCCTTGATGGCATTCATACCGTTGATTTGGCGTGCCGTCTCCCCTCTTCTCTTCTGTAGGAGGGAACTCCGATTCCCGACCTCTTTAAAGGTAGTAGGCACGCTCCCCTCTTCTCTTCTGTAGGAGGGAACTCCGATTCCCGACCTCTTATATTTGTCAGAATCACGGAAAACATAGAAGAAGAGGAAGGGGAGGAAAATACGAAGAAGGCTTTTGTTCAATAAGGGATGTTTTTAAGGATGGGTGGTTCGTTGGGATACAAATATAAGAGGTCGGGAATCGGAGTTCCCTCCTACAGAAGATAATGTAAGACGGTCGCGACCGGGAAATCAACGGTATGAACGCCTACAGAAGAGAGAAGATCGCGACCGGGAAATCAACGGTATGAATGCCATAAGGCATTCCCCGCCTACAGAAGAGAGAAGATCGCGACCGGGAAATCAACGGTATGAACGCCTTATGGCGTTCCCCGCCTACAGAAGAGGTGTATCCCCTTCCGTGCCTTCCGTGATTCAGACAAATATAAGAGGTCGGGAATCGGAGTTCCCTCCTACAGAAGAGGGGTACGGCACGCCAAATCAAGGTTGTTTTAGTTTTCCCCAAGTAACAATTCGCTTATCTGACGCTGGAGATACTGAGAAAAAATCCAATGTTGTCCAAACTGACACATGATCCAAAGAGAGACCTTTTGTCTCCCTTAACGCCTTCGTCTTACCAGTATCGGTATTCAACAGATATAGGGTGCTATCACCAAAAGTAATTCTGAAATTATTCTGAGGGTTGGGTTCCTCTATGATTTTGATGACTGAATAAGTGATCCATTTCCCATCAGGAGACCACGCGGGATTACCGACTCGGGTGCCTTGTTCAGTGTGCGTTATCTTTTCAACGATTTTTGTATTGATATCAACTGTGTAGATATTCACGCTATCTTGGATAAAATCTCCTGCAGTATAGGCAATTTTCTGTCCATCAGGCGACCACCCAACGCCACTCCACAGCTGCAGCTCCACTGGCAGTTCTTTTACAAGTCCACCATCAGCGTTCATCACATTGACAAAATGAGTCTCTCCCCATTCAGATCCAAACGCAATAGACTGGCTATCTGGAGACCACGCAAGGCTCAAGTTATTTCCTTTGTCAGTCAATCGCACCAAGTTGTTGCCGTCTGTATCCATTCTATAAATATTCAGCGGTCCATCTCTATCAGAAGCAAAAGCGATCCATTTGCCGTTAGGTGACCACGCAGGACGAATATCTCTTTCAAAGTTATCTGTCAATTGGACAGCCAGTTTGTTTCTAATATCCATTTTATATATTTCAGGATCTCCAAGTGCGTTAGATGAATATGCGAATTGATAGCGGTCAGGTGCACATGTCAGTGCAGCTTTTTTCAAATCATCCGTAACAAGGCGGTCAAGCACTTCTCCATCCGTATCTATGAGAAAGATGTCATAATTCCCTTTAGCATTTGAAAGAAAGGATATTACAGTTTTTTCTGATGCGTCTACTTCACTTACCAATAGAACACTACCGACGACTACAAAAATACCTAACAAAATATACCCAAACAATTGCTTCATACTGATAGACTCCTCTGATGTGAACTAAAATCACATAATTATACCACGTTAGGACGCTAATTTCCATAAATATCAATATCCGCATTTAAGAGAATATATTACATCAAGGTTGCTTCTTTGATATTATGCATGTGTAATGTCTGAATCGCGGGGATTTGTCTGAATCGCGGATTACGCAGATTGCGCGGTTTAGGCATTTGGGTGTCAGGGGTGGTGTCTTGGAATGAAGGATAGACCTCTTCTGTAGGCGAGGAATCATGTGGCATGCCAAACGCGCATGCCGCCAAGGCGTTCATACCCGGGGAATGCCTAAACGGCATTCATACCGTTGATTTCTTGATTTGAACTCCGATTCCCGACATCTTCTCTTCTCTCTGTCTGAATCACGGAAATCACAGAAGAAGATGAAGCGGAGGAAAAGACGGAGAGGGCTACTCCTCTTCTGTAGGAGGGGAATGCCATAAGGCGTTCATACCCGGGGAATGCCTAAACGGCATTCATACCGTTGATTTCTTGATTTGAACTCCGATTCCCGACATCTTTGTATACCAACGAACCACTCATGATATAAAACTTACCTTGTTCAACAATAACCTTCTCCGTATTTTCCGTGATTCAGACAAACAAAATAGGTCGGGAATCGGAGTTCCCTCCTACAGAAGAGAAAGACGGTCGCGACCAGTAAATCAACGGTATGAATGCCATCAAGGCATTCCCCGCCTACAGAAGATATGTAGCCCCTTCCGCGATGCAGACAATTAAGCCGCACCCATACAACAACAAACTATAACTTGCACCAAATACTCAAAACATATAAAATAGTAAAATGAACTTTCAAAGACACTGCAACCAATACCTACAGCATATTGACCAGACACGAACCGACCCAAATGCAACCCCCGAATTATCCTTGCTACCGATACTCAAAACATTCCTTGATAATGTCACCCCAGAATGCTCTGAGAGACCCAACATAACATACACACTGGAACCGAGAAGCATAAACGAGATCGGACGACCAGACATCATAGCAAAGGACGTATTACTACCCATCGGATATATGGAAGCAGAAAAATATGACATAGACCTAAACCACCTAACAGGACATGCCGCTCAACAGAACCAAAGATTTATAGAAAACCTTGATAACTTCATACTAACAAATTTCATTGATTTCCAGTTATGGACAGATGGCGAGCTACGCGCAACCGCACGAATAACAGCAAACACAAATGATCTTAAGACATTATTACAACAATTTCTGGATGCCTCTATCCAAATTGGGACACCAGAAACACTCGCAAACTACCTCGCCAGACGGACACGAGAACTCCAAACACAGATCGCAACGACACTCCAAGATGAAAACAGCGAAACATTCGCAATATACGAGGCATTCAGGGAAACACTCCTATTTACACTCACACATGCCGATTTCGCGGATATGTATGCACAAACACTTTCTTACGGGTTATTTGCCGCACGCTGCACAATGCCAAACGCAACCAATTTTTCACGATACACCGCAGTCGAATCACTCCCACGTTCAAATCGGTTTCTCACACGACTATTTCGGCATGTCGCCGGTATGTCACAGGAGCAGAACGTCACCTACATTCTGGACAACATCGTAACACTCCTACGAAACGTACCGACAGATATGCTACGCACAGCGTTCACACCGAGAAACCACCTTGAAGACCCTGTTATCCACTTCTACGAGACATTTCTCGCAAAATACGACCCGCAAAGACGGATTGACCGCGGCGTCTACTACACACCGCCACAGGTAATCTCCTACATCGTGCGTTCTGTGGATTCACTGCTCAAAACGGAACTCAACAGACCGCGTGGACTTGCAGATGATAACACCCTCATCCTTGACCCCGCAACAGGCACAGGCGGATTTCTGTTGTCCGTGCTCGACAACATCCGTGAATACGTAACTACCACAGAAGGCACTGGCTTTTGGAATCAATACATCAACGAAGAGTTAGTCAAACGGATAATCGGATTTGAACTGCTTGTCGCACCGTATACAATCGCACATCTCAAGTTGAGTCTATTTTTACAAGCACAAGGATGGCACACCAACGAAAGCCTCCGTATCTACCTCACCAATACATTGGAACAACCCGCAGAGATGGTAGAATCCATTCCGTTTGCAGCGTTTATCTCCGATGAAGTGAACGCAGCCCTCTCCGTGAAACGCGACGAACCTATCCTCGCCATCATCGGCAACCCTCCCTATAAACAACATTCTGCTAACCCAAGCCGAATCGGAGCAAATATAACCTTTATCGGTGGACTCATGGAAGATTACAGTCAAGTAGACGGAGAACCACTCGGAGAAGTAAACCCAAGAGCACTTCAGGATGACTATGTGAAGTTTGTTAGATGGACACAGTGGCGTATTGATAAAAACGGTGAAGGGGTTGTCGGTTTTATTGTCAACAATAATTTCCTTGATGCACCTACTGCTCGCGGCATGCGGCAAAGTTTATTAGACAGTTTCAATACTATCTATGTGCTCAATTTACACGGAAGTAGCAGAAAACAGGAAGCTGTACCAGAAGGACAGAGAGATGAAAATGTCTTTGATATTATTCAAGGTGTTAGCATCTTGTTGTGTATAAAAGAAAGAGACAATTCTGCACTTGCAAGGGTGTATTACGATGATATGTGGGGATCCAGAGAGGAAAAATATCAAAAACTCTTGGAAACCAATGTTCAATCCACAGAGTGGTCTGGACTACAACCGATATCTCCACTTTATCTTTTCGTTCCGCAAGCAGCAGAATACAGACTCGAATACGAAACTGGATGGACAATCACAGACATCTTTCAAACCAGTTCAATAGGAATTGTCACAGCGCGAGATAGATTAACAATACATTGGTCTGATGAGGATGTGCGAGAAATAGTGAACGATTTTGTATCACTTACCGTAGAGCAAGCAAGAGAACGATATAACTTAGGAAAAGATAGTAGAGATTGGAAGGTGCATCTTGCTCAGGCTGATCTCCGTAACCATCCAGATGTAGACCAGCATGTTGCTCCTATCCATTACCGTCCGTTTGACTCGCGTTGGACCTACTACACTGGTAAATCGCGTGGATTTCATTGTATGCCACGTCCAACTAATATGTCTCATCTACGGATGGAAAACCTTGCTCTCTGTGTCTGTCGTGTTGTTGCAAATCCAAATTGGCAACACGCCTTAATAACTGATAAAATCACAGAAAATCGTTATGTATCAAATAGAGGGAATGAATCTGGACATATCTTCCCACTCTACCTATATCCACCTACCGAAGGACTTGGACTACAGACAGAACGCGAACTCAATTTCAAACCCGATTTCCTCACCGCACTCTCAGAGGCATTGGATCTCCCCCAAACCCGACCCTTCCAACTCCCCGATGGCATCACACCAGAGGAGATACTCGGCTATATCTACGCTGTGCTTTATAGTCCCACCTATCGCGACAGATACTACGATTTTCTGAAATACGATTTTCCACGTATCCCTTTACCACAGGATATAGACTTTTTCCGCACCCTCGCATCGTTAGGGCAGAAGTTAATTGATTTACATCTCTTGAGGAATGTCCAACAACCCGCGGACACACCTACACATCGGTATATGGGTGAAGGTGAAGGCGTTGTTGATAAGATTCGCTATGAAGATGAAAAGGTCTGGATAAACACCACACACCACTTCACCGATGTTCCGCAGGAAGTATGGGAATATGAAATTGGCGCGTATCAAGTCTGTGAAAAGTGGTTGAAAGATAGGAAGGACAAGATCTTAAGCCTTGACGAAATCCAACAGTATCGTCAAATTCTAATCGCCATTGCCGAGACGTTACAAATTATGGATGCCATTGATGACGTGCTGTGGTAGTCCTGTGGGTTGTGTTGAAAATTGTCTGACCCTCTTTGTAGGCGGAGGAAAAGACGGAGAGGGCTACCCCTCTTCTGTAGGCGGGGAATGCCATAAGGCGTTCATACCGTTGATTTACCGGTCGCGACCCTCTTCTCTTTGTCTGAATCACGGAACGCACGGAAGGGGAGGAAAAAGAGGAAAATACGGAAGGGGCTATCCCTCTTCTGTAGGAGGGAACTCCGATTCCCGACATATTATATTTGTATCCCAAGAAACCACACCTGATACGCAAACGCATTTTCCATATTTTCCTCTTTTTCCTCCCCTTCCGTGTGTTCCGTGATTCAGACAAGATCGCGACCGGGAGGTCGCTCCTACAGAATATAATGTAAGAGGTCGGGAATCGGAGTTCCCTCCTACAGAAGAAAGAAGATCGCGACCAAGAGGTCAGGAATCGGAGTTCCCTCCTACAGAAGAGGGATAGCCCCTTCCGTATTTTCATACCCTTCATCCCCTTCATCCCTTCCGTGATACAGACAGTACGGTAGTAGGCACGCTCCGACGTGCCGTTCTTCTCTTCTCTCTTCTGTATTTTCCTCCCCTTCATCCCCTTCATCCCTTCCGTGATACAGACAGTACGGTAGCAGGCACGCTCCGACGTGCCGTTCGCCTTACGTGTGTTCCGTGATTCTGACAAGAGAAGAGGGGACACGGCACACGGAGTGTGCCTACTACCTTAAAAGAGGATCGCGACCGGGAGTTCAAATCAAGTAATCAACGGTATGAATGCCCTATGGCATTCCCCGGGTATGAACGCCTTTTGGCGTTCCCCGCCTACAGAAGAGGGTAACCCCTTCCCTCTTTTCATCCCCTTCATCCCCTTCATCCCTTCCGTGATTCTGACAAAAACAAGACGGTCGCGACCAGTAAATCAACGGTATGAATGCTATATAGCATTCCCCGGGTCGCTCCTACAGAATATAATGTAAGATGTCGGGAATCGGAGTTCCCTCCTACAGAAGAGAAGAGGTCACGATTTCAGATAGCACCTACAAATATATTATCTATACATTGGATATATATTGCTGCCATGCGCAAATCCCCTGCCATCTCCCTCCCATAACCAGATATAATATTCAGCATGCCAGACATAACACTACACATCACTACGGATAACCTTTCTCCTGATGAACTCCGAAAAGTCCACCGAGACATCGCACTGCTAAAACGGGGATTTGTTGATGCAGGACGCGCCGCATTCATATTCGGTAACCAGATACAAACAGTCTTTAAGCAGCTACAAATATCCATATCGGACACAGATGATAACACAACGTCACCACAAGTTGCAGTCGCCAATGCAATAGAATCATTTGCCAAAGCGCGTTTAGCTGCTACTCCTTATATTAATGTAACGGAAGAGACGACTCCGATAACACCTGCGGCAGTTATACGCCAATTCAATGAAAAACCGACTCAGTATAACGCACCTGACATAAAAACCCAACCTTTAGGCAGGAAGGATTTCCAATCCCGAATAGATAGCAGAGATTTCCAATCCCAACGCATCGGTAAAACAGACTCAACCCCAAATGCATCCGTTACAACGGAATACCTTGTCAACATTTCGCGGGCACAACGTGCCATCATTAACACGATTTCCGATGTTCCCAACGACCTACTCACCGCAACATACGACGCGCTTATCACGATACCTACACAAACACGCGTTGCACTACAGCAGTTGAAAGTTCATAAAGAACAGCAAATACTTGAGATAAACGACTCTGAGATATTGTCCGAACATGAAAAGACGGCGCGGATAGAACAGATTGAACGCAACGCAGCACAACGCAGGAAACAGATTGAGGAAGAAGCAAACCAAGCGAAAATAGACTCGTTCAATCGGGTTGTGCAGAACTTTATTAAGGGTATCGGTCGGATGATAGCGGAGCAGGTGAAATTGCGTGTTGCGGCAAGTATTACGAACAGCCTACTCGGCACGGTGCCGCAACGCGGTGTGCTTGGCACAGTTGCACCGTTGCTATCAACGCATCCGATATTGGGGTTAGCACTCGGTGCGACGACCTTGTTCTCAGGCAGTTTTGACGACCCGATCAACGATGCACTCGCACAACAGGCAGGTATCCGTCAGGCACAGCAACGCGCAACCGATCTGGGTAGACGTTCAGCGGTGGATTTACGGGATAACTTTGAACGAGGATTTGTAGCAGAAACAACACGACAGACAGCAGCACAACAAGGTAATAACAGCACCGCACCTGTCGTTATGAACGAGATTAAACTCATCATCGGGGGACAAGAGATCAAAGCACTTTATGAGGAAACGCAACGCCAAATCGCTACAGGCATTATTACGCGGTGATTGTCTTGTAAGTGAAACCCAACACATTGTCGGACAACAGAGGAAACAAAATGACAAACAAAACCTACATCTACCACGACGACACAACCGATTCCATCACAAAAACAAAAGACAGAACCGCACCCAACACACGACTTTTCTACTACGATGTTACCCCCGACACCGAACTCACAGGGATCCGTCTATCCGTCCAAAACACCAGCAAAATTACACTCTACCGAGGCGAAAACACGATGGAACAACCGATTACTGAAATTACTGCAGATATCGAAACAGCAGACGAATCCGATGTTTTCATCACCTTCAACGCACATACCTTCGGCAACACAGATGCAGACAGATTACTCATTGGTCTCACACAAGAAGGCACGGACATTCCCGATGTTGATTCCATATCATTCTACGGAATTATGATTGCATTCCAAGACGGATTTTTCGATGAAATTGTGCCGACACGGCAAGACCGTGGCGCAGGCACAATTGAGCTTGCGGATGGCACATTGGTGCAATATAAAGGATACGGGGGTAACAAGTGGCGATGGAAACTTGCCGCCAAGTTTGTTGACAAACAGATGTTGGACAAGTTGGATGCGTTATATGCGGTGCGTCCAGAGTTCTTTTTCGCGCAGGAACCCGCTCGCTATCCTGATAGGATCTATAGATGTATCCTTGAATCCCCAATCTTCCGCACTCCCTACTCAACGCACTGGAAAGGCAACGGCTATAGTATTGAAATTCAAATCGCCCAGATTTAGTGTTATACCATAATTGATCGCCTGTCAATGAAGGCAATTTCTTCTGTAGGCGGGGTCAGAAGCACGGAAGGGGATACATTTCTTCTGTAGGAGCGACCTCCCGGTCGCGATCTTCTCTCTTCTGTAGGCGGGGAATGCTCAATAGCATTCATACCCGGGGAATGCCTAAACGGCATTCATACCGTTGATTACTTGATTTGAACTCCGATTCCCGACATATTACATTACATTCTGTATTACATTACATTCTGTAGGAGGGAACTCCGATTCCCGACATATTACATTTGTCTGAATCACGGTGTAAGCGGTCAGCCATCAGCTGTCAGGTGTCAGTCAAGAGGACGCTCCTACGGATTGCTGACTGCTGTATGCCATCTGCTATATTCGTCTGAATCACGGAAAACACAGAAGAAGACGAAGGGGAGGAAAAGATGGAGAGGGCTATTGTTTAACAACGGCAGTTTTATAGGATGGGTGGTTCGTTGGGATACAAAGATAAGAGGTCGGGAATCGGAGTTCCCTCCTACAGAAGATAATGTAAGAGGATCGCGACCGGGAGGTCGCTCCTACAGAAGAGGGGTATTCCCATCGTGACCTCTTCTATCTGTCTGAATCACGGAAAACACGGAAAAAGACGAAACGGAGGAAAATACGAAGAAGCCTATTGTTAAACAACGCAAGTTTGATATGATAGGAGGTTCGTTGCGATACAAAGAGGGTCGGGAATCGGAGTTCAAATCAACGGTATGAATGCCTGTGGGCATTCCCCGCCTACAGAAGAGGTGTACCCCTTTCCATATTTTCCTCCCCTTCCTCCCCTTCCGTGCATTCCGTGATTCAGACAGTACGGTAGCAGGCACGCTCCGACGTGCCGTCCGCCTTTCGTATTTTCCGTGATTCTGACAAGAGAAGAGGGGACACGGCACGCGGAGCGTGCCTACTACCTTAAAGAACGTCGAGAATCGGAGTTCCCGCCTACAGAAGAGGGGTAGCCCCTTCCTCTTTTTCCGTGCCTTCCGTGATTCAGACATTCGTTGTATTCACCACAAAATAGTGATATAATTCCTTTATGAAGACACTAAAATACACGTTCATAAAACTAACGATTATCGTTGTAATGTATGGCTGTGCACCAATGCATATCATCGCACAAACACCCGAACAGACAATTGCACTTCCTAAAGGTGTGAAAATGCGACTCGGCAATGGACGTATATACGATATAAAATACTCACCAGACGGTATGAAACTCGCTGTTGCAACCACCATCGGGATATGGATATACGATGCAATAACTTACCAACCTATGTACCTACTCAAAGAACACCGTGCTTATGTTAAATGCATTGCATTTCATCCGAATACCAATATCCTTGCAAGTAGCGGGAATGCTGGAGTCTTACAGCTATGGGATACCAATACTGGCAAACATATACGACGAATGGAGAGGTATTACGGTGTGAATAGTATGGCATTTAATGCTGATGGCGATACATTGGTAACAGGCGGAATAAATGAATACATCCGTTTGTTTGATGTTGATAAAGGTAAGGAGAAAACGGTACTATATCAAAATGTAGCTAAGCATAGGACCATCCAATTTATTCAGTATAATCCGAGCGAAACTATGCTCGCTGCCAGGATAGGTCAGAAAGCGATTTTTCTATGGGATGCGGTTACAGGTAAAAAGATACATGAAATCAAAGGACACAAATCTACTGTCAATGGCATCGCTTTCAGTCCGGATGGTGGCATACTTTACAGTGTAAGTGCAAACGGGAATATCCGACTGTGGGATCCTGTCACTGCACAACAGATAGATATACTTTCTGGAGATATGCGCAATGTGAAACACATCGCACTCAGTCCGGATGGTGGACTCATCGCTGCGGGGTGTGCAGACGGAACAATC
This sequence comes from Candidatus Poribacteria bacterium, assembly GCA_963667365.1. Classification (GTDB taxonomy): domain Bacteria; phylum Poribacteria; class WGA-4E; order WGA-4E; family WGA-3G; genus MSPOR6. The sequence continues at coordinate 4,350,043 of OY763324.1, read as the reverse complement.
CATCTTTGGAGTACAAATACACGGCAGCATAGAAATACTTTCACTGGACATAAAGGGAGTGTTTATAGGGTAACCTTCAGTCCGGATTTACGAACAATCGCAAGTTGTAGCAATGACGGAACGTTACGGATTTGGAATGGCTTATCCGGTGAAAATACAAAAATAGTATCAGACCAATATGGATTCTTCACCGCATTTGCGATCAGTCCTGATGGAAAAACAATAGGTACACCGACGAATGATAAACCTATCTACCTATGGGATACAACTTCGGGAGCAATGAAGAATATACTGATGAAATCCGCAGGGACACGAGTATCTGATATAGCGATCAGTCCAGATGGAACATCCTTAGCTACAGCAAATTCCAATAAAACGATAACACTATGGGATGTCAACACAGGGGAAAGGAAGCGTAACCTCGTAAAACAGGATAACAAATTCACACATATTGCGTTCAGTCCAGACGGAAAGACTATCGGGTCGAGCAATTCTGGTAGGCATGCACATTTATGGGATGTCAACACAGGTGAACTTCAGCACACACTCAGTGGACATAAGAACCATGTTAATGCTATCAGTTTCAGTCAGGACGGAAATCTGTTTGCCACTGGGAGTAGTGATAAGACTATTCAATTCTGGGATCCGACATCAGGCGAGAAAAAACACGCTATCAGGGCACATGGTGATCGTATCTTAGACATTGACTTTAGTCCAGATGGGAAGAAAATTGCGAGTGCTGGTAGCACAAGAAATATTTATGTATGGGATGTGGATACAGGTAAGCGGGATTTGTATATCAGACAAAATAAATATAATACCATACATGTTGCCTACAGTCCTGATGGCAGATTACTTGTGACTGGGGATTATCTTGGTAATTTTACAATATATGATACTAAGTCAAAGAAGAATCTGCGGACGATTTCAGGTGATACAAATAGAAATAGAAATAGAAATAGTATTGCATCAATGGCATTTACATCAGACAATAAAACGCTAATAACTCTCTATCAAGACAATGTTGTCTATATGTGGGACTTCAGTTTCAGTCCACAATAATATTTTTGTCTGATCTACTGTTTGAGTTCGCCCCACGTCACTTTTCTTTTGCCAACAGCGGATACCGATAGCACATCATCACTGATCCAGTCTATTGTTTGATCCCAGCCAGGATCGTCTGTGAGCTGCGTGATTTGATGTGTTTTAATATGATACTTATAGACATAGCAAGGGGGGAAGTCAATAAGTCCTGCTATCTGTTGGTTTATAGGCATGCCTGCCCGTGCAGTGAAAACAACAGAATTGCCGTCATCCATCCAGTCAATGCCATAGCATTTCCAGTCTTTCGGTAGTGATATGTTCTCTCTGAAAGTGTTAGGTCTTTTTTCTTATGTCCGCATCTGGAACAAGTTTTACTGGATGCATAGAATTGCGGTGCTTCTGTGATGGGTATTCCTAATGCGTCTGCTTTCGTCTTGAGTTTATGGCATATCTGACTCCTGATAAGATGCTGACACCTCGTCAAAGGTGTGGCAGGTGCGTCAACACCTGCCACGGAGTCAGAATTATTATTATATCACAAAATATATGTAAATATCAAGCGTTTTTTAGACCTAAGCAAAAATGCTTGGGATTGTCAGTTAATTCCCTTCAGTCCACAATAATATTTCGGATTGATACTGCATGCCTCGAAAAAATAATAAATTGCTGATTATTTTTTTGTATCATTCGATTCAAAAATAGCGTAATATAATTAACGTTATACAACGCCAACTCAGACTACAGGAGTACCCCTAAATGACAATAAAATCGCTAACATTTCGCAATATAAAGTTCGTGAATATCATCTTACTCATGATCGCATTTAGTTTCATCGTTGTATCCACTGCCAGCGGTGAGTTTCTGGTAAAGACAATTTACTTCAAAACTCATGAGGCTCCAGATATTGAACTTGATAAATACCAAGAAATATTTAGAGATATTCAAAGTTTTTTCAGGAAAGAGATGCTAAAACATGGTTATGGTGCAAAGACAATACAGTTTGAAACGGATAACTTTGGTCTCGTTAAAATCCATACTATAGAAGCGAGACATCAGCCAGAGTTCTATTCAGGTGAGGTTTTTCGTGCTTTTTATAATAAAATCAGTAAAGAAATACCTTTCCATCTAAATAGTGCTACGAATAGGGAGGAACAAGACAATCATTACATTATTATTTTAGGAGGCATCCCTATAGTCAATGACGGATTAGGTAGCCCGCTTGGGGGGGCATGGACGTTCGGGGGTGGTGCTATAGGTGGCACTTGTGTGGTAAACAAAAACTATGAAAATGACATGCCAGACTATTATCAATCGCTGATTATACATGAACTTTCTCATACTTTTCACTTGTATCATAATCAACGTCCACAAACTATTATGGGACCTTTACCTTTTGGTTTTCCTGAATACATAACAAAGTCGGAAGCGAGCATGCTTAATAGAATGCATGCTTTTAATGTGAATGTTCATCATATAACAAACACAAGACCGACCATAGTGTCCACAGAGATAATAGATGCCAAAAGAGATAATATCACGATGGAAGTTAGCCTAAAGTCTAACTCGGAGTTGTATTTTGTTCAATTAAGTTATTATCAAGATTATGTGGCTTCTCAAAAAGTCAAGGGGGATATGACTATAGCAACTTTAGATATATCTCGTGCAGTGTTTAGAGGTGCTAATCCTATACCCCAACTTCTAATAACGGCTATGGACATAAACGGCAACGTGAATACAAGAAGATTTCACAATATCAGCATACCTGTTGAAGAACCTATTGAAGAACCTGTTGAAGAACCTGTTGAAGAACAAATGTGCACTGATTGTGATATAGACCATAGTGGTGCTGTAGACGACCCGTTGACTGTCTATCCAACAAGGTATCAACTCACCACGAAATGGGCAACGCTCAAGCAATAACGATTACACTTTATACAACGCCAAATCAAACTACAGGAGTATGCCTAAATGACAATAAAATCGCTAACATTTCGCAATATAAAGTTCGTGAATATCATCTTACTCATGATCGCATTTAGTTTCATCGTTGTATCCACTGCCAGCGGTGAGTTTGTAGTCCAAACAATCTATTTTCAACCAACTGACAGCGAAGACAATTCAGATGCGTTGGATATTGATAATATGATGAAGTCCATCCAAGACACTTACAGAAATGAGATGGATCGTCATGGGTTTGGTGATAAGACGTTTGAATTGGAAACGAACAAAGAGGGTGAAGTGGTGCTGCATAAAGTAAAAGGAGATCGTGATAAAGCACATTATAGTTTTAATACTGGATCTATTGTAATCAAAGAATTAGAAAACAAGGGATACAATGACAAACATACTTTCTATAATGTGATTATGGCAGGTATGCGTACAGTTCAAGGTGGTGCTGGTGGCACAGCACGGGCGAGACCGTGGGGTGCTTGGTTTGGGAATGGTGATTCACAATACTCCGGATATTGTATAAGTACTGAAAAAGACAGAGATCGTACTGAACAAATAATCAGGCATGAATTAGGACACCTATTCGGTCTGTGGCATCTAAGTTCAGACGAAAGTATGATGGGTCTGTGGGGATGGGGTGATAAACTGAATTTTCATGAAGCCAGATGGTTATCCAGAAATCACTATTTCAACGGGAAATGGCATCATAGTTTCGGTCCTAATACAATTAAATTTCACGGAGCGAAGGTATTTGAATTTGACAAAATCAGTTTTTCAGCAACAATATCGGACAGAGACAACGATGATATTTTTCAAGTTTATGCATGGGTCAATTCCAATATTATAGGGTGGCAATTCTTTGATGGAACTAAGCACACAGTTGATGTGGTGATTGATAGTGTGAGTAGAAACGCTTTACCCAACAGCGGTAGCATTACCTTTCAAGCGATGGATATTCATGGTAATTGGATGATTGATTTCCCTCAATCTTATTCGCTTCCTGCCCAAATTAATAAAAATCCCGATTTGAATGTGGTGAAAGATGATATTGAAGAAGATTTTTGTGCTGTGTGTGATACTCAAGAAGATGTCTCATTGAATATCACATCAAAAAATATCTTGGCAACATCTTGGGCTGCAATTAAGTCGGAGTAGTTTTAATTGCTATATAGCAAGACAATCAACAATACGGATTTAAAACTCAGGAACTCTCACTGCCACCTCTTTACCGGCTTCATGCGAACGGAATATGCCATCCATAATCACATTCGTGAGGAGTACACCTTCTGGGGATATCGGCGACGGTGCGTCTGCTTTGACGGCTTCACGGAATGCAGTCATCTGGGCAGCCCAATTGTCTTCAGCTGGGAATCCTGAGAACTGGATAGTCGTCATCCCCTCTGGTGGATCCGGTTCTGCTGTTAATCCCTCCGATTCGACTAACTTCTTGAGATCACCTGCATACGCATCGGCAAAAATTACAGGTCCATCCAAGGAAATCCCTGCTTTTGTACCGAGATGGAAGTTGCCACCGAGTGAGTTTGCGTGTACTGCCCAAGAGATTTTAAACACCATTACACCACCATTTTCAAATCGGATCCATGCAACACCGAATTCTTCTACATCCATTTTATCCTTGAATCTCGGATCCTGCATAGAAATATAGTCTTCTGTGATGGCAGAAACGCGTACTGGTTTCGGATACCCCATAGCAAACAATGAACGATGCATGTTGTAGACACCAATGTCTACCGTTGCACCCGCACCAGCTGTCTTTTTATAGATGAAGGTATGTCCAGGATTTCCGCGGCGTCTGCACCCTGCGGATTCAGAGTAATAGATATCTCCCAGTAACCCTTCATCATACACCTTCCTTGCGAATTGTAGCCTCGGACTAAATGTCGGATTAAGACCGATCTGTAGAATTTTACCTGTTGCCTTTGCTGCCCTGACCATAGCAGTTGCATCTGGTAGAGTCGCTGCCATCGGTTTTTCACAGAGGACATGTTTACCTGCGTTCAATGCGGCAACCGTCGGTCGTCTATGTCCCTGATTGTATGTACAGACACTCACAGCATCAATCTCGTCCATTTCAAGCATTTTGTTGTAACTTGAAAAGGCATTCTTTGCCGGGACACCCCACTCTTTAGCAGCTTGGTTTGCCTTACTCTTGATTTTATCACATACCGCGATAATCTTAAAACCGCCAACCTTCTCATAGGTACTCCGGTGTGCACGTGAAATACCACCTGTACCAATAATACCTATTCGGACATCCATATTATAGTCTCCTTATGAGAAATGCAAATGTTTCGGTGCATTAGTGTAGAGGATATACGGTTGGAATGCAAGGAAATTGATTCACCACTACACATATATCAACAGAAAATGGATAAATCACCTCTATATTTCGGGAACATTGACAGCAACCTCTTTGCGGCTTTCATGAGAACGGAAAATACCATCCATGATTACATTAGTAAGCAAGACACCTTCAGGTGGTAGTGGTGAGGGTCCATCAGTTTTCACTGCTTCACGGAATGCTGTCATCTGTGCTTCCCACACGTCTACCTGCTGAAATCCATTAAAACTTATAGTCGTCATTCCTTCAGGCGGTTCAGGTTTTGCAGTTAAACCCTCCGACTCAACCAGTTTCTGTAGGTCTTTACTATAGGAATCCGCAAAGACTTTTGGTCCATCTAAGGAGATTCCTGCATTCTTTCCAAGACAAAACATACCACCCAGTGAGTCTTGGTGTACTGCCCACGAAATCTTAAATACCATAACTCCACCATTTTCAAACCGAATCCACGCTGCACCGAATTCTTCTACATCCATTTCATCTTTGAACCTTGGATTTTGCATTGAGATATAGTCTTCTGTGATGGCAGAGACGCGAACTGGTTTCGGATACCCCATCGCATACAACGAGTTATGTAAGTTATAGATACCGATGTCAACGATTGCACCAGCACCCGCAGTCTTTTTATAGATAAACGTCCGTCCCGGATTCCCGCGACGACGGCACCTTGCTGATTCTGAATAGTAAATATCACCAAGTAAACCAGTATCAATTACTTTTTTGGAAAATTGAATTTGTGGAGTAAATGCACTTTTTACACCTATCTGTAGTATTTTACCTGATGCTTTGGCTGCGCGCACCATAGCAGTCGCATCCGCAAGTGTCGCCGCCATCGGTTTTTCACAGAAAACATGTTTACCTGCATTCAATGCTGCGACGGTGGGTCTGCGATGTCCTTGGTTATATGTGCAGACACTCACCGTGTCGATTTCCTCCATTTCGAGCATCTTGTTGTAACTTGTGTATACACTTTTTTTCGGAACTCCCCAGGCTTCTGCAGCTTGTAGTGCTTTTTCCTTTATAATATCGCAAAGTGCAACGATCTCAAAACCACCTACTTTAGTGTATGCTCTGTGGTGTGCCCGCGAAATCCCACCTGTGCCCACAATACCGACTCGGATTGTCATATTGCTATCTCCTCATGCGTAGAATAGAATTGCCATAAAAGTTTAGACGAAATTTTATTACAATGATAGGGGACATCACTTGTATCTTGGATTAATAGATAGGTATTGTTAAGGTGCTTAGTTAGTTTCCCGATCGAGATCGTTTTTTTCAATCTTCATTACATACTTTTGGTCAATAATGCTTTTTCCTGCTTCAAAATGTATATCGTGAAAGGCATGGTTGATTGCATTGTGACATCGCTTGTTAATATCCCGCGGTGTCCGTTTCTCTAAATCTTCTACAAGCATTTCCAACGCTTTTACTTCAAATGGATAAGTTCGTGGAAGCCCCTTTGGTAAAGGTTTATCGCGGTATATGGGGTTATTGATAAGTTTATTTACGTATTGCATCGACTCATCAATTTCTAATTCAGAAAAATAAATACTATTGGTGATTCGATCTATTACAGCCCGTCCCAAAAGTGTTTCAAAATCGTCATATTCTTTAGGTTCTGCAAGGGACATGTTTAAAAAAAGTGTGAAGAAATTTGGAAGTAGGTCTATTATCTCGCGGAGACCTTGTGAGAGCATCCTAAACTGTGCTGAGGTAAAATAAATCATATCTTCCATCTCGTCAATCCAGAGGCAAACCCGTGAATGTTGAGAAATATCCCGACTCGCGTCAAGTCCAATTAAACACTGTAAAACTCCAGCTATTACTCGGAACCGGTCTTGTGCTTTACTAATATTTCGCGCAATTCCCAGTTTTTTCAGATCTGTACGCGTGCAACCCTCTAAAAAGTAAGGACGCAACAATGCCTGTTTTTCAGGCGTGTCCTCTGTCCCAAATAACCAAAAGGCGCGTGCTAATTCTTCACTTCCAAGGACTTTGTGAAAAGATTGTAATGCCTCAGCTTCCGAGAGCCCAGTAACAACATTGCTTATAATTTCTTGAACGCGGGTCATACCGAGTTTTTCATTTTCAAGGAAATCAACATAGAAATCATGAGAAGGATTTCCAACCTCTTTGGGAAGGCGAATATTTATTGAGTAGACTCGCGTTCGTTTTGTGACCTCTGGAGGTAGATTATCTTCAATTCCAAAGTACAATGAAGCATGAGTTTTCCCACCTCCATAGGGGCCTCGATTGAGAACAACCTGTGTAGCAGACGAAAAAGCTGCTTGCTGAAAAATTTCGTTAAAGTGCTGTTCCAGTTTAGTCATTCCAGCCCAAATGACGTTCTCAGAATCCATTGGTGGACTAATATCAAAAGGGTTTCCATTGAGGAATAAAGAATCCCAATTCATTTGATCTCTCATTTTACTATTCTCCTTATCAGATATTCTGTAATTGCAAAAGCGTTTGATTAATTTGCTTTAATTTATTGTTAAAGGTAATGAGCCTCTCTTGAGCACTCACAGCTTCACCACGCATACGGGAATTTACATCTCTTAAAGCATTTTTTGCTTCTGCGAACGAAAATTCTCTGCGATGCCTTAAAAAAAGGTAAAGAATAAAGTGAAGAGACGACCATATTCTACCAATAGGAAAGGTATCAAAAATACGATAAATAAAACCGTTTTTTTTCTCGTCTGTGATATTAAGTTCATTAGTTAAAAAAATTACTTGATGATGCTTATTAGTAAGAATAGCTTCTAAGGCAACACAGCAATTATGAAGTTCTCCCTTATTTTTATCACCGTCCAAATTTGGATAGAAAGATTGAAGGAATGCACCTTCCAATTTATCAATTTGGTTTTGAAATCTCCAATTTGATTCTGTGCATTTCCTCTGGACATCGTAACTTGGGCGATGTCTCCTCGGGTTTCGAACTTCTTCAATAATCTTGTCACTTACTTTGACTGTGAATTCTCTCCAAAGCCAAAGTCCAAGTTCTTTTCGAGCAACGCGAATATCACGCATATGAATCAAAGAATTTGTGTCAACTACACACAATACTGGTTTCACTTTTATAATTTCCCTTTCCCAAATTAAGCATGGCTCTTTATAAAATAAGCTTCATTTTCTCGTGCTGAGATTCTAACTTCATACCTATAACCACCAAATATACGTGGTTTTTGAAACCATTGGATAAGTTCTTGTACATTCGCGAGAAGGTGCAATTCTGTTGCAAAACGTAGAGATAAATACATAATTCCTTGCGTAAGGGGTATCTTTGGAACACTAGTTTTTTGGAATTTATCAAATGCTGCAGACAGATATTTTGCACATGCTTCCTGGCGAACCTTGTCATCAACGCCTTGCCATTGGCAGAAATCGGTATCTGAAACCTTGAGAGTGCTGATTCTAGTAAAAAATTGTGTATTAAACCATGAATCTGTAACGTCAAATACGTTGGAATTTGGCAATTTTAGCAAGAATTTTTCTACTAAGTTCTGTCCTGCTTCCGTAAATTGGTAAATGAACTGATTTTTTTGTTTTATTGAATCCAATAATCCAAGATCCAAGAGCCAGTGCAAACGAGGCGGAACTATATAAGCTGCATAACCCTCAGGATTTTTCCACTTCGTAGAAACTTCAACTTGCCTGTCATGTAAGCGTCTTGTGATATGTTCTTGTGAACTTGTCGAAATTTTTGATTTGAGGCGATTTAGAAAAGTCTGTTGAAAACTCTTTTGTAGATTTTTGAGACTGGGGTTCTCAAGCACTTGAAGCATATTAACAACAGTTAAGAGAACATCTGCATCTTTCTGTAGAATCTGATAGATGTAGAAAATTCGTTCATCTTGATCAAGACAAAATGAATTTAATTCCTTGTTAGATTTATCGTTGAGCAGACTCAAGAGGACGCGTCCAATTCTAGTTAATTGATAAACATTTGATATTTTGGAGAGTAGCCCGAACTTGACAGTTAAGTCAAGATAATTAGTACCTAATAAAGTCATACCTTTTTTCTTGGTCGAGTGTGCCGCACCTGTGCTGTATCTATAATTTTCAAGGTCATCTCTGTGGGTATTACTCCAATTTTTTAATTTAGTCGCCAAAACTTCTTTATTTGATGGATCTTGTCCAACAAGTCGTAATATTTGTGACACATATCTGAGTCGACGGACAAGAGAACTAGGCTCTTTAATTGCACGGTAAGAAATTTGCATAAGTGTTAATCCTACTTTTGCCCGCGGGTCAAATCAAGGGCTGTTTGCTGTTTGTAACCCTAAGTTATGCATTGCCGTTGTTTTGAGTGTAGAGATGCGTGGAACTACGGAAGATAGGTGTCAACTGAATTTAATATGGCAAGCAAGATATTTGCTTTCATCTAGTAATCACCAGTTGATATTTTAACAGGAATTGTGAATTATCACAAGTCAAAACTAAGCTTTAGATAAAAAATATGGCGTTATTAACTAAATTTATGCTATACTTTACTAACTGTGTTAGGCAATCAATCATAATTTTTGGTGCTAGAGAATTAACTCATGGCAGAGATACCCTATACCATCTTTGAGTCGCGTACTCTTGACGATATCCACCGTGAGATTCAAGAGGTCTATCTGGAAAACGCACGTCCATGGGTCATTGGATATAGCGGTGGAAAAGATTCAACAACAGCACTTCAGCTTGTCTGGTATGCTCTTGCTGAACTACCAGAAGAGGAACGAAAGTATCCAGTTTATGTTATCTCGTCAGACACACTGGTTGAGACTCCAGTGATTGTTAATTACATTACTGGTACCTTAGAACGACTTGAGGTGACTGCACGCGAACAGAAGATGCCGTTTCGGACAGATATCGTCCGTCCAAAAACCGATGATACTTTTTGGGTCAATCTCATTGGCAGAGGATACCCTGCCCCTTATAATCGCTTTAGGTGGTGCACCGACCGGATGAAAATCCGACCAGCGAATAAATTTGTCTTGGACAAGGTTGCTGAACACGGTGAAGTTATTATGGTTCTCGGGGTTCGCAGAGGCGAAAGTGTGACTCGTGATCAAGTTTTGAGTTTACATAGTATCCAAAACTCGCTGCTGTTACGGCATAGCACATTACCTAATGCCTTTGTCTATGCTCCTATTGTTGATTTCAGTTTGAACGATGTATGGTTCTACTTATTAAATGTGCCGTCTCCATGGAACAACAATAATAAAGAGCTTATTACTCTCTATCGAAACTCAAATGCCCAAGGTGAGTGTCCACTTGTTGTTGACGAGACAACTCCATCTTGTGGAAACAGTCGCTTTGGTTGTTGGACCTGTACCGTTGTAACAAAAGACAAAGCGATGGAAGGACTCATTGATAGCGGAGAAGATTGGATGCTACCACTGCTTGAGTTCCGTGACTTTCTCGCTGACACCCAGGATCCTGAGAAAAAACCTGAGATTCGCGAACATCGGCGACGGAATGGAAGAATTGTGATAGACAATGGCAAATTAGTGCATGGTCCCTATACTCTTGAATTTTGTAAGGATCTTTTAGAAAAACTCCTTAAAACGCAGTGTGATGTTCGTTTGATGGGACCTGACTCGAATATTGAACTTATCACAGATGCAGAACTTGAAGAAATTCGTAAAATTTGGCGTACAGAGCGCCAAGATTGGGAAGATACCGTTCCACAAATTTATGCCGATATTGTTGGGGATCGAGATTGGGTCGTTGATGACAGGATCTCCTTTGACGAGAAAGACAAGGAAATATTGGCAGCACTTTGTAATGAAAAAGGAGTGCCTGTCACTCTTGTTGCGAAACTTCTTGACACAGAACGGCAAATGGATGGAATGAGTCGGCGCGCCAAGATACAATCCCAAATTGACGCAGTTTTCCACGAGGACTGGCGTTCAGAAGAAGAAGCGCGCAACGAATTGAATAAACTAACGAACAATGATCCTCCATAAACTCACTATCAACAATGTCGGCTTGTTCCGTGGTCGGCAAACTATTACCCTCACTCCAAATACTAACAAACCTATAATCCTTATTGGTGGAATGAACGGGGCTGGCAAGACAACACTGTTAGACGCTGTGCGCCTCTGCCTATATGGCAAACGCGCACTTGGGAACCGAGTCAGCCATAATGAGTTTTACAATTACCTCTCTGAAATAATTCATCGAAGTCCCACAGCGAATTCATCTATCGACCATGCCTCTGTGTCCCTTGAATTTGAATATGCCCGCGACGGTGAAAAGAAAAGGTACACGGTTGAACGCTCATGGAAACGCCGAAGAGATGGTGAAACGGTTAAGGAAGTGCTTACTATTTATGAAAATGATAGGTTAAATACTGATTTTGAAGCAGAGTACTGGCAAGATTACATAAACGAATTGATTCCTATTGGTGTTTCCCAGTTTTTCTTTTTTGATGGCGAGAACGTTCGGAAGTTAGTAGATGATTCTGGCCATGATGTTTTTCTTAGAGAATCGATTAAAGCGTTGTTTGGGCTAAATTTAGTAGAGCGACTGCAATCCGATCTGTATATCTACTTAAACCGTTTGGTTAAGCGCGACAGTCCGGAATCGGTCCAAGAGGAAATTGCTAAAGTGGAATTGGAAATCGAAAACCTCCAAGGTAAACTTGCAAATGTTGAATTTGAAAATCTCACAACACTAATTGACGAATTAGAAAATGAAATTGAACAACAAGAACACTTACTTGCAACCGAAGGTGGAAATTATGCCCGACAACGCGGAAATTTGAATTATCAACAGGAACAGTTCCAAACTGGGATTGAAGACTTGGAGAATAAAATTCGTGCTCAATGTGAAAAATTATTTCCATTCGCCTTAGTTCCAGAAAACCTGAATCGGTTGAAAACACAGCTTCTCAAAGAAATACAGTTAGATGAATGGGAAGCAAAAAATCTCGCTTTTAAAGCACACAAAGATCTATTACTTGAGCACCTGCCGTCCGAGGAATTTTGGGCAGGTATATCTTTGAAACCTAAACAAGTTTCAAAGATTCAAAACAAAGTCGCCTCGTTGTTAACAGAACAACTTGAATGTCCCGAGGAATTGCGCGGTTTCAAAAAAATTCGGGAACGCTCACCTTCAGAGTATAATTGCGTTTTGGAGTGGATTGATGCTTGCCTAAATAAGGTGCCGCAAGAATTTAAGGAAGTGAACGGTGCTTTGGAGATTGCCCGATCAGAATTGAAAAAGGTAGAAAACGCTCTTCAAAAAGTGCCTCCCGAGGATGTGTTAAAACCAATAATTGAAAATCTATCAGATTTAAATAACAAATTAGGACAACTGCAAATACAGCAGCAAAATATCAATGAAACGATTCTCTCATTAAAAGATCAGATAGAAAAATCTGAGCAGAGACGGGAAATGTTATATCGTACCCAGCAGCAAAGGCAAGCACACATCCAACGTCCAAAACGGGTAGAAAGTGTGCAGGCAGTGCTTGCTGAATATACAGCACAACTCACACAAGCCAAGATAGTTACATTGAGCAATGCCATCGTCGAAGGTTTCAACCAACTATCACACAAACCAGATCGAATCAAACGCGTTGAACTTGATCCACAGACCTTTGCTGTAACACTATATGATACGTACAATCGTTACATTTCAAAAGATGAATTGTCGGCAGGGGAACAACAAATTTACACAACTGCTCTCTTATGGGGATTGGCGAGAACCTCCGGTAAACCACTACCAATGATTCTTGACACACCACTTGGACGGTTAGACACTATTCACCGTCAACTCCTTATTGAATACTATTTCCCTTATGTCAGTCATCAAGTTATCCTGCTTTCAACCGATACTGAAATTGTAGATGATCTCCTTTTGATGTTGAAACCTTACATCTCGCACATGTACCACTTGGTATATCAACAGATGGAGGGATGTACTATAATAGAGGATAACTATTTTAGGTAGTGTAACATGCAGCTAAATAGAATATACACATCAATAGATACTCGCAGTAAATTGAGTGCATTGAAATCACGTACAGGATTATTACCAAATGTACTTGGTAGAATTGGGTTAATGCTCTCACTTGCAGAACTGAGCATGCCGGACCTTGATGCAGATACAAGGGACGGAACTGAGTTTCATCGCGACACACTTCTGGGAGAATGGGATGGTCTGATTATAGCACTTTTGGAGGAATGGTGTATTTTCAATGGGATAGGAACAGACAACGAAACACTTATCATATATTTCCGAGCACATCTGAATCGTGGAGTCAATCTGCTTTATGGTAGAATAAAAAGGTTAGAGGATTTAGTTAACATTCTCCCAGATTAATGAAATTTCATTTATCACAGAAATGTTATATTCACGACAGGTACTACTTCCTCAGCAGCATCTTCCGTGTAGCAACAATATTACCCGCAGAAAAAGTATAAAAATACACACCACTCGCAACCGATTCACCGAAATCATTACGTCCATCCCAATAGGCTGCGCTACTTCTACCAGTATATGCACCAGCAGACTGATATCCTAAATCTAACCTTCGGATTAGGTTCCCGCGCACATCATATATCGTTATACTAACTTCAGCATCTGACGCTAACTGATACGGGATCCACGTCTCCGGATTGAACGGGTTGGGATAGTTTTCCAATAAACGCGTTTCAGTCGGAACCAAGGATGCAAGCAGTTGTTCAAGTACAACTATACCTTTTTCTACGGTGGCATCTCTAAATGGAAGACGTTTTGCATCTTCAATCAGTTGTTGTAAAGTAACAACATCAAGTGTCGTATTCTGTTTCGTATAGGCTGGTGCAGCTTTATTTTCAGACACCAGTAGTTCATTTGCAACTAATAGTAAATCAAGGATATCCACCACACCATCTCTATTGACATCAGGATTCGGATTGGGATTCCCAATAATTGTTTCACCAAAGTGTGCAGCAACAAGTACAAGATCAGTTGTATCAACAACGCCATCTCCATTTACATCCGTTCGGTTTTGGTTTGGAGTTGACTCCATTGCACGAAGTGTAAATCTTTGACGCGTGATATTACCATAGTCATCAATCACTTGGACTACAATAGTATTCGTTAGAACCGTCGTTAATGATGTAATATCAAATTCAACTGCCGTGCTTTGTGCTTCGATTAACTGGCAACTATGTAATTTAGTATTGGTTGATGGGTCTTCATCTGTTACTGGGACAAGTAATTGAACCTGATGGATTCCATCAAAATCGATAATCTGAAAAATAACTCTGAATCCAGTTGTGTTTGGTGGATATGTATCTGAAGTAAGCAGCTGTATCGTTGCAAAGTCGTTGAATGAGGTGTTATCTATATTAAAAAACCGACTAACACTCAACCATTCTGCAGCACATTTGGACAATTGTTCTGGAGAATCACCGTAAGACATGATGTATAAGTCATCCCTGAAATCGTGGTCTAACCCGAATGCATGCCCAAGCTCATGTGCAGTCACGATTGTACCTACTGTATCATCAAAACAATCTCCAGATGCGGGTATGATAGCGTATCCACCTGGTGATTTTCTTTCGTGTTCACGTTCCTGCCAATAACTGCCACCAACACCACATAGACTATTATTTTCAAGGGTTTCATTGCCTACCTCAGCGACAATGAGATAGACATGCTTGTTCAAATCAAAAAGTGGTGAAATTTCATCAAGAATCTTCTGTGATGAGTTTGTGTTATAATAAAAGTCATTGAATTTACCATCTACGCGATAAACAACGGTTTGTTCGTCATCATCAGTTTCAAAGATAAAGGTTTTTCTACCGAACCCATGAGTTTCCATCTGGTCTGCATAAAGGGTTTGTACATCTCTAATAAGACTATCTAATTTTGTCCACATATCCAGTTGTGCACTGCGATCCTTTGGAATGAAATAAATTATTCTCACCATATCTGTTATAGATGACTGATAAGGCGTTATATCCCATAGTCTTAACGTTCCGTCATCACCCCCAGTTGTCAGAGAAGTTCCATCAGGAGAGAAAGCGGCAGCAAACACCCATCCTTCGTGTCCAATAAGAGTAGCGACATTATCTCCATTGTGTAATGTCCATAAATTTACCGCTTCAAAATCTGTTCCTGCAAGGGTGCTGCTGTCTGGTGAAAAACTTAACCCAAAAACTGTTCCTCTGGATGTTAATGTGCCAATGAGTTCCCAGTTTGTTAGATTCCACAACTTTACACCGAGGTTTAAACCTGCACTCGCAAGTGTTTTGTTATCTGGTGAAAACTGTAAGGCAGTGATATCACCTTCATCACCACGGAACTGTGCGACATCTTGCTGGTCTTGCAGATTCTTTATCAATATCTGTCCACTTGTGTCACCAATCGCAAGGTATTGTCCATCTGTAGAGAATGCAACAGCAAATATCCATTCACCATGTCTAATTGTCATTATCTCTCTGAGTGTGTGGATATCCCATATCTTGACATGGAATCCAGAAGATGCAAATTTTTGTCCATCTGGTGAAAATGACACCGCTTTAACTTGTGACTGAGCACGGTCAGTAATATGTGATAATGTTGAGAGATGGCGTTTGTTTACAACATCCCATAATTTTATGGTATAGTCATCACTTCCACTAATGAGTTTCTTTCCATCAGGAGAAAATGCAATTGAGTTGACCGTATCTCTATGTGTTCCTAAGGTTGTAACCACATCATTTGCTAAATCCCACAATTTCACAGTGTTATCTCCACCAGCACTTGCTATAAGTGAAGAATTGACTGGAGAATATGCAACTGTATTAACACTGCCGCCGTGGGTAAAGACTGTGTGTTCTTGTGAAAGAACTGTGGAAGTGAATATAATGAGAATAGATAATGTAAGGGTAAGAAATCTGTATTGCATGTGGTGTATTTATTGAAAATCCGATATCGTACATATTTGAGTTATATTATATGTCGTCACACAAGGTGTTTTCGCTATTCATCTGATGAAACTGTTTGTAGGCTCAATACCTTTCTGTATCTTCTACTTCCACTATTTCCTCACCGATTGAAACACCGAATTTGTCAGCACAATCCTGAAGTTGTTTGTTGATCGTATCTGGTATTTCAATACCGTTAGTTAGTCGTTCCGTACGGTAACGAGATTCATAGTCTCCTGGAGCAAGTACTTCCTCAAACCCAGAAGCAGGTGGTGTAGATTTAATAACATCTAAGAATGCACGGACACCTTTTTGATAGTCTGCAATAGGTGTAAAGGCATTGACATCTATAGTTTGCATGTATATTCCACCCATTTCACCAGTATCCGCGTTGAAAGTTCCTGCTAAGCCTCCGAGTAGACAGGTAATCATAGCAAGTGCATAACCTTTATGTTTACCAAAAGCAAGGAGAGCGCCACCATCATAAAATTCCGCAGGTTTCACACTCGGTTCACCGTGTTTGTCCAAAATACATCCTTCAGGTAAATCTGTTCCCTTGCTACGTGCGACTTGTATTTTACCCTCAGCAATTACACTCGTTGCAAAGTCAATAATAAATGGTGTATCATCGCCAGTGGGGACACCGATAGCAATAGGATTGGTGCTGAAAGTGCCTTCAGATCCACCATAAGGTACTGTTGGTCCTGCTCCTTTACCTCCCTTACCCACTGTAATTAATCCAATACATCCCTCAGCAACAGCAGCCTCTGCATATTCACCTAAACGACCGATATGTCCAGTGTTGAAAATACTCACACAACAAGATGCAGAAGTTTTTGCCTTCGTAATCGCTTTTCGCATTGACCAACGAGAAACATAATGGCCAAATGTACCGTTTCCATCAACGCGTAAGGTGTTATCGGTTTCAGCTATAATAGTAGGTTCAGCAGAAGGCTTTATGTGTCCTGAATCAATACCTCTGATATATGCTGGAATTCGAAGAACTCCGTGTGAATCGTGACCTGCTAAATGTGCATTAACAAGAATTTCGGAGACTTCGTTTGCAATGTGTTTAGAAGCACCCGCAGCAACAAAAATCGTACGTGAGATTGCATGTAGATAAGGTGCGTGAAATAGTTGTGTTTTTTCCATGTATGCTATCCTTTGATATAATGTATGTGTCTATCGGGTAAAAATGCGATAATCTGTGCATATTCTATACAATCTCTCTTTTTTGTCAATGAAAACATGATGGTTGAATACCCAATCTGTAGCTGCTATACTATCTGAAAAATCTACATTTGGAGCATATATAATGCGACAGGTTACAATTTATCGTGAGCCGGGACGATATGCTGGTTGGCCAGCGAACTACGGTATTTGGTCGTGGGATAATGAAATCGTTGTAGGATTTACCGTAGGATACCACAAATCTGATGCAGGATTTCACCGACGTGACAGAGACAAACCTTTTACTGCAATGCAAGGTCGGAGTACTGATGGTGGCGAAACATGGACAGTATCTGAAACACCTTGCAGACTACCAGGAACTGGAACTTTGTCGGCAAATGAACACGGACAGGACAAACAGACGCAACAAGATGACACATCATACAGCACACCACAAAGAGTGAACTTTGAACATCCAGATTTCGCGATGATGTGCAGCAGATCAGGATTGAAAGCAGGAGCACAATCTTGGTTTTATACCTCTACCGATAGATGTCATAGTTGGCAAGGTCCATTTAAATTACCCATGTTTGGTTTCACAGGAATTGCAGCTCGGACAGATTATCTTATCACCAATTCTGATGAGTGCTTACTATTCCTTACTGCGTCTAAATCAGACGGGGGTGAAGGTTTGATATTCTGTGCACGCACTACCGATGGTGGAAGATCATACTCATTACATGCACAAATTGGACCTGAACCAGACGGGTTCGCGATTATGCCTGCAAGTGTCCGACTCCCTGACTCACAGATATTAGTTGCCGTCCGTTGTCGTGGACGAAGCGGTCAAGGAGATAAAGATTGGGAAACTCTGAAAAATTGGATTGATCTATATACATCAGATGATGACGGAAAGACTTGGAAATATATGAATCGTCCTGTTGAAGATACGGGTCGTGGAGGTAATCCTCCAACATTAACTAAGCTTCATGATGGTCGATTGTGTCTTATCTATGGCTATCGTGATGCACCCCATCGAATCTGTGCAAAGTTGAGCAGTGATGATGGCAAGACATGGGGAGATGAAATCGTGTTGCGTGATAACGGTGGAGATCCGGACATTGGATATCCTCCTACCATTCAACGTCCAGATGGTGTAGTTGTAACAGTCTACTATTTTGATGAAGAACCTGACGGTGAACGATTCATTGAAGCTACTTTGTGGAAACCGTAGGAAAAATCTTTCATTCTATGTCTGTATCCAACTTAAAACAGATAAGACGATTTTTACCTCGGATATATAGAAAACCATCTGATACCACAGGAGCAGCCCACGCTGGATATTTTATTAACGGTTTACCATTTTTGTCCAATGGAACTGCTTCGGATATGAGTTGTGCTTTTTGGGGTGTGCATTTCAGTAACATCATACGTCCATATTCGCCAAGATAGATGAAGTAGTCGTTCACCCAAAGTAGTGATGCGCGCTCGTTAACACGTTGTCGCCACATCACCTTGCCGGTTTTCAATTCCACACATCGGAATTCAGCACCACCAGAATGTCTCCCGCTACATCCGTAGAGATAACCTTCATGGTATATGGGAGTGTTCCAGTGCATTTCCATCGCTTTGTTTCGCGAATTTGCACGATCTTTCCAAATGACTTTGTACCCACCCGGTTTCACTTG
Organism: Candidatus Poribacteria bacterium; assembly: GCA_963667365.1. GTDB lineage: Bacteria > Poribacteria > WGA-4E > WGA-4E > WGA-3G > MSPOR6. Next base: position 4,330,934 of record OY763324.1, on the reverse strand, counting down.
CAGGACTGAACTGCCGATCCCATACGATTCACTAACAAAAACGTAATCGTCAGGAATGACAGGACATGAAGCGTTAACAGATTCAATCATTGGATGTCGCCATGGATAATGAAAGTCTATTTTACCTGTTGCTGGTTCAAACCCTACAAGTCCACCACGTAGGAAAGCAAAACCCCAACGTCTTCCATTGATTGTCTTAAAGATGGGACTTGCATAACTTGAAAGTTCATCTGCAATTTTGTAGACGACCTCTCCTGTGTGTTTGTTGAAGGCAACGATTCCGCATCCGTTGGGTTTAGGTTTTCCGTCTGAAGCCCATAAATTTTTAGGAGTTCCCGGTGGTGAACCACCTATTTGAACAATAAGTAGATCACCTTCAATGGCAGGATGAGAAGCCACACCGAAAAAGTTATCTACGACATTAAACTTCGCAGTAGTATCGACTTGCCACACTCGTTGACCACTTTGCGCATTGACGCAATGTAATTGTCCTTCTGCACCAAAAATATAGATGCGTTCATTATCCACAACAGGACAACACCGAGGACCGTTGTTGTATCCATACATGTCCTCGTATTCCGTAGGATATTCATATCTCCAGTGTTCATTGCCTGTCTTGCTCTCTAAACATGTTAGTCGTGCCTTATCACCATGACGTGCAAAAATATATACACATCCATTTGCAATTGTCGGTGGTCCATAGCTTGTACCGATCTCTTTTGACCATAGTATGGGTGGTCCTGTTTTTTGCCATGGACTGATATTAATCTTTTCTTGAGACTTACCATTTCTCTCCGGTCCAAGAAAATCAGACCAGTCTGCTGAATACACATCAGAGTGAAAATACAGAAGGAGTGATAAAATGAGAATTGGAATAGATTTAGATGGAATAAGCATAAGAATGTTTATTGTAGTTGTAGTGATTATTTAGATAGATTATAACACGGTCCAGTAAAAAAGACGACTTCTATATCATTCGTGAGTGTAAAATGTAGTATTTTGTAATTTCTATGGATTTTCCTGTCTTATAACTTCACCGTTTTTTATTCTATATTAACCCAAGTTGCTTCCTATTGAATTTCCAACGTTATCGTGCTATTACATTGGATGTCTAATATTCCGCTCCATCGGAGCGATATGTGGAAATTGTTACCGTAATGAAAAGATTTTTGTCTTAGGTTTACCGTGAATTCGGTATTAGCAACTTTGGGAATCGGCAAATATGCACTGCCAAAATCCTTTGTTATAGTGCCTGATAAATTTTGTAAAGTTTTTGAGTCAATCCTGACTATATTAGTCATAAATAGCCTCTAAACCCACTTGTGATATAGGATTGTAGCAAATGTCCAAATTCCTGAATTTCCGATTGACTCAAAAAACTCAAAAGTATGACATTGTAAAATTCGGCAAATAGAAATAAAATCCTGCATGTCCGCTAAACCGAACTCACGTGATTATAGTGTCTTGAGGGTGTGTAAAGTTTTTAGCATTAACCGCATAATTCTTTGTAGGTTATTGAGCAAACTTTGCAAAAAACCTTATACACCCTTATTGTAGTGTCTTCGTTGACAGATTTACATTTTCCTGCTACATTATGTACAAGTGAAATTGCTCAGTCAGAAAGGATTCTTATGTCTTACAGAGAACTCGCAACGAAGAAACCCTTTGTGGTGAATAAAAATCTCGGCAGTGCAGTAGAAGTGGAACCTGAAGAATTAACCAGTACAAACGCAGACGGGGTACCTGTTGTAATCCCGTCGCAGAAACAGAAGTATGATTTTGATCGTAAAGGTTGGTTGTTAATTCCAAGTGTTTTAGTGGATGACGAATTAGTTGAAATACACGGATTCTATGAACGAATGAAAACAGATCCTGACAGCATTCCAGAACCTGAACGGTGTGGACTCGGAGGACCCTTGCAGAAACTTGCTGATCATCCTGTTGTCGTGGGGTTACTGAACGAGTTTTTAGCGTATCCACCCGCTGCAAGCGAGGATTGCTACGGATTTCGACTTGAAGAATCTGATATTTTGTTTAACAATGAACAGAATGATACCGTATTACAGTCTACACCCAATAAAGGGAATGGTCTGTTTCGGTTACCTGGTGACTCACATATATATAGGTGTGTTCCAGGACGTGGATGGAGTGGTTTAACCCGCGTTATTTGGGAATTGTCAGATGTTAGTAAGGAAACAAATGATTTTTGGTATATTACAGGAAGCCACAAAGCTGCATATTCAGCTAAAGAAGCGGTTAATGATGAAAATTCCACTCTCTGGGAAACATACGAATGTCCGCAAGGTTCGCTTTTCCTTTTTACGGAGTCTATGACTCAGTTGACTAAAAGAGATACTGCTGAAACACAAGATCATGACAGAGTTCGTGTCTCAAATTTGTATAATACTGTAGCGAGTCGTTGGTCAAATTGGCTTCCACATAAGGAATTATTGGAAGCAATGCCATCTAAACGACAAACCCTCTTCCGAGATGTATACGCAGGCGGGAATGTTGTCAACGGAGATTTTGGCAATCGCACTTCTGCATATCCTATAGAAAATGAGTAATTTAACTAAGGTTTTAACCAATAGATAATAGAGATGATATTATGCAAACATTTTCAAATGTATTATTACCGACAGAGACTTGTGAACTTCCCATCCACAACTCAGATGGTATTGTTATTCCAGAATTGACTGCTGAACAGAGATATGAATTTGATACACACGGTTGGTTTTTGATGCCAGAAGTCTACTCCGGTTTGGAACTTAAGGAGATGCAGGATTTCGCGTCCAGACTACACCTCGACCCCGATTCCATTCCTGAGTATGAACGTAGTACTCTCGGTGGTCCCCTTCAAAAACTCATAGACCATCCGATTGTCATATCCCTGCTTAATGAGTTCACAGCGCATCCATCCGTGAGTAGTACGGAGTTCTACGGATATACAGTAGAAAGTACGAATTTATTCTACCGATCTCCAGGTATGGGTGGATTTGGTCCACACAATGGAAATGGATTACTTCGCTTTCCCGGAGATGTACATTACTATAATGCTTTTCCCGGTAAAGGGTATAGTCCACACACCCGTATTGTATGGGAATTGAATGAAGTCAAGAAAGGACAAGGTGGCACACTGTTAGTTACAGGAAGTCATAAATCCGTTTATACAGCCCCAGCAGAAATTCAAAATCCAGATTCGGATATATGGAGTACTTATGGGTGTCCTCCCGGATCACTGCTCTTTTTCACAGAAGCATTAACTCACAGTGCAAGACCATGGTCTAATACCGATAATGACAGGTTAGCGATATTCAACCTATACAGTCCTGTGGATAGCGGGTATGCAAGGGTTTATAGACCGCATCCAAAACTTCTTGAGGAAATGCCACCATTGCGGCGTAGCCTGTTTCGCAGCAGATTTGTTGTGGACAGTATGAATGGCACAAGATAACGTAATACGATATTGAAAGAGGAAATTATGGCAAAAACACAACCGAATGTTTTATGGATATACGGTGAAGACCTTTCACCAGATGTGGGATGTTATGGTACTCCGGCAGTTGCAACACCAAATATTGACCGTCTTGCAGGTGAGGGAACACTCTTTAAGAATGCATTTGTAACCTGTCCTGTCTGTTCACCAAGCCGGTCCGCACTCATCACGGGAACATATCAGACACATTTTGATGCACACAACCATCGTAGTAATCGTGATAAGCCGTTGCGTTCTGACATGAAACTCATTACAGATAGTTTTCGCGAAGCGGGATATTTCACATGTAACAGTCCTGGACCGCCATATAATCGTCGTGGGAAAACGGATTTTAACTTTCAACGAAATAATCCTTTTGACGGAATTGATTGGCGAGAACGTGCTGAAGGTCAACCATTTTACGCGCAAATCAACATTCCTGACACCCACCGAGTTTTTAAACCTGATCCTGAACGACCAATCAATCCTGATGATGTTGAATTACCCTCTTACTATCCTGACCATCCACTTGCACGCAAAGATTGGGCACTGTATCTGGAAAGCATACAGATATTAGATAAGAAGGTCGGTAAGATCCTTGATCGGTTAGACAACGAGGGGCTTGCAGATAACACAATAGTCTTTTTCATCAGTGATCACGGTCGTGCACATATTCGGTGCAAGCAATTTCTATATGATGGTGGTATCCGTGTTCCACTGATTGTGCGATTGCCCGGAAATGTGGATGCAGGTGTTGTAAGCGATGAGCTTGTTAGCGGGGTCGATTTCATGCCAACGTCCCTTTCTCTCACAGGTGTTGATATTCCAAACTATGTACAGGGACAAATCTTCCTTGGTTCAGATGCAACATCACGTGATGCTGTCTTTGCTGCACGGGATCGTTGTGATGGAACTGATGATCGAATTCGGTGCATCCGCACAGACCGATATAAATTAATCAGAAATTACCATCCAGAGTTACCTTATATGCAATTCAATGGTTATAAGAAAAAGCAATATCCTGTATGGACATTGATCCGTGTCTTATCTGAGAAAGGTGAGTTGACTGAAGCACAACAGCATTTTCTTAAAGATACTCGTCCTGCTGAAGAACTTTATGATTTGCAGACAGATCCTTATGAAGTTAACAATCTCGCAACAGATAAAAACTACGATGATGTGAGAAAAGATCTTAGTGCAAGATTGGATGCATGGATAGAGTCTACTGGAGATATGGGAGATACACCAGAAACGGAGGAAGTCACAACCTATTGGGATGATAATATGACCAAGAAATTCGCTGAAGACATGAAGGGACGTGGACTTTCACCTGACATAAGTGATAAAGATTACCTTGATTGGTGGGAGCAGAAACTATTATAATGATTTGTTTGAGGATTTACAAGATAAGGATATTCTCTAAACCAGAATTAAAGGATATTCAGGTTTGTATGAATATCTAATGATTTTTCTTGATTATTGTTCTCTCATCCTGTTGAACGAAATAAATCGTCATAAGAACGAACATTCTACATACATTTTCTAATCCTGTAAATCTTGATCAGACAAATGTGTTGGGTTTTACACCTACATGTGCATTAATTTGGTGTGGTTAGGAAAACAGATATTTATTGCTAACGATAGAATGAGTAGACTGAGATACCCCATATCAAACGAATTATGACCCACGCACCTCCAACAAGGAATTCACCTAATATAAGACCTAAAAACAAAGGTAACACTCGATGGTAGAGACGAATTCCACCAAATCTTAAGATAAGATTCTTTGCTGCCCAACTAATGAATACCGAAAACCATAACCACCCAAATGTCCACATACTACTTGCGACAGCATAACCCGTAGGATGGAATGGAAACGCAGGAAAACGGGTACGCAACCACCATAGGAGACCTGTAAACAGAAATCCTATTCCCATGAATGTCACTGCCGGGACGTTTGTTTCACTCGGATAATATAACCATGTTCGTAGTCTGTTATAACCACCATTTCCCAACCCCGGATTTGCACCTATATCATAGGATACAACAAGATATGACCAGAAAGCGGCAAGGATACCGACAGCCACAGCACACATCATGGCTATTACCATCCTCCACGCTTTCATGTTTGCTGCTTCAACGAGTTTAAATCCTTCCAATGTATGTGGCATGGGATGTGCGCGATAACCACGATTAAATGCGTAGAAGAGTGACATCATCGTGAGACTTGGGGGTGGAATATGACGTGAACCGAGTGTATCCAAAATAAACTGCCGTGGATTGGCGACGAACATTTCATGTGTAGGTGGTCCTACCTCTGCCCGTACACGGGTAATACCCAGTGCAAGGAGATAATAGATTAAGAAATATAATGCAATCATCCAGACAACCATTCCACCATAGCTTGAAAAGATGAATAGGAACAATACTCCTGCAATTAAGCCAGCAATTGGCAGACGATAATCTGTTGTATCTCTCATCTCTGCTGGCATGTTTTGAGTTGAGGAGGTAACAGTTCCTTGCATTTTGAAGGTATTGATAAGGTTTTTAAACATTGAATAGAAGTGTTTTCGTCCTCCATAAAGCGCGAAACATGCTATGGCAAGATATGCCCCAACCCCTTGTGGTCCATCATAAGGGAATCCCGGCAACACCTGAAGACCCATTGCTCTTCCTAATATTCGTTCCCCTTTCCAAAATAGGTAGAAAAACCAAAGCGAAAAAGACATTTCCAATGGCATTAAAAAGGCGAGACCTACACCGAATGAAAGGATATATATGGGAGTCCAACCCATCGCATCCCAAGGTTTTTCAGTAAAATAGACACCCAAGTCTGCCTTTCGTACCGGTATTTCAGGAAATGCAGGAAAGAAAGCGTGTATACCGTTTATTAGATCAATTCCTCCTGCGATTGCAAATCCTATCCATAACATCTTATTTTTATAGAGTCTTCCATCAGAATGTGTCATCTCTATTGGTAATCGAACAATAGGATATGTCAGTCTTTCACGTTCAATCCACTGTTTTCTAATTAGAAGGTCAATACATATCATCACCCATATCACGACAGACAAAAAGAGAGTCCACCAGAGAATCGGTTCCCACCATGCTTCCATATACTTTTTTCTATAAAAGGATGTGTCACCATCATAGAAATCTTGTAAAACGGAGAGATCATTGAGTGTCATCCAACTTGGTAAAAACCTCCAGAAGAGTTGTTGCCATTCATTTTCGGGTGTTGCGAACCAAAACCCGTTTGGTATTACAGGGACAACGGTTTGCATCATGTCGTGTCCTGCGATTGCGGATGATATTGACAAAATAACGTAAATCGTAAGCAGTTCTCCCTGCCGTAGTGCAAAACGAGGTGACAAGAGTTTTAGGAGAAAATTCAGACATGTCAATACCATCAAGGTAATCACAACATTATAGATTAGCGACATTGTAGTAGGCAAAGTGCTCCAGAAACGTAGGTGGTTAGCCATGATAAAATAGGTATTCGGTGGGATGAGTATGATACCTATCAGGATTGCACGAAATGTTACACCCGGCTGCTTAGACTGCTGATTTTGTATGTGAAGGTTATGAAATGTTGGTGTGTAATTCATTGGATAGGTGGAACTGGTATATGTTAATACCTTACGGTATATTAGATTTGTTGAGTATTTGTTGTTTTTTAAAGGAAAGTGTTTTTTAGTGGTTTTTTGGCAGCAAACCGAATACAAATATGTAGTGGATCTTTCAATTAACTTTACATTCCTAATTTGTAGGAGGGAACACCGATTCCAGACTATCAATTTCCATAGTCACGATTCGGAGATCGAAATCAACGGTATGAATGCCTATTGGCATTCCCCGCCTACAGAAGAGGTGTAAACATAATCTTATATTTTACAATAATGATGATTATATTATACATATACAGGGTCCTTTGTTAGATATAGGTTGGTATTTATTTGCATTAGGATAGACGTCTGACAGATAAGAGGAATAAAAGTAAAGTAAGCACAAAATTTACACATATATTCCACATCCACAAATACGTTGTGTCGGATTGAAGTATTGATAGCAGTGCAGATAATGGACTCAATACTGCCAACATTTGAATATCAGCAAAGGGTGTTATAGGCAACATTGGAAGAAATGTGAATGCAAGTATTATTCCGTAGCTAATGCTTTTTGCTCGGATGGGAGGATTCCAGAGTGCTAATCCCATTCCAATCATTGTGAAAAATGGACAACAGACCAGTAATACAGCGAAGCATCTCAATAATTGCCGTATCGGTAATCCTCCCATATAAATGGAGAGTGCAAAAAACGGCACAGTCAACAATATCCCCCATAACATCCATATAACTACAGCGGTTAACTTTCCACCTAATATTTTACTATTACCTAATGGTGTTAAGACTAATAATGTCTCGTTATTGTTAGACCCAAAATATGGACTATTTTTATTAGTTCCAATTCGTTCCATATATATTGAATCGACTGCGTGTCTTGGTACAATAAAAAGTGTGAAGTAAATACATACTATGAAAAGCGTATAGGTCCTCTTACCAACATCTATGAGAGGTCCGTCTCGTTGTGAGTCCATTCCTTGTGCATAGAATTCCACAGTTGCAATAAAGAATAGAAATACCAGTACAGATAAAATAACAAACTGAATTATCAGGTATTTCCGAGTATTTGTGAATGATCGAAGGTCCTTTAGGATAAGGGCAAACATTTTTACTTTCTATACTATATATACAGTTTATAGCCATAAAACGAAACAGACTCTACAATGATTTTACCAAGAAATGACATACTTGTCCATATCTGAATTATATTGACGCAATAGCAAATTGATGCTAATTTTGGATGCAATGTTGTCAATTGACCAAGATTCATTTGTCTATTTTGAAAGAAGGAGTCTCCTATGTCTAAACTTAAAATTGCTTTAGTCGGTGCTGGTCGACGCGGTGGTGGATCACATCTTCCTGTGATTGCAAAGCTCAAAGATGTCTACAATCTTGTAGCAATTTGTGATATGGACGAAGAAGCCGTAACAAAGTATGCTAAACAATACGATGCTACTCCATACACCAACGTTCGTGACCTTGTGGCACATGAAGATCTTGATGTTGTTGACATTACAGTACCAGGTATTGCACATCATGCGATTGCATGTTTTATGGCGGATGCAGGCATTCATATCCTATGTGAAACGCCGATAGCAGTTACACTTCCTACTGCAGACCTGATGATTGAAAGTGCTAAAGCAAATAATGTCAAACTTGAGGTTGCAGAAAACTATTATCGAGCCCCTCGTGAACGTTTTTTATCAAAAGTGATAGATGCAGATATAATCGGTGATGTTGCGAGGATATACCGAATTTTTTATGAAGGTGGCTACCACGGTATGAGTATGCTACGTTTACGGGCTGGTGGAGAACCGAAATCTGCTCTGGGTATTACACAATCAAGTCCAGTTATACCCATTATTGATAGAATGAAAAGGAATCATACAAGTGAAAATTGGAGTTTGGGATTTATTGAATTTGATAACAATACGACTGCACTTATGGTCTACTCGAATGTAATTCATGCGCGATCCCTTGGACGTGGACAAACTGGTATATCACAGATTGATGGTAGTAAAGGAACTATCGTTGGAGATGAAATATATGTGACTCCAGAAGCTGATCTACAATCTGGTGCTAAAGGTATCGCTCACCGTGCTAAACGCACAACTATTGACGTTGATGGTGTTGAGGTAATTGATAAGATTGAACTGGAATTGCCAGAACAGACCGTAACGTGGGAAAATCCTCTCAAGAATTATCCACTTTCTGAAGGACAAATATCAGTTGCTGATGAACTCCTAAGCATCGCCACAGCAGTTCTTAATGATACTGAACCCGAATATGGTGCAGCTCTTGCGAGACAAGACCAAGAGATGAACATTGCTATGAACGAATCTGGAAAACAAAGTAGAGAGACACTTCTTTTTCCGCTGAAAGAACTTACCGAAACAGAACTCAGCACCCACAGAAACTACGAAAAACAACATGGTCATCCTATTGAAGACGTTGAAGCAGGGATTGATACCTTCTTCCCACGTCGCTGATATGATAACATTTTAGGAGTAGGAGTACATACTATTTTATTATTGGCATCGGATGATCGTATAGTGAGGTATATTTCTTGTATGTTTGATTTTGTCTGATTGATGTGTATGAGTTTATAAGATTTGACATGTTGGAATAATAACGGTTTGTATGTCAGATTTCGTAAGCTCTACCCGTTCTACAATACGAATTGATCCATTGGGATTTCGTAGGTTCTATCCTATCTACAATTGCCAAAAATATTTGTCAATATATCTAAATTATGATATACTATCAATTACATCAGTTTGTTATATCTCATCATAGGAGGAACTAACACCATGGGAATTGGTGGTATGGAAGTATTTATCGTTCTCGTGATTGCGTTGGTAATTTTCGGACCACAGAAGTTGCCAGAGATGGGACGTACATTAGGTAAAGCTATCCGGGAATTTAAGAATGTCGGAAGTGATATCCAAGATGAGATTACAAAAGCCACAGATATATCTGATGATGATCAGGATAAGACAATTAAACCACCTAAATCTGAATGATTCCAAGAGAAAACAACGTTATGAAATCTAACGATGTGGCAATGACTTTCTGGGAGCATCTTGAGGAACTTCGGCGGCGTATTATAATATGCCTTATCTCATTAGGAGTTTTTACAGTCATCGGATTTACCTTTACTGGACCGATTAGATATGTGCTTGAACTCCCGATGAAGAGTCCAATCAACAACATGATTGCTAATGCAATTGAAGCAGGTGCTGGCGAGGATGGTTCAATTCTCGGTTTCATATCTCTTTCCTTACGATCAGGGACATCAAGCGTAGAAGCTGAACTTATTTTAATCGGTCCATTGGAAGTAATAGTAGCATTCCTCACCATCGGTATTATGACAGGTGTCCTGCTATCATTGCCGATTATTCTTTTTCAAATCTGGATGTTTGTGTTTCCAGCACTGAATAGTTCAGAGAAACGACTGGCGTTACCACTTTTCATAACTATCATTTTTTTCTTTATTCTTGGAGCAGTATTTGCTTATTTTATAGTAGTTCCAGTTGTATTGCAATTCGCTGCGGGTCTATTTCCAAGTTTCCAAAATCTTTGGGATTTGAAAGGTTATATTAAATTTGTATTAGGATTAATATTTGGATTCGGTATCGCATTTGAGTTACCGATTGTGATGGCATTTCTTGCACGTATCGGCATAATTGATTCCCGTGGATTTCGTGGGAAGCAACGTGCTGCATTATTAGGTATATGTGTATTATCAGCATTGTTAACCCCCGCAGACCCTGGTTCAATGCTTCTGATGGCGATTCCGCTATTTATTCTTTATCAACTCGGTATTTTTTTCGCATTCCTCGTTGAAAAGGAGGCAGAAATTTAATGTCTAACGAATCTTTGAGACAACAACTTGCGGTGCTCTTCCAACTTCAGGAGCATGACCGAGAGTTGTTGTCTATTCACGAACGTTTTAATTCAATTCCTCGGCACATTAAACAGTTAGAAGCATCCGTAACAAAACATAAAACAGATATCAGTGTAAAATCTGATGAACTTGCAGAAGTGGAAAAATCATTACGATCAAAGAACGCTGATTTAGAAATGAATGAGGTACAACGCGAGAAGTATAAGCAGGAACAGCGGGAGGTATCCTCAAATGAAGCATACATAGCACTTGAAAATCAGATAGAGTTCCTTGATCAAAGAGATGACGAAACCGAGGGTGAAATCTTAGAACTGATGGAAACGGTTGATCAGTTGAAGGAGGATTTAACAAACCTTAAAGAAGAGGTAGAACGCGAAGATGAGGAAACAAATAAGAAAACTGATGAGTTCCGAAAGGAACGGTTAAACTTGAAATCACTTATAGATGAAAAGATGGAAGCACGCACACAATTTTTGCCAAAGATTGACAAAATGCTCAGTACACTTTATCATCGCTGGATAGAACGTCGGAAAGGTGATTTTGTGTCGTTAGGTAAAAACGGTACTTGTGGAAGTTGCAGACTCACAATTCAACCGCAGAACCTTAAAGAAGCACAAAAATATGAGAAACTGGTTTTTTGTACAAGTTGTAAGCGCGTCCTCTATGTAGAACCCGCGTCTGCTGATATTCCTTATCCATAGTATAGCCTTGAATAGAATCTACCTTTAATATATACGGTGGAGTAGTTCACATGCCATTTTTTGACTTCAATAACCAACCGGAATTACAGGTTTTTGATGGTGTTACTATTCGGACAATCCATGGTGAAAAACTGATGATGTCGTATGTTCACCTGCAACCCCATAGCACAGTTGCAGAACATAGTCACTTACATGAACAGATGGGTATGGTATTGGAAGGCACATTTGAATTGACTATTGACGGTGAATCCCGTAATCTCAATAAAGGTGATACTTACCTTATTCCTTCTCATGTAAAACACAGTGCCAAAGCATTTGATAAGGCAGCAATTGCACTTGACATATTTAGCCCACCCCGGGAAGATTACATATCTTGACATCAAATTTGTATCATACCATTCATGAATTATCACAAACAAATTTGGTCAAGGTAGGCATCAGTATGCGTTCTGGAGGCGTAAGCGTTGCGCCATTTTCCTCTCTGAACCTTGCGACACATGTCGGAGATAATCCCGCAGCTGTTCTTGAAAATCAACAAATATTTTCTTTTCATACTGGGATCAATTCACTCAAATATTGTAAACAGGTCCATAGTGATACTGTTATTAATGCTGATACAGTCCCAAATTCATGTTGGAATTATGAGAATCAGGATGCACCTATAAATATAGGTGATGCTCTGGTTTCAACTCAATCAGGTATTGCATTGGGAGTGTATACTGCAGATTGTGTTCCTATTTTTATTTTAGATATTTCCACTCCTGCGATCGGAATGGCACATGCTGGTTGGCGCGGCACCTACGCGCGAATTGCTGTCAAAACCCTTTCAGTAATGACAGCAACTTTCGGTACACTCACAGAAAATTGTCATATCCATTTAGGACCTTCAATTCAAAAGTGTTGCTATGAGGTGAGTTCAGATTTGTTAGTACAGTTTGAAGAAGAGTTCGGTCAAGATGTGCACGACGGAAAATACCTCAGTCTACAAAACGCTAATGTAAGTCAATTGGTAGATGTCGGTGTACCCTCGGAATCGATTTCAGTGTCTCCATATTGTACAGCTTGCAACACAGATAACTATTATTCATATCGTGCTGAAGAAGGAGAGACTGGTAGGATGGTCTCATTTATACAACTCATTTAAAATCTAACATATATGAGGTTCGTGGTTGTAACGCAAACAGTTAAATATTTGCTCTGGATGCATAAGTTAACAGTTTTGCTATAGAGTTATGTAATGTGTGCTAAGAACAACCTATAAAATTAACTTTCAGTAAGACCCATCAGTTGATATTTCAATAGACTAAGTAACCCTGTATACATATAAACAAATTTGCATTGGCACAAAAATAATGGTATCATTAAGTGACCAATGTTTCGCTCGGTCTGAGACCAAAGTGGGGATTGGAATGCGATCTATTTTTGCGTTTCTATCAGTCTTGATTTGTATTCTCGGTCTCATTATTATTGTGCGTGGAGGTGTTCATCCACGCAAATATCGAATTGAGTTGTCAAAAGAAAATACTACTGCAGTTAGAGTCACACAAATTTACGCAGAGGCTACACACATTGTTGTAGTTGGTATTGGAATTATTTGCATGGGAATATTAATAGCGTCTATCGGTAGACTGGTTTACACAGAAGAAATCAAAAGTTTATATTCAAACCTAATCAATATATTCAGGAAAAAACCAGAAGATTCAGATGGATGAACATTACGTGTGAGGAGTATAGCAATTGAATAAGATTGCTCAAAACCTTACCAGCCTTAAGGAACGCATTGGTGCAGCTGCAGCTCGGAGTGGACGAGAAGCAGAAACAATTCGGCTTGTAGTTGTAACAAAAGGACGGTCAATAGAGGAGATCCAGACAGTAGTTGCTGTTGGTGAGACTATTCTCGGTGAAAACCGTGTACAAGAGGCACAACAAAAATTCGAACATATTCACTCTATTCAAACTGCACCACAGAACAAATATACAAATATACAAACATGTGAATGGCACCTTGTTGGACACCTTCAAAGAAATAAAGTTAAATCTGCTTTAGAGATGTTCTCATTAATCCATTCTGTAGATAGTATACGATTGTTGGCAGAGATAGCACACAGAGCAGAAATTAGACAGCAACCCGCAAATATTTTAATACAGATTAACACGACTGGTGAAGAAAGTAAATTCGGTTTAGATTCTGATTGTGTGATTGATTTTTTTGAAAAGTCAAGAACCTATCCGATGGCACGTATTGTTGGGTTGATGACAATGGGTAGATTTAGTGCGTCTCCAGAGGATAATCGTGCTGCTTTTGCTTTCCTGAGATCTATATCGGAGAAGATTACAGCAAACGAGTTTCCTGGTGTAACAATGCAATACCTTTCTATGGGAATGACAAACGATTTTGAAATTGCAGTTGAAGAAGGAGCGAACATTGTAAGAATTGGAAGAGCTATTTTTGAAGGTGTGGTTTAATTTATTGGATCTCTGATTTATAATACATATACCGGGTTTCGCGTATTGTCTACCAATAGGTATGAATTTTGGTGACATATTCTTGTATGAGTTCTTTGTAATCACAAATTTCTTCTTTAGAAGGTTCTACAATAAACACAAATTACGTTAATGGTATTTGGCGGACAATGCAGTAGGTTATGTTAGGAGTAAAATGGTGATAGAGAACTTAAAGTTGGGTGTGATCGGTGTCGGGAAAATGGGAGGTATTATCGTTAGAAGTATTGTTGACCGACTCTTTCCTGCAGCGCAAATTTGGATTACAGACTTGGATAAGGAACTCGTTGCACAACTCTGCGATGAAAAAGGCGTAAATTCTGCCGCAGACATTGAAAGTTTAATTGAAAAGACAAATGTCATCTTTTGTGCTGTTCCTCCCGTGGCTGTGCCACACATCCTCCCACAGATTGCTGCATCTCTGATATCACCACAATGGGTGATTAGTATCGCAGCAGGTGTAACAACTACATCACTGGAATCATATTTTGAAAATCCTATTCCGATAGTGCGAGTTATGCCAAATATTGCAGCATCAGTTCAAGCGGCAATTTCTGTATTGACACCTAGTAGTACTGCGAATGAAAGGCATATTTCCATAGCACAGTCAATATTTGATACATGTGGCACTACATTAGTTATGGATGAACGTCATCTAAATGCTGTTACAGCTGTAAGTGGAAGTGGTCCTGCTTATGTTGCCCTATTCATTGAAGCATTAGCAGATGCAGGAGTCAATGTTGGTTTGCCTCGACAAGATGCACAAACACTTGCTATCCATACAGTTTTGGGTGCTGCAACGATGTTGGCAGAGACACATGAACATCCAGCAATTCTAAAAAATCGTGTTACGACACCTGGTGGCACAACAGCAGCCGGTCTCCATGAGCTTGAGCATGGAGGTCTCCGCGCTACACTTGCTGAGGCTATAATTGCTGCAACTGAACGTGCAGAAGAACTTAACACTGCAAAATAGGAAAGGGAAAACTTGAATGGGGTATCTTGCCTATCTTCTTAGTCGATTACTTCATATTTACACATTGATTGTATTCGTTAATGTGTTTCTTTCATGGATAGTATTTAGCACTGAGAATCAAATTATTCGTCGAATTTATTCTATGACAGGTCAGCTTGTTGATCCGGTTCTACAACCGATCCGCGATGTTTTAAAACCGATGAGTCGGAATATAGGTATTGATTTCTCACCTATTGTGTTAATATTCCTGATAATTATCCTCAACAGGATGTTAGGGTTTTAAGTATGATTCCACTTTGTCGATTTCTATCTGTATTGAGTGTGAATATAAAACCTGAATAGCAGTAAATTTATGAAAAAAGCAAATTCAAAAACGAATAACTCTAAAACAAAGTCTACTGGTGCGAAATCTAAGAAAACGAAGCAGCCTTCCGTCCACAAAGATAACAATGGACAGAACTCACACGAATTAAAAACACTGAATTTGTGGGAAAAACGAAATGTGTATAAAATTGACAAGAAGACGACAGAATTACCGGTGTATGTGATACGAGAGATGCCGACCCCTGTACATAAACTCAGTATAGACATACTTCACAGAAAGATTCATCAAGATATATTTCTGAAATATGAAATGATGCATGGTAACACTGTCTCTTATACCCCACTTTGGGAGACATTTCCTTTCAGTATTGAAGCACATGTGATAAAAGAAAATATAACTACAACCACTGGTAATATCAGCAATTTTCGTAAAAAGTGCCGGCAATTATACAGCGAACATTTGAAATCACAGCAACAGAAATTGCAAAACCTCGGTATATTCGCAGATTGGAGTTCTGGTGACAAAACACTTGAAGCGCGGTACGAAACGAAACTCTTTAGTTTTTTTGATAGGTTGAGAGACTCTAAATTCCTACGCGATGAACTCAAACTCAGTCATTGGTGTCCTAAATGTGTATCCCCATTGGAAACAGGAAAAACTGCAATTCCTGTATCAACCAATGTCTTATATACATTCGTTAAGTTTCCATTCAACAAAGGTTTTGAGGAATTTGGGAAAGATGTCTATTTCGCATTACGTATTCCAATCACCCAATTATGGGAAATTGCTGGAACAATCGGCATAGGAATATCTGAAAATACCAATTTTTATCTCACCGAATTTGAAAACCAATATTTAATTTTTTCAGAACAACAATACAAGAAATTTACCGAACCCGCAGCAAAAAGCAAGAAATATCCAGAAGTCCTGTTAGAACTAAAATCATCACAGCTAAAGAAATGCATTGTCTCACACCCACTATTTTCTCTTACCGATCTACCGTTGATTACAATTCCTGAAGAATATATAGAAACGGTTACTGATACATCAGAAAAAGATGTATTACTTGATGGAATCATTCCACTAAATCCAGCTCATCATTCCCTGAGTTATAGTATCTACAATCAGTTACCAGAGATACGCAACACCCTTAATACGAAGTATTTGTCATCAACATCCACAACACCAATATTTGATGAAACTGGTAGGTTTACTGAAGATGCGGGTACTCTTTGTGGGTTAAATTTATTCAATGCTATCCAGTTTATCACAGATGAATTGGAAAGTCGTGGATGTTTGCTAAGAACGCGCAAACAGAAGACAAATCAACTTCAATGTCAGCATTGCAACGGTTTATCGGTTTTGCGTCCATACCGACATTGGGCATTTTCTACAACATCAGATGGAATTACTGATGAAATATCCACTTCACCTGAGTATTGGGATCATTACGACGAATCAATACGAGATGACATACAAAATGAGATGATGGGTGTGAAGGATATGCAAATAACGTCACAGAGACAGTGGGGAATACCTCTTCCAGTACTGAGATGTGATAATTGTAATAATCTGATTAATGATAAAAAAATACTTCGTGCAGTTCGCAGTTCCATACGTCGTGGATCTGAACACTGGTTTCGATTGAGTGTAGAGGAGTTGTTGCCAACAGATTCCTTCTGTATAAATTGTCATTCAAAGGATATTCGAAAGGAATCCACTTGCATTGAGAGTTATTTTGCTAACCTACTTCAAACGCTTGACTCCTCAGATTTCAAAAAGTCCGTAATTGATACTGCAATCAATGTAGCATTTGTGCCGAGAACAGAATTTTTGAAATGGTTAGGGGAATTGAGTGTACTGTCTGTGTCTCTACAACTTAGCAGACCATCAAAGGAGAGCCATCCATTTAAACACTTGAAGTTATTTGGTGTTGAAGACAAAATATGGGATACTGAGGTACATCATGATATATTAGAAAAATATCCTGCGGATGTGATTAGGATTATATCAATATCTTCAGATATACATCAAGTTGAACTTAGAAAGGATAGTGCAATCCATGTTGAAGAATTGGTCCAAGAAAAAAATGATCAATATGTGCAATTGAAAGAGATATTATATAAGACAAACGAACTTTTATCAGGTATAAAACAGAAGAAGAGTGATAAACCAAAGAAATTCTCAACAATCATTGACGAAAAAGCCATTGATAAACTATCTGAACAGGATAGACTTGCAATTTCAATGACATATCAATTTCTTTGCGAATATCAGCTGTCCTACGATAAGAGAGATTTTTTCAGTATGTGGCAACTACTATACGATTTTTGTAGAACGGATCTTGATTTTTATATAGGTTTGAGTAATACTGAAGTTACAGATACAACACAAATAACCTTAACTTCCATATTCAAAGTCGTTATTCAACGGATTGCACCCATACTACCTTATTTAGCAGAAGAGATATATGCTAATGAGTTTTCTTCTAAGAAAAGTATATTTGAAGAAAAATGGTTGAATTTACCACAAATTATAGGCGATGAAGACACCAATGCTAAGTGGGTATCGCTTAAGAATGCTAAACATTAACTTTATCATGAGAATTAGGTGTCAAAACCCCGCTGCTTTAGCACGGGGATGTAGACACCACTAATATGTGCTGGGTATCACTGACTGTCCACCGAAAGTATTTCGGGTCATACCACATCGTAGACTTCTACATAAGGTTGAGCAAACCGATTGAGCGAAATGCCTAATCATGCGAGCGGGTTGATGGATCGTATCCGTCTGCAATGTAAACTACCATAAGTCTGTGGACACTCTCAAAAGGAGCGAGTAGAGCATTGTGAAAAAGAACCCCCAAGAGAAGTAAGTTATCTCTTGTTGTGTCGGGGTGTCTGGTAGGAAGGACAATAATGAACTGTTTCAAGTGAAGCAGTGCCACTTCACAAGAAAGAATCTTGCCATCTAACGCAGGTGCAAGTCTGCCATAGATGAATGGGCGGGGCATCGTCCAGTGCAGTAGGTGATAGAAGACGAACAAAGGCTTTGCTTGCGTTTGCATTCACTGTTGATCGCAGAATTTACCCAGTGTAGAGGGACAAAAGAATCCCCCTGCTTTAGCTGGGGGAGTATGTCAATTTATAGGATAATACAGGAAGTGAATTCTCTAACTCAATACATTAGAAGCGTATGTCCCTTGATATTTGTAGCAATTCCTATATTGGTACTTGATATCTACACAAAATGGCTTGTGCGAATACATATCCCTAAAGGGAGCGGATATTCAATAATTCCAGGTTTCTTTAATCTGAGACATGATAGAAACACAGGTGCAGCATTTGGAATATTTTCAGACCAACGCACATTTTTAATTATTGTGACAATTGCAGCACTAATTTTTATCATCGTCTATTCCATAAGATTCAAAAATAGTCGATGGATGCAAATCTCGTTAGGATTCTTGCTCGGAGGAGCAGTTGGTAATTTTGTTGATCGAATCTACTTAGGGGAAGTCGTAGATTTTCTTCAGTTTGGTATTCAAAGTAAAAATTTGTATTGGCCCACGTTTAATGTGGCAGACATTTCTGTATGTATTGGTGCAGGAATGTTAATCGTTTATCTCTTTCGTATTCAACGGAATCCTGATTGATTAGCATCTATGTATACTAATAGTTGATATGAACCCGTTTTGTATTCGTACCAGAAGTATTCACTGTATTATGATTGAAGGATTGAAACTATGTTCATAAAAAGAATTATTCCGTCTGTACTTTCAATTATGTTCTTACTTATTGTTTTACCATATTCACAAGCACAGGAACCAGAAACACAACACGAAGAGTATAGCGAAAGTGCATTAAGACGTTTTGAGATAGTTACCTTAAGTTCACTACCGTTTACTGCTATACATAGTTATTTGGGAGTTCGAGGGGTAAGGATGGTCCAGACAAATAAAATTGCACCAGTATTGTCACCTAAGAATTATAGGGTAATGGGAATTTGTGCTGTATCTTTTTCCTTATTTATTGGTATTTGGGATTGGTTTCACACACGCAATGTTGATAGGTCAGCACCAAGTGTACCGGGACGAAAACCTGCAACACCACCGGATCAAGAAGAACCGACAGAGGGAAGTTTTGCCAGTATCAGGAATATTGGTTCATACGAAAATGTCTACGGTGTATCATCTTATGTTGTACACCCACAACAATCAATGATAAACACACAGTTGAATATGTGGGGATCTGAACAATCAGTGGACTTCGTATTACCCCTGTTTCAAATCCGATTCTAATTGCACGTTTAAAAATTCATCGTTAATGGATAAACATAGGTAGAATATTATATATGCGTGTTCTCTATATGGGCACCAGCGAATTTGCTATCCCTGCTCTAAATCACCTAAATACGCACGATTTTGAAATCATAGGTGTCGTAACACAACCTGACCGACCAAGTGGTAGAGGTAAAAAACTTAACCCTCCTCCTATAAAGAAGATAGCATTAGAATATGACATTACGGTATTTCAACCTGAGAAAGTAAGAGAACCAGAATTTGTAACGCTTCTTAAACAACTCGCACCAGATGTGATTGTAATTGCTGCTTTTGGTCAACTATTACCTCAGACAGTATTGGATATTCCTCCGTGTGGTGTCATCAATATTCATCCGTCTCTTTTACCCAAATATAGAGGTGCTGCACCTATACAATGGGCATTAATCAATGGAGAGAAGGAAACAGGTGTATCTCTTATGGTGTTGGATGCAGGAGAAGATACAGGAGATATTATCTGCACTGAACGGCTGCAGATAGCACTGGAGGATACAGCAGAGACTTTACTTCAGAAATTAGCAGAAATAGGAGCAGGACTTTTAGTAGATGTGTTGGGGAATATAACAAAAGGACAACCACCCCAAGCAACCCCACAGAAACATGAAGACGCAACACAAGCACCCAGATTGACCAAAGATATTGGTCATATAGATTGGAACGAGTCTGCATACACTGTTCACAGCCTAATTAGAGGTACATCTGGATGGCCCGGAGCATATACTTACTATAATGATGGTTCACTTCTGAAGATAATACAGTCGATGCCACACGAGGATAAAATAAAAGAGAAGGAAGTAACTGCAAAAAAACAACCTGGAACTGTTACTATTACTTCAGACAAACAATTGTATGTGGAAACAGGTCTAGGGCAAATCCAGTTATTGAAGGTTCAACCAGCGACAAAAAAAATAATGGATGCTACAGACTTTGTTAATGGATACCAATTGAAAACTGGAGATAGTTTTTCCAACTCGTGAAACAATCACAGATGATTTGATTTAGGAATTAGAGATGTGATGAATAAGTACAATAAGATTTTATGGGGTATGGTCAAGACTGCCATCTATTGTTTGGTTGTGATGGGTATTATTGGGGGATTGACGGTTTTTATTGTTATTCCCCAATGGGTAAAGTCCGTTGAGGTACTTGTTCCGAATGTTGTTGGTAAATCGTTTTTTCAAGCAGTAGATACACTAAAGAAGGTCGGTCTTAAAGTAGAAAAACCTATCAAACAAGCGAGTAGTAGCAAACCGAAAGGTGATGTAATTGAACAGGACCCACCAGCAAATACCAACATCAAACCACACCAACCTGTAAAGATAACTGTGAGTGTCGGTGCGTTGTTAATACCAGTACCCTCAGTGATAGGTAAATCGGAGGATGCTGCATACGAAACGATAAAATCTGCGGGTTTTCGTCCTAATTCGATTGCACGTGCACATTCCGCAACCTATCTTAAGGATACGGTAATAGCACAAAATCCTGCTGAAGGTGTTGGTAAACAACGTAACCATCCTGTGAACCTGTTAGTAAGTCTGGGTAGAAAACCGGAATACATTAAACTACCAGACCTGAAAAACCAACTTGTAAATGATGTTTTACCTGCACTTGAGACAATAGGACTGAATGTAGAAATTAGAAATAGACCGCACCCAACAATTACTGAGGGAAAGATTACAAGGCATGAACAGTTTGTAAAGTTTGGGGATCTGATTATACTTGAAGTCAGTGGGAAACGTGGAGAAACCGAAAATATTGGAAGATGGTTAAAACATAAACATACTGTAAGTGCAGATGGCACGAAAACACTGACTGTCAGAATTGTAGTCATTGATGAATATCGTAAACGTGAAGTAGTTAAAGCGGATTATGCACCTGGAACTGTTATTGACTTGGAACAGAGAAGAGTTAAGGTGTTTGGTGCTACACAAGTGGTTGTATTTGAAAATGACAAACAAGTGGACGAACGATTATATCAATAAACTTGTTTATACCACACAATATTTATAACAATTATTCTATCATAATCGGATGCAAACTCAAAATATAGCACAACCTAAAATTGCCCCATCGTTATTAGCTGCCGATTTCACCCGTTTAGGTGGAGAGGTAGATCGCGTGGTTACAGCTGGTGCTGACTTACTTCATCTTGATGTAATGGATGGTGAATTTGTTCCCAATTTTGGCATTAGTCCATTGATGATTGCTGCTATACGTGACAGAACAGAGATACCCTTTGATGTACACATTATGGTTACCCATCCACTGCGATATATTGATGCATTAGTAGATGCTGGGTCTGATATGATTACATTCCATATTGAGAGTGCTGATGAACCGTATGCGGTAATTTCCGCAATTAAGGCACATAATATTAAAGCAGGTATAGCACTTTCACCAGGTACAGGTTGTGATGCAGTAATTCCATTTCTGCCTGAAATAGAACTTGTGTTAGTCATGAGTGTTGAACCAGGATTGGGAGGACAGTCATTTATTCAGGGTACATATCAAAAAGTAGAGAAATTACATCAGAAGGTTCAAGAGATAGACAACACACCTGAAATATCGGTTGATGGAGGTGTAACACCAGAGATTAGTCCACTTGCTGCGCGGCATGGAGCAACAATTCTTGTCGCAGGAACAGCAATTTTTCGCAGTGAAGAACCAAAAGCCGTTATAGAACAATTACGGGATGTTTAATGTGTTTGAGTTGACGCAAATTTACAATATATTTTGATGCATTCGTTTTATGTTCCAAAGACTCATTTCACAGAAGATATTGCTAAGATAACTGAATTGGAGAACCACCACCTTCGAAATGTCCTTCGTATGGGACTTGGTGACACTATAAGGATTATTGATGGTGAAGGTAGTGCTTATACTGCTGAGATATGCACAGTTGAGACTGAATGGACAAATGCCAAAATACATGATCACACATTTTTTCCAAGGAAAACTCCATCACTAACTCTCTTCCAAAGTATACCTAAACATGATAAAATGGAGTTAATCCTTCAAAAGACGACTGAATTGGGTGTATCACAAATAGTACCAATTTTAACTGAACGATCATTACAGAAACCGAGTGTAAAACGATGTAGACGATGGCAGCGTATTATAGTATCTGGTACAAAGCAGTGCGGACGTGTCTGGCTGCCAAAGTTATGTGATATCCTATGCTTTGAGGAATGTCTAAACAAATTGGAGAACAACGGACTCAACCTTATTTTCTGGGAGAACGAGAAACAGAAACACATAAAAACAGTGCTGAAAGGATCACCTAAGATAGATTCGATAGCACTCATAGTAGGTCCGGAAGGTGGGTTTTCAGATATAGAGGTTAATGCAGCAATTCAAAGTGGATGTACCCCTGTCTCAATTGGTTCAAATATTTTGAGAACAGAAACTGCTGCTATAGCAGGAATCGCAGTCACCACCTATGAATACGAACTATAAACCATCACAAAGAACAATGAAAACAGCAAAACTCATTACAATGGGTTGTAAGGTCAATCAATACGATACACAATCAATGTCTGAAGCACTTGAACGCAATGGATATGTGATTGTAGATGAAACTCGACCTGCAGACCTTTACCTCATTAATACATGCACAGTAACAAATGCCGCGGATCAAAAGGCAAGACAAGCTGTTCGTAGGGCTATCCGCCAAAATCCAGATGCAGCTGTACTGGTTACAGGTTGCTATGCTGAAAGTGATAGAAAGGCACTTGAGGAGATCCCTGGTGTGACTATTGTCTTCGGAAATAGGGAAAAGGCAGACATTCAAACCTATATTGATAAGTTGCACGATGACATACCTCTACAGATACAACCTGTTCAACATGATGCAATTCGCGAGCATGCGCGTTTTAGTGGTGGGGTAAGCAGTTCAGGAAAACGGACACGCGCGTTTATTAAGGTTCAAGATGGTTGTAGTGCATTCTGCACCTATTGTATCATTCCGTATGTTCGGGGTAGGATGACAAGTCGTCCTTTGACTGAGATTGTGGATGAAGCACAACGTATAGCAGATAGTGGCATAAAGGAAATAGTGATAACTGGTGTTCACCTTGGTGCTTATGGACAGGATACAGGTAGAGACAAGGATATCGCAGATATATTAGATAAGATACACAGTATTGATGGAATTGAACGGATTCGATTTAGTTCCATAGAACCGATGTATTTCCCAGATATACTCACAGAACGGATGTCAGCACTACCAAAATGTATGCCACACTTTCACCTACCTATTCAATCTGGTTCGGATAAAGTGTTGCGTAGCATGCATCGTCGTTATACGACAGCACAATTCACACACCTTGTAAATGGCATTCGTGAACGTTTTTCTGATGATGTTGGTATTACGACAGATATTATGGTTGGGTTCCCCGGTGAAACCGATGCTGAATTTAAAGAGTCGCTCCATTTTGTGGAAAAGATTGGGTTTAGCCAACTGCATGTATTTCGGTATTCTCCACGAAAGGGTACACCTGCAGCCACTTATCCTGACCAAGTTCCTCACCACATTTCTTCAACCCGCAGCCGTGAGATGATCAGTTTGGGAGAAAAATTAAGTGCGACATTTAGACAGCGGATGCTTGGTAAAAGTAAGAATGTGTTAGTTGAAGGAAGCAGAGAAGGAAAAAAGAAATTACTTGCGGGATTTACGGATAACTATCTCCGCGTGCTTGTGGATGTTCCTGATTCTGCTATAAATCAAATATTACCGATTAAGCTAACAGCTTCAGATGACGAATTCGTCTATGGAGTATGTTAGTTATGACTGTATATACCCATAATTGATGTCTGAAATTTATAAAATATAGTGGATTTTACAATTATCTTGACAGTTTCTTTGTAGGAGGGAACTCCGATTCCCGACCATATATCCATAGTCGCGATTCGGAGATCCCTCCTACAGAAGATGTGTAAACATATTTTTATATTTCACTATAATATGAAATCCTTGGGGGATATTTTGACAAAAATCAAATTAGTTCTACTGTTTTTTCTTATCCTTATTGCAGTTTCTGGTTGTGAACGAGTAACAGAAACAGTGATACCACCCGATACATCTGATAAGCAGCCGCTAACAGTTATGACATATAATGTGTATGTTGGTAGTAGTGCTGAACCACTCCTCAACGTCGATACTATAATAGAAGCTCCCACAGAAGTTGCTACGATGTATAATAACGTCATTGTAGCAGATTTTCCAAGTCGTGCAGAAGCAATTGCTAAAATCATAAAAACCCATCATCCTCATCTTATTGGACTACAAGAAATATCGTTAATCCGCAAACAAAGTCCTGGTGACTTTCTATCTGGCAATCCAACACTTGCTGAAGATGTAGTAATGGATTATCTCCAACTTTTGTTGGACGCGCTTCAAGCGGAGGGTTTGAGTTATCAAGTCGCTGCCAAAGTTGAAAATCTTGATGTTGAAATGCCGATGTTTACAGAAGCCGGTATAGATGATATCCGTTTAACAGACTTTGATGTAATATTGTCTCGTAGTGATGTTGAAATATCACGTCCAACGAGTGCAAATTATGAAAATGTACTATCAATTGAGTTGCTCGGACTTGAAATAGAAAGAGGTTATGCAGCAGTGGATGCTATAATTTCTGGCACGACTTACCGATTTGTAAATACACACTTGGAAGCATTTGCCGAGGTAAATAGAGTTGCTCAAACACAGGAACTTGTAGACATACTTGCTGACGAAACCTTACCCATTATTCTACTGGGAGATTTCAATACGAGAGCAACCCATGGTACTGGATACAATATCATATTATCAGCTGGATATGAGGACCTTTGGCAGATGGATTCTGAGGGAACTGGTAATACTTGCTGCCAAGATGATGACATATTAAATGAGATAAGTGATCTTACGGGGAGAATCGACCAGATTTTTGTCCGTAACCTGCCAGTACCTACCCATGTATTTACACAAACCATAGGTGATAAATCTACAGACCGGTTAGCATCTGGGTTGTGGCCTTCCGATCACGCTGGCGTTGTCGGACAAATTGCATTTGAGTAGTATATATCTGAAAGACTAATTAAGAAAAGTGCGCTGCAATGGGATACGAATCCTATCGCAGCGCACTTTCGGTATAACAAATGTAATTCTACTCAAATACCTCAATTTACCATTTTTGACGATCAGAACAACCGGGTCATACACAGCATCACCGTTGGCATCGAATGTAAACTTACCCAAAATGGTGTCAAAATCTTTAATTTCTGCAAGTGCAGCTGCAATCTTCTCTGAATCCCTTGATTGTGCATTCCTGATTGCTTCTGCAAGGATATAGACCGCGGTGTATGATTGTGCAGCCCAAACACTGGGTTCCATCCCGAATCTATCTGTGTACTTACGAACAAAATCTTGATTCCCAAGGGTTTCTGATGAACTAACCCAACTTGTAACAGTAATTGCTCCTTCAGCAGCATCCCCTGCACTCTGCACCTCATCTATAGACAGAACATGAGAAATAAATGGAATATCAGTAGGTATTCCAAGGTCGTGTCCTTGTCTGAGGATTTTGATGACTTCTATCTGTTGTGCCGAGATAAATATAGCATCTGGTTGCGTCTCTTTAATCCGTGTAAGTTGCGGGATAAAGTTGTCATGACCTGTTTCAAAGGTCTCTGAAATCACAACTTCAACGTCGTTATCAGCGAATACTTTCCTGTGTGCTTCATCGCTTTTCAGTGATGCTTCATCAACCATATCTGATATCATTGCTACACGTTGGTAGTTGAGTTTCTCTTTAGTAACCCTGATAACCTCAGGAATCAAGACATCTGAAGCGTGACTGGCACGGAAGATAAAATCTCCAATTGAAGTCAAACCAGATGCGGTTACAACTGGACTAAAAGCTACAACACGGTTTTCCTGTGCGATCGGAAAAACAGTTTTGGCGACTTCTGATGTCCATACACCCAGAATAACTGGCACTTTGTCCTGATGGATAAGTTTATTGAATGCTGCAACAGCACTATCTGTAGTACTCATGTCGTCTTCAATGATGAACTTCAGTGTTGCCTCACCGAGTGTTTGAGATGTGTTGATCTCTTCAAGAGCCAGCATAAAACTATTTTCCATCACTAAGGCACCAGGACCGAATTCACCTGGACCTAAGTGACCTGTCTGAGGTATGACAACACCAATAGGAATCTCTCCAGTTAGTTTCTCCATCTGCATTGTAGGTTGGATAGCCTTATTTACTACCTTTTCGCAGCCACATAAACTAATACCTAAACCTGCGATAGTGAATACAATAGCAACAATCAAAACAAATTTTATTTTCATATTTTCTCGCATTCTATAAGAAAATTAAGAACCACATATCCCATTATAAAGGGATACGTGGTTGCTGTGATTATATCTGGATCAAAACCTTATGATTACTCTGGGGCAGCCAAAATTATGGCATCCTGCGGCATACCATTAAGAATTTGACGCACACCGACACTTTTTACTGGATTACGGTTCACATCAAAACTTGATATACTTGTTGCCCCTTGGTAGTTAGTAATTGCAGCGATTGCATCTCGAATCGCAGCTGGATCATCTGCAGATCCTACTGTCTCGACTGCTATTTTCAATATTTTCAGTGCATCATAGCCAGATGCAGCAATCCCGTCAACCGAGTGATATTCCATCGCATAAGCAGAAATAAAACCTGTAGCATTCGGATCTAAGTTGGTACAATAATAACCGTCAACAGGTTCATTATCCTTTAAAGTCGTTGACATCAGTGGATCGTCCCAACCATCGCTACCAATAAAGGCTGATGTAATCTCCATTGTCCGTGCTTGTTCCATAATCATTGGTACTGCTGTTGGAAAACTTGCGAGAAGTAGGACATCTGGAGCTGCCTCTTTAACTGCAGTTAGTTGGGATTCAAACATCGTGTCTCCACTTTCATAGGTTTGCTCAACGACAACACTTCCCCCAAGTCCTTCAAAACTTGCTTTAAATGCTTCAACAAACCCTATAGAATACACATCCATATTTTGCCATATCATTCCAGCAGTAGTCATATTAAGTTGCTCTACCACAACTTTCGCCAAGAGTTCTGCTTGCAAAACATTGGAACCGGCAACGAGAAACATCCAATCGTTAGGATCTGTTTCTTCAGCGGTGACCTCTGCCCTTGTTGCCCCCAAAAGGATTGGAACGGTGGCAACAGGACCAACTTTAACAGCATGGCTTGAGAAAAGAGGACCTAATATCGCAACAACCCCCTCCATTTCAACTAATTCTGTTGCAGATTGAACTACAGTGTCTGTAGTTTCTTCTCTAAAAATTAGTTCCACAGGCATGCCGTTAATACCACCGGCAGCGTTGATTTCTGCTGCAGCAAGTTCTGCACCTTTACCAAAACTGGTATAATTTGGTTGAGGATGAATCAGTCCTACTTTAAGCGTTTCAACCATTTCATCATCTGGTGGCATCATTCCACTCATTTTTTCACATCCAGTCAACCATGTAATTGACAGGACGAGTAAAACACATATCATTAATCTGTATATTTTCATGTACATATCTCCCCTAAAAGTATGAACACCAAATCGTATACATTGTTGGTATTTCAAATAATTGTTATACAATGTTTTTTATCCATTGCATGTGAAATATCTCAAGAACTTTGAGAATTGATAGATTAAGTTTGACTTCTGCGTCCAACATGTGAACGCAGAAGTTGAACTATTTACATTCTAATGAAAAAGAACATCCCTTGTTGACTATTCGCTACCGTTGGATCGTAACAGGTGTACTCCCAAAGCACCATTCAGACACGGCAGGATTGCATCAAAAATAATCCATACCAATGATCCTGTGTCGGATTGAGTTGGTGTGTAGTTTTGACCTGGATTGATTAAACCGAACCAATTCCAAAAGAAGAAAATGGCGGCAATAATATATCCGAAAAACAACGTGTTTGCTGCAATAAACTCTTGAACACTTGAGTTCTCACCTATATTACTCTTACGGACATAACTTATTATTATCCCGATTACTACTGAAATAGCAGATAGGATATTAAAATACAACCAAGCAGAATTATTATATGGATTCGTCTCGGTGGAAGTGTAGTATAAAGGTTCAAGGACTGTGTGGATTGCGACTGCTGCCGCAATGAGGATGAGAACGACACCAATAACTTTCTTAAAGGCATCCATGATATTCTCCTTCCCTTTCGGGTTTGTCTATATTACAAAAGCATGGTTTGTTGACAGCAACCGTGTTCATATTGTCAACAATCATGTCTTTTATCAAATTTAGATCATTGTGTGTACGTTATTATACCGTGCAGTCTTCTGTCATTTCTACACACTTCAGATTAATTATAATGGAATAGTAACATAGAGTCAAGGACAAGAAAATTTGCACAGGAATATTAGATTTAACAATTTCAGTTGATGAATTTAACAGGAATTTCTATTGTAGGTGGGATAATTTAGGTTATACAAAATCAACGCTGCTAATGTGTATTTTGGGTATAAAAGAAAAAACGTGTTTGTAGTTGGTCAATCCACTGCATTTCTTACATTCAATAAATGATACGCAATAAATTGCACAACTACAAACACGTATGGTATTAGGATTGTCTGATCTATCTGTTCTTAAGTTCTCCCCACAGGACCGCTGCCTTGTCTTTTGAATTGACATGCCAACTATCATTCGGATCTGTAATCACAAAATCATCTAAAAACGCTGTAGCATCAACATTGCAATGCTTTGGGAATATCACTATACCAAGGTAATTTATAGATTGGAAGTAATTATCATGGAAGTCGGCGATTTTTTTACCATTTGAGTAAAGTTTGAAATGTCCCCGTTCAAACACTATATCAATATCTTTTAGTTCCATTTCAATCTCTGGATTTCTATTTGGTAAATCCAACGGTCCCCCGATAATATGATCAACGAATTGATATGTGCGACGTAAAGGGTTAACAAATAAACTCTCTGGCTGTTCGCCAACGAAAATGCCGACGTTAGCATTCCTTGTAATTACAACCCTCATTTTGACACGGAGTTGGTGGGTTTCAATAGGAAATGCGGTGAATTCCAATGTATAATGTGTCTTCAGTGGTAACAAATCATTAACATTTAGATTTCCGTTACAGAATGGTGTGGTCCGTATATTCAGTTGTCCATTTTTTGTCTGCCAAATGACTTTTTCGCGCTGATGTTCGCGTTTTGTCCATGAATCGAGATCATCGTTAAAATTTTCCCTCCAATTTCCTGCTATTATAGATGTATTAGTAGAAAATATGAGTACAAAACAGCATAGAACTAACATGTATACACGTTTCATGAATATCCCTATTTTTAGATCTGAAATTACTGTTGTTTAAGTCTCCCCCACAAGACAGCAACCTTATCTTTTGGTTGAACATCCTGAGAACCGTTTGTTGGAACAGTGGGACCAGAAATAATGAAATCATCTAATACATAATTTAATACATCGAACTTCTGTTGAGTGATAATTGTAGTGATACCGATGCAATCAATTGTTTGTAAGTTAGGTTCATGGAACTCAAATACCAAGTCATTTCCAGACAACAACTGTAAATGCCCTTTATCAAAAACGATTTCAATTACATCGAGATCTGGATAGTAAAGTGGATTATTTCCAAGTCGTTTTGGGAATTCAATCGCTGTCCAAAAACTCTTCTGAAGAATACTATAAGTCCGTCTGGATATTCCCCCATCTGGTGTATGCTGTCCAATTAGAATTCCAATACCTTGACTATGTGTCTTTAGTACAGTAAGTTTAACACGGAGGCGTTCTTCATTTAATGGGAAACCGACAAATTCTAAAGTAAAGTCCTGTAAAAGTATACGGGGTCTTGGTTCTATCCAGACATCCAACCGTCCATCTTTCGGTTGCCATGTGGTTCTATTATCCAAATCATGTTTTTTCCAAGAATCAAACTGTTCATCATTAAAGTCTTCAATCCAAGTTGCTGTGTTACCGCTAATCACAGTACACAATATAAAACAAAGAGACAGAATCGTTCCAATTATTTGTTTCATGGGTATCCTCCGATGTTAATGGATTAGGGTGTACTTTGCTGAATATAATTCAATTAAATGTAGAATCAACTGGTTTACAATTGTACAAATTATATAACTAAATTAACCTAAGTTGCTACCTACAAGATTTTAGACCTGCGGACTCCGTATTATTCAATAATAGGACGTTATTCTCGTAATATTGTTGCGTAAACTGTCAGTTTGCGCTACAAGGTGGCAACTTGGGTTAATTTACAAAATAAACGTATTGTATAAACTATATCGTATACTGGATGGGCGGTACAGGACTTGAACCTGTGACCTCTTGCATGTCAAGCAAACGCTCTAGCCACCTGAGCTAACCGCCCGTAGGATATGATTGGAGGTGGCGGTCGGAATCGAACCGACGAATAGGAGTTTTGCAGACTCGTGCCTTACCACTTGGCTACGCCACCGGATGGAGCGGGAGACGAGATTTGAACTCGCGACCTCCACCTTGGCAAGGTGGAGCTCTACCACTGAGCTACTCCCGCAAATTCTCTTAAGATTGTTGAAAATCCTAAAAGCATACTTATTTTAACACATTATTAAAAAATTGTCAAATTAAATTCAATATCTGTTTATGTAATGTATTTGTCATCAAAAGTGTTGTTGTTCAAAATCAGGACAGTTGATAACATATAAAATAACAGATGTCAAATTATAATTTACTTTTATTTGAATGTAGCAACAGCTTGATAATTAGAACTACATCCTTAATGGATATTGAACACATTGAAATAAACTTTACACATATATAATATCTTCTAAACGGTATCTATATCATAATTGTCCCTTGGCAATGATTATAAATGCATTTCCCGTTTCATCTCAATCAGATGTGCCCCTTCTAAACCTGCACGCACATCTTCATCATAGCTGGTAACGATAACTTGGTATTCTTGTGCAAGTTGTTGGATAAATTGCACCATCAATGCTTTCCTTTCATCATCTAAATGTAAAGTTGGGTCGTCAAAGACAAAGAATCCGGTGTTACCTAAGACCTTCGCGAGTGCTACCTTGAAACATAGATATAAAAACATCTTTTCACTACCACTTAACATCATAACACTTCTATCTACACCATCAATGTTCAGAGAAGGAAGCAGGTGTTGCCGTTGTAAATCAATTTGAGATTTACCAAAGAGATCCATCTGTCCAAGCCAACTTTGCAGTTCGGTCTCTACGGGTTTAAGGATTTTTCTTTGAAGTGTATCAATTGTTTTCTCAACTCCTGCACATGCAAGTTCCAGACATAGAGTTGTCTTTTCCACTTGTTCTGCCTCGGCATTTACTTCTTGGAGACGGTCTAACCGATCCTTTTGAACTGCCTCCTCCTGCTTTAGTTTTTCCAGTCTTTTCTGTCGGCTATCTATTTTTGCTTTCAACTGATTTTTGTCTATATTTGTTGTGATAGATTGTGGTGTTTGGGAATTGTTCTCAGTTGATTCATGTGTGTTATCCAGATCTTCTTGTATACCTTTTTCACTTAGACGTGTTGTGATAGAATCGATTTGTTCTTGAAATTTTTTTATTTCGATCTCCAGTTGTTCTAAACGAGATATCCGTGGTTGTAACGTTTTTAATCGTTGTTCAAGTTCATGCCTACTCTCTAAATTGTTGGATTTTTCAGTGAGTGAATTCTTATGAAGTTCTAATTCTTCAGATAGTTGTGATTTCTCCAATTCCTTTTCTTCTACAATCTTTTGAATCACTTCAATTTCAACCTGCTGATGACATGTGGGACAGTGTCCCTCATCACTCTCAATCAATGTTTGAAGGGTATTGCACACATTCGTAATTGCTTCAACCTGAGTATCAAGACTACCAATCTTTTTAATCAGTTCTTCACGTTCAGCATCTAATCCTGCTGCTTCCTTAATTGCAGATTCAATAGTACCAATCATCTCTTTTAGATGTGGGATGTTATTGAAGCCACTTAATGTTTCTGTTTGCTCTTGAATCAGGGAACCTAATTGTGTTTGTGCTTGTTTTCTATTCTGTCTCAACTCAGCAATTAATTCTGCATCCCCAGTTTCCATATTGTATTCGGTTTCAAGAACTTTCAGGTTTGCCTCTATTTTTTCGATTTCATTCTTGTGCGTATTTTGCCCACTGAACCGCAGGCTTTTTTGATGCGATTGAATTCTACCTCTTTCACGTTTTGCAAGCCTGCGTGCATCTATAAACCTTTCACGTACATCTATTAATCTGTCAATACCAAGTAGAGCATAAAGGATATCTCGTCGGGTTGCAGGTTGACGTGCAAGAAATTCAAAAATCTCACCCTCTCGTAGAAAAGTTGTCAATGCAAGTCTGTCATAGGAAAATCCGAATCGTTCCTTAAGTGTAGCTTCTACGACTGTTATACGCTTATCGTCAAGAATGATATGCCATTCATCGTTTTTTTTCTCCCTAAGTTGGAAACGTTTATGTGTTCCACGGAAGAGCATGTAACGTTCTTCATCTACTTTGAATTGGAGTCCTGCTGTACCACTATATGCCTTTGCGCTTTTTATTGAGGAAGCATCAACCCTCGGTACAATAGGTTTACCAGTTAAAGTAAAAAAGATAGCATTGACAAGCGTGCTTTTGCCACTGAAGTTAGGACCAAAAATGAGATTTACACCGTCAGACAGTTCAAAATCTTGTTGTTGGAAACAACCGAAGGTCTTGAGACGGAGACGTTCTAATTGCATATTATTTGTCTCTTTTTTCTTGGATGAGATCGTATAACATTTGTGCTCTAACTTTTTCCCGTCCATTTCTCAAAGTGAAATCAAAGGCTTTTACGATTGCATCAAGTTCATCTGGACTGAGGGAGATATACTTCGGGTCATGCTGAATGAGAGCCTGTATTTCTGCTTTATAGATTTCTCTCGTTTCATTATCAAGAACTGGGTCCATAGGATTTTCCTATAAGTTTGGGTTGTTATAATAATTACGTAGAGGTTTATATCTTGGATTTAATCGTCATCAAACGTTCACCGGCTTCCATCAGAATATCATCTGCCATACTGAACATAAAACGGAATTTTGTTTTACCAAGATGTGGACGACTATAGAAACTTGATCCTGGCACACCGCCAACGCCAATTTCCTCTACCAACCAGTGTGCAAATGTAGTGTCATCAGAGAAACCAAAATCGGTGATGTCGGTCATTATGTAGTATGCACCCTCTGGTGGATGACATCGGAAACCTGCGTCATTAAGTGTAGTAACGAGTCGTTTGCGATTTATGTCATATTTTGCGACCAATTCTTGGTAATAACTCGGTGGTAAGTTGAGAGCAACGATACCCGCTCGCTGCAACGGATGTGGTGCACCCACAGTTAAAAAATCGTGCATCTTACGGATAGCATCTGTTAATGTTTCTGGTGCAACGACATACCCTAAACGCCATCCAGTCATTGAATATGCTTTACTCAAACCAGATACTGTAATTGTCCTATCGCTCATTTGTGGTAGTGAACCGATGCTGAAATGTGGTTTATCGTCATATATCATGTGCTCATAAATCTCATCGGTTATTGCGATACAATCATATTCACAACAAAGGTCTGCGATAAACTGAAGTTCATTCTGTGAAAAGACTTTGCCAAGTGGATTGTTTGGGGTGTTTAGAATAATTGCTTTAGTGTTTGGTGAGAAAGCATTTTGAAGTTCTTCGGGGTCATAGGTGAACTGAATTCTTCCATTAGTAGTATGTGTCTCTTGGAGTGCGACATATACAGGTTTTGCTCCAGATATGATGGTATCAGGACCATAATTCTCATAAAAGGGTTCAAAGATAATTACTTCATCGTCTGGGTTGATGATAGCAAGGAGTGCAGACAACATCCCCTCTGTTGACCCACAGGTTACAGTAACGTTCTTTATCCCATCAGTAGGAATATGGTTGAACGTTGTCATTTTTTGTGCGATTGCTTCTCGGAATTCTGGTTCACCCCAGGTAATACTATACTGATTATATCCGTCTTGAATTGCATCGATTGCTGCTGCTTTTACTTCATCTGGTGGTTGATAGGCAGGTGTTCCTTGAGACAGGTTTATGGCATTGTACTTTAAACACAACTGCGTCATTCCTCTGATAACAGATTCAGTGAATCGGGTGGATTTGTGTGAAAGCTTAGATTTTAAGGACATGGTTTATGAGGTAACTTAATACACCCCTATATTTTAGTTTTATAACTTAAAATTATACCATCGTCCAGAGGAATGTCAACAGAATTTAGGAGAGGAGTATTAAAGACGAATTCCACATAATCCAACATTTCGTTCCGCATGGTAACAGTATCATCAGCAACAATTAAACCACCTGTTCGGATGTTTGGCAACACTAATTCAAGATAGCGAAGATATTCAGCTTTTTCCGCGTCAAGAAATACAAGATCAAAAGTGGTATCATACTTTGGGATTTCGTCAATTGCATTTCCAATCCGTATTTCAACTATTTCTTCAAGACCCGCTTCCTTTAAATGTGCATGTGCTTCTTCTGCACGTTTTGGATCAAACTCTAAGGTAATGAGTCTCCCTCTGGTCTCCTTTAGTGCAGCAGCAAGCCATATTGCGGAATAACCGTTGCTTGTTCCTACCTCAAGTACACTCTGTGCCTGAATAGAACGGATAAGGATTGAAAGAAATTGTCCGTTTTCAGGTGCAATGTTTGTATACTGTTTTGCAGTTCTTTCAAGTCGTTTTAATATAGTATTGTATTTTTCCATTGAGTTTGTATAATTGCCTTCCTTATAAAAAGAAAAAGGCGGCAAGTTTAGCCGCCTAAATACAAATTAACGTAATCGTTTAATATCACCCCAAGAAGTTGCAAGTTTATCCTTGGGATTGACATCCAAGAAATCACCTTCACCCATGTTCATGCTCATTTCCATTTCATCATCAGATAGAGCACGATTCCATAGACGCACTTCATCAACTACACCAGGCCACGCTTCACCTGACCATGTGCCAACCTGAATTCTGCCAGGGGCACCTGCAGGTGCTACAGGATTGGCGGAGTCTTGGTCGGATGTGACCTTACCATCTAGATAAATTTTAACTTTACCGTTGTTGGCAGTGGTGTGTGTATAAGCAAGGTAATACCACGTACCGGGTGCAAGTTTGGTAGCATTATCGTTGATATCCTTGAACCCACCACCTGCACCGTTCGTCCAAACTTTGATGCCGTTTGAAGGATTCATACCGTAACCAAAACCGATATTTCTTCCACCACCACCCTCACGAGTGCCAAAGACAATAGCATGTGCACCAGGAAGACGATTGAGTTTAACCCATGCAGCTTGAGTGATTTCATCTTCAATATGGAAGGCTTTGTTGTCCGCAATCTCAACGAAATCAGCGGACACACTGAATTCCAAAGCATCACCAAATTTTCCTTCAACCCATTTTGCCCCACCTTTGACAGATCCAGTAAAGCCATTTTCAGACAAATCCATTGCCTTATCACCACCACCTTCATCAAGTGGCATATATAAAACAAGTCCTTCTAATAAATCTGCAGTAGCAAAAGTGCTACAAATCAAGACACAAATTGCAATAAAAAATAGGTATTTCATATTATCCTCCTATATAGTTAGATAGCATGCTATCAGAAATGACATAATTCGTCAATATGTATACATTTCATAAATATGCCATTTTTATACATATAATCCAAAACAGACATTATTATCTTTTGTGCAACATCCAACTCCTACCGGGATTGTCAGCACGGAATACCTCTACATTTCCACGATCTGCAAGTGTGACATAGCAGGTACATCCATCAGGACCACCGAAAGCAATATTAGTGCAATTTTTACCAGTCAATTCTACTTCTAATAACTCCTCACCGTCAGGTGATAGTTTCGCAATTGTGCCTTTTCCGTGACGGGTCACGTATAGATTACCTTCAACATCACACCGCATACCGTCCATACCGAAATCTGGAAACTGAATTAGCAATTGTTTATTATTTATTTCACCTTCAGGTGACAACTCATAACGCCAGATATTGCGTTGGACAGATTCATTGACATAAAGCACCTTCTCATCAGGACTTACTTCAATCCCGTTTGTCGTTCCCATATCTGCTTCCAATAACGTAGCATTTCCATCTGCATCTACTCGCCAAAGCTGCCCAGTGGACTGACCCCAATTCGGATCACTGGCATATAGAATATCATTTGCACCAATTGCCAGGTCGTTCGGTTGGTTCATTTTCGGTTCGTGTGCATGCACGGTAATGTCTTGTGTTTCCATATCCACTTTTAGGACGTTGTGGTTCGTATAGTCTGCAATGAACATAACTCCCTGCCTGTTAAAACGGATGCCATTACCGATACTACCGTTTGCTAATTCCACAAAAACATTTGCAATTCCTTCTGGTGTTACCTTTCCGATGGTATGTTGACGTTCATAATTCACAGCATATAAGTTTCCATCACTATCACAAGCAGGTCCTTCAATGCCAGATGTAAAGCAGTTGATTGGAGTAAATTCCTGACTGACAAAAAGTTCCTCATTCATCTACTTTTTCCTCCGATTGTTCTGTTCTTTTGTATTCCTACAATATATATATAGTAGCATATACACAGGAATTTAGGATAATTTTTACATATTTACCGATACCATTTAGCTTACAATTGTCTTATTTTATGATGATATGATATACTAATATTGTCTATCTATTATTGAAAGTCATCCTGATATATATTCATCAATAAAATACAAAATACTTGTAATTTATTTCACAAAGATAGTGTGAGGAGGAGGAATTCGTGCAGTATGATGAAAAAACACCATTTTATAAGTTTCTTGCTACAAAATATAAGTCCGAAGAAGAGGATTTAGGCATTACTATAGTTGAAGCGAATCCTGAAATTGCGAAATTGGAATGGCCTGGACCTGATGAAAAGGGACATCCATTTGATAAAGGTGCGATTGCATTTTTACGTGAGATCGGTGCTGCAGAAGATTAAAATATAAATAGTATATGTGGAGGAAATATGTTAGGAGCAATTATAGGTGATATAGTCGGATCAATTTATGAGTGGGATCTAATAGATACTAAGCACTTTGAATTCTTAACATGAAATACGGATTTAATGCTAATATTAAGCAAGCATTGAATCAAAAATTTTGAAATAAGTCGTGTATGAACATAAAATAGTTTCTACACAGCACCTTACAATAGGGAATTATGGGGAACATATTATGGCGAGAAATCAGTCTCTGCACGCTGCGAATAGAGCAAAGCAGGATGAATTTTACACACAACTCCCGGACATTGAGAAAGAACTAAAGCATTACAGGAACCATTTTCGTGGCAAGACTGTTTACTGCAATTGCGACGATCCCACCATCAGCAATTTCTTTCGCTACTTTTACCTGAATTTTGAGAAACTTGGACTCAAAAGACTGATCACGACTTGCTACAAGAATCGGCAGATAAAGATGTTCAGTCAACACGACTCGAAAATTGCTGCTGGACTTGAGTATGTCGGTAATGGAACAGACCCCACCGTATTTCAACTTAAGGAAGATGGCGATTTCAGGAGCGGGGAATGTATTGAATTGCTAAAACAGGCAGACATTGTGGTTACAAATCCACCTTTTTCATTGTTCAGGGAGTATATCGCGCAACTGGACGAATACGGCAAAAAATTTGTCGTTATTGGGAACAAAAATGCGATAACTTACAAAGAGATATTTCCCTTAATCAAGGAAGGTAAATTATGGATCGGGTATACTTCCATGAGTCAAGACTTGTTGTTTGATGTGCCAGAAGATTATGCACGAGTATTGGTCGAAACCAAAAGAGAGGGCAGTGCTTATAAGATAGTGGACGGGATTGTAAAGGGCAGATCAGAAAGTGTTTGGTTCACCAACCTCGACCATAAGAAGCGGCACGAAGACTTAATACTTTATAAGCAATACTCTCCCGATGAATACCCTAAATACGATAACTATGATGCTATTAACGTGAAGAAAACGGCTGATATTCCAGTAGATTATGCTGGAGAAATGGGTGTGCCGATTACCTTCTTGGACAAGCACAACCCTGATCAGTTCGAGATCGTAAGTGCAAATGATATAAGGGCGAATGCTAATGTTCCCGTCAAACCTCATGGACTTATCAAAGACAAGGATGGCGCAATAGATGGAAAACCTACCTATGTACGCATCGTTATCCGCAACAGGAGGATAGAGCAATGAAAATAGATTTATTAGACCTCACAGTGCGAGAGCTTGTCGAGGATTACAGCGACGATGGCGAAGGCGGCGTGACCGGGTATGGAGGAAAATTGGATATACGACCACCATTTCAGCGGGAGTTTGTCTACAAAGACAAGGAACGCAACGCTGTCATTGACTCCATTCTGAAAGAATACCCGTTGAACGTGATGTACTGGGCAAACCGGGAAGACGGTACGTTCGAGATCATTGATGGACAGCAGCGCACAATCTCCATTGCTCAGTATGTGGATGGAGATTTTTCGTTT
Organism: Candidatus Poribacteria bacterium; assembly: GCA_963667365.1. Taxonomy (GTDB): domain Bacteria; phylum Poribacteria; class WGA-4E; order WGA-4E; family WGA-3G; genus MSPOR6. The sequence goes on along the minus strand of OY763324.1, from coordinate 4,291,495 downwards.
GATAATCAATACTTCCACAATCTCCCATCAGACAAACAAGAATTGATATTGGATTACGAGTTGATGGTCTATGTGTGTAGTGGGACAGACAGCGAGAAGTTGGAGTGGTTCAAAACGATCAACATTGCGGGCAAGGTATTGACTCCCCAAGAATTGCGTAATGCTGTTTACGCCGGACCCTGGTTATCAGATGCCAAGCGATATTTTAGTCGGACTGGTTGCGCTGCATACAAAATCGGCAATGCCTATGTCAATGGATCGCCAATCCGACAACATTACTTAGAGACAGTAATTAAGTGGGTCAGCAAAGACTCGATTGAAGACTACATGGGAACGCATCAGCACGACGAAGACGCGTTGCCCCTATGGGAGTATTTTCAATCGGTGATCGATTGGATTGAATCCACTTTCACGAACACAAGACCAAAAATGATGAGGGGTGTAGATTGGGGTTCGCTATACAATGACTTTAGAGACACCGCCTTTGACGCTGATGTGATTGAGCAGGAAATCGCCCGCCTTGTCCTTGACGATGATGTGACACGGAAAGCGGGTATATACCCGTACATTCTAACTGGCGAGGAGAAACACCTGAACATACGTGCCTTTTCAGACAGCATGAAGCAAAAGGTCTATGAAAAGCAGGCAGGCATTTGTGTTAAGTGTGACGACAAATTCACAATCAAAGACATGGAAGCAGACCACATCACACCTTGGACCGAGGGCGGCAAGACCACCGAGGATAACTGCCAGATGCTTTGTAAAAGGTGTAACAGGGAGAAGTCTGATCGATAATCAGAATCATGCGATAGATGATGAAGCAATCAATCTTGGTATGTTTGGTCCAGGCGATTATGAACTCAATATAAACGGATACGAGACTTCTTTTTACATACCAGAACCAGAAGACGATTTATTAATTTCTGGCAATCATAAAGAGGGGTCGAAATGTGAAAAATTGATACTAACATCAAATATTTATCACACCACTTCCATCCATACTCCCGGCACAAATCCCGGATACTTTCCTTCACTGAAAGCTGGATAATACTCACCCTCACTTGAAAAATCGTGAACTGTCTCACCTCCATCTGGGTTTGGAATATGTACCCTACATGTATAATCACTTTGATGGAATAATTGCTGTGGTGTAGGTGTAGATTTTTCTACACGATATGCATCTAATGCATTCTCATCCACAGTCACTCCCAAACCGGGTGAGTCTGGTACTTGTATCGTTCCATCAACCACGGAGAGTCTGGTTTCAAGAAGGTCTGATTCCCACAATTCATGACATGTAATTGCTGGTAACTCTGCTTGCGATAGGACAGCACCGAGATGAACACAGTATGCCGTTGTAATACCTGTACCAACCATTTGTAACCAGAAGGGTTGTCCAAATGAAGCACAGAGTGCATTTGTTCGTTGTAAGGAGTTGACACCACCACCCACAACAAACCCACCACAACATCGCGCATGTAGACAGGATTCATTGTAATGCTCTACGATCCGTTTTTCAACAGCATCTTGTAACCTTGCAGCACCCTCAATATCTGTACCAAGGTAAAATGGGCTTTCGTATATTGCTACATTCGGATGTTCATCTAATTTCTGTAATACAGGAATAGCGTTGTCGGCAGTTAGTAGGAACCCATTGAAGTCAATATCAAGTCGATAGTCGGCAGATACTGCATCGCCAACTGCGTTAACCTGAGCAAATATATCACGCCAAGGTCTTGCTTTTAGCTTTGCCGATGTATAGCCTCGTTTGACGGATTCTTGTACTTCTGCAACCCAATCTTCAGGTGGCATATCAATATCCCACCAAGAAATAGGACACCTATCACGAGCCTTTGGACCTATCAGGTCTGACACAGATACACCAACTGTTTTACCAACAGCATCATAAAGTGACATCTGAATACCAAACCCAATACCATCATTATTCATACATTCAAAAGGATTCTGTCCGATTAATTGTTTTATATTACCCGATTCATCAGATAGATTTTCTCCATACCCGACTACGCCATTACTGAGTTCAACACGGTACACATGAACGCGTTCACCATGCGTGGCTGCGCGGTGCATGTGCCGACTCACACGATCACAGTAAAAAGGAACATTCAACGGTATTACTTCAAGATGTTTGATGTTAAGCATGTTATGCCTCCTACATTATCAGGTTAAACCGTATTGTAGCAGATTCTACCAAAATTCAGTGAAGATTTATATATCAATATTCTCATTCAAAACAGACAAGGCAAATAATTTAATAATACAATTAATGAAGAATATAGAAGGGATATCAACAAAAGGTAGAAGTTGGTTGTGTGTAGGTTTATTTAACTTAGAAAGAATAGTTCATTATCATTTCAATTTTCCATATCGTTTGACACTCCTTCTGTTTTGTTGGTATAATAAGATAAAGACATATTGTAGAAATAACATATATTATTGTCTATTCTCTTGAAATGAGGAGTGTAATATGGGAAATGTTCAGCCATTTTCTGTTTCAAATGAACTTTTAGAACAACCTGAAAAACTACAAGAAAGAGCACGCAAAGAAGGCTATCTCTATTTTCGTGGATTAATTGATACTGAATCCATCAACAAAGTACGACATGATTTCTTAGAAATTTGCCATCGACACGGATGGGCAAAGGGTGGTGAAGGACTTATGGATGGAATTCGTGTTGGTGGACCATTTATGGAAGGTGATGATGGGTATTGGCCAGTATTAGACGAATTTCAATGCCTTGAATCCTTTCATGCTTTTGCTCATCATCCATCGATTTTGGATATGTGTGACAAATTGTTCGGTGAAAAAACGTTAGTCCATCCTCGGAATATTGGAAGAATTATGTTCCCGGAAAACACTAAATTTACAACTCCAGCACATCAGGATTTTATCCACATCAGAGGGACAGAGGAAACTTATACTGGCTGGATTTCTCTGGGAGATTGTCCTAAGTATTTGGGCGGACTGTCTGTGTTAGCAGGTTCACATCGTTTTGGAGTTTATCCAGTCAAACCAGCATTTGGTGCGGGTGGTCTTGGTATAGACACCGAACCGCTGGAGGCTGACGGTATGCATTGGGTGTCTGGAGATTACGAGATCGGGGATGCTATGTTCTTTCACAGCCACACGGTACACAAGGCACTCCCAAATCAGACTCCTGATACAATACGGTTATCAGTGGATTATCGGTATCAAGGTAGTTCACAACCCGTCACAGAAGGGTCGCTATTACCACATTTTAATCGGATGCCGTGGGATCAGATATATGAAGGATGGGATTCCACACAATATCAATACTATTGGAAAGCATTTGATATTAATCTGGTATGATTAATTGATACGGTTTTTGAATATATTTGTAAAGTAATTTTACATAGAACAATAGAGTCTGTAACAGGATATATGACTTATAACATAATTGAAGGATTGGAAATCATTGTCTAAACTAAAACATCTGATAATTATTGGAATTTGCTTTCTTGTCGTTATGTCAGTTTCAGCAGAGAACTACACTGGTGATTTCTTGACAAACGGTATTGGTGCACGTGCGCTTGGACTTGGTGGGGCTTATGTTAGTATTGCTGACGATGCCACTGCTACATACTGGAATCCAGCGGGGATAGCTGGAGTTTCAAACAATTATCAGGTATGTGTAATGCATGCAGCACGACGTTCCGGATTAGGGTCATTTAGTTATGTGAGCGGTATTGGCAAAGTAATACCACATCTCACTGTGGGTTTGTCGTGGATTCGTGCGGGTATTGATGATATTCCAATATATTACGATGTCCCAGCATTTGATCCTGAAATCAGTGCAGAACAACGCAAAACCAATCCCAAATACCGTCCTCGTGAGGAAGATTTCACACCGACAGGTTATCTCAATGATAGCGAAAATGCATTTGTCTTGTCTCTTGCAACGCGTGTTGCGATCAGTCAGTCGTGGTGGGATAACTTTGGCAGAGACTCCATCCCTCCAGAATTTATGTTTGGAATAAATGCAAAGGGAATCATTCAGGGTTTCAATGGAGTTGGGGATCTTGATGAATCTACTTCTCACTTTTCTAATTATGGGAGCAACGGATACGGTTTTGATGCTGGCATGCTTGTTCGTCTACCTGACATGAATGCGCTTTTTGGATTAGAAAATGTAGGTGGTTTCGCTTTAGGTATTAATCTGCAAGACATATCACAAACGACTTTGACATGGAATACCGTTCCTGCAATCAAAGAATCAATCCCATCAAATTTTAATATAGGTCTAACCTATTTCACAAATCTACTATTCAAACGTGATTTCATTATTTCCTATCAATGGCAGGAGCGATATGGTGGTCAATCACATATTGGTATAGAATATCATCTAACTCCGCAACTGGCATTGCGTATGGGATACCGGGATAGCCGATTGACAAGTGGGATAGGTATACAACTAAAGCAGTTTCGACTTGACTATGCTTTACTGATAGGCGATCTAATTAACACACACTTTTTGAGTGTGTTGTGGACATTCTAAGTAGAATTTGTCTTGGATAAATCTGGTTGACTTCTGAGAAATATCACCAGTGGTGCCACCATCAACGGTACCATTACTAACCAATCCAGCACAATAGGTAATCCGTACTTATCAGCCAAAGCACCAACAATCAAATTCAATAATCCTCCAACACCCCACGAAGCACCCATCATAAAACTTGATGCGATATTTTCATGTCCACGCAAAATAATTTGTGCAACTATAATGTTTAAGGTAATTGAACTTGATAGAACAAGGTTACCCAAAAACAGAAATAGAAGTGCAGTGAAACCCTGAGTGTGGAGTGCTGCATAGAGCAGTGGTGGTGCCACAACAAGTGAGAAAAGCAACAGCACAAGTGTATTTACACGACTTAATACCCATCCACTTCCCATAATACCCATAGAACCTGCAAAGATATAGAGGGCAACAACTAAGGATCGCATCTGATCAGAATAATTCAGGTCATTAAAGTAGATGGAGAGAAAGTTTTCTAAGCCTATCCCAGTAACCGTTCGAAACGAGGCAATTACAAACAGCATAATTAGAGGTAGCAGGTGCGGGTGAATAACTTTCCAAAAGGATTCTCGTTTTGATATTTTGTCAACGGGTAGCACACGAGCAGAGGCGGTTAGATCAAGTTCGTGTTGGAATTTTAGCACCATAGGAACCAATAACGCAACGAGTAAGCCAGGTATCATTTGCCAAATTAAATGTTGGTAACCCATACGGTATGGAATAAACAGTAGGACTAATGGTCCAATAGCACGTCCTATATTTCCACCAGTGAGAAAAATAGAGATACCCATTCCTCTTGTTTCAGCTGCAAGTGCACCTGCATAGGTAGTAGCCTGTGGATGAAATGCTGCAACTCCAGTACCACCGATCGCTAATAACAGAAATACAATTGCTTCTGAACGGAAAATACTGACTAAACTTAAACCGAATACCGTGAAAGCAACCCCGAATGTTATAAAATGTACTGTTCTGACCCTATCTGATAACCAACCAAAGAATACTTGACCAAGGGAGCTGAATAAGCTATAGATTGAGATTAAAATTCCTGCATAACTATTCCGTGTTGCTGCAGAAGCAAGGTTGTTTAATAAACGTGGCTGTAAATGTGGAAATAGGTTGGCGTAGGAATCAAGGATGGTATGTGTGAATGTGAGAAAGAAGAACTGGTTGCGTGTTGAGGAATCAGATTGGTTTTCACTGTTTCGCATATGGTAACATTGACACCATGTATATAATTTCTTGGATTATAGCATAATCCATATTTAACGTCTTATGTTTTTTGCATTTTCCTTTTTGCATACCAATATGCAAACTGACGAAAATAGTACCCTATGTTCTTGCGAATCTTCTCAAACTCTGGTACGAATTGACATGTTCCACCGAGGACAATTAACTGACCTTTTGCACGCGTCGCTGCAACGTAAAATACACGACGTTCCTCTTCAAGGATTGTATCTTTTCGAGGAAACCTACGGTCCAGAGTATTGTGTATGAGGATAACCTTATCCCACTCCCTACCTTTTGCTTTATGTATTGTTGTTACCTCTATTGACAAAGAAGTGGATATACCAGAAAGTATCTCTTCTACTTGTTCAACTTCATAGTTTGTTCGGACAAGGATAGCCGTCTCAACAGCATCTGATAAATACTCAGATATATGTTCTCTTATTGTTCCTGGTGTCGTTTCAATGAGGTTTATATCGCTTTTTAATGGATTATGTGCACGAAGATTCTTCTTAATTCTCGGATTGTTTCGTTCAATTAAGGCTCTCGCATGTTCTACAATTGTAGATTTGGAACGATAATTCCGTGTAATCTCATATTTTACGACATCCCTCTGGGCAGAGAATTGTAACATAATCTGTGAATTGCCTCCACGGAAACTATATATTGCTTGGTCATCGTCACCGACAGCGAAAAGATTATCTGATAATTGAGAAATCAGTCGAAAATCCGTTATCGAGATATCTTGAAATTCATCAACAAGTACAAAAGGATATTTGTCTATATAATTTTGGCGAATTTCTGGTTGAGTTTCAAACAAATTTGCTGCATAGATAATCATATCCTCAAAATCAATAGCGTTTACCTCTGACTTTTGGGATTCATATTTCTTGGCAAATTCACGTGCAATAGGGTTCTCTAATGTGCTGGGGTCAAAAAGACCGGTTTCAACCTGTCGTTTTGCTCGCATCACAATCTCTTTTATATCATTGAAATGATCTTGTAGGTTTTCAAAATCTGGATCTCTATCAAGATGATTGGTGTATTGAATTTCAAAATGTTGACAGAACATCTCAATCATTAACTGATTACTATACTGGACTCTCATTGGGTCAGCACGGTTGAAAACGCCTCCACGATTTCTGAAATGCCTAATCCAATAGGCTTCACGTTGGTTCGCCTCTCGTCCAGTGACTTGTTCCATTACCTCAAAAGTGAACTTTGTTTCTCCGATGGATCTGATGGATTGTCGGAGTCTATCATTTGAGGAATGGGTAAAGTGTTCGCGTCGTCGACGTTCAGGATAGGTTGTCTGTCCAATATAACATTTACCTGTCTGTTTGTTCTCAATTTTGTAGATGGAAACGGAAGTTGTTGATGCAGCTCTATCAATCTCTTTCTTTTCGTAAGAAATGATTTGATCTATTTCATTTGACCATATTTCAGGAGGATATTTGAATCCAGTACGTTTATAATTATTGACAATAATGTCTTTTCCAAAAGCATGGAGCGTGCGTATTTGTGGTAAATCGTTGTCAGAAGTTAGTTTGGATATAATCCTGCCTTCCATTTCTTCAACAGCTTTTCGGTTAAATGCTATAGCGAGGATATTTGATGGTGCGATTTTGTGTGTTTGAATAAGGTGTAGAATCCGTTCAGTTACAACAGTTGTTTTACCACTGCCAGGACCTGCTACTACGATCGCGGGTCCTGTGTAGTGGTTAATTGCTTTTGTTTGGTTGTTATCAAGATTCATATTGTGTGTAGGTAAAGTGAAATTAAATAGGATGGATGTAGAGAATTGAAATTTATTTTGGGATACGCCGCACCCACAACAGCAATGCAGCATTCATAGCACCTACAAAACCAAATATATATGATTGTATGCCTACTAATTGATCTGTCGAATCAATTAGGATTGCCACAATAATTGGTAAGCCAAGAGCAATACAGGTGAAAAAAGTTAAACTTTTTGCACCCTTTGCTTCCCAAAAGGTAATCTTCCGTCTCAAAACTTGTAGATACGAATTTTCCCAAAGTCGTGATGTCCACTTACCCTGCATAAAACCGACTACGACACCAAGTGCATATCCAAAACATGACCAAGTTAGCAAATCTGCACGATGATCATGCGTTACCACTGCAATCCATAACACCTCACCTATGAATGTAAGAATAATAAATGCCCAAAAAACAGGTAATTTCATATAGAAGGGCAGTATGCTTCGTGATAAGGTGTTTTTCATGAAAAGTTTGCTTGTGCATATTTGACAGCATTTTTGAATATTGCAAGACCGTCCCCTTCATCGGGAAGATCTTCGCGTGTCCAGCGAGGATGGTTCCATTTTGTAAGAAACCGTTCAGGATGTGGCATCAAACCAAATATTCTTCCTGTTGTATCACAGATTCCTGCAATATCAGCATCCGAACCGTTTGGGTTGTGGGGATACTCAGTATTATCAGACGACTCAGTATTGGCTGTGTATCTTAACACAATCTGTCTGTTGGATTCCAATTCATCTAAAACGTTATTGGGTGCGGTAAACCTACCTTCTGCATGTGCAACAGGAAGGTATAGATGTGGTTTAATATCTTTGGTAAAGATACAAGGACTCTGTTGTGTTTCCAATTCAACCCAACGGCATTCAAACTTTGCTGATGTGTTCATAGCCAAAGTTGTCTGTTGTGTGATGTCTGTACTGTCTTCAGATTTGCCATTTTCTAATCCAGGTAACAAACCAGTTCGAACAAGAACCTGAAATCCATTACATATACCGATTATCAACTTGTTGTCAGCAACAAACTGATGAAGTGAATCTCTCAGTTTATATTTCATCTCTATCGCAAGGAGTATACCAGCAGAAATATCGTCACCATAGGAGAAACCACCCGGAATAGCAAGTATTTGATAATCAGTAAGGTCAACCTTGCCGGAAATCAGGTTCTGTATATGGGCTAACTCTGTTTCTGCACCAGCGAGTTGAAATGCGACATCAGTCTCAGTATCACAGTTTGTTCCTGCTGTTCGTAAGATAAGAACTTTCGGTTTCACATTTTCTCCTGTTATTTATAGAACACATGAAATAGAAAAAAGTTACGAATGCAATGGTGTTTGCCATGCAGATTTGAGTATATCAATTGAAGTATCCACAATTCGCTTGCCAGTAATTCCAGTGACTATGAATTCTGATGTATCGGTTACGGTTCCTATACATCCAATAGGAACTTGAGCCATGTGATTCACAAATTTATCTTGATTTTCCTGTTCAATCTCAACAAGGAAACGACTATTTGATTCTGAAAATAGCAGAAAATCATCAGATGATATATCTTCTCCAGTTGGTACATTGCTAAGATTTAGTGACATACCGCAACCACCCGAAAAAGCCATTTCTGCCGCTGCAACACCGATTCCACCTTCTGAACAATCATGGCAAGAACGCACTAATCCATTACTTATAGCATCACTGAGTGTATCCATTGTCAACTTTCCCTCATCAGAACGAACAATAGGTGCTTTGTTCCCTATATAATCGTGGATGGCGAAGTAATGGGATCCACCTAATTCAGCATAAGTATTACCAACAATATAGATGAGGTTGCAAGGAGATTTTACATCCATCGTAACTGCATTACGAATGTCATCCATAACACATATTGCTGATATGAGCAGTGTTGAAGGGATTGCACGTTGTTCACCTATTGTTGTATCACGGTATTCATTGTAAAGGCTATCTTTTCCTGAGATGAAGGGTGTTCCGTATGCAGTGGCAATATCGTAACATGCTTTTGCTGCACGAACTAATGGTCCAAGACGATCAGGTTTATCAGGATTACCCCAGCAGAAATTGTCCAAGAGTGCCGTTTTATCAATAGTTCCCCCAACTGCGATTATGTTTCGAAGTGCTTCGTCAATGGCTGATGCAGCACTAAGATATGCATCAACATCGCTATATTTCGGGTTGATACCGTTGGCAACAATAACCGCTTTCTCACTACCTATAACCGGAGTGGTTATACATGCATCGCTTGGTCCATCATTCTCAATACCAACAAGAGGTTTGATAACGATTCCGCCTTGTACCTCGTGATCGTACTGACGGATAACAGATTCTTTGCTTGCTATATTTGGACTTGCAAGAAGTTGACAAAGGTCTTCAGTGTAGTTATCGGTTTGACTGTCCCGTGATTTCATTTCAGGATGTTGTGAGGGTTGCCATACTGCTTGTTTGACATGTTGCGGCAAACCTTTATGTAGAAATTCCATATCTAAATCTGCAACAATATCTCCTTCGTAAAAGACCTGAAGTCTGTGTGTATCTGTAAAACTGCCAAGAACGGTTGCCTCAACCATTTCTGATTCGCAAATCGTCTGAAGTTCTTCCAGTTTTTCTGGTGGTACAGCAATTACCATCCGTTCTTGTGCCTCTGATAACCAGATTTCCCACGGTGCAAGTCCCTCATATTTCAAAGGGACACGTTCCAGATGCACCTCAGCACCTATATCCTCACCCATTTCCCCAACAGCAGATGAGAATCCGCCTGCACCACAGTCTGTTATGGAACGGTAGAGATTACGATCGCGTGCTTGTATCAACGCGTCAACAATCTTCTTTTCCATTATTGGATTGCCAATCTGGACGACACTGCCAAGGTTTTCTGAGGTGTCGTCTAATTCTGCGGAGGAGAATGTAGCTCCGTGAATCCCGTCGCGTCCGGTGCGTCCACCCACAGCAACCACCAGATCACCGGGTTCAACGGATTTGTCACACCTGTTTATTGGTATTAATCCAACATTTCCACAGAAAACAAGCGGGTTGGCGGTATAACGAGAGTCAAATAGGATAGCACCATTCGCAGTAGGGATACCCATTCTGTTACCATAATCACGTACACCAGCAACAACACCTTTGAAGACCCGTTTTGGGTGGAGAGTTCCTTTCGGTAATTTATCATAAGGTGTATCTGGTAAACCGAAACAAAATACATCTGTGTTTAGTATCGGCTTTGCCCCAAGTCCCGTGCCGAGTGAGTCACGGATAACGCCACCAATACCTGTTCCCGCTCCACCGTAAGGTTCAATTGCTGACGGATGATTGTGTGTCTCTACCTTGAAGACGAGATTGAATTTATCATCAAATTCTATGATTCCAGCATTATCTGAAAAGACAGAAACACACCACGGTTTGTCAATCTCTTCGGTTGCACGTTGAATGTATGTCGGAAATAACCCGTCAATTTGCTCCGTTTCTTTGCCGTCTTCAGAATAGAGAATCATGCTTTTAAAGGTTTTGTGGACGCAATGCTCAGACCATGTTTGTGCAATAGTTTCAAGTTCAACATCAGTCGGATTGCGTTGCAATGTCTTGAAGTGCGATTGAATGGTATACATCTCATTCAGGTTTAGAGACAGAGTCCCTTCTCGACTGATACGCATCAATTCAGCATCATTTGCATCTAGTATCTGAAATTCGTTTACTTTTTTGGACATTAATGTCTCCGCTATTTCAATAGTTTACCGTGATTAAGCATAAATGATTAGCACGTTGCAGTTGTGCCCCTTAAGCTCAAGAATAGATTGGGGTATGTTAAAGAGAGACTTTGCCGTGTGAAAAATCCAAGAACTGTATCTTGCACTGTCTTATTCTGAGTTTCGTTCTGTTCTTGTTCAATGCCTTGTTGTATGTAATGTTCTACCATGCTTTGCATGTGTTTTTTCTCCTTATTTGAAATGTTCAGTGGACAGATTATCAACAATCCGAGTAGACTCCACACTCACATAAACAATCCGTCTAATCGCACCAACAATATCCCGCGGGTCAGCAAACCAACCGTTCGGGTCGTTGATGATGCCGCTGTCCTTGTCTGTTTTTATGTAGTCCCGAACAATTAACTATCTCAGAGCAATGTGCATCTTCTGGGATATCTGAATTTAAGTGTGCCATCATATCTCAGCCCGATAGGTCATTTGTTCTTTCAGATGCCATAAGAGTGCCCTCACACCGTCAACAATGGTTTCGGCTTCCATTAGTTCGGGTAGGTTGTTTACTGTGCACTCAGGGTCATCAATTGGTGCCGTGATATAATGCATAACTTGTATAAACGTTCTGTCGTTTGCATACGCATTTGTTCATCTTTTATTCTAATTCGTGTGGTTCACAATGCCTCTTTAATTTTAAGATCAAACACTTCTTTGAGTTTCAATAAATTTTCAATGCACCATTTGTGGATTTCATTCATAGCATCAGTATCCTCCCAATTAACGTCTCCTTCACGAACTAACATAATTTTGGACTCTTGTTTTTCAGGGGATCGGTGCCATTCAAATGAACTTCCAAAGGCTTCTTCAATTGCTGCTTTGTCCTCTTCGAGTGCGTCAAAGAGTGCAAGCCTGTTTTCGTTTTCCCTTTCATATATGCTTACGTATACAGTCACTTGGGTTCCACCGCTAAACCGAACACAATAATATACGCCGCGATGCCTTGACCAAAAGTAATGCCATGTATCCGGTCGTGCAGTTTGGGGATTGCCAAATTCACCGGTTTCTCGTATTTCATCTATAAGTTTTTGAAAAAAGTTTCTATAACGTTTCTGTCTTTCTGTTTGTCCAGTAGGTTTGACAGACTTTTTCCATTGATTCGGAGCAATAACAGGTTTAAATTGAAAAGCAACCGGTGAGTCCTCTATTTGGAATAGTTCCACTATGACGGCGAAGAAACCGATGTCTATAGGTGTTTGCTCATTAAGCCATTCTAATACTTGACGATATTCATCTCTAAACTCATCTGCAATCCAAATTATAATTTTCGCATCTAACCCCGCAGCATAGGCAAGAAGTTGTCCAAGATGACTATGATCGGCTCCCCCTAACTGATTTTCTATAATGACTGTTTTTGAGTTGTTACCGTCTTTTGCTTTGGCAAGCAAATCAAGTGATAAATTGCCAACAGGGTATTCTGTATCTGTTACTTCAAGGTCAAGGTCAAGGGCAAGGGCATTTGATAACATATCAATATTTTCTGCTAACCACGGGGTGAAATCCTTTGGTTCATTCGGGAAGTGTTCACGTAATGGAACTCTTTTTAGTTTACTAAACTTAGGCAGGTTCGTATTCGTCATTTGTGTCTCCTGTTCATTTAATTTTGTAATTCTGATAGATGAATTGTTTAATCAGCGACTATCTGTACAGGAAGGTTGTCAACAATCCGAGCGGACTCCACACTGACATGCACAATCCGTTTGATTGCTTCAACAATATCGCGTGGATCATGAAAACCATAGGTTGTTGATTATGTATGATAGAACAACTATACTGTTTCTTGAAGGGATTCTGCGGCGAAAATTGTTAAGCACAATTCTTCACCAAAAAGTTCATAGACAGGTTTTTTTCCACTCAATTGTTCGCTTTCTTTCAGAATGATACCGACACCTTCACCTCGGCGTTCAAAAAAGTGTCTCCGCTTCACTTCACCCCCAACATCATCATCTAAAGTAATAATTGATAGTAATTGAGAGAGGCGTTCATTACGGGTGACGGGTCTATGGGGTAATTCATCAATTGTTAAAGTATTTGGTAATGCTCCTGGAGAGTATAGTTCAAGTCTATCAGCAAACATGAACAAGCGAATTTTTGAACCACTTATCGAATAATCTCTATGTACAACTGCGTTAACGATTGCCTCAAATACGGCGCGCATGCTGTATTGGGGTTGGTCAATCCTGCCAATTTCTTTACGTGCTGATACCTTGTTATGTTTTTGAACAAATTTGAATGCATCTATTATCTGTTGGTCAAGTGGACCTCTAAAATCCTTTGCATCAATCTGGTAGTTAGCATCTTTTTGTTTACTGCTATAATAAACAGCTTGAATAAAACTGTTATAAAGGAATTCCTCAGGTGTGTCGTGACACATTAAAACGCCAGCAACAGAAGCACGAATCTCCCGACCTTCTTTAACGAGCAGCCTTTTTTTAATGAGTAGGTCTTCTATCTCATCTTCAGCAGCATCTTCTGTGATGAAGCGTCGATATAACGATTCCCTTAATGTTTTTCTATGTGTGTCCGGGACTAACTGTTCATCGAATCTAATAATTCTTGCTTGTGATCGACTTTGTATTAACCTTGTCAACTCTTCTGCGGTCATTTCTCTCTTGCTGCTGCCCTGACGGATGAAATAACCGTTAGGCGTTTTGTGGACAAAAAGACCTTTTATAATTTCTATTTTCAGTATATTTTTTTCGTCAATCGTTATTTTATGTGTGTCAATGCGGACGGTGGGTTTGATGCTGTCATTGCATATTTCAACAACTGTTTTTTCTATATGATCCAATTTCTGCAATTCAATTCCAATGATTTCTTTGTTGTCGTCAATACCGATAAGTATCGTTCCTCCTTCGGTGTTCGCAAAGGCAGCGATCTCGTCTGCCATGCTGTCTCTGTGAGGCATCTCTCTCTTGAATTCCATCGTTGAGTCTTCACCAAGTATAATTTTTTCAATGAGTTCTGTTGTACTGTAAAACATAACTAATCTCCAAGATGAATACGTTTATAACGTTGATCAAAAGCTGTTTCTCCGCCTTCAAGAATGCTGCATATATATTTTCTCACATTTCTTTGTTGGATGCTTGCAGGATGTTGCACATAGGTTTGACCTTTTATAACTTCAAGTGGTAAAACCAGTTCAGCATCGCCGTTGACCACGATATTGGCATTGTGTGTTACAACGATAACCTGGCGTTTGGTTTTTATTTCACGTAACTGTCGCACAATGAGGTCAGAAATTAATTCGTTATCCAAATCATCTTCGGGTTGATCCAATAAGAGTGGCTCTTCTCCATAAGATAGGATGAACGTCAACAGTGCAGCTGCTCTTTCTCCTGGTGATCCAGATTCCAACGGTTTACTGGGTTTATTGTTAGTACTCAACAAGGTGATTTTCAATTTATCCTTGGGAAACCATAGTGAGAGATCGATCATTAATTCTAGCGGCAACGATTGTATACGATCAGCAAATGATTTTTTAATTTCGTCAGGCTTTTCTCCCATACGAATTCCTTCAATCGTTTCTTTGAGTTTTTCAATCTTCTTGTTCCCACTGTTTTGATAGATCTTTTTTAAAACTTCAAAATCCGAGGCAAAATGATCAGGACATTGCAGTATACGTCGAATTTCTTGCTCGATGGTGTCCCAACTCTCTCCAAAAGGCTGTACTTCAATGCTGACGAATTGATTGCCTTGTAAAACAGAGGTCAAAAATTCCTGCCGTTTTTCTGAGAGTATTTTTCTCTTCTTTTTAATTTTCTCAAACTCCTCTTTTTTTTCTGTTTCTAATGTTTGCATTCGTGATTTGTGCTCGTGAATTTGATCTAAATCTTTCTGCATACTTTTCTGCTGGGTTAAAAGCAAATTGTATCTGTTTGGGTCTATATCTTGCTGTTCAAGGTCTAAACGTGATTGTTCGTACCGCTCAATATCTGACTTAAGTTCCTGCATCCAAGGTGCTGCATTTTTTTCAGTTTGCCATTCAGTGAGAATAGACTCTGCTTCTTGACTCAATTGATTTAATTTTTTGTGAATGGTCCACCATTTATCATTTGTTTTTTGCAGATCTGACAACATATCACTGTTTTCGCTAAAAATCCCTTTATTAAAATCTGATGGTGTTATCTTATCCAATGTTTCCAATAAGGAGTGTTGTGCTTCATTCCATTTATTTTCTATGGTATCAATTTCACTTAACTGTTGCTGGCGTTGCCGATATTTTTGCATCACGTTCTTATGACCTGATTTTTCGATGTACTCAATTTGTCTCGTCAAATCGTTCAATTCTCCGATTAATCGGTTTTCTTGATCTATCTTTCCTTGCAGCTCTTGTTGATTGTTTTCGATTTGTTTATATCGGTTGTTACCTTCCTTAATCTTTGTTTTGATATTTTCTGCGCCAACTTCTGGTACCTCATCTATGATTTCAATCAGTTTACTTGGTTCTTTAGCCAATTCAAAAATCTCCTTTTGACTAAAAACGTGGGCAGGAAGCAACGTTTTAATTTCTCCTTGAAAAGGTTCCCACGTGCCATCATCGTTTTTCTGTTCCTTTTTCTGTTCCAAAGAAGGATTATCTGGATTAGGAGACCAGTTCAAACGGTAACATATATTATTTTTCCAATATAATAATGATATATCGGTATTAGGATTCAATAGACTGTCTTTATCTTCTGAAGAATAATATTTATCACTATCTGCTTTGAGAGTTTTGTGAATATCTTTATCGCGTCTCATAACGAGTCTTATGAATTCTAATAAGGTTGACTTACCCGTTCCACGACCGCCAATAATTGCATTGAGAAATGGACTGAAATTGCATTCCAATGCTGTTTGATGTCCGATATATTTTGCATCGCTAATTTCCAATTTTTCTATAAAATAGGGCGGGAGTTTGTTGGGGTTGTCGTTCATGTTGCGGTTTACAGAAGCGTCACCGTCTTGTAGCGCAAGTTTTAGTCCTTCTATAGAAGGTTCATCCATCTTGATCCAAGTAAATGTGCCAAATGTCTGTTCACTGAAGTCGTGTACGTCAGAACCAATAATTTCTGTCCACTGTAACTTTTCGTCTATATATAATTGGGGTTTTTGATAATTGCTGTCACATAACTCTATAGCGTAAATATTTTGATTTCGCAATATCTGTTGCAACGTTAATCCATTGTCTTCAAACAGTCCACTTCTTCTATCTACATGTGCAGGAATAGGTATACCGCCATGTTCCGTGATTACATCAATGACTTTGGTAAGACTTTTCCTTGTTATACCATCGGTATCTCCTTTTGTGCCTTGATAATCAACCGCTCCGAGCAATCCATCAATATGACTCTTATCCTTATCGCATCCAAAGATCGCTAATACATGGACATTTCCATTTACTGAGATTTCTACACCTGGAAAGAGATGTAAAGGATGATACCAAACCTCTTCACGTGCTTCTATTTCTTTAAGTTTTTTCTGTAAAATATCTATCCATCCACCGCTGTTATGGTCAGTAATTGCTACACAATCAATTTTCTTTTCCATGAATGCTCTTAACCAATTTTCAGCACTCAAGTTTTTATCTTTGAAATCCGAGGCGGGTGTGTGTGTGTGAAAATCAAATTTCCACCACTTTGCCCCCGAAAATTGAAACTCATTCATATCAGTTACCACCCAATTTATTGTTAACTATTACGCTCAAGATTAGTCGTTGGTACCCTTTCTTCTTTATACCAATAGTATACCGCTATTGTAGTTATGTTTCAAGTAATTTTCCTTAATTACTTGAAAAAGCATTTTGGATGTGCTATCATGTGAAAGTTATAATGAGAGAATACCTTATAGGAGAAAACGTATGAAAAGATATAAAAATCTCGGAGGAGATTCTGGAATTGTTGCTTATGAGGATGGTGAAGATTTTATCAAAGTCAAGTTTTCAGATGGTTCAATTTATTTTTACAACTATACAAAACCGGGTCCCGATGAAGTTGAACATATGAAACAGTTAGCTGAACAAGGTCAAGGCCTAAATTCATATATCAGTAGGCACATTAGAAAACGATATGCAGCGAAGGAACGTTAGGTTTGTTGAAATGAAATATGCGGGATACATCCAAGTTTCCTGTCTTTAGATTAGTCTTTATCTTGTTAGAAGTAGATTGGTGAAATTAAGATAGAACATAAGAAACAGTTACTAACAAGTTTTTGGGTACTCGTAATTGTATTGTTTTCACTGTTGAGAACACGGGCGAGAATAGGGATGATTTAAATGAGATCAAACACATTTTTGTAGCGCAAACTAAAAGTTTATGCTACAAAGAGGTCGCGATTCGGAGAGTGCTTCTACAGAGGAAATGCAATCAGATTGTTGGGTTTCGTCCATCAATCCAACCTACAGGATTTTTCTACGTATCAGTTGTTGTAATCTCCCCAGGCAGCGCATCAACAATCCGTGCAGACTCCACACTCACATAAACAATCCGTCTAATCGCACTAACAATATCCCGAGGGTCAGCAAACCAACCGTTTGGGTCGTTGACGATGCCACTATCCTTATCAGTCTTAATATAATACCGATCAATAAACCACTCCAGCGGTGATCTGCCGTTGACGACATAACGATACGCGTCTTCTGGGATGCCTGACAAACGGACATTCATATTGATGTCAAGTTGTCTTTTCTGATCAGGTCCGTAACGCATTGCTTTATCTGTTAGCAGGAAAAGGTTCGGGTCGGCATTTTCAAGGTCTGTTGGGGGTGAGGACATATTTGGATACGCAACGGTAAGCGGATACTCTTCACACGTCTCGTAGTTAAGGTGGAGTTCTGCCAATTTATATCCTGCTTCAGCAAATGCGGTGAAGTCTGGGGCATAAGGAATATGCGGTAACATCTTGGAAAGATCATTTGCGAACTGTTCTCGGTAACTGGGAGCGTGGAGAATGCCGTAGACATAATAAAAGATTTCGTCTTTGGTAATTTTATCTGTTCTATAATGCTTTTGGAATGCCTTTAGTGCTGTATCCGATATATTGTCAGTCCGATCAGGTGAGTCGTCAACATCAAGAAGTGAATCTAATGCGTCTGGTGTATCCGATGGTTTTGGATATTCGTAACGAGGAAAGCATTGACACGCCTCATTAAAACCAAGGTCTGGCATTATATCAGTCATAAGCACAGAAAATGGCTTTTTAGAACCGATACCGGGAACGCATATCGCAAGGTTCTCACTTGAATTCTCTGGATAAATCCGATCCATCTGATACTTTCTTTGCGCGAATGTATAATTTGCATAGCAATTTGTTGCTACAAATGGTCGGTAAGCAGTCTTTCGGATGTAATTCTTATCAAATTCAGTTTTCTTCTTCTGTTTTAGATTGCTTTTTAGTTCTCCGTCCCACTTAATATTCGTAGAATGACGGCGAATTACTTCGTCCACCGTGAGTTCAGGATTTTCCTCAAGTTCTTGTAGAGTATTGAGATAAATTTCTGTCATTTGCTTTGCGTTCTCGGTGCAAACATTGTAAGAGAAGTTGTAGATGTATACATCTTTGCCTGTTGCTAAACCCCTTGAATACAAACTAAATATTGTGTCATCTACTTTACCAGCTTTCGCTTCCTTTGTGCCCAATGGGTAAAAAGTTGTAAACGCTTCGTTTCGCTGTTCAATCCAATCGTGGTGTTTATTGGGTGTGATAGTGTCCCAATCACTGAATCCTGAAATTGACTCCTTCTCACGTAGTGTTTCTAATTTTTCCTCGCGTGTGAGGTAGGCACCGATGTCGTGGTAGTGGATTTTGCAGCCTTCGTGTGTGGCGTTTGGATTTTTGACAAGGATTGAGATTGCAACGGGTGCTCGTGAACCACTACCAAATACCTTACCCCCTTCTTGTCGTGATCGTTCTCCTTGCGTGCGTTGATTTCCCCGTAAATTCAAGACGTGGATTGAACTGAACTCCTCTGCTACACATGCGCGAATTCCTGCATCGGCATTACCATCAATCCAAGATCCGTTGGTGACGTAGGCAATGATACCTTCTTTTTCAATTCTATCGGAAGCCCAACGGATTGCCATTTTGTATGTATCGTAGAGGGTATTTTTGTTTGTCATTGTAGAATACTCAACATACGTTTCCCTAATTCGTTCTTCAAGGTCAGGATAGTCCACATTCGGATTGTCGTCTGTTGAACTTCGTTGTCCTGCGGAATATGGAGGATTGCCGACGATAACTTGGATTGGGAGTTTCTGTTGACGTTCGGCGCGTTTGTTGTTATCTGGTAGCCATTCTTTTGGGAAGAGGGTTGTCTCATCTTTTTTGTTGAGATTGAAAGTATCGGTTAGGACAATGCCGTTGAATGGCTCATAATCTCTACCCCCCCCGCAGAATTTTCCGCGGTATGCTTCTTCAATGTTCACAGATGCAATGTAGTATGCCAATAGGACGATCTCGTTTGCGTGGAGTTCTTCACGATATTTGCGTTCAAGGTCGGCATCTTGGATAATATCGGACTGCAGCAGACGTGTGAGAAATATACCGGTGCCGGTGAACGGATCCAGCACATGCACGCCTTCATCGCTAAGGCAACGTCCGAATTCATCTTGCAGCACCTCGTTGGCACTATGGAGTATGAAATCCACGACTTCAATCGGTGTGTAGACGATACCGAGCCGTTCAACCTCCTTTTTCAATGCGGTAACAAAAAACTTCTCGTAGAGTTCCAACAGGACGCGTTGACGTGCTTCGCTATTGTCAAGCCCCTGTGCGCGCATGCGGACGCTTTCGTAGAAACCCTGTAGATCACGCGTTTCGTTTTCCAAACCGAATTCGCCAAAATCGTTTTGGAGTTTATTGAGTGCGTTTGCTACTGGGTTGCCGGACGCAAAATCGTAGTTATCAAAAAGTGCTTCAAAGACGGGTCGTGTGATAATGTGTTGTGCCATCATATCAATAGCACTTTCACGGGTGATTGAGTCGTTGATTGTCTCCTTTAACTCGTTGTGGAAATCGTCAAACCACTCTTGCAGTGCGCTATTATCAGGGTTCTCCAGTAGGTTTTCAATGCGTCCGACGAGTCGTTTGAAGATATCAGCGACATCCTTTGCCCAACTTTCCCAGTATTTTCTATCACCACATTTCTCCACGATTTTGGCATAAATTGCATCCGCAGGAATACCGAAGGGCAGCAGTAACTGCTCAGGATCTATAGTTCCATCTCCATTTTCCGTATAGTCTCCACCACCTCGTCCTTCATCAATGATAATAATATCACCTGGATCGTTGTTAAGGTCAATCTTATTGATTTCGGCATTGAGCCTATCATCGTGTGAACGGAGGGCGCGGAGGACACCCCACACGGTCGCGAACCTTTCGTTATCGTTGAGTGCGTCGACAGGGTCAACATCTGGCGGAATAGCGACTGGCAACACGATATAGCCGTATTGCTTACCGGGTGCTTTGCGCATCACACGACCAACTGCCTGCACAATGTCGACGTGTGAGTTGCGCGGTGACATAAACAGCACGGCATCAAGCGCAGGGACATCAATACCTTCGGAGAGGCATCGGGCATTGGAGAGGATACGACAAACATCATCCGTATCACCTTTTAGCCATTCAATAAGTCGTTTTCTATCAAGGGCGTTCTTTGTTCCGTCAACGTGTGCGGTTTCGCATGTGAAATCGTCAGGACGTTGGTCTTCCGATGTCCGTTCAACGGCACTTTCTATGATGCCGTTCCAATGGTTCACAAGGTTCTGTGATGACTTGATGGTGTTTGTGAATGCAATGGCGCGTGTGAGGGGTTTGATTGTCCCGTCGTCTGGTGATTTCCTTTCGGGGTTCTGTAGTGCACGCCAACAACCGACAATCTTAGCTGCATCGCTGATGTTAACCTCACTGCCGCCATTGCTGAGATAGTTGTGTAACGTATCCTGCACACCTTGTTCGGACATTGCGAGCACGACAACCTTGTAATCAGAGAGTAGGTCTTGCGCCACTGCTTTTGAGAATGGGAGTCGGTGGAATTCGGGACCATAAGTGTCTGGATCGTCCATAGAAAACACTTCAATATCGTGTTTTGCTGCTTTTGTCTTCGCGCTTTGCGTATACAGACGGGGTGTCGCGGTCATATAGAGGCGTTTTTTGGCACGGATACGTTCAGTATCGTGGACGAGAACGAAAGGTGAGGTCTTATCATCGGGTCTGTCAATGCCAGTGGTTCTGTGTCCTTCATCGCAGAAAATAATATCAAAAGGTGGAGCACCAGCATCTTGTGCTTCCGCGACTTTTGGGAGTGACTGATAGGTGGAGAATACGACGCGCATAGTGCCTTCATCTGTTCTTTGCAATGCTTCGGAGATGACAGTTTCATCGGTAGTAACAGGGAATTCCAGTTCATAGAGGGATGCGTCCTCGTCTGTTCTACCTGCCTTTGTATCGGAGCATATTCCAATGTAGCGATGTGGCACTTTCTGCTGTTCTGCCCATTCACGCATCGCTTGTGCGAAGAGTCCGATGGATGGCACGAGATATAACACCCGTCCACCCACACCAGCGATTTCCTCTGCGATTCGGAGTGCGGTGAATGTTTTCCCTGTGCCGCACGCCATAATCATTTTGCCGCGGTCAGACTCTTTGAATCCATTGATAACATCGTCAAACGCATTTTGTTGATGTTCGCGTAGGCTGAAGCTTTCCAGTTGATAGTTTAAGTGGTCTGGTTCTTGTAGGCTGAGGTCGGGCCACTGGACGGGTCGACTTGTGAGGTCTGCTGCGCTTATCCGTTGGCATGGCGGTTCTAATCCATCAATGGCTTTTATGAGGTTTGCACTCCAACTTTTGCCGGTATCCACAAATATTCGTGCGGTGAACGGTTGCCGATTGGATTCTGATATGAAGGTATCAATATCGGATTTTGATATACGTTTGTCTTCTGCGTAACATTTGCACTGGATAGCGCAGATTCCACCTGTGCGTTCTATTGCAACGAGGTCTATACCGCGATCTACCCGGTCAAATCCGGGCTGGTTTTCTGCCCATTCTGCCCATAGATATACCTCTGAAAATCGCTTTTGGTAAAATGGGTCTTCAAGCAGATATGCCCTTATTAACCTTTCGAATAGTCTACCTTTTCCGAATTGTGTGTTGGCGTTTTGTCGGATATAGTTGAGTGTATCGTAGAATCCGTTATCTGATTCTTCGTTTCCGAATGGTAAAGGCATTTGTGTTGCTTGAGGCATATCTATCCTATTTTCAAATGACGGCGTTCCCGCAACTTCATTCCTTAAATGAAGCAGTTACCCGTGGAATACTTTCTTCACATGCAAAACGTTCAATACTGGAAGCACCGACAAAACCTACGGCATCTGTTTTCTCGTTAATAAAAGCAGCCTCTGGTGCTTTAGAGATGGGACCGCCATGCGCAAGGCAGATAACATTGGGATTCTGTGCTTTCGCAGCATCACAAATTTCCTGCACCCGTACAGCAGCGTGGTCAAGCGTAAAGGCAGTTTCAGCACCAATTGTTCCTCCGATTGTTGTCCCCATATGTGCGATAATTACATCTGCACCGACCTGTGCCATATTCTCGGATTCTTCAGGGTTGAAGACATAAACGATGGTAAACAAGTCCATCTCATGAGCGATACCGATTGTCTCTACCTCTTTGTAGAAACCCATCCCTGTCTCTTCAAGCGTCACCCGAAAAGTGCCATCAATCACACCAACGGTTGGGAAGTTATTCACACCATCAAACCCAACGTCACGAACTTGCTTGAGAAAGTTACTCATCCTTCGGGTTGGATCGGTTCCGTTAACGCCAGCAATTACAGGTGTTTCATTTACAACTGGTAGTACCTCCCGTTCACCCATCTCCATGACGATAGCGTTTGCATCACCGTATGCTAATAGACCAGCACATGATCCGAATCCTGACATCCGATAGCGACCTGAGTTGTATATTACTATCAAATCTGCACCACCCTTCTCTGCAAATTTCGCAGTAATACCTGTCCCCGCACCGACTGCAAGCAGATGGTTACCTTTATCTAACTCCGCTCTTAGTCGTCCTAACACTTCCATACGAGTATAATCTGGCATTCTATATTCCTTTATAATGGTTGACAGCAGTCAGTAATGCCATATATGGATTCATCAGTAATCCCATGCTGACCACTGACTGCTAATAACTGATGACTATTCATCCTGTGATTTTGCTTGTAAACGCGCGGCTTCACCTGGATTTCCAATATGCATTGTGTTGTATGCTTGGTCCGAGGATTTAAAGGGACCGACTCCTTTGTGTCCATGCCAGTCACCTTGGTTCATAATTGGATTTGGTAATCCGGTTTCTTTTTCGCGTTGTAGTATCCAGTTCTTCATCCGTGTTTCTAATACATTTACAATGTCAGGATGTGTCTCAACAAGATTTTCATTTTCATCAGGATCTTTGATGAGATTATAGAGTTCAACAGGAGGTTTATAATGAAAATCGGGTTCCAGTGCCACTATCAGTTTCCATTCTGGTGTACGCCAACCGTGCTTTCGCATCCACGTACATTCCGTAATATAGAATTCGCTATCATAAGATGCAATTTCTCCAGATATAAGCGGAGTAAGACTGTTTCCATCAAATGCGATATCTGTTTCAATATCAGCCAACTCAAGCAGTGTAGGAACAAGGTCTTTGTGTTGGTTGTATCCAGAAACCCTTTTTCCAGCAGGAATACGACCGGGATATCTGATAATGAGAGGAACATGTAACGTGACATCGTAGAGTCCGTGATGGTCAAACCAGCATTCGTGGTCATAAAGAGTCTCGCCATGGTCTCCATTGATGATTACTATGGTCTCATCCATTACACCACGCGTTTCAAGTGCATTAAAAAGTGTCTGAATACATGCATCCATATACGCAATTGCACCATCATATTGGGCAATTACATAATCTTTATCCGTAATCCCAACCGGCATCCATGAAGCGAAATAATCGCAAAATGGTTTGAAAGACATGACTGGTTCCATGGATTTGTTGTTCGGATCGCATTCGTCACCGTGGTAGAACATGCGTTCATAGGGAGCAGGAGGGAGATAGGGAGAGTGTGGATCCATGTGTCGCAAGAAAAGGAAAAAAGGCTTTTCATCGCTCTGGTCTATTAGCCGATTCAGCTCAGGGAGGGTTGTTTTATTTAGGTTTTCAGCTTTCGGACTACGTCCAGAATCGTCTGGTCCCCAGCCAGAAAATTCTAAATATGTATCAAAACCACGTCCACTCGGTGGACCGAAGCCAACGCATGTAGTATCGTAGCCAACTTCTTTGAGTATTTCAGCTAATGTTTTGACCTCTTCACGGAGTGGTCCTTTATGTCTAAGTGCGACAACTTGTGTGCTAAAAGTATCCATACCTGTAAGCATTGATGCATAGGCACTTGTTGTCGGAATATAGGGACTATAGGTTTTTTCAAAGAGGGTTCCACTTTCTGCAAACCTGTCAATGTGTGGAGTTGTCTGTCGATGATACCCATAGCAACTCATGTGTGTAGCGAGAAGGGAATCTACCCCCATCAGGACTATATTTGGCTGTTTTGCCATGTTCGAATTTCTCCTTTACATATCCAATATTTAATAGAACAAGGTGACTATTTATTATCCCAATCTTTGTGCCAAACAAGCGTATTCTGAACATCGTCGTCAAGCACATCACCCACTGTTAAAGAATTAAAATAGGGTTCTGGTAATATGTTTCTTTTTCCATTGAAGGTGCATCCATCAGGCATGAAACCGCATGTCATAGCACGACGATGAGAAAACGTCATATTTGCACCCGCACCGTGTGCTGTTAAGCCGTTATGCCAAACCATTGAACCCGCGGGACATGGTGCAGATTGTGGTTCAAGTTCTTTCCATTCTGTATAAACATCAAACAATGCACCGATGTTTTCACCGATACCAACATTGTCAAAACGTGCAGTTTTGTGAGTGCCCGGGAGATACCACATACATCCATTTCCAAGTGTCGCATCATCCAAAGCCACCCAGAATGAAACTGCATCACGTGAGTCAAAAGACCAATATGGTACATCAAGATGCCAAGCAGTTGGGTTCCCGTTTGGTGGTTTTATCAATGCTTGGTCGTGCCATATTCGCATGCCGTCAACACCTGCTAATTGCGTTGCCATTCGACCAATTTTCGGGTCATGCACCAACTTACGCATACCTGAGTGTGAATCTGCAAGACGCAGGCATTGGGTAAATACCCTCGCATAAAAATTTGAAGGATCCAGTTGATTTGTCATGAACTCAACTGAACCTCCAAGTCGTTCGGTTACTGACTCATCCGTGCATCTTCTCCATTCAGCCAATTCCTCAGCATCAAGGAAGTTTTCAATAACGAGGTATCCATTTTTTTGATAAAAATCTATTTGTTCCGCGGTGAGTTCGTGCCGCATCTCCACGTTCTCCTTTTGGTTTTTCGGGTAATGTTTCTATTGATTAATATACCCGATCTCCATTCATCATTATGTAATTATCGTATCATGTAAAGCACAAATAGACAAGTGAATTTTAATGGTTTGACATTCTCATTGAAAATATGACTAAGTGGGTAATTTTACCGATATTTGTTGACAATCAATGATGAAAATGTTATTGTTAAATTACCAAAGAAAAATAAAAATATAACAAACAGAATTGTCCAAGTCCAAAACTATCTAAAGATAACGTGAGTTTGATAAATTATTTTAGAAGTTTCATATCATTGGCAACTGATAGTCTTTTTCCTGAAGTTCTTTATGTTTAAGTGAAGGCTTTTTCTTCAGACAGGTATAAGCGATCAAGGCAGCAATTGTGTTTACTTGAAAATTAACAGGACTTCTATGGCGTGTGTGTTGTCCCTCTGTCAGACTTTTAAGCACTTTGTAAATAAGGGACACGCCTTCTTCTTGAAGCATCTCCCGTAGATTTTTGGCGATATCCTTTATCGGCAAATAGTTTGCCAAAAAGACCACGACACAACTGTGGCACGGGTTGCTTGTTATCTACGTTTCCCCGTGCCACCATAGCGTGACAATAACTCACCTCGGTCATTGATAACGAGATGTAGTTTAAACCCATAGAACGATCCCATAGAGGTTTTAGAACGCCCCGCACACGCAGCGAAGACGCGATACGTTGAAATCCGACGATTGTGGCAGACCGGTAGCGGTGTTGAGTCTATGAAGGAAATCCCACGACATTCACCGAAACGGGTGTTCAGAAAAATAGATAACGGCACCAATACCTCTTGTGAGAGCTGCATAAAACGACTATAACTGACAAGGTTTGGAAACGCCCAACGCAGCGGGTCGCAAACATAATCCTGATAATAGGCTTTAAAGTTTTTATATTGCTTATGATGAAAAAGCACAAGTATCGTCATGACTTCGCTCGGATGAAAGCACCTAAGTCTACCGCGTGTATTGCATGTTCCGGGAATTTCTGGCAATTGGTATTGTGCTTGATAGTGTTCATATACAAGAAAAAGTTGTCAATTTCACAGAAAAGTGTTATGATATCCATCAGAGAACACCTTTGTGAGTATTTGATATACTTCATAATAACAAAGGGGTTCTCTATTTACCAATTTTTAATTATCAAACTCACGTTATACTGATAATGATGAAATCAAAAGGCGATTACAATGGAAGTTTTGAAAACAATTGGTTTGGTTGCTCTCGCCATCTTCGGTTTAATATTGCTTATGAAGGATTTATCCGCCATGACACCGAGTGAAAGAAAAGACTATTTTCGGTGGCCGTGGATCTAAGCGTGGCGGGTTGCAAGCGTGAACACTGAACAAGTGGGAACTATGACGTTGACGAATTTCTACCGTTAAGTTTTAATGCAGCAAAAATAAATAACAAAAACAATAATAGGAAAACGCAATGAATAGTTTATTGTGCATTTTATCCGTTATTACGGTCATCCTCTCTGGTTGTGCAACTCACCACGAGAGTAACACATTTAAAGAGGAACGACCGGAAGACCCTTCTAAAATAAAAACTTACACCTACAAAGAAGCACTCGACCTCGCTGAGGATTCCGATGGGTTCTATAATTTCTTTCTCTTACCAGGCATCGATCCTGACCAAGCTTACGCTTTTGAGGAAAAATTCGCCGAAGAAGCAGGGTTCGGTTATAATGTCTATACCGGTGCGCATCCGCATAGTGTTGAGGTACTCGTTCGCGCCGATGTACCCGTAGAATTACTCGAAACCTATATTGAAACCCTCGCAACACATCTGCAAGCGAACAAGGCAACAAAGTATACGACTTTCAGATCTGCCATAACACACTATATGACACTCCGTACGGCGATGCGGATACCAGCCGATCCGGAAAAATGGTCTCCTTATATCCAAGCAGAAATAGATCGTGTGTTACTTGGGATGCTCAACATATTGGTAGATGCTCCCACCGCTACGGGGCATCGCGTCAACAACGCATGGCGAACACTCGATCGTGTCAAATTCCACATGTATAAAAAGAAACACTTCCCGCGAGGGTACCGGTGATATGGTACATATCAGTGTCAAATTCCACATGTATAAAAAGGAACAAGAAATACGCTAAACACCAAATAAAAACTTACACCTACAAAGAAGCACTCGACCTTGCTGAGGATTTCTACAGAGACTTCACACGATAAAATCTTACCGAATGCACAAAATAAGAGAATCCTATGAACTATAAAAAATTCTTCATCAGTCTTTGTTCAATCGCGCTACTTTCTACTGGAATTATCGTTTTCATCACTTGGACTTTGACCCATTATACGCCAAAAGGCGTAATAGCCTCTTTATGTGTCATCATATTGAAACTGCTTCTGTTTGGGGTTACCACAGTCGCATACCTATATCTCACATATCTGCTGTTGCTATTTTTGTTCAAATTGATACGAAAAGTTGTTATACTTTTTTACACTGGGATGTGAGGAGTATACCACCTGATCCTAAAGTCATAGAACTCACAACCTAAAAACTGGGGTTTGTACTTCATAACAGTCAGCCTTTTTTGAAAGGACTCGCATCTGGGGCACCAAATGAACGACATTGCAAATGCTCACTACACACTCGGCAAAGCTGTGCTTGATGATGGACAGGTTGACCAAGCCATTACACATTTTGAAGCGGTTTTGAAACTTGACCCGGATTATATTGACGCACACCACGCACTTGCGCTCTGCTACTTCCAACAGCATAAACTCCAAGAAGCGAAAAACGCTGCACAAGCAGCGCTCAAGGTGGACCCAACCTATCAACCCGCACTGTCTTTCTTGCAAGCCATCGTGCCACAAGAACCCAAACAGACACGGCAAAGTGCACACCCAGTAGAAAATACCGAACAGGAAGTTAGACCTGTTCAGACAGAACAAACAGAACAGGAAGTTAGACCTGTTCAGACAGAACAAACAGAACAGGAAGTTAGACCTGTTCAGACAGAACAAACAGAGCCATCTGTTGAAAATACGGAACTTGACATCGGCAAAGAGATGGAACGGGGACTTGTTTACCTCAACAATAAGCAATACCCACAAGCCGAAGCAGCATTCAAAAAGGTCATCAAGGCATCTGCGAATGACGCGACAGCACACTATAACCTCGCTCAGACTTACTTGGAAATGGGCGCATACAGTGATGCGAAAAGAGAAGCCGACACGACTTTACGGCTCCAGCCCCAATACCAACCCGCACACCAACTCATAAACGCTATCGCTTTCCTGTCAAAGCGCGAAAAACAGCAAATGTTATACAAGAAAATGAAACGATACCTGCTACCACTCGCAATTGTCGCTATTACCTTATTTGTCGCGCTCAATATGGGGTGGTTCACAGGGCTTTTGCCAAAAAAAATACCCCCTAAACTTTCAATCGATACCATTTTAGAGGACCCGAACAATAAGAACGGCTACATTGATGCTGGCGAAATTGTCAGGATACGATTGACAATTACCAATAGTGGCAGCACGGCGAAAAATCTGAAAGTCGGTGTCTCTCCAAAGACCATCGGCGGATTGCGATTACAGATACCTGAGAGAATTTTCAGCCTGCGGAAAAATCAGTTTGAAACGGTGCGTATCCCGATCACCGCGGATAGCCAAGCTCGCACCAGGAAAGTCCCGATAAAAATAGAGGTTTTAGATAAGAATCAAATACCTATCGCAACAACAGACTTTCAACTCAATATCAAATCTAAATGAGGAGATTCGTATGGATAGACGGCTACTGCAGCGTGCGTTTCAGCATGAATATCGTAAACGCGCTATAATCATTTCTATTCTTGTGCATGTCATCGTTGCCCTCAGCAGTGCGTTCTTTTTTGTCACAGCCGTTGTGCAAGAGACAGAAGATGAGATACAAGTAGACCTTATTTCTGAGGTGCCGCGACAACACGTCGTCAAGAAAACGATGCCGATACCAAAGAAAGAGGACCCCCCCAACCGAAAGAGGAAATGCCGATACCGAAAGAGATACCGATGCAAAAGAAAAATATAACGCTGGAAAAGAAGGTCGATACCATACACCCCGAACATAAAGTTGAGATTGCGAAAATGCCAGCGAAAGCTCCCGAAAAGGTAGAAATGCAAAGTGCTGCCGTAAAAAAGATAAATTTAGATGTGCCTGCGGGAGTGGCGGCACCCGATTTATCAACGGACGCGCATTTGACACCAGCACCTGAATCGATATTAGCACCGATTGGTGACACGGATATAGGCGACACAGCTCAAAACTATGCAAGACGCAGAGATACAGGGGGCGTCAGAACACCCGGCAAAGGCACATCAAAAGGTATTGGGAACAGCATCAAACGCACAGGAACAAGTGAAGGGAAAAGCATAGGAGAACAAACGACTGGCAACGGAGACGGAGAAGGAAACGAAACTTTTAGCAGTATCATACAGCAAATCGCTGACGATATTATAAAACGCAGTGGCGGCGCACCTATTGATGTCGTCTTTGTCGTGGACGCTTCTGGTAGTATGCAAGACAATATAAATGCTGTCGCAGAACATCTGGGACTGATGATTGATGCCTATAAAGCCTCTGAAATTGATTACCAACTCGGATTAACTGACTTCTTTGTGGATAAATCGGGCACCCAAAAGATTACGGTGTCACCCCTGACCAAAAGTTTACAAACATATAAACAGATGCTCTACGCAATTATACCCACTGGCGATGAAAACGCTCTTGATGCAATCCATCAAACCGTGACGGAAATGCAGTTCAGAAACAATACTGTCAAGCATTTTATCCTCGTCACAGATGAACCTCTCACCAGCCTGTTCGGGTTTACAGTTGATAACACAATCAATCTCTGTAAACAAAATGAAATCTATGTGAATGTACTTGGGTTGAATATACCAGAACATAAACGGCTTGCAACAGAAACAGATGGCACATTCCACGAAGTGCCACAAGACCCAAAAACGCAGCACATTGCACAACAACCGAAAACAGTTCAGGACATCGGGCAAAAAATACTACGAGAAGCTGCTAATCTCCCTACCGATATTGTCATATTTGTTGACACAAGTAAAAGTATGGCAGATAAGATGCCATATATCACCGAACAGATCGATAGGTGGCTACGCGACTGGGATAACGCAATGATTGACTATCGTATCGGGGTCGTCCGATTCCGAGCAAACGGCACCGTCAATATGGTCAATGTTTACCAACCACCACAAACCACAAAACAGATACACAAGATTTTAGAACTTCCCACTCAAGATGATGAGAACTTGTTTCACGCGGTCATTGAAGCCACAAGTCGCATCAAAACACGCGCCAATGCCAAGACGCATTTTATACTTTTTACAGATGAACCGGGAAACCCGAAACAACCTATCGCCGGCACCATATCGCTTCTAAAGGAAAAATCCGTTGTCGTTAATGTGATTGGAACGATTGACACCTTCCAACAACAAGTCGCACAACAAACAGGTGGAATCTGGGTTGCAATGCCAAACGGACACAAATTGAACAAAACATACCACTGAAACTTTTGTGGATATGCTCGGTGAGAATGTGTCAAGTCATAAAAATAGCGACCGGCAACGGATAAATGCATGCAAGAACCGCCAACTTCACCCGCACCACCGAGAAAAACATATTCCATATTGCTGTTACACCTCTATCAACCTAACTGACTCCTACTAACGCGAAGGTTCAAAATGACCTTTATCAATCCCCGCAACGTTCTGTATGGCAAATCCATGTAAATTATCCACTGTCCAATAAGCTGCGGAAGGATAATTCCAGAGGACAGGTCTTAAACTACCTGTGAAAACATTATCAGCCCCATCTCTTAATGCTGCTTTGGTTAGAGGTATATAACAACAAGATGCGATGGCAAGATCCCCTGTTTTTCTACCATCTTTGAATGTTATTTCAAGAATACTGTATGCAACTATTCTATCCCAGTCGGATTCTTTTCCAACAATGTCAACATCACCGAGTGCGCGTAATTCGCGTTTAACAAAGGCTTCAAGACGCTCGTCTACATCTGTAGAATCGTCTTCTTGCACAGTGACATGAACTTTGAATCTGCGTTGTGTATCTGATGCCAGTGTCAGCGGTATCAAGATAACAGCGAGTAGTATTATCAATAGCGAACGGATTTTCATGTGTTGCTCCTTTTGTCTTTCGTTTTGAGTCCTTCTACATTGCGTTTATAGTGAACACGACTTTCCCAATCCTTTGTGGTATAGGTTGTGCCAACACGCTGGATCGTCTTGCGATACGGCTCTGGTATCCACCATACATCGCCACTATACGTCACGATGTCATCGCCTGCCACTTTCGGTTTTTCTAACAACCCCTTAAGGGACTCGGTTATCATCTGTGTGATAAGTTCACAAAATGCGTCCCATTCAATCTCTAATATCTGATCCCACGTCACATCATAACCGAGGTGTTCATCAAAATCTTGCATCTCTTTTTCGTGCGTCATTGCGAAAACAATCGGTGAATACACAGACGCTGGTGGTGTTTCTAAATAGCGATGAATATGAATGCCTTGACGTTGATGTGCCCAACGCGTGCGGAAAAAGAGAAATACATCTCCAGTATCGTTTTGTTGTTGCCACGCACAATACCCTTGCATAAACGACTGCTCTGGTAGCGGTGGTAAAAGATTGTCTAAACGCACAGCTGGCATATAAATATAATTGGGATTTAGTGTTACTGCCGTGTGTTGTATTTCGTGATATTGATAAACGTTCTTTCTTTTCTTTCGAGGTTTAGATTTCATATTCAACTTGCCTTCTTACTTTATGTGTAGGATACACATTGGCTAATCATTTGATAAAATAGAAAGGTGTTTTGTATGCCTCTTTATTTTTATGAAGATTTGAAAACAAGCTGCGTTCAGATGTGGAAACTCAAGGAAAAAATGATCACCATTTACGGGTCAACCGCACCATAAAGGGACATTGCGGTAAAACTATAATCTATCGCAACAAGTCTGACATAACGTCCTTTACGTTATTAACACATCGGTTATATGTTTAGGTAGTTGATATATTTATCTGTTCTCCAGCATGATACGAACTTCTTACTAAAGGACCAGACTCAACATGTCGAAATCCCATTTGTAAACCAACAGATTTTAATTCATCAAATTCTTCAGGTGTATAATATCGTTGTATCGGTAGGTGTCGAGTGGAAGGTGATAAATATTGTCCAATTGTTAAAATATCGCAATCTGTATCACGTATATCCTGCATTGTTTCCAATAATTCAATGACTGTTTCACCTAATCCGACCATAAGTCCTGACTTAGTAAGCATTTCAGGATTCAATCTTTTTCCAATTTTGAGAAGTGTCATGGATTGTTCATAATCTGCGTAAGGACGGGCACGACGATAAAGACGTTTTACTGTTTCAGTATTGTGATTGAGCACATCCGGTTCTGCATTTACGATCATTTCAAGTGCATTCCAATTTCCCTCAAGATCAGGAATTAGCACTTCCACAGTGCAACTGGGTCGGTGTTTCCGCGCCTCTGCGATACAATCCGCAAATACACCTGCCCCACCATCAGGTAAATCATCTCTGTTCACGGATGTTATAACTACATGGTTTAGCTTCAAATGTGACACTGCTTTCCCAAGTCTACGTGGTTCGTCCATGTCTACCAATCCACCAGGTTTCCCCTTCTTTACGGCACAGAACATACACCTACGAGTACAGACATCTCCTAATATCATAAATGTAGCAGTGCGACTGTTCCAACATTCCCCTATGTTGGGACATTTTGCTTCTTCACAGACAGTGTGAAGTTTAAGGTCACGCATAAGTTTCTTGAGTTCTGCGTAACTTCCACCACCGGGAATACGTGCCTTAATCCAAGATGGGTGTCTTCGTTGAACGGAATCAGAAGTGACTATTGGAAGGGATTTAGTCATATTTCATTATCGTTAGAATTTATTAAAGTATAAGTGGCGGGAGAGGGTGGGAGTTGAACCCACCTATCCACTTGCATAGACAATCCGGTTTTGAAGACCGGTAGGGCCACCGGACCCTATCCTCCCCCAGAATATTGAAACCTAATGTTAAATTGATGATATATTACTTGCTAATTATGTCTTGATGATAATCGACGGACATTTCCATCCCGAACAGTAACATTCTGGCTATCACAGTATTCCAAGAATGGCACTGCATATTTGCGTGATGTCTGTGCCAATTCTCTAAATTCTCCAACAGTGATTGTTTCATTTTTCTGTAGATAATTTGTCAATATATCTTTTATTTTTTCATAGACTTCTCTGTGAATAAAGAAATTATCCGCAGTCTTAATAAATTGTCCAAGATTCAAGAGAGCATAGAACGTAGATTCAATTAATTGGGGTGTATATTCAGGAAGTAATGTATTCAACTCATTAAAACCAGGGGTATTGATTCCAGCCTCCAAAAAAATAGTTTCCAGTGTTTCTTTAGCAGGAGATTCTACATCAGAAAATTTTATTTCATGTGTTGACAACCTTAGCAAATTTCCCTCTTTAACTAAGTGCTTCGATCTAATTAGACTATTCGTTAGTTTTTCAAAACCAACTTCATCAAGTTTTAGTTCACGACTGAGTTGTGATGCATTTTGTCCTGATTGTAATGGTTCAGATTCATGAAACTTTGCTAATGTAGCTAACAGTCTGTCTGTAGCTTCTGATGTTCGAGTTGCATCAGATATAAGCGGGGTTCTACCAGATTTATCCCATCTGATTATTTTCTCTTCTGACTCTAAGGTGTTTAAGATGTTTTTAACTTCTGATTGTGAATACGGCATATAGTAATACAGCTGCGATTCTTCTACACAGAGGGTAGGACTATTTTCCAATACGGTATTTACAACCTGTGAATCATCCGCCTCTTCCCACCGCGCCAAAGTAGATATAGTTTCTTGTGTAAACCGTTTGTGCTTAGGTGCAAATGGGTTGATTACCTCACCCCCGCCGACAGTATGTTGTGCAGAAAAATCTCGTAAAATGATACGATCTCCTCTGAAGGTTAAGATCGGTTGTTCCAATCTGAGTTGGACTTGGACCCTATCTCCGGGTAATATAGCTTCGTCAACCAATAAAATCAAACGGCAAAATATCTCGCGCGTACCCAGATAGACTCTAAAACGACCCCAATGTTCCAGTATTCTTGGGAATGAGGATAATACCTGTAGCGAGATGTCTATATTGTCAGTTACACTTGAAAACTCTATAGGACATAACACATCACCGCGTTGTAAATTTTGTGCAGTTGTACCAGAAAGGTTTATTGCAGTTCTCTGACCAGCTTGTGCAACAGTAGCAGGTTCGTTGTGTACTTGAATACCGCGAACTCTAACTACATCACCTTGTGGTAGAATTATCATTCTCTGGTCTCTGTTCACCGAACCACCGATGAGGGTTCCAGTAACTACAACCCCAAAACCTTGAACAGTAAAAATACGATCTATATACAATCTCGGAATCCCATCATGGTCTTGCGATTGTGCAGCATGGCCTACCTGTTGAACGATCATCTGTTTTAACTTATCAATACCATTACCAGTGATAGATGAAACACTAACTGACGGTATGCCTTCAAGTGATGTGCCGACAAGCATTTCCTGTGTCATTTCTGTCGCTTCTTCCAATTCTTCAGGTGTGGCTAAATCTGATTTCGTCATCACAAGGATACCATTAGATATATTAAGCAAATCTAATATAGCTAAATGTTCCAGTGTCTGTTCTTGAACTCCCTCCTTAGCATCAACTACAAAAAGTACAATATCCATACCGTACGCACCAGATAACATGTTACGTATGAATTTTTCGTGTCCAGGCACATCAACGATTCCTGCACGAGTATTATCAGGTAGGTCAAAATAGGCGAATCCTAATTCAATAGACAAGCCACGTTCACGTTCCTCTTTAAGACGGTCTGTCTCAATACCTGTGAGTGTTCCGACCAACGCCGTTTTGCCATGGTCAACATGTCCAGCTGTTCCAATGATTAGGTGTCGTCTATCTTTATGCATTAGTTTAGTCCATTTTCAGTGTGAATTAGTTTACCTATTCGGCTAAAACGAATATTGCCAATTAACTTCCACAGTTCCCAAATTTTGATATTCTTGTTTTTACACTTTACACTCGGGTTTTTATCGGGACAGTAGGACCAATATATCATAAATGCTTGTCCTTTGATCCGATCAATGTGAACAGGTCCCCACGTTCTGCTGTCGCTGCTATGATCTCGGTTATCACCCATAGCAAATACATGTCCCTTTGGTACATTGAACGGTTTTCCATCGGGAAATTGACGTTTAAACTGACTATCTGTCAAAGTATAATCATTGTATGACTGATTATCCCTCATATATTCTTTCGTACTACGAAATGGAGGAAAATCACCACGTCTATAGTGAGTACCCTCATACTTTGTAACATTACTATCGTCAACTGCTTCTCCATTTACGTAGAGAGTTTTACCTTCGGTATGAACCGTATCACCTTCTACTGCGACAATACGTTTAATGAAATTACGATCAGTTTCGTGGGGAGGAATAAATACAAAAACATCCCCAGGTGCAGGTTTGTGAAAATCAAAGACGCGAATCTCTGTGCCAGGAATTTTGAATCCATATATAAATTTACAAACCAAAATTCTGTCACCTATTAACAGTGTATCCTCCATTGAACCTGACGGAATTTTAAATGCTTCTACTACGAATGGACGTATAAACCCAAAAACAAGTATGAGTGCCACTGCAATTACTTGGATATATTCCCATACAACCGTTTTACGAAATTTCTGCCATTTGGACAGTTGGATATCAGTACTCATTATGTTTGAACACCACAATAATTTGTGGTAACTCCCTTATTACAATATGATGATCATTAAAAATATTCAGAATCTGATTATATTTTATCAATGGACTATTTTCAGAATTCGATTATAACGAATGTTTGCTATTATTTTCCATAATTCCCAAAATTTTACTGGTTGTTTATCATTCGACCACAGCACCATAAACGCTTGTCCTTTTATATCATCCACATTCACGGGTCCCCATGTTCGACTATCACTACTCAAGTCTCGGTTATCACCCATTGCAAATACCATACCTTTTGGTACTGTGAAGGGTTTACCATCAGGGAATTTTTTTCTAAACTGCTTTTCTGTCAATGTAAATTCATTATATGAATCGTCTTGTGGAATATCTTCAGAATAGCGAAAGGGAGGAAAATCACGGCTATATGAATTGTTTAACAGATGTTTTGTATATTTTTCCTCATCAATATGTTGACCATTTACATAGAGTTTTTTACCTTTTGTAAAGACCGTATCTCCTTCAACTGCCACAATCCG
Source organism: Candidatus Poribacteria bacterium (assembly GCA_963667365.1). GTDB lineage: Bacteria > Poribacteria > WGA-4E > WGA-4E > WGA-3G > MSPOR6. The sequence continues at coordinate 4,254,305 of OY763324.1, read as the reverse complement.
TTTAATGAAATGGAGTTTTCTTTGATGTGGTGGTATGAACACAAAAACATCACCGCGTGCCGGTTTATGAAAATCAAAAACCTTTAGTTCTGTTCCGGGTATCTTAAAACCATACATAAATTTACATACCAAAACCCGATCACCAATAAGTAGTGTGTCTTCCATAGAACCTGAAGGAATGTAATATGCATCAACTATAAATGGACGAAAAAACCCAAAAACGAAAATCAGAATGATCACATATCCTTTTATCTGATGCAATTTCGTCAATTTTGTTTTGAGGGGTTGTGATTTCTTCATATTATATTCCAATGTATCGCCTATCTTCGTTTTAAAGTGTGCACAATTTGAATGTTAAAATTGTTGGCACGGGAAGCAATCTGATTATCGATCAGACTTCTCCCTGTTACACCTTTTACAAAGCACCTGGCAATTATCCTCGTTGGTCTTGCCGCCCTCAGACCAGGGTGTGATGTGGTCTGCTTCCATTTCTTTAATTGTGAATTCGTTGTCACACTTAACACAAATGCCTGACTGTGTTTCATAGACCTTTTGCTTCATTCTGTCTGTAAAGGTGCGTATATTCAGGTGTTTCTCCTCGCCAGTCAGAATGTACGGGTATATCCCCGCTTCCCGTGTCACATCATCGTCAAGTTCAAGGCGGACGGTTTCCTGCTCAATCTCATCAGCGTCAAGGTCGGCATCTCCAAACTCGTTGTACAGTGCACCCCAATCTACGCCCTTCATGGCTAGTCTTGTGTGCGTGAAAGTGGATTCAACCCAATTGATTACCGATTGAAAATACTTCCAGAGAGGCAACGCGTTTTCGTCGTGCTGATGCGTCCCCATGTAATCTTCAATCGAGTCTTTGCTGACCCACTTAATCACTGTTTCCAGGTAATCTTGTCGGATTGACGAGCCATTGACATAGGCATTGCCGATTTGGTAGGCAACGCAACCGTTCCGACTAAAATATCGCTTGGCGTCTGACAACCAAGTTCCAGGGTAAACAGCATTACGCAACTCTTGATTTGTCAACTTCTTTCCCGCAATGTTGATCGTTTTGAACCAGTCAAGCTTTTCGCTGTCTTTCCCACTACAGACGTAGACCATTAACTTGTAATCCAATATCAATTTTTGTTTGTCTGATGGGAGATTGTGGAAGTATTGATTATTGAACGAGAAATCGCCATCCACATACTGCGCAATGGAGATTGTGCGCTGCTGTCCGTCAATGATTTCAAATTCTCCGTTTTCCCGGTCTGCCCAATACATCACGTTCAACGGGAATCCTTTCAGGATGGAGTCAATGACGGCGTTACGTTCCTTATCTTTGTAGACAAACTCTCGCTGAAATGGTGGTCGTATATCCAATTTGCCGTCGTACCCGGTTACGCCGCCTTCATCATCGTCGTAGTAATCCTCGACAAGCTCTCGCACTGTGAGATCTAACAACTTGATTCTCATTGCTGTATCCTCCTGTTGCGGATAACGATGCGTACATAGGTAGGTTTTCCATCTATTGCGCCATCCTTGTCTTTAATAAGTCCATGAGGTTTGACGGGAACATTAGCATTCGCCCTTATATCATTTGCACTTACGATCTCGAACTGATCAGGGTTGTGCTTGTCCAAGAAGGTAATCGGCACACCCATTTCTCCAGCATAATCTACTGGAATATCAGCCGTTTTACCTACGTTGATAGCATCGTAATTATCGTACTTCGGATATTCATCAGGAGAGTATTGCTTGTAAAGGATTAGGTCTTCGTGCCGCTTCTTATGGTCGAGGTTGGTGAACCAAACAGCGTTTCCCAATCTACCCTTGATGACACCATCCACCAGTCGGTAGGCACTGCCCACCTTCTTGTTTTTAACCAATTCTCTCGCATAGTCTTCTGGCACATCAAAAAGCATATCTTTGCCAGCCGGACCATGACCAAGCCACAAACTGGCACTCTTGATTAAGGGAAATATCTCTTTGTAAGATATCGCGTTCATGCTCCCAATGACAACAAATTTTTTGCCGTATTCGACCAGTTGAGCGATATACTCCCTGAACAATGAAAACGGTGGATTTGTAACCACAATGTCTGCCTGTTTTAGCAACTCAATACATTCCGGGCTCCTGAAATCGCCGTCTTGCTTGAGTTGAAATACGGTGGGTTCTGTTCCATTGCCGACATACTTAAGTCCAGCAGCAACTTCCATGTCGTGTTGACTGAACATATTTATCTGCAGATTTTTGTAGCAAGTTGTGATCAGTTTTTTGAGTCCAAGTTTCTCGAAATTCAGCTTAAAGTAGCGAAAGAAATTACTGATGGTGGGATCGTCGCAATTGCAGTAAACAGTCTTGCCACGAAAATGGTTCCTGTAATGCTTTAGTTCTTTCTCAATGTCCGGGAGTTGTGTGTAAAATTCATCCTGCTTTGCTCTATTCGCTGCGTGCAAAGACGTATTTCTCGCCATAATATGTTCCCATAATTCCCTATTGTAAGGTGCTGTGTAGAAACTATTTTATGTTCATACACGACTTATTTCAAAATTTTTGATTCAATGCTTGCTTAATATTAGCATTAAATCCGTATTTCATGTTAACCTTAATAACCGTTACATCTGGACCATTTTTTGACTTAAGGGTAATCGTTTTTCCTACAAAGTCAATGTTAACATTTCCTTCACCACAGTAGGTGCCATCATCTACCAAAACAGTGTCACCATTTTGAGCGGAATTAATACCGGATTGAATTGTAGGTTGCTCTGCAGGTACATTAAATTAGTCATCTGTTGCTAACATGGCAGTAAACGCCTCTTGTGGAACATCAACACTTCCAATCTGTTTAAGTCGCTTTTTGCCTTCCTTCTGTCTTTCCAACAATTTGCGCTTACGTGTTATATCACCACCATAACATTTGGCAGTAACATTTTTGCGAAGGGCTCTAACAGACTCACGTGCTACAATCTTATTCCCTATCGCAGCTTGAATGGGGATCTCAAACATCTGTCTTGGAATCAGATCTTTTAATTTTTTTACCAATCCTTTTCCACGAGTCTCTGCCATCTCTCGTGGTAATATAGTAGAGAGCGCGTCAACAGGTTTTCCCATAAGCAGTATATCTAATTTTACGAGTTTTTCTGTTTTGAATTCTCCTATATCGTATTCAAGTGAAGCATATCCGCGAGTTAGTGATTTCAATTTTGGATAAAAGTCAATTAGCATTTCACTTAACGGAAGTTCATATATCAGCTGCACGCGGGTTGCATCCAATTGATTCATCCGCTTATATACACCCCTACGTTTCTGACAAAGTTCCATCGCATTTCCGATATAATCACGCGGCACTATTATATCAATATTGACATACGGTTCGTCAATACGTTCGATAAGTAGCACTTCAGGTAAATGTGCTGGATTGTCTACGAATACATGTTCTCCAGACTTTAGAAAAACCCGATACATAACACTGGGGGCAGTCCGAACAAGTGAAAGTTCAAATTCTCTCTCAAGTCGTTCATGTATTATCTCCATGTGCAGTAAACCTAAGAAACCACAGCGAAAACCAAAACCAAGTGCTACCGATGTCTCTGGTTCAAAGGTGAAAGAGGAGTCATTGAGACGTAGTTTCTCAAGTGCCTCTCGTAATGCCTGAAATTGGTTGGTATCAGAAGGATAAAGACCACTGAATACAAGCGGCTTTATTTCTTGATATCCTGGAAGTGGGGTAGAGGTGGGATGTAAATGATTGGTGATAGTATCGCCAATTTTCGCATTATCAATATCACGAATGCCTGCTATGAGATACCCTACTGCACCTGTCTTGAGTTCTGTCGTTGGCTGCATTTGTGGTGTAAAAATACCGACTTCTTCAACTTCATAACTTCGTTTTGTCTGCATCAGTTGTATTTTGTCACCTGGTGCCACATTTCCATCAAAAACACGAGTATACATTATCACACCACGATAGTTATTGTAGATAGAGTCCAACACCAATGCCTTTAAAGGAGATTCAGATTCACCTTTCGGTACTGGAATTCGGTTGACAATTGCTTCCAATATTGCAGGAATTCCTATTCCAGCTTTTGCACTTACTAATAACGCTTCATCAGCTGGAATACCTACTACCTCCTCAATTTGACGTTTGACTTCATCTGGTTGGGAAGCAGGTAAATCAATTTTATTTATTACAGGGATAATCTCAAGATCATTTTCAATGGCAAGATAAGCATTTGCAAGGGTTTGTGCTTCAACACCTTGGGCAGCATCAACTATTAATATTGCTCCTTCGCATGCAGCAAGACTACGGGATACTTCATAGGTAAAATCAACGTGTCCTGGAGTATCAATCAAGTTTAACTCATACTGTTTCTCATCATCAGCACAATAATGTAGTTTTACAGCGGTTGCTTTGATGGTGATACCACGTTCGCGCTCCAAGTCCATTAAGTCAAGAACTTGTTCCCGCATCTCTCTTTCTGCAAGGGTGTTAGTGTGCTCTAAGAGACGGTCACTTAGTGTGCTTTTTCCGTGATCAATGTGTCCTAAAATACAAAAATTTCGTATGTTGTGAAGTTTGGTAGACATGATAAATTAGTATACTACAATTTGACTCTATTTTCCATAAAAATGATTGTCCATCCAGTGTAACTTAGTTTCTATATATTTAGATTTTCTACTCAAGACTTTCTACAGCAGAAGCGATCTCTGAATCACCAGTTTTCGTCAAAAATGGGTAAAACATATAACAGAATCACCCATTTATTTTCCAGCCAACCAAAAAACAAAGAGGTACGATAAACCGTACCTCTTAGAATAGCACTATTTGTCTGATAAATACAATTATCAGTATGCAGATTCTTTTTAAACGTAGAACCTAAAATTATCCAACCACACTTGATGATGTTTACAGTTCCTTGATTTTAATATTCCGGAACCAGAGTTTCCCTCCGTGGTCTTGAAGACCGATATGTCCTTTACGAGGAAAATCCTTGAGTGCAGTACCGAATTTGTTTCTGCTACCATCAGGATTCTTATGGGGTGTATCCCACTCATCTAAATCAGCACGAACAATCTCTTCACCGTTCATTTCCACGGCAAGAATGCTACCATCACAAGTGATTATCATCTCATTCCATTCACCTGCAGGTTTGCATACATTTCTTGTTGGTGCTTGAGCATCGTAGAACGCACCACAACAGTGTTTTGTAGCTGGTTCTTTTCCGTGTGTATCCAAAATCTGAATCTCAATTCCTGTTTGTACAGGTCGTTGCAGATCTTCCCATCGAATAAAAACACCACTGTTAACTGTCGGTTCACTCATATATTCAAGGGACAAAATGAAGTTATCATATTGTTCTTCAGAATATAGCATTTGTCCACCTTTTACAGTGCAGAGAATACTGCCATCATCAACCACCCATCCTTCGTCATTTCCAGTGGCTCCCCAACCGTTTAATGTTTCACCATCAAAAATGGATTTCCAACCGTTTGTCTGTTCTTTAGCCATTACCTGTTCCTTTCTCATATTGTAGAGTGGATAGTGCATACGCAAAACCCAAATAAACATTTATTTATTGCAAACTTTTCAAAAAAAGTCTGCCAACATCAAGATTATATTCAAATTCTGTTGCCGACCATGGACTATTATATCCAATTATTGGCACATAACTTTCGTGACGTGAACCGTGAGATCGTATATCAACAGGTTCTGACACCTTATCCAATTCCCCAAACACAGTATTTTTATCTGCTAAAATAAAAATATCACCAATCCTATCAGGATGTAGTTTGAATAAACGAGCAGCATCATCAACGGAATATACCTCTTCAACTCCAGCAGTACTTTGAAGGATATGAATTGCAGATTCTATATTACCTCTATCGTCAAGAAAGACATACGCAGCACCCCCTAAATTGCCATGGTGAGCGACATATCTATCCTTAATAATTGGAATTGAAAATGCTGAAATGCCATCTTTACATAATACACGTCCTGGATCCAGAGCATCAGTTTTATCCATCATACCATGATCTGCAGTGATGTATATCTCTCGGTCTGGGTTATCATCTACGATCTCGCCAATGATACTGTCAAGCGTTGCCAAATGTTCTTGTGACAACTCAGCATCTGGAGAATACTTGTGCTGCACCCAATCCGTTGTTGAACAATACACCAACTCTGGATCATACTTTCTTAATGTATAACGGACAGCATTTAATAACCAGAAATTTATCTCAATAGAATAAATCGGTTCAACATCTCCAACTGCATCAATGTATTCAGGCGGTGGATTCTCAGCTGCTATTGCTATATCTGTGCCACGTTCCATTATACGCAACAACTTTTGCTTAGTAACCAACAATGCTGTAGTTTCTGCAAATTGACTGCTTTTTGCCTCCTCAAATATAGTAGGAGCAAGAAGATATCTGCTATCTTCTATGAATTCACCAACACCTGTTTCCCTATCAACAAAGTAATTTGAAGTAATACCGTGTGTATCAGGAAACGCACCTGTTACAATACTGACGTTGTTGACATTTGTTACAGATGGAATGATACCGTTTGCATGCTTATAAAAACCTTCCTCAGCCAATTTACATATATGAGGAGTTTCGCTTGCAGTTAGATAATCATGGCTTCCAGCATCAATACAGAGGATTAGGATTTTTCGTCTTTTCACAACATCAACATTATGCAGAATATTGCTTGCTAAGTCAAGTATTATTTCCTATAATAAACATCAATCATAATATCACCTTCACTATGATTTTACAGCAATGTCATTATACATATAGATTAATTTAAGAATTTCAATTGGAGCAAAAGTATGAATGAAAAATCTGCTAAACCAAATGTCCTCTTTATCATGTCAGACCAGCATCGGTACGATTATGTTGAAACACATGAAAATGCACCTGAAGCTCTAAACACACCAAACATTCGCAAATTATCTGAAATGGGAGTGAATTTTCCTGTCTGTACAGTAAACGCACCTGTTTGCGCGCCATCTCGGATCGGTTTAGCATCAGGGATACAACCTTCTCGTCTCGGTTCACTCAGCAATGGTAGTTTTTTGCCTTCCACTGTACCTACATATTATCAGCGGTTACGTGATTATGGATACCGAGTTGGTTGTGTAGGTAAACTCGACCTGGCAAAACCTATTGGATATAACGGAAGATATGGAGACCGTCCACGTGCATATAGTTGGGGATTCACACATCCCGAAGAATGCGAAGGTAAGATGCATGCTGGTAGGTCTGCAACCCCTATTGGACCTTATACAAATTATCTCAATGAAAAAGGGTTATTAGAGAAGTTCCATCAAGACTACCGTAATAGAAGTTCATCTGGAGGATGGATAAAAAATGGATCTTACGATTCAGTACTTCCAACTGAGGATTTTGAAGATTCATATATCGGTAGACGTTCAACTGAATTTATTGAAAACATCCCAGATGACTTCCCTTGGCACTTGTTTGTTAGTTTTGTTGGACCTCACGATCCATTTGATCCTCCTACCGAATACGGTGATAAATATCGTGATTCAAACATGCCAACCCCTATCACTGATGATATGGTTGGAAAGCCAGATTGGGTGAAAAAACGCACTGTGAATCTCACGGCAGAGGAGATTAAAGTAACACGACAACAGTACTGTGCTGCAACTGAACTGATTGACGATCAGATTGGAAATATGTTACATGCACTTGAAGAAAGAGGAATGCTTGATAATACCTATATTATTTATTCAAGCGACCATGGTGAAATGTTAGGTGATCATGGGTTATATACGAAAAGCGTAGCGTATGAGGCTTCACTACGTGTTCCACTTATTGTTGCAGGACCTGGAATAGAAGGAAACCGCACATCCGATGCAATGGTAGAATTGATTGATTTGAACCCAACTATTTGTGATATGGCGGGTGTTCCCGTTTTAGAAAATATTGATGGACGTTCTATTGCACCTGTTTTAAGCAAAGAAACCGAAAGTCATCATACTGAGACGGTTAGTAAATTGGTAAATTTCAGTTGTATTCGCACACATACACATAAACTTATTGAAAGTAGTAACGGTTTCGTTGAACTGTATAATCTTGAAGAAGACCCTGACGAATTGAACAATATTGCCGAGAGTCATCAGGAACTCGTGGATGAATTACGTAATGTGATGGAAAGTCGCTATGGTCCAAGAGTTGTTGAAAGAAATAAAGAGTCAATTATATGGTAACTGGTGTAATATTAGCTGGTGGTAAGAGTCGTCGGATGAAACAGAATAAGTCATTGATGCGACTTGGTGATGATATTCTTATTGGACATGTAATCCGTCGAATACGAACTATTGCTGATGAACTCTTATTGATTACCAATAATCCCGATGATTATACACAACTTGATATATCAATGTTCAATGATATTATCCCAAATGTAGGTGCATTAGGTGGAATTCACGCAGGGTTAAGTTATGCTTCCTATGAAACAGTTATTTGTGTCGGTTGTGACAATCCTTTTTTATCACAAAAGCTACTCAACTATCTCATTTCTATTTTAGAAGAATACGATGCTGTAATGCCGTTTACTTACAAAGATTCTCTATCCAAAAAGGACGATATTTCAAATATTACTCTTCAAACGTTGTGTGCAGTTTATTCTAAACGGTGTCTACCGATTATTGACCAGATGCTAAACGATCAAGAATTACGTGTCCACGCACTACAGGAACGAGCAAATGTGCATTGTCTATCACCAAAAGTCTGGATACAGTATGACCACCAAGGTTATTCGTTTTTCAACGTCAACACTCCTGAAGACTTTGAAAAGGCACAAATTATCTACAAATCCTTACACGATTCAAGATAGAGTTCACAATTTTCTTAGAATTCAATTTACAATTATCTTCTTTGACTATTATCCGATAGAACGTACTCTTAAATTCTCTCATCCAAACCTTCAATTTTAACAATATTCTGAAAAAAATGAAAAAAGGTTGCATTTTATGCAACCTTTTGCTCTTTGCATGTATCATTATGTCATAAGGGTATTCCATAGGGGATTAAAATGAATATTAATGATAATCAACTAATTCAGGAAATCTTAAGTGGTGACCAAAACGCATTTACTGTATTGGTTAGAAAATATCAAAAGCAGGTACACGCGTTTGCATGGCGGAAGTTAGGTGACTTCCATCTTGCAGAAGAGATTACTCAGGATACATTTTTAAAAGTCTACCAAAATCTTTATTCTCTTCGGGATCCAAACAGTTTTTCTGGATGGTTACTTTCGATTGCAAAAAACTGTTGTTTAGCGTGGCATCGTAAAACTCATCTACCGATAGATTCTCTTGATGCTATGGAAGATGCAGAAGTTAATCAAGTACTATATAAAAACTACATTGAGAAAGAACGTGAAGATATAGCAACAGAAAAACGGTATGAGGTAGTAAAAACCCTATTACAAAAACTACCTGAAAAAGAGTGTACTGTCATTACACTTCATTATCTGGGTGGGATGCGTTGTAAAGAGATTAGTGAGTTTTTGGGAGTAACATTGAACACTATAAAAAGTCGGCTTCACAGAGCGAGAAACCGACTAATGGATGAAGAATTGATGGTTCGTGAAACATTAGGTGGATTTTCACTACCAGATAATCTTACGGAGGATATTATGCAGTGGATTCAAATGAATGAACCCGGCGTGGTCGCTTCAGTAGGTACGCTATCAGTCACGTCTGATAAAACACTGTATGCTGTTGTGGGTTACAAAAGTATTTACAGATTACCTACCGGAAAAAATCGTTGGGAACTTGTCAACACAGACTTATTGAACCGAGAGACAAATGGTAATATACCTATCGCGGAATACAACGGAACACTATATATTATACCGTCTGATGAGTTATTTGCTTCAACGGATGGTGGTAAAACTTGGAATTCTATCGGTGCTTGTCCAATGGGACATGTAAGAGAATTGTTGATCACTGAAGATGCCTTTTTCTTAACACTTAATGAAGGAATATTTCGTTCTGATGACGATGGTAAGTCGTGGCAAAAGATGAACGATGGATTAGATAATACCTTGAAAGAGAAAGCTGGAATTGGCTATTTACGGGTATGTCAAGACACCATGTTTGTTGGGACATCTTTAGGTGTATACCGATATAACGGTAATACTTGGGATAACCTCCATTTACAGGTGGACGATATTGTCAGAGTAGTTTCTTTAGTGGAAAGTGAAGATAGTATCTATGCAGCGGTTGTTGTTAATATAATAGAAGGTGAAGGAACACATTCAGAAAATTACCTACAATTGGGGAAGGATGGCAAACAATCTTGGTGGATATTCAGGTCTACTGATTGTGGTGACTCTTGGACAGATATAACCCCAACCGATGTCCGAGAAATATTGAAGACACTACCTGAAATAAAACTACTTGCTTATGGAAAAACTCTCTTACTGATTGGTGGTGAGGAAGGTGTTACTGCTCAATCGATAGATAGTGGAAACACATGGACAATCACAGAATCTTCCGGAATTACACCAATGCAATTTAGCGTGAACTGTACTGCAGCATTGGACGAAAACACCTATTATACTGGAGGGATCAATGGTATTCATCGTTCAAGAGATGGCGGTAAAACTTGGCATAGATTCAATACAAGGTTTGAATGTCGTGTAGACGATTTAATCAGTATGAAGTCCGGTACAGATTCAAATCCCTCAACTACACTGTATGCAATGGTTGGTGGTTGTTTAGTCAAATCAACAGACGAGGGTAGTTCGTGGGAAGCAGTTGAAATTTATCCAAAGAAGGGAATTGAGACAATTCCAGATTTAGGTGTAAAATTAAAATTTAGAGAATTTACTCCGAAAATTGTCCAAATTTCAATATTTGATGGATTCCTATATGCAAAAGTGATTCGTCGTAATAATGAAACTGCATTTTATCGTATTGCACCCGATGAAACATACTTACTTCCACTTGATGGGTACGTCGGACAGGATGGAACGATTCCTTCATTAGATTCAGGAACACTGATGTGGCATATGTTTGGAAATACAACTTTTCCCTTTGAAAGCGATAGGTATCCAGGACAAGGTATATTAATCACTTCCTCTACCCATCCTTGGAGTGAACCTGATGAATTAACAAAACAGAATATTTTAGAGGATTCTAAGTTTGGGTCAGAGGGTTTTTTGAAACAGATTGCACAAATGGATGAAAACTATCAACTGGCTTACTCACTGATGTTAGAAGGTTTGTATGGAAACTTCGTTGTCAGTGGTGAAACTTTCTACATGGAGTATAACTATAAGCTCTACCGATGGAAACCGGGTGATACATGGTGGAATGATACAGGTGTAGAAGAAACTTGCGAACTCACACATGAGAATATGTCGCATGGTTTTAAGCTTGCAGTATTGGACGAGACAGTTTACGTCGGTAAACGTGATGGACAACTCTTTCAATCGTTTGATGGAGGAGAAAATTGGAACGACATTACTGCCAAACTACCCAAGTCTGTTGAGCATTTCAACCAAATTGTCTTTGATGACTCAACAATTTATGTAGCCACCGATAATGCAGTTTTCCATTCAATAGATGGTGTTGTATGGAGTGAAATCACAAATATTGTTGGTGACAGTGTAAATATAAAGTCGTTAGTAACTGAGAACGGTGTCGTATATGGAGCTAATGATGAAGGAATCTATTGTTTGAATGAACAGTTAGGGACATGGGAACAAATTGTATCGGATATTCCAGATGTCATTACCTCTCTTGTTGTTGACAGAGACACCTTTTATATTGGTACTGAGCATCAGGGAGTACTTCAGATAACTGTTGAATCTTAATCAAAATAATATATTATTACAACACTGTAGTATACAAAATCAGCCGAATGCATTAATACATTCGGCTGATTTTTATTTTCTTTCACCATAATATCTACATGAATGAAAAGTAATAGTTAATGTGAACCACTTGCATCTTCAAGTTCACATGCTGGACAAATTTTGCACAAATGTCTGTTGATAAGATGTGCTGATGCAAGTAGGATACCACCCGTACTGTGCAACATTATCTCATAAGTTCCTTCGGCTGCAATATGTGCTGTAGCTATAAATGCTATAGCAACAACAAGAACAAGTAATGCACGCCAACTACGATGATGACGCACACCCCAAACAATACTTCCAATTGCAAGTATAACTGCACCACCAATGATGACTAATTCCGCAGGTTCACTAACGAGGAACCCGAGACCAATTAATGGAAGAACAGTTATCAACAGAGGCATTGCCATACAATGGATCGCACATGCAAAAGACAGGCAAGCACCAGTCTTATCTACAAATTCATGATTCAATTTATTATTCAAAATAACTCCTAAAAATGTATGTAATACAGTATTGAAATGTTAATAATTCAGTTTATAGAGTAACTTGAAATTTCTACCCGATTCTGGCATCACAGATTTAATGCGGGACAGATGATCGTAGTAGGTTGTGTTAAGCATATTCTCTATTTCAAATACAAAAAGGTTTTCAAGATGCCACCATCCATAATTTACATAAAAACCAACATTGTAAACGATAAAACCATCAGTTGTTTCCTCAAATTCTCCAAGTCGTGTTTGACTCGCTGAATAACGGGAAGTAAAATGAAAATGAAATGGAAATGGAGAATAACTCAATACGAATTTACCGTTTAATGGCGGCATACGTTCTAAAGGAAGTCCTGATGTTTGAATCGTTGCCTGAACATAACTCATATCAATTTGAGCAGTAAAACGTGGAAATATTTCGGTCCCAATGCTTATTTCCGCACCATTCATTAAAACATCATGTCCAGTATATTGATAAATCCACAACCAACCTCCTGTTCCACTACCCCACTCTTTCTCCCCAGTGTTAGATGGAACGAGATAACCAAATATTTGATTCTGGAATAATGCTAAGTTTAATTTGAACCGATTGATAGTATATTCTGCAAATAGTTCACTACCAAATCCATGTTCTGGTTCCAATTCTACATTTCCAATTTCGTATGAATACACAGCAAGATGCGGACCATCAGAGAATAGTTCTTCAATTCCAGGTGAGCGAAAGGTCTTCATTATTGTGACACCAGTACGTAAGTTATCAAGCCAATGATATATACCTGATACTGCACCAGAAATACCTCCAAAATCACGTCTTTCTACAGTGCCTGCGTGAATAACCGTACCTGGCACAAATGGTTCAGCACGTCTGATGTCGTAGCGAATTGCACCTTGTAATGTTAGACGGTCAATATTTTGTTGACTCATATAAAAACCTGCCAATGCAAATTCACGGGTATGTGGAGTCCAATAGAACCCACCTGTCGCATGGTCCCTATATTCTCCCCACATCCCAGCAATAACATTGTCAAATAGATATATCATTACAGAGAAATTATATGTCAGCACACCGAATTCAACACCAAGTGACCCGTTCGACTCTAATTCTCGATGTTCATATCTCGTATATGCGGTCTGAAGTTTCATTTTATCAATCAAATTATTATTAAAACGAAACTCCATTTGTACATCATAACGTTGTCTGTCAAGTTCAATATTTACCCCTTGAATATGTCCTTCAGGAGAGCCAGGTATACCGTAATTTGAGGAATATCTACTCCCTGATGCACCAATATACCACCACGGTTTGATGAGAGAACTACCTATGGAATAATTTTGATTTGATAGGTCTGTGTTCTCAAGTACACCAATTGGTGTTTGAGTATCTGTTGCATAACGACGATTCCACTCCAGACTACCTACAAAATCACCGAGTGGAATGATCAATCCCGTCGTACCGGTTAAACCTGTATTGACAGATTCACCTTGAAATGTAATACTCATAGTAGATCGTTTTGGAAGGAAATTAGGGATGCTATTGCGATTTACATTGATAACTCCACCTAAGGTACTGGATCCGTAGAGAAGTGAGGCGGGACCTCGTGTAACTTCAACATTCTTTGCAGAAGTAGGTTCGATAGCCACTGCATGGTCAGCACTCGAAGCAGACTTATCTCCAGTACGTTCACCGTTTTCAAGGATAAGAACTCTGTCACCACCTAAACCTCTTATAACAGGTCGTGCGACAGACTTTCCCATTGTACGTTGTGAGATACCAAGTTGACCTGATAACGTATTTGCCAAGGTCATCCCCATCTGTTTTTCAAGGGCTGCCTCATCTAAAGAAATATCAGATGTCTGTTCATACTGATCAAGGGATCTGTATTTTCCAAGAACCGTAATCGTATCAAGTTGAACTGCATCTGATGTCATTTCAATCTGCAGAAATGATCTAGTAGCATTGACATCTACGACCAGTTCCAACTCCTGAAAGTTTTCTTTGATGAACTGAAGAGTATACTGTCCTTCTAATACATTTTCAATTTGAAACTGTCCCAACGAATTTGTCTGTATAGTCTTATCCAACTCAATGATATGGACAGTTACTCCGTCAAGTCGGGTCAGACTCTGAATATCAATTACTTCACCGCTAAGCTGGTATGCTGTAACCTGTTCAGATTTCGCATGATTTATATCACATAATAGACAGACAACTGTTAATACGAACATGATAAGGTAGGCACGTTTTAAACGCGCGCCTACCAAACTAAAAATACAATGACATGAATTTACATTGAGATTCATGTAAATTCTCCCTACTGGACAATTACTGGAATCGGTAGAGCAGTAAAGTCTGGATGATCACCGTGTAGTAATTGAAGTTTTATCGTCGTTTCACCTGCTTTTAGACCAATTACTTCAAAAATTAACTCCTCTTCACCATGTTCATCTTCTTCGTCCCCATGATCTTCATCTTCCTCAGATAAGTGGACATCAATTATTGTCGTATCATACTCAGTTACCGCTAAAGCGAAGGCTTCCTCTTCATCATGTTCATGTTCATCTTCTTCACCTTCTTCTCCAGCAATTTCATCCAAATGTAATTCTTCTTCATTAGGGTTAAGGAAAATTACATGTACTTCAACTTCGTCATCAACAGAGAGTGTGATACTTCCGGTTTGCTGATCTTCAAATTGTCGATAGACTTCCACACCATCAACTTCAAGCAGAACGCCGTCAGCATCTGCATGAATGGTCTCTTCTTGGTCGTGGACATCAACGATTGGATTCTCATCCTCACTACAACCACCAAGAAATGGTAATATAGCTACGAATGATATTAAAATAATACGCGAAATAGATATAGAAAAGTCATCACTAAAAAAATATTTATACATTATATTCTCCAATATATATATATACTATACGTAATAAGTTCAGTAACTGTATTTTCAGTTGAGCAGCCCACAGTTGCTGTATTTCTCAAGCGAAGTGTACAGTTAAATGGATACAAAGAGTCGGATAACCACACAAGAAAGGTATCTTAACATTGACCTTTATACTACTTTCTATGTATGTACCTACTTTCTGTTAAGTATTAGATTACTAAAGATAAAATACTTATATTATAAGTTTAAATTTGGGTGTATTGGAGAATATGGAGGTGCTCGACTTTGGATGTTTTGTGTAGGATTGAAAGTTAGGAAAACAATGTCAGTGATATGTAGTGTGTCACAACATAGTAAAGAATATGTAGTAACATTAGGTTGGATTTGGAAAATTGTATAAGTATTTAGGTATACACATGCTAAGCAACTTTCATCTGAATGGATTGGTTCAGACCGTTTATGTTCATGACCGTGTTTATGATCACAGACATCTTCATGATCATGGTCGTGCATTAGCGGCATAAAACCGATAAACAGCACGTAACATATCATTCCTAATAATATTAGGCAATTCTTAACATATCTTCCGCTTACCAAGAATCCGGACCTACATCAACATTGTATATATAGATGTACATTATACTATACAAACTATGAGAATACAAATTAATTATAATCCAGTGTATGATTGCACAGTTCTCTTATTCTGTATTATCAGATTGCTAACTAATACCCTTTTTAATTGATTGTGTGCCATTATACCTCACTCCTCTTCTGTAGGAGCGATCTCCGAATCGCGACCGAACACCTTGATAGTCGGGAATCGGAGTTCCCTCCCGTCGAATGCCAAACGCGCATTCGTCGTTGATTCACACCTATAAGTGTAAAAGTAATTCTAAAATGCACTATAATATGAGTTTTCTATAGTCAGGAAAGTAGTGATATACTAACAGGAAAATTGGTAGGATTGAAAAGTAGTGTAGGTTTAAAATGAGATCTATGGCGATACCATTAGATCATGTTAAAATTGGAAATTGATAGACGGAGTTTTGGCAAAACCCATTCAATCTGCAGTAACAGTTTCTAAAGGGGGTAATTCAGGATAATTACCACGTGCATTTCGCCAAGCAATGACACCCTCAACGACCATCCATACCTGCAAACCTTCAACAACAAGACCAAATACGAAAAGTAGATATTTTCCTTCAAATAACCACCCAGTTTCTGGATTGAACATCTGATGTAGCATTGCCCAAGCGGGCATCAGAAGCATTACCACCATCGGAATGAATGCAAACCATATAGGCTTATTGCGACGCACGAGATAGAAAACAATGACCATGAAGGCTAATCCGGCTAAGAGTTGATTTGTAGCACCGAAGAGTGGCCATAGCGTTAATCCCCCACTACCTGGTCCATTCGGACCCTGCAACATGGCAACAGCCGCAGCAAGAATCAAGGCAAATGCAGTTGCAATATATCTATTCTTCAATGGTTTTATATTCGCAGTTTGAGCAAGCTCGTGGATGACATATCTTTGAAGTCGAGTTGCTGTATCTAATGTAGTCGCAGCGAAACTTGCAACAAGTACTGCCATTATAGCAATTCCCATTTTGAGTGGAATACCGAGGGAAGCAAGAAAATTACCACCTCCATCAACGAATGCACTCACCTTTGCTTTTAGATTGTGACTTGCCCACCCTCCTATTACAGCTGTTGTACCGTCTGCATTTGTTACTGTTTCACTCGTTGCATAGCGTGTTCTCCATGCATCTTGATTTAGTACAGGTTGTGTGCTTCCTTCTCTAACGATGGGTTGGAAAGTGTAACCTCCTGCACTTGTTGTGTCAACCGTACGGTTGAAAATACCCATTCCTAAACCTGCACAGCACGCTATTATCACGACAACAGCAAGACCTCCTTCAAGTAACATTGCACCGTATCCAACATATTGGGCATCTTCTTCCGATGCAACCTGTTTACTTGATGTACCGGAACTTACCATGCAATGAAAACCACTGACTGCGCCACATGCTATTGTTATAAAGAGAAAGGGCCATATCGGTGGAGCATCTGGTGGAATGTCTTTTGCAATTGCAGGCGCGGAAGTAAAAATGTCTGCTTTACCTGAAATTCCTGCAACAGCCAAACCAAGCACTAAAAGTAGTAATGCTAATACCAATTCATGACTGTTGATGAAATCTCGAGGTTGAAGCAGTGTCCAAACAGGCAGAACAGAGGCAATAAAGCAATATACAAATAATACTAATGTCCATATAACAACTGTGTTGACGAATGTCTTACCGAGTAAAGGTATACCAAATATTTGACCTAAGTCTATCGGAAAAACATAAGCTCCAAGTGCCATGCAAAGATACATGACACCAAGTGCAACGATAGACGGAATAAGTATATTACCACCTCGACGGTAAATCCAGATACCGATAATTAATGCAAGTGGGATTTCAATCCAGACAGATAGGACTGACTCAGGATAGTAGGAAAAAATAAGGGCAATGACCAATCCGAAGATAGCAAGGACAATGGTCAAACCAATAAAAAGAACAAGTAGGAAAAGGAATTTTGCGCGCGGTCCAATCATCCTACCGGCAACTTCACCGACGCTTTGTCCACGATTTCTGAGGGAAACTACCAATGCACCGAAATCATGCACTGCACCGATGAATACCGATCCAATTACAACCCAGAGTAATGCTGGCAACCAACCCCAAAAGACTGCAATTGCAGGACCGACGATTGGACCTGTACCAGCAATACTGGTAAAATGATGACCGAAGATAATTTCCTTTTTTGTTGGAACATAATCTACATCATCTTTTAACTCTTGACTCGGAACCTTTGCTTGTGGGTCTAAACCGAATATTTTTTTTGCTATCCACTTACCGTAGGTATTATATGCAACAATAAAACCGACAAAACTCAAAACAGCAATAATCAGTGTACCCATACACAAACTCCGATAAATCAGTTATGTAGTTGACACATTAATAGACTTATCGAACTCCCATTAATACCTCAAAAGTTAATTGGTCTAACTTTTCGTAACCAAGTCCTTTCTCAGCAATCCTATCCGGTTTAAAGTCAATATTTCTCAGTTTTTCTGTGTTCTCGGCACTATAATTTGACATAAGTGCTTCAAGTTCTGGATCACGTGCACGGAGTTCGGATATGAGTCCCTGTATTTCTGTGTCTTCATTGAATTGACGTGCTTTTTCTTTTAATATCAGATAACTACGCATACAACCTGCAGCAAAGTCCCATACACCTTCTTCGTCCTCTGTTCTATATGCGTGTGCATCAAAATGTCTGTTTCCATCCCAGTTGACATCTTCAAGAAATTTGACAAGAAAGAACGCGCTTTTGATGTTTTCAGATGCGAATCGCAAGTCTTGATCAAACCGACTCATCTTCTGGTCATTTAAGTCAATATGAAATAGTTTGCCTGACTCATAAGCTTGTGCTACACCATGGATAAAACTTAGACCTGCCATCGTTTCATGTGCAAATTCAGGATTAACACCTACCATTTCCGGATGATCAAGTGTTTCAATAAAATGTAGCATGTGTCCTGTTGTAGGTAAATAAATGTCTCCACGGGGTTCATTTGGTTTTGCTTCTAAGGCAAATTTCAGATCATAATCTTGGTCTTTGACGTAGTGTGTGAAGAAATTCATCGCCTCACGGTTCCATTTTACTGTGTCTGGACCGTGTTTAGCAGCATCTACTTCTGCCCCTTCACGCCCTCCCCAGAATACATATACTTTTGCACCGAGTTCTACACCAAGATCTATAGCATTCAAAGTCTTTTGAATAGCAAATGCTCTGACCTTTGGATCATTAGATGTAAAAGCACCGTCCTTAAAAATTGGGTGGTAAAAAAGGTTAGTAGTTGCCATCGGTACTTTCATACCATGGTCGTTTAGTGCCTGTTTAAATTCGCTGACAATTTGATCTCGTTCAGATGCTGAAGCATCAAATGGGACCAAGTCGTTATCATGTAAGTTGACACCGTATGCACCTAATTCACTTAATTTTTTGACACTGTAGGTAGGTTTCAGGGGAGGTCTGACAACGTCTCCGAATGGATCGCGTCCTGGATTACCGACGGTCCACAAACCGAATGTAAATTTATGCTCAGGTTTGGGCCGATACTGATCTGACATGCATTATCTCCTATTGTTTCTCATTTTATTAGGATTATAACATATTTGCAATAATTATCACATTAATTTTATACATTTATAGTGGATTTTACAATTACCTTGACAGTTTGTTTGTAGGAGGGAACTCCGGGGTATGAATGCTATAGAGCATTCCACACCTACAGAAGATGGGTAAACAAATTTTTCTATTTCACTATATATGACAGTCGATCTGTTTAAGTACTTTATCAAAGTCTGCTTCTAACTCTACCGGAGCATTCAGGTATTGAGGTGACGGTTGTCCTGGTTCAACATTGTGATATGCAACCTTGAAATCTGGAAACTTGAGTCCATTTGCTGTTGAAATAACGATTACTCTATCATCATTTTTAATCTGCTTTCGTTCAACCATTTTTATCAAAACTGCTAATGCTACTCCAGTATGTGGACAATTGAATAGACCGGTTCTATCTGCTCTGGCAGCTGCATCTGCTAATTCTGTTTCTGATGCCTGATCGACAATACCATCGAATTTACGTAATATACGAATCGCTCGATGAACTGAAACTGGATTACCTATCTGAATGGCAGTGGCTTGTGTTGATTGTGCAGTGATCGCTTTGAACTCTTTGAAACCAGTTTGATAACTTTGATATAGCGGATTTGCACGTTCTGCTTGCGCACACGCAATACGAGGTAGTTTGTCAATGATACCAAGTTCATACATCATTAAAAAGCCTAAACCGAGTGCCGATACATTGCCAAGGTTACCACCTGGTATGATAATCCAATCTGGTACTTCCCAATCAAACTGTTGGACGATTTCAATACTGATTGTTTTCTGTCCCTCAATACGAAGGGAATTGATAGAATTCGCAAGATAGAATTCTTTCCTTGAAGCAAGTTGTTGGACGATTGCCATGCACCCATCAAAATCTGTCTCAAGTGACAACGTCAAAGCTCCGTTAGCAATTGGCTGAATAAGTTGTTCGCGTGAGACCTTCTCTTTAGGTAACAGAATGATGGCAGGTATACCTGCTGCAGCTGCATAGGCAGCCAAGGATGCAGAGGTGTCACCCGTTGAAGCACACATCACTGCACGGATATTTCCAGATTCAGTGATAATCTGGTTCACCATAGATACCAGCACGGTCATCCCAAGATCTTTGAATGAACCAGTGTGACTAATTCCACACTGTTTTATCCACAGGTCTGAGACACCAAGTTGTTCACCAAAACGATCAGCCCAAAACAGGTTAGTTCCACCCTCATACATAGATATGATGTTCTCATCATCAATAATTGGACAAACCAATTCTTTTTTACCCCAAACCCCACTACCATACGGATATTGTGTTCGCATGTAACGCTGTTCAAATAGAGTTTTCCAATCATTAGCACTTCGTTGTTTTAACAACTCCATATCGTGCTTTACCTGTAATAACCCATCACAATTCTTGCAACGATATATAATTTCATTGAGAGGATATGTACACCCCAGTTCACATTCAAACCAAGCATTGTAATTCATGATCCTACCTCTCTTGTACCGAATGTATGTTCTCAATACCATTCGAAGTCGTAAGGAGTTGTTCAATCTCTTCGAGAGATGGTAATTCAGATGGATCTTTTAAGCCGAATTGTTGTAGAAAAGTATCCGTTGTTGAGAATAATAGTGAACGTCCTGCTCCCTCTTTTCTTCCAGAAACACAGATCAGACCTTTTTCAACCAATGCACTTATTACACTATCGCTGTTTACACCACGAATAGTTGCTACATCATTACGTGTTACGGGTTGTTTGTATGCGACAATAGCAAGTGTTTCTAATGCTGAAGGTGACAGAGTTACGCGTACCTGTTGAATATAAAATTTTCGAATCCAATCTGAATACTCTGGTTGAGTACAAATTTGATAACCGTTAGCAATTTCTATCAGTCTAAAACTTCTATTCATTTCAATATAGTCGTCACGAAGTTCAGCGAGTGCTTTACGAATCACTCGAATTGTCAGGTCAGGGATTGCATGCTGAAACTGTTTAGCAGTAATAGGTTCACTGGCTGCAAACAGAATTGCTTCTAATATTGATTTTGTATTATCTTCTGTAATATCATCTGTATGATCAACTTGTTTATTTAATTGATCTTCTTCCGGGAGATTTATTGATTCCATTTCAGATAATTCCTTTACTTTGCTATAAATCTACTTTTCAATTTGTATTATCTGCTTCTGCCTTAATAAGATATATACTTTCAAAAAGATCGGTCTGTACTATGACAATTGTACCAATTCTAATTAGTTCTAAAACTGCAAGAAATGTAACAATTAGGTCAATTTTGCTTGATGAGAGAAGAAATAGATCCTCAAATAGCAACTGGTCAGAAGTATCTAATTCTCTTTCAATGAATGCAATTTTATCCTCAACAGTGATTGTCTCCTCTTCGACTGTTTGGTAATCATCATCCAATTCCAATTGCGATATTCTGTCATTTATGTGTTTAAATGCTGTAAGTAGGTCAAATAAAGTAGCGTTAATTTCATAAGAACGTGTACCATCTAAATCCGAGTGTAGTTTTGCACTTCTGTTGTATAATGATGTCCTTCGTTCCGCGTATCTATCCAAGACTTGAGCAGCTTCTTTATACCTTTTGTATTCCAATAGTTGTTGAACGAGTTGCTCTTGATTACCTAATGTGGTTTCAGTATCAGACTGGATATCTGGTAACATACTATTGGATTTAATATATAAAAGTGTTGCTGCCATCACCAAAAACTCTGATGCCACATCTAAGTCTAACTGCTCCATAAAAGTGATATATTCAAGATAACGGTCTGTAATTTGGGATATCTGTATATCATAAATATCCATTTCCTCCTTCTGAATTAGATGCAGAAGGAGATCAAGCGGACCTTCAAATCCGTCAAGTTTTATGGAATAGATAGGATGTGTAGAATGACTCGTAGAGGTAATTTCAGCAACCATAATCTGACCCAGTTTAGCTAATAGTTATTTCATTATTTGTCATCAGAAATTATTATACACCAACTAATTTTCTTATGATATCGAATACATAGTAACTAATGACACCAAGGTATCTAAGGGGACCGGGTATTCCAAGCATCATCGGTATAAAAATAATACTCATCAGAATTGGCATCCCATAAGGTGCAAGTTTTGTAAACTGACGCGATGCACGTTCAGGAAGCAAACCATTGACGACACTAAACCCATCTAAAGGAAAAAGAGGTAACATGTTAAACGCAGCTAAAAATATACTTATCAAAGCAGAATTATTAAGGAATTCATATATTGCATAGTGGGTTTTTGTATCGTATGGACGAAAATTGATAGTTAATTCCAAGGTTTTGATAATTGCTAATATTGCAAATGTAAGGAGGATATTCATGACTGGACCTGCAGCCGCAATGAGCATTATATCTCTTCTCGGGTTTTTGAGATTATACGGGTCTACGGGTACAGGTTTTGCCCAACCAAAGAAACCTCCTCCAAAAAGCGAACCAATCAATGGTAAAAAAAGTGTTCCTATAGGATCTATATGTACAGCAGGATTGAGTGATAATCGACCTTGATCACGTGCTGTTGTGTCTCCTAACATATATGCAGATTTTGCATGTCCCCACTCATGAAAAGTTAACAAAATGATAAACTGAGTAACAATAAGGATTGCTTGGTAAATTGCATTTGGTGTGAACATATTAAAATTGAATTCCAATCAATTTACAGAGAAGTATTGTTTTTCTTTGATCTTCTATTCGTTAATATTTTGAATCGAGTAAAACCATCAGATTTAGATTTTATCTTACCATCCAATTGTTCACTAAATAGTGTAGATAGTATAGTGTCAAAAGATTCACCCGGTTTCTCACCCCATTCTATTAGGTCTTTTCCAGTGACGAATGGTCGTATCTTACGTAGTGTATGAAGATAATCTTCTATAGCTTTACGCTGTACAGTTAATAATTCAGAATTTGTACATCCCAAAACAAGTGCTTCAATCGGAAAAGGTTTTAGAACTTGGTAGATATGGCTGGGTGCAACTGTTTCATTCAAAGTATCCAAGACAGATAACAACTTCAGATATGCAGAAATCGGAGTCAGAACTTGGTATATGTGTCCGTCACCAAAAACATAAGTTGATTCGTTGTCGGTATCAACAATACACCATTTTCCGTTATGGAATTCAAAAGTTGTATTATTAGACAGTATTATTACATGTGTATCAAAAACTGATCTTATGTTTTTATCTGATATAATATCTTTTTTTAGCATATCTGTATCATTAGTAATACGGTTCAATTGATGTGATAGAACAAGCCGGAAACAAATCGCCTCAATACCATATTTTGGCATAATTGTGGTCTTTGTAGTACCAAGAAAAGCCATCCAAAGTAAAAGATTATCCTGAAAATCTATATCATTGATATTCTCTTTTGCCCAAGAGATAGCTTGTTGTGCTGTTTGCAAATCAAAGGTAATGGTTGGTGAGATTTTCCAACCAGGATAGATAGTTTCATATACACCCAAATTAGCCAGTTTTTGTATAATTTGCGGTGGATTGTCTTCTAATAACACTCTTTCAATCTCATTCCGTATTCGTTCACCACTGAGTTTTGATATTAGTGGTATCGCTTGCTCAATAAGTGTTATATCGTTATCAACTATTTGGAAGTTATAACGACCAGAATATCTACATGCTCTAAAGATGCGGGTTGGATCGTCAAGGTAACTATTGTCATGAAGAACACGTATAGTTCCGTTCTTTAGGTCTTCAAGTCCACCTGTCGGATCAATTATTGATCCAAATGTATTTGAATATAAACACATTGCTAATGCGTTTATTGAAAAATCTCTTCGATGTAAATCCTCTGATATTGTTCCAGGTTTTACCTTAGGTAACGTTCCAGGATTTTGATACGTTTCACTTCGAGCCGTTACGAAATCAACTTTAGGCTTTTCAGAGTCCGCTGGTGTAACTGTTGCTGTTCCAAATTTTAGATGAGTCTGCAGTGTCCCTTTCCACCGACTTTGCAATTGTGCTGCTACCTTCAGCGCATCTCCTTCCACTAAAATGTCTATGTCAAGATTTGGTCGATTTAACAACAGGTCTCTAACAGAACCCCCGACCAGATATACATGTTTTCCACCAATTTCACCTATCTCGTGTAACGTGTCTGAGAGCGTTTCCGGTATATTCAGTTCCATTGTTCATATTTAGAATAATGTAGTATCAGATGAATATCGAAGGAGAGTGCATAATCCAAGTTGTTATACAAATGCAAGGACTCTTGTTGGCGCGCCAGAACTGCGCGCAAGTTTTAATGGAGCAATAACAACATAGAAATGCGTAGGTAATTGACTTAAATTACATAAATCCTCAACATGGGGGATTCCCTCTCCAAGAAAGACAAGATGTGCTGGTGGTAAACCATCATGTAAAGGTGGGTGTCCCGCAACTGAGTCAATGCTACATGCGTCTGTGCCTATTACTTTTATTCCCTTTTGAACGAGAAGTTTTGCTGCATCTTCACTAAAACCTATCCATTCTCGGTTGAAGTTATCCTGATATACGTATCTATCCATCCCTGTACGCATAAAGACGATACTGTCTTGTGGGAATTCTCCGTTTTTATCTATCCATGTATTAACGTCTTCAGCAGTCACTGCATCATTAGGTCGCTTGATTGTGGAGAAATCCATCAACACTGCATTTCCGGTTAGTTTGTCTTTCGGTATTTCTGCGACAGTATATCCATCTGGATACATTAAACAAGGGGTATCAATATGTGTTGAGCAGTGTCCGGACATATCAACGCGACTTTCAAAGTAGCCGTCTTTTTCTAATGTAGCCTGATCATAAATTTTGACAGGATCAATCGGTAATTCTCGTGGACTATTTTCGTCAACAACATAGGATAGGTCTATTACGTTCTGAAAGTCAAGGTGCATTTGTTCTCTCATTCTTTTATCTATTATACATATATTATAGCACGTATCAGCAAACAATTCAAACAGTAAGAGCAACAGAATATATAAAGTCTTTGTCAAATTAAAATTTCCATTTGAATTGAATAAATATTCCAAAAACAATACACACCCAAGTTCCATACGATTTAACTGTTAGGTGCATCCATTTAAGTGTTAATAAAAATACTTTAACACTCAAAAACGGTGGCACATGCATAATACTATTACCTATAGGCATTGGCAGACTGGTGATGATGATGCCATCCTGAAATTGTTATTGCCAGCTGAACAATGCAAGGAAGACTATTATCGAAAAAAGTTTAACAGTCCATCCCTTGAACCAGAAGGTATTCGTATTGCATTGGTTGGTCAAAGGGTTGTTGGACATGTACTTGGTTCAAGAACTTCGCTTCTTCTTGAAGGTGGAATCCAAGATTTTGGTTTGGTGACGTTTGTATTTGTTGCTCCAGACATGCGCAGGCAAGGTATTGCAACCCGCTTGATGCGGGATCTAAACATATACTTTGAAAGTAAAGGTTATAGAGGAAGCATTCTATATGTTGAGACTGCAGAGGCTTATCAACTGTATCAAAAAGTTGGATATCAAAAGGTTACCAGAGAGTTACGAACAGAACTTCCTGCTCGTTCCAAATCCTCTCAACTTAAATGGAAAGCGGTAGTGCAAGAAGATTTCAATATCTTACATGAACTTAAAAGGTGTTGGAGGACTCATAATTTTCCTGTATTTTGGAATTCTCAAGTTATAGGGATACATCAGTTCAATATGAAGCAGTATCGTGTCTTACACCGTGGAAGAGACATTATCGGATATGCAAAATGGGACGACCCTTCGGAACGCTGTCCACAAGGATTGATCCATGATCCGATAGTACCAGATGAAGATCCGATGGAAATCATTGCATCAGTGCAGGCAGAGATCACAGCAACGCGTGCATGGAAAACTGCTGAGGGGAGTAGATATGAAAACCCACTGCGTTCCCTCGGTTGCATACTCAAACCGGCGAAGATGATCGATATGTTGGCATCCTTTGGTCAGGAGATTGATTTGTCCGAGATGCACCGGACCGTGTGGTGAAAAGTATGGTCCTAAAAACGAAGGGACAAGAATCTATGGAGTCACATCATTGTTCTTCATTAAAATAATCAAGGATTGTATTATGCAGAATCCCGTTCGTCGCTACCAGTGAAGCAGTGTCTTTCGTGATGGCTTGTCCTTGTATATCTGTCACTTTCCCACCAGCTTCCCGCACAATAACAGTAATCGCAGCAATATCCCAAACACTAATTGCTGCTTCAATGACAGCATCTGCTCTGCCAGACGCTACGAGGTGATACATATAGAAATCACCAAACCCTCTTGAGCGGGAAGTGGCGTTGATAAGTTCACATATCCCTGGAAGTAGTCCTTTCTCAGAGAACCATTTTAGACCCCCATGGCAAATCATAGCATCTGTTGTGTTTTCAACATTTGAAACTTTGATTGGTTTATCATTTAGAAATGCACCTTTGCCTTTTTCAGCGTAGAGAAGTTCGTGCAATAGTGGTGCATTGGATACACCAAGGATAAGTTCATCACCTTTCATGAGTGCAATCTGTGTGCCGAATATAGGGATTTTACGAATGTAATTCTTAGTTGCGTCAATCGGATCAATAATCCACATATAAGGTGATGAACCTTCTTCTGTTCCGTATTCTTCGCCTAAGAATCCGTGGTCTGGGAATGCTTGTTTGATGGTTTCTCGGATAGATTTTTCAGCTTCTGTATCAGCACGTGTAACAGGTGTCTCATCAGCTTTAAGTTCAACTTTGATATCTTTATCTGTATAGTAGGAAGTTATAATTTCTTCTGCCTTTTTTGCTGCATCTATCGCGACGGTTAGAAAATCACTGGACATTAATTCTCCTATCAATTCTAAATATTGTTGAAGTATTGAAATTAGTATTTCTGTTTATTTAATCAGAAACCACCTTGTTACCTTTGAGAAAAACTGACGATGACGTGCTACAAACCGGTATATCAATTCAGACAAGGAAGCTAACCCAACCAGATGTTTATAACACCACAGGAGCATACGATTATTTAATGCTATAAATATGGCTTCTGCACCAGAAAATACCTGTCCGTTCACATAAATCAATTTTACTGATGTCTGGAATTCTATGATTGGTATTTCAGGAAATTTATGATAGACTTGTTGGTAAGGAGCATAATCTATCCGATCTTTTGTTAGGTGTCGCCATCTTTCAATCCATAAGCAACAAAATTCACAATCTCCATCGTAAACAAGAAGTGGTTTACTAATTTTTGTTTGCACCGGAAATTTCCAAGACTACTACATAAGTCCGTTTAACCTATACTTTATCTGTATAGAGATTAGTTCCACGCTGCACTTATTTTTGTGATTGCCTCAACAATCTGATCCATATCAGATTCAGAACCGAGAAGTAGATTTTGGAAAAGCCACACACTTTGTTGACAAACTAATTCCGTATTTGGACATGGCAACATCTTGATCAAATGTGGATATTTCTCACCAATGTGTGCCATACCAGGTTCTTGTGAAAGTGGTGATCTATAACCCACTGAACACGGTATCCCTTCAGCAGATAATGCACTGACAAATTCCTGCCGTGTTTTTCCACCAAATCCATCAGGATTAAACTTCATACAATATAGGTGATAACCGTGTTTAGTCACCCAAGAAGCAATCTTAGGTGGCGTAATACCGTAAATATTATCCAATGCGTTTGATAAATAATCTGCGTTTCTATTGCGAAGATCTATCTGTGCTTCAAGCAGTTCCAATCTAACTGACAAGATAGCCGCCAGATATTCTGATGGTCGGTAGTTCCATCCAAGACGAGGATATTCCCATCTTGCACCTCCAGGTGCACGACCAACATTCATAAAGGCACATACTCGATCATGTATATCTTTATCGTTAGTGGTAACCATTCCACCTTCTCCTGAGGTGAGATTTTTTGATGATTGAAAACTAAATGCACCAACATCACTAAGGTTCCCTACTTTTTTTGTTTGATATTCCGCACCGTGAGCCTGTGCGCAGTCTTCAATTATTCTTAGTTGATGACGTTCTGCAATTTCATTTAAGACACCCATATTCGCAGGATGTCCACCAAGATGAACAGGAAGTATTGCTCTGGTTTCTGGACCAATAGCAGACTCTACTGCTTGAGGGTCAATCGTGAAAGTTTCAGGACATATATCAACAAACACTACAGTGCACCTTCGATCCAAGACAGCACTTGCAGTTGCAACAAAAGTATAATTCGGGACGATCACTTCTCCACCATCACTAAACCCATCAAGGTCAAGTGCACTTGATAAAGCAGCACTGATGGAGTCAGTTCCATGCGGCATGAAGAGAGCATAGTTGGTTTCAGTGTACTGTGCATACTGATGACAAAACCGTGGTATCATTGATCCCCCTAAACCTTCATTACCACTTAGATATACTTCACGAAGGAGGGGTTCAATCTTTGCTTCCCATTCATCAGTTTTATTGATAGGCCACGCCATCCATGGTTGGGTTTTTGTGTTGCGAACAGGTGTTCCACCTGTTAATGCTAATTGGTTGGACATTATAATCTCCATGTGTCATATAAAATAACCATAACTCAATCAATCATCAGCAGGAACAGCAGCACCTAACAAATCACTATCCGTAACAACTGGAGCACGTTCCTCCGAACCTTTTTTGAAAAGTCCACCAATATCAGTAGTAATCGCATACAAGGATGGCATAACAAAAAGGGTCATCAAGGTTGCAAATGCCAGACCAAATATAATTGTGTTAGCCATAGGTGTCCATATTGGAGACTTACCACCAAGACCTAAAGACATCGGAATAAGTCCAATAATTGTCGTTAAGGATGTCAAGATAATAGGACGTAAACGAATACTACATCCTTTCAAAATTGCGTACCACCTGTTATAACCACTTTCTCTACGTTTATTGATAAAATCAATCATCACAATTGAGTCGTTAACAACGATGCCAGCCAGTGCAACGATTCCAAACATTGCAACCATACTTAGTGTTGCATTTGAAAAGAGGAGTCCAACCATAGCACCTATCATTCCAAAAGGAACTGCAAATAGGATGATTATCGGTTGCGTAAAGGATTTAAACTGTGCACCTAAAATGACATAAATTACAAGAACACCAATAATAAAAAGTTTCCACAACTCACCAAAAGATTGTGTAATTTCGTTGAAGACTCCTCTGAAATCAAGTCGATAACCAGGATATAATGATTCGATATCCTTAAAAGAATCCCGTAAATTTTGGTTCACTATAAACGGAGATGTTTTGGATTTATCAACAGTAGCATACACAGAAATTGCGCGTTCTCCTTCAAAACGTCGGATATCTGCATAGCCTTTATCCTCAGCTATCACTGCAACATCTTTTAATGGGATTATGGAACCTGTAGGTGTTGTTATCAATAAATCTTCAAGTTCTTGAATAGTCTGTAAACGATCCTCTCTATACTTAACGATTACATCAATTGCATCATCTGCTTCGCGATAGGTTGTTGCTTTTGCTCCTTCAATTGCTGTCCGAACAGTTTGTGATATTTGTAATGTGGACATCCCGAAAATTGCTGCTTTTTCGCGTTTTAGATATATACGTAATTCAGATTTTCCTATCCGGAAATCATCTCTGATATCTTCGACACCATCTATCCCACTTAATGTCACCTTTAACCTATCAGCAATTTCCGACAACTGTTCAAATCGATCCCCTTTGACCTTCACTTCAACATCTTGTCCTTGTGGTGGACCACCTTGTAATTTTACGAAATTTAGTTTTTCAATACCACTTATCTCAGTAGTCTGTTTACGCAACGAAGCGATGATTTGATCTGTATTCCGAGTTCTTTCTTGCTTAGGAACAAGTTCAATAATGAGTTCACCAAAATTAGAACCGTAGGTGATTCCCTCCATAAGACCCGTAGTAGGTGTATGTAAACCGACATTGCTTACAATCGCTGCGACTTCATCTGTTGGTAAAGTTTTTGCTGCATCCTCAAGTTGTGCTATTACTGCTGTCGTCTCTTGTATTCCGTATGAAGGTGGCATCTCAGCTTTAACATAAAATTGTGGAAAATCTTCTCCTGGAAAAAGTTCCTTATCAAGAAGCATAAAGGCACCAACACAGACTATCAACCCAATGAAAAGAACACTACCCACAAAGATGTATCGTCTCCTGATCGTTAATTTCAGTATTCTTACATATCGGTTACGTATTATGTCAAAAATTGTGGTAAACCAAGCAAAAAATCCAGCGATACGGATACTTGTGGTGAATGCACCAGTGGATCGAGTACGAAGACCTTCAAGCCTACTACGACCTGTTTTTACTCTGGCTTTTCCCCATTCAGATACGTGTGCTGGTAAGATTACAAAGACTTCAAAAAGTGACGCCACCAAGACTATTATTGCCATTATCGGCACGATACGCATAAACTGTCCAGACACACCAGACATAAACATCAATGGACCAAATGCACCTATTGTTGTCAAACTTGCTGCTAGTACAGGCCAACCCACCTCTTCAGCACCTTTAATCGCAGCGTCCTTTGGAGTTTCACCCCTCTCAATATGTCTATATGTATTCTCTATCACAACGATTGCATCATCCACAACAATACCAACAACCAATATCAGACCAAATAGTGAAACACCACTCAATGAGTATCCTGCAATTGACATGAACCAAAATGTCGCCATAAACGCTACGGGAATACCGAGTGCAGCAAATAATGCATTCCGCCAACCAATAAATAAGAATAGCATTAATATCACAAGAATAAGACCAAATACTGCATTTGTTTCGAGAATACCCAACCGCTCTTTTAGGATAACAGAATAGTCATTGACTGGGGTTAAGACTGCACCTTCTGGCAGGTCTGTTTTACGTTCTTCTACCAATTCCCGAAGCTTTGCTACCAAGGAGATTGTATTACCTTCTTTCTTTTTCTGTACACTCAGACTGATAGATGATTCTCCATTAATCCGTGAAAGAGTGCGTGCTTTCTCATAGGTATCAGAAACTGTAGCCACATCACTGAGTCGTAATGGAGTACCAGAGGGTTGAATTCCAATAATAGTTTCGCCGATATAGTCAGGATTAGGAAATTCTCCAATTGTTCGAACCATAAACTCAGAGTTACCAATCTCCATCGTCCCTGCTGGAAGATTTAAATTACCAACTTGCAGTGCCATTGCAACAGTTGTAATAGGTAGATTATATGCCTTCAACCGGTCTGGGTTTACCTCAATCCAGATTTCTCGTTCGCGAAGTCCCGCAATTTGTACACCTGAAATATTCTTGATTTCTAATATCTCTTCCTTCAGATTCTCTGCAATATCACGCATCTGAGTCTCTGATATACTACCTCCAACTACGATTGTAAGCATTGGAAATCCAGATGAAACATCCAATTCTATAACTTTTGGATCGTCTAATATCTCCTCAGGTAAGTCGTTCACTCCTTCAACAGCAGTACGGAGATTTTCCATCTCTTTGTCAAATTCTCGATCACTCATCTCTTCAAAATCAACTGAAATGATTGATCTACCTTCTGATGAAGTGGATAACATCAAATTGATTTTACTGACATTTTCCTCGATTGCATCTTCAATAGGAGCAGTTACCAGTTTTTCCACTGCTTCAGGGGATGCACCTTGGTAAATAGTAGTAACTGTTGCGGTCTGTAATGCGATTTCAGGGGTGAGTTCTCGTGGTAGGGTTATCCATGCATACAACCCAAATATAATAATTAAAATCATCAGCATATTCGCTAAAACTGGGTTGTTCACAGACATCTTTGGTATGGACATAATTGCAGTATTTCTCCTCGGTCTTATTTTCAGTAATATATGTTTAGGATAGGAATAAAAGATTTATGTTCGAGAAATTACCGTCGCTCCAACAGTATCTTACTCACTCATCGGTCATTACCATTTGACGTGCTAAAGGGCGGAGTCGTTTATATCCGCCCTGTTTTATATGGAATAGCGTGAGTTCGGTATAAGCAACTTAGGGAATCGCAAAATATGCCATGAAAAAACCTTTGTTATAGCGTCAGATAAATCATGTAAAGTTTTAGAGTCATTCTTGACTAAATTGGTCGCAAACAGGCTTTAAACCCATTTGAGGTAAAGGATCGTGGCACATGGCATAATCCTATCATTTTCCAATTGACTCTAAAGACTCTAAAATTTCACAAAATTATGACTTAGTTATTTCGGCAATTAGATATAAAATCCTACATGTCTACTAAACCGAACTCACGTTATGGAATAATGTCTGAGTCTGATTTATTATCTATTGGATTTTATCACTCCCCAAGTTGTAGTCAATTTGTTAGATGCCGACACAGCCGCTATGCCACCGAGGGTTTTATCTAATCCGTGCTCCATGATAGTTTGTAAGTCATCTTCGGTAAGTACGGATTTAAAGATGGCAACTTCATCAAGAATACCAACGAAATATGAACCACCACCCCATTTGCCGATGTCAACAGCATTAGCATTTCCTACACCTTTACCAGGTCGTGAACTTGATCCAGCACGCACACCGTTGACATAAAGAATAACATGGTCATTGTTAACTGCCCTTTCATAGGTTACAGCGATATGAGTCCAAGTATCCTCTTTAGGTACTCCTGCGGAAGCTCTCGGTTCCCAGCCTCCGATGTTGACAAATGTTGACATTTTGTTCCCTTCTCCTGGAACATCAATACGTAATAGATATTCAGCATCTTTAGAAATAATCATCCGATGTTGAGTTATGTCAGTGGCAAAAAACCACGCCATCATAGTGTGTTCATCACCGAGTTGTAAATCTTGTGTTGATTCGATGGTGACCCACTGTGCACCGCCTAACTCAAGACCATCACCAAATTTTCCATCCTTCCATTTGGCACCAGTAATCTTACCATGATTATCCTTACCTGAAGAATCCATTGCATCTGAGCCAGCACCTTCATCAAACAGCCAAACTCCAGCAGCTGTTTCTGGGTCTATCTTCGCATTACATACTTGTGGTAATAAACATCCTAATAATATTGTCAAGATAAATATACAAACTAAACTACGCATCATTTCTCCTTCATAATATTCATTAAACTCAATTAAGATAAGAATTGAGAATACCCATTTCTTCCTACTACTCATTCCAAAACCTGACACATTATATCATTTTAACCCAGATATTTCCAAAAAAAACTGGTCTTCTTATGATGCTTACTGTTTATTGTATTGAAATGTAAGTGTGATCTCCGAATCGTTACATATACTCCTAAGGAACAATTTCCAATACTTTATTGATAAGAATTGTAATTGACACATATTACTAATCAGATTCAGTAAATGTCTATATACGATTCTTATTGGACAAACAATCATTAATGTGGTAATTTGTATAACAGCATCAAATTGAGTGAGAAAGGATGTTATAATGGATAATAAAGAAGAACTCATTGCAGAACTTTCGGATATTCTCGGATCAAATAATGTATTAACAGATGCAACTGCATTATCGGTTTACGAATGCGATGCTGCTCCCTCATTTAAAGCAATGCCTGATGTAGTGGTATTTGCTGATACTGCTAAACAGGTATCGGATATTGTTAAGATTGCAAATAAATACAATGTACCATTTATCGCACGTGGTGGGGGAACAGGGTTGAGTGGTGGAATGCTATCTGTTCAAGGTGGTATTATTATTGCACTCAATAGAATGGACCGTATTCTTGAAGTTGATATTGAAAACGAATGTGCAGTGATTGAACCTGGTGTTGTCAATCTCCTTTTATCACAAGCAGTGCAGAGCCAAGGATACCATTATGCACCAGATCCATCAAGTCAAAAGGCGTGTACAATCGGTGGTAATATCGCAGAAAACTCCGGTGGACCACATACTTTAAAATATGGTGTTACATCTGACCATGTACTTGGTATGGAAGTCGTAATGCCTGATGGAGAAATTATTGAATTTGGAGGAGAAGTTGAAGAAGTTCCAGGATATGATCTGCGGGGTGTGTTAATCGGTTCTGAAGGCACTTTTGGTATAGTGACGAAAGCAACGGTTCGTCTGACAAGGAATCCGCAGGCATATCAGACAGCACTTGCAGTCTTTGACAATATGGATGATGCATCAAATGCTGTGTCAACAATAATCGGTGCTGGAATTATACCCGCTGCTCTTGAAATGATGGACACACTCGTTATACGTGCATTGGAAGATGCTTTCCAGTTTGGTTTTCCTCTTGATGCAGATGCAATTTTGATTGCAGAACTTGACGGTATTGAGGCAGGCATGCAAAATCAGACAGACCAAATACTCGAAATCTTCAAAAAACATAATGCACGTGAGGTGAATTACGCTAAAGATGATGCTGAACGTCAAGAACTTTGGAAAGCACGAAAAAGTGCATTCGGGTCATTTGGTCGGCTGGCACCAAACTATATCACGCAGGACGGTGTAGTACCTCGCACTCGTTTACCTAAAGTCTTGCGACGAATTTCAGAAATATCGGAAAAATATCAGATTGTAATTGCAAATGTATTTCATGCTGGCGATGGAAATATACACCCTATCGTCCTTTTTGATGAACGAGATGCTGATCAATGTGAACGAGTGGAACACGTCAACAAAGAAATCTTAACTGTATGTGCTGAGGTAGGCGGTACTATCACTGGTGAACATGGAATCGGTGTTGAAAAGATGGATTATATGCCACTTATTTTCAGTCCTGCAGATCTGCAAGTGATGGCAAATGTAAAGCAGATATTTAATCCGACAGGTCTCTGTAATCCCGGTAAGATTTTCCCAACTGTAGAATCTTATGAAAAACTCGGTATGCAACCTGAAACTCTATTACATGTCTGATAATGCAACACCTGAGGAGTTCAACCTTGAAATATGATAAAACCAATCGAACTTTTGATTGTGAACCCACCCTCACCGATTCACAAGTGTTGCAATTTTGCAGAGATGGCTACATACAACTTCAGGATATCGTTCCAGATGAAATCAATCAACGCACTTTTGATTATTTGAACGGTGACCTTCCCATCAATCCGAGTTATATTCCCAAAGGGATGACACATTCGGATTTAGAGAGAATCCGTGATTCTCATGAACCAAGTTCTATTCTACTTGAGGATTGGTATATTGAACATGTTCTTCTCAATCCACAACTTGCTGGAGCATTGCGTTCCTTATTGGGTAAAAATGTAGGTTTACCTGTGTTGGTAAGCAATCATCGTGTTGTATGTCCAATGGAAGTACAACCTTGGCATCACGATGCTGACCATGTTTTTGGTCCTGAAATCAATTTTGTTGAGGTATTCTATTTTCCGCAAGACACACCGTTGGAGATGGGACCGACTGAACTTCTACCGGGTTCACACCTTGCTCCTACGAGCAGAGATATTTCAGAGAAAGGTGTTGCATGTGATGGTCCTGCTGGTTCCTTCGTTATCCACTCACAGAGCATTCTTCATAGGCGTGGTGAGTCTACAGCATCAGGATTACGGCATATGTTAAAATACAGTTATTGGCGAACGGATCCACCGACACGAGATTGGATACATGAACCGGACTTTGATTTTCAAATGGCTCCGTATGGAGGTCACGGTGTTGCAAGATATGTCGCGCATATGTTCTATTGGTTATGTGGTAAAGGTGATGAATTCCGTCTAATCGGGGGACAAGCTTGGCCCTGGTCCAGTGCAAACCAGATAGGACCCTCCTACGGATATGGTCAATCCAATGGATATCTGCCAAATTGGCGTAAGAATAATCCTGATGATTATGCTGTGGGATAGTATAAATGTTATTGGTTTCATGATTATAACTTAATAGTTCTATGAATAGAAGAGATAAACTTTTTGCTAAAATTAGAAATAATCCAAATAGTTTATCCTTTCGTGAGTTTGAAACTTTGTTGGCTCAATGTAGATGGGTTTTCGACCATCAGAACGGTAGTCATCGTATATGGTATTCACCCCACAGTTATCGTCTACCGATTCAATCTAAAAGAAAAGATGCAAAAGGCTTAGAAGTACGACAATTTCTGAAACAATATGACAAGGAGATGGAGGATGGAAAAAATGTTTTTAATGGGTTCACCGTGAACAACTTTATCAAGCATTAACAAAGGAAGCAACAGAAGCAGGAATGAGTCTTTACTCGCTTGTTGCACAGAAACTAAATTTAACCAACCAATTATAAAAGAAGATCCTAACTCATGAAAATAGCAGTTCTTTCCTACAGCCACCATGGACGCAGCATGGCAAACACAGCACAAGCAATCGGACACGAAATCGTAGGTGTCATGGATGCTGAGCATTCACCGCGTGAACAGTTAGCTAATTACTTCCAATCTCCGGCATTTGATTCTGCAGCTAACTGTTTGGATGCAACTAAACCAGACGCAGCACTTGTCGCAGGAAAACATACCGAAATACCTTCACACGTTCAAGCGTGTGTAGACAGACGTATACCTTATCTTTTGGATAAACCGTTTGCTGATTGTGCTGATCGGTTACGACCTGTTGCAGAAGCTTCTGAGAAACAGGGAGTATTCAGTGCACTTGTGTTACCAAATAGAGCAAGTAATATCGTGCGTGTTGTCAAGGATATGTTTGAAGATGGCAGCTTAGGGGAACTTGTACTATATAACAGCAGATTGAACAACGGTCCTCCATCCCGATACGACCCCACTCCATCTTATTGGCACAACGATCCCAGCATATCTGGTGGGGGTTGTTGGGCAGTTGAGTCAGCACACGGTATTGATACTTTCCTTCAATTTGTTGGTGATCAGGAAATCTCAGTGGTTGGAGCAGTAATGTCCAACGCCATGTATGGACGTGGAGTGGAAGATAGCGGTATAGGTGTGTTAAGGACAGAAAATGGAATTACTGGAATAGTTGAGTCTGGTTACACCTATCCAGCAGGAAAGCGCGGTGGTGATCACTTCTTCAGATTTATTGGTACAAAAGCATCTGTATTTGAACAGTATGGCAAGAACGGTGAACCGTTGATTGAAGTTCACACAACTGATGGAGTTCAGATTAGTGAAGACATTTCGCATGGTGAGAGGATTCGCGGTATTATGGGTAGTGCATTTAACGCAATCCTGGAAGGCAGCACATTTGAACCGACAGTTACTGATGCTGTCCGGATACTTGAAATACAAGATGCTGTTTATGCACATGCAAGGAAAAGCATAACGACACACGGACCTCATCCAATGTAAGATAATACAGATCTAATTCCTACAGACAAAGGAGCTATAAATGGCAAATTCGCAAACAAATTTAGTAGAGGACATACTTCCAACGGACTCCCAGCTAGAAGAAGTTTACAGCGATGCACATTTCACTGAGGGACCAACTGTCGCCCCCGATGGTACAGTCTACTTTAGCGATATAACTTTTACACACCAAGCAGATATGCAAGCTGGACATATCATGAGATATAATCCTGAAACTGATGAAACAACTGTTTTCAGATCTCCGAGTGGTATGTCAAATGGAATGAAATTTGATGCACAAGGACGTATAGTTGTTGCTGAAGGTGCGGATTTCGGCGGACGTCGGATTACCAGAACAGACATGACCACAGGAAAAAGTGATATTATCGCAGGTTTATATGAAGGTAAACCGCTCAATTCACCGAATGATTTGACTATTGACGAACAAGGGAGAATATATTTTACTGATCCACGTTATGTTGGACATGAATCTGTAGAACAACCGGTGATGGGTGTTTATCGGATTGATACTGATGGTTCGGTTCATCTAATAATAGCAGATTCCAGTAAACCAAATGGTATTGCAGTCTCACCTGACCAAAAAACGCTTTACGTAGGAAGTAACGACAGTGGTTCGTTTCGAGATATGCCTGATGAATTACCAACCTACTTGGTGCGAATGGCTCTTCTCGCATACGATCTATCACCTGATGGAACTGCGACCTTCCGTGAAACACTTGTAGATTATGCTCCTGAACACGGACCTGATGGGTTTGAAGTTGATGTTGAGGGTAATCTCTATGTTGCAGTTCGCGATAAAACTCGATTTGGAATCTGTGTTTATTCTCCTGACGGAATAGAATTGGCTTACATCAAGACTCCTGAGTTACCAACAAATGTCGCTTTCGGACGTGGAGAGTTGAGTAATATACTCTATATCACTGCTGGCGGGAGTCTATTTAGAATTCGTGTAACTAAAGAAGGATACCACCTTTCGCAGAGATAATGTCACTGTTTATAATTCTGGATGAAGACTATTCCACTCGGTTGCATTCTCAAAAGCATGTCCTACTTGACATAATAACGGCTCATCCAAATGCTTCCCTACAAACTGAATACTCAAAGGTAATCCGTCACTGTTCATACCACACGGTAAAGATAGTGTTGGTGCTCCGTTGAAGTTATAGGGAACCGTGAATCGTTGAAACTTCGCAGGTCTGTCTTCTTTCGGTCCATATAACATCTCTGATGTAACGATGTGAGGTGGAGCACACATAGATGGACAAACCAATACATCAAATTTCTGAAATACCTTCCTGAGATGTCCCGTGCAAGCAGCTCTTAATTTATTCGCTTCAGCATATCCTACACCTGATACTTGTGCTCCCATATCAAGCCATCCTTTGAACCAAGGACCGTAAGCATCACGTTGGGATGGATACGTAGAAGAATGTGCTGCCACTGCTTCTACAGAACAGATCAATGGCCAATTCAAAACATACTCATCAAAATCAGGTAATTGCACTTCTACAATTTCAGCACCCAATTCCTCTAACACAGACACACCATTACACACGGCTTCTCCAAGTTCAGAATCAACATCTTTCGTAACGTATCTCTCATCAAAACCTATTCGAATATTATTAATATCCTTTCCAATCAGTTGTAACATGTTTGGTATAGGATTAGGGAGTGAAGTTGGATCATTCGGATCATAACCAGCAATTGTTTCAAGCATAATCCCCGCATCAGCGACACTACGAGTCATTGGACCAACATGATCCATCGATTCAGCAAGTGGAAGTACTCCAAACCGACTAACTCTTCCCCAAGTAGGTTTAATACCTACAACACCACATGCAGCAGATGGAAAACGAATCGAACCACCCGTATCACTACCGATTGAACCTGAACACAACCCTGCTGCAGTAGCCACACCCGATCCACTTGATGATGAACCTGTCCATCTGTCAGGATTCCACGGATTGATAGGAATATTAAAATCTGGGTTGTAACCACCCATTGCACCTTCTGTTAAATTGAGTTTTCCAAGTAGCACTGCTCCCGCTGCCTCGAGTTTTTCTATTACTGTGCTGTTAAATTCAGGAACGTGATTTTCCAATACTTTCGCGCCACCCATCGTTCTCACACCTTTAGTAAAACAGAGATCCTTCACTGCAATAGGGATTCCGTGAAGTTGTCCACGATATTTACCAGCATTTATCTCTTCTTCCGCCTTCCGCGCTGCTTCCATCGCGTAGTCTGCCATTACTGTTGCATAACTCTTCAGAGAGCTATCAAATTGTTCTATTCGCTGCAGCATAGCAGTTGTCATTTCAACTGGTGATAACTGCTTAGAAGCCAATAACGCGCCAATTTCGGTAATAGGCTTGAAGTAGAGCGGTGTTTCGGACATGTTCATCTTCCTCAATTCTCAATTAAGCATTTGGTCGGCTGCGTCCCAACAGACTCAACAACCGATCGCTTGCGTTTTGTAATGCATCTTCTGGAACTGGTACTCCGTTACACAGACTAAACCGCCAATATGCCCAATATGCGGCATACTGAGATTGTAAAATATAACGAGTTTTGCCCGATAGGTTCGGCGCGCCGCGATGCCAACATTGTGGGTCTTGTAGGTAAATATCTCCAGCTTTACAAAAAATAGATACCGGTTTATTCCCTTCAAATTCTGGATTGTCTTGATCATTTGGATGCCTTCCAGAGTAGTGACTACCCCTAACATATTGCGAAGGACCTTCCTCAATTGACTCTATATCATTTAATGCCATCTGTACTGTAAACCACATAACTGGCATCCTCAGTCGTGGATCGTGTCGTGGCATTTCATCTGACACAGGGAAATGTACAGATCCATCTACATGCCAACTGCTAATTGATAGTCCTGGAAGATTCCGAAGGACATTCTGTCCACAAAACTTACAATCTTTACCAACAATAGCCTCTGCTAAACTCAAAATCGGTTCACGAAGAAGCATATCCCTAAAAATCGGATCCAGTTCTATTGTATTTCGTAATATGAAAGGTAAATGTTCTCCAGATCCGGCGTGTGAGCCCATCTGAATATATCGTACATCCGCAAGATTGGGATTAGTTCGATCCGCAAGTTCTGGGTCATCAAATAGTGCATCAGTTTTATTTCTTATTGCAGTTACTTCGTCTTCAGTCAACACACCTGGAATATGTACAAACCCATCACGAAAGAATTGTTCAGCAATCTCTGTTGTTTTTTCTTCGCTAAATGGTTCACCACTCAAAATTGGACTGTTTGCCATTATAATCTCCTATATCTGAAAATTAAAAGGGTTACCCTACATACAATTTATATTGAATTCAATCCAAATAATCCATTTCTGGTAATAGATTCCATCTGTATTGGTCATGGGGTTGTGTGTTGCGTGCCCACTTGCCAAGAACTTGCGTATCAGCTCGTTTTGCTGCCATCTGATGTGCAATTCTATCCGGATCCCATCCATCTAAAACTATCTCAGTTAATTTCAATTTTATATCGCTATATTTTGGGTCATCCGACAAATCTTTTAGTTCAGTCGGGTCATCCTTCAAGTTAAATAATTGTGATGGTTGACCGTGATAATAATTTAATTTCCAATCTCCATTGCGAACCATGCGATGATAGCATCCGTCATCTGTGCAAAATTCTGAAAATGCAATATCTTCCCATTCCGTCCCTTCATCCTGTATCAAAGGCAGGACATTCCTCCCACGAGAATTTGGCAACGGTGGTGCACCAAGTGCATCAAGCATCGTAGCATTTAAATCAAGTGAACTGAGAACACGATTACATCTTACACTTTCTGGCAAAGTTCCCTTCCACGACATAATTGCTGGAACTTTTACTGAGTGCTCATAAAACGTCTGTTTCCACCACAGACCATGTTCACCAACTTGTTCACCATGGTCAGAACTATAAATAACAATAGTATTCTGATCTAACCCGTTTTCTCTAAGTGCAGTCATAATCTCACCAATCATTATATCCATACGGGTTACCAATGCCCAATATGCTGTCCGTGCACGTAACACTTCATCTTTCGGTACATCAGTTATACCGCACTTCTCACGCCACCAATGAAAGTAGGGATGCAATTTCTCAGAAAAAGATTCTGGAATTGTCGGCATCGTCATGCGACCATCATATAGTTGATAATCTACATCACGTGCGACGAATGGCTGATGTGGCAACATAAACCCAACAGATAGAGAAAAAGGTGTTTCAAGTAATCCTGCCCTCTTCTGGACTCCGAGTCTATTGAGATAATCAACTGTTGCTGCAGTCACATCCTCATCGTGAACTTGATATGCGCTTTGTCCTGCACCTGATTTTTGTAAACTCACACGAGCAGGTCCAGCAGTACCAGATAGTTCACCGTGGTCAACTCCACCACCCCCCGGATGATTAGGACCGTGGTCACCAACAAGTCGGTCAGTATATCCATGTAATTGATCAGGTCCTAAAGCATGCATACGTCCTATAAGAACTGGTTTATATCCTGCTGCACCCATAGCATGGGCAAAGGTCGGGATACCAGAATCAAGAATATGTGCGTTTGTCCAAACTCTATTTTCATACGGATACCGTCCACTCAACATTGACATACGCGAAGGCACACAGATAGGAGATGGACAGTAAACATTTTCAAATACAATCCCATCGGAGGCAAGTTTGTCAAGATTTGGGGTTTGCACTAATGGATCACCATAACAACCTGTAACATACGGATTATGTTGATCAGAATGAATATAAAGCAGATTGGGTTGATTCTGCATGCATACTCCTTCGTGTGTGATGTTGAATTTCATTATACTTAGCACGAAATAATCGTCAAGAAAATAATACAAACTCAGTCATTTCTGTTGACATCTAAATATACTGTATTGTACACTATTAATGACAATTCTAACTCTTCTATGTTTTCGGTATATCAATTTAACATTATTCTGATTACATACCGCACACAATAATTACACAAAATCTTATCTTCAATTTAACATTCTCATGTCTTACTTTCATTATGATATATATTGATAATCCTGAAAAAGAGTCAGTTATCCAAAGAATTGAGGAAAAAGATGGATACCTGTTTCTCTATTTTGATAATCCTCCTGAACATCTTGGGAAAATCGAGTTTGTTAATTGTATTGCATATCAAAATAAAGAGATTCTATTCTGTAAATGGCAAGAGGATAACCTTTGGGTGTTACCCGGTGGACGTATTGAAACAGATGAAACGGTTGAAGATGCCTTAAACCGTGAACTCTTAGAGGAAACAGGTGCAATTCTGAAAAACAGTGAGGTATTATGTTACATCCACTGTTTTATGTACAAGCGTGAATATTGGGGTATTGCATATTTGGGAGAGATTAAACAGTTAGGAGTTCCGACAGACCTAAATGAAGTCAGTGAAGCAAAACTGTTTTCATCATACCCAGATAACCGATCTCAACAAGGTCCATTTGAGAATCAAAGTAAAGCATTATATGGCGCTGCAATGCATAAATTATCTTTATTGACGGTAACTAAATCTTAAGAATGGATTGAAATTAGATAATAGGAATTACAATGGCATTTCAATTTCAAGACTATATGGTTAATGAATATCTCTCAAAAGGATATCTCATCTTTCAAGGGATTGTTCCTCCATCGCTTCTCACTGATTTAAGAAGAGAGGCAGACAAAGCACGTCACTTAGCACACAAACTCAATGGTGCTCAGACTCAACGGATACAACCATTGTCGAATTATGGTGATGAATTAGATTTGAAACCGTTTTATGAATACACTGAACTGCCTGAACTTCGAGATGCTGTTCAGAAATTACTTGGTGATGATTACACACACGGACATGTAGACATTATGGGATTGCTTGTTGAACCAATGGAATACCCTTGGCATATCGGTTGGCACCGAGATGGAGTTGTTGAAGTTCCTCCTGAAGCACGAGATGATATTGTTAAT
Organism: Candidatus Poribacteria bacterium; assembly: GCA_963667365.1. Taxonomy (GTDB): domain Bacteria; phylum Poribacteria; class WGA-4E; order WGA-4E; family WGA-3G; genus MSPOR6. The sequence goes on along the minus strand of OY763324.1, from coordinate 4,210,572 downwards.
GCGAAATTAGCAGAAGTATGGCACGACCTACGTCATTTCAATCAGGTAAACTGCGCGATATATGCTGATTCCTGCACATGGTTTGTACCTGGAAGTCATCTCCGACAATGGGACCTACCCGGAGAAAAACAATCAACAAAAGATCCATCACTACGGAAACCTGCAGAAGGTCAGTCTAATGTTGAAGCAGAACTATTTAACTTAGATCACTGCCGAAAATTTCCAGGGGCTGTTCAAGTACATTTGGCACCCGGTGACTTCATGATTTATCGTAATCTTGCATGGCACACTGGAAACTATATTACTTACCAACCGAGAGCCACAATCCATGACGTAGTACGTTATGAAGGGAAAACGGAATGGACAGGTTGGCAGCAAACTAAATTAGATGCTGTTAAACGATGGAAAGAAAACGAACAATAGATTTCTTCCCACATTCAAATTAACCAATAGGAGATTAATCATGATGATGTCTGTTACTGTTGTTGGATTAGTTGTTGTTGTCTTTGTAATTGGTGCAATACTCTCTTTAATCCTTCTTGGTAGATCAAAATAATATAAAATATGATATTACAATTACACTAAAATAGTTAACTGATAATACAAATATATTGTCAAAGGAGAAGGAATGATGGGATTTGGATCTATTGAACTCGGTATTTTGGTTCTATTAATTGGGATTATCTTGACTGTGATAGTAGTCGTTAAGAAAAAATAACTTAGGAAAATCCTATAAGTGCGTTATTGAAGATTCACAATAATTCAAAGAAGTTATATCTACTTAAAGGATAGAAAAAAATGGAGAAGAAATTTTCAATAGAACCACCTGGAGAAGTAATAGATCATCCATTCCCACCAACACGTCCTGACATCAAGATAGTTGAAAGTTCAGATAGGATTGACTCAGTAGATTGTCAAGAATTACAGTGGTGGTTTGCAATCCCAAAGATGGGTGAACGATACATGTGGGCAGAATACGATGGGGAAACTCATAAGTTAGATGCTGTAACAGAGATGATACCAACTGCACCTGCAACTATTCGGGGGATCGATTGTGTTGAAATTCAATTCAATGAGTGGTTGGTAAAGGATTGGCCCCCATCGCCAAATTTGATGTATGTTACAATTGATGACACACATACCAGATGGGTCTCAGTTGTAACTACAGTGGATGGTAGGAGGTATTTCAATACAATTGGTGACGATGGGTTTGATGACCAATGGGGACCTCCCTTAAAACGGTGCATCATTGATGATGGTCGTTACGAACTACAAACTGATGGTACATATAAGTTAACTGATGGACAGGGATTTGGGTCTGGCACGTATGATGTTACGATAGGTGATAATACCTTCCACTGTCTACGCGTTTTTGATGTTGATATATCAGAAGAACACGGAGGGGAACTTGCTGAAGTGTATGTTGAAGAAAATGGCAGGACAGTTTTCTTCAGACGATATGATGGACGTTTTCTTCGTGGACATGATTTGGTAAAAAAGTTCCCGAATAATCTTCGCATTATAATAAATGATATCCTTTATGTTCATAGCAATTGCACAGGTTGGTATCATGATACTTTTACATTGGCATCACTCGGCTAAGTTCCATCAACACTCATTTCACAAATCTGATCATTAAAAACACATCCTTATAGTATTTTGCACAGAGCTTCCATTGGACAATTCTCATTATTAGTTTGACGATTATTCATTTTATATGGAGACTACACAATGACCAGACATCAAAGTTATTTCAATATGATTTATATAATTTCCTTTTTCTTTGTATATATCTGTTTTTGTTTGCCTTCAATCGCACAAGAAAAAACTGATAAAAATAAAGACCTTGAAGCTTTTATTGATAGCGCGTTAGAATTAGGCGGAAATTCAAGTTATGTTGAGATAGTAAATAGTACATCTCTAAATTCTATTAACCATCAAGTCACAGTGTCGGTATGGATTAAAGCAACAGACTTTCCAAACATATATATTCCAATAATATACAAAGGTGACAAACGAAATCCTATGCTCTCTAACAGAAGTTATGTGATGTTTCTTCGTAGTGATGGAGTTATACAATTCGCTTCATCACCAGACGGACAACAAGAAAAGAAAATATTCACTCCAACCAATGCAATCACCCTCAACAAATGGCATCATGTCGCAGGAGTCGTGGATACTACAAAAAATGTCATAAAGGTCTTTGTGGATGGAAACGAAGTCGGGTTCAGGGATTATGGGAATTCCAGAAGTATTCATGAAAGTAGACTTCCATTACGAATTGGCGGTTCACATGAAGATGACTTAGATACACACGCAACTTTTATAGGACAAATTGATGAAGTAAGTGTTTGGAATGTCGCATTGACTGAACAACAAATTAGAACATATATGCACGAACGGTTGACAGGAGATGAACGAGGTTTAGTCGGATACTGGAAATTTGATGAAGCAATTGACGGAACTATTACTGATATTACACCAAATGAAAATGATGGTAGATTAATTAACTCTATAAAAATTGTTGACTATTTCCGACCAGTCATCCCAAATGTAACTCCAGAACAACTTGAACAGATTACTACAGTCTATGAAAATGAACTCGTCAAAAATGTGGACTCTTTTGATTTATACCGTCAACTTGCCGAGGTGTATCTCAAGTTGGGACAGACAATGGATGCAGAGAGAATCTTACTGCGTGCATTGAAGGCTAACCTCAAACAAACTGAATATCAACATATATTACGTTCACTTTGGCAACTATATAATGAGTTAAATGCATTGGATGTATTTATTACTCACTTAGAGGAACTAAGGACCAGACTGGAAGGAAATTCTGTTTACCTTGAACTATTAGGTGATGCTTATAGGCAAATTGGTAAAGAGGAGGATGCCAAACGGGTATATAAAGAATGGATTGAAATCCGAGAATGGGAAGTAAATATAGAAGATAGACCATCAACGTACATTGAACTTGCTGAAAAATTACTGAAGAAGAATATATATACAGATATGGCATTGAAGTTAGTGATCAAAGCAACAGAGACCCCAACAGGAACAGATTACATCAATACATTTGTTGAAGCACTTGTTGTTAATGAACAGTTTGACAGTGCATATCAATTTATCATTGGTGTATTTGATACAAGGTCTTTACCTTTTGTTGAGAGAAATCTATTAACCAAAGTTATCCAGGCTGGAAAAAATGTAAAAGACAAGGATGGATACATTAATATGTTGAATAGACTTATTGCAGATATTGATGATATTCCACGTTCACACCTAAGTACCACAATGGCATTGGCGCAATTCTATGAAGAAAATGATAAACCTGAAAGAGCAAATAACCTCATACGGAATACTGGGTTTATCACAGAAGATGCTTGGATGATCCTCGGTCCATTTGATAATTCTGGGGCAGTTGGTTTTAACACACAGTACATAAAGGAAGAGCTGCCACAGATTGACACAACGGTAGAATACGATGGTAAATACGGAAAAATCAGTTGGAAAAAGTGTGCTGACGATACTTTATATGGAGATATTCGACTTGGAAAAAATATTAATTGGGCTGCCGCCTATGCATTCGCAACTGTAACCTCACCAGATGAACGAGAGGTAGAATTTCGATTTGATTCTGATGACCAAGGTAAAATTTGGTTAAATGGAATTGAGGTGTTTTCTCATACAAAAACTTTTACCGCGGAAATCGACAATTACATTATACCTTTAAAACTCAGTGCAGGAAAAAACAGTATTCTCGTCAAGGTTTGTGAAGAGATAGGGGGATGGGGCTTTTATCTCCGCATTACAGACAAAGAAGGAAAACCTTATGATGATTTGAAAATCGGTAGTTCTGATGAGTATTAAGAATGAAATAACCACTGGATGAAAAACTAAATTCCTCGACTTTAACTCGATAACAATCTAAAATTTATGCTAATACAAACACTATAGGATTTTACACAGAGGTATATCTATGTACAAACAACATATTGGTTTACTGATCTTATGTCTCTTAACTCTGTTGTCTCTTAGCATCAATTATTCTTCTTACAACTTTGCACAAGTTTTGGAGAATGAACAGGAGAACATACTACCTAAAAAACATAATCCTGTAGAAATTGATGAACCAATTGTAGAAACTGCTCTACATCTCGATGGAAAAAACAGTTTTGTAGAAATAAGAAACAATGCAACCATAAATAATATTACAGGACAGGTTACGGTCTCATTGTGGATTAAACCGGTTGATATTCCAAATAGATATTCCAATATACTGCACAAAACCGATATGTGGATTGACGGTATCACTCATCGAAGTTATATCTTGAATTTTAAAGAAGGTGGATCGATTCAATTTGCCGCATCTCCTGACAGTTCAAATGAAGCATCTCTTTATTCCCCACCAGGGGTTATCAAACTCAACACATGGTACCACATCGCAGGAGTAATTAATCCGCAAAAGGATTACATGAAACTTTACATTAATGGAGAAGAAGTTGGATTTAGAGATTTTAAAGGAAGGAGAAGGTTGCATAAAAGTCGACTGCCACTTCGGATAGGGTATTCACACGAAGATAGGGTTGCTGCATCTCCATTTGTAGGATATATTGATGAGGTGTCAGTTTGGAACATCGTACGCACTGAAGCAGAAATTCGTTCAGAGATGAAAAACAAACTCAAAGGAGATGAACGCGGGTTAGTCGGTTATTGGAAATTTGACAAGGAAACAAATGGGAATATCTCTGATGACTCAACAAATCAAAACCCTGGTAAATTGGAAGGTAATTCAAAACTCAGTGAATATGTCCGCCCTATTTCCGCTGATGCCAATCCAAATCAACTGGCAAAGATAGCAAAGGTATATGAAGATTTACTATTACATCAAACAAATATGTATGATGTATATCATAATCTTGCAACAATATACACAAAAACGAATCGGCTATCTGATGCAGAAAAGGTGTACCAGCAAGCTTTAAGATCTGACCTATCACAATCCGAATTTGAGGATGCTATTCAATCTCTATATAGGCTATACAAAGGTAGAGAGGCATTAAATGACTTCATTACGATCCTTGAAGAAATGCAACCTAATATGGAAGATAGTTCTATACTTCATAAGTTTTTAGGTGATTCCTACAAAAAAATAGGTGAGGATGAAAAGGCTATAATCGCATATACGCAATGGATAAAAATCCGTCAAAGAAAGGTTGAAATACATAAACATGCAACTGATTATCGACTCCTTGCTGAAGAATTACTAAACAAAAACCTATTTCCTGAAATAGCTTTAGAATTGTCTCAAAAAGCATTAGAAATCTATTCAAGTAGAACATATATTATTACTCATGCCCATGCAGTCCTTGCAAATGAAATGTATGATAATGCATTTAATATAATCAATAATTTTCTTAACTATGGATATTACCAATATATTGAACGCAATATGTTCAAACGTATTATTTTAGCAGGAAAAAATGTGAAGGATAAAGATGGATATGTTGAATTGTTGAATATGTTGATTGAAGCATTGTCTGATGACATACCTGCACAACTAAATACCATGCTTGCTTTAGCACAATTCTATATAGAAAATGGATTGCACGAGAAGGCTACCGAACTTATTCAACAGACAGGATTTGTTATGGAAGACGCTTGGATGACTCTTGGTCCATTTGATAATGTTGATGGAATTGGATTCAATACGCCGTATATACCAGAAAACTTACCAAAGATAGATGGAAATATACAATACGAAGGATTAAATGGACTTGTTAGTTGGCGAAAATATACAGATGATTTCCTAAACGGTTATATCAACCTTAGACACAATGCCAATTGGAGTGTTGCATACGCTTTCTCAACAGTATTCTGTCCCGATGAACGTGAAGTAGAATTCCGTTTTGACTCAAATGACCAAGGTAAGGTATGGGTAAACGGTATAGAAGTACATGCACATACAAGAGCCTATTCAGCTGATATTGACAGAGATATCATTCCGATAACCCTAAATCCAGGTAAAAACAGCATCCTTGTTAAAGTATGCGAAGAATATGATGGTACTGGATTCTATCTACGTATTACTGACAAAGAGGGAAATCCTTATGATGATTTGAAAGTTATAGGCTTTAACGAAAATAATTAGTATAACATGAGTTCGGTATAAGCAACTTTAGGAATCGCAAAATATGCACTGCAAAATACCTTTGTTATAGTGACTAATAAATCTTGTAAAGTTTTTGAGTCAATCTTGACTAAATTGGTCGTAATTAGCCTATAAACCCAGTTGTGATAAGGTATTGTGGTAAATGTCCAAATTCTTGATTTTCCGATTGACTCAAAAAACTCAAAAACTTTACAAAGTTATGACATTGTAAATTCGGTAAATAGATATAAAATCCTGCATGTCTCTAAACCAAACTCACGTTAGTATAGGTGATACATCCATGAAACAACTGTTCTTGCTTTTTGTTATCTTCTCCATTTTCTGGAGTTGTTCATCAAACCAACATGTTGATATACCTGATGAAAACTTAGCTCAAGCAATCCGAGATGCACTTGACCTAAATCCAAATTCACTCATACCACAAGATAAATTGATTGAACTTGAACATCTCACCGCAAGACAAAAGAACATAAAAGACTTAACGGGTTTAGACAAAGCAACAAAATTAAAAACTCTATTAATCAATAACAATCAAATCAAGGACATAAGACCACTTGCTGGATTATCTAACCTCACAGTCATATATCTAAGTAATAACCAAATTAGAGACATCACACCACTTTCCAATCTCACAGGTTTAAAATACCTATTACTCGAAGAAAACCAAATCAACGATATCTCACCACTTGAAAAATTAAACCAACTTAAATTCATATCGCTGCATAAAAACCATATCTCTGATCTAAGTCCACTCACCAATTTAACTCAACTCACATATCTTTCTCTCCAAGAAAACCAAATCAACGACATCTCGCCACTAAGAGGTCTAATACGGCTTAATTTTTGTTCACTCAATGAAAACAGAATCACCGACATTACACCTCTTGCCCAATTGAGAGAACTCTACGGATTACATCTATCAAAGAATCATATCACTGATATTAAACCAATTAGTTTGTCGACAAATCTATTTGATTTAAGACTTAATCACAATCAGATACGAGACTTTAGTCCTATTGAAGGTATTAAGAAATTAGAAGTCCTGGACTTTAAGGAGAATCCAATTGAGGATATGGGTCCTATACATAATCTTCTCTTACAGAAACCTGATTTAGTTATAGATGTTCAGTTGCCTGATCTCATGTCAAAAGATGATGTCCGTATCGGATTGCCAGCAGAAGTAAATGTTCGTCTTGGCAAAGGTGGTATCAATGTGATGCGTTTTTCTCCTGATGGCACTAAACTCGCAGTAGGAAGTAGTATCGGTGTATGGATCTACGATATAGAGTCAGGTGAGGAACTAACCCTGGAGATACGTAAACCACAGCAATTTACCGCACTTGCCTACTCATTAGATGGTAAAACTATCGCAGCATGTGGATTGAATAGCTACATTCATTTATGGGCGTCTGAAACTGGCAAGCTACTCTCTGTATTCCACAGATCTGCTGACATAACTTCAAGACTTGGTCTGTCAAGAATTGTCTACTCTCCAGGTTCAGAATTAGCATTTTCTAAAGATGGTAAAACCATCATTGGACTTAGGTCAGATGATTTCATCGGTGTCCTCACCTATTGGGATATTACTACAAAAAGCCTAATGGCATTACACTATGGTATTGAGAGAGATGGTAAAGCAACACTCAATGCAAACCACAACACAATCGCAGTTGGACGTGCAGATGGTAAGATAAGTATATGGGATTTACAGTTAAAAGACCTAACACCTCATCTAAACCGTATTTCTCTTTTGAATGGACACAGACGTTTATTATTTTGGGAGTCTATTACAAATCGATTCAAAAAATATCCGAAAAATACAGATCAATCTATCCGTACGTTAGCAATTTCTCCTGATGGCAAAACACTCATTAGTACCGGTAGAAAAAATGCAGTCAAAATATGGGATATAACAAAGGGAAGGGACAATGTCATTACTGATAGAAATACAACTTGGACTTCTGCATTTGCTTTTTCAAATGACGGAAAGACAATAGCAATCGGAACAGGGGTTTCAATCAGACTTTGGAACCTTACCACCAATACTGAATTATCAACATTAAAAGGACATAAAGGTACAATTGAATCACTTACATTTTCTTCTGATGGTAAAACCCTTGCAAGTGGCAGTAGAGATGGAACAGTCCGGTTCTGGAATGTCAAAACAGGTAATCAGTTATCAACCGTAATCAACGGTCATACTGAACACGTCAAGACAGTTGCTTTCTCTCCAGATGACAAAATACTCGCATGTGCTGGAACTAACAAATATGTACAGAAATGGGATATTGAATCAGGACGTGAATTGACTCCCTTCGCTGCAGAAAAAGGAAATACATTTACCGCAATATTCTCACCAAATGCAAACCTGTTCGCCACACAAAGTAGGAATAAGATTCATCTGTGGGACTTAGAAACAAATCAAGAACTACCGACAATCACTCATGACAGTTCTCCCAAGAAAATTTACCCAAGGATTTTCTCATTCTCACCTATTCATAAAACTCTCGCATGCGATACCTATGCTCCTTATCCTAATATTCCTGTTTGCCATTTGTGGAACGTGCAATCTGGTGAAATCATATACACCTTCAAACCAAATCCTGAGATGCAGAAAGCAAACGGTCATATAGGTGCAATAGCGTTTTCATCCGATGGATCGAAACTTGCCGTCAGTGTCGGTTATAATGTTAAGTCTGAAAATCGTATCCATATATGGGATGTGAAATCTCTACAAAAGCTAACCACACTACCGGGTGATGCTGATATACTGGTATTCTCAAAAGATAATACCCTTCTTGCTGCAAAAGATTGGAATAATATCAGTTTGTGGAACATAAATGCAGCAAATGAGATGGAATTAAAAAGAACATTTTGGGAGAAAGTTGCAACTGAAATAGTTTTATTCGCACCAGATAACACTATGATATTAACAGTTAACTATAAAAGCCATGAGATTCATTTTTGGGATATTATAACAGGAAATGAACTGTTAACACTCTCAATGGGACACACTGCACCGATAGAAACATTGGTATTTTCTCACGATGGACAAACTCTGGTAAGTGCTGGTGAAGATGGTACTGTGCTGTTGTGGGAATGGGAAAAAATTCTGTCCAAAATCAAACCTGATGACAGATAATATTAGATATGTACTGCCATCGGAAATTTAGACCACTAACTAAAACAAGATTGTGATATAATTCCAACCTAAGTTAGAAGGAGAAATCCGATGGCGAAACGAAGAAACTTTACCACAGAATTTAATGTTGAAGTTGTTATTGAGGCACTGAGCGGTCAAAGTTCACAAGCGGAACTATGTCGCAAACATAACCTCAGCGATATTCAACTGTCAAAGTGGAAACGCCAACTACTTGAAAATGCGGTATCACTTGCTACCTTTAGGGAGAAAAATGTCGGAACAAATTGAACAAAAACATGAAGAATTTCGTGAGATCTTTCTAAAGATACAGCAAGAAATATCAAAACGAATTGTCGGACAGAAGGAGATTATTGAAGGTGTCTTAATTTGCCTAATGACTGGAGGACATGCACTATTAGAAGGAGTTCCCGGATTAGGTAAAACACTACTAATTACTACACTTAAAGAAGTCCTCAAACTCAAATATGACAGAATTCAATTCACTCCTGATCTGATGCCAGCAGATGTCGTTGGTACTAACATAGTTGCAGAAGATGAAGGTGGTAAAAAATACTTTGAATTCCAACCTGGTCCTATATTCGCTAATCTTGTCCTCGCAGATGAAATCAACCGCGCAACTCCCAAAACACAATCAGCACTCTTAGAAGCAATGCAGGAAAAGTCTGTTACTGTTGGAGGACATCCCCATCCACTTGATTTACCATTCTTTGTAATGGCTACACAAAACCCGTTGGAAATGGAAGGCACATATCCATTACCCGAAGCACAACTCGATCGCTTCTTCTTCAAACTAAAGGTTGAATTTCCAACCATAGATGAACTTGATCTCGTAATGGAACGCACAACACAGAGGGAAATGCCTACTGTTAATAAGGTTTGTGATGGTGCACAAATTAACGACTTTGAACAAACTGTTCGTGATATTCTCATCGCAGAAGATGTACGTAGGTATGCCTTACGAATCGTATTGGGAACACACCCCGAAACGGATGATTCCCCCGAATTGACAAAAAAATATGTTCGATACGGTTCAAGTCCACGCGGTGCACAATCCATAATACTTGCAAGCAAAGTACGAGCAATTCTTGATGGTAGATACAACGTTGCACGCGAGGATATTCAAGCCGTTGCATTACCAAGTCTACGCCATCGTATTATCCTTAGTTATGAAGGTGAGGCGGAAAGAATTAACCCAGACGAGATAATTCTTCATCTATTAGAAGTAGTTGATTGAGGATATTAATTCTTTTCTACCATTCAAAGTGCTACTAAATGCAAATGGACTTGACATATAGTAGCACATTCCTAATATAACGTGAGTTCGGTGTAAGAAAATTAGTTTTAGCAAATAGAGAACTCCTATGGTATAAAGATTATACCAAATTCTTTATCAAAGGAGTTCTCCATGTGTATTATACAACTTTTTTGTGATATTCACGACTTTATTCTTAAATATGAAAAACAAAAAACTTCTCAGTCTTCAGAAGATATCAATACCTTTATCAAACGTAATCGTGTTTGTAGACTTCATATAAGTGAGGTGATGACGATACTTGTGTTTTTCCATCAAAGTAATCATCGCACATTTAAACATTATTATCAGCAAAAGGTTCAGCAAGAGTTGGGATGGGCATTCCCTCACCTTGTCAGTTACACCCGCTTCGTTGAACTTATGGATGGAGCACTGGAACTGCTACAAATGTATCTTACCACCCGCTATGCAGCTTGCTCCGGGATCGCATTTGCGGATGCCACAGCACTGCCGGTTTGCCATAATCTTCGTATTTCACGGCATCGTGTCTTTGCTCACAACGCTGCGCGCGGTATGACATCAGTCGGTTGGTTCTATGGGTTCAAATGCCATATCATCATAAACGATAAAGGTGAACTCTTAGCGACACAACTGACACCCGCAAACATTGATGATCGTAAACCTATGTTAGAGTTGACAAGGAACCTTACTGGCAAGATTTATGCTGATAGAGGTTATATCTCACAAACTTTAGGAGATGCTCTACAAACACGAAATCTTTGCTTGATAACAAAAGTGCGAAAAAACATGAAACAAAAACAGATGTCAGATTTTGACGAAGCCTTGTTGAATAAACGGATGCTTGTTGAAACGGTGATTGGATTGTTGAAGTCTCAAACACAAATTCAACACACACGACACCGAAGTTGGACCAATTATCAAGTGAATCAGGTAGCTGCGTTGATTGCATATACACATCTAAAAAAGAAACCTGCTATAGATGTTGCAACACTTAGGGAGAAATACAAATGATCATCACTTGAATTTGTTAATCTCTTATACCGAACTCACGTTAATATAGGAAGGTGTCATATATTTCAAAAGATCCTGAATTTCCATGTAACCACAACATTAATACCGATATTCTAATGTGTACTCAGTCACCTGAATTAAATTAATGGAGATAAGGATGAAAAGCAACATGAAAAAACTTGTATCAATAGTTGTTCTATTCTATATGATATTGGCAGCCATTGTTATAATTACACTAAAACCTGGGACATATCCCCTTGAAGATATACTTACCAAAGACGAGAAAAGAAAACTGTTGGACATAGAAATCAAATTCCAAATTTCTGTAATAGATGCACTCAAATACTCAATAAATACAAATAAAGTGTACGACGAACAATCTAAATTAATTCCAAGTGGTAATGTTGACATTAATTTATTGATACAGACCTATTCTGATGTGATCAATACATATAATGAATTAGCAATAACTGGTACAGAACAAATTAAAACGCTAAATCCAAATCAAAAGGAATTACAACCACTAAGAGATACAAAAAACGAACTTGTTCAAGAGATTAAAAATCATAGTCATACACTGACTTTATTCTATGATGAGTTACAAGCATATAAAAAGGAATTTGAAAATGCAATTAAAGAAAATAAGTCTTTGCCAAAACCTGATCCCATATACGAACAAGCGAAGCACGTAAATGATACATTATCAATTCTTGTAACTGCAACAGGAAAAGTAGTAAGTGTTCTTGATACATTAAAAAAGGACAATATCAATCAAGAGGATTGGAAGAGGATGTTGAAGAAAATGGAAAGGAATATTGTTGGTGCAATTATACTATGTTGCATACTGACAATAGTTTCTATTCGCTATATTCAAAGAAAAACTGATTCCTATTGAAATGGATATTAAATAATTGGGTATTTTCAATCTAAAATTTCAACTAAATGAGAAATGATACTATGCAAACAATAAATAATGAAAATAATACTCTGAAACCGATAGGTGTCTGGAATATTCTTGATATGACATATAGTCTGTATAGAAAACATTTCTCTCTGTTCTTAGGTATTACAGCAATTTTCTTCTTTTCAAATATTATCGAATATTCAATAAAAGGCTTTTTTGTAAAATCCGATCTAAGACAAATCATAGCAAGTCTCACTGCAATGCCATTTGCTGTTTTAAGTATGGGTGGTATAGTTGTTGCCGCCTCTACGATCTATTTTGACAAGGAAATCACGAGTGAAAATGCCCTATTGCAATCACTTAAACACTTGGTGTCATTGATGATAAGTCATATCAAATGGAGGATGGCTCAAGTAATTCCACTTGTGTTAATCATTGTATCAACCCGATCTATTATAAGCACAGGATCAATTTCACTGGTAGTATTGACTGTGGCTATCTGTTTGCCATTTCTTATATATTTTTCTGTCAGATGGATATTCTACCTTGAAACCGTATTGTTGGAAAAGTGTTCCTTAGGTGATGCCTTAAGAAGAAGCAGTGAACTCGTTGAAAACAATTGGTGGCAAGTTTTCGGAACTCTTCTCTTGATATTGTTATCAAGTTATGCAATTCAATATATTTTTGAATTCTCAATCGGTTTGGTTTTTATTATATTTGACATAGCAGGGGGTGCCAACTTCAGGACTATCTTGGAGTGGTCGATTATGGATAATGTCCTTGATACCAGTAGCTACCCTTTCTACTTAATTATGATAGCATCTAAACTATTTCTTAATGCACTAATCCTTCCGATATGGGTTATCGGTGTTATGCTTGTATATATTGATCGTCGGATACAGAAAGAAGGTATGATTTCTGATATTATCACATAATCTCTGACATGATTTACAGAAAGACCGTTTAGGACAAAAATAATTAATCCCATATCTATCTCAATTTGTGCTATAATACGGTCAATTTGTCATTGAGAGGAAGAAATGCGCTTTCAAAATCGAGTTGCATTTATTACAGGTGGTGGTGGTCCGCTTGGTATTGGTCGTGCTGCATGTTTAGCATTTGCACATGAAGGGGCATCGGTAGTTGTTGCAGGTGGTAGAAATGCAGATGCTGTTGCCAAAGAAATATGTGAAAATGGTGGTCATGCGATTGCTGTTCCTTTAGATGTTACAAATCCTGAACAGGTTAATGAGGCTGTTAATAAAACCCTAAATGAATTTGATAGAATTGACATTCTGTTTAACAACGCTGGGATTATCAGTCGTCAGACACTCTTTGAATTAACTCCCGATGATTTTGATAGAGTAATTGCAGTGAATGTTAAAGGATGTCTACTGTGCGCACAAGCAGTTGCTAAGGTCATGATCGCACAGGAGATAAAAGGTAGAATTATCAATAATTCATCAATCTTTGCTGAAGAATCGCATGTTGGAGTTTTAAGTTATTGTGTTAGTAAAGCAGCTGTAAACAGGTTGACGCGCAGCCTCGCACTTGAGTTACGTCCACATGGAATTACTGTAAATGCAGTCGCTCCCGGTGGAGGTGCACCAACCGGAATGAATGCACCACAGAATATACCAGAAGATGATAATCTTCCAGATTTGTTACCAGCTTCCACAGATGCACCACTTGATAGACGTGCAACTGTATGGGACTACATGGGAGCTGTGTTGTTTCTTGCTTCAGATGATGCCGCATTTATTAGTGGTGATATTTTGACTGTAGATGGTGGTGCAATCTCACGACGTTAGTGATATAGGAGAAGAACTGTTTTGTGGTTGATTGATGTTCTAATAACTTGCTGGGAAGTAATCAGTGGTTGGTTTGTACTTCTAATGCAACTATTAGCAAATCACTGGAAGTTCGTTGGGATTATCTCTGGGATAAGTTTGATATTGAGTATCGTGGGTTGTGCGGCATTGATTACATTTCTGCCACCTGATTACTTTGATGAAACAAAACATATTCGTCCCATAAAAAATCCTGTATTACGTTTCTTTGTTTCCGTCTTGAAAAATATCATAGGAGCATTACTCATTATCGTAGGAGCACTCCTTGCAGTCCCAGGTATACCGGGACAAGGACTATTAACTATATTAGCAGGATTGATTATCAGCGATTTTCCCGGTAAAAAGAAATTAGCACGTCGGATCATTCGTATGAAGACGGTTTTCTTGGCAGCTAACAAGATCCGTTCTCATTTCAACCGTCCGCCACTAATATTAGTGAATAAATTGGAATACGATACTAATCAAGGTAAAAATAGTACTATATAATCATCAACTTGCATAAATGAGATTGTATGCAAGTTTTATGTTTATTTTTTAATAGTATATAGTCTGTGTATTAATTTTTCAAAAGGATGCTATTGTTGGAAGAATCTTTTATGGATATCTAAGAGACGCTGAAGTTCTTCTATCGGTTTCTCAGCATCGTCAACGCGTATATCTATGTATCGGTCATTGAAACCACTATAGCCACCGCTCTTGCGTACAACAAGCAGAGCAGCCGATTGCTGACCACGTTTATCCCCACCTTTTTCCTGTCCCGCTGGAAGCGATGCCATCAGTTTGTCTGCCAATTCTCCATCTGCTTCTTCAAATGCATCTCCCATTGCTTTCACGACATTTTCACCTGTAAGAATGTTGCCTTGTGCAGTGTAATGTTCTCCAGATATTGATCCTGCCCAATCATTGCATTCTTTACCAGAAAAGTTGGCAATAGTACCGTTAGAGTCTACTATACCAACTTGACGACTTTCCCTGCCAGGATCATCTTTTATCAAGTGATCAAGGGTTTGTTGAGCAGTGAGTCCGATCTTAAGCAGTTTTAATCCTCTTGGTCCGTATGTAGTGTTTGCCCAAGATTGTGTGGCAATTGCACCAACTCCAGCTTCTGCCCAAGGCACTACAGCACCTACAGCAAAAAATTTGGATTGAACGGCTACTCCCAAATCTCCATTGTCTGGATCAAAACCTACTATTGAGAATGTAGAAACAGGAGAGTATAGATTTGATTGTTCTTGATTATATGGCATTTAACTATTTTGATATTATAGTGGATTTTACAATTATCTTGACAGTTTCTTTGTAGGCGGGGAATGCCATAGGGCATTCATACCGTTGATTTGAACTCCGGGGAATATCTAAATGGCATTCCCCACCTACAGAAGATGTGTAAACATACTTTTATATTTCACTATATATGGGAATTATAATACTTGACAACAAAGTGTAAATGATTAATCCGAACACGCAGCAACGATGTAGATTAAGACTATTCGTCTTCAAATCTAATTTTCATGGCTGCGGCATGACCTTCCAGACCTTCTACCTCTGCAAGTTTAACAACATCTGGGGTAACTTTCTCCAGTGCGGTTTTGGTATAGGAAATTAAACTGGTCTTTTTTAAGAAATCGTGGACACTCAGAGGGGATGCATAGCGCGCTGCAGTGCCTGTCGGAAGGATGTGGTTTGGACCAGCAATGTAATCACCCACTGCTTCTGGAGAATACGGACCAACAAGGATTGCACCTGCATTCCGAATCTCTCCAATCCAGTCAAGTGGATTTTCTATATGTAATTCAACGTGTTCGGGTGCAATTTGATTGGCAAATTCAACTGCTGATGCTATATTTTCAACTAAGAATGCTGCTCCGTAATTTTCAAATGCTTTCACCAGTTCATATTGTCGAGGAAGGGACTGGGCTTGGAATTCAATTGCACCTTTCACCTGTTCGGCAAATCCACGTGAGGTGGTAACAAGAATAGCAGAACATTCCTGACTATGTTCTGCTTGTGAAATTAAATCAGCTGCCACGAAATCTGGATCCGCAGTACTATCCGCTATAATTAGAATTTCACTTGGTCCAGCTATTTTGTCAATATCTACATGTCCGTAGACTTCTTTCTTGGCAAGTTGTACATATAAGTTACCTGGACCGACTATCTTATCAACAGGGGATATGGACTCTGTGCCGTATGCCATTGAAGCCACAGCTTGTGCACCTCCACATTTATAGATTTCATGAACTCCACATTCAGCAGCAGCTACCAACATATGTGGGTTAATCTGTCTATTCCGCATAGGTCCCATACATATAGCTATTTCTTCTACTCCTGCCACTGTTGCAGGCACAACACTCATCAGAAGAGATGATACTAAGAGTTGGCTAATAGACGGTACACAAACACCAACGCGCCTTAATGGACGGATAATGTGTCCTAATATGACACCATCATCCTCAGTAGAAAACCATGAGGTCTGTATCTGCTTTTGATGAAAACTCTCAATGTTCTTTTTTGCATGGACTATAGCATCTATATATTCTGAGTCTACTTCTCCGTATGCTTGTTTAAATTCTCTTTGTTGAACTCTTAGTCCTTTGATAGAAATTCGAGGTGCGTCAAGTTTGCGTGTATAACGGACAACTGCTTTATCACCCTCAGCTTGTACTTCGCTCAAGGTGCGTCGGACAGTTCTAAGTATATTTTCATCCTTTAATCTACCGCGTTCATTCAATTTTTCGAGAAATGAGTTACTTTCAGGTGTTTTTGTATCAATAATTCGCAACATGGTTAAATCCGCACTCCACTATTCACATGCAAAATTTTAAATAGTTCAATTATTTTCATTGACTCTTACTATATCTGCTCCAAGATTATTTAGTTTTGCCTCAATTGCTTCATAACCTCTGTCAATATGGTATATACGTGATACCTCTGTTTCTCCAGCAGCTGCCAAACCAGCAACTACAAGAACTGCACCAGCACGCAGATCCGATGCCATCACTGGTGCGCCGCTAAGATAAGGAACACCACTGATTAATGCTTGGCAACCATCAACCATTATATCAGCTCCCATACGGTTCAGTTCAGCAACATGTATAAAGCGATCGGTGTGTACATTTTCTGTGATGGCACTTGTTCCTGTAGCAAGGCTCAACAAACCCATTATCTGAGCCTGCATATCAGTGGGAAATCCTGGAAATGGGACAGTGGCAATATCTATTGCTTTTATCTGCTCAGGGGTGGTTACACGTACACCGACTTCATTCCATTCTAAATTTACTCCTGCCTCTGTAAGTTTTTCAGATACAGCGGGTATTTGTTGTTGAGTGATACCTTCAACGAATACATCACCATTGGTTATTGCACTTGCTACCATAAAGGTACCTGCTTCAATATCATCAGTAACGACAGTGTGTTCAGTTCCAAGTAACTGTTTCACACCTCGTATTGTCAAGACTGATGTACCAATACCTTCTATGTCAGCACCCATTGCATTTAAAAATCCAGCAAGGTCGCTGATATGCGGTTCCCGTGCAGCACCATTTATAACGGTTGTTCCCTCTGCTAACGTTGCAGCCATCATGATATTTGCAGTCGCACCAACGCTTGGACCATGTTGTCCTGTTAAGTCCATATCTGAACCGACTAACCTTTCTGCTTGTGCATAGATATATCCTTTTTTAACGTCTACATTCGCACCTAAATGTTCCAAGCCACGGATATGTAAATCTACTGGTCTCGGTCCTATTGCACAACCCCCAGGAAATGACACTTTTGCTCTACCCAATTTTGCGACAAGAGGTCCCAATACATAGATAGATGCACGCATTTTTCGTACTAAATCATAAGGTGCTTCGTACTCCATGCGGTTAATTGGTTCAATATAGAGAGAACCATTTTTTCGTATAATGGACGCACCCAGTCCCTCAAGTACAGCACTCAGAGTTTTTACATCTGTAAGGTTTGGAACATTGTGAAGCACACTAACACTATCACCAAGAATTGCTGCAGCGACCGCAATTGGTAAAACAGCATTTTTTGACCCACTAATTTTTACTTTACCCTCAAGTTTTGTTCCACCGTTGATGATTAATTTTTCCATTTTTTTACCCCTTCCAAAGTTTTTTATTGACGGTTATTATGCAATTATATATTACTTATCTATTTTCTTGCATAAACGATGCCAATGCTGTACTTGTTACAAATATAAGTCTACCTTGAAGAACTCCATATAGTCATTGTATTAAATTAGACACATGTAATTACTTCTATCTTTGTCAGACGTATTGCTCCAAGAATTGGTTTGATTTGATAATCATTTTCTGATAAACTTAGGAGTTAGTAACAACATTCATACTTATTTGAGGTACACAGATGGCAGAAAAAACATATCGTGTTGGTGTAATCGGTTGTGGTGGTATGGGACGTGCACATGCACGGAGTTGGAACGGTTCTGGTCGAGCAACAGTCGTTTCAGCATCAGACATCAGTGCTGACTCCGCTGCGAAATTTGCTGATGAATTATCATTACCAACACATTATACCGATTTTGAGGAAATGTGTGAAAAAGAGGATCTTGACATTGTTAGTATTACTACTTGGCAAAGTGTCCGTGCAGAACCGACAATCGCAGCTGCTGAAAATGGTGTTATTGGTGTTATCACTGAAAAACCAATGGCTGCCTCAGTTGGTGATGCACAAGACATGATGGATGCTTGTGAAAAAAACGGAACGAAATTGGTAGTTGGGCATCAACGCCGTTTTAGTGGTAACAATTGTGAAGCACGAAGACTAATACAAGAGGGTGCTATTGGACAACCACAAGCAATGTTACGTCGTGATGGACACGGATTACTAAATCGTGGCACACACGAAATAGACGAAATGCGCTTTATCCTCGGGGATCCAGAACCACAGTGGCTCATCGGTCAGGTATCACGAAAGACAGACCGTTGGGAACGACGCGTTAGAACGGAAGACCTGTGTATGGCTGAAATCTGCTTTGAAGGTGGTATTCGTGGAATCTACGAAAGCGATCTACCTGGTCCCGGATTACGAGGGGATGCAGTCTATGGAGATGATGGACAACTACGACGAGGGGGTGATGGCACGATTGAACTTCTGAACAGCAAAACTTCAGGATGGCAAACAATCAAACCCCGTCAAAGCGAACCGAATCAGTTTAGTGAAATGTTGGCATGGATTGAAGGTGACATTGACGAACACCGCAACGCAGGCAGACATGGACTTTGTACTATTGAAATCCTTATGGCATTTTACGAATCAGTACGTTTACAAGACGTTGTTACATTCCCATTAACGACACGTCCAAACCCACTTGATCTTCTGGTGGAAGGTGGAAAGTTGCCGGTATTCAAAGAAGGACGTTACGATATCCGTGCACCGTTTCCTGAAGAGAACAAATAGTGTTTCCTTACCTATCTATTAGTGGGCGGTTATTCCGCCCATATTCTTTTAACAATCCACATCTTTACCTTCACTACCATATACCTCCATCCGTTCCTGAGAAGTGACCTCATCAGAACTTGCAGGCTTATAATGTAACTGTAGGGCTCTACGTCGTTTCGGTGTACGATTTACTGGACTACCATGATGAGTCAATCCGTGCCAGAATAAACAGCCTCCGGGTTGAAGCGGAACGACCGTGTCACGTGCAACTGGAACATGAGTATCACAAATCTGCCAATCTCTCCGTTTGAAATGGATCATTGGTCCCTCATTATGTGATCCAGGAATAATGTGCATACATCCGTTTTCTGCTGTTGCTTCATCTAAAGCAATCCATACACCCACAACGGTTGTCCCTTCTTCTAAGTTAAAGTATGCACAGTCTTGATGCCAAGGTTTCTCTGAACCGAAACGTGGTGGTTTTACCAAAGCCATGTCCTGAAAAAGAACTGGCTTATCATCCATAATCCGTTCCAAAATACCAAGGAGACCAGTATGGGCTGCTATTGCGTTAAGTCGAGGTTCATAATTTACATAGTTAAATATTTTTCTGATGGCATCACGTCGTTCATCTTTATCCATTTCATCTTTAACCTTCGCGAGCGTCGGTTCAAATTGGATTGCACGAAAATCGGGATTTTTACCATCCATCAGATGTACCATGCCATCTAATGCATCTTTAACTTCATCTTTGGTGAAGGCATCTTCTATAACAAGATAACCATTCTGATGAAAGTATTGGATATCAGCATCAGTTACCCCGTCAAAACTACCTGTTATACTATTGGCTATTGTATCAAAACTATATAACTCTTCTGAGTAAGGAATAGGAGGTGGTGTGGCATCGATTGGTTTGTGTTCACTTGTTTCAGGATGATTCATATCTATTCTCCTTAAATTTCTCCTCGACCTTCTCGTTCAAGTAACGTCAAGAACTCTTGAACTCGTTTGATAGCTGCTTCAGCGCGTTCCCGTTCTGACTGACTGCTCTCCTCTTCAGAAACCCACTGCTCTCTTGTTGGAAGCCATTCGGATTTTAGATAATCAAGTTGATTCAGGAAATGTGGATCTTCCGTCTCACTGACAAAATACTCAATTATACCGAGTAACCCGTATTTGCGATTGATCTCCATATCATCTAATTCGTCTACCATTTGTGTGAATAGATGCAGATTTCGATCCTGTCTGGCTTGTGCAACCTCACGAGACGATTCGGTAAGTAGTTTATCAACAAATTCCTGTTTAGAATTAATCCACCGCGGTAGATTTCTAACATACTCTTCTAAATCAAAATTACCGCGCTGTAATGCGAAATATGCATGGATATGGATATTTCTGAAAAAACCTGTATAACCAATATTCGGATCCATTGTATCTGCATCATATAATATCTGATTTTCAATGCTCCCATACAATAGTTTGAAATCTTCCGCAGTTAGATTCATAGGCTTTAGGTGAGCCAAAACGACCGATGTAGCAGCTTCTACAAATGCTGGTTCAAAGTCATACATCCCCAAGATGTTTTCTGTAATAACAGCACCAGATTCGTGATGTACCTTTCCATGAAGATCATGCTTTTCATATAATTCTGTGACTATGTTGTTCCCTGCTGGCGTGAGCATCTCGTTTAGCCAGAAACCGTTATGGTCAAGAATGCGTTTCCCATTGTCATCAGTCAAAATGACACCATCATAACGTTTAGTAATGTCATGTAAAGTTCCAGCAACCTCAAGTAACTGGACATCTCCTCCTTCACGGCGACCGAGTTCCATACTCATTGCACGAACACGCATAGTGTGATTCCATGTATAGTGCCGCCATTGGAATCCAACTCGGTTGTGCTCCCAAAGACCAAACGTTTCATTGACCAGAGATTCCAATTCATTCAAGACTTGGGTGTAATTCATAAAATCCTCTTTATTTGACGTTATACTCAACACGGATAAGTGACAACCCGTGAGCAGGAACAGATGTACCTGCTACAGATCTGTCTTTCGCTGCCAAGATGCGGTGGAATTGAACACGTACATCCTCCACATTACCAGATGTATTCTTCATACATTTTAAGACTGTACCCACAATCGCGCGAACCATTCCGCGCAAAAATGAATCCGCTTCTATTTCTATATAGACTAATTCATCAATTTTGTAACATAATGCTTCAAATATTTCACACACAGGATTTAGTCTATCACTTCCTGTTTTTTGGAAAGAAGAAAAATCCCATTGTCCAACGATACTTTTACATATTGCATCGATACTGTCAATATCAATGTCTGTAGGATGAAAAAACGCATTATATCGTAATAGTGCTGATGGATAAGTTCGATTCAATAACGTGTAGCGATATCGTCGCCTCAATGCACTGAACCGCGCATGAAAATCCATGGATACTTCATCTGCTGAGCATACAACAATGTCGTGTGGTAATAAGGTATTAAGACCTTTTTTAAATGCAACTATCGGAATTTGTGATTCTGTATGAAAGTTTGCTACCTGTCCTTCTGCGTGTACACCAGCATCTGTCCTTCCTGCGCCAACAATTCGTATCGTTGAATTAGTCAACCGAGTCAACGCGTCCTCAACAGTCCGTTGAACAGTAGGAAGGTTCGGTTGTGTCTGCCATCCATGGTAATTTGTACCATCATATTCAAGTACAAGTTTGATATTTCGCATTATTCCACACAAAACTCGCTGAAGCACGCTGATACATCAGATTATCACATACTTTATTTAGGTGTCAAATTATTTTTACATGTTGGAATGGATATGAGTAATCAAAATGGTGTGCATCTATTTTAGATATATGATAAGATAAGGACATATCCGATGCCTTTATTACTTGAGGTAGAACATAATGAGTCGTGTTAAGATTGGTGTAGTCGGTTGTGGTGCGGTGGCACAAGTTCAACATTTACCAAACCTAAAACAACTTCACAGAGAATTTGAGGTGACTGTGGTTTGTGATCTGTCACTTGGTGCAGCGGGTGCTGCTGCAAAAAGATTCCAAATCCCAAATTACGTTACAGATTACCAGAAACTATTAGATTCAGATGTTGATGCAGTACTACTCTGTCATGGAGATCCTAAAACTGAAGTTGCTCTGGCTGCGTTTGAAGCAGGAAAACATGTTTTTATAGAAAAACCTGTATGTTTTTCTCTTCAGGAAATTGATTTAATGATTGCTGCACAAAAGAAAGCAGGCAAAGTTGGACAGACAGGTTACATGAAGGTACATGATCCTGCATTCCAAGTTGCAAAACGGGAAGTGGATAGTATGGATAGTTATCGGTTCGTACAAATAAACCATCTACATCCAAATAATCGATTGCATCTAAGCCAATTTGATGTGGAACGTTTTAACGATGTGCCACCAGATGCATTTGCTCCCGCACATACAGCACGTCAAAAGGCGCGGTATGATGCTATTGGTGCCGTTTCCTCAGAAACTGAACGTGCTTTTTTTCTTCTATCTGGTAGTATGATTCACGACATATACAGTTTACGTGTAATGATTGGTTCTCCATCCGAAGTAATAAGTGCAGAAGTTTGGGCAGAGGGTGGAGGAGTATCTATCGTGTTCGGGTATCCCAATGGAGCACGTTGTGTCGCAACTTGGGTAGATCTTCCTGAACTATGGGATTTTAAGGAGACATTAGAGATATACGGAGGAAGCAAACGTGTATTGGTTTCATATCCTACCGGCTTTTCACGAGGAATTCTATCTGAGGTGACAATATACGGAATAGACACAGATGGAACAACATATAGCAGAAATCCTAATATTGAATGGGAAAGTGCATTTGTTCGTGAACTTCGTCATTTTCACTCATGCATTACTGAGAGTACACCATGTTATACATCAATTGAATCAGCGAGAAAAGATATTGAGTTAATCATTAATATAGTTAAATGTTATGCTAATAGGTCTTCAGTAAAATGTGAATAGACCATTTAATTCACTCAATAATCAGGTATTTGTGATCCTATAAATATCATTATAAAATAAAGGGCAGGAAAATAGACCTGCCCTTTATTTTTGTAGTTCTGAAGATGAATTATTCCACAGGTGTTTCTGGAACTTCCTCAGGTGTTTCTGGAACTTCCTCAACAACTGCAGGAAGAATTTCTAATTCGTCTACTGCGGTACCCGTCACGATGAAACGGTTGACAACCAAAGCCGTTCCGGTGATAGGTATCGGACGTGGGGTAGGTGCAACTTCTTCCATCAACTCTTCTTCATCAATTATTTCAATTATTTCACCATCTTCAGGTGGAACTTCACCATCTTCAGGTAGAACTTCACCATCTTCAGGTGGAACTTCACCATCTTCAGGGGGTTGTTCTCCATTAGGAGGAAGTTCACCCTCTTCTGGGAATGGTAAGTCTTCAAATATATTGGTGAAAAATTCCTCAAAGAAATCTTCGAAAAATTCTTCAATTGAAGGTTCTTCCAGTTCAGGTTCCTCTTCAATAGTTGCAAGAGTCACAAAAACTAAACCTTTATCAAATTGCTGGTCTATCAGTTGTTCTATCAGTTGATCCAAATTCTCTGGTGATGGTGCAAATGGATTGAAGAATGGATTACCGTATTCAGTTGCAGCGGTAATTTCTATGCTCGCAGGTCCTGGCACGAAATTCTCAGGAATCTGAAGGTTAACTTCTCTATACATCTTACGGTTCTGTCCAGTTGCACTCCAGTGTGGAAGCATCTCAACAACAAAAGTAGCAGTTTCTCCCTGTTTGACTTCACCAATGACATGGACATCGGTAATTTCTGTATGGAGAATATATGGCAGGTCTGCGATTGAAATATGTATTTCGTCTATAGTTGCTCTACCTGCACCATTTGCTAAAATGTTGGAAAACGACTGAACAATATAATCCATATTGTCTAAAACTGCATCGAATGGATCAGGTGCTATAGAGCGGAAGGATTCAGTGTATTCCTCTTCAGTCTCTTTAAAACTGATTGCAACATTTGCTTCAATTGTTCCAGGATTTACTTCCATACGTATCGCATCCAATGTGATTGCTGCTACAATTGGAATAAATGCTTCCTGTCCATAAGCAACTTTGTGGTTGCTTACAATGGGTTGTGGACTATTGACAGGTTGATAAGTGACTTTAAGGGGGATCATTGGTGCTAATTTACCAAGTTCACCTACAATACCGGGTCTAAGGTCTTTGGTAATTGTTCCAATCGGATTTCCATAAGCAGTCGCAGATTTATATGCTATCTCTGTACTGGGAACGATACCGTCTACAACTGCTCTGTAAACAGGTAATGATACTTTACCATCACGGTAGATATCATGACCGAATGCAACGAATTTGTCTCCGTAGACTTGTGTGACTGTGCCAAAACCCATGGAATTAACAATATCACCAGTTACAAAAGCGACACCAATCATGTCTCCAGCAGATAAATTATGTGAAGCATTTGCAGGAGGTGCTGCTGGTGCACCACCTATACGGGAATAGAATTCGACATTATTATAACGTGTGTCAGCGAGATGTGAAGAAAGTTGCTGCAACCTATTATTGTCAATCCCAGATATCGTAATGGGTGTTTTTACCGCTGTATAAGTTGCGTTAACGACTGCACCAGGGGCACCAGGTGCTGGAGGTGCAAGGAATTCACCAAATGTATTATGATCTAATGTTCCTTCCATTGCATCAATTGGTGTAACCCAGAATCGATGTGGAGCCTTTGCCCATGCATCACCATAAGCAAGTGCACCGAAAACACGTCCTGAGATTCCAACTGGACTACCTGACATTCCTTGTGCAAGACCACCCATTGCAGATACTGCTTCATCTGTCAATACACATTCGTATAGTGGAAATCCGAAACTCGAAGATTGAACTCTACGGAATTCCGCCTCAAAAATGATCTTGCTTGTACCTTCGATTACAGTAATAACTTCAATAGGGGTTTTTGTAGCGAGTCTTCTGACTTCATCTACATACATACTTTCAAGTTGAACTTCACCAACTATGGGTGCAGCAGTAGAACCATCAATAGAATTGATAATTGCAGGATTATCAATCTGTGTTTGCTCATCAGATGAACAACTCATCTGACAGAGGATTACAATAGCTACAGCTACTAAAACAAAAAAACGTTTCACTATATTCGTCTCCTAAATGAGATTTCTCTCAATTCTAATAGTTAAATATTATTATAAAGTCTTGAGTTGATCCGAACCTATCTCATAAGAATAGTATAAATATTCTGTTTTTATGAAATTTATTCTGCTGACAAAATGGTATATTATTTAAACGTTGGCAACGAAAGTGTACTAATGTCTAACTAATAAAGCCTTAAATTAATCAACTCAATTATAGACAGTTAAATTATAATCTAATTATGGTCGATTTTCAAGCGAGATAACTCTGTTTTGTATAGTTGTTATTAGATTAGTTTCAACAAAATACAACTTATGATGGATTACAATCTTTTCAAATATAGTTGTAACAAAAGTTGGATTACCATGCAACCCATCCACCGTCAACAGCAATAGTTTGTCCAGTGACCCAATTTGCTGCATCTGATGCTAAGAACAGAACTGCACCGACCACCTCATCTACTTCCCCAACGCGTCCCATCGGAATACGACGAACAACATCTTCATAAAATTCTTTTCTTTGTAAGAGAACATCTGCAAGAGGGGTGCGGGTGAATGCTGGAGCTACAGCATTGACGGTAACGTTATGTGGTGCCCATTCAACTGCAAGTCCTTTTGTTAACAGGACAACACCACCTTTACTACCTGAATAGGCAGTACGTAATGGACCACCTACCAATCCCATTGTTGAGGATATGTTGATGATCTTTCCACTCTCACGTTCAATCATCGGTTTGACAAGTGTTTGAGTTAAGAAGAATAGACCCTTTAGATTAAGATCATAGATCGCATCCCAATCTTCCTCTGTCAGTTCTAATGCAGGTTTAGGACGATTTGTTCCAGCATTATTCACGAGAACATCTACCCTACCCCATACATCCACTGCTGCTTGCGCGCCTTCTTCAACAGATTTCAAATCACTGACATCAAATACAACAGGTTCTGCTTCCCCGCCATTCTGTCGTATTTCTTCAGCTACCTCGTCAAGGTCAGACCGTGTTCGACTGTTTAATATTACCTTAGCTCCCATTTGGGCAGCTGCAAGTGCAATACCTCTACCGATTCCTTTACCTGAACCGGTGATTAACATAACTTTTTCATTCAATTCAAATCCTGGAAACGCCATATATAACCTCCGTTTGTCAATTTTGTATTTCTATCTAAACTATTTTTTATAATGAGCAAATATGTGAAATAGATAACAATATCACGGGATGCTGAGAACTATTTTTGTTGTTGTTTTGCTAACTTAAGAGTATTTTCTAACAACATTGCCCGCGTTAATGGACCAACACCTCCCGGTACAGGTGTAATAAATCCTGCAATCTCCTTTACATCATCAAATTTGACATCTCCAACAAGACGGTCAGAGACAGAATTGATGCCAACATCAATGACAATTGAACCCGGTCTAACCATGTCTGCGGTAATAAAGGATGGTTTCCCAACTGCAGCAACAAGAATATCCGCCTGTTTTGTTACTTCAGCTAAATTAGATGTTCGGGAATGGCAGTAAGTTACTGTAGCGTTACGATTGAGTAGCATTATACCGATAGGTTTTCCAACAAGATGACTTCTGCCTACACAGACAGCATGTTTACCTTCAATCGCTTCACCTGACAATTCTATAAGACGTATAATACCTGTAGGAGTGCAGGGAGTAGTTCCTTCTCGATTAATGAATAAGTTACCTAAATTGAGAGGTGTAAGTCCATCTGCATCTTTATTTGGCGGGATTGCATCGATGATTGTTTGTTCATCAATAGTATCTGGTAGGGGCATCTGTACCAAAATACCGTGTATGTTTTCTTGATCGTTTAACTCTTTAACTTTGTCTAAGAGAACTTGTTGTGAAGTTTCAGCTGATAGACGATGGACTTCTGAATGGAAATGTACTTTTTCGCAATCGCGTTGTTTGTGTTTGATATAGATAGACGATGCAGGATCATTGCCAACTTGGACAACAGCAAGTCCGGGAGTGATAGTGAGTTTTTTGAGCTGCTTACGGATTCTGCTACGGATCCGTTGTGCAAGACGAGTTCCATTTAGGATTTCGGCTGACAATTACTTTATTCCTCCCAACTGGTGCATACTTATGTCCTCAATCTACGGTGAGAAATCAACTAAAAAATTGAACAGATTCTTCAGCATTTACGTTTTTTGAGAATAATTATAGCAAGTCAAATGTGTTTTGTCTATGAAATAATCATAGGTTTACATTCTTATACCAATTCTATTTAATATTGTTTCATTAGAGAATTCAAATGTTTTTGCCAATGAAGGATCTTTCTTCTGTAGGCGGGGAATGCTCTATAGCATTCATACCCGACAAATGCCATGCGCGCATTCTGCGTTGATTTGGACGAATACCTAAATGGCATTCCCCGGAGTTCCCTCCTACAAAGAAACTGTCAAGATAATTGTAAAATCCACTATATTTATATTCGCTATAAGTGAGTATGTAAGTAGTGATACTCACGACGACTAAAGTCGTGTGCTTCTTTGAAACACATAACTCTCCTCTATGTGATTCCTGCTTCCGTCTCTCGTGCCTCTATTCTGAACTGTGTGAGGTCTTATTCGGACTCCACAGGCGTTTATGCTCTCTGTCTATCCGACAGCGAGGTTTTCAAGGTTTATTGCAGCGTTTACATCTCTATCTTCTTGATATTGGCATACGCCGCAGTGATATGTTCTTTCTGAAAGTGTTAGGTCTTTTTTCTTATGTCCGCAACTGGAACAAGTTTTACTGGATGCATAGAATTGCGGTGCTTCTGTGATGGGTATTCCTAATGCCTCTGCTTTCGTCTTGAGTTTCTGTAGAAACCCGCCTAATCCACTATCTGATAATGCTTTTGCTAATTTCCTATTCTTTAGCATGTTGGTTATATTTAGTGTTTCCACTGTGATATGACTTGCGCGGTTGACAATATCAGTTGTTGCTTTGTGGTGTGTATCTGTTCTGATACAAGCAATCCGATAATGGATACGCTCCACAATTTGTTTCTGTTTTATCCAGTTATTAGACTTGAAAACACGTCTGCTCAATTTGCGTTGTTCTCGTTTTAGTTTACGTTCATAGCGTTTTAGGGGTCTTGGATTATGGTATTTCGTGCCATCACTCAAGGTTGCTAATGTGTTGATACCGACATCTATACCGATTGCAGGGTGTGTTGAGGTGTCAACTGCTGTGGTGTCCTCTGTTTTTACGGTGATAGATACAAACCAACGGTGTGCCGTCCTTGAAATTGTCACGCTGATAATCTTGCCTTCAAAACGTAATGGTTGAAACATGTTGACCCAACCGATTTTTGGCAACTTGATACGTTTACCTTCTACTTGCACGGATTGTTCGTCCGTTGTCCAAGCGTCCCTAATGCCACGCTTTTTGAACTTTGGAAACTTCGCACGCTTGGATATCCAATTCGCAATCGCTTGCCCAAGATTTCTGATGCCATACAGTGCAGCTCTTTGGTCTTGTGAACGTGTCCACTCATAACGCTTTTTCGCTTTGTTGAAGTTGTTATTCAGGGTTCGCCATGATTGGAAGTTATCGGTATCTAATCCAATCTTAAAATCTGACAACGCTTGATTATACGCAAAACGCGCATAACCACATTGTTGGGAAAACCAACGCCTCTGCTTAAATGTCGGATCTAATGTGATTTTATGGGTCTTGTATGCCATATCTGACTCCTGATAAGATGCTGACCCCTCGTCAAAGGTGTGGCAGGTGTTGACGCACCTACCACAGAGTCAGTCTTATTATTTTATCACAAAATATATGTAAATATCAAGCGTTTTTTGACCCAAGCATAAATGCTTGGGATTGCCAGTTAATTCCCTTCATAGATGTATATACGAACAAAATCTACGCCAAATGTCTGGCTACATTTGGCGTAGATTCATAGAGGAATGTTTCAAATAATATACTATCTAATAGTGAACTAAAACACTCCGCTGTTACTCATGAAACATCATTCAGTCATCAGTCGTTTTTGACTTCTTGTAATTTCGCAATTACTTTCTCTGGACTTTGGTAACCGAGACTACCTGCTTCATCAATGACCATTTGCATCTGAATTTGACTCTTCATCAACAACTTCTCAGCTGATAGGTAGTGATCAACCGCCATTTTATTTTCTCCACTATCTTGATGCATAACGGCTAAGTATATATGTGCAGCAGCTAAGCGAGGTGAACCTGAGCGATTCTTGATGAAGTTCTCAAATGCATAGCGAGAATCAGTGTAACGTTGGTCTTCATAATTTACCCTACCGATACGAAATTGTGCTCTATCTGCATAACTATCATGATACCCTTCTGATAGATATAGTTCACGTTCTGGATAACTGACAGTTGTTTGATATGCTTCGAGTGCTTCATCGAATCGTTCAAGTTTACGATATATTTCTCCAACTTGAAAAGTTGCCATCATGGCTTGTAGACTATTCGGATGGTCTACAACAACAATGTTGAAAGTTTTTAATGCACTATTGGGCTTTTCAAGTATATCTGCATAAATCATTCCTATACGGTAATATGCTTCAGCTGCATAAGGTGATTTAGGATAATCTTGCACAACTTTATAAAATGCATCAACTGCCTTAGAATAATCAAGCAACTCACGTTCATAGATTGTTGCAATATGCAGTTGTGCTCTAACCGAATCTGCAGCATTTGTCTTATTCTCCTGAATTTGAGTAATCAACTTTTGTATTGCAGCGCGGTGTTTAATTGAATTAAGTTGTGTAGCAGCACGTTTAGCATATTGTGTGCCGGGAAAATTCACAATAAGATTATTAGCAGTTACTAAAGCATTTTCATAATCATCATTGTCAACTTCATTTTCAAGTTTTTCGAATTCAATTATAGGTATCTGTTTTGTAAACGTGTTTATTTTTGTCTGTATTAGTTCGGTTACTTCTTCAACACTTTTGTTGTACATAGATATTTGTCCAAAGTAGACCGGATCAAGTTTTGGAAGGTACACATACAGGAAAGTTTTGTATGAATTAAGTGCTTCGTTATAGTTTTCAGTTTTTTCATAACAATTTCCCGACCAATAATGAACAGCATGCATATTCCAAAAGTTTGGATAATTCTCAACTATGGCATTATATACATTAAGTGCATTTTTATAGTTTTCTGTTTCACGGTGTAAAGTTGCAATATGAAAAAGAGCTTCGGCTGCAAAATTACTTGTAGGGTAATTATCCGCCACTTTTTTATAGGATTCAATGGCTAATGGCAATTGATGTAATACCGTATGTCTTAAATGTGCAATCCTCCATTGTGCTTCAGCTGCTATCATGTCAGTTGGATGTCTTTTAAGCAATGCCTGATAGGATTCAATGGCTTTTTCGGGTTGATTAAGTTGAGTATGATTTCGGTAAAGTTCTCCTATCTGAAATTGTGCTATCGCCTCAAGTGGAGTGCCTTTGTAAGTCTTTATAATCTGTTGTTGCAACATAAGGTCACTTAATGCGTTCCTAATTTCTCGTATTTTCCGCATACCGATTTCGTATACAAAGTGAGTTTCTGGTGCAGTGTCAACAAGTGTAAGGAAATTCTGAATTGCCTTCTCGTACTCTCCCATTCTGCTGTAGACATCACCAATCTTAATGTATGCAAGATATATTTCTGCCACAGGTAGTCCAGATGCTTTCATCTCAAGTATTTTTTTATAGGCATTTAGTGCATTTGGATATTGCTGAGTGTAGTTGTAATAAATCTCACCCAATTGATAGAAGTACTTGCTCCGAGTTTCAACATTGTTTGAAGATTCGGCAAGTAATTCTAACTTATTAACTGCTTCTGTATACTGTCTATCCTGAATTAAAGAGGTAACTTCATCAAGCTGCGAATGTGTTGGGAATTGAAACATTAACAGCAACATCAGCACGATTATGGTTGAGCGTAACAATGTTATATAAAAATTCATTTCTTTATGAGGATTCAATTGATTTCTCACAACTGTTATAGAATACTACAGGTCAGAGTTTTGTCGGACACTCTTTAACTGTTTTTTAGCAATATTTACCCAATCAGTACCTTCCGCTTGATCTTTAACACGATTCAGTTGACTGACTGTATCCCAGGAATCTGAATTTCGGAGATGTTTATTACGTAGCACATCATCCATGCTTCGTTGAATGCCCTGATGTCTGTATTGTTCAATACGTTGATCTGCTGATACAGATTGGTCTCCATCATATCGTGTAATAGGATTAAATGGATTACCGACAAAAAACGCAACAGCAATAACAGCAAATGCAAATGCACAGATACTTGCGACCTTCTGTTCTCTAAAGACATTGAATAAGTTGGTTAAGGTATTCAAAAGTTGTGAAAGTGGTGAAGGTTTTTCAGGTGGCACCTCTGCGAGACGTCTGTATAGTTTCATCTCAAGGTCTGGGGGTGCAATTGGGGTCGGAATGAATTCACCCTCTGCTTCATCTACATAGTGAAGCACGCGTTTATAAGCAAATACCTTTCTGGTACATTTGTTGCATGTGGTAAGATGACTTTCAAAATCGGATACTAAGGATGGGTCTAACTCACCAAATACATATTCAATCACTTGTGCTTCAATTCTATAACATTTAGGCATGGACTTACCTCCTATATTTCGTTATTTTCCCATAATGGTCTTAGCAAAGTTTGCAATTTTTTCATGGCACGGTGAAGATGGATCTTTACAGTACCTTCTGCCATTCCAAGGGTTTTTGCAACCTCTTTTATCTGTAAACCCTCATACCGTGTCAACATAAAGACAGCCTTCTGTTTTGATGATAGTTCGTCAACAGCTTCTCGAATCATCCGTCCCCGTTCCTTATCTTCAAGATTTTTTTCAGGATTACTTGATATGTCAGTGGCAACAAGCTTTGTTTCAATTACCTCTTCATCCTCAAACATGTAGACTGGTTTCCTTGCCTTAGAACGGTGATAATCAATAGAAAGATTAGAGGCAATTGTGTAAAGCCATGTCGAAAATTTCGCCTTTGGCTCCCAAGAATTTAGCGCGCGATATGCTTTAAAGAAAACTTCAAGTGTTAACTCCTCGGCATCTTCATAATTTCTAACAGATCGCAGTAGATAACCAAATATTCTACGTTCATAACGTTTCATTAATTCATCAAAAGCCTTCTGACTACCTGATTTGAACTGTGCTACGAGCATTTCATCATCTATCAATTTGTCCATAATACTTGCCAGACTTTCGTTCAGTTTTTGAACAACTTAAATCATTTAACGTTTACAGGTTTGATTAAGTTTACAGAAATTACTTTTTTGCATCAAAATTTGTTGGTATGCATTCATTATATTCTATTTACTGAACATGGGTTGTGATGAATCATCAAATATAGTTGTTGTTATTCAAATTAAGTAGATTTATGAAGGAAATTAAGTTAGAATAATAACAGTATATAATATGGAGGTGTTTTCGGTGGAACATGAACATTCTAACACTCAAGCAAACCCAAAGGTAATCCCAGCTTCAGAAACAGCAGAACGTATGGCACAAGCAGCTGCTAATTTCTTGGACGGTTTAACGCCTACTTTACGTGAGAAAGCGTGTCAACCCTTTGATGGTAATGAGCGATTTCGTTGGCACTACATTCCAATTGAAATGTGGGAACGTCAAGGTGTATCCTTAAAGGAATTAAATCCTCACCAACAGGATACAGCATTTGCATTAATGGCAAGCGGATTGAGTGAAAATGGATATAATAAAGCACGTGCAATAATTAACTTAGAAACTATACTCGGTAAAATTGAAAAAACAAGTGGAGATGGAAGGTTAGAACGTAATCCAGAATTTTACTTTTTTACCGTTTTCGGGGATCCAACAGATAATGGTGCATGGGGTTGGCGTGCTGAAGGACACCATGTCTCACTCAACTTTACAGTTGTCAATCGCGAACTTGTTTCTCCAAATCCTTTCTTCTTTGGTTCTAATCCTGCTGAGGTACCGGAAGGAGAAAAGAAAGGCTTACGTGTACTTTTCGCAGAAGAAGATTTAGCGCGACAACTATTGTTAAGTCTCACTCCTTATCAGAAGACGCAAGCTGTAATCAATTCTGATGCACCTTCAGATATTCTAACTCGCAATGCTCCCAAAGTTGAATTTGACTCGGTAGAGGGATTAGCAGTTGAAACTATGCAAACACATCAACGCGAACTTCTTGTTCAAGTTGTTCATGAATATATCGATAGACTTCCGGATGAAGTTGCACAAATAGAACGACGCAAACTTCGGGATGGAAGTTTGAATGACATTCATTTTGCATGGGCAGGTGGAGAGGAACGTAGAATGCCTCATTACTATCGCATACACGGACCATTATTCTTTGTGGAATATGACAACACACAGAACAACGCAAACCACATACATTCTGTATGGCGACACATTGAGGACGACTTTGGTGTGGATCTACTTCGTATGCACTACAACAAAACTGACCATCACGATCATTAGATGAACCGTCATACAGTTTAAGTAAGCAAAATAGCTGGCTATCTTGCAAGTGGATAAGGGTTCTTTGGGATCTTGTAATACGTGATACCTATAAGGAGATAAATTATGTCTCACCGTTTGTTTGCATGGTTCGGTATTTTGATACTTGTTATAACCGTAATACCTGTTGAAGCTGCTAAAATTGCTGTTGTTGATTTTGCTGACGAGTGGACAAAGGTTGATGCATTGCGTCAGACACTGGAAAAATTCAAAGTAGAATATGATGATCTGACAAAGGAACTTGAAGGCGGGAACCTACCTTTCAAAGCGGATAATAGAATCTTACTAATCGGTAGTATGACGACCAACAATGCTGGATTACACCAAAGCCTTGACAAGAATGCAAAAGCAATACAGGATTTCGTTAGTAATGGTGGTGTCGTCTGGGAACCGACCCAAGCTGATCAGAACGAAGCGAATGTGGATTGGTTACCACCTGAATTGAGTTGTGTTAGGAGTGACCGTGATAGTACAGATTTTAAAATACTAAACGCTGAACATCGGCTTTTTAACGAACCAAACCCTATGGAAGAGGATACATTTAAAGACTGGGGACATCAAGGGTGGCCTACTGTATGGGAAGTCATCGCTTCTCAATCAGGATTTGATGTGTTAATGGAAAGTTTGGGACAACCTGTCATTATGGAAGCAGAATTCGGGAAAGGTAAGTTCATAATGATGGCAATTGCACCTGATAAATACTATATCGTAGGTAACGATGACCATACAAAAAACATGGCGAAGCTTTTCATGGAGAATTTGCTAAACTATGTTGAAGATTTTGCTGCTGTTGAACCAAATGGGAAACTCACAACGAGGTGGGCGAATCTGAAAATGTGATAAATGGATTATTAGGTAATTTATAAACAAAGTAGGTCATTATAGCAATTGAAGAAGACTGCTATAATGACCTAATGGTTTTGAAAGGGAATTTCTACTATCTGACAGATTTGATTGTACCCCAAGTTGTTGTTAGTTTATCCTTTGGTTCAACTGGGGTTATTGCATTAGTCAGGACAACAAGACCGGTCTTTTCTGGATTCTTTCCATGAACAACAGTATGTGGATTCCAACCGCTCCAACCTTTCTGTCCTCCTTGTCCATCTTCTTTATCACCATCGTTAACACATATTCCCAATCCAATTTCAAGACCTTCACTTAGAGAAATATCAAGTCCGAAATTAGCCGGAGTAAATCTATATTCATAATTGGTTGTACTGGAATCTTCATCTCGGGTTATAGCAATATCATCACCACTAACGAGTCCAGGCTGTCCATTCAATCTTTCATTATGTAAGAGAATTTCGCCATTCTCGTTTAATGCCGCATTATAAAGAAAGAATGGTTGACCGGCGTCCCTTATACCGCTTGGAACAACATTGAGTTGTATGCTATCACCGTTCCAAGCCGCTCCGGAATTTTGATGACTGTCATCCGTAACACTAATTGCAAGATACACAGCATCCTCATTCCACACAATCATGAAACAAGTTGTTTGGTCATCAGGTCCACTCCAAGTGCCACCAGCATGGTCTTCCCAAACTTTTACTTCACTGTTTCTACCTTCAAATTCAACACCACAAAAAGTAGATCCATCTGTGCCGGTGACAAAATCCAGGACACCGTCCCATTCGTCAAGATTACCATCTATCTCAACATCAATACCAGTAGGTGCATTGTAAACATCATGTGTTTCACTACGCCACTGTGCATCAGCAAAATTAGTACCAATTAATAATACTGCCACAAAAATAGCAGTGATTTCAAAAACATATTTTTTCACTATATTACCTCACTTTTGGAATTGTTATCCACCTTTGACAGTGGATGTTTTAAAGCGCAACAGTGTTGCAAATTAAATGGTTAGTTGGTCAATTCAGTTTTTGACCAACTATCAATATAGCAGTAGTTATACTGCATTGGTCTCAGTAGTTTTGAACCAAGTCAAAACTGTTATCTGATAGATTTCAATCTACCCCAAGTTGTTGTTAATTTATTCTTTGCTTCTACAGCAAGCTGTTCATCGGTTAGTATTACAAGACCTGTTTTTGAAGGGTTTTTTCCGTGTACAACAGCGTGTGGATACCATCCACTCCAACCTTTCTGTCCACCTTGTCCTGCAGCCAGATCACCATCGTTAACACAGATTCCGAGACCGAATTCGTAGTCCTCTTCAAAAGAATTCTGTCCTAAATTTTCGGGTTTAATCTCGATTTCATAGTAAGTTTCTGTTTCACCTTCGTTGCGGACAATGGCTACTTGGTCAGGTGCAAGTCCCGGATTACCATGTAATGTTTCATTGTGAATAATAACGTTTCCGTTACCACCTAATGCCACATTAATTAAAATGTTTGGTTGACCTTCTTCCCTCATACCATTAGGTATAAAAGAGATTTGTGCACTGTCACCGTTCCAAGCAGCATTAGCAGCATTTTCATGCTCGTCATCAGTAATACTCAGTGCGAGATAAACTGCATCTTCATCCCAAACAATCATAAATGCAGTCTCATGATCTTTCGCATTTTTCCATGTTCCACCACCATGTGCTTGAAAGGTACCAAGATCTTCAAATTCAAGTCCACGGTAAGGTTCACCATCTGTACCAGTAACTGATTCAAAGACACCTTCCCAACCTTCTTCATCTTTAAGATCACCATCAATCGTTATGTCAGCAGGTTTTATTAGCGCGTGATATTCATCATGAGTTTTACTACGCCACTGTGCATCTGCCGTTAAACATGTAATTAACAACAAAAGTGCGGTTATAATCAATAAATTTTTCATTTTTTTCTCCTTTTTGGATGTTTTAACTAATTTATCCAAAACTCGTTTACATTATCTGAACTATAGGTTTCAAAATAAACTACATAAACATATTCAATTGTTTAATGTGATTTGTCGGAATATTAACGATCACCTAAAGTTTTTGCTGGATCTGCTCCACCCATGCAAAAAATATATCTATCATTAGTACCTATATAAAGTTTCTCGTTTGCAATAGCAGGTGAAGACATGAAATTTAAACCAATCTCAACGGCTTGTGCATCATATTCCCATAAGATACTACCATCATTATTTGCCAGACTGTAAATAACGCCATTACCCGTTGCTGCGTATACTGAATCTTGTGTAACTGCTGGTGATGACACAACAACCCCTTGAAGGTAGGTTTTCCATTGGAGTTCTCCGTCATTCGCGTTCACAGAATAAACATGTCCATCACGAGAACCAAATATCACATAACCATCATTTACAGCAATTGCAGTGAGAACTGCATCATCTGCTTCATATTCCCACACAATATCGCCAGTTTCTGCGTTCAATGCTACGACCTTTCCTGCTGGAATAGGTGCACTTTCAGAAAAATTACCTTTACCAAGACCGAAAAAAACTAAGTTTTCATAAGCGCTTGGATTTCCCCAAACAGAATAAGGTGCTGGTGTTGACCATATTTCCTCACCAGTCTGTGCATCTACTGCATACATTTTATATTGTCCGTAACCAGTACCGAAAAATACCTTACCATCTTTAACTAAAGGTGAGATATCTGCATGCACAGCAGGAAAATGCCAAATCTCTTCACCAGCCAGTGCATCCAAACAGTAAATTCCATCCGCACCTGCTGAAAAATATAGTCTTCCTTGCGTAATGAATGGTGTTGACTCAACATGGCTTGCTGTTGGGAAATACCAAATTGGATCCCCAGTTTTCGCATCAAGACATTGGAGACGGCAATTGGTATTTTCATGAAAACCTTCTCCGATGTAGACTCTTCCAGCCACTACTGCGGGAGATGATACGATTGGAATATCTGAGTCGTGCCGCCAGACAACTTCCTTTGTATCTGTATCTATACAGTATGTTGCACCACGGACGGAAAAAACAGCACCTCGTGTCGCACCAATATAGAGACGGTTACCAACGATTGCAGGAGATGATAAAAACTGAACCGTCTGCATCCCTTCGGTTTTGAAAACCCATGAAGTAGTTCCGAATATCGGTCCAGGTAGGTCATCAACATGTCCCGTGCGATTTGCATTACTTCTGAATGTTGTCCAAGCCTTACCGGCTCTTACATTATTCTCTTCTGTTGTTTTATCAACTATATCCAAAGGATTAGTGTTCGAATTAATTCCTTTACTAACAAAATGGAAAGTTAATACAGCCAATCCTATTAGAACTACCAGACTAACCACTGAAACTATTATTCTACGCATAGTAAGAAAGTTTATCAATTTATAGAACACCATTTTTGTGGTGTCGCGAGCAAAAACAAGTGAGGTCAGTATTGCCACACCAACAAATGCAAGAATCTGTGGAATTATGGCAAGTAGAGCAGTGAGAGGACCGATAAGCTGCGGGATAACAGCATGCGCGGTAGCCGTGAAACAGACAAATACGGACATTATACTTAAGGACACAACCCAGATAGTCTTTCTCATTTGTGGAATCCTATATTTAATCTGCTTAATCCAAGAAATCTACTGCATAATGTAAGAGATTCTCAAGCATTTTACTATTTTTAGATATGTTCTCTTTACTATCGTTGCGAAGATTCGTGATGAGATACATGCCTTTTCCATATCTTAACTTAGCAACAACTATCTCTTTGCCGCTATTCGTTGTAGCAAGCACTTCAAATTTATCATTCCAACCATTCCAAGAATCATCAAGTGAAAGTTGTCCAGATTGTATACGGTGTGGTGCTTTAAATAGGGAACCTGCTATGGATGTTGGTTTGAAGTCATTGTGTTGATTACTCTCTACACCTTTAAGGGGTTCGGACAACCAACCAACGCCACTTTTTCGGTCTTCGTCGTTATCTTGTCCAGAAACTATCACAACACCACCACCCTTTACAAAATCTCTAATCCGTTTCTCTTGTGAATTATTGAGTTGATATCTACCGTCATCAATTGACCTGTAACCAAGCCATAGGATGTCATTTCCACGGAGTCCTCGAAGATTTCTGTCAGTGGTCTG
The DNA here is from genome assembly GCA_963667365.1 of Candidatus Poribacteria bacterium. Classification (GTDB taxonomy): domain Bacteria; phylum Poribacteria; class WGA-4E; order WGA-4E; family WGA-3G; genus MSPOR6. Next base: position 4,171,095 of record OY763324.1, on the reverse strand, counting down.
ATTCCAAGTAATCCAACGGTTTCTTGCATTAGGGATACCAGACAAAACATTACGTTCCCCCTGATATGACTTCTTGTTTAACATTAATAATTTTATTGTATCGCCATTGATAATAGAGTCAAGTTCTTTCTTTAATTCAATTGTTGAGTCTCTTTTTGAGACTGTATCCCTATTGAGGTATTTCTCAAAGTGAGTAAAACCCCATCTACCCCAACCACGTTGAGAATCTTTTGTAAGTTGAAGTTGAAACCATCTTCCCCTTGTGTGAGCAAGTGCATCTATTCGTCTATCCTCTTGTAAGTAACAAACGAGAATCGGTTCACCTTGCTTCAAAAATCGTGAAAGTTCACCTCTATGGTCTGATTCACCCTTATAAATGTCAAAACGAATTTTAATCACATCAAACTCGCTCTTTCCTTTGAGATTATCTTCTACCTCAAAATTTGCAGTTTTTCGATTGGTGTTAACTTCAGTTACTGTTCCTGAGACAATGTTGGTACTCTCCCCAACAATTTGGGGAAGAGTATAACGTACTGAAATGTAAGCATCAGTTTCGAGTTGTGCGAATAAAGATGTACCCACTGTACAAAACAATAAGAATGACAAAAGATAGTATTTACGTTGAATTTTAGGTTTGTTGACGGATAAAAACAATTGCACCGAATCCCTCCTATGTAAATCTGATGAGATAATATTATGTTTTGACAGTTTAAAGAAACTCTATTTACAAATGATATGGATTACTATGTGTATACATAATTGGAATGTGATATTTAAGTCAACTTAGTTTGACTGCAGTTCCGGTTGCTGTTACCATTAGCATTCCATTATTGGAACCAAGTACTTCATAATCAATATCAATACCGACAACAGCATCTGCACCCCTTTGTTGTGCAATTTCTTCCATTTCTCTGATTGCAGTTTCACGAGCATCAGCAAGTTTACCCTCGTAAGCATTGGATCGCCCACCAATCATATCTGTTATCCCAGCGAGAAAATCACGAAAAATATTGGCACCCATGATCGCTTCACCAGTAACTAACCCCAGATATTCACCAATTTGTTTTCCTTCTATAGAATTGGTTGTTGTTGAAATCATTATTGTGATCTCCCTCTTGCAGATATGTTCCACACAGATTCGACTATCTCATTACGGATGCCGTAATACCTGTCATGGAGGTTAACAGTTGTACAGCAGTGCGTCGGCAGAATCTCCAGTTTATCTCCAGGATTAAGTGAAACACTCCCTTCAGACACCTGCATTTTACCATGTTCCTCAGATAGACCTGTCATCTCAAGTCCATTATTACCAATCGGTTGCGGTATACCAAATTCCTTTGTAAGCACTTTCAAACCTGCATCTACAATAATACGGTTTTGGTCAGGACGGCTGACAACGGTCGCTAATATAGATAACGAACAATCGAACTTTTCACCAACACCTTCAACATTATTATAGGTTGAATCCATAAAAACGTAGGAACCCGCTTGTACTTCAGTTATGTCAGGGATGCTTCCTGTAATGTTATATGTACCTGTTCCCCCTCCGCTCATTATCGATACTGTTATCCCATGTTCTTCAAGATAACGTTTTGAAGCAATTAACCGTTGCATTGCATCTCGAGTTGCAGTTTCACGGTCAGTTCTGTCCGGTTTTGCGACGGTATGTCCTTCATACCCCATCAACCCTTCAAACTTCAAACTATCACTATTGCACACTTGCTGTGCCAACTCAAGTGTTGCTTTTCCTGGTTCAACACCGCACCGATCCATACCGATATTGACTTCTACTAATATCCTAATCTTAACACCTTTTGCAGATGCTGCATCCGAAATCGCTTGTACATTGTTTGGACAATCTACGGCAACCATTATTTCAGAATGTTTTGCAAGGTTTATCAACCGTGCTATTTTTTGTTTGCCAACTATCTGATTGGCAATTAGAACATCACGAATTCCTGCATGAATGATTGCTTCTGCTTCCCCTAACTTCGCACATGTCACTCCAATTGCACCCGCTGCAATTTGTTTATGGGCAATTATTGGCGTTTTATGCGTTTTAACATGAGGTCTTAGTTCTGCATTGACAGTTGTGAAGTAATCCGCCATTTTCTGGATATTGGATTCCATTATATCCAGTTCAATTAATAACACAGGTGTGTCTAATTCAGTTTTGTGTAGACCGATATACGTCTCGGTTTCATGCATACAACACCTATTACAGTTGTTTCACAGGATTAGAAAGCGCACCAAAGCCTTCGATTTCAATATTAACTATATCGTTCGGAATAAGCGGTAAATCATTTGGAACAATAATCCCAGTACCTGTAGATACAACTGTACCAAACGGAATTGGGTTATCTCTCATCAAGAATTCAGTGAGTTGCTCAAACTTCCAGTTTATTTGTGAAGTGTTAACCTTCCCTACATAAATTTCTTCTTCATCACGTAGGATTGTACATTTCATCTCAAGATTATATGGATCATCAATCTCTGAAGGTGTGAGTAACATTGGACCGAGAGCACAACACCCGTAGAAAACCTTGGATTGTGGTAGATATAAAGGGTTATCCCGTTCTATATCCCACGCAGACACATCGTTGCAAAGTGTATATCCAATAATCTCACCATCACCACCAAGAACATAAGCGAGTTCTGGTTCGGTGGCTGTTAACTGAGAGTCGCTACGTATACCTATATATGCATTTGGACCAACTGAGCGAGAGGGTGTTGATTTGAAAAATATCTCTGGTCTATCTGCATGATAAACACGACTATATATATCTTGCTGAGTGTCATCATCACGCATATCCGCGCTTCTTTTATATGTTACACCACATCCCCATACTTCTGGTGCATCAATAGGAACCATCAGATGTGGTAGGTTATCAACTGGTGAAACATTCAACTTATCTAATGTTAAACCATTATCTTCCTCTTGAATAGACTCAGGACTTTGGAATGCAGTAAAACGCATCGGAGGTGGAGAAGAAACCTTTTCCTGAATATCAGCCAGTAACACACCAAGGGTCACCCCTTCTTTGTAGGCAAGTTCCAGAACTTCTAATACTCCTTGTGATTCATCACTGGTAACATCAATAACTTGGTGTTCACGGGTGACAATTCCGACTCTCTTACCTAAATTAGGTAAGTGAAATTGGATCAGTTTCATAATTCTCCATACAATTAATTATCCGACGGTACTAAATCAGTTTTTTCAAGATATGCAATAACCTTTTGAGAGGATTCCAAAATTGATAGTTCTGCTGTGTTGACAGCCACCTCTGGAGTATTAGGGGCTTCATAAGGGGCACTGATACCTGTGAATTCTTTGATTTCACCTGTACGGGCTTTTTTATACAGACCTTTCGGATCGCGTTCTTCGCAAACATCAAGTGGACACTCAACAAAGACTTCTACAAACCTTTCTACTTCAATAAGATCTCTTGCTTGATCACGATCAGCACGGTAGGGTGAAATGAATGCTGTCATGACAATAGTGCCAGCATCTACAAATAACTTCGCTACTTCACCGACGCGGCGAATGTTTTCCTCACGGTCTTCGGGTGAGAAACCTAAATTCTTATTCAATCCGTGTCGGACATTGTCACCATCTAATACGTATGTATGGTGTTTTCGTTCATGTAGTAAGTGTGCCACTGCATTGGCTAATGTTGATTTTCCTGAACCTGATAGTCCTGTGAACCATACAACACAACCTTTTTGATTGAGTAGTTGTTCTCTTTCTTGCACTGTGACAGTTGTTTCATGCCACGTTATATTAGTTGCTTTCTGTTCTGACAAACGTTTTTTCCTCTTAATTTCATTATAGTAGTGAGGGTTGCTGGTTTTCTAAATTCAAAAAATATAAAATATTGTGATTCAGTTCAAATTAGAAAAAACCCTTGATGTATAGTATATCAAATGTACGTTGGAGGTGCAACCTAATTTGATATGGTATATATTATAAGGCACACTAATCCATAATTGCAACCGTTTCCATATTAAAATTGTATAATGACATTTTGAAATTTGGTATACTATTTTAACCTAAGTTGCTACCTTGTAGCGCAAACTGGCAGTTTACGCCACAAAATATCGAGATTAATGCACTATTATTGAAGAATACGGTGTCCGCATGTATAAAATCTTGTAGGTAGCAACTCCGGTTATTTATGTGATATATTGGCGTCTTAAGGATAGAATATTCGAATCTAATGATTATTATTCAATGTAAGTAGCAGGAAATAATAATATGCCAAAAACGAAAATAAATGTCGCAGCATGTCAATTACTTACAAGTAAAGATGTTAGTACAAGCACAACAAAAGTGCTAAAGCAAATAGAATCTTGTGCAGAAAAGCAAATAGAAATAGTAGCATTCCCAGAAGGCTGTCTATTCGGTTACTGCTGTGAAAAAGATTATTGGGATAAGATGTCACCACAAGTATTCAAAGAAGCAGAGACGAAGATTGCAGAGGCTGCACGAAAGTATAATATCGCAGTAGTTGTCGGATCCGCACATTATGATGGAGAAAATTGGCATAACGACTTAGCGATATTCAATCAACAAGGCTCTCTCAAATACCGATATGGGAAGACTTTTCTTGCGGGAGAGAAGTGGTGTACGAATAATCAGGGGAAACTACCCATAGTAAGGTTATCAGATGTGGATTGCTGCTTTATCATCTGTCACGATGTCCGATATCCAGAACTTGTAAAACTGCCTGCAGCAATGGGTGCACAGATTTGCTTCTTCTGTTCCTGTGAATCAGGTTTATTATCTGAATATAAACTATCTGCATATCGTGCCATGCCGATCTCACGAGCAACTGAAAATGGGATATATCTTGTTATGGCGAACACACCAGCAAATCCGGACAACATAAAGGCATCAGGATCATCACATGGCAACTCCAAAATAGTTCATCCGAACGGAAATGTCCTCAAAGAAGCAGGATTTTTCGGTGATGAAATCGTTTTTGCCACAATTGATCTCTCACAAGCCACAGGTTCACAAGCGAAACGGACCTATAATGAAAATACAATCCTTCAAGATTGGTTTCAACAGGGATGTGATTTTGTAGTTAAGGTATAAAGGACAATTCAAAATTATCGCTCTCGATCGGATATAAGCAGATCAAACGAATTGCTCTGCCAACCACCTTCCTGCACGATACTATCCTTTGTATCGCGTAATCTCTTAACCATACGATCTTTCATCCGTCTTAGGACATGTTTGTATCCAAGATGTGTAGCAAGATTGTGAAGTTCATGAGGGTCACTCTTCATGTCGTAGAGTTCGTCTTCACTATAAGGATTGTAGACATATTTCCAAGAATCAGTACGCACCATTCGTACAGTAGCAAGTGTAGGTTCGTACCCATGAAATTCTGCGAATACATCATCCGGCCAATCGTCAACAGTATCACCTTTGAGTAATGGCACAATAGATCTTCCGTCGAGATTGTCTGGCATTTCTGCACCAGCAATTTCCAAAAATGTTGGCATCAGGTCAACAAGGTTAACAAATTCATCGCATGTTGTTCCTTGTTCCGTCAAACCTGGGAATCGGATTACGAGTGGAATGTGGTGAGTCTCCTCATACATGTGAAATCCTTTATTAAATAGTCGATGGCTACCAAGCATGTCACCATGGTCAGTTGAAAATATGATAATAGTATTTTCAGATAATCCGTTCTCTTCAAGACAATTGAATATCCTCTGAATCTGGTCATCAATGAAAGTACAGAATCCCCAATAGGCAGCAATTACCCTTTGCCAATCAGACCACGTAAGATGACTGGAATTCCACCGTAACATCTCTTTCTGTTGAATGAGAGGTTTGTTGATAAACTGCTCATCAAAGTTTCCCCATCGTTCTACCAAATCTGGATCGTACATCGTATCATAAGGTGCAGGAACAGCATAAGGAAAGTGCGGTCCAAAGAAATTGGCTGCAATCATAAACGGCTTATCTGATTCTGTATAGCCATCAATTAATTCAATAGTTTTATCTGCAGTCCATGCCTCCATAGTCCGTTCAGGAGGAAGCGGAAGCCTTCCATAAAACGGTGCCTCTCCACCCCATTCATAAGGTTGCACAGCATCACGGTCAATTCGGAAATCAATCCCATCATCTCGAAGCCATTGGTGCCATTCGTTATAGGGATGCCATTTGTCGTACCCCCAGAATTCGGTGTCACCCTGTTTTGCAAGATGCCACTTTCCAATACATGACACATTATATCCTGCTGCTTTCAACAACTGCGGATATGCAGGTTTGTCAAGAATCTGATCACTGAACACCCCATTGAAATTACCCATGTTTGAAAGTTGTCCATGATTGTGAGGATAGAGTCCAGTGAGTAACGAGCCACGTGCAGGGGAACAGAGTGCAATTGGGGTATAGGCATTTGAAAAACGCATACCTGACGTTGCGATTGAATCGACAGCAGGGGTTTTGCATACCGGTGCGCCATTGCACCCCAATGAATCATAACGCTGCTGGTCTGTAAGCAAAAATAGGATATTTGGAGACTGCGACATAATGTATCCCTTTGTAGTTAGTTGATTAGATTTTCCGGATTTAATGCTTGCAATTGTTCTGACACAAAACGACCATCCTTACGAATGAGACTTCCATCAAAATAGATTTCTCCTCCACCGTACTCTGGGGTTTGAATCATTACCATATCCCAATGGACTGCTGAACGGACACCATTATCTGCTTCTTCATAAGCCTGTCCAGGTGTAAAATGAAAAGACCCAGCAATTTTCTCATCAAACAAAATGTCAAGCATTGGATTTGTAATATACGGATTGAATGCTATCGCAAACTCTCCGATATAGCGTGCACCTTCATCCGTATCAAGTATTGCATTTATCCTATCGGTATTGTTTGCTGTTGCATCAACAATTTTACCATCTTCAAATTTCAGACGTATATCTGTAAATGTGGTTCCTTGATAAATTGTGGGAGTATTGAATTGAATTGTTCCATTGACTGAATCACGTACGGGTGAGGTGAAACACTCACCATCGGGTATGTTATTGTCACCAGCACATGGGATAACGGGAATGTTCTTGATACTGAACCGTAAATCAGTGCCTTCTCCTAATATATGTACTTCATCTGTTTCCTCCATCAATGTCTTGAGAGGTATCATCGCACGCTCCATTTTGCTGTAGTCAAGTGTGCAAACATCAAAATAGTAGTCTTCAAACGACTCCGTGCTCATTTTTGCTTGTTGTGCCATCGCTGGATGGGGCCAACGTAGAACTACCCATTTAGTCTTTGGTACACGGACATCATTCAAAGGTCGTATCCAATACTTCTGATAACGCTGCATTGCCTCGGAAGGCACATCAGACATCTCCGATATGTTATGACTACCACGTATCCCAATATAAGCCTGTACCTTTTTTATACGATAGGTTTCATATTCTCCAATTAGTTTAATTCCTTCATCATTTCCATTAAGGATGATTTCGCGGTGTATACGGTTCTGTTTAATTTCAACAAGTGGAATTCCTTCTGCTTTTCTCACAGCACGAATTAGTGCAATTACCATTTCCTGAGGTACATCTATGGCTTCAATTAGAACGAATTCTCCAGGTTTCACTTTGGTGGAATGTGTGATAAGTATATTAGAAAGTGTATCAAGTCGGGGGTCGTGCATCTATGCCTCTAATTTAATTATTTTACAATATTATTTGATTGGGATACGAAATTTTCATATAAATTCATCGCTATCGATTTCCACCAGTTATCATCATTATTTACTCTTAAGATATGAGTATAACGAGGAGCATCATTTGCACCTAAACTTTTTTCAATAATATGTGTTTCAAGGTTGTGTTCAAGGAACTCTGCAATCCTATTTTCTAATCTTTCTGTAGAACGAATAGCCACAATGTTAACTATCTCTGAAATCTCCAAATCTAACAGAAAATCTACATTCCAGAACAACTTTTTCCCACTCTTTGGCAGCGGATTATTTGGTCCTAAACCGCATTCATGGAATTGCTTTACCATTTCGTCTCTGATATTATGTGGTGGTTTGTCACAACTTCGTGTAGCATGACGAATAAGACGGCGTGCAAGTGAAGTTGAACCTTTCTCTGATAGAGCAGAACCAACATAAATGTAATCTCCCGCTTGTAACGAGATTAGTTTGCCTTTCTTAAATCGTCCAAATATTAACTCTGTATCTTTTATAAGTCGAATACGTAAGATATAGGTTCCTGCCTGTGTGTTTCCTCCAATTATAAATATGTTTGGAATATCCACCATACCTCCAATGCTGATAAAATAATAACAGATTATTATTGACTGAGTATACCGTTTCAACATGATTGAGTCAAGTAAAAAGGAAGTAAATCTGAGTACTCAACACCATCATTATATTATTATCTTGGTCGTGTAGAGCAAAGCGAAACCCAACATGATTACGGTCAATTTTTCTGTCGTATCCATTCACTCCTCCTATAAGAATCTTTGTACAAACACATTACACTCACTTCCATAATTGATAAAAACATCACAAAAAAAATAAAATATAATTTGACACCAATAAATATCCAATATTTAAACAATAGATATCCAAGTTTCAATCCCCTTGACAACTTGATTTACACAAATAAATGCTATATAATTAACACGTATTTTATAGAATGTAAAGGTTACATACGGCAATACGAGTGTTCGGAATTCTATAGAAATGGCGCGGTTCCCTGATGAGGTGACAACACGGGAACACAATATTACAACCATAACCGACACCCGAAATCTCAATATGAGCCGTAGAGCCTACTTGGAAACGCGACAGCCAATGAGGCTCAACAAAAAATACGGGGAAGATCGCGTAAATTCTCACTGAGTCGTGGGCGGGGGTAAAATCCTTTGTTCAACGATAGCATTGGAACTCGTTTGATTGTGATACAGTCTATTCACAACGATGTATAAAATGAATACTATATAGGTACAGAAATTGAGAATAGATTTTGTAGGATTAACTTGCAACAATACAATGAAGTATCCTACAGTCTTAGTCATAAGATTCGCGCTTCACAACCCATCAGAATAATTGTCGTTTAAAATCTCACAGAGTGGCGGAAGGTTCGAACTGACATTGACAACATCAGAAACCGAACTTTGAATTAGTGAAACACCATAGGTCAAAAACACGCAATATAAGCGCGTTATATCGCGTGTCTTATCATGACGACGTATAATTTGCTAATCTGTCAAAAGGTTGTCTAAAACCTCAATGAGTTACGGAGGGATCACTGACAATAACAGCACAGCACATGATCCTGATATATATATAAACAATATATCCGTAAGTAGTTTATGTGATACGTTTATATGTGAAAAATGTATGTCAAATGTGCGTTTGACATACATCAAGGACTCACAAAGTTCTTTAGCATGTAGCACAGATATATCAATAAACTACATTACACCGTATAAGGTCTGTTAAAATCTCACCGAGTCGTGATGTTTTTGAGAGCCGCAGCACTCAAAAACCTAAACACACACGCACCTGCTGCCTACCCAGTTTTGTAAGCTGGAACTCGTAAAGCTGTATGTAGACTTTACATTCGCATCTTTATATCCGCATCTTGCTGCATTTAAACAATTCTTTGTAGGAGCGAACCGGGGAATTAAGCAGAATACCGTACGCACATTCGGTGTTGATTTGATTATTGCTATTTACCCGGATAAAGTCTTCCGAAATATGTTGAATAACCAGGAGGACCTGGATAACCGTCAAAGAAATTAGAATCACTTGGGAATTCGGTCATTCCACCACTACGCAGCCAAGACATCAAGGCAGGATCAGTACCACGTCTCCCAATCTCATCAACAGCAGCAGCGTGAAGTTTTTCTACGACATCCTGATGTTCATCTTGGACATATTCAATTGATCCAAGCTTAATAAGTCTTGAGTTTTCAGGTTTGGTAGCTACTTCTATGTTCCACTCTTGGTCAAATGCTGTAAACAGTATTACATTCTCTCTATTTGATGCTTGTTGCCACCGCTGAATACTGCCACCGGATAAGGCTAATTCTCTTTCACCAGATTTACCTTCACGAGCAGGTGTTAGGAAGTCATAACCTTCAAGACCCTCTGGACGATCTTCCCCAAGAATATTCAAAATAGTTGGATAGAAATCCTGTGGTTGGACGATAACGTTACTACGACCAGTATCTCCTTCTGGTAGACGGACAAAGAGAGGAACGTGTCCTTCCTGTTCACGCACAGGTTGTCCTTTACCAAACGAACCGCGTTCACCGACATTCGTTCCGTGGTCACCCGTTAATATTACTGCTGTATTCTTGTCAAGTCCAGTAGACTCAAGTGCATCCAAAAATTCTCCGAAGCAGTGATCCATCCAAGTTAACTTTGCGGCATACTGATCCTTGATATGTTGCCTTGCAGCATCCGATAGAACCGGTTTGTTCCTACTACCAAGACTGCGAGGGTCTATGTTTCCGTCATATCCTGGTCGTTTATCATATTTCTTCATAAATTCAGGTGGTGCATCCCACGGTTCATGTGGATCAAAGCAGTCAACCCAAAGGAAAAAGTTCTCACGTTTTGCATTATCTTTTAAAAATTGTGCAGCAGTGTTAAAGAGTTTCGCACAGTTCCAGTCTCCCAGTGTTTTACGATTTCGGTTCGCACGTGCATAACTTCTTAGCATATTTGACTGAAATACATTATCGTCAAGACATTCAAAAAGTGGCTCTTTAACCCAATTATCAGGAATAGGCACAGTATCCATAATCCAATCACGGTCTACTTCCGCACCGCGGACAAATGTCCACGCGTGAAAAGGCCAATCAAAGTTATGTCCACCGTTGACAAGATGTGGTGTGTCATGAATGAGTTGTGTCGCAAAACCTTGTTTGGCAAGCGTACGAGGTAATGTCTGTCGTTCATGCCTGAGTGGTTTCCAAGCATGGAATGGAGCACCATATTGACCAGTGATAACATCGGTTCGATAGGGGATAGTTGGGAAACTTGCGCAGAAAGCGCGATCAAATGCCCAAGCTTTTGAAGCAAATCGGTCAATGTTAGGTGTCTCAATCCAATCATTACCATTTGCACCAATATAGTCATAACGTAACGTATCAATTACAATAAAAGCAAGATTCATATATATCCTCCATAGGTTATGGCACAAACATTGTGCCTACTACATTACCATTTAGGTATTGCACCAAGTAACAACTTCTGCTTCGGTGTTCCTTCCTCGCGCAGTCGTGTAACGCGAGGTCCATTAAACGGTTCACGAGATTTCATCCAAGCATTCTGGTAGCACATCAGACAGACGCGACGACGTTCTGATGATGTGTTTGCAGCACCTCGGTGCCACGTCCAACCATCAAACATTACTGCTTGTCCGGGTGAAACTAATACACGTTTTTCATCAGGGAGTTGAACTGAGGTCGGCGGGGGACGAAATGGTGCTCTATGGCTACCGGGTTGCACAACTGTTGGTCCAGTTTCGTCAGTTATTTCGTCAAGATAATATCCACAGTTTATTTGTGCAGGTAAACTTCCATAAGGTGTTCCGTATGGATCTACAGGCCAAGGTCCATCACGATGCCAATTTTGGTCAGGTGTTCCGGGTTCAGTTATACGGGCAGTCGCACTGTGGAGTTGAACGCAGGTTCCCAATATCGCTTCCATCCGTTTCATCACCGGTGGATTATCAAGAAGAAATGCAAACCGGTCATCTTCCTCAAGCAATTCTCCAATAAATTGACTTTTATCACGCCGTTCGTAGCTTTCATCAAGAGCATTACGTAACGAATCAATCTGCTCAGGTGTTGCTGCATCATTTACAATTAGGTAACCCCATTTTAGGAAAAAGTTTACCTCTTGTTGTAATTCATGATCAAGTTCAACGTTCAGAATTGGTGGTACTACTGGCACTTCTGCCATAGTCTACGTCTCCTTTATCGCAGCATGGTCTGCTGCTGCCCACTGTTCCCATCGTTCTTCGTCAGATTGTAGAAAACCTGAGTTACATCTGGGTTGCAGTTGTTCATCAACTCCAAGTAGACGCATGTGTTGATGGTTATTTGCAGCCTTTGCATCCGCAAGCAGTTTTTGTGTATGTGGACCAGTGTGATGATCAGTATGTTTGAGCCAACTAAGATTGTAATAAATACTGAAAAAGTATCGTAGTTGACCAGATGTATTCGGAGTACCAGAATGAACGAGACCGTTGTGCGTTATGACAACATCACCTGCCTTCATATGTATAATGGTCTCATCTGGATGAGGTTTTCCACGGTCTACATCATCAATAGTCAACGGTGTTCGATGTGAACCGACTATAACACGTAATGGTCCAAATTCATCGGTAAGGTCCTGAAGATATGAAATTGCATTGATAGCGTTAGGACGATGATATGCATCTGTAAACGGAACATGTGCCCACCGATCACGATGCCATCCTGAAACCCTACCCTCTGCCTTTTCAGGTTCAATTGAAGCAAACGCTGCAAGTGTTAGGTTGTCTAACTGTACAAAGGGACCCATCACCTTTTCTAAAAATCCGAGAATTGTGGGATGTGATACAGTAGGCCACATCAGATCTGGTGCTAATTCAAGCGTATTGGCGAACCATGTTTGCCCGTTGTGCGCTGCAGATAGTTCTTTATACTTATCTTTCCAAAGCTCCATCTGTATTTCGTCAATAACATTTTCAAGAATAGTGAAGCCATCGGTTTTATATGCCTCAAGGCGTTGTTCTAATGTAGACATTGATATTACCTGTTAAATATATAGGACTCAAGAATTGTGCAATTAAGATGAAACAATGTGAGGCTTTATCTTATTTCACTTAAAATATCATCAGCGAGTTGCATGGTCTTTACTGCCTCGTCTAAGTTAGCTGCAGGAAATGAAATAGGTGTATCCGATTTTACACAATCAAGAAAACACCTGTTTTGCTCTACGGAACCTCCACTACCAGGTTCGGTGAGTTTATGCTGTGTTCCATCACAATAAACAATACCATGCGACACTCCCTCAAGATAAGCTGAGATATTTCTACCATGAATCTCATATCTTTCAAGACGTGCATCGGTCGTATAATTTGCAATAAGTTGCGCGACACAACCGTTCTCAAAGAGAATCAAGGCTGCGTGAATATCTTTGTATTCAGAAATAGTACGTTTGACAACTCCATAGACCTCTTGCACATCCGCTTCTGCAATGGCGCGGATTGTATCCAGGGCATGGATTGGTGTTTCAAGAAACATATTATCCATCAGATGTTCAGGAAATTTTCCAGTTTGTGCTAAACGTGTAATACTTTTATGGAATTCTCCTACAAGTTGGGTGACATTTCCGCGTGCTTTTACCAACTGTTTAGCTTGCACAATTATCGGATGGAACCGTCTATTCCATCCAACCATTCCTTTCGCACCAGTTTTCTTTGCAGTATCCCGCAGAGCAATCGTTTCTGTAACACTCATCCCAGGCGGCTTTTCAAGCAGTGTATTAATTCCTTGTGCTAAACACGGTAGTGCAGCTTCACCGTTTAGATGAGCAGGGGTAGCAACAACAACTGCATCAAGATTCTCATTGTCAAGAAGAGACTCAATCGTATCGTAACGGTTTGAGATGTTAAATGTATCACCAGCAATGTTGCGAACACTTTCTACCGGGTCACACACAGCAATAAGGTCAGTATCCTCAAATGCGGAGAGGATTTTCATGTGACCACGTCCTCGACTACCACATCCAATGACTGCAACTTGCATATTTGCCATATCAATTTACCTAATGTCTTATGTGAGGTGCTTCCATCACCTCTCTCTGTTCAGGAGACATATCTTCTATATAATCTGGATATTCAATGTGATGCGCTCCAGCACTATATGCCTGGAAACCTGGACTAAATTTATAGAGCAACGCACGTCTTTGATGTGTTCCTTTCCAAGGTAGGGTACCGTGTGTCAAAGTTTCAGTGAAGATAACAGCATCACCTGCTTTTGCATTGATTTCATGCACCAGATTTTGATATTTCTCGTATCGTTTCATGCTACTCGGACATGGCAGGTTGGCTTTGTGACTACCGGGTATCAGTGCAAGACCACCATCCCCAGGACCTTCATCAGCAAGCATATATTCCACAACGGTAAGTCCTGTATAAATACGTCCATATTTAAAGAAATATGCCTCAGAGAAATTTGGACGTTCAATCCCGCCACCGTGTAATGTTCCACCTTCTGTACCGTCTTCCATAGCAATTAAGCCTGGACCGTGGTCAAGTCTATATCTCTTCCCTAATATTTCTTCTAAATGAGGTTTAATGTTTGGATGTATCAACAGGTCACGAAAAGGCTCACACCATGGTTTTTCCCATGCCAACATACCACCCATATCCATACGGTGAGCAGTACCTGATAATGCTTTCGAACCACCTGCAAGTGAATTCTCACGTTCTCTTAGATGTTCAATGTAGTGGTCAATTGCAGCGTTGCATTGATCTACCTCCTCAGTGGAAAGTGCATTATCAACAATGATAAATCCGGTCAGATCAAATAGGTATTTTTGGTCTTCGTTCATACAAGATTACTCCAACATTGTGGACTAATATTATGCAGTTAGCATCTTTGTTCTATCCTAATATAAACTCTTGTTATATTAGCAATCTGAAAAAAGTGTGTCAAGGAAAAAGATTTAACAAGACTGAAAATGACTTGTTTAAAATGTATTATAGATGTATAATGCACATAAGAATGATTCATGAATTAAACAACATTTCAATGTGTGATTCTCACACGTACTATCATTGATTCAATGTCTATACAAATTGAAAATCGTCTCACTCAATATGTACCAAACCTAAATATCTCTCAAGATATATTGCAACAACAGTTAGCCGCGTTTTTAAAATCCGAACGTGAACTACTAAAAGAAAGTATCTTAGCAGGAGAAAATGGGTTTACAGCATGTTCAATTCATACTCAAATTTGGGATGTAACCATACGAAAGGTTTATGAAGTCGCATCATATCAAATTCAATCTGAA
The DNA here is from genome assembly GCA_963667365.1 of Candidatus Poribacteria bacterium. Classification (GTDB taxonomy): domain Bacteria; phylum Poribacteria; class WGA-4E; order WGA-4E; family WGA-3G; genus MSPOR6. The sequence goes on along the minus strand of OY763324.1, from coordinate 4,156,030 downwards.
TATACAAAACAGGTAGAAGAACTTCTCAAGATACCTGAAATAGATTCCAGTGATTTGCTATCTGATATTCCTGACGAATGGTCTCCTGATGTGGCTCTTTACGGCGTAGGGAGCTACGGTAGGAATGAACTATGCTACTTTTCAGATGTGGATGTTGTATATACATCTTCGGTAGATCTTGAAGATGTATATGACGAGGGGACTCTTGAACTGATAAGATGGTACTATGACTTCTTTGATAGTCTACATACTATAATTCCAGGATTTGAGTTTAGTTTCATCTACCGTCCTATGTCTGACATAGCAAAGTGGAACTATCAGGACATGACTGCTCTAATTGATATGCGTTTTATTGCTGGTGATACTTCTTTGACAGAACGATTCCGAAAAGCTGTCTACTCAGAAAAATCTGATATTTCACTTGTGCTTGACCTACTACAATCAAAGGCAGATTCCTTCAAAGCATCAGAAGATACAATCTATCTCAATCAACCAGACATCAAGACAGGACGCGGTGGGTTACGGACACTTCAATATGCATTATGGATGTGTGGACTCCCTGGATTCACATCGATTCTTGAATTATATGAACGTTATGATGATGATCAGTTGAAGCCAGCTCTTGATTTTATGTTTAAGGTTCGCAATATGTTACATGTTTTCGCTGATGCACCATACGATTTACTGTCCTTTCATCCAGAACAAGATGATACACTTCAGACAAAAATCGCATCTGCACTCGGATATTCAGATGAATCGGATGAATGTCGATATGAATTCATGCAAGACTATTATGCCATAGCCAAATACCTACATTTTAAAGCAGAATTACTGATACGTAAATTTCTCGCCAACGGGATACCAGTTTCTGATGTCTTGGGTGTAAGGACAGATGTACTGTATTGTATTGATAATAACTTCGGTGAACTTAACACAGATGAGCTGTATAAGTTATTCACTTATTTCCAACAATACGATTTTGAGATTGATCCGTCTCTTGCGACCTTTATCTTTGCTTATGTTGATGCATTCGACTGGGAACAGTTCAAAGTTAGAGTTGCTGATCTCATAAATACTCCCGGTAATGTGGAAAAGAGTTTGACACGTTTACATAGACTCGGTATATTGTCTCGACTTGGGGAAGGAGGGGAACGATTTGAAAAAGCTATGATGACACGTAGCGAGCGCAGTCTTGACCCCTATACCGTAGGAAAACACACTCTTGTTGCTATAGGACACCTTGATGAAATTAGAAGAACTGAATCCAGTAGTCCGTTTGGTGGAGCACGTCCGGGTCAACAAATCACACCTTCACAAAATACTGAGTTAGAGGAGTTGAATACTGCATTACGGTCACTTTCAGATACTGCACCACTGTATATGGCAATTTTTCTTCATGATATAGATAAGCCTGATCCAAAACATCCGCAGACAGGGGCGGAAAAAGCAAAACGTATCGCACCAGAATTTGGGTTCAACTCTCAACAGACAGATGATATATGTTTCCTAATTCGTGAGCATCTCACAATGATTACATTAGCACGCTATCATCAATGGGACGAGAGCACTATATCTGAATTTTGTGAAAAGGTTAATTCACTAGAACGTCTAACTGCATTGTATCTACTTACATATTGTGATTCAAAAGCAAACGGTACCCAAAACTTCAGTAACCTTGTAAAACATAATTTAAAAAGGTTATATGAAGTTGTCCGGGTACGTTTTGTGGGACAAGAAGAGTCTCAGTGGGGTGTTTTCGCCCCTCCAGAAGAATTTCAGCAGTTTCTACATCAGATGCCAGTTACTTATCGTATCGGTGTTGCTCCTGAGGAAATCTCAATGCACATGAAGATGATAGCACAAGCAGAGGCAGCATCTTCAAACAATACAGATACAGGAACAGGTGCAGCTATTCTACAATTTGTTGACAAACCCGGATTTACAGAATTGCACCTTTGTAGTCATAGTCGTATAGGGAAACTCCATACTGTTAGCGGATTATTTTTTGCAAATAATATAGATGTACGTGATGCACGCGTTTACACAAAACAGGATACCACAGTAGAATTAGAAATATACCGTCTTGTTCATCAACCACCTCATAATTCTGCAGAACCCATGCCACTTGATGAAGAATTAAAAAGAGACCTGGATTTTGACATAAGAAGTTTGATGGCAAAAGAGGTAACGCTTGAAGAGATTTTTGAGAAACACTATGTAGATCCATCTGGAACATGGAAGGTAGACGATGTCACTGTAGAACCTGCAAGAAATTACACAGAAATCGTTGTTACAGGTGAAGAAAAGGTTGGATTTCTACATTATTTTAGCGGTATTCTTGCAAAATTGGAACTGAATGTTGAGATGTGTAAATGTTCTGGATTAGGTGGACAAGCAGTTGACAGGTTTTATGTTCAACCAATCCAGGATCCGCAAAAGGTACATCAACAAATTTTGGACGAGTTACCAACTGAATAACTAATATATTTATGAAAAAAAGAATTCTTCTCACAGGTGCTGCAGGTACAGTAGGGACAACTCTCTGGCAAGCATGGGAAAAACAGAATGAATACTCATTAACTTTGATGGATATCAAACCAATTGAAGGTTCAACTTCTCAAGTCGTGCAAGCGGACATCCGAGACTATGCAGCGATGCATGAGTTGTGTAAAGATCAAGATGTATTAGTACATTTGGCGTATCTCCTACAAAGATCTCCTTGTAAAGATCCAATGGATGTCAATGATATTGATGCTTCAATGAATATGTTTGACGCTGCACGAGAAGGTGGTATCCAAAAGATCGTTTACGCAAGCACGAATCATGTATCGGGGTGGAACGAGAGATTAAGCACACCTCCACATTTCTCTACTGGTAACCAATTCCGTCCTGATGGTTGGTATGGGGCGATGAAGGGTATGGCAGAAATTGCTGGAAGATACCTTGTAGATGCACACGATATGTCATTCATCAGTATACGTATTGGAAGTTATAACGGAACATACGAACCCAGTGGAATCCGTCACTGTAGCACTCTTCTAACACCACGCGATTGTGTACAGTTGTTCACATTGGCTGTTGACTATAGCGGTCCTGTCAAGTATTTAATAACCTACGGACGTTCCGCTAATACGGATGACTACCAACAAAGTTACCTTGATATCCGTGGTGCAGTTGAGGTGTTGGGCTATGAACCTAAGGATAACTTGATAAAATCGCATTTACACAAGTTTTTAAATAGTGAGTCATGAATGCAGAACCGCGTTACAACGATACCTACTATAAATGCACAACCTTTCACTCTCAAATAATTGATCCGGTACTTGGTAATTCTATAGCATTACAGAATTACCCTACACCAATTGACTGGAAAAATCTATTTGGAAATACACTGCCAGTAGAAATAGATGTCGGATTTGGTAAGGGACGCTTCTTGTTGGAAATATCAAGAGAATTTCCCAACATTAACTTTATGGGTATAGAACGCGCTCAAAAATACGTTGAAATCACACGTCAACGGTTTGTGAAATATATCAGACATTTCTCTGTTGATGTCAATTCAGAATTATTTAAAAACGTACGTCTTGCATGGACCGATGCAAATTTCTTTATGACGCGGTATGTCCCTGAAGAGTCTGTACAAGCCTATCATATCTACTTCCCAGACCCGTGGCCAAAGGCACGCCAGCAAAAACGGAGAATCTTTCGTAACAAAGATTTCCTTGATGCAATCACAAAAACGCTGTCTTCAGGGAATGGTAAGTTATATATCCTAACAGATTATGCAGAATATTTCAGTGAAATACAAGAACGACTTTCACAACAGACTAAGTTAAAACAGATTCCATCAAAATCCAGAGAGAATTACCACATTACAACAAATTTTGAAATGAAATATCGTTCACAGGGAAGGGAAATATATCGCACAGTATATGAGAAGGTATAATTCTGTGTAAATTTTTGGCATATCAGACCCTTGAATCTCTTCAAGAATATATACTCGTATCACAGAATCTTGTTAATGTTGAACAGTATATCCGTCAAGAAGTCGAGTGGATTCTTTATGTATACCGTTCACTTGAAGAGATACTACATATAGCTTCGATTGAATGCAAGTTGGCTTTACGATCAATTTATGCAAAGGTTAAATTTGCAAGGTAGGTTACAGAAATGAAGGTAAATCAGACAAAACTCTGGCAATCTATACCAAATTCACCAGGGGTTTATCTGATGAAAGCCTCAGACGGTTCTCCTATCTATATTGGGAAGGCAGTCAACCTACGGAATCGTGTTCGTTCCTACTTTCAGAAAAGTGGTATTGCCGATAACCCGTTGACCACACAGATGATTCGATATGTTACAGAAATAGACTTTATCGTAACAAGCAATGAGATAGAGGCACTCATTCTTGAAAATAACATGATTAAGTCACATCAACCACGGTACAACGTTAAACTTAAGGACGATAAAAGATACCCATTCCTACGTGTTACCACCAATGAACCGTTTCCTCGGATAATGATCACACGTAAAACAGAGAATGACGGAACCAGATACTTTGGTCCATTTGTCAGAGTTCGTTCCACACGACAAGTTTTAAAACAGTTGACCAAGTTGTTTCCTATACGGACATGTAACCTACCACTTATAGAAAACAATAACAAGTATCGTGCATGCCTTGATTATCATATCGGTCGGTGTCCCGCGCCTTGTGCAAATAAAATAGATGTGCAAGAATACAAGAAAATTGTCCGTAAAGTATGTCAGTTTTTAGGTGGTAATACAAATGCCGTTGTCAAAGAGTTACGGCAACAAATGCAGGCAGCTGCTAAATCACTTGACTATGAAACAGCAGCGAAATATCGTGATATGCTTAACGATGTCCAGCAGGCTGTTAGTACACAGCAAAGCCTTGATAATGTATCAACAGTGGATGAGGATGTCATCGGCATTGCCACCGCATTTCAACACGACTTGCAAAGTCGTCTTGGTGAAATTGCATGTGTACAAGTTCTCCACATCCGTGATGGTAAACTTCTTGAACGCGAACATTATTATCTAAACGATGTTCATCCTGATTTAATTCCAACTGCACTCAGTGCATTTGTATCCCAATATTACCAAAATGCTGTGTTAGTACCAAAAACGATTGTCATACCAATGCAGATTGAATCGAGTGAATTGATTGAAAAATGGCTCAGTGAGAAACGCGGTAATCACGTCTCATTACATGTATCAAGGGCAGGACGGCTAAGACGGTTGCAGAACTTGGCAATGAAAAACGCTGAGGTGCTACTCATTCAACGAGAACAAAGTGTAGTTTATAGTAGTGGCGTTGATCCTGCTCTGGTTGAGTTACAGGAACTCCTTGGAATAAGCCATCCTCTCAGACGTATTGAAGCTTATGATATTTCAAACCTTGGTGATAGATATGCTGTTGGATCAATGGTTGTTTTGGAGGATGGAAAACCTACTTCAAGTGAATACCGTCAGTTTCGGATCCGTGATGTGAAAGGACAAAATGATTTCGCGATGATGCAAGAGGTAATTACTCGACGTTTTAGACGGGCAGAAACAGGAGACATAAAATTCAACAAGTTACCTGATTTAATGTTGATTGATGGCGGAAAAGGACAATTGAGCAGTGCACAGGCTGCGTTGCAAGTTTTCTCAAATTCTAATTTAGATCCTGTACCGACACAGATTCCGTTGATTGCATTAGCAAAGCGAATAGAGGAAATCTTCGTTCCTGGACATACAGAACCGATAGTACTCCGTGAAGACAATCCTACCTTACATCTAATACAACGATTACGAGATGAGGCACATCGATTTGCAATTACCTATCACCGCAAACTACGACAAAAAGCTTTGAGTGTATCGATACTTGATGAAATACCTAACATCGGTCCAAAACGAAAACAAGCATTACTGAAACAATTTGGTTCAATAGATGCAATCCGAAAAGCAAGTTTAGATGAACTTCTTTCAGTTAAAGGAATTCCCCGAAAGGTTGCTGAAAATATCAGAAAAAACCTATAGTCCAATTACTCCATTCCAATCAGTTCTAATACGACATATTGCCCCTATTTGTGCATTATAGATAATTGTATGCCCCTAATCGTGCTACTATTTCGAGTAAAGATGTCTATTTCACCGCAACATGTTATTGTCTGTCTTGGTATGATATTTGCTATATAAACTCCTATAATGTTGTGGATTGATAATATACGATTCCGAAAAATCACTTTATTCGGACGATTAAATCATCTTCCTAACTATTCCATTAAATTGAGTACGATAATATGAGAGACAGAAACATAAAAATAGTTGGAATACTTCTAATCCTGTTGAGCGTTGCTTTCTTACATATCAAACTCTATCATTTTGCCGAAGATACTTTTGACGGTAAACTACAGGTACTGGTTTGCTTAGGACGTATTACTGCAATAGATACAAGTGAAGAAGTTGATCAAATACTAACCTTTCGTATTCTATCTGGACAATTTCGTGGCGAAACAGTGCAGGCGAATAACTATTGGATTGGACGTGAGTATGCTGATCGTGTGTTAAGCAAAGACGAAATAATGTTTCTTGAGATTCAGATCAAAGATCCTTTGAATCCGACAATAGACTCTGTCTCAATAGGTGACTACTTTCGAACACCTTTTTTACTTTACCTTGCTGGTGCATTAGGGATTCTAATGATTCTGGTGGCAGGATTGAAAGGTGTACGTGCAATACTAACACTTTTCGTAACTGCACTCTCTGTCATTTACCTGCTTATTCCACTTACCATAAGCGGTTACAACCCAATTGTCGTTGCGTTACTCATTGCCTCTCTACTCACATTAACCACTTTCATACTCATAACAGGTTTTAGTTACAAAGTAATCTCAGGTGTTCTCGGAACACTTGGAGGTTTAACTGCAGTTGGTATCCTATCAGTACTTAGTCAACATTTGATGGCACTGACTGGATTAGCACAAGAGTTTGGTTATGTGGAACTTGGTATTGCATTATGGCGTACTCCAGGATCACATAATTGGGATTTCACTGGTATCCTATCTGCTGGAATTATCTTAGGGGCAGTTGGTGCTATGATGGATGTGAGTATGTCCATTTCCTCAAGTGTCCATGAAGTTAAGCAGGTTAACCCAAATATCAGTGTCAGACAATCTATCCGTGCGGGTTTGAATGTTGGTCGTGACATTATGGGGACAATGGCAGATACACTTATTTTTGCTTACCTTGGTGCACATATGATTACTATGTTGTTGCCACAGATTGATTTTCCTGAGTCTGGTGTACTATATCCATTCTTACGTTTAGTCAATGAGGAGACGACAGCGGTGGCGATAATACAAGCAGTCGTCGGTACTATTGGTTTAGTTCTTACAGTACCTATAGCAGCAACAGTTGCTGGTTTCCTAACCAAATATACTCAAGTCAGCCGTTCCGAGATACATGAAAATTTGCCAACGAAGGAAGAACTTGAAGAATTATTTGGAAGTGATACAAATCAAGATAAGAATCGTATCTTTTCTAAGCGAATTGTGGTTCCATTTGCTATGCTGATTGTGTTGATTGGGACAACCATTGTCTACTATAGAACACAGAATCTATCTGCTACAATATCAGAAACAAAAGACGAACAAGGTCAACTGATTTCAAAGTCGGAATACGCAAAAGGTAAGGTAATTAGATTACTTGAATCAAGTAGTACTTTTCTGTTTTCAATTGATGAATCTAATGTAGTCGAATTGGACAAGAAAATCGTGCCAAGTGCATTGAAAGAAGCTTTCAAAAAGAATGGATTATCAATATCTGATGATGCTACTGTTTCAATTAAACCTTGGAAAGACAGCAGATGGTTGATTTCTGACCCAGAATATGAACAGACCTACAGTATTCGGAATGTTTCTGATGGTACCAATACCTTAAATGTATATGATTCCGAAACTGAGCACCATGTACTTGAGGTAGAGATGTTGAGTGGTATATATAAAGGAAAGAAGTTAATTCTACGGAATATAGTTAATCACAGCATGTCCTTACTGAGTGTCCCCGCAGAACCGGGAGATATTATACTTTGCCGTGTTGGTGGAGATTCAGAACAGGTTAGTCTTCATAAAATCATTCAAGAATATGGACGTGATAGATTTCTCATCTGGTTTATTGGAGGGATGTTCCTGCTTATCATCCTCGTTGGAAGGATTGAGGGAGTACGCACTGTATGCGCTATGGTAATTTCTGGAGTAGTAATATATTTCTTTATGCTGCCTCTAATTTCACAAGGAATGAATGCAGTTTTTGTAGTAACGCTTACATCAGGGGCAGTGGCATTTATTTCTTTAGTATTTGTAATTGGTCCAAGTCGTAAGACATTTTCTGCAGTGTTGGGAACTATGGGAGGAATACTTGTAGCTGGTATAATTGTGCTTTTTGCTCAAAATCAACTCCAATTTACAGGATTGGAAAATGCAATCGCAGCAGATATTATTGAGGCTACACGTCAACCACCTTTCAATTTTGTTCAAGTATTGTTAGCGGGAATGCTGATGGGGGTATTAGGGGTAGCGGTTGATGGAGCAATTGAAGTTGCATCAAGTATGGAGGAAATACGGCGCGCAAATCCAAATATGCCAACATGGCGATTGATTGCTTCCGGATTAAATGTTGGTACTGATATTCTCGGGACGATGGTAAATACGTTGGTCTTTGCCTATCTTGGTGTGGAGTTATTACTTGTGATAACGATAGGTGCACCAAATCTTGATTTATTTAAAGAACCGACGGTGCAATTGCTCAGTATTGGTGTAGTGTCTGCGGAAATTGTTCGTTTGTTGGCGGGAACTCTCGGGTTGGTTTTAGCAATTCCAATCACAGCGATAATCTGTGCATTTTGGAATCCAAAGAGACACCAATTCTAATTGTCATAAAAAACAATAGCTACCCTCTATATAAGGTCCGCATCTGTTGAATTACCTTCGGTAATTTAGCAATTACCGTATCTATTTCTTCCTCTGTGGTATTTCTACCGAGTGAAAACCGGACTGTACCTTGAGCTAATCTCGGTGGTAACCCAAGCGCAGCAAGCACATGCGACGGTTCCATTGACCCCGATGTACACGCAGAACCGGTTGATACACAGATTCCCTCCATATCTAAACGTAAGATGAGACTTTCTCCTTCTACTGCTTCAAAGGATACATTTAACGTGCCAGGTGCACAGTAATCAGGATGTCCGTTGTAGTGCAGACGATTAATATGTGTATCAAGTCCATCCCGCAATCGTTTGGTTAATTTATTCAAGTGTTGTGAATACGCCACGTTTTCTTTCTTTGCAAGTTCTGCTGCAACACCAAGACCGACAATTGCTGGTACGTTTTCGGATCCTGCGCGCCTGTTACGCTCATGTGAACCACCATGGACAAGATTTGCTAATCGTGCACCTCGTCGTATATATAGAACACCAATACCTTTTGGAGCATATATTTTATGTCCAGAAAGTGACAACAGATTAACACCAATATCCTGTACATCAAGTTCTAATTTTCCGATGGACTGTACAGCATCAGTATGTACAGGTATTTCGTGTTCCTGTGCAACTTGACAGATTTCTTCAAGCGGTTGAATAGTACCATTCTCATTATTGACATGCATAATGGATACCAAAATTGTGGTATCACGAATTGCAGAATTGAGTTGCTCAATATGTATCCGTCCGAATCTATCAACTGGTAGGTAAGTCACCTCAAACCCACGTTGCTCAAGATATTGACAGGTGTGTAGGACAGCGTGGTGTTCTACGGAAGAAGTTATAATGTGATTTCCTTCACCACGACTTTTCTGTAGTTCGGTTAGTCCTTTGATGGCATGGTTATCTGCTTCAGTACCGCTGCCTGTGAACACGATCTCACTTGGACTTTTTGCTCCGATAAGTTCTGCCACTTGTTCACGTGCCGTGTCAATTGCGTTTCGTGCTTCCCTTCCGTATGCATGTATGCTGGAACCGTTTCCGAATGCATCCGTAAGATATGGCATCATTGCATCACGAACTTCAGGACGTAGTGGAGTTGTGGCATTATAATCAAGGTAGATTCTTTGCATGTCTTTATTCATTGCTCAGTTGGAAGGACGTTGCTTAAACAGGTAAAGAGGTTATTTGTATGTACGGTAGTTTAGAATAGTTATCTGATTTGAAGAAATTTTGACATCTGGTATAGACTTACTTCCACTCACTTGTCCGTTAGCATTTAAGAATGATAATTTGAGATTATGATTTCCTTCTTGTAGAGGCATCCGTACTATATAGATACGATTTGGAAGGGTTTGCCATGAACGTGTATCCGCACTTTCAGTAAGTACACCAGCAAGGTTTGCGATTAAACCTAATGCTGTACTTTCTTTATTTGCTTTACGAAATATCAAATATTTACCTAAGGCGCGTACTATAGTTCGAATGAGAATACTGGTTTGTTGTGAATTAAGTGTTTCAATCGCTAATTTTTCCACATCTTCAATCAACACACCCTGTACCATTGTATCTCCAACTGAAACCTGTATTCCCGCAAAATGCGGACGATTAGGACGAATGACAGGTATGGCAACTCGCAATAGATATTCTAATTTAATTTCTTCAACGACCATTTCCTGCCGTGTCCTGAGTGTTCGAGCAAACTTAATACTGTCCTTATTATCGTCTTCACCAAACCTATCAGTTTTGAGTATAGGAAAGGTTAATGATTGTTCTTTTTTTCGTGGAACATATCCTGTTTCATAGAAGAGGATGAGTTCACCTGTATCTTTTGGATTTGATGGGGGATCTCCAAATTGCTTCTTGAAACGTTGATATTCATCGTCAAAACCTAATTGATCTGAAACACGAACTAATGCATGTCCAAGTTCCTTAGGGATTGAAACACCTGTTTTTTCAGAGGCGTATTGATAATATTCTATCGCTTGTTTATAAGAGATATATGCGTCATTCAATTCACCTGCTGCTTCAGATATTATACCACAAAAGTAAGATAAAAATCCTGTGCCGAAGAAATCATAATCCTTATTTTCATCCTTGAAATACTGAATTAAATTGGTAGCGCGTCGACATTCTACTTGGGCATCTTCTAAACTTCCTTCATAGATATAATTTAAAGCACTGTAATAATGACTCAATAACCTTTCATATCGTGTACCTGCATAGGGTCGAAGTTTGTCAGTGGTAACTAAGGAACCTATCTCTGTTGAAATGCTTTTTGTGAAACGATCCTCAGCAATACTTTCACCTAATTCAAATGCTTTGCTGCTTTCAGAATATAGGTTAGCATAATGGGCAGTCAACCCTAATTCGTACTGATATGGAAGATCTGGTTTTTTCGGTGAATGTTTTTTTAAGTAGTTATAGGCATCATCTGGCTTACCAGATTTCATGCCTATTTCGACATGTTCAAACTGATAACTGGCACAGCCAACCATCAAGATAGCAATCAGAAGAAACGGTAGGAATTTTGTCATTATTTCAGAATGTGTACAATTAAAGTGGACGGGACTCTATCCCCGTCCAACGAATAATTAAAAAGTAAGAACTAAGATTACATTTTAAATTTTTTCCGTGCAATAAATTTTTTAATTTTTTCCCCACCTATCCAAACTTTTTCATTGGTCTCTATTTTTGTCAAGGTGAGATCGGTCTGATAAAACACAATCTGTTTACCACCTTCGCGATCTTCTATAGTGTTGATCACACCAGTCATCATGTAATCTGCACCAAGTTCACGTCCCATACGTTTGATAGTCTCAATTGATGCATTTGCACTTTGATCTGCACGTTCTTCTCGGATTTCGCTACGTTCGCTTTTACTTGCAACAGTACGAACTTTCCCAGAATTGATAAATGCGGTTTCAATATCATTGACAAATGTTTGAGTAGCAATATGCTCATTACTTTTGTTTTGCATTGCGCCTACAATCACAACTGGTTTTCCACCAGTATCAATACCGTGGTCATTAATCCAGGCATGGTTCAGGCAGTTATCAATAATTTTTTCTGCCACCATACGTGAATCTGTATCATTCCAACGACCAGAAAGATCAACGGTAGTATCGCTATCAATACGTGTGACCTGTTTATTTGCACCACATCCTACAACAAAGATAGTACCAATAAGAAGTAGGCACGTCATTAATTTATTCATTTGATTCGCTCCTTTTATGTTTAGTGAAGTAAGTTGTAAACCTACTCCTACTGCAGGCGAGATAACCTACGTCAACTTGTGATATTTAGAAATCTAAATCTGCTTCATGAATTATTTGGTCAACAAAACTATCAAGATCCATCGCTCCAATATCTCCATCATCACGACTTCGGACGCTGACAGTTCGGTTTTGTTGTTCTCGTTCACCAATAATTACCATATACGGAACCCGTTGTAGACGGGCTTGGCGAATTTTCGCTCCAATTTTGTCATCACTGTTATCTAATACGACACGACAACCTTTTTGTAATAGTAGCTGCTGTACTTCTGTTGCGTATTCAACGAATTTTTGACTGATTGTCATCACAACGCACTGCACAGGTGCAAGCCATGTGGGAAAAGCACCAGCATAGTGTTCAATCAGCATTGCAATGAACCGTTCAAAACTACCACATATTGCACGATGAATTACAACAGGTCTCTTTTCTGAACCATCTGGTGCAATATAGATCAACTCAAACCGTTCTGGTAATTGAAAATCAAGTTGGACAGTGGCACATTGCACATCTCTATTTAATGAATCACGTACCTGAAAATCAAGTTTTGGTCCATAAAATGCAGCCTCTCCCGGTTCAACAGCATAATCAATCTGGTTATTTTTCAATACTGATTCAAGGATATCTTCGGCACGATCCCAAACATCTATGTCACCCATAAACTTTTCCAGGTTGCGTGTGCTGAAATCACAACGAAATGGCAGGTCAAAACTACCGTATATACGTTGAAAAAGTCCAAGGATACGTTCGTACTCATCAGCAATTTGGTCTTCAGTAACGAAATTATGTGCATCATCTTGACATAATTGCCGAACACGGGACAAACCGCTCAACGTTCCTGTAGCCTCATTCCGATGTAGAACTCCTTGATCGTGAAGGCGGTATGGTAAATCACGATAACTGTGGCGCGTACTTTTATAAATCAGCATATGTGCGGGACAGTTCATCGGTTTGAGTGCACTTGTCGGTTCACCTTCCTCGTTTTCTATCAAGAACATGTCGTCTTTAAAATGTTCCCAATGTCCCGAAGTTTCCCATAGGCTGCTATCATATATGAGCGGTGTACGAACCTCTTGATAACCTTCACTGAGATAGAGTTTTCTCACTTTTTCAGAAAGATGGTTATATATGAATGCACCTTTTGGTAACCAAAATACACTCCCTGGTGATTCAGGATGCATCTGAAAAAGTTCTAATTCACGACCCAATTTCCGATGGTCGCGCTTCGCTGCTTCTTCACGCTGTCTTAGATATGCTTGTAGATCATCTTTCGTTTCCCATGCAGTCCCATAAATCCGTTGTAACTGTTCACGATTGCTATCTCCACGCCAATATGCTCCAGAGACACGGAGTAACTTGAAATATCTGCACTCGCGTGTTTTTTCAACATGCGGACCCTTACAAAGGTCTGTGAAGTCACCATTATGATATATAGAGACACCTTCGTCAGCAACACCTTCCTCCGAAGCATTTACGGCTTGGTCAGAAATACCGTCTATCAATTCAAGCTTAAATGTTTGGTTGCGTTCAGCAAACCAAGTGCGTGCTTCTTCATAAGTCCATGTTTCCTGTAGGAAAGGCACATTGGATTTAATCATTGCCTTCATGTGCTTTTCAATTTCAGGAAAATCCTCCGGTGTAATCGGACGGGGAACTTCCATATCGTAATAAAATTCATTTTCTATAGGTGGACCGATTGCTAATTTGACAGTATGTTCACCATCTGGAAATAGTTGTTGCACAGCATACGCCATAATATGCGCTGTAGAATGGCGAAGCCGGTTTAGATAGTCTTCTGGTCGATTGGGGTCTTGCATAAGGATTATTCTCAAATTCTGAATGATAAAACAATCTGTGAATTAATTATGAGTATGAATGGAGTTCAAAATAACGGATTTTCAGATTCAATACGAAGAAATAAACTGTAATCTAACTTGAGTGAACTGATACAATGATTAGATTGACAAGAACTACATGTGATAAATGATATTATATGACTCTGAAAAATCAATAGTGTTTTAATAGACAACATCTATGTATTCTGACACACATTAACATAACGTTTTTTCATTAAGTTTGGGTTACAATAAAAAAGTTAACGACACAAAAAATATAATTGATATTAAGTCATAGATGCAACATCAAGAATTGAAAAGATAAACACCCTTAACTTTCTTGGTTTTTGTTACAACGACAAACTTCTCATTGAGTTGACGCTTGGAGTGAATCCTCTAAATTCCTACGGAGGATGACACCCCATTGACCGACAACCCAAAGGGACTTGCCATCTTTGGAACGTGTGATAACATAGAGATTGTTGTCAATATCAGTATGTTCCTGTTCCCATGTATCTCCACCATCTGTTGAACGGATAATCGTCCCTTCTTCACCTACTGCATAAATCAACGTTTCTGACAGTGCAATAATACCATTTAAGGTTTTGGCATTGAAAGTCATTGAAGGTATCCAAGTAAAACCACCATCCACAGTCTTTAGAACAATCCCATCTTCTCCAATTGCCCATCCTTTTCTCTTAGTGGCAAAGTCAACTGCATTAATATCAGAAAGTGTGGTTGACTCGTGATATTTCCAATATTCTCCACCATTTATTGTCCGTTGTATTGCACCTCCTTGTCCGACTGCCCATCCCAGAGGTGCAAATTTCATATCAATACTTGTTAGTGTGTCGTTTATTGTGGTACGTTGGAGAGTCCATGTTGGACCACCGTCTTTGTTGTGAATGATGTCTCCAAATCTACCGACTGCCCAACCTTCCGAAAACTTACCGAAATCAACATCGTTCATTGAGAAGTTCCCAGGTGGATCCCCTTCATAGAATGGAGGTCGTTCAGGTGTATCACCTGCAGTCCAAATAATTCCATCAGTCGTATAAAGGACAGTTCCATCTCGTCGCATCGTCCAACCCCATTTTGGATCAAGACTTGCAAAGTGAACACCGATGAGACGTTGACGTGTTTGGATACCCAGTTTTTCCCACGTTTTTCCGCCATCTTGTGTTTCCATTAAAGTACCATCATTATTAGCAATCCAACCGATTTTGTCGTTGAAAAATAGGACTTCACGAAAATCATTACGGTCTTGTTCACCGAGTTGACGTTCCCACGTTTCACCCTTGTCTGTGGTGTGATATATACTACCTGCACTTCCAACTGCCCATGCATGTTCTTGATCAAGGAAAAATACACTCGCAATTCCCACACCCCCTCCTCGTCTAAACCTTCTTCTTTGTTCGGGCTGAGGAGTTGGTTGTTGTTGTTCGGTTGAGGGATTCGTCTGCTCAGTATTTTGTGGCAATAAACCTTCTGGTGCAAGGTTACCGGGTCGTTGTACATCCTGACGAATTGGTCTTTGTACTATATCAAACGGATTGAACTCGGTTGTTTCTGTGGATTCCTCTTTTTCTTCTGTGTCATCAGTCTCAGTTTCTATAGGAACTTGTTCTGTAGGTCTTTGCATTGCTAACCTATTGTCACCTGTTAGAACAGGAATAGGTTGCCAATTCACTCCTTGATCCTTAGTGATATACGCACCACCACCTCCAATTCCCCAAGCATGTGTATGTGATTGGAATGTAATACGTCGCATGCCACGTGGGTTTTGTGTCGTTGTTCGCATTTTCCAAGTTTCCCCACCATCCGATGTCAACAATGAGTTACCATCACCAAGAATCACCCAACCATTCATTTCATCTTCAAAATGTATTGCAACCCCAGCCTGATTAGTTTTTGATTGGATTTTCCAGTAGTTTCCTCCATCCTCGGTGTGGAGGATGAACCCACCATCTCTACGTTGTGGTGCAATTGCCCAACCTTCAAGATTATTGATAAAATGTAGATCTGTAATGCTGCCGTTGGTCGTACCAGTTTTTTGAACTCTCCACGTCTTCCCACCGTCGTTTGTGTGTATTATTTGACCAATTGAAGCACCAAGCCATCCTTCATCTTTATTGATGAACTGCATCATGCTAACACGTGGTAGATTTTGTCGTGAAGTTCTGACAAGTGGTTTCCATGTCTCACCACCATTCTCGGTATGCAGAATTAGTCCTGAACCAAGTATAAATCCGTTTAGTTCATCAATAAAATTAACTTCACGTAAATTATCACTGACACCACTATGTTGAGGTAACCATGTTTTTCCTCCATCTGTAGTGCGTGCAATCACTCCACCTGACCCAACAGTCCAACCATTTTCTTTATCCACAAAATGAGTGTCAGAGAAATCTGTTCTCCAAGTTGCTTGACGTATAATATCCCAATGGTAGACAACAGGAACAATAGGTTTTTCTTCTTCAACAACTATGATTTCAGGTTCGTCAGAAACAGGTGGTAATTTTGCTGGTAATTGTACATTATCAACCGAATAACGCATTGCAATTCCGCCTTTACCTACAGCAACCACACCTTCAGGTGAAAGTGCTAAACCGTAAAGGTCATTTTCTGTACCGCTTTTCTGCATTTCCCACTTTTTCCCACCGTTCACAGTTGTTAACATCACACCGTTATCTCCGACGATTAAACCGTGTTGTGGATCTGCAAAATAAAGTTTATTGAGATTCTCCTGAGTACCGCTATGTTGGACATTCCAATTCTTACCACCGTCTTTTGTTTGTAGAATCTCACCAAATTGACCTACTATCCACCCATTGTTTTCATCCACAAAGTATACAGCATAGAGTTCATTGAAAGTATCAGTTGACTGTTCTTTCCATGTTAAGCCGCCATCTTCAGTTACAAGACATATTCCGGGCCATCCAATTGCCCAACCTCTTTTTTCATTAAGGAAAAACACACCTTTTAACATGATTGCATGTAAATCACCGATTGGGATTTGCGACATCCATGTATTACCGCCATCAATAGTATGGATAATTGTGCCAACATCACCAACGATCCATCCGACTCTTTCATTAACAAAATGTACAGCACGAAGTGCAAATGGAGCAGGTGCGCGTTGTGGTTCCCAATTTGTGCCACCATCATTAGAATGAATTATTAATCCACGTTCACCAACCGCCCAACCGTGTTTGTCAGTAGCAAAGTAAATGTTCCAAATTCCATCCCAGATTTCCGAGTCCAATTCATTCCATGTTTGTCCACCATCGTTAGTTACTGCCATTGTGCCGCGCTTTCCTACTGCGATGGCACGGTTCGCATCAGTAAACTGTACATTCTGCAGGTCATTTGCTGTTGTTCCACTGACCATCTCCCAAGTTGCACCTGCATCTATGGTATGCATAATAGTTCCCGACCAACCGATTGCCCATGCTTCCTTGCGAGTAGTAAACTGTACACCTGTCAAATTATTTTCTGTCCCACTCTCCATCAATTGCCAGTTGTCACCCCCGTCTTCTGTACGTGTAATAAAACCAACATCAGCTACTGCAATTCCATAGTTTTGATTAGAAAAATGTATACTGTTAATAGTGTCTCGGACGTGTCCATTAATTAGTGGTATACGACTATCTTGTTTTTCCCAATTGACACCGCCAGTGGTAGTATGAAAAATTGAACCATCACTGCCGACTATCCATCCTTCATCATCACTGATAAAAAAGACTTGCTTATTGTCGTTAATGAGTCGATCGCGTTCTCCTTCAAATCGATTACTCTGTTCCTGCCAAGATTCCCCACCTGTTTCTGTATGGAAAATCCTATCATAAGTGCCAACAACCCACCCTCTGTCATTATCAACGAACCAGACACCGTTTAATGGAAATTCACTTACATGTTGGTATCGATTCCACGATCTACCAGCGTTTTTGGTGTAAAGGACATCAGAGTCTTCTCCAACAATCCATCCTTCATTACCATTTGCAAAGAAGACATCACGCAACATTGCTGATGATCCACTTTTTTGCACACTCCAAAATCTACCGCCATCATCGGTTGTAACGATTAGACCATCATCACCGACCGCCCATCCATCTTTTTCATTTGCAAAATATACTGCTTTGAAATCAGCAGTAGTATCAACTTCCTGTCTTTGCCATGTTTTTCCACCATCAGCAGTATGGACAATAATACCACCAAGTCCAACAATCCATCCTTTTTTAGCATTCACAAAATGTAGACCAGTGAAGTTAGTCTCCCAATCAGCTTTACGAGTTGCTTCCATTTTCACACAACCATTGATTAATAACATAATTCCAAGTAAAAGCATGATTGTATATGTAGCAAATGATGTCTGCTTGTTTTTTCTTGATCTATAGTTATATTTGAGATGCATTATGATTAACCTCCGATTGTAGATTAGTATGTGTCTTCCCCGATAAGCCCCGAATGAACCACTGCAATAATTATGGCAATACTGACACATAACGCAATGAGTCCTATTTGAACAAATACCGTTTTTCGTTCTCCCAAACTCTGAATTGCTGATATCCTATTAACTTGAGAAAAAATTGGAGAAATAACCAACAGAAGTGCACTGACCCAGGGCACCTCAGCATAAAAATAACCGTTTATCCAAATGCTTACAAAAAGGAATGTAACTATTGGGGATACACTCTCTGGAAAAAGGTGTAAGTTGGATTCATTTCTCTTAATACGACTTAAAATAAGTATAACAACTAATATTGAAGCAAAAAGTGATATTAAAATACCCGCATGTTGTGCAATTACTATACTACCAGAAAGTGCGATGATTATTGCTGTACCACCAGAAATACCTAAATACACAAATGGGATAGAAATACCAGTTGGTAGTGCGGAAAAACTCTTTTGAACCACATTCCAAAAAATGAAAATGACAATTGAAAGACAGAGCCACCGGATTATGCCTTCAATTGGTCCCCAAATATATTGGAAATATGAAGATAACAGTAATCGTGGTAAAGCTACTGAGTATATCAGTTGTGATATCAGACATTTCCAACGTGAGGATACCCAGTATGTACTACATAATATAGCCAAAATGGTTAGATAAAAAAGCCAGTTGATACTTTCTTTTGGTAGAAATGTGGGTTTTCCCTCTATTCCGATGTATCCAATTAGGTATCCAATTCCAATAGCGATTGCAGTTAACCAATGCAGAGGAGTACTATATTCATTTTTCCTTAGGATAATAGATACGATGACTATGATCGTTCCACAGACTATTGCAGGTAGTAGCATACTGAAAAACAACTGATTGGTACTTAGCACTGCATACGTCCCGATTGATCAATTGACAAGTAATATATTTGAAAGATCTCTATTTTTTACCTGCTTCAATACTCACTGTAATTTGGATATCATCACTGACAGATTGCAGACCAAAGTCAATTCCATATTCACTACGTTTTATGTTAAATGTTGTGAGTAATCCAATGATTTCTCCAACTTTTGGATTCTTAGCCTTTCCTGTTATTTCGACATCTACAGTTATAGACTTTTTGACTCCGTGCAAATCAAAATCACCTGTAACCTCAAGCATATTCTCTTGTCCTGCCTTCTTACTTACTTTTGTGCTATTGAAAGTGATTACTGGGAATTGCTTTACGTTGAAAAAATCAGCACTTCTAAGGTGTTGATCGCGTTTTGAATTCGCTGAGTCAACACTTGCAGTTTTTACTTCAAAGTCAACTTTGCTCTTGGATATATCAGTTTCGTCAAGTGTTATATTTCCTGAGAATTCGTTAAAACGACCGTAATTATATGTAACACCATTATGTTTCGCGCGGAATATAACTGCTGAATGCACATGATCAATTTGATATTCTGACACAGCGTCCTGCGAGTCAGTTTTGTTAGAAAAACCTATGACAAATAAGGTAAAAACCAAAACACCTATAAATGACACCTGTATGGTGCGTTTCCACTCTGTTTTCATTAAAGGATCCCTCAATAGTTAGGTATGAAATAAAATAAAATGCTTCTCATCAATATATTATCAAGTATACATTATATGTGTTAGAGAGTCAACGAAAAAGAATGTAATGCTCACTTCAAAAACTTGTCTTAAATCAAAAGGCGGGGTATAATAACCCCGCCTTACAACATAATTGATTCTATAGCTGATATTTCTCAACAGTCACATCTTCATTATTCCTGATATGCCAACTCCGTTTGGAGTGAATTTACGATGGTATCAATATTGAAACGCATCATACCAATATATGTTCCTTCAGATGTTCCTGGCGTACCCATTGCATCTGCGTATAGACCACCACCGATTTTTACCTTAAATCCTTTCGCAATAACACCATCCTGAACAGATTTTATCCCACGAGATGAAGATGAGGTGTCAACAAACATTGTTGGGATACGACGGTCGACTATAAAAGATGCAAGATCCTTCACATCAGCAATACCAACTTCATCCTCGGTATTTATTCCTAATAATCCGCGTACTTCAAAACCGTATGTCCGACCGAGATAACCAAATGCATCGTGTGTCGTAACAAGAACTCTTCTTTTTATGGGGATTTGTGCTGAAAGTAGTAAAAGATCGTTATGAAGTGTTTTTAATGATACCAAATATTTGTGTGCATTCGTATGAAAATATTGTGCGTTTTTAGGATCCTTATTCATCAATGTATCACGTACCTTCTCAGTAGCTTTCATCCAGAGTGTTACATCATGCCACACATGTGGGTCATAACCACCCAGAAACTCTGTTGCAACACGTAGTTGTGAACGATCAATCTCATCAGTGACTGCAACCGCTTTTGTTTTATCTTTCATTTTATTGAGTACATTTCCAGTAATTCTCACTTCAAGATTTAAGCCGTTATAAAATATTAGATCCGCTCTCATTAATAGTTTTGTGTCTCTTGCAGTCGGTTTTTAGAGGTGTGGGTCAATTCCTTCACCTATAATACCTGTAATATCAATCTTATCTCCGCCTACATTATTTACTATATCAGTAATCATACTGATAGTTGAAACAACATTTAATCTTTTATTGGACTTTTGTTCTGGATTTTGATTATGGCAGCCGACTATGACTACAAGGCTTAATATTATCAAGAAACATAACACTTGTTTTAACATATTTACATTCACTCTACCAACTCCCTATATCTGGTTTTAATTTCATTACTTTGTCTCATGGAATTCATCAATTTAGTATGCTGTAAGTTAAAATTAATCACTGAAATGTTGCAAATACCTATAAAAGTTTAAGTAAATACGTTACCCATAACATATAAAGTTACAGTCAGTTTTCATATTCAAAACTGACCTTGACAAAACCTGTCCAGAAACGGGTTTATCGTTATGTGAATATTGACGAACCCTTGATATTACACAATTTATATGGTGCGATTAATGAGACATACATAACAGTGTTATACACAGTTGCAATTATGAAAATAGGATGTGTTAATAGTCAAATCAAGGGATTAAGTGAAGTGGATTGTGAGGGTAGATATGAAACACATTCCTAATGATGCATAGCCAACAACATGTAAGAATTCTACAAATTACAATATGAAAATCCAGTTTTTCTTGAATTCTATGATATAATAGTGATATAATTACCCCAAAATATCTGAAGTAATATAATTTATAGTAGATTTCAATAGAAGACGCGTCTAATGAGATGGAGGGATTTCAATAAACATGGATATTTCAAGATTTAGGTTATTATATAAATTTGTGTTTTTACTGTTAGGCATACTCGTTTTGAGTCCATTCGCTATAGCTGACAATCATGGAAAGAAAGAACCCGTGAGTTATTATGATCAGATTCTGCCGATACTGAAACGGAGTTGTCAAGGTTGTCATCATCCTGGTGATCCGAACGGTGACCTAATTGTTACAACTTATACAGAACTCAAGCAAGGAGGAATGGCTGGAGAAGCTATCATTGTAGGTAAACCTGATGAAAGTCTCCTTATAGAACTAATTTCTGGTGATCCACCCGCAATGCCACAAAACCAAGATCCACTTACAACTGATGAAATAGACCTATTCAAACGTTGGATACTTGAAGGTGCGAAAGATGATACTCCAGAGGAAACGGATGAAATGGACGGAGGAGAATACCCCAGTTATACTGTGCCTCCTGTTGTTTCCGCAATGTCGTATTCACCTGATGGGAATTTACTGGCAGTGTCTGGGGTGCGTGAAGTATTGTTATATGATACAAAGAATTTCGATCTAAAAGAGCGACTGGTTGGTAAATCCAGACGTATTCAATCAATTGTTTATACCAAAGATGGTAAGACGCTGGGAGTAGCAGGTGGTTCACCTGCACAATTTGGAGAAATACAACTGTGGGATACGACAACAAATAAACTTATAAAAGCAATTCGTTCCACGTTTGATACTATCTATGGACTCTCTTTCTCACCTGATGGCAGCCGTGTTGCCATTGGATCATCTGATCATACAGTGCGAGTAATCTCTATTGCAGATGAAAAGGAACTTGTGAAATTTGACAATCACGGCGACTGGGTTTTTGGAACTGTTTTCTCTACTGATGGTTCACATTTTGTCAGTTGTAGTCGTGATACAGCACTGAAGTTGGTTGAAGTGGATACAGGATCTTTTGTTGATGATGTCAACTCAAGTAACAAAGGTTACGGTGAAATCAATGCTATTGCACGTCATCCAAACGAAGACCAAGTTATAAGTGTTGGAGAAGACAGAATTCCACGACTATACCGAATGTTCCGAAAAACTCGTAGAGATGTTGGAAATACAGATTTCAACCTTATTAGAGCTTATGAAGCACAAGCAGGTTCAATTGATGCAGTTGCATTTTCTGCGGATGGAAGTAAATTTGCTGTTGGAAGTTCTGCGGGTGAAGCACGAATATATAATGTATCAGATGGAAAACGGTTATTTTCTATGCAAGGTGATACCGTTGGCATATTTGCTTTAACATTTCATCCAGATGGTTCTCAACTTGCTACCGGTGGATTTGACGGTAAGATTCGTATATTTGATGCCAATTCTGGTCAGCAATTGAAGATTTTCATGTCAGTACCAATTGAAACCACTGCAAGCGAAGATGTTACTTTAACCGTGTCAGGTATGACGTGAGGAGCTTGTGTGGCAAAAGTGCAGGATGCACTTACAAAACACCAAAATGTTATCAGTGCTGAAGTCTCCTTACCCAATAAAGCAGTCATTAAAATTCGAAAAGACAGTGTTAAGGTTGATGAACTTGCCAATGTAATAAAATCTGCAGGATTCACGGCTACCACTGAGTAGTTTCAAAAAGATGTCTGTTGAAAAACCTAATATCCTTTGGATTTGTACAGACCAACAACGGTACGACACAATAGGTGCACTCGGGAATCCGTTTGTTTCCACACCTAATATTGATAGTTTAGTTGCAAATGGTGTTGCTTTTACACATGCATATTGTCAAAGTCCAATATGCACACCGAGTCGTGCAAGTTTTTTGACAGGTATGTATCCGAGTGCTACACATGTGAACGGGAATGGGAATGATTTTTTTCCTGAGACATTTCCACTTATAACACGTACTCTTGCTGACATTGGATATGATTGTGGCTTAATCGGTAAACTCCACCTTGCAAGTGCTTTTCGACGTATTGAACCACGGGCAGATGACGGTTATCGTTATTGGCAATATAGTCATGCTCCCCGAGATGACTGGCAGGAAGGTCACGACTACGCAGATTGGGTTAGATCTAAAGGATATATACTTCGTGAGTTAACCCGATATCCTGAAGGTGTTCCAGCAGAATTACACCAAACGACTTGGTGTGCTGAAAAGACAATTGAGTTTATTCGTGAGGAACGGGATACACCGTGGCTTGCAAGTGTAAATATCTATGATCCCCATCCACCATTCAACCCACCACAAGAATACAGAGAACAGTTTAATCCTGCAGACATGCCTACCCCTCTATTCAAAGAGAGTGATTTAGAACAACAAAACAAATTAAGTGAAATAGATTTTCAGTCCAAAGTCAGATCACCGGATGAATTAGACATCAGGAATCCGATAATTCCACAATCACCTCGTGGGAATACCAAACCTGAATTGGTTGGTCAACGGGATGCAAAAACACTTATAGCTGCATATTATTCAATGATTAAACTGATTGATGATCAATTGGGTCGGATTCTGGAAGTATTGAATGAAACAGGACAACGTGAAAACACTGTTATGATCTTCACAAGTGATCATGGCGAGATGCTTGGTGATCATGGACTCATCCAAAAAGGTTGTCGGTTTTATGAGGGATTGGTCAGAGTTCCTTTGATTTTCTCATTACCGGGACATTTTGTCCAAGGCTTGAAAAGCGAAGCACTCGTTGAACTTGTTGACAAAGTACCTACACTTCTGGACATAGTAGGTTTACCTATCCCTGAGCACATGCACGGACGGTCTCTATTACCTATTCTCCGAGGAGAAGCTGATGCTGGTTTTCATCGTGATTTTGTCCGGTGTGAGTATTATGATGCACTTGATATGCGTGACCATACTTATGCAACTATGTACAGAGACAAACAGCATAAGTTAGTAGTCTACCACGGACATACAGAGGGAGAACTATACGATTTAAGTGTTGATCCTGATGAATATAACAATCTCTGGCACGTCACAGAAAAGCAGGAAATCAAGTTAGAAATAATAAAAAGAAGTTTTAATGCGTCTATGTTTGCAATGGATAGAGGTCCAAAACGTGTTGGACCAATGTGATATAATCCGTATATTGAAAATAAATATATTTGACTTTTTTTAAATTTTGTATTAGAATTGAATTGTGAAAATATAGTAATTATACGATGTAGAATAGGTAATCTCTTTTCAATTTGTGTTTTTTACATTTGCAACTTTGTGAATCACGCAATTAAAGTTTTATCGGTTTGTTAATCTATAGTAATATCTGAATAAATGACCACTATAAACATATTGGAGAAAAATGTATAAAAAGATTATCATTTGCTTGACTTTAATCTATTATGTGGTTTAAATATTGGAAATACTGCAATTGAAGTGGGGTTTCTCTATCTTGGTGATAATGGACCGTTTACTAAACCTGCCCTTGAGTTTGCAGAAGATACGTTTAAGACAACACAATTGGCGAAGAAAGATATTAATAGTGCAAAATTAAAACAGTTTGCTGTTGTGTGGTGGAATGAAGGTGATTCAGATCCTGGACCTTTGTCACCTGCAGAAATTGATGCTTTTATGGATTACGCAGAAAGCGGCGGTGCTATCTTGTTAACTGGTAAAGCATTCAGTTACGCCACACCGATGGGGCTCGAAAATGCTCAACCGCGCGCTTTTGGTCCTATTCTTGATGATGGTAGCAACGTCGGTATTATCGCTTTAAAAGAAACGCTCGATCTGGGTCTGGTAGAAGGACTTGAGAATGTTGATGGTAATACGCCAAAACTTAATGATTGGATTCAATTAAATTCTACAGGATTTCCTAAGGGTGGAGACTATTTTGACAGTCTTGCGAAGAATTTTACCTCACTTGCTCATGCCTGGGAAGGCGGTACAAATTATGCTGACAGAATTGCAGCTTTTGGCTATTGGGAAGCAGGGGACGGTAAAGTGTTTAATATGAATTGGCGGCTTCCGAACTACCATGCAAATAACAAAAGTATTGATCAGTTAGAACAAGTCACAGAGAACATTATCAATTGGTTAGCAAGTGAATCCTCATTTGCAGATGTATCCTCACACGGTAAGTTGCCGGTTGTATGGGGAAAATTGAAAAATCAGAGGTAAATAAGCAAAAACACTGTTATTAAATAAGCGGTTTAACCGCTATGATATAGTTTCATACCACATTTGGAGGTTAATGTGAAACTCAGGTTAAACTTGGTTGTTACAATCCTTATCTTATTCACCAGTTGTCTTGTATTTCAGTATAGCAGTTGGAGTCAGATGGAGGATACTGTACCGAGTGTAGAAGTTCCCGCTATCAAAGCGTTGAAAACTCACCCAGAGATGCTTTCGTTGGAACATGCAAGAGATGGACGACGTGTACTTGTATCGGGACAAACTAAAGATGGTAAATGGGTTGATGTTACGACATGGGCAATGCTCAAACCTACCTCAGAAGGGGTAAAAGTGCATGAAGATGGATACATCTTCCCAACAGCAGTGGGTGCAACAAAGATTGTTGTATCGGTGAATGGGATTACAACTGAATTACCCGTTAACGTGAAAAGCATTGATGCACCACCGGTTAGTTTTGTACGTGATGTTATGCCGATATTGAGTCATGCAGGTTGTAATAATGGCACATGCCACGGTGCTGCAAAAGGTAAAAACGGTTTTAAACTCTCACTACGGGGTTATGATCCAGAATTTGACTATGAACTTCTGATTGAAGATATTACTGGTCGCCGTTTCAATCGTGCATTTCCTGACCAGAGTCTCATGTTGCTTAAACCAACATCTGAAGTTCCACATAAAGGTGGTCAGGTAGTCGTTCCAGATTCACGTGATTACAACCTAATTCATCAGTGGATTAGTGAGGGTGTTGTTTCTGATGTTGACACAACTCAACGTGTTGAAAGGTTAGAGGTCTTTCCAGATTCTGCTGAATTGTCCATGCCCGGTTCGAAACAGCAACTTTTGGTAATGGCACATTATCCTGATGGAACAACGCGCGATGTCACCAGAGAAGCAAAATTCACCAGCAGTATGGGTGAAGTTGCTAAGGTAACTGACGACGGTGTAATAACTGCGGAACGACGTGGTGAAACTGCTATTCTAACCCGGTATGAAGGTGCATATAGCACTAATGGTATCATCGTTATGGGTGACCGAAGTGGTTACAAATGGGTTGAAACTCCTGAATACAACTACATTGATACTCATGTCCACAACAAACTAAAACGGTTGAAAATTCTGCCTTCTGAACTCTGTACAGATGAAGAATTTGTACGCAGGATTTACTTTGACATGACAGGACTCCCACCTAACCCTGATATGGTTCGCAGCTTCCTGATGGATGAAACTCCTTCCAAGGAAAAACGTGAAAAACTGATTGATACATTGGTCGATACTTCTGAATATGTAGATCATTGGACACACAAATGGGGTGACCTACTTCAATCGAACCGTAAATTCCTCGGTGAACGCGGGATGTGGCTTTTCCAGCAGTGGATTAATGAATCCATTGCAGAAAATCGTCCGTATGACAAATTTGTTCATGAACTGATTACTGCCTCAGGTAGTTCCTACCAGAATCCTGCAGCGAATTATTTCCGTGTCTCACGTGAATACACCGCAGCTGTGGAAAATACAACACAACTTTTCCTCGGAGTACGATTCTCATGTAATAAATGTCATGATCATCCGTTTGAAGTATGGACACAGAATCAATACTATGAATTAGGTGCATTTTTCTCTGATGTTAAGTTGAAAAACGGACGATTGCCGGGAGAAGAAGTTGTCTACGCAAGTTTCAGTCCTACACCAGTGAAACACCCAAGAACTTTAGCAGTTGTTCCTCCCTCAGTGCCATTTGGAGAAACTAAGAAAGAAACAACAAATAAACGGGAATCCCTTGCAGATTGGCTAACATCGGCTGATAATCCTATGTTTGCTAAAGCAGGTGTGAACCGTATATGGAGTTATTTCATGGGACGTGGTATCATTGACCCCGTTGATGATATTCGCTCAAGCAACCCACCCAGTAATCCGGCACTACTTGATGCACTTACAGAAGATTTCATCGAAAGCGGTTTTGATATTAAACATATCATGAAAACAATTGTCAGTTCACGCACCTATCAACAGAGTATCAAGACGAACAAGTGGAACAAAGAAGATACGAATAACTTCTCACATGCTATCGCACGACGTCTAACAGCAGAACAGTTATTAGATGCTATCGGTGTCGCAACGGGAAGTCAACCGAAGTTTCAGGGAGTACCGAAAGACTTCCGCGCTGTTCAATTACCAGACAGCAAAGTTAAGGATGATGGATTTTTGAAGTTGTTTGGTCGTCCTGAACGAGAAAGCTCATGTGAATGTGAACGAACAACTGAAGTTAGCCTTGCACATGCAATGAACCTTATAAACGGACCAACTGTTGCGAATGCGATTATTGATCCAAATGGACGAATTGCAAAACTCCTCAAAGAAAACACGGATGATCGTGGGATTATTGAAGAGATGTATCTTGCAACATTTGCTCGGTTACCAATGGAAAACGAATATACGACAGCAGTTGAACATCTTGCCAGTGCTAAATCTAAGGAAGAAGGCGTGCAAGATTTAATGTGGGCACTCATCAATAGTCCCGCGTTTTTATTCAACCGATAAGCCCGATACCGATTTGTGCACTTCTTTTATGGAGTTTAGCACAATAATAATGGAGGAAATAATTGATGATATCGTTACCACAAGCACCCGGAAGATTATGTGATGGGTTCTCACGTAGAGAGTTTCTCCGCGTGGGTGGCGCGGCGATGCTGGGCATTAGCCTACCACAAGTATTGTCACTCCAAGCCAAGGCAAGCACGACAGTTGACCCCGCGAAGCCTCTAAACGGTTGGGGTAAAGCAAACTCCGTCATTCTCCTTTTCTTGCAAGGTGGACCGAGTCACATTGATATCTGGGATCCAAAACCGGATGCACCATCAAACATTCGTGGAGAATTTAATCCGATACCGACTAATGTTCCAGGAATTCAGTTATCAGAAACTATGCCGCGGTTGGCACAACAGATGGACAAGGCGTGTCTCATCCGTTCAGTAAGTTATACGCCAGCAGGGCTGTTCAATCATACTGCTGCGATGTATCAGATGGTAACAGGGGAAACACCAGACAAAGTCGCACCTTCCGGACAACTTGATCCACCTTCACCAGCAGATCATCCAAATGCTGCCGCACATATCGCTAAGTTTAGACCACCAGATGAACCGATGTTGGCTGCTGTCCAACTCCCACGTCCGATGCAGGAAAGTGGTATCATTGGTAAAGGTGGAAATGCTGGTTTCCTTGGTAGAGCATACGACCCATATTTTCTCTTCCAAGATCCCAATAAAGAGATAAAACTTGACGACTTGTCATTACGTCCAGAAATTCCACCTGCGCGGTTACAACGTCGGAAAACGCTACTTGAAACGATCAATGCAAATATGCCTGAAATTGATAAGGTCGCAGATTCCTATGCACTGAACGAATACTATGAAAAAGCCTATAACCTTATTCTCTCTCAGAAGGCACGTAACGCATTTGATTTGTCGCAGGAACCGGATGAAATGCGCGACAAATATGGTCGTCACACATTTGGACAGAGTGCACTCCTTGCACGACGACTGGTTGAGGCTGGAACACGATTTGTTCAGGTTAACTGGCCCTCTGTTGCCAATGGTAACCCAAATGAGACTGCATGGGATACACATGCTGCGAACTTCGGACCATTGAAAAACCTTCACTGTCCAAAGTTAGATAGCGCGGTTTCTTCACTACTTGAAGATTTAGATCAACGTGGCATTTTAGATGAAACACTTGTTCTGGCTATTGGGGAATTTGGTCGCTCACCACGTATGGGTATCAGCACATCTGGTAATGGAAACGCGCCTGATGGTCGGGACCATTGGCCCTATTGCTACACAGGTCTGATTGCTGGTGCTGGAGTAAGAGGCGGACAGGTTTACGGTAAGTCTGATGATACTGGTTCAACACCACTTGAAAATCCAGTACATCCGCGGGATATCCTCGCTACGATCTACCATACACTTGGAATTGATCCGCACACTATCGTGATGAATCACTTAGACCAACCACGCGAATTGG
Source organism: Candidatus Poribacteria bacterium (assembly GCA_963667365.1). GTDB lineage: Bacteria > Poribacteria > WGA-4E > WGA-4E > WGA-3G > MSPOR6. The sequence continues at coordinate 4,126,074 of OY763324.1, read as the reverse complement.
TAAAAGGTGAAGTGATAGCCGGTATATTCTAAATCAACTTTAATTCGAAAGCCTGTGTTTGGACAAAAGATTTCGTTCAAGTACAGGCTTTCTATTAGTTATTACATATTACCGTCGAAAATTGGAGGAATTAATTTAACGTTTCATAAGTAACGTGAATTCGGTATAAGTAACTTTGCGAATAGGTAAAATATGCACTGCCAAGAACCTTGTGTAGTGCCTGATAATTCACGGAAAGTTTTAGAGTCATTCTTGACTAATTTAGTCGTAAATAGCCTCTAAACCCACTTGTGATATGGGATTGTGGGACATGGTAAAATTCTTACAATTTCCGATTGACTCTAAAGACTCTAAAACTTTACTAAGTTATGACTTTGTAAATTCGGCAAATAGATATAGAATCCTGTATGTCTACTAAACCGAACTCACATTAAGTATTATCCGTTCATAGGTTCACAAATTCTTGTGTTAACAACATTCAATTACTGCTAATTGGTTAAATAAGCAAAGTACACCGAATCACGGCTCATTACAGATGGTAAGGTAGATGTGTGGATGTATTATGAAACACAGACCTTATTTGTCATGATATTTATTATTACAATTATATTTTAGGCTGTAAACAATATTTCACATAAGTAAACGATTGTACAAGTTGAGGGTAATTTAAGATGCCTTATATGTTATTATGTAAGCAGATAAAAACAAGCTTCATACAAAAGCAGTTTCTATTCCAGATATTACTGATTCTCATTCTGTCAGTCAGCATTGCACATGCCCAAGTCGCACCACAATTGACAGGTATAACGCCGCGCGCCGCACAACGCGGGCAAACTATTGAGATTACATTAGATGGAAAAAACATAAATGAAAATGCTCAGATTTGGTTTGATAAAGAAGGTATTAATGCAGAAATTAAGAAAAAATCACCTACAGCAACTGTACGCATTACAGGTTCAGGTATATCTGCAAACATTCCAAGTAATCCAAGATTAGTTCTTTCCTTTGAAATCGCACCTAATGCTCCACTGGGTAACCATCAAATCCGTCTTATCACACCAAACGGTGTTTCCAACCCTCAAAACTTCATCGTCGGAGACCTTCCAGAGATGAAGGAACAAGAACCAAATAACTCTACTGAAAATGCGAATATGTTGGCACTACCTGTTACTGTTAACGGTTCGGTTGCATCTATTGATGATGTGGATATGTTTCGTTTTAAACTTAGGAAAGGGGCGCGTCTTATATGTGACATGCACGCACAACGAATCGGTTCACCTTTAGATTCATACCTTGCGCTGTTTGACCCAAATGGGAATGAGATATTGAAAAGTCAGGACGGTAATGGATTAGATTCGTTTGTCGATTATACGACTCAAATGGAAGGTGATTTTACCCTATACCTGCGCGATGTTCGTTATCAAGGTGGAGGAAACTATTTATACCGACTGAGTATAGGTGAATTACCCTATCTTCAAAGTGTTTTTCCTCTCGGAGGGAAACGTGGTGCTGCAAACAATGTCAATGTTGCAGGTGCGAATTTAGGGGCAATAAATGCGATACAAATGGACATTTCTCCTGATGCTTCACTTGGGATTCAACAGTTACGTGTCAGTACACCGAACGGATTAGAAACAAACCCATACCCATTTGCAATAGGTGAATTTAACGAGTCTACTGAGAATGAACCGAATGATACTTTAGCACAAGAAAATAAGATTAGCACTCCAATAACAGTAAATGGCAGAATAGAAAAACCCGGTGATGTGGATAGATATTCCATAAAAGTTGAGAAGGGATCAAATCTGATTTTTGATGTAAAAGCACGCGAATATCGTTCGCTACTTGATCCGGTGCTGACGATATATTCACATAAAACAGGAGAAGCAGAAGGGAGTGTCACAGAACAGGTACTGACTGTCAATGATGATGCAAGTGGAACAGATGCACGGGTGGGATTTACATTCCCTGAAGCTGGTGACTACGGAATTTCGGTGCGCGATCTAAATAGTGCTGGTGGAGGAGAATTCCCTTATAGGCTTACAATCCGTCCACTTAAACCAGGCTTTCGTATCAATGCTGGCACTGACAATTCACGTGTCAGTCAAGGTGGTACGTTCACGATGACAATCTCTGTCGCAAGAATCGATGGATTTAATGGTGCACTCCGATTTTACTCTCCTGATCTTCCAAAAGGATTCGTTGTTAGTCCCACAATTCTCTATGCTGGTCAAAACCAAGCACTGTTGACTATAACTGCTCCAAAAGATGCACCACTCGGTCTACATACATTCTCCATTGTCGGAATCGGTGCAATCGGTGGAAATCGTGTTGAAGCAACTGCATCTCCACAAGATATATTTCTCACAGTGATGGAAGAACCGCCATTCACACTCTCCTTTGCAGATGTAGATATCAACGTTGTTCATAATAAATCGACTAACTTCCATGTAATAGCTGACAGAAGAGCAGACTTTAATGGACCAATAGGACTTACCGTTCAAGGAATGCCAGCACGTATTTCAGGAGGAAAAGCAACAATAGCAGCTGGAACGAATAGTGCTGTGATTTCACTACGAGCAGGAACCATAGAACGACGAGAGCAATTTTCTGTTGTTCCGACACCCGGCACAAGTTATATCTCAGTCAGCGGCACTGCATCTGTGAATAGAGAAAATTATTCTGAATCCACCCCCGCAATACCATTAACAGTTGTTGAGGCACCCTATATCGTAACAATTGAACCGTTACGATTTAGTATTGTTTTTCCAAAGCCAGCAAATGAACCTGAACCTGTGGCAGCGGCATCTGAGGGTGAAACTGTTGCTGTTTCAAACCCATCACCAACTGAAGAACCTCAAGCTGAATCAGAGGAGAAGATTGAACCGTTCACAAAATCGGCTAAACTCACTATGAGTATAGTCCGAAGGGGAAGTTTCACAGATATAGTAACGATTAAGCCAATTACGGTGCCAGAAGGTATCACAGTTCCAGACGCTATAATACCGATAAATGAGAACGAGGTAGAAGTAGATCTTCAAGCATTAAGTTCCCTGGAACCAAAAACATATCAAGTAAAATTCCGAGCAACTGCGGTAATCAATGGTAAACCCTTTCAACAGGATAGTCCGGTTATTAATGTGAAGATAATCCGTTAGTTATATTTTATATTTATCATTATTGTGTAATGCTTATAGTGGACGGGTTGCTATTTTCCCGTCCCTTTTTCTGTACTTATACTCAGAACAAAACCATATCATCCTAACAAATCCATATCATAAAAAAATGTATAGTAATCTTTAGTGAATAGAAAGAAATTTTTCTCTATTTTTATTACATCCAAAATTCACGGATATCCGTGATAAAGCAATTTTAAATCTGTCAAAATTCATGCAAAGAATCCTATTCTGTGATATACTTTTACAAAATCAACTATGTGTTTCGTAAATGGGGGAATAAGCGTTGTCTCGACGTACATTTTTCGCATCTCTCGGTTGGGGTAGTTTCACTGCTGCACTCGCTTTATGTTTTGGTCCGGGATTAGTACGGTATCTATATCCGCGTGTTCTGTATGAACCATCATCTATCTTTAAAGCTGGATTTCCTGCAGAATATCCTGCTGGTAGTGTCAGCGAAAAATATAAAAAAGAACCTTTTGGTGTTTGGATCGTACGACGTGAGGACGGGGAATTTTACGCTTTACTTACTACCTGTACACATTTAGGATGTACCCCACGCTGGCTTTCATCTGAGAACAAATTTAAGTGTCCTTGCCATGGTAGTGGTTTTGACCGAGATGGTATTAACTATGAAGGTCCAGCTCCACGACCCCTTGAACGTGTAAAGATTACCCTTGCTGAGGATGGACAACTTCAGATAGATAAATCCGTGAAATTTTTGGGTGAAAAAGGACAATGGGGTGACCCTGGTGCATCTTTGAAAGTCTAACACAAGGGGGAACATTGCGTCTGAGGAGATGTTATATATCGTCAGATGAATAAGGAAAATAATGAACGAAGAACGTAAAGGATTAAAAGACAAGATTACAAATTCCGATATTTGGAAATCTATTTTTCGACACAGTTACGAAAAAACCGGACGACGTTATACACTACAAGTTCTACAAAACGTGTGGTTGCATTTACATCCACCCCGTATTTCACGTCATGCACTTAACTTCCGATTCACATGGTGTATGGGTGGTATAACCTTCCTAATGTTCCTTGTGACAGCCGTCACAGGTGTACTACTTATGTTCTACTATCGACCAGTAGCCGAATATGCTTTTCGTGATGTGCAGGCTCTTGAGTTTGACATCCCCTTCGGTATGCTTCTACGCAATATGCACCGTTGGGCTGCACACGGTATGGTAATTTCAGTGATGCTCCATATGTTTAGAGTCTTTTTGACTGGCTCATATAAAAAACCAAGAGAGTTTAACTGGGCTGTCGGAGTTATTTTATTACTCATTACATTTTTTCTGAGTTTCACTGGTTATTTACTCCCGTGGGACCAACTTGCATATTGGGCAGTTACAGTCGGAACCAACATGGCACGTGCTACTCCGATTTTGGGACATGAAGGTCCTTTTGCACCTGCAGACATTATTACACAATCCAATGATGTCAGATTTGCTTTGCTTGGTGGTACAATAGTTGGACCGTCAACACTACTAAGGTTCTATATTTTGCACTGCATTGCTGTACCATTAGTTGCAAGTGTATTGATGGCGTTGCATTTCTGGCGTGTCCGTAAAGATGGTGGAATTTCTGGACCTCTATAATCTATTAATGATGTATTGAATATCAAACGAGAAACTGAATTCTTATGTACATTACATAAGTTATAGACGATAGTTGTTTTTGATTTTTGAAGGAGAATGGATTTAGATATGGACAATCTTCTATTATTGATAACGAAACCTGACAATGTTCCGATTTTGGCTATGCTCTTTTTGATACCATTTTTTATGTGGCTATCATACAAGCAGGCACGTCAGACAGACCGTGCTGGAGTCCCCTCGGATGCCGCATTGAACGATAAGGTTTATGTTTGGCCATATCTATGTCGGAATGAGTTTATTTGTGCTATTATCATCATGTTGATTCTTGGTGTTTGGTCAATTATGATTGATGCACCTCTTGAGGAAATGAGTGATCCCGCCAAGACACCAAACCCATCTAAAGCCCCATGGTATTTCCTTGCACTTCAAGAGATGTTAGTCTACTTTGATCCGTGGATAGCAGGTGTGGTATTGCCAGGACTCATTATTGTAGGTCTTATAGCAATCCCATATATTGACATTAACCCGAAAGGAAAAGGATATTATACGATTAAGGAACGACCATTTGCCCTTGCTGTGTTTAGTTTTGGATTTATTGTATTATGGATCGTCTTGATGATAGTTGGCACTTTCCTTAGAGGTCCAGGATGGAACATATTCATGCCGTGGGAGTATTGGGACCCACATAAACTCGTCCCATTAACCAACGTTAACTTGTCCTATCTCTTTGGTATTCGTGATGACATGACTGCGAATTTCTTCGGTTTTGCTGTTGTTGCAGGTTATTTTGCACTCGGACCAATTTTCTATTTTTGGAAAGCAAAAAGTAGCAAATTTTTACAAGAACTTGGACTTATCAGATATGTTATCGTATCATTTCTATTTTTATCTATGCTGGCACTACCAATAAAAATGATATTGCGTTTAGCATTAAATGTTAAATATGTATGGGTTTCACCTTGGTTCAACATCTAAACATACAAAGATGATTAGACATTAAACGTTCTGTTCTCAAAGTGTTGTTAATATTTGATTGACTTGGAGGGTATACATTTCGTGAGGAGTAAAAAAGAGATTCCCGCAGAAAGTAAATCGTATTCTGTTTTGTTCTTTATTCTGTCAGCACTGTTAGGTTTGGTAACAATATGGGGTTTCTGGAGTGAGATGATCACCCGACGACCTTGGAAGGAAATCCAACAGCAGTTCTACCAATATGAGTACGAAAAGACAGTTACTGAATTAGAACATGCCAGGTTAAACTTACCTGATAAACTTGCTGAACCTGATATAGATGTTAAAGAGTTGAGAAACTTAACAAAAGTAGTCGACGCAAAAAAGGTTGAGTTGGACGAGGCAATGCAAGAACGTAAGTTTGAGCAGAGTAAGTCTGATGCAATCAATTATAAATATCAACATAGTCTACACGTTGCCCATGGCAAGCACACTGAAGAAGTCGAAAAATGGAAGGAGAAATTAGACGAATATGAGATGCGGATTGAAGGAGAACTTACCAGTGCTGTCATAATTGCACAAGATGAATATGCTGAAGCGAATAAAATACTTGCTAACTTTTATCAAACCAGCGGTGACCCCGACAAAGCACTTTCAACCTACCTAATTGCACAAAAATATAAACCATTAGATACCAATATTGCCGACGGAATAACAACAGCACAAGAAGCACTTGCAGCACTTCAAGCGAATAAGGCACAATACGAAGCTGTAGATCGACTTGAGGAAAAGTTAGCAGATGTCGGTGGTATCAAGCGTACATTTCTGGGTAGTCTCCTGGAAAATCCATTCAGAGAAACTCGAACTATCGTTCAATATTATATTGAAGAGTTTGATTATACCGCAGATAGATGCGCTACATGTCATTTCTCTGTTGACAGAAGTGGGTATGATACAGATGCACAAGAGACATTTGAAATAGAGGGTGACGGTGAAAACCTTGTGGAACACCGACTCAAACATCCAAAGGTTAATATTGGAAGTGAGACCATTTTTATTGACGGATTTGATGCAGAAGAAGATGACTATGAATTATCTGAAGACGGTCTCCTAACCTTTACAGATCCAAATGTTTTTGGTGAAATAGAAATTTCCTATAAAACAGGTTACCGTTCAGTACTTCAAACGCACCCACATCGTGATGTCCTTCTTGCAAAACATCCTGTTGAAAAATTCGGCTGCACTCCTTGTCATGGAGGACAAGGACATGGATTGACGGCAAAATCAGCACACGCTCTAACACATGCAGAATACTGGTTAACACCTGTCCTTGGCTTAGATGAAAAGACTGGGAGAACATCTAAAGAGACAAAGGGTTACATGGAATCTAATTGTCGGCGTTGCCATGATGGTGTGATGAAATTAGATTTTGGTGTAGATCCAGATACAGACGAACCAGTGGATTATGCATCAAATCTCACAAAAGGATTATCACTCTTTGAGGACCTTGGATGTCATGGATGTCATGCGGTAGAGGGTTATAGTGCACTTGATAAGATTGGAAAGGTCGGTCCATCGTTAGCAAAGGTTGGAAGCAAAGTGCAAGATGTTACATGGCTTGAGAGTTGGATTAAAAAGCCGGAAGCATATCTCCCAAAAACTACAATGCCGAATTTCTTCCCAGTCGAAGGTATGACACAACTTGTCTACTTTAAAAATGGTGGACAACGTACCGGTGTTGTAACTGAAACCGATACAGGAATTAAGATACAGGCAGACGATGGAACAATATACCCATACGCAAGAGATGATGTGCTACGTATCGTTGACGAGGTAAAATCTATATCTGCATATCTCGCACAGATGAATGATGATAACTTGGATAACTTACAAGATACATATTCAAAATCTGAAAGTGCAATTAAGGCAGGCGAAGAGACAGTTAAAACAGTAGGATGTCTTACATGTCATGCAGTTGATGGATTAGGCACCGACTTCGCTCCAGCATTGGATAGTGTCGGTACAAAGGTCACACCAACATACCTACGTAAATGGATCGAAGATCCACGTTCCTATGATCCAGACACCTCAATGCCGAGTTTGCGATTGAGTAGTCGTGAACTTGACAACGTCGTTGCATATCTAATGAATCTACAAAAACCAACCCCATCACCACTGTCAGATTCAATCGGAGAAATTGATATACAAGAAGGTAAAAAACTTGTCAGGACTTACGGATGTTTTGGTTGCCACGAAATACCGGGATTTGAAAATGAATCGAAAGTTGGTGCAGATCTCGGTGAATTCGGAGCAAAGATGTATGATGAACTTGACTTCGGTGACACCTTAGAGGAAGATGTAGAACACAGTTGGCACGGTTGGACAATAGGAAAACTTACAGATCCAAGAAGATACCAAACGCGACGAATTGTATCCCGTATGCCAGTGTTCCAAAATCTGAAAAATAATGTTGAGGACGCAAAAGCCATCGCTGTGTTATTGAAAAGTTTCCAACCTGAGAAATATCCTCTGAATTATATATATGATCATGCTGTTGAACCACATCGTGTTGAGAAAAAGAATCTAATTGATGATGGAAGACGGGTAGTTAAAAAATATAACTGTACCGGGTGCCACGTGATTGAGGGAGAAGGTGGTGAATATCAGGATATTATCATAGCACATGAAGGATTAGATCCAATCACTGCGAAGCAGTTAGCACCGCCACCTTTGGAAGCAGAAGGCGCAAGAGTTTATCCAAATTGGTTGTTTGATTTCCTCAAAGCACCATCAGATATACGTTATGGTCTTAAGGTTCGCATGCCAACATTTGACATGTCAGATGAAGAAGCAACGACATTAGTTAAATACTTCTCTGCTTTAGACGATGAACCGTTCCCCTATGAAACGCATGAATTACCTATGTCAACTCGTACAGAATTGCAGATCGGGAAACAAATTTTTGATGAACTAAAATGTGATTCATGTCACCCATCACAAGGCGAAACCATTCCTGACGGGAGTGATAAAGCAGGAAGACCTGATCTATCATTGGCAAAAGAACGATTGAAAGCAGATTGGCTTATTGACTGGATGAAGGATCCACAACGATTCCAACGCGGTACTGCTATGCCACAAGCATGGCCTCTTGTCGGTGGTCAACATATGCCAGTTGATGGATATGCAGACAATGATGCAGAAAAACAGATTAGGTTAGTTCGTGATTACTTAATCTCGTTAGGTCGTTAGTGTAGGAACGGATGCCATTCGTCCCTACAAGGGGAGTCTCCGTCCTATATGAAGCATCTACTGATTATAATAGTCATGATCATTGTGTGGATAAATGGATTCATCTGGTTAGGCAACCAGGTTGACCCCAGCACAAGGTATCGAACGGAAGTTGAATACAGATACGCAAGATTCTGTGCTGGATGCCATGGGAGCAGTGGTGAAGGAAATGGTCGGATAGGTCGTTTTAAAAAATTAGATCCGGCTGATCTCACCGATAATAACCTATGGACAATGCACGACGATGAGCAGCTACTTGAAAGCATTCGTGATGGTAAAAACGATATGCCAGCGTTTCACTATTACCTAAATCTGAAGGAACAGCAAGAACTGCTTGATTATATAAAGAAATCGTTCAGACCTTAAACAGACACGGATATCCGTGATGTTTGTTTTTTACGGTTTGCCATTTCAAAACTTCAGGTGTTAATATAATAAATAAGATTATTTTTAAGGAGAAAAACGATGAAACATCTTAATTCAATCATCGCGCTACTTATTTTTACCACAATGGCGAGTGTATCCTTCGCTGGAAATATCACTGGGACAGTGACTTATGAAGGTGATCCTCCTGCACGGACTGCACTTACAATTAACACACAGGAACAACACTGTATTACTGCAACAGAAGGTGCTAAGTCAGAGGCACTTGTAGTATCTAAAGGTAAAGGCATCCAAAATGTAGTTATTTATGCACGCACAAGCAGCAGAGAAGAACTCAAGATGCCTGAGGAGAATCCAAAAGTTGACCAGTTGGGTTGTCGATATCTACCCCATGTAATTGCAGTTCCAGTTGGTGCAACAGTAATTGTTACTTCCAGTGACCCTGTGGCACACAATGTTCACTCTCATGCGGCGAAGAATGAAGCACCAAACGTTCAGATTGCGAAGAAAGGGAACACATACCCATATACAATTACCAAAGCGGAAGCTATTAAATTGACTTGTGATATTCATGCATGGATGAGTGGATATATCGTTGCTGTTCAAAGCAACTATTACACTGTAACCGGTCAGAAAGATGATGAAGACAAGTTTATTAGTCCAGATGACTATGAAAAATCAATGGATAAAGGTAAATATACCTTAAAAGATGTTCCCGCAGGAAGAGCACGTATTGTCGCTTGGCACGAAGACCTTGGTTCAGCAAATAAAACCATTGTAGTACCCGAAGATGGTGATTTTACCGTTGATTTTAAAAGTACAGACTTCAAGAAACCAAAGGCTAAGTAGAGAATTCTATTTGGTTGATTTCATCAGAACCACGAATTATTTCGATTGAAACTACATCCTTATATAATTGAGAAATAAGAAATGCGTTGTTGTTCATCCCATACATTAAAGAGAATCTACTTTATACTTGCTCTTGTGCTACTTGCATTTGCGGTATTAGCAGTTGTTCCAGCCTTTGCACAGGACATGACAGATGCAGAATACCGTCCGTTCCCACTGATAGGTAGCCGAAACGCTGCATGGATTGCTGCGCAGCTGCATCTACTTTTCGGTTCTTTTATACTTGGTGTACCGATGTTTGCTGTTATCATTGAGTTCATCGGATGGAAAACTAAGGAAGAACGGTACGATAGAATGGCACAAGAGTTTATCAAACTCTGTATGGGTGCATTTTCTACAACAGCACTTCTCGGTGGTGTTCTTGTATTTGTTTTAGTATGGTGTTATCCAAATGTATTGAAAAAGATGAGTGGAATATTCGGTCCAACGATGATATTCTATGTTTTTCTGTTCTTTGGTGAAACATTTACGCTCTACATTTATTCATACGGTTGGGATAAAATGAAGGGTCGTTTTAAATGGATACACCTTTCATTGGGAGTTCTGTTAAACGTGTTCGGTACTGCGATTATGTTTGTATCAAACACTTGGTTAACCTACCAGACAAGTCCAGCAACACAATTTCGTAAGTTATCGAATGAAACAAAGGAAGCTTGGATAGAAAATGCTATAGCACAAAATCCTGAGTTAACCCGTGCCGACGTTCTTGAAGGGATTACAGGAGCATCCGTTATCCCTCTGCATAACGAGACTACAGGGGCATTCTTAGCAAATGTATGGGAAGCTGTCAATAATTTTACATGGATGCCTGTCAATATTCACCGACTGATTGGAAACATTGCTTTTGGCGGTTCCATTGTGGCAGCTTACGCAGCATTCCGATTTCTCGTTGCAAAATCTAAAGAAGAAAAAGCACACTACGACTGGATGGGATATAACGGAAACTTCATCGCATTGTGTGGTCTGATTCCACTGCCTTTCGCAGGATATTGGTTGGGTAGAGAAATCTATATGTTTAACAACACAATGGGTGTGAATATGATGGGTGCTCTGTTTTCTTGGTTATTTATCATTCAGGCAGTGATGATTGGTTTTCTATTTATCGGGGCAAACTACTATTTATGGTCCGGTATGGGACGAATACAAGGTGCAGAGAAATATGCGCGTTACCGACCTTATATGATTGCAATTATTGTTATCTGTGTCGGTATATGGATGACACCGCGATGGCTTGATAAAATATCTACAGCATCGGAGATAAGTGCTATGGGAGGGGCAAACCACCCACTTCTGGGATTCTTCGGTTTGATGTCTGCCAAAAATACAGTTGTTAATATCGTTATCCTGACAACATTTTTAAGTTTTCTGTTTTATAGACGTTCTGGGAAAATCCCAATTGCCAGTTGGAAAACACTTGGTAACATAGTTATTACCGTTATCTTTTTCTTAGGTACTGTTTCTATCATAGTAATCGGTATTGTTGGTTATGTAGTTGAGACCGATGTTCGCGTCAATGTTTTAACTCCTTGGCAAGTTTTAGTAGCACTTGCTGTCATGGTTGTTGTTACAATAATAGATATATTTATGTATCGAAAAGCTACGACTTCTGGCACGATCAATTGGGGAGGTATGACAGAACGGTCACAGTATGTATTAATACTTCTTGCAATAACATTTACCTCTCTGATGGGTTTGATGGGATATGCACGTTCAGGACTTCGTGAGGGATGGCATATCTTTGGTGTAATGAAAGACACTTCACCAGATGCATTTACTCCCTCTCTGAGTAGTGCAGTCAACATGGTTTCAATAATTATGGTGATCTTCTTTGCACTGGTTGGATTTATTTTCTGGCTCGGTCTCTGGGGTGAAAAGAAAAAACAGAATGCAGTTCCTATTGACGTAGAAGTTCCTGAGGAAAGTGACGACTAATAGATAGAAAAGATTGACAATTGAGAAGTGAAAAATGTCAGTTTGCTTCTTTTTAAAATATTAATCGTCTTATGTATCACATTATTATTGATGGTTGGATGTATTCCAGATTATGACTAAATGCGGGATAACGAACACTCAAATCAGAATGATGACAATTTATCTTTTTAAAACCACTATCGGAGGACTGCAAAAATGACACGTAATACGCGCATCAAAATCGCAGGTCTAATCTTAATGGTGGTGAGTTTTATCGCCTTTATGGCAAAGTTACCAGCTTTTCCTATAGGCTCTGAGAACTTGTTACCATGGTCAGTCTGGTTCCTTATTGCGGTACTTATCAATATGGTTGTGTGGGGTGTAGTCATGAAACTGATGACATTCGCTTTGGCTGTAATCTGGTTCTTTGCACTATTAGCAGCCTGGGTACCCAGCACTTCTACAGCAACTGGTCCTGTAACAGAATTAGATTGGAGTGACCCAGATGCGGTGGTTGAAATTGGTGAATCCATTTTTAATACAAAAGGACAGTGTAAAGCATGTCACACTTTGGATACTTCTGCTCCGAAAGGTAGATGTCCCGATTTAACCGATATCGGTAGAAACGCTGCCAGTAGACAACCCGGAGTAGATGCAAGAACTTATCTTATTGAATCACTATATAAACCCACTAAATATTTAGTAGCGGGATACGGTAAAATAATGCCAGAGGTATGGAAAAATCCGATCGCTCTAACACAATTAGAGATTGCTGCAGTCATTGCTTTTCTTGAAAGCCAGGGTGGTGAAATTGACCCAACACCTTTTAAAGAACCTATTGATAGAGCAGACATTGGAACTACAACTGAAGTACTTGCCCCCTTGTTGACTGGTGATCCAGAACTTGGGAAAAAAGTGTTTATTGATGATGCGTGTATCTCATGTCATGTTGTCCAAGGATTAGAAAATCCAAAAGCTGGTGAGGTAAACGAGGACTTTGAAGTTGTTACTGCTCCAGAATTGACCGATATTGCAGCACTTAATAGTATGCGGTATATTGAAGAGTCAATCCTAATACCAAATGCAGAAATTGTTCTCGGCTATGGAACGGTCACAATACAAGCAAATGGAATAACATACCAAGGAACATTGGTGTCGAAGGATAATGAACAGGTTGTTGTCCGAACGACAGATGCAGATGGCACAGAAGAAGAACATACTATCCAATTAAGCGAATTTGATGATGAACCGATTGAAGAGGATGAAATTGCAAATCTAAAGGAAAAAGGATATTTCACTCTCACTATCACACCAATGGACTCAGATGCACCTATCAGTGGTGATATCGTTGAGGAATCTACCGACACAGTGACACTTAAGGTAGGTGATGAAGAGATAACGGTATCAAAAATAGATGTTAAAAAGCAAATGACGCTAACCGACTATGATGGGGAACAGACCATCGGGGAATATGTGTCAGGTACAATGGATGATGAATTCGTATTGATGGTTGATGGTAGCGAAGAGATTTTTGACCCGTTTGACATTGAAGAAGCAATTATGATGGTTGCGTCAGGTAAAAAGTTGCTTGAGAAGTCACCAATGCCAGAGAACTTTCCGGATACACTCACTGTAGTTGATATGGCGAATCTACTTGCTTACTTAAGCACATTGACTGGTGAAACAGCCGAAGATACAGATGTTACAGAGGATACTTCAACAAATAATACATCAGAGGAAAATCCTGAATAATCAACAACAAACATCTTAGTCTGTAATAAAACAAAGGAGGTAAACCATGAGAAAACCATCACTTTTCACGATATGTCTCATTATTTTCATCGTTTGTTGGGTATTCTTAAGGTTTATCATTGGAAGTCTAATTTCCGTACCTATTCCCAACAGTGTCATTGCAATGTATATGGCTTTGATCCTCATTGCAATATTGGTACATATCTCTGTTGAAGATACAAGATTTCGTGAATTCCTTCGTCCTATTCATGAGACTCTTGTAGATGAAAATCGTAGAGTACGGAGGATTGTTTTAGCAGGATTGATTCCGATCTTTTTAATGGGATTTACTTTTACAAATATTGCACAAAAGAAGAATCCACCAGGTGATCCGAGGGATGCACACCCAACTCCGCCAGCGGATCTGTCATACAAGGACACGGTAATCGGAACCTTGGAAAGTGTTGAAAATCCACATCGTCACTTAGAGAAAGATGATCCTGAAGACTTCAAGTCCCATGTTGAAAATGGACGTAAAGTCTATTACGATAACTGCTTTTACTGTCATGGTGACCATCTTGATGGTAAAGGACATTTTGCTGACGGACTGAATCCTTTACCAGCAAATTTTCAAGACGTAGGTATAATTCCAATTTTGACGGAATCATATCTATTTTGGCGTATTAGTAAAGGTGGACCTGGGTTACCTCCATCTGGCACACCTTGGAATTCCGCTATGCCAATATGGGAAGACAAACTAACACAAGACGAAATATGGGATGTTATCCTATTCCTATCCGATTATACAGGAAATAATCCACGCACATTCGGGGAGGGACATTAATCATGAGTCTCAAAAATGTTGTCCTTTCTATCATTATTTTAGGTCTACTTTCTGTTGTTAACATGGTAAATGCCCAAGATGCTCCAGAAGTATCTGAAAGAGGTAAAGAGGTATATGAGGAAAGCTGCGCACACTGTCACGGAGTCGAAGGACGTGGCGATGGTAGTGCTGCTGAAAATCTATTACCCAGACCACGCGATTTCACACGAGGATTGTATAAAATCCGTTCCACAGAAAGCGGTCAACTACCAACCGATCAGGACCTATTTGATATAATTACCCTTGGTATGCCTGGTTCCTCTATGCCAGAATGGGAAACAGCACTCAATGCTGATGATCGTTGGGAATTGGTAGCATATATTAAAACCTTCTATGATGGTTTTAAAGAAAATGAAACACCTCCTAAACAAATTAGTTTAGAAGGTAAAATACCTTATTCTGAAGAGAGCGTGGAACTTGGTAAATTCTTTTATACACAATTTGCTTGTTTTGAATGCCATGGTAATATAGGTCGTGGAGATGGAACCTCCGCACCAACTCTGCAAGATGAGTGGGGTTTTAAAAGTTGGCCTGCAAATCTAACACAAAGTTGGAATTATAGAGGTGGTAGCAGTACCGATGATATTTATAAACGGTTCATCGGTGGAATTGCAGGATCAGCAATGCCAATGTTTGAAGACGCTGCTTTTGGCTTAAAAGTTGAGGAAGCAAAACGGTATGCTGAATTGGAGAATAAAGTCGAAATGACTGATGAAGAGGATGAAGAATTTAACCAACTTGATGAAAAAATGGCAAATGCTTTCGATATCTTAGACCTCATGATAGATGGGGAAATTGACGATGAGCAAAAGCAAATTTATGATGAAGCAATTAAAGAGTTTAAGGTTAAAAGTTGGCACATTGCCAACTATGTTAAATCACTGGCTCCTGAAAAGAAGCCAGATACTGCAATTGGTAAAAACGTTCTCCGATCACAATATATACCAGACGAATTACCTCCTATGGAGGATGCACTATGGGATTCTCTTACATCAAGCTTCTATCCTCTTGTCGGTCAAGTAATAGTTGAACCCCGTCAGTTTAATCCAACGATAGACTCTGTTAATGTCAAATCCTTTTACAATGATACAGATGTAGCATTTCTATTCACTTGGGATGATAGGACTAATAATACCGAAATGGTTGAAGATGAAGATAGTGGTACAACATACGAAGATGCAATTGCAATCCAATTCCCAACCAAAGTTCCAAATGGTCCTACAGCACCAAAACCTTATTTCCTTTGGGGTGGAAATCTTTCAGTTTATATTTGGCAGTGGAAAGCATCTGCTGTTGACAAAGTTACAGAACTCACAGCTAAAGGTATTAACAACTCTGAGGAACAAGAGGTACAAGGAGATATTCAAGTAAAAAGTGAATACACAGATGGACAATATAGATTATGGGTAAAACGTTCCTTGAAAACAGATGATAAGAAAGACTTACAGATTGAACTCGGCGTTTTTGTGCCTATCGCTTTCTCTGCATGGGATGGCGCAAACGGTGATGTTGACACAAAACGGGTTATCTCAAGTTGGTACTCTTTTGTCTTAGAACCTATCCCATCATCAAGACGATTTATTTATCCACCGTTAGTTGCTTTACTCTCACTTGGTTTATTGGTTGGATTAAGAGAGTTTGTGCAGCGGAGGAATACGTAAACTATAGATTGGAAAATAATTAGGGCAGAAATGTCCGTCAATCTTACATTACTTTAATACCTAATTTATCAGATTAATTGAGGTAAATATTATTAACATGTGTAGTTGTAAATTAATACATCTTACATATTTGCACCGAAAGGAGAAAATTAAATGAAAACTAAAATGTTGGTCTGCTTTGCACTAATACTCGCATCTGGTTTCGGTCTGTTTGTTTTTGCAGACCACCACGAAGAAGAGGAAATGAATAAGCTCGTTTTTCCCGAGGCGTATAAAACAATTAAAGTTAATAACGGAGGAAAAATAAGCGGCGTCGTAAAATTTGATGGCGATATGCCAGAAATGAAAAAACTTGCGATCAATAAAGACCCTTTGGTCTGCGATGTTGTCGCTAAGTTTGATGAAACACTTGTCGTTAGCAAAGAAGGTAAACTTGTGAAAAATACCATAGTCTATCTGATGGATATTTCACAAGGCAAAGATTTTGACAAGGATGCGAAAGTAGAACTTGACCAGAAGGATTGTAAATTTACTCCGCATATACAGATCATTCCTGCAGGTGAGAGTCTGACGGTGAAGAATAGCGACAAGGCAACACATAATGTGCACATCTTCGGCACATCAAAGAATGGCACCGCATTTAACAAACAGCAGACAAGAAACCGAAAAAGAATGAAGGTAGGTGGTGCCAAGTCGGCAGAAGGTCCACTTGAAGTTAAATGCGATATACATGGATGGATGAAAGCATGGGTCGCTCATGTACCACATCCTTACTTTGCAGTTACAAATGAAAAAGGCGAATTTACGCTCGAAGATGTACCTGCTGGAAAATATAAGTTAGGATATTGGCATGAAGCCTGTGGTACTAATAACAAAGAACCTGTAGATATTGAAGTCACTGCAGGTGGTGAAGTCAAACAAGATTTCACCTTGAAACTCATGAAGTAGTATAATGTGAACAATCAAGTAGTGGTTGAAAATCTAACGCATACCTACGGAACACGGTGTGCGTTAGATAATGTTACATTATCCGTTTCGCAGGGTGAGATTTTTTGTCTACTTGGTCCAAACGGAAGTGGTAAAACAACACTATTTAAGATTTTATCTACATTATTGCCGCCTACATCCGGAAATGTATATATCCTCAGACACGATTTGAAAACCGAGGTAAAAGCAATACGAAAATTACTGGGGGTTGTCTTTCAACATCCAGGACTTGATGTAAAACTCACTACTAAAGAGAATTTACGACATCATGGACATCTGTATGGACTCAGTGGAAAAACACTCAGTACCCGAATTACAGAACTTCTTGAAAAATTTGATATAGATAATAGGGCAAATGACCTTGTTGAGAAATTATCTGGAGGATTACAAAGACGCGTTGAAATAGCAAAAGCACTGCTACATTCACCAAAAGTGTTACTGCTTGATGAACCCAGCAGTGGGTTAGATGTAGGTGTCCGTCGACAACTTAGTGACTATCTCAGACTACTATCACAAACTGAAGATATAATAATTCTTCTCACAACACATCTACTTGATGAGGCAGAATTATGTACACGCGTGGGTATTTTGGATGCTGGTAGGTTAGTTGCAATAGGAACACCTGACGAACTCAAAGCACAAATTGGTGGTGATGTCGTGTTGATAGAAGCAAAAAACACTGCAACTCTTCATAATGCAATTGTTGATAGGTTTCATGTTGCCTCAACATTTACTGATAATTACATACATATTGAATGTGAACATGGACATGAATTTGTGAGAGATGTAGTAGCCGTGTTTCCAGATGATATAAAGACAATACGGCTTGGAAAACCGACATTAGAGGATGTTTTCACTAAGTTAACAGGAAATCCGTTTGTGAACGGATGAAAAACATGATGAAATATCTGTTACCTGTTACTACAATTTGGTGGCGTGAAATCATCCGGTTTTATCGTCAACGGAGTCGACTATTTAGTGCACTTGCACAACCATTAGTATTCTGGATTCTAATCGGTAGCGGATTGAGTGCATCGTTTCATCCTTCTGGTATATCAGAGAATCAGGGATATATTGAATACTTTTATCCTGGGATAATCGTTTTAGTCTTGCTTTTTACTGCTATCTTCGCTACAATCTCTGTTGTCAACGAGCGACGTGAGGGTTTCCTACAAGGTGTACTAATAGCACCAGTTGCAAGATCGGTCATCGTCTTTGGACAAGCATTAGGGGGAACAACTTTAGCTATATTACAAGGTGTGTTACTGTTATTACTTGCACCGCTGATCGGTATTAGATTTGGAGTTACATCTCTATTTCTCACCTTTGGAGTAATGACACTTCTGGCATTTGGATTGACAAACCTTGGTCTTCTCATCGCTTGGCGTATGGACTCTACACAGGGTTTTCATGCAATTATGAACTTAATTCTCATTCCAATCTGGCTACTCTCAGGTGCGTTTTTTCCAACTACAGGAGCACCAAGTTGGTTGGCGTGGGTGATGAAACTAAATCCTTTAACATATGGTGTTGATGCTTTTCGACGAAGCCTATATTATGATACTACAACCACAATCGGTATCATGCCAACGTGGACGGTTTCTATATTGGTTCTATCACTGTTTTGTATTATAACTTACTTGGGGGCAACGTTAAATGCTTCTAAAGAAACTAACTAACAATAAGCACTCAATTGAATGACTATACATACGATTTTGTAAAAGGCGATTTTGTAAAAGGAGGAATGAATGCTTGGATGGTGGCTTCCAGAAAACATATCAACGTATGCGCAGGGTGTTGATAAACTCTTTGTACTTATCTATTGGATTACTGTGGTGGTTTTTGTACTTGTAATAGGTGCCCTCATCGTATTCCTTATTAAGTACCGACATAGAGAAGGACACCGCGCTGAGTACATTGAAGGAAGTACTAAACTTGAAATCATCTGGACAACAGCAACAACGGTTATCGTGTTTGGATTGGCAATGCTTAGTTTCCCTCAGTGGAATAATCTTAAATCAATACCTGAAAATCCAGATTATGTCGTACAAGTCCGTGGTGTACAGTTTAATTGGTATATGATCTACCCCGGCCCAGATAATGAATTCGATACAGATGATGATCTGGAATTAGAAAATGAATTGCATGTACCTATGAACAAAGATATACAGATAGTGTTAACATCTGCAGATGTGATTCACAGTTTTTTTATACCAAATTTACGCCTGAAACAGGACGCACTTCCCAACCGATTTCTTTACAACATCAAGTTTAATGCTATAAAAACAGGACGTTATGAAATTCCATGTGCCGAACTCTGTGGATTTGGTCACTCAGGGATGATCGGTTATCTCAATGTACACACACAACAAGAATATGATGAATGGGTCAAGGAACAGTGGCCAGAATAAGACATACTGGAGCGACATCAATTGATGTAATATGAAATTAGTTAGTCGCAAAAGGAGTAAGAATAACGATGCAAGAAAATGAAAATATTTCTCATGAGCATGACGATGATGAACATCACGAACATGCACATGATGACAACGACACCGCTCAACATACACATAAGCATGACGATGATGAACATCACGAACATGCACATCATCATGAAGAGAGTTTTATTAGCAAATATATCTTCTCACTCGACCACAAAACGATTGGAAAGCAGTTCCTAATTTACGGATTGCTTATGTTTTTCGTTGGTGGTGGTCTTGCGCTACTCTTTAGATGGCAACTCGCTTATCCAGAAAGACCAGTACCTATCATTGGTGCTTCACAACAATATTTAGATGATGGTGAAGTTGTTACGGGTGCTGATAGAATGTGGGAACGGATATGGGACGATGATAAAGAAGGTTGGCTTGAAACATACATGCCAAACGGCGTGATTGATGACTCGTTTTACAACATGTTGTTTACGATGCATGCGACAATCATGGTATTCTTTGTAGTTGTACCAATATTGGTCGGTGCATTCGGTAATTTTCTAATCCCTCTCATGATCGGTACAAGAGATATGGCATTTCCTGTACTAAACATGCTCTCATTTTGGCTTGCTGTACTTGCAGCAATTGTTATGGGAGCAGGATTTTTCGTTGAAGGGGGACATGCTGCTGCGGGTTGGACAGGTTATGCACCGCTATCCGCAGATCCACAGTGGACAGGTGTGGGGTGGGGACAAAACCTTTGGGCAATCAGTTTGTTGATACAAGGATTCTCCTCCTTGGTAGGATCAATTAATTATATAACTACTATAATCAACATGCGTGCTCCAGGGATGACGTTCTTCAGACTACCCTTAGTCATCTGGTCTCTTTTCATCGTAGCAGTCCTTTTGCTTCTTGCGTTTCCCGTATTATCTTCCGCTTTAGCACTTCTCATCTTTGATAGACTTGCAGGCACTACATTCTTCAGTGCCACACCTGAAGGTGGAGGAGATCCGCTCCTATGGCAACACCTTTTCTGGTTCTTCGGCCACCCAGAGGTCTATATTCTCATATTACCCGGAATGGGTATTGCTTCCGAATTAATTGCAGTTAATTCTCGGAAACCGATTTTCGGATACCGATCTATGGTATACGCAATGATCGCAATAGCATTCTTAGGATGGGTTGTCTGGGGACACCATATGTTCCAAAGTGGAATGCGACCTGGAATGGGTGCATTCTTTATGACAACAACGATGCTTATTGCAGTTCCATCAGCAATCAAAACATTTAACTGGCTCGGAACGATGTTCCGTGGTTCAATACGTTTTACAACACCGATGTTGCACGGCATTGCTTTTGTGTCTATGTTTGTTATTGGTGGACTAAGCGGAATATATATGGCAAACACACCTGTTGACATATATATACACGATACCTATTACATTGTTGCCCATATACACTATGTTGTCTTTGGTGGAAGTTTGTTTGCTATTTTCGGTGGGATTATATTTTGGTTTCCAAAGATGTATGGACGGTATATGAACGATACACTATCCAAAATACATTTCTGGTTGACCTTTATTGCGTTTAATTGCACTTTCTTCCCAATGCACATTCTCGGAGTAGGCGGACACATGCGTCGTATTGCTGACCCGACGAAGTATGAATTCCTGCAAGATTTTCAGGGCATGAACATCTTTATTACCATGAGTGCATTTACACTCGGTGTTTCACAATTGATTCTTGTTTACAACTACTTCTGGAGCATGTATCGTGGTAAGGTAGCTGAAAAGAATCCATGGAATGTCACCACATTGGAATGGGAAGCACCCACACCAGTACCACACGGCAATTTTGAAGAAATCCCAACTGTATATCGTGGTCCTTATGAATACAGCGTTCCTGGTGAAGAACACGATTTTATACCTCAAGCACAACCTGAACATGCTGCAGCAAGTGCGGGTGATTAATTAATATACTATACAGATATTAGTCGTGGATGTAAACCACTTTTATATTAGATGCCTATGCGGTATTGATGATGAAAAAGCAAGTCAGTTATAGTCCTTGGCTACATTGGATTGCACTTCTTACCGCTGGAGCAACTTTCTTATTGATTGTAATAGGAGGAATTGTAACAAGTACTGAGTCAGGATTGGCAGTACCTGATTGGCCAACAACCTTCGGATACAATATGTTTTTATATCCTTTATCCGAGATGGTTGGTGGAATCCTATATGAACACAGTCATAGATTGATGGGTTCACTTGTAGGATTGTTGACAATTGCACTTTTAGTCATGCTGTTAGTAAAAGATTCCCGAATTTGGCTAAAATTGCTTGGGTTTGCAGCTCTAATTGGTGTGAGTGTACAGGGTGTTCTTGGTGGTCTGCGTGTTACTGAACTCAATATCAATTTAGCGATAATTCATGCATGTCTTGCACAAGCATTTTTTGCTCTTTTGTGTGGCATTTGTTGGTTTACCTCGTTAGATTGGCATGAAAAACAGAACAAGTCCGAACATATAGTTGACAATGTAATAGCAAAGAAATTGCGCAGGTTAAGTATTATTACTACCTGTCTAATATATGTTCAACTCATATTCGGTGCTGTGTTACGACATACAGGCAATAGACTTGACGCGCATCTTCTTTTTGCATTCTTGGTAGCACTTCATATTTTTCTTTTTATGAGAAGGTATTTTAGTATTAACGAGGAAACACAGGGAATTGGTCAGAAATTACCGTTGCTACTATTTGGGTTACTTGTAATACAAATTATACTTGGTATAGGAGCATATATTACAACGTTGACATTCTATACTGAAATTGTAACAGATTTATTTTCAGATATTATAACGACCACCCATGTTGCAATTGGTGCACTTATGTTAGTAAGTAGTTTTGTAATTACATTGAAATTATACCGATATACAGATGCAACACAATCTGTAAATACACCATCCTCCAATTCACTGGTAACGGGATGAGAAACATTATGCAAACAAACACGACTACACTGGCAAATAACAGTGATGCTGCGATCCCCCAGTCAAAAGTATCTGTTTTCGTTCAACGGATGGATGACTATATTCAGCTGACTAAACCACGTATGGTGTTGATGATACTGATTACTACAGCTGCTGGTTTCTATCTCGCGACAAATGGATCAGTTAATTGGTTGCTATTTCTACACACACTAATTGGTTCTGGGTTAACAGCCGCAGGAGTCTTAGGTTTAAACCAATATCTGGAACGTGATGTAGATTCTTTGATGTCCAGAACACAACAAAGACCACTTCCTGCTGGAAGAATGCACGCTACAGAAGCATTATTATTTTGTGCTATTTTGACTGGAAGTGGCATGCTCTATCTTACATTCGTTGTTAATCCATTAAGTGGATTTATTATCTCACTAATTGTTGTAAGTTATCTATTTGTCTATACACCGCTAAAACGAAAAACCGCATTGAGCACTTTGATTGGAGCATTTCCAGGGGCATTACCCCCTGTTGTAGGTTGGGTTGCTGCTCAGAATACACTTTCAGCTTCGGCTTGGGTATTATTTGCTATTCTTTTTCTCTGGCAACTTCCACATTCACTCGCAATTGCCTATATCTATCGTGAAGATTATAAAACTGCTGGATTTAAATTATTACCTGTAATTCACCCCGACGGAACAAGCACTCGCCATCAAATAGTCATCAACTGCTTCGCTTTATTCGGTGTCGGACTTCTCCCCACATTGTTCAATATTACTGGAGGATTTTATTTTATTGCTGCATTGTTGATTGGAGGTATATTCCTCGCAAGTGGTTTATATTTCCAAAGAACACAGTCAATGAAAGCTGCACGATATGTACTACATGCATCTCTATTGTATCTTCCTCTAATTTTTCTTACGATGACAATAGATAAATTATAATCTTATTTTGGAGACCAAATGAACAATAATGATAATCGTAAACGTAATCGCAAAGTTGGTATTATATTAGGTCTCGTTTTTATTGGGTTGTTTACAGCCACAACCTTGGGACTTGTGTTTGGTTTAGATGCACCTCCATCAGTAAAGACTATCGTATCCGTGATCACAACTATAATCGCAAGTGTTATTGGTATATTCCTAATTGGTGCAGCATTTTATGAAATCATTATTAAAACCGTAATGGATTGGATAGAAAAAAGATTAGCACGTAGGATTCAGGAATGATTGCACAAAGTAAATTGGAAATGACTGATAGCCAGCCATTTAGCAATGCAAAATTAGGAGTAGTGATTCTGCTTGGGGCTGAGACGATGCTATTTGTCGGTCTCATAGGTGCATTTCTGGTTTTGCGGATGGGAAATGTCACTTGGCCACCTCTTTCACATGCAGATATACAACTCCCACGTCTGGTTACTGGCATCAACACCGGACTCTTACTTATTAGCGGTTTCACGATGTTCCAAGCAATTAGGGCAATACAATCGGATCGATTAAAACAGCTCAGAGTTTTCTTGATTTTTACTGGTGTTTTAGGTTTACTTTTTCTTGTTATTCAAGGGAGTGAATGGATACAACTTGTTGGCAAAGGACTGACACTTCAGTCTGGAGTATATGGAGCAATCTTTTATGTACTTATCGGTTGTCATGCTATTCACGTGTTAGGTGCAGTAATATGGTTAACGATAGTTATTGGAATGGCATTAGTAGGTAGGTTTTCATCGGTTAGTTATACTGGTGTTGAGACCTGTACGATATATTGGATCTATGTCGTTGCACTATGGCCTATACTTTACTTTATGGTATATTTCGCTTAATTGGAGATATGTATGTCAATTAAAATTGTCTTGTGGGTTCTGATCTTAGGAATAGTGATCTCATTTCTACCACAAACCTTGGATGCATGTCCTGCATGTAAAAACCTTGATGAACCTATAGCAAGAGGATTTAATATTAGTGTTCTGTTTATGATGGCTATGCCGTTTACTGTATTCGGTGCCATCGGTGGGAGTGTATTCTACTATTACCGACGTGCGAACAAACAGATTAAGACTTAATACACATTACAATGTGGGATGATAAAACAGGGTAACAATGAAGAATAGTGGTGATTCTTTGATACAATGCATTGACTGTAGAAAAGGGATGTCCAAAGTACCACCACGAACCGTGTCTCTCATTCTTACTGACCCACCCTATTTTCTTGATGGAATGGATGACAATTGGGATACACAGCGAATCAGGTCAAAACAGAAAAAAGGTGTAATTGGTGGACTACCAGTTGGGATGAAGTTTGATCGTGCACAAGGACGTAATCTTTACCGATTTTTAAAACCAGTTGCTGACCAGTGGTTCCGTATCATAAAACCGGGTGGGTTTGTCCTCTGTTTTTCCCATCCAAGACTTTCACATCGTGCAACACTCGCTATTGAAGATGCAGGTTTTGAAATTCGAGACATGTTAGCTTGGCGATATGAAGGTCAAGCCAAAGCATTCAAACAAGACCACTTCGTCAGGAAACGCGACTTATCTGTTCATGAAAAAGAGAGGATCATTAAGGCTTTAGGAGGAAGAAAAACACCTCAACTCAAGCCGCAGATGGAAATTATTATTCTTGCACAGTCCCCGCGGGAGGGTACATTTGTAGATAATTGGATGCAATATCAGACAGGACTGATTGACGTTTCTGATCCTGTTATAGATAATGACCGTTTCCCTGGAACTGTCATTCCTGTATCTAAACCTCGGGAAAAATTTGGACATATCGCTGCCAAACCCGTTCCTTTGCTACGACACTTAATTCGGATCTTCTCTGCTGAAGGTTCTCTTGTATGCGATCCTTTTGCGGGGTCTGGTTCTACAGGTATTGCAGCACGGCAAGAAAGTCGTGACTTTTTAGGTTTTGAGATTGACAGTGAGATGGCTGCGATTGCAGATGCACGTATTCAAGTTGGAACACATTAATTTTACTACATTTTAGATACTATAATGAAAATAATATAAGTTGGCATTTGATCGCAGGTAGATGTTATTGAAATTCTACCTAAGCGAAAAAATATAAATGGAAAAGGAGTTTAGTATAGTGGAACATGCTACCACTTTAGATCATACTGAAGACGTTTACGAACCGTCGCTTACACCGGATAGTCTCGGTAAACTTGGTATGTGGATTTTCCTCATTGGGGATACGATGTCATTCGGGGCATTGCTTGCAGCTTATGCAGCACTCCGAGCAGGCGCTGGTGTAATCGGATGGGTTCCTCCAAGTGATATACTTGGTATAAATCTAACTGCATTTATGACGTTCTTGTTGATTTGCAGTAGCCTTACAATGGTTAAAGCATTAGAGTCAATTCAAAAAGGTAACGTCGGTAGAATGTGTGATTATCTCGGGTTAACAATCTTAGGAGGTATTATATTCCTTGGGTTGCAAGCATATGAATGGACACACCTGATAAAACATGGTTTAACACTCACAGGATTACCTGAACACAGCCTATCAGGTGGTGCAATTAGTGGTTCAACACTTTTTGGTCCTTTATTCTATGCCATCACCGGTTTTCACGGGTTACACGTAACCGGAGGTGTCATCTATCTCATCGTCATATTGCGACATGGTTGGTCTGGTAGATATACTTCCGAATATAATCATGAAGTGGAAATTGTTGGACTCTATTGGCACTTCGTTGACCTTATTTGGATTATGGTTTTCACATTCATCTATCTATTATAGGAGGACATGAACATGGCACAAAACGAACACAAAGACCACCCAAGGTATATGTTTATTTTCCTATGGCTTGCTATCCTGACTGCAATTGAAGTAGGTATAGCAATACCTGAATATTCTATTATAATTAAAGGTATCCTACTCATCGGTTTGGCATGTGGTAAGGCTTTCTTGGTTGCTACATATTTCATGCATCTGAAGTTTGAAAAAGGCACCTTGGCTGCAATCGTTATTACACCATTTCTTATATGTGTCTTTCTTGTCATTATGCTATTACCAGATCTTGCAACAGATGCACGTCATAATGCTATAGAAAAACCAGCAACAGAAGTGGTTGATACTACCCCACACTAAGGTCCGGACAGATGTATAATTCTGAAAACTGTAGGTACAACTAAAATGGAGATCCAAGCTGATAACCTAAACGAAAATAGTCGTAAAATCGAAAAAAGCACACTAACTTGGATTGTGTTAGGTCTAATTGTTATAGCTATTGCGCTTTTCAATTTATGGTCAATGTTTAGTAACAAATCAGAGACTACTCCTGAGGAAGTGGCATCATACGTACCCAATTTTAGTTTAATAAATCAGCAAGGACAAAATATAAAATTATCTGATTTAACAGCAAAAGTATGGGTTGCAGATTTTATTTTCACCAATTGTCCAACGATTTGCCCAATAATGACGCAGGAAATGGTTAAACTGCAAACCGAATTTAACTCTCAAGATGTCAATTTTGTATCTTTCACTGTTGACCCAGAAAGAGATACTTCAGAAGTTCTCGCAAAATTTGCTACGCAGTATGGAGCGGACGAAGAACGTTGGCATTTCCTAACTGGAGAAAAGGATCAGATTTACCAATTAGCAAACGAAGGATTTAAATTAGCTGCAGGAAATCATGAAGGTGTGTTCCCTCATAGTAGAAAGTTTGTTCTCGTCACACCAGATGGGGAAATCTTCCGATATTATGATAGTTCTAATAAACCTGCTATGAAACGTCTAAGAAAGGATATAAATACACTCCTTAAAGAATGAAGGACTTGAACTTATTAATTTCAATCGCTGCGTTTCTGGTTCATTTTCCGTTTGGTTTTTTTCGTGTACGATACAAAAAATTCAGTAGACCATGGAGCAGATGTCTATATATTCCGATTACTCTAAACATTGTCGTCCGCCGATTTATTCTGCATTGGGATTGGCTAACAGCATTGGTTTACTTATGGCCAGTGGTTGTTCTTGCACATATCCTCGGTGGTATTATCGGTTCTCGTTATAAAACTTGTGATAATGTAGAAATAGAATAAGGTGCTTCTTCAGATTGATTAAATTGGAAAAGATAATGAAAAATATTTACGTGCCAGTTGACAATTCAGATTATTCCGATGCCAGTATTGACTTAGCCGTGGAATTTGCAAAGAAGTTTAAATCGCAGCTGGTAGGTTCACACGTTTATGCAGCAAAAATGCACGATGTCCGTTTCAAACAGATGGAATACACACTGCCTGAGGAGTATCAGGATGAGGTGGAACTCGAAAAGCAGAGACGCATTCACGACACACTCATTACTATGGGACTCCAACTTATTTCTGATTCATACCTTGAAGTAATGAAAAAGAAATGCGAAAAGCATGATATTCCATTTGAACCGAAAATGCCTGAGGGTAAGCACTACATCAAACTTGTTGAAGATATTCAGGAAAGTGATTATGATTTGGTTATTATGGGTGCACTCGGTATGGGAGCCGTCAAGGACAGTCTAATCGGTGGCGTCACTGAACGTGTTGTCAGACGTATTACAACCGATACGCTTATTGTCCGTAATCTTGAACCTATTGAAGAACAAAAGGGGAATATCCTTGTCGGAATCGATGGCAGTCCAGAATCTTTTTCAGGACTAAAAACCGCAATCGAGCTTGGACAGAAATTTAATAGGCAAGTTGAGGCAGTTGGTGTATACGATCCCTATCTTCATTACATCGTTTTCAACTCTGTTGTCAATGTACTAACGGAACGAGCCGCAAGAACATTTAGATTCAAAGAACAGGAGCAACTGCACGAAGAGGTAATAGATACAGGACTTGCAAAAATATATCAGTCACACCTTGAGGTAGCGCGATCTATAGCAAAAGATGAACATGGCTATCAACTTAAAATTACACTCCTTGATGGGAAAGCGTATGAAAAGATAATACAATACACACGTAAAACCCAACCTTGGTTGCTGGTATTGGGTAGGATTGGTGTTCATAGTGAACAAGATACGGACATCGGTAGTACAGCTGAAAACTTACTACGACTTGCTCCGTGTAATGTGCTGTTATCAAGCCAACGATATTTTCCTCAGATAGATGTAAAAGCAGAAGAAACCTTGGTCTGGACGCAAGAAGCAATGGACCGTATGGAAAAAGCACCCCCACTTGTACGTGGTATTGCAAAAACTGCTGTGCACCGTTTTGCTATTGAAAGAGGACATTCTGTTATTACAGAAAGTGTCATTGATAATGCAATGGAAGCGATTATGCCTCAGCGCGCTACAGAAAAACTAACACGTGCTGCTAAAGAAATCGCTGAGCAGAAAGTATTGGAAGCAGATTCAGTTCAAACCTATATCTGTGGTGAATGTGGCTACGCTGCACATGACCAACAGCCAAAAATATGTCCTGTCTGTAGTTCTCCCCCTGAACGGTTCCAAATGGTTGACAAAGACTCTCTTGAACACATTGCAATTGACGAAGGTGGTGCTGCGGAAGAGCAGACATTTGACGGAGTTAGGTTGCAATGGTCTGATCAGGCGAAGAAAGCACTTAGAACCGTACCACGCGGATATATGCGACGTAATGTAAAAGCACGGATCGAAAAATCTGCACGTTCCAAAAAAATAGGCACTATAACAAATGCCTTTGCTACACAGATTATAGACGACAGTATGGGTGAAGCTGCTGCTGTCCGCGAAGATGCTCCCGAAATCAGAGCCATTCAAACACAAACCGATACTCAAAATGTGATAGACAATGTTGAATTTGAAAGCACTTTGCAATGGACTGATGAAGCTGTGGAACGGCTGAACTTAGTTCCAGATGGTTTTATGAGAAACATTACTCAAACCCGTATTGAACAACGTGCACAAGAGGGAAATATCACACAGGTTACACTTGATTTCGCTGCCCGAGTTATAGAAGATGGTCGAAGCTTAGCTAATGAAGTGTTAGGTGAGTATTATCAACATTCGACTAACGGAGATAGCCAAGATAAATAAGTCGGGGGTATCAAATGGCTGCAATTCCGACGATTACTTTCCAAATACTTGGTCCGAATGAAGGTGCAGCAGATGATTCAAGCCACGGTCTGTGGTTTAAGTTAAAGTCAAATCCTCCACCCTCCGACGATCTCTTAGTCGCATTAAAGGTTCGTTCCTCAAATGGAGAAGAGAAACAATCCGGCACCATCATGATACTACAAAATGAAAGTAATTCTGCTGATTTTATTTACAAAACCGTGCGTTTTGAACTTGATGTGTGGATTGAAATTGAACCTGTTGCTTCTCTCAAAAATCTCAAATTTCCCATATTTACAAACGAAGGTTATTTTATAGAGGATGGATTCAAATTTCCTGAATACAGTGTTGGCACCCTATCAAAAATAGTACCATACCAATGGAACAGTCATGACCGAGGTATATGGACAGACGAGATTCGCTGATTTTCCAATATTAAAAAATAGAATATTAAAAAGTAACTTTACATAGTTTGCCGAAATTGGAGGTTCATCATGCAAAAACAGAATGTCAAAATAGTTGTCATTTTCCTACTAACGTCTTTAATCTTAATTTGTAGTAGTTTTGCCGAAAATTGGCATCAGTGGCGAGGACCAAACAATGACGGTATTAGCAAAGACACCAATGTACCGATCAAATGGAGTCAAACTGAGAATGTAAAATGGAAACTACCGCTACCAGGTGAAGGTGCATCTACACCCGTTGTATGGGATGACAAAATATTCCTGACATGTGCTGATGGAAATGATTTAGTACTTCAATGTATCAGTACTGAAGGTGAGGAAAAGTGGAAACGTGTGTTAGCTAAAGGTAATCGTACTAGACGTGGTGATGAAGTAAACTATGCTGCCCCATCTCCAACAACAGACGGTAAACATGTCTGGGCATTTCTCGGTACAGGAGATCTCGCATGTTACGATGTTGATGGTAATCCTGTTTGGCAGACGAATCTTGAGGCACGTTACGGTAGGTTTAACCTTGGATTCTTGATGTCAATGTCTCCGCTTCTTTACAAAGATAGGTTATACATTCAACTAATACATAGTAACGCATGGTTAGTCCTTGCACTTGACAAGATGACAGGTGAAGAGGTGTGGACACATGACCGAAAAAGCGATGCAAGAAGTGAATGCGAACATGCCTATACTTCTCCAATTCTATACCGTGATGCAGAACGTGAATTCCTTGTTGTGCACGGTGCAGATTATGTTACTGCACACAATCTTGAAGATGGAAGCGAAATATGGCGATGCGGTGGATTGAACTCTCATGTTCGTTATAACCCTTCGTTTCGACTTGTTGCCTCACCTGTTGCAACTGAAGGTCTCATAGTTGTTCCTTCTGCAAAAAACGGACCAGTTCTTGGTTTAGATCCATCGGGTAAAGGAGATATAACAGAAACCGATTGGCAAATCTGGAAACTACAACAGGGTACGCCAGATGTACCTTCACCCCTAATCTATGACGGTCTTGTGTATCTTTGTAGAGAAAACGGTGATCTTATTTGTCTTGATGCAAAAACAGGAGAACAACTTTATAGACAACGGACACATCGAAACCGTCACCGTTCATCACCTGTCTATGCAAATGGATATATATATCTTACATCTCGTGATGGTGTTATAAATGTTGTGAAGGCAGGACGTGAATTTGAAATCGTATCTACCAACATTATAGGTGACACTATAGCGGCATCCCCAGTGATAGCAGATGGTACGATATACTTGCGTAGTTATGAAGCTTTATATGCAATTTCTAACAATACAGAAAACGAAAAGTGAAAAGTTATAAGGAATTACCGGATGATGCCGGTTCAAACATTGTTGGACAAGTTGCCGCGCAATCCGACCGCATAAGCAAACGTCTCGCATCTGTTCAAAACACAGTCGCTATAATGAGTGGAAAAGGGGGTGTTGGGAAGAGTGCCATTACTGCTAACATTGCTACAGCATTAACACAAATGGGTTGTGCTGTTGGTATTGTTGATGCAGACATAAACGGACCCTCTATCGCAAAAATGATGGGTGTTCGGAATGCTACGCTTGAATATACATCATCAGGAGTCAAACCTGCGACATCTTCACTCGGAACTAAGATTATCTCTATGGATCTGCTATTGTCAGAAGATGACGCACCAGTATTATGGAATGCACACTCACAGAAGGATGCCTTCACTTGGCGTAGCACAATGGAGGTAAGTGCATTACGAGAGTTTATTGGAGATACCGAATGGGAAGAATTGGATTATCTACTCCTGGATTTACCACCCGGATCCGACCGTCTGCCTAATGTAGTTGAACTAATTCCGAATCTCGGTGGTGTAGTCGTAATCACAATCCCTTCCGAAGTTTCACACCTAATAGTTAAAAAATCAATTACAATGGCAAGAGACATCCTTAAGGTGCCAATTGTAGGAGTGGTTGAAAACATGGCATTCTACGAGTGCAGACATTGTGGTGAACACGAACCGCTTTTTGCTATAGAGGATGATATTGATAAAACTTTGCATTCAAGAACTCTGGGTGAAATCCCTTTCGATCCAAAGCTATCAAGATGTAGCGATAATGGTACCCCGTATGTGCATGAATTCCCTGATACACCAGCAAGTTATGCAATTACAGACATTGCAGAGAAAATACAAGAGTTCTTTATGACATAAATTCGTACTTCTTATCCTTTTCTCCCATCTAAATGGAAATAAATCTATGAAATTTTTATGTATTGATTGTGATACAGCGATGAAATTTAAGGATGTAACCCGTCCTGAACAAGGTTCTGTAACAGCTGTATTTGAATGTCCTGAATGTTTTACTGAGATTGCTATGTATCTCAATCCATCAGAAACACAGATGCTAAAATCCTTGGACCTAAAACTTGGTGGTAGCAACGAAATGGCACAACCCATGCAAGTGGTGCGTTCACAGTTAGAAACTGCTAAACAAGATCCTATGCCAAACATGTCCATAGAATCAGTTACAGAAGAATCAACCGAAAGTGGTAAATGTCCCTTCACTTCTGTCATCTCAGACGCATTTGATGAGAAAACTGAGCCAGAACAGGAACCAACAGGACCTGAATGGACATCTGAAGCACTTGAACGATTAGAACGTATTCCAAGTTTTGTCCGTCCTATGGCAAAGATGGGAATTGAAAGTTATGCAAAAGATAACGGACACACTGAAATAACAGGTGAAGTGATGGATGCAGCACGGGGAAATTTCCCAGCACAGTTCTAACTATGGATGGAATAGTTAACGATATACATGTTAGTAGATAGGTTCAGAATAACATTTGAAAACTGCCACTAATTGGTCATTAATTTGTTATTAAAGATGTAAGATATAATGCGTTTAATCGTAGAACATTCCATCCGAAGTATCCACCTAATCGCAGCGACAGTCTGGTTCGGGGGTGTTGCTTTTTCAACATTGGTAGCATATCCAATACTTGGGAAACACTTTCCATCACTTAACATGTTGGAAATACATAACCGCATTAGACACATAATGCGTATAACCATAAACATAATCCTATTGACAGGTGGAATAGTAATCTTTATAGTGGCATGGAATAACGATATGAAATTTGAAGTGGAGTATATGTTATACTCTGCAACGAAGTTAGCGGCATTCGGTTTAATGGCACTGTTTTGGGGACTATTCAGTTCACTCTATCGCAAGCATCTTGAGGTATCAGATCCAAACATCAATATAAACGTCCCACGACATATTAATATATACGGACATTTAACTCTATTTTCAGGTTTAATTGTGTTCGTACTCGCATTGTTATTGAGAAATTAAATGGAAAAAACCAAAGTTCAGGCAGTCTCATGGAATATAACCAGATTGTGTAACCTAAAATGTACACACTGCTATCTTCCTGCAGGTTTTGTGGATACAAATGAATTCCCGCAAGGCTATCATAGAGATACAGAGTTGACACAATCTCAATGTTTTCGCGTGATTGATGAAATAGCAGAAATCAACCCACACATTCTTCTCATACTCACTGGTGGTGAACCATTATTACGTCCAGATATACTTGAAATTTCAAAATACGCTTCAGACACAGGATTTCTTGTTGTGATGGGTACAAATGGAGTATTATTGAATGATGAAGTTGTTGAAAAAATGCAACAGAACGGTGTGACTGGTGCGGGTATAAGTCTGGATTCCATTCAATCTACCAATCATGATAAGTTTCGTGGTATGGAAGGTGCATGGAAAGCAACGATGGGTGGTGTTGAAGCACTAAAACGCGCACATCTTGACTTCCTCGTTCAGACATCGGTTACACAGTGGAATTACGACGAAATCCCTGAGATTGTTGAATTTGCTTATCAGTTAGGTGCGAAGGTGTTAAACCTATATTTCCTCGTACGCACAGGGAGAGGAAAGACGGTAATGGATATCACACCTACGCAATATGAAAAGATGCTTGAGACGATGTTCCAACTGCAAGCAGAATATAGTGGGAAGATGCTCATCGCAGCAAAATGTGCGCCTCACTACAAACGTGTAATCTATGAACAACAGAATGATTCAGCATTCCTACAAGGATATCCGAGTGGTATGTGTCCGTGCGGCATCTATTATTGTCGAATAAGTCCTGAAGGTGAATTGACACCCTGTCCATATCTACCGGTCAGTGTTGGGAATCTAAAAGAAGAGAGTTTTGTCAAACTATGGAATGAATCGGAAACATTCCATGAACTACGAAATCGTGATGTGCTGCAAGGTAAATGTGGAGTATGCGAATTTAAAGAGGTGTGTGGCGGCTGTAGAGCACGTGCCTATGCCACTACGGGAAACTATCTCGCTGAAGATGAATCTTGTGAATATATACCGGGGCAAAATGGACAACAACCAGTACAGATTGAAAAGCGAACCGCTTTTGGCACTGAACCTGACTACGAATTACAGTGGAATACAGCAGCACAAGCACGGTTGAAACGTGTGCCCTCTTTTGCCCGTGGGATGGTTGTCAAAAGTGTTGAGAAATACGCACGAGAGAATGGATATCGTGAAATAACACCTGAACTCATGAAAGCGGTAAAGAAACGGTTTGATAAAACAGGCATTCCATCATTTCGTCCAAGACGATAACATCTATGGATTGTCGATTTTTTAATGTCATATCAATAGAGGAACTTGTATGCTAACTGCAAAACAGGTGGAGTTTTTTCAGGAAAATGGTTACCTTATACTTGAAAACCTAATTGACTCAGAAATAATATCTGGATGGCGGGAGCAAATTTGGAAACATTTCAATTCCAGTTTGGAAACTCCCGATACATGGCCAGACGAATATGTAGTGCAAAACTTCGGTTTCTCCCCACAGTTTGGACAAATACCAGCGATGCAGGAAATCGTTGAGCAATTGGGTGGTGGTCAGTTTACAGGCGGTGGTGGCTCACCACTCGTAAGATGGCCGAGTCCTGACGGTGAATGGAAAATGCCGAGTAGTGGTCACATTGACGCTTATGGTCCAGGTGGATGGAGTCCATTTATGATGGGTGCAACAACCTATGTATATGATGTTGAACCCGGTGGAGGTGCCTTTGTCTTTTGGCCAAAAAGCCATTTGACAACACATAAATACTTCTTACAATATCCTGAACAGGTTGATGGAAGTTTCACGGATATTGAGGGTTGGGGTTGGCATGTTTTCTCTGATTCATCACCTGAGGGACCGAAGGAGTTTATTGCATCTGCAGGAGATGTTGTATTATGGCATGCATATTTATGCCATACTGGCTCGGGTAATATACAGGAAATACCGAGAATTGGTTTATTTGCACGCTACCACCACAAACGACGTGAAGAGATAAGATACGAAATACCAGAAAATCTATGGAAATATTGGACTATTTAAGGAGGAAACATGAACGAACAAAATAACGTTCAAGAACGACTTACGAATGTGGAAGATCGTTTAGCACGTTTGGAAAATCTGTTAACAAGCATTAACGAGAAGTTGGATCATACACCACAAACAACCGTTACAGAAACTGATAGTACAGAAAAGTTCCAACAATGGGTTACTGATTACGTCTCAATGCGTCTACAACAACTTGTTCCTGAAACCTGTGACCATCCTGCAGAAGTTTCAGCACTGGACGGTCCATTCCTTGACAACACCAATGTGCCTTGTACAGAAGAGGTAGTGCATCGTGTCAAACGTATACCAATCCCATTTGTACGCGAAATGGTTGTACAACGTGTTGCCGAAAATGCACGTTCAGCACAAGTTGAACGCGTGGATATTGAGTTCTTTGAAAACGCTGCAACATTTTGACAATGTAAAGCCACAGAGGAGTTCCCTCTGCCGAATTTTGATTGGAAGGACTTCTTAAAGGCTCCCGGTATATAATGTAATACATTTTAGAAGGATAAATCATGGACTGGGTTTTCAATACATTCTCAGAATACCTTGAAAACGATTTTAAAAAGCGAATAGGAAAATCCAACCCCACCGTCGCTGACCTGTGGAATGCTTTTCAAGTGTTATTTCCCGCAACTTCTGCTCAACTATTAGTGCAAGAACCTGTTGGTAATACTGTGCGGTTCAAACCACTCGCCTTCTATTATGCTGACGAAATGGGACCGTTAATTGATGCGCCATTGGATTATCTCAAACAGAATTTTGGTGGCGGAAAGTTCAAAATCAACTTTTATCACGGCATGCAGTTCATCGCAACAATAAACTTCAAACCTGAAGGTCCTGAAATATGGCGAGATTTACCCGAAATGGAGGTAATGAATACATCATGAAACAACTATCTGAGTTTGAAAATTGTCCAAATTGTGGCAATGCCAATATACAGAAGTTGGAAGGGAATTCATGGTTTTGTTTGGATTGTGATTGGGATAACCTATCAACTATTACGAATGGTAATGACGAATTGCTTACCTCCTTGCTGCACGGCGATATCCATGCACGAAGAATTGCTGCACAGTCGCTGATTAATATAGGTGATGTGGATCGACATCTTGCCACACCTTCTGATACAGAAGCATTACTTTCTGCACTTGATGATGAGGACGCTGATGTCCGATACTTTGTTGCTGTTGCCTTGGGAAAACTTGAATCAAAGCTATGCCTTAACAAACTCAAACAGATTGCCCAAAATGATACCTCTGCACTCGTCCGACAAGGTGCACAATCCGCTATAGAACAGATAGAATCGTACAAGGACAAAGGAGAATGCCAGAATGGATAGTGTAAAAATCGGTTATATTGGATGTGGGTTTATGGCTCAAAAAGTTCATATCCCGAATTTTGCAAGTATCCCCGATTGTGATATCGTTGGACTCGCAGAGATACGTACTAATCTCGGTGAAAAAGTTCAAAAAAGATTCGGAATTCCCAATCTTTACCGAGACCATCTTGAACTCGCAGAGAATACTGACATTGAAGCAGTAGCAGTTTCCGCGGATTTTGCCTTACAAGGAGAGATTGCTAAAGATCTACTACTCGCGGGTAAGCACGTCTTTATGGAAAAACCGATGGCAGTGTCTGTGGAACAAGCACAAGTTATCGTTGATGC
This sequence comes from Candidatus Poribacteria bacterium, assembly GCA_963667365.1. Lineage (GTDB taxonomy): Bacteria > Poribacteria > WGA-4E > WGA-4E > WGA-3G > MSPOR6. Next base: position 4,088,613 of record OY763324.1, on the reverse strand, counting down.
ATCACGTGAATCTGGTAAGAAACTGATGGTAGGTTACATGAAACGATATGATGCTGGTAACGAGATAGTAAAGGAAAAACTGACACAATTCCGAGAGACAGGTGAACTTGGTCGTTTGACTTATGCACGGAATCATGCTTTTGGTGGAGATTGGGTATGTAACTTGGATACACCGATGGACAGCACAGATGAACAAAAACCGAGTGCACCACAAAAATTCCCTGACTGGCTTCCAGAAGAATATTGGGGGAAATACATCGGATACCTTCAGCAGTATACACATAATGTCAATCTCATGCGTTGGTTTCTTGATGCTGGAGATAACGTATCTATAAAAGCAGTGGATTTGAATGAAAACGGGTATACTGGTGTGGTAATTCTTGATATGAACGGAATCCGTGTGACGTTGGAAACAGGTCATATTTCACATTACCGTTGGGACGAACATTCACAGATATACTTCCAAAACGGTTGGATACATACATGGGCACCGCCGCTATTGCTTAAGAACACACCAGCAGAAGTAGAAATATACCGTGCCAGAGAAGAACAAGAAATTACACGTCCAATTCCGAAACCGTCATGGACATGGGCATACCACCGAGAGGCAGAATACTTTATTAAAAACATACGCAATACAGAACCTTTCCGTTCATCTGCTGAAGATACACTCACAGACGTGAGACTGTTTGAGGATATATACAAAATCTTTGTAGAACAACATAAAGAAAAGTAAAATTGGATTGTTGGTAAGTGTAGTAATTAATCGTATTGTTGACAATGATTTACCATGTTACTTCCGTAACAGAATCTCTGTGTTGTTTATATCAATTGCCAGTTTGTAGTTTTCTTCCAAATATTGTGCAATAAACGGATGACGCTCTTCAACAGGGATACCGTCAACATTATCAAACCAACCACCAGTTTTAAATATCACCAAACGCGTTTTATCCTCTTCAAGTGCAGAGATTACTTCGCGTTGCATCCCCGGGGTTGATGCATACGAGACCATGTAAAATCGTGTAACACTCGGTCTATTTGCAAAGAAGAAATAGGCTCCCTGACTTGTAAAATCAAATATCTTTTCATCTGGACCGGTATTTTCCTGAATAAATGCCACAACCTTCTGAATCTGTTCTACCTGATCATCAGGAAGATCAATATTTCCTGCACGTTCCAATTCCTCAGTTGCAATCCGTTGTTTAAACTGATTTGCACGCATCCGATTCCATTTATTTTTAAAACCGTTAAGTGGATTATGGACTTCACCTATATACCAAATACAAAGAATGGTAGGAATGAGTAACCATGCGGTTTTCAACACTCGTTTCCACCGTGCTTTGTCTGTTAATTGAGATAGACGTTCCCGTATTCCTACCCCAACATCTCCACCAAATAACTTATTGAGCATTCCAGATATACCTCTGTCAAATGGGAATAGACAGAGTAACCATAAGAATGTTGCACCGAAATGCAAATGTCCTCCATCCGATCTACCTAGGGCGGTACGGAAAAATGCTATTCCTCCAAGCAGCAATAGTAGAATTTTCATCACATCTTCAGGGGAAATATTAGTTCTACACATTCGAAGATAGGTAAGATATGATGTAGTAACAACAAAAACACAGATTGGCAGATACCAACGAAATCCTACACTAAGAAAAAAAGCCTTCCATCCATTTTCAGATACAATAGAAAGAGTATTTGATAAGGAGGGATATTTGAGTCCCCATGTTCCTAATTGATATTTACACTGAATATAGGAATTCCAGATTAAATCATCTAAGGCACCGTGTGATAGAAAATAGATTGCTACTGGCAGAAAACCCAACAATAGTCCAAAACAATAACCCACTAAAGGAAATGGTCGTACCTGCAATTGAATCCTACGTTTTAAACTGTAAATCACAAGAAATAGACCGATAGCTCCAAGCGTATACAATCCCACCTCAGTACTGTACCAAAATGCAAAACTGGTAAGAATACCTGAGAGAATAAGTTTCCAACCATATCTTAAAAGATGCAACACCCAGTTCCGTTCATCAAACGGTGTACGCTGCCAACTTACATAGAGTCCGTTCTCTCGATTGGTCGTGAGATAATTTGCAATGAATACAAAACTGAGTAATCCGAGACAATGTCTTGGGGATACAGAAAAATTGTTACCAGATACAATAAGGAAACAGATGAAGGCAGTCAAGAAACGTCCACGAAATACCTGCAGTCCAAGTATATATATTGCAATATATCCAATTGGACCAAGGACACGTTCCATAGAACGTACCCCCATCAATGTCGGTTCAAAGATTTTACTACCGAACCACGACAAATATGCGTTTTGAAAAAGTCCATGCTGAACATAAATATCGCGAAATACCACTCCACCATGCAGCATCTCATTCAATGGTGCAAGTCGTTCCCCTTCATGAAACATATCAATACCACCATTGACATTACCATTATAAATTAGCAAGAAAATAAAAATTGGTATAAGTATATATTCACAGATACGGATTAATATTCGTATCTGTGTTGGCATTGGAGATTTAGTGTCATGTTGTAGGGTGAGGGGTTCTGATGAAATTGAATTTAGTTTTTGTTGGAGAATTTGATACTTATTTACAAGGACTATGGAAATTAAAAGAAACGTCACACCGATAGGTAATATTAGTCCAAGAAAACCTGCTTGATCGTAATTAATAATCTGCAGCCAACTCAAACATAATGGAATTGATGCGAGTGCATTTAATTTTAGTACACGGTGGATCGGTTGATTAGTTGCTTTAGCAGCCCAATTTGAATAGGTAAGCCACACGAACCAATATAGCCAAATTGTTATTGGTATTCCTACAAGTGCGAGGATATAATAGAAATATTCCTGCTGTTTCGGATACTCGTTAACACTTAACCAACCGACTATACCTGAATTATCGTGAAACTCAAATATAAGATTATTCTTAAGTGCAATTCCTAATCCGATTGCAAGAGAAAAAGCTGAAATCGCTATAATCCGTACATAAAGACGAATGTGGATACTGAAACTAATATTAAAGTCTGGTAGTAATCTTTGGAGAGAACGAAACCAACTTGTTGGTAGAGAGTGCATCAATTTCTCTTATCGGTAACATAAAGGTGATTAAAATTAGGGATGATAACTCTATTGTACAACATCACCCTCAACAAGTTCGACTTGTACTTTGATGTTTTTCAAATAATCAATAGCGCGTTCTATTTGTTCGGAAGTACCCTGTAATTCTAACATAGCCCAACCCGCATCCTCTGTAACATTAGCACGACGGATATTGGTGACTACGCCAAAATGCTGTCCGATGTTGTAAATTATAGGTTCAGTTATTTTTTCTTGGGGTATAGTAAGGCGAACCTTTAAAGAAGTCATTTATTTACTCCTGATGACGTTGATTTGATGGGAACTTCAATAAAATCGGATTTATCATCATCCCATGTAAATGCTTTGATAACTCGGATAGTGTCATCGTATATTGAAATAACAAGATAAGCAACTCCCGGATATGTTGGTTCACCCCACATCATTGCGTCTGTTTTATCCTTTGCAGAGAAGTACGCCTCGTGGTTTGGGTGAGAATGGTAAAATGCTTTAATAGGTCGATGTTGTTTGTCAGCCTCTTTATGTATAGAAATTAGGTCATCAGGATGTATTAAGTAAGCTGTCCGAGCATCCCGTGGATATGTTGTAGGGTCTTCCTTATGCATCTCATTTTGGATATTCCGGCATGGTCTGACAAACTCTTGCGACTCTGTTTGCAAAATCACACCACAACATTCATCAGGATAGTCTGATTTTGCATGTTCGCAGATTTCTTCTAATGTTTTTGAGTACAGAGTTAACATATTAATTTAGAAATTTTAGGTAATATAAATCATGCATAACGTATTGTATTTCGTATAAGAACTATGAAAATTAAAACAATACTGATGATGCAAATTACCAACCAATTGGATCTAAAAAATATCCAAAAGATATTAAACCCGATCCAAAGCAACACTTCTATAGTTACAATTCCCAAAGTATTAGCCTTATGAGAACTTAGTCTCCTCCTAACAACATGTTGCTTCTTCAAACTCCGAGAAATTCGGTTAGAAATGAATAAGGTACAAAGTACAATTGCAAGAAAAATGTAATTGACAGTTTTTCGATCTTCAAAGTGTTTGACAACCTTCTGAATTTCATTACCACTTTTACTAAGTGGTTTTGGCAGGGAATACGCTTTTGGAGTTTGGCTGGTTATTCCTTTTCTTTTCATATCATTAAGTTGTGCAGTTGTGAAAGTCGCCTGACTGAAGGTTTTTTCAGTATTCTGTTTTGTATTTTCAAAGACTTCTTCCCAAGACAGAAAACTGTTTTTATTATTATCCGGGTTACTGTCTAATGATTTAATTAAATTGCTTGTGAACCAACCACCTGTAATTGAGTTACTCCATCCATATTGTTTCTCTGTGGCTGCTGTAATATGCAGAAATCCTGTATGTTCAAGGAACAAGTTACGGAGATGCTTTTGTGTTAGTCGTGTAATACTTCGGCTGCTCTGAAGCGTAGGTTGTTCGTTGGTTGAATAGAGGCTACTACAACAGTCTGTGATTATAATAGATAATTTAGGTGACTTCACCTGTTTTATTGCGTTGACAAGATCTGAACGAAAAAGATATTTACCTTCAGTGAAAAGAAATGTATGACCATCTGGGTTCATTCCACCGTGTCCAGAATAATAGATGAAAACTACATCGTTAGATGCAGCGTTGATATTCTGAACCCAATTTAAAATCTTCTCATGTGTGGCATTGTCCTCTGAACTTAATAATGTAGTAGTCTTTACCTCACAGAGATCGTTATGAATATTCCCTAAGAGTTGTTGTATACTTTTTCTGTCTTTTTTTACACCCGATCCAATTTTTGGGTCATCATCCATAATAACTAATAAGGCATGTATAGTTTGGCACTCTGCAGGTGTAACGCATACAACGAATCCTACAAGAATTAATAATACCAGAATTGATACTGATTTAATTATGCACATAATGTTTTACCTTACAAAGACTTATAAGCATTATAACATGAATGATTACAAAATGCTGGAGATCTTTCCCGATTTTATTAACGTTGAATAGGGATTGGGAAACGAATGTGTTTTAGTTCTATTTTTCTGTCTTTCACTTCATTATCGGGAAGGAGATAGTAGGCTTCAAATTCAGTCACATCTTCAGAATATTTCCATTCACTATTCCTATAAAATTGAAGTGAAAGTTGTCGTGTTCCCCATCCATTTGAGGGTTTAATCCGTTTTGCAGCTAACTTACTAATGGAGATTGATTCTCCAATTTTTTCTCGTATTTTGTCGTTGAAAATGTAGACCTGAATTTGCTTATCAGATTCTGTGTATGGTTTTGTAATCTTTGCTGGATACATAAAGTCTTCTACTTCAATTAATATAATTTCTGTATTCATTGGTTTCTCACTGCAGGAACATATCATTATTGTTAGGATAAAAACGAATATTGCGCGTTGTAGTGACTCTGTCTGCGTATAAGTTATTGACAAAAAACGATTCATGAGGGAACGACTCCTTAGTCATTTCTAATCGTATTGTGCCACATACATTTCTATGTGTCAACTGAATATTAGTAATGAACAAGTTGATTCAATACACCTCATGATTACGAATAGTTATTGACAATGGGATCCCGGAAAAATCTTACCTCTTGTTCATGTTTATTGGCAAATGCATTGCCAATTTTCAATTCCTCTTCATCGGTAAAGGTATTAACATCACTAATTTCTTCAAGAACTGTATTACCCACTTCCCCGATAGTATTTAGAATAAAACACCCAAGGTTAAATGTTATAATATAGGCAAGTACAGTAGTAATAATACAGATTTGTATTGAGATCAGAGATATTTCATAGAAAGTTATACTGTAAGTGGAAATTGTGGATATAAAAGCAATGTGCCAGTGAGTTGACAGTATATTTTCATGTCTATCTACATGTAAGCCATAAAGACTTCATAGATGGATTCTAACTCTAATTGAATGGAATTTCAATGTATATAGGCTGGAAGTCAAAATCCAGATATATTCTCACAATAATATTACAAGAAACATGAAAATTAATATTACTATAAATTTACTGGCACAAGTAATTGTTTAGGAAAGAAATTAACCACCAGCAATGGCGGGAATTATTGAAATCTCTGCACCATCTGTTACAGGTGTTGCTATTCCATCAAGAAAACGGATATCTTCGTCGTTGAGATAGATATTTACAAATCGACGGATTTTACCCTCATCATCGCAAATACGTTCCTTCATACCTGGATAATCTGTATTCAAATTTTCTATGATGGTTTCAATATCTGTACCTTCAGTTTCCACCTCCGCGAGATTCTGCGTCAAACGTCTCAGCGGGGTTGGTATACGAACTGTCACTGCCATATTTTCCTCCTTAATCAGGTCAGTGGTCTGACACCATATTTTATATGATGTATCCTATTTGGCGGCAACGAAATCCGCCGTTATGTTTAGATATCAAATAGCATAGTGTAGTCCACACTCTTTGTTGTTGTCATCAGTATCTGTTGTGTTTTGCCAACGCCATCGACCAGCGCGTTTCGGTTCACCAGGACGAATGCGTGTTGTACAGGTGATACACCCAAGCGATTCATAATAATGTCCATGCACATCCGGTTTGAAAAGCGGATTTACAGGTATATCATGTTTTTTAACAAAATCCCATACCTGTTCAGTTGTCCAATTGATTAATGGACTCACCTTAAGAATAGGATGCGTTGATGATGATATTGTCTCTACCTTCTGGAAATTCTGACGTGCTTTTGATTGATCCCTCCGCGTTCCAGTGATCCAAACATCTAATGTTTCTAATAGACGTTGCATAGGTTGAATTTTACGAATGTCGCAACAGAAATTCTGTTTAGCTTTACTGTCAAAAAACAGGTATTCCCCATGTTCTGCTACCATTTTTTCGACTTCGTTAGTGTCTGGTTGGATACGTTCAATCTTAATACCGTAACGTTCTTCAACCTGCTCAAAGAAAGCGTATGTTTCAGGAAATAACCGAAAGGTGTCTATTGTGCACACCCGAATTGGTAGTTGGTTGTTAGCAGCAAGGTGTATTTGAACCATACCGGAAAGTTGTCCACTTGTGACAATTGCTGCCCGTTCATTAAACTGCTTAAAAAGAGAAAATAAGATCTCTTGTGGGTTCTCTGTTAAGCTAATCTCCTGTTTCAGTTGTATTAATGATGCGTTATGAATTTGAAATTTCATTCAACTAATAATCCTACTTGTACTCTTTTATGGTAGTGTCTCCATAATATCGGTTTCAAGTTCAAAATACCGACTCAAACTAAAGTAGCGTTCACCAGTATCAGGAAGTATCGTGACAACTGTTTTATCTGGTCCTTGTGCTTTTGCTACTTGCAAGGCTGCATGCACATTTGCGCCAGACGACATTCCCACCAACAAACCCTCTTTTTTGGATATATCCTTCATGGTTTCATAAGCAGTCTCTTCTGATACTGCAATTACATCATCAATAATATCAACGTTTAATACCTCTGGCACCATCCCTGCACCGAGTCCATCAATCCGAGTCGGTCCTGGCATTCCACCTGATAGCACAGATGAAACAAGTGGTTCTACTGCAACAATCTTGATTTTTGGGTTATGCGCTTTAAGAACTTCACCAACACCTGTTAATGTTCCACCGGTACCTACTCCAATGACAAGAAAATCTATATTAGATCCAACAGACTTTAATATTTCAACTGCGGTTGTCTTTCTGTGAATCTGTGGGTTTGCAGGATTTGTAAATTGATTAGGCATATAGTGCCGTGAATTTCGACGTATAATTTCCTCTGCTTCCCAGATGGCACTTGCCATACCACCATGTTCAGGAGTTAAGACAATATCCGCACCAAATGCTGAAAGTAACGCATATTTTTCGCTACTAACATACTCTGGCATTGTTAATATAACACGATATCCTCGTGCAACTCCAACAATTGAGAGACCGATACCTGTGTTACCTGCTGTTGGTTCAACAATTGTATCCCCAGGTTTGAGGATTCCGCGACTTTCAGCATCTACTACCATACCATAACTGATACGATCTTTTATGCTACCACCAGGATTGTAAGATTCCAACTTTGCATAGATAGTTGCATCTTCTTTATTTGGCAGCGCGTTCAGTCGAACCATCGGTGTATTCCCGATGAGTTTTGTCAGATTTTTTGCGAGTATCATATAGAGAATGGATGTGAATGTGTCGGTGCCGACAACTGATTTAATTTTCGCACGTGACAACAGAGTTCATGTAAAGTCTTTGTATTCAATACTTCAATTACTTCTGCCTCAATTTCAGCAAAAAATTCGCCTACTTCAGATAATTCCTGTGGTTCGAATCCTTCTGTAAAATTTACAGGACCCTGTACAGCAGAAAAAATGTCTCCTATCCGAATTTGGTCTGGAGGTAGAGCAAGACTATAACCACCATCAGGACCTCGTCGACTTGTTGTTAGACCAGCTTGTTTGAGTTCAAGCAGAAGTTTCTCCAAAAACGGTCTCCGGGTATACAACGCTTTTCTGCCAACACTGTAACCGAAATATATTGGTTGTGATACTGCAAACCAAGTTCCAGCATTGCACATACGGCATATTTTAACTTAGCGGTTAACTGCATCTGCGACCATCCTTTCAATCCTAACCAATTTAGGTATCTATTATTATACTATATATAACCAATATAGTCAAATTTATTCTCGTTCAGTAGTTTAATTCCTGAATTGGAAACATCTCAAATCGATCAAACCATAAATTGGATATTATGAACAAACCAAATTCGGTACTGAGATAAACATACACTAAATTAATGTGCGATGAGAGGAGGTTATCAATTCAGATTGGAAATTCGAATGAATAAGATAATTCGTAGCTTAAAAATAATCCCATCAATATGTTGACACAATCGTAATATTCATATAAAATAAATTAGAGATATCATACATAGCATTTCTCAACAGTTTCATGTGAGTATCCCATGGTTTTAACACTCGCAATATTACACCTAAGGACAATAGTATAGTAGAGATAGGAGAAAATAGATGGCGAATAATATATTTCCACCGAAGGATACGGAATATCCAATCGGTGACGCTCACGTCAACAGTTTGAATGCATATCACGAACGATATGCTGAATCAATTCAAGACCCTGAAGGTTTTTGGGCAACAATTGCTGAACGTGTGACGTGGTATCAAAAATGGCATACTGTTCAGGATTACGATTTTGTCAAAGCACAGATTAAATGGTTTGAGGGAGGAACGTTAAACGCTTGCTATAACTGCCTTGATAGACACATAGAAGCAGGACACGGTGATGCAACCGCAATTATCTGGGAAGGAAATGACCCATCTGAAGATAAGAAATATAGTTATAGTGAACTTCTCGCTGAGGTAAAAAAGTTTGCTAATGTCCTGAAAGAACAAGGAATTGAAAAAGGTGACCGTGTTTGTATTTATTTACAGATGGTACCTGAATTGGCAATTGCAATGTTAGCATGTGCAAGAATTGGGGCAATTCATTCTATCGTTTTTGGTGCTTTTTCAGCCGAATCTCTACGCGATAGGATTAACGATTCTGCTTGTAAATTGTTAATAACACAAGATACAGCATTGCGCGGAACTCGTAGTGACATTGCAATGAAGGCAAACACAGACGCAGCTGTTGCAGAGTGTCCATCTATTGAAAAGGTCGTTGTCGTCCAACGTACTAGTGACACGGTAGATTTTGACGAATCGCGCGATGTTTGGTGGCACGAAGCGATGTCAACAGCAGATACCGAATGCGAACCTGAAATCATGAATGCAGAAGACCCACTGTTTATTCTATATACCTCCGGATCAACGGGAAAACCTAAAGGTGTTTTACATACCACTGGTGGCTACTTGGTCTACACTTCATACACCCATCAACAGGTTTTTGACTACCACGAAGGGGATGTATTCTGGTGTACCGCAGATATAGGTTGGATTACCGGACATTCTTACATTATTTACGGCCCGCTTGCCAATCGTGCAATTAGTGTTATGTTTGAAGGTGTTCCAAACTATCCTGACTATGGAAGGTTTTGGCAAGTTGTAGAAAAGCACAAAATCAATCTATTCTACACTGCACCGACTGCACTACGTGCTTTGATGAAAGAAGGTGATACTTGGGTAGAGAAATATGATAGGTCTACATTACGGATGCTCGGAACTGTAGGAGAACCGATAAAAGAACCTGAATGGTTGTGGTACTATAATATTGTAGGAGAAAAACGGTGTCCGATTGTTGATACATGGTGGCAGACAGAAACGGGGGGAATTTTGATTACACCCTTACCCGCAGCAACACCTTTGAAACCCGGTTCTGCTACATACCCATTCTTTGGTATTGAACCAGTGATATTGGATGAAGAAGGAAATGAAGTGGAAGGTAATCCTGCTACAGGTTATCTCTGTATTAAATCAGCGTGGCCTGGGATTATGCGAACAGTGTATGGGGACCACGAACGATTCATAGATGTCTATTTTCGAAGGTTCCCTGGATATTATATGACCGGTGATGGCGTGTTGCGTGATGAAGATGGGTATTACTGGATTACTGGTCGGGTTGACGATGTGTTGAATGTATCTGGACACAGATTAGGTTCTGCTGAGGTAGAAGGTGCAATAGGTCAACATGATGCTGTCGCTGAAGCTGCGGTTGTTGGATACCCGCATGATATAAAAGGACAGGGAATCTATGCGTATGTAACCCTCATGACCGGTGAATCTGCATCTGAAGATGTGGAGACAGGTATCAAACAAGCAGTACGACAACATATCGGTCCTATCGCAACACCTGATAAAATTCAGTTCACTCCATCTCTTCCTAAGACCCGTTCAGGTAAGATAATGCGTAGAATACTTCGTAAAATTGCAGAAGGTGATATAACTGATCTCGGAGATACATCAACACTTGCAGATCCGACAGTGGTTGACGCATTGGTTGAAGGTAGACAGTAAATTAGAAAAAAGAAGTGAATTATCATTATTAACATAAGGGCAGGTCAACGTACCTGCCCAATTGCATGGATGAGGAATACTTTGTGGCATCAGCACAGAAAATAGTGGATGTATTGAAAAAACAGAATATCACACATGTTGTTGGAGTCCCAGACAACGGCAGTGCCAAAATATATGAACTATTACGCGATGAATCGGATATTGATGTCATCACGGTAACTCGAGAGGGAGAAGCATTCGCAATTGCAGCTGGATTATATATTGGTGGCAAAAAACCTGTAATTATCATCCAAAATACTGGTTTCTTAGAATCTGGGGATGCATTCCGCGGCACTGTATTCAATATGCAGGTTCCTGTCGTGGTATTCATTGGGTATCGTGGATATCACAACCGTGACTCGGATGGGAAGTGGGTTGATTCTGTTGCCACTTTCCTTGAACCAACCCTCAAAGCGTGGAACCTACCCTATAGGATGTTAGAAAAGGATGAGGACATTGAATGTATTGATTGGGCATTTGAGAAGTCAATTGAAACTTCATTACCCACTGCTGTTCTCCTGATAGGACATGCAAAATAAGGTTGTACGTTTTAGAGTATACTGACAGTTTAGGTTACATCAGTTTAGGATATTAATTACACCATTTTATATAATGATTTCAAGTCGTGAATTAGATTGGAGCGAATTAAATGTTAAGTGTTGAAGAAGCACGTCAACAGATGTTGGAGAGTATACCTGTTCTACCAACAGAAAAACGAAAGATTCTTGACTGTACAGGTTATGTGCTTGCAGAAGCACTACATGCCTCTGAAAATATTCCACCGTTTGACAATTCTGCTATGGACGGTTTTGCAGTCCGTTCAGTAGATATGAAGGATGCATCCAATGAGAATCCTGTTGTGCTTACAGTTGTTGAAACTATCGCAGCAGGATATGCACCAGAAAAATCGGTGTCTTCTGGTCAATCTGCTCGTATCATGACTGGTGCCATGATGGCAGAAGGTGCAGATGCTGTTGTAATGCAAGAGGTTACGGAACTTAACGGTGATAAGGTGAAAATCTTTGAAAGTGTTGAAAAAGAGGAAAATGTCCGTTTTGCTGGTGAGAGTGTGAAAAAAGGTGACTGTGTTATGTCTTCCGGTAAAGTCCTTCGTCCACCTGAAATATCAATGCTTGCTTCGCTTAATTGTGCAGAAGTCACGGTTCATCGAAAACCTAAGGTAGCCGTCGTCTCCACAGGTGATGAACTTACGCCACTTGGTGAACCACTGTTGCCGGGTAAGATTCGAGACAGTAATCGTTACGGTATGTATGCACAAGTTCAAAATGCTGGTGGTATTCCAATTGATATGGGTATTGCCCCTGACGATGAGGCTGAAACAGAACGTATCTTTCGTGAATCTCTTGCTAAAGCAGACGCTTTGATTACAAGCGGAGGAGTTTCGGTCGGAGAGCACGACGTGGTGAAAAACGTCCTGTTGAAAATGGGTAAAATGAACTTCTGGCGTGTCGCAATGAAACCTGGGAAACCTCAAGCATACGGTATCATTGACGGTAAACCTATTTTTGGATTACCCGGTAATCCTGTGTCATCGCTCGTAGTATTTGAACTCTTTGTACGTCCTGCATTATTGAAAATGTCGGGTCACACCGACCTATTACGACCAACCTTCAAAGCCATTTTAACTACTGATGTCACGAACAAAGATGGACGTGTCAATTACATGCGCGCTATTCTCACAGAAAAGGATGGACAATACACTGCCAAAACAACGGGACCGCAAGGTTCTGGCATCCTTCATTCCCTTGTGTTAGCAAATGGGTTGATTACGATTCCATCTGGTGCAACTCTACATGCAGGGGAGAAAGTGGATGCACAAATTTTGTACTAAATTGATTTAAATGACAAACATCAAATATCTCACCACATCTTGGGGAGATATGGCTTACACCGATTCAGGTGGGTCTGGCTATCCACTATTATTCTTACATGGAACAGGTTGTAGTTCCGCTGATTGGTTATCAGTAATCGAATATTTACCACCTCATCAACGACATATTACACTCGATTTTCGTGGACATGGAAAGAGTAATACCCCAACACAAACATTTACAATTAAAGACCTTGCTGATGATGTCCTTTACCTTGTAGACTCAATCGGTATCCATCATCTAATTCTCGTTGGACACAGTCTCGGTGGTATGGTTGCTATGGAAGTTGCAAGAAATTCATCTTGTGTTGTCGGACTTGTTTTGCTTGAGGGATGGACCAACCTATCATCTGCAGGGAGTGCGTTTGTCTCAGGAAGATTTTACGGTTCACTATCCGAAGTGAGGATTACAGAAATACAACATAATTCAGATGAGACACGAAATCGATTTTATCCTGAGGTATGGAGCAAATTCTGGAAGTCAGTCAAAGAATTTGATGCATACGACTACCTTAAACAGGCATGCATCCCAATTTATGAGGTATTCGGTGGAATGGGAAAAAATGATTCAACTGAAAAGAAGTTAAGCATTCCTCCAAACAGGAATATAAAGACTATATGGGTACCAAATGCTGGACATTATTTACCACACGAATGTCCAGCACATGTGGGTAATATATGTATAGATTTTGTAGAAACCTACTTCTAACTGCAATAACTACCAAATGTGTTAGTGGTAGAAGAATTGTTAAAGTTTAGTACACGGTGTTATCTGATATTAATATGATTAGACAAGACTACTTTTCCTCAGGAATTTCAACCGGCAAATCCAGCCGGTCACCCCATTCTTTCCAAGACCCAATGTAGTTGCTTACTTTCGGATACCTAATAAGTCGCAACGCCAAATAGGTTTGGGAAGAACGGTAACCACCCTGTCAGTAACACATCACTCGCTTATCTGGTGTGATCCCAACCGTTTCGTACATATCACGGAGTTCAGCTGCAGGTTTAAATGCACCAGTTTCATCAAGATTATGTATCCACTCAATATGGATTGAACCGGGTATTGCTCCTGCACGTTCTGCACGAGCCACTCTACCGTAATGTTCATCATCTGTCCGGGTATCAAGCACAACGAAGTCATCATGAGTAAGTAGACTATGTATCACATCAGCATTCAGATGTAAATCGGGAACTGCGTCAATCGGAAATTGCGGAACTTCTGGCGGTTCAACACCTTCTGTGCTGATTGGACCATCTTCAGCCAACCATGCTTTGTATCCACCATCTAATACACGGGTTTTTGAGTGACCTAAATATTCACAGAACCATAAACCCCGAGAGGCACGTGTGCCAGTTATATTTTCATACCAAATGATTGTTTTCGTAGGATCAAGACCACGTTGTTGAAATAGATATGCAATCATCCACATGAATGTATCAAATGTCTCTTTTCCTGTATTGATAAGACTCAACCCAAATAGATCAAGATGAAGTGCACCTGGAATATGACCTTGTATATAATCGTAGGTAGGACGCGTATCCACGATGCAATACTGTTCATCATTAAGGGTGCTTTTCAATTCATTAGCGGATATAACTAACTCAGGATTCTCGTAACCTTTGTACGCCATTTTATACCACCTTTCTGGTAGGATTAGTTCTACCATTATTGAGTAATTGTATTGTTTTCCATTTTCCAGTGCGATACCATGTCCACATGACACCACCTTGTGCTACATTTGATAGTGCTATTCCAATCCACACCCCCTTAAGACCGATAAAATGGGACAATAGAATGACAAGTCCTAAACCTACTCCCATCTGCGATGCAAGGGTAATAATCATTGGAGAAAGAGTATCACCAGCACCATTAAGTGCCTTACCTAATACTAATGAAAACGCTATAAATCCAAACGTAAGCGATAGAAATTGTAGGTAAACCGTTCCGATTGTAATTACCTCTAAGTCTTCTGTAAATATACGAATAAACATCTGCGGAAATATGAGAAATAGCAATCCAATACATGTCATGACTGTTGTTGCCAATATATTTCCTGTCTTTGTTGAATGTTCAGCCCGTTCTACCTGATTCGCACCTATATTCTGACCGACTAAAGGTGCAACAGCGTTGGCAATTCCAAAACCCGGATTCATCACGAAAATTCTGAGACGCATGCATATAGTATAGGCAGCAACTGCATATTTACCATAAGGACCAATCACCCACAGGAATCCAAGACGTGATAAATGTCGCCAGAATCCTTGCATAGAACTAAAAATCCCTAACCTTAATATATCAAGCATCTCGACAAGATCTGCACGTAGTCTAACATTACGGAATGAAATTGGTGCACGACCACTAAAACAGAGGACAAGTAGAATTACGACTCCGATTCCTCTCCCGATAAGAGTCGCATACGCAGAACCCGCTACACCAAGTTTTGGGAATTTCCACAAACCAAAAATCAATAAGGGATCAAGTACTATGTTTACTATCGTAGAAACAATCAGCACAGCCATAGGTGTAACTGCGTCACCACCAGCACGGAAAATAGAGCCGAGTGTCATTGATAGAAACATAGTGCTGATACCCACAAGTATAATCTGTATATAGGTTGTACCGAGCTGTATCACCTCCAAGTCTGTTGTTCGGACAGCACGTAATCCAAAATCCGCCAATGGATAACCAACAATCCCAATTCCTATAGCAACAAAAAATGCTAATAGAATAGCTTGCATTGCTACGTACCCGGCTTGTGCGTGATTCCTTGCACCAAGGTATTGTGCAACCATAATCCCCGCACCTGTTGATATACCAAGGGAGAATACACCAATCAACCGAAGCAAATTGCCACTCACACCTACGGCTGCTATAGCAGCAGGTCCCAATCTCCCAACGAAAATCATATCAACAATGTTGAATGCATCTTGAAGGATATAACCAAATGTTATCGGAACTGCAAGTTGTAATAAATGACGTAGAAGACTTCCTTGAGTCAAATCACCTCGTTTCTTATTCATTAATATCCTTATTACAAAGAAACACCAGCAATATGCTATCCTCCGTTACAGAAACTATAATTGCAGAACCAATTTTGCTCTTGCTTTTTATATAGGTCTGATTTATACTCAAAGAAAGGTACAGATCTATAAGAAAGAGAGGTAACTTATTGTGCGAGTATTGATCATGTCTGATATGGAAGGTGTAAGCGGTATAGTCGTATGGGATCAGGTTGATGGGGGTGCCGCAATGTTTGAAGAGGGTAGACTTCTTTATACAGAAGAAATAAACGCAGCCGTGCGCGGTGCAAAAGCAGCAGGTGCTACCGAGATCGTCGTAGTCGATTGCCATGGTGCTGGACAAGGTTGGACATTTAATTCGCTTATACCTGAGAAAATCCATCCAGATTGTGAATGGGTTACACATCACGCGTGGGGTCGTTACGATGATATGTGGAAAGATGGATGCGACGCGTGTCTGCTTATCGGTATGCATGCCCGTAACAACACCCCCGACGGTGTATTGTGTCATACTATTTCTACTGTCAGATATAGAAACCTCTGGTTCAACGATGACCTTGTAGGTGAAACAGGTGTTAATGCTGCCCTAAACGGTCACTACGGTGTACCGATTTTGCTTGTTACAGGAGATACAGCAGTGTGTAAAGAAGCAAAGGACCTACTTGGTGATTCTCTGCCAACGGTTGCCGTCAAAAAAGGGTTGAGTCGATACAGTGCCAGACATATTCCACCTGTACGTGCACGCGAGATGATCGAACAAGCTGCTAAAGATTCCCTGTCAGATTTGTCACGTATTCCACCATACGTCCCGTCCAAGCCAACAACAATTAAAATTGAAGTCTCAAGTGTGGATAAACTTGCAGACTTCAAAGGACGACCAGGAGTTGATATAACGGGACCTGTTACCGCAGAAAGTAAAGCACAAGATTGGATGACTGCATGGGATCAGTTCTGGCCCTTTGTCTAAGATTTTTCAAGGACATCAAGCGGATCTCCAGAAGCATCTTTGCGTTCCAACAACTCAACCTCATAGCCGTCTGGGTCTGTAATGAATGCCATCTTCATTCCACCCGATGTAAACTTTTTACGCCACTCATCCGGCCAGATCTCTAATCCCGCTTTCTCCAAACCATCACAAAATTCAACAATATCGGCAACACCAATAGCAAAATGCATAAGGTCCTCTTGAACCTGAAGATCAAAATCAGGTGAATAGGTCAACTCTAATGTGTGTGCATTACCCGGTAGTTCAAGATGCACAATTTGGTTTCCCGCAGGGGATTTATCACTACGACTCAATACTTTGAATCCCAGATGTTCACAATACCAATTAATTGAGTTATCAAGATCGCTGACGCGAACCCTTGTATGTAAAAATACTGCCATGAAAAACTCCTTCTTTTTCATAAGTTTGAATGTCAATCAACCATTCAGAGATATTAACATAATCTAACTATTTTGACAAGAATATTAAGAAACTAAAACATTAGTTTCCAGTTAGATCAGTTACCATAACTATTCACATGTTCATGTATTGGCTGAAGTTCACGGTTAGCATTAGGATCTGCGCGACGCGCAATTCCTGTAATCGCATCAACTGATTCATCTGCCTTAAACCGGAGATATAGTTTATGAGATTTTGCTGCCATAGAAGGATTCTTGAGTGCGCGATAACACCGCATCATATTGTAATGTGCATCTAAATCTTCTGGATCTATCTTAAGAGTCTTTTTAAACTGTGCCAAAGCAGCTTCATATTCACGTTTTAGAAAGTGCATGCGTCCCAATACATTGCTAACACGAGTATCACGTGGAAATTGTGTCGCAGCCTGTTGTAAGTGCTGAATTGCTGTGTCATAGTTACCGTAAGACTCTTGAACGAGTGCATAAAAGTAGTGAACTTTTGCACGATGCAGGTTTTCTGGTGGTAACGTTTTCTGTATCTCAAACGCCTTGTCAAGCATGGTTTCTGCATTATGCATATCCCCTTCTTTTATGTGGCATCTCGCTAAATTAACCCACCCATCTAAATAGTTAGGATCTATCTTGGTTACCTCTCTAAATGCTGTTTGCGCAGACCTCAGATCACCTTGTAAGAGTTGACCAATCCCATAGTCGTTCCACCGTTCACGAGCATTTGTAACTTCTGACTTTCTCATAGTTATATTCTGTGTAGCAGATTTGAGATGTAAACTTGCTTTAGCATCTGCAATTACGGTGATTGGTAAGTTAGGAATAGCCTTGATTTTCCCAGCAACATCTGATGTGTCACCAGTCCACACCCACTTTCCATCGTCATAGCCTTTATCTACCTGATAATCTGTATCCTCAGGATCGCGCACACCAGCATAAGCCCACTGTGTATGCCACCAGTTGAATTTACGATGATTCAGTTTTGCTTCCAAAGTGATAGTTTCGCCACAATCAGGTGGTAATTCCAACCGATACCGTACAGTATCAGCTGCACCAGGTGGAATAGTACGGGAATACAACACGGCACGCATTGCCCAAACATTTCGTTTGTTAATTAGGTTTCCATGTTCGTCCAACATATAAGCACGATAAAAATGTGCACTCGGATCAACTGGACCATTTTTGTTAGGAGCTGCAATTCTCCCGTTCCAGAAAACAATCTTACCGTTTTCATCGGTAGCCTTCAACTCAAGCCAAATGTCAAATGCATCTATTGTTCCAGCAGGGAATTGATGACCCACACCACGCGTACGAACAACAACCTCAATTAAGGGGTCTTCATCACGATTGATATCAGTTCCATCTGTCGGGATAGGAGAACCATTTACAAATAGGTCTAATGTGATAACATCATTTTGCAGAAAGTCTTTCACGGCTTGTAGCTGCTCTTCATGTTGATTTACATAGGGGAGTGCGGTGTTTGCTGCTGGAAAACGATGATTGTGAACCTTGCCTTTTATGTTACCTGCATCTTCGGAATCAACAAGTGGCATGTGACAATCAACACATTTCTTAGCTGTTTCTGGATAGTAGAATGAAAGCGCACCTTGATGAGATACACCACTTTTTTGCCATTGATCATAATCATTGAACCCTCTTACCCATCTGAAATTATTCACTGGAAAATCCAAATGCACCTTATGACATGTTGAACAGAATTCTGCAGTATTTTCACGGTGAAAAGGTTTCAAAAAACTCTTCCGATGCGGTTCCGGATCAAGACGTATTAGATAGTTGTGCAGGCTGCGAATGAAAGGATTGTTACTTGAAGCGATTTCATGTAAAGGTGGATATTTTATGACATATCCGCTATTACCCATTGTATCTTTCACCCTTTCTATGGAGTGACACGCAGTACAAGCTAACCCTGCTTGTGCAGCTGGGGTATGTAGATTTTCTCGAATTGGTTTATCCATCACACCGTTGAGAAGAACAGCAGGATCATGGCATCCTCCACACCATTTTGTGGGTTGAATACCGTTCACCTCCTGCATATAGATGATAGATTTTCGATACCATTGATTGTTGAACGAAGAGAAATGATGTGCAGATTCGTTCCATTGTCTATAAATATCTGGATGACATCCACTTGTAGCACAAGTCTCAGATGTGAGAAAGAAGTCAGTTGGAATCAGGTTTCCTGTATCTGATTCAACAGATGCAGGAAAAAAATGACCGGTTGGTCCTCCACCTTCATCATACATACTTGCTGGAGGTAATAACGGATTCCTGACGAGATAGTCTTTATTTGGAAATAGATTTTGTGAAACTTTCGCACCAATTGGAAAAAAAATAGTAAAAATGATTACCACAATAATAGTTTTTTTCAATCTGGGTGACAGAACGGTACTATCTATCAACAAGTGAATGGAAAAAAGTAGACTGCCAATGCTGATACTGACAATATGTGTAATGAGAAGCCAACGATAGGGAGTGATTGCACCCACAACCATCAGATACCCACCACTAACAATACCAACTATTATACAAGTTACACCAACACGTCCAAGGAGTGAGATGTTTTTGACTTTATGATAAAGATAGATACAGAATGGGATTATTAGGATGATACCAAGAACTAAATGGAAAAGCACATTTAAAATGTAAAAAAGCGTTGGTTCGCCAAAACTGAAAATGTATGCACTGTTGAGTAATAATATGAGAAAAGTGAATATGGAAAGTTTACGCATAGGTACTGTGGAAAAGGCTAAGGCAATTAAAAGTTTGTGTTTTACCGTTTCCAAATGGAGGTAATTTTTAAAAAAGATGGGTTTGGAGTCGCACTATACATTTCGCTTTTTACTGGCGACATTTCAGTCTGAATTTATTGATTTATTATGATGTATTAATTTTTTAATTATGTTTTAGTTTATAGGTTTGTGTATTTTGAAGATAAAAATATTCCAATTTTTATATTATCCTGCAGTATACCCACCATCAATCGGCAAGGCTATCCCAGTAACAAAAGCAGATTCATCTGATGCAAGGTATAATGCACCATAACCGATTTCTTCAGGTTGTCCTAATCTTCGTAATGGATGCTTATCCGCAAGTTTCTGATACTCCTCTGGTGTTTTAACCACACCAGCAACCAAAGGTGTTTCTACAAAACCGGGACAGATACAGTTCACTCGTATTTTGTCTGTTGCGTAATCCAATGCCATGCCCCGTGTCAAGTTAGTGACAGCACCTTTAGATGCAACATAAGCAGCACGAACATCTGCACCGACAATGCCGTAGATTGAAGACATATTGATGATTGAACCACCACCATTTTTCTGCATTGCGGGAATAGCAGCCTTTGAACACAGAAAAACTCCTGTAAGGTTAACATCCAAACAACGATGCCAATCATCCTCCAACAGTTCAGCAACAGGTAGACGCATTGCAATTCCCGCATTATTGAACAATATATCCAGTTTTCCGTATGTATTTACAGTTTTCTCTACCATCTGTTCAGTGTCATTTTTAATTGTAACATCGGTTTTGACAAAAATACCGTCTTTACCCTTGCCTTTTATGTCAGTAACGGTTTGTCTACCACCCTCCTTATCAATATCAGCAACAACAACCTTCGCACCGTGTTCTGCAAATAGTTTGGCGGTGGCTTTTCCGATTCCAGATGCAGCTCCTGTAATGATAGTTACCTTATCCTTTAGTCTCACTTTTATACTTTTTCCTTCCAAGCAGCTGGGTTATCTTCAGGTTCACCTATCTGATTTTTCAATATTCCTATTTTTTCAACTTCAAGTTCAATTACATCTCCAGGTTGAATCCACCTATCAAGTTCCCAACCACATCCTTTACCAACTGTCCCTGAACCTAAAAACTCTCCAGGAAACAGAGTCTCCGATTGTGAAACAAATGAGATCATTTCTGCAAAGGAATAATACATGTCCGACGTATTCCCTTCTGACCAAACCTCCCCGTTGACTCTTGCTGTCATTTTCAGATTATACGGATTACCAATTTCATCAGGAGTAACAAGATACGGTCCCATAATATTACTGTTATCAAAATCCTTACCTTTAGCGGGACCCAATGATAATGTCATGTGTCGGAATTGAATATCTCGAGCACTTATGTCATTGTAAATTGTATATCCAGCAATGTAATCAGGTGCGTCCTCAACAGATATATTTTTGCCAGTTTTACCAATATAAACACCCCATTCAAGTTCGAAATCAAGTTTTTCCGTGTAGTTTGGCCACGTAACCACCGCTTCGTGTCCAGCTATGGAAGCGGGACTTGTACTGCCACGATAATAGTTGGGAAGTTTGAACCACTCGTGAGATATTTCTTTGCCAGTAATTCGTGATGCAGCATCCATGTGTGTTTTAAAAACACCGAAATCGCGTAAACTCGCAGGACGCGGGAATGGTGCTAACAGTTGAACATCTGACAGTGAGTATAGTATATCGGACAAATCAGAACTACCGTTATGTTGTTGTTGAACTGTGTCAATACGTTTTTGTGCTTCCGCGATACAATCCTGTTCAAAGAACTGTATCATATCTGAAACATCTAAACTAAGATCTACTAATTTATCCTGATCAATTATCGCACCAATACTATTATGCTGGTCTAAAGATGATTTTTTAAAACTAACAAGTTTCACAAATATACCTCCCTTATTGCAATGTTTATTTTATACTACATTCCCATACAAAAGTCAACCATTTTGAGTATTATATGTGTGTATGATTTGTCGCATATCCGATAAACTACCTGTAATGATTTATTAAGATTCTGATTGATTTTTTTTCATATTGCAGTTATCATCTAAACAGATATACAGAATGAATCAATCCTATAATTGTAAATTTTCATATTAAATACTGTAATCATTGGGAAATCAGATGCGAAATTGTCTAATAATTCTGGTAATACTTCTTTTTTCTTTGCCAATACCAGATCTCATTGCAGAAAAGAATAAACATGCTGAATATGTAAAGCATGTAGAACAAGGTTTTCTACATCTATTTCAAGGCAATAATCAGGGAACTATAGATGCATTTGAATCTGCTCTTGCAATTGAACCAGAACACTATGAAATCTTACACTATCTTGGCATGATTTATGCAGATGACTCCTCTTGGAACAAAGCAGTAGAAGTTTATCAACGTTCAATAAATATAAAACCAGACAATATTGAAGTGCTCTATTCATTGGCAGTTGTCCATTTCAAACTTAATCAGTGGAATGATGCTGAAAAACATCTTAAGCAAGTCATTACTCTATCGCCTCAACACGCACGAGGTCACGAGGTACTTGGTAAGGTATACGTAAAACTCCGACAATATACGGCTGCAGTTGAGATATTGAAAAAATCCATTAAATTGAAGCCTAATTCCGCAGGTAATTATAACGAACTTGGGAATGCATACCTAAATTTAAAGAACTATCCAGATGCAATCGACAATTTTACAAAAGCAATAAAATATGGTTCACCGGACTTCGCAGATCCACATTTTGGTCTCGGTACTGCCTATCTCCGTTCTGGTAATAGAGAGAAAAGTAAACAGGAGATGGAAATATATAAGAACCTACAGAAACAAGCTGCAGATCATGAACGTTTTACCCGTTTGACACGTGTCGACCCAAACAATCTTGAAGGATGGACAGGTTTAGCAAGAGTGCTAATGCATCAAAAAAAATATAATAGAGCGATACCAACATTCCAAAAATGTATAGAAATTGGGAACTCACAGAACGCTCCAGCAGGTGCAATCGCAAGTTATTATCACGGACTCAGCCAAGCATTTATTAATATACGGTATCCGAAGTTGGCACTTGAACCCGCTCAAAAGGCTGTACAATTAATGCCAAAACAGGATATTTTTTATAACACACTTGGCAGTGTATATGCAATGCTTGGGGATGTTCAAAATGCAATTGCTGTATTTCAGAGAGCGGTTGATTTAAATGAAGAACACCCAATTTACCATTTGAACCTTTCCAAACTCTATAAAAGTATTGGGAATCACAAACTTGGTAATGAGCATTATCAAGCCTACGAATATTTTTTATCACAACAGAAAAAACCAAAATAATATTAAAATTTATTATTATCGGATATAGATGTGTTTTATCTTAGACTATTCCTATTTACTTGTCTTTCTTTCCTATTTAGTGTAGGAGTGGTAATAAATGTTACTGCAAATAAAAAAGAAAATCAGATGATACTGGTTTCTGCTGGTACATTTACTATGGGAAGTACCATACGCGCTGCTGATGAAAAACCTGTACATAAAGTCTATCTTGATGCATATTATATAAGTAAATTTGAGGTAACAAACGCTGAATATTATGAATTTTGGAATAGCCTCCAGAATGATCCTCGTGAAAGTGCAAAGGATAGAAAAAAACATACTCCAGAAAACTTCACTCATCTTCTTCATATCGGAAATTGGCCTGAACGTGCCACAGAATTTCCTGATTATCCCGTTGTCGGCGTTTCATGGCACGATGCAAAGGCTTATGCTGAATGGAAAGGTATGCGTCTACCCACCGAAGCGGAATGGGAAAAGGCTGCTCGCGGTTATACTGACAGGATATGGCCTTGGGGTAATGCAATGACCTCTAATGCTAATACATCAGAAAAAAATGACGGATATGAGAATAAGATCGCACCTGTTGGTAGTTATCCTGACGGAAAGAGTTTTTACGGTGCAATGGATATGGCAGGGAACGTATGGGAATGGACAGCAGATTGGTACAGTGATGTCTACTACATTCACAGTCCAAAACAAAACCCCGAGGGTCCTGCTGTTGGAAGTTGGCGGGTTCTCAGAGGGGGTTCTTGGATCGACAAACTTACACGATGCAGCACAACTTTCCGTTTTTATCTTTATCCATCTTTAAAAACATCTTTTGTCGGATTCCGTTTGGCAAAAACAGCAGAAAAAACAGATTAAGTATAATCCCACCTCAGTAATGAACTCCATTATGTCAAAATTCTTAATGTTATTTCCAATTATGTTTTTCATTTTTGCAGTATATTGTAAGGCTGAACAACTTCCCGTATTCGTTGATGCTACCAAGGAAGCTGGTATTGACTTTAAGCATTACAACGGAAAAACAGAACATAAACATATTATTGAAACGATGGGTTCAGGTGTGGTTTTCTTCGACTATGATGGGGATGGCAACGTTGACCTATATTTCGTAAACAGCGGTGTAGTTCCTGTGGATGGTGTCACAAATCAATCTATACAACAGACTGCTGAAAATGTATTGTATCGTAATGATGGGAAAGGACATTTTACTGACGTAACTGATACGGCAGGTTGTGGGGATACAGGTTATGGTATGGCTGCCTCAGCAGGTGATATTGATAATGACGGTGATGCTGACCTTTATGTTGCGAATTTTGGTCAAGATAACCTATATAGAAACAACGGCGATGGCACTTTTACAAATATCACAAAGTTAGCAGGAATTGACAATACCCTATGGAGTATTGCTGCGGTTTTTCTGGATTATGATATAGATGGAGATTTGGACATATTCGTTGTTAACTATCTCATTTATCACACCTCAATGCCTATGACTAAATATAAAGGGATAGTAGGTTATGGACATCCACGGAGTTATGAAGGCACTCCAGATGTATTGTATAGAAACAACGGAGACGGTACATTTACTAATGTCGCTGAAGAAGCAGGTTTGGTTAATCCGAGTGAAGGACGGGGTATGGCTGCGGTTGCTTTTGATTACAACAAAGACAGATTTCCAGATATATATGTTGCAAATGATACCAGTCGCAATTTTTTGTATCATAATAATGGAGATGGAACCTTCTCAGAGGAAAGTCTGTTTCTCGGAACTGGATACGATGAAAATGGGGTAGCAGAAGGTTCTATGGGAGTAGATTACGGAGACTATAATCATGACGGTTTGTTTGACATTATCGTTGCTAATTCGGAAAAAGCCACACTCTATAAATTACAAAATTCTGGAGGTGATGGATTCTACTTTACAGAGGCTACTGTGGAAAGCAATTTGCAACAACCAACATTACCACTGGTCGGATTTAGTCCACTATTTATTGATTATGACAACGATGGAGACTTGGATATTTTCTCTGCAAACGGACATCCTCAAGAGATAATTGAGAAGGTGACTGACTACGAGACATACGCACAACGAGATCAATTATTTTCCAATAACGGTGATGGAACTTATACTGAGGTATCCCAAACATCTGGAACTTATTTCTCTGAGGAACTTGTTGGAAGAGCTGCAGCATCAGCCGACTATGACAACGATGGTGATATTGATATAGTTGTTATGAATTCAAACCAACGTGCGGTATTGCTCAGAAACGAGGGAGGAAACCGGAATAACTGGTTAAACATTAAACTCATTGGCAAGAAAAGTAATAGAGACGGTATCGGATCAAAGATTATAATAAATACAGATGGAAATACACAGATTTCAGAAGTAAAGAGTGGTTCAAGTTATGCATCCGGTAGTGATATTAAAGTGTTATTCGGTTTACTTGAGGTAGAGAATGTTGATCGTATAACGGTTATGTGGCAGAGCGGAATAAAACAAGTGTTGGAAAATGTGAAAGCAAATCAGATTCTGATGATAACAGAACCAGAATAACACCAAATTAACAGTTTACACTTCATATTGAACTAACATTAAAAACATAAAACCCGTATCCAAAAAAGATACGGGTTTTATAATAGAATACATAATAGTTTATTTACGCTTAATATCTGCCCAAGTTGTAGTGACTTTGCCTTGTGGTTCAACAGGTGTAAGAACATCAATGAATTGACCTTCAAGTGTAGGAGCTATTTTCAAATCCTCGTCGGATTCTTCAAAACGAAGATTGACGTAATCTCCACCACCACCTTCACCACACTTGAAGTGTAGGAAGTTTTCACCCTCAAACAGGTCTATTTCTGTGGGTTGGGTTGCTACCTGAGCACCACCAGTCCAACTCGGGTTGTCATATACCATTTCACCGTTAAGCCAAATCTGTGCATGGTCATCGTGTGCAGGGTGCATCGTCGTTGTCCTGTCATCTGGTGACAAGATGAGGATGATACCATGCCAAGTAATATTATCTTTGTACATGCCCGGTGCATTATCTGCGATACCATGACTTTGATACATGTTATTTGTGCTTTCAATGTTGAGGTTTACAATTCCCCATCCAAGAACGCCACCATTGTCTGCTGGTAAGTGTACACCACTTCTTCCGGTCAATCCAGCACCATAACGTGTTGAGGCAGATGCATTCGTAATATCTCCATTCGTACCATCTGAAAGGTAGTCACGTTCAGCAGATGCAGTGAAACCGCCAGTATTGATGACTAAATCAAGTGCCCACCATTTTTCGATCCATTGGTCACCAGCGGGTTGCCAATTCTGTGCAAACGCAGTTGGTGCAATGACCATAGAAGCAATTGTAAAAAGAATTGCCAATTTTTTCATAACTAAGAGATCTCCTTATTCAGTATACCCAATTTTGATGTTAATTAGGTAAGAAGCGCGCTTCCTATTAAATCAATTTGAGCAACATAAACTAATTATAATATTTCGGCTTGCTAGCGATACCGAAATTGTATTTATTATCGTGAATGCAATTATGTATGCATATCACAGAATTGAATTCTTCCAAGATTATAACATTTTTGAATATTAAATGCAAGAAAATTACAAAATGTTTTCCAACAATTTATTACCCAATAAATTAAATTAGTAATCAATTACTAATGCCACTATAGATACTTTGTGATGTCTTATGCGGCAATTTCTTCATTCGCACGTTTCACAAGTGCGTTCATATATGCGATAGTATATGCTGTTCCAACACGATGGTCACCTGCCATGCTGGGAATATGATCAGGAATTAAAACACCGTTGAAGTCAACTTCACGGAGTGCTTTTGCTACATGATACATATCTTGGTAGCCATTATCTACGAAGGTCTCAACAAAGTGTGGCAAGGGTTGATCAACATTGCGGAAATGTACTTTAAAAATCTTATTACGTTCACCGAAATAACGAATAGACTCAATTACATCTTTTCCCATCAAATCTCCACCCTCAAGCCAACAACCTACACAGAAACACATCCCTACATTCGGACTGTCTGCGATTTCAAGAGCACGTTTGTATCCGTCAAAACTACTGAAGATACATCTTGGAATTCCAGCAAGGTCTACTGCTGGTGGATCATCAGGATGGATACCAATCATCACTCCTGCTTCTTCAGCAACTGGGGCAGCCTGCTTGATAAAGTAGGTATAATTATCCCAAAGCTCATCTTCGGTATATTCGCGTCCGTGTGAAAGTGGCATTGGATACTTTTTTCCACCCCAATGTCCTTCCTGTGCAGTCTTGAGATTGAATGCACGTGCACTTGCACCACCGCGTGTAGTTTCACGTTCTGTACTCCAAATGCCATTACCCATATGTGCATAGGTAGTATATGGAATACCTGCCCTACCAAGGTCACGAATATATTCCTTATACTGTTCAACCTTAGCATCGCGATTCTCTAAGTTCAGTACAATCCCATCTTGATTATGGACATCACTGTTACCAAATCCATAGATTTTTAATCCAGCATTCTCAAAAATCTCACGGCGACTCATGAAGTAGTCATAGTTGGCATTCGCTCCGTTTGTCCAGAGAACAACATACTCAACATCCATCTGTTTTGCAAATTGTAAATCCGCATCACTCGGTTCAGGTGACATCTGTGCAGTAACTTTCATACCGGGTGCTATATTATCCAGTGGAGTATTAGTCATTTTATACCTCCATATTCTTATTTGGAAATGTGTGAGTAATCTACCTTAACGCATACATTAGTTACTTCCTACTCGTCGTCCATTGCTTCTTCTTTAAGTTTATACAACTCAGCAGTCAATTCCTTAACAACATCTGCATATTCAGGATCATCATAGACACTGCACATCTCATTCGGATCTTTTTCAAGATCAAATAGTTCCCATTCTGGTTCTGTTGATTGGTTAACGGAACCTGATGTGCCGAGTGGTTCTCCATAATAATAGATAAGTTTATATTGATGTGTCCGTATACCGTAGTGTGCGGGAACATGGTGATGTGAAAGGTGCATCCAATAACGGTAATACATTGACTCTCGCCAATCATCTGGTGTTTCACCTTCAAATATCGGACGCAAACTTGTACCTTGCATATCTTCAGGTATGGAGATGCCTGCGTAATCAAGCCATGTTTCAGCAAAATCTATATTTAGTGACATAGCATGTGTAGAACTTCCAGCACCAATTGCACGTGGATAACGGACAATAAACGGCATTCGCAAGGACTCTTCATACATAAACCGCTTGTCATACCAACCGTGGTCGCCTAAGAAAAATCCTTGGTCAGATGTATAGATAACCATTGTATCATCAGCAACTCCATCTTCATCCAAGTAGTCAAGTAGTCTACCTACATTGTCGTCAATTGATGCTACACATCGTAGATATTCTTTAATATAACGTTGATACTGCCAGTTTGCCAATTCTTTATCAGACAAACCTTCGGGTGGTGGACCGAATCTTTCTATTTTCAGATCTCTATCATTCATATGTCCAAAAACGCGCATCTTTGCTTCTTTGGCAGCATTTGACCGATTTGAATAATCGTCAAAAAAGTTGTCAGGCATCGGAACATCTTCATCCTCATACATGTGAACATGCTTTTCATCTGAATCCCATGGACGATGTGGTGCTTTGTGATGACACATTAGGAAAAAAGGTTGATCTTTGTCCCGATTCTGTAACCATTCCAATGAGAAATCTGTGATGATGTCGGTAGCATATCCTTCGTGTTGTGTCCTACCACTCTCTTCAATCATCACTGGATCGTAGTAACTACCCTGTCCGGGTAGGACATTCCAGTAATCAAACCCAGTTGGGTCTGCATTACCTCCGTGTCCGAGATGCCATTTACCTACCATAGCAGTTTGATATCCACTTGATTGTAGCATTTTTGCCACATTCTGTTTTCTCCCGTCAAGTGGGTCACCCAGAGTCTTGACTCCGTTGAGATGGCTATGTAACCCTGTCAAGATATTTGCACGACTCGGTGTGCAAATTGAGTTGACACAAAAGCAGTTTTGAAATATCATCCCACCATCTGCAATTCGGTCAAGGTGTGGAGTTTGGTTGATACGACTTCCGTAACAACTCATAGCGTGAGATGCATGATCATCTGACATTATAAAAAGTATATTCGGTCTACTCAATTGTGTCTCCTTAATTATATAGTAGTTAATAAGAATTTAGTTTTAGATGGTATGTCCGATTATTGCTATACTGACCATAATACAGATATTTGTTAATCAAGTCAAACATTTTATTATCTGTGTAGATAATACATGTAAAAACGCACCAGAACAGTCTGATGCGTAAGGGACGATATAAAAGTATAGTTCAGTCAATCAATCGTCTACTAATAGACTTCCAACATAGGTGGCGACTGGTTATATTGGGATTCCCTTTCACCAACTTGATGTTGTTTGTTATACCAATCCATCCAATACTTGCGTTGTATATCTTTTCCTTTTTGATTACCCTTCGCCTCTTGATATGTTGAGATGAATGCAAGTGTAAATACAAGCAAGATTTGGGCAATGTCAGGTAAGACTTCTAATACTATTAAATCTGTGATTCCATAAACAAATATAAACCCAGAAATCCAACAGATTAAATGGGTAAAAAATCGCTGCGGTTTCCTTACCATCAACATAAGGATGTGTTTAACATTCATTAGATAGGATTCTGACTCCACTGATTCTGAAATTGGCAATTCTTCCTTTATAGATTCTTCTTGTGGCTGTATATACCACTTAACCCATATCTGCTGTTCCGAATTCATTCCCTTTAGGTTACCTCTTGCTTCCCTATAACTGATAACAACAGAACAGATTGCTGCAGGTATACAACAAAATTGGAGTGTAAACCATGCAATATCATTTAGCGGTGGAAAAATCGTTAGTCCTCCATATATTCCAGCTGAAGTAAATAATATTAACAATCCGATAATTATCCATGCAGAAAAATGAATTAAAATAGTCTTTGGATTCCGCAGCATGTAAATAGCTGTTTCTAATGGAGTTTTGAAATATGATACTCCCACAATCTCTACCGAAGATGGTGGTTCCTTCATATTTTCACCAACAGACATAACATCTACTTGTTGGTGATGCCAGTCTGTCCATGCACGTTGTTCAGCACTTATTCCATTCATATATCCTCGTGACCACCGATAACTTGATAAGAGGGCAAGAATTGCAGATGGAATCAGAAACTGAGGTAGATAACCAATGAATAGTTGAACAGATTCCCCTATTCCTCTGTTAATATTCGAGACAATGCTTACAAGAGCTAACACAACTATCCAATATCCGAAATGTAGGATAAGTTGAAGTGGGAAATTTAACATAGATTGTGTTGTATCTTTACTAAACTTAGGGACGGTTGTATCACGAATGTTTTCAGACATCTGCGGTGATTCATCAGTATCACTTATTATATTTACTTCCTTCTGTTTTCTATACCAATTCATCCATTCCGTTCTTATGCTGTCAATCCCATAAAGTCTCCCTCTTACCTCAAGGAAACCTATGAACAAAGCAGGGATAATTGCATACAAAAATCCAATATGAGAAAAGTCTGTTGCAATTTCCGTAACCATCAGTGAAAGTGCAGTACACAACTTCCATAACGACCATGGTAAACCATCTGTGGATTCTCTTGCTTCATCCGCTGCATCTGGCAATGTTCCATATTGAAAAGGGTCATCCATAATTGTTGATAAGGCGGATAACATAATCCAACATAATAGAAAATAAATGAAAATAGGTGTTGGGTTTTTAAACATGAATACACACGTTCTACGGAAATTCATGAAATTCCCTCCTTCGTAATCAAACTATTTCTTCTCATTCTTGTTATATATATTACGTTATTAGTTGTAGTTGTTAACCGATATCTTCAAATGAATTTTTCTTCAAATCATATAAAGTAACGTGAGTTTGATAAATCAACTTTTTGTATTCCATCAGAACACGCGTTTGGTATTCTGAATTGGTTAGGAAATCGCACCTACCGGGTCTATGAGAGTAATATTTAAGTAAAAATGAAGTTCATATACCAATTATCAAACTCACCTTATCTGATCGTGTCATGAATTGTGCGAAACATTTGATTGCATATTCCTTGTGTTTTTCTTCTAAAATCATTGGTTTTTCTCCGCTGATGGGATCGTTTGGGTTAGGTAACTGAACCTACCTGTGTTGGTTGTTTCTCCATTTTCAAATCATACCAAATTGGCTGAATTTTCATACCGTGGTATGTAATAATATTGGTTGTGGCAGTAATCTGTATATGGGTTCATCGGTATTTGCTGAAAAATAAAAAATTATGATTTTGGTATGATTTGAAATTTACCATTTTTGTATACTTTTTTCACTTTTTGTGGCTGTCCGGATATTTTATCATTGATTCTTACGAAATCGTTTAAGAGTTGGTCGAATTCTTCTAATTTTTGAGGCGTGTATGGTTCCGGCTTAAAATTCCGTATCCTTTTGCTTATCTCGTTGTACTCCATTTTAATTTTCTTTTCGGTGTGAGATTGGTTGCGTTTTTTTCTACTGTTTTTGGGTTTTTTGCGGTTTTGCTTTTTCATAATGGTAGTATTATATCTGACGGTGTTGGCGGATAGAAGGGGATTAGGGGTTGGGAACAATAGATATCCAATATATAGACAATAGGTTGGTGGTCTGAATCACGGAAGGGGTGGAATGTTTGTTCTGATCGCGGAAGGCACGGAAAGGGAGGAAGATTTGTCTGAATCACGGAACGCACAGAAGGGGAGGAAGGGGAGGAAAATGCAGAAAATACCTTTGGGTATCTGGATTGGTATCTTGGGATAAAGATATATTGCACTATAATAACGTGAGTTTGATAAATCAACTTTTTGTATTCCATCAGAATACGCGTTTGGTATTCTGAATTGGTTAGGAAACCGCACCTACCGGGTCTATGAGAGTAATATTTGAGTAAAAATGAAGTTCATATACCAATTATCAAACTCACGTTATAGTAATAACATGGATACTTATGGTCAATAGCATTGAATTACCTATTTTGCTGAAATTTCGTCCCATGCACGACTGTATTGTTTTGTAAAATCACCGAGATCTTTTAACCATTCAAGTGACTCCATCACCTCCGCAGGTGGATAGATGAATTCGTGTTGTTGCAATTCCTCTGGTAAATGCTCCTTTGCTGCTGGTACACAGGTTCCATATTTCGTAAACATAGTGATTTTCGCATTAACCTCAGGTCGCAGTAGGTAGTTGATAAACTTTTCTGCAAGATCTTTGTGGGGTGCTGACTTAGGAATACAGACATTATCTATAAATTGACTGGATCCTTCCTTCGGGATAATATAACGGATAGATGGACGTGCAGCTGCAGCACGGAAGGCATCTCCACTCCAACAGTGTGCCATAACAACATCTCCAGCTATCAAAAGTTCTTCAGCTTCACTTTTATATTGTTTTACAAGTGGCTTTTGATTAATTAATTGATTTTTTGCAAGTCTAAGATGTTCTGGATCGGTTGAATTTAGACTATATCCAAGTAATTTTAATGAAATCCCAAGTGCTTCCCGTTCATCATCAAGTAAACTGAATTGATTCTTATATTTTTCATCCCATAACACAGACCAACTATCTGGTGCAGGTGAAACCACTGAAGAATCATAGGCGATACCCGTGGTGCCGTAGGTATACGGTATGGAATGTTTATTATCAGGATCAAAGTATTTACCAAGGAACAACGGACCTATGTTCTTAAAGTTTGGGATGTTGTCCCTATTCAAATCTGCTAACAGATCTTCCTTGATCATGATAGATACCATATAGTCTGATGGCATGATTATATCGTAGCCTGTCGCACCTGCTTGTATCTTTGCAAGGAGATCCTCGTTATTTGCATAAATGTCAACAACAACTTTCACCCCGTATTCTGTTTCAAAACCTCTACGAATATCATCACTGACGTATCCTGACCATGTAAAGACGTTTAGTTGGTTCTTTCCACCATCACACCCAAACATATTTATTCCGATGAAGATCAATCCTACAACAACAACTCTATTGAGAATGTCCGTTAAACTGATATAATTTATTGAAAAATGATGCATGTTATACTCCGTATTGTATCCTTCTGAATACAGAAAGGACGATTACGTTTGTTGAAACGCATCGTCCAGATAACTTTGGAACTCAGAAATTGACAATGACTCCTATTTATGCTAATCTAAATTTGTAATACGTGGACTCAAGAATCAGATTTCTCCGTTGGTAAGCCTGCTGCTTTCCAACCTCGGAAACCTCCAGTCAAAACTGATACGTTTTCATAACCCATATTTCTTAATGTATGTGCCGAAAGAGTCGCACGAGTTCCTCCACCACAATAAGTCACTATATGTGTATTTTCATCTGTCACGGTCTCATCAATATCAAGTTCGATATATCCACGGGGGAGAGAAACTGCATTCGGTAGGTGTTCTTCATCGTAGTCTGGTTCGTCACGGACATCTAAAACAATTACAGTATCACCAGCATCAGTGAGTTCATCTGGTGAAATGTGTCCAACATTCGCTTTTGCTTCAGCGAGAAGTTCTTGAAGTGTTTTTATGGGCATAGTTGTCCTCCACATGTATTTGAAATTTACAATAGATTTGGGCATAGTTTGGTGTGCTTTAAAACCAAACGAGTGTTAGAAAAATATATCATATTGATGTAGAACCGTCAACGATTTTCTGTATAAATACTGAAAGGAGAAATAATGGAATTATTAAAGAAGTCGATTGATTCCGTAATCGAGAAAGGACGTATTGGGAATCCTGTATTTCTTAGATGCATCCTTAACATTGCTTGTGATGCATCAAGTCTGTTGCATCCTGCAGCACAGATTGTGGAACTATCAAATGGATGGATGACATCAGAACCACAGTGTATCTATGCACAAGGTGATGTAGACACATCACAGGTAACAGTCATGATGAAATACGCTGGTGGACAGATGTCTATTTTGAGTATAAATCGGGTTGAAACAGAAACTGCAATTGACATCATGTTGGTTGGTAATAAGGGTGTCATATACCACGAAACACCGATAGGTAGACATTATCTGAGTGGAACACCACCACACCTCACTGAAACGGAAGAACACTTAGATATTATTACTCAGGCACTTGCTACCGGTCAACCCATAACGGTGGAGGTATGAAAATGGCAAAGAACAGACAATATGGTGTGTTACTACTCGGTGGACACCGTACTCATCAAGAAAACTATGCACCACTGTTTGCTAATGATCCGCGTTGTCGGCTTATTGCCTTCGCTGATGAAAAGGACGCACCATCAGAACGTATTGAATTGGCACGTTCCCTTGCAGAATCATTGAATCTACCTTATATTAACGATCTTGATGTAGCTTTAGCACGTGATGATGTACATATAGTTAGTCTTTGTACAGAAGTTGAAAGACGTGGTAGTGTCGGGGCAAAATGTGCCGATGCAGGAAAGCATGTTTATCTTGACAAACCTATGGCACTCAATGATGAACATGCGAAACAGATAGTAGATGCTGTATCAAATTCTGGTGTACGAACACAAATGTTTAGCAACATTCATAGCACATGGGCAAAAACGGTGAAAATAGCATTAGATAGTGGAACTATCGGTAGTTTGCAAGCGATTCATTGTGATGTAATGTTTGCCAAAGGTCATCCAGGTAGTGCACCAGTCGGTCAGAAACGTAATCAAAAACCAACACTGGAACGATACAGTTTCGTTGAAGCAAAACCTGAGATGTTTGATATCGGTGTTTATGCTGTATCAATGGTGAATTGGTTGACAAACAAACGTGTGAAACAGGTATTTGGTGGGACTGCAAATTACTTTTTCAAGGGACATAACAATTGCGATGTTGAAGACTTCGGTGCATTGGTCCTAACATTAGAGGATGGAATAACAGCAACCATTGCTGCAGGACGTTATGGTTGGAAGAGCCATGCACAAGGTGGAGTGCGTAAGGTACATCTTGTTGGTACAGATGCAACTTTAACGTTTGATGCATCAGCAAATCGGTTGGAGGTGTTTTCTGCTGAACCTTCGTTTGAACCTCCAACGCCACACCCACTTGACCCAATGGGGATGTGGAGTAGTACACAAGCAGAGATTAAAATGAAGCCAAAGCAACATTGGATTGATGTCATTAGCAGCAATGATGGACAGCGAGAATTTAGCGCGTTTATTGATTGTATAGAAAATGGAGTGGAAAGTGAGATGAATGCTGAATTTGCCGCGCATTCTATTGAGATCATTTGTGCAGGATATCGTTCTGCCGCAAGTGGTGATGCAATTAACCTGAGTTCAGTATAGAGGTCATATAGTTTGACATGCAAGAATTCTTCTCTCATATCCATTTACATTAGGTTCCCCAACAGAACCATCTAATAGTGAACAAGTGTTTTAAGTTATTATAACTTACATTTTTTTTTATATATTTTGCATTTGTCGATTTAATTTGACAAAATGAATGAAATATGCTTCAATTTAGTCACATAATATTATACAAATTATAAATCTTATATATATGACTAAATATGATGAATCTTTTTATTTCTGTTGTGGATAGTCCAATCTAATCCAACATTTTTATCCAGATAAAATGTTGGTCCCTTATGAAAGGAATGATTTATGAAGAAGCAGGTTGAAAATGTAAGGTATAAGTTACTAACTTTAGTTGTATTAATTTTATTTTCTGGTATAACAGTAATGGTTTCTGCACATGCTGATTCCACTAATTCCCCGCATTTTCACGATGATAGCACAACTCGCTCTGTAGCAGAAAATGTTGCAACAAATACAAACGTGGGTAGTGCCGTTTCAGCACATAGTTTTAACACCACTTTAGGACGATATGTTCTTACAGGAACTGATGCAAGTTCGTTTAGTATAAATGGCAATACAGGACAACTGACAACGAATACAGTACTGGATTATGAAACTAAAACGTCTTATTCGGTAACAGTTGCGGTTCAACAAGGTGAAATTAATCCTCTTTCAGACTCAATCACCGGTCCGATAGTTTATAGATACACCGACAAAGATACAATCTCTGTCACCATAAATGTCACTGACGTGAATTTACAGTTTACAGATGGAGATAGCACAAGCCGTTCAATTGCTGAGAATACTGCTGCAAACACGAGCATAGGCAGTCCTGTATCTGCAAGTAATTTCAGCAGCAGTCTGGATAAGTACGTTCTCAGCGGGACAGATGAAAGTTCATTTGAAATTGATTCAAGTACTGGTCAATTGAAAACGAAATCCGCACTCGACTATGAGGTAAAACGTTCGTATTCTGTAACAGTTGAGGTATACGCTGGGGAACAATCAAATAATGAAGATTCGATCAGTGTGACTATTAATGTTACGAATTCTACCGATACCAGTTGTCCATCGGGTTATACACTCTCAAATAACGATTGTCTACTTATTGTACACGGTGTAGGATTTGGTGAAGTAGATACATTGCCACCAATCAGTGGTGACGAATCAACTCGTTTAGCAGGGTTACTCACAATGAATAAGGTAATCTTCAATGAACTCTTTAACGCTTCCAATGATGTGCAGGATTGGGTAGAGTTGCGAAATGTAACCAATACAGATATTGACCTTAGTGGGTGGGTACTGAGTATCGCTACAAGTCTCGGAAATACTACGATTATACTCCCTGAAGACACAATGCTTTCTGCTGGTGAATTACTACTGTTTGTCAACACAGATCCGAGTCATCCAGATATGCCGTTGGCAAGTTCACCGAATTATATCGTTGACAAAGCTTTCGTAATTCCACAGGTAGATTTCACATTGATACTACGAAGTCCAGAAGCGTTTGAAGACAGTGTAGGAAACTATTTCTTTAATTATGAGAAATCATCCGCTGCACCACCACTTACCGCGGATATGGCGTGGTATCGTGCCAAACCGAATGTTATCGGATACCAATCCGAAGCATGGATAGCAAGCGGTTATCGTAGCGGTATCGGGTATGATAAAACCCTGTCAATAACCAAACGTCTTGGCACACCGGGGTATCCACATAGACCGACAGGTGATGTGAATGATGACGGAATAACCAATATTTTAGATCTGGTATATGTTGCATCAAAATTTGGAGCAACTGGTGAAACGGATGCTGATCTAAATGGTGATGGCAATATAAATATTCTGGATTTAGTATTGGCAGCAAAAGGAATCGGGGATACTGCTGCGGCGCCTTCTCCGCATACACTTCATGCATCGCAGGTTCAGGAGTGGTTAACTCTTGCTAACAAAGTAAAAGGTTCATCTGGATTGATTCAAACATCTTTATCCAAACCTGAATATTCCTACGAACGTGGAATTCAAGTGTTGGAACAACTCTTGTCAACATTAATTCCAAAGTCCACTATGCTGTTAGCAAACTATCCTAATCCATGCAATCCTGAGACGTGGATACCATATCGATTGTCAAAACCGAGTGATGTGCAAATTAGTATCTATGATTCCCGTGGTAGCATAGTGCGAATTCTTGATATTGGACATCGGTCTGCAGGTTTATATCAGACACGTACTCAAGCTGCGTATTGGGATGGCACGAATGAAATGGGTGAGTCTGTCGCAAGCGGTATTTATTTCTATACACTCACTGCGGGTAAATTCACTGCAACACGGAAAATGCTAATCCTGAAGTAAGTAAATTATAATCCAATTTAATTTTATTCAACAGGTGGAGCTTTGCTCCGCCTGTTTTATTTGCTATAATAACGTGAGTTTGATAAATCAACTTTTTGTATTCCATCAGAATACGCGTTTGGTATTCTGAATTGGTTGCGAAACCGCACCTACCGGGTCTATGAGAGTAATATTTAAGTAAAAATGAAGTTCATATACCAATTATCAAACTCATGTTATAATAAAGTTACTGGATGATACTTATGAACAAGAAACACATTCTCTCATTGGGAATAATACTCATCTCAATTTTCATACCTAAATTTGGTATTCCCCAAGACACTTCACAATGGTTTGTTCCAGAAGATGCAAAGAACCGTCTTGGTAAAGGCAAAATTAATGGGTTAACTTATTCTCCAAACATGGACCAACTGGTAGTAGC
This sequence comes from Candidatus Poribacteria bacterium, assembly GCA_963667365.1. GTDB lineage: Bacteria > Poribacteria > WGA-4E > WGA-4E > WGA-3G > MSPOR6. The sequence goes on along the minus strand of OY763324.1, from coordinate 4,049,845 downwards.
CACTTCTATTGGAATTTGGATGTACAATCTAAACACTGGTGAAGAACTTCCATTGGTATCGGAATATACTGGTTTTGTATACAGTACCGTTTTTTCACCTGATGGGAACATACTTGCAAGTGCCAATGAAGATGGTACCTTGCGATTATGGGATGCACGTACAGGTACTCCTATTGAAATACTTTCTGGACACACCGACAGAGTTAGTACAGTAGCATATTCTCAGTCGGGTAATGTTATCGCAAGCGGGAGTTGGGATAACACTATAAGAATATGGGATACGCAAACTTTCCAGCCTATCATTACTCTTGTTGGACACACACGTTCAGTGACTGCAGTTGCCTTTTCTCCAGATGGAAAAAAAGTTGCAAGTGGTAGCGAAGATAGTACTGTACATCTATGGAATACTGACTCTGGAAAACCAATCTTTATATTACCCGAACATACAGGATGGGTGACATCTATTTCATTTTCATACGATGGAAAGTGGTTAGCCAGTGGAAGTGGAGACGGCACTATACGTATATGGGATGTTGAAACAGGTGAACCTATCACCACACTAAAAGGTCATAATGAAGAGGTGACCTCTATTGCATTTGATCCTATCCGTAATTGGATCGTAAGCGGTAGTGATGATGCAACGGTACGTTTGTGGGATGTTCAAAAAGATCAATCCACTGTCCTCTATGGACATACAGGTAGTGTCTCTTCTGTAACAATTTCATCCGATGGAAAAACACTTGCCAGTGGAAGTGAGGACGGTACAGTAGTGGTTTGGGATGTGGCCACAAAACAATATATTGATACACTCACAGGATATATTGATAGGATGATATCACTTGCATTTTCCGATGATGGTTCTATTCTTGTCAGTGGTAGTGAAGATGGGAAAATCCGTATATGGAATGCTGATACAGGACAACTGTTTACCACATTTATAGCACATCCAGAGCGAGTTGTATCTGTTGCACTTTCACCAGAAAACAGCACAATAGTTAGTAGTGGAGGATATAGAGACAACTCAATTCGAATATGGGATTCTGATACACAACAACTCAAAACTCAATTTATGGGAGATAGTTCTGCAGTATATTCTGTTGCGTTTTCACCAGATGGTAGTACTTTTGCCAGTGGTGGAGAAGATAAAATGGTTCGTATATGGGATGCTGATACACATCAACTCATCACAGAATTGCAGGGACACACTTGGAGAATTCTTAGTGTTGCATATTCTTCTGACGGTGGAACAATTATAACGGGGAGTAGAGATAGCACATTACGTATATGGGATGTAGAAACGAGAGAACTCAAAGAGACACTCATAGGACATACGGATAGGATTTATAGTGTTGCGATTTCTCCTGATGGAAACACAATAGCAAGTGGAAGTAGAGACAGAACAGTCAGATTATGGAATGCTAAAACAGCAGAACCAAAAGCAGAGTTAATTGGACATACCTACAGTGTTCGTTCAGTGGCATTTTCACCAAATAGTAGTACAATTGCAAGTGGGGGTGATGATGGAATTGTGCGATTGTGGGATGTCAAGACAGGTTATTCCATTGGTACTCTTACTGGACATACTCACATTGTACGTTCAGTCGCGTTTTCACCTGATGGCAGCACAATTGCATCTACAAGTGAAGATGGTACGGTCATATTATGGGATTACGCTAAATTACGTATACAAGAACAGCAGCTACAACAAGGAATTACACGACTTCAGCAAGAGGATACGGAACAACCTAAAGTCCGACTAATATACTTTCGTCCCAATGATCGTGCTCCTCAACAAAATATAGTTGCAAAGGTAAATAGAGTAATAAAGGATGTTCAGCTCTTCTACGCACGCGAACTAATAAACCATGGCTTTGGTACCAAAACTTTCACGATTGAAACTGACATGGATGATAATATAGTACTACATCATGTAGAAGGGCAATATGCTGCAGCTTACTATCAAGACCAAGCTTCAATAAAAATACTTGAAGAAATAGATATTATTTTCGGTGATACAAAGAATACTCTACTCATTTTTTTGGAGATAGATGGAAACTTATTTGGCAGCAACATCTGTGGTCTCGGTGGAGTCCATGAGTCTGGAAGTAGGGTTGCAATGTTACCTGCAATTGATGAATGCTTTAGTTTTCGTGTTGTTGCACATGAACTTGGTCATGCTTTCGGTTTATACCACGATTTTAGTGAACCGAATCTAATGTCTGCCAGCAGCGGGTTCCTTGCTAAACTATCCACATGCGCAGCAGAGTCCTTAAGTTTGCATCCCACCTTCACCACGGTGCGAAATGAGGACACTTCTCCAACAGAGATACAACGTTTCCCTCTGAATTTCACATCATTATATTCTGCACAGTTCCGTTTTAGGGTGACTGACGCAGATGGGTTACATCAAGCTCAATTACTTACACCTTCAACCCCAAGCGATCCAATTCAAGGCATAATAATGTTGGGTTGCAAACGACTAAGCGGTAATAACGATACTATTGAATTCACGACACCAAAATCCATTGCAAATCCAGGGACTATTGTGGGGTTACAGATAATAGATGTGTTAGGAAACGTGGAACAAGATTGGCATATAATTAGCGAAAAACATGAAAACCAACTTGATGTTAACGAAGATGGGGTTGTGAATATTCTGGATTTGGTAATAGTTGCTTCCAGTTTTGGAGAGAAGGGAACATCTATTCAAGAAGATGTTAATGGAGATGGTGTAGTAAATATACAAGACCTTGTTTTAGTTGCCAATGGAATGGACTAATCGCAATTGTGATGGAGGTAATTGTCTATATACGTATTACCCTCTAACTCCCATCGCTTCAAGCTGAGCTATCTGTTTCAACCATGAATCACGTATTTCGTGGGAATAGTCTCCAGGTAGTAGAGATTTTCGCGTGCAATTCAGATACGCCTGTAAAGTTTGATACTGGCGTATAGGACCGATATTCGGTAGTATTCTATCAGAAATAACCCCTATAATTTCATCTACAGTCAACTCACCATTACGGTTTTTGGCTGCTTCAAGATCAGCACGGAGAGATGCGAAACTGGCAGCAGAATATCCTTCAGTATGTGACAACAGCAATTCAAATTCTCCATCTGGAATTTCCCCACTGAACACGTTACTCAGTGTCCACTGCAGAAATGTCTTACGGTCTTCACCAGTTGGATCAAGAACAGGAATCACTATGTCACCAACTCTGCCTTCTCTCCGAAGGTCAGGAGATAGGTTATAGATACGTGCAGTCATCAGCAGCCATGTAATATTCCCTCGTAATTGTGGGTCAGACATCATCGCCTGTATCTTTCCTGTCAACCTTCGTTCAGTGGCATGTGCGTCTCTTCCAACATCACCGAATTGTGTATCTGCTTCATCAACAAAAATCAACACATTCACCAATGCCATCAACAAACGTCGGAGACGTTCAAAGATAACATCCGTTTGTCCAAACCACATACTACGGATATTCTTCAGAATTAATACCGGAATATCCAGTTCTCCTGCAAGTCCTTCAAATATATAGGTTTTTCCACTACCAATAGGTCCACAAACACTGAGACCAGAGATAGAATCTGTTCCTGTAGAGGTGATACGTGGAATAATCTGGGTTCTCAAAAAATCGATAAGTTTCTGATTACCAATAATATCTTTGAGAGAGTGACCAGGTTTTTTGAACTCAACCACATCTTCACCCAGTTGTGCTTGAATAAACTCAGAAACTTTTTCAATCACTATCTCAGGTAGAAGTTTTTCGCCTGAATAACATGCCGACACAAGCAACTGGCGTAATGCTTGGAGTGATAGTCCTGCGGTTAACACCGCAAGTTGTGACTGCGTACCCCATAGATTCAACTCTTTATTCGTTGGTTTTTGGGTTCTATTGAACCATGAGATAAAATGTCTACGTGCCTCTACATTCGGAGATTGGATTTCTACATCAAGTACCTGTGGTAACCTTGTAATTCTCGAGTTTACAAGACTCTTAGATTCAGAGATGAAGACAACAGTATCTGAACCATTCATATAATCAGAATCGGAGATCCAATCTTGGACAATACTGATCCTATGTCTATCCGATGTATTCAAACTACGGATTTCACCTTCTGGAAGTAACATATCCGTTGCTTCTATAATGATGAGTAGTTTTTCTTTTAATATCTTTTTACCAAGTGGATCAGTGGACCGAGAAATCAGACAGAATTGTCTAAGCAATTCAAGTGCTAATGTTGGACTTCCAATAGCATCTTTCATATATTGATCAAACATACTATCAGAAGTATCATTAGTTTTATTATCCTTGGTATCTGATTTATCAAATCTATCAGTGAGAGTATATAGGTTTGTGGTTTTGCTTTTGGTAGGTTCTGTTTCTCCTCTCCAAGAGTTGAATGAATTCCTGACCTTATCTCGGTCACTTGAACGTAGAAAACGCAGCGGACCGTTGAGTTCATATACGATTAGAATAAACCCATGTATATCCCAACTTCGCGTGAGAAAAGGTACGAGTGGTATATAATCCTCGTCATCTCCATCTTCTATATAAAAGAGATCGTGTATATTACCTTGAAGAACGATGCTTCGTGAAGTACCAGAATTAATTAACATTCCAGCATCGGTACGAAATTTGTAAGTAGGGTCTTTAATAGCTATGGTTTCACCCTCCATTCTTCGTAGGTTTCGAATATGTTAACATCAACCATCTTCAGCTATTTTCTTCCAACGTGGCAGAAACCCATCCGTTAAAAACCGGTCGAGTTGCCAGATATTCCTTTGCGGTTCAACTTCAAAAAAAGTACCCATTGCCAAAACAAGCGCGTCTTTAAAGCCATACTCAGTCTCAATTTGTGAGAGTGTTTCATAAGTTTGAAGGAATGCTGTATGAATTCGTAGAAAGTTTAGTGCTGCAAAACTGAATGCATTGAGTTTCAGACAGTCATCTGATGTCTTCTCCCAATACCATTCCGGTTGGTAAAATCTGTCAAGACGTTCCTTACATATCTCGACTGCCTCTTCAAGAATATATTCTAATTCTTGGTGTAATAATTCCCCATCTGATATGTTAAGTTTCTCGCATATCTCGTTATGTATCCTATGTTTTGCTTCATCAGTGTCAACCCAAGTTTGGAATGCAACAGACGCACGTTCAAAACAATTCCGTAAATCCTCAAGTGTCAAGTCAAGTTTACTTGGAAAATCTTTGAGTAACGAGGAACTTGGCATAAGATGTGCTTGTTCGGGATGTAGTTTCAAGAATTTAAATTCTACAACATCAGCTAACATTTCGGCAAGAATAGGAGTGAAGGCTATGATGGAACGTTCATATAGTTCAGCATCAATAAATTCTGTTAATTTCTCACGATCAAGGTTTATTTTCCCTGAAGCAGTCTTGAGAAATGCATCACCAAATGAAGTTTGTTCCCCTAAAACGGATGCAGATTCCGTTAAGGTTAAAGGACGATTGAAAAGAGATAATTCGGTGTATAAATCTTCAAAGTCAAGTAAACTTTCTTGCCACTGATGTCCCCATGTGTCGTGGATCAGATACTTATCAAGTTCTTCCAAAGGAAGAACACCAACCATACGAGTGAGGGTGGTAGTTACCATTTCTACTGTGAGAGATGTGTCCTCTGCAATCTTTTCACGGAACGTTAAATCAAGGTTTTCCGCATTAAATGTGCCAAATACTGGAAAATGTGCAAACGGTTCTACCTGCCATATTTTTCGGAGAAATTGTGCATATCCAACTTTCTTGCCAGTTTGGATTTTGGTTCGATCTGTTGCAGCAGACTTTTGTTGACTGAGTTTATCAGTTGGACTCTCTTTGATTTCTGATGGCAGACAGAAATATAGTGCAGAACAGGTTTTTATCAGTTTTACTTCACCCACTTCAAATGGTGCACCAGGATATAAGCATTCAAAAAGACCGAGTACATCGGCATCTATTTTAGGATTATCTGAGACTAAATTGAAACTGTTCTGAAGCCAATGCATGATTTTATGTCTATGTTGAAGAGGTGCAGTCCGAGTATCTAATTTCTCCTTCAACGAATCAATTGTATCCTGTGATAAATGGAAAATCCTTTGTAGTTTAGTCTTAAAATTTACTCGTTCACTCGTGTTAAGAGGGGCATCAGGAGTAAATAGAGTAAAGATCTTGGATCCCGCTGTGTCAAGATAGTCTATTTCTGGATGGTTGACGAGTTCTGGATACTGTTCAAGGGATAACCACATCGCTTCAATAAACGACTCATCCAAAACTTGTTCCTTTGTATTCACAGCAACGTCTTCAGTTGATGAGCGCAGCACTTGGTCTGTCTCATTAATCAAATTATTATGCAGATCAAAGAAAGTAGCAGGTGTCTTTGCTGGTTTCGGAGAATTCTTTTTAATCTTTTTTATTTCGTGTACTTGACTTTCAAAATATTTCAATCTCTCCAAGACACCTTCCCAGCAGATGGGTGTACTATCCTGATGCCACGTGTAGACATCCATAATCCCTCTCTTTCTCTTGTATCCACAAATTATGACGCGGGCATCCATGCCCACATCTAAACAAAGGTAATGATAAGGCAAAATACCCGCATACAAGTATAATCTTAAGTGTTAAGTTATAACGGAAGTTCAGATTCGCTTTTAGATTCTTCCTTAGACTCTTCCGTCGGTTCAGGTGAATCAGTCTGTTGTGCTCCGAAGATAAGAGAATCAAACTCATCTGTAGCAGAAGTGGAACGTGCAGCGGCAAGAAATTCTTCCTCTTCTGCGCGGGAATCGGTGCCAGCGAGTTCTTGTGCAACTGTTGAACGTCCTTTTGCTTTTTCTCGAATTTCGCGCATCCGGGATAATTCCGCTGAGGTGCCATCCGTACTAATACCAGATAGCATATCGGCTATATCTTCTTGTTCACGTGCAGTAATCAGGTCAGCAACTGCCTCTGATTGTTCTGTTTTAATCTTATCCAAATCCCGATGGAGACTAGTAATCTGAAGTTTATGAGATTCAATATCTCCTTGTGCCCGTTCAATATCCTCTTCAAGTTCTGTAACACGAGCGTTTTTCTCTTCTAAAGTGGAGTGAAAGTCATTGTATGAGGAAACACATCGAACGTAGTCTGGATCCTGTTTGATCTCCCCGTCCGGTGTCCCTGCTTTTTGCAGAGCCGCTGCAGTGCTTTTCGCTTTAGCAATTGCTCCTGCTTTCATCTGTTCAAGTTTGTCAATGTCATCAGTTAGACCCTTAAGTGAATTTTTTTTCTGCTCAACAAGTGCGATGAGTTGTCCAATCGCTTGTTTGTAACGTTGGATATTCCCCTGTTTGTCGCGGATAATGTCTTCATACGCTCCACGAACCGCTTCAGGGTTTTCCATCAGTCTGTCAGCCTGCTCGTGAGCACGGCCGGTTAGTGTATACCATATTGCTTTGAAAAAACGGGTGAATCCGTTTGCCATTGGAATGCCTCCTATGTGAAAATTAAAATTTTGTTGTACCGTATAATTTAAAAGCTCAAATAATTCATGTTCTTGAAACACGTTTGCAAGCCAAGATTATTCGTCCTTTGTATTACTATCATCTCTTATTTCTGATAACATATTGTTAATTTCATCCTGCTCACGTGCAGCCATAAAGTCAGCAATTGCCTCTGATTGTTCCGTCTCAATTTTGTGCAGATCACGATGTAGGAATGTTATCCGATTCTTATGTTCTTCAATGTCCCTTTGTGCGCGTTCAATATCTTGTTGTAATTTCTCAACACGAGCGTTCTTCTCTTCAATGGTTGACTGAAAATCGTTCAATGATGTGACATACAATACATAGCGTGGATGTCGCTCAATATCCTCCTCTGTAGTTCCTGATTTATGTAGTTCAGCAACTAAGTTTTTTTGCTTAGAGATTGTTCCTTCCTTCATCTCTTCAAGGTTGTCAATGTCATCGGTGAGTTTACTAAGTGAATTCTTTTTCTGTTCTACAAGGGCAATAAGTTGACCAATCACTTGCTTGTAACGTTGGATATTGTCCCGTTTGTCTTGTAATATGTCTTCATATGCTCCACGAATAACTCCAAGAGTTTCCTTGGGTTCAACTGGTTTTTCATAAAGTTGAAAATCGCTATGTATATCAGCCAAAATGTCATCTTCTGTTTGATCCGATACTGCAACGTTTTCTATGTGTCTATCTGTCTGTTCAAGCACACGACCGACTTGTGTATACCATATAGCCTTGTATAAACGTGTAAATCCATTTGCCAATGGAATGTCTCCTATGTGAAAATTAATATTTTGTCGTACCGTATAATTTAAAAACTCAAATAATTCATGTTCTTGAAACACGTTTGCAAGCCAAGATTATTCGTCCTTTGTATTACTATCATCTCTTATTTCCGATAACATATTGTTAATCTTCTCCTGCACACGCGCATCCATAAAGTCAGCAACTGCCTCTGATTATTCGGTCTCAATTTTGTGCAGATCACGATGTAGGAATGTTATCCGATTCTTATACTCTTCAATGTCCTTTTGTGCGCGTTCAATATCTTGTTGTAATTTCTCAACACGGACGTTCTTCCCTTCAATGGTTGACTGAAAATCGTTCAATGATGTGACATACAATACATAGCGTGGATGTCGCTCAATATCCTCCTCTGTGGTTCCTGATTTATGTAGTTCAGCAACTAAGTTTTTTTGCTTAGAGATTGTGCCTTCCTTCATCTCTTCAAGGCTGTCAATGTCATCGGTGAGTTTACTAAGTGAATACTTTTTCTGTTCTACAAGTGCGATGAGTTCTCCAATCGCTTGTTTGTAACGTTGGATATTCCCCTGTTTGTCGCGGATAATGTCATCATACGCTCCACGAACTGCTTCAGGGTATTCAATAAGTCTATCAGCCTGCTCGTGAGCACGACCTGTTAGTTTATACCAGATTGCTTTGAAAAAACGGGATACAGTGTTTATCATAGGAATATCTCTTGAATATATGATTAAATTCAATCAAATTGTTCCGTCTCAATTTTGTGCAGATCACGATGTAGGAATGTTATCCGATTCTTATACTCTTGAATGTCCTTTTGTGCGCGTTCAATATCTTGTTGTAATTTCTCAACACGGACGTTCTTCTCTTCAATGGTTGACTGAAAATCGTTCAATGATGTGACATACAATACATAGCGTGGATGTCGCTCAATATCCTCCTCTGTGGTTCCTGATTTATGTAGTTCAGCAACTAAGTTTTTTTGCTTAGAGATTGTGCCTTCCTTCATCTCTTCAAGGTTGTCAATGTCATCGGTGAGTTTACTAAGTGAAAATTTTTTCTGCTCAACAAGTGCGATGAGTTCTCCAATCGCTTGTTTGTAACGTTGGATATTCCCCTGTTTGTCGCGGATAATGTCATCATACGCTCCACGAACTGCTTCAGAGTATTCAATAAGTCTATCAGCCTGCTCGTGAGCACGACCTGTTAGTTTATACCAGATTGCTTTGAAAAAACGGGATACAGTGTTTATCATAAGAATATCTCTTGAATATATGATTAAATTCAATCAAAACCTATTCCTACATTATTACACAAAACGTAATTCAGGTAATTTAACAACTCATTGATAATTGCTTTCTTCTGTAGATTCAACCTTCTGGTGTGCTACAATCTTCTGAGTGTCATCCAAAGAATGACTCGTTTGACGTATATCCTGATCAGTTGTTACACGTATCTGTTCATCAACCTTCTTGGCAAAAGCAAGGCTTTCATCAAGTTCTGTGCGTAGACGTGATAGTTCTGTCTCATTACTTTCTGGACTCAGTGTAAGTACGCGTGCATAAAGGTGTGAAAGTTGTACGATTGTTTGTTCAACGTCTGCTATTTGTTGTTCTCTGTGTTGTTGTAAGACTCGTCTGACCGTTGCTAACTGCGATTCTTTTGATTTCTCATGCATTTTCAATGTGTCTTTTAAACATTGAACGGCTTGAGTAAAGAGTTCAGTAACTTTATCGGTGATTTCAGCACTAACTGTGATGGGAAGAGAAGCCATCCAACCAGCGTCTTGTGCTTCCTCTTGAAAAGATATGTGTAGGGTGCGAAGTTCTTCCAGCATCTGTTCTGTTCTTTTGTCACCATCCTTCTGCAGCCGAGCATGAAGCGTATTCAGTTCCTCTTCCTGTTTATGTTGAGTTTCGCGGAGTATCTCTTCCTGAACTTGTCTTGCAATGTCGTCTGTACCTGTCGTCCATTTTGTAATCAGTGCACCGATAGGGAATCCGATACCAATAACAGCACTTCCAAATAGATAAAGTATCTGTGGTTCTAAATTTAACACCCATGACGCGAATACACCGAATACCCCCGCAGCAAAAGGATAAATGGTGTAAGGATTGCTAATGAGATGGAGTAAGTATTTTTCTCGAAATAATTTCTTATCAAACAACGTATTCACCAAAATACATGCACCACAGCATTTGTGTGCATACTAACTTAGATAAGTATACTTGATGTGATAGGTGTTATATACGAATTTACTATCAACTATAATAAATGTTTTCCTCACTTTATATTAACATATCAATCACTGGTTTGTAAAGTGATTTAACAAGATATTGATATTGTCAGTATTTATACTTTACACAGTATAGCAGAAGTAAGTGAAAAATGCAAACTACAACTATAGCCAGTACATTGACATACCTTGTCACAACAGTCTTGGGATAAGGTCAGATTACTATGCACTAATACAACAAATTGTATACCAGTTGAATACATCATTTGGATATGATATAATGCCAACTGTAATCCATTCCATAGCAGTTTGTGTTGCATCACTATCGGAAATTGGTGAATAAACATCGGGAGGAATATGTGGAATTTGATATAATTATTGAAGACGGGAATATCGTTGATGGCACTGGGAAACGCGATCCTTATATCGCTGATATTGGTATTCATGGTGAAGGTATTGCTTCAATTGGAGACCTTAAAAAAGCAGAAACACCACATAGAATATCAGCGTCAGGACAGGTTGTATGTCCTGGCTTCGTTGATGTACACGTTCACTCTGAAATCTCGCTATTGGGTGGACGCGATCAGTATGCTGCTGTCATGCAAGGCGTAACTACACACCTTGCCGCACCTGATGGTTTTGGTTGGTCACCATTGCCACCACAACTTGCACAGGAACTTTGGCATTACACCCAATTCGCTTATGGAGATACTAAACTATCGCTAAACTGGAACTCACCTGATGCCTATCTCAACATTTTTGAGGGGAAAATCCCTGCAAATCTATATCCGCAAGTACCACATTGTGCTGTCCGACTGGGAGCAATGGGTTGGGAAACACGTCCAGCTACTATAAACGAATTGAAGGAGATGGAACGCCTCACACGTGAATGGTTTGATGCAGGGGCGTGTTGTCTCTGTTTGGGTCTGGATTATCAACCCTCTGCGAACGCTGATTTAAACGAGTTAGTATATCTATCAAAAGTTGCTGCAAGTTATGATGCCATATACGCTGCACATGTCCGTTACCAAATAATTGGCAGAAAAGCTGCATGGGAGGAGACAATTGAGATAGCAAAACAGGCTGAGATACCTGTACATATTTCGCACGAACGTGTAGACACTGAAACTGAGAATATTCTTGAGCAGGTTGAACGTGAAGACATTGATTTAACATTTGAATCATACCTCTATCCTGCTGGCATGACCCACCTTGCTATGATGCTACCTATGGAATATCAGAACGGTACACCTGATCAGATGTTAGCAAATTTAGAAAAGGCTGAAGTTCGAAAGAAATCAATTCCATATTTGAGAGATAAGTTAGGAAAAGGCAACCAAATTGTTGGCTACAATAAGTCAGGAAGATACATCGGTATGCTACTCTCAGATGCAGCAAAACGTGAGGGTAAAACTAACGAAGAATTTGCTTATGATTTCATCCAAGAAGAGGAAGCAATAGAAACATTTGTAATGCCATGGGCAACATCCCTCGAAGAAAATGAAAAAGTACTGAACCGAACTGCAACACATTCACGAATGATGATTGCCAGTGATGGTGTCTACAATATTCCCCATCCACATCCCCGGAGTTATGGGTGCTTTGTACAATACCTCGGTAAATTTGTTCGTGAACGTGAATTGGTTTCACTAAAAGAGGCAGTATATAAGATGAGCGGATTCCCTGCAGAAAGATTTCGTCTCTCTGACCGTGGTAAACTAACCATAGGATCTGCTGCGGATATTGTTATATTTAATCCTAATACAGTTGCTGACCGTTCTACATGGTTTGATCCTGTACAACCACCCGTAGGTGTAAATTGGGTGTTTGTCAACGGTATTTCTGTTATTGATGATGGCAACGTTACAAGAAAACTGCCGGGAAAAGTTCTACGACACCAGAAATAGACTACAAACACAATTTGGAGATAAACTTGGACATCTACGATCTGACAATAATCGGTGGGGGTAGTGCAGGACTTGTAGTTGCAGTTGCTGGAGCAAAACTCGGAAAAAAGACCGCACTTGTAGAGAAACATCGCATCGGTGGTGATTGTCTATGGACAGGTTGTGTACCATCAAAAGCATTGCTCAAAGCAGCAAAAGTCGCAAATTACATTGACTCTGCTGAAAAATACGGGATTTCTACAACTGAAAGCGTTCCTATATGGTCAAAGGTGATGGAATATGTGCGAAACACACAAAACGTCATTGAAGAAGAACACGACAATCCTGAACGGTTCAGAGACATGGGTGTTGATGTCATATTTGGAAATGGACAATTCCAATCACGCGATACCTTTGTAGTAGAAGACACTGAAAACGGACAGACACGAACTATAAAAAGCAAAAAGTTTGTGATTAGCACTGGTTCACGTCCACTCGCTCCGTCCATACCTGGTTTAGATTCTTGTCATTATCTTGACAGCGAAAATGTTTGGGAGTTAGAAGAATTTCCACAACGTTTGCTGGTAGTCGGTGCAGGTCCTATAGGGATTGAATTGGCACAAGCATTTCATAGACTTGGGTCAGAAGTAACAATAGTACAACGAAGTAACAGTATTCTGAGAAAAGAGGATGAGGATGTATCTGATAGAATGCTACAATACCTTCAGACAGAAGGGATTGAAATACAACTAAACACAAATATTACGAAAGTAGAAGAACAACAAGATGGTATCAAAGTATCATTAACAACGGTATCTTCATCTTCTATCGAAGAAATTCAGGAACAAGTATTTGACAAAATATTGATTGCAGCAGGACGCGCACCAAATATAGAAGGATTAGGACTGGATATAATTGGTGTTCAGGTTGAGAAAAATGGTATCGTCGTAAATGACCAACTTCAGACACATGTGAAAAACATATATGCTGCAGGTGATGTCATCGGTCACTATCTTTTCACCCATGTTGCCGCATTTCAAGCACAATTGTTGGTTAGGAATTTCCTCTTACCTTTTTCAAAAAAAATTAACTACTCTGTTGTCCCTTGGACGACATTTTGCGACCCCGAAGTAGCAAGATGTGGATTGACAGAGGTACAGGCACGCGGGAAATATGGGGATGTTGATGTGTTTACACTGGATCAGTCAGATGTTGATAGGGCAGTCGCAGAAGGGGAAACACATGGATTTACGAAGGTGATTACTACAAAATGGACTGGCAAGATATTAGGGGTACATATTATCGGTGCAAATGCGGGGGAAGTAATCCACGAGTATATTCTGGCGATGCAAGAACGAATTCCACTACGCAAGTTAAGTGGGATGATGCACGTATATCCAACTTATTCTACAAGTGTTTGGAGGATTGCTGCGAAATGGCTGTCGGAGGGAACACTGATAAAATCCTTGAGGAAACTGATAGGATCATGATAATACATCATTGTGTTGGGATAAAATAGAGTCGGAAACCACACCCATCGGTTTAGAACTCTCAGGGATTCCAACCTAACGCAAACATTATTTATTAACAAGCTGCGTTTTCAATAGATTGCAGTTCCGACTCACCTAAGGAGGCATTTATCCTATTTAGCAATTTCTATGCCAACGAAAATAGATAAATATTGGCAGATTTCAGAATTAAATGAGTATTTTTTAGACAACATGATGAAAAAATAGACACACTGAAATTCTATTATTTTTTGACTAAGACAGTTCTTCACCAACAATCAGACGATATGCTTCACGGTATTTCTCACTTGTTTTTGTGATGACACTTTCCGGCAATTTGGGTGCTGGAGGTTCTTTGTTCCAGCCGATTTCCGTGAGATAATCACGGACAAACTGCTTATCAAAACTCTGCTGTGGTTTTCCAGGATCATACTGATCCGCTGGCCAAAATCGTGATGAATCTGGAGTGAATACTTCATCAATAAGGATTATCTTACCATCGTGTAGACCAAATTCAAATTTTGTATCGCATAAGATAATACCTGAGTTTTCAGCATGCTGACTTGCTGTTCTGAATAGTGAGAAACTGATGTCTATTAATTGATCAGTAAGGTCACCACCGACTTGATCTCGCATTTCATCAATTGAGATCGGCTCATCATGTTCACCATGTTCCGCTTTAGTTGTGGGAGTAAATAAAAGTTCTGGTAGTTTTTCCGATTCCCGTAATCCCGACGGTAGTTTCTGCCCACAGATTTCTCCTGATTTCTGATACGAAGACCACCCCGAACCAGCAAGATATCCCCGAACAACACACTCAACATCAACCCGTTCAGCTTTGCGTACAAGCATTGAACGACCTTGAAGCAGTTCCGCATCCGCTTGTAATTCTTCAGGAAATTCTTCTACTTCAGTAGAAATAACATGATTATCTACAACGGAATTTGTGTAGTTGAACCAGAATTTTGACAATCCTGTGAGAACTTTTCCTTTATCTGGAATTCCATTAGGTAAAACGACATCAAAGGCTGATAATCTATCTGTTGATATAATCAGGTATTCATCTCCAAGATCATAGAGATCCCGGACTTTCCCTTGATGTGCTGGTGTTAGGTTAGTTAATTTTGTAGATGTAATAACGTCTTGAGACATAATATTCTCCTAAAATACATGTAAATAAACAGATCAGTTCATCAATAGTTTCTGGAGTACACTAACTGTGTCGTTTTCTGCATCAATTTCAAGAGCTTTGTCAGACTCTTGTCTGGCAAGTTCTGTTTCACCGAGATAAAAGTAACATGCCGACTTAAGGGCATATAGATCAGCAATGGAATTATAATCATGACGAAAAAGGTATTGTTGTCCATTAGACTGTATCGCATTATCAATCGCACGAATAGCAGCGGTGAAATCAGATGAATCTTTATTCCGTAAGTAAAGCACATTTGCAAGTCCTACCCATGCATCAGCGTTTGATGCATCGTAGCGGACAGCATTTTGGAATGCTTCTTGCACCAGTGGTATAGAGAGAGAAAGACTTAAATGACTCCAGCCAGAACCATTATGTGCGTCGGAATATTCTGGATCAGTGTTAAGTGCACGCTCAAAATTTATCAGTGCCTGTGTAAAGTCCCCGGACCTATAAGAATGCCAACCTTGTTCTGTGTGACTATTAGCTGTAGAAACTTCAGTATCCACATCGCTTGAACATCCCATTTGTAATATTTGGATTAAACCGAATATTAATATTGAAGAAATTATATATATTTTATTTGTCATATAATCTTCACAGAAACACTTCAGATTTTTGGACATAACGTTTTATTCCGTTTTCAACGTTGACAATAACCGGCTTCGCAATGCCACAGCAACGACAATACAATTTGCAATTATACCAAACCCAAGAATCAATATCAAGGTAATCGTAAGTGAAACCCATGGAAATGAATGAATATGTCCGTGAGAACCGAGTATCCCTACAATACCCGCTGCTATACCAATTAGCATCCCGATTGTAAGTAAGAAACCGCTTTCAAGGAACAACATTCTGAACAGTAGTTTTCTTTGAAAACCGAAGGCACGTAAAGTTGCTAATTCCCTTTTCCGTTCAATGATATTTCTAAACAGTACCATAGCTAAACCAAAAGTTCCCAGAAGAACACCTAAACCACCAAGACTTTGAAAAGTTGATATATATGTATTTTCTACTGCACGAAAACTTGCAAGTCGTTCTGATGCAGATGTCACATCAAAGCCATAATCCTCCAATGTCTTTTCAAGTGTCTGCTGTGTATCCGCACGTATTTCAGATGGTGTTTTGATTAGGAAAAATTGATGTCCACTCTGACTCGGAAAGTGTTTTTTGAAGTCTGTCTCGGAAATGATTAACTGACTTTGAAAAAGACTATTTTCTATCGTTTCAAGCTGCAGAAATAAGGTTTTTCCAAATTCATCTTGTAATTGAAAATCCTCATTTGGATCATGATGTAAAATCCATCTTAATGATTTATCATCACCTATTGCGTGTAATCTCGCTTCTTGTTCGTGTTCCATACCGAGGATGTTCCAAGGACTTACATTCAACATACTGTTTGGTGCACCTAAAATCTGCGGTTTTTTCGGTTGGTAGAGATTTAGACAACTGACATCTTCACCCGGCAATACACGAAATGGATATATTTCTGATTTAGACAACATCAAGGAATCTTCATCATCAAATCCGATTTCACGTCTACCATCAGTTGTGTTTAGGTTATGGAGTATAGGCAGTGAAGATTCTGCTACAAAAGCATATTCAGTATCTGGTAATGCATCGTGTCTATTAACACCGACAGCAACAATAATACAACAAGCCAAACTCATGATAATAACGGAACTTTGGCTATGCATAGGTTGCCATGCAGCATTTTTTAGTCCAAATCTTAAACGACTAAAGCGTTTAGGAACCCTTTGTGATCCTAACCATCTGTCAAATAAAAACCAACCTGTACCAAGGATAGAAATTGTGGAACCTAACAATCTTGCTATAGGATGATTGATAACCATTTGAACTATATCATAGATGTGTGATCCATCAAGCGAATGAAACCAGATAATTCCTAAATATCCTACTACTATACCAACACCAAAACCTACAGCGACTGCCCACCAAATGGGTTGAAATTTGAATTGCTTATCCGTTTTGTGTGAAGTAACAGTGGGACCGAGTCTATCCATTAGAAATGTGCCAAATTTACTCCTAAACATATAAAATATAATCACAATTAAAATTAGAGAAAATATGAGTCCAATCCAACCTTCCTTACCTATGAAGTAACCCGAAATAATTCCAAAGATGAATCCGAGCAATATAGATCCATTTCGAATTGCAGATAATTGTGGACTATGTTGTTTCTGTTTCCGTGATGTTTCATCAAAATCGGTCTCTCCTGCAAGGAGTGCTGCAGTTGGTGACTTGCCAAGTCTTTTGACGACATTTTGAATGAAATACATTACTATGACAAGCGTCACAACGATGCCAATAAGTATACTCCACCCACTTATATGTAGATTAATAAAAGGGGTACCGATAGCGGGGAGCCACCATGTTTGTAGACCAAATATCATCAATTGTGCATAACCAATAGCGAGAACACAACCAAATATACTTCCAATGAATGCAATTAAGATACCCTCAAAAAGAAACCGTCGACGGATTTTTTTGAGTTTGTAACCAACTGCTTGTAGAATACCGATCTCACGCGATCGGTGCGATACTCCAATAGCAAATACGGAACCAACAAGTGTGGCTGCAGCAAATATAATAAAGAAACTCAGACTGCTAAATAACATCCCAAAATCAGTAGAACCCTTTGCGGATTGTAAACCCTCTGTTCGTAAAGGCAAGAATTGGAAACCAATTCCAACAGGATCAACCTTTTTAATAAATTCAGTTTCAAATAGCTTGCGTGTGGTATCAATGTTCTGTCCAGGAATCGTTCCCATCCTTATGTTGGTAATGTCACCGAATCTATTTTTCCAAAGATTTTTTCCAGTTTCTAAAGAAATAAAGGCTTTAGGTGTTGCTTTGTATTTATCCCAATATTCATCGTCTTTACTACGGACGAGATTGTAGTCAAATGGAAAAGGTGGTTCCCAATCAGATAGATCATTCGTGTCATGGATTCCTGGAAATTTGGGGATCAGGTCTGTGTCGGCTGCGATACCTTCTATTGGAACAATGTCTTTTAGCTTAAATTTTGCTGTTTGTGTTATGTATTCTTCTTCAGCATTGACGCTGAAATAGGAAATGTTGATTTTATCACCAACCTTCGCACCAAGATTATCTGCAGCCCATTTATTAAGTACAATTGATGTATTGTCAATATGAATTTGTTCAGTATTATATTTGTCAAGTGGTTCTTCCAATTTTGCATCACTAAATGGTAGTGCCAGGATTGTCGAATATGGTATATCTTGTGTATGATTTCCGTCGCTGTCTAACGATATTGTGTTGGCAAGATAGGTTAGGGTTGGAAGGGTTGGCATGTTGTTTTCAGCAGCGACAGTTAGTGCTATCTCTGACAAATTTGGTTCAAGCAGATATTGCTGACTTTGAAGGTCAATGTGGTTGTCATGTGTGTTGATGTTGAGACCAAGTACATCAAGCGTTAGTGTGATGTCATCTGGTAAGATAGGGTCATCATCAGAAAAAATAGCATTCACTTTACCGGTTTGACCAAGTGCTTTTTGCAACTTGGGTAGTGATATGTATGCATTTAAAGGAAGGCTTTGATGCGGTTGTAGACCAAATCGTCCAGCATCTTTAGTCGATAGAATTTCGCTTATGACAACACGAAGACTTTGAATCACATCTTCTGCATCTCTTGTACCAAGAAGGAATTCTGGATGGATTTCTGCTGCTTTTGGAAAGTTAACAAGAATCGTATCACCCACCTTGACATTCAGTTCTTTCTGTAGTGCTTCGTTGATAACAATATCTGCAAATGGTGGAATGGTAGTTGTTTCCAAATCCGGTGCATCAACTTCATCCCAAAAATCAAAAAATCTGCTATCAATACCGTAGATGTTGACCTTAGAAGCACGAGTATCGGTTTCTGCAGATACAACTGTTCCGTTTAACAGTATAACAGGCACTGTATCTTTCCGCGTTACTATCTCATGGGGAAAAAAGTGGTCAGCAATGAGTGCATGTTGAATGCCTCCCAGACGTTCTAAGGTGATATCGCGAAGACTTCCTCGCATGGAATCTCCCACAATCAATGCACCGGCAAGCACACCTGTAGCGACTGCAGTACATAGCACAACGGAAAGATGGGTTTGCCAATAATATTTGGTGGTTGCCCAAAAATTACGCATAATTTCAATTCCCATTAGAATTCGTAGATTCTATTGAGCAAACACCATTGGAAAGATTAAGGTTAGTCTGAAAACGGGAAGCAAGTTCAAGATTGTGGGTCACAACAATTAGGATATTTTGTTCTACTTGGTGCATCTCAAATAGTAAGTCAGCGATATTGCCTGCAGTCGTGTTGTCTAAATTACCAGTCGGTTCATCGCAAAGGAGGATGCTGGGTCGGTTGATAAGTGCACGAGCGATTGCAACACGTTGACGTTCACCACCAGATAGTTCTGCTGGACGATGCGTCATGCGATCAGCTAATCCAATCCGAGTTATCAGTTTTTGTGCTTGTTGGGTTGCGTTAGGATCCTGTTTGTAGGCAAGGGTTGGAATGAGTACATTTTCAATAACGGAATATTGGGGTAGTAAGTGGTGATCTTGAAAGACAAAACCTATCACACTATTCCGATAACGTGCAAGTTCAGGTTCAGATAGTTGAAATGGGTCTGTGCCGTTTATTTTTACTTCTCCCTGAGAAGGTTCTTCTAAAGTGCCAATAATGTGCAGGAGTGTACTTTTGCCTGATCCGGAAGGACCCGTAATAGCAACAGATGCTCCTGAATTAAATCCAAATGATATATTTCGTAATACCTCTACTGTTCCAAAATCTTTTGATAGATTGGAAATTGTAAGGTTATGTTTTCTTTGATCCGATTGTTGCATATCCATTTCTCATAACATATTATTGTGATTGTGCGTGAGTGTACGCATTAGAATTTTAACCCTTACGTTACGTATTGTCAAGGAGATTCTATATTACATAGCAATATGTATCATATTAATATAGAAGGTATGTAGAACAATCCTAATCCTGAAATTCTATATTTCTGAACACCCTATTTAAGACAAATACACTGGATTATTGTACTTATACTTACTTAATCAACCCACAAATATGATATTGTATGAGAAATGAGTTTCTACCCACACCCTTCTTTAATAGTTGACAACATTACGCTTATACTACATAATTGAAGGACATGAAACACATTTTGGAATCAGGACTTACGCATTCTCCCTTATCAAGAGGACTCTAAGAGGAAATACCTCTGTCCTGATTAAAATCAAAGGAAGGTTTTTCTATGAAATCAAGGTTATTTTTTATCTTCTTGACAAACCTATTCATTGCATCACTATTTTTATGCAACAGTTTTGCTCAAGATTATACAACGTGGCACTTACCGGAAGGTGCGAAAGTGCGTCTTGGAAAAGGGAGGGTTACAAATGTTGCGTATTCTCCGGGTGGAAGTTCCATTGCAGTTGCGACTGATATAGGTGTTTGGCTTTATGACGCGCAGACCTATCAAGAATTATCACTACTCACAGGACATACAGGGGATGTCATGGGCGTAGCGTTCAGTCCTGATGGTCAGACACTGGCAAGTGGCAGTAGGGACGTCACCATCCGATTATGGAATGTGGTAACGGGCAAACACAAGCAAACACTCACAGGACATACAGGGGATGTCTATGCCGTAGTCTTCAGTCCTGATGGACAATTACTTGCAAGTGGCAGTTTGGACGGCAGCATCCGATTATGGGATGTGGCAACAGGGGAACACAAGCAAACACTCAAAGGACATACAGGGGATGTCTATACCGTAGCGTTCAGTCCTGATGGTCAGACACTTGCAAGTGGCAGTTTGGACGGCACCATTAGTTTATGGGATGTGGCAACAGGGGAATACAAGCAAACCCTTCAAAGGCATACCTTGCGGATCCATAGCGTAGCGTTCAGTCCTGATGGTCAGACACTTGCAAGTGGCAGTTTGGACGGCACCATCCGATTATGGAATGTGGCAACAGGAGAACACAAGCACTCCCTTCAAAAGTTTAGACTGAATGTCTTTAGTGTAGCGTTCAGTCCTGATGGTCAGACACTGGCAAGTGGCAATCGGGAAGGCACCATCAGTTTATGGGATGTGGCAACGGGCGAAAACAAACACTCCATCCAAGGACATACAGGGTTTGTCTATGCCGTAGCGTTCAGTCCTGATGGCCAGACACTCGTAAGTGGAAGTATGGACACGATCCATTTATGGGATGCGGCAACGGGCGAAAACAAGCATACCATCCAAGGACATGCAGAGGATGTCATAAGCGTAGCGTTCAGTCCTGATGGACAAATACTTGCAAGTGGCAGTAGGGACGACACCATCCGTTTATGGAATGTGTCAACAGGCGAACACAAGCACATCCTCCGAGGATATTCAGGGTTTGTCGGTAGCGTAGCGTTCAGTCCTGATGGTCAAATACTGGCAAGTGGCAGTTTGGACGGCAGCATCCGATTATGGGATGTGGCAATAGGCAAACACAAGCAAACTCTCAAAGGGCATACAGCACATGTATCTAACGTAGCGTTCAGTCCTGATGGTCAGACACTTGCAAGTGGCAGCAGTGACAAGACCATCCGTTTATGGGATGCGGCAACAAGGGAACACAAGCAAACTCTCAAAGGGCATACAGGATATTTATATACCGTAGTCTTCAGCCCGGATGGACAGACACTCGCAAGTGGAAGTTTGGGCAAGACCATCCGATTATGGGATGTGGCAACAGGTAAACACAAGCAAACACTCACAGGACATATACATATATCGTTTGTCTATACCGTAGCGTTCAGTCCTGATGGTCAGACATTGGCAAGTGGCAGCAGTGACAAGACCATCCGTTTATGGGATGTGGCAACGGGTGAACACAAGCAAATACTCAAAGGGCATATAAATTCAGTCCGTAGCGTAGCGTTCAGTCCTGATGGTCAAACACTCGCAAGTGGTAGTGAGGACGACACCGTCCGTTTATGGGATGTGGCAACAGGTAAACACAAGCAAACACTCAAAGGACATATAAATTCAGTCTGTAGCGTAGCGTTCAGTCCTGATGGTCAAACACTCGCAAGTGGTAGTGAGGACGGTACGGTGCTGCTATGGCATATCACAGCTCCTGCAACCAAGGATCCTTGATCTGTTGTCGCGAACGGTAAACATTGCACGAAGTGGGACACCGTTAAAACTGCCGAAGTATTTCAATACTATCCGAATCCGTCTTACTGAATAGGAGGAATAATGGAAATAACTATCACTTGGCAAATGGTTTTATTGTGTAGTTTGTCACTTTGTCTTGGATGGGGAATACGCGGAAATTTCGGTCATGAATACGGCGCTGCATTGGCAGGTGCACTCGCTGCAATGGCTATAGTATTATTGTCTGGTCGTGAAGATTGGTGGCGTTATATACATTATTTTGCATTATTCGGGGCAATTGGGTGGTCCTTCGGTGGTAGTATGTCGTATATGATGGTTGTCGGTTATACCCATTCTTCTCATACCCCGACAGTACTATACGGATTTGCAAATCTATTTGTTATCGGTTTTTTATGGGCTGCACTTGGTGGTGCAGGAACTGCATTACCAGTGTTTCTAACAGAAATTGATCAACAACATATCACACCTCAATTATCCCTATTTTTTCTTCCAATATGTGCTGTATTTATTGGTTGGTCAGTTCAGGCAGTTGTCGTTGATTGCATTTTTGCATCACAACGCATGCAACGACACGAAAGTCCTCTGTATTGGTATGATACTGACTGGTTAGCCGCACTTGTTGCTATTGTAGCTGCACTAATTATCATACTTTTCCGCGGACGAATAGATATGGCAACATCACTTATCCTGTATATGGGTATCGGTTGGTTTGTAGCGTTTCTGCTATTAGTCAATGTATTCAAACTACGTATGACACCTCCACGAGGTGACAACTGGGCAGGATGCGTGGGTATGGTTGTCGGGTTACTTGTTTATTGTTGGCAATACAAACTGAGTGGGGTTGCATTTGCAACATTAATGACCGGTTTCGCAGGTGGTTTTGCGTTTTCATTTGGACAATTGGTGAAATTGCTCTGTATCCGAACAGGACTGCAGACGAACTGGCACAGTGTCATGGAACAGGTACAAGGATTTCTATTTGGTCTCGGTATTGCGATCACATTTGTCTTTATTATCAATCGCACCCCATCATTAGAAGTTAATCCAGTCATTCCTCAGTGGATTGAGATTTTCACTGTCTTTTGTGTGTTAATTGCATTGACATATCTGAATTACCGGAAAGCAGTCCAAACTTGGGTTGATACAATTGACTCTCTTCCAGAACGGATGTTTAGGTTACCCGTAGTCGGTTGGTTTCGACATACCAGAGGATGGATAGGTTGGTTTGAACTATTCTATATTGCCATTGGCATTGTGCTCGTGGCTGTTTTAGCAGCTAACCTACGCTTACGTGACACAATCCCATTAATATCAGAAAATTGGATGGGTAAAGGGCAACTATTATATCTCGTGTTTATGTGGTGGATAGTTATTTTCAACTTTGAACGAGCTTTAGTTAACTTCAGTCCACATAGGTTGGTAACTGAAGGAGTAATTACGCTAAACGCAATTATCTGTACACTCATTGTTACAGTAGGTCCACAAGTGATACCGAGTATAACAGGAAGTTCATTCTCATTCTCTGAGGTGATCTGGATTGTTTTATTATGGGGAATTGTAGTGATGGTAGGGTCAACATTAGCTTTCTGGGGTATTAAACATATTCTATATGGGAAACAACATGCCCCTGGTGCATCACTACATATCCGTTTTGGAAAGGATTCTAACGCTCCGAAGGAGAAACCGAAAACAGGTGAACCGCATCCTTGAGATTCACTCCATTGTCACGTCAACTCAGCAACTACGTTTCAATTTCCACTGCAGTTCCACTTTCAGCTGAAGCGTAAATAGCATCCGTAATTTGTTGAACCACAATTGCTTGTTCTAAACCAGTGATGGGTTGTCGGTTTTCTCGGATTGCTGCAGCAAAATCTGTCTGTGGCTCAGAATAATGTGGTCCTTCAGTATCATCTGTATCCTCCAAAGGATTTGAGTTAACTCCCTCTGCTGTTGTCGTCTGACTATGGAGAATACTTCCCGGGTTACCGTCACCCATTTTCAGTTTCAGTGCTCCTTCTGAACCGATAATTTCCCAATCTGAATGTGAACTGGAAGCCATGAATTCTCCACGTTCAAGTGTTATCACTGTGCCATCTTCACAACGAACAAGAGCATTATAATGTGTTTCTGCATCGGATCCAGGTGCTATATGTGAATCAAAAACAGGTGGAACAGTCCATGTTTGTGCAAATACGGTTTTGGGTTTGAGTTCCCATCCTGTAATCCCAAGGAGGAAGTCAATATCATAACATCCCCAGTTAACAAGTATACCACCGCCGTTGAGTGCTTTTTTCAATCGCCATGCGGGTCTTGGGGAATCTGGTTGTTTTCCACAACCCCTAATTGCACGACAATGGACAGTACGTAGATCACCTAAACCACCAGATGTGATGAGTTGAGTAGCAAGACGTGCACCTTTGTTGAAACGATTACGCGATGAACAACATCCTGAAACTAATTCTCCACGAGCAGCAATTAACTGGTTCACTTCGTCAACATTCATTGCAATCGGTTTTTCAATCAGGACATGTTTACCTCTCTCGAACGCACGCAATGCAACTTCCGTACGATATTGTGTAGGAAACGCAAGTACAACTGCCTCTATATCGTCATCATCGAGAAGGTCAACATCAGTCGTGTACATTTTTGGTGGATTAAACCGTTCTGCTGCTCGTTCTCTGTTGGAATCAATGAGATCTGCAGCAGCGACCAACTCAATATTATCAGATTCTGAGGCGATGCTGAGATGTCTACTTCCGATTACACCACATCCAATTACACCCATTTTCACAGGTTCCATAAATACTCCATTTATTTTATTATATTGATTATATCAAACAAAATTAATATCATTTCAATTGTGCAGATCTAAATATAACCTGTAGATCCATCTGGTCGGATCGGACAGGTTCTTTGCCAATGAACATACTCATTATCTGTTACAGCCTCTTCGTTGATTTCTACACCTAAACCGGGACGATCTCGCAATTCCAAATACCCATCCTTTGGCATATATGGTTCGTCTACCCATGAATTCCAGGCACTATCTGTTGGGAGCAGATATTCAAGTATCTTGAAGTTCGGAGTTGCAGCAGCAAAGTGTACATTAACAGCAGTAGCAAGTGGTCCCATCGGGTTATGCGGTGCAACGGTCACATAGTGTGCCTCTGCAATTGCAGCTATTTTACGCATCTCTAACAAACCACCACAAACACACACATCAGGTTGGATAATGTCTACTCCTTGTGCAGCAATGAGATCAAGGAATTCAAATCTTGTATAAAGAGACTCACCTGTAGCGAGGGGTACCTGCATCTGCGAACGAAGACGCGACCAAGCAGGAATATGTTCAGGTCGTAATGGTTCTTCATAGAAATATGGATCGTACGGAGCAAGTGCGTTGGCAAGTTGAAGTGCTCGAATAGGTTCAAAGATTTTTGCGTGTGGGTCAAATGCGAATTCCCAATCATCGGGTGTATTCAGACGCAATTGTTCAAAATAGGTTGTAGCTGCATCACAGACTCTTCCCCACCTGTCGGCATCCGGGTTAAGTTTGTATGGACTGGTTTTGAAAGCAGTGAAACCCCAATCCTCATTGAGTTTACGTGCTTGATCAGACGCTTCTATGCCGTCTCTTCCACCAATTCCTCGGTAGACTCTGATGCGATCACGTGCATGTCCACCAAGTAGCATATATACAGGCAACCCAGCTGCTTTTCCACTGATGTCCCAAAGTGCATGGTCAACCGCAGAGATAACAGCAAGACCTGCTCCTCCAGGTGGAAAACGAAACTGCTGATGTAATTTCAACATGATATATTCTATCCGACGCGGATCATCTCCTTGAATCATTTCAAAGATATAGTTCGCTATCGGTTCTACTGAGAGATCAGGTCCCGTAGAATATGCCTCACCCCAACCGTGTATGCCTTCATCAGTTTCTACCTTGATGAGTCCACGCGGTCGGTTACCGAAGTTAGCCATGAATGTTTGTATTGCAGTTATTTTCATTGTTCTTTGTTCCTAAACTATTATTTCAGATAATATATACAATGTCAAGGTAATACATGGATGTGTAAAGTTATTGGCAAAATATGCTCAATAATCCTGTAGACGGTGAATAGTTGACTCTAAAACTTTACATGATATTTGAGGCACAATAGTAAAGGTTTTTTGCAGTGCATATTTTACTGATTTCCAATGTTGCTTATACCAAACTCAGATTAATTAACCTAATGAATTATGCGACTACCTATGCAAATAGTCATAAAAACGAGATCCACTCAATTAATTACTCCATTTTGTTGCGATGTATTATGTCATTTCTGTCGACTTAATTCGTATAATAACACACCTGCTGCAACTCCTACATTTAAGGACGACTGACCAGTTGCCATAGGTATTCGCACCAAATCAGAACAACGTTCGCGCATTTCATCTGATAATCCTTTATTCTCGTTGCCAACAACAATAGCGGTCGGATATAAAAACTCCGTTTCATAGAGTTGTTTCTCCGCACTTGCAGTTGCTCCAATTACTTGCCATCCTGATTCAATGAGTCGGTCAATAGCAACAATAGTGTTGTCAGTATAGAACATAGGAAGTCGACCAACTGCACCACGTGAAGCGCGAATGCAATTTTTATGAATTGGACTTGCTTCATCACCACAAACTAAAACAGCAGATACACCAGCTGCATCTGCTGTGCGTAATGTGATACCGAGATTATCAGGATTTCCTATATTCTCTGTAATGAGTAACGTGCATTGGTTACTATAATGGAAATTAAGATCACCAGATTCAGATGTAAAAGAAGGGTAATTTAGATGTACCGATGCAACGATCGAAGGAATAGGTCGTGTTGAAGTAATGGAACCCATTACACCGTCGTTTACATGATAACAAGAATGATTCTCTTGGATAACTTTATTTAGGAAATCTTTTCCATTTGATGTAGTAACAAAGTTCGAAGTATAGAGAATTGCCTCAATTGGTAAACCGTCTTCAGCTGCCCTTTCCACCAACAAATCACCTTCAATTACATATTGGGAATGTTCAAATTTGCCTTTTAATGATGCTAACCTACGGAAAGTTGCTGCGATATCATCTTTTCTTTTTGACACAGTACGATGTTCAACTTTATTTTGACTACCGCTCTTGATTCCGCGGAAATATCTACCTGATTCCGATTGAACAATTTCTCCTTCAAATAATGTCTTAATTCTTTCCTCATACCATTTTTCAGAAATACGAAACATTCCAACATAATTCCTTGGATAAGCAAGTAGTAGTTCTCTTAAACTCCGTTCGGTTCTTGCACTTAGATAAACTCGATTGTCTGCATCTGTTATATCCTCCGATAACATTAACATTACACCCTCAAGTTCTAACCAACCAGAAGTAAATACTTTACAGGTGGGTTTCCATTCTCCAGTTTTTACATAGTATTCGTATGATTGTTTAAGTTGATGTATGTCCTCATCAATAAGGTTATGTATTTTCAAGAATGCTACTAACTGTTCGAAGTTAATCAATGATATATGTCGGCAAATCTATTCGCCAACCTCCATTAATGTTGTAAAATAGTTCCAATGTAGATAGCTCCCAATCCAACGAAGATATCCCATTTCATCCAAAGTTGGACGAATGCACAACTTGTTTTTGAAGCATCTTTCCAGAGATGAATACCAAGGAACAATAAGACAATATCTACACCAAACACAATTACTACCAAATAGTGCCATGTATATGATCCAATAAGATATGGTATTGGACTGAATATAATCACTGATGCCATGAAACCTAATGCAACCGTTGCTGCAAGACGTGGATTTAGAATCGCAAGTGAATTCACATTATTTTTAATATCGCCTTCTGTATCCTCAATGTCTTTGACTATTTCTCTTGCAGTTGTAAAAAGGAAGGCAAAAATGGCTGGAATAACTGTACCACTTATTGAACCGATGGCTACTCCCCCAGATATAAATGTAATACCTGTCAAACAGCTAACAACTAAATTACCTATGAATGGTGTGCGTTTTAGCTTAACCGCATAACTCACAAGCATAGCGGAAACAAGTATAGCAATTCCAACAGCATATAAATTAATTAGAACACCAAGTCCAATACCAATTGAAATTAGTATTATGGAAAATATCAGTGCATGGGACGGTTTGATTCGTTTGGAAGGTAGGGGTCTATTCGGTTTATTGATCTTATCAATGTTAAAATCACAGTAGTCGTTTATTGAATTTCCAGCGGAGAGTAGAAGTAGTGCAGCAATACTTACATATATCAGTTTAGCATCAAATATGTTGGAAAAACTATCCCTGCTTGCGAACATTCCACCCAGCCATGCTGAACTGAAGGCAATTATCCCATTTAGTGGACGTGCAAGTTCAACATACGCTAATATCGTCTTCATTTTTATATCGATATTTACTACTTATTGATATTATGTTTAATTACTGAAGGAATTCAGGTGTGGATGGTATTTCTTTTACTTAGTGCGATACTAATGTTTTTCAGGTTCTTCAATTTTCGCTTCAAGTTCCTCAACTCTTTTTTGCAGCTTGATAAACTCCTGTAGCAATTCAGGTAATTTACGAGTAGATGCTTGATTGCGTAACTCCTGTTTATGAGTTTGTGCAGGAATCCCGGATAGATGACTACCGGATGGCATATCCTTGGTTACCGCGGATTTAGAATAAATGACACTATTTTCACCAAGTGTAAGATGACCTATCACACCAGATTGTCCAGCAATGTTAACTCTATCACCGAGTGATGTGCTGCCAGCAATACCTGATTGGGCAGCAAGGCAACAATCATTCCCAACCACTACATTGTGGGCAATTTGAACCAAATTATCAAGTTTTGTACCACTTTTAATAAGTGTTTCAGAAAGTGTTGCCCTGTCAATTGTAGTATTTGCACCAATTTCAACATCATCTTCTATGACGACAGTACCGATTTGTGGTATTTTATACGGTCTTTGATTAGAAGGGTCTGGAGTAAATCCAAATCCGTCACTTCCTATCACAGCACCACAATGAATAATTACGCGATTTCCTATAGAAACGTCTTCTCGTATACTAACATTAGAATAGATTAAACCGTCAGACCCAATTTTACTGCCTTCACCTACATACACAAGTGGCATAATAACTGTGTTATCACCTATTTCAACATTGTCACTTATCACACTGTGTGCTTGTATTGTAACCCCTTCACCGAGTGATACATTTTGCCCAATAATTGCTGAATCATGAATACCAGATTCTGTTTGCTGTCCTATATCCCAAGAAAACAATTCCAATGCTTGGACAAAACCCCAATACGGATTGTCAACACAGATTGTCGATTTACCATTCCCCGAAACACCACGACCAATTATGATAGCAGATGCTTGTGTTGTAGCAATCTTTCCAAGATACTTAGTATTGGCAACAAAAGTTATCTGGTTTGGTTCTGCCTCATTAATACCTGAAACACCTGTAATGTCAATCTCACCATCTCCGGAAAGATCTCCTCCCAGATGCTTGCAAATATCTTTGAGTTTGATTCTCATAGGTTACCTCAAAAAGGTGATACCAAATACGATTACATTAGTGGGTCAGTTAATAACAATGTATGTTGTTCGGAAACAACTGTGTTATTTTGCATCACTATTCTGCTGGGGATGGCTTTTCTACCTCTTCTTGCTTTTCGACAGAATTTTCCTTTTCTGCATTTGCGTTTATTAATTCAATTAGTTTATCAGATATATCATATTTCTCATTCATATATAAAACCGCTTGTTTATTAATTATGAGATCATAATTTTCGTCTTTTCCTACTTTGATTATCAAATCCTCTAATTCCTTAAAAATAGGAGTCATCCATTCTTGGTTCTTTGCCAAGAGTGCTTCTCTACCTTGATTAAACTGTTGTTGGTATTGCTGCTGTAATTGAAGTATTTCATTTTCTATTTTAGCAGTTTGTGCTTCTTCAACAAACAGTTCAGTTTTCTCTTTTTTCTCTTGCAACGTGTCGATTTGTTCACCTATATCTGCAAGATTGTCTTTCCAACGTTTCTCTGCAGCTTTAAGTTGGTTGTCTACCTCTATTGCTTTACTATAATTTAGTAAAACGCGTTGCGTGTCTACCACACCTAATTTTAAGGACTCCTGACTGATACTGACTGACAATAGGCTGAACAGCATCAATGGTAATATTAGTAATACAAGCTTCTTCATAATATATCCTTTACGTGAATAGAAATAATTCTAATACAGGTTGAAAAATAGTTGATTATCTGAAATTATTGATTTTGTAAATAAATGATACGAAAAAATTAAAATCCAGGACCGATGGTGAAATAGAATCTTCCCTGTGGTTGTTTAACTAATCTATCACCCTCTAATTGAAATCTTAGTCTATCAAATCCATATCCCCATCCGAACCGTGCTAACATCCCTAACATCTGTAAACGTGCTTCAACACCAGCACCGCGTCGGAAATTTATATGTTCAAATGGATTCATAACACTTTCATCCCACACCTGACCAATATCAAAGAAAATAGCAGTAGTTAGTTGGGGAGAAACTGGTATACGGTACTCCAAATTGCTGAAAAATACTTTGTTACCACCACCACCAATATAATTATCATTATCAGGATGGATTTCCCAATCCTCATAACCACGAATTGTATCTACTCCACCAAGATAAAATCTCTCATAGAAAAGATGTTCTACATCAGTACTCTTACTTATCATGTATCCTGCCCGAGCATGAATAGCAAAAACGTGGTTCCACCAAGGATTGTAAAACCAACTTGTATCGGCAGTAATTTTCTGGAATTCATTATCTGCACCTAAGAAACCACCAGAATATTCATAGGAAATACTGTTAGAAGTACCCCCCATTGGGTCGTAAAGAGATGTCCTATAGTCTCGGGTATCCCTGCCGACTGCAAATAAAAGACTGCGAGTTGATCGATTAAACGTGTTCTCCTCTTGTGTTTCGACATTAACGTATTCGTTCCGCAATCTTACTGAAAGGTCAATATCATAAGCAATCGGACGACCAAGAGTGATTGATCCGCCTCGTGTTTCCCACACATATCTGTCTCGCAGATAGTCTTGTTCCCGCAATGCACCGATTGTACCGTAGTACCGTCGAAAACGTCGATTATTATATATTCGAGCGTTCAGTCTTGTTGGAGTACCAAAAATCCATGGAGATCCAAAACTTGCTTCAGCAGTATGGTGGTCGCGCGTACCAAGTTCACCTTTAAGATGTATACGATAAGCACGTCCAAATAGATTATGCTGACCTATTTCTGCTGTACCAAAAATACCACCTTCACTGCCATATCCGCCTCCAACACTAAGGGTACCTGTAGTGGGTGATTCAGCAATATTAACGACAAGATTCTTTCGGCTATCGGTTTCAGTATCGCTTGGAACAAAATCCACTGCACGTATAAACGGTCCCATCTGAAAAAGACGTTGACGTGCCTTACGAAGAACTTTGACATCAAGCAGTTCGTCGGATTTTATATTTAGAAAATCCAGTTCACGTCTAATTATAGGTTCCTTCGTTTTTGATAAACCTCTAATTGGAACATTGTCAATAATTATAACATCCCCTTGATTGATATTCAAGGTGATGTTTACTAATGCATTCTGTTCATCAAAATCTGGTATAGGATTAACCTCGGCAAGGATATAGCCCTTATCGAGATATGCTTGTCGTAAATCAGACATTGATTCTTCAAAAACATCTCGATTAAAAATTTCACCTTCTGCAGGATCTAACATATTACGGATTTTCTGCTCAGAAAAAACCTCTTTCTCTCCGCTTTCAAGTTGAACCGTATAATTACCTAAGACATATTTCGATCCTTCATCAACTGTAATATCCAGAATCAAACCTGTTTTATCTTCTGTGAAACGTTTTGTATGTCCAAGAATCTTAATTTGTGCAAAACCAAGGTCCTGATAATAATTTCTTAAATTTAGACTGATGTCTTCCTCTTCAAAAAGAATTTCATCAAAGTGCTTACCAACACGCGTTTTCATTTTTTTACTTAGTTTTTTAGCTTCTACCTGTTCATTTCCAATAAAGTTAATTTCTGTGATTCTAATGCGGGGACCTTCATCTATCTCAAATGTTACTTGAGCCGTGTTATCATCATCATTTTTGTCAAGATGTACTTGTATACTTACAAGGTAATATCCTTTTTCGTGATATAACTTTCTTATTGCGCGTTGACTTTGCCAACGAAGATAATCACTAAATATTTCGGACCGACGTAAAGTAACCCTATCCATCAGTTTTCCAGTGTCTAATTCCTCGTTACCAATGATACTGATTCCCTGAATTTTTGGACTTTCAAAAAGAATATAAGTAACCTTAAATCCACCTTCTTCAAGTGGTGTAGTATCAACTTTTATGTCGTAGAAAAATCCGGTATCTTTGAAAAGGTTTTCAATATCCTTTGTCAAAAAATCGCCAGACATTTCCTGACCGATTTTTGTTTGAATAAGTGTTTGTAACATCTCATTTTGAAGTGTTTGAACACCATTGAACTCAATTTCTTTAACGATAAAGGTGTTATCTACATGGCTTGGTGATGCATTCTCTTCATTGGATTCAGCGTTTTGTGTTTCTTCAGCGGGTTTTGGACCAAACGTGGCATCATTAGTTTCATCTGCCCAAACAACTATATTCGGTGAAAAAGATAAAATAAAAATGCTGGTTGCTACAAAAAGTAATATCAGGAAATTCTTTTTGATACAGTGCATGTTAGAGTTCTCCTTAATCTATGAGGACATTTTGTCCGATAAACTCCATAAGGTAATTATTTTTTAACAACTTCCGGAAAAATAGGTGTCCCAAAATTGTTCGCAAGATGTCGGAATGCTGCAATAAGTTTCTGAGTGACTTTCCCCGGTTCTCCATTTCCTATTACACGTTGGTCAAGTTTGACAACAGGAATAACTTCAGCTGCAGTACCCGTAAGGAAACATTCATCTGCTATATATATGTCATGACGGGTAAAAACGCGTTCTTCTACTTGGAACCCTGCCTCTCTGGCAAGTGTTATCACACTATTACGAGTAACCCCATTCAAAATACCGATATGAGTGGGGGGTGTACTGATTATTTCATCTTTAACTAAAAAGATATTATCTCCAGAACATTCTACAACATAACCATCGTTATTTAGCATTAATGCTTCTACTGCCCCTGACTGTTTCGCTTCAATTTTTGCAAGAATATTATTAAGATAATTAAGTGACTTTATTCTCGGGTTAATTGCCTCAGGATAGTTTCTGCGTACTGAAACAGTTACGATTTCCAATCCGTTTTCATAAAAGTGTTGTGGATATAATGTAATTTTGTCAGCAATAATAATCACTGATGGGTTCGAACACTTATCTGGGTCAAGTCCTAAATCACCAATACCACGGGTGATGATCAATCGAATATATCCCTCACGTAGTTGATTTCTACGAAGCGTTTCAAGTACATCTTGCTTCAACGATTCAATGGAAATTGGGATTTGTAACATAAGCGACTTTGCAGAATCGTAAAGTCTTTCCAAGTGTTCATCAAGTTTAAAAACATATCCATTATAGCAACGAATACCTTCGAAAACACCGTCTCCATAAAGCAATCCATGGTCGAACACTGAAATCTTTGCATCCGTATACGGTAGAAACTCTCCGTCGATATAAATCAACATTACCTATCCCTTCCTATGTACATAATATTTACTTAATGTTAGTCTGCTATTCTTCCATCTACGAGGTGTACTGTTCGTTTCGCACGATCGGATATACGTGAATCGTGGGTTACAATAATAAATGTTTGGTCCTTTTGTTCATTTACTTCTTGCAGCACATCAAGTACTGCTTCACTTGTTTTGTCGTCAATGTTGCCAGTCGGTTCATCTGCAAGCACGACTTTTGGCTGATTTATTAATGCACGTGCAATAGCAACCCGTTGTCGTTCTCCTCCAGATAGTTGGCTTGGATAATGTGTGAGACGTTCTGATAGACCCACACTGTCAAGAAGGTGTTCAGCTGTTTGGTATACCTCATTGTGTGGATAGCTTATACCATTTTCAGATCCAGAATACTTTGATTGTCTGATCAACCTACCCATTGCAACATTTTCCAACGCTGTGAATTCCGGTAAGAGTTGGTGAAACTGAAAAACAAAACCAATTGCATCATTTCTAAATCGAGATAGTTCGTTTTCTGAAAATTCCGTTATGTCTTGCTCTTCGTAATAAATATTCCCATCAGATGGTCGATCAAGAGTACCAATAATATGCAAAAGCGTACTTTTTCCAACACCTGAAGCACCCATAATTGTTAGTATTTCAGAGTGATAAACATTAAGATTTACACCCTTAAGCACTTTCAATTCTGTGTCACCATCATAATAGGATTTGTGTAAATTGTCAATTCTAATTAGTGTTTCCATTGATGTTTTGGATAGGACAGTTTGACTCCCTAACAGGTTCCTAAATGGTTGCTATTCGTATTGCAGCGCTTCAATTGGGTTTAAATTTGATGCTTGCCATGCAGGATATATGGTCGCTAACCAACAGATTACGAATGAAAGCATGTTGATGAATATAACAAAAAACCAATTTACCCTTATTGGTAGTTGATTCATCTGGTATATTTCACTAAATCCTAATTCCTTTAAAGAAATCGGTTTGACAAGACAATAGAGGGCAAAACAAACGACAAGAGTCCAGAATATTACCATTCCTATTTTAAATACTTTTTTATACGGTATCATTCGTCGTAACGCAATAACAGTCTGACACAGAATCAGTATTGCAATGGTAACTAACGCAATCCATGGTGAAGGTCGCACAACATTTGTGCTCAACAGCCAACATAAACCAAGACCCAATACCGTCCCAGCAATTGTTCCTAACATTCCAATAATACTACCTTGGATTATGAAAATCCGCATTATGTTCCCACGCGTTGCACCAAGCGTTCTGAGTGTACCAACATCACGTGTCTTTTCCATGACCGTCATAATCAAAGTACTTGCAATATTAAAGGCAGCAACTAATATAATCAGTGCTTCAATTATCACTGTTGCCATTTTCTCCATTTTCAATGCTGCGAACAAAGCGGAATGTGTATCCAACCAAGTGGAAGTATATGGCATATCAGTAAAAGAAAATGCTGCGTCCTCTATTATCGGACTAAGTGCAGATGCCATTTCAGCATCCTCTAATCGGATTAGGATTACATTAACTTTTCCCACTTGATTGTATAATTTTTGTGATGTTTCATAATCAATAAACCCTAATCGGTTATCATATACAGCAAGTTCGGATTCATAAAAACCAATAACAACAAAGTTAGAGAAGTCAACCAATAGGTACGGCGATCCGGAAGTTATAGGATCTTCAATCAATTTAACTACAAGGCGTAATACATCACCTTTAGTGAGACCATGACGTTGTGCCAATCGTAATCCCACTACTATACCTCCTGTGATTGTTTCCCCTTCTCTAAGTTCTGCCTCAGCAATTAATGGTGATGTATTGAAATCTACGGAACCCTCAACAAATTTTGAAAATCCTGTCACCTTATCTTCTTGCGTGGTGTTTATACCTTTGACTAAAATTGTATCTGTAATACCTTCACTACCTGATTGAAACACACCCATCTGCGAAAGGATCGCTGGAGAAGCTGCTACTACCCCTTCAACATCAGTAATTTTTTCAATTCTGTCTTGATAATTACCAAAAAAACCTGTGTTGATCAATCTCAGGACAACATGTGCTTCATTCGCAAGAAATCTATCTCTTAGTCCATGTTCTACGCCATCCAGAACAGCAATTACTAAAATAACAGTAGCCACACCAAGACCGACACCGACAATTGATATTATACTGATAATAGAGATAAACGACTGTTTACGACGTGAAAGCAGATAACGTGATGCTACAAACCATTCAAATTTCATAGATTTTATTTATAATGTAATTTTGAGATAATATATTCACTGCAATCTGTAATCTGCTGAAGTCTTATATTATTATTCGTTATTAAGTATAATTTTTCTCATTTTGTATGTTGTATTTAACTATATCTTCAAGTACACCCCACTTTTCCGCTGCTTTAGGGAAGCACTCTTCAAATTGCATTCCTATCTTTTCCAAGACCCTACCAGAGGCTGGATTTCTCTTTAAATAGAAGGCGTGGATACTCTTTAACTTTAAAACGCTAAAAGCATAGTTTACGATTACATTTGCCGATTCTGTACAATATCCATTATTCCAGTATGGTTTACCAACCCAATATCCGAGTTCACCAATTTGTTCACTTTTATCAATACCAATTCCAATCGCACCAATCAGAATAGTATTTTCGGTCTTTTCAGTATTTTTTAGCGTAATTGCTAAATTTAGGTTTGTTCCTTTTTCAAATCCTACTTGATGTGTGTTAATCCATTTTTCAGCCATCCCATCTTCGTAAGGATGAGGAACTGCACATGTAGTTGATGCTACATCACGGTCACCCGCGAGTCGTTGCACATCTGAAGCATCAGCAAGTGTAAATCCCCTAAGTATCAACCTTTCTGTTTGTAGGATTGGAGCAGTAATCATTCTAATTTTCCGGTCGCATTTGCGGAAACAGGATTACATCCCGGATAGAGTATTGATCGGTTAACAACATTGTCAATCGGTCAATCCCGATGCCAAGACCTCCTGTAGGAGGCATGCCGTACTCTAATGCACGTAAGTAATCTTCGTCAACCATAAATGCTTCTTCATCACCCTTCGCCAAATTGCTTGCTTGTTCCATAAATCGGTGTCGTTGGTCAATCGGATCATTCAGTTCACTAAATGCATTACCTACTTCCATTCCTGATATGAAAAATTCAAATCGTTCAACAAAATCTGGATTCTCAGGTTTCTTTTTTGCAAATGGAGATACTTCTATAGGATAATCATAGATAATAGTCGGTTGAATAAGTTTTGACTCTACAAAAGCGTCAAATAATTCTGCGATAATTTCTCCCTGCGATTCGTCACCTTCTAATTCGACTCCTTTACTGACTGCCTTCGTATACATTTCATGTGCAGAAAGTTTTTCCGGATCAATATCGGTGTTTTCCTGGATAGATTCAATCATTGTCATTCTTCGCCATGGAGGTGTAAAATCTATTTCCTGATCTTGGTATGTTATTTTTGTAGAACCGTGTAATTCTTCTACAGTATTCGCAATCAGATTTTCCGTTAACTCCATTACTTCAAGGTAATCTGCGTATGCAAGATATAGTTCAAGCATAGTGAATTCGGGGTTATGATCCCTATCCATTCCTTCATTCCGAAAATCACGAGAGAACTCATAGACACGGTCAAATCCACCTACAATTAGTCGTTTCAGGTAAAGTTCATTTGCAATTCGCAGATATAATGGTTGATCTAATGTATTATGATATGTTGTAAAAGGACGTGCACTTGCTCCACCGTAGATTGGTTGTAATACTGGTGTCTCTACTTCAATAAAATTCTTGTTGT
This sequence comes from Candidatus Poribacteria bacterium, assembly GCA_963667365.1. GTDB lineage: Bacteria > Poribacteria > WGA-4E > WGA-4E > WGA-3G > MSPOR6. The sequence continues at coordinate 4,012,012 of OY763324.1, read as the reverse complement.
TTAACATATCACGAATAGCTTGAACAATCTGTGTCCTCTTTATGAATACTTCTTTCACTTCAGGATTCATAATGAGATCTGCATATCGTTGTCTATAGCGGGTCTGCTTATCTTGTAAACCGTGCCATTTTTCTGGAAGTGGTCGGATAGATTTAGAGAGGAGTTCCACCGAATCAACAAGCACTGTAAGTTCACCTGTACGAGTACGAAAAACCACACCACTTGCACCAATAATATCTCCAACATCAAACCTACGATACACCAAGTAGGATTCGGCACCGATACCATCTCGACGGACATATATCTGTATTTGTCCGGTACTATCTTGTAAGTTGACAAAACTACTTTTACCATGATCGCGTTTGGTCATTATTCTGCCAGCGATAGTGACTCGGTGTGTTTCATCAGGTGTTTCTTTGACATCCTCAAATTCTGAACGGATGTCTAATGTTGTGTGGGTTGGGGCATATTTATGTGGATAGGGGTCAATACCTACTTCACGAATTTCTTTTAACTTATCTTTACGTTGGCGCATTAAGTCATTTGTTTCTTCCATGCGTTTACCCTCCTTTCTTCCTTATGACGAATATAATTATACATTCAAATCCAGTACATTGCAACCACAAAATTATGGTACACCGATAAACTATAACTCACAGATTAACTGATAAAATTGAATAAGGGATATTTAGGTCTGGAAGTAGGTAGTGAGGGGTTTACTTTGGGACATGTTGTAAACCCCTCAAGTGTTAGGTAAGATATTGACTCTAATTAATGTCGCGCATTGCACGTCTACGAGCATCTACACGTCGGCGTTCTTCATCTGCATCAGATTCTTGATCATGCCGTTCAGATATGACGGATGAATATTGTGATGCTTCACCTTTACGTTTAAAGACTCGGAAATAGTCAAACCGAGTTAAAGTAGGTGGAATATTACCGGGACAGAGTGCGTGTAATCCGACTTGCACACGTGGTCCCATTGCGACCCTTGCGATACCAACACCCTTCCAATGAATTCCATCTTCACTGGCAAATGATGAGAACTGATTTCCACGTCGTTCTAATCGCAAGAACAGCTCACGAACCTTACGCATACCGCCACGTCCTTGTAAATGAAATCGTCTATTGACGTGGCGTTCAAATCGCACATCTCCTCTAAAGGCATGTGGTCCAGAAGTTTTTTCAAGACGGAGGAATTGGTTTTCATTTTTCCAAATAATGAGTCCACCATGTTCTCTCAGTTGCGATGAGATGCGCATACGTGTCTCAATCGCAAAATCCTCAGATACTTCCATGAGAAGTCGTGGAGCTGTCATATCTCCACCTCTACCGTTTGGACCGTGCCATAAGTCTTGACCCGGATCCGTACGCATTTCAAGGTAACCTTGACGTTCAGTCCATCCGCCGCCACCTTGAGGGTCTTCCCATCGCCATTCTGGACGCATGTCGTTGCCTATAAATTCATCCTCAAAGACCATCTCAGTAAATTCACCTGAAGATGCCCAACCTTCAATTTTTATTGCAGAGATTGAATCTCCAAAATTCTGAGGTAATAGGTGTAAATTGGGGAATTCTTTTTTATATTCAGATGGTTCCATTCGGATTGTCAACTTACCACCTTCAAATTCAGGATGTTCATAGAATGAGACTTCAGCACCATCTGGAGGAAAATTAGGACCTTTAAAGATTCGGACAGATGAAATTCTATCTTCAAACCATGTCCCGCCTTGTGGGTCTCGCAAATTCGATATGTCCCGTAAGATCGTTATCTTTTTTCCTTTAAATTCAACATGTTCATAACATTCAACGATTATCGGTATCGTACCCCATTCTGGACCCACTACATCTATACTGGAACCAAAGTTCATAGAGGAAACTCTGTCAGCGAAGTTATATGCTACATCATGAAGGTTAGGATAGAATCCCGGTCCGAGTGCCAATTTTTTGCCTTTATAGTTAGTGTGCTGATAAAGGTTTACCTTGTAATTTGGACTACCAGCAAAATTTGGTCCTTTGTAAACTCGAAGTGAGGATATATTGTCTTGAAATCCAATATGACCCGTATGTGGAACAGGTTCTAAGACATATCCCATCCTACCACGAAAATTGATATGTTGAAATACCTCAACTATGAGGCGTGGTATTACAACTGGCATTTTATTCTCCTATATTTTGGATGTGTACAATTAAATTCCCTGTTTATTATACAATTGTACAGTATAGAATTATATTTAGCAACATATTATGCTTCGCTATAATGTTGTAGACATATCTCTAAAGACAACAGTAACTAAACAATATAGATATTGGCATTGACAAATCTATTATGACTCTCAAAGAGTTGCTTCGTAGATTTGTGCAAACCCACTCCGATCAGAAGTATACACAACATATTTTCCATCAGGACTAAAAGATGGATGAGGATGAGTATGTTGTGGTGCATACACTTGTATTGGTCCGTCCGCATAAGGAAAAGGACCGTTCCAATGTTCACCTATTGACGTTGCGTTTGGATAACAGAGGGTTTTTGTCTTACCATTTTCATTACGTGGATCAAATGTCTGGATTCCTATATCAGGAAAATTTGTATCTGCGACCATTCGTGTTCCATCAGCATTACAAATTGCATGCCATGCGTTGATTTTGGTCACTTGACGTTGTACACCCGTATCAACGTTGATACATCTCACACCGCGGGGCCAATCAACGAAGGCAAGTTCTCTGGTTCTTGGAATCCAAGTTTCGTGTGTAATCCACTCGTTTTTTCCAATGTTGCGAGCATAAAGACGACGGTTTCCTGATCCATCACGATTGATTACCCAAACGCGGTCCGTGAGTGGTCCCGCATAATAGAGTAAGTTAGAATCATCAGGACAAAATTGAAGATGTCCAATACTATCCCTGCGAAGGATAATCTCGTGATCACCAGTATCTGTATTGACAACTGCAAGTGCAGACTCATCTCCAACATTGAAGCGGATTGCCCACCATTTGTCATCATGACTAATGGCGGTTGTTCCCATCGCTGCCCCTACCATACCCTTCTCGCGCATCTCGGTTGCATCAAAGTTAACCAATTCGTGCTCTTCCAATGTGTCCAAGTCAAGTCGCCATCCACTTGTACCAGCAGTAAAAAACACTGACTGACCATTTCGTGAGGGATGCACAGACCATTCACTTAAGTCGGTTCTGTCGGTTAGCTGCCTAAGTTGACCTGTTTTCCGTTCTTCAGCAAACACCTGTGGTGTTCCACTACGGTGCGAAACAAATATCAGGCGCTGCATTGCGTTATCATACGCAGGTATGATAAAGAACGGATGATGGTGATGAGCGGAAGCCTTCGTAACTTGGCGGATATGTGTTCCAGTGCGTCTGTCAACAAATGTCCGTGATTCCGATGAATAAACAGTACCTTTTCCCATCAAACAGTTCCTTGTATGAATAGTATTCAGTCAAAATTGTAAATATCCACCAGTTGCTGTGCTATTCTTCAAAGGCTGCATCAAATGCAACTGCAGACGGTTCAAAATCATAACTTTTTACAGCACTACAAGCTTCCTTAGCACCGTGTTCTCTATCCATACCACTGTCTTCCCACTCAATAGAAAGCGGTCCGTCATACCCTATATTATTTAACGCACGTATAATCTCTTCAAAATTGATTTTTCCGCGTCCAATGGAACGAAAATCCCAGTAACGCTTTGAATCACCGAAGTTCAGATGACCACCGAATACACCAGACAGACGTTGTGTGTCAGACCACCATACATCCTTCATGTGTACGTGGTAGATACGATCACTGAGAAGTTCAATGAATGCCACATAATCAACACCTTGATATCCGAGGTGACTGGGGTCGTAGTTGAAACCGAAGGTTTCTCTACCGTCAAGTGCTTCAATGGCGCGCTCAGCTGTCACAATGTCAAAGGCGATTTCAGTTGGATGGACTTCTAATCCAAACTTTACACCTACCTCATCAAACACATCAAAAATCGGATTCCAACGGTCTGCAAAATCTTGGAATCCCGCATCAATTTGCGCTGTATCAACTGGTGGGAACGAGTAGAGAAGGTGCCAAATTGAACTTCCTGTAAAACCGTTGACAACATCAACACCGAGTTTCGCTGCGGCGCGTGCTGTATTTTTCATCTCTTCTGCGGCACGTTCTTGGACACCTGCAGGATCCCCATCTCCCCATATTTGTTCAGACAGGATACCTTGGTGTCTGCTGTCGATATTATCGCAAACTGCTTGTCCAACAAGATGATTACTGATTGACCATACTTTCAGACCGTATTTCGCGAGTAGGTCATGTCTTCCTTGACAGTAACTATCGTCAGAGAGTGCTTTGTCTGTTTCAAAATGGTCTCCCCAGCAAGCGAGTTCTAAGCCATCATATCCCCACTCACTGGCTTTCTTTGCTATATCTTCAAGTGTTAAATCTGCCCACTGTCCTGTAAACAGAGTCACAGGTCTTGCCATATTCATTCTCCTTTACTAATTGTAATAAGTCATTCATCCTTAATACAATGTTGTTTGTAATTCCAATTTTCTTACACAGGTGGTGTATACTTCGCATCCACCCAAGCACGTTGTTTTCCGCTTTCTACTGCTGTATTGATAAAATGTACACCGCGTGCACCATCCTGTACTGTCGGATAATCTGTGTCAAATTCTTCTGGTGCTTCACCAGCAATCTTGGCTGCCATTGTGCGCGATGCATTGACATAGATATTAGCGAATGCTTCTATAAATGCCTCTGGATGACCAAACGGGATACGAGAATTGTGTTGTGCAATTTCAGCAAGATAGTCGTTGCCACGTTTATAAACATGTTCCGGACCATCCGGGAATCGCACATACAAATAATTTGGGTTTTCTTGATGCCATTCTAACGATGCGTCTGTCCCATATACACGGATACGTAGATTGTTCTCTTCACCTACAGAGATTTGTGATGCGTATAAGACACCGCGCACACCGTCCTCATAATGAACAAGAAGGTTCCCATCGTCCTCTAATAATCGTCCGTCTACAAAGGTCGTCATATCCGCACAGACTTCTTCCATTTCAAGTCCGGTGATATAGTGTGCCAAGTTTTCTGCGTGTGAACCAATATCACCAATACACGATGAAGCACCTGCCTGTTTTGGGTCTGTTCGCCAGACTGCCTGCTTTGCACCTTCATTTTCAAGAAATGTTGCAAGCCATCCTTGTGGATATTCAACAACAATTTTACGAAGTGTACCGAGTTTTCCATCTTTTACCAGTTCACGTGCCTGCTTCACCATCGGATAACCAGTGTAGTTGTGTGTCAAGGCAAAGATAACATCATGTGATTTGACAAGATTACAAAGGGATTCAGCATCTTCTACTGTTGTAGTCATAGGTTTATCGCAGACTACATGGAAACCGGCTTCTATGAAGGTTTTTGCAACATCATAATGAACATGATTAGGCGTAACGATTGAGACAAAATCTATCCGTTCTCCATCGGGGAGTTGGCTTTCCTTTTCCGCCATCTCTTTATATGATCCGTAGACACGGTTATCATCAAGAAAAAGTTCGGCTCCCTGCTGCCGTGATTTTTCAGGGGAGGATGAGAATGCTCCAGCTACGAGATCAATTTCTCCATCAAGGGCAGCAGCCTTACGATGCACAGCTCCAATGAATGCATCAGGACCACCGCCTACCATACCATAACGTATTTTCCTACCAAGTGGCATATTGCGTATCCATTCCTTATTCAGTGTGCGATATATCAGCACACGAGATTTTATATTTCTTATTTAAGGATTATGCCATGAATATCCATTTTTTTCAAGGTGTTTTTGTTGATACAGTGGAGATATATAACTATACATCGGATGGATCAATCGCTACAATTCCTTCAGCACCATAACGGATAAAGTCTGTTGTATTGAAGGTCAAAATATGGTAATCTTTTAGATATTCAGTCCCACATTCTCAACCTATTGCAATAATGTAAAACTTTTGAGTCAATCCTGACTAATTTTATCATAATTAAGCCCTAAACCCAGTCCTGATAAAGGGTTTTAGCCTAATGCATTAATTTACAATATTAGGTTTGACTCAAAAAACTCAAAAGTATGACATTAAATCTTCTCAATTGAATCTCCATTAAAACCACTTGACTAACATACAGCTACATGTTACACTATCAAACATATAAAACCATAGGAGGAAATTATGACTAAATCTCGATTATTTCTTGCGATTCTATTTGCAGTCTGTCTACTTACCCTACCAGCGAATGCTGCACTTGATGCTGACAGTATCATAGGTATGTGGTTATTCAACGATGGGAACGGAAACACTGCAAAGGATTCTTCACAAAACGGGAATGATGGCAAGATTATTGGTGGTGCAAAATGGGTCGACGGTCAATTTGGGAAGGCGCTTGAATTTGATGGGACAGATGACTGGGTTGAAGTTCAACACTCAGACACTGTTGCATTCAAAAAAGGAACTTCTTTTACCATCACACTTAATTTCAATGGTTCCGCTGTTGGTGGCTCACTTGTTGGGAAAAACTATGAAGATCAGTCACAAGCAAAACCATGGTATCTTCTTTGGAACGGTGGTGGTGACAAGAAGGTTTCTTTCTATCTACGAAATTCTAATGATGCGAATTCCAGAATTGATAGTACAATTGATGTAGCGGACGAAAAGTGGCATTTTATTGCAGCGGTAGCTGATGCTGATGCAAAAAAGATTTCCTTGTGGATTGACGGCAAAAAGAATGTTGAAGGTCCTCTCAATACCGATGATGGATATGGTACAAGTGATGGTGTGTTTCACATCGCACGACATTTTGATAGGTACACGAAAGGTATCATTGACGATGTTGGTCTCTTTAATGTTGCATTGAGTGAAAAGGAAATGAATACTATTATGAATGATGGTATGGAAGAAGCAGCATCTGTTGATGCTACTGGTAAACTAACGATTACTTGGGGTAATATAAAAGGTAATATTTTTAGATAATAAGGAGAGTATTATATGAATATGTATAAAAATATTGGGACAACATTGGCAATTATTATAGGAATCTTTGTGCTATCAATTACACATTGTTTCGCTGCTTATCAACATGATAATATCACAGGAATGTGGCTATTTGACGATGGTGAAGGTACAGTCGCAGCAGATTCCTCTGCAAATGGAAATGATGGAACTATCCACGGTGCTACATGGGTAGACGGTCAATTTGGTAAAGCACTCCAATTTGATGGAACAGACGATTGGGTTGAAGTGCCACATTCAAACAATGTTGCGTTTGAAGCAGGGACATCATTTACTCTCACAGTACATTTCAAAGGTACAACAGTTGGTGGTTCGCTTGCAGGCAAGAATTATGAAGATAAAACACAAGCAACCCCTTGGTACATGATATGGAACGGTGGCGGGAATAATAAAGTAACATTCTTTCTACGGGATTCTGAAAATACAAGTTTTAGACCTGAGAGTACTACTGAAATAGGTGATGACAATTGGCACTTCATTGCTGGTAGAGCAGACGCTGATACGGGTAAAGTTTCTATATGGATAGACGGTAAGATGGAAGCGGAAATTGATTTCAATCCAGACGATGGATACGGCACAAGTGAAGGGGTGTTTCACATTGGACGACACTTTGACCGCTATACTGCTGGTATTATTGACGAAGTTGCACTTTTCAATGTCGCTTTAGATGAATCAGATATGAATTCAATAATGAATGACGGTCTTGTGAACCTTACCGATGTTGAGCCGAAGGGTAAACTCACCACAACTTGGGGTACTATCAAAAAACGTGTAGCACAATAGGTGCAATAATATTATAAGTCTATAATTATAGTGGATTTTACAATTATTTTGACAGTTTCTTTGTAGGAGGGAACTCCGATTCCCGACCATACATATCCTTAGTCGCTAATCGGAGATCGCTCCTACAGAAGATGTGTAAACATATTTTTATATTTCACTATATATAGGTGACCATGTGGTACAGATGCATAGTCAAAATACTTATATAATTATAGTCTTAGAAAAAATGAAGTAAACCAGAGATAAAAGGAACATATAATCATGAAACAGGTATTGACCCTCTTCACATTGGCATTATTGCTATTGACTGGATTGAATTGTGGAACTTCTGAAGACCCAGTTGATAAAGGTGTAGATGTTGTGATGGAAACTGGTTCCCTCCAAGGTGAGGTGCAACCGATAGATGATTTAAAAATACAAGTGCGATTGTTAAAAGATGGACAACTGGTCGCACAAACCGAAACAGATGGTAGCTATGAGTTTTCTGAACTTGAAGAAGGGGATTATACGATCCAAATTTCTGCAAAAGGATATTCAACAACAGAAATGGATGTAACCGTCCTTCCCGTGGAAACTGTTTCATTGGATAAGGTGACTCTGGAGGAATTGGCGGAACCAGTATCCCATCTACGTGGTGTACTAACAGATATGAAAACTGGAAACACCCTTTCAGATGTACTTGTACTACTTACAGATAATGCAGATAAAGAATACGAAACATTAACAAATAAAGAAGGTATTTTCACGTTTGACAACCTACCTGTTGACCAAGCATTTACCCTGTCTGTAGAACATGCCGGATTTGAAGAGTACGAAGTTACAGTTGATCCAATTTCAGCTGACCAGACCTTCGACTTGGAGGTTGAACTTACTGGCATTCTTGTACCTGTTGTTTTGGATCCAGGTGAAGGATTAAGCATTGGTAGTGAAGCACCAGCATTTGAATTACCTGATGGCAATAACAAGAAACATGCACTTGATGATTATATTGGCAACAAAAACTTGGTAATCGTCTTTTACCGAGGTGGATGGTGACCATTCTGCCGTGGTCAACTCGGTGAGTTGCAAGATAATTATGATGCAATTAAAGCTAAGGGTGCAGAACTTATCGCTATCAGTTCTGATAACGTAGCCGGAACGAAAGACACGGTTGGTAAAGAAGGTCTCGGATACATTGTCCTTTCTGATAGTAATAAAGAAACGATAGGAGATTATAACGTCGTTGACCCGAACAATAAGCATATAGCACGTCCCTCAACCTATATTATTCTTAAGGATGGAACAGTAGGTTGGAAATTTCTTGATGTCCGCTTAGGTAATCGTATTCCTACTGCAGATATCATAGCAGAATTAGGTAAACTATAAGATACTTATTTTTAAGACTATATGTTCCCTACTGTATGTCATTCTTAAAATAGAATAATGTGAGTTCGGAATTAGAAATATAAAGATCTAAATACTGGTATACTACTCAATTAACCTTGGTAGGTGCGGTTTCTAACCACACTTTGTAGCACACTTTTAGTTTGTGCATCCGTTGAACGCAAACAGTTTACGCTACAAAAAAGCATATACCGAACTCACGTTAGATTTAGAAAAGACATTAAATAGGATTGGTATCTGTATATATGGTAGATTATTGAATTATTTATACATATTAATAATATCTTCAAGTGTTTTATCTTTATTGTATTCTCGTAATCGTTTTATGTTTGCAAAATCGTGTTCAATCGGGTTATAGTCTGGAGAATAGGGTGGTAGATACAATAACGATGCCTTTGTTGCTTCTATCAGTTCTTTTGTGCGTTGTGTTCTATGAATGCGAGCATTATCCATTATTACTAAATGGTCTGCTCCTAAATGTGGACATAACTCACATTCAAGCCACGTATTAAAACGCTCCGCATTGCAGCTTCCTTCAAATAATGTGTGTGCTGTGAATACATTCTCCATGCGAGCTGCGACTAAAGTTGTTGTGCGGGTTCTTTGACTTGATATGAGGTCTTGGACAGGTTCACCTTTTTGCGCATAACCATAGCGTCTAAAACTTTCTGATTGAAACCCGCTTTCGTCAATAAATACTAATGATTTTCTGCGGTATTTTTCGGTTGTGAGTTGTTGTTGGTATGCTTCTCGCTTGTGATCACATCGTTCCTTATAGCCGAGTGTCTTTTTTTTCGCGAGATACCGAGTTTTCGTAGCCCATACCAAATACAATACTTTGAGACACCAAAATGTGCGGCACGTTCTATCATCGTTTGATCAGGATAATCTTTTACCTGTTGTTCAAGTGCCTTATAGTCAATACACCTGGGACCTCGGGGACCCGGTTTTTGAACCGCAAGCGGGTCTGACGCTTTTTGCCATTTGTAGATAATATCACGGGAAACATTGAAAAGTTTAGCAGCTTCTACTTTGCTGCCGCCATTTTCAATAAAAGTAAGAACCCGTTTTCGTAAATCAAGTGAATATGCCATAATATCATATAGTATACCACAATCAGGAAAATGTATAATTATTTCTATACTTTACCATAGTTATATAGTGAAATATAAAAATATGTTTACACCTCTTCTGTAGGAGCGATCTCCGAATCGCGACCATGAATATGTTATGGTCGGGAATCGGAGTTCCCTCCTACAAAGAAACTGTCAAAGTAATTGTAAAATCCACTATAATTCTATTTTCCAAATTTCATTCAAAATTGTACTATTTATCTATTACATAGACAGAGGAAAACATAATTACCTAAGGAGTTTGAATTTATAAATGAAACCGACAACAGTATTCTTTTTATTGTTATTTTCTCTATTGGTCGCATTAGGTTGTGGAACTGCAGACAATCCTATTACCAATGACGACGAAAACAGAGAACAAATAGGGACGCTCAAAGTTGATATTGAAAAAATAGATGGAGTATCTATCCATTTGCGTTTGTATCAGGACGGACAACTTATAGCACAATCGGGTGGAAACGGAAGTTACGAGATAAATGGGCTTGTAGCCGGGAATTACACGCTACATATATCTGCCGACGGATATCAAGACATTGAACGTAACGTAACGATAATTGCTGGAGAAACGGTTTCAGTAGATTCAGTAGAATTGATTAAGTATGAAGATGGGTCGGTACCAGGTGAAGGTTTGAAAATAGGTGGCACTGCACCCGATTTTGAGCTGTCAGATGGAAATGGGAACATACATTCCCTTTCAGAATATCTTGGAAAGGACAAAATGGTCGTTATTGTCTTTTACCGAACAGGTGGCTGAGCACTCTGCACGACGCAACTCGGTGAGTTGCAAGATAATTATGGCAAAATTCAAGCAGCTGGTGCAGAACTTATCGCAATCAGTTCTGAAAGTGTCGCAAAAACAAAAGGAACAGTTGAAAAAGTAGGTTTAACATATCCTGTTCTGTCAGATAGCAACAAAGATGTGATAAATTCATATAATGTGCTTGATCATACTAACACTGTGATCGCACGACCTGCATCTTTTATAATTTTACCAGATAAAACAATTGCTTGGAAATCAATTGATACTCAGTATGTTCGTGTACCAACCTCTACAATCCTAACAGAATTAGGTAAACTCCAATGAAAACACATGACAAGGGTATTGATAACATCACTACAGACTGTGAAGAGACTGTGCAGGATCGTGACAAATACAATAGACGACAATTTCTAACAAATATCGGAACACTTAGTGGTGTCGCACTTAGCACACTTCCAGCATTCGCTCAGATTGGTGGACGGGTACTAACCACTCCTGCACAAAAAGCAGCACAAACTCCTGTAATTGAAACTATAGGGAAAAAAGTGTGGGAAGATGACAGACTAAACGAAGATATTGTAGGTGAGATGGTTGACCAGTCAATGATTAAACTTACCGGTCGGGATACTGCAAAAGAGGCATGGCGAGACTTCGTCCTTCCTGACCATATTGTGGGTATCAAAATAAATCCGCTTGCCGGTCCAGAGTTAAGTACACATTCTGTAATCGTCAACAAAATTATTGAGGGTTTGTTCAGTGCAGGAGTCCTCAGAAAGCAGATTATAATTTGGGATAGATTTGAATCACATCTGCTCAATGCTGGGTATCCAATTGAGACAGATGATGGTGATGTTCGCACACTGGCAACAGATCTGAAGAACATCGGTTATGATGACGAAGTATTCTATGAAACAGAAAAAGACAGCATAGCCAGACGTGAAAACGAGAGCACTCGTTCTCTATATTCCCGAATTGTCACAGAAATGGTGGATGTATTAATAAATGTACCAGTATTGAAACAGCATGACATGTCTGGGGTAAGTGGATGTCTAAAAAACATGGCTTTCGGAAGTGTAGATAATACACAGAGATTCCATGGCAAACCCCTATATTGCAACCCAGCTATTGCCGAGATTTATGAGAATAAGGTGCTAAAGGATAAGGTCGTGATCAATATCGTTGATGGGTTGGTGGCTTCTTATGACCGAGGTCCTGAATATCATGCAGAAAGTTCATGGCAATATGGTGGGTTGTTCGTGAGTGCAGACCCAGTTATACTTGATGTACTTATTCTTCAGACTGTAAACCAAAAACGTGAAGAATTAGGATTAAGTTCTATGTCCAAATATGCAAATCACATCTCATCTGCGAGCAATCTGGAATTAGGAAATAACTCTCTTGACCAAGTTAATCTCCAGAAGATTGAGGTATAGTTTCGTGAAACATAATTACAGATCCATGCTTATCCTGTTGTTTGCTCTATTAATCACCGTTTCATTTTCCGGATGTACGGTTACCTTTACAGCAAATAATTCGTTGCAGTTTAATATATCAAAACCGACAGAAAAAACCGAATCACTTATTGCAGATTTTGAATCTGGAGAAGATAGTAGTGTGGCAGGTGATGCGACACAAAAGAGTGGTAGTGTCTGTGCTGGTGGGGCATGCATCATTTATTAACAGCATAATTTCTGTCTGGTTAACTACGATAAAAGTTGCAAATTACATAGCGATTGATATAGATTTATCCAATTTTAACTTACTCTTGATTTCCTATTTACTTCTCATCTGTCGTCATATCAGATATTTTTTCCCAATCCCAAAGAAGGACAGTTCCATCCTGACCACCACTTGCAAGTATTCTCCCATCATGTGAAAACACAAGCGTTTCTACAGATTCTGTATGTCCAGATAGTTTTCCCAAACTTGTACCTGTTGCCACATCCCATAGCTTAATTGGAGTGCTCCAACTATCCTTTCCAGATGATAGAAGAATGGTACCATCAGGAGAAAAGACTAATTCATTTTTAAATCCGTGAAAATCTCCTGGTATTGTGTTTGGTTCGTCTTCTGATTCTTTGTCTATATTCCACAAATAGATACCACCTCTGCTAACAGTCGCAATCATAGAACTATCGGGTGAGAATGCCAAGGTATCGGATCTATTGATATTGGATGGTGTTAAATTTTGCTGTGTAGAAATATCCCATATCTGTGGACTATGAAAACGACTTGCGGAAGCGAGTCTTTTCCCGTCAGGAGAAAATATTAATGTTTCAGTTAACATTGGTCGTGCTGTATTAATTTGGAATATCTCTCTTCCAGAATTAAGGTGCCATGCACGTAATTCTTTGTGACTGCTTAAAGCAAACATACTGTTATCTTGTGAGAATGCTGCAGCTGAATACCTTTTACCACCATTTTGCAAGGGTAGTGGTAGTTTCTCACCAGTTACTAAATCCCATAATTGAAGAATATTATTCTTATTATTACCCAAACCTACAACTTTACCACTGCCTCCACTTTGTAGTCCAAATCCTACCGGATTAAATACAATCATACTGACCAAACCATCAAAGGCAAAAAAGTTAGCATTCGGTGACAAAGCAGATATTTCTGTATTAGTACTCTGTTCAGTTGGTAAACTCGTTAATACCTGTCGACTCTCTAAACTCCATGTATCAACATTACCGTTAAAGGCTGCACTTGTCAATCTTTTTCCATCCTCTGAAAAAGCGACTGCAGTGACCCATTTAATATGTCCTGTTGTGAATGTAATTAGTTCCTTACCTTCCTGCGGATTCCACAATTTTATAGTTCCATCTGCACTCCCACTGGCAAGACACATTCCATAGACAGGAGTTCCTTCAGGGGAAAAGACTAAAGCATTGATTGTGTTTTTGTGTCCAGTTAACGTAGCACGTTCTTTCCTTAATTCTAAATCCCATAGTTTAATCACATTACCCGCGTCACCACTTGCTAACGTTTTGCTATCATTGGAAAAAACTATTGTAGAAACCCACGCATTATGTCCTCTTAACGTATCAATTTTAGTGTAATTCTGTGTATCCCATAACTTCACCGTTTTGTCCTTACTCCCACTGGCAAATATCCGATTATCTGGAGAAAACGCTAATGCAAAAATTTCCATATCTTGTCTAACCGCTTGTCCCGTTAATATCCCCAACTTATTGGTATTGGTTGTGTTCCATAAATGAAATTCTTTTATATTGTCCGATCCTGCAAGCATACTACCATCTGGGGAAAAGACAACCTTAGTATATGAATTATCAAATTTGAAGGATGATAACTGGTTTCCAGTGTCAACCTGCCAAAAGGATAATTCGCTACCTGTATTAACACTAATTAATGTCCTACCATAGAATGTGATGGCAGACGTGATATGCATTGCCTGAGTTAATGGGATAGTCGTAAGTTTGTTTTTTCTTTCTGTGTCCCAAATTTGTATTACTGGATTGTTAAATCCACCGCTTGCGAGCAGGTATCCATCATTAGAAAATGCAAGTGCGTTCACATGACCAGTATGTCCTGTAAATAGTGCAGATTCATCTCCATTCTGTACGTCATATAACCAAACCCCGACATCCGTTCCAACGGCAAGGTATGTGCCATCTGGAGAGAATTGCATTATGTTAATACCACCTTTTCCCAATCGTGCGATTGCACCCTCTGGTAGACCCACCTGCGTGTTGTCTTGGGCATGACTGGATGAGAAAATCACGACAGCCAAGAAAAATATAATGAGTAGGTAGTGTTTTGAAATCATAATTTATTCCTTATTTTATTCTGAATTTACTTGGCAGATATTTGTTCCCAATCCCAAAGAAGGACAGTCCCATCCGCACTTGCACTTGCAAGTGTTTTTCCATCATGGGAAAAAACCAATGTTTCAATCGATTCAGAATGTGTGGTGTGAAATGAAAATTCATTGCCTGTTTCCACATCAATCAATTTCAGTTTCCTACCATCAGTACCTACAAGGAATGTACCATCAGGTGAAAATGTTATTAACTTATCTAAACCAAACAATTTTACATCAAGTGGAGTGTGGACATTTTCTGCAGCGTCCAATTTCCATAAGTGGATACCATGTGAACTTGCAGTAGCAACAGTAGCACCGTTAGGTGAAAATGAAAATGCTTCTGCAGGTTTCATATTTGGAGGAGTGATGTTGTTCTGTGTTGCAACATCCCACACTTCAGGAACGCGACCTGAACTTACTACAGCAAACTTTTTGCCATCAGGTGAAAACACCATCTTTCCTCTATGCATTGGACTTTTGGTGTTAAGTTGAAACAGGACTGTTCCTGTATTGATATGCCAAACTCGAATTGTTCGAAAGTCACTCACTGCAACAAGATTATTATCAGGAAAAAATGCAGGTGAAGCTTGTATGATACCACGCTGCTTCATCTGTACGGGAAACTCTTTGCCTGAGGAAATCTCCCAGATTTTGAGATTACTGCCTCCTCCACCGCTTATATGCGCGCCAGAACCTAAGGAATTAAATACTATCATTGCATCACCGCCTCGACTTGCAAAAAACTTTGCATCCGATGACAATGCAACAGACCAAGTTGAATCACTATGACCAGAGATGAATGTGTCCAACACCTGATAAGTGGACAGATCCCATATCTCTACTGTACCGTTAAAAACAGCACTATAAAGGGTTGTGTCGTTTTCAGAAAAAGCAATTTCTTTTACCCATTCTGTGTGTCCTGTAATGGAGGGTATGAGTTCTTCTTCAGTTTCTGGATTCCAGAATCGTATTGTTCCGTCCGCACTTCCACTTGCAAGACATCCACTATATTGAGACATGCTCTCTGGTGCGAAAGCTAAGGCATTTATAGTATTTTTATGTCCCGACAGAGTCCCTTTCACTTTTTTTGTTTTTATATCCCATAATTTGATTACTTTGCTTGCATCTCCAGTTGCCAATGTCTTTCCATCCTGAGAGAATGCAATTGAAGTTATCCACCCCTTATGTCCTCTGAGTGTTGTAATTTTGTTAAAGTCCTGTGTGTTCCATAATTGCACCGTTTTGTCTTCACTTCCACTTGCCAGTATTTTACCATCAGGTGAGAATGCTAATGCGATCACTTCTTTGTCCTGTTTTTTGAAAAGGCTTGCATGTCCAATTAGTGCTTTTTTACGTTTTCCAGTAGTTGCATCCCACAGATGTATTTTACCGTCCTGTGTTCCAATTGCAAAATGATTATTATCTTTAGACAATGCCACTGCATTGAATTGCATTATTTTTCCAGTTTCGGACAGTTCCTTACCTGTGTCTGCATTCCAATAAATTATCTGACCTCGTCGGTCCAAACTAATAAGTGTTGTTCCATGGAATGCTAACATCACCACAGAATCACGTATCGTTGTTAATCCAATTGCATGATGTTTTTCCTCCGTGTCCAAATTCCAAAACTGTATTACAGGACTATCCTCTCCACTACTTGCGAGGGTTTTACCATCCGGAGAAAATGCAATTGCATTCACTTGTCCACGTTGTCCTGTGAACAGAGAAGTTTCTTTCCCATCTGGTAAATCATATAGCCACACACCAACATCCGTTCCAACAACAAGTCTCGCGCCATCGGGTGAAAACCGCATCAAATTGATCCCACCTTTTCCCAATCGTGCGATTGCACCTTCGGGTAAACCTGCTTGTGTGTTGTCTTGGGCAAAACCGTTTGAGATTATCGTTAATATTAATAGTAATATGATGATATAGTATCTATCCATTCTCATGTGTACACTCCTATTTAGACGTTTCGTTTTCCTCGGACAAATCTACATACTTAAGGTTACCCTTCTCGTTTAAAATATATGATCCCGCTCCCACACCACCAACACGAATTCGGAGTACACCATTACGATCAAGTGAAAAAGATATGTCACCTAAACTAATTGAACTATTACCCGAAACATGAGATTTGCTATTTCCGTGTATTAAGTTGTATCCATCACCACTTCTCTTTATCTGATAACCGTTGTTCTGTAGCCACTTCATAACCGCTTCCGCTTCTTCTGCCTTTCCTGCGTATTGTATACGTTGTTGTGGAGGGATCAATTTATTTCGAATCTCTTTGTTATCAATTGCTCTTTTGGAGACAATTTTATGCCAATTCCATAGAATTACTGTACCATCCTCGCTACAACTTGCTAATGTTTTACCATCATGCGAAAACACCAACATTATGATTTTTTCTGTATGTCCAGACAGAGTACCTAAATCCGTACCTGAATCCACATCCCATAACTGTATAATGTCTTGCCAACGTTCATGTTTCACATCAAAAAGTGTTGTTCTGTCAGGTGAAAATACTAATACATCCCCAAATCCACTTTTACTATCTGGAATCTTACCACGTTCCCTTAACCCTAAAGGTGTAACATCCCACAAAACAATTCCATCTTTAAAATATTTATGAGCAAGAAGAGAACCGTCGGATGAAAATGCTAATGCAGTTGCGTTCTTCATGTGAGACGGTGCAATTTGGCGATCCTTAGTAATATCCCATATTCGTGTGCGGACATGATTCCCATAAGATGCAAATAGTCTTCCATTGGAGGAAAAAACCATATTACTTACAAATGTGTGTTCCATTTTATAGTGAAATAATTCAAGTTGCGTGTTTATATCCCACGAATGTATACCTTGTTGAGAATTGATCACGATTGTTTTGTTGTCAGGAGAGAATATAAATGCAACCTCTCGGGTTTTTACGTCCTGCCATGGTCCAGGTATTTTCTTATTGCTGATAATCTCACATACCTGAATACTATTGTTACCTTTCCTACTCTTATCTTGATAGGCAAAATGTGTAGCATCTGGAGATAACGTAGCCGCTGTCGTTATATTGTTTTGTCCAAAGGTATAAGTAGTCAATTCTTGCAAAGTGTTGAGACTCCATACATCCACTGTTCCGTTAGATGCGGCAGTTGTATGTGTAGTTCCGTTTTCAGAAAATGCAATGGATTTAATGGCTTCAGTATATCCTGATGCCAATGTAGCGATAGCTTCACCGTTAATTGTGTTCCATAATCGAATGGTTCCATCTGCACTCCCACTTACAAGGGTTTCTCTGTTTGGAGAGAACACTAATGCATTGATTTTATTTTTATGTCCTGTGAATGTAGCGAGTTCATCTCTACCGTCTACATCCCATAGTTTAATCACTTTATTATCATCACCACCAGCAACTAATTTTCCATCAGTAGAGAACGCGACAGAAGTTACAGCATCTTCATGTCCCTTAAACGTTGCAAGTCTTTTGCGTTTCTTAATGTCCCATATTTGAATGGTGTGATCTGAACTGCCACTCACGAGCATTAGTCCGTCTGATGAGAACGCCAATTCCCTTATTTTTGCGTGTTGTGGTTGATTGAAAATTTCAGAAACAGCAGCAGCGGGTAAACTATCTCCTTTAAATAGACTTGAATGTCCTTTGAGAGTTGCACTCTTTTTTCTTTTTATTACATCCCATAAATTGATTTTGCCATTTTCTTCTCCTATGCCAAAGATTTTGCCATTTTGAGAAATTGCAGCTGTCTTATTTAAATGTATACTACCTACTATATCATGAGATGTATTTTTTCCAGTTTTAACATCCCAAAGGATTATTTCACCGAACATAACAAGACTGACAAGTGTTTTGTTATCATCGGTAAATGCCAACTCAGAAATTGCATTAGTACTGTTATTTAATGTAAAAGTACTATGTTTACTATGGGTCTGCATGTCCCATAACTTGATAACCGGATTTAAAAACCCAGCACATGCAAGAATTCTTCCATCATGTGAATATGCAAGAGCATTGACTTGTCCAGAATGTTCAGTAAACAAAGCAGTTTCTTTCCCATCTGGTAAATCATATAGCCACACACCAACATCAGTTCCTACCGCCAGGTGAGTGCCATCTGGAGAAAACTGCATAATATTTATCCCACCTTTTCCCAATCGTGCGATTGCGCCTTCAGGCAAACCGACTTGTGTGTTATCTTGAGCGAATCCGATTGAGTACACCGTAACAATCAACAGCGATATGATGATAAATTGATGTTTGGTTTTCATTTTATTTTCGATTGTTTTATTTTGCATTAGTAATTATTTTAGCCCAATCCCAAAGTAACACAGTACCATCCTCACTACCACTTGCGAGTAATTTACCGTCATGTGAAAATGCAAGATCTTCAACATCTTCAGTATGTCCTGATAAGCTTATCATAAGCCTACCTGTTTCTATATCCCAAACCTTAATTGGATTGTCCCAACCAACCATAGCAGACCCAACCAGCATGTTTCCATCAGGAGAAAATATCAAAACACTTTTATCTGATTGTAAATTACCAGGGATTATTGTCGTCTCATCCCCTGCTTGTATACCATGTTTCCACAAGTGGATACCACTATCAGCTGCTATAGCAAGGATAGAACTATCTGGTGAAAATGTGATTGTTTTCGTCCTTTTAAGTGTAATTACTGCAGGTTCATTGTTAAGTGCTTCAACATTCCACACAGTTGTCAACCCAGTAAAAGCACTGTAAGCAACCCATTTCCCATCAGGAGAAAACACTGGATCTCTCCAAGAAGACCAGCGTGCATTAATTCGGAACAGTTCATCACCTGTGTTTACGTGATATGTCCTAATTTCTCCTTTAATGTTAACTGCAATGATATTGGGAATAGGCGAAAATACAAATTCAGTAGCAAAATTGCCAGCGATATGCCATGGACCCTTAATATCATTACCAGTGGCTATCTCCCATAGTTGAAATCCAGGACCACCATGTAAATTTTTACGAGAACCGAAACCTACAGGATCATACACAATTAAACCTTTGCTGCCACTTCTTGCAAAATGAGTTGCATCACTTGATATTATTGCTGTATCGGTAACATCGCATTGTCCATAGGTATATGTATCCTGTTTTTTCCGTGATTTAATATTCCACACATCAACTAAACCATTATTTGCTGCACTTGTGAGTGTTATATCAAATTCAGAAAATGCAATTGACTTTACCGATTCTGTGTGACCTTTTGTAAATGTGGTAAGTTCTTTTCCGGTATTTGGATTCCAGAACCGAATGGTTCCATCTGCACTCCCACTTGCGAGACACCCTCCATATTGTGATTCACCGTCCGGTGCGAAAGTTAAAGCGATGATTGTGTTTTTATGACCTCTGATGGTAGCACGTGCTCTTTTTGTTTCTAAATCCCAAAGTTTTACCGTTTTATTTGCGTCCCCACTTGCAAGTGTGTTACCGTCTTCGGAGAAAGCAATAGCAGTGACCCATCCAAGATGTCCATAGAGCGTGGATAGTTCTGTGTTGTTCTGCGTATCCCACAATTTCACAGTTCTGTCATCACTTCCACTGGCAAGGATTTTGCCATCCATTGAGAACGACAAAGCACGAATTTCGGAATCATTACCATCACCATGACCCTTAAGTGTCGCCTTGTGACTACTTGTTGTTGTATCCCATAAGTGAATTTTTCCATCTCGATCTACATACGCAAGGTATTTACCATCACGGGAAAAGGTGACAACATCGTAGGGGTTGCCTATATTTGACTGCAATATTCTATTCCTTGTGGTAATATCCCAATAACTTATATCATCATGTCCTGCTATGCTGATAAGATTCCTACCATAGAAAACTAATGAATTCAATGTATTGTTATCATGCAGTTGAATAGGTTCTGAATGTTTGTCTTTCGTTTCGAGATCCCAAATTTGAATGACAGGATTATTAAAACCACCACTTGCAAGTATGTTTCTATCTTGTGAGAAAGCAAGTGCATTAACATGACCAGTATGTCCAGTGAACAAAGCCGTTTCTTTTCCATCTGACACGTTATATAGCCACACGCCAACATCCGTTCCTACTGCAAGTTGTGTGCCATCAGGAGAGAATTGCATGATATTAATACCACCTTTTCCGAGACGCGCTATTGCACCTTCTGGTAAACCGGCTTGCGTGTTATCCTGTGCATAACTGAATGACATAATAAATACAGTCAATATAGTAGATGTTAATACTATCTGTATAGATTTCATGATTTGCTCCTATGGAAGGTAGTATTTTAGTATCAAGAAAACTTATAAAATTATAGTTCATTACATTGTTTATCTTTTCTCGAGAACAATTTTACCTATATCAAAGGTCTGTTTTGGGGGTAATGGCTGTACACGTATTAAAGTTGGGTGATGATCCTGTGTTTTTATGTTCACCTTTCCTGCTAATCCTGACCAAAGTTGAATTGAAAAGTTGCCATCCGAATCTGTAATACCGTTGATTGGTGCACAGATACCTGTTACACAGATGATGTTTACATCAATTTCTGGTATTGGATGACTATTCGTCTTATCAATCACTTGTCCTATGATAGTGGCAGCTTCAGTATGAGGTCTTAATTCGACTTTTCCTATATCAAGAGATTGACGTGCTTCAACCGTTATATCGTTCCGTGAAATATCTGTGAAATATTCACTTGCCACGACATAAAGGCTATAATCACCTGTTGGAAGTTCTGTTATATTCCATTTTCCTTGGTCATCTGCCAATGTAGTTCGAAAATCAACTCCGTTTCTTTGTAGAACTACTAATGCTTCGATGGGTCTTACCGTTCCGGTGAGTTCCCCTTTATCTGATACAACAGATTGATTGATTTCAGTTTGTATTGGCGGTTCACTTTCACAGCCATACATAACTGTAAATATGAAGAGAATTAAACAAACAAACATGTTAGGAAAAATTTGTTTGTGTTTATTAGTAATTTTTGTGTTAATCATTATTTTTCCCTACTTTCATTATTATTTTATCCCATTCCCAAAGAAGAATTGTGCCATCCAAACTACCACTTGCAAGTATTTTACCATCATGTGAAAACACAAGTGTTTCAATAGTGTCTGTATGACCAGACACTGTTCCAATTTCAGCACCTGTGTCAATTTCCCATAAATTGATATAATTTACATTTCCTCTTGCTTGCGTTTCAAGTAGTATTTTACCATTTGGGGAGTAAATCAATGATTTACCGGAACCACGGTTATCAAATGAACTTAGTGTCATGTGTTTCTTTAAACCCTTGGATGATAGATTCCACAAACTGATTCCATCGGAGTGTTTGGTAGCAATTTGATTATTATCAGGAGAAAATGCCAAAGACAGAATATCTGTTATATTATTAGGTGAGTATATTTGCTTGCTAGGAATGTCAATCACCTGTGTGTGATTGTTGTATCCATAGGTAGCAAGGTACTTCCCATTTGGTGAAAACAATAATTTAGATGAATTGGGTTTATCGATCACAAAACTTTCTATTTTTTCACCTGAGTGTATATTCCAAATTTGTCCACCTTGGTATCGTGTGATGGCTGCGAGCATTTTTTTATCAGTTGAAATTGTTAGTGCAGTCGCCTGATGTTTGAAGGATTTAATTTCGTCACCTGTAGGAAGATTCCATAAACGTGTTCTTCTATCTGGACTTGTATGAATATGCATATTATCTCCCAGTGAACTTACTTTTGTTTTGGAACCGTTGCTGGCAAAGAGTTTAGCATCTTGTGAGATCACAAATGCATTAAACAGGTCAGATCTAATAATATAAGGTGAAGGTAATTCTCTCTTCTTAATTACATCCCATAACTGCACATTCCCGTTAGACGCTGCACTGCAAAGTATCTTGTGATCGTTTGAGAACGACAATGCTTGAACTGATTCAGTAAATCCAGTAGCAATTGTTGAATGTTCCTTCCCCGAATCAACATCCCATAAACGTAAAGTTCCGTCAGAACTCCCACTTGCAAGAAGATGATTCTTAGCAGGAGAGAACACCAATGCCCTGATGCTATCGTAGTGTCCTTTAATAGTTCCCACAAGATGACCTTTTTTCACATCCCACAATAAAATCTTATTATCTGAACCACCACTTGCAAGTAATGTATTGTCTGGTGAAAATGCTAAGGTATTTATATATTCGGTATGTCCAATAAGGCTTAGAATGTGAACTCTGGTTATGGGATCCCATATTCTAATTATGTTATCCTCATGTGCACTCGCGATGGAGTTACTGTCATATGAATATACCAATGTTTCTACACCTTTTCTATCATACTTCTCATTAAAATAAAAACCGATTAATTTTAGGAAAGACCTTCCTAATTTGGGATCTGGCATTAGTTTGATAGTTTCCCCAATTTTTCCATTCACAACATCCCATAAACGGAGTTCCCCATTATTCGGATTACCACTTACATATTTTGTTCTGTCATGGGAAAACTCCGCGACTATCTTTATATTATTAAACTGTTTCTCTGATATTTTCTTTCCTGATAGAACTTCCCATTCTGTTATATAACCGTTTTGACCTAAACTAATCAGTGTATTATTGTCTTGAGAAAAAACCAACGATGCAAATCCTATAAACTTATGGGTCAATGTAAGTATTGTTGGTGTGTGACCAGTAGCCAGATTCCACAAATGGATTTCCGGTTTATCATTTCCACCAGATGCAATGATATTTCCATCTGATGAGATTGCAAGTACATCTACCTGTTCTGTTTTATTCTTGAACAATGCTTTTTCTTTCCCATCATGTACATCATACAACCATACACCAATGCTTGTCCCAACTGCAAGTCGAGTGCCATCTATGGAAAACTTCATGACATTAATACCACCCTTACCAAGTCGCGCGATTGCACCTTCAGGTAGACCGATTTGTGTATTATCTTGTGCAAAACATATCGAGAACAACATAAAAACTAATAACAAAATTATGTATAATAGATTTCTATTTTTCATTTGTTAATCCCCGTAGTTTCCTTGCTTTTGAGATAATTTTATCCCAATCCCATAAAATAACAGTTCCATCCATACTTCCACTTGCGAGTATTTTTCCGTCATGTGAAAAAACTAATGTTTCAATCAGTTCCGTATGTCCAGACAAAGAACTCAAACTATTTTCAGTCACTACATCATATAAATTAATAAGTCCGTCTGTACCATGATCCATTGACCCAACTAAAATAGTACCATCAGGGGAGGAAGTCAATACTCTATTAAATCCCCATAACATTCCATGGTGTATGGCACGTTCATCTCCATGTAGCATACCAAATTTCAACCTGTGAATTTCATCGCTACTGACCATTGTAACCATAGAACTGTCTGGTGAAAATTCTATTGTATCAACATCTTTAATTTTTAATGGTGTTATGTCCTTCAGCGTAGGAATATCCCACACCTGTGACATCTGAGAAGAATTAACGACAGCAATTTTCTTTCCATCAGGTGAAAACTTTATTCTTATATTGAACATCGGTTGTTGTAGGTTTAACTGAAACAATTCATTTCTGGTATTTAAGTCCCATACTCTAATTTCTTTGTAACTGCTTACTGCAAGGAGATTGTTATCTGTTGAGAATGCTGCTGATGTTTTATAATGATCAATTTCCTGCCAAGAGGCTGCGAGTTTCTCACCCGTTGTAAGATTCCATACTTGAAGATTGTTTGAACCACCTATTGCAGATCTCCTTCCAAATCCGCTTGATTTAAATCCGATCATATCAGGACTACCGTGACATACAAAATACTCACCATTTGGTGATAACGCCACAGTGATGGTTCTATTTGTCTGTCCTGCAGTGAATGCAGACTGTTTTTTGTGCGTTTTTAGATCCCATATATCTACGGTTCCGTTAAAGGCTGCACTCATGAGCGTTCTCCAATTATTTGAGAATGAAACTGCTTTTACCCATTCTGTATGTCCAGAAGTGAAGGTAGTAATCTCCTTTCCTTTGGAGGTATCCCAGAATCGGATAGTTCCGTCCGCACTACCACTGGCAAGACACATACCGTAAACTGGTGTTTCAATAGGTGCAAATGCCAATGCATTGATGGTATTTTTATGTCCTATAAGCGTTGCACGTTCTTGGTATGTGTCTAAATCCCAGACTTTAATACCATTTTTCGCGTCTCCACTTGCAAAGGTTTTTCTGTCCATTGCAAATGCAACAGTTGTAACCCATCCTGAATGACCTTTTAACGTTGCAAGTTCTGAGTGATTCTCTAAATTCCAAATCTTTACCGTTTTATCAATACTTCCGCTTGCGAGTATTTTTCCATCAGGTGAGAATACCATAGACCATATCTTTGAACCTAACTTTCTTTTACCATGACCCTTGAGATTCCATTTTCTGCTTTTCGTCGTTGTGTCCAATAAATGAATTTCTCCTTTCTTGACACCTGCACCAGCAAGAAAATTCCCATCTTGAGAAAAGGCAACTGCATCAAATGGTTCATATATTTTTGACTCCGATAAGATCCGACCAGTGTTAACATTCCAATAGACAATTTCACGATTACTGTTTAAACTGAGTCCGTTAATACTAATTAGTACCCTGCCATAAAATACCAATTTGGATAATTGAAATCGACCTGCAGGTAACATAAGGTTTGTGTGTTTGCCCTTTGTTACCATATTCCAAACGGTGATAACTGGATCATTAATTCCACCGGTAGCAAGTAAGGTGCCATCTTGTGAGAAGGCAAGTGTATTAACTTGGCTGGTAAGTCCTGTATACATTGGAGTCTCTTTCCCGCTTGCGACATCGTATATCCACAAACCGATATCCGTCCCCACAGCAAGACTCGTACCATCTGGTGAAAACTTCATCACATTTATACCGCCTTTTCCCAGACGAGCGATTGCACCATCAGGTAAGCCGAATTGTGTATTATCTTGTGCAAAAATGGTTGAGGTTGCTACAATACTTACCAATAAGATTGAGATATATGAGTATATTCTTCTCATCTGTTTTTCCTCGTATAAAAGAGAGTAGGATCTAATCATTGAATGAATTAATCCGGTTAGGACGGACAAATATCTTGTGAAAAAACAGTAGATGTGTAATACTAATATTATATACCAAATCTCTATAACTATTCCACCCAATCAGCATTAAGCATACATATAACAAATAGGAGAATATTTATGGTTGAACATATTGTGTTGCTGAAGTTAAAGTCCGATGTCACATCTGCACAAATAGATGCATTACCTCAAACCTTATCGAAAATGTCTGATGAAATACCGGGTATTGAATCTATTACTGCTGGCACTAACAACAGTCCCGAAGGCAAGAGTCAGGGATATAGTTTCGGTTTTATAGTTAGATTTACAGATGAAGCAGCGAGAGATGCTTATCTACCACATCCTTTTCACCAAAAAGTAGCAGGTGATTCCATACGTCCACTCGTTGAAGACGTTCTGGTTTTTGACTATACAGTATAATTCAACAGTACATCTTTGTTGTAATCTAAGTGAACAATTTACAAATTATTTTTGGAGGTAATACATGAGTTGGAACATCGTCGTCGTAGTTTCAGATACACTTCGTACAGCATATCTCAGTCCGTACGGTAACGACTGGGTTCACACACCGAATTTGGCACGGTTTGCTTCAGAAGGTGTAACATTTACCAATGCACACCCAGAAATCTTACCAACAATCCCAACGCGCCGCACATTACATACTGGTAGACGTGTATATCCTATTAGTTCTTATAATCCAGTACCGTGGGATAACGTATACACACCCGGCTGGCAGCCAATGTCTCCTGATGAACCTGCAATCGCTGAATCTCTTGTCCGAAATGGATATCATACGGGATTTTTTGCAGATGTGCCGCACTATTTTGTACCGGGTATGAACTTCACGCGTGGTTTCCAACAATGGCAGTTTGTGAGAGGTCAAGCAGAGGATAGATATCGTGGCGGTGCACACGCTGATCCTTCCCAAGTTGCAAGATATCGGGGTAATGCACCCCGTGTCAAATCACATATTGTTAATGTTCAACCTGAACGTGAAGAGGAAAACTGGCCAACCGCGAGATTATTCCGGTCCGCAATTGAATTTGTAGAACATAATCACAACAATACACCATTCTACCTTTATGTTGACGGATTCACACCACACGAAACTTGGGAAGCACCAATCCACTATTACGATCTATACGGAAGCAGAGAGGATCGTGAACCTATCTGTCTCAATCTCCCTTACGGTTCACTCAAAGATGAAGAACTGGAAAACCGTTTACCAAGTGTTAAAGCAAATTATGCTGGATTGGTCACACTTGTGGATACGTGGTTTGGAAGATTAGTAGATACGATTGATCGTCTCGGAATGCGTGATAACACGTTAATTATGTTCCTAAGTGACCACGGAACCAACTTCGCTGAGAATCCTGATAAAGCGACAGGTAAACCTGCTAACTTCATGTATCCTGGAACTATGGATATTCCGCTCCTCGTTAGACATCCTTCTGGAGCTAATGCTGGCACAACATGTGAGGAATTCGTTTATACACTTGATGTGCCTGCTACTGTCATGGCAGCAAGTCAAGTCGAACCTGCAGGTGAACTTCAGGGACAGAGTCTCCTTCCACTGGTCGAAGGCAAAGATGGATTCGTATCCCGTGAATACCTTACATGTCGCTATGTTAACTCTGTTTGGTATAAAGACGCTAAAAACTGGTATTTTTCCAGTGTTGATCTTAATAACGGTACACGTCTCTTTGACCTTGAGGCTGATCCAACATGTCAAAATGACATTACAGATAAAGGTGCGGACAGAATTGCACTCGCACACGAACGCTTATTAGCCGATGCAGGTGGACATCTACCTCATTACAAACGTCAAGGAAGAACAGACGCTCTCGGCAGACCGCAGTTCGCAGAAGAATAATCTGGAATAGAGCGGTTGCATATTTGGAAGGAATTGATTTATCCTTAAGTAAGTCAACAATAAATAAACGATATGCAACCGCTTTTTCAAATCCATAAGAAGCAAATCTCCTTACCAGATACTAATATTATTACAACAAACCAATGTGTATATTCAACTGGTTTATATGGAGGTGTAAACAATGCCGCGTTTACATATCAGAAACAAATTCATTATCGTTTTATTGGTAATTGTTGTGGTAAGTTTCTCTGTCAATTGCATTTGCATTGCAGATAATAACTTATCAAGCATATCTGGTCGTGTTGTAGATAGAGACGGTGAACCAATTCCAGATTTAACTCTTGCAGTAAAACCTATTGAAATTAAAGATAGGTGGGAGATAGGACCGAGAAAACCAAATTCAATTTGGAAGAAAGCAGTAACTGATAAGGAAGGACTATTCTCAATTGCAAATATAGATTCGGGTTCATCACGAATAGTGGTCTATCCTGAACTCGGTTCCGGATTTGGAATATCATCACTTAAATTCGATGATATTACTGTTTATTCAACAGCTTTCCGAAGGCAGTCTCCTACTTGGTTTGGTAAACCAACTATTTCAATCGAACCAGGTGCACATCTTGAAAACGTAGTGGTTACCGTCAAAAAGGCACCCATGCATATTAGTGGACGTGTTTTATTATCTGATGGATCTCCACTCAGTAATACAGAAATATATCTAACAACACTACGTAGGAAAAGGAGAACCAAATTTTTTGTCTTAAGTTCAGGTGGAAGTGGTGGAGCAACATCAAGAGATGTTATGACTGATGCAGAAGGTTTCTTTGCTACATACACACCTGAGGATGAATCAGAATACGCTGTGAAAGTAGAATATCAAGGAATTACTGCAAAATCAAGATGGTTTCATTTAAAACGAGGACAAAGCAAACAAAATCTTATCCTAAGACTCAGAGGTCTTGAAAAACACAGATTAAATCTAACAAAAAGAGCAGAAGCAAGGAAAGCAATGTGGTTCGTAAATCCAGATAATCACCACGCATATAAGAAAATTGAATGTGAAAATTGGGACGATGCATTAACAAAAGCAAAAGCAGAAAATGCCAATCTTGTTGAAGTCAATGACGCTGCGGAGCAGAAGTGGATTGAATCGCTTTTTAAGGAAAGTTTATTCTATTGGATTGGTATGAGTATTCCTATAAAGGGTAAACCATGGCAGTGGAACAGTGGAGAACCTGTCAATTATGTCAATTGGGGACCTTCTGGAACACCTGATGTCAATTCTGTAAGTAACAAAAAAATACCTGTTGCACTTATTCCTTCAACTAAGAAATGGATAGCATTAGATTCCACAAATCCAATTAGAACAATTGTTAAGCACGCAATTCTTGAAAAAAATGCATTCTAACTCATAATTCAGAATCTGTTGTTGACATATATCCAAACCTATTCAAAATGGGGAGATTCGGAATGACTAATATCCGATTTAATTATCATTTATTTACATTTCTTTTTGTTTTGATTGTTACTGGTTTATTTTCCTCTAATGGTGTTATAGCACAAGAACCAAAGTCAACGTTATCTGGTCGTGTAATCAATAAACAAGGTCAACCAATTGAAGATGTAACTGTTCAACTATCAACGTCAAGCTCAATTACAGATTCAGAAGGACGATTCACCCTTACAAACATACATTCACGACAGGTTCAACTCAGCATACTTGAGAGGGGTGTAAGAATCCAGGCAATCAAAATAGGAAAAGTGACATATTATATCCACAGTTCATCAAGAGATCCATTTACATTTACTATTACACCTGGATCAATCATAAATAACATAGAAGTTATTACAGCAGAACGGTTGAAATCTCGAGGTAGAATCGTATTCAAAAACGGTGAACCGCTTACTGAAACATCCCTTACAATTGAATTCGACAGCATTACATTGGATAGATTGGAAAACTATAAATACCGACAGACCATAAAGACAGATAGAGAAGGATTTTTTATACATTCAGTATACTCACCATTTATTTTTACATTATCGGTTCACTATCGTGGTCTTTCTGCTGAAAATGGACCGTTTCTAATTAACAACGTAAGTGAACCAAAAACCTCTGTATTAAAACTCAATGGTAATCCCGATGAACTTACAGAACCACCACCTAAACATGAAAATAAGCAACCAGATCGAATAATTACTGTAACTGATATACCTGCAATGTGGATTATAAATCCAGCAAATGGACACAGATATAAGAGGATCAATTGCACTGATAGGATTGATGCAAAAGTTCAAGCAGATAAAGAGAATGCATACCTCGTTACAATCATGAGCGATAAAGAGCAGTTATGGCTTGAAGCTGCTTTTGGTAAAGGTCCCTATTGGATTGGAATTACCGATATTGAAATAGAGGGAAAATGGTTATGGGAAAACGGAGAAGCTGTCACATACACCAATTGGGAAAAATATAAGAATGATGATCTTCAACTTATTACCACACCTCTTGATTTATTGAGGTTCTTCGGGATTCAAGATGATAGAAAACAACATGAGGACGAAAGGAAAGACTATGCTATCATGTCTTATTCTAATTCTGAAAATGAAATTGGTAAATGGAGAAAAGTAAATTCAAATGGTGATGGTCAGAGAGAAAGAGTCCAAATGGCAATCATTGAAAAGGATAATTTTCAAGTAAAGAAAACTGAAACTGTGGAATAATAGAATTAATTAATGTGAACTAACTTTCTATCTTACATTACTGTACTTATTCGCTGGTGTCAAAAAGTTCAAAGCAGATATTCTTATGAAATCTCACTATACACAACTCAGTCAACACCTTTATGTGCATCACGGACATGTCAATACCGGAATTCTTCGCAACGGGAAATGTGCACTTCTGATTGATCCGTGCGGAACATCTGTTAATACTACACTTACAAAACTTGGTATAACCAACATAGAACAAATTATATTTACACATCACCATCGGGATAGCACTGCTGGATTTCCTTTTCCTGATTACGTAAGTATCGGCGTTCCAGAAGCAGAAGTAGCATGGTTTAATAATGTAGAAACCTTCTGGAACGATCCAAAATACAGATGGCATCTATACAACAGCCACCCTCACAACCTCATGTTGGCTACCTCAATTGACGTGACCGATACCTATACCGAAGAGTCACATATTGAATGGGGAAAAGCATCCATAAGCGTCCTTGAAACACCTGGACATACTGATGGGAGCATTACCTATCTTATTGACATAGATGATCAACGGTATGCTTTCACAGGCGATCTCATATATGATGAAGGCAAGATTTGGGAACTATATAGTTTGCAAAAGGGACAACAAACAACTGACTATCACGGCTTTCTTGGAGCACGAGATCAAATACGGGATAGTCTTGAAAAGGTCCGTCAGTCATACCCAACTACACTTGTACCTACGCACGGTGTAGTCATGAAAAATCCTGATACTGCAATTGACAAATTACTTGACCAAGTGACATATTGTTACGATAAATATGTGTCAATATCTGCCCTTCGTCATTATTTTCCTAAACTTTTTACAGAATATGAAGGACGCACCGACCACATGCCTATCCGTGAAGGCAAACCACCACCTGGTTTCTTGTGTCATTATGGTACAACATGGTTGATTATATCTGAAAATCGGGAAGCATTCGTGATGGATTGCGGTTCACCGAATGTAATTAAACAGATCCAGCAATTGCAAACGGATGGGGAAATCTCAGAAGTTACCCAGTTTTGGGTAACCCACTATCACGACGACCATGTGAATGCTAATCCTGAATTCCAAGAAACATTTCCATGTGAAACTATAACAGATGCTGTTGTTGCTGATGTTATAACTGAGCCGACTGCTTTCCGTCTTCCATGTATTTCTCCTGCTATTACGAGGGTTGATCGTGCAACATGTGATGGGGATACATGGACATGGAATGAATTCACTATGACTGCATTCCATTTTCCGGGTCAGACCTATTACCACGGTGGATTACTCGTTGAGGGACGTGGTGTAAAGATGTTTTTTGCTGGTGATTCCTTCACGATGGCTGGTATCGATGATTACTGTTCTGGTAATCGGAATCTTCTCGGCACAGGTGTGGGCTACGATAATTGTCTGCGACTAATACGTGAACTGCAACCTACACACATATTCAACTGCCATGTTGATCCAGCATTTGATTTTACCGACAACGAAATTAAGTTTATGTTAGATACCCTTGCTGAACGAGAAAAGTGTTATACCGAACTTTTTCCTTGGGATCACGCAAACTACGGTATGGATGACCAGTGG
Source organism: Candidatus Poribacteria bacterium (assembly GCA_963667365.1). GTDB lineage: Bacteria > Poribacteria > WGA-4E > WGA-4E > WGA-3G > MSPOR6. The sequence continues at coordinate 3,979,795 of OY763324.1, read as the reverse complement.
GTCCGATGTCTTCCTTATGAACAGGAAGTTACACACGGAGTTACGGTAACCTTGCAGGTCATGGTTACCAACCATTCATCCGAGTCACGCACAGTCATAGCACAACCTATTCTTCCTGAACTGTGGAGTGTTGATGTACCAGCAGCGGAAACAACAGTCTCACCGAAAACTGATGGACACATCCAATTTAATATTCCTATTCCACAGAATCCTAAAGTATCGGGAAGAGTTGTCATTCCCATCGATGTTATCTATAACGACAAACCGTTGGGTCAATTTCGTGAAGCGATATTTGTCTTCACAGGAGGTTAAACCTTTGCTAAACATATCACACCCAACAGTGGATATCGCAATTACATGTAGCAATTTTGAAAAATCATTGGACTTCTATCATAATAAATTAGGTTTTGAAATTGTGTTGGATTTGGAAATACCAGAGACTCTTGCAAAGAATGTAGGACTTGCACCCACAGGATTTCGGCAGGTTCGTCTCAAAGCAGGAAATACACTTATCAAACTTATGGACATTGAATCACCTCCACCGACTCCAGATGACAAGTTCACGTCTGGTGTCCGATGGCTTACCTTTATTGTTGAAGATATTCAGAAATCTGTTAAAGACTTGAAACGGAACGGAGTGACATTTCTTTCAGATCCTATTAGTGCCCCTGATGCAGCTGGTGTGGTGTGTGCAAAAGATCCTGATGGAATTCTAATTGAACTTGTACAGATATAAGAGGTGTTATGACTACATTAACTGAATCACAGATCAGCAAATTCTACGAGAATGGCTACCTATTAGTTGAAGATGCACTCACCCATGATGACCTGAATCCTCTCATTACCGAGTTTGAAGAAATTGTTGACACGGGTGCATCCCATCTCTATGCAGAAGGCGAAATTGACTCCGAATTTAAGACACTCGAATTTGACACTCGATTAGCAAAGATAACTGAACAATCTCCAGTCGTATTTCAAAAAGTATTTAGTGGTACACATACTGGTCCAGCACTATTCCAACTTCTGGTTAATGATAAATTGCTTGATATTGCGGAATCACTTGTCGGTCCAGAGATTATGTGTCATCCTGCTTACCGTGTTCGTCCCAAACTACCTGAGCATGACCGAACATTAGTCCCGTGGCATCAAGATGCAGGATATATGGAACCGAAGTGTGATTCAGTGTTACAACTTACAATCTGGATCCCATTAATAGATGCCACTGTTGAAAACGGTTGTCTTGAAGTTATACCACACGCGCATCGTGACGGCGTTTTAATACATCGTCCATCAGAAACATTCTATCTTGAAATTCCTGATGATGCATTACCCGATGTGGATCCCGTAGTTGTACCTGTTAAGTTCGGTAGTGTTCTATTATTTACCAATCTAACACCGCATCGCTCCATTCCAAACATCAGTAAACAGGTTCGTTGGAGTGTAGATTCACGCTATCAGGATGCAGCAAAACCGACAGGTTACCAACCGGAAGCAGGCTTTTTAGCACGAAGTAAACTCCATCCAGATAATGTAGTAACTGACCCTGAAGAATTCAAGCGGATTCGACTTGAACATAAACCGGGTCCCGGTCCAAATAGATGGAGTAAAAAGGAGTAGATGATGCGTAAAATAATTGTGTTAACTCCAATAATTATCATGTCAGTATTGCTGGTGAGTGGTGCAAAACCTACAAATGAGAAACCGAAACCACAGAATGTAAAACTACACGGCAAAATCGTCAATTTAGCAGAAGAGATGAATACGCACTATAAAGTTGAAATATCTGGAGAACAAGATCATCTAATGGGTCTTAAGACTAAAGATGGAAAATATTTCACACTCCTACGCACATCGTTATCTGAGGCAATATTCCTTGACAAACGGATACATGAGAAAGACTTGATTGTTAATGGACGCAGCTTTCCCAAAACACAATTGTTGGAAGTACTAAGTTTGATGTCTGTCATTGAGGGTATTGTCCATGAACTCTATTACTATTGCGATACCTGTTATATTCGCGCAGTGGCACCAGGGAACTGTGATTGTTGTCAAGCACCAGTTGAACTGATTGAAAAACCGTTAAATACTGATTCTTTAATTCCATCTCCTTAAATTAACATCGAAGGAACATAACCATGGAAAAACGTCCAAAAATCGCTGCAATTGCTACAATATATCACAAATACTCACACACGCAGCACATCGTAGATCGGTTCCTTGAAGGTTACGGTTGGAACAGTCGACACCATTACCCACCGATGGACCTCGTCTCTTTATACGTTGAACAAATCAAGGACAATGACATTAGTCATGATAGGTTGGAACGTTTCCCAACTATGAAGGGATATCCAACAATCGCTGAAGCACTGACACTTGGGGGCAACGAATTGGCTGTTGATGGTGTCCTACTTATCGGTGAACACGGTGAATATCCCAGTAATGAGAAAGGACAACGTCTCTATCCTCGTTATGAGCATTTCATGCAGATAGTTGAGGTATTTGAACATAGTGGACGCGGAGTACCAATATTCAATGACAAACACCTTTCATGGAATTGGGAGTGGGCGCGTGAGATGTATGACATCTCTCATTCTATAGATTTCGCATTTATGGCAGGTTCTTCCTTACCAGTAACATGGCGCACCCCGTCCATAGACATGCCGCTTGGTATGTCAGTATCTGAAGCAGTATGTGTAGGTTATGGAGGAGTTGATAGCTACGATTTTCATGCACTGGAAACCTTACAATGTATGGTGGAACGGCGTAACGGAGGGGAAAGTGGTGTAAAATGGTTACAAGCATACAGAGGTGATGCTTTTTGGCAAGCACATCATTCCGAATTCTGGTCAAGGCAACTCTTTGAGGCAGCACTGTGCCGAAGTCATACTCTTACACCATCACGTCCGGGATTTAACAATCCTTTCCCTACTTTAGATGAAATGAAAGAAATTGTTAAAGACCCAATTGCCTATCAATATGAACATAATGACGGATTGAAGTCTACCATGATTTTGATGAATGGTTTAGTGCAGGATTTTAACTTCGCCGCATACATAGGTTCTGACAATGAAATCCTTTCAACACAGATGTATCTGCCTATGCCACCCGCACGAACAACATTGGCAAACTTCTTTTCACCTTTGGTAAACAATATTGAACAGATGTTTTTGACTGGTAAAGCGACATATCCTGTTGAACGAACGTTGTTGACGACTGGGTTAGTTGCAGCAGGCGTTGATAGCCTTCATGCAGATGGCACATTACAAGAAACTCCACATTTAGACATTGATTATCAATCAACTGAAGTCTCCACCTTCTGGAGGACATGAGACTATGAAACGAATTGCCGTTATAACTACAATTTACCGTTATCTAACACATGCACAACACTTTGCAGACCGATTTCTGGTAGGTTACCCAAAAGAAGGAAAATGGCATCATCCAAATATGAAAGTTGTATCTATGTTTGTAGATCAGAAACCAGAGGGTGACCAGAGCATCGACCGCTCAAGAGAATTTGGCTTTTCAGTCTATCCTACGATTGCTGAAGCACTACGTTGTGGTGCTGATGAACTTGCTGTTGATGCAGTGCTATTAATTGGTGAACATGGCGATTATCCACACAATGAAATGAGTCAAGTATTATATCCACGATACGAATTTTTCAAGCAATGTGTTGATGTATTTGAGAAAGATGGACGTTCCGTCCCAATCTTCAACGACAAACATCTCTCTTACAGTTTTAGTAAAGCAAAGGAGATGGTAGACGACGCAAACCGGATTGGTTTCGGATTGCTTGCCGGTTCATCATTACCTGTAACATGGCGTTTGCCAGATGTAGACTTACCATTAGAATGTGAACTTGAAGATGCTCTCATGATTGGTGTTGGTGGTTCTGACCCAATGGATTATCACGCATTGGAGGCGATGCAATGTATGGTTGAACGCAGAAAGGGAGGAGAAACAGGTGTTGCCGCTGTGCAATTGATTGATGGCGAGGGTGTTTGGAAAGCAGGTAAAGATGGACGCTGGTCAATGGAATTGTTGGAAGCCGTACTCTCCAGAAGTGATACACCTTGTGGTTTAACAGATGAGGACGGTAGAACACAAGATCTGATCCGAAATAGAGAACTTTTTCGTCTTGTGGAAAATCCCTCTGCTTATTTCATTGAATATAACGATGGATTCAATGCAACACTTCTGATGCTCAATGGAGCAGTACGTGATTACTGCTTCGCCGGAAAACTTAAGGATCAAATAGTACCTATATCAACACAGTTTTTCCTAACACCTACGCCCAATGTTACATATTCTGCATGTCTTGTATCCAAAATTGAGGAACTTTTTGAAACAGGTGTTGCACCGTATCCCGCAGAACGCACCTTGTTGGTAAGTGGTACTCTGGAGAGTTGTTTGATGTCCCGTCATCAAGGACATGTTCGTTTAGAAACACCGCATTTGAATGTGGAATACAGCGCACCATCAGAATCACAGCATGCACGTCGTTAGTCTACCTATTCTAATCTAATGAAATAAAGATATTCTTATGATATACTACACAATGAGATTAGTGATTCTTGGAGGAATAATACATGAGTGAATCTGGTAGAAAATGGGATGGTACAATTACACGTTACCCAGATCCAGCGATTGAAGTTATAGATTCCCGTTTTGCAAGATACAAAATCGGGAATTCTGTTGTAGAACGGCTGTGGACAGGCGCGCGATGGTCGGAAGGTCCTGTCTGGTTTGGAGATGGTGGATATCTCCTTTGGAGCGATATACCAAACAACCGTATCCTCAAATGGGAAGAAGCAAACGACAAAGTTAGTGTCTATCGTCAACCATCAAATTATAGCAACGGACACACTCGCGATCGTCAGGGACGACTGATAAGTTGTGAACACGGTACACGTAGAGTCACACGAACCGAATATGATGGAACTGTTACTGTGTTAATGGACACGTATAACAACAGAAAGCTAAATGCACCAAATGATGTAGCTGTTCACCCTGATGGACATATTTGGTTTACTGATCCAGGATATGGGATTATGCTCAATTACGAAGGACATATTGCTGAGTTTGAATTGCCAACTGCTGTATATCGTCTGGACCCTGATACCGGTGAAGCAATAGTTGTAACAGAAGAACTTGAAAAACCAAATGGGATCTGTTTTTCACCTAACTATGATAAACTCTATGTGGTTGACACTGGGGTTACACATAAGGAAGGAACACCCAGAAACATCTATGTCTTTGATGTCGTTAACGACGAAAGAATTGATAACAAACGGACTTTCTGTGATATGTCACCCGGTATTGCTGATGGAATAAGATGTGATGTTGATGGCAATTTATGGGCGAGTGCAGGTTGGGTTGGTGACGGTTATGACGGTGTCCATATTTTTGCTCCTGATGGCACACTTATCGGTAAGATACATCTTCCAGAGATATGTTCCAACCTTTGTTTCGGTGGTGTAAAACGAAATAGACTCTTTATGACCGGTAGTCAATCACTCTATTCAGTTTATGTAGAAGCACAAGGTTTACCACTTTTTTAACAGAACAAAAGAATGGTAAAGTTCATGAGTACGTTAGAACATATTGACTGTCCCATCTGTGAACAGGATGAGACAAAGTTGTTATTTAAAAAAGATTCCTTATCGGTTGTTTCATGCAGACATTGTAGTTTACGTTATGTCAATCCGAGGATTAACAGACAGACGCTGAAAGAAGGTTATGTAGAAACTTACTATCCTCCAGACAAAGTTGAACGCATACATCAGGACAGTATGGAATGGCTACAGATATCGGAACGTCTTATGGAATTAGAAAAACAGCATCAAGGGAAAGGAAGATTGTTGGATGTCGGTTGTGGGATCGGAACGTTTCTCAATCTTGCAAGAGAACAAGGATGGGATTCGTATGGAATAGATCCATCTAAAAGTGGAATATCATTCGCTCAACAGGAATACAATCTTAATGTCAAGTGTGGGGACATCTTTGATAGCAGTTTTTCAAAGGCACATTTTGATGTAATTACGTTATACCACGTGTTGGAACATATCTCTGAACTAAATCCGTTTCTCAGTGAAATAGGTAAACTTTTGAAACCTTCTAAAAAAGATGAAAAAGCAAGTACATTGGTTATTGAAGTTCCAAACGGTGGGGGGTTGCAGAGTAGACTTCAGAAAGCAGATTGGCCCTACGTCCATCCCCATGATCATCTTTACTATTTTTCGTCACAATCCTTACCAAAATTGCTTCAAAAACACGGTTTTCGTAACATAAGGTTGGGGAAACCAAAGCGCGTTAATCCATCAACAAGTGTCAATTTCGTTATGCGTCAAATCACTACTGCAATGCTTGTTAGATTGCACTTAGGCACAGTAATTCGGGTATATGCCAGTATGTAAATTTCTGTAATTATGTAGGTTCTTGATAGGAGTATGTTTGGATGACATCATTCATGAGCAGCTGCTGAGCAATAGTCTCAACAATCTCCGCGGTCAGTGCACCCGTCAACCAGTACTTTTGTCCAGTCCTTACAGCAGTAACATCAGTGATTCCAAGGTCCTGAATCCCTTTAACCGTACTATCACCTACAGCATCTGTAACCCCAGGTTTGAATTGTACTTCAAGTGTCCAACTTGATGCATCGTCGGTGGTATTACCATAGGTGTATGTTTGTGTGATAGGGTCGGCAAGGAGTTCAGAACAAATTCGCTCAATTATTTGTGTATTGAGAGAACCTTTAATCCAGTAAACCGCAGCGACACGGACAGACTCGATACCACTGATTCCAAGATCGTTTATATCTTCAACTATACCTTGTCCAACAGTATCAGGCACTTCAGGTTTATAAAATACTTCAACTTTACAATTATTCAAAAATGGAATCTCCATATTCATAGTGTTCGGTGAACCAAAATAACATAATTAACATGAGATTAAAATAAAATCGGTAGTACAAATGGATACAAAACAGATACGTGTATTAGTCATCGGTGCACATCCAGATGACTGTGATATAAAAGCAGGAGGCATAGCTGCACTATATTCTCAGCAGGGACATCTTGTCAAATTTGTTTCTGTAACTAATGGCGATGCCGGACATCATGAAATGGGTGGAGGCACTTTAGCACAAAGACGTAATTTGGAGGCACAAGCAGCATCACAAACCATCGGTATTGAATATGAACTACTTGACAACCACGATGGGGAACTTATGCCAACTTTAGAAAATCGGTATAAGATTATCCGTGCTATTCGCGATTTTCGTGCTGACCTTATTATGACGCACCGTCCAAACGACTATCATCCAGATCATCGTTACACTTCTATGCTTGTTCAGGATGCAGCGTATATGGTAACTGTTCCAAACATCTGTGCCTTAACCCCTCATTTAGCAAAAAACCCTGTAATTGTATATTTAAGTGATAACTTCCAAAAGCCAAACCCATTTACACCAGATGTAGTAATCGATATTGATTCTGTAGTCGAAAAGAAAATAGATATGTTACACTGCCACGAATCGCAGTTTTATGAATGGTTACCCTACAACAGCGGATCACTTGAGTCTGTTCCCAACAGTACCCAAGACCGTCGCGAATGGCTTGCTGGTCGTTTAAAAAATCGTTTCAGCTCAATAGCCGAAAAGTACCGTACGAAATTAATTGAACTCTATGGTGGAAAAGAAGGTCAAAATATCCGATATGCAGAGGCTTTTGAATCCTGTGAATACGGTTCTACGCTAAATACAGACAATCTACCAAAACTATTTCCCTTTTTCGATTAAGTCCGTTATTTTGATTGCAGAACAGATGCTAATAGGGTATCCTATTAGGTGAATCATATAGTTTTAAGGATTAGGAGTCTACTTATTTTATATGCCAACTGATCAGGGAAACCCAAAAGTATTATTTTACCTTGTTAGTGTAATTGGTCTCATTTTTGCGATTGTCATGGTCATAATGTTTTTTAATGCAGCACCTGCACGTTCAAACATTGATGTACATATAGAACCAACTGATGCACCTGCCTGCCTGACATGCCACTTGAAAGGTGATGAAAAATCACCAACCATGCCACACCTCAACCTTGGTAGATGCACGTTATGCCACGGCTTAGAAAAGGAAAAGAGTGAATAGCATTATGGATTAGCATGTTTCGCTCTCAATGCTATCCAAGTGATTTCATCTTCTGCTTGATAGGTCACATTAACACATTCCAATCCATTTTCTACCAATACATCCTGTATTACATCAAGTTCTGTCTCTAAGATACCTGAGAAAATAATGTTTCCATTAGGATTCAATCTTGATGGACAGTGTGGAATTATAGGAAGAATCGCCTTTGTCAGAATATTCCCTATTATAAGATCGTATTTTCCACTTAACGACTTAATACCATCACCTTGATACAAACTAATTTGTTCAGAAACACCATTAATTGTGAAGTTTTTCTCAGCTACTGGAATTGCTGTTGGATCCAACTCAATTGCATCAACATGTTTTGCACCATACTTAATTGCAGCAATTGCTAAAATTCCGGAACCTGTTCCAATATCAACTACGTTTTGACAAGGTAATATCGTTTGTTCCAACATTTCCAGTGATAAATGTGTTGTAGGATGGTAACCAGTACCAAATGCCATACCCGGATCAAGTTGTATTAGAATAGATGTATCATCAGGAGGGATTTCATGCCATGTAGGTGCAATCTGTAGTCGGTTTCCAATCCGTCGTGGTGGAAAGGAAGACTTCCATGCTTCCTCCCATTCTTCAGACTCAATCCGCTTTAAGTCAATTTTGGCAGGATTTGCTTGTATACCCCATGTTGGAAGTTTTGCAAGAAACTCTCTGAGTTTCTCGACTCTTGAATTGACACGGTCATCAAGTGGATAGTAAGCAATGAGAGATGTCGTTGAAGCAGCAGAGTCTTTTAGTTCAACACCGAATGCATCCATTTCGAATAAAAAGTTTGAAACTGCTTCGGATGCATCCTGAGAAGTTGTTACGGTTATCCGCGTCCAATTCATCTTGTGATGTGTATAAATTGCAAATTCATCCTGAGAATAATATTATTTTCCATTACTATCCTCATCGTGGTGACGAAATAGTTTGTCCCAGAATCCTCCGTGACCAGTTTCTGTTGCATCACCACGTAACTCAGCAAATTTCATTAACAGATCACGTTCTTCCTCAGTAAGGTTTCTCGGTGTACCAATTCCTACCTGTACGATGAGATCTCCAAAACTTGAACTTCTGTACTTTGGCATTCCTTTTCCATGTATCCGTAACTGATCTCCATACTGTGTACCTGCTGGTATATCCAATTTGTGTGTGCCATCAATTCCATCAATTTCAACACTACTTCCAAGTGCAGCTTGAATGAAGGATATTTTTGTGGAAGTAATCAGATTGTCTACCTCACGACTATACCGTTCGTGTGGTTTAATATGGACAACGACAAGAAGATCACCGGCAGGTCCACCAAGTGTCCCAGCTTCACCTTCTCCACGTAAGCGATATTCAAATCCATTAACCACTCCCTTGTCAATGCTTAGTTTAATCTCACGGTTCGCCCTAATTCGTCCTTGACCATTACAGTTTCTACATGGGTTTTTTATTGTTTCCCCTTCACCATGGCAACGGGGACATGTACGGGACATAGTAAAGAAACCTTGAGACTGTGTAACTTGACCACGGCCGTAACATTGTGGACAAGTGTCAACAGTTGAACCTTTTTCTGCACCACTTCCATTACATTCAGGACATGATTCTATACGCGGAACATCGATTGTTACCTCTTTACCAGAATACGCATCTTCAAGTGTTATCTCTATGTTTGTTTGTAGACTGCGTCCTTGTTTTGGTCTCCGTTGTTGTGTCCTGTTGAATCCTCCAAATACGTCTCCAAAAACATCGTTGAGAATATCATCTATGTTAACACCAAACCCGAAGCCAGAGGTCGTTCCTTCAAGTCCAGCATGGCCATATTGATCATAACGTTGACGTTTCTCAGGTGTTCTTAGTACATCATATGCTTCGGTTGCTTCTTTAAATTTATCTTCAGCTTCTTTATCACCGGGATTTTTATCAGGGTGATATTGGACAGCTAACTTTCGATAAGCCTTCTTAATCTCGTTCTCATCAGCATCTCGACCTACATCTAATATATCGTAATAATCCCGTTTTTGCTGCATATATTTTCCTACCTACGTTGTCATAATTATTTCACTTAATTTTCGGTAGTGTTTTCATCTTGATGTTCGTCTATATCCTCACTGACATCTTCTATTACGGGTTTCCCTTTGGAAACTGCGACTTGTGCGGCACGAAGAACTTGTTCGTGCAATAAATAACCGCATCTATACACATCGATCACATTTCCTTCCGGTATGTCATCTGATTCTGCTGCAAAAACCGCTTCATGCAAGTTAGGATCAAACATTTCACCTACTGCTTGAATGGGTGTTAATCCCTGTATTCTCAACACATCCATTAGTTGTTTGTGAACAAGTTGTACCCCTTCATTGAAAGTAGAGAAATCTTTTAAAGTATCACCTTCCTCCAAATTCTCTGAGACACTTTTAATTGCAGCTTCAAGACTATCCATCACAGGGATAAGTCCTTCTATAAGATTTTTGTTAGCAAACTTAAGTTGTTTCTCTGCGTCTGCTTCAATACGTTTTTTTGAATTCTCAGCTTCAGCAGCGGTTCTAAGTAAACGTTCGCGTTCCTCTTGAAACTGCTCTCGTTCGGATTCGGCAACTGCTTCAAGTTGTTTTTTAAAGTCTTCTTTAAGTTCATCAATTTCAGCTTCAACGCTTTCTATTGTCCGTTCAACTGTTTCAGTTGAAGCATCACTTTCTTCCTCAGATTCATCAATTAGAAAATCAGGTTTGTTATTTTTTTCTGTTTCTATTTCTATAACTACCTCATTATTTTCAGACATAATGAATTACCTCACTTCCGTTTTACTTCTATCTTGGTTACCAATGTTATGTGGAAATAGTTAACTATACATCCTATCCATGTACAGCATCAGCAAATCGTTTCATCAAATCAAATGAACCATTTTTCTCAAGTATATTACCTGTAACTATAAAATCAGCACCAGCATTGACTTTGTCAGCAGCAGTTTCTGGATCTCGAATACCTCCACCAACTATCAGTGGAATATCAATTTGAGACTTAACCGTTGAAATCATCTCATTGGGTACTGGAAACTGTGCACCGCTTCCTGCCTCTAAATAGACCAGCTGCATACCAAGATACTGTGCTGCTAATGCATGAGGTCCTGCTATATCCGGTTTTTCTCTGGGGATTGGTGCTGTGCCGCTCATAAATTCAACAGCGGTTCGGTTACCACCTTCAATGAGAATATAAGCAGTTGGGATAGGTTCCAATGCATATCGTTGAATCCACGGTGCCGCTTTGACCTGTTCACCAATAAGATAGTTTGGATTACGACCACTAATAAGACTCATAAAAAGAATAGCATCTGCATGAGATGTGAGATGCATTGAATCACCCGGGAAAAGTATGAGAGGTAGTGCTGTCTCTGTTTTCAGTGCTGCTGCAATAGGATTTAGATCCGTAGTTAATAGACTCCCTCCAAGCAAGATTGCATCTGCACCTGACCGTTCAATTTCTCGTGCAAGTTTAGTACATTTGCCTATCTCACACTTATCAGGATCAATCAGAACGAGATATCCTGCATTACTCTTATCAAGTACCTTACGTAAATAATTTAAAACACAATTCGATACCAAATGTAAGCGTTCCTCAGGTTCTAACACCTATATCCTATACTACATCAAAAACATGTCTACATCTTTCAACAAAACTAAACAATTTTAACATCTTCTTGCCAATTTGTCAAATTGAAGTTGGGATTTTATATAATATGATTATGGACTAATACCAGTATAAAATTCGAATAGATGCAATGAATTTATATATTTCACACTTTCCATATATCAGTGTAATTGAGAAGCCATACCTTGAGATTGTAGGTATCATACATGTTTAGTTCGTTCTTAATAGTAATTTAAAAATTTTGTAACCTCAATATAGTGGTTCCGTTTATAACGTTATAATCAATGATAGTAAAGGAATCTATTGAGGAAATAAAGATGCAAACACGATCAAAAGAACACTACACTAAGGTGAATCCGCTTGTTGGTCTACCTGCAAAGACTATACGACTATATTGCGCACTTGAAGTATTTCGCGCAAAATCGAACTCAATTGACAGACCTGAATGGTTTCGAACACCTAATAGAGATGAAGTTCTTGAACAAGTTGGGTTTTCGAAAACCGACATTGATAGTGGTATCTCAGAATTAATAGCAGCAAATTTATTACTGATCCAAAATAAAAACAACGATCAATGGTATTGTTTAAAATAACAGTGCTATGCTATTCGTTAAAAACCCGCGTCTCATTTTAGCATCAGCATCTCCGCGTCGTGCAGACTTATTATCTCAAATTGGACTGACATTTGAGGTATATCCAAGCGAAATTCAAGAAACAGTTCCACACCAGAATATATCTCCAGAGAAAGTAACCCAACAACTTGCTTCGTTAAAAGCAAATGCTGTTGCTGAACGTTATACCGATGGTATTGTAATTGGTGCTGATACATTAGTTTCGATTGAAAACGAATTGCTTGGTAAACCCCTTAACGCTGAACATGCGCTACAAATGTTAACACGTCTAAGCGGTCAATGTCATAAGGTCGTGACTGGTGTTTCCTTGATCAATCTTAAGGAAGGTCATGAAAAAACTTGGGCAGAAGTAACACATGTCTATTTTAGAGAGATACAAAAGGAAGAGATTGATTACTATATAAAATCAGGAGAGGCAGCGGATAAAGCAGGCGCGTATGGAATTCAGGGAAGAGGGGCTGCTTTTGTTAAACGAATTGATGGATGTTATTTCAATGTTGTTGGACTCCCATTGGCAAGCCTTGTTGAACAACTAATGGATATTTGACCTGATGTCAACAATTATTCATTACGCTACCACTGAGGGATTTACTAACCTTATTAACCCTGGTGAATATGGTATCCACAACCTACATTTCGGTATTCTTAATCTCCCACAACAATCTTCTTTTTTCGATCATACTGCTGACTGCGAAGTTGTCCTGATTGCATTAGGTGGACAATGCACCTTACTGGTTGGTCATAACGGCAACAAAGCAAATGGTATTTTGGGTGAGCGAATAGATGTATTTGAGGGGGATGCATGTGTTGCTTTTATCCCTCACCATACCACGTATGAAGTTATAACTAACACAGACAGTGTTGAGATTGCCATCTGTAAAACTCCATCGCATTCTGATACAGCTGCAGTGATTTTAAATGCAGGTGAGAAAGATACTGAATCAAATTATCAACTCAGCATTCGTGAAAACGACTTTACAAGTGATCTGGTAGGGGAAGCGGTTTGTTTGTATCGTTGCCACGATACGAATGGATATGTTACCCTACAAATTGTTGAACCTGATAAGAAGGCGGCACAAGTCGTTCTGCACCACAATGATATGCTTGTCGTTCCAGAAAAAACCCGCGCACATTTGATTAAAATTGAAGGTGTATGCTACCAGTTATCAGTATCCCGTTCTACTCCCCTTCAATGAGTTCACCACCCTTTTTGAGAAATGCAACTGCACTAAGTGATATTTGAACTTTCACATCCTGATTATTCATTTCACCAACTGACAATAAAACAACCTTCTTGTCATTCGTTATACCCAGAATTTTTCCATGTAACCCACCATTGGTTACGATTTCATCTCCCTTAGTCAAATTATCAAGCATTGCCTGATGTTTTTTTCGCCGTTGCTGTTCTGGACGAAACATCAGAAAATACAAGATTAGTATCATAGGGACGACCATAAATAGTATACTTGTAAGACTATCCATTGTAAAATAGTTTCTCCTTGTAAATTTAATGTATTAGCATGGCATCGCCATAACTGAAAAAACGGTAATCGTGTAAGAGTGCTTCTTTGTATGCTTGTTGAATCAGTTGAATATCTGCAAATGCACTAACAAGCATGAGTAAAGTCGATTTTGGCAGATGGAAGTTTGTGACTAACGCATCTACAACCTTAAATTGGTAACCCGGATAAATAAAAAGGTCACTTTCCCCGCTATAAGGTCTGAGAGTTCCGTCAGCACCTGCAGTTTCAAGTCCACGTACTACTGTAGTACCAATAGCAACTATATTGGAACTTGTTTCACGAGCTTTCTGTATTTTCTCCACTTCTGAATCGGTAAGGTTGATATATTCGGCATGCATTTTATGACTTTGGACGTTATCAACTTTCACAGGTTGAAATGTACCAATTCCAACATGCAAGGTTAACATTGCCGATTCGACCCCATTGCATTTTAATTCATATAATAACTCTTCTGTAAAATGCAATCCTGCAGTCGGTGCTGCGATAGCACCCTCGTTAGAGGCATATACTGATTGATAACGTAATGTATCCTCACGATTTGGTGAACGTCGAATGTATGGTGGCAAAGGCATGATCCCTACATCTGCAAGTATCTCTGAAAATATCCCATCATAAGTGAATTGGACTAAACAATTACCCTCCTCAGGTTTAACTACTACTTCACCCTTAAGTTTATCTCCACCAAAATCTATCTGTGTTCCAACTTTTAGACTACGACGAGGTCTTGCCAAGACTTCCCACGTATCCTGTTCCTTTTCCTGAATGAGAAGCAGTTCTATTCTACCACTAGTTTCGCTTTTCTTACCGATCAACCTTGCAGGTATTACCTTCGTATCATTCAAAACTAACAGTGATGAATTTGGCAGAAACTCTCCTATATTGGAAAAATGTGTATGGTGAAATTCTCGGGTGCTGCGGTCAATAATCATCAGTCGTGATGCATCCCGTCGTTGCAGTGGAACTTGTGCAATCCGATCTGGAGGAAGGTCGTAATCGAAATCATCTAAATTCATATAACACTATAGAAGGGATATCCAGTATGATCTGTCATACTTTTTATACATCATATATCAAAAAGTGTTGGTTGCAGTCCTGTTGGGTAACCGAAGTATTCATACGCTGCCTCTGTTGCAACTCGGCCACTCGGTGTAAGCATTAGAAATCCTTCTTTGATATAGTACGGTTCATATACTTCCGAGATAGTGCGTTCGTCTTCACTCAGAGCAACAGAGAGCGATCTTGCCCCAGCACGTCCTTTAAATGTCTGAATCAAGGCACGAAAGTAAGCATAATCTTGTGCATTCAACCCTTTTTCATCAATACCGAAGAATTCCAACGCTTCTAAAGCAACATCAAGTGTGAGAACACCTCCACTTTTCACTTGGGCATAATCTCTAACTTTAATAAGAAGTTTGTTTGCTATTCGCATCGTACCACGTGCACGCAATGCTAATGCGTATTCAGCTTCCTCATCAATTTCAATATTGAGCTTTGCACTGTTAATACGTATGGCTTGCTGAATATCTTCAGGTGTGTAGTAATCAAGATGAATATGGATTCCAAGTCTATCACGAAATGGACCTGTAAGTAATCCTTCACGAGTTGTTGCACCCACCAAGGTAAATGGTTCTATTGCAACTTGAACAACATCTGAACCAGGACCTTGACCGATTGCTAAGTCCAGTATATAATCTTCAAGTACTGGATACAAGGATTCCTGTGTTGTTGACTTCATTCCGTGAATTTCATCAATAAATAAGATATCCCCTTCTTCAAGATTAGTTAATGTTGTGGCAAGATCAAGCCGTTCCATCACCGATCCAATTGCTTGTTTGAAATTAGTACCAAATTCATTTGCAATTATTTTCGCAAGTGTGGTTTTACCAAGTCCGGGAGGACCAACGAGGAGTACATGTTCTAACACATTGTCTCTACTATTACCACCTTTACCCTTGGTTTCTCGTCTACTTATCACAGCTTCAATGTGAAGGCGAAGTTGGTCTTTTGCTGTATCTTGTCCTATAAATTCATTTAATGTTTCTGGACGCAGGCTATACCCAAATTCATCTTCACTATTATCGAGAATATCGTAGTTTTTCATTTTAGTCTATGATTGAGGAAGATTAATCCTGTAACTAAATCAGTAAAGGTGATTTTTTCTACAATACAACAAATTGTGTAAAATATTAACTAATTATTTTTTGATATATCGTAGTGCTGCTTTTACTAAAACATCACGATCAGCATCATCGCCGAGAGATTCCTGTGCTTTTTCTAATGCCAGTTCTGCATCAAGATCTGACGCACCAAGATTAACAAGCACATTGATAACTGCTTGATGTGTTGAACCTACTCCACCAATCTCTACTTTTTCCTCTAATTTCACTTTTGCTATTATCTTTTTCAATTTTATGATAATTAGTTTCGCAAGTTCATCACTCAAACGTGGAACTCTTCTCAAAATTGGTATATTTTCTTTAAGCACAGCTTGCTGAAATTGGGATGGTGATAGTCTTGTTACGATATTTTGTGCTAAAGTTGGACCGACACCTTTTACGGTGATTGCTAATTTAAAAATCTTTAGTGCGTCTCGTGATGTGAAACCGTATATTTTTATATCATTTTCACGATTTTGGGAATAGTATGTGTAAAACATAACCGGTTCACCGATGGCTGGTAATTCATTTAGTGTTCTCTCAGCAACTTCAACGAAATAACCAACACCATTTACATCTACGACTACCTCTTTTGTATCAATAGAAACGAGTGTTCCCTTAAGGTGAGCAATCATACTGATACAATTCCTTTCAACTTCTGATTCCAGCGGATTCTTTTATATTTTCTTGGAGTTGGATCATTTTGTGAGAACGAGCATGACATATTGTTAGAGCAAGTGCATCCGCTGCATGGTCTGGTTGGGGTAGTTCTTTCAGTTTTAATAACATCTGCACCATTTTTTGGACCTGTGTTTTAGGTGCTTTCCCATAACCGGTAACGGCTTGTTTTACTTGTAAAGGTGTATAAACTCCTATAGTCACACCAGAATTCGCTGCTGCAAGTTTAATAATACCTTTCACTTCACCAACAACGAACGCACTACTTACGTTTTTACTGAAAAATATATCTTCAAGTGCTACGACTTCTACATCAAACTGCACAATCAGTTCCATCACAGAATCGTATATTATTTTTAAACGTTTCTCGGATGCGGTTTTTGAACTGGTTTGGATATTGCCGTAGTGAAGCGGTTGGACACGAGTCACATTAGATTGGACGATTCCATAACCTGTGTTTGCAATGCCAGGGTCTATCCCAAGAATTATCATCAATAGGTCCTATTATTACGCTGCAGCCTCAAGGATGTCATCAGGAATGTCAAAGTTGGCATATACTTTCTGGACATCATCCAATTCATCAAGGGATTCCATCAGACGGAGCATCTTTTCTGCAACTTTGCCTTCAAGTTTAACGGTATTTTGTGGAATCATACTAATTTCCGCAAGTTGTATACTCGCATCTGTGGATTGAATGGCAGTTACAACCTTATCAAATTGTTCAAACGGAGTGATGATTTCAATCGCAGATTCCAACGGTGTCAAGTCTTCGGCTCCGGCATCAGCAGCAAGCATAAATAGTTCTTCTTCGTCAATACTATCGGCTTCAACAACAATGAGTCCACACTTATCAAATCCCCATGCCACACATCCACGTTCACCAATCCGTCCATCAAACTTACCCAATACATGTCTGATATCAGCGATTGCACGATTCCGATTGTCTGTTATTACTTCAATCATCAGCGCGACACCACCGGGACCATATCCCTCATATACAACTTCTTCTAAAGAAGCACCTTCAAGTTCACCAGTACCTCGAAGAATTGCTTTTTCAATGTTATCATTTGGCACGTTACTTGATTTAGCAGTTGCAATTGCAGTACGTAGACGCGGATTCATATCAACATCACCACCACCAAGACGTGCTGCAGCTGAAATTTCTTTTACTAATTTTGAAAAAAGTTTACCACGTTTGGAATCGATAGCAGCTTTTTTATGTTTTATCGTTGACCATTTAGAGTGTCCTGACATAGTCTGTGTCCTTTCTTGATTTCAGTTTTCCATAATAGAAATTTGGTAAGCATCAGGGACCTAAAAAACTGAAGGAGTGTAATCGGCATTACACCTATAGATAGTATAGCAGATAGTTGTTAAAGATACAAATTAAATGTAGATACGGTATTTTGGTTGAATAGAAATTATGGAATATGTTAAAATTACTTTATCCACTGTGATCGGAGTAAAATATGTTACCTTTTGTCCTCAAAACAGTTGATGATCCGTTTCTTCGTCTTCATTTGCTAAGAAATGAGAATAGGGTTCTTGATGTTCATGTTGAGACTGAAATGTACATCCGTGAATCCTTTACATCTGATTCGGATAATAACGACCAAAATCTTCAAAGAGAAAATCGTGCAATTTTGAAAGAGGCAGAAGAAGCTGCATATAAAGCATTTACGACATTTCTACGACAAAATTCTGAACCAGAATCCTTTCTACCAATAGAACACCTATCTCGGTTTCCATGTCAACGGTATACCTTAATTCTATCTGTAACCCGATCCTATGAACTTAATGAGGTATTTCAAGACACACCAGACACAACAATGTTGGAATATGGAAATTCTATCTTTGAATATGAAGGATATGAACTTTCACTAAATGCAAAACACCACATACACGATTCCTCCGCATTTCTGGTAGCACCAGAAAAATTTACGGTATTCATGCGACGTGTCAACGATGTTGAAAGTATCCGATTCTATCGAAGTAGATTCATTGATCTAACAGAAAATGCACCCCCACCATTCCATCTAAATGCACAAGAAGTAATTGACACTGTCCAGCAGGATATTGCCAGTCGAGAAAGTGCAATACCGATGGGACAACTATTGCTGTTTCCACAGTCATCGGAATCCGATTCAAAAGAGGAGGACCGTCTTACATGCTGTCCTGAATGTAACGGTGAGGTGAGGCAAATCAGTCAAAGTTATTTCTGCTTGGAATGCGATTGGGATGATCTTCCACAATTAGCACGTTATTCTCAATATCGATAAGAAACAAACTCGATCATCCTTTTATCTCAAACCGTAGGTGGTAGAATATAGTAAAATAACATCGTATTTATAATTGCTAACACCGTTCCAACCACAGTTTGGGTAAGTGTGTGTCGTTTACGAAAAACTCGTGCCCAAGCAATCAATGGAATAAAAAGGAAAAGCAATACTAAATACAGATTGACGAATAACGCCAAGACTATAATACAACCTGTGGCTACGCTGGTGTGGAAACTGATCTTCCAAAATGGGGTGATAGCAGTAAACACTACACTGTTAACAATATACGCTTGACACACCCAGATAATACTTTCATTAGCACCTATTCGATATAGAATGATAGTACCGAACATCATACTTGCTAATGTTAAGCTTAACGGAATAAGACGTTCTTCTTTGGCATGCAAATGCACATCACTCACCTTAGAATAACGATATAGCATAAATATTGAGAATATTGGAAGAACTGTCACAAACGTAGCAACAACTACGAACCAAAGTAAGACTTCCTCGGTTGTGTCAGCATGTTTATTAATTACGAAGATAGCTGCCACAATTGGGACGAGAAACGGACTGAATATTACAGATGTCCCCAGCGCAATCCTTGAGGGAAATACCGAGGAAGCCTTGTGTTTCATTAATTAATTCTTGGTGTATCGGAAGTTTTGAAGAATTCCACTATATCAGACCCATGGGTGGTTGGGTTAACCTCTTTGTCAATTTTCACTATTTTACCTGCCTTATCAATAATTACCGTCAGACGATTAAGTCGTTCCTTCGACTTTTCTGCAGCACCAAACAGGAAGGCAAGATTCTTGTTAGTATCTACTAACAACGGAAAATTTAACTTATTTTCTTCCGTAAATTTCTGATGAGAATCAGCATCATTCATAGTAATTCCAAAGACTTGGACATCGTGTTTTGCAAAATTACTCGACTCATCACGGAGCGAGCATACTTCAAGCGTTCAGCCACGACCAAAATCTCTCGGATAAAACGCTAAAACCACATTCTTTTTCTCATGCAACTTACTGAGTTGGTATGATTTCCCTTCAGCATCTTTGACGATAAAATCAGGCGCAGACTGACCTACTTTTATCTTCGGTAATACATCATTAAGCAGAGTAACCACATCATCACCGTGTGTCTTTACATTGACCTTTTTATCTATAGCCCGTATATAACCCGCCTTGTCTATAATGAAAGTAGTACGTTTTGACGCGTTGAACCTTTCTATTATACCGCTGTACTGCTTACTTACCTCAAATTCTGTATCGGCAAGTAAAGAAAATCCAAACTTATTTTCCTCTCTAAACCTTTTATGGGAGTCAACCGTGTCTACACTAACACCAAGCAAGACTGTTTCTGTCTCTTCTATTTCGCTCAATTTATCCCGGAGCGATTTAAGTTCCGCTGTTCAGCCACCAGTAAAGTCTTTCGGATAAAAGGCAAGCACAACGTTTTTCTCACCCAAAAATTCATTGAGATTTCGTTCGGTGTCTGTCTCATCTTTAAGAGTGAAATTTGGGGCAACCATGCCTACGGTAAGTTCTTTGGGTTTTTCCACTTCTTTCTCCGCTATTACTGCTGGAGTCAGAAGCAATGCAAATAATAACACGACTCCAACAAATTGAATTGATAGTTTATGAAACATATTTGTACCTCTAAATTGGTAATACTAAAATCAGGTTAAATGAATAATAAACGAATTATTAAAGTCTGATGTACGCGTTTACTCTAAACATATTTAATTAAAATGATAAATTAGGTTAATAATTCGCGGAATACAAGCAATCTATGTAAATCAAGAATTCAGATAATTGCTTGTGGAGCAATAAATGGTACCACTACAAATACTGATAATTAATTGATCTGATTAATCTGAGATTCAGACAAAAACTTGTGGATATGTAATATCGCAATCCCCATCCATATCCTAATTATACCATACCACGACCTGAAGGTAATGTCAAGACATTTATATTTCACAACATCATTACAATCAGTTTGAAATAACCCCTTTCTCTTCAAGCCACACCTTCAATGGCACATCCACATCTTTCGGGGAGAAATGACCATTTGCATTCGTGCCTCCACCAAGAAGTTGTTGACGGATAGGATCGTTCTGCGTAAATAAATCATCAGGAATAGTCATGTCATCTTTACTGCGTAACCATCGGTATCCATATCCATAAAAAATACCTTTGCGTGTTATATCAGAGTCATTTTCACTACGCGCATGCCATATCCGTCTATCAAAAAAGACTGCATCTCCGGGTTTACAACATACCACTGTTGCTCCATCAGGGAGTGTTCCATCTTTAGGTCGTTCCAACTTATCCCACAGATGACTACCTGGAATAATATAGAAATTTCCACGTCCCGGCAGAGAACAGTCAGACAACCAATAGACAACTTTAATTGATAGGCGGGGACGTGGAGAACTCTCTATTTCAATATTCACCCGTCCACTATCTTGATGCCAACCCAGTGGTGACTGAGTCCCACGCGAGGATTCAGGACGTGGTGGTGTTATAATAAAATGGCTATGATAGGAGTAGATATTCCATCCTAAAATACCCCAGACTTTAGGAAAGGTTTTATACCAATCCAAAATGTTGACAAACAGTTGGTCTTTACCAAGAAAATTTGGATAGAAAAAATTGTCGTGCGGTGTCATCTGTTTTTTTCTATGTGGGTCATATTCAGCATCTAAATGAGTTTTATAGATAGAATCAACTCGTTCTTCTAATTGGACAACAAGCTCTATCGGTAGCGCGTCTTCTACAATAAAAAACCCATCTGCATTTAACGCACACAGTTGTTCCTCAGTAATCTGATGCTGGAGATGACGTTCATCAAGCATCTAATATTCCTCCATGTTTACTTAAGGTAGAGGACCTTCTATTTGGTCAACAAGATGAATAGAATGTATAACATCGCGTAGGTCGGTGAGTGGAACTTTTTTATTCTGGACGCAGTCTATGAAGTGTTTATGCATTGTCAGCACACCTTCGTAACTCGCAGAATCGCGTTCGTCTACACCATCTACTTCCCAGCCTCCCATTACACTTCTATTATTATTTTCATAAATTTCGATCTCTTCTGGGATTTTCATGTAACATCCGATCCCAACACCGTGTAATTCTGATCGCAGAACTCGTCCACCCGAAGCACGATTACCGAAAACAACACCAGTGACATTGTTATCAAAACGCACATAAGCCGTATAAAAATTGCGTGCTTCTGCACCAAATTTGTCGCGATGTGCGGAAACTTCAACTGGTTCACCACCAGCCATATAGCGCAGTAAATCAACAACATGACAGACATCGTTCCAAAGTGTTGTTGTAAATTCTCTATTACCACCAAGAATCTGTTTATTGAATGTTGTGACTGCCAACGAAACAGGACCTTTTTCTCCAACACGACGCATTGCTTCGCGGGTAACAGCAGCAAATCTACGTTGAAATCCTACCATACAGTAAACATCATTTGCTACAGCTGCTTCCAACAATTGTTGTGTCTCATCACTGTTTTTCCCAGGCGGTTTTTCAATAAACAGATGTTTTCCTGCATTTAGGCAATCCAGAGCGGGTTGTAAAATCCATTTTTCGTTCATCACACAATATACAATGTCTAAATCCATTGTATCCAACATCTTGCGGTGGTCAGTGAAGGTTTGAGGAAACTCATATTTCTGTGCAACCTGTGCAAGTTTTCCCTCGTCAAGTTCACATGCAGCGGACATTTCAACATCATCTTCAAGTCGATTGACACTTGGATAATGTGCACCTTGGCTGCGTCCACCAGCACCAATAAATCCAGCTTTAAACATTTGGGAGGTACTCCTGAGATTCTAATAAACTTGTGCGTATTTTATAATATCACCATATATAATGCAACCAGAATATGGGTAACATAGAAAAGCGCAAATGGGAATACAATGCCGAAGCGTCAATCGATGAAATCGTAGAAATGTATAAGTAATTACGGTTCCCATTATAAAACGAATCAATTATCGTGAATATTTTGTAATAGCATTTCAAGATATTTTGAGTGATGGACAGGAGTGAATTATGCGGTAAATGCCAAAAACTGTACACACCCATTTAAATGTGAAACTTGATTTATAAAAGCATTTATGATATTTTACTAAACGGTATCATTAGTCTTTTCAAATTATACTATATTGAGGTAATCTTTGAATTACAAACAAAAAAGTTTTATATGTATCCCAATTTTCTTAGCAATATGTACTGTTCTGATGTGGCAATTTCCCAATGTCCGTGCTGATGATGGAACAGTTGTATGGTGGTATAGCGTAATCCCACCCTTGATTGCCATCACTTTAGCAGTTATTACAACACGACTATTTCTCAGTCTCGGGGTAGCAGTTGGTTCAGGTCTACTCCTTGCATGGAGTAATCAAGATATATCCTTTCAATCATTAATTTCAGAAATAGTTTGGTTCACACGTGCAGTTACTGTTGGAAATGAAGGAATTGATCTTTTTAACCTATGGGTGATACTATTTGTCCTTTTCATGATGTCTATGATCTCAGTAGTCATTGCATCTGGAGGAATTGCAAGTACTATTTCTGTGTTATCCCACCTTGCAAAGGGTCCTCGTTCCACACAACTCGTCACTGCTATAATGGGGACAGTTATCTTCATTGGAGACTACAGCAACGCAATGCTCGTTGGTCCTACAATGCGACCAATTACTGATAAATATAAAGTCAGTCGTGAAAAGTTAGCATATATTGTCGATTCCACAAGTGCACCGATTGCTGGTCTTGCCTTTGTTAGCACTTGGATTGGTTATGAAGTGGGTTTATTTGAAGCGGTTGCACAGAATATCGGTTTAGTAGATACAAATGGTTATAAGATGTTCTTTGATGCACTGCCGTTCCGTTTCTATTGTATTCTGACAATTATATTCGTTATCATAAACACAATCAGTGGACGTGATTACGGTATGATGCGGAATGCACAAAACCGTGCTCGCGATACTGGTAATGTTTCCGATCCAGATGCGAAAGTTATGGGTGGCATCTCTGCGGATATTAACACTGAAAACGGTAAAAAACAAATCCTTTCTGCAGTCATACCGCTTGTACTCCTGTTTAGCTTAATACTTGGTGGATTATGGATTGATGGAAAAGGAACAGGATCTGTTTTCTCACTGATTGCTTGGCGAGATGCACTTTCAAATGCGAACAACGTCAAAATACTCGCATCTGCAGCCATAACTTCTTTTATCGCAGCAATCCTATGTGGGTTAATTTTCTCAAATATGTCATTTCCACAAATAGGGAAAGCAGTCAAGGAAGGTCTCTCAGGAACTCTATTACCGATAGCAATTATTTTATGTGCATGGGGAATAAAAGCAAGTTGCGACAAATTAATGACAGGAGATTTTATTGCTTCATTACTCAGCGATGTTGTGTCACCTCTCTGGTTTCCTGCTCTTGTATTTGTGGTTGCTTCTCTAACTTCATTTGCAACTGGCACAAGTTGGGGGACGATGGCAATACTTATCCCTACAGCAATTCCTGTTGCTTTCGTCCTTGACGGTAACGCTTACGGTATCACTACAATAATTTGCTTAGGTGCAGTGCTTGATGGCGCGATCTTCGGTGATCACTGTTCCCCAATATCCGACACAACTATACTAAGTGCTATTGTTAGCAGTTGTGATCCAATGCATCATGTGAGGACCCAAATGCCGTATGCACTTACTGTTGCTGTGATTGCATTACTATGTGGTTATCTTCCAGCCGCACTCGGATTCCCATCCGGATTAGGTATACTTATCGGAATTGGAGTCATTATACTTTTGTTTACTGGATTATCTCGTCTACGACCAGATTAGATTGGTTAAAATCGGTGTGAGATTGATGGATATGCCTATCTACTTAATATCATGAATTTCTATTGGGAAACCTTAGAAATCGCTTAGCATTTCCACCCATTATGTCTGCTAACTCTGATTCAGAGAGATTCGGTAACAATTTTTCTACAACTGTTGTGAGTTCACCGTAACCTGGTTCTTCCAAAATCCACGGAAAATCTGTTGCCCACATCAATCGTTTCGACCCAAAGTCATTTAGTAGATTACCATGCCATCCTGCCAAGTCCTTATATGGATATTCCTGTTTGCTGAAGGCATACTGACCCGACAAATGCACCATGACGTTTTCATACCGAGCCAATCTGTATGTTGTGTGCATATTGAGATTGTAACCTGATACTTGAATCCGTGGTCTACCAAGTTCATCCAAATCGAATTTTCCTTTACCGGGAGTCATACCCAGATGGTTGAGTACAACCCTAACTTGCGGAAATGCGCGTATTAAAAATGGAAGCAGATGGGCATCAATTGAACGTGGATAAAGCCATAAAACGTAATCATGTTCAGCAGCATATTCAAAAATCTTATATGCCTTAATGTTGCGTACACCTTTGGTTGCAAATATATCTCTTGGTCCACCAAGCTCAAAAAGGCGAAATCCGATTATACCTGTTCCTTCAGATAATTCTGACATATGTTTATCGGGGTTTGGATGATTGATCGGGACAACACCAATTCCAAGAAACCTGTCAGGATATTTCTGAAGACAATGTACCAGATACTTGTGGTGTTGAATACTTGTTCCACCGATCTGGACAAGAACTGCTTGGTCAATCTGATGTTTGTCCATTTCACCTAACAGTTTTTCAACAGGTTCCTCTCGTTCAGCAGGACATAATGCGGTAACTTCTCGAGGAAACTTAGGTGAAACTTTAGTAAATACATGGAGATGTGCGTCTATTTTTGGCATAATATCACTTCCTTACCAGTCAGATTTAGACTGACACATTGAGATATTGTAGAATGCATGATTAGTCTGGTAGACTAAACAATTTGCGACGCTCAGGAGTTGTGCAATATTTGGATATAGCAGCGAACTGGGTTGGTCCAATCCGACCTTGAGTGCGTTTCTCATAAATCAGAATTATCGATTTTCTGGGTTCATCTGTCACATTGTCCATAGATGCATGCCACCCACACGAATTGAACATAATCGCAGTACCTGCTTTGCCTGGGAAAGTTTTATGTCCCGGCATACTCTGTTGTAGTAATGGACGTTTATAGGGACCTGAATCTGGTTTGTGACTACCTGGAACAAATCCGAATTCACCTCCTCCAGATGGCACATCGTTAACATATATTTGCACCTTTATGTGGAGTGGATTATCTTTACCAACATCAGGATGCCATCCTGTGTAACTAACCGGCCAAGGGGCTACTGTCCGAACTTGTGGACCTAATAGAATCAGATCGTCCTCTGTAAATTCCATTAATGTACCGTAGTAACTCGGGTGATCAATTATGTCAATAAATATAGTGTCTTTTTCAAGAGGATTCGGAATGTCGTAAAAAGTAGCTGCAGCTTCTCCTGCTTCTACTTTATCTAACCACTCTTCCTTACATTCAGCTGCCCAAAAATCAAAGACTGATTGTAATCGTTTCAACTCACTATCTTGTATTGCATTTTCAAATACAAGATATCCATCTTGTTCCCACTGTTTTTTCTGTTCTGTGGTTGGTCGATTCATTATTTTACCTTTCCTCTACCTGCAATTTTCCATATAATCTCAACTGTTTGCCCGCGTACTCCAACCAATTCATCATGAAGGTTACTTGTCATTCCCTGATGCAGAGGAATGATAGAAAGACGATCACCCACCCGAAACCGGTGTGAACATTCTCCTACATTTACATGTCCGTGTTCAACCGACATGCCGTATATTTTCGCATCAGGAAAGTCAATAATATTTCCATACGGTGTAGGTGGATAACTTGTAAATGTCTTTTGTCCTCCATCAACAATAATCCTATCGGAGGTTGGCGTACTAACCACCGTTACGAGTACTCTAAGCACACACCGTTCCGGTGATAACATATCGGAACTTCCAATACGTGTCATCCCTTCATAGACATAGGAACCACTACGTGTCTCCGTGCATCCTATTTCTTTTGATGCTGCTTCTGCTCCTGTCCCGCCACCACTGATTATATTCACAGGAATACCATCCTGATTAAGTAGTTCAACTGTTTCAGATATGAACGGTTTTGCGTTTACATTACTCGGATAAGTCATCACACCTTGAAATTCAAGTCCTGGCATTTTATGCACCTTTCGAGCAAGGCATTGTGCATCGAATGGTGACCCTACACCACATCGGCTGCTTCCTGTATCCAACTCCACTACTACAGGAACAACACACTTATCCACAATCGCTTGTTGGGAAAGACCTAAGGCAGTCTCTTCAGAATCGAGGGCAACAATTATCTGTGCTCTTTTGACCAACTCTGTCAACCGCTTCAACTTCGGTTTACCAACGATATTATATGGTATCAGGATGTCGTCGATCCCAGAATCAACCATCACTTCAGCCTCACCTAACTTCTGACAAGTAATTCCCTGAGAACCAGCATCAAGTTGTAATTTGGCGATTTCTGGAACCTTATGTGTTTTGGTATGAACCCGTAGAGGAATACCGATCTCATGGCAATGACTTGCCATCCCACTTATATTTCCCTCAAGTACATCTAAATCAGCAATTAATGCAGGAGTATCAAGATCATTGATATGCATAGATATTCTTTCAACAGGATTCTGAGATTAGTTTATCTGTAGACAAGTTTTGTGTCAAGTACTTCGATTTAAATCTATATGTTACTCAACACATGCAAGAACAACACGTTCTATTTCTGAGTAGTCTTTTATGAAACGAAAATTCTTATACGCGGGTTGCTCTTCAAGTAAGCATCTGACTGGTTCTGCTTGGCTATCCCCAATTTCAAAGATGAGTTTTCCACCTGGTAAAAGGTAATTTGGGGATTCTGTTATCAGAGACCGGATAATGGATAAACCGTCTTCTCCGGCGAATAGTGCTATGTGGGGTTCGTAGTCCTTGATGTCAGAACATAACGAATCGTGTTCACCCGTTTTAATATATGGTGGGTTCGAAACTATCCAGTTAAAACGTGATGAATCCAATGGGTGAATGGGTTCAAATAGATCGCCTTGTAGAAATGTAATCTGCTCAGTGCACTCATGTACATCACTATTTTTTTCTGCCACTACCAATGCGTCACCTGATATGTCGGTTGCGATGATTTCCCATTCTGGTTTGTTTATAGCAATTGAAGTTGCAATTACGCCACTACCCGTACCTATTTCTAACATACGTTGACTTTTATCCTCTTCTGTATTTAAAATAGTCTCAACGATGAATTCAGTTTCTGGTCGTGGGATAAGCACACGTTCATCAACATAAAAATCCAGAGATAAGAACTCTTTGTGATTAGTTAGATAACTTATTGGAGTGCGCGCAATCCGTTTCTTAATCAACTCTCGAAATACCTTTAAGTCATGTTGAAATACTGGCATATCAAAATGTAGATATAGTTGAAGACGACTTTTTTCAAGAAGGTATCCGAGTAATACCTCAGCATCTAAACGGGGATTTGGAATTTTATGCTTTTCAAAATATTCTGTTGTCCACTTAAGGAGTTCAAGCACGTGCCAGATTTTGGTAGCCATAAATTTATCTTGTTTGTCATGAACTCCATCAGGGAAGTGGCTATTTTGGGAAGGTGAATACTTGGAAGGATGAATAGGTTAAATACCGATCTTAGACCTATTCTTGAATAATTTATGAAAGTGTCAAGGTTACTTAGGTTCCTTCACTCTTTAACATTTCTGCTTGGTCTGCAGTTGTTAATCTTTCAATAAACGAATCTAAATCACCATCTAAAACAGAATCTAATTGATGTGAACTGAATTGGATTCGGTGGTCTGTTACACGCGATTGAGGGAAGTTGTATGTACGAATTTTTTCGCTTCTATCTCCACTGCCGACCATAGATCGTCGCGTTTCTGCGCGTTCACTGTTTAACTCTGCTTGTTTCAATTCCTGCAGTCTTGCTCGAAGGATCTTCATCGCTTTGGATCGGTTTTTATGCTGCGATTTTTCATCTTGGCAGGTAACTATCATCCCAGTCGGAAGGTGTGTTATCCGGATGGCAGAATCTGTTGTGTTGACACTTTGACCACCAGGTCCAGATGACCGGTAAGTGTCGATCCGCAATTCGGTTGCTTCGTCTATTTCAAGATCAAGTTCTTCTGCTTCTGGAAGTACTGCAACTGTAACTGCAGATGTATGAATGCGTCCACTCGTTTCGGTCGTAGGAATTCGTTGCACTCGATGAATTCCACCTTCATATTTTAGTTGACTATATGCTGATTTACCTTCAATTGAAAAAATTACCTCTTTAAATCCTTTTAAACCAGTTGCATTTGCACTCAGCATTTCAACTTTCCAATTATATCTCTCTGCGAATCGTGTATACATTCGAAATATCTCCGCAGCAAACAGACTTGCTTCCTCTCCACCAGTACCCGCACGGATTTCAATAATAACATTTTTTTCATCATTAGGATCTTTTGGAATAAGAAGCATCTTAATTGATTCTATGAGTTCTTCTTGTTGCTTCTTAAGATCATTCAATTCCTCCTGTGCTAACTCCAGCATCTCGTCATCAGTTTCTTCATCTAACAGTGCTTGTGTCTCCTCAATTGCAGTTTCCAACTGCTGATAATCTTTATATGCAGATACAATAGGTGAAAGTTCAGCATGAAGTTTTGAGAGTTCTTGCAACCGTTGTGGATTAGATATCTGTACAAGATCGCTTAATGATTTTTCAACATCAATGAATTTCTGTTGTATTTCTCTGAGTTTATCAAACATAACATTCCCTTTATGGGATAATTTGGATAACCACACGAATCGTTCAAGTGAATATCAATGGAATGAGA
Source organism: Candidatus Poribacteria bacterium (assembly GCA_963667365.1). Classification (GTDB taxonomy): domain Bacteria; phylum Poribacteria; class WGA-4E; order WGA-4E; family WGA-3G; genus MSPOR6. The sequence goes on along the minus strand of OY763324.1, from coordinate 3,949,825 downwards.
TTAACCAATAGATTTATAAACAAGATACATTTGTTATATTAAGATTTATCAGTTAATCCATAACGGCGACGGAAACTCTCCACACGTCCAGCAGTGTCAATAAACCGTGTTTGTTGACCAGTATAAAACGGATGACATTTCGCACATACATCTACACGCATGTCAGATGCTATTGTAACCGTTTGATATGTAGCTCCACAAACACAATTGATTGTACATTCTGTTGTTTCTGGATGGATTTCAGGTTTCATATTATCACTCCCTTTAGTTTGTATATGTAGTTTATTAATTGTAATAATAATAAACTAAATTGAAATGACTATTACCAATAATTTTTCACATCACTTTGAATTCAACAAATTTCTATACTTGGATTAGAAGATTATCCTTAACGACTTACACAGCTGAAGATATTCCTCTTTTAGCAGGTCGTGCTGGTTTAGCACGTGGTTTTCCTGTTTGTCCAGCATCTTCAGTCATCCTTTCAAGAAATTCTTCATTCGTTTCATACTTGCTGAATTGTTTAATTAATAACTCCATTGATTCTGCCATGCTCATTTGACTAATAAATTTCCGTAATGCCCAAACTTTGTTTAGCACATCAGGTTTTAATAAGAGTTCCTCACGGCGCGTTCTTGATTTTTCTATATTGATTGCAGGAAAAATCTGTAGTTCCAACAAGGTGCGATCCATGTGGATCTCCATGTTCGCTGTGCCTTTAAACTCCTCATAAATATAAGTATCAGATCGGCTTTCAGTATCAACGAGAACAGAAGCAATAATTGTCAGACTTCCACCCTCTTCAAATTTACGTGCAGCACCACAGAATCGACGTGGTTTAACAAATGCCATAGCATCTAATCCACCTGTAAGAGTTTTCCCGGTTGGTGGGGCTATCATATTGTGTGCTCTTGCGAGGCGAGTCATACTGTCGAGTAATATAACTACATCCTGTCCACATTCAACCATTCGTTTTGCTTTTTCAAGTGCCATTTCCGCTACTTGTATGTGTCGATCGGGTGGTTCATCAAATGTAGAACTAATGACTTCACCTTCAACTGTACGGATAACATCAGTAACCTCTTCTGGACGTTCATCAATCAGTAAAAAGATGAGGGAGGTTTCCGGATGATTCGCTTCAATTCCGCAGGCGATATTTTTTAGCAGAGTTGTTTTACCACAATATGGAGGTGCGACAATTAAACCGCGCTGTCCTTTACCGATCGGTGAGATCAGGTCAATTATACGCGTACCGACTTCAGATGCTTTATGTTCAAGTTTAAACTGTTCAAATGGAAAAACCGGCATAGGAGTGTCAAAGGGTGTTCTGGTCTTGACTAATTCCGGTGGTTCGCCGTTTACTCTCTCTATCTGTAACAGAGCATAGTACCGTTCAGTTTTGTTCTCCGATTTTTTAGGGGGACGAACTAAACCTTCAACAACATGTCCAGTCTGCAATCCAAACAAACGTATTTGCGAAGACGAAACATAAATATCTTCATCACTCTGAAAGTAATTAGATCGTGGGGACCGAAGGAAACCGTAATTTTGGTCACGGTCATCTAAGATCTGCAACACACCTTTACCATAAAGAGGTATATTCTGATCAGATACCTGTTCCAGTATACGAGTAATGAGTTCATCTTTTCGCAATGTATTCCTGTCATCAATATCCAGGGATTGCGCCATTGTATTTAAGGTTGAGATCTCCATTTCACGGAGCTTGCCTATTTCCAAGCTCTCCATAATTTTTCATACTCCTCGGTATTACCTGTACCCAATTGACTATAGAACACGCACCATATAGTTCATTGTGTTAAAATTGTCACGTTAGGATCAGGTGTATACTTATGATTCTGACAGAACCCCGCAAATGCCGCAGAACTGTCTAAAAAATTGATTATACTCCATTCAATATTGACGGAGTGTGTATAAAATTGGATTGTAATTGAATTTCGGAACGTATTATACATCGTAGGGCAAATTTTCATCGTGCCCGGAAGGCATACAAGTACCAACCACCATTTCCAATATATTCTGGAGGGTACATGTTTGACAAAAACAGTATTTGGTATTTATTTTAGGGGTCCGTATGAAAAAGTTGGTAGGAATTTGACATCCTTTATGTGTTGGACCGAATGTTGATCCATCATTTGAATCATATCACTTTATATTATACATATTTTTGTGTATAATGTCAAGTCTTTTTTTGACAGTAGTGGATTATAGGGCAGTATGGGATTATTGTAGCATAAAATGCTTAATTATTCAGTGTAAGTACGATTATATTATGTACTTACACTAAAATACTTTTTGTATCAGTCAAACATCGTATTGTAAGTTAAATCTCAATATGATGTTCCAATTTATTCCTTCCTACTCACTGCTCTCCTTTAATGGTTTAAGTCTTTGCATCACTTTAGCATTATATTTATCCTTTTCCAGGTATCCTTCCCAAAGGGTAATTGCATCATCGTTATATCCCTTAGATACGTAGTAATCTCCAAGTGCAATCACAGGAATATCTGAACGCGGATCTTGATTAATAGCTTCTTTAAATGCATCGACTGCACCTTGTTCATCTCCTTTGATAAGGGCAATTTCCCCTCTTGCATAAGATAGTAGAGTGTGATCCGGAAATTCACTGGTAAGTGTGTCAATCAATTTATTTGCATCCTCTTCTCTACCTTGTTTGAATATTGAAATAGCTGCAAGGATTGTACCGTATCCGTACTGATGTGTCAGAATCTTTTTCTCAGCAGCGTTATCAGATTTTTCCAGATGTCTCTTTGCTGTTCTGGCAGCTGCTTTATACTTAATTTGCGCTTTGCTATATTCACCGTATTTATAGCATACGTCACCAAGTGTCTTCATGGTTACAAAAGAATCTCTTTTATTTTCAACAAGATCTTGGAATATAACTGCAGTCTTACGGTCTTTCAGACGGAAATGTAGCACTTCAGCGAGACTTTGAAGTGCATCAGTATCCTCTGGATTTTTTGCGACTGCACGTTCAAATGACTCCCTTTCTTTTTCATATTCACCAAGCTTTTCATAAGTCTTCCCGATTAACCAATATAGTTCTGCGTCTTTGTTTCGATTGAATCCGATGACAGACTGAAATGTATCTAATGCCTTCTCATATTCTTCGTTAGTATATTGATTCTGTCCAGTACCAATTACTGCATCAATTACTTTTGGATCACGAGTTGCGGCTTTTTTAAGGACTTTTGACGCTTTCTGATGCATTCCGAGTTTTCTATAACAAATTGAGAGTCGTAAGTAATTGATCGGCTCAAGTCTAACCTTATCTGCTTCTGCGCGCGCTATGGCATCAAAGAGCAATGCACCAGCATCACGATAGCTTTCCTCACCGTAAAATAAACCAGCAATCATCAGTTCTGCATCGTAATACGTTCCTTGTTCATCACCAGCAATAGCAGTTTGTCCACCAAAACTTCTCATGACTGATTCAGCACTAACACCAAATCCTGAATCCTCAACAACAACTTTTGATCTCATGGCTGGACTAACTTCAACATCTTGCGGACGATCCCGTTGCCGTCGGTCTTGTTGTCGCGCCATTGCCCTACCTATTTGAGTTTCCTCGGGATTCTCTGGCTTAGGGATTTCTGCGTTGAGTTCAGTGAGTTCCACTTTGGCTTTCTCAATATGTGACTGTGCAGAATCAATTTTCCCGTATTTTCTAACCATGAATTGTAATGTGCGTTTTGCCTCGTTATCATCTTTTAGAAAACTACGTTGTATACGTGCTTTATTTGCAAGTGCTTGTGCAGCACGTTCACTTTGTGGGTTCCTGTTAGCAAAGTTATCAAACACTTCCACAGCGAGTTCATACTTCTCTCCCTCTTCATAACTTTTTGCTAACATCAGTTGTGCTTTATGACTCAACTCAAGATTTGGGAACTCGTTTATAATGGTATCAAATTGGGTCTGTGCTGCTTCGTAATCTTGTTGACGATATAACTGCATCCCGAGACTGTAGCGCGCCTGAGCAGCTTCATCACTTTCAGGTGCATCCGCAATAACAGCTTCATAAGCCTTAATACCTGCATCAGGCTGATTCATTTTTTCTATGTAGAGCTTACCGATAGCAAGTTGAGCCTTCCGTGCTTCTTTTGTACCGGGTTCGGTATCAACTACACTCTGATACACCTCTACTGCACCACGATAGTCTTTTGCTTCAACTAATTTTTCAGCTGTACCAGTTGCACTACCAGACAAACACCCTACCTGTGCAATACTTATGAATAAGAAAGCAATAAGCAGACAGTAGTTGACATATTTCATGGGTTTACTCCTTTCTAATTGTTTTGATCATGCAGTTTTGAATCTATCTTTCAATGTCCGAAATATTTGTGTTCATTTTGTTATATAAAATTGATTACTATTGATCTAAAACATCTGTAATGTGGAACATTGGTCAATTAAGTCTACCACATCCTGGTGGCTATATCCTTCTTGCTCAATAAGATTGTTGCAATCCACTCTATTCTTATCATTAGGTCCTTTGCCAGCTTCAAGAATGGAGTTAGTTAACCAACTGGTTCTAACACCGTTAACTCCAGATGTGTAGTTTGTTTGGTAATCACCTTTGACAAGACCGACAAGTTGGTCGACCTTACTATTAGGATATCCTTCGGGACGTGGGTATGATAATGGCTGTGATTCACCACCTTTTGGAGTAAAGTGTATACCTTTTTTAATTTCAATTGTGCCTTCGTCCCCTTCAAGAATTACCCACTCTTCAAATCCAATACGTGTGTTTCCAAGGATAGTGATTGTACCTTCTGCACCGTTGTCAAGTTTGACATCAGAGTATGAATTTATCTCAACATATTTTGGTACGAGTTTTCCGTCATTGTCTTCAAATTTCATGTCCGTTGTACCATATACTTCAGATGGTAAAGCATTGGTCATCCATAGGAAGATGTCTTGAAGATGACTACCAGAGTCGTTCGGTTGTCCTCCACCAGAAAAACGAGGATCCCCACGCCATCCACCAGCACCCCAACGTTGTGCCATGTATACTTCAAATTTTTTCAGATTACCAATGATGCCTTCAGCTATACCACGTCTACCGGTAATGTAGGTATCTTCATAGTGTCGCTGATAACCACCGACAAGATGTAACCCGCTGCCGATAGCGATTTTGGTAATTGTAATTGCATCGCCAACAATATTTGCCATCGGTTTTTCAACGATGACATGACATCCAGCGCGGAGTGCATATTTGACATGTATGTCATGCAATGAATGTGGTGAGAAAACCCCAACAATGTCTAAATCTTCATGATTAAGCATCTCAACAAATTCATATTCACCGTGATAACGTGTCATACTATTTGATTTATAGTCTTCAACACGTTCCTGTAGGGCATTTTCTAATGCATCTAAACTGGACTCATAGGCATCTGCTGCAGCGACAACTTCACAATCAGGTCGTGTTGCAAATCCAAGTGTGTTTCCACGTCCAGCACCACCAGGTCCAATCACACCAACTCTTAAAATATCATTTTTACTTGCCATTCTTTACATCTCCGGGATATGTCAGATTAAATTCTGTCATTAAGTCAATTTGTGTATTCATATACAGGTAATGTCATAGTTTAAACAGGTCGCTGCCCTTCACACAATTTGATGCAGGCGGTCAACAGTTTTTGGGTGAGAAAAATTGTTCTCCTGTTTGAACATTGACACGTGCATGCACATTTTTAATTACAAACAACTTCCAATCCAGGTGTACAAGTGTATACGTAACCTTCTGATCAATTAGGATTTCATTACAGATTGCACTATTTTGAATTTCATCCATATTAACCTGTAAAAATACGGAATAGTCTTCTGATCGGATCATAAAACTCATCAACTACTCGTTCTTTCAGTGGAATAATCGCATTGTCTGTAATCGTGATGTGTTCAGGACAAACTTTCGTGCAGCATTTCGTGATGTTGCAGTAACCTATACCATCGGAATCCTTTAGTTCTTCCAATCGGTTTTCGGTGTCTATAGGATGCATTTCTAATGAGGCTGCGTATACAAAGAAACGCGGTCCAATAAATTCGTCGTGGAGATCATGTTCTCTCAAGACATGACAAACATCTTGACACAGAAAACATTCAATACATTTGCGAAACTCTTGAATATGGTCTATGTCCTCTTGTTCCATACGCCAAGTCCCATCTTCAGCATCAGGTGGACGTGGTGTAAATGGTTTCATTTTCTCCTTTACCTTATAATTCCACGATACATCGGTTACGAGGTCTTTGATAATGGGAAATGCACGCATCGGTTCAACGGTGACAGGTTGGTCAAGTGGCAAATCGTTCAGACGAGTCATGCACATCAATTTGGGGTTACCGTTTACCTCAGCAGAACAAGAACCGCATTTACCTGCCTTACAGTTCCATCTGACTGCCATATCATTAGCCTGCTCAGCTTGAATACGGTGGACGGCATCTAAAACGACCATCCCCTCAGATACTTCGGTTTCGTAGTCTACAAATTGCGCTTCGTTAGCATCCCCGCGCCAGATTCTAAATGTTGCTGTAGCCATATTTTGATCCTTCCTGTCTAACTTATCCCATTTCCTCTATAATTTGCTGAAGCTCTTCTGACAATTCAGGAACGGGTTCACGTCGAATAGCCATCGTATTATCTTGAGATTTATGGACAATAGTGTTGTATTTACCAGCTTCAGGTTCCTCTTTTTCAGGGAAATCATCACGAGAATGTGCGCCGATACTGGCTTTGCGTTCAAGCGCAGCAAGTGCGATTGCTTCTGATACCGTGAGAAGACAGTCAAGGTCAAGTGCAGTATGCCAACCGGAATTGTATTCTCTATTGCCGATTGAATGAACGTTATCCGCTTTTTCACGTAGATGATGTACTTCTTCTAATGCTTGTGTCAGACTATCTTGACTACGTGCAATTCCTACTAATTCCTGCATTTTTTCCTGTAGTTGTGCTTGAATTTCGTAGGGATTATCTCCATTTTCAGGATTTTCAAACGGTTTGAGAACATGCTCTGCGATGGAATCGATTATGTCTTCCTCAAGTGGAATCTCACCGTTCTCTGTGGCAAATTGTGCGGCGTATTCACCAGCACGTTTACCAAAAACAAGTAAGTCAGAAAGAGAATTACCACCGAGCCGGTTTGCACCGTGTAGACCCGCAGCGCACTCACCTGCAGCAAAAAGTCCAGGAACACATGTCATTTGTGAATCAGCATCAACACGGATTCCCCCCATAATATAGTGTGTTGTGGGACCTACTTCCATCGGTTCTTGTGTTATGTCAATATCTGCAAGTTCTTTGAATTGATGATACATACTTGGCAGTTTTCTACGTATATGTTCTGGAGCATTTGGAAGTTTCTCTTTAATCCATGCGATATCTAAGAACACCCCACCGTGGGGACTACCTCTACCTTCATGAACTTCGCGTACAATACAACGTGCAACATGGTCACGTGTTAGCAATTCAGGAGGTCTACGTGCCTCTCGGTCACCTTGTGTATATCGCCATCCTTCTTCTGGATTATCGGCAGTTTGGTTCACATAAAGATCAGGAATATCATCAAACATAAAACGGTTACCTTCACTGTTTGTAAGAATACCGCCTTCTCCTCTAACCCCCTCAGTAACTAAGATTCCTCTGACACTCGGCGGCCATACCATTCCTGTTGGGTGAAACTGCACAAACTCCATATCAATCAGTTCTGCACCAGCATGATATGCCAGAGAATGACCGTCGCCAGTATATTCCCAACTATTACTCGTGATTTTGAATGCCTTTCCAACACCACCTGTCGCCAAGACGACTGACTTCGCGGAAAATATCTTGAATCGTCCTTTTTCGCGTTCGTAACCGAAAGCACCTGATACTCTATCACCTGTTTTAAGGAGTGAAACGATCGTATTCTCCATGTGCACATCTATGCCCTGGTGAATACCGTGGTCTTGTAACGCACGTATCATCTCTAAACCGGTACGATCACCAACGTGTGCAAGTCGTGGATACTGATGTCCTCCGAAATTTCGTTGTAAGATACTGCCTTCTTTAGTCCGATCAAATAGAGCACCCCATGCTTCAAGTTCACGGACTCTGTCAGGTGATTCTTTAGCATGTAATTCTGCCATTCTCGCATTAGAGAGATATTGTCCTCCGCGCATGGTATCAGCAAAATGAACACGCCAACTATCTCTTTCATCTACATTTGCTAATGCTGCGGCAACACCGCCTTCAGCCATAACAGTGTGTGCTTTACCAAGTAGAGACTTACACACCAACCCAACGTTCAAACCACCCGCAGCTGCTTCAATTGCAGCACGTAATCCTGCACCACCTGCACCGATAATTAATACGTCATGCTCAAAAGTTTCGTAAGATGCCAAACTATTATTTCCTCACTTTTCCGAACAATTATTAATGTCTTTAAAATTTAAAAAGAATGTATAGAATTTAAAATGTAATCCAGTCCTTACCAAGTGCTGGTGCTATAAACCGTATATATACATCCGAAAAACCTACCCAAAACAGACTCATCCATGCCCAAAGCATGTGCCGTTGGTTCAAGCAACTGACGCAGTTGTATATATTACGACGTACAGGTGCTTTCGATAGTAAGTCTACTACGCCACCTACTAAGTGCCGTAATGAGTGACATCCGAAGGTATACCCACCTAAAAGGACCACATTTCCTGCTAAAACGATAGTACCTATCCCAATTCCAAATGTCTTTCCACCGTTCCCATCATCAAACCAGAGCGCCTTCCAAGTATCGTAGGCTAATATACCTACTATAATGATTGCTACATAAAGGAAATAGCGGTGAATGTTCTGTATAATCAATGGGAAAGAATGTTCGCCACGATAACCTTTGCGTGGTTCTGAAACCGTACAGGAGGGGGGATCTGCCCAAAACGCTTTGTAGTACGCGCCCCGGTAATAATAACATGTAAAACGAAATCCAAGTGGTGCCCACAGAATTAGAACAGCAGGCGTAATAAAACCGGGCATCCAAGATGGCATTTTACCAAACCAACTGTGCTCAATACTATGCGCGACATCATTTAGACCAAAAAGTAGTGGTGAATAGAATGGTGTTAAATATGGATCGTGTATGAAATGGTTCCCTTCAAAAACACGAAAGGTCGCGTAAACGATGAATGCTCCTAACCCGATAAATACAGCCAAAGGCTGAACCCACCAGGTGTCTTTTCGCTGGGTTTGGAAAGGTCGGTGTTCAGTTAATGTTAGTTCTGGGTGCGCCATATAGACATTTTTCCTTTATATATCTAACAGAATACCAAAATTGTAAATATTAAGCAAGTTATAACAGAATTTAGTGGGAAAACGAAAACATCAGTGTGATGGGTGTAGTTCGGGGTAGTGTTGGATAGAACCATGTGAGAATAAGGTTTCTTTTACATTTGAATTATCTTTCGTATGGGACTGCGGGAGCGGCACATATTTCCAACCAAGTGCTTTCCATTTCTTTTGGTTTGCTTTCAAATAATCGTAGAGTTCTTGTGCCGAGTTGAATTTAGCCGTAAATGCTTCTTTTATCCTGCTTCATTGATCACTATATCCGAAATCACAAATTCAAAGTTATCGGAATATTCTTCCCACAGCTGCCGGGTTGCGCGTTGTCAAGATTCTACTACCTCATTACTACTGGGTCGTGCAGTGAGATAACTGACAACTGTCGTTTCAACGTAAACCCTTGGCTTCATTTCAGTATATTGTAGCATGAAGTATCATCTATGTCAAATTAACAGAAAACCACAACTTTTATGATTGTTTACAAAGTCAGCGTATGTGTTAGCGGTTCCCAACCTAACAATCGTTTTGCTTTTGATAGATTGATTTCCTTCTGTTCATAGTCTCCAGCAATAAAAAATGCGTCAAAGCCTTCATGCTCAACAGAAACAGCAGCGAGATATGCACGTGCCAAATCTTCTTCATCTGTCCACCAGATATGCACTGAAGGATCTTTGGGTTGATTACGTCGTTCCAACCACTGATCACGCGTAGATGGACCTGTAATTCGTAGTGCAATAAGGGACATATCATGTTCACGTGCAAAGTATTCACAGACTTGTTCACCAAAACTTTTGGTCAAACCGTAAACACCAGGATTATCACGGGGTACGATATCTTCATAAGGATAACTATTTCGTGTTCGTTCATGCACCGTAAAAGTACTCGTGTAGACACCGTGTCGAATTCCAACTTCCTTTGCCGCATGCAGCACTATATGTAATCCCTTAGCGTTTACATCATAATTTGCAATAATATCTGGATAATCGGCTACAGATGAGCGGTCACTTGTCGGACGTAACATCACCATATACACAAATGTATCCATCCCCTCTAACGCTTTTTTTACGACATCCACATCAGTTACAGATCCTTGGATATATTCTATAGAGGTATCCTTTGGTGGTGCGAGATCAAGCACACGGAAATTGTGATGCTCCTTCATGTATGGTAGCGTCATCGTACCCACATGTCCAGAACCACCTACAAGTAGAACATTCATGTATTAATTCTCCTAATGTTTCCTTTAGTGATAATACCTGTCCAATATCCTATATTTCAAACAATTCACAAATTCCTGTTATTCAACTTATAAATAAAGTTACCGAATAGTAACTGGTAACTTTCCAGTAGCTTGTTTTTTACCTAACAAAACTTCCACAGCAGCGAAAAGAGAAAAATAGTTATCATCGTATGCGGCAATAGCACACTCAACATTAGGACACTCAGCAAGTAGATATGGAGATCCAACAGAAATAGCAACAATTGGAATATCTGTGTTACGACTCAATTCATGCACAAGTTTCGCGTGATGTAAATATGCTATACCCGCTACAATAACATTAGGTTTTGATGATAAGAGATGTGGTATATATTGCCTTATGATCACTTTGGGTGGTATCATAACTGTATTGACATGGGTAAGATCGGTATGTGCTTTTAAGAAGGCGTTTGAAAAGTCTCGTGAAGGACTGATGATGAGAACAGGCTCTGTTGGTTCTGCAGATAATGGGAGTATATTCGGAGTATCCTTTACAATAGATATTGCTTGTGCTGCGATAGTTTTAGCTGTTTCTCTATGTTCCATACTTCCTATGACTGAAAGTGGCGAGTTGATTGCATTTGGGTTTTCAATATGCTTTATCGGTCTATCAAATGCACCGCATGCACTTTTACCCTTTAAAATGCGACGAACAGAATTATCAATTCGTGTTTTGGTTATTTGTCGGTTTCTCACTGCCTGTCGTATTGCGCTATATGCAGTTTGTAATTTTTTCCAAGACCACGGAATAAGTAGTATATCCGCACCAGCTTGAATGGCAGAAACTGCAGCTTCACCAATTTCATATTCGTCTTCAATTGCTTTCATCTCAAGATCATCTGTAATGATTATCCCTTCAAAACCAAGTTCTGCACGCAGAAGTTTTGTCATAATTGAGTGTGAAAGCGTAGCTGGTATGTTATTATCCAGACCTGGATAGTGGATATGTGCAGACATAATTACTCCAACACCAGCGTCAATTGCATCGCGAAACGGTACTAAATCAACTTTGCTTAGATGTCTTTTATTATGATCTACCAAAGGTAATTTCTTATATGAGTCAGCATTTGTATCACCGTGTCCTGGAAAGTGTTTAGCAGTAGCAAGTACACCTTGATTTTGTAAGCCACGGATATAGGCTACACCAAGTTGTGAGACAAGTTCGGGGGATTCACCGAATGAACGGACACCGATAGCAGGATTCTTTGGATTAGTGTTAACATCAAGCACAGGAGCAAAATTTAGGTTGATACCCATTCTTTTCAATTCAATTCCAGTGATTTCACCTGCTTTTTCTGCTAAACGTTTAGACCGTGTAGCACCTAATGCCATATTCCCAGGTAAAATAGTTGCACCTTTTTTAAATCTTGACACCTTTCCTCCCTCTTGGTCAATTGCAATAAAAAGAGGAATGCCGTTTGGTGTTTGTTTTGATAGTAGTTGAAGTTCTGTTGTTAAGGCTGCTACCTGTGCAGGATTCAGGATGTTTTTTTCATAAAGTACAAACCCTCCGACATAACGTTTGGAGATGTGTGCTTTTGGTAATGGACCTATTACTCTTCCGCCTGTTCCTGCAATGAAAAGTTGCCCAATCTTTTCTTCTAATGACATCCTACCAATCAAACCCTCAATCTCTAAATCAGTGAGGGCAAAGGTGCAAGTTGTTGAAAACATTAACATGGTTAGATATATCAGAATGTGATTTATAAAACGCATTTTGTTCTCCATTATGAAATAGCAATATCAATTATTTGGTTTTTTGTGATAATGCTTTGAAATACTGTCTTAGTTGTTCTCGATATTGAAATGGAATGTTCTCCAGTTCCTTAGCATTGGGAGTGGTTTCAAATTTGCGGACAATTTTTAATAATTCTGGATGTAGCGATGGTATATCTTGGGGAGGTACAGATGCCTTCTTAGCAACTTGTGCTTTCCGTTGTCTTCCAAGATCACGTTTTTGCAGTGATTTTAGACTATCAAGCATACGAGTCACAATTCTTTCCTGTTGGTCAATTACTTCATCGTCGAGTGTACCTGCGTCAAGTTTTCTCTCAACATCAGCCATCTCTTCAGCTACATCTTTCAGACTTCCCAGCATCTCAGCTGCTTCTTCTGCTAATTCGGCAAGTCTTTCTGTTGCTTCACGGATGAGTTGTTGTTGAGATGCAAGCCTATCAAGGCGTTGTTGTATACCGGGAGTCCGTCCTTGTTCACGCATCTGTTGGCTAAGGGTTTGTGCCATCTCATTTAGCTGCTCTTGACTTTGTGCAAGTTGTTGCAGTTGTTCCATCATATCTTGCAGACCCCCTGCACCCATCTGTTGATTCATTTGTTCCATTGCATTGAGTAAGTCATAGATTGCCTGATTAAGATCAGCAAGACCTTGTCTTTGTATGGGTAATGCAAGGATAGTTTGTCTATCTTCAAGTGCTCGTGCGGCACGGCTCATAGCATCGCTTGATGCATTTAATCGCCATACTATTTCAGGATCAATTTGCATCTGTTGCTTACCAAGTTCCCATAGTTTATCAGCAAGTTGGGATATACCGTTTGCAGCACTAAGTTCATCTGCAGCCAGTTGCTGAAGCCGTAATATTTCACTTGGAATGTAATCTTGCATGTTAGTACTAAGCAGTTCGTTTGTCCTATCGATAGCATTTTCATGGAGATGGGAATAATACAGACCACTTTTCACTGCATCTCGCATAGCGGTCAATGCTTGATCAGAATTTGCACCCTGCATAAATTCCATTGCATTGTCTAATCCCTGGGCTAATTCGGACATTGTTTGTTCAGCATTTCTACCGGTTTGAAGTGCTTCTTGTTGCAGCTCATTCCGAAGATTATTACTCGTCCTTTGTAGATTTTCAGATAATTTTTGATCCTTTGTGTATTGGTTAAGTCGCATAACTTCATCAGCAACTTTTTCTATTTGTGGTGCGGAGTTTTCTTGTGATTTTGCTATATCGGACATTTCATTTCCAAGTGTGTCCAATTTCTCGCTAAGTTTATCAGATTCTTGTTTAATACGATCTTCTCTTTGAGCAGATTCATTGAGCTGCGATTGTTCCAATGTATTGGTCCCTTGTTGACCTTCCTTAGACTGTGTATCATCAGGTATCGGAGATTGTTCTGAATTCTCAGATTTGGTGGAATCCTCCGATTTTTCTGCTGTAGAGGCATCTAAAGAGTCCATCAATTGTTTCTGCTGTTCCGCAAGTTCTTGTGCTTGTTTGGCTGCTGCTTCAAGTTTCTGTTGCATAATCAATTGCTGATATAAAGATTTCATCCGTTCCAGTTGTTGTTGAAATTGCTCTTGATTGAAATTAGCTTCTGTCATTGACCTTTCTTGTTCAGATAATTGCTGTTGTGCCAATGCCTCACTCAGTTTTTTTAGGAGTTCCTGATGTTCTTCAGACAATGCTTCTTTCATCAACTCTTGGAGTTCCTGATATTTCTGTACCGTTTCTGGTTCAAAAAGTTGATTTTTCTCTATATCGGTAGTAGTCTGTTCCATCTCGGTGATGAGTTCATTTGCTTTTCTTTCAATCTCTTTTTGGGTTTCTACAACTTGTTGTAGCAGTTTCTTATCTGTAAGTGAAAACTCTTTAAATTTGCGGATTTTGTCAAGAAGTTCATCAACCATACCAGTTGCGTCAGACTGTTCGTCAAACAACTCATCAAGTCCGTACTGTTCAGACTCCTGTTCTACAGCAAGATCTTCATATAATTCATCCAAGGTTGGAAAACGAAGTGTATACGTACGCGATTTACCAATATTAGGACCCGTTATATTGTCAGTATCAAGAACTTGTACATAATAAGAGAGCATTTCACCAGGAAAAAGACCAATAGGGTCAATATCCCAAGTATAAGTTAAGAAATGTGAAGTTTGTGGAGGTGAAGTGCTTAACGGAATTTGCTTGAGAGTGACAATTCCATCCTCTACAGACTCTTTCTGTATACGGTGAATTAATTGTAGTGCATGGATTCCATAATCATCAGTTGCTTCAACTTTGAGTTTAACCACCATGTCGTTATCTAAGATGAGATCTTTGCCAGGTTCAACTATTTCCACTTGAGGAACTGAATCTTTGAATACGTTGATTGTGTATATGAGCGGATTAGTATTTGACATACCATCCATATCCTGCACTTGAATGTGATATGTACCTGCTTCTTCTGCAATAAAACTGCCTTTCATAACAGTTTCTGTTTCAATTTTTAGTGGAACAATATCAGATTCATCAAAAATTAGATGTGCTTCACTGAGTGGTTTGTTACTTTCACCGGTAATACTGATTTCTGTTCCGTAGAGTACCTCTGCATCCCCAATATTTGCTTCAAGTGTTTCAGATGGAAGTTGTGTATAAGCTGGATAGTCGAGTTGGAGTTGAAAGGATTTTACAATCGGTTCATGACTTACACCAATCTGAAACCGATCCGAAGCAATGCCTTTAGTTGAAATATAGTATTGAAGGGAACGATCAATATTTTCTATTGTTGCGGTATATAGAATGTCTGTGGGTTCCCGATCCATCAGAATCGTTTGCCACATATCACTGTCTTGTTGATGTGGTAATTGATCCACATTATGCTTTTCAGTTGAGATTGTATCAGGTGTTTCCTGCAGACTGTGGGTAACTTCGCCAACAATGTTTGTTTGTGCAAAACTATAATATACATAAACAGACGCATCAAGATGTCCACTTACTTTTGCGGTGATTGTTACATCTTCACCACGTTTAATGTTGATGTTTCCAGGACTTATTTCTTCAATTTGTGCTGTAAATCCATCCAACGTTGTTTTCGGTATAGTTTCAATTGTTTGTGTAAAACCTTTCAATGCAGATGGGAGAAGGAAATTAGTCAACATCAAAACACATATAGCAGCTACAGCAACACCTGTGTTACGTTTTATTCTGGTATATTCCCTATTAAAGATCTTTTTCATCTGAATCATATCAACATCTTGCTGTGTCTGCATAATCAACTTTTCAACAAAATCTTGAGCGTACCCTAATGGATTGTTATCAAGGGTAGGTTGAAGTTGAACAGCACTAAGTATCCTATTTTCTATGTTAGGGTGTGCTTCCTCAAGATATGACGCGACTTCTGAATAAGAGAATTTGCGGAGCATTGGACGGATAATAATACGAAAAGTGGTGTATAGTGCAGTACATATAGTTAGGACAACGATTCCCGTTCTGAATAATTGTGGTAAAGGCAATTGAAAACTCAGTAAAACAACTGCCATCAAAATAGCAAGTGTTGTGATACATTTTAATATGTTTTCAGATAGGATAAGCCATTTCCATGTTCGTCTAACTAACCTGAGTTTGTTGATTAAAATTTGATAAGTCTGATCTATGTTATGATTTGTCATTGGTTATCCTATGTCTTTTAAAATTCCTCACTGTTTCGCAAAAAGTGTCCAAACCACTTGTATAGATATTGCTTAGTGAGTTAATACATATACAACTATATTAATTGCCATTTTGGAAGCGAGTTCACGGACTTCAGGTGTATCTTCAGGATGCACTCTGGGATCTTCTAAACCATCACCGATATCAGAACTATATGCATAATAGACCACCATTCTTCCATCATGAAAAATTCCAAATCCTTGGGCGGGTTCTGAATCGTGTTCATGTATTTTTGGTAGACCCGGAAGATCATAAAAACAGTGATATATCTGATGTGAATTGGGTATCGGTTGCAACTCCTTCTCAGGGAATACTCTACTTATTTCTCTACGGAAACTCATATCCAGTCCGTAATCATCATTTACAAAGAGGAATCCTCCATTAGTGAGATATTGTCTGAGCGTAGTAACTTCATTTTCTGTAAGACGGATATTCCCATGTCCTACCAGATATAACATAGGGTATTGGTATAGCACATGATCGGTTAATTTGAGAATCACACGGTCGTCTGCAGTTTCAATCTCTGTCCTCTCACGCAATAACCGAAGCCAATTACCGATAGCAGACGGATCTCCATACCAGTCACCACCACCACCATACTGAATTTGAGCAATTGTAAAGAGTTCTCCTGCTTCCTGTGGAAAAATTTGAATACAAATCAAAAAGCAGCAGAAACTAATTAGTAACAGTTGAGTAAAGAGTGTTTTATTGAATTTACTTTTTGATTGTATTCTATCCATAATTTAATATTCTGAGATTTAAGTAATCAAACATGATATACTGAAGAAAAATAAAATTGTTTTATAGTGGATTTTACAATTATCTTGACAGTTTCTTTGTAGGAGGAAACTCCGGGGAATGCCTATTGGCATTCCCCGCCTACAGAAGATGTGTAAACATATATTATATTTCACTATATATCGCTATATCAATCCGATACGTTTTCGTATAAACCATTCAGTTCCCAACAAACCAACAACTGTAATTAGTATGAGTGGGTGTGCCCATAAATCACGTTCAGTGTCAACAAAGATTGGATCAGTTACGGTGTTAATCTTCTCATGTAGATTTTGTGCATCATCTATAGTAAGGAACTCCCCTCCTGTTTTATCAGCGAGTTCCTTGAGTAATGTTTCGTTAAGTTGTGGTGCTTCTAATTCAACGAGTTGTGGATGGACGAATATATCAATTTCATCTTCACCCAATGGAATACTCCCTGCTTTACCAATAGCATGTATTTTATAGGTTCCTTTTTCCATTACTTTAAATTTTGCTGAATATGTACCTGCATTACGGTTCTGTGTATCCACTGTGTCAGTATGAGTTTTAAGCGGAAATGTCGAACCGTTTGGTGCAGTAACAGACAACTGTATTTCTGCCCCATCTTGAGGTTGCATTGTATGTGAGTATGTCCTTATGTTTATATTGACATTCTCACCTTGGGCATAAGTCGGTGCTTCGGTTGTAATATAGATCTGATTTTCATCTGGCTGCTGTGACATCCATCTAAGTGTTTGTGCCCAAAAACGAGGATAAACAGTTTGATATGTTGAACCTTTATATGAGTTTACACCAAAATCCCAATTCCAAATTCCTTCTGCTGCAAATAGAAGACTTTTCCCAAGACCAACTCTTTGAAAAATCAGAATAGGGTCACCATTCTGCTTTGTTATCAGAGTAGTTGCTCCTGCTCTAAGTTGGAATCCTTGATATGAATGTGAAAGAGCAGGTAGATTTTGCCATAATTCAGAATTACGGTCTAATTTGTCAGAGAGCTGCATAATTGGATGAAACTTACCAGTTTGTGTAAGGTTTAGTGAGTATTCTCCTTTTTGCTGCATACAACCATTTGTAGGTATTTGAATAGGAAGTATCTCTGCAAGTTGTGTACTTCTAAATCCATTTGTGCCTAAAGCAATATGTGATGGTAAAAATATAACTGCTTTCCCTTGCTGTTCTACAAAGTCAACAATTGCTTTCTGCTGTGCTATTGTAAGATGATCTGCTGATATATCACCAAATATCAAAACATCATAATTGAAGATTTCTTCGCGCGTTTCCGGGAACTGAGACACCTGATTTGTGTTGTTTTCTGGATAATACCCACTGTTACGTGTGAGTACTGATTCTTGATTTGCATTTTTTGACAGAATCGCAAATGTTGGTTCAATATCTGGGTCACGTTCTAATGTACGTTTGAGAAATGCATATTCCCACCTGGGTCTACCTTCTAAATAAAATACATTGAGTCTCGCTTTTACCACCTTAATTGAGAAAGTTTTTTCATTGTTTGAATCTGTCAATTCACCATCTAATGTAGGTAGTTTCACAATAAATTGGAAATTCCCTTCGGTTTTAGGTGTCATTTTTAACTCAACGACCTGTTGAGTACTTTTCAAAATATGTTGCTCATCCATCCTAACAGTGTCATCCACATTTCCTTGAGTAAAAGTTACCATCGCAGCATCAACGAGACGATTCGCTCCCATATCACGAAGTGACAATCGGATTGACTCATTTGTGTACCCTGTTTCTACGACTGTTATACGGATAACAGTTTCATGTCCAGTGTAAGCAATTGGCAACACATCAACTTTCTGGATCTGAATATCTTTGGGTGGTTGTGGTGATCCGACACCTACAGCATAAATAGGTGTATTCAATGCGGCAATGTCTTCTCCCACGAATCTTGAAGCATTATGTGCACCGTCAGTTATTATAACAATTCCAGCGTTGGGTTGTCCTCGCCACGCTTGTACCGTGTCCTGGATAGCGGATTCAATATTTGTAAGAGTTCCATCAGATTCAAAATTTTCTACACCACTCGGTTTTTCCTGAAGTTCTGAATCAAATCTGTACAGATGAACTTTATACTTACTTTCCATACTCGGCAGAAATTGGCTTGATTCGTTAAACAAAAGTTGATTAACTTGATTCAGTCGTGATAAATCGGTTTTGCCAAGATAATTATCCTCCAATTGCATACTACCGGAGGTATCAACTAATATTGAAAGATGTGTTGGAGGGGTAACGTCTTTCTGTTCTATAATCACAGGTGCTAAAAGACAACAAAACAAAATTACAACTGCAATAAATCGTAAGGTAATGAGTGCATAACGATAGAACTTACTTAACGGTTGACCTATATTAAGATACCCATATATAGTGATACAAATTGTAATAAAGATACCGAGTATAACCGCCCATACCGGCCAATAGTATGTGAACTGCATGCTTTGTATGCTTTCTATTTAAATTCTATAAAATTATACCTTGTTATCGTAGTCACTGTCAATAAGTATTTAAAACATGCAAGTTAATTACAATGTATGTTGTTTGGTCAGGAAACAAAGAAAAAATAAAATGGGTTGACAAACATCTGTATATTTAGATAAAATTACATAATGTCTATTTTTTAAAAGGAGACAATAATGGCAGACGAAAATACGATGGTCGAATTGACCGAAAGTAATGATCAGAATCCCGCCGAAAGTGGTGTTGTTCTCAATGTCGAACAGATGCAATCCCTTGAAATACAACAACGATTTAATCGTGTCAACTCTGAAAATGGCTGGACTATCCACTTGCTTGATACAGGACGTGTTACCGTCAATTTCATTACGAGTATGAGAAAATACGAGACTACATTGATTGAAGGTGATAGTATTATTCGTGATGGTAACGACTTATTCATTGTCAGGAGCCAGACAGAAGATGCATACCGGACTCAACGTGGTTCCTCATCATTAGCACGGACTCGTGACCAGTTACTATCTACTGATCCCGTTGTATAATGAAAATAATTCAGTAAATGTATATTCTTTAATAACTTATAGGTGTATGTCGTAAAGATTGACTTAATAAAACTGTTGTTTATTTTGTATCAGTTACGATATTTGGAGGTGCCGAACCATTTTAGAACGTATATACAGACTCATCTCAAGTTTAAAAGGTGGGACTATGGTGCCGACGGCAGTTATATTGAGTCCTGATAGTTACGCAACAGTTGTTGCAGAACGTCTTGAATCTGAAACAGAAGGTACAGAAAACAATGAAACCTTAAGACTTGAGCATCAACTTTCATTACCTGTATCGGTTCGGTCAGAAAATACTGATATCATCGTTGTAAAAGAATTAGTACCGAATCCATGTCCAATCTGTCACCATCCACTGAAGTTCCTCCGAGAACTAATTGAACGATTTGAGAATGAAGATACAAATCAGATACGGTGTCCACTTGGACATCGTTATTCCGGTATCATGAAAGTATACCATTTGAATATATTTCAGCAATCCGAGTGTGAGGAATCAACACAAAAGGTATCTGAATGTCCTACATGTGGAAGTAACAAAATTCAGTATTTAGGACCAACCGAAATGTTTTGTCTGGATTGTGATTGGGATAGTGGAATGGTTGCGCGTTACCGTGTGTAAGAATTGTAAAATTAGTAAAAAAATAATAAAGCGCGTCCAAAATAGAACGCGCTTGCAAAACTGAGTGTAGATTATTTCTTCAATTTCTAATTATTAATAAATATAACTCAATTATATTACACTTGAATTAATGCATGTAGTCATCATGATGGTCTTCGCCTTCAGGGAAAGCATGCGGTTCTTCTACCTCAGTAATTAACGTCTCAGTCGTTAATAGCAATCCTGCAATACTACTTGCATTTTGAAGTGCAGACCTTACCACTTTAGTCGGGTCAAGAACACCGTATTCAAGCATATCACCGTATTCTTCAGTCGCAGCATTGAATCCGTAGTTTCCGCCTTCACTCTCGACTTTTGAGAGTACTACTGCACCTTCATAACCCGCGTTTTCTGCAATGGCTTTAATAGGTGAACGTAATGCCTCACGGACAATATTGAGACCAGTGTTTTGATCACCGTCAAGATCAAGTGTATCAATACCTACAATAGCTCGTAGGAGGGTAGTACCACCACCAGCAACAATACCTTCTTCAATCGCAGCTCGTGTCGCCGCTAAAGCATCCTCACACCGCGCCTTTTTCTCCTTCATCTCAATTTCAGTGGCAGCCCCAACATTTACTACTGCTACACCACCAGCCAATTTAGCAAGTCTCTCTTCAAGTTTTTCTCTATCATATTCAGATGTGGTATCTTCTATCTGTCTACGTAATTGGGTTACTCTACCTTCAATACTTTCTTTCGAACCAAATCCACCTACAATTGTTGTGTTATCCTTATCAATCGAAACCCTATGTGCAGTACCCAACATACCAATGACGATATTTTCTAATCGGATACCTGTATCTTCAGAGATGACTTGACCAGCAGTTAAGATTGCTATATCTTCAAGCATTTCCTTACGCCTATCCCCGAATCCAGGTGCTTTAACGGCTGCAACTTGCATATTTCCACGAAGATTGTTAACAACCAGTGCAGACAGTGCTTCACCTTCCACATCCTCAGCGATTATCAATAAAGGTCGACTAAGTTGTATGACTTTTTCTAAAATCGGCACAAGTTCAGAAACGGTAGTGATTTTACCTGTATTGATGAGAATAAATGGGTTTTCAAATTCAACTGTCTGAGATTTGCTATCTGTAACAAAGTTTGGAGATAGAAATCCTCTGTCAAACTGCATCCCTTCAACTATGTCAACGTTAGTTTCAGACGACTTACCCTCTTCAATCGTGATTGCACCATCGTTCCCAACTTTACCGATGGCATCAGCAATGATCGTACCAATATTGCTATCGTTTGCTGGATCATTTGCTGCAATTGAAGCCACATGTAAAATATCTTCATGTGTATTTACTTCTCTACTTTGGGATGCAATTGCATCGACAGCTGCGTCTACTGCTTTGTCAATGCCAATTTTAAGTTGCATTGGGTCTGCACCGGCAGTCACGTTTTTTAAACCCTCATGAAGTATTTCCTGTCCTAACAAAGTAGCAGTGGTTGTTCCGTCACCAGCAACATCGTTTGTTTTAGTCGCAATGGATTCCAACAATTGTGCCCCCATATTTTCATAAGGGTCAGGGAGTTCAATTTCTTTTGCTACGGTCACACCATCACAAGTTACAATCGGTGCACCGAATGATTTTTGGATTACTACATTGCGTCCTTTTGGACCGAGAGTGACTTTTACTGCATTAGCGAGAGTATCGGCACCGCGTTTCAGTGCAACCCTCGCTTCTTCGTCAAAAATAATTTGCTTCGCTGGCATTAAAATCCTCCTCAAATTACCTTAAAAAAACTATAATCTTAATTATTTATGTGATATTAAATTATAGCATGCAGATTACGTAAAGTCAACTTTTTTAGCATTCTAACTTCATGTCCATGCCATTAGGCAGCGTGTATAATAATCATTCATTTCACACGAAAAATGATGAATTAGTTTTCTGTAAGTATGACAATTTAGGTAATAGAGGTACTGTCATACCTGAAGGAATATACAAATCAAATTGAAATTTCTTATCGTCCAATGGAATCCTTTAGACTTCCCCATGTGAGGGTTATCTTTTGTACAGGATGCACATCAAGCGAACCATCTCCCAAAGATATCGCTACAATAATAGGAACAGCACCTAATTCTAATGAAATAGCATCTATTGAAACAATCTCAGTCGTTGGATGTGGATTATCCCATTTTGTTGTAATTAATCCTGCCCTGTTACATGCGGGTTTTTCATTAGCTGTCCACCCCCACACAGAATTTTTATCCTCGAAATTTTTCTCAATATGACACCAATCATGAGAATTAAAGTTAGTTATCATCTCAAGCTCTTCTGTCTTACCACCACGATAGTTCATCACGAACTTATAACTTGGTACATTGGCAGCAGACCAACCTGTAGCATGGAAAAAATAAATGGATTTACCTACTCCCTCCACCGCTATATCATTAACAGCCTTTGGCCATCTCTGTGCGTTTGTACCGAAGAGGACGACTGCTCCATCAAATATTTGGAATTTTACCTTTTTGTCTGGTCCCTCAAATTCCCCAACTTCCCCTATGGGTAACAGCGAATACGTATTGTCACCAGCATTAAGTGTCCACCATTCATGTCCCACAAGTTTAGTATTTGAGTACGGTTCAAGGTCAATAGGTACAAATTCCTCTAATCCTACTGTTTGCCAAACTGGACAAAGGAAAATCGCGACTAATACTGTTAGTAATATTGACAACTTAACAATTTTCATGGTACTACTCTCCAAATTATGAATTTGCAGTGCAGTATAACCGTATTAAAAAATCGTGTCAATAATTTTATGTGCAATAGATGGGAATTAGAAAATCGGATAGTGCTTGAATAAGTGTTATTATGAGGAAGTTAATGGTAGGTGTATCATATCTTTGTATGATATATCAATTGTTTTTCGTAGAAGGCACTGCTGGTTCAACATACAACGTCTTTTCCTGTGTGTAATGTACATATCCTGCGACGTTACCTTTACGTTTTACAACATATCGTGCCCAGGTATAGTCTACAGGCACATAACTTGAATGGTGTGCTTTACTGAAAAATGCAGCAAGTTGAGCAGCTTGGAGCAGAGTAGGCATAGGGATGTCAGGACGATTTTCTGGATTACGGATGATAACATGCGACCCATGAATTTGTTTGGCATGGAGCCACATATCGCGGGGTTTCGCAATCTGACGTAAAAGCAGATCGTTAGATTCACTATTTCGTCCTACATAGATATGAAAGCCATTTTTTGAAATATACTTACGATAGGGACCTTCACTTATAACCTGTTTATTCTTGTTTCTGTGTTGTATATGCGGTTTCAGATATTCGTTCTCTATAAATTCTGTACGAAGTTTTTTTAAGGATTCAAGTGTATCAGATGATTCTAACTTGGTTTCATAACTACTTAAGACTTCTTGTTCTGCCTCAAGTTCAGCAATATGTTGTTGTATTTGTGAAAATCCGCGTTTTGCTTTGGTATACTTCTTGAAATATGATTGTGCATTGTCTGAAGGGGTCAGTTCCGGATTAAGTGTGATAGTCAATTTATCAAGTTCTGGACTATAATAGTTCTGAAGTTCAATTATCTTTTGTCCGCGTGTTATTTTGTGAAGGTTTGCAAGGATTAGCTCACCTTGTATCCGGTAGTCTTCCGACTTTTCCGCTTTTTCTAAATCTTTGCTAAGTCCTTTCTCTTTTCGCTGAAGCAATCTTTTCTGTTTTTCCAATGCCTGGTTCAGCTTCTGTTTTTCTGTCGCAATACTCTCTTTTAATGTAATTGTGTCGTAATAGGTAGTTAGAGCTACACTCATCGTATCAAATATTTGTGAAGAGGAATCAGGATATTGTTGTAGTTGTAATGGAGATGCAGTTATTGGATCTTCTTCGTTCATCAACAGTTGCGGTGCAGCATGTTTTGGATCAAAAAAAACAATTACTTGTTGAAATGCATCCCATAGTTCAGTATTTTTGGCACGTGCTATTATTTCTTTTGCAAGTGTCGGACTCAGACCATCAATTTTATTAAATAGAGATTTCCAAGTCACTTCAGAGGAAGAAAATAATTCAGTAAAAGTGGTTTTATCCATCTTCAATAGATCAATCTTATCCTGCTGTGGTGGCAAACAGTAGGTCTCTCCTGGCAACACCTCCCGATACCGACTCATAGATTCGTCAATATGCTTCAGACATTCCAAAATCCTATCGTCAGTATCATCAAGTAGGATAATATTGCTGTGTTTTCCCATAAACTCCGCAATAATTGCTTTCCGTGGTGGTTGAATCGGCTCATCAGATACTGGTTGGATTGTAATTTTTAGTATTCGGTCCCAACCGAGTTGGTTTATGTCAATGATTTGACCGTGTTTCAAGTGTGTGGAAAGAAAATCGGCAAAGTAGGATTGTTTTTGCCCTTGAGGAGGTTTTTGAATGAGATGGGCACGTGCATGCACCGAATGTGCAGATAATGTAAGCCAGTTAATGTGTCTACCATCAACAATCTTGATGTTAAAAGTACTCGGATTAGCTTGTTCTATGTGCCGAATTGTGCCACCAATAAGTGCATCACACAACTCATGCTTAACATGGTGCAGGGTTAAACTGTCAAAGGACATAGTCGATATTACCGTATTAGTTGCCAACTGTGAATAGTTGTAATTATTTGACTGGTGATATTAGTTATATGGTAACACAATAGTGCTGTGTCCACTCCTATTTTGCAGATAAATATCGTGATTTGGAGATCATTCCTACTGAATACGGATTTGTCTTTGTAGGAGGATACTCCGGGGAATACCTAAATGGCATTCATACTGTTGATTTGGATTCCCGAATTCTTTGCCGATTCACAATTTTAGAGTGGACAGAACAATAGTAATCATCAGGATAGATATTAATGGTACTTTTTAAGGTTATCAGTAATACTACGGAGTTTCTGTCTAATATCTCTCGGTACACGAGGATTGAATGGACCTCCAGTACCAGCCTCAATATCCTCAAACTCACTCAATATCATCGCTTCAACTACTGCAGAATAATTGTATACTCTACCGTTCCAAAACCGTATCTCTTCAAGTGGGGCAATTTCTTTTTCTATTCGATCTGAAGTTTCGTAATCACCACGTCTCTGTGCGTTGCTGATTTCGTCAGAAGCGCGGGCAAATGCAACTGCAATTCCAGATGTATGTCCCTTTGTTCCAAGTTGTGCCGGACGCGTACACCTATCTCCAATACCCCACATCACTATCCCAGAATCCCCAATACCTTCAACGAGTGGGATTACATCTTCTTCATCTGTGCCGATTTTAACCCCAATGAAATGTGGTGAATCGTTCAACAAACGTATGACTGCATCCAATTCACGTTTTTGCCGAAAATAATAAATGAATCTGGCATTACAAGTAGTACCGTAATGTTCAGAGAAATCCATATACTGTTCATAGATTCCTTCAGGACTACTAATGCCAGTTAAAGGCATCAATAGATACGCATCGGGTGCTCTATTAAGTTCAGACTGTGCTTCAATCAACTGACCAGCTTGATTAATTGGATTCGGGACAATTCCAGATATTAGGATACCATCAGTACCCATCTGATGTCCGGTTTTATCAATGAGACGTAACTGTTTGGTTTCTGCAATATGATGGATTAGACTTGTTCCTGCAATTGCAATGACACGTTGGCGACCTTCATCAAGGTAATTGTTTTTCATCAAATAGTTTATGTTTTTCGCATGACCTGCAAAATCAACTTTGTTACCTTTGAAAGGAATAATAGGTATGGTGGTAACAGAATTAAGAGCATCCAATAGATGTGGTAACGTTAATGGCATAGGTTCCTCCTATTAAAACTTTTTACTTAGAACCAGCACACCTTTAAGTGCTCCAGAACTAACATCTGTTTGGACTTCCATCTGAATACTTTTTGATTCCATCTGTTTTAGATTCCTACGTTTCGTTGTAATACGCGCTTCCACAGCACTAACAATATGATTCAATATAACGACTCCGATAATAGTGCGCGCTGTTTGAAATGTGTCATTTGCCTGTTGTCGCAAGTCAAATGCCTCCAAACGATATTTTGAATCAAACTCAATGGAGGTATCCTTTTCGTCCTTTAAAGATGGATCAAGATCTCTCCAATACCACTTACCTGTACGGTTCCGTGTTGCATCGGAATCATATACGTGATTCCAATTTTCATATTGAGTGGCATGTTCATAATCCTCAACAAGATCCCAATTATCAAAAGATCCAGGACCGATAAAAATAAGGTTTTCTCTGACTAAACCACGGTAATCATCACGTGTATTTACAGCGGCATTTCGAAGAATAAAATATGTAACCAATAAACCTACTTCAGCAGCAGTATAAAAATATCCATGCTTTGCCCCCGTGTAGATTTGTCCCATCCCTGGAACTGCAAGTGAATATAGGAATGCTTCATTTGGTGACTTATGGTTAGCAAGGTTTTCCCCAGCTGCAATTGAAATAGTAGTTTGTTTGGTAAGAGTGCGGATGCCGAGGTTAGAATCTAAATAAAATTGTGCCAACAAAGGTGACTTTGCTAAGCATATTGAAGATGTCAAACTAAGAACTATTATTGTAAAAATACTTAAGTTGAGTTTCACTTATATTGTATTCCTATTTATTAAGATATTAAAATACGACAATTCCAGTCACTTCAATTAGTCTTTTCTGCAAGGGACCGAAACGCGGTCCGTGTGTCAAGTCTATATTGATAAAATAATATTTGACCCCAAGTCCGTATGTGATATAATCAACGAAATCCGGAAGGTTTATACCCGGTTCCGATTTGTATCCTACCCTTAATGCCAGTATATTACCTATCCAGTATTCCAAACCAAGATTCTTTTGAAGATGCCGCCACTCAAACGCACGCAATCCAACGCCTCTATCAGATAACAACTGATCCTTTGTAAGTAATTCTGATTCTAATCTATCAGCATTAAGACGTTCCAAATCTGCATCTAATTCTGTTGGATCTTCAGTCAACTTATCAATATAAGCCGATATTCCGCTAACGAAGCGGATATGGTTGAACCTATCACGATAAAGACTCATGGATGTTCCAACTCTGAGCATTCGCGGTAAAGGGTCTGATTGGTTTTCATCTATAAAAGAGATTCCCGGTCCAACATTCTGTATTACGAATCCGAGATTGGTGGGTATAGGTTTGAATGGTAATAGATATTGTATACCCATATCAACTGCATACGAAGTTCCACTTTCTCTCCCCAGAACCATACGGATCATCTTACCGTTTATACCAGCTGTAAGGTAATCTGTTATTGAATCTGCATAGGTTAAGGTAAAAGCCATATTTGTCCCAAGACTCTCTTCGCGAAGTATATCAGGAGAGTCACCGGTAACTGCAATTGTTCCTTGTCCCTGTAATTGGAGTGTTGCTCCGACAGTTCCAATATCGCCGAGTGGTAATGCACCAGAAATAAAGGTATAGTATAGTCCTTCACCTGCTTCACCAAAGGGTTCACTATAATCAGTATAAAACATAGAAACCTGTGCACCCAAATTATCAGAACGTAATTTACTATTTTGCATCTGTGCCAAACCACTCGGATTCCATAGCGATGTTGTAACATCACCGGACATAGCGGAAAAAGCATCACCCAAGGCTCTTGCCCTGGCTCCACCACCTAAGTTCAGTATTTGCGCACCTGTCCTACCCGGACCTGCATACACTATTGACGGAACAGCAATAACTACCCAAAAGAGCAATGTGAATAATCTGAACATAAATTGTACTGTTAATTTGTAGAATATTAATGAATTTCTACAAAATAGTACCTCCTGTTAACTTCTATTGATATTAATTTTAATTCTATTGAATATATATTTTAACGTAAATCAATATATTCGGTTTACATTGAATGTTCTTGGATTCGATTATACCTCCGGAAAAGGTCTAATACAGTATATTTTTTATGTGTAATTAACGTGAGTTTGGTATAAGCAACTTTGTGTATCGGTAAAATATGCACTGCAAAATACCTTTGTTATAGTGTCTGAAGAATTTTGTAAAGTTTTTGAGTCAATGTTGACTAAATTAGTCGTAATAAGCCTCTAAACCCACTGGTGATAAAGGATTGTTGCAAATTCCCAAATTCTTGATTTTCCGATTAACTCAAAAAACTCAAAAGTATGACATTGTAAATTCGGCAAATAGATATAAAATCCTGCATGTTTGCTAAACAGAACTCACGTTATTATAAAATATTAGAGTCACACTAAGTTGACCTACAATTAATTCTGTTGACACATACATATAATTGTGTTAATATGTGTCATAATTAAAACCATCCTGTGGAATAGAATTTGAATTTCCTAAACCGTTACCGATATATTTTTGCTCTCAGTTCAGGTATAATCTTGTTCTGTAGTTTTCCCAGTGTTAATTTCTTTCCACTTGCATGGGTTGGTTTAGTTCCACTCTTGGTAATACTTGAACCTGTGCAGAACTGGAAAACAGCATTTCGTTTAGGTTATGTTTCTGGATTTCTGTTTTTTGCAGGATTACTGTTAGCAATTGCTTTATTATACCCTTATGCGAATATCTTTACAACAGTTTTAGGATATCTATTATTGGTAGGGTATACAGCACTCTATTTTGCTGTATTTGCAGTATTAGTTCATAACTTACCGTGGCAATCAGGTGTCCTCTATCCACTGGGTGTTGCAACTATTTGGGTTGGTTTAGAATGGGTGCGTAGTTGGTTGTTAACAGGATTCCCTTGGGGAAACATCGGTTATTCACAATGGAACTATCAACCGGGAATACAGATGGCATCCTTTGCAGGTGTATACGGTGTCAGTTTTGTTATTGTTTTCTTCAATGCAGGAATAGCAACATTAATTCGTCGTAGGAATGAATGGCGGAAAGAATTATATGCTTTTATTGTACCTTGTTTGTTGGCAGTAATTAGTCTCATATATGGATATGTTGTGATTGCTAAATTTGATAACCATCAGAAGGAAAGCATGAAGGTGGCAATTATCCCGGGGAATATACCACAAATTGAAAAATGGAAATCTGAAAGTTTCCCAAAAATATTGGCAAAGTATATTAACTTAACAAAAAAAGCCGCAGTTGAAAAACCTGACGTTATCATTTGGCCCGAAACAACTGTTAGAGGTCAAGTTTTATCTGGAAAATGGCAGGGATATCATAGTCATTTCATAAAGATGCTTGATGATATTGGGGGTATCCCTATGCTAATCGGAGCAACGGATCCTGATGCGTTTGACAATATATATAACCGAGTGATTTCTGTTTCAAGTGATGGAGAAATACTTGATAAATATGCGAAAATGCATCTCGTACCGTTTGGAGAATATGTGCCATTAGCAGAATTTCTCCCTAATTTTATCCAATTTAAACCATTTGAACATGGTAAAAAAATAAACCTATTACCAATAGGAAATTCTGGAGGAATACAAGCTACTGATGAAACAATAGAAGTCGGGACATCAATATGTTTTGAGTCTGCTTTTCCAAACCATTTTCGTAAATTTGTAAAGAATGGTGCAGATGCAATGGGTATACTTACCAACGATGCATGGTTTTCTGGTACAGCACTACCTGAACTGCATTTAGCAATGGCTCCATTTCGTGCTGTGGAAAACAGGATTGCTGTATTTCGATGTGCAAATGGTGGATATTCATGTGCAGTTGATAGTTTAGGACAGATTACTACACCATTTGTTACTCCTCACAATGCAAAAGAGTTCTTAATTGCAAATATACAACTATCAGATAGTTCACGTACGATTTATACTCGCTTTGGGGATTGGCTGCCATTACTCTGCGTCCTACTTAGTTTAACATGGATAATATACAGAATTGTAATTACAAAAGTTAAACAAATTGAAAGGAATTAAATGTTATTAGATTTAAAAACTGAAATTGACTCAGTAACAACTCGCCTTAATGAACTTAGGGGGTATCTTTGACCTACCTTCAAAACAAAAAGAATTAGAGGATCTTGAAAAAGAGGCGATGGCAACCGATTTTTGGGGAAACCAACAACGGGTTCAAACTGTTAATCAGCGAATAGCAGCACTAAAGGAAGAAATCGGTGAATATGAAAAGTTGAAAAGTACGGTTGATGATCTACAAATTCTCTTAGAACTTGCAATAGAAGAAGATGATACAAGTTTAGAACCAGAGATTCAGAACGGTCTATCTACTATAGATAAGCAGTTTGAGAAAGTTGAACTCCGATTAATGTTGGATGGAGAATTTGACGAGAACAATGCAATACTGAACATCCATCCAGGAGCAGGAGGTGTTGATGCACAAGATTGGGCAGGAATAATGATGCGTATGTATCTCCGTTGGTGCGACCAACACAATTATACTAATGAGATTGTAGACCTTACTGCGGGGGATGAGGCTGGCATTAAAGGGGCAACTATATTAGTTAAGGGTGCATTTGCTTACGGATATCTAAAGGCAGAATCAGGTGTTCACCGTTTAGTCCGATTATCTCCTTTTGATTTCAACAATCGGAGACATACCTCTTTTGCTGCAGTCCATGTCACTCCTGAAATTGACGACAGTATTGATGTGGAAATAAATCCAGAAGACCTACGTATAGATACTTACCGTGCCAGCGGTGCAGGGGGACAACACGTTAATGTTACAGACTCTGCTGTCCGTATTACTCACAAACCAACAGGTATAATGGTACAATGCCAAAACGAACGTTCTCAACATAAAAACCGTGAAATCGCAATGAAGGTTCTACGTTCCCGCTTGTACGACCATTTTAGAGAACAACGTGATGAAGAACTTGCAAAACTCCAACCAGAAAGACGGAATATAGACTTCGGAAGTCAAATCCGTTCTTATGTATTACACCCGTATCAACGCGTTAAAGATACGAGAACTAATGTAGAAACAGGTAATGTTGATGCAGTCTTAAATGGTGAAATAGATATATTTATTGAGAGTTATCTGAAAATCAAACCAACTGAATAGATACAGTTACTAACCACACTTTTACATATAGTGGATTTTACAATTATCTTGACAGTTTCTTTGTAGGCGGGGAATGCCATAGGGCATTCATACCGTTGATTTGAACTCCGGGGAATCATGTGGCATGCCAAACGCGCATGCCGCCAATGGCATTCCCCGCCTACAGAAGATGTGTAAACATATTTTTATATTTCACTATTAATATACGCGATACAGAATTCAGATGTGAAATCACCAACGTGTATGGACTAAACAAGTACTACCTATCAAATTTCTACATATTTTGCACCCAACCAATATAGTACTGTGTCTTAACTTATAGGATAATATATTCAGTTCTAATCTAACTATTAAGATATAACTGTGTAAATGCTAATTGTATAGGAGTAATCATGCAAATTAACAGATCTTTATTGTATTTTACTCTATTAACAAGTATGCTCTGTTTTTGCACTCAAACATTCGCTGCTATATATCATGCATCTCCAGAGCAGATGACAATCCAACAAGCAATTGATCTCGCAGAAAGTGGCGACACAGTAATAGTAGCCGATGGAATCTACAAAGGCGAAGGAAATGTCAACATAGACTTCAAGGGAAAACTGATTACCGTTAAGTCGCAAAATGGAGCAGAATCGACAACCGTTGATTGCGAGAAAAATCCAGACACACGAGGTTTTATTTTTCAAAACAACGAGACTAATGATTCTGTTTTGGACGGAATAACCATCATAAACGGTATTCATGGTTTGGGTGGTGGTATCCATTGTAATAATGCTTCACCAACAATTAAAAATTGTGTAATTGATAGTAACCAAGCGGTAACAGATGAATACCACGGTCAAGGTGGTGGTGGTATCTATTGCTTGAATTCTGAGGCAATTATTACAGAATGTATTATTACAAATAATATAGCAAATTCCAGTTTTGGTGGTGGAGTTCTCATTGACGGATCTGCAGAAAAGGATAATGATGTTAGCGGTAAAACAAGCCTAATCAACTGCACTATTTCGCATAATAATGGTAGTGGAATCTTTTGTTTAGATGGTGCAAATCCTGTTATTGAGGAATGCAATGTATCACATAATAAAGGACGTGGAATCGTCTATAACTTAGTAGTACGGTCTAATATCCCAATCACCAATTGTGTTATTGAGCATAATATGGGTGGCGGGATTGAATGTAGTGAATATTCTATATTATTGATTGAAAAATCTATCATCAAACATAACACGGCGAGAAGGGGTGGAGGAATTTACTGTAGTTCATCAGGAACTGTTGATGTTTCTTATTGTGTGATTGCAAACAATGTCGCAACACTTACTGGGGGTGGTATTGATTATATTGGTAAATGGGGTAGTGCAAAAATTGAAAATTGTACAATTACACAGAATATAGCAAATGAGAGCGGTGGCGGGATATATGTGCAGAGTGAAACATCCTTTTCATTAATTGGTTCAATTGTTTGGGGTAATGTAGCTGATGATACGCATCCCGAAGCCTATATTCAACAAATGTTTATAGGAAATATCACAGTGTTTTCTTGCAACATTAAAGGTAGAATTGAAGACATAGTTAATATATCTGATTCGGATCATGTTATTATTAGCAACAATATTCATGACGACCCACTATTTGTAGATGCTGATAGTGGTGACTATAGACTTAGACATAACAGTCCCGCTTTGGCACTGGGTGCACATTCGACATTTGATCGTATTGTAAGTGTTTCTTCTGTTGGTAAAAAAGTGGTAATGTGGGTAGACTTAAAGAGAAATAGATGATTAATCTATAATAGGAGTAAGACATGAATAGAAATAGGTTTATAGTTTATATACTTTTTATTGTTAGTTTATGTGCTGTGAATATCACGACATATTCTGCTGTTATTCGGGTTCCAGCGGATCAACCTACAATTCAAGCAGGTATTAATGCTGCAAATGAGGGAGATACAGTTTTAGTTGCTGATGGAATTTACAAAGGCGAAGGAAACACCAACATAAATTTCATTGGAAAACAAATTACGCTCAAATCACAAAATGGTGCCAATAACACCATTATTGATTGTGAGGTAAAGCCTGAAACACGAGGTATCACTTTTGATAATCAAGAAACTGATGCTACAGTATTGGATGGATTCACCATAAAAAATGGTTTACACGAAAAAGGTGGTGGAATTTATTGTGACTTTGCATCTCCTACGATAAAAAACTGTATTATTACCGAAAACCAAGCGGGTGATCCCGCAAATTACAGCGGTCAAGGTGGTGGAATTTATTGTTATAATTCCAGTCCTGTGATAGAAGTATGTCGAATTACACACAACCAAGTAGGGTCACAATTTGGTGGCGGTGGTGTTTTTCTTACAGGTGAATGGGTTGGTCAAGATTCCAAACCTAAACCTATCCTCATCAATTGCACTATTTCAGATAACATAGGAAGCGGAATAGATAGCCGAGGACGTGTAACTGTTGAGATAAAGGGATGCACGGTATCTAATAACAGTGGTCGTGGTGTAATATGTACTGCCAATTATTCACTTGAAAAAAATCTGATTACCAATTCACGCATTGAACAGAACAACGACGGTGGTATTGAAGTCTCTGAGGAAACCGCTTTAAAAATTACTGAGTCTGTCATAAGACAAAACACTTCAAGATCAGGGGCAGGAATTAAATGTAGTAGAACATGTACACTTGACATCTCGGAGTGTATCATTGCAGAAAACAGCGCGACAAGATTGGGTGGTGGACTTAATATTGATTCTTGGTATGGACAAGTAACTATCTCACATAGTACAATTACACAGAATACTTCCGTTCAATCTGCTGGTGGTATCTTTTTTAGTGGTCTTCCATCAATACAACTTCGTCTAACTATTTCCAACTCAATTGTTTGGGGAAATAAATCAGAAGGCAAAACCGATGAGATATCGGCATGGGGTAATCAGGTTGTCATCAAATCAAGTAACATCGGTGGCGGATTAAATGGTCTTGGTCGTGTAGCAGATGGACAAAAATTAATCTATGAAGATAACATTAATAAGGATCCACTATTCGTCGATGCTGAAAATGGGGACTATAGGTTGAAACTAAACAGTCCTGCTGCAGGAATGGGTCCTCAATCTACTGTCGGTGGTTCACTGAGTGTTGCACCAGTTGGTAAAAAATTGATAAAATGGGGTGAGTTGAAGCGTAAATGACTTCGACTGTATGATATATTTATTTTCCTAATAGTTATATAACGTGTATTTAGTCAAAACATAAAGGAGGAATCATGGACAATTTAATACGGTTATCCTTAACAATTCCAATCATTTTCGTACTTATCGTATGTTTTGCACTCCCCGCAAATGCTGCCTTGGGGGCTGTAGCAGACGGATTGGTTGCATATTGGTCATTTGATAAAGATACAGTCCAAATTCAAGAACATGCAGAGGATGTTTTGTCTGGTCTCAAAGCTATTGTTGATGGTGATCCTGAGCTTGCTCCTGCATCGGATTGTAAAGTCGGAGAGTGTGTCCTACTCGACGGTGTTGATGATTACTTTCTTGTTGAGGATTCAGATCCACCAAAAATTAACCGAGATTGGGATGAAATCACTTTAGAGTGTTGGGTCAATATCATTGCATTAGACGATAGTTGGAACCGTATTATCTCGCTTGATGATCAACCAGCTAACACAAAAGTTATAACTCTGTATTACGATGATGACGACAACCGACACGGTTTCTTTGTAAAGATAGGTGCTCAAGCAACTAATGCTGGACAACATCTTATTCAGGAAGACATTCCTCTTGAACAATGGATACATATCGTTGGCACCTATGATGGGTCAAATGTTAACTACTATGTGGATGGAAAACTTGCAATAAAGCATACTGTGGCAGGTGGGAAAGTCGCTAAAGGTGGACTACTGTTGGGTATTGGAGATAGATCGGACGGTGTCAATGCTGATGCTATTCAAGGATATATTGACGAATTTAGAATCTATGACCGAGCACTATCAGCAGCAGAAGTCAAGAATAATATGAACGCAGAAGGACTTGATGTAACTCCTACATCAAACCATCTAAGCGTAACATGGGGACAAATCAAATCAAGACGGAGATGATATTATGGATACTATTGGAATTGGTGTGATTGGTTGCGATGATATGGGTAGTAGACTCGCAATTCACGCTCATGATATTGAAGGTTTAGAGGTAATTTCTGTCTGTGATACACAATTTGAATTGGCAGAAAATCTTGCCTCTGACATTGATGTGGACTACACCACAGATTATCGGGAATTATTGGCTGATGAGAGAATCCGCACTGTGATAATTCCAACTTCTTTAACCCCGAAACAGATAATGGATGAAGTAGGAAAAACAAAAAAGTGTATTTCCTTCGGTATAGGTAATGACATGCACGAATATGAAATTCAACACATGCTCATTGAACATATACTACCTACAGAAGCATGGGATAAAGCCTTTCAAAAGGCGAAAAAACTCTTGTAATATTTCATATTATTCGTCTTAGTCTAAATTATCTTTAAATGTAAAATAAAAATATTTGACGCTAATATATTGTCATGTTCATAAAGCGCGTTCACTAACGGAATATTGACAAGTTATGTGAGTCATTTGGAGAAATGTATGGAAACCATTGGAGTTGGTGTAATCGGTTGTGGTGGTATGGGTAGAAGTCTTGCAAATGGGGCAAATGCTGTAGAAGGAATAGATGTCGTTTGTGTGAGTGATCTGCAGGAGGAATTGGCAAAAACCCTTGCAGAAAACATCGAAACAGATTTCACAACCGATTATCATGAACTTCTTGCGAATGATAAAATCCAAGCTGTGCTTATTGCTTCTCCTCCTTTTCTGCATGCACAGATGGCTGTTGATGCTGCAAATGCAGGAAAGCATGTTTTTTCCGAAAAGCCGATGGCACCAACACTTGAAGATTGCGATGCTATGATTAACGCTGCAGATGAAAACGGTGTCAAATTGACAATCGGATTAGTCTGTCGTTACCATGCTACACATTCCAAAGTCCGTGAAATTGTCCATAGTGGTGAATTAGGCGCGCCTGTAAATATGATGGTGCATCGTATCGGCGGACCATGGAGCGGTGGAAACCGAACTCCTTGGCGATTGGAACGAGCAAAATCTGGCGGTAGTCTCATGGAAATCAACGCTCACGAGATAGACTTTATTCGGTGGACATGTGGTGATGTGAAATCAGTCTATGCCGCAGGTGGACAGTACGTGCATGAACATACTGATTATCCTGATGTTGTACTTGCTTCACTAAACTTTGAGAGTGGAGCTGTCGGATTGCTACATTCAAGTCATGCAGCTGCTGTGGGGGGTTATGGTGGAAGAGTAGATTGTGAAAAAGGTTCCATCTACTTCCCTCAAATATGGGGAGGTGACGCATCTATAAAGGTAAAACCATTTGATGGAGAAGGAAGAAATATCCGCATTGGAGATATTAAGGTGCCACAGCCAGTACAACAGGAAATTCGTGTTTTTGTGGATGCAATTCGAAACGAAACTACCCTACCAATCACTGGTATTGACGGTCGTGCAGCTGTTGAAATCGCATTAGCCGCATATCAATCCGTTGATACAGGTAAACCCGTTGAATTACCATTGTAGAGGAGAAAATATGAAAATATCTGTCTGGGACGGTGGACTAACGGAAACCTACCTAAAACAGGTTACACAACTCGGTGCTGACTGCATCGACTTTGGAAATGGTGGTTCCTTTCCCGGTATAAAGGAACAAGGTTACCCCGATTTAGATGAACTGCTCAAAATGAAAAAATTAATCCGATCTTACGGATTGGATATAAATCGAGTAACGCTTCCAAATATCACAGAGAATTTCATGAAGGGACAAACTGGTAGTGAAATAGAACTTGAGAATACATGTAACGCTCTTAAGGTCTTCGCAGAAGCAGGTGTCCCAATTGCACGACAACGGTTCTGGGGAGACACATTTGACTATCTGATGACACGCTACTCAGCAGTTCATCGTGGGGGATATACTTCACGAGGAGAAAGCCGCACTGCAACGAAGAACCCACCTGATACACCAACAAGAGAAGAACTTGACGAATGGTGGAAACGTTTTTGTGAAGTCTACGGTGCGTTGGTACCAATTGCAGATGAACATAACATTAAGTTGGCTATTCACCCATCAGATGTACCGAATCCTGACACTCCTCTCGGTAGTCTTGGGTTTCACCGCGTAATTGATGCTTTTCCAAGTAGGAATGTCGGTTATCTCTACTGTTGTGGGACACGTGCAGAAGCAGGTGGAAGTGCAATCGTACTTGATGAGATAAATAATTATGGACGTAAAGGTCGCATCTTCATGGTACACCTTCGGAATGTGCGTGGCAGCCTTGCAACTGCAGGTGCATTTGAAGAGACACTCCTTGATGATGGAGATATGAATATGTTCAAAATAGTTAGGGAACTCCAAAAGGTTGGTTTTGATGGATGTATCAATGCCGACCATATACCAAGGGTAGAAGGTAATGGAGGATTAGCCTACTCAATCGGATATATAAAGGCAATATTCGCAGCGTTAGCTGCATAGATTTATTGTAGTACCAAATAAGCCTGTTGCATCTCACAAGTTTGCGAGACAACAGGCTTATCTATTTTTCAAAACTCCGATATATTCAGAATATTACCACGAGTCTGTTCTGAAAGGTGAGGTAGGAAGACCTTCTTTATTCATTAGGTTTGGTTCAGCAATCTGATTCCAACCGAACCGCACTGCAACAGGTGATTCCACTGAATCGCTTGATACAACTACAGTATCCCCATCTATTGTTGCCTCTGCCTCAACGAATTGCTGATCTTCCCCAGCTATCTGAAACCAAGTTAAGGATTCACCATCTCTTGACACCAATCCGCTGCCAACATGGTCAAAACTGATACGGATTGCATTGTCTTCAACCTGCATTGATTTGTATAGAGGTCCAGAATAGACAAGACCTTCTTTTCCGTAGTTTTTTGCAAGTGCCCACAAAGCAAGTCTCAAGCCAACATCCTGTTTATTTCGCGGATGAATATCCTTAATGTTTCCAATATCAGTTGTAACCACCATTCCTGTATTCGGAACTGCTAATGTTGCTGTTTGTGCTTCCCAGAATTTCGGAAGATGAGTTGGATCATCCCTATCATAGCCACCCCATGGTGCAAGTTGAACAAAATAGAATGGGAAATCTCCCTGACCCCATACTTCACGCCAACCATTTATCAATGCCTTCATCTTCTCATGATAAACCATACCTTCCCGCATGTTCGATTCCCCTTGATACCAAAGCGCACCACGTATGGCAAAAGGCACAAATGGATGCACCATACTGTTGTAAAGTGCTGTCGGTCTTTGATGAGGAGTTAACGGATGAATATTCTCTGGCATCTGTAGAATTACACCACCACTTTCTAAAGCACTCTGTGTTTCAGCAATCCATTCTTCAATTTCTTTAATCTTTTCAGGTAGCTGCATCCGATAGTTTTTATCAATATCTGCAAGTTCGTCTGATATTGATGAAAGTGCGGGAACAGACTTGAATCCTTCAGGGGATGTCCAAGGCTCAATTCTTGTTCCACCCCATGAAGTGTCAATCAAACCAATGGGTACAACGAGTTCTTTGTAAAGATGTCTACCAAAATAGTATGCAACCGCAGAGAAATGCCTGACTGAATCTGGAGTAGTTGGTCTCCATTCAGCATTTACATCCAATTTTGGTAAGCCAGAAGAGATGTTGGGAATACCGAATAATCGGATATTTGGATAATCTGCAGCAGCGATCTCTTCCTGACTGTTTTTTGATGCGTTGACAGTCCATCCCATATTTGATTGTCCGGAACATACCCACACGTCACCAAAAAGGATATTTGTAAATTCAATAGTATTTGTCACTTTAATAGTGTCACTTCCAACAACACTAATTCTATACGGACCACCGACTGGTGTGGCTGGTAAAAGAAATTTCCAATCACCATTCTGATCAGTTACTTTGGTTTCTTTATAAATAACTGCACCGTCATGTCTGACTAAAGCAATAGATACCTCTTCATCCGGTTTTGCCCAACCCCAAATCGGAGCTGGTATATCCCGCTGTAAAACCATGTTGTTACCAAATATACTTGGCAATTTTACATCTGCAAATGCAAAATATTGTGAAAAAAATAAAAATGAACTGAATAATACAATAATAACGAATTTCATATTATCTCCTCTATTGTTGAGAGTAGCAATAAATTGGATCTTGTATATCTTACTTCTGTTATTTGGTAAACTCGCTTGTAGCGTTTTTAAGACGTTCAGCGAGATAACTATTTCGCCACATCACCTGATTATTACGAATACAGATATTTAGTGCCTGCTTCGTTCCGACAATCACCACTCTTTCCTTAGCACGTGTTATACCCGTATATAGTAAATTCCGTTGTAGCATGATATAGTGTTGTGTATGTAATGGTATTACAACCACAGGATACTCACTTCCTTGTGCTTTATGAACAGTTGTTGCGTATGCTAAAACAAGTTCATTCAAGTCAGACATATCGTAGTCTACCATCTTATCAGGAAATCGGATCCTAACTTTTTTATCCACTTCATCAATTCCTGCAATCCTTCCTATATCACCGTTAAACACATCGTAATCGTAATTATTGCGCACCTGCATTACTTTATCCCCAATACGAAACGCTTGCCAACCTCGTACCGCTTGTTCTTTATTCGGATTAAGTACATTTTGTAGACAGTTGTTTAAATTCTCGGAACCGAGTATTCCACGTCGCATTGGACACAGCAACTGTATGTCATCAATAGGATGATAGTTGAAATGTTGAGGTAAACGTTCTGAAATCAGCGAGGAAATTAGTTCTACAGATGCTTCAGGATCTTCCTCTTCAATAAAGAAGAAATTTCGGTCATTTGGACCGGATAATTTTGGAAATTCTCCCGTGTTTATTAGATGTGCATTTGTGACTATCATGCTTTGTTGTGCTTGTCTAAATATTTCTGTCAGTGTAACCACTGGTATTTTCTTAGAATCTATCAGATTTTTCAGGACATTTCCTGCTCCTACTGAGGGAAGTTGATCAGTATCACCTATGAGAATTATGGTTGCACCTGTAGGAATCGCCTGCATTAAACGGTTCATTAGAACAATATCAACCATAGACATCTCGTCAATTATAACAACATCAGCATCCAATGGGTTCTGCCGATTCCGTTTAAACCCGTTTTCTTTTGGTGAAAATTCAAGTAATCGGTGTATTGTTTTTGCTTCTCTCCCAGTCGTTTCACTGAGCCGTTTCGCAGCACGTCCAGTCGGTGCTGCTAATACAATACGTCTACCGTCTGCTTCAAACAATCGAAGCATACCGATTGTGGTTGTAGTTTTTCCAGTACCAGGACCACCAGTGAGAATCAACGCGCGTTCTGTTAAGGCAGCATGTATTGCTTCAATCTGTTGAGATGCAAATTGAATGTCTAACTCAGACTCTAACTGGTTTACTGCGTTAGTTATATTAATGTGACTGGAATTTTGCTTTTTATTTGATAACAATCGCAAAAACTGGTTGACAACTCCCATTTCGGCATAGTAAAACGGTGAAAGATAAATGGCACTATTTTCAAGCAATTTTGACATTGAATCTGGTATTGGTTCAACAGGTGATTCCTCAGTTTCCTCACAAATTTCTATATATTTGTTTTGATCTTCTGCGAATATATCATCTAAATCATTAGTAGTCATATCGTCAGTTATGATACCCACAGAATTCGTTTCAACAACAGATCCTTCCGAAAATAGGACAATATCCTCTTTTTCTGATAGAACAAGCATATTCTTCTCAATTTTATCAACTTCTTGTTCAAGTATTGTTTGGCAAGACTCGATCAGTTCCGAGTAGTGTTGGAAGACATGTCCATCATCAGCTTTTTGACTTAGGACGTATTTGATACCTGCTTGTAATCGGTGTGGATCGTCCCTATCTATCCCAAGTTTTTGTGCAATTGTATCCGCAGTAACGAACCCGATTCCGTAGATTTCATCTGCGAGACGGTAAGGGTTTTCTGTTACAATACGAATCGAATCATTCTGATATGTTTTGTATATTTTCGTTGCATGCGATGTACTTACGTTATGTGATTGTAAAAACAACATCACATTTTTTATCTCTCGTTGTGCTTCCCACGCTTGCTGAATTAGTTTTACTCGTTTTCGACCTATACCGGGAATACCCGCCAATTTCTGTGGTGACTGTTCAATTACATCTATTGTATCCATGCCGAATTGGTTAACAATTCGGGTTGCCATTTTAGGTCCAATCCCCTTGATTAAACCAGACCCAAGATATTTTCTAATGCCGAGAACATTCGCTGGTTGGATTGTTTCGTATTTCTCTATCTGAAACTGACGACCATATTTAGGATTATTAGTCCATTCACCACTGAGTAGCAAACTC
This sequence comes from Candidatus Poribacteria bacterium, assembly GCA_963667365.1. Lineage (GTDB taxonomy): Bacteria > Poribacteria > WGA-4E > WGA-4E > WGA-3G > MSPOR6. The sequence continues at coordinate 3,907,836 of OY763324.1, read as the reverse complement.
TCTCCAGCGTTGACCGATGCAAGATTTCCTACTATCGTGACAAGCTCTGGATGACCACGCGCAGAAAGCCTACCAACAGTATATCCAGTTTCGGAACTTTCATAGACGATCCGTTCAAGAATGCCATTAAGTGTTTCCATATTCTTACCACTATTCAAACAGTAGTTCAACAGCACAGGAAAAATTGGGTACTACATCATCCCAGTGAGTGTGTCATCACGTGTAAGTGTTTTAATGTCGGTTTCAGATTTATACTCCGTCACAGTTTTTGATACAGGATCAACAACCCATACACATCGTGTTCCAGCATCAAGATAAGCAAGAGCCTTTCCAACAACACGGGAATGTATATCCGTTTGAGAGACTACCTCAATAGCAAGATCAGGTGGTATAGGAAAACCTATGTCGTAATCTTCTACCATTCGTTTAGAAGAAACGAATGGTACATCTGGTTTCAACACCCGTTTTCCAAGCTTAAATGATGTTTCATTAGTAAAAATGTATCCAAGTTGATTCTTATCAACATGTGGATCTAAATACCGTATGATTCTTATGCTAATTATTCCATGTCTTATCGATGCTGCAGGCAGAGACACTAATTCTCCTTTAACATATTCAAATCCTTCAACATCTTTCTCAAGGAATTCGTCCAGTGTCCTTGTAACTTGAACAGAGGAAGAAATGTTATGCATGAGGTCATGTGTCTCTTGTTGTGTCACATTCTAATCCTTACAGAAAAGTGATATTTAATATGAAATACAATTTATGACTATTCAATGTGTGCCATCAGTTTCCTAAACGCATTCAGTTGCGGAGCAATTATATGCGGTTCATCTGTCTTTTCTTCAAGTGCCTCTATCGTTTTGAAACCATTACCCGTGATTGCAACTACAATCCGTTCATCACGACCTATGTGTCCATTTTCAATCAGTTTCTTGGTTGCAGCGAGTGTAACACCACCTGCTGTCTCAGTAAATATACCTTCTGTGGCTGCAAGAAGTTTAATTGCTTCAACGATTTCATCATCATTTGCATGTTCACCAAAACCACCAGAATTCCGAACGGTATCAACAGCATAAATACCATCAGCAGGATTTCCTATAGCAAGTGATTTAGCAATCGTATCCGGTTTCACAGGTTTAACAAAATCACTGTTTTCTTTAAATGTATTAACTATCGGTCCACATCCTTCCGCCTGCGCGACATGGATTCTTGTGTTAGATTCATCGATCAATCCCAATAGGTGAAATTCCTTAAGTGCTTTGCCAATCTTAGTTATGAGGGATCCACCCGCAGCTGGTGCGATAATATGGTCTGGTGCTTCCCATCCAAGTTGTTCTATCAGTTCAAAACAGAGCGTTTTTGAACCTTCGGCATAATAAGGTCGAATATTGATGTTCACAAATGCCCAAGGATAGACACCGGCAATCTCGCTACACAAACGGTTTACTTCGTCATAGGTACCCATAATACCAACTACTGTAGGAGCATAAACAAGCGATGCAACAACTTTACCAACTTCTAAGTCTGCTGGAATAAAAATGTAACAGTTCAAATTAGCGATAGCAGCCTGTGCAGCTACAGAATTGGCTAAGTTCCCTGTTGATGCACATGACACAGTGTCAAAATCAAATTCCTTAGACTTACTCAAAGCAATAGCAACAACGCGATCTTTGAACGACAAAGTCGGATGACACACAGAATCGTCCTTGATATATATATCCTTAACTCCCAGCGCATCACCCAGATTCTTCGCATGAATTAATGGTGTAAACCCAGATGAAAGTCCGTCTGTCGGTTCGTTATCTATCGGTAATAAATCAATGTATCTCCATAAACTATCTGGTCCTTTCTCAATAGAACGTCTTGAGATTGACTTTTTAATTGCTTCATAATTATAGTTTACCTCTAATGGACCAAAACAGAATTCGCAAACGTGAAGTGGTTCCTTGGGATACTCACGTTCACATTCACGACATTTCAAACCTAATACTTTTTCCATTATTGCCTCCTAATGGTATGATTTCTGAACCTAATGGTATGATTTCTGAATAAATATATTAGTACATATTAATACTTGCACATTATAATAGGACTGATTTATTAAATTGTTAAAACTACTTCAAAGTCGTTGTCACCTGATACCAAGGCAAGACGTATAAAAAGCAAGTATTTATCTACCCATGTAACATCCTTAGCGTTAGTTTGTGCTAATTGTAGTCCTACATGGTTTCCCCACACGGCAACACCATAAGGCATTGCTTTGGATGATTCAATTGTAAAGGTGATATGTAGACGTGAACGTTTACGATTAAGTCTAAAATTGAGGACTTTGGGTAAATGATATTCAACCCCATGAATAGATGAATCCTGAACTAATGCATCCATACCAATATTATCTGAAACTGGTGGTGTAATATAGTTCTTCATCTCAATGGGTTCCATCTTTCCCTCTACAAACGAGAATTGACATTCCGCATCATAGTAGAAGAATACTTTATTGTCTATCGCTTCATCTTTCGCCTTATTTTCTTCTGATGAATCGGTTGTATCAGTAACAATAGATTCTGTGGTGTTATGTTCCTCTAATGTGTTAGTAATAACATAAGTTGATTCGGTCTGTTGACAACTCTCCCAATAGTCGTCAACCATCTCAGAAAGTGGAAGTAACCTTGTTGTATCGCTTCTTGCAACATATTCTAAATATGCATCCAACTTTTCTAAAGATTCTTGTCCTAACTGAGCAACATCCAATATATTCACATGTTCAACATAACTTAACCACTGATTCCAGCTAACATTTTCAACATAAATGTTGAAATCTTGAAGAAGATAATCATTAATAAGTGATGCTCTGAGAGTCTGATCCTCCTTATTCAAATGCGATGATGTATTATACGGTATAGCAGTAATGTTTCCTGCAGCAGGTGCGCAGAAATTATGTTGTTCTGCAGACGGATAAAAAAAACCGAACGGACAGCCACGATCTACCTCAGTTATTGATTCTCGTTCCTCCCAACGATATCCCCATATACCTCGAAAACCGACCTGTTCCAACGCTTGTATTAACACACGGTTTTTCCATACAGCACCAGCAACACTCGGTACTGCCCATTCCATTGCGCGCTCAATTTTCTTCCATTCTGTCCTGATATACCGTGGTAATTCTTCACGCATTTTTACCAGATGTTCCGCCATGACTTCTACAGGAGCAGATAAATGTAGTCTATTTATATCATTCTCAACATCCCTGTCATCGTCAGGTTTGTCTGTAACTGCATACCAGTTTTTTAACCATAGTGGCTTAATATCCAGCATCATCAGCGGTTCGTCGCCAAATTCCATGTGCCATCCTGTCAATTCCTTCGCAAAATATTGTGCCGAATCTGCAGTAATTACCCAAGTTACTGGTATATTGTACTTATGAGCAATACTTGATAAAACACGCATTCCATCACGTAATTTCTGTCGATCTTCATCTATTATTGTGCTTACAAACCCGTATTTTAACATTGTTCAGACTATTCTAAAAAGACGGTAACTCCCATATCTGCATACTTTTCACGAGTACTCGGATTACCGTTTCTAAAACAGACCGCAGTATAGGTGTCTTCTAATTCTTTTGCGACATACTGCACACATGCATCTACAGTTTGTAATGAATGATTTGGATGACTTTCCATGCTAAACGTCAAGTCCGTAGGACCGAATGATAGACAATCAACTCCATCCTTCGCAAGTCTCCTTGCATGGGTTACTGCTTCAACTGATTCTATCTGCATCCATAGCATACCATAGTTATTCCACCACTCCGCATATTCAAGACGTTCTGTTCCTGCAGAATTTTTTCTGGCACCACCACCCCAACTCCGAATACCTTGCTGTGGATAATAAAAAAATTCAACTGCTTCATATACAGTCTCTTCCAATTCCACCTGTGGCACTTCAATACCAGATGGTCCAAGGTCAAGATAGTTTCCAATGAGATATGCATTCCGTGTATGTTTTATACGAAAGTTTACAGGTATATCTAATTCGTCTGCCATATTGCAAAATGCAACAAGCCGTTCTTCGCTGAATGCCGAATGCTGGCTGTCCACTGCGACAAAATCATATCCACCATTATCAACCCTTTCAGCCAGACTATCACGATCAATCATCATTGAAACAGAAACCCCATAGACATGCTTTCCATCTCGAATAAGTTGTTTCAAATTTGTTTCCGACATATCTCCCTCCTATAGAGAGGTGACTATCCACACATAAAGTAAAATTCAGTACAATGGGTGCTAAAATTCCGTAATAACTATTTTTTTCTATTATATCATATTTGCGTATCCTATGCCAAAAACAATTAGAATCAGCAGGATTCCATTGTCAAATATCTAAGTATTGAATAGAAATAAAGTAGGAGGAATGCGGATGTTTACCAACAAGAATTTCTTACCCTCTTTCTACTGCTTTCCACTCACTATCACCCTTGCAATCCAATAAAACGGTATAGAACATTTCTTGACAAATATTCGTGAAAATTGACAGGTTATAAATGTCATACTTTTGAGTTTTTTGAGTCAATCGTAATTTTGTAAATTTGGCATATTGGTTAAAACCTATACCATGACTGGATTTACGGCTTTATTATGACAATATTAGTCAGGATTGACTCAAAAACTTTTCAATTTTACTATTCGTAACGTGAAAATAGCTAAAACCAAAATAAATACCTGTAAATTGATATAGCAAACCACTTAAAAAAATGCGATGCGCTAAAAAAGAATTGTTCCGTTCTATGACGTATGTTATTTAGTTTTATGCTAATGTGCACTATTAGCGATTAGCTGTGAATCTGTAACAACAATATCTTGTCAATATCAACTAATTATGCTATGCTTTTACTAAACTTTGATAAAGGAGAAATGCTAATGTATCGTGTAGGTATAATCGGGTTGGGAAGTATTGCAGCCCGTTATTCAACACCAGATGATGCTAATCCCTACTGCCATGCAGGTGGTATACGTTTATGTGAGACAACCGAATTAGCAGCTGTCGCTGATATGTCCACAGCACGACAAGATGATTTTCGAAGAACTTGGGGACCCGGTTTTCCTGACAATTCCATAAATTATTACGAAACAGACACACAAATGCTTGAAAGTGAGAAGTTAGATATTGTCGCTGTCTGTGTTAGAGGTCCACACCATTTTCAAGTAATGCAAAACGTACTCAGGGCAGATATAAAAGCCATCTTTCTCGAAAAACCTGCTGGATGTTCACTTGAAGAGGTAGACACCATGACCGCTGGTGCAGATGCAAAAGGGATTCCTATCGTTGTAGACTATACACGTCATTGGGGTCCACACCTAATCAGACTCCAATCATTAATTAAGGACGGTCTAATCGGTCAGGTACAGAGTGTCATTGGGTATTGTGGTGGAGGTGTGCTTTCTTTCTCAATACATACCACAGACATGATTTGCCAATTCGCTGGATACGATCCTATATCGGTAACTGGTTACGTTGAAGGTGATGGTGATGTCCCTGAACCGTATGAACATGAACCTGCTATTGTCGGTTCAACTATTAAATTTGAAAATGGTGCAATCGGTTATCATGTTGGAAAACATGGGGTCAGAGGAGGCTTTTCTGTAGATATTCTCGGTAGTGAAGGGACAGTCGAAACAGGATTTTACAGCAGCACAACTGTTCATAAAGATGGAAAATTGATTGATAACGCGACACTTGATCTACCTGAAAACGCAAGTCCGTTTAAGGTAGCATACAAACAGATAACAGACTATCTTGATGGCGGTACACCACCCGATTGCTCACGCGATGACTATACATCCGTCAATGAAATAGGTTTTGCTACTATTGAGAGTGGTATAACCGGACAGACGATCAATCTTCCCTGTCAAAACAGGAAAAGACTAATCTATGCTAACGGGTAATCCTATATGGGTATGCCATTTTTACGACAACTAAATCCTATAATTCGATTCTTTATGAGGTATTACCCGGGTCAACGTTATTTAACATCACCTAACACACCACTAAGTTTACCGTTGAATGAATGTAAGGTTGCACTTATTACGACAGCGGGATTTTATCTGTCTGAACAAAATCCTTTTGAAAGGAATGACTGTACATACCGAGAAATACCAAATTCAATCCAGACCAAAGATCTTATCGCTGGACATAAAAGTGATGCGTATGATGAACGTGGCATAGAAAATGACCCCAATCTTGCCTTTCCACTGGATAGATTCAGAGAGTTAGAAACAGAAGGAAAAATCGGTTCACTTAACCATAGACATTTCAGTTTTATGGGGTCTATCACAAAACCGAAGCAGCTAATTGATAAAACTGCCCCAGAGGTAGCACAACTACTCAAAGCAGATGGTGTTGATGTTGCATTCCTAACACCCGTCTGACCTATGTGCAATCAGTCTGTAGGATTGATACAACGTGCTGTTGAAGAAATTGGGATTTCAACAGTATCAATTGCACTGGTGGAAAGTATCGCGAAAAGGGTAAAACCACCACGTGCGTTGCTTGTTTCTTACGGATTTGGACACCCACTGGGTGAAGCGAACAATCCATCATTACAACACGCGATTATCGCAGAGGCATTGACACTCTTAGAGGATAAGGAACTCCCTCCTATTATAAAATATAGCAGTCATAAAGGATAACATCATGGATAGAATCAAGGTTGGAATAATCGGTTGCGGGGGTATCTTTCGCAACCTTCATTCACCATATTACCAAGAACCGACACGACGCGCAGACATAGTTGCAATTGCAGACATAAACGAGACATCAGCAAAGGAACAAGCAGATCGTTTTGGTGCTGACGCATACACAGATTACCGCGCACTTCTGGACAGAAAAGATATAGATGCCGTTGATGTGTGCGTTCATCCGCGTCCACATCTTGAAATTACCCGTGCTGCTGCCGATGCTGGCAAACATATCTTGATGGAAAAGCCGATGTGTTGTAACGTTGCGGAAGGTGACGAAATGGTTGCCGCTGCAGAAGATGCAGATATTCTTCTGATGGTGGCATATATGATGCGTTTTGATCCGGGATATATGAAACTAAAATCGCTGTTAGAAGATGGCACACTCGGCACACTACAAATGACATATTCTAATCAAGTTGGATACTTTTCACCTGAACGACATCCGTGGCTATTTGTAAAAGCAGAATCTGGTGGTATGCTTGTGGAGCAAGCAATTCATAATCTTGACATCTGGTTGTGGTTATACGGTCCAGCCACCACCGTTTATGGGTTCACAAGTCATGTTCCACTTGGCGGCACTTACCCTCCCGCAGATGAAGCGGTAGAGAATAATGCAGTCTTAACCGTCCATTTCAAGAATGGTGGTGTTGGCATGATGATTAAGAGTTGGGCTGCAGAAATTGGGAATAGTGGTAACGGTCTTGTCACCAGCAAAGGTTCTGCAACGCTAATTCGGCACGGACTGCGTTGGAAAACCCATGATATGCCATCAGCGGAAGAGTTTACCGCACCAGTCCCAGATGATGACACCTATCGCAACATACCAGAAGCACAGCGGAATCAACGTTATTGGGGAATTGCAGCGAAAGGTGCAAGCATTGATCATTGGCTACAGTGCATTGCAGGTGAAGCAGAACCAACAACACACGGACGTATTGGGAGAGACGGTATTGAATTGGCAGAAGCAACATATCGCTCATCACAAACTGGTGTACCAATTTCGTTGCCGTTGTAGGTGCAATTTTAAGAATCTAACGCAATTTTAGGTGCGCATTATAAGCGCGCCTAAAATTGTTCGTTTATGTATTTTAGGTTTTACAATAAAATAACCATCACACAATTTTGCCAATTTCAATACCGCGCTCTTCTGGGTTCCGCCTACGTCGAGGCAGATCACCAAAAAGCGGACGGAAATATCCAGCACCTTCAGGCGACAGATGATACCTTTCGACGTCGTAAAACCGCGGATCAAGACTGCGGCGGATAACATGTCCTGTTTCATCGCGTTTCAGCACCTGACCAATAGGTAGCATAATCGGTTCAATACCCGCATCTGTCCGTGTAATTGTTGCCACACCATTAACCATTTCATCAGCAAGTGACCGCACAGCAAGTGCTCCCGCCTTAATTGCGGTATCTCTATCCAACTCTGTTGGACTCCCGCACCTTTGCATGTATCCAAGTATCAACGCACGGAACGAAGAACTGGAAATTTCAGGTAACCGTTTCTTCATCGCCTCAACAATTATCTCTGAACAACCACCCGGTTTTGTATGTCCAAAAGCATCAAGTTCTGCCTGTGAGGTAATCATTAATTCTCCTGCATCATTTCGGATACCCTCCGAGACAACGACAATAACATTGCCCTGTTCGGTATGTTTTTCTTTGATTGCTTCTGCCAACCTGTCAGGCTGATACGGCACCTCAGGCACAACGATAAGGTCTGCCAAACCATAAGCAGCGGACAACGTCAACCACCCTGCATCTCTTCCCATTGCTTCCACAATAATGACGCGATCGTGTGAATAGGTAGTTGTTCGCAAATCGCGGACTGCATCGATAACTCGACTTGCAGCCGATGGAAATCCAGGACAGAAATAGTTGACCATTTTAGAATAATCAACTGAATCACCCGCAGGTGGATTAATTCCAACATCGTTATCAATGGTCTTTGTAACGAAAACTGTTGTGAATTGTTCTGAAAGCGCGGTGCCAACTGTTAGTGTATCGTCACCCCCTATCGGGATGAGTCCACTTATGTCAAGTTTATTCAGACTGTCGATCGCTTCATCTAACTTATTCATGGCAATAAGGTTAGTGCGCGAACTTTTCAAAATCGTTCCACCATGATTTTCATCAATCAAGTCAGGTGTCAAGGTAAAGTAGCGTCCGCCTTTTAATACACCTCGCCACCCCTCCATAAATCCAACCAATTCAAAACCGAGTTCTTCGGCTTTCAAGGCGATGCCTTTGAGGGTGGCGTTAAGCGCGCTGGTATCACCACCTCCTGTTAAAACACCTATCTTTTTTCGCATAAAAAACTCCTAATTCCTCAACCGAAAGATTGAGATAAATATATGAATTCAATTATTGTCAGAACAACCTCTCTGTTATCCTGTTCCAAGCAAGGTGCGACTACGTTGTCGTTCCGTTTGAGATTGTCATTATTTTATGACTTCTATTACTACAGGTTTATTTAAGGTAAGTGCTTTCTCCAACATTGGTCTAAAATCGTCCATATCCTCAACGCGTAATCCTATTGCACCAAAAGACTCAGCAAACTTAACAAAATCTGGATTGACCAATTCTACTCCGATACGTTTACCGAACCGACGGAGTTGTCCTCGTTCAATTGAGGTATATTGATTATCATTCATCACAAGGGTAACAATTGGCAGGTCATACATGACCGCTGTTGCAAGATCAGGACTTGTCATAAGAAAACCACCGTCACCGCTAAGTGCTACAACCTTTCTATCTGGATAGGCGACCTGTGCACCTATCGCTCCAGTCAAACCAATTCCCATTGCTACTGAAATACCTGAAAAGATATAACTTCCGGATGAATAAGTGGGGAAATGTGATAACGCACCATAGCCAGTAATATTCACATCAACCGAAAGTATTGCATCACGCGGCATCACATCACGCATCTCTTTAAGGACACGCGGTGGTTCAATTGAAGTAAAATGATTTCTAAGTTGCTGTAGTCCTGCACCCCAGCCACATTTAAGTTTCTCACCTTCAAGCGCTGCATTCAATTGTTGCAAAACCAGTTTCGGATTCGCACTGATTCCAACAGTGGCAGGATATTCCTTGTGTATCTCATTGACATCTGCTTCAATATGTATAAGTTGTTGTGGGATCTTTAACGACCAACTTGCTGTGTCCCTATATGTAAAACGGGTTCCGATTGCGATAATAAGGTCTGCTGCTTTCATTGCAGCCTGAGAAACACCATCGCGGAAGAGACCGATGGAATAAGGTGAATCTTCAGGTATTGATCCTTTCCCCATACCTGTCATTGCAACAGGAGAATCAAGTAAATGCGCAAATTCAAGCAATTCCTCCGTAGCACGAGTATGATTAATACCATTGCCAGAAATAATCAACGGACGTTCCGATGCAGAGATTAACGATACCGTCGCATCAATATCCTCTGGACTTGCCATCGTCTGTATTCCGTCATTTCGCGGTGGTATTGGAAGATCTGCTTCTGCCTGTAACGCATCTGTTGCAAGTTCCATCAACACAGGTCCAGGACGACCCGACCGTAATTCATGAAAGGACCGATTGACGGCATCGGGAATCTGCTCAATTCGACGGACAATCTCAATATGTTTTGTCATCGGGGCAAAAGCTGCTTCCTGATCCAACCCATGAAAACTTTTTCTCGGATCTTTCTGTGATAAGTAGGAAGGATTCTGACCTGTTATCCACAATACAGGAGAACACGCAGTATACGCCTCACATATACCAATTGATGCATTATTTGACCCTGGACCGGGTACCGTCATGCAGACACCAACATCACCAGTAGTGCGCGCATAACCATCTGCCATAAAAGCAGTTCCACCTTCATGACGTGTCACATAGTGTTGAATACTATCTTGGTTGTCATACAATGCTTCATATACGGTGTCAAGGTGGTTACCCGGTAGACCAAATATTACCTCAACACCTTGTGCTTTCAAGCATTCAACAAAAATACTTCCGCCTGTCATCCTTTCCCCTTCTATGTCAAAGACTCCAGAATATATCTGGGAATCATACCTGTATGCAAAACAACACTATTTGCCGATATTTCTACATTAGATTCACGAAAAATGACAAAATTTGATTTCTCAATTAATATAAAACCTATGTTGTTAGCAGCAAGGTCTTTAACTTTATGTACCCCAAGATTTACAATGTGAATAACATGGTATTGTATATTTTAAGATACTTGAAATTTAAGTTTCTGTCAAGTTTTATTACAAGATTCATCCATTCCAAACCTATTGACATTGTGCAATTTAATATGTTAAGATATTGTATTGTAATGTAGTAATTACACGTATATAGTTATACAGTTTGATTGACAAACAGCATCATTCTGAAATCGAAATTACAAGCAATATTCAAGGAGGACTCAATGTTGAATCATAACCCTTTCCGTCAACCAGGGCAATGGTATCGTGGTAATACGCACAGTCATAGTACAGAATCCGATGGTAAATTATCAGTCACAGATCGTTTCGCAGCCTACAAAGATGCAGGTTACGATTTCCTCGTGTTAACTGACCACCGAAAAGTCAGCGATGTTGATGCACATACTTCATCTGACTTTTTGGCTATATCTGGAAGTGAAGTTCACCCATCAAACCCCTACGGTGGTCCGGTATACCATATTGTTGCAATCAATATACATACACCCGTGAATTGTGCAAAGATGCACCCAAATGCTGTTCTTGATGACATCAAAGACCAAGGTGGTGAGGCAGTTCTGTGTCATCCCTATTGGTGTGGACATACAATTTCCGACTATCTTCCATTACGCGGTTATTTCGCTGTTGAAGTCTACAACGATACCTGTATGGGTATTGGAAAAGGGTTTTCAGAACAATCATGGGATGATCTTCTGGATAATGGTGGACCTGTACTCGGAATCGCATCTGATGATTCACATGGAACAGAACATGACTGTTTTCACGGATGGATTATGGTAAAGTCCCAAGATTTGACACTTGATAACATCATGGAAGCACTCAGAACAGGTGCTTTTTATTCCACACTCGGTCCTGAAATCCTTGATATTGATCTACAGGACAAGCAGATCACCGTCAAGTGTTCTGAAGCACAATCCATTGTTTTCAAAGGTGATCGTAGTCGTGGTAGACGTATCGTATCAACCAACGGTAATCTCCTGACAGAAGCAACGTATTCTATTCCTGATAGTGCAAAATATGTACGAATTGAAGTGACCGATGAGACTGGTAAGAAAGCCTGGTCAAATCCTTTCTATTTTTAATGCAAAATATTCTCGTGTGTCATACAGGTGCATGGATCGGTGATATGATCCTTCTCACCCCCGCACTTCGCACGCTAAAACAGATATACCCCATTTCCTGTCTGACACTACTATTGCGACCTCTTGTTGCTGATTTGATGAGAACAAATCCTTATGTTGACAAATGTATTGTTGATAGGAACTCAGATAGTTCCTATCCTTCATTTATAAGTTTATTCCGTCAGATACACGATAATAAATTTGACATTGCTGTTGTACTACATCCTACTTCTATCCGAAACGCGCTATTACCGTTCATAGCACGGATACCCATTCGTGTCGGTTCAAAATATAAAGGGCGCAATCTCCTGCTAACCAAAACATGTGAAAACATAACGGATCAACATGAGGTAGATAGATATTTACATGTGATAAAACTTCTGAATAGAAATACAGACCAAAAAATACATACAGAATGTAAAAAAAAACCTACTATAGGAACACATTTAGAATATTGGCATAAAGAAGATGACCGAAATACACTGCAAAACATACTTGAAAAAGAAGGTGTGTCATCGGAAGATAGGCTAATCGCAGTTAACATAGGCACAACATGGCGGACTAAACAGTGGGACATGAGAAATTTTTATGAAGTAATTAATGAAATATCAACCCTTGTACCAAGTATCAAGTTTGTCTTAACAGGTTCATCATCTGAACAGGCACTCATAGATGAATTTCCACAATCAAATTCCGTTATCAATCTTGTCGGTAAAACTGATATCATGCAACTTGGTGCACTAATAGAACGTTGTGAAATTTGTCTAACTTGTGATAGTGGACCTATGCATATTGCTGCAGCTGTTGGTACTCCAACGGTTGCTCTATTCGGTCCAACAAACCCAAAACGACATAGACCTTACGGAATTGGACATACCATCATTGAAAAACCTGTGTCTTGTAGACCTTGCTACAAACGGACTTGCCACAGACAAGATACTCAACATCTATGTATGCAGGAAATAAATATTTCTGAAGTCGTAAAAGCATTAACTACAAAATTAAATCAGAATAACCAGTAGTGGACTGTCTATTCTAAAATTGTGAATCGCTAAAGAAATCGGGAATCCAAATCAAGAAATCAAGTAATCAACGGTATGAATACCATTAAGGTATTCCCCCAAATCAACGCCAAATGCGCGTTTGGCATTTGTCGGGTATGAACGCCTGTGGGCGTTCCCCCAAATCAACGCCGAATACGCGTATGGTATTCGGTGGGTATGAATGCCATGGGCAGCATGCGCGTTTGGCATGCCACATGATTCCCCGGAGTTCCCTCCTACAAAGACAGATCCGTATTCAGGTTGTTCTATACTAACAACTTATCATAGAAAATATGATACATTTCATTATATAATACACATTATAGAAAGGAATAACGAATTAATATGATCCAAGCATTGATCTTTGATTTTGGCGGAACATTAGATGGAAACGGTATACATTGGTTAGAACGAACGTATCTGTTCATTCACAAACATCACCCAGAAATCACTCGTAAGGCATTCGATGTTGCAGACAAAGAAGCAGTAGCTGAATTTGCACTCGGTGACTCTTCTTCCGATTGGAAATATCAAGAGGGTTCAATGCTACCTATCGGAGCAGTAGCAAATAACGCTGCGGCTAATTGTACACTACGCGAAACTGCTGACGCAATTGCTACCGGTATTTACAAACGCCTTGGGTTAAACTTAGAATTAAAAGACGAATATGTTGAATGGTTTTGCAAAGGAGTTTCCAAGAGTCTGTCAGAAAATCGAAAATGGCTTGAAACACTTACAGACACCTATAAACTCGGTGTAATTAGCAATAATTTCGGTAATACACGTGGTTGGTGTGATGAATATAAACTCTCGTCTCTTTTTGATGTAATCATAGATTCTACTGTATTAGGTGTAGCCAAACCTGATCCCAAAATATTTCAAGTCGCACTATCTGATTTGGGGGTTGCTCCTTCAGAAGCCATCTATATTGGCGATAGTTACAAGGCAGATATGGTTGGGGCGAAAAATGTTGGGATGTGGACTGCATGGATGATAGGGGGTCAGACAAAAGAGTGTCCAGACCTATCAGTTGTGGATGTCCAACTCTCACATTTGCACGAACTAACAGATTTTCTATCTACAACATAATCCTGTAATTATACTCAAACCACCTGTCTGACTGATTTATAAACGATATTCGGTTTGAATCGTTTTAACATATAGGAGGCACAAACATGTATAAGTTGTTAATTAGTTTTAGCCTCATATTTCTATGTACCTTTATTGTAGCAGCAGCACAACCTGAAACTGATGAATCCATTAAACTTGATGAAAAAGTCAAAGATTGGAGTCTAAAAGACACAGAAAACAAGACCAAATCTCTTAAAATATTAAGCGAAGAGAAAAAAGTTGTTGTGCTGATTTTTCTTGCAACACAATGTCCTGTAGTAGACGATTATGTTGAACGAATTAATTCACTGTTTCAGGATTACAAGGAAAAAGATGTACAGTTGGTAGGGATACATTCCAACAAGCATGAAACACTTGATGAAATCAAAAAGTATCGTGAGAAACATAAATTTGAATTTCCTATTCTAATAGACCCAAAAAACAATTTAGCCGACTATTTTCAGGCACGTAGAACGCCAGAATTGTTTGTAATTGATAAAGAACACAAACTACGTTATAGAGGTGCCATTGACGATAGCCGAGATAAACCTGAAAAACGATATCTTAGACCTGTTCTGGATCTGATATTAGACGGAAATGAAATACCTGAAAAACAAAGAAAAACGCGGGCAATTGGATGTCTAATTAAACGCGTACGTAAAGCTGATTTAGATAGAACACCATAACGTAGTCCTAAAATTCGCATTTAGTCATCACCCATTAAATGGTAATTAATAACCTATATGCATCTATTTATAATCGTCTTATCTCTTGGAGCATAACATGCTACGTTTTTTAACAAAAACATTGCAAGTAATTCTAAGTCTCATATTCCTAAGTTTCATCATAGCATTTTTTGTTATATGTTTTGGTATCGGTGTTGCAGGTGGATTTATGTTGGGTTGTTGGGAGGATGTAGCATCTCTCGATCTACAAAAATTAGAATACGAACAAGATACACAGACTTGGCGGCAACATCTTGAAGTATACTCATCAAATTGTGAGGTGCAGTTACAAGATACTGCTGTCTTCTTAATTGATAAATTGGAACGACTTGAATACGAGAAAATCTTACCAGGGAAAAAAGGAATAAATTCTCCCGGTCAATATTTAGTCCAACTGACTGGAAAAAAAGGTAAACAAAATGGAACTATTCAGTTATTCACACGAGATTTTGATTACCCGCAAAGAACAGAAGAGTCGTTTGCAAAACGAATTAATCTCAATCTTAATAAAGGAAAGATTGAACTCATACAAGACGATTCGGGTAATTCTATACGTACTTTCTTCCTTGAACCGGAACTAATTGCTGAACCTACCGAAGACGATACACAATCTAAACGCAAAATCATCAAGCTCGGGGAAATGCCAAGAAAACTTGTTGATGCGTTTATTGCTATTGAGGACAGACGATTTTATCAACATTCCGGAATAGATATAATTAGACTCATAGGTGCAATTAAGGAATCTTTTAGTGGTGATCGTATAGGTGGTACAAGTACACTAACACAACAGCTTACGCGCAATATTTACCTTGGAACTGAACGAACTGCAGCACGGAAGACTCGTGAAATATTACTCGCATTTAGAATCGAGAAAACCCTATCAAAATCCCAAATTCTGGAAGCTTATCTAAACTATATTGACTTCGGAAGGTATAACCATCAGCAGCTATTCGGAGTACAAAAAGCTGCAATGGAGTTCTTTGGTAAAGAGGTATCCGAACTTGAATTTCATGAATCTGCCTTGTTGGCAGGTATTCCAAAGGGAACAACACAATATTCTCCAGATAGGAATCCAGAAAATGCACTTAGAAGACGTAATATCGTTCTCAGGGCTATGTTAAATCAAGGTTTTATTACACTAAATGAATACAATAACAATCTGAATCAACCCATTACTTTGCAAAATCCATCAGAATCTTCTGTTAAAGCAAAAGAGTATATAGCAGGACACTTTATTAGGCACATTAAGACTGAACTTGAAAATATCCCTCAACTGAAGGATAGACTATATAATGAAGGATTAAAGGTTTACACTACAATTGATATGTCAATGCAATCAATCAGTGTAAAGGCAGTAGGTGAGCACCTTCGTTATATGGATAGAATGTGGGGAAAACACTTACCAGACTACGATAAAAATAAAGAAAATCCTAAAGGCATTGACCCTATATCAAACTATCTGCAAGCAGGACTCATTGCTTTTGATCCGCGAACTGGTCATGTTAGAGCAATGGTTGGTGGACGCGATTACTTCATTACTGATAAGGATATTAAAGGTAAGCCTAATTTAAACGAGTTTAATCGAACTATCGGTAAAAAAAGTGAACCTGCTCGAAGACAACCTGGGTCTGCGTTTAAACCAATCGTTTTTGCTGCACTGATGGAAGAACCAGCTATTGTCACACCTACAACTATTCTCGTTGATGAAAGTTGGGGTATATCACCTGCACCTGGACAACCTATTTGGTATCCCGGAAACTATAGCGAGACTTATAGAGGTCCTATGACCGTTAGAGACATTATCACAGGTTCTATCAATGTTCCTACCGTCCGCGCTGCTCTTGAAACACAAATAAACGAAGACGGATTATGGGAGGGAATAAATAGAATAGTGAAATTAACAAAACGGATGGGAATAGAAAGTCCTATGATTCCAACCCCTGCACTCACATTAGGTGCATCTGGAATGAAAGTAGTTGAACTCACTGCAGCATACGGTGTATTTGCCAATCGTGGTATTCTCGTTGAACCAACTTATGTGCAATATGTCGTAGATTCTGAAGGAAATTCTATCTATTATTCACAACCTGAACGTAATAGAGTTTTAGATGAAAATGTAGCATATCAGATTACTTCATTTTTACAGAGTGTGATTAAACAAGGCACTGGCAGACGTGCTCTCATTGATCCATACAATATCACACGTCCCATTGCAGGTAAAACAGGTACAACGAATGACTTTGTGGATGCATGGTTTGTTGGTTATTCGACTGATCTTGTTGTAGGTGTTTGGGTTGGACTTGATATACAGAAAAGAAATATTAAAAATTATAATCAGCAAGGAGCGCATGCTGCACTACCTATATGGGCGCGATTCATGAGTGATGCATCTCGCGGTCCAGAGAAGGAATTTCCAGTACCAGAAGGAATTGAATTTTGGGAAATAGATAAAATGACAGGTTTACTAAGAAACAAAGATGCTTGCCCCCCAGAAAACATAAGCAATGAACCATTTATTAAAGGACAGGAACCTACCAAAATATGTGACCAACATTAAGATCACAACTCCTCCTAATTTATATAATTGAAATTTTCATTATATTATCAACTCGTCAATATAACAGACTTTATCGAGATTTATATCTTATCACTACTATACAGACCCACCACATCAAATCTCTGATGCAAATATTCAGCAATACATGCTATAATATATCAACAAAAATAGACTGAATACTCAATTCCCTCAGACATTGACAGAAGGAGTTATTATGCGTGAGCATTTTGACGCACGACCCACAATTTCTCCTATTAATGTAAACCCAGAGATTCCAACAAAGCCTTTTGAATTGGTCTCGGATTTTGATCCGCAAGGCGACCAACCACAAGCCATTGATAAATTGACTAACGGAATCATACGTGGTGATAGGGCACAAACCCTCTTAGGTGTCACTGGATCTGGAAAAACATACACGATGGCAAATGTGATTCAGAATATCCAACGTCCAACACTCGTTATCTCCCCTAATAAAACACTATCAGCACAATTATACAATGAGTTTAAATCCTTCTTTCCGCATAACGCAGTACACTATTTCGTGAGTGATTATGAATACTATCAACCAGAGGCGTATATACCTACAACAGATACATTCATTGAGAAAGATGTACGTATTAACGAAGAAATTACACGGATGCGGCTTGCGTCAACTGCTTCCTTAATGTCACGAAGAGATGTTGTTATTGTGGCAAGTGTTTCATGTCTCTACGGTCTGGGGTCACCACGCGAATTTGAAGGACAAAAAGTTGACTTAGAAATTGGAAAAATGATCCGACGTGATGAATTCCTCCGCGCATTGGTGGATATTCAGTATGTCCGCAATGATATAGATTTTTGGCAGGGAACATTCCGTGTTCGTGGTGATGTGATTGAGGTATTTCCAGCATACAGCGAAAGTGCATTTCGTATAGAACTCTTTGGAGACGAGGTTGATAGAATTTGCGAAATTGACACTACCACTGGTGAAATATTAGGAAAACAGGACACTCTGGAAATTTATCCTGCAAAACACTTTATGACCGATGCTGATATCTTTGAAGAAGCACTCATAAACATTGAACTTGAATTACATGATCGGATTGTAACTTTTGAGAAAGAAAACAAACTGCTTGAGGCACAACGAATAGAACAAAGAACACGATTTGATTTGGAGATGATGCGTGAAGTTGGATACTGCTCAGGTATTGAAAACTATTCACGACATCTATCTGGTTTACAACCGGGAGAACCCCCTTACTGTCTACTAAATTATTTTCCTAAAGACTTCCTTCTTTTCATAGATGAATCCCACGTAACTATTCCACAATTGAAAGGAATGTACCGGGGTGATCGTGCAAGAAAAACCACTTTGGTTGAATATGGATTCCGTTTACCTTCGGCATTAGACAATCGTCCGCTAAAATTTGAAGAGGTTCAAGCATATCTGGATCAAGTCATCTTTGTATCTGCTACTCCCGGAAAGTTTGAGATCGAAGAAAAAGGTGGCGGACAAATCGTTGAGCAGATTATACGTCCAACAGGATTGATTGACCCTAAAATCTCTGTCCATCCAGTCCGTGGACAAATTGACCACCTTATCGGAAAAATAGGAGAACGCGTAAAGATGAATCAACGCGTGCTTGTAACAACTCTCACAAAACGGATGGCAGAGGATTTAAGTGAGTATTTCATTGAAGCAGGTATCAAAGCAAACTACATGCATTCAGAAATTGATGTGTTCGACCGCGCAAGAATTCTCCGACAACTCCGCGAAGGTGAGTTTGATGTTCTCATCGGAATCAACCTACTACGTGAGGGTCTTGACTTGCCTGAAGTTTCACTCGTTGCTATTTTGGATGCAGATCGTCCAGGTTTCCTAAGATCCGTCACCTCTTTAGTACAAACTTCTGGACGCGCTGCACGGAATGTTGATGGAGAAGTCCTACTATACGGCGATACCATCACTGAAGCAATGGCAGATGCAATCGCAGAGACAAAACGACGTCGAGAAATCCAAGTGAAATACAATGAGGAAAACAACATCACCCCCGCAACAATCCAAAAAGCTATTGAGCAGCTTATCTCTGAATCAACAGAGGAATATATTACAGATAAACCAGAAGATGTAGCACCCGTTCCAATGGTTGAAGAAGCAAGTGAAGAAGACATCGTAGCAACAATTGATGATCTAACCCGTCAGATGCACAAGGCTGCAATAGACTTGGAGTTTGAACTTGCTGCATCGCTGCGCGACCAGATTACTGAACTGAAAGCAAAAGTTCCCGGTCTAAAATAGATATCCAGAATTACTAATCACCTATATCAATAACATCCATTGTGTCATCAAGTTTGGTGTCAAACTTGCGTTGATGGTTTTCAATAATCTTTACTATACATGTGCCATCATTTTGGATGACAATAGACTCCATTAGTATGCATTTTCAATAGAGGAACATCTTAATGAAAGTTACTTTTTCTTTAACTTTAACAATTTATTTGACGTTATTCCTTTTTTTACAGTCTGGTTTCGCAGAAACAGAGCATTTACCTTTACCCGATAAAGCTGTGATGCGTCTTGGCAAAGGTTGGAGTACTGAGATACATTTTTCTCCTGACAATACGCAGCTTGCTGTTGGGAGTAGTACTGGAATTTGGATTTATGATGTCCAAACCGGTGATGAACTCAATCTGCTGCCTACGTATGGTGATGCTGTTTTGAGCGTCCGTTTTAGTCCTGATGGAAAAATGTTAGCTGGTGGGAGTAACGATGCCAACATCTTTCTATATAACACTGAGTCTGGGAAATTACTACACACACTCATTGGACATAGTAGCTATATTCATAATGTTGCATTCAGTCCGAATGGGAAATTACTTGCAAGTGGCAGTGAGGATCATAATGTCCGGTTGTGGGATACAAAGACCGGTGAACCACTTCAGATCTTTTCTGGACATACGGATGTAGTCAATAGTGTGTCTTTTAGTGCGGATGGAAAAACGATTGCAAGCGGAAGTGATGATGAAACCGTACGTTTATGGACAATAAAGCCAGGAGTTATTTATAATAGACCCGTTCTGATTAAGCACACGACTGCTCCGGTTAATGATGTAGTATTCAGTCCAGACGGAAAGACGTTCGTGAGTGGGGGTCAAGACATGAATGTGACTGTGTGGGATACTACCACAGGAGAATCTGTCATTTCTTTCTCAGGTCACACTGATTGGGTTCGTACCGTAGCATTCAGTCCGGATGGAAAGATACTCGCAAGTGGAAGTGATGATAATCTCATCCATTTATGGGACATAAATTCACAGAGGATGTCTCATACCCTCATCGGTCATACTGACAATGTAGAAAATGCAATGTTCAGTCCTAATGGACAGATGATTGTCAGTGAGGGATTGGATGGTACTATCCGTTTGTGGGATGTGAAAACATTTAAACAGATTCGTATCCTTGCTGAACATCCAGACGTGGTGAATAGTATATCATTTAGTCCCAGTGGAAAGGTCTTAGCAAGTTGCGGTAAGGATAACACCATACGGTTGTGGGATACAAGTACAGGTAAACAACTTCATGCGCTCACTGGTCATACACATTATGTGGAAACAGTAACATTTAGTCCGGACGGTCAAACACTTGTAAGCGGTGGTCGTGATAATGCCATTAATCTATGGAATATTGACGTAGGTAAAATGTATCACACACTTATTGGACATTTTGATTGGGTTAATTGCCTTGCGTTCAGTCCAGATGGAAAAACACTTGCAAGTGGCAGTGATGATAATACTATCATAGTGTGGGATATTGATGATGATAAAATACTTCATACACTTATTGGACATACCGACAAGGTTAATTGCCTTGCGTTTAGTCCTGATGGTAAAATGCTTGTAAGCGGGAGTAATGATTATTCAATCAGGATTTGGGATACTGATATGGGAAAACAGCTTCACCTATTAACGGGACACACTCAAATCGTTAATAGCATTGCTTTTAATCCTGATGGTAGACTCTTGGCAAGCGCGAGTGATGATACATCCATCCGTCTGTGGCATCCACATACGGGAGAACACCTACACACATTCATTGGAAATTCAGGTCGAGTACATAGTGTAGCATTTAGTCCGAATGGACAAACACTCGCAAGTGGCAGTGATGATAACACCGTCCGTTTATGGGAAGTATTCACAGATAACCCTCCTGACATCCTTACAGGACATTCATCTATTGTATACACTGTGGCGTTTAATCCAGATGGTACGATACTCGCCAGTGGAGGTGTTGATGGAACAGTGTTATTGTGGGATGTTGTCACTTCAGACAAATAAAGCAAAACACAAATAAACTTAACCCCCTATAACATATCTGGTATTTTATAGTGGATTTTACAATTAACTTTACATTCCAAAGTTGTAGGAGGGAACTCCGATTCCCGACTATCATGGAGTTTGGTCGCGATTCGAAGATCGAAATCAACGGTATGAATGCTATAGAGCATTCCCCGCCTACAGAAGAGGTGTCAACATATTTTTATACTTTACTATATATTAATAATCAGAAAAGATGATAAGAAAATCTATCACAATTAGTATAAACATTTTCTGATGATATGTATTCTAAAGAACTATATTTAAACATACATTTAATACTAAACGCTACAGCAGTAGAAGAGATCAAATATATTTACTTTAATCTTAGTAGGAGATTTATTTCAATGTCCCGATCAAAGTTGTATTTCTACTTACTCATACTGATGTTGATTTCAGTTCTTACTTTCGTTGCACAACTTAATGCACAAAACACCGATGAGACAGATATTGAAAGTAAACGTGCAACTGTCCAAGAATTTATCAAGATGGCACAAGAATTTGAAAAGAAAAATCAAATAGAGGATGCAATTGAAATCTATGAAAGAATAATAATTTCAATACCTGAAGACATAGAATCTAAAACACAACTCGCAAGACTCTACACTGATACAAAACAACACGAAAAAGCAGCTGAAATATGGAGCACACTACTTGAAACTGATCCTGATAACGCAAAATATCAAGAGAGTCTGTTTAACAGTTTACAAAATGCTGGCAATTTTGACGTCGCACTTGAACTCGCGCAGGCATATATTCAAGAACAACCTGAAGTAGGTATCCATTATGCACGTCTTGCCAAACTTCAGACTGCTCAAGGTAACGATGATGAAGCTATCCGTAACTATGAAAAAGCTATGGAATTCGGACATACCGATAAAGATATTTATCTCAAACTCGCTGAACATTTTTTCATTAACGATGACATAGAGGCTACTGAAAAAGCATTGAAGAATGCCATTATTTATACCCCTTCAGAATGGCAACGAGAAAGAATAGACCAGCAATTGATAAACCTTTATCGTTACCAAGACAATTTGGTACAGATGCTACAAAAGGCTGAAACTGAAGGCACAATATCGTTCGTGATGCAGAAAGAACTTGCACGATACTATCTCAGTAATAATGAACTGGAAAAAGCTGCCGACTCTTTTAAAAAAGCACTCGAAATGACCAATAGTACTTATGCACAAAATAGAGTCGCCGAGGAATTGCTCAAGTCATACTTGAAACAAGGAAGAACAGACCTTGCATTAGAATTCTATGAAACCGAAACATCAAAACAACCCAGGTTACAGACAGTTGTAACAGCCTTTGGATTTTCTGAAATAACCGTATCTCTTAGTGGTGATAACGCTCGTGTAACCTTGATAAATGCACATAAAAATCAAGGAAATCTTGATAAACTAAGTAATATTTTTGAAGCTAAACTTGAAAAAGATACGGAAAATCCTAACATTATTGAAATGCTTGCGAGATTATATTGGGAAGCTAACGACTACAAAAAAGCTGCTCTAAAATATCATCTGCTTAGCAAAGTAGAACCGGATAATGTTCGTAGCTTTTATTACGCAGCTGCTGCATTCCACAAAAGTAACCAACCTGAAATGGTGGAAAAGGTATTGTTCCAAGCCGACAACGCGCTTAAAACCAGTAATAAGAGTCGGAACGAGTCATTCATCGGTGCACTCGCAACTATCTGTATGAAAAATGGAATGTTTGAACATGCAATTAAGCTTGCAGAAAAGTCATTCTCACAAACTTTGACATCTGGGAACAGTTGGGAACTGGAGTATCATTATGAAATTCTGGGTGATAGTTACTTCGGGGCAAAACGTTATGAAGAAGCGTATGAAACATATAAGAGGATGGCAGATTCTGCAGAAGACAACTATACACTTCAACAAGCTGAAACTGAAATGAAAGAGATTGCTAAAACCGGAAATCTATATGAAAAATGGATACCTGTACAACAGAAGCATGTTGAGCAGAATCCTAACGATCCTAATCTCGTCATGGAACTTGCCAACAGTTACCAAGCCACCGAGAAATATAAAGAGGCTATCTCGTTATATGAAAGACTCTCAGTACTTGAACCAGATAATGCACAATGGCACAAAAAACTTGGAGACCTATATCAGAAACTACCACCAGAGACAGCTGAGAAAGATGAAGTGATTGAAGGTACTGCTCTTTCTCTCAGTGGAAATCGGAGTTTCGTTGAAATCGTGGACAGTGAAACTTTAGATAACATTACGGATATGGTGACAATATCTGCATGGATCAAACCGACAGATTACCCTAACCTGCATATCCCGATAATATATAGGGGTGATGAACGCGTTCCAGACATCAAGAATCGCAGCTACGTTCTACATCTTAAAAGGGGTGGCATTGTACAATTAGCCGCATCACCTGGAGGAGAAAGTGAGACATCGATCTATTCTCAACAGAATGTTGTCCAACTCAATAAATGGCATCATATAGCAGCTGTGATTGATGCAAAGAACGATTCAATGCAACTTTACATTAATGGTGTTAATGTTGGAAAAAGAAGTTTTCAAGGAAAGAAACATCTATATGACAGTCGACTACCCTTACGTATCGGGTGGACACATGAAGAAGAACAACCAAAGAAAGCCTCATTTGTTGGATTAATTGATGAGGTGCGTATATGGAATATCGCACGCACTGAGGAACAGATTCGAGCTGATATGGACACCCAACTCATCGGGAACGAAAGCGGTTTAGTCGGGTATTGGAAATTTGATGAAGAAACGGATGCGATTATCGTTGATTCTTCACCAAACAAAAACGACGGAAAAATCATCGGAAATGCAAAACTTGAACACTATACCCGTCCAAAACTTCACTACAGGAAACTAAATCACTTACCACAAGCAATTACGGCTTATCAAAACGCAATTGATCTTGATCCAACCTCATTCCAATACTACGACCTTTTGGCAAAATCATATTTAAAAATGGACATGAAATCAGATGCTGAGGCGGCATATCGTCGTGCATTAGATGCACCACTCGCACAGAGTAATCATGATTCTGTTATCAAAGCCATTATTGGACAATACCCTGACGAGGGACAAGAAGATAGACAAATTGCTATCCTTGAAGAAATTAAACCGATTATCCTGAATAGTGCTGTCATCCACGAACTTTTAGGTGACTTGTATATGGATGTAGGTGAAACTGAAAAGGCTGAATTTGCCTATACTGAGTGGTTGCAAATCCGGGAAAAAGCACTTAGCAATACGCAGAATGCAGGAAGTTTGCAAAATTTTGCAGAAAAACTACTTGATAAAGGCATTTTTCCAGAAACCGCACTAAAATTCGCGAAACGTGCGTTCCAAAAAAACACTGGCACATATTATGATTATCAAGCAACACTTGGAAAGGCTTGTATCGCCAATGGACTTTACGAGGAGGCACTAATACATTATAAACAGGGTTTTAAAGCCATATCCAGTCAGAACTCATTGTCAGAATACTGGAAAAATCTCAATAATGCAGGTAAGTATGCAAAAGAAAAGGAAGACTACTTACAAATGTTGGAGTCATTGATAAATTACTTGTCATCGGAAAATTCAAGTAATCGGGCATACGCATACCGTATAATGGCACAATACTATAGTGAGTATGATACATCTAAGAACGTTGAAAATTACCTTTTATCAAAAACAGGTTTTGTACCAGAAACTCGTTGGTTAACATTAGGACCATTTAAGAATATAGACTCAATGGGACATGGGAATGCGTACATACCTGAAGAAACCATACAAATTGATACAAAAGCAAAATACTATGGCAGAGACGGACTTATAAGTTGGAAAAAATCGGAATATAGGTTATTGGATGGGCATTATGTTTTCCCCGGTGAAAACGATATGAGTGCAGCCTACGTTTGGGGAATCGTGATTTCTCCAGATGAACGCGACGTTACATTCCGATTTGATAGTGATGACCAAGGAACAATCTGGTTAAATGGAAAGTACGTTTTTAAGCATGATAGAACCAGTGGACTATCGTATGATCGCTACACCATTCCAGTTACTTTGAAGCAGGGAGAAAACACTTTACTTATAAAGGTATGTAATTCAAAAAGTTCATGGGATTTTTATCTTCGTCTAACTGACGCAGAAGGAATTCCTATAAAGGACTTGAAATTTAAAACAGCAGATGAGTTATTGAATGCCCTCCCACCAGAACCAACATTCAACGTAAATGTCAATTTAGGCATGGCAGAATACTACAGTAAAAACAAAATGCATGACAAGGCAATGGACCAGATAGAGAAAACCGGAATCATTCATGAGAATGCATGGTATGTTCTCGGTCCGTTTGATAACACCGCAGGAATAGGCTACAATACTGAGTACATTCCTGAAGACACAACGCAGATAGACCTAACTAAAGAATATGAAGGTATAACTGAGACATTAGGATGGAAAAAATTTACGGACGATGCCTTCAACGGCTTTATTGATCTCGGTAGGAACGACAACTGGCGTGTTTCCTATGCATGGACAACAGTCATATCTCCTGATGAGAGGGATGTACAACTTCGATTCGGCAGCAATGATCAAGCAAAACTATGGCTAAATGGGAAAGAGGTATTTGCTAATTCACAATATGGGTGGGCAGTTATCGACGACAACATTATACCTATCAATCTTAAAGAAGGTAAAAACACCATTCTCGTCAAGGTTTGCAATGAAGAATTGAGTTGGGGATTCTTTCTGAGGGTTACTGATGCTGATGGACTACCTCTCAAAGATGTGCAAATTAATGACGCAACAGACAAAAATTAAAATAATCTACACGAATAACCATTACTACAAAAATTCTATACATTTTAACGTTGCATTTCAAAACGAAATTTGCTAAAATGCCAACATTGACGAATTAGACTTAAATATTGATTGTTTACGTGCATAGCGCGCTATAAAAGAAAGGAATATACAATGTTTGTTTGTACTGCTTGTGGTTATTTGTGGAAAGAAGCGGAAGAACCCCCTGATGAGTGTCCAGCATGCACTGCACCTAAAGATAAATACATACCTTACGATGATCGTGCAGAACGTTGGGTAAAACGCGCCGTTGCAGCGCACGTAATGTACCCTGATGAGGAAGGTGCAGATCTACGAGCTGAGAATTCTGCTCTTTCATCACACATCAGATTTGCTCTTGTTGGTTTACTCGGTGACCTACAGAAATGATATATAATTGATGCTCCGATTTCATTACATCGGGGTGTCTTTTTGTCATTTAACGCTATACTTACTTAACGTGAGTTTGATAAATCAACTTTTTGTATTCCATCAGGATACGCGTTTGGTATTCTGAATTGGTTAGAAAACCGCACCTACCGGGTCTATGAGAGTAATATTTAAGTAAAAATGAAGTTCATATACCAATTATCAAACTCACGTTATATTAAATTATAAACCCAAGATAAATTTGAAAGGAACGACATTATCGGTCTTATGTCCAGATTGAGCATTAATGTCGTAATATTAAGTATGAAAAAGATGTGTTGTTATCTGTTGATTCTGTTCCTTGTAACATTACATGGATTAGCATCCGCACAAAACCTTGCTGACCGTGTAGTGGAACATGAATTCTCCAACGGCTTAAAACTATTGATGATTGAACGACATACCTCTCCGACTGTCGCACCATATATCCTCTTTAAAGCTGGTTCTGTTGATGAATCCGATGATTCACGTGGTATCGCACACATGCTTGAGCACATGCTCTTCAAAGGAACCAAAACAATTGGCACCACTGACTATGAAAAAGAGAAAGGTATCCTCGTAGAAATCGACAAAATTGGTGATATGCTTGACATGGAGCGTGCAAAAGGATCTAAAGCAGACGATGCAAGAATCACAGAGTTAGCAGAGGAACTCAAAACAAAACAGGAAGCCGCCAAAGAATGGGTACTCTCTGGAGAATATACAGAAATCTATACCCAACATGGTAGTACTGGATTTAACGCTGGCACATCTGTTGACTATACCATTTATACGGTGGAATTACCTTCTAACAAATTGGAATTATGGGCAATGCTTGAGTCTGACCGCTTAAAAAACGCTGTCCTACGACAGTTTTATGTTGAACGCGAAGCAGTAAAAGAGGAACGCAGGATGGCTGTGGATACACGTCCCGGTGGCAAACTTTATGAACAGTTCATGGCTGCATCCTTCACAGCACACCCTTACGGTATGCCTATTATCGGTTGGCCCTCAGACATTGCAATGCTTAACCGCAAAAAAGCAGAAGATTTTTTCCGAATTCATTATGCACCTAATAATTCTGTCATGGTAATTGTCGGTGATATCAATCCTCAAGAGACGATAAAGTTAATTGAAAAGTATTTTGGAGATATTCCATCGCAACCACTTCCCGCTGAGGTTACAGTTCGCGAACCTGCTCAAGAAGGTGAACGGAGAATTGAGGTAGAATTTGACGCAGAACCACAGATGATGATCGGATTCCACAAACCTACTATCCCACATTTTGATGACTATGTGCTTGATATGATTAGTGCTATCCTATCAGATGGTCGTACATCCCGATTCTATAAAAATATTGTTGAAACCGGTATCGCTGTTTCTGTTGATTCTATTAACGGATATCCTGGAGCACGTTACGATAATCTATTCGTTGTAACTGCGACCCCTCGCTCTCCTAACACCACAACTGATGTTGAAAATGCTATATATTCTCAACTGGATAAACTTAAGACAGAACCAGTTGAAGAAAAGGAATTTAAACGGATACTCAAACAGATTGATGCAGGGTTTATCCGTGCACTTAGTTCAAACGCAGGGATGGCAAATCAACTTGCATTCTATGAAGGAATTGCAGGTGACTGGAGATATATTCTTGATTGGCGGAAAAAGATGTATGAAATCACTACAGATGACATAATGCGTGTAGCAAATACATATTTCGTTAAGAGCAATCGCACCGTAGCAACACTTGTTAAGAAAGAAATCGATGCATCTGAGGATATGGTTACTGAGGAGGAAACTGAATAATGCAGAAGCAAATTACGACATTATTTATTATATTCACACTAATTATTTGTTTTATTCTTGCCGGCGCTTTACCATTATATGCTAAACCCCATCTGGAACTTACTTTTGAACCTATTCAGTTTAAACCACCTGTTCCGCAAAAACATAAATTATCCAACGGTATGTCTTTATACTTAATTGAGGACCACGAATTACCAGTATTTGACATCAGTGGACTTGTCAAAACAGGTACCATCTACGATCCAGCAGATAAAATAGGGTTAGCCTCTATCTTCGCAAGTGTTATGCGTACAGGAGGGACAGAATCTCGTGATCCGGACTCTCTAAACGAGGAACTCGAATCTATGGCAGCCTCTGTTGAAGTCGGCATGTCTCCAGAATACGGATCGGTCAGCCTTTCAACTATGGCAGAGGATATTGACAAAGGATTAGAAATCTTTGCAGACGTATTACGTAATCCTGCTTTCCAAGAAGATAAATTGGAACTTCGTAAACAGCAAGCCATTGAAGCAATACGCAGAAGAAATGACAACCCCATCCAATTAGCATGGAGAAACTTCTCCGAAATACTCTATGGTAAAGATCATCCGTTTGGTTGGTATGCTGAAATTGAGAACATAGAAAGTATCACAGTGGAAGATCTAAAAGCATTCCATGCAAAATACTACCATCCAGACAATATCATGCTATCAATTACCGGTGATTTTGATACAGAAACCCTTATTGCACAACTTGAAGACGTGTTTGATGGTTGGGAAAATACTAAAATAGAATTTCCTCACATTGTAGACATAGAAAACTCACCAAAACCCTCCGTGAACCATATTCATAAAGACCTACCGCAAACAACAATGTTAATTGGACATTACGGAATCAAAAGGTCACCCGAATTTCCCGATATATATGCACTCCGTGTGATGAATGAAATTCTTGGTGAGGGTGGTTTTACATCACGGTTGATGATGGAAGTCCGCGAAAAACACGGTCTCGCATATATGGTAGGTAGTCTGATGCAAACAAGTCTATATTCGAATCCAGGTGAATGGTTTGCATATTCACAGACACGCACTGAGAAAACCGCAGAAGCTATTTCTCTCATCATTGATGTTGTCCAAGACTTACGGGAAAATCCAGTACCTTCTGATGAAATACAGCGTACAAAAGACTCAATCATCAATTCGTTTGTTTTCGGTTTTGAAAGCAGTTCTCAAATCGCTTTTCAACAGATGATTCTCGATTACCGCGGCTACGCACCAAGCTATCTTGAAACCTTCACAGACAATATCGCAAAGGTCACTACAGAGGATGTACAAGCAGTCGCACAGAAATATCTCCACCCCGATGCATTAACAATTGTCACAGTTGGGAATCAGGAAATGTTTGACAGACCTTTGAGTGAATTTGGAGAAGTGAATGAAATTGAGATAAAGCAACCTGAACCACCACCTGCTGAACCTATGCCTGAAGTAACAGAAGATGATGTAGCTAAAGCTAAAGAAATCCTTGCAGCTGCTGTTGAAGCACATGGCGGATTGGAGAACTTGATTGCAGTGAAAAATGCAGTTTCAGAAACAAACTCTACAATTAACACTCCTGCTGGAAGTGCAAATTTTCAGGTGAATTTCTATCATCTATATCCGGATAAATTACGCCAAGATGTAATCACCCCTCAAGGAAAAATGAGTTATGTATTTGATGGTGAAGCTGTTTATATGGTTTCTCCTATGGGTACACAGCCATTGCCACCCGAAATTTCGAACTCATTTAATGATTCTGTTTTCAGAGAAACGATTCCTCTCCTGATTAACCTTACACAGAATGATATACCAGTCCAATACACTGGAACAGAAGAGGTATCAGGAAAACCTGCAGATGGTTTACTCGTGAAGCAACCATCTGGAGAAATGCTAAAAATCTTAATTAGTGCGGAGACACATCTTGTGGTAAAATACGTCTTCCGCGAAACTGAACAAGGTGTTACACTCAACAAAGAAGCAATCTTTTCCGACTATCGTGATGTCGATGGTGTTAAAATCCCGTTTCACTATGTGCAGAATGTTGATGGAAAACCATACATTGAAAGTCGTATTAACAGTACTAAGTTAAACACTGAACTTGACGAATCAATCTTTGATATACAAGAATGAAAACATTAAATTTGCCAGTCCGTTATTTTCAAGATAGTACTCCAACTGACGTTCCATGTCGTGAAACGGAATTTATCCGACGTGAGTTCGAAATGCCTTTACCATTAGCAGAGACTGCATTGGTTCTCGTTGATTTATGGAATGTACATTTCATAGAAAGTTGGATAGAACGTGCAAAACAAGTTACTGTTGAATGTGTAGTACCTGTTATTGATGCAGCACGAAGGGTAGGCATGACAATCGTGCACGCACCATCTCCCTCTGTCGCAGCACAATATCCACAACTCAAACGGCACAATCCTCCACAATCCTCCCCACCATCCACTTGGCCCCCGTCTGAATTCAGAAGTCGTTCCGGTGATTACAATATATTCCGTGGTCCCCGAAGTCAACCGCCAGGAATTGGCATACACTGGAATAAACTGGCATCGCAACTCTCTATGTCTCCAGCAATTGAAGTTCAAGAGGACGATTATGTTATTGCAACTGGACAGCAATTGCATGCACTACTTGAGGAACGACGAATCTTACATCTCATATATGCCGGTTTCGCAACAAACTGGTGTGTCTTAGGTAGAGATTACGGTATTCGTTCTATGTCTCGCTACGGATACAATATCATTCTACTCCGAGATGCAACCACAG
The DNA here is from genome assembly GCA_963667365.1 of Candidatus Poribacteria bacterium. Lineage (GTDB taxonomy): Bacteria > Poribacteria > WGA-4E > WGA-4E > WGA-3G > MSPOR6. The sequence goes on along the minus strand of OY763324.1, from coordinate 3,876,123 downwards.
GCGTAGAGTTCCCAGATACTTACGAAAACCTATTCACAACTGAGATCGCAATCCGTGAGGTAGAACAGCAATACGGTTTCAGTGCATCAAACAACGATTTCCTTACAGTTGTGGATGGGCACAAAAGTTAAAGGATACTATAATGGCAATTACGGATGCAATGCCGGACCTTAAACGTGAACTTAAGTTTTTTCCGGTTGAAAACAATAATCCAGAAACGCTAACACAAGACCAAATCCAACACTTCAATGAAAAAGGCTTCATCTCCCCATTAGACGTATATACCGAAGCAGAAATATCACAACACCGAGACTATTTCAACAAATTAATGGACAAAGTCTTAGCAGAAGGTGGAAGCAGTTATTCCATTAACGGATGGCATACACGGTCTGCTGGTATTCACGACCTAATTACTGAAAACAGAATACTGGATTATGTACAAGACATACTTGGTGAAAATCTTATCTGTTGGGGTACACATTACTTTTGTAAACTACCAGGTGAAGATAAACAAGTTAGTTGGCATCAAGATGCATCATATTGGCCCCTATCACCGAGTAAAACTGTAACTGTCTGGTTAGCGATTGATAACGCATCGGTTGAAAACGGCGCGATGACTGTAATTCCCAAATCCCATTTGCACGGACAAATTGCATTTGAACGGAGCACTACTGAGGAAAAGAACGTACTAAATCAAACCGTTATTGATCCAGAAAAGTATGGTGATTCTCCCGTGCCTTTTGAAATGAAGGCAGGGCAGCTTTCCCTACATTCTGATCTGTTATTACACGGTTCAGAACCGAATACTTCTGATCGAAGACGATGCGGACTTACAATGCGATTTGTACCCCCCGAAGTACATGCAGCTAATAATTGGAACCAACGGGCAATTATCGCCAGAGGAAGTGACCCAAGTGGACATTGGGTACACAACCCACGTCCCGATGAGGATACCCACGAATAAAGACAAACAAATGCCATAATTGTCAATATAGAATAACACAAAGTATTTTTCTCTACTTATAAGAGTTCGTTGATGTTTCCAAGACGTATCATATATGCTGCCTTTGCCATATCCGCTGCTGCGAGTTTTTTACTATTTGGGTATGTATTTATCCGATCTGTTTCAACTGCACTTTTCATTGAGGCATACACTGCAGCGAACCTATCCCGTGTAATGATGGCAGTACCACCAGGCGTTCTGCTGCTTCTATACTTTTATGGACGGTTGCTATCTTGGTTTGGTGCGACGCGCACATTGGCAATTACCTCAGTCTTATCCGGTATTTTGATAATAGGATGTTACTATGCGTTATTAGGTGGTATAAACTTCGCATCTGCTATCATTTATGTTTTTCGTGAAGCATACATTGTTATCATCCTTGAACAATTTTGGTCTTTTGTCAACAGTACCCTAACATCAAGACAGGCAAAAGCAATTAACGGTCCTTTCTGTGCTATTGCATCAATAGGTGGCTTTGTAGGTGGAAAGTTCGTATTCAGTTGGGCAGAGAAACTCGGATCCGAAATATTACTCTTGTTTACTGCTGGTTCACTCATTCCTGCAGCCATTTTTGGGATTCTCGCATATTCACTTGCTGGAGAACCAAAGCCATCTGTAGCTGAAGAAGGTGGGAGACGTGGACATTTAGGACTCAAAACCTTTATTAGTTCAAAATACCTTATATTTCTCGGTTTGCTAATCATAAGCACGCAAGTCATCTCTACCGTCCTTGATCTACGATTCAACGGATTGGTCGAAAGCCATATTACCAACACAGATTCCATGACAGCGTATTATGGGAACTTCTATGCAAATCTCGATCTAATCTCGGGTATTTTACAATTACTTATTGTGCCTATTGCTTTACGATTTATTCCTGTCAGAATTATCCACATCGGTATTCCAGTTGTACATCTTCTCAATGGTCTTGTATTAACCCTTACGCCTTCACTACGTACGGGTGCACGTGCATTTCTTACATTCAAGGCACTTGATTATTCACTATTCCGTGCTGCAAAGGAACTGTTCTACATGCCGCTTACCTATGACGAAAGGTATCGGGCAAAACAGATTATCGATTCCTTTGGATACCGTTCTGCAAAAGGAGGAAGTGCTGGTGTTATTGAATTAGTGCGTCTGGTTATTGTAACAATTCCCGGTGCTGCATTCTCAATTGTTGCAATGGTGTCATCTTGTATATGGGGAGGAATCGTTATGAATTTAACCTCTCGCTACCTCAAATTAGCCAGTACAGATAAAAAGGTTGACAATATTACCTCTATTATGTAAAATATAGAATAAGAATCATTGAATAGAGGGGGACCACTGCATGACATCTCAAGTATTGAAAAGATGGGAAACATATTTTTTGCATTGTTTTCTACTTATCTTCATTGGCGTATCCGTGGTTGGTTGTGCTGTGAAACCAATACCGTATAATGATGTGTATATTCAGGCTATTGAAGGTAACCCAAACACCAATATAGATACTGAAACAGGAGCTGCAAGAATTCAGCAAAATGGGGTTGCAGTTACCATTGAACCGCTCGACGAAGTAGAAATATTTTCACTAACTGAAAATCCACAAATTAATCCATTTATATTTGTTGGAAAACGTGGTAATGTAGAACCTATCTACACAGTTTTTGAATTGACTGTACACAATCTTGAATCTTCACGAGTTTTGGTTGAAGAATCTGCTATACTCATAGACAAAGATGGTGCACAATATGCAAACCTACCCTATGCTTACTTTGAAGACCTCTATGACAATGTGAATCGTTCAGGTAATAACATTCTTCCCTCAACAACGTATCCACACTATCAATCGCATTATCCATACTACCATACATACATGGATATCGCATCATTAGAACATGGTCAGGAAGTTGTTGCGGAGAGTCTTTTTGAGAGTGCAAAATTGTTCAAAGGAGCTAAACGACGGGGACTCATCATCTTTGATAGATTAAACCTTGATACGACAGATATGAGAATTACCGTCCCAGGTGTCCGAATTGTACACTCAGATGGTAAAGAAGAATTATTGAAATTTAATTTTGATTTCAGACAGATCGTTGCAGAACAATAAAGGGAGTAATAGTTAAATGAGAAATTGGATTGCAGGATTGTTGGTAATAGGACTTCTATCTGTATGGGGATGTCAACCTCCAGCACAGAAAACCGATACCAACTCTGATGGAGATACACAAGAGGCGCAACAAGAATTGAAAATCGCAGTCGCAGCTCCTATTACAGGAAGTGCTGCTGCATTCGGAGATATGATCAAAAAGGGTGCATTACTAAAGCAAAAAGAGATTAACGATGCAGGCGGAATAAACGGTATGATATTGAACATACAGTTCAGAGATGATGCTGGTAAGGGCGCTGAGGCAAGTCTTGTTGCTGAACGTATCGCCAACGATAATACAATTTTAGCCGTTGTTGGTCATTTTAATAGTGCATGTTCATTAGCTGGACAAACAATTTATGACCGTGTTGGTATTGTAGAACTTTCCCCTGGTTCCACCGCTGTAAACGTATGCGAGGGAAGCAAATGGACCTTCCGAAATTTATATAGAGATGATTTTCAGGGAAAATTCATCGCACAATATATAGATAACGTATTGACCGATCTTGAGAAGGTTGCTGTCTTTTTTGATAATGATGATTATGGGCGTGGTCTAAGAAACGCATTTGTTGAGGAAGCAAAAAATACTGATCTCACCCTTGTTGCATCCGAAGCATACGAAAGAGATACTACCAATTTCAAGGCACAACTAACCAGCATTAAAGGTAAAAAACCTGATGCTATTTTTATTTCTGGCTTATATACAGAAGCCGGATTGATTGTAAAACAAGCACGTGAGGCTGGAATTACTTCACAATTTTTTGGAGCTGATGGAATCGATAATGCTGATTTTCTAACCACTGCTGGCTCCATGGCTGCCGAAGGAACATATATTACTACACCTTTCTTATTTGGTGCTGATGACGTAAAAGCTCAGGAAATGGCATCTAATTTCGAAAATCTTCACGGTGTACCTCCAGATACTTGGGCTGCTTTAACTTATGATGCTGTTGGCATGATAGCCGATGCACTGGAAAAAAACTATAACTCAGAAGCAACTATCGCAGAAAACCGATCCGCCATCAGAGAACATTTAGCAGACATAGATACACCTGAGGAAGGTTACAATGGGATTACAGGCTTAACCTATTTCGATTTTAAGGGGGACACCGTCAACAAACCCGCTTATGTCAAAATGGTGAAGGATGGAAAATTTGTTGCAGCAGAAAAACAACTACTTGATATGAAGCAATAATACTTTACCAATCCATAAACATATCAAAGATAAAGGAAGATAAGAAAAATAGTCTTCCTAAAAACAAGTTATAGTGCAATTATTTTTAAAACATAATTTCACCATAAGAAAGCGCAAATAATTATATGTGGGCACAACTATTAGAACAGTTAATTAACGGTTTAGTACTCGGTGGTATTTATGCACTTATTGCCGTTGGTTACACAATGGTATACGGTATTATCCAGTTAATTAACTTTGCACATGGTGAGATTTATATGTTTGGCGCATACATTGCGCTAATGCTTATTACGGTTTTGGGTATACCTTTCTGGATAGCATTACCCCTCAGCATGTTCCTATGTGCTCTGTTGGGAATGTTTATTGACTTTGTAGCATACCGACCACTTCGGAACGCACCACGTCTATCTGCACTCATTACTGCAATCGGAATATCTCTCGCTCTGCAGAACCTTGCACGTATGATTTGGTCAGCAAGACCACTTCAATTTCCCTCCGATAAACTTCCATCATTTTTTATAAGTGGCGTAAGTAATACAGGTAAAGTAATAAATGCCGTTCCCTTACCTGGAGGTGGAATTCTACCTTTTCGAGACGTGTTCATTTTCTTATTGGCAGTTGTATTAATGATTGGCTTGAATATGTTGATATACTTAACGAAAATTGGAAAGGCAATGCGGGCTTGCGCACAAAATCAGGTCGCAGCTAATTTGATGGGTGTTAAGACAAACCAGGTAATTGCAGCGACTTTTGCAATCGGTTCTGCTTTAGGGGCGGTTGCTGGTATTATGGTCGGTTTGAGTGAAGTTGTTTTTCCAACAATGGGGTATTATAAAGGGGTTGCGGCATTTGCTGCTGCTGTTCTTGGTGGTATTGGTAGTATCTCTGGTGCAATTGTCGGAGGAATAGTCATTGGGATTGCTGAAGTGTTTGGTGCAGACCTTCATTCTGGATATCGTATAGCATTTGCATATATTATCATGATACTTGTGATACTGATACGACCGTCCGGTATATTTGGCAAAGCAACAAGCAAACGTGCATAACGAATTCTTAGTATAGGTCTCAAATGCAAGATAAATTTACAACCAAAAACATAATCCTTGGTATATGTGTCTGTCTTCTACCTGTATTTATATATAGTATAGATGGTTTAGATAAGTTCTTAGCAGAATTTAGAATCGGCTTTGGTTGGCCAGGTGGGGATTACGTATTACGGATTATTGTCCGTGCTTGTCTATACATGCTTCTGGCTGTCGGATTAAATATTGTTTGCGGATTCACTGGACTTCTTGATCTCGGTTATGTTGCTTTCTACCTAATCGGAGGATATACAGCGGGACTATTGATGCAACGCCTCGGTGTAAGTTATTGGTTTGCTCTACCACTTGCAGTGGCACACGGAACAATATGGGGTTTACTCAGGGGTGTACCGACACTACGACTAACGGGAGATTATTTTGCTATCGTAACTTTTGGGTTTGCAGAGTTGTTCTTCCGCGTTGTGAGAAACGAACAGTGGTTGATTGGTGCTCCAAACGGACAACTTCGTGGGATCCCATCACCATCTATTTTTGGAATAACTTTCAATCAAAATTGGCACAACTATTACCATATCCTTATTTTATTGACATTGGTTGTATTTTTTACATATAGGTTACAAAATTCACGTGTTGGTAGAGCTTGGGTCGCAATTCGTGAAGACGAACAGGCAGCAGAAAGTATGGGTATAAATGTTGGTCGGTATAAATCCTTGGCTTTTGCTGTGAGTGCTGCAATTGGAGCAATTGGTGGGGCATTCATTGCACAATTTCAGGTCAATATCAGTGCTCCATTTTTGAATTCTGGGAATCAATCTTGATTCTTTGTATGGTTGTACTTGGCGGGATGGGAAGTATTAGAGGTGCAATGTTAGGTGCGGTTATACTTGGCTCATTAGGTGAAATCTTACGCGAAATTCTTACCAGATTTTCCGATTTTCCTGCATTGGCGGGTTCCCGATACTTCGTCTTTGGTATCATCTTGATTCTGTTAATGCGGTTCCGTCCTGGTGGACTGATTTACAAGAAATCATAACTTTCCTATGTGTCTCATCCCTCTTTAACATTATGTAGTAATACTTTATCTATCCCTCCGTATTTTCCATCTTTGTAACAACAATTCACATACCAGTAATATCATAGCAGAGAGAACAAACCATTGATACCTTACCTGATATTCTCCATCAGTACGAATCCTATATTTCTGCTTTTCAAGCCGTGATATATCGTCCAATAGCCGTCTAATCCCCTCATTTGCATGATAATAGTAACCATTCCCCGCTGTAGCAATCTTGTCTAATCCTTCATCATTCAACTTTGTCAGCACAAGTTGTCCTCTGATATCACGTTTATAACCGGTACCCTCTAATGCAAGTGGTATAGGAACAAGTTTATTTGAAGTGCCAACACCAACACAATAGATATGGATACCTTTCTTTTTCGCTGCGTGTGCTGCTGTTATAGCGCCTTCACCGTGGTCCTCACCATCCGTGAACAGTATCATCACTTTTTGTCCGTTGTAGTCAATATCTGTGGTAGTCAACTTGTCCTCATCTACTGTTAATCGTGCAGAGGCAATCCCAATTGCATTCCCAATATGCGTTCCTCTATGCACAATTGTTTCAGGTGTCAACGCATCTAAAAATTCTTTCAGAGTATTAACATCATTCGTTAAAGGACACACTACAACGCTTGCTTCTGCAAAGTAGAGCAAACCGACCCGATCCCCTTCAAGCTGTTCCAACAAAGAGAAAATCACTTCTTTCGCATTCGTTAGCCGTCGCACAGAATTTCCATCAGTAGCAAGCATACTTGTTGAAATATCCAATGCAAGCATAATATCAAGTCTCTCTGCCACCGTTTCGGGTTTAACACCCCATTGAGGATTAGCTATTGCTATAACCAAAAATAGATAACACAAAATTAATAATGCTACATGCAGTTTTTGTCGTTTTAGATGGGATAGATTCACATTACTTTGAAATAGCAGAGTCACCTTACGCTTCTGTCGTAACCCAAAAAGAAGCAGTAACAGAATTATGGGAAACCCTAACCATAAAAATATGAGTAAATCTGGATTACCAAAACGGAACCAGTTCATGTTAGCTATTCTTGTCTTGTTATAATGTCTTGAAATCCTTTATTGGAAGTCGATTTGACTTAATTTAAGGTAATTGTTACCAAAAAGGATATTTAGAAAGAAAGGTTATAGATTCTATGAAAACTTAACAGATGAATTAACTATCTTACAAATTTGAATTAAGCCAATGAATATGCCGTTTATATTGATCAACTTCTGATGCGATTCTCGTCTCACTCCAATTGTTCTTTTCACCTACAAACTGTGCTATTTGTGGTGCAATATCTAATCCTTGTCCACGTGTCCATCCAATACGAGTTCTCCGCCATAATAGGTCATCTAACGTAACTGCCATCTCTCCCCAATAAGCATAAAGTATTTCTGCCTTCAAAAATGGGAGAGGAATACTTACCGGTTCGGCAAGTGTTGCATCCTTACTAATATATCCTTGAATAGATTGATATCCTTGGTATCCATAGCGATGGACGAGACGTTTCTTCTCATCATCAGGTAGAATGTTATTTGATTGATATAGGTCTTGGTTGACACCACATTTATCAGATATAGCACTTGCTAAGGGATTAACTGTGGTCTTACATTCACGTCGGACACTAAGAGATTCTGTAAGGTAGTCCGTCGCTTCCTCTGCAATTAACCTATGAGTTGTCAGTTTCCCACCATATACATATATGATACCACTTGAACTTTCTGTGATTATGTGTTCTCTTGATACAAAATTCTTATTTCCACTTGTCAGTACAGAATCATTGTTTGCGATAAGAGGGCGTACACCTGCATAAGTACCGATAATAGAACTGTGATCCAACGCCATACTTGGAAACACACGCTGCGCCTCTGATAGTAAATACACGACTTCGTCAGCGGTGGCACGGGCAGATTCCGGTTCCCCCTCAGGGGTTGTTTCTGTTGTTCCTATAATGGATGTATCGTGAGCACCCGGTAAAATAAAAATACCTCGCTGCTTACTATTATATGATTTTTCTGTTTGGGTGAGAAGAATCAATCCATGCTGTCTTGGTGTGTCATCACCAAGACAATTTGGTAATATAAGATGAATCCCTTGGGCATCTTTGGAGACTAATCGAGATTTTCCATCATAACTGGGATCTTTTTTCCATAAATTATCTGTCCACGGACCTGTTGTCGAAACAATTTTACGCGCTGAAATTTCAAAACTATCACCAGTAATGTTATCCCTTGCCATGATACGATACATTGGGGATGTACTATCAGGTTGGGATATATAATGCTCAAACTGTACATAATTAGCAACAACCCCACCTTGGCTATGTGCGTCCTTGAGTGTTGCTAAAGTTAACCTACCATCATCAACTGTACTATCCCACAGGATTACACAACCTTTTAATCCATCTGTCAATACTGGTCCAATCATCGCTTGTATCTGATTAACATCGCGAAGTAGCTTTGATTTTTCAACTTCATCTGATTTTGAAAGATGATTGTAATAACGGGCAGCAAGTTGAATACCTGTAAGTGGATACGGATCACCCCGATAACGAAGGATTGCCAGAGGTAACGGTTTAACAAGATTAGGAGCAATATGATGCATTATCTCACGTTCCCTACGTGACTGTTTCACCAGAGCGATATCGCGTTTAGCAATGTAGCGAAACCCACCGTGAATAAGTTGAGAACTTGCACCACTCGTACCACTCGCAAAATCTCCCTTCTCAATTAATCCAGCTTTTATTCCACCATTTAACATGAGGTCGCGTATTATTCCTGCTCCGACTATACCACCTCCAATAACCAACACATCCAACGGTTCTGTCTTCAAAGTATTTATATTTATAGTGCGAGTTCTATTTGAGAAATCAGGTATCATAGATCTAAAACTCCTCTATACAGATTTATCATTTAATGCATGGCTTATCTTTTCTGAGTAATTAGATATCTTATGTATTGCTGTAAGAATTCGTTCTGCCGCCCTTGATACCGGTTGTGTTAACAACGGCAGGAAAATCAGTTGAGTACAAACTTTCTCAGTAATAGGTAAGTCTCCAGCTGAGTAACCATCGTAATCGCCACCCATTTCAGATGTACACAGAGAACCGCGTCCCTCTTTAAATATATCAAGTCCATGTGAGAATAATGGTAGTGTATGTAGAAGTGGATATGGATTACTATTTGTTGGTAACCCACCTGAAAACACTGGCACACCATCGCCTACTAAGAGTGGATAGGGATTGTTATTTGCCAACACACCTTCCTTCCGTAAGGCTTCAGCAAAAGCTTGTGCAGGAAGACCATGCATCTCTTCCTCAATATAGTGTATAGGAAAACCGAAGAATGCCGCAGGTTCCGAACCCTCATACCTTTTTACCGCACACACTCCTGGAATATCTTCTATACCATCTATAATCTCCTGTACATAGGCGCGACGGTTTCTATTCAGTTCATCAAGTTTCTGTAGCTGAACAGAAGCTATCCCTATAGACAGCGGGTGTGCTCGATATTTCACACCCAATCCCATAGGTGGTAGATGTGGATAAGATAGTTCCGACGGATCCAACACAGGATCTCCAATACTATTGATTGCACGATTGACTTGACCTAATAAACAAGCACGTTCAAAGACCGTAATGTCATCTGTAGCAAGTACGCCTCCTTCACCTGCACTCACTGCCTTACTCCCTTGCAAACTCCATGCACCAACATGTCCAATACTACCACACGGTTTTCCCTTGTAAGACGCACCGTGAGCGTGCGAACAATCTTCAATTACAGGAACACCCGTTTCAGCACTTAATGCCATTAATGCATCCATATCACACACATTACCCCACAGATGCACTGCCACAATTGCTTTAGTCCGGTCCGTTATACGTTTTCGAACATCCTCAACATCAATAACTAATGTCATCGGATCAACTTCACAAAAAACTGGTCTTGCCATCAGCATTAGTGCAGGTGTTATTGATCCCATCCAGGTATATGTCGGACAAATCACCTCATCTCCCGGACCTACCCCAAGTCCAAACATTGCACTATGTAATGCAGCGGTACCGTTGGTTAAACTCATAGCGAATTGCGTCTGATGTCGGTCGCGCCATCCCCGTTCAAATGTCTTAACGATGGAGGATGTCCCTGACAACTCGTTTCGTAACGCCATCTCATAAGCTATCTGTGCTTCTTCTTCAGTGATTTGTTTCCATTGATCCAGTTTTGGAAATGGTGAATCTTCTGATATATCAAAAACAGACTTTCCGCCTAAAATTGCTGGAATATCATTTGCGTCAATCGTTGTGTTAGATAATTGCACGTTTGTCATCGTATTTGCCTTTTATTATTTTAATGAGATCTGTGAGAATTTACAGAAAAAGTAGAAAAGCCTTAACAAATTGTCTTATTCACATAACTATGATATACTAACTTATTATGTAGACTGGATGTCAATAATAGTAGTCTGTAGTTAACCCATTTTCGTCTAAACATAATAGCACGATTTATTCTTACTGTCAAACTTCAGTGAAATTAACTTCACACCTTTATAATCATTTTGAATATCAGTTTTATATTAGTTAAACCTATCATACGGACATTTGTTTACATTCGTAAACTGCTATTACTATGTTTACCGCAGCTACTTGTTATCTGCGGATTTTTTCTTTTATGCGGCATAGTTTTATTTCAACGTGGACAAAACCCATTGGAGTTTTATACTACAATTTTTGTTAGTGGGTTTTCAAGTATTGATGAATTGGGAAGTGTGCTATTTAATGCAACACCTTTAATTTTTACAGGACTTGCTGTTGCAATTGGTTACAAGGGAGGATTGTTCAATATTGGTTGTGAAGGTCAACTCTATGTGGCTGCGTTTGCAGCAGCATTGGTTGGAATGTTTCTAAATTTGCCTTCTGTTATCATTGTTCCTATCTGCATTGGAACAGCAATGATTGCTGGAGCTATCTGGGGTGCAATCCCCGGTCTTTTAAAAGCAAAATTCGGTGCACATGAAGTTATAAACACTATTATGATGAACTTCATCGCAATTGCTCTAACGAATTTCCTGGTAACATCTGTTTATCAAGAACCCAACCAGATGGCACCACAAACATCACAAATATATGAAACTGCAAGGCTTTCAAGATTAGGGGGAATTATACCATTCCTCCCACAGAGTAATCTTTTAAATTCCAGCTTTTTGATTGCTTTTATCTGTGTGATTCTCTGTTATATCTTTATGAAACATACCCGATGGGGATACGAACTGCGTTTAGTTGGCAATGCACCCGATGTCGCAGCTTATGGTGGAATCAATCCAGCTATAGTAACTGTCTGGGTTATGGCACTTAGCGGTGCAGTTGCAGGGTTGGCAGGTGTCGCTGATGTAATGGGGTATCAATACAGATTTTTATATAATTTTTCATCCGGATGGGGTTTCACAGGAATTGCAGTTGCACTATTAGGAAGAAATCATCCAGTTGGAGTATTTGCAGCCGCATTGTTATTCGGATTACTGAATAAAGTCGCTTTAGATATTGAACTGTTAATGAATGTTCCACGAGGTTTATTCCACGCTGGTCAAGGATTGTTGATAATTGGGTTGGTCTGTATAGAAGGCATTTCAAAGAGAAGTAGTTTATGATATTTCATTTGATACCAAGTACATTACGAATGACAACACCCATAGGGTATGCTGCACTTGGTGGTATTTATTCTGAACGTTCTGGGATTATAAATTTAGCTCTGGAAGGCTTGATGCTTATTGGGGCATACGGGTATGTCGTGGGGACACAAGCATCAGGTTCAGCATGGGTTGGGATGTCTGTTGGAATCGGTTTAGGTGTACTATTATCTTTGTTACATGCCATTGCTACAATCACTTTTCATGCTGAGCAAATCGTCACTGGAATCGCAATAAACATTTTTGTATTAGGATTCACAGAATATCTGACACCAAAACCGGAAAGGGTAACAGGATTACCAGAATTGAATCTACCAGTGATCGGGTCCTACAGTATGCTTGTGTATCTATTACCAATTATAATGCTTGCAAGCCATGTTTTTCTTTACAAAACCCCATGGGGATTACGTCTTCGTGCTGCAGGAGAATCCATTGAGGCACTCAAGACTCTCAGTCTAAGTCGTGCAAAATGGCAGTATTTAGGTGTAATTTTGAGTGGAATTTTAGCAAGTATCGGAGGGTGTTTCCTTACATCAAATGTTCATCATTATACAAAAGGAATAACTGGGGGACGTGGTTACGTCGCACTGGCAGCAGTCATATTTGGAAATTGGAGACCTATTTACGGTGTTGCTGCGTGTCTCCTATTCGGATTTGCTTCATCTTTAGAACTTGCAGACCTGTGGAACATACCAGATGAATTGTTAAAAGTGATTCCACATATTTTGACTATGATTGTTCTTGCTGGTCTTGTCGGTAGATCGCATCCTCCCGCAGCATTAGGAAAAATGGATACATAATCGAATTTAAGATTTTACTCTTTAACTTTCCTCATCCGTAAGTTCGTAATAACTTGAATGCCGGTTGTAATAACCGTAGGATTTCGCGTGCTTGGGGTTAATCATATTACATAACACTCCGATACCCTTACCGGGTAATACTTCCTTAAGATGTTTAATACCTGTCAACACATCAAAACGTTTGGTCTTCGTTATATCAAATACATAAACAACGGAATCAACGACTGTAGCCAAAATAACCGGATCTGCAACAGCTCTAACGGGTGGTGAATCAATTACTATGACATCATACTCAGATTTTGCCATCTCCAACAATTCTGTCATCATTTCTGAATTCAACAGTTCAATCGGATTTGGAGGAACAGTTCCACCGGGTACAAGATGTAAATTGGAGATACCGGTCTGTCGAACAATTGACTGGAAAACTTCGTAACTATTTTCGGAATTTATACGAATGAGTGCTTCACTCAATCCGGGTTTGCGAGGATCACTGTGCATTACCACAGAATCTGCATCAACTGTATCACTTTCCATATCGGAAGTTATCTGCAAGAGTTGCTCTGCAGGAAAAGTAGTATGTTGCGAAGGTCTACGCATATCAGCATCTATCAGCAATACCTTGTTACCTTTTTGCGTAAGTGCTGCAGCAAGATTGGAGGAAACGGTACTCTTCCCTTCCCCACGAGTCGAACTTGTAACAAGAACTGTTTTCAGTTCACCACCAAGATTTAGGAACGGAAGTTTCGCAACAAGTACCCTAAATGCTTCTGAGGATCGGGAAGTAGGTGCATCATTCACAATGAGAGGAATCCGATATGCACTACGTTTCTTAATGGAAGGGATTACGCCAAGAAAATTTGGTGGGTCAGGAAGTGAATCTAATTGACGTACTGAGTCTTCTAAACGTAAGTATGTGTCTTTAAAGTAATTTTTTACAACAGCAAAGGTTAAACCAAGTAACCCACCAAGCATTGCACCCAAAACAAGATTTATTTTCAAACTGGGTCTAATTGGCTCTGTGGGTAGACGTGCTTGATCTAAAACCCTAATACTGTCAGTCTGTGCTTCTGCTATTATTTGTGCCTCTCGAATATTCGCATCCATCGCAATTACTTGTGCATTGTAAATTTCAACATCACGTTTAAGTCGGAATAACTCAAGATGATCTTCTGACCAACCTCCAAGTTCTTTTACTCGATTGTCAATTTGAGTGGAAACATCCGACTTTTGTTTTTCAAGACTTATTATAGATGCTTTCGCTTCATTAACCTGTTGTGAAAGAGCTTGGTGTAAAGGGTTATATGTGGTTGTAGTGCTTTTTATCTCTTTTTCTACATTATTAATTCGTGCATTCGTCTCCTTAATCTTTTCATCTAATGAGGTAATTTCAGGATGTGAGGAATCTCCGTATTTTCCAATGAGTGCTTTCCGTTCAATTTCATACTCGTTTAAGTTATCTTCCAGTTTAGAATATGTTGGATTTCTTCCCACCGTTTCAGATATAAGTTCCTCTTCTATCTCCTTCAAATCTTCTTCATAAGATGCAAGTCTCAATTCAGCCCCAATCAATTGACTCGTCAACTCATTTTCACTTAACTGCAATGCCAAAACGAGTTGTGCTTGTGTTCCTCCCTCTGCATTTAGAGTTAGTTCAGGATTTGCTTGTTGAAATTCAAAGAGTTGTTTTTCAGACGTTGCCAGTTTCTGCCTTGCTTCACTGAGCATTTGCTGTGGTACAGGATTGTCCCACCATTTCATCTCTTCCTCTTTTTCTGTCTCTATTGTTTCAACAAGTACAGTTGCAATTCTGTTACACAACAACTGTGCATATTCTGGTTTCTGCTGCTTTACTGATAAGGTAATCAAGTTACCATCTTGGGATTCATCAACTTTCATTTTTTCATCAATCAGTGTCTTGATGAAAAAATCCCTCCACTCATCATCAGTGAGTTCACCTTGTTCAGTCAATGACATATCTAATTTTATTTTCAAGAGATTCGCAAACGACTTTACAGTTCTACCTCTATGAATAGGGAGTGGTTTTATCTCTTCATCATCTATAAGTTGACTGACTGTTGGGGCAATCACCAAGTCGCGTGATTGTAAAAGGGATGCATAAGTTCCTAATGAAGGACCTTTAAGGAGTCCTGAAAGTGGAAACTGAGAAATTAACGATGAAGGCGATTGACCATCAAGAATACGAAGAGTAGTTTCAGATTGGTAAACGGGTGGAGTGGAATCTGTGATAATAAATGCTGCAATTACACAAACAAAAAAAATGAGAAGAACACTCCACTTATTACGAAAAAGGATCCAGAAATAATCTAATAACCTAATTTCTGTTATTTCTTCAAGCTGCCTATCGTTAGTTTCTGACATTATATAACCTCATACTCATTTACCAAAACACATCCTGCTAAATTCAAAGTAATATAGAACATTGATATTCCTACTATTAAATATGTCCAATATACAACACTATCTGTATCTGAGCCAAACACTTACTACCAAGTTTGTCAATGATGCTGCAAAACTAAGCACTCGCCAATCAATACGTGTACGCTCCAATATACGGAGTTGATCATTCGGATATAGATATACCTCCGACTGCACAGCCTCAAAGTTTAGTTTCTCTTGAGTGCCATTTGCACGAGTAAGGATACATTTTTTAGGATTCGCTTTGTCCTCACTCAAACCACCCGCCATTGCTACAGCATCCCTTAAAAGAGTCGGCTCAGTTATAACAAATTGATCAGGTTTATCTACGGCACCAACAACGCTTATTTTCGCATCAGCAAGTGGAACATATAAAGTATCACCAGGTGATAACATGACTTCGACAACATCTGAAGTTAGATCTACCGGTGTGTTCCCACTATCAGTAATAATCTCAGCCTTCTTTAGATCCGCAAAATCCGATCTGGAACCACCTGCAAGTTTTAATGCTTGATCGGCAAGTATCTGATCACCCATTATAGGAAAGAGTCCCGGAGCAGCAACAGCACCAACCACACGAATTCGTCTCTGAGCATAAATAGATGGGACAATGACAATATCGTAATTCTTCAATGGTATATCTTCATTACCTGATACGATAAAATCCTCAAAGTTTACCGATTTAAATACTTTGCCATCACGCCATACTGATATTTTGGTGAGATCCGCAAGTTCATAGTTGATACCAGCTGCACCCAAGGCATGCATCAGGTAAACCTGACCAGTTTGAAAAACATGCATGTTACCTCTCGGACGCTGTTCAACTGCACCGAATACAAGGATATGTCGTTGCGGTTGCATCAGAGTTACATATACACGAGCACTGGGAACTTTATTAGAAAATACCTTTTGCATCAGTGTCTGAAGTTCTGAAACTGTGGACCCTGCTGCTTTTACCAGTCCAATTTTTGGATATGAGATATAACCATCAGGCTGAACTGGAATAGGTACTCTGTCTTTCGTATATTCTGGATAACCCTCAACAGTTACAACAATGCTATCACCAACTTGTAATTTATATGTTGATGTTTCTGGGTACTCAGGACTTTTAGTGGCTTTGTTATCGGGTGGAGTTTCCTCTGCAAATACAAATGGAATAATACACAACTGTCCCAATAGAATCAGTAGTATAGTTAGAATTCGTAAGCGTACAAGTATATTCTTCAATTTTACAGTAACCTTTTTTGCTGTTTTCATGGTGTAGACCTTGACATAAACTAATCTTTTGATGTATTTCAGATAATATTCTTCATTAATTCTTATGTTCAACAGATTAATCTACCAAGGTATTTATGTAAATATGGTAGGTACTATGTTCTTTACTATAACTATATATTTTACCAGTAAAGTAGTAAAAATACAAGTGAAATAAGATAAACGGTATGGAAATAATGTATATACTGTAAACATACTACAATGTTTGTATGTTAGGTTTGACTTGCATTTACATACCAAGTTATGATAATATAAATCTGTGAATATTAATAACTTATTAGCACAATTTCAAAATAAACGAGTAATGATTATCGGAGATGTCATCTTAGATGAATACATCTGGGGTGATGTCAATCGTATTTCCCCTGAAGCACCTGTACCTGTATTCGAAATGAACGGTGAAATGAACGGTTGTGGTGGTGCTGCAAATGTAGCACAAAATGTAGCCAGTTTAGGGGGCAAGGCGGAATTAGTTGGTGTCATTGGGAAAGATAGAGACGGTGAAAAATTACTCCAGATGCTAAATACATTGGATATTAGCACAGCAGATATTTGCGTAGATGTTCAACGTTATACAAGTAAAAAAACACGAGTCATTGTCAACTCTAATCCACATAATACCTCATCGCAGGAAGTAGACATTCCCGACTACCATGTTTTACACCAAGGACACCATCTACTCAGAATTGATAGAGAATCTAAACAGGAGGTATCTGCAAAGGTAAAGGAACGAATATTTAGTGCAGCTATCTCACACCTGCCAGATTGCGATGCAATCATCTTCGCAGACTACGATAAAGGTGCCATCCATTCTGAATTAATAAAAACTGTACTGAAGAATGCTAACACACACAACATACCGATTATAGTAGATCCAAAGCGAAATAACTTCTGGAAATATAAAGGGGCAACAGTTCTTACACCGAATCATAAAGAAGCAGGTGCAGCAATACAGGATGAAATTACAGATATTGATCAATTAATTACTGTAGGTGAGAAGATATTAGATCGACTATCACTGTCTAATTTGTTGATTACCCGTGAAGAGCAAGGAATGTCTCTATTCCAACGAGATACCAATGGTGCATTAAAAGTAGATCATTTTCCTCCGCACTCGAATGACGTAATGGATGTAACTGGTGCCGGGGATACTGTCGTTGCGGTCATTGCACTTGCACTTGCAGCAAATGCAGATAACCACAGTGCGTCCAAATTATCAAGTATTGCAGGTGGAATTGTCGTTAGAAAAATGGGGTGTGCCACTGTAACACCAGCAGAAATAATTAAGGAAATCCAGAGTTTGTAATCAATAGGATTGATTTGTAAATCTCATGGATACCAAAGCAAAATACACTTTTCATTTTGTGATTATGTATGAAAACCGTTATTCTTGACCGAGATGGAGTTATCAATCAGAATCCTCCTGGTAGAGGATATGTCTGTAACTGGAACGACTTTTCATTTCTGCCGAACGTATTGGAAGCGATTCGAGACCTGACAATAAATGGATTTCGTATTTTCGTTGCTACCAATCAAGCAGGAATTGGTAGAAAGATTTTTACAGAAAAACAACTTTCGGATATACATCTGCAAATGTTAGCAGCAATTGAAGAGGAAGGTGGACAGATACAAAATATTTACTACTGTCCACACCATCCAGATTCAGGATGTGAGTGCAGAAAACCAAATCCAGGAATGTTGTCACTTGCAGCACAAGAATACGATTTCGACTTGTCAGATTCATTTTTCATAGGTGATTCTATCACAGATATTCAAGCAGCACGAAATGCTAATACCACTCCGATTCTTGTTCTAACTGGACATGGACGTGACACATATATGAGTTATATAAATTTAGATCCTACAAACAAAACATATAAGCCAGATAAGATTTTCACAAATCTGTACACAGCATCACGTTGGTTACTCCGAAATAATAAATGAAGGAATTTACTACATAATACGTTGATTGTGTAAACAAAAAACATGTTACTAAAAAAGATAGAATCTCGTAAAGCGCAAGCGGGAGTAATCGGACTTGGATATGTTGGTTTACCCCTGATGGTAGCAATAGCAAATGCCGGATACAGCGTCACTGGGATTGATATCTGTCAAGAAAAAATAGAACGGTTGAAGAACGGAATCTCAGATATTCCCGATGTTCCAGACGCTATACTCGGTCCATTTATTAAGTCCGGACAAATCCAAGTAACCAGTGATTATAGCGTGCTTAGCGAACTTGATACAGTTAATATTTGTGTACCAACTCCATTAAGAGAAAATAAAACTCCGGATATGCAATTCATTACAGCAGCTGTTCAGCAAATTGCCAAATATTTGCATGCAGAGCAATTGATCATCCTCGAAAGCACAACCTACCCAGGAACAACTGAAGAAATCCTCCTACCAATGCTCCAACCAAGTGGTAATATACAAAACAAACATTCAGATGACATTAATCACAATTCACCGAATCTACATGACAACACAAGAGATACATTAATTGTTGGCAACGACTTTTATCTCGCTTATTCACCAGAGCGAATTGAACCAGGAAATGATACATATTATATGACAAATACTCCGAAAATTGTTGGTGGGGTAACGTCAAAATGCACCCAGATAGCACAAATCTTTTACGAACAATTTATCAATAAGACCTATACTGTCTCATCTCCACGTATCGCAGAAATGGTAAAATTATTAGAAAATACATTTCGGAGTGTTAATATTGGACTAATTAACGAAGTTACACTAATTTGTGATCGGATGAATTTAGATGTATGGGAAATAATTGATGCTGCTGCAACCAAACCATTTGGATTTATGCCATTCTATCCAGGTCCTGGACCAGGTGGACATTGTATACCCATCGACCCACACTACCTATCTTGGAAAGCACGGACATACCAATACCATCCACGATTCATTGAACTCGCAAGCGAAATTAATAGCAGTATGCCTAAATATGTTCTTGACAAAGTCATTCACTCGTTGAATAATCATCGAAAATCTCTCAATGGCTCTAAGATCTTAATTCTCGGTGTAGCTTATAAAAAAGACTTAGGAGATACACGCGAATCTCCTGCATTTGATGTGATGAGATTAATGGTTGACAAAGGTGCACAAATATTATATCATGACCCATACGTATCTGAAATTGTCCTTGGGGGAGGGGATAGATACCATTCACAGATGCTAACATCTTCTGTATTAGAAGGTGTTGATTGTGTTGTAATTCTTACTGACCATAGCACTATTGACTACAATTTGATAGTTAAACATGCTGTTGCTATAGTAGATACCCGCAATGCAACACGCACTATCCATAATGGATCCAATAAAATAATCAAAATCTAATTAAACAGTACGCTTTTACATAACACTATAGATGTAGACAATAGTCTTTTATTCTATTAGGAGGTATTGTAGAAATAACTCCTTATAATCTTACTGTTCTAATATAGTTCACAAGTTGAAATAATAACTATATAATCTTATATATGAGCTGATTAATTTCGGAGGACTCTCATGACTAAATCTAATTTTAAATTGAATATACAGCAGGATCATCTAATATGGTTTCTTGCTTTACTTCTAAATGAAAGAGAGATTTTCCAACTACTAATGAATTCTGACTTAGATTCTAACTCGGAAAAGTTACATCCATTTTCAAAACAGGAATTGTTAAATAGGTTAGCTACTTCATTTTTTGAACAACCCAATATTGATGAAATCGTTATCAAACATATGGAGGATAAAGCCGAGACTGCAATTTCTCGCGTAGGATACATGGCAGTTGAGGAAATACAGACATATTTTAAGTCACCTATTGCTCTGTTAGAATCAGGTGAATTTGGTGATGTTGTATGGGCACTTTTGGTTGACTCGCGCGAAGAAGTTCACTCGCATGGTATTCAATTATTAAATACTGCTTATGAAGACCATAAAGCATCATTTGACCAAAATCAACCCGGTGTTTTCCCACATATTATTACCTCCCCACAAATTCCCAGCTCAGAAATAAGAGAAATACAAACTGGTTATACAAGTAAATCACAGGATGCCTCTAACATAAGTGACAGTCAACAAAATGAAATTCACCGTCTTCAAATGGCTTTAGATAATCTGCGAGCACAATATTCCGCAATAGGTAAAAAAAATAAACGATTAGAGCAACACTGCCAATACCTACTTGAAGAAAACAAAACTTTAAAAACAAAAGTAAACTCGTTTCTTGACAAAGAAAAGCAACTCGTTTTTCTTCAGCAGGAAAACAAAATTCTTCAGGAAAATGCCATAGAGTATGCTGAAACCAATGACTCACTCATCAAATTAGATGCTGAGCACAAGTTACTTACAACAAAATATGATGATATCTCAAAACAACTAAACGAACTCGCACAAATAAAAGCCTCTAAAGATACCTTCATGGTTGAACTGAAGTTAGTTGAAGAAGCGGTATATAAAGAAAATCAGGCTTTAGAACAGCTTAAATCCGAACTTCAGAATCATTTTGATATGTTAGAAAAATCTCATGAAGTGTCACAAAACGCATTAAATCAAATCCGACAAACAGTCAATTTTATAGATGTTCCACATTTAGATGTGCTACCAGAAAGTGATGAAAAACCTCATCAGCCAAGGGTCGGTGTGTTTGTTGATGTACAGAATATGTTCTATGCAGCAAAAGATCGGTTTGAACGTAGAGTTGATTACATCAAACTTCTTGACTTGATAGTAGGTCCACGTGAACTTATTTCTGCTTACGCATATATCGTACAAATACCCGAAATAAACCAGTCCAATTTTCTGTCCCTATTAGAACATAATGGA
Source organism: Candidatus Poribacteria bacterium (assembly GCA_963667365.1). Classification (GTDB taxonomy): domain Bacteria; phylum Poribacteria; class WGA-4E; order WGA-4E; family WGA-3G; genus MSPOR6. The sequence continues at coordinate 3,854,661 of OY763324.1, read as the reverse complement.
TACACAATACGAAGTAAAGACCTACGTTTACGTGGAGATGGTTCAGCAAAAGGCGATTGGGATGTTGGAATCGCTGTGGATGTAGTATCCATGCTCGGAAAGTTGGATGTTGTCATATTAGCAAGTGGCGATGGTGATTTTTGTCCACTGGCTGAACTTATCAAACAACAAAACAAACGTATTGAGGTAGTGGCTTTTGAACATAACACATCTATGGATTTACAAGCAATGGCTGACCAATTTTTTGCTATTGGCGAAGAACTGTTGATGTAATTAAGATAACTATTCTCCTTTATCTATCAGCATTTAATAAATTGTTGTTTTATATTAATGCCCTTCCTATGTCCTCATATTTAATCATTTCTGAATTTAGTATTAAGCCTCAGTAAACTTCACTTGCTTCTTCATCAAGTAGAAACCACAATCAATATCCAATATAATAGTTATATAAAAATGCCATACTCTTATTGTTATAAACGTATTTACATTTCAGTTTTTCTCGCTGTTATCTTCTTCTGTACTCAATCCACAATCAATCCGGATTGGAATCTCATTGAAAACACACCTATATGTACTGCCGACAATGCACAATATTTCCCAGTATTAACCACTGATAGTAATGATGGTGTCATCGTTACATGGCGTGATGGAAGAAACGGAAACTACGACATTTATGCACAACGCGTTGACAAAAATGGAAATATGGTGTGGAACCCTGACGGTATTCCTGTGTGTACTCACGATGCTTCACAGAGTGCTCCAGTCATTATTTCTGACTTGAATGGTGGGGCAATCATTGTTTGGGGTGATACACGAAATGGCTCTCAAGATAGTTACGCTCAACGTGTTAATGCCAACGGTGAAATACTGTGGAATCCTGAAGGTGTGGCTGTATGTACAGAACCAACTTTACAAGATGATTTCACTGCAATTCCAGATGGAAACGGTGGTGCAATCGTTGTATGGGAGGATTGGCGCTCAGGAAATCAAGATATTTATGCACAAAAACTCTCCACTGATGGTGAAATACTATGGAAACAGAACGGTAATGCTGTGTTTCACGGTGAAGGTGACCAATACGACCCCGCTATTATCAGCGACAATGCCGGTGGTGCAATCGTCGTATGGTGGGACATCAGTACTCCCGATTGGAACATCTATGCACAAAAAATTAATAGCAATGGAAAGACTGTGTGGGACGCTCCAAACCCTGTCTGTACAGCACAAGGAAACCAAGGTGCACCAACAATGGTCAGCGACGAAAACGGGGGTGCATATTGTGTTTGGGCAGACTATCGAAACGATCCAAATATATTCACTACTGCTCAACTCTTTGCCCAACATCTTGCAGCAGATGGTACACACTTATGGAAAAAGGACGGTATACAGATTTGTGAACTAAATGTAAATCAACAGCAACAGACCTGTGTCGGTGACGGTAAAGGGGGATTCATCGTCGTATGGTGGGATGATCGCGATGTATTCGCTGATATATATGCACAACGCGTCAATATGGATGGTTTGAAATTATGGGATAATGTAGGTGTGCCAGTTTGCACTGAGGGAGGAGTTCAGCAGAATCCAAAACTTGTTACAGATGGTGCTGGAGGAGTTATCGCTTATTGGCTTGATTATCGGGAAGATTTCGGTAATACAACCGAGGATGCTATCTATGCACAACGGATTGATGAAAATGGTACATCATTATGGAAAGAGAATGGAGTGCCAGTCTGCATTGCTGACAAAGAACAGATTTCTCCGAATGCGATAGCATCCAGTGTAGGAACTGCGATAGTGGTATGGAGTGATGCACGCGGCAAAGACCACGATATCTATATTCACAGGGTACAATAATTTCACATATACATGTAAAAAACTAAAGTTATTATATTATTCCAATTCAGCAAGTCGCGTTAAATGCCAATCAGGATCTTTTAACGCTTCATAAACTACCCCACCCTCAACATTTGATGGCATGGGAAGTCCTAATAGATAACATAATGTGGGTGCAACATCTATAACGCGTACCTGTCGTTCCAATGCAACCCCCTCCCGAACACCAGCACCCGAAAGAATGAAAGTGGAATGTTGACCACCTATTCCAAAACTTACCGATGGCAATTGCTTACCATGTGCACCATCAAACTCAGGACGGAGTGAGTAGACTACGTCACCTACAAGGTCTCCATGCAAGTTCAACATTTCTGCATCTGCTCGTGTCACTGCTAACGAAAACGGATGTCTACCTGTTTGCGGATCACGGTAAGCATGCAGCGCAGCAATAATCTCGTGTTGAGTCGACTCATAATCTTCTTCAGCAACGATACCGTTCGGTTCACGACCAGCAAGATTGATGAAAATATGCACCAAGCCAACGTTGAGTGCCCGAGTCTGTGTCCAGTCTATATCACCGTTACCATGCCGAACAATAAAACCCGTCTCTTCCAATACCTTTTCAATGTCAACAGCACGAAATTGATTTGGAGTGCCACCGTGGTCAGCACAAATGAAGATGACTGTCTCGTCGTCTGCAAGTTCAGCAATTTGTCCAATCATGGTGTCTACAGATTCGTATGTACGACGCAAACCCTCACGACACCGATGGATTGTTTCAGATGCTGCACCACTGATTTCATCCGCTTGACTAAGGAAGAAATGACTCGCATAGTCAGGTGCATGAGTTTCTACCATCAGTACATCCCAATCATTATCAGAAGCAAGATGCGTTGCAACATCTGCCAAACGTTGGTGGTGATAATCTAACAGTTCAAAATATGTATCATCGTCAACCTGTCCGAGTGCATCACGGGCAGGATTCTGGAGGAACGAGCCTATATTCTTATCAATTGAATTCGCTACCTCAGTAGGCACTGTATAGTCAGTTCGTGGCCAAATCTGTGGAACAAAAAGTTCAAAAGCATCTGCTGCTGGGGTAAGTGAAACCAATTTCATACGCACATAGCCTTCAATATCGCTGTTATCAATATTGAAAGTATCCAACCACCATTCACTCCAATCACCTACACCCAAATCTGCCACAACATTTTCTACACTACGACTATTACATACCAAGATTCGATCATAACCATTTTTATCGGATGCATAAATAATACCGTAATATACTTTGGGAATACCGGTTTTTCCACGATTCATATTCTCTCTACCACGTGCCAAAGGTTGGACAGTGAGTTCTACCTCCTGCAATGGCTGATTGGACTCGGGTAGTGTACCTTCCCACTTACTTGTGTCAGCAGGTTTTATAGTCACTGGATCAATGTGTTTTACCTTTTGCAGTGCACTCGGATCAAGTGTTTCAGGATCACGTTGACCTCCAATAGGACGTGGTGCCCATTTACCTGCTACAAATAAGTGATAACCCGCAATTTGATGGTGATTAGAAACTCCAGGACCGGTACCCTCAACCTGAATCCCTGTTTTCACAGTTGGTGGCCAAGACATTTCCCATTTCACCAGAATAGGTTTACAACCTGCCCGTTCAACAAGATTCCATAGATATTCTGATTGACACAAACCTGTATTAATTCCCCAGACCGTTTTATCAAGTTCCTTTCCAATAGCACGTATATTAAAATCCATGACTTGATGCGTTCCTGGCCACGAACCGGTAGAGAGTGCTGTCCATCCTGGTGGAGTTAATGTCGGAAAGACTCCAAGCATTGCTCGATATACACCGGAGTCGCGAAGTCTTGCCATATTTGGAGTGTGTCCCCACTCAATCATGTTATTCACGAGTTCCATGCTCGCACCATCCATGCCGATTACAATAGCGCGTTTCGCAGGGGAAAGATGTGTTCGTTTCATAATAAAAGTCCTTTCAACCTATTTCGGTTTTAAAGTCTTACGTAATTTCTCTAAGGGATAGGTATTAACGACATCCTCTTTTGTCAGACCACTACGACGTGCAACATTAACACCATACTTATATCGTTCTGACTCCGGAATTGAGTGTGCATCAGTGTTTACAGCAATCAAAACTCCTGCAGCTTTTGCTTTACAAACATATTCAGGTCCTAAATCCAACCGACTTGGTGAACCATTAATTTCTAATATTGTTCCGTTTTCTGCTGAAGCAGCAATGATCGCATCAAGGTTAATCGGGTACATTGGTCGTCTACCAAGTAATCGTCCTGTTGGATGTCCAATTATCTGGACATAAGGGTTTTCAATGGCACAAATTACACGTTTTGTCATTTCTGCTTCAGATAACGTGAATTGGCTATGCACACTTGCCACTACAATATCAAGTTGTGCAAGAATCTCGTCTGGAAAATCAAGCGTTCCATCTCTTCGAATATCCACTTCTGAACCAGCTAAAATAGTAATTCCATCTGTTGCTGCATCTAATTCTCGCACCTGCTTCATCTGAGCTAATAGACGTTTTTGATCCAGACCATTGGCTACAGAAGAGGAAACAGAATGATCAGTAATAGCATAATAATCAAGTCCACGATTCTTTGCCGATTCCACCATTTCATCCAGCGTATGTGCTCCATCACTCCAATCAGTATGCGTATGCAAATCACCCTTAATATCATCATATTCTATCAGAATTGGTAACTTGTCGTCCAATGCTAAAGCAACAGAGTCAGGGAATTTGCGCAGTTCCGGTACAATATAAGACATCCCAATTTGCTCGTAAATTTCTTCCTCAGTTTTATTTTGCGTTTTTTCCCAATATTCTGTATTACTCTGTTCGCTAACATTCATGAATGTGTTTGAGGGAAAAACATTGAGATGCTCATTTGTTGGGGTTGTCAAGAACAACGCTGCTTCAAACTCAGCAGTTGTGCATAGATAGAAAGTCACAGGAAAACCGTTGTCAACTAAACAATGGATTGTTGGAATTTGATGTAATATAGGTATAGTCGAGGTATTATCTTGTACTTCTACAATTTGTGTTGAGAGAGGATGTTGATGTGTAGATAAATGATCAATAAGTGCATTATGTGTTGATTCGACATTATCTACACATTCAACCACCATTTCAATGCTACGACATACTTCTTCGTGTCTGCGGATGTCCCCAGTGAATTGATGCCGGGTTACCAAAGTACATTCATTAACAATATTAGTCAAATGAACAGCAAGATCTAAGGCTCGAGCAAGTATACGTGTGCCACGGTAGGTCATCAGGAAGTTTAAACTTTCAGTTAGGCTTGTAATCGTCTTTTTACCTAATCCCTTCACTCCTTCCAGTGTTCCATCATCAAGTGCATCAGAAAGCTGATCAAGATTTTTTATGCCAAGTTCGTTATACAGTCTGCTTGCGGTTTTGCTACCGATACCACGCAGTTGTAACAGATCAAGGACACCAATTCCCATCTCAGCGATGAGTTTCTCATAGGCTTGACAGGTGCCAGTATCAAGTATCTCTGTTGTCTTTTCTTCAATTGTTTTGCCAATTCCAGGAAGACTCTGATATTTCCCTTCCTTAATTAAATCGCTTACATCATCAGTTAATTCTTCAATAATATCTGCAGCTCTATCGTAGGATTGTGTACGGAATGACGAATCTCCACGGATTTTTAATAAGTTCCCTATGTTCCGGAATATAATGCTAATCTCTATGTTTTTCATGATCTATTATGTCCAATCAAATTAAGTGTATATTAAATCTATCCAATAACTATACAAAATATATGTACAACAAAAATCGGTTATCATAATAGATATCTATTGATAGATAACCGAAAACCACAAACACTGTTCAATGAATTGCATAATGTTTGTTTCATTTACACACTGACGAAACTAAAAATGTTACTCATACCAGCGGCATTTTTCTACAGGATTTCACATACATTCTATATGCTGATATACCTGCAAACAATCCAAAGACTACTCCTACAACAACAACTGATATGAGTTGGTAATACGGGAGAAATTCAAGTACGCCAAGTTGAAATGTGAATAAACAGTAGAGAGAGTAGAAACAGATTAGACCAATGATTGTACCGCATAACCCCAGAAATATACCTTGTATGATGAATGGCATTCTGAGATAACCACGCGTTGCACCAAGATTATTTAGGAGTTGGATTTCTTTATGGCGGATTCTACCCGTTTTTAAGACTGATGCGCGGATTAATACCAATGACAACAAAATGCTTATTGCAATGCTTGCAACTGTCATACGGTTCGTCTGATGATATATATCTGTAAGTATTCCATGTCCAGTCAAAATAACATCATCTATGGTATCATAGGATTCAATATCAAACGCAATTTCTTCAAGTGTTTTTCGTGTTAGATTCGGTGAGTCAACATAAATTTCTAACGAAGCAGGAAATGGATTGCTTCCTGAGTATCCGTTTTTTATCAAACTCCCAAGGAGTCCAAACTGTTTCTCTGCACGGTTTAGATTCTCCTCCTTGGATATATAGTCAATATACAGGATATGGTCGTTCTTCTGAATCTGGTCGGCGAACAGTTGTGCATCTTCCTTTACAACTGTATCATTAGCAAATGCAATTAGGGGTGCAACAGTTTCCCTTAATGATAGTTCATTAAATACTGCTGTATGATTGAATAAAAATGTATTCAGTATTAACGTAATTAATGCAAGCGCAATGATACTTAAAAGATTGTGTATTCCAGTATGTCCAATATGACTGATGGCATTTTGAATCTGATATCGCATATTATGTAGAATCTTCAACACTTTGGATACATGTTGGAACATCAAACATCAAGAATTCTATGAATTGATGTTTCAAAACATAATTCTGTTAAGTGGTAATGCAACCGTCTTTGAGAGTGAAAACGCGTTTTGGTGTTGCATTATTATCACGTACAAACCTATCTGGAAGTTCAGGATCCGTGGTAGAAACTAATACTGTGGTGCCTTGAAAATTTAGCGCATCAAAGAGGGCAAGCATTTCAAGCGTTAACTTTGGATCCAACGTTTCTGTCGGCTGGTCTGCAATGATTAACAAAGGACTATTTATTATTGCTCTTGCGATAGCAAGACGCTGTCGTTCATTGCTGGAAATTTGGCTTGGAAATGACTGCTTATGATGTACTAATCCCATTTGATGCAGAAGATTGTTTACGTTTTCACGCAATATTCTTATCTTTGTCCCCATTAATTTTTGAGGTATTTCCAAGTTTTCCTCTACGGTTTTGGTATCGACAAGATTACAGTCTTGAAACACGATCCCAATTTTGCGCCTGAAAAATGGTAACGTTGATGGTGTCAAATCAGCAAGAGATTGACCGAGTACATTTAATGAACCAGATGAGGGGATTAATGCACCATAAAGTAGCTTAAGCAGCGTCGTTTTACCCGAACCACTTTCTCCAATGAGAAAACCGAATTCCCCGCGTTCAAGCCTAAAACTCGCTCTTTCCAATACACTAAGGTCACTATAACTGAAATTGACTTGGTGAAGTTGAATCATAATTGAATACACAAAATGAGTGCAAAATTTCATATATACACATTGCAATGTGTATATATAAGGATTATCCTGAAGTGTTAGTGTACTCACAGGTTTTCGATGCACATGCACGTGCTGTTTCACCTGTTTTTTGCACTTTCTCTACTATATATGGAGCATCACATTCCGGACAAGGTTCAGCAATCGGTTTATCCCAACTTGCAAATCCACAAGTAGGATAGTTACTGCAACCATAAAACACCTTTCCTCTCTTACTTCGACGTTCACCTAAATAGCCATCACAATCCGCTTCAGGACAATCTACACCCATAGGTATTGGCTTAGCATTTTTACACTTTGGATATCCACTGCAAGCCATAAAACGAGCACCTGAACGACTCTGCTTAATTACCATCACTTCCCCACACTTATCGCATGGAGTATCCGTTTCTTCCGGTTCAGCAACAGGGGTATCATCACCGTTCAATGCCTTGATATTCTGACATTCCGGATAGTTAGCACACCCAAGAAAACGACCATATCTACCCCATTTTACTATCATATTGCCACCACATTTGTCGCACTGTTCATCCGATTCAGTTTCCATCGCTTTCCGAGCTTCATACATCTTATCGGGTGCTTCTTTCAGTGCTTCTTGGAAAGAGGGATAAAATTCATCAAGTGTGGCAACCCAATCTACTGCACCTTCGGCGATAGTATCAAGTTTCTGTTCCATTTCCTTCGTAAACTCAACATCAACAATGTCAGGAAATCCATGTATCAATAACTCATTAACAAGTTTACCTACATCAGTCGGCAGGAGTCTACGTTGCTCTTTTGTTATATAACCTACTCCTTGAATCGTTGACAGTATTGTTGCGTAGGTGCTTGGTCTACCTATCTCTTTTGCCTCTAATGCCTTAACGAGTGTGGCTTCATTATAACGTGGAGGAGGTTGTGTAAAATGTTGTTTAGGTTCTAACTTACGTAATTCAAGTGTTTCACCTTCTTTGACATCAGGTAAATTAACATTTTCATCACCACCATTGTTATCACCGTTCGTAACATCGTCTTGACCTTCCATATACACACGTCTAAACCCATCAAACTTGATAACCGATCCTGTCGCACGGAACAAGTAACGTCCAGCCTTAATATCAATCGTCGTAGCATCAAGGATAGCAGGATTCATCTGACTTGCGATAAACCGTTTCCAAATCAGATCATATAAACGATACTGATCATTACTAAGATAGGATTTAAGCGAATCTGGTGTTCGAAGATTTAACGTAGGTCGAATCGCTTCATGTGCATCTTGAGCACTCTTTTTCCCCCTATATTGAACAGCACGCGCAGGAAGGTAATCAGAACCGTAATTTGATTTTATATATTTTCTCACTGCTGTGAGTGCGTCCTGAGCAATCCGCGTTGAATCGGTACGCATATAAGTAATGAGACCAACGGACCCTTCTTTTCCAACAGTAAGTCCCTCGTATAACTGTTGTGCAACCATCATCGTCTTTTTAGCTGTATAGCGAAGTTTCCGAGATGCTTCCTGTTGTAAAGTGCTGGTGATAAACGGTGGAACAGGTCTCTGTTTTCGTTCTCGCTTCTGCACTTTTTCTACTACAAAATCTTGTTCTTTCGCATCTGCAGCTAATTCATTGGCACGATCCTCATCAATACGGAACCCGTAATTATTGATTTCACCCTTCTTGGTACCTATCTTATGTAATTTAGCAGGAAATAGATATTCCTTTGGTGTAGGTGTTAATGTTGCAGTCAACGACCAATATTCCTGCGGATTAAATGCTTCTATCTCCGCTTCGCGTTCACAAATAAGCCGCACTGCAACTGATTGCACCCTACCCGCACTCAGACCCGGTTTAACACTCCTCCACAAAATCGGACAAATCTTGTAACCGATGAGTCTGTCTAAAACGCGACGTGCTTGTTGCGCATCAACAAGTGCTTGGTCAATCGTCCCGGGATTTTCAATTGCTTCTAAAATCGCACTTTGTGTTACTTCATTGTATATAATACGATAGATAGGTTTCTTAGATTTCTTCAATTCCGTCGCAAGATGCCAACATATCGCTTCACCTTCCCTATCAGGATCAGCAGCGAGATAGATACAATCAACTTTTTTGGCTTTTTCTTGAATGGCTTTAACAACTTGTCCTTTACCACGTATCAATACATATTTTGGTGCGAAATTGTTATCAACATCAACTCCAAGTTCTTTTTTAGGTAGATCACGAATATGTCCAACTGACGAGTCAACTATATAGTCTTTTCCCAATATTTTTTCAATTGTCTTGGCTTTTGCTGGGGATTCTACAACAACTAATGATTTAGGCATTTTCTATTTCCACTGTTCCTTTTATTATTTATCTTTGGATGATCAAGAGTAAAGGATCATTCTTCCTAATGGTATGATTATACACTTCGCGTAGAGGTCTTTTCAATGGATATATCTATTTAATACGTCAAAAAATATAATTAAGTGACAGAAAAAGGAGAGAATCGGGTTAATACACACTTTTTCCATTGTGTAACACAAATTAGGGTATGTAGTGATGTTTACTCGGGGTTAATATGTGTATGAAATTAGGTCGGTAAGTAACTGACGCATCAGCGATCGGTGAACAATATGGTCAATAAATCCATGTGCAACTAATGATTCTGCTTTTTGAAAATTCTCAGGCAATTCTTCCTGTAGACTTGCAACAGCTAATGGACCTGCGAATCCAATACGTGCACCAGGTTCAGCAACAATCACATCACCAAGTGAACTATAACTTGCAGTCGCGCCACCAAATGTCGGATCAGTTACTATGGAGATATAAAAGCCACCTTTTTTAGCATATTCAGTACAAGCAGCAGCAGTTTTTGCCATCTGCATTAACGCCAAAGTACCTTCCTGCATTCTCATTCCACCGCTAACGGAAACGATAATAAGAGGTAATTGGTTTACACCAGCATGTTCAATGCATCGGGTTACTTTCTCACCGATCACAGCACCACAAGTGCCACCGATAAACCCAACATCCCCTATTGCAATGGATATAGGATAGCCACCGATTTTGGCTGTACCAGAAAGCATCTCTGAACGGAGTCCTGTCTTAGTAATATCCCGCTCAAGTTTATCTGGATACTCCGGAAATTCTAACGCATCAATTGAATACAGATTGGTATCTACCTCTTCAAAACTGTCTGCATCAACAAGCAACTTGAGGCGTTCATGAGCACTCATCGGGTAATGTGCATCGCAAGCAGGACAAACTTTCAGGTTTTTTGTCCATGCTTCAATTTTAATGTCTTCGTCGCAATTTCGACAGACAAAGGTTTTTGGAGTCTTATCCATCTTATATCTCTGGTGATGTATCTGGTAACTTTTACCCTTTAATGATACTATCAACTGATGGAGTTTGTCAACTTTAATAACCTTTGTCCAACCATTGGAAGTAAAAATATTAACTATAGGAAAGAGATAATATTAACATCTACCAATGATAATATGACTGCTTAACGTATAATTCCCGTGCGTTTGATGTTTCCCCATTGTGTTGTCAGTTTGCCTTTAGGTATAACTGAGAGAAACTCATCAACACCATTACCTAATGAATCGATTTCATTTTCATCCAAAGTACGGGTAAAAACAGCGGCATCATCTATCGCACCACCAAAACCTTCTCCACCTTCACCACCAAGACGATAAATTGTATTTGCTCCTCGGGTTTCTTGGAAGTCCGTTTCTTTTACATTCTCACCATTTACATAAATTCTGAATTGCTTACCATCGCTTTGAACAACCACATGTGACCATTTATCCTTTTGGATAAGTCCACCATCTGTCTCGCATAGAACTGTCCATCCACCAACCTGTCCTCGCCAAGAAAGTAACCCCTGATCTTTATTGACAAAGAAAGTGTTATGACCAGAAGCACCAGGTAAACTCCGCCAAATTTGCTGCCATGCTCCACCTTCAAACGTTGGATTTATCCAAGCAGAGATTGTAAACGGATCACTTTTGAATATATCACCGTGAAGTGTTTCAGTTACCAACATCTCAACATGTGCACCTACTTGTAGATGTATTGCATCTCCGAATTCACCATTACCCATTCAGAATCACCTTTTACTTCACCATGGTTCCCATTTCCGGAACTATCTTCCGCATTGCCATCAAACGAATAATATGCAATTAAATCTGCATCCTCTGCAGATAGATTTATATTCACACACGCTAAGAGAAAAGTTATTGTCATAACGGATAGCAATTTTTTCATCACAACTACTCCTTTTATTTAGCTTATTGCATTCTGATTATTTATTCAATTATCTAATATAGGGTGATTAACAAAAGTTCACCCTTAATAAACAGAATACTAACATACCTGACAAAAAATGTCAAATTTGGAAGGATATGCAACACAAATGTAATTATTATATTTCTAATGGAAACAAGAAAAAACTACCGCAGTTGCATAATTAGATTTCCATACACATCAACGACAGTAAAAAAATTAGGGGGGACTACAGTCGTCGCACTAAATTCAGTGATAATCGCGGGACCTTCAACCCGATTTCCCGGTAGCAATGACTCACGACGATAAAATTCTGTTGGATAATATACACCATCAAAGAAAACTCGGTTTTGTGAAATATGTGCATCTGAAGATACTGCGTCTGCAACCAGTTCAGGGGTCAGTGCAGGTTTTTCTGTTTCACCGATGGCAACAAGGCGAAGGTTTACAATCTCCACCGTTGAATCTGGACGTGCATAACTAAATCGGTGTTCGTGTGACTCATGAAAACTCTTGATAAAATCTGATTCCACACCCATATAAGGAACATTCAACTCATAAGATTGTCCTTCATAACGCATATCAAGTGAACGAACGATCTTTAGTTGTGATATATCAAGTCCTTCTGATTTCATATCACCTTCCCCTCGGGTAAGCAGAGCGTTAAAACCGTTCTCTAAACGTTTGTGCAAATTCGTGTTGATGTTTTCTGTTTTCCAAAGTACGGTTTGCGAGTAATCTTTAACAATATCCGCATATAGCATCCCGTATGCTGAAAGTAAACCACCGTTCGGTGGAACAAGTACGGATTGTATACCAAGATTTTCAGCAAGGAATGCAGCATGCAACCCACCGGCACCACCAAATGATACAAGCGTGAAATCGCGCGTATCATAACCACGTTCAACAGATATAACCTTGATAGCACGTTCCATGGCTGCGTTGGCAATCTTTAAAATTCCATCGGCTGTGTCAAGTGCAGATAACCCTAATCCATCAGCAAATTTTGCAATATACTGTTGTGTTGCATCAGCAGCAAGTGACATCTTTCCGCCTAAGAACTGATTCTGTGAAATGCGTCCTAAGAAAAGATTCGCATCCGTCACAGTAATATCTTCACCCTCATTACCATAACATATTGGTCCAGGGACAGCACCTGCACTTTCGGGTCCAACACGTAACGCACCACCCGAATCCACAGTTGCTATAGAACCACCTCCCGCACCAACAGTATGAATATCAATCAACGGCACTTTGATAGGTAAGCCACTTATCGTGCTTTCGGTTGTCATTGAGATACCACCATCACATAGACTCACATCCGTTGATGTTCCCCCCATATCAAATGTAATTATCTTTTCATATCCTGCAGTTTTCGCAACGTGGTACGCACCGATGACACCACCCGCAGGTCCAGAGAGAACAGTGCGAATACCTGCAGATTCAAAATTACTTGTTGAAATACAACCACCATTTGATAACATCAAACGGAATGAATTGGGAAAACTATTAGACTCCGTTAATGTAGATAAATGCCTTTCCAATGTGGGACGGATGTATGCATTGGCAACAGTCGTACTAAAACGCGCATATTCACGGTATTCAGGTAATATTTCATGTGAACAAGATATAGGTATTTTTAGGGAGGAAAGATGGTTAGCGACAAATTGTTCGTTTTTCGGATTTACATAGGAAAAGAGAAAACATATTGCAATTGCATCCAGTTCTAACATTGCCAGTTTTTCTGTAAGTAACTCAAGATCGGTAGTTGATACTTCAGCTTGAATTTCTCCAGTATGTAAAGTCCTTTCTCTGATACCAAATCTAAGTTCCGCGGGTACGAGCGGAGAGGGACGTTCAACAAAAATATCATATAGATTCGGACGTGCCTGCCTTCCGATTTCTAATACATCTTCAAAACCTTGTGTGGTAATAACTGCAATACGCGCACCTCTCCGTTCAAGCAATGCATTTGTTGCAACTGTAGAACCATGAACAATTTCCACACCCTCAAAGGAATTGATGTCATACATATTCAATATTTCACCGACACCCTTAATCACAGCAAGAGCAGGATTGTTTGGAGTGGAAAGCACTTTGTGTGTAAAAAGAGAACCTTCAACAGACATAACGATGTCAGTAAAAGTGCCGCCAGTGTCAACACCAATTTTTCTATATATATCTTTTTTTTTCATTATATTGTTTGTTTTAGGATGTGGGATAAAATCTGAATATTATTACACAACGACATTTTTGGGGTTACCTTCCAAATATGCGATTATGTTGTCAACTGCACCTTCATTAAGCAAGTCAACACCTTCGGGAGTCATATCCGCACAATGGGGAGTTAAAATCACCTGTTCACATGAAAAGAGTGGATGGTCCTCGGGTGGTGGTTCTTGATCATAGACATCAACAGCAGCTCCGCCGAGGTAACCACTGTTTAACGCTTGAACCAACGCATCTGTATCCAATACAGGTCCGCGTGCTACATTAATTAATAGCGCGTTCGGTTTCATCATAGCAAACTCCCGTTCACCAATTAAATGATAACTATCCCCTGTCAGTTTAACATGTAGACTAACAACATCAGACATCCGCAGTAAATCTTCAAAGGAAACATATTTTATACCGAGTCGTTTTGCACGATCCACAGATGGATGATATGTCCATCCAATTACGTTCATCCCAATTGCTTTAGCAAGTCGCGCCATTTCCGAACCTATATGACCTGTTCCAACAATACCGAGAGTTTTACCTTGCAGATACACATTATCCATTCGATACCATTTTCCTGCTTTCATTCCTGCAGTCATATAAGCAGCACGTTTGGCAAGAGCGAACATCAAACCGAAACTATGTTCTGCAACAACAGGTGCAGTTCGTCCGGGTTGATTACAAACAATGATCCCCTTCTTTTTTGCTTCATCAAGTGCAATCATGTCTGTACCAATTGAACAGAGGGAAATCATCTTCAGTTTTGGAAGATGCTGTAATACATCCGCATGCCATTTGACCATCCCACGAGAATTAATCAGAATATCTGCATCTGCTGCACGTTTTATTTTTTCCTCCGCAGTATCGGGTCTATCTGTATATACTGTAACTTCACCATACGGTTTCAAACGTTCAAGATGTGATGAACCTTGAATTTGAGGTGGAGCGTCACCAGGAACAACAATCTTAAGTCGATCCACTATTTATCCCTCTTATTCACTACTGACTTAGTATGGGAACGTAAATATGGCACTTCTATTTCACCTGCGATGATTTTTGCTTTGAACTCCTCAACCTTTTTCACTATTTCCTCAGAAAGCAAATTTCTGTTGTCATCATCAACGATATATTCAATTCCACCTTCTTTTAAACCGTAGTTTTTAACCCCACCTGAAAAAGTACCGGTTATTACATGTTCAATCATCTGATATACAGACAATTCCACACCTTTAATTATACTGGTGAGTACCTTCCCAGGTACGAGACCATTTCCATTCGAATCCACCCATATAATAAAATTTCCTGTCTGTTTTGCTGCTTCAAGAACACCCAACCCACTTGCACCTGCTGCAGCCAGAATAATATCAACACCTTTACTATACTGGGCAAGTGCCAATTCTTTTCCTTTTGCTGGATCATCAAATGCCTGCGGAGTAACCCCGACATAATTAACAAGAAGTTCAACATCCGGATTAGTCTTCTTTAATCCATCAGCAAATCCTATTTCAAATGCCTCAACAAGAGGTATTTTCATTCCACCAACAAAACCAACTTTTTTTGTCTCCGTTTTTAGTCCAGCAATCACACCTGCAAGAAACGTCCCTTCGTGTGCTTTATAAATAAGCGATGCCACATTTGATGGTTCTGCTTCAGCATCAATCAGAGCAAAGTTAACATCTGGAAAATCAACTGCAACACGGTTCATCGGTCCTCGAAATTGGAATCCGACACCAATGATAAGATCAAATTTTAATTTTGCAAGACGACGTAATGCTATCTCAGTATCCGTATTCTGTGTGGGATTAACTTCCGTTAGTTTGATATTCCATTTTTCAATACATTTACTTGCTCCAGCATAAGCAGCGTCACAAAAAGAAAGATCCCCTCGTCCGCGCACATCGTAAATTAGTCCAACCTTAATTGTTGCAAGTGTACTACTTATAGTAAGAAATGTGGTAATGAAAATAAAAAACAACAAACAAGACTTTTTCATCTAAACAATTCCTCCAGTGATTGACATTTTAGTAAGGTATAGGAAATACGTACTATTATAAAGGTATAATTGAAACGTTATCTAAACAGTAGAAATGAATTCAATATTAGGATACACCATTGAGAATTCAAATGCAAGATATTTAGACGATATAACACATGTTAAAACAAAATTAAATCTGCTCGAAATTGATGTAAAAAAATAGCGTTGTATAATCACGCTTATACAACACTATTTAATTTGTGGCACATTTTACTTGTTAACATCACATTATATGCGATACGTGCCTGATTCATTTTGTCGTTATACAATTGACGTTGGCAAGACTACATGATAAAATAAAAATCATCGTATAACTACTGTTCGTTTTGCAATCTGTACAATATTATGACATATATGGAGAAAAACAAAATTCATCAATATATGCACACCACAAGTCCATATTTTTACGAATGCGCTAACTGACTGCTTTCTGTGTGAATCCTCAAGTCAAACTCATAACGGATTAAACGCTTTTGGATACAAAATTTGACCATCACAGATTTTGATATATTATCACTAAGGAATAGATAAAAAAATGCGTTGTACGCCAACGTGAGCATTAATATTTTAAGTGAATTTACCAAATTTTTCCAATCAACACTAATTTTCATTTCTTCAATATAATTTCTAATCCTCACCATTATTTTCATACTATGCCATTTATGCACTTTAAACTTCTGAAAATACTCTCAATTTTCTCTATAGCATTATTTGCAATCGGACAAGATCAAAGTATTGCACAGAAAACTCCTCCTTTTCATGATGATGTGAAGTTTTCAAATATTACCGATGAAATTGGCATCCAGTTTCGTGATGAAAATGGCGAAAGCGGAAACAAATATTTTATAGAGCCACTTGGTAGAGGTATTGCATTATTTGACTACGATAACGACGGTGATTTGGACCTGTACATTGTCAACGGAAATACTCTACCTGGTGCCACCTCAGATAATAATCACAAAAATATGCTTTACCGTAATGACGACGGTATTTTTTCAAATGTCACTGATTCTGCATCGGTAGGTAACACTGGTTACGGTTTAGGATGTTGCACCGGTGACTATAACAACGATGGTTATACTGATCTCTATGTGACTAACTACGGTCCTAATGTCATGTATAAAAATAATGGAAACGGCACATTCTCTAATGTAACCAAGCAATTAGGTATTCAGGGGAATAAACTCAGTAGTGGTTGTGCTTTACTTGATTATAATGCGGATGGACATTTGGATCTCTATGTTGTCAATTACGTGAAGTTTGATACGGATACGAATCCAACTTGTACACGAAAGGGTTTACCAACTTATTGTACACCCGAAGCACTTGAAGCAGAAGCAGACATACTTTACAGAAACAATGGAGATGGCACATTTTCTGATGTAACAAAGATTGCGGGGATAACTGCACCAGCAGGGAAGGGGTTAGGAGTTGTTTGTGGGGATGTGGATAATGATGGAGATGTCGATATTTTTGTAGCAAACGATACAACACCAAACCTTCTCTACCTTAACAATGGAAACGGCACATTCACTGAAGACGCATTGTTTGCTGGAGTCGCACTGAGTGAAGATGGTCGCGCTTTTAGTGGTATGGGAGCAAACCTCGGTGATTATGATAACGACGGATTTCTGGATATTGTGATTACAAACTTCCAGGACCAAGTAAATAACATATACCATAACACTCAGAACGGTTTTTACGATGATGCCAGTTTTTCTACAGGAATTGGTGAATTGAGTTTGCCATACTTAGCATGGGGTGTTGATTTTGTAGATTTCAATAATGATGGTTGGTTGGATCTCTTTGTAGCTAACGGTCATCTGGACGATAACATTGCTGATATTGATCCTATAGGAACTTATGCACAACCAAACCATATATTCTGGAACAATAGCACAAACTCATTTGAAATGACCGAAATAGCAGTCCAACCTAAAGTCAGTCGTGGTGCAGCATTTGGAGACATTGATAATGATGGAGATATAGATATTGTTGTTGCTAACCTAAAAGATACACCAACAGTACTGCGAAATGACGGTGGGAATACTAATAATTGGTTAAGTGTAAAGTTGATCGGTAAGCATTGTGCTCGTGATGCGATTGGCGCACGTGTATCTGTTACAACTAGCGATTTAACACAAATACGAGAGGTTAAAAGCGGTTCTGGTTATCTCAGTCAGAACGACATACGTCTACATTTCGGGTTAGCGGATGTCAATCACATTGATACATTAACAGTTAGATGGATCTGTGGACATGTTGAAACCTTCAAGAATATACCTTCAAATCAAATGATAGTAATAAAGGAAACAAGATAGACACCTGAAACTCAAAATAAATCTTGTAAAGTTTTTGAGTCAATCCTGACTATATTAGTCGTGATTAGCCTATAATCCCTTATGTGATAAGGGATTGTCGCACATGGCAAAATTCCTTCATTTCCGATTGACTCAAAAAACTCAAAAGTATGACATTGTAAATTCGGCAAATAAAGATGAAATCCTGCATGTCTGCTAAACCGAACTCACGTTATGTTTAGGTAGCAACTTGCGTCATCATACAATCTTGTAGGTTGAGACGAAACGAACCCAATATAGAACACTCTTTCAAACAGAAATGTCTCAACTTTTTAGTTTGACTTTTTTTCACAAAAGGCGTATGCTATTAACATGATTATACATCCTTACCGATGTTTAATTCTTAACAATTGTTGACATGAACCAAATATACATAGCATAAACCAAAGGAGTTTACATGACAACGATTATTACTGTACGAAGATTATCTATCTTCAGTTTTCTCACTCTTTTTTGTCTTACACTTTCTCTCCCTTCATTCGCAGGCACTCAACTGTGGGATTTTGAGAAAAACGCCAATGACTGGAAAGTTGCCAACGGAAACTTTAAAGTTGAGGAAGGTGTATATAAACTTAGTAAGGGTGGACAAGCTGAGCATTCTCTCGTTGGTGAAGAGGATTGGGATGATTATACCATTGAGGCGAAAGTTCGACTTGATGAGGGTAGTTGGGCAGGTATAATATTTCGAGCAAAAAGCGAAATGGAATACTATGTCTATTATTTAAATGTTCCCAGCAACATATCTGAACTGTGGCGACACAAAGCAGGTGCATGGAACGCACGTGACAATATTTCTCAACCTCCCGCTGCTGGTGGTGTCGTTATCAAAAACGGTGAATGGCTTGATGTGAAAATTGAGGTAGAAAGCAATAAATTTACGTTGTATATCAATGACGAAAAACAGAGCGAAGATACTGATGGTCAGTATGGTCAAGGTAAGGTAGGTGTATGGGGTTGGGAAACTGCAGCAAGTTTTGACGATTTTACCGTAGATGGTAGAAACATAGCTCATACTTTGGCTGTGAACCCAAACCGTAAACTCACAACCACATGGGGTCGTCTAAAACAGATTTTTTAACGCTTTGTAAAGGGCGCGTATTTATTGCGCGTCCTTTATAAAAATTACCCAAGCATTGGTCTGGGTATATGATTTAAAAGGAGAATTGATGAAACGGGTATTTACAACTATAATTTGTCTTTTCATGCTTTCCATATTAGTCTCTACAGGGTATGCTGGAGAACAATTATGGGATTTTGACTCAGGTTCTGCAGATGACTGGAAAGTGGCAAATGGTAATTGGAGTGTTACGGACGGTGTGTATCAACTTGCAACAGGTGCACAAGCTGAACACTCTCTCGTCGGTGAAGTAACTTGGGAAAATTACACTGTTGAGGCAAAGATACGGCTTGATTCCGGAAATTGGGCAGGTATAGCATACCGTGCAAAGAGCGAAATGGAGTATTACGTCTATTACTTCAATGTACCAGATAACAAGACTGAACTCTGGCGGCACAAAACCGGTGGTTGGACTGCTCGCGACAAAATCGGAGAATTGGCAGGGAAGAACGTTACAATCGAAAACGGCAAATGGTACGATATGAAAGTAATCCTTGAAGGTAATGCAATGGCTCTTTCTATAAATGGCGAAATGCAAGGTGAACTCTCTGATGACATGTATGGTGCCGGACAAGCAGGTGTCTGGGGTTGGCAAACTGGTGTCAGTTTTGATGACTTCAAGGTTTCGGGTGATGATATTGAAGGTAGTCTCACACCAGTTGAACCACTGGATAAACTGGCGACTACCTGGGGACGTATCAAGAGTCGTCAGTAATTCACTTATTCAGTAACATGCATTTAAACAATCGATTCAAGGGAGGAGTTTCGCATATCTGGAACCTCCTCCTTTTATATTGGATGATGTGAGATATGGGTATTCAACTGAAACCTAATTGTTGGGTGCTAAACCGTATTTTATCTGTTCTTGTGGTATGTTGTCTATGCTATATCATTGCACCTTTTTCTAAATCTTGGTGCCAAAACGATAACGCAATTTCTATACAAGAACAAATTGAATCCTATCAGAAACAACTTGCAGCTGATCCAACAAGGGTTGATATCAGATTACAATTAGGAAAAATATATCTACAAATCGAGGGATATGCACAAGCACTGTCCGAATATCGTGAAGTAATCTCAGTTATTGCCACAATGCAAAAATACATTTCTGCATTACCTGACGGTTATTTTGGAGTAGGACTGTCCTATGTAGGACTTGAGAAGTTTAACGAGGCTATTGAAGCATTTCTGCAAGCCATTAAATATGCACCCCAACGGGCACATATTCATGCAGCATTAGGTTCTGCATATACGAGTTTGCATCAATATGATGAAGCACTTAAGACATACAAAAATGCTAACAAACTCCTACCAGATGATGCGATGATTCATCACCAGTTAGGTAATATATATAGTAAACGCGGAAACCGTTCTTTAGCAATTTTACATCATCAAAAAGCTATCGAAATTTTACCTAATTTAGCAACCGCACATTATCAATTGGGAATACTTTATACACAAGAAAACAGATTGGATGACGCAATCTCTGCCTATGAAACAGCTTATGACAAAGATTCTGATCTGATAGAAGCACTCTACAATCTCGCACAAACCCACAACAGGAATGGAAATAGGCAGGCAGCTCGTGAAAAAATGCGACTCTTTGATAAACGGAAAGAAGTTGTTGAACCTATACAGGAGTTGCGTGGTGCATTGCAGCGAACAAATGATCCTATTAAAAGATCCCGAATCGTCGCTAACATTGGAAGACATTATCTCAAGGGTGAACAATATGAAAAGGCTAAATTGGAATATGAAAAGTCAATCGCACTAAACCCGAAGGTTGCTGAAGCATATAACGGAGTGGGAATTGCTTATGCAATGCTGGAAAGATATACGGATGCAATTGCTGCACAGAAACAAGCGTTAAAACTTCAACCAGAATTTGCTGAAGCACATGCTGGTCTCGGATTAGTGTATCTTTCTGAAAATAAAGATGACTTAGCACTAAAACATTATAGACAAGCACTAAAACTAAGTCAAAACAGAGGTGAAACACGCAAGATTAAGTTTGAGGAAGAAGTCCTACTAAAAATTGGTAATATTCTTCTGAATCATAACGAGTATCCCGAAGCGATTTCATCATACCAAGCAGTACTTTCGCTCAATCCTAACAGTGCTGAAGCGTATCACAACTTAGGAGTATGTTATGCACGTCAACATAAAACAGATGATGCTTTGTCGGCACTACAGAAGGCGGTAGATATATCAGAGAGTCTACCAAATAAACCAACAGATATAGATACAACATTTTCAAAACCTTACTTTCTTCCTGAAACATACTATCTGTTAGGGGAACTATATATGCTTCAGAAGAATTCTGCTAAAGCTGAGTCTGCCTATCTTGCATCTGGTTTAGCAAAGGCATATAATGCATTAGCACAGCATGGTGCTAAGCATGCTGTCACATTTAATAACTCTACTAAACGAAAGGAACAACTAAAAACTGCGAAATCCTATGCCGAAAATGCAATCCAATTGGATCCTAACTCAGCAAGTTTCCACAACACACTTGCATTAATTACATATAGAATTGGAGATTACTCCACCGCAGAAACATCCATACGAAAAGCAATTGCACTTGACCCCAAAAACCGAAACTATCAAGAGGGTCTGAAACAAATATTAACTAAATTGGCACCACAATAATAGTGGTATATGACGAAACAATATGTTCCAAAAAGTGGTTAGAGGTAAAAAATGGCTTATTCCAGTTTAAGAGAATTTGTTAAAGAACTTGATCGAGAAGGAGAACTAAAACGCATCAAAACTCAGGTGTCTCCTGATCTTGAAATCAGCGAGATTACCGACCGTGTCAGCAAATCGGGTGGTCCGGCACTACTGTTTGAAAATGTTGACGGAAGTGAAATGCCGTTATTAATCAATACTTACGGTTCTTATTCGCGGATGGCAATGGCACTCGGTGTTGACGATCTTTCACGTATTGCGAATGAAATTGAAGGAATGATTAAGATCGGTCCACCTGAATCACTTCTGGATAAGGTAAAAATCCTTCGCATCCTGTCACAACTCACCAATTTTCCACCAAAAACTGTTAAACGTGGTGCATCTCAAGAGGTAGTATTAACCGGTGAAGATGCCTCATTAGACATATTACCTTTGATCAAGTGTTGGCCTATGGATGCTGATAAATACATAACTTTGCCGCAAGTATTTACCCACAGTTTGAAAACGGGTCAACGGAATGTCGGCACATATCGTTTGCAGAAACTTAACCCATACGCATTGGCGATGCATTGGCAAATACACCACGATGGTGCAGCACACCACAGAGAATATAAACAGGCAGGAGAACAGATGCCTGTGGCAATTGCTATCGGTGGAGACCCGATTATGTCATATATCGGCACAGCACCACTCCCATCCGGTATTGATGAACTTCTTTTTGCTGGTTTCCTCAGAAAATCCAATGTCGAAATGGTACAAGCAAAAACCATTGATATGATGGTGCCAGCTGAAGCGGATATTGTCATTGAAGGTTTTATTGAACCAGATGAAACCTGTATTGAAGGACCATTCGGTGACCACACTGGATTCTATTCAATGCCTGATGAATATCCCGTGTTCCGTATCACAGCAATTACACACCGTAAAGACCCAATCTATCAAACCATCATCGTGGGCAAACCTCCAATGGAGGATTGCTATATGGGCAAGGCAACCGAACGTATCTTTATGCCATTGATCAAAACACAACTACCTGAACTTGTTGATATGAACCTACCATTATTTGGCGTATTCCACAACTTTGCCCTTATTTCCATAGACAAACGTTATCCTTATCAAGCTAAAAAGATAATGCACAGTTTTTGGGGTCTCGGTCAACTCATGTTCAGCAAAATCATTATTGTAGTTGATAAAGACGTGGATGTTCAAAACGTTGAAGAAGTCCTTTTCTATGTTGGGAGCAATGTTGACCCAAAACGGGATGTTACCATCGTTGAAGGTCCTGTTGATGTACTGGACCATGCCGCACCCCTTCTTGGTGCTGGTTCTAAGATGGGTATTGATGCAACTACAAAGTGGGAAGAAGAAGGTTACCATCGCGATTGGCCCCCAGAAATTGAGATGTCCGACGAGATTGTTGAACTCGTCAATGAACGTTGGAAGAAATACGGTTTGTAAACATAATAGTTGTTTCTGTAGTTATACTATTCATATTTTCGTATCTATGTTATTAGGAGTCAAAAAATGACAGAAACAATCTACGATGTCGCTGTGATTGGCGCAGGTCCAGCAGGCACACAGGCAGCAGTTTCAGCAAGCCATCAAATGCGTCATGTACTTGTGCTACATTCTGGCAAGGTGAGTTTCAGTCGTGGGAGAGCATATTGGTCAAAATCCGTTGAAATTGAGGATGCACCTGTCTTTCCGGGTATCATCGGTCCACACTTCGCAAAGGAACTTATGAAGTGGATGGAGAGTAGACCTGTAGTAGAATTCATTCTCGGAGATGAACCACGGAAGGCAGGCATCGATATCCGAGATGGACTTGTTAGCCGACTGACCCAAAACAACGGAATATTCGAATTGGAAGCCTCCACAACTACCTTAAAGAAAAATAACCCATTACAAATTAAACATTTCAAATCACGGACAGTCGTCGTTGCTGCAGGTTTTGACGACAAATGGCCAGACATTGAGTTCCAAGCAGATGCTGAACGGTTGTATAAACAGTATGCAACTGTGTTCCGTTATGCTGGTAATCGGAAAGGGTGGCATGTATGTATCCGTTGCGACGGTCATTTGCACGTCAATGAGCATCTTGCACTACTCGGGGTAGGTGATTATATCTATGAGGCAGCAATCGGCGCACAAGATTTCACTGATAAAATCACAATCCTTACAAATGGACGTCCACACGGGATGTCACCACCAATTCTTAAACAGATTAAAGAGAGAAAAATCAATATTATTGAAACAAAGATTAAAAGACATATAGGCGAAAAAACCGACCTACTCGGTTTTGAAATGGTGGATGGGTCAGAGTTATTATTTCACGGTTTTCTTGTTGACGAAGGTTTAATCCCAAATACCAAGTTCTTAGATGGATGGGACTACCAAAAAGATGAGGAGGGATTAATTATCGCTAACGAAGACATGCAAATGTTAGACAACAATGGGAATCCTATTCCCGGTCTATATGCCGCAGGTGATATTATATCGGGAGAACGAAACCTGATTGCAACTGCCTTCGCACTCGGTCAAGAAGCTGGTTTATCCGCCTCAGACTCACTTCGAAAATGGCATTATCCCGATGCTTGATTAATGAAATAGAATGCAAGTTCTTTCGTTTTAATATATAGTGTAGAACTTAACTTCTTATATTTATTGCTATAAACCAAAGGAACACTATATGACACCAACCGACAATTCTAAAACGCTCTATATCATAGACACACTCGCTGAGATATTCCGTTCGTTTTACGCAATCCAAACCCGTTTAGTCAGTTCCGTTACTGGCGAACCCACCAATGCTATATACGGGTTTACGACAACATTGATGAAACTGCTAACCGACTACAAGGCGCAATACATCATCGCTGCCATTGATATGCCAGGAGGCACTTTCAGAAATGAAATGTATGAAGAATACAAAGGGCATCGAAGAACCCCTCCAGACGACCTTGTAACACAAATCCCTCGGATACAACAAGTTCTTGAAACACTACAAATCCCTGTAATCGGCAGACCGGAACTGGAAGCAGACGATATTATCGCTTCAGTAACGCAATACATATTGGATTCACCTGATACACAAGATGTGCATGTGCGCATTATTTCTAAAGATAAAGACCTTGAACAATTGCTCTGTGACAGAGTTACGATGATTGACTTACGAAATGATATTTCGATTGATGTTGCATCGTTATGGGAAAATAAAGGGATTACACCAGACCAAGTTATTGATACACTCGCACTGATGGGAGATTCTTCTGACAATGTTCCTGGTGTTGAGGGAATTGGATTGAAAACTGCCGCAAAGCTTATTCAAGAATTCGGTTCAATTGATAATATCTATGCAAATATAGATAAAATTAAAGGGAAACGACGCGAGAATTTAGAGAAAGCACAAGATTTTATTCCACTTTCACAACAACTTGTCACTCTCAAACGGGATGCAGAACTTGAATTTACTATGGAAAAAGCGCGGTTCAAAACGCCTGACATGAGTAAGATCAACCCTTTATTTGAAGAACTTGAACTTAAACGTTTCTACAAACCTCTCACTGAATTAGCATCCGGTAGCACTGTCTCAGATCAGGTAAAAGCAGAAGTAAAAACTACCCGAAAAGAACGTTTGGAAGCAATGGAACAAGAAAAGGATGCCATATTGGAAGAAGGGAAATTCACGACTGCAGAGTCTGGTGATTACTCAGCAATAACTACACAAGAACAATTGAATTCCCTTGCTAAGACTCTTACTACACAAAAAATCATCGCTGTAGATACTGAAACAGATGGCTTATATCGTAATTCCAACTTATGCGGCATTAGTTTTTCTTGGAAACCACAGCAGGGAGTCTATGTACCGATCCGATCTCAAAATACAGAAAACCATCTGGACCAAGATACAGTTATATCAAAGCTCAAACCAATATTGGAAAACCCAGAATTACCAAAATGTGGACATAATCTGAAGTTTGATGCAAGCATCTTCATTCGACACGGTGTCCAACTACAAGGTGTTGTTTTCGACACAATGTTAGCAAGCCAGCTTGTTGATCCAAGAAAACCATCACATAATTTGGATAATCTTGCACTACTTCACTTAAATCATAAGATGATTCCTATATCAGATTTACTCGGGGATGAGGAAGACTCCACTTCTATTGATAAAATACCTTTCGAAGAGGTGACACTATACGCCTCTGAGGATACTGATATAGTCCTTCAACTCTATCACTATTTCAAACCTAAACTTGAAGAGACTGATACCAACGAATTAGTCAGAGATATAGAATCACCATTGGGACCTATCCTGGCACTCATGGAATTCAATGGTGTCGTCTGTGATACTGAGGAATTAGAGAAACAGACTCGTTCTGTTGGACAGCTCGTTATTCAATTCGAAAAAGAGATACACGATTTAGTTGGATATTCATTCAATATTGATTCACCCTCCCGTTTGGCAGAGATACTATTTGATGACATTGGATTCAAACCTGTCAGACGCACAAAAACAGGAAAGAATTCAACAGATGCAAATGTTCTTGAAGCACTCGCTGCACAAGAAGATATCAACAATCCGCGAACAAGTGTACCGCGCCTAATTCTTGAATATCGTCAATGTCGAAACCTTCAAAGCACTTATTTCGGAAATTTGCGACATTCTGTTGATGAACAGACAAAACGCATACACACGCACCTATATCAACTAACAACTGCTACTGGACGACTACAATCAGATAGTCCAAACCTGCAGAATATTCCTGTCCGTTCTGAAATCGGCAGACAACTACGTCGGGTCTTTATTGCACCAGATGGACATAAGTTAATTTGTGCTGATTATTCGCAAATTGAACTACGTGTACTTGCACATTTTAGCAAAGATCCTAAACTCACTGAGATATTCACTGAAGGGATGGATATTCATACATCTGTTGCTGCTGAGGTGTTTAAAGTCGAACCAGAAGATGTATCACGCGAACTTCGTGATAAAGCAAAAATCGTGAATTTTGGAATCATCTACGGGGTTTCGCCTTCAGGTTTAGCACGACGTATACAGGGAATGAATGTTAATGAGGCAAGAGATTTAATTACAAATTACAAAGCAAGGTTCCCAGGTATTAACGCGTTTTTCCAGAGTTGTGTTCAGCAAGCATTAGACCAAGGATATGTATCTACACTTACGGGAAGACGACGTGCAATACCTGAAATCTTTGAACCTTCTCAGAGCAGACAGAGTCTCGGTGAACGGTTAGCAATCAATACCGTTATTCAGGGAACTGCGGCTGATCTCATAAAAGCAGCTATGGTCAAAGTTCAACACAGAATTGACCACGACCAGTTACAGTTGAAGCTCTTATTACAGATACACGATGAACTTGTTCTCGAAACACCGACTGAATTGGCTGAAAAACACGCTGAAATTGTGTCTCAGGAAATGGAAAATGCTTTAAAACTAAATGTACCACTTCTAACTGAAACAGGTATCGGTGATAATTGGATGGATGCAAAGTAAATTAGAATTCAAATCAAATTTGACAATTTAATTAAAATGTAGTATCATATTAACGTTTGGGAAATGTGACGGTGTCTGCGAACAACGTTATGTGTAGTAATTTGACAGTTTTAAGGTTTGGAACCAGAAGCATTCTTGTAGATTGTGAAGCGGCTTCCGAAAGAGATTGATGAGAATCCCGAGTTCATTTTTACCAATCTTACACTGCCAAATGCCTGCCAAAAAAAACATGCTGACAGTACTCAGTTTTCTCACATTCCCGTTTATTCAATTTCAAAAGGAGAAACGAGATGAACATCTACGTTGGCAATGTACCCTATGCAGCCACAGAAACCGACTTGGAAGAAATTTTCGAGCCGCATGGACCACTCGCATCGGTAACAATTATCCGTGACCGTTATGATGGTCGTTCCAAAGGGTATGGGTTTGTTGAAATGGAAAACCAAGAAGATGGTGAACGCGCAATCGAAGCCCTTGATGGTCAAGAGATAATGGGACGCCCGTTGAAAGTCAATCCGGCACGTCCACGCGAACGGCGCTCTGAGCCCCGATACCAAAACCAAAGCCGCTACGAAGAAGAGTAATCACTGTACGTGAGGAATACCTCACTATATTAGATCGCCCATAGCGGAAATATTATGCTCCTGTTGCCAGTCAACAGGAGCATTCTGCTTTAAAAACACATATTCAACTTATATAACCCGAATAACAAGAACTCTATTCTTTTTCAAATATATATATAGTTACAATACACTACTATATCATGCACTCAAACCAAGTTCCTTACTAAGTTCCATCAATCTATTGTTAATCTTTGTTTTGTCAATACGGCCATCATCAACGAATTCTTGATAATTCCTCGGGAGTCTATCGGGTACCATCCCACGAGAATTCGCCTCTTGTAATGCCAGCAAAGACATAAACATCTGCATCTCTGGAGAATGATCCGGCATATAATCTGCAACTGCCTCACGCAAATCTTCTTCTATGAATGTATCCCGATTCTTTCTTTTAGCAATATTATGGCTACGTTGAGCAATTTGTGAAAGATCACCGACACTAACTCCGCGTAATTTGGCATCCCTCGAAATCTCTTGAAAGTTCATCTCCTCGCGCGTGTGGAGTCTACAAAAGAATTGCAATATACCCCCGCGACTATCCCTCATTGGCGGTAGAAGCACCAATTTATGACTAAAAATGTCAGAACGTCGGAAAATAGGTGGCATCAAATCTGGACGACTCGATGTACCTACCCATATTACCTGTCCATGTAAAGATGGATCACTGATTGCATTCGTTAGTAGCACTGGAAAACCGTGATCCCTACTCCCTTGCTGCATCCCTGTATGAGGTGAGGCACGCTCAACTTCATCCATAAAAACGACTACAGGGGATAGTCCACGAATAAAGTTGATAGCAGAATTAAGATTCCTCTCATAACTATTACCGTTATCATTAATATTGATAGTTACTTCACTTACCTGACTTGCGTATCTAAGTTGGACAAACGCCATTTCTGTCTGACCCGCCAACATCCGGGCAGCATATATGTTACCATTACCAGTAGGTCCAAGCATCAATATCCCTCGCGGAACACGCCGCATATCTTTCTCTTTTAAGCCTTCAGAAACATCCTGAATTACACGGGTTACATGATTTGACCAATGCTGTCTCGGATTAGTAAGGGGTTCATTAATTTCTATTATCCCATGACTGAATACCTTAATACTTTGATGCCGATAGTTGGTAAGTATTTGACCTTCTACTTTCTGCTTCAAAGACGCAGCATGTCTTACAAGATCATGTATCCCAAATAGATTTAATCCTGCTGTATCCCGTGCTAAGTTTTGCTTTTCACGTGCATTTCCAAGGTTTAATTGCACCTGCACTTTCTGATCTGGTGAATCTTGATGTGAAATTTCCTGCGGGATTTTAGTCAAATGCTCTATAAATTTCAAACGCTCATCATAATCCGGAAACGGAACTTCTACAATAGGTATTTCCTGATTCACAAGAAAATGTGGATGAATATCATACGTATTCTGTGTAAGGAGTATTATAATGTGTTTTTTCCTGCGAATTTCCAGATCAGATGCCCAATTTTGGAGTTGAAAAAAGAAGTATTGTTGGTTATCTTTCGCTCCTGAATCATACATAGGATCGTTTGGGGCTATCTGTTCAAGGTGATCAATAATCAAACCAATCCTAACCCTATCTTGTTTCAGTAAATCATGCATTTTATTTGCCAAGTCCTTTGTTGGCAACGGATCACTTTTGTAAAACGGATCCTCATGCAGTTTGTGCAATAACAGTTGGCTGTTTATTCTTTTTACATCTTCTGTCTCTGGTGGAGGACCCTGTTCTTTAGGTATTAGTCCTAATATCTTCTGTGTCTCTAACCATTGACCAACCCTTGGCCACTTAAATCCTTGTGTAGCATTATATCCAAGAACTAATCGGCACCCGATTACATTCAACTGCTCCATCAAGTAATCAAGAGTAGGCATATAACCGAAATTCTCGTCATGCTGTAAGTCACCAACATTAAAATGTAAAATAAATTGGTGCGCAGCGGCGACTTTAATCTGTGATTCAATCTCATCCCAAAACATACTTTACTCCAATATAATAATATGCATGCTATCAGATTCCAACTTCCAATATGTTGCTATATCATCATTCCTTCTAACAATAGAATAACACAAAATCCTTCCTAAAGTCAAATGATTCAGATTGACAACAAAACCTATCTATGATACTCTATTTCAGTTTTACGATTAATAGAATATATAGAGAAATGAGATATGGAAAACATTGACACAATTAGTCCTGTTATTGTTGGTATAATGGGTGGTTCGGCTTCTGGTAAAACAACATTCGCTACTGCGTTAGCACAACAACTCGCTGACTTCACTCCCATCACTTTACACCAAGACTCTTATTTCCGCGACTGGTCAGAATTCTCTCCTGAAGAAAGAGAAAAAGTTGTAACAGCAAATCATCCTGATGCTGTCAGGTGGGATGTTCTCATTGCAGATGTTGAAAAACTTCGTGATAAAAACTCTATAGAATCACCTGCCCCCGGCACACGGGCTGCCAGTCGTGGTGATGAACAGAAAGTCACACAACCAAGCAGTGTTGTGATTGTAGAAGGACACCTTATCTTTTGGAACGAACAATTACGCGACTTAATTGATGTTAAATTGTATATAGATGTTGATGCACATGAACGTGTACTTAGACGTTTGCTGCGTGATGTCGGAACAAGGTCTGGTAGCCTTGAAGGAGCAATCAAGTGGTACAGACGCGATGTCCTCCCAAACTATCCTATCTACACAGAACCGTGTAAACAATATGCTGACCTGATAATACCCTTCATGAATGAAAATCCCATTGCCTTGAATACTGTTGAAGCAGGGATACGTGCGCTTCTTACGAAAAATAGTTAACCCAACCTAACCTATAGATTCTTTCCCCAGAATATCACAATATTGCAAAATGCTTTTTTGACACATTCGCCTATACAAAATGGCACGGATATGTCATTGTGGCAGATTGATTATCTACATATTTCCCCTTAAAATATACTCATATTTACACATAGAAAGTAAATCCACATTTTTCCTGTATACCACATTGTCATTAGCTATAGGTTGTGGCAGCTTCCAGTGCCAGTATACAGGCAATAACAGATTGCAACTCCATATAACACTACTATGCATATACAAAATCATATTTTGGCATATAAATTGCTTATATCTAATATAGTGTAAAGAACAAAGGTATTTTTCAAGAAATTTGGCACGGAAATTGCGAAATTATTTACATCATACATCGAAATAAAGGAGAAGAAAAATGACAAACATGATTCGCAGACCAATCGGTAATCTCTACAACCTTCATAGTGAGATGGGACGACTTTTCGGGGACCTATTCTCTTCAGAAGACAGTAATGTTACGGATAATGCTTCTTGGACACCCACGGTTGACATCTCAGAAACGGAAAACGGTTATGAAATACATGCTGAACTTCCAGGAGTTACTGAAAAGGATGTCAACATATCAGTAACAGACAATCTACTCACCATCAAAGGTGAAAAACGATCAGAAGAGAAAACTGAAGGAAAGAATATACACCGGGTTGAAAGACAGTACGGTAGTTTCCAAAGAAGTTTCACACTACCGCGACAAGTGAATACCTCTGAGATCAAAGCTGGATACAAGGATGGGATTCTAAGCCTAACCATTCCAAAAGCAGAAGAGGCAAAACCAACCGAAATCCAGATCACGACAAACTAAATTTACTATAGAACTGACATGCCTCGGATACATAATTTTCATTAGGCATGTCAACTCTAACGACAAGAATACAATATCATTATAGGAGAAAAAAATGACTTATTTGACTTTACGCAGACCAGTGGCATACCCATTTAGATTTTTTAACAATACTTTCACACGGCAACACCCGTTTGCTTGGAACAGTGATTACAAATGGAAACCATCAACTGATATTTCTGAAACTGATGATAGTTATGAGGTGCGTGCTGAACTTCCAGGTGTACCAATGGAAGATGTCCATATTTCTGTCAAAGACGATTTCTTGACTATTAAAGGTGAAAAACGGCAGGAAAATGGTGACGAATCCAATAACTATAAACGTGTAGAAAGGCGATATGGTAGTTTTGAACGGAAATTTACACTTCCTCCAAAAGTTGATGCTGACAACATTAAAGCCAAATTCAACGACGGTGTTTTGACGTTATCAATCCCAAAGCCGGAAGAAGTAAAACCCAAGGAAATACCAATCTCCGTTGAATCAGTTGTAAGTACTCCACAAGACAAATAATCACAGAAGAATAACAAATGGGGTAGGCATATCATTTATGTCTACCCCATTGTAGTTATACCAATTCTATTTAATATTGTCTCATTAGTGAATTCAACAGTTTTTGCTATATGAAGGCACTTTCTTCTGTAGGCGGGGAATCATGCAGAATACCAAATGCGGGGAATGCCTTATGGCATTCCCCCAAATCAACGCCGAATACGCGTTTGGTATTCGTCGGGTCGCTCCTACAACAAACCACAGCTAATGGTATTACAATATATTTTACGAACATATCAGTAGGATATTTGTCAAAAAAATTGAAAGAATAAACAGTAATGTTGAAAAATTAGAAAAGGAGAATTTAAATGAATAATTCACCACAACACGGTCCCAGAGGTGCTTCCAGGGGTCATCGACGACATGGCAATGCACAGGCAAGAGGTCCCGGGCATGGAAGAAAACATCGTAGAAACACTCAAGGTAGAAGACAGGGACCACCCGCAGAAGCAAGAGGACATCGCCGAAACCGTCCTCAAGGTAGATTCGGCAATCAAGAACATCAACCAAAGGGAAGAGGAAACAGACAATTTCACCAACCAGATAACAACAGACCGCATCATCCTATGGGAAGACCATTTGAGATTCAAAATAGAATGCAACATGTATTCGACAGAAGGTCACCATTTCGGATGAGGAGAAGACAGAGAGGTAAATTCGGTTGGAGACCCGAAGCAGGTTTTTCTGGGTATGATGATAGATTTGAGATAGTAGCAGAACTACCCGGTGTTGGACAAGACAATGTAAGTGTTTCAATTTCTGACAATCTGTTGACTATAAAAGGCAAAAAGCAACGCAAACAGAAAGATGAAACACGAAACATACACAAATCAGAACTACGTTATGGACGTTTTCGTCGTGTTTTTCCAATACCACCAAAGGCACAGATTGATGGGATAAAAGCCGACTTTAAGGATGGTGTTTTAACCATAGTTATTCCAAAAAAGGAAGAAGCTAAACCGACTGAAATTCCCATCAACGTTGATGCATAATGTGTATCATACACATAAGTTACAAGAAAAGGCTCGTGCTATGCAGCACCAGCCTGTTTTTTGTTAAATTAACATATAATGTACCCTTATACTACAAACTTTAATAACCTAAGTTGCCACCTTGTAGCACAAACTGTTAGTTTGTGTATACGTAGTAATGTAGGTCGGGTAGAGCAGAAGCGAAACCCGACATGGACTATACTGAAAATATCAATTATGTGATACGGCACAGGAGTGTCCTACTACTTTGCATCACTATTATCCACACCATCTTTCAGGACACCTATATAAAGTAGCGCTGCCAATATTCCACCGACAAATGGACCAACAAGATATAACCAGAGATCAGAATAATTACCTGCAGCAATAGCAGGTCCCAGTGTTCGTGCAGGATTGAGCGAAGCACGGGTCAACGGACCACCCATCAGTATCAGAAAAATTAAAGTCAAACCGATAGCGAGTCCAGCAAAATTCCCTGCTTTACCGTTTACTGCTGTATTGAATATCGTATTAACAAGGAAGAATGTAAGAATAATTTCCACAAACAACCCTTGAATAGGCGTAACTGTAAATGCACCACCAGATTCCGTTGTGGTTAATACCGTAACACCGAGATCAGTTTCCATTGGTAGGATTATCTTGAGCAGATATGCACCGGCAATACCACCAACAAACTGAACAATCCAATAACCGACGGCAGAAGAAAATCGGATTTCACCTGCAACCAATAATCCAAGTGTTACTGCAGGATTGATATGCGTTCCAGAAATATGTCCATAAGCATAAAAAAAGCCCACAACCACAAAGCCGTGAGCAAGTGCAACTTCTAATAAACCACCTTCATTTATTGCCAGTGCACCTGCACCAATAAAGATCAGTGCAAATGTCCCGATAAATTCAGCTATTAAATTACGTATATTCATTAGTTACACAATCAGACAGGCCAACGACTCTGGAATTGTTCGACCATTGCATCCGGTCCTCCGTGCTGACCCAAAAATTCCAGGAATGCTTGATATAGTCTTCTCGCCACATCTGTATCTGATTCAAACCGATTATTCATCTGTTCTGGATCGGAAGGAAGGTGGAATAGACTCCTCGGTGCACCTGTGTTTTCTAATAAAAGTGACCAAGTGCCATCCGTAACATTTCCGTGTGGACTTCCTCCATCAGGACTCCATCCACCACCCCAAGCACCGTGCGTAATTGCATATTCACTTCCTTTGTCGGTGTCTCCAATCACAATTGGCAATAGACTATTTCCCTCAACCTGATTACCACGTTCCGCACCGAAAACATCAACTACAGTAGCAGGTATATCAATTATACTGGCAAGAGCATCAGTATGGCGAGGTGCAACTTCGGGATGGTAGATAAGTAAAGGTATATGGACAATCTCCTCGTACATACTAAGGTTCTTTGCAATTAATCCGTGTTCTCCTAATAGAAATCCGTGGTCTGCCATGAAAATAACCATAGTATTTTCCATTAATCCCATATAATCAATCTTATTAAGCAAATGTCCAATCCAATTGTCTACAAGACACGCTTCAGCACGGTATAAGGCATTCAGACGTTGGGTAGTACGTTCATCCATCTGATTCACCCCGTATGTTGGGTAGATAGGTTCTGTTCCCTCATAATCATCTGAATCAAACCGCCTAATATACCAGTCTGGTACATCCCAAGGCTCATGCGGATCAAAGGTATCCACCATCAGATAGAAGTTATCGTGTTTGTAGTTGCGTTCCAACCAGTCACAAGCTGTTTGCACAGTTTGTGCTACGAAAGTATCCCCTTCATTCTTTCTGAAGTCTGAGTTTCTGAGATGGTTCCCAAGACCTGCAGGTAGTTTGTTAGGATGGGGTCGTGTATGTTCACGATACCGTAAAGATATTTCCGAATCATAATCATAGGGGTGTGTTTCTAAAACATCTGATTCCTGTCCTCGTATCCATTTCCAACCTGTAAATCCTCTGTTATATAGGAATCCGTTATTAAGATGGTGTGGTGTATCAGCAATCATCATGCTGACGACACCTGCTTTTGTGAGTGCATTCGTAATAACAGGAACATTACCCTTAAGCGGTTCCCACCCACGTCTACAAATACCCACTTCACCTGTTACCATATCACCACGGATTGGCACAGTAGGATAACTACAGACATAGGCTTTATCAAAAACAACACATTTTTCTGCAAAAGCATTCAGAGCAGGACTATATCCTTTCCCTCCAAATATTTCTAAATTATCTCGTCGAAATGTATCTGATATAATATGGATAATATTCATTCATTTCCTCTATTTATATAATAAAATCTAACTTTCATACAGAATGGATAAATAAGATTATACTCAATTTTCGTTTTCTTGTGGTGTATTTTCCTTTTCCCGTTCAGCGATTTGCACAACAGCAGGTAATAATCCGTATATACCCCAGAAAGGCACACCTATAGCATCACCATTCAGAAGATTATTGACTATGAAATGTGCCATCAATGAAATTTCTGCTGCCGTTAGTCCTATGATGATGGATCTATAAAAACTGTCATCAATCCTTTTGAGAGCATGAAAACCATACCGTATAAATACAAAGTTTAACCATAACCAGACCACTAATCCAATACTTCCCAATTCTGCCATTACCTGAAGATACTCACTGTGTGCTCCTAACTGATACTGTGCTACATAACTCCCAACAAGTCCCACATCCTCTTCATATAACATAGCAAAAGCACCATATCCTTTACCTAAAATAGGACTGTCAAGGAACATTGTAACGGCTTGTCCCCAACGTAGAAGACGTGCTCGGTTGGATGCATAATTGAGATCTACTGCTGATGAAACCCGTTCCACAACTGAACTATAAACCCCCGGTAAATTCAAACATACCAATAGAACAAGACAGGCAGCTCCTATAAACAGCACCTTCTTATGCGTGCCACCTCTACCTAATAGGAACATCATGAAGACTATTGCAACGATAACTGAAATCCATACACCACGTGAAAAACACATTATCAGACCCAGACCAAAGCAGGTAAGTAATCCTATCCACAACACACGGTCGTATTGTTGGTTATCAAATAACAACCGACCCAGACAGATTAAAAAAAATATTGCTGTGAATGATCCGTAGACAGAGTAATTCGTAAATGGAGAACTCTGATATGCACTGGTCCATTGCCACTGGTCAATGTGATAAATTAACACTATTATCGTCCATACAACGGCAATCATAGCACTTGGAATCGAGGCAGTAAATATCCGTTTCAAACTTTGACGATTCTGGATAATATCATATACCACCAAACTAAACATGATGTATGTTGAATATCTTAACGCACCTTTCAACGTTCCAAATAGGTCTGGGGTATTGATTGCAGATATGAACGTAACTATAATAAAACAACAAAGTGGCAATAGAAATGGGAAAGTTGGCTTATCATTCCGCTTACCAAGCGCGTAATCAACAATCTTCTTCAACCAATAGACAACAGTAAGCATACCTAACAAAGGTTCTGTTGGGGTCTGAATCTCAAGGAGTTGCGGGATGATATACCGAAAGGAAAATGGCAGGCAGATTAATAAGGTATAGAGGGCAAACTCCATACTTACGAAAACAAATACACCGGTAGCAACCAATAAACAGAGAATAGCAAGTGGGGTTTCTGAAAAACGTCCGAGGATTACCCCGAAAACGATGCAAACGAGAAATGGTAGGATACGGTTTGCTTGCTTAAAGGACATGCGTACTTACAATCAAAACTGTGTTCTGACTCCGAGTCCAATCGCAGTTCCATCTAATATTACATCCAACGGAAGGGTACCTGTGGTTTCAAATGTTTTCAAGATTCGTTTTAATTCAAAAGTAATAGATGCGTTATTACCTAAGGTAGCAGGTGTGCCAGATTTCGACTTCCAATGATACAATTCTATTCCAGTAATGACATAACCAGTTGTACTTGAACCACTATTATCAATAGATATTCCTTGTTGTTCAAGTATATCCACCATACTACCACTAAAATTCGCTCTCAACAATCCAAATCCTATACCGAAATAGATCGGGAGATACTGATGTAGTAGGACAGGTCGATAGATTAACTGATATGAGATAGGGGTAAGAGAAGTAGTGAGGGACAACGGGTTTTGTCCGAGTGTTTGTAGTTCAGTACGCCAATAGCCAATTTCTAACCGAGAATCAAGTTCCGGTATGTGTTGAAGCACAATTGAAAATGTTGGCAACATTGCTACAGGGGTATTGGGTATCCCAACACTTTGAAGCACATTATTCAAATCACCTAACTCCGGCTTATATGAATAGAGTGCAAACTGTAGTGATGAAGCACGTACGTGTTGTCCCCAAAAATTGTGTAGGAAAGGTGTTGGGCTTTCCTCCTGACCATCGGTTGGATGAGCATGTGAGATACCTGAAAATATGCAGATTATGAACATTATTACTACCAGATAACGCATTTTATTATTATCCAAATAATCCAATATATATTTCAGGTAATTTATGAAATAGATGCGACTGATTATGTTTATAGTCAGGAATTTATATGTAATAAAAAGTTAGGATGTCCAGAGTAAGGACATCCTAACAAAACTGGACGGAAATCAAGGGACAACACGTAGGATGCTTAGTTACATCGAGGATCCGGGAGGTTGAAGTATAACTTCTACACGACGGTTCATCGATCTGCCAGCTGTGGTGTTCTGTGGAGCAACCGGGTCGGTGTGTGCTCTGCCAACAGCTTTAATCTTTTCTGCGTCAATACCTTTGCTTGTAAGATACTTAACTACAGAATTTGCACGTGCTTGGGATAGATCCCAATTACTTCGGAAACCACCGCGTAAAACAGGTGTGCCATCTGCATGTCCTTCAACAAGAATATCTGCATCAGGATTTTCCAAAATCTGACCTACTATTCCATCAAGACTCTCTTTATCCTTTGCTACCAATCCTGTCCGGCCACTGCCAAAATAAACAGTGACTAATAGTGTTGGTTTAGATGCAGCCTCCGCTTTTAACTCGGTGATATCCGATAATATAGAAGCGATCTGGGACATGACTTTCTTTAGATCCATCTCCTGCGCATTCAAGCTTTTGGCAAGATCCATTAGCTCACTTCTGACTTTTGCATCTTCGGCTTTAGCAAAATTATTTGACTTTGTGCCTTGCATATCAAGATCTTTTGATAGATTAGCACGGAGTTTTGCAATCTCTTCTTTAGTGTTTTGCTCTGTAGCGGCGATAGTGTCGGCATCCCCTTGCTGCGAAGCTGCAATCGCTTCATCCTTCGCTCTTGAGATAGCCTCCATCGTATCCTTGTTACTCTGATCTACCTTAGAATCCAACGTAGAAATCTGATTTTTTATTTCTGTAGTGGATTGGTCAATCTGAGTAACGTGTTCATTTTTCCACATATCAAACTCTTCCTGGTTTAACTTACCACAACCAGTTACGGTGATGGTTATGACCATAAGAGCTACGATAATAAGTGTTCCTCTGGTTTTCATGGAATTCCTCCAAAAAATTGATGCGTAAACTGAGTAATTTATTGATTCCACATTAAATGTGTTTTAATAGTTTAACACAAATCAGATTATAATTCAAAAAAATTTGTTATATGGTCGTTTTTCATGGTTATTGACATGATAATTCTTGAAAAAACAGATAAAATGCTGTAAACTAATAAGATGGGACAATTGAGTATAATTCTTATTGTAGGTTTTCTATGCCTATTCGCCTATGAACCACCACAAGACATTGTAGCAATAAATACGACACAAATAGTATTTTGGAATTTGATACTCACAATTGGACCCATACTGCTTGCCTATCTTGTATCTAATGCTGTATCTCGTATCCAGAATTCACAACAATCCTTTACTAAAAGAATAATTAGGAACTTAGGATATCTCAGATTTATTTTTGAGGTGTTATGTTTAGGTACTTATTTCTGTAGTCTGTATCTGTTAGACTTTCCGATATTCGTTAATCTACAGTTTGCGTTCTTTCCATTAGTAGAACTGCGTCAAATCATCGGAGTAATCCCACTAATCATCAGTTTAATCGGGGTTCGATTAGTATTTCATCGGTTGAATCGGGGTAGCGGGGTCCGTTATTTCGAATTGCTTTCATTCCATTTAAAATTTCTACTACTACCGCTTGCACCACTACTTATATATTTAGCAACCTTGGATGTCCTTGTAAGACTCCCAGAGTCGGTGCAACTATTTCTTGTAAAACATCCATATTTATTGATTGGGTTACTCGTACCTGTACTGGCAGGTGCTTATATATTCGCGCCGTTACTGATGCAGTTTATGTGGAAGACAACTCCGCTATCTGATGGAGAGTTAAAGGAGAGGTTAGAACGATTGACAGATAAAAGTCAAATAAAATATCGTGATATAACTGTATGGCAAACAGGTTCGTTATTAATTGCTAATGCTGCAGTGGCAGGAACTCTTCAATGGAATCGACGAATCTTTTTGACAGATACACTCCTAAACTATTTTTCTGACGATCAAATTGAGACAATTGTTGCACACGAACTTGGACATATCCGCTATAAACACATACCAACATATATTCTGTTTTCGTGTCTCTACTTACTCAGTTATCCTGTCTTTATCCTTTTCGTTGAACAACCAATTTTGCAATTATTATCTGTAAATTTGATTGAAAAATATCCTATTATATCCTCTGTCGGTTCGATGCTGTTTTTTATCTTGTATTTTATTTTCGGTTTCCGTTATGTCTCACGACGTTTTGAACATCAAGCAGATCTATATGCTGTTACACTAACGAACAATCCGGTTGCGTTTATTTCATCATTAGAAAGATTGGCAGTCTTCAATAATATCCCACGAACAGTTCGACGTATCTTCGAATTTTTCAATACACATCCTTCCATCCATCGTCGTATTGACTTTGTGCATAGATTTATGAATGGAGATACCTGGATTAAGAAATATCAAAACTACCTAATCGAAGCAAAATTAATAGTCATATTGCTACCGATATTCTGTGCTGTAGCGCTGATTCTGTTCCTGTCAATGTAATAATTCTGCTACTCCGGTTCAAGTACAAACTTCAACTTGTCAATAGCACGGTTTATAGGTAACTCATAGAATTTTTGTAATTCACGTAACTCATTCGCAATGTCAAAGGCAACAAGAATCGGTATCCGTGCTTCATCATATCCCTTTTGTGAAAAACTCTCAATTCGGTTCTTGACATAGGTAATAAGAACATCAATATCCTCTGCAGTTAAGTCATCAGAGGGTTTAATGGAATATGGGATACCTAAAATAACAAACCGGATAGCTTGAACCTCTGTCGTGGATTGTTTTTCTTCTTCTTTATTTTCTTCTTTCGGAACATCTACCTTCTGTTCTTCTTGCATATCTTTCCTTTCAGATTATATTCAAATTAATGTTGTGTCTGGTTCACCTTCAGGGCAAAATTTAATATGAATAATATATACTGTTTCCTTTAATTTATGAAAGTGCATTACGCATCGTATCCACACATGGTTCAACACCTGTCCACCGCTCAAATGCAATTGCCCCCTGATGCACCAACATACCAAGTCCACCAACAATTTGGCATCGTTTCTTTTTCGCTGCTATTAATAACGATGTCATTGGTGGAGTATATACAATATCGTAAACAGTAGTGTTCGGTTGCAGCCAATTCGGATCTATTAATAATGGGAGAGAAGTATCCATACTGGATGTTGAAGTATTTACCAGTAATGAACAGTTGTTCACTGCAACTGGCAAACGTGAATCCTTTAATCCCATTCCTGTCAAGACGGTTTTTTGTTTCGTCGCTTTACCAATTTCTGTGGGGGATTTAGATAAACTTTCGTCGCTTTCTTCCTGAAAACCTATTTTATTGGTTAACTCCTCAGCTAATGCAACTGCCTTTGAAACTGTCCGGTTTGCTATGATGACCGAACGGACACTCGCAAGTGCCAAAGCAACTACAATTGCTCTTGCGGATCCACCTGCACCCAACACGACAACATCCTTTCCAACAGGTATAGACGCTCCAGTTTCCTCTAATGCTCTGAGAAAACCGGGTGCATCTGTATTCTCTCCGTGAATCTTTCCATCAGTAAATGTAAGGGTATTCACAGCACCTATAAGTTCAGCCTCTCTCGAAATGGATGTAAGAAATGGAA
The DNA here is from genome assembly GCA_963667365.1 of Candidatus Poribacteria bacterium. Classification (GTDB taxonomy): domain Bacteria; phylum Poribacteria; class WGA-4E; order WGA-4E; family WGA-3G; genus MSPOR6. The sequence goes on along the minus strand of OY763324.1, from coordinate 3,812,931 downwards.
TGACAGATTGCTTATGTGGTAGCGTAACATTTATCCCGACAACGTTGATTGCATTAAAACCATTCATGGCATTTTCCACAGCGTCAGCAGACACGTGGAAAGGAACATAAATAAAATCAAGACCTGCTTTTGATAAAGCTGCGTTATGCATTTGGGGTGAACGGCTATGTGAAACAGGTTCACCAATAACTCCGACGATACGTGTATGACCAGTAATTGTATGTAGTTTGTTCATCTACTTTAAATGCTAACTTCCCAACAATTTAGGATGTCTCTTTAGATAGCAATTTTTCAACCGTCTGTTTTGCCTTTTCCATTGTTGGGTAGCGAATTTCCCTATAACCACGGACGTTGTCTACACATTCAATTGCCTGCACATGATTTGCATATTTCTCTTCATCATTAGGTGAAAATGTATCTATTACTTCTCGTATATACCACTCACGAAATTCACGTTCTTTTGCATGCCACTGTGATAACAATCGTCTCAGAAACTTCATCCGTTTCATTAAGTGTAACATCCAATTCCTTGTATCAATATCATGCTGAATGTCAATACCCAACACTTTGAAATGTGGACGATTTAGATGTAGGTATCGGATTTTATCTCCGTTTTTCTCATCAACATTATAACGGATTTTATCGCGAGCAAGTTTTTCTTTACTTGTCAATAGGTGTGACACATAGACTTCGTCTTTTATTAGCATTACTTTGTGCAGATACTTGATCGCTGCTTTGGTCGCAGTGTAATCACCATAGTCTTTTTCATAAACCTGTTCAATTTTTTTAGTATACATACGTGCATAGTTTATATTCTCAAACTGAATTAGGTCATAGGTGAATATTGCAAGAAGTCGGTTTGTTGTATCATCAAGACTTAGTTTCTCCACAATTTCCTCAACTAAACTAACATATATTTTTGCTTGGTGTTTTCCACGAATTTTATGTGAGAGAATATATCTTTTCTCTTCCAGTGCCTTTTCATAAGACTGGCTCAGAACATTGGACATAGGTTCAGTCATAATGTTGTTAGCATTTTCATTTACTGCAAGGTATCTACCAACCTCAAAAGCATTCATATTCTGTTGTAAGTCAGAACGTCTGACCATCTGTTTCAATGCCAGTTGGATTGGTTCCAGTTCAATCGGCATCAAACCGCGTTGAAACGCAACACCCAAAAGCATTATATTCGCATAAAGTTTTGTCCCAAACAATTGTTCTGATATATCAAAAAGATTGACTCCCAAATAGGACTTTGTATTTTTCTCAATTGTTTCTTCTAAGTCAGTAGTCTCAAAACTATCTTCACCAATGAGCGATCTAATTGTGTCAGTTTTAGCAGTATTAACAACCGCGGCAGTTCGTTCCGAAGATGCTACTCGGAAAACCGAATCTGCTGAGATACCTCGAACCGCTTCTAATATGTCAAGTCCCAATACCAGATCAGCTTTTCCGTAGGGGATAATGGGGGATATTTTTTGACCCTTATTCGTATATGTAACATGTGTATATACGCCACCATTTCGAATTGCCAATCCCTTTCTGTCACAGAAATGCACATCATACCCTTGGAGATATCCTGCAACGACAAGGATCTTGGAAATTGTCCCAATTCCCATTCCACCTACACCCGCAGCATAGATACTCCAGATCTTATCAATTGGTTGTGGTAGTGGTGGTGTCAATGGTATTGATGGGTCCAGTCCAATCTGAGAGAGTAATCCAGATATACCTGAGTCTTCCCACATCTCTTCAGACTCTATTTCTTTCTTTTTGGTTTTACCTATCTGCTGGATATGTTGTATGCGAGGAGGACGTTTACGTGTGATGACAACTTCCTCAAAGGATGGACATGCCCATTTTATGCGAGCACAAGCACCATCAGTTACACAGTTTGATTGATCTATCGCAATTTTGTTTCCATAGTCTGTATCAACTATTTTCAGGGCAGGACAACCAGTAGATTTAGTGCATTCCAAACAAAATTCACACACTTCCGAGGTGATATTAATATGTTTTTCTACTTTTATAAAACCATTCTTTTCTTTAATGGCTTGTTGTTCCCGACGAAGTCGTCTGTGTAATGTAATCGCACATTCTTTGTCAGCAATAATAATCTTCACTCCAGATTTAAGGAATGACTTCTCAAGATATTTTTTGTAGTTCAGTCGTTCTTCTGGGTTCACACGTACAACACTTATTTCTGATCCACCTGCTAATCCACGTGTTACCTTCTCAATGTCCTGAGCAAAGGTAGGATTACCAAGAATGTCCAAATCATCTGCTGGTGTGGGTTGGTGTCCGGTCATTGCCGTCGTCTGATTATCTAAAATGATGTAGGTTATATCTTGGTTATTCTTGATAGAATCAGAAATTGCCGACATACCACCGTGAAAGAAGGTCGAGTCACCCATGAAAACTACCTGCTTATTGGTAATGAAGGGATCAATACCTGCACCTGCACCTCCGCCAAGAGTCATTGCAGAGAGATTGTGCATCAAGCGAGGAAACGGTTCGTATTTCAACATTGAATAGCACCCGATATCTCCGTGAAAAACGAGATCAACAGGAGACGTACCGTGTTGTTTTTGCATATACGCGGGATCCATAAATTGTTCTGTAATTTCAAGCAGAACGCTTGAGGAATCTCGGTGGGGACACCCTGGACAGAATGTAGGCGTCCGTTTAGGAATGTCAACCTTTATATCAGCAACTTCTTGTAGTAACTGTGTTTCTTCAGCAAAATGTTCTATATCAACCGGAATATGAGTAGAAAAATGTCCATCTTTACGGTTGTCTGAAAAGAGCGGAATTAATCGTTGAATTAGTATGGATGCATCTAAGCCAGCAGCAACAGGAATTCCTTGTAACCCATCGGGGAACTGCTTACCCCATACTTTAACATACTTTTCAAGGGTGCCTTCTTGATACTTTTGTGTTAGGAAGGCTTTTATTTCATTTTCTAAGACAGGACGTTTTTCTTCAATGACAAATATTTCATCAACCGTTTTAGCAAATTCATGGATAATCTCTTGATCAATCGGGTGTGTCATACCAAGTTTGAGTATCGGTATGGTATCATTCAGGTTTAATTCTGATAAGGCATGTTCTAAATAACAGTAGCTAAATCCCGCTGTAACAAATCCGATTCTACTGTTTCCATTAACAGATGGGGTATTTCCGTTGTCTCCTGAAGGAGATATGATTTGGTTGAGTCCTAATCGCTTTGCAGTTTCAAGTGCGGTAGGGAACCGTTCTCTAAGCATTTCATCTTCAATTCGGACAGTATCAGGAGGTAGTAGAACGCGATTCTCTGTTGAAATCAAATCTGTGTCTATTTCTGTTTGAGTGATTTTATTTATGGTAGGATAACTATTCGGATGTAATTCAACATTTCCACCACCGTCTGCTTGATTCTGTGTTGTTAAATAGCAGGTATATAGGTTTGAAACAGCAGAAATCTCAAATGCACATTTGACCCAATTCTTGAGTTCTTGCCAAGTTGATGGTTCAATCAACGGCATATATAAGTGTCGTGCCAGAACACGAGAATCTGCTGGAACTTGTGTACTATATGACCAAGTATCATCACCAACAACGACAACAGCACCGCCTGTTGTGCCAGCAAGGTTACTGATGGCAAGACTATCGGAGGCAACATGTAGACCAACACTCTTCATAAATGCGATAGCACGCATCTCTGCCATTTGCGAACCGTTCAACCGAGCTATTCCCAACGCTTCATTATTAGCTATTTGTGCAACTATACCATGTTCTTTTAGGAGATCAGAATTGCGTTGAAGGACATCAAACACCTCAGAAATAGGTGAACCGGGATAGCCTGTCAAAAGGCTAACACCGCTCTCTAATGAACCTTTTACAAGTAACTCACAGCCGGTATATACATTCGTGCCGTTTGATTGTGTAAACCTTTCATCCATAATAAATATTATCCTCTGAATGGTTTATCCATTCAATAGTTCACGCGCATGAGCGAGACCGACTTCAGTCTCTTTTCCGCCGTGCATACGTGCAATCTCCGTCACCCGCTCAGTGTCAGTCAAGGGTTTGGCAGTTATTAATGTTCTGTCACCAACAACATCTTTTTCCACCATAAAATGTCTGTCAGCAAAACGTGCAATCTGCGGAAGATGCGTAATACAGATTACTTGTGCGGTCTGCGAAAGTTCCTTTAGTTTCTTACCTACGACATCAGCGATTTTGCCACCAATTCCACTATCAATCTCATCGAAAAGCACAGTTGGAATGTTGTCTACTTGGACCAACACTGTTTTTAGTGCAAGCATCACACGGGATATTTCACCACCTGAAGCTATTTTTGCCAAAGGACGCAACTCAGAACCTACGTTCGGAGCGATTAAGAACTCTACCTTATCCATCCCGTTTTCACGAAGGGCATACCGTTTTCCATCAATCAAAAGTAATCCGTTATCATCTTCAAGCGGATCAACAGATGTTTGAAATTCCGCCTTTTCCATTCCTAACTCTTGAAGTTCCTTTTCCACCAAGGTTGAAAGTCTTTCAGCGACCTTTTTACGTTTATTTGATAATGCTATGCATAAATCACCGGCAGTCAGTTTATTTTCACGAATTTGCATTTTGAGTGAATCAATTTTTTCAGAACCAAGTTCCAAATTCTCCAATTTCCGTTCAGCATCAGCCTTATATTCTATCATTTCCGATATAGTATTGCCATATCTTCGTTTGAATTTAGAGATAAGTTCAAGTCTATCAGTAATTTCTGCAAGACGTGCCGGATTGAATTCAACAGTTTCTGCATATTGGTGGATTTGTGATGCAATATCCTCAAGTTCATATAAAACTGACTCTATCCGTTCGTGTAAATCGGATAGACCTGTATCAACCTCTGACAATTTCTCAACGGTTTTAGTAGAATCTCTAAGGGTCTGTAATACTGCAGTATTACTACCAGCACCTGAAGTGCCAAATTCAGAAACACCCTCACCCTCAAGTTGATCATATACCAGATTAGCAGATTCATACAACTCTTCAGCGTTATTGAGAATATCTATTTCAGATGTAAGTTCTTCTTCCTCACCTTCCTGAAGATTCGCCGATGTCAGTTCCTTTACCTCAAATTCAAGTAGTTCTTTTTCTCTTTCTGATGTTCTCAGAGTATGTATTAGTGAATCCAATTCCCGTTGTATATCAAGGAGTATATGGTATTTTTCACTTACATGTTGCCTTTCAACGTCAGTTTCTCCGAAATCATCCAATAGTTCAAGATGTGTTTCGGTCCTAAACAGTGATTGATGTTCGTGTTGTCCATGGATATCAACCAATAATGTCCCAAGTTCTTCAAGCTTCTTTAGATTTGCTAATTCTCCGTTTATACGACAACGGCTTCTACCGTTAGCCGATATTTGTCTGGAGAGAACTAACGTGTCATTTGTATCGGTAGTTAAACAAAGTGATGAAGTAGGCGCAACATCAATTTCTACGGATGCTGCATTAGAGCCTTCTCGGACAATATCAGCAGATGTTCGTTCACCTAAAACCAACCCTATTGATTTAAGGATTACTGATTTTCCAGCTCCGGTCTCACCAGTAAATATATTTAGTCCTGGTGATAGTTCTAAATCAAGTTCATCAATAAGCGCAATATTGCGGATAGAGATTGCTTCTATCACAGTTCTTTCCTTGTCACTATTTTGCAAGTTCTATCTTACAAGGAGTGTGTAAACTCTATACAATCAGATACCGGACAATATCATTTGAATCTTTCTCCTAACATCAGCTTTTCACGTAGTGCCTTATAGTAGCTATGGCTGCGAGATCGAATCAGTTGTATTGTTCGGTTTGCCTTCTGTACCCTTATCTCCGCTTCTCTTGTGAGTGTGTGCGTTTCTCGTTGTCCATCAATAAAAAGGTCAAGACTCTCAAATGTGGATTGCATCTCAACCTTAATCACTGCATCACCGTGTGCTATAAAAGGTCTTACAGTGAGACTGTGGGGTGCGATGGGTGTCAGCAAAATAGCTTCCAGTTGTGGTGAGACAATTGATCCATCACACGATAATGAATATCCTGTTGAACCACTTGGTGTAGCGATTATCAACCCATCTGCATTATATGTAATAAACAGTTCACCATCAACATAAGCGTTCAATTCAATTAATCTCGTATAGTGTCGGATCATTACATCGTTTAGTGCGAATGTATGGAAGGGGTTTGCGCTCTGACTATTGACAAAAACTTCCAACATCATTCGGTGTTCTATCCGATAATCTCCAGTCAATGTTGCCTTTAGAGTCGGTTTGAGTTCATCCAACGAAGCATCAGTCAAAAAACCAAGATGTCCAATATTGATTGCAAGAATCGGGACAGTTTCAATTTTTGGTAAATGTGCTGCACTAAGGAGTGTTCCATCACCACCGAGGACAAGCACTAAATCTGCATCTTTTACCATCTGTGCAGTGTCTACACCAGAGAGTGGTAGTCCAAGAATTTCTGCCTGTTCATCAGGCACTATTGGCACAACATCTGCATCCTTTAGCAACTCCGATACGTCAGTAACAACTTGTGATGCGTTCTCCTTATTGGTATTGACAAAAAATCCTACCTTTTCCGTCATCCGGTCTCCTTCTCCAAACGAGAAAAACCTAAGATAACCACACAACCAACCAGAAAAACACACACTGTAATGAGTAAATTCATCTCAATTTGTGGAATCATGTGCTCAGTATCATAACGTTTGTCTCCAACCATCACGTATTCCCTAAAAGGCCACAATCCATAAAGTGAACCCACCATTAATCCAATTAAGAATGAGATTGTCAAGTTGCGATAACGAGCCAGAAGATAGTTTAGCAACCTCGTAAATGCTAATAGTCCCAGTAAACATCCAAGAGTGAAAAAGACCAATATCAGGACATTCCCAAAAAATAGTTGACTTACTTCTCCCGTCAACAATACTGGAATTTCATCAATAAACTCTTTAATAGTTGATAATAATGGAAAATAAACACCAAATGCAAGTAATAGAAACGAACCGCTGACACCGGGTAGAATCATAGCTGAAATTGCCAATGCTCCACATCCAAAAAATACTGCAAACGTTCCAACCGATACTTCTAAACCTTCACCTGACACAGATGCCGAACCTGCAGCATTTATCTTCAACTCTTCTGTGAAGATAATTATTGTAGCCGCTACCAATAGGATGATAAGTTCTCGCCAACCAAACCCTTTTAACATCCTAACTGGTATTAAAATTGATGTCAAAACCAGTCCACAAAAGAAACCATAAGTCGGATCATGTTGAGTATCCAACAGATATACGATTAGTTTTGTAGAAACCAACACTGCTGCTACAGCACCAATCCCTAATATCATTAGGAAACCGAAATCTATACGACGCATTTCGGTTTGAAATACATTAAATTCCTTTTTCCTAAAGGTAAGTATGCCGAAAACAGATTTTATTGTCTGTAACCCAATGTTTCGTAATGCTGCGATAAGACGTTCATAAATACCTAAAACCAGAGCGAGTGTACCGCCACTCATACCCGGTATTATGTTGGCAATTCCTATCAGGAAGCCATTGACTAATAGACGGAACACATTCATATATAGGTATCTATTTCCAATTAATTGCTGGTAATGCCTTGAATACTGTCAAGAATTATACTACAAAACTGATTATTAAGTCAACCGTTTATATAAATGCTACAATAAGACAACAAAATCACTGATTTATATATAATGTTCAGCGTATATGAAAACTTCTATAAATACCTACTGTGAAATATCAACCCAGAAAACCAGATTAAAGATAACGGATATATTGTCGCGAAACGAAATAGGTATAAAGAAAAATGAACGACTGCGAAATAAAATCTCAAAGTATACCCATCCATTTCACAACATAGTATTCAACAACTAAACATCAGTATATAAATATATATTAGTTATCCTTTGATTTACTTGATAATGTAACCCATTATCATATTCATATATTGATACTGAGACTCATATACATAATTATTTACTGATATTGTATCTCATTCTCATATAAAACCTTTACACATGTAATAATTAAATATCTTTTTCGTATTTATACGATATACTATTATATACATAACACGTTGGCATATTCTAATTTCTACTCAGTATTTTACAGGTAAAAAATCAAAGGAAAATTTATCGATGAAATTAGAAAAATAACATAAAATAACATAAACAATTGACTTACAACCTTGAAATTATGATAAACTAATAGACAATAGAATTCTATTTAAAAAGGCTTTTTAATTTATGAACTTTCCAAACCTTTCTGAATCAAGACGTATAGAGATGTTACATCCTCCAGAAGGACGCGTTCGAATAGTACTTGATACGGATACATATAACGAAATTGATGATCAATTTGCTGTGGTTCACGCTATCCTCTCACCTGAGCAACTAAATCTTGAAGCGATCTACGCTGCACCATTTCACAACAACCGTTCCACAGGACCCGAGGATGGTATGGAGAAAAGTTACGACGAGATTCTAAGATTATTAGACTTCCTTGATGTGAAATCTGATGGTTTTGTATATAGAGGATCTAAGAGTTTTCTCACAAATGAAGAAACCCCGTTACAGAGCGAAGCAGCAAGCGACATGGTTGAACGCGCAATGGATAATACAGACGAATTACTATATGTTGTCGCTGTCGGTGCAATTACAAATGTCGCATCCGCAATACTGCTGGAACCTGAAATCATAAAAAATATAGTTGTGGTGTGGCTTGGTGGCAACCCTCTGTACTGGTCTCATACAAGGGAATTCAACCTTGCTCAAGACGTAAAGAGTGCGCGCGTGGTACTTGATAGCGGAGTACCATTTGTTCATCTTCCAGCACGTGGTGTAGTTTCTCATCTGCACACTACAGTGGCAGAGATGGAACGTTATGTACAAGGTCAGGGGAAAATTGGGGATTATCTCGTTGATATCTTCAAAAATTACAACAAAGACCACTTCGGTTGGTCTAAAGTAATTTGGGATATCTCAGCAACTGCGTATCTTGTTGATAGCAGCTGGGTTCCGACAGAAATTGTACATAGTCCCATCCTGACGGATGCTGTTACGTGGAGTTTTGATAACAGTCGTCACTTGATGCGAGTAGCGACAGGTGTGAATCGCGATGCCATATTCAGAGACCTATTCAAAAAATTACAACAAGCAAATTAGTATTCCTTATTCCTATATAGATATACTCCATTCATCACTGCATATAATCTCAATTTGGTCTTTCGGTTTGTAGTAATCTGTTGGGTGAAAGTTCTCTCCCATATCACCGAATAGTCTGCGTCGGCGTGGTGTCATCCGTTCCAACACATTGGACGGGAGTCTGTCATAATCATAAGGTCTACACCACATTTGTCCATAGCGGAGAGTAACACTTTTACGGATGCGGTCTATTCGATTTGGTCCGACTCCATGCCATAATGCCCATGGAAAGATAACTGCATCTCCAGCTTCTGCCAACACCTGAATTGCCCCTTCTGGAAATACACCTTTCTCCAAACGCATTTCCGGGTATGGTTTCTTATGACTTCCCGGTACACACATAAAATTGGCTTGGTCAGGTTCAGAAAGGTCTGTTAAGAAAAACTGGATTTTGAATTGCAGCGGAAGACTATCGGGGTGTGGGTGTATACGTTGCAGGGATGGACCGGCATCTGTGTGAAATCCCATCAAGGCACCAGCATCAGAATGTCGGACATAGATTTGTGTTCCCATTATTTGTAGATACGGTCCCATCAATGACAGGATTGTTCCGAAGGTGGGTGGATGATCTGTGAGGGGATCTAATGCATCTGTCCTCTCAATTGCACGAATAATGGTGAAAGCACCCTTGCCAAAACGATACCCATGCAGACTTGGTGTCTGTTTGACATAGTCTTCTATCACCGGATCTATTGCTGCCAATAGTATCTCAATTTCAGCAGCTGAAAGCACCTGTTTTAGTATAAGATATCCCTGTTCTTGCCAGTGTTTCTGTTGTGTGTCCGTTAAATATAATGATTCCATGAATTGACCTATAAGCAATAATTTAATCGTATCTTAGGCGATGTGGGGTGTAGTGTTAAGCTATTCTCACTGAAAAATACGAGTTGACATTCCCTATCAGTTATTCTTCAGTAGCATTACTTAAATCCCAAAGGTAGACAATACAATCCCAACCTCCGCTTGCGACTGTTTTCCCATCAGGACTGTAACTGACAGACCTGACTCCATCGGTATGTCCTTGAAAGGTTCTATGTACTTTCCCGGTCTCAACGTCATAAAGTTTGATACCTAACTCCCAATTTGCTATAGCGAGAGTTTTACCATCAGGACTAAAACTCAGGTCTTCAAAATTAAAGAGTCGTGCGTTAAGATTTCTCAAGTGTGTTCTCGTTTTCACATCCCAAAACCTAACGGTATCCTCTCTACCCCCACTTGCAAGTATTTTTCCATCTGGACTGAATCTCACACACTCAACTTCTTTGGGATGTCCGGTGAGCGTATTTAGATGTATCCCTGTTTCAACATCCCACAGTTTGACTGTAGTATCACGACTCGCACTTGCAATGATATCACCATTTGGACTAATATCAACAGAGTTAACTTGCTCTGTGTGTCCAATCAGCTTAATTTTAGATAAGCCAGTCTCCACATCCCAGAGTATAACTGTACTATCATAACCACCGCTTGCGATTGTTCTTCCATCTGGACTGAAACTGGTACATAATACACCATTGAGATGTCCTAAAAGTATTTTTTTGAGTTGACCGGTCTCTGCATCCCAAAGACGAATACTTCTATCGCTGCCGCCGCTTGCGATTGTCTTTCCATCAGGACTATAATCGACGCTCCATAACACTCCTGTATGTCCAGTGAGTGTTTTTATATGCTTACCTGATGAAGTATTCCAAAGTTGTATGATCCCGTGATCTCTATTAGCAGTTGCTATGGTTTCTCCGTCTGGACTGAAACTAATCCCCCGGACTACACCGGTATGTCCATCAATAGTGTTTCGGTGTTTTCCAACTTCATAGTCCCAGAATCGTATAGTTCCATCTGCACTTCCAGTTGCGATTGTCTTTTCATCAGGACTAAAACAGATAGTCTTGATGTATCTTTTATGTCCAGTCAAAGCTAATAAGTGTGTCCCTGTATCTGCATCATATAACCTTAGTATTCCGTCTGAACCACCGCTAACGATTCTTCTTCCCTCAGGACTGAAGCTGACAACGTAACTATTATGTTCAGAAAAAGTGTTTATGAGAGAACCATCAGTTACATCCCAAAGACGAATAGTATTATCATTACTTGCTGATGCAATCCTATTTCCATCCAGTCTGAAACTTACACTTTCGACACGATCAGTATGTCCAGTGAGTATGTTCTTAGTCAAGCCTGTAGAGGCATCCCACAGTCTAACTGTTTTGTCCCAACATGCACTTGCGATTGTTTTTCCATCTGGGCTAAAACGAACACTTCTTATATGACCAGTATGTCCTGGTAGATTATTTTTGAGATCACCGCTCTTAACATCCCAGATTCGGACAGTGGCATTGGGGAAACTTCCACCTACAACAATGGTATTTCCATCTGGACTAAAATCGACTGACCAGATAGAACCAGGATGAGACATTAGGGACTTGGTCACTTCACCAGAGTGTGTGTCACGCAGCCATATAGTACCATCTGAACTTGTACTTGCAAGAATACTACCATCAGGACTGTAACTTATCCCCCATGAACCGCGTGTATGTGGAGGAAGCAGAGTGTGAGGATGTAATGTTTCTGTATCATACATCCAAATCCCTACATAAGTTGCTACAGCAAGGTTTTTCCCATCACGTGAATACGCTATTTCGTGTATTCGTCCTTTTCCAAGACGTGCTTTAGCACCAAAGGGTAAATTCCATTGTGGCTTATGGTCGTCTTCAGCAAACATAGTTGTTTCAAATAAAACGAAATTCAACAATAAAATCAGAACAATGTGTTTGATTTTCATGAGACGACTTCCCTTCTTGAAATGATTATTACAGTGTAATGTTTTCAGTTAGGTTTTCATACTGCTGACATTATACAATGAAGATGATCCTATGTCAATAATTTCAGGTCAGGTATCGGAGTTCACTACTACAATGAATTATGCGGTTAATGCCAAAACTTTACACACCATAAGCAACATTTTATTTGCATAGAAAGATTGTCCATGCTAAAATAAATTCATTCATGCGTTGCAAATAGAGGAGAATGATGAATTACGAAGAACTGCCACTCCCACAAGTTCAGAAAGAGGAAATTCATCACATATTATCCAGCGTAGCCGATTCACACGGAGACGTAAACAGTGAATCTATATTGCGCAGCATACAAGAACTCACAACCGATGATCCTGCTATCCAATCCAGTTTTTCAGAAATCGCAATCCCGTTGTTAGAATCCTGCCTAAATTGCCCTAATCCTGAAGCAGCACTAAAGAATTTCTCACGTTTTTCCGTTGTAACTTTCAATCGGATATGGGTCTATCAACTCCTACGTGATGCACCGTTTCTAATACAAACAGTCATGACCAGTTTTGGCGCATCCACATATCTATCGGATATACTGATTCGCAATCCTATCTATTTTTATGACATAATTGATGCAAACGTGATGGATCATACAAAGTCACGCGATATCATGTATCAAGAACTTGCACAAACACTCGGTAGATATACAAATATTGAACAAAAACTCCGTATTATTCGTGGATACAAGAGGCGTGAGAGCCTGCGAATAGCATTACGAGACCTTCTTCAAACTATAGACGTTGAAACCACTACATTAGAGATGAGCAATTTAGCAGAAGCAACAATGCAACACTGTTTTGAAATCGGACGTGACCAGATTATGAAACCTAAGTATGGTACACCGCTGAATGAAGATGGCACTGGAAATTGCCGTTTTGCTATTATAGGAATGGGCAAACTCGGGGGATTTGAACTCAACTTTAGTTCAGATATTGACCTAATTTTTGTATATTCCGATGAAGGGAAGACCGATGAAGGTATTGATAATAGCGAATATTATTCAAGGGTGTGTGAGTATATTATACAGGCAATGAGTGAGGTGACAGCCGATGGTTATGTATTTCGCGTAGATATTCGTTTGCGTCCGGAGAGCAGTGCAGGCGTTATCATCCGTTCTATGGAAAGTTATGAAAGCTACTATGAAGGATGGGGTGATTTATGGGAACGACAAGCGTTAATTAAAGCGCGTCCGGTTGCCGGGGATATGGATTTTGGACACGAGTTTATCCGTATGATCCAACCTTTTGTTTATCAACGATACTTAGACGGTGTTACACTCAATGAAATTAAAGCAGATATTTACAACACAAAAGCACGGATAGAAGAACGACTTGTAGGCGAAAAGGTTGACCTTGAAAAGCATGTCAAACTCGGTCCTGGTGCCATTCGTGATATTGAGTTCACTGTACAGTGTCTACAGATGATCCATGGTGGAAAACGGAAGTCTCTTTGTTCACAGAATACACTGGAGACACTTATAGCAATGAAGAATGAGGAACTGCTTGATCCAGACGACGCAGATACACTTTCAGATGCCTATCGGTATTTGCGAAGGGTAGAGAACTGTATCCAGATTGAATCAGACCAACAACGCTATTCAGTGCCATCTAAAGAGCAAGATGAATTACAACTCGCAAGACGATTGGGTTACCGTGATAATGCACTTCAGACATTCCGTCATGATTTCCAAAAACATAAAGAGGGTGTACGTGAAATATTTGAAAAAGTGATGGATGTTCATGAAAAGGATGGCGTTGATATTGCAGTACTGCTGAACCAAGATGACTACGAAGAAATACAGACACAGTTAGTTAAGTTCGGTTTTGAGAATGTACGTGAAGCACATCGCTTACTACGTCACCTTGCCAACGGACCAGACGGACAGCAGTTTTCACCTACCGTCAGACGTTCCTTCTTCAAACTTGCACCAACACTATTAAAGTGCTTAAGTCAGTCACCAGATCCAGATATGGCACTACGTTACTTTGAAGCATTTGCTGCAAAAGTCGGTGCAAGGAGCAGCTACTACACGATGTTTATGGAAAGACAAAGGGCACTTGAAGCATTGACAAGTGTCTGTGGTTCAAGCCTATATTTAGCAGATCTACTCATTGCAAGTCCAGAACTCTTTGACCTATTGACAATACCTACTTTCACTGAACTCCCTAAGACACTTGCGAATAAACAGGAAGAGGTGTCACAGATACTTACACATACATCCGATGATAATGTGTTAAGAGAACTTAGACGCTACAAAAACGATGAGATATGGCGGATTGCATTGCGAAATATAGTCGGAAACGCTGACCTTCCGACAACAACAGAAGAACTCTCAGATTTAGCTGAGGCAATACTGCAAGCAATCTATTCTCAGATATACACACAGTTACAAGAAGAACACGGAATACCTTTAGGTGAAGACGGAAATCCTGTGACGTTCGCAATCATTGCAATGGGGAAATTCGGTGGACGTGATCTTAATTTTAGTTCAGATTTAGATGTGATGTATGTCTATACTGCCGATGGTAAGACAACAAAGGGAATGTCAAATTCTGAGTATTTCACAACACTCGGATTAGAATTGGTTAATCAACTTAGTGGGAATCATGGATTGAGTATTTATGAACTCGATCTACGGCTTCGTCCCTATGGCACTGGTGGAGCGATAGCGTTACCACTACAGGGCTATCAGAATTATTATGATAACTCAGCAGAAATATGGGAACGTCAAGCACTTACTCGTGCAAGAGTCATTGCAGGAGATGTGGATGGATTGGGGAACCAATACAAAGAGATAGCTCATGCATTTTGCTATTCTGAGCCACTCACATCCGATGGGATTACAGAGATTGTTAGGACACGTCAAAGAAAAGAAGCACAAGCAATAAGAAAACCTAAATCACGACGGAGACGGAGTGGGAAGGTTCAAAAACCTACTACTAATGTAAAGTCAGGATATGGTGGACTTGTTGATATTGAATTTGCAGTTCAAACACTACAACTCATCTATGGCACAGAAAATACGTCAGTGCGCGTACCCAATACCCTCCTTGTAATAGATAGACTTCACGAAATCGGTGTACTTACTGAAAAACAGTGTACGGGATTATCTGAGGCGTATCAATTCCTTCGACGAGTTGAAAACGCACTACGGATTGTCCATGACCGTCCATTAGATGCATTGCCTACAAATCGGGTAGAATTGGAACATTTAGCACGCAGACTCGGCTACGATGATACTGATAAAACCCGTATCGTAGAGGAATTTTTACAGGATTATGGTAAATGGACTGAGACAACACGTGCACTTTTCAATGAGATTCTTATTGATGGATAACGAGGTAAGCATTCATTGAATTGCAGTTATTTTAGAAACAAATTATGTGAGTAGGTGTTTATGGTATCTGATTCGTCATCATTAGTTCCACATTTCCCAAAAAATATACAGCGTATCTCATAAATACTTTATTAGTAGTCGAATACAAGCGAGATGAACAAATCCTAAATAGTTCGCAGCTTTATGTTCCCACCTCACGACCAAACGCCGAAAATCCTCAAGCCAACTGAAAAAACGCTCCACTTTGAAACGATGCTTATACCGGCGTAAACGACGACCCTCCTGTGTCACAGCGGACGGACGATTCTTTTTATGCGGGGCTACCATTTCAATACCACGACACCTGAGTGTTGTATCTAATGGATCCAAATCGTATGCTTTGTCGCCTATCAATACTGCTGGCATTGCCGATACAAAACTCACATCTAATGTCGGTTCAACCAGACGCACCTCATGCCGTGATGCATTGGCAACCAAAACACTCACAGGTCTCCCACCCTTTTCTGTAATCGCCATCAGTTTCGTCCCTTTACCACACTTCGTTTTACCGACACACTCTCCCCCTTTTTAGCAGGAACGAACTTTGCATCGATACAACATTCGTTCAGATCCAGTTTTCCCTGTTTGTCGAGTCTAACTGCTATCATTTCAAGCACACTTTTTAGCGTCCCATCAATACACCATGGCTGGAAACGACGATGACACGTTTGATACGATGGATACTTCTTCGGTAAATCACGCCACGGTGCTCCCGTCCGCAAACACCCAAAGTATCCCATCTAATACTTCTCGATTTCCACGCCAAGGTCTCCCACGGTGTCCTGTCGGGAGTTCGGGAAACAAGGGGTCAACGATTTGCCACTCTTTATCATTCAGTGCCATATATAACATCTCCTAACTTTTACCTGTTCTCAAAAGTCTAACAGAGATGATCATAAATTAAAAGGATTAATTATACTATTTGACTATTTATGAGATACGCTGTAGTTATTTGATGTCCTTATCAGAATCGTTTCAATTCCAAATTGGTTCGATTAGAAGTTAGAAGATAGTGCAAGCACTAACAATTGCAGCATCGTTTCAATTCCAAATTGGTTCGATTAGAAGTGGCTCTCAACATTTCAGGTTGGGGGATACTTGCCGGTTTCAATTCCAAATTGGTTCGATTAGAAGTGTCGGAAATTTCAAGTATATTGTGTTCATTGAGTGGTTTCAATTCCAAATTGGTTCGATTAGAAGCCGGATCCCCACTCGCAGTATTCGCAGGTCCAGGAACGTTTCAATTCCAAATTGGTTCGATTAGAAGTTTGAAAATAAGGAATATAAAATGTCAAATTTTGATTGTTTCAATTCCAAATTGGTTCGATTAGAAGTTATGTTAGGTAGTATCATGCCTGTCAAATTATTAGAGTTTCAATTCCAAATTGGTTCGATTAGAAGGCGGGTATCAGTTGCAATTTAGCAACACGGCACTGCGTTTCAATTCCAAATTGGTTCGATTAGAAGCATCCTTAAAAAGTCTTATGACTTGAGACCCGTAAGTTTCAATTCCAAATTGGTTCGATTAGAAGTTCGCTACACTCTTAACAGCAATGGGAAGTTTAGCGTTTCAATTCCAAATTGGTTCGATTAGAAGTCTCAAAGAATCTACCAATAGCGAGAAAAATAATGTTTCAATTCCAAATTGGTTCGATTAGAAGAGAAACTTGTTCAGTCGCTTTGTGATGATTTCAGAAAGTTTCAATTCCAAATTGGTTCGATTAGAAGTCAAATACAAAGACAACGTATGGTCACTGATTGAATTGTTTCAATTCCAAATTGGTTCGATTAGAAGAATTGCAGGCAGATTGACCCGAGATCCCGAATTGAGTTTCAATTCCAAATTGGTTCGATTAGAAGTAGAAAATTATACAATATTGAAATTTTGGATTATGACGTTTCAATTCCAAATTGGTTCGATTAGAAGTTGAATCCCCCAAGAACGAAAATCAATTATCATTACTATGTTTCAATTCCAAATTGGTTCGATTAGAAGACGCTTTATCTTCAGGATGCAACCCAAATATTCTGTTTCAATTCCAAATTGGTTCGATTAGAAGCTATATATCACAAGCGCAGAAAGGCATAAACAGTGAGTTTCAATTCCAAATTGGTTCGATTAGAAGTTGCTGAATAACTACCAGATTAGCAAATTCATGTTCGTTTCAATTCCAAATTGGTTCGATTAGAAGTAGCGATGAAGTCCTCAACGAAATCGAAAATGCAGCGTTTCAATTCCAAATTGGTTCGATTAGAAGAGTAGATACCGACATATCTCTCTGGTAATAGATACGTTTCAATTCCAAATTGGTTCGATTAGAAGAGGGGATTCTATAATGGCATATAAACCGAATGAAGCGTTTCAATTCCAAATTGGTTCGATTAGAAGTTGATGATCGTCTACTGGGCAGAGCAAAATATATGAGTTTCAATTCCAAATTGGTTCGATTAGAAGATACTTCGATGGAAATACTTTCAAACCTCGTAATTTCAGTTTCAATTCCAAATTGGTTCGATTAGAAGTACCGGGTGCATTGACGAAAATGGAAGGTAAAATAACAAGTTTCAATTCCAAATTGGTTCGATTAGAAGAACCATGATAAAGTTGTAGCACCGATTAGACTTAGGTTTCAATTCCAAATTGGTTCGATTAGAAGTTGCACAATATTCGATTATATGAGTTTCTCATCATATGGTTTCAATTCCAAATTGGTTCGATTAGAAGTGTTCCTTTACCGATGAGTCCAATTCCCTTTGCAACGTTTCAATTCCAAATTGGTTCGATTAGAAGGCACGCGACATAGCTTATAGGACAATCATAACTATGTTTCAATTCCAAATTGGTTCGATTAGAAGTATGACTGATAATATGATGTCTGTATTTTGTTACGAGTTTCAATTCCAAATTGGTTCGATTAGAAGTTGCCTATTCGGACTGCGCCGGGGAGGCAGGCGAACGTTTCAATTCCAAATTGGTTCGATTAGAAGAGAACTTTTTGGAACAGACATTGAAGTTATTGTACAGTTTCAATTCCAAATTGGTTCGATTAGAAGTACCTTAAGTAGATAATCAACAGAGTTGTGTCCCCGTTTCAATTCCAAATTGGTTCGATTAGAAGGCGATAAAGTCAGTCTAAAAGGATATATTGAACCGTTTCAATTCCAAATTGGTTCGATTAGAAGCCTACGGAGCATACTAAAAAGACTGCTAACCTTCTCGTTTCAATTCCAAATTGGTTCGATTAGAAGATGGGGGCACAAAAATACTAATCGGTCGCTACAAGTCAATGTTTCAATTCCAAATTGGTTCGATTAGAAGTTCTGCTGTCATCCCGCATATTACCAATATTATTTCGTTTCAATTCCAAATTGGTTCGATTAGAAGTTATCTGATGAGGAAAATGACTTGGAGGCTCAAAACCAAGTTTCAATTCCAAATTGGTTCGATTAGAAGGAAAAATTTGATGAATGGAAAGACACCATCATTCCGTTTCAATTCCAAATTGGTTCGATTAGAAGGCGGTTGAGCCAAACGGGTATATTACAATAGAAATAGTTTCAATTCCAAATTGGTTCGATTAGAAGTCACGAGAGAAGATAGAGGAGTGGGTCAAGAAGAATCGTTTCAATTCCAAATTGGTTCGATTAGAAGCTCGCACACAACCAACGCTGGCACCGACTCAACGAGTTTCAATTCCAAATTGGTTCGATTAGAAGGCGGGGTCTTTAATACGCCTTGACAGCAACAAACCAGTTTCAATTCCAAATTGGTTCGATTAGAAGATAATCGCAATAATCGCAACAGCAACAAACGGATAGTTTCAATTCCAAATTGGTTCGATTAGAAGTGGCAATCATGGCAATAACAGCCAACGCAGCAAAGTTTCAATTCCAAATTGGTTCGATTAGAAGTCCAAACCGTTGTGAATCATCAGCTGGTATACCCGTTTCAATTCCAAATTGGTTCGATTAGAAGTAAAATTAACAGGTATATCTTCTTACTAAAGGAAGGTGTTTCAATTCCAAATTGGTTCGATTAGAAGTGGTCCACTGGTGCGGAAATAAAAAGTTTTGTTATCGTTTCAATTCCAAATTGGTTCGATTAGAAGTTAAAATTGTCGGATAGACAGTATCACTGTAATAGTGTTTCAATTCCAAATTGGTTCGATTAGAAGGTGTGGATATAATTATCTTCAAAATGCTTATGAAGAGTTTCAATTCCAAATTGGTTCGATTAGAAGAATGAAGTGCATTTCTGTGCTCTGTGCGGATTTAATTCGTTTCAATTCCAAATTGGTTCGATTAGAAGTTGTTATGAAAGGGTGGACTGTAGCACATTATACCCGTTTCAATTCCAAATTGGTTCGATTAGAAGCTATTAGTGTGACGTTACCTGATGATAAGCGACGTGAGTTTCAATTCCAAATTGGTTCGATTAGAAGTGGAAAAGCAGGAATACCGCCAAGATGAACTGATTCGTTTCAATTCCAAATTGGTTCGATTAGAAGGAAAAAAAATGATGACTAAACCCGAATTCTCCAAAGTTTCAATTCCAAATTGGTTCGATTAGAAGTTAGAACCTGATTTCATGGGCATTAATGACAGAAGGTGTTTCAATTCCAAATTGGTTCGATTAGAAGCAATAATGAAATACCAGCGTCGTACGAGACACTGGTGTTTCAATTCCAAATTGGTTCGATTAGAAGCAAACAATTCGGTTATAGATATACCGTTCGTTTGGGTTTCAATTCCAAATTGGTTCGATTAGAAGTGATGAAGCACAAGCTTTAGAGAAAAACGATCAAGTGTTTCAATTCCAAATTGGTTCGATTAGAAGTGAAATCAGTGTTAGCGATCTTGTTTGTTTCCCTCCAAGTTTCAATTCCAAATTGGTTCGATTAGAAGACGGATGGTATCGTCCGAACTCGCAGTTGCGATTGTGGTTTCAATTCCAAATTGGTTCGATTAGAAGGTTTTATCGGTGATTGACATGGATAATAATCTTTAGGTTTCAATTCCAAATTGGTTCGATTAGAAGTCATCACATAGCGACTGAACAAGTGTCTTGATTGACGTTTCAATTCCAAATTGGTTCGATTAGAAGTGGACATACGAAGTTGACGAAGCTAACCGTATCTAGTTTCAATTCCAAATTGGTTCGATTAGAAGAGTGATGACCCAAAAATGCAAAAGGCGAGGATTTTTGTTTCAATTCCAAATTGGTTCGATTAGAAGTCCTTAAAGAAACTTAAAGAAAGTACTTAAAGAAAGGTTTCAATTCCAAATTGGTTCGATTAGAAGTATAACGATAATTTGGATGTTTTAGAGTCATTTGAGTTTCAATTCCAAATTGGTTCGATTAGAAGAGATGATCCTATCAATATTAAAGTAGATGATCGTTATGTTTCAATTCCAAATTGGTTCGATTAGAAGCGAAAACGTGTTGATGCAACAATATATTCAGTATGTGTTTCAATTCCAAATTGGTTCGATTAGAAGTCAAAAGGAAGGATAAAAATGAACCGGTTTAAAGAAGTTTCAATTCCAAATTGGTTCGATTAGAAGCGCACAAAACCACCAAAACACTACATCTCACCGACGTTTCAATTCCAAATTGGTTCGATTAGAAGGTAGGACACGCAGGTCAATTGTGTATATCAGAACACGTTTCAATTCCAAATTGGTTCGATTAGAAGTTGTCCAAAAATGAGCAACCAAGACAGGGGCGGGCAACGTTTCAATTCCAAATTGGTTCGATTAGAAGAAAGCAGTGGGTTATCCTTGAAGCAAGGATGAGAGCGTTTCAATTCCAAATTGGTTCGATTAGAAGTGAATGACCAGTTATAATGAGGACTACCACAATTAAGTTTCAATTCCAAATTGGTTCGATTAGAAGCATAGAATTACCGCATGAAACAACCGCAATGACAGTGTTTCAATTCCAAATTGGTTCGATTAGAAGTTAATAGTAATAATATTCGTAACAATCATGGGCTGCGTTTCAATTCCAAATTGGTTCGATTAGAAGGCGGCAGGTCCCGTCCTGCAGCTCATGGCACCAGAGTTTCAATTCCAAATTGGTTCGATTAGAAGGCTTTTGATGGATTTTTGAGGTTATCGTCTACGTTGTCGTTTCAATTCCAAATTGGTTCGATTAGAAGGCTATACCTAAACAGCATTAATATTATACTGAATCCTTATGGTGATTGTCTACAATCTTCTTATTTTTATCTGTTTCTATATTGATTTGCCGTCGACCTCTAATAGTGCAATTTCTCTGGAAGGTTGACGGCATCTTATAGCATAAGGCTTTATCAGCAATATTTAGTAAAATGAGAGAAATTAAGATGTATTTTTATCTTCATAATTTGGAGATCGACAGCAAAATTTATACACAGATTTACCTTTGATCTCTTACTCATAGCAGGTTTGTAGCAGGATTTTTATCTACACCAATTACCTCTTTATTCATCCATTTTGCGTCGCGTAGTTGATAGATAATTACGGAGTCTTTTTCAGGGTCGGTGATTTCGACTAATCCTGATTTGACGCGAGCAAACTGTGCTTTTGTTAATTGTCCTTCAAAGACGGAGTTTTGAATCCAATTGAGGTGTTGGCGCAGATATTTGCATACCTTTGCAACGCGTTTAGTTTCAATGTCGTAGACGATAATGATATACACTTGAATAATCCTTTGAAAGGTTGTGAATCAAGTATTGTTCCTACCACCAAGGTCGGAGTGCCTGATATGCTTCCATGCCGACAAGATGTTTGATAAGTTTGTAACATTCCAATCTGATAAGTCTCTGATATGAGACGTGTCGGTTCAATTTTCGATGCGAGACTGTTTGCTTGAGTTGTTCATCGAATGCAGCAATGAATGTTTTTCGTCCTTGTTCATTGAGATAACACTGTCCTACTTTTGTCTCAAAGTGTTTTTCCTCGTTGAGTTGTCCTCGGTTGAATAGACGGAATATAATTCTATCTATGATTAGCGGTTTGAAAATTTCGGCGAGGTCAAGACTGAGTGAAAAACGGCGTTCCCCAGGTTCATGTAAAAAACTGATAGTGGGGTTGAGTTGTGTCCGATAAATTTCGGTGAGGCATGCAGTATACATCAATGAGTTGCCGAATGAGATAGCTGCGTTGATAGGATTATCTGGGGGGCGTCGCACACGCTGTTCAAAGGGAGTTTTCAACGTCAAAATTGTATTGAAAGCGGTGTAGTAGGTATCTCGGATTGTTCCCTCATATCCCATTAACTGATTTGTATTCTTTGCGGATTGGCTTTCTTGTAAGAACGTTTCTATTGCTTGAATTTGTGTGCTGCAATCCTTGTTGCGGTTGGTGTGATACCTCAAGATTCGGAGCATGTTAAAAACGGCAGAGGTGACGAATTCATGTGCAATTATCATCCGTTTCGCAAGTTTTTCATAGTGCTGCACCTGTTTAACGAGAAGCGATCCGGAGTTGAGATATTCTCTTGGGTAGTAGCTTCCTGAATAGTAGCCGTAGTAGTTGAACGCATGAAACGGAATTTTCTTTTGAGCGAGGAAATTGAGTAATTTGGTATTCAGGTCAAGTTCACCATAAAAATAGAGAGCGTCAACATCTTCCACAGGTATATGGATATGAGATTCATCTTTGAGTTCAAGGTAAAGCGTATTGTCTTTCCTGCGGAGTCTACCGGATTGCGTAATATAGTAGTTGCGTGACATATTTAACTCCAGCAAAGTTCTTGATAACTACAAAATTTACAAATCTCCATATACTCAGCACGAGGTGGTGTTGGCAATGCCGTGATCTCGTTGACCTTTTTGATAGCTATTTCAACTTCTTTCTCTTTTTCAGGCGTGAGTTCTACCTCTGTGGTCTGGCGTTGGCGTGGGTAGTTGATAACGCCTTTTCTATTTGATACCCCTTTCTGTTTGAGTAAATAGAGGTAATAACAGAGTTGCATGATGTGTGCGGTTTCCATATAGGGACTGGATTTGATGTCATGCAGAACACCCTGCTCATCAATGAAATCTATTTTGACAAGATTATCAATGTCCACTTCTCTACGTTTTTCACGCGGATAACTCTGTTCGTGGAGATGTTTACCAAGGTCTACGGCTTCGGAAGTATGCTCCATATTGATATGATGTTGATGCAGCCAGAGTTTGCGTTGACAGACATAAAGATAATTGATGGCAGTGCCAGTGATGTTGGGATGCTTTGGATTTTGCATTGAGTTTCCTTTTGAGTAAAGTGAACGATAGGTAAATGTATGTGCAGCAATTTTAGACTTTACCATAACGATAAGAACATCACAGCCTCTGCCTAATTCTGCGAATGTCTGTGGCGACTAACTCAGTCTGTTCATTTCCACGAGCGGTTGTATCAACTTGTAAAGGCAATTCACCTCCAGTGGGACCGAATCGAACACCGATAGTGCCTTGTTCATCGTTCATAATTTTTACATGAGCACCACCATAAGCTTTTTCATTGAAACGCACATAATCGACGCAATCAATTCTGCGGAGTTTATCAACAAATTGTCGCCATCCTTTTGGTTTAGAATGTGAAACACCCGACAATCCGTATTTCTTTTCATACGAATTTGAACTGGGTTGGGGATATTCTGCATGCGGGCGAAAGGCTCTGGCTGCTTCAAATAAGAGTTCACCTGCGGCACTTAAGTCGATATAGGCTTCCCCGTCTATTTCCACGTCTGCTACCAAAGGTCGTAATTCGTGGCGTGCCTTTAGCCAACTCTCCACCTCTAAACTTTTACGAGGTTCTGTCTTAATCCACTCAAAGAACTCTTGATGTTGAAGCACGTAACCTGTATCCCAAGTTAAAGGCAGGCGTGGAAGTAGGACTTCCTCTCGGTGTAATTCATGAATATAGTAAACCTCTATGTTAAGTAGTGCCCCCAAGAGATTTAGAAACGCTATCTCCGCTTTGAAACCACCTGTTGCACAGAATATTGGTGTTAATCCTTGTTCGCGAGCATAATGAATTTCCTGAATTGTAACAGAAATTAGGCTTTTGAGTCCGCTTTGTGCAAAACTCTTGTCTTGGTAACTCAAAGCTCTTAAGACACACTGTCTCACATCGCGACACTTATTCGCATAATATGTGCCAAGTCTTTCAGAGCAGTATTTGCCTTCAGGTGTCTCCGAATGCAAGAAAGAGATTCGATCTGTTTTATCAATTTCACGTCTATGCAGCGTGTTCATTTCCGCGCTGGCTTTTACAGGATCCGCGTCAGCAAGCCATTTATCAACAATCTCTAAATCAGGTAAAGGTTTATCTTCATTGTAGTGTGACCATGTCCAAGGTCGGTCACGATTTGTTAGAAGTGATGTTCCGACTGTTGTGATTAGAAGTCTCGCCATCGTGTTGTTCTCCTACTTTTCAATAGATGATATTTTGACCCAACCCAGCGGTGCGATGGGGTTTCGTCCTTGATATAAGATGCGTCTTGTTTTTGGGAATTCTCGTTCGTCGTAGTGTCCGCGTTGCGCACGGCTTTCACCTAACCGAAAACGTTCGCGCAAATCCATCAATAGGGTATCAGGTGCGTCATCATCATCCGTAAATCCAGCAGCGTCATCGTCATCATCACCTGAATCGTCAGTATCAGGTGCGTCATCATCATCCGTAAATAGAGATGTGACAGTATTAGCGTTGTACCCTGTACCCCATCCGATTTGTAAAATGAATTCTCCTTTGGTAAGGTTTTCATTTTGTCCAATGAGTTCATCGTAAACATCGGGTATATTTGGAAAGTCGTAGTAATCAAAAAACCCTTGTTCACTTTGCATGAGTGACTCAGCATCTGCGCGACAGACCCCTGCAATATCTCGTATCGCTTCTTCTTGTAAATCGCTGAAACGAAGTTTAGATTTTTCATTTCTACGGAAAAGCAGTTCATCAATTTTGATTGTAAACGTTAACTTTTGCCCTGCGGGAATTTGTTGAACATAGTTTTTATACTCACGTCCACTCTCTATTTTCTGAACAAGCTGGTTGTTTTGATTGAGTGTTATTGTCCATGCTGTTCCTATTTCAAGGGCATCACTTGCCAACGTTTCTGTATCACCAACTTGTAAAGCCCGTAGGATGTCATGGTTTGGGTCTTTGCCAAAAGCTTCTTGTTCAATTTTCTTTGCGGGTGTCTCTGTTCGTGGGTTACCGCGTGCTGTTTGTCTTGTGAGGTTTTGTAGGTGTGCCAAACCATTTTGAAAAAGTTGTTCGTCCTCGACAATGAGTTCAGATAACAACGCGGTGCGGAGTGCGCCTTTGAACGTGCTACCTGGGATATAGGGTTGGTTGCCAAAGGTTTTGATTGCTTCCCGTATTTCACCTGTTTCTGGGCTTGTTAGGCAAGCGAGACGATAAGCAGCGAAGTCTGCCGGGTTCATGTTTCGTTGCGAAAAGTAACGTTGCCATCGGAAGTCGCGTCTTGACATTTCTGATGTTAATGCGTTTATATCAGTGCTTGGGTGTGTCAGCACTCGGTCTAAATCAATGTGATACCAGTTTCCATTGGCGTAGCATCCATCTATGTGGTTGAGCGTTTCCCCTGAACCTATATGAATAGGGGTCAGTGTTTCGAGTTGATATTTTTGTTTCATTACTCGGTTCCTTTGATACCGATCTGCCAAGCGTATCCGTATCGATAGACAGGCTGTGAGTCATTATTAAGTCGTAAATCTACCAACTGTCCGATCAGTTTTTCACTTGTATTTAGGACGGAGCCTTCTGCGAACATATAGACTTGCTTTCGAGAGATTTGTTTTGAAGACATTTTATCAGGGGCACTCACTTTGTTTAGGTTGTAAGCAACACTGCCTGTCTGAAGCTGTTCAAGTTGCTCTTTTGACTTTGGACATATCCGTGAAAGCGTGACAAAGCGGTTCTCATTTTCTACATTGGGCAACACGTAATCGTTTTCAATATTAATATCAAAGAGTCCGTATCCTGCGTTTCGTTCACCACCGATGCCGGTATCACCAAGCACCTGTAGTAACGTCTCAAATGTCGACTTCATTTTGTCATCATTATTGAAATCAACGGCAAACCAGAGACCGCAGTTCGTGTTGAATTGGACGGTTTGGACGTGCCATATTTCGGATCCAGCATTCTGACTACCAATCGTAACTCGTGGTCGTGTGTCAGTTTTCCAAACGACGGGAGTATCGTCCATGATTTCAGTGAGTTTATTTTTTTCTTCAGGACTTATCCACACTTTTTCGCCGTTTATCACTTGATTGTCTTTGAATTCAGGCGTGTTTCCAGAGATAATGTCTCTAAAAATGTTGTTTGAAATAAACTGAACGCGTTTGCTTTTCTTAGATGAGTTTTGAAACGTCAAGGGTTTCGGATAGAAGTAGACATCATGTGCAAAGGGGAACGCCGATGTCAACATGAACGGAAGCGACTTACCTCCTACGGTATACGGAGAGAGAAAATCTGTGAGGCTTTGTGTGTCATAAAATGTCGTCCACATCTGACAGATAGCGGAAAAGAGTGTATCCGCAGGGATATGTGTCACGGTCTTTTGTAATCCGAGACTGCCTTCTTGTGCAGGTCCGGTAGCGCGTCCCAGATGGAGTTGCGTTTTGAATGTTAGACGATAAACGGTGTAAGTTTCCATATTCGCCTCTATTCACTGCTGATAGCATTTACAATCATAGATGTATAACCTGATTCTCGTAAGGTTTTAATATCTATCTTCTCAGCTATCGTCATTGGATCTACATCTGCGTTTTCATAACATTCGCGTGATTTGAAGGTCATTGTCAAGTTCTCAAATGCTATCTGCCCGGAGCCGCGTGATCCAGAACCACCGAGATAATCATCCGCCAAAAGTTCCATGCCTTTCAGCACGGTATCAAAAAGTTGCACTTCGTTCTCAAGGTCGTTGTTCTCATCCCCTGTATCCTGTGTATAGAGACTATGAACAATCTGAAAGGGTCCGAAATTTACCCCGGCGGGCACTCGTTCTTGTGAACGCGGTGTTGCAGCAGAAGTGATTCGGTCAATGGCGACTTCCGTTTTGATTTCGGTGAAGTCGTTATCCATATCTGCTTTGTCTAATGCTGCCAGTGAATCTTGTGTTAAAAAAGTGTCGCGAACGATAACACGGGTTGGCATCGTTTTTCCTCTCAAGTCCCGTATTGGCGCAACGCCAAAGACTTGACAAACTGGACATGTCTTATACTCGCTTTGTTTATCACACTCATGAACACGTACATCTCTACCAACCTCTTTATTCAATTGTTTTCCAAAGTGTCGGTCAAGCAGCCCTCGCATTTTCCCACGCACTGAAGAACCGGGAATATAAGGGTGTCGATCAAAAGCATTTCGTATGATAGGATTATCAATACCGCCAATGTCTAATTCACTTGTGTTCCCACCAATATGTAAACCGGTCAAAGCGTTAATCGTTGCTTGTAGTAAAATCTTACCTTGTAGTTGAATATTTGGCATGTGTCTCTCCTTAGTTTTGTCCGCCAGCGGCTTTGTGGTAGGCAAGTGTTGCTTCAAAGAAATCAACGAAGTTTTTGAACCTTTTCGGGTCATCGTCCACCCTGTCAATCGCTTGTGTGAGTGCATCTTTTAGGTCTGTCACTTCTCGGTTACGCGCTGCTGCATAAGCCAATTTCGGCTTCAACATAACGAGATCATTCCTGTCAAACGTCTCACCCATCTGAATTTTTTTGACAGCCGCGTAAACTTTTCGGATTTGAGAGGTTTTAAGCCCTCGGTTTTTTAGGTCACGTCCCAATTTTTCAGCGGCTGCCACAAGTGAATCACCACCTTGTTCAATCACATTTTCTGGTAATGTGTAATCCCTGCGGGATTGTGTTGGTCTCTGATCTCTACCACCGCGTTGTGATTGATTTCGTGCACCTCGCTGATCTCTGTTACTGTGGTTTTGCATCTTAGTCTCCCTTTTTTCTAATGCGTAACGCTGTCCATCTTGTTGTAACACGAATAAACTCTCTTAATCGTGAAAAAGTTTTATGGTTAAGTTCTTGTCGTAACTCATCAATAAAAGGTGTTTGTGCTTTATTTCGTTCTTGTAAACGACTAAAATAATAGATAGAACGCCAAGCCCAATGTCCTTCTCTTAATGCTTTATCAGAATATATCTGGCTTAGACGGGTAAGAATATCGTGCGGGAGTGGTTTATCGCCTTTTAATACCTCATAAAACTTGCTGTGCCACTTGTTGACATAGTTAAAGTCGTCCCACGACATCGGTTTTTGTAGGAAAGTAATAGCGTTTTTTGTATCACATGCTTTTGCAGATTTTTCGGCTTCACCGCTGCGTTCAGCATATTGGTAGAGTGGAAATTTCTTATGTTCAATCGCAATGCCACCAGAAAGTGTAACGTGATTGCCAGTAACAAAGCATCGGAACTCAGAACGTATCTGTTCAGCAATCTCAGGTAAGGCACTCCATCCACCGACAAGGAACAGATCATCACCACCTGCATAGATGAGTTCAAGTATCTCTTCATCGTGCTTCTTGTTATATTCACGGCAGAGTTTTGGTACATATCCTTCAAAAAAGAGCTGTATTTCTCTGCTTAAGGACGCATGACGAGAAATCGTAGGGTATTGAAGTTTTTTAGTGAATACTTTCCCCAGCTCATCTACATCCATCCGCAATGCCCCAAGCCATTTAACACCTTCTGAAGCGTTTGCAAGGTCATCATAATCCGCAACACTTCCATCAGGTTTCTTTGGAATAACCTGTGGTAGCATTTTGAAGTCGTAACTCACAGGTAAATCTCCCCATTGGAATGTATTGAGAACTTCATCTTGAAGAAAGTTTGTATTTCCAAGACAGTAGACACTCGCGCGTTTTGCTCCGTGCGAATTTGTTGGTTTGTCCTCATACTTCATAAGGTGAATATCCAATCCGAAGGTTCTGAGTGCTGCACGCCAATCGGGATTTGCTTGCATTGGGGTTTGTGGCACTTCAAACGCCACAAGATACTTTGCATCTCGCAAATCTGTTCCCAGTTTATCAAAACCAAAATCAAACGGTTTCTCTACATGAGGCTCAAAGAAGTTTTCAAACATGTTATGAGCACCCAGTTCCGACCATTTTTCTTGTTTCTTCTCAGGCATTACTACGGATCCAACGTCATCCCACTTGTCCGAAAACTTCTCGGATTCAAAGTCGCTTACAGTTATCGGCACACCCGCGAGCATGCAAGCAAGATCTCCGGTGTGAAGTTCCCAAAGTTTTTGAGAGACTGTTTGACGTATCTCTTTCAACTTCTCTTTAGCATCGCTATAAGGGACAAGGATATAAAAATGTCCGCCACTCGCAAGAAGAAGATTCGTGATAGGTAGATCAAACTGTCTCAATATCCAGTGTGCGATTGACTCTGTCAACAGTTGAAGATAGAATGATCTGCCTCGTAACTCACGGGCAGCACCATCAGAGAGTATCTGATAGAGAAAGTTTTGAATACCAGAGATGTCACCTTTGATAAGCATGCCTATCTTTTTCTCAGGGGCTTTTTTGTTTAACTGTATGTCAACCTCAATTTCTTTTTCTTCAGAAAACTCACGCCCAATACACGCAGCGATCGCAGCGGTCGTCCGAAGATGATCATACAGTGAAATATCAGGAACACTTCTTTCTTCATCGCTAAATTCCCACGGTGTTGCAGATGGTATACGAGAAGTGTATTTGCGAAGCAGGGCTACAATCGTCTGATAAATATCCGGTGAGTAGGTCGAATTTTCTGTTATTTTGTCAAAATCTTTACTAAATGCATACCAAAGTGCCGTATATTCGTCCTGATTCACTTCTACGGATTCAGCAGGAATAATCGTGCTACGTTCAAGATTAAGAACAGTAAGAGGATACCGATATTCTTTGTTATCGTACTTTAGGCGTGACAGCGGTGAAACCAGAGCAGATTGACCAGGTGCCTCACGTTCACGCGCCTCGCCTTCCCGTTCCTTCGCGGATAACCGGTCTGCCAAAATCACTTGCCTTTCTATGAGGCTTTTGAGTTCGGTTGGACGACATTTTGGATAACGACCTGGATGGTGATGTCGAATAGCATCTTTAAAAGCTGCACCGCACGGAGAAAAGAAATCCGAGTTGACAAACTCATAACTATGCTCCTGGTGCCTTTTCCTCGGTTGTGTATGACGCATCCGAAACTTACCTATGTCATGAAGTAATGCCGCAAGAACCAAAAATTCAATATATTTCAATGAATACAACCCTCCTAGTTTCGGTTATTCCCATCCAATTTATTATGCCGTGCCAACAATCCAAACTGGTTCGATTAAAAGTGAAAGTGTAACAAGATCCTACAAGAGGAACGACAGAAATTTCAATTCCAAACTGGTTCGATTAAAATGGACTTCCTACATATTTTCATGTTGGACACTATTTGATTTCAATATCAACAAGTAAAAGTTAAATACCTTCCTGAGTAATGGTGGACAAACTTGTCCACCATTACTCAGGAAGGACTAATTACTATTTAGAAATTTCTGTCGTTCTTTTTGAATATATTTGTTACACTTTTAAATGTAACTTGAAAAAGAACAACAATTTCTCTGTATTGAAAAAGAAATTGAAAATTCATGTTATCCTCCTTATTATACAACCATCTACAGATAGTTGATGGATTTACTTAATTCATAGCAAATTATATGCCAATATAAATCAAGTTTGTTCTGCCACTTTGGCACACATAAAAGCGATTGAAGAATTTAAACCTCTACCATACCAAAGCCCGCACTATTCTTATCACCGAACCCACATTCATACCCAACCTGTATCAACGCTGTGCTGCCAGATATGTGAAACGGACACAATATCCCGCGCACCTTGATACCTTTGTAGTCAACAAGCCGAGTAACGCGCCCTTGTTTTCTGCTAATATACTTTTCATCAAAACCGAACGTCAAGGCATCGTTTTGTGGAGGTTTTCCATAGATCGCTTCATGTTTACGAATCAGGTTTTGACGGATAAGGTTAGAAAACGCTGGATCATCGGGTAGACAGTAATGCATCGCCTGTTTCCCTTTATGTTCTCGCACTGAGGACATCACAATCGGTGATATACAACGAAAGTCCATATCCGTCTGGAAACGTGGCACACGTGGCACAGTGACATCTTTGATCCTAAGTTGATGACATCCAAGTGATAGGCTGCCTTGTGTTAAAAGCGTATCTGAAAAATGCAAGAGAAACCTTTCTACAGGAGAAGATACATACCACATCAATGTTGAATCAAACTGGATCTGTTCACCTATGATGCGTCTGCGTTCTGCCATCAGTTGCGAGAAAGTAAAGAGTTTAAAGTGCTTGTTATCCAAACGGTATCCCTCATCATGCAGAAAATCAGCGTATCCAGGATTGGATTCAGCAAGAAAACGATAGATCACGCCAACAAGAATATGATTATAGTTGATCGGAAGCGTTATTCCGTTACCAACATCAGCAAGGATTTTGATACGCATTGAGATACATCTGTTTCTGTGGTAAAATTATAGGCAGCGTTTAAAGGAAATAATTCTACCTTTGATAAGAGGTTGGCAGCTGAGCCAACACTTGACACAACCTTTGACATTGAATGCGTTACAGCAGGCAGGACGCCACAGCGTTCAAGAGATCTACCATAGTGATCAGGGTGGTCAGTAATTTTCAACCTCCTACATTTCGGCTCTCACTTGTCATGGGGTTGAGATCTCGTTAGCTCCTAGGGGACAACCCTGGGAGAACGGTTATGCGGAAGGCTTATCCGAACTCTGAAAGAGGAAGAGACCCATCTCAATGACTATGATGATATAGCTGAGGCTAAAGCATGTATTAGACATTTTATTGAACAGGTGTCCAACCAGAAACGACTACACTCGGCATTAGGTTATTTGACACCTATCGAATTTGAGCAAAAAAACTTGTCTTAACTTTACTAATTTTCAAGATGAAATACGTAAATAATGGTTATAATACCACAATTTATATTATATAGTCAACTATAATTTATTTACAGCGTATCTCATAAATATTTTAATTGCATACAGATGCATGCCAGAAGCACAAAACCTAAATACAATTCAGCATGATATTCCCAACGAACGACTAATCGCCGAAAGTCTTCTGACCAACTGAAAAATCGTTCTATTTTGAACCGACGCTTATACCGGCGTAGACGCCGACCATCCTGTGTAGCCTGTTAAAGGATCCGCGTTATGCTTTGTCTCCAATCAAGACCGCAGGGGTTTCAGATGTCCAACAAGCCTCCAAGGCCGGTTCAACCAGACGCACTTCATGACAGGCAGCACTTGTGATCAAAACACTCACGGGTCTGCCGCGTTTTTCTGTAATCGCAACCAGTCTGGTCCCTTTACCACACCCTGATGGAAGTTCAGGCAATAAAGGCATAATAATCTTCCATTGCTTATCACTTAATTCTATCTAAATCATCTCCTTACTCATAGTAGAAATAGAAATAGTTTAACAGAGATGACTTACGTTTAAAAGATAAAACACCTACCAATATTTATGAGATACGCTGTACGCAATTTGACTTAAGGCTTTTATGTAGTTATATGCACGTTGTGCTGCAACTGTGGGAGACATGATACCCGACATCACTGCAATTCCAGATGCACCCGCGTCCAGACATTCACTAACGCGTTCTGGTGTAATCCCACCCAAGGCGAACACGGGTAACTCAACCTGCGTTACTAATTCTTGAAGATTATCAGTACCAACAGGTGGACTATATTCTGGTTTACTGAGCAATGGATATATTGGACTATAGGTTAGAAAATCAGCACCTTCTGACGTCCGTTTTTTTGCAGTAACAACACTATGGACTGAACAGCCTATTATTAACTCGTTATGGGATTGAGCTATCAACTCTGCAACGGAAATATCAATATCTGGCAGATGGACACCGGCTGCACCTACTTCAACTGCAACATTCACATTGGTGTTGATGAACAGATGTGCGTTGTAAGAATTACACAAATCCGATATAGGTTTTGCTAACTGCAACAAAGCAACATCATCTAAATCCTTTTCACGCAACTGAACTGCCTTTACACCTACATCTAATATCTCAGAAATAACTGAATGTAGAGACTTGGGAGCACACAGAGTCCTGTTCGTTATGACATAGAGATTAAAATCAATCATAGACCTATATTAGATACGTCTAAGTCTTGCAGCAAAAGTCCCATCAACATTATGAACGTGAGGAAAGGTCTGGAGAAAACCTTGTTGAGTGATTGCACTTTGTGGCACATCAGGTAAAAATTCAGATACGTGATCCACAGTAAACATAGGGAAATTCTTTACAAACCTATTTACAACTTCCTCATTTTCTGACTGTTCGATTGTACAAGTGCTATACACTAATACGCCACCTTGTTTGATGTGTTGTGAGGTATTTTTTAATAGACTGTACTGTAGATCTTGTAGTCCGAGAAGTTGTTTAGGCGTTTTGTTCCAACGGATATCAGGATGTCGACGTAGAGTGCCGAAACCAGAACATGGGGCATCGATAAGCACAGCATCTGCAGCATTGATAAAACTAAGATTATCCTTTGTTACATCTGCAGTTCGAGTCTCTACGTTCTGCACACCAATCCTTTTGCAGTTCTCTCTCAATACTGCAAGTTTCTTCTCAGAAATATCAGTTGCGACAACTTTTCCAGAATTTCCCATCATACATGCAATGTGTGTTGTTTTTCCTCCAGGTGCTGCACATAAGTCAACTACCAACTCAGTAGAATCCGATTTAAGCAGGTATGGCACTAACATCGCACTTTCGTCTTGTACATAGACATCTTCACGATTAATTACATCCTTAAGGTTTTTTTCTTGCTTCGGACTCGAATCATCATCGTTTGTAATTTGATTGCTGTTTTCTATTACGATACCATCAAGAGCAATTGTTGAAACTTTAGGGGATAGACCATAAGATGTTAAAGATTCGCAAAGTTTCTGCCTATCAGTTAGAAGAGAATTCGCACGAATAGACAATGGTGCAACTGTATTACTTGACTGACAGAATGCTAAGGTCCAAGGTACACCTCGTGATTGGATCCACCTTTTTACTAACCATTTTTGATATGACAGAGAAAACGAAATGTGTTCAATCGGGTGGGTGTCTAACGAAGGATAGGATAAATCTGCATGCTTTCGTTGTACGGAACGCAAAACAGCATTGATAAAGCCTGCGGTCTTTCGATTCTTTTTCGCAAGTTGAACTGTTTCAAAGATAGCAGCGTGGGAAGGAATACCATCCAAGTGTAACAACTGGAATGTACCAAGTCTGAGGATAGCACGATGCTTTGCATCTAATCGAAATGTAGGATTGACAAAATGACTCAATACCCAGTCCAACTGTTGTTTCCAACGAACAACTCCGTAAACGAGCGCATTTGCTAATCGACGTTCACGACCATTGAGTGTGTATTGCTGAAATGCCTTGTCAACGACAGACGAAATTGACACATCATTAGTATAGAGGTTTAGTAGACATGTCAATGCGACTTCGCGAACGTTCATTTCTCATCTTACCAAATTGGATATAAGAGTAATATAAATTGATGGAATTAGGTAGACTGTGCGGTGAGCGCGTTCAACTTACTCATGATACGGGATTTTTGACGATTCGCAGTGCCTTTCTTTATG
Organism: Candidatus Poribacteria bacterium; assembly: GCA_963667365.1. Lineage (GTDB taxonomy): Bacteria > Poribacteria > WGA-4E > WGA-4E > WGA-3G > MSPOR6. Next base: position 3,777,768 of record OY763324.1, on the reverse strand, counting down.
ACACCTTTACCCGCTGCTCTATCAAGTAAACTTGCTGTGACTTTACACAACTGTTGTGCTGTTTCAACGTTGCCTTCTTGTAATGCTAATTCAGCATTTTTAAGCGTTGTTCTGAGTGTTGCTTTGCGGTGTCTGTTCCGATCTCGTTTTTTTACATCCGCACGTGCATGTTTCTTCGCTGATTGTCTATGCAAAACGTAACTCCTTAAATAGTAGTAATGACTTTATGCCAGACTTAATGATACCACAAAAAAAGGTGTTTGTCCACATTATTTCAAAATCTCCAATATTTTTTAGTTTAGATTTATGCTCTTATGAGACGAAGAGTCACGATTTGGAGATCGTGCCTACAGAAGAAAAATACGCTTCCCGTTCAACCTAACCTATTTGAAGTGATAATATAAAATATAAATCACTATTCACCGCATAATTGCTAACTTTTTGATGTTGGTATATGTTTCACCTTTTGAAACAACTGTTATGTGGCATATATATATACCCGCCGATACTGCCAAACCGTAAACGGTTTGCTGATTCCACCATGTTCTCCATATCCGTTTATTAAGTCTGTCTTCTACACCATCTATTCTCTGTATAAGGCTCCCTCTAATATCATATACATTGACCTTCATACTTGTTATTTCCAAATTTCCTTCAATGCGAAATTCTGTGCGTTGGGTAAAACGGACAGGATTAGGTGATATGATGATATCCTTCCATATAAAGGTTTCATCTAAAACTATAGTTCGGCGGACTGAATTTGCACCGAGTGGATACCGCGCTACTACAACAAGTGTATTTTTTCCAGGAGCCAGTGGAATAGTTGCTGTATAAGTTTGTGTGTCTCTATCTAACTTTGCCTCTACTTTACTGGGATGTACAACAATATCTATAGGAAAGTTTGTCTTAAAGGTTCCTGTAATTTGTAGAGGATTCTGTTTTACTACATCCGGTAGTTCAAGCGTAATCTGTGGCATTTCACGTTCTGGCTGAAACATATTAGTCAACAAACTATCCACCGTAACTAATACTAACTGTGTTACTTTGGTTACTAAACGGAAATTGACCTTCTCAACTGTATCATCGAATGTATGGTAATAAGGATTCGTATTATAGTTCTGAGAATCACGCCACGGCGTTGAACTCTCAATTAAGGTTACTGCCGAATATCCTGTATCCCAAAACGGTTTGTGTGAAGATATGTCAATAAATTCATCCTGTGTCAGTCGTAGTTTTAAACCTATATTGTGCCAAGTATTAGAGATAGCAAGAGAACGACTTATCCACGCAGAATCTCTGTTTGCAATTACTTCAACGAGATCACTTTTCCAGTTGAAACCAATCATATCTAAATTGAATACAGCAATGATTTTTTCTGAATCAGGTGTTCGTATATATGTTTGATCTACACTTCGTGATTCTGAGTTGCTAATAGCCTGTTGCACATAATTTCGGCTTCCAATAAAACCGAGTTCCTCACCTCCAAGAGCGACGAATTTTATTTCGTGGTCATATTCATACTGACTTAGGATTCCGGCTATTTCCAGCATAGCTGCAACACCAGTTCCGTTTTTGTTTGCACCCGGTGCGATTGATGCTAATGGATTCCAATTCGGTTCTCGGTCTGCCTTAGTATCGTAATGCGCACAAACAATAAAAACACGGTTGCTTGTTGAAGTTTCCTTACGTGGCAGTACAGCAATTATGTTATGGACTCCACCCACATCCTGTTCATTGACTTGCAACCCTCCAATGTTGTGGAATTTCGTCTTTATGTATTCTACTACGTTTTCTGTTGCATGGCGATGATGCGTGCTGCGCGTTCTTAGACTCCTTTCATTTTGACGATATAAGACATTTTCTTGAAGTGCTGTAACATGTGAAATCAGAGAATCTGTTTGGATTTTGGAAAGGAGTTCGTCTCCCCTGTCTGCTGATACAGTAAAGTATGGATAAAATAAAAATAGAACAAATAAGGTAATTATTATTATCAGGGACTTGATTGTGGTATCATTGAATAGTCTTGACATACGAATACTATTTTGGTATTATTTAATAAATACTTGGGGAAATATCGGACATATTCTCTACCTCAAAATACTATACATTACACATCCAGCGTTGATAAACTCCACAGTACAGACAGAGATATCTTGATTTTATCAGATAATACAATAGATTGCAAATGAAGATACGGAGTATATTATGCCAGCAAACCTACCTCCAACATACTATAAACTCAAACATCAGCACGAAGCAGCCAAGACAGATGAAGAACGATTAAGTCTGTTAGAAGAGATGTTACGTATTGTTCCGAAGCACAAAGGTACAGAGAAGGTTGTATCCGATCTCCGTAAACGTATTGCTGTAATAAAGAAGGGAGAACCCACAAAAGGTGGGAAGGGTTCTGGTAAAAAAGGGTATAGTGAACATATACCGAAGCAGGGTGCAGGACAAATCGTTATGTTAGGACCACCAAACAGTGGTAAATCGCTTATGCTTGCCAACTTTACAAAAGCAAAACCTGAAGTATCTCCAACACCATATACTACCACAATGCCGCTTGTAGGAATGATTCCTTATGAAAATATCCAATTCCAACTCATTGATACTCCGTCCATAATGCAAGACTTTATTTTACCAACTGTGTTGACTTTAGTAAGAAATGCAGATTTGTGTCTTGGGGTTGTTAGTCTTGCAAATGATAACCTATTAGATGAATTAGAAACTGTTCTGACGGTGTTCAATGATCAGAGAGGAGAAACAGATGACGATTCTTTGGGTTACGTCGTGGTTGCTAACCAATTAGATACCCCCGGTGCTACGGATCGGTTGGATATTCTTACAGAATTTTATGGAGAGGAGTTGCCAATCTTTGCTATCTCAGCTGAAACAGGTGAAGGTAAAGATGAGTTATTGGAAGGTCTATATAACATATTGGATATTGTTCGTGTTTATCCGAAAGCACCCGGCAAACCGATCGAACGCGATGATCCAATCGTTCTACCGAATGGTGCAACTGTACTTGATGCAGCAATGGGTTTACATAAAGATTTTGCCGAATTCAAATTCGCTCGAATATGGGGACCTGAATGGCATGACGGACAACCTGTAAGTCGTAATGATACTATATATGATGGGGACGTAGTCGAATTTCATTTATAACTTGCCACATTAGACTGAGGAGATCCTGTTGGTAAAGAGGTATGGTATATGAAAAATGAAATACAGAAAAAGAACTCCTCAATATCTATTATATTCAATTCTCATTCACATGCTTCTCCTGATATCTGTGTTCTGGTTTGCTCCGAGAGATGAATCACTTCCGGAATTCACTCCAAGGTATGACGGCGACATTGTTATGATGCCACGCATCAATGAACCAAAACCGCCTGAGTTAGTTGATATTCCACTAACAATAGAAACCAAGACCTCAGATGATAACGAAGTTAAAGAACCACCCATGCCTTTAAAACCGAGTGTAGATTTGAATAACGAATTGCTAACGATTGAAAGTAATCAAGAACACGATCCAAAAGATAGAAGTCTTAGACAAGAATACCTGAGTGATGACAAAATATTATACGGCTCTACACCAGATGAGTCACCAGTAATTCGAAATGCAAAAGATATACAAAAACCAAACACACACACAGAAAGTATAAAATTAGATCGTGAACTGTTTACAATATCAACATCATCAGAAACAACCTCAGTGTCACCACGAGCTGAAACTGGCTCTATCCAGTTAGAAACAGAAAATACTTTAAATGATGTTTCCTTAAACGCGAATGCTCCAAAAATTCATTACGGTAGTCGTCGAGGAGAGGTACTTAAGGCAACTGGAATGGGTAATACATGGGGTGGTAGCGGCAGCACATCTGGTGGTAGCAAGGTTGGTGGAATCTATATCAAGATGATGCAAGATATAGCAAGACAGTTGACAGCAGCTACGACAAAAAACAAGGTAGATGTGGTTTTTGTACTTGATGAGACAGCAAGCATGGTCGATAATATACGCGGTATTCGTGCATATTTCAAATTCGTTTTTGATGCATTCGAAAGAGATGGACGAGATGCTACTTATGGATTGGTTACGTTTACAGATAAAGTCAAAACTTATGGTCGAACGGATGACTTGGGAGCCTTCAAAAACTGGTTATTTAAGATTGATGTAGACCGTGGTGGAGACATATCTGAAGCAGGATTAGATGCTTTGATGGCAGCGATAACTAAGATCAAATTTCGACGTAATGCACAACGCTTTTTTATTTTCGCGAGTGATGCAGCCTTTCATGATGCTGACTACGACGGTAGGTCCATATATAGCCTTGATGAGACTATCGCAACTCTACAAAAGGAACAAGTTCGCGTGGAAGTGATTGGTTTGGATTATTTGCCAATTAAGCAACTTGCAATGGCTACAGGTGGCACTTGGCGCGCAATACCCGGAAAAGGATTTCTTGAATATGTACCACCTATAACCTTAACTGAGAAAATGTTATCCAAATTGGGTACACTTAGTTCTGATGAGAGTACTCTCGGTGATAAAATAACTGTTTACGTTAACAACCCGCCACGTCCAAAGCAACTCACATTGACCTGGAAGGTGCTTAACCCTTTGGGAGAAAGATGTTATGGTCCATTCACGGAAAATAGGAACATACCTGATGAATCAACACTGATCGAAATGACACCACTACTTGATAAAAATGCATTTCAGACAATTCCGGGTGTTTATACCGTTATCTACCGACTTGAAAATGACCGAGGACACAAGAGTATTCTCCGTCGAACATTAACACATCAATAGACATTGGAATAGATTAGAGAGGTATATGAAAGAACTAATTTTGGAACAATGCCAACATCATTTTAACGACATCGTTGCTATACGTAGGGATATTCACCAGCATCCTGAATTGGAATTTGATGTTGAACGTACAGCAGGTATCGCTGCAGATGCACTTGATGCACTCGGGATGAATGTTAAAACCGGTATAGGAAAAACTGGTGTAGTCGGCGATTTAGAGGTTGCAGGAGCTACAAAACGGATTGCTTTGCGTGCGGATATGGACGCGCTCCCTATTCAGGAACTTACAGATGTTCCATATAAATCTAAGATTGATGGCAAGGCACATTTGTGTGGACATGATGCACACACTGCTATGTTGATTGGAACAGCAAGAATTCTGACGCATCTCAAAAGTAGACTCAAGGCTAATATCCGTTTCATCTTTCAACCGTGCGAAGAAGCATTTCCCGGTGGTGCGGCAGCAATGATAGAAGATGGTGCACTGGATGATGTTGACGAAATCTACGGCATACATGTCTTTCCACTCTATCCCGTTGGTCGATATGCAACATGTCCGGGTCCCATGCTCGCGCAATCGGATATATTTGAAATTACGATTACTGGTAGAGGTGGACATGCTGCCTTTCCTCACCTTACTGTAGACCCGATTGTTATCGGCACACAATTTGTAAATGCAGTACAAACTGTTGTAGCAAGAAATGTAGATCCGTTAGACTCTGCAGTTGTTAGCATTACGCAATTTCACGGGGGTGATGCGAAGAACGTAATTCCTGCAACTGTGAAAATCGGTGGGACAGTTCGAACTCTGGACAAATCAGTACAAATACGTGTCAGCAATCAATTGGAAAATTTACTTGCTGGAATTGTAAATGCACACGATGCAACATATACATTTACCTACCAAGAAGGGTGTCCAGTAACATATAACCACGACCCATGCGTTGAAACGGTTGTTACCACCGCGCGAAATTTGGTTGGAGACGATAATGTTATTTTTCCAATATCCCCAATACTTGGTGGTGAAGATTTTGCATGCTATTCACAGAAGATTCCCGCTTGCTTCGTAATGGTAGGTGCAGGAAATGAAGAGAAAGGTATTGTGAACATGTGTCATCATCCTCAGTTTGATATAGATGAAACTTGTATGATATATGGTATGGCACTCACTGTAAGTCTCGGTTTAAAGGAATAATTAGTCAATACGAAAGCGAAATAAAACAATGATACATTCAATTGGCTTTTCTAAGCAAAATACAGTCATAATTCCAATAATAACCATACTTCTGTTGATTGGTAGTCTTGTTCACGCACAAGTGCAACCCAATAGTGATGCAGAAGCCAGAATCCAAACGCTGAATTCCATTCAGGATGCGAATGACCACTATTACCAAAAACGATATAACGAGGCAATTAAGGCTTATAACGTTTTACTAAAATCCAATCTTACTCAAACCCAAAAGGATTCAATGCGGTTAATGCTCGGACAGAGTCACGCAAAACTGGGTGATGATGCAGAGGCACGACGTATATTTAAGGAAGTAATTGATGAAAATCCCAACGGTTCTTATGCTACACAAGCAGTTCATCAACTTGCCAATCTCTATAGTCAACGATACCAGTTTAAAGAAGCAACCATATTATGTAATCAGATTCTCAAACAGCATCCTGATACTGCCGCTGCTGCTATTGCAGCCTACCTAATTGCCTTCTATCAATATGTAGAAGGTGATTACGAAAAAGCTATGGAGAGTTACAAACACTTTCTTGAAAATTATCCGAATTCAATTTATCGTACAACTGCAGTCAGTAGTCTTGTTCGTTTGTATACTCAAAATAAACGTTACGATGATGCCGAAAAACTCATTAAAGATAGGATGGAACTCAATCCAACAGATACAACTCTCTTAGAGGAATTAGCCAATTTATACCATCAACAAGGTAAATCTCAGAAAGCACTTGAACTCTATCTGGATGCACTTGAAAAGAATCCTGGAAACACATCCATGCGACGTAAACTCGGTTCATTATATGCTGACCTTGGTAAAAAGGAACAGGCGATTGCAGAATGGCAGAAATTGGTCGCAGGTAATTCAGACCAACATCAGCAGCTTGGTACAATATATCTTACACATAAAATGTATTCAGAAGCGATTAAATCATTTCAACAAGCGATACAGACAAACCCAAGATATGGCTACCTATATGTTCAACTTGCGGCAGCATACAATATTCAGGGGAATATTGAAAAAGCAGCATCTACATATCTTGATGGATTACAAAGTGTCGGTCCGAGTGTGAGTCAACGCGATTCTATATGGAGAGCCATGCTTGAAATATATCAAGGTGAAAGACAAAAGCACCTTCGTGAAAGACTTATTATACAATATCAAACTGTCTTTCAATCTGCACCAACAAATCTAAACAATGGATTGACATTGGGAGAACTTTATTATTACGCGGGGCAATATGAACAAGCCTTGAAAACCTTTACAAAACTTCACCCCTACTTTTACACATCTATTGATGCCACATTAGTAAAATTTGCTAATGACTTAGTGCGCAACCAAAATCCATCAGCTATTGATTTTTACAAAGCCATATTGAAACTAACAAAAGACAATAGGATTTTAACTAATTCTCGCTATAGACTTGCAATACTTTACACACAGACCGAACAGTGGGAGGAAGTAGTTACACTGTTTAAGTCTTTAGATAAAAATACAATTGCCTCAGTTGACAACCAAATCCTACTTACACAAGCTCAATTACACGGTCTACATGACCCTAAGGCTGCTCAAATGACGCTACAACCGCTGTTAACTCCACATTTACAATCGAGTCAATTGCCAGAAGTACGATTACTTCTTGGTGAATGTCATCTTTTGCAGAAACGGTATACCCTTGCCAGACAGGTGTTGACACCGATAGCTGAAAGTAGGAGTCGTCTAAGTGCAACTGCACGGAAACTAATTGGTGATTCATATTTTTTTGCAACAGAATTTGACAACGCCATTGCCGAATATCGAAAGGTGATTGGTGTTTCAAAATCCGATGAACTGACAAACGATGCACTTCAACGCATGGTACTCATCCAAGACAACACCGACTATCTTTCAATCCCACTGACGGACTACGCGAATGCATTGCAATACTTCCTGAGTGGTGATACAGAAGCAGCAATAACGCAGTGTGAGGATACCATTACAGTTCATCCTAAAGCCTTGATCATTGACGATATCTGGCTGCTTCTCGGTTCAATATATCGTTCACAGAATTCTATTGGGGATGCACTTATTTCCTATAGACAAGTTGTGTCACAAGAAAAACCTCTGGCAGCGGAGGCACTAACACAAATTGCTGATATATACAGAAAAAAGCAAGATTACACGAATGCTGTTGATACTTATACCACACTGCTTACATCATATCCAGATAACAGCATAGTTCCTCACATCAGGCAGCAGTTAGACGAAGTAACAAAGTTAATGAAGAGCACACAACATAATTCCCCTTGAATACGATCTTTTTACATCGTCATCAATGATAACTAACCCTTCCAAATTCCTCATCTGTGTTTTATTGTCAGTATATATTTTACCTATTTCAGCAGATGAAACAATAATCCAATTTACAGAACAGACAGATGCATCTGGAATCCGTTTCAGACATGTCAATGGTGCTTCAGAACAGAAATATCTCCCTGAAACAATGGGAGCGGGATGCCTATTTTTCGACTATGATAATGATGGCAATCTTGATATATACCTTGTCAATAGTGGGTATTCATGTGAAAAAGCCACTCAACCACGCACACAATCTGATGAAATGAACGTCCTATACCGCAATAATGGAAATGGCACCTTTACAGATATTACTGCACAAGCGGGATTTAAGAAAAATAATGGATACGGCATGGGGTGTCTCTCAGCGGATTACGATAACGATGGTGACCCAGACCTATATCTAACCAATTTTGGAAGAAATCAACTCTACCAAAATAATGGTGATGGCACTTTCACAGATGTGACATCCACTGCTGGTGTTGGGGATTCTCACTGGAGTGTTAGTGCTTCCTTCGGGGATTATAATCTTGATGGATACCTGGACCTGTATGTAGTGAACTACCTTGATTATAATGTTGAAACAGCACATGCATGTATTCTTCAAGGAGTACATATATACTGTGGTCCACACGAATATCCCGGTGCGACAGATACGCTTTACCACAATAATGGGGATGGCACATTCACTGATGTCACTACTAAGTCAGGTGTGCGAAATAAGGGGAAAGGTTTAGGGGTTCTTTTTACAGACTATAACGATGACGGATATCCTGATATATTCGTTGCCAACGATGCAGTAGAAGATTACCTATATCGTAATAACGGTAATGGTACATTCACTGATGTTGCAGTCACAGCAGGTATTGCATATAATTCCGAAGGTCGTGCAACTGCAAGTATGGGTATTGCTAATGGTGATTACGATAATGACGGAGTGCAAGACCTTTTTGTAACCAACTTCTCGTTGGAAGTCAACAGTCTTTTCCATAATGATGGAAACGGGTTATTTACAATGACTACATTTGATACCGGACTTGCTGAACCCAGTTTCTCACAACTCGGTTTTGGAACCCAGTTTTTTGACGCAGACAATAATGGGACTTTAGATCTCTTTGTCGCAAATGGACATGTATGGGACAATGTCGCGCAATTAACACCTTCTCTTGCATACAAACAGACATGTCAACTTTTCAGGAACAACGGTAAAGGAAATTTCAAGGATATATCTCAATCAGTGGGAACTTTCTTTACACGTCCTATTGTCGGACGGGGAACTGCCATTGGCGACTATGATAACGATGGCGATGCGGATATACTTATATCTATCTGCGGTGACAAACCTGTGCTACTTAGAAACGACTCATCAAACGAAAATAGATGGTTGAAAATAAAATTGATTGGCAATCACAGCAATCGTGATGGAATCGGCACAAAAGTATATGTTCAAACTGACACAACCACACAAGTCCGTGAAGTTAACTGTGGTGGAAGTTACGCATCTGGTAGCGATGCAACGCTTCTCTTTGGACTTGGAACAGATTCCATAGTCAAGTCTATTAAAGTTATATGGTTGGGGAAATATAATCAAAGAATTGAAGATATTGATACAAATAAAGTTATACGAATTGTGGAAAACCATTGAATTTACCTTGACATTTCCATAAATCAATCTTAAAATTAGAGATAGGAGGATATATTTTAATGAAAAACAAGAACTATTGGAAATTTGTATTTTCAAGTGTTATGATCTGTTTATTCGCAACAATGTCTGCATGGGTAATTAAAGCGGATGCAGCAGGTTCTTTCGGAGATCCATTTGAGGGTGGTGAATTGCAGAATCCTGATTGGAATTGGCAAAATGAACCACCAAATTGGGATATCGGTGAAACACGCGAAGGTGCTCTTTATATTGACAGTCAACCTAACCGAAATGTATGGGCTTCGGACGATTCCCATTTTTTATATCAGGAAACCGTTACTGACATGTTTGATGTCTCAACCCATTTCTCCGCCAAATGGGATGCCAATTCTGGGGTTAATGGACTTCTTGTGAAGAGTCCTACTGATAATAATTGGGTAACAGTTAAATTCTGGTCACGCGATTCTGGTCCACAAGGTCATATCCAGTATCAAACGAGACAAGCAGGATTAGGACCACCTGATGTACAATGGAGATTTGGTGATTGGGGTGACATTCAACTTTCTTTAAGACTCAAAAAAGAAGGTGATACCTACACCGCATGGTATAAAGCAGCAGGAGATGAGGACTGGTTGGAAATTGGACAAGGAACATTTGCTTTGACTCCACCGCTTCAACTCGGTATTTATGCTGGTGTTGCCGCAGGTTCAGGTAAATTAGAAGTGGAATACGAATATTTTGAAGATCATGTTAATCCCACTGATGTTGAACCTGAAGGAAAGGTAGCAACTACTTGGGGTATGGTGAAATCACGATATTAATAATGCTGGTGGGACAGACCACGGTTTGTCTCACCTTTTGCGAGTACATAACTGTGTTGAATAATAGTAGACTCTAATTTTTTGAGGGTCTATGTAATAATTGAAGATATTATTTTAGATTTTACTTAAATCTAATGTAGGAGATAATTATGAAAGATCGAAATATAAGCACTTTCTTACAGAATTTCCATACCGCCGGTAGGAAATCAATTTTTTATTGCATCATCCTCTGTATGGTCGCTACTTTAACGATTTGGGTAGGTGGGGTTGATGCAGCTGACTCATTCGGTGACTCGTTTGACGGTGCCAAATTACAGAATCCCAATTGGGAATGGCGTAATGAACCAGCAGATTGGGATGTTGGCGAAACGTCTGAAGGTTATTTATACATAGACTGTGGACAGAATCGAAATCTATGGGCAGATGACGCATCTCATTTTCTATATCAGGAAACTGATACCGATATGTTTGATGTTGAAACTCATTTCCGCGCCAAATGGAATACAACTTCTGGGGTCAATGGACTCCTAATAAAAAGTCCTTCTGATAATAACTGGGTAACCATAAAATTCTGGGGTCGCGATGAAGGTAATAAAGGGCATATCCAGTATCAAACCAAACAAGCAGGGATGGGACCACAAGATATCCAATGGAGATTTGGTGATTGGGGTGACATTGAAATGTCAATGCGACTCAAAAAGGAAGGAGATACATACACAGCATGGTATAAGGCAGAAGGAGATGAAGATTGGATGGATATAGGACAAGGAACCTTTGCTTTGACTCCACCACTTCAACTTGGAGTTTATGCTGGTGTCGCCGCTGCTGATGGTAATCTTGAGGTAGAATACGAATATTTCACAGACAATATGACACCGTTCCCTGTTGAACCGGGTGGCAAAGCAACAACCACATGGGGGGCTATCAAAACTCAATAAGGAGGGATATATACAATGAGATACAGTTTAATCATATTTCTCTGCTTCTTTGTTGTTTTTCCTCTATCTGCAGATATTTTCAATGATGTTAGTGAATCCGCAGGCGTTCATCAACGAGAAACTCCAATTGATGAAAATTCCGGGGCATGGTTTGGTCCCGGAACTGCATCTGCAGATTACGATAACGATGGATGCTGGATGGACATTTTTGTTGTAGGAGATGGTGGCTTACCGAACGCGCTTTATCACAATAACAAAAATGGCACATTCATGGAGATAGCAGAAAAAGCAGGGATTGCAAATACTCCAAATGGACGCGGATGTGTCTGGTTTGACTACAATAATGATGGATGGCGGGATCTCTATGTTAGTTGTGATGGTCCCAATTTTCTCTTTGAGAACAATGGAGATTGCACCTTTACAGATGTAAGTGAACAGGCTGGGGTTGCTGACGCGCAACATGGCACAAGTATTGCTGTCGCTGATTATGATCACGATGGTTGGCTTGATATCTATGTAGCAAATTGGGGTCGTCCTGCATCACTTTTAGTTTTTAATCCAGATCCAAGGGTTAATGTCCTATATCGTAACAATGGTGATGGTACATTTGAAAATGTCGCAGAATCTGCTGGTGTAGCCGATGACGGAATAGCATGGGGGGCAATCTTTTTCGACTATAATGGAGACACATGGCAAGATATTTTCGTTGCAAACGACCACGGTCCAGACAAACTCTATCAAAACAATGGTGATGGCACATTTGATGATGTATCCGAAGAATCTGGCATTGTTACGCTTATCAGAGGAAAACCCACTGGTGCAATGGGACTTTGTGTCGGTGACTATGATAATGATACCGATCTTGACCTTTTCGTTACAAACTACGATGAAGATTTACTCTGGAGAAATAACGGTGATGGAACATTTACAAACGTTGCAGAAGATGCTGGCGTTGCAAACACAGGTGTAGGTTGGTATGCCAGTTTTATTGATTACGACAATGATGGCTACCGTGACCTTTACGTAGTCAATGGTGATGTAGACAATTCGCAAAAGACCAACCTTAACCGGCTATATCATAATAACCGTGACGGTACATTTGTTGATCGTGCTGATGCACTCGGTGTCACTTCTGATGCCGTCGCACGCGGGGCAACATCTGGAGATTTTGATAACGACGGTGATGTCGATTTCTTCATCGTCAATAACACTGGTTATACTTTTCTCCAAAACAATCTTGAAGCTGACACTCGACGAATTCAAGCAAACCATAAACGTATTTTAATTAGGTTGATTGGAACAGAAAGTAACCGAGATGGAATAGGAACACGGGTTACAGTTGAATATAGTAACCATGTTCAGACGCAAGAGTTAATATGCGGAACAGGTTTCTTGGGAAGTGACAGTTTAGAACTTGAATTTGGTCTTGGTGTTGGTTATCCAAAGGGAACTATTACCTTGGAATGGCCCTCAGGAATTGTCGAATCTTATAATTTTAGTTATGCTTATGATCTCTATATATTTACGGAAGCAGGAGATGTTGTGACATCAGTTGAACCCCATGGAAAACAGTTCCTAACTTGGGGAAGGATAAAAACTGCCGAAGTTTTTCAAAACTACCCAAATCCATTTAACCCCGAAACGTGGATTCCGTACAATCTTAATGAATTCAGTGATGTAAAGGTCTCAATATTTACTTCAAACGGAGAATTAATCCGAGATTTTAAACTTGGTCATCAAACCCCTGGTGATAAAAGGTTATATTGGGATGGTAAAAATGCTGATGGTGAAACCGTTTCCAGTGGAATCTATTTCTATCAGTTCAAGGCAGGTAATACCGAAAGTGTGCGTAAAATGTGGTTAATGAAATAGACTATGGACAATATATTTCTGAGATGGTGGGGATGTGGTGCATTTGACGCACTTTTTGGTGACATCAATATAGCATTCGATCCCTACCTATTCAATCAGAACTTAGCGAATGCACAACCGATATACGATTACATCTTTATCTCTCACGAACATTTTGACCATTGTCATCCCGTAACATTACAGAAATTGTGTAACGGTAAGCGGTTCAAAAAGTTATTTGTCAATCTCGGTTGCATCTCCCCTGCCATACCTATCAAAGAGAAATACAGCGACGCTGCCAATGAAAGAGACCTACCGATAACCAAACATATTCCAGCAGACAAAGTTCAGATTCTCTACCCAAAACATCTTAACAATAAACAAGGCACATCTCGGTCATTTCAAGGTTCAGATACACTTGATCTGGGTAATATTCGCGTTGAAACAATTGAGAGTGGTGAGAACCAATCCCCGGATCTACCAACCAATGGTTACCTTGTCACCCACAAATCTAAGGATGTCTCAATCCTACACACAGGTGATCTGCACGAACCTTATCCAGCGTTAGCTAATCTCCGCGGTCAAGTAGATTACCTGATACACATGAAACTTGGTCTTGGAGAGGGTAACGAACATCGGCTAACTGAACTGATAGATCTCATCCAACCCCGTTTCATGATACCTACACACTATCGCACTGATCGGAAATCTGATCCGATTCCAGAAGGACATTGGCCGCCGAATGTCACGGATGAGATGGCATACATTGAGTCAATTCGACAGGTTGTTGGGGATAAAACCGTTATTCTTCCATTTACAGCTGGAATTGAATATGAGGTTAAAATGCCAATGAAACAGGTTATTTGGAAATGGGATTGGTATAACACTTGGACTGTTCCACCTTGGCGTGAATAGTTTTTTTGGATTAGTTTCTACGTTACTATATTTGACGAATCATATTTTTCAACCACAGAACGGGGAACATTAACATGTCTACTACATCAAAAACCCGCGTTGCATTCTATGGATGTGGTAATTTTGCAAAAAACACTCGAATTCCGAACCTTTTGGAATTGGATTCCGTTACTATAATTGCAGCTTGTGATAGTAATATTGAAGCAGCAAAAGAAACTGCTGAACGTTTTAAAATCCCACGTATTTATAGCAGTGGACACGAAATGCTTGAGACTGAAGATTTTGATGTTTTATATTCTATCGTTCCTGCCTATGTGCGAACTGATGTTGAAGTCATCGCTGCTGAAAATGGCATACATATTTTCAGTGAAAAACCTCAGGCAATTACAATGCAGGTAGCCAATAGCATAGACATAGCAATACGGAATGCAGGCGTAATCAGTACCGTCGGATTTCGAGAACGGTATCGTCCCATTTTTCAAAAAGCCCGCGAATTCCTATCTGATAAGAATATCGTTCACGTCCGCTTCCAAAGTTATGGAGGATTGCCAGCAACCACTGGTAACGAAAGAAAATCTTGGTGGGGAGATATGGATAAATCCGGTGGACGTGCCCTTGATTGGGGTGTGCATGCAACGGATTATAGTCGGTATATGACAGGATTAAACGTTGCCAATGCTCAAGCATTTTATTGTCAACGTTCTACATTTGCAAGTCCATTGTCCTGTATTTTCAATTATCAATTTGAAAACAATGCTACTATGACGTTAAACTTTATTTCAGCAGGCACAAGTCCGAAGGATGAACCGTGGTTTACTGTTTTTTATGAAGGTGGATATATCGCAATTTACAGATATGATAGAATTGAAGTAAATGGCGAAATCTACTACAAGGCAGAGGAGTTTAATCCTTGGTTAGAACAAGACAGGACCTTTATTCGTGCTGTTCAGACAGGTGATGCGAGTATTTTACAAAGTGATTATCACGATGGTCTTTACTCTTTAGCACCCGTTTTAGCAGGATGGGAATCTTCTCGACACGATGGGAAATGTATGGATCTGGATTCGTTTATGGATGCTACATAAATGCACTTATTATAATTATGATTTAAACTTGGAGGATATATTATGGATGCAAAATTAAAAAAGATACAGATTACACCTATGAAGTTTGACAAAGATGGTGACGTACAAAAAGAGGAATTCGCAACCCTAACAATAGAAGTTCCGATGGATAGCGCGGGACAACGAGAAGCGATTGTTAGCGTTCTGCAACTGCTTAGCAGAGAGTGGGTTGTAATGCACGTCGAAGGCAAATCACCCGGTGCTGTAAGCACCACTTAATTAATCTATGAAAAAGAAGTATCTCTTTACACCAGGTCCAACACCGATACCACCCGAAGCGTTATTAGCAATGGCGCAACCGATTGATTACCATCGAAGTGAAGACACCGTTGCTCTAATCAAAGATGTTTTAGAAAAACTCAAACACGTTTTCCAGACAGAAAACGACATTCTCTTCTTAACATCCTCCGGTACTGGCGCAATGGAAGGTGCTGTAGCAAACTTGCTGTGCAGAGATGATAAGGTATTAGTTATTCGCAGTGGAAAATTTGGTGAACGATGGTCAGAAATCTGCAAGGCTTATGGGGTTCAGGTCATTCCTATAGATGTTGGTTGGGGAGATTCAGTTGCAACGGAAGTAGTGGAAGCACAGTTAACCGCGAATTCCAATATTAAAGCAGTTTTCTCAACTCTATGTGAAACCTCAACAGGGGCATTACACGATATAGAAACACTCGCAGGTTTGACGCAATCCAGTCCAACGCTGCTTGTGGTTGATGCTGTCAGTGCTCTCGGTGCAGACGATTTACAGATGGACAATTGGGGTGTAGATGTTGTCGTCTCCTGTTCACAAAAAGGCTTGATGACTCCACCGGGTCTCGCATTTGCAGCCCTTAATCATCGTGCATGGAAAGCAATAGATTCTTCTGACTTACCAAAATACTACTTCGACTTCAGAAAAGCACATCAACGCGGACTTGAAGGATCTGTTCCATATACACCTGCAGTTACACTTCTCACAGCATTACAGTGTGCGTTAAATCGTATTTGTACAGAAGGTATTCGAAATACCATCTCACGACACAGCCGCATGGCTATGGCAACACGAAGTGCAATTAAAGCTATTGGACTCCAATTATTTGCCACATCACCAGCAAATACCTTAACCTCAATCCGTCTACCAAAAGAAATAGATGGTAAAGCATTTATAAAATTGATGCGAGAAAAACATGGTATTACCTACGCAGGTGGACAAGGTGAATTAGGAGGTAAAATCGTTCGCATTGCACATCTCGGTTGGATGAATGAAAATGATGTGATCGTTGCTATATCTGCCTTTGAAAGAGCGTTGGTGGAAATCGGCTATGATGCGAAGGTTGGTTCTGGTGTTACCGCTACACAAGAAATATTATCCAAATAGACTTTGTCATGAAGGAAATAGTAATTTCCTCAAACAATAGGATAGAGGATGGAAATGTGATTGTATCTTTATATACTTACTTGTAGACAACCGCAATTCCTACAAACAAAATGTCTGAAACAACTATTTTTGATTCCTCGTATGAACTTCGAAAAAAACCGTTGCTTGATAAAACTCTTCAACGGCTTCGTCCCATTTACAGCAAGCCAGATCTTAACGCATTACGCATAGACAGCATTAGTCGTGAAGGTTTAGCACAAAGATCCGGACGTGGTTTTGTCAATAGAGATATTCTTGAAACCGTTCTCGGCAATCTATTGGAATGTGTTGCACCAGGTTCCCATAATGCACCACATCATCAAAATCAAAAACGTGAATTTTCAGAGGCTATTGAGGAGGTAGCGGATCAGTTATATGCTATGGTTGTGCAATCCTTTTTAGCTGTTCGTGATGAAACCCATCTCAGTACTGCTCTTGAAACTGTCTTCTCGCTTCTATGGGAACTACCACGCTTAAAAAGCCGCGCATTATGGAATCGTTTTGCTTCTCTCAAAGATCCTGCTGTCTGGGATGCATACCTACTACACAACGGTATCTCTCGTGAAAAACTTGCAGCTCTTGATTTTCGCGCGCAAATTGATAACGCAATTCGGGAACGTACTTTTGAACCGTACGAAGATTTTCTCGGAACTTTGAACCTTGCATCAGTCTTGGAATATCAACTACAGTTGGTAGTCAGTACCTATCCGGGTTGGCGCGTGTTGTTTTACCATGATGTTGCTTATGCATTGACAAGAAGCGAACCATCAGAAGAGAATCCTGACTTACCCAGAGTGCCTGTTCCGCTTTTACCACGTGCAATTGCTGAACTCGGTGGAAGGTATTATCAAGCAGATATCCATCCCGAAACGCAAATTGGTGACGCAAATCTATTAGAACACCCACATCGTGGGGTAACGACAGGACAAACGGGTATTATCGGTTCAGGTTGTGTTATCTATCCATGCACACTTGGCGGTTTGAGTGTGAAAGTTAAGCAACGGCATCCTGTTATCGGGGATTTCGTTGAAATCGGTACTGATACCAGTCTCCTTGGTCCAGTCCAAATCGCTGACCACTCATCAGTCGGAACGAACACCGAAATTTATGGATTTGTTGAAATCGATCAAAGGTGTCGTATAGGTTCCTCAGTTGTCATAGGTACTATCCGAGGTGCAGCCGAACATCCCGGTAAAATTATGATTGGGGATGAGGTGCGTATTGGTGATGGCACAGTAATCGAGAATACATCAGAAATGGATCTGATTATTCCAACACGCGCACAGATTCCAGCTCGAAGTCACGTTGCAAATGACGGATTTGGCTTTCCAAGATACGTAACTTAGAGAGATACAGCATACGAGTAGAATAGCATATCAATCAAGAAACATAGAATGGAAGACTCCAAGACATGAAAAAAATAGAACGCGCCCTCATTAGTACTTATGATAAAACAGATCTATTAGTCGTAGCGAAAGCACTTGTTAAACACGGTGTTGAAATCCTTTCTACAGGAGGGACTGCCCGACACCTACGGGAATCTGGAATTGAGATCATTGATGTCTCTGAGTATACAGGTTTTCCTGAGATGTTAGACGGTAGAGTAAAAACACTTCATCCGAAAATACATGGAGGACTGTTGGCTCAATGGGACAACACGCAACACATCTCACAAGCTAATGAAAACAATATATATCCAATCGATATAGTGATATGCAACCTATATCCATTTGAAGAGACAATTGCTAAACCGGATGTCACACTTGAGGAAGCTATTGAAAACATTGACATCGGTGGACCGACGATGATTCGGGCTGCAGCAAAAAATTATAAACACGTTGCTGTCCTCACGAGTCCCGATCAATACCAAGAAATACTCACAGATCTTGATACAAACGATGGATGTCTTTCGGAGGATACACGATTTGATTTAGCAAAAAAAGCTTTCCTGCATACCGCTCTATATGACAATGCCATTTCTAACTATCTTTCCAATTTGGAAAACATTGATGGATTTGGTAAGACACTCACACTCCAGTATCACAAAGCAGAATCGCTGAGATATGGTGAGAACCCACACCAAAGTGCCGCATTCTACAGGACTGAAACCCCACCTACATCATGTGCTGCTTGGTCAAAACAACTCAACGGTCCACCGCTTTCATTCAACAACATTCTTGATTTAGATGCTGCATTGGAAATTGTCAAGGATTTTAATACACCTGCTTGTGCAATAATAAAACATAATAACCCATGCGGACTTGCCACGGCAGGCAACTTAGGAGATGCATTTACAAATGCACTTGATTGTGATAGAACCTCTGCTTTCGGTTCAATTGTCGGTTTAAACCGTAAAGTGACAATTCAGACTGCAAACACAATCCGTGAAGCAGCAAAATCGGGAGTGAAAATTGAGGCGGTAATTGCACCGAGTTATACAGATAAAGCCTTAAAAGCATTATCTCGCGTTGAAAGTCGTCGGATACTTGAAGCAGATGCGTTCTCAAATGTAAAACCAACACTGCAAATCCGTAATGTAACAGGTGGTGCGCTTGTCCAAGAGCAAGATATACATAACATAGATAAAAGTAAATTACAAATTGTAACCAAACGTGAACCTACAGAAAAAGAAATTGAATCTCTCCTATTCGCATGGAAGGCTTGTAAGCACGTAAAATCCAACTGTATCCTTCTTGCAAAAGGCACCCAAACTGTTGGTATTGGAGCAGGACAGATGAGTCGTGTAGATGCTGCCATTATCGCTGTCCGTAAGGCAGAGGAAAAGGTAAAAGATGCTGTTTTAGCCTCAGATGCATTCTTTCCATTCCCAGACGGAGTAGAGATCGCAGGTGATGCGGGTATCCGAGCGATTATTCAACCCGGTGGTTCAGTTAATGACGAGGCAGTGATTGAAACAGCCGATAGCTACGGAATGGCAATGGTTTTCACAGGTGTTCGCCATTTTCGTCATTAAGTCTGATGAAATAAAAGCCACTTTGTGGTATACTTCTATAGAAGGAGAAATCACATGAAAACGTATGCATTTCAGGTCGTTTTAGAAAAGGATAAATGGCAGGATGAGCCAAATGAGAATGCTGTATGGCGTGCTTATATTCCATCACTTGAGCATCAAGGTGCTGCGAGTTGGGGGTATACTCAAAAAGAGGCATTAAAGAATTTGCAGAATGCTGTTGACTTACTTGTTGAATCACTATTGGCTGAATCAGAGGAAATCGATTTTGAATCGTTATTGATTCAAGAAGAAGGTAATTCATCTGTAGCACATTCACAAATTCACGTCAGCGATGTTCCATTAATCGCTGTAAATGTATAAAATGCCAATTGATTACAAACGATTACGCTCACTGACAGCACGAAGATTGATACGCGCCTTAAAAAAAGACGGTTTTTATGAAGAAAGAAATAAAGGAGTTACACGTCTTTTTAAACATCCAGATGGTAGGAGAACAACAATCCACTTACACAACATGGGGCAAACTTTTGCAATTGGAACTTTAAAAGCAATCATTGACAAACAAGTGAAGTGGAGCGAGCGAGACTTGGAACGATTAGGTCTACTATAACTATACCCACAATCCGATTGAGCGACAACTTAAACAGGAAATTGAAAATTGTCCTATACATTCTCAATTCCTCCCACAATAATTACCGGTACCGGAGCATCTGAACAGGTAGGTAAACGAGCGAAACTGCTTGGTGCTACGCATGCACTCATCGTCACAGACCCAGGCATTGCCAAAATCGGTTACGTCAATCA
Organism: Candidatus Poribacteria bacterium; assembly: GCA_963667365.1. Taxonomy (GTDB): domain Bacteria; phylum Poribacteria; class WGA-4E; order WGA-4E; family WGA-3G; genus MSPOR6. The sequence goes on along the minus strand of OY763324.1, from coordinate 3,756,924 downwards.
AATTACCAATTACCTACACAACTCCGGAATTGCCACCTCTATCTTCTCCGATGTCACACCTGATCCAACACTACAAAATGTCACTGATGGCTTAAAGCAATATATTGACGATAGCTGCGATCTGATTGTAAGTTTAGGTGGAGGTAGTGCAATTGACTGTGGAAAAGGAATATCCATCAAACTAACAAATGATGGTGATATTGCTGATTACATGGGTGTAGACAAAATCCCGAATCAGGGTGCTCCCGTTATTGCCATACCAACTACCGCTGGTACAGGGAGTGAAGTCTCGCAAGTCACCGTTATTACCGATACGAAACAAAATGTAAAAATGATGCTAAGTAGTCCATGTTTATTAGCATCTGTAGCATTGGTCGATCCGGAGTTATCACTCACAACACCACCTCACCTGACTGCAGCAGTCGGTGTTGATGCGTTAACACATGCAATAGAAGCATACATTTCAAAACGCGCACAACCAATTACTGATTCACTCGCATTGAAGGCAATTAAATTGATTTCCGGTTCACTTCGACAAGCATGGTCAGATGGAGATAATATATCTGCACGTACAGATATGATGATTGGTGCATCAATCGCTGGAATGGCGTTTAGCAATTCATCCGTTGCGTTAGTCCACGGCATGTCACGTCCAATAGGTGCATATTTTCATATACATCATGGACTTTCAAACGCTGTTCTACTCCTTGATGTAATGGAATATAGTGTAGTAGGTGCTCCTACTCGCTTCGCAGATATTGCAAAGGCAATGGGTGAACCGATTGAAGGATTATCTCCTATGAAACAGGCAGATGCTGCGATATCTGCTGTTGAACGTCTTGTCACAGATATTCAAATGCCACGACTCGGAGAAATCGGTATTGACAAACTGAAATTTGAAGAAGTAATTGAACAAATGGCAGTTGATGCTCTTGCAAGTGGTAGTCCTGCGAATAATCCCCGCCAAGCAACCCAAGAAGAGATAGTCGCTCTGTATAGGCGATGCTTCTCACCGAGAGACCCATAACTAAATATAGGTTAAACGATGAAAAGCAATTTCTATTATAGCGTGAGGTCGGTATAAGCAACTTTGGGAATCGGTAAAATATGCCCTGCAAAAAACCTTTGATAAAGTGCCTGATAAATCTTGTAAAGTTTTTGAGTCAATCCTGACTAAATTAGTCGTAAATAGCCTATAAACCCACTTGTGATAAGGGATTATGGCACATGTAAAAATTTCTTCATTTCCGATTGACTCAAAAAACTCAAAAGTATGACATTGTAAATTCGGCAAATAAAGATGAAATCCTGCCTGTCTGCTAAACCGAACTCACGTTATGTTTAGGTAGCAACTTGCGTTAATAGTATTAGAAATCTGAACCAAAGCTGTAACTTAAAATACATTTGTAGAAGATTATGACACAAACACCAATTATTGAAATGCGTGGAATAAATAAACGTTTTGATCATGTTCAGGCAAACGAACATGTAAATTTGACCATACAACGCGGTGAAATACACGCTATCGTTGGTGAAAACGGTGCTGGTAAATCTACATTGATGAAAATCCTTTACGGGTTATATCATCCGGATACTGGAGAAATCCTTGTTGATGGAAAACTTATAACAATCTCTTCACCACGACGCGCAATGCACCTCGGATTCGGGATGATTCAACAACATTTCACATTGATACCTGCATTCACTGCACTTCAGAATATAGTTTTAGCTAAAGAGACTCGTAAATTTGGAGGTCTTATTGACTACAAAAAGGCTGAAATTGAAATATCAGAACTCGCTGAGCAACTGGGATTCGATGTTCCATTGAATACACCAATTGAAACACTCCCGATAGGTACTCAGCAACATACAGAAATCCTCAAGGTACTTTACCACGGTGCAGAGATACTGATCATGGATGAACCGACTGCTGTGCTTGTTCCACAAGAAATTGAGGGGTTGTTTGAGTGTATGCGTGGTCTCAAAAGTGATGGCAGAAGTATTATCATTATTACTCACAAGCTCGACGAAGTCATGACGATTGCTGATACCGTCACAGTGTTGCGTGGCGGAAAAACAGTTACCACCAGTTCTATTGAGGATACAAATCCACAACAATTAGCTGAATATATACTCGGTGAAACTGAACAACAAAATTCAATTGATAGAATACAGATTGATCAAACAAGTTCTATTCTCCACATAGAAGATGTAACGGTAAAAGCTAATACCGGAAAAAATCTTCTTGATGGTATTGATCTTGAAATTTGTTCAGGAGAAATAATTGGAATTGCAGGGGTTGAAGGAAACGGACAGACGGAACTCGTTGAAGTGTTGACAGGGTTACGTAAAATTCAGTCAGGCACAATTACTCTCAACGGAGAATCTGTTATCAACGCATCCCCTGCTGAATTGCGGGAAAAACATATTGTCCATCTACCTGCAGATCGACATCGACACGGAGTTAGTCTAAACAATCGTATTGACGAAAATTTCATCATTGGTCGTCATAAACGGAAACTGTTTAACCGTAATGCAATGCTTCATCAGAAAAATATCCAACGATTTTCCTCAAACGCTTTACATAAATACCAAATTCAAGTTGGCGACATTACGGATCCAATCAAAACACTCTCTGGTGGGAATCAACAGAAGGTAGTTGTTGCACGTGAATTATCTGGAGACCCACTACTGATTATAGCTGCGCACCCCACACGTGGGTTAGACATTCATGCTGCAAAATTTGTCCACTCACGTCTTATTCAAGCACGTAACAGAGGAAAGGCTGTTTTACTTGTCTCATCCGAACTCGAAGAACTCCTCTTCCTCAGTGATAAAATTGCGGTGATGTATAACGGCAAGATTGTTGGGATTGTCACACCTACCGCACATAATTATGACGATGATGATTTACAAAAAACAGACAAGCAGAAACTGGGTGCTTTAATGCTCGGATTGTCTATTGAAAATTAATACACTTAGGTATTGTATTTGATTATAATGCTATATATCTACTAAGGAAACGACAATGATTATAGATTCTCACACACATGCATGGCACCGTTGGCCATACCAACCTCCGGTCCCAGATGATGAGAGCCGCGGAACAGTTGAACAACTTCTTCACGAAATGGATAAACATCATGTAGATAAGGCAGTGATTATCTGTGCACGGATTGATAGAAATCCTGACAATAATGACTATGCTGCAGACTGCGTTAAACGCTATCCAGATCGTTTAATTCAATTTGCTGATGTTGATTGTGCATGGACAGAAACATATCACACCGACGGAGCTGCTGATCGATTAAAAGCAGCAGCAGAAACATATAATCTAAGTGGATACACACATTACCTAAGAGGTGATGACGATGGGAGTTGGTTCTTTTCTGATGAGGGACAAAGATTCTTTGAAACGACAACAGAACTCGGTTTAATCGCAAGTATCGCGATGGGGAGTCAACATCACGCGCCACTTCGTAAACTCGCTGAACAGTTTCCTACTGTTCCATTTCTATGTCATCACATGGCTGGTGCACGTGCTACTGAAGAACCTCCATATCCACAACTTAAAGAGATACTTGCATCAGCAAAAGTGCAAAATATCTATGTGAAAATGTCCGGTTTTGCCTATGTTTCACAGATCTCTTGGGATTACCCATATTCGGATACACATAGAATAGTACAAGCACTCTATGATAAATTTGGTGCTGGTCGTCTCTGTTGGGGTTCTGACTATCCTGTGGTTCGCAACTTTATGACCTACCAACACTCCCTTGAGGCATTTCGTACACGCTGCACCTTCATCTCTGAGGAAGATAAAGTTGAAATTCTGGGTGGAACACTCCACCGTCTACTATCAGAATAGCATCTAGGCTTCACAAACCTTACAATCGGGTGGATAGAGATATTGCTACTATTTTCGTTCTCTGGAAGGTTTATACGTTTATGAACAGTAAGAATACGAAATAGGAAATCTGAACATTTTTAAATACCAATATCTCAAATTATCAGGTAATTTTACATCACACATGCAAAATTCGTCAACACATTTATGGAAGTATACTAAGGTATAATAAACTGTACAATACCAATACAAAATCACTATTGACAAACAAAGAATTTATTGATAATATAATTAAAAACAACATGGACTTCGTATGATAACAACTTCCTTAATCACAATAGCATCACGTAAATTTCGCCATTCGCTAACTCTTTTGCTCCTTTCTCTATTTATTGGGTTTGACACTGCATCGGCAGTTGACTTTATCAAACTGGAACGTGAATTCTCGGGTAAAGGTTCGACACAAGGTTCATTCGGTAAGACAATCCACCTTGCATTTAAACAGAATATATACGTCAGTGATACAGAAAACCGACTTATTCAGAAACTTTCACCGACTGGACAATTCCTCCTCCAAATTCCCGTTGACCCAGAATCTCCTGATAATATCTTACGGAAACCCGGACATCTCACAGTAGATAACATGGGAAATATCTATGTTGCTGATGTTACGGCACATCATATTGCGCAAACTGCAGATCCCAAAATCTATATCTTTACTCCCTGTGTCCATAAATTCAGTCCTACGGGTGAGTTGATAAAGACATATTATGTCGATCCTGTGGATGAAAAACCCGGCGTGGTTTTACCTGCGCAACTTATAATTGATGAAAATGGTAAAACTGCATTTGGAATCAAACCAACTGGACATGATCGCGCGCTACGCGTTGCTGTTGACACAAAAAATCAACTTTACATTTTGGATGCAAAACGAGGACGGATCCATAAATTCGGTGCTGACGGTGAAAAACTACGAACATTCGGTAGATATGGTGATGGTAATGGTGAATTTGATAAAGATGCTGCTGACATCGCAATTGATGCTCGTGGAAGCATCTTTATAGCAGATACAGGAAATCACCGTATTGTAAAATTTGATCGTGATGGTAATTTCGTTAGTAGTTTTGGCAAAAAAGGACGGAACAACGGTGAGTTTGTTAAACCGTTAGCACTTATCACACTGCCTACAGGTGAGATTTTAGTCAAGGATTCCAGCAAATTCCGTAGAAAAGTTGGCGGATTGCCTGAAGTTATCGCACTTTCCCCAACATTGACGCAATTAACTGAAGGTGCACCCAGTCAAGCTGATCTTGCAGATACGATTTCAAACGCGTCTCGACCACAATACGGACCATTTTCGCAAAACCCTGCTGGAGCAGTTGATGCTGCTTCCCTTAACCGTCGTCTACGTTTACTTGAGGAAGCAGAATATCGCCGATACTTTGACGACGAGGATTATGATGATGAAGACAATGAAGAATTAGCCGATGAACTTAAGCGCGCAGATATCCGATTGACACTATTCCATAATGTGATTTCACGCGTTCAGAAATTTGACAACAATGGTAGGTATATTGGACGTATTATTTATGAAACAGATCAACTAAGTGAGGAGAAACATGACCTCACTTTCCTTGATCTTGATCCTTCTGGATATCTGTATCTTAGGGACACCAGCGATTTTACCATCGCACAATATTATATCACTGGATTTACTGTAAAACCTTCCCACATGAACGGCTTTTATAGTTCCCGCGTTGCCAATTTAAGCAACAACTATTTAGAAGATTATGAGGACATTGATGTATCGACAGATGTCCAAGATGAACTCAATCAGTTGGAGTTAAAAAATCTATTTGGTTGGACATATAGTCTATCTGAGCGATGGCATTTTACGCTACTTGATGAATTTACATACGCTGAACAGGATGAACGGTATGTTACCCCACCAAAAGAAGAAGATAGTTTTGACTTTGAGACACAGGCGTTAGATAATGCATTTGCAGCGAATCTGAAATATATCACTAATCCGAATCCGTATCGGTATAAGGAGTTGAACCTTTCTATTGGTCGTGTTGATGGAACATCTGACTTGATACAAGATGCACTATTCCAGGATCTAAATAAGCAGCGAAGAGAAGACACAGGTGATGCAAGTTCTACAGTTCTTGAACTCAATTGGGACATCTGGTCCAGAACAAATCTATGGTTACGCTATGCAGATCTTAATCCTTCAGAAACGAGTCGCAATTTTATACGAAAATTCTATGATGTCTCTGGTGATCTATATGAAGTCTTTGGCAGCCGTAATGAAGCACGTCAGTTTCTTGGAGAATTTACCATAAAGTTTTAAGTAATTTTACCCATATTGCCATCTATTGAATTTCCAACGTTATCGTGCTCTTACATGGGATGTTTAATCTTCTGCTCCATCGGAGGGATATGTGGAAATTGTTACCATAATGAATAGATTTTTGTCTTGGTTTAGTGTGAGTTCGGTATAAGCAACTTTGGGATTCGGTAAAATATGCACTGCAAAAAACCTTTGTTATAGTGCCTGATAAATCTTGTAAAGTTTTTGAGTCAATCCTAACCATATTAGTCGTAAATAGCCTATAAACCCTTATGTGATAAGGGATTGTGTTACATGTCAAATTTCTTCAATTTCCGATTGACTCAAAAAACTCAAAAGTATGACATTGTAAATTCGGCAAATAAAGATGAAATCCTGCATGTCTGCTAAACCGAACTCACGTTATGTTTAGGTAGCAACTTGCGTTAATTTTATACAACGGATGAGTTAGTGTACCCGTCCGTTTTACGTTTAGGAGCATCATGGAATTCCGAGAACTCTATCCTGACGAATTAGAAGCATGGTTAGACCATGTAACCCATGTTTTCTCAGCAAGTCGTCAATATTTTTCTAATCACTGGCATAATGACCCGTGGCGTGATGTGGAAGGAATCCGTGTTGCGGTTGACGATGGAAAGATTGTTAGCACAGTCAGAGTATTTATCCGCAAGATGTACTTTCACGGTGAACCGATAACCGTTGGTGGCATTGGAGAAGTTAGCACGCGAACTGAATACCGTAAACAGGGACTTGCATCACAACTTTTAAAAGATTCAATTGAGTTCATGGAAAATCGCAGGATTGCTATCTCTATGCTCCACGGTAGCCAACGCATCTATTCTATTGAAGGATGGCAAAGTGTTCCTCGCTATTACGCTAAGAAACCGCTGCTTGGTAAAAAACATGAAGAGTGGAATATCCGACCGGTAAATTTTTCTAATACAGACGAAATTAACCAACTTGCTTCACTCTACGACTCCTATTCCCAAAAATACAACGGTATTTTCGTCAGAGATAACATAACATATTGGACAGATTGGGTGAAGACTGAATCACCGAGTGCATGGGTTGCTGAACGCGATGGTGTCATTGACGGTTATGTGTCTGTGAGAGAACGTGATAGGGAACTGGGTGTTAAAGAATTCGTTGCGTCAGAGGAATTTATTGCAGAAAACGGAGCAAAGGTGCTTTTTGAAGCGATGATATCTGATATTATCGCACAGATGGATAAAGAAAAACTTGAAGTTGAGTATCCCGCACCGATTGCTGATGGATTCAATGCACCTAAAGTAGAGTCATACGGAAGCACAATGTATCGTATTATTCTACCTGATGCGTTACCAACAGATTTTGCAAAAAAACGTATAGATGTGTTCCCAGATTTAATGCATTACCAAGTGGAATCGATTAGACAAAACATAAAGTCCCATCACCTCTTCTGGCATACAGACGGGTTTTAGATGGGATCCAATGTAGATAGAAAGGTAATCACCTATTTAGGATGGAGAAACATTTACAATTTATCATTATTTCTCATACATATCAATTCGTTAATTCTCAACAAAAACCTTGACATCTATTTCGCTGCAGCATACAATCCTTTCAATAGTAATACTATTGAATCCCGGTCATGAGATTTAATGATAAAGGAGAATTGGAACATGCCAAAACTACGTGTTGGTGTTATAGGTTGTAGTGGTATCGGGACGACGCACACATCAGGGTTAGTCGGTCTACCGAACGTTGAATTAGCCGCTGGATGCGATTTCGTACAGAGTACACTGGATGCCTTCAAAGCAAAATGGCAGGACAATTGGGATAATATATCTCTCTATACAAACCACCAAGAGATGCTTGCTGCAGAAAACTTAGATGTTGTTACGGTGGCAACATCAGATCATCGACATGCAGACCTTGTGGTTGATGCTTCAAACGCAGGAGTAAAAGGTATTTTTTGTGAGAAACCGATGGCAACCACCGTTGAAGATGCCGACAGAATGCTGGAAGCATCTGAGAAAAACGGAACATTTCTATCAATTGATCACACCCGTAGGTGGCAACCCTTATGGCGTCACACAAGAGAAGAGATCATTGGTGGTGGGATTATTGGAGATGTACAATATGTCATCGGTACTTTGAGTGGTGGACGCGCAATGCTTTTCCGTAATGGGACACATCTTGTCGACGCTATCTGCTACTTCGCAGACTCAGATCCTGAATGGGTTTCTGCAGAATTGGAGGATGGATACGAGGATTACACTGAATATAAGGGGGATGGTGGTCACAACCCATCAACCGAACCATCTGCACATGGATATATACATTTTGCAAATGGGGTACGAGGATATTATGCTGGTGGTCCGAAGTCTACACAATCCGGTTTCCGTGTGGAGATTGTCGGAACAAATGGTTATATTCTCATTAGTGATAAAGGGGCAACTATTCACCAAGGTGATTCTGTCGAAGCAATTGAAGCACCATCGTGGGATATAGTCGGAATTCCAGCTGGGGTTCAGGAGACAGTGAAACTCGTTGCTGAAGGTGGAGAACCGGTATCTCCTGCCAGTGAAGGACACAAGGTTGTTGAAATCATCATCGGTTTTTTGACATCACAACAAAACGATAATGGTAAGGTCAAATTACCAATTCCACGTGGTTAATCCGATTCGGTTTTTAAGACAATCGCATTATCTGGTAACCATTGTAGATATACCGTTTCACCTTGTCGTAACCGGTGTTTCACACTTTTCTCTGTAATCTTTTCTTCGTTTATATAGTAATTGGTATCTACACCACGCCATTGTTGATTAACTATGATTGGTGTAGGATATTCGGTTTGCACTGTGTATTGCACTGTAGTACCGAGATAACTTTCGTCTTGTATCGTACCACATAAGCAATTTGGTAAATCTGAATTTGGTTCAGTCAATATTTCAAACCGTTCTGGACGTACTACCACTGTTACTTGTGAATCTATGGAAATATCTTCCTTATGCTTACAGACAAATTTAAACGATTGTTCAATATTTGATTCCACTTCAACATATACTCCATCAGATCTGATGAGTGTTCCCTCAAAAAAGTTTGAAGTGCCGATAAAATCTGCTACAAACCGATTATGTGGTGAATCATATATTTCAGATGGTGTGCCAACCTGAAGGATTCTCCCTTCATTCATTACTGCAATTCGATCAGACAAAGCCAATGCCTCTCCCTGATCATGTGTTACATATACAAATGTGATTCCAACCTTACGTTGAAGTGCTTTCAGTTCCAGCTGCATCTGTTTGCGTAGTTTCAAGTCAAGTGCAGAGAGGGGTTCATCTAAAAGTAGGATTGTCGGTTCATTTATTAATGCACGTGCAAGTGCTACGCGCTGCTTTTCACCACCAGAGAGTTCGTTAGGTTTGCGATTTCCATATCCAGGTAACTGAATTAAATCAAGAGATCGTTCAACCGCATCCGCTATTTCTGCTTTTGGATGTTTTTTCATTTGTAAACCGAATGCAATATTCTGTTCGACGGTTTTATGTGGGAAGAGTGCGTAATTTTGAAAGACTGTGTTGACAGGTCGGTGGTAGGGTGGAGTTTCATGCATCGGTGTATCGTTGATGAATACATCACCTGCATTGGGATGGACAAATCCACCTATAATACGCAATGTTGTTGTTTTCCCACACCCGCTTGGACCGAGTAATGAAAAAAACTCACCACCTTCTATCTGCAACGAGATATCGTCAACAGCAACCGTATCACCAAATCTCTTTGTTACAGATGAGAGGCTTATCTGACCTACGGACATGTCCTATCCGTTCTCTGACAAACAACGATGTTTTCTTCACGCATTGTTGTAGATGTTATACCGGCAACGTTGGAGGGACTATTTTTTATTGGCATCCGTTTATTAGGAATATTTCTAACGATTGTTTCTTTATGTGTAAATCCATGTTTACCAAATGCAAAGATAACGAATTCGTCAGTAGGAAGTGTAATGTCTTTAACTCGGCGGTTACCGACTACATAACATATCGTGGAACTCGGGGAGAGCATTCTTACAACCGAATCAATGCTATTTCCCAGATCAATGTAAAAAGCAGCTACTTCACTCGCTCGTTTTTCATCAATTGAACGAATTTTTTTAATGGCTATTGATATTGGTGATTCTGTTATTTTTTCATCTGACCGATTTCCACCCATTGCAAGTTTGTCTATCTTTCGTGCATTAGGCAAACCGAGCCATTCAGCAGATAACCGAGAAAATTGTCCATACGCGACCGTGGTTTGTGAATCACCATAAGGAGGAGAGGTAATCATCAACTTATAACCTCCAAGTGGTCTTGGCATCGGAAGTTCACCTTGAACTGTGTTGGCACTACAGACTGATGCATCTACACTTTTCCGTTTTTCAAGATATGATGCTAAACCTTGCCTGTTCCTAATTAGTTTTTTGCAAAAGATACCAAATACATCAGGATTAAAGGTCTCAAGTTTTTCTGCAGGCATGCGATGCAACTTAAACGCGCTTGTTCTGGTATATGATACCTCGCGAACTGTCTCCGAAAATGCTACCGATGCAAAATTCCGAACCGCTTGGTCTTCAATTGTGTTAATTAACGTCAATAAGTAAGCAAGATATTTTATTACCTCTTCTGAAAACCAATATTCCAAATTTGGAATGTCTGGAATTGATGTTTCAGGTACATTTCCAGTTCGGAATTCAATCTCAAATAGTGCATCATTTAATTTTCTTATTTCATTATCCAGTATTCTTAAGGGAATTGATGTTAACTTTGAAGTGGCTATTAGACGTACAAGTGGATTAATATCACATCCAATACTGTGCATACCGAAGATAGATGCTTCAACCAGTGAGGTGCCAGTTCCACAATACGGATCAAGAAGCCATTCACCTTCAACACCATATTGATCAAGCAGCTTCCTCGCGATTTGTGGAATCATCATTGCGGGATATGTGTGGAAGCAGTGAGTGTACTCTTTGGTATCAGACACACGGAAGTCCCACGATTCATCTTTGTATTTCAGTTTTTCATTTATCATATCAATCTAACTTGTTTATCGTAACATGAATTCCAGTCTTTTGGATGTATTCTAAAACCAATACCTCTATTTCTCACTGATCCATTTTCTTTTATATGCATTCTTAGGTCAATGATTATAATGTCGTTTCTTATAAAATCCAAAAAATTCTCTGCATTTGCTTGGGTTAACAGGAATGCTTCATTATACCAAAATTCTTCATTCTTATCTGAATTCTTACGAGTGGCGGCGTTAACAAGTAGCAAATTTGACATTTTCTTTATAAATGTTTCAACCAAATAGTTCCTATTCCATTCTGTGGTTAGTTGACCTTCTGTGTGGTAAATCCTTACTCCCTCTCGTTCAACTCTTAAATAAAAACCTTGATTATTAGGTTTGCTGCTAACTACACATTTTAATGCCTGTCGGTTTTTATTATCTAAATATCCATAACGCTCAATTACTTCCTTTTTATCGACAATCCAAACATCTTTGTTGAAAGTGAACATAGTTATTCTTGTATTACGACCCTTTCTTCTGGATTTAAGTTCAATTTGTCCAAAATCAGGAGTTTTAAAATTATTTTCTTCTATTCCAAATAAAGTTTCCAGTGTGTAACCAATTCCTGTATCACCTTTACGCATAGAAACCACATAACCCATCTGATTTATTACTGATAACTTTTCTGTTATCTCGTCTATATTCATTATATCCTTTATTTTGTAGATAAGATCTTTGCCAAAATCTGATTTACCAATTGCGGATTAGCTTTACCACGGGTTGCACGCATGACTTGACCAACAAGGAATCCGATTGCTTTCTTCGTGCCATCTCGGTAATCCTGTGCCGGTCCGGGATGTTCCTCAATAACCTGCATGACGATGGATTCAATCTCGGAGGTATCAGTGATTTGGGACAAACCTTTCTCTTCAACAATCTGTTTTGGCATCATACCTGTGTCAAAGGCATCATCTAACACAGATTTGGCAATCTTCCCACTGATCGTATTATTACTTATCAACTGAATGAGTTCATTGAGATGTTCAGGGGTAACTTTTGAATCTTGTATCTCTATTTCTGCTGAGTTTAATAGACGAGAAAGATCTCCCATAATCCAATTAGCGCAGACGGTAGGTTCTCCGCTCAGCTGTGCTGCTTCATCAAAGAAATCTGCCAATTGTCGAGTAGTTGTAAGAAATTCTGCGTTTTCTGAAGAGATGTCGTAATCGGAAATAAAACGTTGACGTCGTTCTGCAGGAAGTTCAGGGAGTGATGGTTGAATTTCATCAATCCATTCATTATCTATCTGAACGTGTACCAAGTCCGGTTCAGGAAAATAACGGTAGTCATCTGCTTCTTCCTTTCCACGCATTGCGACTGTCTTACCTGTGCTCGCATCGAATAATAGTGTTTCTTGAACCACCTCACTACCTGAATCAAGGATACGTGTTTGCCGTTTAACTTCGTATTCCATCGCATCAAGCAATTCATGAAACGAGTTTTTGTTTTTTATCTCGGTGCGTGTCCCCAATTCTTTACTACCTTTCGGTCGCAGCGAGATATTCGGTTCACAACGTAGACTACCCTCTTCCATATTACAATCACTTACCTCAATATATTCTAATATTTCTTTGACAGCGCGACAGTAGGCAATCGCTTCTTCAGGAGAATGAATTTCTGGCTCACTTACAATCTCCATGAGCGGGACACCAGCGCGATTGAAATCCATAAAACTTCGCGTAGGGTCACCTGTGACCTCAGCGTGAATAGATTTACCAGCATCTTCTTCGAGATGAATCCTACGAAGCGCAACGGTCTTCTGTTGACCATCAAATTCAAAAGTAACCTCACCATTATTACATAATGGCAGGTCATACTGCGAAATCTGATAGTTTTTCGGGAGATCAGGATAGAAATAGTTTTTTCGATCGAACTTACTGTAAGTTGTTATTTGACAATTCATCGCTAAACCTGCGCGGACAGCATACTCTAACGCACGTTTATTGATAACTGGAAGTGTTCCGGGCATTCCTAAGCAAATTGGACATGTACAGTCATTCGCTGAAGCACCGAATGTATAAGCACAATTGCAGAATAACTTACTCTGTGTACATAATTCAGCATGAATTTCCAAACCAATAACTACTTCATATTTATCCATCAACCTACTCACTTTGCTACTTTCTATAATAAACAGCGCGAGCACCTATCCTATAGACAAAAGACAGGAAATCTCGCGCTACACTATATTATGAATATGTTATATACCATTCTCCGACAATTCATTCACTACAGCAACATTTGCTTCAACTTCAGCACGAGATGTCATGCCGATAGTCATGGCGTGTACACACGGTAATCCCATGACGAATTCGATCGCATCACGTTGACTTTCAGCATCTTTTGCTAATTTTCCCATACCTAAGACTTTCATGCCGTATATACCTTTACCGGCAAACGCCATCTGTTCCATAGTCCGGATGATATCTGGTGGGGATGCATCCATAGAAACACCCGCATGATTTATCCGTGCTAATACTACTTCGACCCATTCAGTCATAGCAGATGTTTGAAAAGCTCCGAAGTCATGGCATGATACACCATGTGCGCGAATCAATCCCTGTTCCTTACATCGAGCCAGTGCTTCCATCGCATCTGGATAACGACTTGGCCAATCAACCTGCGTTAGACAGTGAAGCAACACGATATCTACATAGTCAGAACCAATCTCTTTAAGAAATCGCTTAACATCTGCCTCTACTTCTTCTGCAGTTCGGGATACAGTTTTTGTAGTTATAGTTACACTGTTCCGTGGAACATGTTTGAGAGCTTCCTTGATATGGGGATGGCTACCATACTGGTCTGCAGAATCCCAAAAGGTAACTCCATTTTCATAAGCAAATAACAGTAGGTCGCGTAAGGCTTCAAACCCTAAATCCGTCTGATTTGAACGTCCATTCCATCCATTTGACCCAGTGCCTATTGATAGTCGTGATACATCTAAACCAGTCTTTCCAAGTGCTACAATTTCCATTGAATTTCTCCTCTATATCAATAATTCTAATGAAAGTATACCATCTTTTTCATAATCTTACAACAAATTGTGGTCATACATAGATTATAACGAATACGATCGAATTAAAGATAGCAATTGTTGATGTGTTTCCTAAATTATTCGTCACATAATTCAATAAGACATTCACTTTTGTGAATAAAAATTAGGTGCATATCATCTTGAATCTATCTGTATTACTATTTTTTGTTGCCATTTTGACTGTGGTAACGTTATAATTACTATTTTAGTGAAAAAATAAATTCTTTATTATGTGTTTATTTGTAATTAATTTAAATATCGGACCTACTATACCATGCATGCGATTTAGGAGGAAGACAAAGCGGGATCATCGCTTTTAATATAAAATGCACCTAAATACTATAACGTCAACTGCCAAAATTCTTAAATTATGCTTAATTTCATTATTATTCATTAGCATCTTCTGCATTATTGGGACAAAGATATCCGCCGAAGATGACCGTAACCCCATTCGTGATGCTGCTTATACATTAATAGATAAAGGGGATTACAAACGGGCAGTACCAAAATTAGAAAGTTTATTACATACAGATTTATCCAAGTCAGAAAAACTTGAGATATATCATACATTAGGTTATTACTATGAGAAACTGAATAATCGCCCAAAAGCAGTTGGGAACTATGTTAGGGTTATAACACAAGACTATCCACTTGCGGATAGTGCTGCATATCGCCTTGCAGAACTTTATGAAAACATGAAAAATAACCCAAAAGCAATTAAGTGGTATACACAACTTATAGATGATTATCCTACGAGTACGTATCTCTCAGATGCAAAATGGAATTTAGCAGAACTCCATCTTAAACAAAAGCAATATGCAAAAGCAAAGGCACAATTAGTAAATATTACGGACCACCCGACATATAGACGTAAGGCTACTTATGCGTTAGCGCGTTGTGAAGAAGGATTAGACAACTTTACAGAGGCTTTTCGATTGCATAAAGAACTTATTAAAGAAAAACAATCTGATGAAGAAGGATTAGACAACTTTACAGAGGCTTTTCGATTGCATAAAGAACTTATTAAAGAAAAACAATCTGATAAGGTAGCGGAAAATGCATTGGGTAAGTTGAAAATGCTAACACGTGATCACAGAACTCTAAAACTAACTGTAAACGATAGATTGAATTGTGGGTTAGTCCATTATTACAGAGGCAGCTGGAAATCTGCTGTGAACGAATTTACACCCCTTACTACAAGTTCTGATATTAAACTGAAAGGTCGCGCACTCTACCATCTCGGTTTGGCTAATCAAGGAAGAAAGTGGTATAATACTGCGACTAAAAATTTCAATGCTATTGTTGCTCTTGGATCAAAAACTGAGTATTTAACTCGCGCACAATATCAGATTGCACAGTGTTATAGGAGTAAAGGCAGCCTAATTACTGCTGTTAATCGTCTTGAAAGTTTTGTGAAAACATATCCTTGGAGTGAATTGGTTGATAATGCTCTTTACGATATAGCACAGATCCAAGAAAAACGGAATAAATCAGAATTGTCACAAAAGGCATATTCACGGTTGGTTGAAGTAGAACCTGGCAGTCCATACGCCGATTGGGCAGCATGGCGAATTGGCTGGCAGAGGTTTGACCAAAAAAAGTATGAGGAAAGCTATAAGGCATTTGAAGGATTAAAAGAAAACTTCCCAGGTAATCGATATGCAATGGGTGCACATTTTTGGATGGCAAAGATTCGGGAACGACAAAACAAACCTAAACTCGCACAAGAAATATATACTGAAGTAGCAAAGGCACGTTATTGGTATTATAGTGCGAGAGCAAAAGCATTACTCGGTATTACTACTTCCGAATTAGAACCAAAAGCAATCCCAGATGCAAAATTACCGCAACAGGAAGCGTGCCCAGAAAATATTGCGATCCTGATGAAACTGAGACTTTATGAAGATGCTATATATCAGTTATCACACCACATTGACATGAAACATAAAGCAGCAAAGGAATGTTATTATGCATTGATTACCTGTTATGAGAAAACGTCAATGTATGACAAAGCACGTGAAGTAGTAGATCAAGCCCTTGAAAGTCCAATATTTGCTAATCAGACGAGTGACGAATTAGCAAAACTCCGAAAACAATTATACCCTCTCCATTATGAACAGTATGTTGAAAAGTATGCAAAACAGTATAACGTTGATACAGCATTAATCTACGCTATGATCTTAGAGGAAAGTAGATATCGGGCAGATGCAATTAGTTGGGCAGGTGCTATTGGTCTAATGCAGATTATGCCTGCTACGGGAAGAGAACTTGCAAGGAAGCTTAAAATAAGTCGATTCCGGACATCTATGCTAAAGAATCCTGAAGTTAACATTCGAATGGGAACCAAATATATTAAAGAACTTAACTCAATGTTTGATAGTAATGCAATGTTAGTATCTGGTGCGTATAATGGAGGACCGGGAAGAATGTCACGGTGGCTTGAATCCAAAAATATTAAAGATATAGACGAATTCGTTGAAAAGATTACAATCCGAGAAACACGTCTACATATCAAAAAGGTTATCAACAGTTATGATAACTATGTAGAGATCTATGGACAACCTGAAGCACCTGCTGTAAATTCGGCATTAGAGATTCAACAACAACAACCCAATTCACCTATTCTTGGAAAATTGAATGAACAAAAGGAGCAGTTGCTGGACCACTAAGTAAAATCTTCCAGACTTCACAATTCAACGATTTTAGGTTCGTAGTCTTGTGACATGATGATACGGCATAGCCATTTAGGATCATCATTTTCAGGAAAATCTGCACGGTAGTGTGCACCGCGACTCTCAGTTCGTGTAAATGCAGCTCGTGTTATAATCCAAGCTACATTTAACATATTGACTGTTTCTAATAACGATACATCTGTTGTATATACGGATGTTGGCGAAGATGGACAGACACCGATCTCTGAACCTATTTCCTCCAAGTCAGAAAGTGTTAATTCCAATCCTGCACCATCGCGTTCAATTGCTACGTTTTCCCAAAGTGTTTCTCTAATTGCATCCTTGACTGCAAATATAGAATCTTCATCCAAATCGATGGCTTTTTTCTCACAACTCACCATCTGGATATTTGATAGGGATTGTAATGATTGAGATTTGGAATAGGTTGCAGCAATAGTACCTGCACGCACACCGAAGACAAGACACTCTAACAGGGAATTACTTGCCAAACGGTTGGCACCATGCACGCCAGTACATGCCACTTCCCCACATGCAAAAAGTCCGTTAAGGTTTGTTTTCGTATCGGCATCGGTGCGGATTCCACCCATCATAAAATGTGCACCCGGTCGGACTGGGATAAGATCTATACTTATATTCAGACCGTAGCGTTTTGTGGTTGAAGATATTGTAGGAAATCTTTCTTGGATAAATTCGGCAGGTTTGTGTGTAATATCAAGATAGACACAAGGAAATCCAGTCAAATACATCTCATTTTGTATTGCACGACTGACTACATCACGTGGGGCAAGTTCACCTTTTACATGGTATTTATCCATAAATTGCTCACCACGAATATTAACAAGTTTTCCCCCTTCTCCACGTACTGCCTCGGAAATGAGAAAATTGGGAGCACCATCAAGAAATAGAGTCGTAGGGTGAAACTGTACGAACTCCATATCTATCATTTCACAACCGGCACGCCATGCCAAGGCAAAACCATCTCCCGTTGCTACTTCTGGATTTGATGTGCACGGATATAGACGACCAAGTCCACCTGTTGCGAGTATTGTCGCTTTTGCATAGAGACGCACCAATCTGCCTTCTACAATAGCAGTAACACCATAACAGGTAACAATGTCGTCATCCGATACTGACTCTACATCTGTTAGTAGGTCAACGGCAAAAGCATCTGATATGATACGTATACGTTCTGTGCTTAGCACACGTTGTACAAGTACATCAGTCGTTTCACGTCCAGTTGCGTCACCTTTATGTACAATTCTTTTTCTGCTATGGGCTGCTTCTTGTGTAAACCGTGGGAGTGCACCCTCCCAATCAAAATTAGCACCCCAATCTAATAACTCAGTTACACGCGGTATACCTTCTGATACCATAGTTTCCACAACACTGATGTCGCACAAACCACAGCCAGCACTGCAAGTATCCTGAACGTGCAGGTCAATGGTGTCATCAACATTCATTGCCACCGCAATACCGCCTTGTGCGTATAATGTATTGCTCTCTTTCAGCGTTGTTTTTGTGATGAGTGTAACATCAGCAGTTTCACTTGCTGCAAGTGCAGCTCGTAAACCTGCAGCTCCACTACCGACGATTAGGACATCTGTGTACCATTCCGAACGTGATTCTGAATTAATATCAGAAAAATCTGTTTCGTTATTCATATATTACTTGCAAGCCCATCTGCATCCTGTTCTATTGTGGTGGAGGCGTGGGTGCAAAACTTTCGTCTACCGGCATTACTTTACCTGTCCCGGTTGCTATGAGGGTGCTATCACTGAGTTTTACCTCAGCTTTTGCCTCTACTAAACGTCGTGAAACCTTAAGACGTTCTGCAAAGACAAGAAGCTTCACACCAGTCGGTGCAGGTTTCCGAAAACGCACTTCAAGCTGCGCAGTAACAGCGGGTCCATCAAAAGTTCCTATGCCGATATGGGTTATTGCCTCATCTAATAGTGTACTTATTATACCACCGTGTAGTATATTTGCCCACCCTTGCATGTGTTCAGGTGGAGTGCATTCTATGTGAACTTCTGCTCCCGCATCTCTTATTTCCGGATTGACTTGCAAACCGTATGGGTTTTTCTTTCCGCAAACAAAACATCGGTTGTTATTTTCAATTGCCATTTTTATCCTAAATTTATCTTGTGTTATAAATACATGTAGTTATGTAGATGTGAGCATCAAGAGACTCCGTTTTAATTTCTTCTGTTCAATCAATAACCTCTCATGTAGGTCCTTTTTCTGTTCAACAACATTTTCCGGGGCACGTTCAATAAAGTTTTTGTTCTTTAAAGTATTTTCAGCTGCAGCCACATCTTTATCTATCTGTTGTAGCCGTTTTGTTAACCGTGTTTGTTCCACTTCAAAATCAATAACACCTGCAAGTGGTATATAAATAGTAAGTTCCCCGATGACTGCTTCTGCAGAAGAGGGTGGTTTTGGTAATGATTCAGCAATTGTGATTCCATCTACTCGTGTAAATGCAGGTAGATACTGTTCAAGATATGTCTCAAGACGTTCACGTATTTCTGCGTTTGGTGCTTGGATGTGAACTTCCACAGATGCTCCGATTGGTACATTCAATTCTCCACGAATGCTCCGAATATTATCAATTACCTCCATAACCGTTGCCATAGTCGTTTCTGCGGTTGGATTCTCTGTTGTATGTTTTGGCCAAGGTGCAATGGTCACTGATGTATTGTTGTCAGCGAGTTTATTATTACCCCCGTGTGGCAGTTGTTGCCATATTTCCTCAGTTAAAAAAGGCATAAGTGGGTGGAGAAGTCGCATCATCTGCTCTAAGACATCTGCTGCAACCCATAACGCATAGGGTTCATCTTTAGTCAACCGTTGTTTAGCGAATTCTAAATACCAATCGCAGAACTCATGCCATAGAAAGGCGTACAACGTTTGTGCTACTTCGTAGAAACGGAAGTTTTCCATCGCATCAGTTGCAGCTTTTATGGTATTGCTTAAACGACTTTGAATCCATTGTACTTCTAATGGGACGTGTTGCTCAATGGTCTGGGTATTTGCCGGTAAAGGGTATTTTTCCAAATTCATCATTATAAATCTTGCAGCATTCCAAACTTTGTTAGCAAACCTTCTTCCTGATTCAATTTGAGATTCTGGTAACGGCACGTAAGGATTCGGTGTGCTTGCATTGGCAAGTGCGAAACGAAACGCATCAGTTCCGTATGTTTCAATTGTCTCTAATGGATCAATACTATTCCCTTTTGATTTGCTCATCTTCTGTCCCTTTTCATCAGCAACAAGTCCGTGTAGATAGACAGTTCGGAAAGGCACCTCATCCATACATCCGAGTCCTAACATAATCATCCTTGCTACCCAGAAGAACAGTATATCCCACCCAGTGACCAGCACAGATGTAGGATAAAAGGTATTCAATTCATCCGTTTCATTGGGCCATCCCATTGTTGAAAAGGGCCATAATCCTGAACTGAACCAAGTATCTAAAACATCTTCCTCCTGATGAAATTCAGTTGCACCACATTCACACTGCTCTGGAGTATCCATTGCTGCAATGACTTTATCACAATCCTGACAGTACCATATCGGCAATCGGTGTCCCCACCATCTTTGTCGCGAAATTGGCCACGGTTCAATATTTTCCATCCAGTGGAAAAACCGGTTGGTTTCGCGTTCAGGGATGAATTTGACTTCCCCCTTTTTAGTTACTTCAATTGCACGTTGTGCGAGCGGTCTAACGTTCATGAACCATTGAAGGGATATAGTAGGTTCTACTATGGTGTTGCATCTATCGTGATGTCCGACTGCATGTCTATGTGGAACGATTTTGACAAGATAATTACCTTTTTCCAAATCTTCAACCACCTTTTGACGACAATCCCATCGGGATAATCCGACATAATTATCACCTGCATCCTCATTCATATTCCCATCTGGGGTAAAAACAGTCCTTTGTTCCAGACTGTGCCTTAAGCCGATTTCATAGTCATTGACATCGTGTGCAGGCGTAACTTTTAGTGCACCTGTCCCAAATTCTGTGTCCACATATTCATCAGCAATTATCGGTATTTCTCTGTCGCAAAGTGGAAGAAGAACTTTTTTTCCAATCAGGTGTTGGTATCGTTCATCATCAGGATGGACTGCGACAGCTGTATCACCTAACATTGTTTCTGGACGAGTGGTTGCGATTTCAAGAACAACATCGCTATCTATAACAGGATAATGGATATGATAGAAGTTTCCGTCAATTTCAATTGGTTCTACCTCGAGATTACTTACAGCGGTATTACACATAGGACACCAATTCACCATATAGGTATCGCGGTAGATAAGTCCCTGATTGTAAAGCTTTACAAATGCGGTACGAACTGCTTCAGATAAACCTTCGTCAAGTGTAAATCGTTCACGTTCCCAATCGCAAGAACATCCAAGTTTCTGAAGTTGTGAGACAATGTATCCAGCAGAATCTTCTTTCCACTGCCACATCCGTTCAATAAATTTTTCGCGACCAAGATCATTCCTGTTTGAGCCTTCTTCAGCAAGTTTTCGTTCCATTATCAGTTCAGTTACGATTCCCGCGTGGTCAGTTCCCGGCATCCAGAGTACATTATACCCTTGCATCCGTCTCCATCGAATAAGACAATCTTGAAGTGTATTATCAAGCGCATGTCCGATATGAAGGCTGCCAGTGATGTTAGGGGGAGGGATTACAATTGCGTAGGAGGGTTTGTCAGAAGTAGATTCAGCGTGAAAAAAATCGTTACTTTGCCAAAACTGATACCATTTACCCTCAATTTCCTGAGGGTCGTAAATCTTTGGAAGACTTGTCATATTCTTACCTGAAAGAGAAATCTGGTTATAAAAAGATAATATTAGTCTGTAGTGGTGCGGTGACAACACCACACCACCAGTTGTATTTACTACGTAAACGAGGGTTCTACCCAACCATAAGCACCGTTATCAGATTGATACAGTAAGTTCACCTGTCGAGTTTCAGAGTTTAGGAACATCAGTAGTGACTCACCAGAGGAATGAAGTTCGGTTGCTGCCTCACCAACTGTAAGTGGCTTTGCAGCAAACTTCTCCGCAGCTGGAACAATAACGGGAGATTCAGTTGTATCTGTATCTATATCTGTCGTTATCTCTGATGTGTCTGGATTCAACTGTTCTACCACCTCACGATGTGGTACATTATGTCGTTTATCTTTTATACGTTCTTTGTAACGACGAATTTGATTGATTACTTTGTCAGCCGCTCCATCCAAAGCTGACATAAGTTCGTGGGTCTCGTTTTTTGCAAAAAATGAAACACGAGGTGCTGTGACCTTTACCTCAGCTTCAAAACGATGTCTCTCTGCTTTTAGATAGACATTAAACTCCTGCATTTCTCCAAAACGAGATTCTATTTTCTCCGCACGTTTAAGTATGTAATCATGGAGATCGTCAGTAATTTTAAGTTGATGGCCTGAATAAGTTATTTTCATTCTAATTTCTCCCCAAAATATATACAGTTGGATATTTCACTGAAATATCATTTCTGGAATCACAATTATATTCCTTAAATAATCGTATTTACATCTCAAGATTTTTTCTTTGTCGGGAAGATAGGATTCCAAGTTCTTCACGATATTTTTGAACTGTCCGTCTTGCAACAACTATTCCCTGTTTTTTCAACGATTCGCTAATTGTTTGGTCACTGAGAGGTTTTTCAGCACTTTCTTTATTAATCATATCTTTTATTTCTGCCTTGACATGTTCCGATGAAACTGAATTACCTTGTGTTGTTGCCAATTGATTACTGAAAAAGAACTTCAAAGGATATGTGCCTATAGGGGTTTGCACAAATTTGTTGCTTGTGACACGACTGACGGTTGATTCATGTACACCTGCCATATCTGCTATTTTTTTCAGTGTCAGAGGCTTTATACTTTGTGGTCCCTCTGTCAGGAATTCGGATTGGATTTCAAAAATTGCTTCTGTCACGCGTTCAATTGTTCGTCCACGTTGTGCTATACTACTAAGAAGATCACTTGCATCGTTAAACTTCTTTTGTATCCATTTTTTTGTTTCAGAATCTAATGTATTGTTTTCGTCGCGCATTAGGCTAATGTAATAAGGATTCATACGCAAACGCGGGATATAATTGTCAAACGGCAATATATAATATTCGTCGTCTATTTCAACAATTTGTACATCTGGTGTTACCCCTTGAACTGTCTCTGGTGATTTTATTAAGTCTTTGACAGATGGATCAGTGAAATATCTGCCAGGATAGGGGGATAATGTCCCAATCCAATGTGATGCTTTAAGAATTTCCATCCTGTCTACTTGAAGTGCTTGTGAAATATTATTGATACGACTGTTTAATAGATCTTGTAAGTGCTGCTCTACAATCTTCTTGGCAAGTTTAAATGGAACATTGTTGTCATACGGTATTTGTCCGTTCTGTCTAAAATGTTGCATTTCATGGTGTCGGATCTGTATATTCAAAGTTTCCTTGAGGTCACGATATGCAATTCCGGATGGTTCAAATGTCTCTTGTATGGTATGTAGAACTTTTTCTACCTCAGACAAAGTACAGTTAACTTCAGTTGCAATATCGTCTAAAGTGAGTTCGTATAAGTTAAGTTCGCTTCCTTCCTGTTTAACTGTGTACTGTTTCTTATCAATCGTGTCAATGATTTGCCAGCTTTTGGATTCTGTCTCTGTTGAGAAATCTTCAGTAGTTCCACCTATCTGTACAATCTCAAAACTCTTTTCTATATCAACTTTTTTTAATGAATTCTTATGTTTATTCAGTTTATTAAAATGGTTAACTAATGTAGTTTGTAATTCTTCTGAAATATAGCCATTTTCAAAGTCTAAAATGAATTCGATAGGAAGAGAGAACAGTTTAAGTTGAAGTTGACCATCATCGTTTAAATTTCCAATAATCAATTCCCCGATGGAACGTTCTGTCTCGTCAAATGAAACTAATTGAAGTTGTTGAAAAAGATAATCTTGAAGAGATTGTGCTTCAGCAACATCTGGTTCCGGAGTATCACTATCATCTGAATGATTAGTCACATTCGCCATAGGAACCCGCATGTCGTCAAACACGGTTTGCCAGTCGATGTCTACAGAGGTATCCTCGCGATCAATATTTTTTTCAGGTTTATTCCAATCGGGATCTGGATCATACTCCTCCATAGAAAGTCCTGTTTCATTCTCATCATCTATTTCCAAAAGAGGATTTTGGTTTAGTTCTTGTTCAACAAACTGTTTTAACTCAAGCTGCGGCATCATAAGCACCTTAATTGCCTGCTGCAATTTCGGTGTCATAACGATTCTCTGTTGTTGAGTCTGAGTATGTGTAAGTTTCGGTTGTATTTTCATCACGCTGCACTCCAATAAAACCCTATTAGAACGTAAGCGCGGTGTGCCTGAAAACACCTTTATAGAGTTGTTAACAAGTCATAAAGTATAGCTATGGTTCGATTACGGTCTGTTTTCTTGTATTGCATATTGAAAGTTATGTCCAAAATAGAGATCTCTTGCAATATCGCTATTTAGGAGTTCATCAGGCTTTCCATCCAAAGTAATTTTTCCGTCTGCTATGAGATACGCACGGTCAACAATATTTAGGGTTTCAACAGCATTATGATCTGTGATTAAAATTCCTAAGTTTCGACTACGTAAGTGTAAAATGAGTTGTTTTATATCGGCAACAGCAATAGGATCAATCCCTGAAAGTGGTTCATCCAATAGAATGAAGTCTGGTTGCGCTGCAAGGGCTCTTGCAATTTCTGCACGTCGACATTCACCCCCTGATAATGTATACGCTTTCCGATCCAAAAGGTTTGATATGCCAAGTTCGTCAGTAAATTCTATTATTCGCGCCTCCCGCTCATCCTTTGACATTCCACGTGCTTCTAATATTGCCTCTATATTCTGTTTCACAGTCAATTTACGGAAAATAGATGTCTCTTGTGAAAGATAGCCTATACCAAGACGGGCGCGTTTATACATCGGTAAAAATGTAATATCTCTATCTCCGTATGTAATCCGACCAGCATTCGGACGGATTAGACCGACCACCATGTAAAATGTAGTAGACTTTCCAGCCCCGTTCGGTCCTAACAATCCTACTATCTCACCTTGTTGAACCGATAGACTCACTTCATTGACGACGATTGGTCCTCGCCTTGTATACCTTTTTACAAGATTGTGTGCTTGTAGTTCTGTTGCCACGTTGTCGCTTCCTATATTCTCCATTATCTTAGTAGTTGATTAATTGACTATCTAAATGGATTGTTCTGGATTAGATCTTATATACCAGAATAGAAATTCCCATAACTGACTACAGACAGACAATTGATAACATCTATTTCTCTTCCTCGGGTGATTCTTCATTCTCAGTTTCTTCTGATTCACCCACTTCAGTTTCTTCCGACTCAGTGGATTCTGTCTCTTCTGATTCAGCAGGTTCAGTCTCATTTTCTTCCTCAGATTCAGATTTTTTCTTATTTATTTCTGTTTCTTTAGGTGTTGTTTTTTCTCCTGATTCTGGTTTGACTGAATTGCTGTTAGTCTCTTTTTCAGTATCAGGAGTTGTATTCTTATCCTCTGCATCATCAGATGGTGTAGTAGTATCATTATTATCAGAATCCGTTACTTCTGAATCCTCAGGTGGATTCACTGGTGTTGTTTGTGTTACGGCTACTTTAAATTTTACACCACCCACACCAGTCTGTTTTCCTGTCACTCTATTGAAGGTAAAGAGTTTTGTTTCAAGCCTATCTTCCTTTTGTAAAACAATGACGTTTTCCTTTAAAATAATAATATTGGTTTGGTTATTCATTGTGGCATGGTCACAGGTAGCGAAGATTTCTCGATCCCTTATCTCGACATTACCTACTGCAATGATTTCTCTTGTTTCACCTGTTTCTGGGTCAGCCATGAGCGTAATTTTATCAGCATTGAGAAAACCAACTTCAACACCCTCTTCAGTTTTTCTCACAGTTTTTGCATTTCCAATAAGGATAGTAATACCTTTCTTGTCATCCCGCTCCATTTCATCTGAGGTGCCTTCAATTATCTCTTTTGTTACTTTCACTGGAACATCGTCACCCATTTTCTCTGATTCTTCATCACCGTCAGAACCGGACTTGTCGGTAATTTTAGTAGATATGTCTTCTGTTATTTCTTCTGTATCTTCTGATGTCTTATCCGCTTCCTTGACTACCTCAGCATCCTTATTTTCTGTATCGGGTGCATCAACTGACCATGCAGGGACTGTTGTTAAACAGAAAACTACCGCTAAAAAAACAATCCAGTTCGTTATCACTCGAGGTAGCATTAATGACACTCTCGTATTTCTCTTTGAGATTATTTTCATTCTATTCATGTATTTCCTCATCTTTGGAATAAAGCCTAAATCTATTGTTTGACATCTTTACGGTTTCAAGGTTTGGATTTGCGACCATTTCAGTACCATACCATGTGGAATCACCGCGAACTACCTTGACTTCTGTAGGTGAGTAGAGTGTTTCATCTTTATTTCGCCACTCAAGTTCCTCGGTATGAAGCTTACCATTTTGGTTGACACCGACCACATTACCTTTTAAATATACGTTATTTCTCTTAAGACCAGTGCTAAATAACTCTCCAGTTTTACTTGTCAAGGTTATTGATACTTTTCCTTCTTCAAATATTTGCACCTTCGGATTTTGGATGATTACTTTGTTACCACTTGCCTTGTTTTCCCGTATTTCTGATGTTTCCCCAACAAGTGTCCATTTTAATACACCTTCTTCGGTGTGTTGTGTGGAAAATGTGCTGAGTTGCTGTGTCGGTGGAGGTTCCGCAGATTGAATATCTTCTTCACGTTCACAACCATAAACAAGTGTAAGACATAGAAGGATCAATCCAATTGTATATAATTTCTTCAACGACATTTGTTCAAAAAATGTATTGGCAAGTCTAAGGTTGTGTTTTCCACCGTTTATGCATCCAAATCCATTGTTCAGGATATTCTCTGATGTACGATTCAATGATTTTTGTGAATTTCTGTGTATTGATAACAAGTTCTTTCTCTTTATCCTCACACCGTATTAACTTTAACGGTGGTTCAATTATTGCCCGATGGGTTCCATCGGATTGACGTATAATAAAAGACGGTAATATAGCTGCACCAGTTTTTAGAGCAAAAGCGATCGGACTGTAAGGGGTATATGCAGGTCTACCAAAAAAGTCAACGAATACACCGTTAACGGTGGTATCAACGTCTGCAACAATACCAAGGAGTTCGTTCCTTTTAAGACATCTAAGGGCTTGCCTAATCCCTGTATCCCTATCAATAGTAGAATATCCTGCTTTATCTCGATAGCTGCTAACTAAGGTGTTTAGACGAGGAGAACGTAACTCACGAACAATTGGAAATAACGGTGCAATAGAAGCACTGATACTTGCTGCTAACAGTTCCCAATTCCCAAAGTGTCCTGTTAGAATAATTGCTCCTTTACCATGTACCAAGGCATTATGGACATGTTGAATACCTTCAAAACTAACATATTTCTGTATCTTCAGTGGATTCATACGGGGAAAACGCATGAACTCAACTAAAGTTTTACCTAAATTTTTAAAACATTTCTTTGCTGTTATTCTTACTGTGCGTTCGTTAGACAGTTCCAAACTCTGTTTCAGGTGTTCACATGCTAACTGTCTCTGCTGATGTGCAAACCAAAACACAAGTACTCCTAACCATCCACCGAGAACTAATGCAACTGAACGTGGAAGTCGAGACAAACAGAATCCAGCAAGTTTGGCAGTAAATCCATAACACCAATCTTTCATTAGACATATTATACCAAATATCTTCTAAAATTACAAAGAATTTTGTAAAGACAAGCAAATCTATAGCTTATAGAAAGGTTATACTTCTTTGTTGTATATATTGCGTTTTTTCTTTGTTTATTTATTAAGAAAACATTATATGAAATACCACACAACTTTTCTATGCTCAAAACTACAATTGCTTTTACACATAATTTTAGGTATACTCAGACATAATGACTGCCTTAACACAGAAATCCGATAACATCAACATACAGATTGTTCGTTTGGCAATCCCTAACATTATTAGCAACTTCTCTATCCCGTTACTGGGGGCTGTTGATACAGCATTGATGGGACGGTTGGAAACAGTACATTATCTCGGTGCAGTCGGTATAGGTGGGGTTATTTTCAGTTTTATTTATTGGGGATTCGGTTTTCTCAGAATGGCAACGACAGGATTGACTGCACAAGCATTCGGAAACAATGACACCTCAGAATGTGGACTCTTGTTACAACGTAGTTTGTTTATAGGTATCATTTGTAGTCTACTTCTGTTAGGCATACAGTGGGTAATTGCAGATGTCAGTTTTGCACTAATTGATACAAGTTCTGAGGTAGATCATCTTGCCAGAACTTATTTCCATATTCGCATCTACGCTGCACCTGCGACACTCTGTCTACACGCATTTCACGGAGTTTTTCTCGGTCTACAAAATGCCACCTATCCTATGTTACTGACAATCCTCGTCAACATTGTAAATATCGTGCTGAATCTGGTATTTGTGAATGTTCTTGGCATGAAAGTGGAAGGGGTTGCATTTGCAACTGTTATCGCACAATATGTAGGTCTTATTTTGGCAATTGTGCTTTTTTGGATGCGATATCGTCATATACTAATAACCTGGAATTTACGGATAATCCTTGCTTTTTCCAAACTCAAACAATTTCTAAGCATTAGCAGTGACATCTTCATTCGCACACTTTGTCTTGTTTTTAGTCTTGCCTATTTTACGGCAAAATCAGCAGCTTTGAGTGATACATTCTTAGCAGTTAACACAATTTTACTCCAATATATTAACTTAATGTCTTACGCAATTGATGGTTTTGCTTTTGCTGCAGAGAGTATGATAGGAAAATATAAGGGTGCAAGGGACATGTATAACCTTAAACAGACAACACGCCAAATTTTTCTGTGGGCATTTGTTTTCGGTACAATTACAATGTTGGTTTTTCTTTTGTTTGGAAAACAGCTGTTACATCTTTTCACAGACCAACACAACCTTATTGAACAAGCAAAACCGTATCTCATCTGGATTATTATTGCACCAGTAGTCAACGTAGCAGCCTATATCTGGGATGGGATTTACTTAGGTGCAACCGCATCAAAGCCTATGCGAAATTCAATGATTGTTTCTATGCTGCTCTTCTTATGTGCTGTTTATCTGTTAATGCCTTATGATAACCATGGTCTATGGGGAGCGTTTACATTACTTTTGGTCGTGCGTGGAGTGGCATTAACTATTTTAGCACAGAAGCATCTTTATAAAATAACGTGAGTTTGATAATTGGTATATGAACTTCATTTTTACTCAAATATTACTCTCATAGACCCGGTAGGTGCAGTTTCCTAACCTCACCGAATACAAAAAGTTGATTTATCAAACTCACGTTATTATAGTGCAATATATCTTTATCCCAAGAAACCAATCCAGATATACAAAGGTATTTTCTGTATTTTCCTCCGCTTCCTCCCCTTCTGTGCGTTCCGGGGAATCATGTGGCATGCCAAACGCGCATGCCGCCAATGGCATTCATACCCGGGGAACGCCCACCAGCGTTCATACCGTTGATTTCTTGATTTGGTGACTTCCGTGATTCAGATAAATATTCCTCCTCTTCCTCTCCTTCCGTCATTCAGACCAACCTATTGTCTACATATTGGATATCTATTGTTCCCAACCCCTAATCCCCTTCCATCCGCCAACACCGTCAGATATAATACTACCATTATGAAAAAGCAAAACCGCAAAAAACCCAAAAACAGCAGAAAAAAACGCAACCAATCTCACACCGAAAAGAAAATTAGAAAGGAGTACAACGAGATAAGCAAAAGGATACGGAATTTTAAGCCGGAACCATACACGCCTCAAAAGTTAGAAGAATTCGACCAACTCTTAAACGATTTCGTAAGAATCAATGATAAAATATCCGGACAGCCACAAAAAGTAAAAAAAGTATACAAAAATGGTAAATTTCAAATCATACCAAAATCATAATTTTTTATTTTTTAGCAAATACCGATGAACCCATATACGGATTACTGCCACAACCAATATTATTACATACCACGGTATGAAAATTCAGCCAATTTGGTATGATTTAAAAATGGAGAAACAACCAACACAGGTAGGTTCAGTTACCTAACCCAAACGATCACATATGTATGTAGTTGTGCAATTCATTGTGCATCTTACATTCTTCATCTCTGCTATAACCGATAATTTAACAATGAAGTCTTATTATTTAGATATGGTATAAACATTGTGCAAAACAGATCTACACCAAAAAACAATTGACGTTCAAACACAAAACAGATATACTATTATTAAGATAGCACCACACTCCATTCGGGAAAATCCTACCCATGAAACTGTATATTTTAATTTGCCTTCTCATATTAACATTGCCAATGATAACGTATGGGCAGAACGACTATTCCATACCTTTGAAACATCGCGTAATTCAAGAAAATTCGCAACAAACACAAGGTGTTTCAGTAGGTGATAAATATACAGATGTTTCCTTTACAATAATGCAGGGAGAAACGCACCACCTACTGGATGTTGTCAAACAAGGTCCTGCAGTCTTTGTTTTCCTCTCAACTGAATGTCCTGTTGCACAACGGTACACAATGCGGTTAAAGCGGATGAACACTGAATTTTCAGGGGAACATGTAACTATTATTGGTGTCTATTCCAACGAAAATGACTCAGTTGATGATGTAAAGGCATATCTGGAAAAAGCAGAATTCCCGTTTCCTGTTGTTAAAGATACACTTGGAAGTTTAGCACGGCATATCGGAGGGACGATGACACCACAGGCACATCTTATAGATACATTAGGTGTATTACGCTACCGCGGTCCGATTGATGATAACCGTTACGAAACACGTGTGAAGCACAATTACTTGAAAGATGCACTGGTAGCAATCTTAGATGGAAAACCAGTCCCTGTTAAAGCGGTTCCAGCATTTGGATGCACGATCCATTTTCCTGACTCACCCGCTGTTAAGCAAGTAACCTATACTGAACATATCGCACCCATATTACAGAAGAATTGTCATACTTGTCATAGTCAGAATGGAACTGCCCCTGTTGCACTTGTTGATTATAAGAACACCAAAGAACACGCGCATAAGATAGCAGAATACACTAAGGCGCGTCTCATGCCACTGTGGAAACCATTGAAGGGATATGGAGACTTCAAAAATGAACGCCGACTTACAGATGTTGACATTGAGAAAATACAGCAATGGGTGAAAACTGGAATGGAAGTTGGTCCAGAAATGGTTAACACAACTAAAGACAAACAACCAGAGGAATGGATACTCGGAAATCCGGATTGGGTTAAAGAATTGACAATGGAATATACAAAAACACACGATTTTATTACCATAAAAACAGATTTTGAGGAAGACCTGTATGTGCGTGCTGTTGATATTCAGGTAGAAAGTAAAATAAATGTGCAAAGTATCGTTGTAATTCTTGGATCAAATATAATTCCACACCAAGTTCCTAAATCTGATAAAATATCAAATAAATCCGTATTAGTTACAAGACCAAAGTTAAATAATAATAGCACTTACTTTACTTGGATACCGGGTGTTGCCCCTTCTGTTTTACCCCTTGGTATTGGATCTCTTCTGCCAAAAAATGGGGTAATAAGACTTCATTTGTCACCTCAAGACACTGACTACAAAAACCTTAACAATCAAAAACGGTACAACTTGCAATTAGGACTCTATTTTACCAATACACCTGAACCAGCACGTTTACGCAAGATAACTCTTACGCAGAATCTTAAACAGGATAAGCCACCTACATCGTATCAGTTTAAAAACGATGTTTATGTAATATCTACATATCCACTTAGATATGAAAGTAAGAAAGGTTTGGCGATAGTCGCTGTAACCCCAACAGATGAAATGATTAAGATGTTAGCAATTAAATCATCTGGCATTCAGTGGCGAGAGAACTATTATTATAAAAACCCTATATTTTTAGCTGCGGGTACACGATTAGAATTTGTTAACATTGTAGATGGTGACTATCAGACAAATAGGGAGTTAACTGATGATTTGAGTGATAGGATAGACTGCCATTTCTTTTATGTGTACGCATCAGAGAATACTCCAGAATGAAATTATATATTTTTTTGAATTGAAATTCCTTAGACAGATAAATAAACGTCTAACAGAATAGATGAAAAGGAGAACGATAAAAATGCCAAAATTTGGTGTAAATTTATTACTTTGGGCAGATAAATTCGATAGGGAAACAGCAGACCTTATTCCAATAGTTGCTGAAATGGGATTTGATGGAGTCGAAATCCCTATTTTTGATACTGAAACGGTTGACATTCCTTATACACAAGCATTACTGAAAGATACCGGATTAGAAACCATCGGATGTAATATCATGGGTGGTGATAGAAATCCAATTGATGAGGACCCTACTATACGTGAAAATGCCAAATCCTATCTCAAGCGAACAATTGAGGTAATTGCGGAATTGGGTGCGGATACGTTGGTTGGTCCTATGTATAGTGCTGTCGGTAAACTCGTTGGACGCGGTAGAAACGAACAGGAATGGCAATGGTGTGTTGATGGATTACAAGAGGTAGCTGAATTCGGTGGAAAACATGGTGTCACTCTCGCAAGTGAACCGCTCAACCGCTTTGAAACATATTTTGTCAACATTGCAGAAGATGCTGTCAAACTTTGTCAAGCTGTTGATAGTCCTTATTTCAAGGTACATTTAGATACATTCCACATGAACATTGAAGAAAAGAATCAGGCAGATGCTATCGTAAATACTGGTGACTATTTGCATCATATGCATTGTTGTGAAAATGATAGAGGCACACCCGGTTCTGGACTTGTTGATTGGGATGGTGTATTTGGGGCATTAGCAAAGGTAAATTATGACAGATGGCTTGTCATCGAGTCGTTTACACCAGCAGTTAAGGAGATTGCCGCAGCTACATGTATCTGGCGTGATATTGCACCGAGTGCCGAAAGTCTTGCTACAGATGGACTCGCTTTCTTAAAACAAAAGGCAGCGAAGTATCTATAGTAAGGTAGACTCAGGAACATATAGACTTAGGTTGAATATTTTGTGAATTGGGAGGGATGAAATGCGCAGCATTAAATGGATTATCATCTTCTGTATAATGTCTATTATATTTATTCCAATGAGTTATGCAGACAATCCGCATGGAACCGGTGAGGAAACTGAGACCAAATCAAATGGAGAGCAAAGATTTCTATCCAATATCCGACAATTAACCTATGATGGGAAACGTGCCGGTGAAGGTTATTTCTCTGAGGATGGAAACGCGCTGATCTTCCAAAGTGAACGCGAGTCAAACAATCCATTCTACCAGATTTATGTCCTAAACCTATTGACAGGGGATACACATCGTGTATCACCCGGTGTAGGAAAAACAACGTGCGCTTTCTTTCGTCCCGGTAGCAATGAAGTTCTATACGCCTCTACACATCACGATATATTCGCAGAAGCAAAACAGGAAGAGGAACTCGAATTCCGTGAATCCGGAAAAGAACGTCGCTATAGTTGGGATTATGACGAAGCTATGGACATCTTTTCTGCTAATAGAGATGGAAGCAATTTGGCACAGTTGACAGATACACACGGGTATGACGCAGAAGGTTCATATTCTCCTGATGGCAAACTTATTGTGTTCTGTTCTTTGCGAGATGCCTACCCAAAAAGCGAGTTATCACCAAAGGATTTGAAGCAGCTTGAAGTTGATCCCGCTTATTTTGGTGAGATTTATCTCATGGATGCAGATGGTTCAAACCAGAGACGTTTGACAGATATGCCCGGTTACGATGGAGGTCCCTTTTTTACACCTGATGGACAACATATCGTTTGGCGGCACTTTTCTGAAGACGGAACAACTGCTGATATTTATACAATGCGGATTGATGGTTCAGGTATTAAACGATTGACGGATTTTGACAGCATGTCGTGGGCTCCTTATTTTCATCCCAGCGGTGCTTATGTAATTTTTGCATCAAACAAACTCGGTTTTTCCAATTTTGAATTATATCTCGTAGATGCAAATGGTAGACATGAACCCGTTCAAGTAACATCATCTGATGGGTTTGATGGACTTCCTGTTTTTTCACCAGATGGAAATCGGTTATGCTGGACCTCAAATCGTAACAACCAAAAGGTTTCACAACTCTATCTGGCAACATGGGATCACGAAGCTGCACTTGAAGCGATTTCCACCGCACCGAGAAGTCAAATCACCAGTATTCCTGAATCTGTAGAGGATGCACCTGAAAACGATTTATCATTTGACGATTTTGCTGACAGACCCAAAACTACAATTCAGGAACATGTTGAATTTCTTGCAGATGATGCTTTAGAAGGCAGGATGACAGGTTCTGAAGGTTCAAAACGCGCTGCCGATTACATTGTGGATCAATTTACTAAACTAAACCTACAACCAGCAGGAGAAGAAGGAGATTATTTTCAAACATTTGAGTTCACTGCCGGTAGAAAGATTATTCCAGGTGAAAATCGTTTCTATCTTACACGAAAGATTGAAGGTGCCGAGGAGCAGCTTGAATTCAAGGTAGAACAAGACTTTTTACCACTATCATTCTCAAGTAATGGTGTAGTTGAGGGAGAAGTCGTATTTGTTGGATATGGGTTAGCAGTACCTGGAGAAGCAGGAGAGGGATATAATTCTTATGCTGGTATAGATGTGAAGGATAAGATTGTTGTTGCACTTCGCTATGTTCCAGAAGCAGTGACATCTGAACGTCGTCAGCAATTGATTCAGTATGCAGGAATCCGCTATAAGGCAGTACAGGCACGAGACAACGGTGCAAAAGCATTCCTGACCGTATCTGGTCCAAATTCACCAAACGCAGGCAAGATAATTCCACTTAATTTTGACAGTGGTAGTGCTGATTCTGGAATTGTTGCTGGTTCTATTTCTCATACTGTCGCAAATACCCTCTTGGCACAAGCAGACAAAAACTTGAAAGAAGTTCAAACGGGACTGGACAATGAGAATCCCCACTTTGTAGGAGAATTTGCAATACCCAATGTCAAAGTCAAGATATCTGCATCCATAGAAAAAATAAAGAAAACGGATAATAATGTCCTTGCAATGCTCCCACCTACACATCATACTGAGAACAGCGAATATATCATCGTCGGTGCACACTATGATCATATCGGTTATGGAGAAATAGGATCACTCGCTAAAGGAGAAGAAAAAAGTAAAATCCATAACGGCGCAGATGATAACGCTTCAGGAACTGCTGTGGTGCTAAAATTAGCAGAGATGTTCAGAGAAGAACATCAAAATAATCCAGAAAAGTTTAAAAGAGGTGTTATATTTGCATTATGGTCGGGTGAAGAACTTGGACTTATCGGTTCAACACATTTTGTGAATGATCCTGTCCTTCCATTAAACGATGTCGCTGCTTACATCAACTTTGATATGGTGGGACGACTCCGCAATAACAAACTTGTTTTGCAGGGAACTGGGTCATCGCCTATTTGGACAAAGTTAATTGAAAAAAGGAATGTTCTTGTGGGTTTTAATCTGGCAGTAAAAAAAGATCCGTATATGCCAACGGATGTTACAGCATTCTATCCGAAAAATGTGCCTGTCCTTAGTTTCTTCACTGGTCTTCATAAGGACTATAACCGTCCGACAGATGATGTTGAAACTCTGAATTATGGAGGATTAGAACGGATTACAAATTTGGCTTACGGTATTGTTTCAGATCTTATCAGTGCAGATAAGCGACCAGAATACTTGAAGGTTGAACGCAACAAACCTGAAGAAGGAAGTCGCGGTACACTTCGTGCGTATGTAGGTACTATTCCAGATTATACAACCGAAGATGATGGGGTTAAACTCTCTGGTGTTATCGCAGGCGGTCC
Organism: Candidatus Poribacteria bacterium; assembly: GCA_963667365.1. GTDB lineage: Bacteria > Poribacteria > WGA-4E > WGA-4E > WGA-3G > MSPOR6. The sequence continues at coordinate 3,720,878 of OY763324.1, read as the reverse complement.
AGCAGATAAGGCAGGATTAAAAGGAGGAGATATCATCATTGAATTCGGTACTAAAAAGATTGAAAATATCTATGACTTTACTTATGCGCTTGATGCTGTGAAAATTGGTGAAGCTGTAGAGGTTGTGGTGATGCGTGATGGGCAAAAGGTAAAACTAAAGGTCACACCTGAAGCGCGGAATTAATCTCTCATTAAACCACTCAGAACAGACTTAAAAGGAAAGCCATCATCAGTGAAATACTGATGATGACTTTTTGATTGGTAGTTCATTCAAATGTGGAATTACTCTAAATCTACAAGTACCCCAGACTGGACTTCCTGGACAATCGATTCAATTTCTTCATAGATTGCCTCTCCATTCGGATCAAATGAGAATGGTCCTAAAATAGTGTCCAAATGTGAAGTCTTTGCCAATGCATCACGAATATCTGCTGAATCTGATGAACCTGCTGTTTGAATTGCATTTGCCAGAATATTTAGGGTTGCGTACGCCTGTGCAGCCCAAGGACTTGGGGTAAATCCATGTGTATCCATATAAGTCATGACAAAGTCTTGGTTTCCAGGTGTATCAGACAGACTTGACCATCCTGCAAAAGCATATGCACCCTCAGCACCTGCACCTACTAAATCCACTTCACCGGTTGTCAAATCCGGAACAATCAACACTATATCATCAGAAATTCCGTTTTCTCCGCGTGCTTCTTTCATTATTGCAACCATCTCTTTTGACAAAGCAGCGATAAAGAGTACATCAGGTTGAGTTTCAAGGTTATTGATATTGGTTAATTGTGTTGAAAAATCGGTATCATGCGTTTTGAAGGGTTCCTCAGTCAGAATTACATCGTTCGCAGCAAGTGCTGTTTTTAATTCATCTTTGATACTTGTGGAATAAGCATCATCTTCATCATAAAGCACCGCTGCGTTAGCATATTGGACTTTCGCAAGTGTCTTCGTCACACCATCTGGAACCAAGATATTTGTTGCAATTCCAGCGCGGAATACATAATCACCGATTTCACCACTCAAACCAGCAGCGGAAGAGATCGGACTGAAAGCGACGACTCCAGCCTTTTGTGCAATCGGAAATGCCTCTTTAAGATGCGTTGATATTCCAACACCGACAATAGCAGACACCTTTTTTTCTACCAATTTCTGTACAGCAGCCTTAGCACCCTCTACGGTGCTAAGATTGTCTTCAAATACGAACGTAATGTTTGCACCTGCAGCATTAAGTTCGGCTTTTGCTAATTCAAGTCCACGTTTCATTGGTAAACCATAGGGTTCGGCGTTATCACCAGTCTGTGCAACGGCGACACCGATCATAACCGCTGGTGCCTCCATTTCGTCACCCGGCAACATCTCACTCAACCTTGTACAACCAATAAGAACAGATAAACCAACAAATACAAATATCCAAGCAAAAACAGCAATTTTTCTCATGTGCATATTAATTCTCCTATATTTAAAATACAAACTAAGACAGGGGCAATTATATTGAACATCTGTCTTGTAAATAAAACATTTTCTTCAGAAATGTATTCTGTAAAATGTAACCTTTGAATAATATCAATAGCATTATGGTCAAGTATTTCAATCTGACACCAAGGTATGAAAGACACAACCATTAAGTATTATTCCATGTTTTTTAGGTCAATGTCAAATTAAAATATTCAGATTGATTATTATGACATGATATGGTATATTTATTTAGTCTGATGTCAATTATTGAGGATAATAAAATGTACACACCACAATATTTCGGTCCCAACGTAGATATGCTTGAGGCACAAGCGCGAGTTTGCACAGGTCCACACCAAACACGTCCTTTAGGAAAGAAAGCTACTGATGGACCTCAACCTGATATTATACTCGAAACCATTTTGGATACGTTGTATGGAAGATTAGATCCTAAAGAAATGGTTTCGGAAGCACAGATGGGGGCATTCTTCGTAGCAATGACCCTTCGAAAATATTTTCCTAAGGCAACACAGTGGTCTGAAGCAGAAATTGCAGCATTTCAAGCATACCAACCAGTACTAATGTCCTGTTTACCTAATGAGATTAAATTTCTTATTCAACCCGATCTGGGATATTTTCCGACAAATCCAACAGAAGTCATTGTTGTGAAGGCATTAGAAAAGATATTAAGAGCAGAACACTTAAGTTACGAGGAAACACGACAGATGTGTGAAGCAATTTTATCTGATGATGTCAAGCCTGCTCTGAAGGGTGCTGCCCTTATAGGTCAACGTATGAATCGAGAAACATACGAGGAGGTGCGAGGTTATCTTGATGCCTATTTCGGTCCAGAACAGGTCACCCCAATTGATGTGGATAGCCTTACTCATTTTGGACAACCCTATGATGGCGCGACACGTTATTTTCGTCCTACCCTATTTGTTGCAGCAGTTCGTGCAGCATTGGGAGAACCATCGCTTCTCCATAGTGTAGATATAATGCCACCGAAGAATGGAATCACAGAAGAAACACTATTGAAAGCACTCGGTGCAAAGACCAACCTGTCTTTAGAACAGGTTGCATCGTTGATCACAAATAAATCAGTTGGGTTTGGGTATATCAGTCAGCGTGAGTATTCACCTGGGGCATACGGAGTAAGGGAATTACGAGTACATATCAAGAAACGTCCTCCGTGGGCTGCTACTGAAAAAGCACAACAATTCTTTTCCGCGCGCAAAATGAACTACATGGTGCTTGGATATTATCATATCGGTTATGAAAAACCTTTACTTAAAATGGCATTGGAACGTGGGTTTCATGCAGCTATTGCTATTAAAGGTGAGGAAGGGACGAGTCATTACGCACTCCGTCTTGGAAAACCATCTACTCCAGACCGGATGGCGGTGAACTATTCTCAAGGATTTAGGTATATTAATGGAAAACAAGAAGATTTCGCATTGGATATTGATCCAAAAAAATATGGATTTGATTATGCTCTTAATCCACGACCACAGATTGTAAATGCGGATGCCTACGCTGAAGCCGGAATTGCTGCGTTATCTGGTGAGAAAGGACATATCTACGATAGAATCCTCCTCAACACAGCGATAGTAGATTATTTGTTGGGTATTTGTCCTGACCCGGAACAAGCACTCAAACGTACAAAGACTGTGATAGACAATGGAAGTGCATTAAGACACCTGCAGGCATATATTGTGGCAAGCAGAAAATGTTAAAAATTCAACATGATTAGGAAGTTAAGAAGTAAACTGTAACCATTTATAGAATGTGCCAACTTGACTAACGCAAAACGGAATGATGAAAATGTACTGGCAAAAACTTAAAGAACTCATCCAGCAAATGGAAAAACAGGAAAAAGGCAAGAAAACAGGTGAGGCCTTTGAAAAACTTGTAGCAAGATTGCTTGAATTGCTACTTGAAATTCCCTTTGTGTCTGCAAAATCTGGCAGCCAACCAAGTGGAGACGCCAGGAGTATGGATGGTAAGGTGACAATTCAGGCAAAGAACTACAGTGACAATAGTAATCTCCGTGATGTAGAAATTGTTGGAGACATCAATATCGTAATGGATAATTTACAAGACCTTCAGGTATATGTTTTAGCGGTTTCACGTGATATTTCTGCACAGCTGCTTGATAAATTAGAAAATATTGAAAAAAAGACTGGCTTGGACATTGTTCCCCTTGAGTTGTCTGATGAACTATCAGATATTGGAGCATTGTGTATTGGGTTCTGGGAAGATATTTGTCATTTCTTTGACCTCTCAAACACAGATGATGAATTCTCGGATTGGATAGAAAAAATGGGTGGTGAACTAAAAATAGAGGAGAAAATTGAAGAAGTACAACTTAAACTGAAACGAGGAATCCATACACAAATTCATTTTAGAGGTGAAGCAGGAGAAAAATTACTTATAAGTATTGGAGATAAACCAAATCCTAACCCCCGTTCAAAATGTTCAATTGACTTATCAAAAGTAAAAAATCGTCCTGAGATAGAATCTATGCTTGAGAATTGGTGGAAGAAGTCCTCTGAACCTGTCTGTTATCTTGAAGGTGAAGAGGACTCTGGAAAAACATGGCTTGCAGCCAAGTGGGTGAGTTCAATCTATAGAGATAAAAACACTGTTCCCATTTGGTTAGAAAGTGATCGTTGGAACTATTGTCAATCCCTTGATGATTTACTTGAGGCTTGTTTCAAATCTATCTACAGCTCTAAAAATGAAAGAAAAATCAGTAAACTAAAAAAGAAATTCTGCAGTACTTGGGGCATGTCATCTCTTATCATTCTTGATGGCCTTAGTAAACAGAAAACAAGCATAGAGATGAAACGTATTCTTGATGAATACTTTGATGAATATCATAATAGGGAAAGCAAATGGGGACACAAAATTCGTCTTTTATTAACCACAAGACCTTTAAATGTGCATCAAATGTCTCAGGATTATTTGTGGAGAGGATGCTATGGTATCCAAGTTGAACCATTTGGTGATTCTGATACTCACATAGTGCAAACTCCTGAGAATTCACAATCCATCACTCTGCAGGATCTTTGGACTAATTTGCTGAAAAAAATTAAGAATACAGATTCACAAGATCGAGTTAATCTGGGTTGGGGCGAATCTGAAAAGACTCAGGAAATCCTTTCAAGGCTATCAAAAGAAACAAAATGGAGAATCATTGATACAGCAACTCATTTCTCTGCTCAATTATTAAAAAACTGTTTTTCTAATTTCAGCGTAACTCGTCAAGACCTTGAAAAAGAACGTGTCGCTCTTGAAGCCGATGAAATTCATGTAGAAGTTAACCAAGATCATGTTAAACTGGGTTGGACACTTTACTTATCCAGCCTATTCGACTCTTTGCAGTGTTCTACGATTAAAGATTTTTCAGATCGTTTCCATCAAGAACTTGAACCTTTTCTAACAGAAGATCCACGAGCAGAATCACTGTTTCTTGCACTACAGATAACAGCGATATTTCCCAAAAAATCACAAACATCTCTTAAGCAAAAACGCACGGCATTATTACTTCTTTTGTTTAATTGTCCTAATCCTGTATTGACGCAGGAACGGCTACTGTTCTGGGCAGAACAAGATACTGAGGCTTATGTTCAATTTATTCAATCCGCATTTAAGAATCAAATTATGCCAAATGATGAGTACGCGCTCATTGAACCGTTGGCAAAAATCTGGCGAAACAAAACGGGTCAGGTTAATCACTTAGAATCTCGTCTTGCCAAATGGTTACTCCCAACCTATTCTGTCAATTCACCGGAAAACCGTGTCTACACGGATGTTGATGGACACCGGATCCCTATGATGCAGTACGACCCACAAATAAAATTGTTAGACGCTGCACTCTCAATCTTGTCACAGAGACCAGAACGGCAATTTCTTAAAACACTGGCAAAATGCCATGAGACATTACAGAGTTATGAAAGTCCAGTCGAAAATATCGGTAGACTGATGCGATGGGAATATACTGAAGCAGTTTTAAACAATCTGTGTTCGTTAGTAGAACAAACTCAAAACAATGAACTTTCATTAGATGGAGTGTGTAAATTAGCATCTCAACTAAACTTGGTGAATCTTCCACAACCACTACAGCGTCCGCTTTCTAAAGAAGAAATAGAAATGCGCGCATTAGCGGAAAGATGGAACAAGAAATTCAAGCCCTTTATTGATCGTATCCGTTCTCAAGAAAAGTTATTAAGAGACGACTCACCTGATGCAAATGTCAATGGCAATTACCACGGTCTTGATTATTTAGCAGTTCGTACTGACTTGCCGGATTTGCGTGATGATGATCTCGTCAAAATCGATAAGGTTCTACAGTTCATTTCAGAAAATGCTGAATTGGGTATTGGCGTAGATGCCACACTTGAGGATTATTGTATCCAAAACTTAATGCCCTGGGTTGCTAAATGTGATCCTGAAGGTTACGCCGAACTTGCTTGCAATCTTAAAATTAACACGCTCAATCAAAGATGGGCACAGTTCAAACTTTTGTCAATTCAAGGACTTATTTTTAAACAGGAAGATTGCCAAAACATTGCAAAAGCAATTCTTAAAATGAAGGAACAACTTGCTCAAGGAGAAGATTTTTATTCGGATGTTACTTGGTTAACTCACTTGTTAACAGAATCTCTCCTATTTTGTGCATCTGAGGAAATACTTATAGATTGGTTTGAGTTCCTTGCCTCTCAGGAACCACTCAGGTCTTCAATTTGCTACGAGTCATTGCCTTATTTGTTCGAATATCTTTTGCCAGCTTCAATAGTAGAATTGGCACAGAAGAAATTAGAGGAACACCGAGATTTGTCACATGAAGATCAGAACCCATCTGACCACACATCAGAAGAATTCTCGGAGGAAGAATATTGGTGTGCGCTATTTGCTTATGCATCTAAAGTTGAGGATAGAACAGTGAAGTATGCTTTAGAAGATTTGAAGATGAGAAAACCCGATTCAACTGGTACTTTTCCAATGCTGCGATTAGCATACTCTGATCCAAAACTATTTTTGGACGAAACACTAATTGATGAAAATATACAGAAACATCTTTTTTCGCAGAACGGCAGAAAGTGGAAAATCCGTACTTATGATGGGAATGATGTGCCTTCCTATGAGTTACTAAGGTCATTCATACCCCCAGAATTTATAGGTTCTTTTCTTTGTGGAACAGATCGATGTGACGATCTTTCACGGTGGGGAAAAGATATTATGAAATGGTTGTTTTCAATACTTGACGGTAATGAAGTCGATTCTAATTCTGTTAAAGAGAACCAGTTTGGGATTAACCGAGAAGTTTTTCAGACTTGGGCAGAACAGAATCAGGCTGATTTCTTACACCTATCAGAAAAATATCTGACAGAACTTTCAAAATCTCCATGGTATCAACAGGTCTTAGGTGACTTTACGGATGTTATCCAGTGTCTGTTATTACGCTTTCAACCTGAGAAAGCTGAAAAAAACTATCAACAATGGAACTCCGAAATTATAAGAACGATTCATTCAAATCAATATGGAATAGAGACCCTTCTTGCTCAACTCTGGAAAGTGGAGCAATGCGATTCACCCAAACATGTTCAACTTAGACGCACTCTTTTAGAGAATTGTAATAACGATGAAGGAATTATGTTTATGACAATTGCTGCTTTGACTGGAGGAGGCAAAGAAGAGCTATGGAATTTAGTAACACAAGAATATTTAAAGAGCAATTATGCAAAGGAACGCAATTTAGGTGTTTCGATTTTGCCGTGGTTTGGAACCGACGATTCTATTAAACAACTTGAAAAATTGAAATCAAACGATAAAAGTTGGTGGGTTCGCAATCACGCTGCATGGGCGTGCGAAATTGTCCAACAAGAACGAAGTTGCCGAGAAGTCTATAGAGAAGCATTGCAGACACGTGATTTATTTCGAATTTCCGCTGCTTTTGAGCGAATGAAACCTGCTATGTCGCCTACTGCTCGATGGTGGCACCGCCAAATTGAAAAAGAATTAGGACTCATTTCTGAATCACAAGACATTGATCCCAAACTTATTGCTCTTGTTGACCGATTTTGGTATCGCTGGGGCAACTCCTCAAAGACACGACGAAGTATTGAAATTTTTGGCAGAAAACTTAGTGAGTATTGTAGAGGTGAAAAACTTGGTTTCGGTTCACCTCCACGACTTGCACCTTGGTGGAAACCTGAGTAGTCAATACAAACTGGTATAATAAATTTTCTGCATAGATTAATTCTAAGGTACACAAAACTATAAATCAATATAGTTGTTATCTTTGGATAATACGAACCAAGCGATGCACATGCAATACTCTATCTGCCATTAGTCCAGAAACACTGCATAGGATTCTCTGCATGACCAGTTTGCTTTAAGAGTGTCAGCGCACGAGTCATAGGACTTTGTTTAGACCGTACGGGTCGTCCGCCGCGTTCAAGATGTGTTATCTCCACTAAATTTATCATCTCCTGTTTTCCCACAGTTTGTCCTATAAACAGTTCCAAGATAAGTTCTTGAGCCATCAGTGGGGTCAATGGAAGATCTGCATATTTATATGAAATATTGATTGATATTCATATATGTTGTTTAGGGTAGGATGTTGTGATGGACGAAAATGTCGCCCATCACGCGGATGAATTCAGGGAATCACTGATTTAAAGTTCCATCTTGTTGTAATTTACGTCTTTCATCAATTAGACCAACCAAGACACAAGCACCCATCCCTAGCAAGACAATTGCAAATGGGAAACCTGTCACAAGCGATGCTGCCTGTAACGCTTTTAACCCGCCACCAAGTAGTAAGGCAATCGCTACTAAACCCTCTACGGTACACCAGAACACGCGTTGTGGGATCGGTGCGTCAACCTTTCCACCAGCTGCAATGATGTCAATAATCAATGAGCCAGAGTCTGACGAGGTAACGAAAAAGATGATTGTCAACAGCATTGCAGCGCAGGAAAGTAACGTTGTCCACGGGAGTCCTTCAAACATTTTGAACAGTGCCAGTGGGTAATTATATGTCTCAACTTCTTCCGTTACACCCGTGAAACTTCCAGTGAGGAATTGGTGGAGAGCAGTGCCACCAAAGGCACTAAACCAGATCAAACATAGCAATGTCGGTAGAAGCAGGACAAAAAGTACGAATTCTCGAACTGTGCGTCCTTTTGAAATTCGAGCGATGAAGGTACCGATGAACGGTGCCCAAGCTATCCACCATGCCCAGTAGAAAGTTGTCCAATCATGTAAGAAAGCAGAGTCCTCACGTCCAACCCAGTTGCTAAGCGGCACAATTTCCTTGACATAGGTCCCAAGCCCAGTGAATATATTACGGAAAATATAACCTGTCGGACCGAGAATGAAAATAGTTGCCAGCAATATAAATGCGAGAATGATGTTGAACTGGCTGAGACGTTTGATACCAACATTAATCCCTGTCATCACCGAAACCAGTGCAATAGACGTAATCACAACAATTAATATAACCATAGACCAGTTGTTTGCCGGTATCCCAAACAGATAGTCAAGACCAGAGGTTACCTGTTGCACTCCTAAACCGAGGGAGGTTGCGAGTCCAAAGATACCAGCAAATATAGCGAAAGTATCGATTATGTGTCCAGTCCACCCCCAAATCCGATCACCGAATATGGGATAAAACGCGGAGCGGATGAGGAGTGGTAACCCACGGTTGTAAGCGTAAAATGCAAGGGCAAGTCCAACAACACCGTAGATAGCCCACCCTTGTAACCCCCAGTGAAAGACTGTTGCTGCTATACCCAAGGAAGCCGCCGCTTGAACTTTGGCATCTCCGATATCGGGAACATCTACAACACTGTAATCTGCCTCTGCGTTATAATTGGGATCATCAATGGCAGGAACATCTTCAATATTGTAAATTGCCTTTGGTTCATAAACCGTTTCTATCCCCAGTGGTGAATAACTACCACCCTGAAAATATGTAACCGGCTCCGACACACCAAAGAAGAGAAGTCCAATACCCACACCTGCAGCAAAGAGCATGGCAAGCCAAGTTAAGTAAGAATATTCGGGTTTCGCATCCGTTCCTCCTAACCGGATCTTACCGAGTGGTGAGAGTGCTACAAACAGACAAAAGAGAAAGACAAGGTTGGCAGTACTCATGAATAGCCAGTCAAGGTTTGTTGTCAGCCAGACACGAACATTTCCAAAAAGAGTTGTAGCTTGCTCTTGGAAGATTAGTGAACCTGTGATAAAAAGAATAATTGTGATACCGGAAATTACGAATACAGGGGTTAAGTAAATCTCTAAACCGAATAATTTCTTGTATCTGCCTTCATCAATCTGATGTGGCATCTGTTGGGGTTGTTTTCCTTCTTCGTTCATTTCAAGATTCTCCTTTTTGAGAGGAAGAGCGCGCCCACAAAGCGCGCTTACGTTAGACGGTGATAACACCCATTAGAAATAATAACCGAAGTTGAAATTAACCCGCCAATGCCATATATTGTTACCGTTGGCACCAACGTGATTAACCCCTGTAAGAATATTGTTGTAGTCATCATCTGTATTGCCAACAAAGAAGTTTCCATCCGTCAGAGCTACATCACTATACAGATACAGTGCCCCAAGTATCGTCCAACTTGCACCGACTGTTACAAGGGTACTTGCATTGTAGTTCTCTACCGTCTTGAGGACAGTACTCCATTCTACATAAGGCGTAAGGCTGTCTATCCATGAAATACTTGCAGTATCTATTCCACCGTATCGTAACGATAGTGCAGGCACTAATCCTTCTGATGCGATAGGCCATGCAAAGTCGTACGCACCCATTGGAATCAGGTCACCTGTTCCCCAAGGTGTTTCCTCAGCAATATTATGTGCATAGTAGGAAAATTGGGAATAAAGAGTGAAGTCTGCGACAGAATTCTTCATGTGTGCGGATAGTGCATAATGGCTACCACTTTCATTGTCACCAACATTTGTCGCTTCCAGCATCCCGTATTGAAGAGATACACCTACATCTGTGGAATCCGCAAGTGTATAGATTGTGCGGAGGTTGAGTTGAAGCAGTTCATCGTATCCGTTTTCTCCTGCTCCCCATACAACATTTCCGTCAGCATCGGCGTGTTCCTCCCATTTGACAACGTCATACCCATACCGTGAACTGTTGAGACTTCCCCCAAATGTCTGGGGTTCACTGGTAAGGAAGAATCCTAAATCAAGTGATAACTTATCAAATGTGCCATTCCAACTGATTCCCAAATCTGGATCATCAGCCAATCCAACATAAAAATGTTGGTCAAAAAACCAACTTGTAGAAACACCATAGGCGGTAGGTCCGAATGGCGCTCGAACTATACCGGCTTTGACTGTGCCTAAATCTCCGAAATTATAACCTAACCAAGCGGTGTGTATCATATTGTAGGAATCATACCAACGGTATTCAAGCCTACCTATGATGTTTTGATAGTCAAGATCAGCATTCAAACGAAAAATCTCAAGGTCGGCATCACCTATATCAGTTCCTCTGGGATGTGGGTTCTCGTCATCACCATAAGATCCGTAAACGTAGTTCACTCGCAATGCCCCACCAATCTTAATAGGACTTTTCTTAGTCTCTGCTGCCTCAGCTGCTTCCTCTGTGGTATCAGCGATTGCGAATGGAGAAATAATTAACAATATCGCAATTCCGATTCCGATAAAGTGTTGAAACTTCGGATTTTTCACAAAAAAGCTTTTGATAAAACTATTATAATTAAACACCTGCTTACCTCCTTAGGTAAGTAACACTCATTAAGAGGGTTTTACCTAAAAGGGTACAGGAGCGTACGGATCCCTCTCAACCGAGCACTTCTGCAAGTAATTGTTGACATATTACCATAGTCATAAAAATAATCATATAAAAAACTACATAATTCAAATGAATTGTTTGTCATATAATAATTCCAACACATTTATGGTATACATGTGGACTTATAGTGGATTTTAGAATTACTTTATACTTTTAAGTGTTAATGTAAGTCAAATAAGCGTTTGGAATTTGTCGGGAGGGAACTCTGGAGAATGCCTAAATCGCATTCCCCACCTACAGAAGAAATGCCGACCTATTTATTTCACAATAAATTGTTCATGAAAAACATTTCTATGTTAGTGAATAATACAATCCTACATCAAATGAAACGTTGTATGATACATATATTTTATGGACCTAATCCAATAAATGGAGGACTTATTGTAGGAATTTACTTTCTGTCGGTAATCTATTAAATAAAAAACGCCCACATATTGAATGTGGGCGAGTTCAGACCTTAACTATTGCATTGGACCCATACCTGATAACATTGCAAAAGTTGTAATCAACTGTGCAAAGTCGCCAAGTGTAAGTAGTAGTTTTGAACCTACTCCACCATCATGAACTTTTGCTGAAATACCTATACTAAAGTTTTCAGGTATGCCATCAAGGATACCAGCGATCATTTGCATTTCTGCAGCAGCATTAGGATCTGCTTCGGCTGCAATATTCATAAAACTCTTAGCTACTGTAAGAGGAGAAATACCAAGTAGTAGGTTATTTTCTCTTCCTAACTTATTTATAAGATTCTGATAACTAATGTTTTCTACAATGCTATCTGTAAGCTTTGCTTTGCTATCAAGTGCTACTTGAATCTGTTGTGGTCCCCCAAATCCTAAGTAGAGTTTATTCTCTGTTATTGCGTAGGACCACTCTTCTTCTTGTGGAAGAAACATTGCCATTTCAACTGGAGCATCAACGAATGCAGCACCAAAATTCGGCAGGATGATAGTCTTAATCTCAACATCGTTATGTGCTATTGCATTACCTAAATAAGCACCATCATACATACTTAATTGAGGAGATTCACCTAAAGTATTGTGCATTAATTTAACTGTCTTTTGCATTTGTTCTAAAAACTGTTCATCCATAAATGTCTTCATTTTTTCTTCATCTTTCAAGTCATAGATGACCAAATAATCAGGAACAAATGTCTCCTTAAAATTCACAGAGAAACTCATCTCTTCCGCCAGAGAATCGTAAAATCCCTTCATCTCTTCAAAAAGGTTATTGATATTGCCTTCTTGTCCAACATCATCATCTCCATTATTTGAATCTTCAACACTTGATATATCTGATGCTAATGCTTTGATCCAGAACGTACCCCATTCAAACATTAACTGAGGATCCCCTTTAACGCCACCATTTAAAAATGCACTATTAGGCAAATCATTGAGTAGTACTAATTCATCTGCAGACATCTTATTTAATGCCTCGTGTATCTTACCATCCTTTGTGAATTTTATGTAATTCGCAAGTTGTACATCAGTGCCATCTATTTGTATAGCAATACTCATAGATTTCAATTCTCCCATTAATTCGACTACCGTATTAAACATACCTTCAATAAAAGGTGTTGCTGTCATTGAGGAGGGATCACTTTGGATGATATCAATTGTCGATTGCAATTGCTCTTTGATTGTATCACTGAAAGGTTCAATAATAGTTTCAAGGTTGAAGAATGCTGATACTTGATCTGTTCCTTCCATAATGTCTGTAAGGTATTTTGTGTAATCAGGATTCTTCACTATAGAATTTTGTGTTCCGTCTTTAGTATCAATTACATTTTCAATTACTTCAGACAACTGTGAATAAATAAGAGTATTATCCAAAATTGCGAAACTGGCACTATCTTCAGAGGTACTCCAGTATGTTTCACCTTTATATACTGTAGATTCGCTTCCTTCTGTTTCCGACTCTATCACCTCTTGTATCGCATCTGGATCGGTTAGATGAACAGTTGCAGAAAGAGCAGGAGGATCCAAACTTGTAAAGAAGATTGCAAAATCAGTATTTAAATCCAAGCCAATCTCCTCTAATTCTGCTAAACTCTCAAATCCTGCTCCAAAGGCTCCCGCTAAAATCCCAGCAAGATATTCAGGGGCAGGACCACCTTGGGGTACCAAGTTGGATACCAATAAATTGACCTTGTTGTCTAACTCAAATAAACTTGGACAATAAATAACACCTAAGGTTGTATCAGGAATTAAATGTAATACACTGTCGTCGTGTATTTCAATCTGTGCTATCTCAGGTTTTTGTTTGGAAGCATCCGGGGTGACATTTTCATGTTGATCAGCATAAATTGATTGTGCAACATAATGAGTTGTGAATAAAATAGTTGTCAAAAGTGTAAAAACGATAAATACAAAACGGGAACGTCTGAACATTTCTCTATCTCCTTAGAATTAAGACAGCCAATAGCATATCCGCATTGGATTAAGTTAAATTATTGATTTTTCGCTATTTTTTCTTGAAGTTCGTTTATTTCAGCGTTGGATTTTAACACACTGATTTCAACTTCGTAGTGACGACGACCACCTGGTTCAATATGCTGCAATGTTCCCCGTTCACGTTCTGATGCTCTTCCGTCAACACGACAATTTGAGGGTTCCAACCCCATTACATACGATCCTTGACCACATAATTTCCACTGTACAAAGTGTGGGAATTGTGTTTTATGGTATCTTACGGCGATTCCTATTCCCTGACCATCATTAAAACTACGGTTTACAAGTGCCACGCGGATGTGGTTGTCTACATCAGGTTGCATTTCATGATAGTAAACCTGTTCTTTGAAATCAACAGTCGGGGGTTCGCCGATATTATAATTTGTGAGATTATTTTTTGCATGTTCGTCTCGTGGTGTTACCTGCGAGGAAGGGGCAATCAATTCACTTCTGTCAGCAAGTACAGGGAATCCAACATTAATATGGAAAAGATACATATGTGGACAATCCTCAAATCCCATATTTTCTACGATATCTTCAATATGTACCTTATTAGACCCTAATTCTGTCCAAATACGTCGAGTGCGTGACAGATGTTCTCCTAATGCTGAAGTTTCTGTGACTTTTCCCTGCACCCATAAGATATAACGGTTGCCTTCCCAACGGCTATCAACCCATACGTTTTTTGCTGGGATGTGTGATACTCGACCGTGTAATCCGAGTTCATCCTTACCATCTACGTTCGGTTCACCTGCTTGTGTCATTCCACAAGTTGTAAGTAACCCACCATAGAATCCACGCAGCCATCCAAGACCATTCGGTTCATAATGTGTTGCTGCAACATCCCCAGTTCCTGAACGCCAGCATAGTGGAACACCATTGTAATCTGCATAAGATATATCCAAACCTCTGTTCGGCAAAACAGTAAAATTCAATCCTGAACCAGTTCTGAATCCGATTGCATCTGTCCCTTTTTCATTTCCATCATTCAGTTGGTAAACCTTTGCATCTGCTACTTGCGATATGTCTCCCAAGTGGCGAAGTAGTTGCATCTTATCATATTCTTCTCCATATAGATGAATCAAGTTATTTTCTCCTTCACATTGCGGATATGTTGAATCAGGTCATCCTATTTCAAATGACGAAATTATAGCATATACACAAAGATTATACAAGTGAGGAAACAATATCGCAGTCTACTTATATTGAGTATTAATTACAGAAAAAGATAGTAAAATATCTAAGTGACATTATGCTTCAGATCGTAATATCTCTGCCGCTTCATGAATTACATGTAGTTTGCTTGCTGCAATTTCTGTTGTATTTACTGGACGATCAGCAAATGTTCCGAACCCACAATCTGGGTTAAGATAAATCTGATCAGGATTCCGATGTTTTAATAATGTTCTGACCTTGGATAATACGAATTCAACTGATTCCACCTCTGTAGTACGCGGATCAACTACTCCAAGTCCAATTTCTTTGTCCGCAGGAAGTTCACCGAGTACATCTATGCTACCTGCACGTTCTGTTGCATATTCCAATACAAACTGTTGTACGTTCATCTGACTGAAATAAGGTATAAGTAAGTCATAAGAACCGCGGAGCAGGACATCTTCTTGTTGGCTCCAGTTGCCACGGCACACATGCATGGCAGTTTTCATATTGTTGTCTAACCCTTCAACAACCCGATTCATCAGTTCTACAGCAAAGTCGAGTTCTTCCTCTGGACTACTCTTTTCTGAAAGTGCTGCACACATAAATGTATGGGTTTCATGGGGTCCAGTAAAAGCGACTTCGGTCAATACGGGTTCATCAAATTGGACAAATTCACAACCTGCATTCTGCAATTCATGTAATTCTTGACGAAGAATTGCAACAACATCATCACCTAACGATTCTTTATCTGGATAAAAGTCGTAAGAGAGTTTTTTTACCCACATTGAACGTGTCAAAAGATACGGTCCAGGAAGTGTTACTTTTATAGGATTATCCGTATGTTTTTTTAAAAAAATGAAATCTTTAAGCACGAGAGGAGAAGTGCGGCTTAATTTACCGTCTACAACAGGATTTTTCAGTGCAAATGCTGGTACATCTAAGGCATTAAGTAATTGTTCAAAAGCAGCTTTATCCTCAACATAATCAAGCATCTCAGCAAGTGTCATCAAACGTATACCATCAATACATTCAGTAATGAAAGAGTAAAAGTTATCACGTCGTTGTTCACCGTCACTGACGATATTTACGCCATTTTCTTCCTGCAGTTTTAGGCTTTCAATTACCGCTTCGTCGGCAATAGTGTTAAATTCAGTATCAGTGACGCGCCCCTTCTGCATGTTTCGCATTGCCCGCGACACCTCTCGTGAACGAGGCATACTCCCAACGACGGTTACAGGGAATAGTGGTAAATTGTGCATTGTACTCTATCCTTCCTATTCGTAAGTTAAATTGGTTACTCAATATAAACAGAGTTGACAGAATCTGTACCCTGTTGATTCATAATAAATAAAGCATTCTGAAATCATCTATTCCTCTAAAATTCTTTCAAAAACAACGATCACTGCGGTTGATTCCCCCATAGTCGCTGATGGTAGGATGATATCGCAAAGTCGCCAACCTTGGTTTCCTTCACGATTAAGAGTGCTTTCAAGATCAGGAATCTTTCTGGATTTTAATCCCCATCCTTTTTGGCTAAGTCTCACAGTTTTATATTCGTATTTTGCCATAACAATATCCTGCTTTACGACATTAATTTCAACTATTTGCTAGGATTCGGTTAAATAAGGGCGTTTGTCAATATAATAAACCAAATGTCCTTCATTTTCCTCAAAACCGATTGACTTGTAAAAGGATTCTTCGCAATTAGCAACAATGTATCCTGTGATGAAGGTTATCCCAATATTCTCTAATTCACGTAGGAGGTGTTCTCCTAATAGATTTCCAACACCGTTATCATCTGCTTCCATCAATGAGCCGTTCTTGTATTTCAGATTTTCTCCTTGATAACGAACATCAACAGAAAATTCCATGACGTGTGCAGAAAGTCCATCATAGGTAACGCGCGCAAGTCCGATAAGTTCATTTTCTGCGTAAGCTGCAACTATTAGATGCGGGTGTTCAAGTATGCGTGCTGCAACATCTTTGCCGAACCCAACTTCACATATGTCGTTTCTATTATAGAAGTCAAATAACTCGTCTGCATTGATGTTGGGGTTGACTCGGATTTCTATAGGTAACTGTAGTGTCATAGCATACTGTTTCCTAAAATGATAAGGTCAAAAAACTAAAATGTTGTCTTCAGGATTGATTCAACGCGATCTTGATCAAGCATCTAAAATCTTCCAGATTTATTTACAGCATAATTTAGTATAAGTTGTGTAATTATGATCTCCACTTGATACATACACTAACGTGAGTTCGGTATAAGAGATTAACAAATTCAAGTGATGATCATTTGTATTTCTCCCTAAGTGTTGCAACATCTATAGCAGGTTTCTTTTTTAGATGTGTATATGCAATCAACGCAGCTACCTGATTCACTTGATAATTGGTCCAACTTCGGTGTCGTGTGTGTTGAATTTGTGTTTGAGACTTCAACAATCCAATCACCGTTTCAACAAGCATCCGTTTATTCAACAAGGCTTCGTCAAAATCTGACATCTGTTTTTGTTTCATGTTTTTTCGCACTTTTGTTATCAAGCAAAGATTTCGTGTTTGTAGAGCATCTCCTAAAGTTTGTGAGATATAACCTCTATCAGCATAAATCTTGCCAGTAAGGTTCCTTGTCAACTCTAACATAGGTTTACGATCATCAATGTTTGCGGGTGTCAGTTGTGTCGCTAAGAGTTCACCTTTATCGTTTATGATGATATGGCATTTGAACCCATAGAACCAACCGACTGATGTCATACCGCGCGCAGCGTTGTGAGCAAAGACACGATGCCGTGAAATACGAAGATTATGGCAAACCGGCAGTGCTGTGGCATCCGCAAATGCGATCCCGGAGCAAGCTGCATAGCGGGTGGTAAGATACATTTGTAGCAGTTCCAGTGCTCCATCCATAAGTTCAACGAAGCGGGTGTAACTGACAAGGTGAGGGAATGCCCATCGCAACTCTTGCTGAACCTTTTGCTGATAATAATGTTTAAATGTGCGATGATTACTTTGATGGAAAAACACAAGTATCGTCATCACCTCACTTATATGAAGTCTACAAACACGATTACGTTTGATAAAGGTATTGATATCTTCTGAAGACTGAGAAGTTTTTTGTTTTTCATATTTAAGAATAAAGTCGTGAATATCACAAAAAAGTTGTATAATACACATGGAGAACTCCTTTGATAAAGAATTTGGTATAATCTTTATACCATAGGAGTTCTCTATTTGCTAAAACTAATTTTCTTACACCGAACTCACGTTACACTATAGTGAAACTAAAGACATTTCAACACTATTTGATTGCATGAATCTATTTCATTCTTTTCTATATACAATCTTTCCTTTGACTTTTTGCATACTATCGCTCTATAATGATTCGTAGTAATCTCGGATCTTAACAGATATCAGATTTCTACGTTCACTTAAAAACTCATCGTAATCTTCTACTGTCTTTGTTTCCATTCCTTGAGGAATACAATGAGATACAAGATTTTCCTGCAACTGTCTAAGATCATTTATTCCTCCCAAAGATAATGTTCCAATTTTACATTGCTCCACTACCGCTGAGAAGTAGGATGATGGTTCCTTCGCGCCAATGGCAATGTTGATTTCACTCTGCATGACAACATAGTTGGCAATCTGATTGTAACTTCCACGTGTTAACCCATGACTTTGAAGATACTTTCTCGGAAATATGTGGTGTATATTTGATTGGCCTTCAAGAAGATCTCTCACAGAGATATCACTTGAGAGAAAACCTTTATCATTTGACTTTACTTGACTAGCCAGATACACATTAAAAAAAGGACTACTTGCTACTGATGTGTCCATGTTTTGTTGAAGTCCAACTGTCCAAAAAGCATCGGATAGATCTGCTGATTCAATTCTCTCCAGATACTGTCCCGCTCCATGTTCATCAATGTTACGAATATCTACATCAAATGTAGTTTCTGGTGAGCCAGTATATCTCGCAGTTAGAACAGACATTACAAACCATCGTCTGACTAAACTCTCTATCTTAGCAGCATCTACGTTTTGCATTCGTAATGTTAAATATAGGATGTAAGCAAAATTGAGAGTATTTTTTGATCTAATCATTGAGGAAGTTACAAAACCTGCTGATCGCAAAATCATAATAAAACGTTTAAAGTTAGTTTCATTCATGTAATGTAATACACCCTCTTTGAGTTTGTTGAAAGATGTTTCAGCTATAGATTCTTCAAACTTACGGGTTTCAAAGTTGCGTCCTGACAACAGAGCCACCAAGTCTCCTAACCGTCCTCTTTTAAACTCAGTTGTAAAGGTCACCCTTAGCATATCTGTATATGAAGGATCATATAGATCGTCTTTTTCATGTCTTAACCATTTCATTGCAGAGAAGTACTCTGAATCTACAAAGCTGCCATCCTGACTGAGAGTGTGATATGACTCTGGCGCAATGGCGAGATGACAAAAGTAATCTATACTCTTACGTAGCAAATGTCCATTATACTTATCACTTGCTGCCATCTTGGACATTACAAAATCTGATGTATTTAAACCAACTCCTTGAGAGTTTATTCTAACAAAAATCTCAGTAACAGTTTCTACATCTAACTCAGCGTCCAATTCAATTAATCCAAGTGTATTAAAACGGATTCCTAACAACCTTTCCAAACGTTCATAGATTTCGTTTTTGTCCATGTCTGGATTTTCTTTACAGTATTCGTCCAATAAATTGAGTATTTTTGTTTCCGATGAAAATACAATTGCAATATCTTGTATCCACTCTGGACTTTTGCGAATTGCAGCATTAGATACTTCAAAGCGTTCTTCACCAGGATGAAACGCAATTATTATACGTTTCTTTGTATAATCTTTATTTACTACAGATTCTCCCAATAAAGCCGCTAAAAGTGCTGTTATACGCTGTTGACCGTCAATTAATATCTTTTTTCCAATAGCATTTTCCCCATTCTTCAGGCGCACCTTTGGTGTTTGCCAAGTGATGAGATAACCAACTGGATAACCAGAATATAGAGAATCAATAAAATCTCGCACCTTGGATGTATTCCAAACAAATGGTCTCTGTATTTCAGGAATTGCAATTTCATTAGATTTTATCCAAGTTAGTAATGTTTCTATGGGTTGTTGGTTTACTGAATATTGTTGAATTGGCATTTCTCCTCCTTATTCTATAATCAAATGAATGGGTTTGTTATAGTTTCAAAGTTGTTCTATATCCAATTCCTGCGTTACTCCTCTACTATGTTCAGCGTGCAGTAAGTGCTTCAGCAGCCAACTTTGATAAGATCTCTTCCGATTCTGCAAACGACTTATCCTATTTATGTTTATCTTTAAGTTCTTCAAGGATTTCATCACAGCCATTGCATCCTATTTCAAATGAGGTAGGTAATGTTACGTTAGCAATCACTTATTTTATTAGTTGTGTTATGGTTGTTTTCCTTTGTTAATTCCGTTTTTATATCACCCGCAGATCCACGTTTATATCAACATCCCGTGTTAACGAATTCGTCACAGGTGAAGCAGCAAGTGTTTCCTCCCACAGTGTTTCTAGTACCTCATCATCTGCATCAGATGCGACATAGATAGTTCCGCGCACCTCTTTAAATCCACTATGTCCATCCTTTTCCGTACCGAGAAAGACAAAGATATTATCTATTTGTCCACTGAGAGATATTTCTAATTCATCAATTTCAATATTTTGCTGGGATGCACGAATTTGGAATCCCATAGCTAAACAAGCACCAAGAGCCCCGAGTACATATTCTACAGCACTCGGTGCAGTATCGCGCACGTCAAAACTTGCGGGTTGTCCCACTAACCATGAATGATTTCTGCAAAATACCTTTGCTTGTAGACCACCATCCCAGTGGATACGCGTCTGCCATCGGTAATCTTTGGCTTGTTCGTAAGCTGCGTCAGCATCCTGTTCTGCTTCTCCACGCTGCACGAAGTATTTATTATGTTCGTCAGTGGGACGCCACCCAAGATATGGGTTTTCAGTCATTCGACACCACGCGGGTAAATCCTCTTTTACGCTGATTTCTGTACTGCGTATTTCAAGAACTTCACCATCCGGTACAGTTTCCATTGACTTCCGAATAAGTAGAAGTAATCCGGATCCACAGTCAAGGTTTCCACCTTCGCAAATGTGGGATGTAAGTAGTGAGTCTGGTGCTTGTAAATCTTCTTCTCGCATAATTGATCCTAAACTGAATATTAGTTCAAATGTTTATCTCTTAAATCAGAAATCTATAGCAATGGAAAAAGTTGATGTAGTATATTATATGAGAAATTTAGTATATATTTAAGGTAGGCAATAGTTGATTTGAGATCTTACTTTTAAGGGTTCTAAATTGAGAAACCCTCCCTTGAAGTTTTGTCTTCTAAGTTGAGAACAAGTTCAATGTATTGTTGGCAGGGAACTTATTCTACATAGGGAGGGAGACTCTTTGCTGAGTATGGGATTCAACTGACCCCAATAGGATATAACTGCTAAGGTTAGCAGAAACTCCTTTCCCTTAGGTCAATAGGTAATACAAGAAGCACCAGTAGTCAAAAACTCAACTGCCTTAGCACCGCCAACAATTAGTGCCTCGTCAACTAAATTGTCAACTTCAAGATTTCGTTTTTTGAAACATGGTGAACAGACCCAAATTATGCCACCAATTTCCGCAAAATCTGACATCAATTGCTTTAAGGGTGCAAAACCATCTTCGTGAATATCATCTGCATAACCGTTTTGTGAAAGGTGTACTCCCTCTGAGCTCAGAAACACAACAGTTTCTACACCAGACGCGACCGAAGCATTCGCAACAACAAACCCGACAGTGGCTTTGTCGGTATTATCTTTTGAGTGCGTAATGCTTATCATCAACTTTGCCATTAGGAATTATCTCCTTTTTTAATATAAAAATAGGCATTGTCTTCTCCGCAACAATCTGCGAGAAGTTCATTGCCTTTCATGTTACACCATGCCGCGATGTCCACAGGAGCACCTGGATCTACTGCGCGGACTTGTGCAATCTGCCCTGATTCAAGGGTTCTCATGGATTTTAAGAGTGCTATTATAAGGTCACCACATCCGAGTTCTCCTAAATCAAAGACAGCATCTGGAGTAATATCAGGTAATAGATTCATTTCTTCCATATAAAATATGTTACCACAAACTCATGCTGATGTCAATCCGAATTTCAGAACTCCAGGTACATTACAATATTCGGAACTATTAGTAGAAAAAACAACTTATATGTGGAAATGAACCACCTTCATATTGATTGTATTCATATCCACAATCAATAATTAACGTTCCAACCATCCGGGTAGCTGTATATTCTCAGATAATTGCCACGCGGTTAGGTATAGTGATGCTGTCCAACGCACGGATTCCCGTGAACGGTCATTCGTAAAGTCAATCAGATCTTTTGATGGTTTATCAAGACTTTTATATTCCTTGACCAATTCGTAAACACGATCTACCAGACTGTGTCCATCTTTTATCTGGGTTATTATTGCTGGCATTAGATCTTTAACGGGTTTTACCATTTGTCCTTTTGCAAGTTCAGACGGATCTAATTTTAGTGTTTCAACAGATGCGTCAACCTTTTCATGGATGCCGTCATGTAACTTCGTTCCATCCTCCTGAACGATTCCGTTGAAATGTACTGTCAAATGCAGAGGTTGACACATATCCTGTGCATAATGTCCGAGAAATCCTGCGTAGACATAACATTTATATTGGATTATTGGATTATCCGGCCATTTACGATATTCTGCAAAAGCAATCGCGAGACGTTCTGTCCATTCTGCTACTGCATAAGGAAGAAATCCAACTTTACTGGGTTGAAGATTCATCTCAGCACACAATTTTATGAATGCATCACGATCTGCAGGCATTGGATTTTCTTTGATGAGTTCAAGGTCAAAGTAATGTTCTCCGTGTTCTGCTATCCGTGCGTTTTTCATATCATGATTCTTAGATACATCAGGATCGTATGCACAGTGTGCTATCATTTCCTGTCCTAATGCAGAACGGAAAAATTGTGGTAGTTCATCTGGCACTGCTTTTACTGATGCCTGCGTTAGAATGTCATGTCCACCACCCCACCATCCCCATGCTGGAACAGAAAGAATAATTAAGATAACAACAAATATATTCTGAATATGTTTCATATATCTCCTCTACGTATTCTATATATAATAGATTATTTAAGGACAAGTACTATGTCCAAAATACACAAGTTAGCACATTAGTCTGCAGCAAGATATTCAGATGAGTCTGACTCCTGCCATTGGAATTGAAGATCCGTAGTTTCATGGGGTTTAAACGGAATAGTAACAGATTCAATATCAGGTCCGATTATCTCAATTTCATTCAGATCCGCTGTTCCGTATCCCAATTCATTTGCATAGTTAAATAGACCAATCTCTAACGGTTCAAATCCCATTGCTTTTGAAGTGACAGCATCTGCTGCGAATACATCTCCGCTTGCAACTGCAATTCCGAGGGGAACAGAATTGGTGCCACCCGGACCGTTTCCTTGCAACCCAACAGTTCCATCCACGATAGCTATGTCTGGTTTTAGATAGCGCGATAGCCTAAGTAGATTAATGTTGAGACTTTGTGCTTCACGAGGTAACTCTCTATCTGCATGACTGTGATAACCATGCATTTTTATGCGGTCAGCTTTATGTAGGGTACCCATAATCATATTTTTCATAGCAAGTGTTACAACACCAGCATCATGTGTTTTGGCAATAGCGACAGAAATCGTGCATGGACAATCAAGTACAGTTTTTGGCATCCGCACAGTATCTGTTTCTCGACCGGCAAGAAATGCTGTTGTTTCAACCCAATCTGTTTCTTGATGTAAATCAACAAGTCGAATTGGGACATCGTAATCTGCTTGTAGTGCTTCATATCCGAAAATCTGGAATGCCTCTCCAGAAAATGCCTCGTTAGCACCCTCAGCGATTATTACTTCTTTTGGTGGTTGTGGGGTGCTGAATAGAAAGTCAAGTGCACCTCGCATTACATCCACATGTGAAGATGCAAGTTGATTCGTACTGGATAGAAAATTAGGTTTTAACAGGACTTGTTCAGAGACTTTTGGTGTAATGTCTTCTCGAATGTTATCAAGTGCCTGAAACACATTAGACCGTCTTCTTCCTGTTTTTGCAATCCCAACCTTTGTAGCCTTCATAGCCATTTGATTACTCCCATTTCAAGTCTATACGACTGGTTCTAATCGGGATGTTTTCTGTTTGTCCCTTCCTCGTCTAAAATCGGACGTAAAAACCCCCGATGGTTATCTAACAGTGTTATTGCGTCATTTCGGTTTAAATCTTTTGTCAACATAACTATAGCAGTTTTTGCGTTTCCATCAGCCTGTTTTATCGCCTCGTGTGCTACCGAAGCATCAACATTCGTTATCGTTTGGACAATTCGAATGCTCCTATCAATTAATTTTGTGTTAGATGCATTTACATCCACCATTAAGTTGTTATATACTCTTCCGGTCTTGATCATAGAAATGGTTGTGAGCATATTGAGAACCATTTTTGTGGCAGTCCCAGCTTTCAACCGAGTAGAACCTGTGATAATTTCAGGACCAACAATTGGAGTGATAAAATAATCAACATATTCATTTAGTTCTTCAGTTGGTGGAACACAAGAAAGAAATATTGTCGTTGTTCCAATATTGTGTGCTTCCTTCATTGCACCTAACACATACGGAGTTCGTCCACTACTTGCAATTCCAACAAGAACATCTTTTTGTGTAAGATTGTGTTGTCGTATGGCAAGTTTCCCTTTTTCAGGTTTATCTTCTTCACCCTCTACCGATTTGCGTAATGCAATATCACCACCTGCAATAATTCCTTGAATCATCCCAGGTGAAGTGCTAAATGTTGGTGGACATTCAGATGCGTCTAATACCCCAAGTCTACCACTTGTTCCAGCACCAATGTAGAACAATCTCCCTCCTTGACTAAATGCATCAACGATCCTATCAATTGCCGTCGTAATAGCATCTGAAACTGCTGCAACAGCTTCTGTAGCTTTTCGGTCTTCTTCGTGAAAAATCTTAACGATTTCTGAAATTTGCTTTAAATCTATATCCGTTGAGTTTGGGTTACGTTGTTCTGTAATCAAAATGTATATTAAAATCAATACCAATTAAGATCATTTACCTGTGTCTATAACTTTGCCTTTGCTAACAACACTGCCCCATATACTGGTTCGTATTTTGGAAACAGTACGGAACTACCGATTATTTCCTTCTCTATCCATCTACTCAATTTATCTGACAAGAGTGTTTGATGTATCAGATTCCCACCGCTTAAAACTATTCCAAAAGGATGTGTTAATTCCAACTGCTTAACCACTGTCTCAACAGCACAAGCAAGCTCATTAAATGCAGTGTCTATAATTTTTTTTGCTCTCAAATCTCCCATTTCAGTTGCTTTAAATACTTCCAGTGACAATTGTGCGATTGCATCTCTCTCAGAAGCATGTATCCAACGAATCAAATCACTCGGTTTATCTAACCTAAGTCTATTAAGAATCATTTCTGTCAATTGAGTTGGTTGATCACGTTTATCTGCTGCGCGTGCAACTGCTTGAAGTCCTTTCATCGCGATATCGTATCCACTTCCCTCATCACCGAGAAGATATCCCCAACCACCAGCACGTTTTTCCACTCCATGCATATCTATTCCATAAACAATAGACCCAGTTCCCGATATAACTATCACACCTTCCTGTTTTCCTGTTCCACCAACTAATGCAATATGAGCATCGTGAGTAAGTATTCGAGTTTTGTTGACACCAATTTCATCACATACCTGTCCAATCACTATTCTGTCCTCTTCTCGTCCTAAACCTGCCATACCAAGACAGAAATTGATTGCATGTAATGGAGTGTTTTTAATTTGTGTTAATAGTTCTGAAACTATTTCCTTTAGGACATTAGAAGTTTTTTCTTTACCTACAACATGGTAATTTGATGGTCCAGATTGAACTTTAGCAATCTGTTCACCAGTTTCTGTTGCTAAGATTCCTGTAGTTGTTGTTCCTCCTCCATCAATACCAATAATATATTCCATTTTGTGTCATCTAATGCAACAAGTTTATGTATTCCTACTTATCGTTAGGTAAATGATTATTCCAAAATATAAAATAACGTTGTAGATTACTTTCCAAAATACTATAATTCAATTGACAATATACTGAATAACCTATAAAGTAATTTATCACATTTCTTTTCAAAATACAACTATTTTAAAATGGAGCAGATCATGATTAAAACACAACAAATACTCCTTACCCTATTAATAATGAATTTTTTGTTTCTCGGTTGTTCACAAGATAAATCACAATATGAGTGGGAGCAGGTGAATAGTGGTACCGACGCGCATTTATATGGTGTCAATTTCGTAGATGGAAAGTTGGGATGGGTAGCAGGAACCAATGGTGTAGTTTTGTCCACAAAGGATGGCGGAAATACTTGGAATGCATCTGATACAAAAACATCGTTAAAAGACACACTTACACAGGTGAATTTTACTACACCAACTAATGGATGGCTTGTTAGTATTGGTAAAGTACATTACACAGGAAGTGCAGGTAATTCATGGACTGTTCAACATCAAGTACGTGGTGTTGGCGACAAATCTCCTGGGATATTAGACCAATATTTTGTCAGCACTACAGAAGGTTGGGCAGTAGGAGGATTTGGCACTATATTACACACCCTAAACGGTGGTAGGAAGTGGGAAGAAATAAAAGCACATTCTGATAAACATCTTTGGGGAGTTTACTTTGCTGATTCCAAACATGGTTGGATAGTAGGTGAAGAGGGTGAGATTCTCCATACACAAGATGGTGGAAAAAATTGGGTCAGTCAACATAGTGACGTAGAACAACCTTTATTTGCAGTCCATTTTGCAAATTTAACAAATGGTTGGATTGTTGGAACAAACGGACTGATTCTAATTACAATAGATGGTGGACAAACATGGGAAAGACAAAATAACCCTATGAAACAAAGTCTACGTGATGTTGCATTTTCCAATGAGAAAGTAGGGTGGGCAGTTGGTGAGGAAGGATTAATACTACATACAACAGATGGTGGAATCAATTGGATTCGCTCTGCTTCCCATACTTCACATAATTTGCAGAATATTCATCTATATAAAAACAAAGGTTGGATCGCTGGTGAAAAAGGCACTATTCTAAAAATGGATTAGAATCAATCTCTCAATCTAAATTTAAGATAGTGTATGTAAAACTTGTTGATATAATGTTGCTGTATTGCAGTTGTAATTATTCCCATACCGAAAAGTGTGAGAATTACAGATACTAATGGTAGGTTTCTGTGAACATCCATTTTGTACTTATATTCAATCCAGTTAATACTCTGTGACATTTTATATTCTTCATATACCTCATAAATTCCACAAGTAATAATAGTCAATAAAAACCATCTCATAAAATGATATTCGTTACTACCAAGCCAAGCATTTAATATTTTCATTTGCTTGTATTGCCAATAAAATGCGAAAATTCCAAAAGTTAGAAAAGACAATATTAAACTTACGGCAATGTTCTGGATAATACTATGATCTTGATATGGATCTTGGTGATGCATGTAACTATTCTTTGTGATTGGACATTGTAATTATAAACCTACAATTAGTTATTCAACGGTTGATGTCAATTTTATTATCCATATAGACAAGCATAGAAAAATTCCAATATAGGCAATTAAATTCCGAGTTTTTAAGGATTGACCGGACCATATAACCATCATCTTGGTTGGGAATATAGCGATAGTAAGCGCAATACCCACAATTATAAAAGAGAATGGATGAAATCTCCATGCGTCTATGAATTGTCCGTGTGATAAGGAAAGACAAGCACGTGTCATTCCACATCCAGGACAGGGAATATCAGTTATAGACTGAAATAGACATGGGATCAATGAAACTTCATCAGGGGATTTGTTGGACACCGCTGTGTAGACTGCGATAACACCTAACCCAATTAGAAATATCCGAGCAATAAATACATTATTAACCATCTGAGGTATCACCGTAAAGTTTATTTATCTGGTACTGTTGTATTGCTAAAGATGCGATACCAACACCAACAAGTGCTAACAGAACGCAAATGACAGGTAAATTCTGGTCTACATACATACCTTGGTTCGTCTGTACTTCATTGATACCACATGCCATCTTATACTCATAATATAGACCGAAAATACCGCAAGTGATTATAGTAAGAAATAACCATAACCAGAAAGAATAATCTCTTCTTCCAAGCCATGCATTTAATGTTTCCATCTGTTTATATTGCCAGTAAAGACCATAGATTCCACATGTGAGAATTGATACCAAGATTCCTATACCAATACTTCGTTTTCCTTCATACTCTGGAAATGGATATTGATTTAACATATATTTTACCTTTGTTGAGATGTTTGTCTGCTCTTAAATGAGATATTTTAAAAGTGAGTATCAACCTAACTGTTTTCAATATTGTAACATAGAATTATGCATATAATGATCACCAAATTTGTATATACAAGTTTATTGGCATACAGAATTAGTTTTAATTGAGAATAGATAAAAGTTACGTAAACATTGTAGCGTACCTGTTAATGTGCGTAATAACAGACACAATCTAACAGGTTGGCTACAAATGTGGTAAATTAGATTATTATACTTTCTACAATTACTCTCGTGGTAATGTAATCGTATTTGGAACTATGATTTTACCAGCAATGATGTCCGCTTTAAGCGATTCTACCCTTGCTATCATCTCGTCCGTCAGTAACGATTGGTTGTGTTCATCAACTGCATAAGAAACCCCACCATTTTCTAATCCGAAAAAACGGATACCGGAAATAAAATTATCATCAATTGTTTCTTGGATTATTTTCTGTACCGTAACAGGGATCTCTTTTGCCATACTGGTCAATACAATACCGGGTGCAAGATGGTTACCGTTGGAATCAACCCAAATGATGAATTTTTGTGTTTCTTGGGCAGCTTCAAGTACCCCTTGACCCGATCCACCTGCGGCAGTATAAATCACATCCACACCACTTGCATATTGTGCTAATGCGATCTCTTTCGCCTTCTCTGGTTGGATGAAACCTGTGGCATCCTCACTGATATACTCAACAGATATTTCAGCATCTGGGTTGATTGACTGTATTCCAGCAATATAACCGGCTTCAAATTCCTGTAGTAATGGAACATCAACACCACCAATATAACCTATTTTGCCACTTTCCGTTTTAAGTGCAGCAATTGCACCAACCAGAAATGATCCTTCATTTGATTTATAATTCACAGAGGCAACATTTGATAAATCAATGACAACATCAAAAATGGCAAATTTGACATTGGGATATTCAGGTGCTATACGACTGAGTATGTCACCCATTTGGTAACCCGCAGTTATAACCAGATCGGAGTATTCTGCTGCATCTCTCATGATTGTTTCTGTAGCAATAGGGTCGTTTTCCATGCCATTGACTTCAGTCAGCATAATCCCAAGTTCCGTTACGGCATTCCTAACCCCGATATGGAAATTATCACAGTAAGCCGCAAAACCAAGACAGTCGTTTGGATATATCATTGTTACTCGCAGCGGCATGGTATCCATTTCGGTTGGGATATCCGGGTGAATTACTTGGTCAACCTTCTCACAACCAGATATAAAAAGTAACCCAATTACAATTATCAGAAATTTACTCACAATATTATTTAAATTCATAATCTCCCCTTGTGTTGTTTGTTATAATCAGAAAAAACGTTGCTCCATTATTTGATATGGGTTTGTGGAGTAAACGCGATATACAACCTTTCCAGTAAAATCAAGCATATCCATTATTCGATCATGAATAGTCGGATTTGATACTTGTTGTAAAACCTTATTCCGCGCAACCCATTCAGTTTCAATACTTTCATCGCTGGTAGTTAATTCACCACTGACATAATCGCCTAAGAACCCAAACATTATTTTCGTTGGTTTTCTAATGTTTGAGTAAATACCAACCAGTTCACCGACTGTTGCATTAACACCTGACTCCTCTATTATTTCGCGTTGTAAACCTTCAATAAGACTTTCTCCTTCTTCCACTTGACCACCCGGAAATTCCCATCCCCGCCGTGGACTTCGGATGAGTAGCACTTTACCGTTGGGATGACTTATCAATGCTGAGACAGCAACAATGTGTTTGGGATGAGTCATTATACCTTCGTTCAGTTCTTACTGAAACGTCTCCTAAATCGATACCATCTTATGTGCCATACTAATTTATGGACATCAATATTTTGTGCAAAAAGCTGCTTTCCATCCAACTCAAGCACAGGAATATGTAGTTTATATTTAGTGAACAAATGGAGATTTTTCGTGATGTCAATCTCCTCCACATCAATATAGGGCAACTTAGAGCTAATTCTATACAGAACTTCCTTTGCCTCGTCACATAGTGGACAATCTGTTTTCGTGTAGAACTGAAGTTGTATCGGTTTGGATTTCAATAGAAGCATCCAATAAAAAAGAATAAATCTTACAAGGTGATCAACACCTTAAAGTTTAACATACCCAATTAAAAATCGCACACACTTTTTACACGAGTCAATATAGATTCTATGGTAAAATCATGTTGGTCTTTATCCGATATTTTGGTATTTTGGATTCACATGTTATGAAGTATATTCTATCTGAGGAGAAAATTACATGAAATTGAGACTTGCACAATACGGGATTTCTCACGACCACGCATCAGGAAAAGCACGCGTGATGAAGGAAAATGAAGAAATTGACTTTGCAGGTGTCTTTGAACCATTACAAGAAGTTCGGGAAACTCTTGGTCAAAGTACTGTCTATGAAGGTGTTAACTGGTTTACGACCAAAGAAGAAATGCTTGAGGATGAAACTATTGTTGGCATTGCAGCACAAGGTCGTGTTTCACAGAATCTTACTTTTGCGCGGGAAATACTTGAACATGGTAAGCATGTTTGGTTTGATAAACCTGCAGGTGATAACCTTGATGTGTTTCGAGAGGTATTGGACATAGCACGTGAAAATAATCTTCTCGTTCAACTCGGATATATGTTCCGTTACAATGCGGGATTTCAGTTTATTATTGATTGGGTGAAATCTGGCAAACTTGGTAATATTTTTTCTGTTCGCGCACGCATCTCAACGGGAAAATCAAATGATGGACATTGGCAGCGTTGGGATTCACTCGGCGAACACTCTGGTGGTATAATGTTTATCCTTGCTTGCCATCTCACCGATATTATCGTTGCATTACTTGGACGACCAACACGTGTGACACCGTTTTTGAGACATGATGGATACGACGTTCCTTGGTATAGGAACAATACTACAGCTGTTTTTGAATATCCCAAAGCATTAGCGATTCTTGAGTCGACTGCATTGGAAATAGATTCCGGCAAATCAAGACGATTGGAAGTCTACGGGACACGCGGTAGTGCGATTCTTGAACCACTTGAACCTCCAGCATTGCGGTTGTGTCTGGATGAGGAACGTGATGGGTATGCTAAAGGTTGGCAGACTGTGCCAGTGGAACCACGTCCGCGTTATGTAGAAAGTCTTCGCGCATTTGTCGCTGATATTAGAGGAGAGAAATCACCTGATCGTTCCCTTGACCACGAGTTCACAGTACAGGAAACGGTGTTACGGGCAGCAGGATTATTGTAGTACGTCCATGCTTGCACACTCTAACTTCCTCTGTAAAATGCGACGGATTGTATCATAAGGCGCGACTTCCGTAATTAATCTTCATCTGCAATAGGAATGATAGGAACAACTGTAACGGGAAATGCAGATGGCGTATAGTTTCCATCTGGTGCTTTCGTTGGGAATTTATATTTTGGATCTGTTAAAAGATTATAGACTGCAGCATCCCCAATTCTAACCAGTTCTCTGGTATTCAATTCCCATTCTACTTTAAGTGCCTCCTGTCGTCCCGGAAAGTCCTGTGTTCCCAATATTGATGTCAAAGCCCAATAGATATACTCTGTAACCATGCAACCATAGTCACAAGTTTCATCCGTATAGTGATACCAAGCATCTGCTGGATATCCACTCTTGGGACCATCTTGTGGTACTTGCTCGAAATATCCACCACGTGCAGCATCCATGCACTTTGCTAAGATAGAACCGCGTCTCATACCAAATATCTCTGGGTAAGCATTAGCGTAACCATGTTGTGTAATGGGATGCAGAATTTCCTCTAATGCGCCGTCGTAGTATGAACCATCGAAAGCGTTGATCTTGCCATCAACAAGGAAATCCGGTTTGGTTTCTTCCCCATATAGGTCTTGACCAAACCGATAACCCGATTCTACTACCAACTCCATATCCAACTGCTTCATCTCTGATTCAGTTCCCGGCATAATGATGAAGACGTTTCTACTGACCAGATGACTGAGAACTTGTATATTGTCAGGAATACCGTCTTCGTCATTATCAAGATATTGTGCCAATACTCCTGCAGCGTGAGAGAGTTTATCTTCAGATGTCCTTCGAGTGGCAAAGATGTGAACGCCTAAGACATTGACGTATTTATCACAACCTACTTGCTTGAAAGAAGAAAATTTAGTCGGTATCTCTACTATTTCAATTCTCGGTGTTATTTCAATACTTCCTATTATGGTGTCACTCATAATTTTGGATGAAACCAAGCACAATAAAATCGACATGATTCCAGCAATCACAGTTTCACTTTCCTCCAAACTTAGTGAGTATAGATGTGTTTTAACAGTGTTTCCAATCTTACCATTGGTTGGCTGGTGCCATCTTCCAACCTGTTATGTCTGCCTTGATGTCTCCACCTATGCTGTAAAGGCATATTCCAACGTCATCGGGTTTATGCAGCTGTCTGTGAACGACTGCCTGTCGTTCATTGATAAAAACCTCCACGAGCGGTCTGTCAAGGAAGATACGTAAATTCAAATCCTCTCCGTCATTCAACTCAAATGGAGCGTCACAATAAGGATGGGAACTACCGTATAGTTTTTCCTGTTCATCGCCATCACCAATAGAAATAGTCTTCTTGTCTGCTGAGTAGAATATTTCCATTCCATTCTGGTTGTCTTTATCACAAAACACTTTTACTCCATAATCTTTCGCCTGAGTTGGCTTGATAGTGACATTCAATTCAATCGTATCACCCGAGATTTCCTTCAGTCTATAATCCTCTCCGTTTTTGACCGTAATATCATTCTCAACCGTTTCATTATAGCGGAGACACTCAAGCTCACGAACCGGTTTAATACGTACAATCCCATCATCAGGAAGACTCAACTCCCAGGGCAATGAGAATGCACAGCTCCACAAAGTATTACCAAGGTTAGACAGTAGATTGGTAATGACGACTCTGCGTCCGTCTGGTGTGAGGAAGGTCTTGGGTGCCCAATAGATGGGTATGCCGCGATAATTGTAAGTCCAACTCATTTTGGTATGGAAGTCGGGTGTGAACTTGTTATCCTTCCATTCACCCAGATAGTAACGAGCACCCCAACCATGACTGATCAGCAGCATCATGTGCTTGTTGCCGAGTTTGAAGAAATCCGTGCAGGAATGGTCGTGATGTTCAAGTCCCGGTAATTCTTTGGTCATAAATTCACCGAGAAATTCCCATTTCTTAAAGTCTTTTGAACGCATGAGTGTTGTTCTTTTGTACCAATTACCTAATCCTGGACGTGTATCTTCCATGGGGTGATCACCAGTAAAAATGTAATAGTAATCACCCTCCACCCATGCAGTCGGATCCCAAAATGTCCAATAATCTGTATCTCGTGCCTCTTGCGGCACATCAATCTCTATCGGTTTTGACCAGTTCTCCAAATGCTCATCTGATGCTTCTATATATGTTGCACGACCACCGAATATGCCGACAAAGATAACTTTCTTGCCGTCTTTGGTGATAATCGTACCGCCCGTACCACAACCGCCGCTGCCTAAAGCACAGTCGCCGCGCCGCCGCCAATGGACAAGGTCTGTGCTGGTAAAGTGACCGAAAGCGTGTTCGTCACCCTTATACATATAACCGAAATGATACTGCCCTTTCCAATGAATCATAAAATTCGGGTCGAAAGGATAGTTCCTTTCGGAATCGCCATCGGAATTCACCAGGTGATACGTTGGGCGACTCGGGTCATGCATCAGCCGTTGACGAAAATCCCGAGCGATACGGACTGCTTCGCTGTCCATAGAGTATATGTATCTGTCGTCTCGGTCAAAAACAATATAACTATCATCTTCATTCAGTTTTCTCGCGGCATGGTTTCTAATCTCAGGAAATTTTCCTGCCTGATCTACCCACCAATCATCTTTTGAGAAATCGAGCCAACTGTACGGTTGAATTCCCGATGGTGTGTTTGGTCTTAGGTCCTTAAGCTGCTCTTGCGTCAAAGCCTGTGCATAAATCCGGACGTCCTTGACTTTTCCTTTGAATGATGTTGCGTAGTTAGGATTAAGGTTGACCGTACCAATTACCAGTTGTAGATATGGACTGTTCAGAAAGTCAAACGGTTCTTTAATGGTAAAATCGGCGTATACTTCCCCATCACGATAAATAGTGACCGTGTTATCTTTGTAGACGGCTGCCATTTGCATGAATTGACCAAGAACAATTTCCTGTACTGGATTTTGTGCAAGTTGTTCAGTGGTTTGCGTGCGAACATTATTTTCGCTTGCGGTGGACCACTTACCAGTTACATCTTGTCCAAAAGCAAGTGCGTCATACTTTTCAGCAGCCTGCACGGTAATCACGCTACAGTGTTTAGGTGCTTCCTCATCAAAGCAGAACCAACTTACAAGGGTCTTGTCAGTGTTGTTTGGCATTGTTTTTACCTACATATTCATCAGTTGTGCTCTCTATAGGTTTTTCTACTCCAGCATCTTTGTTATGTCCACTTGCAGATAAACACAAAACTTTACGGACATATCTATATCTAAGTCAAAATATCCCTGACAACATGTCCGTGTACGTCTGTGAGTCGGAAATCACGACCTTGGAAGCGATATGTCAGTTTTTCATGGTCAATACCCAGCAGATGGAGCATTGTAGCGTGGAAATCATGCACATGCACAATGTTTTCAACAGCATTGTAACCAAGTTCATCAGTATTACCGTAACTTATACCACCTTGGACACCGCCACCAGCCATCCACATTGAGAATCCCTTAATATGATGGTCACGTCCACTTCCTTGAGCCATCGGTGTCCGTCCAAATTCTCCACCCCAAATTACCAAAGTCTCGTCTAACATTCCTCGCTGTTTCAGATCGTTAACCAGTGCTGCTGTTGCTTTATCAACATAACCAGCAGTTGTCTTGATGGCGTTTTGTATTCCACCGTGATGGTCCCATCCGCGATGGTAAAGTTGGATAAACCTAACACCACGTTCTGCCAACCTTCTCGCAAGTAGACAGTTAGATGCATACGAACCATCACCAGGTTTTGCACCATACATATCCAGTATATCCTGCGGTTCTTTAGAAATGTCAGTCAATTCTGGCACACTGGTCTGCATGCGGAATGCCATCTCATATTGATTGATTCGTGTTGAGATTGTGGGATCGTCGACCGATTCATTCAATAGACTGTTTAAACTCTGTACTGCCCCAACCACGTCTTGTTGCTGATCCTGACTGACTCCGTCAGGACTTGAGACATAATGAACAGGATCACCTTTTGAATGGAACTGCACTCCTTGAAATTGTCCAGGCAGGAATCCGCTATGCCATTGTCTTGTAGCAATCGGTTGGTCCTGTCCACCACCAGAAGATATAAGGACGACGTATCCAGGAAGGTTTTCGTTTTCACTACCAAGACCGTATAACAGCCACGACCCCATGCTCGGTCTCCCAGATATGGCAGTACCAGTATTCATAAAGGTATGTGCTGGATCATGATTTATCTGCTCGGTTCGTAGAGAACGCACTATACAAATGTCGTCTGCGAGACTACCAATGTTAGGAAAAGCACTGCTCATCTCTTGACCCGATTCCCCATACTTTTGAAAATCATGCGTTGGTCCGAGACATTTGAGAGAATTTGCTTGTCCTTGTAGTTGTGCAATCGGTTGTCCTTTTGTGTATGACTGTGGCATCGGTTTACCGTGCATTTCTGCAAGTTTCGGTTTGTAATCCAATGTCTCCAAGTGTGAAGGACCACCTGCCATACAGAGATGTATCACCCGTTTTGCCTTCGGTGTCACGTGTGGTTCGGTGATTATACCTGACCACCGTTCTATGTTCGGAGCTGCGTTCAGCAACGACGGAGTGAGTAATGATGCAAGGGCAAGTGATCCAATGCCTTGCACTGATTTACCTAAGAATGTTCGTCTTGTCAAGCGAAGTTTGGCTTCTTCATTTATATCTTTAGACATTCTTGATCCCACCTTTTTCCTATATATTAAAAATTATAATGTATTATGAATTATGTCCCTAACTCGTAAATCCATTAATAACAAAGAGTGCTGCATAGTAAATTAGCCATTGAATAATAAAATATACTAACCACCAAAATCCCAAAAATACTGTAGCAAAACCAAAAAAAACCTTATGATCATTACCAAATTTTCCAAGAACAAACTTTCCCGTTATAGCAAGAAATGCGAAAAAACTACCTATTACGACAGCATCAACGATTGAGATAATAACACCAATTCTGAATAGTCCTTTTTCCCAATTTATTGTGTTACTTTCTGTAGCAGATTCATCAAAAAATTCAAAATAGACTCCGCTCGCAATTCCGATTAGGATACATAAAATGATTTTAAACAGTATCAGAGATTTCACTTTAAAACTTAATTTCATTTTATAAATTCCTGTTTTTAATATCGTGTAATAGTTTCATGCAAGTTCAGTATCACACGTGCGACAGAAGTCCACGATGCGAGTTCAATAGAGTCAATACCTCGCGTTGCTGGAATTTCACCTATTGCCGATATTGCTTTCGCAGAGTCTGGATTCTCAGTATACTCATTTTTATGTTTATCAAACAGTGTAGTTATGATGTCAAGTTCCTTCTGGTTTGGAAGACGTGACAGTGCTTGGTTATATGCCCAATTGATGCGATCAATTGGTGTTTTGCCTCCCTCGCGAATGATGCGCGCACCAAACACAAGTGCTGTCTCAACATAAGTTGGGTCATTGAGTAGTGTTAGTGCCTGCATTGGTGTATTGGATGTTGACCTTTCTGCGGTACACTCTTGTCTGCTCGGTGCATCAAATGCCATCATGCTTGGATGTAAGAAGGTACGCTGCCAATGTGTATATAGACCGCGACGATATTGACTTTCCCCTTTGTCATGAACATATTTACGTTTTGGGAAATTCAAGTTTGAATAATATCCTACCGGTTGATAAGGTTTAACACTTGGTCCACCAATTTTACGAACAAGAAGTCCACTCAAGAGTAGCGCATTGTCGCGGACCATTTCTGCATCAAGTCGCCAACGCGATTGACGTGCGATTAAGCGATTATACGGATCCTTTTCATGCAATTCCTCATTCGGTTTCGATGATTGTCTGTATGCATTGGAAGAGACAATGAGTTTCACCATATGTTTAACGTTCCATCCACTTTCCATAAATTCTACTGCAAGCCAATCAAGCAGCTCTGCATGTACAGGTGGTTCACCTTGTGCACCGAGGTCATCAAGGACACGAGATATACCTGTGCCAAAGTAAAGTGCCCACAGTCTGTTGACAAATGTCCGTGCAGTCAACGGATTATTCCTTGACACTACCCATTTTGCAAGGTCATGCCGGGT
Source organism: Candidatus Poribacteria bacterium (assembly GCA_963667365.1). Lineage (GTDB taxonomy): Bacteria > Poribacteria > WGA-4E > WGA-4E > WGA-3G > MSPOR6. The sequence continues at coordinate 3,683,117 of OY763324.1, read as the reverse complement.
TGGACGACGATTATTAATTGTAAGATCACCAATGAATTCTGGTATCATAGGTTCAACGATATCACCCGTATCATCCAGCCAGTTTCCTCTTGGTAATATTCGTGTTGTACGTGGTTGAACCGACACTGTTGTTAGTGAATATGGACTCTGACTTCTTATTTCGTTCTGTCGTTTCTCCAATTTAGCAATCTGATTGCGGATACCATCAAGTGCAGGAGCGATACGTCGATAATAGTCGGCAATCTGTTTCCTTTGATTCGTTGTTCTTACAAAGGGATCAACTTGGATTGCCTTAATAATAGAGTCGTCATGTGAATTCCTCGTCACTACACCGAGAGTAGTTGCGACCCCAGCGACATCCCAATATGCTTTGCCACCAAACTGGGTAAATGCCATACCGTTTAAAATACTTCCTGCTTTCAATCCAACATCTTCGGGTTCAACTTCAAGACGTACCCATTTTCCATAAGTAGGGAGTTCACCCATTGGTCTGTGTGCAGGTGTATCACTTCCGATCTCACCGTACGTAATTTTATCTTCACCCCAAAACGCTCGGTGGTCCCAACTGCCGTCATTCCACTGAAGCATAATTGTATTTGGTGGATTTTCAGGATCTAACCACACATAAGCGAAAAGTGTATCATCTACTGCTAATGTAACTTTTCTATTTGCACCACTGAAACTATGTTGCACAAGTTGATCGGGTGCTGCAGTTTGTATTCGTGAACGTTCTTTACTGTAAACTGGTGCTTCAGTTTTTCCAACAAATTTCCAAGTCCCTTCATTTCTACCACCGTTTGACTGAGCATCATCAACCCAAGCAAAATCCGCAGATTCATTTGAAGAGAGTAGTTCCTGAATCTCATCCTCCCATTTATTTTGTTCTGCTTCCAACCCAGGTGATGATAACTCAAACACTTTATGTAATCTTACTAATTCTTCGTCAATTTGATTTAATTCTTCTTGTTGTTCTATTGTTGGTAACATTACAACAGGATCCCATTTACTACCACCTCTATAAACCCCTGGTCCCTCAATATCTGAGAAGAAGGCAGCAAAACTATAAAAATCTTTTGCTGTATAAGGATCAAATTTATGGTCATGACACTGTGCACAACCGAGTGTTGCACCCAACCACACAGATGCAGTGGTTCTCACCCTATCAGCTGCATAGATTGCAAGGTATTCTTTAGCTTGTGCGCCACCTTCTGCGGTTGTTTGATTTAACCTATTGTAACCAGATGCAACTTTCTGTTCGGGAGATGGATTAGAGAGAAGGTCACCAGCGAGGTTTTCAATCGTAAATTGGTCAAACGGCATATTATCATTAAATGCCTTAATCACATAGTCTCGGTAGGGCCAAACACTGACATTTTCATCTGAGTGATAACCGCTTGTATCTGCATAACGGACCAAATCAAGCCAATAGATTGCCATTCGCTCTCCAAACTGAGGTGTGGAAAGTAGTCGGTTGATAAGTTTTTCGTAGGCTTCTGGACTATCGTCTCGGACAAATTGATCTGCTTCTCCAGGTTTCGGTAACAACCCAGTCAAATCGAAATGAAGACGTCTAATGAGTGTACGTCTATCTGCCTCAGAAGACGGTTCAAGTCCATCGGATTCTAATTTACCAAGTATGAATTGATCTATAGGATTTTGAACCCAAGCTGCGTCTTTGACTACTGGTGGTTCCACCTTAGTCGGAGGATTATATGCCCAGTGTTCTTCCCATTCAGCACCTTCAGCAATCCATTGAATTAGTGTATCAATCTGTTCTTGTGTGGGTTGACGGTTTGAGGATTGTGGAGGCATACGTGTATCAAGGTCTTCATGTGTTATCCGTCTGACCAATTCACTTTCCTCTGGTTTTCCCGGCACAATAATGGGATAACCGCTTGGATCCGAGAATGCCCCGTCTTTGGTATCAAGGCGTAAATTTGCTTGTCGGACTGCTGGATCCGGACCGTGACACGCATAACATTTATCAGACAAAATCGGACGAATATCCCGATCAAATTCGAGTTTCTTTGCATCAACGAACTTAGCTGCAGTAGTTAAATACAGCATAATTACTAAGAAACCAATTAACCTTCTATAAATTAGTATTGACGAAAATAACTTTATTTTATGGCATAACCCAAACATTGTATATCCTCTCCTCCCATAAGATGAGCAAAATGGTGGTCTGTAAATGTGAGTTTTTCTATGACAGGTAATTTATCATATATAAAATATATGTGCAAATCAAATATTTTAACGGTGTATAATTGTTGGCATTAACCGCATAATTCATTGTAGGAGTGACTCCAATTCCCAATAGAAGGTGGTAACTTAGGTTATAGTAAATTTAAAATCACGCGAACAATATAGTTTCCGTTTGATTATAAGATGTCTATTATTGTTAATTATGTGTTGGAATTGGACGATGAGAGTCAATGAAACTGTTTTTATTGTCTTTGAGACGGGGTGGAGGTAATGCATCAGCTTTTGTGCGAAGTCTTGAAAGTGTATCTGCATAACCGGGGTTATCAATCAGATTGTTACATTCATCAGGATCTTTAGAGAGATCAAAGAGTTGTTCAAGCCATCCTTTATCGTTATCAAAACGAAAATATTTCATACATCCCTCTTTGACCATCACAGAAGGTCCGTTTTGTGCACGCCAAAGTTCACTGTATACTGTATCATCCCAATCTTCCGCACTCCCATCAATCAATGGTACAAGTGATTTACCATCAAGTTCATCTGGCATAGGGATTTCCGCTAATTCACACAGAGTTGGAAAGAGATCCACCAACGATACATTCTGTTCAATAACTCTCGGTTCTCTACCAAACTTCTTCGGATACCAGATTGAAAGAGGCACACGTGCAGATGCTTCAAAATAACTCTGTTTCTCCCATAGACCTTTTGTACCAAGCATCTCACCGTGGTCAGAGAGAAAGACGACAATGAAATCATCAAGCACATTCAAATGTTCCAATTTCTCAACGACTCTACCAAACTGTGCATCCATCCATTCAATCATCCCATAATAAGCTGCAGTTGCGCGGTGTGCCTGTCGATAGGTAACATCCTTCCCTACCTTCACTCTGAAAAAGTTGTCAAATCCAAATTTTTCGTTTGGTTCTTCAATAATCGGTTCCACACGTTGCATGTAGTAATTGAACAAATCAAGCGGACACTGATACGGATAGTGGGGTGCTATAAGACTTACAGCCATACAGAGTGGGTTTGCTTTAGGACGATCATACGAGGCATTGACAAAATACTCTTCAAGGAATAACACCGCACCATCCACATTATATTGATCGTGGAGCATCCACTGTCCAATGCCGGGTTGTGCATCACGTATCTCTTGAGCACACTTATCTCGTTTCATTCCTGTTCCGGGTTCACGTTCAATCTTTGCAGTATGTTCATCCTTAACAGCAGGATAGGGGTACCCATTGTTACCAATGATATCGCGACCAATACGTTCCTGCCAACCATGCATCACATCTGTCCCAACAAAGTGCATCTTCCCTGCACAGCAAGAATAATACCCATAGTTGCCAAGATGACCGGGTATTGTACGGACTTCTGTCGGCATAGGGTCCCCAAAGTTTAGACAACCACAGTTTCGTGGGTAAAGACCAGAAAGAAAACTCTGTCGTGCGGGTACACAAACTGGAGAGGGTGTATATGCATTTCGGAAGTATGTTCCCTCATCCATAAAACGGGAAAGTGTTGGCGTACGGATAACAGTATTACCTTCAATCGGCAATATATCGGGTCGGTGTTCATCGTTGATAAGTAATAGAATATGTGGTTTATTTTGTGGCATGATATGTTGATTACGGTACATTGAGTGAAGTGACTAATTTTAATATAGAGTCATCAATCCTTCAGCACCGGGAATATGTTTGCGTTCAAATTCGGGTGTAATCCATCGCGCACCAGCATCTTTACCGGGATTACGATAGGCGTATACAACTGTCCATCTGGTATCACTATCAGGTTTTCTTGGGGTTACTGCATGTGCTGCATGCGTCCACATCAATACCACTGTTCCTGGTGGCACAGATAACTTTTGGACCTTTAAAGGTTCCCCAGTTTCTTGATGAGTCTTTCCTGCTAACCAACCCTCTTTTAGTATTTCATCAGTCGCGCCATGTATTTTTGGATCTCTGTAGAGATGACTTCCGGGTACTGCCTTCAAACCACCATCGTCTTTCTCAAACCCGTTCACATAGAAAAAGATACGGACGAAACCGTAACGTGGATCATCTTCGGAGTATCCGTGGCTATGCCAACCAATGCCACCATTACCACCTGGACGATTCAGACTAACACAGTGATCGTATCGAATTTCTTCACCAAGCACTTCACGTGCCAGTTTAAGCATCTGCGGATGTGGAATAAGACTTTCAAGATAACTATCATATTCAGCAGAAAAACGGTTGGGTTCATGTCCTTCTTTACAACCAGGTATGATAGATTGTATATAAGCCAACGATTCTGTCAATCGTTCTTGAGCATCCGCTGTTAACAGTCCGGGTAGCACATAATGACCGTCAAAATCCATTTCTTTTCGTTCTTTATCACCGAAAGTGTATTCATGAAAAATCGGGTGATGTTCCATTACAGGACTCCTATCTAAATGTCATTACCCATTTTATATATATAGTGGATTTTACAATTAACTTTACATTCCTAAGTTGTAGGAGGGAACTCTGGGGAATGCCTATTGGTATTCCCCGCCTACAGAAGAGGGTCAACATATTTTTATACTTCACTATAATATATCAAGAACAAATGCTATTTTCAAATCAATTTTGTTAGAAGTAGGATATTTATCTAAGATCAGGTCCAGGTATTCTATTCCATTCCATAGGTTTAACTTCACCATTATATATGGGTGCCACCTCTGCTATTCGTTCCCAATCTGACTCCGACCAAGAAAGACTCTGTCTTAGTCTGCCGATGTGCGCTTGCATTGCTTCTGGCAGTAATGCGAAATATGGGTGGTACCAGAGTGTTATAACCGTACGACGTTCATCTGATTGATTACCGTGTGAAGCATGGAGAAGACGTGAATCTCCGATTACCAAGTCACCTGCTTTAACTGATATGTCTATCTCATCAGGAAACTGCTGAAATGCGGGATGGTCGACATTTTCTACGCGCTGTAGATCCGCGCCATGTGCATTTGGTAGTATATCATGGAGTGGATGTCTATTCAGGTGCGAACCTTTGATAACGCGTAGACAACCGTTATTCGGAATTGTGTCTACCAAATAATACATCAGGAAAAGTTGCTGGGGTAACGCAGTGTAACTGCATGGATCATTCCAACCCCACCAATCCTGATGCCAAAAGAGAGGAGGACTCTGTGGTGGTTTGCTGATTACATATCCTGACGACCATTTTGGTCTCAGAAAACCTAATGCTTCAAGAGACAACAATGTACGCGGGTAGACAACCAATTCTGAGAACAACGAATGCATATAAACACTTATCATACTACCAGATGAGCGGTGTGCAGCAAGCTGTTCCTCCGTCTGTGCATCCAGTAGTTCGTCTGTTACCGTCTGGAGACGTGAAAGCATATCTCCATTCAGGACATTTTCAATAACACAATAACCATCTGAAATTAATTGGTCATATTTCTCTTTTGGTTTTTCTACTTTTAACATTAGATATCCTGATTTACAGAGTGTTATACTACCATATATTATTTTGCCAGTTCTTTCGCTCTCTTAAACTTCTGTTTTGCGAATTGACCCCACTCTTTGATTTTCTCATTGCGAAACACTTGGTCTTTCCATTGTTGACCTCCAAGCTTCATCGCTTCTTCTTCGGTTAGTGGCATCTCAACAAATGCTGCGATTGCTGCATTGCGTTTTTGAACATCCTTACATTTTCCGATTGCTTTCCACGCATCAACAAGATCATCATGTGAATCGATAATAAGAACACCAAATAGATCATTGACAATATCCCAACGTGCTCCACCAATGTTACTGTCGTAGGGAAACGGTGTCAACTCTGAACTAAACGGGTTTGTGACAAAATAACGATCCGTCAATTTATCATATAGAGATGGCATGATACTGGAACGGTTTATGCCACCTTTCCATTTAGGTCCATCTTTGTCTGTGTCGGGCAGCATCCAGAGTTTTTGTGCTTGTTCAGACAGGATATATTCAACGAATTTTTTCGCGACATCCATATTCGGTGCACCTTTGAGGATAGCGATTGAATCCGGATTGACAACTGCTCCATCCATCGGTAGGACATATTTGATTTTGTCTGAACCAACGACTGCAATTTGACTATAAGCATAAAAATCAATTGCTAATCCATAAATCACCTGTCCAGCCACAACATCTCTTGGGATTGCATTTGCTCCAGCTGAGAACTTTTTGACATTTCCACCCAATTGCGTTAGTAATGCAAATCCTTTTTCCCATCCGTGCGTTTGAAGGATAATCTCATATACCATGTGTGCACTACCACTCTCACGCGGATCGGCAGCCCCGATTTTACTAATCAAGGTGGTATCCCCTAAATCCTCCCACTTATGGACTTTCGGTAATTTTAGCAACTGACGTAACTGATCATTATACATGATGCCGAAACTTGATAGGACAGCACCATACCACCGATATTCTGAATCGTAGACAGGAATGCCGTGATATGATTGAGGGATAAGTTCTAATTGTTCATCGGGAATTTTGAAGGAAGTTAACAATCCCATATCAGCAAGACGTAAATAACTATCAGTGCCACCACCAAAGAAAATATCTACACCAATACCCTCTGGCACGCGCTTGAACTCAGAATCGATAAACCGAAAGTTTGAAGATGTGCCGCCGACATCTCGCCAATCGGTTTCTACTGACCTGCCAGTCTGTTCTTTATACCATTGTTCAAAACTATCACCGAATTCTGTTTCTATACTCTCTGGATGTGGTGAAATTATAATAAGTGTATCCTGTGCCGATACCACATTAGGGTATGAAAATAGGATGAGCAAAAGACAGAAGGTTATGATGTGAGTTATCTTTATAGTCTGCTGAATAGGATATAAGTAGGGCATGTCTGTGATTTCTCCTCTGAAAAGTGAAATGTAATTATGTGAAAGTCAATGATTCTCTAAACTATACAACGAATAAAGCCGTAGTTTTATATCAGTGAAACGATTGCTGGCATCTTCCATATTAATATTATGATTGCTCCGAGTAATAGTAAATACCACGCGATCATGAGCTTTATGTTCTTCTGTTTGAAGAAAGTTCGGGGTCTCTTCTCTTTCATTTGATTGCTCCTTACGACTTTTCTGTCTGCGTGAATATGTCTCCGATCCTTTTGCGATAATGATAGCATAACTCATTATGAAATATCAACCAAAATCAGAGGAATTCAATTGTTGAATTTCATAACACTAAATTGGCAATTAATTTACTGTTTAAAAATGTCATACTTTTGAGTTTTTTGAGTCAATCCTAATTTCGGCAATTTAGACAATTTCTATTAACCTTTACTGCTTCTGGGTTTATAGGTCTATTATGACAAATATAGTCAGCATTGACTCAAAAACTTTACAAATTATTCTGAACTTAATTATATATGTGCAATTGTATGAAATTCATGAAATTTCGGAATCCTGATGGCAATGTATAACCAATAGATATCCAATAAACTAACGTGTTTTCTATTTGATTAATATAAACACGGAAAAAGAGCGAGTTGATGTTATGTTTTTTGTAATTCATTAGGTAGGGTGTAGTTTGGGTAATAGAATAGTTGTTAAACACATTCCATTCCTTGTAGTGCTTGACATTAGGACGTTTGTGGGGTGTGTTTCGCGTCCTACTCAATATGGAAAATTCTTTTGTAATTGCATTGCTTAATTCTTCGTTATTATGTTATAATATTCACTATGGAAAACTTCTTACTTGCCGAACATACATTTTCTCCATATCTTGTTAATCCGTCTTTTTCTGGACATCAAACCTTCCCGTTTCGGTATACTTGGTTGAAAAAAGGCGTTGATGCTGTAATGCATAATCCAAGTGTTTTTTCCGATAAGGATGCGTCAGTCATTTTGGGGGTTGGTAAAAACATGGTGAGTTCTATTCGGCATTGGTGCAATGTATCTGGGCTCATCACAACTGATCCATCACAACGCGGACGGTTTGTTCCTTCAAACCTTGGTAAAGCCATATTTAGTGAAAATGGTTTTGATCCTTATCTCGACGATCCTGCTACTTTATGGATGGTTCATTGGAAAATTGCTACAAATATGAACCAAGCAACGACTTGGTATTGGGCATTTAACATTCTGAAGAATAATCAATTTGCACGTCCAACATTCAAGCATGAAATGTATGAATGGGTTCAACATAACAAAGAATCCTTGCGTCCTGCATCTGACAACACCCTTGAACGTGATGTCAATTGTTTTATCAGAACCTACTGCCAATCGCGCCATCATGCAGCTGTAGTTGAAGAGTCATTTGATTGCCCACTCGTTGAACTAAATCTTATTACCGAATTACCAGATAGCGAGGAATATGAAATCCAACGTGGAGAAAAAGTATCATTACCCATTGAAGTTTTTACCGCAACACTTATTGCCTTTTGGGATAATCGATTCTACGAAAGAGATTCACTCCCTTTTATTGATATTATGTCAAGTCCATTGAGTCCGGGTCGTATTTTTCGATTAGACGAAGACTCAATGACTATATATCTTGAAAAACTTGAGCAATTAACAGATGGTGCACTACAATACGATGAAACCGCTGACCTGAAACAGGTTTATCGACACAGTGATGTAAACCCAATGCATCTATTAAAGAGGTATTATGAATAACGTTCCGTTGTCAGAATTATTTAATGTAAAGGGACGTTTCCGACGTTCTGTTCATCTTGAACGCGACTTCTACACAGAAAATGCCCTTGATGGATATATATTGACTGTCACTGCACGTGAAATGATATCGCGTGTGATTAGCACACTTGAAAATGAAGCAACATCTAAAGCGTGGTCACTTACAGGTCCATACGGATCTGGTAAATCAGCATTTGCTCTTTACACTGCTAAACTACTCGGTAATTCTACTTCACCTACAACACGACAGGCTTTGGAACTTCTTAAAGACGGAGATGAGTCACTTCATGAACGATTCATCAGTACGAACGGTAATGGAAAGCGTACTCCATCTGGATTCTGTCAAGTACTTATTTCTGGCGAACGTGCGCCCCTTTCACTTGCTCTATTGCGCGGTTTGAAACGAGCAATTTCCCCAACTAACAATAGACACCTCGTTATACTTTATCAAGAACTTGTTAACTTACTGGATAAAGCAGAGAATGACTCACTCCCATCTGCATCTGAAATAACACACTTATATGAATTAGCAACACATCAAGTTTGTGAGGATGGTGGTTCAGGACTGTTACTGGTAATTGACGAATTGGGAAAATTTCTTGAGTTTGCTGCACAACATCCAGCACAAGGTGATATGTTTATCCTTCAGAGTTTGGCTGAATTAGCAGACCGAAGCCAACAAACTCCGTTATTCCTGATGACTATTCTACATCAAGCTTTTGAGGCGTATGCACAACGTACAGCACAATCTCAACGTGAAGAATGGACAAAGGTACAAGGAAGATTTGAGGATGTAGTTTTCGCCGAACCCACTGAACAAGTTCTTCGTTTAGTTGGTGCAGCACTCGAAAAGTCATCAGATGTTGACTTTAAAGAACACCTTAACACTGTAACAGAATTAGAACTAACTCCTCGCCAACTTACTGAAAGTGAATTTACACAACTTTTGATGGATTGTTTTCCGCTTCATCCAACTGTAGCACTCCTCATCGGACCTTTATTTAGACGATTCGCACAGAACGAACGTTCACTGTTTGCTTTCCTCAGTTCAAGTGAACCGTATGGATTACAAGATTTCCTTTTAAACCAACACTACGATGGTCATCGACTCCCAATGTATTCCCTTGCTAACCTTTACGACTATCTCGAGGCAACACAGGGAAATGAGCTTTTTACATCAAGCAACGGGAAAAAGTGGGCAGAAATTGAATCTGCAATAATGCAAATAAAAGATCCATCTGATACAATAATTAAACTGATAAAAACTATCGGATTACTCGGAATCGTACGTGACGCATTACCTAAACTGAAAGCATCAGAACCTGTGCTCCGTTATGCATTAGATGATGACACCGAATTTGCAGAGGCACTTGAAACACTGGAAGGACGTTCAATTGTTACCTACCGTCGACACAACGATATTTACGCGATTTGGGAAGGTAGTGATGTTGATATTGAAGAAAAACTCCGTGAGGCAGAATCACACGTTGATACACAAGCTGCACTTGTTACTGATCTATCGCGATACATGCCAACACGTCCGCTTGTTGCAAGGAGACATCTTTACCAAACAGGAACACTACGTTACTTCACAATTCGTTATACCGATTTAGAAAACTTTGATACAGACCTAAATGAACTCCTTGACGATGCTGATGGACTTCTCCTTTATGCTTTACCTGCTAACGATTATGAAGTTACGCAACTCATTGAAAAGACTAAGGAAGTTGACATCGCGAACCGTGAAGACGTTTTAATCGCAATTCCACATTCCATAGGCTTTCTGAGCGATGCTGTCACACAACTTGCACACTTACACTGGGTTGAGGAAAACACACCTGAACTTCAAGGGGATGCAGTGGCAAGACGTGAACTTTCAGTACGACTCGCAGAGGTAGAACGAGAAGTTTCTGATAATCTATCAGCAATTTTTGGTGCAGACAGCAATGATGTATGTACCTGGTACTACAAAGGACAACCAACAGATATTGACTCCGAACGATCCAGAAATGAATATCTTTCAAAAATCTGTGATAAAGTTTACTACAAAACTCCGTACATACGTAATGAACTAATCAATCGACGTAAAATTTCTGGTGCTGCAACAAATGCTCGTAGGAAATTAATTCAAGGTATGCTTGAAAACGGTGACAAAGAAAATTTGGACATTAAAGGTTTCCCACCTGAATTGAGTGTCTACCGTTCAATGTTCTTGGATACAGGCATACATCGGTACGTCTCAGGTGTTTGGGGTTTCCACCCACCAATAGAAAATGACAAGAACAGAATTGAATACACTTGGAATGCAATTGAGATATTTCTTGACAAGTGTGAGGAAACACGACAACCTGTTGAAAATCTATATAAACATCTCATGAAACCACCACTCGGGGTACGTATTGGTCCACTCCCTATTCTATTGTGTGCTGTGATTCTCCACAACAGAACAGAGATCGCACTGTATGAAAATGGATCTTTTGTTGCAGATTTATCAATGCCAGTTATTGAACGGTTGTTAAAAGCACCACAACAATTTGAACTGAAGCGATTTCGGATGGCTGGTATTCGAACGGAACTGTTTACCAAATTTTTAGAGTTGCTCAACCAACCTATTGAAACCGATAACCCCGACTTGTTGACAATTGTCACACCGCTCATGCGGTTTGTCGCACAACTCCCAAACTACACACAAAAAACGCAAGAATTGAGTATTGCAGCAAAAAATCTCCGTGAAGTTGTTAATAAGGCAAGTGAACCAGACGAACTGCTTTTTAATGAATTACCAGAAGCATTAGGATTTCATAGTTTTGGGACAGAAGTATCAGATACAAAAACAGTTACAGATTTTTTCAATACATTACAAGATGCTTTGACAGAACTCGGTCATGCTTATGACAAACTACTAAACTCGCTTGAACGGATACTTGCCGATGCGTTCACCTTAGAGATAGCAGCGGATGAACTCCGTACAGTATTAGCAGCGAGAGCCGAACCTTTGTTAGAAGTGGTAATAGAGACACAACTAAAAGGATTTTTAATACATCTTTATAGCGAAGGACATGACTTCAAAGGTTGGATTGAAGCAATCGGTACATTTCTTGCAAAAAAACCACCTGCATCTTGGATAGACACTGATAAAGCACAATTTGAGATTAACCTTTCTCATCTCGTAAGGAAATTCCGACATTTTGAGGCAGTTTCATTCGAAAAACTACAACACTCTGGATCGTCAGGAGATACAATTCGGATAGGTACAACTACACCCAACAAACCTGAACAAGAAAGGGTTGTGACATTGACATTAACGGTTGAAGAGCAAGCCAATAGAGTTGAACGTGAAATTGAGAAAATCTTGGATAAACTTGATACTGATAATAATCCTGAATTCCGTCTCGCTGTTTTAGCACGTATGTCACAGAAACTGATGCAGCAGCAAGAGTCAGAAGAAAAAGATCATAATAGGACTTTAAAATAATAAGTAATTTTACTTGACTATATTTTGGTAATATGTTATAATTGATATTATTGGGATGTAGAAATATTCAAATTATTGGGGTGAGGATAACATGGCAGAAAAAATTCGACATCTTCTCGGTCTATCGGGTGGAAAAGACAGTTCCGCTCTTGCAGTTTACATGCGCGATAGGGTGCCAGAAATGGAATATTTTTTTACTGATACCGGAAAAGAATTGCCAGAAACATATCAGTTTTTGGATCGTCTTGAAGCATTCCTCGGCAAACCGATTGTACGTCTCAATGTTGAACGTGATTTCGATCATTGGCTAACACTACACGGTGGCTTGCTGCCTTCCTCACAAGTGCGTTGGTGTACTATCAAACTCAAAATCAGACCTTTTGAGGAATACGTCGGGGAAGATAAGGCGTATCACTACATTGGTATCCGTGCTGACGAAGATCGTGCAGGTTACAAACCCCTGAAAACGTCCGCACTCCAAAATATTATCCCAAAATATCCATTTAAAGATGACGGTATAACCAAAGAAGATGTTTTCCGTATCCTTGAGGAAAGCGGACTCGGTTTACCCGACTATTACAATTGGCGGACACGTTCCGGATGCTATTTTTGTTTCTTCCAACGAAAATCCGAGTGGGTAGGACTCTTAGAACAACACCCCGATCTATTTGAACTTGCTAAAGGATATGAGAAATTCAACACAGAGACAGGTGAACGATTCACGTGGAGTCAGGGAGAAAGTTTAGAGGAATTGGCAGATCCAGAACGGATAGCGCAAATTAAGGTAAATACTGAGAAGGCGAAGGCATCAAAGAAAAAGGAAAAACCGAATCGCCGACTTATAGAAATTCTTACCGATGTTCACGATGACGAAGATGACGAGGAACCTTGTCTGATTTGTCATAAGTAACCGTTCTTGAGTTGACTGTAATTCCTTCAATAAACATATAACCTGTAATTTGCAATTCATTGATTAGAAACAATTTGTAAGAAGGTAAACAGATGCAAGACATTTCAAAGATTTTTCCAGCAACATCTGATAATTTTCGGGACACAATGACTTGTCATAGTGGTAAAGTTGGTTTCCGAATACCAGAATATCAACGAACATATGATTGGGATGAAGATAACATTAGACGACTTTTAGAGGATTGTCTAAACGGATTCTATAACCTCTCCATATCAGACAATGAATCATACACCTTTCTAGGCACATTAATTCTTGTAAAAGAAGAATCTGAAACTACGTTTGATGGAAGATCACTATCTGTAGTCGATGGTCAACAAAGATTAACTTCACTCCTTCTACTTTGTTGTGCATTAATTGAAGAATTATACCATCGCAAAGAAGACTCACACCATCTTGAAGAACATACGATTAAGTGGATAAACAGTGAACTAGAATATATTAATGAAAGGTTATTTGAATGTATCAGTGGACAGTTGACCAAAATTGGCAAAATGGTTGGATTTCCTCGTGTCGTCCGTCTCTCAGAGGATAAACGTGGGTTTAATAATTCCGATATGATATATCGGTCTGTGATCGCTAGATTTTTGAATGATTTCTATAATCACTATATTAGTAGTAATTCAGATTTTACTCCGGTGCAAACAGATGAGAACGCTGAGACATTAAGGTTTTTGCATAATTATCAGTATATAAGAAAAAAGGTTGAGTTTGCTATATATAAAGGAAATGTAAAATCTGATTCTGAAGAACAAATTGGTTTAGATTTCAATAAGATCACTTATCAGGATTTTCGGAAGATTAGTCTGCAGAATCTGTTTGAAAAACTAGATACTCTTTCAGATGAAGATGAAAAGAACAATGCAATTCTTGACATAGCTAGTAAATTTGAGCCAAGTGGTCTCCTCCGACTTATGTTATTTTCACATTATGTTTTAAAATTTGTTATTCTTACACGAATTGAAACTAGTGACGAAGATGCTGCTTTTGACATATTTGATTCCCTTAATACAACAGGTGAGCCACTTACGGCTATTGAAACATTCAAACCTCGTGTAATACACTATGAACGCGAAAAAGGTTTTAATAATTTTAGTCAGACTGAGAGTGCAGTTCAGTTTGAAAGAATTGATGAGAATTTAAATCATATCTTTGTTGACAATGAAAAAAGACAACAGGAAACAAAAGAGTTACTGGTTACATATGCATACTATCTTGAAGGGTATCAGTTACCAGAAAACCTTGTCTCACAACGTTCTTACTTGCGTTCTAGATTTGATGAAGCTGGGAATTCAGACCAAATCAAAAAGCGAATTATTCAATCATTAGCGGATATCGCAGAATTTCGACACACCTATTGGAATCGTGATTCCATTCGATCACTAAATAACATTCATCAGATTGAATTGTGTGATATGTTAAAACTATGCTGTGCATTAATATCTGAAATGAAAACAAGTTTAGCACTTCCAATCATGGCGCGTTATTGGACGCAATATTTGGAAAATAAAGATGAAAAAACTTTCGTTGAGGCAGTGATGGCTTTAACTGCATTTCTCGTACTATGGCGTTCAATTACAGCTACTACAGGTGGAATAGACACTACCTTTAGAAAGATAATGGATAAACTTTGCCTAGGAATAAGGGATCCAAATTCAATTCTTGAATTAGATGATTTTAAAAAGATGTTGAGGGAATATTTGGCAACTAAAAAAATCGGTGTTACGAATAAGAGTAGTTGGATTTCTCAAGCATATGAAGTTCCCTTAGCCCGACATTCCAAACAACTCTGTAGATTCCTACATTTCGCCGCATCTCATAACTCTAAAGCCGATCAATATAATAATCCTGGATTTCTTACACGTGATGGTGTAATTCCTAGCGACCAATTAGATTATTTAAACTATAGCAAATGGCAAGACAGTAAGTATGCTACCGTTGAGCATGTTGCTCCCGATTCAAATCCTGGTAGTGGTTGGGATCAGAATATCTATAAAAATTCATATACTCGCCATACATTAGGTAATACTATCCTACTACCGCAAAAGGAAAATTCAAGTGTTGGTAATGCTCCGTGGGGAAAAAAACAAAGATTTTATTGTGCCTTGGCAGCAAATACTAAGAAAGAAAGAAAAAAGCAGTTTGAACAAGCTAAGGATAGTGGTTTTACGTTTAAGAAACAAACTGAAAATTTACTGAAGAAACAAGTTAGACTAGATATGTTGGATCCAATTGTACACGTAACCAACTGGACAAATTCATTTATTAAGAAAAGGACGAAAAACATCCTTGAACTCGCTTGGGATCAAATTGCACCTTGGCTTGATTACTAAATCATGTACAAAAATGCTGTTCTGCGGAGTCCTGTCTGTTACGTTTCATACTATAAATCCATAACATATAATAGACAAATTATAACCTTAAGTATCATATAAAGGAATGCTTATGAATATATATCCAGCCTTACGTTCAAAAATGGGAACGTGGGAATATTATACAGTAAAAATGAATGCAAGTGAACTAAGTCGTAATGTATTGTATGCATCAGAAGTTCATGAAGATCGAACTCTTGATGAAGCAATTCAAAGAATTCTTAATAAAGGACGAGTCAAATCAGAAATTGTAGAATATTTGAAACGTCAACCTAACCGATTTTTTTCTTCAATTGTTGTTGCTGCACTTGCAGGAAACCCTAAATTCTATAATGTAGAGATAACTGATGATCCGCGTTTTTCCATATTCAAAGGGGATCATCGTCTAAATGAAACATTCGGTGTACTGCATTTCGATGGATCTGAGAAATATTATGCACTTGATGGACAGCATCGTCTTGCAGCAATTAGGTCACTACTTGATAAAAATGATCCTATATCAGAAGATGCACCAGAAAGCTTTGATGAGGATGAACTGTCTGTTATTGTTGTCGTACCGAGTGGACATGATACTAATGAATCCTTCATGCAAAAGTATCGAAGACTCTTCTCTAATCTCAATCGTTATGCTAAACCAATGGACCAAGCAACAAACATTATCATGGATGAAGATGATACATTCGCTATACTTACACGACGGTTAATCTCAAATAAGTCATTTTTTCAATCTGATATGAGTAGTCAAAAAAAATCAGTAAAGATAAAAACAACAAAAGGCAAGAACCTGAAGACCAAAGACCCATTCTTTACAAGTATAGAGACCTTATATGACATGAATATCTCATTATTAAGTACTCCACAGAGAAATGCCGAGGGTTGGATTCCAGATTCAATGAAGAAGGTTGAGTTGAAAAATTTTAAAAGATTTCGTCCACAAGACGATTATATTGACTTGTTATACGAGGAATTATCAATGTATTGGGATGGTTTGCTTGAGGAACTTCCAGTACTTAGGACCGACCCTACCAAAATGCGATTCCATGACCTAACAAATATAGATCAAGATGAAGGAACAGATCATCTCCTGTTTTGGCCTATTGGACAACAGATGTTATCTCAAATTGCAAGACAAATGTTAGACAGTATTTTTCCAGGTAATATAACTTCTGCTTCTGTAAAAAATGCCTTACAAGGACTCAACATGTTAGAATGGAAACTTCATCAACCTCCCTGGAGATACTTCTTGTTAGTTGGTTCTGAAGACTCAAGTACATATAGTAATAAATGGAGGATGCGAAGCGAACAACGAACTTGGGTTGTCAGGACTGGTCGACGACTTCAGTTATGGATATTAGGTTTAGAACCTAATGATGAGAAGTATGTTGAGAATCTCAAAAGTCTATGGAAAAGTTTCCTAACACCAGCACAACCCGATGAAAAAGTTGATGAAATGTGGAATCAGGTTGTGAAGATGAAAGAAGAAATATCTGGATAATTTCACAAATTTATTCATAATTTTACAAATGTAGTTATACTGTCAGAAATGCTGTTCCTAAATTGGAACGGCATTTTACGTTGTATCATCCGAATCTTCACTTGACAACCTACCACCCCATCAGATATAATCACTAAAAGTTTTACGAAGGATCCGAAACACCGATGAACTACCCCAGAGTTACCGTTGTTGGTAGTGCAAACGTTGACCTTGTCATCCGCGCAGAACAGATGCCAAACAGAGGTGAAACCCTCATCGGAGACGCGTTTGACATCTTCACTGGTGGCAAAGGATTCAATCAAGCAACTGCAGCAGCTCGATTAGGTGCAGAAGTCACGTTCATCGGCAGAATCGGAGATGACATATTCGGAGAGATGCTCCGATCCGCAATGGAAACCGAACAGATTGACACACAATATGTCAAAACCGACACAGAAAGCGGTACAGGTGTCGCGTCCATTGTTGTGGATCAAGATGGTGAAAACAGCATCATCGTAGTACCACGTGCTAATATGCGTATAACATCAAATGACATTGTTGACGCAACAGATAGCATTGCAGAAGCGGACGTTCTGCTGCTACAATTAGAAACACCGATTGAGGCTTCACTTGCAGCATGTGAAATTGCAAATGCAAACGACACAATCGTCATATTGGATCCAGCACCAGCATGTCCGTTACCTGATGATTTTTTAGCTCAGATAGATATTTTGACACCGAATGCATCGGAAGCAACCATGCTATCTGGCAAGGATGTAACCAAACCTGAGAATCGTGTTGAAGCAGCAGAAGCATTACGTAAGCAAATTTCAGATGATGGACTGTCAACTGTCGTGCTAACACTTGGGGAAGAAGGTGTCCTGTTATGTACACCCACCAAAACCACACAAATTCCGGCAATTCCTGTTGATGTAGTTGACACAACTGGAGCAGGAGATGCGTTCAGTGGAGCATTGGCGACAGGACTCGCGATGGGACATGAACTCTCTGAGGTAGTATTGTTTGCCACGGTAGCAGGAGCAGCAGCGGTCACAGTATTGGGTGCCACCCCGTCAATGCCGACACAAGACAAAATTATTGCTATCCTACAGACAGGTAATAACTGATAAATCGCAAGTACAGTTACAAAGGAGACAGATATGAAAAGACTAACAACCGCACTCATAATTACACTCTCATTTTTCATAATTTCAATCTCATCTATGGCACAAGAGAAATGGGAAATGGATATGCAGAAAGATTTCTCAAAAGCACTAAAATCGACAAAAGATACTCCACAAAAACATCGTGAACTGATTGTAGAATGGCGAAAGAAGGGATACCTAACGGAGCTGACACAACTTTATGAAAGAGTAAAAGTAAATCATCCAGATGATGCAGCATTAATTTACGGATTGGGATACGCCTATGCCCTTACTGACATAAAAGATAATCCAGAAGCCGAAACAAACGCAATTTCCCAATATGAAGATGCACTTGAACTTGATCCATCAATGTTTTGGGCACATTACAGTCTCGGTGCAATTTACCAGAAACAGGAAAAATACGATCTTGCACTCACCAAATTCCAGACAAGTCTTACATTAAATCCTAAATACTATCCTGCGCACTACTACATCGGTGAGATCCACCTGAAACAAGGTAACCATGCAGAAGCAATCCAATCCTTTGATACTGCCCAAGCCTTGAACCCGAATTGGGAATACCCGGTTTATGGTATGGGATTGGTTTATTTTGACCAAGACAATCTGAATAAGGCACGAGAGACATTTGAAAGTGCAATACAAAACAACCGTAAATTCGGTCCAGCTTATGTAAAACTTGGTCAAGTGCTTGCCAAGGAAAACTTTTATGATGAAGCACTACAAGAATACGAAAAATCCGCAGAATACCAACCCTACACCGCAACTGATGTATATGATCTTGCAGTGATTTTCGCAGAAACGGGTAATAGTGAAGGAGCAATCCAGTTATATCAACGAACTCTTGAGATTGATCCGATGCACGCATCTGCACATCTCGCAGTCGCAGATATACTCTATACAAATGGAGATGTCAAAACTGCAGTTGTCCATTATCAACGAGCGATAGAGAACGATCCTACACTCAAAAACGCAATCTATCAACCATTAGAATCATACTTTGTAGGGATAATAAATGCAGATGAAGCACGTGAACTTTTGGAAAAAGCGAAACTTGTGTTGCCAGACGACCCAAGATCCCACTTCTATTTGGCAAAACTGGAATTAGATACCAGTAATATTGAAGAGGCGATAAAACATTACCAAAAAACACTTGAAATTGTCAATGCAGATCCGTCATATCTTGAAATCCAACTGCTAAATGGACATTTTAATGACTCCCATTTACATCTGGGTGACTTGTATCGTAGGCAAGGTAATTTGGAAGCCGCAGCAACACATTATCGGCGTGCACTTGGACTTGATTCGTCGTTGGCAACCCGATTCATAGATCAGGGAAAAACCGCATTCAATTCGGAAAACTATAAAGATGCAATTGAACCATTAAACATCCACCACATATTATTCCCAGACGATATAGAAGCCACATATCTGTTAGGTCAATCTTACGAAGGGAATGACGATAATGATAATGCGCTTGCATTTTATGAAAAAACCTTGAAGTTAGATGCAAATAGGTCAGATGTACTCTATAAGATGGTTCATATATACAACGAATCAGAGTCACATCAGCAAGCACTGGATGCCTTGAAGAAAATTATCGTGATTGATCCAACGGATGCACAGGCACACTATCTTTCTGCTAAGTCCTATCTTGCACTGGAACAACACGATGCAGCCTTATTGGCATTTCTGGAAACCATTCGTTTGACCCCAGAAAACGTCGATGCACAATATCAAGCAGGTTTGTTGTACGAAGGAAAAGGTGATATTGACAACGCTATTGTGCATTATGAAAAAACCACAGAATTAGATCCTGAGAATGCAAAACCGTTTTTCCAACTCGGTGGAATCTACCAAGAACGTAAAGACGAAGACAACATGATTCGTTTTTATCAACCAGCATTGGAACTGGAACCCAACTATCCAAAAATCCATTATACACTTGCTGCTATATTTGACAAACGGAGCAAAAGCGGTGTAGAAGACTATTATACAGACAACATTACCCAAGCATTGCACCATTACGCATTAGCAAACGAACATTATCCTGAGCATTTTGAATGGCATTATCAATACGCTCGGTTATTGGACACACACGCGGCAACACTCGAAAATTACCATAAACATGCAGAAATGGCAGTCAAGGAGTATACCTCTACAATCGCACTCAATCCAGGATATGTTGATGCATACTTCTATCGCGGTATGTTAACAAACCGATATAAACGGATTGGGAATACGCTCTTCCGGAGTGCTCAGATTATCGGTGATTTTCAGCAGGTGGTGGAATTAGATCCAAAGAATGATGCGGCATATTACCACATTGGGATTTTACAACTTTGGACTGAGAAGTTCACGGATGCTGAGAATACATTCAAAAAAGTTATCACGCTAAACCCAAAGTATAAGGGTGTTCATATACAACTTGGTAAACTTGCTGAACGAAATCAGAAATGGAAAGATGCTATCCAACTCTATGAAAAAGAGATCAAAATAGATGAAAATGCCACAGAAGCATATCAACGTCTCGGTGATCTCTATTACAACTCTGAGTTGGAGTATAACAAGGCAAAAGAAATGTTAGAAATAGCACTTGAACTCAACGGAAAGCATATTAAGACTATTATAGTATATGCCAATGTCTTATATAGCATGGACAAACTCGGTGCTGCCGCCGATCAGTTTGAGCGAGTTTTACAATTGGAACCCCGTAATTTGACTGCTAACTTCAATCTTGCCTTGATGTATGAATATACTGAACGTGAGGAACTTGCAAAAACACAATGGAAACGGTTTCTCGAATTAAATCCACCTGAACAGTGGAAAGTTCAAGCCGAAAACCATCTTAGCAAACTCGGAGGACAGTAATTGTAGGTTAGGTTTAGCATACAAAACGAAACTCTACACGTTCCACTCAATCCAATTCTATTGGATTGGGTCTTAGTATATCCTAATTGTGATTGATATTGGCACCTTACAACAAACACTTGAAAATAGAATTATCGGTAAAACGAAAATAGAGTATCATACCGAAGTAACATCAACAAACGATGTCGCAATTGAACTCGGCAAATCCGGTAAGATTGAGGAAGGCACACTCATACTGGCTGAACATCAAACTGCTGGTCGTGGGAGATTCGGAAGAACTTGGCAAGCACCATACGGCAAATGCATTCTCGCATCCATAGTCTTCAGATACAGACTTAAACAGGAACATATACATCTACCAAATCTACTCGGTGCACTCTCTATTGCACAGGGGATACATACTATCACAGGACTTGCAGCTCGGATAAAGCATCCAAATGATGTGCGTATTGATAAAAAGAAGGTTGCAGGTGTCCTAACTGAAATTGAATATGACAAGAATCGGCACCCTTTCTTTGTATTAGGTTTCGGTGTTAACGTGAATATCTCCCGTAAAGAATTTCCTATAGAACTTAGGAATATTGCGACATCACTGCAATTCGCTGCATCAGAATCTGGTGATGTAAAAATCTGCCGCACATCCATCTTACGAGCAATTTTGCATCGCATTGAGGAAAATTATTTGAACTTTAAGTCAAATAATATACGGTTAGTTGAAAAGCAAGTGAAGTTATGGGAAGAAACGACATGAAAATTCTTGTTAGTGCATGTCTTCTTGGAGTAAATTGCAGATACGATGGTGGTAACAGCCGCAACGAAAACGCTATCAATCGTAATCAGACTGACGAACTTATACCCGTTTGTCCAGAGGAAGCAGGTGGTCTCCCAACCCCACGTCCCGCAGTGGAAATTGTGGGTGGTGACGGAAATGACGTTTTAGATGGGAAAGCAAAAGTGATGACACCCGATGGAGAAGATAAAACGGATGAATTTCTGAAAGGAGCACAGCATGCACTTGAAATGGCACAATCTCAGGGTGCAACATCTGTTATCTTAAAAGCCAGAAGTCCATCATGTGGTTGCGGTAAAATCTATGACGGGTCATTTTCGGGGACACTAATCTTTGGGGATGGTGTTACGACAGCATTACTAAAACGTCATGGAATTGAAGTAATTTCAATGTAAGGAGTATTATTTATCCTAATAGATTAACCAATCAAATTTCGCACCTGTTCACCAATATCTGTACTTCGCATCAACGATTCACCCACCAAAATTGCGTTGACACCTGCTTCACGCAGCGATTCCACATCTGCACGCGTATAAATACCGCTTTCACTCACAACAACTTTCCCCGTAGGAATAGATTCGCGCAACTTGTATGTCGTTGCTAAATCGGTATCAAATGTCCGTAAATCTCGGTTGTTGATACCAATAATTTCAGCCCCAACGTCTAACGATATCTCCAACTCCGCTTCTGTATGCACTTCCACCAGAGATGCCAACGAAAGTGATGCAGCAATCTCCATAAATTCACGTAGTTGTTCAGGGGTTAGTACCGCCACGATAAGTAGAATCGCATCTGCACCTGCAATTCGCGCTTGATAGATATGATAGGGGTCAATCGTAAAATCTTTTCGGAGCAAAGGTAGATTTACAGTTTGACGTATTGTGGATAGATAATCAAGACATCCATCAAAAAACTTTACATCTGTTAACACAGAAATGGCTGCAGCACCATTATTAGTGTATGTTTTTGCTATCTGAATAGGATCAAAATCCTCTCGGATAATGCCCTTGCTTGGCGACTTTTTCTTGACTTCGGCAATCAGGTTTATAGTATCGGGTTGTGCAATCGCACTTCGAAAATCCTTTGTAGGAGGTATTTTCCGTAATTTTGATTGCAAGATACTAAGCGGGACCTGCTCCTGTTCGATCTGAAGTTCTTTACGTTTGTGGTCTATAATTGTGTCTAATATCATATAAGCAAAATCATTTATTTGATAAAGATTTCAATCCTTCAAGTTTTTCCATTGCACTTCCAGAATCAATAGAATCAGCAGCAAGTTCTAATCCGTTTTCAAGGTTATCTGCTTTCCCACCAGCGACAATGGCTGCAGCAGCGTTTAATAACACAATATCACGTTTTGGTCCTTTTTCACCATTAAGAATACTTGTCGTTATTTCTGCATTTTCTTCTGGTGTGCCACCAAGTAAGGATTCCGGTTCAGCTTTCGGAATCCCAAGCGTCTTTGGGTCGAATGTATATGTATTTACATCACCGTTTGCAAGTAGCGACATACGCGTGGTTGTGGTTGTCGTGATTTCGTCTAATCCGTCATTTCCATGCACAACATAGGCGTGCTGTGTTCCAAGATTTTTCAGGACATTTGCATGAATTGATGTAAGTTCTCGTGAATAGACACCTAACACCTGTGCCTGTGCACCCGCAGGATTAGTAAGTGGACCGAGAGCATTAAATATCGTTCTAATACCGATTTCTCTGCGTGGTCCTATTGCATATTTCATCGCGCCATGTAACATCGGTGCGAAAAGAAAACCGATACCTACTTCATCAATACACTGTCCGACGTGTTCAGGAGAAATTTCAATATTTACACCTAACGCCATCAAGACATTTGCACTTCCACTTTGACGTGTTACACCTCGGTTACCGTGTTTTGCAACAGCAATTCCCGCACCAGAAACCACAAATGCTGAGGTAGTTGATATATTGAATGAATTCAGTCCAGTACCGCCTGTGCTACAAGTATCCACAACCATTGACTTTTCTGTAGGAACTTTGGTTGCCTTTTCTTGCATAACACGAGCCGCACCAGTGATTTCTTCTATCGTTTCGCCTTTTTGGCGTAGTGCTGTCAAGAAACAGGCTATTTGTGCATCTGTCGCCTCTCCCTCCATTATTTCGTTCATGGTTGTTATCATTTCTGTTTCTGTTAGATTATTGCTATCAATCACCTTCTGAATTGCTTCACGAATCACGCAACTTTCCTCCACACAGTTTTTGTTTTTCAATATTATTATACCTATTAAGTCTAAGATATTCAAGAAATGTTATGAATTCTCTCAGTTAAGTATTACCAACACTTGACATGATTATGCTATATCAGTATACTCAATTTAAATTGTTAATAGGTATGGAATAATAGTAATCCTTACATCTTTGTCAACCATCTATAATAAGGTCTATGTCTCAAGTATACATTAACTTTTACATACATCATGGTATAATATGAACAAACCAAATTTAGTCTATATCCATTCACACGATACCGGAAGGTATGTACAACCTTACGGTCATGCAATACCAACCACAAATATACAAAAATTAGCGGAAGAAGGAGTTTTATTCCGAAATGCCTTCTGTGCAAATCCAACTTGCTCACCATCACGTGCAGCGTTACTTACAGGTCAGTGGGCACATAGTTGTGGAATGGGTGGTTTAGCAAACCGCGGGTGGAGTCTACCTGTGCCGGAACATCTCATTCCTCATACTCTGAATAAAGCAGGATATGATACCGCATTAGCAGGATTCCAACATGTTGTCCGGAATGTTAAAGATACAGGTTATCAGCGAATTTTAGCCGACGATTATGGACAGGTCGGAGCAGAAGAACGTGCTTGCAATTTTATTGAGGAAAACCATAACTCCCCATTCTTCTTAGATGTTGGATTTAGTGAAACACATCGCAAGGCAAAAGGATTTGCTCCACCTCCAGATGGCGAACCTAAAACCGATCCACGTTATGTGAAACCACCACCAACATTTCCAGATAACCCTACAACGCGTCAAGATATGGCGGAGTATATAGATTCAGCACGTACACTTGATATGAAAATGGGAAAGGTTTTTGACGCTCTGGAGAAAAACGGTCTTACTGATAACACACTTGTAATATGCACGACTGACCACGGACTCGCCTTCCCAAGGATGAAATGTCATGTTACAGATCACGGTATCGGTGTCATGTTAATTGTCAGAGGACCAGGTGGATTCGATGGTGGACAAGTGGTAGATGGGTTAGTTAGTCAAATTGATCTATTTCCTACTATCTGTGATTTAGCAGAAATTTCTCACCCTGAGTGGTTGCAAGGTCACTCTATTCTACCTCTGGTTTGTGGAGAAACCGATGACATACGTGATGCAATCTTTGCGGAAGTAAATTATCACTGTTGTTATGAACCGCAACGTGCTGTCCGAACAAAACGGTGGAAATATATCCGACGCTACGACGACGCGAAACAGTGGGCATTACCAAACTGTGATGATAGTATCAGTAAATCTTATATGTTAGAGAATGATTGGGGAAATCAACCTGTTGAATCGGAAAGGTTATACGATTTAGTCTTTGATTCATCGGAAGCACATAACCTTGTAGGAAATCCAGATTATGCGGGTGTTTTGGTAGAGATGCGTGACCGTTTGGATCAGTGGAGAAGGGATACGGACGATTCCGTGGACGAAAACCAGATTTTCACACCACCAGATACAGCCGTGTTGAACGATCCAACCGATGTATCACCGGGGGATAAACGTTATCCTGCTGCAGACGTTCTTTGATTTTCAGAGTCTAACGGCTCAATGGTCAGGTGACAACCAAGTGCATTCAGTATAGCTCCAAGAGTATCAACATGGGGTGCTTTGTCACTTGAAAGTATCTTCTGCAAAGCATCAGGAGACATGTGAGTTCGCTTTGCAAGTTCGGTGATTCCACCGTGTGCTTCAACCACATTTTTTATCCCTTGCAGAAAGAACGGTGTATTACCATCTTCCTGATGTTCCTCTACCGCCTTATAGTCCGGAGTTGAACCCGATTGAAAGATTATGGCAAGATCTAAAGGCAAAGTTGTTTTGCCAAGTATATGAAACCATTGAAGATATGCAGGCAAAAATAACAGAGATACTTCACGCTTATTCCGCAACAATGATGGCTAAAATAACAGGATTTTCGTTTATTATAGAAGCCGCTAATGCAATATAATCAATTAGAAATGGTATTATTATGTTATTGTTCCTAACATAAATTTCTTTTTGATGCGAATTATACACGGAATGTGATATACTTAATTTTATTGACATAATATTGAGCGAATGCATGATAATTACATTGCCTATAGTTTAGCCGAAAGTAAGAGGTTTATTATCTTATGTATTGGTCAGATAGAGTTTGGAAATGGATTATCATTATTTTATCAATATTCGTAGGTGTACCATTTTGGTTACTGTTATTTTTTACTTAGTAAGTTAAATGAAGACTGATAAATATTTTCAAAACATGGTTATTTGTTATTATTTTATCTAATAAAAAACAAACATGATTGAAGTTAAGTATATGTAATGAATATAAAAATACGATAAGGATATGCACAATGATTCGTGTAATAATTAATGGAGCATGTGGTCGTATGGGAAGACTGATTGCTCAAGGAGTATCCCAACAAGATGATATGCAGCTTGTCGGTGCAATAGAATACGCTACACATCCAGAAATTGGAAATGACATTGGAGTTGTTGTAGGTATAGGTGAACTCGGTGTTAATATTACGAATGATCTCACCGATGTTATTGGAGACGGTGATGTTGTCATAGAATTCTCTACACCAAAGGCATCCTTACAACATCTACGTGAAGTGGTAAAAGCAAATAAAGCAATGGTTCTTGCTACGACGGGTTTTAGTAGTGAAGAATTAACCGAAGTTAGTGAACTTGCATCAAAGATAAAATGTGTTATGGCACCGAACATGAGTCTTGGTGTAAATGTCATGATCCAAGCACTTGAATTAATAGCAAAATCACTTGGCGATGACTATGATGTTGAAGTGATAGAGGCACATCATAACCATAAGGCAGACTCACCAAGCGGAACTGCACTTAGACTTGCAGAGACTGTTGCTGCTGCCTTAGAACGTGATTTAGATGAAGTGGGTGTATATGGACGGCACGGTATCGTAGGAGCAAGACCAAAGAAGCAGATCGGTATACATGCAATTCGGGGTGGAGATATTGCAGGAGATCACACGGTCATGTTTGCCACTGAAGGTGAGCAACTTAGTGTAGTACATCGCGCCCATAGTCCTGAAGCATTTGCAAAGGGTGCAATCAGAGCTGCAAGGTGGGTGGTGGATGCACCACGAGGGTTACACGATGTTAGCGAAGTCCTATTTGGGGATAGCAAATAAATGGTCACAACAATTAGTTTCCATTTCATGTCTCTTAGTTCTTGTTACATTTTTTTCAATACTTGGTTGTTCAAATACACCAAGGAAGACAATAGGTATGTGGAAAACTGTAATCAAGGGAGATTGGAGTGCACGTCTGAATGATGTCTACTTCATTTCTGAAACGAAGGGGTGGGCAGTTGGTAATGCTGTTGGCTTAGTTCCTAATCATTCTTTTGATGATACCGAAGAGACCGAAACGTCCTCTAATCAAGGGGCAGAAAGCTTAATCCTTTATACAGAAGATGGTGGTAAGAATTGGCGTAGACAGAGTAGTGGTATATTTGGACATCCATTACAGAAAGTGTACTTTCGTAATGAAACCGATGGGTGGTGTGTAGGTGAAGGTGGTGTTGTTATTCACACAACCGATAGTGGAAAGACTTGGCAGCGGATTGAATCAGGAACACAGAATGATCTGCACAGTCTTGATTTAGAAAATACCATTGGTTGGATAGTCGGAGATTGGGGAACGGTCTTAATGACTGTGGACGGTGGAAAAACATTCAACAAAGTTGTTGGTAATGCATTTGAAGAAAAATCGATAAAGGGTATAGATCTTGTTGATGATTACAATGGTTGGCTTATCACCTACAACACACCAAATGACAGTGTAAATTCAGGATATATTTACCATACAACTGATGGTGGACTGACATGGAAAGAACAATTCTCTACTAAATCCGCCCTGTTTGATGTGCAATTCATTGACAAGATGACAGGATGGGTTGTTGGCGATAAACGAAGCCTATATGTTACGAAAGACGGTGGAAATACATGGAAATTAATCACGGAAGGAAGTAATCAACGTCACAAAGAGGAATATAACCAACCCGAATACCTTGGTAAAGAACCATTACATACTTTTACACTTTATGATATTGACTTCATTGATAACCAATATGGTTGGATAGTAGGAGATTTAGGTGTAGTCCTTCATACCTCATCAGGAGGGAAGAAAGACGGAAGCAGTGTATGGAAACATCAACGGGGTGGACCGCGATTTCATAACAGTTCTGACGGTGTCTTATTAGGAGTTGACTTTGTATCATCTAAACTTGGTTGGGCAGTTGGAGAAAATGGAACGATTCTACATACACGAAACGGTGGAATTACGTGGGAATCACAATCTAATCCAACACATCTTCTATTTGATATTTGTATAACTTCTCAAAACATGGGTTTTGTTGTTGGAGACCGAGGAACGATTTTACAAACATCCGATGGGGGAGCTAATTGGCAACCACAGGATAGTCGTACTGCTGAATGTTTCGGTGGAACACATTTTGTATCACCACAGAAAGGTTGGGCAGTAGCAGAAGCAGGTGTTATTCTCCATACTATAAACGGGGGTGCTGTATGGTTACCGCAAAACTCAAATACGACACAAGACCTTCTCGCAGTATTTTTCGTTGATGAAGAAACAGGTTGGTGTGTAGGTAGTGCTGGTGAAATTGTTTATACATCCAACGGTGGCAGAACTTGGTCACGACAAGAAAGCGGAGTGCAATATAATCTATTTGATATCCATTTTACATCAAGGAAAGAGGGATGGATTGTTGGTCTTTTTGGGACTCTGTTATACACTGTTGATGGCGGAAAACAGTGGAATCTATCAACACTCACACATCACCTTACGAAATCCAGAATAAATCAAAACGTATGGTTGAATGCTGTCTTCTTTATTTCTTCACAAAAAGGTTGGGTTGTTGGAATAGATGGGATGATATTCCACACAGATGATGGTGGAAATACCTGGTATCCTCAAGCGAGTAATACATTAAACTTTCTTTATGATGTGTTTTTTATATCTGAAGACGAAGGATGGATTGTTGGAAAAGAAGGACTCGTACTCCATACAAAAGATGGAGGTGCAAACTGGAGACCACAGCACACTGACACTCAAACAGATCTCACTGCAATCCATGTAAGTAGTCCGACAATTGGGTTAATTTCTGGACAAGGTGGCACAATTTTAAAATATGAGGTGGTAAATACAGAATAAGGATATTGTATATGAAAGATGAACAAAAATATCTATTTGATTTGCAGGGATTCATAGTCTTAAAAGATATTATCCCACAGGCAGTGATCCAATCTTGTAATGCTGTACTTGATCAGTATGAAAAATTGGACCCTGCAGACTATCCTTCCCCGCTCTGTCTTGGCACAGAGCGAACCAATAAAGAACTCTACATCTCTAACATTCTGGAAGCTGATAATGTGTTCAGTGCACTGGTTGACATTCCTGAAGTGCTTGATGTCGTGGCTGGTGTAACTGGTGGACCCTATCGTCTTAATCATACCTATACGATCTATCGTTGGGGTGGCGGTTACACAGGATTACACATGCATGGGACACCAATCATTCCGAAATGTCAATATCATTGTAAAAATGGTGAAATGGTCTCTACTTTGACGAAAGCTGTATTTCCAATGTTGGATTGTGATGTTAAAGACGGTTGTTTTGCTGTAATTCCAGGTGCACATAAAAGCAACTTCCCTAAACCATGGGGAAACCATCCAGATGAAAATCCAGTGATAACCCCTATTCCTGCTAAAGCGGGAGATGCTATAATTTTCACTGAAGCACTTACTCACGGTTCTGTTGTCAATATGTCCGGAAAACCACGTAGGACACTATACTATTGCTATAGTGTCGGTTATATGCCAGATTGGGGTGGTCAAGGACTCCATTTTAGTCCTAATGTCATGAACCAACTTAATGAATCTCAACAAGCTATTCTACACTTAAAATAAAATAATTGTCCTGTATTTGGGCAAAAATAGGAGAAAATACTATCTTGATAACAGTTGCAGACCGGTTACAGAAACTTCCACCTTACTTATTTGTGGATATACGTGAAAAAATGGCAGCAGCCAAAGAACGTGGTGTTGATGTCATAAGTCTTGGTATCGGGGATCCAGATTTTCCTACACCAGATCCTGTTGTGGAAACTCTATGTAATACAATTCAAAACCCAGAAGATAAGGATAGACACCGATATGGATGTGATAATCCTGTTGCTGATTTTCCTGAAGCAGTAGCACATTTTTAC
Source organism: Candidatus Poribacteria bacterium (assembly GCA_963667365.1). GTDB lineage: Bacteria > Poribacteria > WGA-4E > WGA-4E > WGA-3G > MSPOR6. Next base: position 3,652,615 of record OY763324.1, on the reverse strand, counting down.
AAAAAGCGATTTGGTGTTTCATTATCAGAAAATCAGATTGTAACAACACTTGGTAGTAAAGATGCAATCGTCAAAATGGCAATGGGTATATTAAATCCTGGTGATATTGGAATTGCTGCAAGTCCCGGCTATCCTACATATAATATCGGACACGTATTTGCAAGCGCAACAACATACTATGCACCCCTATTGCGAGAAAATGATTACTATGTTGATTTTGATGCAATACCAGTGGAAGTAAAACGACTTGCTAAAGTGCTTTGGATCAACTATCCAAACAATCCAACAACTGCAACTGCTGATATTGATTTTTTTAAACGTGCTATTGAATTTGGTAGAGAAAACAATATACTCATTGCTCACGACAATGCTTATAGTGAGAATACTTATGACGGTTATAAGTCTCCAAGTATACTTCAGGTTGATGGAGCAGATGAGGTTGCAGTTGAATTCTTTTCATTGAGCAAAGCATTTAATATGACAGGATGGCGGTTAGGTTTTGTTGTTGGAAACATAAATGCTGTGGAAGCTGTGAAAAAAGTTAAAGATAATATTGACAACGGGTCGTTACGGGCACTACAATTCTCTGGAGCAACAGCACTTTCTATTGCTGACGAAGTTACTCCGAAATTGAATGAAATTTATCAAAAACGTAGAGATATGGTTGTTGATGCATTAACACTGAGTGGTTGGGAAGTTGAAAGACCAAAGGCAACGATGTACATTTGGGCACCGGTACCGGAACAATTCAGTGGCTCAAGTCGTGCATTTGCAACTGCACTTCTTGAAGAAGCAGGTGTAGTTGTGACACCTGGATTGGGATACGGTCAATGGAGTGATGGATTTTATAGGATATCTCTTACATATCCTGACAAAGTAATTGATGAGGCTATAACACGAATTCAAGAATTTTCTACTAAGTAATTTAGGATGACATGTAGTGAAACATTTGATAAGGATCATTTCCATCATTACGACAAGTATCTGTCTAATATTTGTTGATTATTCTTCTGCATTTGAACAGATGAAAAGTTATACCGTTGCAGATGGATTGGTAGGACCCATTGTCCCGGTAATCTTTCAAGATAGTCGAGGTGTGCTCTGGTTTGGTTCAGATAGAGGGGGTGTCAGTCGTTTTGATGGGAATACTTTTACTTCTTTTCCTGGTGACTCTCAGGTTCTGTACGGTAGAACTAAAAACATAGTTGAAGATAAGTGGGGTAATATCTGGTTTATAAGTAAACACCCTGCAGAAGGCACAAGTTCTATCAGTAGATTTAACGGTGATAAACCTGAGTATATCATTGATGGAACTTGTCTTGCTGTTGATAACTTTGGTGAAATATGGGTTGGTGGAAATAATACTATTACAAAGTTAGTATCATTAAATAGTACAGAATTACCAGAACCCTATTCATTGCAAATCAGCGGTGCATCTGTTGCGAAGATAAATGTTATTTACCAAAGTCGTGAAGGTACATTCTGGATTGGTGGCAGCGATGCTCAAGGCGCACTCATCATGAGTTTTTTCAGTGATATAGATACAGGACAAATTTCTGAACTAAGACGGTTAGAAAATCTTCCAAATATACCAAAAAATAGATCTGTTCAAGTGATTTTAGAAGACTCAGATGATAATATTTGGTTTGGGGGACATTCACTTTTACTACGATATGATGGAAAAGAATTTCAAAATGCATTAGAAACTACCTTAGGAACATCCGTTCAAGTTGGTACTCCTCAAACTCCGATAAATAATGGATTCCAAAATATAACTGTAAAGAGCGATATTCATGGACGAATATGGTATAGTGACAATAAACAATTATGGTGGTGGAATGGTAATTATCTTCAACGTATGAGAAATATGGTATCCTTATCAGTCCAGGATAGTTACCTACAAGGATTTTTCGAAATAGAAGATGCATGGAACAAGCTCTGGTTTGCAAGTGATTCGGGTGCACATGTATATGATAGCAAGTATTTTGAACAAGATACAGCAGACAATTTAGAGTTAGAAACTCCCTTGATAGATTCACCAGAATTGGCACCGAGAGTATATGGAGTTGACGATGGTCTTGGTAGTGATAATATCCTGACCATATTTGAGTCATTGGATGGCAAAATATGGTTTGGACATGATAATGGTGTGACATCATTTGAACCGCAACCTGTAATTGTCAATCACACAACACGTGAAAGGTTAGGTAGCAACAGTATTAGAATGATAGATTCTGATAGTACTGGCACCCTATGGTTTAGTATTCCTGGTGGTTTAGCACAATACATTCAAGGTGATGAATTACTTAAACAACATTCTTTATTGGATACTGATTTGGTTGAAAGTAATAATCGTAATTACGCAAGATCTGAAAGACGAGTCGAAATTAAAAAGATTTTTGAAGTTGACGGAAGTGTTTGGTTTTTGGATAGACCAATAAAGCATGAGGGCACATATACCCGTTACAGATTATTCAGTTATAGAAATGGTAATTTCAAGAAAATCTCAGTGCATGTAAGTGCAAAAATCGGTCCTGGAGGAGAACCAGAATACAATGTTACTGAACCCTATATATCATCAAAATCTAATCCTTGGATTATATTAGGTGGATGGATATTCCTACCAAGAAGTAATGGATTGTACAGTCTTTCTTCAGATGGTATTTTACGCTTTTTCAGTCTTGAAACCACAGTTTCATTACCATCTCCTTCAGATGCAGCCTCCAAAATATATATTGATAATAAGAAAAGGTTATGGTGTTTTTTCGAGAAAGGAGAAGTAAAACGATACTCAAATATTAGTATCAACGGTAACATTGTCGGTGGCAATATCCGTACTGAGGTGCTTCCATTAAGTTCTGCAGTTCCAATAGTGGGTGTGTCAGAAGGAAAAAGTTTAAAATGGTTTTATAATTCTGTAAGCGGTCAGTTGATGTACTGGGAAAATCCGGAAATTGCAGATACATTGACAGAATTACCAGGGGCAGCAAGTGGACTTCCACTTTATACGGTGCATACCACCACTTCTGGTCAGCAAGAATCAGATATGATTACATTTGTATTTCAAGATGGTATCAAGACATATCTCGGTGCAGAACTGAAAAATGCAGTTAGCATTGAACTTGCTACAGTTAAAGGTGCAATCACATCAACGAATGGTGATCTTTGGTTAGCTACCTCACAAGGTCCAGTCCGTTATGATGGCGAGAAGGTTACGACTTATACAATTGAAGACAAGTTCCTTGTTAATGATATAAGAGATGTCCATGAAGACCATTGGGGTAATATATGGTTTGCAACTTGGGGTGGCGGTGTAGTCCGTTACGATGGCAATTCCTTTCAATCTATCACGACAAAAGATGGACTAATCCATAATAATGTATCAAGCATTCATGCAACAAATGAAGAAGATATATGGTTTGGGACAGAAGGTGGAGCAACACAGTATCGCGCGAGTCTTGGTGCGCTTCCTTTCTGTAGGATAGTATCTTTAGATGCTGGAAAATCTTTTACTGAACCATTTTCGGAAGAATTGGGAAAACGTACATTCACACAGATAGAAGAATTGCTACCCGCACGTCTAAAACATCTTACTATTTCTTTCCAAGGTATTAATCCCCTCAGAGATGATTTAGAATACAAATTCAGGTTACTTGGTATTGACAATTACAATTGGCAAACACTTCCATCTGGGAATAAGACCTATGACTTGGAACGAACTAAAGGCGTTACCGCACAATCTTCGACTATGCAAGATGCTGAAACTTCTATGAGTTCACCTAAAATTCGTTTTGAAGGGTTGAAATCAGGGAATTATACATTCTTAATTAAAGCCTTCCGTGAAGGATGGCCCTATACACAACAGCCTTCAGTTCTCAACTTTACTATTGATCAACCTATATGGAGTCGTTGGCGTAAGTTTCTCCCAACACTTATTTTTGTGGCTGCTGTTGGGTCTCTGCTATTTCGACTGATAGTTAATCGAAGACACACCGCACAGTTACGCCTTGAAATGCAAGAAAAAGAAGAAGCAGATATGTTGCGTATCAGAGCTGAATTGAATGAGGCGCAGAACATTCAAATGGGACTCCTACCGACTGAACCTCCACACACGGATACATTTGATATAGCAGGTATGTCAATTCCTGCAACACAAGTTGGTGGGGATTTCTTTGATTATTTAACGGTGGCAAACGGACAGACTGCGATTGCTGTCGCTGATGCTGCTGGAAAAGGTATTCGCGGGGCAATGACTGCGGTTCTTACAAACGGAATGTTGAATGAAGTCGCACGGTTTAAATCCGAGGCAGGTGTCATTCTGAGTGATCTCAATACAGGATTAGCACCCAGAATGTACGGACCAAGTTTTATCGCTCTAAACTTAGCAATATTAGACGAGTCTGTGAAGAAAATTGATTATGCCAATGGGGGACAACCGTATCCTTTACTCAAAAAAGGTGACGAAATTATAGAAATAGAGAGTAGCGATTTACCATTAGGAAGTATGAGAAATGTCCAATATGAATCTGTAACTTTTGATTTAGATGAAGGTGATTATCTAATCTTCCATTCAGATGGTCTAATAGAAGCTTTAAACGTTAACCATGAAATGTACGGCACCGATCGTTTTAAAGAGGTAGTATCTAATATTCCTGACGGTTGTAGTGCAGAAGATGTAATACAACACATCGTTGATGATGTTCAGGAATTTGTACAAGATGAAGAACAGTACGATGATTTGACACTTGTGGTTATTCAACGAAAAGCAACTTCAGCATAGTATTTTATGTGAATATCAAGATTCTGTCATATAGTTTATAAACATCAGAAATAAGTATCTAAGTACTTCTAAAGTCAATAACAGTTTGCCGATATTCCTCTGGTAACCCAATGTCAAATCGTCTTCCCTTAACTACATACCCAGAAAATCCATCTGCCTTCCGCAATTCATCTAAGCAAGATGTCAGCTGAAATTCACCTCGTTCTCTGAAATTGTGTTCAATATTTTGCTCAAGAAACCCAAAAATCTGTGGTTCAATTACATATATACCAAATATTGTTAGAAATCTATCGTCATCCATACCGTCCACATGTAAATGTTCCCTCGCGTATTCAGGATCCGGTTTTTCATAAAACTCAGTCACTGAGAGCATTGATTCTTCACTCCAAACTCCGGTAACACATCCAAAGTTAGATAGTTCATCTATTGGTGTTTCTTTTAATCCTACTACGCTATGTCCAACTCTTTGGTAAGCATCTAACACCTGTTTAGCACAGGAGTATGGTTCATCTGAACCGTAAAGATGATCGCCTAACATCAATAGGAAAGGTTCATTTCCAATCCAATCCCGCGCACAATAAACTGCATGTCCAAATCCTTCCTGAACATCCTGAGTAACAAATGAAATCCTACTTCCTAATTCTATTAAATAGTCGCAGTATGCTTTATTTTCCTTGCTTAGTTTGTTATAGTGTTCAATGCGCGGAGGGGTTTTAAAAAAGGATTCAAATAATTCAATATCTCTGCTCTGAACTATAAGACAGACTTCCTCAATTCCAGCATCTACTGCTTCCTCAATGATTGCCATGATAGCGGGTTTAGCACGACCACTTCGATCAATCACAGGAAAAAGTTCTTTCTTAATTGCCTTTGATGCGGGGAATAGTCTTGTGCCAAATCCAGCCGCTGGGATTACAGCCTTGCGGACATGTTTACTTGCCTCGACAACCAGTTTTAGACATGACATCTGTAGATCGCGTTCTATTATTTCAATTACCTTACTTTGACACTCTTCGTCTTTTACGATAAATTGTGCAGATCCATCCCCTTGTGAACCTACCCCTTTTCCACCCCAAATATACTGTTGAATCGGTTCATAGCTCAAAACTTTGTGAAGAACAGGTGCTGTTAATTGGGTTGGACATGCTGGAATCAAATGTCTGTCAAACTCTTGCTGAGCGCGTGTCATCAGTTTTCCGACCGCTTCAGCATCACCTTCTCTGAGTGCCTGATAAGCAGACTGTGTGATTTCTGCACTTAACGGTCCAAGAAAGTTCTGGACATTATTTTGTAGTTCGTTTTCCGCGAATGGATAACAGTGATTTAATTGATTTAAGATAAACCGAGTATCTTTACCTACCCCTAAATCTACTATCACCATGTATAAGTCTGTAGGAACACTGAATTCCCGGACATCAATGTTATCCCCATCAAAACTCATTAGAATTGGGTGCTGATATGCACATCCCTGATCCATTCTCCCACACCGTGACGGTGTCTTAATCTCTCCTTGATATGCACATTCCATTTCACCGCGCGTTGTCATTTTTAGATCATAGATACGGTTGAATCCACGTGCAACTAATACACAGATAGCAGCACTTGAGGATAGTCCTTTTTTAACGGGTAAATCAGTGAGATAGTTATCGATTTCTAACCCTTGGACGCGGTAATTCGTTAGTATCTGATATGCGACTCCTGCTGCATAACTGAAGAAACTCCCTTTTTCAGCTTCTTCAAGTAATGCTGCCGGTTCCATTGGCAATGTATGTGGACCGTAACGTGTGCCATCGCTTAGTGTTGTTTTTAAAATCAAACTTGTTGGGTGTGGTTGTACTTCAGCGTATACACCTTGGTTCGTGCTTGTGATGATTGTATAACCCTTTTCAAGCTCAGCATTAGTTCGTCGATGACCACCAGCCCAGTCTGTATGTTCTCCGAAAAGACAGATACGACCTGGCACAAATAGTTTCATAGTGCGTCCTTATATGTATGAGTTTATGTTACCTATAATAAGTTCAATGGAATATATATTGTATTGTATCCGAAACAGCACGGTATCCAATTCTACGGTATATTGAATTAGAAACAGGATTTGTCAAATCGGTGTAGAGTATACAACGGTATCCTTCATTCCGAATTTGCTTTGATATTTTGGTGACACAGGCAGTTGCATATCCATTATTTCTGTGCTCTGGTGGTGTATAGACATATTTCACCTGTACTACATCTTCAACTGCATCTGTACGTGCAATCAATGACAAGGGTTGTGAATCCTCCCATAGCCACAAGAGTCCATTTGATAGATGTCTATCTACAAGACGTGATGTATTATTATGACGTTCTTTCAATTCTGTTTCATCTATTGTTTTATTATGTTCACCTATATCCATAGAAAAGCATGAAATCCAATCAATAAGAAGATCTCTATCATCACTTTCAGCTTTACGCAAATGTCCTTTTACTGTTGGTGGTTCTTGGACATTATCCACTTCATAAAGACGTAATGCTAAGAATGGAATCACAGGTGTTTTGTTTCGTTCTGCCCATTCTCCAGCAAAACATGCAGTTGTTGCAGCTTCACCAGCAACCCCTGGTAATGGAATGTTTGCATTTGATATTTTATTAACAACCTCAGATATCGCTACCGATGTCATAGGTGTAACAACAACACGTGATGATATAGGTGTTTGTACGACAACACCTTCCACTATATTATTCTTACTAATTACCCAATACCTTCCAGTCTCAGTATCATCAATTCGGTTCAGTATTAATGTTAAAATAAGGTTATGTTCAACAGGTTTGGTTCTAAGGAATTCTCTTGCAATTTTCAAGACCCAATTTGGATTATCACTGAAAGATACTTCAATACTCATACATATATTATAAGACAAAAAAGAGTTAAGGTCAACTTGACTTTATTATAAGATTAGTAAAACCACATTGTATATAATCAAATATCATGGTATAGTTTTTCCTGCCCATTGACAACGTTGCACCCAATCCTTTGCTGATAACACTTCACCTAACGATAATGACTGATCCTCTGCTATGGATGCAAATATCCTTTCTGCAATCACGTAATCCTTTTTGTAGTAGGAATTTAGAGCCAATAAGTTTTTTGCCTTCATGTATAGATTGTGGGGAATCTTTGTAGAGTCCTTTTCTTCTCCTAAGTGAAGCGCATGATGGAGATATTGTATACTCATATCCTATGCATTTTCAAAATGTAATAGTTCTCCTGCTAAGTAATACGTTAACCATCTGTTTGGTTCGGTATTTATTACTCGTAATAGTAGAGCCATTTTTGTGCCACTCAAAATCTTATCATATTTACTACGGGGTATCAAAACACTTTTTAGCCTATCTCTGGAATCTGGTTTATAAGAATCTGTAAGTGCAGCTATTCGTAGAATATTGTTAAATTTTACTGATTCACGAGGGTTGAGAATTGATACACTTTCATATGATATTAAGGCAGCAGAAACGTCACCCTGTAGCCAGTTAATATCTCCCAATAATTGTGCGGCTTCAGCCCTATATTGAGCATTATCATTTGAAAAGATTCTGTTTGCAATAGAAGTGGTCAGTTCATAATTTCCTGTGCGAAATGCACTGAACATCATTCCACGTAAAGTTCTTGAATTCTCCGGTTCATTTGTAAGCATCTGTTGAAAAATATTGAGTGCAGAGATATAATCATTGTTATAATATGCTTCCCAAGCATCGTTTCTTAATGCTGCCATTTCATGTGCACAAACTTGCTCAAATATTCCACCACGTTTTAATCGGTTTTCGGCATAAGTAATCTCTTTTTCATCCAATGTAACATCATTTAATAGGAATTTAATCCATTCCCCTTCTAATTCCAACATGTCCTTCATATAACTTTTTTGGATATTTCCAATAGGAAATGCTTGTTTTATCTTATCTATACCGTATTTATCAATCAGGAAACGGATAAATGAACCAGCCATCAAGTAACTTCTTGAACTTGCATGTTTCCAAAAACCAAGACTCATCACACTTGAGAGAGGAGGAGCGACCTTAAAATGACGCATAGCCTTTGCCCATTGATGGACTGTTAGATTACCTTCATCCCAATCAGCTGCTACAGCAACTCCTTCATGGACTCCTACATTCAGACTAACTTTCCATGGTGACCAATCCGCAGTCAACACATGTGCCAGTTCGTGTTTTAAGACTGGATGTGGAAATCCTTGTGGATGAAGGTGAAATCCATATCCAAATGGATCTTCCACAAATGTGTTACCTGCACCTATCAGTCGTTTTTTCTGTTCAGGTGAGGAATATAAATACGCGCGGACTTTTCGTGAATTTTCTGTCTGTAGGTACGTAGATAACTGATAAAAACGAAATTCACAATCATCTGCGAATAGATCCATCTTCTCCTCAAGTTCCCGCGCATAGTATATTTCAAAATGCTCTGTTTCTCTGTATCCTCCTAATTCCATTGCAATATCTTTCCGAGATGGACGTATACCTAACTTTCCAGAATATAATTCAAAACCAATTACTATTAATAGCAAAACCAACACCGTGAGAATCTTTGAAATTGTCCTATACGAAGAAACCTTTATCAGATTTCGCCACTGAATCCTTGGAACAAGACCTGTCTGTCTGTTGATATCACATGTAAAGAATAAAATTGCAATGAACAAAGCAGTCCAAATTAGGGATTGTACTCTTGAGATGATTAAAGTGGGTGTAATTGAAATAACGAAGTCGTAAATGGGTCCAGGAAAATACCCAATAATTGGATGAAAGGCAAATACTGGAGGATGGAAGATTAAATTGATGAATGTTGGAATACACGTTAGGATTAGAAATGCAAGATATACAATATATGCAAGCCAGCGTTTCTCTATCAATGTATTGAAAAAGACTCCAGATGCTGTAACGGTAATACAACTGATGACTGGCAGGAGAAGAAAAAAGATAAATCCATCAATGTAATTACAATTTATAATACGGAATCCATTTAGTAGAATAATGATAAGTGGAAATAAGAGTAAAACCAGATTTGATCTTAGACTACGAAACAAGCAGGTGAGAATTACATCTCGTGGTGAACCAGCCAATGAAGACAGATTTTTTTTCATTAACTGTAGTTCGGTCATGGCAACATGTGCACCAGCAATGACTATACCGAGTGTAACAACGGCGCAAAACTCATAAGCCAATATATTAAACAGTGGTGTCATGGCAAGGACCAAAGCCAATATACCAAAACCTATGAACCACATCCAAAATGAAATAGTTTTATATATCATAGACAGTCTACATAATCACAGAGAATTCTGCTTGTACAGATAAGGTTTCCAGAAATATCAGTTGTTAAGATCATAGATTTATTACTGCTTATAGGAATTACATCTCTTCATTTTATATAAAATTTGAGGTGAATGTCAAATGAAATTCTTACATAATATCACTTGACATAAATATGGATTTATTGTTAAGATACTAACAAAATAACTGAATGAGGGTTGCTCATGAATCGTAGAAACTTTTTAATCAATGGAAGTACAGTATTAGCTGGCATTTTTGTTGCAAATAGTCCATTTAGAATCTATGCAGACCACCATGAAGAGGATGATCATAAGCATGGTTATGAACTACCAAAACTACGTTATCCCCTTGATGCGCTTGAACCATACATTGATAAACGAACAATGGAAATCCATTACGGGAAACATCACCAAGGTTATGTCAACAAACTCAATGCAGCAGTTGGAGACGACCATGCATTGTCTGACCAGACGATTGAGGATTTGCTCAGAAACATTGATAAAGTTCCAATGAAGATACGACAATCCGTTATCAACAGTGGTGGTGGACATGCAAACCATTCGCTCTTCTGGGATACGATGATATCTGGTGGTAGAGAATTGAAGAATGGTAAATTAGCAGCGGCACTGCAATCCAGCTTTGGTGCGCTTGATGCTGCGAAAGAAAATTTCCTCACAACAGCAAAAACGCATTTTGGTTCGGGGTGGGCGTGGATTGTAGTTGATGAGAATAAGAAATTACAAATCTATTCTACAAAGAATCAGGATAGTCCGTTAATGCAAGGACATACTCCGATTCTTGGACTTGATGTATGGGAACATGCATATTATTTGAAATACCAAAATCGTCGTGCTGATTATATAGAAGCATGGAGTAATGTCGTCAATTGGACAATAGTAAACAGCAACTACGTCAACGCAATGAAGGCGTAGAGGTAATAATATGAATCGCAGAGATTTTTTACGTCATAGTGGTTTAACATTAACAGGATTCTTACTGAGTCCTTTAGCGGTTAATGCATTCCCAAAACGCGAAGGTGAAATGCTCATCCCTTTTTCAGACCAACCGAAAAAATCTAACAATGTTTATTTAGAGTGGAGCGAATTCGATTCGTTTATTACTCCGAACGATAAATTCTTCAATGTTTCCCATTACGGTATTCCGAATGTAGATCTTGCAACATGGAAACTTGAAATAAGTGGTTTAGTTGACAACCCGTTGATGCTTACAATTGATGATATTAAATCACGACCTAAGCAGGATGTAACCTTTACCTTAGAATGCTCTGGAAACCATGCCTCCCCAAAATTTACTGGAGCAATTGGTAATGCAAAGTGGGGTGGTACTCCACTTGCACCTATCCTCAAAGAAGCAGGAATACAGGAAGATGGTATTGAAGTGATCTTTTTTGGTCACGACTCGGGTGACGAGAAGCGGAAAGGTGCGAATATGCAACAGAACTTTGCTCGGAGTATGTCTGTTGATGATGCATTGGAGGACACCGTTTTACTCTGTTATGAAATGAACGGGGTACCCTTACCTAATAATAACGGAGCACCATTGCGGCTGATTGCCCCCGGTTGGTATGGAATCGCATGTGTCAAATGGTTGAAACGTATAGAAGTACGCGATACACGGTATATGGGAAGGTTTATGGCAATCGATTATGTTACGATTCGTAAAGAGTCGCGTCCAAATGGTGAATCGGTTTGGATGGAAACATCGGTTGGTAGAACTCAGTTGAAATCATTGGCAGCAAAAGTTACCCGCATCGGTGATGAATACCATATATACGGAGCCGCTTGGGGTGCACCTATACAAACAGTTGAAGTGAGTATTGATGGTGGACCATGGCAAAAGGCTATAATTGACACAGAGGAAGATGCTGAATTTGCTTGGAAAATCTGGCATTTTGATTGGGATAACCCTACGAAGGGTGAACATACCATCGTTTCCCGAGCAATAGATACGAAAGGTAATATCCAACCAGCAGCAGATTCTGATTACATCACTGGTAAACATACGTATTACGAAAGCCACGGTCAGGTTATCCGTAAAATAGTTATTGAATAGGAGACTAAATTTGATCCACATAACCGATGAACAGAAAGAACAGTACCAAGAGGAAGGCTATTTCATTTTAGAAAGTGTAATTCCACAACCCCTTTTGGAACTACTTCGTGGAGAATGCGGTGCATTCATAAGTCAGATGGATGAACGTATGATTCGTGAGAACACTGATGTGATGGGTCTTAATCACCGCAATAAACGGTATTTTGTTTCAAATTGCTTCAGACAACAACCAAAACTACGCGAATTTCTGTTCAGTGACCTGATGGCAGATGTGTGCCGTGCTACTTTAGGTGAAACTGCTTATCTGTTTTGGGAACAGTATGTTGTCAAAGGAGCAGAGGCAGGCATGAAGTTCAGTTGGCATCAAGATTCAGGATATGTCGGTTATCCTGACCACAAACCATACTTAACCTGTTGGTGTGCGCTTGATGATATGTCAGAGGAGAATGGTACTGTATATGTAATGCCATATTCGCATATTGGTATCCGTTCATGGGTGAAACATATCCGCGAGGAAGGAAGTAACGATCTGGTTGGTTATTTCGGTCCAGAAAAGGGTGTACCCGCTATTGTACCTGCAGGGAGTATTGTGGCATTTACGAGTATCAATTTTCATAGCAGTGGCACGAACATTACTGATAAAATGCGACGTGCATACTTGGCACAGTATTCTGCAGAACCGCTTCTTTCTCAGGACGGGAGTCGCTTGTGGGGGAGTGCGGAACCGTTGATAAGAGATGGTAAGTCCGTTGTAGGTGAACCACCACCTGTGATTTCATAAAATTGATGATAGAAAAATTATTTATGCCAATTACTTATTACTAAATTCTGTTAGATAGTTTCCAATCTTATCTTGAATTCTACGCGCTGTCACTGCCGACCCAACATAGTGACTTATAAGAATACCAAAAGCCAATACCTCACCATCTGCAGATCTTGTATATCCAGCAAGTGCTGATACACCACTTAATGTTCCAGTTTTAGCACGTAACACTTTTTCTGCGTACATACCCTGCATACGATTTCTTAATGTGCCATCAACACCAGCAATTGGAAGCGATGCCACATACTCCGGACTCAACTCAAAATTGTTATACATATAGACCAGTAGTTTAGTAAGTAATTCTGTGTTGAGAAGATTGTATCGTGATAGACCTGAACCGTCTACAAACCTATGTGCTGGCGGTTCATCCATTATTTCCGCAATAAATTCAGTAACAGTCTCCCTTCCCTTTTTCCATGTTCCCGGTACACCTTTTACTTCAGCACCAATTGTTTTGAAGAGGTATTCAGCAATCCAATTGTCACTTGGTTTATTCATCATTTTGATAATAACTGCAAGTGACGGTGATTGATGTATAGCAATAATGTGAGCAGTAGAAGGGACTGTACCGCTTACTACTTGACCCTTAACTGTAATACCTTTTTGCATTAGGATTGTTTTTAGGTACTTCCCACATCCAAGAGCTCTACCACCGGTTACAGTATCTTTTTCAATACTTCTGATACTTAATGCACTAATCCTAAGTGGTTTATCATCCCACATCCATCCTGGTCCTTCACGTACAGAATCAAAATATGTCTCGTCAACAACTATGTTACCCTCAATTGAGTTAACACCAGATTCTACTACTGTCTCAACCAATTTGACAATATCATCTGCCTGAAGTACTGGATCCCCTCTCCCTTTTAAATAGACATTATTTACAATAGCAGCATCTTTTTCCGTATCAGTATATAGTGTAGTTACGAACTTATAATCTGATCCTAATTTTGATAATGCTGTTGCCGCGGTAAATAGTTTGGTGGTGGATGCTGGATGGTGTAGTTTATTTACGTTCTTTTTATATATAACCTCTCCTGTCTCAACTGAAACAACTTTTATACCAATACTTGCAGTTTGAAATAATGTATCTTGTAAAACTGTGTCAATGTCTTCGCTTAGTTTGACAAGATGGTCAATCGTGTTTGGTGGTGGTTGTGTTTCAGGTGGTTTAGATGTAAGAAAACCACAACCAGAAAGCAATACTATACAGCAAATGATAATACTATTATAGATTCTCATGATTTGTAAATAATATCATTAATTATTAGAATTTGAAAGGAAAACATCTCAGAAATATGCATAAGTATCTCGTTACAATAATCTTGACTTTTAGGAAGAATTGTGATAGAATTCCATAAACATTACAATGGGTAATACTCAAAAAAGGAGACACGGATTTTTGGTCTTATAGGGAATAGGATGCATAAATAACAGAACATAAGCCAAAACTTGCTGTTAGGTACAACATGGTTGAATTTTACGATACAACACTTAGGGATGGAAGTCAGGCTGAAGGTGTAGCCTTTTCCGTTGAAGATAAACTTATTATCATAAAAGAACTTGATAAATTGGGAATTCGCTACATTGAAGGCGGTTATCCAGGTTCCAACCCAAAAGATATAGAATTCTTCAAGCGCGCCAAAGATATGACGTTAGAAACAGCAACTGTTGTACCATTCGGTAGTACTCGTTATCCCACCTTTGATCCTGACGAAGATCCAAACTTGTCTTCCTTGCTTGATACTGGTTCAAGGACTGTCACGATCTTTGGCAAGAGTTGGAGATTACATGCTACAGATGTTCTACGTGTTTCTGCTGAGGATAACTTAGAAATAATTGAAAGTTCAGTTAAGTATCTGGTTGACAGTGGACGAGAAGTTATTTACGATGCCGAACACTTTTTTGACGGATATTCCGATGACTCGGAATATGCAATTGAAACCTTACGTGCTGCTGCATCGGGTGGTGCTAATTGTGTTGTTCTATGTGATACGAACGGTGGAAGATTACCAATTGAAATTCAGGAAGGTGTAAAAGTAGCAATGTCTGCTCTTCCTTTACCTATAGGTATTCATGCACATAACGATGCAGGTATGGGTGCGGCTAACTCGGTGTTAGCAGTACAGGCAGGCGCAAATCATGTGCAAGGAACTTTCAACGGTTACGGTGAACGTTGTGGAAATGCAAATCTTGCATCAATCATCCCAACAATACAACTCAAACTTGGTATTGAATGTCTCAGTGATTCTCAACTTCAAGGGTTGACAAGTGTGTCAAGATTAATTAGTGAATTAGCAAATCTACCACACGACGAAAGACAGCCGTATGTAGGTCATTCTGCATTTGCACACAAAGGTGGTTTACATACAGATGCTATTAGAAAAAATCGACTAACCTATGAACATATTGAACCTGAAAAAGTCGGTAATACACAACGTATTCTCGTGTCCGACCAAGCTGGTCGTGGCACTTTAATGAAGAAAATCGAGAAGGAATACCCAAATTACGATAAAACTTCTCCACAGATACTTGAACTTTTTAACCGTCTCAAAACTGCTGAGAGTGAAGGCTATCAGTTTGAAGCCGCAGAAGCATCATTTGAGTTATTAACACATAGAGTCTTCAATGGTTATGAATCGTTTTTCGAACATCTCGGTTATCGCGTCATCATAGAGAAGTTCACTGACCACACCATGCGTTCAGAGGCAACAGTTAAAGTAACTACACCTGATGGCACAACAACACATAGTGCAGCAGATGGTGATGGTCCCGTCAACGCATTAGATACCGCCCTTAGAAAGGCACTTGAACAGTATTATCCTTCCTTACAGAAAGTCCGATTGAACGATTACAAAGTTCGGGTATTGGATACCAAAGCCGGTACCGGTTCTAAAGTCCGTGTGCTTATTGAAGCAAGTGATGGAAAGAGAAGTTGGAGAACAGTCGGAGTTTCAGAGAATATCATATCCGCAAGTTACGAAGCACTTATTGACAGTTTTGAATATAAGCTGCATAAAGACAAAGATTCAATTAAGTAAGGTAATTCAACTACCTTTTTCATAATAACTCTTTGACAAATATATTCATAAATGTTATACTAATAATAACATTATATGGAGGTTTATTATGGGAAATTTAGATCAAATTGAGAAGGCAGCTCAAAAATTGATTACACTTTGTAAAAAGGATAAGCCAACAAAGACAGATAAGGAAAAGATGTTGGCGCTACACAAGGATATCCTTGTGGGTATAGAAAACCTTACAGAATGTGAACTTTGTGGGTCTATTAGTGAAGTGATAGTTACCATGACATTGGCTGAAGTTACTGCCAAATTGTGCAAAGAATGTGGTTTAAAATCGTTAGAATCAGGGAAAATACAGAAGACGACAACGCGCCGACGTTCACGAACTGTAAAAAAACCAACAACCCAAAAACCAGCGGAAAGTCCTATAGAACCTGAAACACCTGCTGCACTACACTCACGTGTAGAAGAAAAAACAGGTATAAAGAAAACTGATGTCAAACGTCTACACAAAATAATTCAAGATATAGCAACTCCGATGAATCTTGAGAATACCTTGACTTATGTAAAACGCGAGGTAGAAAACGCGAAACTTAAGGTAGATGATAAGGCGTTAGAAAAAGCAGTAGAAATACTTGTAGCTGCTTAACCGGTAGGGATATCCTTTACCCAAGAACGATTCTCTTGATACCATTTTACAAGTTCTGTTATACCCTCACGAAAAGTTACTTGGGGTCTCCAATCTAACAATTGTTCTGCTTTCTGTATATTTGCCCAAGTCGCTCGAACATCCGCTGGATGAAAAGGTTGATGTGATAGTTCGGCTTTCTTACCAACAAGTTCCTCTATTAGTCTAATTGTGTCAATTAATACAATTGGACTATCAGAACCGAGATTGATGACCGAATAACCATGTGTTTTCAAGCCAGCTATCACACCACGTGCAATGTCTTCAACGTATGTATAATCGCGAGAGGACTGCTTACCATCCCCATAGACAATGACAGGCTTACCTTCACTAATCCATTTGACGAAACGAAACGCGCTCATATCCGGACGACCTGCTGGTCCATAAACGGTAAAGAAACGGAATATGGTTACATCAATATCATAGAGATGATGGTAACTATGACAAAGTGCCTCTGCACCTTTTTTTGATGCAGCATAAGGTGAAAGTGGACCGTTTGTATCAGCATCTTCACTGAAAGGAAGCGGATTTTTTGCACCATACAAACTTGAGGTAGATGCTAAAATGAATTTATTAATATCCTTTGTTCGACACATCTCAAGCAGGTTGAGCGTGCCTGTTATATTCGTATCAATATATACCCAAGGATTTTCAACAGATTGACGCACACCCGCGCGTGCTGCAAGATTAATAACAGCATCATATTTGGTTTGAAAGATTTTTTCAAGTGCAGATGGATCACATATATCTACGCAGTGGAAGTGAAAATGTGGTATTTCTTGATGTTGTGAAAGTCTCCACTTCTTGACCGTTACATCATAAGCATCATTTAGATTGTCAATTCCAACAACGGTATGTCCCTCTGTAAGTAAGAACTCAGTAACCTTCCAACCAATAAACCCTGCACATCCAGTAACAAGATACTTCATACAATACCTTTAACGACATCTAAACTATCATAAAATAATAATGACAAAACCCTATTCATCGTAAGCCATGAAATCTTCAATTTGCTGTTGAAAAAGTGATAATTCTACTTTCGCAGTCTCACATTTTGTCTCCATTTCTACTCTGAATTCTTCTATTCTCTTTTCCTGACGGTTCTTCTTATTTTCTGCTCTTTCAACCTTCTGTTGTGCAACTGATATTTTTTCAAAATTAACATCAGGTTGGTTACAAAGTATCATTAAATTTCGATAACTATCAATACCAATGTCTAAATGTCTCAAACCGCCACATATTTGTGTTAACTCAACACGATATTTTTCTAACTCTGCATTTGTAAGAAATACAGAAAGTTTCTCTAAATTGTCTTTAATTTGACTTAACTGAATCTGTCTTTCTGACCAAAGTATCTTCTTTGCGATTCCATCAGCACTATCATCGTCTATCAAAGGTGAATTATCTTTTAGTTTTTCTTGAAGATGTTTGTCAAGATTAACTAATTGTGTTTGTAGACTTCTTACTTCTTGACGAAATTCGTTGCAAAATATGCGAATCTCACGTAATTGTCCATATAGTTCCTTATACTTCTTTTTCTGTTTTTCTGTTGAGATTATATAGTTGGGATAATGTAATTTAATATGCTTAATTATATCCAATTTTTGTTTATTAATCTTTTTCTTACTTGGTGTTATTTCAAGACTCATTAATCCACATAATGTAGCTGCAGAACCTGAAAATGACAGAAGCGATGAACCAACAGTAAATATGATACTATCTGCTGCCTGAGCCAATCCCATCCATCCAATTACACCGAAAAATGAACCACTGCCTATAAGAAGCATAGGAAAAGTTAGATATTTTCTGATTTCACCTTTGGTAGGCATATTTCCTCTCCTTTTGTTCATTATAAAACTCAAGTAACTAAGTACAACAAGTTAGGGATTTTTATTTAGTAATTGGTCAATTTGTTTTTTTAATTCTGCATATATCTCAGGTTTGAAATTTGCTTTGCGATGAAACACGATGATTCCATCCGTTGAAATCAGGTATAAATTAGGTTTCTTTTTATCGGTTTGATACCTTTTGTGTACCGTTCCCTTCCAATCCAACAAAAACTTAACGGGTGGTGGTTTTCGTTTTAATTGAGATCGGATAAATCCTTTTGGTATGAATCCAGGTACACTACGCAAATCAGCAATAATGTAAGATACAATCTCTTGGTTCTTCTTATAATCTTTTTGGATTGCTTCAGCCCATTTATCATCTTCTTTCCGTATCCTCCGATTTCCCATTATCAGAAATACTAATTTTCCACGTAACTTCTTTAAAATGTGTGGTTTTTCTTCAACATCTTGTAGTGTAAATTCGGGTGCGACATCACCTATTGTGGGTGGTTCCTGTTCCGCAATGCCTACAATACACAGTATTGAAAGGAGAAAAATTAGATATAACTTCAATTTCATAATACTTAATCTTATCATAGGAACTAACTGATGTCAAGCAGTGTCAGAAAGTAATTCAGATTTTGAATTGAAATCAGACAAAGAATTTGTTATTATATAGAAAATAGCGAATTAGTTAAGGTATTTCCTTATGAACGCAGAACCAACCACAATAAACGATCTACTTACTCATATACGGCAATATCTACTTCCCCAAGTTGCCGTTCGCACCGAGAACCAAACCACCACTGGGTTAGAGCAATTTCGTAGTCGTTTGCACAGTATTCACAATTTCTGTATTCGTTGTCAACTATCCGATGAGATAGGTAAACAAGTTGAAGTACTACTTTCCACAAGTGGTAGTTTTTGGCATTTAATATCTGAAAACGAAATGTTGTTAACTAACCTGAAGGATTTTACAAAAGTACGTACTTTTTCGGCAGAAGCAGAAGGAATTACAAACTTAGAAGAACTTTTGTCTGGTGAGGATACCCTTCGCGATGTCATTATCAACAGTATCGCCTTTATGCTGAATTGGAAGGCAAATTCTATCTGGGTTGACTCTGCAAAAAAAGCTCGGACAGCAATGACAAAAAACTATATGCTTGAGATACAAGATAGGATTTGGCAGTTTATTAAAGAAAGTAGCACTCAATCTGAACCGATAGATGTAGGACAATCTGAAGAGATCCGTGAACGAGTAGATAAATTTACACAACTATTACAAGTAAGTGATTTAACTACTGAAGCACAAGTAACATTACTAATGCAAATTTATATTATGTTACTCAGATTCCAACTGGGTCAATTGATTATAAAATTAGAATCCTTACAAGAAAATAATCCAGATTAGATAATGCTATAACCTGAATGTAAAGGATTTATATGAAGAAAGAACTATTTGAATCTCTTGTTGAGGTAATAGCAACATTAAGAGGTGAAAACGGATGTCCATGGGATAGGGAACAAACACACGCCTCCCTAAAATCTACACTCCTTGAGGAGACCTACGAGACGGTTGAGGCAATTGATTCTGGTAAACCTGAGAAATTAAAAGAGGAACTTGGCGATCTATTATTGAATATCATGTTACAGGCACAAATTGCTGCAGAAAACAATGAATTTGACATATACGATGTGATTGACACACTGACAGAGAAATTAATCCGTAGACACCCGCATGTCTTTGGGGATGTAAATGTTGATAACGCTGACGATGTAGTCAAAAACTGGGAAGCAATTAAAAGTCAAGAAGCAGGTTACGAGGATCGAAATTCAGTACTTGATGGTATACCACAGGCATTACCCGCTTTACTTCGTGGACAGAAAATACAGAAACGTGCTGCCCGAGTTGGATTTGATTGGGATAACATCTCTGATGTTGTTGCCAAAGTAGATGAGGAATTAGAGGAAGTAAAGGAGTGCTTGCAATCTGACGATCCAGATGAAATTGAAATGGAAATTGGGGATCTTTTATTTGCTGTGGTCAATTTATGTCGTTTCGTTGACCTACAAGCTGAGGAGACATTACGAAAATCAAACCGTAAATTTATTGCACGGTTTAAACGGATGGAAAATGAATTGGAAAAACAAGGAAAGACTCTCACCGATCAAACACTCACAGAACTTGATGAGATTTGGGAAGAAGTGAAAAAAGATGAAAAATGAAAGATATTGACCAGTTTGCAAAGCATCCAGAATATGAAAAGTTGTCTCAAATCATCAAGGAATTAGATTCAAGTGCTAATCCACAGATTGTAATTGTACATCGCGCATCACATCAGATTCGTGATTCAGGTAAAAAACTCGGTATCTTTTCAGGTTCTTTTAATCCCCTGACTTTAGCACATATCAAGATGATTGAGGAGGCAAAGTTACACTTTCAACTGGATGAGATGCTTCTACTGCTTGCAAAAGCAAATGTTGATAAAAATGTATTTGGGTGGTCATTGGCGGGAAGGATTGTAACCTTAATTCGTTATACAGAGGAACGTAAGGACGTTTCAGTTGGCATCTCCAGTCATGGACGATACATTGACAAAGTGAAAGCTTTAAATTCTGTCTATCCTGAGAATACTGAGTACCACTTCATTGTTGGATACGATACCTTAATTCGGATTTTTGATCCAAAATACTACACAAATATCAATTCAGAACTTCAAAAGTTGTTTTCACAATGTCGTATTATTGCAGCAAATCGTGAAAATGTGGACATAGAAACAATCAAACAGTTCCTTGCACAACCTATCATGCAGCCATATAGCACTTATGTTTCGTGTCTGTTACTTCCAGATTTCTATGCAAATATGTCATCAACTCAGGTACGTGATGGAATTGCAAACGGAGATGACATCTCACATTTAGTACCTTCCTTCATTTCAGAATATCTGTAAGTAATCCCTTATACACCAGCAGTTCAAATACCCACTAAACCATATATACTTCTATTGTTTTCCAAACATCGGGTTTTCAAGTAGAGTTTGGACTTCGTAAATTGAACCCTTCTTTTCAGAATATGGTTCTGGCATACGAACCGGTGTCGGAACGATGCGTGGTTGATTTGTAGGTTCACCCTGAATAATGAACTCGTTAAATTTTTCCCAATCGGGAATTCCTTTAAGGGGCCAAGCATCTACTGCACCATATTGAAACAGCAATAATCGTCGTGATTTATCAGATGTATTTGGTGCAGAACCATGCAATGCTCTAACATGGTGAATTGTAATCCCTCCTGCCTTCAACTCTATTGGAACAGCACCATCAGGAGTGAAATCCGGGTCTGTAACAGCACCCACAAATGCTCCATTTTGATGATGATCAAGAGTAGGTCCTTTATGTGAACCGGGAAGGATCATTAATGCACCGTTCTCTACTGTCATATCATCAATGACTACACCAACGGCAAGTAGACTGTCATTCGAGTGTGGGTAAAATGCCCAATCCTGATGCCATTCGACGGGACTTCCAAATGCGGGATATTTCATATTGAGTTTGTGTCCGTTGTAACGAATTGCTGGACCGATGAGATCGGAAACCATACCAAGGATATTTGGGTGTCGTAGTGTCTGATCATAAACTGTATGGTATAAACATGGACTTTTGATACGACGCACTCGTGGATTGGAATGGGAATGTCCAGGTTCCAAATCGAAAATCTCGTTATGTTCAGTAACTTCTCTTGATTTTTCTACAAATTCATCGGTGACTCGCCTGAGTGCTACTATCTCATCATCTGATAGTACAGCATCAACCCCGAGATACCCATTTTCATCATAAAAATGTTGTTGTTCCTGTGTTAGCATCAAAATATCTCCTATGTGTCATGATACTATTCCAGTATTGCTACAATTATACTAGTACTCAGTCTGTCAATGGATTGTTTCATAGAAATAAGTATACATCAATAAACTATACCATGTCAACTAATTTCAATTACATTTGGATTATAGATAATTTTCAGAATTTGTGTTAGTAAGATTGGGATGTGTTATTTGTCCTTAGAATTGGTTAAGTAATTTTTTATATACATCTTGAACCATATTCACATGTTCTTTAATGCTAAAAGTAGTCTCTGCATGTTTTCTGGCAGCAGTTCCCATTTGAATACACAATTCTCTATTATCATATAACTGAATAATCCTATCTGCTATACCTTCAGATGGGTCAATCGGTATCACCCATCCAGTAACACCATCAACAATCATATCAGTAGTGCTACCGATTGGTGTGCCAATGACAGGTTTACCCGATGCCATGGCTTCAGCGATCACACTTCCAGCTGATAATGTTACTAATACATCAAGGTCTTGTAAAACATTTGGCATGTCATTTCGGTGTCCAAGAAAATGTACAGCATCCTCTAATTTATATTTCGTAACAAGTTGTCGTACTTCTTGTTCGTATGCTTTATGTCTCGGTGTATTGAGTGCAGATCCAATAATGTGAAATCTAATGTTTCTACCTTGTTTAATCACATGAGATGCAATTTCGATAAATGTCTTTTGGTTTTTGAAGGGTTCAATACGACCCACTAACCCAACTACAAACAAACTCGATTTTGTTTGTAGTTTTACTGGGGTAGGTTTATATTGAGTAAGATCAACGCAGTTTAGGATAACATCAATTTTTTCTGAATCAAGACCGCTATATATAAGAGGTATCTTACTCTGATCTGAAATTGCGATTATATGATCTATATGATTAAAAGAATATTTTTTTATTTGAGTAGGTGTGAGGATATTCCGCACATGTGAAATTACAGGTATGTTCACATGTTGTTTAACATGACATAGATACGGGTTCATCCACGAGTCAGATGTATGTATTAATTGTATTTTATGTTTTTTTGTTAAATGGACTAATTTAGTGGCGGCATTTTGTCGAGTAAAGAGATTTCTCATTTTCCGCCACTGAGGAAGATTTAGAACAAATGTTGGAATATTCGCATCTCTCAAATGTTGAGCGAAAACACCTTCATCTGGACAGACAACGAAAGGTTGATATGTATTTTTATCAAGGTGTGTTACAAGATAGAAGAGTTGTTTTTCGCCCCCACCGATGATTGATCCACTATGGCTTAGGTAAAGTATAGGAATCATCTGATTACCAGTAGGAGCGAAATCTCTAATTAAACCGCGAAATCAAGCTGTTGATCTCTGAATACTTGGCTCACGGATCTATGTTGGTGTACTCTGAGTATGGCTTCTGCGATAAGGGGTGCAATTGAAATCACATGTATTTTGCCATCAAGCTGCTTTTCAGCTGGAACAGGTATTGTATTGGTTGTTACCACTTCACGAATTGATGGGTGGTTAAGACGTTCCAAGGCAGGACCTACTAATACAGGATGTGTAATGCTTACATAAGCAGGTTTTGCACCAGCCTCTGCCAACGCTTGTGCTTGTTGGAAAATACTTCCCCCTGTAGCGATTTCATCATCAATAACAATTGGAGTTTTTCCTTTGACATCCCCAACAAGTTCAACAAATTTTACCTCCTGTCCATCAGGTCCATTCCGACGTTTGTGCATGATGGCTAAAGGAAGTCGCAGTATCTGTGAATATTTTTCTGCTAACTTAGCACGTCCAGCATCAGGTGCAACAATCACACCATTGTCAATCTGTTTCTCACGAAAATAGTTTGCTAAAGTAGTAATCGCGGTTAGGTGATCCATAGGTATATCAAAGAAACCTTGTATCTGCGGGACGTGTAGGTCAATTGCCATGACACGACTTGCACCTGCTGTTGTAATGAGATTAGCAACAAGTTTCGCACTTATCGGTTCCCTACCTGTTGTTTTATGATCTTGACGAGCATACCCGAAATATGGAATAATCGCAGTTATCTGTCTTGCAGATGCACGTTTCATTGCATCTATGGTTATGAGTAATTCCATCAACGTTTCGTTAGCAGGTTCTGTTGTTGGTTGAATGAGATATATGTCTGTGCCGCGTATACTTTCTTCAATCTGTACTCGTGTTTCACTATTTGGAAATGGACCGATGGAAATCTTTCCCATTTCCACACCTAAAATAGCAGCGATCTCCTTGGCTAAAGCAGGATTCGCACGACCTGCAAATAACCTAAAATCATGGCGAACTTGCTGGTCAATCATTGGGGACATGTCATATCTCCTTAGTTAATTTTAACTAACGACAACTTGTGCCGTTTCAGGATAATATATGTTGGAAACAAATTAAATTAGGGATTCACCTGTCATCTCAGAAGGTTGTTTTAACCCAAGGAGACGAAGTGCTGTCGGTGCAATATCCGACAGTCGTCCTCCAGTTCGAAGGTGATGTCCTTTATATCGGTCATCAACAACAATCAGATCAACATCATAGGTCGTGTGTGCTGTATGAATCCCGCCGGATTCAGGGTCAATCATCTGCTCACAGTTCCCATGGTCTGCGGTGACAATAAGTGCACCATCTTTCTCAAGAACGGTATTCACGATTTTACCAACACCTACATCAACTGCTTCTACTGCCTTGATAGCGGCATTAAGAGATCCGGTGTGTCCGACCATATCTCCATTTGCATAGTTTAGCACCATCAAGTCATATTTGTCGGAGAAAATCCGTCGTAGCATCTCATCTGTAACCCCAGGTGCTGACATCTCGGGTTTTTGATCATAGGTAGTGACATCACGTGGAGAAGCAATAATTTGTCGTTCTTCTCCATTGTAAGGTTCATCTCGGTAATCATTAAAAAAGAAGGTCACGTGTGGAAATTTTTCCGTTTCTGCACATCGGAATTGCGTCAATCCTGCATCACTTATATAGGCACCAAGTGTATTGTGCATTTTCGGAGGTTTCGTGACAGCAGCCTGTACAGGCATTCCCTGTTCATATTCAGTCATCGTAATAAATTTAACGCTTAATTTTGAATTCCGTTTAAAACCCATCTGCCTTGTAACACCGTCTTTCCCCTCAGCTTCATACGGAAAAGTATCTAAACAGAAAGCTTTTGTCAGTTCACGTGGTCGATCCCCTCGGAAGTTGTAGAAAATAACAGCATCACCATCAGAAATACGCGGCAATGGTTTTCCCTCATTATCTACAACGACACTTGGTCTGATAAACTCATCTCCCCTACGATTGACATCTTCAGGTTT
This sequence comes from Candidatus Poribacteria bacterium, assembly GCA_963667365.1. Classification (GTDB taxonomy): domain Bacteria; phylum Poribacteria; class WGA-4E; order WGA-4E; family WGA-3G; genus MSPOR6. Next base: position 3,626,906 of record OY763324.1, on the reverse strand, counting down.
TTTATAGTAATCACTGTATGCTTGTGTAGCAGTAGCAAAATGCGAACCAATGCCTTCAGTCAATAACTGATATGCAACCTCCACCCTATCCCACCGATCATCGCGATCCATTGCATAATATCGACCTATCACCGAAGCAATTTTTCCAACCCCAATTTCTATTGTTTTTGCTTCAATTTGTTCACAAAACTTAATACCAAGATCCGGTTGGCAATCACGTCCATCACTGAAATTGTGAATCAAGACTTGATTGGCATGGAGTCCGTTTGTTTTCGCAAGTGTGAGAAGTCCATAAAGGTGTTCAAGAGAACTGTGAACCCCCGCATCACTTGCTAAACCCATCAGATGTAAGTTTGTCCCGTTGTTTTTGACATGTGAAATAGCATTTAAAAACACTTCGTTCCGATAGAATTCACCGGAACGAATCATAGTACTGATGCGAAGGAGTTCTTGATTGACAATACGTCCTGCACCTATATTCTGATGTCCAACTTCACTGTTGCCAATCACCCCAGCTGGTAGACCAACATCCTCACCTGAGGTGTGAATTTGGACATGTGGATAGTTATTCCGTAACCAGTCATCTACAGGTGTTTTTGCCAGATGAACAGCGTTTGCTTGCTGATATTCTGGATACGGATTATTGCCCCATCCATCTCTAATGATGAGAACGACAGGGCGTTTTTGTAGACTTACCATATATTTCCTTTAAAGACCTTTTATTTTTCCCCATGTAGTGGTGAGTTTTCCCTGTGGTTCAACATCTTGTGGAGTATCCATAACCTTTCGAACATCAGCTTCACTTAACGCCTTATCATAAAGTCTAACCTCATCAATTTTACCGGGGAACCAGTCAGTTGCTTGACCGTTATCATCTCCACCTATCCATAACTCTAAATCAGAGGGTGTTATTGGCTTATTATTCGCAGCCTCTCCTTCCAAATTCCCGTTGATATATACTCGTAGGGTTTTTCCATCAAACGTACCAGCGAAATGATACCATTGACCAATCTTCCAATCAGTGGTTTTTGATTGTGCAAAAAGGTTGTCAGGTTTCACAAGGAAATCAACACTGTTTGAGTTTCCAAAATCAAAAATGACAAAAATTGAGTTATTTTTTACCATCATACGTCGACTGGTTAATGCTTCATTTGGACTGAACCATGCCATCAGGGTAACTTCTTTTGTTAGGTCTAAACCATCGTTATCTGCAACTTTGACGTGGTCATCGACACCGTCGAATTCCAGTGCTGTACCGAATTTACCTTCTACCCATTTTGGAGCACCAGCAAACTTACCGTCATGTCCATTACCTGTAACATCTATTGGTGTTTTGCCTTCTCCTTCATCAAATGGCCAGTAGCCAACAAGTCCGTCTTCAGCTACATTTGCAACACAATTACTCGCAATAATAAACACGGTACATATTAAAATGACAAAGGTAACTTTTAACATAGTGGATTCTCCTCAATCAGAGTAGTTGAGATTTGTATAATGGGTCCACTTATAGTATAACATGTTTTCCAATCTATTGCCTGTTAAAAACAACAATTTTAAGGATGATTGACAAGTGGAATAAATCATGGTATAATCGTTTAGGATTTGAGATGAGTCCATCACATTTTCGAACCACCACTTTACATAGTTTGATAAAGATTAACGTAGATTAATGGAACAAATTGACATTATTTAACTGATCGAAATTCAGTCTGTCCATAACTGAAAGCTAAACTTGGAGAATACTATATGAAATCGTATAGAGAAATTGTAGAGGAGGCAAAAACAGAAATTCCGGAAGTGACTGTTGCTGACGTAAAAGAAGAACAGGACGACGGAAGTGACTTTGTGCTTCTGGATGTTCGCGATGAAGATGAATATCGTGCTGGTTATATACCTGATGCTGTTCACGTAACCCGTGGCATGTTGGAATTTTCTGTTGAGGATTTTATTCCCGACCGTAACCAGAAGGTTGTTGTATATTGTGCTGCTGGACTACGATCACTCCTCGCAGCAAAATCCCTACGTGAAATGGGCTATACAGATACTGTTTCCATGGCAGGTGGATACAGAGATTGGTCAGCCGCTGGTTTACCAACAGCACAAGATAAAGAGATGTCGCACGAGCAACTTGATAGATATAGCCGCCACTTTATGCTCACTGAGGTCGGGGAACGCGGTCAAGCAAAGTTGCTTGATGCTAAGGTATTAATGGTTGGGGCAGGTGGATTAGGTTCACCCGCAGGTGTTTATCTTGGAGCAGCTGGAGTCGGACACATGGGGATAATTGATTCGGATGTCGTGGAGTTGAGTAACCTGCAACGTCAGATACTACATCGGACAGAGGCTGTCGGCACACCAAAAGTGCAGTCCGCCACAACTACAATTAAATCGCTTAATCCTGATGTTGAAATTACACCGTATAATCTACGATTGACTGCCGACAATGTTGAAGAGATTTTCTCAGAATATGACCTAATTGTAGATGGATGTGACAACTTCGCAACGCGTTTTCTCGTAAACGATGCTGCGGTGTTGATGAATAAACCGATTGTGCACGGCAGTATTTTTCAGTTTGAAGGACAAGTTACGCTCTTTAAACCGAATGAGGGTCCGTGCTACCGATGCATGTATCCTACACCTCCACCTCCCGGCTTGGTGCCAAGCTGAAGTGAGGCAGGTGTCCTGGGCGTGCTCCCAGGCGTAATTGGCGTGATGATGGCGACTGAAGCAATTAAATATATTATCGGTATCGGTGAACCGCTTATCGGTAGACTTGTCCTCTATGAAGCACTCGGTATGACCTATCGTGAAATGAAAGTTCCTCGTGATGAAAACTGCCCAATCTGCGGAGTAAATCCAAGCATTACGAAACTCATTGAAGATTATGATGCAGCCGCAGAGAATCCTGAAACCTTTGCTCCCGCTGCTGATTAATTCTGTTTGATTCGTGGATTTTATGAATAGTTGGTGATTTGCATGATTACGCATATCCGAATGAAAAACTTCAAATCTTGGAAAGATAGTGGTGAGGTGAAACTTGCACCTCTCACAGGTTTTTTCGGAGCCAACAATTCCGGGAAAAGTAGTCTGTTGCAGATGCTGCTATTGCTTAAACAGACAATCGGAACCAATGATGTCATTTTCTTAGGTGATAAAGAATCTCATGTCAATTTTGGTGATTTTCGAGAAGTTATTCATGACCATCAAACAGAATCAGATCTTCATTTACATATACGGTGTGAACTTAGCCACGCATTTCCTGACCTAATTAGAACACCATACCAAGTAGTACGTTTTGCTTTTGATACAGTTATTCAGCAGATAGAAGAAAAACTGCTTATTGATTCCCTCCAGTATAAAAGTTTGTCTAGTAACACGGTATTCACTTGGCAAAAGGATGATCTATCAAATGTTGATGAAAGTCCTACAGATTTCTATCCGAAGAACTGTTATGGTTTACATTCCTCAAATGAAATTGAAATGCCAAAAATTCTCACCTATTTTATTTATTCGTTTGAGGAACTCTTTTCACATGTTTTTTATTTGGGACCAGTCCGTGAGCACCCAAAACGACTTTACCATTGGGAGGGTAGTCACCCTGAGGACATTGGACGATTGGGAGACAGGACGATTGAAGCTCTTCTCTCAGCACGTATAGATAGAAAAAAAATTCAGTACAACGAAAAAGAGATGTCAATAGAGGAAAGGATTTCAGAATGGTTACGAAAGATGGATCTTGGGTATTCATTCTTACTTGATAGAATTGAATCAAGTAACGGTAAAGATTATGATGTCCGGATACAGACAAAGGAATTTGGAGCAACAATAGCACTGGCTGATATGGGATACGGATTATCCCAATTTTTACCAGTACTTGTTCTTTGTTATTATGCACCAGAAGGTTCAACTTTAATTTTAGAACAACCCGGTATTCACCTGCATCCAAAAGTCCAATCTCAACTTGCCGATCTTCTAATAGAGGTCGTCATAGAAAGAAAACTTCAGATATTGATAGAAAGTCACAGCGAACACCTTTTAACTCGTTTACAACTACGAATTGCAGAAGGAAAGCTTGGGGCTAATCAGACGGCACTCTATTTTTGTGAAAATGAAAGTGGTACTTCCAAAATTAAGTCTCTTGAGTTAGATGAGTTAGGAAACATCAAGAATTGGCCTAAAAACTTTTTTGGGAATGTGAGAGGTGATCTTACAAAAATGACACGTGAACAGATAAAGCGACAGAAGGAAGCAGAGGGTTAATGGACGCAGTTGTTATAGATACGAACGTTATCCTTGTCGCAAAAGGGATGTCAGAACAAGCATGGGATGAGTGTGTAACAGCATGTCAGGAGCGGTTAGATCGGATAATCAATGGTACCGAAAAAGTTATAATTGACAATAAATGGATTATTCTTGAAGAGTATTTAGATTACCTTGATGATGAGGATTCAACGACGAATGCTCGAAACGGTAGATACTTTTTGGAATGGTTCATACGCAATTATGAGAATCCGGAGCAGTGCATACATGTAAATATTACCCACTCTGATGATGGAATGGGTTTTGAAGAATTACCTATAGCGTTCATTGAATTTGACGCAGATGACAATAAGTTCATTGCTGTAGCAGTTGCGTATGAAAATCAATATCAAAATAAAGCAACTATTCTACAATCTGTAGATAGCCAATGGTATGGATTGAAAGAGTTATTCACTGAGTACGGTTTGGTTGTTGAATTTCTCTGTGAGGAAAACATACGCGATTTGTATGAGAGACGTGAGAGAAGACGTAACACACAAGTAGAATGAATGTAAATAATATACTTGGAATATAATGAAGTAACATTATTAATTTCCGCCAGTGTTTATACATAATGCGTCGAAATTACCGACTCCTCCTCCTCCTCTCCCCAGTTCTACTATGGCTTATCTGTTTCTTCATTCTTCCTCTTATTTCCGTATTCATATATAGTTTTCTGGAACGTGGCACTTATGGTGGTGTTCGTTGGAACTTTCTTACACTTGAAAATTATCAGCGATTGTTTGACGGTCTATATCTGGGTATACTTTGGCGTTCAATATCAACAGCGTTCGTCTGCACCGCGATATGTCTTCTTGTCGGTTATCCATTCGCATATTATCTTGCATACTATAAACCGAAATGGCGAAATGTATTATTACTACTTGTCGTAGTGCCATTTTGGATAAACTTTCTCATACGTACTTATGCGTGGATTCTGATTTTACGCACAGAAGGAATCCTCAACAGTTTCTTGGCTTACCTTCTTCCAGAGATTCAACCCCTTGAATTGCTTAATACACCTTTCGCAGTGCAGATAGGGTTGATATACAGTTATCTTCCATTTATGATACTCCCCTTGTATGCAGCATTGGAACAGATGGATTTGTCTTTGATAGATGCTGCCAAGGATTTAGGTGCATCAGCACGACATGCCTTTTGGCATATAACACTTCCACTAAGTATTCCCGGAATCCTTGCGGGGTCTATGCTTGTTTTCATTCCTACAGTTGGTGCTTTTCTCACTCCAGATATATTGGGTGGAGGAAAAGTAAGTTATATTGGAAATGTGATTGATAGCCAATTCAGAACCTTCAGAGATTTTCCGTTTGGTTCTGCGCTTTCTTTCATGCTAATGGCGATAGTACTTGCAGGTACAATTCTTTATTTCCGTGTGTTACAGGACAGTGAATCTTCAGGTATTTAATCAGATTGTGGTATACGAAATCACTGACGGATATATAATGCTTTAGTCGGTGAATGCCTATTATTTACAATGAAACGACTATTTGAATTTAATATCTTTTTAGTATTTCTTTTCCTTTATATTCCAATCTTAGTCGTTGTTGTATTCTCATTCAATAGTGGCGATCAGATTTCAGTGTGGGAAGGTTTTTCGTTCGGTTGGTATTCGAAACTGTTCAAAAATCCTGATGTATGGCGTGCATGTAAGAATAGTTTAGTAATAGCAAGCGTATCAACAATCATCTCAACCATAATTGGGACTACAGCTGCCCTTGCCATTCAAAAATATCGGTTTAAATTTCGCACATTCCTTACACGAGTGCTCTACCTACCACTTATTATTCCTGACATCGTATTAGCAATAGCGTTATTAACATTCTATTCACAAATCAAATTCCCTGTCAGGTTAGTATCTGTTATTGTAGCACATGTTGTTTTCAATATTGCGTATGTTACCATAGTTATCCGTGCACGATTACAAGGCTATGATAACACGATAGAAGAAGCTGCTCTTGACCTCGGTGCAAACGAATGGCAGACTTTCTGGCAGATTACTTTTCCTCTTATAGCACCGGGAATAATTGGGGGTGCACTATTGGCTTTTACACTCTCAATAGACGACTTTGTCATTACATTCTTTACAGCCGGGGTTGGATATACAACTTTATCGGTATTCATATACTCAAGTCTAAAATTCGGAATTACACCCGAGTTAAATGCAATCTCAACTCTTTTGTTAGTAAATTCAGTCCTATTTATACTTTTATTTTTGTGGTTTCGAAGCAAAAACATACAAACTTCCTAACCTTTTAGACTTAATTATGTTATAATACATACGATATGAAAATCAAAAATCTTGAGTTATATTTCCATCTTTTCTGTGTCTTGTGTGCGATATGCCTTGTATCTGCCTGCGATACCAATAATCTCTTAAGTATAGATGAAGAGATGCTTGATATTGATTTGCAATCTGATTCTCATACCCTCAATATTGGTGATACTACAACTATTACAGCAACAGTAGACTATTCTGCCGATACCGATGTTCTTGTTTACGAATGGAATACGGATGGAGGTAAAATTGTTGGTGAGGGGACAAATGTGGTCTATATCGCACCCGATACAGCTGGTACATTTACAATAACACTTGAAGTAACTGATGGAACAGTAACAACACGTGATGATATAAGAATTACAGTCAATCTTGGACATGCTATTGTAACAATGCCGAATCGATATTGGCAAGGAAATACATTCACACAGACCTTAAAATATAGATTAAATGTGGAAGAGGTGATTCTTGAAAACATCAGACTAAGATACGAAATTTTGCAGGATACAGCGCGTACTGGTGCATTTTTGAGTATTACTATCAACGATATCTCTGTTGTTCGTAATCGGGATATAGGCGAAGTGCAACCTGCAGAACCTGTGCTAATTGCTGATGAAGTAGATGTATCATCACATATTCAGTCTCCCGGAGTCTATGAGCTAACTCTAACCTTGGAGATCGTTAATGTAATGCAGGATTCATGGTTACTTCGTAAACTGACATTTATTGGGGTTGAAGGATCTTTGTCAGAGATTCGTTAGGGTAGCAGACTATAGTGGTGAAAGCAAAGTATTTTACACACGTTGAAGTTGACCTAAATGCAATTCAAGCCAATGCAATTGCGATAAAACAACACACAGGACGAAAGTTAATTGCGGTTTTAAAAGCAGATGCTTATGGACATGGTGCTGTTCCTGTTGCAGAAACATTACAAAATTCAGCGGATATGTTTGCCGTAGCAACGGTTGATGAAGGAATAGAACTACGTGAAGCAGGTATAATTAATCCAATTCTTATTCTGTTTAGTCCATTGCCTGATTTAGCAAGTGAAATTATTGGATACAAGCTAACTTCAGCAGTTGACAACTTGACATTGGCAGAGGAACTAAACAAAGTCGCTTGCAGGAATAATGACAATTCACAAGATGCATCTTTAAAAAAAGTTAAGATCCACGTAGATGTTAACACGGGTATGAACCGTTGTGGTATCAGACACACTGATGTGGCTGAGTTTATGCAAGGTTTAAATCAGTTATCCTTACTTGAAATAGAAGGAGTCTTTACACATTTTGCTACTGCAGATGAGGTAGACAAGAGATTTGTTCACTTACAATTGAATAGGCTCACTTCATTGATGAAGTACATTCCAAATATTCCACTGATACACATGGCTAATAGTGCTGCAGCACTATCTATTCCTGAATCATATTTTGATGCCGTACGAACCGGCTTGAGTATTTATGGAATCTATCCTGCCAAAGAACAACCGATTAAATTGCAACCTGCACTCACATGGAAAGCGTCTGTTGGATGGATAGATTATATTCAACGGGGAGAAGGTGTTAGTTATGGACTTACCTTCAATGCACAAGAGAAAACACGAATAGCAGGAATACAGGTGGGGTATGGTGATGGATACCCAAGAGAACTATCTGGTAAAGGTGAGGTATTGATTGGGGAGATTCGTCGTCCAATTCTTGGAAGAATATGTATGGATATGATAGTTGTTAAGGTCGAGTCCAATGACAACATATCTGTTGGTGATGATGTCGTGTTGATAGGTAATCAAGGGGAAGAAGAAATCGGAATAGATGAAATTGCAGATCATGCAAATACAATCTCGTATGAGATTTTAACAAATATCGGAAAACGAGTAAAACGGATATATATTCAAAACGAATGATTCCGTTATAATTAAACACATTAGAAATATGCTAATAGAAATAAACAACCTCTCAGTCTTTTTTGGAACAAATCCTGCATTAGATGATTTATCTGTCGAATTAGAGGGTGGGGCAATCGGATTACTGGGACCAAATGGTGCAGGAAAAAGCACGTTAATAAAGATGTTACTCGGTTTCATTCCACCCAGTAATGGAGATGCCAAAGTGTTTGGAATGGATGTGCATTCTGAACATGTTTCAATCCGTCAACAAGTTGGATATATGCCTGAAGATGATTGCTTAATTCCACAGATGAATGCTGTACAACTGGTTGCTTATGCAGGTGAACTCTGCGGAATGCCATCTCGCGATGCAATGCAACGTGCACATGAAGTGCTATACTATGTCGGTATTGATGAAGAAAGGTACCGTACCATTGATGGTTATTCTGTGGGTATGCGTCAACGTGTAAAATTGGCACAAGCCTTAGTTCATGATCCTAAATTATTACTCCTTGACGAACCGACGAACGGTATGGACACATCAGGTAGAGAAGAGATGTTGATACTGGTAAAGGACATCGCAGTGGATAAAGGGATTGATGTTGTCCTATCCTCACATCTCTTACCGGATGTGGAGTATGCATGTCAATATGTTATAGGTTTATCTCACGGAAGTCTTGTTATACAAGGTGAAATTGAAACTTTAAGGAAGAATCATGGTCAAGCATTTGATTTAAAAATAGTCGGTGATCGTGATTCTTATGTTGCTGCATTAACACAGCATTTTTATAACACCGAGTTGCGATCAGATGGACATGTCAGAGTGACCTCTAAGGAACAAGAAGATACGGATGGAATGTTCTTCTTTAAATTGGCACATGAAACAGGTGTACAACTACGTCAATTGCGGGAAGTAAAACACTCCCTTGAGGATGTATTTGCGGATGCAATGGAATTGGAATAATCATCAATAAACTCATTACTATCCAATATAAAGCGGAATTGACCGTAATAAGAGGATTTATGACGATTGATAATTTTCAGAAACAGATTGAGGCTATCTATTTCGAACGAGATTCTGAACGTGGAGTTCCTTTAACTTTTACTTGGTTCGTTGAGGAGGTAGGAGAGTTAGCTAAAGAAATTCGTAAACAGCCACAGGATAAGGAAAGACTACGGGAAGAATTTGCGGATGTTTTTGCTTGGTTATCTACACTTGCCAGTCTACTTAGTATTTCTCTGGAGGATGCAGCAGATATCTATGCAAATGGTTGTCCAAAATGTAATGGTACTCCTTGTATATGCTAATTATCAACAATGGATTAATTGCCGTTCAGGAACCGTTCAAAGTTCCCACCAAACAAATTGTTCACATCTCTTTCAATTTCTGTTTTCGTTAGAGTCCATCCTACATCAATCAAAGAGTGATATTTTTCCACCAAAACATCAGCAATGATCTTGCGAGAATGCTTCCATTTGTAGATAAGTTGATCTAATATACGTGCATCAGAATGTTGTGGAATAACACTCAATCCAAGCAACTCAATTCGCTCACGTGTAATCTCTTCAATCACACTCGGATTGTTCATAAACCACCAACACCCAAAAATCATAAGATTCTTGAACTTACGTCCTATGACACACAACTCATGCTGGTTCTCGCGTGAGAGAAGGGTAACAAGGAATTTATTGTCCTGATTTTCTCTGAGAAGTGTTTCAAGACTGCTTAAATCTGCTTTGCCAGTTCCATCACCAGCCATTCGAAGTTCTGGATTCACAGCTCGTTTTACACCAATCATCAGGGCAAATGGAACATTAAATTCACGAGATACAGGTAAGATACAATTGTCAAATAAACGACCAAGAACCCCATCATCAGGATATTGAAAGTCCGGGGGAAGGGAGACAGCCATATATTTAGGATTCATACGTTGGATCCATGACTCCAAAAATCGACGAACTTCTTTGTAACTTTTCTCAGTTGATAGTATAGGATCTACCTCATAACCAAGTTTCTTTAGTTCATCATACCCTGTATCCTCATAGTCATTAATCAGTACATCCATCCGAAGTGCAGCTTCAAAACGTGTATCACCGATATCACCCGATTTCCATACGGGATCTTCCAAAGAGTCAAACGGATCATTTGTCATAACCACTTTAGAGACATTTGAACGTTCAAATACAGTGTCAATGAAACTCTCAACTGATGTATCTGCAAAATATGTTCGGCAGTCATTTAGGTTACGTGAACCTACATCTAATCCTAATTCATCCAATGTAGTTACAACCCCACGGCACGCTTCACTGATAGGAGAATTTTCAATGAAAAGAGTCTGCCATATTAAATCTGCTTGCTGAGTTTTTGTCATTGTCCAAAACTGATCATAGGTTATTTCAGACTTTCGGAATACTTCTGCGATGAGATAGTGGTAGGTCAGCAGTTCATCAATTCCCCACAACAGTAGTTCTCCAAAAGGTGGACTGAATAGATGTGTATGAATATCAGTTATTTTCTGGTTATTAACAACATCTGTGACCGTGGAAATTAGTTGTTCCGTGGTTTCAATGCGAATACCGATATTATTATCTTGAACGCTCATTTCAAGTCTCCGAATTTAGCTTGTTGTGAATATAATTTACGATGTCTTCAGGAGGGTGTTTGCCGAATCGGACATAAATGCCACGAAAGTTTTCAAGGCGCGTTGGTTTTGCAAAAGGACTTAGAAGTACTCCATTCTTGTCTACATAATAACTTCGAAAATCAGACCATGGTCGTTCATTATTAGTACAACATGCCGTGACAATAATATGCTCAATTCCACAACAATAGTGAAAGGGTAAAAAGTATTTGTAAAGTGGTCCGATCAGTAGAATTGCAGATAATAGGAGATATAGGATTGACTTAAAACTAATAAAAATGATGGCAAGTATAGACAAAAGAAAGATTAGTAAAACTATAGTACGTTTCCAATTCTCAACTAAAGGGTGAACAGTCCACGATATCTGCTCAGGATCGGAATCTTCAGACGTAGTTGAATGAGAAACAACTTCATTATCAGTCCTTTGCTCTTCAATCACTAACTATTCGGTTCCTTTTGGATCATCATCCTGTATATCTTCTTCTGTATCACCACTTTCATCTGGAATTGTCTCAATTGTTCCTTTTGGATTATCATCATCCTGTGCTGTATCACCTTCTACCGGATTTTCTGTTCCAGTAGCTTCCTGTGATTGTTCTGAATCATCATTGAATGGTGTGAGATTAGATTTTCCTCCCTCACCATAAAATCTCATTAAGAAGAGTGAAATCACCATAAATCCAATAGCAACCCAAGTGGTTAATTTACTCAAAAATGTTGCCGCACCATGTCCACCGAGAACAGATTGCATCTCTGATGCACCAAATGCACTTGAGGATAGACCTTCACCTTTACTGTCTTGTAATAGTATAATCAATGTCAATACAATACATATCGGAACAAAGATTATGACTGCTATTGTCACGAAAACTCCCATAATAAATACCTCTCAAATTGCCATATAGGCATGTCTATAAACTATATCGTATTTTTTATTATTTGTGCAAATGAATCTGCCTGAAGGCTTGCTCCTCCAACAAGTGCACCGTCAACATCGGGTTGTGCCATGAGTTCTGCTGCGTTTTCTGGCTTAACACTTCCACCATATTGAATTCGCACTTGAGATGAAATTTCATCTGTGTAAGCATCACTCAGTAGATTACGTATATTTTGATGTACTTCTTGTGCCTGCGCTGGAGTAGCAGTTTTTCCAGTACCGATTGCCCACACAGGTTCATAGGCAATTACGCTTGATAATAACTCCTCAGCAGATAAACCTAAGGTGCCACCTGTGACATGATCCTTAATTACTGTTTCAGTTCGACCTGCTTCACGGTCTTCCAGTTTTTCTCCTACACAAATTATTGGCTTCATGTTGTGTGCTAATACTGATTTTACTTTTTGATTTACAGTCTCATTTGTTTCACCGAAGTATTGTCGTCTTTCTGAATGTCCGATAATTACATAATCACATCCTACGTCCTTTAACAACGGAGCGGACACTTCCCCAGTAAATGCACCGCTATCTTCCCAGTATACATCTTGGGCAGCAAGGAGGATGTTACTGTTCTTAACAGCATTACTAACTGCATCAAGTGCAGTGAAAGTCGGAGCAATTACTATTTCAACTCCATTACAACTTGCTACTAAATCTATTAATTCATTTGTTAAATCAACAGCCTCTGAGACTGTGTTGTTAAGTTTCCAATTACCCGCAATTATAGGTGTTCGCATAGTCCTTCCCATTATAGTACTCGTGATGCCAGTTCAACAAGTCGATTTGAGTAACCCCACTCGTTGTCATACCATGAGAGGACTTTTACCAATCCGTTTTCAATAACTTTTGTAAACGGTGCATCAAGAACGGAGGATAATTTGTTTCCATTGAAATCAGAAGAAACGAGGTCAAGTTCGGAATAACCTAAAATTCCATTTAGAGAATTATCTGAAGCTTCTTTCAAAGCGGCATTAACATCATCTGCACTCGGCTTATCCTTGAGTTCAACGGTGAGGTCTACAACAGAAACATTGGGGGTTGGCACACGAATTGCAAACCCGTCTAATTTTCCGTTCAATTCAGGTAGAACTTTCCCCACTGCAACAGCAGCACCGGTTGTAGTTGGGATCATTGACAAAGTTGCAGCACGTGCTCTACGCATATCTTTATGTGGAAAGTCGTGAACACGCTGATCTCCTGTATATGCATGTACAGTTGTCATCAACCCACTCTCTACCTCAAATGATTCATGGAGGACTTTTGCTACAGGAGCAAGGCAGTTTGTTGTACACGAGGCATTGGAAATTACGTGATGTTCCGAACTATCGTATTTGTCATCATTCACACCGATCACGATTGTAATATCTTCACCTTTTGCAGGTGCGGAAATAACTACCTTCTTTGCTCCACCAGATGTAATATGCTTTTCTGCATCTTCACGTGCAGTAAAAAAGCCTGTGGATTCAATAACGACATCAACTCCAAGTTCTCCCCACTTCAAGTTTGCAGGATCACGTTCTGCGAATACTTTTATTTTCTGTCCGTTAACAACTAATCCATTGTCAGATGCAGCAATATCATCAGTCAATATTCCGTGCACAGAATCATATTGGAGAAGATGGGCAAGTGTCTCCGGATTAGTCAAATCGTTGATAGCGACAAACTCTATATCTAATGTCGGATTCAGCAACGCTGCACGAAAAGCATTCCTACCAATCCGACCAAAACCATTAATACCTACTTTTGTTGACATAAGATAGATAAGTTCCCCTAAAACATATACCCAAAATGGGTTTCATTCTTGATTATATCCTTTGAATAATACTAAATATACTCTATAAATACTATAGTAATTATACTTCAAAAAGTCATAAAATGCAAGTGTGATATGAGTTAGTAGTTGACAACTTAAACATATCCAATATATGCACTTGTAATCATGTTTTAAATCCTTCACCATGATGGAGCATTTTTTATCATGATATAGTGGATTTTACAATTAACTTTACATTCCTAAGTTGTAGGAGGGAACTCTGGGGAATGCTATAGAGCATTCCCCTTCTACAGAAGAGGTGTCAACATATTTTTTTACTTCACTATAATATCATAAATTGTCTATCTATTATAACCCAAGTTGCTACCTATTGAATTTCCAACGTTATCGTGCTCTTACGTGGGATGTCCAATCTTCTGCTCCATCGGAGCGACATGTTTATAGCACGCATATAACGCAATTCTTCCGCTCCATCGGAGCGATATGTGGAAATTGTTACCGTTGTTATAGTGCCTGATAATTTTTGTAAAGTTTTTGAGTCATTCCTGATTAAATTAGTCGTAATTAGCCTCTAAACCCAATGGTGATAAAGGATTGTAGCAAATGTTCAAATTCTTGATTTTCCGATTGACTCAAAAAACTCAAAAACTTTACAAAATTATGACAATGTAAATTCGGCAAAAAAATATAAAAAATCCTGCATGTCTGCTAAACCGAACTCACGTTATGTTTAGGTAGCAACTTAGGTTATTATCAAAACGTTCCGTTCAAAACCCACTGCTTTAGCTTTGGGATGTAGAACGGCTAACCTCTCCTTTTATCAAAAACATCCTTGATTTTGTTCAAAAAATGTGATATACTCTTTAGACATTGCTGTGGTGGATTTCACCTCTCGCTTGAGAGTGCCACCACACCATTTGAAAGTGGTATAGCCATGTAAAGGAAAAGCAATGTATATCACAAAAACTATAAAACTTAAGAAAACTCAACAATTAGATACACTTGCACGTGAGTCTGGTAGATGCTATTCAAAAGCAGTGTCCCTTGTTAGAAAGACTTTCAAACAGAAAGGTTTTTGGCTTTCTGAAAGTGGCGTTAAGAAGGACATCAAAAACAAAGGGTATCTATTGCATTCTCAAACTATACAGGCTTGTGCTGAATCCTATTTTGAAAGTCTAAAAAGTTTCTTTCAAGTTAGGAAGTCTGATCCTGAAGCAAAACCACCCAAACGGACACCAAGATATTTCAAGGTTCGTTGGAAGTCAAGTGCGATCCGTCTAAAAGATGGACAACTGATGCTTTCTAACGGTAAAGGTAGAGCGCATATAATCCTTGAGACTGTGCAAGAAAAACCGAAGTATGTTGAAATGTCCTTCCATCGTGGATGCTACTACTTCGGACTTGTCTATAAAGTTGATGTTCCTCCTAAACAAGAAACAGGTATAACCGTCTCTGTAGATATGGGTGAAATTCACCCGATTGTTCGTTTTGATGGTAAACGAACGACCATCTACAATGGTCGTTTTCTGCGGTCTATCGTCCGATACAGAAACAAATTCAAAGCACAAATACAGAATGCTATGGACACCTGTAAGAAACGATCACGAAAATGGTATAAACTTCGTAAAGCAAAACAAAGAACTTTGGATAAACTTGATGCACAAATCAAAGATGCTGAACACAAAATCACTTCACGTTTTATATCCGACTGCCAAAGAGCGAAGGCGGATACGATTGTGATTGGCGACCTCACGCATATTAGAGATAATATCAAGTATTCTAAAAAGTCTAATCAGAAACTGCACCAATGGGCTTTCGCACGAATAGCAGATAAAATAAAATATAAAGCCGAACTTGTTGGTATAAAAGTTGTTTCTGTATCAGAAGCCTGGACATCACAAACTTGTCCAAAGTGCGGACATAGAAAGAAACCAAGCAATCGGAACTACCACTGTTCACAATGTGATTTCAAGTATCACCGTGATGGTGTCGGCGCAATAAACATTCACAACAAAGTATCTGGGGTGACAAATACCCCTGTTAGTCGGGACCCTGGCAGTCCCCTCGGTGTCAAATTCAACTGGCACCTCAGTTGCCTTGGATTAAACCCAAGGAAGTTCGCTATAAGCGGGTAAAGAACCCCAAGTCTTTAGACTTGGGAGTATGTCAGACTCTTGAAAACTAATTCATGACACAGTATAATAAGCACATTATAGACATGGAGGATATAATATGAGCGATGTTCCTAAGTCTCATCCACGTTATCTTTCGCTGACATTACGTGATAGAATTGTTGAGGGTGTAGAAAAGGGGATTACTTCTAAACACGGTCTCATCGCACATGGACGCGGGGAAGCATTTGACTATCTGATTGGTGAAAAAACACAGACATTTGCAGTAGAAGCAATTCATGCTGCTGCAGTGATGTTATCATTGGCAAAACATCCTGTGGTATCTGTGAATGGCAATGTTGCTGCGTTAGTTCCAGATGAACTAATAAAGTTAGGGACAGTACTCAAGGCACCGTTAGAGGTAAACATATTCCACACTGAATCAGGTCGCGAAGAGAGAATCCAACAGCACCTACTAAACCACGGGGCAAAGCATGCTGTAAACTCGGATCCAACATTACATTTTACTGGCGCTGAAGTGCTTATGCCTACTACGCAAGCTCAACTTTCCTATATCGACTCAAATCGAAAGTATGTACACCCAGAAGGTATTTTTAAAGCAGATGTTGTTTTTGTTCCACTTGAAGATGGAGATCGGTGCGAGGCACTTCGGAAAATGGGAAAAGAGGTAGTAACTGTTGATCTGAATCCAATGTCAAGGACAGCAAAACAAGCAAGCATTACAATTGTGGATAACATTATACGAGCATTGCCTTTGTTATGTAATGTAATACAGGAACTGTCGTCTGATTCTATTTCTCAAAACGATTTAACACAATATAGCAACGAAAATATATTACAGCAAGCACTACAGCATATCAGTAGAGGTGCAGATGTCTAATGGAAAACAGAATCGCGTTAAACCACATATTCTGCTTATTGGATTAGTACTTGTAGCCTTTAATAGCTACTGGTGTCTGATGGGAACAGAGGTGTGGCATTCAACCCAATTGACAATCGCATCGTTGTTCTTCAATGCTGTTTTCACACTCCTTGTTTTCGTACTACTCAATCTATTATTTCAAAAATTCTTACCACGTTTGGCAATGTCACAAGCTGATTTACAGACCATCTATGTAATGGTTGTGATGGTGACAACTCTCAGTGGACATACTATGATGGGGTATCTTATCCCCGTCCTTGCACATACCTTTCAGTTTGCATCTCCTGAAAATGAATGGTTATCCCTTTTTGGGAATAACATCCCTACTTGGCTCGCAGTAAATAATCCACGAATTCTGGATGGTTTTTACAACGGAGATTCTACATTCTATAATTCTGTTACTTTAAAAGCGTGGATACCACCAGTACTTGCTTGGTCAAGTTTCGTTATCGCACTCTGGTTAACATTATTATCAGTTACCGTATTTCTTCGTAAGCAATGGACAGAGAATGAACGCCTTAACTATCCTATTGTCCAGCTACCTTTAGCACTTACCAACAATCCTAAGAGATTCTTCAGTTCTCCTTGGATGTGGCTTGGCTTTGCAATTGCGGGTAGTGTTGAGTTATTAAATGGATTGAGTTTTTTATTTCCAGAAATCCCATCCTTACCTATTAGAAACAAAAGTCTTGGACAATTCAGTGCTAAACCGTGGAGTGCTATGGGACCAATAAACATCTCATTTTATCCGTTTAGTATCGGTTTGATGTTCTTTACGCCATTAGACCTATCGTTTTCCTGTTGGTTTTTCTGGGTACTCACACGTGTGCAATTGATAGTAACGGATATGTTCGGAGCACGAAATATATATAACCTTGAACAACAGACAGGTGCATGGATTGCTTTTGGGTGCATACCATTATGGATGGGACGTCGGTTCTATGGACGTATAATACGGAAAGTATTTGG
Organism: Candidatus Poribacteria bacterium; assembly: GCA_963667365.1. GTDB lineage: Bacteria > Poribacteria > WGA-4E > WGA-4E > WGA-3G > MSPOR6. The sequence continues at coordinate 3,609,050 of OY763324.1, read as the reverse complement.
CATTGCACAACCTAAAGGTCAATCATCCCCTGACGACTCAGGTGAACCAATGCGTTACCGAACTGCAGCTGTGTTGTTTACAGTTGGATTGTTATTCCTATTCTTTTTCTGTTTTCAGATGGGTATGGCTTTATGGGCAATTGGTCTGTTTTTCCTGTTATATTTTCCAATGATTCTCGGCATTACAAGAATTCGCGCAGAAATTGGACCACCATTACACCAACTTATCCTTGTCGATCCCGGACGTACAATGGTATTGGGGTTAGGAACACGACGGCTTGGTGTAGGAAACCTAACTGGATTAACCTTTCTATATCCATTTGTTCGATGCTTCCGTGCACACCCAACACCGAGTGAGTTGGAGGCATTTAGATTAGCAGAACGTAGTCAGATTGGGTATCGACAATTATTGATCGGTATGATATTGGCTATTGTTTTCGGTATCCTGATTACTTTTTGGGCATATCTGCATGTGTTATACGATATGGGAGCAGGAAGTAAAGCACGCGGTTGGATCGTCTATATGGGTTGGGAAACGTTCAATCGACTACAAACATGGCTTGTAAGTCCACGGGAAACAAGTGTACCCGAACTTAGCGTGATCGGTAGTAGTTTTCTGTTTACAATATTCCTGATGATAATGAAATTTAGATTCCTCTGGTGGCCCCTACATCCGGGTGGTTATGTGTTAGTGAGTGGCACTGGAATGGGGCGACTGTGGTTTCCAATATTCCTCAGCTGGTTGGCTAAGGCAACCGTCCTGAAAATCGGTGGAGTGAAACTGTACCGTCAAGCAGTACCATTCTTCTTGGGATTAATTCTGGGTGATTATACACTTGGTTGCGTGTGGAGTCTGATTGGATTGGTTTTGAAAATGCCGACTTATATTGTATGGCATTGATAGTGAACGAATTAACATAATCCAAATAGAATCTTTAGTTTGTACACTCGTTATTTTCATTATCTAAAAGTGAACTCACCGTTATTTCCTTTAGAGAATCATATTGTATTCTATGTAATTCTTCCACCACCTTCACCAAATTGGAAGATGCTATTTTCGTATCTGTATAATGAAGTGTCAGATCATCATCAACAGACGCAAGAAGCGAATCAAGTGTTATAGTATCCAATGTACGTGCGGGAATATATCCGTTAGTATCACCATGTACCTCATATACAAGATTGGCAGCTTTAAATTTATTAAATATGTTTTGTACGAGCGATTCGGTTACTTTTGCAGTTGATGCAATTTCTGATGCCGAACATGCTCCTTTTCCTTTGTGGTAATGTTCCATTGCAATTAGAAATAGTGTTATAATACCTGGTGCATTTATTATTTCTTTATTTTCATTAGATGATAACATGATCGGTTTTTTCGAATTTACGGATTGTTGTATTGTATTTGTCACCTCAACGCCTAACAGGATAATTAACCAAGTTACATAAATCCATATAGCAAAAATTATCAACATTGCAAAAGTTCCATATATATCGCTATAGTTTTCCCACACCAATTCAAAGTAATTGGCAAATACAATACGTGCTATTTGGAAAAGTGTTCCCGCAATAAATGCACCAATCAGGGCAGGTTTCCAATTAACTGAGATATTCGGTAATGCTACATACATGAGTACAAACAAACAAAACACCGAGATCCAAGGGAAAATGTAAGAAAACATGTCATTAGAAACAGACGAAAACAGCGACCAAATCACAAGAGGTCCAATCAATAGCAACATGCAAAACACTAAGTATTTCTGAATTGCAGGAACAAGCGGCAAACGCTTACGACTTCCCCATATATGATTGAAATGGTCTTCAATAGACATAAACAGAATCATGGATATGAAAAGGAATAATAGGAATCCTCCTACACCAAGTCCAGTAAGATTTCTGTTGGTAAATTCAGTAATGCCTGTTACTATTTCTTCTGCTTTGTAACGTGGAAGAAAGTTATTTAAGGAAGCTATGATAGGAGAATTTTCATTTTCAACTACCCCAAAGTTTTTTAACAAAAATAGTGCAACTGCAGATAATGGCACAAGGCTAAGAAGTGTATTGAATGCTAACGAGGCAGCTTGGTGCATACACTTATGCTGTCCAAACTGATGAAACACCGTCTTACTGATGAATTTGAGATTTACGGGAAGAAACTGAATAAAGCTTGGAACTTTCATTATTTGTATTACTATAATGTGTATTAAAAAAGCTAAAAAATGTCATTTACAGGTGAAACTTAGTCTAAATTGATTACAAATGATAACATAATTAGGGACAATTAACCAATACATTGTTGATTATTAAACAACAATTATATCTTTACAAAATATCAAAGTATTGTCAGAAACATGAATGATACCAACAAACTAAAAGAAAAACTCAAAAATCGCATATCAAAACATGCAAATATAGAAAGAAAACAATGGTTTGAAAACTATATCAAGCACAATACCAAATTTCGCGGCGTTGAAATTCCAACCATTCGTAATGAATTGAAAGACTGGTATAAACAGGACAACATTGATAAATACCCACTTGATAAACAATTGAATTTAGCACTTTCATTCTTTGAGGAGGATTATACAGAAGATAAACTGGCTGGAATTTTATTTCTGCAGCTTTACCTCTACAAGAAATTTGATTACAAGGTATTACTTACAAGATTTGAATCTATTTTTGAGAAGGGATATATTTACGATTGGAGTACCTGTGATTGGTTCTGTACTCGTGTATTACGGCAAATGATAAAGGCAAATGGTAGAGAGTGTGCAGAAGCTATTTCGGAATGGAATACTGCAGAAAATGTATGGCAAGCCAGATGTTCTTTAGTTGCATTTACGACACTAACAAAAGAAAACAAATACACAACTTTATTGTTGAAATCAAGTAATATTCTAATAAGACGAGAGGAACGTTTTGCAAAGACTGCGGTAGGATGGATATTGCGAGAACTATCTAAAGTAGATAAACAAATTGTGATTGATTTTATATCTGAAAACAGACAATATTTTTCCCGTGAAAGTCATGAAAATGCAATAAAGTACTTTGAAAAAGAAAAAAAGATAAAGATGAGAGATTTATTGAAAAAAAACTGAATATCTACTATTTCGTTTTGCCCTCCTGACCTTTATATTGCAATTGATACAACCGATAATAGATTCCTCCTTTCTGTAATAACTCATTATGTGTCCCTGTCTCACGAATTTCACCGCGATGCATCACAATGATTTTATCAGCATTTTGGATTGTAGATAGACGGTGCGCAATAACGACTGATGTGCGATCTGCCATCAACCTACTCAGTGCATCTTCAATAAGGATTTCGGTTTCTGTGTCAACACTTGAGGTGGCTTCGTCAAGAATAAGTATACTTGGATCTGAAGCTAATGCACGTGCAAATGCAACTAACTGCTTTTGTCCAACAGATAATCCACCACCATCCTCTTTTATCACAGTTTCATATTTATCAGGCATCATTTTTATAAACCTGTCTAAATGTACATCTTTGGATGCATTTGTGATCTGTTTAGTTGAGATTGATGGATCTCCTAAACTTATATTACGTTCTATTGAATCAGAAAATAAAAAGATATTTTGTTGAACAATGCTTATCGCTTTACGTAGTTCTTCTATATTCATCTTTTGTATATCTACACCATCAATAAGAATCTGACCTTTGTTTATTTCATAAAACCGGCAAAGCAGATTGATGATTGAGGATTTTCCTGCACCAGTATGTCCAACAAGTGCTACCTTTTCACCCGGTTCCACCTTGAAGGACACATCTCTAAGAACATAGTCCTCATCATTGTAGGCAAACCAGACATTCTGAAATTCTATCTCACCTTTCAGTGTTTCTGTCCCACTTTTTTCTACAGTAGAAACAATTTCCGGTTCAGTATCAAGTAATTGGAAGATGCGTTCAGATGATGCCATTGCATTTTGGAAAATGGTATATTTTTCGCTGAGTTCTCGGATTGGCCAGAAGAAACGTTCGGCATAGCGAATGAATGCAACTAAAACTCCAAAGGTCAACGCTCCTTGCACAATCTGTCCTCCACCGTGCCAGATAACCACCGCAGTTGCAAGTGATGCAGTCACTTCAATCAAGGGATGGAAAATCGAAAAATAGAAAATACTTTTAAGATTTGCGGCAAGATATCTTCGGTTCCGTTCGTTAAAACGCAAATAGCTACTACGTTCTTGTGCAAATAGTTTCATTGTTGTCATACCAACGATATTTTCCTGCAGAAACGCATTTATTCTGGCGAGTTGCTTACGCTGCTCACGGAAAGCACGACGTGAATATATTTGATATACAAGTGTCGCACCAAAGATAATTGGTATTACCGTGAAGGTAACAAGTGCGAGTTCCAAGTTATAAAGAAGCATCGCCACCATTATACCCAAAATTCTCAACAGATTCCCAAATACTGTGATGACACCAGAGGTAAAGAGTTCATTAAGAACTTGAACATCTCCCATGACACGTGTCATAAGCCTTCCCACAGGATTCTTGTCAAAATATTGCACGTCCAAACGTTGTAAATGTGAAAAGAGTGTCTGACGAATATCGTACATTACGTTTTGACCAATCATCTGCATACGATACTCTTCAAGGTAGGAAAATACAAACTCACCAATCAATCCGCATACCAGAAAAGCTGCTATTAAACTCAACCCTTCCATTTCACCCGGTATAATATAATTATCAATAGCAATTTGCATTAGATAAGGACCAACCAAACTGGAGAGGGTCGTCCCAACCATGAGAGCAGCGATCAGAAACAATTGAAATGTATAAGGTTTGAGATATGCAAGCAGACGTTTCATCAACACTCGGTCATAGACTTTCCCGAGGTCTTGCTCCTCATCGCTATATTCATATAGGTCGCTTCCCATACCAAACATAGATGCGTTCCTCTCCTCTCAGTCCGATAAAAAGTTAAAGCTCCTCAAGTTCATCCTGTAGAAGCTGCGTTTCGTAGATACCGGCATAAATCCCGTCTTGTTCAACCAATTGATCATGTGTTCCTGATTCAACAATACTACCATCATTCAACACAATTATGTGGTCTGCAGCTTTCACAGTTGAAATCCTATGAGAAATAAGGATTGTCGTTCTATCCATCATGACTTCGGATAATCGTGTAAGTATAGTATCCTCTGTCTGTGTATCAACATTAGAAAAAGCGTCATCAAGGATGAGTATTTTTGGTTTTATCATAATTGCTCGAGCAAGAGCACTACGTTGACGTTGTCCACCAGATATTGTCACACCACGTTCCCCAAGAAAGGTTTGCAATCCTTCTGGGAACTCCTCAATTTGCGAAAGCAGATCTGAAGTGTGTGCTGCTTCCCTGATCGCATCGTCATTTGGCGTATCTATTCCGTATGCTATGTTATTCCGTAAATAATCTGAAAATAGAAAAGGTTCCTGTTCTACAAACCCAATATTAGAACGTAGAACATTTAATGGAATATCCTGTATATCAACTCCATCAATAAAGATAGTTCCACGTTCTGCTTGTCGGATACGTGGAATTAGATCAACAAGCGTAGATTTTCCTGATCCTGTTCCGCCAACTATCGCAAGCGTGGTTCCTTGTTCTATCTTTAGATTTATGTCTTTTAAAACAGGTTGTTTATCATGATATGAGAAATTCAAGTTTCTTATCTCTATGTCACCTTGAATGTCTTTAATACCCCATCTGACGTTTTCTCCATCATATATTTCTGGTTCTTCATCAAGAATTGCATTTATCCTAACCATTGATGCTGCACCACGTTCAAAGGTATTGACAATAAAACCCAGCATAATCATTGGACGTCTTAGCATTAGCAGGTATGCTTGGAAGGCAATGAAATCACCGAAAGTAATTTTCCCGTCTATAACATGGAGTCCACCCATCCAGAGTAACACTACACCCGCTATCCCTGGCAGAAAACTAAATAACGGAAAAAAGAAGGTCATCAATTGAATTATTCTTTTATTACGATTAACGAATTCCTGATTTAACTCACTAAAATTTTCAATCTCATCTGCTTCCAGTGTGTATGCTTTGACTACACGCACACCAGATAAATTCTCCTGAACTTTAGTATTCAACATCGAAAAAGCGTCTTGAATACGTTCATATCGGAAATGGATGTGTTTTCTAAGAATGCTAACTATCAAAACAAGAATTGGATATGGTAACAATGCAACGAGAGTCAAAGATGTATCAATGCGTAATAAAATAAAAACTGCAAATCCGAAAAATATTGTAGCATCAGCCGTATACATAATGGCATTGCTTAACACCATCCTGATAGCGTTCAGATCGCTCGTTGCACGTGTCATCAGATCGCCTGTTCGGACATTATCGTAATATGTAGCTGATAGTTTTTGAAGATGAACGAAAAAGTCAGAACGGAGATGAAATTCCGTTTTCCGAGCAACACCTTGAATTGTGTATCTTTGGATAAAACGTAGGATTCCACCTACGAGTGCTATACCAAAAAGGAGCAACGCAAAAAATAAAACACGATCTTTAGTAACAGTTACATTTGTGTCTCTATACGCGCGTTCTAACTCATCAAAAAATGTCTGCAGAATCAACGGAGTTATTAGGAGTAGACCGTTTGTCAGAATCACAAGGATGAAACTGAACATTATTGCGTATCGATAACGTATGACGTATTTTTTGAGACCGAGTAGACTGCGAATTGTCAGGATCCTTTCCGCACAGGTGAATGTTGGCGGTAAGTGTCGTTCATAGTGGATATTATATTGACGTGAATTCGCTAAGTGTGTTTAATCGAGTTTTACTACAAGAATGTTAGAATTTGTAATTAAACTATTTATGTAGCTAAAGTACCTGAGTGCATCCAAGAATGCGTATTAGTAAAACAAGAAAGTTATTTTATGTATATCTGTAGCGGATTTAATTCATTGATTGGAACATAAGTGAATTATATAAATATGTTGATATTTCTTCTGTAGGCGGGGAATGATCTATAACATTCATACCGTTGATTTCTTGATTTCGATCTCCGAATCTCGACTGATAACCTTGATAATCGGGAATCGGAGTTCCCTCTCGGAAAATACCATACGCGTATTTGGCGTTGATTCACATCTATAAGTGTAAAAGTAATTCTATAATCTACTATAATATAATCGTAAATAAATCAATTATTAAAACAGGACAATTATATGGAAAAAATGGTCAAGAGGATACATGGTTTTACAAAGCAGAAAATGAATGATATAACAAGTTGGGAACTCCCTGAATGTGCCATTACCCGTTTAGGACAAGGTGGAATTATGGGTAATATCATTCACTCACCTGATGGACAGCACTTTGTTGTTCCCAGTTCCATAGGAGTCTGGTGGTACAATATATCTACAATGACACCTACAGCACTAATGGACACAGACAGAGGATACATTACTGCTATCTCATTTTCTCCAAATGGCAAAAGGCTTGCAACAAGTGATGGAGACGGTCTGGTCAAAGTATGGGATGTACAGAATGGTGTCAACATCGCGCAGATGGATCGGGATGAAAAGGAGAAACCCTACCATTGTGTTTCCCGCTTTGCATTTTCATCTGATAGTCAGTTTATTGCAGCTTCAAGTATCCGCGACTACATCCTATACGTCTGGAATACTGAAACGGGTAAACAAATTGCCAAATTTCACGATAATACCAATTATTGGTGGTGGCCTGCTTTGCTACGTCCTATTGCCTTCTCGCCGGATGGCAGTTTGATCGCGTGTACAATGCCGGATGATAGTCTATTCGCACATGCAGATCGTCGTGGAACAATCCGTACTCCCAATCATTTCTCCAACTATATTGCTGTATGGAATATAAAAACAAATGAACAAATAGCTTGTATTACAGAACATCCTGACTTTGTTTATAGTATTGTCTTTTCACCTTGTGGAAAAATACTTGTCTCTGGAGGAAGAGATGGAACAGTGAGGGTGTGGTCAGTTGAAACTTGGAAGATGCTCCATTCATTTAATAATCTTGGAACAGAACGGAAACAGCTCTTCTATTCACCTAAAGGTGAATTGTTTGATAAAGAAGATTCTAAGGATAATTTCACTGTATGGGATGTATATGGAGGTCAAAAAACCGACACATACCTTGAAGAACATCGAAATATTCAAATCCCATATTCCACAAAGGATGCACCATTTATTGTAGCCGATGAGAATGAATTTAGAGTGTGGAAAGTCGGTGATACTCAACCACATACTTTTGTTCATTCACACATAGAATTCTCTGATTCTGTAGTATTTACAGAGGATGGAAAAACACTCGCAGGGGCAATTCGAGATAATGGTATTATGTTGTGGGATATGACTAAACCATCCTTTCCGCTAACACATTGGAATATTTCTGGTAACAAGAAAATTGTTTCTTCGTTTGGTTCAGAAAAGATTTCTGTTACAGGTATAGAGGGGAACGCAGCTAAAGTATGGGTGTCTGGAGAGAGTCAACCAAGACATATTTTCACACTTCCTAACGGAAAAGAAGAAGCGACATCAGCAGCATTCGCACAGGTAGAGAACCTATTAGTTTGCAGTGGAACACAAAATAAACTCTACATATGGAACACTCAAACGAAGGAAATATTACATACACTCACACCAGATTTATCGGATGAAGATTCCATAGCATATTTGGAATTTAGTCCAGATGCAAAACTACTTTTCAGTGTCTCGGGACGGGGTCCCAGAACCTATCTATGGCAAGTTGAAACAGGAGAGATAATTGATACTTTCACTTATAATACCAGAGTCATTACTTTTTCCCCATGTAAGTCAATAATAGCTTGTGCAGTACCCCCAGGAATTATATTATGGGATGTAAATCATTCTGAAACCGTCATCGCAATGCATGAGAAGGAAGAAGATTTTCTTGTAGTATTGTCATTTTCTCCATGCGGAAGATATTTAGTTTCCGGTTCAAATTGGCAGCGAGGTATGAATATAAAGAAAGTGGCTATTCGGTTATGGGAGGTTGCAAGTGGCAAAAACATTGCAACTTTTAGAGGACACCCAACTGATATTCAGTCATTGGCTTTCTCCCCAGATGGTAAACTGTTAGCAAGCGCGAGTTTTGATGGTACAATTCTACTTTGGGATTTGAAACCTTATATAGACTCCTAAGAACTTATAATTAATCCAACAAATATACTACTATACTCAGCAATAAATAACCTCTAATCCAATTTATAAATCTTACAGGGAAACTGAATTTATGCATAATTGTGAAAAATGGTCGCCTGCATTAAGGCAGCCTGAAAACAGTGATATAACGACATGGGAACTTCCTGATGGTGCGGTTACACGGTTAGGACAAGGAATAGTAGAGCGTGACCCCGCATATTCTCCTTGTGGGAAGTGCCTTGTATTCGCAAGCGATATTGGCGTATGGTGGTATGATATATCAACCATGTCCCCCCTTGCTTTGTGGGATACAGAGCGCGGATATATTTCTGCCGTTTCCTTTTCACCAAATGGTAAATGGCTTGCGACAGGCGATGGAGATGGACTCGTCAAGGTATGGGATGTGCAGCAAGGTGTTTGCATTTCCCAAATGGAACGAGATGAAGCGGAGAGACCGTATCATAGGGTTTCCCGCCTCGTCTTTTCACCGGATAGCGGGTTTCTCGCTGTTTCCAGTCAACGTGACTACATCCTATACGTCTGGAACACTGAAACAGGAGAACAGATTGCCAAGTTTCACGACAATACCAATTACAGATGGTTTCCTTTTCTACTACACCCTATTGCCTTCTCTCCGGATGGCAGTTTGATCGCGTGTACAATGCCGGATGATAGCTTATTCGCACATGCTGATCGCAGCGGCACAATCCGTCCTCCCCACCACTCTTCCAACCATATCGCTGTATGGAATATCAAAACAGGTGAACAACTAACTTGTCTTACAGAACATCTTGATTTTGTTTACAGTGTTATCTTTTCACCTTGTGGAAAGTTTCTTGCATCCGGAGGACAAGACGGTGCAGTCAGGGTCTGGTCCGTAGAAAATTGGGAGTTGATCCCCACTTACCAGAATTATGGAACAGAACGGAAGAAGGTTTTCTATTCTCCAGAGGGTGTGTTATACGCGTTAGAAGTATTTGATGATGCTTTCATCGTATGGAATGTAGCGCGCGGTGAAAAGTGCAACCACTTCCTTGATGCGCATAGTTCTCTCCATGATGCCCACGTTCCCAAGGGCACGCCATTCGTTTTAGCTACCTACAATCCCAATGAATTTAGAAAATGGACGGTGGGTGATACAGAACCGTGTTCGTTTCCTCATTTACACTCAGGCGTTTCATTTTCACTTGTTTTTGCACCAGATGGGAAAACACTCGCGGGCGGGGGGTTGAGCAAAAAGGTGTCGTTGTGGGACATTTCCCAACCATCTTCACCGCCATCTTGTTTCAGTCTACCAGGAAGAGTATACACACTCTCTGTGTCCCCAAAGGGAGAAATCTACGCAACAGGGCGCGACGGTTTAACAGCAAAGATGTGGGACATTGGAAACACAGAAACGCCAGTTGCCACTTTCACACTCCCAGAAGAAAAAAATCATATTTCCGAACAAGAATGGCAGGTGTCAACAACAGCATTCGCACAGGAAAACAAACTGCTGGCATGTGGAGATAGTGAAGGCACGCTATATGTGTGGAATGTGCAGCAACAGCACATACAACACGCGTTCAAAGCACATGATGGATGGATTCATTCAATAGCTTTTAGCCCAAATGGAAAATTACTTATAAGCATTAGTACAACTGGACCTGTTGCCCGATTGTGGGATATAGAAAGTGGTGAACCGATTGACACGTTCCCAGAAAAAACTTATGCGTTTGCTTTCTCACCTTGTAGTTCCTTAATTGCTATCGGTAAGGGAAAAGAGGTTCTTTTGTGGGATATTGAGCACCGTGAAACCGTCATGAACATCCCTTTGCCGAAGGACAGTTGGATGTCATTTGCGTTGGCTTTTTCACCGTGCGGTCGTTTTTTGGCTTCTGGTGCGTGGTGGAAACGCGGCTTTGGTATGAAAAAGTGTCCCGTGCTGTTATGGGATGCTTCGAGTGGTAAAAATATCGCCGCCTTCCGAGGACACAGCAGTGATGTTCAATGTCTCGCTTTTTCTCCGGATAGCGAGATTTTAGCAAGTGGCGGTTATGATGGTGCCATCATGCTTTGGGATATCAAACCTTACCTGTAGCATGAAAATTTATGATACGAAAAATTTGGTAATAATCGCATGTAGCGTGTATAATTTATAGCAATTGAAATTAACGACGACGTTCTACTACCATTTCTGAAAAATAAAACTTCATTATGAAGTTATTGGTTGACACTGAAGCGAAGAATGTAAGAGGCGCAATGAATTGCGTTGGGTGAATGTGCGTATGACATTCACATTAAACGCGTTTTTTGTTATTTAAAGGCGATCAATTAGAAATGGTATTCAGAAAAACCAAAGGTGAAATATGAATGATAGAATTGAAACAAACAATGAGGATGAAGCTGATGAAGCTCTATTACATTTCAATCGATTCCACGATGGTTATGTTGAGAGTATAGAGATTAAGTTTGAAAATTACAAAGCAATAAATGAAAATGGTGCGTCTACAGGGATCAGAAACGCAGATAAGACAATTATTCTGACTGTCAATCCCTATCCCTATGGACAAGAACATAACCGATTGGTGCAGGTCGAATTTAGTGGTGTCAAATCATTTGAAATCATAAATGAATACCATAATGGAAAGCCTGCTGGTCCATCTTGGGGTATATGTCAAGCACTTGCAATGTCTGCACCTGAACCTAATGAAAACGAAATCTTTTGGGACTTTTATTTCTTATGTGAAGACTCGAAGTATGAAGTAATTTGTTCTAAAATTGCATTTTTAGAACTTCAGTAATTGAAATTGAAAATGAAAAAACATCATTTTCAATAGAAATCTGTTAATTAATATGTTATCATTATGAAATTAATCATGAGTTTTGTAGTTCAGAAGAATATGAGTGATAAACTGTTATGAAACTTAGTATATTGATATTACGTTAGGCAATGTAATAATACTTGATTCACCTTCTATCACATATAAGAACGGACAAACTATGCGATATACTGATAATTTTTGTTTACGAATACTTATTTTTCTGTGCGTGCTAAGCTTTTTGAATATCTGCCATGCGAATAAACTAAGCGATGAAGAAAAGATAAAATTCTTTATTGTTGAAGTAAAACCAATTCTCGAAAATAACTGTTTCAAATGCCACGGTGGTGATACTGAAGTAGAGGGTGGACTCGACTTGACGAATCGGGAAAAAATCCTTGAAGGTGGACATTACGGTGCTACAGTCTCATTAGACAATCCAAATCAAAGTTTATTACTTGAAATGGTTGGTTACAACCAAGAAACAGCACAAATGCCACCGGATGGTAAGTTAGATGACGCATCACTTGAAATTTTAGCAAAGTGGATCAACATAGGACTACCCTACCCCACACTTGAAAACGATACTCATCCGAATATTGACTCAGCATCCAATTATTGGGCATATCTTCCATTAACACAACCATCTATACCATCAGCACATAATGCAAATTGGGTACTGAATCCGATTGATTCATTTATTCTTGCAAAGTTGGAAGCAAATGGACTAACCCCTGCCGCACCTGCAAGCAAACTTTCTCTTATTCGTCGTGTATACTACGATCTTACAGGTCTACCACCTTCACCAGAAGCAGTAGACGCATTTCTTAACAACACTGCACCTGATGCTTATGAAAAACTCATTGACAAACTCCTTAAGTCTCCACGATATGGTGAAAAATGGGGACGACATTGGCTTGACCTTGTTCGATATGCTGAGACAAACGGATATGAAAGCGATTCTGATAAACCATATATATGGCGATATAGAGACTATGTTATAAATTCCTTCAATCAAGATAAACCTTACGACCAATTTTTAAAAGAGCAATTAGCTGGTGATGAACTTGATACTGCAACGTCAGAAACCGTTATCGCTACAGGTTATCATAAACTTGGAGTGTGGGATACGGGTCCTGCTGATCGCAAACTTGCACGGTATAACTATCTTGATGATATTGTGTCTACTACTGGACAGGTTATGCTGGGGATGACAATAGGATGTGCACGTTGCCACGACCATAAAATTGATCCTATTTCAATGCAGGATTATTATAGTTTTCTCGCATTTTTCCACGACATTAGACCCCACAACGGTGGACCACTTGCAGATATTGGTTCACCCGAACAACAGGCAGAACGTAACAGGTTGCTTACTGAAAAACGACAAGCAGAAGAAGAATATCACGATCAACTCTTTCATATACAGGAAAACATAAAAATAGAGCTTGCTAAAATTCATTCTGAACCGATTGCACCTAACATCACCGAATCTCCTATACAAAACTTGACCTATCGTTTCTATCGTGGTATTTTTGAACAGATTCCAAGTGATTTTGATTCTCTTGAACCGACTGCCGAAGGTAGATTATTTAGCAACCTATTCTCCCTTGCACCTGCAAATCCAAAGAAAAACATAGGTTTGGTCTTTGAGGGCACATTACAAGTAGCTGAAGATGCAACTTATACCTTTCATCTTAATTTGAATGGAGAATTTAGACTGATACTCAACGGTCAGTTAGTAAGCGAATTAAGCGGTGATAGTGAAACACAACTTGCACTTGAGACAGGTGATATACCGATTCGTCTAGAATATTTTAATAAGGATTTGGATAAACCGAGTCTGGAAATTTCGTGGTCTGCTCCAAATATTGAAAGACAATTTCTTTCTACCACAGCAAATATCAATTTCGGAAAATTGCTGAATACACACAAAGACTATATTGAATCTAATGAAGAACTAAAAACATTAGTGGATAAATATAATGAGATAAAACAACAGCGTGATCAACGTCGTCGTCAACGTATACCTTACGAACATCAAGCCTTGGTAGTAACAGAAGACTCGCAGACACCGACACACATTTTGCGGAGAGGTAATCCAACTCTTGTTGGTCGGGAGGTTAACCCAGCATTTCCTTCTGTGCTAAATCCACCTGTGGTAGAGACACCAGTGATGCCAAAGGAGTCAAAGACTTCTGGTAAACGACGTGTCTTTGCAGAATGGGTTGCAAAGGATGACAACCCACTTACCGCGCGCGTGATGGTCAACCGCATTTGGCAATATCACTTCGGACGTGGTATCGTCCGTACATCCAACGATTTTGGGCAATTGGGTTCACCTCCTACACATCCTGAACTTCTTGACTGGCTTGCGTCCGAATTCATTACTTCTGGATGGAAAATAAAAGCGATGCATAAGCTGATTATGACATCAAACACATATCAGATGTCTACACAGAGCAATCCGACTTACATACATAAGGATGCAAATAATGACCTATTTTGGAGATTCAACATGCGACGGTTAACTGCCGAGGAGATTCGGGATACAGTGTTATGGATAACTGGTAAACTGAACTTAAAAATGGCAGGACCAAGTATATATCCAGAACTACCTGAAGAAGTGTTGGCAACTGCCTCAAGACCAAGGAGTGTTTGGGGGCAATCTCCACCAGATGAGGCAAATCGGAGAAGTGTTTATGTAAAGGTAAAACGTTCGTTACTTGTACCAATATTAAACCTATATGACCAAGCAAATACAGATTCTACCTGTCCTGTTCGGTTTACAACAACTGTACCAACGCAATCACTGACGATGCTTAACGGAAAGTTCATTAATGAACAAGCACACATCTTTGCAAATAGAATGCGTTGGGAAGGTGGAATTACGATAGAGGATCGTGTGAAATATGGATTACGTCTTGTGTTATGTCGTGAACCTGAACAAACAGAGATACAACATGCATTAAATTTCACCTCTGAACTCCAGCAACAGAATGGTGTAACTACAGACATCGCACTTGACAGATTTGCATTGTTAGCATTGAATTTAAACGAATTTATCTTTTTAGATTAAGCAGTATATACGAATTTGCATAACAGTAACTCTAAGAATGGAGATACCTAATGAACAGTCGTTTAAAGACAAGTAGAGATACAAATTCAAATGGTTCTTTCTGTGGTCAAACACGTAGAGAATTTATTGGGAACATTGCAGGTGGTTTTGCGTCATTAGCTCTAACTGGATTACTTACTTCAGATGGATTTCTGGACTCACAGGCATACGCAGCAGATGGGGTATCACCCTACACTAATCCTCTTGCTCCAAAACAACCACACTTCACACCCAAGGCAAAACATGTTATATTCCTATTCATGTATGGTGGTCCAAGCCATGTAGATACTTTTGACTACAAACCGTCGTTAATTAAGCTAAACGATAAGACTGTCCAAGTGAAAACAAAAGGACGTGGTGGTGAAAGAAATCAAGGACGAATTGTCGGACCAAAATGGGAATTCAAACAGTACGGAGAATCAGGACAATGGGTTTCAGGACTATTTCCACATCTTGCCACATGCGTTGATGATATTGCATTTATTAAATCAATGACTGCAGATTCACCGTTACACGGATCAGCGATGTTGATGATGAACGCAGGTCGTATCATCAGCGGTCACCCATCACTTGGGTCTTGGGCGAATTATGGACTTGGTAGTGTGAACGAGAACCTGCCAGGATACGTTGTGATGCTTGACAGGACAGGTGGACCAATTAGTGGGGCAAAAAACTGGAGTAGCGGCTATATGCCTGCCGTATTTCAAGGAACCGTCTTTCGTTCTGATGGCACACCTATTCTCAATTTAAAACGTGCACAGGGAATGTCCGACAGCCAACAACGTAGATTACTCGACTATTTACATAAATTTAATGCAACACATCTATCAAAACATGCCGATAACACCGATCTCGCAGCACGGATATCAAGTTATGAATTAGCATACAAAATGCAATCCGCAGCACCTGAAGCGGTTGACTTGAACAGTGAGCCAGAACACATAAAAGCACTATATGGTATAAATGAAAAAGATACAGAGGAGTATGGTAAAAAATGTCTGTTAGCAAGAAGACTCGTTGAAAGAGGTGTGCGATTCATTCAACTTTATTCTGGTGGAGCACACAACGATGATAATTGGGACGCACATAGTGATATTGAGAGAAACCATAACAAACATGCAAAAGCAACAGATAAACCGATTGCTGGACTCCTTAAAGACCTAAAACAACGCGGGTTACTTGATGAAACTCTCGTTGTCTGGGGCGGTGAATTCGGTCGACAACCTACTGCGGAGTATGCTAAAGGTACAGGACGTGACCACAACTCCTACGGATTCACAATGTGGATGGCAGGAGGTGGAATCAAAGGCGGTATCAGTGTTGGGGAGACAGACGAACTCGGCAGCGCAGCAGTCATAGATCCTTTCCATGTAAGACATCTCCACGCTACAATCCTTCATCAGCTTGGTATTGATCCAAATCAACTCACATACTTCCACAGTGGATTAGATCAAAAACTCGTTGGAGTTGAGGGGGCAGAACCAATTTGGCAGGTTGTAAGTTAGTAGTCTGAAACGTGTTTTTGAATTATACATGCCTCCCCTCAGCAATTCACTGTAGGAGCGATCTCCCGGTCGCAACAACACTTCTTCTGTAGACGGGGAATGCCTAAATGGTATTCATACCGGACAAATGCCACACGGGGAATACCTAAATGGTATTCATACCGTTGATTTGGCGTTGATTTGGGGGAATACCTAAATGGTATTCATACCGTTGATTTCTTGATTTCTTGATTTGACCTCCCGGTCGCGACAACTCTCCAACAACATTCCACAGTCAATGGCATATTAATTATTAGAAATGGTATTAGAATGATAAAGCTATATTTTGCTGTTGACATCTTTACCTTTTGCAGTGTATGATATTCAATACATTTTGTCTTAGGAGGAAACAAATTTGGCAGCAAATATTGGACTCATCGGATTAGCAGTGATGGGTGAAAACCTCGCTCTGAATATGGAAAGCAAAGGATTTCAGGTCGCGGTTTTTAACCGAACAGTTTCTCGAGTGGATGCTTTCATAGATGGTGCAGCAAATGGAAAAAATATAATCGGAACACACTCCATACAGGAATTTATTGCAAATTTAGAGACACCACGCAAAGTAATTTTAATGGTCAAAGCAGGGGAACCTGTTGATGCATTCATTGAGATATTAGTACCACACCTAACCAAAGGCGATCTAATTATTGATGGTGGAAACTCAAATTTCAATGACACTATACGAAGACACACAGAATTGTCGGAACAGGATATCCTCTTCATCGGAACAGGTATCTCCGGTGGTGAAGAAGGTGCATTAAAAGGTCCAGCAATGATGCCAGGGGGTTCACCTGAAGCTTATGCACTTGTAGAACCAATCTTTACCAAAATTGCAGCACAGGTTGAAGGGACACCTTGTTGTTCTTACATCGGTCCTAACGGAGCAGGACATTATGTCAAAATGGTACATAATGGAATTGAATACGGTGATATGCAACTAATTTGCGAAGCATATTCACTTATGAAAACTGTCTTAGGAATGAATGCAGATGAAATGCAAAATGTATTTAACGAATGGAATCAAGGAGAACTGAATTCTTATCTTATCGAAATTACTGCGGATATATTTACACAACGGGATGCAAAGGGAGTGCCCTTTGTTGATGTCGTCCTTGACAAAGCAGGACAAAAAGGAACAGGTAAATGGACAAGCATTTCTGCTCTTGACCTTGGTATTTCTGCGCCTACTATCGCTGAAGCGGTATTCGCACGTTGTATCTCAGCAATAAAAAATGAACGCGTTGAAGCATCTAAGGTTATTAATGGACCAGTTGGAAAATTTGATGGAGATAGAGAACAAGCCTTAAAAGCAATCCACGACGCACTTTATGCTGCTAAAATATGTTCTTATGCACAAGGATTCGCTTTGATGCGTGAAGCAAGTGAAGAAAACGAATGGAATCTGGATCTCGGTAAAATTGCATTAGGTTGGAGAGGTGGATGTATAATTCGCGCAAAATTCCTACATCGGATTGCTGAAGCCTTTGAGCGAAATCCCGACTTGCCAAATCTGTTACTTGACTCCTATTTTCGTGGTGTCATTGAAGCAGCACAACCACATTGGCGAAATGTCATCAGTACTGCTACTCAACTCGGTGTTCCTATTCCTGCATTCAGTTCAGCATTAGCTTATTTTGATAGCTATCGCAATAGCAGACTATCAGCCAATCTAATCCAAGCGATGCGAGACTATTTCGGTGCACATACCTATAACAAATTGGATTCAGACGGCAACACGGTTGTTGGTGCCGATGGTGAACCGACTGTGTTTCATACCGAATGGATGCTTGAAAACAGACCTGAAGTTATTGTTGAATAAAGGAGAACTTATGGATCAAGGACCACAACAAGCATTATATGATTTCAAACCTGATCATGATTTTTTTGTAGGTATAGATTCGGATGGTTGTGTTTTCAACAGCATGGAGGTAAAACACAATGACTGTTTCAGTGTCAACGTCGTCAAATATTTTGGATTAGCATCTATTTCACGTCAGGTACATCAAGCATGGGATTTTGTAAATCTCTATTCCACGATGCGCGGCACCAATCGCTTCAAAGCAGTTTTATTAGTTTTTGATTATTTACGTGAGATGCCTATAGTACAGAAAATGGGTGTAGAAGTTCCAGAACTACCGCACCTACGGGAATGGACTGAAACTGAAACGAAACTTGGTAACCCCGCACTTCAGGCAGCAATTGATGATGCAACCGGAGATAGACTTGTCGAGTTGAGCCAAGTCATGAAATGGAGTCTCGGCGTTAATGAAAGTGTTACAGATATTGTCTTCAACCTACCACCGTTCCCCGGGGTCCGTGATGCCTTACAACGACTCCAAGGAAAAGCAGATGTCATTGTGGTTTCCGCTACACCAGACGAAGCACTCAAACGTGAATGGGATGAACACGATATTGACCAATATGTTGCGCTTATTGCCGGTCAGGAGATGGGAACAAAAACCGAACACCTCACCATCACTACAAAAGATAGATATCCAGACAATCATGTCTTGATGATCGGCGATTCACCCGGTGACTTGAAAGCCGCACAGAGTGTAGGTGCAATGTTTTTTCCAGTTAATCCAGGTTCCGAAGATACATCTTGGGCACACTTCCTTGAAGAAGGTATTGATAGATTCTTTAATGGTGAATATGCAGGCAGCTACGAGGAAGAGTTACTTAAGAAATTTGAAGAATTACTGCCTGAAACACCTCCATGGTAATTTAACACATAATCAGTATATGAAAGGACATATATGAAGATAATATTACAACATCGTGTTGAAGAAGACCAATTAAATCGGTTAAAAGAAATAATTGGGAGTAATCACACATACGTAAATCCGAGTTCAAGAGAGGAAATTGCTGAAGAAGGTAAAGATACAGACATTTACTTTGGTTTCTGTGCAGAAGACATATTCCCATTATTACCCAATATCAAGTGGATTCAAGCGTCAAGCGCGGGAATGGACAAACACATGTATCCTGCAATCCGAGAAAGTGATGTAATATTAACAAATGCTGCTGGTCTATATGGAACACACGTTGCTGATCAAGCGTTTGCTCTGCTACTCGGGTTGACACGCGGTATCCACCATTTTGTCCGAAACCAAGATAACCATCAGTGGGGTGGCAGTAAATCTCCTATGATTGAGATTGACGGTTTTAAAATCGGTATCGTTGGATTAGGTGGTATCGGAATGCAGATGGTAAAACGAGCAAATGGTTTTGATATGCATGTAATCGCAGTTGATGCATATCGCACCGAAAAACCTGATAATGTCGATGAACTGATGCCAATGGATAAACTCGCAGATATGATGAGTCGAGTTGATGTTGTAATGATTGCATGTCCCTTGACTGAGGAAACACGCGGATTGATTAATGCCAAAAACCTTTCTGTAATGCAACCAACATCATATCTCATCAATGTCGCCAGAGGACCGATTGTCAACGAACCAGACCTTATCAAGATATTACAAGACGGAAAAATCGCTGGTGCAGGATTGGATGTAACAGAAGTTGAACCACTGCCAAAAGAGAGTCCGTTGTGGGATATGGATAACGTTATCATTACACCACATGCTGCGGGTGGGTCACAGCACCGCATGCGCCGCATTACAGAATTCTTCTTGGATAATCTTAAACGGTATTTAAATGGTGAAGAATTGAAAAACATCGTCGATAAGCAGCTTGGATTTTAACAGTTTTCCAAAACTATAGCTACAATAATCGTCATATATTAATTATAATATTGTTTGGAAATACAGTGAATAAACGACACAGAAGGACACTTGATACAATCTTCGCACAACCTATCTCAGGGAATATCAAATGGCGAGATGTTGAGTCTATGTTAAGAAACTTGGATGCTATAATCAAAGAACGAGCAGGTTCAAGAGTGTCAGTTTCACTTAATGATTGTATTATTGTGTTACATCGTCTACATCCAAGTCCAGATATGGATAAAGGAGCAGTTAGAGATTTGAGGAATTTTCTTGTAAAGGCAGGGATTAGACCATGATTGAATACAAAGGATATATAGGTGTTGTTGATTTTGATCCCGATATTGAACTTTTTCATGGAACAGTGGTAAATACTCAAGATGTTATCAATTTCTATGGCGCATCTGTAACTGAACTCCGAGAGGAGATGCGGAAGTCACTTGAGGTATATTTTGAAGTATGCAAAGAACAAGGGAAAATACCAGATAAACCATTCCCAGCAGAATTGACTATACAAACAAGTCCTGAGTTGTATGGTCGGATAGCATTGAATGCTGCAAGACGCCAGTTAGATGTAGATGTATACTTACAAGAGGTAGTTGAAAAGGCTATTTCGTTAGAATAGGAAATGCTGAAGATTCCAATATAATGGAATCAGACTACGACAAGTATATGAGAGGGTCTGCAGTAACCAGTTATTCAGCGTATTACTGGATGAAATGACATAGAGACATCCTGTTATATATTGTGTTCCATCTTCCATGTTGTAGCCTATAGTACTGCACAAATGTATCTTCTATGTTTCCTCATTTACCTCAATCCGAACTGCACAAAATTTCAACTCAGGCTGCTTTGATACTTGATCAAAAGCTGGATTCGTCACATAATTTACATTGGTCTCAGCATGAAAGAGGTCACCCCAATGAAACGGTGTGAAGAGCAATCCACGTCTGATAGCCTCCGTAACACGTGCCTTTGCATAACACTTTCCCCGTCTCCCAACCAGATAAACCCAATCCCCATCTTCTACACAGAATTCCTCAGCATCGTCAGGATGAATTTCAACAAAAGGTTCTGGTTCTTTTTTATTTAATTGTGGAACTTTCCCGGTACGAGTACGAGTATGCCATTGACTCGCAATACGACCAGTAGTTAAACCGAGTGGATATTCTTCATCTATGTTCTCATCAGGCGGTTGATAGACAGGTGTTTTAAATTGTGCTTTTCCTGACGGTGTAAAAAATCTCCTACGCGTGTAACGACGGTGTGTACCAGGGTGACCTGTATGTGGACATGGCCATCGTAAAGACATTTTTTCCAAACGGTCATTCGTCATCCCCATCTGGTCACACGGAGTACCAGCAGTTAATAGACGATATTCGTCCCATATCTCAGAGAGATTACGGAAATCAAAATCACGTTTGAATCCCATAACTTGTGCAATTTGTGTAAATATCCACCAATCTGGTTTTGCCTCTCCAGGAGGTTCAAGAAATTTATCGCTACGAACGACGAGTCGTTCACTGTTAGTCATAGTTCCGCTTTTTTCACCCCACTGTGCAGCTGGAAGCAGCACATCCGCATATTCCGTCGTTTCTGTTGGATAATAACAATCCTGTACAATAACAAAATCAGCACGTTTTAATCCAGCTTGAGATACCTTTGTATCAGGCATACTCACAGCAGGATTCGTACATACAATCCAGAGAGCACGTACATCACCAGCTGCAGCCGCCTCGAACATTGGTACTGCTGTTAATCCCGGATTCGGATCAATACTCCCTGGTGGAATTCTCCATGCACCTTCAAGATAAGCGCGGTGCATATCATCCGTTACAACACGATAACCGGGTAACTGATGTGACAAGTATCCAACTTCTCTACCACCCATCGCATTCGGTTGGCCTGTCAAAGAAAAAGGTCCTGCTCCTTTGATTCCCACCTCACCTAACTGAAGATGCAGGTTGATAAGAGCAGCATTCTTGTCAACACCACTTGTACTTTGGTTTGTACCTTGACAGTAGAAACTCAGCAAACGATTCGGCTTAGACAGATATTCCACGATTTCATCAATACGTCCCGGATGTATATCGCAAATAGAAAGAAGTGTATCCTCATCAAGGCTTTCAAGATGGTTCTTATATGCACTATAGTTTTCAGTATTCCTTTGAACAAACCGTCTTGCAACACGTCCATTTGCAAGCAAACGTTTGGAAATAAGTTGTAGAAAAGCCACATCACTTCCAGGTGCAAGGGGGACATGAATATCTGAGAAATCCGCCGTTTGTGTACGACGTGGATCAACTGCAATTATCCGAGAATTAGGGTCAACCGCCCTACGTTTACGGATCATCTGAAAAAGAACCGGATGATTTGCAGCCATATTCGCGCCTATAATCAGAAACACATCAGCATGCTGAATATCATCATAGCAGGTTGGTGGACCATCTGAACCGAATGCCTGCATATAACCTACCACCGCAGATGACATACAAAGCCTGCTATTTGTATCAATATTATTCGTTCGCAAAAACCCTTTGAATAACTTGTTGAATACATAAGATGTTTCCGTATCTAATTGTCCCGAACCATAGAGTGCAAGTGCATCTTTACCGTATTCCAATCGAATATCTTGAAGACGACTTGCCGTAAATGCAATTGCTTGTTCCCATGAAACCTGGCGAAGCGGTTCACTCTTACTTTCACGAATCATTGGATATGCAAGTCTACCATCATGGTTCTGGAATACTTGTTTAAGATGTGCCCCTTTTGGACAAAGCATACCGTAATTTGGTGCAACGTCATCATCGGCTGATATCCTTGTTATTTTATTGTCCTTTACCGTTGCTCGGATTACACAACCGACGCCACAATAGGGACAGACGGCTTTTCCAGTTGAATTATTCACTGATTTCTCCAATTATATTTGGTCTATTCACAATATCAAGTAGGAATCATTGTGCTTCCAGTTCAGTTTTTAAAAGCATATCTTTCAGCAAGTGCTGCTTCAAATGCTTTTTTCTCTGCTGCTTGCACCTCAGGTGAGAATCGTACTAAGACTGTAGCAAACGCTCCAACAACAACCATTACACCAAGAAAAAGCAGACTTTGTTGCATGGTAATATTTTCGGCACGAAATAAAAATCCTGCTGCAACTGCACCAGCGTTACCACCCGCACCAACAATTCCAGCAACAGAACCTAACGCCTTTTTATTGATAAATGGAACTATTCCAAACGTAGCACCTTCAGACATCTGGACAAAGAGACTGAATATTATCATAGTTCCAACTGCAAGAACCAACACATTCATCTGTGAAAAGACAGTTAGCATCAGACCTTCACCTAACAACACAACAAACAGGAAAAGAACACGTCCACGCAATCCCATACTTTTAGCAAAGAAATCAGAGAAAAATCCACCGACTGAACGCGCAAATATATTCATTAAACCGAATAGTCCTGCAATGAGTCCTGCTGTTTTTACATCTAAATGAAACTGATCATGATAATATAATGCAGCAACATTATTTATTGTGAGTTCCACGCCAAAGCATGAAGCATAAATTACAAATAGTGCCCAAACGCGATAGTCCTTTATCGCAAGTTTGAAAGATTCCATTCCTTTACCTTTAGCAGGTTCAAGTTTGTCTCTTTCACGTAGTTCCTTATAGTTTCCATCTGGTGTGTCTTGGGTGACGAAATTATATATAAACCCCATGATAAACAAACCAACACCAGGGATAATCATTGCCAATCGCCATCCAAGGAACTTATCCACGCCAAAACTAAGTACAGCAGTAAAGATCAACGGCATCACCATTTGAGTGACTCCACCACCTAAATTACCCCATCCTGCAGTTGTTGCGTTTGCTGTTCCAACGCAATTCGGTGCAAACATGACGGAAGTATGATATTGAGTAATTACAAACGAAGCACCAATTGCCCCAATAGCTAAGCGAAATAGAAGGAATGTAGTATAGTCCTTGGCAAGTCCGATACCCATGACTGGAATTGAACCGAGAATTAATAACCACGTATATGCCTTGCGTGAACCAATACGATCACAAAGAGGTCCAATCAGAACCCTTACCAAAACCGTAATTGCTACAGAGGCAATTATTGTGTTACCTACTTGTGCTTTGGTTAACATGAGATCTTCTCGTACAATCGCCATTAATGGTGCAATACCAAACCAACCGAAGAATGCTAAGAAAAACGCAAACCACGTTGTGTGAAAGGTACGCATTTGAACCGTTTTTATACTAAAGAGATTTATTTTTGTTGCTTTATTCTTAATATCCATTCATATAACCTAAATAGATTTTCCTTTCTTGAAATAATTTGAGATGATCTGAATATTGCAAATATGAAATAATCACCACACATATTTTAATCTATGCTAACTAAAGTGAATTATTTATGTGAAAAGTAGGGTACAAGTCCTTCAAGTACTTGGGGTAAATCGTCACAAGGTACATTTTCTAACAACTTGGTTGCATTTTTTGGATTTGGTCCTGCGTTTCCCTTGACAAACACATCAACTGCATCAGTAACTACGCCGTTGATTTTTGTTCTTTTACCCAGTAAACCTATATCAGCAGCTGCGTGGTTTCCACAACCATTTGGACAACCTGACCAATTTACTGTAATAGGTTTTGTAAGTCCAAGTTTTGCTTCCAAATGTTGTATTGCTTCCATAGCACGTTCTTTTGTTTCTATGAGAGAAAAATGGCAATAATCAATTCCAGTGCAGCTCACCATGCCACGCATGATTTCTGAGGGATCATATCGCAGTTCTTGTAAAAGTGGTTCTGCAGTTAATTCACCTATTTTTTCATCTGGAATATTGGGTATAATCATATTCTGCCCTTGTGTTAACCGAATTTCTCCTGATCCGTATAAGTCTGAGATTCGCGCGACTTCATATAGTTGCTCTGTGGTAATTCGTCCTACAGGCACAACAAGTCCAACATAGTTCAAGTTTTTCTGTTTTTGAGAGAATATACCTGTGTGGTCAGTTTTCTTCTTTCCACGCATATCTTCACCACCTGAAAGTAGTGGCTGTTTGTATCGAGACTCTAACTCACTTCGAAACTTCTCTATACCCCAATCCGCAATAAGGAAGGCAAGACGCGATTTATTTCGCACTGTCCGTGGTCCGTGGTCTCTGAATATTAATGTTATTTCTGCACACACCTCAGCAGCTTCTTCTGGACATACAAATACATCGAGATCATGTGCAAGTGTGAAGCCACCTGAACCCATTTTGCCACCCACTGAGATATTAAATCCTTTCGTTTCTTGTCCACCAATTTCTTTTACTGCAGGAGTGAGAGAGATGTCTTGTGATGCAGCATGTGTACAGTTTTCCATACAACCTGTTATACCTACATTAAACTTACGTGGAAGATCTGTAAATTCCTTGTTGCCTGAAATAATTTCTGTATATTGCTTCGCAACAGATGAAGCATCAAGTAACTCATTTGGTGTCAAACCGGACACAGGACAACCGGTAATACCTCTAATATTATCAAATCCTGTTTGCAGAGAATTTATGCCTACCTCTTCAAGTTGATTCCATATATTTTGGACATTCTCAATATTGAAACCACGCAGTTGAATTTGCTGTCGTGTCGTAAGGTCAACAAAACCTGGACCGTGTGCAGCACTAATAGATGCTATTGTACGTATTTGTTCAGAATTGCAAAACCCACTTGACATACGAAGTCGCATCATAAATGCACCCGGGGTCTGTTTTCTATAGAACACACCAACCCACTTAAGTCTGTCACGTTTCTCAGGAGGAATTGATTCCCACCCATTGCGGACGTAATATGGAATATCCTCCATTACCTCAAGTCCGTTTTTTTCACGTTTGAGTTCCTCAGCAGGATGGATTTTCGCTTTCCGTTTCCTATGAGATACTGTCTTCTTAGGACTTAATAACTTTATTTTCTCGTTCATCATTGAATCTCCTATTCTCATTAGAAAGCATTCTAATATATTAACTTTTGAAACCTGTATACATCCTAATAAATAAATTGGTTAAAATAAAAAGGCATCCATCGGCAATCATATTACTTTGCCAAATGGACACCTATGTCCCTACCATACCAACATTGGTTTGGTAATTAATATTCTTTTTTTATAGTAGCTTCGTTCATCGTTGAACGAGAACTCTTATCTTAATATATCAAGATGTAAACAGATGGTTCTATACCTTGTTTGTCAAAACTTCAGCAATAGACAGGACATCTTGAGCAATTTCTGCGAGACGTTTTCTGCGATCCATCGCCATTTTACGTAATGTTTGGTATGCTTCCGCCTCGGTAGTACCACGTTGTTGTGCGACTATTTCCTTTGCACGTTCTATTATTTTCCGTTCTGCAAGACTTGTTTTCGTCTCTTCAAGTTCTTTTTGTAATGCACGAAACTTACCAAAACGAGCAATCGCTGCCTCTATAATTGTTTCGATCCGTTCCTTATTCAGACTACCGACTACATAGGCGGATACACCAGCTAATGTCGCATTTTGAATTGTCTCTGAGCACTCATCCTTCGCAAACATAACAATTGGACATGGATGTTCCTGATTGATAGTTCCAATGGTTGCTAAGGTTTCATTACAGGGTGAGTCGACACCAAATAGAATAATGTCAGGATTAGTATCTTTAACTTTATCAAGTAAACTACTACTAAGTCCTACTTGAGCTTTGATGTTATACCTACTTGCTTCAAAAACTTGGTTTAACAGTTTTACCCGTACCAGATCGTTATCAATAATTAATACATGATATGTTTCAACATCAGTTTCCATTCTTAAAAATTAATACCTTTCAAATTCCGATACAATGCAATTTTAATAATAAATGTATATATGAAAACTTACACTGACTATATAGCAAATTTAGTGCCAATAAAGAGCCAATATTAAGAATTGAGTAATCACAAGTAATCCTATAATATACAAGGGTACATTTTATAATTATAATTTATAGCATTGCCTATTTTTTAGGCAGGCATTATATATTTTTTTGGCAATACGGAAGGAATTTTGCGAGGAAAATAAAACTGTTTGTGTATAAATAAGTCTAACAAAATAGCAATATACAATACATTATACAAAGTCTGAAAATAAAAAAGACATCTACATCGTTATCAATTGGGTGATGTAGATGCCATAAACCTATGTTGTATATTATGCCCTACCGTAAACAGGTATAGCAGCACCATTTATAATAGCCGAATCGTCTGATGTTAGGAAACTGATAATCTTGGCAACATCTTCTGTTTTTACCCAACGATCGTGGTCTTCGTCTGGCATAGCCTCACGATTAGCAGGTGTATCCATAATACTTGGCATGATAGCATTGACATTAATACCAGAATCCATCACCTCTGCAGCTAAGGCTTCGGTTAAGGTGCGAACTCCTCCTTTTGATACACAGTACGCACTTAATCCAGCTTCACCCTTCAAACCTGCTCGTGCTGAGACATTGACAATCTTACCATAACCTCGTTCAGTCATGTGTGGAACCACAGTTTTACAACAGAGGAATACAGATTTTAGGTTCAGATTCATCATGAAATCCCATCTATCCTCTTCTAAGTCTGCAGTTGGGATACCACCAACAAATCCACCAACGATATTAACCAATATATCTAAATGACCAAATTCAGTGATGAAAGTCTGTATTGTTTTGTTTACATCTGCTTCTTCAGTTACATTTGCATATATAAAAGTAACATCTTCACTTAATTCAGGATTGTACTTTTTGAAACGTTCAACCTCATTATCAAAAAGATATGTGACAGCAACATTGTCACCTTGTATTAGGTAGGCTTTTGTTACAGCACTGCCTAATATCCCAGTTCCCCCAGTAATCAGCACATTTCGTTTTTGTTCAGACATTTTTATTTCTCCATTTGTCTAAAGTCAACCATTTAGATCAAGTTAGTTGGGAGCGATTAATCGTCAATAGGAATAACACCTATGCCATTACGTTCTGGTAAAATTAACTTGCCTTTTTCAACGGTAACTCCCAAGTAAGGATCATTTGATATTAATAGATTTCCATCCAAATCGGCATAATCAACGAGTGGGGTTAAGTGTGCTGCGGCAGTAATACCGAGTGAACTCTCAATCATACATCCAATCATTACAAGCAATCCGTGTGCACGTGCAGTATGTATCATCCGAACTGCTTCTGATATACCACCGCATTTTACCAATTTGATGTTTATCCCATCTACCGATTCAGCCAATGCAGGTATATCATTTGCACTTTTTACACTCTCGTCAGCAATAATGGGCAATTCCGAATGTTCACGGACAAATTTAAGTCCGTCTAAATCATCAGGCATGGTAGGTTGCTCTATTAACTCAACACCAAATTGTGAAAGTTGACTGATTTTGTTGACAGCTTCTTTTGCTGTCCACCCAGTATTAGCATCAACATAGATAGGTTTATCTGTGACATTGCGAAGTGTTTCAATGATCTCAATATCACGAGATGTACCGAGTTTAACTTTCAGAATAGGAAAATCCTTAGTCAGAAGTGCCTTTTCAGCCATCACACCAGGTTCATCAAGACCTATAGTGTAGGAAGTAAATGGAGTATTTTGTGGATTTAATCCCCAGAGTTTGTAAAGCGGCACACCAAGTTCTTTCCCTAACCTATCGTGCAGTGCCATGTCTATTGCTGACTTTGCAGCGTAATTCCCCTCAAGATGTAATTCCATCTTAGACATAACATCGTGAATTTGATCGAGATCACAGTCAAGTGTGGAAGAAAGTGTATCTAAGGCTGAAACTACAGACTGAGCAGTTTCACCGTAAAACTTTGCAGGTGCTGCCTCTCCTATACCACCATCAATTTCAACTGATACCACCTCTCTATATGAATCAGTATCTCGACGAGAAATCTTGAACGGGTGATTAAGATTCAATTTGACCACTTTCGAATTTATCTGCACCCTTATTCACCTTGTGTCTGTTTTAAGTATAACATAAAACGGTCAATTTTCTCTCTATCAACATCTGGTACATCTTTTAAATATAACCAAGCACCAACGAAAATAGCATTCGCTTCTTTATTTACTGATGAATTATCCAAATCAAGGGAGCGAATGTCAAGTGTCATTGCAAGTTTGTTGGTCTGTTGTATTATTGGAGTGTCTCTATCCTGAACGGTGATTATCGGTGTTTCATAAAGATTTCTATTGAATTGTTCAAGAATCCGTTTTTGAAAGGTCTCTGTACCTTGATTACCACGGTTGTGTTTTCCTACTACTGGAGATTCCCCTTCACGCATACGCGTGTGATTGATTTGTAAGTAGTAACCCTCCTTTTCAATACTATTTACCTTTTTGATCCGTTCATCTGTAGTAATTTGTTGACCAGATGTATGAATATCAATAACTGTTGCACCCGCAAGTTCTAACATCTGTTTTAATATTCTGATGAGTTTATGTGTTTTTGGTGTATCTGTCTGTGTATCAAGAACAAGAAATGTATCTGAAAATGCACCATCAGCAATTGCATGAAGTTTGACATTGACAATACTTGCACTATTTGATTCTACGAAAACTTGATGATTATCAGGATAATATCCGGGCTTTGAAAAGTGTATTGTTGTATGGAACGGATGTGCAATTGATTGGTCGGTCTGAATGAAATAATGTCCTTCAACATCTGTAATTGCATTTAACCCATGATCTGCAATCAATTTCACATCGGTAATCGGTGTATCGGCATCCGCATCAGAAACCTGTCCTTGTATAATTGCATTTTGTATGTCTGTGAATCTGAGATCTATAGATTTGCTTGTTTGACCGTAAGATGCTACCACCGTTGCGTTACCCGGTTTTTCAGGCGCGTAAAGGTAAAATTGAGTTGTTCCATTTATTGTAAAATTCTTTGTTTGATGAAGAATACCATTAGTTGTTTTTATACTAATCTGTTCATCATCAGCTATCGGTATTCCATCAGCATCAAGTGCAGTTACTGTGATACCAACATAACTAATTCCATCATAGGGAATTGTATCTGACCATGCATTCAGTTGTATTTCCTTTGCAGGAGGTGCAATTTTAAACTTTTGTGGCTTTGGAAGACTATGATTACCGTAATAATTTACTAATTCTGTTTGCACAAAATGGTTACCGTTCGTCAACGGTTCTCTTATATTTACTGTAATTATATCTGTATTTCGGTTGTAATCAAACGGGACATTTACATTATCAATCTTAATTTGGATAGTATTAGTAAAAACCTGTTGACGTTTCAGCATCCATGCCCCACGGTCATGTAGTCCATCCTTAACCTTTATTTTGATAATAGGTGTTTTTGTCTGGATTACAGATGCATGCTCAGGTGTCCTCAGAATACCTTTAGGAAACCCCGCTTCAGCATAACGTGCAATTCCGAGAAAATACCCATACGCTTCTCTTCTTAGATAGTCATCGTCTTTTAACCTGTTCTCTTCCTCTGGGTTAGTATAGAACGATGCTTCACACACAACTGCAGGACTCTTTGTCTGACGTAGGACACCGAATCCTGATGCTACAACCAGTTTGTCGGAATAGAGTCCTGTTGATGTAGAAATTGGCAGTCGCATTGCATCTGTTACTCCCTGATGAATATAACGTGCCAAGTCTAAACTTGGTCGTGAATCGTCAGCATCGCCGTGATACCACGTGGATGTGTAGTTTGTTTCTGGGTTATCATCAAGACCATTGTGATGTATGGATATAAAGAAATCTACATGGTTTTCATTGGCTATCTGACTCCGGCGTGCCAAACTCACATATGAATCGTCTACACGTGTCATCACTACGGTAACATCAACCTGCTCTAATAACTCTTTGAGAAAATTCGCAACCTTAAGGTTAATTACAGCTTCACGTAGACCTGTAGGACCGCGCTTATATCCTGGAATATGTCCCTGTCCACCGTGTCCAGGATCAAGGCAAATCTTAATTCCTTTAAGGAATCGAGCATAAGATGGCACCTCCATTTCAACACCATCTGTTTGTGTTGATTCTACAGGATGCGGTTGAACACTGATTGGGTAAAATAGGAGGAATAATGGAATAATAGTAAACTGAGAAATGAAACGATGCATTATTATATTTTCAGTTTCGAACTACGGATAAATGGAGGGATGTAAAACTATATCCTATCACGTAATGCTTTTGGTTTACTGAGAATTGTTGAGAGTATTATACCTTGACGATACAATTCAAGAGAATGATCTAACAAGAAAGACTCCTGCATTGGTGTCTGATATTTTTCTTTATTTGTAATTGCAGGATTCAATGCAAGATGTATTGGGTCTGTCATAGTTGGTGTCACTTGATTTTCTTCAGATATTGATGACTCATTTGTATCAATTATAGATTCACTTGAATTATCTACATTATGTTCCAATTCCCCAACAGAATAACCGTCCATATTGGGAAGAAAAATATCTTCGCTATTGTCAGCTTGACTAACATCATTGTTAGCTTCTAATTTTGCTTTTATTATTTTCTTATGTGCACGGTTACTTGACACTATTACATATATGACAAAAATCAATACTATCAGTGGAGCAATATACCTTGTCCATAAAATTAAGTCCATGATGCAGTTCCATTATTATTTTTACTCAGGAATATAATTGAAAAACTAACTACACAGAAATAGACATAACCAATTCTACCATGTCCACAACACATATTAGATTAACGTGAGTTCGGTTTAGCAGACATATAGGATTTTATATCTATTGCCGAATTTACAATGTCATACTTTTGAGTTTTTTGAGTCAATCGGAAATTCAAGAATTTGGACATGTACCACAATCCTTTACCACAAGTGGGTTTGCAGGTTATTTATGACTAATACAGTCAGGATTGACTCAAAAACTTTACAAAATTTATCAGGTACTATCACAACGGATTTTAGCATTGCATATTTTGCCGATTCCCAAAGTTGCTTATACCGAATTCACGTTAGAATAGAATTCAAAACAGACGAATGAAATGTCTATATACTTACCCATCCTACTTATGGAATATTTGACGAATTAATTTAACTGAATTCTCAACAATCAAATCTACCGTTATAATATTTACTACCGACGAGGTCTAAGGGTTTTTGGTTTTCCAAGTATTTCAGCAAGTATGATACCTTGACGAAATGTCTCAGGTGAAATCTCAATCAATGACGTACCTGGTAAAGGTCTCGTTATAAGTG
The DNA here is from genome assembly GCA_963667365.1 of Candidatus Poribacteria bacterium. GTDB lineage: Bacteria > Poribacteria > WGA-4E > WGA-4E > WGA-3G > MSPOR6. Next base: position 3,576,450 of record OY763324.1, on the reverse strand, counting down.
GTGTAGGAGAATCCGTAGGTACTGGAGGAGGTACTGCCGGTTTTCTCTCCGACACAGGTTCTTGAACTGCTTCTGGTTCAATTTGTTCAGAAACCACCGCTACTTCTTCATCACTACTGTTTACAACTTCCTCAGAGAATTCTGATTCCTCAGTGAAACCCTCAAAATTCTGCATAAATGGAGGTAATACTACTTCACTATCGGGAGGAACATTAACATCTGGATTAGGTTGCGGTGGAGGGTCAGACTGTGCTGGTTTGCGACGGCGCGCACCTCCAAGGACTATAAATAAAACAGCAAGAATAATAGGTATTAATGCCTGTAGATCAAATCCCATCAATTTCTCCTTTAGATGTAGTTAGGATAGTCCCAAGGAGTGTGAGGAACGGGTAGTATCAGTTTCGCCACCAGGTGAAGCAATTGATTGTCGCATTTCAGTATCGGCAAGAATATTTCGGAGTGTATAGTAATCCATCACACTCATTCTTTCGGAATTAAACGAATCTGAAATTGAGAGAGGAATTTCTGCTTCTGCTTCAATTAACTTAATAGTCATCTCTTCTACGAGTGCTTTGTTTTCTTCCTCTTCGGCTTCCGCACGTGCACGCTGCTCTTCGGCTTTTGCGCGTGCAATCTTCAGTTCAGCTTCCGCTTGATCAGTCTGTAGTTTTGCACCCACGTTTTCACCAACATTAATGTCAGCGATATCAATGGATAGAATAGTGAAAGCGGTACCTGCCTCAAGTCCTTTTTCAAGGACTGTTTCAGATATTCGTACTGGATTTTCCAAAACCTGTTTATGGTTTCCTGAGGAACCGATTGTCGTAATAATACCTTCGCCGACTCTTGCACGTATTGTATCTTCTGTAGCACCACCGACAAGCCGATCAATATTCGCTCGGACTGTGACGCGTGCCTTAACAATAAGTTGGATCCCATCACGTGCAACAGCAGTAATACCCTTGTTAGGGTCTTCTTGTGATGGAATATCTATGATCTCAGGGGTAACACTAACCCGAACAGCCTGTAAGACATCTCTCCCTGCCAAATCAATAGCAGCAGCTTGTGCGAAATTAAGTGTAATGTTAGCTTTATCTGCAGCGATGAGTGCCGCTACAACACTTCCAACACGACCACCTGCAAGAAAATGTGCCTCAAGATCATCAAGTGAAAGACTTAACCCAGCCTTTGTAGCATTGATTTGTGGATCTACAATACCACTTGGGGGTACACGGCGCAACCGCATCGCAACGAGATCAAAAATACCAACTTTCACACCAGCTGCAATTGCAGTAATCCATAATCCAAGTGGTACTAACCAGCCAATAACAATTACAAATAGCAGTATACAAACAGCAATAATTGCAACAATTACCATTATTATTCTCCTTCTCTCTGTGGTGTAATATCTAAATTTCCTTCACGGAATGCAGTAGCGAGTGCACGTGGAACGGTTGCTTCAGCTTCTACAACTCTTGCACGCATCTCCTGCACATTAGCTGTCATCTGTTGTTTTCGAGCAACCGCAAGTGCACGACGTTCTTCTGCCTTCGCTTGAGCAACAACAAGGTCAGCTTCTGCTTGTTCTGCTTGAAGTTCTGCTCCAATATTCTTACCTACGTTTACATCTGCTATATCAATCGATAATATTTCAAATGCAGTACCAGCATCAAGTCCCCGATCAAGTACAGTTTTAGATATTATGTCAGGATTCTCTAGTACATCCTCATAGGTATCAGAGGCACCGATAGCACTGATTATCCCTTCACCTACCCGAGCGATAATTGTTTCTTCGCCAGCTCCACCCACCAATCGGTTAATATTAGTTCGAACGGTGATTTTTACGGTTGTAATTAATTCAACACCATCTAAAGCAAGCGCACTAATCCTTGTTGTTGTAATGACTCGTGGATTCACACTCACTTGCACTGCTTCAAATACATCCCTACCTGCCAGATCAATTGCAGATGATTGTTGAAATGTCAAATCTATTCTTGCTTTATCTGCTGCAATTAGGGCACTGACAACATTAAGGATGTCGCCTCCTGCAAGGTAGTGTGCTTCTAATTCGGTTGTTGCTACTTTCAAGCCAGCTTTATGTCCACTAATTAAGGCTTTCACTATTACATTAGGATTGACTCGTCTCAGACGCATACCAATAAGTTCGGATATGCGAAGTGGGGCACCAGCAGCAACAGCTGCGATCCATAACCCTACCGGGACGAACCAAAAGAACATAAAGATAACGATGAGTACAACAACAGCTAATATAGGAACTGTAACTGCGGATAACTCTCCCATAAAGAATCTCCTTTTGGGTATACAATGTATTTTTTAATAGGACAACACACTCAGTTTCACAATTTTACAAACTACGAACAACAACACGACTTCCTTCAACTAAAATAACTTCAACATCTGTCTCTGCTGCTACAAATTCTCCTTGTGTAACGATATCTACACGTTGACCATTGATTATGGCAACCCCAGCGGGACGTAAAGGTGTTACAGATTTTCCGGATTTACCGACAAGAGAAGTTAATCCTTGGGGTGCTGCTTGAAATCCATCTTCAGTCCTTTCGGCAGCACTCAGTATTAAACTTTTACCAATTGATGAATCACGAAGAAGGTTCAAACCGATAATTGAAATTGGAATTACGAATATCAATGCAACACTGGAATATATCAGCGCAGTAGTCGGACCAGATCTCACCCAAATCATACCGATTCCAAATAAAAATAATGCAATTCCAGGCACACCAGCAGCCCCAAATCCTGGGAGAATCAGAATCTCAACAAACACTAACAGTATTCCAAGTGCAATGAGAATTGTTGGTAACCATTGCATGGTATTTACCTCACTAATATTGAACTATGAAATTATTCTTCAAGAACTTCAACTGAGATTTTAGAACCTTCTACTTCAGCAACTTTTACGGGAGTGTTTTGTGCTATAAAGTCACCGACCGTAACAACATCTAATCGCTTATTATCTATTCTTGCGGTACCTGCAGGTCGTAAAGGAGTTAATGCAACGCCAGTCTTACCAAGGAAACTCTGAAAATCCTCAACACCTGCAGAATGGTACCCAAGGTCAGTACTCATCACAGTGGATAGTGAAAATCGTTGAAATGGTGCAGATTTTGGCAGAAGGATTGTTGCAAGAATTGCCAACACAGAAGTAAGTATAACTGAAATAGAGAGCCAAAGTAGAGCAATATTGACATCGTCGGTGTTTTTAAAAAATACATAAAACACACTACCAAACATAGCCAGTAAACCGAGTATACCAGCAATCCCAAATCCGGGTATTACAAACACCTCCACTAATATTAATGCCAATCCGACAACAAAAATTACTGGAAGATATGGTTCAGGAATTTGGTTTAACATATGACCACCAAAGAAAAGTCCAATGAAAAGTAGACCAAGAAATCCAGGTATGCCAAATCCTGGTGTGCGGATTTCAACGAATAGACCTAAACCACCAAGTGAAAGCAGTAAAGTACTTATATATGGACTTGTAATAAAAAAGACGATTCGATCCGCAAGTGTCACAACAAATCTTGTAACTTTTGCTTGTTCCAAAGATTTTATAGGTGTGACTTGATTAACGACAGGATCTTCCTGTTTAATCATGATGCCGTCTTCAGTTAGTGCTAATAATAATGTATCCTTATTATCATCCCTGTATCTTTCATCTACTTCAACGATTTGGTATTGAGCAAGCAACCCACCTAAAGTTTCTGCTTGTGCATCGGCAAATCCGTAATCAAGTGCTTGACGTGTTGTTAGGTTTAGGAGTTCTCCTTCCGCACAGAGAACTTCCATCTGTGTTCCAGCATCCTGCTCATTTAGGTATTCCTCAGGTCGTAATTTTATTATATCTCCATTTTCCAACCGCACAAGATAAAGTCTTTTGTCCACCATAGCCTCAGCAATGTCAGGATTTCTATCTTGACGTTCAGCAGTAGATCGAATTGTTCCCCTTATGTATGATACGATTTTTTCTCCGACCTCATTTCCTTGTGCATCCACAGGTTCAGAATCACCAATCGTTGCACCTGATGTCATCACAATCTGATTGCATGCAGAGGAAATCATTGCTCCTGCTGAGATTGCTTGTCTATTAACAAATGCAATAGTAGGAATATCTGTACCCTGTATCAATCGTATTATTTTTACTGCAGAATCTACTTTACCGCCAGGTGTGTCTATATCAAATACAATTGCATCTGCCCTGGATATTTCAGCCTTAACTATTCCTTTTTTTATGTATGAACCAACACCACCACCGATTTCCGTACGGATGTCCAAAACATAAACCAAACTGTTGTCCTTAGCATATAAACTTTCAATTATGGATAAAGAACTAAATATGAGGAGTGTAAATAGTGTTATCTTTTTCAGGTTTTTCATCTTCCTACCACTCCAATTTTCAATACTAAGTATGTTTCTATGGTGTTTGTTGTGTGTATTACTATTTCAAAAGTATACCTTAATATATCATGGTGTGTCAAGATACTTCTATATGGAGACCTATTATGTGTTTTATAGTGTATTTTCAGTTGATGCAAATTCCTCAGTTATCCATGAATGTAAGACATGGTTTAAAATCAAATGAACATCTTCAACGGGTCCATATTGATCACTATCAACAACAACATTCACATCACTAATCTCGGCTAATCTACCACCACCAAATCCACTCCATCCGATAGTATTACACCCGATTTCTGTTGCATATTTTATTGCTCGTATGACATTTTCTGAGTTGCCACTTGCACTTATTCCAATAACAACATCACCTGATTTCGCAAGATTTTTGAGTTGTTCCAAAAATACATCTTCATAGGAAACGTCATTTGACCATGCAGTCATTGTTGCTATATTATCTGTTAAACTTATGACACGGAAACGAGGTTTACCTTCAACACTTGTACCTTTACCTAAATCACATGCAAGATGTGAGGCAGTTGAGGCACTTCCACCATTACCTATGACGAAAATCTGCTTGTCAGAATGATAAGCATCCATAATAACATCTATGGATTTTCGCACATCTTCAAGTTGTAACCGTTCTAAGACTCTCTGTAAGTGCGATAGATATTTCTTTATTCTTTCCATACCGTTTATACTTCCACTAATAGGTAGCACCTTAAACTACCAAGGAGATGGCAGCAAGATCACCTAATGATTCTCCTAAATGTGCTGGCATTATCTTAACTGCTTTGACTGGACGTGCCATAGCAAAAGACGATACTTGTTTCCGAATAGGTTCAAGGAGGAGGTCTCCAGCAGCGATGGCTATCGTTCCTAATAACACAATATCAGGATTTAAAATATTGACAATATTCGCTATACCCCACCCCATGTAAAATGCAGTTTCTTCCACTAAAGCTAATGCTAAGGTATCTCCAAGTTCTGCCGCTTCCAAAACATGTTCTGATTTGACGGAATCAATTCGATTGTCTGCGAGTTCAATTATTGCTGTATTAGACTTCTTTTGAATTGCTTCTTTAGCACGACGTGCTATCGCAGGACCCGAGCATAGTGATTCAAGACAACCACGTTTTCCACATCCACATAAGGGACCATCTGGAAGAAGAATTTGGTGACCTACCTCTCCTGCACTATCATTAGCACCATGATATATCTCACCATTGATTACGATACCACCACCTATACCGGTGCTCATTGTCATATAAAGGACAAAATTATAACCTCTACCTCCTCCGAATCTACATTCCGCAAGAGCACTTGCATTCGCATCGTTTTCAATCGTTGTAGTGATATTAAATTCTGTTTCAAGACGCGCTTTTAGCGGATACGCATCCCAACCGGGTAAATTCGGAGGCGAATACACAATACCCGTTTTTGTATCTAACGGTCCACCACAACTCACTCCAATTGCTGTAATATGTTTCTGATGCACTCCTGACAACGCAATTGTTTCATTTATCATCTCAAATAGAAGTTGGATAGCAAATTCAGGACCATTCTCTGCTTGAGTAGGTTTTCTTACCTTACTTAATATCTTGCCAGAATCATCTGCTACAACTGTGGCAAGTTTCGTACCTCCAATATCTACACCAACAACATATTTTTGCATATTATAATTGATCGTTCAGACTGCGAAGTGCAGGATAGATCTGTTGATAAAGCTTCAACTTATCATTGTATTCTTCGGCAATTTCCTCTCGTGGATAAAATACTTCGCGCGGTTTTACCAACAAATCAACTGCTTCTTCAATGGAATTATATTTACCAATTGCTGTTCCTGCTAATATAGCTGTACCAAGACATACACCTTCAGATATATCGAGTGCAATGACCTTTTTACCAAACATATCTGCTTTGAGTTGCAACCATTTATCTGACTTTGCACCACCACCGATGGCACGCACTTCATTTATTTCCACTCCTGCATCTTCCAACATTGTGAGATTTTGTTTGATTTCATAGCTGATACCTTCAAGAATTGCTTTTATGAACTCACCTTTAGATGTTGATAGTGACAATCCTACAATCGCACCCTTTGATTCTAAATCAAGATGTGGGGTTCCTGAACCTGTAAAGTGTGGAAGCAACATTGCCGTTCCAGGTGCATCTGGTATATCATCAAGAAGAATATCATAAACATCTCTTTCCTCTGTTGATGCTTGTGATACTTCTGCTTGGGCAAACGTGTCGCGAAACCAACGCAGCACAACACCACCACTTGACACAAAACCAAGTGTTACATAGAGTCCTTCAACGACATGAGGATAGCAAGAAAAATTACCATCTATCATCTGTTGGTTGATAACGGGTTCTCCAAAAGCAGGTGCAATGCACTCGACTGTGCCAGTTGCATCCATTACTTCTCCACCTCGTATTATTCCTGCACCCAATGCACCACAGGGTTGATCATGTCCACCCGCAACAACGACAACACCATTTGGAAGACCCAGTTCACCAGACACCTTTTTACCGATTTCACCAATTATAGTACCAGAAGGTACTGTGTCTGGTAGTATCGACACATCCACATTTCCTAAATCAAGCATTCTATCCGACCAACATTTGTTGACAATATCAAATGCCATAGTGCGTGCTGCAAGTGAGTAATCTACTACAGGTTGTACACCGAGTCTGAAGTTGATGAAATCCTCAAAACCAAAAAATTTCCAGACCTCTTTATAGATCTCAGGTTGGTTTCTCTGTATCCAAATCAGTTTTGCAAGCGTGTGGATGTCACTGGGTGGCATACCAGTGATGTGCATTACCTCCAATGGCGTAATATCTTTTAGTATTTCATCACAGACACCAAGTGTGCGAGAATCAAAGGTCGTAATAGCATTGGCAAGAACATCACAATTTGCCCATACAGGTGTCACTGCTTCACCTTGAGAAGCGACACTTATCGCTTCAATTGGATCCTCTTGAGTTTGTGCAGCAACCTGACGAATCCCATTAGATACATTCTCCCATACAACATTACCGTCCAATTCGGACCAACCGGGTTGTGGGTGAATCAACGGATATTCTCCATAAGCATGTGCGAGGATTTCACCATCTTCACGGAACGCAATGACTTTGCAGCCTGTTGTACCTACATCTATTCCCAATAAACTCATTCATTTTCTCCTTGAAACGGGATGCCTACATCATAATATATAAATCAAATTAATGCAAGGAAACTGTTATTGTAGGGTGTGTAAAGTTTTTGGCATTAACCGCATAATTCTTTGTAGGAGGGAACTCCGATTCCCGACTTTCAGGGTGTTTGGTCGCGATTCGGAGATCGCTCCTACAAGGTAATTGAACATATTTTGCCAAAAACTTTACATACCCCCTTGTTTGACTCATTATCCGAAACATGATAATATCTGTTATATTGAAATTGTGGAAGTATAGTTTTGGATTTATGCGAAATTAACATAAAACAAGATATGAGTTGAACACAGGAGTGGAGATGAAATCAAAGTCGGAGACCCAGGAACTACAATATTGTTTGAATAAGGATGAACTTGAATTTTGGAACGAAAACGGATATCTTGTGCGACATAATGTTTTCACACATGAAGAAAACGATGCACTCCGTCAAGTTGCAGAAGAAATAGTTGACGGAAAACGACCGTTTCCAGACGCACACATTGATAAGAATGCACTTGTTAGGGATGGGAAAATAGAGGAACAGGGGATATATGCAATGCATAAGATACATCATCCAAGTTGTTTTGTTCCCGAATTCCTTAACCGTGTACGTGACAATCGACTAACCGACCCTCTTGTTGACTTATTGGGACCAGATATCCTCGGTATAAATAACCTATTTATCTGGAAAGCACCTAAAATCGGACTCGGTTTTCCATGGCATCAAGATAAATTCTATTTTCGAAATCGATTTAATACTGAGACAACTATCGGGACATGGACTGCAATTGACCCCGCGGATCGTGAGAATGGTTGTCTTTATGTAATTCCCGGCAGTCACAAGCATGATATTCATGAGCATGATGACCTTGAAGGGTCGCAACAGAAAGAGTTTAAATTGGCTCGTGGTGCACGTGATGAGGATGGTGTCGCGGTAGAGGTGTCACCAGGCGCAGTTGTCTGGTTTCACAGCCATTTACTTCATAAGAGTACTGACAATCACAGCCTTCGATTCCGTCGCAGTTATGTTATACATTATCTCAGTGCACAAGCTGAATGGGCAAAAGGAAATGGAACATACAGAGGTCAACCAGTAATGTGGGTACGCGGTGAAACTTTTCCCGACAAAGTGCATGAAGTAGAACGTGATGTGTTACCAGTTTCTGAATCTGATTGATTGTTGTTAGAGATTATTTGTGGTCTCTTGATGTAATTATGTATACAGCCAATTTCAATTTGAAACTAAAATTAACTCCAAAACGTGTTATTATTTGTAGTTTTACCAACTTATTATAAATAATAACATGGTTCAAGGAGTATTAAATGTCTCTCAACATATATTTGACTTTTGAAGATAATTGTAATGATGCATTTGAATTCTATCGTTCTATTTTCGGTGGTGAGTTTCTGACCCATTCAACATTCAATGAAATACCGGAAGGTATAGATATTCCAGAGGATGAACGTGAACGTATAATGCACGTTTCGCTTCCAATCGGCAACTCAATTTTAATGGGAAGTGATAAGCCTTCATCGTACGGTCTTCCGCTGAATGCTGGAAATAACTTTGCTATTAATTTCGAGGCAGAAAACAGATCGCATGCAGATGAGATTTTTGCTAAATTATCTGACGGTGGCACTGTGATTATGCCTTTAGAAGATGCTTTCTGGGGATCTTACTACGGAAAATGCTGCGACAAATTTGGAATAAATTGGCAAGTCCTTGCAGATCATGCAGACCAATAATCCAATAGGTCTACCAGATATATAGTTACAAACCCGAGTTTATATGAAAACTCGGGTTAACTTTTTTAAATTGCATGTATATACATATCTCTGCACATGATGTTGACATACTCAAAAAATACATGTTAAACTATTATAGTGAAGTATAAGAATATGTTGACACCTCTTCTGTAGGCGGGGAATGCCTTAATGGCATTCATACCGTTGATTTGGCGCATTTGGCGTTGATTTGGGGAATACCTTTGATTTCTTGATTTCCCGGTCCCGACCAAAAGGTCGCTCCTACAACATTCCACAGATAATGGTATATTATTTATTAGAATTGGTATTACATGCACAGTACACACATAATTTGCAGTCGAAACTTAGATTTAGAAATCAAATTAGATATGAAAAAACTTATTCTGTATATCATTTTTATTTTCTGTTTTATCCAATTCTCATTATCAAACTGCTTAGCACAAGATTACATCCGATGGGAATTACCTCAAGGTGCTATTGCAAGGTTTGGTAAAGGAAAGTTATCTCAAATTAGGTATCTACCCGATGGCAAGACAGTCGCAGTAGCTACCTCTATAGGAGTTTGGCTATACGACATAGAAAATGGTGTAGAATCTTCTCTTATCACTGGTCATACAGATACTGTTGAGTGTCTCGCAATCAGTCCAAACGGAAAAACATTAGCAACTGGAAGTAATGACAATACCATTAAGATATGGGATATAGAAACCCAACAACGCAAGGCAACTCTTGTCAAACATTTTGATGATGTTAGATCACTTGACTTTAGTCCAGATGGGAACACACTTGCAAGTACTAGTGAAGATGCAACTGTTATATTGTGGAACTTACAGGAAGCCAAACATATTAAAACACTAACAGGACATACGAATTGGGGTAGGGCAGTCATCTACAGTCCGGATGGTAGTATTCTTGCAAGTGGGAATAACGACAATACGATCCGATTTTGGGATACCACAACTGGACAACACACAAAAACACTAACAGGTCATGAACGTGCTGTTACCTCAATAGCTTTTAGTCCTGATGGCAAAACTTTAGTGAGTGGATGTGATGATGGAACAATCGGTCTATGGGATACAGACACAGGAAGTAACAAACAGAAGTTAACTGGACACACTTGGTATGTCGTTTCGGTAGCATTTTCTCCAGATGGACAGACATTTGCAAGTGCAAGTTGGGACAATGAGATTCATATATGGAATGCTAACACAGGTGAAATAATAAAGACACTTTCAGGACATACGAGTCATGTTGTTACTGTTGCATATTCACCAGATGGGAACACAATAGTAAGTGGAAGTTACGATGGAACGATAAGGTTTTGGCATAGTAGCACAGGACGTGAAAAAAGAATGTTTGTTGGACACAATCGAGATGTCAAGACAGTTGCATTTTCACCTGATGGAAATACGCTTGCAATTGGAAATTCAGGAAGCACTATAAACCTGTGGGATCCAAACACCCATCAATACAAGAATACACTTTTCGGACACAACCAGACTGTATATAGTGTAGCGTTTAATCCTGAGGGCAGTTTACTTGCGAGTGGCAGCCAAGACAATACGATCCGTCTATGGGACCCAAACACCGGACAACTGAAAAAGACACTACGGGAACATGACAATGTTGTTGCATCTGTTGCATTTTCACCTGATGGCAACTTACTTGCAAGTGGTAGTTATGATAAAACTGTACGTATTTGGAATATACAATCTGGTAAAACTATACACACTCTCAGTATGCACACTGATAAAGTCAGGACTGCAGTATTTTCACCAGATGGAAGTACTCTCGTTACTGGTGATGGAGATAACAAAATACATTATTGGAACACAAGTACAAATGTCCTCAGGAATATGTCATCAATATATAGTATCTTAAATAAAAAAGTGGTACATACAAATGAAATTACAGCATTGACATTCAGTCCTGATGGAAAAACATTGGTTAGTGCAAGTGATGATAGAAGAATCGGTGTGTGGAATGCTCGAACAGGAAAAAATAAAAATATGATTATAGGTCATACCTCGTATGTATTATCTGTAGACTATTCTCCTTATGGGGATATTATTGCAAGTTGTAGTTGGGACAAAGTAATACGTTTATGGGATGCATTAACTGGAACTCCTATCACTGGATTCACTGGACATACCGGTTATGCTTTATCTGTTGCATTTTCACCTGATGGAAAGATGCTGGCAAGTGGTAGCGCGGATGGCACTGTTTTATTATGGGATTTAACTAAGTTAATGAACATACGAGAATAAGAGAACTAATGAAAAAACTAATACGTCATCTAAAGTTAATAGTTTCTATTTCATTACTCTCAATATCGATATGTTATTCACAAAACCACACCAAGTGGCAGTTACCTGAAGGAGCGATACATCGATTCGGCAAAGGAATAATAAGAGATATAAAATATTTTCCTGATGGGAATAGAATTGCTGTTACTACTTCAATTGGAATCTGGATTTACGATGTCCAAACAGGGAACGAAATTGCATTACTTACAGATGGTATAAACGGAACTTCTGTATTAGATTTCAGTCCAAAAGATGATATACTCGCATGCGCAAGTGACAACAACATACAATTGTGGAATATTGCTGAATTCAAATTGCACGATATATTCACAGGACATACATCAGATATTAATTCATTAGTATTTACCCAAAATGGTGACAAATTAATTAGTGGTAGCACAGATTCTACTGTGAAAGTATGGGATATTGCGACAGGAAGAGTAGAATCTACACTCGTAGGTCGCTGGAACTCAAAAAATACAATTGCAATTTCTCCCATAACACAACAAATTGCCAGTTACATACTGTCAGATTCAGAGACAATCCAAATTTGGCACTTAGAAACAAGAGAACAAATTAAATCTATATCAACGAATGTTACTGCTTTGTATAACATGTTATTCTCACCTGATGGAAGCAAAATGGCAGTAGGGAATTCAAAGGGTGAAATCCAATTTTTTGATGTCCAATCAGGTAATCTTTTGAAGACATTAACGGATAATAACAGAAGTATCTCTACATTAGATTATTCAGAGAAAGGCTTATACATTGCATCTGGATCAACAGATTTGATCATACGAGTATGGGCAGTTGAAACAGAAATGTTGTTAAGTGCTTTTGTCGGACACAAAGATCGTATAACAAAAATTAGATTTTCACCTGACGGTAGATCACTTGCAAGTACTAGTGCTGGTGGGGGAATCATTAACTTTTGGAATATTGGATCTGGAAAAAGGGTCCTTACTATCACTGGACATACCAATTATAGTAGAGGGGTTGCATTCTCACCTGATGGGAAGATTATTGCTTCCACAGAAATGGCAGATGAATCTATTACTCTAAGAAATGTAATAAATGGAAAGATAAAAAAGAAACTTATAGGACATAATAGTCGTCCTTATTCTGTTAATTTCTCACCAAATGGAAAGATACTCGCATCAGGAAGTTTATATGGTCAGATACTGTTGTGGGATGTGGATACTGGTGACAGGTTAAAATTACTCACAGGACATACAGGGATTGTCAACTCATTGGCATTCTCTCCAAATGGAAACACACTGATAAGTGGGTGTAGAGACCAGTCTATCACTTTTTGGGATGTTGAAACTGGTAAGCGTAGGAACCGTATTTCATCAAACACAAGTATAAGAGAAATATCGCTTAGTCCAAATGGAGATGTCGTCGCTGCTGCAACTGATGACCAGACAATACAGATGTGGGATACTAACACCGTTCTACCAAAGGGGGAACTGGTTGGACATAGAGAACAAGGTGCCAGTGTTGCATTTTCACCTGATGGGTCAATAATAGCAACTGGAAGTTTTGATAATACTATAAAAATATGGGATGTGGAATCCGGCAATCTATTAAATTCCTTTTCTGAACCTACAAGAAAAAATACATATAGTTTGGCATTTAGTCCCGATGGGAACATAATCGCAAGTGGAAGTCTGAAAGTGATCCGTTTGTGGGATGTGAATACTGGTAGAATCAAGAAAACATTTGTAGGACATACAACATGGGTACGGTCTTTAATGTTCAGTCCAGACGGTCGAATGCTTGCAAGCACCTCTTCTGATGGGTCTGTAATATTATGGGATGTGACAAAAATATAACTTGTGCATAAACGATAGGATAACAATATACCTGTGGAAAAAGTTAATTTTCCACAGGTATACTGTCAAAAATACAATTGTAAGTATTTTATCAAAACGGGGTTTCTCGTGTTGTTAACGCACACCATCTTGTGGAAAAGAGATGGTTGTATAACAACTCTCTTGCTTCAGGAGTATCAATTGCCTTCAATGCCATTGCAGCATTAAACCGTACATAACGGTTATCATCTTCCAGTTGTTCAACTAAGGTCGGAATTGCAGGTTCAGATACCGATCCCAGTTGTGCTAAGGAACGAGTTGCATTATAGCGAACCCAATAAAGTTCATCGGTTACACCTTCAGTTAAGACCTGTACCGTTGGTCCAAAATCCACATCTTCCTTAACTTTTTGACCTATTATACCCAAACCCTCCATAGCATGACGACGAACCCAAGGTGATTCGTCTTTTGCTGCATCGGTTAAGGCGGGTACTGCTTCTTGCGCAGATTTTCCCATATCTGCTAATACATAGGCTGCTGTAGTCCGAATAGATTCCTCGGAATCTGATAATGCGTCAATGAGTGTTGGTACTGCAGCTTCTCCGATATTACTTAACGCATGTCCGGCATAGTTTCTAATTGATTCAGTTGATCCATGCAATACCTTTTTTAATGTTGGTATAGCAGCTTCTCCAACTCTTCCTAAACGGTAGGAGGCATTCAATCGATGTTTTTCATCTTCATGTTGTAGAGTATCAACCAAACCATCTATCTCAGTTGTGGAAACTCCGTTACCAACACCGTTCTGTTTTCCGTAATACCAATCCCACTGTGTTTCCCACAATTCTGGATGCTCGGGTTCTATACCATCCGATACTGTGTGCCAATCCGAAACATCGCTCTTCCAGTCTGGATTTGCTGGTTCATCAAGTCGTGAGAATAAGAATTTTAACATATACCGTTTCTTATCACTCTGATTCGGTGTAGCACGATGCCACAGGTCATAGTGGACAATTGTCACTGTACCTGCTTCTCCGCAGAGAGAAATATCTGATTGGGAATGCGCACTATCATGCGTTTCGTAATATTGTGAACCATTTAGTACTGCTGTTGGTCCCATGTCCTCAGTAACATCTTGAGGATAATAAAATCCCATTGTCCATCGACACTTGTGCCGACGTATCTGTTCATCACCTTCGTATGTATCTTTATGAAAACCTTGTCCTCCACTGCCTTCCGGATTGTAATGGCAGTATCGGTGTGGATGCATCATATATTTTGTTCCAAGGACACCTTGCATTGCTCCGTGAACAATAGGATGTTCGAATACTTCTTGGATTTCAGGAATCAGCGGTAGTACATTGTTACCCCAGTTACCTGTCTGTTCAAACATTTCATTGACTTTATTGTAAATATCTTCATGGAAACTCGGTGGAAAATCCGTTTTTACTTTAATGTATCCGTTGATGATGAAATCCCGCATCTGTTCATCAGTTAGTGGAATCGTCTGATTTTTCATTCTATAATTCTCCTATATTTGATGCCATATCGTGAAATCCATGTAATTCGAATATATACATTAATGTCTTAACGACTTTGTAACTGCGCGGGAAGAAGGTGAACCCCAACCCTGCACGAGCATACTCCATCTTCCTGCAGGTCCTCCTGCAACCATAAGTAATAGGTCATCCACTGCAAAACTCTTTGTCGTGTCTACAATAAATTGTTGTATATCAGATTTGCTGAAGCCATCATCTGAAATTGTTTTAGCATGTTCAATTCCGAAAACTATAAGTGTCTCTCCGCTACTATTGCCGGGAGAGGATATATTTTGACAGATAGTATTGAGTATACCTTCTGCTGTGTTGCTGCTGTGATCATTAATGCTTTGTGGTCCTGCTCCAGCGAAAACCGTCACAGTACTCTCTTTTGAATCAAATCCACGTTCAATGTGCAATGGTTCCCAAGGTGAATTCTCCTCATTCTCAGCAATACAACATGTATATTTTCCTACATGTCCAAAGGCAGCACGGTCTAATTCACCCGGTAGTGCACCACCAACATTGGTACAAATCAGTCGAATTGCTCTACCAATAGTTGCATTAGCACGCCATCCCTGTCCAAAGACATTAAATCCGTCATTTATACCCAATTCTTTCCTAATAGGACCGTTTACAACTAACATTGGAGAAACATGTGATGTAGTGGCCTGAACACCGTGAAGATTAAATTCCTCTGCAGCCATTGCCTCTACAGCACACAAAATAACAGGTAGATATTCGGGCAGACAACCCGCCATCACAGCATTTATCGCTATTTTTTCAACCGTTGCCTTACCCCATTTAGGTGGAACTACTGTGATTAATTCTTCTGAGGATCTATCGGTACTGCTTAGCATTCTTTCAACACGTTCCGGTGTTGGTGGTACCACTGGAAGACCATCTGTCCATCCATTCTGATAGCATGTCTCAATAGGATCAATTGCTCCATCAATTGTAACCTGATTGGCTTGCCATTGTTGTGTCATCTGTCTCTCCAAAAACCATTATATTAATATCCCATTGGATATATTAGCATAGATTCTTTTATATGACAATCCTAACCAATTTTCTGTGCATTGCCAATTAATATTCATTCGCTATACCAAATCACGATGTTTAACTACTTAGGACATAAACTGACTTCAACCAAAAATTGAATTGTTTTGGATTTTTATTCTGTGAATTTTAAATGATAAGATTTTAATACTAAGGGATTAGTACTCGTTTGAGTAGAGGTGTTCTGATATTAAATGTGTTCTATTTTGGAGGTAACACATTTTTCCAATGTCCATCAGGTCTATCATCTGAAATAAAACCGACTTTAGACCACCATGAATGTTCACCAGTTCTTCGGTGCATTCTTTCAAAATTAATACCCATTGTAATTGGTACTTCAATCTTTGGGTAGACAAACAAAGACCATGGTATCTCCATCTCAACTACCCAACCTTCGTCAACTATATTTGCTGCCACTTTCCATAATTTCGAAACATCATTCTTATCTACATTCTTAGTAGGTCGGTTGATATATTTTCTACCGTGAGGATTAACCTTAAAATATGTCCTATACTCAGGTTGATGTATATGAAATGGATCAATTGTAAACGATACCCAATCTTCTCGCAATATTCTCTCCTGATCCTCTGTCTGATGAATTACAATTTCATTCGGTTTATCATCAAAAAGAAACCATGAAATATATATCGCTTTTTCAGTATAGACTAACTGAACCTCAGACTGATTAATTGCTGGTTTTCCACCTGTATTTCTATCAGTAAAGTCATCAGCCATAGGTGCACTTAACCAACAAATATCGTCTAATTTTCCATCAATTATTGGTGGTGTATCAACTTTTAATGCAGGGAGTTCTTTTGGAATTATCTCTGTTTTCTCAAATCCTTCAACGAGATCACTCGGGTGCGTAGATTTACACCCACCTATTAGTCTTCTTCTCTTCATAGTTCATCTCCAACATGATCTTGAAAAAGCTAACTATTCAACTACATAAAACTGGATAAATTACATACAATTATTTTGTCCACCTTGGTGTTTTTCTTAAAATTGTTGGTTTATCATTTATTCGTTTTTTCCTTCCTTTCTGCAAGTCTTTTTCGTTTCAGTTCCATATAATATTTTGAATATGTTCTACCAGTGATTGTATGTACGCACATATAAAAAGGAGATGTAAATAGAAAGAAATCTAACCAATTCATTACTTTTTCCAAGGTCTCTAACTCGATCATTTTTAACTCTTCCTCAGTACATAAATATAATAGAGGATTGTAACAATTTTGGATACAGTCATTTATCATTTTTTTTACTATTTCGGTTAGCAACTCAGTTGCCTCAGTATCCCCATTTAATGATGCGATGATCAATTTGATATGTGTTCCATTATCATTAATGTCATGTGTTTTAACAAAATCAGCATTTATTATTCCACACTGTTCCTCTTCCATATCATATTCCTTCTGTAGAAGTTTTCTCGCTTCTCTGAGTCTTGACTTGACTGTACCTAAAGGTATTTTGAGTTCATGGGATATCTCATGCATTTTCCATAATTCTATATAATACAATTCAGCAACACTTTTCACTCTCATTGGTAAATTATAGATTACCTCACTCATATCAGAAAATAGTTCGTTCTTTCGCAATCGCGTATCTGCACCTCTGTCAATTATTTCAGTTAATTCTACATCAGTAAGAGGTATTTCAATCTTTTTATGTTTAGTAGAAGCGTAGTATCTATTGCATGCATTAAATGTAATTGACTGCAACCACGCTCCAAAACTATCTATTTTCTTGAGGGATTGAATGTTATCCCATACAGATATCCAAATATTCGATAGTATTTCTTCAGCATCCTGGATATAACGTGAATTGTCTATAACTCTACCCCAAATTTTAGGAGTATAACGTGACATGAGTTCTGCAAAAGCTGTTTCATCACAGTTTCGAACTAAATGTATCAATTCGTCATCATTCAGGTTATTGATGAATTCTGAATCATAAATCATTACACAATACCAATTCGGTTTTAATTATAGAGGATAAATTATTATAGAAAGGTTTAAAAAATGATTTTTTCTATGTTCCCATTGTATATCATAAGATGGATTTCATCCGATTAAATAGACTTATCAACTAAAACAAATCACTTGTATGTATACTTTTGTTATAATTATAGAAGTATATTACAAGTGATTTGCTTATCAATAGTGTAATCTGTTATTTTGAGAATAAGAATATACCACAATGCTATATCCGTTATCAAACAACTCTAATGATTCTGAGTTTGTGATACTTAGAGATATATTTCCCAAATGAATACTGCACCATCCTCTGTGCTGCTTGCAAGTTTTGTCCCATCCGGACTGAATGCAACGCTCTTAACTGATGCAGTGTGTCCAGTAATAATATGTATTTGCTCTCCTGTTTCAACATCCCATAAACGTATTGTATGATCCTCACTTCCACTCGCAAGGATTTGTCCATCAGGACTGAATGCTACACTCCAGACAACATTATTGTGACCAACAAGTAAATGTAGTTCCTCTTTAGTTTTTGTATTCCATAAGCGGATAGTTTTGTCTCTACTTCCACTTGCAATTGTATTACCATCTGGACTAAACTTAAGACAAAATACCCAATCAGTATGTCCTTCAAGTGTCGCAGTATTTTGACCTGAGACAATATCCCATAGACGTATAGTGTTTCCAGCATTTCCACTTGCTAAAGTTTTACCATCAGAGCAAAATTCAACACAAAATATATTTTCTGTATCCTCAGTAAGTGCCTTTAATTTTTCTCCTGTAGTTACATTCCATAAGAATAGGTTGCCATCCTCACTTCCACTTGCAAGGGTCTTACCGTCAACACTGAAAGCAACGCTATTTACCCAATGTAAAGACTGACTTGTTTTATCACGTAATGTTTTAAGCTGTTCTGTTGTTTCCACATCCCAAAGACAGATTGTTTCACCTTCATTGATACCGCCTGCAATAATACAACCATTTGGACTAAAAGCAACACTTCGGACACTACTTGTTGTATGTTCTCCTATATCTACCCAATAAACTTTCTTTTCCATTCCTGTATTACTATCCCATAAACCAATTGTGTTATCTTTGTCCGCTGCTATTGTATATCCATACGGACTGAATACAACATTATTTACTCCTTTATTATGTCCTTCAATAGTAATGTATAGAGCATGTTCAACTGTCGTTAACTCCATAGAATTTTCTCCTGTTGTATTATGGTGAATTACTATATTTTACATTTCAATGTTTATTTTTCTATTCAATATAAGTGACGCGCTTTTAAGTTGAGTAGGGTGCATAACTAACATATTTAAGAGACCATAGATTATGTCTAATACTATAGTCTCTTAAATAAATTGATTCGAATCAATGTTATTGGACTTTCAGTTTTTCTCTATCTATCATGATTGGTGTTAGGCACATCCCATAGGAGGATTGTTCCATCTCTACTACTACTTGCTATAGTCTTTCCATCAGGTGAATATGCAAGGTTAACTATTGCATTCGTGTGTCCAACAAGTGAATTATCGATCTTTCCAGTCTTTAAATCAAAAAAGTAAATTGTATCATCATTACTATATATGCTTTGGTTATTATCCGGTGAGAATGCGATAGAACTAATAATGTATCTTGACCCACCAAGATCATATAGTGGTTCTCCCGTATGACTATTCCAAAAATGTAAACCATTCCAGTCTACGGATATGAGTGTGTTACCATCTAAAGAAAATGTGACTTTATGAACCCAAATTGAGTGATTTAATTGTTTATCCAATGAATTTCCGGTTTGGGTATCCCAGAAACGTACAGTCTTGTCATAACTGGCACCTACAAGTACTCTACCATCTGGAGAAAATGCTACGTCGTTTATATTTTCCGTGTGTCCGATAAGTGTATGTAGTAATTCAATAGTCAATGGTTTCTTACTTGTGCTTATATGCCACACCTTGATAGTATTATCTTTACTACCACTGGCAAGCATGTTTCCATGATTTGAAAATACAACGGATGTAACAGGTCCATTATGACCAACAATTGATCCGAGTGATCTTCCTGTCTCCACATCCCATAATCTTGCAGATTCTGAATCAACACTTGCGAGGATGTTACCATCCGCAGAGAATGTAAGAGATTTGACTGTCCCTTTTGATCCACTGATTGTCTTTTGTAATTCCCCCGTCTTAGGATTCCAGAAACATATTTTTGACATATTACTACTTACTAAAGTGCTGCCGTCAGGGGAGTATGCAAGAGAATGTATTTGAATTGTGAAATCTGTGAGTGTCTTATTGATATTACCTGTTGCTACATCCCAAAAGTGAATTATCCCTGTCCGACTTACACTAATTAGGGTCTTTCCATCTGGTGAATATGTTAAAGAGTTGATAGGTCCTTGTGATTGAAAGGTATTTATCAACTTTCCTGTAGAAACATCAGAAATCATGATAAAATTATTATCACCCCCACTTGCAAGTGTTCTACCATCAGGTGAAAATGTAACACTGTTTATTTGTTTCGTGCCTTCTGCAACTTCACATATATTGAGAAACTCTCCTGTGTTTCCATCCCACAAACTTACCATTCCCAAACTTCCCACAGCAAAAATACTTGCCTGAGGTAAGCATGCTATAGATTCTACGTTCTTGATATTATCTTTCTCACTATTAAAACTCTTTATCAATTTACCAGTATTTGAATCCCAAAAACACAAGGTGTTTCCCGAAGATCGAGAACCACTTGCTATCACGGTCGCATTTGGTGAATACTTAAGGGTTAGTACATTATTTGAATGGTGTGATAGAGTTGAAATCCTCCCACCAGTTTTCAGATCCCATAGACCTATACTGAAGTCATCACTTGCTAACGCAACTATACCTCCATCTGGACTGAATGAAACTTCATTGACATCATCCCGATGTCCAGCAAAACTTGCAATATGTTCACCTGAATTAGTATCCCATACCCAAGCCGTATTATCATCACTTGTAGTGACAAAGATTGTCTCATCGAGACTAAATTCAAGTGAATTTACAGGACCTGTATGTCCTATAAGCAAATCTACTAAAGTATCTGTTCGTAGATCGTAAATCCAAACTCCGATTGAACAAGCAATTGCAAGTTTGTTTCCATCAGAAAAGTAACGAACTGTGTTAGCTGTTCCTTTTCCAATTCGAGCTTTTGCACCTTGTGGTAAATCCCATTGTGCATTTGCATGACATAATACATTTGATAAACATAGAACAACAATAAGTGTTAATAAAGTACATAACAACTTCCACATTTTCATGATAATGTTCCTTTTGTTAAAAATGTAGTTTATTATTGGGTAAATCTCTTGTTTTGTAGGACAGTATTAATGTCCCAAAGGTAAATGATGCCATCCCCACAACTCGCAAAAATTCTTCCATCTGGACTAAAGGCAACCAAATCTACATCATCAATGTGTCCAGATAAAACTCCATACTGCTTACCAGTCATAGGATCCCAAAATCGAATTTTTCCATCTTGTTCTGCACTGACAAGAGTGTAACCATCTGGTGAAAATTTCACAGACCTAACATTACTCGAAACCTTCAAAGTTGAAAGATGTTGAAAATAATTCAGATCCCAAATCCGAATTGTTTCATCAAAACTTCCACTGGCAAGTAAATTGTTATCTGGTGATATTGCGACTGTGTGTACATTACCTGTATGTCCGTTTAGAACAGTAAGAGGGTGTCCTGTGTTTGCATTCCAAATACGTATATTCCCATCCATACTACTACTTACAAGTGTTTTTCCATCTGGTGAAATAGTTACTTCCTGAATCCTGTTTGTATGTCCAGTCAACAGTGCCAATTGGTTTCCTGTGTTAATGTCCCATATTCTAAGAGTATTGTCGTCACTTCCGCTGAAAAGTTTGGTGCCATTTGGTGAGTAAGCTATTGTAATGATCACATCTGTATGACCTTGTAGAGTTACCAGCGGAGTTTTGTTGTTAACATCCCATATTATTATATCTTGATCCTGACTTGTACTCGCAAATGTCGTTCCATCTGGAGAAAATACTACCTCGTCAATGGAATCAGGGTTTCTGTCAAATGGTGTAGACCATGTATAAGTATGTATATCCCAAAAATGGGGAGTATTATAATCATTGCCGCAAGCAAGAATGCTTCCATCTGGTGAGAAGTCGATAGAACTATACGAAGTTGCATGTCCGGTGATGAGTCCTTTTTCGCTACCCTTTGTTAGATCCCAGAATCTTATTGTGCTATCATCACTTGCACTTGCTAACGTTCTACCATCTGGTGAGAATGCAATAGTCCAAACTGAGGATGTATGTCCTGTTAAGGTTAGGTGTTCATTGTATGTATCAGCATTCCAAATCCGGACATTCTTATCCCCACCACCGCATGCAAGAAGAGTTCCATCAGGTGAAAATACTATATGTCCCCACCTATCCAAACCTGTAGCGAGAGTCATTATCATTTGATCAGATGCAACGTCCCAAATACAAAGTTTACCGTCAGTACTTCTACTTGCAAGGATTATACCGTTCGGTGAGAATTCCAATGAAGTCACTTTTTCCTCATGACCCGTTAGTGTAGAAAGAAGATTTCCGTTTTGACTATCCCACAATCGGATATTATTATCGTAGCTGACACTGGCGAGAATTTTACCATCATACGAGAATGCTAAACCTGTAACTGATTCTGTGTGACCAACTGATACATAAAGTAAACGATTTGTCTGACTGTCGTAATAACGGATGGTTTTATCGGATCCTCCAGCTGCCAATATCGTCCCGTCTGGTGACAGAGCGACATCATAAATATCTGAATTTCTATCAGGTTTAATTTGTCGGTATCCAGTGACCGTATCCCACAGCGATACTGTATCATCCCAATTATGATTGGTAAGGGTTATACCATCCCACGAGATAGGTAGAGAGGTCGAACCATGAAGTTGTCTGGTTCCAAGCAAGGCAAGTTCGTTGTAGGTATTTGTATCGTATAACCAAATACCCAAACCACCGGTTGCTGCCAGTTGTGTACCATCTGGAGAAAAATGTAATCTTCCGATTCCACCTTTACCCAGTCGTGCTTTGGCATATCGTGGAAGTGCCCATTGTGTATAGGAAGGTGGCTTGTGCAAGGTCTCGATAAAAGTAACTCCATGATTGAGTCTAATTCTGAAATGTTAAATCACACTAACTCTATGAGGTAAATTTTATTTTTTTATAGGAGGTAAGACATTTATCCAATGTCCATCCATTCTGTCATTTTCAATAGATGGAACCTTAGACCACCATGAGTTTGCACCAGTCCTTGGATGTCCACGGTCAAAATTTATGCCAAAAGTAATAGGTTTATCTGTTTGTGGGTAGTCTAACATGTTCCAAGGTATTTCCATTTCAACGATCCACCCATCCTCAACTATTTCTGCAGCTACATTCCATAGAAGTGGCACATCCTCCATTTCAACATCCACAGGAGGATGACTTACATATTTGACACCATTCGGATTTGTTATAAAGAAAACTCTATCTTGAAATTGATGTGTATGAAATGGATCCAAAGTAAATGATACCCAATCATCCATATATGGTCGCATCTGATGCTGTGTCTCAAATGCCATTAATTCATCTGGATTTTCATCATAAATATACCATGCTACATAAACGGCTAAATCAGTATATACCATCATAATCTTTGTTTGATCTTTTGCTAATGCACCACCTGCGTTTCTGTCGGTGAAACCACCGCCACGTGGTGCATTTTTCCATGCATCATCATCTAATATTCCATCAATTTCTGGAGGGATCTCAACCTTAGTTCCTGGTAGTACTTTTGGTGTTTTTTCTAAGTCTAAATTTAGTTTTGGTATACAACCAACGAAGGTAAATGCTATGAGGATTGTTGTGATAAATAATTTACTATTCATACTTAATTCTCCCAACTTTTTTCAATAATATATTCTATGAAGTTCACTCAAATATCAGTTAGTCTTTATTTTGCTAATTGAAAGCGAATTTACCTGCATGAAATTATATTGTTATAAATTAGAACCAATAGAGGAAAATCCATTATCTACTGCCGTTTACAAGAATATGAACATAAATGTAAAATGTGACAGTAGGAAAATGTAAGATGTGTGCAGTTAGAAATGTCGTTGAAATGCGAGGTTTACCTGGAATCCGTATAACAATCGACAACATGCAATTTTATGAGTTACAATATGTCCACCATTATATACACATTTATGGATGCACTTTAAGGTAGAATCATACAAAAATTTACATAAAAAATGGTATTATTGATTTTGTTTTACGGTTGTTAGATCCCATAACAGTACCGTACCATCAGAACTACCACTCGTTAAGGTCTTACCATCCGTTGAAAACACTACCTCATTGACGCGTTGTGTATGTCCCGTAAAGGTTTGCATGTGTTGTCCTGTCTGTGCATTCCAAATATGGATAGCGTTTCCATCCTCAGTTCCACTGGCAAGTATACTTCCATCAGGGGAATAATCCAGAGAAGTAACATGTCCAGCACCTTCAATGGGTGGTAGCACCAAACTGTCTGTATCAGTATTCCAGAATCGGATTGTACCATCCTGACTTCCGCTGGCAAGTGTCGTTCCATCAGGGGAAAACACAACATCGGTGACTCCCTTATCATGTCCTGTTAAAGTCTTAAGATGAGTGCGGGTGTCCATGTCCCAAATTTGAATTGTCTTGTCTTCACTTCCGCTCGCAAGGGTTTTTCCGTCAGCGGAAAATACAACTGAAGTTACGTTTTCGGAATGTTCTGTAAATGTCGCTAAACAATCACCAATCAGATATAATTCACCTCTACGGATTTCCCATAAACAGACCTGACTGAAGCGACCTCCAGTAGCAAGTATATTGCCATCGGGTGAAAAGGCTATGGAAAAATGTCCCGCAAAACTGCCGAGGAACCGTCCGGTTTGCACATCCCACAGGCGCGCTTTATCAGAAGATGTTATATGAGAACGTGTAGAAGGACCAACAGTAGAAATTAATTTCCCATCAGCTGAATATTGTATAGCATAAACTTTACGGTTAGGATCAGTAGAAGTTTTCAAGAATTCACCAGTCAGTGTATTCCAAGTGAACAATTTGTACTCGCTGCCACAAGCAAGTGTATGATCATCAGGTGAATATGCAGCAGAGTAAATTTCAGAAGATATGTGTCCAGTGATTGTTTTTGTGAGTTTTCCAGTGGCTACATCCCAAAACTTAACCGTGCCATCTTCCCCTCCACTTGCGACTGTCTTTTCATCGGGTGAATACGTAACAGATACAATATCATCTTCAATTTTTCCATGAGTCATGCGTCTCAGGAGTTTTGTAGTCGTCACGTCCCAAACATCAACCGTGTTCCAACGACCGACGGTGATGATGGTACGTCCATCGGATGAAAATTCCATAGATTTAGAATCTCCTGCACTTTCTTCGGCACTCCTCAGGAGTTTACCTGTCTCTGCATCGTAAAATTGTAGTGGAAAATAATCCCTACAAGCCAGTATTTTACAGTTCGGTGACATCGCAGCATCCTTAAATTTATTTTCTATAAGAACATTTTTTGTAAGATCACCGGTTTGTGTATCCCAGTACTCAATGTGAGAGTCGTAGTCATCAGTATTACCAATGATGAGGAGTAATGCACCATCAGGAGAAAATGTTATGGAATATATAGGTGTGACTCCTGCTTCAAAGGTCTTTAAAACCTTACCGGTTTGAACGTCCCAAATTTGGATATCCGAACTTCCACTGGTACTGGCGAGTGTCTTCCCAGAAGGACAAAATGTAAATAATACGACTTCATCTTTATGTTCAAGACATGTAGATTTTAGTTTGACTGTGCTTGTGTCCCATAATCGGATGGTGTTATCCTCACTGCCTGATGCAAGAGTTTGACCATCTGGACTGAATTCTATCCACTTTACTGGTGCTGTATGTTCAGTAAGGAGGTCAAGTGGTTCACCTGTCTGAACATCATAAATCCATACTCCAATAGAAGTAGCAACAGCCAAACGTTTGCCGTCTGGAAAAAACTTTACCTGATATATTCTACCTTTTCCAAAACGTGCTTTTGTATACGGCAGCAAGCCAAAGTGTGTATGTTCTTGTGATAAATCAGCCGCAGACAAAAATGTGAAAAGAAATAACGTTGAAATCAGTGGCAATATAGTTAGTAAAAGGCTTACTATTTTCATCTAATATTAACTCCGTTGAAGATTATATTTATTGTCAATATTACCCTTGATACTTACTGCGGAACATCATATAAGAAAATCGTACTATCCCATCCTGCTGTGGCAACGGTGCGTCCATCTGGTGAATATTTAAAATGTCCCACTTCTTCCCACCTATACCTTGTCCAATTACTGCTTTTATGTCCAATGGTAAAACTCTGAATGACTTCCCCAGTTTCTGCATTGAAAAACGCTAATTTACCGTCTGATTCACCATCAACTACATCTATACCAACATATTGCCGTCCATCAGGTGAATACACACCCCAATATTTCTTTAACTCTGGCGTAAGGTTTTTATATTGTACGGTTTTTAAGATTTCACCGGTATTTATATCCCAAAAACGGATTCCTGATTCAATCTTAGTCACAAGCGTTTTCCCATCGGGAGAATAGTGTATTTCTATAATATCCTTCTCCTCAGTTAGAATTCTTATAGTTTCACCGGTATTGACATCCCACAATCTGACTGTATTATCACCTCCACTCGCAATTATTTTCCCATCAGGACTGTACGCTACAGCTGTAATATAATCCTTACGTTCTTTGAAAACGCGTTCAGTTTCCCCTGTTTCAGTATTCAAAAACCAAACTCCAGTGTAGGCATTTGTAACACCACCACAAGCAAGAGTTTTACCATCTGGTGAATAAGTAATACAATCAATTCTTCTGGCATCTACAGAGTATGTATTTATCAACTTGTTGGTGTGAGTTTCCCATATCTGAATGATGGGACCAGCACTTACTACAACAAACTTACTACCATCTGGAGAATACACCATATCAAAAATCTTATCTGGGTATCCTGTGATGGTATGTATCGGAGCATTGGTCGCAACATCACAAAAACGAAGTGTACCATCTGCACCTGAATATACCAACATACTACCGTCTGGTGAAAAAACTATATTTCTGGGTGTATCTGGAGGACATTTAATGGTTTTGAGACGTTCACCAGTAGCAACATCCCAAAACCGTATCATATCATCTCCGAAATCGTTACTAACCAGAGTTTTCCCATTTGGACTAAATACGACTGACCAGACACCGAGGGAAATTGTATTATGTGTTAAGGTTGTCTTAAGGTTTCCGGTATTGGAATCCCAAATTTGAATCGTCCCATCATCAATACCTGCTGCTATAGTTTTACCGTCAGGAGAATATACCATAGAATGAATATTACTCTCATGTCCTGTAAGTGAGCGAATATATTCTCCGGTGTGTGCATCCCACAGATGAATCATATCATCTCCGCCAAAACTGACAAGCACCTTACCATCTGGTGAATACATTACTTCGGATACGTCATTTGCATGTCCAGCAAAGGTGAGACGAAGTTCACCTGTTGCTACATCCCACAACCGAATAGTTTCATCGTTCGCGCCGCTTGCGAGTGTTTTTCCATCGGGACTAAAGGCAACCGAGTTCGCTATATCATTATGTCCCGTGAGAGTCGTTTTAAGCTGTCCGGTTTGTATATCCCACAATAGGATAGTGTTGTCGCTTCCATTACTTGCCAATAGTCGGTTGTCAGGACTAAAGGTTACTGTTGAAGCACTTTCCATGTGTTCTGTAAGTAGGTTGAGTTCTTCACCAGTGTGTCCATCATATAGCCATATACCGATCGTTCCTGCAGCAGCAAGCAATGTGCCATCTGGAGAGTACGCCATTTCAAATATGCACCCTTTTCCTAAACGTGCTTTTGCACCTTCAGGTAATTTCCAATGTTTAGAATCATTTGCAAGGTTATTTTTCATTGATGTATTTCCTTCTTGTAGACCATCATTGTTACTTCTCCCATGATCAACTTCTCTCCCTATCCGATTTTGCACATCAAGTCTTGGTGTGATATTTAGCATGAATGGTGATTCCACAATTTCAATCGTGGTTTCTGATTGTGCGTCATAACTATATGGCACCTGAAATTGGGTCAAGTATTGATTACTCGCGCCAATCAGAAGTATGACCAATAATAAGGAAGAACCTAAAGATGCTAACGGCAATAACGGCTTTGTTCCGGATGGAGATGTCTGACTAACATTGGCAATATCCATCGCAATATTATCAAATAAGTTTGGTGATAATTTAACACTTCCGAGCGTATCACTAATAAGTGATTCATTCTCTCTTAAACGATTTCGCGCACGGCTTAGCCGACTTTTGACAGTGTTTGGTGATACACCTAAAAACTTACCAATAGCATCACATGTCATTTCTCCGAGATAGTGGAGTATTACTACTGTACGTTCGCTCTCTGGCAACTTTTGCAGAAGTTTTTCAACCACTACACGTCGTCTCTCAACTTCTGTTTCTTCACGCTTATCCGAAACAAAACACGCATACGCAGTTTCTTCCAAAGTATTTTGTCTTGTGGCTTCAAGGGATTGCTCAGTTTGTTTATAATTCTTGCGGAGCCATGAAATGCATTTTCTGTTAGCTATTACATACAACCATCCAGGAAATTGTTTTGGGTTTTTTATGGTGGGTAACTTCTTGTATACCTGTAGGAAAGTATCCTGTGTGACTTCCTCCGCGACATGGAAATCACCTATTTTTCTCCAAGCGAGTGCATGTACACTTTTTTGGTATTTATGGACTAATGCACTAAATGCAGCCTCATCACCTGACAGGATTTCGTCAATTAATACAGCATCGCTTTTCTTCATCATATACCTCAAAATAACATGTGCATACATTTATTAATGACGCGATTTTGAAGTGGTTGGGTTGCATGATTGTCATAATTGCTAATAATGCGAATATTTATTATCTTACTTTTGCTAAGTAAATGGAAATCTTAGCACAGCAGGGTTATTTAGTTTTATTAATTATCGGTTATTATATATTACTAAGAGTTACGTCGCAGTTCAAGTAGAGCGAAGCAAACCAATAAATGTGTATATAAGGATATGAGTGTATAGGTAACGCATTATAGTCCCGACAAATGCGCCAAATCAACGGTATGAATGCCATTGGCAGAATACCAAATCAACGGTATGAATGCCGTTTAGGCATTCCCCGCATTTGGTATTCTGCATGATTCCCCGTATGGCATTTGTCCAAATCAACGCCGAATACGCGTATGGTATTCGGCGGGACTAAAGATAAATATAAGATACCAAAATATAACATTAACGTAATAGTAAAAATACATTGAAACTAATAACCCTGTTAGCACAGAAAGGTTATTGATCACTTTTCAATGTTGTGGTATCCCATAAATGAGCAGTCCCATCAGAACTAACACTCGCAAGTGTTTTGCCATCCGATGAAAATACCACATCATTTACACGTTGCGTATGTCCAGTAAATGTATGAAGTTTATGTCCAGACTTTGCATCCCAAATGTAGATAGCATTACCATCCTCACTACCACTGGCAAGTATACTTCCATCAGGAGAATAATCCAGAGAAGTAACATGTCCAGCACCTTCAATGGGTGGTAGCACCAAACTGTCTATATCAGTATTCCACAAACGGATTGTACCATCCTGACTTCCGCTGGCAAGTGTCGTTCCATCAGGGGAAAACACAACATCGGTGACTCCCTTATCATGTCCTGTTAAAGTGTTAAGATGAGTGCGGGTGTCCATGTCCCAAATTTGAATTGTCTTGTCTTCACTTCCGCTCGCAAGGGTTTTACCGTCAGCGGAAAAGACAACTGAAGTAACGTTTTCGGATTGTTCTGTAAATGTCGCTAAGCGATCACCAATCAGATACTGTTCACCCGTGCGAATTTCCCACAAACACACTTGTTTATCATTTCCTCCAGTTGCAAGCAAATTGCCATCCGGTGAAAAGGCAACGGTAGAAACTTGTTCTGCTTGTCCGATGAAACTTCCCAGAAACCTGCCAGTCTGAACATCCCATAGACGCACCTTTTTAAGTTCTCCACCAATAGCATACATTTTCCCATCATAAGAAAAGTTGACGGAATGAACGTGTCGATTCTGTATAGCAGATGTTTTAATATGCTCACAGTCTTGTGGGTTCCACCATTCTAATTCGTAATCACTACCGTAAATAAGTATGTTGCCATCCGGTGAAAATGCAGTTGTAAAGATCTCTGGATACATGTGTCCCGTAATAGTTTTTATGAGTTCACCAGTAGATACCTCCCATAACCTTACCGTGCCATCATCGCTGCCACTTACGATAGTTTTTCCATCTGGTGAATATGCCACCGTACGAATAGAATCTGCATGTTCAATGCTTCTTAATAGTTTCCCTGAACTTACTTCCCAAATATTGATTGCAAATCTATAAATAGAATTACCACTTACGAGAGTCTGTCCATCTGGCGAAAACTCTATGGATGCTGGTTGTCCGATATGTTCTGTGCAACTTCTGATGAACTCACCTGTTTCAGCATTGCAAAATTGAATTGGATTACTTCCTCCACAAACGAGAATACTACGATCTGGTGAATACGCTCCTGTATCAGTTGGAGTTGTTGTATAATATTTTTCGATGAAATCTAATTCAAGACATTCACCAGTTTTCGTATCCCATAATGCAAATTCACCTTCATTTCCAGATATGAATGTCAGCAATTTCTTGCCATCGGTAGAATATGCCATTGAACTTACAAATCTCATTTCAAAGCTATCAATGGTTTTTAGTAGATTACCTGACTGGACATCCCAGAATCTTATCGTATTATCTTCACTTCTACTCGCGAGATTTTCTCCATTTGGACTAAATGTTAACAAATTAATCTCATTTTCATGACCAAAAAGTGTAGATTTACATTCATAAGTGTTAGTATCCCATAATCTGATGGTTTTGTCGGTACTGCCAGTAGCAAAGGTTTTACAATCAGGACTAAAAACTATAGACTTAATTGGTCCAGTATGTTCGGTTAGCAAGTCCAGTGCTTGTCCAGTTTCAACATTATATATCCAGATACCTATGGAACTTGCAACTGCAAGACGTGTCCCGTCAGGAAAATATTTAACATGATGAACTCTCCCTTTTCCGAGACGACTTTTTGAAAAATGCGGACGTCCTAAGTGACTGTTATCTTTAAACCAAGTGTTGGAAGAAAAATGTGAAAACATACAAAATGTTAAAATTAATGGCAATAAAATCAGTATGAGGTAACTTATATTCATCTGCTATTTCCTAAGTATAGTTTCAGTTGACAATTACTTATATTTGGATTCTTACATGGGAACTTCCCATAGCATTATTGTGCTGTCCCAACCTGCTGTCGCGAGTGTACTTCCATCTGATAAAAATGATATAAACCAAGACTCTCTTATATGTTCATGAGGGAAAGAATGAATTACTTTACCTGTATCTGCATTCCAAAGGGATATTTTAGCATCGGTATCAATGCTGGCAACAGTACATTCATCTGGTGAAAACGCCACATTACATGTGCTTACATCACGTTTGATGTTAATCAAGGGTTCGTCACTATCTATATCCCAAAACTTGATTGAGCCATCATGTCCGATGCTTGCAAACCTTTTCCAATCAGGTGAAAGTGCCACTGCATGGTTGCCAGAAATTTCTTTTATGGTCTCACCTGTGGTGACATCCCAAAAACGGATTCCGGAATCACTCGAACTGACAAGTTTCTGTCCGTCAGGAGAGAATTCCAAAGTTCGTACAATATTGTTTTCACCAGTAAGTGTTTTTGTGTTTTCACCTGTCTCAACATTCCACAAACGGATTGTTTTGTCATGTCCACCACCTGCAAGCGTTTTTCCATCGGGACTGAACGCTATCCCTTCAAAGTGTGCCAAAGGTCCCTCGAAATGCTGTCCCTCTACACCTGTTTCTGTATTCAAAAGCCATATTGTGTTTTCGATACCACCACAACCAAGTGTGACACCGTCTGGCATATAGGCAATATAACTGATACCTTTCGGTCGTGGATAGGAGAATGTATCCAGCAGTTTGGAAGTGTGGATATCCCATATACGAAGTGTTTCGTGTGAACTCGCAACTGCTATTTTGTTTCCATCATGTGAAACAGTCATATCCGTAAACATATTAGCATAGTCTGTGAGAGTTCGTACCAAAGTGGTTGTCTCAACATCCCAAAATCTAATTGTTCCATCACCACCTGAATTCACCAGTGTACTTCCATCTGGGGAAAACACAAAATTATAGGTTGTATCAAACGGACTTTTTATTGTGTTAAGACGTTCACCCGATTGCACATCCCAAAAATGAATCACATCGTCATTAGCATTATTGCTGATAAGTGTCTGTCCATCAGGACTGAACAAGACTGACTTAACTCCATCAGTATCTGTTGTGACATTCATTGTTTTAATTAGGTTCCCAGTAACTATTTCCCAATACCGAACTGTGCCATCCCCACAACCACCTACTAAAGTCTTACCATCAGGAGAAAATGTTATAGAATTTAAATTACCTACATATCCAGTAAAGGTCCGCAAAAATTCACCTGTATGTGCATTCCATAAATGAATCATACGATCCCAAATACTATAACTTAAAAACGCATTACCATCTTGCAAAAACATCACTTCTGAAATACCGCTTGCATGTCCTGCAAAAGTGTGTAGGAGTTCTCCTGTAGCCACATTCCATAATCGGATGGTTTCGTCTCCACTTCCACTTACAAGTGTTTGTCCATCAGGACTAAAAGCAACCGTATACACTCCGTCTTCATGCCCAATAAATGTATCTATATTTTTACCACTATTAGTCTCCCATAGTCGGATGGTATTGTCACCACTGCCACTTGCCAAGATTGTACTGTCTGGACTAAAGGCAACGGTATCAACACCAGGTGTGTGTTCAGTTAGCAAGTTGAGTTCTTCACCTGTGTTTGCATCATAAATCCATATACCGATTGTTCCTGATGCGGCAAGTAGCATACCATTTGGAGAATATGCTAAATCAAATACGAAGCCTTTTCCTAAACGTGCTTTTGCACCCTCAGGTAATTTCCACTTGGTTGAATCTTGAGAAAGCTTGTCTTTCATAGAAGTAATCGCTTTAATAAACCTTTGAAGTTGTCGATATCAAGAATAGTATAGTTTCAATTCAAGTTTATCATCTGATTTTTATTTTAAAATGTATTCAATAGAATCAATGTACATAAACAGATTCCAGAGTCGGTTTAATATATAGAGGAGTAATTTGAGAAAAAAGGTTTAAAAAAGTATCTCTGCTTATTTATTAGCCGAGATAAGGTTGAAGATCCCAGAGAAGGACAGTACCGTCATGGCTGGTACTGGCTAAGAGTTTATTGTCTGGAGAGAAAGCAAGCACAAGTATATCTGTTGAGTGTCCCTTGAAAGTGATAAGATGTTGACCACTTTCGACTTCAAACAAGCAGATAGGTATATTCTTTGAAATCTTGTTCCATGATGCTATACAAGCTACGTACTTCCCACCGACTGAAAAAACAGGTTTTTCAATATATTCACATTCTTGAGGAATGGATAACCTATTTTCTATAAAAAGACGGGTTAGTTTATATGAGTTTGATTCATCCGTACAGGGAGTTCTGTCACGGATATCCCAAATTAGTAATTCTTTCGTACCACTGCATGCAAGGTATTGTCCACAAGGAGAAAATTCGATGATTCCTGATGCACTATCACTTGGAAACGTATCTACCTCTTTACCAAGTTCCATATCCCACAGTCGGACATTATCAGACTTTGATTCACTGGCAAGAAATTTTCCATCCTGACTAAAATGCAACTCAGAGATAGAATAATTTTCATCTTCATCCTCGTCAACGTTGTCATTACTTTGCTCAATGGTATGTGTTAATTCATATAATTTTTCCCCACTTTGCACATTCCAAACTTGAATGTTGCTATCAATCCCAACACAAGCAAATAGTGTACCTGTCGGTGCCAATGCAGGAAAGGCACTCCAGTATTTACCTCCCGTTGCTTCAATTAGTGGAGTCCCATCTCTATCTGCCTCCCAAAGTGTAACAGTGTCATCTTTGATACTTGCGACATAGAGGTTACCGCTATCTGTTTTATATAGGAACTGATTCTTACCTGCTGAATCCACTTTTACTGCTGGACGCGAACGTTTACTTTCAACATCCCATAACACGACACCTTCCTGATGATGCTCTACTGCTAATGTTTTTCCATCCTGTGAGAATACCATGGAATTAGGAAATGAAATAGGTGAATGTGTGAACTGTCGTCTGTATGGGTGATTAGGAGTCCATACAATGATAGATTCATGTCTGCATTCATAAGCAAGTTGTGTTCCGTATGAAAATTCAACAGTGTTGCCCCAATCATCAATGTGTGAAAAATAGCTTGTATTACCACATACATGATCCGTGTAAAGTTGCTCATCATTTTCAAGGTTACGGACAGAGATAGTAGCAGGACCGTTATCGTCATAATGGACAATCGCTACACGTAAAATGCCATCAGAAGTATAAGAAGGAATAATGCGATATATATCACCATAATCGCTATAACACTTTACTTGTTGCCAAGTGTTAACATCCCAGACGTACACTGTTCCATCTTCTCCTCCGGATGCAAGAAACTGTCCACACGGTGAAAAGCAGAGGGTTGTCACCCAAGATTTGTGTGTTGAGAGAAATGCAGTTTGTTCTTCGTTTTCCATATTCCAAACGACTATTAACTCATCTTGCTCAGTCTTAGTAGAGTTGCATGTAGATGCTATTAGTCGAGAGTCATGTGAAAAACAAATTGGACGGTAGAAACTTGCTCTTTCTATGTCTGATGTGAATCTTGCAAATTGTTTACCGGTCTCAGTATGCCATACTCCAACATCAGACGAACCGTCATAGGCTGCTGCGAGATACCGGTTATCAAGGGAAAATGTGATACTTTCTACGAAAGTCACTGCTTTAATTTCTGATAAGCAAGTTCCATTCTGTATATTTAAAACCTTAATTATTTGTCCTGATGAATAACCCGCGGCTATCAATTTCCCGTTAGGTGAAAAGGCAATAGGTCTAATCATTCCTCGTTCTGTTTCCCAAAGTGCGACAGGTGAAAGGGTTGCCAGATCATATACCCAGAGTCCTAACAAAGTGCCAATGGCAAGATATTTCCCATCAACTGAGAACGCCATTTGCGGTTCACTTCCGCGCCCTAATCGCGCAATAGCACCGTCAGGGAGTTCCCATGTTGTTACATCGGTCTCAAATGAACCTACTGGTACAGAAATTGAATGATTTTGGTTTTCCACAAAATATCTCTTTGAATTTATTTTATAAAATAAACCTCATTCCTAATTCAGCAGTAAATATACCAAGAATTGAACCAGCTAAAACATCTGTTGGATAGTGAACACCCAGATATACACGTGCCACGCCTACCATTGAAGCCCATACAAACATACCAATCTGTATAATAGGTACCGGAAAGAAATTGGATACAAGTATCATCATAAGAAATGCAGAAGCAGTGTGTCCTGAAGGAAAACTGAATTGATCTGGTGGACGTACACGAAAGTGAACATCATCAATTTTATTATATGGTCGGTCACGCTTCATTGACTGTTTTAGTAAATGGTAAAGACATCTTTCAATTGGAAATGCAACAAGTGCTGAAAATAAAAATGCTTTACTAACTGTACTATCAGATGTCAGGTGTACATAGAATACTAAAATAGGATAAAAATACCCACATGCACTCCAAGAAATTAAACGGAAGGAACGATTGAGATACCTTCTATCACCCCAGCCAAAAATACGATGAAATAACAAGGTATCCCATCTGGTAACACTATTTGTAAATTCTCTTATCATAGTTATATGATTATTGTATGTACATTTATGTACATACTACACTTTATGTCCTTATACATATATCTTGTTTAGGACATTAATGTATCTTTCCTCCTTAATCTTTCCATAGCAGATTTCTTACCTGGATAAATCCACAGAAATTTTAAAATAAAAATGTATCATAATTATTTCTTTTATTTGTATAATTAGTTATGAAATAATTGAAAATTCTTGGATGGATCTGTCAAACAAATTTATCAATATTGACATAGCTGTATAGGTCTCGAAGTGCAATTACCTTATAGTCATTCGTGGCAAGATGTTCTATATAAGATTCAAATGCTTTTGGTTCTGTGTGTACCCATGGATGTTCGAGATCCGGTACACCGTGAAAAGTAAGTACGGCAATTTTCCCATTTTCTGCTTGTCCAATTGCCCATAAAAAATCTTCAAAACCCCAATTTGGTCCAGATGCACCAGTAGTTGGAATCAATAGAGGATGATGAACAGATGGGATATATGCAGGACCACGTCCACCATCTGAATTGTATTGAAATTCAGGTGCTACTCCTCGACGTGCAAAGTGAAAACCGTAATCTGCTATAATTTTTACGGATGCTCCATTATGACTGTAACCCGGGTAACAGAATGTTGTTGGTCGGGTGATACCATATTCCTCACAACGCATATCAATATGCATAAGGTCGCTATTCAATTCTTGTGCAGATTGTTGTGTAACATTTCGGTGGTTGCGCGTATGGTTACCAATTTCAAAACCATCATGATCTAACATTTGCACCTCTTTCCACGACATGTATGCTTCCTTATTCTTTAGAAAACCAAGTCCTTCTGTAATATAGAAAGTTGCACCGAATCCGTATTGCTTTAGAATTGGTGCGACAAAAGTAACTTGTGATTTACATCCATCATCAAATGTGAGTACAATGAGTTTGTCAGGTATCGGTTTTATCATATTCGATTATCTGTTGGTGTTTGTCTGAAATAAATTATATGATGACAATACTACTTAAAAGAGCATATTATTATACACTATAGATGAGTGTTCGTCAAGGATATCTTGTGCCCAGATTTGTAAAGTACTTGGCAAAATTTACTCAATAATCCTGTAGGCATTCCCCGGAGTTCCCTCCTACAAAGAATTATGCGGTTAATGCTAAGAACTTTACACACCCTTGTTGATTGGATTGCACGTATTATTTAAATTGGTAAGAGGGAAGACCGATACCCGACTAACGGGATTCGGAAACAACACATATAACCCACTATAGAAACACTTTTTAATTCATAGTTATTGAAATTTGGATAGTTTGATTTTGTCATACTTTTGAGTTTTTTGAGTCAATGTAAATTTGATGAATTATTGTGTATGGCAATGAACCTTTAGTAGAACTGGTTTTACGGCTTATTTATGACAAATATAGTCGGGAATGACTCAAAAGTATGACATTTGTTTTATAGGTTTCGGAAGTTCGTGTTTAACATCATTAAAACAAGAAATAGGAGTATTAATTAGAGATGGAAACCCAGATAAAAATGAAGACTCAGGTCACTTCTAAAATCACTTTTCATAAAGTTTTTATTTGTTGACAAAAATATGGTAAGGAATGTAAAATGTCAAGTGGAGGTGAAAATAATGATTGATCGACGTGCATTTCTAAAGTCTTTGGCTGGATTAACCACGGGTATTCTCCTATCTTCAGGAGGTGCAGAAGGTCAGGATGCTAACACTTCAAGTGATCGTTTGGGTGATCTTCTCCCGATGCGAATGTTTGGTCGGACAAATGAAAAAGTAACGATGTTAGGAGTTGGAGGATGGCATATTGGTGAAATGTCAGAGTCTGAAGCAGAAAAAACTATTGAGACTGCACTGGCAGGTGGTGTAAGATTCTTTGATTCAGCAGCATCATACCAAGCAGGTGGAAGTGAAGAACGGTTGGGAAAATTGCTTATACCAAAATATAGGGATGACATCTTTTTGATGACCAAAACAACAGCACGTGATGCATCTACAGCAAGAAAACACCTTGAAGGATCTTTAAAACGGCTAAAAACTGAGCAAGTTGATTTGTGGCAAGTACACGCAGTCCGTAATCCTGAAGATGTAGACGAAAGAATTAGTAACGGTGTCTTTGAAGTAATGATTGAAGCGAAGAAGTCGGGTAAAGCCAGATATATAGGGTTTACAGGTCATACCAGTCCAACTGCACATCAACGAGTGTTGTCACAGTCTGATATCTTTGATGCTTGTCAATTACCAGTTAATGTTACAGACGTGAGTTATAATAGTTTTATTGAAGGTGTTATTCCTTCACTTGTAGAAAAGAATATTGGTATAATTGGAATGAAATCATTAGCAAATGGAGGATTCTTTGGTGGTTCCAGACATGGTAAACACGGAGCAAACCCAAGAGTTGTACCGAATCGTGTGACTATTGAAGATGCTATCCGTTTT
Organism: Candidatus Poribacteria bacterium; assembly: GCA_963667365.1. GTDB lineage: Bacteria > Poribacteria > WGA-4E > WGA-4E > WGA-3G > MSPOR6. The sequence continues at coordinate 3,537,869 of OY763324.1, read as the reverse complement.
GTGTGGTCATTCCCGATTAGCACGTTGGTTACTGGACCCGATAATGCAGCACAGATGCAAGAGAAAATTGATATAGCTAAGACCTTCTCTGGTATGAAAGAGAATGAACGAAACCAGTTGGTGGAAAAAGTAGCAGACATGGCAGGAACGACGGTAGAATTCTACAAAGCCTAAAATAATTTATACAACTGATATAGTATCTATCCATTCCGATTCAAACATAAGTTTCTATGTAAGAATGACAATTGATTAATAATATCAAAGTATGTATAGTAAACGCCGAATGTATTAATAGCATTCGGCGTTGATTCTGTCATATAGGAAGTATGATTAACTCATCAATATACTTTACCGAAATGACTTGCAACCAAGGTTAAATCCAATATATTAACTTTTCCATCACCATTAACATCTGCAGCCGGTGGTGCATTTTCTGCACCGAAGTATGATGCAACAAATGTTAAATCCAATATATTAACCTTCCTATCGTTGTTGACATCCCACGGTTGTTGAGGAGGATCAAGGACTTTGCCGTTTTCGATTGTCACAGGATACTCAACGCCAGCAAACCCGCTAATTATGACATCATTTAACGTCAAGGATGAGGCTTTGGAATCAATTACTTCAAAGGTAATGGTTACAAGTGTTCCATCTGATGTAGTTGATGAAGAGTCAGTAGTTGTTAGAGCAAAAGTAATCTGATTGTTTGCAACTTCTGTTGTAATAGGAAAAACATTACCAGGTAAATATGTACCATGTGTCAAGGAGACATACTTTAGTGCTGTCGGATCAAATTCTAACACACCCTGATACCCATAAACATCCTTACCATCAGCAATGTCAACCGTAATGACAAGTTGTTCACCAATCAATGGTGATTCAATCGAGGCTGGAACAATTTTGACAATTACCTGTATTGGCTGTTCTACTCCAAGTAAGGCTGCGAGTTCATCTATAGCAGCAGGGTTTTGCAAAATAAGTTGTACATCAGGATCATTAATAAAGGCAATTACCTCTACATCCTCTTTCAATAGTGTGATGAATCCGTCATCTATATCCGGCAATAAGGATTTGAGTATGTCTGGGTCATTCACAACATGTTGTATTGATGCAGGATTCAAGAGTTTTTGTATTTCTGGATTTTTTAATGCTGCAAGGACATCGGGAAGTTGTTTTTGTATATCTTCTCGTTGAAAAAATTCTTTATACTTTTCAAAAACACGTATAGCCAATGATGGTTGACTTTGTGCAATTAACGTTGCAAGTTCATCAATTGCCGTCACATCCTGAAGTAATAACTGAAAATCTGAGTCCCTAAGCATTGCTTGAACTTCTTGATCCTCTTTTAATAATGTTATGAATTTATCATCTATGTCTTTGACAAAATTCTTCAATTGGTCAGGATCATCTACAACAAGCAAAATGGCAGCAGGAGAAAGGAGTGATTGTATTTCAGGTTTCTTGATTTCCTCAAGTACTAAGGGAAGTAATGCTAATATGTCTTCTCGCAAAAGAAGTGTCTCATACTTTTCGAACACCTTTTCAGCCAGTGTCGGTTCTTGTGCATGTGAATTAACCGAAACAACAACACACATACCAATTATGCATATAATAATTAGGTTTATTAAGGAGAGATGAAAATACCTCTCACAAATAGATTTGAGTTTTTTTGAGCGATACATAAACACCCCTCCTTTCAAGCATAGAATCATCCATGCTTCATAAAGTTTATATATGAAAATATAAGATTACAATTTGATAATAGAATATCTGCTATGCAAGTATCTCATCTGCAGTAGGATTAGCTTTGAATCCGCCAGCCATAATGTTGTTATATGGTTCATTGGGTTCTCTTCCAACAGGTCGCATCTCTGGTGTATGGTAACCGAAGCGAACTGCCTTCCGCCACTGTTCTGTCCTATTGACTTCAGACCAATGTATCAGACAATAACTGAAGAAAATGACATCTCCGGCTTTTGCTGGAACAGGTATTGAATCAATAAAATCTGGGTGGAATTTATCAGTTGGTAGATGTGGGGCAGTACCTTGACCTGTAATGTGTTCCCGTGGACCCTCTTTATGACTACCGGGTACGACTCTGAGTGCACCACTTTCAAATGGAGCATCGTCAAGATGGACGAGACAGTCAACGAAATCAAGACCATCATGTGGGTAAAAAGGATAATCTTGATGCATTGGAAATGGTGTTCCTTTTTCTGGTGGTTTGGCATGCAGTACAGTATGATGCCACTGGATCGTATCACCAATAAGGGATCTTACAGCACCTGTTAATCTTTCATGAAAAATAACTCTCCCCCATGTAGCAGAATAAAAATGAGGGTTGTGCATAAAGACAGCTTTTGTTGTTTGCTGGTCTTCCTCTTTTAAATATTTAGTTCTCCACGGTCCAGGCCATCCAATTGTCTCTTGTCCCCAATTGTTGATAATCTGCACCATTTCAGATGCGAGTTCATTTGTTTCCTCTGGAGAGAAAAGTTGGTCAACTTTGATATAACCGTTTTCATTGTAAAAATCTACCTGATCTTGAGTAAGCATGTTTGACTCCTTAATCTAAATACTATGTGTTAGCGATTGAAATTATTGTACGCAATATCCATACTATTTGTCAACATTATAATACATCCCTATCAATTCCATTACATGTAGTAATTATATGAGGGACGGTGTTAGAACATCAATATGTAATTTAATGACCATCATCATGATAAATTTGTAGGTTAGGATTTCGACTTTTGACTTTATATATTGTTGTCATACCCTGAACAGAGTTATCCTTCACAGATAAATGTCTTAAGGATTGTAAGTTTTCAAGATGACTAAAATCACGTATTTGGTTGTCATTCAATTCAAGGTTAGAAAGTCTTCTTAATCCTGTGAGTGATGTGATATCAGAAATTTTATTCTTGCCAAGTCTTAATAGTGTCAGATATTTTAATTCAGAGAGAGGTGAAATATCACTAACTTGATTATCAGTAAGCCCTAGATACTGTAACTGTGTTAGTTTTGCGATAGGTGTGATATCACTAATTTGATTACTACTGAGTGATAAATTTCTCAACTGTACTAATTCTGACAGAGGTGTGACATCAAATATTCCATTGTTACTGAGTGACAAATCCATCAGACGGTTCAATCCAGATAACACTTTCACTACCTGATCAAGATCATGCAATTTGTTACTATTGAGGTGTAAATCAGTAAGTCGTACGAGACCGGCAAGTGGTGTGATATCACTAACTTGGTTATCCACCAGTCCTAAATCTTTAAGATGTGTTAATTCTGTTAATGGGGTTAGATTGCTAATCTGATTACCGAAAAGCCATAAGATATCAAGTTGTTTCAACCCTGACAATGGCGTAATATCGTGAATTTGACAATTTCTGATATATAAGTGTTTGAGATGTGTCATACCTGCTAAAGGTGTTATATCGCTAACTTGTGTTTTATCAATTGATAACCGTGTCAATTGTTTTAATCCTGTAAGAGGACTGATGTCACTTAATTCCTTACCTGTAATTGATAAAGAGTTTAAATGAATCATGTTGGTTAATGGTGTCAAATCCTTTATACTATTTTGCAGTTTGCTGAACTGATAACTTAGTTCTAATTCTTCGAGTTGGATTAATCCCTTAAGTGGCGTGATGTCACTAATTTGATTACCACCGATAGATAAATAGTTCAGATTAGTCAAATTGCCAATGGGTGAAATATCAATAATTTGATTGTTACTGAGATTCAACGAGTAAAGACCGGTCAAACTTTCAAGTGGCGTGATGTCTATTATCTGATTCTCATTGACATATAAAAATTTCAAATCCAACATTTTTTCTATTCCAGTCAGGTCTTTTATACCTTTGTCTCTTGCATAAAGAGAATCTATTTTCCTCAGTTCATTAATAGGAATAGACTCGTGTGGTTTTAATAATAAGGTTTCTCTGACAACGGCTGCAAGGTTTGCATCTGGAATAATAGGAGAGTGAAGTGCTTGTACTGTCTCTTTCTTTGGAAATGGCTTATGTGGAATTGGATTATTATGTGAGGGTGATGATAGATATTTATACTTATCAACCGCACTATTATCAAAGATTAGATTATCTGTATAACTTAAAACCATATATTGACTTAAACCACCAAGTGGTCTGATATCATCGATATTATTATGTTCAAGCTTTAATTTCTTAAGGTTAGTCAATTTAGAAAGAGGTATTACATCACGGATCTCATTATAGCCTAATGATAATTCATTCAAATTTGTTAAGTTTTCTAATGGTGAAAGATCGGTTATTTGATTGTTGTTAAGGTGTAGTGTTCTGAGATTTGTTTTATCTACCAGAGACGAAATGTTTTGTATTTGATTCTTTCCAAGATGTAAATAACTTAATGAATGTAATTCTTCAAGTGCGCTGATGTCTGTAATATGATTACTATTTAATTTTAAAGATTTTAATCTTTTTAAACCAGAAAGTGTGCTGATGTCGCTGATTTGATTAAAATTGAGATCTAAATCCTTCAGTTCTGTAAATCTCTTCAACGGTGAAATATCCGAAATATAATTTTTGGAAAAATCTATACGTATTATATTTACTGCATACTCTAATCCTGTTAAAGTGTATATTTTTTTCTCTCTGGCATACAAAGAAGTTAATTTCTTTAGATCCTTTTCCATAATAGGATCAGTTGGTGCAAGTTGAAGTTGACCTCTAACTATAACTGCTAAGTTGGGATCAGGAATATCAATTGGTTCAGGTGGAGAGCAACTCAGGCTAACAAACAGCAAAATTATGAGCACCAATACATGTTTCATCACAGATACTCCTTTCAACATTGAATTACAACCATTCTGAGAAAACTTCAATCAAAATATTCATCCTCATTAAACCGAGTCCAGTTTTTAAACACAGGAAACGGAGAACCTAAACTGTCATCTGGGTCGTTTAGTTTGAATTCAATTTTATCATTGTCAAATAGATTTCGGACAGAAATAGAGATACCTTCCGATTCAATACAATTATCACATTTATTTGGTAAATTCTGATGTGAATTCGGTTCTTCAAAATATAACTTATATTCCGATCCACCCTTTTCAACGCGATAATCATTTGCAAAAATCTCCCATTCATTTATTGCGGTGTCACCATCCGAATATTGTGCCCATAAGCTGATTATCTTGTCTTCGTTATCAAAGAAATCAAGAATGACACCTTTACGTTTCACCGCACCTACCGATGGAGCAAATTGTCGAAATGATCTATCCTTCAGTTCAGCTTTTACGCGTTCCTCCTCTTCATTATCTACAGGTTCCAATGGATTGCCACACGATAATAAAATGGAACTAAGTAAAATAAGAAATGATGATACAGAATACACCGATAGATTCATTGTATTATGTTTTTTGTAATAAGTACTCACATTGTATAGTCTACTCATTTTCTACCAACTAATTGATATAGGTTGCACTTTAAATGAATTGTAACATTTTATAAATCATCTTGTCAAGATAATGACATTAGTAAAACCACCTATAAATTGTGCTTGATTCATTACACTCTCGCTGCTAAAATGACGACTAATTATATATATCTGAGGTATATATGCAAGAAATTGTAGTTGATGCAGCGAAGTTGCACGATTTCGCACGTTCCTTGTGTGAAAAAGCAGGTCTACCGTCAGATGACGCTGAAACGATGGCATCCCTTCAGGTGCAAACCGATTTACGTGGTGTACATTCCCACGGAACACGTGCTTTACCCGGTTATCTGAATTTAGTTCTTGATGGAAAACTGAATCCACAACCTAATATCCGTATCATTTCAGAAGGTCCAAGTTTTGCCGTGATAGATGGGGACAACGGTATGGGACATTTGGCAAGTACGTTGGCTATGGAAACAGCAATATCAAAAGCGACCACGACAGGTATTGCTGCATCTGGTGTCCACAATGCAGGACATTTCGGGGCAGCGGCTTGCTATTCCATTATGGCTGCATCAAATCAAATGATTGGATTCTCAACGACGAATACAGGTAATCCATCTATTGTTGCCCCAGGTGGGGCAGAGGCAGTGGTGGCAAACAACGCTATGAGTTATGCATTGCCAACAGGTGTTAAACATCCAATTGTATTAGATATGGCATGTGGTGTATCTTCGTGGGGAAAGATCGCAACATTAAGGATGTACGACAAACCGATTCCTGATGGGTGGTTGCTTGATGATTCGGGACAGCCGAGTAACGATCCAAATCAGGGAGGGTTGTTGGCACCTGCAGCAGGACCAAGAGGATACGGATTGGCACTGATAATGGGAATTTTGGCGGGTCCACTCACTGGCGGAATGATGGCTTGCAATAAGACAAATTCGCTATCTGAACATTTCTTTATTGCAATCAATATTGAAAATTTTACAGATTATGATACATATATCTCCGATGTAAAACAGGGAATTGGAAAAATACATGGATCAAAAACTGCAGAAGGTGTATCACAAGTCTACTTACCCGGTGAGATTGAATGGAACAACTACGATAATTGGATAGAAAACGGTATTCCTATACATGTTGATCACTTACGCAATCTTGCAAACATAGCAGAAAAATTAGATATTAAAATCTTTTGGGAGTGGTAATATGGAAGAAACTAATGAACGTGTAGACGGTGGAACACTACCGGATTGGGAAGTTGACGAACTGCCTGCACCGCCGCCTTATAAATTTGGTAGAGCATTCAGCAGTATTTTAGGTCCGGGTATTATTGCATTAGGTGCTTCGATTGGGAGTGGGGAGTGGCTGCTGGGTCCTAAAATAACAGCACAATATGGAGGAACACTACTCTGGATTGCTACCATTGCAATCATACTTCAAGCAATTCTGAATACCGAGGCAATACGCTATACACTCTATACTGGCGAACCGATGTTAAGCGGTTATATGCGTTGTAAACCAGGACCACGGTTTTGGGCAATTTTCTATGCTGGTATAGACTTTTTTAGCAGCTGGCCTGGATGGGCAATGACCGCCGCAACAGCACTCGCTGCTGCATGGTTGGGTTATATGCCAGATGATACTGATCAAGGGACAGTTCGCATTTTTGCCTTCATCATCTTCTTTGGGTGTTTAGCAATTGTTGCCTTCGGTGGAAAGATTTACAACTCACTTGAAAAAGTTATTCTTTTCATGGTTGTCTGGATTATTGGTTATCTTGTCATCATTGATCTCTTTTTGGTGCCGCCAAATGTGTGGTGGACAGTCATAAAGGGGTTCTTTAGTTTTGGAGCATTGCCATCGGATGTCCAGACAGGAGATTTTGATTGGTTTTTTCTCGCTGCATTTGCTGCTTATGCTGGAAGTGGTGGGTTAGGCAACATCACGATTTCCAATTATGTACGTGATAAAGGTTGGGGTATGAGTAAGTTGGTTGGAGCAATTCCATCTATTATCGGTGGTAAAAACGTCACACTTTCACATTTGGGTAAAGTGTTTCGTATCACACCTGATAATCTGGAACGATTCAAGGAATGGTGGAAATATGTCCGTTTTGAGCAGTATTTTATCTGGCTTGTCGGTTGTTTCATTGGTTTGGCACTACCTGCAATGCTGACAATCGCGTTTGTCCAACCGGGACAAATGATGGACGATTGGTCGGCTGCTGCATTCCAAGCGGCAGGACTTGAAGCAAAAGGCGGTAGGATCTTATGGTATCTCACACTGTTGTGTGGTTTTTGGGTGCTATTTTCTACACAACTTGGTGGTGTAGACGGTGTCCCGCGACGTTATACGGATATAATCTGGTCCGGATTCAAATCTACGCGAAAAATGGAAGAGCACAATGCAAAATGGATATACTATCCTATTCTTATCGTCTACATCCTATGGGGTGTCATAGCGATGTATTTCGCTAAACCGTTATTTATGATTCTGGTTTCTGCTACGATCGGAGGATATTTACTTGTAATTACCTCACTCCATACACTCTATGTAAATCGGAAATTCTTACCGAAAGAGATTCAACCACCAATGTGGAAACAAATTGGTCTTGTGTTGTGTGCGCTATTCTATACAATTCTTGGGAGTATTGCAGTCTATACGAAGGTGATTGCCGAGTTTATTTTACCATAATTTTAGTAATAGTTAATAATTGCTTCAGCAAGACTTTCAATTGATGCTTCTTTTGCAACTACATCGACACGTAAACCATGTTTCTTAGCAGTTGCATCGGTTGTAGGACCGATAACTGCAACTTTGACATTTTGTAATATGATAGATGAATTATGTTCGGGAAACATCTCCAGAAAGTTGGTAACGGTTGAAGAACTCGTAAAGGTAACAAAGTCAATTTTTCCATCAAGAAGGTCTTTTTCAATAACATCACTACATTCACTCTTTACCTTAACAGTATCATATAGAGCAAAATCATCAACTATTGCCCCTCTATCTTGTAACGTTTTTGGTAAGTCTGCAGATGCAATTTTGGCTCGTGGTAATAAGACCTTCTTACCCTCTACTTTATCAATTTCTGTAGCAATGACACTTCCACTCGAATGTGATGGAACAAAATCTGGATGGATACCGATGCCATTTAATGTTTCAACAGTTTTCGGACCAACTGCACAGATTTTGCATTGTCCGAAAACCCGTGAATCCTTTCCATTTTTCCTTAAATGTTCATAGTAAATCTCAACAGCATTGACACTTGTAAAGATAATCCAATCATACTTTTCAGGTGTTGGGAAGTCTGCATTATCAATATCAAGTGGAGAAATAACAATGGTAGGAAATTGGATGACTTCAGCACCGTTTTTCTCTAATATATCAACAAAATTACTTGCTTGTGCGCGGGCACGGGTGACAAGGATACGTTTTCCATAGAGAGGTCTTGTGTCAAACCATCGTAGTTGTTGTCGTAATGTGTTCACTTCACCTATTACAATAATCGCAGGACTCTTCAGTTGGATTTCTTCTACTCTTTCCACAATATTGGAAAGAGTCCCTTGTACAACTAATTGTTGTGGTGTAGTACCGACACGTACTAAACTCACAGGTGTATGAGAATCTCTACCGTGTTTTATCAATCGTTCAGCAATCTGTTTGAGATGTGCAACACCCATATAGACAACAAGGGTATCAACAGCAGTGGCGAGAGATTCCCAGTTGATTTTTGAATCGGGATGTAATGCAGCAGAATGACCTGTGACAAATGCTACTGAGGAGGCATAATCACGGTGTGTGACAGGGATACCTGCATAGGCAGTTGCAGCAATGGCAGAGGTGACACCCGGTACGATTTCAAACGAAATTCCTGCGACTGCAAGTGCTAACGCCTCTTCACCCCCACGTCCAAATATGTAAGGGTCACCACCTTTTAAACGAACAACGGTCTTGCCATCTTTCGCGTGCTTAACCAACAAATTATTGATTTCATCTTGACGGGTGGTACGGATTCTTGGGTCGGGTGCTTTTATCTGTTCGGTATGTGCAGGACAATGTTTCAACAAAGCATCATTCAACAGAAGATCGTAGATGACTACATCTGCTTGCTGAAGACACTCCACTCCCCTAATTGTAATTAACTTCTTATCACCCGGACCTGCTCCTACGATGTAAACGATACCAGTTTGTTTATTTTTCATAGTTGGAATCAACAGTAATGACTATGACTCTAATAATTTTATCGCACCACTGTTAAGTAATTTCTCTGCTACTATTCTTCCTACATGTTCAGGTTTATCTATATTTCCTGTAGCCTGTTCAACAATCCGAATCTTACCTTCAGGATGACATACTGTTCCAATCAGTGATAGTACACCATTATCATATTTTGCATAAGCACCAATGGGTAGTTGGCAGCCACCACCAAGGATTTCTAACACCGTTCTTTCAGCTGTTACCTCTGCTTTGGTAATATTATCGTTTAGAGGTATAAGTAATTCATTGACGACCTTATCACCCTCACGTGCTTCAATTGCCAATGCTCCCTGACCTACTGCTGGTACCATTTCGTCAATATCAAAATATTGGGTAATGTTATCCTCTTTCAAGAGTCGTTTGATTCCTGCTGCAGCAAGAATAATTCCATCAAGATCTGTATCTTGCAGTTTCTGTAAACGTGTGTCAACATTGCCACGTACATCAACGATATTTAGGTCAGAACGGAGATGGAGAAGTTGTGCCTTACGTCTTGGACTTGTAGTACCTATAGTCGCGTTACATGGTAAATCATTTAGGGATAATCCAGTAGATGTGATTAGCACATCGCGGGCATCTTCTCTTGTTGGGATGGCGGCAATATGAAGTCCTTCTGGCAATAGTGTTGGTAGGTCTTTGAGGCTATGAACAGCGAGATCAATGTCTTTATTGAGAAGTGCAATTTCAATTTCTTTGGTAAAAACTCCTTTTCCAAGACCTAACAGAGAACGATCCTGTATTGAGTCACCAGTGGTTTTTATAATCTTGATGTGTACTACAATATCAGGGAAATGATGTATTAATTGACTTTGAATAAAATGTGCTTGCCAGAGGGCGAGTTGGCTTCCACGCGTTCCGATTTTTATTGAGATGTTCATTCCTGTTCCTTATCGTCCATTTCTCCCAAAGCGAACAGTTCTTGCATTGCTTGAACATACTGCACGTGATCGGAATTTCCATCATTAACTGCTTGTCGTAAATTCTTTACAGGATGGTGTAAGAGTTTTTTGACAATGGCTTGTGTCATAGATGCAACCGCTGTTTCCTGTATATCAGTTAATCCCGTTTTATCAATACAAGATTGGAGTTCCATATCAGCAATTTCCTGAAACTGCTGATGTAGTGCTTTTATGGTAGGATTCACTTCAAAAATTTGTAACTGGTCGTGGAATCGTCTTGCTTCCTCAGTCACAATTTGTTCAGCGCGAGTTGCCTCTTGTTGCCGTTCTTTGATATTTGATGAAACAACTGCTTCTAAATCATCGATATTGTAAAGAAAAGCATGATTGATTTTACTTACATCAGGTTCAATATCCCGTGGTACAGCAATATCAATAAGAAACATATGTTTATGTTTACGTTTTCTCATGATTTCAGCGAGGGGTTGACGTTCAATGAGATAATGAGGTGCATCTGTAGAACTGATTACAATATCAGCATCAATGAGAAAGTTAAGATCACCTTCATAAACAACAGGAATACCTTCGAATTTTTCTGCGATTCTGACTGCTCGTTGATATGTACGGTTTGCAACAATTACTTTGGATACTCCATTCGCAACAAGGTGTTTTGCAGTCAGTTCACTCATTTCACCTGCACCTATTATTGCTACAGTTTTGTCTTCTAAGGTATTGAAGATTTTCTTTGCAAGTTCAACTGCCGCATAGCTGATTGAAACTGCACCTGAGGATATTGTTGTCTCTGTTCGGATACGTTTACCAACGCTGAATGCCTTTGTGAAAAGACGATTCAGTATTGTTCCTGTTCCGCCTGCAGAACGTGACAGGTCGTATGCTTCTTTAACCTGACTCAATATCTGTGACTCACCTACAACCATTGAATCGAGGCTTGATGTAACTCTAAACAGATGTAAAATGGACTCAAGGTTGTTGTGACGATAACTCCATTTTTTGAGGGGTTCAACGCCAATACGATGATAACGCGACAAAAAGTCTATCAGTATTTTGAGGGGAGGTTCTATAGTCTGTAAGGGATTTGCAACTGCATATAACTCTACACGATTGCAGGTAGATAGAATTACTGCCTCATGAACATAACAAGATTCACGAAGGTGGTGGAGGGATTCTATGAGTTGTTCATTAGAAAAAGCCAATTTTTCCCTAAACTCAACAGGGGCGACATGATGACTTGTTCCGATAGATACGATCTGATTCATGGTGTTTACTCTACGGAAACTAATTACTATATGACCATCCGTAAGTGTGTAAATTATATCATAATTTAGTAAGATTGTCAAATACTGCAGAGTGGTATGGTAAAATCATTTGTTTTTATTTTCATCTATTTATTATGTAATGCAAGTATCGCACTGACCGCATTATCAGTATCACTCAGAATTTTACTGGGGTTGCATCTTGATGCAAGAGTCTCTTCTATATCTTGTTGTAGACGATTAATTCCACATCGTTTAGCAATAAGACTGTCTTCTAAATACTGATACACTTTGTATCGATTGGGTAGTCTGTTACTTTTTTGTGTTAATGTAAGGATTATTACTTTGCGTCCACTGCTTGCTGCCTCACATACCATTGAAAAACTATCTGCACTAACGATAAGAACATCACTCAGTGCAAGAATTGCTTGATAGGGATCATCAAGTTCGGAAGTTGTATCAGGTTCAATGAATAAAGCACACCATTTTGAGTTTGAGATATTTGTTCTCAAATATTCCGATACATCAGTTGGTGTTCTACGAGATGTTGTAAGTAATATCTTAACCTTCATTCTGTCAGCAAATGAATTGCATATTGTATACAGTTGTTTAGCATCTTCTATCGTGATAGTCTCGTGCCGATCTTGCCCACCTAAAAGTATCCCTATAATTGGAGTGTCTTGCAAGTTAAATGACTCCCTCAATTCACTACCTAACGAATTTAATGAATCTGGAGAAATCGGATTTGGAACACCGATTGTTTTACATACATTGTATCGGGATTTTGCACTTTCCCATGACAACATCGGGAGGATGGCGAGATCGAAATGACGTATGCCTACTGGAGAAGGTCTGCGACAGGTGATAGTTCTGGCATTATGTTTCATACCCAACAGTAAATTGATTGCAGCTAATGATGAACCAGTTGATAGGATTAAATCTACATCTTGGATTTGTAATAAGGAATCATAGGTAGGTGTATCAAGACTCCAGCGAAGGAGTGAATTTATCAATGATGTGGGTAGGTGTAATCCACCGAATTGGTATGTGAATAGTCGGAGAAGGTTATCGCGCCACTTGTGTTTGTAATGTATCTCATGCCATTCGGAACGACATTCTGTTATTTTTTGAACAATTCCTAAGGATTGTTTGTAATGTCCAGGTTTCTTATCGCTTAAAACAACAATTTTCATTGCAATATATAGTCAGTGATACTCACGACGACTAAAGTCGTGTGCTTCTTTGAAACACATAACTCTCCTCTATGTGATTCCTGCTTCCATCTCTCGTGCCTCTATTCTGAACTGTGTGAGGTCTTATTCGGACTCCACAGGCGTTTATGCTCTCTGTCTATCCGACAGCAAGGTTTTCAAGGTTTATTGCAGCGTTGACATCTCTATCTTCTTGATATTGGCATACGCTGCAGTGATATGTTCTCTCTGAAAGTGTTAGGTCTTTTTTCTTATGTCCGCAACAAGAACAAGTTTTACTGGATGCATAGAATTGCGGTGCTTCTGTGATGGGTATTCCTAATGCGTCTGCTTTCGTCTTGAGTTTCTGTAGAAACCCGCCTAATGCACTATCTGCTAATGCTTTTGCTAATTTCCTATTCTTTAGCATGTTCGTTATATTTAGTGTTTCCACTGTGATACGACTTGCGCGGTTGACAATATCAGTTGTTGCTTTGTGGTGTGTATCTGTTCTGATACAAGCAATCCGATAATGGATACGCTCCACAATTTGTTTCTGTTTTATCCAGTTATTAGACTTGAAAACACGTCTGCTCAATTTGCGTTGTTCTCGTATTAGTTTTCGTTCATAGCGTTTTAGCGGTCTCGGATTATGGTATTTCGTGCCATCACTCAAGGTTGCTAATGTGTTGATACCGACATCTATACCGATTACAGGGTGTGTTGAGGTGTCAACTGCTGCGGTGTCCTCTGTTTTTACGGTGATAGATACAAACCAACGGTGTGCCGTCCTTGAAATCGTCACGCTGATAAACTTGCCTTCAAAACGCAATGTATGAAACATTTTGACCCAACCGATTTTTGGCAACTTGATACGTTTACCTTCTACTCGCACGGATTGTTCGTCCGTTGTCCAAGCGTCCCTAATTCCACGCTTTTTGAACTTTGGAAACTTCGCACGTTTGGATACCCAATTGGCAATCGCTTGCCCAAGATTTCTGATGGCATACAGTGCAGCTCTTTGGTCTTGTGAACGGGTCCACTCATAACGCTTTTTCGCTTTGTTGAAGTTGTTATTCAGGGTTCGCCATGATTGGAAGTTATCAGTATCTAATCCAATCTTAAAATCTGACAACGCTTGATTATACGCAAAACGCGCATAACCACATTGTTGGGAAAACCAACGCCTCTGCGTAAATGTCGGATCTAATGTGATTTTATGGGTTTTATATGGCATATCTGACTTCTGATAAGATGCTGACCCCTCGTCAAAGGTGTGGCAGGTGTTGACGCACCTACCACAGAGTCAGTCTTATTGTTATATCACAAAATATATGCAAATATCAAGCGTTTTTTAGACACAAGCATAAATGCTTGGGATTACCAGTTAATTCCCTTCAATTCAGTAATGCCATGTTCATCATCAATTTTTACTATACCTACATGAGGGACAATCCATATCTTTTTGGTTTGTCTAAATTTCTCTTCATCTGAAAATACAATGTGGGTAGTATCAATCTGATATTCAACCTGAAATGCTTTCTCAAACCGTCCAGCAAGAGTATTAATAGGTCCTTCGCTAATTACTTCTCCATTTATTGTAAGCTGTAACTCAAACGGAATAGTTAAGAGGATTAGATCTTGAAGTATAAAATTACCCTCAATTCTTAAATTGTAAACTTCCCACTGATTATTTAGAGTGATTGGTATGTCTAAGAATATGAGTTCTGGATACGATATTTGGTTGACTTCAGTTTTTATATCCAATCCTATGAATTCATCTTGAACTGATGCAGGGAGATCGGTTTGAACATATTGTTCAATTTTGTCACTTATGTTGAAAAGAATTTGTTTATCCGATATACGATAATGAGTTGGTATTAAGTAGTCATTTTCATATACTTCTATAATAGGTGTTTTTTCCAAGAATTGATATGTGGTATTGTCTAATGTCTTTATATCCTTGACTAACCATGTCCATTGGCTATCGTTAATGTTTTGGTAGACCCATTTACTTTCTATTGAATTTGGAAAGTAGTTAGGTTTTGATAATGCAGGTTCGGGTATATCATCAGAACCGCAGGCAAGAATCAGAATTAGATAGAGTATATGTGGGATATACTTCATTACCTTGATATGAGATTTCTATCACAATTACTTGTTAATATGACAAATAGGTTGTTGGCGCGGATATTACCGCGCCAATTGCATCTACATCATTCTTTCGCTGGTATAATTTGCAATGCTTCCGCGACCAAATTTTCTAATTTTTCACCCCTTGCATTATTAGTAATCAGTTTACCTTCTTTGTCAATGAGCCACATATTTGGAATAGAATAAATACCATACTGCTGAGAAACCGGACTTTCCCAACCTTTCCCACTGAAAACTTGCCGCCATTGAATGTCATTCTCTTGGAGATATTCACGGAGTCTCGTTTCATCGTTATCAAGACTGATCCCGATAATATCAAATCCTTCATCCTTGTATTTATCATAAACTTTCTTAACATTAGGCATTTCCGCAATGCATGGTCCACACCACACTGCCCAAAAATCAACCAAGACGACTTTTCCACGATATGCTTCTATAGAAATCGGACTTCCATCAAGATCTGTTGCTGAGAAATCAGGAACCGTCTTTCCAAGGTACGCCAAGCCAGGTACATATTTCATCCGATATTCCAACGCCAATTCAGCGTTACCTCGTTCATTATGAATATTTTCAAGTTTTTGTAGGACAAATCGGTTTTTGGGATTTTGCTTCTCGAAATCCTCAAACAATTGCAATTCTTCATCATACCGATTCAGTGATCTATACATATCACCCAGATAGGAGATTTGCCTGTAATTATCTGTTTTCATGAGAGACTTGTAATGGTTGATTACATTTTCCGCATTTTCCATTCGTTCAGCTTGGATATACAGATTAAGGAGATAGGGATATGTGCTAAAATAATTGGAATTATTTGGCATTTTCTGAAATCCAGTTTCCAATGTTTTAATAGTGGTTTCAATGTCACCGTAGATTTTTACCAATGAATTATGCCAACTATAAGGTGATTGATATACCTTATATCCAAAACTCAAGTTTACTGTTTTTGTAATAGATTTCTGATTATGATGCAAACAACGTAAAAGGGGTGTGGCATCTCCAAACATGGTTAGTGTATCCTGCAATTTTTTTCGCTGTTCAGGGAAAAATTCGTAACTATAACTCACGGGTTTTTTGGGATCTACAGCACGGGAATAGAGCGGTTTACCATTTTGTTTATCTGCTGGACAGAGTAATACATTGGCATCTGCTAAGTGTTTCGGTGATAAATCGGAAAGCCATTCAGGATAATCTCCGTGTTCATCGCGATAAGATTCAATTGCATTGCCAATAGTAGTCAAATTGTGTTTACATTTTTGGATTTTATTTTGTTTCTCTTTTGTGACCGCTTCGTTTTTTATTTTGTTTTCTGATAAATCCTCGGCATATACAGAACTATACATTAAACAAAACACTATACCAATTGTGATTATATTTTTCATTTTTGTTGTTCCTATTTTAATTTTCTTATTTGATATGAGTTGAGTTCACAATTTAGTTATTCTGATGCAAACACTATATGAATTGTATGAAATACAGTCTTATATTATTTCATCAATTTCATCATGATATGAATCATAATATAATACCTGACCAATTTAGTCAAATTAAATTTCAATGAAATTGTTATAACTATTGGATAAAGAAATAGCACCAGTTTTTACTGATGCTATATTATTAGAAGGATTGTAAGCGGTTTATACTGAATAAACAACGGACATAATATGTCATTCTTAGGAATGAATTATATTTATACTTAACCGATTTAACAAACATGAATGGAACATCACATTCGTCATTGAATGTATACTTATAACTTCCGATTCATTATGTAAATTTCATGGTTAATGCCAATTCGTTTCCAAGTTTATCTTCAGTTTTGTTAACATATTCGAGGTCAATTCGCGTAATTATTGTCAATGCAGTATCCAAAATTCTTAATATATGCCTCAACATATAACTTATATCTTCATTTGAGATATCCATAAGAAATAGAATCTCACAATGTTCCTCTTTGGATAGTTTACGAATTTCCTTGACTACTGATTTTGTTACTCTATCTAAGCCTTCTCTTTTTATTGCACTTGGTCCAATTATAATCCTATTCATAAGAATGTATACTCCTATTATATATTCATCAAGTCAATATATAAACGAGAGATTTAAAAACAAAATTTTGAACCGTTCTGTCAATATTACCTATTATGCAAATCCAATATAACGAGCAATGAAGAAAATAGCAAAATAGTGAACAAGTGGATTAACTTCCTTACTACGTCCAGTAACTAACTTGAGAAATGAGATAGAAATAAAACCGAATGCAATCCCGTCTGTAATACTGAAGGACAGTGGCATCATAAACACTGTAAGTGCCGCAGGAATTGATTCAGTAAAATCATCCCAATTTATATTCACAAGGTCTTTTAACATCAATCCACCAACGACGATTAATGCGGGACCTATTATGGGATAAAGGAGTGGATTCGTTGGATCAATCAGATTAGCATCATAACCACTTCCAACGATTTTTATGAGAGGCGTGAAAAACAGTGCCAGCAGCATGAGTAATCCGGTGACGATTGAAGTGAGTCCGGTGCGTCCCCCTTCAGCAATACCTGATGCACTTTCAATATAACAAGTCACCGTTGAAGTGCCGAGACATGCACCTCCTGCTGAACCTATTGCATCTGTCAAAAGTGCCTGCCGACCTTTAGTAAGTTTTCCATCCTCAAGTAGGTCAGCCTCGTGTCCAGTAGCCGTGAGTGTGCCAATACTATCAAACATGTCAACAGAAAAGAAAACAAAGATGATTGGAATTAACTCGACTTTATTGAAGATATCTGGAAACTCAAATTTAAATAACGTAGGTGATAAAGATGGAGGAATTGACACAATCCCATCAAAAGGTGGTGTAAACACAGATCCACCGAATTTGACTATACCAGCGAATAGAGAAAGGATAGTTGTAGCGAGAATTCCGAATAGAATGGCACCCTTTACTCGGTGAGCCATAAGTGTAAAGATAAGTAATATCCCAAAGATGGAAATAAGTACAGGTTTAGAGTGAATGTCGCCAATTGTTACATAAGTAGCAGGATGTGAAACAATGATACCACTCATCTGCAAACCGATGAAAGCAATAAACACTCCAATACCGACAGCAATAGCGTTATGAAGCGATGATGGTAAAGCATTCATAACAGCTGCACGTAAACCAACAAATGAAAGTAGGACGAATAGCATACCTGATATGAAAACGATACCTAATGCTTGTTCCCACGGCAAGCCTAATCCATCTTCTGAACAAACCTTGAAGACAAAATATGCGTTAATCCCCATACCGGGAGCAAGTGCAACTGGATAATTGGTCATGAATGCCATCAGAATAGTCGCCCCTGCACTTGAAAGGCACGTTGCGACCATAACTGCACCATGATCCATACCTGCAATACTTAGTAATGATGGTTGTACAAATATAATGTACGACATTGTCATAAATGTCGTACAACCTGCAACAATCTCCCTTCTAACACTTGAACCACTTTGTTTTATACGAAAAATTTTTTCTAACATACCCTCTCCATATTAGAATTTTTCCTTATATTAATTTATTTTACAATTAACTTTACACTCCTAAGTTGTAGGAGGGAACTCTGGGGAATGCCTATATGGCATTCCCCGCCTACAGAAAAGTTGTAACATAAACTAATATTTATAATATATCGCACGATAGTTGTCAGTAATTCATTGCCTATACACATTAATGCAACAGATTTCATCACAGATAATAATAAATCTTTCCCTATAAACTCTATAAAGTCATTTATTTAGGTACAAATGAATCTTGTGTTGCAAGGCAAAACTAATTGTTTTTACCCTGCAACATAGTTGTGTATTCACTATTTTTTCTGACGTAAACGTACTTCCAATGAATCTAATTCATCTGATAATGCTTGGGGTAATCTATCTTCAAAACGTGCGTAATGTTCACGAATTGACTTTATTTCGTTCAACCATTCATCAATATCAACATTAAGAAGTTCATCCATTTGCGCATCTGTTACATCGATTCCAGAGGTGTCAATTGAATCTGATGCAGGTAAATATCCTATAGGTGTTTCAACTGCTTCACCCTTTCCGTTAATTCGTTCAACAATCCATTTAAGTACACGGCTATTTTCACCAAATCCTGGCCAGAGCCATCCACCGTCAGC
The DNA here is from genome assembly GCA_963667365.1 of Candidatus Poribacteria bacterium. Taxonomy (GTDB): domain Bacteria; phylum Poribacteria; class WGA-4E; order WGA-4E; family WGA-3G; genus MSPOR6. The sequence goes on along the minus strand of OY763324.1, from coordinate 3,518,502 downwards.
ATCTTTTCGGAACCAATTAACATAGAATATTTTGGGTAGATTGTCAGCATCAGTTTTTTCTCCCATTTCTAACCAGTGAGCGAAATAATCACCCATGTTGTATCCACAGAAGGGGAGCATTGCCATTGGGTCACGTCTGAGTTCGCCAACTGTTCCAGCAGCGGCTGCAGTCCGTTCAGACGAAGCAATAGAACCGATAAATGTACCATGTTGCCAATTAAATGCTTCAAAAACGAGGGGTACAGTAGATGCACGTCTCCCACCAAACAAGATTGCTGAAATAGGTACACCGTTAGGATTTTCCCAATTCGGGTCAATGATTGGACATTGGGATGCAGGTGTGGTGTAACGTGCATTGGGGTGAGAAGCGGTTTTTTCATCACCGGGATGCCATTCTTCACCAAGCCAACTTGTAACGGAATCTGGTTCTTCATCACTCATCTCTTCCCACCAAACATCTGTATCTTTAGTAAGGGCTGCATTAGTAAAGATGGAGTTTGAAGCGAGTGTATGCATAGCATTTGGGTTGGTATGCATAGATGTGCCGGGAGCAACACCAAAGAAACCTGCTTCAGGATTGATTGCATATAATCGACCATCTTCACCAAATTTCATCCATGCAATGTCATCCCCGATAGTTTCAGCTTTCCATCCTGGAATAGTAGGGGTTAGCATTGCGAGGTTAGTTTTTCCACAGGCACTGGGGAAGGCTGCAGCGATATATGTTTTTTCTCCTTCCGGACTTGTTAAACCCAAAATAAGCATATGTTCAGCCATCCACCCATCGTTTTTCGCCATAATAGATGCGATTCTTAGTGCATAGCATTTTTTGCCAAGTAATGCGTTACCACCATAGCCACTACCATAGGACCATATAGAACGTTCTTCTGGAAAATGTACAATATATTTGTTATCGGGGTTACAGGGCCAAGAAACATCTTCTTGTCCGTCTTCAAGCGGCATTCCAACAGAGTGTAGACATGGGACAAAATCTCCATCTTCACCTAAAATATCTAATACATCTTTTCCCATACGAGTCATAATACGCATATTGACTACGACATAAGGTGAATCACTAATTTCAACACCGATATGTGAAATAGGTGAACCGAGTGGTCCCATACTAAACGGGACGACATACATCGTGCGTCCTTTCATAGATCCTTTAAAAAGTCCTTTGAGAGTCTCCTTCATTTCATCTGGATCATGCCAATTATTCGTAGGACCTGCTTCAGTTGGGGTTTTTGCGCATATATAGGTTCTTCCTTCAACGCGAGCAACGTCGGCTGGATTAGAACGTGCGAGGTAACTCCCGGGACGCTTATCGGGATTTAACCGAACGAATGTACCTTTTTGTACTAATTCCTCACATAACCGATCATTCTCTTCCTGTGAACCATCACACCAATAAATATCATCAGGTTGACACAGCTCTGCTGCTTCCTGTACCCAACTGAGCAGTTTACTATTGTTTGTCATCAATTCCTCCTTTAATTATTTTTAGACTATATCATAGATTATACAATAACACAATCAATTTGATATATAGTGAAATATAAAAATATGTTTACACATCTTCTGTAGGCGGGGAATGCCAATAGGCATTCATACCGTTGATTTCGATCTCCGAATCGCGACTATGGATATGTATGGTCGGGAATCGGAGTTCCCTCCTACAAAGAAACTGTCAAAATAATTGTAAAATCCACTATAAATACAACAATACCATACTATAAAAGTAAATATATAATTATTACCATTAATTCAAGACGTTAAGATTTAAAATTAGTTGAAGTCCACTAATGAGAATAGATATACCGTAAGTTCGGTTTTGCAGACATACAGGATTTCATATCTATTTGCCGAATTTACAAAGTCATAACTTGTAGAGTTTTAGAGTCTTTAGAGTCAATCGGAAAATGCCAGAATTTTGCCATGTGCCACTATCCCATATCACAAGTGAGTTTAGAGGCTAATTACGATTAAATTAGTCAAGATTGATTCTAACTTTGTATGATTTATCAGGCACTATAACAAAGGTTTTTTGCGGTGCATATTTTGCGATTCCCGAAGTTTCATATACCGAACTCACGTTAGATATATTAAAAGGAAGCACCTAATTTTACATGTATTTTACCACGTAGAGCTGAATCTCCAGCTGCAAGACCGTAATCAAGTTGAATTATTCCATTTTTGGATTCAAGCCTTGTCCCAAACCCATATCCTACTCTCAATTTATCAAATACTGATGGACGTTCTATGAATGTAACAGACCCTATATCAACAAAAGTAAAGATTTGTGAATTCCTACCCACAAGGAATCTATATTCAAGATTTGCATATACCCTACGAGGTCCTGAAAACCAATCTTCGTCATAACCTCGCAAAGTGGTTGCTCCACCTAAATAAAATAACTCTGTTGGTGGGAAGTTGATGCCCCACGCTGCGGCACCGTGCACTTCAATAGCAAATATCTGGTTTTCCCATGTCTGGAAATACTGTTGTAAATCAATCCAAATCTTACGCAGTTTAAACTCACTTCTGGATAATTCAACTGCAAAACTGTCACGTCTACCTCGTGTCGGATTGAGAAAATAATCTCGTGAATCTCGTGTTAACCGAAGTGTAACGCTATACTTTGTTCCTCGTTCAATCGCTGTAGATGGATTCACTTTTGTGCTATTGATATTGGAAGAAAGAGGATCTTGTGGTGTAGAAACAGGAAATTGTGGTAGGATGTCCTCAAACATTATTCGTTTATATCCAAGTGTGATTTCCCCTTCATAATATCCTCCGAATTTTGTATTTCCACTTATATTTGCAGCCTTTTCCTCAGATTCCGAATCATTGAATGGATTACGTTGGTTGAGTTGACTATATGCGATTCCCAACGAGATCGGTTTACCTAAAATCCACGGTTCTTTATACCCAATTCTAAATGTTTTTAACAAACCAGATTTCCACTGGAAATGGACATCTCGACCAGTACCTATTAGGTTTTTTTCACTAAATTCTACGAGACCTGTCAATTGAGGTACAGATTCCGAACCCTCAGCTGGTGGTGCGTATCCAAGGATTCCTACCAATCGTCCTGTTCTTCCCTCCGTGACTTTCGCATGAAATATTATTGAATCTTCAGTTGTACCTTCCTCAAGTAGATTGGGATTTATGTTGTGAAAATACCCCAAATTCCGTAATCTATGATAACTTTGATCAATTTTTCGTTGGTCATAGTAATCATTTTTTTTAATTGGAATTTCTCTCAGTATTACATCTGATTTTGTTTTTTCGTTACCACTTACTTTAATGTCACTTAATCTAACTTTGTTTCCCTCACGTATTTGTAAACCAAAATTTAGGCTACCTCTGTCAGCGGCTAAACTCATTCCGACTGGTTCAATTTCAACATTTGGATGACCGTGTTCACTATATAAAAGCTGAATCCTTTCGATTCCTGTTTCAAGTAATATACGAGAAAAGAATTGACCTTTACGCAATCGCAGTTCACGTAATATCTTTGAATCTGAAAACAACTTATTTCCAATAATAGAAAGATTTCCAATGCGGAGTCTTTTCCCTTCCCGTATTTTTACTTTTATTAATATCTGTCTGTTGTTTGATGCAGAATGGATCACGGAAGGTATAACCACAGCAAAAACAAACCCCTCCTTCTTATATGCAGAAACAATACGTTGAAATCCATCTTTGATTTCGTTCTGAGAATATACTTTGGTCTTTTGCCACCCGAATAGATCGCGTAGTCTCTTATTATTAATATGTTTGTTACCATCAATGTCAATTCGGGAAATGTAGTAGATGGGGATAGTGTTGATATCTACTGTTTTGCTGTCATTGTTAGTCAGATCAGAAGGGGTGTTCTGTTCTAATTCCTTTTCATTTTTTACAACATCTGCTTTGCATGTCAAACTGAGAAAGAATGTAGAACATAAAATTAATAAAAATAGTAGTCGGTAACAAGACATGAAATAAAACCTGCATGTGAAGTCTCTACAAATTTTAACATGCATTATAGCTTGAATGCAAATGCTTACTATTTTAAGTAGAGGATTTTTATGAAAAGGAGAATAGTGTTCTGTCCAATCTAAAATTGTGAATCGGCAAAGAATTCGGGAATCCAAATCAAGAAATCAACGGTATGAATGCCTGTGGACGTTCCCCGGAGTTCCCTCCTACAAAGACAGATCCGTATTCAGATGGAATGATCTGCGAATCGAGATATTTACCTGCAAAATAGGAGTGGACATAGATGATTAGTCACGAAATTCAAATACTGTTTTGACAGTACCAGTTTTTCCAGTGTTTAATGCAGTTTGAATTGCGCGCTTATAGTCTTTCAATTGGAATGGAGTGCTAACCAGTGGCAGGAGTTGGTCTCCGTAATCTTGTAGAAGACGCATTCCGAGTTGAAATGTTTGAATCTTTTCACCCTTATACGATTCATTTCCATAGGCATAAGCACCCTTCACCTGTAGCTGTTTATACCAAATTGATACCCAATCTATGTTCTTGGGAATTCCCGGCATACCAAGTAGGATTACTTCACCATTTGAACGGGTATATCGAAGTGCGTCGTCGATTGTACTACCTGAACCGATACAGTCAAAAGTGATGTCTGTTCCTCCAACAAAAACAGGTGGACCCAGTACCGGTTGATAGGATTCTGCATCTGTTAGATCTGAAAAAACTTCAAAACGACTACTGTTTACCGGTATCACTACATTAGCACCAAGTTCTTGTGCAATTTTCTGTTGGTGTGGGTATTTTGCGAAACTTATGATGCGATTTTGGTACCCAAGCATTCGTAGTGCACCTATGGTGAGTAACCCTATTGTACCCCCACCTATCACACAGATGTTGTCTGCCATGTTGAAGTCGACATGCATAACACCGTGTATTGCACAAGCAAAGGGTTCAAGTAACACAGCAACTTCATCAGAAATTTCATCTGGAATCTGATGCAACTGAGATTGATGTGCAAGAAAATATTGGCTCCATCCACCCCCTGTATCCCGACAATATCCAGTTTGAATACCTGCGGATATGTTCCCTTTTGTTATATTCTCACAGTTGGCAAAGTTATGGTTCTTACATTGAATGCAAGGGGGGTCAATCCCACGGACTGAACAAGATAACACAGGTTCAATAACTACCCGATCACCGATAGACACCCCTTCAACTGCATCTCCGATTTCAGCTATTTCTCCAACTATCTCATGACCCATGACAAATGGTGTAGAGGTAAAAGGTGAAAAATAGGTACTACCTTTTGAAGTGATCGTTGCCAAATCGGAACCACATATTCCACTTAGTCTTGTTTTAATTATGACCCATTGTGGAGATTGTAGTTGTGGTTCTGGAATATCTACATACCGAATACATGAGACCGCAGAGGTATATAGACTCGGATGCCTTCTTCCAAGGTAGCGTATTACAAGGTAACGCGGGATGTGTATGTTATACTGGATGGCTTTCACTTAGTTGTACTTTGAAAAAATAAATAAAGTTAGAACTGTTTCAAACCGAGTTAGTTGGTTTCACATACCATCACAAAAACAATGCAATTAAATCACTTCACTTTGATAATATTCCATCAAAATCTGTGCAACTTCAGGTCTTGCAATTTCGGGTGGTAGTTGTTCTCCAGATGCAAGGATTTCTCGTTGTTTTGTACCAGAAATAGTGAAATAATCATCGTTCCCATGGGGGCAATCACCCATCATAACAATTTCATTACACTTCTTGCACCACATTGTCCAGTTTCCACGGAAAATTTCGATTTCTAACGCATCAGATGGGATTTTATCAAAGATGTATTGTGCATCAAAGGGACCATAATAATCACCAGCACCTGCATGATCACGTCCAACAATGAAGTGTGAAGCTCCACAGTTCTGTCGAAATACAGCATGTAGGAGTGCCTCACGTGGACCAGCATATAGCATGTCAAAACCGTAACCCGTAATTGATACTGTATTATCCGGGAAATAATGTTTCACCATAGCACGTATTGCAGCATCACGAACAGCTGCTGGTATATCACCAGGTTTTAGTTTTCCGAGTAACATGTGAATAAGAACACCGTCAGCATTAACCTCTCTCTGTGCAATCTTACATAGTTCCTCATGAGCACGGTGCATTGGGTTTCGCGTCTGAAATGCAACTACCTTCTCCCAACCACGTGCCTCGATATCTTCTCGAATTTCGACTGCGGTACGGAATGTATCAGGAAAATCCTCAGGAAAATATGAGAAGTTTAAAACATCGATTGTTCCTGATAGAACATTATCACCAACATCATTAAAAGCGGGTACGCCTGGATGATCTGGATCTGTAGTACCAAAAGTTTTTTCTATAATGAGTTGTTTCTGTTCAGAAGTAAGTTGTTCAATTGCCGAAACATTCATAACTGCAATTGGTGGATTCCCATCAACGTTTGGATCACGTAGGGTAATTCGGTCTGCATTCCTCACAACATCTGTCAGTTGTTCTGAAGGAACTATGTTCAGGATTGGAACGGGCCAGAAAAGTCCGTTGGTTAGTTTCATGTCAGAAGCAACACTGATTGCATCTACAATATTCATGTAACCTGTCAACGGTGTAAAGTAACCCGATGCAAGCATAACGGCTGATGCTGCAGCACCTGATGTGATTTCAATAGAAGGAAGTTGTTCCGCTTCCTTCGTCAGTTCAGCGCGGCGTGCATCATCCGATACGTACAGTGGTTTTAATGTTTCGGCTCCATGTGGTTTAATCATTGCGATCTCCTTTATATCTCATATATTCGCAAATTATCATACAAAATCTATCATTCAGCAGTAGAATCCTGTTCCTGTGCTGATATCTGTTCAACTATACATCCGTTCCATATCCAGTGTCTGTGTCTTTTACTGGTTTCTATCCGTTTTTTTGATGTGTATATCACTAGTACAATATGTTTATTTTCCACATCTATAGTAGTCACCTTTTCTACCTTTTGGTTGTTAGGTGGCACAAAAAGTTTCGTTATTATTTTTTTACCATTTGCCAACATATTGACTTCATGGATAGCAGATTCTGCAGACTGAAAAATGTTGGTTACCTGATATGTGCCATTTGGCAAATCAATTCTGAATGCTGCGTCTTCTGTACCATGAACAGCATCTCTTGTAAGAGGTGATGTGTTTTCTGGTGGTGCTAAATACGCTGCACGAGGGGAGATGCGCCAATTCGTTTTGTTCAACGGGTCAGTCGGATTCCATTCTGTATCCCATCCATATTTTCCACTTACATACATAGTTTTCGGTGCGACTATCTGGAAGTTCTCTTCAACTTCAGCATTGTCAGGTTGCATATCAAATCGGATAATCAGATTCCCTTCCTCTGTCTTATCCCATAGTTCAAAATCTGGTTCAAGGACAGTTTTTCTCTTAAATAGTTTCAGGTGTTCAGTTTGATGGATAATGTCATAATCTGGTTGTAAATCTACAAACAACTCAGTCTCAGGATAGTACCAAGCAATTACATAATCCGCTCGAATGTAATTTAATGCAACACTATCTTTGTTGTTTCGGTTGACAGGAAAATAGTAATAGTTCGCTTCATAATTTGCCATGTGTACAACATCATCAACATAAACACCATAAAAAGCTTGTGCATGGATAAATGGTGTAACATATTCTATTCGACCAAGTGCGTCAGATTTATGTGCGTCAGCTACCCTAATGGAGTAGGTTGTATGTGGTTCAATATAATCTGTACCAGAGACAAGTTCTGCAATTTCTGGTGAGATACGTCCGTGATCATACGCAGTTCTACACCAATGCAATAAAGTAAAGGTAACCAAACATGTAGCGAGTGTATACCGTAATGATATCGGAGTATTTGTGGCAATCCATGCAAATAACTTAGGTCTTTCAGGATGTAATTCAGAATCTGGTTGCTTTACAATATCTGGTATAATCAACCAAGGTGCTAACATTAGCAAAATGTAAATATGAATTCGGTCATTAATCCATCCCCCAGGTCCATAACTCCACGGTGCCTTGATAAACATATATGTATACATAATTGCTATCAGCAGAAACACATCACTCTGTTTTATCCACTGCCTACGGTATATTCTATAGACAACAGAAATGACAATTGCAGCTCCCAATATAGTAAGCAGGAAGTAATTTACAGGAATATGCCAATCAGTAAAATAGACGATTGACTTAACACCTATGAAGTATTTCCAAATCCATTCCATACCCCTATGGCTGCCCGTAGGATGCAATTTCAGACTGTATAGGTAATATTCCATCAGCACGAAATAGATTGGTACCATATATAGCAAAAAACGGTAAAATGGTTTTAGACTAACCATGAATCGTGTTAGTATACCCGATACACCTTGTTTACGAATTTGCCATACCTGCGATAATGCTTCACCACCCCATATACATCCAGCAGCCACTGATATTCCTAACACAACCAATCCAAAAGATGCAATGTGCGACAGATAGGTAAGTAGCAGTAATATATAGAAGATACATAGATGTTTTATCTGCAGAGTGTCTTTGTGTTTCCACCAATAACCGAAACTAAAAAAGAAAAACGAAATACTGAGGGTGTAATTATAAAAACCCATATAGAGAAGGTAGTTGTATGCAAATGGGAATCCAAGCCAACCGTACAAATACTTCTCTTTATGATCTTTATTAACTGCGTTTAGGAAGTAAAAAAAAGAGATTGGTATTAAGCCGACCGCAATTGTCAGGAAAACTTTCTCTGACATAACAGGTGGAAAAATGTAGAGTAAGGCGGCAAGAACTATGTGGGATAACCAATTTGGAAATATCGTTATATTGAGTTTCCAAGCATCACGTATTTTGTAATTTTCGTGTTGTCCATATTCTTTCAGGACTAATGCGTTATAAACATGGCTGGGACCATCTTGTGAGGGAAAATATGAAAATATCCAAATCGGTAGAAGATGTAATATCAGCAACACTACAAAAACGTGTTTCCATGACAAATTCCTCCAATTAAACATAATTCACTCCGAGAATCTCACATCCTAAGTTTTCATATTCTCTTTATAGTAGAGACATTGCTGAGTCAACGGACATTGCTCACATAACGGTTTTCTTGCGTTACAAATTTGCCTTCCAAAGTAAATCAAATTCATGTGAAACGGATATGATTTTCCTTTAGGAATAATCGCAGGTAATTCATAATGTGCCTTTTCTGCACTACAATTCTGTGGAATCAAACCCAGACGTTTAGATATTCGCAAGATGTGTGTGTCTACAGGGAACACCTCTCTTCCACACGCGAAAGAGAGTGTAACAGATGCAGTTTTAATACCGATACCTTTGTGTTGAATTAGGAAATCTAATGCATCCTGAGTTTCCATGTCATGGATAAATTCCAATGACAATTTTCCATATTCTGCTTTGAGCCATGAGAGAAAATTCTTTATAGTCACGGATTTCTGATTCCCTAACCCGACAATCTTAATTGATTCCTCAATAGCATTTACCTCAGCATCCAAGACATCTTCCCAAGTTGGGTATTTTTCTCTAAGCTTTACATATCCTTTATCACGACTAACATCTGTAGTATTTTGAGAGAGAATTGTTAAGATGAGACATTCAAGGACATCTTCCGTTCCATCCCATGATGGAATTCCGAATAACTCCTCAAGTGTATCAGAAATGAACTTTGCTTTCTCTTGTAATTTCAATCAATTCTCCCACAAATTATGTTTATATCATTATACCACAAAAAGAAAAAATAGCAATTTTTTTATAGATACAACTAAAACAGGAAGCGATACATCGGTTGATCAAGACCAACTGCTAATAGACTCCAGAAAGCACCAATTACAAATTCACCAAGGATAATTCCAAGGAAAAACGGAATAGCTTTTCTGTGTAAACGAATACCGCCGTATTTGAGCACAAGCCACTTAAGGAACCAACCGACAAAGATAGATCCAATCATCGGATTGATTGCCCAACTTCCCGATATTGCATAACCAACGGGATGAAGATTCCACCAGATAAACCGCATCCGCATCGCTGCGAGAAGTAGTGTAACCACGAACCCAAATGATGCAAAACCTATAGCAGGGATATCAGGAGGGGCAGCATACGTCAACCAAGACTCCAATCTACCAAAGGATTCACGACCAAATCCCGGTCCACCTCCCTCGGTATAATACATAGACAAATATGCCCAGAATGAACCCAGTGCACCAAGTACTGATGCTAACATCATTAGCATTGCAAATCGTCGGATCGGTATATTTGCGCCTTCTGCTAATTTGAAACCTTCAAGTTGATGCGGCATTGCATGTGATCTGTGTGCACGGTTGAGGAAATATAGATATGCAAAACCAGTCAAGTTAACCGCACCTAAACGACGAATACCAACTAATCTTGGTAACATCTCATCTGGTCCGATAAAGTGCAAATCGTGTACAGGTGATCCGAGTTCTGCTCTTAGACGTGTAATTGCTATTGAAATTGCAAACCAGATTGCAAAATACACAATGATAATCCAAAGACTCATTCCCATCTTAAGGCAAAATCCGACAATAAATACCGATCCTGCAATAAGTGTCAATAGGATTAGTCTATATGATATGGGTTCATCTACATCGCTGGGTTTGTGGTCTCTGGTGAAAATGCGTTCAATCATCTGTTTTAAATACTTACGACTCATCCAGATCGCAAGTACACATAGTCCTAAATAAGCACCGTGAGATTGTTCTGCTTCATAAGGAAAACGTGGTAGACCACGCCAACCTGCTATTGTACCTAACAACCTCTCTGCCCGCCAAATTAACCAGAATGCCCAACATGAAAAGGAGAGATCAAGTGGTATGAAAAATGATAAACCGACACCAAATGGGAAAACACCAATGGGACTCCACCCGATACCGTTCCAAGGTCGTTCTGTGAATATTCTGCGTAAATCATACAGTTTTCCACCGAGACTCGGAACAGCAGGATATAGAAAGTTTAATCCGTTGATTATATCAATTGACATACCAATTGCTAAACCCATCCAGAGCCAAGGTGATCTGAAAAACCCACCATTGGATGTTGTCATTTCATACGGTAGTTGGATAATCGGATAACTAAGTCGTTCTGATTCAACCCACTGCTTTCGAAATATTAGACATAAACATAGCATGACAAGATGGACAGCAACAATAAAGAGAGTCCACCAAAATATCTTAGGTAACCATGCTATAATATTATGTGATTCATAGATACTGGAAAACCCGTAATAGTAACCTTCAAGAGCACGTTTATTGTTAATCACCAACCAATCAGGGATATGTAAGTGAAACAAATTCATCCAATCATTTTCTGGTGTTGCAAACCAGTGTGCATGTCCGATTAGTGGCATCAACACAAGGAATCTATCCACCCCAGCAAGACCAGCACCAATTGAGATGCATGTGTAGATTACTAACAATTCAGCACGATTGAGCGCGAGGATTTTATTGAAACGCCTCAGTAGAAGACCTAATCCCATTAATAATAAAATGGATGTTATTGCATTATAAAAAAGAGAAACTTGAGTTGGACTACCTCCACCTCGTAGAATAGATGCAGAAACCCACCAACAGTTTAACGGTACCAATACAATGATAAGAAGAATAGTAAATGGACGGATTTTGAGAGATTTAGTTGTAATATATTCACCTTGTTTCATAATTACTCTTTAAATATTACAACATTTCTACTCAATATACAATAGTTTTGAATTGAATAGTGTCTTCAAGATGTGCTATAATCAGTATCACTGACTACTTGAAGTATGAGAATAGGATACAATTTTAATGCAACTTTCAAAAAAAAAACTTATCCTCATAATACTGATTGCATTGATTGGAATCATAATTTTGCTATCCGTAATATATCAACAGACATCACTTTGGAAACCGGAACAGAGTCTTATCACTTTACTACCCGAATCTCCAATCTGTTATCTGACAATCAAAGAATTGGAAGGGGTTGTTAACACTTTTAACCGTAGTGAGTTTGGCAAACAGGCTGCTAAAATGCCTATTATCACACACATCAAAAACCAACACTGGTGGGAACTACTTGTTGACCAAAAATTGCTGTGGGAATACGAAATGGGTGGAAAACTTGATATGGGTGCTGTCAAGGGACATTTTGGTAAAGAAGCAATTATTGCTTTATATCAACGTGAAGGTGAACTCTCGTTTATACTTATAACAGAGTTAGGTGGACCGGAAAAACTTGCAATAGAGACAATTACTGCTACTGATGCTATTAACCCAAATTACAAACGGATTCAAACGGAATATAACGGTTTAACCATTAATACTATCACGGGCTATCCACTTGATTTTAGCTATACATTTATTGGGAAGATTGGTGTTTTATGTCTAAATCCATTACTTTTAGCAGAGGTAATTGACATCTATTCAGGTGAAAAAGATAGTTTCCTTGCACAACATCCTATACAAAAAATTATACAGGACAGTTATGACAGTGATACGAATACAGGATATGTTGATTTATTCGGCTTTTCTGCGATGTTGAAAGGTATTGGAGATAATATTAGTTCGGTTGTAGAAGACATATCCCCTTCAAATGTCAATTTGGGATTCTTAACATTTGGTAATAGGTATGAAGAGGGTACTATAATCTCAAAGTATCATATTGGTAGGGATGATAAACGTGTTGTATCTACCACACCGAAAGAATATATACCAAAATACCTTCCAAAAGAAACAGCGTTAGTCTCATACAATCCTCATCAGAATTGGAATAAGTTGTGGAATACGATTAAGAACTACTTGACAGTTGAAGTTGGTTCAGATGAAATAAGTTTATCTAAACATCTGAATAAGGAAATGACGGTTTCAGTGGTAACTCACCAAGATGGAGAGGTATCAAAATTTCCGTCATTAGTTCTACATACACCAATTCAAGACTCAATTGCATTAAACTCTGAGCTTGAAAACATAAAAAACACAAAAATTGCTATATCTGGAATACCACTTGAATTCCTCGAAGTGCAGGACTATAAAGGGATACCTGTGCATCCTGTTCGGTTGAGATTCAATTTTCTTTTATCATTAACTGGTGGCTATGCTGTCGTTGATAATGAATTCTTCTTTTGCACGACTATTGCTGGGTTAAAATCAGTTCTTAGTGCGAAATTAGGTGATACACCTGCACTTAAGGATATTGCTTTTTCTAAGAATGGAATACAAACCTTTATTCAACCTAATCTTCTTGTACCAGAAATAGTCCGTTTGATTCCAATTGCAACGATTCTTGCATCTCTATCAGAAATTAAATTAGATGCAAGGTTGATGCAGAATATAAAAGATAACCTTTTCCCTTTGGAGTCTCTCGGACCGATTACTGCTGATATACATTATGTTGAGAATATAGTGGACGCAGAAGTTCGAATTGTTGTAGAGAAGTAACACTATATGATTGAAATAACATAGAACTAATGATGAATGAAACGACACATGATTCAGTTACAGTATGTCTTTTTGTTCAGATTATTCAATTTAGGTATCATAGCAATGACTCAATTTAAATGTTTAGTCAGATAAGACATGTTGGACCTTAAATCAGAAATAAATACACAAATAACACTAACAAATTGGATTGCATATTAATGATTACAAAGATTGGAATTGGTATAATAAGTTTTGCACATGGACATGCGAACTCATACTGTAACATGATGCAAGGATTTGATGATGTCAAACTCGTCGCTTGTTGGGACGATAATGTTGAACGCGGTGAAAATGCAGCTTCCAATTATGGAATGAAATACTCTCCCTACCTTGAAGATGTAGTCAAGAATCCTGATATAGATGCAGTGATTGTTACTTGTGAAACAAATCGTCATACCGAGATGGTAGAGGCAGCAACATCTGCTGGGAAACATATCCTTTGCCAAAAACCTATGGCACTCACCCTGGAAGACTGTGATAGGATTGCAGATGCTGTGCAAAAATCTGGTGTTAAATTTATGATGGCACACCAGATGCGACGTGATCCAGCTAACATTGCAATGAAGAATATTATTGAGAGTGGAGTGTTAGGAAAAATAGGATTGTTACGTAGACGACACTGCATCAATGTGCTTTTCAACGAAGCTTTTGTCACCGGACCGAGTCGTTGGCACATAGATCCTGTCAAGAACATGGGTATGTTTATGGACGATGCATCTCATGCAACCGATTTTATTTACTGGATGCTGGGTAAACCAAGTAGTGTCATCGCTGAGATTGATAATGTTCTAACAGATGTAGCACCTGATGATACTGGTGTTGCTATTTATCGGTTTCCCAGTGGAGAAATGGCTATTCTAATCAACACCTCTGTGACACTCGCTGGAGAAAATACTACTGAAATATACGGTGATGACGGGGTTGTTATTCAGAACTATGGTGATGGACCTTCCTGCAATATGCCAAGATCAGAAGATGCTGTTGCATTAAAACTGTATACGCGTGACGAACCTCTGTGGAAAGACCTTGGGATCCCCATTCCAAAAAACCATGGTGAACGTATTGCAGGTGTGCCGCGTCCCTTTATTGATTGTCTGAAGAATGATACGGAACCTGATGTTACAGTAGAAGATGGACGGGTTTCTGTTGAAATGGTATTGGGTGCATATCGTTCTGCAAAAGATGGACAGAGAGTTACATTTCCTATATAAAAATGGCATTTGACAGTGATTATTTGTCTGCAAATAGATTTAGTAAACAGTTGTAGACCAAACTATGTAATCGTCTAATATATGATAAAATAGGTGATATATTACAAAGTAAAGTGTAATGAAATATACCAAGGATGGATGGTAAAACAACTGGTTCCTTGGTGGAACGGTAATTCTGTGGGATTTAACAACGAATATGTGAAGTTGATCTCCGTATCTAAGGGATTAAGGACTATTTCGACGCATGATGCTTAGTATCTGTCCGGTCATACCGCTGTCAGTTGGTTGTTTTGCGAGGAATAGTGCAGAATCGACAACCTTTTCTGGTTCTTTCCAAGGATCACTTTGTGCTCTGAATATTTTGTCACCTTCCCATACAGGTCTTGAGAGATCGGTCTTTACAGGACCGGGAATAAGTACATTGGCGATGATACCGTCTTGCCACACCTCTTCTGCAATTGCTTGCGTCAATCCGTGTAATGCGGCTTTTGATGCACAGTATATGCTTAGGTTCGCATGACCAACCTGTCCCATTCCAGAACCGATATTAATGATATTTCCCCGTCCTTGCTTCTGCATGACAGGTAATACAGCGCGACAACAGTGAACAACAGCCATTACATTAATCTTCCATACATCATCCCATTCCTGATCGGTTGTTTCTAAGAACAATCCTCTTGGATTGATACCAGCATTGTTGACAAGGATGTCAATTTGACCGTAACTATCAATTGTCTTCTGTACAAGATTTTCCACCTCTGTACGGTTACGTAAATCAGTTGGTACTGCAAGAACATTACCACCATTAGAAGAAATTTCATCCGCTACATCTTTTAGTTGATCCTCGCTTCGTGCTGCAATTACAACATAAGCACCTTCAGCAGCATAAGCAATTGCAATTGCTTTACCTATTCCTCGTCCACCCCCAGTGACAATAGCAACTTTATTTTTTAGATCCATGGATGATTCCTCCAACGATACATTTTATCAATTATAGTAATACAAAAACAATGTATTATGTCTTTTTTGTTCTACTCCACATGTTTATCAATCGTGTCAATTGTGCACGAGTTGAAATGACTTTACGTTTCAAGTCTGCTGTTAGCGTTGAAAGAAGGTCTTTTCCATTTTTTTCTGCATCTTCAACTTGCTGCTTCAATTGATATGTACGTCCTGATTTAACTCGGTTAATCTCTGATCGCAGTTGACTTGTTGTTCGGTTAAGGTTTCGCAATTCCGTATGTAGTTTTTCTCGTTTATCAGCTACCGACATTTCTGCATGCATCACTTCATCGGTATCACTGATGCTTAATCTCTCCAATATATCAAGATCTTTCTCATTATATGCACGATTAATTAGCGGCATTAGTTGTTCGCGTCTATTATGTTCTTTAGATTTCTCTGTTTTGTCAGGATGGAAACGTTTGGCAAGCTTTCTATAGAGAGATTGTAAGTATTTCTCCTTTTTTTTAGGTAGTTCGACTTTTTCTGATTCCTGTTCATTTTCTTTAGGTACATCTTCAGTATTGATACGTTCTCGGTTTTCTCTGAAACAGGATTCTACTCGTTCCTCAATCTCATTTTCATTGATATCTTCACGACGCAATTGTAATCGTAGTCGATACTCCTTCGTTTCAAGCTCCATCTTATCAAGTTCAAGATAATATTGTCCAACATGAGCATTATATCTATGTTGAAATAAATCTACCTCTGCATTTAGATTCTCCATTGAGACGGTAAGTTCTTCAACCATTTCCCGTTTTTCTTCAATAGTCTTAAGCAATCTGTTTATTTCTTTTTCATCGTTACTATTGATATAAACTAAGGTAGAGGGATTCATAACTTTTTCCTACAATAGGCAGAGGTATAATCATGAATATGTTATCTGGTTTTCCGATATGTGATACGTCCTCTCGTTAGATCATAAGGAGATAACTCCACGGTAACTTTGTCACCAGGTTCAATCTTAATAAAGTATTTACGCATCCTTCCAGATATATGTGCAAGAATTCTGTGTTTATTTTCTAACTCAACGCGAAACATTGCATTTGGTAACGGTTCAACGACAATTCCTTCTACTTCAATTTTATCTTTTTGAGTAGGAGTTCGTTCAACTTCATCTGTTTCAACAACTGTGTCAACAGTATCATCCTGAAGGTTTTTCTTCTTTTTCTTGTTCCGTTTTGGACCTCGTTGGTTAGAAAACCTTGACTGTGGTCTTCTTTTATTTCCTGAAGGTTTACGATTCAAAATATGGTCTCCTTTAAATTCTGTAGAAATAACTATAATATATCTACGAATTATGTTTGATTATCTATACTAAAAGATTTACCTGCCTCAATGACAAGTTCCTTAAAATAACTAATTGCAAGTTGGAGTTGCGTTTCAGACTCGTTTTTGTCACCACTTGTTGAAACAAGGTCAACAGGCATAGTATTTCCCTCTGCATCTCGTAGGGAAACATAAGCCTTAAGATAAACATCTGGATGAATTTCCATCACTTTTTGCATGAGTGGTGAAACTTCAGCTTCAAACATACTAACATGAACTCGTGCTGTACTTATCTCAGAGCGATAACGTTCTACTATCAATGGTTGAATATGAGTTTCAAAAATTGATTTCATCTCGCGTGGTGGTCCGGGCATCATCATGATAGTAGATTCTTGATGATTAACATTGATACACGGCGCCCAACCAGCGGGGTTTTGAAGGACATGTGCTGTTTCTGGTACTGTTGCCATTTTGGTAAGTGCTTCGTTAAGCGGATCGTCTTCATTCATACCACGTCGTTCACGAAATTCGGCAATAGTTTCATCACTCACAATTGGTTCAGTGCCAATAAGCGATGCGACTACAGCCACAGTCATATCATCCGGTGTAGGTCCAAGTCCACCAGTTGTTAGAATAAGTGCGGTTTCGCGTTTTATTGCTGAATCAAGTGCTTCAGTCATCTCATCGAAATCATCACGGAGCATGGTTACCCGTCGTAGTTCCCCACCAAGTTGTAGGATCTGCTGTGCAATCCAATGTGCATTGGTATCCTGAATTTGTCCGAGTACTAACTCGGTTCCAATCGAAAATAACTCTATAGCCACCTGTATACTCCTTACAACACTTTCTTGAGAAACTTAAATGCACCGACACCATAGAAACTGTGTCCTGATTCAAACACCTCAAGTCCAATTTTATCTTCGGAATTAAAGAGTTTGTAAATTTTTTTCGCACATTCTACAGAATATTGCGTTGCCTTTATTGGAAATATTGTATCTTCTGTGCCAGATTCTACGAATAATGCGCGTGGTGTAATTAATCCGGCAATATCAGACATCTCGGCATATTGTAGCACATTTGGGATATAATTGTCTATACAATGACTTATACTTAGGATGCTATCCTTAAATGTATTGAAATAACCGCTAACAACAGATGCTTTTACACGTTTGTCAAGAGCGGCAGTGAAAAATGAAGTTGTACCTCCACCTGAGATTCCCATTATTCCGAGTCTGTTGATATCTACTTCTGGTCGTGTTGCCAAGTAATCGTATGCACGTATTGCATCATACACCCTCCATCCAACCATTGTCTGTCCAAGCAATAATGCAGCTCCAGCACTTGGTTGACAGGAGGAACTTCCACCACCCTTTTCACTTGCAATCTTATCTCTCCTATGACCGAACCCGAATTGTTCTATTGCAAGGACTGTGTAACCATGTGCGAGACATTGTAAGGCAAAATCGTTCTGATATCCTCCATATTCCTCTCGCATAGAACCGTCTTCTTCAATACCAACGATGTCATCAACTCCACGACCGTGTCCTGCTAAACAAAGAATGGTCGGATTCGGTGTGGATGTATCCAAATCTTTTAGTGTAAGGAAATATCCATATACTGACATGTTTGGACGACTTTGGAACAACACTGTTTCTCACGTGTATTTCTCGAATTCGTGAATTTCCAACACTTGTGGCTGTAAATCGCACTTTGCAGATGGCAATCCTCCTATCAATTCGATAAGTTTGCTTCGTAGGATGCTCTGCCATTTCTCTGCTTCAGCAATACATGATGCATTAAATTCTAATTCACGTGGTGAATCTTCATATAACTGATGAGAAAAGGCTAAAGTGTCAAAGGATTGTTCGTTATGCATCTATTTACTTTTATGTATTTAATAGGTTCAATACGAAACCAGTTGCCATTTTTGGATAGAAGAAGGTTGATTTCTGCGGCATCGTTTGTCCTGCCATCGCCACCTCTAACACTTGTTCAACTGGTGTAGGATTCATCAAGACTGCAACTCCATGTATGGTGCTATCAACATGATTTATAGCATCATCTGCATTAACAGTATAACTGATATGGTCTGATAATGATTCAATATTAAATAGTCTATTGATAATTGTTTCTTGTACAAGAGTAACATCTAAATGACTTTGTGATGTTGAATGAGGTATCAATAGACGATACTTTTTGTCAGGAGTATACATCCCTACTGCAGAGGATTTACCTTTATACCTTTCCAATTGTATCATTAAGTTTGTAAGAGAGTCGACTTCATGCACCTCAAATTCATCTGGTAATCCAGACAATGCATTTGTCATCTGATCTTCATTTAGGTTACTGAGTAATCTATGTGCAGCTAATACAGCTAATCCAGGTGATTCCATACGGACAAGATTTACCATCATATAGTCATATCCAGAAGAATTACCAACTTTACTTTTTTCAATCATCTCATCTCGAAATGCAAGGGCAGTTTCATATCTGTGATGTCCATCGGCGATCAATAGTGGTTTAGATGAGAATAGTTTTTGTATTTCGCGATTGGATTCAGGATTATCTAAAGACCACAATTGATGTGTACTGCCAAAGGTTTCTGGACAATCTATTATGGGTGGGATGTCATCTGTATAACCTTGCATTACCCGTTCAATATCACCATCAGGATCAGCATAGAGTAGAAAGATAGGACTTAGATTTGCATGGCAGGTTCGCATGAGATTGAGCCGGTCGATCTTCGGACCAGCATGTGTTTTTTCGTGAGGTAGAATGACTTTATTCTCAAACGGTTCCAGTTTGATGAGAGCAATTAAGGCGCGGCGCGTATAGTTCTTTTTATCAGGTGCAAGAAACGATTGATCATAGATATAAAAGCGGGGTGTAGGATCTTGAATAAGGATTTCATCCGAAATCCATTGATTCATTGAATCTGCAGCACGTGTGTATTGATTGTGGTTTTCTGTGTCATCTTCCTGAGTTTGACTCAAAATTAGGTTGATAATGTTGGCAGGATGCCGTTCTTCTAATTCAATTCTCTGTTCAGGTTTTATGACGTCATAAGGTGGAGCGATTACATTGGAGATATTTTCTACCTTCTCCATATTGTAGCGAACACCGCAAAACGGAATAACTGACGTGTCCATATAATTCCTATCTTAAATAGTTAGCATTCTCAGAATATTAAATCTCTCAATCCCATAACATTGTACTAAAGTATCTTTCACCAATATCATTAAATACAGTGACTATTACACCTTCTTGGATCTGTTGTGCAAGCTTATATGCGCCGTAAAGATATCCTCCTGAAGATTGTCCAACAAACCATCCTTGACGTGCAAGACGACTACACATATCGTAAGCGTTTTCAATTGTAGTAGGTATACGACTATCTATCACAGTTTCATCAAGTATTTCAGGTACGATATCCTCTGGATCACCGAGATGTTTCAAACCTTCAATACCGGGCCAAGCATTAGGTGCTATAGAACAAATATGTATATCAGGATTGAAATCTTTCAGCCGTCGACCTACACCTGTAATAGTTCCACCTGTTCCTACTCCTGCAACAAAATGTGTGATTTTACCTTCTGTCTGCTTCCATATTTCCACGCCTGTAGTATTATAATGTGCGCGCCAGTTATTATCGTTTTCGTATTGAGATTTGTAATAATATTTCTCAGGGTCTGCTTCGTATCTTCTGTCTACTTCTCGCAATGCTTCATCATATCCAAGGATCGCATCCGTATAGACTATTTTTGCACCGTGAGAATTGATACGTTTAATCCGTTCTTCACTTGCATTATCAGGTATTACGAGTTCAACTTTATATCCAAGGTTTGTACCAATCATTGCGTAAGCAATCCCTGCATTGCCAGATGTTGAATCCAATATTATTTTATCACGTGTGAGTTCTCCTGATGCAATTGCTTCAGTTAACATCCGTAAAATAGGTCGGTCTTTTATAGAACCACCTGGATTATAGCTCTCCACTTTGGCGAAAATATCAACTTTTGGCAGTTCGTCCGTAAAGAGATCAATTCTTGCAAGAGGAGTCTGTCCAATTAGTTGTAATAGTGGATAGTCTGTTAGATCCAGAGTTGAACCTTTTAGGTTGTCCATTTAGTGTTATGTATCCTACCTTTCTATTCATTCTCAACATCTTCCAGATGGTTTTTTATTATACGTTTCATATAGGTTTTCGCTCTATCACCTACCACTTCCCCATTTAGGATAGGTTTAACCTCAAACTCTGAGAGTCTAAGCGTTGGATTGAGTCCGTGTAGTGTTGGTAACCAATCCCTGAATGTATCAAAAAATGCACGTTGTGCTGCACGACCGTTCACATAGGGAAAGTCGGTTGTCTTTCTTCGAAATCGGTCAGGACCTTTTGCAAGTGCAAATGAGTGATACTGTTTGCAGAAATCAATATATATATTGGGTGTATAAGCGAGGGGGATATTCTGCGGATAATACTTGAAGGTAAGTTCTCTATATTGGGTAAAGTGTTGCAATTCATCAAACTCAAAAATAAAATTATATGGGGCAGGAAAATATGCGTCGGGAGTCAGCAATCCGTGGGCTTTCCTCGTAGTTCCATCCCAATCTCCGTTGAGTTCCTCATAGAGTTTTATGAGACTGTGGTAATGATCACCAAAATGTTCTTTGGTAGGCTTATTACATAGCCATTCGAATTGTGCTCGTTTTTGTGCTTTAGCTCCTAATACTTCCTCAACAAGTGCGATGATGCCAACTTCTAACCGCATATACGAAAAAACCGAACCAGATTATACTGACTCGGTATCCAAATTCTTCAGCGAATTCTCAACTATAGGTGTAATCAAACTTGCCAAATAGTCTCTGTCCCTTTGCAAGGCTTCCAATTTGTTGTCACCATGAACAAATTCTACATTAATATATCCGTCATAACCTGTTCCATTGAGAGTTTCAACGATCTTTGTATAGTCAACAACACCATCAGCAATTGCACATGCTTTTCCATTATCATCAAAGTTCTGAGCATGTATATTTACTACATGGTCGGCAAGTCGTTGTGCCGCGGTGTGCGGTTCATCTGCATCATACCGTGAAAGTGGTTGATAATATGTTTTCAGAGATGGCATATTGATACTTTCAATTAACTCAAGAATACTATCTACACTATCCGTCAGATGGTTATTGTGCATTTCCAACCCTAATACAATGCTACGAAAATTTGCCCACTGAGCAAGACTTACCATACGGAACTGGATTAATCGTTTATCTGTTGGAGTAATAGATTTAGATGGTCCTCCACCAGACCAAATTCGGATCAAATTTGTACCGAGTTCCTTTGCAACTATAAAAGCATTTTCAAAATATTGTTGATGTAGATGCATTAAAGGGTCAACATAGGATCCGTATGCAGAAATCTCCAATCCTTTTTGTTGTGCCATATTTTTGATATTTCTAACATGAGCTTCATCGTATTCTGTTGGTATATGTGGTGGTTTACCCCATACCTCAATTCCATCAAATCCATAATCAGCAGCAATATCAATGACCTCTTCCAACGGCTTTTCTTGAAAAGCGATGGTGCACAAACCCAATTTCATTACTTTGTCTCCGTTTGTAGATTCCTATATAGATAGGATAACACAATTTATATGAGATTGCAAGGAAAGTTTACCAGAGAGTACCATATAAGTTTTCAACCAAAAAGTGATAATAAAGAACTATTGTATATAATGCTGCCATTCAATGAATGTCTCCGTGAAATCCAATATTCAGATTGACATGAAGAAGTATTTCTGTTAAACTCATTCTAAAAAATGCTTAGAAGTAAATCATGAAAAGGATTTCTTTTCTTTGTTCTAATCTTATTCTTCTGTTATTCAGTTGTGTGTATTATGGATGCTCAAATGACCACAAGGACAATAGTAAGTTAAATATATTTGCTGCGATGAGTTTAAAAGATGCACTCACTGAAGTTGGCAATCAGTTTACAGAGGAATATAAATTGAAGATATATTACAACTTTGCTGCCACAACAACACTACAACGACAAATTGAGAAAGGTGGTAATGCAGATGTATTTATATCTGCAAGTCCCAAACATGTAGAGGAACTAATTACACTTAACTTACTTGAGAATAGGAGTAAAACTGAAATTTTAGGTAATAATTTGGTTATAGTCTCTCAAAAGGATTCAGATATATCATTAGATACTATCGGAGAGCTATCGAACCCTAAATTATCTCGGATTGCGATTGGTCAACCTGATATAGTTCCTGCTGGTGCATACGCAAAAGAAGTCTTCTTAAATTATGGTATGTGGGAGAAAATTCAGCCAAAACTTATCTATGGTCTAAATGTTCGTGCAACACTTGCTTATGTTTCTGCTGGAAATGTAGACCTTGCGATTGTATATGAGACGGATTCTAAAATCAATAAGAACATAAAGGTTGTATACAGAATTCCTGCAAAATCACATTCGCCGATTGTATATCCTGCCGCAATCTTGACAAATAGTGAACGGAAACAGAATGCAAAACAGTTTATTTCGTTTATGCAAACACTTCGTGCAAAAGATATATTTATAAAGCATGGATTTACCAATTTATCACCAAATTCTATTCCAGTCA
Source organism: Candidatus Poribacteria bacterium (assembly GCA_963667365.1). Taxonomy (GTDB): domain Bacteria; phylum Poribacteria; class WGA-4E; order WGA-4E; family WGA-3G; genus MSPOR6. The sequence goes on along the minus strand of OY763324.1, from coordinate 3,494,884 downwards.
GTGATACAGACATTTCCCAATGAGGATTACTCCTGCAGAAATCTCTGCCCTTTTATTATCCATCAAAGTTGCTTTTTTGAGTCTTGTTGTAATGTTTCCCCCAGGTCTGTTTATCGGGTGGTTACTTGCAAAACGTGAATTTACTGGTAAATCTTTTCTCAATACACTGGTGATGTTACCATTAGTACTGCCACCTGTTGTAAGTGGATATTTACTCCTATTCCTTTTAGGTAAAAACGGTCTTATCGGTGGATTTCTATCTGATGTTTTTAATTTTGAGATAATATTTTCTCCTATCGCAGTGGTAATTGCTGTATCAGTTATTTCGTTTCCGTTATTAGTACGTGGTATAATGACAGGTATGGCATCAGTTCCTCCTGAACTTGAAAATGCAGCTCTAACTCTTGGTGCGTCTCCACTCAAGGTGTTTTTTACTATAACAGTACCACTTGCGCATCGTGGTATAATAAGTGGTATAATACTCGGTTTTTCAAAAAGTCTTGGTGAGTTCGGTGCAACTATAATGGTTGCGGGTAATATTCCTGGAAAGACACAAACGGTAGCATTGGCTATTTTTCAAGCAGTTGACCTTGGACAGGAGTTAACTGCATTTCGGTTGGTAATAATAACAACAGTTCTCGCTTTTGGTGCAATATGGATTACAGAACGTAACATACAAAGCCAATCACGATTATCGTCCTTATAATATGCACTATTTATTAAATTTCTTACTATATCGGAATTAGGTCTAAATAATAAGTTCATATCTCTCTGGAGTTTACAAAATAATGGAAATACTTTTGGTGTTAATAGGTTTTATAATATTAGTAATTATAGCTACAAGTATAAATAGGAGTAAAAGAAACAACACATCCAAAAGAAAAAGACCCGGGGATAGGGATGATACTGATATTGGGGATGGTGTTGATGATACTGAAGATATTCTTATGACTGGAATAATTCTTGGTGGTATGTTAGACAATGACAATCAAGACGAATCCGATACCGTTAGTGGTGATGACGGGGGTGGATTTGATGACGGTGGATTCGATGGTGGAGGTTTTGAGTAATCTTTCAATATAACTTTCTCACACCCTTTAAATACACATCTATTTCATACATCTAAATGATATTATAATATGTTATGTCAGATATCAATACAATCTCTCTCAACATTCATAAACGTCTTGGTGATTTTACTTTAGATATTAATTGTAATCTACGGAAGAAGGTTACAGCATTTTTAGGTGCCTCAGGTAGCGGGAAAACGACCCTATTAAACTGTATCAGCGGAATACTTTCTCCCGACAAAGGTAAGATCGTCTTTGGAAATAGGACACTTTATGCATCAGATTCTAATATCAATATACCCCTAAACAAACGTAGGTTTGGATATGTATTCCAAGAAGGGTATCTCTTTCCACATCTTTCAGTTGAAAAGAACATAGGTTATAGTCAACCACATTACAAACGTAAGAACCAAGATAGTATTTACCAAGTACTTGATATTCTTGAAATTACCGATCTTCTTGAACGGTATCCGAGTCAACTTTCTGGTGGACAACGACAACGCGTTGCAATTGCTCGAGCACTTGCTATGGAACCACAGCTGCTACTTATGGATGAACCACTCGCATCACTTGACAGTGGATTGAAAAGCCGTATAATACCTTATCTCCACCACATTAAGAATGCATTTGAGGTTCCTATTCTTTATGTTACACATGCAGTATCAGAAGCGATGTCACTTGCCGATGAAGCATTTCTACTCACTGATGGCAAAGTAACCGCAAGTGGGGAACCGTATCAACTGATAAGTTCTCCTTCAGCACTACCAATTGCTAATTTAACGGGTGTTGAAAACATATTTTCACTTCCTGTTGTATTTTCTGACAAACAGAGAGGAATAACGGAATTAGAAATTGGTAGTCAATATCTGATAATTCCATACATTGATGCAGAAATAGGAAAAACTGTGCCTGTTGCGATTCGTGCAGAAGACATCATTATTTCACTCGAACCTAATCTACCGATTAGTGCGCGAAATATTTTGCACGGAACAGTAGAGGAAGTTGATGACCAAGTATTGACTTCGATTCTTGTTGAGGGACTTCGGTTTTCAGTGAAAATAACACATGAAGCACGGGAGCAACTAAATCTATGTAAGGGAAAGAAAGTCTATTGTGTAATTAAGGCAAATGCTATTAATTTACTTTGGCACGATTCCTGAATCATACTGAAGTTTATTCCATAAGTCATCTACCTGTTTTTTTAGTGCTTCAAGTGAATCTTCATTTTCAATAACAACATCTGCATATTTAACTTTTTCAGTAACAGGCATCTGCGAGTCTATTCTGGCTTGTGCTTCAGTTTCGGTTAGAGGACGGTTCTGTTCATTGCTACGTTCAATTATACGATGTATTTGTGTTTCATTTGATGAGGTTACAACAACAATCATATCAACAGATTCGTAAGCACCTGCCTCTATTAAGAGTGGTGCATCAAGCAGCACAGCACATGTAGGATCTTCCAAAACAAGTTGTTGCGCGAGAGAACGGGATCGCTGGATAATCAATGGATGAAGTATTGAATTTAACTGTTCACGTGCAGTCTTGTCATTAAATACGATTGCACCAAGTTCTTTTCTGCTGACATCACCGGTTTCATCAAGTATATTCTTACCAAATGTATTAATTAGTTCATTAATTACAGGACTATCTGCCTTGAGCAGTTGATGTCCAATTTCGTCAGCATTGATTGGTATTGCACCTTTATCAGCAAGTAGTTGTGATACAGTTGTTTTTCCACATGCTATACCACCGGTTATACCTACTATGATGCCGCGTTCACGACGGGTATTCGACTTCATAAGAATGAGTATACTTCATCATTTATTATTAAGCAAATCTAAAATAGTAGAACACTGAATCAAGATTGGAAAACTTATATAATACCATTTCTAATAAATAAGGTGTCATTTACTGAGGAATACTTGTAGGAGCGACCTCTTGGTCGCGACCGGGAAATCAACGGTATGAATGCCTTATGGCATTCCCTGGGTCGCTCCTACAGAAGAATAATTTCCAATCAACAATAATGGTTGAAACTGGTAATGGAACAATAATTATTAGAATAGGTATAGGTTAATTTATGGAGGAACTATAATGATAATTTATACAACAAGAATTATTTGTCTAATAATGGTTCTACTGTGTGGAACTGCTCAAGCAAATCCAAAAATACTTGATAGATTCCATAAATACACTTCCCTCTCGGATGGTGAGTTAGTTTATGACATTTTTCAGATGGGAGATGATGCTCTACCATTTCTAATTAAAAACATCACACATGAAGATCATCAGGTGCGAAAAAGTGCTTTTCACTTTATTGAGAATTACTATCCAGAGGCACATGCATTGTCTGCAATGACGGTTTTGTTTCTTCACGAATCTGACAGTTGGACGCGTGAAAAAGCAGGACATGTAATGGCACACATCGATGGAGAATATACAAAAGGGTTCATGTCTAACCACTTACATGCAGACCCGGAAACTCAAAGGATTGCAATTGATGTGTTAACAAAACTTAAGGATGAACGCGTTATTCCGTTTCTTGTTGAATTATTGGAGAATCCAATCACATTACCAGAAAGAAAAAGGTTTGCAATATATGGACTTGCGGATTTTAAAGACAAACGCGCTATACCTGCACTTCTTGGCATTCTCAAATATCCTGATAATGTCGATGTTGACATATTAAAAGAATGTATCGAAAAACTTGGTCAGTTTGATGACGGGCGAACTATTCCTATATTAGTATCTGTATTAAACACAAGCTCTGCAATTGGAAGAAGGATATCAAAATCCCATTCTGAAAAGGTTATCAACGCGCTTTCTCAATCAGGAGCTGCGAGTATGCAGGAGTTGTTGGAAACAGCACAAATGACTTTATCGGATATTGTATTGCAGAAACTATTGAAAGTATTCCGTAACACATATAACCCCGCACTTGTCGCAATGTATGAAAAGGTATGCTTGGAAACAGATAACAATACACTCAAATCCGCTCTGGCAGAGGGTTTGAAAAATATGGGGGCAGAGGGATTAAAAGCTTTGTTGATTATTGTGAAACAGAAACCTTGTAAAAAAGTGTTGCATTCTTTAGCAAGTTTTAATAGTGCTGATGCCGTAGATGCTGTTGCGTCTATTGCGTTGGATAATACCTCTCAACTTCGGATAGATGCTATCGACTCGTTCTCACAATTTGGAATATATTGGAACGAGGAAGTAAGTAAGCATTTACCACAGTTACTTGAAGATCCAAATTCAGAAGTACGTCTGCGGACCATTAACTTAATCCGAAAGATGGAACTCAAACAGATGATTCCCGTCCTGAAACAACTGACGAATAATAGTAAAGGTAATACACGTTATGCAGCATACACTGCCTTGAATTACCTTCTCAATACTCCACCTTTAGAATTGAAGATTGAATTGAATCAGCAAGGGTATGACTATGGTGAACCAATTGCATTAACCTATACAATTAGAAATGTAAGTGACCATCCTGTTAGGTTTGGATTCCGCAAAACAATGTCATCCTCTTATATCAGATTGAAGATTCAACAACCAGATGACACTATTGCACAATACCAAGGTAAACATGATAGATATGCTCCTGCTGGTAGACAGGATGATTCTGAATATTGGATTGCAATGGATGGAATAGATGAAGTGTTCCTCAAAGGAGTTGAGGATGATCATTTTGACATATTACAACCGAATGAAGTTTTAACAGATATAATATCTGTAACCAAAGATTTTCAACTATTTCAATCTGGTCAATATACCATTCAACTTAAGGTATTCCTATCACCATGGAGAAATAATACAGTTGAAGAAAAGACAGTTTTAGGAAAAAGACCTCCTCTTGCAAAAAAGGTAAAATCTACATTTATGGCATGGGAGAATACATTAATTTCTCCCAAAGTTCAGTTTGATATTGCTGATCCTACTCCCGAACAAATCAATACTATGCTTACACTTATAGAACCTGAAAATTTTAATAATGCTTCTAATAAGCAGATGGCTCACGTATGTTTCCAACTTGGTGAATTGCGTCATCCTGATGCACTAACAACTTTAAAAAAACTGAATTCCATCAAAATTGATTGGTTCAGTCCATCTCATACATTCTTTATGAATGCTGTGCATAGAGCTTTGTTAAGATATGATTTACCTGAATTGGTGGAAATATGGATTGCAATGTTGGATAATCATAAACAATATAATGAGATAGTATATGAGATAGTAAAAAAGGTTGGTGCATCTGGAGATGAACGAGCACTGGATACAATCAGAAGTGCATTTTTCAAGACAATCAACGCAGCAATATCCTTCAAGATTGCTAATCTCCTTAGTCAACTTGGAGATGATAGTATTATTAATTGGTTAGAATCTATTGCATACCATAACTTGCATCATTGGGATAGAAAACTGCGATTGAAGGGTGCAATTATGTTAACCCTTCTTAACTCCTCTGATACAAACCAAGTGAGATTACCATATAGAGTATTAGACCATTTTGCTATTGTTGAGTTAAGTAATGAATTTGGTCTTAGAAGTCCATATTTCTTCTCTCAAAGTAGAGATGAATATAGTCTTAGAAAACCGTGGATTTACGTAGATTATATTGAGACAACAATTAATTGGTCAGTTGTCCGAGAGAAAGCTACAACAGTTGATGGATTAAAGGAACTTTTAAAACATGAGAATCAGAATATACAACGTGCTGCTGCTTATGATCTTGCCTCTCTTGGTAATAAATCCGGTATACAATTAATTGAACAGGATTTACATGCAAATGAAGTGAAGATACGTCTGCACTCACGAAAAATACTCACCAAATTACGCACTGAATAACTGTGTTTTATTTATTCTGTTGATTATCATATAAGTGTTATATTTAAAATTCCATTTAATTATTGAGTTAGATTCTGATTGACACTGCCTTGATTTATTGATAGAATAATTGTGCTATATTATATGTAAAGGAGCAATAGAGTGGCATCAGAAATAGTTCGAGTCGGTATCATTGGAGCAGGTAGAAACACAAAATCACGACATATCCCTGGATTACATGCGATTGAAGGTGTGGAGATTATCGGTGTTTGTAATCGAAGTCAAGAATCATCGCAAAAAGTAGCAGATGAGTTTGGTATTCCAAAAATATACGACAACTGGCATGATGCAATTGGCGATAAAGAAACGAATGCCATTGTTATCGGGACATGGCCCTATATGCATTGTCGTGCGACGGTTTCCGCTCTTATGGCAAATAAACACGTTATGTGTGAAGCTCGCATGGCAATGAACGCTCGTGAAGCACATGCGATGCGTATGATGTCTCGACGAAAAACTCACTTAATTGCTCAGATTGTCCCTTCCCCTATGACACTCAGAGTTGACAATACAATTAAACGCATGATTGCGGAAGGATATATTGGAGATATTCTTGCCATTGAAGTTCGTGCAGGTGGGACATTTCTGGATAAAGATCTACCACTCCAGTGGCGGCAAGATTTTGACTTAAGTGGTTTAAATATCATGAGTATGGGTATCTGGTATGAAGCATTGATGCGCTGGGTAGGTGAAGCAACACGTATATCTGCAATGGGCAAAACATTCGTCAAGATGCGTGCAGATTCTGAAGGTGTCATGCAATCAGTGCGGATGCCGGAACACATAGATGTTATAGGAGAACTCGAATGTGGTGCACAACTACACATGCAGGTCTCATCAGTCACGGGATTTGCTGGTGCACCAGAGGTGTTTATTTTTGGAAGTGATGGTACATTACGGTTTTCAGGTAACCGACTCTACGGTGGTAAAAAGGACGATGATACAATGAATGAAATAGATATTCCTGCCGAAGAGGAAGGTGAATGGCGGGTGGAAGAAGAATTTGTTAACGCTATCCGAGGTGAGGAAACTATTACACATACTGACTTTGATACAGGTGTAAAGTATATGGAGTTTACTGAAGCGGTTAGTCGCAGTATGTCGTCTGGTTCCACTGTTGCATTACCACTACAAATGTAGTTTATTAATTTCAGCACTTATGTGTTGTCTACTTTATATAAAGGGGAAAAATTGACTTTAGAAGATTTGTTTGATATTTGCCAAGACCTTGAATTGCGACAAGCAAAACTGTATGCTTCATTTGCTCTACTGTTAGGGGATGTTGATGAAAGAATAGCAAGATTTTGGGAGAGGATGAGTACAGAAGAGTGGCAACACTTTATACTTGTAGATTTTGGACGCGCTTTATGTATAGAAGCATTTGGTAAGGATACGATAATTTCAACAGAAGACATAGATGAATCTACATCACCGATTACTGCACTACCTGATATATCTATTAAAAAAATTACTGATGCACTTAGTTCACATGAATTGAAATTAGAAAGTGGTAAGATCTCATTGGATGAGGCATTTGAAATTGCTATTGCAATTGAAGGTAGTGAGGCGGATACAATCTATATGTATCTACTTTCTATCATAAGAAAAGCAATACAGGAAAGTAATCAACCCTATCTTATGAATCGGATTGTACAGGTTGAGAAGGATATGGTATCACATGTGGATGGATTGGTGCAAGCGGCTCAAAAATTTGGTAAAGATACTTCTCTAATTCGGAAAGCACACCGTTTAAGGGAAGAACATGGTTAAAACGAAGTTATGAATGTTTTGCGTTGCACAATAGGTTACCTTCCTGTGTACAGGCAATATGTTCAAGTTGTAATGTAGTATGGTTAATGTTGAAACGACTTTGTAATTCTGAGTTAATCTGTTGTAGGATAATGTCTTGCGGAAGTGGGTTATTTTCGTGGATAACGACATGTGCGCTCAACGCATTATAGTTTGAACATAAAGACCAGATATGCATGTCGTGAACATCTTTTACTGGTGCCAAACCACTTAGGTATTTTGCTACTGTAAGTGCATCAGTATCGCGTGGTGAATTTTCAAGCAGAATATGGACTGCTTCTCTTGTTACATTTACTGCCCCGAAGAGAATAATTCCACCAATAACGAAACTGAGAATAGCATCAATTGGATACCAACTTGTAAAGTATATGAATACACCTCCAATCACGACAGCAACAGAAGAAAGGGTATCTCCAACCACATGAAGAACTGCACTCCGTACGTTTAGATTTCCATGACTCTCTCCATGTAGTTTCCACAGAATAAACAGGTTCGCAAGTAAACCGAAACATGCAACAATAAACATACCGGTTACCTGAATTTCCTCAGGTGAAATGTATCGGTGATATGCTTTGTAAAAAATCCAACCAGAGATACCAATGAGTGAAATACCATTTATAAAGGCAGCGAATACCTCAGCTCGATGATAGCCGAAAGTACGTGATGAAGTAGCTGGACGGGTTGAAAGGTAGATAGCCAACCAACTGATAAGAAGGGAAAGTACATCCGACATCACGTGTGCAGCATCACTCAACAACGCAAGACTTCCTGACCAGATACCACCAATCACCTCAACAAGGAACACAAAAAAGGTGATAATCAGTGCTAACTTGAATTTTTTCTGAAGATGTATCTGATGACTATGTGTGTGATGGTGATGCTGGTGGTGACTATGATCGTTCAATGTTTCCCCTAAAATATGTTGTCAATAATAACAACAATCCTTTTAGTTATTCTGAGTCAGTAGACTTGCTCTTTGATTCGGTCTTAGTTTCAGTTTTCTTTTCTTTTTTATCACTTTTTTCTGATGATTTCTTTTTGTCTTTCTTCTCGGATTCTTTGTACCCTTCACTACGATAATCGGTAATATAAAATCCGGATCCTTTAAAAATAAGTCCAGCACCTGCTCCGATGAGTCGTTTCACTTTCCCATTACACTCCGGACAATTTTCCAGTGGTGCTGCTGTGATACCTTGAAATATCTCAAATTGCTCCTCACACTCAAGACATTTATAGTCATACGTAGGCATATAGACATTTTCCTCCATTTCTTTGTTGATAATAAAAGTTTGATTTGATAAATTCTAATCGTAAAACTTGAAAAAGTCAAGTCAAATTCTGTCAAAAGAACATTTTAGGTATATTATGCGAATTCCATTTGATGTAGACAGTTTCCCACTGGGTAAGGGTCCAATGGTAATGTTGGTACTCTTTATGTTCTCATGCTTGTTTATAATCACACCTGCAAAAGAAAAAGGTGAAAATCTTGAATTTTGGATTTTCGCCAATACCCACTATGAAGAATACCAAGCTCGCGTACCTATCTTTGAATCACTGCATCCTGATGTAAATGTGCAACTCATTAACTACGGTGGTACAATGCATGATAAACTTCTCACTGCATTACTGTCTAATTTCGGTGCACCAGATATAGTAGAAGTTGAAATAACATCAATTGGACGATTTCTAAAAGGTGATATTGACGAGATAGGTTTTGTAGACCTTCGTCCACGTTTAGAAGGTGAAGGATGGATGGACAAACTTGTTGTAAGTCGGTTTACTCCGTGGTCTTACAAGGATAGAATATACGGTATCCCTCATGATTTACACCCGGTCGTTCTACTATACCGAGATGACCTTTTTAAAGCAGCAGGTGTTGAGATGACAGAGATAGAAACATGGGATGACTTCATCTCAGCAGGTAAAAAAGCAACTCGTGATCTTAATGGAGATGGTAAAATTGACCAGTATGCTATTGTGTTAGATAGACGGACTGAAAGCGATTTTTTCAATTTATTACTCCAAAGAGGAGGAGGATTTTTCGACGCTGAAGGTAACGTTGTCATTGACAATGAAATTGCGATTGATACATTAGAATTCTTTACATCATTATTTAATGAACACAAAATCGCTACACCAGTTTACGGGACGTGGCATGGTGATCCGAGTAACTTTGCTGCCATGCAGGATGGAAAAATACTGTCAATATTAGCACCGGATTGGTATGTCGGTATTTTAAAAAGCCAAGTGCCACAGATGTCTGGTAAGTGGAAGGCAATCGGTATGCCATCCTGGAAGACCGGAGAGAGACGGACTACAACTCGTGGTGGAACTATGGTTGGCATAACAAAACAGTGTGAAAACCCAGACCTTGCTTGGGAACTCATGAAGTTTGCGTATTTTGATAAAGCAGGTTTGATTAACCGGTATGAAACTACCCGTATTATTCCACCATTAAAAGCTGCATGGGATGCACCTATATACAAAGAACCTGATACATACCTTGGAGGACAACCGCTTGGAGAGTTGTTTATTCAACTTGCACCAGATTTACCACCTCGCTATCAAAACCCATATTGGTCGGAAGCGGCGGATTTGTTAAATGATGCGATTTTCGCTGCTGTCACTCAAAAGCAAACTCCACGTGAAGCATTGACTGAACTTGCTGAAAAGGTCCGAACACTAATTGCCAAAGACCAGGATAGGTGGGGAGAATAAAAACAAGAATGAATACAAAACGTGATAGATATAGTTTATGGTATAGACAGCAGAAAATAGCTCCCTATCTTTTTATTGCTCCATTTTACATTCTGTTTGCGATCTTTATGGGATATCCGTTAATCTCATCGCTTATTATGAGTTTTTATGAGATGCGTGGGTTCCAGAGTCGTATCTTTGTTGGAATTGCTAATTTTACTGACCTTTTTGGCGATCCAATCTTTTGGAAATCCCTTTGGAATACCACATATTTCGCTCTTGGTACACTAATACTTCAATTACCGATTGCACTTTTTCTTGCTATTCTCCTCAATTCAAAGTATGTAAAAGGTAAGAACTTTCTACGTCTTGCTTTTTTTGCACCTGTATTGGTTGCAGGTGTGTTTATTGCAATCATTTTTAACTTAATATATGACCAACGTGCCGGTCTAATCAACAACGAATTTATACTATTTGGTAAGGAAATAGGTTGGCTTAGTGAAGGGAAATATGTTATGCCTGCTGTTATACTTACAGGAGTTTGGCAGTGGGCAGGTTTCAATATGATCTTCTTTTTAGCTGGATTACAAGGGATACGTCAGGAATTGTATGAAGCAGCTGCAGTGGATGGTGCGAATTGGTGGCAGTCTTTTATTCATATAACATTACCATCCTTACGTCCAGTAATAGCATTTGTATTTGTTGTTTCTATGATAGGATCATTCCAACTCTTTGACTTACCCTATATTCTAACTAACGGTGGTGAACCTGCAGATGCCGGTTCAACCATTGTGATGTATCTATATAAAAACGGATTTCAGTTCATGCGCCTTGGTTACGCAGCGACAATTGGATGGGTGTTATTTATCATTATAGCTATTATCTCAATAGCACAATTGAAATTACTTGGTATATTCCAAGAGGAATAGTAGAAAGGAATAACTGTGCAGATTTTACCAGCAATAGACTTACGTGATGGCAAGTGTGTAAATTTAATTCAGGGTATTGCCGAACAAGAAACTGTATTCTCAGATTCACCAGTGGAAATGGCAAAACGTTGGCAAGCAGATGGAGCAGAATATTTACATCTGGTTGATTTAGATGGTGCATTTAAAGGTGAATCTGCAAATCTACATATTGTCCGTGAGATTGTTGCAGAACTTGACATCCCTGTTCAACTCGGTGGTGGTATACGGGGTATGGAGCAGTTGGAAGATGTATTAGCGTTAGGAGTAGACCGCGCAATATTAGGAACTGCAGCACTCAAACAACGGGATTTAGTGAAAAAGGCATGTGCAAAACATGGTGAACATATAGCAGTTGGTATTGACGCAAAAGACGGTATGGTTGCAACACACGGATGGTTAGAAGTATCTGAGAAATCTGCGGTGGAATTTGCTAAAGAATTGGATGAAGTTCAAACGTTTATTTATACAGACATAAAAAGCGACGGTATGCTTAAGGGTCCAAATGTATCAGCTACTGAAAATATCATAAATACCGTGTCAGCAAATGTCATTGCTTCTGGGGGAGTTACATCGTTATCTGATATTGAAGCATTGAAAGATATTGGAGCAAGTGGAGCGATAATTGGACGTGCATTATATACTGGTGACCTTGATCTGTGTGATGCAATTGACGCTGCACAATAGGTATTAAAGGATGAGTATTATAGCATTGCTGTTACAACACCTAACCCAATACGTGATCCCATTTTCTTTATTTCAAAAGTTGTACCAAAATCCATAGCAAGCGGTAATTCAAGATCAATTGAAACATGAGCATTCTCACCTGGTGTGATAATTGACAAACCGGGAGGGAGTTGTAGACTTGAAGCAATATCAATACTCCACATGTGGATTACAGGTTTGTCATTTTCAATTAGAGGGATATGATTCCCACTTTCTTCCTGTGTGTGAAGATAGATGAGTGCAGTAAATTCAGAATGTGCCTTGATTGTCTTGGGTGGACAAAGAACCTGTCCAACAGACAACCAATCTGGTTCGGATTCTACAGACACATCGTTATCTTTAATGCTAAGACATTTTGTCTTTATCCTATCACCCTTACCTACAATATCCACCGCTTGTCCGACTGCAAGATGTCCTTGTTTGATTTCACCTCTCACAGTGACTCGTTCCTTAAGTTCCTCAACAATCTCATATATTGGCATAATGGGGGGTAAATTATCTGGATTGATAGGTTTTGGCATACACCGATTCATCGCAAAAATCAGATTAACAATCGGTTTCCATTGGTCAGAATCAATTCGATCACCTTTGTAGTTTAATGCTCTATCAGCATCACCGACAATAATTGGACTGTGTTGTTCTTCCCATCCACAATCGGTGAGTATATCCCGCATCTCTTGTTTACAAATATCTATTAGTTCATCATCTTTTACAGTTTTTCGTGTATTGAGAAATGAAATTACGGTAGGTATATTTAATCGGTTTGCAATATGGATATGTTCACCAGATTCTTGCGTGACACCTTCAACAGCATCCACAACCCAAATTGCCCCTTGGACATCGAATGAACAACTGATAAGCATTTTTACTATATCAAGATTGGTTTCGCAGTCAATCTGTAAATAGTGTTTTCCACTGGTTTCGTAATCTATAGAACGATATGTAATGCCAACACCTTCTATTATGGGATAATGTTCTGGTACCTGCTGTTCAAATTGATTGTCCAATTTGGAACGGATGGACCCTATTTTTTTTACAACCTTTGCAATTGCTGAGGTTAATGTTGTCTTTCCATGTCCTGAAGCTCCAAGTGTACATATTGGAAGGGAACGGTGTTGTGCACCTCTTTTATCGTCCATCTATTGCTCCTTACGTTTTTCTCATTGGGGATTGTTTATGCTTAGTCCCTTTAATTATAGCAAAAGATTGGAGTTTGTGCAATAATGTATCATGAAGTGGTTGGATATTTTCTATTCATATATTTAATCCATATAATACAAGTTAAACCAGGCAAATTAACTTATTGCATCATGTCACTGCAAAAAATCCATAAACTCAACGAACTTGCCGATATACTACAACAACAGAAAACAGCAGGAAAAGTTGTTGTCACTACCAATGGATGCTTTGATGTTCTACATTTAGGACATCTTAGATATCTTCAGGCTGCACGTCAACTCGGAGATCTACTTGTTGTGGCAGTGAATAGTGACAGTTCAGTACGTGTACTGAAAGGTGAAAACCGTCCATTAGTTCCTGAAGACGAACGAGCTGAAATGCTTGCGGGGTTGGGATGTGTTGATTATGTGATAATCTTTCCGGAATTAACCCCAATTGAGTTGCTTTCTGAACTCAAACCCAATATTCACGTTAAAGGTGGCGACTATAAATTGGAACAACTGATTGAGAGAGATGTTGTTGAACAAAACGGAGGTAAGGTAGTTGTTGGACTCAACATACCGGGTAAATCAACAACAAATTTAATTGATGTAATATGTGAACGATACGGGAGTCATTGAAATATTGATACGTTCACTAAACACCTATTATTTATGATACAGAGGACAAATGAAGATAAACGAATCATTAAAAATTGAGGACCTACAACCGCATATTGAACGGTTTATTGAATATTCAGGTCAGAAAATATTAGATATAGAAGATACTTGGGATCCTGAAAAAGGCACACCTGTCTTTACCGAGGCTGGCACATATACTACTCGTGGGTGGACTGAATGGACACAAGGATTCCAATTTGGTTCTGCAATCCTCCAATTCGATGCAACAGGTGATGAACAATTTCTTGATATTGGAAGGAAGAACACGATAGAAAAGATGTCACCTCACGTTACGCATATCGGTGTGCATGACCATGGGTTTAACAATGTCTCCACTTACGGAAATCTACGACGACTGATGCGCGAAGGAACAATACCGTGGAACGATAACGAGATGCATTTCTATGAACTTGCGCTGAAAGCATCAGCTGCTGTACAAGCAAGTCGCTGGACAGAGATAAAAGATGGTTCTGGTTATATTGCATCTTTCAATGGACCGCATTCACTATTTTCTGATACCATCCGTTCATTACGTGTCTTGGCACTCGGACACACATTGGGTGCTGTGCTGATGGGAGAAGGTGATGTTGCTTTTAATCTATTAGAAAGATTAATACAACATTCTCTGACAACAGCAAAATTTAACGTCTATTATGGTGAAGGACGTGATGCTTTTGATATTAGGGGACGTGTAGTGCATGAATCTATCTTCAATACAAACGATGGTAACTACCGTTGTCCAAGTACACAACAAGGATATTCCCCATTTTCTACGTGGACACGCGGATTGGCATGGATAATTACAGGTTATGCAGAACAGCTTGAGTTTTTTGATACTTTAGCAGAAGAACAACTTGAGGCTTACGGTGGATATGCTGAAGTGACCGCACATATGCTTAAAGCAGTGAAAGCCACCGCAGATTTTTATATTGGAAACACAGCACAAGATGGTATACCGTATTGGGATACAGGAGCACCCGGTTTAGCAGAACTTGGAGATTATTTATCAGTACCTGCTGACCCGTATAACGACTTTGAACCTGTGGATAGTTCCGCCGCAGCGATTGCTGCACAAGGGTTAATTCGACTTGGTAACTACCTCAAAAAACACGGTGAACATCATGCAAGTAATACTTATTACCAAGCAGGTTTAACGGTTGCTAATACTTTATTTGCAGAACCCTATCTTTCTACTTCAGAAAAACATCAAGGATTACTATTACATTCTGTTTATCATCGTCCGAATGGTTGGGATTATGTCCCAGATGGTAGTAACATTCCGTGCGGAGAAGCATCTATGTGGGGTGATTACCATGGACGCGAACTTGCAGTTTTACTGTGGCGTGAGATAACAGGTAAACAGTATTTAACCTTTTTCTAATCTTTCAAATTTTAAGTATAGGTTGTATGCCATCTGATTTCCTATGATATTTCCACAACCTGAGTTGTTTCTAATGAGCGATTCGCTGCGAGTGTTACAGCAAGCGTTTTGACAGCATCTGCATAGGATGAACGGACTAAACTCTGATCATCTGCTTCAACTGCATTAATGAAGTGCTCAACTTGTCGGAAATAACCTGCTTCTGAACCAGTGTAGTCAACTCCTTCACCACCAATTTGTCCTCGCAATCCAAGGTCGTGTGTAAGTTTGAGATAGATGTCATCACCAACTAATTCAGTTGCGAAACTCTCATGAGCGCGAGCAACGCATGTGCTTGTGATACTGGCTACTGCTCCATTTTCAAACTTTAGGTTACAGACGGTGCACTCTTCAAAATCTGCAATCCCATCGGATACATCTTTTATTCCAAATGCGTGAACAGTATCAACATCACCGAGGAAATATCTAATCAAATCAAATACATGTGTCGTCTGTTCAACCATCTGACCACGTGATACATCAAATTTACCCCACCATGGGTGACTTGCCCCCATTCTGGCAAGAAATCTTCCAATACCCATTGTTAGTTTGCTATCACCCACTAACTCCTTAGTTTTGTCAGTAATATCGCTATACCGTGCCATGTAGCCGACTTGATTGACGACACCTGATTCACTAATCGCATCCGTTGCAATATTTGCTGTTTCCATATCCTGCGCAACTGGTTTTGCTACAAAGACTGCTGCACCAGATTCAGCGGAATCAGCAACTTGTGTCGTGTGTGCACCCGGAGGAATACATGTAAATACTACATCTGGTTTTTCTTGTTGTAGCATATTTTGATGATCAGTATACGGTGTAGCGTTTTCTTCGTCAGCAACTGCTTTTGCGCGATCTGAGTTTATATCACATATCGCACCAATTGGACGTTGTAGTCTTTTTAAACTACCCCGATAATTTCCAGCGATACCACCAACTCCAATAATGGCTATTTTCATATCGTTCACTCCTTCTTATATTTCTCAAATTACAAGATTTTGACAGTTCATAATATTCCAATAAACTATTAATGATTGTATATCAACAGTTCCAATATCAAACACAATAAATGATTACCAATTCAGTTTCTATGGAAGAGTTATGAAGACGTTGAATCAATGGTTTTCCTGACACCGTTTTCATACTTCACCTCATAGGATGTGTCTGGAACAGGTAATGTCCTTACAGCTAACTCTCCAAAAGTTATCAGTGGTTCTGAAAGGAGAAGTAGTTCATCAAGTGATTCAGTTGGTGTCTTATCGGTTGTATCTAATACAATTTTCCTGCCTTTGTGTGTAAAAAGGGATTTCTCTATTTCTTCCTCAAAAAGACTGTTAATATTAGGAATATCTTCTGACTTGATAATTTGGTATTCGTGTGGATCCGTTTTAATTCTTTCCTGTATCACCTGATCACTTGCCGTGACGTGTATCAATACTACATCAGGTAACCTTGCTTCCATAACCTGTGCTTCATATACGCGTTGTGCACGGTAGTGATAGTTACCATAATATGGACTATTGGGATCCTTACCATACACTGATGTATAGACTGCTTCCTCAATGTGCCAACCTGCGATGAGTGTGTTTGGATAGTTTTTAATTACTTCTACATGATACTGAATCTGCATACGTTGCATACGTTCTTTCACATCATCTGGAAAATTTACGTATGCAGCTCTTGACTCTGCACTTAGTGTAGAATCTGGGATTGTAAAGTGGTCATCTACATGGACAGATAATTTCCTATGACGATAATAGTCAGTTAATAACTTTATCAAAGTTGATTTTCCTGCATATTCGATTCCGACAAATATACATCTCATATATTACTCCGCTATTGAATTGGTGGATAATTAAACTCATATCTAACTATATGGTTTATCACGAAATAGGATATATGTCAAGAAGTCCTTTGGAAATTGGCACATTTGACAAAATCAATGACATTCAACTGTGATATTTGAGAGTAATAGATAACATATATTATAGTAGGATTACATCGGATATACAAAAAGAATTCGCCAATTTTTTACATATTGCTAAAAACCTTGTTAGGACTGGATTTAGGGCTCATTTATAACTAAATTAGTCAGGAATGACTCTAAACTTTTTTAGTTATTTTTAAAGTAGTATGTTGTGGTTGAATATCGTTTAGATAACAATAAGTGTGTGTTAATTGTTGAAAGTAACCACAACTATATTTATGATTTCGGACAATTTACATGCACTGTCGACCATCATGATTTCCTTGACAACAGTACTATAGTAATGTATAATAACCATTATTTAAAACTATCAATTCCTCAGAACAATGCTTACAATTGGTAACCTCAACATTTCAGAATTTCCGCTTCTACTTGCACCTATGGAAGATGTCAGTGATCCACCATTCCGTGCCGTATGTAAAGAGAACGGAGCGGATATTATGTATACTGAATTCATCTCATCGGAAGCATTAATACGTGATGCTGCTCAGAGTGTAGCGAAGTTAGACATTTTTGAATATGAAAGACCTATTGGCATCCAAATCTTTGGTCATAATATTGAGGTGATGCGTGAGTCAGTCGAAATAACCGAACGTGTCCAACCTGATATCATAGACATAAATTATGGATGTCCTGTGAAGAAGGTTACCTGTAAGGGTGCTGGTGCAGGTATTTTACAGGACATTCCAAAGATGGTTAAAATGACTGAGGAAATGGTAAAGACGACTTCGTTGCCAGTAACAGTCAAAACAAGATTGGGGTGGGACGATAACACAAAATATATTGTTGAAGTTGCAGAACGGCTACAAGATGTTGGGATTAAGGCAATTTCGATACACGGCAGAACACGACGACAAATGTATAAAGGTGAAGCTGACTGGACCCTCATAGGTAAAATAAAGGACAACCCGCGTATGAATATACCCGTTTTTGGTAACGGTGATGTGGATAGTCCACAAAAGGCACTGCATAAGCGCGTTAAATATGGAGTTGACGGGATTATGATCGGACGAGCAGCAATAGGATATCCATGGATTTTCAACGAGATTAAGCATTATTTCAATACCGGTGAAGTGCTTCCACCCCCGTCAATAGATGAACGTATAGCCGTTTTCAGGAAACATTTGGATTTTTCTATTTCATGGAAAGGATTAAAGCTCGGACTGATTGAAATGCGAAGACACTATGGGAACTATTTTAAAGGAATACCTCATGTCAAACCTTTCCGTTCTCGTTTGGTCACCTGCGACAGTCATGATGGTGTATTAGGAATTGTTGAGGAGCTTCGTAGCCACGCATACAGGTTTCAAAGTTACTCTGAACAATTTATGTTAGATAAGTTTCAGTATGAAAATGCCTTGACGTAAAGTAGTAATAATTTTATAGTAATTCAATCTAAGACATGATGTAAGGATATGACATGAACAAACTACCCTTCATGAAACTCAGCGGAGCAGGGAACGACTTTGTCATTATCAACAATTTGAACGAAATTATTGATAGCAAAGATGCAAAGTTTATGGATTTCGTTTCTAAAGTATGTCAACGTAGAATGTCAGTAGGTGCCGATGGCGTGCTCCTTGTCGAACAGTCAGAAGATGTTGATTTTCGAATGCGATACTTCAATGCTGATGGTGGCGAAGTAGAGACTTGCGGAAATGGAGCCCGATGCATTTCTAAATTTGCTTTTTTGCACGGGATTGTATCAGAAAAGATGCGATTCTTGACAAATGCAGGTATTTATGAAGCCGAAATCGTCGGAGATAACGTTAAAGTAGGTATGAGTGATCCTACGGATATTCGGATTAATGTTCCACTTCATCTTGAAGATGGAGTCCATAAGGTTGGTTTTGCAAATAGTGGAGTGCCACATGTTGTTTTCTTTGTAGATGATTTGGAAGCAACGGATGTTTTTGACATTGGACAACAAACACGTTATCACAATGATTTTAAACCGGCAGGTACTAATGCGAATTTTATCAGTATTCATTCCCAAGAACTCATCGCAATCCGCACCTATGAACGAGGTGTTGAAAATGAGACTCTTGCATGTGGTACAGGTTCAATTGCTTCCGCTATTGTATCTGCAACTTTAGGAAAAGTTAAATCTCCAGTCTCAGTTAAAACTGCAAGTGGAATAGTTTTAAGAATACATTTCGATTTGGATAATGACGTAGCCAAAAATGTTTATCTTGAGGGTGATGCTCGTGTCATTTTCACAGGTGAACTTACATCAGGAGCTTGGAATTATTAATTTAGTGACAACATATTTTGATGTGCGATAGTATGCAAGGAGGATTTAAATGTTTGAGGGTTCTTATGTAGCACTCGTCACACCTTTTAAGGACGATGAATCGTTGGATGAAGCAAAACTCAAGGAATTGATTGAGTTTCAGATTGAAGGCGGAACACACGGTATCGTCCCGTGTGGAACAACAGGTGAATCCCCTTCACTTTCGGAATCTGAACATGACCGAGTGATTCAAATCACAGTTGAAACGGTGGATGGAAGAGTACCAGTCATCGCTGGAACAGGTTCAAATTCCACAACACGTACTCTACGAGCGACAGAACACGCCAAAGCAGCTGGTGCAGATGCAGCACTGATTGTAACCCCTTATTACAATAAACCGACCCAAGCCGGATTATATGCACACTATATGAAGATAGCGGATTCTGTTGACATACCGATAATTGTCTATAATGTTCCGGGTCGCTGTGGTACAGACATCCTGTCACCGACTATTTCCCGTTTGGCAGAACATCCAAACATTGTTGCACTAAAAGAGGCAACAGGTGAGCTCAAGCGTGCAAGTGAAGTCGTTAGCCTTTGTCCGGATGATTTTGTTGTTCTTTCCGGTGATGATGTTAATACACTACCTATACTTGCAGTTGGCGGTAAAGGTGTTATTTCTGTTGCTGCAAATGTTGTTCCGTCGGATGTAGCAGAAATGTGTAATGCTTTCCATTCTGGTAATCTTGATCTTGCCCGTAAACTCCATTATAAGACCTTGCCGTTATCTGTGAATCTATTTATTGAGACAAACCCAATTCCGGTAAAGACTGCATTGAAGTTAATGGGTAAACTCAATGGACATGTGCGTCTTCCGCTTGCACCTATGGCACCGAAAAGTCTTGAATCTCTACGTAATACACTTTTAGAAACTGGTTTAGTCTGATGCAGTTACATTTTAAAATACACATCTAATGAAATATCTCATAAAAACCTGAACTTATTCGGGTTTTTCTTATGTGTGAGTTGTATCTAAATAGGTTTAGAATAAAGAGAAAAATGAAAAGGTCAGTAAAAATAGTAATAATAAGTGTTGTATCCATAATAGTATTAATTGGGTTAGCTGCTGTTGTGATGTTTTGGATGATGAGAAAACCACTATATAAATATGGTAACGTAAGTATAGGTGAAAACTTACATAGTCCGTTAGAACCACCAAAACAATCCGATACCGCGTTGTGGCAAGTAGAATCAGATATTACTCTACACTTTGATGTTTATGGAAATGGTCGACCTGTTATAATAGTTCATGGAGGTCCTGGCATTCCTTATGCAAATGCCTGGAAAGGATTAAAATCACTGGAAGATAGGTTTGCATTCTATTACTATCACCAACGGGGAGCAGGTAACTCAAGTAGACCAATTGACCGTTTTGAATCGAAAAACTATTCTAAAAATGTAGCACAACTTGAAAAGACACTTGGAATAGGTGCACAGATTGCAGATATCGAGCGTATTCGTCGTATACTAAAGGAAGAAAAATTAGTTCTAATAGGACATTCTTTTGGCGGTTTTATCGCATCACTCTATGCAGCAGAGTTTCCAGATAAGGTTGAAAAACTGATACTCATTGCTCCTGCAGATATGTTGTCCCCACCGGAAAAAGGTAATAACTTTTTTGATGCTGTAAGGGATAGACTTCCTGATGAGGAACTTACAAAATACGATACACTCGTTAAAGAGTACTTTAATTTTGGTGGGATTTTCAAAAATACTGATAAAGACCTTGTTGACCTACAGATGCAAATTGGAAAATATCTTTTAATGGGAATGGGGTATGATGACACTTTGATAAATACAGGTCCAACTCCTGGTGGTTGGAGTTCGTTTGCTGTATACTTTAGCACAGGAAGATCGCCTAATTTTCAGGAGGCAATGGGACATATTACTGCACCGACGTTAATTATACACGGTGATGACGACGATATTTCATTGAATGGAAGTAGAGAATATGAGCAATCTATTCCAAATGCAAAGTTTGTCTCTATCGGTTGTCCAGAATCATCATCATTCTCTGGACACTTTATTTTTGACGATTGTCCTAATGAATTCGTCAAAACAGTTAGTGAATTTCTTAACTTCTAATTTCCTCCATACGTCTTGTTTCATTGATCGCGGATAAATTCCTTGATGTCTTTTTCGTAAATCTTGAAATCACTTTCTGCTAACGATTTTAGGTCTTGCAGCTGACATACAGTATCCAAATCCCAAAATTCTATTGTCGGATCAATCCGTAGGTAATTCTCATTCAACAACTGCTTCGCCATATTTGCGTATGCATGTGATTGCAGAGTCATCACATAGGAAATCAACTTTACACCACCCCATCCTGACAGAAACCCCCAACGTTTATTTCTTTCATACATGTCTATTGAATGTCCAGTTCCAATAGATATAATCTTTAGGTGTCTGGGTTGTTTGTTGAATTTTGTGACCGCTTCAGTTAAGGCAACAATTGAAGGATTGTTTGCCCATAACCCACCGTCTGCTAAGAGGTGACCGTTTACATTTTTTGGTGAGAAGAATGTAGGAGCTGCACAAGAAGCAAGAATTGCATCCCTTATACAGACTGCTCCATCAGAATCTTCTGAACGACTAAGTTGATCTATATAATTTGATCTGAAAATGTGTAGATCGCTCTTTGTAATCTCTGAGCTTGTTATCATCAATGGGGTTGATATCTCAGATAAAGGCGATGCAGGTATATGATGTGCAATAATTTGAGCGAGTTTTTGGTTTGAATACTTGCTAAATAACAACTGATTCCGATACCACCTTTTTCTAAATATTTCTGGTGCCTCAGATTCAAATAATTCAACAATTTCATCCATAGGGATATTGGAAACTGCAGCTCCTGCAATGATTGAACCTGTACTTGTGCCAACAATTAGATCAAAACAGTCTTTGATACACAAATTGAAGGTTTGTTCAACCTTTGCAAGTAGTTTAGCAGAATAAATTCCACGCGTACCCCCACCATCTAAAGCGAGAATATGAAAGTTATTTGTACTATGCATTTTAATACTAACCGTGTATATTAATTATTTTATATGTTAAATGTATAGGTTTTTCTAACAAGATACCATATTGTCCTATCAAAATCAATGATTATAATTAGTATGTCAATGTTCCAATTCCTTATATTTCCAAATATTACAATACAATTGATTTTATGTTGTATCTATGATAAAATCAGATATGTTGAATATATGTTTTTTATCGTCTGACTATGAAAACAAAAAATAAAATCAACTATAACTACAAAACGAACACAATATTTATTACTGGAAGGTGGTGAATATGAAAGATCAAGCAATAGAAGAGTCGGTGGAAACTCCAGAGAATAAATCAGATGAAAATGACAACGGCACAGACGAAAAGCAGGAAATTAATGCATCTATACAACAACAGTTCAACGAATTACGAAGTGCGTATCTTGATGAAAAGTCAAAGTCAATCAATCGGTGGTTAGCTTTTACAAGTATAGTACTTGTATTTTTTACAATTTTAATTCCCTTAGTTATAGGAATCGCTGCTTATATTATATATGTAAATTTTGGTGACCTACAGTCTCAAATGGACGATAAATTGACGAAAGCCGAACAACATGCTATTGACGCGGGAAAAAAGGCAACTCAATCAGAACAATTCCTAACTGAAATCAAGCAAAACCAAGTAAAAATCCAAGAAGTTGTTTCGAAGTTGACAAGTAAAGATTTCAGTAATCCAAATAAGGTAGAAACACTCAGAACTACGTTACAGGATATCCTTCAAAATCCTGAATTATCTCTTGAAGATAAGGCTATTATTGAGGCATACAAACTACAACGTGACGGCAAAATCGCGGATGCAATCGAAAAATGGAGATCCATAGCTAACACAGCCATGGGAGTCAATAATGACTTAGTCGCACGTGCGTTTTTCTCTATCGGTTATCTTCATTCGGAACAAAATGAATCTGATCAAGCATTGTCTGCTTATGATGAAGCTATAAAACTAAACCCAAATAATGCAGATGCATACATTAGTCGGGGTGTAGTGAAAAGTAAACTTGGACAGTCTGAGGATGCGATTGCTGATCATACCGAGGCAATACGTCTGAAACCGGATTATGCTGATGCATATATCAATAGGGGTAACGCAAAAAGAGCTTTGGGTAAACATCAGGATGCTATCTATGACTATGATGAAGCCATTAGACTAAATCCGAATTCTGCTACTGCATTTACACATCGTGGGGTATCAAAGAATGAACTTGGTAAACATCAAGAGGCAATTAATGACCACGACAATGCTATCAAATTAAATCCGAATTTTGTTGATGCCTATATCAATCGTGGTGCTGCGAAACGTGCACTTGGCAATTATGATGAAGCAAAAGCAGATATGAATAAGGCAATAGATTTGGCAAAACAACAGGGGAATTGAGAATAAATTATAGAGGTTGAGTTAAACATTTGATTAAAATATTTCATAGTAACGGATATAGGTTGCACGTTTTGTTATGATATTTTGAGTATTGTTTTATATTGAAAGTATTTAAGGAATAAGAAATGGATAATGAAATAGACAGTCTGGACATTAAAAGAAACGATCTGATAGCAACTGCTTTAAAAGGAGTTTGTGGTGCTCTTCCTGTTGTGGGTCCGTCAATAGTAGAAATTATTGGAAACGTATTTCCAAACCAGAGAATTGACAGAATCGCATCTCTTCTCAAAGCACTGGAAGCAAAAATTGAACCTGAAGAGAAAGCAAAAGTAGAGGTAAGAATACTTGAGGAAAAATCTGTCGATCTTATGGAAGATGGATTTCTTCAGGCAGCGCGGGCACTTTCAGAAGAGCGCATAGATTATATAGCTTCTTTACTAAAAAACAGTCTGACGGATGAGGATTTAGAACAAATAGCATATAAAAAGTTGCTGTCAATACTTAGCGAGTTAAACGATGCTGAGGTGCTTCTTTTAAAGTTTCACACAAGCCTGACAACATTCGGCGGGGTGGAAAAGTTTCGGAGTAAACATCCGGGCGTCCTTTCTGATCCCATGTATTTAAGGACTTCAGAGAAAGAAATTGAGAAACATGCTATTTGTGAAGCCTACATAATAAACCTCTCCCGTTTAGGTTTAATTCAAAACATGTTCGATAGACCGCGGAAGGACGAATTACCAGAACTTGATGAGCAGACGGGTATGATGAGGTCCAGCGGTCATTACATTACTGATTTGGGGAGACTGTTGCTTAGGAGCATTGATCAAGATGAAGAAAATTGATGATAATTTGGAATATCCGCGGACTTCAAAGCGGTTTTGCAAAACACAAAACATAACCATCGTGATCCTTCAGTTCAAAGGCACGTAGACCATCATCAGTATCCTCAAGCGGTTCGTGGAATTCTATATCACGAGACTGAAACTCTTGATATAAAACTTCAGGATTAGGAGTGTATATAAAAGCATCCCATCGTGCCCATTCATGACGGGTATGGTTTGGTACTGGATGGATATATTCTGTGATCTGTTTTAGAAGTATTCGCACTTCATCACGTGACACTATTCCAAAAAATGGGTCATCTTCCGGGACAAGTAGATCTGTTTTAAAACCGAGTTTTTCAATATAGAATTCGATAGAATCTGCAAGGTTGTCAACAATGAAAAATGGATAGATTCTCTCAAGTGTTACTTCTTTTTGCATAGAGATTCTCCTTATACACATTAGTATTTCATGTTAGGTTTCGCTTCCCTCTAACTAACCTACAAGAATATAAATATTTAGGAATACAAATCATGTCAGTACTCAGATGGGGTATACTTGGTTGCGGTGATGTTGCTGAACATAAAGGTGGTCCTCCCCTTTATACCGTTGACGATTCTGAACTTATTGCAGTGATGCGTCGTGATCGTGATAAAGCTGAAGCATTTGCTGAAAGACACGGCGCAAAACACGTCTATACCGATGTTGATAACCTACTTGCAGATGATGCAATCAATGCAGTCTACATTGCAACTCACCCATATCTACACTGTGAACAGACTAACCGCGCAGCTCAAGCAGGTAAACATGTTCTCTGTGAAAAACCGATGGCAATGACTGTTGAAGAATGTCAACAAATGGTAGATGCTTGCCGTGAGGCGGGTGTCACCCTGATGCTCGCATATTACCGAAACCATTATCCAAATATCGTCAAGATGAAAACGTTAATGGATGAAGGTGCTATCGGTGAAGTTGTGCTTGCACGTATCAACTGCACAGGTTATTACAACCCAAATCGTCACGATCTGAAAAACTGGCGGATTAAACCAGAGATAAGTGGTGGCGGTGTGTTGATGGATATTGGTAGTCATCGGATCAGCCTGTTGCAGTATTTGATGGGAGACATTGAATCCGTTAGAGGTTATGCAGAGACAGTTCATTTGGATATTCCTGTTGATGATTCAGCAGTATTTACTCTACGGTTTGAGAATGATTCGCATGGGATTGCTAACATCAACTGGAATGTAGGAGTCGGAATTGACGATGTTGAGATATATGGCACTCAAGGAAGTTTAATTTGTTCACCACTAAATTCAGGTAACCTGACACTCGTGACAAAATCTGATGGACAGGTTGAATTACCTCAAACACAATTCCCACATACGCACACAGGACTTGTGGAGGATTTTGTCAATCATATCCAAACGGGTGAACCGATTAGATGTACTGGTGAGTCGGGGTTGCAAACAAATTCTATAATTGCACAGATATATGGGATGTAATTTGATATTCTCAATGTGTTAGCAAACTTGTTAACCACTTCGATTGTATTCAAGTGTTACCGATTCACCATATCCGCGTGGCATCTCTACTATCCCACCTATTCTGATTCCTCTTGCCAGCGAAGTAATGGATGGCGACGATCAGGTTGTGGAAGATTAACACGTTTTCCATAAGCCGCAGACTCAAAGATTCCCATCATTATCTCAACGACATGATGTCCCTCATAACCACTGCATGTATGGGATCTGTTCTCGTCCAATGCATTAACATAATCCTCAACAAACCAATAATCCATTTCAGACGCACTGCTCTTTGGATCATAATGTTCAGGATAGATAAGTTCCAACGATTCCCACTTGTCATGTGTTCCATCGGGAAGGTAGTGAGGTGTTGCTAAATGCCATGCAGCACCTAATTTCCACAAGAGTCTACCTTCTGTCCCAAAAAGTTCCATTGAATATGCGTTTGTGTCCATCTTGTTAAACTGATGTTGTAAAAGAGTTCCTGTTACGTTTCCTTCATATTGCATCGTTGCGGTGATATATTCTCCCGCAATCGTTCCCATTCCACTCGGAGATGGGACAACATCCTCAGGTGTAATCGGTTTTCCGCCAGTAGTGATTTGTGCTACCACACTGTTACACCGTTTTCCAAAATGAAGCATATTGTTCAGCATGTGTGTACCAATATTCATCAATCCATATCCACCGAAATACCCCTTTCCACTACCATACATATAACGCAACTCACCGATTTTACCTGCTGCGTAGGCACGAGCAAGTGCTTGCATAGATGCACCAACTCTCCCTTGATGATGTACTGCAACCTGCACACCTTTCTCTTCTGCTTTTGCAATTACAGCATCCGCTTGAACAAGGTCAACACACATCGGTTTTTCAACTTCAATGTGCACTCCATGTTCTAATACACGCATACATAAATCGTAGTGAAATTCTGTAGCAGTAGGTATAGCAACAATGTCTGGTGAAGTCTGTTGGATCATATCATCAAGATCAGCGAATTGTGCTGATACATTCACTTCCTCTCCCAAAGTATTGCGGCGTTCTTCAATCAAGTCACAAAGTCCAACAATCTCAGTACGAGGATGTGCATGATATGCGCGTGCAGCTGCCGTGCCTCTACTTCTACAACCCAATATAGCTATACGGTATGTTTTCATAGGTATTTTCCTTGTATAGTCAGTGTTAGGGACACCTCACACATAAAAATCATCTCAATATCCATATTAATCAGGATATTCCTCAGGGTATTGAATGCTGACATTTCCATTAACCATGGAATTCCTGAGTAAGGAAAGGAGTCTTTCCTGTGTATGATCTGGATATTCATAAGAGAGTCGTAAATATTCAACGACAATTTCATCATAAGCTGACATGTATTCAAAGAAGTATTCACCACCACTCATAGTTTCAAAATCAAATTTTTGTAAGTAGTAGGAAAGGAATTTCCCATATTCTTGTACCTCTGCCTTGGACTCATCTGTTTTTCCAGCTTGGAATAGTGATTGAACGCGTTCATTATGCGCGTCCTCCCATGTATCCAACAATTTCTGCCAAACAACTTCACCAAAACCGAGTTCGGACTGGTAGATACCTTGAGCAGCAGTGAATATAGTTGAATAATCACCTGCTTCTCCTGCTTTTTTATGAGTCTCATTTCTTTTCTCATCGACCCTTCCTATTGCCGCTTGTGCTTTTTCCAATGGCGTTATTTCTATCACCATCTCTTCTTCCTTCATCATCTCTTCTTCAGTATCTTCCCCACAACCGATGTAAAAAATAGTTGCGAATAACATAAAAAATGTTATGAATTTCATTTTATCTCCTTATGTTAAATTTCACATCTAACATTTGATTTAGTATCAATATGCTTTCGTTAAACGCAGATATGTAGGAAGTGTTTACAGATTGGTATATGAGATATATTTAATAAGGAGGTTATTTATCGTTTTGAAAGATATGCTGATAATGCATGGTCAAAGGGTGTCGTAGTATCCATCTGTACATAGTCAATCTGGCTGGCTCCACATCCTCGACGATAATTCTGAATAAACTGGTTTAGATTCTCAAGATATGCTGTCTTAAGTGAGTCTGCTTGTGTAGAAAGTGTTTCTCCTGTTTCCATATCGCGAAAAATGACTGAACCATTATATGGAAAGGTAAGTTCTGCGTGGTCAAGAAGATGGAATACGATGACTTCATGCTTTTGGTGTCGTAAATGTTTCAGGGCGGAAATGACTTGTGTCGGTTCATCAAGAAGGTCGGATATGACGATTACCAACCCACGTCGGACAATACGTTTAGCTAATTCGTGGAATAAGCTACTCAATTCAGTTTCTTCACCAGGAGTAGCATTTTCTAATGCAGACACAATTGCCCGTAAATGTGTTGCGGCACCTCTTGGTGGAATGTATTTTGTAATATCTGCATCAAATAGTGCTAAACCAACAGAATCGCGCTGCTTCAACATTAGGTAGGTAAGTGTAGCTGCAAGATAGCACCCATAATCAAATTTTGTCAGTGTGGTATCATTGTGTTTGTAGTTCATAGACGCGCTGGTGTCAAGCAGAATATAGGCTCTGAGGTTTGTTTCCTCTTCAAACTTTTTGACATAAAACCTGTCAGATTTACCGTAAACCTTCCAATCGATATATCGGATTTCATCACCCGGCATGTATTGACGGTGTTCAGCGAATTCTACACTAAATCCCTGATATGGACTTTTGTGTAAGCCAGTAACAAACCCCTCAACGACAAGGCGTGCAACGAGTTCCATTCCTCCTATGCGAGTCAGTGCGACTGGGTCAAGGTATTTGTGAGATGTTTGCATATTTATTCTTTCACTCTGTGTGAAGTGGTGTGACTGCCTTCACTATTATATTTTGCTTTTCAATACGTTCAAGGTATTATTATAACGCAAGTTGCTACCTAAACATAACGTGAGTTCGGTTTAGCAGACATGCAGGATTTCATCTTTATTTGCCGAATTTACAATGTCATACTTTTGAGTTTTTTGAGTCAATTGGAAATTCAATAATTTGGACATGTGCGACAATCCCTTATCACAAGTGGGTTTATAGGCTATTTACGACCAATATAGTCAGGATTGACTCAAAAACTTTACAAAATTTATCAGACACTATAACAAAGGTTTTTTGCAGTGCATATTTTACCGATTCCCAAAGTTGCTTATACTGAATTCACGCTAAACCTAAGATAAACAAATGGATTCATAACGGTAACAATTTCCACATACTGCTCCGATGGAGCGGAAGATTAAACATACCATACATGTAAGAGCACGATAACGTTGGAAATTCAATAGGTAGCAACTTGGGTTGTGATATCTTAAGTTTCCTATAAACTAACCATTATCTTATTCAGTTGGTATGATTATATCTTATATTAATGTGAATATCAACTGAAATAAACAGTATTGAGATTGCTTTTCACAAATTGTATTAGGTTAGTATATCGTAATATCAGTTTTTTCAGGTTAAGATTTAAAAAGTTCAAATTGAAGACTAAATTGATGCAACGATTGGCAAGTAATCACGTAATTATTTATGATTGAAAATTGCTCAAAAGCTCATGTACTTTTTGTGATTCCCTATCACAATCTTACCATTCCATTGAACAGATTGATTCACAATTTACATCAACTTGATAAAACTTGATTAGGAGTATATTCTAATGGGTAAACCTGTCACGTATTTTGAAATTGCAGGAAAAGACGGTGAAAAGTTAAAGCAATTTTATGGTTCTATATTTAATTGGAAAATAGAACAAACACCAATTGGCAACTACGAGATAGACCCGGAATCAGATACAGGGATAACTGGACACATATTTCAATTACCTGACCACATACACTTCACAAAACAAGTTACATTTTATGTTAGAGTTGATGATATTCAAATGTATCTTGACAAAGCTGAGAGACTTGGTGGATTGACGCTAATTCCACCACAACAGATACCTGGTAACAGAGGTTCTTTCGCATGGTTTTCTGATCCAAGCGGAAATGTTTTAGGTTTGTACAGACGACCAGATTCAAATTAAAATAGTTCTGATGTTTCTATAAATAAATGAAACTCAGAGATTGAGAAAATAAGGGTGGTGAGTAAAAAACATCACTCTGTTTTTATGATTAGAGGAGACAATTACAATGGCTAATCCTGTCACGATTTTTGAAATAGCAGGTAAAAAAGAAGATTCACTATGTGACTTTTATAGTTCTTTGTTTGGTTGGAATATCAATCAGGACGAGGACTGTGGTAATTCTGTAGATACTGGAACGGAGGAAGGAATAAACGGACATATTGTGCAAACAACCGAAGAAATGCCGATTACCAACCATGTAACTTTTTACATTGAAGTAAATGATATCAATGCATCTGCCAAAAAGGTAGAAAGTCAAGGTGGCAAAGTAATTATGGGACCGATGCCTGTACCAGAAGGCGAAGGTATATTCGCGATGTTCACTGACCCAAGTGGAAACTGTCTGGGTTTATTTCAGTCCTAAGTAGCAATTGTCTGTCGCATCTTTTTCTTATTGGTATGTTAAAATATGATACGACAACCAATTCAATTATTATTCTGAATCTATCAATCATCATTTAAAAAGAATAGCAAACTAATTCAGTGAGACATTACAATGGGTAATCCTGTAGTGCATTTTGAAATAGGTGGAAAAGATGTTAAGAGCATGAATTCATTCTATAGTTCTGTATTTGATTGGCAGATTTCACAATTAGTAGATCAACTGTATATTGCTGATCCTGGATCAAATGAAGGGATTGAAGGACATCTATTTCAAATAACTGATGAGGTGGATATACCCAACCTCGTTATACTCTATGTTCAAGTTGATGATATTTGGGGTTGTTTAGAAAAAGTGGAGAGTCTTGGAGGTAAAATCCTTAAACAACCGAAAGAAATACCTGGAAATGCAAGTCACTTTGCTATGTTCTGTGATCCCTGTGGAAATCGTATCGGTCTGTTGCAAAGAAGATTGTCAAAGCAATAATTCCTGTTCTACTAATCAAAGGAGTATATCCAAATGGGAAATCCAGTGACGAACATTGAAATTGTGGGGAAGGATGGTAAAACCTTAAGTGAATTTTACAGTACAGTGTTCGATTGGAAAATGAATGAGTACGAAGAAGGATATTATGGGTTTGAGACTGGTTCTGCGAAAAATAAAGGGATTGAAGGACATATATACCCACCAAACGACGAAATACCTTTAGTAAAGAATGTTCCGTTTGCAAACAATGTTACCATTTATGTATCGGTGGAAGATATTAATGCTACGATTGAGAAACTTGTGAGTATTGGTGGGAAGGTTCTAATGCCTCCTACTGTCGTATCTGAAAAAGGTGATCAAATAGCTATGTTCATTGATCCGAGTGGAAACCGTATAGGTTTGTGTCAAGCGGGTAATGATGTAGGAGTAATAGTGAATGAGTAATCCTGTAGTATTCTTTGAAATTGCTGGTAAGAATACAGAAAAGTTATGTGAGTTTTACAATTCGGTCTTTGGATGGAAAATGAATCCTTCCCCAAGCAATGTAATTGGAGTAGATACGTGTTCGGAAAAAGGAATCACAGGAATAATTCATCCAGTAGAAGACGATTCAGACTATACTAATCATGTCATTATTTATGTTCGGGTGAGTGACCTTGAAACATCAACTAAGAAATTAGAACAGTTGGGTGGAAAAGTCTTTATGCCACCGCAAGCAATTCCAGACAATATGGGGTCATTTGCTATTTTTACCGATCCAAGTGGCAACTTTATTGGTTTACTTCAAAATCCATAATAGGTTAAGTAATGATATGAAACAATATCAAAGCTAAATGCAAATAAAGGAATCATAGTAATGGGAAATCCAGTATTGTTTTTTGAAATTGCAGGTAGAAATGGTGAATCTTTACAAGAATTTTATAGTAATATTTTTGGTTGGACTATTCTACCATTTGGTTGGAGTACCGCTCATTTTCCGAATGATATACTCGCCATTGACCCAACACCTCCACCTTTAACTGATGAAGGAATCAAAGGTCATATTTACCCTCTTACAGAAGACATGGACATTTCTAATCGTGTATCAATTTTCATACAAGTAGATAACCTTGATGAGTCCCTGAAAACTATAGAAAATCATGGTGGAAAAACACTTGTAACACCCCAAGTACTTCCAGATAATATGGGATCAATAGCGATGTTTATGGATCCAAGTGGAAATGTAGTAGGTTTACACCAAATGTAAGTCTATTTTTAATTTAACACAGTGGAATACTTTAACAAGATAATTCATATTTATAGTGGATTTTACAATTATCTTGACAGTTTCTTTGTAGGAGGGAACTCCGATTCCCGACCATACATATCCATAGTCGCGATTCGGAGATCGAAATCAACGGTATGAATGCCATAAGGCATTCCCCGCCTACAGAAGATGTGTAAACATATTTTTATATTTCACTATATAATCGTATGAAACAAAAAAAATTAACGAAATAATTTTAATCCAACTAAGGAGAAACTATCAATGCCAAATCCAGTCATGTGGTTTGAAATAGCAGGTAAAAACGGTGAAGAATTAAGTGAGTTTTATCGCTCAATTTTTGATTGGGAAATCTCACCTGAGACAAACGGCGTTTATTTATGTGATCCATCCTCTAATGAAGGGATAAAAGGACATATTTTTCCAACTAACGACGAAATGCCGTATACAAACCATGTTACAGTCTATATATCAGTGGATGACCTTGATGCATCTGTAAAAAAGGTAGAAAGTAACGGAGGAAAGATTCTCATACCCCCTACAGAGATTCCAGATAATATGGGTTCATTTGCTATGTTTATGGATCCAAGTGGAAATGTAGTAGGTTTGCACAAACAGTAACCTTTTTAGCAATTTGGATAATTGACTGACATACTCCCAAGTCTAAAGACTTGGGGTTCTTTACCCGCTTATAGCGAACTTCCTTGGGTTTAATCCAAGGCAAATAAGTTTGTAATAAAAAATGACATAGTGAGTTTATATAAAAAAGGGTAATGGAATTATTTCACTACCCTTTTCCTTTAATAATCGATGTAACATATCTATGTCAACAATGGTTTTAACCATCGTTCTGCTGTAACAATGTCCGTACCAGTCCGATTAGCATAATCCCTAACCTGATCCTGTCCGATTCTTGCAATACTAAAGTACTTGGAATCAGGATGAGAAAAATACCATCCACTGACAGATGCGGCAGGAGACATTGCAAGATTTTCGGTTAATTCAATACCTGTATTTGTTGTGGCATTTAGCAAATTGAATAAAACACGTTTCTGCGTATGGTCTGGACATGCTGGATAGCCGGGTGCAGGACGAATACCTTGATACTTCTCTGCAATTAAAGACTCATTATCCAAAGTTTCATTGGCTGCATATCCCCAAAGTGATATACGGACGTACTGATGCATGTGTTCTGCAAAGGCTTCAGCCAACCGATCCGCTAATGCTTTGGTCATAATGCTATTATAATCATCATGATCCTCTTCAAATTCAGCACATAGTTCTGAGACACCAATACCCGTTGTAACTGCAAAAGCACCGATATAGTCAAGGATGGAAGAGTCTTTTGGAGCGATGAAATCTCCGAGACTTAAGTTCGGTCGGGAGAATGGTTGCTCTGTTTGTTGACGAAGATGGGAAAGCGTTGCAATTACCTCAGACCTACTTTCGTCATTATAGATTTGTGTATCTTCACCCATACCGTTGGCAGGGAAGATACCTACAACGGCGCGCGCCTGTATTTTTTTCAATCCAACGATATTCTTAAGGAGTGTTTTTCCTTCTTCCAGTAATTCGCGTGCCTTAGATCCGACTACAGGATTATCAATTATATTTGGATATTTTCCTGTCAACCCCCAAGTTGTAAAAAACGGTGTCCAATCAATGTAATCAACAAGTTTCGTTAAAGGATAATCGTCAAATACCTTAATACCAATCATTTTTGGTTTTGGTGGAAGATGCATATTCCAATCAATTTGATACTGTCTTTGTTGTGCAACCTTATAAGATAATAGTTTTGATTTGCTCATGTTTTTTGAACGTCGTTCACGAATACCTGCATATTCGTCTCGTGTATTCTCAATTATCTTATCTTGATTTTCTGCACTCATCAATTTACTGACTACGCCTACGCTCCGAGATGCATCTTTCACGTGTATAGTGGGACCGGTATAGGCTGGTTCAATCTTTACAGCAGTATGTACTTTTGATGTTGTTGCACCTCCGATGAGAAGTGGGATTTTGAAGTTTCCACGTTCCATCTCCTCAGCGACATGCACCATTTCATCTAAAGAAGGCGTTATTAGACCGCTCAAGCCAATCATATCTGCATTTTCCTTGCGTGCAGTATCCAATATATCTTCTGCAGGAACCATAACACCCAGGTCAACGACATCGTAATTATTACAACCCAAAACCACACCGACGATATTTTTTCCTATGTCATGAACATCACCTTTGACTGTTGCCATCACAATCTTACCTCTCGATTGAATAACACCATCCAATTGTTCTTCTTCAATAAAGGGAATCAGATGTGCTACAGCCTTTTTCATTACTTGTGCACTTTTTATAACCTGTGGAAGGAACATCTTTCCATCACCAAAGAGTTCACCAACTCTATCCATACCATCCATTAGAGGACCTTCAATTACCTCTATTGGATGTTCATATTGCAAACGCGCCTCTTCAGTATCTTCTTCAATATACTTGATAATACCTTCTACAAGCGCATGAGTAATACGTTTATCAGTATTTAATTTTCTCCACTCTTGGTTGACCTGTTTCTTGACACCTTTACCGTCTAATGTACCTGCGAGATTAACCAGATTATCAGTGGCATTCTCATGACGGTTAAAGATGACATCTTCTACTGCATCTAACAGCGGTTTAGGTAGATCGTCGTATACAGCAAGTTGACCAGCATTGACAATCCCAATATCCATGCCAGCATTAATAGCGTGGTAAAGAAATGCAGCATGCATCGCTTCACGTACCGTATCGTTTCCACGGAAAGCGAAAGATATATTACTAACCCCTCCACTAACTAACACATGTTGACATGTAGTTTTGATTTCTTTACATGCATCAATATAAGCAAGTGCATATTCATTGTGTTCCTCAATTCCGGTTGCAATGGCAAAAATGTTTGGATCAAATATAATATCTTCGGGAGGGAATCCCACTACTTCTGTTAAGAGTCTATAAGCCCTTTGACAGATCTCTACTTTTCGTTTATAAGTGTCAGCTTGTCCCTCTTCGTCAAATGCCATAACGATAACAGCTGCACCGTAAAGTCTAATAAGTCTTGCCTTATCTAAAAAGTCGTCCTTACCCTCTTTTAGACTGATTGAATTGACAACACCTTTACCTTGAATACAAGCTAAACCAGCTTCAATTACCTCCCATTTACTTGAATCAAGCATAATTGGAACACGACTAATATCTGGTTCAGCTGCGATTAGATTTAAGAACCTGACAATCGCTGCTTTTGCATCTAACATACCCGCATCCATATTGATATCAATTAGTTGTGCACCATTTTCTACTTGGTCTCGCGCGACTTCAAGGGCAGTCTCATAGTCCTCTTTTTTGATTAGTGTAGCAAAGCGACGAGATCCAGTTACATTTGTGCGTTCACCAACATTAACAAATAGTGAATCGGGGGTTATGTTGAATGCTTCCAAGCCACTCAGACGGCATGCGGTTTCTTGAGGTACTGGTTGTCGAGGAGAGTATTCGGCTGCAACTTTTGATATGGTTTCTATATGTTCTGGTTGGCTACCGCAACAACCACCAACTATATTTACATATCCGTTCTGTGCAAATTCATGCATCCAATTTCCCATTTCCTCCGGAGTCTGTGTATAATGTCCGAGTTCATTAGGTAGTCCAGCATTCGGATAACAGATGACAGGTGTATCCGCGAGTTTTGCCATTTCTGCTAAGTAAGGTCGTATCTGTTGTGCACCAAATCCGCAATTCAAGCCTACAGCAAGAAGATTTGCGTGTCGAATAGAATTCCAAAATGCCTCAACGGTCTGTCCAGAAAGGTTCCTACCACCACCACCACTTCTATCCGAAGACACTATAATAGGTATCTCAATTCCACGTAATTCAGCAAGTGTTTGTATAGCAAAGAGTGCTGCTTTACAATTGAGTGTATCCATTACGGTTTCAACGAGGAGAAGGTCAACCCCGCCATCAATCAAACCTTCAGCTTGTGTTGTGTAAGCTGAAGTAAGTTCAGCAAAAGTTATATTACGGTATCCAGGATCGTTCACGTCAGGAGAGATTGAACAACTTCGGTTGGTGGGTCCCATACTTCCCGCGACGTAACGCGGTTTACTTGGCGTTGACCATTTGTCAGCCACTTCACGTGCAATTTGAGCAGCAGCATAGTTGACATTATATGCATTATCCTGCATTTGATAGTCAGCCATAGAAACTGATGTACTATTAAAGGTGTTAGTTTCTATTATGTCTGCTCCTGCTTGACAGTAATTGGTGTGTATTTCGCGGACGACGTTAGGTTGAGTTATGGATAGCAGATCGTTAAAACCTTTTAGTTCTGATGGATGATTTGCATACTGTTCAGCGCGAAAATCTTCTTCAGTGAGTCTATATGTCTGTAGCAGTGAACCCATTGCACCATCAAGTACCAAAATGCGTTCTTTAAGTAGTTGATTGAGATCTGGAATCCGTTCAGGATCTGTCATATATTTACCTTGTATTTATGTTTTATAACCTATATATTATACCACGAGGCAAGTGATATGTCCATTTCATTTAACCTTAGAATTACAATTTATATTTGTTAGAAAATGATTACAGGAGTTAGATCTTGTGTTAGATAGGGATGAAAATATGATACTGAATGAAGATGTTGAGATAACACTTCATGCACATAGATACGCTATCCATTTTGATATACTACCTAAAATTACATACCTCAATCAAGAGATTGTATCTATAATTGCAGACTTATTACAACTTTTTCAGCAATTTCCTGATCAAGTTTGGATTTCACAACAGTCGGTTGATGAAGGATTAGATTTTTGCAGAGTGGTCTTTTGGGTCTTTTCAGATTCGTCAGATGCATTGAAAAAATTCGGAATCTGGTTTCAAGCATTATTCCGTGAAGAAAAGGTAACTGAAGTGCTGGAACGTCTTGTAATATGTGCATTGGATGAGAGTGAAGAAGTTGAAGTAGAACTGACTGATTGGACAAGGTTGAATGTTTCTGAATCAGATATTGTAAAAGCACTCCAATCAGAATATGCGAAAAATAACATTGACATGTAAATAGCGTTGTGTTAGACTATATTCACAATTTTAGAAATAACTTGTTCTCATAATGACATAAGGGGTATTGTCTTGAAACGCTTATCTTTCAGTTTAGTATTGTTATGTCTGAGTTATGTGAATATTGGATATACTTATACAGTGGATGAAGTATTCATGAATTTCAGAACTGCATATAGTAAGTGTAAGAATTTTAGTGCAGATTTTGAGGAGACGACCTTATATAAAACCAGAAAAAGCATTAGTCGAGGTCGATTCACATTTGGAATACCGAACCTACTAAAGATGGAATATATTTCACCAAGAGATCCTAACAAAGTGGTGAAAAACATAGTGTTAGATGGCGAATATGCTTGGTCATATACACCAATCCTCAATGAAGTTAATAAACAGAAGATACAAAATCCACATCGTCGTGAGATATTACCAGGCACTGGTGAAACACTTGAGGATTTATCAAATAACTGGAATATGAAATTAGTTCCTGATGAAGCAGCGAACGCAAAAGGAATCTATCAAATTCATTTGACACCCAAACCAGATTTACTTAACAGGAATGTTAAAAATAATCTGAAAAACAAAAATATACAGAAAACAACAGTACGTGGTGGTATTAAGGAGATACTTGAAATTTGGGTGAATGAAAGTGAGTGGTTCCCCGTTCAATTTGGTTATGTAACTGTGTATGAAGATGGAAGTCGCCGTAACGTTGTAATGAAGTTAACAAATATAGAACGAGACCGAAAGTTACCACCGGACATATTTAAGTTTGTTACGCCTAAAGATGCCGAGATAATTGATCTTTCAGATTAAAAAATTATATGAAATTTCAGGAACTTTTCAGACTGGCGAATCTTCTCACATTTTCCCGGTTATTGCTAACATTACCATTTGTCCTCTGTTTTCGTGCGAAATTGATGGTGCCAGCAGCATTGTTATTTGGTTTAGCTGCCTTAACAGACTATTTTGACGGAAAAATTGCGCGGCACCAAGGTATTACCAGTTTTGGAAGTTTTATGGATTCGTTGGTAGATAAAATTTTAGTGGGTGCTGCACTTATTAGTTTCTGTTTTTTTCAGCATGAGAATTTAGACGAAGGAGTTCGTCTAATTCCAATTTGGATGGTATCAGTAATTCTTGGACGAGAAGTAATTGTCACAGTATTCCGTTTACTATTTGTTGCTAAGCGTGGTGAGGTAATCTCGGCAAATCGTTGGGGCAAATACAAAACTACCTCTCAAGTAATTGTAATATTTATAAGCATGGTATTGTTAGTTATTCTTGGTGATTCTAATATTGTAATAAATCATCATGGACCAATTTATTTTATGATGTACCTACCATTAATATTGACTGTTGTTTCTGGTATTGAAATTTTGTATGGAAATCTTAGGACACACTCAGTATAAGGCATCAGTCTGATAGGTTTTTTCGGTGGATTCTAATGAAATCAGATTCCATTCGTTGTTTTGTCGCTATTGAGATTCCAGATAGTGTTCAGGATAAATTGGTTGAAATACAGAATCAGATTCGTTCAAATATGGGAAGAGTATCCTGGACAAAGCGCGGTAATTTTCATCTTACTTTGAAGTTCCTTGGTGAGGTAGATAACAGAAGGATTGATGAAATTTCTACAGCATTACAATATGTAACAAAAGAAATCAAACCGTTTTCTTTAGAAATTGGAGGTGTTGGTGCGTTTCCAAATTTGGTTCGTCCTCGTGTTTTGTGGGTAGGATTAAGACAAGGCGTAAAACCAACAATATCGCTTGCAAATGCAATAAACCGTGAACTCATACAAATTGGTTTTCCTGAAGACACTCGGTTTCACCCACATATTACACTCGCACGGATGAAAAGACAGATAAACCTGAATTCTTTTACCGATTTATTCAAGAAATTTGAAACCGTTAAGGGGACATTAATTACAGTTAAAGAATTTACACTTGTAAGAAGTGATTTGCATCCCAAAGGTGCAGTTTATTCCCCAATCAACAAATATACTATTGGAAAGGGAGAAAGTAGATAATGGCAAGAGACGATAAGAAAAATATGGAAAAGGCAGAGAGTCAAGAAGATGCAAAAAAGGCTGAAGAGAAAAAAAAGGCTGTTGACCAAGCTATCTCTCATGTAGAACGTGCATACGGAAAGGGCGCGATCATGCGTCTTACTGATAATGAAGTCGTTCCAGTTGAAGCAATTCCAACAGGTGCATTATCACTTGACCTTGCTTTAGGTGTTGGTGGAGTACCAAGAGGCAGGATTATTGAAATATTTGGACACGAGGGGACCGGAAAAACCACATTAGCACTCCATATTGTCTCTGAAGCACAGAAATTGGGGGGAATAGCTGCTTTTATAGACGTTGAACATGCATTAGACACAACTTATGCACGAAATATAGGTGTCAATCTTGAAAACGTATTGATTTCACAACCAGATTCAGGTGAACAAGCATTAGAGATTGTGGAAACACTTATCCGTAGTGGCGCAATAGATGTTGTCATTATCGATTCAGTTGCTGCATTAACGCCGCAAGCAGAGGTTGAAGGAGAGATGGGTGATGCACATGTTGGATTGTTACCACGTTTGATGTCTAAAGCATTGAGAAAACTTTCGGGTGTAACAAACAAATCAAAAACATGTGTTATTTTCACGAACCAGATCCGTCAAAAGATCGGTGTGATGTTTGGAAATCCTGATACGACACCGGGTGGACTTGCCTTGAAGTTTCATGCTTCTGTGAGATTAGAAATCCGGCGTTCAACACAGATCAAAGAAGGCACAGACATACTTGGTAATAGGGTGCGAATTAAGGTTGTAAAAAATAAAGTAGCACCACCTTTCAAAGAAGCGGAATTTGATGTCACATTTGGTAAAGGTATTTCAAAAGAAGGTACATTATTAGATATTGCTGTTGCATCAGAATTAATTCAGAAAAGGGGTTCATGGTTCTCCTATAATAATGAACGGATCGGTCAAGGACGAAACAATGTGAAGACATATTTGGAACAGAATCCCGAAATTACTGCTGAACTTGACAAAAAGATACGTGAAAACATCGGTTCATTATCAGATACTGACACAGGAGCAATACCAGGTGTTGAACCTACTGATGATGAAGTTGAGACAGATTTTGAGGACGCGTCAGAATCTACTGATAGATTTGATGACGATAATGAAAGTTAAATTAGATTTTGTTCAAAACATATTCAGTATACCCAATACTTTTTATTTCGACTATTGTAATGTGTTTCCAATTTGTTGTAATAGATTTAGTCAACCAACATGATTTTACTTGTTGATTATTATACTACATGCTATACTATACACACATAAGTTGGTATTTGGAAGTCAACCAACATTCTACCATACCATCAATCTTTTCAATGGAAAGTGAGAACATCTCGTATGGCTGGTAAAAGAGAAACTTCATCAGAGATACTTATAGGTTCTGATATTGAGGAATCTACATCAGATCGGGTAAATTATCCTCAACGGATACGCGAGTTGAATTGGCAGATTGAGATGCTTGAAAACGAGGTAAGTGATTTACGAAGGCAACTCAGTTCTGCACCCAATGATGATGTTGATGCTCGTTTGTATGAAATGACACGCGAACTCATGCAGGCACATCGTCGTAACCGAAAACTTACAAATATGCTCCAAGAGGCAAAAGAAAAACTTGAGCTTCTTAAAGAAAAGGTTAAGCAACTAAGTGCACCTCCGAATAATTACGGAATTTTTCTTGGCACTAATGAAGACAACACGATTGATGTTGACATTAGTGGTAAGAAATGGCGTGTCAACCATGACCCGACACTTAATCCTGAACAAATTCAAGTTGGACAAGAAGTCATTGTAAACAGTGGGTTAAATGTCGTTGCGATAAAACCTCCTGAAAAACATGGGGATGTTGTTAAGATTAAAGAGGTACTTGAATCGGATCGAGCAATTGTTAGTCTGCGTACTGATGAGGAGCAGGTAGTACGTGTCTCTGAAGCATTAAGGGATGAAACCTTAAAAACTGGTGATAGTGTATTACTGAATCATACGAGCGGAATGCTCCTTGAAAAACTACCTAAACGCGAACTTGAAGATCTGTTGCTTGAAGAAGTGCCAGATATAAGTTATGCTGATATTGGTGGTTTGGATACCCAGATTGAAGCAATTCGAGATGCCATTGAAATGCCCTATCTATATCCAGATGAGTATCAAGAATTTGAACTGACCCCACCGAAAGGTGTTTTGTTATATGGACCTCCAGGGTGTGGAAAAACGTTAATTGCACGTGCAGTTGCAAATAGTCTTGCTGAAAGTATCAGACAAAAAACTGGCAGAGATGGTGTCAGAGGATACTTTATCAACATTAAGGGACCCGAAATACTAAACAAGTATGTTGGTGAAACTGAAAGAAAGATAAGAGAAGTTTTTGACAAGGCACGTGAAAAATCGAGAGAGGGTTTTCCCGTAGTCATTTTCTTTGATGAGATGGATTCGTTATTCAGATCTCGTGGCATGGGTATATCATCGGATATGGAGTCAACTCTTGTTCCGCAGTTCCTATCCATGATTGATGGTGTTGAAGACTTAAGAGATGTTATTGTTATTGGAGCAAGTAATCGTCAAGATCTTCTTGACCCTGCAGTATTGAGACCAGGTCGACTTGATATTAAAATTAAGATCGACCGTCCTAACAAAGATGGAGCAAAGGATATTTTCGGTATTTATTTAACTCCAGAACTACCGTTCGCGAAGATGGAGGTAGAAAAATTTGATGGCAATACTGAAAATGTATCAGAACACCTCATAACCAAAGCCGTGGAAGAGATGTATGCTACCACTGAAGAAAACCGATTTATCGAAGTTACATACACTCGTGGTGAACGTGAAACACTATTTTTCAAGGATTTTGTTAGTGGTGCAATGATTCGTAACATTGTTTCACGAGCTAAGAAGATGGCAATTAAACGTCTAATTAGTTCCGATGGAAAAGATAAAGGTATTTCTGTTGATGATTTGAAAACTGCTATTCGTGAGGAATACCGTGAAAATGAAGACCTTCCGAATACAACTAATCCAGATGATTGGGCAAAGATATCTGGTAGAAAGGGCGAGAAGATCGTCAATATTCGAGCTTTGATCAATGAACCTGAGACCCGAAGGAATCCCGAAATGCGTGTTAGTAAAGGTGGGACATATCTGTAAAGATACTTATCCCGTTAATCAAATTTTATTTTGAAAGTAAATAATGGCAGTACCAACAATTATCGGCACCGAAACCGAGTTTGGCATCTCTGTTAAGAATGCTCGTGAACAAGATCTTGTAGCGGCTTCAACATTGGTAGTAAATGCATATAAGAGTCGAAATATTCCAACGATAATGTGGGATTACGCACAAGAAAGTCCTTTAATGGATGCGCGAGGATTTACAGTTGAAAGCGATAAGCCAGTTTCAGAAGATGCGAACAACAGTGTAATCAACGATATTTTGATAAACGGTGGTAGATATTATGTTGATCACGCGCACCCTGAATATTGCACACCTGAATGTACGAATGCTCTTGATTTGGTAAAATATGAAAAAGCTGGAGAACTCATTTTAGAACTCAGCCGAATCGCTGCTGAACAACTACTATTAGATAATCAAGAGATTATCATCTACAAAAACAATACTGATTACAAGGGACATAGTTATGGATCTCATGAAAATTACTTAATGTCGCGTAAGTTACCATTTTCAGATATTGTAGACGGTTTAACACCTTTTATCGTTACACGTCAAATAATAGCAGGAAGTGGTAAGGTTGGTGCAGAAAACGGAGCAGACGATACCAATTTCCAGATATCACAACGCGCGGATTTTTTTGAAAAAGAGGTAGGTTTAAGCACGATGGTTGAACGTCCATTGATCAACACCCGTGATGAACCCCATGCAGATTCAAAACTATATCGTCGTTTACATGTTATTGTTGGTGATTCAAACATGTCTGAATTCTCCATCTACTTGAAGGTAGGTATTACATCTATTGTTCTGCATTTAATTGAAAAGGGTGTTGTTGGTAAGCAATTTTCTTTACAAAATCCTGTAGCAGTGATAAAATCAGTATCGCGTGATTTATCATGTAAAAGAAAGATAGCCTTAAAAGATGACCGAAATTGGACTGCCATAGAAATCCAACAAGCTTATTTGGATCTTGCGCATCAACACCTTACTTCTGAAGAACGGACTCCAGTCGTTGAGGATGTATTAGCAAAATGGGAATTTGTGTTAAATGGGTTGAAATCAGACCCGATGAGTTTGAGTCAGCATTTAGATTGGATCATAAAGAAAAAACTTATAGACGCATATATTACCCGACATGAATTTAAATGGACAGATGCACGTGTCCGAATGCTTGATTTGCAATATCATGACCTTCGTCCAGAAAAAGGACTTTATGCTCGATTACTCAAGAATGGACATGT
This sequence comes from Candidatus Poribacteria bacterium, assembly GCA_963667365.1. Classification (GTDB taxonomy): domain Bacteria; phylum Poribacteria; class WGA-4E; order WGA-4E; family WGA-3G; genus MSPOR6. The sequence goes on along the minus strand of OY763324.1, from coordinate 3,450,573 downwards.
AGTACGTTTGTTGTCACAAGAGGAAGTTGTTCATGCGATACAGCATCCACCTTCAGATACCCGTGCATTTTTCCGAGGTACATGCATACGAAAATTTCCAAACAATATTCACAGTGTAAGTTGGAATTCAATTGTATTCAATGGTCCTACTGGATTTGATAAGATAATGATGGAACGTCCTCATTTTGGCACTCAAGCAATTATCGGTGAATTGTTGAATACATGTACAGTTGATGAACTTGTTAACCAAATCCGAATTGATTGATAACAATCTTGTTGATAAGGGTATTACCCCTATTGGAATAATTTTCTAAAATATAGATATACGGATTTTCCGTTACCAGCATTTTTAAAGGAGTACAACATGCCACGCGAAAAACAGCAAGAATACAGAGATCACTCCACAGAAGAAAATGAGGAGATTCAACCTAATTCCGAAATCACCGACAATGTAGATGATTTAACTGAGGATTTAGATGCCCTTCTTGATGAAATTGATGAGATTTTAGAAGAAGATTCTGAGGAATTCGTAGAAAACTTTATCCAACGTGGAGGTCAATAGGATTGCTCAAACCTCATGACTATGGAATAACCGATTTTTTACAAATTCTGAAAAGTCGTGCCCCAGATCAAGTTTCAGACTGGAACCAAATCAATACATTGCATCAGACCTTACCAAACAATTTCTTGGAAGGCACCACTGTCCTATCACTTGTCTACGATAAGGGTGTCATAATTGCTGGTGATCGTCAAGCAACTGAAGGTTATCAAGTTGGGGAAAGACGTATCCAGAAAGTTTTTAAAATTGATAGACACTCGGCGATTGCTGTTGCAGGTGTTGCCGGTCCTTGTTTTGAAATAGCAAAGCTTTTCCAAGTTCAAGTAGAATTCTACGAAAAGATGGAAGGAACTTCATTGAGTTTGGAAGGACAAGCTAACTATTTGTCAAGTCTTGTAAGATCAAATTTAAATTTAGCAATGCAAGGTTTGATTGTCCTACCCATTTTTGCTGGATATGATTTAAAACAGAAAAAGGGGAGGATCTTTAAATATGATGCACTCGGCGGTCGATATGAGGAAGATTCCTATTATTCCATCGGTTCTGGAGGAAAAGATGCACGTTCAACTCTTAAGAAGATCTTTCAACCAGAGATGTCCAAAGAAGCAGCGTTAACAGCCGTTGCAGAGGCACTGTGGGACGCCGCAGATGAGGATATTGCAACTGGAGGTCCAGATCTAATTAGGAAAATTTTTCCTACTTTGACAACGATAACCGAAGATGGTGTTACCGATGTATCGGATGAAACAGTTGAAGAATTGTTTCAGGAGTTGATTAAACGTTTAGAACAATAAATGTTCTGTATACATCATGTTTTATATTTGAGGGATAAATGTCCACACCTTATTATGTGTCACCGGATCAAATTTGGGAAGATAAGAAATTATTTGTTGATCGTGGAATAGAACAAGCAAAAGAGGTTGTTGTTTTAGAGTATAACAACGGTCTTTTAATGGTAGCCGAAAACCCCCGCCGAACTATATTCAAGATATCCGAAATATACGATAAAATTGCACTTGCATCAACGGGTCGTGTTTCAGAATATGAGGCACTTCGAGTAGCAGGAATACGTGAAGCAGAAATTAAAGGATATACCTATTATCGAGAAGATGTCACTGGTAAATGGTTGACAAACATTTACTCACAACACATGGGTGCAATTGCCCAAGCATGGGATACGAAACCACTTGAGATTGAACTTCTCGTATGTGAAGTGGATGGACAACCTGATGCCCGAAGCCAAATCTACAAGATTACCTTTGACGGAACCTATGAGGAAAAGGAAAGGTTTGCTGTTATTGGAGGTAGGGCAGATGCTATCACGGAAAAACTTAATGAGACTTATAGTGACGGATTAGATTTAACGGAAGCATTGCAGCTTGCATCACGCACATTTGAGTCTATAGAGGTAGAAGAATCGGAACCGTATCAGATAACACCGCAGACAATAGAAGTTGGATGTCTTGATGCGACTTCTGGCCGCCGTAAATTTCGTCGGTTTTCAGTTGAAGAGATAGCAGAGATTTTTAACCATGCATCGTAGAATATACGGATTGGAAACCGAATACGGGATAATCTGTACCCCAGAGAAAAATAGAGGAAAAAAATTAACCGTTCAGAATGTTGTAATGTATCTGTTTCGTGAAATAATATCTGGAAGAATGTATCCAGATGTATTTCTTGAAAACGGTGCACGTTTTTACCAAGATATTGGATGCCACCCTGAATATGCCACCCCTGAATGCGATGATGTCATAGAACTTGTAGCACATGATAAGGCAGGCGAACGAATCGTCACTCGTCTCGCTACCACTGCCGAACGGAGAATGCGTGCTGACGGTTTTCGTGGAAAAATATCTATCTTTAAAAATAACTTAGATACTGTTGGAAATACTTATGGGTGTCATGAAAACTATCTGATGGAACGTGAAAAAGTAAGTTTTCGGCAGTTAGCATCACAACTCATTCCCTTTTTTGTCACTCGGCAGATATACACTGGTGCAGGAAAAATCAAACGAAGCGACCAAGGATTCTATGAGATTTCACAACGCGCACAACATATCCGAGAAGAGATATCAATTGCTACAACTACTGCACGTGGTATTATCAATACTCGAGACGAACCCCATGCGGACAGAGAAAAATATAGACGATTGCATGTTATCGTTGGTGATTCTAATATGTCCGAATTGTCTACTTTCTTAAAAGTTGGGACAACTGGAATAATACTACGTATGATTGAGGATCATTTTATAACGGAACGTTTTGCACTACGAAATTCTGTGCAAGCCATTCACGAGATATCCGAAGATATTACCTGTAAAAGATTAATTGAACTCGAGAATGGCAAAAGATTGTCTGCAATTGAGCTTCAATGGCAATACTTTGAGTGTGCAAAACGTTATCTTGAACAGGCAGAATCTGACCCAACGACTGACGAGGTAATGGCGCGATGGGAATATGTGATGACATGTCTGGAAGATGATCCAATGCAATTGGAACGTGAACTTGATTGGGTGATTAAGCGAAAATGGATTGAAGCATACGTCAGACACCGTTCAATTGACTGGAATTCTGCAGAAATAAGACGTTTGGATTTAGAATACCACAATATCCGCCAAGATACGAGCATATATTATAAAGCAGAAAAACGAGGTTTAACTGAACGGATATTAGACGATGCACAGATTCGTCGTGCAATGCATTCCCCACCAGAACGGACACGAGCGAAGTTTAGAGGTAGATTTATCAAACTTGTTAATAATGGGAAGGTCCTTTGTGGAGTCAATTGGAGTTATATCCAACTGTATGAACCCTACCAAAAACTATATTTATCGACTGACCCACTTGAACCGGAATTTGAAGAAGCAAGTCGGATGATTTATTCTATTTAACACATGACATAGATAATAATCGTATTCAAACAAATTGAAAGTAAGATTGTCAAAGAATAAAGTTGACAAATAACAACGAAATTAATTGGACGAAATGATAAAATAAGGAGGATTTAAATGTCACAACCAAAGTATGTTTACTTCTTTGGAGCAGGTGAAGGTGAAGGTGATTCCAGCATGCGCCTTTTACTTGGAGGAAAGGGTGCAAATCTTGCTGAGATGACGAACCTCGGTATTCCAGTACCTCCCGGATTCACTATCTCCACTGAAGTATGCAAATTCTACTACGATAATGGTCATAAGTATCCTGGAGGTCTTGATCAACAGATTACTGAGAACCTACATAAATTAGAGGATACACTTGATGTAAAATTCGGTGATACCGAAAACCCACTACTCCTCTCTGTTCGTTCTGGTGCAGCTGTTTCTATGCCAGGGATGATGGATACAATCCTGAATCTTGGTTTGAATGATGATGCAGTCAAAGGATTGATTGTAAAATCTGGTAACGAACGTTTTTCTTATGATGCATATCGACGCTTTGTACAAATGTTTGGTAATGTTGTGTTGCGTGTAGACCATGATGAATTTGAACATCTACTGGAAGAAAAGAAAAAAGCAAAAGGTGTCACTTTAGATACTGAATTGGAAGCATCCGATCTGATAGAACTTGTTAATGAATTCAAGAGTGTAATCAAGCAAAAAACCGGATCTGATTTTCCTGATGAGCCACGTCATCAGTTAGACATGGCGCGTGATGCAGTATTTGAATCGTCAGGAAACCCGCGTGCTATCACATACCGTCGTATTAATGATATTTCAGAAGAAATGGGACGTACCGCTGTCAATATCCAGGCAATGGTATTTGGTAATATGGGGGGAAGTTCTGGCACAGGAGTTGCTTTTTCTCGCAACCCCTCAACAGGGGCAAACCAGTTTTATGGTGAATTCCTTATGAATGCACAAGGGGAAGATGTTGTTGCTGGTATCAGAACGCCATTACCAATATCGGAATTAAGAAATATCAATTCAGAGGCGTATGATGAATTAGTCGCTATCGGATTGAAATTAGAAAAGCACTACCGCGACATGCAGGATGTAGAATTCACAATACAAGACGGTACGCTCTACATGCTGCAAACACGCAATGGAAAACGAACCGGACAAGCAGCAGTACGTATCGCTGTTGAGATGGTTGAAGAAGGCTTGATTGATAAAGAAACTGCCTTAACGCGTGTCCCAGCCAACGATCTTGATCAATTGTTACATCCGAGTGTTGACCCTGATGCCTCTGTTGAAGTAATTGCTCAAGGATTACCAGCATCCCCAGGTGCTGCAGTTGGGAAAGTTGTGTTCACTGCACTCCGAGCCGAAGAACTTGCCGCTCAAGGTGAAAAAGTCATTCTCGTCCGTGCGGAAACTTCACCAGAAGATATTGGTGGCATGGATGCAGCTGAAGGTATTTTGACCGCTCGTGGCGGTATGACAAGTCACGCTGCTGTTGTTGCACGCGGTATGGGTAAAAGCTGTGTTGCTGGATGTTCCGATCTATTCATCAATGAAGAAACGTTAGAATTTATTGCGGGTGGAAAACGCTATGCAGAAGGTGATTTCATTACACTTAACGGTTCTACAGGAGATGTACTCAGCGGACAAGTCTCTCTCATTCAACCTGAACTCAGTGGACAATTTGGAATACTTATGGAATGGGCAGATGAAGTACGTACTTTGAATATTAGAACCAATGCAGATACCCCAGAAGATGCTAAGAATGCACGTGGATTTGGTGCAGAAGGGATTGGTCTCTGTAGAACTGAACATATGTTCTTTGGAACAGGTATTGATGCTGTCCGAGAAATGATCCTTGCTGATGATACGGTAGAACGAAAACAAGCGTTGGCGAAACTTCTTTCACACCAACGTACAGATTTTATTGGTATCTTTGAAGCAATGGCTGGTTATCCAGTCACCATACGAACTCTTGATCCTCCATTACATGAATTCTTACCGAAAAATGAGTCTGAAATCAATGAGCTTGCAGTTAGAATTAACGTTGATGCGAAAAAACTCAGTCAACGTGTTGAAGAATTACACGAATTCAATCCAATGCTTGGACATAGAGGATGCAGACTTGGTATTGTTTATCCTGAGATAACTGAGATGCAGGCACGTGCAATATTTGAAGCTGCTGTGGATGTTGCGAAACGTGGTATCAAGGTAATTCCTGAGATTATGATCCCACTCGTTGGACATATCAACGAATTCTCACTACAACGCAAAGTCGTAGATGACACTGCAGAAGAGGTATTTAGAGAGTTAGGTTCTCGGGTTAAATATCTTATCGGTACTATGATTGAACTACCTCGGGCAGCACTCACTGCAGACAAAATTGCAGCAGAAGCCGAATTCTTTTCCTATGGCACAAATGACCTTACACAAACAACCTTTGGTATGAGTCGTGATGATGCAGCAAAATTCCTTGATGATTATGTCAAAAACGGCATTCTTGAATACGATCCGTTCCAAGTATTAGACCAAGAAGGTGTTGGTATACTATTGCAAATGGGTTGTGAAAAAGGGCGTGCGGAACGACCTGACCTTAAGGTTGGCATCTGTGGTGAACACGGTGGTGAACCAAATTCTGTGAAGTTTTGCCACGGTTTAGAGTTTGATTATGTATCTTGTTCTCCGTTTCGTGTACCAATAGCCCGTCTTGCTGCAGCACAAGCTGTGATTGAAGCGAACGCATAATATAGTGTATCATATTTTTAAAGGCATGTGTGCTTCGTGAGTACACATGCCTTTACATTTAGTTCCTTTTACAAGATATAAAAAGCAGTTGAATTGGCAAAGCAAATTATGGTAAATTGTCAATATGGTTTGATCAATAAGGTTTACAACTAACTGTAGGAGGCTGGAAAATGGATGCTAATGAAGTACGTCAGTTCCCACCTGATAATCTGCCTACTGATATTCCCAAAATGACCTTAGAGGAATTCCTTGAAAGTGATTTAGAGGGTTATGAATACATTAAAAGGCAATTAATATCTATGCCACCAACCTCTGTAGAACACGGGATATCAGTATGAATTTAATTTCTCCGTTAAGCTCTTATGTTCGAGATAATCAGTTAGGACGTATTTATGCACCAGACACAGGTTTCCGGGTTGAAGAAAAGGTATTTGCATATCTTGAGTCAGGAACACAATTGGTATAGGTGATCAAACCCCGATCTAAAACGGTAACCGTTTATCATTCAGAAACGGATATCAAAGTGCTCACACGGAACGATACACTTAGTGGTGAGGAAGTCGTAGAGGGGTTTTCTTGTCAGGCTGCAGATCTTTTTGAATAAAGTCTCAATTTTAATTATTAAGATATAGATGCACACGGAGAAGATATGAAAGAAGTAACGCCGCGGGTTGAAATTATCGCTGAGACAAAGATGGATTACGAGCGGCTACAATCCTATTTAAATTCAATTGGTGCAACCGAATATGACCCTGAGTTAGCCGAATCTGATGGGGAGAGTTTGATTATGGCGGCAGGCAAAGCCTGTTATCGAAGTTGGCAGCCAGGATTGAATCCTAATGTTACTAAAACTCGAAACGATGCAAAGGAATATATTGGGAATATAATCAACACTGGTCACGGTAGTGTTCTTGAACACACATCTGTTTCATTCTTAATCTACAATGTTTCCCGTGTGTTTACCCATGAATTGGTGAGACATCGCGTGGGAACTGCCTTTAGTCAAGAAAGTCTCCGTTTCGTAAGGTTAGAAGATATTGGCTTTTGGATACCACAAATTCTGAAGGACGAAGATAATGAAGCTGGTGAGGGGATAGCGTTAATCAAAGAAACCGTTGAATATCTTGAATCTGTGCAGAAGAAACTGGCAGAGATATATCAGATAGACGAACGAAAGAACTTTGCTATGAAGAAAAAGTTGACCTCTGCGTTTAGAAGAGTTGCTCCTGTCGGAGTTGCAACTTGTATGGTATTTTCGATGAATCTCCGTACGGCGCGCCATCTAATCCCATTGAGGACATCAAGACATGCAGAGGAAGAAATCCGATTTGTTTTCTCACAAATTGCTGAGATTCTCATTGAGCGATTTCCGGATGTTTTTCAAGATTTTCATTTTCGAAAAGTCGGCGGTTATAGAGAATGGTACGCAGAAAATGCGTCTCAACCTTATGATAAATCAGATTACGAGTTACGTAAGTTAGAGCAACAGATAGAAGATTTAGAAGAACAAGAAGTATGATAATCCAATCGATAAAACGGTTTAAGATTACTCAATTTTTGAATACTACAACATTGTGTTGAGAATACCTTAAAATTTATTCAGAAAGGACTGTATTTATGCTAATTGCAGATTTAAATGAAATTGAAGGGAGGACATATCCTGCCCGTAGACGTACCAGAAATCTTGTTGGCGGTACATCACCCATTCAGATTAAGGAATTCGGCTTGGGGTTTGTTGTTTTAGAACCAAACGGAGGACAAGTACCATGGCACAACCACGAACAGGAAGAGATATACTTTATCGTAGAAGGTGAAGGTGAAATGTGTCTCGGTGAAGAACGCCAAACTATCTCAACCGGACAAACTGTGTTCATTCCATCGTGGGTTTTTCACCAGTTGACGAATACCAGTGACACACCTATGCAAATGGTATATTGCTATGGTCCAGCAGGGAATGTTGACCATTGGAAACAGGAACTTGCAGGAACACTCCCAAAAGCTGGAATAGATGTACCTCCACTACCAGAAGGTTCAGCCCCTCAATGTACTGACAAACCGAAGGAATAGTTGTCACTGTTCTTTCCACTTTTTTGAACATGTGCTGTTCTACATATTTCCACAAAACAAGGATTATAGATGACTAACCACACACCTAAAACACATCGTGTCGGCATCATTATGAATGGTGTGACTGGCAGGATGGGAACAAACCAACATCTCATTCGTTCCATCTTAGCTATAGCAGAAGACGGTGGTATCCCAATCGGTGACGGAGAAGTGATAATGCCTGATCCGTATCTCGTTGGGAGAAATCCGGCAAAACTTGAAAAACTTTCTGAGACTACTGGGGTTGAGAAATGGAGCACAGACCTTGATACTGCTCTTGCGAATGACGCATATTCTGTCTATTTTGACGCACAGGTTACATCACGTAGAGTTGATGCAGTGCAAAAAGCAATTTCCGCAGGTAAACACATTTACATTGAAAAACCTTCTGCAACAACAAGTGCAGATGCATATAGTCTCTATGAACAGGCAGCTAAGGCTGGATTAAAAAACGGTGTAGTCCAAGACAAACTCTGGTTACCTGGAATCAGGAAACTGAAACGATTGATTGATGCAGACTTTTTCGGCAAAATCATCGCTGTGCGTGGTGAGTTCGGCTATTGGGTTTTTCAAGGTGATGCGATCCCAACACAACGACCTTCATGGAACTATCGTACAGAAGATGGTGGTGGCATAATCCTTGATATGTTTAGTCACTGGCGTTATGTCTTAGACAATCTTTTCGGTGCAGTCAAAGGTGTATCGTGTATTGCTTCGACACATCTTCCCCATCGGTGGGATGAGGAGAATAAACAGTATGAATGCACTGCTGAAGATGCTGCCTATGCTACATTTGAAATAGATAATGGGATTATCGCTCATTTCAATTCATCTTGGGCAGTACGGGTTCGTCGTGATGATTTGTTGACAATACAGGTAGATGGATTGAATGGATCTGCAGTTGTTGGTTTAAGAGACTGCTGGATACAACCCTTATCAGGCACACCACGTCCTGTATGGAATCCTGATATTGAACAACCGATTAAGTTCTTTGATGGTTGGTTAAAAGTACCAGAACAGGAAACTTATGAGAACGCATTTAGAGCACAGTGGGAGTTGTTCCTACGACATGTTGTAACCGAAGAACCCTTCCCTTGGACACTACTTGAAGGTGCAAAAGGTGTTCAATTAGCAGAAAAGGGAATGGAATCTTGGAAATCCCGCAAATGGGTGGAATTACCTGAATTAACACCAATAACGTGATCCTACATTATTACATAGGTATTGAGTTATGGCAGAAAATGTAGTACTTCAGAAAATAGATGATTACCGATGGCGTATTCCAAAAAGTTTTATGAAGGGGATGCGTGTCGATGGCATTGTTTATGCTAATGAAAAATTGCTGAATCAATCCAAGAGTAACGAAGCATTGCAGCAAGTAGCCAACGTTGCACATTTACCCGGTATTGTAAAACACTCTCTCGCAATGCCTGATTTACATTGGGGTTACGGTTTCGTCATTGGGGGTGTTGCTGCAACTGATCCAAAGGCAGACGGTGTTGTTTCTCCTGGTGGTATTGGATACGATATCAATTGTGGAGTGCGACTTGTTAGAACCAATCTTGACGTAACGCAACTTGAGGGTAGGACAAAGTCGTTAGTGGGAAAGTTGTTTGAAAACGTCCCCTGTGGTGTCGGTTCAAGCGGTAAAATACGACTTTCCGTACAAGAAGAACGACAGATGTTAGAAAAAGGTGCGAGTTGGTCTATTGAAAGAGAATACGGACATCCACATGACCTTCAATATACGGAAGCATCTGGTTTTCTCAAACAAGCGAATGCAGATGCAGCAAGTCAACGTGCATTGGAACGTGGGAAGAACCAACTTGGGACACTTGGATCCGGCAACCATTTCCTTGAAGTACAGGCGGTTGACCGCATTTTTTACCGTGAAGCAGCAGATGCTATGGGATTGCGTGAAGGAAATATCTGTGTAATGATCCATACTGGATCCCGTGGTTTCGGATACCAAATCTGTGATGAGCATGTCAAGAGTTGGGTTCAAGTTGCAGAAAGATATGGGATAAATCTACCTGATCGTCAACTTGCCTCTGCTCCCATAAATTCACCTGAAGGACAAGATTACATCACAGCAATGGCATGTAGTGCAAACTATGCGTGGAACAATAGACAATGTATCATGCATCTTGTACGGCAAACCTTTATGCAGTTTTTTGACACAACTGAAGATGAACTCGGTTTGGAACTTATCTACGATGTTGCACATAATATCGGTAAGTTTGAAAAACATAAGGTTGATGGAAAGGAACGTGAGTTGTTTATTCATCGTAAAGGAGCAACTCGTGCATTTCCTGCTGGACATCCAGAAATACCGCATAAATATCAGAAAGTTGGACAACCCGTGCTGATCCCCGGTGATATGGGTACTGCATCTTATGTGTTAGTTGGCAATCCAGGTGCTATGGCAGAGACATGGGGAACAACTTGCCACGGTGCAGGGAGAGTGCTCTCACGACGTAAAGCCATTGCTTTGACAAAAGGTAAATCTATCCAGGAAGATCTTGAGAAACGGGGTATATATGTCCGCGCAGAAGGTAAAAGGACACTGCAGGAAGAGGTATCAGAGGCGTATAAAGATGTCGATGAGGTAGTACGCGTCGTTGACGAAGCGGGTCTTTCAAGACGCGTTGCACGTCTACGTCCTATAGGTGTTGTGAAGGGATAACATATAAACGCATCCCTTACTAAGTTGTCTATTCTCCTATCATACTGTTCCTGACCGTGACTTTAATAGTCAACTAATTTCTATCCGAAGCATTACAGACACCTATTCCATATAGAAAAGATGGCTGCGTTCAAAGAGACCGTCAAGAAAAATCTCAACAATCCAATAACCAGTTGCAAATTGTGTCCCGCCTAATCCACCAGTAGGTGCATCAATATAGAACCAAGTTATTTTATCACCTGTTGAAGAATTTATAGTAATCTCTTCACTATGATATGGTGGATCATCCAAATCATCATCAGGTGAGATCCAATTCACCTTTACTTCGTGTCCATCATCAATATTATCCCACAAAATCCATAAGTAAACTTTATCATCTATTTCCGGATCAAATGTATCAGTAATGTCTGTTGGACGATCATCTGTTATATCAACAGCAAGTACAGAATCTATAATTTTTGGTTCACCACGTCCAATATCTGTAGCTCCACTCCCACCAGATGTAGATTCTTCACATCCATTCAATATAAGTGCAAAAATAAGAAACGTAGTTGCTATCAATGATGTATATATATGTTTCATCAGTGATTCTCCTAATACATAAGTATTTGGTTTTTTGTAATATATCTATTTTAACGTATATTTGTTGTTGTTTGTTTACATGTTCAATTTGTGATATTCAGGTAAAATCTCAGAACAATCTATCCATTAGTATAACAGATGAAAATCAAGATTTCAATTCCGATAAGTATCTTCCCTAATTAATGATTGACAAAGATAATCATACCAGGTAAAATTATAGTAAAAATTCTTTATAATTTGAAGCACGTGTAAACAGACGATGTTGTTACTGATATCAAGTGCATTTCGTCTACTTTGGAAAACTACTAAGGAGTGTATATGTCAACAAAAACACGAATTGTTATGGTGGCAGGTGGAGCAAGCCATGGGAGTGGGTCGCATGAACATCCTGGTGGGTGTGCATTCTTGGCAGATCAGTTGAATAATGCTATTGAAAACATGGATGCAGTTGTTATCCAAGGATGGCCTACTGATCCAACGGTATTTGATGATACAGATGCTATAATCGTTTATTCAGATGGTGGCGGTGGACATCTTAGCATTCCACACCTTGACAAGATTAAAAATATGACAACACAAGGTATGGGGATTGCTATGCTGCATTATGCTGTTGAAGTCCCTAAAGGTGAAGCGGGAGATTGTTTTTTAGATTGGATCGGAGGGTATTTTGAAACCCATCTCTCAGTAAATCCACATTGGACAGCAAATTTTACTTCCTTCCCAGATCATCCTGTAACACGTGGAATGGTGCCGTTCTCTCTTGATGATGAGTGGTATTACCACATGCGTTTTCCTGAAAATATGCAGGGTGTAACACCGGTATTAAGTGCAATTGCACCAGAATCAACACTCAAGAGACCAGATGGTCCGCATAGTGGCAATCCACACGTTCGTGAATCGGTTGCAAAAGGTGAACCGCAACATTTGGGTTGGTGCAAAGAACGTCCAGATGGTGGTCGTGGATTCGGATTTACGGGTGGTCATTACCATAAGAATTGGGGGGACGACAATCTCAGAAAGTTTATCCTCAATGCTATTGCATGGACAGCAAAAGTTGAAATTCCAGAAGGTGGTATTACAACACCAACTCCCTCAGAAGCAGAATTGAATTCATATCTGTAATGATTGTTTGGGTTTCCAATGGTGGCATTATCAGAAATACAGTTAGGTTAGTAACGCACATACCATAGACTATCTCAGGAGAGGAAAATGGAGCAGGAACAACTTGATTATCTATTCGACCTTCAAGGATATCTTATTTTAAAGAATGCGATTTCAGATGAAGACCTGAATAAGATAAACGACTGGATTGATACACATTGGGAGTATATAGAACAACCTTGGGAACCAAATTCAGAAGATAAACGGATTCCCCGTTGGATTGGTAACATTGAAACACATACCTACAATATAGAGAATGGTGTCAATTTTCAGAATATAATTGAAGGTGGAAATGTATTTCAAAAACTTATTGATCATCCTGCGTGGATTAATTTGGTACGGAAATACATCCATGAAGTTAATGGCGTTTCCATCCACGAGAATTTTCTAAATGTTCGTGGTCCTGGAGGATTTATTCATATCCACTGTGGTGGACATGTTCCGTTGAGTTATTTGACTTTCCGTCAACCGAATACTGGGGAATGGCTTGTCGGACAAATCAATGTCTTGATGGCACTCAACGAGATTGGACCAGGAGATGGAGCACCAGTATTAATACCGGGCAGCCATAAGTGTTCAGAGATTCACCCACGTTTGAAACATGATGGTAAGGGAATAGTTTACGATGGATACACAGGAAAACCTGCTGGCACTGCTTTTGCTACTCAAGAGGTACATCTAAAAGCAGGTGATGTGGTCATGTTTACTGATGCAATCACACACGGTTCAGCAGAACGGACAAATCCAGGATATCGTAGATCAATTGTGTACCGTTATTCTCCAAGGTATGTGCGCGAACGATTTGATTATCCCCATTCTGATGGGTTATTAGCACGTTTAACACCTGACCAACGCAAAATAATCCAACCGATGGCACCCCGAAGACCACCAGAGGTTCATTAGATTTATTGTCCTCATTGCATCCTACTCAAATGATGTTAATTTAACAATCAGTATAAAATAGTTTTGGTTTATCTAATCATTATATACTCCTGTAGCTTCTATAAAGTATGCGATCAACATCTAAATCACTTTGGGGTGGACGTTTTAGCGCACACCTCACCTCAGAATCAGTAGCCTTCTCACAATCCATCGAAGCTGATACCCGTCTTGTTGGATATGATATATGGGGGAGTCAAGTACATGCGATTATGCTTGCCCGTCAAGGAATTATATCCGAAACTGATCTGCGAGAGATCTTACGATGGCTCTGTAATGCTGAGGATGATTTTAATAACGGAAACTTTTCTCTTGATCCGAATAAAGAAGATGTTCACATGAACGTCGAGTCCTATCTTATTGAAAACGCAGGACGCGAATTCGGAGGAAAACTCCATACTGCCCGATCTCGTAATGATCAAGTACTCGTAGATGCACACCTATATATACGGGAAGAGATTCTCAATATACAGCGCGGTGTTTCTACATTGTGCGATTCATTCCTATACATTGCAAAAGAACATGTTGACACCGTTATGCCGGGTTATACACATACGCAACATGCACAACCGATTACACTTGGTTTCTGGGCAACTGCTTATGTGAGTATGTTTCTACGTGACCAGAAACGGCTTCATGCAGCTTACGAACTTGCTAATACGAATCCACTGGGTGCCTGTGCATTGGCAGGTACTACTTTCCCAATTGACCGACACCTAACAACCAAATTACTCGGTTTTGATTCCCTCCATGAACATGCACTTGATGTTATCAGTAGTCGAGATTTCATCGCAGAGACTCTATTTGCATTATCACTTGTTATGGCAAATCTATCAAGAATTAGTGATGAAATCATCTATTGGACAACTTATGAATATGGTATAGCAGTACTTGACGATGCGTATAGTTCGGGTAGTTCTATTATGCCTCAGAAAAAGAATCCTGACATTGCTGAACTTACACGCGGAAGAACAGGACGAGTCTACGGTGCATTATTGGATCTGTTGACAAATCTCAAAGGGTTACCTATGGGTTACAACCGAGATTTCCAAGAGGACAAACCACCTCTATGGGAAGCATTTGATATAGTGAAGTCATGCCTTGGTATTCTACCAGATCTGATCAAGACCACAGATTTTAAGACTGATCGGATGGCAGGACTGGTAAATGCCAACTTTGCTACAGCGACTGAGTTAGCAAATTATCTGGTTAAGGAACATCAACTCAGTTTTCGTGAGAGTCATGAGGTTGTAGGATGGCTTGTAGGGGAATTGGTGCAACAAGAAAAGACATTCACAGATTGGGATCTTACAAAAAAACTGTTAAAAGAGAAGGATATTGAAATACCGATTTCACAATTGCAGCAGATTCTGGATGCGAAAATGGCAATTCAGAACAACAAAAGCCTCGGAGGCACATCACCTACAGAAGTTAACCGGATGATTGCAAGTTTTGAAGAACAACTAAATGAAATTACCAATAGTATTACCACTCGGCAGACGCAAATAGAGGATGCTCGTAAAGAAACAATCCGTATTGTTGACGAGGTATTGGGAATATAGTATAAATTCTATTTGGAGTAGTACATTTGAAAAACAGATTGATAGTTGCTTTGGATACAGATGATAGTGAAGAAATTGATACATTAGCTGGGACACTAACGGAGATGGTGTCGTGGGTGAAGATAGGGTTTCAAGCATTTAGTGCATTTGGGACAGAAGTTTTTCCACGTTTAATAGGGAATAAACATAATATCTTTCTTGACCTAAAGTTCCACGATATACCAAATACAGTTGCGCGTGATGTAAGTACAATGACAAAACATGGTGCACATATGATTAATATGCACGCATCCGGTGGGTTGGAAATGATGCAGGCAGCCAGATCCAGTGCTGATGTTGCTGCAGACGATGTAGGAATTCCAAAACCTATTCTTCTTGGTGTAACTATTTTGACAAGTATGGATGAAACTGGATTTCAGTCAAACTTTGGGTCGGATCGTCAACTTTCTGAACAGGTTGTATTTCTTGCAAAGCAGGCAAAAGAGGCAGGACTTGACGGTGTTGTTGCATCACCGTTGGAAATTGAACAGATTCGAAATGCATGTGGAGACGACTTTCTGATTGTCACACCAGGGATACGTCCTAAGTGGTCAAACCCAGGTGACCAACGGCGTATTACAACACCTGCAGAAGCGGTTAATCGTGGTGCAGATTTCATCGTTGTCGGTAGACCTATTATTCAAGCAGATGACCCGTTGAAAGCTGCTGAAAAAATATTAGACGAAATGAGAGGACAATAAAATTATGAATATCATTTGTATCTGTTTAGACACTTTTAGGGCTGACATCATTGGAGAAGGTAAGAAGTTTAGCCATGTTCAAACCCCAAATCTTGATGCGTTTGCATCTGAAAGTGTACGTTTTAATCGTGCATTTGGAGAAGGACAACCGACACTTCAAATCCGACGTGGTAACTTTACAGGGATGAGAAGTTTTCCATGGAAATATAACTTTGACAGGCGTGGACATTGGCATCATGCTCCGGGTTGGCATAAAATACCACCAGAACAAGATACAATAGCTGAAGTGCTTTTGGAACGTGGGTATCTGACTGCACTGATAGCAGATACCTACCACATGTTTAAGCCAACAATGAACTTCTCGCGTGGTTTCGCGCATTTTGACTTTATCCGAGGACAGGAATCGGATAACTGGCATAGTGGCGATCCAAGGTTAATCGAGGACATACTTCGAAATCATGTCCGAGAACCCATTAATTGGCAACGACATGTGGGGCTTGTAAATTACCTTTTATCCCAACGTTTCCGTCAATCTGAAGATGATTACAGTTGTGCGCGTGTCTTTCGTGCAGCATCTGATTGGCTCGATGATAATCACACAGTCGGTCCGTTTTTCCTATGGGTAGATAGTTTTGATCCACATGAACCATGGGATCCTCCAAAATCATACGCAGATATTTATATGCCAGACTATTCCGGAAAGGACTTCATTATGCCGGGTTCTGCAGGCGAAGGTGGTGGACCTTCAGAAGAAGAACGTGATAGAATTGAAGCACTTTATCTCGGAGAAGTTACATTCGTAGATAAATGGGTTGGTGTTCTGTTGGATAAGATTGAGAAACTTAATATACGGGATGAGACGCTTGTTGTAGTAATGTCTGACCATGGTACGCAGCTTCGTGATCATGGTAGTTTTGGGAAGGGAGCAAATAAACTACACCCTTTCAACACTCAACTCAATCTCATGATTCGTCATTCTAATGGACCACATGATAAAGATATTTTTGCTTATGTACAGAACCACGACCTGATGCCGACACTACTAAATCTTGTTAACATTCCATGTAATTGGACTGATGGTGAGGATATGTGGCAATTGGTTACACAGAAAAAAGCAATTCTCCGTGAACGAATTATCAATGGTTGGGCAGGATTTGCGACAGGTAACGCAGTTGGTCGTGTCAGTGTGCGCGATAACCATTGGAATTTCTGTACTTCTGTAGGATATAAGGATAAGAAAGGTGATGAACTCTTTGATATTCGTAATGATCCTGAGGAGAAGATAAACGTTGCAAGTGATCATACTGAAATTGTATCGGATCGTCGAAGAGATGTGGAGGCTTTGATAGGACAACCGTTGCCAGGACATTTCATTGAGGTATGTGATCCTGGAAGTGCACCAATGCGTGTATGGTTGCAGAAGAAACTATCGGAGATTTAATATCAATTCTGTAATACAATGTCCGATACAGTATATTATAATGTAATGGACAAATGACAGAAGGATGAAGGCAGCAGATGCGTGTGTGTTTAGGTTTTGAGTACTACGGTTCTCAAAAACATGACGACTCGGTGAGAATTTAACAGACCTTATACGGTGTAATATAGTTTATTGATATATCTGTGCTACATGCTTTTGTGTAAATCAAGTTGTCAAAGGGTTTGAAACTTGGTTATCTATTGGTGCCGTAATTGAATTATTTTGTTTAATTTTGTATATTAATATGTGATTCTAAGTAAACTTGCATTGATAGTTATATTTGTAGTATACTGTAGATAATCAGCATTTGAAGTAATTCCTCTTGAGAACCTATGAGAATACTTGAGAACCTTATTACAGCATTTTCAGCACTCCGTGCCAGCAAACTCCGAACAATCCTGACCTTGTTAGGGATTACCATCGGTATTGCAGGTGTTATTGCCATGATGTCCTTAGGTGCAGGGGCTGAAAAACTTGTGATGTCTGAATTTGAAAAGATCGGCGGACCGAGTATGTTCGGTGTCTATAGACCCGGTAAGATTTATCGTAATCATCGGTGGCAGCGAAACAACAGTCCACATTATCTCAATATGACAGATTTGCGGGATGTCTTAGAAAAGTGTCCATCAGTTGAAATAGCAACAGTAGAAGGTAGTTATTATATCAACTTTGAAGCGGAAGGAAAACACAAACCTACCTATATGCGTGCTACAACAGTTGAATATCAAGGAGTCCGACAGTGGCATGCAGAATTTGGTAGATTTCTTGCAGATACAGATATGGATCTCTGGAATAAGATTTGTGTCATTGGATCTCAAGTCTGGAAAGAGCAATTCAAGGGAATGGATCCAATTGGGAAAGAAGTTGGAATTAATAACAAACGTTTCACTGTTGTTGGCATTATGGAAAGTCGTGGACCGGGTTTAGAAGCTGGAAAAAGTGACGATAATATGATTTTTATCCCTATTACAACTGCACAAACACGTTTTTGGGGTCACGACAACGTCGGTCATATAATGGTTCGTGCTAAAAATCCACTTGTTGTAGAACAAGCGGTGAAAGAGGTACAAACTGTAATTAGACGTAATCATGGTGGAGATGACTCATTTTTCAGAACATGGCAAGCTAAAAAAGGTATTGAAAGTGCGAAAAAGACTATTTTTATTATTGAGATGGTGTTGGTAATTATCGCATCAGTATCTTTGATTGTTGGTGGCATTGGTATCCTTAATATAATGCTTGTATCCGTAACAGAACGTATCCCAGAGATTGGATTACGCAAAGCAGTTGGAGCGAAAAAATACCATATCCGTTTTCAATTTTTAACAGAATCAATTCTGTTGTGTCTATTTGGAAGTCTACTTGGTATCGCTTTAGGTGCTGTAGTGGGTCAAGGTTTTTCGTGGGCAGTTGATACCTTTATGAAAGGTATGTTCGGATGGCCTTCCGTAATTACTATCAAATCTGTACTGACTGCTGTTGCAGCAGGGACAGCAGTAGGTATTTTCTTCGGTTACTATCCTGCCAGTCAGGCAGCGAAACTTAGTCCGATAGAGGCAATCCGTCATTCATAATTAGGTAGTGATTCAGAAAGCAATTGTATTAATGATAACTAAAGCTGCATCAATGGACTAATGACGTGGAAAAACTCGGCATTATCGCAGGAGCAGGTGAACTTCCCATTCTTGTTGCACAAAGTGCCATCGCTCAACACAGACACCCAATTATCATACCCATTACTAAAGCAGGTGAAAAACGATTTTCTTCAATACCGTGTGAAGTGCATCCTTTCGGTGTTGGACAGATTCAGAAAATAACGCAAAAACTTCTTGAATTGGAAGTCCAGGAACTTGTAATTATTGGTAAAATTGAACCAAATATCCTGTTACGTCCTCTGCAATTTGATGCGACTGCTCTCAAGATATTAGCACGCAATCGTAGCCAAAAACCCTCCGTACTTGTTTCCGCAGTCCTTGAACACTTTCAGTCTGCTGGACTGTCAATACTGAAACAGAATCATTTTTTATCACATTTATTACCAAAACCTGGTGTTCTCACAAAACGTAAACCTAACACTTCACAGTGGAAAGATATAGAAATAGGTATTCAAACCGCACGACAGATAGCAAACCTTGATATTGGACAGACAGTTGTAGTTAGAAAACAGATTATTATTGCAATTGAAGCAATAGAAGGAACGGATACCACGATAGAGAGGGGTGGAAACTTGGGTGGAAAGGGAATCGTTGTCGCTAAGGCAGCATCGGATAACCACGATTTCCGTATTGACATTCCTACAGTAGGTATGCAAACACTCCATACGTTACATTCTGTGAAAGGTAGCGTATTAGCAGTTGAGGCTAAGCGAACTTTTGTATTAGATCCTGAGAATCTATGTCAACAAGCGGATCAATGGAAAATCGCTATTGTTGCTGTTGAATAGTAATGAGACATAATTCAATTATTTTTTGCAACAGGAAAAGGTATTTTACGACGACTAATGGATATGTTTTTCTCTTCATTTAGCAGAGGAGTACAGAAATGACATTCAAGAAATTTTTAGTTTTGCTTGTAGTTGGAGTAGTAATACTTTTAGGTTTTATTTTTATATTGAGACCAGCAATACGTTCCATTACAAGAAGCGTACCATCTACTGCTGAAACCTTCCCTCCAGTGATACCTCGTACTGTTGAGATACCTGTTGAAATACGAGAGAAATTCACCTCAATAACTGAAAAACCTGAATTAATCGCATCGTTAGATCATGGTGGTTCATTAAAATCAGTAGAATTTTCACCTAAGGATTCTTCATTCATTGTAAGTTATTCATACATTGATTATGCTAATGAAAGGATAAAAGTATGGGACATAGACGACTCTAATCAACCCATTTCCACACTTGCTGGGAATTCCGTTTCTTTTTCATCCGATGGTCAGTTCCTTGCTATCTGTGATTTAAGGGGAGGAGTTCGATTATGGGACATTGATAAACAACAATTCATCAATACAATCGACCCATATAGTAGAATTGGGACTTTTTCACCAGACGGACGATGGTTAGCCACGACATCTACTAAAGGAGCAAAATTATGGGATTACCGTTCACCAAGAGAGGTTCTGGAAGGACCTACGTTATCATCTGAAGGTTACTTGGAATTTCTCTCCTTTAGTCAGAATGGAAAACTGCTTGCTACTGCGACTAATATAAACACAAACATAGAGATTTGGACAATTGATGAAATTGATGTACCAGCAACTAAAATAAACATTATAACTCAGAAAAGGTATCAATGGATTGATGCATTAGAGTTCTCTCCGGATATTGAGGATCCTCTACTTGCAATTGCAGATAATGATAAGAACATCCATCTATATTATCCACCAGATTGGAAGAATAAATCTATAATTGAAACTGCCCCTACCTATGACATTGCATTTACACCAGATGGGAAAACACTTGTTAGTGGTGGTATTCGTGAAGTAGAATTTTGGTCTGTAGAAAATGGTGAACGTTTGTCATCAATAGAAGGCTATACACCATATATTAAGGTTGTTGACATCTCTCATGATGGTACACTACTTGCATGTGGCGGTAAGGACGGTATTATACGTATCTTTAATATTGCACAACATTTATATACTCAACAACATACCCCATCAGATGTTGTAAAATTGATCTATTTTTTACCCAGTGATCGCATACCTCGTCCTGATATGCCTAAAAAAATGGATAGAATGATTTCGAATGTTCAACAATATTTTGCAGATCAAATGGAATCACATGGGTTTGGTAGGAAAACTTTTACATTTGAGAAAAACAACGATGGTTCTGCAAAGATATATCTGTTTGAAGGTAGATCTACAGAGGAGAATTATCTTAAGAATCCGATGAGAAAAGTTAAAAAAGAGATATATGAACGTTTTGATCCGTCAAAAAATCTCTATTTCATATTATATGAAATAGACTATGATAGAATCGGTGAAAATGAGAGTACAATTTCAGCAGGTCCTGATCTTTATACGATAAACTATGAGAAAGATCTACGGTGTCACCGTGGTGGTGATATTGTGATGTCAACAGAAAAGTTAGGAACATCACACATGTATATTTCCAAGCTTTTTGGTTACGCTATGGGATTAAACCGTAATTTACGTGATGCTTCCTATCTGATGTCCTATGGAAATTTGCAGAAACGAATTTCACAAAGTAATGCTGAATGGTTGAATAAAAGTCGACTATTTAACCCCGAACAGACTTTCTATGACGAAAAACCATCAATTGAGAAACTCCTATCTCTTGAGGGAAAAGTGCGTTTTAAGGTTAAGGATGAGGATGGAATTCATCAAGTTCGATTGTTAGTTATTCCGACCGACGAAAATCCGCCTCCAGGGTACCAATGGTATAAGGATCCAGAAAAGAACAAGTCGGACTGGGAGGATAGGTATAAAGGCAAAAAACTCAATTTACATGATTATAAGACGATGAATGGAGAAAAAGAAGCAATTGTTGAATTAGACTACCCAGAATTTGCAAAGAATTTGATTAAAGTTAAGGTAATTGATGAACATGGGAATATGGTATATAGAGAATTAAAACTTAATGAGAAAAAAGTAAATGCATTTGTAAACCTAATTAGACAAATATTTTAGAGATATTTCTCCGAATTTTGTTAATTTATTAATCAGTACGCTTTATAGACTAACATTTTCGCCACTACATGTGGTAACATATTGTAGGTTTTAATATTAAGTTGTATTATTCACAACTAATGTTGGTATTGTCATATTGTTTTTGATAATAGAGGTGTATATTTATGTCGTTCAAAAGATTCTTGGCTGTCTTTGTCATAGGTGTAACCATATCAGTAGGATTTGTTTTTTTTCTGAAATTAAAGTCACGTGAATTCACATACGATTTGTCCTCTGCGAATAAAGCACTTCCCCCTGTAGTACCTCGGAGTGTGGAAATTCCTGAAGAAATTCGCAATAAATTCTCAGAGGTGCCACAAAAACCGACACTGTATGCTACGATCGAACACGGGAGTCCGATAGACTCTGTGTTTTTTTCACCTTCAGATCCTACCTTGATTGTGAGTAGAGGAAGAGACAAAAGCATTAAGCTATGGAATATCAACTATACAAGTGAACCCATAGTAGTTCTTAAAGGTGATTCTATATCATTTTCTTCTGATGGCAAGTTACTTGCAATTTGTGGATTGAGAAACGGCACAACATTGTGGGATGTAGAGACAAAACAGCAATTTGTTTCTTTAAGTTCATCTTCCAGAGAAGCAGTATTCTCATCAGATGGAAAATTGATTGCCGAAAGCATAATAGGTGGAATACAGTTATGGAATTTAGGTTTGTCCACTCAACCCACAAAAGGAAGAATGCTTCGGACGGATGGTATCGTAAAGGATTTAGCATTTTCTGGTGATGGTAAGCTGCTTTCAGCTGCAAATAGGGTAAGCGGAAAGGTTGACATCTGGGAAATTAATGGAACTCAAGCAGTCAATCAAGCGAATTTTAATGTGAAAGACGATAAGGACAAATGGGTTGAGTCGCTTAGGTTTTCACCTGATACCCAGAATCCTGTTCTTGCGATAGCAGCAAATGACAAAAATATCCAATTACATACACCTTCTAATTGGGATGTATACACAGAGATTTCTGCAGGGTATGTGAACGATATTGCATTTTCATCTGATGCCAAAACCCTTGTGAGTGCGGGTCATAATGAAATAGAGTTATGGTCTGTAGACAATGGAGAACGTTTACTTACAATAGAAGGATATTCACGTTGGTTGAATTGTGTTGACATTTCTGCGGATGACAATTTTGTTGCTGGTGCTGGAAATGATGGTGTTATACGGATCTGGGATCTATCTGGGAACCTATACAAAGAACCTACAATATCATCTGATGTCGTGAAGTTAATCTATTTCTTACCAAGTGACCGTGCACCTCAACCAGATATTCCAGAGAAATTAGATCGATTGGTACAAAATGTACAAGAGTATTACGCTGACGAAATGGAAAGACACGGATTTGGAAGAAAGACATTTACTGTTGAAAAAAACACCGATGGTTCTACAAAGGTATATCTATTTGAAGGAAGAACAACTGCTGATTATTATTTTATTAATACTGCAAAAAAAGTCAAAAAGGAGATAGAAAGTTATTTTGATTCATCTAAGAATATCCACTTAATAGTTGCAGATATTAATAATGTATTAGGTAATATATCAAGTAGTATCGTTAGTACAAGTACAACACCATATACAATTGACTATACGGAGGACGTGAAGGGGATTAGAGGTGGTGACATCATTATGACTGCCAACCACAACGGAATCTCCACAGAATTATTGTCCCGACATTTGGGAAGCACGTTCGGTTTAGGTCATGATTTACGAGACCCAACCCATCTGATGTCCTATGGAAGAAATCCTAAACAATTATCTAAAGGCAGTGCTGAATGGTTGAATAAGAGTAGACTGTTTAATCCCAATCAAACTTTATATGATGTACATACCTCAATTGACAAACAATCTACGTTGTATGGAGTTATGAAAATACAAGTTAAAGATATCGATGGCATTCATCAAGTGCGTATGTATATCAAACCCACCAACGATTACCCTCCACCTGGTTATGAATTTAACCCAAACCCCGAAATCAATAAAATTAATTGGGAACGTAAACATAAAGGTAAAGACTTCGTTCTGTATGATTATATTACATTGAATGGACAAGATAACGCTACCGTTGAATTTAACCTTCCTAAATTTTCTATGAATTTGATTAGAGTTCAGACTATTGATGGACATGGCAATATTGTTGATAGAGAGATGAACCTTGTTGACGATAAAGAAAGTTCAATTAGCAAATTTATTCGCAGTGTTTTTCAAGGTTAGTACTATCTGTTATTGAGGATGAAGAGGATAATATAAAGACTTTACCTCTATAACAGATAATAGTGCATTTCGGTCATGGATATAATTACTGTAATAAATAGCAATGAGAATTCATAAGATATTGATTCTATTCTTAGTGATAGTAGCTGCTGGTGGTCTCTTTGCGTATTCAACCTGGTATCAATGGAGTTCCAATCAGACAACAATATTAGAACGAATGAGACCGATTCCACCTAATGCTGAGTTCAACCATGGTACTCGTATTAAAAGTATTGCCTTTTCTCCTAATAATTCGGACCTAATTGTAAGTGCTGGTGAGAGCAATAAAGTAAATGTGTGGAATATTAACAATGTTGAATCACCTGAATTCGTGTTGACATCAAATACAAATGCACAGAAAGTAATTGATGACATCAATTATATTGCATTTTCACAGGAAGATGAAAGGCTTATCAGTATATCAACTAATGAACTTACAATTTGGGATGTGTCTACATGGGAAACAGTTAATACAAATATAAAGTTATCTACTACAGCAGAAGCAATTTCACCTGTCAAACAAATTCTTGCTACTGCTAATACTAACTTAATACTATGGGATATTCGTAACTCAACTGATATTAAAGGTGATGTCTTGTTACCTGTAAGAAAAGATAAACAGGCTATATCACTTGATGGGATTAGTATGTCTGATACAGATAAGATATACGAAGTTAAACAATTTGTTAGCACATTACTTAATTCATTTCAGATGATTGACTTTTCACATGATGGAAAATGGATCGCAACGGGTGGGAAAGTATACGACAACACACGAGACGGTGAAGGTTGGGTGAACAATGTCAAAGTATGGGATTTACAAAGCAAAAAACTATTCAAGATCATGGAGAACAAAACAACCGATAATCTTGACCGCGAGAATGATGGTACGCGATCTGTAAAGGTTCCCATGGTTGATGGCATGCGAACAATCAAAACCAAGAATCAATTAGAAGTGAGAGACTATATCCGTACAATAAAATTTTCTCCTGATAATCGGTTTTTTTCTGTTGCGAGAGGAAATCGTATAACTATCTGGTCTTTACCAGACTGGAATATATACCATGAGATATTTGATCAAATCTGTTATGATGTTGCATTTTCACCAAATGTAGATGTGTTTGCTGTTGCAGGTTTGGGTGGGGTGACCCTTTGGTCAGTTGAGAGTTTAACACCTATTTCTATTCTTATTGGAACTGAGTTTGTATCCAGTGTATCAGTAGTTGAATTTTCACATGATGGCAGTGTTATTGCTGGTGGAGGAAGTAGTGGACTTCTATGGTTATGGGATGTAAGTGACATCAATGAACATTAAGAAAATCTCTTTGTGGGTTATTATTCTTGTAATAATTGGAGGAATCTTGGGTTTTTCCACTTGGAATCAGTGGAACGCCAATCAGAAAACAACGATTGAGCGGATGAGACCTATCCGTCCGATTGCTGAGTTGAATCATGGTAGAAGGATTGTTGACATTGCGTTTACTCCAACAAATCAAGATATCATTGCGAGTGTAAGTGATTATGACATAAAACTTTGGAACAGAAACAACACAGATTCTCCAACAAATACCCTATCAGACGACGAGGAGATGCTTGTATCAGTTGAATTTCTACACAATGGCAAATTTCTTTTATGTAAAGGACTGCATGGTAAGATGATATTGTGTGATACGTATTCGTGGGAAAGAATCACTTTACCTGAAGAAGAAGAAAAAGTCCAATGGGATGCAGCAATTTCTCCTTCTGTGGAAAACCTTGCAACCGTTCATTCGCAATATTTAGTTTTATGGAACATGCAAGACATAAATAAAATAAATGTAACAACTAAGATTACAGAAATTCATCATACTAAATACCACAATTCAATGCAATGTGCAGACTTTTCACCGAATGGAAAACGGCTTGCAATTGGATTTGAGAACGGTGATATTAGAATTTGGGACATAGAACAAGAACAATTTATTAAGACGCTATCGGTTTCACATGATAGTCACCAGCATTTAGATGATATAGTCTTTACACCTGATGGACATTGGATTTTGGCATTAGAAGAATCTAATTTGGCATTATGGAATATAAAACAAAATCAACGTCATATATTATTGAAAGATACCCGTTTAGGTTTTCTACGTGATGTAAAGTTATCTCCTGATGGAAGATATATCGGAATTAGAACCTTTGGTAATAGTTCCGAATATATTATATGGAGCTTACCAGAGGCGCAAATATACCATCAAGAAAATGAAGGATTCATTACAGATTTTGCATTTTCTCCTGATGGTAAGATTCTGGCTATTTCAAACCCAGGAGAGGTTACTCTCCTGTCTATTGAAGACCTTTCACCAATTTCCATTTTGAAAGGTGGAGATTTATTAGGTGGTGCACATGAAATCGCTTTTTCACAAGATGGTAGTATGCTTGCTGGTGGTGGAAATGGCGGTGTTGTCCGACTATGGGATGTAAGTAAATATAATGAAAAATAAAAGATTTCTTTTCTTCTTACTAATATTGACTATAGTAGTTCTTTGTATTGTTACATATTTCATCACGCGTCCACAACCGGAGGAATTGTATCCACAAGTATTCGCGAAGATGCCTGAAAAACCAGAACTTATTCAACAATTCCAACATAGTCTCTTGATAACTTCTGTTGCAATTTCACCTACTGATCCAAATCTTATTGCAGGTGTAAATAATGAAGGCTACATAAGAATATGGAATAGGAAAAACATAGAAGATTCCAGATTCCTCTATCATTCAGGAAAGTTTCCGTCCATCCGTTTCTCACCCACTGGAAAATTGCTTGCAAGTGCTGATTATGAAACCCTTATCTTGTGGGATATTGACACAAGAAAAAAAATCAAATCTCTAAAGACTTTTCGAAGACAGTTTGCTTTTTTACCAGATGGAAAGCAGGTAGTAACAATTCACGGAGGTATAAATTTTTGGGATATTCGGAATCCAAAAGAGATAAAGAAGGTAACTACGATACCGTATGAAGGAACATTTATAGACGGAATTTCAATTTGTGCTATTGACATTTCATCTGATGGAAAATGGATCGCAGTCGGAGGAACCCAGGGAACCGTTTACGTATGGAATTTACAGACTCAGCAATTGGTAACTTCATTAGAAATATCTCTGTATATGATGGAATATTTAAAGTTCTCACCTAACAAGAAATATATGGTAGCAGGTGGGAATGATTGGGGCATGTATAGCATTCATGCTGTAAAGGGATATGTCATGTGGGAAGTACCAAGTTGGATACGGAAGGGTGAGGTGTTTCGAGGACATGTTGAAAATTTTGTGTTCTCTCCAGATGGGAAGATGTGCGTGGCTGCAAATGATTGGGCTCATCACGGACGAGGTGTTGAAATCTGGTTAACTGAGAATGGTGCACCGATTTCTTCATTACCTACTGAGGCAAGAGATGTCTCATTTTCACAAGATGGAAACCTTCTCGTCACTGGGGGCATGGACGGTATTGTTCGGGTGTGGGATCTCACGAAACGACAATTAGATTTAACCAATGTCCGTAACGATGTAGTACGATTAATTTACTACCTATCGAAAGATAAAGAACCCTCCCCAAACATTACACAAAAAATAAACAAAACCATAGGAAAAGTTCAAAAGCACTACGCGGATGAGATGGAACGCCACGGATTCGGCAGAAAGACATTTACGTTTGAAACTGATCAAAATGGTAATGCCAAGATATATCTGATGGAAGGAAATCAGGCGGAATTCCATGATATGCAGTTGAACGATATCTGGCTTTATTTTCTTGATGACAGTGAGGGGTTTTGGAAAGTAATTAACGAAAATATGTTAAAACGTCTTAACTCAGTTTCAACTGGGCGGAAATTTGTTGATTTTAATCATACATTTATCTACCCTACAAAGAGAAAGATTAATGTCAAAGGCAAAATGGGGATGTATGATATCAAGGGATTCACTGGAGGTTCTGGTATTATCTCTGTAGAAAAGAATGACATTGATTGGAAGATAACAGCATACTTACTCAAGCATAGGTTTGCCGTATTAGGTCCTGATCATCTATATTATAGGAATGAGCGTAACGTGTTTAAACGGATTTTCAACGGTATTAACAGTATAATGCCATGGAACAATAACGGGGTAAAATTGTCTAAATGTGAGGCAGAATGGTTGAATAAGAGTCGTTTCTTTAACCCGAACCAGCCCTTCTTTGACAAACGACCAGAGATTGAGATGAAAGTATTAAATGAAGAGACAGACTCACCACTTTTCCAATTTATCGCTGCGGATGAAGATGGGATTCACCAACTCCATCTGTTTGTTCCTGATGAATTAAAATACCAATATCGGATAGACAAACTGCAAGGTTGTAAAACCATTAACGGAAAAAAGAACGCAACCGTTGAATTTGAAATTTTCAATACAGAAATTAAGAAAGGTGAAATTCGAATGATTGATATGCATGGGAATATCTCATCACGAGAATTCAAATATATTGAGAAAACATCAGAACCTGATAAAGAACCGTAGAACATACAAGAAAGGAGAAAAGATGTCCAAAAAAACTGCAATCTTCCCAGCAAGTTTCGACCCAATTACACTCGGTCATGTCGACTTGATTGATAGGGTATGCAAGCTTGATGTTTTTGATGAATTTGTAATTGTGATTGGGGTGAATCCGGCAAAAGAAGAGCGGTTCACAATTGAGGAACGTGTCCAAATGCTTGAAGAGGTAATCAAACCCTATCCAAAAGCAACTATTGATGGGTATTCCGGATTGATGGTGCAATACGCACAGGCATGCGGTGCATGTGCTATTATACGCGGTCTACGCGAAATTTCTGATTTTGAATGGGAATTCAAAATGGCACGGATGAATCAGCAAATTGTACCAGATATTGATACGTTATTTATGGTAGCAAGTACACAATTCGCACATATCAGTTCAACGCTTGTAATGGAAGTAGTAGAGATGGGACAAGGCAGTATCAGTGAAGAAAAGTTGTTGGAAATGGTGCCACCGGTTGTAGTGGATTTTATCAAACGTAAATATCAGGTCGACTAATTGCTGACACGGTTGAACCGCTCCTACCATATTTTGATCTTAGAACCTATTGTCTAAACTCAAACTCACATTGAATCCGGGAGAATTCACACCAGAACCGTGTTGACGGTAGCGTCGATCAAACAGGTTTTCAAGGCTAAGTGTCAGATGAGTATAGTCATATAGTTTAACTCCACCGCGCACATTAAGCGTCCACCATCCGGGTGTTCCTGCATCCACCGCATTTCCATCGTCATCAAACTCAACTTCTGCAGGATCACGAGTCTTCCCCTGAATACGAGGGTCACGTATATCACTTCGATTCAGTCTCCTCTGTTCTGCCGCACCCCGTACAAACAGTGTTGTCCAATACAACGTATTGGCCGGTTCCCACTGAATACCAATGACTCCGTTCAACGGTGGTTCTCGACGTGTACGTGCTTCCCATTGTTTTTCTGGATCTGGTTCTACTCCGTTAATCAATAGCACTTTCCCTCGCATCAATGCCGCATTCCCGTAGACTGATAATGACGGGACAATTGGAACTACACCTGCAAACTCAATTCCCTGAAATTGCGCTTCGTCAACATTATCAAACACAAGCACATCAATATCTTTATATTCATCAATGAGATCTTGATGTAGTTTAGGTATTTGCTCACCATCGTATGCTTCTTGTACAGGTCTACGTGTAACTAACCCGTTTACCTTACTATGGAACAAGGTTAATGCACCTCGGAAATATTCATGGTTCGCCTTAAGACCACCTTCAACCGTCCATGAAGTTTCAGCATCTAAATCCGGACTTGGTGCAGTTACCCCTTCATTTGTAACTTCTACAGCAGTTGTATCATTCAACGATGGTGCACGAAACGCAGTTCCAATACTTCCTACCACATTCAGGAAATCTGTAATACCAACAACTAATCCTGCACTTCCTGTTAAACTACTGTCTAATTCATTGAATTCCTCAAATGCTTCATCACGGATTGAAAGATCAGCATTCGTTTGATATAGTGTAGCACGTCCTCCGAGGATAAATTCAACACGTTGATGTAGCGTAATTTCATCCTGCAGATATAAACTCGCATCCCAAAACTGAGAACCATCGATAAAACGTCCAACACTATCGTCAACGGTTTCATCACCTGTCCCAAGATCTGTTCTAACAGTTTGACTTTGCAGCATATCCATGTAAAATTCACCACCACCAACCAAACGTTGACTGGGTAGGACACTACTGACAGCTTGAGCACTTATACCGATTGAGTTGACCGTATCGAATCGCTGTCTACGGGATGTAGCATCACGACCCACTTCGTTTCTCCCTTCTTTTTGTCGGTGAAAAGACCCTGTAAATCTATATAGATCAATGCTGGTACTTTCAGGTTTCGCTACATAGTTGACATAAACAAGATCTCTATTCTGTGGTTCAAAATAGAACTCAGCAAATTCCTGTGGTGCGATTTTATCGTAACGAGGTGTCTGTGGTTGTCGCCACATCTGGTAAGCAACGTTGATATTTCTTCTTTCGTCAATTTGGTACGCAATCTTTGCATCAACATCAAAAGCATTCCAACCCAATGGACCTTCGTGGTCAATCAGCCATTTCTCAGGAATATCGTCTTTTGACAACGCACTGACTTCATCATATTCATAGAGTTTTACACCACTCGGCATATCATTTACGATTTCATATTTGCTGTTCTTGTAATGTAGGTCATATCCACTTCCAGCATTTAAATCTCCATAGTATCGTATTCCACCACCCACGTTGAATCCGAATTGTCCTTGGCTTCCTGTTATCTCTAACCTTCCAAGACGTTCTTGTGTGGCAGTCGTGTAACGAGCAAGAACACGTGGGTGGATTTCCCATTTATCCTGTGCGGGGTTAAGAGGTATTGGCTTTGTAAAGAAACTTACAACACCACCCATAGCACCACTTCCATATAACATAGAACTTGAACCGAGTAGTACCTCTGCGCGATCTATATTTTCAGGGGCGATGGTTGCTGTATATTGATTCGGTCCTGAACGAAACGTTGAATTATTTAGGCGCACCCAATCTACTTGAATAACGGTCTGATAACCGGTTAAACTTCGCAACATCGGTGAACCTTGACCGACTGTTGTCTCTTGTGCGATTACTCCGACGACATCCCGTAGTAAATTAGACGCGTGTTCTACGTTTGACCTTTCAATTTGCTTTACATTCAGGACACTTACAGCGTTTGGTGTATTGAATGGTTCTTTCTCGGAACGTGTTGCAGTAACTGTAACTTCTGGAATCATTACCACATCTTTGTCATTATATTCTTTAGATTTTACATTCGCAAGTATGCTGGTTTCCCAAATTCCAAACATAATAAGGCTAAAAATAATAAAAAAATAATAAGACTGTTGCATGCTATTATCCTCCGTTCAATATTTATTCTAAATGCTATGTTAGGAATTGTATTATTTTAACTATATATAATTCTAACGCAAATTTTATGCCACATATAATCCTTTGAATCACCTATTTATTCTACCAATTTTACCATAATTTGTAAATTAGTGTCCATTTATTGAACATTCATAACATGCTCTAACAGATTCTCATATTCATGCTCCAATACGATTAATTTCTTGCATTTTGTAAAAGGTCGTGGTAACTTAAAGCAAAAAGAATTGAATGAGGAACGTATGCCAAAACAGGAATTAAAATTTGGATTTATTGGATGTGGTGGAAACTCGCGGGGGCATGGACGTAGTGTTTCTGACGTAGAGGGTGTAGAGATTGTCGCCCTTGCAGACCCAAGCGAAAATGCACTTGACGCATTCAAAGAAACCGTCGGTTTAGATGAATCAATACCTACCTATGCTGACCATGACGAAATGTTGGCTGCAGCGAAACCGGATGCAGTTGTCATCAGTTCTCCACACGGTTTACATTTTGATCATATTATGTCTGCACTTGATGCTGGCTGCCACGTACATACCGAAAAACCGATGGTATGCACGGTAGACCACGCCAAACAGGTGATGGCAAAAGTTGAAGAGACCGGTTTGCATCTGATGATTGGTTACCAACGCCACTTGAGTCCTACTTACCAATACTGTCGTAAAGTTGTACAAAGTGGGGAACTTGGTAAAGTGAACTTTGTGGCTGCACATCAATCACAGAATTGGTATCGGAATCAGCAAGGGAAATGGCGACAAGACCCATTCCTCGGAGGAGGAGGACAACTAAACGATTCTGGAAGTCACCTAATTGATATCCTTCTATGGGTATTGGAAGCCAGTCCAGATACCGTTTTTGCGATGATAGATAATATAGACATAGAAGTGGATGTACTGACTGCAATGTCCATTAAATTTGATACAGGTGCATTGTGCAATATCAGTATTGTTGGACATGCACACGGTGGGGTACAAGAAGATTTCTCAATTTGGATGGAAGATGGTGCGTTGTTTCTACGTGCTGGAAAACTATTTCAACAAGGACAGGGAGGTAGACCATCACCTGTTGATGAAGCAGATTTACCGAAAGGTGGCAATAAGGATGTCGCATTCATTGAACTGATACGCGGTGTCAGGACGGAGAATCCGATTGGTGTTGAAAACGGTTTGCGCGTAATCCAATTGACAGAAGCTGCATGGCAATCTGCGGATCTTGGAAAAGTAGTAAAGGTTGATCTCAGTTGAAATCCCTTTTATGATCAAGGTCCTGATGCAGTGCATGACAAACTCAATGGAGTAATTAATTGCTTAATGTCCAGAACCTATGTAAAACCATTGACAAGAAACCGTTTTTAACGGAACTAACATTTCAGGTAGCGTCCGGAGAATTGCTGTTTTTACTCGGTGGAAATGGTTCAGGAAAGACAATTCTGCTAAACATCTTGGCAACCTTGGTTGAACCGACATCAGGCACTGTTTCAATATCTGGAACAGAGGCGTTTTCGAACTTAAAACATGTACGTCCACACATCGGGTTTATTCCTACTAATTTTGATGGATACACAGAATTAACTGTTATTGACTACCTAAGTTTTTTTGCTGCTGTATATAAGTTAGAAAAACAGGAACGAACCGCATCAATAGATGCAGTCCTGGAATTGATGGACTTAAATCATCTACGGCACACTAAGATTGAGAATATGTCAAGTGGGGAACGTCAACGATTATTGTTTGCAAAAACATTTATGCATGAACCACAGTTATGGATACTGGATGAACCATTAGCACCACTTGACCCGCGCGCCCAACTTGAAATGGTAGAATTGCTAAGTGAACTAAAGGCATTGGGTAAAACCATCGTAATTGCTACCAATCAACTGGAAGATTTACAAAAATTCTGTGATAACAGATCTGAAACTTTACCAAATACAAATTTAATCGGTATTCTCAAAGATGGAAAGTTTGTAGTATTCAATTCAATCGGCAAGCTGCAAAAGAAATTTGAAGATAATATCACAGATTATCCTAATTGGAATTGGCTCGTTGAACTCTATTTGGAGGTAACAAAATCGTAATGTCAGACATCGGACAGTTTTTCAAAGAAAATGGATACTATTTCGCAAAAGGAGTCTATTCACCAGATGAGGTCAAATTGATGGAATTTGACTTTGATCGGGTAGTAGACCAGTTGGTTAAAAGCGATGAGAACATCAATGCTCGTTGGGGAGGAAGGTTGATGGATGCACTTGATGGTGGTGAATCTATCATCATTCATACGCACAATATACAGAGTTTCTCTGCTGTGTGGATGCAGGCATTTTTACAAGAAAATTTCCTTGATGTAGCAGAAGCTATTCTTGGTCCGGATATTATGCTTCACCATTCTAAACTTTTCTGCAAACCTCCTGAGAAAGGTTCACCATTTCCAATGCATCAGGATTGGCAGTATTTTCCATCTGAAAAAGATTCAATGATTGCAGCGATAATATATGTATCGGATGCTACGGATGAGATGGGGTGTGTCCGTGTTTATCCCGGATCACATAAGGAATTGGGAAGGACTGATGGCATGATGGGTGGTGGACAGAATGAAGAAATTACTGAAAGATACCCTATTGATGGTGCTACTGTATTAGAGGCAGAACCTGGTGATGTCCTGTTCTTTAGTTACTTTACACTACACGGTTCAATGCCAAATCATTCAAAGAAAACAAGAAAGAGCGTTCTTGTCCAAATGCATGCAGGTAACGATCAGATTGAAGCTGAAAATAGACACACCAATGTACAATTAGTCCTACGTGGTTGGAATCATTTCGCTACCAGATCTTCTGTTGCAAGTATAAAATAATATTAAGGAGTATTAAATGATAAGAGTTGCAAAAATTAGTATGGCGCATGTTCACGCGGGTGGATATGCACGACAGATTCACGAAAATCCTGAAACTGAACTCGTTGCAGTTTGGGATGAAGAAGAATATGGCGGTAAAGCCGCAGCGGAACAGTATGAAGTACCCTTTTATACCGATCTTGATGAAGTCTTGAGTCGGGATGATGTTGATGCTGTTGCAGTTGACGCAGTTACATCTGACCATCCACGCGTGATGATTGCCGCTGCTGAAGCCGGAAAACATATCTTCACAGAAAAAGCTCTCGCTATTACCGTTGAAGAGTGTGACCCCATTATTGAGGCTGTTGAAAAGGCTGGTGTAAAGTTCATGATATCTTTGCCATCCCGTGCTAATGCAGAAATACTATTTGCCAAGAAAGCGATAGATGACGGTCTTCTTGGTGACATCACATTTGGTAGGGGACGGATTGCTCACTCAGCCGCACTTGACAAATGGTTTGGTGGTTCAAGTGCATGGTTTGCAGACCCGGTGCGTGCTGGTGGTGGTGCACTTTTTGACTTAGGATGCCACCGTGTGGATGTAATAAGATGGCTAATGGGTGAACCGAAAAGTGCAATTGCAAAGATAAACAACTTTACGGGCAATTTTCCGATTGATGATAATAGCGTTTCTGTTGTGGAATTTGCAAACAAAGCTTTGGGAGTTATTGATGTCGCGTGGACACATCGTTCCGGTCCGAATATGCTTGAAATTTACGGTACTGAAGGTTCATTCGCAGCAGGACACGGTGAAATGCATTTTCAAACTCGCAAACTTTCGGATGAAGAAAAGGCAAATTATATCGCAAATGCACCTGCAGCACCACCTTCTCCATTACAACAGTGGATCAATGCAATTGAACGCGATGAACCGATGACAATTACGATCCAAGATGGTCGTAATCTGACGGAACTGATGCAAGCGTTCTATATGTCCTCTGAACAGGGACAAGCAATAGAATTCCCACTCTAGTACCATTTTAGGTACGCTTTCTATGCGTACCATACCTCATAGGACACATCATGCAAGACTATCAACCCATCTCTCTGACCGATTTATGTAATGTCAACTCAGAAATAATCGGGACAAACGCAACACTAACCGTAGGACAGCAGACGTTTCACGGACTACCTTTTAATATCTCCGAAGGTGAAAAATGTTTTGTGGGATTTGGGGAAGGCGTAAATACAGACTCCGTAGAAATTCCGGTTAATTCCAATCCAAAACGAATTATCATAGTACATCGTCTGCTTGAGTCTCGCATCCACGAAGGTGAACCGATTGGTAAACACATCGCTAATTATGTTTTCAACTTCTCTAATGGTGAGAAGGTAAGTGTTCCGATTCGTGAACGTTTTGAGATTGGTAGTGTTCCACAAGGATGGGGACAACAGACCTTCATCGCAATTCCCGACACAAAAGAAGGTCTGATTTCACGTCACCAAGGACCATGGGGTTCTGCAGGCAATCGTCAGACCGAAGCAACCCAATGTGTACCACGCAACTATTACCTGTGGATATGGAAGAATCCCAGTCCTGATGTTGAAATTTCCTCCATTGAGATACAACCAGAAGAGCGAAAGTTTATCATTGCTGGTGTTACCCTCGGTTTCCTTGACGAAGATCCTATCCCACGACATCCTAACCGTGAGGTTAAAATCACACTACCTCAGGAAGAAGATGCTGAAAAACCTTTTGACATGGAAGTGAATGTTGATCGGGGAACTGCGACCTATCCGTATCCGTTACCAGAAAACCCATCTGATGACTTTATTGAAGACGATTTCAAAGGATGGGGTGAATCCCAAAATAACAAAAGTAGTCCAGCTTATGTTGAGGTATCTGCTATACCATCTGCGACTGTGGAAGTAAGAAACCAAGGGGAAACACTTGGCACCGTCAACTGGGGTAAACTTCAAGAGGAAGGTGTCGTTAAACCGAATGATCGTGTCAAGGTGGAAGTCATTGACACTGGTAGGAACTGGGTTCATACCACAGTGATTGATGAAGAGACGAATAAACCTGTACCGTGTCGTATCCATTTTCGTTCGCCTCACGGTGTGCCTTATGCGCCACATGGACACCACGCACATGTCAATTCTAACATGGGTACGTGGCATATTGATATCGGTGGGGATGTGCGGTTGGGACAGATAAGTTATGCCTATATTGATGGCACATGTCAGGGGTGGTTACCTCGTGGTGATGTAATCGTTGATGTTGCGCGTGGTTTTGAATATACACCATTACGCACTAACGTCAACATAAAGCCGGGACAACGTGAGTTGACACTACGAATAAAGCGATGGTGTAATATGAAGAACGATCGCTATTTCAGTGGAGATACACACGTCCATTTTCTATCAACACAAGGAGCACATACCGAGGCACAGGGAGAAGACCTTGGTGTTGTCAACCTTTTACTCTCACAGTGGGGACATCTTTTCACGAATACGGAGGAATTCATTGGAAGACCCACCACTTCTGCTGATGGACAGAGTATTGTCTATGCAACACAAGAGAATCGACAGCATGTATTGGGACATTTAACACTGCTTGGTTTAAAAGAACAAGTTGCTCCATGGTGTTCTGATGGTCCAGGTGAAGCCGAACTTGGCGGAAATATGGAGGTCACCTTATCTCATTGGGCAGATGCGTGTCATGAACAAGGTGGGACTGTTGTCCTACCGCACATACCGAATCCGAATTGTGAACCAGCAACATTGATTGCCACTGGACGTGTTGATGCTGTTGAATATCTTACAAATGCCATGTATGGACATGTTGAATACTATCGTTATCTCAATTGTGGGTATAAATTGCCACTCGTCGGTGGGACAGATAAGATGACAGCAGATGTACCCGTAGGTGTCTATCGTACGTATGTCCACATTCCGGAAAACGAAGAATTCAACTATGATAACTGGTGTAAATATATGAGTGCTGGCAATACGTTCCTGAGTGGTGGTCCTATGATAAATCTCTCAATT
Organism: Candidatus Poribacteria bacterium; assembly: GCA_963667365.1. GTDB lineage: Bacteria > Poribacteria > WGA-4E > WGA-4E > WGA-3G > MSPOR6. The sequence continues at coordinate 3,412,790 of OY763324.1, read as the reverse complement.
GATGGTCACCCGATAGGTAGCACAATTAATCTTCCAGGAAATGGTGGTACAGTTGAAGTTTCAGCATCTGCTAACTCTATTTTTCCCATACATACATTACAGATTATACAGGGAGGAGAGGTAGTTGCAACAACTGAAGAGAATAATGGATCGCATGAGTTACATCTTAAAGCAAATCTGAAAATAGATAAACATTCTTGGATAGCTGCACGATGTGGTGGACCTAATTATGCTCAAGCTGTTCCACATTACGATGGCTGGAGACGAGGTATCATAGCGCACACTTCACCCATTTACATTGCAGTCGGTGGAGAATGGTGGATGTTTGACCCTGAAACTGCAAAATATATGCTAACATTGATTGAGGGTGGATTATCCTATATTCAACAGTCGGCACGTCATTATGAATCCGGCACAACCACGCACCATCACGGAGAAGAGGATCATTTAGAATATCTATCACGTCCATTCCAAGAAGCACGAGAAGCAATTCACCGTCGCATGCATAAATTAGGTATTCCGCATTAGTTGTATTTTGTTTACGGCACACAGAGTGTGCCTACTACTTTTAAGGAGAAAAAATGCCAATAGAATTAGTAGCTGTTGCTCCCCGGCAACCCGTTTTAAGAGATTATGAAGATGGTGCTGTCCCAAAAGACAGTGTACGTGTTCAAGTCGAATTCGGCGCACCAAAACGCGGTACAGAAATGACGATGTACTATGGAACGCGAGGTGCAAGTTTTCCACAAGGACTTGGGAATATGTGTGTGGGTAAAATCATAGAAATTGGGGAAAATGTAGAGAACTGCAAAGTTGGTGAACGTGTTGCTGGACACGGACACCTCAAAGAAACACATACTTGGCGTGCGAATGGAGTCCATAAAATGCCAGATCGGATGAGTTGGAAAGAGGCAGTCTGCTATGATCCAGCACACTTTGCTTTATCTGCTATCCGAGACGGACAGGTGCGTGTTGGTGATCGTGTCGCTGTTTTTGGTCTCGGTGCAATCGGTTTGGTGACACAACAGTATGCAAAGGAAGCGGGTGCTGATTTCATTGCTTGTGTTGACCCAATAGAAAGACGACGCGCTGTTGCTGAAAAGACAGGAGCAGATCTCGTATTGGACCCAACAGCATGTAATGTTGGTGAAGTTCTTAAGGAAGCCACAGGTGGATTAGGACTTGATGTTGCTATTGAAACCAGCGCGAATTACAATGCACTTGATGACGCAATACGTAGTGTCGCATTTGAAGGAACGGTTGTCGTTGCAGGGTGGGCAAAAGAGTGCACAGGTGGCTTGGATTTGGGTGCAGTTGCACATTTCAACATACCAAACCTTATCTTTGCTCGTGCAAACAGTGATCCGAACCGTGACCATCCGCGCTGGAATTTCGGACGCATCAGATCCAATTGTTGGAAATGGCTTGCTGAAGGTAGGTTTGACTGCGAAGATATCGTTGATCCAGTTGTACCCTTTGAAGATTCTGTTGAGGCATATATAGATATGGACAACCATCCTGAACGGAGCGTTAAATTAGGTGTCTCTTTCTAACAGAGATACTATTCTCTGATTTTGAGAGTATCCACCGAATAAGATCAGATATGGTGGATACTCTGTAATAATACACAATATATAGTGAAATATATAAATAAGTTGACACATCTTCTGTATGCGGGAATGCTCTATAGCATTCCCCGGAGTTCCCTCCTACAAACAAACTGTCAAGGTAATTGTAAAATCCAATATAAATCCTGAATCAATGAGAGAGGAGATACCAGATGAAAACTCTATTTTCCTTTTGCTGCATTATATTAATCCTTACATCATGCAATCAACCCGATGAGTTACCAACAAATGAGTTACCAACAAAAGTAGCACGTAAAGTTTCCATCAAAGTTGCAACAGAATTAGGAAACGATTTTGCTGAAGGCGGTCTCTACGTCCACAAAACTGACGATTTTTTAACCTTGCGGTCTTCACATTTATCGTCTTTTAAACGTCATATCGATCCGATGCGCATACTTTTTGAAAATATATCTCTTGAGACCGGTGGTGAAATTTTACATTATCCTATAACAATAGGAAAAACATGGGAATATAGATGGAATTCAAAGAAAGTAACAACTCTGGAGGGATTTGAAACAGTTGAAATTGCATTTGGCACATTTGAACAATGTCTTAAGCATAAAACAGTCATCACCGAAGCTCATATTGGAAACAAGTTGGAGAAAGAGATAATAGACGGTACACGATATTTATGGTTTGCAAAAGGTGTTGGGATAGTTAAAATGCGTTATGAGCATTCAAACGGTGTAAATACCGATGCAGAATTAACGGATTATAATATAACTGGAAAAAGTGATGAATACTTTCCACTTAATATTGGTTCAACATGGACATATAAATGGAAAAACGACTATCATAACGAAGAATTTATTGAACAAGCTTATCTTGACGTTTATAGCGGCAATAGGGATCACATCAAAGGTAGTCTTCAACTGACTGCAACAGTTAACTCTATATCTAATCAAGAATTAGGGAAAAGAGAATTCTATATCAAAAAAACAGCATCAACTTTGACAATCAACCAAGCGAGTTCCAGACCTGGAATAAAATCTACTACAGAAATTGAGTATCCCACAAGCATATTTTCAGATAATATAAGCACTTCGTGGCCAGAAATGTTTCGATACCCGCTGACTGTTGGAAAAACATGGACAGAGGAGGGATGGTCAAATTCATATCTACAGACAACTATAGAGGATTATGAATCCGTAAAGTGTGCTGCAGGTGATTTCACGAAGTGTCTCAAGCATAAAACTGTTTTCACGGGAGCTGAAGCTGAAACTGCATTGAAAAGTACTTTAATAAATGGAACACGCTATTTGTGGTTTGCCAAAGGTGTTGGTCTGGTGAAGATGCGATACGAACATTCAAACGGTGTTATTACAGAAGCCGAATTGATAGATTACAATGTGCCAGGAGGAAGTTCTGACTATTTTCCATTGAATGTAAATACATCATGGACATATAGGTGGCAGAACGATTATCATACTAAACCGATTATTGAGAAACTACATGTTAGTGATCCTAATGTTCTACCGGAAACACCTATCAGTAAAGCATACTACACCGTAACTATAGAGGATCCGATGAAACCAGGTGAAATGAAAGTTAATTACATATTATACCCTGAAGAATTGACTTTTGAAAAAATGATGTTACGTCTCAACGGTGATAACGACTATATTCCACAGCATAGTAAATTTATTCCTGATGACAGTAAATATGATATTAAGAAACACCATCGCATGCGTGGTTTAAAGGTTGAACCCGGTGCAATCGGTCCTCCTCATTTTAAGGATTATCCATATCCTGTTTGGAATATCAAATTTTTCAAGCATGGTAACAAAAATCCTATTACCATTGACTACGAAATATCACAAAAATACGCAAAGAGTTATAAGGATTTTACGTTCAAGCGACATGGGATAACTTATTTGTCTCAATCCTCACCTTATTTCCGTGATGACTGCATGTTTTGGCCAAGTGGAAATTTATTTATTGTTGGTGGGAAAACTGACAAAATTGAGGTAGAATTCAATCTGCCTGATGGATGGAATGTATTAACCCCTTGGAAACGTATTGGAAATACTGGACATAAGTTCTCAGTTAAAAATCAAGATGAGTTAACTTCGAATTTTCTCCTCATTGGAGAACATGTTGAAGTTAGTGCGAAATCAGGTGAGACTGAGGTATTGATCGGCATGGGTGGTAGTCTGAAGGCTTCAAAAGATGAAATGCAGCGTACCGTCGAAAAATTCTTGAATGCATACTCAAAGGTTTTCAATGGAGGTCCAGCAGAACGCGTAGTGTTTTCAGTGAACCCCTATGAAGGAACAGGTGAGAAACGCATGAAAGGGGTTGGTCGCATGAACAGTGTTAGCATTCAGATGGATGAAACCTTGGATATGGATACAAAACATGAGTGGGGACCTTTTCTTGCTCATGAAGTATTCCATATATGGAATGGTCTCACCGCGTTATCCCCTTTTACAGGAAAGGAAAGATGGTTTGTTGAAGGAGTAACGAATTACTACTCCGATATTACATCAAAGCAGCTCGGATATTTATCTGAGAGTCAATGGTTGGAACGACTTGAAAGTGCTTGTGAAGATTATTTATCAGTTTCACACGAATTTGCAATCGGTGACTATTTCAGAGACAGTCGACTCTTATATGAAGGAGGAAGTCTTGTTGCTGCGTCATTGGATTTTCAGATACGCCATCTCACTAAAAACAGAAAAAACTTTAATCACGTAATGCAGGAAATGTATCGAAAGTTTCCAGATAATTCTATAGAATATACATATCATGATATCATCCGAAGTGTAAATAAGGTTTCTGGAAAAGATTTTGATACTTTTTTTAAATCTTATGTTACAGGAAAAGAACGGTTACCACTATCTGAGTATTTCAACTATGCAGGTTTAGATGTTCAGATAGAATATAGTGAAGAATTGCCGACATCCGATTATGTATCTAAGGTAATTAGAGATAACATAGAACATAAATCTTGGCGGTTGATTTCTGTTAATGGTACGAAAGTCGATAAATTTGCTGATCTGCGGGAAAGTGCTAAATCGTGGAAATCTGGTGATGTATTTGAAATGACATTTGAAGTAGATGGAAATACCATAACTGAACCAGTTACACTGAGTAAAATACCTGACAAACCGGAGACATCACGAGATGCAAGTGTAAAAATCACAAAAAAGTCTGACCCAACAAGATTGCAGCGAAGAATCTTAGCAGACATATTATAACGTGAATTCGGTACAAGCAACTTTGTGAATCGGTAAATATACACGGCAAAAAACCTTTGTTATAGTGTCTGATAAATCATGCAAAGTTATGATTCTGGAAATTCGGCAATTAGATATAAAATCATGCATGTCAGCTAAACCGAACTCACGTTATTATAATTAGATCCAAAATTTACTTTACACTCCTATAGTCTAAACATTTTGTGGGTATGTATCAAACTAACTTTTCTTCTACAACATCCTTCTCTGAATCGCAACAAAACACGTTTATAGTTGGGAATCGGAGTTCCTTTTTACTTATGTTTGCACTACTTTGTCGGATAGGTGCAGCAGCTTGTCTATGTAACCCTATCACCATTCAATAAACTTGTATGGGACAACAACCTATCTAATCCATCACCTAAACATCTGCACATATTTGTACATATTATTTCCTATTTGCCCCTATATGTGCATATCCTATCTTGAAAAATCAATTTTGTTGCCTTTTAACCTACTTGATATTGGCATAGAAATTGCTTTTATATTGTTATTAGCATACCTATTTATATCCTCATTGTTAGTAAATTCATCGTTGAAAAATACATTCTGGTTTGTTGTAAAAAAAGAATTTCATTTCAAGGAGAAAATTATGCAATTTTTATATGCAAGAACAAGTTTAACTTTTTACATCCTAATACTAACTCTAACCTTTAACATAGGATGTGTTATCAGTGTTATTGAACAGAACCAAGAAGCGGAAACCATAGAAAAACCACAAGAAAGTTATGTCACTGTTGTAGACACATCAGATACGAAAAATCCAATCGTCGTTGGAAAATTAAATCTCCCGTTCAAGTCTGGTCTAAACAATAATATTGTTCTCTCAAGAAAATACGGATATGTAACTGCTGATAAACATCTGCTTGTCCTTGATATTTCCAACCCACAACAACCATCTTATATAACATCACTTTCGTTCCCAGGAAAACTTGACAAAGCACACATATCACAGGATAAAGTTATTGTATCTGGTAATGAAAAGATCTATCTAATAGATATTTCTAATCCACATGAACCCGTGCTTCAATCACAGGTGAGTTTGCACCATTCAAATTCGATACACGAATTCGATATATATGGATCTTACCTATATGTATTGGATGTCAATAACTATCTTCATATCTATCATTTGACAGACGATAATGTATTATTGGTAAAGACTGATGAACTACAATATCCTTCAGACTTAGTCGGTGTATTAGCCAAAGGTGCTGAGGCAGAACAGATTATGTTGAAGTATAAGACATCAAGTGACCATGGTTGGTTAACACTTTCTGATCGGGTTAACCTATTAGATTTTAATGGCGTACATCATATAGTTAGAAATACTGAGGATCATTTGGTATTTTCAAGTCCACGTAATCAATGTCGTGATATCTCAGTAGTATTGGATGCAGACCTTAAACGTCCATTTATTTGGGGTTATATGGAGGACTACAACATAGAGGCTAACTATTTGGCTCATCTTTACCTCACTGGTAAAAGGACTCTTCCTCGTGGCACTCCTACAGAGGCATATTTAGATAAGAGAAACAAAATACAGTTTGTCTCACAAGACCAATGGGTCGAGACAGTAGAGTATCAAGAAAATCAGCTAATAGGTGCAATTACAGATTTTCAGATATTAGACAGCTTGTTATTTGTCACAAATTCAAAGGGTTTCCTTTCTATTCTTGATCTTGATGCACCTGTTATGAAACGTTTTATATCCGGCATTTCCCTACAGTCTTCTAATCCAACGAGTATAGCAGTTGGGGAAAACCATGTCTATGTGTTATCACCACAAGAATAAATAAAGTCAAATTTAACTCAATAATCAAGGTAATGTGCAGTGAAAATACCCACGATTTCCATTTCCTCCCATCAGGTCACGCGCCTAATTATCGGTGGTAATCCATATAGTGGAATCTCGCACCAATCCCCCGAAGCATCAAAAGCCATGGTGGATTACTACACGACACACCAAATTATGGATGACCTCGTACAAGCGGAAAAGCACGGTATCAACACCGTGCTTGCCCGTGCTGATAGACATATCATGCGTGTCCTAAACGACTATTGGAATGCGGGTGGAACTATTCAGTGGATAGCACAGACACCAAAATCCACTGAATATAGCGATCTGAACGAGTATCTTGAGATAATTGGGAGTTATAACCCAATTGCAATTTACCATCACGGTGGCACAACAGATGAAATGTATGTTGAAGGACGACTGGATTTGCTTAGAGATAGTCTAAAACGTATCCGTGATCTCGGTTGTGCAGTAGGAATCGGTACACATGATCCACAGATTCTCAAGTATTGCTACACAGAAGGATATGACGTTGACTTTTATGTCTGTGCGTTGTATAATCATACAAGACATAGAGAATTATATCTACCAGATGACCGAGATGTTGCTGTTAGCACAATCCAAGCAGTTCCTCTACCAATAATTGCCATAAAAGTATTAGCAGCGGGTAGAAATGAACCTTATTCAGCCTATCAGTATGCACTTGAAAATATAAAGCCAATTGATGCAATGGCGGTCGGTATGTATACCCAATTTCAGCCAGACCAGATTCAGCAAAATGTAAAGACAGTCGCAAGCATAATAGAGAAAATTGAGTATGAAACGAATTGTAGAACAAGAGGTGATGGACACAACAGAAGCAGCCGAAGCATACGATGCAATGGAGCACGGTGAGGTAGACAACGCTTTTGTTGATCGTGTCATCGCACTCGGAGCTGATACTGGACATTTTCTTGATGTCGGCACTGGACCCGCGCAAATCCCTATCCTACTTGCACAACATTTGCCAAACCTACACATAACTGCAATTGACTTATCCGAAGAGATGCTAAAAATAGCAAAACGACATGTCGTTGATGCTAATCTCACGGATAGGATTACACTTGAACACATAGATGCCAAGACACTGCCCTATCCAGACAATTCTTTTGATGGACTCATTTCTAACAGTATTGTTCATCATATTCACGATGCAGAAAAAGCACTTCAAGAGATGGGAAGAGTTGTCAAACCGAACGGAATGGTTTTAATTCGTGATCTCATCCGTCCTGCTACACCAGCAGATGCACAAGCATTTGTAGACAAGTATGCTGCTGATGATACTCCCTACCAACAGAAACTTTATTACGATTCCTTCCTTGCTGCATTTACTCTTGCAGAAGTCAATCAGATGTTGACACAGATGGATATGCCGAATGCTGTTGTGGTTCAGACCACAGATAGGCATTGGTCTATTGAACGAATGGGTTAGTCAGTATCCCTCATGTTAATATACTTTACAATGCCTTTGTAGACTATTATCTTACCTTTCGATTCTATCCTTTGATAATATTCGTATCAGTGATATAATATAGTGAAAAATAATATATTTCTCTGTCATCAAAATCCAAGCTAACTATATGTTGGGTCTATATCGAAAGGTAATTCATGAAAGTATTAATTACTGGTGCCAGTGGTCGTCTTGGGACTTATGTCATCCGAGAATTGGCTGAAAGCCACACACTTGTTCTAATGTCACGCAGACAACCCCCGGATGAATTTGAAAACTTACCATTTATTCAAGGTGATCTAAACAATTTTGAGGATTGTCAACGTGCAGTTGATGGTGTAGATGCAATTCAACACCTTGGAGCACAACCCAATCCTGTTGACCATCCAGATATGCGAGCAAATGCTGAAGAAAAAGGCATTCCTTTTGATGCAACATTCAAAACAAATATGCTTGGCACCTACTACCTCATGCAAGCTGCAATTGAAGCAAATGTGAAAACGGTGGTGATGTCCGGCAGTAATTGTGCATTGGGACACGGATTTCGTATAAGTAAGACGCACATACCAATTGACTACTTACCTATTGATGAAGAACATCCATGCTATCCTGAAGATTCCTATAGTTTTTCTAAACGTTGCGGTGAAGATCTGCTTGCGAGTTATTCACGTGCATACGGAATCCGAACCTACGTTACCCGTCCTGCTGGGATAACTCCTGAAGAACGGAGAAAACAGATGGCAGAAAATGCCAAACCTACAAATGGATGGACACCATGGTTGTGGTGTTGGGTAGGGAGTGAAGATGTAGCGAGTGCACATCGTATGATTATGGAAAAAGCGGATACACTACCAAAACATGATGTATATTTCCTTAACGCAGATGACACTTCAGCTTTGGAACATTCTCTTGAACTTGTTGAACGTTTTAAACCAGAGTTTCTACCAAAGGTAGCGACACTTGATGGACATCAATCATTTATCAATTGTGATAAACTCAAAAACGCTGTCGGATGGCAACACGAAACATCGTGGAGAAAATAAGATCGTTATTTCATTTGGGAGAATATCATGGCTAATGACAGAGTGCGTATAGGTGTAATTGGGGTAGGTAGCATCTCAGTTCGAGGAATACTTCCGCATCTCACACAAGACGATGTCCAGGATAGATTACAGGTGACTGCTGTCTGCGATCCTGTTCCAGGTAGGGCACAAGCTGCATCAGAAAAATTCAATGTCCCTCATGCTTATGAAACATACGAAGAGTTATTAGCAGATGGACATGTAGATGCAGTATCTATTGCATCCCCCATTGGTCTGCATTATGATCAGGGAAAACTCGCAATAGAACACGGTCTACACGCACACTTCAACAAAACAATGACAACCACAGTAGATGAAGCAGATGACTTGATTGAATCAGCAGCACGAAAGGGAGTCAAATTGGTTGCTTCTCCAGGACAGATGCTGCGTCCCATTCATAGAGAGATTAAGAGACTGATTGATGACGGTGCAATCGGAACATTGACTTGGGCAGCAACTGGTTCCTCTTTTGGTAGATACCACGAAGCTGAATCTGTACGACAGGGAGATGACGTTCTATCCAATATCAATCCAGCGTGGTATTTCCGTAAACCGGGTGGTGGACCGCTATACGACATGACCGTTTACGGGTTGCATACGATGACCGGTATCCTTGGTCCTGTCAAACGAGTTACAGCATTTTCTGGTGTACGTGTCAAAGAACGTGAATTCCGAGGGGAGATGCTACCGTGCGATATGGACGATAATACCTTTATTCTTCTTGACTTCGGAGATGCTTTTTTTGGATTTATATATGGTGCTGCTGCTGGACACGCCATCAAAGGTGGATTAGCAATCAATGGAACAGCAGGTGTGATTGAAGGTAGTACCATTAACGGTAAACCGATTGATGCACCTAAGAGAGAGTTGCCACATGTTGTAGGACCACACCGCAGTATACAGGAAGCACACGTATATGAAGACATTATGCAGCTTGTAGACTGGATTCGTGAGGATAAGCCTACCATCGTTACTGCTGAACATGCACGTCATGTTATAGAGATTTTTGATGCAGGATACAGATCAGCTGAGACTGGACAAGCACAAACCTTGCGAACTACATTCTGATCTTAGAGAACGAGAATCAATAGTTGATATCTTGATGTGCCTTTATACCTTGACAACTACCAAATTATAAAGTAACCTTGAGTATATAGACACTATAATAATTGGAGGAATCACTATGAATTATGAAAAAAATACGACCCAGACATTAAATAGTCTGATAACGTGTGATACAGATATAATGAGTGGTACTCCAGTATTTAAAAACACACGTGTACCAATAAAAAATCTCATTGACTATTTAGAGAGTGGAGAAACCCTTGATGAATTTCTTGAGGATTTTCCTTCTGTTAATCGTAATCAGGCAGTCTGTGTCTTGGAACTTGCAAAGGAAATGCTGATTACACAAGCCTATGCAAATACTCATTGATGAATGCCTACCTAAGAAACTAAAGAAGGAATTAGTTGATTATTCTGTTTTCACTGTACAGGAAAAAGGTTGGTCTGGAATGAAAAACGGAGAATTGCTCAGAAGGGCAGAAAATGAGTTTGATGTATGGTTAACAGCAGACCGTAACATTGAAACACAGCAGAATCTAAATCAATTTAATATTGCAGTGATCATACTTGTTGCACCACAAAACAAAATGGAATTAATACGTCCATTGATTCCACAACTGCGTAAAATCCTAAAAGATATTCTTCCTAAACAGATAATTTATATTGAATACTAAGGAACAACTTTATGCCAAAGGCTTTATGTATCGGTGAACTTCTCATCGATTTTGTTTCTACAACACCAGATGTCACACTTGCAGAAGCCCCAGGATTCGTTAAAGCTCCAGGTGGTGCACCTGCGAATGTTGCCGTTGGATTAGCTAAACTCGGTGTAGATACAGGTTTCATCGGTAAAGTAGGTGCAGATCCGTTTGGTGATTTTCTATCAGAAACGCTTCAACAGAACAGTGTTGACACCTCATATCTGATATCAGGTGAGTCGTCTCGTACCACCTTAGCCTTCGTTGCCACTCGTTCCGACGGAATGAAGGATATCACCTTCTATCGACATCCAGGTGCTGACATTCAACTATCACCAGATGAGGTTGACACTGACTACATTCAATCAGCAGAATTGTTTCATTACGGTTCGGTTAGTCTAAGTCATTCACCAACCCGTGAAGCAACACTGAAAGCAATTCAATGTGCTAAGAATTCTGGTGCATTCATCTCTTACGACCCCAATTTACGTTTGATGCTTTGGGACAGTGCAGATGATGCTAAGTATTGGATATGGGAAGTGATGCACTATGCCGATGTCGTGAAAATATCTGAGGAGGAATGGGAATTTGTTACAGGTGATGTTGAATTAGCAAGTGGTATTAAACGGATATTCGGACTCGGTGTCAAATTGATAGTTGTCACGTTAGGGGAACGTGGGTGTTATTATACTAATGGTGTCATAGAAGGTTCTATTGATGGTAATGATGTTAAGGTTGTGGATACACTTGGTGCAGGAGATGCTTTTGTTGCTGCAATGCTTACACAACTGATAAGGCACGATGAATTGTCAGCAATTAATAAAGATCAACTTGATGACATCATGCGGTATGCAAATGCTGCGGGGGCATTGGCAACCCAGAAAGTTGGTGTAATTCCTTCTCTTCCAACCCATTCAGAAATAGAGCAGTTCTTATCATAGTCATACATATATGCTTCATTTTGAAATGTTATATGTTTGTATTTTGGATTGACCGTGATTAACGTCTGACTACCATTTTCCGAGTCTGTGAGAATTCTTCTGACTTAATTGTATAATAATACACTCCGCTTGCAACAGGTTCCCCATGAATGTTGCGTCCATCCCAATATGCTGAATGGTTTCCAGATTTTTGAAAACCCAATGTTTGCTGTATCACGAGATTACCATGTGTATCATAGATTGTGAGCGAGACATTGCTATTATTAGCAAGTGAGTATGGGATCCACGTTTCGGGATTAAAGGGATTTGGATGGTTTTGTAGCAGCTGATTTTTTGGTGCCGAGATCAATGGTTTTGAATGATAAATACCGTCCTTTGGATATTCCTCGACTGCAAGTCTGGATTGGTCTGTATGGACTCGGAAGATTTTGAGTTGGTATTGATCGGTAACATATACAGTTGAATCAGTCAAAACAAGGTCGGTTGGTGATTGAAACTGTGAAAAACGTGCTTGACGGTGCAATGAACCCGTATCTATAATTTGAAGAGATTCTATATCAAGAAGGTACAGATATTCACCCTTAACTGCAGCTGCAATCGGTAACTGTGTATCTGGATATTCACCGGTTAATACGAGTTGATTAGGATTTTGTGCATCTAATTTCAAAATACCGTTACGGTTATCTAATACATATAAGTTATCACCATCAATTGTAACATTCGTCGCAGCACCAACTGTTTCGTATTGAGAAATTAAGCGCGGTTCGGCTGGGTCAGCAATATCAAATACCTGTACACCCCCTTCAAGTGAAGCAATAAAAACATGCGATTCCTCATACGTAATTCTGTATGCTGTTCCAGGTAAAATTCGTTGTGCAACAATTCGACTTCGTTCAGGGACTTTTATGTCAACAACAAAAAGCGATTTTGCGCACAAATATGCATAGTCATTAATCAAGGCAATTGCAAATACGGGATCCTTTGTTGATATTTGAGAAAGAATTTCACCTGTTTCCAGATGAACAACATCCAATCCATTGTCTGTTCCAATGAAGCCGTGTTGTCGTCGTATTTTTACACTGAGTACTCCTTGTTGACCAGATGTCTGAATATGCTGTGTAATCTCTCCATTATACGGATCGTTAAATTCAGCGACTTTTAATCCCCCCGTACCATTCGCAATAGCTACCGTAATTTCATCACTATCATTTACCACATCAAGTGAAGATGTATTACCACCTGCGTTGTAGTGATTGATCCATATCGGTGTATTTGGATTGGATACATTAATAGTTTGTATTCCTGCCTTTCCATCAGCAACATAAGCGAATGTTTCTCTATCATCGGAATACCATAGTGCGACATTTTCTGCATTACCATAAGTGGGAATTGTAGAAACCACACGCGGTATCTTTAGATTATTGACATTGACAATGTGCAGTCCTGACTGACGATCAGTAAGATATAATAATCCATTGTAAAATCGTAAAGACGAAACCAGTCCTGGTGTGTTCTCTTGTGATATGTGTGCCGGTGCAAATGGATTTCTTATATCCAATATACGCATATCAGCTGAAGCAACAAGTGCATTATTTCCGATTATTTCAAAATCATAAGCAAACAGAGCAGCAATACCATTAATGATAAATCCTGCAAATGGGTCAAGTGTTAGTTTATATAATCCTTGTGCACTATCACTGACATAGATGTTCCCGTCTATGTCTGTTGAGACATTTAATGGAATACCTGCAGTTTTATATGTTCGTCGTGGGTGAGGAGTCTCCTTATTTAGAATATCCTGTATATTATAGATTAGTAGTCCACGGACTGTATCAAGTGCATATAAGTTACCATCTGCAATATGAATATCACGTGCATCATGGAATCCAGTGAGAGTTTTTGTTATACTTGGTGAAGTGAGTTGATTGATATCAATTTGGTGAACCCCTGCAACACCATCTGAAATATATACATAATTTCCATCAACGGCAATTGCATTCGCTGTGCCAGGTGTTTCAATTTCACCGATATGTATAGGTGTTGGGGTTAAGTTAAAGATTTCTAATCCCCAGTCACTGGCAGCAAAAGCGTTTTCCTCATGAACTTCAATCTGGTTATATTTACTTGAGAGATGTATTTGTGTCATCGGTTCAAGCTTTGGTGCCAGATTGGATGATATTAAAGAGATTCCAACATTACGTATCAAATTTATTTCTTGAGAGGAGCTATGTGGAGAATATGTAACTGTTCTTGGGTTCAATTGATTATTTGTATGCTGTAGATCTCTGATAGGGATGATTTCAATGTTATTTATATCTATTGGTGTATTCCCCTGTCCTTCAACAGCAACATAACGGAATGTTTGAGGATATTCCGATGTAACAACTAAAAGTATTTCTCCTTCATGCATTAAATTTGTAAGTTCAATTTCATTTATGTTTTGATTATTTTCAAGGTTAGGATCTGCTAAAGTTGGCACAGGAATGATAATAGGATGGTTTCGATTTGGTGCGAAATATGCAATATTAGCATGTAGTTTAGATTGGTTGTTAGGTGTTAAAGTTATTTCAATGTTTTCAGGTAGATTTTGGAGGAGTATATATTCCATACCCCAACTGTCTATCGGAATATCAATTGAAGTGGTTGGATAACGAGTAATGCGAGGGGTCGGTTTGGTAACTTTCCGTTTTGGAAGGTTATGGTAGCTTAAGTCTCTACCATTTACTGGATTGTTCAACCAATTGGCGATTCCCCATTTAAGAAATACATCAACAAAATCCTTGTTCTCACCTAAGGTCGCATCAATAGCGGGTATACCAAGCGTATCCTCAGCAGCAAGTTGACGTATATAGTTAATACCACCATGCTTCTCATAGAGATATAGGAGGAACATAAATGCTGCACCATAATAGGATTCAAAGGTGTTGGCAGTCGTTAGCGACATACTAGGTTCTGCAAGGTAACCGTCAACAAATAATGTATGTACAGTCCCGTATATTCCAAATTCAGTGAAAGACGCGATACCCTCTTCTAACCATCGTTGATCCGTTGTGCCACCGTTTTGATACCAGTTAACAAGGTGTGCAAATTCGTGAGCAAGACTACTATAAAAGGTATGTCGTGTACGTTCCTTAAATTGAAATATGTCCATATAGAGCATATCTCGACGGTTACTTGTCGGATAAGTAGGTTTCTGGTCAGTAGGAGAAAAATATCCTCCATAATCTTTACCAGACGCATTCATACCTACATCATGGAATAGTATAGTAATTTTGTTGTCACGATCTAAACCTGGTTGGAATTCTGTTCCAATCCAATGATGTACTTTACTATAAATATCGTTATCAAAAGTTTTTGAAACTGATTCGGCTTCTGCAATTGTAAGCATATCCTGAAAAGTTTCATCAACATATACATAACAATGAATACCTACTGCAACACATATAGCATTTATAGATGTCTCAGGAAGGTGAATAAAAAATCTATCAATTTGTCCTAATTTTGCAGGAGCTGCTGGTGCTGCTAATACATTAGACCTATTACTCCCATTCTCTTGGATTGTAGGTGTATGTTCACATAACAAAGGAGTTCCACATTTCCAAGGTTCAGCATGTAGAAGCATATTGTAACAACATAACCATCCTACAATAAAGATAGTTAAGGTTCTTGTAAAATGTTGAGAGAAAAGTGTTGACTGCATAGATGAGAAATATTAAAGTTTAATAATGACAATTCAACCTTTTGAATACATAGAACATACAGCAGATGCGGGGATGCTTGTTAGGGGTGATACACTTTCATCACTCTTTACCAATGCAGCTCAAGGTCTTTTTGAAATGATCGCTGTTGTTGACACAATTGACGAAACATCCATCATAGACATTCAGATTCAAGCGGAATCAGTAGAAGCGTTATTTGTAGCATGGTTAGATGAATTAATATACAGACATGAAACTGAAGAAGTTTTCTTTGTCCGTGCTGAGATTCACAACATTAACTCCACAGAGTTAACTGCAAAGGTGTATGGTGAACCCACTAATTTTGACAAACATGTTGTATATACCGAGATCAAAGCGGTTACATATCATCAGTTATATGTAAAACAAAAACCTACTGGTGACTGGGAAGCCCAGGTAATATTCGATCTATGAAAACATCCGATTATACTAATAAAATTCCGGTTATATATAACTGCACTTATTCGTCTTTTATTGTAACCATCTGATTAGGTTTCACTTTGTGTAGCTCAGTAACTTTACCGTTGGTCCAATGCACTTCAATAGTATCAATTATGGTGTCATCATTAATTCCGAAGAATGCGGTTAATTCACTCTGTGAACAGTAGCTTGAACCACTTTTTACAGTCCTGGTTTGTGTGCCAATATTTGAGGTAATATGGATACGTGCACCTATCCCGTTTCTGTTGTTATTACTCCCAATCAATTGAACTTTTAGCCAATTTTTCTGATTACCTCCATCGTTACGAAATAGATGTGTGGGTCCATTAGATGTGGTAACGAGTAAATCCATATCTCCATCGTTATCAATATCACCGTAGGCAGTCCCTCTACCAACCATGGGTTTTGCTAAATCCTGTCCAACTTTAGGGAGGACATCTGCGAACTTACCATCCGATATATTCCGAAAAAGATGTGGTTGTTGAGCGTAAGTAACCTCACTTTGCACCTTATTAATGTCTGTTTCAACATGACCATTTGCAGTAAATATGTCAATCTTTCCATCCAAGTCAAAATCAAAGAAAAAACATCCAAATGTTAGAGTCAATAAACTTGCTTTACCCAGTTGTGCCAATGGTGCATCATCAATAAATGAATCACCTTCATTGTGGAATAGGTTCAACATTTCGTTAGAAAAATTACCAATAATGAGACTTTCTCTTCCACTGTTATCATAATCAGCAGCATCCACCCCCATTGCTCCAGTTGCAACACCACTCTCATTATATGCTACTGCTGTCAACATTCCTACCTCAATAAAAGTTCCGTCACCGTTGTTCTGATACAGTTTGTTTGGTTGTGTATCATTTGCCTCAAAGATATCAGGTAGACCATCCTGATTATAATCAAGTATACATACACCTAACGATTTACTATCCGGATCCACAATTCCAGCATTGCGAGAGGCATCTACGAATGTTCCATCACCCCGATTACGAAAGAGTTTACTTGCCTGACCCTTATATGATTCGGGAGTACAGTATGCTTTGTTTTTACCATCAAGGGTACAGAATATGTCAGTCTCTATGCTCCATGTGACATAATTTGCAACATATATGTCAAGATGACCATCAAGATTGTAATCCAACCATGCACAACTTGTACCAAAACCTGGGTTATCAATACCTGCTTGTTGAGTAACATCAAGAAAAGTACCATCAGCTTCGTTTTGAAAAAGCCTGTCAGCATTGAGACAACTCAGATAAACGTCGTCATCACCATCATTATCATAATCTGCGATTGCTACTCCCATACCATAAACAGGATGATTCAACCCTGCTTGTATGGTGACATCTGCGAATGTCCCATCTTGATTATTTCTGTAGAGTGCTAATGTATTCTTTTTTTCAGTTGGATGTCCATCCCAATCCATTCCGTTTACAAGGATAAGGTCTTGCCACCCATCACCGTTGTAATCAATAAAAGCACACCCAGACCCCATTGTTTCAGGTAAATATTTCTTACCAAATGCGCCGTTGTTATGAACAAAATTAATCCCTGCATCTTCAGTAATATCCGTAAACTGTGGGAGAGTATCAGCAAAAAGACCCGAGTTAGTTAATAGGGATAGAAACAAAACAACTAATGCTAATTCTATCCATTGAATTTGTTGAAGAAAAGGGATAACTGAAAAAGTTTGGGATGAAGGTTTAAAACTACAGAAATGAAATTTGTTATCTAAGTTTCGTGCAATCATATCAGATTCAACATTAACAGCCAAAGAGGTATATGCATCACTTTCTTTTTAGTTCACCCCAAGTAGTTGCGAGTTTAGCTTGTGGTGCTACATCACGCGGTTTTCCTGGTCCTCCATTTGGTATATTGGTGCCAGAAATTTCAACATCATCAAATCGTGCGCGTGCATCTCCTACAACGAGTCCTGCTTTTCCACCTTTCAATGGATCAGGATCGTTTGCTGTGAGAACGAAGTCATCAATTTTGAATTCAAGAGTGCCATCTTCATATACTGTAGCGCTCATATCATACCAAACATCTTTCTCGGCTATAAATGGACTTCTAACAAATCCACCACCTTGAATTCCTTTTACTATAGTTGCAGAACCGACCACATAATCAATTGTGAATAAATAACGACTTTCTTCAAATTCTCTGTCATGAAGTGTTATTCCAATATAAGGTGGGTCATTTCTTTCATGTTCTAACATTGCACGGCAGGAAACTCTATAGAACCTCCAATCTAACTCACCAGTAAGCCACAGACTCATAAAACCTGGTTCAAAGATTTCACCTACAGCATTGCCATCATTAATCCACCATTTTTCTACTTGACGGACAAGGTTGAAAATCTCCCATTCCAGTATATTATTATCTTCAAAATCGTCCCTCCATTTGCCTGCATAGGCAGAGAATGCTACACACATGGTAAGACCAATGATGACAATACAAATGAATTGCGAGGTTTTTTTATTCACATTTGACTCCTTAGTTTACTTGACAATACACTGTCCAATTGAATCAGAATATGGACATGGAATACACTGTATAGTATTCTTCGTAAATTTATTTTCTTGAAGTGAAATAATCTCCTGATTACACTTTTCCGAAATCTCTTGAAAATCAATACTATTGAAACTCATGCTGAGACATTCTCCCAATTCCGTGAAAAAATAATTGATCGTAACTATAGGTTGTTCAGGGAAAGATTGATGTATCAGAAGACCGAGAAGTTCAATTTCTGGTTGATAATAATCTTTACCAAGATTGCCTTGTGAAATATAATTTATCCCCTGCCATAGTCCAGACAGATCTTTAAATAATCTATCAATTTTCCCTGAGATAATGTGTCCATTGGTTTCCGCTTTAATATGATAATTTATATATTTTTCGGTAGATGAGAGTGAGATTTGACCAAGTTGGGAATCTCGAAAATTATTTATGTGTTTATTACTTATTTCCTTTAGTCTTGCAATTGATGAGTCTGTATTTACATCAGTATAATTGCTTATCGCATGATCAATCAATGTATTTACATTCTGTGATGAGGACGATAGCATTTTTTGAGCAAGTACATTACGGATAATGTTATCCAAGTCCCTTTCGTTTTCTTCGGATTGTCCATTTTCTGATATCGGAATCTGTAGCAAGTGTTCCAGTTGATACCGCTGCGGACATCGGACATAGTTTGCAAGTTCTGTAACAGATAGGGAAGTATCTATTGCTGATGAAATTGTAAGTTCCAAAGGAAAATCTGGGTAATCAGCATCAACAATTTTATTTGATATCTTATCTTCATCATCTATGTCAATTATTCGCTTATGTATTGGGATGTTTAGATCAAAAGTTCCGTAGGTCTCCTGGTTGTTTAAATAGGTGTTGACTGCCACCTGTTTGCTAAATGAATCGTCCTCTTTTTCAATGCCAAGGTGTTCATAGACCCATTTCAACAATTTATCAAGTTTATAGAAACGATTAAGTGACCCAGATAAAATAAGCCGATCCTCTGCACGAGTTGCTCCAACATATAAGAGTCGTTTCTTTTCTGCATCGTCTTTAGTAGAGGCACGGTCTTTCATAATGTTAACTATTTCTGGTACAGATTTTGTATATTCATCTTCTGGTTGATATAGACTGAACCCTATACCAAGTTCCACATCAATGTATGGTTCACTTGAGAACATTCCTCCTCTATGGAGACAAGATAGTATTACCACAGGGAATTGCTTTCCTTTTGCAGAATGGACAGTCATAATTTCTACAGCACCACTTGTATTTTCAATCGGTGCTTGTCCTTCACGAGGTTCTTCATTAATGAGGATGTCTAAAAATTCAATAAAATCAGATAAAGTATGTTTGTTTTCATCCCCATCAAAATCCCTTGCAAGATCTATTAATTTCTGGTAGTTCGCAATTCTCTGCTGTCCTTGTTTCCCTAAATTCAGTGTTCCAATAATTCCTGTTTCATTTACAATT
Organism: Candidatus Poribacteria bacterium; assembly: GCA_963667365.1. GTDB lineage: Bacteria > Poribacteria > WGA-4E > WGA-4E > WGA-3G > MSPOR6. The sequence continues at coordinate 3,392,682 of OY763324.1, read as the reverse complement.
TTTTGTATGAGTTGATTTATAGGCATACGGTGTGCATATTGCAAATGGACCAATATCGTTGCAATTGCTTTCTGTAGTTGGTCAGAAGGTGATGAATAATTGTTCGTTTTTTCCCAGTAACCCTTTACCTGTTGTCTCGAAATTTCGTATAACTCAGTATCTGAAATACCAAATGCTGGACCGCGTAGAATTCCAACAAGTGCAGTATCATTTAGATCAGGCGAGTTTAGAAAGTTGAGATAATTCCAAATATCATAGATTTCTTGTCGTTGATAGAATCCTATTCCTCCGGTAGTGAGATAAGGAATATCCGCAGCAAGTAACGCATGTTCAATATCAGGAAGATGGCTTCTACTCCGAATAAGGATTGCTATGTCTCCATAATTAATTGGTCTTGGAATTTCTTCACCATCTTCACCACGTTCCCATATCTGTTCATTGTTACTTATCATTTTATTAATGTGATGTGCAATAATTACAGATTCGTTGGTTGCTTCGTTATCCTGTTGTCCAAGTATGATCTCTACAGTTCCTTCACCATCACTGGTTCTTGCAAGTGTTAAAGGTTCATATTCCACTTCAAATTCGTTCTTTGAACCATTTCCCATCAAACTGTGAAAAAAGTGATTTACGAATCCCACTGTATCGCGTAGTGAACGAAAATTTTCTGTGAGTTGAATGTCCATTCCATTGTTGTTAATAATTTTTTGTTTCGTTTTATCAAATACACGAACATCCGCTCCACGAAAGGCGAAAATGCTTTGTTTCGGATCACCTACGATAAACAGATTTGCATCTTGAAGTTCATTTGTCAACAACATTACTAATTCATATTGAATTTCGTTTGTATCTTGGTATTCATCAATCATGTAATATTTATATCTTTCTAACAGTATTTTCCTAATTTCATCTCTGTTTTTTAATAGATCGCGTGTTTTGATCTGTAAGTCGTTGAAATCAAGTGTACTTTGCAAAAGTTTGTTAGATTGGTAGTCAACAAGGATTCTCTTATAAAGTGCAAGCAAGTTCTGGGTTGTTTTTATCAGATAGTGATCAAATGTTCCTGTGTTGTCTTCATCAAGTGCCTTCGCATTTTTAATAATCTTTGATGCAGATTCAAGATATTTGATTTCTTCTTTATAATCGGTTATATCAACCCCTCTTCCAATAAAATCAGTTTTTCCAATACTTCCACTTTTGGTAGTTATCAAGTCAACAATATCTATCCGTAAATTATACGTATCATTTACATTCTTAATATTTTCAAGTTGATGTGTATACTCCCTAACAACATCAGCATTCGGTCCACATGCTATTGCCAATAATGGCTTTAGAGAAGTAATGAATTTTTGATTAATCTGTTGACACCAAATTTCATACAAACCTTCACAGTCAAGATTCTCATATAATTGGTAGATACTATTATTGACAACATCCCGTTTTTCGACCATCGTTACAAACAGATCCACTAATTTTTGACGGTTTCCAAAGCGTTGAAGGGAAAGTTGTAAATCAGAGTAATGTCTGTCGTTTGAGTCTGTAGCTACCTCTCTAAGTATATTATGGATTATTTGCTTTAGTAATAGTTTTTGATCAATTCCTTGTATGATATTAAAGTTCGCTGGAACACCTGCTTGGAAAGGGAATTCCCTTAAAATACTTGAACAAAATGCATGTATAGTTGATATTGGTGCAACATTCATTTCCTCAAGAAATACTTCTCGTCCCGTTAAATCTGTTGCATCGGTGAGTTGGTTTATTATACGTCCCTTCATTTCGGCTGCAGCTTTTTCAGTGAAAGTAATGGCAACAATATCGCGTGGTATAATATTCCCTTCGCCTTCCTCAAGAATCTTTAGGTAACGGTCAACTAATACAGTCGTTTTACCAGATCCTGCTCCTGCAGTCACACAGATATGATTATTGATGTTGAGAGCTTCTTGCTGATTTTGTGTGAGATTCATTGTCATTAAGTATTTGATATAGGTAGAGGAACAATTGCTTGTGGTGACATTGAGATTCTTACTGTATCCCCAGGTTTATTAGTATCAATACTGGGATTATGGATGATTGCTTTAAGTTTAAGTGTGTCTGCAACATTCAGGTCATATTCTTCAACACTACCAAGATAAGTGACTGCCCTGACGGTTGCAGTTAGTTGGTTTGATGAACTATTACCATTAAGCTGAATCGTCTCTGGACGAATAGAGCAGCTTACTTCCTGTCCTGGTGTAAATTCATGGTATACATTTTCTGTATGAAGAATACCGACAGGGGTTTCAATGGTTGCTTTGCCATCAACTTTATCTATAATATTGCCTGATATAAAATTAGTTTCTCCAACAAAACTTGCTACGAAAGGATCAGCAGGATATTGATATATTTCTCGTGGTGTACCGACTTGAATAAAAACACCATCATTCATTATAGCCATTCGGTCAGCCATTGAAATCGCTTCAATTTGGTCATGTGTTACATAGATTGTTGTAATTAGTGTGCGGCTATGTATTTCTTTTATTTCATCACGAAGGTTTTGACGAAGTGCTGCATCAAGGTTACTAAGTGGTTCGTCAAGAAGTAACACACTCGGTTCAATCACTAATGCACGTGCTAATGCTATACGTTGTTGTTGTCCTCCCGACAGAGTATTGACAGGACGGTCGCGGTATTCTACCATCTGAACCATCTCAAGAGCATTCGTGATTTTCTCTGTCCGTGTGGATTTACTGAGTTTTCTCAATCTCAGACCGTATTCTATATTTTCAGCAACAGACATGTGGGGCCACAAAGCATAGTTTTGAAATACCATTCCTGTGTTGCGTTGATGTGGAGGAACCTTGTTCATGTCCATATCATCAAAATATAGTTGTCCTGCATCAGGTTTATAAAAACCAGCAAGCACTCGGAGAAGTGTAGATTTACCACAACCAGACGGACCAAGAAGAAAAAAAAGTTCTCCAGATTCAATAGTCAATGATACATCATTGACTGCCAAAGTGGTACCAAATGCTTTAGTTACATTGTTTAATATGACACTTACTGACATTGGTTTTATTCCTGACTTTGTGTTATTTGAGGTAACATATCATGCATCATGCTATTGTAAATTACATCTATTGTTTAATTTCGTCTACATCCTTGACACATCTGAATCCGACGGTACTCCCAGTAGTTAAATGATACCATCTATCGGAAACCCGTAAGTCATCACTACTGCCACCCCAACCGCCACCTCTCAAAATGCGAAAGTTTTCATTTGCTGGAGCGGATTCTCTACCGAAACGAGGATTATTTTTGGGGGAGGTTAAGTAGAATTCAGCATTATACTCGTCGAAGCACCATTCCCAAACATTGCCTGCTATATCATATAATCCAAATCCGTTTGGAGCAAAACTTCCGACTGGTGAAGTCCATTTCCAGATATCTTTTCCCCCAATACCACTGTGATTTGCATCATCATGTGTAATTGTATCACCTGTTGGATACTTTTTTCCAACAAGATTACCACGTGCTGCGTATTCCCATTCTGCTTCTGTGGGTAACCTCTTATTTGCCCAGTATGCATAAGCAACAGCATCACTCCATTTTACATTAACGACAGGTTCATTGGGCAGGTTGAATTTTGGGTTATGCCATAAGGGTGGTGTAGTATATCCGGTTGCAGAGACAAACATTTGGTATTGCGCATTAGTAACCTCATGAATGTCTATGTAGAAGGCATCAATGTAAACTTCGTGAGAAGGCAATTCATCCGCTTCAGACGTGTTTTTGTCTGTATTTCCCATCAAAAAAGTTCCAGATGGAATTAATCGCATTTGAGCGTTATCAATAGGAGAGACTATATTTATAGATAACTGCATTGGATTAACGGTTTTCTGTGGACTTTCAGCGCATGCAATCAGTAGACAGATTAAAATGAGAAAAATGTCCTTCATACTAACGATTTGGTGGTTATACTAACTTAGACGCTACTTCTTCAGCGGTTTCTACCAACAATTTTTCTTCTTTTTCTAAAAGTGTTCGGACATCAAACCACAATTGATCGTGTTCAATTCTACCAATGACTGGTGTAATACCATTTCTAAAGTGTTCAGATAGTTTATCTACTGAAATTGAATGTGGTGTAAGTACAACAGCAATGCTTGGTAACGTTTCTATTGGAAGTGATCCACTACCAATTTCCGATTGTGTATCAGATAATTCAATAGTTACTTTGCCATCAAAGATAGGTTTGAGTCTTGCTGTAATTTTTTCAGCAGTGGTCTGTAATTCCTCAATAGAACGAGTATATCGATGGAGCATAGGGAATCGATTGGTTAAATCATCATGAAATAAGTAGCTTTGTAAGGTAACAGTCAGTGCTGAGATAGTCAGTTTATCCACGCGCAGCGCGCGCATTAACGGATTTTTTCGGATCTGTTGAATCCATTTGGTTTTTCCAACGATAATTCCTGCCTGTGGACCACCAAGTAATTTGTCTCCACTGAAAGTTACGATGTCAACATCACTTGAAATCCTTTCTGAAACTACAGGTTCGTTAGGTAAACCGTATTGTGTTAGATCTATCAATGCACCACTACCTAAATCTTCCATCGTTGGAATACCGCGTTCAGAACCAAGTTGTGTTAATTCGTGCATCTCTGGTGTTGTTGAAAAACCTACAATCTTATAGTTGCTTGGGTGAACCTTCAGTAGAAGTGCAGTATTTTCATTTATTGCGTCAGCATAATCTCGTAGGTGTGTGCGATTTGTCGTACCCACCTCTCTTAGAATAGCACCGCTGGATGTCATAACATCAGGTATACGGAATGCCCCTCCAATTTCGATTAACTCTCCTCGTGAGACAATTACTTCTTTTCCCTCTGCTACAGTTTGTAGTGCAATCAATACTGCTGCAGCATTATTGTTAACCACAGTCGATGCTTCACATCCCGTCAATTGCTGTAAGAGTGGTTCAGAAATCCTATCTCGATGTCCCCGTTTACCTGTTTCAAGGTCGTATTCCAGATTCACATAATTCTGAGCTGCATTTATTAAACCATCACACGCTGCCGAGGACAATAAAGCACGTCCAAGGTTGGTATGTGTTATGGTGCCAGTTGCATTTATAACAGTACGAAGTGGGGGTTGTGTGATTTGCTTTATTCTATTAAGTGCTAAAGCAGCATATTCAGAGGAATCTGGTATGTTGAGATCTTTCTTCCCTTGTAATATTTCTGTACGAATATCTGAGACAATTGACCTTAATACTTCCGTTACAAGTGATCTTGAGTAAGAGGATAATATACCTTCTATTTCTGGTAATGATAAGATCTTGTCAATTGAAGGTAATTGACGTAGTAGATTATTATCTTTGAGTTTGTTGTCAGTTTCTGTTACCAATTCATTTTCCTGTGTGCGAAATATTAGATAATAGATTTATATGAAGCATTATGAATTCTACCAGATTAGACAGCATAAGTCAACTGAAGTTCAAATTATCATTAGTAGTATCTAATTGTCCAATTTCATTAATATTGAAGTGGTTTTCAATCCCAATATTTGGATAATTATATTCTTTATGTGAATTTCAACCAGAATTATTCGACCTACAGCAAAAATGTAAAGTTTTTGAGTCAATCCCGACTAATATTATCATAAATAAGCCGTAAAACCAGTCCCGCAAAGGGTTTGTAGCCTTATGTAAAAAATACTTAATTACGATTGACTCAAAAAACTCAAAAGTTTTACAAGAATGACCATTTAATTGTCGTTGATATTTTACATTATGCACCTGTAAAATTTGTCTCTTTGGTAAGGTGTGTAAGAGAAGGAGACCATTGGTGAATTTCAATTGTAAAATGGACATAGTTAATCTAAATTCAATTTTATCACCATTTAAAATTAACATCATTTTATGTCTCACATGAGTTAAATTTGTATTTTTGACAACTTGAATTATGTATGATATAATAACTTTATATAGATTTCTGTTTTCATTATATTTTATAGTATACCTGCTAACTTTCCTTATATAGATTTTAATCTTATGTTCAAAGGATGAAATCAAAAAAATGAACCAAACTGCTGACGTTCTTATTGAAGCCTTGCCATATATCAGACGATTTTACAATCGTAGAATTGTTATTAAGTATGGTGGTGCAGCGATGGAAGATGAATCTCTCATCCATTCTGTTATGGAAGACATTGTTTTGATGAAATATGTTGGAATGCGTCCACTTGTTGTCCATGGTGGCGGACCAAGAATCAGTGCATGGATGGATAAGGTTGGTAAGGAAGCCGAATTTGTTCAAGGTTTGCGCGTAACCGATGCCGAAACTGTGGAAATCGCAGAAATGGTGTTGGCTGGCACTATAAACAAAGGTATTGTAGCACGTATCAACCAGCATGGAGGACAGGCGATTGGGTTATGTGGCAAAGATGCTAATCTAATTGTTGCTGAAAAATATTCTCCTACATTAACTGACGATGAAGGGAATGAATCCTCAGTTGACATCGGCTATGTAGGAAATATCATTGGTGTTAACACTCAACCGATTATAACGCTTGATGATGCTGGGTATATTCCCGTTATTGCACCTAATGGAACAGGAGTTGATGGAGAAACCTATAATATAAATGCGGACACAATGGCGGGTGAAATCGCTTCTTCACTACAAGCCGAGAAATTTATCCTTCTGACAGATACACGTGGGATTTGTCAAAATGTTGAAGATCCTAATACACTTATTACTACTATTCGTATGCGCGAAATTAAAAAATATATTGATGATGGTATCATCAAAGATGGTATGATTCCTAAAATTGAAGCTTGTGAAAGAGCACTCCTTGGTGGTGTTGCTAAAACACATATTATTGACGGAAGAATACCGCATTCATTACTGCTTGAAGTGCTAACTGAAGGTGGTATAGGAACTGAAATTATCAGGTAATTGGTTATAACACAATGGAAAAACGCAAAAAAATCGCAGCAATCATAACAACCTATTTTCCACATTCCCATGCAGACGTTATCGCCACAAAATATATGGCAGGATTCCCAACTGATGAAGGACATCAAGAACCACGCGTGGATCTGGTATCCATCTACCTTGATCAGATAGATTCGCGTGACATCGGTGTCGGATTAGCAGAAGAACACAATGTTCCGATTTTTCCGAGTATTCGACAAGCATTGACACTTGGAGAAAGTGAACTCGCTGTTGATGGTGTACTCCTTATTGGAGAACACGGTGATTATCCCAACAACGAGATTGGTCAGCACATGTATCCACGTCGATATATGTTTGAACAAATATGTGGAGTTTTTGCTTCAAGTGGACGTTCAGTTCCGGTTTTTTGCGATAAACATCTTTCCTATAATTGGAATGATGCAATTTGGATGTATGAACGGGCAAACGAACTAAAAGTACCGTTCATGGCTGGTTCTTCTTTGCCTTTATGTTGGCGACAACCCTTTTTGGAACATCCTCTTGACACACCTATAGAATCTGCTATTGGTATAGGATACGGAGGTGTTGAGTCTTACGGTTTTCATGCACTTGAGACGTTGCAGTGTATGATTGAACGACGACAAGGAGGAGAATCAGGTGTTGTTGCTGTACAATTCCTTGAAGGAGATTCCGTATGGCAAGCGGCTGAAGATGGACACTGGTCACTGGATTTAGCAGAAGCAGCATGTGCTCAGATAAGAAATCGACCAGATAGTTCTATTGTGGAAGGATGTCCAAATCCTGCGCTGTTTCTAATAGAACATCGTGATGGGTTTCATTCTGCAATACTGATGTTGAATGGATATGTTACTGATTTTGCTTATGCAGCAAAGCATGGTGATGAGATCTATGCTACAGAATTCTATCTACAGAACGGGACACCACACGCACATTTTAGTTATTTGAGTTTAAATATAGAGGAGATGTTTGTAACAGGAGTGCCACAATATCCTGTGGAACGTACTTTGTTGACAACTGGAGTTCTTGATACAATAATGCATTCGCGTGCACAAAGTAATATCAGGATGGAAACACCACATTTAGCGAAAATTGCATACCAATCCTTTCAGAGAACACCTATCCGACCAACAGCACCACGTCCAGAAGGTGCGACTTTAGAATAGACAGAAGTGAACATTACATCATCTTTTTAGTCCATAATCACACAATTATATTTAGGGGGAAGAATGAATCCACATATTACAATCGTTACACTTGGTGTTGAAGATCTGAGTCGCGCCATAGACTTTTATCAAAATGGATTAGGTTTTCCAAGAATGGACGATTCGGATAGTATAGCATTTTTTCAATTGGAAGGAATACTATTTGGACTTTATCCCAGAGACAAATTAGCTGAAGATATTACAATCTCACCTGAAGGGACAGGTTTTCAAGGATTTACACTTGCTCATAATGTTGGTTCTCCAGAGGAAGTAGACCAGACCTTAGCAGAAGCGGTTGATGCTGGAGCAGAACTGGTTAAACCCGGTCAAAAGGTGTTTTGGGGTGGTTATTCTGGCTACTTTAAAGACCCAGATGGTTTTTATTGGGAAGTTGCACATAATCCGTTCTTTTAATTTAAGGTTACATTTGTTGAATAATCATTCAAGATTAATTTGGAGTTAATTATTAATGGAAAAGATAAGAGTTGCTTTTATTGGTTGTGGAGGGATGTCATCGATTCTACAACAGTGCATCCCGCATGTACCTGAGTTTGAATTTGTTGCTACTTGTGATTTAGTTGAAGAGAAGGCGAAGTCAAATGCTCGGAGATTTGGTGCACTCCGTCATTACACCGATTACAATGAGATGTTCAAGAATGAAGATCTATATGCCGTTGCAGTAGTTGGTAGACCAGAGGACAAAATGCATCGTGACATAGGTATTGCATGCCTACAAAGTGGTTATCATATCTATACCGAAAAACCTCCTGCCACCACTTCCGATGGTGCAAAGATGTTGGTTGATGTATCAAAAGAGACTGGGAAAACAGGGATGGTAGGCACTATGTGGAGGCATGCACCTGCACATCAAATTGCGAAAGGGTTGATAGATGAAGATGAATTTGGTTCTGCATGTCAATATCATACCCGGTATCTTGCTCCAGGACCACGACTACAGCAAGCAGGATCTCCGTTTGCTTGGCCTTTCATGCTTGACCAAGTAATTCACCCGACTGACTGTATGCGATTCTTTATGGGACAGGTCTCCGAAGTCTATGCAATGGGAACGATTGATGCTCCTTCCAGTAGTGTATCAATGTCCGTTAATTTGCGTTATGAAAACGGAGGTATTGGCACAATGACGCTTGGAACAGGACCAGTATTGGAAGCAATGGTTTTTATAAAAGGCACAAACAATCAAGCGATTCAGGTATTTGAAACACGAAAGTTGCGTCGGTATCGTGTTCCAACATGGCTCGGTAGTGGTGGAGGATATGCAGATACACCTACTGAGGAATGGAATCTCAATACAGCATATCACGGTGTTAGCAGACCCGGCTATCTGGAAGAGATGCGACATTGGGGACAATCATTGCAAGCAGGAACACAACCACACTCAAGTCTTGAAGATGCTTATGAAAATATGCGTGTATTAGAGGCTATAAGTTGTAGTGTGGAATCTGGGGAAATTGTCAAAATAAATGCATGATCTTATTCCTGAATAATCCCTTATGAACTGGTCACCACGTGTTAAACCAACTAAAATACGTCGTTTATACCGATATGCACGGTTAGGTATTTATGATGATATGTTGTTACATGATGTCGGTTGGGAACTCTATGCACGTTGTTGTGATATTGCAACTGTCGCAGGGGTATACCGAAAGGGACGTGTACCTTGTCCACAATGTGAAACAGAGATAATACGGCAAATTGATCCACTCTATAGTTCAGGTGAAGGTGGTACCCGTGAAAATTGGTTTCACTGTCCGCATTGTACAAAGAGGTTACTTTGGAGGGATTGCCGTCAAGCACTACGTGAAACCCCTCGATGTTTTACATGCTGTGGAATTCTACAGAAAACTATTGACTTGCAGTGTGCTTGCGGAAAAACATGGACGCAAGAATCCTATAATCAGTCTGTGAGAACACGTGTCCGTTTACCGTGTCCACACTGTCATAACTTTGTACGCAGACCTCCTTCTCCAGAAAGGAAACGGACATATAACAATCATAAATCCGATCCAAAACTATTATGTCCGAAATGCGACAGTTTAGCACACCATGTTTCTGGTAACATTGAGTGTACAACGTGTGGTTACAAACGTAGATGGAGAGATTATCGTAAAAGTCTGAAAAAGAAAGACGAAAAACTAACTTGTTCTGGATGTGAGTATACCTTCAGATGGCAAGAATGGAGGAAAAGTACAACTTCATTAAGAACTGGTAATCCGAGACCTGCATGTGAATTCATAAACAAATGGCTACGTTGTTATACTCCTCAACAACAGATGATACAAATTGATACCTTACTACAGACATTACATGGAAGAGGTCCTTTAGCACCGTTGTTTATTGATAGTGGAGAACGATGTATACGTCAGATGCTTGACGATTTGGCATCGTAGGATTTGTAGTTATTTTAAGACTCCTATATTTCAAATATTGAGTTGTGAATCTCTTTATCCTTTTGTATAATAATTCTATTGAATATATAGTTTCATCTAAGGAGAATAGAAATGGAGGACATAAAAGAACTTCGCGTATCTAACGATGCAATGGACGATCCTGAAGAGTTACGATCCAGGATGTCTGATGAAGGATACCTCTTTTTCAAGAAACTGCAAGATCCCGATAAACTATTAGCATTGCGCAAAGTGATGCTAACGACCATGCAGGAAGGTGGGTGGCTCATTGCTGGAACCGATCCTATGGATGGTATCGCAGATGTATCTACACAATGTACCGAAGGTGATCCAGAATACACCGACGTATACCATGAAGTGTATAAGCTTGAAGCATTTCACCGTTCTGGTCATTGGGATGAAGTTGTGGATATGGTGGCAAAAATCATCGGTAAAGAGGTGTTACCCCATCCACAGAAGATCGCGCGTCTCTGGTATCCCAAGTATACAGAGCACACAACACCGATCCATCAAGATTTCGTTCATTTTCAGGGTAATTTCGAAACCTACACCTGTTGGGCACCAGTTGGTGACTGTCCGATTGAGTTAGGTGGCTTAGCAGTTTTGCCTGGATCACATAAAGTAAATAAGGTAATGGATCACCACTTTTCATTGGGTGCTGGAGGTTTGTGTGTAAATACAGACGAATTATCTGGTGAATGGTATTCCACAAACTACGAGATAGGCGATACACTTATTTTTCCTGCACTAACTATCCACAAGGCACTTCCGAATTTGACGGAAGATAGGTTGCGCGTGTCTCTTGATAACCGCTACCAAGCAGTTGATGACCCAATTGCAGAACATATGCTTGAACCACATCTAAATATATTCAACTCTCTCAAATGGAACGATGTCTACCAGAATTGGGACTCTGAAGAACTGCAATACTACTGGAAAAACTACGATCTCACTGTTATATCGAGAGATTTCAGTTTTGTAAACAAAGGATTTGAAGAAGCATTGGAGTTGGCAAGTTATGGGGACGAACGCGCTGTCTACCAGCTAAACCGAATTATTAAACGCGACCCATCTGCAGATATGGCAAAGAAAGCAACTGAGGTATTACAACATGCTAATCTTGAACTACTTGTTGATCATTTAAAATAACATAAATAAATATATTCGATACTTCTAAATTTCAAAAACAAAATAATTGTCAGTAGTGATTAAAACAATAAAAAGACAACTCAATTTTATCTGGTGTTAAACTAAAATTGGTTGAACATATCTGTATTGATATTTTCTTCATCCGTATTTTATGTTTAGTACCAGATTTTTTAATTAAATAAAATATATCAGAGGTTAAAATATGATACACTTCGCTCGGAATTACACACAATTGCTTAGCTGCATATTCGTTATAATGTTGGTAAATCTTACCGCGCATGCACAGACGATCACAGCGAAAAAACTCGAAACTACACCAATGATTGATGGAAAACTCGATGATACTTCCTGGCAACAAATTACACCAATTGAGGAATTTAGCATAGCGGAATTGGAAACAACAATTCCTAACAAAACCCAAGTCTATATAGGATATGACGACACTGCTCTCTATATCAGTTTTCGATGTTTTCAGGATAAATCTACCATCATTGCAAATCAGACACGAAAGGATGGGAGTTTTAAATTTGAAGACCATGTTGCGGTTTATATTGATACATACCACGACAAACAACGTACTTATGGCTTTGCTGTCAATCCACTTGGTACACAACTTGATGAAAAACAAGATGATCTCGGATGGGATGGTGAATGGAATGCTGCATCCATTATTGAGGATTCTGTTTGGACTGTTGAGATGAAAATTCCATATCAAATACTTGACTTACCGCGTGTGGAAAAACAGACATGGGGTCTAAACCTTGTTCGTCGTCATCAAAGTTTGGATAGAACAAGCACATGGGCAGACACCGGTGTTAACGTATCTGATGCTAACCAATTCGGTAGTCTGACAAGTCTTGAACTCAATCCAAAGAATTTTGGAAAGAAACTTGAACTTGGAGGATATTTCTCTACTAAGTTAAGTGATGCTTCAGAATCTGATGCCTTAAAGGATAGGATAACCCCTGAGTTTGGTGGAGATGTGTCATATAAAATCACAACAAGTACCTCTGTTATAGGCACAATCAATCCAGATTTTAGTCATATTGAATCTGAAATACAAGGTATTGTCCTATCCGATCTTGAACAACGGTTGACGGATCGTAGACCTTTCTTTCAAGAAGATGGACGTATTTTTAGAGCACCCATATCTCTTTTTTACAGTCGAAGAATTGGTGAGATAGATTACGGTGCTAAACTAATAGGTAAAACAGGCAGAGCAACGTATGGGTTGATGCAAGTAAGAGAAACGGATGATGATAGTCATAACATTTTAGCACGTGGGTTATGGGATGCTGGAAATTCTTCATCTGTTGGTCTATTCATTGCATCGAAAGAGTTGGATGAGTCATATAACAGATCGGCAGCTGTTGATACGAGAATACGATTGCCAAAAGCGTTTAATTTTATCGCAAATTATGCTGGGAATTGGGAACCTGATCAAACAAATAGACGTGCCATTTTGGCAGAAATCAATCGTAGAGGTAATCCAATAGTTAGCCTTGCATATAGAGACATCTCTGAAGGATTTAATCCTGTCAACGGTTTAGTTCGACTCACGAACATACGACAACCAAGTTTCTGGGGAGTATATCGTTGGCCTTTTGAAAAAGGTATGTTGCAGACTGTAAGTTTTGAATCAGTCCAGAAAGCATCATGGAACCATGATGGCGAGAAGATTCGGGGAGATCATTTCCAACTTGTAGGATTTGATTTAGGTGAGAAATACCAAACAGGTTTTTTCTATAGAAATTGGTCTTATGATGTCCACAATAACTGGGTTGTGGCAGCACAAGCGGTCTATAACAGACAGAATCCAGACCGTATATTGGTGGTATGTCAACATGGAGAATTCGAAGGTGCAACTGCTACATTTGTCACCACTGCAATGAATATTATTCCATTCCAGTTTCTATCTATAGGAATACAAGGTGAAAACCTATGGCAAACATTTCCAGATGGAAGTAATACACGCGAATTTTCACTTCGAGCGAGTGCAAATATTGAATTCGGTACGGAGAGATGGATAACGTTTCGTCTGCGTTCGGTAGCGGATCATAAGCCTAATCTCAATGCAGTCTTTAAATATATGTTTCTCCAAGACTTTGTCTTATATCTCGTATATGGTGACCAAGATGCGGATGAGACTGTTAATCAACTGTTTGCAAAAATTGCATATACGTGGTAGTGTCATTTCCTAACATGACAGCAATTTCATACGACATATCATGCACATAGAAAATGCATGGTATGTCGCACATATTTACTCATTTATACTTTGTAATTCCGATAGTACTTTTCATACGCGTAGGTCCAATCTATTCGTTGTCGGATTGACCAGTAACACCTTTCAGTGCATTAGCAAATTCGTCTTTCATCACAGGATAGCAGTGAGATATCAGCAGTCTGTTGATTATAAAATTTGGTTAAAGGTGTCAGAAGGTCATGAGTATATTGGATTATTTCCATTGGTTTCATTGAGTCTAAGAAATGACTTTATCAAACTCATAAGTCCAATCTGTAACCCGATATCCGCAGTTGCTATAAAATAGCCGCGCAAGGTAATTTTCCCAGTTTGTACTGATTGCTGCATGCCGATACCCAACTTTGTTCATCTCTTGAAGCGTATATTGTAGAAGGTAACGACCTAAACCTTGTCCCTGATAATCTTCTTCAATACCCAACCATACTGTGTGTAGCCAATCTTGTGCATCAGGGTGGTCTGAAAACTCACCGCCAGAGACAGAAAAACATTCACCTACTCGTATATCATTGTGGTACATTGCAACATGGTAGTTTGGACGTTGTCCTCTTCCATGTTCTTTATCTACTGTCAGAGTTACCGGTATTGGTGGTTGTATTGTGGGAACTAAGTAATTTGTCCAGTTTAAGAATACCTCGCCATCACACCGACGGTATCCATTATATCCTAATAGTCCCTGAACTTGATCAAGCGCATCAGAAAGATAGGCATGTTCAAAATGATAAAAACGATATCGACAGTCTTGTGAAAAAGCAACGATTCGTGAGACATTAAGGGTCCTCAGATACTCCTCTATATTTTCAATTAGTGCTTGTCCAGTCAGACGTGCACCGCGTTCGTAACCCAGAAAACGGATAACACCAATATCATTTTCACTTTTTTCACCAATCTGACCAATGCCAACATGTATAAATGCTTGCACTCTCTTATTTTCTATGGCAAGGTAGGCTATCTCAGAATCAAGTCCACCTTCTTTTTTATTAGCATTACCAGTAGTAACACCAGACAATGCATTCGCTAATTGTTCTTCATTAATAGGATAACAATGTGGAACTTCTAAAGTTAGATTATTATAGAATTGAGTCAACGGTGTTAAAATGTCAGGTGAATATTGGACAATTTCCATATATCTCCAATCTCTTTTTGTGGTATGCTTACCATCAGTATGGATACTTCGCTATTTTGCAATTCGAAACCATAATTTGGACTTTGCAGAAATGACATATTTTACACATTAATGATATTTGTTTGTGTCCTGATTTTAGGAGAATCTTTTAATATAATCGTATGTCCAATCTACAACTTGATAACCACAGTTACTATTAGATAGAATTGGTATGTTCTTGATTCTATTTACCATATCTAAAATTACCGACATGGATTAAGGCTAACACGCTACCTTTTTGCATTGCAACAACCGCTGCTTCAGAATCAAGTAAATATACGGTCTCATCTGATTGACAAGTAACACCATGCATTACTTTATACAATTCCTCCTCTTTTACGGGATAACAATCCGGATTTCAGTGGTAAGTTTATTATAGAATTCTATTAAATATGTAAAATGTCAGGAGTATATTCAATTACATCCATCTGATTTCTTTACTTTCCTGGTACATCCCATATTAGTTTTGTTCCGTCCCAACTACATTGGAAATATTTACGCATGATTATCCATTTATGGTACATCCCACAGCAAAATTGTGCCATCATTACTTGCAGTTGCTAATGTTCTTCCATCAGGACTGAAAACACCTGAACTGACAGCCCATTTGTGACCAGAAAAAGTTCGTTTTAATTCACTTGTTTCATAATCCCAAAGACGTATATTACCGTTATCGCTTCCTTCTGCGACAAATTTGCCATCAGAAGAAACCGCTATGAATTTAGACATCATATCATCAATTTCAGGAAAATCATCTGTTTCATCACTGAAATGTGACAATTCATATTGTTTTCCTGTTTCAATATCCCAACACTGAATACCAAATCCAGAACTTATTATAGTTTTGCCATCAGCAGAATAGTCAATAGAAAAACCATTGCTATTCTTTATCGGTAAAGTCATTATATGATTTCCAGTACTAACCTGCCATAAACGGGTAACTCCATTAAAACCTCCACTTACCAAGGTCCTACCATCTGGTGAAAATGTCACAGAATGGGCGCGACCATCCTCCTCCTTAAGAATATGTAGTTGTTCACCTGCAATAGCATCCCACACCCGTATTGTATGGTCGGCACTTGTACTTGCTAACGTTTTACCGTCAGGAGAAAACGTGACAGAAGTAATATCATCTGTATGTCCTTTAAGTGTCAGTATTTGTCTTCCGGTTTCAGTATCCCACAACCATATATCACCGTTCCAACTTCCACCTGCTAATGTGCGATTTTTCGGTGAAATTGCTACAGAATTTATCCCTTGTATACTTATCGGAATATTCATCTTATGTTTTTTGTTCTCCACATCCCACAACCAAATATCTCTACCGCATGCACTTGCTAACGTTTTCCCATTTGGAGAATAAACTATGGAACGGATAGCATCACCATGACCTGTAATGGTTAATTTATTAATACCTGTGTTCACATCCCACAAATCTATCATACCACCCCATCCTGTACTTACAAGCGTTTTCCCATCTGGAGAATATATTGCATCATAGTAACCATTTGGATTTACAGGAAACGTATGTTTCTTTTCTCCGGTTTGAGTATCCCATAACGCGATGATACCATGTCCACCACTTACAAGAGTACGACCGTCTGGACTAAACATAACTGAATTCATCCTACTCTTTTGTTCATTATAAGTTCTAATCTGTTTTCCAGAGTTCGCATCCCACAACCGAATTGTATTATCCCAACTGGCACTCGCTACCATCTGTCCATCTGCAGAGAATACAACTGACATAATCCATTCAGTATGACCAATGAGTTTCTTCTTTTGTTCACCTGTAATTACATCCCATAACCGAACTGTTTTATCCCAACTTCCACTTGCTATTGTCCTACTATCAGAAGAAAAGGCAACTGAATATATTTTTTCTTTATGTCCTTTAAGGGATATCTTGAGTTCACCAGAACCTAAATCCCACAATCGAATTATATTATCATCACCTGAACTAACTAGCGATAATCCATCTGGAGAAAATGATAAAGAGCGTACATCAGATGGATGTCCTATAAGGACTTCTATCTGTTTTCCTGTGTTGGTATCCCACAATCGAATTGTATAATCTTCTCCTACACCTCCACCAGCAGCGACAGTTGACCAATCTGGTGAGAAAGCAACAGCACGGACAGCATTCCTATGTCCAGATAATAAGGACACTTCAGCACCTGTCTCTGCATCATACAACCATACACCAATACTACTTGCTACCGCAATTTGGGAACCGTTCGGTGAATACGCGATATCTTGAATAAAACCTTTACCCAGACGCGCCTTTGCACCTTCTGGTAAGTTAAATGTGGTGTAGTCTTGAGCCTGTGAGTAGGGTAGAAATATAATAGATGTTATTAATATAGTGATGATAGATTTGTATATTTTTCTCATTTCTACATACCTCATTATTTTGATGTGTAGATTTAAAATATATTGGTAATGACAGTAATAAAATAAAGGATATAGTCAGGTGGGATTGTTGAATAGTTTGCATCTTCCATTTTTCCAATCAATACTAATGGTAGATTAGCATTAGACCAAAAACTAACTATTGGTAAACACACTCTCTAAGCGCGCCTACCTGTGAGAAAGGATAATACCAAATCATTATGATGAAGAATCAAGATTATTTGGCATTAAACCATTTTGATTACTACGATATAGAAAAGTTAACGTTTCTCTACACTGAAGTTTGCGTCTAACGCCTTTTGAACTCTAACATGAGATTCTTCCAGATGTGCTAAACTGTAATCATCCAATTTATCTTTAGAATTTTGAAGCACATTCTGTATATCACCGCTGATTTTTACCAAATGCAGACGTGCAAGAGATCTCGCATCTTCTGGTGTGCCGTTTGCCGCAGCCAACACTAACTTTATAAGCTGCTTCAGGTGTTCACGTTGTAATCCACGACGGAAACTTGAGATAAATGCATCTGAATTTGTCCACTGTTTCGCATCAGCGTTTTTATCCAGTTCAACCCAGACAGCATCAGTAATTCCTGTGAAGAGTTCTGGCATCGTAAATACGTCCTGATCAGAAAATTTGAGTTCTGTATCTTGGACGCGTGCAAGAACATTAGGATCAAGCAACCTTCCTATTATTTGGGTCTGATTGCGTAGAATAACGTCATGAACCGGGTAATCCAAACGTGATGAATTACCACTACTATCTCCCCAATCACTCCACCGAGTTATTGCAATGCTGTTTAGAAGTTTAGGTGGAAAATCGAATGTTTTATCTGAAAGTGCATGTTCTTTGATAAACTGAAGTGCTTCACGCTGCTTCTCTGCTGGAACAGGCACATAAGGTAAACGTCCATTTTTATCACCTTTGTGATCACGGTGATGGTATTGTCCACCGATAAAACGTGTTGCAAGGAACATAGCACGGCTATACTGTCCCAATAGTGATCTAAATGCACGACGGACTCTTTGATAACCCATGCCATCTGTCGTAACCTTGTCTGCAATTTCATCCCATAAACCTGCAACAATCTCACGACGTAGTTTAGCAAATTCAAGCGGGTCTGCACCAAGGTCCCAACGATTGACTAACGGATCAAGGTCACGATATTGATACATAGACGCATCACCATCAGTTGCATACCTAAGTTCTGGTGTTGCACCGCGGGATGCTATCTTCTGCAATTCCGGTAATTCTGCTTCGGACTTATTACCATCAAGTGACGTATATGCATACTCCACTACCCAATAGTCCCAGGGTCCGATTGTTGTTGTATAATAATCACCCTGTTTTTCACCTTCTGGAGCTATATTCACCGCATCATATTCCATCACAGAACCGTGTAGTGCTTTACCTGTCTTTTTGTTTATTTCGTCAAGTGTATAAATCGTACTCGCCTTAAAGTTGTGTCGAATTCCCAATGTATGACCGACTTCATGCATAATCAATGCTTTGAGAGCCTGTCCGATGAACTCCTCTGGAAGTTCACCATCATCAATAATACCACGTGCTTGCAGAACACTCGCCATAAAACCCATTTGGCGTGCAAGTCCAGTAGCCATTTGACAGTTATGTCGTGATGAATGATCCACTGGATTGTTTCGTTCATGTTCCAATTCCTCAAAGAAGGTGGTATACTCTCGCTGCCATGATCTAATCCAACTTTCACCCACAAGTATATCTGCATCCAGAATCTGTCCAGTCAACGGATTTACACGGGATGGTCCAATTGCAAAGGATGCACCAACGACCCAACGAATTGTATTATATCGCGCATCTTCAGGATCCCAGGTCTCATGATCTTGCTGTATCCGCGCTTCAATAGCATCTATGAATCCCGCCTTTTCAAATGCTTTATTCCATTCCAGTATACCTTGTCGAACATAAGGACGAAACCGGTGTGGAACAGTTTTCTCAATGTAGAAAATAATCGGATCCTTTGGCGGTGATAGTTTTGCTTTTTTGTCAGCCTTTTCCAAATGCCAACGATTGACATAACGAATATAGGGTTCATCACTGGTTTTAAGTGAGAAGTCTTTTACTGTCGTCATGAAATGTCCCATACGATCATCTGCCAAGCGGGGTTGATAGTTGTTAGATGGAAGTTTTACGAGACTGTAATGTACGGATAGTTGGATACCACGACTATCGGGTATTGTTTCACGACTGCCACTCGCAGAATAAACTGCATCGACTCTCAGTTCAACATTTTTTGGAAACGCTTTAACTGCTCCCCATGTGCTACGCGCTTTGTCAAATCGAGCACCACCCCCTATCTGACCCGACAAAGGTGGAAGATCGGACAAAAATACAGGAGAAATATTCACTAACAAACTCTTCCGTTGTGGATGGACACTTTCAAGTTTGAGTGCAAAAAGGACTGAGTCGCGATATCCCAAATCGACAGCTTCTGCAATCGGTGTTCCTTTATCAGCACGAAAACGCACATTTTTTCGGACAAGATGCACCTTATCGCCAACTCGTCTCCACTCAAGTAACCACTCATCCATAGTCATACCCGATAAAAGGTATCCTGTTCCTAATCCGCGTGCTATGCTGATCATTAAAAGAAAAGGTTGATTTAATTGGTCAGGTTTTATTTCACAATAAAGATTCTCTTTTTTCTCGTAAAGTGTGAATAAACCTTGAAAACTCTTACTATCTTCTGTAACTTTATTAAAATCTTCGTACTCTTTTTTCTTTTTTGACTGTGTCTGCTGTGTATCAGGTTTGGTTTCATTTTTCTCTTCTTGTGCAATTATTGGAAGACAAAAACTACCTGCGAAGATAAAACAAATCAAATATGTAAGTAAGCGTTGCATGTAACGTTCTCCTATTTGTTGAATATGTCCTAATTTAACTTGTGACACTAACATATTTTTTTAATTTTCAATTCAATATTAAACCATAGTTATTTATTATTGTAAAGGATTCGCCTGCTACCATCAAATGAAATACGATGCCAATCACGTTCCCAATTCTCGGATTGATATGGAATGTAATGACATGCTAAAGCATGCCTACGTGTACCGGGTTTTAGCACGGGTGCACCACCATGAATAAGTTTACCGTCAAACAGAACCACATCACCTTGTTTCACCATCACTTGTATTAGATTAACACCGTTTTCAATCATTACCTTCTCTACTTCTGGAAAATAACGGTTAGTCTGTTGTTGTTCGTAGGTTTCATCTGGTTGTAATGTCATTGGCACATCACTTTTGGTGACTAACCAACCTTTATGAGAACCCGGTTGAACAATCAAAGGACCGTTATACTCATCTACATCTACCATCGCGATCCATGCAGACATACAGTCAGGTAAGTAGTATTGGTCTTGATGTAATGGATGTTCAGATCCCTCATAGAAGTGCATCGTTTGAATCGCTTCAGGTTCATCTCCGAAACAAACTGAAAGTGGTCTGTGTAGACGAATATCTATGAGAAAATCCAATACAATAGGATCATATAAATGTTGATTGAATGTACGGTTTCCGTACTTATCTTGTTGGAAAAATCCTGAAAGTTTCTTCCGTCCAGCACTTAATTCTTCCATGTGATATACAAAACTTTGACATTCTTCCTGTGTAAAAACACTATCAAGAATAACATATCCATTTGTTAGATAGAATGTATATTGTTCGGAGGTTAATCCTGTTTTTTCAGATTCCATTTATGACTCAATTAACACAGATAGTTTTTTGCAAACTAATATATTGTCTTCAAAGTTCCCCATACTGTTGACAACTTTCCTTTAGGTTCAACGTTATAAGGAGTAGTTGATTCAAAGTTCTGAATTATTTCTTCTTCTGAAAGCCGTCGATCATAGAATCGGACTTCATCAATCATACCATCAAAGTACCCTTCTGGTTTTCCACCAAAATTCCTTGCACCGAGATAGACAGGTTCAGTAAATGGAAAAAATGTCCATTCATTCCCCAATGAGGATTTTATCACACCACCGAATATAGTGTCTACATAGATAGAATCAAAACCTTTACCCTCTTCAATCATATTTTCATTGATAAAAATAATGTGATGCCATTTCCCATCATAGATATTGTAACTACCACCTAAAAAATAGTCAGAACATCCTCTTTCTCGTATGATACTATTGAGACCAAACATCATTCCCTCACTAATCTGTAATCCATGTTGGTTTTTCAGTCCATTGAGCTGGATCCCCCAATACGGACATTCCACACCATGGGTATTGATGAGAGTCATCCAATCAGTCTTGTTTTTGGTTTTAATCCATGCTTCAAACGTAATTGTACCCATTTTTCTGCCGAATTCCCCAAGTGCGGTTAAATTTACAAAGTCGTTAGAACCATCAAACTCAAGCGCTTCTCCAACGTACCCTGATACAACTTTAGGATTTCCACTGATTATCCCATTATTATCACCCCAAACATCCTTTGCTGTTATATCAACAATGTGTCCTATATCAAATGTCCAATAGCTTACAAGTCCATCTGTTACAATGTCTGCTGTAATCGGTTGGTAAGAAACTGAAGAGATAATAACAGATAGTGATAGAATGTATATTAGGTTTTTCATACTTAATCTTCCTTATGTATTTCTTATATGAAATCAATTAGGGTATTCACTATAATAACATATTGTGTTGCTTTTTTCAAAAGAATAGATTTTTTGTAAGTCTATGACATATTCTATCGGTTGGTTATTTATATTTTGTATTTATAGACATATATTCAACGAATTTACTACTTGACGATTTCAAAGGTATTTGGTATGGTATTAACACATTATTGTAAGGAGGAATACCTTTCTCTCTATCTATAAAACTTGATTTTTAATGTATTAGGGAGATTAGGCAAAGATACATATATGAAAGTAGCAGCAATGTTTGGTGATGGTAAAGGTGGGGTAGTAGACAAACCTGATCCCAAAGCCGGTGGAGATGTTGTAGTCGTAAAAATACGTGCTGTACCGATGTGTACTGAGTATAAAGGCTTTAAAGCAGGTGGAACCGGAGAACATTTTGGTCACGAAGCCGCAGGTGAGGTAGTCGAGGTAGCACAACCCGGTCGTGTCAAAGTTGGAGATCGAGTTGTTGTACAACCGCAGAACTCCTGTGGTAAATGTAATATGTGTGTCATTGGTGAACATATTCATTGTATGGGTGGACGTAACATCCGCGAACTCGTAGGAGAATATGTTGCTGGAGCCACTTACGCTCAATATATGCACAAAATGGAGGATTTGCTTTTCCCTATTCCCGACGATATGAGTTTTGCACACGGAGGCATGGCATGTTGTGGACTTGGACCAACATTCGGTGCAATGGAACAGATGGAAGTTGATGCTCTGGATACAGTGATGGTAACTGGATTAGGACCTGTTGGTTTAGGTGGAATCATCAATGCATCTTATCGTGGTGCGCGAGTCTTCGGAGTAGAAAGCCATCCTTACCGTGCAGAACTGGCAAGGAAGTTAGGAGCCGAGGTCGTCTTTAACCCAAACGATGAAGATATTCTCCAACAGATTCGTGATTTAACTAACGGTATTGGTATTGACAAAGCAGTTGACTGTTCAGGTGCATCTGCAGCACATCGGTTGATGGTTGATGCAGCCAGAAGAAAAGGACAGGTCACATTTGTTGGGGAAGGTGGAGAATTTCCCCTTGCCGCAAGCAGAGATATGATTCGTAAAGGTCTTGTTCTTCGTGGAAATTGGCATTATAACCTTGGATTCTATCCAAAACTGATGAAGGTAATCAAAGAGGCATCAGATAAAATAGACACCTATATAACACATTCATTCCCGATGAGTGAAGTGCAAAGTGCATGGGAATTGCAAGCAACAGGTGAGTGTGGTAAGGTAGTGTTAGATCCTTGGGGATAGTCGAAACCATTACCTTTCAATAATTTCGATTAGATAACCTAAAGCAGAAGGCGCGGAATCCAACCGCGCCTTTATTGTTATCTTATCTCGTGGACTTAATTTGTCCAAGGTTATAGTAAGTTCCCAATTGCATCTTCTGCAGTTGGGTGAGATTTATTACAACGTTGACATATTTATGTCTCAATGGATGAAAAAATAAGCAATGGCACCGCCACTGCGTTAGCATCCACAGCCTCAGCCACCAGATTTTCGCACCGGTTCCCTTTTCTCTGGTTCTGGTGGTGCCACCGTACCATCAAGGTCTCCGAAGCAAAGCACGTAGCCTCCCACACCAATCCATGAACCAAGTGTCAGGTGGTAATCATCCAAATCTCTGTGTGGCAAGAAATCAGCACGTTTGGTGTGATCGTGCCGCGCAAAGAAAAAGTGGCGAGTCCCAGACCATCGCAGTTCACCATTCATTGTGATGCGATACGAGGTGTTCGGAATTGGGTCCATATCCTCAGGCTTGACATACTCAAGCGGTATCTCAAGGGTATCAATGAATTCATCCAATGAACCACCCGCTTCATGGTAGGCAACTATGTCATTCCAATCAGCGAGTCGAACTCCTACACCCAATTTTTCCTTACAGGCTGCTTTGAGGTCATTCCTTTCGGTCAAATTGTGTGTGAAGACATGGAAATTTTGGAAACTGGCTTTATGTCTTAACACAGGAACAATATCCGGAATTGTCGGTTCTTCCACCTTAGTTCTTGATGTCTTAATAACCTTTGGTTCGGGTGGTGGCACCGTACTATCAGGATTTCCAAAACAGAGAGCAAAACCACCCTTACCTCTCCATGAACCCAAAGACAGTCTGTAATTGTCAAGATTACTGTGTGCCAAAAAATCTCCACGACGTTTGTGATCATGCCGTGCAAAGAAAAAGTGACGATTCCCTCGCCAACGCAATTCACCGTTCATTGATATGCGAAAGGATGTATTCGGAATCGGGTCCATATCCTCTGGATTGACATACTCAAGAGGTATATTAAGTGCTTCAACGAATTCGTCCAACGAACCGCCATCTTCACAGTAGGTAACAATGTCGTTCCAGTCAGCGAGACGAACACCTTCACCCAATTGCTCTTTACACAATACTTGAAGATCTTCTGTTTCGTCTAAATTGTGAGCAATAACGTGAAACCGTTGGTAACTCGCAGCAATTTTTTGCTTTTGCATAGGTGAACTCCTTATTTTATTGTTGGTGTTTTGGAAGAAAATAATAATGAAAGTTAGGACATATAATCTTTTCTGGTTTTTACAGAACACAGAACAATTACTTCTGCAAAGTGGTTGCATACAGAATCTTGATATCACCAAGAAAAGAAAAACGAAAACTGAATTGTCCAATTATGACATTAATATTTATAACATAATTTTGTTAGGAATAACAAGAAATTCTACTGAGTGTATATTTAGGTATATACCACAATACAGCAGATATAATTACCATAATTAAAAAATTGGTAATTATCCATCTATACACATTTTCGGATGCACTATTAACACGCAAATTGTTCTATATACTAAGTAATAAAGTAAATTTGCTCAATATTGTCCATTCGTTTGTGTGAATACCTTCCGATGTATCCCATATTTGATTATACACAAGGTAAAAATCGCTACCTGGACGATAAATGTAATTTAATAGAAAATTTGTGCTTGCACGGTCATCAGTATGATTCCACTGTGTGAATAATTTGTCTGTATCATACAATAGACGAACTTCAGTCCGTTCTGAGAGGGAAAGTCCTTCATTCGGATATTGTTGAATAAAATCGTCTATAACTTGTGTTTCTGACCAATCCCCCTCGTCAAGGTAACCGTCAATTCTGATAGTTCCTGACGTTTTTAATGCCCTTATTTCTTTTTTGACCTCAGCATTGATACTGGCTGTCACGATAGTCAGTATTATCACAAATATCACTCTGTAAGGCATCATTATTCCTTATCATGTATTCTGATTTAGCTGGTTTGAAATTTTTTTGATGAGACGAGTAATTCATTATCTATATTTTAAGTTAACGGGATAAAATGATATGTCGTTTAAAAAGAAAACCTTATGGATCAATTTACATTGAAGGATCCATAAGGGGATTTTTAGAATTTATTAATTATTCAAAAGGTATATAGGAAGATCTATAGTAAACGATATGCAAAAATTCTGGACCGGTTCAGGACAAATCGTATCCGCAAAGGTTGTTTAGCGTTTGATAATTCAGATGCTTTCCATTGAACTTGATGTCGGATGCTATCACCCGTCAAGGGAACACAATCATCAATAGAAAAACCCGGTTGAACTTGTCCATCTGCTGTCAAGATTTCTACACCAATTTTTCCGGCACTTGCATCTGCATTGATTTCAAGTCCACCATTTGGTATCTGTAACGGAACGGTTTCCACCACACCCTCAGCAGCATCTGCATCAAGAGAAACGAAACGGTCTAATCTCCATTTAGCAAGTCCAATTGCTTTATGTCTATCCTTCATCACAGCACCGTGAGTGTGTTCAGTACCTGTGTAATACCAATGAATTTCATGGTCCGTAATGATTGGTTGTGTTGCAGTTCCCATTATCATACCCATGTCAAAAGTACCGGGTTCACCACGAGGGATAATCGGTGTCCTGTCAGAATCGGTATAATCCCAATTGAAACCATCTCTACTACACACAAGTTGTGCATCAATCGGTCCGTCAACAGGTATTTCGTGTTCAGCAGCACCCGGTCCTGTGACATATAACACACCAGCAATTCCGATATAGATGTTATGGTATAGGAATCCCGACATGTTGTGAATTTCAGCACGATCTGCACCATATCTCTCAGCACCAACTTTATCATCATCATCCGATGCTCTGAACATCGGTTCAAGCGGTTTCCAAGGTCCCTCTAATCGTGGACTTTCGGTATACTCAATCATACGTCGTGCATCTTTATCCTTATCACGTGTCAGGGCATACGCGCGGAACATTTCAAGATTGCTATCATAAATTACATTAAATGCACCTTCGTTGTTACGTTCTGCAACTGGTTCCAAATAATCTGAGTCGTCCCAACGGATACCATCTGGTGATGTTAGAAAGAATACATTTCGGTAACGTCTACAGAAGCCGATCATTTTATACCTTTTCTGTGGATCCGCCTCATTGTCATCACGAAATACACATGCACCGTGTAAATCCCACACTATGTTATTGTTTGGATTTCCGTTGAACTCAAAGAGACCCAGATTAGGTTTTGTCCATGTCAACCCATCATTACTTTCTGCATAACAAGTGAGATCTCCTCGGTCGTTCTCAACAAATTTCCGCCCGTAACTATCGTGCGTTTTCCCTTGAAAAGTAGACGGATTTCGGTCAGGACGTGGGACATAAAGTCCAGGAATCACGTTAGGCTTAAATCGCCAATGTGGTCCCATTCGACACATATACCACATCCGATACTTACCGTATACTTCATCGTACATAGTCGTTCCGTAGAGATGTACACGTCTGGATTGATCCGGACCACCATGTTCCCATAGATTGTTAGGGTCAGGTTCAAGCACTGGTATACTATGCTTAACACAAGGATGTAGAGTTCGGGTTACTCCCTGCTTGAAAGCAATTAATTCGTCATCAATGAAAAGTTCTGTACCAACATTTAGCCGTTGGATTTTATTCGTATCCACGTTTTTCCTTCAATTTACTAAGATGCATCAGATGTATAATGGTAATATCCGATGCATCTACATTTTCAATTAACATATAAAAGTTCATATAGTTCAAAATCAGCACTTATTTTGACTTTATAGTTGCCCATCTCGTTGTGAGCTTACCCTTAACTTCAACATCAAGCGTATCAACTGCAAGGTTGTTGATCTCTTTCTCACTCAAAACTGCGTTATAGATTCGTGCATCTTCAACACGAGCCACAACCCAACCATGAGCAGTACCACCAATAAGAGCACGAGGTCCGAACAGTGCTTCGACATCACCTTCTATCCACGACACGATTGGACCAAGTGTATAGTCTCCAATGATATCACCATTTCGGTATATAACAATCTTCGTCATATTATCCACATCTTCATAAGATATTGCCAATTGAATGAGCTTCCCAGTTTCTTTTTCTTCAAATCCAGGAACAGCATCCTGTGTCCGTCTAAAATGACTGCTTCCAGCCATCCAACGTTTCTGTTGACGTTCAGCGTATACAATTGCATCAAAGGTGTCTGCACTGCTTTTGTTTACTGCAAGTGTTGCACCTTTAGTGATATTAAGATCGTCTAAGTAGATCCACGTGACTAAGGTCTTATCAGGACCGATATTTGGACCCTTATATCCAGTTGTTAATGCCCATTTATTGTTGCCAATGTGTAATTTTCCATCTTTGACTTCCGCACCTTTGAATTCAATATCGCCAAAATGACCAGTATGGTCTTCTAATTCAACACCTTTTTCAAAAGTCCAATGTCCAATCAAATCTTCCTTTTTCTCTCCCTGGCTAAAAGCAGATAATGTTACACCAAAAAGTAGCAGGATAGAAAAAACACTTACCAAAGTTTGTACCGAGCGTTTCATGGTTACTTCCTCCATAGTTTACTCAGTGTAAATGTATCTAAATATCACGGAAATTTAAGCAAAGCATACCACATTATATGAAAATTGTCATGGATTATCACAGATCAGAAAATCGAAAAAACTTGCAATTTACCTATATTTTGAGTACAATTAAGGATGAATGCCTTATATTAGGAGGATATATACCCAATGGATATTAGAATTGAGTATTGTACATCTTGAAACTATAAACCACGGGCAGCCAGTTTGGCAAAAGCCTTAGAGAAGAAATATAGTGGACAGGTTGAAGAAGTAAAACTCATTGAAAGTAGTGGTGGTGCATTTGAAGTATATGTAGGAGAGGAATTGCTCTATTCCAAACTTCAATCCCGTCAATTCCCAACAGAGGATCAAATCACCACAGCAATTGACAAGATATAATAAATGCAATGGGTATGGCAGCAACTACCATGCCCATTCTTATTTAATATTTTCTTTTTATGATGAATACACAGTTGGTTAACTATATTCTACAAATCTATAAAAACAGCACCCACATTGGATTTTTTCCTACCTCATAGCTCTCTATTAAAGAAAGTAAACCACTGTCTCGATTGACTCGGTATGTTGCAAGCTTGCCAGATCCTTGTCCCCCGACAAATAGAAAGTTACCTGTCTCATCAATATTGAAAACGCGCGGAGTCGGTTCGGTAGGTTGGTGTCCTAATGCGGCTAACTCTCCAGTATCCTCTTCAATTGAAAATATACCAATACTGTCATGTCCCCGATTTGATACATAAAGGAACTTAGCTTGTGGATCAATATGTATCTGCGCGCAGCTATTATGTTCATCAAAATTCGATGGTAGTGTCGAAAGTGTTTGGAATTCCCATAATAGTCCAGGTGCATCGTTCACAGTATAATCCGGATTCCCTGATTTAACCACTTTGGCATCTGGTGCACCTTTCTGCAAATTATATGCCGAAACACTTGATCCTTGTTCATTTGAGAAATAGAAAATAGGTTTATTCGGATGTTCACAGTAGTGTCTGGGACCTACTGGATTATCAGGATTATTATGTCCGAAGAAGTTTTCAGTTAGCATGCCAGACTCAGGTTCAAAATGAAACTGATAAATGGCATTACGTGGTACCGTATGTGGAACAAATGCGAAACGATTTGTAATGTCCGTTTCAATGTAATGTGCATGTGGTGCTGTTTCAATGGTTTGGATAGGTTCTCCTTGAACAGTCTTATCATCACCGATTGCATGAACGGTTACCTTTCCTGCACCGTAATAAGCGGATAGCAAATAATTACCAGTCTTATCAGTTGCTATATAGCATGTATCCGCATCAAGATTTTCTGTTCTTAATAGAAGAAGTTGTTTACTCTTATCATCTATTCGGAACGATGCGATTTCACGACTCGAACGCAGACCTGCATATAGGTAGTTCCCACAAGGAGAAAGTGTTAATGGTCCCGGTGAACCACTGACATTGACATCTTCTTGAAACTCAATTTTCCCATTTGTAACATCAAATGTATAAATTGCGATCCTGTTTTCCCCTGCGATAGATAAATATAGATGTGTTTGCATATTAATCCCTTAAAATATAGTGTAAAATCTAAATGTAATATGTAATAATCTTGTACTTTATTTCTTACCTTTATTGAGAGTTCCTTCAATCATAGTATGTGTTTGTGTCTCACCACATAGACCAAGAAATATCTCATGTTCAAGATCAAGTAGGTGCTGTTCTGGGACATACTGTGGTTTTGCAAGATTACCACCACAAATCACATACGCCAATTTCTCAGCAAGAAATTGCTCATACTCGTTAATATTATCATCTTCTCTCAATTTTTGAATATGTTGATTAAGGTGTTCAATACCCACTTGACCTAAAACAAAAATGTTGCGTGATTCAGGTGGTTGATAATCACTATTTCTCAACGAAATGACAAATTCTCTGGCATCATGTAGGAGATTATCTTTTTCGTTAGTTATTCTATCAGTTTGCCGTAGAAAACAAAGTTTTACTGCATCTTCACAATTCTCCGATATTCGTGCTTGACGAATGGTGTCAAACGCTTCTTGAACGGAAGTTAACAGTTGCTGTATTGGTGACGTTATATCTTTTTTTTCTAAACATCGAAATGCCATTTCTGTTGTGCCACCACCACCGGGTATGAGTCCAACCCGCAATTCTACAAGTCCGAGTTTGCTGTTAGTGAAAGCTTGTGTTGCATCTGCACCAAATACAAACTCACAACCACCACCAAGTGCCATACCTGTTGCCGCAGCTACCACAGGTTTTGATGATAGTCGCATACGGGTGCAAACCTTCTGTAGATTCCTAAGAGTCTTTGTTATTGCATTCCATTCTTGGCTTCGTGCATGTTCCAGCAATAATATTAAGTTGAGTCCCACAGAAAAATGGTCTGCTTCAGTGCCGACAATCATTCCATTATGGTTATTTTCTACCTCATCCAATGCAGAATCAAGGATAGATAAAGTACTATCTTCTATAATATTTAACTTACTATGCAATTCAAAATAGGTGATGCCATCACCAATGTCAAAGAGACTTGCTTTTGCGTTAGATATGATAGGTTTCTTATTAGTTGCTTTAGTTATTGACATATCAGATATTCCCTATAATGAATTATTCATTTAACTGTATAAAATACGTTAGCCATCAAATTGGTAGACTATTTCGTTGAAAGAATCACGAGCAAATGTGAATATGAAAACCAGTGGTTCTTCTCCTGTACAATGAACTGAATGCTTTGCATTTGGTGGAATATAGACTGTTGTTCCCGGTCCAAGTATTGATTCACTATCATCTATTTCCATAAGTCCTGTTCCACTGATGACATAATAAGTTTCTTCTGGTTCATGGTGGTGAAGCAATAATGATGCTCCAGGTTGGATTTCAGCTATTCCCGTAACAATACCACTACTAGGTCCACGTTCACTTGTTATTAGAAGTTTCCAACGTATTGGACTCTTAGCAGCGATATCTGGATCATCCCAGCTTTCCCACTCAAGTTCTGATTGATTGATAAATATAGGTCTCAATTTACTCATAGAAAAATTCCAAGATTAGTTTAAGTTATTAACAAAGATGAAATAATTTAGATGTAACAGATAAGAAAAAAGTTGATGTAAATCTATTAAATTCAGATTAACAATTACAATTATTGTGTTATTATACTTAAAAAGATAAAATATGACAATTCAAATATAAGAGATAAACTATAGATATGATAATTCTTTGTATAATTATAGTTTCTTGAGTTGTTGTGTAGAGGGCAGTTAGAACTTACCATTTATGAAATGTATAATATTGGATAAAACATGCTTATTTCATAACTAATTCACTCTGTGTTTCTGTAACCCATATTAAATAGTAGACGTTAAAATGCTTATAATGGGTATAGGATTATAGACACGAAAGTTCTGTTCTTCAAAATATACTCTACGTTAAGTTACAATCTTTATTACGGACTAACATCGTGTGTATCCTATTAGTCCGAACGGAATTTTAGTACATCTTTGGGTAGGTTAGTAGAACCGTTCGGACCCCTATTTTTATATATCGGGAATGCAGAACCGCCATGCAATTGTAGATATTTCAAAAGGAGACTTACTTATGGCAGCGAACAGTGTATCTGGTAGTTTTCGGGGAATTGAGGTGAGTTTTACATATAGTGGACCTCATATTGTCATGAGTGTATTAAATACAGGTGACGACGGTAGAAAACTACGTGTGATGTATCAGCAGCAACCACATAGTGGACGAGTTAATTGGACATCATTCCAATTAACAGGATTCCCTCAAGATGTCGTCGTCCCGCAAGAGGTAATTCATTCACACAAATTGGCATTTTATGTTGACACCCATGAACCGATAGCCACTTATACTGAGAAAATATTAGAGGAATTAAAGCAGGTATTGGGTGATCATACATTTGAAAGTAATGAAATTGAATCAGATCCCAACCAAAATGATCAGACATTAGAACCAACAGATGAAAAACCTATTGTTATTGAACAACCGGATATTAATATAAAAAACTCCAATGAAAAAATCGAAATTCCTCAACAACAAAGATTGAATGAAGGACACACATCTGATACAAATATTAATCAATCTGTATCAGATCATAATGGTAATATCCCATCAGAAGATACTTTGAATAGTGTTCGTGATCATACCAATACTCATACAAATGCTGCTACAAACAATTTACCAAACAACTTTGAAACCAACGTCAATGCAAACGAAATCCAAACTAATAATAGCAGTAAAAGTCAGTCTAATAATGGTACTGCAGAAAATACAATCAATACCGAACAACTAAAATGGAAGGGACAGAATATAGGTCAGTACATACCTGATGTAAATACTGAATTAAAGTTTAAAATCAAAGTGCCATCAATTCCAAAAAGTGCATCTAATAAGCAGACAACTTTCATACCACCACGTACTTCTTCAAGATCCATCACCAACTCCAAAAAGAATGGATTCTTTGGGCAAATAGCAGGTGCAATCGGTTTGAGTTTTTTAGGCAATAAAAAGCAATACTATATGCAACAGAACCAGCAGCTACATGAAAAATTTCATGCAGATTTGGAAAGGTTGGAGTCCAATTACAATGATGGAAATGGTATTCCCCTTGACAATTGGGACCTCGAATCCTTAACTGAACAACAGACTGCTATTTTGCTTTTGAATCTTATGGTAAGTGAGATTTCTGAGTGGAAAAGGGAAGCAAAAAAGAGTAACAAAACAAAAGATACTCTCGCAGAAACACTGCAAACCATCGAGGATGAACTTAAGCAAACACTAAAACAGACAAGGGGAATAGATGCACCAGCCCCAACTCTTTTCCCCGATAGAACGGCTTCAACTGATCAAGATTTAGTACACATACAAAATGACTGTGATAGTTACTTGCAACGTTTCTCTAAGAAATTAGTTGCACTTGAAGAAAAGCATGCTGAAAAAGTTAGAATCTCGGCATTCAAAAAGTTCCTTCTTGAATTTGTTAGGGATAAACTCTTTCCAAGTGTCGCTGAATACAGTTCACTTAAGTCAGTACAATCAAGATTGAATTGGTTTCTTAGTTTAATAGATTATGAGATGATACCTATTGAATTGGGGAAAACTAAATTCTCTCCTAAATTCCATGAAGTAAAAGAAAAACGCCGCTGCGAATTTGAATCCGAAACAATTGTTGAAGTCGTTTCACCAGGACTCCAATTAAAAGGTGGAAAGCGGATAATCCAAAATGCTGTCGTGATTCAGGCGGAGTAATAAGTGGTTTCCCGACATTCCCTTCTTCAACAGATTTCAAAAATACCACAAGTGAATATCGGACATTTTCCTACTCCTCTTGAGGAATGTCCGCGCCTATCTGATGCACTCGGTGGTCCACGCATATTCATAAAACGTGAAGATTGTTCTGGGTTAGCCATTGGAGGGAATAAAGTCAGGCAGTTGTCATTCACAATTGGTGAAGCCGTACATCAAGGTGCAGATACAATCGTTCACGGTGCTGCATCACAATCTAACCACTGTAGACAAGCAGCCGCTGCCTGTGCAAAACTTGGTTTAAAATGTTACCTACGCCTTGCACGCGATCATAAAAGTATCGTGCAAGGTAATTTGTTGTTAGACCATCTTGCAGGAGCAGATGTTGAAATCGTGGATGTACCATTCGGAGATGAATTAGAAGAATACAAAATGAATTTTGCAGAGAAATTAAAAGCAGATGGACTAAAACCTTATGTCGTTACTTTTCCTCGTTCTACTGCCCTTGCTGCGGTTGCATATACTTGGTGTGTTGCTGAAATTCATGAACAACAGAACCAAATTGGTATTGAGGCAGATTGGATATATGCCTCATCGGTAGGTGGAACACAAGCAGGTTTAGTTTTGGGTACAAAAGCACTTGGCATGAAACTAAAGCCTTATGCAAGTGCTCCTATTCTTTGGGAAGGAAAGATTGATCGGATAAGCGATGCTGCCAATTCCGCTGCAGAAATTTTAAATCTTGATACTCGTGTGGAAGATTCAGATATCCTAAATACGGATGATTACATCGGTGAAGCATACGGATACTTAACTCCTGAAGGTATTTCTGCCCTAAAAACAGTAGCAAGCACAGAAGGTATCATACTGGATCCAGTATACACATCCAAAGCAATGGCGTGTCTAATTGATCATATAAAACAAGGTAGATTAACCAAAAACGATACTGTTATATTTCTCCATACTGGCGGAACTCCTGCGCTGTTTGCATATAATGAAGAGATATTTGCAGAACAGAATATATAAGCTTGTTATTAAACAGCTGTTTCACCTATTTATTCTGATTTTTTACCTTCTCAAAATGTACAAACTCAGAAGAATCCAATCTCACTGAATTTCCATCCTCTGAACTTACATATCCCAACCTTAAAAGCGTCATTACTTCATGTGAATCTGGTATCTTGAATATTTCGCTTATGTTTTCTCGGTCCGTTTCCTTTTCTAACGGTGCACTTATAAATTGCACCCCAATCCCAAGTGATGTTGCAGCAAGTAGTATGTTCTGTATCAACATACCCATACTCAACCACATCCATCGATTTGCCCCATCACCCGGCGGACGTCTTTGAGTATTCATCGTAACCAATATTAACAAAGGTGATTCACATACCTGTGCAGCAATCTCCTTTGCGGGAATCTTACCAGCACCTAAATGTCCTAATATAGATAGAGATTTCGCATTATTTAACAAACCCTTTAAGATACTACCCGTAATTCTATTTGTTCCTTCTTGAAGTAACTTTGGAAGCTTAACATGGTCTGCAAGCAGTACACCATCAGCACGTTCTTTCCATTCTGTTTCATCTATACACATCCAGTAACTATTGTCATCTAAAAATTTGGAATCCTTAAACTGTTCTATAATTGATTTCTCTGTTAATTCTGCAAGTATCTCTTTTCCCTCTGATTCCTGAATGATGATCAAATTCCAAGGTTGTACATTGAACGGTGATGGAGTCCACCGTGCAGCCTCAATTATTTGTTTCAGGTCGCCTTCATCAATTGGACGATTCTCATAGTCTCCGCGATGGCTGCGTCTTTTCGTAATTGCTTCAAGAATGTCCATTGATACTCCTATAACGTTCCAATACTTCCTCAGGTGAAGCAACACCTGTTGTTCCAATTTTTGTCACAGTTATTGATGCTACAATATTCCCAATATATGCTGCTTCAGCAACATATTCTGGTCCTAAAACACATAGCGTAGAAACGATACCAGCAGAAACACTATCACCTGCACCAACAGGATCAATACTTTCATCTACCTGGATACCGGGAACATGTGTAAACTTTGCATTGTGATAAATAAGTATCCCTTCATGACCAAGTGTTATAAAGACAGATTCTTGTGTATGTGTTGAAAGGTCTACTGCACACTGTTTTGCAAAATCAATATCAACTGTTTTGCCATCCAATATTGGCATTACAGCGCGTTGTGCCTCGAATCGGTTCGGTTTAATGATTACATTTCGGTAAGATCCAATCCTTGCTCGTGAGTCTGCGAAAAATATTTTGTCTGAATATAATAATGCCAGTTCACACAATTTTTCTCTGATTCCGTCTGTAATTACGCCAAGATTATCATGTGCCATCTGATCTGAGATTATTATTCCGTCAACCAGGGGAATACACTCTACAAGAGTTTCTATTATTTCATCTTCTATACTTGTATCCATCGGATTTTGGTTTTCAATATCAAAACGTGGACCTTCTGTTTCAACATCTTCATAACCACGGTGAATTGGCTTAAGATATGTAGGTGTTACCCAATTTGAAACTTCCACCATATAGTCGGTAAAACATCCTCTATTTTGTAGACAATCTAAAAGTGTACCTCCAAATCCATCTTGACCAATGACACCTAATGTATATACTGTTCCAACCCCTAATGCATTAAGATTGTTTGTAACCGTCCCCGCTGCCCCGGGACTATATCGTTGTTCCACAACAGGATTAGCATGCCAAGGTGTTTCGAGTGATAATGTTGACTTTGTCTTGTCTATATACCAGTAAGCATCAAGGTAATAATCTCCAACCACAAGTATACGTAATTCCATTAATTTACTAAGGATTTCTGTTAAGGTATCTTCTTGAATCAAGACATTTTCTCCCAACAATCTAAAACAGAGTGTTATTTATTATATCATAATCTGCTTTATGAGATATATACAAAACAGACAGAGAATATCATTTTAATGGTTGTAAATATTAATCATGGAAAAAACCAAACATGAAATATACTTGCTTTGAAAATACCTTCTACATTAGGCTACAACTAACATTGATTCGAGTTTCATTAAATACCAAATTTGCAAAATCATCCTATTTATGTTACTATATAAGTAGTAATTGTGAATGATACTATCATTTGGAGGTATATATGTATAAGATCGGTCTCATCCCTGGCGACGGAATTGGCCCCGAAGTAACTCAAGAAGCAATGAAGGTCTTCGGGGCAGCTGCAACACAGGAAGGGATAAAATATGAAACAGTTGAATACGATATCGGTGGAGACAGATATCTATCAACTGGAGAAGTATTACCTGATTCAGTGCTAAATGAACTTCGGGAACTTGATGCTATCTATCTTGGTGCAATCGGACATCCTGATGTAAAACCCGGTATTTTAGAACAAGGTATTCTGCTAAAAGTACGGTTTGAACTTGATCTCTATATCAATCTGCGACCTGTCAAACTCTATCCTGGAGTGCCAACTCCGTTGAAGGATAAAGGTCCTGAAGACATTGATTTCATCATCGTCCGTGAAAATACAGAAGGTTTATATTCTGGAATCGGTGGTTTTCTGAAACGTGGAACACGTGATGAAGTTGTAATCCAAGAGATGATAAACACCTATAAAGGTGTTGAAAGATGCATCCGATATGCATTTGAACTCACACGAAAACGCAACAAGGAAAACACCTTAACATTATGCGATAAAGCAAACGTATTAACTTATGCACACGATCTGTGGCGACGTGTCTTTGATGAGGTAGGAGAAGATTATCCTGACATTAAAAAGGAATATGCATTCGTAGATGCAACTACTATGTGGATGGTCAAAAACCCAGAATGGTTTGATGTAATTGTAACCTGTAATATGTTTGGAGACATCATCACAGATCTCGGAGCCATGATTCAGGGTGGAATGGGTGTAGCTGCTTCAGGTAATTTAAACCCAGAAAGTGTGGCAATGTTTGAACCAATCCACGGTTCTGCCCCACGATATACTGGCAAAAATCAGATTAACCCTATAGCCGCTATCGGTGCAGCTGGGATGATGTTAGACCATCTTGGACACTCGGACTCAGCATTGAAAGTAGAAAAATCAATTAGTGATCTGCTTGCAAGTGGAAAAATAAAAGACCTTGGAGCTGGACGAATGGGGTATTCTACCGAGGAAGTCGGTGACCTGATAGCAGAAGGATTGTAATCGGTAGTTATTAATTACTCTAATCGCGCTGTAAAATTGATACGATCTGAATAACGACTCCACCGATTAAAGGTATACATGTCATAAGCACTCAGCATTTTGTATCCGGCAGCTTTCAGTGATGAGTTCACCGTAGATACCTCAAAAATCCTTTGCTGGTGCACCTCTTCATATCGTCTGAATAACTTTCCTTCACGTATAAAAAAGGTTAGGAATGTTCGGCACATCTTGGAATGTTGAACATAGTTATTCTTCCAAATATACGAATAATCTTGGTGGTTTTCCGAAAAAGTTTTGTTGTGAAAATGTTCTACGATATTTCGTTCAGTGGTAACATCAAAAATAAACAATCCTTCAGGTGTAAGGTGTTTAGCAACTGTATTAAACATACTTGATAATTCATTTTCGTTGGATGCATAATTAATACTATCATAGGTACATAGAATCGCATCAAACTGTTTATCTAACTGGAAATTAAGCATATTTCCATGATGAAATTCTATTTGTATCTGTTGTTCTTCTGCCTTTTTCTTTGCAACATCCAGCATACCTTCTGCTCTGTCTATGCCGGTCATTTCATAACCTCTTGATGCTAAAAGGATAGTCAACGCACCTGTACCACATGCCACATCAAGAATTGTTTTAGGTTTACAACCGTATGTAGCAAATAGTGATTCAATATAATCACCCCATCTTGAATAGTTGACATTTTTCATCATTCGGTCGTATGCATAGGCAAATTTTTCATAAGGTGGTGTAAGTAACATTGTTATCAATCACTCAGTTTAGGTTTGTATCCCACAGATGCATCTAACAAATCAAGGAGCGCATATATTTCATCTGCCTCCCAACTTTCATCGGAATTC
The DNA here is from genome assembly GCA_963667365.1 of Candidatus Poribacteria bacterium. Taxonomy (GTDB): domain Bacteria; phylum Poribacteria; class WGA-4E; order WGA-4E; family WGA-3G; genus MSPOR6. Next base: position 3,354,196 of record OY763324.1, on the reverse strand, counting down.
GCTTCAATAGCATATTTACCAGCAGCTTTTATTTTTCGTAGGTTGATTTTTCCAGCTATAAAACTAAACGGTAGTTGTTGTGCTCTACCTTTAACCCTATCAAGTGTCTTTATTATATCTTCACGGTCTACACCTTCTGGTGCTTGTCTAACCATAGCCTCCATTAACATTTTCGTTCCAAAATTAAAAAGCGCATGGATAATAAACCACTGTAAGATAGATAGACATACCATGAATATCAATAATATTGTCAATGCTTTGGTGAGATGACGTTTCCATGTTGGGTTTTCTGTACTCATTTTGTACATACCTCAATATAGTAAATTATACATTTGAACTATGTTTGAACTATGTTAGCATTTTAATTGAATGTTGTCAAACAGATACAATATTACTTGTATATTAAGCAATTACACAACAGTTGAATATAATATGAAAATAGGCATCGTAGGTAGACCCCATGTGGGTAAAACGACAGTTTTCAATGCATTGGCACAATCAAATGCTGAAGTTGGGAACTACACTGAAAAAAAACGGATAAATCTTAGCACAGTTACTGTTCCCGACGAACGTTTAGATCCATTAGCAGAAGTGTTTCAAGCAAAAATGACGGTTCCTGCCACTATTGATTATATTGATGGTGGTGGTACTTCACGATTAGCAATTAAATCTAATGTTGATCAACCCATTAATCCTGAATTAGATGCAAGTGTTCTTGCAGAACTTCGTACTGTCAATGCACTCGCGCATGTGGTAAGACTATTTGAAGATGAAACTGTACCGCATGTTGATGGAAATGTAGATGGAGAAAGGGATATAGAAGCGGTTAATTTAGAGTTTGTTTTTGCTGACTTACAGATAATTGATGGACGATTGAACCGATTAGAAAAACTACTGAAAAACGAAAAAACACCTGAATACCAAAATGAATTTCGGATATTACAGACCTTTAAACAGACTCTTGAAGATGGAAAACCACTACGTTCCATTGATATTTCTGATACGGACGAAAAACTAATACGCGGGTATGGTTTCTTAACCCTAAAACCGCTTCTTATTATTTGCAACATCAGTGAATTACAACTACAAGATTTAGATGAGGTATATAACAAGTATTCAGTTTATGCTAATCAACCACAGACCGATATAATTGTTCTCGCTGCACAATTAGAGATGGAAATCGCACAACTTGATGCTGCTGATGCAGAAGTTTTTATGGTAGAAATGGGGTTAGAACAATCTGCTTTAGAAAGATTCATACAGACTTCATATCAGTTGATGGGATTAATAACATTTTTTACCGGAGGAGAAAAAGAAGCAAGAGCTTGGAATCTCAGGAAGGGACAAACTGCTGTGGAGGCAGCTGGTGCAATCCATACTGATTTTGAACGTGGATTTGTCCGTTCTGAGTGCATAAACTGGAAAGAATTAGTAAACTGTGGTAGTTATTCGCAAGCCAGAAGTAAAGGATTGTTGAGGGCGGAAGGAAAAACATATCTGGTTCAAGAAGGGGATGTTTTGACAATTTTAGCTAACCCAACAAATTGATCTATCCAAATAAATTTTTTATATATTAACATCATTTCTACTAATGTTGGATCAATCAAAGGGTTCATCGCGTAATTTCTCAATCGCATTTATCATCCGTATCCCCATTTGCTGATACATCTCACGCTTCACATTGGATTCTGTGAGCCCTGAAAAATCAATCGGTTCACCAAACTTTACAGTCAATTTTGCTCGACGTAGTCGTTTTCTGCCACGAGGAAGCAACTTTTCTGCCCCTCTATGAAAAACAGGAATTGTGGGTACATTTGCTTTATGAGCAATAAAACATGCACCATCACTTGCTTTACCTAAATTCCCATCATAACTTCGTGTTCCCTCTGGAAACATCAGCACTGCATTACCACCCTTCAGAAGTGAGACAGTCTTTCTTATTGCACCTAAGTCTGCACTCCACCTGTTAACTGGAAATGCATTGAAAGTGGTTATCAGTTTACCCAGACCAGGAACACCGAATACATCACTTCGAGCCATAAAATTGATTTCACGATTAGCAGCTGAACCGACGATAACTGGATCCAAAAGACTGATATGATTTGCAACAATCAATACACCACCTTCCGTTGGAATATGGTTCACGCCAAATCCTTCAAGATCTCCTATCACCTTACAAAATAGATTAGTAAGTCTATGTCCCCAACGATAAACTCGGTTGGGTGTCCAAAACTGATTGTTGGTATACCACATGTAATATGTTAATGCTATGGTGCGTTAACCCTCCATAAATAGTTCTATTGATTGATCTGTGCAACTATATAATCTACAACTTCGGCAATCGTTTTCCCCGTTGTATCAACTCGTATCGCATCCTCAGCGGCGCGTAATGGACTATGTTCTCGTGATTTATCCTTATCATCACGTGCACATATTTCTGTTTCAACTGCTTCTAATGTCGTAGTAACATTTTGTGTTTGAAGTTCAGCAAACCTCCGTTTTGCACGCTCTCTGACGGATGCATCAAGATAGAATTTATAATCTGCATCAGGGAAAACAATTGTTGTCAAATCACGTCCTTCAGCGATTATACCCCCCTCTTCACCAATTCTCTGCTGATGTTTTACGATTTCGTGTCTTATCTCTGGAATTTTAGCTATATCTGCAACTAATTTATTTACCTCAGGTGTGCGAATCTGAACTGATACATCTTCAGAATTTAGATAAATCCTTTTACCATTATCAATAAATTCGATTTTGCACTTTTTCACAAATTCAATGAGTTCGGGAATATTGGTTTCAACCCTTTTCTGTATTGCAAGGAATGTTACCGCTCTATACATTGCACCTGTTTCTAGATATATCAAACCAAGTTTTTCAGCAACAAGCCGTGCCACAGTGCTTTTACCAGATCCGGCTGGTCCATCCATGGCAATCGTTACACGAGGTGCAATTGTTGTCATTTTTGTTATTCTATTTCTTTGATTCAATACAGTTTCTTGGGCATCTAAGAGTAGTCGTTCGATTTCTTTATGATTGTTTTCTTTAACTAATGTCTTGAATTTGTTCAAATTATTTACGAATGTGTCAATAAGGGAAACCATAACATCTCTATTCTGCAAAAAAATACCGGTCCACAATTCAGGTGAACCGGCAGCTATCCGTGTAGTATCACGAAATCCAGTCGCTGTGAACTCTAAAGCAGTTACTTCACAAGTGTCCACGTCTGCTACTGTATTCGCAAGTATACTTGCCATTAGATGTGGGAGATGACTTGCAGCACCGACAATCATATCATGATCTTTAGGTGAACACTGATATGGTAGTGCTCCAACAAATTTCCAAAGGTTCTCAATCAACTGTAGCGCGTTTTCATTCGTGTATACTGTCGGTGTTAACAGACACCTTGCATCTTCAAACAGGTCTGCATGCGCAGAACCAACACCTGTTTCGTGCGATCCTGCCATTGGATGTCCACCAACAAATGTAACCCATTGCGAATTCATTGTTTGTATCAGTTCATCAACTGCATTTACTAATTCTAATTTTGTACTACCAACATCTGTCACGATGATGTGTTTCTTCTGAGTTTCAATCGTTTCAATTATCTGCTTAACAAACATTGGAACAAGTGTAACGGGAGTACAGAGGATTACCAATTCACTTCCATGAATCCCCTCTGTAAAATCAGTGGTTATATGATCAACAGCATCGTGTTGAAATGCAATTTGAAGTCTATCAATATTCCTTCCTAAACCGACTCTTTCACCCTCAAAACCGTACTTCTTTAGTGCTAACCCAACTGACCCACCTATTAATCCTACACCTAAAATCGTTATCCGATTCAGATCTTGAATTTGTACCTTAGCAATGTTCGGTTTATGATTTGTAAACATACATTACGAATCCCATAGACTGTCTTCATACTATTTTAATGAAATCCTATCACCTATGTCAAGCAAAATCGAATTCCCTGTATCAAATTAGAGTTCTCAGGTTAAGTTCATCAATTGAAAGATGTTAAGATTGAATTGAGCATTTATCATACTAAAGTCTGTAGTAGGAACAGACTATTTCTATCCAATTATTTGTTGAAATATAAACGAAATTTAACTATAATAACATCATATCGTATTACCTACCAATTTAGTAAGTGTTATCATAATACTATGAACGCTATCAAAGAAGCCCGATACAATCTTGGAATCGCATATCTAAATGACGCACAATATCGCGAAGCAATCTCTGAATTAGAAGCTGTGATAAAACTTGATGCAGATAGTATAGATGCTCACTGTACACTCAGCCGCGCCTACCTTGAATTAAATGATCTTGAAAACGCTGAAAAATCTGCAGTAGCAGCATTAAGTTTGAATTCCAACTATCCCAATGCTATATCACAGATTGATGCAATAAAGAATGCATATTTTGATAAAGGAATTACATTCTTAAACGACGAACGTTTTAAAGAGGCAGTTAAATTCTTGCGGAAAGTTGAAACACTCGATCCCAATTATAATGATATTCACTACCATCTTGGTCGTTCATTTATCGGATTAAAGGAATATGAGAATGCTATCAGTTCCCTTCAAAGTGTACTAACATCTGAATCAGTTTCTGACGATATTCATTTTCATCTCGGTTCTGCCTATGTTGAACAAAGACAATTTGACAAAGCAATTCAACATCTTGAGAAAGCTATCTTATCAGATCCTAACCTAATAGAAGCTCAATATAATCTTGCTCGGGCATATAGAGAAACAGGAAATTTGGAAGCTGCCACAAATGCCGTCTCAGAAACCTTAAGGTTAGATCCGAATTTTCAACCAATCCATGATTTGGTTGAAACTATAAAGCAAACACATTATAATCGAGGTATCACTCACCTGAATAGTGAACGATATAGTGATGCAGTAGCAGCATTCCAGAATGTTATTGCTCTTGATTCGGATTTCACTACAGCCTACTTCAACCTTGGAATGTCATACCTGAAAATGGAAAATTATCCTCGTGCTATAGATGTGCTACGAAAAACTGTTTCACTTGATCATACCCACACAACGGCATACCATGCCCTTGCCCTTGCTTACTTCGGACATCATGAATTAGAAAATGCAAGAAATGCTGCCAAAGATGCTCTAATGGTAGATCCGAATTTTCAACCTGCACTATCCCTTTTGGAAGCAATAGATCCGGGTTTTTCGCACAAATCACTGTCTCCAACTGTAGAATCTAAACCGACTCCACCACCAGAAATAGATAAAGTAGATCAGCAGGATGTTGAGGAGACTGTCACAGTCCAAGAAATTAATAATCAATCTGAACCGAAAGAAGTGGACAAAGAAACGACTAAAGTAGATAAGGAGTTACTTCGGGGTTCGGTGTTTCTGAATACTAAACAATATAACCAAGCAGCGGCAGCATTCAAAAAAGTGTTAAAAGAAGACCCAAAATCTGTGGAAGCATTATACGGTTTGGGACAGGTATATTATGAAATTAGTGCTTTTGACGATGCAGAAACTATTGTAAATGAGGTGTTGAAACTCAATCCAAAACATCATCCTTCACAAGAATTACTACAAGCGATTAAGTATGTCAGAAACTATGAGAGAAAAAAGAAAAAATGGAAAAAGGTCTTTATATATACCTCTATCATTTTAATAATTCTATTCAGTCTATTTGTTGCCATTCAATTTGGATTTTTTGGGGGAGGTAGCCAAAATAAACCAGAAAAAACAATTGTAAAACAACCTGTAAAACCAAAGCAACCGTCCCCCCAACTCTCAATTATACCATCAATAGTAGAACCATCCGGAAATGGTTTTATTGATGCAGGTGAAACAGTACAACTGAAGCTAATCATAAACAACAGTGGCGGGATTGCGGAAAATGTAAGAGTGGTCATTACACCAAAAACTATTGATGGTCTGTACTTTAAATTCCTCACTGATACTGTAGATGTAAAAAACAGGACAAGAGTAAGTGTTTTGGAGATTAGAGCTGACAAAAAAGTAAAAGGATTTAAAAAAAGATTGAATATAAAATTGTTAGATAATAGTGGAAGACAACTTGACACTAGGAATATTGATCTCAAAACCATACCAAAAGTACCAGATCCAGATCCTGTGAGATAAGGAGTATTCAATATGGACGCAAAATCATGGGGTATTTTAGGTGGTGTCGTCTTAGTTATTGCCCTTTTATCACCACTTGTATTAGGTAGCTCAAAACAAGTTCAAAATTTATATAATGATGGTGAGGAATTATACCGACATAGAAAGTATCTGGAGGCAGTTGATAAATATAATAAAGCTATCAAGGCATCACAAAAACTTGGTGCAAGAACTGAGATGATTGATAATGATTTTACTGCTCTCGCAAATTATAAAGTTGCTCTATGTTATGTCAAACTTGGTCAAACCAAAGATGATATAACATATTACACAAAAGCGATCACAATCGTCAAAAAGACATTGTTTGAAACTGATGTTCACCGTCATAAAGAGAATTTAACATTTCTTTGGGCACAAATACTGTATCAAACTAAAAGGTTTGAGGAAGCAGAAGCCAAATTTACATCATTTGTAAAATTTTATCCTAACAGTCGTTCTGTAGAAGAAGCACTTATTCGCATTGGAACCATTAATTCTGATCTGAAAAATCCTGAGAAAGCTCTTACTGCGTTCCAAAGAGTCATCGATGAATTCCCTACTTCACAATATCGGAACGAAGCAGAATACTATATTCCCAAAGTTTTAGTAGCGGAGAATCAAACAGAAGATTTTCCCAACAAAACTGAAGTTGAGACAATGTACATCACTGCTATGGAAAAATTAAATCAGAATCAAGATTTAGCGGCATACCAACTTTTTTCAGGTATACTCACACAGTATCCTGAAAGCAATTTTGTCTCTTTTGCTTATGAAGGTATAGGTGATATATACAATAGATCTGGAAATTATGTAATTGCACGGAAGAATTATGAGGAATCTATGCATTCTTCTACAGACAAAATTAGACAGCAGGAATTATTGAGAAAATATCAAGAGACCTATCTTGTTCCTGAACCACCTGATCATTTTAAATCCAAATCAAATCATAACTCCTCTCTTTTTGTGAAGGCAAATCTTCTTAGAAGACAAGAAAAGTACTCAGACGCAGCTCCATTGTACGAAAAACTATCTAACAGTGATATCCCAAAGGATGATATCGTATACTCACTTTATTGGGGAGGGTATTGTTATCAACAAGCATCTGAGTATAGCAAATCTGAGGAATTACTAAAAAGATTGGTACGAGAATTTTCAAATAGTCCTGAGGTAATGAAGACATACTATCAGCTTGCATTGACATACTCAAAATGGGCAAAAACTGATGGAAGGAACTTATCCATTTTTCGTTTAGTAATTGAAACTGTTGATCAAGCTATCGAAAAATATAGTCTTATTGAGAAAAATAATGATCTAAGGTTGTTGAGTCAGATGCGTGCATTGAAAGCAGAAGCAGTTGACAATATACCAATTCCAAATGATAGAAATGAACCAGTACCATCACCAGATGAAATGAAAATGAAACATTACGATCAAGCGTTGGTTTATCTTGATGAAAACTTGTTTGATCAAGCAATTACTGAATTTGAAAAATGTCTTAATATTGATCCATATTTTATTAATGCATATTGTAACTTAGGAGTTATTTATATAAATAAGAAAAATTATAATAAAGCAATAGATGAATTAAATGAGGCAATATACATAGACATACATTTCAAAGAAGCACATTTTAATATCGGATTGGCATATTTGAGATTGGGAAGATATGAAGATGCTAAAATTGCTGCAAATGCTGCCTTGCAGATAGATCCAAATTATGAAGCAGCACAAGTGCTTAGAGACTCCATCGCAGATTAATTTCATAATATTTCATTAACTTCAGTGTTTCCCAAAATTAACTATACAAAGGAAATTATTAAATATGAAGAAGTTATCTCTTATTTTTATAACAATTATTATAACAACATTCCAGAATCTTATGTGCGTTATTGCTGATGATGCAAAACAACATCCTGTACTGCCATCTGAAGAATTCGTACTTAACCGATTAGGTAAAGGTTGGATAATGGATATTGAATTTTCACCTGATGGTGAACAAATTGCTGTAGCAACTACTATAGGTATATGGATTTATAATAGTCATACAGGAGAGGTAGAGAATCAATTTGAAGGATTCATGGGTAATGCTAATGCAATTTCATATTCTCCTGACGGTCACCAACTGGCAGCTGCACATCAGGATCTAACTATAAGGATTTGGGAACCTAATAAAAAAAATCAAAAAGAACAAATTACCGCACTGAGAGGACATCAACAGATAATCCATGATATTATATATTCATCTGATGGAAAAAAGTTAGCGAGTGCAAGTGCTGACAAGAGTATACGACTTTGGGATATTGTAAACATAGAAGAAGAGAATAATTCAAAAAGATTACCTTACAAGGATGTGGTACGAACTGTTGCCTTTTCTGCCGATAGCCAATTAGTTGCAGGTGGAAGTGACGATGGAATTATACAAGTTTGGGATGCTTATACTGGTGATAGAATTTATCAATTTACTGAACATAATGCTTCAGTACAAGTGGTGGATTTCTCAAGTGATAGAACTAAACTTGCAAGTGCCAGTTTAGATGGATCCGTAATTATATGGAGTCTTGTTGGTGATAGTGGTAAGATGCAATCCATGATTACACACGATGCTCCGGTTTATACAGTGAGATTCTCTCCTGATGGGAATACATTTGCAACCGGCACCTCAGATAGACTGATACGTATGTGGGATACGAAGACAAAAGAAAGGAATACTACTTTAAGAGGACACAAAGATGCAGTTCCAGATATAGACTTCTCTCCAGATGGAACTATACTTGTCAGTGGTAGTCCTGACGGATCTGTATTTGTATGGGATATACGTGGGGAAAGAACAAAAGTTGAGATTCATGGTCATACTGGTGGAATAAAGGCATTATCGTATACTCCAGACAATCGCATTCGAGCTTGTGGTACAGGTTTGGATGGAAAACTTCGAATATGGGATGCGGGAACAAGCAGCGAACTCTCTATACTTAGGGATCATATTGAATTAACACAAGCAGTTGCTTTTTCTATCGACGGTGAAAGGATTGCGAGTGGTGGATCTGTTGATGGCAATATATTTCTTTCCAATGTGTTAAATATTCTAAATAACAACCCACACAATGACAATAATATAAAAACTGTATATAAGGGAAATCCACACGGAATTACAGCATTGTCTATATCTCCAGCAAACTCAATTTTGGCATCTGGTGGAGGAGATGGAAGAATTCATTTATTGAATATTGCTACGGGTCGACAATTAAAAATATTACGTGGAACTCAAACTACTATTACAGCTTTAACATTTGTTCTTGACAGTACACATCTTTTCAGCGGGGAAGAGAACGGTACTATAAGATATTGGAATGCACTAACTGGTAAACAGGTAGATGATGGGTTCATTGGTTCGATTAATGCAGTTACAGCTATAGCATTTTCACCAAATATTCATATTATTGCAATCGGAGATACAAAGGGAATTATTAATCTCTTTGATTTGGAAGAAAAACAAGTTAAGTCAATACTTACACAACACACAAAGAAAATTACTTCACTTATTTTTTCCGATGATAACTCAACACTCGTAAGTGGGAGTGAAGACGGTACAATTCTGCTATGGGATATGAACAAAATACTCTATAAAGTAGAACATAATGATAACGAACAAGGAAGAGCAATCATACCACCACAGGATACCACAACACAGAATAACAGTAAATTTGTAAAAAGTGCCCAAGAAATTGCACGAAAAGCATTAGCAGCTACAGTATCCCTTAGGGTTCATAATGCAAATGGAGAGATAATTAGATCTGGTAGTGGTTTTTTCATAGGTCCAGATAAAATTGCAACCAATTTTCATGTTGTTAAAGGTTCTAGATTAGTACAAGCAAGACAGATTGGTAAGGAAGCTTGGCACGTTATTGAGGAAATCCTCATCACAGATCAAGAACACGATTTAGCAATTCTTAAGTTATCAAGTATTACTACACCTTCTTTACAATTAGAAAACAGCGATACAGTGCAGACAGGTGAAACTGTTTTCGTTATTGGAAACCCTAAGAAATTAGAAGGAACATTCTCTAAAGGAATAGTTAGTGCTGTCCGAATTTTCGGAAAAAGAAAATTGATACAGATAGATGCTCCTATTTCACCTGGTAGTAGCGGAGGAGCAGTACTGAGTATACAAGGTGAAGTAATTGGTATTGCAACTTCAATGCACCCAGATAAAAATGCTCAGAATCTCAATTTTGCTGTACCTTCAAATTACCTTAATGATCTACTCAAAAAGGTAAAATAATCAGCCTCAAGTGAAATGGCGACATAGTGGTAGATTACTCATCCACCTATGTCGCCATTAATGTAATATATATCCCAAAAATCCTAAACACTACTCCTTAATCACAAAGAACTTCTCCTCCTTAATTCGTTCTTCAGGGAACCGTGCACGCGCCCAAATCGCTTTAGAATTCTCTATCATTTGCGGATGTCCACAAGCATAAACAACTGAATTTGTATGGTCAAACCCCATCTGGTCACCATATTTCCGTATAACATCCTCTGCGCGACCACTTTCACCTTGCCATTCCTTATCTTCCCACGGACGACTCACCGTTGGTATAAAGGTAAACCATTCTTCCTGAGCAGCCAATTCATTCAGTTCATCCATATAATACCCCAGTTCCCATGAACGACTTGCACCAACTATAGCAATAATCTGATGTGGACTCGATTTACCCTGTTCCTGTTCAATCTTAAGTGTGCGAGCAATGCTAATATAGGGTGCAGCTCCAGTCACAGTTCCAGCCATGACATGCCGCGTCATTCCGCTTTCAGTATCCATCACAAATTTCCCTACCAAACGGTCTCTAATGAATACAGTATCTCCAAGTTTCAATTCCCAAAACAGAGGAGTCGTAGCACCTTCTGGAACTAATTCTACGAATACTTCCATAAAAGGTTCGTGGGGTGAAGAGACAATGGAATATGGACGTTGGACAATCTTCTCATCAATTTCAAAACCGATAGTGGCATATTGACCAGGAATGAAAGGGAGTTGTTGATCAGTACGGAATTTAAATGCCGCTAAATCTTCTGAAAAATCTTCACGTTCAATGAGTTCACCAATACAATATCGTGATCTGGAACTTTTTCTTTGCATATTCTTTTCCTTAAAATATTGAAATAATGGGTTCTGTTATCTACCATATATTATACTCAAAACCTGAATCTATATCAATATTTTTTAATTCATACCTAAACAGATATGTCAGCACAGTATTATAGATTGACACCTACTAAAGACTGTAGAATGAATAATCCAAACACGAAAGATTGAGTACTTAAGGTAATTGATTGTTGTCCTAATTCTTAATTACTTTCATATTATGCACCTTTACAGTATTAGCTATGTGTCATTAATTATATGAAGAATGAAAATCAATTTTAAGTATATTTAGGATATACTAAGGAAGTAATATATTGACACCAATAGATATCCAATATCAAAACAATAGATATCCAAATTTCAATCCCCTTGACAACTTGATATACACAAATAATACTATATAATTAACACGTGTTTTTTAGATTGTAATGGTTACATACGGTAATACGAGTGTTCGGAATTCTTAAGAAATGGCGCGGTTCCCTGATGAGGTGACAACACGGGAACACAACATTACAACCATAACCGACACCCGAAATCTCGATATGAGCCGTAGAGCCTACTTGGAAACGCGACAGCCAATGAGGCTCAACACAAAATACGGGGAAGATCGCGTAAAATCTCACCGAGTCGTGGTATTTTTGAGAGCCGCAGCACTCAAAAACCTAAACACACACGCATCTGCTGCCTACCAGTTTTGTAAGTTGGAACTCGTAAAGCTGTATGTAGACTTTACATTCGTATCTTTATATCAACGCCTTGCTGCCTTCAATACACCTCTTCTGTAGGCAGGGAATACCTGAATGGTATTCATACCGTTGATTTCTTGATTTGATCTCCGATCGCGAAAAAACCTCTTCCGTAAGAGCAACCTACTAGTCCGTATCAGGAGTCAATAGGTTAATACCAACATCTATGAATCAACAACGACATCCACAACATAACTACATTGTAATTAATTATAATCCTTGCAATCCTGTGATAATTTGTCCGGAATTAGTACGATGACCATACCTACCGCCAAGGTCTTTCCAAACGATTTTACCATTTTCATCAATAATGTATGCGGTAGGTCGCGCTAAACCTGAACCGTTCTGGTCAAACGCATTATAGTCCTCAATAGTTTGTCTGTCATCATCTGAAAGCAATAGATAAGTTATATTCTCGTTTTTTTTCGTATCAGATGTTCCCCGCAAAGAATCTGCACTAATTGCAATCAATTCAGAAGCACCTGCTGCTTTTATGTTCTCATATCCATTCTGCAACCCTCCGAGTTGCGTTCTACAGTTCGGTCAGCCACCAGTAGCATAAAACACAATTACTACTACTTGACCAGCGTAATTACTTAATGAATGTAAGTTTCCCTCCCCATCTGGCAGAGAAAATTCAGGTGCAGACTCACCAATCGATAATCCCTCCCCTGGGGATAATGGATCAAATACCTCATCTTCTGTTTCAGGCAATAAAATGTCAGGTAACATTTCAGTATCAAGGCAACCGAAACATATAAGCGTTACAGCAATTAATGTAACAAATGAAAGTCCATTAATTAGTCTATTTTTCATATTCAATTTCTCCTTTATCTCCTTGTGATTCCATCCATTTGCGAACATCAGCACGCATCTGTCCCAATATTGTGTGCGATGCCACCTCAAATGCTAAATTATTTAATTCATAAGGATCTGCAATAATATCGTACAGTTCCTCGACAGGATGATGTTGTGTCAAATAAACAAGTTGCGCGGTATCAGGGTCGTATTTCGCCTTTTCAACCCAACTATTCCATACCTCCGCATGGCTCTCTGAAATACCTTCTACCTGTGTAAAATGTGTTGTCCAAGTATTTTCAGGCATCAGGTTTAATATATATTTATATCGGTTATTTCGGACACATCTTTGTGGAAAAACATTCATGTTCCCATCGCGTGTATGCGTCCCAAATATTTTATCACGAAAAGTGTCTCGTTGTCTACATAAAACTTCCTTAAAACTTCTACCGTCTAAGTCTTCTGAAGGTTCCCCACCAGCGACATCAACAAGCGTTGGTAAAAAATCAACATGAGAAATTATGGCATCCGAAACAGTATTTTCAGGAATAACTCCTTGCCACCTTGCCATAAACGGAAGACGAATACCTGTATCATACAATGTCCATTTACAATGGGGTAACTCAGAACCGTGGTCGGTAGTATAAACAAAAAGTGTATTATCAGAATATCCGTGTGTTTCCAACATTCTATCTACTTCACCAATCCGTGAATCCATCGTAGTGATGTCCTGATAGTAGTTAGCAAGTGCTTTTCGTGTTATTGGTGTGTCAGCAATATATGGTGGTAATGGTAAAGAATCTGGGTCATAGATCTTGTTTGGTTCCCATGTGACGTGCGGGTTGCTATCTCCCAGAATCAGACATATCGGTTGATCCGGATTTTCTTGTCGATGTGAAGATAGAAAAGCTTCAACAGGTGCTGTATCAAGTCCTTCTTGGCGATATTTCCGTGCATGTTCTTCCCGCTTAGGTAGAAATCCTCCTATATATTCAAAGTCAAATAGGTCTGTTGGTTTAACATGTTTTTTACCAGCAATAGCAACCCTATAACCAAGTTCTCTTAGCAGTTTCGGTAAGGTATCAAGTGTTGCATGGCATTCTGTATGGTTTCCCATCGCACCGTGACGAGAAGGATAAAGTCCAGTGTATAAAGTGGATCGTGATGGAGCACAGGTAGGGGTTGGCGTAAAGGCATTCGTAAACCGCATCCCCTCTTTAGCAATACGGTCTAAATTTGGTGTTTGGATATTCGCATTTCCATAGCAACCGAGGAAGTCCCTTCCATGGTCATCAGATAGATATACAACAATATTCGGTCTATTCATCCATTATTCCTTGGCAGCTGGAAATGGTTTTAATTTTACTGCATTAGTTGTATCCATCTCGGCAGGTTCAGGTGGAAATTGTGTACAGACTTCACCTTCTCTCATTGCCCAACGCGCATTCTGCCAGAGACGTTTGCTTTTCTTGACGATATCAGGATTCGTCCAAACACCTGCAACAGCAATACGACTCTGATCACTCTTATTCGGTGGACTATAGTGCCACATATTACTGTGCCAAAAAACCACATCACCAGGATCTAATTCTATGTGATGTACACCATGTGTATGTAACATCTCTTTAACTATCTCACGAGGAAGTTCTCCGTGGATACTATCGGGATATAGAACATGTTCAATAATTTCTGTCTTATGACTACCGGGGATAAATTGCATACAACCATTTTCTCGTGTAGCAGGTTCAAGCGGTATCCAGAAGTTGAAGGGGTCTGTCTCTCCATCACGCCACAACCCATTATCTTGATGCCATGGGGTAGCACTACCTGTTCGCGCAGGTTTAAGGAAGCAACTGTTGAACTTCATGATTATATCGTCACCAAGAAAATACTGAGCAATGTTGAGGAGTTTTTCACCCGCATGGATATTATGCCATATTAATGGTGCTTGCACGCAGAAGTTACCAAGCTTACGAAAACGAGCAATCCTACCTTGTGGAGAATCTTCCATCGGATTCATAGGGTCAATGTCAACAAACTTGCCAGGTTCTGGCAACATAATGACATTACGGATAACACCACGTAATTCCGCAGCAAGGTCAGTTGAAATGACATTACGCAGGATAAAATAACCATCATTCTCATATTGTGATATTTGTTCTGCGGTCGGTTGCCAACGCGACATATAATATGATTCCTTTCTGATATATATAACTTAAATCAACGTTATAATAAATTTGAAGATATTAAATAAAAAAAGTAAAAAATATGTAACCGCTTCTGTAATTCATACGTAGATTTTTTATAAGGTGATTAATAGCAGGAAACTATACTGCTACAGGTGTTGTAGGAAATTTCTGATAAATAGTATGAATTAGGTTGATTTCTACCAATAAATGTAATATATCAGAAAATAAATACAGTGTCAAGTAGCTATGGAAAATAAACCTATCCTGCACCCCACTAAACTCAATCCAGTATTGACTTTGTAAACATATTTACGGAAACTAATATGCTGACGAAAGAAATGGTCCAGGATGTTCCATTGGATCCAGGTGTTTACTTCTTCTATGGAGCTTCAGGAAAAATTCTATATATTGGAAAGGCAAAATGTCTGCGGAAGCGGGTACGTTCCTATATCCATAATGTAAAAAATAGACGATCCAAAATCAAGAGACTTATTCGATGGACAACAGACGTGCGTTACCAAGTATGTCAATCTGAACAAGAAGCACTTTTTTTGGAATCACGTTTAATAAAAAAACATCTACCCTCATATAATTCTGCTCTAAAGTACGGAACTCAATCTTGGTATATTCGTATTGATGTCTCCGATGACTTTCCACTGCTTGAAAGGGTGCCAGAGATACAAGCAGACAACGCAAGATATTTTGGTCCCCTTTCCAGTCGTAGATGGACTGATGAGGCAATTGATGTGTTACAACGGATTTTTATGGTTCGCACATGTCAAGGAATCATTACGCCGATTGTTGGAAACCGAACCTGTTTACAATACGATATGAAACGATGTTATGCACCTTGTGCAGCACTCATTACTCGGGAACTATATAAAGACATGATAATGAATATCACTAACCTACTTGATGGTGAATATGAAAAAGTTCAGACAAATTTAGTAGATAAACGTAACAGTGCATCCGCTTTGTTGCAATTTGAAAGAGCTGCAGCAGTTCATAAGCAACTCATGCGACTTCAAAAGATCTTTCCGTTCCTTGATGCACATAGAGAGAAATCTTGAAATTTATTAGGATATAGATAAAGACTTAGGTTATGCGTCGGTTTATCAACAGAATAAGGTAATAAATAAACCTTATTTTAAATGTGAAAAAATTCTTGACAACAGAACTGAAAACATGATAATATGTTATTGTATAAAATAAAGGAGGTATAACGATGAAAATCGCGCAATTTACGCTGATTACACTCGTTACCTTTGCACTTTTGGTAGGTTGTAGTATGGTCGGTAAGCAGGCAGAGACGCCTGAAGACACCACAATGGCTTCGGAAGAAAAAGCCATGGATGAAATAGCGGTGCCGACCCCAGAAAAATCTTCTTATCAACAAGTGACTTTTCAGGTGGAGGGCATGACATGAGGCTCGTGTCCCGCCATAGTGCAGTCTGCACTCAAAAAGGTCACGGGTGTTGCAGAGGTTGTCAGTGTTTCAAGAGAAACTAAGTTGGTTGTCGTAAAAGTCGAAAAAGGAAAAGTCACAAACGACACCCTAATCAAAGCTATTGATGATGCAGATACACGCTTTACCGCATCATTGGCTAACTAACAATCTGCAAGGCGAATTCTCTCGCCATTCATTTGATATTTTTTTACACTTACTTCCGATTATCATTTGATGATCGAATGCACAGTGAATAGATAGATTATAAACATAATTATTTTTAATTAATGTTTATAATCTATCTTATAAATTAAGGATTTATTTGAAATGTTGAAAAAAATCTTTATCTTTTTAGCAATGTTGGTTGTTGTCTTTGGATGTGCACAACAACAGAAAGACTCTCCAGATAACATAACTGAAGAAACACATCAGGTTGAGGCAAATGTTGCTATTGCTGAAATCAGTTTAGAAGTGACAGGTATGACATGTGGTGTTTGTGCAGGCAAAGTGAAGGATGCACTTACTAAAGTTGAAGGTGTTACCGAGATTGTTAGTGTTTCACATACAGATAAAAAAGCAGTTGTTAAAGTCAAAAAGGATAAAGTTAAACCTTCCGCTTTGGTTGAAGCAATTGCAGCAATTAAGGAACTTGCTGATAATCAGCCAGTTTATACTGCACAGGTTATTGAGTGATTATGGATAGGAATCGAAGTATTTGAGTTCTCCTTCACTATTCTTCTTTTTTCATATTTTTCACCCTCATGGGCTACACGCACATGAGGTTTCTTTTTACACCTTAACAATTCAGGACACAACATGAAGAATATAATCTTTGGATGTGTAATCACTATAATGTTAATACAAAATCTGTCTGGATTTTCAGAGAATAATCCCCCAATAATTGAGAAGATAGACCCATATCTTGCAACACCTGCACCGGGACATCTCTATGAAATTCCGGTTGTCATCATGAGATTTTTACCTACTGCAGATGGTAAAAACATTGATGTTTCCAAAGCACCAGATTTTTGGGATTTAGGTGAAATGTCTTTAAAAGAAATGAAGGCAAGAATTGATCTGTATGACAAAAGAGTAAAGTTTATGCTTGAAGAGGGAACTCGTTTCCGAGGATATAAAAACCCGTCAGCTGTGCCTTCAATTGGATACCGGGTTGTGGAATATATTACTGTTTATGAGCAAACACCCCAAGGTCCTGTCTTGGATCACTTAAAGGATGGAACACCGCTATACTCACCTGACTTCCATAAGATTTTTAAAAGATTCAACATGGAACATTATGTTAACAATTTAGGTGTCAAAGAAATATGGATATGGATGGGTGGTGTTAGTTCAGTCTTTCCTTGTTATGATCCAACAATACATAAACCTGAAGATTTCAGAAATTGGTGGGAATCAAATATGTCAAGTCCACATACTGGTGATATATCTAACAGCAACCGCGATAATACCGACCTACCAATTTACAATTCAACATATACCGTTTACGGACAGAATTTCAGACGAAGTCACGCAGAAGCGGTGCATAATCATGGGCATCAGTTGGAAGCAATATTAAGCCATGTAAATCATCTACAATTTGGGAATACAGATCTCTTTTGGAAGAAATTTGTTGGTCAAGATGAAAATGGAGATTTTATTACCGGACGCGCAGGTTGGACACACATGCCACCTAACACAACAAAACACTATGACTATACAGAGACGATGACATTGGTGGAAAGTGATATTGAAGATTGGACACCTGACAATACTGGAACTAAGACAATGGTAAACGTTGATACTTACGGAAATTTGAAATATGCTTGGCACGAAACTGACCAAGAACAGATTCCTCAACGTATTGAATCACAGTGGTATATATACTGGATGCAAAATATGCCTGGATATCAAAATGGTATTCAGTATGAGGAAAGGGAGATGACAAATTGGTGGGTATTCACTGCTGATTGGGATAAAGCTATATCAGATGGTTCAGGACTTGTATCCAATCCATGATGATTTCCATCTTTCAATATGTTTGGTGTTGTGCATTGAATTGTGTGTCTTAAACTCTGTAGGAGCAACCTCCCGGTCGCGACACTCCGAAAATTCCACGCGTATGCTGTGTTGATCTTGGGTTGCTCCTACATCTGAATCATCCTCCTTGAACTGCGCGGATGATTTCCACCTCATTATCTTCATGGATTTTAGTTTTATCCCAGTCAGTTTTTGGGATAACTTCTCGGTTAACAGCAACCGCAATACCGGGCTGCTCAGGATTAAATCCTAACTCCTTGAGCAATTCGGTTATATTCAAATTGTTACGAATTTCTCTATCTTTGCCATTAATTTGTATATTCATTTTTCAAAATATAGTCGTGATACACAGTGGATTCCTACAACTTTAAAAACCGATCTATCTGGAACGGTTTGATTGTTGCTGAAGTCTCTCCTGTCAAAATCAATTTAGATATTTCGTATGCAGTGATTGGAGTAAGTAGGATACCATTCCTATAATGTCCGGTGCAATAAATGAGATTCTCAATAGGAGTTTTTCCGAGTATAGGAGCGTTATCCCTACTACCAGGTCGCAAGCCTGTCCATGTCTCTATAATTGGGAGTTCATATACCCCTGGAACTACCTCCCATGCACCTCGTAGAAGCTCAAATACGCCTCCAACAGTTAACCGCATATCAAAACCCATCTCCTCACTGGTTGCACCGATGATAAGTCTACCATCAGTTCTTGGCACAAGATACACTGAGGTAGGATACCTTGCTCTGACGGTACGTATGACTGTCTTTAGATCCACACCATCTTCCATCTGAAGTGCTAACATTTGTCCTTTAACGGGACGTATTGGTGGAAGTATAGTTTCTGGTATCCCATCAATTTGTGCAGACCAACATCCTGCAGCCAACAAAACAACATCACATGTTTGAATACCATCAGGTGTTTTAACGCCTGTGGCAGTTCCGTTTTCTATCACAACACTATCCACAGAACTGTTTTCACTCAATACCCCTCCATATTTCTGAAAAGCACATTTGAGAGCCTTCACCATCAATCTATTTTCAACCTGATGGTCGCTTGCACAGTGGATAGCAGCAGAAACACGTGGTGAGAGAGCGGGTTCAATATCCCGTGCCTCTCGTCCGGATAACCAATTCACATCCAATCCAAACTGTTGTTGTGTTGTGTATAGGTGTTTCAGTTGTTCAGTATCATCAGGTTCAATGCCGACTATAAGCGTTCCATCAACCCGATAGCCGATAGAAATCTGTGCATCTTTTTCTAACTCTTCAACCCATTGCGGATAAAGTTTTAGACTGTTTATCCCAACATCCAATAGTTCAGGTTCTTCAGAATGAGCTTCTGCAAGAGGTGCCAGCATTCCAGCAGCTGCCCAAGAAGCAGCGCGTCCAACTCGGTCGCGCTCATATATAGTAACGGATGCACCAGCCTTAGTCAGCTGCCAACCGATACCAAGTCCTATAACGCCACCACCGATGATAATAATGTTTTTGTCTACCATGCACTCTTTGGGGAAGTAGGTTTATCTTCTAACAAATTGACGAACATATCCTCTACTTTTACTGCTTTGGAGATCAATTTATTCTCAAGGGCAAACTTCGCGAAGGCTTCCCACTTCTCTTTAGACTGCACCTGAGTTGTAGCGAATAGATCTACAGTATCCTTAAAAGCAAGTTCTTCTAATTCTTTGTCTGCATCCGGATTTGCCTTAAAAAATAGTTGAAGTGCAGCATCGGGATTCTTTTTCGTAAATTTAATAGCTTCCTGTATCGCCATCATAAGTTTCTTAGCAGTTTCTGGTTTATCTTCCAAATATTTGTCATTTGTAATAATGACTAACTCATAATAATCAGGAATACCGTGTTTCTCAAGAGCGAAAAAGTCGGCTTCTGCACCTTGAAGTTTCAACAAGTTAATTTCATAGTTTCTGAATGGTCCAATAACTGCGTCAATCTGTCCACTCATTAGTGGTGCCAAAATATTCGTGCCTACGTTAATCAATTCATAGTCGTCTTTTTTCAATCCTGCGTTGGAAGCGATTGCATTAAACAGAAGGACATCCAATGGGGCAACTGTATATCCAATCTTCTTTCCTTTAAAATCTGCAGGAGTTTTTATACCTGATTTTTTCAAAAAACTTATTGTATTTAATGGATGTTCCACAAGTAACCCAATTGATTTTACAGGTAATACATCTTTGCTTGCTCTTGCAATTGTTACACTCTGTTGATAACTCACTGCAAACGGTGCTTTTCCCGCTGCTACAAGTTTCAACGGTGCATCTGGGTCACCACCCCAACTCAAATCAACCTCTAAACCATGTTTAACAAATATATTATTTTCTTGTGCAACATATAGAGGGGCATGGTCTACGTTTGGAAGCCAATCCAAGAGTAAAGTCACCTTCTCCATTTCGGATTTCAGATGACCATCTGAATGGATGTTAATATTTCCTGAGAATATAAAACCACAACAAATTAGTAACATTAAGCGAAATACTGTTTTCATGAGTTTATCCTTTTATGATTAAAATATTTTTATCTAAAGTCAATTGTATATCTAATATATTATAGGTTATCCTGATTATATCTCCATGGCATTGCAAGTCGTTGTAATAATGTCATAACTACGAAAAGACTTAAACCCAACAGAGTTAGACAGAAAATAGCTGCAAATACGAGTGAAGTTTTTAGACTTGAATTTGCATACATCATAAGAAAACCAAGACCCGCACTGGAACCAACCCACTCCCCTAATACTGCACCAATTGTAGATATTGATATGCCAATTTTTGCACCTGAGAAGATATATGGTAATGCCGATGGGATACGCACTTTCCAGAGTATTTGCCAACGTGATGCACGTAAAATACGAAATAGGTCGACCGTATCCTGATCGGTAGACTTTAACCCATCTAATGTATTTAGGACAATAGCGAAAAATACTATTATCGCAGCCATCATGACTTTCGATGCTATTCCGAAACCAAACCAAAACACCAAAAGAGGAGCGATTGCAAACACAGGTACCGTTTGTGAACCAATGACATACGGATAAAAGGCTTTCTCCAGAACTGGGAACTCAAACATCAGAATTGCTAATGGAATACCGATAATAACAGCAAGAGTAAAACCAAGGAACATTTCCTGAAATGTCACGAAAGTATGTCTCAGCAATTGTTCACGTTCAAGGAATAGTGTTACCACAATTTCAGATGGTGGTGGAAGAATAAAATGTTCGATCTTAAATAAGTGTACTGCTATCTCCCATATTCCCAACACGGATAACAAGATAAGTGCTGGTAGCACGTATTTACTGAACATACGCATCTGTTTTTAACAGCAAAAAGCCGTCTTCCAATTTCGGTTTGGGAACATGCCAATGGTTTTATCCAGACTATTGGATGTACCAAAAAGGAAGCGGCTCAATTCCTCATCTGATGAGGTATGCAATTACTGAGATAACGATGTGTTCACAACAATTGTCAAAGTCGCATATAAAAGGAGCAGATTCTTATCGCTCCTCTTAATATATCCCTACGCTGGCATGACCCAGATCAGGTTCAATGGGTGTTTTCTCAGCTCTTAATCCAATAAGAGCACCCCATAATTTCATTACAATACTATATTATCATATATTTTCTTTTGATGCAAGTTCGTTTATAGGATAATTCTATTAATCAACTGGCATTGCATTCGATGGAATTTCTACTTCCAATTCATCCCAAAATTTATATGCACCACTGTGTAAGGGTATTACAAATGCCTTTGAGGCATTCTCTACAGTCATATCTGCAGCAGCTTGATTAGTTTGGAGCATATACTGATGGCCCTCTTCAGCGTAAATATGCTTCAGGATAGTGTAGATCGTTTCCTCAGGTACTGCTTTGTTTGCTATTAAAACAGTCGGCATAGCAATCGTATTCACCGGTTCAACTTTTCCTTCATAGGCTCCATCGGGTAATCTTGCGGAAAAATAGAATGGATATTTTTCATAGAATCCATACTTTTTCGCAGGTGTGTCAAGATCGATCATTCTGATAGATTTTATTGCGGTCAACTCAATAATTGCACTATTCGGAACACTGACAAGCCATAAGAACCCACTGACCTGTCCATCTTGGAGTGCTTGTGCACCAGCAGTACCACCTCTAAAAATTGGTGTTACATTTTCCCATATTCCTGCAGATTCTGCGAGTCGTTCGAAAGTTTTTGCAGTACCAGATCCTGTTGCACCACAGGATATTTTTTTATCTACAATATCTTCAAATTGATGGACATTACTATTCTTAAGCGTTGAGAACTGACCGTACGCATAATACAGTAGTGTCACCATACGTATATTTGTCTTTGGGTCCTCATTGGCAAATGCTTCTTGTCCATGATATCCCAGAGAACTTTCTGACGCGAAAACAACTCCGAGCGCGTTTGCTTCTAAATTCACCCGTCGGGTATTTTCTACTGACCCAGCAGATGCAACAACAGATAACTTGATGTCCTGTTCCTTATGATTGACAATATGGTTGATACCACCAGCAAATTGAGAAAAACTTCCCCCTATCACTCCTCCGTATATTGTATACCATTCCTTGTTCTGCTTATCACCACAACCGGTTAATGTTGTCAGAAGAAGTAGATTTAGACATACAAATGTAAAGATTAGAACATTACGCTTACTTACCATAACTTTACCTTCCAAAATGAATTAACTATAAGATTTTAGCAAAGATAAGGTGTAATTTCAAGTATATTATAGTGAGGTGTGTAAAGTTTTTGAAAAATATGGTCAATAAACTTGTAGGAGCGATCTCCGAATCTCGACCGAACACCTTGATAGTCGGGAATCCGTGATCCAGACAAACTTTCCACCCGCTCCATCATTCAGACAAATCCCCATAGACCGCAAACCTATTGCACATATATTGGATATCTATTGTTCTCAACCCCCGAACACCCTTCCAATCCACCCACCAATCAATTATAATACTACCACTATGAAAAACACAACACCCAACATCGCATTTCCGAAGCAATGCAAACAGGAAAAACGACAACTAAGGAGAAAAACTTTAGAAATAAAACACGACAAAAGCGAACCAGAAAAACAAAATAAACTATCAGAATGTATAAACAAAGTCGCAAAATTCGTCTACAAAATAGACAGATATTACGACCAAAATAACAAAGTAAAAAGGCTCAGAAAAAAAGACAGGCAACAAAAATACCACCCGTAAACCCAGACACAGACTAACACAAAAGCGATTTGCCAAATTTACCATTGTAAAGGAATCTTTACAGTACTGTAAATTTCTAAGGTGAAAAATTATGTGTCAAATGAGATCAAAACACAACCATTAACAATGTTATCATTCACATAGTATATGACCCGAATTAATTTTTTTGTGGAATGTGTGGAGTACAGTTATACATATTGAATCATGCAGATTATAAAAAGACAAATACATACGCTGTATTAACGTTGGTTTGGAAAAACTGTGCTGATTTTAAGCAACAACACTATTCCTGACATAATTTTACATACCTCTACAGACAGGATTTTCCTTGCTATAAGTTGTTATTGTTGCTAAACTACTATGATAAAATATAATGAAATTCAAGGAAGTATGTGACAATGAAACGATACACTTCGTTGTTGTGGATGTTTGTACTAAGTTTTACTCTGATTTTATACATTATATCCAACGGGAATACTGCAGAAGAAAATAAAACTCATCCTTCTACTAAACGTGTTGCTGTCCTATATTTTGAAGACAATAGCGGTTTTGATTCACCAACGGGTTGTGGTTGTGTTCCAAACTTCATTGGAAATATATTCAGTACAAAAAAAATGTGGGATTTGGAATCCGGATTTGCAACTATCCTTGACCGTAGACTGGCTGAAACAACTGTCTACCAACCAGTTTCACGCGATGAGTTGTTGGATGCAATGGCACAAATGACACTCTCAAGACGCAATTTGAGGAAACTAAACAAAGATCAACGCGCCAGACTTGCTAAACTCCTCAAAGCGGATGTAATTGTTGTAGGTGAAATCAAAAAATTTGGTCAATCCCGTATGAAAGCCAACGCGGCACGTTCCCTGACAGAGAGTGGTAGGGAACAACAAGCAGTACCATTAACAACCAGTTACACAGCGGGTTTTGCTGCTATTGGATACCGAAATCGTGCCGCTGTAAAACTGAATATGACATTTTACGAAGCCACTGGTAATGAGATTTCAACAGTCCCTATCAATTCAGATCTTATCCATAGTCTCGCTGGCACCCAAATCGCTGGTATGGAAGCATCAATCACAGAATCTGGGTCACAAGTGCGTTTTGGTCAGTTATCCGAGCAACATGGCAATAATGTTCGTCCAATTACTAAAACAACTGAACTCAATAAAATAAAGTTTGCTTCACCTGAGTATGACAGAACTCTACTTGGAATGGTCACAAATGATGCACTCAAAAAGACAATAATTGCACTTAGGGATAACTATGGACCAAACTTCCTTACACCTTGGGAAACACCCGTTGAAAAAAAAGATGATGAGAAAAAAGTTAACGAAGAAGTTTCCAAACGTCCAATTAAGGTCACTTATGTTGATAGTGAAAATCCAGATATGATTTATATTAATGCAGGTTCTGCACACGGTTTAGCAATAGATCAAGAGTTTTCAGTTTTCACTGCTGGGAAGCCAATTCGGGATGTTGACACAGGTGAAATTCTTGATTATGTACCAAAGAAAATTGCAACTGTTACTGTTACCGAGATCCGAAGTGATAGACTCTCTATTGTAAAGATTGTTGATAAAACAGATGACCTGAAAAGAGGGGATTTATTAAAATCAACATCTACTGATGTAATTGCTGAGGAAAAATAAGGTTGGAGGTATTATCAATGTATGACAAGACCCGTCAGATCCTAAATAAATTTTGGAACACAATAATTGTCGGAATGATTCCTTTGAATATAGCCGTTATGTTTTGTTCTGTGATGTTGTTAGGGTGTGCTGACACATCTGAAAAAAAAATAAAAATTGGATTGTCCATTAGTTCATTAAGAGTAGAACGATGGCCCAAAGACAGAGACCATTTTGTAGCAGAAGCAGAAAAACTTGGGGCAGAGGTTATTGTTCAATCTGCCGATGAGGACGAAAGAAAGCAGAACGAACAAGTTGAGAACATGATTACACAAGGTGTAGACGTCCTCGTTGTAATACCCCAGGACAGTGTTGCATCCGCTCAAATTGTCAAAGCTGCACATGCAGAGGGTATAAAGGTCATCGCATACGACAGAATGATTCGTGAAAGTGAACCTGATTTATATATCTCATTTGATAACGAACGAATTGGATATATGCAAGCCGAATATCTAATTAAACACAAGCCGAAAGGTAATTACTTCCTACTTGGTGGTGATCCAGGTGACAACAATGCACATCTTCTTCGGAAAGGACAGCTACGCGCATTACAAAATGCAATAGATAACGGTGACATAAAATTCGTTGCGGATCAAAAGCATTGGGCAGTCAAATGGGATCCACTTGACGCACTCAACAAGACTGAACAGGTATTGACACAAACCAATAACCAAATTGATGCTATTGTTGCCTCCAATGATGGTACCGCAGGTGGTGTCATTCAGGCACTTCAAGGGCAAAAACTTGATGGGAAGGTATTGGTCTCTGGACAAGATGCAGACATTGCAGCATGTCAACGTATTGTGAAAGGAACACAAACAATGACAGTATACAAACCGATAGAACATATCGCAAAAGAAGCTGCTCAAGCTGCAGTAGCATTGGCAAAGGGAGAAACTGTCCAAAATGCCGACCAAACCATTAATAACGGAACAACTGATATCCCATCAATTCTACTTACACCATTTCAGGTAGATAAGGACAATCTTGATGATGTAGTCATTAAGGATGGTTTTCACACGCGTGAAAAGGTATACCAAACTGAGTGATTAGCGTTACATCTCATCAGTTCCTTTGATTTTACCATTCTTCCAGTAGTGTGTGTAAAGTATTTGGCAAAATATTTTCAATAACCCTACAGGCCGGAATCATGTAGAATGCCATACGGTGAACCATGCAGAATATCAAACGCGTATTCTGCCAACGGCATTCATACCGGTGATTTCTTGATTTCCCGGTAGCGACCAGGAGGTCTCTCCTACAGAAGATTCGGTAGAAAGTAATTTATGAACCTCCCTCAGTTAATTGAGCAATACAAGGTTGTCACGGTGTATAATTTCATCGTAATCATGGTAACCGAGAATCTTACCAATATCCTGTGTCTGTTTTCCTGCAAGTTTAGATGTCTCTGTTGAGTTATAGTTTATCAGACCACGCGCAATTTCAACACCGTTCTCAGCATAGCAGGAGACCGTATCACTATAATTAAAATGTCCTTCAACAGTAAGGATACCTGCGGGTAATAAGCTTTTTCCACCTTGTATGATTGCATTCCGTGCTCCATTATCTACAACCAGAAAACCTTTTGGTGGACGTGAATAAGCAATCCATCTTTTACGTCCAGAGATACGTGTATTTGGTAGGAAAAGGGTACCAAGCAATTCCCCTTTAAGAAGACGAGTGACTACAAGAGGTTCTCTCCCATAAGCAATAACCATCATCTCACCGGATGCAGTTACAATCTCTGCAGCACGTAACTTTGTCACCATGCCTCCAGTTCCACTTGATGTACCTGCCTTGCCAGCCGCTTGCCATATTTCATCAGATATATCATGAACAGTATGTATTAACTCGACATCAGGATTTACTCTTGGATCAGCAGTAAAGAAACCTTGTTGATCGGATAGAATGATGAGCAGATCAGCTTGAGCAAGATTCGTTACATAGGCAGAAAGTGTATCGTTATCTCCAACCTTTATTTCATCTACCGCTACACTGTCATTTTCATTAATGATTGGAATCGTTCCTAACTGAAGCAGCGTGTGTAAAGCATCATTCATACGTGTGTAACGTGTTCTGTCAGAAAAATCATCTTGCGTAAGTAACAACTGTGCAGGACACTGTCCATAAAATCGGAATCGTTCTTCGTATGCTGCCATTAACCGAATTTGTCCGACAGCAGCTGCGGCTTGTAAACCCGGCAAAGTTTGGGGACGTACACTAAGACCGAGGTGAGGTAGACCTGCAGCAATCGCACCAGATGTAACAAGAATAACCTCAACACCTTTCTTTTTTACTGTTGCTAAGTCGTGGACTAATCCATCAAGTGCTGATTCATTGATACGTAATTCATCTGAAATCGTACTACTTCCAACCTTGACGACGATACGTTTTATATCAGTTAAACATTCGCGTCCTTTTATGTGTTTATGTTGATAGGTAGACTTGGATTTGGGGTATGCTTGCATGTGGGAAAACTGATCTTCGGAGAGGACCATTGTAAGTATGTCACTTCATTAATCTTGGACTATAGGTAAACTCAAATTCATCAATCTGAATTGAATCACCCTCTTTGACGCCAGCACGGGTAAGAGCGTTTATTACACCCATCTTTTTTAATTTACGGAACAGTAGCATCAATGCTTGTTCATTTTCCATATCTGTCATTACAACCGCACGTTTAGGTTCAGCACCACTGACGACAAATCCTTTGTCAGTTTTCTTGAGTTCAAACCGTGACCGTGGTTCAGGAGGGAGTATTTCTTCAAATGAAATAGTTGTTTCGGTTTCTTTTCTTCTCTTCGCTTCAATGTATTGTAATGAACGGTATGCTTGATGCATCAAGGCATTCACACCTTCACCCGTGATTGCAGAAATAGGAAAGACTTTTCGTTTACCGAAATATTCCTGTACACGCGTTAAGTTCGTTTCTGCCTCTGGCATATCAATTTTGTTTAATGCAATGATCTGTGGAAGATCAGTTAACAGAGAATTGTAGTGACCGAGTTCAAGGTTGAGTTGCTCATAGTCTTTTACAGGGTCTCGACCATCAGTTGCACTTAGGTCGATGACATGGATAAGCATCTTGGTTCGCTCAATGTGACGCAAAAATTGGTGTCCTAAACCTGCCCCTTTATGTGCACCTTCAATGAGTCCAGGAATATCCGCAAGCACAAAATTTTGCTCTTGATCAATACGGACCACACCTAAATTTGGGATAAGTGTAGTAAATGGATAGGAGGCGATTTTCGGAGTAGCAGCAGAAGTACGTGCAAGAAGGGTGGATTTGCCAGCATTTGGATAACCAACTAACCCGATATCGGCTATGAGTTTTACCTCAAGACTAATCTCTCGTTCTTCACCGGGTTCACCTTTCTCAGCAACACGTGGTGCTTGGAAGGTGCTGCTCTTGAAACGAGAATTACCCTTACCTCCGATTCCACCACGTGCTACCACTACTTTTTGATCTGGTTCCGTCAGGTCAGCAAGCGTATCATCTGCGTCATAATCACGGACAATTGTGCCAACAGGTACTTTAATTATACGGTGATTACCATCAGCACCATCACGTTGCTTACCTGAACCGTGTCCACCGTTTTCAGCCACTTGCCGAGGATTATGACGTAGATCAATTAGGGTACTCATCCCAAGTGTGGCAACGAGGATGATGTTCCCACCATTTCCCCCATCACCACCATCGGGACCACCGCGGGGTACATATTTCTCACGGCGAAAACTGATGCACCCATTACCACCATTACCTGCTTTGACCTGAATTCTTGCTGTGTCCATATTCACCACACTTCAGAAAGCATAACACCGAGATTTCCCTTGTTTTACGCTGGTTGATTATTTTCTTTGCTTAGTATGGTCAAGGTTATCTATGTTGCTTGGTATGATCTGGGTGAAATCTGGGATCACCATAATCTGCAAGATTAATGCTTCTATTAAGCCTATATGTTTTTGTGTGACCAGAGTAAGGTGGTTGCCACGTCACAGTAATGGTTATTATCGGTTCACCCGTTTTAACATATATCTGAACGCTGTACGTTGTATTATCTTGTTCGTTACAGGGTTTGTCCCATTGTCCGTCATCATCGTCATCAAAGCAGCCAACGGCAGTCTGTGCAAAGTCTCTTATCACACCATGACTCAAGGTGATCGTGAACCCGTACCCTTCAGGTTCTTCTTGCAACTTACGCGGTCCGGTGTAGTTTGTTGGATAGTATATATGCACTAACCACCCATCTCCTGACGGAGGGTCAAGAGTATGGTAGTAGTAGTGCGTACTGATATCGGTTTCGCCAACAGGGATAGTGTTGGTGCCGCCATTTCCGTTGGTATTTCCGTTGGTATTTTCGTTATTTCCGTTGGTATTTTCGTTATTTCCGTTGGTATTTTCGTTGTTTCCATTGTTTCCATTATTCCCGTTGTTTCCATTGTTTCCGTTGTTCCCATCGTTCCCATTGTTCCCATCGTTTCCATTATTCCCATCGTTTCCATTATTCCCGTTGTTCCCATTATTCCCGTTGTTTCCGTTGTTTCCATTATTCCCATTATTCCCATTATTCCCATCGTTTCCGTTGTTTCCGTTATTCCCGTTGTTTCCGTTGTTTCCGTTATTCCCGTTGTTTCCATCGTTTCCGTTATTCCCGTTGTTTCCGTTGTTCCCATTATTCCCGTTATTACCACCACCGTTGGGGTCCCGGGGTATTTGACCATCGTCACCATTCGTATCATCGGGTTGTTTACTGTCACCACCATTGGTATCATCAGGTGTTTGACCGTCCCCACCGCCATTGGTATCACCGGGTATTTGACCATCGCTACCATCACCACCCGTTCCACCGGGAGGTTGTTGACCATCGCTACCATCGCCAGTTCCGCCAGGAGGTTGTTGGCCATCGCCACCGACATCATCGCGAGGACCTGTGTCAGTTTCAGGCTGACCTCCGTCTTTTATATCATCTATCAAGTCAGTATTATCATCTGCCCTTTCAGCTTGCATTACAATCTGACCCTTATAATAGAATAATAAGACAGTCTTTGAGGGATGAATGTGAATCACAGGTAATGAGTCATTTCTAATTTTTGGTACAAGCGTAACACATGCTGAATCTGAACCGGTATGTAGACATACTAATCCGTTTCCATGATCTTTAAAATACTTATCTATGTCACCGGGTTGCAACATTGATCCCGTATAGTGACTTTCGGAACAACCTATTATGTTGAATAGTATAATAAAAATACTGACTATTGCGCCAAGAGAAATAGCCATAACTTTAGTAGCTATTACCAGACCTGTTTTCATACTTTCAATTGAGGGTATATGTTGCATTGAACTTGATTTGTCGGTATTGGCATCTGATTTTCTTATTAGGTGAAATATGAATTTTTTCATGATTTTATTCCTCCCTAAGGATTCTCGTTAGGTTGCAATTGGAAGGTATAAGTATTTTCCTCAGATGCCACTCCATCTGCCTTAATATAGAATTTTGCAGTAAACTCAGGTACTAAACCATTGACTTGAATTGCTATCTCTTCTTTCTCAGTTTCAACCGAGAATCTTACACCAGGGATCCCATTTGGTCCAGTTATCTGTTTAAATACTAATATTTCCAGATCATCTTTCTTATTTTCACTTAACTTCTCTCCATCACCAACCCTGATATCAAGTCCGCTGGTATCGGGTGTTGATCCGCGATTGGCTTCCGGGAATGAGTCTGGATAATACAACTCAATAAACCATTCTCGGGAAGATTCTATATTATCAGCGTCATCTTCTGCGTCAGGGGGTAACTGAACTTGTCCGGAATCAATCAATTCCTGTATTATCTCTGTAGTGTCCATGATCCTTTCTGCTCTCAAAATAGGTCTATCTTCATAATGGAACAGAAATGTTATACTCGTTGGAAAGATGTTTATTGTTGGTGGTTCTTCTTTGCTAACTTCTTTTTCCACAACTTTTAGACATATAGTGTCAAACCCATCTTGAAGGCAAATCGTATCCTCACCTGTTGAATCGAGATATCGATCAACACTGTCCACAGTCAACACTGGACCTGTATATGGAACTTCGGAACAACCGATAATACCTATGAAAAGGAGTAATGCAATACAAAGAACTTGAATGTGAGGAGTTGAGATTCTTTTTGTTACTTCAAAACCAGATTTTACAATTGTATTCATAGAATCTGCGATTGTGATTCTGGATACTCCATTATTGATAATCAATTCATTCTTATACAATTTATTTTTATTACTTTGAACTCCTTGGAGACCAGATTGAAAATCCGTCAAAGTATTTTCATATTGTTGACAGGACCTATCTTCTATCTTTGACTTTATTTTTGTCATTACGTTACCCTCTTATTTCTTTTTTTGTCCCATCCAAGGACAGTTCCTATAATAGGAGTGTGGTTTTATATCACAGTCAGTGCAGATTTGTTTTTATATTTTAACCACTATACATTCGAAGGTTACCTAAACAAGAGCAATAAAGAAGATAAACAAGAATACTTATTGGAAAATCAACATCCACCAATTTAACCTCTTAATGACACTATACTTTCCTTAAGTCAATTATTAAATAATTGATCCGTAAAATGAATATCGGTACTGTTGATTGGTAAAGTTGTAATATTTTTAGAAACGTATGATTTGTTTCCATCGTTTACTAATATTGACCCAATTACCAGAAACCTATTAAAATTTAATGGATAACTACCAAAAACTATATAAGTTTGAGTGGGTAAATAAATCCTGTCTGTTTTCTTAATATGTTATGTATATTTATTGCATCTATATGATGGACTAAATGAATATGGATGAATGTATTGTAAAACCGAATATTGACCACTTTCGTCGGTTATTGTGTGGTCATCATCCGAAATACAAGTATTTCATTTAGCAATAAGATGTGGCATATCGCTATCAATAGACAATCTGTATTGATATAACCTGATACAAACCTGTTCTGTGATTTAGTATTTAATTTTTTATTCAGGTTTTTATTTATTTTTTATTAGGTTTTTTTATTAAACCTCGCAATGTATTAAGATTCTTTCCATGCATTGTGTTCATATTTGGTGTTTCAATGATCAAAGGGGTCATTGCAAATCGTGAATCGTTTAGAATATAGGAGAATGCTGTTGCACCTATATTACCTTCCGAAATGTGTTCATGTCGATCTACACGACTCTTATATTCCGATTTCGCATCATTAATATGAAATGCCTTCAATCTCTCCAGACCTATAATATCATCAAATTTTTCAAATGTTGCATCACAGTCTGATTCGGTACGAATATCGTAGCCTGCAGCAAATACGTGACATGTATCAAGACAAACCCCAAATCGATCTGGATATTTTGATAGTCCTATTACATCACGTAAATGTTCAAAACGGTATCCGAGATTTGTACCTTGTCCAGCTGTAGTTTCAAGTAGGAGTTTTACATCAGGGGCATCAGTCGTTTCAAATAGATAATCAAAACTATCGGTTAACTGCTTTAACCCAAACTCCTCCCCTTCACCGAGATGTGCACCAAGATGTGTAACAATGTGGTGCAACCCAACTCTTTGTGATAGTTCCATCTGCTTCTTAAACTGGACACGTGATTTTTCTAACACCTCTTGCTTTGGTGACGCAAGATTGCTGAGATGTATATCGTGAACAATTACATCACTTATGGGAGAATCTTTCCATGCACCACGAAATCTCTCTATAACATCTTCGGTGGGTGGTTTTGATTCCCATCGATTTGGGTTGGCGAGAAATATTTGTATTGCATCACATTCCAAGCTATCACCATTTTTAATTGAGTTATGTATTCCACCTGAAGTGGAAACATGTGCTCCAAGAACCATATTTTCTCAGCAAATCTGGAAACAGAATACATGTTCCAAAATTTGCTTTCTCCTGTCTTATGTTGTGATAATAGAATGTCAATATGGATGTAAATCGGTCTGCAATTTCTTCTACTATACAATGCTAACGTAAATTGTCGTATCAATTATGACCACTAACTGTTTACCGAATCTCTTAATTGGTGTCATTGCTTAAAGAGGCAACCTGTATCAGTTAGATATTCTTATTTTTTTATGCCTAATTGATAGACGTTAATAAGGTGTTAGGGGTTACAGTACAGGAACCAATAATCTGGGTTTGGGTACAGTTCGCGCTGTATGTGTGTAAACGACTGACTTTATGTCCAGCATGACACGAACAAATTGGTTCAGGTTTGTGGTGGGATGGAAAACTCTCTTTATTATATACCTCCTTGAGTTAAATGGGTTAATAATGTTGTGTTGAACTGTTTTTGAAATTTCAGTTACTGCAATGGAAAGAAATCTTTACGACCTAATATCAATTCTAAATAGGTTAATCAATAGTCTAACATTGAAAGACTATTGGTTAATTGTAATGTATTATGTTTAAATGTCAAATTAAAATATGTAAAAACAGAGATAAATGTGAAAGTTATAGGGTTTTTACATCAATCAACTGAAAATATATAATTTTTTTCTGGAAACGTATCTCTTAACAGATATTTTAACAGAAACAGATTCATCTATATTTTAAGACGAAATATTCAGGATAGATATTACAGAATGAAATTTGGCATATCAGGTAATAGTAAATCTCATTATGGACATAACACAGTTTTTACACCTTGTTGTCCAATTGCATTTTCAAACGCTTCTAATCCTTGAGTGATGGGAAATTTATCGGTTAACAAGGGTTGGAGATTGATTGAGTTTTGTAGCAATAGCTGGCGGGATTCTTCAAGACTCGCACGAGAAAATGCCCAAGATGCCATCAATTTATGACCTGAGTAATGGAACTCTTCTAAATTGATACGAAGTTCTTCTGCTTCTGGTGCTAAACCGAAAAAGTTTATACAGCCACCCTTGCGTACAATTTGGAATGCAAAATTAACAGCAGAGGCATTGTTTGTTGTGGCAGAGATAACAGTATCTACTCCTCCGTGTGTGATATCTAAAAGGTGTGTTATATTCTCGGTTGAGGTATCAAAAGTAGCATCTGCTCCGACTGTTTCTGCTATCTCTCTACGGTGGGATAAAGGTTCTACAACATAGGTCGCTAAACCTGCACGTTTCAACAACTGTGTCAGTAGTAGTCCAATAGGTCCTGCACCAAGTATTGCAACATTGTTTTTAAAAATTGTTTCATGCATTGCATTCAGACAACAGCCTAACGGTTCAAGGAAAAGCAACTCTTCAGGTTGGATTGTATCTGGAACACGAATGAGTTTGTCTGTATCAACACCGTGTTTCGGCATTCGAATATACTCAGCATAACCTCCGTCGATGTCATGACCAATACCGTAGATATTATCGCAGTATTTATCACGGTCATTCTTGCACTCTACACAGACTCCACACGACAACATTGGGTTAACAGTAACACGTTCACCAACCTCGACATTTGTGTGAAGACTTTCAACAACTACTCCTGCAAGTTCATGTCCCATTACAACAGGTGGTGAGTAATCAAACACATCCCCTCTGAGTGCTGCAAGGTCGGATGCACAGATTCCACATAATTCCATCTTGATAAGTACATCCCCATCGTTGAGTGTAGGGATTGGTTTATCTTGTATGCTTAACTTCTGGACTTTTTCAAAAACGATGGCTTTCATAGAGGATGGTTAGATTTGGGAGGTAATCGCAAGAGCGAAGCATTGCACCGCTCTTGCTGATAGTGTTATCATTTCTAATTGAACGTTTTCAACGAAGAGATGAAGGTTCAATGCTGAAGAAGAGATCTCCGATTCCCGACTACAAACAGATCGCGATTCGGAGATCGCTCCTATAAATAAAAGATGTTAGAAATGGTAATAGTAGTTCAAAGTCTACTCAAACTCATAAGGCACTGTTTCGGACTGATGCGTCTTTGATGATTTTTCTGCCAAATCCATGATGGCAATGACACGGCGAGCAGATTCAGGCGTCACGAGTAACGGGGTGCCATCGTTCAAATGCGCAACTATATTTTCATAGTATCTGGGTCCGGGTCTTCCGTGATGACCTACTTTCTGTTCCTTCGGATGCCCTTCAACTTCGGATAAAACATGGTATTGTCCGCCTTCAGAAACAATAGATCCGTGTGAACCGAGCATTTTCCATTTAGGTCCACCAACCTTTGCAATGTTAGACATTTGGATGTTTGCTGACGCACCATCCGCAACAAATTCACCTTCTGCAAATCGAATAATAGCCTGCACGTGGTCTTCGTTAGTAATGTCTTTCCAAACGAGGTTTGGTTGAAAGAAGCCGGTGACGTTAATCATTGGTGCTTCAAGGATATTGAGTAACCAGTCAAGGAAGTGTGCACCCCAGTCATAGAATTGACCACCTGAAATGGCTTTGACGCTACGCCACCAATTCGGGTTCGGTCTACCGTAGCCACCACCCCACATCTCTGCACTATAGACTTTTCCGATGACACCTGATTGGACAAGTTCACGGAGGGTCCAAAAATCAGCGTCCCATCGTCGGTTGTGGTGAACTGATAACATCACATCATTTTCCTTAGCCGCAGTAATCATTTCGGTGGCTTCTGCAATTGTAACGCACATCGGTTTTTCAACGACAACATGTTTGCCTGCATTGTGGGCAGCCACAGTTGGATCACAGTGTAGACTGTGAGGTAGCACGTTGGCGACAAGATCAACATCTTCGTCTGCCACAAGGTCTTCGACTGAGTTATAGGTTCGGATATCTGGAAAATCCTGTTTTGCTGCTTTTGTCCGCTCAGGATCAATGTCACACACGGCAACACATGTGATGCCTTCAGTACCTTGCATCATATGTGCGTGTGCTTTACCCATATTAAATGCCGCTCCATATCCGAGAACAGCACCTTTGATAATATCTGCCATTATATGTCTTGGCTCCTTCTGTGAGAGGGGTTGGTACCCCGAATTCAGTTAATGAATACCTTATTATAGCATAGTTATATTTGTGTGTCAAAATATAATATATTGTGGATTTTACAATTATCTTGACAGTTTATTTGTAGGAGGGAACTCCGGGGAATTCCTAAATGGCATTCCCCGCCTACAGAAGATGTGTAAACATATTTTTACATTTCACTATAAATCATAGTTATTTATTGACCACTTTATAGGTCAATGATAGTATATGGAATATGAAAAGGAGGCAACAATGGTAAGTGTTGAACATCCATCAATAATAGGTGCACCACGCTGGAACGGGGCACAGCAACGCGAACTCAGATTTGAACTAAATACCTCTGAAATAGATGAGTATCACCAAAAAGGTTTCCTCATTCTTCGTGAAGTATTTCAACCAAATGAGATTGAGATTTATCATCGGGAGGCAGCACAGATTGTGGATCGTGCGTTTTCGTTGAGTAACGAATTTCAGCTGGACCCGAAGTATAATCTTCGCTTTGAGATGTTGGGAGATGGGTGCCCATGGAAAATTGATCCATTTGTAAGTATCTCTCCGTTATTTTCAGCACTCGTACGTGACAGACGGATTATGGATCGATTAGCATCTCTTTATGATGGTTATGAAGCGGTATTGTTTAAAGATAAACTCATCATCAAACCACCGAATAGTCACGGAAACGGATGCCATCAGGATTACAATTGGTGGCAAGGATTCCCAGAAAGTTTGCTTACGGTTTCAGTCGCACTTGATGCAAGCACTCGAGAGAACGGCTGCACTGAACTGTGGACAGGTCATCATCAAGGATTCTTACATGAACCGGGTACGCTTGATAAAGGATCAATTGACCCAGAACGGCTTGTGAACGAGCAACATGTCTATGTTGACTTAGCACCGGGTGATATAGCTATTTTTACTTGCTTTACGCCACACGCGGCAGCATCAAATAAATCTGATAGTAATCGGAGAATGTTGTTTCTCAGTTACAATGACAGTCGTGATGGTGAACACTACACCGCACACTATGAACACTTCCGCTGGTATAGAACACGTTCTGATCGAATGCCAGAAGCAGAACGTGAGAAGTATTACTTTCTTTGATGTCAATTTGATATACTTCATGAGTTTTATCGCGACATATCGGAGTTGGTAAGACTTCTACAAGAGAGTTACGGTTAATACATACCATTTGGAAATCCTCCTTGCAGCCTGTGAATAATACGTTATATCAGACAATTAAGAGGGTCAATGAATTGCACGACTACAAATGTATCTAATTGGATTCGTTCCTCAACCCAACATACAAGAAGGAGAATACACAAACAATAAGATTGTGCTACAAAGATTGTTGGGGGTTATAGGTTCTAACCTAACAAGAAGACTGTACCTGACACACCGTGGTATTTAACGTTGGTCGCGTATCTAAATACATTTAGTTTTACATTGCTATGTTTAAAAGCAATAGAGGTGAGTATAAACTCACCTCTGAATATATTATTGATGTTTCTATGTTGATTTGAGTGAAAGCAGCTTTTGCTCTACCTGCTACTTCGTTTTAAGTTGTCCCCAAGTAACAGCAATCTTACCAGATGCTTCAACTGCGGTTGGATTGGCTTCCATAACTGCAGATATTTCATTTTCATCCAATACCCGGTCAAACAGACATACCTCATCAATCATACCTCTAAAACGGTAATTATGATTTGCTGTCTCATTTGCACCTGCACCAATGAGAAATTCCTGAACGGTATTTATACTAAGTGCAGCATCGCTTCTTTCACCGACAAGTTCCCCATTCACGTAAAACTTCTGGTTACCATCGGTATAGACACCAGCAAGATGTTCCCATTCATCAAGTTGTACAGGTGGACCTTGAACGGATTTCCACCCACCGCCACCTGTCCAAAACTGCCATGTATTGTTTGGTGTCGCATAAAAGATATAACCGCGTTGCGGACCATCATCACGGGAAGAAATAACCGCACGATGTCCAGTGCCGCCAGTTTCAGTGTTTGCCCAGGCACAAATCGTGAAGGTTTCTTGGTTTAGGTCTGCATGGAAAGGGATGTCTACTTCATCACCATCTTGGTCAAATTTAAGTGCACCACCGGTGTTTCCATCTACCCATTGTGGATCTCCGATCAACGTTCCATTATGTCCATTGCCACTTGAGTCATTAGCAACTTCACCATCATCATCAAGAGCCCAATATGCAACAAGACCATCAGTGATTGCATGACCAAACATCGGTAATGTAATTAATCCTGCAATTAGAAGTAAAATTAACGTTGCTGTATTAGTTTTCATCATTATTCCCTTATTTTAATTTGTTTATATTTTGTAATGTACCAAATCGTAGATATAACGTGAGTTTGATAATTGGTATATGAAATTCATTTTTACTTAAATATTACTCTCATAGACCCGGTAGGTGCGGTTTCCCAACCAATTCAGAATACCAAACGCGTATTCTGATGGAATACAAAAGTTGATTAATCAAACTCACGTTATATATAGTATTTTGGAAGTGACACACAAAAGTATTTCCAGTTGTATGTCACAAGAGTCAACCTACAATGAAGTTAGTTTTAATTTGTAAAATCTGTGCAGTTATATGAATATTACAATCCAGACACTACCTTGATTTTAATTTTCCCCATGTAACAGCGATTTTACCTGATGCTTCAACGGATAACGAATCGCTTTCCATAACATCAGCAATTTCATCTTCGTCCAAGACACGGTTATAGAGCCGTACCTCATCAATTATGCCAACGAACCGGTAATTATGATTTGCAGTCTCATTCGCACCTGCGCCAATGAGAAACTCCTCTTCGGGATTAACAGAAATATCAAAGTTCTGTTCTGCTGCAAATTCACCGTTTACGTAGAACTTATGATTACCATCAGCATACGTGCCAGCAAGGTGATCCCATTCTCCAAGATTCACTGCAGGACCTTGAGCAGATTTCCAATGGTCTGGTCCTGCCCCAATCCAAAACTGCCATGAATTGGCGGGTTCTGCATAAAAAATAAAACCACGCTGAGGAAAGTCAGCACGGGAAGAAACAACAGCACGATGGTCCGCACTCCCCGGATCCACGTTTGCCCATGCACATATCGTGAACACTTCTTGATTAAGATCTTTATGGTAAGGAACGTCAACCTCATCTTCGGTGCCGTCGAATTCAAGTGCTCCACCGAATTTTCCATCATTTGTCCATTGTGGATCACCAATCAACGTCCCATCATGTCCGTTTCCAGATGAGTCGCTTGCGGTTTCCCCCGCTTTTTCATTGAAATCCCAATACGCTACAATACCGTCCTCTACAGCCTGCGTTAATATCGGAAGCACCAAGAATCCTACTATTAACAGTAAAGCCAATGTAATTGTCTTAGCTTTCATTTTTAACTCCTTTAATTTAACCCCAATGAATTATATTGTTTATTCAACAGAGTTATAAGAACCATTACCATTTCCATCAGTATTTTGTATCAATACTTGTTGTAATGGATTTGTATAAAGTTTGGTATTGCAGAGATGAATATTACAAATACACACCCCTACAATCCATTAATGATTGAATTATACTAAATTCATTAATTATAGTAAAGGAAACTTTATATATTTGTATGTGGGTGTGTAAAGTTCTGGCAAAATATGAACAAAAAACCTGTAGGAGCGATCTCCGAATCGCGACTGGTCAGGTATCGGAGTTCCCTCAACAATGAATTATGCGGTTAATACTAACAACTTTACATTCCCTGTAGAAAGGAAGGTGATATTAAACCAGATGTCGTTGGCGGATATCTTGCCAAGGACCTGTAACTGCAATTGTTACGCCAGGATTTTGGATGTTCATGAATAGTGTTGTACCATCTGGTGAGAATGTTGCACCTGCAAGTTCTGAGGTATTTGATGCATTTCGTGCAAATTGATAGGTGTGTCCTTCAGGTGTCACCCCAACGATATACTGGTCTCTGGAACCATCTTCACAGATTATCAGGTCACCCCAAGGTGCGATAGTCAGGTTATCTGCATTTTCAAGGAGATTACTATCGTTTGGTTCGAGGAAAAGTTCAATAGTACCTGGATCTTTTTCTTCTCGACTGGTACCTTCATACGGACTTGGAATGTATCGCCAGATTTGCCCCTTTAGCTCAACGCCTCCATTCGTACAGGCAAAATAAAAAGCGTCACCGCTGAACCATATTCCCTCACCACGAGCGAACATCGCAGCGTTCTTCCCTTCAACTCCCTGTTTACGTAGATCGTCGTTTGGTGCTTCAACATTCTCAATATCTACCCATGCAACAGCCATTTTCTCTGAAACTGGTATTGGATCATACATCCATGGTGCGATTTTTTGCATACGGGTTTTCCAGTTGCGCGTATCTGCAGCTTGCATGTCTAAGATTCTCAATGCCTGTAAACGTCCACCTTTTGCAAGTTTTCCCGGTTCATCAGGTATAAAGCGAAAGAACAAACCATCGTTTCTATCTTCTGTTTGGTAAACAATCCCGGTACGTTCATCCACTGCGATGGCTTCATGATTGAAACGACCCATTGCTTTAAGAGGTATAGCTTGAGCTAATCCCGGTTTTGTGGTTACTGGCACTTCAAAATTGTATCCGTGATCCTGCTCAAAAGTAAACTCCCCTTTTTGTACCGTTTCTTCACATGTTACCCATGTGTTCCAGGGTGTTGTTCCACCAGCACAATTCCGTATTGTACCTGCTAAACTTAAGAAATGCGTTTCAAGTGTTGATGTGCGAGTGTCATAGACAAGTGTTGTTGTTGCTCCAAGGGATGGTGCTTTTGTATAACCTTTATCGTAGAATTTATCAGTATCTGCCAAATTCAGTTTTTCGTTATTCCACCCAAATGGACCTATAATTTTATCAGTAGCATTTAATTCGTGATTACGGATTAGTACTGTTTTGCCATTAGGTCCTGGGAATGCTGCCATACCATCGTGTTTACCCGGAACCCACAAACCATCATCCATTTTTTCACCGGTCCGAGAAAATGCGTGACTAACAAATCCTTCTGGTAGGTCCAGTAATTTGTTTCGAGTCGGTTTAAATTTATATGGAGGTTCAGGTTTAAACCCCGGAATGTGTTTTATCAGTTTCCGTTTCACACCTGTAAATCCGTAACCAGCTGCTGCAGATACAACCGCAACTGCTCCATAACTAAGAAACTGACGACGAGATAAATTAAACTTCACTGCATCCATACTCCTGTTCTGATTTTTTTGTAGAACTACATTTATAATGGCAAGATCATGTTTTACATAGCTTAAAAGGATAGTCTTAAATTGTTACATTTGTTTTGAGATTTTTGTAAGTTTTATTGACAACCTGTTTTAACTATACCCATTTAATATTTGGCATCCACCAATTCACCATTACGCTGGGATTAGTTTTGACACAGCATATCATATTGTGCTAAAATTCTAACATGAAATTGTATTATAACATAGATTATTGAGAAAGTATATTTTATTTTTTTTAATGTTAGTCACAGGAAGTATGCTATCATACTATTATAAGGAGAACTTGCATAATGGAGAACCACAGTTATGCCCCTGGAGAGATAGAGCCATATTGGCAAGCTGCATGGCAAGAACAGGAAGCATTCAAAATTCCCGATGATATTGAGATTCTTAAGACGAAGCCAAAATTTTATGTGCTTGGAATGTTTCCATATACTTCTGGAGCAGGACTACACATAGGGCATGCAAAAAACTATGTGCCAACAGATGTCCTCGCAAATTTTCGACGTATGCAAGGTTATCACGTAATGCACCCTATGGGGTGGGATGCATTTGGTTTGCCGACTGAACGAACAGCAGTCCGAGAGAACGAACATCCAGCACATATTACGAAAAGAAATACAGAAACTTTTCAACAACAGATTCAAAGAATTGGTCTCTCCTACGATTGGTCTCGTAAAATTGACACTTCCCTCCCTGATTATTACAGATGGACACAATGGATTTTCCTCCGTCTCTATGAAAAAGGTTTAGCCTATCTCTCCGATGTACCAGTTAATTGGTGTCCGGCATTAGGTACCGTTCTATCAAATGAAGAGGTTAAGGATGGTAAATATGTTGAGACGGGTGACCCTGTTGAACGTCGTCTGATGCACCAATGGATGCTCAAAATCACAGCCTATGCAGAAAGATTGCTTGATGACCTTGAATTATTAGATTGGCCCGAAGGTCTCAAAGAGATGCAAAGGCATTGGATTGGAAAATCTGAAGGTGCAGAAATTACATTTGATATTCAAAATCATGATGCATCGTTCAAAGTATTCACAACACGTCCAGATACACTCTTCGGTGCAACTTATTGTGTGCTTGCACCAGAACATCCACTTGTCTCTGAGATAACACATCCAGATGCTGCAGTCGCCGTAAATACCTATGTCAAAGAAGCAACCAACAAGACTGATCTGCAACGTACTGACCTTGCCACTGAAAAAACGGGTGTTTTCACTGGATCTTATGCGATTAACTCCTGCAATAACCAACCTATTCCTATCTGGGTTGCAGATTATGTCCTGATGACTTATGGTACAGGTGCTATTATGGCGGTGCCAGGACACGATGAACGCGACCATGAATTTGCAACTACTTTTAACATTCCTATAGTTGAGGTAATAAGTGGTGGTGATAAACCGATTGAAGAGGAAGCATTTGAAGGTGACGGTGTCTGTGTGAATTCCGATTTCCTTAACGGTTTACAGGTTAAAGATGCAAAAGAAAAGATGATTGCATGGCTTGAAAAAGAAGATAGAGGTGAACGTCAGGTACAATATCGTCTTCGGGATTGGCTTTTTTCAAGACAAAGGTATTGGGGTGAACCGTTCCCGCTTGCTCACCTTGAGGACGGTACTATCGTTCAAATACCTGATGAACAATTACCGGTAGAACTTCCACCGATAGATGCCTATAAACCGACTGAAGATGGTAAGCCTCCACTTGCACGCGCAGACGAATCTTGGTTAAAGGTAACACTTCCTGATGGTCGGAGTGCCATACGCGAGACAAACATTATGCCGCAGTGGGCAGGATCATGTTGGTATTATCTCCGTTTCTTGGATGCACACAATACAGAAGCACCTTTTGATACAACACTTGAACAATACTGGATGCCAGTAGACCAATACATGGGTGGTGCAGAACACGCAGTACTCCATCTACTTTATGCACGTTTTTGGCATAAAGTACTTTATGACAGTGGGTTAGTTTCAACAAAAGAGCCATTCCAGAGACTTCTCAATCAAGGTACAATTCTTGCTGAATCTTTCCAAGATGATGCAGGTAAATACTATTATCCTCACGAAGTTGAGCGGGATAAAGAAAAAGCGTCTGTAAAAGTTTCAGACAAACCTTTACATGTTCAAATGGAAAAGATGTCTAAATCGAGATTTAATGTCATTAATACCAACGATGTAATTGATAAATATGGTGCTGATGCACTTCGTCTCTATCTCCTATTTATTGGACCTGTAACACAAAGCACACCGTGGCAAGACGCAGGAGTAGAAGGTGTCTACCGATTCCTACAACGCGTCTGGAGGCTTGTTGTAAATGAAGAGAACAACGAACTCAATCAGAAGTTAACCGATACTCCAGGCACATCAGAATCCGATCTATGGCGTGAACTTCATGAGACTATCAAACAGGT
The DNA here is from genome assembly GCA_963667365.1 of Candidatus Poribacteria bacterium. Lineage (GTDB taxonomy): Bacteria > Poribacteria > WGA-4E > WGA-4E > WGA-3G > MSPOR6. Next base: position 3,310,114 of record OY763324.1, on the reverse strand, counting down.
GACAGAGGATACTGAGTCGATTGACAAAATGAACACTGCTATTAGTCAGATGATGATCTTCGTCAATACTGCAACACAACTTAAGACGTTACCGATTGAGACAGTAAAAATCTTCCTACATCTACTTGCACCTTATGCCCCACATATCTCACAGGAACTTTGGCACCGTTTGGGTGAAACAGGATTCATAGCACATAACGTTTGGCCGAAATATGACGAAACTGTCCTTGAAAGTGCAATGATTACGATTATTGCACAGGTAAATGGGAAACTAAGAAACAGATTGGAACTGCCTGCCGATGCTACCAACAAAGAGATTGAAGAAGCTGCTCTCACAGATGAGAGAGTACAACGGTTTATTGATGGCAAACCGATACGGAAAGTTATAGTCGTACCGAATCGTCTCATTAATATCGTTGTTTAATATACTTTGGTAAGAAAATAGCATTCGGAATTCTCTCGGTAATAACTTCTGTCAACAATCCAGTATACGTTAATTCCACGACTGTCACCTTTCAAACAACTGGGTGATACTCACAAACAACACAAAAGAAAGGATTACTTATGAGTATAAAATATATTCTTAAAGTATACATAATATTTTGTATTGTAGGTAGTGTTGTCTATGCAGAAAATAATGCTTGTAAATTGGTCTTTACAGTCCGTGAACCGTTTCCGCATGAAGATGGATTTCGAGCAGTAACACGGACGTTGCAGAAAGGTCGAGATACAACAAATTGGTGGGAATTCCATCAGTTTAATATCTGTACGATGAATCCAGATGGGACAGATTTCCGTCGACTCACCGATGATTCGATTTCCCGTAAACCGAGATGGTCACCGGATGGTGAACGAATTGCTTATGTAACAGGGATGAATCAGAAAAAGTCGCTCATTGTTATGTGGGCAGATGGTACCGAGAAGAAACAACTGATAAAAGAACAGTATAACATACATGATTTCTGGTGGTCTCCACAAAGTAATGCCATACTTGTTGTCGTTGAGATTGACCGTCCAAAAGATAGGTTGGAAAATTGGGAGATAACGGTTGAAGGGAAAATAAAACGTTGGCGGACAATGCAGTGGGCTAAGGGATGGCTACATTGGGATGCAAATGGAGAAAAAGTAAAAACACCAAATCGAAGATTACTTGATATATTACCGTCAGGAACTCAATGGCCAGAGTGGTCACCTGATCGTAAATGGATTGCATTTAAAACTGGTGGTCTTCTTGCACTTGCGGAACCAGATGTTGTTAGTATGGGTAGGACATGGTTTCTGCAGCTTAACGAACCTCAGTGTGACCAGATTGAAGAGTGGTCTCCAGATGGGAGACATTTTCTGTTTTATACATCAGGAGAAATATGTGTTGCAACAATTGAGAAGGGACAGTTCTTGAACTATCGGAATCTTAGTCTTTACCGAGGACGTAATGCCACATGGAGTCCTGACGGAAGTCAGGTGGCATTTATCGGTGGTGATACTGATGGGAGACGCACAAGCGAAATTTTCATTTTAGGTGTTGAAACTGGAAAGATGCAACAGATTACCTCAACAAATTACGATTTCTTTGACTTGCATTGGCGATAGAGAATTTCATTTACTTACAGAGAAAGTTTCATACAAACAAATATTTGGATTGATCTGTAAGAAATTTCATATACATATCATTTTATAGTGGATTTTGCAATTACCTTGACAGTTTGTTTGTAGGAAGGAACACCGGGGAATGCCTACAGAAGATGTGTAAACATATTTTAGATTTCACTATAATCAATTCAACTATAGTGTTTTGAATGGTTACCGCTACTTGTGGTGGAAACCATCACTTGTAGACTTGAGAAGACGAAGATTCCTTCCTCATTTTTAAACTGCACCATCTTTGCATCTTGGGGTGGTGTATGGTATTTTAACCCATATTTATCAATGTTAATCAAATATTATTTGTATTGTAGCTCGGATGAGTTAACAAAATCAGGCATAGTGTAATCTTACTTGGTGTTGCTACGTTTTATCCAATCTAAATACTACTATTACAATATTTTTTTCAGGTATTTGATCCCAACAGTATGATATGTATATAGACAGATGATAAAAGAACTAACGAGAGGATGGAAAAAAATGTAAAATTCTGTACTATTCCTTATGCTGTCTGACATTATCATGTCCAGTGGGACGTGCAATACGTCCTATATATAATGATTAACACACTGATTCTCTCTTGCATAATTTTTGTGTATATATTATTATACGTTTATGCAGAGGTAAAATACCGGTCTCAAAATATGATAAGGAGAACACGATTATGGCAGGAAAACTGAAAGTTGCAGCTGTCGGATGCGGGGGGATCGGATTATTGCACCAACGTGGATATTTACAACATCAGGGAGCGGAATTGGTAGCAGTGTGTGATATAGATGCTGCAAGAGCGAAAGCCCGCGCAGAAACACTTGGTATTGAGAAATGGTATCCATCAATTAAAGAAATGCTGGAGAATGTAGAATGTGATCTGGTTGATGTTGTTACTGCAGACCATTTACACTTTGAACCTGTAATGGAATGTCTTGATGCAGGAAAACATGTTATATCTGAAAAACCGCTTTCTCTATATATAGATGAAGCAGAACAGATGGTAGCAAAAGCTGAAGAGAAAGGTGTACATCTCGCTATAGATTATAATCGTCGGTTTGCACCTGGATATGTACAGGCACGTAAATGGTTTGATGCAGGGGATATAGGACAAACATATTATCTTGATATGAAATTATCTCAGGGAGGACCAGCATCTACATGGAAAGGTGAATACTATCTACTCTATGAACTACAGACACATGCACTTGACCTATTACGTTGGTTTGGTGGAGAGATAGTTGGTGTCTGTGCCGAGATGGCAAAACCGAGAAAACATGCAGCACGTGAAGGTGAAGACGCATGTTATACAAGTATGGCAATATCAATGAGATATGAAACAGAAGTAGTCGCAACCTTGCTTGCAAGCTGGGATAGTGATTTTATCCATCCTATTGAACGGTTGGAAATCTGTGGTTCTGCTGGTGAAATTACCGTTGATAATGTACTAAGCAGTGCTACTTTGATGAAACGAGATAATCAGGTAGTTGAGGAATATCGTCCATCTATTTTTAGGATGGAACAACTTGCATTTGATGGAACTTTTGCACTCCGAATGGCAGCATTGGTTGATGATTTGCTCAATGATCGTCTACCCGAACCGACTGGTCGAGATGGATTACAAGCGTTGAGAATTACAGAAGCAATTGTGGAATCGTGGAAAGAAAAACGAGAAGTCTCAGTAAGAATAAATTAGTTTTATGATGATAAAATAGTTTCTTTTACAAGGAGAAAAAACATGAAACACTTATCTCTCCGATTAAATGAAATTCGCCAGCAAATAATCAGAGGATCTATAGTTTCAACCGTTCAAATTTGTATATTTTCACTTGTTTTTGTGTTTCTTGTGATTAGTTGTGGTCCACTTCCAACATCTGAAATCAATGTCCCTGAGACAACCACAAATACTACAGAAAAAACCACCAATATGCAAACACAGCAGATTAATGCGAATTTACCGGAGTCTGCTACTGTTGATTTGCAAAAGATACCTTACTTGAGTAATGCATTCAAACAATCACCACCAGACCGTAGTAGATTAGCACTCGCTAATTTTCATTCAAAGATGCGTCAGTTAGGACACCATAGTGCACTACTATCAAACTGCTCGGTAGATGTCTTAAAAGCTTTTATCGCTAATGGGTGGGCACCAATTGTAATGATTCAGTTGCAAAGCAGAAACCCAATTGTATCTCCTGTGGTCCACTACGATAACAATTCAAGTATGGTACATCTTCAGAATCCTAACAGTGCCAGCAAACGCAAATTGTCATACGAAGAATTTGACAATTCTTGGGGGAAAAGTTCGCAGAAAAGATGCGTCATAATCACACCTAAGAGACTTACTAAAGCAGATGTGGAAAAAGTACTAAATCAATATTCACTCACAGATGCATTTCAACAGATATCTATGAGTAGTTTCTAATTCTATTAACCCTATTGTAAGGTAATGCATAGTTACATCTATGTTAGCCATACCTCCATTAATATAATATGAGGACACAAATTTGAAAGCACTACCGTTCTCGGATGTAACTATTTCCGACAGTTTTTGGTCACCACGGCAAGCAACGAATTCAGAGAGAACCATTCCACATGAATTAGAGCAGTGCAGGATTACAGGTAGAATTAGCAACTTTGCAAAAGCAGCTGGTTCAATGGAAGGGAATTTTGAGGGGATCTTTTTCAACGATTCAGATGTCCATAAATTAGTTGAAGCAGCTTCATATACACTTCACACACACCCAAGTCCAGAATGGGAATCAGAATTGGATGAAGTTATTGACACAATTGCAAACAGTCAACAAGCAGACGGGTACTTAAATTCATACTTTACATTAGTTGAACCACAGAAGAAATGGCAGAATCTTGGAATGATGCACGAACTGTATTGTGCAGGACATCTCTTTGAAGCAGGTGTAGCACACTATCAAGCTACAGGTAAAGAGAAACTGCTGGATGTTGCATGTAAATTTGCTGACCTGATTGACAACACTTTTGGACATGGAAAAAGGGACGGTCTACCGGGACACCAAGGAATTGAACTTGCATTAGTAAAGTTAGCACAAGTAACTGGAGAAGCACGTTACATGTCTCTTGCAGAGTATTTTGTATCAACACGCGGACACTCTCCATCTGTTTTTGAAAAGGAATTAGAGAATCCTGATTTACCGGGTGGTTTAGGTGCATACCAACATCACTATACTCGTGATGGCAAATATGAAGGAACTTATTCACAAGCACATCTTCCCATACAGGAGCAAACAGAATGTGTCGGACATGCTGTCCGTGCAATGTATCTCTATGCAGGTGCAGCAGATATTGCTGCCGAGACAGGTGATACAGGAATTACAAATGCATTAGATGCACTTTGGCAGAATGTTGAAAAACGGTTATATGTAACTGGTGGTGTAGGACCGTCAGGACACAATGAAGGTTTCACACAAGATTATGAATTACCTAATTTCTCTGCCTATGCGGAGACTTGTGCATCAATAGGGTTAATATTTTGGGCACATCGGATGTTCTTATTGAAGGGTGAATCGCGTTTTATTGATGTCTTGGAAACTGCCTTATACAACGGAGCACTCTCTGGTATTTCCCTTGATGGTACTGGTTTCTTCTATCAGAACCCACTTGCAAGCCGTGGTGGAAGACATCGTCATCCATGGTTCGGGTGTGCCTGCTGTCCACCTAATATAGCTCGACTGCTCGGTTCACTTGGACAATATATCTATGCACAATCAGAAAATGGAATTTGGGTTAATCTGTATGTTGGCGGAACAGCAACCGCATCTGTAACCGATAATGTCTCGCTGAAATTGACACAAGAGACAGATTATCCTTGGACAGGAGATATCAAGTTAACTGTAAATCCTGCGAGATCTACAAAGTTTGCTTTGAATTTGCGGATTCCCAATTGGTGCAGTAACTTTAAGGTTAGCATCAATGGAGATTCTTTTAATGCAATGGATACGACAAACGGTTATCTTTCGATTGACAGACAATGGCAACCTAACGATACAGTCAATCTGAATTTGGAAATGCCAGTAGAACGTGTCTACGCACATCCGAATGTTAGAGATAATCTCGGCAGATCTGCACTTAAACGCGGACCATTGGTCTATTGTTTTGAGGATATAGATAATCCTGATGGAGTATTTGAAACATTATCATTTGATAATGGTTCATCGATAGAAACGGAGCACGATACTGAACTTCTTGGTGGAATTAACTTAATCCGTGGAACAGCAAAAGTATTTAATTCCACAGATTGGGAAGATAACCTCTATCTTAGGAGTCCAAAACCTAAAGAGGTTTCGGTAAAAGCAATTCCATATTACGCATGGTGCAACCGCGGTGCAGGACAGATGGCAGTTTGGGTTTTTTGACCAACTTACTACTAACAGGGAAATTGTCATTTTCCAAATGATAATTCAAAATACACACTATATTCGTGAAGTGAGGAATTTTAAATTGAAATTAATTACACCAATAATTATGTTGACAATTTGTTTTATGGTATTATCAACCGGTTGTGAACAAGGTATGCAGAAACCGGTTATGGATGTAATTACACCACCCGATACTAAACCTGAAACAAATATTGATAAAGCACGTGAGGCATTGAACATAGTCAACCAGAGACGGTTAACTGTCCAACAAATGGCAGATGAATCAGGAGATTATTCTACTGTCCTGATTGAATCTGAAACAATCTTTAACGAAGAACTTGGATTTCGAAAAGGTTTTTGGGTTGAATTAGTAGATATATATAAAAATGAAAACTCTGATAATAATGAAATAATAGAGGGTTTTGACAAATTACAAGATGCTTTCATACAACGGTTGAATGATGACACTCTTGAACTATATTACTTTGAATATATCAGAACATTTGATCCGTTAATTATTGAATATATACGTTTGTCCTTCGTTTTTCCAAATATGCAGGAGGCAGGTTTGCTTGAGCGATTCAGACAGTCTGTGAGAGAGGAAAAAGTGTCTCTAATATTCCCCGACAACTTTTTATTGTCTTAGAAAACATCACAGTACTTAGTAATTTCGTCAATAAGAATCTAACGCAGTTTCCACAACAAGATTATTCCTTCGTAACCGCCACTTGCAATTGTACTTCCATCTGGAGAAAATGCTACTTCTGAAACCCAATTATTATGTCCATTCAAACTTGTAATATGTTCACCTGAATGTGCACTCCACAACTCAATCTTACCGTCTTGACTACTGGTGACAATAATTGCTCCGTTAGGTGAGAACAAAATACAAGTTATTCGGGATTGAGGTGTGTTAATTTCAGTTTTTATCTTTTGTGTTCGTACATCCCACAGTTGTATTCTGTTATTACCGACACTGCCTATGATTGAACCATCTGAAGAAAATGTTACGGATGCAGCACCACCCGGATGTCCACCTGGTGAAGCAATCAGTTCCTGTGATTGTACATCCCACAATCTAACAGTCTCGTCTTCACTTGCACTGGCAAGTGTTACTCCATCTGGAGAAAAAGCAATTGAATTTACAGCATCTGTATGACCTATAAGTGTCGCATTTTTGTCTCCAGTATGTGCGTTCCATAAACAAATTGTTCCCTCTTTATCTCCTGAAGCAATCGTATTACTGTCGGGGGAATACACCAGCGATAATATTTCTTCAGTATGTTCAAATAGTACAGTTTTCCACTTTCTTGTATGTGTCTGAAACACACGCGTGCGACCTTCCCACAATCGCACTATATTGTCCCAACTACTTGAAGCAATAGTACTTCCATCAGGTGAATATATAATTGATGTGATGTATCTGTCTTGTTCTTTCAGTGTTGCCTTATGTTGACCAGTATGAGAATTCCATAAGTAACCCTGTCCAAACCAACTTCCAGATGCTATTGTTTTACCATCCGGTGAATATGTTAAACATGTTACCCTTGAAGTATGTCCTGTGATTGTTGTCCTATGTTTTTTTGTTTGAAGATCCCATAACATTATTATATGCTTTTCATCAGCAGTAGCCAATGTATTTCCATCAGGTGAAATTGCCAAAGATGTGATGCTATCTTTGTGTCCTGTTAAGATAGCTTTGCGTTTACCAGTTTCAAGATCCAACAACTTTACTTTATGTAAATCTGGTACAACTATAGTTGTACCATCTGGAGTATAGAGTAATGAATCTATATTCCCAATGCGCTTAAATAGTGTGGTGTCACTCTTTCCTGTATTAGTATCCCATTGCAAGACTATATCGTACGAACTTACAGTTGTAAGGGTCTTCCCATCAGGTGAATATACAACTGAAGATATAAATCTATTATGTCCTTCAAGTGTAGATTTGTGTGTACCTGTATGTATGTCCCATAACCTTACAGTCCTGTCCCCACTTCCCGAAGCAAGGGTTTTTCCATCAGGGGAAAATGTAACTGAAGAGATTCGGTTCGTATGTCCCAGTAGTGTCTTAATAAGTTCTTTTGTTTGTATATTCCATAACTTTACTGTTGCTTTTCTTTCAAACCAACTCAAATTTCCACTTGCAAGTATATTTCCATCAGAAGAAAACGCAAGAGCAGTAATATCTTCATCTTGTCCTTCAAACATTGAAATCTGATCGCCGGTAACTACATCCCACAACCTTATAGTTGAATCTCTACTTCCACTGGCAAGCATGCTACCATCAGGTGAAAAAGCAAGTGCTTCGACATCTTCTGTAGGTCCTGTGAATAGGTCAAGTTCTTTTTCTTCTCCTACACGTGTGTCGTATATCCAGATTCCTATGGAACTTGCTACAGCAAGCCGAGTGCTATCTGGAGAGAAAGCGATATTACCAGTTATTTCACCTTTCCCAAGCCGCGCTGCAGCTCCTTCAGGCAAACCCCAGGTGATGTAATCTTGAGCAAATGCGTTTGGTAATATGAGGTAAAAAGTAATTGATAAGGTAAGGATTAATTTGGTAGTTTTCATCTTTAATACATCCATCAAGAAGTAAGCATTTTTGGTAAATTACGAATGGCATTAACGTATCTTCCATAGAAGAACTGTACCATCATATCCACCACTTGCAATGGTATCTCCATTAGGTGAAAAGACAACGGCAGAAACACCCACCATCCAACTCCGCCAATGTCCTTTGAGTGTGGCAATTTGAATACCTGTATGTGGATTCCATATCTGTACCGTCCCATCTTCGTTACCAAGAACAAGTATATTTCCATCATTGGAAAAGACAACGCTGGTGAAATGTAATTTTTGTGCTTTAATTAATCTTATTTGTTTTGCTGTTTGAGTGTTCCATAACCGTGCTGTTCTATCAAAACTTACACTCGCAAGGATTGTACCATCAGGTGAAAATGCTACGGATTTCACATCACTTGTATGTCCCCTGAGTGTTGCTATTCTTCTCTTTGTTTGAACATCCCATAACATAACATAGTTGTCATCACCGCCACTTGCGAGAGTAGTACTGTCTGGACTGACTGCAACAGAATTTACCTCGTCTATATGTCCTTTAAGTGTTACAATTTTTTTATCGATACCTGGCTTCCATAAACCTAATGTAGCATTCCTTCTTCCAAATGCAATATAGTTTCCATCAGGGGAATATACCATAGACTTAATTCCCATATAATAACTTATCAGTATTGATTTCGATTTGATCGTGTTTGTCTGCTGCAAAGGTGTTGGGATTTCCCATGATCGCAAATTTTCAAACCACCCTCCAGTAATGATATTGTTCCCATCCGGTGTAAACACTAATGAAGTAATGCTCATGTCACTTGCAGGAAATATGGCTTGTTGCTGTCCTGTACTGACATTCCATAAGTAAGTATGTTCCCTGGGATTTACCGTAGCAATAGTATTTCCGTCTGGGGAATAGACAATAGATTCGACAGAATCTGTATGCCCTTTGATTGTCGCTCTATGATTTGCTGTTTGAGTGTCCCAAAGTTGCACAATATGACCATCACATATTGTAGCCAGAGTTTTTCCATCCGGTGAATACGCAATGAAAAAGCCGTCTGCCGCAGGTCCTTTGAAGGTGATTTTAAGTTTACCGGTGTTTGCATCCCAAATCCGAACATTTTTATTACCAGTCGTTGCAATAGTCTTACCATCAGGTGCAAAAACAAAATTTTGGATTCCCAATTTATTTTCTGCTTCAATAGTAATCTTATGGTTTCCAGTAATAACATCCCACAGTTTAACCGTTTCATCCCAACTTCCTGTTGCGATAGTTTTTCCATCCAAAGAAAATGCTACCTTTAGTATCTCTTGATTATGTTCTGGTTGTAAAGTTCTGTTAACTCCTGTCCGGGTGTCCCACAAGAGTACTTGTTCAGAATCGCAACTTGCAAGTGTGTTACCATCGGGTGAAAATGCTATTGAATTGACAGTTTCAGTATGTTTGAATATAGATTTTTGTTTTCTTGTGGGAATGTCCCATAAACGGACAGATGGACCAAATCTATCCCAACTACCACTGCCGGTAGCAACGGTATTCCCATCTGGAGAAAATGCGAGGCAAGTTGCATCAGCATTATCTCCTTCAAGTATAGCAATTTGTTGACCTGTGACAACATCCCATAACCTGACAGTACCATCCGAACTTCCTGATACGATAGTATTGCCATTTGGAGAAAATGCGACAGCAGTAACCTGTCCTGTATGACCTGTGAGTAGATCAAGTTCTGTTACTTTCCCAGGACGTGCGTCATAAATCCAGATTCCGATGGCACCTGCAACCGCAAGACGAGTGCTATCTGGAGAGAAAGCGGCATTCCCAGAGATTCTACCTTTGCCGAGACGTAGAAGAGCACCATCAGGTAAACCCCATGTGTTGTAATCTTGTGCAGGAATATTTTGTAGAATGAGGAAAATAGATGCAAATGTGGTAAGGAGGAATAGAGATTTTGTTTTCATGGATACTAATCGCCTTTGATACCAATTATTTTTTTGGATGGTATCATCTATGGAAACGACGTTCTAATTCGTCGCGTCCCATTTCAATGATAATGGGTCTTGAATGTGGACAATTGAACGGAAGTTTCGCCTCAGACAACTCCCTAACAAGGTTGATCATCTCTTTGGAATCCAAGGTATCACCTGCTTTGACAGCAGATTTACACGCAAGAGTAATCAATGCATCGTCAAGTGCCTTAGGTATCTCCACTTCTGTATGTGGTTGTTCTGGTAGTTTGTCAAGTAGGTCGGTTATAGTCTGTGCAGCAGACCGAGTTGGTAGTGGTGCAGGAATCGCACGAATCAATATCGTATTGCTTCCAAATTCCTCTAACTCAAATCCTATTTTGCCAAATAAATCTGAATGGACCTTAAGAATGGCAATCTGTTCTGGAGATACTTCTACGGTAACTGGCAACAACAAACCCTGTACCGGAATACCGTCTATTTTTAGCTGGTTGACGAAACGTTCATATAGCACTCGTTCAGCGGCTACATGCTGATCAATAAAGTAGATTTTATCTGTTCCCTCAGCAACAATATAGGTTTTAAATAGATTCGTTTTTAATTCTACATGATCAAAATCAAGTAGTTTGAGCATTGCGCCATCTGGAATTTGTTGTTGAGATGGTTGAACTACAGTTTTGGAGACATTAGATGGTGGAGATATGTCGTCATCCGTTGTCGGTTGTGTTTGAACGGATTCAGTTTGAGGTGTTTCTGGCAGTGGTGTTTCAAATGGGTCTTTTGTCTTACTTGTGGAAATTGGCTTTTGTTGACGGGGTACTGGTGTAGAAGTGGGTTGAAATGTGTCAACCTGTTGAATTTCTGATTTGACATCTACATCTGTTGGTTGTTCTACCTCAACAGAAGTTTCAATCTTGGGTATGAACTTCTCTTTGTTGATAACATTGCGGATCATTTTGACAATACCGCTGAATATTGTCCGTTCGTTTCGGAATCGCACCTCTATTTTTGCTGGATGGACGTTTACATCAACTGTACCGGGTTCAAGAGTTAGGAATAGCAATGCCACAGCATGTCTACCTGTCTGTATTGTTGCCCCGAGTGCTTCTTTTAAAGCTGCTCCAATCATCTGACTTCGTATAGGACGTTGATTCAAAAAAAAGAGTTGATATTCCCGGTTCGGCTTGGTAAAATCAGGTTTTCCAAGCAGTCCGTTGAGTTTAAAGTCTGGTAGTTCCTCATCAAATTCTATTAGGTTATCTGCAAAACCTTTACCATATAACAGGCGTGCACGTTCTATGTTGGAGTCACAGGAACGAACATCGAAAATGGACTTGCCGTTGTGTGTAAGTGAGACATGTATTTTAGGATGTGCGAGTGCTGCCCATGTCACCTGTTTAATAATATGGTTCATTTCTGTGGTATCGGTTTTGAGAAACTTTAGCCGTGCGGGTACATTATGAAAGAGATTGTTTATTGAGATGTGTGTGCCAGGGGAACATCCACTCTCTTCAACTGAACGAAACACACCACCATCAACGTTAATCTTTGTCCCGTTTATGGCATCTGCTGTGCGTGTAAGAAGTTCAAATTGAGAAACGGATGCAATACTTGCTAACGCTTCACCTCGGAATCCAAATGTATGGATTTTTTCAAGGTCTTCAATACGACTTACTTTACTTGTTGCATGACGTTCTAATGCGAGAAGTGCGTCCTCACGTTCCATGCCAGTCCCGTTATCTGAGACGCGTATAAGCCGTTTTCCACCAGCGCGAATTTCAACTCGTATGCTTGTGCTTCCAGCATCTATGGCATTTTCAATGAGTTCTTTAACAACTGATGCTGGTCGTTCAACGACTTCTCCAGCTGCTATTTTATTCGCTACATCTGCTGAGAGAATTTTGATTTTTGGCATGTGAATTTTACCTCTGTTTTACAAACGTGAGTCGTCTACATTAGTTTCTATATAACGTTAATTTAGCATGCCAAATGTGTGTTGTCAAGTGTAATAGATTGCTGCAGTTCAATGTAAATCTGTTTCAATTCTTGACAGAAAGATTACTATAGATGTATGATTATGATTGTGAACAATATGATATTTGAGCCTGAAGATTTCATTGTAGAAGAACTTCCGCTTTATGAACCAACTGGGAATGGCACACATACATTTTTCGCTATCAAAAAGCGGAATCGTAGCACAATTGAAGCGATTAATCTAATTGCACGTAAGTTGAAAGTGAAAGCAAGAAATATTGGCTATGCGGGTCTTAAAGATAAGCATGCACTTACAACTCAAGTGTTGTCTGTTGAAGGAATCTCTCCAGAACAAGTATTAGAAGTAGCAATACCAACGATTGAGATATTGTGGGCAGTACCTCATGCTCATAAGTTGCGTGTTGGTCATCTTCGCGGTAATCGGTTTGAAATCACATTACGCGGTGTTACTCCTGATGCGTCACCTCTTGTGAAATCTAAAATTGCATATTTGGAAACTAAGGGTGTGCCGAATCGATTTGGTAAGCAACGATTTGGTAATAAACACGATTCACATCTTATAGGGAAAGCTTTGGTGCAGGAAGATTGGGAAAAAGCATTGGGATTTGTCTTGTCAAATGAAACCGCACAGTTTAGTCACATGGCGAAACGGATAATACGTGAGAAAGATAAAGGTTCATTGGAGAAAGCAGTAGCGAGTATACCGCATCGTCTTAGAAAGTTGTATTTGTCTGCATATCAGGCATATCTATTCAATACTATTCTTGATAAACGATTTCCGAATTTAGGTCTACTGATAGATGGTGATATAGCAGTGAAACACACCAACAAAGCACCATTTCAGGTAACTAATGCTAAGGTTGAACAACCACGAGCAGATGCGTTTGAGATTAGTCCTACAGGTCCTATCTTTGGGTATAAGATGCGTCAACCAACAGGAACTGTTCAGGCAATGGAGTTAGAACTCCTTAGTAATGAAGGATTAAAGTCGACAGCGTTTCGTACAGTAGCTGGAATTCGTCTACCAGGTACGCGTCGTCCTCTCCGTATACCGTTAGAAATACACCAAGTTGCATCTATAGATATGGGATTATTCCTTAATTTTTCATTACCAGCAGGTGGGTATGCAACGGTAGTTCTTGAAGAACTCAGTGAATATCTTTCCGGTTGAATATCTGGTCCCAATCCCAGATGAGGATAGTTCCGTCAGCACTTCCAGTAGCAAATGTTCTACCATCTGGACTGAAAGCAACTGAGTAGATTTTGATGTATTCAATAATTGAATATTCATTTCTGGTTGTAAGATCCCATAGTCTTAATGTATGGTCATCTGCACTGCTTAAAAGCGTATAGCCATCAGGTGAAAATGTCACCGTCTCAACAGATTCCGTATGTCCTATCAGTGTGGTAATATGTTGACCAGTGTTGGAATCCCAAAGTCTAACAGAATTATCAGCACTGGCACTTGCAAGAATCCGTCCATCTGGAGAAAATGCCACAGCTTTAACAACTTCAGTATGTCCATTAAGGACAGTGATTTGATGACCAGATAGTGCATTCCATATCCGAATAGTGTTATCACGACCTGCACTTGCAATCAATCTTCCATTCGGTGAAAATGCTATATCATGTATTGCTTCGTTGTAGCCTTTCAAGACAACCAATTGGACTTCGTTATAAACATCCCATATTCTGATTGTTCCATCGCTACTACCACTGGCAAGAATATTATTCGGTGAAAATGCCAATGTGTTGACTGAATTTGTATGTTCCTGTAATGTGCCTTGTTGTGTTCCAGTGTCCATGTCCCATAAATATATTCTTTCATCAGCACTTGCACTGGCAAGAGTTGTACCGTCTGGTGAAAATGCAACATCTTCTATTATATATTCGTGTCCCTCAAGCGAGCATGACAACGAGTGTGAATTCAAGTCCCACAATCGTAGTGTTTCGTCATCACTTCCACTCGCGAGGAGAGAGCCATCAGGTGAAAATGCCACAGCGTTTATCCATTCGGCATGTCCCTCGATGGCTGCTTTCTCAGTCCCATTAACAGTATCCCAAAAGCGAATTGTGTGATCACCACTTGCACTTGCTATGGTTTTACTGTCTGGTGAAAAAGAGATGGAATAGACAGAATCTTTATGTCCAACTAAAGTATTCCGCTTTGATCCTGATTCCGCATCCCATAAGTGAACATTATTGTTGGCACTTCCGCTTGCAATTATTCGACCATCAGCAGAGAATTCTAAATTAATGACAGTGCCAATTCCTTCAATAAGTGTTGCCACCTTTTCACCAGTTTTTGCATCCCATAAACAGACAGATTCGTCTGAACTTCCACTGACTATAATTTCCCCATTCGGAGCGTATGTCAGTGCAGTTACACCATTAGAATGTCCTTTAAGTGAGGCAATGTGTCTGCCATTAGGTATATCCCAGAGTCGAATAGTGGAATCACCACTTGCACTTGCAATGGTGTTTCCATCTGGGGAAAATGCTAAATCATAGATTGTTAGTTCATGTCCGGTTACATTGATCAGATGTTGTCGTGTGCGTATATCCCATAATTGTATGGTCTTGTCCCATCCTGCAGCCGCTAGAGTCGTCCCGTCAGGTGAGACTTCCAATGCGTTTATATCATTTTCATCTACCCCCATAATAGTTGCAATCAAATCTCCAGAATATATGTCCCATAGTCGTATCGTTTCATCACCACCCGCACTGGCGAGTGTCCTACTATCTGGAAGAAATGTCACTGAATAGACCGGTTCCGTATGACCCGTAAGTAACATGATTTCTTTGCATGTATGTGCATCGTATATCCAGATTCCTATATAGGTTGCAGCTGCAAGACAGCTGCCATCTGGTGAGTACTGAATATCTCTGATTGCCCCTTTACCTAATCGTGCTATTGCTCCAGATGGGAGTCCCCATTGTATATAGGAGTTGGTGTTTTGTATGTCCATGATATCTAATCTCACATGATGTATAAATTCGACTATAACCTTATTGTATTGATATTCTACCGGTCTTATTATTACTTGTATTTTCGTGAAAAATAGGATATACTGAACTTCCGCAAATGTCCGTTCTACAGTAGTATTATATTGTGCCACATAGAAACTTGGAAAAACAACATCATTTGGTCAATACAGAGACAATTGAAATGAACATTCTCCACGAATTGAATGAAAAACAGGTTGAAGCTGTAAAACACAAAAACGGTCCAATACTTGTTATTGCGGGTCCTGGCACTGGTAAAACTAAAGTAATCACCCACCGTATCGCCTATCTTATTCGACAATATAAGATTAAACCGGAAAGCATTCTCGCGATTACCTTTACCAACAAAGCCGCACAAGAGATGCGTGAACGTGTAGACAATGAGATTGGGGAACCACACGGTTCCAGCATAAAGGTCAGTACCTTCCATGCCTTTTGTGTCAAAGCACTACGAACTCACGCACAACATATTGGGTTGAGTGAGAATTTCGCCATTTTCGATCAGGAAATCCAAGATGAAATTCTGACTGAAGTAGTAAAGGAGCTTAATCTTCAGCCTTACGACTATCCTTTGTGGTTGTTGCGAAATGCCATTAGCGAATGGAAATGCAAACTTGACAGCCACACAGAGGACATTTATATTGATCCAGATATAGTCTCTGAAATCAACGATCCAGACGCAGAAACAAATATAAAGAATGCACTCACAGCCTATCAACACAAACTAACAGAATATAATGCACTTGATTTTGATGATCTTCTTGTAAAGACTGTTATGCTGTTTGAACAAGCATCAGTAGTCCAACAGGAATACCATAAGGATATTTTGCATATTCTTGTAGACGAATATCATGATGTTAACAGTGTGCAATATCATCTCCTTCAATTGATTAATTCCCCGCCAGAACATAATCTTATGGTTGTTGCTGATGCTGATCAATCCATTTATAGTTGGCGTGGATCGAACCCGCAGTATATTGAGAACTTTAAAGAAGACTTCTCACCACACATCGTTAAATTAGACGATCACTATCGCTGTAGTGAGACGATATTACGTGCTGCAGAAGAGGTAATCGCAAAGAATCCTGAACGACCTACACAACACTCTTTAATACCTAAAAAGGATGAAGGACGTGATATATATCACTATACTTTCAGTACTCCTGTTGAGGAGGCACGGAATATAGTCAAAATCATCGGGAATTTGATTAAACAGCGTAATATGTCATATCGGGATATTGCAATCTTCTACCGAACACATCGACTTGCCGATGTTTTAACTGAAGAGTTGATACGATCCAAAGTAAAATTTCAGCGAATACGACCTACCAATTCATTTGATGATGAAAACCTTAAAGGTATTCTCGCATATCTCTGCTTTGTTCAATGGGAACTCCCGCGCGACCTTGAAACTGCTATTAATTTTCCTGAAATACGAATTGATGACTTGACTTGGGTTCGTCTAAAATGGTTGGCACAACGCAATAAATTGGAGATGGCTGAACTCCTAAAGAATATTGAAGACTATCCAAGAGATGTTGGACCTTTGACACGCAGAAATATTAGACAATTTTGTGAACAACTGGAAGAATTGACGTACGATCTTGAGGACGAAAAAGTTGATAAGATCATGGAAAAACTTTTTAAAAGGTTAGAACTATTTCGTTCCCCGTACCGTGCTAAAGAGATAGCGGAAATTGAAAATCAACCGGAGATGGTGAATCTGGGATTAGCACAGGATGTGCTTTACAGTGCACTTGATCGTGGTGAGGATATTCGTATTACAGCGAGTTATGGGATTGATTCGTATTGTGCAGCATATATTATCCGTGAGACCATGAAGGCATATCTGGATCAAGACGTACACGTCCGATTTTTACCAAGTCATGAGCAACAAGATGAAAATACTTCACATCCTAATATAACCGATGCAAACGAAAACGATCCGATACAAAACAGAAATGCAGTAAATCTACTTATTGGAGATTTTAATGACATCGGAGAAAGAAAGGTAGAAGCACGGACAATTCTTATAGGTTCAATATCATCAGAAAATCCTGATGTTATCCATCTCGGTTCAGGTAAGATTCGTAGCATAGTTGCGTTAAAACTTTGTCAACGTCTTTTGAGTCGTTTTGAGACACCAAACATGTCGGATATGATTATTTATGACTTGGAAACAACTGGTGTAAACACAAAAACAGCAAACATAGTTGAAATTGCAGCGAAACGTCTCAACGTCATCGGTAATGAAGTTGAAGAATTCAAAAGATTAATAAGACCACCTGGCGGATACATCCCTTCATCTGTTTCACGTGTTCACGGTATCACTACAGAAGACGTTAGAGATGCACCGAGTATTGAGATGGTTCTTCCAGAGTTTTGTAGATTTATTCAAGATCGAATCCTGATTGGACACAACGTCGCAAAATATGATAATCCGATACTTGAACGTGATTTAAAGACTTACCTAAAGAGAAATTTGTCTAATCCATATTACGATACACTTGTAACTGCACGTAAACTATTACCACGACAGCGTCGAGGAATAGATGCACTCGCAGAAAAATTTGGTATTAAGCATGGACGATTGCATCGTGCAATGGAGGATGTTGAGGTTAATCGTCAAATATTTAAAGAATTGATACAGATGGATTTATATAAACGTGAAGTAAAATCTCTCACAGAATTTTTACCACTCATTGGGATAAGTATACTTTCAACAACAACTGGTGAAGACGAAAACAACAATATCACAGAAGACCAAGCTGTTCTAAATGCAGCAAAGCGGTTTGTTAAGGTGCATAATTCAACTGTACCTGAGGATCTACCTTTTGATTCATCTGAAGGAGACAAAGTATTGGAATTCATGGATCAATTATCGCAATCAGATGTTCCAATTTTGCCTGAGGATACTGCATGGATAGATCACAAAGCGAAGTTTCGCAATTTACTCCTGCAATTTGAAAGAGGAGGCTTTGGTAATGCTTTATCCGATTTCCTTGATTACCAGAAATTGCTTACCAATTTTGATGAACTTGACCATAATTCAGAGAAAATTACATTAATGACGTTGCATGCTGCAAAAGGCACTGAGTTTCCTGTTGTTATTATAATTGGTATGGAGGAAGGGAGTTTTCCAATGTGGAAACGTGGAATAACACCAGAGGAAATTGAAGAAGAACGCCGCCTGTTCTATGTCGGCATGACACGTGCTCAAGATCAACTCTATCTCTCTTCTGCTCTCTATCGCTATGGTGACCGTGAACGTTCCCCATCAATGTTTGTTCGTGAAATGTCACCTGATTATATGATACAGTGGAGTCCTCAACAGGATTATTAAAATTGTGTTTATGGACACTCAGCTATAGATATAACTTAATTCTCTGTGTTATCTACCTTTATAATGCGAATTGATTGCCAAAGCCACATATTTCCAAGTGAATATATAGAAATCCTTGCAATAAATCCACATCCACCGCAAGTAATTCGAAGTGGCAATGAAGCAATCGTAACCTATGGGGATGTGCAAACATTTCGTTTGCAGGATGAGGCATACGATCCGAAGCGTAAATTAAAAGACATGGATGTAGCAGATGTTGACATGGCATTGCTCAGCACAAATATTCCTCCTCCCTGCATGCTATCTCCAGAACTGGGAAGCAAAGGTGCACAAGCTATAAATAATGCTATCGCAGCACTTGTTGACAAATATCCAAACAGATTTGCAGGATTAGCATGCCTTCCTTGGCAAAATCCAGACGAAGCACTTTCGGAGATGGATAGGGTCAAAAAGATGGGATTTCGTGGGATAATGCTCTATTCCCATATCGGAGGAAAACCAGTTGATGCACCACACTTTGAACCAGTATATGCACATGCGGAAGAACAGCAGTTACCGATTGTAATGCATCCCACAGTGCCAACTTGGGGAGAGGAAATCAAAGATCATTGGATGATAGGTATGATGGGATTGCAGGTAGATAACAGTTTTGCATTGTTAAGATTGATTTTGAGCGGTATTTTAGAACGTTACCCAAACCTACAACTTGTTATGCCACATGTTGGTGGGATATTACCCTATATGAGTGGTCGTATTGACCATCAAACCGAAGTATTAGGTAGAGCAAAAGAGAATATTACGCAACCACCCAGTGCGTATCTACGACAAATCTATATGGACACTGTATCCCCTTCATTACAAGCATTACATTATGCATATCAGTTTGTTGGTGAGAATCGTTTGCTTTTTGGGACAGATCACCCGTGGGTTGATATGCCTCGGTTTGTCAGTTTAATTGAGAAAATGGATATTCCAGACACTGCACGCTCACGTATCTTTGGTGAAAACGCAGCGGTTTTGTTTGATTTAAAATAAAATAAAAAACTATTGTCTGTTGGGGTTCGTTCCTCAACCTATTAGTGTCAACTTATTGGATATTTAAAGGTAGTAGGCACACTCCGTGTGCCGTATAAGTCTAAGAAAATCAATAATATTGACTTAAGTTGATACCTATGAGATTCGTTCCTCAACCCAACCTACAAGAATAACTCATACTGCAATTATTGAAGGAAATGCATTATGACACATGAACTAACTGAAGCACAACATTTCTTTTTTGAAAATAATGGTTATCTGGTAATAGAGCATTTTCTTGAGAAATCACATATCACAGAACTCAGAGATGCGCTTGCCGAATCTATTGAAAAGCGGAGAGAATTGGAAACAAATGGAATATCTCACACAGGGATGACGCATATCCATGGTGAGAAAAGTACACGGATTTTTTATATCCTCGGTGATAATCCTTTGTTCTTAGAACTATTAGATTGGAAACCGATGCTACCTTACATCACTGGTATTCTAAATCAGATGCCGCACCACCATGCATCCGATGCAATTGTTGAATATGGTGAGGAACTGGTAGAACGGCCAATGGGATGGCACATTGATGGGCACGATAACGGATATCGTAACTTGCGTCCAATTCCACTGTTACAACTCAAACTCGGTTACTATCTGACGGATATGACAGACGGTGGACAAGGTAATTTGTGGCTCATACCGGGCAGTCATAAAGCAATGCACGACCCAAACCATGAAGACCTTCGCTATCCGTATCAATATCCTGGTGCATTAGAGGTATGTGCACCAGCGGGAAGTGCAATTTTGTTTCATAACGCGCTTTGGCATTCTGCGGGGATCTTCACCAAACCAGAAGGATGTCGTGAAATGCTCTATTACGCCTATGAACATCCGTGGATGGTTGCTTCTCAAGAGCATTGGGGATACCCAAAGGACTTTTACAACTTGCAACTTTCACCTGAACAACGTAAGTTTTTTCACGGTTTTGTCTTTGATCCTCCTGAACAAAGATGGGGATAGACTTATAAAAGGAAGTAAGATTATGCGTCTAGCTGAATCTGAAGTTTCGTTTTTTAACGAAAATGGTTATCTTTTACTTGAAGATATATTAGATGAAAACGACCTGGGTCCAGTAATTGCTGAGTATTCAGATATAATCGCAGAACGAGCCGAAAGATTGCACACTGAAGGAAAAGTTACTTCTATATACGCCAACAAACCTTTCACTCAACGGTTGATGCATCTCGCTGCTGAAGCTCCAGAGGTATCAGCAGATTTAGACATAATGCGTGCACGTGGGGAAGCAACCTTTAATTTTCTCAGAAATCCAAAAATCCTTGATCTTGCTGAATCTTTCGTTGGTTCTGAGATCGTATGCAATCCGATCCAACACATCCGCGCTATCTTGCCAAAACAGAGTTCACAACGCGAACCAACACCGTGGCATCAGGACGCAGGAGTCTGTTGGCCAGAAACAGATCCTTACTTTATGCTTACTATTTGGATCCCCATAGTAGATGCAACATTAGATAATGGATGTCTACAAGTGTTACCGGGGAGTCATAAGTTTGGACTATTCAGACACGCTTGGAATACCGCTGGATTGGCTGTTCCCCCTGAACATCAACCTCCAAATCTAACACCAAAAGCACTACCAATTCGCGCAGGAGGTGTAATTCTGTTCCACAATTATACACTCCATAGTGCAAAACCGAATGAATCGGAAACTGTCCGATGGAGTTTCGATCTCCGTTATCACGATGTTTATCAACCAACCGGTAGACCTTATTATCCTGCTTTTTTGATGCGAAGTCGTTTGCGTCCAGAAGCATGTAATACCGATTATGAAACGTGGTGTACACGGTGGAAATTTGCATTGGAAAATTCCAAAGGTGTACAGGCTTACAGATGGCTTAGGTAGAAATGAGGAGAAAACGTGATTGAGATTTCAGATTTACCAACTATTAATGCAACCTTAAATTCAGTAAGTTGCATTCTATTAGTAATAGGATATGTCTTTATTCGACAACGAAAAATAGAACTACACAAGAAGTGTATGCTTGGGGCTTTTTGTGTCTCAGTATTATTCCTAATTAGTTATTGTATATACCATGCAAATGCAGGTTCAACCAAGTTTACACAACAAGGTTGGATACGACCTGTCTATTTTACAATTCTCATTTCACATATCGTATTAGCGTTCGTAATAGTGCCATTGGCGTTACGTACGCTCTACTTGGCATGGCGTGAAAAGTTTGACAAACACCGTCGTATTGCAAAAATCACATTTCCTATATGGCTTTACGTTTCTGTAACAGGGGTTATTATCTACCTGATGTTATATCAAATGGGTTAATGAGGAGATAATGTTGTAGGAAGATCTCCATATCAGTTTTCATCGGACAACAGTCAACTTATTGTGTATAGTTCAATAGGAATTTGGCGGTATGATGTCCATACAGGTAAAGAACTGGGTTTAGTAACAAAATACTTGAAAAAAGGTATGACAAAATTGTACTTAGTCCTAACTGTCAGACATTTGCTAATTTGACGAATAACTTCAAACACAATCAAATTGAGTTGTGGGATTTACAAATGAAATAAAAGATACATACACTGGACATAGTGAGTTTGTCAATTCGGTTTCTTTCAGTCCAGATGGACGCACCCTCGCAAGTAGTAGTTCAGATGGAACGGTTATCATCTCGGAATTGAAGCAATAAAGTTTCCAACAAAAAACTGCTCCCTTTGGAGGAGCGGTGTGTATATTGCTTGTTATCTTTATCCAGAATAGGGACGGAATCCTCTTACCATCAACCCTCGGTCACTATTAGATTTCTTAGCTTCTTCTGCTGCAGCAGCACGTTTTTCAGCATCTGCGCGATTAGCAGCAGTAGTTCCCCCGATTATTACAAAGTCGTCGGTACGTCGATAACGATTGATAAAGGCAGGTCTCGGTTTGTCAGACATATTTTGTTTTGAACCGTGCACAGTCTTTACATTAAAGAAGATCGAATCACCTGCTTTGCCAACAACAGGTAGAGCACTTTCCCAGGGCCATTCATCTTCTTCTAATCCGAGATGTGAAAATGTATCAATATGTTTGAGTTGACCAAGCCGATGTGATCCTGGTACGACGTGTAATGCGCCGTTAACAAGGTCAGTGTCAACCACATAGTTCAAAATACCGACAGGACCCTGATAACGATGCTCAAAGTATGCGGAGTCCTGATGTAAATGCTTCGGATGTCCACCTACTGGTTCTTTGTACAGGCACTGTCCATTACCGAAAATCTCTACATTTGGTCCCAGAATCGCCTCAACAATTTTGACTGCATTTTCATCAAATGCAGAATGGAAAAACGCAGCACTTGACTGATAGTTCACAGCCAATACCATAATCTGTTTGTCTCGATCGTATCCTGGTGGAGCAGGAAGGAATAACGTTCCATTTGGTGTACGCCAACCCTCAACAATTTGTTGAGCTTGGTCCAGGAGTGCCAAAGATTCAGCAGCAGCAGCTTCAATATCTTGATGTAAGCCTTCAATGTAAGGGTTCATTAGACCACGGACGACAAGACATCCATGCTCCTCAAAAATATTTGCAGCTCTCTGAAAGTCTAAATTGTCAACCGATATTTCAATGTCTTCAACTGTTATATTTGGTTCATGATTCACTTAATCTTCTCCTTTGATGGTCTATTTTGAAGATGCGATAAAGTGTCAACAAAAGCATATATAAAACCTGATGATTATCCCCAAGTGGGTCTACGTCCTGTTAATTTTTCTAAATAATCTGCAGTTTGCTTGAGTTCATTTTTGAGTTTTCTTGATGCTCTAAGTTTGTGTGCTTCGTCGGTTCTGTATTGAACTCGGTATGATCCCTTATCAAGTCTTCGCAAAGCAAACTCACCCGGTACATTCCTGTTCACATACACAAGCATGTCGTGTAATAACCAATAGACATCGGTAGGTGAGTATTGTAAATTGCAATACTCGGAATTCTCTTTTACTGAATCCAATGTCTTCTGCACCTTTTCAACCACTTCTGCAAGGGTATAGGTTTTATTTTCATCCAATTTAATTTGATTCATGTCCTACTCCTCATATTTTTATGGTAGGCATACGGGTGGGTTGTGATTCAGAATGTAGTACATTGTCAGTTTCATTGCGTATCTGGATTAGTTGGGATGCAATGCTAACCGCAATTTCAGGAACTGTTTTTGAGTTTATGTCCAATCCGATTGGTGCATATACTCGTTGTAATCTTTCTTGAGGAATTCCGATATCCAAAAGATCATCAAATATCAATTTTATTTTCCTACGACTACCGATCAATCCTATATATCGTGCATCAGATTCAATGACACTATGTAACGCAGATTCATCGTGTTGATGTCCACGTGTTACAATAACAACATAAGTGAGATGGTTTTTTGGATATTTACTGAGTTCATCTGCAATATCACCAATGATGATTTTGTCTGCTTCAGGTAACCGTTCAGCTGAAGCAAAATCGGCTCTATCATCAACAATGACTACATCAAAGTCCAACCAACTACCGAGATGACAGAGTGCCTGACCGACGTGTCCTGCTCCTGCAATAAGTAACGTTGGACGTGGTTGTAAAGGTTCCAAAAATATAGTGCTTTCGTCCTGTTGTAACAAGCCAGCACTGTTCTTTTCGAGTATCTCGGAAATTTTGCTTTCCACATCAGCTTCTAAACCAGTATTTCCCAAAGTACCGATCCGTTCCCCATTTGATGCAAAAACCATCTTCATTCCGACATCAACGGTATACATATCACTTTTCACAACTGTTGCACACATAAGGGGTACCTTCTCTGAATTCAGTTCCTGAAGACGTGTGAACATATTAGCCTCATCACGAGTTTTTGGCAAATCAATGAATATCTTCATATTACCACCACAGATCAGACCATCATCCCACCCGTAATCACTATCCAATTGAAACTCCAACAACCGTGGGTTCCCATCTTGCATTAATCCGATGGCTTGACGACGTGCTTCGGCTTCAACGCAACCCCCTCCGAGTGTGCCGATGTTCCGCAAATCTGGAAGTATCAACAATTTTGCTCCCGGTTTTTGGGGAGTTGAACCTTTGGTCTCAACAACAGTACAGTAAGCACCGACTTGATCATCATCAATCAATTCTGGAATTTTCTGATATATTTCTCTCATCAGTACACCTTTTGACTCTTACAAAAGTCAAATCAGGAGGATTCATTGGGTTGGAGGCGTGTGGAATGTTGGAAACCAGGTTTTAATTAAAACTTTGTTCAGTTGCACTTTGTGCGATGAGTTGTGTAAACTGTTCACGTTGTGGGGATGTTAAATCTAATGGAACAATGCTTTCTATTCCATCACTACCGATTATTGAAGGTACGTTTAGGAAAACTGATGTTGTATCAGTTGGAATTTTCGATCCAACACTCATTACCCGTTTTTTATCAAGGCTGATAGCTGAAACAATTTGTAATATATGACTTGCCAACGTATATTCACTTGCAGATGTATAAGGACAACGTTCAGTAACTGATTCCGTAAGACTATGGATGTCGGATTCATCCATCAATTGGTTAAGTGGTATACCGTTTACTCTACAATATTGTGGCAACGGATATGTGACTTCGTCATTCCCGATTGCTAACGCAGATACATCCTTTACAGAAAGCCCAAGCCGATCTGCTATTTCTGCTTTGAGGTGTGCTGTGGTTACTCCGTTCGCTATACCGATTAAGTTGTTAAGCCCATGTGTTTGATGTATCCATGCTGACACATAGTTTGCGAATGGCATTGCTACTAATATAATAGCATTATGGATATGTTCTTTAATCTTAGGTACAATTTGCCGCGCAAATGAAAGATTTGTTGTTTTCAAAGCCTGTGCTGAGTGGAAACCAAACGGTAAGGAAGTAGGCAGCAACACTACCACAACAGAATCGGATATATCCTCTACAACCATTGTATTTGAAACACCAGAATCACTTGCGCTCAATGCATTTGCAAGGCTAATATCTTCCACACCATCAGTAAAGGATCTTCGGTTTTTTGTGTTACGAGTACCCTGTAAATTTCCAGACTGAGTTCCCGATAACAAAACGATTTCTTGTGCCAGTTCAGAATGACTAATTCCCCATCCTACTGAGAGTGCTAACTGACTTTGTCCTATCAATGTGATTTTCATGCAATTTCTTCCTATAAAAGTGTTTCAACTATTTCTTGAAAACGAGATTCAAGGTTTTCACGTTGTACGCACATCTCAGAATCTGCTGTTAGTTTTGCATCAAGCAGTTCGTCATATCGTTCAACATATTCCATCAAGGTTTCTACATCTTTTTCATAACAAATTGCAGAAGTTAACACCTTTTCTTTGACAATAACTGGAAGTTCATCAGATGTAATTTGTGTTAATTCCCATCTCCACACTTTTTCAGAGATATATGTCACAAATCGTTCTAATACCTCACCTTCGTAACTGCTGTTCTGAAGTTCCTTCACCTCTTGAATAAGACCTAATACTTGATTGAACAGTGAATCAGACAGGAAAGTTCGTAATTCCATCAAAATTCGACCCGTGGTAGATATAGGCAACTTATTTTGTAGCAAAAACACCCTTAGATTCGGATAATCATCCAAAGTCTTGATTTCGTTGAGCCACGTTTCACCTATTGATGGTAAGTCATTCATATTAAAACTCAACACCTGTTGTTTCCGAATTTCTTCAATATCAACAACATTTTTGTTAAGTCCTGCATTCGCTAAAGTATGGATTGACTCTGTTTCACCATACGGTTTCAAAAATTCAATCATCTCACTGACTTTTGTCTGTTCTGCTTGAATTGTATCATATGTCACACTTCCATTGCCATACACATTGATAGACTTCCGATTCTTTCCTTTCCGTTGTGGATTTGTGAGTTTACTTGCGCGTTTTGTTAACGTCTCGTCGTATTTTTCCAATTCCTCACGAAGTAAAGAGAGTGTCATATCACCATGTATAGCAAGTTTCTCAGCAGTCGTAATATCCCGTAGCGAGTGTCCAGTTTTAACAACAAGTGCTTTATTTAAGTTGCGTTCAAGAGTCTTGCGATCCTTTTCGTTTTCTACGACAAGTTGACTTTCTAAAGTGAGATTCAGTAATCGCTTCGTCTGATCAGGTACACTGATATTAATGTCACAGGTAGGTTGAAAATCAGCAAGGAGTTTTTCACGAGATTTTCCATTCAGGACTAAACTCCATAATGTATTGTAATATTTATGGAGTTCTTCTGAATCACTTGGTGCCTGTTCTATCCATAGCTTAATGATCTGATAATTGTTTACTATCTGTTCAATGATACTATCAAGTTCAGAATCGACGATCTCAAATCCGATAAATTTACTCATTGATTGACGGTTCGCTTGAGTGTTCCGAGGGGATACCGTTGATTTTTGGGTTAATAAAATATTCTCAAGTGGTTGTATTAATTTTTCAAAATCCTGTTTATGTTGACTTGTATAGTTAGCAATGTCAAGTAAAGACAACCAGATGAAACGTAGCCTATCAAGCTGCATTGAATGCAAGGTTGACCGTAGACCAATCCGTACCAATTTTTCACGAACAGTACCAGATGTCCATTCTGGTAGATAGATTTCTTCCAATGGATTGTCATTAGCCAAAATCTGCAAGTCAACGGGAGTCACCAATCCCGTATCAATTAAATCTGTTTCAAAAACGAGATCATGAAACAGTCCTGATGCCTTATCCAACACTTGATTCGTTAGTGTATAACTGGATTGAATCATGTGGTTAATGGTGAATTGTTGGTTATCTTGTAATTGCCAATAATCAATAATAGGGTCAATATTGTCTTTCAGTATTTCTGTAGTTTTTTGTGTTTTATCCTCATCAAAAAGTTCATTAAGATAATCTGCATAGAAAATACAAAAAGAGCAAAGAGTATTCCGCAATTCATGTATAACAAGATCGTCCCAAACCTTACTGTGTACACGTTGTCCACGATTGAGCATGAGTGCTCTTAGACGACTATCAACACCTTGCTGAAACTGAGTCATTAATTGTGATGCATGTTGATTTGCTTTAAGCATATAGTCCTCAATTTTTGTGGAACTCTCAGCAATAGCATCTTCAATTTCTTTTGTAGACGATGTAAATACAACCGGAACAAATTTAACAAATTTAGGTTCAAGTGGATTATATACAGCTGCGGTTGACAACACTTTGACAGATGGAGGTTTTTCAGATCCATTCTCATCTACGAATCGTTTATGTAATGATAAACAATAACCTAAATCAATTAGGTCAGGATAATTTTTCAGATGAGTACGCATCACAACCAAAACCGTATCGTAACTATTTTCCTCAACCTCTTTTAGCATAACATCTTCATTGAGATGTACACGGTGTATATGTGTCTGTTCTGGAATAATAACTTTGACTGATTGACTATCGTTTCCTACTGGCTTCGTTAGTACAAAACCACCTGTTTTAATAGTACTCGGCACAATCAGACGAGTTTGTAAAACTTCTTCAGTAAGTTCAGAAAGTGTAAGAGATTTTCCTAAGTGTTGAACGGTAATGTTAGCAATCACACCGTCAGCAAAATCGACAATTTGTCGAGTGTTTCGTTCTAACTCTTGGACACTTTTTTGAACACGGTCATAGTCATCGTGTGCAGATGCCTGTATCTTAGCTTCGTCAATCCAAGATATCCAAGCCCCTGGACGATGCTTCATTTTTAAGGTGAGTTTTCCATCTTCAGAATCAAAACCGGGAAGAATTTGGCTTTCAGAAGTATCCTTTGGAGTCCAAACAATCAAATGTTTATTACTTTTAGTACCGAGTCCAACCCCAAAGGTGTCCCCCCAACTTATACGTCCTTCAACACTGGCTTTGATCTTATCAGTTAAGGTAAAAAGTGAGTCAGAGTGAAAATTAAGCGATATATCTTGCATTGCGTCAATTAGACGAGTCCTCCAAATGGGTAATAATCTTACGAAGTAATGTGCATTCTCCGTTGATTAGAGTAAATTATACTTGGTTAAAAAACCAATAAACTATTTGTGATTCTCTAACGGAATATAGATGATTTCTACATAACATAGTTAACATGAGTTGATTAGGTGTCATATCTGTATATTGTAATATCTGAGTCAAATAAGAACACTGGCATTTTATTAATTTTCATCAAGACAACTTCGTAGACATAATTATGTAATCAGGACCTACTCAGATATTAATAAAGTTTTATGTGAATGAATAATATATAGGTGTATTTCTAACTCATGTGATATGTTATATATTTAACTCCTACTTAATCTCAAGTCCCCATACGTCCCATCCATCAACTTTTTTTCTTGCAAAGAGTTCAAGTTTACTTTGCTCAGGAAACATTTCACCAATACGTTGTCGCACCTCATCAGGTTTTTCTGAATGTCGTGTCCTTTTGGTTTGTACAAGTTGTCTGATATTTCGCATTCCTCTCGGTTGTGGTATTCTTCCGCGTTTAAATACGAGACACAGTTCACACTGGCTCATCGTATAAAATCCGGGATTAACACGGCACTTGTCCCATACAAATGCAACTGTTGCCCAGCGGAATCCCCATGATTTTCCTAAATATATAGCTTGATCAAGATGAGGCGATGAACTCCACATGAAAAGCAGGCAATTTTGACTACTGATTGATGCAATATTCCACTTAACCATATCTGCTACAGAAATGGTCGGATAATGTCGTATTGCTCCACCACTATCTTCTCCTCCAACACCTGTGTGTTGAAGTTGCCCCTTATAATCCCAAGGCGGGTCAGCGTAGAGTATTTGATATTGTTTCTTCGGAAACGGGGGGTGTGATACCATAGTTTACTTGCAGCCAGCACTTCTTATCCTTACTTACGGTACTGACCGTATTACACGTACGTAGTAAGTATTATCAACAGCATTCAACTGTCATAATACTACCGCGCTTCAACACTTAGTCCTTCTTGTGGGATGTCATTGTTAGCGACCAACATATCTCGGCTAAAGATGAAATCACTACGTTTACTGCCAAGATTCTCGCCTTCAGCTTGACGTTCACGGAAATATTGGGGTAGTGTCAAACCTGTCATCCGTATAGCGTCTTCCGGACATGCTTCAACACAATATCCACAGAATATACACCGAAGCATATTGATTTCAAATACATCGGGAAATTTTTCTCGTTGATATCCTTCATGGGTTGTCCAACCATCCGGAGCAGGTGCAGCCTGTATTGTTATACAATCTGCAGGACAAGCAGTTGCACATAAGAAGCATGCAACACATTTTATTTCATCTTTTTCGGTTGTTGTCAATTTATGAATACCACGATACCGGTCATTACGTTCATTGACACTTCTCGGATCTTCGGGGTATTGAATTGTTAACTTCTTTTTTGGAATATGTTTTAGCGTCGTAAGCATTCCCTTAATCAACGCGGGTAAATAGAGTCTATCCCAAAATGACATCTCTTCGTTAACTTTCATAGACGAATTTCCTTTCATATTTAACTTATTAAATAAAAATTCACATCAACTTGCAATTCTACAGTTATTGGAATATATAATCTGTTAATGTATATACTGTCTATATTTAGGTTGTCAGGTTTGTAACTGTATAGTTCGGTGCTTCCTCTGTAATATCAATATCATGTGGATGGCTTTCTCTGTATCCACTGCTTGACATGCGGACAAATTGGACATCATTCCGTAATGATTCAATATCCGGTGTACCACAATATCCCATAGCAGACCTAATACCACCGACCAACTGATACACAAAA
Organism: Candidatus Poribacteria bacterium; assembly: GCA_963667365.1. Lineage (GTDB taxonomy): Bacteria > Poribacteria > WGA-4E > WGA-4E > WGA-3G > MSPOR6. The sequence continues at coordinate 3,279,359 of OY763324.1, read as the reverse complement.
TTGCTCAGTTTGCCTTTGTGAGGGACTCGTCCTTCAATCCCACGTGGTACAAGTTTTGCCATTTCTTCGTCATTTGTTTGCTCTCCAAGTTCAATATTTCGTTTTCGTAACGCTCCCAAAGACCCCATCCCGCGATGGAGTTTGTATGTTCTACCTTGATAAATTACCGTCGAACCGGGACTTTCATCTGTGCCAGCCAGCAAACTCCCAATCATCACGGAACTTGCACCTGCCCCAATTGCCTTCGCAATGTCGCCCGAATATCGAATACCACCATCAGCAATTATTGGAACACCTGCTTTATCCGCTTCTTGCGCACAATCGTATATTGCTGTGATTTGGGGGATACTCACCCCTGCAATAACACGTGTTGTACAGATAGAACCAGGACCGACGCCTACCTTCACAGCATCAGCTCCTGCATCAATCAAACTCTTTGTAGCCTCAGGTGTAACCACATTACCGGCAATGAGTTCAAGGTCAGGAAATTGAGTCCTGATATATTCTGTTGCTCGTATTACATTTTTCGAATGACCGTGAGCAGTATCTAACACAAGGACATCTACACCTCCGTCAACCAGCATGCCGACATCTTCCAAAGTGGTTGATGGTGTAACCGCTGCACCAACACGCAACCGACCAGATTCATCCTTACACGCGTGTGGGAACATCTGCACCTTGTCAATATCTTTAATGGTTATCAATCCACATAATTTTAGGTCTTCATCTACAATCGGCAACTTCTCCTTGCGATGTTCGTGAAGCACTCTTTTCGCTTTATCCAATGTTATTCCAGGGGAGGCAGTAATTAACTCGTCAACAGGAGTCATTCGTGCAGTTACAGGAATATCGAGATTATCTTCATATTTTAAGTCTCTGTTAGTAATTAGTCCAACAAGGTACCCGTCTTCGGTTACGATTGGGACACCACCGATGCGGTAACGAGCGGTTATTTCATGTGCTTCACGAATTGTTTTATCTTGTGTTAAAGTAATCGGCGCAGTAATCATTCCACTTTCAGAACGTTTTACACGATCAACTTCAGATACCTGTTCTTCAATAGAACAGTTGTAATGGATTATTCCGATACCACCCTCACGAGCAATAGCAATAGCAAGGGTAGATTCGGTGACAGTATCCATGGGTGCGCTGCAAATAGGGATATTTAACCGTAGGTTTCGTGTCAATTGTGTCCTGGTGTCCACGTCATCCGGGAGGATGCTGGATTCCGCGGGAATGAGCAAAACATCGTCGAAAGTTAACCCTTCTTTTGCGAACTTCGGGGGGAATTCTTCGGAAATTTTGGTGTCCATCGGAATCATCTCCTTTATCATGCAGATCAAGGTGGGTGAAAAAGGTTCGTGAATGTAGACCTAAAAACACGTCATACCAATTCTAATATATTATAGCATATTCTCACATTCATGTCAAAAAATATTTCCTGAATTAATAAAAAGTTCAGAACTATAATATGGTTTGAATATTATTACACGAATTTAATATATAAATTAACGTGAGTTCGGTTTAGCAGCCAGGCAGGATTTTATATCTATTTGCCAAATTTACAATGTCATACTTTTGAGTTTTTTGAGTCAATCGGAAAATCAAGAATTTGGACATTTGCTACAATCCTTTACCACCAGTGGGTTTAGAGGCTAATTACGACTAATTTGGTCAGAAATGACTCAAAAACTTTACAAAATTTATCAGGCACAATAACAATGGGTTTTTGTAGTGTATATTTTACCAATTCCCAAAGTTGCTTATACCGAAATCTCGTTATGAATTATTCAAACTTTCTTCATTATATAGAAAATGTGCAATGTAAATCAATAGATTTTACCTTAACTATTTTCATTTCTGTGCTAAAATACATAAAACTGTTGAAATAAGGAGTAATAAATTAATGGATAACTTAAATGTTGGTATTGTAGGTCTGGGTTGGGTCGCTGGTGCACATATAGAAGCCTTCAAAGCTGTTAAAGGAGGAGATGTTACTGCTATTTGTTCTCGTCGTGAACACGATGAATCAGTCTTAGCAGATACTTATGGAACTCCATTAAAAGCATATACTGATTATGAAAAGATGCTTGATGATCCGGATATTCACATCATAGATATTTGCACACCGCATCCATTTCATGCAGAACAAGCGATTGCTGCTGCAAAAGCAGGGAAACATCTTATAATAGAAAAACCTATATGCCTTACTTACGAAGATGCATTAGCGATTCAAGAGGCAGTGAAGACAACGGGGGTTAACGTTTGTGTCTGTTTTGAATGCCGATATAGTGCACATTTCACTATGATTCGCTCCGTAATAGATAATGGATTACTCGGTGAACTACACTACGCAGAGGTGGATTATTACCACGGTATTGGTCCTTGGTATGGTCAATATGAATGGAACATTAAAAAAGACTTTGGTGGTAGCACGCTACTGACTGCAGGATGTCATGCACTTGATGCACTACTCTTCTTTATGGACGGTAATGTTGAAGAAGTAACAAGTTATCATACACAGTCCCAAGGTGAAGCATTCCAACCTTATGAATATAAAACAACAAGTGTCAGTCTACTTAAGTTTGAGGGTGGTGGAAAAATCGGCAAGGTCACCTCGTGTGTAGACTGTTTACAACCTTACTATTTCCATATACACCTTGTTGGTAGCGAAGGTAGCCTGCTGGACAACCGAATCTATTCAGCAAAACTAAAAGGAATGGAGAAAAGTAGATGGAGTACACTTGAGACATCACTTATCGACTCTGGTGATGTGAGCGACCATCCGTATGAACCGCAGTTCCAAGCGTTTGTGGATAGCATAGGAAGAGACGAACCTATGCCACTGACTGACTTTGATACTGCATTTGAATCCCACCGTGTGGTGTTTGCCGCTGACAAGTCTGCAGAAAATGGAGGACAGACTGTGAAGTTGGCTGAACTTGCAATTTAACTATTTCTATACAAAATTTAAGATTATTGGATTATGGATAGTGCCAACATGCGAATTATGCATGTGCTTTATGCCATGACTGCACTGCTTGTGGGATTGTTTGTAGGTTTTCGATTGTGGTTTGGAGGGGAATAGCACATTCAGGACCAATCATAGGAACACCTGCTTCAAGGTTTTTTACGACTTCAACTTCAACGTCTTCTGGGTCTTTAGCAAAAAGTGTTTCTGGGTTATTGATGTTACCAACCAATGCAATTCTTTTCTGTACAATATCCATAGATTCATTGGGTTCGTTTTTCGAGTCGTAATGGAAGGCTGCCATACCAGTTTGTGCGATATATTCCATTCTATCAACAGTGCGTCCACAGATATGTAATATAAGAGGAATAGGAATACGTTCAACAAATTCTATATGTAAGTCACGCAGATAGCGTTTGTAGTATTCACCACTAACGAGGTCACCTGTTGCATGATCTGGCAGTGTAAGTGCATCTGCACCCGCTTCAATCTGTGCTATACCGAATTGTACAGTGGCTTCCTTCATTCGATCCAATGCAAGTTTTGTTTTCCCAGGATCGTCAAGTGACAGTAGTAAAAACGGTTCCACACCAAAACAGTGATAACCAAGCGACCAAGGACCCATCGTCTTGCCGATTACAGCGACTTCATCTCCGTATTCTTTTTTCAGAATCTTAATCGCCTCAAGTACACATTGAGTATCAGGGTGTGTTAAGAAATCGTTAGGGATCGTAATGTCGTCAACATCCTCCCAGATTGGTTCACGCATTTTGACAGTTGGCCAGTTATCCTTCTGCTCCCACTGGATTTTACATCCAAGAGCACTGGATTCCTGTATAATCGTAAATACTGGCATAATGGTGTCAAAACCGAGTTCTGTATAACCCGTGGCTGCGAGTCTTGCCATCAGTTCTGGTTCACGATTTGCTTGTGGAAAGGGAGCATCAACCAAATCCATCAATTCCACGGTAGCAACAGAGGTGGGATTACAAACTGGAGTTCGATCTGTGGGTTCATTACGCAAGGCAGCAATTACCCGTTCCCTTCCTGTCATTGGCTTGACGACTCGGTTATTTCTATTTTGCATCATAATCACCTACGTCTGTTTGCTTGGGGCTGCAAGAACACCTCGGGAAGCATCCGCTTCCTGTTCGCGCAAGATGACGCGGACATTCGGTGCACGTACTAACAACAATCCAACAAGTGCATCATGTGTCTGACCACACGGAAAACGAACTGTATCATCCTCTTTTTCATCTTCCGCATGCATTTCGCCTAATTTTATCAATCCTCCAGCGATAGCAGAAACTCGACGTGCAGCACTTCGACCATCACCATCTGATTTTACACGGTAGGTACCGTTTCCTGTTGAATCAACTGTAATAGTTAACTTTGATTTCTTGTCAATTGTAGACAATGGTCGTGGTTCGGCAATTGTGTTTTGGTCAAGTTTGCATGCATCTAAGAAGACTCTACGGCACGCTGTTTCATGACCTTCTCCACAAGGGAAAAATAATAGTCCGTTTGAAGTGATAGCCATACCACCTAATGTCCGCATAGACTCCATAACCTGCTGAATTCTATCCGCTGCACCTTCCACACGACTATAGGTGTGCACTCGGAAAACAGCACGTGTGTCTAATTCCTGACGGTAAAGTCCTATAGTTATATCCTTGAAATGTGTGTCAATCGGTACGAGTTCAATTCGTCTACCGATATTAACAATTAATCCCATGACCACCTTTGCTATAAGTATTTAACGTACACGAAAACTGCTACCATAGGCGCTGTGAATGTAATCATAAACTCTTTCTGAAACACGACGTAGGATATTAGCACGTTGACCGACCCAAGCACCAAAGGAAATATACCTTCTACGAGTACTGGTTTTAGTCCTGTCTTCAATCAAACCAGTAAAGACATAGGAACGAATGTTTCCTTGTGGATCTTGCATTTCAATAATACCACTATCTCCAATTAAACCATAGACAGTACCGGTTTTGTTAATCACCTTGACTGATGCAGGGATGCGAGTTTTTTTATACATATAATCACCGTTGGGAAGTTCAAGATAATACTTCATACTATCTGAATAAGGAAGTTTTTTATGCCACATCTGAACATAGAATTTATTCAGATCCTGTGCACTTGTCATATTCCGATATGTCCGTCCATTTGCTGGAATAAGTTCAATGATCTTCGTTTGATTGAAATAAGGGTAGTTGGCTTTCAACCTTCTATCCACTATTCTTGGACCACCGATCAAACGGATAAAATAGTTTGTTGAAGGGTTTGAACTATACCGGATCATCTTTTCTAAATGTTCGCGATTTCGTTTTGTATGCTGCAAACGTCCCTGCTTAACTTCATGATAATATACTAACATTACAAAATTCTTTATTAATGAAGCAGCCATCCTCGGAGTATCCTCATTAATTGAAACTAATTTCTTATTGTTTGTTAGATCATAAACAACGAAACTTGTCCGTTCTGTTGATTTCAATGAACCTTTACGACGAAATTGTTTAATAATATCGTCTATAGTCTGTTCGAGCGGAGAATCAATAGATGGGTCATTTGCAGCCTGACTAACTGTGTTCCCGGAGAGTAAAACGCAGAGTCCACAGCATACCAATATTCCCATGAGATTACTTCTATAACCTTTCATCACTGTTGTTTTCCTCTTTGAATGTATTGTATTATATCCACGATTGGTGTGGGTTATGATTGCATTATGATAGTTAGTAGTGACGCTGTTATTCGGAAACCGTTTATATAGTTGATTTGACCGGTAACCGGTAACAAGCTGCTTCTCGGCTGTTCCGTACAAGTAGATAATTTCCTACAACTGTAGGGTTGTTCCAAGTTTGTCCTGAAATTGCAGAGAATCTTGCAAGTTCATTATGTGATTCTGGGTTAGGTTCTAAAAGGACAACATCTCCAGATTCGGTAAGCACCAACAGAACATCTGAGATTAAGAGTGTTTGTCCATGTCCGTAACGACCGCGCTTCCATTGGCGTTTGCCATCTTCCGAACTTATACAAGCGAAGATACCGTCGTCAAGTCCATAAAAATAATTTTCATAGTATATTATAGTAGAGAATTTAACTTTAAATTGGATAGTTTCCCATATAAGATTAACGTTGAATTCATCTAATAAGTTACTTCTTGAAATTTGAAATAATTTCGCTCCAATTCCATACGCAGTAGAGACGAGGAGTTTATCTCCTGGAAGTGGTGTCGGTTGTGCAGCAATTTCTACACCAGAAGGCCACGATTGTTTCCATAAGAGTTTACCGGTAGTAGGTTCATGAGAAGTAACAAGTCCTTGGTCGAACAACACGACCTGTTCAGTTCCCGCCAATGTTAGAAGTACGGGGGAAGAATATGCACTCTTAACTCTCTCACCTGTCCACACTATTTCACCAGTGACTTTGTCATACGCAACTGCACCACCTGCACTCACAATTACAAGTTCATCAAGAACAAGTGGAGAAACACTTACTCCCCATGGAGGTGCTTTCGCATTATTTTCTTCAAATATATTGGTAGACCAAATCTGTTCACCTGTATCAAATTGCAGACAGTTCAGAATCCCTGTTCCTCCGACTGTATAGATACGGTCACCATCAATAGTTGGTGTGGCACGTGGACCAAGTTGACCAAGCGCAGTATAATACCTGGCATTATCCCGGTGTGTCCACTTTTCTGTACCAGTATGAAGATTATAACAGACTATCTTTTCCCATTCACCTTCCTGTTCTTGCGTAATTGCAGAATCGTCCACAACAGCAAAACCTGACCAACCCTCACCAATTGGATGTCGCCAGACTAATTCTAGTGGGTTGTTTTCCCAATCTGTATCAATTTTAATATTGGTTATAACCGCATTCCTGTGCGGACCAAGGAACTGTGGAAAATCTGTCTGAATTTCCGCTGATGGATTAGACTTCTCGTCAGTTAAGGTGCTAAAACTCTTAGGTTCACCGCGCCACTTCAATGCAAATTTTGGGACAAGATCACCGCTAAACCCATCAAATCGGAACAGGATCAAAAATGCAGCAATGCTTAGGAGGATTACAATAAAACTAAATAATCTAACTTTCCATCTCAGACGAGATAACCCCAACAACCACACTATTCCCAAAAAAACCGAAAGTATAAGTAGTAACACGGTGAGAGCAACTTTGTCTTGACGATGACTTGCATCCCGTACCCACACAAATATGAGTCCAAGTAGTGTAAGTCCTATTATGATGTATGCCGGCCATAAACGGATACCTTTTTTGTCTGATGTCATTGTCATGGAACAGAGAACTCACCTATACAGTTTTTTTGTGGTTACTATATAATAAATGAACGGTATAATTTTTTCAAGAAAAAAAATTTAATTTTCATTATGGATTTGATGTCCTGAAATACAATGTTGCTATTACTTTTAATAACATAGGTTGGGTTTAACTCATCATGAAGTTCTATGTCTTGAACAGTTCTAAGACAAGAGATATTATCTAATTACATTACTTGAAGGTGCACTCTTCTCAACGTCCAAGTTATCTGTCACCAATATTAGGTGGATGTGTAAAGTTTTTGGCATTAACTTGCATAATTCATTGTAGGAGGGATCTCCGGGTTATTGAGCATATCTTGCCAAAACTTTACACACTTAATTATTACTTTAGTTTCGGTGTGTGATATATGAAGTACTACATTCACAAAAAATACATTCACAGTCTCGATGGTACAGATTCCCAACTACATCGGATTCCAAAACAAATATAATACTCAGGTTAAATATGATTGACACCATTGGGTAAAGGTGCTACAATTTTAACTGCGATTCAGTCGGTTGGAGGATTATATATTATGGACAAAGTGCTGGTTAGCGATTTGCTATCACAGCAGGGATTAGATGTCTTAATCAAAAGCGGTAATTTTAAGATAGATGTGGAATTAAACCTGTCACATGATAAATTGCTGAAATGTATTGTAGATTATGATGCCCTACTAATTAGAAGTGAGACGAGAGTAACAGCAGATGTTATTGATGCAGCGAAGCAGCTTAAAGTGATTGGACGAGCTGGCGTTGGCGTAGATAATATTGATGTAGAGGCAGCAACACGAAACGGAATATTGGTCGTCAACACACCTACTGGCAATACGATTGCAGCAGCAGAACATACAATCGCTCTTTTATTGGCACTTGCACGGAACATCCTACCCGCAGGTATTTCCCTAAAGAACCGAACGTGGCAGAGAAATAACTTTATCGGGGTGGAATTATACGGTAAAGTTTTTGGAACCATCGGACTCGGTAGGGTTGGTCGTGAAGTTACAAAACGAGCACACGCTTTCGGGATGCAAATTATTGCTTATGACCCCCATATATCTGCTAATGCTGCTGAAGAAATGGGGGTGCGACTTGTTGACAGGGAGACCTTATTTAACGAATCGGACTATCTCTCAATTCATACCATACTCAATGCTGAAACATACCACAGTATCGGTGAAACGGAATTCCAACTGATGAAACCGACAGCACGATTGATAAACTGTGCACGTGGCGGAATTATAGATGAAACAGCACTATTTCACGCATTAAAAGATAAACAGATTGCTGGTGCTGCACTTGATGTTTTTGAAGATGAACCCGCTACTGAGAATCCGTTACTTGAATTGGATAACGTACTTGCACTGCCACATCTCGGTGCCTCAACAACTGAAGCACAAGAACACGTTGCTATTGAAGTTGCACAACAAGTGATAAATGCACTCAACGGGAAACCTGTTGCTAACGCAGTCAATCAACCAAAGATTGATCCGAGAGTATATGATATTTTAGGACCGTATCTTGAACTTGCTGAAAAGATTGGTAGTTTTCATGCACAAATTGTTGAGGGACAAATATCAGCAATTAGAATCCATTATAGCGGTTCTTTATTTCAAAAAGAGGATGTAACACCTATTACTGTCGCGGTTCAGAAGGGATTGTTATCGCCGGTATTAACTGAGGTAAACTACGTTAATGCACCTTTTCTTATTAAGCAGCGTGGAATTTCGGTTACTGAGACAAAGAGCGATGATGAAGCCGACTTTGCCAACTTATTGACTGTCACTGTAATTACGGATAAGGGTGAGGAAATCCTTACTGGTACAACTTTTGGAAAAAAGGATATCCGTATCGTACGTATTAACCAACTTCATCTAAACGCTACACCTGAGGGATATATTCTTGTCATATACAATAGCGATCATCCAGGGATAATTGGTTTGATTGGTACTATTTTAGGTGAACATAACATCAACATTGCTGATATGACTGTCGGACGGTCTCGAATCGGAGAAATGGCACTTACACTTATAAATGTGGATAGTCTCGTTCCCCGCAACGTTTTGAACTCTATCGCATCGAGGAATAAGATAGATTTTGTCAAGCAGGTAATTCTTTAAGTAACGTTATTGAAATAATAGGGAGTTATGATTTGGATGCAAAACAGATATGTTTGTTGATTAATGAGGAAATTCCGAAGCAGAAATTATTCTCTTCTGTAAAGAGGGATGTTCATCCTGATTGCAATACTTCATGGCGAATCTCACCGGAACCTTTCTGGATTTCTCAACATGAATTCAATTGGTTTGAGGAACTTGGATCTCATTTATTACAATTTTACCGTACTTGCAATTTACTTTATTCACAAAGTGTGCGAGGAATTCAACCAGCATGGATCGCAGAATATCTGGATATGGGTAAACCGCAAAATGTCATCCAGCAAGGAAGGATGAACCGTTTTAAGAGTCAATTACCCGGTGTTATACGTCCAGATATTTTGCCAACTTCCGATGACTCCTGGGTCATAACAGAATTGGATTCCATCCCCGGTTTTATTGGTGCTACAGGTTGTCTGTCAAGACTTTATACGAAACTCGGATATTCAATCATCGGCGGCAAAGATGGTATGGTGAATGGATTTGCTGAGATGATACGTACTTTAGCAAAGAAAGATGAACCTACACTCGCAATTGTCGTGTCTGATGAATCTGAGGACTACCGTCCAGAGATGCTATGGCTTGCTGATGCACTTTGTGACGTAGGTATCAATACCACAGCTATAAACCCTAATGAAATATTATTTACCGAAGATGGTCTATATGTTGACAGCACAAGTGGTAGAATACCCGTTGATGTAGTTTACCGTTTTTATGAGATGTTTGATCTTCCCAACATCCCGAAAGCTGAATTGATCTTTTATAGTGCTAAGAAGCGGAAAGTGGTGATGACACCTCCTCCTAAAGCATATTTAGAAGAGAAATTGTGTCTTGCACTATTTCATCACCCATCACTCCAACTATTTTGGCAACGACAACTTGGCAAAAAAACATATCCTTTTTTACAAGAAGTGATACCTCAGACTTGGATTCTTGACCCGCGCCCCTTACCCCCACATGCCGTCATACCAAACTTAGAAATAGATAATTTGCCTGTGACAGACTGGCGACAACTCAGCACAGTATCACAACGTCAACGGGAATTGGTTATTAAACCATCAGGTTTTTCTGAACTTGCATGGGGGAGTCGGGGTGTGGCTATTGGACACGACTTACCTACTGACCAGTGGGAATCCGTAATTGACTACGCCATGGATACTTTTGAAAAAACGCCACACGTCCTCCAACAGTTCCACACTGCCAAACGCGTCAGGATGCAATACTACGATTTTGATGCGCAGGATATGCACGAGATGCCATCCCGTCCTCTACTACGTCCATATTATTTTGTTACAGGAGAAAATGTAACACTTGGTGGAATTCAGGCAGCAGTCTGTCCAGCAGATAAGAAAATATTACACGGTATGGTCGATTCCATTATTGTCCCATGTGCCATTAGAGAAGAAGTATAGTATCAACATCACAATTCTGTGGGAATTGGTCTATTACTTTCTTCAATTGGCTTCTGGCAGTATAACAGTACACACCTAATTTATACTTTTTATCTTACCCCAGAATGTGAAGTATTTATCCAATGCTGCTACACTTAAACTATCAAGAGTAAATTCTTCAACTGTAGGTAAAATTTGTGGACCAAGACCTTCAACAACCCCTCCCACGGTGTAGATTCTTCCGTTTACAGTACCCGCACCTAAGAAAACACGTGCTGTTGGCATATCAACACCTTTCTCCCATGTATCTGTTAATGGTTGGTAAATTTCAACTGTTGACATACCCGCACCTTGGACAGCAGTAGTACCGCCAATTGCATATATATTTGATCCTACGACACCGACTGCAAGTGCAGTTCTGGGGGTCGGTATATTTGCTTTTTGTGTCCAAGTGTCTGTCTTTGGATCATATTCTTCCACCGCTTTAATAAACGGACCTACCACACCACCGACACCACCGACAAGATAAATTTTATCCCTAAATTCCGCTGCTGACATCCCAGACCGTGGATTTGGCATATCTGCTTTTTTCGTCCAAGTATCAGTGCTCGGGTCATATTCTTCAACAGTCGATATTACAGGTCCAACATTTTGTGCAACCCCGCCAATCGCGTAAATCTTACCATCTACTACTACAGCCACAAAAAACGATCTTGGCGTTGGCATATCTGCTTTTTGAATCCATGTATCAGTAGCTGGGTTATATTCTTCGACTGTTCCCAAAGCAGGATTTTCTCCATCCCAACCCCCAATTGCATAAATTTTATCACCTACTACGCAGGTTATTACACCTGCACGTGGAGATAACATACTTGCTCTCTTAACCCATTTGTTTGTTTGGGGGTCGTAGGATTCAACGCTACTGATCGGTTCTGCAAGAGTTCCACCAATAGTATATATTTCATTGTCAATTGCAGAAACAGAAAAGAAGAGTCTTGGATTCATCATATCTGCTTTCTGCACCCATTCCTGAGCGTTAACATTGTACACAAAAGTAAATATAGTAAAAATGCTTAATAACAAACTCAAATGTAAAATAGAAATCGTGTGTTTTTTCACTAATCCCTCCTAATGGAATATGATAATTAATTAACGACGATATGTTGTAACTTCCATACCATCGCGTCTACGTTGTCTTTGATTGTTACCTTCGTTACTACCACGTCTCCGCCAACTTTCAAACCAGTGTGTTTCTGATTCATAGTTTGTACGGACATGATCAAGATAATCTGCCATCTGATCAGCTCTACCAACGTTGTCTGCTACAATCGTTGCAGGATTTGTTAGACGAGATTCAATTGATTGAAAACAAGCAAAGTAACCGTCTTTGTTGTTGTCAAGAAATAAAAAATCAACAGGATCTTGAATATCCTTTAGTACTTCTGCAGCATCTCCAATGCGTGAATCCACAAGGTCAGCTAAACCAGCCTTTTTAAAATTGGCACGCGCACGTTCAGCATTATTATTTTCTATTTCTACCGTTATCAAACGTCCGGCACCAATCTTTTTCAGCTCTCGTAATATCCACAAACCGGAATAACCTATAGCAGTTCCACACTCAACAATAAGCGATGGTTTTGCTTTTTCTACGCAACTCGCAAGCAGTTTTGCCTTTTCAGGTCCCAACATCGGAACCCTTTCTTGACGACACTGCTGTTCTACCTCTTCTAACACTGTATCAAACATTTGTTCTCCTATTTATTTTCTACTTCAAAAATGCAGGAATGTATTATTCATTAATTTCATTGTTACCTTTGAAATGGTCTGCCATTGAATAGTGATCTAAGAATTTCTTGTGTCCTCGATTCAAAGCAAAGATACCATAGTCTTTTCCGTTTGGTGAACGGACAATTGTATGGATATGATTCGGAGCGTTACTGCTTCTGCCTTCGTCGTTGAATTCAATCCACACTGCGGGATTAAAGACACGATAGTAGATGGAATCATTTTCAGATGTACCACCGACCCAAACGAAATAAGTATCATCAATATTTGCATCAATATCTTTCATCCAGACATCGGCAAACTCGGTTTCAAGATTATAGACATAGGTCTTAATCAGTTTTTGTAGATTCCCTTTTTGGTCTTCGTTCATCTCTGATACCTTTAGACCAACACCGACGAATTTGGAAAAATCGTAATTCAGGAAAGGGTCTGTTCTACTACCTGGACCGACTTTAAGACCACGTCGACCTTTTGTTTCTATCGCCTTCTCTTTTTGGCTTGCGTCAAGACTGTTGAGCAAAGCTAATGCGTTTGCTCTTTCACCTTCAAGAACCACAGTACCGTCGAATGACGTTGGTGAAGTTCCCATATGTGAAGGAACTATAGAAACTTCATCACCATGCACCAAAATGTTCAGTCCCAAATGATGTCCATCTAACTGGAATCCCCATGAACCATCTGTCTCTGGATTACCAAATAATGCTATAAAGTATGGACGTGAACTCCAAAAATTAGGTTTAATTTCAGTTAAAGGTGTCTTAGTTTTTTTGGTAATCAATGAAACTTTAGTATATCCGTCATCACTCAAGAATGCATTCAGGACATTATAGAATAGTGTCAATTGTTCTATTGTTAATTCGCTGAATTCAATTCCACCACGATCATAGTCATTAGATGGTGGTAAATTTGACCATGAATATGATTCTTTATGTCCAAGTGGAAAGGAGGCATCGGCAAGAAGTTCATCGTTCAGTGACTCCCGGAATTTTTTCATCGTAGTTGCCAATACTATAATTGAAGGTTTGGTTGAGATTTCTTCGACATCTGTCGTTTTTTCAGCTTCAACCTGTGTAGAATCCAGAATGTTGAGTGTCAAAGCTACTATACATGCTGCTGACAGGATAATGATTGTCAGTATAATTTTTCGCAACATAGATTTCCTTCTATTTTGTTTATATTTGCATTTTAAACATAAACTATTCAAGCGACAGGTTCACCTCTACTTGTTCACCATTTCGGATAATTTGTACCGGTAAGGACTTCGCTTGTGCTTGTTCCTGTAGGACATAACCGATTACGCCACTTTCTGTAATACGATCAGTACGTGAACCAAAACCGACAATGATGTCTCCACGTTTAATACCTGCACGTTGTGCATTCGTCTGTCCACCGCCTCCACGACGTTCACGACGACTGATATTCTCAACGCTGAGTGCCATTTTCGTTTCGCTGATTCCCTTTTGCTGACGTTCAGTATTAGACAGATCTTCAAGTGACATCCCTCCAAGGGCAACAAGACGTAATTCACCTGTTGTCGTACGCCAAGAGATGTCACTCCCTTTCCGCCATCCTGGATTCAGGGTTAGCGTGAGATCTACTTCTGTCCCATACCGATTGACTTTTACAGGTATTGTGCTACTATCAGGAGCTCGATGTAACACCCATTGTACATCAGCGATTGAGATAATAGGTTGTCCTGCAAGTAATATTATCTCATCGGCGCGCTTAAAACCGTCTTTTTCTCCAGATGAACCAACGGTAACTTTACTGATTTTCGCACAATGTTTTGGTGAAAAATGCAGACCCAATAAATCAGGCATTGGGAAGGGATATAAAACTTCATCGGGTACTGGTTTGCGATCATACCAATGTATTTCTCGTTGTGCCTCACCAATCTGGTGGCAGTGGATACACTGACCTTCAATTCGTCCTTCAAAATTCAATTCAGACGAATATCGTTGCAAAGCAGGAAAGGCTTCTGGTGTTTTCTTAATCGGTTTAGGTCCAGTTTTTGCCGCTAATATCTCTCTGTTGTCAGGGTATCCTTTGTGTAATTCAAGAGCGGCTTCGAGTGCATGTTTGAAACCCTCGATGGATATATCTTTCCCCGCATTTCTAAAATCAGTTCTTGTCCCGAACCGTCCATAGACCGTTTTATCAGGATTCATGAAGAAAACCGCGAAGGTTAGATCATAATCAAACTGAAAGAGTGAAAGGTCAATACCGTTTCCTTGTACGATACGTACCCTTACGAACTGTTCCATTAAATCTTTGATTGATTCATCATGACGAACAACCTGTTCGTCTAGTCCTTGACAGGATACTCACGGTACTCAGCGGAAAACGACAAGTATCGGTTGTCCTGTCTTTTCCGATTGTGCAATACCTTTCTCAAGGTCGTTGTATATCCAATATCCGGTTGCGGCTACCATTGCTTGATCTTCTGCCACTTCTTCGTCTCCATGACCAAAGCAGAGTAATGCAACGCAAACAATAAATACAAATGTTAATAATGGTATATAATACTTCATATAGAATTTCCTTTAATAAAATATTGTTTAGAAAGTGCCATATCACCTTCTCTTATTTGTCATTTTATTTTGAAAAAAGTTCGTATTTTACGAAAGTTTTTAACAATTAACATACCCAATCATAATATATGTCGTTAAGTGCTTCAACTTCATAATGAACGGTTCATCTGATATTAAACACTATATGTTAATTAAACAGTCTAAATGAAGAATAAAACAATCTCGGATTAGCACTTTATGATGATAACCCGAGATTGTTTGAAAAGAAATGGAGGAGTTACCTACTTGTTTTTATATTCCCCCATTTTGTAATAAATCTGTTTTTGACAGATATCAATCCTTTAAGTCGATTTGTAGCAAGCGTTGTACTCGAATTTCTAATTGAAGTTTTCAATTATAAAGATTCACTGCTTCAGTCAATGAGTTGTTGTTTCACTTCAAATTTGTGTAAAATTATGTAAATAAAGGTAGTATATTACAATAGTATTAATTACGCATCACTTCATATTTTGGTTTCCTAATATTACTATTTTGATTTATATTCTCACCTGTTTCATTAAAATCTATAACGCTAATTTGCATAATGGAATACTTATACTATTTCAAATTTGCATGTAGAATTCGTTATCATAAAACAGGAATAGCAAATAATTTTCAATTCTGATATAATTAAAAGCATATTCCATTGGTTATATATATTGATCAAGATGAGTTGTTTCATCCTGACAATATACTTAATATTTAACATGAGTTGGGTATAAGTAACTTTGGGAATCGCAAAATATACCCTGCAAATAATATTGTTAAAGTGCCTGAAAAATCATGCAAAGTTTTAGAGTCATTCTTGACTATATTAGTCGCAAATAGCCTATTCCCATTGACTCTAAAGACAATAAAACTTTACAAAGTTCTGACTTTGTAAAGTCAGTATATAGATATGTAACTCTGTATGTCTGTTAAACCGAACTCACGTTAATCCACGAATTCCGAATCAAAGTAAAATGTAGGAAGAAAATTGATATGCAATTAACTGAACAACAACTTACACATTTTCGAGAAAACGGCTATCTTGCAATTGAGAGTTTTTTCACACCAGTTGAAGCGGATGCTCTCCGACTTGAATTGGAGAGGATCTACAATACCGAATTGGAAAAAGGAACTGGTATTAATTGTGCAGTACAAGAGGATGGAACCAAACGGGACAATGAAGGTGAACGACAGAACCTACAAGTTATTCCACTAAATAACCGTAGTGACCTACACAAAGCATTACCATTTCATCCTAAAGTTGTCGCTGCAGTTAGTCAACTCATCGGTGATGAGTTTATGTTAGAACTTGACCAAGCATTTTGGAAACCGCCAAAAGTCGGTATCGGCACCAGTTGGCACCAGGACAATGCATATTTTAAAATTGCAGATCCGTTGCGTGGTACTGCAATGTGGATTGCCATTCACGATGCAAATATAGAGAATGGATGTATTCATGTAATTCCCGGCAGCCACCGTGAATCTTATGAACACTACAAGGACCCATTAAGCGATCATCATATACGTTGCGACCCACCAGAAGAACGTGCTGTCCCTATTGAGTTGAAAGCAGGTGGAGTATTATTCTTCTGTTACGGAGTTGCGCATTGCACAAAATCTAATCTGACAGACAAAGAACGCGCCGGTGTTGCACTGCACTTTTTACATAACGACTTTGGTGGAAAGGAACTTTGGGAAAGAAATAATGCTACCAAACCTATGATAATGGGACCCTTCGCTACTGGCGGAGAGAAAGAGTTTGGTGAGAAGTTTGAGGGTCGTTGGCAGAAAATAATAGACACTGTTCTTGCTTCAGTCTAATATCACATGTTGCTAATCAAATGATTTCGAACAGCAATACATTGCTTTTACTACTTAAACATAGTTATCCGTTGATTATGACGGTTTCAAGTCATATTTCGGTAAACAAATATCTTGTAAATACAATCTGATATAAATGGAAACATGGGTTATATAAGGTATTAGATTTGTAAGTATTGCTCATTTCATGTTGACACAAAATAATTGTTGCATCTCTTATATTCTTTTGATATATTAGATAAACAAAATACATCAAAATATTATCATTATCAAAGAACTTTATTCAGAATTCTTCTGGTAAAACTTGACCTTGTCAAAATGTGATATCAATACTTATTTCAACAATTCATAACTTCACCATTTAGCTGATAAATAACTGTTGTGTCACGGAGGAGACATCAACATTCGTTGATTTAACATCAATATTTAGGTTATATGTGGAATTGAATTCCGTGTTTGGAACAACTAAATCTCGCTTCTATAGCGGGAAAAGTTTAAAAGTCTAATAGTAACATTTATAGGAGGAATAACCCAATGTTACGATCTATTATACTTTCCCTATTTATCACTCTATTATTAATTTCTGTCGGTACAGTTCTTGCAGCACTTGAAGACGATCTCGTTATCTTCTATACATTTGATGATGTTGATGGCAAAACGATTCGTGATAGTTCTGGCAATGGACTTGACGCAAACATAATTGCAAATGCTGAAATAGTTGATGGAAAAAATGGCAAGGCAATCAAAATCACTGCTGAAGGTGCGGATTGCGTGAACGTTCCCGCAGACGATAAACTGAAAATCAGTGGTGAAATTACAATGGCGGCTTGGGTTTGGAATGAAGCTTGGAATAACAACTCACAGTGGTTTGATAAGAACTGTCATAACGGGGGTGAACATACATCCTACGGTATTGGTGTATTTGGCGATGGCGCAAGTTTTAATATGTTCTTAGGATCAGACCAAAATCGTCAGACACTGAACAAACCACACAACCTTGACGCAAAAAAGTGGCATCATGTCGTTGGTATATACGATGGGAATGATATAAAAATCTATGTTGATGGAGATCTGGCTGTAGAGGAAGCAAAACAGTTTAACTTCACTGGCACCAACGACCAGGACCTCCGGATTGGATGTTCCAAAGATCGTCCACAATACACTTTTGAAAATGGTATGATTGACGATGCTGCAATATGGAGTCGTGCAATCAGCGAAAATGAAATCAATCAAGCAATGGGCGGTGATCTGCTTGCTGTTTCGCCGAACAACAAAGCCGCTACAACATGGGGAGATATTAAGCGAAGGACAGTTACCAATTAACGATTGATTTAGATACATTTAAAATGGCACAGATGGAAACCTTTTATAGGTTGTATCTGTGCCTTCTTCTATCACATAAGGAGTTGTATATGGTAAGAATTGGAATAGTTGGAATCGGATTCATGGGTATGATTCATTACTACGGTGTCCAACGAGGAACTGGTGCAGAAGTTGTCGCAATATGTACACGTGACCAGAAAAAACTTGATGGTGACTGGACAGGTATTCAAGGTAATTTTGGACCACGCGGTGGTATTGAGGATCTTTCTAACATACGAAAATACAACAATATTGACGACTTACTTGCAGATGAAGATATTGATTTTGTTGATATTTGTTTACCAACACATCTGCATAAATCAGTTAGCATTGCAGTTCTCAAAGCAGGAAAACATACTCTCGTAGAAAAACCAATATCGATTGAAATTGACGATGCAAATGAAATCGTTGACATTGCAGAACAGACTAAAAGAGAATTCATGGTGGCACACGTGCTGCCCTTTTTTGCTGAATATGCCTATGCAAAACAACTCGTTGAAGCGGGTGAGTATGGTAAACTCCTGGGGGCACATTTCAAACGTGTTATCTCTAAACCAAGTTGGTCAAGGGATATTGCTGACATAGAAAAGAGTGGAGGTCCAGGTATTGATCTACACATACACGACACACATTTTATTCAGCTTCTCTGCGGTGTACCAGATGCTGTGTTTTCACAAGGGAAGATAGCTGGTGGGAAATTCATCGACTATTTGACTACACAATATATATATAACGATAAGGAACTAACAGTGAGTTGTTCGTCAGGGGCAATTTCACAAAAAGGCAGAGCATTTTCACATGGGTTTGAAATCTATCTTGAAAAAGCAACACTACTGTTTGATTTCTCTACACTTGCAGGTGAACCTACCACTTCAGTACCCTTAACACTCATCACTGAAGACGGTAGGGTTGAACAGGTAGATTTAGGTGAAGTTGACCCGATTGATGCATTTACTGCAGAAATTCAATACGCAGTTGATGCTATAAATAACAATGAAAAACCTATTGCATTATCAGGTGTAGGGGCAAGAGACGCACTCCTACTTTGCTACAAAGAAGCTGAATCGGTTAAAACTGGGAAGATTGTGCAAGTTCACTAACACTTTGACGACATAATATAGAAACACGCCACTGTATCATTAAACACAAAGTCCATCCTAATTCAAATGAATAAATTCTATACCATCAGCTCAATTGGAGAACTCTATATCCCAACTGAATATCGTCAGGCTATATTCACACGGGGTAGTGTAAAGTTATTTACAGATCACGAATTAGATCGTCTGGGAGGAATCTTCACACATATTCAGCGCGGAGGAGTGGCTGTAGTAGAGGGTAAATGGGAACAAATAACGACTATATTGGATTATATTGAAAAACATAAGAATGAATTGTCTACCTCAAAAAAGACGAAACGATCTCAAAGAGATAAAACGGGAAGAGAACGAAACAATCCGAAACAAGAGCGAGAAGCAGCAATTTCAAGGTTGATGTGTTGGGCAGATGAAAATGGTAAGCTTCAAGTAGAACCATCTCCTGAAGTGCCTTATTTATTGGAATTACTTGGTGAAAACCCCAATGCTAATCAGGATTGTCCATTCATTGTACCTGTGGTAAAAATACAAAGTGTACAAAACCAACTTGAGGAAACCTATCAAATTAATGCCCTCAATGCATCACTTGTTGCATCTGAAAATGTACTGGCTCCTCGTTCACAGGAAACAATCGAATGTTTTCAAGAGGCATTGCAAAGTGTGCATCGTGAGAACTTAACAAGCATACCAGTTATAGCGGATGTCGGATGTGGTAGTGGATGTTTGACACTACTTGCACAGCAGGAATTTGCAGATAACTCGGAAATATATGCTTCCGATATTCTTCCAGAGGCAGTGGCAACAACAAAAATCAACATTCAACGTATTCTGTCAGATTCTCACAATGTCAAGGTCATGTTACCTGGCGATCTGTTCGATCCGTTTCCATCCATACAATTTGATATTATCATTTTCAATGCACCATGGGTTGTTGCGCGTATTCGAAATAGAGCAGAATTAGCAATTCATGATGAAAAACAACATACCTTAAGACGTTTTTTTAAACAGGTTCCACAACACCTTAAACCCAATGGTAACCTCCTATTAGGATATGCTGATGCATCCGGTCCCAAAGCAATTGCTAACCTTGAGAAAATAATAGAAGAATCAGATTTCGTCTGCAATTCCATCATCAAAAGACGAGTTGCCACACACCGATCTAAACGGAAATGGGAACATATTCAGGTATATGTATTAAGTAGAAAATAACCATATTACATTTCCTGAACCAATCAATTCTCCTGTAGTATCTCCCTTCCAATCAAAGTATTTCCTCTTAGTAACGATATTTTGAAACACTACTTTACGACTAAACAACAAATAATTAACAAATGTGAATGTCTCGTTACATTCACGGTTACAGTTGACCAAAAATTAGAAATGGTCTATACTGAAAGAAATCCTACCTGGAGACGAGAACATGAGTACCAGTCAATATCCAAACAGAGATACACTCCGTAAAGCACAAGACATATATCTTGATGCAATATGTACCTTTGTTTTTTCGTGCTTAGATAAAATTCCAGGAAATACTGCAGATGATCTGATCAGAGACTCACTTCCGAATAATCTACACAGTGAACTCAAAGATGCAATTGATTAATGAAATTAATCAACAAACTGGTGAAACAGAGCAAATAGTCGATTATCATGAAATGGAGACTGCGGAAAATAAAATTGATAACGAGATTACAGACAGAATGGACACATCCAAGCGAAAACGTACTAAAGTAACTGAGAGAACAAATTAAACTAATATCATAAGTTATAATAGAGAAAAGAGCACTGTTCTAATGTATATTACAACAGAACGTGCTCTTTTCCTTTATAAAATATAGATATGATGAATTAGTCAATGGTCAATTAATAACGAAGTTTTACGTTTCCCCATGTGGTTGTCATTTTACCTTCAGCTTCAACAGCAGTAAGTGCTTCTGAGAAACCATCATTCATCAGTTCCTCAATATCCCCTTGCTCTAATGCAACACTGAAAATGGCAACTTCGTCAATCAAAGCATTTCCCAACCTACCCGCACAACAACTATCTCTACCGATAAATACAGGTCCAGAATCAGCATCAAGCGGTGTCTTGTCGATATCCATTTCACTTGCAACTTCGGCATCAATGTATATGATCCATTTACCTGTAGCACTATCAAAAGTTGTTGTATACATGTGCCATTGGGTAATATCTTCGGGACCGGTTGACTGATCATTCCAACCACCGGGTTTGTTCCAACATCCTCCATTGCAAATCGCCCATGCCATAACCTTCGTATTTTGATTGGGGTGAAGAACATAGGCATTACGCTTTTCTACGAACCAACCGTGTTGATTCCAAGTTTCAGTATTACTTTTTACCCAAAGTGTTACTGTGATAGCATCTCGTGGGTTTTCATGACCAGGTACTTCAACAAAAGCATTACTGCCATTCAATTGAAGTGCTTTACCAAATACTCCATCTGTCCATGCGGCATCTCCCATTAAAGCACCATCTAATTCATTCGCAGAGGAGTCCCCCGCTACATCCCCAGTTCCTTCGTCAAACATCCAAGCTCCAACAAGTGTCTCCAGATCAATGGCTGAATCACTTGAATATACAAAAAATCCTAAACTAAGACACAGAATAAGAGTTATAATCATACCGAATTTCATCTTATATACCTCCAAATAAACTTTACGAGCATTAGTGTGATAGAACATAGATACAGTAAATTATACAAACAACGACAAGTTTCCTACTAAAACATGCTAACTAAACTACCACTTCTGATTGTAATTAGACAATTTCATATTGTGTTATATATTTCAAGAGATTTGTAATGACAATATTACCTATTAAACGTGTCATCTACTTTAGTAATTACATGAAATAGAACAATATATTTAAAATAAACTGTTTAGTACCGAGTCTTGACATTTCCCCATGTGGTTGTCATTTTACCTTCAGCCTCAACATCAAGAACCGTTTGTGAAAGACCACTTTTCATGAGTGCCTTTATATCATCTTGTTCTAATGCAACACTGAAAATGGCAACTTCGTCAACTATTGCATCTCCAAGTCGACCAGCGCAACATGTGTCGTTACCAATAAAGACAGGTCCCGAATCAGCATCGATCGGAGTTTTGTTGATATCCATTTCACTTGCAACTTCCCCATCAATATAGATAATCCATTTTCCCGATGCACTGTCAAATGTTGTCGTATACATGTGCCATTTGGTAATATCTGCGGGACCAATTGACTTATCGTTCCAACCACCGGGTTTGTTCCAACATCCTCCATTGCAAATCGCCCATGCAACATTTCTTGTATTTTCATTTGGATGAAGAACAAATGCATTACGCTTTTCTACAAACCAACCGTGTTGGTTCCAAGTAGCACCATTACTTTTTACCCAAATAGACACAGTGATGGCATCTCGTGGATTCGCATGAGCAGGCACTTCAACATAAGAACTACTTCCGTCAAATTCCAGTGCTTTGCCAAATGGTCCATCTACCCAATCGGGATTATTATGAAGAATACCATCTAAATCATTACCAGAAGAATCACCTGCAACATCACCCTTACCCTCATCAAACAACCAAGCACCGACAAGTGTCTCTGGATCAAATGCTGCATCACTTGATAGTATTAGAAAACTAACACTGAGACACAAGAGAATTGCAAAAAGAACTACATATTTCACTTGAATTCCCTCCAATATCCCTTTAAATAGGGTTTGTTTTAATCACTAACTGTTCTTTATATTTTCACCTCACCATAATATTCCCTACATTAAACGGAATAAATTGAAGAAATTATATTGTTGTTTCACAGATTTATGTTTTGTAGGGAAAAATCCATATATGTCGTCAATGGATTATTTCATTTATCATACCAATTTCAATATTTTTTGTCAAGCAAAAAGTCGAGGGTTTGCCTGGGTATAGAGTTTTTTGCATTAATCGCATAATTCTTTGTAGGAGGGAACTCTGGGGAATGCCTAATGGCATTCATACCCGGGGAATGCCAAAAGGCATTCATACCGTTGATTTCTTGATTTGGATTCCCGACTATCAAGGTGTTCAGTCGCGATTCGGAGATCGCTCCCACAGGGTTATTGAGCAAATTTTGCCAATATCTTTACACACCCCAAAAAGTCGAGGGTTTGCCTAACAGACTCATTTGTGGTATAATTGACCATAGTAAATACATACAGAGTTGAAACACACATATTTAAAAATATAGTTACACTCAATACACAGATATAAGAAATATACTAACTTGTGAAAATACTTGGAATTGACACCTCTTGTGATGAAACCGCAGCAGCAGTAGTTGAAGATGGTCGTAATGTCTTATCTAATGTGGTTGCATCACAGATTAAAGCACATCAGGAATATGGTGGAGTAGTGCCAGAGTTGGCATCCCGCAAACATATTGAGGCAATAAATTATATTGTCAACAAAGCATTGAATGAAGCTAAGGTGACATTTGACGATTTAGAAGCAATTGCAGTCACAAACCGCCCCGGATTAATTGGAGCATTGCTTGTTGGTGTTGCTTCAGCAAAAAGTCTTGCATATTGTCATAATCTTCAGTTGCTTGGTATAAATCATATTGAGGGACATATTTATGCCAATTACATGGTGCATGATAATTTGACATTCCCACATATCTGTCTAACTGTCTCAGGGGGTCATACGTTACTGGTTGAAGTTCATGAAGGATGGAAATATAAGGTATTGGGAACAACACAAGACGATGCTGCTGGTGAAGTATATGATAAGGTGGCGAAGTATCTCGGACTCGGTTTTCCGGGTGGTCGTATAATTGACGAACTGGCGCAAAAAGGAAATCCAAAATCAATAGACTTTCCGCGTCCCATGCTAAGAAGTGGAGATTACCAATTCAGTTTTAGCGGTATAAAAACTTCCGTACGATATTTTGTGGAGAAAGCAGAACGGGATGGAACGATTGCTAACGGAGAAATAACTATTGAAAACATCGCTGCAAGTTTCCAAGCAGCAGTCGTTGAGGTGCTTGTAACCAAGACTGTGCATGCAGCGAAAACCACTGATGTAAGTACTATTACTTTAACTGGAGGTGTTGCTGCTAACAGTCAACTGCGATCTTCACTGGAAAAAGCTGCTGATGAAATCAACGCGAATGTCTACTATCCACCAATTAACCTATGTACAGATAATGGTGCAATGATAGCAGGGATTGCTTATGAAAAGTATCAGCAGGGACTTCGTGATGAGCTATCTCTAAATGCCGCTGCGAACGGTTCTATTGTTGATGTTTAAATGGGGTAATAACTTGGTATCAGATGTACGTGTAATAGCAGCGGTAGATTGTCTAAATTCTGGTGGAATAATTGCTATTCCTACTGATACGGTATATGGTGTGGGTGTTGATCCTTTTAATGTTGATGCTGTGCAAAAACTATATACATTGAAAGGTAGACCCGAAGATAAACCTATTCCCTTAGTTCTTGGTTCAGTTGATGATGTCAATCAGGTCGCACAGAATTTATCAGGATACTTCTTCCATCTAACTGATAGGTTTTGGCCTGGAGGATTAACAATAGTTGTCCCGTCAAAAAACTTACTCCCGCAGCTAACAGCAGGTGGAAATACTGTTGGTTTACGTATTCCAAATCACCCATTGCTATTAGAAATCCTTATAGAATTTGGACCCATAGCAATTACAAGTGCCAACTTGTCAGGACAACCAGCAGCCACCCATCCTGATGAATTTGGTGAAATATTATCTACAAAAATAGACTATATCGTAGATGATGGAAAAACTCCTGGTCCCATTCCATCAACAGTCTATGATATATCAGTATCACCCCCACAGGTTCGCAGGGAAGGCGTAATTTCTACAGAAACACTTTACAAGGAGTTTATGTGTTACAACAAACAATAAAAGAACTCCTTAAATTTCTTGCGACACCTAACGGGAACATGGTATTACTCGGTTTAGGATGTCTAATTGCTTTAGTAGTAGTTTACCACAGATGGCGGCAGATTCCAGGTTTGACGGCAACCATAATTCAGGAAGATACTTGGTTCATCAATCGAGATGATAATAATAAATTAGCAATTGTCATATCGCTTCATCTTATAAATAAATCTGGTGCTCCTATTCAGTTGACAAAATGTAAATTAAGTGGTTACACCCCTAAACCTCCACCTGCACAGATGTTTTTAGAAGGATATGACAAAACAATTGAACTTACTTATCCAAACTTTGATTCTTTTTCTGATGCTGTAGGGAAATCGGAAAACCTAAATTCAGCCTATGTTATTAATCCATACACAGAACAACGGATGTGGGCATATTACGAGTCAGGTATTGTAACGTTAACCAATATTCTTCGTACACCAATTGTGCTAAAAGATCTAAACAGAAAGCAAAAATCTATACAAGTTACTGTACCTCGTAATATGGAACAGATTCAGTTATATCGAGAGGCAGCAATGCGTTGGTAAGTTTTAGACTATTTCAAAATTTATTGTATGTTCTTAACACTTCTTTTCTGATTTACATTACCCTAACCCACATTCTAATTCATTTGCCATTTTTGTATGTGTGTGGTATCCTATATTCTCATGGAGGAAAACTGAACCTGTGGCATCTATTAATGACATCGCAAACGAATTTATCCGAGAAGAAATTGAAGAATATCTTGAACGTCCTGAGGAGATTGAACTTTTCATTGAGATGTTCGTACAAGCAACACCAGAGATGCAGAATATTTCTGCATCTCTGATTGATGGGGACCATCACACTGTAGACGAGTTGACACAAGAAGCACTCGTAGCAGGTACTGAAGCGTTAGAGATAATGGATGATGGACTTATCGCTGGTATGGGGATAGTCGGTATAAAGTTTCGTGAGAACTTCATCTTTGTACCAGAAGTCCTGGCATGTGCACGCGCAATGAAAGCAGGGATGGCACATATTGAACCTATTCTCTCAGATTCCGGTATTGAACCTGTTGGTACAGTGATCATGGGGACTGTCAAAGGTGATTTACACGATATTGGAAAAAATTTATGTATAATGATGCTGCGAGGGGCAGGTTTTGTTGTACACGATTTAGGGGTAGATACCTCTGAAGATGAATTTATTGATGCTGTGGAAGAATACCAAGCACCTATCTTAGGTATGTCTGCGCTGCTAACAACAACAATGCCGAATATGGGGAAAACTATTGATGCATTTATTGACGAAGACCTACGAGAAGAAGTAAAGATCATGGTAGGTGGTGCCCCTGTCACACAGACATTCGCAGACGACATGGGTGCTGATGGGTATGGTAAAGATGCTTTGGAATGTGTCGCCTTAGCTAAGCAGTTTCTTCAGGAAGAACCCGAGGAATGGTAATTATACAGATTGTTATTATATATGAAAAAAATTGATAAAGCTGAATACGAAAAACGACTCAACAAAATAACACAAATATTTGAAGACCTTGTCGTCCATGCAGATGAACAAGCGACCTACCGTTGTCCCTATAAGAATAGACTTGACCATTGCACTGCGAAATTCGGCTGCAGAAACCAAAGGAAAATCAACGAAGGCACGGGTCTGTTGTGTGTCGGAGATGATAAATTAGATTATCGTGATGCATGGGAAAAAGACGAAACGGATGAATCCGCACAAAAACAGGGGACTGCAAAAGGCACAATTACATGTGATGATAAGGTATATCAACTTTCCCCAGGTAAAACTGTATTTGATTACGCTGATGATTTAGCAGTACAAGTTCCCACCTCGTGTTTCCGGACAGGACAATGCCACGAATGCATAGTTGAAATAAAACGTGGTATGGAAAGTCTTGGTCCACTGAATGAAGCAGAATCCTTTCTTCGCGACAACTTCCGACTTGCTTGTCAAGCTGTTGTTTTGGATGTAGATGCAGATATTGAGTTTACCCCACTGCGCCGCACCCCTAAGATTCTAACACATATTAACACGGACATAGTTAAATCAGAGGTAGATACAACCACATCTATTAATCCACTCGTAACACATCGTGATGGAATCGTCTATTACGACAACGAACCCATTGATCGGTTTCGTGGACATATTTACGGACTTGCATTAGACATCGGCACTACTACTGTGGTGGGAAACCTTGTGGATTTAGAAACGGGTGAGACTGTTTCCGTGAGTTCATTTGAAAACCCGCAACGTTTCGGTGGAAGTGATATTATGCATCGTATTTCTTATGACACCGAATTTGGGGGTGAATTACGTAAATCGCTTATTGCAGCACTGAACAGCAATATCATGGAAATGTGCGAAAATCACGATATTGTTCGACAGGAAATATATGATATCGTAGTTGCTGGTAACACAACGATGCGCGATATATTCTTCAAACAGGATGTGCAGAGTATTGGTCAAAAACCCTATAAATCAGTAATTGAACATGAATATCTTGAGGGGAATCGCTCAACAACATCACTCACTGAAAAAGCACGTCGTATAGGTATTCGTTCTAATCCGAAAGCAATGGTCTATAGTCTCCCGTTGATTGCAAGTCATGTTGGTGCGGATGTTGCAGCAGATTTGGTTGCGGTTGACATGCAATCACAAGACGATATCGTGATGTTAGTTGATGTAGGCACGAATACAGAGGTAATTGTTGGGAATGCAAAGCGGATGGTTGCAGCATCATGTCCTGCGGGACCTGCGTTTGAAGGTGGTGGAATAGAATACGGAATGGCTGCTTATCCCGGTGCAATCGAATCGGTGGAATGGGTTGACGGTAGGATCAATTACGAAACAATTGGTGGTGAAAATCCGCAAGGATTGTGTGGTTCAGGTCTTATTTCTCTATTAGCAGAGCTTTGCAGGAACGATCAGATGAGTCCTAAGGGAGTTTTTGCTGATAGAAAGCAGCGGATAATGTCGCTCATACCTGAATATGGGATTACTTTCTCACGTGAGGATGCAAGTAATTTAGCACAAGCAAAAGCAGCGAACTACTGCGGACAATACATAGTTCTACGCCACTTTGGATGTTCCCCACAAGACATTACCAAACTCTATTTGGCAGGTGGATTTGCCAATTATGTAAATCCACAAGATGCTATTGACATAGGCTTTCTTGCACCAGTACCAACGGATAGGATATTAAAAGTCGGGAACGCGGCAGCTGGTGGAGCAAAGGAAGTCCTGCTTTCAAAAGAAAAACGTGCAGATATTGAGGAATTTGTCAAAGACATTGAGCATATTGAACTTGAAACGACACCAGATTTCTTTGAAGTATTCGTAGAAGGTTGTCAATTCAAACCAATGCCTAAGAATATAAAGTAAGTGTAAGGAGAAAATGCAGAATAAAGTGAAAGATTTTCGAGAACGTTTAAAATCGGATAAACCGATACTATATGATGGTGGATTTGGTTCTCAATTATTTGCTCGAGACATACAACTCGCAAATAGTGCACTTGCAAATCTGTCTCATCCTACCGATGTTATTGATATCCATTCAGATTATATTACCGCTGGTGCAGATACTATCGGGACAAATACTTTTGTTGTTTCACCACTCCACTTACAGATGGCAGGTCAAGATAAATCTGACGCACAACGTCTTACACGTCTCGGTGTACAACATGCTAAAACTGCATCCGAAGATAGTGAAAGAGATGTTTTTATTGCAGGTTCAGTTGGACCATCCCCGGGTGCAATTGAAGCGGACAGTGGAGATACCACCTTCGGGATTGCAAATTCAGAGGTGCGTGATGCACACAAACTCGTAATCCACACGCTTGCAGAGGAAGGTGTAGATTTTCTCTGCCTTGAAACGATGTTTTCAGCAAAAGAAGCAGCAATTGCCGTTGATATTGCACGCGAAACTGGACTTCCGATTGCAGTCAACCTTACATATAAATGGACAAAAGACCGTAAAACCGAAGAAGTAATCTATAAAACCGATTGGGGACATTCTGCGGTAGATCTGCTACAGATCCTTGATAGTGGTGAGTTTTCAAAAGGTGACTCACTATTAGATTATGTTGATATCATCGGATTAAATTGCGGTGCCGAATCGAAACGTGCTGAACATTCTGGAATGCCTTATGCAATCACAGGAACACAACAACTACACTCGGCTTTGTCCGAAAAAGATGTTAACAACATACGAATGATGGCATATCCGAATGCAGGCATGCCCGAACTTGATGACAATTACAAAACTGTCTATACACAGACCCCTGAGGAAATGAAAGGTTATATTCCCAATCTCATCGACACGGGTGCATATATAATTGGTGGATGTTGTGGTACCACACCTGCACATATCAAGGCATTCCGTGACATTATTGATCACAACGATTAGATGAAGATAATTTCATCTTTATGTCGTTATACTATTATGCGTACTCGTGTAAAGATATGTGGTATTACAAATTTGGAAGATGCTATTACTGCTGTTGATGCTGGTGCGGATGCTCTCGGATTTATTTTTGTACCAGAAACACCGCGCTACATCACACCTATTGAAGCATTTGAAATTATCAGTGAACTACCTCCTTTTATATCAACAGTCGGTGTATTTCGAAATGCAGACCGTGATCAAATCAATAACATAGCCAAACAAAGTAGAATTACAACTATCCAATTACATGGCACAGAATCACCAGAATTTTGCCATCAATTTTCATTCTCCGTCATCAAAGTATTTGAACTGCAATATGAAGGTGATTTAATTACTATGAACAATTACAATATTAGTGCATGTCTTGTAGATAAACCAAAGTCAATTGCAGGTGGTATTGTCAATTTGGAATTAGCACTGAAAGCGCGACTACAGACGAAAAAGTTGATTCTTGCAGGAGGGTTAACGTCGGATAACGTATCAGAAGCAATAAGGTTTGTAAAGCCTTATGCAGTTGATGTTGCCAGTGGTGTTGAATCAGAAAAATGTAAGAAGGATAGAAGTAAAATTAGAGCGTTCATCAAAGCAGTTCGACATACTGATGCTGCATTGTTAATGGAGCAAGCACGGGACAATGGAAACCATAACGTTAAAATATAAAAGGTTACCTGATCGTGTTAATAACTATCAACAGCAACTGCTATATGAAGATGATGATGTTATAGTCACATCCCAACGTATCAAACCGTCATCCCCTCTTGTATTGAATGGAGAAACCGTTTTAGGTGATAATTACACAGCAGTTTGGTTTGTATTTACTGGCAAGTGGTATGATATCGGTAAAATCTATAATCTGGATAAAGTATGGACAGGTTATTATTGTGATATAATGATGCCGGTGAAACGCAGTTCGCATAAATTTGAGATTGTTGACTTATTCCTTGATTTATGGGTATCACCCGATGGCAGCTATGAAATACAAGATCAGGACGAATTTGAAACTGCACTTCAAGATGGTGTTATTTCCACCGACTTAGCGGACAAAGCACGAAATGCCTTAAACGACCTAATTGATGAAGTCACATCAGGTAAATTCCCCCCAGAATTCGTAAAAAACTTTGTAACTGAAACTCAATTGGAGCCTTGAAATGCCAATTTTAGCTATAAATGGTGGTGAACCAATTCGTACCAAACCATATCCTACTTGGCCTACACTCGATCCAGCAGATATTGCAGAATTTGAGAATATATATAACAGTGGTCGATGGGGAGTTGGCGGGACAAAAGCTCCTGAATTTGCAAGACAATTTGCTGAATTTCAAGGTGCGAAATACGGTGTTTGTGTCAATAGCGGCACTTCCGCACTCTATATTGCCTTGAAAGCAGCAGGTGTTGGTCCAGGGGATGAGGTTATTACTACCCCCTATACATTTCAGGCTACAGTAGTTGCTATTCTTATGACACACGCTGTGCCTGTTTTTGTGGATACTGCACCAGACAGTTTTCTGTTGGATGTTTCTAAAATTGAGGATACAATATCGGAAAAGACGAAAGCTATTCTACCTGTCCACATTGCTGGATACCCCGCTGATTTAGATGGACTCATTGAAATATCAGAAAGACACAACCTTAAGCTTATTGAGGATTGTGCACAAGCTCATGGAGCAGAATGGCGTGGTAGAGGAGTTGGGAGTTTAGGAGATTTCGGTTGCTTCAGCTTTCAAACATCTAAAAACCTATGTGCTGGTGAAGGTGGCATTATTTTGATGAATGATAGGGAATTATATGAACGTGTATGGGCATTGCACAACTGTGGACGCACACCACCTGATTCGGAATTTGGGGGTATTGAACCATTTGGCGCGAATTTCAGGATGACGGAATGGCAAGCTGCGATCCTACTGTCACGCATTACAAAGCTTGAAGACGAAACCAACTACAGACACATGAATATGCGTTGGTTGGATGGTTGGTTTGGGGAGATTCCCGGTATCATTGTTACAAGAATTGATCCGCGTGCTACTCGATGTGGTTCACACGGTTACAAGGCGATATTTGACTCTGAAGAATTTGAGGGTATCTCACGTAAGATGTTCCTTGACGCAATGCGAGCAGAAGGTATACCTATTGGATATTGGTATACAACCCCGATGTATCGAGCATCTTTTCTAAATTCTAACCTATTTGGTCAAAACCTTGATTATTCAGATGTACACTTCCCGGAAACTGAAAAGATATGCAAAACAGGTTTAGCATTTAGTCAAAATGTGTTAATGGGAAGTGAAGAGGATATGGAGGATATAATCAAAGCGACTGTAAAAATACGTCGTAATGTAGCGGAATTAAAGGATAATGTGTAGTTAATATCTACACAGACATTAATACAGTAAATATTGTGGTAAAAATACATATATTTTTTCACAATTTTACTATCCTTTTTATAAACAAAAGACTCTATTATATCAAATGTCATATTAAGGAGATTTGAAATGAGTAATGAACGTGAAACACAGAAAGAAGTTCGGAGAATCGTCCGAATGTTGGAGGAAACAACAAAGCATCTTGAAAGAGCATCTTTATTAGACACTTTTTCGGATGGAGATGCAAGGTGTATCTCACAATTCAACAACGCCTTGGCACGTCTATATGATTTAGAGGCACTGCCAGAAGGATTGTTTGAACCCTTAGAGGAAGACGCGTCAGTTGGTGCAATCGGCTATGCATACCATCAAGTTGCCACATATCTTAAAGATGGTCTTAATATTGATTTCGATTTTGATTTTAAGAAAGAGAAGGAAACTATTGGCAACGTGATGAAAGATGTTGGCGAAGTTATGACTCGCTCCATTTTTAGTGCAAGGGATGTGGATTCAGAGGATAAATCTTCGGGATCTGCGTCTGTCGAAATTGTTGAAGTAGAAGATGATGAAAAATCCGATCCTGTAGAGCCGCGCCTTGACAAATTAGAGGAACAGATGGGAACTGTCGTAGAGATACTTCAGGAACTCCGCGCGAAAAAGGATAAAAAGGACAGCAAAAAGTAAGGTGGAATTATTTGGTGCATGGAAAATTACGGTAATTGTTCTGTCTTAATAATAAGTGGAACGTACACAAAAACATACTTTCCATTTGGTGTTGCAATTTACATCAGAAGTGTACAGAAAAGATGTTAAATGTAATGCAACTCACTACAGATATTGAAGAGTTACCAATGCTTGAAGGAATACATCCGTTGTCCTATGGATAAACCTAATATTGCCCATAGGCTTCCCATAACGAATTCTCCAAGCATCGCACCAAAAAACAGTGGTAATGTCTTACGATATGCACCGATGCCACCGTGTCTTACAAGTATGGATTTTATTACCCAAGCGAGGAAAACAGGGAACCATAGTCTACCAAAATTCCAATTACCTGCGAGTGGGTACGCAAGGGGGTGAAGTTGCCACCAAATAAATCGTAAGCGCATGAAGAGTGTGCTTAACGTTAGGATAATTCCAAAACCGAAGAAACCGAGATGTCTCCATTCAGTATCACTTGGAAATGTCAACCAACGTTGAAGGTCGTTAAAGGCTTCTTGTCCACGCCATGTTCCCAAACTGCCGTGCTGATAGCCAGCGTGAAGAAAAGCAATAAAGCCAATTAGTAGTCCTATAACCGATGCACCCCACATCACCCATAACAGTTGGCTGCTGTTGATAGTTCCTTTATCGGCAAGTTTGAAACCCTCCAGTTGATTCGGCATCGGTTGGGAACGGTAGTTACGAGTAAAACCGTATAGGAATGCATACCCCGTTAATGTCTGTGCACCAATCTTTCTTGAACCGAAAAGTGAGGTTAAGAAAAAACTCGGACCTGCACGATAGAAATCTTGTGTTGGCGTACCGAGTTCAGCACGCATCCGAGTGAATGCTATAACCAGTATAAAATGGATACTGAAAAAGCCAACAATCCCCCACCATGACATTCCCGCTTTCAAGCAGAATCCAAATACCACCGCAATACTTATCAGAAATCCGATGAATGCACCACGATATCCCATCGGTTCACCAGTAGAATCAATGTCAGAATGTATACCAATTATTTTTTTGAATACATTCCATAAGTGTTTATGTGTTATCCATAGCGCAAAGAAACATAGTCCAAAGTATGCACCGAGGGATTGCATATCAATGTGTGGATACCCAGGTGTCTGATTCAATCCAGTCATTGATCCAAAGATAAGTTGTATTTTCCAAAAAAGATAGAATAACCAACAAGATAACGACAAATCAAGCGGCATCAAAAAACCTATACCGATGGCATAAGGGTTAAGGTGGATAGGGGTTGATCCAATGGCATTAAGTGGTTTTTCTGTGAACATACCTCCAATATCATGCCGTATAGGTATCGCAGGAATATGGGGAAAAAGGAAATTCAATCCGTTTAACAGGTCAAGTCCAAATCCGAACCCGAACCCGAACCAAAGGAGATGATTCTTGTAGAAAGTTGTTCCTTTTGTCATTTCAAATGGAAGTAATATTATCGGGTAGCTAAGTTTTTCGTGTTCAATCCACTGTTTACGTAGAATAGCACTGAGCATCATCATAGAAAAAGCAAGCGCGGAGAAGAAGAGAAGCCAGAAAAAACCGGTGTAACCCACGCACGAATATGATTTATCTCAAACAAGTTTGATGTGCCTTCATAGTAACCAGTTAAAGCACGACGATCCATTACCCCTATCCAATCAGGGATGTATCTGAAAAAGAGGGATTGCCATTCATTTTCCGGAGTTGCGAACCAACTTGCATGACCAAGTATGCACATCGTTGCTTGTAATAGATCGTGTCCGCACACAACACACGCCAACGTTACCATCAGGTATACCGTCAACATCTCAGCTTGTGTCAACTTCCATTTTGGTAAAAAACGTGTGAGAATAATGTTGCAAATTGCAACGAGGAATAGTGTAAAGACGGCGTTGAATAAAATCGCCATCGTGGTGGGATATCGTGTTGTCCAGACTGTTTCTGTCTGAACTACAAGATAGATATTGAGTGGTAACGACAGCAGACCTAAAACTATTGCACGCCATGTAATGTTCTCAGTTAACGGATGTGATGGTTTATCCATAACTGTTTCGTTCCACTGTATGGTAGGATTGTTATATGAGGTACTGTGAAGTTGATGGAATAGAATCTATAATTGCTGCTGTTGTGCGACCTATTAGTTTATAACAGAATTGACAGTTTGTACAATCATTAGGAAAATTAAAACGTACGTAAGAACCCGTATTCAAACTTCGGTTTGATTGATGGTGAAAATGGTGGGTCAAGTGGAAATGCGATTTCAACACGAAAAACACCCGCATTACTGATTCTGGATAGACCCCCGCGTATTTCTAACCCAACACTCCGTTTTGGTTTACTGATATCAAAAGTATTTTGTCCATTCCATATATAGCCAATATCGGTGAAAACACTTGTGCCTAACACAAGACCGAGCCGTATTTGACGATCAACAAACGGTTTTGCACAAAATGTAACAAAAGCAGCAACTGCATCATCAATTTTCTCAAAAATAGAACCACCAAATATTGTCCTGGATTCCAGTCTCAACAACATCATTTTTTCGCCACTAAACTGCCGATAATCATAACCCCGTAAACCGCTATATGATCCAAGTATGACCTGACTTTCATTGCTCAAACCAAACTGCATTTCAGTTTTAAATTGCACAACAAATGTTTGATGAAAACCAAATAGACCGTTTTTACGATAGCCTTTCGCTACTGAATAGATATCATCACCTGTTTTGAATATATCCCTAAAAAAGATTGAACTGTTTGCTTGTAGTACTGAACGTTCAAACTGATTTGTAAATGTTGAACTGACTCTCACAATAGTCTCACTCATGAATCGTTGACCTATTGTCCATCCTGATCTTAGAGCAACCCCAGCAATAGATTCCGACCGTTCTGATCCGAACCAAGGTGACGCATAACCTACGAATGCATTGTATTCAGCACCAGTGTTAAAATCCTCAGTCGGACCCATTTCTTTGAGAAAACGCGTTTTGCGACGGTAAACCCGTTTACGACCAACCGTAACCCCTACCCTTTTGACATTCCTGTCTAATGGTGCCGCCTTGGTGTTGTCTGTCATTTCAATTATTTCATTTCTGGTATATAGTGATCTTACCCACACACCTGTATAAATCTGCTGATGTCTATCCCCAAAATATCGCATTAATTCCCCGTAACTATTTTGATAATTACGATTGAATGTAGCAGTTTTTTCACCGGATTCGTACCAAGATACCCGATCCACTCCTTCTAACAGACTAAACCTTGTACTCCAACGGCTCTTCAAGCTATATTGAGGTCGTGCTAACATAACTATCCAAGAGTCCCCTTCACGTTTTTGAATATATTCCCCATCAAATTTCCAATATGATTTAAACAACCGCGGCATCTGATACCGCAATTTTAAATAACTGCGCGTTTGTTCATCTACTTCGCTAATACGTTCATACCGTAATTGGGAACCGTGTCCCGTGCCATTCAAATTAGTGTCTTTAACATTCAATAGAAAAGTTGAACTTTCGCTACCAAAAGAAGGATCAATTGCCCCAGTAATAGACCACTCCTCAGCGATAGATACATGTATTTTAACTTTCTCCAGTTCTTCATCCCATTCAGAATCGATATTCGCTGCACTTATATATGTCTTACCACGTAATATAACTTCGCTCTCTTCTTCATCATCCTTAGTATAATAGCTTCCTGTCTTGAATAGTAGTTCTTGGATTATTACACCATCATGAGTTTTTTGGTTTCCCTCTAATGTGATTTCACCGATAACACCTCTATCAATTATGATACCTAAATGTACTTCATTATCAACAACTTTGACCATATCATCCTTCCTGTCAATACGAGCGTATGTAAATCCTTTATTTTGATAGAAGCGGACGATTGTAGAAAGATCCTTCTCCAAAACATTTTCATCATAACTCTCACCGACCTCTGTATCCATCAAGCGACGTATTTCTATTTCTTCTTTCACAGAAAATGTATTTTTCTCGCTAAAGATAATACTTTTTACCGTGCGTTCTGAATTGCCAAATACAGGTTGGCGAGTGAATAGGATGAAAACACAGATTAAGAGAATTGAGATAATATTACATACGACTGCACAATTACACCAAATCCATTTATGTCGGGCTTGGAATAAAAAAAAATGGTTCATATTTTTCATTACACTTCACCCGTATTTGATTTACTGGCACGGTTAGATAGAAATCCCTCAAGTAGTAATAGACAAACAGCCAATATTAGCAATTCACCCCAAATTTCTCTACCGTGTCTTCTAATGTCTAATTCCTCTGCATCCAGTTCACCAGTTTCTGATGTTATTCCTGTATGTGCATCAACACGTTCAGATGCCTGCTCCAAAGAAATAGGAGTCAGATCGGATTCTGACACAGGAACATTAACAGCAAAGAAATCTCTTAATAATCTATCTTGTGCTTTTACATCGACCTGATATATACCTGGGATTTCTGTCGAGTCATACCGAACTGTTCCATCATTAGCAATTGGCACAGCTAACATTTCTTCTGTATCAGGAGAATCAATTCGTTTAATCCAAGCACGTCCTCCGGGATTCTGTGGATATCTTGTCAAATATGGTTCACCTACGATTATATTTTTCTGTATATCACTACGCATCACATAGAGCACAGTGTGTTGGATGAGAGGTAAGAAATACGGATTAACAAGCAATTCGGTGTTATTAGGTTGTTGCTGGAGTTGACAGTTAAAGTATAAAATATGGCTTTTTCCCTCACGTCGTTCTATGAGAAACGGTGTTTTATCACCATACCGTGCGATAATTTTTGCATCAGGCGTAGGTGTTACTGTCATTCCTTGGTAAAAGCGTGGTCCGTATTGACCAGATAGCACATAGTCAGGAAATATTTCAAAGATAGGATGTGTCTCGTCATAATTGCTGACTTGTTGCGGTGTATCCCAAGAAATAGGTTGCTCAAATTGTGCTGGTGACCAGGGAACATTGTAATCATCAGATGTAAATACGATTATACTCTTTCCTTGTCGTATGAATTCACTCAATTGTTCTTCTGCTTTGGTTGATAATTCTGGAATATCTGAAAGAAGTATAATGTCTATACCTTCAAGTGGATATGTTTCAAATTCATTGGGATTACAGGGAATTGGTTGAATCATAGAAGTCTTTTTTTGTAAACCAACAGTTTGCCTGTCTGTCTGTGGATTCAATGCTAATGTTAGATATTCTGTCTGATTGCTAACGCAAAGCACCCGAATTTCTCCCAGCACCTCAAGCGCGAAATATCTGCGATTATCTGTATCCAATCTATCTTCAGTCAACTCAAAGTACCCTGTATGTATCCCAGGGTCTGAAAATGTATATGTATGTGTTGTCATCACCGATTCATCTGCAGTCGCAGAAAAAGCCTGCATTTTCTTTCTTTCATTACCGACATAAAACGTAAGTGTAGTCTGTTCAAGGGGTGTCTCTGAATAGTTATTGATTGAAGTTTTCAAATGGAATGGTAATTCAACACCGATTAGTTGATGTGATGGATTTATTTCTTCAATATTTGTATTATGTGAAATTCCTTGAGTGACTGGTAGTAAAACAATTCTCGCACCAGACTTGTTTGGTATCACTCCCCAGTTGTTCCAACCATTCTGTGCGAAATCTGAGATGATATATATTTCCTTATTCTGTTGTGTTGATTCAGAAAGAATTTC
Source organism: Candidatus Poribacteria bacterium (assembly GCA_963667365.1). Lineage (GTDB taxonomy): Bacteria > Poribacteria > WGA-4E > WGA-4E > WGA-3G > MSPOR6. Next base: position 3,240,726 of record OY763324.1, on the reverse strand, counting down.
ATGTGCCAGTTCCACGCTTGGTTGAATATTAGTCGCACGATAGGATTCCTCTGCATTTTCAATAGCTGCTATCACACTGTTTACATCAGGTGTTAGTTGTCGAAAAACTGGTTCTGCTATATCTGACATTAATATGAGTGAAGCAGAATCCCCATGACGCAATGATCTTAGTACATCGGCAGACAATGTTTTTGCTTTGTCAAACCAGTTTCCATCAACATCTTTATACTGCATACTATAAGAATTGTCTAAAACTATCACCACATCAGTTTTAGCACGAACTGCAGCAAGTGGAAGTCCGAGTGTAAGGAATGGTCGCGCTAAGGCAAGAGCGATCAGTGCAACAATTAACATTCGTAGGAGTAAAATAAGGAGTTGCTTTAGTTGAAGCCTGCGTACATTTTGACGATGTGCTTCAATCAAAAACATTAGACTGCTGAAGTCTACTGTCACCGCTTGACGACGACTCCAAAGGTGGATGAAAAGGGGAATTGTGGCTGCTAATAAGCCAAAGAGAAATAGCGGATTGAGAAAAGCCAATAGGTGAATACTCCAGTTTCAATAAACCTGTAAAGGAAATTACATGTTGAGTGTTGCTTACACAACCCAACTAACCTTTAAGAAGGGTTACAATTGATTGATACGGTTAGTCAACGATATTTATTTCAAGTTGATTAAGGGTGCGGAAAACCCCCTCAGTATATTCTACCATCGTACCAGATTCGAGTGTTCCGCCACCAAGTTGAATGTGGTTTGCGTCAGCGATGACTTGTCCAAATGTTGGATCCATCTGTACCCATTTGCCAACATATACCTCAGGCCAAAAATGATAATAAAAGGCATTTTTTGAATATACAAGACCTGAACAGATTCTTGCGGGAATGCCTACTGAACGTGCCAGTGCAATCAGCAAGACGGTGTGTTCTGTGCAGTCACCAGAACGGGTTTGAAGTGTTGTTAGTGAAGAACTGTAACCTCCACTTAATCCCTTTTCGTTGATAGATTTATATACCCATTTGCACAACTTCTTTGCTGCACGCCAAGAATTATCTTCACCATCTAATATTTCAACTGCCTTAGCTTTTATGTCCGGGTGTTCAGCCTCAACATAAATTGTTGATTTAAAATATTTCTTGAGTTCTGGATTCTGAATTGGTAATTTAGGACAGTTGTTCTCTTCAACATGTGCCTTCTTAACAGATAGTGTGCCAGATTGTTCAGATTTCAGCATTAGTTTCTGATTGTTGTTATTCATGATTGTATCGTTAAGATTACCACTTGATAGTTGTAAATTGGCATCAAATTGAGATGCTCCTACTTTGGGTCTTTTACCTGTTGGAATAATTCGTGTGTTCAATGTAATATCTACTTCTTCAACTTCACCAAGAGCCGAATTTCTATCAGTTTTGATTGCAACTAAAGTTTGACCCATCATTTCTGTTGAAGATTTATATGTTATTCCTTCGCTGTCAACCCATAAACGAGTGGTAAAACCACCCATTAAATCCATTTTTTGTTGAAGAACATACACCTGTATTTTCTTTGATTCATAGGTTATACTCTCATTCCCTACGACACTGAGTTCAGTCTTTATAGGTTTTTGTATGTCAAAATTGAATGTATGATAGTTGAGTTTTTGTCCGATATTCATCAGATTTTTTGAAATCAGATTATCCACTGCTACTGCATCTGAAATAGTATCCGGTGGAAGTGTAACTTCTGTTTCCGTTGTCTGTCCATTCAATTTAGTTGTGATGTAGACAACACCATCCTTTATTATCCCCTGTACCAGTTTCAGTCCAGATTCGTCAGAGGATGAAACAAAGTAACGCGGCATATAATTAAGATCAGAATACTCAATACGGTTTGTTGCGACTTTCATCTGTTTACCTAAACCTTTAAACTGCATCACAGAATCTATTTTAGTACGAATCATCTCCTCGTCTTCATATCCTGTTTTATCTATGTATACATGGATGTACCCCATTTTCATTCCCATTAAAGTCAAATTATACCAATGTTCTTGGGGATATGTTGCTGTCTTATCTATTTCCACCTGTTCAATCTCCACTGCTATACAGATTTGTGATAGAACCATCAATAATAGCACAAATAGCCAGTAATGTTTTATTACTTTCATGAGTTATACTCCTTAGTATATATTGACTTCTATTTTAATAGATTATCGTTGGTATGAATCTATGTTACTACTGCCATTGCTACAGTATGTGTATTCCTCTGTTTTACTTTTCGATAGTTCCCAAATTCCTTTTGAAAATTACGTTTTATGAATTCGCGAAGTCCTGAAATTGTTACGACATAGAATCTGCCATTCGGTTTTAGGTGCTGCTTGGCATCGGAGAATAAAATCTGCATCAGTTCCTTACCAACGTTTGCAGGTAGATTTGAGGCAATCACATCAAATTGTATATTTGGTAGATGACTAAAACCGTTACTTAGAAGAACTTCACAATTATGGAGATGATTCTGTTTCACATTTCTACGAGCATAGTCTACCGCTACAAAATCTTTGTCTACCATATATATGTTTGTAGTTGGCGAAAATTTTGCCATAGTTATCCCGACAGCACCATATCCACATCCCAGATCCAGACATTTATCTCCATCTTTTATATCAATCACGTCAATCAATAGACGTGTACCTGCGTCAATCCCTTGGGGAGAAAAAAGTCCCCATGTTGAGGTAAAGGTTAAGTCAAATCCTCGTAAAGTTGTGTGAAAGTTAATTTCAGCATTGCTACTATTTTCCATAAAAATTTCCGAATTTACCACTTTATCAATACACCGAGTGCATCCCCCGGTGAATTCCATAATAGATCAAATGCATCTTTCGCTTCCGTATAGTGAAATCGGTGTGTTATCATGTCTGTTGCACGAATTTCACCATCCTGTATCTTTTTTATCGCACGTGCAGCAATATTAGCGCGAGGTTCATCTGTAAGGATACCCGCAACAAGACGTTTGTTCATCATTTTTGAGGAATGTAAAGGGAGTGGTTTTTGTTGATAGAGTGCAATGAGTTGAATAATTCCAAATTGACGGACCATATCCTGTGCTTGTTCAAACGACTTTACACCTGCATGTCCACCAACACAATCTATTACAAGATCGGCACCTTTTCCATCTGTGAGTTGACGGACTGCTCGTATAGGATCTTCTTCTTCAATGTTGATTGTATTATTTGCACCAAGTTGAAGAGAAAGTTCGCACCGTAAGGAAAATGCATCCACAGTTATAATCTGTTTGGGAGAATACCCACGAATCACCTGCATCATCAAACTACCAACTATCCCTTGTCCTAAAATAACTACTGCATCCCCCTCTTTAACACCTGATGAATCTGTCCAAGCTACTGAACTGGTCGCCAACGGTAGGAAGGTTCCCTCTTCAAAACCCACGTCAACAGGAAGTGGTACGGTGCGACCATCCGTTGGGTTGGGTTCTGCGATGACATATTGTGCATGGGGTGCAACAGCCATTACACGATCACCAACCTGATAATCAGTGACCTGATCTCCAACTGCATCCACAATACCTGTGAGGGAATATCCCATGATCGCTGGAGAAACTGCTTCTTCAAGTATATAACGTCTGAATAATTCTGATCCACGACTTATTAATGTTGTATCTGTCTTCACTCTTATTTGGTTCGAATTTACATCTGGAATCGGTACTTCTTCAAGTTGGATATTTCCGAAACCTTCAGGTTTAATTACGCGAAACATATTTCAATTCTCCAAGAAAAGTCTGACCATTTGTAGTAGTTTTCATATATCTACATATTCAGTCGTTTAACAACATCTTCACGAGTTGTCGGTTTTTGTAGATCCAATAAGTAAATATGAAAGTTATCACTTCTATCGGAAACAAACGCTATGTAACGACCATCTGGTGAGAAGGTGGGTTGTATTGATCTACCTATCCCACTTGTAATCTGTCGTTCATTTTTTCCATCAGAATCTATAAGAAAGATCTCCCAATCCCCATATCTTGCTGACATATATGCTATAGTTTTTCCATCTGGTGAAACAGATGGGTTATAACAATCAAAACGGTTTGGGTTGAAGTGTTTTTCGTTTTTCCCATCAATATCAATAGTGTAGAGTTGGTTCACCTCATTTCGTGAGGAGACAAAAACGATACGTTTTCCATCCGGGAAGAATGCTGGACTCCCCTCATCTGTTTCATTTTGAGTAATACGTCTGGGATTAAGATTCTGCGTCTCGAATTGTGACAAGTCAATATCTTTCAAATTAAGTATATATAATTCTAAGTTTCCATCTGTATTGGATTCGTATACCACCATATTACCTGAAGTTGACGACCTTGGGACGCGAGCACCAAAACTAATTGGAATGACAGTATGTGTTCTTTTGCTGTGAATATGTGTTATGTTGAAACCTGCATAGATGGGAGTTGATCCACTACTTTGAATGACGAGTTTGATTTCGCGCGTCGATTTGGGTTCACTACTATAGAAAATATAATCGGGTGTTTTAAGAAATGCAGGTGAATTATCATTGAAATCTGTCGAGTAGGTAACACGACGATGAATGTGTCCATTCAGATCCATCAAATAGATCTCACCATTATCAAGACGAAAAGAAGAGAATGCTATTTGGGTTCCATCTCGTGAGAAGGTTGGTGAATAGTTATCTGAGTTACCGGTCGTTAGTTGCTTGGTACTGTAACTATCTCCTACAAGTTCAATTATCCTTTTAATGACTACAGGATCTGAAGTACCTTTTTGAACGATATTGAGTAGACGGAATGCAGAATCTCTATCACCATATATAAGATAAGTGCTTGCCAAGTTAAGTCTGGCATTTATTAGGTTGTTTGGTTGTGAAACAAATAGTGTTGATGCCTTTTGAAACTGTATAACAGCATCATTGTATCGTCCTATCTCGTTATATGCCTTACCAAGTAACATCCTTGCGTTTGCATTATTGGGATCAGATGCGATTATTCCCTCCAGTCTTTCTATTGCTTCTTGCGGTCTTCCAGCATCCAGTAGTTTTTCTATCTGATGTAAAGTGTTAAATTGGCAACTTGGCAATAAGGGAATAAATGACACGTAAATTAGAAAGAAAAGACAATACTGTTTTGCTCTTAACATATTGAGCCATTATATCAATTTGTATTTGTGTAAATCTCGTTTGGGGATTTTATGTATGGTGTAAGTTTAATATCTATCTCTTGCTTTTTTGTATGCTAAGGCACAATATGGATTTGAGGTCTTCCACGCCACCCACCATAAACTGCATATATCCAACAAAATAATGCTTGGATAAAAGCGGTAATTTTCAGTATCCACGATGGACGGAACATCAATGTTTTTCCATTCTCAAGTGTCCAAATATGGAAGGAATTGTCAATATTATCCTCTGAATTCAACGAGTCATAGGACGTAGTATCATTGTATCTTTCGGGGTGGAATCGTAACAAATCATCCCATCCTCTCACAGGATAGGAGTTGAGGTAAAAGAGTCCGATTGCAGTTATGAATACGAAAAAGATGATACATCCTTTTACGACTTGATGCAAGTATATCTGTCCAAGTCCAGGGAGAAACGCGGATAATATCATTGCAGTATAAGAACGAGTGGGAAATGATGTATCTTGTCCATTACCTGACAATGAATTATCTGAACGAGGATCGGTAGCATATTTTTGCATCAACTATGCTTCTCCCTGTGCAACAAGATATACACCGATACAGATAATTATGGCACCGATAATACGTACTCTCGGTATAGATTCTTTGAAGATGAACCATGAGAACGGAATTACTAACACATAGCCTAAACTCAACATCGGATATGCAATACTGAGCTTAACCCGTGAAAGGATTACAAGCCAGACGAAAGTAGTAAATCCGTAGATTGATATACCACCGAGAACATAAGGATTAAAAATAACTTGCCAGAATTTTGACAATAACTCACGAAAACTACCAATCTGTCCAACAGCAGTGACTCCTTGTTTTAACAAAAGTTGACCAATAACTGTCAATAGCACGTTAAATATTAAGAGGAAATAATCTTTCATAGATGTATTATACCACAAATACTGTTGATTTTCAATTCTGGTAAATCTATTATTTAACCCAAGTTACTACCTATTGAATTTCCAACGTTATCGTGCTCTTACATGGAATGTTTAATCTTCCGCTCCATCGGTGCGATATGTTTATAACACGCATATAGCGTCATTCTTCCGCTCCATCGGAGCGGTATGTGGAAATTGTTACACTAATGAATAGATTATTGTCTTTGGTTTAACGTGAATTCGGTATAAACAACTTTGGGAATCGGCAAATATGCACTGAAAAAACCTTTGTTATAGTCTCTGATAAATCTTGTAAAGTTTTTGAGTCAATCCTGACTAAAATAGTCGTAAATAGTCTATAAACCCTTATGTGATAAAGGATTATGGCACATGGCAAATTCCTTCAATTTCTGATTGACTCAAAAGTATGACATTGTAAATTCGGCAAATAAAGATGAAATCCTGCATGTCTGCTAAACCAAACTCAGGTTATGTTTAGGTAGCAACTTGCGTTATTCAGTAGATTGTATGTCGTAAAGTAGTTTATTGGAAGATTATGCCAACCACATATCTTTATATGACAGATATAGATAATGAATCTTCAAAATTCAGTTGCATTTTGGACAAGAAGTTGTTACAATTTTTTGGCAAGGAGGAGATTATGGTTGAACTTACACAAGATGATATTCAGTTTTTTAAAAATGAAGGTTATCTGATTAAACGAAATGTGCTAAACCCGGAGCTTATGGAACGCGCGCGAACAAGGTTGTGGGATGGCGCACCTGAAGGAAGACTACGTGAAGACCCTGACACATGGGTCGGTCCATTCAAATCTGAAGAGGAAAATGAAGATAATACCAACAGACGAAAAGGATTCAGATGGAATTTTCGCGAACCTGGTGGTGAGGAATGGATGGTTAGGCTTCTTGCAAGAGATCCAAATGTATGGCGAATGGCAGAACAGTTTTTAGGTGAAGGTAATTTAGTGGTGCCAGAACGTGTTCGAGGCATCTATTGCACCCTGCCTTATGGAGATGTACCGAAAAAGTCAATCGGTTGTCATGTAGACGCACATCCGTTTCACCTTGGTGTAGTTGGATATATTGACGATGTGCATCCAGATGGTGGTGGATTTACTGTTTGGCCTAGAAGCCACAAAGTTTTCTACTACGATTATAAGTCGCAATATAAGAACGAACCGACACCACAGTATGATGTTGATAGAGAACGTATCAGCAGAGAAGCGGGTGTTGATTGTCACGGAAATGCAGGTGATATAGTATTCTGGCATCATCGCATCGGACATGCAGCGGGTCATAACTATACACGTCAGATACGTCAGGCAGTGCTTTACGATTTTAGAAAAACGGAATTGTCAGAAACCAAAGAGGAACCACCGAATGAGGATATGTGGAGAGATTGGCCTGGCATAAAAGCATTGGAGAACTCAGCATCTTAATTCTGGAGGATAATTATTAATCAAAATCCATTAATTGATGTGATACCGTAGGATTGGATTACACCCAATCCTACCACATCTGGTCTTTATTTACATATCATATCATAGACATGTTATTTTCTCATTCCATCCGATATTATCTAAGACCAATATTTTTCAAAGTTTCTGACATCATATCATAAGCAATTTGTGCCTTTTCCATCCGCATGTGTGGAAAGGTTTCCACTGAGATATACTTATCGTATCCAACATTTCCTAAGCTCTCAGCGAATGTTTTGAAGTCCAATTCATCACCCTCTTCCCCTGGAATTAGAAATGTGCTATACGGATACATCCCAGCTACTCCTTTGACGTGGCAGTGGTCTGTAAGCGGTCCTAACCTTTCGGTGACCTCAGCGATATCCTCACCTAAGTGATAGAAATTCGTGATATCGTTCAACACCTTCAAGGAATCCGATCCTACATGTTGTATTAACAGGGTGACTTTAGAGGATGAATCGATAGTATTTGCCTCGTGGTTGTGGATATTCATTGTAATCCCGATTTTTTCAGCCCGATTGCAAATCGGCTTTAGGGTATCAACAAGGAGTTTCCATGCGAATGCATCCCCTTTGTCTCCACCATATCCGGTTAGAAAATTGACACCAATTGCATCAAGAGAGACTGCTACATCTTGTAGGATCGCATAATGATCAATTGCTGCCTGCTTATCCTCAAGTGCCAGTTGGTATAAACCCTTTCCTGTAAATGGATTAATGACAGATACCTTTAATCCGTGATCTGTCGTCATCGTATTGATTTCTTTGAGTAGAGTATCTGTTATTTCATCAGAGCGGATGTGTGCATCTGGACCGCACATCATCTCAATTGCATCGTAACCAACATCCGAAAGAATTGATACGACGTTTTGTAGGGGTTGGTCTTTCATTCCACCTGCGTGATATGATATACCGATCATAGGATTCCTTTCTCATTATGTATTGTTTTGCGGAGATAACTCTTTCAAAAAAGTGTTTAATCTAATTGTACAATTCACTCAAATAGTACGGACTAATGTCAAGCTGTACAAGAATTGGTTCATGTTTTTACGCTTTTTATTATTCTATGTTTGGTTTTACTTCTCGTCAGTTGAGGTTTAAACACACTAATAATCGGGAATGTAGAATCATCTTATAGTTGTACTATTTCAAAGCACACTATAATTTAGGTTTTAGGTATATAAAGATGAGAATAGATATATCATGACATAATGTACTGCATTTGTTATACTTCGCGTATGGAAACTGCCACTATTGAGTAAGTTAAGTAAGTACATTAAATACTATGTTAGCAGATGTTCCAGATCTACACAATATAAACGGTACTGATGGGTCACTTATAACATTTTCAGGGACATACCAGTTTTGAATACTAAAATACCACCTACCCCCAACAATCATCTCCTGTCCTACCCAGATAATCAAAATTCTACTACACACAAAACCGAATTAACCAGACTTGAGCGCGAAGGTAAGAAGTCATGGGTCCATTTGAATAATGAAACGGTTCAGACCCGTTTTAGATTGAAGATTAAGGAGTTAATATTCAAACCATCTAACACAGATGCATCTATCCAGAATATCTTAAGCACATTATTTTCTGGTAGGAATTATATATTGAGTGAGGATCCATTTAACCAATTCTTTCTCGTTTCACAAGTAAACACTGATATACAATATTATAATATCACTGAATACATACAACGTTGTTTAACAGGTGATATTTCAGTTGCAGGACGTTTACGGGGTAGGACTATCCTATATATCTATCAATCTGATGATAATGGAGAAGATATATTAAGTAATTCAGGGGTAGATGACTTCATTAACCGGATCCTCTTGAGTTATGTTGAGACGTATGGCACAGATGCATTACTCGGTTTTTCCATAGAATTACCAAGGTTTTTGTCTGTGTTTGAATTTGATGGAACATCTATACCGTGGAGTAGTTTACTATTGAAGCATTTTCGGGAAGAAACATTCATGGATAATCAAAATACATCAATGAATACCCGTTGGAGTTTCATTCCATTTCTATTCTATGATAGGTATAACTCACCAGTGATAAGAAGCGTTTTCTGGCAGGAATTGACATCACAGTTTGCGCGTTGTTTCCTTGGAGGGTTAATGAAGTTTTGTCATCAACGTGATTTGAGATTAGCAGTCACCATACGAGAAAGTGCAAAGTCATTACAATATGATTTAGGTTGTATTTTGGAGAAGGTAGATTGTCCACTTCTTTTCTCTGATGGCTCAGATACTTCACGACGCTTAGTGGTTACCAAATCATTGTGTAGTAATGCACAGCATGTAGGTATTATTAGACAAGAGACTCCGACAGTCAACAATTGTTTACAGGATGCTGTCTATGGATTTAATCAGTGGATAACAAACAGATTTACAAAGTATCATACGGATAACAACCCCTCGTTATATATGGGTCAATCATTACAAGTAGGACAACCGAAACGTCCAATTTTAATGCTATCACCAACGCAAAGTGTCTGGATGAAACCTGATGAGAAGCAGTGGAATAACATAACGAAAGCTTGGGGATGGTTGTGTGAGACAGTGTGGAACATGGGTTATGATTATGATATTGTGTCAGAAGTGCAGCTCATTGACGCTACAATAGATAAGAATAAAGGAACAATATATCACAAGGGGAATAATTATCGATTAATATTGTTACCGAGTTGCATCTCACTTCAGGAAACGACGGTAAAATACTTAACTGATTTTACTAAGTCAAAGGGAAAACTAATTGTCAATGCACCAATTCCATATCTGCTTAATGGAAAAATTGGGTTAACCCCATATCATCTTGAAAGACTAATCTATCATCGAAGGACAACGATTATAGATGGTCCAGAAGGTGAGAGAGAAACGGAAATCAGAAGGTTACTGAGAAAATGGGTTTCACCTGAGATTTGCATATATTCTGGTAAAGAGAATAGACTAACGGAATCAGTGCGAATACATCACAGAGTGGATAATAATAACCATACTTATTATCTATATAATACAACAAATGAACCAATTTCTACTTTGGTTGAGATTATAGGTGAAGCAGAGAAGGTTGAGGAACTTCTTTTGGATACAGGGAGACAGAAAACATTGGAATATTGGCATGCAAATGGAAAGACATATATGAAATGCATGTTTGAAACTAAACAGGGAAGGTTATTTGTAGTTACCTAAAATGCTGATATTGGGGTTCTAAATCGTGTAAAGAATATGTGAATTCTAATTTTACTGACATATTGTGGGTGGGTAGATATCAGTCTTGAGTTAAGTTGATAATGAAATATGTTAAAGTGACTACAGTATTGGCAGCAGTACTTACAATTATCCAATTTATCAGAAATCGCTTGTGTATCTCTAAGATGTCACCAGGATAAATTATTGTTGTATCTTCACCAGGTTTATAAATGTGTTCTATAGTCGTTCCATCCTTTCTATGAATATGAAATTTCTCTCGGTTTGCTACATCCTCAAAACCACCTGCAATTGCGATAGTTTTCTGTAATGTCAAGGGACCACGTACACGATGGGCACCAGGATTACGAACATAACCTGTGACATAGATAGGTTCTACCTTGAATGCATTGGGAACAAAAAGTACTTCCCCATCAGATAGAAAGGTATTATTTTGTTTGTTATCAATTGGTTTCCAAAATTGTTCTGGGACACTCAATTCGGTAAGATTGCCATCCTTGTTTACCTTTACAAGAGTCGTTATAGCTGCCTCCTCAGTGAACCCTCCTGCTCTCGCCAATGCATCCGCAATGCTTATTTTTTTACGAATAAATAATTTTCCGGGTTGCTTTACTTCCCCTTGAACTTCAATCACACTGAGTTGTTTAACATATACTAAATCATTGATATTTACGCGTATATCTTGGTAGTTTTGGTCTGTTGAAAGATCGTAAGTCTCAACTATAACTGCAGATTTTTTTGAAACGGTATCGCTTACATTAGACTCATTTGGTTCATTACCAACCTGCTTGACAGTTTGAAATCGTATCAGTTGAATCTGTTGTAAATCAGCACTTTCAGTTGTACCCCCTGCCAGCGCGATCGCTCGTGACAAATCAATATCGGATTCTGGAGAGATAACATAGCGACCAGGTGTCTGGACAGCACCACCTACATAAACACCATTCTCTTGTGATAAAAGAGACACCATAATTATAGGATTATTAACAAGTTCCTCTTTTAATAGAAAGTTACTCAGCAACTTATTAATCTCTTCAGTAGTCATTCCTGCAACGAATAAATCTCCACTAAAGTAACTTATTCTACCGTCATCACGCACCTGAACGGATTGACTATACTCCGGTTGTCCAATGACAGCTATAAGTAGATTATCACCTTTTCTAATGCGATATACATCACCGTATAGGACAGTACTTGTGAACAGTAACAAAAGAATAATAAAAGCCTGCAAGCGACTCGAAGTCGGGTTTGATACTTGCAAGCTTCGTAAAATTATGTCCATAATTTAAATCTGTAATAGTTGATAGAGTTAAAGGAAAATACTTGAGCTTTATTTTATAAAATCAGTTGCTACTACTTGGTTGATTCTGGTCAAACAAAGTAAGTTGTCCTGGATTATCTTGGATATTTCTACGAGCACCGATTTGTCTACTCGGTAACCTACGCCAATAAGGTTTGACTCGCGTTCCGTTACCTCGTCGGTATCCCATTACAAGTATCTTTCCACTCGTATCAATATGGGATTTCATTTCTTTAAAAAGGTAGAGATGCTTCGCATTCATTGCAATCTACCTGTGAATGCTATTCTTCTTTTAGGGAATCATAGTAAGCCTTGATGCATTCCAAAGCACGTTGAATACTATATGTTGGAACGAGGATATCACCCCATTCGGATTTACTCACATTATCTTTTATTCCACCAATTGCAGACATCTCGTGAGATCTCAAATAGACTTCAATTCCTTCATCTTTTAACACATTTGTGAGGATATGTCCGGCAATTTCATTCGACACTGATTTGACAGCGTACCAGTCAACTGATTCCGGACCTTGTGTCGGTACTAAACCGGGAAGAAGATCTACATTGCATTCCAAGCAAATTAAGACATCATCCTTAAATTCAGTTTTGCATTCAGGACAAAATGGCATAGGTTTTACCTCCTCCTTGATTGTGTTCTTATATTAATTATATCACATGTGAAAATAGAAATCAAGATGAGGCAAAATCCCATAGTTGCAATGCGGTTTTACCCAATACCCATTCTTTATCTTCTGATGTAAAAAAGTCCATTTCATCACGTACTACTGACAATGTTTGTGCATAGGTAGCGCGAGATAAACAGACGGGCCAATCAGTACCCCACATGATACGTTTCCCACCAAATGTGTGGTATACTTTCTTAACCTGTTCGTGCGTGTCCTGCCACGGATAGTTTTCTTGAGATATTGACCATGTATGGCTAATTTTCACATATACCTGTGGAAATCGTGCAAGATTAAGCAACAACTGTAACTTCTCAGTATCACTAGGAGAACAGTCTGCCATGTGGTCAATAACAACATTTAGATCCGGATGTTGTTCCATAAGTGACACGAGGTTAACCAATCTCTCTGCTCTGGTAAGTATAAGCATCGGTACACCTAATGCCTCAGCGCGACTGAATATAGGTGGCATTAATGGTCCGGTGAACCAATCCCCATCAGGACCAACAGATGGACTCAAACGTACTCCGTGAAAGCCATCTTCTTCTGTCCAACGACTGAGATGGTCTGGTGCATCTGGGTCTTCTGGATTTATTCTACACACTCCCATAAATTTATCTGGATATCTTTTCATTGCATCCGCAGCATAACTATTATCCCAATGATAGTGAATAACTTGAACTAACACAGTTTTTTCAACACCATTTGCATTCATTAATTCAAGTAACATTTCAGGTGTTGCATCTTCGGATGGTGAATTTCTTCTTTCTGGGGACCACGGAAACTGTGGATCGTTCTTCCAAACGTGAACATGTGGATCAATGATTCTCATGTAATTGTTCCTTTGGTTTTCTGAGGAATCCATATAACCCTAAAGGTAAACAGTATAGTAGAATTAGAATGTGTAAACTAAATCCTGTAACAGTTGCTATCTCTAAGGATGTACCGAAATAATTCAAGAACCAAGCAAACGGAAATTCTGTTGTACCAAAGTTACCAACAGTCTGTATAGGCAACAGATTGAACCCGTTGGTAAATGCAAGTGCAAAAAGAACTTCCATCAAAGGTATCTCAACACCCATCTCTCCAACAAGATAACATTGAAATCCAAAGCGGATTGTTAGACACAATAAAGAATATCCCCAGACTTTCAAAAAATGTAGGTTCAAGCGAAACTTAGTAATTTCATTTAGGATGGCAATAATTTTATTGACAGTCCAAGTCAGTGGACGTTTGTCAAAGCGTAACAATGGTTTGGCACATTTTAAAGCAACTGCATTACAGAAATTTGGTGCAACACATGCTAAGACAATCACAACAATTAACCCTGTACCCGTAAGCATGGGCATAAGGTAAAGCACTGTCCAAGAAAACTTACCACTCAGTTTAGGAAGCAGTAGTGTAGCAGAAACAACCATCAAGCCTATTAACAACACTAAATCTATTAGACTTGCCACCATAAGAGATGCAATTCCCTGAGTTGCATCAACCTTCTGTCTTCGCTGCATTAGATAGACATAAGAAATGTCTCCAGTTCGCATCGGGAGGAAATTCCCCCAAAATGTGTGTAAAGCAAGAATTGGGAATATCTGATGTACACTTGATTTCAAACTGAGTAAGGTCCTAAACCGAAGTGTTTTTGCTATAACAAGTAGACAATAGCACACAAACCCAATTAATACTGCCTTAATTGGTATACTGCCAAGTGTTTCGGGTATCTTCCTAAGATTAATCTCCTTTAGCAGGTAAAATGAGATAACAATTGCTAAGAAAGTGGGTAATGCAATTCTGACAATCTTCTGTAGTCGCTTTTTGTTCAAAATATCCCTACCGTTGCGACCTATTATCAAATTGATCCGAATAAGTTTTCACAAGATCTCCTTTGCGAAAACCTGGAACAGCAGTACCACATTCTCTCGCTAATCGTTCATAATCTATTTGTTTTAATCGCACTAAAATATCAGAATTGTTTGCTTTTAAGAGAATCCATTGTTTATTTCGTTCACACAGTTTTTCGTCCGTTTCTTTACGTGTATAATCCTGCCATCCTTGACACGGCACTGCAAAATCAAAAGAGTTTTGAAATACTTTCTGTGCAGCGACAGTGTTGTTATATTGCCATAATTGAAAATCCTGATGTCGGATAGGTAAAGGCTTATTTTGTCGCATGTCATGATGATTACTTTCCAAACGTGTCCATATTTGAAATTCTGTATTGACAGAATAAGATTTGTCAGATTCGAGGTAGAATGAATCTCTCTGTAGTTCCAATTTACTGATAAAACGCATATCTTCAGAAAGTTTCTTATGGACAATATACTTTCTGAAGTTCACAGGAACGATAAAAGCAACAATATCAGCAAGTAAAGCTGCGTGGTTAAAGAAAGCAACAGCCAATTTTCCGCGCTTACCAAATGGAGGATTACCGATGATTACAGTGTCTTTAGGGGGATAAGGCAAAAGGGTTACCTTGAAAAAATCTTGTATGATAACATTTTCACACTTAGGATGAATGTCAATACCCAACCTTCTTTTGGTAGGCATCAACTCGAAGAATGAACCAGTACCTGCTGAAGGTTCAACAAAATACAGGTCACTGACACTACGGTTGACTGTTGGTAACGTATGGATGAGATGTTCCCAACACTGTGATGCTACTTCTGGTTTTGTATAAAACTGAAATAATTCGGTCGACACATTATAGTTCCCTAATAGAATTGAAGATATGTTACCTATACGATTTCTCATTGTCAAGTAAAAACATGGCAAATTGCAATACGACATAGTATTATATAGTGGATTTTACAATTATCTTGACAGTTTCTTTGTAGGAGGGAACTCCGATTCCCGACCATACATTTCCATAGTCGCGATTCGGAGATCGAAATCAACGGTATGAATGCCATAAGGCATTCCCCGCCTACAGAAGATGTGTAAACATATTTTTATATTTCACTATAAAATAAAAAATGCGAGGCACTGAGACCCCGCACAATAATATAATTATGTCTATGTTGTAATGTTTATTGACTTGGAAGAAACGGTAATCTATCTATTTATCTATGAAAGTCCATCCCAATATTTCCACATATCTTCAGGAGTTTCAAACTTTATCTCATCAAGGTCGTTTCTGCGGTATCTACCGATGAGTGCAATTCTAACTTTTCGTCCACAATTTGGTCCCGCGGTATGACTCATTTGATGATGCCAGAAACAGACATCTCCACCTTCACCAGTAAATTCATAACTTGGTCCTAAATCAAATGGTGCAACGCCACCAGGAAGACTATCAAGGTCGTGGTGTCTGAAGTATTCCGACCAGATGTTGTGACTTCCAGGCCAAATTGTGAACCCACCTCCCTGTTTTTCAACTGTATCCAGATAAACCGTTGCACCAAGTGTGAATGCGCCTACAACTCCTTTTGGTACTCCGTTACTTGGCGTGTGATAGCCATCCAAGTGTCCAAGCGGTTCTCTCCATTCTCTGTCAGGATCAGGAAAATTGATATGAGGACCTGCACCCCCACCTGAATGCAGTTTACCTTCTCCGACCATCTCCTCTGCCATAGCAAAAACTTTGTTACCGTATATGGTTCCGCGAATTACGTCCTCTCCACCAACAGGTGCAGTGCGATATCCTTTGCGAATCCAAGATTCCGGGTCGTTCCGATCTTCGTCAAGTGATTCCCATACCCTATCCAATGCAGCATCAATTTCCACTTGACTCAGTGCACCGCGCACAACTAAATAGCCGTTTTCTTTAAAAAATTCTCTATCTGCGTCAGTTAAATGAGGCATAAAATAATGCTCCTTTCTACTAAGCTTTTACAATAAATCCGTTTTCTTCAAGTGCTTTTTGATAAGGTTCTTCTTCAATACTCAAACCAAATCCGGGTAAATTCGGGATATTCACATTCCCATTAGAAATAGTATAGTTTGAATCGTCTATTCCCGGTGTTGTTGCATGATCCCATTCGACAAACTCAAACTTTTCTATTTTCGATGCAAGGTGACCAGTGACAAAATTACCGTAATATCCTCCATAGTGATGTGGTGCTGTACCGACATTTACTGCGTCCAATTCAGGTCCCAATTCAAGCCATCGTGTGAATCCAGGATGAAATATATCATATTGTACAATGTCAATTAGCCCATTTTTAGCCCAATTGATAAGATTCGGTGATGCGCCACCTTCTCCGTCCGCAATTTTTGTCTGTATTCCTTCGTCATTTAGCCATTCTTTCAATAAACCATATACGCGTGCATCCTCGTGAAATGCCTCTTCCATCCAATAGACATTAGCGTCTGCTGTTCCAGCCAATACCTGTTTAGTAATGTTAAGATTATACCCGTTATTTGCATCAATTAGTATTGTGGCATCCTTTCCAACAGCATCTCGCACAGCGTTGATTACATCAATGTCGCGTTGTGTTCCTTTATCAAGTGGCATGTGCATTGCGCCACGACCAACCTTGATTTTATAGGCTTTGTGTCCTCGTGCTTTTCCTTCAAGTGCTTCAGATGCAATGAGTGCTGCTGCTTCAGCATTGTCCTCAAGATGTAGATCGTCAATATAGAGAGAAGTATCGTAACATGGTGCTTGAAAACCGTCATTCTCACCGGATAACATTGCATAAACAGGTTTTTGCTCCAGCTGCCCAACGAGATCCCATAACGGATACTCCATGAACTGATATTCTTCGGTCACACCATTTTCAACATCAAACGCATCGCTCAGTTTGAATCCGACAATTGCTTCTGCCTTGTCACGTGAAATAGACGAAAACCCTATTCCTGTTGCACCATCAGAGGTCGTTAACCTTGCAATGGGAGGACGTACATGCAAGCCGTGTTCACCAAGTCGAGAGTTACATCCGGCTTTACGCGGACGTTCACCTGTTAAACGTGCCCATTCAATACGTTCAATTATTACATTTTCCAAATTTCTTCTCCTTATCAACACTTATAAAACTACATTTGCGTTTGAAGTAGCGCAATACTTTTCGGATCTAATTTATTATAGTTCTCAATCTCATAACGATTTCCATCTGCATCTTTTATGAGGACACGTCCGTTCTCAAGAGTGACAATATCGTATCTTGTTCGTATACCGAACTCTACATCGCCTTGTGATGTTTTGACATTCCATGTCGTAACACCGAATTGTCCATCAAGCCAGTTTATCTTCGTAATCTTCGGCATAAAATATCGCTTTTCTAACTCTTCAATAAGAACATCTCGTGAATTGGGTGTGAGTTTTTTGACATCTTCAACGATACCAATTTCATTTCCCTCGTGATCTAAAAGGGCAATATAACGAGTGGTTTCACTTACTGGAAAACTGCGTACAGGTTCAACCTTTGTATGGGTTGTACCGTCCGGAAGTTGCACAACAAGTTCAGCAAATGCATTCCGGGAGCAACTGACCTTGCTTGCATCAAGGAATTCTAATTCATCAGCAACTCTAATCGCTTCATTCATTAACCAGTCTCCTAAAATCTTCCTAAGATACTACCATGCACGAATTTTTGATAATTCGGTCTGTTTTTCACATAGACTTGCGTAGGTGCCATCTTTAGCCATTAACTCCTCATGAGTCCCTATTTCGTCAACTTCACCTTCTTTCAACACAATGAGTCGATCAGCATATTTTAGTGTTGACAACCTATGTGCAATTGCAAATACTGTTCTTCCTTGTACGAGTCGTTCCAATGCCTCTTGGATCTTCGATTCCGTTTCAGTGTCAACTGAGGAGGTTGCTTCATCTAAGATTAGAATACGCGGATTTTTCAAAATTGCACGTGCTATAGAGATTCGTTGACGTTCTCCCCCCGATACACGTGCACCACGTTCACCGACCATCGTATCGTAACCGTCGGAGAATTTGATAATAAAGTCATGTGCATTTGCAGCTTTTGCTGAAGCAATGATTTCATGCCGAGATGCTCCAGGTTTTGAGTAACCTATATTTTCAGCGATCGTGCCTGCAAACAGGAATGGGTCCTGCAATACCACACCTACCTGTTGTCGTAGTGCCTTAATCCGAATATCTTTGCTGTCATGACCGTCAATCTCTATTCTACCATCATTGGGATCATAAAAACGTGTTATGAGATTGATAAGCGTGCTTTTCCCAGCACCACTATGTCCAACTAATCCAATCATTTCACCGGGCTGCACCTGAAAACTTACACCATTTAGGGCATCCTTTTCACTATCGTAAGAGAAATAGACATCCTTAAATTCGATTGACCCGCTAATATTTGCGAGTACGACAGCATCCCTTTTATCGGCAACACTTGGCGGTGTATCCAAAATTTCAAATACACGTTCAGCGGAGGTGCCTGCTCGGATAAACCTTTCATTCATTTGGCAGAGAGTATACACAGGTCCAAAGAACTGCATCATGTATGATTGAAACATAAACAGGGTGCCAAGTGTTAAATCGCCTTGAATAATCTGCAATCCACCAACTAACCAGATTATAATCGAACCAGAATAGGTAATAAAATGCATCATCGGACGGTATAGCGTACCAAGTTTTGCTGCTTTCATTTCACCGGAAAATACCTGATGGGTAAGTTCGCTAAACCGACTTATTTCATACCTTTCTCGTGCAAATGCCTTGACAACACGCACACCAGGAATTGTGCTTGCGAGAATTGTACTAATGTTCGCATACCGTTTCCATAAAACATGGTATACTTTGCTCATTTTTTTTCCAAAATAGATTGTGAAGATGATAAGGCAGGGGATCGGAATTAACGTCCATAATGCAAGCTTCCAGTTATAAGAAAACATGAAAGCACACATAAAAATGATAGTGAAAGAATCTCCAATAATATCTTGTAGTCCGTTTGCAATAAAATCTCTAAGTCTGGACACATCATGCGTGATTCTGGACATCAGATTGCCAGTGTCGCGATCATGAAAAAAGTCAATTGAAAGTGTGTTGAGATGTTCGTAAGTCTCGTTTTGCAGTCGTCGGGTAACATTCTGACCTACCCAAGCCATCATATACCCACGGACAGAGGAAGTTACCGTAGAAAAGACTCTTAAACCTGCCATCATTAGTACAATTATAATTAGGTGTCCAAAACTACCACCAAGTGGCATACTACCGAACCAATCGCTTAGTGTGTCTGATATACCTTGCAGTTGCCCCCAAGTTGTTTCCGGGAGTTGTTCGGGAATCGGTTCGTTATTAGCGACAGCAGTAGAAATAACAGTTCCTGCAGGAGCAAGGATATTGTCAACCAATTCTTTACTTAGTATAGGTGGGAGTACAATTACAAATCGGATTACAAGCATCAATAAGAAAGCAGGAATGATGACATGCAGATATGGGATAGCATATTTGAATAGGCGAAAAATGAGTTTGCTTCTTTGAACACAGTTTACACAGACACCCGACCAACTGGGAATTGGTTCTCCACATTTCTCACACCGGCTTTTATCGCCATTTGGCTGCATTCCGGGGGGACCACCAGGACCGCGTCTACCCCGTCGTCTACCACCTGGTCCTGGACCGCCTCTACCTCGCGCATTACCTCCTGAACCGACTTCCTTCTGAAGATAGGACTTTTCCAATTCCGAAACAGCAAGATTGAACTTTGGGATTAACCTTTTTGAATACCTTGCTAATTCATAAGCATTTTCTGAGGTCGTAACCTTGAGTATATTATTACCATACATCTCAAGGATTTCAATGTCTTCAACGGAGGCGAGATCCACCTCTCGAATGTCGTGTCCGAGAACACCGCTCTGATTAAAAGCGATCAATCGCTTCTCTGTAGCTAATAGCCAATCTTTCCCATAAGTACTGTCAAACCGTAAATCGGTTGAAACAGCAACTTTTATTTCCTCCCCGCTTTCAAGCAATTCTTGTGCCTTTTTTTGTATGAGTTCAGGCAATTCTTCCTTAGCAGTCAACTTGTAATCATCTTTTTTTCGGAAACGCGATCTACCGCTATAAGACCCCATACGGTGCGATCTACCGCGCCCTGAACCTGACATAGGACTGTGCATAAATCAAACCCCACAAAACAATTTAATGATTTTTGACCTATATATGCGCTTGTTAGTTACGGTAATTACTATCTAAGATATTGAAATTTCACTAAATCTACTTTCCTTTTTAACGAATATTAATGTAAAAGGTTGAATAAAATATCACAAGTTGCTACCTATTGAAATTCCGACGTTATCGTTCTCTTACATGGGATGCTTTAATCTTCCGCTCCATCGGTACGATATGTTTATAGCACGCATATACCGTCATTCTTCCGCTCCATCGGAGCGGTATGTAGAAATTCTTACCGTTGTTATAGTGACTGATAAATCATCAAAAGTTTTTGAGTCAATCCTGACTAAATTAGTCATAAACAGCCTATAAACCCACTTGTGATAAGGGATTATGGCACATGGCAAAATTCTTCAATTTCCGATTGACTCAAAAAACTCAAAAGTATGACATTGTAAATTCGGCAAATAAAGTAGAAATCCTGCAAGTCTGCTAAACCGAACTCACGTTATGTTTAGGTAGCAACTTAGTGCTGTGTCCACTCCTATTTTGCAGGTAAATATTGAGTTTTGGAGATCGCTCTTACTGAATACGGATCTGTCTTTGTAGGAGGGAACTCCGATTCACAATTTTAGAGTAGACAGAACATTAGGTTATAATTGAACATACAGATAAAATGTTGGTATCTTCTCAGATAATATAGTTAACATACATGGATTAAACTTCGTTAATGAACTCTTTGTATCTAAGTTCTCTTGATGGTGTTAAGGAATAATGTTATAATATTCATAATGATTATGACAAAGGTCTCATTCAATACATTTTCAAATTCTAACAGAACTAAATACTTCTGTAGTATTAAAACAAACGATTTACTGAAACTATGAGAGGAAAAAATGCAGAGCCACGAAATAGATTACGAAATCTTTGGAAACGATATGCAGGTTGTTGAGGTGGAACTTGACTTAGGTGAGACAATCGTCGCTGAAGCAGGTGCTATGAACTGGTTGGAAGAGGACATTGTCTTTGAGGCAAAAATGGGTGATGGATCCAGCAGTGACGATGGTTTGATGGGAAAACTTTTCAGTGCCGGGAAACGTGCATTAACTGGAGAATCACTGTTTATGACACATTTCACGAATACTGGAAATGGTAAAAGAAGAGTCGCTTTCGCTGCTCCGTATCCCGGACATATTATCCCAATTGATTTGGGAGAAATTGGTGGAGAACTGACCTGTCAGAAAGATGCATTTTTATGTGCTGCACTTGGGATAGAATTGAGTATTGCTTTCTCACAGAAACTGGGTGCTGGATTTTTTGGTGGTGAGGGTTTTATCCTACAACTCCTACGCGGGGATGGAATGGCTTTTGTACACGCAGGTGGTACTGTCATCAAAAAGGAACTTGATAACGAGACACTTCGGATTGACACTGGGTGTCTTGTTGCCTTTACATCTGGTATAAACTACAGCATTGAAAGGATCAAGGGTCTAAAATCAATGTTCTTTGGTGGTGAAGGACTTTTCTTGGCAACACTACAAGGAACCGGTACTGTTTACCTACAAAGTTTACCATTTTCTAAACTTGCTGATCGCATTATAGAACAGGTACCATCAAGTAGTGGTTAACATACTATGCATATATTAACTGATCAATTCTAATACAGCAGATGTTATAAGAGCAGGAGTTGTTTATTTACGCTAAGATTGATGTTTTATAAGTTTATGCAGATATGTTAATGTCTGTATTTTTGGAGAATTCGTGAAAATACGTAGTATTAAAGCATATCAAGTTGACCTACCCCTCCACGAAGGAAGTTATAATTGGTCAGGAGGAAAATCTGTCTCAGTCTTTGATAGCACCATAGTTGAAGTTGAAACTGATGAAGGGATAACTGGCTACGGTGAGGTATGTCCACTCGGACCGTTCTATCTACCCGCCTATGCGACAGGGACACGTACAGGAATCGCTGAACTTGGACCTCACCTAATCGGAAATAACCCTACTCAACTACTTCCGCTCAATCAACAAATGGATATCGCACTCAAAGGACATCCCTATGTCAAGTCCGGGATTGACATTGCCTGTTGGGATATTCTTGGTAAGGTTTCTAATCAACCTGTATGTACACTTCTCGGTGGAAGATACGGGTTAGATTTTATGCTTTATCGTGCGATCTCACAACAAACTCCAACCGAAATGGCAGAAAAAGTTGCAACATATCGTGAGGAAGGTTATCGAAAATTTCAGTTGAAAGTGGGTAGCGACCCAAACACCGATATTGAAAGAATCCATGCTGTTGCAGAATTAATGGAACCAGGAGATGTACTAATTGCTGATGCAAATACTGGTTGGTTGATGCATCAAGCAGCACGAGTTGTACGAGGTGTTCGTGATGTAGATGTTTACATTGAGCAACCTTGTCTATCTTACGAAGAATGCGTTGCTATTCGTGAAAGAACAGATCACCCTTTTGTTCTGGATGAGACAATTGACAGTATACATGCGTTGTTACGTGGTCATGCAGATCGTGCTATGGATGTTGTCAACATTAAAATCAGCAAATTCGGTGGATTGACCAAAGCGAAACTTGCAAGAGACCTGTGTGTAGAACTCGGAATTGCAATGACAATCGAAGATAGTTGGGGTGGTGATATCACAACCGCAGCGATTGCACATCTTGCACACAGTACACCAACTGAATATCTCTTTACAGCAACCGACTTCAACAGTTATGTTACAGTCAGCACTGCTGAAGGAGCACCACAAAGGATCAACGGTAGAATGGCAGCATCAACACAGCCAGGTTTGGGAATCAATCCAGATATGGATGTGTTGGGTGAACCACTTTTCATAATAGAATAAATTATGCAAATCAGAATTCTCACCGCAGATGATGTGCGAGAAGCACTGCCGATGTCTAAAGCAATTGATGCGATGCGGCATGCATTTAGCCAACTTTCAGCAAGCAAAGTGATTGCACCTCAACGGCAACATCTTTCCACAGACAATGGTGTTACACTCTTAATGCCTGCATTTTTACCAGAAAGCAGCGATTTTGGTATCAAAGTTGTCTCGGTGTATGATAATAATCCTAATCTCAATTTACCCCGTATCACAGCAACAGTATTGGTTCTTGATCCATTAACAGGTCTGCCAAAAGCATTCATGGATGGTAGCAGTCTTACTGCCATCCGAACAGGGGCTGGTGGTGGTTTAGCAGCAGAATTACTTTCACGCGAAAATGCAAAGACGGTTGGATTATTCGGTGCTGGCGTTCAGGCAAGGGCACAGTTACAAGCAGTGATGGCAATTAGAAACATCACACGCGTCAATCTCATCAGTCGGACAAAAGACTCCGCACAACAACTTGCAGCTGAAATATCTGAATGGACAGACGCACCCGAAGTCAATCTCGTATCTACACCAAAACAGGTGGTAGCGGATGCTGACATCGTGATTTGTGCAACCACATCTGGAACACCACTGTTTGATGGAAACGACCTTCAACTTGGAACACACATTACTGCTGTTGGAACCTTCGTTCCAGAAAAAAGAGAAGTTGATACGTCAACAATTAGACGGTCAAACAGAATTGTTGTAGATTCGCGAGAGGACTGCTTACAAGAAGCTGGAGACCTGATAATTCCAAACGCTAACATTTATGCCGAAATTGGTGAAATCGTCAACGGAGACAAGAATGGACGCGATACCGACGACGAAATCACATTTTTCAAATCGGTAGGAGTAGCGGTACAAGATGCAGTGGCAGGAGCAGCTGTTCTGGCAGAAGCGGAAGCAAAAGGATTGGGTATGGTCGTTGAATTGATTTGATGACAAACAACCACAGACTATACTGGACAAGTGCATGTCTTGGATCGTCAATTTGCTCGATTCTATTGAGTTAAGAGATAGTTGATTATCTGTGCAGCAACTTCGGCTTTCGGATTATCTTTATACTGGGTATGAAAGACAATCGCTAATCTGCCACGATCACCATCTCTTACAATGACAGGATCTACCAAGGTAGCGTGAGTATTCCCAGTATCGCTCGCAAGTATCTTTTCAGCAAACCATTCATCATCAAGTTGATCTAAAGGAAATGGTCTGTCAGATTTAAAATGGACCATACTTGGTGCTAATCTACTACCTTCTGCTGTAACAAACATATCTATGTTGTGTTCATATACATTAATCTCAATTTCTGG
This sequence comes from Candidatus Poribacteria bacterium, assembly GCA_963667365.1. GTDB lineage: Bacteria > Poribacteria > WGA-4E > WGA-4E > WGA-3G > MSPOR6. The sequence continues at coordinate 3,215,724 of OY763324.1, read as the reverse complement.
TAGGTCCATTAGGTTTTGCAAAGCACCACGTTCGTTGGCTGTACCTTCTGAACTGTTATAACCAAAATAGTCTGCATGATTCAAAATTGTATCACCATCCGTTGATTCAATCCAGTTTTCAGCGACAGATCCATTGGGTTGGGCATTTCCTGATGGATAGATCGTGGATGGTAAAATTCCGTAAAGTATGCAGACATTCACGACACCGTTTGCGGTTGTCTGAAGCATCCAATCTCTGACAGATTCCTTGCTTTTTGTTATCTCCACTTTAATACTATCTGACTCTAAAAGAAATTGTGTCATTTCCGCTTCATTTTCTGCATTTTCCGGTCTAATCCATAGGGATTTGCCTATATAAATCATAACATCTACTGAATCGTCTATAGGTTCAACTGGTATAGTGTCAGCTTGTTCCTGTTCCACCGTTTCTACCGATTCTGCAATAGGCATTATAGGTTCATCTACTTTCTGCATTTTATTGCAGCTGGCGATGGAAACCATACAAATAATAAAAAAGATAATAACTGACCATTGATATTTTCGCACTATATTTCTCCTAATTTATAATAATGTACTCTGGATACAGACTGTAACAATATATTTTGATGGTGGTACGTTCTGACGCTATACACTACGTCTCAAACTTCATCGGTTTTATCGATCTTGTACCGTTAGCTGATAATCCTCTTCATTTCTTATTGAGATAAAATATGATTAAAGCAGTATTCTTTGACTTGGATAACACTCTCTGCGACTCTGATTCCGCATGGAACATCGCGGTAAGAGATACATTTCAGCTTTTACGCCAACGTATACCAGAGGTTTCGCAGGAAGAACTTACAAAGGCATGGACTAAGGTTCATCAGGTGCTCTTTCAGCAACTTGACGCGGGAATATGCTCCATGGCAGATGTAAGAGATTCACGTTTTTCATATTTATTCAAAGAACTAAATTTATCAATAAATAAAACTACAGAGGAATTCAACAACTTTCTCAGTTTACGCTATCTAAACAGTTTACGTCTTTACGAAGATGTCACCATCCTTGATGGGTTAAACGCATACCATGTCGGTATCATTACAAACGGTGCACACGATGAGCATACTGACAGCCAACTTTCAAAAGTCCAACACTTGGGACTAATGAAACGTATTCAGTCGTTGACTATTTCTGATGAAATCGGTGTCAGGAAACCGAAATTTGCAATATTCAAAGTGGCATGTGACCGTGCTAATGTTATGTTGAAAGATGCTATGTTCGTGGGGGATTCCATTCAAAATGACATCATTGGTGCAAACAGGGCAGGCATGACAAGCGTTTTGATAAACCGTAACTCTGATGAATGGAAACCAAAAGCAGTAGATGAACAACCTGACAATTCAATCTCTAATCTACATGATATTTTTTCTTGTTTGGACGATAAACTGGATTAGAATTGCATTGAAAGTCATAGTTTATCCTTGTACATAGTTTTTGAATGACATTATGCTTAAGCCTAACGTGAGTTTGATAATTGGTATATGAACTTCATTTTTACTTAAATATTACTCTCATAGACCGGTAGGTGCGGTTTCCTAACCAATTCAGAAGACCAAACGCGTATTCTGATGGAATACAAAAAGTTGATTTATCAAACTCATGTTAAGTCTAATCAGCCAATAGATAGTTGATGATTATTTCCGCTGCAACTTCCCCTTTCGGATTATCCCCATGATGTGTTTGGTGTACAATTGCAAGTCTACCTCTCTTTCCATCTCGAAGAATTATGGGGTCTGCCAATGATGCCTGAATATCACCGGTATCACTGGCAAATATCTTTTCAGCATACCATCCAAATTGGAGTTGTTCCAAGGGGAATGGTCTGTTAGATTCGAAATTAACTAAACTTGGGGTGACCGTTTTACCACTTTCAGTTACATGCATAGAAAGGTCATCGATCTCCTCAACATATATATCAACATCAGGGATGTCCATGAGGTTTTGTAAAGGGGCTTTGTTGTTGGGAGTGCCGTCCGAACTGTAATAGCCTAAATAATCCGCTTGATTCAAGATCGTATTACCATCGGTTGTTTCAATCCAGTTTTCAACGATTGATCCTTCGGGTTCGGTATTCCCTGGTCCATAGATTGATGAGGGTAATACACCATAAAGGATGCAGACATTCACTGCACCATTCGCAGTTGTTTCAACCATCCAGTTCCTAAGGGTTTCTTCGCTTTCAATCATTGCAACACGAATTCCATTTGATTCTAATAAGTAATTTGTCGTTTTTGCTTCAGTCCTTGCATTTTCCAATGTTATCCACGAGGCGCTACCTGTATAAATCAATACGTCCACCGGTTTTGCATTCAAAACATCAGGCACAACAGTTATTGACTTATTCTGCACTTTCGTGCAACTCATAAAGCAAACCATATATCCAATGAGTGAAATCATAACTATCACTCGATATTTCCACATATACAATTCTCCTGAAGTCTAACGTGATTTCAATTAATTCAACAATGAAGTCTTATTATTTATAAGTTGAGTTGAGCCTTCCGAAACCCAACAATCTCCCTCTTCTGTAGGAGCGACCTCCCGGTCGGGACCCTTCTTGTAGGTTGAGTTGAGCCTTCCGAAACCCAACAATCTCCCTCTTCTGTAGGAGCGACCTCCCGGTCGCGACCAAAAGGTCGTTCCTATAACATTCCATAACTAATGGTATATTATTTATTAGAAATGGTATTACCATTACCAAGACACGCGTTCAATGTGAATGTCATACGTACATTCACCACGCGCAATTCACTGTGTCTCTTACATTCAAAAAACTTATTAAATCTTCTAATGCGACTATAATTTTTAAAATTGGTATTATTATGCAGAATATACGAAATTGGCATTGTGTTTTTTATACTCAACAAGCATAATTCTAAGTATTATCCTATTCTTAAACACGTTATACATTGAAAGCAGGTTACTAAAATGTGTTGACCGTTGCACATTTAAAGCACGAGGTATTAGTTTTAACATAAACCAATACTCATATTTGGAATCTACGGATGTAGTGCTTGGGAATAGAGGACAATATAGGTTCGGTTAATTTGGAATAACTCGTCTGACTTGACCGTTCACTCCACCGATAACAATACTGCCGTCTGTGGGGTGGACGGCAAGGGTATATACCCAACCATTTAAGGTAGGAATTTCTTTTGTAACCTCCACTAAATCCGGATCCACGAGCCGTATTACACCATCGGTACAAGCGGTTACAACCTTTGAACCATCATTCAACCATGCCACGCTTAAAGGTGCTGAGTTGAGTCTCACAAACTTAACCATCCGACCAATACTCGGTTGCCAAAAGCGAACGGTACGGTCATCACCTGCAGATACGATCACTGGTAACTCAGTATCACTTGGACGGAGTGCAAGGTCATGCACTGGCTGTGTATGATTGTTCATACTTCGGATTAATTTACCTGATTCCAGATCCCAAACGCGGACACTCTGATCTATTCCTGTGCTCACGAGTATATCCTTATTACTTAGGAAACATAAAGATGATACACCCTTTGAATGACCATTCAGTTCTTGAATCGGAGTTTCGGTACTCAAATCCCAAAGGATGACTCGTCGGTCTAAACTTGCAGATACCAGTGATGATGCATCAATCCACGCTACTGCCGTGACTGAATCGCTATGCTCTTTCAGGATACTTTGCGACTCTAATTTTGGCCAAGAAAAAATCTCTATGATACCTTCAACTGCTGGATTCCCACCTCCTACAGCCAATCTGTCACCACTTGGAGAAAACGCAAGTTTATGGATGTTGTGTGCTTTTACTTGTATTGTCCTAAGTAGATTAAGTGTGGGCAAATCGTATACATGTAGTCCAGCCTGTGAACACGCAACCACCTTTTTGCCATCAGGTGAAAAGACGAGTGAAGTAATCGGTGGCATCACATTTGGTTGGTGATGATTGTTAATTTTACTGTATGTCTTTGCCTGTCGTTGAATACCGATCCATTCACCATAGTTTGCACCGTCTTTAATCCACTTTCGGATAAGATCAGTTTGCTCCTCCGTCAAGGGATGACCTTCCTCTGACGGTGGCATAATACCGGTTTCACCTTCGGGTAACGTGATGCGTTGGTAGAGAAGAGAATCCTCAGGCTCGCAGGCGATAATCACCTCTCCGTGCTGGCTCTCCTCAATACCTGCCACGCTGTCCAGTTGGACACCACCCTTCGGTTTCCTGATAGGTGCTTCGCTGGTGTCTGATTTTGGCGCGCTATGACAACTGAAGCAACGATTCTGAAGGATAGGTAAAATCTGTTTCTCAAAATCAATTTCAGTATTGGAATCTACCGAGATAGCAGGTACCGCAGACATCAGGATAAATATCAAAGTTGCTAAATTCAGATGTCTTTCAAGATTCATACTAATTTCCTTTATCATTTTCCATTAACCTGCTAATTATTATTCACAAATTCATTACAGGTTAGCAGACTCCAGACCATATCTTCAAGGATCGCGCGTTGCGAATTTGTAGACGTACTGACATCAATGTGCTGCTTCCAGAACTGCTGCTCTTTATCCGTTGGATGCCGACTCAGCGCGGCGAGGTAGAACTCGTCAAGAATCTCCATCGGTGATTTCCCTTCTGACATCAGTTTATCAAGCCGACTACCAGACACACCAATGCGCGCATTGAGAAGATCTCCGTTAAATAGGTGCAATTTACGCTGAAGTCCATCCGTTGCTTCAGTAGTACTCTCACATGAAGTCTCACGTCCACATCGTCCTAAGATATCAAGTGCCTCGGATTCGGTGTTTGGATTGAATAGAGAGACAGCACGAGTGCCATCCGACTCATTGCCGTAGGTGTCAGGTATACCGAGGACATCTGAAATGGCATCTGCCAACACCTCTGGTTCAAGCGGCTTTTGCAACGCATGCGAATAGAAACGATCATCCATCGCGTTTTGAGGGAGTGTATTTGCACTGCGCGCGTAAGATTCACTGAGCGCTATGCGTCTGAGTGTGTGTCGCAAGTCGTAACCGTGTGTCACAAAATCGTCAGCCAGTTCTGTTAGCAATTCCGGGTGTGTGGCTGGGTTAGTAGCTCGGAAATCGTCAACGGGTTCGACTAAGCCGCGTCCCATCATCGTCTTCCATAATCTGTTGACGATGGCTTCAGCGAAAAAGGGGTTGTCTGAACCTGTTAGCCAATCCACTAATTCGACTCGACCATCAACTACATCGGTAGGCAGAAACCGATTGCCGGGAATCCGTGGCACTGCTTTTTCCCGCGTCGCTGGATGGATAATCTCACCCGACAGTTTCACCTTAACGATCTGATCGCCTTCTATTTTAGCAAAGATCGCCGCTAATCCGTGGTAATCGTCCTGTGTCCACTTGTCAAGTGGGTGGTTATGGCAATTCGCACATCGGAGTCGAGCACCCATGAAGAGTTCACTCATGAATTCGGCTTGTTGACGCGGTCCGTCCACGGTGCGATAAAAATTCGCTGGACCAACTTCATGGGAGTCACCTGTTGCTAAAATAACTGAACGTGCTATTTGATTGTATCCAATACCATCGCGAATCTGTTCCGAAAGCCATTGATGGTAGACAAAAGCGCCTTGTGTATTTCTTTCCTGTGCGCCAATTCGTAGCAGCTTCGCCAGCTGCAATGTCCAATATTCGTTAAATTCGTCTGACTGAAGCAACGTATCCACCAACATTTCCCGTTTATTTGTCTCGGAATCTGAGAGAAATGCGGTTACCGCGTCTGATGTGGGGAGGTATCCAGTGAGGTCAAGTGTCACTCTACGTAAGAAGGTTGCATCATCTGCTGCGGGTGACACTGGTAATCGCAGCGTTGAGAGTAATTTGAGAATTTCATCATCGATACTGGTGTCAGTTGATTCTGGAGACGTGTGCGTTTCACCGTTATTCTGTATAGGAGTCTCATTCAAAGGTGTGATGAACTCAATGGGTACGACTTCCGTGAGATAGCGAGCAAGAATGATATGCCGACCGCGGCGAAGCACTTTGGCTACAGCAGTAGATGCATCAATTTCAATCGCTGCACTGTCCTCTGGGGTAAAGACAGTCCATCGTGTTACATCTTCCGTTGTGGCATCAGAAAAATATGCCTTTGCTTGCAGTTGAATCGGTTTCTCAAGATTCGTTATTACATGTTTTTGTGGGTATATTTCAACACGTTCTAATTGACGACGCGTTTCATAGGATGCACCTTGTTGGATCCAGCTGCGGAGTAATTGTGCGCCTTCTCCATCCTCGTCCAGAACCTGACCACCGCCATGGCTGGTTTGCGCTGTCGGTTTTAGAACGACAAGGCTTTGTTCTGGATGCATCAGATTGATACGCCTACCTGCGAGTTGACGGACAATTGCCTCATAATCCGCTTGTGGATTACCACCGAAAAGCGACAACTTCAACTCACCTCTACCAGCAGCTGAACCATGACATGCCCCAGCGTTGCATCCAAACTTGGTAAAAATCGGTATCAGGTCATTTTCAAAGTCAACACGGTTAGACGATTTTGATGCAGCATAATTAGTCTGATCGTTGTTTGCAAAGGATATATTCAGATCAAAATGACCACACAGGATAAGTAATGCAATTAATGGGGTTATAATGAGTAACAACTGAAATGGTTTCATTTTTCTCCCAAATCTATACGATTATTTCTGAGACAACCCTGGCACCGTCAGGCGCAACTCGGACAGGACGTCCATCACTGGTATGCAACTCAAAACTTGGATCAATACCGAGCAGCGTATAGATTGTCGCAGCCAAATCCGATGGTGTCACAGACGTTCTTTTGGAAACTCACCGAGCGCATCACTGCTGCCGATAACTTGTCCGCCTTGCACACCACCACCTGCTAAAATCACACTGAAGACGTTAGGCCAATGATCTCGTCCTCCTTGTGAGTTAATTTTCGGTGTACGACCAAATTCACCCATCACTAACACAAGTGTTTCATCTAATAAGCGACGATCAGTAAGGTCTTGAATTAACGCACTCAATGCGCGATCGAGAGATGGTAGATGCGCATTACGATCCGTAGGGTAACGTTCTTTCAATTTGAAGATATCTTGATGTGTGTCCCACCCAGCATGGTTGACTGTTACAAATGGCACACCTCTTTCAACAAGCCGCCGTGCCAATAAACAACTCTGTCCAATTCCGTTTACACCACCGGAACCATATCGTTGGCGTACCTCTTGAGGTTCCTGGGTAAGTTTGAACGCCGCTTTGGCTTCAGGTGATGTTATCAGGTTATATGCACGTTCCAACTCCGGGTCTGATACTGTTTCTACACCAACGTCTTTGGCTTGACTAAATTCATTCAGCGCATTGACGAACTGCCTACGACGAGAAACGCGTTGTAAATCAATCCCCTTATAAAAGTCAAGGTCGCGCACCTTAAAGTCAGGTCTTTTCGGATCACCACCAACAGAAAATGGACGAGTAGAACTTGGTAAGTATCCGTTACCCGACACTTCACCTGTGAAGTCTGGAACTGCGATATTAGGAGGTAAAGCTGATCCTTTACCATTGCTATCTTCTGAGATATTATTGGTAGATACTTCACTCTCTTGAGACCTGATATGTGTAAGGGTAGCACCAAAAGTTGGATACTCAAGAGCGGGTGTAGGTTTATATCCTGTCATCAAGTATTGGGTGCCGAGGCTGTGTTCACCAAGCGGCGAGGTCATCGAGCGAATGACGGCGACTTTATCCATAATACCCGCTGTCCGCTCCAAGCATTCACTGATGCGTACGCCTGTCACATTTGTAGGAATGGTTTGAAGTGGTCCACGCACCTCTTGTGGTGCATCCGGTTTTGGATCAAAGGTTTCGAGATGACTCGGACCTCCATCAAGCCATATCAGAATACAGGATTTCGCTTTTGCAGTCAGCGGATTGTTGCCTGCAAACGCGCGTTGTAGGTGAAAAAAGTTGCCTAATCCTAATCCAAGTGCTGCCAATCCACCAACACGTAGAAAATCACGGCGACTGATCCCATCACATCGTTTTGTAGTGTTCATTTGCTTCTCCTCAAATTGCATCTTCTCTGTTTCATGTAGAGACAGGCACGATAGTTTCCTGTCTCTACGCACTATCCTAATCTTATTCTTTACTACGAGGAAATGCTTTTTCGTATCGTTTACGGGCTTCTTCACCAGTGATTTCACCCTTCTCAACCATCTCTCGAAGCCGTCTGCCAAAGGCTCGCGCTTCCTCCGAAGTATCTCCACGCTCCATACGTTCATCTTCAGCAGGTGCTTCATTCAACCATTTTTCCAATGTTGCGGGTTCTACACCAATTGCTTCTCCAATGGCACCAAGGACATGAGGATCAGGTCGTAGTATCGGCTGCGTGAAGGCAAAGTTGTGTAATACCTTACCATCTTTTGCAATGATAACTGTCTGTGCGACACTTCTATTCAGTCCGTAGCTGCCTGGTCCCTCGCGTCCATCAGGAGATATACCAAGTATAATATCACTTGGGATATGCGGTACTATTTTGGAGGCTTGTTTGGCTAAGGTATCAGGTGGGTCACCTAAAAACACCACCTTTATATGCAATTTTTTCTTAGATTTCTCTGTAACTTTCGCAAGTAAACGTGAAAAACCTACTAAACCACGCAAACCGAGACCGCTATCATCTTGTAGAAACAGAACAATTGGATGTCCGTCGGTCTTGGCGATGACATCATAAGTTTTACCTTTAGTTTCACCGTTGATAGCCATAGCATTCAGTGGAGGTAGTTTTTCTCCAAGTTGTGGACCAGAAAAGATCTTTGCATCCTGATCTCTCTTGAATTCATCTGGACTTTTTACTATAACGCGTTCAATACGTGAACGCGTTTGATTTTCTCGATTCGCTAAGGCGCGGCGCGCTGCCATGCCCTCTTCTTCATTCAATTTGCCGTCACCATCTTTGTCAAACCGTTTGACGAGTTCTTCCCGAGATGGCGTGCGTTCACGATCGCGAGCATCTTCTCGTTCCATTTGTCCGCTGTCGCGTTGCATCCGCTCATTTTCCGTAGCCTCTTCGTTCAACCATTTCTCTACTGTTGACGGATCCGCTCCAATTGTCTGTGCGATGGCACCGATGAGGTATGGGTCAGCATAGAGTAAAGGTTGTGTGAAAGCGAAGTTATGAAGCACTTTTCCATCCTTGGCGATGATAATTGTTTGTGCCACATTACGGTTCAATCCGTAGTTACCCGGTCCCTCACGTCCATCTGGCGAAATACCGACCAAATCGCCAACGTTCTTTGGCACATGCTGTGTGATTTGTTTCAACGCGGTGGGATCATCACCAAGAAATACGACGCTCATCTGTAGTTTTTGCTTAGATTCGTTGGAGATTTTATCAACAACACCTGCAATATCATACAACCCACGCAAACCCACACCGCTACCGTCTTGCAACAAAAGTACAAGCAATTTTCCATCATCTGCCTTAGCGATGAAATCAAAGGTTTTACCTTTTGCGCCACCGCGTATACCTGTCGCCAGTAGCGGAGGAAGTTTTTCGCCCGGTTGCGGTCCAGAAAATATCTGTTTTTCTTCGGACGTACCGAAATCTGCTGGGTCAGCAACTTCTATTTGACGGCGATTTTCATATTGGCGTTCTCTGCGCATCATCTGCGCATCATCGTTGCTCCGCAGAATCGGTCCTTCCGCACCGACCATCCAACCTTCTCTGCGCATCATCTGCGCATCATCGTTACTCCGCAGAATCGGTCCTTCCGCACCGACCATCCAACCTTCTCTGCGCATCATCTGCGCATCATCTTTTGCCTCCTTGAGAAGTTGTTCGCCTTCTTCCCAAGTGATTCCCAGTTTTTTGAGATGTTCTGCCACTTTCATTCTTGGTATTTTTCCATTCCTGATGGCTTTTTGAAGTTCGGCAAACTTAGAAGCGATTGTCTTTTTGCCCAAATCGTCTTCCTTATAGTGTTTCGCTGACGCTTCATTCAGCCACTTCTCCAGTGTAGCAGGTTCCACTTCAATCGCTTGTGCGATTGCACCGAGGAGGTGTGGATTGATATAAAGCATCGGTTGTGTGAAAGCAAAATTGTGTAATACTTTCCCATCTTTCGCAACAATGACTGTTTGTGCTACGTTACGGTTCAGTCCATATACACCTGGACCTTCACGTCCATCGAGAGACATTCCAATGTGAAATTGATCTGGCAACTTACCAAATTCGGTAAAAATCTTGGTGGTGTTAAGCATATCGTCACTCAGAAAGACGACCGCTGTATGTAATTCTCCATCCACCTTATTCATGATTGAAGTTATTGTTCCAACATTTATATGTAACCCTTTAAGTCCCACTCCATTATCATCCTGCAAGAACAGAACCAACGGTTTCCCATTCGATGCTTTGATGATATTGAATTCCTTTCCTTCAAAATCACCGGAAATACCGGTTACCATTAAAGGGTGGAGTTTTTCACCTGATTGTGGTCCGGAGAACACTGGGTTTTCTTGAGATTTATTATAACCTGAAGGGTCCAACACTTGCACAGAATTGTCTTTCTTGTAGTCCTTTTTATTCTCTTTCATTTCAGCAAGTTTTTTCTTCTCCCCACTCTTCTTTTTAACTTTTTCAGATGCTTCCTCAGACTCCTGAGGTGGCTGTGCAAACAGCGAGAGTGGAACAGTTCTAAGCGGCATGAGCTGCGCCATTGATAGTAAGGGCAAGCCAACTAAGAATACGAACGATGCCAGTATGAGTATACGCGGCTTTAGTTGCATATCTAACTGCCGGTTGCTTTTCAATATAGAATTAATTCGAGATTCCAATTGCGATGGCTGATTGAGTGACAATGCGAGTGGAACAGTCCGGTTTTCGCGGCGTACCAGATCTAATAGACACTGTGCGTAGTTTTTTCTGGCACCGGTCAATTGGATAACCCAATCGTCACAGATTCGTTCGCGTAAATGGACAAGTTTTCGATTGAGAAAATGATATATGGGGTGGAAAAAGAAGAGTGCACCAACCACATGTGAAAAAAGATTTGTTAACCAATCCAGTCTTTGCACATGTGCTAATTCATGGGCTGCTACCAACTCAAATTGTTCCATGTTTAACTTGTGCGGAATCAGGATAAATGGAGATAACCAACCAAAGGAAATCGGTGCTACTACCTGATCCGAGAAGCAGACGGTGACTGAACGATTTATATCCAGTTTCTGAGCCAATCGATTGCAGACTGCTTGATATGAATCATCAGCCACTGTTGCACTACGGCGAAGTCGACGGATACGATACAAACCGAAAGTAACGCGGATCAACATAATAAGTGTCCCGATTGTCCAAATACAGAGTAATAAATTTGTCGTAGTCCAATTAAAGAAATTCTGACTTCCAGTAACGGTGTGTGATTGGGGTAACCTACTACTTTCAGTTGTCGTGATCTCAGGCATGTTTGTATTATGCGCAACTATACTTGATATCTCTATATGCTGGGTTTCCGTTAATTCAGGTACTGTGCCCCCAAATGACAGTGCTGGTACAAACTGATTTAAAGCAAATAAGATTGGCAAACTGAGTAGATAAAGTAGCCATAGCAGGTGGGTCGTGCTATTTGTGTGTCGAAAACGTCTGGTGATAATCCATGTTAAACCGCCCAATAATCCCCATTGCCATGAACAGTTGAGTAAGGACTGCAGGATTTGATTAGTCATCGGTTTCTCCTTCCGGTTGGTAGTCATTAATAAGTTGTTGTATTCGGTTGAGTTCTGTTGGAGTAGTTTGTCGAACTTCAAGGAGCGTATTCACCAGTTTTTCTGCCGAATTGTCAAAGAGACGTTCAAGTAAATCATTGAGCATGGATTGTGTAATCTCCGTTTCTTTAACCAAAGGTTGGTAAACGAATGTCCTGCCATCTACCTGATGCGACAAAAAACCTTTCTTTTCGAGGCTTTTCATAGTTGTGGCGACAGTGGTATACGCGAGTTTTCGGTCAATATTATCAAGGACATCATTGACTGTGGCACGCGTCAGTTTCCACACAACTTTCATCACCTCAAGTTCTAAATGGTGTAATTTATTTTTATTCATCTGATTCTATCCTCATCTGGAGGGTTATGGGTGAATTTCTTAATTCATTTGACAAAATATCAAAGCGAATGTTCTTAATATAAAATTTAGAATACTACATTAAAATACTATTTCTAAATACGGAGTAATAGTATTATACACCCTGTAGATATGTTTGTCAAGTTAAAATAGAAAAAGTTCGTTATTTTTACGAAAATAATGTAAAAAATAGATAATTATTGGGAATACGCTTATTTTTATTAACATGAGTTCGAGAAAGATTTTGAGCTCATGTGTTATTTGTGGAAGGGTGTATAACCAGACCAACGACCAAGTTTAGTTTTTATCTTCGTGATTATGCGAAAGCTAAGTTAACGCGTTGTGCTATTTAATATTTAGTATGTTCATATTTCACATGTCCATCTTGTTTGGGTTGAATACTACAACTTATCCAATACCTGACGACCTCAAAGGTAGGAGGAAAGCCGACTCACGACCTGCAAACGGGTCGCGAATCGGAGATCGCTCCCGCCAAATGCCAAAAGTGTATTTGGCGTTGATTCCAGAAGTTGAACAGTTGTGCAAAATAACCATACTGTCACGTAACAAGAACATGTCGTTAAGTTAAGGTTATCTTGAAACTTTTATATCTCCCCAAGTGAGAGCTAACTTCCGATCAGGACTTACGGCAGCCCATCCGTTTGCATCCATGTTTTGGTTGATTTCGTCTTCACTTAGCACTCGATTATAAACACCAAGTTCATCAACAAGACCTTTGAAATAATAAGCAGCATTAGCGGGAAATAGCCTTGTTCCAAGTAGCCAAGCTGTTGGGTTCGGACCTGAGTAAACTTCTGCTTTGAGTTCCCCCTTTAAAGCTCCATCGACATAAAGACGATATTGGTCATCAAAAACAGCAGTGATATAATACCAATCACCGCGTGTTTCAAGAACTCCCGCTGCAGAATTCAAATCTCCACCGCCAGGAGGCCATTGACCAACATTCATCCCGCCATCATTTCGCACGTAAATATAGTTTTTCGTCGAACCACTCTTTTCACCACCCTGCCATAAAAAACTTGCCGACTCGTCCTTGTTATTGATATACATTGAAACTGTAAGTGGTGGATCTATATTCAATCCCTCAGGATCTCCAAAATCCACATAATCATCACCATCGAACTCCAGTGCATGACTGACCTTACCTTCAACTAATTCAGGATCCCCTATTATAGTACCATCGTTTTCACCAAATACATCTTTAACAATATCACCATCTACATCAGCCTTATCAAAAGTCCAGTAGCTAATTAAACCATTAGTAACCACTTGAGCTTTCGCCATATTTGCACACATAAAAATAGTTGCTATAACGGCAAAAACTATGACCAACATTTTATTTAACATCTCTGATCTCCCTATCGTTCAGCACCGGCAAAAATTATAGTAAAATGTTTGACGGTGTCCTGTTGATTGAACATACTGAATTTGGTCGTTAGGAATGGGTAAAACTGTCTCCACATATTTCAAAAGAACTTACATCTTTTCCCGAACTCATGCTATATAGTATGTATATGTATGTCAAGTTAGTTTTGAAAAAGCAGAATTTGCGAAAATTCTGTAAAGAATTTTATAATTTGAGGAACTCACTAATTATTAAAATTTTCCAAACACACGCACAAATATTTCCATAAAGTTCTGGTCATTGACATCCCCAATCGCTCGTTGATCTATGTATCGTGTACCGATATGTAAAAACAATTCCTTCCTATATGCAAAAAAACTCTTTTCCATTTCTGCTAACAGTCCCTGACGGACATAATCATTATCATCGATAAGCATATCATTAAACAGAAGAATCTGACCACCTGCAGTGATCTTAATCGTTTTTGTGAATTGATAGACCACCTTCAATATAAGTGCAGGGGTCATATCCCTAACATGTGTTTTTTCAATCTGTCGTAATCGCAGGTCACGTGATATATCTCTACCATCAATCTCACCACTTAGTGTAAAGTAATTTAATCTGTCCTCTGCCATACGGAAACCGTTACGGATAGTGTATTTGAACATCGGACTAATTTCCAAAGATTTAGAGGGTCGCAACCTATAAAGTGTCTTGAAAATACCGACTTCATAGTGTTCATTTTTCCCGTCAAAATCAATGTCGTATTGTAATTTACCGCGCGCTGTTGTAACCATTCTGTCAATACCCTTATATTCCCATGTAAATTTTGCGGTATTTATCAGATCGTTCTGCATAAGTAATGGGTCTATCCGTCTTTTTTCAAGTTCTGCACCTCCATCCATATAGAAAAACTGTAAGTCGTTATCTAATACCATTTCTTGGATACTGGGTTGTGAACGATAGAGACGTTCATCTTCTCTACCCAAAAAACCAGCATAATACCAAGTTTCATCAGGGATATTATCCTTAACTAATTTTAGTTCATTTTCAATTATTAATGAAGATGCTCGCGGAAGTTCTTTTTGATAAATAAAATTTAAATATGCTTTATTTGAGGTAGGTTCATCCCGGTATCTTATATTTTTTTCAATTTGCAGCCCAAGTTCAAGATCAATAACACTTTGTTCATGCCTCATCTTCTGGTTCATAAAAAGCCGTAATCCTTGTAATCCGACATCAAATTCGTAGTTCGGATCCTGATCGTTTTCCTCCTCGTCTCGTATACCGTTATTGTTCCTATCAGTTTCATCAAGGAAATCTTCGTCCACATCAAAAAGCAGAATATCATCCTCATAATCAAAGGTTCCGTTATTATTTTTATCCAGGTCTCCTGGAATAATCAGGGATGGAGGATCCGGATAGGTGTTGTCGGAGTATCTGTCTTGGTCATCATTGTCACCCACAGAACGTGAGGCATCAAATCGAGGTCCGACGCGAAAGGCTTCCACTTGAAAGAGTGTATCTCCTACTGTCCGAAATGCTTTTAACACTGTTGTCGTTGCATCAAAACGAGAACGTAAGTCTTTTTCTAATGCAAATTTTGGTGTAACTGCTATCTCTGCTTTCAATCCATTATTGGTAAAATTGGTCTCCATATCTATAGCCCAAACGGGAGTTTCACGGAAATACCAAGAGAGACCTATTTGCGATCTCCCGAATTTTGTCACCTCTCGTAATCCGATACCTGAACCTTCTGTTCTACCTTCCTGACCATTCAGTCGATTAAGTGTCCCCGGTACCATAAGGATTGTCCAATCGGTATGTGTGGAACGTACTTCCCAACGAACACCGTTCATGTCAATCTGATCAAATGTAAACTTTGTGAATGTAGTTGGAACTTCACCAAGGCTGAGTATATTTTGTACACTGCCCGCGGTTTCCTCAATAACTAATACACTATGGAATCCACGCCTAAAGATCCGATCAAAATCAAAGTTGTCTTGACGGACTCGCTCATCTTCGGTATCTACAAGGAAATTACGCCTGTTTGTAAAATCATATTCAACACGTCCAGATAGGAATAACTTACCGAATAGACTGTAAACATCTTCTGCCTCAGCGGATAAGATAAAAGAGAAGTAAATTAAGAATAGAAAACAGCAGGAAATCAGGTGCTTTTTGGTACACGTTTTTCTGTTCATAACTTATTGGGTTGTCAACTATAAGCCGTCAACTATCAGTTAAGAGATGTCTGCTAAACCTAACTTCTCTTTGCTGACTACTGTTAGTTGTTTACTGATAGCTATCTCAAGATATCCTCAGGACCGTAAGCCTCTGTGAAAGTAGTCCAGATTCCTGAACGTTTGTCGAAACGACTCAATCCGCGATATGTTCCGAACCATACATACGTGGCACCAATTGCCATTGAGAGTATACCGTTATGTGCTAAACCAACTTTTCGAGTATATGTTGTCCAAGTATTATTTAGTTGGTCAAACCGACTAATCCCAGCATTGTAAGTACCTATCCATACATCTGCACCATCTACACCAATTGTTGTGACCTTATCACTTGCGAGACCGTCTTTAGTTGTATAAGCACGCCAATCTTCAGTTCTTTCATTATACACCGTTACGCCTCGATCGCTACCAAACCAGACGTTTTCACCATCAATAGCAATACAACTTACCTCATCGCTCGCAAGACCATCCTCAGACGTAATTGTCTTCCATATATCCCTACTTATATCGTATTTGCTAACACCTCTTCGTGTTCCGACCCACACATATCTTTTGCTGGCAGTTATACACCATATCTCATCAGTGACTAATGATTCCGCAAATTCCTTAGAAACAGCAGACGGTTGGATTTCGGTTCCCGAAGTGTAAGCGATCCATGCATTCAAGTCATCTGCGGTTCTCGGATATTTACCAATTCCTGAATTCGTACCAACCCAAATATTGTTGCCATCGGTGCTGACAGATGTAACATTATTGGCAGGTAATCCATGTTCAGTTTTATATTGATCCCAACGGAGTGCTATCTTATCAAATCTATTAACCCCGTCACGTGTACCGACCCAAACATACTGTTCATCAACGACAATGGAACTGACCGCGTTATCTGAAAGCATACCACGAGATTTTGGACGGTGCCGATGCCAGTGTCCGTTGTGTGTTGCTATCTCCTCAGAACCCCCAGTCTGTTTATAGTTTTTCCATGTTCCCAAACCCTTATCATAACGAGATACACCACTATCTGTTCCAACCCATACGAATCGTTCATCTGTATCTACAGTACGCACAGTACGACCAGAAAGCGTTGGCAATGGAGCAAAGGGTGTCCAAGATTCCTTCTGCTTATCATAGCGGGAAAGTCCACGTATTGTTCCAACCCATACATAGTCTTCATCAACAGCCAACCCATATTCACCTACGTGATTGTGAAGCAAACCTTTAATATCTTTAAACGTAGTCCAAGTGCCGGAGGAAAAATGAAAACGTCGAAGTCCCTCATTAGGTGCGGCTAACCAAAGATAATCATCATCTGCCGCAAGTTCAAGTGTCCCGCGACCGGAGGAAATTGTAGTCCATTCTTTATTACGTCTGTCGAACCGTGTAACGACATTATCCCAAGGTCTATATTGTATCCAAACATCATTTTCTGTTGCAATTATCCGCTTGATTGTTTTTGCAGCAAGTACGTCATTCGTAGAAAATGTTGACCATTTTTTTGTCTTTTTGTCGTATCGTGATAATGGACGATTGCTTCCTCTATCATATTCGGAACGCGCAACCCAAACGAAATCTTTGTCTATCGTAATCCATTCAGCACCTCTGCCAGCCAAACCGTCTCTTGGTGTAAATTCTTTCCATTCCTTTGTATCTTCATTGTAACGCGTGAGAGAATGACCAGAGGCGAACCATAACTCCGGTCCATCAACGGCAAGTCCCCTCAGTCTCTCATGTTCATCTCTTCTATCCGGTTGTCTGACAATCTCCCATGTGCCAGATGCTTTATCAAAACGGTTCAACTCCATACCTGATGTAGCAATGACCCAAACACTTTTTTCACTGACCGAAATCTTGTCTAAATCGTCTGAAGAAAGTCCGTCTTCTATTGTAAAGTGTTGCCATGTCTCCTTTGTTTTATCAAACCGAAGGACACCGAAATCTGTTGTGAACCATACAGCGTCATTATCTATATAAGTCCAACGCAACGCTGTCATAGTCTTTTTCAATGTGGACTGAAAAATATCTAATCGTGTGAATCGTTGCCAAGTATTTGTAGGTCGATGAAACCGTAAAATACCACCGTTTCGCGAAGACCTCCAATTAGAAAACCATATATAATCTCCGTCGAATTTTATGTGCGATATGCGTGTTTCTACCAACGGTTGTCGAACTGGTCGAGATTGGTGCATTACCTCTACACCATCTGATATGTTATATTCAATTACACCTATTGAGGTAGCCAACCACAACTTTGTATCTTCATCACAGACTACATCTCGTATATTGTGTGGTTCTGTAGGAGGAGTCCATGTATTAGTTGCAACCGTATAACTTCCCAAACCTTGAGTTGTACCAATCCAAAGTACACCTTGATGATAATCAAGTGCAGTAACACTGAGTGAAGATATTTTTTTATTGGAACTATTCTGTAAAGGTACAGGAATCCAACTTTCCTGTGTCGTGTTATATTTGGCAAGTCCTTCTGGTGTCCCTGCCCAAAGGGTATCATCTGAAACATACAACGTATTAACAGAGTCGTTTTTTAATCCATCCAACGCGCTGTATATCTGCTTTTCCGAAATTGAATATCGCCAAACTCCGTTCTTTCCTCCAAACCATACACTTTCATCATATACCTGAACAGACGATATATGTGGTTTCTTGGATGAATCGGGGAGTGTGAGATATTTCCATTCTTGAGAGTTAATATCATATAAGGCGGGACCTATATTCGTTCCAAGCCAAATCTGACCTGATTCATTGGGTAAATTAGTAATAGTGCCGGTGGCAATAGCAGTTACAAATGCCTCACCTTCAGATGGATAATGAAAGGACCACTGTCCACCAAGGTGTTTGCATGAACCAAGTCCACGAGCAGTACCAATCCAAATTCTATCCCTTCCCTTATCTCTATTTGAGATTTCACTTAACTTACTCAATTCAGACTCAGACGATTGTGATAACACATCTACAGACATAATGTAATTGGTTGGCAGTCCATCTTCTTTTGAGATTACTTCCCAACTATTGGTTTTAGGAAAATAAACTGACACACCAGAAACTGTAGCCATCCACAGATTGCCATCGTCGTCTCTTACGATGTCTCGGACATCATTATCTGCAAGAAAATCTGCTTGTTTGAAAATAGTCCATTGACCGGTGACCTTATCAAAACGACTCACACCATCCTCTTTACTTGCAAACCATACATCATTGCCATGCGTGGTAATCCAACTGATATTATTACTCGACAAACCATCTATCTTTGTATAATGCACCCAGGTATTTACGGGTTTAATGTACCGATGTACTCCGGCATTAGCAGTACCAAACCAGACTTGGAAACCGTCTGAACGAATAGAACTAATGACATTACTTTTCAATAGATCGGTTTTTGTATATGTTTTTACGAATGTCTGATCAACCTGATTGTATTGACTGACACCTCTATGTTGTGTTCCAAACCAAACACTGTCGTCATCCACAGCAATAGTAGCGATTTCGTTGTCTATCAAACCATCTGATTTTGTATAGTTATTCCACGAATCGGTATCACGATGATAACGACTTACACCACCTTTGCTGAATCTGGGATCTTCATCCCATCCATGCGGATCGGGATTTATTTCTCTATCCGTGCCAACCCAGACATACTCTGGTTCTACGGCGATTGTGGTAATTATTCTACTAACCAATCCATCTTTACGGGTTCGGACAGCCCAACTATCAATAGTTTTATCATACCGATTTAGTCCGTTAGATGTACCAAACCAAACATAGTTACCGTCCACAGCGATAGAGGAAACCCGATCACTCGCTAATCCATCTATAGTACGAAATGATGAGAAGGTATCGGTTTCCATGTCATATCGACTCACACCTTCCTCAGTTGCAAACCACACCCAATTTCCATCGATTGCGACTGCATTGACCAAATCATTCGCTAAACCGTTTTCCATTGTGTAGTGCAGCCATCTGTCTTCGTTGCGTAGCCAACGAGATACCCCTTTAGTTGTAGCAAACCATACATTCTCTGAGTCCGCAGCGATACAGTTAACTTCATTGCTTATAAGTGTCCTTTTCACAGGCCACTGTTTGATAGGTTTAGACTTTTTTCGAGAATCGGAGAAAGGTACATCGGATTGCGGATCGGTGATACCCAATGGACCACATCCAATAACTAATATAGTTGTAATTAATAAAAGGATACCTTTCAAGATAGGAGGGTACAAACGGCAATTCCTACGACATGTAATAGGAGGGTCATTATCATCTAAATTGTTCATCATGTATATGTAATCCTGAAATAGTTTAGTTCTGTATAGAAAAATCTATGGAATTGAAAGCAATTATGTCATTAACTACATTTATATGCAAGAGGATGTAATTGTTAATGATTGCATATCTAACCCGCTATGCATTACAGGTGTAAATGTACTACTTCATATACTTCATTCACCTTGAATCAGTTTAAAATTATGTGCAGCCTCTTCTAAACCGACGAAACGGCTATAAATCGCCACGTGGCTCAATTTGCCTTCCCAGTTTCTTCCGCCACTTGCTTCATCACCGAATATGAGAGTGAATAATTCCCAATTGCTGAAGTCACCTTGTATTCCGCTGCCAGAGTAGACTAACTCACCATCAATATAGCAGTAGACGTTCCCAGCAAAATAACTAACGATAACATGCGTAGGTTTACCCAATTCAATTTTACCGAAAGAGAACTCGCCTCCTTGGCCATTCGTTCCGGTTCGCGGCGTTCGAATTCGGACTGCATAACGGTTCCCATCCTGTCCCAAGGTGAAGTTGCGATGTGTGTGGTCTTTTGAGAAAGAGATAATCCTTGCTGGTCCACTTTGATTGAGATTATCTGTTGTTATCAGACATTCAATTGTAAGTTGATTGCTTTCCTTACACGCTGCGAGGAGTATTTCATTGACATTCTTAGAGAGGTACGAACCACCAGTGAGATTCATCTGTCCATCATCTGCTATTTTTGCGTCACCGCGAGGTTCAATTTCACTACTACCATCAAGCGCGTTATGCCAGAGAACAACGAGACCATCGCGTGAACCGGGAAATTCTGTGTGAGTCCCTATGTCAGCAGGAACGGCTGGTAACACATTTATTGTCAGTGCTGTCATTGACGATATGCCTTCAATGTCGGTAACCTGTAGCGTGGCAGTGTATTGTCCAAGTTTTTCATAGACGTGTGTAGGATTAGATTGATCAGATGTTGTGCCATCACCGAAATCCCAGTGCTGTTTTAAATCGCCTGCTGCCGAAAAGACGACAGTCAAGGGTGCGCTGCCTTGCAGAACATCAGCGGATGCTTTTGCTTCAGGACGGATTTTCTCACCCGGTGCATAAGGCGTAAAACGGTATGCAAAGTTACTATGAGGGGAAGCGAATGTATATTCGCCTGGCTGTGCAGTGCCGATAGGTAGTATTTTCATGTTCCACGTATCAACACCATCAATTTTATAGGGTTGGTCTCCAGACAACTCTACCGTTATCGTTTGTGGTTGAGTGGTATAGACGAGATAGTATTCTCCCTGTTTAGCGAGGATATATCGTCCTTTATCATCACCGATTGGTTCAAGCGTATGGAACGGTGGTGCATCTGCAATGAAATCTTTTAGGAAAGCTATACGAGGTGGACTTTCGCCTCGCAACACACCACCTTTTGCCCACCACAGAAGGTCTTCAGGATGTTTGTAAGTCTCTCCATGTCCAACATAGCATCCTGAAACAGTTCCTGACCAAAAATGTTGTACCATTTGCTGTGCGGTGATATTTCCCCAACCCATCGGTATATCACCTTCATATCTGCACTCATCATAGATAACAGGTTTTCCGTAACGTGAACGATAGGTGATACCCTCTGCCATGTTAGAGGTTTGGATACTGGTGTGCGTCACCCACGGTTTATTGTGGTCGTACCAACCCCTGCAGTTGTGAATCCCACGTAACCGTTGGTACGGGTCATGGTCGCGGATAATCTGAAAAAAACGATCCCAATCAGATTCTTCTTTCGCTGGCATTATGTCATATTCATTTGCAAGTGACCACCATACATTTCGGTAAGCAGCTAACCGTGCAACAGCATAGCGGATATATCGGTCATCACTTTCAGCCTCCATGTTTTCAAAATCCCATCTGTCATAAGTGTGAAAAAGTATAATATCCGCTTCAATTCCAAGGTCTAACAAGTCTTGTACGCGCTGTTCGAAATGCTGCCAGAATTCCGGATTGAATCTTGTGAAATCCCAATCTTTCAACGGTTTACCCTCATAAGGATAGTAGACCGGTTCATTTTTGTTATAGGAATAATCTTTTGGGAATATACACATCCGTAGTTTATTGAATGGAGCTTCAGCAAGGGTTTTGAGCGTCTGTTCCTCCATCTCCTCTCCCTGATGTGTCCATGCATAGCAAGTTGTTCCAAATTGATGATAAGGTGTACCATCTGCATATTGCAAGTAGAAATCTTTATGAACTCGCATAGGTCCGTGGTTATTTTCTGACGGTTCAACACATGTAAATTTGCCAGATTTTCCGTTGAGTTCTTCTCGATTGCTTTTTGTCGTGTACGTCCATTCCCCAACCTCGTCGGGACAGAATCGGACTTTATATATACCATTTCCATCGTAAAAGCCTTGCGGTTTAAAAGTCCGATCATTCAGTTTAAATTCTGCGGTTAATTCCACTTCGGTGAACGGATTCCCTGTGTCCGGTCCGTTCAAGGTCACTTCATATATTCCCCAACGTTCAATCATATTCACCTCTGAGTTTATTTGTGCATTCACGGTAGATGCTGTAATTAGATTAATGGAAGCCGTGAAAATTAATATATGCAAAATGTATCTTGTCATTGTAATCTTCCATTTGGCAAGGTCGCAAATCCGCATAACCAACCTATAATAAAACCAATAGGTATACCTAAATAATCTCAAGACATAGTTTTATCATCTTTTCAGGTCATAAATGCGTTATGAATTGTGTGTTTCAAAAATAAAGGTTCATGTATACGCAACGCTGCAGAGTCGATATGGTTCATACCGATCAAGCAGAACCGCGCGCCTTCAGGTATGATGAACCACCAACGTCCATCCAATTTCTCAATTGTGAAAAAGTTTGCCATCGTGACTATGTTCCTTCAGGCATACAACACCAATAATCATAATCCTCAAAGACATATCAAATCTGCTTGAAAGATAAAACGGTGTATAGTTGCTAAGTATACATGATTGACTAAGGGATGTCAAGGAATCCATAAGACCTGATTATAAAAACTGTTCAAATATTGGACACTAAATAAACACAATACAATTGCTAAAATACCGTGAGTTTGGTTTTGTAGACATGCAGTATTTTATATGAAATTGCCGAATTTACAATGTCATAACTTTGTAAAGTTTTTGAATTTTTTGAGTCAACGGAAAATGAAGGAATTTTGACATATTCCACAGTCCCTTATATCCAATGGGTTTAGAGGCTAATTATGACTAATATAGTCAGGATTGACTCAAAAACTTTACAAGATTTATCATTTACAAAAACAAAGGCTTATTGCAGTGCATATTTTTCCGATTCCCAAAGTTGCTTATCCGAACTCACGATAATATACCGTGAAAACAAACTGTTTAAAGATGCTTTGTACTGGAATTACCATTGGCATGAAAATTGCTTAATACATTTACAACCTTGAGTTCACATATTGGAAAATCTATTGCAATGGAAATAGTCAGCGATGAAATAAACTGCCAATATATCAATTAATACATTGCTCCATCAAACAGTCTGTGGATGGTGAGTTTAGGAGAAAGAAACATGAATAGGTGGTTATGCATTCTTTTTATACTTGCTTGTTTTTCACAGATTGGGTGCGCTGCCATACTTACAGAAAAGGAATACATACTGATTGATGAGTCAGTTGATGTAAATCCTATATTTCATGGCGTTGTATATTCATTTCAAGAAAAAATGCAGATCAACAAAATGGTATTTCTCGGATCTGGAAGAATCAATGGAATTGATATTTATGTACTGGATGTAAGTAATCAATGGAAACTCAAGAAGAAATTGTATGCTCCAATATTCTTCCCACGTGAAATCTATCTTTTTACTGAGACAGACACAATCAAAATCAAACACCGTAATCCAACAGATACCGGTAGGTTAGATACGGTTCTGTTTTATACATTTGGAGCGAAAGGAAAATAAATATATGAAATACACACAAATCACTACATGTCTATTGTTATACCATATCTAATAATTAAGACTTCATTGTTAAATTATCGGTTTAAGCAGAGATGAAGAATGTAAGAGGTGCATTGAATGGCTCGACTACAAACGCGTTTATTGTTAATAAAATGATTTCAATTAGAAACGGTATAACTACTCTTTGTGGAAACCTTAAGCGTTGAATTACTATTTTCTACCATAGAATAGATTGGTCTGGAGATACCCAATGATGACACTATCAATAATATTTAGAGATTATTTACGAGTTTTGTTGACACTTGTAAGCATTACCTGTATCCCTTTTACTGCTTTTAGTATTGAACCTGTTGCCACGATTGGACAACCGATACCTGAAAAGCATGTGTTTATAAACAATAACACTATACTACGTACTGTAAGGTGGCATATAGAAAAAGTCGATGTAACGACCGGAGATGTCCTAGAGAAATTTGGTGATTTGTCATATTACAATGATGTAGTATTCAGTCCAAGCGTCAAACAGTTGGCAATTCTGAATTATACGTCTGCTTCAAGAATAACAACCGTAAGTATATGGGATGTCAATCAACAACAACAAATTTCTGAATGGGAAATTCCATCACGAATTGATGATGATGAAGCAGTATTCAGTCCTACTGAACCAATTTTAGCGACTTATTTACTTGATGAAATACAGTTATGGAACTGGAAAACGGGTGAGATTGTAGGGCAACTTATACGTGAGAATTTGCCATCGTTCCGCACAATGGTGTTTAGTGCTGACGGAAATCATCTCATCATTGCATCAAGAGATAATCTTGAAATGTGGAACATAAAGACCAAAATGTTTGTTGGACATTTTTTTGGAAGGACATTTGACTCGATTGATTACTTGACTATTAGTCCAAACGGAAAAACTGTTGCAGCATCTGATAGGAATACGGCATATTTTTATGTGTGGGATATAGATACAATGCAACAATTACTAAAAGAAAAAACTGGAATTGGAAGAACAGCAAATATGAAATTCAGTCCGAACAGTCAATATCTTTATGTTGCTACAAAGACAGGCGTGTTGTCTAAATCGGGTCTAAATCCTTGGGTTGGTTGGGATGATAAAGTGTGTGTTTGGAATGTTAATTTGGGACAAAAGATTGCTACATTTGATACTGAGTTTCCATATTTAGAAGCAATAAATCTATCCCCTGACGGGAAATTAGCACATCTGCACTACAATGACGCTGAGGTGATATGGAATATTGAAAAGAACCGCAAACAGGAAGTCTGGGCAGATTTTGTCCGTTCTTGGTTCCGTAGTACTCTCGGAATGAGTCCAGATGGAAAAACTGTAATTTTAGTATCTCGGTCCTACATCAAGTCGTGGGATGTTGATTCACAGCAGATGCGATTACTCATTTCTGCAGAAGATTATAACTTTGAAGGTTTAGCTTTTTCACCTGACAATAAATTATTTGCAGTTGGAAAGAACCCTTGGCTTCAACTACGTAATATAAAAACAGGAAAAGTTGAATTGCAATTTCCCGATTACATTGGATATACTGAACAGATTGAATTCAGTCCATCTGGGAGATGGATTGCCGTCGTGAATGATTTTAGTCAAATACAAATATTGGATGTAAACAATCCAAAAAAAAGACAGTTGTTAAACAATCGTATTGGACCTGACAGAGCATACTATCACAATGTTACTTTTAGCAAAGATGATAAGTTTATTTCAGCAACAGTTACGACAAAAAGCAATAATGATGAAACAAAATACTGGATGCATCTGTGGAAGCGCGAGGGTGATTTTTTCAAATATATGTATGCTTGGCGTACGTCAACACTTGCTTCCTCACCAGTCTTTACAACTATAGCCGACGGCTCAACTGTGATAGCTGCCACCATTGATAAGGAAATCAATATTTGGAAAGTTTTTTTAAACACCACTCGACATTTAACAACATTGAATGGAGAAGGTCCATTGCATTTTAGTCCTGATAGCCGCTATCTCTATTCTAATCAAGATGAGAACTTACAAATCTGGGATTGGCAGAAGAGCAGACCTATACACCATACATCCCATCCAGAATATATCAGTGTTAGTCAGGATGGTTCCCGAATACTTTCATATAAAAAAACTGGACAATATGAGATCTTGGACCTAACTGATGTAATATCTCTCCTACCTTATCCAGTAGAACCTAAAGGAAAACAATTGGTTACTTTCGGTAAAATAAAACGTAATCAGTTGATGCAAAATTACCCAAATCCCTTCAATCCAGAAACATGGATACCATTTCGTCTTGCAGACGAGAGTAATGTTCAGATCAACATCTATAGTCCTATAGGAAAGTTAATCCGCTCCATAACCACAGGAACTTTGTCTGCTGGGGAATATTCATCACAATCCAAGGCAGTATATTGGGACGGACGTAACGACAAAGGTGAGTTAGTTGGTAGTGGAATCTATTTTTACACTATAAATACTGGCAACTTCTCTGCTACTCGCAAAATGCTAATTCGAAAATAGTATCAACTAATTACCTGTTTTTATTGCAAGGGTATCTACATGCCCCAATATGTACAGTGTACAAAAGAATGCACATATTGGGGCAGCTTTACAATATAGACTTTTCATTCTAAAAATACCATATATATATATTTGCATTGCACATGTAACTATTAATGCGATGTAAAACAAAAGAAAGTGTACATGTGGATCATCTGACATTATGTAGGAACAATTACAGATGAATAAGATACTTCATATCATGAACTCTCTGCTTATTACAATATGTATCCTAAGTACATCTCTGTTCTTTGGTTGTGGAGCGGATAGTCTCGGACCACATAAGGACCTTTTACCTTTAATTAGTAGTGAGGAAAAATTCTCAGATAGATACCAATTGGAAGAAGAACCCCAATTTTATTACGACCTTTATGGTAAAGAGGTGGTCGAAGGGGCAGAAATCAGTAGATACGATGAAAACAAGCAATTCGACAAAAATGGAAAATTAATTGTTGGATGGTCAGGTCAACTTGACACACTACGATTCACAGCACAAATGGACCGGACAATATTGGTGAAGGAAACCGTATTCGGTAAACATACTGAGTTTGCTATTGGTGACCACATACGACTCAAACCTGATACTCTTTTCCCAAACCAATATATAATTTCTAAAACAGAATTTGATGGACTCAGATGGGATCTAACTTTTGCACAAAAGAATCATCTCTTTACGATCCTTCATTCTCGTATTTCTAATCCTATTAGTATAACAGATGACCCTCCTTTACAAGTAATTGAACAGGAATTTGGTCGTAGAAATGGGTTGAGTCAATTGACCGGTGTACGCCACATTGAGAACGCTCGTCTTGTTGGTTTTCGTGGACAAGGATTGTTGACTGAAAATTTTCGTGTGGGATATACTTATGTGAATTTACATAAAGAACATCCGGAACGTATCCATACTTCTCTGATGGGAACAGTTGCAAATACACCTCCTGAAAAAATCACAATTGTTTTTCGCGACGACTCTCCTGAAGATAATCATATAAGTGCATTGACTAATTTTGAAAATTATGATCCAAACCTACATAAAGATAATTTACAAGACGGTGTCGGTGCAGCCTTCAAAAGTATGAAAATAACAATTATCACACAAGCACTTGAAGATTTACACATTGACGATATCAAAGAAGGACTTGAACCCAAACGTCTTCCTGAAATTACACACCATTTTGAAGTTACATCAGATATGGTTGTCCCAGTTAATTACAACAGAGGAGCATCAGTGATACGTGACTCTGTTGATGGACAGTGGAAAATTGTCAACGGTTTCAATAAAATGAAATATGACTTTATCCTTACGGATTCGAACATCAACATTGACCCGCGAACAGTTAAATCTGTAGTATTTGAGATGGTGGTTGCGGGGGATTACAATATTGCAGTAATCGGATTTAGTGAAGCAAATAAATCTGAGACAGATCCAGATCTGCAGGAGTGGATAAAAACTGAAGATGGACATATTGTTATGCCGTATCGTGACATAATTCAAGCTCCCGGTAATTACGGACAATCTCCAGATTACATAAAAAATAGAAAAAAACTTAGAGACAATCCCAGTAAATGGAAGAGTGAAGGAAGACCTCGTAAAATAAGATACCGTTATGGTGCTGCACGTGCTGCAACTCTCTATGGTATTGACCTTGAAGGAACATTGGGTGATGTTTATATCAGGTCACACTATTCGATTAATGGTAAATATAAGCAGTACCCTACTATACCAAAGGATAAAGTTGGTTTTAGTCGAACCAAAGAAAGTGTAAAGACTCCTACAGGGGATGAACCGACGGGTGTAACTATCGATTCGCGCACAAGACTACCTGTAGACTCAAACGGTATACCAACCTATTCAGAAACTGAGGGTGAACGTTTTGAGGCATTTTTAGGTGGAGACGGAACTGAAATGGATGGGGATGGCAAACTTGGTAGAGAAAAAGCATGGTTTATCCAACTAAAAGCACGTTTTAATAAACTACTTTTAGAGGGAATCTTGTATCATATTGACCCCGGCTACACAACCACATACCAGAATTTTGGGTCGGTTCCAAATAGGGGGCAAATATATACACTTGATGAAGTTGATCCTAACGAATTAGCAGTGCAATTTCCTACATGGGATGAGATCAATTATGCTTTGGTTGAGGATGACGATGATGGAGATGGTTGGCCAGATGATATTGACTTTGATGGTGTAATACCCCGAACAGATGACCGAGATAAAAATGGAGTATTAGATTATCAAGAGGATTTTCTCATTTTCGATGCTGATCCTCCTGTGTTTTTGGGTATTATTGATTTGAATAACAACGGAACAATAGATTCTATTGAAGATGATTTTGAACCAGAATTCGAATACGGAATTGATCGTGAGGGATATCATCTAATTGCAGATTACAACATACTCAACAATCTCACTTTAAAATTAGGTTGGTTAAACGAAGGTGAGATCTCAAGCAGAAGAAAAAATAATTCAAAATATATACATCTCATATATCATCGTGACATTCCAGATTTTGGCAGCATTCTATTCCAGAATCGCTACGTACGAGTACAGGATGATATACCGGATTATAATATTCAATTACCTATTGGAGAATTAAATGAGATTCTGATTAATGATGAACTTGATTTCTACAACGCCCGGGTAAATACAACCACACTCCAATGTCTATATACCGCAGTACCTAACTTGACTCTTGAAGCAAAAAGTCTTTTAGTGATGCAGAAACAGTTTGAACTTGATGAGGATAGTGCCCTTTTCACAGATGTTGCATACGACCCAGTTACTGAGAAGTTTGAATCTGATGAACGTGTAGACTATTTGGTACCCATTCAGCAGGTGTACACTTCTGGACTACGACGAGTTAACCCATTCTATCCTGACCACGGTATTTACGCACTGGATCCGAATGACACCGGAATAATATATGACAGTGGGAACTGGCAAATACGTCGTTACCCGGAACGTGTCAAACGGAATCAACTGAATATTCTGAAGGCAAGATACGAGATACAACTCGGTGATCTACCATTTGTTGATAGAATAGGTGAAGATTTATCACTTACACCAATGGTGAAGTATGTTTGGGAACGTGCCTTTGACAGAACTGCAGATGAAATACCTCTGACCCTCAACCACGAACTGTATCATCCTACCGACGTACAAATTCTTGAGTATTTACGATTCAATCGTAGGAGTCGCGAGGATATTCTCGGTGTTCGTCTTGATTATATGTTCACACCAAAATTATATATTCTCGGAGGATTTCAATATAGGAAGTTCGTGAACCGCGATAATAACTTCAAGAAATATATAACATTTTTCTCCGCAGAAGAAAGGATTCCTCTACTCTATCGACCTGACCTACGAACTCGTATTCTTGAAATCCAAGCCATCAATAGAGGTGAATGGCTTGGACATAATATTGTCACGCTTGCAGGTTTCAGAAGAACGACAAACATCTTCCAGAATGTTTCCAGCAATACGATGTTTGTAAGAACTATGATAGGATATTAAAATGATTCGCAAAAGAACTCTATACATTCCATAAGGATATGATTATATGAGTAAACAGTACAAATATCCTAATTGTAGAATTAGCATCAAATGAGGTAATGAATGAATTTGGTGATTATTCCGCTACCCACAAAATGATTATTCGCAAATAAAACCCTCCTTTATTAACAATACACTAAGATCAGAATATGCACAAAATTGTGCAATCTCATATCCAGTTGCACGTGATGGGGCATTATGTCGGAATTCAGACTTCGTGATATTGCAATTCTGCGTTAAAAGCACACTGTTTTTGGCACGAAAATTGCGTATTTTCTATAAAGATTGACTTTATACATAATTTTCTCTCTGGTAATTGATATTTCAATTGATCTTACCACATTAAACTTTCAAAGGTGAAGACAATGAAAACCTGCATTAATTTACTATTACAAAGTCTACGTGTTTACTTGGTACTGATTTGTATTCTATGTTTTCCATGTATAGCGTTTTCAATTGAACCTATCGCCACTATTGGAAAACCGATTCCAGACAGCCATGCCTTCCTTAACAACGATTCGTTTCTACGCGTTTTACCTACACATTTTCAAATCATAGATTCCCAAATCGGTGAGGTAGTAGATGAATTTGGTGAACTAACAAAGAATACTGATGTAATAATTAGTCCAAATGCGACACATTTAGCAGTTCTGAACCACTTAAAAGATACAGAAATAACAACTGTATCTATCTGGGACACGAATACACACGAACAAATATCATTATGGGAGATACCATCAACAATATCTGATTTAGCAGGATTCAGTCCTACTCAACCAATACTTGCAACCATATTAAATCGTGAGATAAATCTATGGAATTGGCAAACCGGAGAGTCTGCAGGAACAGTAGAACGTGAAAATTTTCCAATGATAAGTGACATGAGATTTAGTTCTGATGGACGACATATTTTCCTTGCTTCAGGACAAAACATTGAGGTGTGGAATGTTGAAACACTTCTTTTTGAAGGACAATTTGACGGACATTCCGCTAACCAGTTTGATGGTTTGGCAATCAGTCCAGATGGCAGTCGTATTGCTTCCTTTGATTTCATGACTGGTTTTGTGTATATGTGGGACAGTAAGTCACGACATTTACTATGGGAGACAAAAAATAGTATTGGAAAAACTATACAAGTAATTTTCAGTCCAGACAGCCAAATACTATATGCAGTATCAAGAACCTACGGTCTAAGCAAGTCTAACAACAACCCATGGGAAGGATGGGATGATAAAGTCCGTTTGTGGGATGTCAAATCAGGACAACAAATTGATTCTTTTGAAACAAAGTTTCGTCAACTGAGGAATATGGTTCTATCACCGAATGGGAAAACAGCTATTCTTGG
Organism: Candidatus Poribacteria bacterium; assembly: GCA_963667365.1. Lineage (GTDB taxonomy): Bacteria > Poribacteria > WGA-4E > WGA-4E > WGA-3G > MSPOR6. The sequence continues at coordinate 3,184,286 of OY763324.1, read as the reverse complement.
ATATTATGATGCTGTTGTGGTATGGGATATTGAGAATAAGAAATCATTGAATGAGTTGTCAGATACAATCATGCCATTTGATTATTTTAGGTTAAGTCCTGATGGAAAATCTGTGCTCTCTGTTGCTCCAGACTATATCAAAGCCTGGGATATAGATTCACAAGAGATGCGGTTCCTGATATTTGCGGATGAATATCGTTTCCAAGGTCTGGCAATCTCCCCTGACAGTAAATATTTTGCTGTTTGCAGGGAAACGACGGTTGAATTACGCGATATCCAAACAGGACAAGTTGAGATTAAATTTCCGCATCCCATTAGTGTATGGCATAAAGAGGAAATTGCTTACAGTACCACAGGCAAGTGGATTGCAGCGGTGAATACATTTAGATCAATTGTTATCCTTGATGTAGAGAATCCAGAGAAAATTCAACGAATTACTCCCATAATTGGTCAGAAGACACCAAGAATCTCCGCGGTCGGTTTCAGTCCAAATGATGAATATTTAGCAGTATCGTGTTCCGAGAGAATTGATAATAATAACCATCAAAATTGGATTCTGTTGTGGAAACGTGTAGAAGACACCTTCGTTTTTCAATATGCATGGCAAGCATCATTTCCAGCACCACCTGCCTTTACGAATGATGCAGACGGTTCAACCTTGTTAGTAGCCGGTAAAGATAATGAACCCTACATTTGGAAACTCACAGCAAGAAGGGCAATACCTATAGCATCAGTGGATATTGTATATCCATTTCAATTTAGTACTGATGGTCGTTATCTGATTTCTAACGGACAAATATGGGACTGGCGGACAAGTAGACTAATCAATCAACCATCTTTTCCAGAGTTTGATGATATAAGCCAAGACAGATCAGTTTTACTATCCTATAACTTTAGAGAACATCAATATCTAATTTGGGATGTAAAACACTTACTCTCTTTCCTTCCTTATCCTGTTGAACCTAAAGGTAAGATGATTACTACACTCGGACTAATAAAAAGGAATCAACTCTTACAAAATTTCCCAAATCCATTCAATCCTGAAACTTGGATCCCATTCAGACTTGCTGATGAGAGTAGTGTAACAATAGACATTTACAGTTCATCAGGTGAATTGGTTCGGTCTATATCAACAGGAAATATAAAAGCAGGAGATTATTCCGCACAATCCCAAGCAGTTCATTGGGATGGAAAGAATAACAAAGGTGAACCTGTGAGTAGTGGTATCTACTTCTATACCATTAATGCAGGGGATTTCTCTGCAACACGTAAAATGCTTATAAAAAAATAGGAGATATGCTATGAATTCACGTAAGTCAGTTTTTATACCAAGTTTGAAGATTACTATCCTGCTAATTTGCATTTCTTTAATGTCACACATTTCCTATGCAATTGAACCTATCGCTACCATTGGACAACCACATCCAGAACAACATGCCTTCCTTAACAATAATTCGATTCTGCAAGTCGTTCCAACACATGTTCAGATAATAGATACTAATACTGGTGATGTAGTGGATGAATTTGCGGAACTAACCCATTTTAGTGATGTGGTTTTTAGTCAAAATGGTACACATTTAGCAGTTATGAACCACTCTACCGATCCAAGAATGACAACCGTAACTATTTGGGATGCAAATACACGCAAACAAATATCACAGTGGGAGATAGGATCTGTCGTACACGATCGTGCAACCTTTAGTCCTACTCAACCTATATTTGCAACATATTTATATAGTGGAATACATCTTTGGAATTGGCAAACTGGGGAATCTCTTGGAAAAATAGAACGTGTAAATTATCCCGCGTTTAGTGCAATGAGATTTAGTGCTGATGGTCGTCATATAATCCTTGCGTCTGTAAACAAAATAGAAATGTGGAACGTAGAAACGCGCCTCTTTGAGGGACACTTTACGGAACCATATATTGAAAGAATTGAAGACATGGCTGTCAGTCCAAACGGTGCAGTAATCGCCGCATTTGAACAAGATTCACCCTATATTTATGTTTGGAATGTAGACACGCGTCAACTGCTTTGGAAAAAACGAAGTGGCGTAAGCAGAATAATAAATACTGAATTCAGTTCTGACAGTCGATCTCTATATGTTGCCAACGAAACATCAATGTTGATGGCAAACGGAATTGGACCTTTGCAAGGATGGGACGATCAGGTACGTGTCTGGGATGTGAAATCAGGACAACTAATTGATACAATTGGTACAGAATTTCGCTATTTAAACAGGACTACCATTTCACCCGATCAGAAAAATGTAATCTTACACTATAGGGACGCTGTGGTTTTATGGGATACCGAAGCGAAGCAGCAGCAGAATGTGTGGGCGGATTATCCGAGTTGGATGACTGGACTCAGCACTGATGGTAACACTTTTATATCTGTATCACATACACATATAAAAGCATGGGATACCACCACACAAAAGATGAACCTTTTAATTTCTTCGGAAGATAAGCTATTTGAAGGCTTTGCGTTCTCTCCTGATGGGAAAAAATTGGCAATTGGCAGAGACCCACGGGTTGAACTTCGAGACCTACAAACAGGTGAAGTTGAAATACAGTTTCCCGAATTCATTGGTGGGGTTGAAGCAATTAAATTTAGTCCGTCTGGTAAGTTGATTGCAGTTGGAAATAACTTCGGACAAATATACATTCTGGATACCAACAATCCTGACAACATACAGAAAATTGATGCTAATGTAGACAACAACTCAATATGCCTTTTTTCTAAAGTTGCGTTTAGTAATAATGAGGAATATTTGGCAGCTTCCAGTTATGGAAATCATTATTCGATAATGTTGTGGAAACGTGATGGCAACACATTCAACGATTTATACTCATGGCAGGAACACAAAACAATAAATGAATCAATGTTAGAATTTGCAACTACAGAAGACGGGACAACTGTCCTTGCCACAACAGGAAAAGACGGAATTAATATCTGGAATTTACTCCCAAATACTCCCGAACTTCTGACGACATTAGATGGGTGGCACCATGGAAGGTTCTATACTGATAATCGTTTTCTTCTTGCAAAACGAGGTAGTGAACTCCAAATCTGGGATTGGCAAACAGACACGTTGCAAGAACCTGTAGAATTACCTGGATACTTTAATATCAGTCAAGATGGATCTGTTATACTTACATACACAGTATCCGGTCAAGTCCAGATATGGGACGGGACTAAACTTTTACCTTCACTCCCTGAAATTATAACAGACCTACCTGATAATAAACGGTTAGTTACACTTGGACAGATTAAGCGGAATCAATTGCTGCAAAACTTTCCTAACCCCTTCAATCCTGAAACATGGATACCGTTCAAACTTTCAAATGAGAGTGATGTCACAATTGACATACATTCTTCAACAGGTGAATTAGTCCGTTCAATCTCAGCGGGAAAAATGTCTGCAGGTGATCATACTTCACATTCACAAGCAGTTCATTGGGATGGAAAGAATTACAAAGGTGAACCTGTAAGCAGTGGAATCTATTTCTACACCATAACTGCTGGAGACTTCTCTGCATCACGCAAAATGATTATTATGAAATAAGTTCGATTTATCGGTATTATAAACTATTACAGGATTCCATAAAATGAATACACTATACGTGAAGAATAAAATTGTTTCGTTTATTTTGATTGGAATATTGCTGATATATGTTTTCCAAGGGGTAAGTTATGCACAAAATAGAGGAAAAATATATTGGATAGAATTTGGTGAAATATTCGGTAAGATTAGACGTGCTAACTTAAACGGGACAGCCGCTGAAGATCTTGTGACAGAATTACCGTTGCCTGAGGATATTGCTTTAGATCTTTCAAACGGTAAAATATACTGGAATGATATGCACATATCCAAAATCCAACGTGCAAATTTTGATGGGTCAATGGTTGAAGATATCATTTCGGGTTTTACGTTACCACCCGACGGAATAGGTATTCATAAACAATGTAGAAATGGGAAATGTACAGCAGTTGCTACCATAAAAGATGGAAAACCGATAGATATACCTTTAGAAACTCTAATTACACCAGCATGTATTGCTGTAGATCCAGATGAAAAAAATCTATACTGGATGAATATACATTTCTATAAATTACAACATGGAAATTTCAATGGCACCAATATTGAAGATATCCGAAATTTAGATGTCAGTGCAATCTATAACATTGAAATTGACCAAGAAGAACGAAAGATATATTGGACAAATTTTACTCACAATAAAATTGTCCGTGCTAACTTTGATGGAACTGAATACGAAAGTCTCATCACCGATATCAAAGGGGTACGTGGTCTTGCTCTTGATATAATAAATCGAAAAATCTATTGGTCAAACACCCATACAGGTAAAATACAACGTGCATCTCTTGACAATAAAAGGGTTGAGGATCTTGTCACAGGATTAAGTTATCCATACGATATAGCTTTAAACTTGCGTTCTGGAAAAATATACTGGGTAGACATAGATCCGGATTCTCATTTTGGTAAAATACAACGGTCAAATCTTTATGGAACAAATGTTAGAGATGTTCTTACAAAATTGGATTCTCCAACAAGTATTGCAGTGGACCCTGATGGATTCTATGATGTTTCCCCCGACTCTGACAAGTTGACAACAACTTGGGCAAAAATGAAAACACAATAACTTTATAGTGGATTTTACAATTATCTTGACAGTTTCTTTGTAGGAGGGAACTCCGATTCCCGACCATACATATCCATAGTCGCGATTCGGAGATCGCTCCTACAGAAGATGTGTAAACATATTTTTATATTTCACTATATATTGAATTTAGCACGATAAAACAAGTTGGTATGGTTGAAAAACCATACCGTTTTTTATTGCACTTTCATTCTGATGTTGCTATGATAGTTCATTACATTAACTACTCTAATTGCCGACACGGAGACCTGTATGAAAAAATACCGCATTGCGATTATTGGACTTGGTGGCATGGGTGGTCACCATGCTCAAGCAGCATCTTTAGAAACGAACTGTGAACTCGTCGCAGGTGCAGAAATCAATCCAGACCGGGCAAAAGCATGGGGAGAACGGTTTGGTGTCAATGCTATTTACGATGATTATGAAAAGATGCTTGATGAGACCAAACCAGACATTGTTATTATACCTACACAAGCACCGATGCACCATCCACCAACAATTGCAGCTGCTAAACGTGGTGTCCATGTCTTCTGTGAAAAACCGATTGCACTCAATCTCATTCAAGCCGATGAAATGGTTGAAACCTGTGATAATAATAATGTGAAATTTGCTATAAACCATATCAAACGTGCAAGTCTCTATAATCGTTATGTCCTTTCATTAATTGAGAAAGGTGAGATTGGGGATGTTGTCTTGATGAAAGCAACCGACAAGGGTGGACGGAAAACAGGAAACTCATTGATGGAAATGGGAACACATCTTTATGATTGGTTACGACTTTTTGGTGGGGATGTTGAATGGACGCATGCACACCTTGTGCAGATGGATGGACGCGAATCAACCGTTGATAATATAAAACAAACGCAAGAAGTTCACCCAAATGATCGCGATGCTGGACTAGTACTCGGTGAACGCGGAAATGTCGCCTTTCGCTTTAAGAACGGAATTCATGCAGATGTGCAATTCCTCGCACAACCCCAAACAAATGATAATGCCTATGGGATCGATATTATCGGAACAGAAGGACGTATTGCCATCCGAGAAAGTGTCGGCACAACAATGTTTATCCATAAAGGACAACACAAAACACCAGCAGATACATGGGAACCTGTGCATCTACCTGAAGAAGAAATTGACGAAAACGGTAAACAACGAGATAAAGGATCTATTCGGTTATATTTACAACGACTCATGTTACGCGATCTAATTGAAGCAATTGAGGAAGACCGAGACCCATTCGCGAGTGGTAGAGATGGGCGTGACTGTCTTGAGATGATACACGCTACTTGGGAATCGCATCGTCAGCAAGGTAGAGTGAATATGCCATTAACATCACGCAAACATCCACTGGAAACATGGAAGAGTGATATAAGGAATTGAAGAATTAACATTGATATGATGTTTGTGGTGAATGTGGAAATGTCAACCTTACTGTTGATAACCCAAAGGGAATATGGGATGTATATGTTAAACAACAAAAATCATAAAATGATTTGGAGCAAAAAATGAAAAAACGCAAATCCTTTTTCGGTCCATCAAAGGACGAAATATGGTCACAAATTGCAACAGATATTGAGGGAGAATTTATTGATGGTGGGTTTTGGGGTAAAGATGTTCTAATATATAAACATGGAGAATGGAAAATACTCCTTGATACTTACACGGTTACAACTTCTACTGGAACATCAACAACAACACAAACCTACACTCGGATGCGTGCACCATTTATAAATAAGGACGGTCTCTATTTCAAGATAACACGTGAAGGGTTTTTCAGTTCAATCGGTAAATTCTTCGGTATGCAGGATATAGCAATTGGGGATAAGTTTTTTGATGACGATTTTATAATAAAAGGAAATAATCCTGAGAAAATTAAATTGCTACTTGCTGAACCGAAAATAAAGGAATTGTGTCATCAACAACCGAGGATTCATTTTACGATAAAGGATGATGAAGGTTGGTTTGGTGCTGATTTTCCTGAAGGTGTAGATGAGTTGTATTTTATTGCTGCAGGTGTCATCAAAGAAACTGAAAGGTTAAAATCACTGTTCGGGTTGTTCTGTATCACCTTACAACGTCTGGTTCAAATAGATTCCGCTTATGAGGATGACCCACAGGTACAGTTGAAATAGTTCTTGTTGACACAATCATTTTTATATGATAAACTTTTGAGGATATTTGAGATAGAAGCGCGGAGACATATTTGTGTTACAAATTGATTCTAAACAATCAGGTATAACATTAGTCCAGATATTAATAGTTTTAGTCATACTTGTCGTCATTGCAGCTGTACTTTTGGCACCGCGCTTACTTGGTCAAGCAGGTCGCGCACTGCAAACACGTGCTGCTGAAGACATTGAAACACTCGGCATTGCACTTGATAGGTATGCAAAAGACAGTGGAGACTATCCATCTACTGAACAAGGTTTAAAAGCACTTTGGGAAAGTCCTGAAAAACCGCCACTCCCAATAAATTGGTTAGGTCCCTATATCCAAATCCCAATTACAGAAGATCCATGGGGTAATCCATATATTTATATCCGTCCAGGTGTTCATGACCCCTATGGTTACGATCTTCTCTCATTTGGAAGTGATGGTATTGAGGGTGGGTCAGGTGAAGCTGAAGATGTCGTCAGTTGGATTCGACGTGATGAATAATAATGTGTAAAACTAATAAACTTGCATATCAACAATGGCTTTCAGCAATCGTTTACCGGAAAGGATGTATACATCATGAAAATTACCGAAATAGAAGTTATCAAGGTTAGAGTACCATACCACGATGGCATTTATGAATTGATGACACGTCGTAATCTATACCAGATTGATCACGTTTACAAGGTACACACCGATGCTGGAATTATCGGGATTGGTGATGGTTCCAATCAATCGGAGGAATCTATTCAAAGATTTATCGGTAGAAATCCATTTGAATTTATGAGTGGTTGGGCACCGACACCGCTGCAGCAAGCTTTCTACGATATTATGGGGAAATCACTTGGTGTTCCTGTTCATCAACTATTAGGCACAAAAGTTCATGATAAAACATCTTTCGGTTATTGGTCTATTGACATGACACCAGAGGAGTGGGCTGCTGAGGCTAAACATGCCTACGACTTAGGGTATCGCCTTCATAAAATCAAGGCACGTCCTTGGTTTGAGGTACGTGAGCAAGTAGAGGCAATTGCAGAGGTGGTTCCAGACGATTTTCAACTTCGCGTAGATGCGAATGATTCTTTTGAGACACCTGAACGCACAATTGAAGTGGCACGTCAACTACAAGATTTCAACATAGAGTCTTTTGAAACACCGATCCCTCAGTCAGATATAGAAGGCTATAAAGAAATAAAACGACATACAGATATGCCAATAACAATTCATTTCGGCAATCCAGATCCGGTTAAAGCAATTCGCGCAAGAATGAACGATTCATTCATCATAGCTTATCCGGATTCGCGTGCTGCAAATGCTAAACGTGAAGCGATTATATCGGATTCGGCACATCTTCCAGTATGGATACAGATTGTTGGTTTGGGTATCACAACCTGTTTTGTCATGCACCTTGCAGCTGTAATGCAAAATGCAACAATGCCATCAATCACTTTGAATGCGTTACGTGCTTTTGATATAGTAACACCTTCAACAATACCTCTTGATAATGGATACGCAACTATACCTGATAAGCCTGGATTAGGTGTCGAATTGGACGACGATACACTTGACAATTGCAGAGTCTAATATAGTACGTCACTATTACATGGAGGAACATGATGAAAACAACTATTCTATGTATGTCAATTCTGCTCATCGGGGCAGTTTTTTCTGTTCATGCTGCGAAACTTGGTTTAGTAAGTGCATGGTTATTTGAAGAAAATGGTGGAAATGTAGTAAAAGATGTTGTCAGTGGACACGATGGTGATATAAAAGGTTCACTGGAATGGGGTGAGGAAGGAAAATTCGGTGGTGCATTGAAATTCCCGGGTGAGGGTGATAGTTACATACGCATCGACCATCATGATGTTTTCAATTCTGATCCATACACCTTTGTCGCTTGGGTTAAGTTGAACGCTGCCTCATGGCAGTATATAGTCTGGCGAAATGGTGATGTTTGGCCTGAAGCAAAATTGGTTCGACATCTTGATATATGGATACACCAAGATGATTATCCTGTTTTTATGTGGCACGTCAACGGTCAAGTCGGTCGAATTGAAGGTAAGACTATCATAGCTGATGGTGAATGGCATCACATCGCTAAAGTCTATAATGGCACAACTGTTCAGATGTTCGTTGATGGTAAGTTGGATGGCGAAAATGGCAGCGGTGGAAAACTTGATACCAGTAACTCCCCCATCTGGATTGGTGCACGTCCAGGAGATGTCGCTGCAACAGGACTCTTTGATGAAGTCGGGTTCTTTACAAAAGCGCTGTCGGAAGCACAGGTCAATGATGTAATGGACAACGGGTTACAAGAATATGCTGCAGTTGAGGCAGCTGGAAAAGCAACCACGACTTGGGGTTGGCTAAAGTCCAAAATGTAAAGTATAAGGCACAACCGAGTGCCGAAATAGAAAGAAATGGAGAAAATACACTATGCGAATGCATGTTGGTGGTGAATGGATAGATAAATCTAACAAAATTGATGTCCTGAGTCCTTTTGACGGTTCGGTCGTTGACACTGTACCAAGAGGGGATGCAAATGATGTTGAAACAGCGATACAAACCGCTGAACGCGGTGCCAAAATCATGGCGGACTTAACAGGTTATGAACGCTATGAAATTTTACGAAAAGTCGCTGACTTGATGGTTGAAAAAGCAGATGAACTCGCTCAAGTAATCACCCGAGAAGAAGGGAAGATTATAGGTGAAGCGACCGTCGAAGCCACTCGTGCATCCGAAATTATCGCACTCTCAGCAGAGGAAGCAAAACGGTTAACTGGAGAAACAATCCCACTTGAAGGTGCTCCCAGTGTAAAAAACAAACTCGGATTTACAGTTCGCGTACCATGTGGTATTGTTGCTGGTATCAGTCCGTTTAACTTTCCACTTCACCTTGTCTGTCATAAAGCAGGACCTGCAATTGCTGGTGGAAACGCTATCATCATCAAACCCGCTACGGATACTCCGCTTTCTGCTCTGAAGTTAGTAGAACTCTTTTTGGAAGCAGGGACTCCACCAGAAGCGATTCAGTGTGTTACGGGTCCTGGTGGTGAAATTGGAGATACTCTCTGTGCAGATAGTCGTGTCAGGAAGATTACCTTTACCGGAAGCCGTGATGTTGGAGAACACATCTGTAAAGTCGCAGGATTGAAACGAGTAACAATGGAACTCGGTTCAAATTCACCATTAATTGTGATGCCAGATGCAGATCCTGAGAAGGTAGCACGTGCTGCTGCTGCATCTGGATATTCTAATGCAGGTCAGGTGTGTATCTCAACTCAGCGTGTGATTGCACATGAGAAAATCTACGGTGATTTCTTAGATGCCTTCCAAGCAGAAGTATCACAAATCGGTATCGGCAATCCATTAGAATCTGGTGTGCGTATGGGACCGATGATCCGAGAAGGTGATGCTGCTCGCGTTACCGAATGGATTAAGGAAGCGGTATCAGATGGTGCTGAACTCCTTACTGGAGGTGAAAAGCAGGATCAGTTTGTCACGCCAGCTATCCTTGCCAACGTCAAACCTGAGATGAAGATCTCTTGTGATGAGGTGTTCGGTCCAGCCGTTGGTGTGACGCGTGTCAATGACATTGACGAAGCTATCACACTTGCTAACGACACGAACTACGGACTTAGTGCTGCAATCTTCACACAGAACGTTGACTGGGCAATGCGGTTTGTCCGTGAGGTAGAATCAGGTAACTTGATGGTAAATTGGGGAACACAGTGGCGTGCTGATCTCATGCCGTATGGCGGTGTTAAAGAGAGTGGTATGGGCAAAGAGGGTCCAAAATACGCCATTGAAGAAATGACAGAGTTAAAGATGGCTATATTCCATCTGGAATAGTATCTAATACCAATATAGATTGTAAAAAATACCCGTTGCTGAATTTAAACAGCATCGGGTTATTTTTTCATTTATTATAGTGCAATATATCTTCATCCCAAGAAACCAATCCAGATACACAAAGGTATTTTCTGTATTTTCCTCCCCTTCTTCCCCTTCCGTGCGTTCCGGGGAATCATGTGGCATGCCAAACGCGCATGCCGCCAATGGCATTCATACCGTTGATTTCTTGATTTCTTGATTTGGCGTACCATCCGCCTTCCGCGATTCACCCACCTCTTCTGTAGGAGGGAACTCCGATTCCCGACCTCTTTGTATCCCATCGAACCACCCATCCTTAAAAACATCCCTTGTTGAACAATAGCCTTCTTCGTATTTTCCTCCGCTTCCTCCCCTTCCGTGATTTCCGTGATTCAGACAAATCTTCCTCCCCATCCGTCCCTTCCGTCATTCAGACCACAAACCTATTGTCTATATATTGGATATCTATTGTTCCCAACCCCTAATCCACTTCTATCCGCCAACACCGTCAGATATAATACTACCATTATGAAAAAGCAAAAAACCCAAAAACAGCAGAAAAAAACGCAACCAATCTCACACCGAAAAGAAAATTAGAAAGGAGTACAACGAGATAAGCAAAAGGATATGGAATTTTAAGCCGGAACCATACACGCCTCAAAAGTTAGAAGAATTCGACCAACTCTTAAACGATTTCGTAAGAATCAATGATAAAATATCCGGACAGCCACAAAAAGTGAAAAAAGTATACAAAAATGGTAAATTTCAAATCATACCAAAATCATAATTTTTTATTTTTTAGCAAATACCGATGAACCCATATACAGAATACTGCCACAACCAATATTATTACATACCACGGTATGAAAATTCAGCCAATTTGGTATGATTTGAAAATGGAGAAACAACCAACACAGGTAGGTTCAGTTACCTAACCAAAACGATCCCATCAGCGGAGAAAAACCAATGATTTTAGAAGAAAAACACAAGGAATATGCAATCAAATGTTTCGCACAATTCATGACACGATCAGAAGTCACAGACGTATTTATGCAAGAATTTCGACATGACATACCACAACCGCCACCAGACACAGAACTGACAAAGAAACAGGCAAGTAATACCAGCATAGATGACCAACTGGACAAAGATGAATTTTTCAATATACGGTTATGTCAAACAGCAGCTCTTTCTATCAAGAGACCCAGAAACCGCAGCCAAAAACGCACAACTTGCAACAACACTCCTAAAGACTATGCAGAACACCTAAACCAAAACAACCCTCTCATTTCTTGCGTTGATTTGAACATAGTAGCAATATCAACTTCTATTAACGTGAGTTTGATAATTGGTATATGAACTTCATTTTTACTCAAATATTACTCTCATAGACACGGTAGGTGCGGTTTCCTAACCAATTCAGAATACCAAACGCGTGTTCTGATGGAATACAAAAAGTTGATTTATCAAACTCACGTTAAACTACATTACCGTATAAGGTCTGTTAAAATCTCACCGAGTCGTGATGTTTTTGAGAGCCGCAGCACTCAAAAACCTAAACACACACGCACCTGCTGCCTATCCAGTATTGTAAGCTGGAACTCGTAATGCTGTATGTAGACTTTACATTCGCATCTTTATATCCGCATCTTGCTGCTTTCAATTATTATGATCTATACAATATTTAGTTGCTTATTTTTACACTTGTTAACACGGTCAATCCCAATAAAATGGAAGCAAAAAAAAACGCGAAATTAACGTCCCAATCCTTGTGTGGTCTAACATTAGTACGTCCTACAAGACGATAACAATAACTTACACCCTATGGTAAATATTGAATTGAAAAATAAACCTATTTATGATAAAATGAGAAGCAAAGGGAGAATAGTTGAAGTCTACATATATCATAAAAAAGAAACGAGATTATAAAAGAATGTCCAACTGGTATGAAAACAGAACACTTTTGAATATATTCATCGTTCTAATGGTTGCCAGTTTTATAACATATTTTATCTTTGACTGGACATTGGGATTACCTTTGTTTCTTACTTTTGGATCAGCAATTATGATAAGAGGTGTAATCAAAATAACAATGCGTATGCGAAGTAATTCTACCAAGCATGAGTCGCAAAATAAGGAGATGTAATGAAACGAAGGACATTCATTAAATTGAGCGCGATGAGTGCAGCTGGAATGGTCATACCTCTCAAATTAGAAGCACAAGATGACGATGTTCCTTTATTGAAACCGAGAACCCTAATTACACCGAACGATGAATTTTACATACTACAAATTGGTGAACCAGCAAAGATAGATGTTGAAAATTGGAGATTAGTTATTACTGGTTTAGTTAACAGACCAGTAACTTCGTTTCGACTTGATGAAATTAAAGAAATGGATACTGTCGTCACAATGCGTACGTTGAAGTGTATCGGTGATCCAATTGGCACGGAACAGATGGGAAATGCTGAATGGAAGGGTGTCAGATTACGTGATCTCATAAAATTGGTTGGTGTTAAGGATAATGCAAAAGTCGTTGTCTTTCAGTGTGCAGACGGCTATCATACGGCTATTCCATTAGAAGATGCATTACATGAAGATACAATTATCGCTTATGAGATGAATGGTGAACCACTTCCAACGGACCATGGGTTTCCTGTCAGGTTGCTAAATCCAGGACATTATGGAACAAAAAATCCGAAATGGATAGTAAATATACAATTAGCTGCAGAACATCAAAGTTATTGGGAAAAACGAGGGTGGGATCCTATTGCGAATGTAAAAATGGCAACTGTGATTGGAACTCCCAGTCCTGATGAAGAGATTATCGCTGGAGAAAAATATACTGTGAGCGGGGCAGCCTTTGACGCAGGACATCATGGTGGAATAAAAAAAGTTGAAGTCAGTATAGATTACGGAGTAACTTGGACAGAAGTAAATATATGGGCAAAGGATACACCTTTAGCATGGGTACTATGGAAATGGGATTGGCAAGTACCTAAGAAAAATATGCCTGTAGAGATTTATGCAAGAGCAACTGCCAACAATGGCGTTGTACAAGATGAAATAGGTCTTAAAACAGAACCTGTAGACATAATAGGTTACCATACTGTTGATGTCAAAATTGTTGATCCATAATAAAAGAAATTTAGAAATACTGTATTAAACCTATATTGAAATTAATGTTTCCTCATATTTACCGTAAAGCGACAGATGCGCTTTAAATCAATACAACATATCTCGGTCTATTTACCTGCATTATTGGTTGATTTTGCACTGAGTAGTGTCCTAACAAATTCATCATTTTATTCCAGTTATTTAAAACTATCCTCTACATTTTTAGGATTGTTGATGGCAATTGCAACAATCCTTTTTGTTATTCTCGCGATACCATTTGGCAAGTTATCCGATAGAGTCAACCGACGCAGTATGCTATATGCTGGTTGTTTATTGCTTGCTATAGTAAGTATCGGACTCCCATTCTGTAAAAATAAACTCCATCTACTACTTATTTTTCCGGGAATAGGTATATGTATGGCACTTTTTTGGCCTGCTTATGAAGCATGGCTTGCAGAACGGGAGGGTGAAGGAAATCTACTTCTACGGGTTATGCTATTCAATCTGTTTTGGAGTGTTGGTGTAACTTTAGGTCCTGCTGTGTCTGGTTACCTATATCAGGATGTTAACCCTTATAAACCTTTCTATCTCGCAAGTGGGTTTGCATTCTTTACACTAATAACCATCAAATTTCAAAAATCTGAAGTTTCAATAGAAAAAACTAATAACTCGTTGGAACAGACCAATGTAGTATATCCATATACCAATGTGCGTAGGGTCTATCTGAACTTATCTCGGTGTGCAAATTTTGCCTCATGGTTTGCGCTTGGTGTGTTGCGAAGACTTGCACCAAAACTTACAAAGGAGGTAGGAATACTCCCAAGTACCTTCGGTAATTTTATGTTAGCACTTGGAGGTGTGCAAACATTGACCTTTCTATTTCTTGGTACTGGATTCTCAACTCGTTGGCATTACCGGTTAAGTCCTTTATTGATAACCCAAGGATTAGCAATGATCTGTTTTATTGGTATTTGGAGAATTCAACACACAGGTTTTTGGATATGTGCTTTTTCAGTGATCGGTATTTCTGTTGCGTTCACCTATTTCAGTAGTTTATATTACGGTTTACACATGCATATTGATAAGGGAAATAAGAGCGGATGGCATGAGGCAATTTTAGGGGTTGGTAGTCTGTTAGGTCCATTTTTGGGTGGGATCGCAGCAGATTCACATTGGGGACCACAGAGTCCTAATCTCATGTGTGCAATTGTCATTGTAATTGCAATTGGAATAGAATTAGTCATCGTGTCAAAGAATCAGAAGTTATTGGATGAGATTTGATGTAATCTTCATTGACAGTAACTCCCAGACCTGGTCCATCTGGCACTGTTACAACATGATCAATGATTTCAACGCCTTCTACTGCCATTGTATCCAAAAACACAGGAGCATTCAGTTCAGCAGGAAGTACTAAGTCGAAAGTAGAAAACAAATGAACACTTGCAATGAATCCTACTCCTGCTTCTGTTAATCCGCTACCGAGTATTTCCAAAGCATTCGCTTCAGCAACAAATACACTTTTGAGACAATCCATCAGACCACCAGATTTACAAATCTTCAATACAACAGCATCCGCGCATTCAAGCCTCGCGATTTTACCAAGATCATAATATGTAAAACAACCTTCATCAATTGCAATTGGGATGGATGCTGACTCTCGGACACTTTTCATTCCAAACCAGTCTTGGCTCGAAACCGGCTGCTCCATACAATAGATTGAACGTATGTCATCAACACGTTTTAATAGTTCAATTGCATTGGAGGGTGTGTAAGATTGATTTGCATCTATCCAAAGTTTCGCATCGGGTGCAACTTCATGTATTGCACGGATCCGATCTTCATCGTCTGTTGGATTACCTGCTACTTTCACTTTGAAACAGGTACAAGGGGATAAAGCTTGCGCTTTCAATGCCATAATTTCTGGTGTATCAATACTTAATGCATAACTCAATGAGATTTCGTTATTCCGTTTTCCTCCAAAAAGTGTATGAATCGGGACATTTAAAATATTTCCACACAAGTCGTATAACGCAATATCAACTGCAGCTTTTGCAAATGGATGTCCGTTGCTGACAGCAGGTTTCAACACTTGGTATATCATATTGCGTATTTCGTTTAGGTTCTGAGGATTATTTCCTAAAAGAATTGGGGTAATATAGTAACGAATAGTAGATACTATAGATTCAGTTGTTTCATAGCTCCAAGATGGGAGTGCACGTTGTTCTCCCCAACCGATATAACCATCATCTGTTGTGATTTTTACAAATATGTGATCACCTGCAGAATCTGAATCTCCAACGAAACCCGTTCCAATGGTAAATACATCTTTCATTGCAATTGATGTAGGAAATACTTCAACTTGTGTGATTATACTCATGCTTTGTCGTTGTCTCCAGATTATTTTCAAAATTGCAATTATTTGTGAATTTTCTACAGTATCTTTTCCACTATATATTATCACTATCAAATCAATTTATCAATTACAATAAAACCATGATCAAGATTATATAGTCTACCAACACTTTGAATTTTTGGTTTAAGACTATCGGTTATAAGGGTTATCTACTGGTCACGACATTCCTATATAAACGGATAAAATTGGTAAAAATAATTTACGTCCGGACATTGAATGAAAATTATCCTTGACAAATCGGCAATTTATATGTCAATATTATAGTATAAATAATGGGAAATAAAACAGAACTTTATTTTATAATCTGAGTAAATTAAACCAATTCTATTTAATATTGTCTCATTCATGAATTCAACTGTTTTGCCTAATGAAGGAACTTTCTTGTGTAGGAGCGGATCTCCGAATCGCGACCAGGAGGTCTCTACTACAACATTCCATATCTAACGGCATATTATTTATTAGAAATGGTATAAATATCACTTCTGGATAATGGAAATAGGGTTAGGAGTTGTCATGCAAACCGATACAAACAATACAGATGAACAAAATCTTCCATTATTCCCTTTAAATGTTGTTCTTTTTCCGGGTGGAGTTCTACCTTTACACATTTTTGAACAACGATACCGCGAATTGGTAAAGTATTGCATTCGACAGGAATCATCTTTTGGAATTGTTATGATTAAAGAAGGCGATGAAGTGGGGGAAACTTCAGAACCATGTAAAGTCGGAACCGCAGTTGATCTGATAGAAGTAGAACGTTTCCCAGATGGACGTATGAATATCATTACATCCGGACATTCACGGTTTGAGATATTAGAAGTTGATGACGAACTCCCGTATTTGGTTGGAAAAGTACGAATGTTAGATTCCTTAGACGCTGAACCAGACACTAATCTTGAGAAAATTGCAGCAAAAACACGCCAACTATACATTGAATATGAAACTCTATCAAGTTTTCTAAAATTTGGTTGGCATCCACCAGATGAAAATCCTGATCACCCACAAAAATTAGCTTATCAAATCGGATCACGGTTGCGTATTCCTCTTCAGGAAAAACAGGAACTATTGGAAATAAAGTCTTTTGATGAACTCCTTAGACGTGAAATTGATATTTTGAAGAATTACAATCGACAGATAGCATTCCAATTGGCAGCCAGAAATAATTGACCTAATTTATTAGGATCCAGGTTTATATCAAGTTAACTTTGGTGTACATGACACCGGTAGGTCAAAGAGACTCATGGCACTCAAGGCTCCTATAACCCAATTTACTGATACTCGGACAATTAATATATCCGGTAAAGATATATTATATGTAAGCAATCTGCTATCTACATTCAGACTGTTGATAGTACCTATAATCTTTTGGTCTATTTATCAAAAGAATTATAAACTTGCCGTTGTATTTGGTGGAATGGCAATTGTTTCAGACTTATTGGATGGATTCTTTGCACGTATGCTAAATCAACATTCTGAACTTGGTTATATTCTTGACCCGATTGCAGACAAATGTGCTATAGGAGCGGGTATATTCGCGTTAGTTTTATCTACAACAACATTCCCGTTATGGGCTTTTGTAGTTGTTATTTTTAGAGATATTGCAATTGTTTTGGGAAACGTGTATCTTGCATATAAAGCAAAAATGATTACACGGTCGAATTGGTGGGGTAAGTGCACGAGTTTTTCATTGTCTATAGCATTGATATTATTCCTTATTCGTTCAATTGGAATATCTATACCAATTCTGATTGTAGATATATGTCTATATGTGGCTATGGTGTTTGTCGTTATATCTTTTATAAGTTATTCACGGCATATGTTTGATGTCCTAAAAAACGAATCAATTCAAACAAAAACTGTCATTGATCAACAGAATTAACTTATTTATTCTTTGAATCAATTGCAGTTGTGCGTTAATGGATATTAGGTAATATAAATGGAACTGTATTTGAATTCTGCTGATATCTCCGAAGTAATCGGTGTAGAAGAGAAAATAATAAAGCAAACTTTGGATCGAAAACATCCGGAAATTGAACCTTTTCTACGTGTTGTCTCTTCTCCTACAGAAGAAGGAGAGAACCCAAAGGCAATTATCCAACTGAGAATTGATGGGTTGTCACCACTTATCACACAACTGAGTTTCAATATACCAACAAATGAGATTATTGAAAACTTAATTTGTCAAGTTGTACACATTGCCTATCTCCGAGAAAATAATGAAAAATTGGAAATAGAAATTGCTGAACTCCGTGAAAATGTAAAATCTCTTCAAGAGGAAAGAGCTGATCTACGTATTCAAATTAATAACTTACAAGAAGAAAAACCAAAATCTTGGAAAGACAGATTCTTTAAAAATGAAGATTGAAATAGTGTACTCTATTACACACTGTCCGAATTGAATACCTATATGAATATACAGAAACGTAATCGTCTCATATCTATCGGTTTTTTTGCTCTTGGACTTCTATTCCTGTATATTGAACTTAAAGATTTCACATCAATTCCCGATTTCTTGACAAAGATTGATGTTCTCCTAAAAGGTATTGCATTCGTTCTACTGAGTATCGCCGCTATTATAGCAAGTGTAGTTTTTGAAAATAAACAACGGATAACTTTGATATCTGGAATAGGTTTAATAATAGGATATGCATTTCTAATTTTACCTGTACCATCATTTCTTAGTGGTTCTGCATTTCATTTGTTATTTGCATGTTCAATTTCCTTCGGTATGACAACATCCACCATACGTATCACCACACTTGTATCTACCATCTGTGTACTCATCGGAATCGGTTTCCTATATCAAACTTTATTACCATCACTAAGTAGTACAGCACTTTACTTTCTTCTGCCGGGTATAATTGTATTTTCAATTGTCAATACACAAAAAGTTTTATGTGAACAAATATCTATCGGTTTAATAGTGTTTGGATTAATTTCTCTCTGTCAGCCATTTCTTATTCTGTTTTATCAAACAGGTTTTCAAATACTACTCACTGGTTTAACAGGTTTTATCGTTGTTGCACATAGATAATCCCAATAAATTACACTACTATATACCTACCTTAATTACTAAACCCACAATTCTCTAAATCCATTAACAACATTGAAACAGTTTGTGAAAAGCGTATGACATCAGCAAACACTAAAAAAATCGTCATTATCGGTGCTGGTGTTATTGGTGCATCCATCGCTTTCCATCTGTCGCGTAAATCTCAATCAATTGTTACTATTCTTGAACGTGATTTTCCCGGTTCTGGTGCGTCTGGACATTCATTTGCGTGGGTAAATGCCTTTGGTAAAGACCCAATTGATTATCATACTCTCAACCGACGTTCATTAGATATGTGGTATCGGGTTGAACATCAACTTGATGCTGATGTTGGTATCCATTATGGTGGGGAAATGCGTTGGGAGAATAGAAAGGTAAGAGCAGCGCAATTAAAACGGAAGGTACATCAACTACAATCATGGGGATATCCGTGTAAGTACATCACATCTGAGGAAATGTTAGAATTAGAACCCGAACTAAGTCCAGGAGATGTTCTTTCTGCATCTTTTTCTGAAGCTGATATCCATATTGAAACGGACAAATACATCACTGCATGCCTTGATCGTGCACAGGAATATGGGACCATGGTTCATACAGACACAGGTGTAACTGACTTTGTACTACACAATGAAAAAATCGTCGCAGTCAAGACGACTGATTGTGAATATCCATGTGATCTCGTTGTTATGGCATGCGGTGTTCATACTACAGAAATGGCATCTTTAGTTAGAGTCAGTATACCCCAACAAAGTAGTCCAGGGATCGTTATTAGGACAACAAAATGTTCAACAGTTTTACATAAAGTCGCAGTACTACATGCTCCACCGTTTGATGAAAACGATCAACACCTGCATCTTAGACAAATAGCAGACGGTAGTCTAAGAATTGGTCAAGGTACACAAGAGGGAATAAACCGTGACAATTCTCAGGAACATGCTGACGTACTCCTTGCCCAAGCCAAAACATATCTACCAGCAATTGGGGATGCGTCAGCTATACCTACACCTATAGGTTACCGTCCAATGCCACTTGATGGTTTTCCAGTAATCGGGTTTACTAAAGCAATACCCAATCTATATATTGCATTGATGCATAGTGGTGTGACGTTAGCACCACTGGTCGGAGAAATGGCATCTCTGGAAATTAGTGATGAGGTACAAGTAGAGTGGTTTTTACCATACAGAGCAGAAAGGTTCCGATAGGTGTACTGACAAGGTACACCTACCGAATTACAGATTACTCAAAAAGCACTAATTTACCATTCTCAACAATCAAGATTTTAGAATCGTATACTGCATCACCATGTTCATTAAATGAAAACTTCCCCAATACAGTGTCAAAATCACTTATTTTTGCCAGGGAATCTCGTATATCAGATGCTTCATGGGATACTGCGTTTGCAATCGCTTCTGCCAGAATGTGTAGTGTAGCATACGAACGAGCAGCATAGTTATTCGGTCCAATACCGTATGTTGTGGTATAACTATCAATAAATTCTTGATTTCCCGGTGTGTCAACTGCAGTACCCCACCCTACGAATGTGATAGCACCTTCTGCTGCATCACCTGCCGCTTCAACATCTACCTCGGTTAAGGTGCGAAGGATAATTGAGGCTGTTATACCAAGTTCGTGAGCTTTACGTAGTATACTCGGCTTTTCGGGAGGTAAAGACGTAACAAAGATAGCATCAGGATTTAACGCTTTTAGACGCGTTAACTGCTCTGTAAAATCTATAGTTTCCCCTCCGCGAAATGTCTCAGTTCCAACAATAATAACATCCTTTGCAGTTAGTGCTTCCTGGACCGCTTTGTCTCCATCAATAGAAAAATCATCGGTTTCATCATATAATGTAGCCACATTTTGATAATTGAGTTTCGCATGTGTTGCTTCAACACCATCAGGAACTAACACATCGGTGGTAAGTGCTACACGAAAGGTATATTCACTGATAGCACTAAGTCCCCGTGCTGCAGATGTTGGACTGATCGCAACAATCTGATGATCTTTTGCAATAGGAAAAGTCAGTTTTGTCGCTGAGAAGGAAGCAGGTCCAAGGATAACAGAAACTCCATCCTCATTAATAAGCCTATTATATGCATCAACTGCCATATCCAAATTGCTTTGATCATCAACAGTAATAAACTTAAGATTTACACCTGCGATTTGTGAATCGTTAATCTCATTTTGAGCCAATTCAAGAGCATTCTGTATATGTTCACCAAATGTGACACCAAGTCTTCCTGTCAGAGGTAGAACAAGACCAATATTGATAGTATCTCCAGTATCTTCCGGCATAATGGCACCATGATCAAAACTTTCTGGTAATCGTTCACAACCTGGTAACAACACTACAATTGCTATAGTAACGTGAGTTCGGTATAAGAGATTAACAAATTCAAGTGATGATCATTTGTATTTCTCCCTAAGTGTTGCAACATCTATAGCAGGTTTCTTTTTTAGATGTGTATATGCAATCAACGCAGCTACCTGATTCACTTGATAATTGGTCCAACTTCGGTGTCGTGTGTGTTGAATTTGTGTTTGAGACTTCAACAATCCAATCACCGTTTCAACAAGCATCCGTTTATTCAACAAGGCTTCGTCAAAATCTGACATCTGTTTTTGTTTCATGTTTTTTCGCACTTTTGTTATCAAGCAAAGATTTCGTGTTTGTAGAGCATCTCCTAAAGTTTGTGAGATATAACCTCTATCAGCATAAATCTTGCCAGTAAGGTTCCTTGTCAACTCTAACATAGGTTTACGATCATCAATGTTTGCGGGTGTCAGTTGTGTCGCTAAGAGTTCACCTTTATCGTTTATGATGATATGGCATTTGAACCCATAGAACCAACCGACTGATGTCATACCGCGCGCAGCGTTGTGAGCAAAGACACGATGCCGTGAAATACGAAGATTATGGCAAACCGGCAGTGCTGTGGCATCCGCAAATGCGATCCCGGAGCAAGCTGCATAGCGGGTGGTAAGATACATTTGTAGCAGTTCCAGTGCTCCATCCATAAGTTCAACGAAGCGGGTGTAACTGACAAGGTGAGGGAATGCCCATCGCAACTCTTGCTGAACCTTTTGCTGATAATAATGTTTAAATGTGCGATGATTACTTTGATGGAAAAACACAAGTATCGTCATCACCTCACTTATATGAAGTCTACAAACACGATTGCGTTTGATAAAGGTATTGATATCTTCTGAAGACTGAGAAGTTTTTTGTTTTTCATATTTAAGAATAAAGTCGTGAATATCACAAAAAAGTTGTATAATACACATGGAGAACTCCTTTGATAAAGAATTTGGTATAATCTTTATACCATAGGAGTTCTCTATTTGCTAAAACTAATTTTCTTACACCGAACTCACGTTATAGTAACTAATACGAACTGAAAAATATTGAGTTTTATTCTGTTCATAATTCTCCTTTTTGGTTTCCAAGTTAACACATTCAATTTAATGAGTATTGTTCATAATTGTTTATAAAACTACGCAACAGAAAGCGGAATATTTCACAATCCTCTGACATTCTGTAGGAGCGACCTCCTGGTCGCGACCGGGAAATAAAGAAATCAACGGTATGAACGCCTGTGGGCGTTCCCCGGGTATGAATGCCTTATGGCATTCCCCCAAATCAACGCCGAATACGCGTTTGGTATTCGTCGGGTCGCTCCTACAGAAGACTCGGTAGAACGTTATTTATGAACCACCCTCAATTAAATTAGATATATAACATCATCCCAATATGTTTATAATGAAATTATATCATTTCATTGTTAAAGTCAAGTTGAATTATCCTTGACATTGACCCAATTTAGGTAGTACGGTATAGTATGGATAGCTCAACATTCAACATCAATAAATTCACTACGGAGTTATATGAATACAGAATCAACCCAAACTATTCGTTGGGGTATACTTAGTACAGCGAATATAGCCAACAAAATTGCCCGCGCAATTAATCTCTCCAAGAATGCAGAATTGTGTGCAATTGCAAGTCGTTCGATAGAACGTGCAACAAATTGGGCACAAAAACATAACGTTCCAACTGCGTATGGCAATTACGACGAACTCCTCTCTGATACCTCCTTGGATGCTATCTACATTCCTCTTCCTCCATCTATGCACGCTGAGTGGACAATTAAAGCTGCTAAACACGGTAAGCATGTTCTGTGTGAAAAGCCATTGGCTGCTAATTCAGAAGAAGCTACAATTATGGCAGATACATGTCGTCAGAACGGAGTCCAACTCATGGACGGTGTAATGTGGGTACATCATGAACGAACCTCTTTGATGAAACAGAAACTGGCAGACTTAGGGGAACTTCGTCGGGTCACTGCAGCGTTCACATTCAACTGGAACACAATTCCAACTAATAATATACGTGCAAAGCCGGAATTAGCTGGTGGAAGTCTTGGGGATCTCGGTTACTATTGCGTACGTGCAATCCTGTGGGCATTCGAGATGATGCCAACAAGCGTTTTCGCTACAGCACGCTACAAGGTCGGTGTTGACTTCAATTTGTCTGGTATTCTATGGTTTGAAGAGGATCGTATTGCAACTTTAGACTGCGGTTTTGATACAGGACTACGAAGGTGGTTTGAAGTTGCTGGAACACAAGCCTCACTGGTCTGTGATGATTTCACCGTACCAAAATCAGAAGATTCAGCACGGTTTTGGATACACGGTGCAGACAATGAAAAGTACGAGACTGGCACTTGTATACAGGAAGTCAATATGATTGAGCAATTTACGGATTTAGTACATTCAAAAGAACTTGACCATCACTATCCAGATGTTGCTGTTAATACGATGCGTGTATGTGATGCATTACAAGAATCAGCCAGACAAGGTGGTATTGTCCACCTATAGACAGATATTGATTATCAAGGAGTTTTATGCAGATAACTAACATTGAGACCTATATCGTTGATGGTGGATGGCGACCATGGATTTTTGTCAAGGTAGAAACAGATGAAGGTGTTACTGGATACGGTGAATGCAGCGACGGTAGAAATCCTAACGGGGTTGTAGGTACTATCAAGGATTTAACCCCATTATTAATTGGACGTGATCCGCGTGCTTATGAGATGCGATTTTGGGACATGATCCGTGGTTCACGACAGAGTCCGGGTGGTATAGCAGCTAAGGCTATCGCTGGAATTGAATTGGCACTTGTGGACATCAAGGCTAAGGCATTAGGTATATCAGTAATAGAACTCTTTGGCGGTCCAACACGAAAGGATATAAGAGTCTATTGGTCGCACTGCGGATCATCGCGTGCAAGGTATTATGAACTTATTGGTGTGCCTCCATTAAGAACGATGAATGACATCACTGCATTAGGACATGAAGTAGTTGATAAAGGTTTCACAGCACTAAAGACGAATATTGTTATCCCTGGTGACCCTGCATCAGTATATTTTAGCGGATTCGGTGGTGGTCCTGGATCTACTGATGGAAATGTAACTACTGAACTGCTAAATCACATTGAAACATTAATCGGTACATTTAGGGATGCTATTGGTCCTGATGTTGGTCTGAATCTTGATCTTAACTTCAATTTTAAGCCGGAAGCATGTATGCGTATAGCTAAGGTGTTAGAACCTTTTGATCTATTATGGTTGGAGATTGATATGTACGACCACGATGCAATTCGTCAAATCAAAGATTCTACTTCTACAAAGATATGTACCGGTGAAAATTTATACTATATGCGCGAATTTATCCCATATTTTGATGCTCGTGCTGCAGATGTCTTTATGATTGATGTCCCTTGGAACGGATTTGCTCAGTCAAAAAAGATTGGGGATTTAGCGGATGTATATCAATTCAATGTCGCACCACACAACTATTATAGTCACCTTGCAACTTATATTAGTGCGAGCCTGTGTGCAGTGTTGCCAAATGTGCGTATTATGGAGGTTGATATTGACGATGTACCGTGGAAAGACGATCTAACAACACATACGCCAGAAATTGTAGACGGTAATATGAAAATCCCAACAGGTCCAGGATGGGGTACGGAATTAAATGAAGAAGTCGTCAAAGCACATCTCTGGGAGGATCGGCGGGGGGATTGGTAGAAATATTCAAAATTAGGTTTTATCTATGGTGAAGTATGAAATTAAATCTACACTTTCTTTCCACGGTAGGCGAGGTTTCCTAACCTCGCCTCAGCAATATGTAGAATTAATTCAATAATTTACTATAAATACCAATGAAGGGAATTAACTTTATGAAAAATGATAGCAATGTTTTGAATGGAGGAAACACTTCTGTCGAATTCAAGATTGAAGAAGGAGTAAAGAAAGCGCGTGAACGTCTTCTTGACCTTACGTTGAACAACCGTCTCCTGAACTACCGGCCAAGTAGACGGCGAACTATTCAGGTAGTTGACGAAATTCCGAAAGAAATTTTTGACATTCTTGTTTTGCAACTAAAAACCATGCAATTTAAACCATCAGAGATTTCCGAGGAAGAAATTCGGTTGCTTTTTGAGGAGGAAGCTCTTAATGAATACTTGCCTCATCCCAACTTACCAGAAACTGAACCCTTGAAACACCATATTGATCGTCTTCTACAGACCAATTTGACAAAAGAAGAACTCCTCAAAAAGTTATCCTATGTTCATCGACAGGCTGAAACAGTCTTTAGAGAGCAGGGCTATTCCGTTCTATATCTTGCCCTTGGCTTTCTCGAATGGACAGAAATCGAACATGCAAATCAGTTAAATAGGGCACCATTAATACTTATACCAGTTGAGTTAAAACAGCAAAAAGTTCGCACCCGATTTAGTCTCTGTTGGAGTGGTGCTGAACTATTTCCGAACATATCTCTGGAAGCCAAACTCAGAGACCAAGGTGTTGAACTTCCTACTCTTAAAGTGCTTGAGGAGAAAACTGCCGTTGATACCTATTTTCAGTCCGTGACCGAGGCAATATCCCATCAGGAAAAATGGAGTGTTGTACCAGACATCTATCTTGATTTTTTCAGTTTCACCAAATTTGTAATGTATAGAGATTTGGATCCGACAGGCTGGGCAATAGGCGTTCATCCTTTGCTCGGGGAGATTCTTGGAGAATCAACCCAATCACCTGAAGTCAATGAGTTTAAACCAGAAGAAGTTGACCAAGTACAGAGTCGCAAATTTTATCATATAATGGACGCAGATTCTTCGCAGATTGCAGTTATAGAAGAAGTTAAAAAGGGGCGTAATTTGGTAGTTGAAGGCCCACCAGGAACTGGCAAGTCTCAAACTATTACGAATATCATTGCTGAGCTTCTCGCTGCTGGCAAAAAAGTGCTTTTTGTCAGTGAGAAAATGGCTGCACTTGAAGTCGTAAAGCAGCGACTTGACAGTGTTGGTCTTGGTGATTTCTGCTTAGAGTTACACAGTCACAAATCCAATAAGCGTGAAGTGTTACAAGAACTTGAACGAACGCTTTCTGCGGAATCGCCCAAAAAAACATGGCAGAATCAGATATTCGATCAAATTGATTTCCGTAAAGAGAGTCTCAACGCCTATGTCAAGGCACTCCATGAACCTATCAGTCAGACACAAAAATCTCCTTTTACGCTTTTCGGTATTCGCGAAATGGCGCAATGTCATTTTGAAAGTGTTGAGCGCGGCATGCCGCGGATTACGTTTGCCAACCCGATCGAAACTACGCCGGATTGTTGGACCAAAGCAAAGCAAAGTCTTGAAGAACTAGCAATTATACTCCCCCTTGTAACGTCTCTATCTAATAATCCTTGGCGTGGTTGCAAACCAGACATTGTAACACCTACCTATGTGGAAGACACAAAAACGTTAATTGATACATGTGTTAATGCCTTGGATACTTTAGAAAAAGCAATTCACGATCTTGCTGATGTTTGTGCAATTCATATTCCTACAATGCTGGCAGCTTTACCACAAGCCTTAGAAGGTGTTAGTGTGATGTCAAAAGCGATCCCTGTTGAACGAGAGGTATTAAACGATGCTTGGAATCGTCCAAATCGTGAGTCTGACACGTTAATCAAAAAAGTTGAAGACGTGCAGAAAGGCATTATAGAAGCCCATGCTAAGTTTAACAAAAAACAACTCATCGTTACTTTGGAAGCATTACGCGCTTTAGAAGACACAATCCATAATCTCGAGAAAACCTATGGTGTTCAGTCTGCCAGTACGCCTGAAGATCTCCAGGACATGCTTAAGTCCGCGGATGTAATGGCGAAGTCCGTACCAGTTGAACGAGAAGTGCTATTGAATAAGGCATGGAATGCTACCGCGCCTGAGGTTGAAAAACTCATTAAGCAAGTTAAAAATGTTCGAGAAATGCTGGAGAATACGTCGTCTATTTTCACCACAGCAGCTTTGGGACAGGAGATTGACTCGCTGCGTAATGAATATAAAGACTTGTGTGGGATATTTCCGCTCGTTCGGTTTATCCACAGCAAATACAATTCTATTAAAAAGGAAATTCGTAGTTTTTACAAAGAAAAACCACCCCGTAAAGATGAGAAAATTCTCAAAGATCTTGATGAACTAGCACGCTGTATTAAGCAGCGAAAAGAGATACAAGCGTTGGAGCAGACTGGTCGATCTTTATTTGGATCGCATTGGAAAGCAGAGGAGAGCGATCCTGACCAACTCCGTCAGTTTGCGGAATGGGTCGTGTTGTTTCGGAAAGAACTTCTTGATGGTCGGTTGACTCACAGGGCAGTAGATATTGTGAGTGAAGGAATTGCAAGTGAACATCTGAAAGACCTTATTGGGCAAGCCATAACTCAACGCGAGGATTTTGTGAAAGAACGCGAAACACTTCTTAGCCAACTTGAAATTGATTCTAAAACTGTATTTGGTTTAGATGCAGAGGGTGTATCTTTTGGCGAACTTTCTTCACGACTTGAAATATGGAAAACAGAACTACCGTTATTTGATTCATGGATACAATTCGTTCATGGCAATGTTCGTGAACTGTCTGAAAAACCGGAACGACTTATCACAGACCTCGCGAAATTGTCAAAATGTACTGACATTCAAACAGAGATTCAAGGTATGGAACAAATAGGACAAGATTTATTTGGTAGATATTGGCACGGTGAAGATAGCAATCTAAAACGACTAAACGAATTTGCAGAATGGATTGTGGATTTTCGCAAACAACAAATTGGAGGTATTTTTACAAAGCATGTTATTGATATAGTTAGTACTGGAGTAGATCAGAAACAAATTGAAGATCTCGTCAAGCATGTTGAAGTTGCAAAAAACCATTTTGTGGAACAACGTAACGTTTTATTCGATCACCTTGGCACTGATGCAAATGCCTTATTTAGTGTAGAAACTGAAAAAGCCTCTTTCACCGAACTACGTTCGCGTCTCGAATTATGGGGACAGCAACTAACTCACCTTCAAGCGTGGGAGTCATTTGTAAGATTGCGCGACGCTTGTCAACAAACAATGGCACAACCATTAATTAATGAAATTGAAAAAGATATGCTTGAATCAGAGGACATAGCTTCATGCTTTGAGGGAAATCTTGCTGATGCTCTTCTTGGCAAAGCATTTCGCGAACGTCCTGAACTGCGTGATTTTGTCTTTGATCTACATGAAAGAAAAATAGCAGGTTTCCGAGAACTTGACAGCGAAATCATTGAATTAAATCGACTACGTCTCATTGCTCAATTGCATCAGAACCGTCCTCGTCTTTTTAGCGGTGCATCCTCTGATTCAGAAATCGGTATTCTGCAAAATCAATTCAGTCGAGGGCGTGGTCACATGCCTATCCGCGAACTGTTAACAAAAACGGGCGGCTTAATCCAAAAAATTAAACCTTGCTTTATGATGGGGCCGCTCTCTATAGCACAGTTCTGTGATCCGCAGATGGTTCAATTTGATGTAGTTGTATTTGATGAAGCAAGCCAAATTCGTCTGGAAGACGCTCTTGGCGCGCTTTTGCGTGGTAAGCAAGCCATCGTTATTGGTGATACTCGCCAACTACCACCTACCCGTTTTTTTGATGGTATCGTTGAAGATGATGAGGAAAAAGATGAAGATGACTTTACCAACCCAATCGTTGGTGTGGTTAGCATTTTAGATCTGTGTAGGCAAAGTGTTCCTATGAAGGAGTTGAAATGGCACTATCGAAGTCGACATGAGTCTCTCATCGCCGTTTCCAATCAAGAGTTTTATGACAATAACTTGTATGTCTTTCCATCGGCTATTGATAAAGCAGAACATTTGGGACTTAAGTTTGTACACATTCCTGATTCTGTCTATGACCGAGGTAAAAGTTCTGCTAATCGCAAAGAAGCGCAAGTTGTAGTGAAAGCAGCGTTTGATCATTATCGAAATTATCCAAATAAAAGTCTTGGAATAGGGACCTTTAGCGTTAAACAACAACAAGCAATTCTTGACGAATTCGAAGTCCAATTCCAACAGCAACCAGAAATGGTAGAATTTTTTGCAAGCAACCGAGAGGAATATTTTTTCGTTAAAAATCTGGAAACAATTCAGGGTGATGAACGCGACGTTATTTTCATAAGTGTCGGTTATGGATTCGGCAAGGATGGAAAACTCCATAAAAATTTCGGTCCTCTTAACAACGATGGTGGAGAACGCCGTTTGAATGTTCTCATCACGCGTGCTCGTGAGAAGTGTGTCGTTTTTTCAAACTTCCGTGCAAGCGATCTGCAATTAGATGATGCACCTTTTGGAGTGAGGGCACTGAAAACTTTTCTTGATTATGCCGAAACAAGGAATCTATCAATGGATGAATCTAACGGTCCGTCTATAGATCCTGAGTCTCCGTTTGAAGAGTCTGTGTACGAATTCCTGAAAAGCCAAGGTTATACTGTTAGGAAACAGGTTGGGTGTGCAGGGTACCGGATTGATTTGGGGGTGGTAGATCCAAACGCACCTGGACGTTATCTTATTGGCATTGAATGCGATGGTGCACCTTATCACAGTTCACCTGTAGCAAGAGATAGGGATAGATTGCGACAGCAACAACTTGAAAAATTAGGATGGAAACTCCACCGTATTTGGTCAACAGATTGGTATCGAAATCGTTCGGAAACAAGACGACGACTTTTGGACGCTGTTAAGCGTGCCAAAACTGAAAAATTGCCACCAGTTCCAATACCAGAACCTATTAATCCGACAAAACCATCCGAGCCAGCCATTTCTGAACCCAATCTGAATCCCTCGGATCCTCTTTCTATTGCAGACCATGTTCAGGATTACCAAATCTGTAAAGACCTAAAAATCCCAATGCAGGGTGAGTTACACCAACAAACTATATCCCAACTTGCCAAAGCTGTGACAGAGGTTGTAAAAATAGAGAGCCCTATCCATATTGACTTAGTCGCTCTCCGGATCCGTCAACTCTGGGGATTAGGACGAGCAGGGACGCGGATCAAAAATGCGATTAAAAATGGAATAGCAGATGCTCAAGGAATGAAACTTATTTATAAGAATGGTGATTTTCTGTGGGCAACAAACAATAGAGAGGTAAAGGTTCGTTGTCGGACCAAACCCAAAATTGAGTGGATATGTGAAGAGGAAATTGTTGAGGCAATGAAACTTGTTCTAACCTTACAAGGTGCTATTACACCAATGGCATTGATAAAGGAAACCGCTAAACTTTTCGGTTACAAATCTACCAGCAAAGTCCTTATTCAGCAGATAAATCCTCTTGTAGAAAAGTTTATCCAAAAAAAGGATTTCCAATTAGCACCTAACGGGATGGTTGATCTTCTTGAAGATATTTCATAGGATAGGTCAAAGTGCTCGACCATTACTGTTACCGCGCAACTGCTTCGGAACCAAGGTTTTCTTGAATCCATATACGCAGTGGGACATCTTTATCGCCAGGGGAAGTATACCCCATTCCTCCCGTGCTCTTACCTAAGATTTGTTGACGGATTGGATCAGATTTTTCCATATAGTGCTCAACCGTCATATCGTCGCGCGGCTGCAACCATCGATAACTATAGCCATAGAATATCACCTTACGAATAATGTCTGATGTATTACGTCCAACTGCATGCCATAGTCTCCGATCAAAGAATACAGCAGTTCCCGGTTTAGCGAACACAGGAGTTGCTATTTCTGGATTAGCCTTATCATCGTCAGGCATTTTGACCTTGTTTAGTTTTTGACTGCCAGGGATCACACTGAAATTACCTCTTCCGGGAACCGAGGTATCTGTCAAAAAATATGCAACCTTTAAGGATACACGTGGACGAGGATTACCTTCCAATTCTATATTTAGTCTTCCACTATCTTGATGCCATCCAAGTCGTCTCTTTTTGTCGTGTTCTTCAGGGGGCAACGGTGGAAGTGCTATCATATGTGAGTGGTAAAGTTTGATATTCCAACCTAACAATCCCCACACTTTAGGAAAGGTTGTATGCCAGTCAAGTAGCTCAATAAAGATGTCATCTCTACCAACAAAGTCAAGTATATTGAAACTTGCATTTGGAGGAAGTTCATCTTTCCCTAAGTGTTCGGCACCGATTCGGTCATAAGCAACAAGCAACTTCTCAACTATATCCTGTGGAACTGCATCCTCAACAACAAAATAACCGTCGTCTTCAAATTGCTGTCTTTCTGTTTCAGTCAAACAGTGTTCTAAACATAGCGGATCCATTATTTTCCCCTATTATACAATCTAACTATCCTATTAATTAAGTATGTGACAGAGTATTAATATTCGACATTTATCCATGTCAATATCATTCAAAATTCCACGACTGTGTTGCATACTTTGCCTTTACCAACGTTTCTGCCTGCATCATCTCTTTCACCGATATGGTTCCTGAATTAAACGTAATTCCGATGTCAAATGTTTCACAGATTGATTGGATAAGAACATTTCTTTTGATAAGCCTTCCCTGTGTATTTATTGCAGTTGATTCATTGTATAGAGTCTGATGTATCTCAGTGTGTTTTGATACTCGTTTAAGGATATGCTCTGGCGGCATATCTAATGATATATATCCTTGAAACATCACACCATGGCGATTACGTCTTACCGATACACCAGCCAGTTTTCTATCGTTGCACATGACATCGTGCTCAGCAGCATTTGTCAGACATATATTTTGAGTAGAATGTGAGTGATTCACGCTTTTACCATAACATTTAGCAGGAATATCCAGATTCACAAACGCTTGAACAAGACTATCTCCGATGCATTTGTATGCTTCGGATACTCCCAATTCACCGGTATAACGTGGTAATATCAGAGAATAGGTCAAATCCCATCCATGTACTACTGTGCCGCCACCCGTCATCCGTTTCACAAGTTCTATGTTGTCTATTCTACACACATCAACGTCTACTTCTGCTGCAATATCTTGAAAATATCCGAAACTGAATGCGGGGTATTCCCAATCGTAAAACCGCAACGTCGGATTTGGTTTGTCTTTCTGCGCGGTCAGAATTGCCTCGTCAATAGACATATTCATCGCTGCGCTATTTTCTCCCATTATTAGTAAACGTCCAACTGTTTTCATTAGGATAGTGCAACACGACAGACCGCAGTTGTGTGTGCATCACAATACCAGAAATTTCCTTCCCAATAAGTCATTCCATGGGGTTCAGGATGTGGTTCCGGTATCTCAATTTTGTTTATATGACTACCATCATCTGGATTGAGTTGGTATATTGCACGATGGTTCGTTTCAACGCACCACAGGTCATCCCCTACCCATGCGATTCCGTGTGGTCTGTCATCTGGAGCAGGAATCGAATGAATTACCTTAAAATCATCATCTACATCAACTTGGTAGATCGTTGCAGAAGGTGGTACAGCAATCCAGAGTTTATTGTCTCGCCATTCCAATCCGTGTGCACCTGTTTGCCCTGCACCAGGGGTGTCAAAAGAGGAAAGTGTTTTTCCGTTTTCTGGATCAGTTGACAAGATTTCACAGCTATAGGTAGAAGCAAGCCAAAGGTTGCTGCCTGTATGCGTTATTCCGCTTCCTCTATCCGACCCGGTCTCAAGTGTCTTCTTCACTGTCCCTTCATAAGAAACGAGATGAACTTCGTTGCTGCTTTGGTCAATAATCCAGATGCCATCTTCGGTGGCTTGCATGCCGTTGGGTTGTGGACCTGGAGAGTCAAAAACTTTTTCGATTGTTGGCATAAGAAAACTCCAAATATTTGTGTCATGTTTGAGATGCTATTTTAAGCAGTCTTATGAGAATTGTCAAGTGTGTTATATTTACAAATTACATAATAGACTAAAGAATTGGGTTGTACAGATTTAATTATCTGTATCCAATTTACATATAACGATCAAAATAAGCACATATATGTATATGTGAATTCCAGTATAACTACTTACTCATTAAGTGTATCTTGTATGTAAGAATCAGGAGACCTAAATTTATCTTGTTGCCACTCTCTATAGATTAAAAAGATTCCAAGACAAAATAGTAGAATGCTTAAAAGGGTAACAAGTACACTAAGGAAATTGACGAATGTAAACGTCATGCGATTATTCAAGAATCTTACTAAAATAAAACGGTAAACAATATAGAATATCGTCCTGAAAAGATAGGTAAAACTAATAAGTGTTAGACCTTGTGATTTTGTCCGAGAAGATAAAAACAATAGTAGTCCAATAAGAAACAATTCCGCGAGAACAATAAGGACTGTAAAAAATAGATTCATTGTTAATTCCTTTTTAAAAAGCAATCTGTTGTAGGATGATAATCATATGTTATCTTTTATTGTTGTTAATAGGAACTTATTAAGTGTCTATTGTACTCGTAATAACATGCATTTCCATTCTAAATTTGTTATACACATTTCCTCACTGTCTCAACGAAAAATTGAGAATGTTTGTCGTAAGTATAACATATTCTATAGAGAAACTTAAGCCATAATCAAAAGAAATAGGATTTGAAAATAATGACTAATTTATTTCCAATTATATCAGGAATTAAGTTATAATAACCATTGTTTGGGAAATAATGACTATAAAAATACAATCGGTGCTGATTTAGTTCAATCCGTACCACAAGAAAATAAATATAAACACAAAAATAAATTAGGTGAAAAATGAAAACTGTCACATTTCACGGCATTGTCGCAGCAAGACAAATAGTTAACAAATATTTACAACCAACACCGTTGCGACATTATCATGAATTATCTGAAAAACTGGGATTTGCAGCGTATATAAAACATGAAAACCATCTTCCAACCGGGAGTTTCAAAGTGCGTGGTGGAATTAATTTCATGCATAATTTTCCTGTTGAAAAGAAAAAACAGGGGGTAGTGACTGCAACTCGCGGCAACCACGGACAATCTATCGCTTATGCAGCTGCACAGTTTGGTGTAAAAGCAACTATCGTTGTTCCATTCGGAAACAATCCTGAGAAAAACAGTGCTATGAAAGCACTCGGTGCAGAGGTGATTGAATACGGAAATGATTTTGACGAGGCGAGAGAATTATGTGATAACTTACAATCTGAACGTGGACTAATCTATATTCATCCTTGCATGGAACCCGCTCTTGTTCACGGTGTAGGTACATATACGTTTGAAATTTTTGAACAATTACCTAATGTCAATACAATTATCATACCGATCGGTGGTGGTAGCGGTGTCTGTGGTGCCATTACTGTAGCAAAAGCAATCAATCCGAATGTCAAGATCATCGGTGTTCAAGCTGAAAATGCACCCGCAGTGTATCGGTCGTGGAAAGCAGGAAAGCATGTTGAGACTGACTCCTGTGATACTATTGCAGATGGACTTGCTACGCGTGTTCCATTCCCAATTCCTTTCTCAATAATAAACGAAGGTATTGACGACATCGTATTAGTAAGTGAGGAAGAACTTCAAGAGGGGATCATATCTGCATTGCGATATACACACAACTTAGCGGAGGGTGCAGGTGTTGCAGCTTTAGCAGCGGCATTCAAATTGTCACACTCGCTTGAAGGACAAAACGTGGCTATTATAATGAGTGGAGGGAATTTGGATATGGAAACACTTAGGAATGTCCTAAACAATTCCTAACCATACCAATTGTGGATAACATAAACGGGTGGGGACTCTTTCATCAATTGAATCTCTACCCAATCTTTACCTTCAACAAATTCGTTCCTCAGAGCGTTTGTCAAGTCAGGATGGATATGTAAAGATTCCAAGTCCCAACGTAGGTTTTGGCTGTTTTTTACTACAACGTTGGCTTCATCGGCGAAGAGGGAAACGCGCTGCATACCACTGTTTTCTCGTGTTAACCGCACTTCTGACAATACATAATGGATATTCTGTTGTGGATCACGCATTTCAGCTTTGTATTCGGTTTTCTCATCGCTAATGAGATAATGACCAAACCGCATCAGTTTAAGATTTCCCAATAGATGATCAGTTTCATATTCATCTTGACGTGGTAGTCCACCATAAAAAATGAAATGTCGTGTGTTATATTTCTCTAACGCATATTTAACTGCTAACTGTCCATCAGTATAATCCTTATCTGTATATCCAACCCAATCCTCAACTATATGCTTTGCCATCGTAGTTGTATCCTGAACAGAATCAAGGTCTCCGATGAGTATATCAGGTAGTAGAGGTATGCCGTCCATTTTATTCAATTCATCAAAGATTCGTAATCCACCATCTGCACATATTACAACAGCACCATTCTCAATTCCCGTTTGAATCTCAAAACGATAGTAATCAAGTTTTCTGATATCGTAGTAACCATTGAGGAAAATTAGAACGGGTTTCATCTTAATTCAGCATTAGATTATAGGACGGTATTAATTTATTAGGATGATATGCAAGTTTGACACGTTCGAGATTCTCTAATCCTGAATCGCTCATTGCATTAATCCATCTGTATGTGACCATTAATTCTCTACAGAATTCACGATAGATATATTGTGCCAACCCTTTTATATTCAGGTCTGATATTTCAAATAACACACAAAACATATCTTTGTTTAATTCATATCCAAAGGTATATGCACGCAATTCTCCGTTGATACGTACAACTCTACCAACTAAACCTAATTCTTTCGCGTATGTAATCCCAATTTGATGTGCTGATTGTGAATCCTCAAGCATTGCTTGATAAATTGGGTCGGTATTTTTATCAGCACGGGACTTACACCATGTTTCGTATAATTCAATGCATGCATCTCTATCAGAAAACTGATACGGTTCATATTCTTGTGATTGGTGTCGTGCGTTAAATCCGTTGTATGCATTCCTTTGCTGTTTGTAGCGGTTCCCTCGTAATTCCATCAAGTCTTTTGTTTTATATACATATTCAGTCTCTTTATGTACAGCATGAAAACCATCTTTATACAGTACCGAGAGCATCTCTTCAGGCACATTCTCTATTCGGGCAAATTGTGGATTTCTGTTTGACTCCAACATAAATTGATATGCATTTCGAACAGTATTTAAATATGTCTTATCCTCCACAACAGCAGGTATCGGTAGAATCGGCATAAAATAGTCCTCCCCTTGTTTAGCAAATACACAGAGATGACTATCCAGTAGAATCCAACTGTATTTAAAATGTTTTCTCCACACATAAATTGGTGCAAGGTTATAACTTGACAACTGAGTGGACATTTGTGATACATACTTATCAAAAAACGGTTTGGTATCAAGTGTTAACGGTTGGAGTTGCATAAGTTTATGCTATAATCAAGTGTATGTAAAACCTTAACAGTGTCCTGATATTCTCCAATTAAACTCCAATTTTCACATAATTGTTCCTTTACAATATCAGATTCAATAAATTCTATAACGTGTTGGATATGTTCTTTAAAGGTTTCCGTTTCAAGATTTTCCTCACCAAAAGGACACAACATATCCACACCCAGAACAACATCACTCCTGTCTTCATTGAACATCAGTGCAAATGGGTAGAGTTGGCAGTCAAGTGGACGATTTATATAGATTTTACATCTACTCGTATTCGGTTCAAAAAATGGACAAATAAAAAAGTCTTTATAAGGAATTAACTTAATCTGGGAACTATTTCCATCTAATTGTTGTTGAAATAGTGTTGGATCTGCACCTTGCGAAATTACACTTTGTTTCTCTGTCTCTGTAAATATTGGTGCGAGGGAACTATCTTCCTCAATAAATCTACAACAAACATCACATGAAAAGCATACATCACTGGGAATGATTTGGTAGAGTCTGGAGTTGGACATGACTGAACCTGTTGACAAGAATTAAACCATTATGTCTGTTATGTATTTAGGACACTACTAATAGTATCTATGACCTGATGTACATCAGATTCAGTTAAACCCGGATGGAGTGGTAAACTCACGACACGTTCAAAAACTGCTTCTGCGTGAGGAAAATCCCCTACAGTATAGCCGTATTGCTTTTGATAATACTCAAACAGATGTAAAGGAATATAGTGGACGCTACACTCAATATTGGCATCACGTAAGGATTCAACAAAATTGTCACGGTTTCCTGTTTGGAGTTGGATTATATATAGATGCCATGCATGTTCATTTTGAGTTTCAGGTATAAAGGGTGTCTTTATTTGTGAAAACTTTTGCAGCTCAGTCTGATAAATCTCAGCAAACATCTGTCGACGTTCATGCTGTTTGTTGAGTTTCATGAGTTGGCATAATCCCATTGCCGCCTGTATATCAGTCATGTTATATTTATACCCTTCAGTCGTAATGTCGTATCGCCAAATACTACGTTTCGACTGTCGTGCCCATGCGTCTTTGTCAATACCGTGGAGTCTCATAGTCCGAAGTGGTTCAGCCAGTGAGTCGTTATTAGTAGTAATCATACCACCCTCACCAGTAGTCATATTCTTATTCGCATAAAAACTGAAACAAGATATGTCTCCAAGATTTCCAATATAACTACCTTTATACATTGTGGGAATAGCATGTGCTGCATCGTCAATAAGTACTAAATTGTGCCTTTGACATATATCTTGCAATGAATCCATGTCACACGGTAGACCAGCAATGTGGACAGGTATTATCGCCTTAGTTTTCGGGGTTACCGCTTGCTCTACTTTGTCTATATCAATATTCAACGTGTCAGGAACTATATCTACGAAAACTGGTTTTGCACCAACATATCTGATGGCTTCGGCAGTAGCAGTAAAAGTATAAGGTGTCGTAATTACTTCGTCTCCAACACCGACACCACTAACGACAAGACTTAGGTGTAACGCCGCAGTGCAAGAACTCACAGCGATTGCATGTTTTACACCGATATATTCCGCAAATGCACGTTCAAACTCACGCACTCTCGCACCAGTACTAATCCATTTTGATGCAAGTACCTGACTTACAGCTTCAATTTCGGTTTCATCAATCCAAGGTCGACTGAATGGTATAAACGGCTTTTGCTCCACAAGTTATTCCTTTCAAATATTCATCTATGTTTCGGTCGAATTAGGTCCAAGTGTATGAATCATCGCTTCAAGTGCCAAGATGTAACTATACGCACCAAAACCACCTACAACACCTACCGCAACACCCGAAATATACGAATGGTGTCGAAACTCTTCGCGTGCATAGATGTTAGATAGATGTATTTCGATGACGGGTACTGCAACAGTCGAAAGAGCATCACGTATAGCTATACTTGTATGTGTATATGCAGCAGGATTTATGAGTATGCCATCTGCCCAATCTATGTGGTCACCGATTATAGTTACAAGTTCTCCCTCATCGTTAGATTGCAGGATTTTAAGTACAACATTGTGAGGAGAGGATGCAACAAACTGATCCAGTGCATTATTGATGTCTTGCAATGTTTGGTGACCATAAATCTCTGGTTGTCGTTTGCCTAAAAGATGTAGATTCGGTCCGTGCAGGACGAGTATGTTCATATAACAATTTCCTATTATGCTGAATATTACAAGCAATATTATGGTAAATCCACAATTACATTTTATTAAAATACCGATATAAAATCAATAAAAATAAGTTTAGGTATTAGAGTAATCATCAACCAGTATATATTTCTACATTCAAATCAATCAATTTGTGGGTCAAGGGCATCTCGCAGTGCATCACCAAGTAGATTAAAACCTAACACTACAAGAAAAATAGCCATCCCAGGTGCTGTAACAGCCAATGGCACCTTACGAATATGCTTAGTATTTTCATTAAGCATTGCACCCCATTCAGGCACTCCAACCTCTGCACCAAGACCTAAAAAACTCAGTCCAGCAGCATCTAAAATAGCAGCCCCAATGCCTAATGTGGCTTGAACAATCAACGGTGCAAGACAGTTTGGAAGAACGGTGGTAACCAGGATCCGAATATCACTTGCACCAATCACCTTCGCAGATGTGACATAGTCTAACTCACGCACTTTGAGAACTGATGCACGTAATATTCGAGCGTATTGCGGGATATAGACAATTGATACAGCGATAATTGCATTCGTTAGACTCTGTCCCAGAATAGTAACAATCACCATCGCCAAAAGAATACTCGGCATTGCAAGCAACATATCCATCACACGCATTAGAAGGTTATCTAACCAACCACCAAAATATCCTGCAATTGCACCGAACAAAGTGCCGAACCCAAGCGAAAAGGTGATTGCAATAAATCCGACCTTTAGAGAAATACGCGAACCGTAAAGAACACGACTGAAAACATCACGTCCAGTACCATCTGTTCCAAGGAAATGTTCACCTGACTGTCCTTTGAGACGTTTCGCTATATCTGTTCTCATCGGATCGTGTGTTGCAATCAGTGGAGCAAGGATCGCAACAATCATAAAAAATAGTATTATAGACACGCCTATTGTAGCGGATGGGTGTCTAAGAAGTTTACGATACACACGGTGTTGACCTGTTGAAGGTTGGTTAGTATTCATTTTGCTTCATCTCCGACTCGTATGCGTGGATCAACGTAAGCATACAACAAGTCAACAATGAGATTAACAAACATAAACAGAAATGATACAAAAAGCACACCACCTTGGACCGCACGAACATCGCGTGACTCTACTGCATCACGCAACCAAGAACCGAGTCCAGGCCAAGAGAAAATGTGTTCTGTTAATATCGCACCACCCATCAGATAACCAAATTCCAGACCAATGACAGTTAGTACAGGAACCATACTATTCTTCAAGGCATGTTTTATGATAACTTTCCATTTTGACAAGCCTTTAGCATAAGCAGTGGTAATGTAAGGTTGATTTAACACTTCAAGAAGACTTGAACGTGTCATTCGAGCAATAATAGCTAATGGGATTGTTCCTAAGGTAATGGCTGGAAGTATAAGGTGTGATATAGCATCTCTAAATGCCTCAAAGTTACCCATTAATAGGGTATCAATGAGGTGGAATCCTGTACGTGTTTCGATGTCTAAACTTAGAATAGAATCCAATCTTCCTGTGGCAGGAAAAACCCCTAAGTAATATGAAAATAGCAGAATCAGCATCAAACCTAACCAGAAGATAGGCATAGAGATTCCAGCAAGAGATGCGGACATAGAAAAATAATCCCAGAATTTACCGCGAAAGACAGCAGCGATAATCCCTGCTGTGATACCGAATATGATTGAAAACGCCATAGCAGCAAGTGTTAATTCAGCTGTGGCTGGAAAATAACGTCTTATTTCTTCTACAACAGGTTCTTTTGTTTTGAAGGAGTGACCTAAGTCAAGATGGATGAGGTCCCATAGAAACTTACCATATTGGTGGTATAGTGGTTTGTCCAATCCCATATCTTTTCGTATTTGTGTAAGAATTTCTTCTGTGGCACGTTCTCCAGCAATGGTCAGAGCAGCATCACCAGGAATAAGATGGACCATCAAGAAGACAATTAGGGATACACCAAGAAGTGATAAGACGATTGAGAGAAAACGTTGTATTAGATATGAGAGCAATACTTAAGCCTCAAACGCAACTGACAGCAATTTATGTCTTACAGTCTTGTGAGTTAGAAAAATGGATTGTGTAACTTCTCTTCGCCAACGGTTGTCGCAGGACCGTGTCCAGGGAAGAGTCTAACATCATCAGGAAGCGAGAGTATATTATCACGAACACTATTTATTTCGTCTTGATAAGATATGTTTGGTCCACCAACCGAACCCGCGAAAATAGCATCTCCTACGAAGGCAGCTGACTGTGTGAGAAAACTACAACCTCCTGTGGTATGTCCAGGTGTATCAAGCACAGTTACCATGAGTTCCCCAATACTAACTACATCGGAGTGTATAAGTTCTCGTAAATCACTATTACTTTGGGGTTTCGGTTCGTTTTTATGGATGTAGGTTTGGCAACCAGTAGCATTTTGAAGTTGTTGTAAACCATCTGTGTGGTCTTTGTGTGAGTGTGTTAAAAGGATTGCTATTGGGTTAACCTTATGGATATCTAATATTTCCAGAATCATAGCAGGATGTGCAGCGGTATCAATTATTGCTGCTTCGTCAGTTGCTTTACATATTAAGAGATAAGCGTTAACAGGCCAACCACCGACAGATGCACTCACTGTGATAACATCAAGTTTTACATCATCAGGTTGCTGAATAGGGGATGGTTCCCAATTTTCCATTGCAATATCAAGTAGTTTGTCTCCATCTAATTTAAGGACTTCTGCGAGTTTATATACTTGCGCTTCTGTAGGTTTTAAGGTATACTTTTCCATACGTGATAGTTCAGATTCTGTTATTCCAGCTGCTGTAGCAGTTTCACTCTGTGACATGTTTTGTCCGCGTCGTGCTTTACCAATAATGTCACCAAATTCATCTTCAAGTGCGTATGCCATGGAAGTGTTCTCCTTTTTTGTAGATTGAGTGATATTATATCAAATATATAGGGTTAATGCAATTCTAAATAGATAATTTCTGGAGACATAATATGCTTACTTTGACAAACGGATATGAACAAGCAGAAACATCTACTACACCAATCAAAACGGATATGACATACGAAGAGTTTCTGAAGAGTGATATAAAGGGGTATGAATATGTAAAAGGAGAACTAGTCCCGATGTCCCCACCGACAATGGAACATGGTGAAATAAGTATGAGTCTTACTTTACCATTAGGCACATATATACGTGAAAAAGAGTTAGGACGTTTGTATCCATCTGATATATCATTTAAGTTAGGTGATAGATTAGTGAAACCTGACCTTGCGTATGTATCTAAAGAAAGGTTGCCTGAAGACAGACGACAAAGTTCACCCATATTTCCAGATCTTGCAGTTGAAGTGATATCACCAACAGATTCTCAGTATGACATCCTTGAAAAGGCTGTCGCATATCTTGAAGCAGGAACAAAACTTGTATGGGTAATTGAACCTGTAACAAAGACAGTTACAGTGTATCGTTCAGAAACAGATATTGAAGTACTCACACGTAAGGATATACTGGTTGGTGAAGATGTAATTGAAGGATTTTCTTGTCCAGTAGCACAACTTTTTGAATAAGGAGTTTATATGAAACTTGGCTTAGTTACCTATAATATGGCAAAAGATTGGGATATTCCCACTATCATTGAAAGGTGTACAGAAACAGGCTTTTCTGGTGTGGAATTACGAACAACCCACGCGCATGCTGTAGAAGTGAACTTATCCGCAAATGAACGGGCAGCAGTAAAACAACAGTTTGAAGAATCACCTATTGAGATTGCTGGTTTAGGTTCTGCATTTGACTATCACTCAGTTGATCAGGACGCGGTTCGAAAGAATATAGATGGTACGAAGGAATATTCACAGTTGGCAGCCGATGTCGGAGCACCAGGGGTAAAGGTGCGACCAAATGGACTACCGAGTGAGGTGCCTGTCGAAAAAACCTTAGAACAGATCGGGTTAGCGTTACGTGAGTGTGGTGAATTTGCTGCAGATCTCGGTGTAGAGATTCGGTTAGAAGTGCATGGAGGGGGTACATCCGAACTCCGACATATAAGGACTATTATTGACGTTGCGGATCACAATAACGTATATGTCTGTTGGAATTCTAACTTTGGTGAAGTGGAAAACGGTTCAATCTTAAATAACTTCAATTATGTCAAGGGTAAAATTGGCTTAGTTCATATCACCGAAATACATAGACGTGAATATCCATGGCGTGAGTTATTTACTTTATTGGAGGAGTCAGGTTATTCTGGTTACACCTTAGCAGAAATCGCTGGTAGTCCCGATCCTGTACGAGTAATGAATTTTTACAGGGCATTATGGGAGGAATATAATCGATAATAGAATTCTCAGGAGGATAACTTAGATGAAAAATATATTTGTTATTTTATGGTGTCTTGCAAGTTTTTTAGTGTCGTCTACTGTCCAAGATATAGATGCTGAAATTGCACCTGAATCCATTGTTGGTATTTGGCTATTTGAGGAAGGTGGAGGAGACACCTTAATGGACACATCTGGCAATGAGAATGACGGTAAAATAATCGGTGCAAAATGGACTGAAGGAAAAATCGGTAACGGACTTGAATTTGATGGTGTATCGCTTGTTAAAATACCTGCAAGTGATTCTACTGAGAATTATCTTGATGGGTTCACTTATCTACTATCTGTAAAACCGACATTGATACCTGCTGGCAGTCACATACGGTTAATTGAACGTGGTTGGCATAACCCCACAATACAAATTGGTCCCTTAGATTTTTACTGTAGTATTGTAGTCGATGGAAAACAAGATTTCTCACATATTCGAGGTGGTGCTTGGAAACTTGATGAGTGGAGTTCAGTTGCAACTACTTATGACGGGGATGTGCTCAAACTATATGTAGATGGTGAACTTGTTGGAGAAAAAAAATTAGGAGAACCAGACAAGACACTTAATGCTGAAATACGTTTGGCTGCCTTTAGCAGAGCAGGTTGGGACTTTATTGGGGTAATTGATGAAGTAGGTGTTTTTAATGCACCACTATCCGATAATGACATCAATAGAATCAACAACTTTGGACTTGAAGAGGCATTAGATGTTTCTGCAATTGACAAATTGGCATCAACTTGGGCACAAATCAAATTAGGAAAGTAGTAGAGGCATAATCCATTTTTGCATATAAGTCAGATATTATCCAAACGGTGGTGACTATTTGTATTTGAATTAAATTCCACCATTGATCAACTAACTCATAATAACATTATCGTAAATTTCAAGGATCAACTCATATTATTTCAAGCAAGTTATATTATGAAGCGATTTCTTGTGATCTTAGTGATGAACTTAATTATGGGGTAATGGTGGTATTATGTATATGCAAAAAATCAAAGCTATACTTCTATATATTGGAATTCTATTTTTTAGGATTTTAGCTGGAATAATTGTAGGACACTTGTTTTTTCTAACAGTAGCAGTTATATTTCAATATACAGGTGAGAATATAGTATCTCAACACGCGGATATTGGACAACATCGTGGTCTTTATGACTATTTTGATTCCAAATACAACACAGAC
Source organism: Candidatus Poribacteria bacterium (assembly GCA_963667365.1). Taxonomy (GTDB): domain Bacteria; phylum Poribacteria; class WGA-4E; order WGA-4E; family WGA-3G; genus MSPOR6. The sequence goes on along the minus strand of OY763324.1, from coordinate 3,139,593 downwards.
AGTCCTATTTTTCCTATTGTCGCTTGGGTTGCATATATAGGAAACTTGACCTGTATCTTACTCGGCATTCTCTGTGGTATTTTTCAAAGTAGGTTGAATTTTCTGGGATGGTTGAGTAGTCCATACGCTAAAAAAACTGCAATATTTTGATAAGTGAGATAATGAAACAGATTGAATTTTACCAAGCAAAGTTAGAATGTGAGACCGATTCTTGGGATCTCAGTGATGCACTCAATAACGGAGAAGATATCATCGTAATTGATGCGCGTTCACCAGAAGTTTATGCCCTTGAACATATACCTACAGCAATAAATATTCCTCACAGAACAATGAGTGAGGAAACTACAAGCCAATTGGATAAATCAAAGTTGTATGTTACATATTGTGATGGAATTGGTTGTAATGCTTCGACAAAAGGTGCATTCAACATGTCTAAATTAGGCTTTAATGTCAAAGAATTATTGGGTGGTTTAGACTGGTGGAAACGAGATGGATATGAGACCAATGGTGTTCAAGGCATTGAAGGTAAAGAAATTAATTGCGGTTGCTAATTTCATTATTTTATTATAGTGAATATTTATTTGCAATCAGGTATATGATAGTGTATAATTATAAGCGGTATATATGATTACATTCCCCCATAGCTCAGTTGGTAGAGCAGATGGCTGTTAACCATCGTGTCGGCGGTTCGAGTCCGTCTGGGGGAGTTCCAAATTTTGCTGATGAACTTTGACATTTTAGGTTCGTCAGCATTTATTTTTAAGGTATAATTAAAAAACCTTTCCGTAACTCTCCGATGGAGGGTAAAATGCCTATAGAACTTACTGATGCACATCTTGACGAATTCGCTGCAAAAGGCTATCTAATCGTCCCAGACTACTATTCAGGAGAACAACTCACTGATATGCAAGCAGCCCAACGTCGCGTGTTACCGACATGGGAAGATACTAAAGATGATCCTCCTCCGGGTAGAGCAATTCTGACTGAATTTCCATCATCTGAAATGGACCTTCTGCGTGGAATTGTTGACCACGAGGCTTGGGAATTTGCACGTAAGTGGTTCAAGACAGAACATATACATTTTCGTGCAGGGTGTATGATCGCACGTTATCCCGGATTCAATGGTGGTGGAGTCGGTAGCGATGCAAGCGGCTTGCATCTTGATAACGGAAATAATTCATTGTTGCCACAATCACATTCTGCACAGGAATTCGGACAACTTGTTTTTTGGGTACATCTTGAGGATGTTGGCGAAGATCAGGCACCACTCAGATTGCTTGCAACTGAATACGGACGGGATATGTCCCAATATGAAGCACTTGTTTGCAAAGGAGGAACCCTCTGTATCTTCAACAACTATACATTACATTCAGCAAGTGATTACCTACGAAAAGATGGACAACGATTTACATGGGGTTTCGGTTTAGGACGTGCAGACCACTATTGGGAGGGGTTTCGGCATTACACCGACAAAGGAAAACACCCAGTTTTTTCGAAATTCATTGGTACGTTAACTGCAGCGGAGCGCGAGGTATTTCGGTTTCCTCCTGCTGGTCATCCATATTACACACCACAAACACTTGAAGCATTAGAGGAGCAGTACCCTGGTTGGAACGCACGTGGTGAGTATTAAACACATGGAAGAAAAGTCAAGTAAGTCGTTAAAATGAGTCTTCCCTGAGTGTAAAATCATTTAACCAACCAATAGAATTGATTATTTTATCTTGATATTCCTGCATCATAACTTCAATCAGTGCCGGTTTTTTAGCAGCGAGAGCATCTTGTAAGATTTGCTTAAAGTCTTCCAAATTTTCGACCCTCCGCGCATAGGCTCCAAATGATTGTGCTAATTCAACAAAATCAGGATTCTGTAAGTCGGTATCAATCGTACGTCCCTCAAAACCTTTTTGTTGAGATCCTTTAATTGCGGACAAACAATCATCATTAATTACAATTGTTACAACGTTTATTCCATACTTAACCGCAGTTGCCATCTCCATTGCTCCCATTAAAAATCCCCCATCACCGCTAAAGCAGATTACAGGACGCTCAGGATTCGCTATCTTAGCACCGAGTGCAGCTGGAAAAGCATATCCTAATGCAACACCGATATTCGGATGAAGGTATGTACGGGGATCATAAATAGGGAACTCAGCAGATGATGCATATCCGAGTGAGTGTACATCAATGGAATAGATAGTATCACGCGGAAGTATATCTTGTAATTCATGTATCACAGGTAAGGGTGGTTGTGAATTAAACTTAGAACGAAGTTCTGGTAGCACAGAATCCCAACCGTTCTGCTCTAATGACACATCCTCAATAAGTGCTTGTAAGGTAAGTTTCAAATCACCGACGACACCAATATCACATGGATATTCTCGTCCGATTTCGTTTTCGTCTTCATCAATTTGTATGAAAGGTTGTGGTAGTTTCATACTCCAATTTCGGGTATCAAGAGATGTAAATCTCGGTCCGATACCAATTAAACAGTCAGCATGTTTTAAAGCCTGTTGTCCCAAATATCCGTAACAGATTTGCAATGCCAATGGATGGTCTTCTGACAATACACCTTTTGCACAACGGGTGACAATGACCGGTGCATTAAGTTTTTCTGCAAGTAACCTTAACTCGTTTCTGGCATTGGCATGAATCACTGCAGAACCAGCAAATATCAATGGCATTCTTGCGTTTCGAATTTTACCTAAAGCAACATTCAATGCGGAATCATCTGTTGAAGATGCCTCATCACGTACTACACGTGGTGGTATTTTGATTTCTCCCTCTCCAGTGGTTACATCCATTGGAAATTCCAATACAGTTGGTCCAGGTCTACCGTTTCGCATTGCTTTAAATGCATTTTCAACGACAATTGGAATATCTGAGACAGTATGGGCAATAGCACAATACTTGGTTATCGGATCAAAGAATCGCATCTGATCTAAACCGTGGAACATTTTACTTGGATGTCTGTTGTAACAACTTGTATCGCTCTGTCCAGTAATCAACAACACAGGAACACAGTCAGTATAAGCTTCTAATATACCAGTAGAAGCATTACTTGCACCAGGTCCAGGAACGGTTATTGCGACACCAACTTCACCGGTTGAACGAGCATAACCGTCTGCCATATGAGTAGCAGAATACTCATGCCGAACAAGATAATGGTTGATTATCCCAGATCCACGTCGTAACAGTGAATCGTAGATAGTGATATTTTGTGTTCCGGGCATGCCGAAAATAGTTGAAACACCTTGAGACTTTAAACATTCAATGAGAATATCCGCACCATTCACATTCACTCTCCTTTGTGTTTTTTTAGAAAGTCTTCCAACCAAGCATCCGGATCTCGACCAATTTTACGCAAAAACTGGCATCCTATTTTCTTTACAATATTGGGTAATAAATTAAATAGCCTTAGTTGCCAACTCATAAATGTTCCAATCGGGGAATTATAGTCAGTTAAGTAATGCCTCACCTGTAAGTTTGTCAAAAAGATGAATACGGTCAGGCACAAAAGAAACATAAAGGAACTGTCCTATCTCTGCCTTAAAGTTGGGGGAAGTGCGAGATTTCAGAAGCGTATGAGAACCACCCTCAGCTGTTCCGAGGGTCAACTCAACAATTGTTTCTGCTCCAAGTGGTTCGACACTATATACCTCAGCTTGAAACGTGTTGACTTCAGATTGAAACATGCTCTCTTCAAATTGATGGTTGACGAGAACATCCTCTGGATGAGCACCGAATACAAAGTCCTGACCTGTTTTGATTTCATTTACCGCCTGAGTAATACGGTCATCTTGTATGGAAAAAGACTTAACTTCGTTACCACCACCAGACAATGTTAACTGGATATTGCCATTATTCTTGGAGATATCACACGGAATACAGTTCATACTTGGACTACCAATGAATCCTGCAACAAATAGATTAGCAGGATGATTGTAAATCTCGTAGGGTGTCCCTAACTGCTGGATCTTACCTGAGTCTAGTACGGCGATACGGTCTGCCATAGACATTGCTTCAATCTGATCATGTGTCACATAAAATGTAGTTGTTCCAAGTTCGCGTTGTCTCCACCGAATTTCCACACGCGTCTCTGTTCGAAGTTTTGCATCAAGATTTGAAATTGGTTCATCCATCAAAAATACTTGTGGACGACGCACCATGGCTCTACCAAGTCCGACACGTTGGGTTTCTCCTCCACTCAACTGATTTGGATTTCTCATCAACAAATGCTCAATATGTAACATCTGTGCAATATCATTTACCCGTCTATCAATCTCTTCAGCAGAAAGTTTCCTGGGATGTAAAGGGAAAGCCATGTTCTCATATACGGTTAGATGTGGATATAGGATATGTGATTGAAAAACAAATGCGACATCGCGTTCTGCAGGTGTTTTATCATTAACGCAAACATCGTTTAAATATATACTCCCTTCTTCAGGTTTGTCCAATCCAGCAATACAGCGAAGTGTTGTTGTTTTTCCTGCACCAGTTTGACCAAGCAGTACAAAGAATTCTTCATCTTTCACATCCAGTGTAATATCATCCAGAGCAGTTAGTTCTCCGAATCGTTTTGTGATGTTTTCCAGTTTAACTGTTGCCATATATAATTCACTTAATTTCAGATATATCCCTATTATGACATGTATCCTAATCAGGTGTCAACTTTAGATGTTAAATTTGTGTATAAAAAAGTTGACCATAACTTTAAAATCTGATACCCTAATTACACTTTCATAAATTATAATGATGTCTCTAATACTGCTTATTATCAACGAATTTATATTAAATACTATTGGAAATATAGATGCCAACGAATACGGAACTGATTGCCAAATGGCAGGATAAGCCTGCTCCACTTCTTAGTATATTACATGAGTTCCACGACAGAGACGGTTATATTTCTGAAGACGCACTACGCGACATTGCAGTTGGGTTTCGAATTCCACTTGCTGAAGTATTCGGCACACTAACTTTTTATCATCATTTTGCACGTGAGACACCAGGACAAACAGCACCACGTGTCTGTACTGGACCAGTTTGTCGGTTGCAGGGTGGTATAGAAATACTTAACTCACTCAAATCTGAAGGTGCCACCGCAATGCCTTGTGCTGGAAGATGCGATGATTGTGTCCCCGTCTTAATTGGACATCAAGTGTTCACAGGTAAAGAAGCAGACAAACTCACAATCCAACCCACACCATTACCACCCCCTTACCCAGGCGATAGCGAAGAATGTATCTTTGCAGAGATTCGTGAACCAAATCGCAATACAATAGATGGTTACCAAAACACTGGTGGTTATGAAGGATTAAAACATGTAGTAAGTTCGCTTTCTCCTGAAGAGGTTATTGATATTATTAAAGAGAGTCAACTTGCGGGTAGAGGTGGGGCAGGATTCCCAACAGGCATGAAGTGGGAGTCGGTATTGAATGCTCCGGGTGAACCGAAAACAATAGTATGCAATGCAGATGAAGGTGAACCGGGTTGTTTCAAGGATCGAGTTATTCTTGATTATGCACCGCACGCAGTTATCGAAGGAATGACACTCGCTGCTTATGCAACAGGTGCTACACGAGGATTTATCTATCTCAGATATGAGTATCCAGAAACCCAAAGGACACTTGAACGAGCAATTAAAGAAGCAAACGAATTAAATTTAGTTGGTGATGAAATACTTGGTTCTCCCTTTAATTTTCACATCTTTATTCGTCGTGGTGCAGGTGCTTATGTCTGTGGGGAAGAAGGTTCTTTGTTAAACAGCTTAGAGGGTAAACATCCTTTTCCAAGGAACCGTCCACCGTATCCTGTAACACATGGATTTGAAAACCTGCCAACTGTAGTGAACAACGTAGAAACGCTTGCAGCCGCAACACAGATAATGCGACACGGTGCTGAATGGTATAAAAGTCTAAGTTTGGATGAGAATTTAGCAGGAACGAAAATAATCAGTCTATCTGGGGATATTCAAAGACCTGGGAATTATGAAGTTCCGTTTGGACTCCCACTGAAGACTTTACTTTTCGAATGGGCTGGTGGACCTTTAGATGGACGTTCTATACAAGCAATTACATCCGCAGGATTGTCAGGTGGGTTCATCGGTGAAAAGGATTTAGACATTACTATTGATGAACCGAGTTTTCAAACAGTGGGGGCGATGCTCGGGGCAGCTGGTATCATGGTTTTTGATAATACACGAGATATGCTTGATGTGGCACACAATGCAATGGAATTCTTCGCAGAAGAATCATGTGGAAAATGTTTCCCATGTCGAATTGGAACACACCGACTTACAGAACTGTTGTCTAACCCGCTGCACAATAAATCAAAGGAACAGATAACAGAAATCGGAGCTGTAATGAAGGCAACAAGTGCATGTGGTCTCGGAACAGCAGCACCTAATATTACAGATAGTTTGTTACGTATCACACAGTAAATAACATAACGATATTGACAATTAAATTGGTTCCAATATGGTACAATTTTCTGGCATAATATGATATGGAGTCGAGGATTTATCTCTTTATGCCTCATCGTATTTGTCATTGGATTAATTACTGGACCCGTACATCTATTTTTTCCCGTATATATGGAAGCAGTGTTAGGAGAAAATCCTCTTATTGCTGCACTGATACGAGCCATCCCAATTGGTCTGGGAGGGATAACAGCACTTATTGGAGGTACGCTTAGCGATAGATTTGGAAGGAAACCAACATTACTTATTGGCATGACAGGTGCTGTGTTAATTGGTAGCCTTTTTACAACACAATTACCATTTTTTATATGGGGTATTCTCTGTTATGAAGGCATCGCATCCGGATTCAAAACTGCAGGGGGACAATCGTATCTCATCAGTTCAGTACCATCAAATCGTTTAGGGTTTGCAACAGGTTGGTATTTCATTAGTAGTACAGTTGGAAGTGCAATTGGACATGCCCTTGCTGGCGAGATTATTGACCGCATTAACTACAAAGTATTTGGATCTGGCGCGGTTTTATTCTCAGGATTACTGTTTGTATGTGCATGTCTCTTTCTACCTCGTATAAAACAAAATAAACATAACAGTCAACAAAAACAGGATGGAATATGGAGATCAACGCTAAACGTTGGAAACTATATAAGACTATGTCGTAGAAGAAATATACAAATGCTAATAGGTTTACGTGTTTTCCCAACGTATTATTGGGGATCAATGAACCTTCTCATGCAGATACTGATATATCGCCTTGCAGGGGAAAAAGCAACAGGTTATTATGGCGCGTTCAGTCTATTATTCGCATTTGCATGTCAGTTCGTTACTGGAAAAATTTGTGATGTAGTCGGACATCGTATTCCGGCATTAATTGCGAATATTGTTGTAACGATTCTGGCTTTTGGTCTTGCATTTTATCACAATTCATTAGTTGGATTGGAAATATTTGGGATACTCGGTACAGGTGCAGCATGGTCACTATCTACTACAATACCAAGGTTTATCAATGAATTCACCGAACCTCATGAAAAGGGACACGGTGTAGGTTTAACACATTTAGCATGGAGTACTGGATTTCTACTCGGATATGTTGCAAGTGGTTTATTAGTTAATATCTCTGTTCATTTACCATTTATTGTCGCAGGAATTTTCCTGATATGTTCAACAAGTATCGCCTACAAACTATGGCGTACAACTCTATAACTTAGGAAGGAACACCTATGATTATTGCTGAACTTGATTTAGAAAATAACGAACACCGTGAAATCACAGATTCCGAATGGCGTTTTGCTGCAGGACTCGTACCAGGTGAACCGAACGGTGGTTTGGTTGACCAGATGCCCGAATCACAAGCACGTCTTGCAGATTATGATGATTCTGGTTGGGATATTTGTGAAAATATACAAGAAATCGTCTTAACAGGTCTCTGCTTCGGTTGGTATCGAATTACGGTAACAATACCTGAAGAGGTGGATGGGAAATCCGTTGCAGGATCACAAGTATGGTTCCACACCTGTATTGATGACTATGGCGAGGTATGGGTTGATGGTGAAATTGACTTGGCTTTTGGCAAGTCTGGCCGTGGAGCTGCTTCAGGATTTAACACCCCTCAACGTGTTGTTGTATCAGAAAGTGCGGAACCGGGTACTAAACATGTCATCGCATGTTTGGCAATTAACGGTCCTCTTGCCAGACCGGGTGGAGGAATTTTTCTCCGTTTTGCTAAACTTGAGTTTGAAAGTGAATAAGTGAATGGAACTTCAACGGGACGGTTTCCTACCGTCCCATTTCAATATAAACTATATAATTGTTAACAAATAAATCTTCACACAATTCTTCACAAGACAATCGAAAAGCAGTCGTGTTACTGAGTGGTGGCTTAGATTCAACCACTACATTAGCCATTGCACAGTCAGAAGGTTATGATACCTATGTTATGAGTTTTCGGTATGGACAACGAAATAAGGTTGAACTTCAATGTGCCGAAAAACTGGCAAAGTCACTGGGTGCAAAACAACACTCAATAATTAACATTGATCTCCGCCTTTTCGGTTCATCAGCGTTAACTGCAGATATTGATGTACCAAAAGACCTTGCCGATGTAGACGGTGGAATTCCAATTACGTATGTCCCTGCCAGAAACACGATTTTTCTCTCCTACGCGCTTGCATGGGCAGAGGTACTTAACGCCGATGCCATATTTATTGGTGTCAATGCTATTGACTACAGCGGATATCCTGATTGTCGTCCCGAATATATAAATGCCTATCAAACGATGGCAAACCTTGCAACACAAGTTGGTGTTGAAGGCAGAACAGAAATAACAATCCGTACACCTTTACTTGAAAAAACAAAAGCCGAAATCATCCAGATCGGTACAGCACTTGGTGTTGATTATAGTCTCACATTGAGTTGTTATGATCCGGATATGGATTCCAGAGCGTGTAGCAGATGCGATAGTTGTCAGCTTCGTAGAAAAGGTTTTGAAGATGCTGGCATACCTGATCCGACTATATACATTTAAAAAATATGATTAAAGCCGTTTTCTTTGATTTTTATTATACATTAGGTGTTTGGGAACTACCACTTGAGGATAGTCTACAAAAAATTGCTGATCGTTATCAATTTGAAATAGACTGGGAACGTTATGGTTTGGCAGTTCAGAATCTGTTTGCTGAGGCATCGGATACAGATCCTACTACACATTCTATACTTGACACAATGCAGAAAATCGTAGATAGTTACTGCGAATTTATCCGACAACTCGGTGTAAAAGAACATGCTGATCAAATGGCTTGGGAATTATTACAAGCTGGACACTCGCTCTTTGCTGCAAATGTTGCATCGCTCTATAACGACACGGTGCCAGCACTTGAACGTTTGCGTGCTGATGGTTACAAATTAGCAATAGTCTCTAATTGGGATACACCGTTAGACCCGCTTACTGAACGGTTAGGGATAGCGAAGTATTTTGATGTGATTACTGCATCACATGATACTCGCGTTAGATCCGCAAAACCAGACCCGCATATTTTCGAGTACACGCTAAAAGCAGTCGGAGTTTCTGCAGAAGAGACCGTGCATGTTGGGGATACCTATGAGGCAGATATTGTTGGTGCAAGAAATGTCGGTATCCGTCCTATACTTATTGATAGGGAAGGATCGCAAACTGGAAAATGGGAAGAAACGATTCGGAGTCTTACTGAATTGCCGGAATTGTTAATGTGTTAATATAACGCAAGTTGCTACCTAAACATAACGTGAGTTCGGTTTAGCAGACATGCAGGTTTTTTTATATTTTTTTGCCGAATTTACATTGTCATAATTTTGTAAAGTTTTTGAGTTTTTTGAGTCAATCGGAAAATCAAGAATTTGAACATTTGCTACAATCCTTTATCACCATTGGGTTTATAGGCTAATTACGACTAAATTAGTCAGGATTGACTCAAAACTTTACAAGATTTATGAGGTGCAATAACAAAGGTTTTTGCAGTGCATATTATACCGATTCCCAAAGTTGCTTATACCGAACCCACGCTAAACCTAAGACAAAAATCTATTCATAACGGTAACAATTTCCACATATCGCTCCGATGGATCGGAAGAATGATGCTATATGCATGCTATAAACATATCGCTCCGATGGGGCGGAAGAATAAACATCCCATGTAAGAGCACGATAACGTTGGAAATTCAATAGGTAGCAACTTGGGTTTTAATAGTGTCTCTATGCAAAATGCGACCGTAATGCCCACAAACCCTGACCCGGTTCGCTGATATAAAATAAACCGTCGTCATTGAATCCATCAACAAGTGTTTCCGGATTATATTCTGTAATTATCTCGTTTAATGGTCTCCACTGATAACCTACCGATTCAATCTCTTCTTGGGAGAGTTGTTTTGTCGCATAAGTAACCTTGAACCGACCTTCTGTGCTACCGTGAATCAAGTGTGCAGCTGCGGAGAGATTATTTTGTAGTTCAGCATTATCTTCAACTGCTTTAAGGGTTGCTGGCGTACCACAATACCCATATTTTCTAATCAGTCTATCAATTTCAGCATCCTCACCGAATTCATTCAACCCTGGTGCAATGATGATCAACTCTCCATCGTCAGCCATAGCCATCCGGGTGCGATAGATAGCCTTGTTACCAAGCCACGTGCTTTTAAACTCAACCGGATCCAAATATACAACTACTTTTTTCAACGGTTCATCCAAAAATGTCATATTTACATTTCTACTTAATTCTGCAGCAGTTTCAAAAGTCCGCGCATCATCACCAATAAAAAGTCCGCGCATCACGCGATCACCGTTTGTATCCACATCCATAACACTCATCACATAAACAATACCGAGTTGTTTGAGATAATGTGAATGTGCATAATTCAATACTCGTCTAACAGAAGTATCCGTTCTTCCCATCAGACGTTCCATACCGTCAACTGCACCAAGGAAGTGAGATTTGTTAATCATTTCAACACCCCCCGTGCCAATCAGGACATTTTTGAATCCGTTCGCTATACCGATGACTTCATGAGGAATCACTTGTCCTACAGAGATGATGAGTTCATATTCCCCTTTAACAATTCGTTGATTAACAGACACAGGAATACTATAATCAACTTTGCCATGAGATACTTCATGAATAAACTCTGACGGGACTTCACCAAAATGGTAGAGTCCTGTCCTCCAATGATGATTATGGAATGACGCTTTTGGTATATTACCATACATCTCTGCAATCTGTGTATCGGTCATAGGTGCATGTGTGCCAATTGCAGGTAATATATCAAAGGTAGTTCCATTAGTAGTATCCCATAGTTCGTATAACAGACGCGTGAGTTCTCCTGCATTTGAGTGAAGACGAGTTATATCTGGAGGAATTACCAATATCTTTTTAGGTATTCCACCCAACTTAAGCAGTGTTTCATGAAGGTATACTCGTTTTTTCTCGGTAGTTATTATGGTGTTTTTATCACCGTGTGCGATATAAGTGGACATAATGTGGTTCTCATCTGTTTATTCACATTTAAGGTAAAGAAAAATGAATCTTTACCTATCATTTGAAATTAATAAGTAGCTTTGATTTTGCCCCATGTTGTGCTTAACTTATGCTGTGGATCCACAGCCAATACAAGATCATCAACCGCATCTCCGATAAAGAGATTATCAATATATACAAGACCGTAATTGCCGAACTTACCTGTTTTATAATCACCATCTTTTGCTTCGGTGGCAACATCAACATTGTCAAAATGTGTTTTGTCATCACGTTCCTTAAGTTTAAAGGTGAATGAATCCCCATCTAACACCAGTTGTGCTCGATACCAAATTTGCGGTTTATTTTCTACACTTCCATCCCCAATAAGCGGCCATCCAGCACCTTGACGTTTATAGAATCGATATACGACTCCTCCCTGACGACGGTCACTTAGATAGAATTTTCCACCATCTTGAAAACGAAATACAACACCCATATAAAAGTCATCCGGGAACATCATATCCCATTCAGCAACATAATCATCCCAATCTTCATCTCCACAGACATATATTGAACCACCAGGTCCATCATGCCGTGAATCATCAGATGGGTTGTTAGAAGTTTTTAGTACTTTATTTCCCGCATCTTTTGGATCAGCAACAACTATAGCCTTTGTTTTTCCGGCAAACCCAATTTCCCAGTTTTTTGGTTCTTGATCCAAATTGTCTTTTTCAAAATCGTCATGAAATAGCAACTCCGCTGATGCATTCAGTGAAACAATCATAGTTAACACCAATACTGTGATTAATATTAATAACTTTGAAATACGCATTTTTCCTCCTAAGATTTGGTTAGATTTCACTTGAAAATATCCTGTTTCTATTATATCATAAATTAAACAAATAGAATAATAAAAGAGAAACAAATGCGGATCATGCATACTGCCGATTGGCACATCGGACAAAGATTACACGAACGGCAACGTATTGAAGAACACAAAGATTTTCTCAATTGGTTGCTAAACACTATCCAAGAACAAAAAGTAGAACTGCTTCTCGTTTCTGGTGATATATTTGACACCTCCCTTCCGTCTGCAGAGGCAACTAATCTTTACTATGAATTTCTCTTCCGTCTATACAACGAAACGGAGACATATACGGTTATTATTGCAGGTAACCACGACTCCTCTCGACACTTAGAAGCCCCACGAGAATTCCTCAAAATGGGACGTATTTTTGTTGTAGGTGAGGCAAAAGAACCCAAAAAATGCGTTATCAACATTCCACCCAGTGATCCGCGTGTTGTTGTTGCAGCTGTGCCGTATTTATCTGAAAATGAACTTGATCCAGTCTCTTTTGAATCTGAAGTAGAAAAAAGCGAACGCTATCGGGAGAGACTCAAAGGATTTTATGCAGAATGTGTATCCATTATGCCAGAGGAACTCCCAAAAATATTGATGGGACACCTATATGTCCATGGGGGTAGTGTCGGTGAATCTGAAAGAAACATACAGATTGGTGGTGCAACCGCAATACATGCCAAAGATTTTCCTGATGATGTGGAATATGTTGCACTCGGACATCTACACAGACCACAAAGGATAAAACGGAAAGACTATCCAATTCTATATTCAGGTTCTCCGATACCATTGAGATTCAATGAAACAAATTATCGTAAAAAAATCTATATACTTGAATTATCTAAAAATGACAAGTCGTCACAGATTATAGAGATTGAAATACCTAAATTTAAAGAATTATGTACTATTGAAGGTGATGAGAACTTTATTCTATCTCAAGCAATGACAGAAGAATGGGATGGCAAGTACATTCAGGTAAAGTTGAAATTGGAATCTGTTCGCACAGGTATCAGCGACGAAATCAGAAAAGCATTCAGTGATCGTGGTGGGGATGTGCTTACAGTTGAAGTTGAATTACCACAGGAAGAAGGTAGACCTGTCATAGAAATTGAAGATATGAAACGACCCGAACAAATTTTTGAGCAGTTCCACCAAACGAAATTCGGTTGTCCACCAGATGACTCTTTGACACAAACATTTAGTGATTTAATGCAGCTTGTTGAGAGGAATCAATGAAATTATGTAAATTAAAACTAAAAAATCTTAATAGTTTTCGAGATGACGTTGAAATAGATTTTGAAAAACACCCTTTAGATGATGCATCGTTGGTAGCAATTACTGGTCCAACAGGTGCTGGTAAAACGACTATATTAGATGCCATTTGTGTTGCGCTTTACGGAAAAACACCCCGGTTAAGTGGGACAGGTAGGCAAAATCCGCACCATCTTATCAGTCATGGAGAAAAAGAAGGATTCGCCGAAGTACATTTTATTGCAAATGGAACAAGTTACATTTGCATGTGGTCGTGTAAAGCCAATGGTTCTCCTAAAGGTAGTTTGTTAAAGACTGATTCTGATGAACTTATTTCCGACAGACTATCAACCAAAGGCAAATCTTTAGGTTCATCTGAAAACACGATTAGTGAAGTGATAACATCTATTTTAGGACTTGATTTTGATGCCTTCCAACGTTCCGTGATGTTAGCACAGGGTGAGTTCGCAGCATTCTTGAAGGCAAGTAGTGAAGATAGGCGCGCTATTCTGGAAGCAACCGCAGGTATATACATCTATGACAAACTGCGAGAAGTTTTAAACGCCAAAGCAAACGAAGTAATGTCTGTTTATAAGGAAAAAGAGATAGAATTAGAAAAGGTTCCGGATGCCTCTGCCGAAATACTCACGGAAGCTAATACAGAACTTACCAGATTGCAATCAGAAACAGAACAGTTAGGTATAAAAAACGGACAAATTCAGAAAGAAAAAGAGTCTGAAACTGATCGCACAGAGGATTTTAAGAAACTACAAACATCTGAAGCACAGCATAAAGAATTCGTAAATCAACAACTGAAAATTGATGAACTAAAAGTTGAACTTGCACGTGCAGAACAAGCAAACCGACTCCGTCCAGAAAAACAAACTTTTGATGCTGCAGAATTGGACTCCCAAAATATCACAAAGGAACTTAAACAGATAGAAACTGAACTCAAGGAAGCACAAAACAATGTAGAAAGCAAAAAAACCAATTTTGATGAAAAGGACAAGGCATATAAAATTGCACTTTCTATACGCGATCTGAAAATTGATACCTATCACTCCGTAATAATAAAGGTAAGTCAAGCACAAATCCAATTTGAACAAGCAAATCAACGTAACACTGAAAAGAAAAGAATAGACAATCAGATACAGACCTGCTTGGTCGAATTATCTAAAAAACAATCCGGTAAAGATGAATTACAAGCACAGATTGACATATCACAAACCTTCATTACAAACAATCCATTACCGTCAGATCGACACCACCGTCTCAGTCGAGTAAGAGAGCAATTGGCTAATCTAAATGCACAACAGAAGAATCTTCAAGAGAAAGTAGATAGTCAAACCAATCTCCTATCAGACATAGACAACCTAAATGAAACAATATCAGAACTAACTGAAAAAAGAGAAAATCTTCTCACGGAAAAGGATAGTGCAGTAGATATACATGCAAAGAAAGAAAAGGAGTTAAAAGTACTTAAGGAAATGGGAACAATTGAGAGTTGGAAACACCGTAGAGAAGTCGCCAGAAAAGCACAACCAATTGCACATCAATTTGAAACCAAACATCAGCAAATATGTGCTGAGATAAAAGATGGGAAAAAACTTCAAGATCGTATCACAACATTGGATGAATCTCTTGGTGACCTTGAAGCAAAACTGGAAATTCAATCTCATCGTTGCACTCTTACTCAGGCAGAAGTCGATAAGTTGATGGCTGAAAAGCAGTTACTTCTATTGACAGATCCTATCAATAAACTTAGACAGCAACTTGAACAAGGAGAACCTTGTAGTGTCTGTGGTGCAACAGATCATCCTTTTGCTGGAAGTGTTGAACTTGACGATAAAGAACTACATGAACAATTAGACGAAACCTTAGACTATGCCAAAACGGAAGCAAAACTGGCACAGGATAATAGAACAGAGTTGGAACAGCAGCGGATAAGGTCTAAACAGGACATCTCAAATTGGACTGCACAAATTGAATCAAGTCATAGAAATATTGACGATTTGAATACCGATATAGAAAAATTGAATGTAAAGTGGTATGAATTTTATGAATCTCAAGACATATCTACTGAGTGGGTTGAAAAAAGATTGAGCGATGCAGACTCAGTAATTGAACATCTTAATGCTGCAAGCAATGCATTGACTGACGCATCAAATGATCTACAACTTATATCTCAAAGACTTGACACCTGTGAACGCGATATTAACCGAGAAAACGAGTTATTGGACGATACAAAACAGGAGTTTGCGAAGATAACCGATGAGATTGACGACTTGAAATCTGTTATTACTGGAACCGAGAACAGTTTTTGGGAGTTAATGCCAGAGGCATTTAACGATGTTTCACCAGAGGATGCAATTAAGCAATTTGGTGATTTGATTGAAGAAGTAGCAAACCGTGAAGACGATCTGCGTACAAATAACACATATCTTAAATTACTCAACACCGAAATCCAGAGCAAACAACGTGAAATAGACGATTTGAGTGAACGTAGTAATGGATTACAGATAGATATTGAAAACTATAATAATGAAGGTGAATCTATTTTAGGAGTTGTCCGAGAAAAGACTGGTGGATTAGAAACGGAAGAAGAGATTAACTCCGCCATAGAAAAGTTGGAGGAGGAGTTACAGCAGAAAAATAACGCGCGGGATCAAGCAGAGCAGCTCCTGCAGGAAAGTCAGCATATTCTAACAGAAAAACATACATCCCACGGAAATTGTAAAGATCGATTAGAGGTAAGTAAGGAAACACTCAATAATGCAAATAGTGCTTATTCTAAAAAGCTGGAGGATTCAGGATTCAGCAATCCAGAAGAACATAACATCGCATTCCGAAGCGATGAGAAAATTCAAGAAATAAGAGAACAAATCGATCTTCACGAGAGTATGACTCAACAACTTGAAATAGAAATTATTGCGTTAAGAACGCAGTTCGAAGAAACACCGTTCGATCCAGAGTTGTTGGCACAGATTAAAGCCTCAGCACAACAGATTGCAACAGAAATTGAAGAAAAACAACAACAAATTGGAGCACAACAACAGATAATTGCAGAACTCAAAGAAAATCTTAAAAAACGGCAGGAACTTGACAGTGAACTGCAGACTGCTAAAATAGAAATGGAACGTTGGCAAACGTTACGGGAGATAATCCCCGCAAATACTTTACGCGATTTTGCTCTGGATATTACTTTCAAGCAGGTCAGTCGCATAGCTAATGAACACTTGAAATATCTTACCTCAGAAAGGTATCAACTCAAAGTAGAAACAATCGGTAAACTTAGTGTCCTTGATCGGTGGAATGCAAATGAAGAACGTCCGGTTGAAACACTGTCAGGTGGGGAATCATTTTTGACAAGTCTTGCATTGGCACTTGCTCTATCTGAACTTAGTCAAGGTCGCGCACAACTCAATTCACTTTTTTTGGATGAAGGATTTGGAACACTTGATTCAGAAACACTTGATATTGCAATCGCCGCTTTGGAAGGACTTCGTTTGCAAGGACGTAGCATATTCCTAATCAGTCATATTCAAGAATTAACAAGACGTTTACCTGTGAAAATAAATGTAAGGAAACGAGGAAATGGCAGTTCAACTATTGATACAAAACAATAATCTATTTGTAGATTAGATTTCAAATCTGAAACCTATATTTTTTAGATTCTAACACTTACAATTTTGGAGACATCACATGCAATTTGGTTTCATGTCGTCAGTCTGTCCACCACTTACGTTAGCAGAACTTATTGACAAAGCAAAACAATATAACTATGAACACTTAGAACTCCGCGTCGAATGGGATCATGGACACGGGGTTGAATTGGATTCTTCCACGCAAGAACTCAACGATGCGAAGCAACAGTTTGTGGACAGTGGAATAATTCTATCTTGTATTGCAACTGGTGTGAGATTTATTAATCCAGATGCAGAAATACGTGCACAACAGGTCGATCTGTTGAAACGGTATATTGACTTATCAGAAAAGATGGGTGCGAAGAATATACGTATCTTCGGGGACCCGGTCCCGAAAACACCGAATGAAGTGGATCAAACACTTAATTGGGAGGCAGATGGTATACGCGAATGTGATGGAATTGCAGGTGAGGCAGGGGTTGCCCTCTGTCTGGAAACACATGGGAATCTGTTAGCAAGTTATTTGGCTGAAGTGCTATATCGCTCAGAAGCGAAGAACACTTATGTGAATTGGCACGCCGGGCATCATGTCAGACATGGACAACCAGTGGATGTAGCTTATGTACATCTACGTAACAAAATTCGACATGCTCATGTTAACTTTGGGGATAGTGGTCCGATGCCAGATACGGAAAAGGATTCCTTAACTTTCCTTAAAGAAGACCAATATGAAGGTTTTATCTCTATAGAAGTCATCAATCCAAAGGATTCAGATGCCGTGCTTCAACGACATGCTGAACTTTATAAAACATTATAAATATTGATGCTATATTGAATAGAGATTGATTCACAGGTAGGCATGATTGAAAGTATGTCTACCTGATATTTTTATACGCTAAACGATTCACCACAACCACAGGTGTTTTTGGCATTTGGATTGGTGATTTTAAAACCCGACTCCATCAAACCGTCATTGTAATCCAGAACAGATCCTGCAAGATACAGAGAACTACGTGGATCAATGAAAACCTTTAATCCATGGAACTCAAAGACTCTATCTGTGCCTTTTGCTTCCCCAAACTCAAGGCTGTATTGAAAGCCTGAACACCCACCACCGATTACCTGCATTCTCAAACCAAGTTCGGCTTCTGGGCTACTTTCATTGCTATTTATGAGTGTAATCGCTTTTTGTGCCGCTGATTCCGTTACATTAATCATTGGTACGTCTCCTCATGTGATGTAAAATCTGTAAGAGCTTTTGTTAGTGCCTCTTTGGCATAAGTTGCGTAACGTTGTTTACTGTCTGGAAGTACACCTAAGGCAGCAGAAATCTGTGATTCTGTAATTTCTGATGCATCAGAAATACCGATCCCGGTGACCAATTCAGTTAGTACAGATCCGCTTGCAATCAGTGTAGGACATCCGAAAGCCTTATACTTAGCAGCAACTATTCTATCATTTTTTATTTTTAGCGTAAGTTTCAGCATTTCCCCACTTGCAGCGGAACCGACAGTAGCTGTTCCATCTGCATCAGCAATTGTCCCGATATTTCGTGGATTTTCGAAATGTAATGTTACCAGTTCTGTCAACATAACATTCTACCTAACTGATACTCACATCCTATATTCAGTATCTTTGTTGTTTCATATTATACACTAATTACCTGAAAATGTCAAATCCACATATCGTATTTATATTTATGGATTGTTTTCATAAAATCTGTTATCATAAGTACCAATAGATAGCAATACACCTTCATAAGTATATTGATTTTATTATGAGTTGTTGCCTATTACATTCGTATTAATGCAAGAATATAAAGTTGGAGATATGTCACAAGAAAATGTATCAATTATCCCATTGGGAGGATTAGGTGAATTCGGACTAAACATGATGGTATACGAGACCGATGATGACATAGTTGTCATAGATACCGGTTTCATGTTACCAAATTCAGATATGCCAGGAGTTGATCTTATATTTCCGGATATACACTACCTTGTTGAACGCAAAAATAAGGTGCGAGGTATACTCTTAACACATGGTCACGAAGATCATATCGGAGCTTTGGCGTATGTGCTGCAACAGATAGATGCACCCGTTTTCGGTACTCAACTTACACTCTCAATTGCCAGCGGAAGGTTAAAAGAATATGGTGTGCTGACTAAAGCAGACTTAAACCCTATCACACCTGGTGATCAAGTGAGTTTAGGTGTATTTACTGCTGAATTTATTCACGTTACACATAGCATACCAGATTCGGTGGCAATTGCTCTCAAAACTCCTGTCGGTGTCATTGTTCATACAGGTGATTTCAAGTTTGACGGAACACCCATTGATGGAAAATTAACCGACATACAGACCTTAGCAAGATTAGGTTCTGAGGGAGTTCATCTATTACTATCTGACAGTACAAATGCCAATTGGCAAGGACAGACACCTTCTGAACGGAGTATATACGATGATATAGACAGTATCTTTCAGAAAACAGAACAGAGACTCTTCCTATGTACATTCTCATCAAGTATCCATCGTTTACAACAATTCATAGATTTAGCGTTAAAACATCGTAGACTGGTTGCAGTTACAGGACGTTCCTTAATCAATAACGTACGTACTGCCACAGAACTCGGTCATCTAAAGATGAACCCCGATTATCTAATTGATTCCCGTGATACTGCTTTGTTTAAACCACATGAAGTTGTTATTCTGAGTACGGGTAGCCAAGGTGAACCGCGTTCTGCGATGGCTTTGATGGCACTTGATAACCACCCATTTTTGAATGTAGAACCCAATGATACTGTCGTTATCTCTGCCCGAATCATACCTGGGAACGAAAAATCGGTTGGAAATGTCGTTAACCATTTACTAAGACGTGGTGCCAAAATATACCATGAACGTAATGCAAATGTACATGTATCAGGACATGGCTCAAGCGAAGACCTTAAATTGATGATTAATCTCTTGCAACCCACATTTTTCGTGCCAATACACGGTGAATATCAGAACCTTGTCCGGCATGCCGAACTTGCGGAATCTGTTGGTATTCCACGTAACAACATAAAAGTAGCTGAAGACGGTGAACTAATCTGTCTCACAGGTGAATCGTGTGAAGTATATGAGCGTCAGGGACGATCTGGAAGAGTTTTGGTGGATGGAAAACCTGAAATTGAACTTGAGGAAATTGTATTACGAGACAGAATCCAATTATCAGAGGATGGAATGGTAATTCCTATCATTGTCTTGCACAGTGAAGGTGACGCAATCGCAGCAGAACCTGAAATTGTCTCTCGTGGTTTTGTCTATATGGATGAATCGGAAGATCTAATTACACAAGCAAAAGAAATTACACGGAGTGTCATTGAGAATCTAACAGATGAACAGAAGCAAGAATCGGAAGTAGTACAGGATGAGATACGAACAGCACTTCGACGATTTTTTTCAAAACAGATGAAACGAAGTCCGTTAGTTCTTCCTGTTGTAATGCGTGTGTAATATATGTAATAGTCATGATTATTGAGGTTTACTTATCATCACAACAGCATATATAGAGTTACGAAGTAAGTTCCCAAACAAGTGCAGAATGATCTTCACTTGCACTTGCAATTATACTGCCGTCCGGTGAATATGCAACACTTCTCACAGAACCTATATGTCCTTTAAGAATTGCTTTAGTATCACCTGAAACAGCATTCAATAATCGTACCGCACCATCCCTACCCCCAACTGCGATTGTATTCCCATCTGGAGAATATGTAACACTCCAAATATAAAACTTATGATCTGCGAGTGTACTTTTGCGTTTTCCTGTATACGCGTCCCATAAACGCACAGTACCATCTGAACTGGCTGTAACGATTGTACTACTGTCCGGAGAAAATGCCACTGAATTCACTACATGCGTATGTCCTTTGAGTGAAGACTTAGATTGACCCGTTGAAGCGTTCCATAGAATAACTGTTTCATCAGAACTTGCACTGGCAATTGTGCTTCCATCAGGTGAATATGCAAGACTTCTAATAGATCCTGCATGTCCTTTAAGTGTGGCTTTGGGTTCCTCAGTAACAACGTCCCAAAGTAACCCGATATTGTCTGCACCACCACTCGCAAGTATGCTACCGTCAGGTGAATACGCTAATGTTCTGACATAATCTCTATGTTCTGTAAGTGTTCCTTTAGGATTTCCTGTGGCACTATCCCATAGCCATATCTCTTCATAACTTCCTGACGCGACTGTCTCTCCATCTGGAGAATATGCAAC
The DNA here is from genome assembly GCA_963667365.1 of Candidatus Poribacteria bacterium. Classification (GTDB taxonomy): domain Bacteria; phylum Poribacteria; class WGA-4E; order WGA-4E; family WGA-3G; genus MSPOR6. Next base: position 3,118,118 of record OY763324.1, on the reverse strand, counting down.
ACTCCAAACATATTCTGTGTGTCCTGCGAGAAGACTTACTTCATCCCCATTTTGTGCATCATATATCCAAGTACCTATGTCCCCTGCAACTGCAAGTCGTGTACCATCTGGTGAAAAAACTACATTTCCAATTATACTACTCTTACCAAGTCGAAATTTCGCTCCTTCAGGTAATTCAGATTGTGAATTCTCTTGACTAATTTCTGTATTCATTTAATGTATTTCCTTTCAATATTGTAAATAAAGTATAGCACAAGATAAGAGATTAATCAATACACAGATACAGAGTCTCACCTATACCCATGATTTTACTTGAAATTACAAACGACAAGATGTATAATTAGTTGTTGAATTTAAACACAAAACTATACCTATTATGTATTTGGTTACACTGACATTCTCTCTCCACAAGTAATTCTTCATAGGGACTAATAGCATAGAGGAAAAGAAAAGAAATGAATAAAACGATGTACGAAAAGATTTGGGATTCACATCTTGTTAGGTCATCTGCAGATGAAGTACCGATCTTATATATTGATACGCACCTTGTTCACGAGGTAACATCTCCACAAGCATTTGAAGGTTTACGACTTAATAACCGTAAAGTACGTCGTCCTGAACTTACATTTGCTACAATGGATCATAACGTTCCGACTACAGATAGAAGTCTGCCAATCAAAGACCTGATTGCAGCGAAGCAGATGGAAACACTTGCACAAAACTGTACTGAATTTGATATACCATTATACGACATCAACAGTCCTGATCAAGGTATTGTACATGTAATCGGTCCAGAGTTGGGTATAACACAACCCGGTAAAACCATCGTCTGTGGTGATAGTCACACCTCTACACACGGAGCCCTCGGTGCACTTGCATTTGGAATTGGTACGAGTGAGATTGAACATGTCCTTGCTACACAATGCCTTTTACAACACAAGTCGGAAACATTTGAAATCCGTGTTGATGGTAAATTATCTTACGGAGTTACCGCCAAAGACATAATCCTTTCTATTATCGGACACATCGGTATTGATGGAGGAAATGGTGCAGTAGTAGAATATACAGGTTCTACGATTCGTTCCCTCAACATTGAGGAGAGGATGACGATATGCAATATGTCTATTGAGGCAGGAGCACGTGCAGGAATGATTGCACCTGATGATACTACCTACGAGTACATTGTTGGTAAACGTTTTGCTCCAAAAGAGAAAGCGTTTGATGCTGCTGTAGAACAATGGAAGCAACTTCCCACTGACAATGGTGCTTCCTATGATCGCACGCTAACACTTGATGCGGCAGACATCGCACCGCAAATAACATGGGGAACAAACCCTGGTATGGTCACTGACGTAACTGGTAGAGTACCCGATCCAGCAGACATGGCTTCTATCGACGAAAAACGAGCTACCGAACATGCATTGGAATACATGGATCTGAAACCCGATACACCCATGACAGATATTGCAGTAGATAGAGTTTTCATAGGAAGTTGTACTAACTCACGCATTAGTGATTTACGTGCAGCAGCAGAAGTTGTAAAAGGAAGGAAAGTGGCAGAATCCGTCAATGCGATGGTAGTACCAGGATCACAGGCAATCAAACGGCAAGCGGAGACAGAAGGACTTCATGAAGTATTCCGTTCTGCAGGTTTTGAATGGCGTGAGGCGGGTTGTAGTATGTGTCTCGGTATGAATCCCGATACCCTGATGCCGGGTCAACGATGCGCCAGCACATCAAATAGGAATTTTGAAGGTAGGCAGGGCAAAGGTGGACGTACACACCTCGTCAGTCCACAGATGGCAGCTGCAACTGCTGTGACAGGTCATTTTGTGGATATTAGAGAATTCTCAGCATAGTTATATAAGGAAACAGATAATGGAAGCATTCAAAGAACACGTTGGATTGGCTGTTCCACTTGACCGAATTAATGTTGATACAGATCAGATTATCCCAAAACAATTCCTAAAACGGATTGAGCGAACTGGTTTCGGTGAATTTCTATTTTTCGATTGGCGTTACCTTGAAAGTGGTGACCCAAATCCGGAATTTATACTGAACTATCAACGTTATTCAGACGCAAGCATCTTAATTGCTGGTGTCAACTTCGGTTGTGGAAGTTCACGAGAGCACGCGCCTTGGGCATTACAGCAATACGGTTTTAAAGCAATTCTCGCACCATCCTTTGCCGACATTTTTCGTAACAATTGTTATAAGAACGGTATTCTACCCATCACCTTGCCGACAGATATTATTACTCAACTTAGCAAAGCAGCACATGATACTGAGGGATACCGACTAATGGTAGATTTAGAAGAACAATCGGTAGTTTGTCCGGATGGATCTGCACATACATTTGAAATTGGTGAGTTTGAAAAGTACTGCCTATTAAATGGACTTGATGAGATAGGTTGGACTTTGCAGTATGAAGCAGAAATTACTGCGTTTGAAAATCGTTAGACAGACTACCGTTTACTCAGATCTGACTATCCTTTCAGCATATCTCAAAAAGTGTATTCCAACTTGGTTATTATTATCCATAACATGATGAGATCTCTGACCAAACAGAATACACTTTGTGTATTGACTTTGTCACCCCACCTACTATTCAGTTGCTACAATCAGATTTGATTTGATACCGAACATTGAAATTTGTAAAATAGTACAAAAAAGAACAAAACTAAATACCCACATTTACCTGACTGAAGTAAAACAATTCACTATAATTGCATATCTAAAGAACTGTTAATCCCAGAATGTGAGGAATTATAATGCGATACATAAAGGCTACTATTTTGCTTACTGTTTTAATATTGCAATCCAGCTGCTATGTCCCATTTTTTCAACGCCCTATGAATGATACTTTAGCACAATTGAAGCAGAGGTATGATATCCATTTGAACTCAACATGGAATCAAGAACATGCAGACATGCTTTTAGATATATTTGAATATATATATCCGATATATCAATATCAGAAATCTAAATATTCTAAATACAAAATGGTTCCTTCAGTGTGGAAAATTAGTGATGAAGATATACCTGATGATGCACGGATTGAATCTGTAAATAGTCTAACACTCGTTACTATTAGTAGTAATGTATTCTCAAACGATGAATTAAATAAAGAAAAAGTTAAGGAGGAATTGATATTAAACAAAACACTTTATAGGGTTGTTGCACAATACATTACTGAGAATTGGACAAATAAATCTGCAATTGAACTCATTTTGAAGGATGGGTCAGACAGGTATGCAATAGAACTCGTGCTGAAAGAAGTGTATGGTCTCAGTATCGTCATAAATGATACACCAGAATCAGAAAAAATCGCACAAAAACTACATTCCTATATTGGGAAACTTCATATAACGACATTTTCAAACCAAGAACTTATATTACTTATGTCAGTATATGAAAAGTTACCTAAAGGCGTACATAAAATACCACGTTTAAAATATCTCCTTCGTAGTCAACAAGGTCCGTATGCAGGTTCAGCATGGATTATTGCAGATTGTGTTGAGTATGTTGCACCTACATTTGACATAAAAGATTACAATGAATTCCAGCGAATAATAATTCATGAAAAAGCACATTTTTTATGGGAGTATGCACTTAACGGTAAGCTTAGAAAACAGTGGTCAGAATTGGGAGGATGGCATAGGGACCAAAATAAAAAGCATGGGTGGTCAAATACGAAACCTCGTAAAGAATTTGTTACAGATTACGCTAAATCCAAGAACCCAAATGAAGATTGGGCTGAAAGTGTTGCATTTTATATTCTTCATCCTAATATACTTCGATCATGTTCATTAACCAAATATGAATTTATTGACCAAGTGATGCGTCTGTATAGTGATGGTGGGGTTCCATTCAAAAGATTGAAACAACTGGAAGGTAGTTGATACCTTTCAATATTCATGTTTGTAATAAGTGTCAACCACCGTGAAACCCATTCTACGCCTGTTTAGTCAGAGATGAGAAAATGCAATATAAAGCCATCATATTCGACCTGTATGGAACATTGGTTGGCAATTTTAGTCGCAAAGTCTATGACCAAGTTCAAGCTGAAATGGCAAATGTTCTGAATGTTACATTTCATGAATTCTGGAAAATAAAAGCAGTTACAATCAAGGACAGAACTTTAGGGAATCTTACATTTGAGGAGAACATAGTAGAAATAGGTCGTCGTTTAGATGTCAAAGTTGACAGATCTCAAATTGAGCAGATAGCTGCTCTTGGAAACGAATTTACGAGAAAATCACTGATTCCCAAACATGAGATTATTGAAGGATTAGCAAAATTAAAGCGTACCGGCTTGCATCTTGGATTAATTACGAACTGTAACTCCTCTGTTCCACTGTTTTTTCCCCAAACTGAATTAGCACAATACATTGATAGTCCCGTTTATTCATGTCAGGAACAGATAATGAAACCTTCACATGGTATCTATGAAATAGCATGCAAACGACTAAAAGTTATGCCACGAGAATGTATCTATGTCGGTGATGGTAGTAGTGAAGAATTAACTGGTGCTGCAGAAGTTGGTATGTTTCCCATTTTGAAACGCACAGATTTAACCGATGTCTACGACCCACACAGATCAGATGTAGAAAACTGGCAAGGACCAACTATAGATGACATCTCAGAACTGTACGGGATCGTATCTGAATTGTCCTAAAAAAAACAAAATCCCAAAATGTACATCCAAAAATACGTATACGTTGGTAAGTCATACATAGTCTGAGGAAATTATAATGAATACTATCACAAACAAAATCAACATCAATCTTAGGGATGATCAAAAGGTTTTAATAAAAGGCTTTATTGACCCTATTGAATGTACTGCTGGAAACTTTCATAAGCATTGGGATGCATTAGCAAATCTACGTGTTGCAGAACCAGAAAAGAAATATACCTCCACTATTTTCCGTGATTTTCTTCCAGATGAAGCAGTTTCAGTTGGGGAGTGTTGGCAGATTAAAGAAGCGAGTGTTGAACAATTGCTGAAACAACTACATCCTAATCCCTCACTTGATATGCGTGTGGAGATGTACGGATTAGAAGAAGCGAAAGGTCTTTGGGCATGTCTACGTGCTTACAACGATCAAATTGTCCACATCGTATTCCGCATTCATGCGGAATTTGCACTGACAGACGGATGGTTCACACTCTCACAGTTTGCGGGACATCTGGTTATTGATAGGACACAAGAAAATGTCGTTTTCTTTCAAATGTACGTTCCCGATGGTACACTAAACTTTGATGTTCATTGGGAAACAATAAAAGAGGGATGGGATTCTCCAAGGTGGATTACTGATGGAGGATTCTGTTCACGAATGGAACTCAGTGTTGGTTCACAAGATTGTTTGAGTCTTACAAAGTTCACTGAATCCATCAGTCAAGAGGATGCAGAACGTCAACTAATATTGTGCTTTTATGAGTCCCAACGAATTAACTGGGTAGCTTATAAAGAAGCTTATGTAATGTCACAAGCACAACAAAAACCAATTCATGTCATCTCAATGGATGGACCTCTTACCGATGAGGCATGCTGAGGAAGTGGTAAAGATTTGAGGGCAGTTGTCCTCGGAAATGATCGAGTTATCAAATTTTTGAATGATAACTTTATAAACACTTGGGTATCCAATTTTGAATTAGGACGAAAACCGAGTGCGCGTGAATATATAGCAAAAAGATATGCACATGAATCTATATCCTTTGATACAACGCACCCCTTAATTCAAGCAATTGAAAAAGGTTGGAATGAAAGTTCACCTGTGGATTGTCTGGTGATTTCACCCAATTCTGAACTAAAAGGTAATCTTGCTTTGAATAAATTTCTATATGGAGGACATGATTGGGATGGTGGTAGGACAAGGGCAGAAAATTACCGGCTATTTCTTATAGAATCCTTAGTGGAAAAGTATCCAGGACTTAGAACGGATAATTCTTTCGCATATCTACTGGAGGAGAAAGAGGAAACCGAGGGGCAGGAAAGTCTTTTCAAGAATACAATATCTGGTTTGGATGTAGTGCTAAACAAAGCACAGACAACTATGGAAGTCTTTGATGTTATAAGGACTATTGAGGTAGGTTATCAGGATCCCACAATCGTTAGAATTGATGCTACAACCTTTGAAAATGGAGGTGTACTTACGATTGATATATGTGTCGGAGGTGCAGAACTTGCAGGGAGCTTCTATTTGTACGATAGCGAAATTGGATTCCCGACTGAACGCGGAGAACGTTACGTCAATTCCATAGCGAACGCTACAGATGTTCTACCAAACGAAACTGCACAAATCGTATATCCATTTTACAATAGTCAGAAATTTAAACTGGTAATTTGCGAATCAGAACTGAAGGAAAAGAAAGAAAATGTCAATGCCTTTCAGGTGAGAATTTGTATTGAGGAGAACTGAAATGGAAACTACGTCAGACAAAATTACACTTAATCTTGACGATGATGCAGAAGTTAACATAAATGGCTACATTGAGCCAATTGAATATACACAATATAACTTCCATGTAGAGTGGGAAGATTTGGCAAACTTGCGGGTTGCTGAACCAGAAAAACAGTACCCCGCATCCGTTTTTCAGTCTTTTCTTCCATCGAGATCGGTTTCGGTGGGTGATAGTTGGCAGATTGAACCAGAAGGAACGTTAATATTACTTCAACAACTCCATCCCCAAACAGAACTGTTACTACAAAATGATAAGGGTGATGACTGTGGTATGTGGGCATGTCTACGTGCTTACAATGATGAACTTGCTGAAATTGTGTTTCGCATACATGCAAAATTTATCCTGAATAGAGGCACATTTACACCTACACAATTTGCAGGTAATCTAATTATAGACCGAATACAAGACAAAATTGTCTCCTTAAAGATGTGTGTTCCACAAACCACACTAAACTTTGCGGCTGGTTGGCGACAGGAAGATGGAGGAACCTATACAGAGATAGGTTATTGTCCTCAGATAGAACTTAGTACTATTACATCACCCCCTATTGTCGAATTCTCTACATCCATCACGCAAGAAGCAGCTGAACGCGCTTTAATATCACATTTCTACAAGTTTCATAAAATTAATTGGGTATCGCTTGAGGAAGCATTAGAGATAGCACCCGCGCAACAGAAACCGGTGCATGTTGTCTCAATAGATGGTCCACTTTTTGATGAGTCGTGCTGAGGGACAGGCAAAATCTTGAGGACAGTTGTCCTCTCTCAAGACCATATAATTCAATATCTAAATGATAACTTCATCAATACATGGGTCGCAAATGCAGATTTAGGACGGACCGGTAGTCTACAGGATCCAATTGCAAAAAGGCGTGAACGCGAAGATATAACATTTGACACATCACACATTTTAGCTAAAGTTATCAAGAAAGGTTGGGCAAAAGGTTCACCTGTGGATTGTTTTGTCATCTCACCTGATTTTGACTTGATGGGTAGCTTAGACTACAATGAGTTCCTTGACAATTTAGGAAGAAGACATGATGATGAAGCTTACCAATTGTTTCTACAAGATTCATTGGAAGGTAAACGTCCTGGCTTGGGAGACATCATCCTTACGCCAGAACAACCATCACAAGAAGTAATAGATACTATTCATACACCGAAGATGGCACATCAGGACTACACAGTTATCGGCATAAATACTACTGCATTTGAAGATGGTGGCACACTTACCATTGATATCCAAGTAGGTAGGGACGATGCAATCGGTATATTTCATCTACTTGATGGTGACAGGAAAATACCTAATGAAAATGTACCTGATGGTATTGATCCCAATGAATGGTATAAACAAAGAAGTAAAGCATCTGAAAAGGCACTTGGCGCACTTGTAACCTATTGGGGTATATTCCCCGGAAAGAATGGAAAACTTAAATACGATTTTGATAAAGGTCAACTATTTAAATTGTGTGCAACTGGAGATCAGTGGGGTGGAGTCGGAGGAATTAATGCTTTCGTAGCAAAAATTACCGTTGAAGACATAAAAGCAGAATCATCAGAAGTAATAGTAACTGAAGATATAGAAGAAAATCAAACTCCTGTTTCAAGTGAGTTGAATGTCGTACTGAACAGAGAACAACCTTCCCAAGAAGTGTTAGACATTTTTAGAGCACCTGGAGAAGAATATCAAGATTACACTGTTGTAAACATTGATGCAACTGCCTTTGAGAGTGGCGGAATACTTACAATTGATATAAAGGTCGGTAGTGCCGAACCGTATGGATCGTTTGATCTCTTTGATGGTGACACTATACTTCCGACAGAAGGCATACCTAACGAAGCACTTGACTCTGCTTGGGGAATTGAACCCAATGGGACAGAATCAATCACATATCGTTTTGAACAGGGAAAAGTATTTAAGTTTGGAGCAACTGGGGATTGGTTCAGTGAAAAAGGGGACATCAACGCATTTACAGCAATATTTTCTGTAGAGGAAAATTAAAATGGATACATTACCAAACAAAATAATACTGAGTGTTGACGGAAACGAAACAGTCTCAGTTAAGGGTTTCATTGCTCCGATTGAGTATACCCTTTCCCATTTCCATGTTGAGTGGGATGCATTAGCAAATCTCCGTGTTGCTGAACCAGAAAAGGATTATCCAGTATCTGTTTTTCAGTCTTTCCTCCCATCAGAATCAGTTTCAGTAGGCGAATGTTGGCAGGTTCATGAAATTGGTGTAATGCATTTGCTTCGACAGCTGAATCCAGAGCCAAATTTGGATATGGACATGGACAATGGAGATTCCAACGGTTTGTGGGCATGCCTTCGTGCATACAGCGATAGATATGCCGATATAGTGTTTCGTGTTCATGCTGATTTTAAATTAAAAGACGGATTGTTTACACCTTCACAGTTTACTGGACATCTCATAATCGACAGAATTGAGAACACTATTGAATTTTTCAGAATGTATGTTCCTGAAGGCACGGTGAACTTTGATGTCAATTGGCAGGAGGATAAAAATGACCCTTATACTATTACAGATGCGGGTTACTGTTCCAAAATGGAATTATGTACGGACAATGAAAATGTAGTACAAGACACAGAATATACTGAGTCAATAACACAAGAAGATGCTGAACGTGCACTGATTCTCTGTTTTTACAAATCACAACGAATAAACTGGGAGTCTCCTTTTGATGCGGTAGAGATTGCTTATGAAAAAGGAAAACTATTACATGTTATCTCAATAGATGGTCCGTTGGCTGATGAGGCATGCTGAGGAAGTGGTAAAGGTTTGAGGGCAGGTGTCCTCTGTGATGACAGGGTTATTGAATTCTTGAATGAAAATTTTATCAACATCTGGGTTTCTAATGTAGAATTGGAACGAACGCCACGAAAGCAAGCCTACATGGCACAAAGACGAAACGATATATCCAAACCATTTGATAGAGACCAACAATTCGCAAAACCCATCATGGAAGGGTGGACAGATCATTCACCTGTGGACAGCTTAGTCATTTCACCAGAATTCGATGTTATGGGGAAACTACAACTTAATGATTTCTTTGATAACTGTTATCGTTTAGGTTTATCAGAGGTGGACAGATATCTGCAATTTCTAAACGACTCCTTAGATGCAAAATTTCCTGGGTTCAAAGAAAACACTTCAGATCCTTTTTTGACGGGTGCAAATGTTATCCTTAGTAAGGAACATCCTGTACAAGAAGTCTTACACATTCTTCGCGCACCCAGACACGGTGACCAAGACTATAATGTCATCACAATTGACACAACCGCATTTATAAATGGTGGAACATTATCAATAGAAATACGAATGGGTAATGCTAAATCTGGTGGGTCCTTTGATCTATTTGATTCAGTTACAGAATTGCCAACCAATGGGATTCCAAATGAAGCACTTGCATCTGTGTGGGATATTCCATCTGGACAAAAGGGAATTCTGAATTACAAGTTTGACGAAGGTAAAGTCTTTCAGTTGGGGGCAACAGGTACTTGGTTCAGTGGTAAAGGAAATATCAACGCCTTTCGTGCAATAATATCAGTTGATGAAAATTAATGTGTTAAATATAGATATATACTCCGTAAAATCAATACAATTTGACATTTTATCTGAGTTATGTTAAAATAAAAGGAAATCAGGAGGTGTAGCTGCTGTGGCATATTTTATTACTGAAGAATGCATCGGATGTATGGCATGTTTAACGAACTGTCCAGTAGATGCAATAACCGGTGACCGAAATAAGTTACACATCATTGATCCAAATATCTGTATTGATTGTAGTGCATGCGGAATGGTCTGTCCAGTAGAAGCTATCAGAGACCAATTTGGTGAGGTGTGTAAATTTATTCGACGTCCGACAAACAGACCTATTGCTGTTATTTATGAGGAACTCTGCTCTGGATGTGACTTTTGCGTCCATATCTGTCCATGGGATTGTCTTGAACTCTTAGATCCTGATACTGGTGAACATGCAGAAAGTTTCTTCGGTATTTGTGAATTAGTCAAACCTAAAGATTGTGTCGGCTGCAAATTGTGTGAAGAGGTATGTATTAAGGATGCAATCCGAGTTGAATCCCCAGTGTTATTAGAACTCGCTGAAGCCGCTGATTAAGATTCAATCCAAATAGTAATGGTTTCCTCACCTTTCAACAATCATAATTTAGTCCTTGTCGTATCCGGACCATCGGGATGTGGGAAAAGTACTGTTGTAACGGCTTTATGTGAGATAGAAGAGACCCTACGACTCTCAATATCGGCAACAACACGAACACCCCGTCCCAATGAAGTTGACGGAGTGAATTACCACTTTTTGACCCATACAGAATTTGAGAACAATATTGAAAAAAATGGATTCATAGAATGGGCAAAATACCGTGATAATTACTACGGAACGCCAAAGTCTGAAATTGAGAAGGCACATCAAGAAAATAAAGACACTATTTTGGAAATTGAAGTAAACGGCGCATTACAAATAAAAAAGCAAGACCTTACACCCGCAAGAAGCATACTTATTTTCTTGGTTCCAGCGTCGTATGATATATTGGAAGAGAGATTACGTGGAAGAAAAACAGAGTCAGAGGATGAACTTACCAATAGATTAGAGATTGCAAAGACAGAATTAAGACAAATTAAACATTACGATTATTGTGTCATCAACCCAGAAGATGACATTGAGCATGCAGTCCGTCAAATACAAGCAATTATCTCTGCTGAACGTTCTCGTATTATTCCAGAACAGACTCCCGCTTTTGTGGAATCTTTTGGTATCCCAGATAGGTCGGATTTGTAATCCCAATTTCTATGGAACTCAAAAACCGAACCATTCTTTTAGGCGTAACTGGCGGAATAGCTATACATAGATCGCTGGATTATGTCAGTCAACTTGTCAAATTGGGTGCATCAGTTCATGTTGTAATGACTCAGAACGCTACACGATTGATAAAACCGTTACAATTTCAAGTGCTATCACGGAATCCCGTGCTTCTTGATCTGTTTGAAACAGGTCAAACTTGGAAACCTCCACATATTGATCTGGCTGACCAGGCAGACCTCCTCACCATTGTTCCCGCAACAGCAAACATTCTTGGTAAGATAGCAAATGGCATCGCAGATGATGCCTTGTCTACAGTTGCAATTTCTGTCCACTGTCCAATCCTCGTAGCAACAGCAATGAACGGACACATGTATAAAAACCCATTTGTCCAACAAAATATTTCAACACTCAGTAAACAAGGAATTGAATTCATCGAACCTGCAAGTGGTGATCTTGCTTGTGGTTATAAGGGTATAGGAAGGTTGAGTCCAGTAGATACAATCCTTAGTCGTACGAGAGAAATACTCGGTTACCAACAAGATTTACATGGTAAAAGAGTATTAGTTACTGCTGGTGCGACACGCGAATATCTCGACCCAGTCAGGTTTATAACAAACGGTTCAAGTGGAAAGATGGGATACGCCATTGCTGAGGCTGCAGCACGTAGAGGTGCATCTGTATATTTGGTTAGTGGACATGCAACAGTACCACAACCCCAAGATATTGACACTTGCCATGTCGACACAACGCAGGAGATGCACGAGACAGTCATGCAAAAGTTTAATGAAACCGATGTTGCTATTTTAGCTGCTGCACCCGTTGATTTTCGTCCATCTGAATATAAACCACAAAAGATTAAGAAACATAAAGAAACATTATCTCTTACCTTAGAAAAAAATCCGGACACAGCACAAACACTTGGTGAAATCAAAAGACATCAAATCACTGTCTGTTTTGCAGCAGAAACCAATGATGTACTTGAAAATGCAAAAGAGAAGTTGAAAAACAAAAACTGCGATCTCATAGTAGCAAATGACCTTCTCGCTGAAGGAGCTGGGTTTGCAGGTGATACAAATATAGTCACTTTGTTGGATAACGAAGATAATTGTCAACAACTTCCACTCTTATCTAAACAAGAAGTATCAAATGCAATTTTAGATAGAGTCGTGAAAATATTGGATAATTAGTATCTTCCGTTATATGAAAATGACTTGTTTTAACTATGTTCAACCATTCAAATAAATAGCATTATTAAAGGTTATGAGAATGACGAATGCTTAATACACGTTGTTCTTATACCTAATGTAAATGCAGTATAGTCATACCAATTAGGATTCACTACTCCATGAAGAATCCCACAAAAAACGTAGACCCTGAACGCATGACTCTACTGCAACAAGCACAAACCTTCCTAAGAACAAACCGCACCCATCCCAAAAAACAGTTAGGACAACACTTCCTAATAAATCCAGATGTCTTGTCTCTAATTGTTGAGGCAGGTGAATTAACAGATACAGATGTTGCCATTGAAATTGGCGCTGGTCTGGGTTGCCTAACAAGAGCACTTGCTGAACAGGTTAAAACCGTCATAGCAATTGAAATTGATCCAATTTTGTATAGAGAATTGGCATTGCATTTTGCATTAAATAAAAATGTTCAACTTGTTAATGCAGATATCCTTAAAATAGAATTTACATCATTAATCCCGAAGAACACCCGTCCAAAGGTTATTGCAAATCTACCCTATGGTATTACAGCACCTATCCTATGGAAGCTTCTTGAACTTACTAACTTACTCAGCGATTGTATTTTAATGATGCAACGAGAGGTGGCGGAACGTATTGTTGCTACACCAGGTGGAAAAGATTATGGTGCCTTAACAATTGGTATATCCTATTATGCAGATACTTCTTTGATTGCTACTTTGTCACCAGACAACTTCTTCCCAGCACCGCAAGTAGATTCAGCGTTACTGAAACTAACGATGCGTGAAAATCCAAGGGTTGAGGTGACGGATGAAGAGCAGTTTTTTAGAGTTGTTAGAGAGGCGTTTAGAGGAAGGAGAAAAATGCTAAAAAATTCGTTGCGTAGATTTGCGCCGTCAGAAATACTCACCGCTGCATTTACAGAATTAGATATTGCTCCACAAAGACGTGCAGAAACATTAGATATCACCGAATTCGCAGCATTGGCAAATCTGTTACAGACGAATGTCTAAATTCAAAAGCTGCCAGTAGACTATTTTCCAATCTGTGTCTTCACGTCGGAATTCAAATATACACTTTGCTTCAAGTTGTCTTAAGGTTTTGTCCTCCGCTTTTTCTGAGTCTACATCCAGTAGCAACTCAATCGATGCTTTTCTTGCATGCGTAATATCCATCATTCTTTCCTTAAACGCGAATTGTAACCATGAATATGTTTGAAATACATTTTCAAAAGTTGGGATGATAGTCTCATGGTGTGTAGGAACAACGCCAGATAGAATTCCTAATAAAGTTACAGGATCATTAGATGCAACATAGGTTTCTGAAAATAGTGCTTGAATATCCGGTAGTTTCTCAAAATCTAATGTTTCTATCAGATCAGAAAAGTCCTCAAGAAATACGTTTAATTCATCTTCAGAATTATATAATGGTGTTAATTCAACTTTTAACACCAACCGTGCTTTTTCAAGAGTGAATGTATGAGTGTAGGATTGATAATCTGGATCTTCCACAGTTAGTATATGATCTCCTACATAAGAAATATCATATAGTGTAAAGATTCCATCCGCTTCTGTCTTGACTTCCTTATCCATTAACCTAACTACAGCACCAGGAATAGGGTTGCCTGTATCCGCATCTGTAACGGTACCAGACACCGTACCTATAAGGGAAATCAACTCAGCATTAATAATATGCTTTTCTTGTTTCAATGTAAAAGTATGGTCATAAGTTTCGTAACGTGGATCTTGAATAGTTAAACTCAGGTCTTCTGCATAAGGGATGTTGATAAGTGTGTAAGTACCATCTACCTCAGTTTTGACTTCACTATCCAATATGTTTACGATAGCACCAACAATCGGATTTGCTGTATTCGAATCGATGACTGTCCCTGATACAATACCTGTCTGATCGGAAATTGGAACAACGGTGTCTTTTTCATCAACATCTTCGTCTGTTCCACAACCTATCAATATTACAAGTACGAGTAGAAATAGTAAAACACGATATTTAGATAGAAATATTTGCATTTGCACTCCAAATGTAGTATTCTTAAATTATAAAATTTTAACTACTTATTGTTTTTTCAATGTATTTAGGGGGTGATATAATGGCACGTGTATGTACTTTATGTGGAAAGAGACCGAGAACTGGGAATCAGATCAGTCCGTCATTTCGTCACACAAAACGTCGTTGGTTACCAAATCTTCAACGTGTACGCGCTATGACTGAAGATGGACCGAGACGAATTCGTGTTTGCACATCTTGTATTAAAAGTGGAAAAGTACAAAAAGTCATTTCACGCATGTCGTCCGATGTGTAATCTACATTTTTCGGACGACTCTCTCCACACCCTTCAATTCCCTAATAGCATCCATAACCTCTTTCAGCTGTTCTACCCCAGTCACATCCAAGGTAAAATAATCGGCAGCAGTATCATCAATTCTTGTTATATTTGATGCTCTGAAATATCCTTCTCTAATGTTGACTTGGAATTTTGCTATAGCAGTCGTAATTTCCCCCAACATCCCAGGTTTGTCGTCACATTCTACAAAAATTTGTGCAGGATAAATTATACCGTCTTCTGCGATCATATTAACAACGAGAAATCTTTCCGGTTCATCAAGCAACCGTAAACATCCAGTCCGATGTACAGAAACACCGCGTCCACGTGTTAGGTATCCCACAATATCATCACCAGGAATCGGATTACAGCATTTCATTACACGCATCATACCTAAGTCAATTCCATTTTCAAGTTGGATAACTGTGTCTTTCCGTTGTGGTGTAGGCACTTCCTTCTCAACTTTAACCTTTTCGGGTTTCAATCTATTTACAATCTGTGTCGCAGATTCAAATCCATTACCAATACGAATAAAAAGTTCACCAACGTTCTCAAGACCAAGTTGCTTTGCTATCTCAAGAAGTTTGGGAGATTTCATATAATCATTCGCATTTAAGTATGAGACTTGCAATTCAGCTTTGAGGAATGTCTTTCCTAATTCAAGAGCATCCGCTCTGTCTTTATCACGGAACCAGTGACGTATTTTAGTACGTGCATTTGCTGTTTTAACGATACGTCCCCAACCCCTACTTGGTGTGCTTTTGGGATTGGTTAGTATACGAATGCGGTCACCATTTTGGAGGGGTTCACGTATGGGTGTTAGTACATTATTCACTTCTGCACCACAACATGTATTTCCAATATCGGTATGGATTTTATATGCAAAGTCAATAGCGGTTGAACCCACTGGAAGTGCATGTATGTCACCTTTCGGTGTAAAAACATATACCTCATCTTGAAATAGTTCCAATTTCATAGATTCAATGAATCTACTGGGTACTTCAGGTGTATCCTGAATGTCGTCAAGCATCTCCTTGTAATTGGCAAAAATCGAAAGTGCTTCCTTAGTTGTTGGTACACCTTCCTTATAACTCCAATGTGCAGCAATTCCATTTTCAGCCACCTGATGCATCTCTTTACTCCGAATCTGGATCTCAATCGGTTTTCCATCATCTAATATTGTCGTGTGTAGAGATTGATAACCATTTTTTTTCGGTTGTCCAATCCAATCGCGCACACGGTCAGGCAGATAATTCCATCTTAAATGTAACACACCAAGTGCATTATAACAACTCCAATCATCTTCAACAAGTACACGTAATCCAACTAAATCGCATATATCTTTGAATGGAGTTCCTTTTTCATGCATTTTCTGGTAAATACTGTATATATGTTTCGTTCTTCCTCTAACGTTTGCAATGATACCGTGTTTCTTAAACTCAGCCTGAATGGTAGCTTCCATTTTTTTGCAATATGCTTGTCGTTCTTCAAGTTTTTCGTTGAGGAGATCTGCGATTTCTCTATAGGAATCGGGAAGGAGATATTTGAGAGATAGGTCTTCTAAACGACTCATAATTGACCAAATGCCGAGTCTGTGTGCAATAGGTGCATAGATTTCCAATGTTTCTTTAGAAATCCGTTGTTGTTGTTCAATGGACAAGTGTTCCAATGTCTCCATATTGTGGAGACGGTCAGCAAGTTTAATCAGGATAACACGCATATCAACAGCGGTTGCTAATAGTAATTTTCTATATGTTTCAGCTTGTCGTTTACGTTGTCCACCACTAAATTTATATCTTCCAATTTTAGTTACACCTTCAACCAAATGCGCGATATTATTACCGAAACGTTTTTCCATATTATCACGAGAAATACCGGTATCTTCTAAGATATCGTGCATCAACCCTGCACAAATTGTGTCCAGGTCTAACCGTAACTGTGCAAGGATTTCGGCAGTCCTAACACAGTGATTAAAATAGGGTTCTCCAGATTTCCGCAGTTGTTTCCTATGTGCATTTTCTGCAAAACTGAAACACGTTTTGAGAAAATCAAAGTCGGGTTCTGCCTCTGGATTATGTTTCTGAATTATATTGATTAGGGATTCTACACTCATCTTTTACGCGCTCCCAAATTTGTTTGGTGTTTCCATTAATTTGGAATTTCAGAAACTCCTGACTATCTTGTTTCAACCATTCACATTTAAGATAGGTTTTAGACTTGTTCAGATCTCGTTTACGGTTTGGTAGTAGTTTGATATGTTGTTCCCCATTAAAAGTCTTTCTTTCTATTAACGCTATTTCTTCAAAAATGGTTAAACCAATTTCAATATCACACCCAGAATATCCCTCATTACTTTTTACGAACCTCTCTATGTTTGTAAAATCTGGTGTAACTACTTCTTTTAATTTACTATATAACTCAGCAAGTGAATTTCTATCAGGATACATTTTATGTATACATTCATTCAATAACGTTACATCCGATTCACTGTTATATAGAAGATGTATTAATGTTGTATTTAAAGTGTTTGATGTTGGTTTACATCTCGCAATCAAATCTTCAGGTAATACAGATAGGTGACAAAAGACGATATGTTCCAATATTGGATTAGTTGTTAATATATCAGGTGAAAATATGCCAGAAGATACTATACCTATGTATTTCCCATTCTTAACATTTTCTAATAATTCTATCTCTTCTGCTTCAGTTGTTGTTTCATAGTGTTTACTAAGAAATGAGGCTTTGTTGGGTATTACACTTGTCAGCAACTGATCCATCTTCAGTTCGTTCTGTACATAAATTATACAACTTTTGTTGTTATTGAGCAAACCTAAAAGAACATCTTTTTTATTCTGATTCCGGCAGTCCACGATCCTTCCAAGAGAAGGTGTGTCACCTGGTGGAAATAATGCGAGATCTGGTGTGCGTTCATGGACTCGAAATTCTTCAAGAATCAGTTGGACTGAACTGCGACCCATATACTCATTTGTTTCAGGTGAAAATGCGATGTCTAACGAGAGATTAGGTCTTTTTAGTGTAGTGATGTGTTGTGCTTTACGCCATCCTATAGTACGTAATTCAGTTGTTCCATCACTGACCGACATTGATATGTGTTGCTGATCTTTACCTAACGGGGTAGCAGGTTTTTGTAAGTTTATACCATTACTTATGAAACGAGGTGATGGATTTGCCAACCCAAAAGGTTCAAGAATCTCAAACTGTTCTACGGTTCGTAACGTTAGGGACGTGAGATTTGTTTCAAAATCTAAATCAAGTTTTGGAATCAAGTCCATTTCCGTCAGATGTTCACAGGCATATTTATTAAAGGCATTTTTAAATTTTGGGATATTCTCAGTCTTTAATGTAACTCCTGCAGCTGCTTTGTGTCCACCGTGTTTGATAAGGAGATTAGAGCAGCTATTTAAGCTATCAGCCAGATTCATTCCATCAATACAACGTCCTGACCCTGTCGCTTCATCTCCATTAATTGTCAACACAAAAATCGGACGATAAAAATGTTCTTTCAATCGAGATGCAACTATACCGACAACACCTTGGGCGTGTTCCCCCCACGAATTGCTCGCAACCACCAACCCTTTACTTTCCTCAAGGTTTTCTTCCTTATAAAGGAGTTCAGTAGCTTTTTCTTGAATTTTATTTTCAACATCTTTGCGATTCTGATTATATGTATCCAAATTTCCTGCTAATTGAGTTGCTATATCAACTGACTCAGTCGTAAGTAGTTCCACAACTGTTTTTGCAGTATCCATCCGTCCTGCAGCATTAAGCCGCGGTCCCAAGACATACGATAGCGTGTGACCAGCTATTGGCTTACCATTATGCCCCGCTACCTCACACAGTTTTTGTATACCGATCCGACGTTTCTTATTGATTTCTGCCAACCCAAGTCTACTTAACGTACGATTTTCACCAGTAAGAGGTGCAAGGTCAACTACTGTCCCCAACACTACAAGATCAAGTAATGATGTCAAATATGTTTCATCCTCTATCAGACCTTGAGCTAATTTGAATGCTAATCCAACCCCCGCTAATTCAGTAAACGGATATTCATTTCCTGCTACTTTAGGTGAAAGAATTGCATACGCTGGAGGAGGGTCATTCTCTGGAGGTTGATGGTGATCCGTTAGTATTACATCAATACCAAGTTCATTAGCAAACTTAACTTCATTGATAGATGTAATTCCGCAATCAACAGTAATCATCAATGCACATTCGCTTTGTTTTACCTCATTTATTGCATCCTTATTGAGACCATACCCTTCATCATATCTGTGCGGAATGTAGTATTCCACAGGATAATCAAGATGTCTAAATGCATTTACCAATAGTGCGGTAGCAGTTGTTCCATCCGCATCATAATCTCCATATATACAAATCTTCTCTCCTTTGTTAATTGCCTGACGAATACGTTCAACTGCTTTATCCATATCTGCCATTTTATATGGTGAGTGGAGGTCGTCATAAGTCGGATATAAATAGGAATTTGCATCAGTAACGGATTTTATACCGCGATTTACGAGAAGGCGTGCCATAAGTCGTGGTATACCGAGTTCTGCAGCAAGCGTGAGACTTATATCTATATCGGGTTTCTGGTATTGCCAAATCTTGGAGGGTTGCGGTTTCATATTGAATTCTCTCTTACTGCATTTTGAACCAACTGGATTATAATCTTTGTAAAAAATGCAGAATACACTCTTTTAAATAATATACCATGAAAATGTTCCAGAGTCAATGTAATCTGATGTTCAATGTAAACTAATGTTCAATGAAATTCAACTTGATACACCAACCACTACGTGGTATCATTTAACTAATGAAACATAAAGGCTTTTTCATCACACTTGAAGGCGTTGAAGGCGCGGGTAAAACAACTCAAATAAAACGATTAGCAGAAGTTCTTGGTGGATCTGTTATAGTTACACGTGAACCGGGTGGAACACCGATATCAGAACGGATACGCGAGATTTTCTTAACAGACTCCGATATGTCAGCATCAACCGAATTATTGTTGATTGCCGCTGCACGTGCACAACACGTCAAAGAACTGATCCAACCCGCATTGAATGCAGGAAAGACCGTTATCTGTGATAGATTTAGTGATGCTACTATTGCATATCAAGGATATCGCAAAGGCATTGACATTCCACTTATTGAAAAGATTAATCACATTGCCACACAAGGATTAAAGCCTGACATTACATTTCTTCTTGATCTACCACCTGAAAACGGACTTCAACGTAAACGGAATTCAGATGAACCACTTACACGTCTTGAGCATGAAACTCTTGCTTCGCATGAAAAAGTGAGAGAGGGATATTTGGCAATCGCTAAAGCAGATCCACGTAGAGTCATATTAATTGACGCAGAACTTGATGAAGATACCATCCATAATCTACTCGTTGCAGAATCGAATAAAAGGATTCAGACTGATACTATAAGTCTTAACACAAACAAGTAATTACTATATAAATTACATGAAAATATGCAACATGAAATAATAGGTCACCAAAATATCATATCACAACTACAAAATGCAGTTTCCTCAGAACGAGTTGCTGGTGCGTATCTTTTTTCTGGTGAACAAAATGTCGGGAAAGAGACAGTCGCATTATATTTCGCGAATCTAATTCTATGTGAACGAAGGACAGAGGAATCTTACCCATGTGGAGATTGCCACGCATGCCGAAAGATAACAAACGGGAACCATCCAGACCTACGATTTATCCGACCTGATGGAGCACAGATAAAGATTGACCAAATGCGTGAACTACAGCAGCAAATTGCTTATCAACCGCTTGAAGGACCACGAAAAATATATATCGTTGTAAATGCAGAGAGTATGAATGACTATTCTGCAAATTCACTTTTAAAAACACTTGAAGAACCACCCGCAGCTTCAACAATAATCCTGCTAACCGAAAATCTGAAATCTATCTTACCTACCATTCGATCACGTTCTCAAATACTAATGTTTTACCCAATGCCAACTGACGAATTGACGGCTGCGTTGACAGATAGATTTTCTATTGATGCAGACACAGCAAACACTGCAGCTGTATTGTCTCGTGGGTTTGTAGGTAAAGCAATCACACTGATCGAAAAAGGTAATTCCGAAAGCTCTACAATACCAGAAATACTGATGGAAACTGATATATTAGCAGCATTTCGTTTAGCAGAACAATTTGAAAAAGATTTGGACAGTTTAGACGACTTGATAACATGGTATCGTGATCTATTGCTGATACAACAAGGTGCACCTAAAGAACTTATTACCCATACAGATGCGATTGAACAACTACAATCTCTTGCACCGCGTTATTCTCAGTCCCGACTTCAACGAGCCATCAAGACTGTATTTCAAACAAAATCATTGCTAATAAAGACAAATGTATCCAATATCTTTGCTCTGGAGATAATGTGTCTTAAGTTATTACAGGGAAGATAATATATCATTTCACCACAATAGTCAGTTTGCTATATAGATTCCATTATGTTAAACCTTTTTGTTCATGCACAAACATTAATAAACAATGAGCAGCTCGCGGAAGCAATACAAGTCTATGCAGATGTTATACGAACCGAAAACGATTCGCATATACTGGCATCTGCATACTTTCGTCTTGGACAGATCTATAAGGATTGGGGAGAACTCTTTGCAGCACAACGCATCTTATCTAAAGCACACCACCTTAATCCAGAAGATACAGACATACGGGATGCTGTTGACAATCTAAATCAACACTTCTCTCAAAATAGAGAGGAGATTGCAGACCAAATGTCTCGACAGAACAGCGATCAAATCGTATCACTGTTTCGAATAGCAACAGGTATTAAGTTGATTTCAATGGACAAACCTGTGCAAGCGTATCCTTTAATGAAAAGCAGAACAAAAATATATCCTAATGCTGCAGTTGCTAAACATCTACTCACCGATATTAGTATTACAGAAGCGGAACGTAATTCTGCAATTGATTTCTTAATTGAAAGAGATTGGCTGATAAATAGTAGTGCAGACCTTTACTCTATTTCCAATAGTGGGTTATATGCATTTTATATGGAACTTGCAAAATTGCATTATGAAAATACTGCATATAGGGATGCAATTACCTGTTATGAGCAAGCATATTGGCTTGATGAAACGAAATTGGAACCGTTATACCAGACGGTGATCTGTTATACAGCTCTTGAATCGTGGAATGATGCAATTGCAACTATCAAAGAACTCCCCACTGAGATACCAACAAAAATTGATCAAGTGTTATATTCTTCCGCTATTGCACAATGTTACCATCACACCTATCTAAAATCAGGTGCTGCTGATGATAAACAGAAGGTAATTGATGCTTGTGATGCTGTGCTGCAATTAGATAAAAAGAACAAAGAGATCTCAAAACTCCTTGTGTCGTATCAAGATAAAAAAAGTTGGTGGAGAAGGTAAATGAAAACCAAACTTTTTTCTATATTATTGTCAATATACATCTTTTCATTGCAGTGGATTCCGTTTTGTTTATCCGAAGACTATACGCAAATGAAATTACCCAAGGGTGCAAAAGCAAGACTTGGTAAAGGTCTGATAAAAGATATTCTGATCTCACCAGACAACAAAAGGTTAGTGGTTTTTACTTCTGCAGGGATATGGCTATATGATATTAGCACCAGGACACAAATTGCACCTTTGATAAGATTTGATAATCATAATGTCTCTAAAATAGCATTTTCCCCTGATAGTCATACGTTTGCTTTCAGCACATTCAACAAGGCAATTCATCTTATGAATACCGAAACCGGTGGAGAATTACATAAATTGGACGGATTTGTCGGATTGTACGGTTCCCTTAACTTTACACCTGATGGTAACACTCTTATAAGCCAGAATCGGGTTGGCGTATTACAGTATGGACAGACAGGTACATTACAGTTATGGAATGTTAATACCGGAGAAGATTTAGCTTCTTTCAAACCAAATTTACCAAAACTCAATTCAAGAAAATACAGAAATTGGAAGCTTGCCACAGATTATTATGCTGATGTGAAGGGAGATGCTATTCTTGGCGTTGGTAATAAAGACGGAACAATTAGTATCAAAAATGGTAAAACTGGATACCAGATTAGGTCCCTTATTTCCCATACTGATAATAGCATTGCTCTGCCAATTCAGTATTCTCGTCCATATAACCAGGATCTATATATTCGGGAAGGTAAACCGTACACAAAATGGGTAACTTCTATAAGTTTTGCACCAGATGGTAAAACACTTGTAAGTAAATTTGATTACCGCCGTGCCCGTTGGAATGGTATGGATAGTTACATAGGAGGTATTGAACTTTGGGATGTTGACACAGGTGAACAACTTGCAGTTCTCCTTTCGTGGAATTTAGAAATAGAGTTTTCTGGAGACGGAAAAATTTTAGTTATTTCTGGAGACGATGGTCATATGATATGGGACATCGCATCACGTCATAATATTGTAGAATTTCCCAGAGAAGTTAAAATCAGACTTTCTGGAGATGGAAAGACTCTTGCAATTATAGATGGCGAAGGTTATAAGATATGGGATATCCCAACAAAACGTGAAATTGCATCGCACAATCCAGTTATAGAATGGTTAGACCGTTATCCTGAACGTTTTGTGTTATCACATGATGGTTCAATTCTTGCTACTTCTGATAGTAATGGTAGAGTTGCATTGTGGGAAACGAAAAACACTAAACAATTACGAACACTCTCCACAGGTTATTCGGAATCGTTTACTGCATTAACGTTTTCTAATGATGGAAAGACACTTGCAAGTGGGAATGCTGCTGCAAACATACAGTTCTGGGATACAATTAGTGGAAAAAACCAAAAAACAATTAAATCTAAGAGTATAAGTAGATTAGTATTTAGTAAAGATAATAGGACACTAATCAGCCAAAGTGGAATTATCAAAGGTGAATGCAGTATTAATATATCAGATGTTTCCTCTGGAGAACAGATAGACACTTTTCCCATTACGAACTTATTACGCAACGATTATTATATTGGTTTTGATGATGCAACAGTAATTACTCTCCATGATACAAGTGTGTTTTCACCAAATGGTGATAAATTGGCAATTGAGACAAAGAACGGAATTGAGATATGGGATGTTCATTCTAAAAAACAATTGATAAGTCTTGCAATGGAAAGGCAACCCGCTTTTGTATCTACTTTCTCTCCTAATGGTAATATTCTTGCCGTTGCTATTGAAGGCGACGTGCGTTTGTATGATACTCAAACTGGTAAACACTTTACACTCAAAACACCTAAAGGTTTGAGCGATAGATTATTGGATATACTGTATATGAGTGAATTCAGTGTTTTTACACTTGCATTTACACAAGATGGAAAAACGCTTGCAGCTGGAGGGGGAAACAACGAAATTTATTTATGGGATATTCCAACGAAACGTCATATAAAAACGATTAAGCAAAAATATGCGGTTAGCAAGTTGTTATTCTCCCCAAACGACAAGATTCTTGCCAGTGGTGATTCCTCAGGAAAAATTCATCTTTGGGAATTTGCAACTGGACGAAACATCGTCACGTATGAAGGACATGGAAATTTTATTAGTAGACTATCTTTCTCACCTGATGGTAAAACCTTAGCAAGTGTAAGTGGGGTTATAGGCAGTTACGGTCATAATGCTGCAACTATTATTATGTGGGATGTTCCATCAAAATAAGTATTGTGTTTTATTTCGAATCTATCTATAGGAATTCATTAATATGAAACTAAACTGTATTTAGGATGCTTATCACTATTTCTGATTTCTACATTATTGTTACACAGCACCTATGCACAAGATTATAAACGACTCAATTTGCCAAATGAAGCAAAAGCACGTATCGGGAAAGGCATCATAAACGATATACAGTTGTCACAAGATGGAACTCGACTTGCCATAGCCAGTTCTATTGGGGTATGGCTTCATGATGTTAACACAGGAATAGAAACTTCTCTAATTTCAGGTCATGCGGATTCAGTCAGACTTGTAGCATTCTCACCGAATGGAAAAATACTCGCAAGCAGTGCTTATGACAAAACCGTTAGGATTTGGGATACTGAGACTGGTAAAACCATACAGATCCTAACAATTCCTAAAGTAAATCTATCGTCATTGAACTTTTTACAAGATGATGAAACGCTTGTAACTGTAAACTTTTACTTGTTTCAATCTCGTAATCGAGATACTTTATGATTTCAAGGATTACCAGGTGAAATTCACCTGTGTTTTTAGCGTGCGTTTCAATCTCGTAATCGAGATACTTTTGATTTCAAGTATAACCTCACCTTTCTTAGAACGCTTATAACCTTGCTTCATGTTTCAATCTCGTAATCGAGATACTTTTGATTTCAAGAAAGGCGTGCAGTATCCACTGCTGTTCGTAAGAAACATGTTTCAATCTCGTAATCGAGATACTTTTGATTTCAAGTGGAGTAAGTTAATGTGGCAACCAAACGTCCTCGACTGTTTCAATCTCGTAATCGAGATACTTTTGATTTCAAGCTACACGTGTCGTGGCACTTTATGGACAGATCAGTATGTTTCAATCTCGTAATCGAGATACTTTTGATTTCAAGAAAAAAACACCGCACACGCACAGCATACAAAGAAAACCGGTTTCAATCTCGTAATCGAGATACTTTTGATTTCAAGCCACAGCTAAGGTAAGACTTCGATGAATACGGATTATCGTTTCAATCTCGTAATCGAGATACTTTTGATTTCAAGACACAGGAGAGAACAATGAAAAGAGCAAAAAGAATCGCGTTTCAATCTCGTAATCGAGATACTTTTGATTTCAAGCTATCTTATATATCCGTGTGCCTTCGTGATGTTCGTTTCAATCTCGTAATCGAGATACTTTTGATTTCAAGACAGGTAAATATTTCCATTTTGCTATGAAATTATCATGTTTCAATCTCGTAATCGAGATACTTTTGATTTCAAGTAGAAATTAGTAAGGTGCTTCAGGGCACGGGTGATCCAAGTTTCAATCTCGTAATCGAGATACTTTTGATTTCAAGACACCGGCGACCTGTACACCATAGAACCCGCAACCAAGTGTTTCAATCTCGTAATCGAGATACTTTTGATTTCAAGTTTTCTACGGCATCCTGAACAGAATCCATTGTGCCAGTTTCAATCTCGTAATCGAGATACTTTTGATTTCAAGCCACGTTGTTTTGAATGCGAAATGGATAAACACATCGTTTCAATCTCGTAATCGAGATACTTTTGATTTCAAGACGCATTCTATGCGGAAATCCTTCGCACAGCGGTTAGTTTCAATCTCGTAATCGAGATACTTTTGATTTCAAGGACTACGGACAAGTCCGTGAAGATATGCATTATGATGCGTTTCAATCTCGTAATCGAGATACTTTTGATTTCAAGTCGATTGCCCTGCTCCGTCATCTTCATCTACCGCGTTTCAATCTCGTAATCGAGATACTTTTGATTTCAAGGACCCGATTCAGCACACCCATTACCTCCAGTTCCTTAGTTTCAATCTCGTAATCGAGATACTTTTGATTTCAAGATACTGGTGCTGTCAATGGAACTATAACACTAACAGCGTTTCAATCTCGTAATCGAGATACTTTTGATTTCAAGAACATCGCTATCGTTCTGCAAAGTTCCAAACAGGATACAGTTTCAATCTCGTAATCGAGATACTTTTGATTTCAAGACGATAATCACCCGCCGCAAACCCTGTTTAAGTACACCGTTTCAATCTCGTAATCGAGATACTTTTGATTTCAAGTTCAATCTTACGAGTTCTACCTCTACTGGTGTAACCTCGTTTCAATCTCGTAATCGAGATACTTTTGATTTCAAGTTGCTTCGCATCTTGTATCCATTCTGCCACTTCTCTTGTTTCAATCTCGTAATCGAGATACTTTTGATTTCAAGACTTGCATCACTACGTGGTTCGGATTGCGTGTCATCGTTTCAATCTCGTAATCGAGATACTTTTGATTTCAAGAGCAGCCTGCCTGATCAGCATCGCAGGTTACATCATAGTTTCAATCTCGTAATCGAGATACTTTTGATTTCAAGGTTGGGGCGCCACCCAGAGAACTATCATGTATACCAATGTTTCAATCTCGTAATCGAGATACTTTTGATTTCAAGTGCAACTGCTTGGCAATCCACCGGGAGAGGCATGGATTACTGTTTCAATCTCGTAATCGAGATACTTTTGATTTCAAGTCTGACCAGCTTCCTTACTCGTAGCACGCACATACGGCTGTTTCAATCTCGTAATCGAGATACTTTTGATTTCAAGCACATTCCGCTGTTACTTGCATGTGTAATATCCCATTGTTTCAATCTCGTAATCGAGATACTTTTGATTTCAAGATGGCAATACCAAAGTAATCATCATCCATGAAAAGAAGTTTCAATCTCGTAATCGAGATACTTTTGATTTCAAGTCTAAAATATATGTTTTTCAATTGATGCTCCTTGCTGTTTCAATCTCGTAATCGAGATACTTTTGATTTCAAGTAAAATCCCCCTCCAACACACTCAAAAAATATAATAAGTTTCAATCTCGTAATCGAGATACTTTTGATTTCAAGCACGTTTGGCTGCTGTGAACTCCCATAACTTTACAGCAGTTTCAATCTCGTAATCGAGATACTTTTGATTTCAAGTTGAATATATCAGGTTTGCACGGATACCGTTCACCTGCGTTTCAATCTCGTAATCGAGATACTTTTGATTTCAAGTGTCCCGGAAGAAGTACCGGAGACAGAAGAAACCGGTTTCAATCTCGTAATCGAGATACTTTTGATTTCAAGGCAGGATGGTCTATATCATGCCCAACCAGAGCAGCCTGTTTCAATCTCGTAATCGAGATACTTTTGATTTCAAGTGCGCAGGTCTTCTCTGATCTTGGACGAGCCGACAACGGTTTCAATCTCGTAATCGAGATACTTTTGATTTCAAGCGTCTCGGCTTTCCACTTCACTGATGCGTCCGTGTACGGTGTTTCAATCTCGTAATCGAGATACTTTTGATTTCAAGTCAAATCACGAATGACCTGCCCACCCTGCTTAAACTCAGTTTCAATCTCGTAATCGAGATACTTTTGATTTCAAGCATCGGTTTACTGATTGGCTTGTTGATGATATTACAGTTTCAATCTCGTAATCGAGATACTTTTGATTTCAAGGAGCAACCATTCCAGGAGGAATACCCGCATCACCAGTTTCAATCTCGTAATCGAGATACTTTTGATTTCAAGGTTGCGGCTTCACTCGGACAATGTGCAATTTCATTTTGTTTCAATCTCGTAATCGAGATACTTTTGATTTCAAGTAGTCTGGAACTGTCCAAGATTTTGACGGTGTCCAGTTTCAATCTCGTAATCGAGATACTTTTGATTTCAAGGAAAAAGGTTAGAAGATACATTGTTGACAATAAACATGTTTCAATCTCGTAATCGAGATACTTTTGATTTCAAGCAAGCACATCCGGAAACACTTCGACAACGGCAACCAAGTTTCAATCTCGTAATCGAGATACTTTTGATTTCAAGGCAACGTAGATCCATTAGATTCAACTCTAAAGAACTTGTTTCAATCTCGTAATCGAGATACTTTTGATTTCAAGTTAATCTATACCAACCAGCCTCATAGTGTATTCCACCGTAGTTTCAATCTCGTAATCGAGATACTTTTGATTTCAAGGAATTTGATGTTCACCTGTCCATGTTGACATTGTGGTTTCAATCTCGTAATCGAGATACTTTTGATTTCAAGATTGGAAGATTGTGATTTAAGCACCTACCAAGCATGTTTCAATCTCGTAATCGAGATACTTTTGATTTCAAGAAAAAATATCTGATGTTATTGCGGAGTGTCAAGCGTGTTTCAATCTCGTAATCGAGATACTTTTGATTTCAAGTTGGAAAATCTACAAACCTTGTAAATAGTGCCATAGGGTTTCAATCTCGTAATCGAGATACTTTTGATTTCAAGTCGATGGTTTTTCCCATTGTATTTCAGACATCTCTGTTTCAATCTCGTAATCGAGATACTTTTGATTTCAAGACATCTGATTCCTATACTCTCAAAAATGAGTTTGCTTGTTTCAATCTCGTAATCGAGATACTTTTGATTTCAAGTTAGAAGTTCAAACGAAACGTGTAGAGAATATTTCATTGTTTCAATCTCGTAATCGAGATACTTTTGATTTCAAGAGTTGCCTACAATTCCAGTAAACCAAACTGAAATTCCTGTTTCAATCTCGTAATCGAGATACTTTTGATTTCAAGTTTGACCAAAGCGTTTTTGACGGTGTTTAGACAACGTGTACGTTTCAATCTCGTAATCGAGATACTTTTGATTTCAAGTCAAACTACCTTTGCCAAGTGTGACACTTACTGGATAGTTTCAATCTCGTAATCGAGATACTTTTGATTTCAAGTTTGATGCACAAGCCAAACTCCTAAAAACACAACTCAACTTTGCATGTTTCAATCTCGTAATCGAGATACTTTTGATTTCAAGAAAACTGCAGCTAAAAAATTAGGACTTGAATTTAACACCGCGTTTCAATCTCGTAATCGAGATACTTTTGATTTCAAGGCACGTTCACCAGCAATCACATCAGACTCACCAAAGTTAGTTTCAATCTCGTAATCGAGATACTTTTGATTTCAAGTCTATTCGTTTCTGAATAAGCACCCTCAAATGTAAGTTTCAATCTCGTAATCGAGATACTTTTGATTTCAAGTCACCTTTCTTGGAACGCTTGTAACCAATCTTCATTACTGTTTCAATCTCGTAATCGAGATACTTTTGATTTCAAGTGGTAAGATGTGGTTGCAACCTGTATCTGCCAGCGTATTGTTTCAATCTCGTAATCGAGATACTTTTGATTTCAAGTCAAGAACCGAGAGACCCGTATACTCCGATAACGCCAAGTTTCAATCTCGTAATCGAGATACTTTTGATTTCAAGTCGAATGTGAACTGGAACACGTGAGCGGGTTGATATGCAGGTTTCAATCTCGTAATCGAGATACTTTTGATTTCAAGGAATGCGGAGTGGGTAATCGGTAATGATTGCGGGTTAAGTTTCAATCTCGTAATCGAGATACTTTTGATTTCAAGTACTGGAAATTGCCTGAAGAGGAAAGGAAGGAAACGTATGTTTCAATCTCGTAATCGAGATACTTTTGATTTCAAGGTTCCGGTCCGTCCACTTCTACGTCCTTATCTGCTATTCTGTTTCAATCTCGTAATCGAGATACTTTTGATTTCAAGCTTGAAGAGGAACTCATAGTGGTGCTACGCATTTTAAACAGTTTCAATCTCGTAATCGAGATACTTTTGATTTCAAGCATACAGGAGATCCGGCAACACGATGCCATACAAGCAGTTTCAATCTCGTAATCGAGATACTTTTGATTTCAAGATTAGGGTCAACAACCTGAACAGCCAGCAAATCCTTGTTTCAATCTCGTAATCGAGATACTTTTGATTTCAAGTCTGTGTCCAAGCCTACAATAATAACTGAATTATACCGTTTCAATCTCGTAATCGAGATACTTTTGATTTCAAGGACTGGCACTGATGTTACGGATACTGCTGAAAATGCGTTTCAATCTCGTAATCGAGATACTTTTGATTTCAAGGATAATCCATCACCTTCCAACTGAATACGCAAAGGGACAGTTTCAATCTCGTAATCGAGATACTTTTGATTTCAAGGGCATCTGACTTGAACTCTTACTGGACGTGCTTTAACACTGTGCGATTCTGTGAGCGAAGTTTTTAACACTAGCAAAACATAACATAATTGTATTGACATAAGACTCAATCTATAATACATAAGGGTTCATACCTTTCTATGAGGGATATAGGTTTTTCGGTCTCCTTTCGCTCACAGAAGTCATCTAAGACTTAATTTTATACGATGTATGATTGTTTGTCAAGTCCTTTATCTTGTCCAATGCGCTCAATTTGTTTCTCACACGCAGCACAGATATGATAAATGGTTATAGTATCTTCGCTTATGTCCATAGCTTGTTCTAATCGGTGTTGGAGTCGTAGAAATGCGCGCTTATCAACATTACATTCAAAGACACTATACTGTATACGCTCCCCATAGTCTTTGAGGATTTTAGCTACTTTGTTGCGGCGTTTGTCGTCTGTAATATCATAAGCCACGGTGTAATGCATTAGCGATTTCTCCTCTCGTAGGCTCCTGTTCTACCGAATTGTCAGCGGGGGATAATGGTCAATTTCGCCAGTGAGATACTTTGCGAGCAAACGCACTTGCAATTCCATTGCTCTACGAAACGTTAGTTTATATTTAAACACAGGATGCGTGATCGTTTCATTTTTTCGTGTTTCATAAGCTGCGTAGAATGCTTTTCGGCAATTATCCTTCAGATACCACCCACCACGAGATTGCGTGAAATCTTTCGGTTTGATGCGTCTATTATTGATTAACGTAATAACAACCGAATCCGCGATAATTGGTCGGAACTCCTCCATCAAATCAAGGGCAAGACAAGGTTTACCGTATTTCAGTTGATGAAAATAACCGACATAGGGATCAAGCCCTACTACCTGAATAGCGGACATTATATCTGCAGTGAGTAATGAATATGCGAAACTGAGCAGTGCGTTCGTTGGATCGGCTGGTGGACGACGACTCCGCCTCTGAAAATCAAACCCAACTTCTTCTTTCAACATGAAGTTGAATGAACCGAAATAAGCAGCAGATGCGTTCCCTTCCAATCCCAACAATTCAGAAATATCTGTTGCCTTATCAACGCGTTTTTCCATTGTTTGTATTGCTTTTATATTAGCGAGCAAAGGTTCTAATGCCGAGTCTGTACTATCTGGTGCTTGCCATTTTCTACGTTGGAGCATCGTCCGCATATTCGTCAGTTTTCCGTGGACAAACGCCTTTGAGAGTTCAAGACACTGAGTTTCATTCGTTGCAACACGATGCTGCGCAGTCCGTAGAAGTGAATTGCGTGATACTTGCGGTGTCAACGCACCATGATACCTTCCATAAGCAGAAAGAAAGACGACAGGAATGCCTTCATGTAAAAGCGTTTGCATAGCGGGCGTTGTTAAACTGACATTACCGCAGATAACCACTTGTCCAAGATGTATCAGTGGAATATCGCGCAAAACTTCGTTCTCTTTCACGACAAGCAAACGTTCACCTGTCTTTTTGATTGCACATCCATGTTCATCAACGTATAACACGTTATCAATACCAAGGGCAGGTTTGATACGTTTAGGTCGATCATCTAATTCGTGTAAATAAGCCACTTCGTCGGGGAGACAAATCGGACGCACACTACACCCGTTACACCGGTTATCGTGAACCGGTTTCGGTATTTTCCTTGAATCAAGTAAAGTTTGTGCTTCTGCTACGTATTGACGTGTAGTTTCACGGAGCTCAGCATCAAATGGGATTTTCCTACGGCGTTTAGACCCGATATAGTATATATAGCCGTGTGGAATGGAAACCCCTGTCTTTTCCTCTAACAGAAGTCCTTGAAGACAGAGCTGCACTTGATCGTTTAGCCAATTCCCCATCCCCGCTTTTTTGAATTCAACAGGATACGGTATTCCATCTTTTTCTTCAACGAGGTCTGTGTAGCCAGAAACGCCAAGGGTATCTGATGCAAGGTATTGTTTGCGAGAAATTAGTTTGTCGCCTTTTTTCCTATCTGTTACTGCTGTATGGACATGTTCATGCTTTATTTTTCCTTCTTCAATATGTTCATTGATAACTTGATGTCCTTCAACAGATTCATAGTAGAACCGCCGAGGACAGAAAACGTAAGTATTAATTTGTGAGAGTGGTATGTATGTTTTTGACACTGCTCTGTCCTCCTTTTACATTTCCATCCTTGTATTATATTTTTCTTGTCTGTCCCATGCCCATCGTTGTCTTATATCCTGTGCCGCAGTAGTAAGCGAAATCCGCCAAACAGTTCGCCTCACGGAGGAGGGCTTCATCAAGCGAGTCTTCTGGATAGAAAAGGCAATCACACTTGCCAACCCATCCGACTTCCGTATGTTTACCGAAGTTGAGTGCACGCGATTCGGCTTGGACATTGGTCACCTGTCCGTGATCTGCAACGAATGCGAGGATTTCCTCTTTATTAAGTTTGACTGGTGCGAAAGCGTTCCATTTGTTAATCCAGCTTTGGTAACACCGCACAATATCAAAATATGCGTCATTACGGGTTTTTTGCCCTCGTGGTGTCATTCTACGAAACGCTGTCGGTGAATAGAATTGAAGACTAATCCGTTTGCCTATATCTGCCGATTCGATGAGTTGCGAATACGATGCACTTCCGCTCCAAACCTGTTCTTCTGTAGCATGAGATGTCATCTGTCTTATTTGGAACAGGGCATCGCCAAGCCGTATTGTTGGAAATGTTGACTGCAAGAACGTTTGCCCGAAATATGTAAATAGTGTATCGTCCAGGAACGTGTATCGGAGTCTACATTCCGTGCCAGCTTTGATATGAAGCAAATTGCCTCGTTTCTTTGCCTTTGCTATGAGTGGTGAGACAGTAAAAGGTTTTTGTGTAGATTGTGCATGAAGTTTCTGAGATACTTCTGGATTGCTCTCCCGCAGGATAGCGAGAAAAGCAGCGTGCGCGTGATGTCCCATCGTCGGGCGGAGTGTTACATCGGTTTCTGGTATGAGTGATATGAGTGTGCTAATGGGCATGGACGGATTCCTTTATGTAGTTAGCTGTGTCTTCTCTTTCCATTTGCCTTGCAACTCTGCATGGATTAAAAACGCTTGAGCTCCGAGGATTAACTGATATTCCTTCTGCTGTCCACTATTGAAGGTCACGAAAAGTGGATTGCTAACTTGTCGTTTTGTTTCAAGAATGTTATTGAGAACACCACGCTTCTCCATTTTTGATAGAAAGCAGGTAATATATTTGTCTTCTAAAATTCCTTGTAATTTATTCGGAACATATCCATTAGTTAGGTTGAATCGTAACCCCTTCAATGCTGTAGGATCCCAGCAGTGTTGGCGTTCAAAGTCCGCTTGATCAATTCCACTGGCATTATAGTCAAATTGTATCTTATCAGGTGATTTTTTACGCGCATCAACCCGCACAAAAAATTCACAGTAATTTCCCCAATCTCCTGTAAATTCGTGGTACTGTTTTTTTGTAATACAGATAAACTCATAGTACCGCAGGACATGAAAAAGGTCATATTCGGTATAGTTGACAGTGTTCTGAAAAAAATAGTTCGGATCATAAATACCACAACGGATACTGACATCCGAACCGCGAAAGTTGAATAAAGATTTGATTGGAGTGTATTTATGTTTAGCGTGTTCAACCACTTTTTCTCGATTGGATCGTCTTTTAATGAAACCTTTGATTGCAGTATTCAATTCCTCACTTGGTGTATTTCGGAATTCTTCTAACTTGCCCTTGAACCAATTCTGATGTTCTAAATAACTCCATGCAGCTTTTTCCTGATCACGTTGGATGAAGTGATCGTAAACATTTTTTTCATGTGCTTCAATAACCTTTTCATATCTTACATGCCACTGAATTTTTTTCGTTATCTCGTCAAATGTAGTGTCACTTTCCGGGGCAAATACCTGTCGGATCGTCTCAAAAACCTCCTGAACCCTATATTGGTGGTCTTCCGAAACGCGCTTGAAATGCTTATAGAGTGGATAAAATGCTTCCAGCACAGCATAGGACTGAATGTAGTAATAAAATCTATTGTCCTCACCAAGTGCGTTTTTGACAAGTTTCGCAAATTCTTCGCGGTCATAATTTTTACCTGCATCTAATTGTGCATAGAGTTTCCCTTGCACAAAAGCATGCGCTATACTTCCATGGGTAGTGTCTGTTTTACCGAGCAACCTGCCGGCTCGTCCAATACGTTGTGTGAATTCCGATCCGTAGAGTGCATCAAAGCAAACGAAATCTATGTTTTGCCGTGATTTGTTTATTTTTTTGAAGTTGTAACCGATGTCAACTGTCGGAGTAGCAAGGACAAGTGGGTAAGACGTTGTTGCCTCACTGCGCTCTTTTGAATCCACCGCACCTGTAATCAATCCAATTTTCCCTTTGAGTCCCGCATTTTTCAGTCCTTGATTGACATCCGTAATGGTACGCAGAGAACTGCTGATAACCGCTCCTTCCTTATCTGAATTAACCAAATCCAAAATCAACTCAGGATTATTATTAAGTGCATCGTGTATTTTGCTACTGTGTAAAGTCAAATCAATTTCTGAAAGCGTCTGGACCTTCTCATATTTATCGCTTTCTGCGGGCTCGTTGTCCGGACTGACAAGTTTGTATATTAGGTCAATCGCATCAAGATATTTGAACAACTTTTCATCGGGTGTTGCCGAAAGTAGACAGATTTTTCGCCCTGCATTGAAGTAACCGTATTCCTTTGACAAGATAAAAAACATCAAGAAATTAGCGAGTTGTTTGGCGTTGTAATAGTGAAATTCATCAATGATGATATAGTTAAATTTCACCAGAAAATCTCTGAAAAGATTTGCACTATCCTTTTCAGAATAGAGACTATAGAAACACAGATAAAAAATATCAGGGTTTGTCACCAGAATCAGTTTCTTCCGTCCCGTCAAATTAGGAAAATAGTTGCGCGGATCTTCAATAATTTCGTGTAATTTTCTTGGATTTCTAACAGGATATCCCGGATCGTAAACGCCTTCCCATTCACGAATCTTATTACCAGTCGCTTCAGCAACTTCAAAATCCAGTTCATGTTCCTTAACAAAATCCCGAATGTCTTCTGCATGCTGGCGTATCAACTCATTTGTTGGTGCAATGAAAAGGACATTATCGTCTTCGTTTTTTAGGTCAACCAACCGGAGCAGTGAGGCTTTCGTTTTTCCTGTTCCTGTGTTATAAGTGTTGATAACAAGCTCATTTGTTTTGAGTTCATCGTAGGTACGTTTCTGATGGTAGAGTAGGGGATATTTCAAACCAAATTCATTTGTCGGACTAACCTTTTCATACCCTGCATTAAGGGTTACTGTTATTTCTGGCATATTGCTAACTCCTTATCCAGTTAAAAGTCTGTATAAAACCGCATTCCCGCGGGCAACTGTGTTTTGTCATCATCTGCCAATTCATAGACTTGTCCAGATAACTGTACCTGCCGAATCAACGGGGTTGGACGGATATTGAGCATGTCAAACATGCCAATCTGTGTATCCGATGGTAAATCATTGGGATTTAGATAATAGCGATAAGTCTCGTCTTGCGCGTGGACTTCACGGTAGTGTTGCTTGTATGCAGAGATTTTCGCTTTGCTCATGAATTTGCCGAGACGGATATAGCGAGGCACCCGATATTCATCTCGGCTTGTAATATAGAAAACACCTTTATTCCCGATCGAAAGCATTTTGATCCTCCCAATCTGTGGAAAGTTTGTTGCACGCGCTTTCTTTTTAGGATCGAAAATTCGCTGTCGGTTCACTGATATTGCATTTTGTTCCATCTGAAACCAGTAAGAATCCGAGAGTGCGTTGAATTGCACTACTGTGAAACGTGCCTCTTTAGTCAGTGTCCCCGGCGTAACATAAATACCAACTTCATTGAGTCGTTCCAGATCTTTGGCATAGGTAATCTCACCCTCGTTATGATAATTAGCACGGCATAACCCGAGTGCATAAGCAAGCGCGTAATTACCAATTACCGGCTCCGTTTGGAAAAAGTTGTTAACTTCACGGCTGGCAAAAAAGAGGTTTTCCATCAATTCAAATTGGCAACAATAGATGTGCATAAATACCTCCAACGTTGGGTAGGAGCCCTACCCAACATTCTTTTTTACGAATTATGCATCGTAGAGATCAGTAATTGTTTGTAATAGTGATTTTACCGATTCTGGCGATACAAATGTTTGTTGTATTTCATTGATTAACGCGTCCAAATCTGTATCACTAAGTATTTGAAGATTACCGATAACTCCGTCTGATAAATCTGTTACTGCCGCAACAACTTCTGATTTCACTTTGTTTTCATCAAGTGGAAACTGTCTCCCATCTGTGCCGAGACGGTCGTAAACATTTTGTGTGAGTTCCAAATTGCTGAAGACTTCACAATCGCTGAAGATAGCACCGACAAGGGTGTTACGCATCTTACCAAGCCGTGAGGTGATAGCACCGTAGCGTCGACTCCGCAGGACATTTGCTATAACGTATTGAATTTCGTTTGCCGTTAAGTCTTTGAGTGTCTGCATGTCAATAAACAACGTCTCTGGCTTGACGTATTCGTCTTCCTGAATGCTTGACGAAGCTTCCCCGGTAGTAGGGTCTCGCATCGTATTATTATCATACAGTGCGTTGAACGTCCGTTTTGCCGTGACAGTCTGATAGGACAAAATGCTAAAGGCATCGTCTGTAATGACACGTGATTTCTGCGCTCCTCCACCACCAACAGCGTAACCGTAAATCATACAGTCGGAGCAAATTCCACAAGGTTTGTTGCGATTCAACGCGCAGATATTATCCTCAGCTTCCTCTCGATTTCCTTTTGAGTCTGCAGCATAGAACAGCAGATTGTGTTGGCGAAGAAGTTCACGACCAGTGCGCCGTTCAACAGCGGTCTGTTTACGTTTGCTAATTGTGACGCGAGAGATGGAATCTCGGTCATCAAGGCCGGCATGGACAGTATCACGCGCCAACCCTTCACCAGATCCCTCAGTACGAAAGATCATTTCAGATTCTGCTTTGCGCAAAACAATTAGCGTTAGGTAACGACTTTGCGGGAAGTTCTCGTATTTTTCAACCATAAAATCGGTGTATTTGTCAAGAATGCTCATGACTGTTGTTCCTCCTTTTCTCTATCGCGTCTTGGAATCATCTCCGTAATGAAGTAGAGATATCCAGCGCGAATACGTTTCCGGTTTTCAAGTAAATCAAACAAGTTACCTTGATAAACTTCTTTGTAAATCTGATCAAACAGGACTGTAACGAATTGTGAAATGTTCTCCAATTTTTTCGCACCGTAAAAACGTTTATCAAGTCGTTCAATCGCACGGGCAACTTCTTTTGACATGATAGCTCGTGCTTCATCTTCGGTTTCACGCTCAGATTGCCAACGTTCAAGACTATCGAATGCAATTTCAAGCGGTTTTGCAAGCGAATTGTCCTTTAGACTTTCGCCTTTCAATCGCCCTTCCCACGCAATACGAGCGAGTTCCTTAATGTAAGCCATAATTGCGTCTCCTCCTTTCTGTGCCACAACATCAGCGATAAGCTTCGCCGTGTCACGCACTGTGGCGAACTGTCGCGGTTCCTCTCCCGCTTGTTCGCGTTTAATCATTTTGTGGGTTACGTAATAAAGTTCAAGGACATCGTAATTCAAACTTCTAATCAATCGAACGAGATCGTCTGTTTCAATGCTGCCAATCTTCACTTGGATATTGTGTAAGTTGATTAACTGATTAAATACTTGCTGTGTCATCTCACTGTCCATGTCGTTATCTGACAGCCATTCACGGAATGCTGAGGGGATATGGTCAATGAAAAAATGTTGAAACTCACCAGCAGAAAAAATCGGAATTGACGAATCGGTTAACACCGCACGACATCCTAAGAAACGTTGGTAGAGCAAGGCATTCTTGACTGCATACAGAATATTCTCAGTATAATTGTTTTGTCCAGGTGTGTTGACAGGAATAGTTAGAATGTTCCCAAGTGCCTCAGAAAACTTTGGAAGCGGATTCCCGTTGCTTTTTGTCTGTGAAACCGGCAATACTAACTGTCCTTTTTCCCGATAATTCCGAAATGCATCGTACGTTTTGATATATATGGATGGAAAATCTGGATCTCGGAATCTATTTTGTGCAGCACGAAAAGCATTAATTAACACATCAGTGAAGAACGATGGTGGATATAAATGAATAAAAAATGTTGATGTGTTGCTTGTCACATTGTAACAGATTTTGTTAAGCATATATTGGGTGCGGCATACACTGCAGACGTGACGTTTTGGTTCACGTGATGAACCTCCTTCAAGCCGATTTGAGAACTGCTGAACTTTGATATTTGGCGGTACGTCCGGTTTCATCCAGAGGTCAGTCCCAAATTCCGAACCGCAGGTACTACACTGCACATGATTATCCTTAACATAACGGGTCAGATTTGTAGCAAAATCCTTACTTCTGCCAACAATAAAATCAAAATCAACATACTTACGCACGTATTCTTTCAAAACGCCAAATTCGCTTTCCGTTTGTAAGGTTTCCATAAGGTTTGTTCCATCTTGTAGAATCAACTCATAGACCTCATCAAAATCCCTGCCTTCATTGTAAAGGTCGCGACCAATAATATAACCTCTATCGGACAACGCATTGAAAGTTGCATAGCGGAGACGTAGGGTTGCGTTTTCAATCGCTAAAGGTAATTTGAGCAGATCATAGATGTAATTCCAAGCATCAGGAATTTTTTTGGAGAAATGCTTTTTGAGGAAGATGTAGTACGTGCGAACTAACTCTCCAATCTTCACTGTGTCATCGTTTGGCGGAAGCAAGTACGCATCCTCAGCCAAAATTTCATCAATCAGCACTACTTGTGCTGCGGGATTAGGATTCTTTTTACTCGGTTTCGCATTGTCTAATTGCTTTCGAGTATTTTGTAGCCTCCCACGACAACGATCGTTCATCGCATCTACGTTTGCTGCATACTTTCTTTCACTAATGATATTGTGTACTTCATTCCAAATTTGCTGAAACGATAAACCAAGCGAAAGACACTTTTCGTCTACTTTGATCCCCGCAGGACTGCCCTGAATAAATTTACTGAATTCTCCGCGTGTCTTCGACTCAATGTTCTCCACAACAACATTTCCAATTGTTGTGATCTCATCGGTTGTAATCTGAACATCACGATTTCGATCTACAAGGTAGGCTACACCATCAGGATAGTAAAGTAATGGCAATAGATCTTTTTCCGTTTCCAAATACTTAACAATCTCGTTGTGGATTAAGTTTGTCAAAATGCCGCGCTGTTCACTTACCTTGTGGTAGACAAATTTGTATAGAACATCGGAAATCTTATTGATTTTTTTGAGGAAATCCTCCTTTTTAGCACGTTCCTCAAGCGTCTTTGACAGATCAATTACATCTATCGCTTGGATAATCGGAACGAGATGCTTCAAAAGTCTATTTTTGTCAAGCCGATACGGATCATAATTGCGATCAAGCGTCTCATCGTAGGTGTTATAGTATCCCGAATGGGCGCGGACGAGTAGTTCAATGTCCTTTATGTAATCTTGCCATTCAGGGAAAAAAAGTCTCATTTCAAGGTCTGTTAACACGGTACCAACATTCTTGGTATTTGCCAGATAGTTAAATGAACGCTTCTCGTTTTGAAATTGGTCAAGTTTGTTTAGATCGTGGACGCTAAAAGCACTGAACAGTATTTGCACCTCAATATTGTCAAGATTCAATATAGGACGCAACCTTTCCAGAACGCAAATCCCATTCATGATGTGAAGGTAAAGTGATTGTCCCGCCTTTGCTCCGTATTGAATAATTTCCTGATATTTCCGTAACTTGCCATTCGCTATTTCCTCTATGTACTCACGAAAGAGGTCGTCAGCATCGGTATCAATACCAAGAGTCAAAAATAATTCTTCAATTTCGGATTTCTGTCTTGCCATGATGTCTCCTTTTCAACTTATCCATAACTATCTCAAATCCTTCTTATTAAGTATACCACACCACCAGTCACACAAACCTGTGACTGATCAAAAGAATCGTTCCCAATTACATTTTATTTTGAAAAATTTGATCTCTCTTAGGTTAAATGTTAGAATATTCATAGTGCAGCACCTACATCCTCGTCCGTGGATGTAAGTGCTGCTTTCTTTTTTCAAAATACCTTGATACTACGTGCCAAAAAGAGTATAATTTATAGTAGACACCAGAAGTAAAATAGCAGCCGAAAACTGTTGCGTAGGCCATGCTGCCTGCTGACCGGTCAGCAGGATAGGTTGTCCATTTCATCATTGAGGTGGTTTTCTGTCGAAAACCAGAAGTAAAAGCGCAGCCGAAGACTATTGCGTAGGCTAAGCTGCCTCCCAGCCGGCTGGGAGGATAGGTTGCCCACCCTCTATCAGGGTGGTTTTCTGTTTAATGCTGAGACAAGTTTACCGCTGTCCTCTGCTGTAGAAAAGATCGGACGAAGTTCCTCATCTTTATATTTCTCCAATTCTGCCGAAGCACCTGCCAACGTATCTGCTAATCTCACAAGAGGTTCATTCTCATCTTTAGCTACTCGGCTTACTTTTTTCACAGGGCAGCTGAGTTGCCGCAAGCGAGTTTTGTAAGCGTTGCACTTAGATTTAGCAAGTCCATCAACGTAAACATATACATGAGAACTGAGCGGACGTAACTTACGGATCGCATTTGCAATGCCATCAATCGTTACTGAATCGTAATCCGTTGTTTTACGAAAGACACTATAAAACAATTTAAACTTATGAGAAGAACTAACTAACATTATGGAACGCAGGTAATCCAAACGCCGCATTTTCTGTGCTGATCGCCACTTGACCTTACCTTTACCAGACAACTTTTCAAGTAATTCACA
The DNA here is from genome assembly GCA_963667365.1 of Candidatus Poribacteria bacterium. Taxonomy (GTDB): domain Bacteria; phylum Poribacteria; class WGA-4E; order WGA-4E; family WGA-3G; genus MSPOR6. Next base: position 3,076,611 of record OY763324.1, on the reverse strand, counting down.
ATACTTTCTAAATTCTTCACTATTTTCTACTGCTACCACTGCAACAACAAACATTTCTCCTCTTGTATCTTGTCCTGACTCGTCTACATACAAGTCATATCTCTGTCGTTTTACAGTGCCTGGCGTATCATTCATTACACAGTTCTGGCTCCCTAAACTTTTCTTTATATATACTAAAATACCAATGACTATTATTAATTATAATGTGTGATCAAGGATTTGTCAAATAAAGTATCTCACACTTGAGAATCTTATCATATTATGATAGCGCGCGGCATACAAAAATCCCAATGTTTCAATCTTGCAATCAAGAGTCTTATCCTTCTATTAGAATAACACGACGAATTCTTTCTGTCAAGGATAGAATTACTGATTATATTAATCTTTCTGATACACCTTCACCATCTTCTGTGCAGTCTGTGCTACCCAATCACGCAATGCTTTCGGTTTGATTACTTTTGCTTCGTGTCCGTATCCGAGAACCCACAAACCGATTTCTTGCCAGCCGGCAACTGTGACCTCAAATCGAAGATTACCCTTATCCGTTTCCTGTATCTGCTGTGAAGCATGCCAGTTCACTTCACGAATTAGCGGAGCAATACGTTTGGCAAACAGAATAACAACGTGCGTGTCAGGTCCGAGCATGACATCCCAACTGTTTTCAAGATATTTCTGTACAGAGAAGTCTTCAGGAATAGTATAACCTGCATGCGTAACGGTAAGAGAATTGATGCGGTTAAGACGAAAGGTGAGAACCCGCTTAGAAGTTTCAGATCGTCCAATGACATACCACGCGCGTTTACGAAACAGAACAGCGTAAGGATCAAGTCGATGATGGGTTTCTTTTTGACTGCTGAAGGAATCGTATGTTATGGTTACCCTGGTTTTTTCTCGAATTGCTTGGTATAGCAGCTTTTTATAAGATTCAGTTTTATCAATTGGACTCACCTGCTGATGTGATACATCAATTTGCGGGACAATATGGTTTAAGGCTTGGTTTGTCTGATTTGGCAAATTAGTAGTAATCTTGTGAATTGCTTGATTAAGCACTTCAATTGCGTGTTTTCCTTCGGTTGCTTTATAGAAATTCGCTGCTGTAACGAGTGATAGTGCTTCTTCAAAAGTTAAATTAAGGGTAGGTAGAAAAAAATCTGAAATCATTTCGTACCCTTGTTTACCACGAGGGACAATAATGATCCCCATTTCACGCAACAGGTCAATATCGCGTTGGATTGTTGTTTTATTGACATCAAATCGTTCAGCTAATCGGGGACGCGTCCATTTACGCGGTTCATTGTGAATTAGATGTGCAATTTGGATGACGCGTGCCATTTGATTTCTACGGTACATAATATCTCAATCAAACTAAAATATGTATAACCAATCCTTATTTCGCAATAGGAGGTTTATCGTTCAGTTTAAAGAAAGCATTCAACGCATCTAAGTCCATCTGTTGTATCGTCATTTTTTTAACACCAATAATCTTCAGCGCCAACATATATTCCGATAATGCACAGGTAGGGTTAACTTTTGGGGTTTCACCGATATTGCAAGGGATATGGGCTTACCATCTTGAAGTTTTTTCAACGATCGTGACTTCTTTCGGGTTACCTTACGGGGCATGACATGCGTATCTTTATTTCACCGAGTTTAGGCACAATGAGTCTGTCTAAACGGTGCTTCGTTTTGCGGATAGGATTTTGACGCATGCCTGTTTTATTTTTTCGGAGACTCCAAGTTAGAGAATGAATGCGTTTGCGAAAACGTGGAAATCCAGGTTTACACCTGACTGTTTCAAACGACGAAAGAAGTTACCAAAGGCTTTATGGATACGCTGCAGCGCCTGTTTCTGAAACTCTTGGGCACAGCGCGGAAGTCTTCATGCTTCACACGTGTCAGCATAACTCACAGAATGACCTGCTTCTTCATAAGCACGCATACGATTCAGACGCGCAGAGTTGTGCAAATCATACAAGTGCAATAGATATTCGGACAACTGCGTTCCTTGCACTTCGGTTGCATACAAGCGATATTTGAAGGTCAGCACCGTTATCTACCTCGATGCTTCTCTACATTTGATTTCCAGCATTATGACTACCTATGTATTTATTAAGTATAGAAATAATAACATAGAAGTAGATAGATAGCAACTCTATTTCTGGCTGAAAGCAAAGAAAAACCCGTGAATCCCAAAGCCTAAAGGCTTTGGGATTCACGGGTTATGAGAGGTGATTGCGAAGTTCTCGGCGATTGAGAAGTTCTCTTTGTAAGGTGAGATATTAAGTTGGGCTGCTGCAGCACGCACAAACTAAAGTTTATGCTGCCAAGAAATGCCTTAACAGATAACAAAACTCTACACACTGTGTATTACAATTCGTTTGACTTACTAAAGTATATCAGTTATGGTATAATAAAAGACTTGGAGTGAGAAATGAGACAAATTATATTACTCTGTGCAGCTTTATTGCTGGTTGGCTGTGGTCTAAAAAGCATCCCTTACTCACAAAACAATAATTCTTTAGAACCGGATGAAGCAGCACGTGCACACTATAATTGGGGACTGGAATATGCTAAAAAAGGGGATCTTAACCAAGCAGTCACAGAATTACAAATAGCAATTCAAAATGAACCCAGATGGGCAATTCCCTATTACAATCTCGGTGCTGTATATGGGAATATGGGTGAAATTGACGAAGCAATTCTTGCATGGGAACGTGCAACACAACTTGATGAAGATTTTTCCAAGGCACATTATAATCTTGCAGTTGTCTATGCATTAAAAGCTGATGATCAACAATTATACAATGCAAAATCAATATTTATTCGTAAATCTTTAGAACACCTACAGGAAGCAATCAGGGTAGATAAAGAAGCACATATCTCAGCAACAATGGATGCAGCATTTGATAATATCCGTGAACTGCCAGAATTCAAAACGATTATCAAATCTGCGGAACTAAAAAAGTGACACTTCAGCTTACATAAGATGGCACAATACACAACTCTTTCACCAGAAGAACTCGCTGACATAGTATCACAGTATTCAATCGGCATACCACTGAAGACGGAGGATATACCGGGAGGATATGGCAACAGTAACTTCAAACTTACAACATCTGATGGGGTTTATCTACTTAAGATCTGTGATGAGAAAGACATCATTGAACTCCAATTGCAAGTTTCGATTTTGGAACATTTAAAACAGCATGAATATCCAACCGTATACCCCATCCCACAGAAATGTGGGAATATTCTACACACTACACAGAACTACAGTGTAATGATTTTTCCTTATATAAAAGGTGATACACCTAATCCTTCGCGCAAGGTACTGACACAAATTGGTGAAGCCTTGGCACAGTTACATTGTATATTTTCACTTGATAATTTGCCGAAATTTCCAATGGGATTAGCACAAATAACACCATATCTGGATGAAGTGAAAGAGACACACTTTGGTACACATCCGTTCCATACATGGCTAAAATCCGAACTTGAATGGATAGGACCTGAATTAGACAGACCATTACCCACAGGACTTCTGCACGGAGATCTATTTTTAGATAACACACTTTTTAAAGGTGAAAAAATGTTAGCAATTCTTGATTTTGAAGAAGTGTGCTATGATACATTCCTAATTGATGTTGGAATGACTATCATAGGTTGTTGTTATACAGCACAACATCAGTTGGATATGGACTCTGTCGTAGGTTTCTTAGATGCATACAATTCGATCCGATCTTTAACGGATGAGGAATGGAGCAGTTTGGATACATTTGTTCACTATGCAGCTTTATCCATTGCGTTCTGGAGATTTAGACAATTCAATATTCGTCATCCGAATGATAAAAATTCCGACTCATATCTTGAGATGATCACACGTAGTGATAATTGGCAATCCATATAGCTATATTCTTGACCGAGGTTCTTGATAACAAAAATTGTTGTCTACAATAAAAAAATAAATATATGTCATTAGTAACAATAACCAATGTAACAAAACGATATGACCCAAACATAATTCTTGATGATATTTCAGTTGCAATTGCACCTGGAGACAGAATTGGGTTAATTGGTCGTAACGGATGTGGAAAAACTACGTTACTTAAAATAGTAAGTGGTATTCTTTCCGATTTTAAAGGTAATGTAGTTCTGGCGAAAGGTAGACGTATTGGATATCTAAGTCAAGAACCTGAATTGGAGCGCGCCTGCACACTCCGTCAGGAGATGCTTAAGGTTTTTGAAAAACAGCTTGCACTTGAAGATAAAATGCTCATGCTTGCTGAGGAGATGGAAACGAAAGAAACACCCCATCTATTGCAGGAATACGCACTATTACAGGACAAACATGACCGACTCGGTGGTTACGATTATGAACATCGAATCAATCGTGTCCTCAGTGGCTTAGGATTTAACGAACAAGATTTCAACTTACCAATCCAAGTACTTAGTGGTGGACAAAAAAGTCGTGCCACCTTAGCTAAATTACTCTTACAAGAACCTGATTTATTACTCTTTGATGAACCAACGAACCATCTGGATATTAATGGTATTGAATGGTTGGAAAACTATCTCAATACAGAATACAATGGTGGAGTATTAGTTGTTTCACACGATAGATATTTTTTAGATAAGGTTGTCCGAAAAATTTGGGAACTCACAGCAAGTAAAATTACCATCTACAGAGGCAACTATTCCAAATATCTGGAAATCAAAAATGTAGAACGTATCGTAGACCAACGTGCCTTCAAAATACAACAGGCGTTTATTGCACAGGAAAAGGAATTCATTGATCGAAATATTGCAGGACAACGTACCCGTGAGGCACAAGGCAGACGAAAAAAGTTGGATAAGTTAGAGATAGTCGAAAAACCAAAATCAGATGCTCCCACAGTCAATCTCAACTTCACACAAGACACGCGCGGAGGAAATGACATTCTACGATGTCAAAACCTTGGTAAACAGTTTGATGATAAGGTGTTATTTACAGATCTAACTTTTGAGGTAGACCGAGGAGATGTTGTCGGTATACTCGGACCAAACGGAACAGGGAAAACCACATTCTTCCGAATGATTTTAGGACAGGAAAAACCTTCACAAGGTGAACTTTGGGTAGGTCCTACACTGAAATTTGGATATTATACACAAGAATTAGAGGGTCTAAATCAAGAAAACGAAGTCCTTCATGAAGTATGGACACTTTGTCCCGAAAAGACTCAACAAGAGATACGAAGTTATTTAGCAAAGTTTCTGTTTTCCGGGGATGATGTATTAAAACTAATAGGTAACCTAAGTGGAGGTGAACAGAGTCGCGTTCAGTTGGCAAAATTGCTTTTGGATAAAGCAAACGTCCTATTACTTGATGAACCAACTAATCATCTTGACATTCCTGCACGAGAAGCACTTGAAAAAGCACTTGCTCAATATCCAGCTACAATTTTTATTATCTCTCATGACCGATTCCTATTAAACAGTTTAGCAACCAAAATGTTGATTTTTGAGGTTACAAAAGAAGGGATAAATACTAACTTTTTTCATGGTACTTACGCTGAATACGAAGCAGAACAACAGAAACAGGTAATTGAAGCAGAGCAGATTCAACTACCAAATGAAAAATTGGATAATAATGTTACCCCTAAACGTAATAAATCGAAAACTAAACGAAAGCGTAAAATGAAGGCACAACGTCTGGTCGGAAGTAACTAAAAAGTTACATTGATGTATTTTAATTTGACAAAACAATACAATTAACATATAATTTATGTCGTATACGACGGAATATACCTCTTATATAGGACGTATTTGAAAAATGTCTAAAAACCGGGAGTTTAATCAAGAAATAGATGTCGTGATGCGTGTGATGCGTCACGCGCAAGCAGCAGTCAAATCCAGGTTTATTCAGGATGTTGTCCCTAATCGTCTGACAATAGTTCAGTTCAATGCCCTGCAACACCTTCATTGGTATGGTCGTGACTCTGGAATGTATGTCAATGAGTTAGGTGAACATTTAGGTCTTGCACACAATACGGTCTCAGGTTTAGTTAATCGACTTGAGAAGCACGGTTGGGTTGTCCGTCGTAAATGTGAAGAGGATCGCAGACGTGCCCGTATACAACTTACCCCTCAATCTACTGAACTTTTTCAGGAACGGTTTGAATATGCCATAGATTTTTGGGAACATACTTTCGGACAACTATCTCTTGAAGAGAGGGATAACCTGATTGAAAGCTTAAAGAAGTTGAAGCAGGTGATGGCAAAACCTGAATGGCCCAGTTATGCACAGTTACACCCACGTGATGAAGATCATATGCGCGAGAAGTTTAAAACGGATCTTGACGAACTTTCTCAGGCAAAACTAAAACTTGTTGGTATTCGGTTAATTCTCGCTCAAATTGCAGAAAACCGTAATGAACATGAACTTGCAGCATACCTAAACCAAGCCGCATCAGAGGAAATTCGACATACAAATCAATTATTCGCTTTACTCGGTCATGGAGAACATTTTGAATCTTTACTCTCATCGCTTGTTGATGAAGACAAAGTGGTTTACGAAGAGATGTTAGCCTTGCTGGATAATGCCCCATGCACCGATGAGGATGAGGAATTCGTCCTCCTACAGAAAATGTTACAAGATAGCCACAGATATAAACGTTGGTTTCGTGACGTACAAAAACAAAAGAATCGGTGACTTCTATTCTATCAAAGGTCGACTGAATTCAGTATCCGACCATTGAAACAAAAGAGGAGAACATGCAGTCCCAAAGCCAAGAAAGTATACCTCCTGCCTGTAATACTAAGGATGATGCCCAACTGATTGAACAATTTCAGCAGGGTGACACGGCAGTGTTTGATACACTTTTTACTCGCTACCAGAAACGCACATATCGTTTAGTTCAGCGTTTTGTTCCTAACCATGAAGATGCCCTTGATATAACACAAGACGCTTTCATACGCGCATACCAAGGGTTGGGTGATTTCAAGGGTCAGTGCCAGTTTTATAGTTGGTTATACCGAATTACATTCAATCTCTGTATCGATTTCCTGAGAAAAAGGGCGCGGTCAGAAGTAATGGTATACGAATCTGATGATTCTGAAGAGTTGCCGATGGCAAATTTCCCAGATTTACGGTCAGATTCTCCTGCTAAAGCTGCTGAGAATAAGGAACTTAGAGTCCACATTCGAAAGGCGATACGTCAATTACCACCCAAACAACGGCAAATCTTTATCCTACGTCACTGGGATGGATTGTCACTTAAAGATATTGCCACTGTGGTAGGTAGATCTGATGGAACGGTCAAAGCACATCTGTTCCATGCACATCGCAATCTCCGCAAACATCTACGTCCTTACTTGAAAGAATCCGATATATAGGGAAATAAGTGGTGTATTTTTACTTGATAAAAAGAAATTAAATTCAGTAAAAACCTTTTGTGTTAGTGACGTATCCCACATCGGAGATAGGTAACATACATTGTAGATCAACTTTGTGGGTTACGTCTCAGTATTAGTTTCTTCTAATGCAAAAAGTGCATCAACGAAATCTGCACCATTGAAATCGCGTAAATCGTCAAGTTTCTCTCCAATACCTATTAACTTTACCGGTGCACCAAGTTCAGATTTTACTGCTATTACAATCCCACCTTTAGCGGTACCATCCAATTTTGTAACGACTACTCCAGTGATTGGAACTGCTTCATTAAATATCTTTGCTTGCATCAACGCATTCTGACCAACTGTCCCATCAATGACAAGTAACACCTCGTGAGGTGCATCTGCATGTGCTTGTCCCATCACTCGTCCAATTTTTGATAACTCATCCATTAACGGTTTCTTGGTATGGAGTCGACCTGCTGTATCCACAATCAGTACATCTGATTGACGGTTTTTAGCTGCTTGAATTGCATCAAAAACTACAGAAGCAGGTTCAGCACGTTCACCACCGCGTATTAGCTCTGCCCCGGCACGTTCACACCAAATTGCAAGTTGATCTTCTGCTGCAGCCCGAAATGTATCTCCTGCTGCTATAAGTACTCTTTTCCCATCAGCATTAAAACGGCTTGCAATTTTGCCAATAGTTGTTGTTTTTCCAGCTCCGTTAACACCGAGAACTAATATCGTATAAGGTGGTTCTCCTGTCAGTTTCAATGGAATATCTTCACCAAGAAGATTTATTATTTCGTCCTTAATTACAGTTCCCAATTCCGATGAATCACCCAACCCTTTTTCTTGTACGGTTTCTCTTACATTGTCCATTAACGTAAGTGTCGTATCAACTCCCACATCCGCTTGAATCAGTATTTCTTCAATCTCCTCTATGAGATCTTCGTCAATTTTTCTTCCAACACGTAGCAATCCTGATAGTTGAGATATAAAACTGTTCCTTGTTTTTTCTAAACCTGTCTTGAGACGATTGAACCAATTGTCTTTTTTCTTTACTGCCTCTGGTTCAACTTGTTTTTTATCACCACCTTTAAATAAGTTTCTAAGCATTCATCTCTCCTTAATGTTAAATCAATTTTAAATATAAATATGTATGTGTATAGATTCCAAAGAATCTAATCAATGTATCATATAATACAGTAACCGAAGTGGAATCACAAACAAAAATGATACCATCTGAATTATAAACACTACTGCGACATTGTTACGTTTGTAAAACAAATAGAATTCCAATCGTTATACTACAAAAAACTGTTATATCCACAATAATATATTGCGATGAAACTCAGTATATTATATACTAAAGGAAGATTGGAAGAGGAGGCGAAGAATGATGAAAAAAGGACTTAAACGAACACAATTGTTTGTTTTTATATGGATTACTGTGATGGTATTTACTGGTGTGATATTCACATCTTGTGTGGAGGAAAAACAGTTAGACGATCTTGTTCAACAAACAGATCCAGAACAACCAGGACAGGAAACTGAAGAACCTGTGGTAGCACTGCCAGGACTTCCTGATGATATTGCTGGATATGAAAGTTGGCTTAAATTAAATGTTGAACCTATTCCACCAGTAGAAGGTTTTGATCCACATAACGGAAATAAGAATGTCTATGTCAATCAAACCCGTGATGCAATCGCACCGGATGGTGAACAACAATTCCCATATCCTGATGGTAGCATTGTTGTAAAAGAAGCATACCGACCAAATAAAGATTTTATCGGATTAATTGCAATTATGAGGAAAGTTGCAGATAGTGATCCTGATCATAATGATTGGGAATTCATCGAATATACCCGAAACGATCCTGATGCCGATTTTAAAGAAATTGCTTCCGATGCAGTTTGTTGGGGTTGTCATGACCAAGTCGTAAACACTGACTATGTTTTCACAGAACTTGAGTAATAACAAATATTTCCAGACATAGATTTTATCAAAGAATCTTATGTTTGTAAGTTGATTAGAGCGAAGCATAAACCATTTTGTTACACTGTTATATTAATCTTGAAGAATTCCTTTCAAATACGGCTATGTATTAATAGGTTTTGTTTCGTTCTAACTATTCTACAATATAATGGGAACATACCAGTAATAGAATTAAATGATATATAAGGAGTCTTTTGAAGGTATACCAATTTAGGGTAATATTACGTAATCATAAACACATTATGAAACGGTGTTGTTTCCGATTAATGTTATTCTTTGTTTTTCTTTTTAATATCACATTGTGTGATTACTGGACAAATTTAGCAGATGCGCGACCAGAATTTGCTGCAGAATTAGATAAAGATTGCAACTTTTGCCACATTGACCCCGCAGGTGGAGGACCACGGAATCGGATAGGTGAAATCTTTGAAGAGAATTATTTTGAGTTCCCTGAAGATTTTGACATGGACGCTGTAACTGAAGAATCCAAGGAGGTAATCAAACAGCTTACTACATCACTTGATCTCCAAACAGCTTTTATTAAGCCAATGCACGTCGACACCGAAGAAAACACATCAGCTTCCTGTCAGTCATGTCATTCATCAGTTGATAGTTTCCTACTAATGCAAGCAGAAGTAACCTTCAATGCACAAGCAACTGACCGAATTCGCTTAACTCTGTCAAACAACTTTGTTAGAAATATGCTGAACGCATTTGCGACTGTAGAGGCTGTACCAAAACATCTTTATGCTAAAGTTGGACAATTCCGTCTACCATTCGGTATCAAACAGAAGGACCACAACATCTTAGTACGACAAGGCTACGGGTTGGGTTCTAACACACGCGATGTAGGTATTGAACTTGGTGGAAGTTTGGGAAAAGCATTTTACAACGCAGTATACTTTAACGCAGAAAACGCAACAGCAAATGGTATTCTCGGCACCGTTGGTGGTCAACTTGGACCAATTCGCGCAGGTGTATCTTGCATCTTTGAAAAACCCAGTGAAGATTGGGAACGGCTTATAGGTGCTTTTGTTACTGCTTCATACGCAGGATTGAGTTTAGAGGGAGAATTAAACTTTGGTAATTCTGGTGAGGTAGGTTCATTTTCTACTGATGATGTCATATCCAAGGGATACTATATTGGGGCTAAGTACCGAATACTACCCCAATTTTCCATTGCAGGTCGTTATGGTTTGCATGATCCAGATAGAAATGTTTTAGGTGATGCTGGTAGAAGGTTGACATTCATAGCACAATATAACTATATGGAGAATGGAGCAATTTCATTGTTCTATTGGGCAAACTTACCAAACGCTGATAGAAAACCCGATGACAAAATCAACAACAAGAATGAATTAAGACAACTACAGGGATCGGACCAACTTATCTTAATGTCACGATTCTGGTTTTAGTGGAAATAGGTATCTTGAAATAGTTTTCATAGGTGTGTATATTTTAACACATGATAAAATGATTACTCTTTTATATATAATAGGAATCTCTATTTAGTTGTATCTGTTGAATAGGTATTTATATGTATGAATAATTAATGTTTGTAGAATGGGTTTGATACTGAAATATACCATCAAACCAACGGATAAAGTATCCACTATTAATTATCGCCGAATGCATAAACGCATTCGGCGTTCTATTTCTTCATGATTGGAAATATAGAATGGTGTCTCAATATTACCACTATTTCATGTGTTTCCATAGTCTATCTATATATACTATAATTAAGATGGTCTTTATATTAATTATCTATTAGGAGCTAAGGTCAGTTTTTCGGTAAATCTTAAAACACATTTAGTTTATAGTAGGTATATCACTCATTTCCCAATGCTATTGTAGAACAGACTTATAGTATGTACCATATCTCGACAAGCATAAGGAATATGCTCCAAAAAAGTAAAGATATTTCAGGTTTGTCCATATCAAAAGTAGTTCTCTTTTTTTCAAATGTGATATAGAATTAATTATTGGCACGAAAATTGCTCAATAACAAACATCAGTAAAAACATAGGATTAATAAATTAAACAGTTTATTTTTGGGAGAATTGCTATGGGTAACAAAAAGTTTTTGATTGGTATTGTGGGACTCCTATCTTTGGTTATTTTGGTAATTGGTTCACTCTATATATATAGTTTGACATCGGGTGAGAAGACACGGGTAACTATAAAAACAATATCACCGGAAAAAGAGACAATTCCACAATGGGTTGATTTCACGTTTACATTTTCAGAACCAGTTATAGACAATTCAGAAATTAACACTGAATTACCGAGTCGTGCTATACAATTTACTCCAACTGTACAAGGTACTGCAAGATGGATAGCGCGCGATACAATTCGTTTCTTTTTAGAAAGTCCATTAGCTCCTTCTGCAAATTACACCGTTGAACTCTCTCCGAATTTACGTCAAAGTTCACTCGGTTTTGTTATCACTGGTGACCGTAAATTCAAATTTGCAACTGATCCCTTTAAATTAATAAATAGACAAAATGAATTTAAATATACCAAAACACATGCAAAGGTAGTGGGGAAGTTAACTTTTAATTATCCCGTCAATATAGCTGATTTACGAGCAAACTTGTCTATCAAACTTCAAGAGAATGTAGAGATTCCATACACACTTCAACCACAGAGTGGGATTGCAAGAGAAATAAAGTTAGAAAGTGAAGAAATACCACGACTTCTTGGAGACCAAAACCTAAAAGTCCAAATAGATAAAGGTTTCAAATGTACAGGTGGTCAATTTGGTTTCAAAGAAGCAAGCGTACACTCAATGACTTTGACAGGACATGGTACACTTGGTGTAACCTATGCAAGTGTTCAAGAAGATTCGGGAAAACCCCATATCTCGCTACGTTTTAGTTCTTCTATTCCAGTTGATACGGTTCAACCATATATTCGCATAAGTCCAGAATTGGATACTGAAATTATCACGCGATACGGTGAGATCGAAATACATGGAGATTTCAAACGACGTGATCATTATGTTATCACTGTAGCAGAAGGTTTAACTGCACCAGATGGATCTGTATTAAAAAAATCGTATAAAAAAAGACTTAGAATTCCAGATGTTCCAGCACAGCTGCGGTTTACCGGCAATGGCTTTTTCCTGACTCGAAACCAAAATATGAATCTTGGTCTGTCAACGATTAATGTAGATAGAGTTAATCTGCGTATAGAAAAGGTATTTGGTAACAACCTTTTTTATGTGTCACGTGTAGCTAACTGGAGAACCTGGACAAGAAATCTCGGAAAACCAGTTCATTCAGAAACTGTGACTATCTCGTCTAAATTGAACGAGGAAGTACTGACTCCTATTAATTTAGGAAACTACATTAATGATAAACATGTTGGGATATTCAAGGTATATGCTTCAGATGACAATCGAAGTTGGAAGTATGCAAATCAGTGGGTGATGTTGACAGACCTCGGAATAATGGCAAAGAGATCTGGTGATGAACTATGGGTTTGGGTTAATTCCCTTTCAAAACTAAAACCTATATCACAAGCTACAGTAAAACTAATTAGTGATAATAATCAAACACTTCTGGTCGGAAATACAAACTGGGATGGTCTTGTTAAGTTTACGTCATTCGCTCAAAAAACTGAGGAATTTACACCATATATGTTAACTGTTGAGAAGGGTGATGACTTATCGTTTATTCAGTTAAATAGACATCAGTTATCAACAGGTGATTTCAATGTTGGTGGTCCTGCCTATTTGGAAACGGGTTATGAGGCATTTCTTTATACCAGCCGTGGTGTATATCGTCCAGGGGAAAAGGTAGACATTGCCTCAATTGTACGAGGAAAACAAAATACTACTCCTCCAACCCTACCTACGCAAATTCAAATAATAGCACCTGATGGTCGGATTGTAAATGAATTACATCAGAATACAGACAAACGTGGTGGAAGTACAGTTACTGTTCCAATTGCTGCACATGCACAAACTGGAAGTTATATCGCTAAATTACATGTTGCTGAAAAAGAAATAGGTCGCACTTCATTTCAGGTAGAAGAATTTATGCCTGACAGAATGAAAGTCGCAGTGAATACAGACAAACAGGAATATGACCTTGGTGATGAGGTTAGTATGGATGTATCTGCTGTTAGTTTGTTTGGACCTGCTGCAGCGAATCGTAAAGTAACAGCGTATTATACGCTCGAAGCAGTCCGATACATTCCTAATGAGAAATGGGGTTCCTTCCATTTTTCAAGTGAAAAGACATTTAAAAAACAACGCACAACACTGCAAGATAGCAAAACAGATACTGAAGGTAAGGTAAATTATAAATTCACATTACCAAAAACTGTAAAAGCACCCTCACAGTTAAATGGTATTCTGTCAGCTACAGTAATGGAACACGGTGGGAGAGCAGTTACTGCTTCAAACCGCGTTGTAATTCATCCCTATTCACACTATATCGGTATCAAACGTAATAGTGATGGTCAAATCAAACGGAAACAAGAAGTCTCTTTCAGTTACATTTCTGTAGATAAGAATGGTAGTGCAGTTGCTGATAGGGAATTAGAACTTACAATCAAGAAAGTTCATTGGAACACAATTTTACGTAGAAATGGAAGTGGTCGCTATGAATATATTTCAGATACGCAGATTACTACATTAGAAACTCGTAAGTTGATTTCTACAACAGAGATTGGTTCATTCACCTTCATACCAACTGATTATGGTGAATACCGGATCCACTTAGCAGATGTTGCATCTGGGGCAAAAACAGAACTGAAAATAGAAACTTCAGGATGGGGATCTATTCCCCGATCAATGGAGAATCCGAGTCTACTTGAGATGACGTTGGATAAATCTGCATATCTGCCTGGAGAAACTGCAAAACTAAACATAAAATCTCCGTTTCCCGGTAAATTGATACTAACAATTGAACGTGAAAAAATCTTGAAATACCGAACAGTAAACTTAAGTGGAAATTCTGCAAGTTTAAATATTCCGGTTAATAATAGTTATAAACCAAATGTATACCTATCCGGAACATTGATTCGGTCTACAGAAACCATAAACCAACACTCACCAGTTCGGGCATTTGGTGTGATTCCTCTGAAAATAGATGTCAAAACTAACAATCTTGCTATTGAACTTGATGCACCTGAGGAGATACGACCAAATAGTGATGTTACAGTGAAATTTCGTGTGCGTGGCAGACAAAGTGCGTATTCACATGTTACTATTGCTGCTGTGGATGAAGGAATCCTGCAGTTAACTAATTTCCAATCTCCTAATCCGCACAGTTATTTTTACAGACAACGTGGTTTAAAAACACGTGCTTATGATCTATATTCTGCGATTTTACCCGAAATTGAGACTGTGATGGCAGATTCCAGCACAGGTGGGGATGGAGCACGTAGTTTAAGTGCACGTGCTAAACGTCTCAACACTGCAAGTGTTATGCGTGTTAAACCGGTTTCACTCTGGTCTGGTATTATAAGGACGAATCAATATGGAAGAGGTACCGCAAGTTTCCATATACCACAGTTCAATGGATCATTACGTCTGATGGCAGTAGCCTTTTCAGGTGGATACTATGGATCTACCGATGCAAATATTAAAGTTCGTGAACCTATTGTGTTAACACCAACTTTCCCGCGTTTCCTATCTGGTGGAGACAGAATTCAATTTCCTATTAGCGTTCACAACGGTACTGGTAGAGATGGTGAATTTCGTGTTGCATTGCAAGTAGATGGTAATATTCAATTTCTTCCAAGAAATACAGAGGCAGAATTCCAGGAAAAGGAAGATCTTGCTATCAGTCAGACACAAATAGCATCTGGCAGCGAAGAACAATTATTATTTGAGCTTGTTGCTCATGATTCAATTGATAAAGCAACATTTACAATTACAGCTTCTGGTAATGATGAAAGTTCACAGATGACTATTGAACTTCCCTTACGATCTGCTGCACCCCCGGTGACAGAAACAGGCAATGGTGTAATCAGTACAGAAAATCCTGCAGACTTCGTTTTTCCTTCAAATTTGATACCGGAGTCCTCTGAGTTTACACTAACCGTTTCACCCTTCCCTGCTATTGAGTTTTCTGGTGGAATTAGTTACCTACTCAAGTACCCTTATGGGTGTATTGAGCAAACGACAAGTAAAGTATTCCCACTGCTTTACTTTAGTGATGTTGCTGGAACTGTAGATCCAGAACTTTCCTCTGATGAACGTGTTGATTATTACATTAACTCTGGTATCAGTAGACTTGAAAGTATGTTCACAACACAAAACTATTTCGCTTATTGGCCCGGTGGGAGTTTTATCAATCCCTGGAGCAGTGTATATGCGTCTCATTTTATGGTTGAAGCACGTAAATTAGGTTATGAAGTGTCAGACCGTGTCTATACAGGAATGCTCAACGGGTTAAGAGAGCAAGCGAAACAGGTATCAGCGAATAATAAAACTGTAAATGAATCCAACAGATATAAGATACAGCGTGCAGTATATGCATGTTACGTGTTAGCCGCTGCAGGTGAACCTGAAAAAGGTGTGATGAATTACTTTAAAAACAATCTTCTCAGTGGTCTTGCTAACTATAGTCAGTTTCAATTAGCTGGTGCATTTGCCCTCAGTGGAGATTTGGAAACAGCACTCTCAATGCTGCCTGTATCAATAACACCTCAAAATGGTGGAATGCGACAATCAGGAAATAACTTCAACTCTCCTGTTCGTGCACAAGCTATAATGCTTGATGTGCTTGCGGAAGTCAATGAAAATCATCCTTCTATTCCAATACTTGTTACTAATCTTACTAAGGCAGCATCAAAAAGAAAACGTTGGGGAACTACTCAGGAAAATGCCTTTGCTTTCCTTGCCATCGGTAAAATATTGAAGAAGAAAATGGATGGTGATTATTCGGGTAAGATTACTCTGAATAATACCCACGTTGCTGATTTTGATTCAACAACTCCGTCTGTTCGTTTTATAAATAAAGAATGGGATGGAGCTGAAGTGAATATATCTATTGATGGTGAAGGTAGTTGTTATTACTATTGGTCTGCATTCGGAATACGACGGGATTCCTTTATTGAGGAATATGACCGAGATATACAAGTGCGTCGACGCTATCTTAACCAAGACGGGATCCCATTTGATAATGAATTCCCACACGGTGATTTAGTGATAGCAGAAATAACGGTTAAATCACTTAACTGGAACCTTGAAAATGTAGTTGTTGTGGATATGTTACCTGCAGGTTTTGAAATAGAAAACGCGAGATTAGCATCACGTGAAGGTATTCCATGGTTGAAACAACAGGACTTTAAACCAGATTATGTAGATATACGTGATGATAGACTCATCTTCTTTGGCGCATTCCCAAGACAACGTGAACGCAAATTTTATTACGCACTTAGAGCCGTTACCCGAGGTGAGTTTACATTACCACCAATTTCCGCAGAAGCAATGTATGATCCGTCTAATTCTTCGGTTGCTAACAGCGGAAAGATAAAGATTGTAAATTAAATTCGGAATTAAACACGTTTATTCATTCTGTGCCAAAATTCATGGGACAATACAAGGAAGAATATGAGGGTTTCCTCTTCCCTCAATTCTTCCTTCATCTAACCAACCATGGAACAACGTAAACTTAATATCACTCATTATAACAACACCATGGCTATGAAAATAGTTAATTTCTTACGAAAAAAATGGTATCTCACTGCAATACTTGTAATTCCAGTAAGTCTTTTCATACTCGCATCCTTATGTTTTCCTCTACCAAAGGACAAGCTTACCCCTCAATCTTCAACAGTTGTAATTGATAGAAACGGTGAGTGGTTACGAGCATTTACTGCACCTGATGACATGTGGCGGTTCCCTGAAACAACACTGGAGAAAGTTTCACCGTTGTTACAGACCGTTATGTTAACTTATGAAGACAAGTGGTTTTATTATCATTTCGGTATCAATCCTGTCTCCATAATTGGCGCAACAGTTGATAATATCAAATCAGGTAAAATTGTACGTGGTGGTTCTACAATCACGATGCAACTGGCACGACTCATGGAACCGAAGGATCGCACGATACCAAACAAACTTATTGAGATGTTTCGTGCACTACAACTTGAATTAACCTATTCTAAAACGGAAATATTGACGTTTTATTTCAATATGCTGCCGTATGGTGGAAATATTGTAGGTTCAGGTGCAGCTTCACGTCTATATTTTAATAAGCCACAAAGTATGCTTAGTCTTGGAGAAGCAGCACTACTGGCTGCGATTCCAAATTCTCCTGAATATCTACGACCAGATCGATTTCCTAATCAAGCACGCAAAGCAAGAGAAAAAGTATTGCAGCGTATGTATTTAGCTGGAAAAATACCTAATGAGCGATTGCAAGAAGCTTTACAAGAACCCATACCTACAGAACGATATCCACTACCTTTCAAAACTCCTCACCTGGCTCGATTCCTTGAAAACAAAATTCATACCTATTCATCAAAGTTTAATGGTAACCAATGGATACATACAACAATTGATGAACGATATCAGAATACCTCGGAACGGATTTTAAGTGAACATTTACGACCTTTGCAAGTACAAGGTGTTTCAACAGGATCAGTAGTCGTTATTGATACGAAAAGTCATGAAGTATTAGCGATGGTTGGTTCACATGACTTTTTTGATAAGGAATCTGCTGGACAAGTAAATGGAACACTTGCTATACGATCACCAGGTTCAGCACTCAAACCGTTTATATACGCACTTGCAATTGATCAAGGGTTGATAACCCCACAAACACTGCTTTTTGATGTACCTGTTGACTATGACGGATATTCACCTGTGAATTATGATGGAAAATTTACAGGATACGTTACTGCTCGAGATGCATTAGCCCGGTCACTCAATGTACCTGCAGTTAATCTGTACGCTAAGATGCCTAACAATGGACTATATGGATTCCTCAGACAGGCAGGTATAACTACCCTTTCGAATCAAGAAGAATATGGACTATCCCTTGTGCTTGGGGGATGTGGAATTAACTTGCTTGAATTGACAAATCTATACGCAGGATTAGCAAATATGGGAGAGTTTGCACCATATAAATTGAGTATAAATCAAGATACTGAAAATGAACTACAAGATGAATCAAAGAACAAATTTTCACCGTATTTCGTATCTAATACATTCACGAAATCATCGTTGTTAAGACCTGAGACAAGTTGGATTGTCACTGAAATTCTGACTACATTAAAACGTCCAGATTATCCTGAAGCCTTTGATTTTACAGGTACAATGCCAAAAGTCGCATGGAAAACGGGTACTTCGTATGGACATAGAGACGCTTGGAGTATTGGATATTCACCAGAATTAACAATTGGTGTATGGGTTGGTAACTTTAATGGAACAGGAGTCCCAATTCTCACCGGGGCTGATGCCGCAGCGCCGATACTTTTTGCACTCTTTACTGCTCTTTCTGGGGAAAAAGAAAATCAGTGGTTTACCAAGCCAGCCACCCTAAAAACACGTCTTGTCTGTGCATTAAGCGGGTTACCACTGACCCATAACTGTCCAACTTCAATCTCTGATGTATACATTCCTGGGGTTTCCTCTACTCGTCAGTGTCATATACATAAAAGTATTCAAGTTGATAGTGCCACAGGGGAACGCTTGTGTTCTTCATGTGGAGTTGGTAGACAGTATCGTAATGAGAAAATAGCAGTATTACCCGCTGATGTAGCAACATGGTTGAATGCAAATGGGTTTGGTGTACCAGTCCTACCTGATCATAATGAAGAATGTACACGTTTGCTTGCAGGAACAGATCCAGTTATATTGTCACCAGCACGAGACTCTGTTTTCAATATACGTCCTAATATCCCACCAGAATATCAAAAAATACGTTTATCTGCTTCAGTTTCAGGGGATACACAAGATATCTTTTGGTTTTTGAACGGAGAACTTGTATTTAAGGGCAAGGCAGTCGAGCCGACTTTCATAACACCTGTTGTCGGAAAGCATGAATTGACTTGTATAGATGGTGCAGGAAGGTCTACAAGTCTTCCCCTCACTATCGTATCACAAGAATAGAAATCGCACATTCTTCTGATACATCCTTCCTACTATTATATTCACAGAATTTACCTATTATAGTGAAATATAAAAATATGTTTACACATCTTCTGTAGGAGCGATCTCCGAATCGCGACTATGGATATGTATGGTCGGGAATCGGAGTTCCCTCCTACAAAGAAACTGTCAAGATAATTGTATAATCCACTATATATTCTAACACAGAAGTGTTTTACATTTCCCTAAATCATAATAAATATTCTCGGTGTTATGGAAGATACCACAATTTACGCAATGACTATAAAACCTATACTAACGTGAGTTTGATAAATCAACTTTTTGTATTCCATCAGAATACGCGTTTGGTATTCTGAATTGGTTAGGAAACCGCACCTACTTAATCTTGACAGGAATACTGATGCATGTTAATATAAATCAATTACCCTTTATGATACGGAATTTGCTTTAGTGTCGTTCTATAATTTAATTATAATTGCAACTCTCCTATATAATTATATGTTTACATATAACTAAGTCCAGTTTAGTTCCTAAAATAAAACAAAATGTTGGTTTAATTATAATAATCACTGACAATTGACAAGACTCTTCACACACAAAGACATTGGCATAGTATTACATTGCACATCGGTATAAGGTTTGTGGTTTTGATTACCTTGATCCTTAGCATCTTTACATACTGGAATCGGGATATATAATTCTTGATTCCTCACAAGTAGGGAGGCACATTGCAATGACCAGATTTGATGGATACAAAACCGACGGATTTTATGATGAGATGTTTCTACCAGACGGAACTCCTCGTCCTGCTGTAAAGTTACTCGCAGAACGGATCCAAAACTTTGAGAATGGAGAATTTATTAGACGACAGATCACCGCAGAACATGCGTTACTCCGAATGGGGATTACCTTTAACGTCTACGCGGATCAACAGGGAGTTGAAAGGATTTTTCCATTTGATTTGATCCCTCGGATCATAGATGCAGATGATTGGGACTGGATTGAACGGGGACTCAAACAACGAATTCAAGCACTTAATCTATTTATTGATGACATATACCACGAGCAAAAAATAATAAAAGACGGAGTTGTTCCTGCTGAGGTAGTACTTTCTTCGGACCGTTACCTTGAACAGTGTATCGGTTTAGATCCTCCACGCGGTATCTGGTGCCATATTACTGGAACTGACCTTGTACGTGACGGAGATGGACAGTTTTATGTTTTAGAGGATAACCTCGGTTGTCCATCAGGTGTGTCCTATGTGATGGAAAATCGGCAATTGATGAAGCGCACATTTCCACAATTGTTTGGAATGTCACAAATTCAACCAGTGGAAGATTATCCAAGTCAATTGTTGGATATGCTTCAATTCCTTGTCAACGATAAAGTGGAATCCCCTGTAGCTGCATTACTCACCCCAGGTATTTACAATTCAGCTTATTTTGAACACTCCTTCCTTGCTCAACAGATGGGTATTGAATTGGTAGAGGGACGTGACTTAGTAGTTATGGATGGATACATTCACATGCGAACAACAAAGGGATTTGAACGGGTTGATGTTATCTACCGTAGAATTAACGACGACTTCCTTGATCCAGTAGTATTTAACCCTGAATCAATATTAGGTGTTCCAGGTCTCATGGATGTCTATAAATCTGGAAGGCTTGCACTAATTAATGCTCCTGGGACTTGTGTAGCCGATGACAAAGTGGTCTGTGCATACGTACCACAGATTATCAAGTATTATCTTGACGAGGATATAATAGTTCCAAATGTACCGACTTATATGTGTTGGGAAGATGACGATAGAAAATATGTTCTGGAGCATATAGATGAGCTTGTTGTAAAAGAAGCCAATCAATCTGGTGGGTACGGTATGTTAATTGGTCCACATGCAACAAAAGCAGAACATGAGGATTTTGCAGAGAGAATAAAAAAGAATCCTCGTAATTATATAGCACAACCAACTCTTGATTTGTCGCGTGTTCCTGTGCTAATTGACGACCATTTTGAAGGAAGACATGTTGATTTACGTCCGTTTATTTTATATGGAGAAGATATTTATGTCCTTCCCGGTGGATTGACACGTGTTGCTCTCAAAAAGGGTTCATTGGTGGTAAATTCCTCACAGGGCGGCGGTAGCAAGGATACTTGGGTGTTGACACAGTATAGGAGGAAGTAATGCTAAGTCGTGTAGCAGAAGCAATTTACTGGATGAGTCGTTATATCGAACGCGCAGAAAATGTTGCACGTTTTGTTGATGTCAATCTGCAGCTGATCCTTGACCAACCTACTGGAATGCAGGCACAGTGGGAACCACTGGTCGCGACCACTGGAGATGACGATGTTTTTGAAGAACGATATGGAGAACCAACACGAGAGTCGGTACTCAAATTTTTGACATTTGATACCGAAAATCCCAATTCGATTTTATCGTGTCTACGTGCAGCCCGAGAAAACGCACGATCAATTCGAGAAAACATTTCATCTGAGATGTGGGAACAATTAAACGATGCATATTTGATGGTTACTGAAACATCAGAAGAATGGATGATGACTGAACCTCATCTTTTTTTTACGGACATTAAAGACGCATCACACCAGTTTATTGGACAAACTGATAACATTATGTCTCACGGTGAAGGATGGCATTTTTGCAGATTGGGTCGTCTCATAGAAAGAGCAGATAAGACATCTCGTATCGTGGATGTAAAATATTTTATCCTACTTCCATCTGTCGTGGATGTGGATACACCGTATGATGATATTCAATGGGGCGCGCTACTACATTCAGCAAGTGCATTTGAGATGTATCGCAGAACACATGGACTCATTGCACCTGACAAGGTTGTAGCATTTTTACTACTTGACCGAGAATTCCCTCGGTCAGTACTATATTGTCTGTCTAAAGCTGAAGAATCGCTACATGCTATATCAGGAACACCTTTAGAGACATTTTCTAACACAGCCGAACAAGAATTGGGACAACTCCGTTCAGAGTTTGCTTATGCTCAGGTTAATCAGATTCTACAAAGTGGATTGCATGAGTTTCTTGATGCATTCCAAACAAAACTAAATTTAGTGGGTGATGATATATATAAAACTTTTTTCGCACTACGTCCAATCAATGTTGGATTATCCAATTCACAATTGCAATCACAATCACAAATGTAGACTGAAGTGATAATAACCGTTTTAAAAACAGTTTGTACTATAGAGTATGGTTATGATTTTCCTTCTCTCATGTGTGTCAAAAGTGGTCATCAGGAAAAATAAATGTCAATTCGTGTAGCAATCAAACACAGAACCCTATATAATTATGACCGTACGGTCTGGTTTTCTCCACACATCTTCCGTTTGAAACCTGCTCCCCATTGTCGAACTCCAATTGAAACCTATTCACTCAAAATTGAACCCGAAAATCACATCATTCATTGGCAACAAGATCCGTTTGGCAATTATCAGGCAAGAGGTTTATTTCAAGAATCTGCCGATGCATTGTCTCTTGAAGTAGATATGATTGCAAGAATGACTGTTATCAATCCGTTTGATTTTTTCCTTGAGGAATCCGCACAATTCTATCCTTTTTTTTACGATACTCAACTCAGAAAAGAGTTGATGTTATACTTGGAAATAGGAGAAAGCAGTCAACTATTGACAGAATGGTTGACACAAATTGATCGGACAAAACAGAATCTGATTGAATTTCTGGTAGGTATCAATCGACAATTGTCAAAAGAAATAAATTATACTATTCGTATGGAACCCGGTGTGCAATCATGTGATGAGACCTTGGAACAGAAGCAAGGTTCATGTCGGGATAGTGGATGGTTACTGGTCCAGATACTACGACATCTTGGATTGGCAGCGCGTTTTGTGTCTGGATATTTGGTGCAACTCGTAAATGACCAGAAAATGGAGGATGGACAGATAAGTCCACTTCAGGATAACGCTGATTTACATGCGTGGTGCGAGGTATATGCTCCCGGTGCAGGTTGGATAGGACTTGACCCAACATCAGGCTTATTCGCTGGTGAGGGACATATTCCTTTGGCATGTGTATCCGATCCGATAAGTGCTGCCCCCGTCACTGGTTATACAACTCCATGTGAAACACATTTTACATATAGCAATACCGTCCAACGTTTACTCTAATATATGTCTGTTACAATACCTAATAAGGATCATTACAAGCTTAAGTATATCAAACATAAGCTGTTTTAAGCTGGATTTGTACGGTGAAATCGTCAACAGCAGTAATTTCATCTACAATCTCTGCTAAACCCGTAGCAACCCAGTATGTATAACTACCGGATACATTATGGAATGGATGTGACTTATCGTGCTGTCGGTTAAGAGAAAATAGAACTGCTTCAGCATTAAATGGGGTTCCGTCATGGAAAATTACACCTTTCCTAAGATAAAATGTCCATTTCAATCCATCTTCTGAGGTATCCCACATTGTTGCAAGAGCTGGTTCAACTTCGGTAGTACCCGCTTTGTACTGTACGAGAGTATCGTATATGTTGTCGCAGACTTTGAACGATTCTCCATCTACTTCAAATGCAGGATCCAACCCGATAGAATCACCACCGCGTCCGAACACCAATGTGACAACTATGAATTGAAATATTTATAAATAAAGATAAGAAAACATTACGGGGTAGGTTATAGGACTATACACTCGTCAAATTTATATGAATTAAAAAAGTATAATTTAAGGTGTGAATCATTCCCTAATAAGTAGTGAACCATCTCTGTTTATACTTACAAGTTGTTGTCCATTCGCTTCACTATTACCTAAGAATGCCAGTTTCCAAATAAAACCTTCCTGAGCCGGAATGGTAGACATCAGTCCCTTTGCAGCCACATTCCACAAACGAATTTCTGGATCTCTCCCACCACTCACGAGAATTTCACCATCGGGGGAGAAGGCTAAAACATATACTGAATCTGAATGTGCGGTAAAAGTTGAAAGAAGATGTTGTTTTTCAAGATCCCATAATCGAACAGTAGTATCTGACCCACCACTTGCGAGTAATTTACCATCTGGAGAAAATGCCAGTACTAAGACCAATCCATCATGTGCAGAAAAGGAGGACAATTGTCTACCAGTATCAAACTCCCATACACGAATTTTACCATCTGCACTACCACTCACCACGGATTTTTGGTCAGATGAGAATGTTAGGGAACGTATTCTACTGGGGTCTGCAGTTGAACTACCTAACAACCTTGCAGTTTCTTCGTTCCACGATGTCAGAGGTACACCGTCTGGAGAGGATGCTAACGCACTTACAAGACTTGAAGATTCACCAGCAAGTGTAGCTATTTCGTTGGCTGTTGCTGTGTCCCACACTCGAAGAGAACTATCTTCACTCGCACTGGCAAGCGTGCGATTGTCTGCTGCAAATGCTAAAGCACGGATACGATCAGTGTGTCCGGACAACACTGCAGTTTGTTTATTACTGTCTAAATCATAAACCCAGATTCTGTCACCACCACCTGCTGCAAGCAATTGTCCGTTTGGTGAAAACGTGATTTCAGTCACCTGCTTTTTACTGATTCTATCCATAAGACTTGATGGCAATTGGGATTGGGTTGATGATTGAAACACTTTTATTTTATCCTTTTTGATTATGTTTACAGATTGGTGTATCTAATATAATATATGAACAATTGTTATCGTGTAACACCTTTATAATATTTCAAGTCAAGTTAACGGATGAATACGACAACATACAGTATATCAAATCTCTATTAGGATTTCAATCTATTTCTCAGGTCAATATAACGTGAGTTCGGTTTAGCAGCCTATGCAGGATTTTATATCTATTTGCCGAATTTACAATGTCATAACTTTGTAAAGTTTTTGAGTTTTTTGAGTCAATCGGAAATGAAGGAATTTTAACATGTGCCACAATCCCTTATCACTAGTGGGTTTAGAGGCTAATTACGACTAAATTAGTCAGGAATGACTCAAAACTTTACAAGATTTATCAGGTACTATAACAAAGATTTTTTGCGGTGGATATTTTACCGAATCCCAAAGTTGCTTATACCGAATTCACCTTAATTTAGCTTTTTATTGGTCTAAATGAAAATCTATTTGAATTTGCTACTCTTATATGTTAAAATTCAAAATCAACAGAAAATCTATAGGAGGAAATTATATGAAAGTAGGTATTAGAGATGGGATGTTACCTGTTCCCTTTGAAGAATCGTTTAAAAAGGCAAAAGAAATCGGTTTTGATGGAATTGAATTGTGTATGGGAGTAAATTATCGCCAACATACACTATGGCAAGAAGATGGAATTGAAAAAGTAAATAACTTCGCGGAAGATGCTGGTATTGAGGTATCCTCACTCTCACCAGGTGGTTTTACAGCCTATTCTTTTATGCATCCAACGGATAGTGTTCGGTCTGAAGGAATTGCGAAACTGCAGTTTCTTGCTGAAACTTGTCCGAAATTAGGAACGAACGTCATTCTTGTTCCATTTTTTGGAGGTGGTGAAATCAAAGATGAACATATCACTGCATCTCGCTTTATTGATGGATTGAAGACTGCAACAGAAACTGCAGAGAAAAATGGCGTATTTCTCGCTATTGAATCCACATTAAGTGCCGACAAACACCAACAAATAATAGACCAAGTAGGGTCAAAACATGTTGGTGTCTATTACGACATGGGGAATGCAACAAACCTCGGATACGACTCCCCGTCAGAAATTCGAAGTTTGGGTAGTTCAATTGTGCAAATGCACATTAAAGATACTGGCGGCAATCATGCCGGTGAAGGTGGTGTTGACTTCCCAGCAGTTTTTGAGTCTACACATGCCATCGGTTACGACAGTTGGTTTGTCCTTGAAACACCCGGAAAAGATGACCCCATAACGTCTGCAGCAAAAAACATGAACTTTGTCAGAAATAACTTCTAAATTCAGTGGATTGTACCTGTAGGGTGTTTCCATTCACCCTACCAAAATCCGGTTGGTTCTTGAAAATACATTCCAATATAAAACATACAATTTAATAATACGAGACAACTCGCATTGCCCACCTGGAGGGTTGGTATGAGCAATCAGAAATTGGTTATCCCACAATCAGAAGCCAAGGAACTACTATCACTCCCAACACGCGAAGCTGAGCAATTATTCCAAAGTTATGAAAAAGAACAGCAACTGGAGATAATACGTGCAACCCGTAATCCAAAACAAAGAGAGGAACTATATTATCTCGTCCCAGATTGTACAGAATTAATACAGGATAGTCCAACTGAAGATGTTCTTCAGGTAATCGACACACTTCTCGGTACGGGTCTCGCATGTGGATTATTACCTTGTTTATCAAATGAACAATTTGAAGAAATAATGGATATTGCTATTTGGAAAGATGGTAAAATAGATGAAAATTCACTGAGTCTTTGGTTGTTTGAATTATCAGAATGTGAAAGGGAAGATCTAAGTCGTTTTCTTAATCAGATTGATATGCGGATTCTTGCGGGTCTACTCAAGAATCGTATCAAGTTAAAAGGCTCACTCGGTGCATTGATGATTGAAGAAGGAATCATAGATCCCAATTCAACATCAATTGATTGTAAAGATGATCAAGCAAAAGCTATTCTCAATGCAATTTGGGAAGCAGATGACACCCTATTTACACAACTATTGCGTCAAATGTTCGCTATCGACAAGGAAGGTGATGCTGAGACTGAGTTGGTCACTGCATTAGAAAAAGCCACTGCTGAAAGAGCTGAGAGAGTCAAAACTCGTGATAGTGAAGCAGGGATCAAGATTACGGAATCAGATTTGAAAGAACATGTTGACCTGGATTCACTCAATCTTGCCGAGGAAGAAGAGGGAGATGCAGACAAGTAAATTTTCTCTTGTTTCTGGCGCGAATATTGATAAGCAGTCTTTTTTGGCACGTACATTAGAATATGGTGAAACACTTGGTCAAATTGACTCTGAAAATTCTGAGATATTCTCAGAGGACATCGCTGCACTTGCTCATAAATTGATTACTATGAAAGTCGCAGACCTTTCCAATGAGGCTGACCTTCGTGAACAAATTCAAACTGCATTTGCACTAACAAGTCTCGGGTTAGAATTTGGAAGTAAAGGCAACTTAACAAAAGCAGTCGGAGTATTACTTGGGAATCCTATTGTCAAGTTTTTCCAAATTGGTAATACACTTACCGATAAATTGTTAAAAAGAGGTAGTCGTATATTTGAACAGGCGGTGGTACAGCCGCCTGAATCCCTTGACCATCTCGACCTTGACACTATCCGTATTTACAACCATGCGGAAGCAGAATTTCTGGATGTATTAAACACCTACTGCACAACTATTAGGTCCGCGCAGGTTACAATCAAGGAAAAACATCAACCCAGAACTATTACTAATCTATCCGACATAGAGATTATCCGACAGCAGTTAGATTATTTAGAGGCAAGATGTACTTATGTTGAGGCATTACCACTTGAAGATCTGTTTTCTATTGACCCACCACTAAGTATTGCTATTGACCCAATTCAAACTCTAACTCTCAGTTTGATGGCAAACTTAACTTTGTATTATCAACCTGATTTTCAGTTAGAAGCAAACACACTCACAGATTTCAGAGACATCATATATGATGAAACAAGCGACGAGATTCGTGCAGCACCACGACAACGTTTGTTAGATTGGATTGCACAATATCTTGAACAGGATAATCAATCTGAAGATATAATTAGTTATACTGTGGCGTATTGGGATTCCTGTATACAGGAAATCGTAAACCATAAAGTTGATATAGGAATTTATCTTTGATTATTCTTCTGTTTTTGATATTAAAATCTGCATGATGATTTGGCAGCATTTTCCAACCTCTATTTAAACCCATAACGTACCGCATTAAGAAAATTGCATATCTTGTTATTATGTGTTATCATACTTCTATGTATTATAACAAGATTGTAGGAGTCGTACATTGTTCGCATTACGTGCCAATGTAAATTAAATGATGCAATTAGAAACAGCAACTTTTGGAGCTGGTTGTTTTTGGTGTGTAGAAGCTGTATTCCAACAATTAAAAGGTGTGCAAAAGGTTGTATCAGGCTATACCGGTGGTACTACCGATAATCCAAACTACCGTGCAGTGTGTACGGGTACGACAGGACACGCAGAAGTTATTCAGATAGAGTATGAACCAGATGTTATCACATTTAAAGAACTATTGGACGTATTCTGGTTGACACATGACCCAACCACTCTAAACCGACAAGGGAATGACACAGGCACCCAATATCGATCTGCAATATTCTATCATTCCAATAAACAGCAAAGTATTGCTGAAGAATCCAAAGCAGCGATGGACATATCCGGTACTTGGGATGACCCAATCGTTACTGAGATAACTCCAATTGATGTCTTTTATCCTGCTGAAGACTACCATCAAAATTATTTTCTATTGAATTCTACTCAACCATACTGCCAATTTGTGATTCATCCAAAGATGAAAAAGTTCACAAAAGATTTCAAAGATAAACTAAAATCTGATTAGTGTACATTAACCATTGAAGGATGCATTGGGAATTGCTCCTTCTTTTACAAAATTCTTTATGAATGGGGGTAGAATATTGAAGCACAATATTATTTGGGTACTGTCAATAGCATCAATATTATCTTCTCTAATCTATATTAATGGGTTTTCTGAAGAAACGGATCAACTTACAACTGTCCAAGTAGAAACACCACGTCGGGTTACAATTGTTTCAGAAAAGACATATAACGGACATTTAGAACCACGTGCAGAAGTTAAGGTGTATGCAAACATATCTGGAAAAATTGTGAATCTGAATGCAAAGCCTGGACAAATGGTAGTAAAAGGTGATGTACTTGCACAAAGTAGTACGCGCCATGTTAGTATTGATGCAATAAAGGCTGAAGTCGCACTGAGCGTAGCAAAATCCCAACTAACAACAACTGAAGCAAACGCGCAGACACGAGTAGAAACGCAGCTAATAACAGCTAAAGAATCTGTCGCTGAAGCAGAGTCGAAACTTGAGGAAACGAAATCACTCGCTGAAATGCGTATACGTAACCAATTGATTCAAGCGGAATCCGCATATAAAGCCGCTGAAGCAAACTTTGAACGGTCAAAAATTAGTGCAAAGCAGGGACTTGAACGGGCAAAAGCAGAATTTAACAAAGCAACAGCAGATTATGAAAGAGATAAGGAACTTCACAATCAGGAACTTATCAGTGACAGTGCATTTGAATCATCTGAAACACGTTACAAATTGGTACAAAGTAGACATGAAGAAGCTATTGCAGCAGCAAATCAGTTTGAAGACGGCACTGCACAAGTCAATGTTGAAAAGACAAAAGCAGAATTGGCAGTTGCAAGGAAAATCGTGGAAAGCAAAGGATGGGAACGTGAGATTGCAGCTGCTGAATCGAAGGTGACACAAGCAAAAGCAAACCTGCTTACCGCTCAAAAACTTGTTGAAGCAAAAGCTTGGGAACGTGAAATTGCAATCGCAAAATCTGCTGTCAGTGAGACAGAAGAGCAACTAAAACTTGCACGCGAACAGGTGAATGAAGCAGTTATTACCTCCCCTATTGATGGTGTAGTTGCACAACAACATCTTGTACTTGGCGACTATGCAAAATCCGCAGCATCTCCCGGTCAACATGTTTACACCATCGTGGCAGTAGATGTACTCAAAGCCGTTTGGACAGTACCTGTGAGCGACATTAACCAATTGAAGGATGGGAATATGGTCCTTATTTCTACCTCATCTGGTATTCAAAACCTAATTGGTACAATTGATTTCATTAGTCCTACTGTAAGACAGGGTGAGAATGCAGTTATAGTCCACGCAACACTACCTAAAGCACGAGGAACACAGTCTGATGATAACTCCTCTGCTACTATCCAAAACAATGCACTTAAACCCGGTATATCCATAACCATCTCTATCAAAACCGGAGAACGGAAGAACGTATTATTGCTACCACGACGCGCTGTCCTGAATATACAAGGCGGAAAAGGAAACATATTTGTTGTTGAGGAAAATATAGCAAGACAACAACAAGTCAACGTAGGTGGAATATACGGTAGTGAAATAGAGATTAGCAGCCAATTATCTCTGACAACCCTTGTGATTGTGGACAATCAGCATTTGTTAATGGATGGTACACCTGTGTCATTTGTAAATAATTAATTACAATAATGACTGTGAAATCCATACATGAATCGACTAATCTGCTGAACTTGAACTCAAGGTGTATTTTAATTTGTTAGCCTAATAGTAACTCTTCACCCACTTGGGAAAACTACATATTGCAATTTCCTACCCAATCTGCTAAAATAAAATATTCTTTAAACTAATCTGAAAAATGGACAGTAATGGAAATTATGAATACAATTGTTAGCATCAATGATGATGCATTTTATATTAATGGTGAAATTACCTACAAAGGGCGTTACTACAAAGATAATAAGATTGAGGGATTACTCCTCAACAGTCGCATGGTACAAGGTATCTTTGATGATCGAAATCAAGAAACCATACATCGTTGGGAATATCCAGACACGGGAAAGTGGGATGCTGAACGGAATACACGTGAATTTTTATCCGCAATGCCAACTTGGAAGGAACACGGTGTTTTGGCATTTACTATAAACTTACAGGGAGGAAGTCCAGAAGGTTACTCAAAAGCACAACCTTGGCATAATTCAGGTATTGAAGCAGATGGAAGTCTAAATCCTGATTACCTATCCCGTCTAAAACGAATAATTGACTTCGCGGATGAACTTGGAATGGTAGTCATTCTTGGATATTTTTATTTCGGTCAAGACCATCGTCTAAACGATGAAAATGCTGTCATACAAGCAACGGATAATGCAACCCAATGGTTATTTGATAACGATTATACGAATGTAATAGTTGAGGTTAACAACGAATGTAACGTTAGATATTCCCATGAGATTTTACAACCTGAGAGGGTGCATGAGCTGATAGAACAGGTGAAAGATACAACACGAGATGGAAGAAGATATCTCGTTGGGACAAGTTATGGTGGAGGTAGGGTTCCACTTGAAAACGTCGTCCGTTCATCGGACTTTTTACTCGTTCATGGAAACGGTGTCGGTGATCCGAATCGTATCCTTGAAATGGTTCAGCAAACGCGGCACGTACCGGGTTACCGTCCAATGCCGATACTATTCAACGAAGATGACCATTTCGATTTTGATAAACCCCTTAACAACTGCATCGCAGCAATAAGTCAATACGCTTCTTGGGGATATTTTGACCCAGGAGAAAACGATTACCATCACGGATATCAGTCCGTCCCTGTTCAATGGCAAATCAACACCTCCCGTAAACGTGCCTTTTTTCAGTATATTCGCGATATCACCGGAAATTAAAATGCAATTTCAACTACAACCAACCCATATTTTTCTATTAATAGCAGTTGCTATTATTATAGTTATTAAAACAAGTCTTAGGGTTCTCAAAGGACACGAACGCGCTGCGATTTTCAGATTTGGACGATTTGCCGGTATACGAGGTCCAGGTCCTATCCTAATGATACCGTTATGGATTGAACAAATGCAACGGGTTAACCTACTGGTCGTCACTAATAATGTTAGTGTTATTGAGGTAATTACAAAAGACAACATAACAATAAGTCTTAATGCAGTCCTAACCTTTCGAGTAACCGAACCTGATAAAGTTGTGGTTGTAATAGGGGACCTCGATTTCGCTATAGGACAAATCGCACAATCTTCAATCCGCAGTGTTGTTAAACATTTAGATCTTGATGAATTAGTTTCTGATAGGGATAATCTTGATCAGAAATTAAAAAATGAATTAGACAAACATTGCGAGTCATTGGGAATTGAGGTTATTGCATTGAAATTCAAAGACTTTGACATACCTGACGAATATATAGTGAAACAGCAATTTGATACATCACGTCAACTTGCAACTTTACAGGAACAGCAAAATAAAACCCAAGATAAAACTTGAAGAGGAAAAGTGTATATGTCTGAGATTCCATTTTTTTATTTCCCCATTGCTATCGCTGTTATTATAATGTTTGCTACCAGTGTCCGAATTTTAAAGGAATACCAACGGGCAGTCGTTTTTCGATTAGGACGTTTCACTGGAACCCGCGGTCCAGGATTGGTCTTGTTGATCCCATTTTGGATCGAAAGAATGCAACGGATTAGTCTTCGTGTTATCGTAAACGATGTTACACCTCAGGATGTAATTACAAAAGACAATGTGTCCGTTAGTGTCAACGCCGTCTTGACTTTCAGAGTGACCGAACCAGATAAGGCTGTTATTGAGGTAGAAGAATTTGGCTTTGCTATATCACAAATAGCACAAACGACCCTCAGGAGTGTACTGGGACGCGCAGAACTTGATGACCTATTATCTGAAAGAGACAAATTGAATCAGGATTTAGAGGAGATAATAAAAAAGCAATGTGAACCGTGGGGTGTTGAGGTATTAGCAATGGAGATTAAGCACGTTGACCTACCAGTAGAAATGCAACGTGCAATGGCAAAACAAGCGGAGGCGGAACGTGAACGTAGAGCAAAGGTAGTACATGCTGAAGGAGAGTTTGAATCTGCCGAAGTATTAACCGATGCAGCTAAAATACTAAGTGAAACACCTACTGCTGTGCAGTTGCGTTTTCTTCAGGCATTGGTAGAAGTGAGTGCTGAGAAAAATTCCACCGTTATCTTTCCTATTCCGATTGACCTACTCAGTCCATTCCTGAAAAAAGAAACTCAGTAAGAAGATTGATCTTATTAGTACCACAAAGTGACATCAAGTGACATATACATCCTTAACAATAGATGTCTTCTCAATAGAATGATATTGATTTACCAATCCTCATCAAGAAATGGTGTGCTTGGATAACTGTAGATATTCCCTTCAAAGTTGCGAAGTTTTATCTCATCGTCATTGAACGTAACAACCGGATCTGGTGTTAATGCAATTTTACCACCACCACCTGGTGCATCAATAACATAATGGGGGACTCCAAGTCCAGAAATATGTCCTCTTAACGCTTGCACAATATCCAATCCTGTTTCTACAGCAGTTCGAAAATGATCAGTTCCAACGACAAGGTCGGCTTGATAGATATAATAAGGTTTTACACGAATTCGCAATAAACCCTTCATCAATTCTACCATTACAGCAGGATCATCGTTTACACCTTTGAGCAATACAGTTTGATTCCCCAGTGGTATCCCCGCATCAGCTAACATACCACATGCCTTTTCTGTTTCAGGAGTGATCTCACGAGGATGGTTGAAGTGGGTATTAATATAGAAAGGATGATGTTGTTTTAAGATAGCACATAATTCAGGTGTAATCCGCTGAGGTAACGTTACGGGAACGCGAGTACCAATACGGATTATTTCCAGATGTTCTATCTCTCGGAGACCCCCAACAATCATATCAATCTTCTTATCTGTCAACATCAAAGGGTCACCGCCTGAGATAATAACATCTCGGATCTCGGGATGTGCTTGAATATAGGCAAGACCAGTTTCAATATTGTTTTCAGATATTGAATGAGGATCACCAACTTTCCTCTTACGGGTACAAAAACGACAATAGATAGGACACATATAATTGACATAGAAAAGTGCACGATCAGGATACCTATGTGTGACATTTGGTACTTCACTATCATCTTCTTCATGAAGAGGATCCTCTACCCCTGTGCTGATTAACTCACGTGGATCAGGAACCACCTGTTTCCAAATCGGGTCACCAGGTTTCTCAATAAGACTAAGATAATAAGGATTAATGCGGATAGGAAATTCTTTGTGGATGCGTCGCATCTCATCTACGTCAACATTAAATACAGCCGCAAGTTTTTCAGGTGTGTTAACAGTATCCCTTACAAGTTGTTTCCATTCTTCCATAAATCGGACCTCTATATTATGTTCTCAAGTGCCAAAATCAGTTATGGACATCTGTAGATGTCAGGGTAACCTCGGTCATAATGTCACCTTCACGTAGTTGGTCTACCACATCTATCCCATCAATGACTTTTCCAAATGTGGTGTAACTTCCGTTCAAATGGGCGTAACCGCTTGAATCTTCGTTTAGACAGATATAGAATTGACTTCCAGCTGAATCTGGGGAAGGTTTGCGCGCCATTGCCAGAACACCTTTTACATGTGGAGGCATCTTCTCGCGAAGTGTAGGATTCTGAAATTCACCGGGAATAGTCCATCCTGGTCCACCAGTACCTGTTCCATCTGGATCTCCACCTTGGATTACGAAACCTTTTACGTATCGGTGAAAAGTTAAACCGTCGTAAAATCCCGACTCAATTAATTTCACAAAATTTGCTACGGTTTTAGGAGCACATTCTGGATAAAGTTCAATGATTATGTTTCCTTTATCTGTTTTAAGCGTTACAATAGATAACTGATTATTTGAACTTGAAAAGGCAGCTGTAACAAACGAACGTAATAAACTTAATTGCATTATTCCTCACTTCTAATAATTGTTAAGACATATAAAATTATATAAAAAATAGTTTCAAGTTCAATTTAGCAAAATAAATATTTCGTGTTTGAAAATAGTTCATGATGTTAAAAATCCTTGAAACATGATACATGTAATTCAACAAGAAGTCAAGTGAAATATCTGTGTTTAGGTCGCTATAGTATAACCAATTTTTCAATTTATGGCATAAGGTATAGATAGGTGAACATTTACTTTATGTGTTTGTAGGCACACGATTTATTGAATTTAGAAAGTATGCCATTTAGCGCGCTGGTATACGGTAGAATATAATTTGAGTAAAATGTTGTTCGGCTTTTAAAACAATACCCTTTCTATTCCAACACCCATTCTATAAAAGAAATTTTGAATTACCTTCATACAATTATATTGTAAAGTTACAATATAGGTAAATATTTTACATAGCAGAATATTCTATAACAGCAGGAATATAGAGATAGTCTTGACATTATATCTTATAATATGTTACTTTAATTATTAGACAGGAGGTGAGAGTAGTGTTGAAAATTCCAACTGAAAATCAGAAGGAACGAGAACTCGTATCTACATTAAAACTACTGTCGCCAGGTACTTCTCTACGAGAAGGAATTGACTATATTATCCAAGCTAATACAGGTGGTTTAATAGTTGTTGGCGATACTCCAGAAATACTAAATTTGACAGAGGCTGGTTTTAGGATAAATTGTCCATTCACACCAACACGCTTATCTGAATTAGCAAAAATGGATGGTGCTATAATTCTATCAACCGACATGAAACGTATTGTACGTGCAAATGTCACTTTACAGTTGAATACCTCTGTTTTTTCTAATGAAACAGGATTACGACATCGTGCTGCAGAAAAATTCGCGAAGGAAACAGGACATAACGTTCTTGCTGTATCAAGACGGCGCAATACTTTAACGCTATACACAGAAAATCAGCGTTATCAGTTCCGAGAACGTCCGATTCTGATATCAGGTGCTAACCAAACTATGCTCGCGTTGACACAATATGCAAGTTACATGCAAAATGCTGTTGCCACATTAAATTGGGCAGAGTTAAGTGGTACAGTTACACTTTCAAATGTAATCAAGACTATTCAAGTCTGTGAACGAGTGCGACGGTCTGAGCATGAATTAAATAGATACAGAATTGAATTAGGAACTCAAGCACAATCACTACAACTCTCTCCTCCAGAATTATCTGTTGAAATTGAAAGTGCTTTACTGATGATAAAGGATTATTATCGGGGTAAACCACAACAAGAAAACTTTGCATTTGAACAGATATTTGGACTCAATGCTCTGGAATTATCTAATGAGAGTCATATTATTTCTGCTCTCGGATATCCATCTAATATGGACAATTATGATGAATTATTAGTACCACGTGGATATCGGATGTTAAGCCAGATTCCACGGATACCGATTGAAATCGTTGAGAATATCGTTGAAAGTCTTGTCTCATTAGATACAATCACAACAACATCAATAGAGGTACTACAAGAAATAAAAGGGGTAGGTAAAACACGTGCAACTGCAATAAAGGAAGCATTGGTACAGATGAAAACTGGAACTTCACAACCACATGCATTTGCATTACCTATATATGATTGGGACTGACAGGTTGAATATTCTCTAATGTTAATTTCAAGCATTGGTTAAGGAAATAAAAGTTTACATCTTATAATAGATACAGACTATTAATTAATGGAGTCAAATAATGAAAAAGTTTTGTGTTCTATTTAATTGGGACATGTTGTCAAAACGGGTTGTGTCGTATAGAAATATCCTAATGTATGGTTTTCTCCTTAGTACTATTTTTTTTGCTGCATGTAGCGGAAAACTCGGTACAATTGAACACCAAGATGTTGACACACAAATAAAAAATGCAGAACAAGCGATCAAAACTGCACGTGAAGCAAATGCTCCTTCACTCGCTTTTGAGGAATTTGAACAAGCCGAGACTTATCTTGAGAGAGCAAAGGATGCCTTAAAAGATAATAATGGGTTAGATACCCTAAAATTTGCAAATCAAGCTATAACCTACGCAAAAATTGCTCAAAGAAAAGCAGCTCAAAATACGACGAATGCCGAATATAATGCACACATTCTGGAAAAAGATGCTCTCATTTCAGATTTACGGAAAGACCTAAAGACAAATGAAAGTAAAAAAAATGGCTTAGAAAGACATATACAGCAGCTACTTGAAACTGAGAAGGAACTTCAACAGAATATTCACACACTTGAGAATCAAAACCGTGAACTTGGTGATGATCAGAAACAAAAACAACAAAAAGTTGCTGAACTTAATGAATCCTTGAAAGACATTCAGAATAGGGTTGCAAGTTCTGAAGCCAATCTACATAAATATGGTCTCCAAGTAAAGGAACTTTCTCGAAAACTTGAAGTTGCTGATACTATAGCTAAATCCGCCAGCAAGCAGAAACGTGCTGCAATCGCCGAATCTGAATCACTTAAAAAACAGATGCGTGAACAAGCAAGTATATTTACTAAACAACTTGCTGCAGCAAATAAACGGAATATTGCGGTAGAACACGCAGAATATATGCGGAATGCTGCCGATGAAGCACGGGCTTTTGAAAAGCAACTGCACAGTAATGAACCTAAACGAACAGGTAGAACATCGCTTTCCACCCAACAAATCAATGCTGGAAAAGCACTACTTGGTAAATGGGAAAATGCATGGAATAGTAAGAATCTTGACGCTCATTTCGCTTTATACATTCCGAATATTTCTGTCAACAAAATCATAATACGTGATAGCAAAGAAATTCAGACCAATATCAACCGTAGTGAAATTGAATCTGGTCTCAGAGAGATGAACGCTAAATCTTGGGAGAAATCGGATTCTAACATTGAGGTAGAAAAAGAAAGCGTCATTGGTACATATATATATCGTCGGTTGGTTTCTCCTGCTGAAACTGAAGATGATACTGCTTTATACGATATCTGGACTCGTGAAATATGGACACATCAAGTTCAGAATAATTGGAAAATCCATCGAGAAATCTGGCAAATCTATGAAAACGTACCTATATTTTAAGGAGGTGAGCAGATGAACGATTTCAAAAACACTTTAAATCTTTCTGCATCAAATATTATAAAATGGGGTGCAATTCCAGCAATAATTATCATTATAGCAGTTGCTGGCATCTGGCTTACCAGTTCAAGCGAAACATCTTCAGGTTTTTTAGCAAAATGGAAAAATGCAATGGAATCTGGAAGTCTTCAGAATTATGATGCATTATGGGAACATAATGCACGAAATCAACTGAATTCAGGTTATCAAACAACGGCAGAACTTTTTGCAGAGAAATTCCTTATAGAAGTAAATATTGCAAATGCTGTAGATAGAACACGTAAGGTTGCTGAATACCCTAAATATTTACAGATTGAAGAGATACCAATTCTTGTACATGCAATCGGTGAACCAATACTTCAATCAAGGACACTTACGATTGCTAAGAAAGGTTTTATCCGACAGCATTGGAAACTTGTGAGAGATGAGGTAATTAGTGAAGAAATTGGCACCGATCTCACTGCTTTCGAAGCAAACAGATCAGAGGAAGCTCCACCACAAAACAATAACAGTAATAGTCCTGTTTCACCTTTAGTTTTAGATTGGAAAACCGCGCTTGAAACGCAGAATAAAAAGAAGTATACCTCACTCTGGGATAATTCCGCTCGAAAAAGACAAAAGAATAATTACCAACTTGCTCTTGCTCAAATTTCAGAAGTATCTGAGGTTGATTTAAGTATTGCAACCTATACACCTGTAGCAAATTCAAAAACCAGACATGTTGTTGAAAATATCAGTGTGACGACATATAATGCTGGAACTCCTATTGGACCGCATACACGGACATTGACAATTGAAAAGAAAGGGTTTTTTGTCAGACGTTGGAAACTCATCAACGATAAAGTCGTGGGAGATTATCTATCAGATCTACCTATTAGTCAACAGGAACTACCAGAGGTAGAACCAATCGCAGAAGAAACCGAATCAAGCGTCTATAGTGGGAATGCACCATTTGATACAAAACTTAAAGTAGGACAAGTTCTACGTATTTGGCAGAGTGCCTGGGAAGAAAAAGATATTGATACCTATATGTCAATCTATGCCGATAGGGCATTAATCACACGCGTTTCTGTCCGAAATGGAAAGGATTACCCTTCTTATCTCACGAAAAAACAACTTCATCAGAAAATGAAAAGGTTAAACAATCATTACGCAGATATTCAGGTTGCTATCAAGAATCTTCAGATCAATGGAGACAGAGCAGTTGCTGATATTGAGTTCCTACAAGAGTTTAAGGGCACACCTGCATCTGGTTCTCGACCTGCATATTCAGATATTGGTACTAAACAGATAGATTTAATGATTGATCCATCCGATGGTTATTGGAAGATTTACGGTGAAACATGGACTCGCTACGAGGATGTGCCAAAATTCCCAAAAAACTAACATCTTTCATAACTGATTGTGTGTTTAGGTATAACAGCAATTACAACTATCGTTTGATATTATGAAACCCATTCCAAATGCCAACCGAGTACATTACGAAACGCAAAATTGAGTTCACTGATACTGATATGGCGGGAATCGTCCACTTTTCAAGGTTTTTTATCTTCATGGAGACTGCTGAACACGAATTCCTCCGGAGTTTAGGAACAAGTGTAGCAACTGAATGGAATGGCGATAAAATCGGTTGGCCCCGCCTCGCTGCTTCCTGTGAATATCTCAGTCCACTACATTTTGAAGATGAGGTAGACATCCGATTGTCTGTAACCAACAAAGGCACGAAATCATTGACATACCAATTTCATTTTTCACTTGAAGGTAAGGATATTGCACGGGGTCAATTAACTACTGTTTGCTGTATTACAAATCCGGGTGAAAAAATACGAGCAATACCTATACCTGAGTTCATTTCCTCTCAAATAATTACACCTTAACATATTTCCCAAAAACAGACCATATATAGAATTCCTAATGAATTTTACTTTCAGCAATGGAGAGTTAAATGAGATATATCATGGACATTGAGGATGCTGAAGTAGTACGGATTGAAGGTGATGCACCGCGTACACTATACACACTTATTGAACCAAATAAACAAAATACTGATCGCTTTTCGATGGGATTAGAGGAAATTGACCCAAATAGTGAGATTCCGACACATTCTCACAGCGAGGAAGAAGAAATTCTTTTTGTATATAGCGGTGAAGGGAAGGCATTCGTTGAGGATCAGGAATCAGTATTAAAAACTGGTACAGTAATCTATATACCACCAAAAGTGGAACATCGTATTGTCAACACTGGTGATAAACCACTATGGATTACATGGACACTATCACCGCCAGGTTTTGAAAAGCAAGTTAGAAAAATTGCTGATGGAACTGCGGGGATGGAGATTTACAGCCAATCTTGATTAAGCTTTACCGATTACAGATGATGATACAACATCGTAATGTGAAAATTCCAATGTAAAGGCACCACGTCCTTGAGTCATGGATCGGAGTCGGGTTGTATATTGAAACGTCTCGGCTAACGGAATGATAGCACTGATTACATTTGACATATCCTGAGATGTTGTCTCATTGATTTGTGCACGCCGTGCGTTAAGGTCACCGATTACTTTCCCTACATGTTCATCTGGAACCGTGATATGTATTTGCATAATCGGTTCAAGTAATTGTGGTTTGGCATTCCTAACAGCTTTTTCAAATGCAACAACTGCTGCAGCTTCATACGCAACTTCGGAGGAATCCGTGGGATGTGTTGAACCTCCGGTAAGTGTTACCTTTATATCCTGTAGTGCGTAACCCATGAGTGCACCAGTACCCATTGCACCTTCAAGTGCTGTTTCTATAGAAGGAACAAACTGTCGTGGAATCTGAGTCTCATCTGATCTGTCCT
The DNA here is from genome assembly GCA_963667365.1 of Candidatus Poribacteria bacterium. GTDB lineage: Bacteria > Poribacteria > WGA-4E > WGA-4E > WGA-3G > MSPOR6. The sequence continues at coordinate 3,035,684 of OY763324.1, read as the reverse complement.
CAAATTTAAATCCTTCATCACGATCCAACGGTTCCACACGTAGTCTAACATCTCCAAAAATACCTTCTTCATCAGTTTTGTGTATATGTTTACCTTGTCCATCTGCAGATGTGCTGATCGTCTCTCGATATGCTACCTGTAACTTATGTACACGTGCATTCACACCGAATTCTCGGATCATTCGATCAGTAAGGACTTCTAAATGCAGTTCACCCATACCAGAGATGATCCGTTGTCCCGTCTCTTTATCAATACCAACGGTAAATGTAGGGTCTTCGTCCATAAGTTTCTCAAGTGTTTCTTCTAATGCATCTGTATCACTTGTACGATCAGGTTCAATCGCTACTGAGATAACTGGAGGAGGAAATTCAATCGACTCAAGTAATAACGGGTGTTGTAAGTCACTCAAAGTGTGTCCAGTTTTAGTAGTTCGCATACCAACGAGTGCAACGATGTCACCTGCATAGGCAGCATCACAACTGGCTTCTTTATTTGCATGCATCTGTAATATTCTATTTACGCGTTCCCGTTTTTCTGTAACTACATTATATACAACTTCACCACGTTTAAGAGTCCCAGAATATACTCTACAGTATACTAACTTATCCACGGTGTCATGACTTGCAACTTTAAATGCTAATGCAGAAAAGGGTTCAGTATCATCTGCATGACGTACAACTCTTTCCTGTGTTTGTGTCTTTACCCTTTTAGAGGACTTCCCTTTTGCTGGTTTAGATACCTCACCTTCAATAGGTGGAACATCAATTGGAGAGGGTAAATAATCAATAACAGCGTTCAGTAACGGTTGAACTCCTTGATTCTTTAATGAACTGCCACATAGGACGGGGATTAAACTACCTTTTAATGTTGCCTCACGTATTCCTCCTACTAATTCATCTGCTGAAATCTCGGCACCATCAAGATATTTTTCAAGTAGGTTATCATCTTCGGATGCAACATTCTCTACCAAAGATTCACGAGCAGAATTAGCTTCAGATTCGATTTCGGGAGGAATATCTACCTCCTCGTAAGTCTTTCCTTGATCCGATTCATTCCAATAGATGGCTTTCATTGAAATTAGATCAACAACTCCGGTGAAATCACGTCCCTCACCAATTGGTATCTGTAACCGAACAGGATTTGTGTCAAACCGTTCTGTCATCATATCGAGTACGCGGGTAAAATTTGCACCAACACGATCCATTTTATTGACGAATGCAATACGCGGTATCTGATAGCGTTCGGCTTGATTCCAAACAGTTTCAGATTGTGGCTCCACTCCTCCAACAGCACAGAAAAGTGCAATAACACCGTCCAAAACACGTAAGGAACGTTCCACCTCAACAGTGAAATCAACATGTCCTGGAGTATCAATCAGATGAAATGCATGGTCTCGCCAGAAGCATGTGGTTGCGGCAGCAGTAATAGTTACGCCTCGCTCACGTTCCTGTACCATCCAATCCATCTCAGCTGTGCCATCATCTACTGTGCCAATTTTATGTTTTTTACCAGTATAAAATAAAATTCGTTCTGTTGTGGTTGTTTTTCCTGCATCAATGTGTGCTGCAATACCGATATTACGCACTTTTTCAATTGGATATTCGCGTGCCATCTGTTTCCTTTATACTAACTGAGAAATTCCTATATATCTAAATTCCATTGTAGAACAACACCCAATAATTCTGGATTCCATTCCATTAGTAGTTGATATGCCTTCGGTGCATCAACTCCTGGCACACGATGACTAATCAATGGTTCAACGATGAACCTTTTCTGGGTAATTAATGATAACATCAAACGACTATCATCCGTACTTGTCCAAAAATTCGGTGATGATTCTTGGCGTGGTCGAATAGAGTTATGTGCGCCATATAGAATCAACCCTTTTTTATGTACATCACGGTAAAAATTTACCTTTGGTGTTTCCCCTCGTGTACTGGCTAACAACACAACACGTGCTCCCCAACCTGCGGCAACTAATGCAGTGCTAATTGCATCCGGATGACCAGTTGCCTCAATTACAACTGTAGGACCCTTTCCCATGCTAACACTATTTAGAATTTCAGTAAAGTCAGTATCATCGGGATTAAGAGTATAATCGGCACCAATACTTTGTGAGAGTTTAAGTCGACTATCTGTCAAATCTGCTGCAATCACTGGTACAGCACCACTTAGTTTAGCAAGTTGCAACGCAAGTAAACCAATAAGTCCTTGTCCAATCACCAATGCTGCTTCACCTAATTCAATCTTTGCTTTACGGACTCCTTGTAATGCAATCGCACCAAGATAAAAAAACACTACCTCTTCAGCAGGAGCTTCTGAGGAGTCTGCCTTTAGCAATCCGTTGGCTGAAGCAACATAGTGGCTGGTATGTCCCTGTGAAGTAGCAACACGATCACCAATCTTATATCCACTTACTTCTTTGCCAACTTCAATTATTTTACCAATATTGCTATATCCAGGACGAGAAGGATACCTACCTTGTGCATTGGGAAGTCCTAATAAAAACGCACGTTCTGTTCCAGGACTAATGAGCGTACATTCTGAGGCAACCAATACTTCGTTATCTTTAATAGGGGGTAGGTCAAACTCTTCTATCTCAACTTGTGCACGACTCGGCCAAATTACCCGTTGCCCTTTCATGAAAATCAACCCCTTAAATAAAATGAAGGGTACTCGTTTCTGAAGTATATCACAAAAACGAGTATCCTTCAAATTATTATTATATTGACTCATCAAGATTCAGTAATAATAACAGTTGGTTTCTATCCACATCAACTTAGGACGATAGACGTTATCTATCATTTTCAATGACATTTAATGTCATAAAAATTCCACGTTGTCTCAAATTTATGAAATAGATGAGTGCCAACTTCTCATCACTTTTCTTAAGTTGTTCAACAACGGACTCATAATCTTCCAAGGAATCAATCTTGGTATAATCTATCTCTTTGATGAGAAAACCGGGTTTAACTCCGCTTCGGGCTGCAACACTTCCTTGTTCAACATCTTTGACAATTACGCCTGTCACTTCTTGGTGTCCATATTGTTTTGCAAGATCAGGTGTTAATGATTGAACACGTATACCGGCTAATAATACATGGCTGGAGTCAGGTGAAACTTTAGTATCTAAACTTTCAATTGCTTCCTCAGTACGTTTTTCAAGTTTAACAGACAACTGAATTTCTTCTCCGTTTCGAAAAACCTTCACTTTGACAGTTGCACCAACACCTGCATAAGCAACAACATTCATCAGATGCATAAAGTCTTCTATTTTATGTTCATTAAATTCAAGAATGACATCACCAGGTCGAATACCTGCCTTTTCTGCAGGACTTCCTTGACCGACTCCGACTACAAATGCACCGCGTGGCTCATCAAATTTCAGTTTTTCAGCTACATCATGGGAAACAGATTTCATCCTTATCCCAAGCCAACTACGTACAATCTTTCCGTCTTCAATCAGTTTTGGTAGAAGTTCGCTTGCAGTATTGCTTGGAATTGCAAAACCAATACCGATATTACCGCTTGTCAACCCATTCGTAGCGATTAAAGTATTAATTCCAACCAACTCACCACGAATATTAATCAGTGCTCCACCACTATTACCCTTATTAATTGGAGTATCGGTCTGTATAAAATTACCATATTTAATACTGGTTCCAGTACGGTTTTTTGCACTTACAATTCCGCGTGTTACAGTTTGATGTAGGTTAAACGGTGTTCCAATAGCAATAACCCATTCACCTACCTCAAGCGCATCTGAATCTCCGAACGGAAGCGCAGGAAGATCTTTAGCATCAATCTTGAGAACAGCTAAATCTGTTCCGCTGACTTCAGTGTTACTGGGGTCACTTCCTATTAATTTCGCAGGATATTCTTTACCGTTTTCAAGAGTAACTTTGATTTCATCGGCTCGATCAATTACATGGTTATTTGTAAGGATGTACCCATCTTCACTGACAATTACACCAGAACCGATGCCAATCGAAGGTATAATACTTTCTTGATTATTTGGTGATGGAATTATTCTATAACGTTCATTTAAATCCCCATCAAACCTTTCTAAAAATCGTCTCAAATCATCTCTATCTATGCCATCTGGTGGAATGATTTGATAACTTGGATTCGTTCTTTCTACTTTACGTTCTGTAACAGTAGTAATCTGTACAACGGACTGTCGTGTCTGCTTAACCAGACTAATAAATGCGCGATTGGCGCGCTCAAGGTGTTGAAAATCATCCGATTCTATGAAAGCTTTATTTGTATCACCAATTGCTGTCGGAACAACGAATTCATTTCCATTCTGATTAATAATTAGTCCTGCTGCAACGGCTAATACTGCCAAAACCAATAATATAGCAGCTCGTCTGCTAAGTATGTGTCTGAAATTAAACATGTTTTGATCCTCCAGTTTTATTTTTTTGCATAATAAATAAAATATATATTAAAGTCTTTACGCCATATCAACACCCCATAAAATAAAAATAGTTGCATAAAATATTTGACAAACTGGACTATTATTGTCCATGAGAAATTCTTTCAACGTGTTCACGAACAATATTTTCAGGACATGATTTTATGAAAAACCAAGCTCCAGGTATAAGAATAACAAATGCACCTATAATTATATCATCTATGTGACCAAAAAATGGTAGGATAAAATCAGCGTCAAAAGGATATAAAAAATATGCAATTGCAAAAATGACTGCAACTATCTCAAAAATAACAAGAATAGCCTTTCGGTAGATAGGTACACGTTCATCACGAAACAGCCGCATTGTTAACCGTATAAAGTTAGGTAAATGGAGAAGGATGCGTAAAAAACGAGATTTACCATGTCCTTTGCCACCAAAGAAAAAGGGATTTATCATGTGTCAATTTTACCAAATTTGAAGGTGAATATGCAAATGGTTTTCTTAGCGGATGTTTATTTTTCTTGACATTCTTGTACAGTGTGATTATACTATCACAAATAGTTTTATTCAAACAGACAGGAGAGATAATGGCAACACAACTCGCAGCTCAACTCTATACACTCAGAGAATTCACCAAAACCGAAGACGATATCGCAAGAACCATGAATAAGGTCAAGCAGCTTGGATATGAAGCAGTCCAATGTTCTGCACTCGGTCCTATTGAACCTGAAGCATTAAAAAAGATTGTTGAAAATGAGGGTATAACTATTTGCGCAACACACACCAGTTATGCAAGGATGTGTGATGAACCACAAACCGTGATTGATGAACACCAATTGTGGGGATGTAAACACGCAGCAATCGGTGGTCTCCCTGGTGAATACCGTAGTAAAGAAGGATATGCAAAATTTGCACAGGAAGCATCTGAAGTCGGCGCACGTCTTGCCGAAGGTGGAATTACATTCTCATATCACAACCACAGTTTTGAATTGGAAAAATATAATGGACGCACTGGATTGCAAATTTTATACGAGGAGAGCGACCCTAAATATTTTAACAGTGAAATTGATACATATTGGATTCAACATGGTGGTGGTGACCCAGCGGATTGGATTCGAAAGTTAAAAGGACGCGCACATATTGTACATCTAAAGGATATGATAGTCAAAGGCAATTCACCGCGGTATGCCGAAGTTGGTGAAGGAAATCTTAATTGGTCCGCGATCTTGGATGCGTGTGAATACGCTGAGGTAGAATGGTATATTGTTGAACAAGATTCCTGTTATGAACGCGATCCGTTTGACAGTTTAGGAATCAGCCTAAAGAACCTTCAAGAGATGGGCATTTCTTAGTATATGCACAAGGTAGTTTTTAACCTGCAGAACATCTATCCAGATTGATGTTCTGCTTTATTATGTGTTGTTTTACATATACTTCTGAAAACTAAATTTACTTGACTTTTCTACTAAATTGTGATACTATATTTGAGTGACTAATACTTAAATACGGGGCGTGGCGCAGCCCGGAAGCGCGCTTGAATGGGGTTCAAGAGGTCGCTGGTTCGAATCCAGTCGCCCCGATTATTATGTGGACGGATTTATGGATCCGAGTATTGTCCGTATGATAAAGTGAATTCTGTAAGGAAAAAGGTAGTTGTAATCGTGGATAAAGCGTGTATCAACATAGGCATTTTAGGATGGGGAACAGTTGGAACTGGTGTATCTAAGATTTTGGTGAACCAGAATTCTCTCATCTCCAAAAACAGCAGTGTCCAATTATTCCTAAAAAAAGTAGTAAAGAGAACCCTACCTGCAACACGCGTTGGAATTGAACTACCCGACGAATGTCTAACCACTGATGCCAGTGATGTAGTTGATAACCCGGAGATTGATATTGTCGTTGAACTCATTGGGGGTGTATCAGAGGCATATAACCTAATCACCCGGGCAATACAAAATCGCAAACATGTAGTAACTGCCAATAAAGCACTATTGGCTGAACATGGGAGCGAACTATTCCAATTAGCACAAAAATATAAGGTCAGTCTAAATTTTGAAGCAAGTACTGCCGGCGGTATCCCAATAATAAAAACGCTTCAAGAGAGTTTCACTGCAAATCAGATTCAGTCAATATATGGAATTGTAAATGGTACATGCAACTACATGCTGACAGAAATGAACGAACATGGTATTGATTTTGCCAATGTTCTTTCTGATGCACAGGAAAAGGGATATGCTGAAGCAGACCCTACGCTGGATGTTGAAGGTATTGATGCTGCACAGAAATTGACACTTCTCATTGCACTTGCTTATGGGGTTAATATCCCCGTTGACCAATTCCATGTCGAAGGTATTACAGATATATCGCAAATAGAAATTCAATATGCACATGAACTTGGTTATGTAATAAAACTACTTGCAATTGCAAAGTTAACCGATGATAATCGTGTTGAAGCAAGGGTGCATCCTACGCTTCTACCGCAACGAAGTTTATTAGCAAATGTTGGGGGTGCATATAATGCTGTGTGTGTCATAGGTTCAGCAGTGGGACCCACACTCTTTTATGGACAGGGAGCTGGTGAAATGCCTACCGCAAGTGCAGTTGTTGCAGACATCATTGATGCTGCAAAATCTATTCAACGCGGCGTAAGCTCCCCGATTTCACATGCTTGGTTTGCACACTCTCAGTCTGAAATCACAGTGTGCCCTATTGACGATATTGAAACGCGGTATTATTTACGGTTTGTTGTGGTTGACCGTCCAGGTGTTTTAGCAAGTATTGGCAGCATATTAGGGAACTTTAATATAAGTATTTCCTCTGTAATACAGAAAGAACCGCACTGCACAGAAACTGTCTCACTCATGATGTTAACACACAAAGCGCGAGAAAAAGATATGAAAACAGCACTTGAACAGATATATAAACTTGATGTTGTCAAAGGTGACGCGAAACTAATTAGAATTGAAGAAGAAGCAGCTTTTTAGATCCTTTAGTCAAAACAATGAAAAACACGTTGGCTTTTGACGTTAGAAATATCAAGGATGGGAACTTCAATAATCATGAAGTTGAAATCCCTACCTCACAAATTGATCTTAACATAGATGAAGTGGATTTTTTGAGTCCAGTTCGCGGGTTAATTCAATTGTTGCGGCACAGTGAAAATTATATATATGTCAAAGCAGATGTGAAAACTGTTATTGAACTGCAATGTGGAAAATGTCTTGAATCGTTTACTACAGATATTGATGCAACTTTTGAGGTGCAATTCTCCCCAAATCCCAATCCTGAACAATCAGAAACTGAGGATATTGAAGATGGGGAACGTTACTATGACGGTGAAACTTTTGACATATCAGATGACACAAGACGTGCATTAGCAATACAAATACCGATTTGGCCACTCTGTTCGCAGATGTGTGAAGGTCTATGTTATAATTGTGGTGCAAATCTGAATACGGAAGACTGCATTTGTGAAGATATAGGTGATTTGGAAAGTGATGTATCAGAATTGACTTCACCTTTTGCTAACCTATCCCAAATGTTAGAGACTGCGAAGTTAGGCAAGCAAAGTAAACTAAACAACAAGGAGAGAAATACAAAAAATGGCTCATCCAAAACGTAAAACATCAAAATCTAAAAAAAGAATGCGACGAAGCCATCATGCGCTGCATAGCCAAGTAGTGACAGATTGCTCATACTGTGGGGAAATGATGGTTTCACACCGCGTTTGCACACATTGTGGACATTATAAGGGAAGGTCTATTTTAAGGACTACAGAAGAACAACTGTAGGTAAGACATCCGCAACAAATTCTCTCCGAATGACACAACATATATTATGTTCATGTGTTGATGTCTCATTCGAACAAAGGGATACTTCAGTATGAATCGAAATGCAGCAATAACAGGCACGGGTTCTTATCTACCTGAAACCGTTTTAACCAATTCTGACCTTGAAAAGATGGTGGATACCAGTGATGAATGGATTCGACAACGCACTGGTATAGTTGAACGGCGAATCGCCGATGATGACATCGCTACATCAGACCTAAGTGTACAAGCTGCTCGATTAGCAATAAAAAGAGCACAAATTGATCCACTTGATATTGAGATGATTCTCGTTGCAACTGTCACACCTGATACAGTATTCCCATCTACCGCATGTTATGTACAGAAGGGTATCGGTGCAAAAAACGCTTCAGCAATGGATATTTCAGCAGCATGTGCAGGCTTTCTTTATGGTCTGGATTTAGCAAATGGTTTAATTGTCTCTGGTCAGTACGAAACAATTCTTGTCGTTGGTGGTGAAGTATTTAATAATATCGTTGATTGGAACGATAGGAACACATGTGTTTTATTTGGCGATGGGGCTGGTGCCGCTATTGTACAAGCAACTGAAGAACCAAAAGGAATACTTGCTTCTTATATCGGGTCAGATGGAGATTATGCTGACATAAATCTACTCGGTATACCTGCTGGCGGTTCAAGAATGCCAGTAACATTAGACACAATTGACCAGAACTTAAACAAAATTCAGATGAATGGACGAGAAGTTTTCAAATTAGGGGTTCGGTTGATGCCAGAGGCTGCCGAACGGGTGCTAAAGAAAGCAAACCTAAGTGTTGATGATATTGACCTATTAATACCGCACCAAGCCAATTTACGGATAATTGAAGCAGTCGGACATAGACTCGGTATGCCGCGAGAAAAGGTATATGTCAATGTAGACAAATACGGTAATACTTCAGCAGCAACAGTTATCATTGCATTAGATGAGGCAATTCGGGAGGGTAGTGCAAAACCAGATGATTTGATACTGCTCGTAACATTCGGTGCCGGTTTGACATGGGGAAGTACACTTCTCCGATTGTAATGTCCGTTGTGAATATTTACTTGTTATCAACATCTGAAATTAAAATATAAATTTAGTCATATTTTATTTTATCAATAATGACGCAATTCGCATATATTTTCCCCGGTCAAGGATCACAGAAAGTAGGAATGGGCTCTGATTTAGTGCAGAGTTATTCTATTGCACGGGAGGTCTTTGATGAAGCCGATTCAACTCTTGGAAGAAAATTAAGCAACCTCTGCTTTGAGGGACCTGAAACTGAATTAAAACAGACTGAAAATACACAACTTGCAATATTAACAAGCAGCATTGCTACGTTGAAAGTACTTAACCATGAATTGGGGGTAATACCGAAGGTTGTTGCGGGTCATAGTTTAGGTGAGTATTCAGCACTTGTGGCAGCTGGTGTGCTTGAATTTGAGGATGCTTTGAAATTAGTAAGTGCACGTGCACAGTTTATGGCAGAAGCAGGGGAAAAGCACAACGGAACAATGGCTGCAATTCTTGGTATGGAAGAAACACATCTTCAAAACATCTGTGAGAAAACAGATGGTATAGTACAGATCGCAAATTACAATTGTCCAGGTCAATTGGTAATTTCTGGTGAAGTTGATGCTGTCAATCAGGTGGTATCTCAAGCATCAGATGAAATTGGTTCCAGAAGGTGTCGGCTCTTACCTGTAAGTGGTGCTTTTCACTCACCACTGATGGAGATTGCACAAGAAAAGTTTCAATCCAAATTAGATACAGTGACTTTACATCCTCCGAATACCGATATCGTGATGAATGTAACGGGAGAGTTTGCCACAGATACGGTTAATTTCAAGCATCTGCTCACTCAACAGATAACAAAACCTGTTCAATGGGAAAGCTCCTTACACACTATTAAGAATATAGGTGTCATGCACTTTGTTGAAGTTGGACCTGGTAAAGTTCTATCTGGCTTGGTAAAACGTACGTTACCAGATTGCAACGTTATTAACGTTGAAGACTTACAGACACTTTCCCACGTGATTGATGAATACGGAAATGGTGGATAAATGGAAGCAACAACTGAAAAACGTGTATTTACCGAGAATTTGCTGAGTGGAAAAACAGCGATAGTAACGGGTGCATCACGCGGTATAGGAGCAGCAACTGCAAAACAGTTATGTGAAGTAGGGGCAAATGTCGTCTTATGTTCACGTTCCACTGAGAGTATAGCACAAACCGCTGATGTGCTAAATGACAAAGGGTACACTATACATGCAATGGCTGCAGACATATCAAAAAAAGAGGATGTAGAGGCACTTGTTGATGCAACAATTGCTGAATTTTCCCAAATTGATATTCTGGTGAACAATGCAGGTATTACACGTGATATGTTGTTAATGCGACTCAAAGATGAAGATTGGGATGCGGTCTTACAAACAAATCTTACTGGAACTATGTATTGTACCCGTGCTGTTCTACGTCCGATGATACGTCAGAAAAGTGGACGTATTATCAACATTTCTTCTGTCATCGGTTTGATGGGAAATCCAGGACAAGCAAGTTATGCTGCTGCAAAAGCTGGTATTATAGGCTTGACAAAAACAACAGCAAAAGAGGTAGGGACACGCGGTATTACTGTAAATGCTATAGCACCAGGATTCATTACAACCGACATGACAGCAAAGATACCTGAGGAATTACAGGATAAACTACTTGAACTTATTCCATTACAAAACTTTGGCACTCCAGATGATATAGCAGACACTGTCTGTTTCTTAGCATCTGATGCCGCACGCTATATCACTGGACAAACTATTCAGGTTGACGGTGGTATGGTGATGTAACTCATTCTATTCTTTTTTCTGTCTACAGACAGCAATATGTTTCATTAATATTGGTATGCAGTTATGACAAGTAAATTTCACTTGTCCTTCAGATGAACTTGATTAATATTACTCGGCGCGGACAAACTAACAATTATTTATGTTGTTTATCCGTTCTAATGAGAGGAGTTTAATTTACACAAATGGCAACAAACGAAGAACGACTTATAGAAATTATTTCAAACCAACTTGGTGTCCCAGCAGATAACGTAACACCTGATGCTTCTTTTATGGAAGACCTTGGGGCGGATTCGCTTGATACCGTGGAATTGGTCATGGCACTTGAAGAGGAATTTGACCTTGAAATCCCTGACAGTGATGCTGAAAAGATACAAACTGTTCAAGATGCCTTGGATTACCTTGATGAACATGTTTAGATAAACATATCCTACGAAACTGATGAGAGTATGTAACTTATACATGCTCTCCTAACCCATGAAGAAAAGGATCGGTCACGTGGAGCGTGTAGTTATTACAGGAATCGGTGTTATCAATGCGATTGGTAACACGAAAGAAGAATATTGGGATGCGCTTGCTGTCGGGAAAAACGGAATCGGACCTTTAACCTTTTTTGATGCAAGCGAATATCGTTCTCAGATCGCTGCTGAAGTTAATGACTTTCAAGCAGAAAAGTATCTGGATAAGAAAGCTGCATCCCGTTTTCCGCTTTTCATTCAATACGCACTTGCGACTTCAATGATGGCACATGAAGACTCCGGTCTCGATTTGTCTAAGGTTGACCCCTACCGAGCCGGTGTCCAAATCGGGTCTGGTGTCGGAGGTATAGGTGTCCTTGAAGAAAACGCTGCAGTACTTATTGAAAAAGGACCTAAACGCGTCAGTCCATTTCTCGTGCCTTTTATGATTATTAACATGGCAGCTGGACAAGTGTCTATCCATTTTGACCTAAGGGGTCCCAATTCTGCATCTGTTACTGCCTGTGCAACTTCCAACCATTCCATCGGTGAGTCATTTCGATTGATTCAACATGGCTACGCAGATGTGATGTTTACAGGTGGTGCTGAATCCGCAATTACTCCTTTAGCATTTGCAGGTTTTTGTTCAATGCGTGCGATGTCCGAACGGAACCATGAACCTGATAGTGCATCTCGTCCATTTGATAAAGAGCGAGATGGATTTGTTATGGGAGAAGGGGCGGGAGTTATCATCCTTGAATCACTTACAAATGCAAAAAAGCGTGGAGCATATATCTACGCTGAGATAGTCGGTTTCGGCATGACTTCTGATGCACACGATATGGTGAGTCCACCGAAAAACGGTGAAGGTGCTGCCAAAGCGATGGAATTTGCATTAAGCGATGCGAAACTTCCGATAGATGCTGTTGATTATATCAATGTACACGGCACCTCTACACCCATTGGTGATGTTGCCGAAACTAACGCTATAAAATCACTCTTTGGTGAAAGTGCATACAAAATTCCCATTAGTTCCACAAAGTCTATGGTTGGACATCTACTCGGTGCTGCAGGTGCGGTAGAACTCATTGCATGCATAGGTGGAATAGAAAAAGGGTTCATACCACCAACCATTAACTACGAAGTACCTGATGAAGAATGTGATTTAGATTATGTTCCAAACGAAAGTCGAGATGCAAAGTTTGAAGTAGCACTCTCTAACGCATTTGGATTCGGTGGACATAACACCTGTTTAGTTCTCCGTAAATTTACCGGTTAAACACCAACTTATTACCTAATTATATCCATCTTTTACCATTCAAATTTTGTGCATTTAACATATATCGGCTTTGGAAGCAACATTGGTAACAGGCTTTTGTATATCCAAAACGCTATCAATGCCATATCCCAAACGGAAGGAATCACTTTAGAAAGGGTTTCTTCTATTTATAACACCTCACCTATAGGTTTTGTAGCACAAACTGATTTTCTGAATGGTGTTATGGAAATAAAAACTTGCCATAATCCTCACGACCTACTCCATACTGTAAAAGACATTGAATCCGATGTTGGAAGACAACACCGTGTTCGATGGGGTCCAAGGGAAATAGATATGGACATTTTGATCTATGAAGATGTCTGTTTACAAACCACAAACCTTACAATCCCACATCCAGAGATGCATAATCGGCGTTTCGTCCTTGTACCATTAGCAGAAATCGCACCAAATCTCATCCATCCAGTTTTCAACGAATCTATCCAAACTCTACTTGATAGACTGAATAATGACATATCTGTTGTAAAATGCAAAGATAATATCATTATTGATCTGTAATGCTTTTATACAGTCTATTATGATACAATCTGTCAATATGTACAACTTAAATTGACGTGAGTTCGGTATAAGAAATTATGGGAATCGCCAAATAGGCACAGCAATAACCTTTATTATAGTGCCTGATAAATCTTGTAAAGTTTTTGAGTCAATCCTGACTAAATTAGTCGTAATAAGCCTATAAACCTAATGGTGATAAGGGATTGAGGCACATGTCCAAATTCCTTCATTTCCGGTTGACTCAAAAAACTCAATAACTTTACAAAAATATGACATTATAAATTCGGCATATAGATAAAATATCCTGCATGTCTGCTAAACCGAATTCACGTTTAATTACATAGTACAATTAGTCTGTTAAATTATTTGGTACACTTTAAAGTCAATTAAGCGTTTCGGTGATTCAATGTCAATACGTATGTTTTTATTTTACAATTACGATTATCTATTCGCGCCGTCTATTGTAGAATTCGTTGAAAGAATTCTACATATTTCGTAAGGTACAATTACATATCATACAATGAGATACAGATGACATATCCTAAAAACTTACATGACAATTTATTAATACAATTGTTCTTGATATGTTAGGGATATTCTGATATAATAGATACAAATTACCTCGTATAATATGTGTTGAAAGGGTGACTGATAACATAAGGAGATATAGATATGAAAAGTATATTAATCTTGACAACAATAACACTTATCTTGGTTTCAGGTTTTGCATTCGCAACAGAAACCTCTAATATCCAAGGTGAATATATTGAAGCGCGTTCTGCGAGTGTTTATGTAGGGGCATGTCATTACGGTGCTGAATTTGTAGAAGGTGGTAAAGAGGCAACTCTTATATGGAATATCCATCAAGGAAGTTGGAATAATGTATCATTAGACGGTATTACCGTTGTTGCAGTCGTCAGTGCTAAAAGCAACCTTGCAGTTGATACTAAGACACGTAAAAGTGTTTTGTATGTTGACACAAAAACCACACCTGAACAACGTAAGGCAATAACCAACATGCTTGCAACCAAAAGTGCAGACGTACTCGGCAAAGTAGTTACTACACAAATCGCACCAATTTCTTTCACGAAAATTGGAATGAAATATGATGTGACCGTTGGCAAAGTCTTGACTCTTTCTGCCAATCGGTATCCATGTGCAAATTGCACACAGCCCCATCAGATTTGGTATGAACCGTTGATTGATGTTAAAGATTCGATTGTTGGTAAATCTGTTATTTATCGTTACAAAGACAATTTCCTTCCCGTAAATTGGCAACAAGGGGATGCATCCAACAACGTCTTTGTCGCTAACTTCTCAATGTAATGTAATGATGTCTGTAGTTGTCATACAATTGATTGCAGCTACAGACTTTATGACACATATCATAATCTCCGTCTTTTATTCTCCCCAAATTTCATCATATTACATAAATGTGTGATATTTTTTATTTTTTTATTACACTATATAGAAACGGTATGAAACATAATTAATTATTGAATAGGTGAATTAGTGAAAGCAAACACTATTGACGATGAACAGAAGTTTAGACTGACTCCTGAAGAAAGAATATCTTGGAACGAAAACGGATACTTTGTCCGTTACGATGTATTTACAAAAGAGGAAAATGACCATATAGCGAAAATCGCTGACGATATTGCTGTTGGAAAAAGATCCTTCCCAGACTATCATATCTTTGAAAACGCTTTAGTCAGGGACGGTAAAGTCAATGCACAAGGTATCTACGCAATGCATAATATCCAATATGTAAGCTGTAATTGTCCAGAATTCCTTGCGCGCACGCGCGATCCGCGCCTAACTGACCCCGCTGTTGACATACTCGGTCCTGATCTCCTCGGTCTCAACAACCTTTATATTTGGAAACCGCCAAAAATTGGTTTAGGTTTCCCATGGCATCAAGATAAATGGTATTTTAACCATCAGTATAAAACTGGAATGACAGTCGCAACATGGACAGCAATTGATAACGCAGATAAAGAAAATGGGTGTTTATGTGTAATCCCCGGCAGCCACAAATATGGAGTTCGTGAACATAAGGAAGTTGAGGGTTCACAACAAGGAGAGTTTAAACAAGCAGAAGGAGCTCGAGATGAAGATGGTGTCGCGATAGAAATCCCTGCTGGAGCGGTCATTTGGTTTAATAGTCAAGTCCTCCATAAAAGCACAGATAACCA
The DNA here is from genome assembly GCA_963667365.1 of Candidatus Poribacteria bacterium. GTDB lineage: Bacteria > Poribacteria > WGA-4E > WGA-4E > WGA-3G > MSPOR6. The sequence continues at coordinate 3,020,114 of OY763324.1, read as the reverse complement.
CAGTTCGCGTTTTAGACGTGCAAACATCGCACATTATATCAGTGCCAAAGCAGAATGGACACGTCCTGAGGCTGTGAATAAAAAACGACCACCTATGTGGATTCGGGGTGAAACCTATCCGGGTATGGCAGATGAAGTTCAACGGGACGTTATACCAATTCTATCATCCGATTGACTACAAACGAAAGGACACTATCATGAAACTACGACTAACTTCCATCTATATCTTGCTTCTTTTCCTGCTGCCATCTTCAGAAGCAAACGTTCCGTCCCGATATGCGAAGCAGTCTCTTGAATGGCTCCAGAGTGAGGAAGGTCGCCGTATTGCCGACAACGTTCTCACTTGGCAAACCCTGGTCGGGGGTTGGCCCAAGATTAGAGATACGGCATCTGAGCCGTTTGATGGTAAAATTGAGGATCTGCACGCAACGTTTGACAACGGTGCGACCATTGACGAACTACGGTTTCTTGCTCGTGCGTTTCGTGTGACAAACGAGCCGCGCTACCAACAAGCATTTCTCAAAGGTCTTTCTCATATCCTTGAAGCGCAATACCCGAATGGCGGGTGGCCCCAGTTTTATCCGCTAAGCAAGGGCTACCGTCGTCACATCACGTTCAATGACAATGTTATGTCCCGCATTCTCGAACTCCTCCGAGATGTCTCTGAATCTTCCGACTATCGGTTCCTGAAAACGGAAGACCGCACGAAGGTTGAAGATGCTTTAACCAAGGGCATTGACTGCATCCTGCACACGCAAATCAAGCAGAATGGCAAACTCACAGCCTGGTGTGCGCAGCATGACGAGAAAACGCTTGAGCCTGCGTGGGCACGTTCCTATGAACCACCGTCGCTCTCTGGTGGAGAAAGCGTTGGTGTCGTGCGATTTCTGATGTCACTCGATGAACCCACCCCAGAGATTATCGCCGCTGTCAAAGGATCCGTTGAGTGGTTCAGGAACGTCACTATCCACGGCATGCGTTTTGACGAGTTCACCGACGCAGAGGGGCAGAAAGATACACGGATCGTAACGGACCCCGATGCGGGACCGCTCTGGGCGCGTTTCTACGAACTCGGCAGCAACCGTCCAATCTTTCTCGACCGCGACTCGGTGGTCCGCTACTCGTTATCCGAAATCGGACAGGAACGCCGCGGTGGATACGACTACTACGGGAGCTGGGCAGCCAAACTCCTTGCAGATGAGTACCCACGGTGGAGAGAAAAGCACAAGTTACCAAAGGAATAAATGTATCAATAGGAGCGTTAATGGACACAAATACAACATTCGATGAACAGAAGTTTAGACTGACTCCTGAAGAAAAATCATCTTGGGAAGAAAACGGATACTTTATCCGTTACGACGTTTTTACAAAAGAAGAAAATGACTCTTTAGCGCAAGTCGCCGATGACATTGCCATTGGGAAACGTCCGTTCCCCGCAAAACAAATCCACCAAAACGCGTTTGTCAGAGATGGAAAGGTAAAAGCAACTGGTGCCAATGCGATGCACTGTATTCATCATATTAATAAACATTCACCTGAATTCCTTGCACGAACACGTGACATTCGTTTAACTGATCCAATCGTTGACTTAATCGGTCCAGACATTCTCGGTCTCAACAACCTATATATTTGGAAACCGCCAAAAATCGGTATAGGTTTCCCATGGCATCAGGATAAATGGTACTTTAACCATCAATACATAACTACAAAAACCGTTGGAACATGGACTGCCATTGATGATGCAGATTTAGACAATGGGTGTCTATACGTTATACCCGGCAGCCATAAGAACGAGGTTCATGAACATGTTGAACTTGAAGGCTCGCAACAAAACGAGTTTAAACAAGCACTTGGGGCAAAAGACGAAGATGGTGTACCAGTTGAAGTACCAGCGGGTAGTGTAATCTTTTTCAACAATCAATTACTTCATAAAAGCACCGATAACCACAGTGAACGTTTTCGTAGATGCAATGTCGCACATTATATCAGTGCAAATTCAGAGCGAGTTCAAAATAAGAATATCAAGCAAGTCCGACCAGTCATGTGGGTTCATGGGGATACATATTCAGAAAAGATGGAACCAGTATTTCGGGATGTTTTACCCATACCAGATGAATTGGAGAAATAATGCAGGCAAAGAAATCACAACAGGAACACAATTTTGCTTTAACATCAGATGAAAGATCCTTTTGGGAAGAAAACGGATACTTTGTCCGTTACGACGTTTTCACTGAAAAAGAAAACGATGTCTTGCGGAAGATTGCGGATGACATCGCTACTGGAAAACGACCCTTCCCAGCAGAGAATATAAATCAAAATGCATTAGTCAGAGACGGAAAAGTTAAAGCTTCTGGTATCCAGGCAATGCATAAAATACATCATGTGAGTTGTTATTGTCCTGAATTCCTCGCACGTGTGCGTGACCCACGTTTAACAGATCCTATTGTTGATATACTCAACCCCAATCTACTTGGTCTAAATAACCTGTATATCTGGAAATCACCAAAGATTGGCTTAGGTTTTCCATGGCATCAGGATAAATGGTATTTTAACCATCAGTATAAAACTGAAATGACAGTCGGAACCTGGACTGCTATTGATGCTGCAGACCGAGACAATGGATGTCTATATGTTATTCCCGGCAGCCACAAATATGGCATTCTTAAACACGAAGACCTTGAAGGTTCACAACAGAATGAGTTCAAAATTGCACGCGATGCTCGAGACGAAGATGGTGTTCCGGTTGAAGTGCCACCAGGAGCAGTCGTTTGGTTCAACAACCAACTCCTCCATAAAAGCACAGACAACCACAGCCTACGTTTTCGCAGGTGTAATGTGGCACATTATATTAGTGGTGATGCAGAACGTATTCCAAAAAAGCAGACAAAAAATGTTCGTCCGGTCATGTGGGTTCGGGGTGAAACATACTCAGAGAAGATGGAACCCGTCTATCAAGACGTTTTACCGATCCCGGACCCCAATTGAAAAATGGCACGGCAGGTTCAAGTAGGACTACCCGGAAAAAATTTTCGTTGTAGGAGATCACCGGTATAAATCGCACTCGGAAACACTTCACACTTTGTCCAATACCCTGGACATTGTTCACCCATTCCCGTTGTTTTTTATTGTCATTGTTTGATCGTAATACCAATTCTATTTAATATTGCCTTATTATTGAATTCAACTGTTTTTGACAAAGAAGGAACTTTCTTCTGTAGAAGCGATCTCCGAATCGCGACTAAGAGGTCACAACTACAACATTCCACATCTAATGGCATATTATTTATTAAAAATGGTATTATATGTAGATTAAGATTACTATTGTAGTGTGTATCAAATATCATACACATTTTGGAGATTATTATGCGAAAATTCCTATCATATATAACAGTTATGGCGATGCTTGTTCTATCGCCAATGTTCTGTGTAACAACAAATGCACAAAAACCTAATTTTCCTGAAAGGACACCATTAGTTGAACGTTCATTCTCAGAGGACCCAGATAAGTTCACTTTTGCTATAATCGGTGATAAAACAGGTGGAGGTTTAGATAAATGGCATGTGTTTGACCGTGCAATTGATGAAATAAATACCTTAAAACCAGACTTTGCTATTATGGTGGGAGATCTGATACAAGGTGACACTACAGACATAGAACAACTCAAGGCTGAATGGAAGGAGTTTTGGGAACATCAATCGAACTTGGATATTCCGTTTCTGTCCTTACCAGGTAATCACGATATAACAAATCCTGTAATGTATGACTATTGGAAAGAGAACTTAGGTCGAACGTATTATGCATTTACATACAAGAACTGTTTATTTCTATTACTCAATACCGAGGAATGGCATGCAAACAGTGGTGAGTGGGTAAACTGGTTTGGTGAGGAACAAATGAAATATGCAAAAACTCAATTAGAACAACACTCAAATGTGCGTCATACATTTGTTTTGTTGCACAGACCTTTATGGCTGCAAAAACACTCCGGTTGGGAAGAAATTGAAGAAGCTCTCGGAGAACGACCATACACTGTCTTTGCAGGACATTATCATAACTTGACACTCCACACACGTAATGATCGCCGATATTTCGTCCTCGGTGCAACTGGCGGGGGATTCACGCCACAGAAAGTACGCGAAGTCGGTGCATTTGATCATTACAGTTTAGTTACAGTGGATAGTGAAGATGTGAATGTCGCAATTATAGAACCAGGGAACATCCATCCAGCAGATCTATCTACTGCAGCTTTTAAGGACAAGGTTTCAGATCTCCTTGACATCAAACAAAATATTGATCTCAATAAAAACGAATCCGAATCTGATGGGCACATTGAAATTTCGCTCAATAATACTTTAAAAAAGAAAATGGAGGTAGAATTTGTCTTTAACCCAAATCAAAAATGGAAGATTGCTCCTCACCAACTTACTTTAAAAGCCAAGCCGGGTCAAACTGTAAAAACAACTGTCACCTTATCTGTCAATTCAGATGATTTCCTTCCATTTCCCATCTACAAATATGCACTATTATATGGTGGAGAGCAACTAAAAAGTGGTAGAAATTTGATTCACCCAATTGACAGGGTACACATGCGAGTCATAAAAGACTGGATGATCTTGGGTCCTTTTGATCTCGGCATAAACAAGACTCCTGAAAACTCAAATGATATTCCTACGAATTTTCTTGAAATCACTTTACCCGATTACAGCCTTCATAAAGTCTACCAAGGGAAATCAGATGATATCACTTGGCAGGAACACATCTCAGAACAGGATCGGATTAAATTAGATGCTATATTCAATAATGCTGAGATGGCATACGGTTTTGGTGTAACATACATAAAAAGTCCAGATATACAACGTGTATTTGCACAGATTGGATGGGGGAGTAATCTTGGACGAATCTACATAAACGGGGTTGAGATTCCTGGTGCTGCCATCCCTGGCAAAAATCTATTTTCTTGGTGGGCACACTTTGAATTACCCTTGAAAGAAGGATGGAACACCTTGACAATCCTTTCCGGTGATTACAATGGATGGTGGGATTATCGTATGGAAGTTGCAGATCCCACAAAATCTCTACAATTTAGTTCAAATCCTACTGGTACAGAATAGATCTGTTTTTCTCCTTTATAGTGGATTTTACAATTATCTTGACAGTTTCTTTGTAGGAGGGAACTCCGATTCCCGACCATACATATCCTTAGTCGCGATTCGGAGATCGCTCCTACAGAAGATGTGTAAACATATTTTTATATTTCACTATATATCCATTTACAACACCGGGCGTTTAGAGTTCTGTCAAATTATAATTAAATATTAATTTGACAAAGTAGAAGCAAAATATTAACATTTGCATTTGTATATTTCAAACGGTTCATGACTACCACAAAAGTCGTCAACGCAGTCATGGTAATATATTATAATGGAATATACAAATAAGTTGACACATCTTCTGTAGGAGCGACTTCCCAGTCGCCGACCTCATTATCTTCTGTAGGAGCGACTTCCTAGTCGCGACCGAACACCTTGATAGTCGTGAATCGGAGTTCCCTCCTGTCGAATGCCAAAAGGTATTCATATCCGCTAAATACCAAACTCGCATTTAGCGTTGATTCACACCTATCAGTGTCCAAGTAATTCTAATATCTACTATAATGTGGGAAAACTATACACTCCCTCAACACTCTACAATTTGACAAAAGCACATCTATACGTTATAGTTACAATCAATAAATATCCGTAAGGAAGTATTATGGCTTACCTGAATTCAGCACAGTTGCGAGATTGGAAGGGCAGCGGATATTTAAAAATATCCGGTTTTTTCAGTTACAAAGAAACAGAGTCTTTGAAGTTGTGGGTATCTGAAATTTCTTCTTGGGAACCTACAGAAGATAAGTGGCTGCATCATTACGAATCAACACCAACAGGACCTCGCCTCTCTCGTTCGGAAAACTTTGTTCCCTATCATACAAATTTGAGAACTACCGTGACAACTGGTAAAGTGTGTGAGGTAGTATCTGAATTAATGGAAGAACCCGCAGTTCTGTATAAAGAAAAAATCAACTACAAGTATCCAGGTGGTGGTGGCTATGCTGCACACCAGGACGCTCCTGCATACGAATTCGTAGATTACCATATAACATGTCTGATTTCCGTTGATCCAGCTACTCAAGAAAGTGGATGTCTATATTTTGCACCGGGTAGACATCAAGAAGGTTTCATAGCACTTGATGAAAATGGATGTGTTTCTCCTGATACTGCTGCCTTAATGACATGGATGCCTGTTCCATCAGAACCTGGTGACATTCTACTATTCGGTTCTTACATTCCACATAAGAGTCCAGCCAATAGTTCTAATCAACCGAGGCGGATTATATATCTTACTTATAACGCAAAGTCGCAAGGAGATTGGCGTGAGAAGTATTATGCTGACAAAAAGCAGGCTTTCTTACAATACGCAAATGACGGTTCAAAACGTGACGGACAAATAAGCAAAATTGCACACTTTCAAGGAAAAGTAATAAACCATGAATAAGTTGGTTGATCCTACACTCGCACAGAAAATGAATGACGCAACACCATACCAGAAGGTTGATGTGCTCTTCAAATACATGGAATCTCGTGGACAGTCATTTTATGATGAGGTAGTTACACAGTTAGAACATGCATTACAATGCGCTGCACTTGCCAAACAGAACACAGCGAGTCTTACGCTGGTTACGAGTGCATTACTTCACGACATCGGACATTTCATCTTAGATGAACACAATGCCGATGTTGAATTTCTGGATACAGACCTGAACCACGAGGAGATTGGCGCACAATATATGCAACCGTTTTTCCCTGACGCTGTCATAACACCAATACGGTTGCATGTACCTGCTAAAAGATATTTATGCACTATTGATTCCAATTATTATGATGGATTATCTGAAGCATCAAAAAAGAGTCTCAAAGTTCAGGGAGGAGTATTGTCTGACGAGGAACGGTTTGCATTTGAACAAATTCCTCATTATCAGGATGCACTCACTTTACGTCAATGGGACGATATGGCAAAGGTAAAAGGGTTAGAGACTGATGGGTTAGAAACCTACCGAGATGTTGTACAACAGTGTATTAAGTAGTGCTGTGTCTACTCCTATTTTATAGGTAAATATCACGATTCGGAGATCGCTTCTACTGAAAACGGATCTGTCTTTGTAGGAGGGAACTCCGGGAATCATGTGGCATGCCAAACGCGCATGCCGCCAATGGCATTCATACCCGTAGAATGCCATGCGCGCATTCTGCGTTGATTTGGACGAATACCATACGGGGAATGCCTTAATGGCATTCATACCGTTGATTTGGCGTATTCGGCGTTGATTTGGGGGAATACCTAAATGGTATTCATACCGTTGATTTCTTGATTTCTTGATTTGGATTCCCGAATTCTTTGCTGATTCACAATTTTCGAATGGACAGAACAGTAGTATACAGTTATATATTTTGTTTGTAATCACGCAATTCATCACACCCTCTCTACATACTCAAGGAGCAATTAATGAGTTATGAAGCAATAGAATCTAAGTTTATCGCAACACCAGAAAAAGGTGAAGTATCTTCACTACTCATCCAACCGGATAATGCAAAATGGTTGTTAGTACTTGGACACGGTTCAGGCACAAATATGAGGAGTTCCACACTCCAGACTATATCGGAGAGGTTAGCAGATATTGGAATTGCTACGTTCCGTTATCAGTTTCCGTATATGGAACGTGGCGGTGGTGGTAGGGAATCTGAGGCGGTTGCATTGCAAACTGTCAGATCTGCAGTTGCTGCTGCACACGAAGCTGCAAGTGATCTGTCTATTCTGGTCGGAGGACACTCCTATAGTGGACGCATGTCCTCAATGTCTGCTGCAAAAGAACCGATTGAACATGTAAAAGGACTTGTATTTTTCGCCTTTCCGCTCCATCCTTCTGGTAAGGAAGGAATAGAACGTGCAGAACATCTTTCTGATGTTACAATTCCGATGTTATTCCTTTCTGGCACACGCGACAAGTTGGCAAAACTTGAGTTGTTGGAACCAGTCTGCGAAAAACTTGGCGACATAGCAACCTTACATCTGGTGGATACTGCTGACCATGGATTCAAAACTCTGAAACGTTCACGAAAATCTGATGAGGACGTATTTGTTGAGATGACTCGTGTACTGAGTGAGTGGACAGAAACACTGGATTGAACACATGTGTTTATTGTTAAATGGTGATACAACATCATTACGATTAACATACACATCAGTTATTTACTGTATTATTAGAGTGTCTTGGGAAACAGACACATAAATATTGAATCAATATACTTGGGAGGCAGGATGAATGAGAGAAAATATTTTACTTAAAACTGTGCTAATGGTTCTAATACTTACTGGAATCATATTCATCGTTTCAGGAATTGATACATATAATGTTCAACATGGAGCAAATAATTGGATTGCTGCTCCAAACAATTCATTAATGAACTATACCAACGAGATAAAAGGTGTTAGTTTCTTGCTTGTAGGTACTATCTTCATCACAACAGGTTTACATCTAATGGTTAGATTGAAGGAGAAAAACTAAAACAACCTTCTCTTCGGGTACCAAGTATAGGTAAACTAACAACAAGGACTATTTATCAAATAAACGATTATCACCGGTAAAACAGCAATGTATGAAACCCTAACCGAATTGATTGATAAAATACATCTCGGTGAAGATGCAACGATAGAATTCAAGTACATTTACAACAGTTACATTCAAGCAGTTTTACACAGAGGAAAAGAAAAGGATGCAAACAATCAAATCGATTCGCAGGACTATAAAGGACCATTAGATCATCAGATTATTGAAACAATGAAAGTGAGGAATTGAGCGGAAAACCACCCGTCTATGAACTTTTTGATGAGGAATTACGCCTGACTATTTATACAGGACACACAATTCCTCAATTTCATTTAAAAGGAATATAACGCTGTAACGGAAACCAATGCACTCAATTGAAATGCATCACTATCATCATCATATAAGGTTTCTTGTTGTATCGGCAGCATCAACATTATAGTGATAGGCACATTATATGGTGTGGCAATGGACGTACCCAGTGATGCCATACTAAACCGTAATCCTGTATTAATGTCCTTTTCTCCTTGCCAATACGCGTAAGATTGGTAAAGACCCAGATAACTTGTCTGAAGTGAGATCCAGTCACTCAACCGATAGGTGAATCCTCCAGTGTAAGTAACATCCCATGAACCCCGATAATTTTTACTGTTTTCATAGAAAGGAACCTTACCCCGGACACTTACATTAGCCGACAATCCACTGTAGACATGAAACCTATATTGCATATCAGCAATCGGATTAAATGTCCCCGTGCCAAATTGGATATGTAGATGTTCCATCCCCATATCTCCCAGTATCCATGGGTCCTCTTCGGTTTTACCAAACGGAATTGTCGTACCAATCTTTGCAGTAAGTGTATCGTGTTTTCCAAGAATACCATGTTTGGTATAACCTAACAGAAGTTCCATATCCGATACTCCCTGATAGGTTGCGTTCCTGTGGTGGATATCCTGATTCCGCAACATCGCAGCCTTCTCCTCAGGATCCTGAACTGCATCAATATTAGGAATCTGTGCATCCTGACTTTTTATCTCATAGGGTTGAGTTGCTTCCAGTCGCAATTGAGGATTGAGTTGATATTTTAATCCAAAATCAAACCGCACAACATTCAACCCAACTTCGTGCCTATGTTGCGTTACCTGTATAACATCACCAGAAGGAGAAAGTCCCTTTTTCTCATCATGTCCACCTTGTGCGTTGAATCCTCGTGTACCGAATGAGACTTGAAATCTCTTATTTTCTGAAGCTAAACTAACTTCACTTCCACCACCTTGCGGGATGGTAGGGTTGCTTCACGCACCTCAACTCTCTTGCGCGAAACCGAGAGATATAAATATGAATTGTATTGCAAGAATTGCCGAAACAAGCTTTTTCATAGTATATTTTACCTCAAGACAATATTTTTTACTTATAGTGTTATTTCAATTAATATTACACTCTTAATATAATTTATAGTAACAGAATATAACCTATTTTGTCAACGCAATATTTAGACGTACGATTATCTAATTTACTTCAATCTTTTTAATTCCTTATCCGGTTGTGGTGTCACTTATAGGTAAGGTGCAGTATCCAAATCGCACAGTCTATTACATACTGAATCGCGAAATCAATAGGTCAGTAATTAAATAGAAGTTGACATCTCTAAACTGATACAATATACTTTTATATTATAGCATGTGATAATCCATAGTATTTATATAAATCATTAATATCAATGAATGGTGAAATGATGAGCAATTATGAAGTTATTGTTAATGCCAGAACTCATTTAGTTGTTAACTCCGATACAGGACGGTGTCTGGGAGGTATCGGTACAAACTTTTATCGACCTTTTGTCTTCCCATTTTATACACCAGCAGGACACACAGTTATTCAAGAATTCGCTTTTGACCATCCATTTCACAACGGTATCTTTGTAGGACAAGCACCGATTAAGGTCGGTGATCGTGAAGCATGGTATTGGGGTTCTCCTCCACGTCGTTCCTTTACAGATAGACTATTTGAAAAATTAGGACGTATGGATACGGAAAAAGAGATTGACATCACACCGCATACGGATGGAATAAATTTCGTACAAAAGGTTGTCTGGAGAGATGAAAACGAAGATCCATTGCTTGACGAAATTCGCACTGTCAATCTATATTCACTTTCTGATGCTACTGTTTGCGATATGACAAGCGAAAAGATTGCCAATTATGGTACTGTTGAATATCCACAAACAAAGTATGGGAGCATTGGCATGCGTGTTGAACCAAGACTACTGCCTGTCATGGGAGGAGTTGTTATTGGAGACAATAATCGTAGAGGAAAGGTAGAAGTTATAAACGATAATATGTCTAACTTTGTAGCTTACCAAAACCAGTTATCCGGACATGGATATTACGGTGTCTTTATGACGATACTTGATGAAGCTATTCGTGGACCGTGGTTTATTCGTGATTACGGTATGGCACTCTATAACCCTACACAGACAGGATCAATTACAACACCTGTAAATGGCGTATGGAAAATAGCCTTACGGTTTGTGGCTTATGATGGAGAACTAACTAATGCAAGAACCGATGATTGGTGTAAGGTGTAGATGGATACAGAAACAGTTCTTGAACTTCAAAATATAACAAAAACATTCGGTGATCTTGTAGCGGTTGGCAACGTCAATTTTGAACTACAAGTTGGCGAAATCCATGCCATTTTAGGTGAGAATGGTGCGGGTAAATCTACCCTAATGAATCTCATCTACGGTCTATACGAACCAACAGATGGGAGCATCTTTATCTCAGGAATCAAAAAACAATTTAAGACCCCGCGCGATGCTATAGCAAACGGTATCGGTATGGTGCATCAACATTTTATGCTTGTTGAAAATCTCACCGTCGCCGAAAATATAGCTTTGACCGTGTCGCAATTTAGTTCAAGAAGTGGCGCGATAATGCCTGAGAATGATGCGGAATCACAGCAATATGTAGACAGAAATATCGCCGCACTCAGCAGGTTTCGCTATAAAACAGACGATGCAGTCCAGATTACCGAATCACTTTCTAAACATTACGGTTTGGTTGTAGATCCAAATGCACTTATACGTTCTCTATCTGTGGGATTAAAACAACGTGTAGAAATATTGAAAGCACTTGCAGTTGATGCACGAATTTTAATACTTGATGAACCGACAGCAGTTCTGAGTCCACAAGAGGTTAAAGGATTATTTAACATTCTACGAAGACTCCAGGAAGACAATCGTTCTATCATGTTTATTAGTCATAAAATGAAAGAGGTATTAGAAATCAGCGATAGGATTACGGTATTAAGGCTTGGAGAGAAGGTTTACAACGGGAAAACAGGTGAACTCTCAGCTCGTGGACTCGCAAGGGAGATGCTTGGTGAGGAACTCACAGAGATTGAAAGGATAGAGAATAACACCACCAATGGACTTGTCCTCAATATTTCAAGCCTGACTGTACAAGGAAATCGCGGTGAAATGGCTGTTAAAGATGTCTCTTTGCAAACCTTTCGCGGAGAAATTGTCGGTATAGCAGGAGTTGATGGAAACGGACAAAGAGAATTGGCTGAGACTGTCATGGGATTACGTCCTACCGTAGGGGGAAAGGTTGAGATATTAGGCAAACAACCTATAGGAACAAAGAATATAAGACAATGTGGAGTGGGTTATATTCCTGAAGACAGACGTACTATGGGTATTATCCCAACATTTACAATTGCAGAGAACTTGCTACTCAATGTACCACATTTAGAGAATGTTGCGAATTGGGGAGTGATTGATCAGACAATAAAACACCATACATCAACAGAATTGATTGATGCATACGACATTCGACCACCGATCGCTGATATTCCTACCGCCACTTTATCGGGTGGAAACCAACAAAAAATTGTACTTGCAAGAGAGATCTCACCTCAACCTGACCTTCTAATTGCTGTTAATCCTACACGCGGATTAGACATAAATGCTGCCCAGTATGTACACAAGAACTTACTTGCACAACGCGAACGAAAAAAATCTGTCCTACTGATTTCAACTGAACTTGATGAAGTATTAAAGATGAGTGACAGACTCTATGTGATGTCAAGAGGTGAACTAATTGAGGCTACAGAACACCGTGATGATATTGAAGCATTGGGATTGTTGATGACAGGAGAGACAGATACGGATGTATAATCTACCTGCTTCATATCAAAAAGGGAAATTGTATTACAAAAAAATACTCGAAAAATACCCACGTCTTGTTCAGTGGGTGGTTGTTCCGATGTTCATTCTATCGGGAGCATTTATAACAAATGGTTTAATCATATTATTGTGTGGATACAATCCAATTCAAGCATACTCTGCAGCATTAAACGTCTCATTCGGTTCTATTACAGGAATCGGTGAAACATTGGTAAAAAGCACACCATTTTTAATGACAGGACTTTCTGTTGCAATTGCGTTTCGGTGTGGGATATGGAATATTGGGGCTGAAGGACAATTCTTGATGGGTGCTTTGTCAGCAACTTGGTTTGGAACTAAAATAGCAACATTATTACCTAACACTTCTTGGATTGCTATACCACTATGTCTGACTTTAGCCGTACTCGCTGGAGGTATATGGGGTGTAATACCTGCTATTCTCAAAGTAACACGTGGTGTCAATGAAGTTATAAGCACAATAATGTTAAATTACATTGCAATTCACTTTGTGAGTCTTATGATAGATGGAGGACCTCTGCAAGAAGCTTCAAAAACAGGACCACAAAGTGATCCGATAGCACATTGGGTGTCTCTACCACGATTGTTTGACTCTCATCGGGTACATCCAGGTATCGGAATCGCAGTAGTTTTAGCAATTATCCTAACGTTTGTTCTATTTCGTACAACCTTTGGGTATCAAATCCGTGCTGTCGGTGAGGGAGCTGCAGCAGCGGAAGCCGCAGGTTTTTCAGTAGCACATAATACAATCCGCGTCTTTTGTCTGAGTGGTGCACTCGCAGCACTCGGAGGTGCAATTGAATTAATGGCTCTTACGCCACGTCTTTCAGATAGTTTTTCTCCTGGATACGGTTACACTGCCATTGCGGTTGCATTGTTGGCAAAGTTACACCCACTATTGACTATTGCTACTGCACTGCTATTTGGTGCACTATCTAAAGGTTCATTTGCAATGGAAGCAGAAGTTGGAATATCTAAACAGGTAACATGGATGATGCAAGCAATAATACTTCTATTTGTCATCGGTTTAGGTTCTGTCCAGATATTCCAAAAACGTACATCAAAATAATTTATTTTAGATTGGTAATTTATAATAGTGAACTTTATAGAGTTGTTTGAAGATATTCTTGCAGCTACGATCCGTGGGGCAACACCCCTATTGATTGCTGCTTTAGGAGAAGTAGTTTCACAACGTGCAGGTGTCATTAACATCGGCATTGAAGGAATGATGCTTATAGGTGCACTTTTTGGGATGTTGGGTTCTTTTTATGCATCCGGATTGCCATTTTATGCACCTTGGATTGGACTTTTATTTGCGGGGGTTAGCGGTCTTGTAACTGCTGCCCTGTTTGCATATTTCGCAATAAAATTACGAGGAGACCAAGTAGTCATCGGAACTGCAATAACTCTTTTAGCATTGGGTTTAACTGAGGTAGTATACCGTAGATTGTTTGGCGAAACTGGTAGTCCCCAGAGCGTTGTCAATTTCAAAGAATTTGATGTGCCAGTTCTCTCACAGATCCCATTACTCGGAAAGGCTTTCTTTTCACATAATATCATTGTATTTATAGCAATTCTACTGGTCCCATGTGTATATCTATTCCTTTTTCACACACAACAAGGATTAAGAATCCGTGCGTGTGGAGAACATCCTAAAGCTATCTCAACTGTTGGATCAAATGTCTCTCTATTGCGAACAATGTGTCTATTGTTTGCTGGAACAATGGCAGGAATAGGTGGCGGTTATCTTTCACTTGCGGATGTACCTTATTTCATACCTGAGATGACTGCAGGTCGTGGTTTTATCGCCTTGGCAATTGTAATCTTCGGCAAATGGCATCCAATGAAAGTATTTGGTGCAGCATTACTGTTTGGATTCGGGTTTGCATTAGACAATCGGTTTCAGGCATCCGGATTGGGAATCCAATATCAATGGTTCTTGATGTTACCATTTGTCCTGGGTTTGGCTGTATTGGCAGGATTCGTAGGACGTGCAGAAGCACCTCTCGCATTGGGAAAACCTTACAACCCATCAGAATAAACATATCTACTACATTAAAATGTATTACCAATACGGAAATAGAACGGATTTGTAGGAACATCGGTTAAAGTTAACAAAGGTACCGCGTAATCAATTCCAATAATTAATGGACTAAAGTTCAGTCGTAACCCTACACCAACTGAGGATGGCAACCATTTATATTCAATATCCTCTACTGAACCCCATACATTACCGGAATCAAAGAAAAGAACTCCTTGTATCGGTGCTAAAATTGGGAATCGCAATTCTGAATTGAAAACCAATTGAACATTTCCCCGATGTTTACCGGTAACATCTTCAGGACCGAGTCCTCGCTCTTCATATCCTCTTACTGTTGTACTTCCACCTGCCCAGAATCTTTCAAAGGAAATTAATTCTGCCTCATCGTTGTCGTTTGTTTGTAGACCTGGGGTGTAACCCATTCGTAATGCTGTGAATAATACAAACCCCCGTGTATTTAATTGTATAGGCAAACGTGTGTCAGATACGAATTTTATAAAACCACTTTCTCCACCTAAAACTCCTCCAGCATACTCAACTGATACCTCGTTCAATATACCAGATATAGGGTTCAAGGATGGTGCGCGACTATCTTGTCTCCATAAGAAACTCAGACTACTGACTGTTGTTGAGGAGTTCGGAATCTGTTGTACTAAAGATGTATCTATAATAGATGTATCCTTTAAATAACGATAGCTGTACCGGAGATTCAGACGGTGGGATCCGGGCAGTTTTCTACTTAGGGTAAAACTTCCCTGCAGTGCTCGGACATCGTCATCTTCTTCCAATTTTCTACCCAAAAACTGTAGACTACCACTTGTTCTACCTATAAGCCAAGGTTCAGTGAGTACTGTTTCATAGAGATATCCGCGGGTTCCCCACCTGCCACGCAAATTCAAACGCACATTACGTTTGAATAGATTGAGATGACCAAATTCAATAGTACCACGTGGACCGTCAGCAGTACCATAGCCTACATCGGCAGCATAGGATCGCGGTCCACGTTTCTGGAGTTTTATTTCAACATCATTAACTTTGTAGATTGAAGAAGAAGGATTATGAAGACCATCATTATCTATATTTCTGGTTTGTTCTAATCCAATGGCAGGTATAAATCTGGTCTGAATTCCAGGTTCAAAAATACGCGTGTTATACAGATTTTGGATCACACCATTTAACCTATCAGGTATAAAAAGAGTACCGGGTAGGTTGGATACTTCTCGGTTCAGGACATTTGGTACTACACCAAGATCACCTACAAAATTGAATTTCCCAAATAGTATCTTATCACCTTCATAAATATCAAACTGCAATATACCATGCTCATAAACATCAATATTATCCTTTTTTTGCACAAGAGTATAACGAGCGTTTCCATCAACATCTTGGATACTCCACTCATCACCAATTGTCGCAACATCTGTACCAGCAAGTGAAAGACCGTTTCTTTCGAATGCATCTCTCAGTTGTATGTGTAGATTACCAGCACTCAGTTGATCAGTGAAATTACCATTAACCTGAATCGTAGGTGTTTCCATTTTATCAAAATAATCTATTGACTCAACTATTGCATATATATAACCTCTGTCTTGATAGGCTTTCAAAATTGCGTCTTCATAATTTTTTTTAACAAGTGGTGCATTTGGTTCAGGTGGTTTGGTAGGCAATGCGTCATAGAGGGTTGTATTATCAAGTACCATATTCCCAATGAATAAACATCTGTGAATCATTTCTTTATATGGTTCAACAAATGTCAGGTGTATTGATATATTCCCTTCACGCTTTCTGTTAGATTCTTGAAGGTTCAATTTAGATGTAATTTTTACATCTTGATAACCAGCTTTTTCATACAATATTTCCAATCTATTCTTATCTCTTTCAAGAGCAATATCTGAAAAAAAACGTTTCCTAAAATATCTTGAGAAAAAATTTGCAGGTTTCAATTCCATTTCACGGAGTAATTCATTATCTAAGAATGCTCTATTACCTGTGAACTCTACTGATGACACAATGTAGCGTGTTCCAGGTATAACTGTAAATTCAACATGTAAGGGAGCATTCGTTAATACTTTTGATTCTACGACTGTTCCGTGGTAACCTTTTGCCTCAAAATGTCCTTTTACAATTTTTGTCCATTGAGTCCTGTCGTTTATTTGAGCTTCTATTTTCTTTCTCAGCTGATATCTATCTTGTTCTTCTGTGTCGATTTCTAAAAATGACAATATCTTACGATAAATACTGTCCTGAAGAATTGGTTCACCGTTATCATCTACGAAATCAATCAGTAATTGTTTTCCCTCTATAATATTATATGTTAAGACACCAGTTTCCTGATTAAAATCATGCACGATTTTAGTACTTGGATAATACTTTTGTCTATAAAGTTCCTCAATTGCTCTGATATCTTCATTTATCACAGATTTGTTATAGACAGTATTTACCTGAGGATTACATACATCTTTTATTTGGTCTAAGAATATTGAGGAATTTCCACTTATATTGACAACTGAAACAACAGTCGGGTTACCTAAAGTAATCTGAAATGTGATGATCCCATTCTCAACCATTGGATTTATTTTTACACTTATATTAAAATATCCTATCTCCTCACATATTGCCTTGATATATTTTACATTGTCATAAGCAATCTCTTGAACATAAATGTCATCTTTTTTCAATTTAATTGCAGAGATGATAGCACGTCTGAGTTCATCCGAACTAATACCAACAATCTTAATATCCTTTATGCGAATAACATTGTATAATTCGTAATTTAGTATAACACCACCCTGGGAATCTATTGTATACACATCAACTTGGGAATACTGTTGTGACGAATAAATAGATGCAACACTCCGTTGAACAGCATAACGAGAAAAAGGTGAGCCGATTTTTATTTTAATCAATTCTTGTAGTTTGGAGAGTTTCTCAGTGTCAATGACTGGACGTTTATCAATTACAAATTCAATCTTTACTATTTTCTTTTGTTGTAAAGTGATACTTTGTCTATATTGACTTTGAGCGATGTTTTCTTCTACTGCATAGGTGGAATCAGCGAGATGTAAAAGAAGGAGGATTGGAATTAATATCAGATCTATACCTTTCACAAGAGAAGAAAAAGAAATAGATTTTTGTATTCGTTTTAATCCATATTTACACATTTTCAGAAACGACGCTCCAGTAATTGAATATCTACTCCAAAGTTCCCCTTTTCATCACCTTCTACTTTTATTGACATGTTATTTGGGAACGGATATTCTGCAATTATGTGACGTTCCTCAGGATCAAAACCAGATGAGATTGTAATGGTGAGACCACCGATTGATCGGGATATGGAACTACCCGGTAAAAGGAGAGCAAGGACATCCGCTTCTGATAGAATTTCAGTTGTAGATGAATTGAGTAATACCGGCACAAAAGTAGGTTTGTTGTTTTTTAATGTGCCAGTTATTCTAACACTCACCATTACATCTGTTGTGCTGCCATCTTCAAGCAATACCCCGCGAATTGGGTTCGGAAGTTTTAAGACAATATTAATATCCGGATTAAATTCACGTCTGTTTTGGTTACGGATACTTGACCCTTTGACAATATCAAAGACCTGCGTAAATGTGCTTATCCTACCTTCAAGGATCGTAACATCTCCTACGTATATTGGCTCTTGAATCAGTCCTGTTAGGTGTCCATTTGTTTTAATTTTGATAGCAGTTGATCCACCGAGAGACGATAAAAAACTAAAATGATCTGGTATATCAATATCAACATCTAATTGTAAGTTATTTAATATTGTATTACCAAATGTAAGTTCAACCTGACTAACAGTAGCACCACTGAACCAATTTTGCACGTTTTCCCAGTTCTGTTGGTAATTTCCAGAATGGACTATAATATCACCCGTCAACGTTAAATTGGTTTGGGTTGATTTGTCAACTAATCCAAAGAGATGAAGATCATCAGCACCAGTACTAACTACAGCTTCATATTGTCCAGCTTCTACAAAATTGCATTTTTCCAAACTTACATTAAGGTCTATAGAATTTACCTTAAACCATTCTGAGTCTACATAACCATAAGCGGTCAAGTTACCATCGTTCAATATTCCTCTTACGGATTCAATTTGAAGATTTGATTCAGAGAAGTCAAACTCAGCACTTGTATTTTGTAATGAGACAGGAGAACCAACAATTTTCAAAGATACTCCACCTAATTCACCTACACCTGTAAGTTTTGGAACATCTGGTGTGCCATATACAGTAGCAGTAATTGTGCCTACACCATTAGCAGATTCAATGTAGGGTTCAATCTCCGATAATATACCAAGGTCATCTATTTTCAGTGTAGACTTTATTTCCAACGGTCTTAAAATTGGTTCAAATTTGAGATCTGAGAATGAAATTAGATATGGAACACTTCCTGTTATGGCAAGTTGATTGCTACCAGATCTTAGAATAGCTGGTTGATTTTCTGAAATTGACCACTGTTTGTCATTACTGCTATATTGTATTTCCCCACTGAATTCCTCAAGGACTGCTTGATTCAATGTTAAGTCATTGCCATCAAACCTAACTGATATATCTGGTTGTGCATAAGTACCCATTAGGTTAATTGTTGTTGATATCATACCTTTTAGTTTATATGTATCCAGATTAAACTCTGAAAATAGTGGATCAAGAACAGATACATCAAAATTGGACATCTTTAAGTTAAGACGCATATCACCACGCATATTCCATCTACCAAAACTGCTGAATACCGTTGGTATATTTGTTTCACTTGAAAGGATTTGTTCTGTATTTTCAAGTCTTAGTTCAATGACTGTGAACTCACCCTTATCAATGGTTATCGGAATTGGTAATGGATTTACAAAGTTGAAGGATTGATCCAAAGCAGAAAAACCTAATGAAATACTATCAATCATAATGTCAACTGTTGCAATCTGTGTAAGAGTATCAAAAGATATCTGTTCTTGTATTAATGGAATTGGTAAATCTCCACCATTATCAAAAAAACTATCAAGTGGTATTATCAATTTCCTGAGTGTAGCGGTCACGTCTCCATCTAAATCCTCTAATATTTCATCAGGAATCGATTGTTTCAGCATAGATCCGAGTGGGTATTCATTTAACATCAGTCCATTCAACTCAAATCTCTTCGGTGTGAGTCCATCCAATATCAACCGACTTTTTTGAAGTTGCTGTAACTTTACTTCACCCTCCTCTAAATCAAACTGAAACTTGGTCAACTCAATAACATCCTCGCCAAATTCGTCTTTTCCAGCATTGAGTTGAATGTTGACATTCCTAAAGGGTTGATTGAAATTCTTTAGACGAAGATGTGGTGAGAAAATATTAACAGTGCCATCTAAATAAAACTTGGGATAAGTACCTTGGAGTTTTACATTGAAATCTGAAACTCCCTCAGTTTCAGAGAAGAAATGATTGAGACTTGGAAAAAAGGTAAGTGGAAGTTCATCACCGCTGAGTAATAGATTTATCGGTACATCACTGAATCGTTCTGAGATACTTTCATCTGAAATTGCTAAATTGATTGGAATCGTACCATTTAAAGATATATCATCACCGTTGTCTGTAAAGGTTATTCCAACTGTCATCTGACTGTCTACGTATCCTATCTTTCCTTGCAGCTGTAGCGGTAGATCTGTTTCACTCTGTGTTGAAGGGTTTAAGGTCCCTTGTAGTTGAACCGATAGAATGGGTGAAGATAGTGTTCCATCTATACGAGTGTCCACTTTGGATTCAATTGTTGGTGAAGTAATCTGAATTGGTAGGTAGGAATCAACAACACCATTATTGATTTTCAATGCTATTTGGGAAGAATTTGATATATTGTAGTTATGTGTATTTAAATTGAGATCATCTATCTTACATATAGCTGAAAATAAGTCCGATGTAAAACCAGAACCCGTTAATTCCACAGAACCACTCAGTATACCGGTTATTAAAGAAGGATTATGATGGAAAAAACTTATAAAATTACTAACCTGCAATTTTTGAAAGGATACACCCATATCAAACTTCATTTCATCTCTGTTTTTTGATGAAAATAAAGTGTTACCATTGATCTGAAATCCTCCCTGTCCTATTTGCCCATTAGTAACGAATTCATGGATATGTACCGTTTGCTGACTGACTGTTGTAACCGTATGCAGTTCTTCCAATTTGATCGGTTCAACAAATTCCCCTATCTTGATAGGTTTGTTATCCGTTGAATGTACATTTATATTTATTGAAGTTTCAGTAATGCTACCACCCAAGTTTGCATTAACATTGAGATTCCCATGTATTAATGTAGCGTCATCTGTCTTTTTGAGATTTAGCTTCTCCACTGGTAGACTTTTTTCTATAAAATCTGAAAACTTTGCTAAATCAAGATTGTCTCCTTTAATGTCAATGTCGAGTTTGGAATCATTCAATTCATCTTGATTGACTGTGATAGTACCTCCGACCTGTAAGGTATTATCCATAACTTGCATTGTAAAAGGTTCTATAGATACAATATTATTATGAAAGGTTAACTTACCGTTAGCATCACTGATATTGATATTTCCTACACCCGTATTTACTTCTAAGGATGGCACTCTCCATCCAAATTCAACATTAGGGTCAGTTGGTGTTCCATTTATCTCAATGCGATAGAATCCATTGCCAGTTATTGGAACATCAAACGCTGCACCAAAGGGTTCAAGTAGGAAGTTTTCATCTGAATTGGCAGAGATATTTATTCTCTCATTTTTCAAATCAAAGTTACCAGTGAGATTAACGAATGAGGAATTTTGTCCTGTCACAGAGAGAGAACTATCTGCAATTGTTAATATATCATTTATTAAATTTATTCGAATTGGTTTTTGATTTTTGAATTGTACTGAATTGTACTGAAGTTGTGTTTGATTGATATCAATATACACATCATACGGATGTATTCGTTTGGCAGAAGGATCTTCTGGTTCTGAGGTTAATTCTGTGAGTGTTCCCTCAACTATCACGTCGCTGTCTGCTGTGCCTGAAATATCTTCAAGTCTCTTATCAAGTATGCGGAGAATCGGGGTTGCTGACATTTCTTCACACTTCAAAGTAAATTGGTATGGATTATCTTCCGTATTGATGATTTTTCCTTCTATTTTACAAGTACCTTCAAACGCTTCCCCACTAAATTCAAAAAATGCAGATTCTCCTGTCTGTTGGTTTTCTTTCACGAGAGTAGCAAATAATGTTGCATCACTGAGAGGATTATTGTCAAAAGTTAAGTTAGAAAAGTCAAAATCTACTTCAAATACAAAATCCTCCTGTTTTTTCTGATATGAATTTACATTGATATCCAATTTCCCATCAAGTGGAAAATCAGTCATTTCTGCTGCGAGTGCAACTTCAGCCAATTGAATCGGTTTACCATCAGGATTCTTTAGTTTAAAATCAAACTCCCCTTCATTAGAAACGAATGCATTAAAGGAGACTTCTTGACCACGGGTAGTAATCATACACTTAGGAATAGTAAGGGAATAGTCATCTACCTCTAACTGTAGTGTAAGTGGATCTAAATTGATGTTCCATGCATTACCTGAATCAACGGTAAAGATACCTTTACCATCAAGATGATTAATAAGAAAACCGTATAACTTTAATTCCCCATTAATTACTCCTTCTATAGGCAGTTCTTGTTGAAAAAAGAGCTTGTTGTAGTCTGAATCCAAAACAAGTGGTTCAGCTACAATGACAAAATTGGCAGGTAGTTCCGCACCGATTCCTACATCACCCTGAATAGAAACGCGTGTGTTTCCATTTACACCTTCTTTTACGAGTTGAGCATTTTCAACCAACACAATTTGATCTGAATACCGAAAATTACCTGTTAGTCTTCCAAGTGAAATCATCTCAGTAGAAACGTTATATTCTGCATTAGGTATCTCTACATATCCTGTGGCAGTACCATCCTTTTTTATTTCTGCTGTGATACTCCCTATCCCTCCAAATGGAACTGTGTTAAATATTTTACATAATTTACCAAAATCATAATTGTTTATAATGACATCTAATTCTTCAAGATTACCCTTAATGTCTACCTTTGCGTCATCAAAGACACCATCTGCTGTGACTGTTGATCTATTATCCTTTTCAGATATTATTTTACATTTCAGTGTAGATGCATTCAGTAAGATAGGTTTCGCTTCTCCCTTAACAAGCATACTTGTTTCAGAGAGTTCTAAACCACTATCAATGTAAATATCACCGTTAGTATTTCCTTTTATATCTGCTCTACCAGATAAAGAACCAGATTGGATTTGTTGGAATTGCGTCGGTAATTCCAAAAACATAGACATAAGAGACTTTAGTTGTAATTCAGAAACTTGCCAATTGCTGTCGTATGTAATTGGATGGTTTACAAAATGCTGTAGTCTCGTTAACAGGTTTCCTTCAACGGTATTATCAAATGTTGCACTCCCTTTTCCTGTGAATACACCATCTGCAATTTGTAGACTGAATTTGTCTAATGTGACTTTTGGGTTGTCTGCTAAATCCAATGAGGTGTCAATTGTTAGTTCCGTGATATCTATTTGTCTATCATCAGAATCTGTTGTCTGTGTAGATGAATCGAGAATAGGTTTTATTGAAATCGTGTCCGATTGTACAGTGAGTCTCCCAGATAATGTTGAATCTGTACCATTTAAATCCAACACAACTTTGCTTGTTCCTTCAAGTTGTGTTTTGGTATTTAGAATATTTTGTACATCTTCAGCATTTATTGCTAATTCCAAATGTGTATTCCAGACTCCATTATCCCAATTCCTTTTAAATTCCTTGACATCTAATACCGAATTACCCAATTTCAGTTGTAGTGGTTTTAGTTCACCACTTTTCGCAGAGATAGCAAACTTCACATCCTTCAATCGTTCAATGGGGAATTCTGCTCCGTTTAGTGTGAAACTCCCTTGACTAATAGAAACTGTACCAGAATGATCCCAATTTTCTAACTCACCCTCTAATTTGAAGTTGATATTTGGTAGACTCAGATCAATATTTTGTTGTGTATCAGTAAAGTGAATCTCACCATTGTTGATTTGAACATTGGATACCGCAAATGCAAAGGTATTATTAGATTCTGAATCTTGTGGAGCTTTTTGTAGCAGTTCTGTTAGATTGAATTGTCCATCCGAATTACGTTGCACCTCAATCTTTGGAGAGTCTATTACCAACGCAGTAACAAGCAATTTGCGTCTTAACAAACCAAAAAAGTTGTATTTAAGAGTTATCCTTTTGGTAGAGAGTATAGTCGGTTTTTCAGGTGTTTTTCTCTGGATAGAAAAATCCTGTACATCAATACTTGTCAGAACATTTCCTCGCAATCCCTCTATGTGAATTTCATAGTCATCGTTGATCTGATCCTCCAAAGCTTTGATGAGAGGACCCTGTATAATATTCACAAGAAAATATTCTGAACTGATAAACAAATATCCACCAAAACCAATAAGAAGAATCACAAGTGGTATAGAAATTAATAGGATTTTACGTCGTGTCATTGTCTCTATTCCAAATTGTCAATTTCAGTTTTATAAAATGCACGTTGTGCTGTTATAACTACATCCTTTATGAATTCTGTGTTACTTATATTAGGGATTTCCAATCCAATATCAGATTGTGCAGATGAAGAATAGTTTTGAAACCAGAGTAAATATTCAATATTACTAATATCACGATTAACTGGTGAAAATGTCAATCCCATAGGTACTATGGAGAAATTGCTCTGTGTAAAGACCATTAGATTAGATAACGTGTCAATATGAACATCTGGGTCATCAACAATCCCACCCTTCTTGACATAAGCGCGTCCTGCCTCAAACTGAGGTTTTACGAGCGCAATTACATCCGAAACACCTAACTTTTCTATTATCACAGGAAATACTTTACGTAGGGATATGAAGGAAACATCAATTACTGCGATGTCAAGAGGATGTGAAAATACGTCTGTTGCAATATAGCGGATATTGGTCTTGTCAAGGACCTGTACACGTGGGTTTTTGCGTAGTTTCCACGCGATTTGTCCATAACCGACATCAATAGCATAAACGAATTCTGCACCATGTTGAAGTAAGCAATCTGTAAATCCACCCGTTGAGGCTCCTACATCTATTGCTATTCTGTCCTCAACAGAAATATCAAATGTGTGTAACGCCTTTTCCAGTTTCAATCCACCGCGACTAACATATTTTGGTGGATGTTTCACTTGTATGTCAGAATCAATTGTAATTCGTTGTCCCGGCTTAACCAGTGGATTACCGTTTACTTTGACTGCACCGGCTAAAATCAGACGTCGTGCTTGCTGACGACTTTCAACTATACCGCGTTGAACAAGTATTACATCTAACCTTTCCATCTTATCATTTTATTATGCTCAATATTCATAGTGTTCTTTTCTATGTACCTACCGCTAAGGCAATACCTGCACGGATAATGGATTGAGTGTCTAATCCATATCGGTCATACAATGTCTTTACATCACCGTGTTCTATAAACCGATCAGGAACTCCGAGTGAAGTTACACTCACATCTGTAACCCCTTCCCCAGAGAGCGATTCTAAGACTGCACTCCCAAATCCACCCATTAAGACCCCATCTTCAACAGTAATGACTTTACCGATTTCTTTTGCCATTTCTACAATCAATGTGGTGTCTAAAGGTTTAATAAAACGTGCATTAATCACTGCGGTGTTGATGCCAGTTTCACATAAAGTTTCTGCCGCTTCAAGTGCAGGGTAGACTCTATTCCCAATAGCAACAATCAAAAGATCTTCACCTTCACGACAGATTTCTGCTTTTCCAATAGTAATAGGTTTAGGTTCTGATGCCAACTTAACACCAATTCCGGTTCCACGCGGATAACGCAATGCAATAGGACCGATTTCATGGGTAAGTGCGGTTTTCAGCATGTGTTGCAATTCATTTTCATCTTTCGGTGCCATATACACGATGTTTGGGATTGAACGTAGATATGCAATATCAAAAACACCATGGTGTGTTGGACCATCTGCACCCACAAGTCCAGCTCGGTCAATGGCAAATACAACAGGTAGATTCTGGATGCAGACATCGTGTAGAACTTGGTCATATCCACGTTGTAGGAAAGTTGAATATATGGCAACAATAGGTTTTAGACCTTCAGTCGCGAGACCTGCCGCAAATGTCACAGCACACTGCTCTGCCAAACCCACATCAAAGCATCTGCCTGGAAACGCATCGGAAAACTTGTCTAAACCTGTTCCCCCTGGCATGGCTGCAGTCACACCTATAATCCGCTTATCTTTTTTCGCTTCTTCAATTAGGGTGCGACTGAATACATCTGTATATTTTGGTATTGCGGATGCTGGACGAAGTGATTTACCAGTTTTCAAGTCAAACTTACCACTTACACTATAAAAACCAACAGGATCCTCCTCTGCAGGTGGATATCCTAATCCTTTTTTCGTAACAACATGCACTAAAATCGGTCCAGACAACTCACGTATACCTGTAAGAACAGGAATGAGTGATTCTAAGTCATTTCCATCAAGTGGACCAAAATAACGGAATCCAAATTCCTCAAATAAAGTGCCGGGTTTTAAAGAAGCCTCTATCTTTTGCGCAAGTGCTTTGGCATCAGAGGATATAAAATTCATCAATTCCTTAGCACCCGTACGTAGACGATTATATCCGCGCGAACTAATTAATTTATGAAAATGTTTTGAGATTGCTCCGATAGTAGGAGAAATAGACATCTGGTTATCGTTAAGGATAACCAACATATCCTTTTTAAAGTCAC
Organism: Candidatus Poribacteria bacterium; assembly: GCA_963667365.1. Taxonomy (GTDB): domain Bacteria; phylum Poribacteria; class WGA-4E; order WGA-4E; family WGA-3G; genus MSPOR6. The sequence continues at coordinate 2,993,416 of OY763324.1, read as the reverse complement.
CAGCAGCATTCAACCCTTCAAGTGCCATACCACCCGTCAAACCACCATCTCCAATAATGGCAATTACACTAAAATCATCATTGTTGACATCACGTGCGGTTGCTACTCCTAAAGCTGCTGAAATCGAAGTACTTGAATGACCTGCTCCGAATACATCATATTTACTTTCTTCACGACTTAAAAACCCACTAATACCATCGGTTTGCCGTAAAGTATCAAATGTGTCTAAACGACCTGTAAGAAGTTTATGTGGATAGGCTTGGTGTCCTATATCCCAAATAACCTTATCACGAGGTGTGTCGAAAACAGTGTGTACTGCAATAGCAAGTTCCACAGTGCCAAAGTTCGGTGCGAAGTGTCCAGGATGTTCGGATAACACATCCAACAAATGCTGACGCATTTCCTCGGCAAGTGTCTCAAGTTCACTTATACTTAGGTTCTTCAGATCCGAGGGGTCATTTATTTTTTCCAAGACCATCCTATACTCCATCATCATTATCAGTTAGAGATTCTGCACCGATGTCACTGTTATCTTCTTGAGACACGTTCTGTACGCGGACTTCTGCTTCCTCAAGGAGTTGCCTACATGAACGAACTAAACCAACTCCCTCCTCAAAGAGTGTCAGAGAAGCATCCAATTCCAACATATCTGGGGACTCCAACTTTCCTACTATTTCTTTTAGTCTTTCAAGTTTTTCTTCAAACGTCAATAGGTTTCTCCTTACCTTTTAACACTATAGTTACTTTCAAGAAGCATGCGAATCAACCATCTTAATATTATGATTAGTATTAACCTGTATATTCAATCTAATTGTTTATCAACTGTACAAACGAGTCCTCCTTCGGAAAGTATTACATCAAGTCGATCCCCTACATTTACCTGTTGACCTGATGTTATAATCTCACCTTCGGATGTCTTACTAATACTATACCCACGTTTCAATGTTGCTAATGGACTTAGCGAATTTAACCTATCTACTAAAGATTGTAATCTGTTTTTTTCTCCATTTAACTTATCAGCGATTGCCTTTTGAAAAGCCGCTTCATTATCGTCAATAGTCTGAGACAACTCATTGATGGTTGCCCTTCTTCTGTCTGGTGAAAGTCCTTCTTCTAACGTATCAAGTTGCGTGTGTTGAACACTAAGTCTTTGCAACATGAGTTGGTTTAATCGTATTCTATCTCCATTAATTTGGGATAAAAGTTCCTGTTGGTCAGGCACTACATGTTCCACAGCAGCAGAGGGTGTCGGTGATCGGTGATCTGCTACCATATCAGATATAGTGAAATCTGTCTCATGACCGACAGCAGAAACGACAGGTATGTTGGATTCAAATATTGCTCTGGCAACAATTTCCTCATTAAATGACCAAAGATCTTCTATTGACCCACCACCTCGACCAACAATCAACACATCAATATCCACTCTATTATTCATAGCACGTATAGCGTGAGCAATCTGAGATGCAGCATGTTCACCTTGAACGAGTGTAGGATAAAGTAACAATTCTGCTAATGGGTATCGTTTTTGGAGTTGTTGTTGAATATCCTGAATCGCAGCACCTGTTTCAGAAGTGATTACACCAATTTTCGTTGGATACATAGGTAAAGGTTTTTTATGACTTGTATCAAACAAACCCTCATCAGCAAGTCTCTGTTTTAAGTCTTCAAACGCTCGTTGTAATGCACCAACCCCAAGCGGTTCTACCTTAGTGGCGATAATCTGATAGTGACTTCCTGCAGCATAAATTCCAATTTGCCCCTGAACTAAAACTTCCTCTCCATCACGCGGTAAAAACTTCAATCGTGAAGCACTGCTACGCCATAGAACACCTCTGATATTGCTATTATCATCTTTCAGGGTAAAATAAATATGTCCCGATGAAGGTTGACTAAGATTTGATACTTGTCCCTTAACCCACACATTTTGCAGCGTAGGTTCATTCTGAATAATACGTTGCAAGGTATTCGTAATTTGTGTTACACTGAAAATAATGCGAGGAATAGGAATGTCTAATGGCATTTTCTGTTTATCCTATACAGAATTGACCTTACGAGAGTTACTGTATTGAAATAAAATATCTATATATATTCATATCTGATATTGAATTCTCTCGATTTTTTCTGCTAAACCGGTTACTTGATTCAATTCAATATGAACAGCATTTAACCTTATATTGTCTTTTGCAACACCATAACGGGTAGGCATTAACGTTAAAAAACTTTCAACAACTTGTTCCTTCTTACTACCGATAACTGAATCGTGCGGACCAGTCATACCGACATCCGTGATATATGCCGTACCTTGTGGTAATACCCTTTCATCAGCAGTCTGAACATGTGTGTGTGTTCCAATAACTGCACCTAACTTACCATCGGCATGCCATCCCATTGCTATCTTTTCTGATGTTGCTTCAGCATGAAAATCCAAGATCACATAAGGTGTCTCAAATTTCACTTTAGCCAGGTTTGAATCCAATGCATGAAACGGATTGGTATATCTGTTCATGAATATCTGTCCTGCAAGGTTAATTACACCAAGTTTGGTACGTCCATCAACCGATGGAACTATAGTATATCCACGACCAGGAACTTCCGCGGGATAATTAGCAGGACGAATCAACTGCGGGGTTGTGTCAACAAAGTCAAATATTTCTTTCTGAGCCCAAACATGGTTGCCTGTTGTAATAGCAGAAACACCTGATGCTAATAAATGATCAACAATATCAAACGTTAAACCTTTTCCACCAGCTGCATTTTCAGCGTTAGCAACTATGAAGTCATAAGTGCCTTCAGATGTATTGTTAAGTTCTTTCAAAAATTCAGTTACAACTCTTCTCCCCGGATTACCGACAATATCTCCAATAAACAATATTTTCATTGTATTTTTTCACATTTCTCGTAATCTCTTACGGTTTACTTGTGCTTTATTGTGATATAGCAATTTCTATTACTACATTTTTCAATTGTTAGTCTGCAGCACAAGGTATTTGATTGATTATTACTATTTGTCTGTTAAGTATGTTATAGAGTTTTGTACAATGTAATGAAGATGTTAATCTATATCTAATTCGGCAAGCGTAAAAACGGATTCAAATGAACATCCAAGTGCATTTATTTGTTTCTCTCCACCTGCTTGCCGGTCTATTACTGCTACTACATGTTCTACGGTATGTCCTTCATTCCGTATCTGTTCAATGGACATACAAACCTGTCCTGCAGTTGTTATCACATCTTCTATAATGACCAATGTGCTTTTTTCAATCACACCTCCTTCTATAAGATTACTTGTACCATAAGGTTTTGCTTCTTTTCGTACATAGAAGCAGGGAACTCCCATCTGTAAAGAGATCGCTGTTGCAAGCGGGATACCCCCTAATTCCAAACCCGCTAAACCATCAAATTCTGCTGGCAGCAATGTCCTCATCTCTTCTGCAATTGCAGCGAGCAGTTTTGGATTACTTTCAAAACGATATTTGTCCCAGTAAAAGTTGCTGATATTACCTGAGCGGAGCGTGAATTCACCTGTGAGATATGAAACCGCACGTATCTGCTTTGCCAACTCAGTTTTTGTCATATAGGATCACCAATTCAGTAGACTAATACACATCAATATGTGCTCCGTCAGTTGCGATAACCTCACCAACTACAGTTGACTCCGGACAATCGGTTGCGTGTAGTTCTTTTAATGCTGCATCTGCTTTTTCTGCTGGCAATGAAAATAATAGACCTCCTGACGTTTCAGCCTCCATCAAGATATGTTGCATCTCTTTAGACACAGATGACTTGAAAGTCACTTTATCTGCAAGGAACTTCTCATTTGCAATGTAGGCTTGTGTATAAGTCTTCTTCGCAACAAGAGCAGGTGCATCCTCAAAATATGGAACAACACTACTATTTATCTGTAAGCGTACATCATTACCTTCTGCCAATTCCGACGCATGTCCCAGTAACCCATAACCAGTTACATCAGTGCATGCAGACACACCATATTTCAACATTACATCTGATGCAGATGCATTTAACCGAGTCATTGATTCCACCAGTTGTGGAAGAACTTCATCACTGATCTTGTTGAATTTCAGTCCGGTAGTGAGAATTCCTATGCCAAGATTCTTCGTTAATATGAGAACATCACCAATACGAGCACCGTAATTTCTTACATATTTCTCAGGGTGCACAATCCCAGTTACAGCAAGTCCATACATCAATTCAGGTGATTCCACAGTGTGACCACCAACGAGAGCAGCACCGGATTCAGCTGCTTTTTCGGCTCCACCCCTGACAATATCACCGAGAATCGAAAGTTCAAGGTCTTTTTTAGGCCAACAGGTTATATTCAATGCAGTTTTTGGAACGCCACCCATGCTGTATACATCACTGAGTGAGTTTGTCGCTGCAATCGCTCCGAATGTATATGGGTCATCTACAATAGGTGTAAAGTAATCTACCGTGTTGACAAGAGCAATGTCATTGGAAATACGGTATATACCTGCGTCATCAGAAGTTTCGGTTCCAACGAGCAAATTCGGATCAGTGGATTTCGGTAGGTTATCTAAAATGTGTGAAAGCTCACCCGGAGCAAGTTTTGATGCTCAACCTGCAGATTTTACGGTCTTAGTTAGACGGATCTTTTTACTTTTCATGTTTTTTAAAGTTCAATTTATATAATCAAATTTATCAATATTTGGTTTATCTTAATGTGGTTCGCTTTCATTATTATGTCACTAAAAGAATTGAAATCTAATTCTATATTGAAGGTATAACTTATGACTCAATATCTTCTATTACGGAATTCACATACGAAACACTCCGACCATCTTGATGGAACTGGTCACCATATCTGATTCCCTCAATTGCAAGATAACCTTCGTAGTTGGCATCTAATAATGCAGCAATAGCAAAACGATAGTCAATTTCACCATCTGGAAGTGGTACCTGAACGTATATTGCAGATTCTAAGTCTGGTATATGTACACGATAAAGACTCTTACAATGCCAATAATTGACATGCGGTGCTAATGCAACGATTGCATCTTCACACGATTCCTCTGGAATATCGTATGTCCAATAAATATTGCCTAAATCCGGATTAATGCCTACATTTGGTGCATCAATTAAATCCATTAGATGTAAAGCAGACCAACTGTTGTCTACTATTGAATTTTGATGAATCTCTATGGATAGAGATATATCTAAATCGGCAGCCAGAGAAGCGACTTTGGATATTGCACTCGCTGTACGTTCATAATCTATTATGCTTGCTTGACGACTTGAACCTTGGGAAACAGATTCACCACGATAAGTACCTTTGCCATTTGGGTCACGGGGTGGAGTAGTGACAGTAGTATTAACAATCTTTGCACCTATTTTAGGAGCAAAATAAACAGCATCTATCATGGCTTGTAAATTACCAGAAGCAACACGTGGATGAGCAGCACCCCCTCCACCGCGTACTGCAACACACGGCATACCTGCATCTTCAAGTTGTGAACGTAGCGTATCAATTTCTGTATCAGATATGGACATTCTCGGAAGTTCAATACCCTCAAACCCTATCTCTCTTGCTTTTTGCAGAAACTGTTGCCGGTTTTCGGAATCGTTTGGGAGTCCTCCACCGTTATACGGATATGATGCACACCGCCGAAACGCATACGCTATCTTCATTTATCTCGTCCTTTCAAATAGATAGTTCACTGCAAGATGTAATTGTTCAAAGATTAGATTGAATTGTTCCCAGTCCACTCTCTTGTCTAAATCTGTCTTCTCGTATTCAATCTGTATACGCAAACTGTTTAACACACTTCGATAATACCATTCTTGTGCCTCTATTCCTCCGTGAAAACGATCCCAAACTTCTTCACCTATGTCATCATATTCTGATATTACAGTCCGTAGATTGTGAAGTTTATCGGCACAAGTTACAAGGCATACCTCAGTAGACGCTGATTTCAATGCTTCTATCCGTTCGGTTTTACGTTCACGCCATCGCAACGATTTATTCTCCGAACAACCATCAACGATGTCTGCAACAATACTGCCAAAACTATTACGAATACAGTCTAACGTCAAATCTGTATCTTCAACTGTATCATGTAGAATCCCTGCTATTACCACGGATTCAGAACAACCTACATCCATTAATATCAGACCAACAGCATACGGATGTGTGATATACGGAGTTTGCGTGCCCTTCCGAAATTGTCCATCATGAGCTTGTGCGGCGATTTCTATTGCTTCTTCAATACTGTTTTTCCGACAACCGTTGTCTGTCATGCATTCTATCACGACTCAATTCGCGCCTATCAGGGTTAGTATCCAAAACATATCGTTAGAAATTTGGAGATTAAAACTGTGTTAAATGATACACTATTTTAAGCCTTCCGTCAAGAAATTTTAAAACATGTTATATTTTCTCAAACGAAAGCCAATGGATTCGGTTTACTCTTCAATACCAAATGAAATGAACAACAGTTCACAATGGATTAATTATGTATAAAATTGCAATCGGTGGAATAATGCATGAATCTAATACGTTTAGTCATACATCGACCGATATTAATTCGTTCTCTCAGACTATCGGTAATGATTTACTTACGGTATGGAAGGATACACATCATGAAATGGGAGGATTTATTCAGGGTTTAGAAGAACAAAGTTGTCCTATCTATCCAACGTTGATGGCTACTGCTACTCCTGCTGGTCCTGTAACGGATGATGCTTTTGAAATACTTACCAATTTCCTTTCACAACAACTCACTGCTATTCCAGACCTGAATGGTCTATTACTTGCTCTGCACGGTGCGTTGGTTGTAGAAAGTTTTCTTGATGGTGATGGTGAAATATTACGAAGGTTAAGAGAAACCTTTGGACAATCATTTCCTATTGTTGTTACACTTGACCATCATGCGAATGTTTCTCAACAAATGGTTGAAAAATCAACAGCACTCGTTATTTACAAATCAAATCCACACATTGATCAACGACAACGAGGCATTCAAGCTGCAGAACTGATGATACGTATCATTAATGAAGAAGTGAACCCTACTCAGGTAATGAGAAAACCGCCAATGATTCTCAATATCCTGTATCAGAATACGAATTCAGAACCGATGTCTTCTATTATAAGAACATCGACGCAAATAGAAAACGAACCCAATGTCCTTGTTGCGAATGTTGCAGCAGGGTATCCCTACGCAGATGTTTCTGAGATAGGACCTTCTTTCGTTGTTACGACTGATGACAACAAACAACTTGCACAAGCACATGCACATAAATTATCAAATATGTTATGGAATGTTCACGATCAGTTGACCTTGAATTTGCCTGATGCAGCCAATGCTGTTCAACAAGCAAAGCAAAGCACTAAGTATCCTGTAATTCTTGTTGAGATGGGTGATAATATCGGGGGAGGGTCTCCTGGAGATAGTACCTATATCTTGGCTGAATTAACTCAGCAGAAGGCAACTGGGTATGTTGTTGTTCTATGCGATCCTGAGAGTGTCAAAACCTGTGTTCAAGTAGGTGTAGGAAATGAAGTATCTTTACATATTGGAGGGAAATCAGACAATCTACACGGTAATCCAGTAGAAATTCAAGGAAAAGTCCGTATGATTCATGATGGATTTTTTATTGAAACAGAACCACGTCATGGTGGACAGAAATATCACAATCAAGGATTGACAACTGTTGTTGCAGTTGGAGACTCATTGATTGTTCTGACAAGTAAACGTCAAACACCATTCAGTCTACAACAGTTGTTGAGTCTCGGCATCAATCCGAAGGCAATGCAAATTATAGTCGTAAAAGCAGCAATCGCATACCGCGCTGCCTACGAACCGATTGCTGGCGAGATAATCGAAGTAGACACACCTGGATTGACTGCAGTAAATCCCCTACATTTTTCCTACAGAAATGTAAGAAAACCACTGTTTCCTTTAGATTGAATAGTGCCTGATAAATCATAAAAAAGTTTTATAGTTAATCCTGACTATATTAGTTGTAAATAGCCTCTAAACCCTTATGTGATAAGGGTTTATGGTACATGGAAAAATTCACTCATTTTCCGATTGACTCTAAAGACTCTAAAGACTCTAAAACTTTTCAAAGTTATGACTTTGTAAATTCGGCAATGAGATATAAAATCCTGTATGTCTGTTAAACCGAACTCACCTTATACTTTCAATCAACAATTCCATTGACATTTGCTAATGATTATGATAGTATAAAAATAAATTATGTAAGGATGAAAGAATGCCAACCCAAGAAGAACTATATGATGTAGCACTTACACATTTCGCAGATAATGACCTTGAGGCTGCCGTTAAGGCTTTTGAGGAACTCATTGAGACATATCCAGATTATATTGAAGGATATCTCGGTTTAGGGCATGCGTATGAACGACTCAGCAAATACGATGAAGCCATTGAAGCCGTCAAAAAAGCAATTGAAATCAATCCAAATGATCCACTAACCTACACCAGTTTATCCATCTGTTACCAACGAAAAGGCATGATTCAAGAAGCTGAAGATGCAATGGCAAAATCGCAGCAGGTACAATTGGAAACAGCAAACAAAACTGATTAGGAGTAAATTGAATATGGTGAACATTACCCTACTTGACCCTACCTCTCAAGGTGATTCATCAGAAAAACATCTTGCACCCCGACTTGAGAATTTTGATGGAAAAGTAATGGGGTTGCTGGATATCACAAAGAAAGGTAGTGATATTTTCCTTGATCGCGTTGAAGAATTGTTGTGTGAACGTTTTGATATTACTGAAGTTATTCGTGTCAAAAAACCAACATTCGCACGTAATGCACCACATGATCTACTCGTAAACCTTGCAGAACGTGCAGATTTCGTAATTGAAGGTCTTGCGGACTGAGGTTCCTGTATATCGTGCAGTATGCACGATGGAAGTGTTTTAGAGGAACACGGTGTGCCAAGTGTGGCAATTTGCACCGAGGTATTTTACTCAGCAGGAAAAGTACAGGCGCGGGTATTAGGACATAAGGAATTAGAGCCACTCACAGTAGCACATCCTATACAAAGTCTTACACCAGAACAGATTCAACACCGCGCTGATGGAATTGTTGATAGCATTGTAGAACGGTTAGCGAAATAGAAAATACAAATGGCAAGCACTCTTATGTTTCCTAATCAATTTAATCGGTAGAACACCTGTACCTGCCATTGTATGTGTTGAATTATGCGATTTGCTTGAATACAAACCTACCATCAGAAAAATCTACTTCAATATCATCACCATCTTGGAAGTTACCTTCAAGGATATCAATCGCCAATGGGTTTAGTATATCGCGATGTAATGTGCGTCGTAGTGGTCGGGCACCGTATACTGCATCAAACCCACGGTTTACCAATTCCGCTTTAGCAGAGTCAGTCAATGTTAGACTCATATCCTTTTCAGCAAATCGCACACTCAGGTTAGCAAGTTCCAGAGTCACAATCTGTTTCAATTCCTCTTTTCCAAGACGATCAAATATAATCAAGTCATCCACTCGATTCAAAAATTCTGGTGGGAAATGTGTTTGTAAAGCATCCATCACTTTACTACGTATTTCTTCCGTTGAAAGATGTGAATCACTTATCCACTGACTGCCGATATTAGATGTCATTATGACAACAGTATTCTTGAAATCCACCGTCCGTCCTTGACCATCTGTCATCCTTCCATCATCCAGCATCTGTAGTAACACATTGAATACCTCTGGATGTGCCTTTTCAACTTCATCAAGTAGAATTACACAATATGGATGTCGTCTGACAGATTCTGTGAGTTGTCCTCCTTCATCATAACCTACATAACCTGGAGGTGCTCCGATTAATCTGGAAACGGTGTGTTTCTCCATGTATTCGCTCATATCAATTCGCACCATTGCATTGACATCATCAAATAGAAATTCAGCAAGCGATTTTGCCAGATGAGTCTTACCAACACCTGTAGGTCCCATAAATAGAAATGAACCAAGCGGACGATCCGGATCACCAAGACCAACACGAGATCTGCGAATAGCATTAGATACTGCGGAAACTGCCTTATCCTGTCCAATCACTTGTTCACGTAGCCGTTCCTCCATGTGGAGCAGTTTCTGAGTTTCCCCTTCCATTAACCGAAAAACAGGAATTCCCGTCCATTTCGCAACTATCTCAGCAATGTCTTCTGCACTCACTCGTTCCTTAAGCATGTGTGTTCCATTGGTATCGGTCTCTATCCCATCACGCAATGATTTTAGTTGTGACTCAAGTTCAGGTATTTTACCGTATTCAAGTTCTGATGCTTTAGCAAGATTACCACTCCGTTTAGCTTTATCGGACTCTGTGCGGAGATCTTCAACCTGTTCCATCAACTTCCGAATCTGTTCCAAGTTCGATTTTTCATTCTGCCAACTCGCTTTGAGGGCATTTACTTTCTCTTTTAGTTCAGCAAGTTCATGATTCAAAGTATCCAAACGTTGCTTTGATGCATCATCTTCCTCTTTCTCCAATGCCTGCTGTTCAATTTGCAGTTGAATAATACGACGTTCTACTTCGTCAATTATCTCAGGCACACTGTCAATCTCAATACGTAGTCTCGATGCAGATTCATCAATTAAATCAACTGCTTTATCGGGTAGAAAGCGGTCAGAGATATAACGTTTTGAAAGTGTGGCAGCAGCAACGATTGCATTGTCCTGAATCTGAACACCATGATGCGTTTCATACCGCTCCTTCAAACCGCGAAGAATAGCAATGGTATCCTCAACAGATGGTTCATTTACCTGTATAGGTTGGAATCGACGTTCTAACGCAGCATCTTTTTCAATGTGTTTACGATATTCATCAAGGGTTGTCGCGCCTATACATCGCAATTCACCGCGTGCCAACGCAGGTTTTAGCATGTTGGATGCATCTACTGCACCCTCGGCAGCACCCGCGCCGACTATTGTATGTAATTCGTCAATAAAAAGTACAACCTCCCCTTCTGCTTGTTCAACGTCAGCAAGGACTGCCTTTAATCTATCTTCAAATTCCCCGCGATATTTACTTCCCGCGATAAGTGCACCTAAATCAAGTGCAATTAGACGTTTCTGACGCAGACTTTCTGGGACATCTCCATCCGCAATACGTTGTGCCAATCCTTCCACAATCGCTGTTTTTCCAACACCCGGCTCACCGATGAGAACAGGATTATTCTTCCTTCTGCGAGATAGTACTTGCATTACACGTCTGATTTCATCATCCCTTCCAATCACAGGATCAAGTTTACCTGTCATCGCCTCTTGCGTGAGTTCCCTACCAAATCGTGTGAGTGCCTGGTATTTTTCCTCTGGATTTTGATCTGTTACCCGTTGCGTCCCTCGAATGTCAACAAGTGCTTTCAGGATTTTATCTTTCGTGACACCCACATCACTGAGGATTTTTCCAACTTCATTCGGTTTTGATTCAGCACAAGCAATTAATAAGTGTTCTGTACTTACGTATTCATCTTTAAGTGATATTGCTTCTTTTTGTGATAACTCAAGAACTGATTGTAACGACCTTGATATAATTAGGTCTATATTTTCACCTTGGACTTTAGGTAATTTCTCCACAACATCACTTAGCGCGGAATTTATATCATTTATATCTGCACCTAATTTCTGAAATATTGGGATTACAATCCCATCTGTCTGTCTAATTAGGGATAGCATCAAATGTGCTACACTGAGTTCAGGATTCTGTCCCTCACTTGCTAAAGTTTGTGCAGATTGTAGTGCTTCTTGAGCTTTAATTGTAAGTCTGTCTAATCTCATAGTTTTACTCCATCATCATATCTCTTTTATTTCAATTGAAAGCAAAAAATGTGCCAATATAATCTGGATAAATTGTCAGGACAACCATATATTTATCTATGATGTATTTAGTGTAATTCAGACAGAGTTACAATTGTGGCACGAATTGTGTCATTTTGACAGAATGATGTAATTTAATCATAGAAAATAAAAAGCATGACAGTCCGAAAACTGCCATGCTTCGTTAAAATGATTTTTGTAACAATTATGGTTTGTAATTAAATTACTTGTTGATTCTCTGTGCTTTGAGTGAACCCCATGTAGTTGTATATTTTCCATGAGGTTCAACACTTGTTGCACCCTGAATTACCTCAGCATATTCTGCGAAATCAGCAGCATCAAAAGCTGAATTATAGACAATTACCTCATCAATGATTCCACCGAAGTAGTGAATGTTCGTACCTGCACCATCGTCATCATGGAAAACAGCATTTGCGTTGGTATGGGCAATTCCAGAGTCATCACCGTGTGCGAAAAGCTGACCACCGGGTTCACTTGCAATCAATTCACCATTCAGCCACATCTCAAATTTGTCGTCCTCAACTACATTGATAGAATCTCTGAGGACAAGAGCAACGTGATACCATCTATCGGATTCTACAGCCGCAGAGGGCCATGCACCTGCCCACTGGTATTCAGCACGATTCCACGCACCGACATAGACATTACCATCAAATACATTAACTACAAAACCGCGAGTCCGTCCACCTTCTTCAAAAATCGTTTGTTTGTGGTCTGTAATACTCACATCATCGCATTTGAAGTAAGCAGCAATAGTTCGGTTCATGAATGGTCCACCTGTGTTAAGACCTTCTGAATCTGGTAGTTTCACTCCATCATCCACCCCATCAAATTTGAGAGCTTTTCCAACAATACCGTCAACAACTTCAGGTTCGCCAGCAAATGTTCCGTTGACAGCATGCTCGGAAGAATCAGTGGCATCTCCTTCATCAAAAGACCAAATTGCCCTTGCAGTTGCTTCGTCTCTTGCTGCGGATACTGTGAATGCAAAAAACATTAGAAAAATACTTAAAATAGAGACATACTTTATCATTCTATAATACTCCTTTTCATTCGTAACTTTACTGCATGAAATGATTGGTTATTGATATATGTCAATAATAATTCTTTTCATAATTACAGTTATAATCGTCATAATCCGTATTTTCACAACTCGTGAGAAAACTATTTTGTCATTCTATTGGTTTTCAGTTTTGCCCATGTAGTTGTGAATTTATCTTGTGGTTCAACGTTTAAAGGTTGAGCAAATTCTTCAAAATCTTTGTCATTAAAAGCAGAACCGTAAACAACTACTTCGTCAATTAAGCCACCAAACCAGTCAATATTAGAACCTGCACCACCATCGTCATGATAGACAGCATTCTGGTTAACAAAACCTATCCCGTTATCATCACCATGTGGATGAAGTTGACCACCATCGGCTTTATCAATCAGTTTTCCATCAAGCCACATTTCAAACTTATCTTTTTCTACTTTTCCTGATCCATCACGGATGACTAAACCAACCTGATACCATGTATTTGACTTTATTTCTGCGGATAACCATTCACCGTTCCAGTTATATTCGGCACGATTCCATCCACCTACGTATACTTCACCTTCAAACACATAGATAACTAAACCTCGCGTACGACCACCTTCATCAAATATAACCTGCTTTTGCTTCTTATTGACATCGTCACAGTTAAATATCGCAGCAACCGTCCGGTTAGTAAATATGTTGGTAATATTAATTCTTGGAGAATCTGGTATCTTAATTCCATCACCTTCACCATTGAATCTCAATGCCTGACCAGCTATACCTTTTTCAGACTCAGGTTTACCCACGATAATCCCATTTAATGATTGGTTGGATGTGTCATTCGCTGATCCATCATCAAAATTCCAGATACCCGCCACGGTTGCTTCATCGCGTTGTGCTTCAATTGAGGAACAGAATATAAACATGGATAATAACATGCCGATACAAAATACAAGAATAGGATATTTAAGTTTGTTCTTGTTTATTGATGTTTGATACATTTAACTTCCTCCTACATATATGTCAAATTTATAACAACGAAGTGATTAAATCCCAGCCAAATGCGTTTCGTTATGTATAATAGTGTTGTTAGAATTATGTCAAATTATCAAAATGTTGTCAATATTTAAAACTCTATATTTTCCTAATGATCCATATATTCTATAATCTAAAGTGGAATTTTGGATGTTGGTAGACGGATCAATTAACTTACAATATTGGATCTACAGAAGTTCACGTTTTTCATCTGTTTTCATATATGATTCACACATTTCACGTCCCTCTATGACTGCTTCTGAATTTCCATGTCTAATTTCCAAAACCTTCACGACATCTGATGGCAAATTAGAAAAAATATCATCCCACTCTATGTCCCCGGTTCCTGGTGGATGATATTCCTCAAGTTCTTGTAAGTCATGCAAAGTTACACCGATCAGGTGTTCACTATATGCTTCTATCCATTTATCTGACCAACAAAGTCCAAGTTTTTCCTGAAGTGCAGCATGACCAACATCATGCCAATATCGCATCGGACTGCCGTAAAATTCATCGAAAAACATAGCTACTTCGTCAAAATTGGGAATTTCGTAATAATGCGGTCGGTTTTCAATGGCGATGCTGAGTTCCATTTTTAATGCACATTCATTCAGTTCATCCAGACTACGTAGGACTGCATCTTGATGTTTTGCTTCTTTGCGTTTTCTCCATTCTGTTGCATCAGTAACTTTCTTGCTAAATGCCTCAAACTCGCGTTCACCATACTCGTATAGATCCGTCATCAAATTGGAACGATCATAAGTGTCTACTTTACCGAGACGAAGAATTACAGTCGATATTTCCATTTCTACTGCAAGTTCCATTGTCTTAATAGTCCTACGTACAGCTTCATTGCGTTCATCGTTATCAAGGCTTGACAATAATATAATATCGTTTTCAGCATCTTCCTGAATTATTCCTGGCAGAATCGGACAAAAATTCTGGATAGAGCAAGGAGGGAATTGTCCAATGTCACGAAGTGGGGGTTTTAGTTGTTCAATTTGTTCTATGGTAAGATGACGACTAAGTGCAATAACTTCAAAGCCAAGGTCCTTCAACTCATCATAAAGAGCGACACCGTCTTGTTGCTTTAATGCGTTCCACATTGTAGAAATTGCTAACATATATTTTGATAAGATAAAAAAATTAAATTAGTCTGTGTATCTATAGAAACGGAATGGAATTTGTATGAAAACTATGTTTCTGTTCTGGAATTAATCACTTTACGACCATCAATTATAAAACTATCCTGTGCATAACACTTTATTACATTTGGATAGAGTTTATGTTCTTCAACTTGGATTCTGTCGTGAAGACTCTTTTCGTCATCAGTGTCATACACAGGAACTGCGGTCTGTGCTATAATCGGACCGGAATCAACTCCTTCATCAACATAATGAACAGTAACACCAGCGATTTTGACACCATAAGCCAAAGTATCAGCAACTGCAGTCGCACCTGGGAATGCTGGTAGAAGGCTGGGATGAATGTTAATAATCCGATTTTGGTATTTACGGACGAAAGGTGGTTGAAATAATTTCATAAAACCTGCCAGAACAATTAACTCTACGGAGTAGTTTTCAATCTGTCTTGCTATTTCTGCGTCAAATTCAACGCGACTACCATAATCCTTTGTTCTGACGACTTGAGTAGGAATACCTGCACGTTCTGCCCGTGTCAATGCGTAAGCATTCTTACGATCACTAACTACTACTGCAATTTCAATATCGGTTGCTTTATCTTCATGTAACTGCTCAATTAAGGCTTGCAGATTGCTTCCACTACCTGAAACGAGGACCCCAATTTTCACTTATGTATTTTCCCTTATTTTCTTAAATTACTGTTAAACTGCATATATGAGATGTTGAGATTTTATGTAATTTTTCAGAGATTTCACTTGGTTAGTTACTACCAATATGCATGGTTAGTTGTATTACCTCCTGGAATTGGCACCCATACACCACCAGTTTTTTCTGTAACCTTAATCTGAAAATCATCAAAAGTACCAACAACACTGACCATAACTTGTTGTTCTACTAAATATTGGATAACTCCTAAACTGGGAGCATTGTTAGCTACAGGTTCATCTGTAACGATAATCAGGTGAGTTTTGGCATCAGGACGCAGCTGGATTTTTCTCAATCCGTCCGAAATAGCATGTAACAAATTCTCATCAGTTTTGCATGGGAGTTGAAGGATTTTTTGGATTCGTTCAATAGATTGAGGTGGATCATATACATTGACCGTCTTTACTGAACCACGCATTCTAAAACTAACGACACCCATCTGATAGTCTATTAACGCGTTATCCCAATCGCGAACCATAGCCTCCAGTTGTGGATAAAACTTTGGAAGTTTGTCTTCCATACTTTCACTACCATCAATAAATACAATAATATCCACAGGTGAATTCACTGATTGATTGAGTATCAACTTTCCGATTTTCCTTACATCGTTCCAATCTGCCCTTCTAAGGACCTGTGTCCTTCCTCTTGCTAATGGTAATATACCACTACCACCGATACGTATATTCTGACTTTGTTTTGGATTTTCTGGAATAGCATGCCATTTGCCATCAGTTTCTATAGCAATTTTTTTATGTCCATCTATGTTTAAACCAAGAACATTGACATAAATGCCGAATTCTCTACAGGCATCAATAGTACTGCGTAGTGTATTATTTTCTATACTTGTGAGTGGCTCATCAGTTACAAGTATGAGGTGTTTTTTGGAGGTGGCACGAAACTCCATTGTATAGACCGTTTTCTCTATAGCATCTAATGCATTTTCATCTTTACCAGGTCTTATATTATTTATTTCGCGTTTATATTTAGATAGATCTTTTGTTAATTGCAGAATATTAATATTGTTTTCTTCAAATCTTGTATTGAATTCTGTAAGACCCAGTTCATAGTCAATATCTGAGGATTTGTAGACATCAATCATTTCTGATAAGTGGTTGGCAACTGCACTGATGTTATCCCCCATACTGCCGCTTGCATCTATAACAAAAACAACATCAATTGGTCCTCCATCACTTGTTTCGGCAATTTCGTCTGCCAGTGTTTTCATTACGTTACCGAAGGTTATATGAGGTAAAGAAGGTTTATTCTCTTGGAAATCCGTAATTTGTGTCGGAGTGTCTCCAACACCTGTAGTTTCCACAATATCAAGTGTAGAACGTATAGGTGTACGTTGTATTCCTGGTGAACCTGAACGTTTAGTTCCAAGGGAACCACCTAATATCGGGTGGGCTGCCTCTTTTGATGATAACCCATCTTCAGCTTGACGGAGTTCCTTGAGTGCCGTACTTACATTTACTTCGACATCTGGGGCTGTTTCTGTTTGTTTAAGTCGTGGTTGGTCTGTTTCAATAGGATTCGTTGGTGCAAGATGGGGTTGAAGCATAATGTGCGGTTTTATCGTTTCAACTTCAGTTTCATGTATTTTGGCTACTTCATAGACTTTGTTTGACGTATCTGCGGAGTTGGTGCTTTCATCGGTTGCTTAGATAGTGGTTGTTTTGGTACTGTCGATATTGTCACATCAAGTTTATCTTTAATGGAGCCCAGAGTTTGGTCGCTTATTGAAAAATAGAATAACGTAATAAGTAGGAATACATGTAGTATCATTGAAACCAACAATGCCTTACGCGTAAAAGATTTCATTGCTCGATGTGTAATGTATTTCATCACATATACCTCATCAACGTATTTTTAAAGTGCGTTTAGGTTCTTGTTGCAATATAACTTCAAATACAACAAGTCTTTCTTGTTGTTTGAGATTTTGTGTAATTTTACAGAGATTTCACTTGGTTAGTTACTACCAATATGTATGGTTAGTTGTATTACCTTCTGGAATTGGCACCCATACACCACCAGTTTTTTGTGCAACCTGAATCTGAAAATCATCGAAAGTACCAACAACACTTACCCTAACTTGTTGTTCTACTAAGTATTGGATAACTCCTAAACTTGGAGCATTGTTAGCTACAGGTTCATCTGTAACGATAATCAGGTGAGTTTTAGCATCAGGACGCAGCTGGATTTTTCTCAATCCATCCGAAATAGCATGTAACAAATTCTCATCAGTTTTACAGGGGAGTTGAAGGATTTTTTGGATTCGTTCAATAGATTGAGGTGGATCATATACATTGACCGTCTTTACTGAACCACGCATTCTAAAACTAACGACACCCATCTGATAGTCTATTAACGCGTTATCCCAATCGCGAACCATAGCCTCCAGTTGTGGATAAAACTTTGGAAGTTTGTCTACCATGCTTTCACTACCATCAATAAATACAATAATATCCACTGGTGAATTCACTGATTGATTGAGTATAAACTTACCAATTCTCTGTACATGACTCCATTTAGCTTTTCTTAAAATCATTGCTCTATTTCTTGCTAATGGTAATATACCACTACCACCGATACGTATATTCTGACTTTGTTTTGGATTTTCTGGAATAGCATGCCATTTGCCATCAGTTTCTATAGCAATTTTTTTATGTCCATCTATGTTTAAACCAAGAACATTGACATAAATGCCGAATTCTCTACAGGCATCAATAGTACTGCGTAGTGTATTATTTTCTATACTTGTGAGTGGCTCATCAGTTACAAGTATGAGGTGTTTTTTGGAGGTGGCACGAAACTCCATTGTATAGACCGTTTTCTCTATAGCATCTAATGCATTTTCATCTTTACCAGGTCTTATATTATTTATTTCGCGTTTATATTTAGATAGATCTTTTGTTAATTGCAGAATATTAATATTGTTTTCTTCAAATCTTGTATTGAATTCTGTAAGACCCAGTTCATAGTCAATATTTGAGGATTTGTAGACATCAATCATTTCTGATAAGTGGTTGGCAACTGCACTGATGTTATCCCCCATACTGCCGCTTGCATCTATAACAAAAACAACATCAATTGGTCCTCCACCACTTGTTTCGGCAATTTCGTCTGCCAGTGTTTTCATTACGTTACCGAAGGTTATATGAGGTAAAGAAGGTTTATTCTCTTGGAAATCCGTAATTTGTGTCGGAGTGTCTCCAACACCTGTAGTTTCCACAATATCAAGTGTAGAACGTATAGGTGTACGTTGTATTCCTGGTGAACCTGAACGTTTAGTTCCAAGGGAACCACCTAATATCGGGTGGGCTGCCTCTTTTGAAGATAACCCATCTTCAACTTGACGGAGTTCCTTAAGTGCCGTACTTACGTTTACTTCGACATCTGGGGCTGTTTCTGTTTGTTTAAGTCGTGGTTGGTCTGTTTCAATAGGATTCGTTGGGGCAAGATGGGGTTGAAGCATAATGTGTGGTTTTATCGTTTCAACTTCAGTTTCATGTATTTTGGCTACTTCATAGACTTTTGTTTGACGTATTTGCGGAGTTGGTGCCTTCATCGGCTTCTTAGATAGTGGTTGTTTTGGTACTGTCGATATTGTCACATCAAGTTTATCTTTAATGGACACCAAAGACTGGTCGCTTATTGAAAAATAGAATAACGTAATAAGTAAAAATACATGTAGTATCATTGAAACCAACAATGCCTTACGCGTAAAAGTTTTCATTGCTCGATGTGTAATGTATTTCATCACATATACCTCATCAACGTATTTTTAAAGTGCGTTTAGGTTCCTGTTGCAATATAACTTCAAATGCAACAAGTCTTTCTTGTTGTTCTTGAATAGTTTTAGTATTGAGTTGTGAGAAAAGGTTACTATTGTCTATTTTGGGTGGGTAGAGAGTAACACCCATCATTAAAATTACACCGACTATAAACCCACCTATGTAAAGTGAATTGTAAGCACGAATATTCCTACGCATCCATATTTGTAAGCCGTCAACGATGGATCCAATACGATTTAATACCGAACGACTTTCATTTTGAGATGTGTTCATTGAATTTGCACGTGACATTACATTTGAAAGAAAACCTTCTGAAGTCTTGACAGTTTCTACAGAATGAAGAAAGATATTTACCTGTTCAAGTTCTTTATATTTTTTGTCACAAATAGCACATCGTTTTAGATGCCATCGAAAAAAATGACGTTTCCACGATGGTAGTTCTTTATCAATATAAGCTGAGAGTTGTATTTGAACGTTTTGGCATTCATTTATTTTAACCTTTTTCATTTACACTTTCTCCTATTCCAGCCTTGATAAGCAATTTCTTCATGTTCTGTCGTGCTCGGTGAATCAGCGATTTTACTGCTCCCACGGAACAATTTAAAATTTCAGAAACATCTTCATAACTAAGTTCTTGATATGTTACGAGGGTTAAGGCTAATCGTTGGTTTTCAGGTAGTTGATTAAGGGTCTTTCTTATCAGTTGTTGACGTTCCTTTTTTTCATAGAGAATGTCAGGTTGAAAACGGGTATCTACCATGTATTCCGAGTGGTAAACATCCTCATTTTCGTCAACCATGTCTTCCAAAAAGTAGGTTTTTCGTCGCGCACGATTTCGGATTTCATTTCGAGACAAATTAGTCGCTATTGTATAAAGCCAAGTCTTAAAGGAAGCCTTAGGTTCATATCGACTTGCACTTTTGAAGACACGGAGAAAAGTTTCTTGTGCTAAATCTTCAGCTCGGTGATAATCGTTTATTGTATAATGAATATAGTTAACAAGCGCATCCTGATACCTTCTTACAAGTAACTCAAATGCACTCATATCACCTTTTCGGCATTCCAGCATCAAATCTTCGTCTGAAACTATCATTATATTCTCCTGTGTGATCAGGACAAAATACAAACATAACAGTCTGTGTTTGTTCTATTCCTCTTCAGCGACTTCTGTTTCCATTGACGGCTTCTCTATAGTAGATTTTAATTTCAAACGCATTGCTGTTTTAAAAGCACTAACTGCTTCACTCCGTCTTCCACGTAAAGAATATACTGCACCAAGTTCCGAATGTAGTTCCGGGTGATTTGGGATTAACCTGATCGCTCTTTCATACACCTCTATTGCCTCGTCATACCTTTTTAACATACGATAGGTTGATGCCAAATTAATATATACAGCAACTTCACTCGGTTCACATGCAATAGCCATTATGTATGAATCTATCGCTTTTTCATAGTTTTCTAACATAAAATATGCTAAACCGAGGTGGAAGTGTGCTTCAGCGGATTCGCGATTATGTTGAATTACAAGGAGAAATTCTTCAATCGCTTTTTCATACTCACGTGCGTTTAATGCATCCGCTCCCTGCTTTAAATGTACTGCTGCTGTTTCATGATGATGTATATCCAATCGTCCGCGCTGAATAAACTTACTTTGTAAGGTTTCTGATGAAATGGAAGAATCGTCACGCTTCAGTGAGGACTCTGTTGACATGTTGTCTTGTACTTCATCGGTTTTTTTGTCTCTCATCCATTAACTCCAATTGGCATCCATCAAGACCTTCTATCTTAAACACCGAAGTATTAAAAAAGTCACAAATTCTTTGCAATGTTTAACATACTTAACTCTATTGCTGTATCATTTTGCAATACGGAACCCGATTATAAACTCAGAATAATTCTTACTGAAGAAATCGAAACTGATGCATGTACTATAATCATGGCTGTAATACCAAGCACCACCACAAGCAACACGAAAAGCGTCTTTCTCGTCATAAGATGTGTCAGTCCATTCCCAAACATTTCCCAACATATCGTAACAACCAAACGGACTCACTCCATCTTTGAACATTCCAACAGGTGTTGTTCCTTCTGCACCAAGTTCTGTTGTGTTACAACGTGGTTTGTCTATTTCATATCCCCATGGAAAAAGTCTATCATCATGTCCACGTGAGGTATACTGCCATTCAACAAACGATGGCAATCTACCATCTACATAATTTGCATATTCCTCAGCATCTTCACAACTAACCCAAACAATAGGATGGTCCCCTTTTAGTCCATATATATCATAACTTAATTGAGGATATTCAGTCCAATCCTTTGGCGGTTCATGTCCAGTTTCCTGAAGAAAACGTAAATACTGTGCATTAGTAACGGGATACACTCCGATTTGAAATCCATCAATCTCAAACGGTGCACATTCCTCACCGATTAGAGCAGTTCCATTGGGAATAGACACGGTTGCATCCAGCACTTCAAGTGCAGCTGCGCGTATCTCTATATCATCGTGTGCAAGAGCATATCCGAGAGGAGAAATTACCTCTCCTATGGGTGGTATTATGTGTTGTGTTACTTCTTCCCAATGTAAGTCTGTACCTAATAGTAACTTGACAGCATCTATGAGTGAATCGTTGTAGTGAAATAACCAATAATCTCGGAGCAACTGGTGAAATGCATCTTCAGTATCGGTTTCTAATAGCGTAACTCGAGATGCTTTCGGCTTTTTGACATCTATTAGCATATTCATACAATACAAAGATGGTGTAGGTGAACGCTGTAAGATTATACAATCTCAAATTACGTTAATTATATCCACAACGATATGTGTATTATATCATATAAAATTACTATAGGTCAAGCCATCTCGATTCAAACACCATCACGGAACCAACTGTACTTTGATTGAATCAGATCCTTTCTGAACCATCTCAAAGGCTGTTAGATAGTCCTCCAATGGAAGTTGATGTGTCACAATATGACTAACATCTATAGCACCATTGTGAATATAATCTATAGCAAGTGGGTATGCATAGGGACCTAAATGTGATCCGTGGATGTTGAGTTCCTTTGTATCTCCTATAATTGTCCAATCTACTGTAACTGGTTCACGCATCACACTAAATTCAACAAAAGTACCTGCTTTTCGTATCATGTGAAGACCTTGTTCAACTGCACTTGGGTGACCTGTTGCTTCAATGTAAACATCACATCCGTACCCATCAGTTAAATCCAAAACCTGTTGAACTGCATCCTCTTCCGTTGGATTGATTGTAATATCTGCCCCCAATTTCTTTGCAATTTCTAACCTATTAGGGATAAGGTCAATGGAAATGAGAATACCAGGGGATTTTAACTTTGCAGCACCTACCATGCCAAGACCGAGAGTGCCTGCTCCCGCAACTACTACAATATCCCCAAATTCAATGTTTCCACGTTGTACTGCGTGGATTGAACATGCGAGAGGTTCAATCATTGCAGCGTTCGCGTTGGGAATTTCAGTTGGTACTTTGTATACGAGTGAACGAGCGGGGAATTTCATATAGTCCGCCATGCCACCATTAACAACTGGTTGAAAACCGTATATATTATGGACTTGACATAGCCAGTATTTTCCGGTTCGACAGTAGCGACAATCCCAACAAGGAACAATCTGTTCTGCTATTGCAATGTCGCCAAGGTGTAATCCATACTTTTCACTTGCACCTTCACCGAGTTCAACAACTTCACCTATAAACTCATGACCAGCAATCACAGGTGTTTCAACATACGGTTTTCTCTGTTCATCACCCCAAAAAAGTGGTGCTCCGGTATAACATTTTATGTCGCTTGCACATACACCACATGCATTCACCTTAATAACAACTTCTCCTGTATTTGCATGGGGAATTGGCATTTCAACAAGTTGATAATCCAATGGACCATGACACATGATAGCACGCATTGTGTCAGACATTTATGTTTTCCTTGGCGCATGTAAGATATGGTAGGCTGCAATACCGAGTGATACATGAACATTCATTGATGCACCTTTTCCATACATTGGCAGAAAAACAACCATGTCACAAACCGCAAGTGTACGTTTCGTCACACCATGATCTTCATGACCAACAACTATGCATATTTTATCTGGATAATTTACTTCATAGTACGGGGTGGATTGAGCAGTAATTTCCAAAGCACAACTAACATAACCTTCTGGTTTTAGGGATAGAATCGCCTCAGATGCTTGTTCAGTATATCGCCATTTTACACGTCTCTGTTTACCTCTTGCCACTTTTCGGAGTAGTGGGTGAGAGGGTTGTGCACTAATTCCTGTTAAGATCAATTCACGCACATTACATGCATCTGCAATACGAAATGCCGAACCAACATTAACAGGATCTTGTACATCCTGTAGTATAAAAATAAGATCCCTATTTGGGTGTTGTACCTGTTTTAGATAGTCTTTTAGTGGTTTACCCCGCAACTGTTTCATTTAAAGAATGATGAATAATGAACTATATGTAGATGTAACTCTAAGCTGCTTTGCTATGGATGAGACGTTTTCTTGCACTGGCTCGTGCCAAACCAACATCAAGTGTAATATGTCTATCTTCAGTTATTCCGAGGTTTACAGCGTGAGTGGTTTCAAGGTTGAAACCCCACTCAATCCATTCAGGCATTTCTTCCTCTGGTATATCTCCGGCAACTACAACCTTCATTATACTGATGCCTTTACCAATTTTATAGGCTCGTTCAATATATTCCAAATGTTTATCAAACGGACCACCCTCCAACATCCTACCTTCTTTGTTTGCTGTTGTAAGTATTACATCAATCTCAGGATGATCGATTACGGCATCCATCACCGCACCTGTATATATGTGGGTAGAACAACCGATGACACGGACTTTACCTGCAGCTTTTGCTTCACGGAACGCATCAAACGCACCCTCACGTTCTCGTTCCTCCAGATCCTCAGGAGAGGATATTGCGTGCAACAACATGACATCTATATATTCAGTCTGCAGTTCCCGCAATGCTTTTTCAATACTTGACGACGCGCTTGCATGATCCTTAACGGCAGTCTTCGTTTGGATAACAATTTCGTCTCTGTTAATCTGACAGACTGCTTCCCCAAGGTGAGGTTGCGTTCCATATCCTTCTGCTGTATCCCAGAAGGTAATACCTTCGTCAAGTGCCTTCAACATCAGTTTAGCCCCCGACTGGTAACTATCATAAACCTTATCGAGATGACCTGCACCGAAGCAGAGACGTGATATTTCCAGACCAGTTTTCCCATAGGTTAAATATTCCATTTTTGCCTCCACTGTATTATATGCTTAGTCGTTTGTGTACAATTATATTCCCTTCAATACACCGTATGAGGATCATACATGTATTTATACATTAGACGATATTGACTAAAAATGCAACACTTTTTTGTTGCAAGAGATAGTTTTATAACGTATCATCAAATAATACAAATCTTATAATATGCAATTAATATACGGCATTCAATATATATGAAACTAAGTGGATATACTATCTTTAACCATACACCCATAGAAATAACACTCGCGAATAGCACTGTTCAGGAAATACAAGTAGTTGAATCTGTAGATAGTAATAACCTAATAGCACCTGCTCTGGTAGACATACAAGTGAACGGTTTCGCAGGATTTGATCTCAATGTCCCTACTGTTTCAGCAACAGATGTATGTCAAATGGTTCGTTCACTATGGCGTGTCGGTACAGGTTTTTTATGTCCAACAGTGGTAACAGCATCATTTGAGAATATCAGCAATTCCCTTCGTGCCATTGTATCTGCTTGTCAAGATGATGCAGAAGTTGCACACTCAATACTCGGTATACATCTGGAAGGACCTTATATCTCATCAGTAGATGGACCGCGCGGGGCACATCCGTTAAATCACATAAGAGAGCCGGATTGGGATGAATTTCTTCGGTTACAAGAAATCGCCGAAGGTTTGATCCGCATTGTCACTCTTGCACCAGAGAAGAAAGGTGCTATCCCTTTCATAGAAAAACTTACTGCTGATGGAATTGTTGTTGCATTAGGTCATACAGATGCATCGGTGGAAGATATCCAAAATGCGATTGACGCAGGAGCAAAACTCTCTACACATCTTGGCAACGGCGCACACGCACAAATAAGACGACATCCAAATTATATTTGGGAACAACTCGGTGCAGACGACCTATGGGCAAGTCTCATTGTTGACGGTCATCACCTACCTGCTGCAGTTGTCAAATCTATGATACGCGCAAAAACACTTAATCGTTGTATTCTCATCAGTGATTCTGTTGCTTTAGCAGGAATGGAACCGGGAAAGTATAAGTTCGCGAATCAACCGGTGGAATTAACTGCTGACAGATGTGTGCGTTTGGAAGGAACTGAATATCTTGCTGGGTCAGCGATAGAGTTAGCAAGAGGTCTTGAAAACAGTGTTCGATTTGCGAATATATCAATAGCAGAATCTATTACACTTGCAACAATACAACCTGCAAAACTCCTTAAGATGGAAAATGAAATTGGTATAATGTGTGAAAATAAGTATGATAATCTAATTTTATTTGAGTGGAATCAAGATTTATGTAAAATGGAGTTAACAACAACCATACTAAGAGGACAAGTCGTGTATCAGAAAGATGGACAGATGTGTTAATGATATCCTGTCTTTGTAGTCTTGGATAATTTTAACCCTCTTTTTTGCAGATAATTGCGGTAATCCAACACATACGTTTAAGTAATGGAATATTCTGTAGAAGAAATGCATCAATTGGCTTGAAGAACTTAAGGGTCCATCGATAAAATACTGGTATTGTAACGACTTTTTGCCAGAACAGTGCCGATAAAGAGAGGAGATGGAATTCATTGTGTTCCATCTCCTCAAATTCTGTTCCAATTATATCAATATCTGTAAGCGAAAAATATTGCAATTCACGTGAATATTTCAAAAACATCTTGCGATAAAACCATACAACAGGATGATATTTCATATTTTCCATAAAAATTGCTTTACCACCCGGTTTGAGAACACGGTTACACTCTTTAGCAGTATGCAAGTGTTCAGTAAAGACTAAAACGGATTTTGAAATAACAAAGTCAAAGGTGTTATCTGGAAAAGCAAGTTTTGTGGCATCCATTACCGAAAAATCAACCGCTTCACCCACATTGTGCTTGTCTGTTCTGTTTAGGGCTTCCTTGAGTCTAAATGGTAAGAGATCAATTCCAATGACAGAAGCACCATATTTTGCCAATAATGTTGCTGTACCACCTGTTCCTGTACCCAACTCAAGAACCATTTTACCCTGTAATGATCCCATTTTGGAAAGCACATACTCAAAGACAGGTAGATAATAATCTTCCCACCAAAGTAATAGGTCTGTATCTACTGTGTAGGAATTCTTTTCAGGACGCGATGCTTCTGATTCATACAAACCTATATCTTCCCCATCTTTCGTAGGTTTTGAATACATTTTTCCGCACACTCAATTGGTGGAAACGCATAACTTTCCTGCTCAACAATATACCACTCTGTACCACCGACAGTTTCACAAGCATTGAAAACATCATCCCACGGAATATCACCTTCACCGATTACTGCTTTGTCATTGGTTGCAGAGTATTCTTTGATATGAACAAGTTTATATCTGCCAGGATACCGTTCGATATACTTAACATTGTCTGCACCAGCGCGAAGCACATGTCCAGTGTCAATTTGCAATACGACATCGTCGCGAGTGTTACTTCCGAATATATCCCACGGCACTTCTCCCTCCATAGGCTTAAATTCACCTGTATGGTTATGGTAGCCGGTGAACATACCTTGGTCAGAAATTTTGTCTGCAATCTCATTAAATAATTTCGCAGTGTTTTGCCATGCATCAGGTGAATTGCTATAATCTCCCGGCAATCCAGGAACAATCAAATAAGAATTACCAAGTATTTTGTTGAATTCCACCGTCTTATCAAGTTCATCACCAAGGAGTGTGTTTATCCCTGTATGTGTTCCAACAACTTTTAATTCAAGGTCATCACACATTCCACGTAGTTCTTCAGCTGATCTATCATAGTATCCAGCAAATTCTACACCTTCGTATCCCATCTGTGCTACGGCTTGAAGTGTCAGTGATAAGTCTTTCGCGCAATCATCTCTAACGGAATATAACTGTAGTGCAATAGGTATTCTTTCGCTCAATTAGGTTCTCCTTATTTGAAATAAGTTGGTGAAAAGAGTGTAATAATATGTAAAATATAAGAAAATTAATAGTTTTGAACATGAATGGTTTTCTCAACACAGGATGATTTTGATTCTCAAATTACATGGCATTATCATCACTGTATACCTTAATTTCTCTAATCATAACATCGTCGAAGGACACATTAGTTTTATTAGATACTGGTTCTTGTGTAACGTGTGCAGAATCACGATTGACAAAGACAACAACTTTTAGAATTCGTGCTGGTCTGTCGATGTTGAAACGTATCACCTCACCGTTCCTGGATCTAACGATCTTATGACTTTTTACTGGTTCAAATTGATGTGCTTTTTGATGCTCCATCTCTGCAGCGGATATATCTACAGAGAGACGATAAATATTTGATATTGGATGCACCTCAATGAAAGCAACTTGTGTAAGGCTGTTTAGTTGAATCAGTGCCTCAGCCCTATCTTTACCTTCCAACCAGTCACCAATTTGGGTACTGCCTCTATAATTCGCTTGATCCTTTTTAACATAACTTTTTACTTTTAGGTTACTAATTGTAGAAAGATCGTCATCAACGAGAGATGGATACTCCTCACAGGATAATAAGGCAGCCTCTATTCGTGTTGGCAGCGGTTGAAAAATGGCTGCGCAACCTATTGAAAGTAGACATATTCCGATTGCCACATAAAAGCATAGAGAATAGATTCTACTGAACATCGGTTTTCGTCTCCGTTTCATTAGTGAATAGCATTTTATACAAGAATTCACAAATCCAACGTTATTTTTGATAAAAGTTTCGTCTGTTAAAAAGTATTATGTCATTGGCAAGTTGACAACTTGACCACTATCTGCAGAAACCAGCCCTGCTTCCAAGATTTCTTGGGCATCTCGACTTATATATGGACAGCACAAACCATCTATCGGTTCACCTGATTCCAAACAGTGAATGAAGTATTCGGCAGCATTACGTTTGCCTTCAGGAAGTGGTTCGGGTTCAATAACTCTTGCGTCGCTTCCTGCTGGGGTAAGGTTAACTTGGTTACCGGTTACCGTCAATGCACCCTCAGTGCCATAGATAACAGGATTTGGGGTAACATATCCTGTCTTTTGTGTCCACGATGCCTCTGTAATACCAAATGCATTGCCATATTTCATTACAATAACTGCGTTGTCGTCGGGTAGTGGGTAGTCCTTTACAAAAGTTCCACGAAAAGCCGTAACCTGTTCTGGTAGTCCAAGTAAAAACGCACACATATCAGCACAATAACAGCAGTAATCCATTAATGCACCTGCACCATTTTTCTCTTCATCGTATAACCATTCATAGAAATAGCGTGAACAACCGATTTCTTTTGGACCATTGTGTGCTGAACGCCATTTGAAATAAAAGATATCCCCGATGGCACCGTCTTTGATTAGCTGCATAGCAGTATTCAACGCAGGACTCCACGCCGTTGGCCAATTAATCATCAGTGATGTACCAGCGTTTTCAGCTGCTTTGAGCATTTTATCGGCTTGAGAAAGTCTTGCAGACATCGGTTTTTCAGATACTACATGAACACCCTTTGCAGCTGCTGCTTCAACGATTTCTGGACCTGCATTATTCTCTGCACATGCTTGAATGATGTCTAATTCCTCTTTCTCAATCATCTCTTGCCAAGAATCATAGACTGTTTCAACATTCGTTTCCGATCTGAATTGGTCGCGTAATTCCGAATTTATATCACCAGCTGCGACGATCTCAACATTCGGGTGTGCTTTCCAACGATTGAGTTCACCCCATACATGGTCATGGACTAACGAAGCAAAACCAACGCGATAGGTTTTTGCCATAAGTAATATCTCCTATACTATTTGATTTATTAGTTCTGATTAATCTGATGCACGAACTGCTATTTTGATTGCTGTTTCGCCTTGTATACGATATCCACCATCAAGAGCTTTAAAACCATCTTCAACTTGTGATAATGGTAATTGGTGACTAATCATATCCGCAAACGGCAAATCACTTTTTTCAAGAAGTGGAAGTCCTCTAACAAAATGTTCGTAACTACTTCCCCAGATCGCTTCAAGACGAAGATTCTTTCTCATAAGTAGTTGATTGATGTTGAAATCTATTGACCCCATATCCACAAAATGACCGACTTCTACAAAGGTTCCACTGCGTCGAGTGTAACCCAAACCTTCAGGTGTAGCAGGCAGAAAACCCGCACATTCAAAAACTATGTCTGCACCTGCATTATTAGGAGTTTCGGCTTTCACAAGTTCTGTCCGTTCCTCAACGGTTGTTACTTCTTCAATATCAATAGTCACATCCGCCCCAAACCGTCTTGCCAATTCCAGTCGTCCTGCAGGTCCACCCACCATAATTATCTTACCTGCACCACTCAATTTTGCACATGCAAGGGTTACCAATCCAATTGCACCTGAACCCTGAACAACAACCGTATCTCCAAATTTAATTTGACCTCTCATTACAGCATGAACGCCTACAGTGAAGGGTTCTGTGAGGACTGCAATTTCAGGTGATACCTCAGTTTTCAAAAAACAGGTATTTGGATAGGTAAGGTACATATAGTCTGCAAACCCACCCCTAAAATGGGGTGCTTCATCCGGATTCCATTGAAAACCGTAACCACCGTAGTCGGTTCCTGGTGCAAATATTAACCTATCACCCTCTTTGATAGGTTTACCAACATAATCAGTTTTAACACCTTCACCAATTGCTTCTATGATACCTACATTTTCATGCCCCAAAAGTATTTCTTTTTGGAAGCCGTTCTGCCAGTTATGAAGGTCGGTTCCACATATACCTGCTAATTCTTGGCGAAGTAGCAGTGTGTTTGGGGCAGGTTCAGGAACAGGATATTCGCGTATCTCAAAATCTTGACCGTATGCAACTACGGCTCTACCAGTCCGAGGCATAGACACCTCCTAAAAATGTGTTTGAAAAAATACGACCTAAATTACACCTCAGAAGCCATACAAGTTAGGTGTATTTTCGCTTTTTTCGTGAGAGAATTATAAAGATAACGATTACCGCACCAATAGAAATCCATATCCAATTTGCTTGGAAGATTTCAAAGAAAATATTAAATGCAATCCATGTCAAAACTTCAATACCAATTATTGCTAAGGCTTTGTTCCAAGGAAAATCTGCATTATGACGTTTTTTTAACCTATCTGCAAACAACCAAGATATCACTATAGTACCAAGAACGACAACCAGAAAAAGCAAGTTAACTGTTGCTTGTATGCTTTCAAAAAGGAAATCCATGTGTAACTCCTATTATTGTCAGAATCTGCGAGAAGTGGAATACAGACTCGATTTGATTTGTTTATTATATGTTTATATTTTAAGAGACGCCACTTCTCAAAAAGATAGTAAGACTTGTTAACACCAATCTAATCACCTGTTCTAAATTCTAATTGTTACTCAAGATCCGCTCCGGACGACTATAAACCGCCATCCTTTTTTCTCGCATAAAGCCTATTAACGTGAGATTTCCTTCTTCTGCTAAGTCAACTGCAAGTGTTGATGCTGCAGAAACAGCAACAATTATTGGAATTCTTGCAAAAAGTGCTTTCTGTACTATTTCAAAACTTGCACGTCCACTCACCATTAGAACATGTCTGTCAAGGGGGATCATATCAGATAACAATGCCTGACCAATTACCTTATCAACTGCATTATGCCGACCAATATCTTCTCTGACAATTAGTAGGTCACCCTTTTCATCAAAAAGTCCAGCAGCATGTAATCCACCAGTCTTTTCAAACACAAACTGTGCTGACCGTAATTTATCATTGAGGTCGTAAATAACATCTTGGTTCAATTGGAATCCTGAAATAAGGGGTTTGACTTGGTGTTTTACAGATTCAATTGTCATTTTGCCGCAGAGACCGCAGCTTGCATTTGCATGGAAATTACGTTGCCAACCACTTTGCTCTTCAAGATTTATATGTTCAGTGAGTCGAACATTTACGATATTCTGCAATACATCGAAATTGAAATTATGTTCTTTATCTTCGGGTGTTATATCATCTTGTTCGCAGTATGCTATGATTTCAATATCCTCTGAAGTCTTTATGAGGTTTTCAGTAAAGAGGAAACCCGCTGCCAGTTCAAAATCATGACCAGGTGTCCGCATAACAACGATTAAACTCTGTTCACCAACACGTATCTCAAGTGGTTCTTCTACAACCAATTCGTCTTCAACGTGCGTCGGTTTTGATTTATCCCAACGGATAACCTGTTTCGTACATGTTTGTTGCATAATGCAGTGTAGGAATCTTAGACATATCCAATATGTTATTCTACTGTATTAGAAACCGTTTGCTTTTCAATTGATAGTATACCCTTTGTTGTTCCGATCCATGCACGATCTTTGTCAACTGCGATACAATTGATTGATAAATCTTCCATTACTATTTTCGGGTATGGAATCGCACCATCAAATTTATCTAATAATGGATAATATATACTCACATGTATGTCATCAGTTATCCATAGGATTATAGATTTCGGATTAGGTTCACCGTTTTCTTGTCCCACTAATCTATTATCCTCAATTCCTGTAACGAAAATATTCTCTAATTTAATATTGTCCTCTGTTTCATCCAAAATCGAAGTAGAATTGCCTTCTGACCCATCCCAATTTGCATACAAGAATCCATTACTATTATTTACTTCATTGAACCAAGTAAAGATCAATTTGTCATCAACTGAATCAAATTCTACTATCTGTGTATCTTGACTGATGTCAAGAAAGTTAAGTTGTTTCCAAAACCCTAATTCACGATTAAAGATAGCAATGTCGTTTCCTGTAGTGCCAACCCAAACTGCATCGGGTGTGAGTGTAATTGAGTGTATATTGTTTGGTACTGGGTTATTACCATGATAGGGAAATCGTTCTCCTGTAGAGAGAATCTCTCTGATAACACCAGAATCTGTTGCATACCAAATTTCTTCGTTATCTATTTTGATGTCTCTGATCCAAGTGATAAGCAAACCATCAGGATTACGTAATGTGTATTGTTGAACTTCATCGGTTTTTTTATTATAGTGTATGACACCTTGATTCCGAGTGCCAACCCAAATACCATTTTCATTGACAGCAATTGATCTTACATCAGGAACAGTTTGTTTATGCGAATTAATCGTCCACGCTACACCCTCAATAACTTCCCATCTACCCTTACCCCCTGTTTCTATTTGTGCAATCCCTTTCGGAGTACCAATCCAGAGAGAAGTACCATCAACAACAATCGTTTGAATATTGATATCAGGTAAATCTTCAGTGAAGATATTCCATGCGGTCGCGCTTATAATATCTTTGGCATTTTTGACTATGGTGGGATCTTCAGTTTTACGCTCAACGAGGTTTGCTGCCCTTTCGGCATTAGTCTTATCCCCAATTTGTAAAAATATTACTGCTTGTTTTAATAACGCATCATCAACCAAATCACTTTCTGGATATAACCTGATGAATTGGGTAAATGTATTTAATGCAGTATCAAATTTACCTGATTCTGATTGTAATACACCAACAAGGTATACTGCTTTCTCATGTTCAGAATATGAATGATATTGTGAAACTGCATTCTGCAACAATTCAAGTCCTGCAACAGTATCTTTTAAATTTTCTACTAACATGAAGCCAGTCTTGTAACTGAGTTTTCCAACCCTTTCATTTTCCGGATAGTAAGAGATAATTAACTGATAAGCGTTTACCGCATTTGTAAAATCTTCTATTTCTGAAGCATTATCTCCAATTTCTTTAAGCAGTGGAACAAGATCATACTTTTCTGAATCAATTAATAGAACTGAGCGGAATCGCAATAATGCATTCTCCGTATCTCCATTGTTTTGATACAACAAACCAAGTTGATAATGTGCATCTGTATATTTTGGAAATTCTTCCAATGCGGATTCAAATTGTCGTCTTGCTAATTCAGGGAATTCTAAATCTAATAGATCAAGTGCTCTTCTATAATGTCTTGTTGCGGTTTTGTCAGGTACATTTTCAAGGTCATCAGTAAAAGTCAATGTATTTCCTACTAATGGAAGTCTCAAAACTTGTCCGTTATATTCAATCTCAAAATGCTGATCTGTGGCATTTAACCACCGTCCGGTAAGTCTGTCACCATCAGTTCTATCTACGATGACAAACTGTTCACAGAAAACTATTTCTGCGAAAAATGTCAACAACATGATGAGACCTATTAATGAAAATCGAGAGTAAAGATTATACATAATTTCCTTCGAATCTATGTAGATAATGTGTAAAAAACTACAGAAATATAATACCAGACTCATTTTATATTGTCAAGGTAGATTACTTCTGTAAAGAGGATCATATAATGAAAGAAAATGCCGAATACATATTTTGTATTCGGCACTAACAATACAAGAAAATATCAACCTATATTTCACAGCAAAATATATTACTTCAGCACTTCAAACTCAATTAATATAGAAATGAAATAAAAATTCATACTTTATCCAGAAAACTCAATCCAAAATTGCGTCAAGTTCATCAACTTCAGGCTTAGGATCAGATTTTTTTGCTGAAGTCTCTGAAGCAGATTTATATCCAAAAAACTCTATTTCACTGATCCGTGCTGGATACCGTCTTCTGTAAAACTGTCTATTTCCACCGTATGAATTTCTGGTTGATTCTCTATCAAATCGATCACTTTCTCTCATAAATTCAGCATTTGCTCTACGTGACAATGCTGCATCGTCATAGGTATCCAATACTACCAAACGAAACCGGTCAGATGGGGAAGTGTATAAAAAAGGAATAACCACAGGATTGGATTTAACTATCTTTAACTCTTTTACCAATTGCCAGTCAGTGTCAGAATGAATAGTTCCACCTTTATCTGCATATAATGCAAGCTTCTTGATATTGTCAGAATGAACTACGATACGTCGTATTAGTTTCTTTTCAGGTAAAGTCACAATGACTTCTGTCGCATTACTTGATCCGTAAAGTCTACCCGGACCTGTAGTTGATGATTGCGTTTCACCTACTGTGTTATAATCTCCATCAATCATTTCAGGTATTGTTGAATGTGTGCCATTAAGCAGAGCGTAGTTATCACTCCATTCCTGCTCAGCTATCAAAATGTGGCATCCAGCAATTACGATAACACAACAGAAAAACACTGGAATTAGGAACATACTAATTCGCATTTTATATCTCCTTGCAAAGAATCAATATAAACTTAATATTACAGTTATTTTACTTCATATTATAAAGCAATCTTATCATGAATTTCATTATTATGTCAAGTTATAATCTGTTATTAAATATATGGGATTAACTACTGATAATAAATCTTTACAAACCCATACGTAAAGCAACTGCAACAAGCAGAATGAGTATTGAGATGACACCCATCAAACTTGAAACAATAGACATTTTTTTTCGAATGGGTTTAATTTCATCTGGTAGTTCATCTAAAGTTTCATCTAATGATTCAATTGCAGTCGCTAACTTAGGACCATATACGAAACTATGCAATGCAGTTAATATTACTAATGCAATAAACAACACCAGTTTGATAAACAGCGTCCTCATGAAAGTACTGATGACTGCTGATTCTACAGTGGATGAAAATTCTATGGATTGAAAGATATTTGCTATTCCTGTAAATAATAGAACTACTACACATCCCCAAACAATCGGTTCAAACCGCTTTCCTATCTGTGTCAAAATATTAATCCGTTGTACAGGTGGTAAGTTCTGCCTAAAATACGGAACAATTACCATTGCTAAAGTTAGGTTGCCACCTACCCAGATAACGGCAGCAATAACATGTATCCATCGTATTATTAACCATATAAAATCTGACATATTATATATTCCTTATTAATTGAGGAGTAGCAGACTATCCTTCATACTTTGATTATGAATAAGATGTATCAATGTTTTGTATAATGTCCTCTGTTCGAGTTATCAATGCATTTCTTTCGTCAATTGTTAGTGGTACTGGTGCAAATCGCAGATATTCACATTTGTTGAGGATGTCAAGCAATTCAGAAATTGTAGTTTCAGTCAAACCTAAGTGCTGGCATATACTTTGTATTTCTGTGGCATTAAGTTGACGAAATGGAGTGCCTTGCAGTTGACACAGATATTGATGCAATATCTTCGTAATTTGCTCACCCAATGATGTTGGTCTTGTATCAATTTTGGTAGATTCTAATGCTTCAAGTGCTGTATTTATAGACCCTACAAGGGTTGCTGCCACATCTGATTGAGTTGTTTCATTCTTTGGGCTTAACTTTTTAGTATAATACAGGTACCCACCTATGACTACACAAGCCAACAACGGTATTAGAACTAACCACAATGTCGGGAGAATTGAATCCTGATTAGTGTCATCTATAGTTGTACTATTGGGTAGTACTGTAATAGGAATTGGTTGTGACTTTGATGTTTGATATGTATTATTGCTGGGATTAAAGTAAGATAATTCAATTGATGGAATCTGTAAAATACCTGCCTTTAATGGGATTATCACATAAGAGAAATTAATACCTTTATTCTTATTGTTTTCTATACGTTTTGGAGGTTCAATTCTGAATCCATTTAATGATGATAATCTCAGAGGTTTAACCGTATTGATATTTCCCTCACCTGTGATTTGCAGGGACAGTGTTAGTGCTTTTCGGACTTCAAGTCTTACCCGATCAACATGGGCGGAGATAGTATACAATCCAACAGCACCGTTGAAATTGGCAGGTTTACCTAATACTGGAAGTGGTTGAACATTTAGTGCAATAGACTTTGTTTTTAAGATCTTAGGAGTACCTTTTATAGGAAGTTTCAATTCTGTAGGTTTTATCAATATCTTTCCAACTGTTTGTGGATACATACGTATCACAGATTCTTGTACTTGGTATGTTTTCCCACGTATATCTTCTGATGTGGCTATTCCATCTATTGCTTTTTCAGCTACAAAATCTGTGAATTCGGGAAGTTGATAAGTTGGTGGATCCAATGTAGGCAGCACTGTTGTATAGAGATAACGAAACCGATATTCCACTGCTTCATTTAAATAAGGATTCTTGTTATTGATATTAACTTCAACCTTATGGATACCACCAGTAGATGTGTGGTGATATGTATCAACAGCTCCTACTATTATTTTTCCTGGGTTAGCAATATATGGGACACCTTGATAAGAAAATCTTATATCAGATAATGCAATTTCACCGATCCTCTGTGGTATCAGTTCAAATGCCCAAGCCATTGTAACCGCTACTTTGTCATCTACCAAGTGAGGTGTTGTTTTAGTTTGAAGTGGAACAGCGAGAAACTCAGGTAAAAAATCAAACTGCGGAATACCGATATTTTTAATCAATGTCTTACCAGATATTGTGAGTTCTAACGTTGCCCTTTCGTTAAACTGAATATGGCGGGGTGTAACTACTGCTGCAACTTTGACATCATCACTTTGTGCTACAGTAATGAAAAGTAATTGTAAAATGGCAAAGATAAAAACTCCGATGATAGATTTCAATAGGGGTTTCTGCAAATTACCAATCTTTATCACGCCTATATCCGGTATTGAGTTGTTGTTTGAGAATCTTTTGCCGACGACGACTTTCATTTTCGCTCAAAGACTCAAGTATTCGTAATGTCTCCATTTCTGACATCTGACTCGTTTCTTTTTTCGTGGATTTTTCTACATTTTTAGTATCTTGTTGAGGTTGAGAAGCACTTTGCTCTTGTTTATTAAGCGATTGTTGAGCTAATGCAAGATTATGTTTGGCATCATTATCAAATGGATTCAAACGGAGCGAATATTTGTAATTGTCAATTGCTCCCTTTAGATCATGTATTTGAAACTGTGCATTACCCAAGTTATAATAGAGCGCAGCTTCTTCTGGGAGATTGCCTTTTACAATTGAAGTTTGAAATGCAGCTGCAGCTTGTTGATATTTCCCTTTTTGATAAAGAGCAGCTCCAAGATTATAATATGCTATTGAACTATTCGGCTTATCCAATGTTGCCTGTTGAAAGGCTACAGCTGCAGCATCATAATTCTGACTCAAATATGACTCATTTCCGTTATCGATCATTTGCTTCCAGTTCCCAAACCATCCAACAAGTATTGGCATACAAATAATGATGAGTGATGAACAGATAATCTTATTCCACATATTAAAATATCAGAGATTGATGTAAGATACAGTATACTTTAAACTATAGTGATAGTTTTGCTACAAACAACCTGATTCAAGCAATAGGTGCGTTGTTAGAATACATATTATTTAAAATTATACAAGACATCATAGTCGATTGCAAGAAATTGTGGAAAATGGTGTATTATGCTAAAAAACAAGGCGAAAAGGAATAAAAACTTATTCCCATTCGCCAATGAATATAATGTATCTACAACAACCTATATAAAAGTGTTGTGTAATACTCGTCCTATTTGCGTTTAATGTCTGCCCAAATAGTGGCAAGTTTCCCTGTAGGTTCAACAGGTAAAACTCCTGCGATTTCTTTTAAGAAACTGGCTTGGTCATCTGCCTTATCAGGATAAATATCTACTGCATCGTGTGTATCATCATCAAAATGTAGATTTAGGTACCGATGACCACCACCTTCTCCACATCGAAACAACACTACATTTGCACCTTTTTTCAAGTCAACTTCAATATTAAAATCAACCTGTTGTGCAGCACCAGTCCAAGTCGGATTATTATACCATTTTCACCATTAATCCAGATTTGTGCATGATCATCGTGTGCAGGAGACATAACAGATTTCATTGCCTTTGGTGCATCAATGACACAAATAGCATACATATCATAGTTATCAACGGGTCCACCTCTATCCATGTTATGTGGATTCGCCGGATCAATTTCAAAGACAGACCATTCTTGTGCACCACCATTTGCGTCTGGCCATACTAAATCAACGGATTTAGTCTTATTCAATCCAACAACAGTTGACAAGGATAACTGGGTTAGTTTTCCATCCGTACCTAATTCAATTAGGTCTGTTGTAGCACTCGCCGCAAACCCACCATTGTTAGTGTAGTTACCGGCAGGTCCATACCACTTAGTAATCCATGTATCAACACCTGAGTGGTCCTCACTTAATTCCGCTCCACCAACTTTCACGTTCCATTCTGCTTCCTTTAGCGGACCACCATCAACATTAACTTGTCCTTGTGCAAACACAAGATTAGTAGGACATACAATAATTGTAAAAGTAATAAATAATACGAGTAATAACAGATCACATTTTTTCATTCTAAGCATTCCTCCATAATTATTTTGTTGGTCCATAAGACCAAAATGAATTGATAGAATTGTTGACAAATATATTAATTCATCACAATTATGTGACAAACAATAGACTCTAATACCAAACTATCATTAACATACTATATTATAATTATATACATTATTGTGTCAACAAATAAATGTACAAGTTCGTTTCGCACTTTTCTTAAAAATGTGGGGTTTTAGATGATAGTCTGGATAAAGAAAAATGGCGATATGGATGGATTCCAATTCGCCATGAACAGACACTAAAATATAACGTTTCTGTGTAAATATGTTGTTTAAACAGACATATTATTCGAATTCTAATTTCGTTTTATATCAGCCCACATTGTTGTAAGTTTTCCTAAAGGTTTAACTGGTAAGACTCCCTCAACTTCCTTAAAAAATTCAGCTTTTGAGTTAGCTTCATCAGGATATATTTTGACAACGTCGTGTGTATCATCATCAAAATGTAGATTCATATATGCATCTCCTCCGACTTCGGTAACCCTATAAAGAAGAACATTCGCACCTTTTTGCAATGAGATTTCAACATTAAAGTGCACCTTTTTCGCTCCACCTGTCCAGTCTGGGTGATAGTACCACTTTTCTCCATTGATCCATATCTGTGCATTATTATCATGGGCAGGAGACATGACTGATTTCATTGCTTTAGGTGAATCGATTACCAGAATGCCATATATATCTATGTTATCTCCTGGTCCATCCCTATTCATATTAGAATTATTGTTGATATCCAATTCAAATACAGTCCACTCTCGAACTCCACCGTGATCGTTTCCCCAGTCAATTTCATCCATGGTTCTTGTTTTTTGCAATCCAACAAGTGTCGATAGTTCTTCTTGTGTCAGTTTCCCACCTGTGCCTTCCTCAATTAGGTCTGTACGTATTATACCGGCTCCACCGTTATTTGTATAATTTGCATCCGGTCCATACCACTTACTGATCCAAGTGTCAACACCTGAGTGATCTTCCTCATTCTTGCCTGGGGGATTTGTAAACAATTCGTTTTCTTTCAAAGGTCCTCCCTTGAGATTAACATCACCAATTGCGGTAACAGTTTCTGTAAAGGTAAAAACCAATGATATACTAAGTGTGATTGTTAGACCAATCAGAAAAAGTCGTTTCATTATTTTCTCCTATTAATTTATTAAATATTATAATAGATTGTAATTCTATATCGTAATAACCATCTTGTTTATCTTAATTTTATTGAAATCAATTGTTTCTGCTTAATGTTTGCCCAAGTAGATGTTAATCTCCCTTTAGCCTCAACACTGAGAAATCGGTGGATTTCATTGAAGAAACTCTTTTGGTCATTAGAATTGAAAGGGTAAAATTTTACTGATCTATGTGTTACAGCATCGAAATGTAGGTTCATATAGGCAGCACCACCACCTTGTCCAACGCGGTATAGAAGGACATTTGCTCCTTTTTTCAACTCTACTTCAATATTGTAATCAACCTGTTGTGGAGCACCAGTCCACCGTGAATTATTGTACCATTTCTCACCGTTAATCCAAATTTGTGCATAGTCATCGTGTGCGGGTGACATTACCGCTTGCATTTTAATAGGTGTTCTGATGACAAGAATTCCGTATGTATCAAAGTTATTTTCAACACCATGTCGTATGATGTTGTTTTGATCTGCTGGATTTAATTCAAAAACAGTCCAATTACGTGATCCACCATTGTTCTGTGACCAATCCATCGCTATTCGTTGTGTCTTTAGTAATCCGTTTACAGTGGACAGTGTATCTTGAAATAGTCTCTGCTCACTGCCTTGAGCAATAAGGTCTATTGGTGCTGATGCATTAAAACCACCATTGTTTATATAATTACCATCAAGTCCGTACCACTTGCGAATCCAAGTTGCCGCACCTGAATGATCTTCATTTAATTGTGTTCCATCAGCAGGAACATTCATAACTTCCAATTCACCAAGTGGTCCACCTTGTATGTTAACTTCTGCTTGTCCTAAGACATTACTTGGTATGAACATACATAGCGAAAAAATAAACACAAATTGCCAAGATATAATTAAACTATGTTTCATTTTGTCCATTAAATTGATGTCAATAAATCTTTGACTTATATTGAATTTTTGTAAATATCAATTATCTGGATATATTTCCATTGCGTCTAACCACTGAGTCAGTTTGGAAACCCGTTGTGCAGAATCAGAAGGAATCTCAAGAGGTCTGCCGCGTGTATCAACTACCAATCCAACAACTCCTCCCATAGCTTCAGTTTCAACTGGTGTTCCGTTACCCGCCCCAAGGTCATACTTTCGAGACGGTAGTAGTTTCAATGATGCCTTTTCACCAAGTCCAAGTGGGTACAGACGAAGGTCCCCGTAAGGAATTTCTTCAGTTACTACAGAATTGTCTGAGGAAGTAAGTTCCATGGTTAGACATGTTTCACCTTCCTTGCCAACACCGATGGGGGAGATGCAAGTACCGAGATGTATTAGACAATCACGTTCAAAGACATGGGTCGCTGCTTCAGCATTAACTTGGGCTAACACACCAAGTTGCGGCATCATAAAAATACTATCTACAGCAAGATGTGTAACACCTTCAGGTTGGAATGCATCAATCATCATAAGCATAGACTGCTGTCTTCGTGGAGCATGGGATAACACTCCTCCACTACCAACTATCATATCTAAGGTGGTCATATTTACAAGTGTTTGCCCGCTTTCTGCTTGTGAAAAAGCTTCAGAGATTGTTCGCTGTTGTTGTACCCCCCGCAATTCAACTGCTAACTGTTTATGCTGTTCAAAAGCCAATC
Organism: Candidatus Poribacteria bacterium; assembly: GCA_963667365.1. Taxonomy (GTDB): domain Bacteria; phylum Poribacteria; class WGA-4E; order WGA-4E; family WGA-3G; genus MSPOR6. The sequence continues at coordinate 2,951,540 of OY763324.1, read as the reverse complement.
TGAGTGCCTCTCTTGCAATTGCTTGTTCCAAGACTAACTCTTGTAATGTTTGCGGAATTGTTGTCGGACGAATCATCTTGTTTTTGACACGATTTCTCAGATCCCCTATCTCAATATCAGATGGAACCCAACGTAATACATTGTCTATACCAGCTTCAGCAAGAACATTAGAAACACTATAACTCATTCCGAGGTTGGCACTGACAGTTCGGTTAAAGATAGATTCTGCTTCCTTGTTTTTGAAGACAGAAAATACATCTGTTGTGGCACCGCCAATATCTACACCGACAACCTGAATGTCTTGTTGTGAAGATACGGTCTGAATTATTTCACCGACAGCACCTGGGGTCGGCATAATCGGAGCATCTGTCCACCCTATTAGTTTCTTGTAACCGGGGGCATGTGCCATAACGTGTTCAAGAAATTGATCCTGAATTTTATGACGCGTAGGCATCAAGTCTTCTCGTTCTAATACTGGACGCAAATTGTCTACTATTTCAAGAGACATGACATCATCTAAACATGCTTTTATCAACTCACGAGCATCTTTGTTACCTGCAAATATAAGGGGGAGTTCATAAGCAATTCCAAGGCGGGGTTGTGGACGTGCAGCTGCGATTATTTCTGCTAATTCAACCACATGAGAGGTTGTGCCACCATCAACACCACCTGAAAGAAGCAACATATCAGGACGTAACTGACGAATCCGTTCGATTTTTTCATGTGGTAAACGTTTGTCGTTTGAGGCGATTACATCCATCACAATTGCCCCAGCACCAAGCGCTGCACGTTCAGCACTCTCTCCTGTCAAATTACGCACAACACCCGCTACCATCATTTGCAAACCACCACCAGCACTACTTGTTGAAATATATATATCAACTCCTTTGTCATCTGTTTGCGGTTTGATGATAACACCGTTATCCAATAATTTACGTCCTGCAAGTTCTTCCACTTCAGTTATTGCATTGATTACGCCAGCAGTCACATCCTCTACAGGTGCTTCTACAGTTGTTGGTGCCTCACCTCGGACAATGAGTTGGTATTCGTCACCACGTTTTTCAATCAGGATTGCTTTCGTAGTTGTGCTGCCACAATCTGTCGCAAGTATAGAGCGGATTTCACCCGCCGATTGGTTCATAGAGTTGGTCTCCTCACCTTCTTGTTGAAAGGAATTCAATGTCGCATTCCTACTAATAACCTAACTGACGTAGATATTCTCGATTAACAGTCATCCGTTCTACATCCGAACGGTCCTCTACTGTCCCCGGACATGCAGTTATCCATCTGTTATATCCGAATTCTTCCAATGTAGACATAATACCCGGAAAATCCATTACTGTGCCTCCACCGACATCTACCCAATCAACATCATAGGGTGTACCATTACCACCAGTTGCCCCGGAATAATCCTGAAGATGCACATAAATAAGAACATCTTTATATCTATTGATAGACTCAATAGGATCGAATCCCCATAATGCAGAATGCGATACGTCTATACACAGTTTACACTTTCTGAGCAAACTCATATATTTTGCCCAATCCTCAATAGAATCCACTGTTGTATTCGTATGAATATGATAACAGACATCTAATCCGTACCGTGATGCGTATTCTGCCCATTCTTCGGAAACATCAGCAAGCGCGGAGAGATCGGTATTGTTTACAGATCGATCTGTGGGTTTCCCTGCCCCCATGAACATGAAACAATCTGCACCTACCTCCGCTGCGAAGTCGATTCTTCGTTTATTAAGTTCCATTTGCTCATAATTTTTGTCAATCGGTAGACCTCGTGCAGTGACCGCAGCGATAGGCATGTCAACATTCTCACACATCCGACGAATACGCCGCGGTGTACCTGTCCAGTCTAAGGATTGACGCATCTCCCAACCATCCCAGCCAGCATCTTTGAGTTGAGTTAAAAGTTCCTCAAAATCTGGTTGTTGCCAGCGTAAAGTGCTATATCCAAATTTAAAACCCATCCTATTTACTCCTATTGGGTGTCCTTCTTTATTATATAGTAATATGCATTTTCAAATTATAACAGAATTTTATATTGCTTGCAATAAATGTTTGTTTTTGATAAAATATCTACATAAATAATAACTTAGCAAATTCCTTATCTACCAACTTGAAGGAGATATTATGGATAAAGTGAAACTCGGTTTTATCGGTACAGGTGGCATGGCAGGCGCACACATGCGAAACTTAAAAGACAACTTTGAAGATGTTGAATTTTGTGCAATGTGTGACATTTCGGAAGATCGTGCAAAAGCACGGGCAGAAGAGTATGGCGGAAACCCTTACACCGATTTCCGTGTCATGTACGATAAAGAGGATTTGGATGCCGTTTATATTTGCACCCCTCCATTTGCACACGGTGAACAAGAACGGATTGCTTGTGAAAATGGTATTGCAATGTTCATTGAAAAACCGATCCATTCTGAATTGGAACCGGCAATAATTATCAATGACTATATTAAAGAAACCAATACCATCACAAGTGTTGGCTACCATTGGCGTTACGGTGGCAATGCTCAGAATGCAAAAAAGATGCTTGGGGAACAACCACAAATTCTGGGGGCACTTGGCTACTGGATGGGTGGTATGCCGGGAACACCTTGGTGGCGCGTCCGCGCACAATCCGGTGGGCAGCACGTTGAACAAACTACTCACATTTTTGACCTTTGCCGGTTTCTGGTCGGTAGCGATGGTAAAACCGTACACGGTGTCGCAAATAGTGGTAGTATGACACACATAGAAAACTATGATGTTGACGATATCAGCATGGTTAACATTGAATTCGAAAACGGTGCAGTTGCAAATATAGTTTCTGCTTGTGCTTTAGAAGGTTTCGGACGCGTGCATCTTGAAGTGTTCACACGAGGACTTGTTGTAACAGTTGGTGGACCCAACAATGCAAACCTTAAGGGAGAAACGGAACCCCTTTCTGGAGCTGGTGGAAAAGATCGTGACCGCGTCTTTATTGATGCTGTTAAGAGTGGTGATGACTCAGAAATTCTTTCACCATATAGTGATGCGCTGCAAACACTCCGTATCATGCTCGCAGCAAGCACATCATTTAAAACAGGTAAAGCAATTGACCTATAATGTCATTTAGGATCATATCACGTATCTGAACACAATTTATCATTTTCGTATATATGATCACTCAATTTTATTAACAACCTTTTGACTTTATACAGAAAGAGAAAAGAATTATGCCAATTAATCAATCTATCTGCTTTGGTAATTTCCGGCGTGACAGAGAGCCGGAAGATGTAATTAAAAAAGCCGCTGAAATCGGCTATAAATCCGTTGAAATGCTTCCTGCAGATCTCTGGCCTGTTGTTAATGACAATGGAATGCGGGTAGCAATCATCGTAGGACATTCATCTCTTCCATCCGGATTGAACGATCCGAGCAATCATGACCGGATTGAGGATGAGTTACTAAAGAATATTGACATCGCAGCTGAAAACGACATCCCAGGTCTTATCTGTTTTTCTGGAAACAGAGAAGGTAGGTCCGATGAGGAAGGTCGTGATAACACTATAGCAGGTCTTTCTCGTGTTACTAAAGCTGCAGAAGAAAAAGGTGTTAATCTTTGTGTTGAACTGCTCAACAGTAAGGTTAATCATCCTGATTATCAGTGTGACAAGACTGAGTGGGGCGTTGAAGTCTGTAAAGGTGTCGGTTCACCACGTGCACTTCTACTCCACGACATCTACCATATGCAGATTATGGAAGGTGACCTCATCCGTAACATAACTGATTACATTGAATATATCGGACACTTCCATACCGCAGGGAACCCTGGGCGTCGCGATCTTGATGATGAACAGGAAATATACTACCCCGCAGTAATGCGCGCAATTGCAAAGACCGATTATGACCTATATGTAGGACACGAGTTTAGTCCCAAAGGTGATGCATTTGATGCAATGCAACACGCTTATGATGTGTGTAACGTTTAGCCTATTTTGAGATTGTATGGACAGGTCTTCGTGCCTGTCCATGCTAATTCATATCTATATGACACCCGAAGCCAAAGCGCGTCAGACCATAGATAGCATGCTGGAAACGTCTGGATGGCAGATTCAAAATTATGCTGAACGTGCAACAGATGCTTCTTTTGGTGTTGCTGTCCGCGAATATCCGTTAAGATTTAATCAGAGAGCAGATTATCTTCTCTTTATTAGTAGCGTTGCAGTGGGTGTTATAGAAGCTAAACCACAAGGAACACCACTTAGTGGTGCCCTTCAACAGGCAGAACGCTATCGAGCAAGTTTGCCAGAGGACTTACCCAACCTTCCCAAATTCCCGTTTGCCTATGCATCAACAGGGGTTGAGACATACTTTAGGGACGTTCGAGATCCTGATTCTCGTTCTCGATCGGTTTTTACATTTCATACACCTGATTACTTATCACGTCTTGGAGATAACCTAAGTACTCTTCGAGAAAATCTCAAGAACGATTTGCCTCTGTTAGAACAAGACATACTCTGGGATTGTCAGTTTGAGGCAATAACCAAACTTGAAGAATCTTTGGCAGAAGCACATCAGCGTGCTTTAATCCAGATGGCAACGGGCAGCGGAAAAACTTATGTCGCTGTCAGCAGTGTATACCGACTCATCAAATTTGCAGACGTCAAACGGGTTCTCTTTCTGGTAGACCGTAACAATCTCGGTAGACAAGCACTACGTGAGTTTCAAAATTACACGACTCCCGATGATGGGAGAAAATTCACTGAACTCTACAACGTTCAACATCTTTCCAGCAATGTTATTGACGAAACAAGCTCGGTTTGTATTACGACTATCCAACGTCTTTACGCAATGTTGACAGGTGAACCCGACTATGAATCGGACGATGAGGAAAGTTCCGATTTTGAACGGGAAACTGAAGATTCACCTCCACAAGAAGTCGTCTATAATCCGAACATTCCTATTGATACGTTTGACCTTATTATCGTTGATGAATGCCACCGCTCTATCTACGGTAAGTGGCGGCATGTGTTGGAATACTTCGACGCTTTCATTCTCGGTCTCACTGCTACGCCATATAACCAAACGCTCAATTTTTTCAATCAGAATCTTGTTTTTGAATACCGCCACGAACAGGCTATTGAAGACAATGTAAATGTGGGTTATTACGTTTATCGGATTAAGACTGAAATTACGGAAAGTGGCAGCACAGTTGCCGAGGGGAGTCATGTTGCAAGACGGGATAAAGAAACTCGGAGACTTACCTGGGAGGAGTTGGATGAAGATGAAGAATACACGGGAAATCAGTTAGACCGGGAGGTTGTGGCAGAAGACCAGATTCGTACAGTTATTCAGACTTTCAAGGATTGCCTTTTCACCGATCTCTTTCCGAGTAGGCAAATTGTTCCCAAAACACTTATCTTTGCAAAAGACGACTCGCATGCCGAGGATATTGTCAAAATTGTTCGGGAGGTATTTGCCAAAGGAGATGATTTTTGCCAAAAGATCACCTACACAAGCGATAAACCTGAGGATCTGATTAGGCAATTTCGCACACAATTCAATCCTCGCATAGCAATAAGTGTTGACATGATTTCTACCGGTACCGATATCAAACCGTTGGAGTGTTTAGTCTTTATGCGATCTGTCCGGTCCAGCGGGTATTTTGAGCAGATGAAGGGGCGCGGCGTTCGTACTATAAATAAAGATGATCTGCGTTCTGTAACAAGTGATGCGACTGCAAAAACGCACTTCATTATTGTTGATGCTGTCGGTGTGTGTGAATCCGTCAAAACTGATTCCCAATCACGTCCAGGTGAGCCATCTTCTAATGGATCAAACGGACCCCCAGAAAGAAACCCCGACCAACTCATGGATGATGTAAGCATAGACCGTGTTATTGAAACCGGGTTTGAGCCTGAAAGTTTTGCACAAGCAGCTACAGTGATCCACGACTTTAAACGGTTTATTAATGAACACATAGCTGAATTGCCAGCGTTACAAATTTTGTGTGAACGGCCGGGTGCACAAGGCACACTAACTGAAAACAACTTGAAAGAATTGGAAGAAGCATTGCAACAGCATTCCAACAGTCTCAGTCGTGAGTCATTATGGATGGCTTATAAAAGGCGGTCACCAGAGAATATTCATGGAACCACAAAACGACGGACAGACACTATATCACTGGTGCGTTTTGCCATGGGGTATACTCGTATTTTAGAACCGTTTAGTGCAATCGTCACCCGACATTTTGGAGAATGGTTAGAGGGTAAAAACTTCACACCAGAACAAGTCAACTGGCTTGAATGGATTCAGGAATACATTGCTACTTCACTTGAATTTCGAATAAGTGATTTTGAGTACACACCTTTTGCACAGCGCGGCGGTGTAGCAAGAGCCATGCAACTCTTTGGTGATGGGTTGGAGGATATGCTAAAGGATCTCACAGAGAAATTGGTTTCTTAATTCTGCTTGTAACATCCTTTGTTGTCTTGAAAACGGCTTGAATTCAAAAAGAATCTGTAGTAAACTGATAACAACATGAAACGTTTAAAGTAAAACAGACACAAAAGAGATTTTCACAAATGTTAACTTCAATTACCAATGATTTGCCTCTGAATTGGCAGATCGTAAGATTTACGGAGGCAACTACGTTTACCAAGAAACCAAAAGACTTAAGATATTCAGAGTATAATGAAGTCCCGTTTGTGCCGATGAACTTGATTCCAATTGCTACGTTATTTTCTAAGGAATATATACTAAAATCATCAGACACACTCAGTAGTGGAACTTATTTTGAACCAGGGGATATCCTTCTCGCGAAAATTACTCCGTCTTTTGAAAATGGCAAACAAAGTATTATTGAGGAATTGCCAACACCCTTTGGTATTGCGACGACTGAGATAATTCCAATTCGTGAAATTGAAGGCATCAGTGATAAAATTTATCTTTTCTATTATTTATTAGTCCCTGATGTCCGTGCTTTGCTTACCGCGAGAATGAAAGGAACAACTGGAAGGCTGCGATTAGGTACAGAAGCACTTGCTGACTTGGAAATCCCACTTCCACCACTGGCAGAACAACGCCGCATCGTAGCCAAGTTAGAGATACTATTTACACAATTAGATGCCGCAGTTGATAGCCTCAAGAAAGCACAAGCACAGCTGCAACGGTATCGTCAATCGGTGCTTAAATCTGCTTTTGAAGGCGAGTTGACAAGAGAATGGCGTGAAGGAAAGTCAGATAGTTGGGAAAATATAAAACTAAGTGAATTCATCGCGCTTGAAAGTGGTTCGCGCCCAAAGGGCGGCGTCCGTGGAATTCTTGAAGGAATACCGAGTCTCGGAGGCGAGCATTTAAATGACAAAGGTGGTTTTAACTTCGCAAAGATAAAATACGTTCCCGAAGAGTATTTCGAATCACTAAACAAGGGAATTATTTATCCATACGATATTATTGTCGTAAAGGATGGTGCAACAACTGGAAAAACCAGTTTTGTTGATGATATTTTTCCACATCAATATGCCGCGGTTAATGAACACTTATTTATTGTGCGAGTAGATCCAGAGGTTGCCTTTCCCAAATTCGTGTTTTATTATCTTTTTAGCAGTAAAGGACAGCAGCAGATTCTCTCAGATTTTCGGGGGGCAACTGTTGGTGGGATTTCTCGTAATTTTCCATTAAGCGTTGATGTTCCAGTTCCACCACTTTCTGAACAGGAACAGATTGTCTCTGAACTTGAACGACACCTTTCAGTTGCTGATGCGGCAGAGGCAACCCTTGATGCAGAACTGAAACGCGCCGAACGTTTGCGGCAGTCTATCCTCAAACATGCGTTTTCTGGCAAACTTGTTCCGCAAGACCCAAACGATGAACCGGCAGAGATGCTTCTGGCACGGATTCAAGTAAAGCATTAAAATTGCGTTAAATCAAAATATGTGGTAAAATTGAACATCACAAGACTATGCTACTGATTTGTTTTTTGTTTAATTTAGATGCGGAGTGAAAACGCTAAAACCTCCTGGCAAATTTGAGGAGGGAGTAAAATGAAACAGATACCAACAGAAAATCCTTACAATGCGATTCCCTCTGTGGCGAATCATTCTTTTGGTAATGACGTTCCAATTGAGGAATGGCGATTAACACGTCTTGAGCTTATGCTCAGGATCAAGAAGGAATCCAATGTATATTACAAAGAAGCAGAAGAGTACCTAAAAGAAAACGAAAACTTTGACGTTGAAAAAGATATAGGATTCATTGACGAATATCCAATATCAATAGACTACATAGAACCTAATGTATATGACACACCTCCATTTTGGCAATATCTAATTTTATACGGTGGACCCCGATCCGAAATCCGATTTTTTGTTAACGACAAAAGTTCTACTCAACCTTACAAAGTTGAATTCTGGTTATTAGAGTGGGCAACTGCAGCTAAGTACGACGTAACAGGTGAAGCTATTATTAAAGACGTATGGGAACAAGCCATGCTTCCACTAACGGAGCAAATTGAGACACAAACCCAGGAACCAACCCGAGAAACACAAGAAGCTAATCCGCTTCTTGCACTTGCGGGAACACTTAAGTGGAATGCAATAAGTTGTCCCGACACCTTATTGCGTCCGGAAATACGAGTTGTCAAAGGTGCACACGAAGACAACCCGGATCCGCTCCTCGCCTTGGCAGGAACGCTGCAATCTGATGTTGCTGACATCGGTGAACGTCACGATGACTATATTGCAGACGCTTTGCTTGCGGAGTTACGAGGAGATGAGGATGAATAAGGTTTTCGTAGATACATCTGGATGGGCAACTTTTTTTGTTCAAAGCGAATCTCATCATATAGCAGCAGCTACATTGATGGCAAGTTGGCAAAAGCAAAATCGGCATGTTGTCACGACAAATTATGTTTTAGGTGAACTAATTGTCTTATTTGCCCGATTAGATGTGCCGCGTTCGAAAAGTTTAGAATATATAGAGACTATACGCTCATCTACCTGGGTCGAAATCGTACACATAGATAAGTTGATAGACGAAGAAGCATGGCAGTTGCTCGCAGATCGGTTGGATAAAGAATGGAGTCTGGTTGATTGTGCAAGTTTCGTTTTGATGAACAAATGTGGTTTCACTGAAGCATTGGCAACGGATAAACACTTTGAGCAAGCAGGATTTGTACGTCTTTTGAAATAATAGATTAAGGAAAAGTTAATGTCAAACGAATCAGCAACAATCGTACAAAAACTATGGAATTTCTGTAACGTCCTTCGAGATGATGGAGTCAGTTACGGAGATTATGTTGAACAACTTACCTATCTGTTGTTCCTTAAACTCGCTGACGAACAGCGTAACCTACCTACTAACACATCAACTAAAATCCCTGCTGGTTTGGATTGGGAAAGTCTACTCAAAAAGAGTGGTGCTGCGTTAGAAGAGCAATATGTTAAAACCCTTCGTGAATTGAGTAATCAGGAAGGGTTGCTTGGCGTTATCTTCCGAAAATCGCAAAATCGCATTCAGACACCTGCACACCTACAACGACTTATCAAACTCATTGATGCCGAAAACTGGATCGGAATGGCAGCCGATGTCAAAGGCACAATTTACGAGGGACTTTTGCAGAAAAACGCTGAAGACACCAAAAGCGGTGCAGGGCAGTACTTCACACCTCGCCCACTCATCAAAACAATAGTATCTGTAATGCAACCTAAACCGATGAAAACGATCTGTGACCCTGCATGTGGTACAGGCGGTTTTTTCCTCGCGGCTTATGAGTTTATATCCGAAACATATCGCACAACATTAACTCGTGAACAGAAAGAGTTTCTGAGATTTGATACTTTCACTGGAACAGACATCGTTGATAACGTTGTTCGTCTCTGTGTGATGAATTTATACTTGCACGGTATTGAAGGAGCAGAAAGTCCAATTTCAACCAACGATAGTCTCGGAAAAGATACGGGAGAACGCTACGATATGGTGCTGACCAATCCACCGTTTGGTAACAAAAGTAGTGTTACAATCACTACTGATGGAGAAAAGCGGAGCAACGCATCGCATACTTATGAACGCGACGATTTTTGGGCAACAACATCAAATAAACAGTTTAACTTCCTACAGCATATCAAAACGATTTTGAAGGAAGACGGTCGGGCTGCCGTAGTACTCCCTGATAACGTCCTCTTTGAACGTGGCGCGGGTGAAACGATTCGCAGGCAACTGCTTAAACTCTTTGATGTTCATACGTTGTTGCGATTGCCTACTGGTATTTTCTACGCGCAAGGTGTGAAGGCGAACGTTCTCTTTTTCGACAAACGTCCTGCGCGTGAGGAACCGTGGACAAATAAACTATGGATATACGATCTCCGCACAAACAAACATTTCACACTCAAAACCAATCCATTACGCGATAGTGATCTGCAAGATTTTCTTGATGTCTATAAAGCTGAGAACCGGCATGATCGTGTTGAAACAGAACGTTTCCGTTCCTTCAGTTATGAAGAACTTACACAGCGGGAGCATGCAAACCTTGATATTTTCTGGTTGAAAGATGACTCAACTGAGGATGTTGCAGATCTTCCAACCCCTGATATATTGGCGAGTGAAATCACACAGAATTTAGAATCTGCTTTAGGATTGTTTCAGAATATCCAAGCAGAATTAAGCAACAGTAATTAATTTCACTGATTTAGTTAAGAAACATTATACCTTAGGGGAGATTTGTGAAACAGCACTGTAGGTAATGTCAGGAAACTGACAACTTTATAAACGTTAGAATAAGTGATTTCTCACAACAATCCTAAACTTTAGGTTTGACAATTATTCTACACATTAAATAAATTTAGACGCAGATTTTGAAACCTGAGGAGGAATAAAATGCGTAATCAACTTACACTTTTCACTCTCTTAATCATCGTCCTATTCAGTTCTATAGCAGCGGCAGATTTGAATGATGGATTAGTTGTGTATTATCCATTTGATGAATCAAATGGTAAAACCGCATCAGATAAAAGCAAAAACAACAACGATGCTGAACTATTGGGTAGTGCCGCATGGGCACCGAATGAAGGTAAAATTGACGGTGCAGCAAGATTTGATGGTGCCGAAGGTTCTGTTGTTGACGAAAACGGCGGAGATTATATTAATGGACTTGATGCTTTTTCAATTTCAGTTTGGGTAAAAGCCGATACAGTTCCAAATGACAGAGGAATTGTCTTTGGTAGAGATCCAGACGGTGGAGACAATATATTCGGATTACGTTACGATGCTGCAAGTTGGGCTACTGCAGGTGGAACTAATCTTGTCAAAGGTGCTATCTCAACAACAGGTGGTGGTCAAGCGTATGAGGGTAAGAGTGATGTACAGACCACTGAGTGGCAGCACCTCGTGTTTACATGGAAAAGTGGAGAAAAACTTACCCTTTATATTAATGGCGAACTTGATGATGATCCAATACACAATGATGACGCGAAAGAAGGAACAATATCCGGTGCCACTAAATTTATGGTTGGTAAAGGGGCTAAGGATAACAATGGAACTTCTTGGGCAGGACTCATTGATGAGGTGCGTATCTACGACAGAGTTCTGAGTGAAAATGAAATTGCTGAGTTGGCTACAGGTGTCCTTCCAGTTGAAGCAGCAGGTAAATTAACGACTACCTGGGGAAACCTAAAACATAATAAATTTTAAGGTGTTTTTGCATATATAGGTGGGGAGGAATGTCCTCTCCACAACATACATAACACATTAAAACAAGTTGAGGTAAAAATGCAATTACAAACTCATTCTCAAAACATTGGTGAAAACTCCTTTCGTTCCTGCATACGGCGCGAATTAGTTGAATTACATAATAACACTGAAAATGCAATTAAACTCGATTCTGAGATACCTGATGTCCCCGAGACAGCATATAATGACGCGCTTTTTCTACTTGAAGTAATATTCAATTCCAACATACCCATTCCAAATATCAATGCAACTAAACAGGGCAGCCTAACTTTGAAATGGCACACTGCAGATGGAACAGCAAATATGGATTTATGCGGTAACGGGTTAGTTGTCTATCATGCATTTTCTGATGAAGACCGTAAAGATGAGGGTGCTTGCCAACTCTCAGATACTGCTGCACTTGATGAACTCTTTGGAGCATTACGGTGCATCCTTTAACATAAGTGTAATTGTTGGTTCTATTAAAAATTCCTCTTCAATTTGTGATTAATGAACATATACAGATAATCACGAAAATCCTCATTTGTTCATCATCTATAGTGAATAAAACTTGGAGAAGTTGATTAAATGAAGGGAATTAACTGGCAATCCCAAGCATTTATGCTTAGGTCTAAAAAACGCTTGATATTTACATACTATTTTGTGATATAATAATAAGACTGACTCTGTGGATGGTGCGTCAACACCTGCCACACCTTTGACGAGGGGGTCAGCATCTTATCAGGAGTCAGATATGCCATACAAGACCCATAAAATCACATTAGATCCGACATTTAAGCAGAAGCGTTGGTTTTCCCAACAATGTGGTTATGCGCGTTTTGCGTATAATCAAGCGTTGTCAGATTTTAAGATTGGATTAGATAATGATAACTTCCAATCATGGCGCACCCTTAATACCAACTTCAACAAAGCGAAAAAGCGTTATGAGTGGACACGTTCACAAGACCAAAGAGCCGCGCTGTATGCCATCAGAAATCTTGGGCAAGCGATTGCGAATTGGATATCCAAGCGTGCGAAGTTTCCAAAGTTCAAAAAGCGTGGAATTAGGGACGCTTGGACAACGGACGAACAATCCGTGCGAGTAGAAGGTAAACGTATCAAGTTGCCAAAAATCGGTTGGGTCAAGATGTTTCAATCATTACGTTTTGAAGGCAAGATTATCAGCGTGACGATTTCAAGGACGGCACACCGTTGGTTTGTATCTATCACCGTAAAAACAGAGGACACCGCAGCAGTTGACACCTCAACACACCCTGTAATCGGTATAGATGTCGGTATCAACACATTAGCAACCTTGAGTGATGGCACGAAATACCATAATCCGAGACCGCTAAAACGCTATGAACGAAAACTAAAACGAGAACAACGCAAATTGAGCAGACGTGTTTTCAAGTCTAATAACTGGATAAAACAGAAACAAATTGTGGAGCGTATCCATTATCGGATTGCTTGTATCAGAACAGATACACACCACAAAGCAACAACTGATATTGTCAACCGCGCAAGTCGTATCACAGTGGAAACACTAAATATAACCAACATGCTAAAAAATAGAAAATTAGCAAAAGCATTAGCAGATAGTGCATTAGGTGGATTTCTACAGAAACTCAAGACAAAAGCAGATGCATTAGGAATACCCATTACAGAAGCACCGCAATTCTATGCATCCAGTAAAACTTGTTCTTGTTGCGGACATAAGAAAAAAGACCTAACACTTTCAGAGAGAACATATCACTGCAACGTATGCCAATATCAAGAAGATAGAGATGTAAACGCTGCAATAAACCTTGAAAACCTCGCTGTCGGATAGACAGAGAGCATAAACGCCTGTGGAGTCCGAATAAGACCTCACACAGTTCAGAATAGAGGCACGAGAGACGGAAGCAGGAATCACATAGAGGAGAGTTATGTGTTTCAAAGAAGCACACGACTTTAGTCGTCGTGAGTATCACAAGCGAAGCGCACGCAACAAAAGTGCGCCAACCAGAAAACGTGACAGACATTCTTGAAAATATCCTCGACTGTAAACTTGATGATTCATCCATCATTCAAGTTTTCAGTCCTGAGTCCTTAGATACCCTTCTATCATTACTCTCAAAAGAATCTCCTAAACGATACCTAACACCACAATGGGTAGTACTCGCTGCAGGTAAAGGCACACGGATTGATCCCACAGGTCGTATGAGTAAAACGTTAGACATTCTGTTCGGTGAACATAACATGTTGCAATACTCACGTCGCTATCTTCCTGGAGACCTTCCCCATATTGTAGTTATTAACTCTCAGATGGCAACCCGAATCACCGATAGCAATTCAGTTGAACAACTGTTAGGTGCAAATGCAATCCCATGTATCCAACAGGAAATGAACGGCACAGGTGGAGCTTTACAAGCAGCCATACCAGAACTACAAAATTCTGACGCAGAATGGATAGGCGTTGCATTCGGTGACGAACCATTCTTAGAAAAGTCAATCTTTTCACAAACTTTGTTATCCCATTTCATTTCTGGTGCAGATGTTACGCTTTGTGGCAAAATACCCGATACAGTCGTGGATAAAGGGGGACTCTTTTTTGATTCGGACGATAAATTCATTGGGACAAAAGAGTGGTACGACATGACAGAGTCAGAAAAAGATGAAATGTGGAAACGCTTAAAACAAGGTGAAGCATATACCAATACCGGAATCACTATCATCCGTAAAAGTGTTTTACTGGAACGGATACATCGTTTACAACCGCATACAAACAGAAATGGTGAACTGCATCATGTTGATCTGATTCGACTGTGTTATGAAGATGGTTTGAAAACAAACGCATTCATTTATCAAGGGGATGTATTATCAGGTGTCAATCGTTGGTCTAATGTATTAAAGGGTGAAGAGATGATGTATGCAAAGACTCGCGAATTACTTACACAAAAAGGTATACGCGTTGATCCTGCTGCACAGATTACATTAGGGAACGTTGATGTTGAAATTGGTATTGCGTGTTATCTAATTGGAAGAATACATATTGGAAATGGTGTCAAAATTGGAGATTATTGCAGACTTGAAAACGTAACATTAAGTGGAGCAACGACTATTGGAGATTCGGTTAGTCTACAGAATGTATCCGCAAAGGATACAACAATTGAATCAAATGAGTTACCTACCACTTTGGCAAAACCTATTTCCGGCATTACAACTATCAGCAACATTAAGAATTCTACCTTTGACGGTGTTACTATAGGAACTACAGTTAATCTTTCTGATATCCACGCACAAGGAACTGTGATACCGTCACATATCCGACTACAAAATCAAACATTAGGAGTTCCTACTACAGATTCTCCTGTAGGAGTCCCGAGTTCTTTATTCAACCGCATTATTCCATCAGATTATAGACCAGGTGTTTTCACATTTGGTGAAAAGAAAGAGTTACCTGATTGGGAAAACCTTCGAAAACATGTAAGTTCACATAGTGCTTCAGAATTTATACCTCGTGCTACACTGAATAAACAGTTACAACAAGAAGTGTGCAATGCTGTAAATACACTTTTGGATATGCGATGTGCCAATGGTGACTACCTGATTGAATCATATACACCTGAAGAACTTTGGGGTACTATTTTTCAAATGGTGGAACTGCATACCGGCAACCCTAATCCGTATCATCATGATAAACTTAAGGCACGACACACAGCACTTGAACTCTTGCCAGAATATTGGAACAATAACAATTGGCAGACACGCATAAAACTTGTTGTTGCTGGAAATGTAATTGACTACAGTAGCGCGCGGGTTGTTAAGAAAGTAAATGACAATCCAAACTATTTCTCTCAAGCACTACGTGCTGCTGTAGAAACACCTTTTGCGATTGATTGCTATGACCAATTTTATGATATGATTATCAACGGTGAACCACAGCAAATTATTTGGATGGCTGATAACGACGGTGAAATTATCTTTGATATGGCATTCATTCAGGACCTACTCAAATGTGGTCATAAGATCTGTATAGTCGGTAAAGCGGACAACGCCAGCAACGATGTAACTTTGGTGGATCTTCAAGATATCACAAATTATCCTCAATTCGAAAAACTTCAACAAGCAATTCAAGACGGCACAGTAAATCTCATGTCATCAGGAGCAAAGACGATCGGTACTAATCTATACAATGCCTCACCAGAATTTATTAATGCATTGTTAGATGCTGACCTTGTGATATCCAAAGGACAAGGAAATTTCTTTACAACCCCCGGTTGGCATAAAGACACATTTTATCTTCTACTCTCAAAAGGATTAACTGCCGAAAGAACTACAGGGGTGGTCGCTGATAAAAATCTTCCTGTTGATGGACTTATATTAGCATATCTTCCAAGTGGTACAAGACGGACTGCACCATTAAGAGATCTCTGTAACCTTTGAAATCGTGAACTCTCGTTTTCCAGATATAGGCAGTTCTATATCATCTACAAATTCTACAATTATGGATACATCTTCACCGAGAACATCTCTGATTTTATCCAGAATATATGTTCCAGTATCCTCTGTCCACTTTTCATTGGTTACAAGTTTCAATACACAATGTTCTGACGTCTCCTGAATTAATTGAAATTGGTCAACACCCTCAATATTGTAAAATTGTTGTGTGAAGTATCCTCCGTGGATCAATGTCCCTGATTTTGTTCGGAATGTAGCAGTACTACGACCAAGCAGTTCTGCTAAGACTGGTAACTGATTACCGCATGGACACATCTCATTTGAAAGACGACCAATATCACCAATTCTATATCTTATAAAAGGCATGATATAGTTGTTGAGTTGTGTAACCAGTATATCACCTGCTTGATTATAAGGATCAGGACTGTCTACCTCAAGATATATATCTCTGCAATTGATATGCATACGTCCCTCAACACACTCCATCGCAATTAATCCAACTTCACGTCCTCCATATCGATTATAAACCTTGGTTTGAAAAACAGATTCAGCCAGATTCCGATAATGTGGAAGCAACATTTCTGCTGACGAAATAATGCCTTTTATTTTCCAGGTCGGTTCTAATTTATTGTCTAACAGAAACTTTGCAAATTCGTATAGTGATGAAGGATAAGCAAGTACTGTCTTGGGCACCCACTTTTCCATTGTCTGGAAGGTTTTGTGCATTGATGCATCAGTAAGGTGAAATCCGTTTAACCAATGCTGATTTCGCCAATAACGATTAAGTTTCTGTTTCCAATTACCATCAGAAACTACATCAGCAAGTGCTCCCCAGATAATTAGCTGCGGCACTCCAAAATCCCAACCTGCCCATCTGTCAAAGTAATATACACTTAGATTCCGCTGATTCCAATAATATCTATCCTGATAAAACTTGAGAGGTGTACCAGTAGAACCGCCAGTGGCATTCTCAATTCGCTGATTTGATGGAAATAATTCAGAACAGAGATATTCTAATTGTTCGCGGATAGTCTGCTTCTCAAGTGGAGAAATGTGGGAAATGTCAATGGAATCAACATCATTCTGTTGCAGCAGGTCGTTTTGCTTCAATCCTAAGTCTTTAAACAGATCACTGTAATATGGTGTGGAATTACATGCATGCTTAATGAGTTGTATCAAACGTTCCCGTTGGAAGCTTAAAATCGTATTGCGTGGTGCGTTAAATAAGGTTGCGGTTCTGGAGAGTTTTGAAAGGTAGAAAATACCCTTACGATGTGTATTGTAAGCGTGCCATGCAATTTTTGAAAAAATCGTTTTTGCAGGACGAGAGATTGACATGGTTACAAATTAACATCCGAATGTCTGGTGTATTGTAGACATTTAGACATTTTCAATATTGGAAGGAAAGAATTGGGTGTCCCTTATCCTCTTCGCATAGGATCAATATGTGGTCTATACCCAGGTGGTAATTGATCACTTGATGAACGTCCATCTTGAAATAGTTGATCTGCATCTGGATTATCTGGTTCATTTGGTGGCGGAAATTCACCCCACTTATTCCCATCAAGTGGAACATCATATCCATCCTCTTGGAACCAGTTAATCAATCTTTCACGATAATCTCGAAGAGTTCTACTATACCCATGATTACCCGCAAGGTTTCGTTCATCAAGTCTACCTGCAAGCCGTCTAAATAACCATTCCTTTTGATCAGCAGCAGAGTAGATGTATTTATACTCATCTGTCAATAGCATATACAGCCCTCTACCTTCGCCTGACAATTGTCCAATTATTGCATCGCGTTGCGAATCACCGTTTGCAATTTCAGCAAGGTCTGTACCACAACGATCAGAATCTGGTGTCAATCCTGCAGCACAAAGTGTTGTAGGTAATACGTCTACAAGACTTGTCGGTGTATCACACTGTCTGTTCGCTTCAAAACGTTCTGGATAACGTACCAATAATGGTATACGAGCGGCAGCGTCAAGGAATGAACGTTTACCATAACAATTATAGTCACCAAGCAATTCTCCGTGATCAGAAGTGAAAAGAATCAACGTATTATCAAGTTCACCTACCGACTCAAGGTAATCCACAATTCTACCGACTTGATAGTCAATAAATGAGATTGCAGCGTAATAAGCAGCTCTCATTGTTTTCAATAAATTTAAATCCATACCTTGATCACGGTATTTGTATCGGTTTTGATGGCGATTCCAATGTGTATGCAGTTGTTCATAATCGGGTGGAAGGAAGGGCAATGGCATTTCCACTGGACGATATAACCTATTCCATGGCACAGGTGATTCAAATGGTGGATGTGGTTTAATAAAACTTGACCAACACAAAAAGGGTCTGTTCGTGTCACGGTCAGAGAGGAACTTAAGAGTTCTGTCACCTACCCACTGTGTATGGTGAAGTCGAGCAGGAACTTGCGATTGTTGAGGTATATAGTAGTATTCACTCCTTTCACCATGCGGAGCGATAATGTGGTCATAACCATTTTCAACCAAAGTTTCCGTGTAATCATCAGGACCCGCACCCTCCTCGGAAAAATCCCTCGTTTCATATCCCCACATTTTTCGACCTTGCGGAGTAAAGTGCATCTTTCCAATTCCATGTGTCTGATAACCTACCTCATTTAATAATTCCATCACAGATGCGCGATCCTGTGGCATCGCGGAATTCGTTGTACAGCCAGTTTGATGAGGCCACTGTCCAAGTAGGAAACTACAACGTGAAGCTACACAAACTGGAGATGGACAGTATGCAGATGTGAAGCTGGTCCCCTCTTGAACAAGTCTATTTAGTGCTGGCGTTTGAATAACTGAATTTCCAAGTGCACCGACTGTATCAAAACGCTGTTGATCCGTCATAAGGTATAGTATATTTGGTTGACTTGCCATGGATATCACTGTCCTCTCTTAATAGAAAATAATTTTATGTATAGTTATATAGCCACAGAATATCATATTTCAATTTAGAATACAACAAGAATCTCACCGAGTCGTGGTGTTTTTGAGAGCCGCAGCACTCAAAAACCTA
Source organism: Candidatus Poribacteria bacterium (assembly GCA_963667365.1). Classification (GTDB taxonomy): domain Bacteria; phylum Poribacteria; class WGA-4E; order WGA-4E; family WGA-3G; genus MSPOR6. The sequence continues at coordinate 2,932,355 of OY763324.1, read as the reverse complement.
AACACATACGCATCTTCTGCCTACCAGTTTTGTAAGCTGGAACTCGTAAAACTGTATGTAGACTTTACATTCGTATCTATATTTAGGAATCTTGTTGCCTTCAATTCATTTCTCTGTAGGAGTGAATCCCTCTTCTGTTGGAGCGACCTCCTTGTCGCGACAACACTTATTCTGTAAAGCAACCTACTGGACGCGATTCCTCTTAATACCATACTGGTATTACACCACGTACACGTTGCAACCCACATTCACACCCTTGATATGACACCCTACCATCTACATCCAAAACACTAATTAGGTTTCGCACTTCTAAACTCAAACCTACAATCTTTATGTACACTACTTTACATACCAAGTAATATGGGACTATCATAATATTGATTGTTGAATCAGAATCGAAATTCAATTAGAATAAGGATTACGGGTGGAGGTAAGTAAAAAGTAAAATGAATGTTAATAAAATTTCTATAGTATATATCATATTTATTGTTTTACTTGTGATACATCTGACACCAGTCTGGGGATTTAAATATTTTCCCACACAAGATGGTGCAAGTCATATTTACAATGCTTATGTCCTGAAAGAATATCACAAACATGAGAACTTTCGGTTACGTGAAGTCTATGATCTGAATTCTACACTCTTCCCAAACTGGACATCCCATGTACTTTTAGTGTTATTATTGTATGTCTTACCACCACTCGTATGCGAAAAGATTGTACTTACACTCTGCATTGGACTCCTACCAATATCACTTCTCTATTTCATAAATGCTATTCAGAAAAAAAACAATGTATTTTGTTTTGTTGGGTTTATCTATGGATATAATTACCTACTCCATATGGGTTTTTACAACTTTGTTCTCAGTATGTCATTGTTCTTTTTTACTTTGGGATATTGGTGGAAAGTTAAGGAAAGACTCAGTTGGAAACACATTGTCGTCATATACATTCTGTTGGTAATGACTTACTTCACACACTACCATTCCTATGCTCTACTCCTCATAACGTTAACCTTCCTTACGATATTTTTATCATGCTACTATATTTCAAACAATATATGGAAGAATAAGATTCCACTAAAACAAATACAATTACCACATTTCATGGATGTTGTTAGGAAACATAAATCGTTACTAATATTCATCGTTACGCTTATTCCTGCATACAGTATCCTTCTTGCATACTACTTATATCTTATCAATACTCATGGGGGTGATGGTAACCATCGGGGGTTTGTATGGTTAATTGACTATTTCTTTTCTATGAAATCACTCGTTTCATTTCGAGACGAACATGTGCTAATTGGTCAAATGGTGATGCTACTTTTCTGCATTGCATTTATTTTCACTGTCATCAATAGAATTAAAGAATACAAGAAGCAATCAATATCCTCTCATGAATTGAACTTGACACATATAATTAATCCAATGGACGGGTTTCTGATTATGGCAATTCTCATTACGGGGATGTATTTCATATCACCTTGGTCAGGATATAGTGGTGGTTGGATAAATGATCGTTTCCATCTATATATATTCATAATATCCATACCTTTCTTCTCTGTCAATTTATATCGGCATTTTAACTATGTCGTTGCTGGAATAATCATTGTACTTTCATTTTTGCATCTCGGTTATAATATACATACTTATACAATGCTGAACCGCGACATTGCCAACGCACTTTCATTGAAAGGAATGGATGAGCAACACACTATTCTTGCAAGTCATCCAGGGGAATGGGGCGGTTTTTCTGATTCGCTTGGATTTGAACCAAAGTATGTTGAACCATTTGGACACATTGAATGCTTATTGGCTGTAGATAAAGGAATTGCATATCTTAACAACTATGAAGCAAATACTGATCATTTTCCATTACAGTATAAACGTAAGGAACTATCTGCTGACTATTTCATAGTTTGGAGGACGGAATATCATGATGTTGAAGGATTGGAACAAGAGTATGACCTAATTGATTCCAATGATTACAACCGTCTCTATAGACGTAAACAGGAATTACCAGACTCACAACAATGGAGTGGTACTAGTGGTCTTGCATTTGACATGCAACCTCACAATGCACAGACAGCACCAGGTTTTATACCTGTCTATACAGATACCGTTTACACTGATGGAGGATATGGCTGGGTAACAAAGTCAGAGATGGACGACTATAAGAGTGATTCAAAAGATCAGAAGATGGTTCTTGACAGTATTATGGCAGAAGAGGATGGTGTGTTCAGAGTTACTCTCCCAAATGGAACTTATGAAGTAATTTGCTATTTTGGTGTATGTGAATCTGAACCGTTGGAAATAAACCTAATTGCAAATGGTGAAATGAAGATAAAGCAATTACAGATTCCTATAGGATATGATAGGTATTCAAGTACTTACAAAATAGTGATTACCGATGAACAGCTAACTCAAGTAATATATACACGCGGAAAGGGTAAATATAAAAGATGGGGTTGGTGTAGTTGCACCATAATATCAACTCATGGAGATCTACGTTTCAATATTCCTGATGATTCAGAGGAACAATAATCTCAGTATGAATTGCGGAATTTGTTTGTTACTCGTCCTATTTCAATGGTCTTCCCCATGATACCCTTGTTTCTAATTGGAAACAAAGGTAACCGTCAACATTAACAAAGTCACTCAAGATCTGAGATAATTTGGAATCAAAGGACTTGACGTTTACCTCACCCATGTCCTCCTTTGACATACTTGCTCTTGAATGAAATGACCGAACATAATCTGTTAGTGGTTGTGAAAAGTTAACCGGTGTTGTCAGTTTATCTCCAATCAAATCAAAATGTTTCCTATCCACGAGTTCTTGAATCAGATCAATCTCCTCATAATGGTCGTACGTGGAATATTTGCGTATCAAAGCAAGTTCGGCATCATGCCAAGGAACACCCACAGGACGATCCCCATTTATGATTACGAGATAGCCACCTGTTGTCAAAACTTCCTCGAATTTTGGAAAAACCACTTCCCACTCCATCCAGTGAATACTTGCTCCCGCTGTGATCATGCTGTAGGATGGATGCAAATGTACCTCTTCAACACGTCCATTGATCCATCGTAGGTTTGGATGATTGCCATTTGGTAATAACTTACCCACACGAATCATTTCACTTGAAAAGTCAACCGCGTCAACACTTACGACATTATTTACAAGTATCCTTGCAATTTTTCCCGTACCGCATCCTATGTCTAAGACTTTCCCTTGCGATTCTCCAAGCAGACTTAGCAGTATCTTATAGGTCTCATCTGGGTAGGAAGGTCTGAACTTGTATGTTTCCGCTAAACTCCGATTTTTAAACCGTGATGCGTAATCATCACAATATTGCCGCGGTTTAGTATTTTTCATGATGAATCCTGTCTGAGCGAGTGTAGTTCACAATCTGTAATTCAATATTTATGATCGTAATTTTGTCTTAACTATTGTCACTACTTTTTAATGCATTTTATCCGAATCCAGTTATATATTCAAACCATATTACCGAATTCTTGGGAGTGATAATAAAGCATTGTACGGTAAATTATTGTACCATTATACATTGCATAACATGATACTTTATGCTACACTCTTTGCCAATGAAGCAATTATAAACCGGACAATCTCTCACCAGAAAACAAAGGAAAAGGAATGCAAAACGTGCAACAAATAGGATGGAAGGCAATCAGCAATAATGGAGTCGTTGCAGCAGGTGGAGCCAAAGCTGTCGCCGCAGGAATTGAAATATTGGAAGCAGGTGGAAATGCTGCAGACGCAGCTGCAGCAACAATACTTGCCCTCAACGTAACAGATCATGGTGAATGTTCTATTGGTGGAGAGGTGCCTCTTCTTATTTTTGATGCAGAAAAACAGGAAGTAAAATCATTATCAGGACAGGGACGTGCACCTCTTTCTCAGACAGCGATTGATTGGTATATGGAAAACGGAATCCCTAACCAAGATATGAAAATGGCTCCTGTACCATCTGTTGTGGATTTGTGCACAACTACTATAAAACTATATGGAACAAAATCATTTGAGGAAATAGTTTCACCTACACTCGCACTGCTTGATGCTGGTGAAGTAAAATGGCATACTGATTTGGCTATCACTTTGCGACGTATGATTGCAGAGGAACGGAATACTTCTGGCACTCGTCAGCAAAAAGTACAGGCAGCAAGTGATCGTTTTTATGGACGGAATGGGGTTAGTAGTGATATAGCTGATGAATTAGAAACCTTCTATATTGAAAATGGTGGTTTTCTTCGTAAGAATGACCTTGCTGCACATGTAACTCTTCTTGAAGATCCAACTACAGTCGAATATAAAGGATACACAGTGTGCAAGTGTGGTCCGTGGACACAAGGTCCATACCTTTGCCAAGCACTACGATTATTGGAAGAATATGATCTCAAGGAAATGGGTCATATTTCTACAGACTATATTCATGTCGTCACAGAAGCACTTAAGTTAGCAATGGCAGATAGAGACGAATATTATGCAGATCCTGAATTTGTAGATGTGCCAATGGAGGCACTGCTTTCTGATGCTTACACCAAAATCCGTCAACCATTAATTGATATGGAAAAAGCATCACTTGAAGCAAGACCGGGTGACATAGATAATATGAAACCATTGAAAGCAGATGGCGTATTTCGTCCTGGTATCGGTGGTACAACAACTTGTGTGGTGGCAGATAGATGGGGAAATGTTGTGTCAGCCACCCCAAGTGCTAATGTCTATCATGCAGGTGGGACAGGTACTACAGGTGTGAGTTACGGTAATCGACTACGCAGCCTCAATACAACTCCTGGTCATCCAAACTGTATCCAACCCGGAAAACGTCCAAGAATTACGCTTACACCAACGCTTGTTCTAAAGGATGGAGCACCTATTTTAGCAATCAGCGTTGCTGGTGGTGATTTACAAGACCAAACAAGCATGAACCTACTGTTAAACTTTATTGAATTCGGTATGAAACCTGAAGAAGCCGTCACTGCACCCCGTTTTGCTACTGCACATCATCAAGATTCGTTTGACCCAAATCACAATCGTGAGCAAACATTTAAGCAGGCAGGTTCACTGACAATTAACGACAGTGTAAGCATAAACGTCCGTGAAGAATTGGCTAAACGTGGTCATCAAGTTAATGCTCACGGATCACCAATTGCAGTACCTGTTATGCTCTATGTTGATCAAGATAGTGGTACGTATTATGCAGCGGGTGATCCTGCTGCAAGACGACATGCAGCAGGATTAGATAAATAAACACGTTCAGTTGGAAAATTAAAGATAACAAAATTCTATTTTGTTGTCGCTGTTTGTTGCCACGTTCTGAACCGACGCCGTAGTTCTTTTAAAAACTTATCTATGGATTTATCAATCTGTGCGGCTCGTTGAAAGTTCATAGCACTAACAAGATCCTCAGTATGTTCAATTCCACCTAATAGTGGAGTTACACCTGCATTGCTAATTGCTTTTAATAATTGACGTTTGTAGCGTCCACGTTCACATTTTTGATCCGGTATTGGACAACCTTTTCCCAGAACTTTTTTAAACGCTACAGGATCAAGAAGTAACCATCGTTCAATATGCGGTTCTGGAATCATACTAATAACCAGATTACCTAAATCAGCAGATGCTTGTTTGATACTTCTTTCTCTTTCTGAAAATCCTTTACAATTACTATCCGTTGCAACGATAACAAGATCGGGTAAATATTCTTTGTTGCGTAGTAGATCTCGTTGATATTGTTCCAACTCTGAGATAGTCTTACCATACCCTCCACGCACACTGGAGGCTTTGATATTTATGATGACTTCATGATCATTAGCAAACCTATGTATCAATGCATTGAGAAAAACTTCATGGGCTTCATCTTCTACAAATAGGTTGATATTAATCATCTAAATCTCCACGCAAAATTAATTCGGATGGAGATAAAGTATCTTCGTCATCTAATGCTACATTAATCTCAGACTCCTTAAATATCGCACCCCATTGCATCATATATGGTTTTATTTCAGTATTACCAGCAACTTTCCGACAAACATATAAAGACTCAGGTGGTATTAAGTCAGGCAAAAGAGAGGAATGGGTTGTAACAATGAATTGGATATCTTCAAGAATCATACGCGTTTCTAAAAACTGAGCAATACGTCTAATTCTACGCGGGTGAATACCATTTTCCGGTTCCTCAAATCCTATCAATACAGGTGATTCTTCGGCACCAACGAGAGCTAACAATCCCAATATACGGAGTGTACCCTCAGATAATAAACGTGAGGAAATACGCTTGTCACCTTCACGAATGTCCAACTCTACCTCACCTAATTCATTCACATTGACATCAATTCCAGTAATAGATGGAATCATTATATGTAACGATTTCACTATTGATTCAAATTGTTGTTTATTCTGGGATTGCAAAGTATTTAAAAAGGCTGCAAGGTCTTCACCCATTGTTCCGATATCATGAACTGCTTTGACCGGATTGGGTAACCGCATCTGTTCTCTTGGCTCAAGGTAGAAAGTAAGCCAATTCGCTAACTCTTGCTGCATAGCCGTCAAATGGGGATAATGAGGTGGATAGTGTGACCTTGAAAGGATACTGTAGTCAAGATAACGTTCATAGTATAGTGGATGTGATTGTCCCTCCATACGAAGATGCAACCTGTTTCTATTTCTCTCTAAGAATGGTTTCCTGTTTTGTTTTTCTTCTCCCTCATTACTAAGGGCAGCGAGATATTCATCTGCCACACGTATAAAACCTTGTTTTGGAATCATTTCTATCTCAATCCGATAACGTAGATATTTCTCACGCACTGGTAATCGTTGGTCTGAAGCGAGTTTATCTATACTCTTTGCATCCTTTATAGTTGTTTCTTTTATTTCTTGGATACGCCTATTGACACTATCCACCACATCAGATGAAAGTTCAACATCTACTTCTATACAGAACGAAACTTTATCTTTTTTCAATATACCCTTAATACCCTCTTCACCAAATGTGAATGATTCGAGGGGGTGTCCTCGGTAAGGATGATCAAAGGCTTCTTCCAAGGTTTGATATGTTGCAATCCGAGACAGAAGTTGTAACGCATCAAGAAAGTTACTCTTTCCTGATGCGTTAGGTCCTATAAGCACAGCAAGCGGTGTGAGATTCAACTCAAGGTCCACAAGTGATTTATACCCTTGTATTTTGATTCGCTTCAGCATCGCAGTGTGCCTCCAAATTAATATCCCAAACTACGCAGATACTCCCGATTAACAACAGCAGCTTCAGCAGGTGGTCTCGGTGGATATGGACGGTCAAGTTCAACTGAAACCCATCCGTCATATCCAACTGACTCAAGACCTTCAAGACCTGCCTTAACATCCAAACCAAGATTACCTGCACCCAATTCAGCAAAACGCGCTTTCTCACCAAAACGCTGCTTTCTGTAATCCCAAGTTTCAGGATCATCCGCATGACAATCTTTGAGATGCACATGTCCTATCCGATTCCGCAACAGTTCACTGTGAAAGACCTGCATTGGATCACTTCCAGCGGCAAGCATATGACCAGTATCATATAGCAGCCAAAGACTTGGTGCCACTGCCAAGAGACGTTCTGCATCTTCTACCGTTTCAATCAAAGTGCCGAGATGTGCATGATGAAAACCTTTAATTTCGTGTGCATCACAGTAAGCAAGTATTTCGTCAAGTGTTCGAGCAGCCTTTTCAATATCTTCATCACTTGGATCCGCACCACCCCATTCACCACGACGTAAAGCCGGAACTTCAGCAGCATAATTACCAAGTGTAACATTGAACTTTATCCTATCAAGTCCAGCACCACCCGCATTTACGATGTGCAGTCCTAAGCTACGGGCAAGTGTTGCCATCTCAACCAGGTTATCTGCTCCATCAATAGGAACACTTTCGACTCCTTCCCAACCGGCATCAGCGACTTCTCTTAACACTTTTTCTGGATTTTCTCGCTGTTCACCACCGAATTGTATGAGATGACAAGCGAATCTTAATTTACTCATAATTCAATTTAATTCCCGTTTTCTGAAGAGATTTGTTCTTCAGAACTTTCGTTTACAGGTTCGTAATAACCTGATCCGAATAGATATCCATCGTGACGAATTGCCCACGAGCGTTTCTGCTCATCTACACCACTTACAGGATTTGGCCACAGATACTCAATCCAATCACCTGTTGCGGTTGCTTTAGCGATTTCAATTCCAAGAGTATATCCATCCGATCCGACAACATCTTTAAGGTCTGTGCCAATGAAGTCTGGTCTTGGTGCATGTGCAACAAAAAGATCGTTTCCACCCGTTATGAATACATACCACTGACCGTCAATATTCGCAGGATCGTTATAATAGGCTGTAGTTGCCTCTATTCCACTAAATTCATAACGCGCTATTGCAGCAAGGACTAATGAATGTGTATAGGCTGCTGGATCGTCTTTAGAGACTGTTGGTAGTGTCGCAGGATCTGGTGCCCAAGGTTCATAGTATCCAGTAGCAAATAGGTACCCATCATAACGAATTGACCAGGTACGTTTCTGTTCCAATTTGTTCGTTTCCGGATTCGGCCACAAATAATTAGTCCACCGGCCCTCTTCTGTCGCCATGGCAATCTCCACACCTGTTAGTGTCCCATCTACACCAATAATCTTCGTAAGATCCTTTCCGGTAAATTCCGGTTTCGTTGGATGCGCGACATAGATATTGTTTTCATTAGCAATAAATACATACCACTGACCATCAATATTTGCGGGATCATTGTAATAGGTTGCTACTGCCTCGCGTCCTTCCATTTTGTACAGATCAATCGCTGTTTGTACCAAGGCAACTGCATACGCCTCAGGATCATCCTTAGTAGGTGTTTGAGATGGATCAACAGCATCCACCATAGAATCCATCACATTCTTCTCACATCCAGTAATACTCATCGCTGCGAGTCCTATAACAAGCAACGTTATCAAAAAATATTTCAAATTGAATCTCCTTCTATAGCTGTAAACCTTTTGAACCCGAGCATCAACGCTAATATGTGTTGGTTTGGACACGGCACATTCCCATGTTGCAAGACAAAAATATACTATGTAATGTAAACAACTTTGGGTTTGCTCCAAGCTGAATAATCTACAAAATTATCCTCTCTTACTTATATGGGAGTTACCTATAAGTTCTATATTTCCTATAAACACCATACACACGATGCATTGTTAAATGTCGGACTTAAATCAATTTAATTTCTAACAATTCACTTTGACTAATTTTATCCAAATGAGTTTAATCGAAGCAAATTTAACCTAACCATTTATCGTGGATTTTACAATTACAATGATATCCTCACTTGAATTTGCGACACCAGTGATGGTATTTGCCGTGATCAGTGGCGGATACCAATAAGTCAGGTGCAACAGTCTGCTTAAGACTGTCTGGGATCATCATACCAGTGTTTATTCGACTTTCATGAAAAATACGACTTTGAGCCGCACGAATTACTCTGTGCTGTTCCATCAAGGATAACTGAGAAACAAAAAAACCTTCAATCCACAACCCACGATAGGTTAATGTATCAACAGGCATAAGACGGACAGTCTCTGGCACTTGAGTGGCAGATTCACACGCGAAAGAATCCCAAAGGAGAAGGCTATGCTCTTGAGCATCCGTTGTAAAACCAGCCTTGCAGAATACCCGTTGACTTGCATGGTTATCGACTCGGATTGATGCCTTTGAACAATATGCTCCCAAATTTGACCCATAGGATAATGCTTCCTCAATAAGAGAGGTACCAATACCCTTACCCTGACTCGTTGGGTGAACAACAATAAGATCTATTTCCCATTGCGGTATCGGTTTAGACAACAAAAAAGCAGAAAGAAAACCTGTCACTTCGCCAGCCTTATCTGCAACGAAGATTTGATGCTCTAACGAAGAAATGTGATCTACGAACACATCATAGAGAAGCGATTCTCCCCACGTCTCCTGTAAGATTCGGTTGATTGCATCCCCATCATCGGTATGTGCCAATCTGATATCTAACATATCATTTTTTATTGTGCTATCTCATTACCTTTTTGACTATACCCCAAGTCGTTGCAGCTTTATCTAACGGGGAAACACTCAACACCTGTGTCATATCCTGCTTAATTTCAGCTGCAGTCAGGACTCGGTTATAGATGACAAATTCATCAAGCATACCCTTATATGGCCATGCACCGTCAAGACGATTGCCGAACCAGTGATCCGCTTGAGAAGTCGGAATCTCACCTTCAAGTCTATGGGTCTGATCAAGTTTGCCATTAATATAAAACCTAAGTTCCTTATTAAACTCATAAACCGCAGCAACGTGTGACCATTCATTCAAGGGAATATTGCTCTTAGCACTGTTCCATTTTTTTCCACCAGCACCAGCCGTTCCGATCCAGACAGATGGCTTGCCTTCATGAACACTCAGATAATATGTGTGAGGATCAGCCTGACCGCGCACATTACGATAAGCCCCAACACTCTCAGGATATATCCATACCTCCATTGTCAAATTCTTGGTAATTGCCAAACTACCAGATGCTTTGACTGATACGACACCCTGTTGAATCTGTTCATTAAAAAACACTGCTGATTCAATCTTGCCGTTTTGCATCCATTTGACATCACCTTCGAGAGTGCCGTCATTACCATTTCCGCTTAGGTCTTCAACCTTCTTTCCATTTCCCTCATCGAAAGATAGGTAAAGAACCATTGCGTCATCCTTAATTGCATAACTTACAAAAGGTAATATCAGAATAAAAATTGTGGTTAGAAAATAAAAAACTATCTGTCTCATTTCATTCCTCCATCACAGGATTACATAGCATATTTCTGATAGCAACCACATATCCTACATATAGTTTGTATTTTAACCTACTGCTGTGTCCACTCCTATTTTGCAGGTAAATATCGAGTTTTGGAGATCGCTCTTACTGAATACGGATCTGTCTTTGTAGGAGGGAACTCCGATTCCCGAATTCTTTGCCGATTCACAATTTTAGAGTGGACAGAACACTACTTCCATTCGTCGTCAGGAGGATAAATAGAATAACTCCCACCACCTGCACCCTTATAATCACTTTCGTCAAACCAATCCTTGACAGTATCCCTCCACTTAATAAAGTGTGGTGTTTGTAAATGTGCTTTGAAAGCATCCTCATCTACATATACCTCATATAACCATATACGATTCTCGTCAGAACCGTCCTGTATCACATCGAATCTCAAACAACCGGGTTCATCATTAACAGAACCTATTGCATCATCTAACATTGCTTCTATGAAGGCTTTTCTATGTCCTTCCTTAATCTGAATTGGAGCGATAATTACAAACATTGAATAATCTCCTATGTAAATTGTAACATTCTATTTAATATTGTCTCAATAGTGAATTTAACTGAATATTGGATATGAAGGAACTTTCTTCTGTAGGAGCGATCTCCGAATCGCGACCGAACACTTTGATAGTAGGGAATCCAAATCAAGAAATCAACGGTATGAATGCCTATTGACATTCCCTAAATCAATGTCAAATGCCAAACGCGTATTTGGCGTTGATTCACACACATATGTGTAAAAGTAATTCAACAATCCACTATAAAGTGTAATGAAATGGAGATTTGATAAAGTGATAATGTTAAAATTCCATGCATATTCACTAATAACAATCACCTCTATGAAAATTCTCCGCGTAACAACAGGTTGTCTTTCATAACTACACCATCGCGGTTCCTTGTACCGGTTTGCATGTAATGAATTACCATTGCACGACGGTCTCGTTTTGAGCGGTTCGGATTCGTTTGGTGGAGTGTCATGCAGTGATGTACCATCGCACATCCAGCCTTAACAGGAACTGGGATAGCACGATTCACATCTGCTTTAACCTGCAACAACGCAGGCACATTACCTTTCTCTGACTCAGCACGTCCGTGTGTCTCCAATCCTTCTAAATAACTACCGGGGATAACATTCATACAACCGTTTTCCTCGTCTGCATCATCAAGTGCAATCCAGATGCTAACAAGATTCGGTGGGACGCACTGCCAATAAGCATTATCCTGATGCCAAAATACTTCTCCACCGTGAAAAGCGGGTTTATACAGTGCTTGATCATGAAATAACTGGATATCTGAGCCGATTAAACTCTCTGCAATGTCTAACAGAGGTGCATGGTAGAGTAATTTCCGATATTCATCATCATATCTCCACATCTCCATGATCTGTAACATTTCTTCATCTGAATCCTGGTTTTCTGAACTTTCAGAATCCTCAACAACTGCGAGATTACGTAGACCTTCACCGACCGTACCGCGTTTTTGATCAAACAACTTATCGTAATGTTCGCGTAATACGGTTAGATGTTCGTCATCAATTAGACGTTTATCAATATTGAGATAACCTTGTCGTTTAAATTGTTCTATCTCTTCAGGCATAAGCTTCATACAACTTCTCCTCTAAGTATATTACATGACCTTATCGTTCAGTGATGCACGTCGGATTTCGTCTAACTCTTGTGCACTGAATACATCTGCTCTATACAAATTCAGATATTCTTCTGACACACTTTGATCAAATATCATAAGATCATCCGTATTTATCGTCACATTTACACCGTTATCATACAAGACACGGATGGGGTGAGATGCTAACTCCTTGACACCTCCCAACATTACATTACTTGTTGGACACACATTTAATTGGATCTGATTATCAGATAGCCAACGCATAACTTCAACTGATTCTACAGCAGCAATTCCATGTTGTACCTCATCTAAGTCAAGAATTTCTACAGTCCGTCTGATTTCTTCTGCATCCTCAAATTCACCGACATGTGCTTTCAGTTTCATACCTGCAGCTTTTGCTCTGAGATATAACGGTTTCATCACCTCAGGTAGACAATACTCTTGACGACTATACAGATCAATGGACCGAAATATTCCTAAATCAATGGCTTCAAATGCTAACTGCTGTTGGTTTGGATCTTCAGCAAATAAACGGGAATAACCAAGTTCTGGACGTAGATTAATTTGAGAACGAAAACGTTCTACCAAACCTCCAATATATGCATGCATCCCAATCAAGCCATCTGGATAGAAACCTGCTATTCGTATATCAAAACTCATCTCAAGTATTACGACACCATCCTGTATCGCATCATTCACTGCAGATAAAGCTATGAACTCAAATCCCTCCTTGTGTCTAATGTGAGGAGTTAGTACACCGTCAGCATACTCCATCATACCCTCTATGCCGTTCATTTTCGGTGGAGGTTTTGCTAAGGTGTGATCCAACAATTTCTCTACATTCTGACGACGTGTACTAAAAAATGCATGACAATGAACGTCAGTTTTTGGTATTGCTTTTATAGCAGTCAAATTGTCTGTTGTTAATGCTTCAATTAAATCAGGGTTACTCATTTTATGTCAATGTAATAATGCTTTCATATAATGTAACTTACTCAAGAAGACACCTATTCCTAATCGGCACTATTGTAGCACTAAAGGATACTGCATGCAATCAAAATGAAAGTATGTCAAAAATTTAATAACAATTATTAAATTTTTTGATAATATTACTTTCCTTGGAACATTGTTGACCGTCAACTTATCAATTGGTATAATGAAGCACCCATTGAGAAATTGTGATTGTATATTCTGGAGGGAGAAATGGAAAACAAAGTAATGACGAATGAAGAGAATTATGCATTTGATGTGGCAGGATATTTACACATTCCGGGTATCCTTAGTGAAGAAGAAGTAAAATCACTCAATGATGCATTGGATGAAATTAATGATTCTGAAACTTTATTGGGGGGATCGAGTCCACACAGGGAATTGTTCCGTGATCTAATGGTACACCCAACAGTAGTATGGTATTTGAACCAGATCGTAGGACACGGTTTCAGACTTGATAAAGCACCCCGTTTGTTAGGGCAAAGAGAAGATGAAGTAGGTCAAACACTCGTCGGTGGCGATGAACCAAGAAACCCTTCACAAGCATATCGCTTACAAAACGGTCGTCGGAGTTGTCAAGGTGTAAAGGTAATCTGGGTTTTGGATCATGTTGAGGAGGACGATGGTGGATTAGTTGTTGTTCAAGCAAGCCACAAGAGCAATGTTGAAACTCCCAATGATTTGGCTACCGGAGATGACGACATGGGGTTAGTACAACAACCTGTATTCAAAGCAGGTGATTTGTTTATCCTCGCAAATCCTACCCTACAAGGTATCAGACCGTGGAAAGAGAAACCAAAAAGACTGTTAACCTACTGGTACGCAGCACGTGCAGCAGTTCAATCCAACCCACAAGGTCCATACTCAGATACAGAATCTTTACCCGGTTGGAGTGATGAAGCAACACCTGCACAAAAGGCTGTTTTGTATAAACCCGGTTACAAGGGTTCAAATCCTACTCCTGTGATAAATACAGACGGTGAAAAAACGTGGGTTGAGGAAAACACATCAATCATACATCCATCCATTTATATCCGTGACCCCAATTCCGGTATTGATGAGAAAGAATTTTATTTCTGGGATCTGAACGGATACTTAGTAGTGCGTGGCATAATGGATAAACAGTGGTTGACAGAAGCCAATGAGGCAGTAGATAAATTCCAAGATCGTATTGTGGTAGGTAGTGAACTCGCAGGTGGATCGATTAGTCAGGCAGGCACAGGTCGTCCGTTGTTATCAGGATTGTTAGACCTACCAGCACCGTATAATGCTCCATTCAGAAGAATGATCGCACATCCCGATGTTGTTCATCGGCTTAATTGGATGGGTGGAAGCGGCTACCGCACGGGTGGCGCGACTGTATTTTGTGCTGTTGAGGGAACATCAGGACACGCACTTCACGATGGAAATGAACCGATGAGTCCTTCACGCGGTTATTATTTTAAGAATGGACGCAGTTATGCTGAAACTGTCACGATAACATGGCAACTACGCGATGTTAAACCGGAACTCGGTGGATTTGCATGTGTCCCTGGCTCACATAAAACACAATACTCCATGCCACGCGGTATTCGCACCTGTGATGACACAATGGGATTGGTGGTACAACCCGTTATGAAGGCAGGTGATGTTCTCTTTTTCATGGACGGTGGATGCACACACGGTGCCTTAGCATGGAAAAATCCAATACCAAGACGAGGTGTATTGGTTAAATATCAATCAAAAAATACCAACTGGGGTGGTGGTGTGGTTGATCCGAAAGACCGTTGGGGAGATATGGTCGAAGATATGACCGAGGAACAATTCGCTGTCATGCGAGGTCCAGAACGTGATGGTCGTCACCGCACTGTACCACGTTTAGTCGTAAATGATGGGCAAGTATCTGTTTCGTATGATCCAGATGGTGACCGTTATTCTTCCAAGTATCGAAAACCGGGTGAAAAGCCGAGTTGAGTCAATATAGAATTGTTCCCAATTCTATCCTACCGAGAATCAGTTAAACGTTTGCTCAATGTTATTATCTACAATTCAAATGCTTAGCAAAACATTTAAACAACTCTGTCAATCAGTACTGCAATGGAAGGTGGGAATATGGGTAATGTCAACATTACTCCTATTTTTAGGCTTTTACACTAACTATTGGGGGGTTGCTCATCAGAAATGGTTTGACACCCATCAGAGAGATACCGAAGGACATATTATGGGAAGAATGGTCAAATCACGTCAAGATGGCATCTTCTCTGCAGGTGGACTTACGGGTGATGGAAGTACGGCTAATATTCCAGAGCAATTGGAAATTCCATCACCGTATAACTGGCAATATAAAGCATATCTAAATAATCTATCATTTGATAAATTTTCTACATACAATTCCCAACCTGGGGGACAAGGAATGATATTTAGTCTACTTGATAAACTCATTCCATTATCTCCAAAAAACAAGTTAGAGATATTCTATGTATTGACTGCACTGCTAACTGCAATCGCATTGACTTTGATTCTTGCATGGTTTTATCAAGAGTTTGGTTTGTTAGCTGCAGTATTCGTGTTAGGTTCAGCACTCTTCTCGCATTGGTTGACTGTCTTTGGTAAGAATCTTTGGTGGAGCACCTGGGCATTCTATTTACCAATGATTGCAGTAATGTATTATATTAAATACAACAGAATTCCATTGAACCGTCAACACATCTGGTTTTGTATTATAATCTTCTTTTCGGTTTCAATTAAGTGTTTCATCAACGGATTTGAATATATCACAACAACACTGATAATGATGATGACACCGTGTATCTATTATGCTATACTTGACAAATGGAATATAAACCAATGTTTGAAGTGGTTAATTGCAGCCGGAATCGGTACAGGAGCAGCAATATTTCTTAGTCTCATAATGTTATGTTATCAGATTGGTGCTGTGAAGGGTGGATTCATGCATGGGATTGAACATGTAATCTGGTCCTTCGGAAAACGAACCTATGGGGAAGCAAAAGACTATCCAGATGTGTATGCTGCCAGCATGGAAGCGGGGACAATCAGAGTTGTAATTACCTACATGAAAGGTATTTTCTTTGATCTCAACAACTATATATCTGTTGAAAATACCTTCATCTCCAACATCATATTTAAAGTGCGTTATTATTATCTCATCGGTCTCTTTGCAGTTATATCTGTTCTACAATTATGGCGTAGTAATTCACTTGAAACGAAACGTAATCAATACATCGCTTTAATCATTACAACATGGTTTTCAATTTTAGCACCATTGTCATGGTTTATAATCTTCAAGGCACATTCATTTATCCATACACACATGAGTTTTCTTCTATGGCAGATGCCATTTACTCTCTTTGGATTTGCTGTAATAGGAACTTCCATGTTAGTATTCACAAAAAGATAGACTGAATCATAAATAAGAATTAATCACTATCACAAGCAAAAACCGAGGAAGGAACATGGTAAAATGAATGCAATAGATTGTTTGGACTGGATTAACCATTGATTGCTACATAGAAATTGGTTGTGTTGCCATACTATTTCTGAACACTTTATTGCATCTGTCTTTTACATGACCACTTTAAAATTATGAATGTAGTACCAAAAGAATTTATCCGTGTTATGCCAGATGTTCTCCGAAACTTCATTAGTGATGCATTCCAGAAAGCAGGCACTACAGAAGAGGACGCTGCACACATTGCTAACCTTCTCGTTCTCACTGATTTGCGTGGTGTCTTCAGTCATGGCACTCGACAAACACCCGGATATGTTGGCATGATGCTTGACGGAAAAGTGAATCCGCGTCCAAACGTACAATGTATTGAGGAATCCCCTACGACTGCGGTCTATGATGGTGATGGTGGTATGGGACATTTTGCTTCCTATCATGCTGCAATGGCAGCAGTCGAAAAAGCAAAAGAGATGGGACTGGGAGCAGCAACAAGCCGTAATCATTTCCACTTTGGGAGTGCTGGAAAGTATACAAGACTCGCACTTGAAGTGGATTGTGTTGGGTTTGCTGTCTCTTGTCACCGTTTTCGACACGGTCCAGGGGGTGTGATTGCGACCGCCACTGCAGCATCACCGATGAGTTTTGCAATTCCCGCAGGCAACCAACCACCCATAGTCGTTGATATGGCTATAGGTATAGATGCCAGACTACCGTTCGAACAAGCATTCCAACAAAGTCCAGCTGCATACTTCAAGATGTTGGGTTTGAGTCATGTCAGTCATGCACTCGGTGGATTTATGGCAGGAATCTGGCTATTTGATAAACCACCAGATCCCCCAAAAATATGGGAGGGTGCAAACCAAGGTGCTTTCATTGCAGCGATTGACATATCACGATTCAGACCTATTGACGAATATAAAGCAGAGATCGACCAACATATTCATGATGCACGACAGATGCAACCAGCACCCGGTTATGACCGGTCAGATCTACCGGGTGGCTTAGAATGGGAGCGTGAACAGGAATGGTCAGAAATCGGTATACCAATTGGAGACGCACACCAACAACAGTTGAAGAGTGTAGCAGAACGTGTCGGCATCCCACATCCATTCTAAATGTTATGTTAATTATTATCTGTTTATTAACATAACCTAAGTTGTCCCCTTGTAGCACAATTTGTTAGATTGTGCCTATGAATGTGCAAACTGACAGTTTACGTTACAGAATATCGAGAATAATGTCCTATTATTGAATAATACGGTGTCCGCATATTTAAAATCTTGTAGGTAACAACTTGGGTTAAAATACATAACTCACTTAACCTTACCGTGCAACCTTGATCTCACTCCATGTAATAGCAAGTTTCTTTTGTGGATTGACAGCAAGTCCTTCTGCATTGTAGTTAAATTCGATTTCATCCTCTGTCAACACACGATTATAGATACCTACCTCGTCTATCAGTCCTACAAAATATCTCCGTGTGGTTTTACCAATTCTGACAGATGCACCAATGTATAAAGGAGATTCTGTAGTAACATCTGTTCCTTCAGAAGGTCCTCCTTCAGCATCAAGTTTCTTATCAATATAGATGCGAGTTGAATCTGATCTGTCGGAGACAAAGACCACATGATGCCAATTTCCATCTACGATATCACTGTTGGAATTAAAGTCGATTTTGGGTCCTGCACCGGATTCATTTGCTATTGTCATCTGTAGTTTGGTCCCCACTATTTTCCAAAGGATTCTGGCGTTGCCACCTCCATCTCCCTTGCTAATTATGGTAGACTGTCCTCCGCCCAATTCTGGTGGATTGTCAACTTTGATCCATGCCATCATCGTGAAGTCTTGATCTTCTCCAAAATCCAGACTACCATTGGCAGGTGAGGTAACATCAATCGCTTCTGGTTCCCCTCCAAATTCCATGGCATCTCCGATTTTGCCTTTGACAAGTTTTGGTGAACCTAAAATCGTTCCATCATTTCCACCAACAAGATCTTTGACGATATCACCTCGAACGTCTGTATCATCAAAACTCCAATAACTTACTAATCCATCCTCAACTACTTGGCTCATTAGGGAATTTACATGTAGCACCAGAATCATGAAAACGAAAATCAAACATTTTTTGCTGAACATCCTTTTATCCTCACTTATGTTACTATCTTTCGTTGTTTTATATATTCATAGCAACTATTTTAACATCCAATTACCCCTCCCAGGGCACATAACAATGAGCATTTTCCCAAATTATATCATACAACGAAATAGATGTGCAATTATTCCTGCCATTTGATCTTATGGCAACCATAGGGTTTACCAAACTAACAGGAAGTTTGTGTCTGCCCAGTTGATCCTATTGTAAATTACAGATATATTCTTTGTCCTACAATTCACACATATCAATAAATATAACCCAAGTTGCTACCTATTGAATTTTCAACGTTATCATGCTCTTACATGGTATGTTTAATTTTCCGCTCCATCGGAGCGATATGTTTATAGCACACATATAGCGTCATTCTTCCGCTTCATCGGAGCGGTATGTGGAAATTGTTACCGTTGTTATAGTGACTGAGAAATCTTGTAAAGTTTTTGAGTCAATCCTGACTATATTAGTCATAAATAGCTTATAAACCCATTTGTGGTAAGGGATTGTGGTACATGTCATAATTCCTGAATTTCCGATTGACTCAAAAAACTCAAAAGTATGACATTGTAAATTCGACAAATAAAGTTGAAATCCTACATGTCTGCTAAACCGAATTCACGTTATGTTTAGGTAGCATCTTGCGTTAATATAGATTGTAAAAATCAAATAGTAGTGTTAACATAGTTTAACTTTATGTCCTCAAGTTGCCACAGCATAAAAAATGGAGTAAATATGAGCGTTAGTAGATTGGATCGGTGGATCCGTAGAGAACAGTTGAGTCCCAACGAAATAGATAGTAACCGATTTCTAAAAGCAGCCAGTCTTTTTGCAGATACAGTATTACAATACGGGAGAGATCGATACAGTGGCAAAGATATGCCTCTATTTGCCGACTGCCTACATATCGACCATTTGAAAGCACCAAGATCAATGACATCACACCGTTCTGGCACCGAACCGAAACCAACGGTCTGGTGTTTTTTTCAAAATCAGCAGAATCTTTTACGGTTACTTGTTTCATTAAGTGAGTTCACTGGTGATAGTGATTACATCCATGCGGCAGGTGAGGCAACAGAATACATGTTCAATAACTACTGGTATTCTCAAAGTGGTGTCCTGCATTGGGGAGGACACGGTTATGTGGACTTAGTAACAGGTAATAGATACGGTATGAAGGGAGTCGTCCATGAAATTGAGGACGTGTATCCATACTGGGAATTGCTTAGAACCGTAGATCCTGATAAGTGTGAGATGTTGATGAAAGGCATTTGGGAAGTAAATATGAAGGATTGGGATGCCTTACACTACAACCGACACGGTGATTTTAAGAAGCAGGTTGATCATGACAATACATGGAACAGACCATGGCATGGATACAAAGAACCAACAATCACCGGAGATCTATCTTTTATCAGTGTAGCACTGGATCTCGCTTATGCAGCCTATAGTTTAGGCTACCAAAAGCATGAGGAAGCACCACGGATTTGGGCAGAACGTCTTTTAAATCTGATTATAGCACAGCGAGACCAAGTAACCGGTATTTTGCCCAATCTGGTACATCCACAAAGTTCCAAACGAGGACTAAATGTATTCGGTAGAAAATATCCACAGGCAACCGAACCAAGAGTATATGTAGGAAATCAGTTGAACCACACCATCACCCAAATGATGGGGATGCTTACAATCGTTGAAAACGCACATAAATATGGACGTATCGGTGAAATGGCTCATATCAAAGATGCAGTTGAACAACACATCATCGGTTTCCTAAATGCATCCTACGACAAAAAAACCAATACATTGAAAAGTATCGTTATTGATGGGACAGATCTCACAGATTTTCGGATAAAAGGTCCTTTCAAAGACCAAAAACTTTACTTTGGTGCAAAAGAAGGTGGTGCATTTCTACCGCAGAAGATCACTCCGCTATTTACCTCTGTATGTGCAAGAGGATATCGCATTTCAGGAGGTAGAAGTGAATTCAGAAAATATTTACGTACCATGTTTATAGCCTTTGGGATTGGAGACATCGGTAATGATAAAAATTGTGAACCACAGTTGAATTCTGACACAACTGCATTGGAACCAGCCAATATATTTGCACTTGTAGATCTGTACCGGGTAGAGCCGAAAGCAGAATATCTGGAAATGGCAGAGAAAATAGGTGACAACCTAATTCAAGAAAGACAACATAAGGGTAGTGGTCTTTTCACCCTTGAAGATGACTTTACTTTCCATAGCAAAGTAATGGATATGCCGGAACTACAAGAGGGACATGAAGGGAAAACCGTTGCTGAACTTCTGCAGGATACACATAAAACTGCAAATCTGGATGCGATGGAACCACTTGCTCTGCTTAGTATATACGCTGCACAAACCGGAAAGTACAACATCATTCCCGGATGGACTGCAGGTGGTCTATACCTAAAGGTTAGCAGTGTCGGTCATATAATAAGCAAAGAAATGCAGTTATGGTTTGACAAACCAGCACTCAAGCAGTTTTACACAGACAGTAATATCAACTGCACCTGGGATATTGATGAAAATTGAATTGTCTATCAGAAATAAGTTGTCATTAGTCAATTTTTATCTAATATTACCTAAGTTGCTACCTATTGAATTTCCAACGTAATCGTTCTCTTACATGGGATGTTTAATCTTCCGCTCCATCGGAGCGATATGTTTATAGCAGGCATATAGTGTCATTCTTCCGCTCCATCGGAGCGGTATGTGGAAATTGTTACCGTTGTTATAGTGTCTGATAAATCATGTAAAGTTTTAGAGTCAATCTTGACTAAATTAGTCGTGAATAGCCTCTAAACCCTCTTTTGATAGGGGATTGTGGCACATGTCCAAATTCCTTCAATTTCCGATTGACTCTAAAGACTCTAAAACTTTACAAAGTTATGACTATGTAAATTCGGGAAATAAAGATGAAATCCTGCATGTCTGCTAAACCATAATCACGCTATGTTTAGGTGACAACTTGCGTTATTATAAGTCTCTTTATGGTTTCTTGAACCTAATAGTTGATTGTAAAGGAGTACAAAGTTTTTGACAAAAACTTTACACACCCGATTGAAAATTACCAGTTGACAATTATGTTAAAGTTAACATATCATGCCAATAAGTGTTAACTTGATACTGTCAAGGTAAAATATCATGAAAAATACAACCTTCCGAATACTGGTAACACTATTTACCCTAAACCTTATAATACCAAGCTTACTTTATGCAAAAAACTTAGCACTTGAATTAGATGGATCCACGGCAATTGAAGTTCCTAACAGCGATAGTATCAATCCAAAAAAAGCAATAACAATTGAGGCATGGATGAACATGGAAAAACCAGTCGGTGAATGCCTTGCCAAAGATTGGGGAGGAAAAAGAGATTACATTTTTCCAGAGATTATCCAAAATGGAATGGGATTGAGATTTGTACTTTGGCCTGGAACAAAAATCCTTGATGTTGCAGGTTTAGAACTTAATAAATGGCAGCATGTCGCAGGTGTTTGGGATGGAAAAGAGATGCAAATATATATCGATGGAGACGAGATGGGAAATATACCCTATGATGTTCCTGAATTAACAGCAACTGATACGAGTCTATATATCGGTGTTGGAGATAGTCAAAATTGGTTCTGCAAAGGACTCATAGACGAAATCCGCATCTGGGAAATCGCACGGACAGAAGCAGAAATAAACGAATTCATGATGAAAATACTTGACGGAAATGAGGACGGCTTAAACGCACAATACAGTTTTGATGAAGGCGATGCCAGAGATAGCACACGGAATAAAAACGACGGTGATGGTGGCTTTGGAAAACCGATATATGTTGATGTTTCAAACCAACTAAACCTTCAACCGCTATCTGTAGATGCAAAAGATAAACTCTCTATTACATGGTCATGGTTGAAGCAAAATCGCTAATAGTCATCAGACATTGAAAGGAGCAATAAAATGGCGAAAGCACTCTCACTTGTTGCCTACACTGACTTAGAAAGTCAAGTTGAAGCACTTGAAAGGGATGGATATGTCTATTTTCCAAACGTGCTCAATGCTGAGGAAATCACCGAACTGCGAACTACTATGGATCGATTACAGGCAATCCCAGAGTGCTTGGATAGACATCAAACACCTGAAAATGGTGGTAACTTCCTCAACAAAATCATCAACAACTCGTTTAATCGAGATCAATTGTTTTTACAATTTCTTGACAAAACTCCGATTATTGAAGTTGCTGAAGCGACACACGGTGGAGATTGTCATTGTATCGGTATGCAATCATGGCTGACAGGACCCGGACGACCTGATCAAGGGTTACATACAGATTGGCTACCTGTTCCACTACCAGCAGAAATTCGTTCTGATCCGCGCGTCAAAATCCCAATCTTCATCACCACTGCACATTACTATCTCAATGATATGTCCGAGGAATTGGGACCAACGAAGTTTGTCCCTGGTAGTCATTTCTCAGGGTGTTCTCCAAGCGGTGCAACCGAATGGAAAAACCGTAAGGAAGAGAGTATCCTATGTAATGCGGGGGACGTTGTGCTCTTCCGTAGTGAAGTCTGGCATCGGGGTTCTGCAAATACGACTGACGAAACACGTTATCTTCTACAAGTACATTATGCTATGCGGATGATTACACAAAAATATCCACCTTATTTGAATAAATTTCAGTTTGAGGAATCCATTCTCTCCCAAGCCAACCCTCGACAGAGACGGCTTCTCGGAGACCATCGACCAAGTAATTATGATTAAGGTATTTTGAATATCAAATTTTGAACAGTCTGGGTTGTTGTCTCTTCCCATTCAAAATAATTATGTTATCTACCTTAATCTATATAAAACATATTAACGAATTTTCTTATAACAATCCTATAAGATTAACAAACTCATAAAGGAGTAACTATGAAAACGCATTTGATTCATATCGGTACAAAGTTGACATATCTCATCATATTAAGTATTTCAGTCATATTGATGGGTTGCGAAAAAGGACAACAACAGGCAGGAGTTCTTACACCAACAACCCCTATTCAAGCAAACGCAGTGATTAGCTCATCCAACGAAAGTGGCGTATCTGGAATGGCAGTCTTCACACAAGACGATGACCAAATCACGCTTATTGTTGAGATACAAGGAGCAACCCCAGGACTTCATGCTGTGCATATCCATGCAAATGGTGATTGTAGTGCACCTGACGGTAGTTCGGCAGGTGTCACTGGAATCCTACTGGCGTCGCACACGGAAAATGGGGAGATGATGAGTTCCATCTTGGAGACATTGGAAATATCACCGTCGCGGAAGATGGAACAGGTAGTATTACATTAACAACAGATCTCTGGGAAATCGGCACAGGTTCTGATATAGATGTTGTCGGTAAAGGAATTATTGTCCATGCTGACGCAGACGATTTCACATCACAACCTTCAGGTGCTGCTGGCATGCGTATCGGATGTGGTGTAATTGTTCTATCAGAATAACTGTAGAACACCTACTTAAAAAAGGGTACGCTAAATACCTGTTTATAGTAGACTTGTTTCAATATTTAGATCAGTAACTATCTCTGACATAGAAATTTCAAATCAGGACAATAATATAATCCTCAAGGATTAACAAAGATGTCTAAATCCCTCTCACTCGTTGCCTACAAGGACTTAGAAAGTCAAGTTGATGCACTTGAAAAGGATGGTTATGTCTATTTCCCTCGCGTACTTGATGCTGATGAAATCGCAGTATTACGAAAAACTATGGATAGATTAGAGGCAATCCCTGAATCTCACGATAGGGACGAAACACCAGAAAATGGTGATCCATTCCTCCACAAACTCATCAGCAACTCGTTTAATCGAGACCCACTGTATCTCCAATTCCTTGACAAATCACCCGTTATTGAAGTTGTAGAGTCGGTTCATGGTGAGGATTGTCATTGCATCGGCATGCATTCGTGGTTGACAGGACCAGGAAGACCTGATCAGGGGTTACACACCGATTGGCTGCCTATCAGTCTACCAGCAGACATACGTTCCGATCCACGCGTCAAAATCCCAATCTTCATCACCACTGCACATTACTATCTCAATGATATGTGCGAAGAATTGGGACCAACGAAGTTTGTACCAGGCAGCCATTTCTCTGGATGCTCTCCAAATGGCGCAACCGAGTGGAATAATCGGGGAGAAGAGAGTATATTATGTAATGCAGGGGATGTAGTACTTTTCCGTAGTGAAGTCTGGCATCGGGGTTCTGCAAATACAAGTAACGAAACACGTTATCTTATGCAGGTACACTATGCTATGCGGATGATTACACAGAAATACCCTCCATATCTGAATAAATTTCAGTTTGATGAGACAATTCTCGCACAAGCAAACCCTCGGCAGAGACGGCTTCTCGGAGACCATCGACCAAGCAATTATGATTAAGCACTATATTTCCATCACATAAGATGAAATGAACACACAAGTTACGAGCGATCAGATTGTATTTTACCGAGAAAATGGATTTCTGATTATTGACGATTTCCTCAAAGGTTCCGAGTTGTCATCGTGGCAGGATGCTATTGACGAAGCTATCGTGCAGCATTTAAACTGTCCTGATGCCTATCACAATCAAAAAGGAGAAGACGGTTACTACAAGAACGTCTTCGTTCAGTGTGTCAATTTGTGGAAAACAAGCGAGAAGATTAAACAGTTGATTCTTGACCCTCAGTTGGGTAGACTTGCGGCAGATCTTGCTGGCACTTCGGGCGTGCGACTGTATCACGACCACGCATTGGTTAAGCAACCGTGGGCAAATCCAACGAACTTCCATGTTGATAACCCGTATGACCCGTTTTATTCACATCAGGCAATCATGTTCTGGATTGCACTTGACGATACTACGGTACAGAACGGCTGTTTGTACTTTCTACCCGGTACGCATAAGACATGTGGCTTTGAAGTTGGTGGAATTCTTGGAGAGGTCGGAATCGGTGAACTCTTCCGCGAATATCCACAGTGGGCTGAGGTGGAACCTTATGCCGCTGAAATGAAAGCGGGAGCCGGTGTATTCATCAGCGGATTGATCGCACATGCAGCGGGACCAAATATGACGACCCACCCTCGACGTGCATTTGCAATGCTCTTTATGCCAGAGGATGCCACATTCAATGGTAAAAAAAGCGCACTACCCGATGAAGTGGTTGCGAAATTGAAGGCTGGCGATGTGTTGGCGGATGATGAACATCTGCCATTGGTTTTCTCATATAAAGATGGTAGGATGCCGTTAGATAAATCGTGATATGGTATGATGACATTGAACAAACCGAAAAAAATTCCAACAGGAACACCGTTTGAATTCGGTGAGCATCGTTTTCATTTTGGTGAGGAGATCGTCGAATTAGTAGATTCCAGTTCACTCCTCAATAATCTCGGTGCGATGCACAGAAAGATGCGTGAGGATGGATATCTCTTTATCCGAGGCTTCCATCCACGAGAGTATGCAGAGAAAGCAGCACATTGGACCCTGCAAGCCATAAAGGAAAGAGGTGGGTTAAAACCGGATACTATAGTTGAGGAGGGTATCATCGGTGAAACGAATCAGACATATAGCTTCTTTCGGCAAACCGAGGTGGCTCATGCTAAACCGATTCTTGATGTTGTTGACAGCCAGCAAACGATGCAGTTTTATGAAGAATTCCTTGGCGGTCCAGTCATCACATTTGACAAACGATGGCTTCGCTGCATGGCGAAGGGTGGACACAACCATTTTCACTACGATAGCGTTTATGTCGGACGAGGAACACAAAACCGTTACACGATGTGGAGTGCATTGACAGACATCGGTCTGGAAAATGGACCACTTGTTATATGCCTCGGTTCCCACAAACACGATCAATTAAAGTCCACCTATGGAGCAACCGACATGGATCGTGATTTGACGGAAGCAGTGTTCAGCACCGATCCTCGCGAGATGGTTGACAAATTCGGATTCACGCTCGCAACTGCACATTTTCAACCGGGTGATGTGATTATCTTTGGACTATATATGATGCACAGCAGTGCACCAAATCGTTCTAACCACTATCGTATCAGTATTGATACGCGATACCAACTCGCTCGTGATGAGAAGGATGATCGCTTCTTTTTTCGTGAAAACGGCAGTTGGCTCGGAAATTTCTATAACAAAGGTGCAAGTTACAAATCCATATCTGAACTCCGTCGTGAGTGGGGATTGGAATAATACCAAAACAAGGAGACTCGAGTGGTTTACAAACAATGGAATTATACTATTATAATCGTAATCTTAATTACTATATTGAATGGAAACAGTTTTTCAGAAAATTCAGCAGCTTCTGGCACTGTCTTTTTGGATACAAACAGAAACCAAGTAATGGACAATAACGAAAAAGGGTTATCCGGTGTTCGTGTCTCAAATGGACTGGATATTGTTAAAACCGATAACAACGGACAATACAATCTCACTGTCAGTGATGACTCGATTATTTTTCTTATTAAACCCCGTGGGTATATGACACCCGTCGATGAAAATAGTTTACCGAAATTCTATTATATTCACAAACCTAACGGTTCACCTGAAGGACTGAAGTTCACAGGCATCGAACCAACTGGTCCATTACCAGACTCAATTGATTTTCCACTCACTGAACAACCCGAACCTGATACCTTCAAGGTACTCGTCTTTGGAGATACACAACCTCGCAATATGAAAGAGATTGAGTGGTTAGCACATGATGTGATTGAAGAAGTAATAGGAATAGAGGCGGTGTTCGGACTTAGTCTCGGTGATTTGGTAGGGGATAATCTGAACTTATTCCAACCACTCAACGAAGTAATGGCTACCGTTGGGATACCATGGTACAACGTCTACGGTAACCATGATATGAACCGTCTTGCTACCGATGACCGCTATGCCGATGAGACATTCGAACGTGTTTATGGTCCCACGTGCTATTCTTATGATTGGGGACCAGTCCATTTCATCAATATTGACAATGTACACTATTATCGTGATGATGAGGATAAACCTGCCTATTTCAGTAAGGTGGGAGAGCGACAGTTGACGTTTATTCGAAATGACTTGGCTTTTGTTCCAAAAGATCAACTTGTTGTGATTTCCTTTCATATTCCGTTGACCGAGATGCGTGATGTTAAGAAATTTATGGCTCTACTTGATGACAGACCATCTACATTAACTCTGTCTGCACACACCCATATACAACGGGATGACTTTATTGGACAGGAACACGGTTGGAATGGTGACGAACCGCATCATCACCACAACCATGCAACAACATCAGGTAGTTGGTGGCAGGGAACGCTTGATGAAATCGGTATCCCTCACACAACCATGCGAGATGGCGCACCGAATGGATATGGTATCTTTACTTTCAGCGGAAATCAGTATTCTATTCGATTTAAAGCCGCACGTCGTCCAGCGGATTATCAAATGAATATATGGACACCATGGGAGGTTGATGCAGCGGAAACTGATAAAACAGATATACTCGTAAACATATTTGGAGGCACCAAACGCTCTACTGTTGAATTTCGACTGGGTAATGACGGAGAATGGGATACGATGGACTATACACCTCAGAAAGACCCATATTTTCAAGCACTCAAGGATCGGGATGAAACCTATCACATTGAACGGAAAATGCATAATGCAGTTCGGGAAACTATGAAAACACTGTTGAAGGATGACACTGAACTACCTCAAAGAGGAAAACGAATGATTTACGGTGTTCCAAAGTCTACACACATCTGGCAAGCCAAACTACCTGCAAACATTCCGATTGGAACGCATGTTATCCACGTCCGTACAAAAGATATGTTTGGTCAAACATACACAAGTCATCGTATCATCAGAGTAAAATAGATTTTTTTCTATCCTCAAGAGATGACTTACGACATCACACTCTCAATCCATGCTTCATCAATTTCAAGACCAAAACCAGGAGCATCTGACGGTACAAGGTATCCATCTTTTATGACTGCAGTGCCAGGTAACTTTACCATCTCTTCAAGAGGTACACCTGGAGCAGATACACCTTCGGAACGTTCTCCCCACGTGATTGCTGGCATCGCATAAGAAAGATGTTGTCCATAAGGATAGTTCATTCCTGCGTGAGTGATCACTGAGATTCCATTTGCTTCAGCAATATGACATATTTTGACTGCTGATGTAATTCCACCGCACCATAGAACATCAGGTTGAAATATATCTACCAATCTTTGTCCAGCAGCTGCCGCAAAGACGGTCGGAAGATACCAATGTTCTCCAGTAGCAAGCGTTTGCCAAGGTAAACGTTGTCGGACAGTTTTGTATCCCTCCAAATCATCAGCAGATATATAGTCCTCCATCCACTTCAATCCGTAAGGTTTCATGGTTTCACAAACGCGCACCGTATACTCAATATCAAAGTTTGTCCACGCATCCAACATTAATTCAATGTTATCTCCGATTACTTCGCGCGTATTACCAACCAGTTCTTCCAGTTTATGTAAACCTTCTATACCATCTTCAGGACCGTAAGGAGTGAATAGTTTTGTCGCTTTGAATCCAAGCTCCATATACCATTCTTGGTCAAAACCAGATGCATAGCAAAATATCTTATCTTTCTGAGGTCCACCAAGAAGTTCGTATACTGGTCTCTTCTGGATTTTCCCTTTGAGATCCCACAATGCACAATCAACCGCACTGATAGCATAACTCGTTAATCCTGTCGCTCCAAATGCAGTGGACAGTCGCACCATCATGTCCCATAATTTCTCTGTTGCCATACAATTCTCACCAATCAGATGTGGTGCAAAGTGATCCTCAATGATACGACAGACCGGTCCTCCATATAGAGATATACCAAAACCCCAAGTTCCATCTTCAGCCGTAATAATACATGCAGGTCTCTTCCAATTAGCTCCTGAGATGTGCTTATTCCTTTGTCTTTGATAGCGGTCGATGGGTCGGTTTAATCCATAAGTTGTAGCACGACTCTGTGCGCGCGGTGATGTCTTTGGTTTCGGATTTAATGTAATTTCAACAACACGAATATCTTTTATCTTCATATCATTTCCTTTATTCGTTCTCCACTAAGTGCTGATATTATACCAAAGTTTTAGAATATATTTCAATCCATTGAAGATTCTCCATTTGACTAAAAGATTTTATTTTTTATTAATGGCACGGTATTTGCACTAAGTAGATTAAGATGTAAAACAAAAATAAATCGAATTTACGAGACCACTATATTACATAGGTGTGGAAAAGCATTAGTCCTAATAGAAGACTGAATAAGGTGTATAGAAAATGAACATCGTTGTCCAATTTGTGAACAAACTATTATATAATACAAGTAGGAATCACCTGAAGACTATGACAAAGGTTTCAGGCAGTATGATTTCAAATACTTCACTTGTTCTATCTGTATGTTTACATCTGGTAGGGGTGTCTGTTATTGGGTTATCATCTATTGATACAACAGCTATAAATCCAGATGCAATGCAAATTGATTTCGTCACAAATCCTTCACCAAAACGTGTTCTTACACTAACACCCAAAGTAAAGACTATATCTAAGATGGTGAACCCAAAAGTTCTCAACATACACCGTCCTAAGATATCTACAGTATATCCTGATATTCCAGAGGTTAAATCCGAAGTTCAACAAGTTCCAGTAACACTATTAAATGATCCATTAGATGGAAAAATCAGTCCCAATGCTATACAAGACACTGTTTCAGGTATAAAACACCCAATTTATCCAATTGAAGATAAAGAATGTCTCTATGAATCTTCAGTAATCCTTGCATCACATCAAACAAAACGGAATTCTGGTATCAGTTCACCTGAATCAGATCAGATTCAATTAACCCCAATTAGTCTTTACTTTCCTTCTAACACTGAACCAACCAAAGACGCAGCCTTCATAAGAAAAATAGAACCTGTTTACCCCGAATCTGCAAGACTCACACATAAAGAAGGTTTAGTTGTCCTTGAAGCAACTATTGGTATAGATGGAAAAGCACAGGATATCCGAATCGTTGAAGTAATTGAGATTAACGGTCTTGGATGTGAAGAAGCAGCAATTCAAGCGCTCAAAGCCTCCCAATTTTCACCTGCATTGCATGGAAATGCAGCTGTCAGTCAACGTCTGCGTATTCCTTATCGGTTCAAATTAAGAAGTTAATTCATTCTACGCAAACTTCACACCGTTGTATTAAGACTGTTTTACTAATATCTCACCTCTCCAAAATTCACTTGCCTTGTAAACAGTTTCATTCTATACTCTTTTATATTTTATTCCCTTTAGGAGCATAATCTGTGAATATCCGACTCTCAGACAAGGTAGCAGTTATAACGGGTGCATCAACAGGTATCGGTGCTGCAACTGCTCTCATATATGCTGAAGCTGGTGGCAAAGTTGTTATGGGAGATATTAACGAACTTGATGGACAAGAAACCCTCAATGTTATTAAGAAAAAAGGTGGCGAAGGGATATACTGTAACACTGATGTTACATCAGAGGAAGATGTTTCAAATCTCATGAACACCGCAGAAGAAACGTACGGACGAATTGATACATTAGTAACTTGTGCAGGTGTGTTGGAAGGAGCAAGTGTTCGTATTGAAGATTTTGATGCTGCTACTTTTGATTCTGTGATTGATGTAAACCTAAAAGGAACTTTTTTTGCAATGAAACATGCTGTACCGATAATGGGTAAAAGTGGTGGCGGCGTAATCCTCTGTATTGCTTCTGGTGCAGGGATACGTGGTGGAAGTTCATCTGTTGCGTATGCTTCAAGCAAAGGTGGGGTAAATGGTTTACTAATGACCGTAGAAAACCAAGTTGCATCACTCAACATTCGCATGCACACGATTTGTCCCGGTGGACTTGCAACACCCCTTAAGCTTGGACAAATTGCGCAATCAGCAAAACGGGACGGTAATGATCCTGATGCTGCAATTGAAAATGCTTTGAAATCACTCGGTGATCCTGCCGGTGTCGCAAGAGTATTGACATTTCTCGCATCTGATGAAGCTTCTTATATACGTGGAATTATATCTACAAGGTAGGTTATCAAATAGGATATTTAGGTCAGGTTCTATTAAGTATTGGGATTCAGTATGTAATCCATGTTTAGCCACAAACTTTTTGAATATCTATAGAAAAAGATTGGAAATACAGCAGATACTACACCCCATAAACTAAAATTGACTAAAAATGGAATAGAGTTGAATAGGTCTAAAGCAAAATATCCGGGAAAAACAAGGAAGACCGTTGCACCATAATTGATATACATGGCACCGATAAAATATCCTTGTTCACGTTCAAACTTCAACTCACACTCAGTACAATTGGCAAACATTTTGAACCGTTTTTGAAAGAGTGAACCCTGACAACATCTTGGACATTTGAGTGCGAATCCACACCGTATAACTTTCTTGAGATTCCTAAGTATGTTCTTCATTTACAATCAAATGTCAGTTGGCATCAACTCACTATTGACTAATAAGTATTATCATCCCAAAATACTTTGAATGTCCGTAACAATATTTTGAAATCGTTCCATAAAGACAATTTCTCTATATATTCCAAATCGACAGGTATACCTTCACGAATTGATCCACGACGACGAGGACTCAACTGCCATAACCCAGTCATCCCTGGACGGACAAGATGCCGTTGATTCTCCCACGGTTCATAATTCTCGGCGAGAAATGGCATTTCGGGACGTGGTCCCACAAGACTCATTTCCCCTTTGATTACATTGAATAGTTGTGGTAATTCATCCAAACTCGTCTTGCGAATCCATTTTCCGATGGGTGTTATACGCACATCTTCATTCGAATCGGGTTTTTCTGAATAGGAGGGTGTGTCAATGTGTAGACTTCTGAATTTATGTATGACAAATAGTTTACTATTTACTCCAACGCGTTTATGTGAGAAGAAGACTGGACCGCGAGAAGATAACTTTATCAGAATTGCAATCAGAATCATTAACGGCGAAAATATTAGAATCAGGAACAATGCTGCCACAAAATCCAACAGATACTTGCCTCGCTTTGCATAGAATGTAGACAGTTTTTCAACTGATGTTTGTGCTGCTGGGTCGTTCATATAAGAAAAGTTGGTATTTGGAATACCAATTTGTTGGTATATAAAACCTTTGTTCTTCACTCTACACCAAAATTATTGTAGATGTTACTTTTTCTTCTTTAGATTATCAAAGACGTCTATATATTGTTCTGCAATATGATCCCAATTGAAACGTTTCCGTATCTGTTCGGGAGCACGAGTACGAAAGTCCTCTACATTATCCAGATTTTGTTCTAATCTCTCCATTTCATTTTTTAAAGATGCCGGATTTTTATCAAAAAGAACACCGTATTTACCACCTTCTAATACTTCATGGTTGAAAGGTGTATTGAGTGCGAGAATACAGTTAGAGAATCCTAATGCCTTTAAAATTGAAGGATTGATGCCACCAAATTGATGACCGTGTACGTATGCGAAACAGTGATGATGTAGTTCTTTTATATGTTCAGAATTGTCAATATGTCCAAGAAACATGACATTATCATTAGCCATACTTTTCAATTTCGCTAAAAATTCATTTTCAAGCTTATTTCCCTTATAATCTGCCCCACCTGCAATCGCAAGTTTTTTCTCACTATTTGAATTAACAAATGCTTCCATAATAAGATCAGCGTTATTATCCGGTACAAGTCGGCTTGCTATAAGATAGTAATCCCTTGATTGAAGTCCATAGTTCTCAAGAACTTCAGGATGTTCAGAAGGTTCAATGTTGGCGCCATAAGCAATATACGTGGTTTCAGCACCTAATTCCTCAAGGTATAGACGTTTCATTTCTTCCGCATCGGTAATAACAAGTGGAAACGCTGAAGTCGCCATCTTTGCTGCCCATTTGAAGTAAACAGCACCCACGCCTTTCCATTTTGGACGCAGCCATTCCATCCCGTCTACATTGATAACTGCAGTTTTCCCCGTCATACGGAAAAACCAACCGAACGGACCGTTACCAGCATTCCATACGAAGATTACATCTGATGGTGAAAAAGATGCATGTATTGAAGCAAAAAAACTGTGACTTAAAGTACTAAATACCTTATGTTCTATACTCGGTAAGTATACTAATTTGATTCCCTTCCATTCTGCAGGTTTTTCCTTGAAAAAGCCACTACGGCAATAGACAATAACTTCATGTCCCGCTTCAACCCAACGTGGGGCAAGTTCACTCATCACAGTCTCTGAACCGCTGTAAGTTGCTGGGAGTCCTCGGATGCCTAATACCCTAATCCTCATCTTCAATCCTTCTGTTAGATGTAATTATTTCTGCTAAGAAAATAGTGATCTAATATATTTATACGTACTAAAATTCATCTACACATATATATTGTAATCATTTTATACCAAAATGCCAATTTCTTTGATGCGTTTACATATATGAATCTTCATTTAAAATGCAAATGACTAAAATCTAACAAGTGCTTTCGCCTGAATTTCATTTCCGGTTTCATGTACATCCAGACGATTACCGTAGTTACGCCGCCAAATCCTAACCCATTCTCCATATATTGAATAATCCCCAATATTAACCCAGTTAAACCCAATTTTTAAACGATGTTCACTTTCTGTAATACCAGATAGCGGAGTCCATACATCATCTTTAGGTGCATCCGCTGGATGGTTCTTATCTATATCTCCCTGACCGTGCCGTTCAAGTTCGTAACCAAAAACGGTTTCAAGTTTATCTGTAATACGTCTACGCAGTTCGATCCATAAATTATCCGCATCAGTACCAATATGATGCCCTATTACAGACGTAAAATGTTTGTACACGTTTACCGGATTTACATGCGTATATGTGTATTGATTAATGAATGCATATTCTGCATGAAAATCCGTGTCCTGTAATCCAAATGGGTCCGTAAGATATATTCCACCGAGTATGCCAAACTTAGTATCCCAATGTTTAAATCCAGCAGCAGGATTTCCATCGTCTACCATCATCTCACTATATATCTCAAAATTGTCCATTGGTCTTAGACGTAAATCAATACTAATCATCACATTGTCACCACTACCTGGAGACCGACTGTCCGCACGAGATATAGTTTGCTCGTTAATAAGGTATATATTAACAGGATTCAAATATCCAGGTTCAAAACGATTTCCATAGACAACTACCTCAGACATCCCAATCCCTAACCTATCCCAAAAATAACCTTCCGCTCTGTGACCTGAGATATATTTATCATTGATGTCTTCAGAATTATTTTCCAACACTCCTGTGAATGCAGTGAATGTTATATTATCAAAAGCCGCATGCAATTTCAGCATGTCAATTGCAATTGGGTTCGGTGAAATCAATAAATTTCCGTGATAACCAGGTCCCCATTGCAGATTATCCTGTCCAAATTGTAAATCAAACCACGGCAGTTTAAACTTGAGATAACTATTGATGGCAGTTCTATTTTTTAATTCACCCTCCAATTGTCTATATTTCGATTCATCACGAAAAACATCTTCGAATATATCACCATACAAAAATCTGTATGACATTTCAGCAGAATAAGCAAAACTATCTTCAATCTGTCCATATACATGCGGATACAGATTGGTTATATGCATATTGCCTTCATCAACTGGTATTTCGGACAAGTTATCAACCAAACGAGTTATTTCATGTTGACCTGCACGTAAATCAAAGGAGTGACGATAGGTTGCATCATCAGTATACGAAAATAGATGTAATCGACGATTGGGTGGAGTCCCGGTTCCAGCTTCTGAGTAAAACGCTAACAATTCCTTTAATCTTTTCTGATCATTGATACTCAACAACAGTTCACCAGATTCCTGTTTTTGAGATATTTCCACCAGAATAGAAACAACCTGTTTTCGTGTAAAAGGTAAAGATCCTCGTGCCACACCAGAAACGACACGTTTATTAAGTAAACGATGAATAAAGCGGTAGGTTTCAGTATTAAAATCGGATAGATCTGGATTGAGTGGGACGTTTATAAGCGAGGACGCAAAGCAAATTGGTAAACAGCAAAAAAGAAATATGAATATAGAAAATAGTATGTAACGGGAATACATAGTATATGTTGCTCCTATGAAACAATATATGGATTTAATATTATTTTAAAATAAGCATTCTACGGATTGCTTTTGAATTTCTTGTATTTAGGCTATAATAATAGACACCACTTGAAACAGGTTCACCATCAGTATTCCGTCCATCCCAAAACGCTGCTCTGTCTTTTGTTCGATAAGTGCCAGCGATTTGATATCCTATCCTAATTTTTCTTACAGTTTCACCCTTTAGATTGTAGATGTTTATATCAACAGTTCCATCTTGTCCCAAATCATAAGGTATCCATGTTTCCGGATTAAATGGATTCGGATAATTCTGATGTAAAACTGTTTGATTAGGTGTCATAACATTAACCAATGCTTCCAAGTTAGCAATTCCGTTTTTATATACATCAGAACCATCATCTGATTGATAGGCTTCTGTAATCCAATTAGTTATAGTGTCAATATGGATTAATGAATTTGTGACAACTTTTTTAGGGGAAGACGCATAACAAGTTTCCCCAAGATGAGATGCGACATACAAAAGATCAATCATATCTATAGTTCCATCTTTATTGACATCTACCTTTGGATTTTCAGGTTCCTCTTCCCCAAAACTGTTAGAGACAAGAAGCATATCCTGCATATCAACAATCCCATCATTATTAATATCCCAAGGTACCGTTAGTGGTATTTCAATGTACTCCTGTCCAGTAGGAATTGCATGTTCCCATCCTGCACGTAGCTTCTCTCTTAGACCATCTACAAGCTCTGTATTTTCAGGTAGGTCAGCGACATTCATTGTCTCGTCAGGATCAACAATATAATCGTAGAGTTCATGTCCGTTTCTACCTTCTACACCCCATTCTGTATACCGATATCTATCAGTCCGTATAGAATTTCCATTAACAGCTCCTCGTTTGAGAAAACTAAATGCAGCAGTCTTTACCGGACGAGTCGGTTCTTCTATCAGAGGCACTAAACTAAAACCTTCTAATTGTGAAGGAACTGGAATTTCACATGCATCACAGAGAGTGGGATAGATATCTACCAATTCTGCTAAACCGTTGGTTTGACAAGGTTGCTGTCCGGGAACTTTAATTAGCAATGGTGAACGGACCCCAATCTCAAACAGTGTATTTTTCCGCCAAGTACCATGTTCACCGAGATGGAACCCGTGGTCACCACAAAATACAACAACTGTTTTTTCTGTCAAACCCAGTGTATCCAATTTCCGCAAAACTCGACCAACTTGTGCATCCATATAACTTGTTGATGCTGCATAGGCTCGAATCAGTTCAATCGTTTGTTCTTCAGAAATTGGCTCGTTTCCATTCGGGATATCCTGATATAATCTAAATAAATCTATTTTGTTATAAGAAGGTTTTGGGGAATTCTCTGGGTAATTTAAAGATGCGGGTAAACTAAAATCATCTCTTCGATATAAACTATAATAACTTTTAGGTGCATAAAAGGGTAAATGTGGTTTATCAAACCCAACAGTTAAGAAAAAACTCTGATCTTTAATATTTGCTAATAGTTCCTCAGTCTGTTTTGCTGTTTGACCATCACTTAATTCATCATCGGAAACATTGAGTGCTTTCCATGAAGTACCACCAGAAAAGGGTGCTGCGTAATGACGTACTTTTCCTACTTCATAGGTTTCATAACCTTGTTCAGAATAGTGTTGGAAGATATCAACTACATCTGTTAATGTTTCCATATAATCGGTTGAATTATTATGAATTCCGGTTGTCTTTGGTCGAAGCCCTGTCAAGATAGAAGCGCGCGATGGATTACAAAGTGGATATTGACAGTATGCGCGATTGAATAGTGTACCATTGTTTGCTAATTCGTCAATGTTGGGGGTGTGCATCTCAGGTATACCATAGCATCCTAACATCGGTCGTAGGTCATCAACAATCATGAATAAGACATTATATTTTCCTACAGAACTTGCATTTAAATGTGGAAATAAACCGGTTGTGAAGGCAGCTGCACCAACTTTCATACTGGTGGATAAAAAATCACGTCGTGTAATATCGCTTGCATATTTTATATGTTTTTGTGTTTTTAGCTTATTTTTCATACTGGAAGTTTCCTTTGGATAGTCCAATTCACAAACTATCTAAGTATTATACTCTAACTGTTTCATTGTATCATAGAATATTGGTGCAATCTTTGGATGTATCTGAAAATGTTCCCTCTGTGGTACCGGATGTAAGGTATGCCGTGCGTAATCAAGGAATGTCTTATCCAAATTCAATTCACAAAAATCACATAATGGTGATAACGTTTTTTCTGGATGTGTCGTCAATTCCTCAAAACGAACTGTATAGGTACACTCAGGATATTTTTCCATTAGATTTAAACCTTCACGCATTGTTACAACCCATTCCACAACCGCCTTATCCGAATGCTTTTCAAATTGATTCACATCCTCTACAATGTCTATCATTTCTGCGTCAGTAGCAACCAAGTCTTTTACTATTAACTTCCATTTTTTGTTATCTACTCCCCACCAATCGTGAGTTTCACCCTTATAACTTACTCCAAGACGTTCAGACCACGCTGCTATAGACTGACAGGTATCCCAACCATTTCGTACTAAAAGAATAAACCTTGCATCTGGAAAAATTTCACGAACAAAATCCACTCTATATATCAGCTCAGGATATTTGTCAACAACTCTCTTTGTACCAGTCGTAGATAAGTACGCACCGAATATCTTTCTTGCTCGTTCGCACATCTCCTCCGTTGCGTCATCAACATTAAGTCTATACCTACCTGTGGTTTTGCTATAACTACCGATAACATCTTCCTCTGGATGAATAAGATGCCATATTACCTTCGGTTCATTGAGATAACCGACATCTTGATGTATTGAAAGCACCATACCAAGGATTGTCGTACCGCTCCTACCTACACCTAAAATAAATATAGGCTTATTGACAGGTTTGAACTGTCTATTACTTGAAGAAACACTTTTAAGAAAAGATAGAACAAGTGGGTTAATCCAACGTCCTTTTGTTGTTGCAGCACGTCCCTCAAAGAATGCATAGGAGATAAGTCGTGTTAGCGCCTTTGAAGGTCGTGTCTTTATGTAACGGGAATTAAGTTGTGCAATCATTAATAGTTTTAAATCCTCAGTAGATACACCTTACAAACGTCTCCTAAGTGTTTCACGGATATTCTTGATTCTGTCAAGGTTACATAAGAATGCCAGCACAACTTTTATTGGAAATGAGACCAAATTAACCAATAATCTAAAAACGTTTGGACGAATTACAACTGGGTGGTAATTGTGTTTTTTCATCAAGGTATCATTTATTCTTTGGCAAATATATATTTCGGATGAATCGAGATTACTAACATCTGCTCTATTATCGTTCCAGTTTCCAGAACGATCAGGATTAATACCGAGTTGCCCAACATTATCTTCATTAATTGATGAACCTACTTGTGGCACTTGAAGTAGTGAAGATGAATAATCTATTTCGGCAAATTGACAGATTTTCTCAACACAAATATCGGGGTTATCAAGTAGTTGTTCAAAATAAATAGTAAGAATTTGATTGTTGTCTGAGAACCTATCAGCAGCACTTACGGCAGTTTGCCATATCTTACTAATCGTAATTGGATGATAGTTTATCCAATCACGTATAGTTTCTTTTATTGGTAAGTCTGTCCCTCCAAGAAATCTACGTTTCCATTTCCTTTTTTGGGATAATAACACATCACGTGGATCACGGATCATGTTTATTATTCTTGCTTGTGGATAGCATTTTAGTAATTCATCAATATAAAAGACATTGCGTGGTGTCTGATCACAAGGTATATTCTTTCCATTAAGAGTCGTTTCATATTGAAGGAACGCGGAGAAAACTGCTGTAGGAGTGATGGGGTAACCAGTCAATGTCTCACAAAGACTCTGCGCGACTTCAGCATAACTTTTAAAATTACCATGCTTTCTATAACCACTACGTTGAACACAAAATAACTTAGTAGCCAATTCCACAGATTTTAACTTATTCATCTCTGATGGGTAGGAAGGTGACCATAATTGACCAAAAAAGTGTAGTTCTCCAAATGTAAATACATCTGGATGATTACCCAAAATACGTCCCATCATCGTTGTGCCGCTCCGACTGTTACCGACGACAAACAGCATTTTATCAACACTCACCTTATAACCTCAATTACACCAAAACTGTTTTTTGGAATTGTTAGTTCCTTTACATTTCCAATCCATTCTTGGATTCCAACCTCCATCTTTCCAGAACCCTCCATCTCTGCATTCCCACCATTTGTAGCAGTAAGAATGTCATTGGCAACATAGCGATAGGTTATTTTTTCATTCAATAATTTTCCATCAACATGAATATTTTGCGTGTTATCAAAACCTGTTCGATTACTGACAAGAATGAACAGTTTTTCTGTGTTACCAATAGCTTGAACCTGAACACCGGACATCATCTTACCTTTATAATTTAACCCACCTTCTAAGTTAGGATGTGTTGGCAGCTTAACAACAAACTGAGAATAAGATTTATTAAATGCTTCACCAATTAACTGAAATGTGAAAAATGCAGCCCGACGAATTGTGTCTCCATAATCAGATACAGGTTCACCACCATATTTCCAGAATGTGCGTTGTGATGCAGGAGTAATCGGTGAAAATACTGGAAATCCTTTGCCAGGACCAGTAATCACATGGAAGTTTGCTTGTGTAATTTTGGGTAGACTTAATAATTTGAGAAAAAAATCTCCAACATACATAGCATGAAGTTGTGTGTTTGCAACACGATTGGCTGGATTGGCGATATTCCATTCTGTAACCCACATCTCTTTATCAGGAAACAATTCTTGATAATATTCCATTGCCTCTTCTACACCGTAGTGTATCCATCCAAATAGATACCCTCGCATATCTTCTATATCAACCTTCTTTACTGCCTTGTAAGCATAAACATGTACGGTAAATGCATCAAACCAACTTGATGATGTTGGATCAGTTATTGTTGCGAGTCCATCATCCCAATTACGTTGTGGAGATTTTATTAACCAACCATCCTTGTGAAATGCCACAGGGGTTGCGCACACTGACACCTTTATGTCTGGATCAACCGTTTTCATTGCAAAAGCATGTTCTCTTGCAGCATTCATATAATCTGGTGCAGTCTTAAATCTGTTTGCATATTGCGGTAGATAATACTCATTACCAAGTTCCCAGTGTTCGATTTTATATCCCATATCTTTAGTATATTTCACCCACGCTGCACTTTCTTCAGGACTACCTGTCCATAAATTAACGACAATAATAGGTGTAATATCCAAATCTTGGCATAACTTCACAAAGTCGTCAAAAGAGATCTTGCCATCACGACGTTTTTGTAGTTTAACGTAATTCCCTCTATTCCGTTTATTCAGTTGAGCACTCAGTGTAGTATTCATTTCATCTTTGACAAAGCCTGCTGTTTTCCAATGATAAAAATTACCAACTGTTCCTCCAGGGAATCGTAAAGTCTTAGGGGCAAGTGTCTTTGTTAATGCAACGAAGTCCTCATCAAGATAGCCGTAATCACCACTGATCATGTTAGAATTGAAGCCGTAGAGTTCTTTTCTTAAAGGTGTATTGCTTTTGGTATCAACACTAATGCTTAATGTTACCGACATTGGTTCTCTCTTTTCGCATCCTCTTATTGTAATAAATAATAACACGCAGACTGCCAAAAGACTGCAAAACATCATCAACTTATGGTAAAAAGAGTTCTTATTCACTGTGTCAATGATGTTTTTGTTTTTCACAATGTTATACGAATCCTTTTATATGTTTCAAGAGAAGTATCACTTGCAAACATAAGACCTGCACACATCCAGAAGTAGAATCCGTATCCTCTAAATTCAAGTGTTCTATTAAAAAATAGCAGAAACATTGTAACAACTACAAGACAAAGCATGATCATTGCAATCTCTTTTGATAATTTGTTTAAAGTCTGCTTGTAAATTTTAAATGCTGCCATAAATAATCGGTAGAATATGAACATAAACATACCTAAACCTAACACCCCATAGAAACAGAGAATTGCAACCCAATATACATCTTTAAATCCCTTCTTACTTAGTATCTTCAGCAAGAAAGAACGTTTACTCTCATTGAGTCTTTCTATTGTGGTATTTTGGTCAGCACCATAACCTAAAATAGGCTTATTGATAAGTACCGTTGGAACATTCCCAATTAATGAACCCAGACGTTGTTTTTGTGCCACCTTTACATATGAACCGGAAAAAACACCTGTAACGTTCCCAACAAGTCCAACTTTTGCCTTACGTGGATTTATATATTCTAATTCAAAAGGATTGACTATGGCTAATACAACACTGAATATTAAACAAAGAATGAATGTAATCTGAAGTGTTTTTTTCCATCCATAATGAAAAAAATACCAAATCACACAAGCCAGCATTGCGGAAAAGGTTGCAGCTCTTGAATAGGAACGTGCAATAAAAAGTAATAGTATTGCGATACCCAGTAGATTCAGATACTCAAGACGATTAACACGTGACAAAAAGATTATAAGGATTATAATCATAAAAACACCGTAAATCACTGTATCCCCTAAAGTACCATAAATGCTACCGATCTCCCTTCCAATTTCAAGTAGCCTAAATTCTTTTGTATATCCTGCCACTTCAAGTGTCAATGCACGAGGCATAAAGAAATCATAAATCGTCGGACCACCAATCCACTGTATTAACCCTACCCCAATTTGAATTATACCGATATAGAAAATAATTCTCAGAACTGTAGCAATACGTTCCTTAGATAGAGGTGAATTTACAATAAGATAAAAGAGCACGATGTAACGTGCTACTGGACGGATGTTATATAAACTACCCATTAATGGGGAATTGTTAAGAACCATTGAAAGGAAAACCACAACGTAGAAACCTAACACTGGAAAATCAATAGGGGTTTTGACAAATGGAATACCTTTGTATAACTTGTGGAAAACTATTCGACCAAATGCAGCATAAATGAGTAGTTCTCCTACGAATCTTAAATAGGAGTAAACTACATCGCTGACAGGTAATAACTTCAGCACAAACTCTTCAAAAGCAAAGTATCCAGTGAGAAAATAAATGATTGCCATTTTATACTAAGAACCGTGCTGAGAATTGAATTGTTTCCATTTCATCTATTTACCAATGTGATAGGTCTTGTCCCAATAACTCCGCTAATTGCTCATTGAACGGTTTAAAATACTGGGTTAGTTCATCGTGTGTATTTGGATTCATCGGAGGAGGCGTAAAAGGTTTTTCGTTGAAATTCAAAATAGCTTTTCTGAATTTATAGGCTGTAGCATCGGGAACAAGTTTACGAATGGCACGTCTAAGCGGATTGCGAGAAGCAAGAAATTGTGTAAAAAGGAACCCAAATTTTTCTGATCTTGGTGCAGCTGCTTGATTGTAATGTTGTTGTATTTTCGGTGTAAAATCTTCATCTAAATGTAACAACTTAAACAGACGTTGACACAATTTCTCCGCATTGTTTTTCAATTCATCAGTCAATATACAATGCACCTGATCTTCACCAAACTGGTTTATCATATTTTTTACATGTGGGTAATAAGTACTGTTATACTTATATGCACACAGTCGCCATTTGAACCAATTTTCATTCAGACGTGTCTCCTCAACTGATAGTGCTTCTTCAAATGATTTTATTTTCTCCCAACCTCTACGACGTGCCCACCAATACCCGGAGTAAGCCCGTGACACTGGTTCACGTAAAAGAACAACTATATGCATTTTCGGATTGTGTTGGTAGATCCTTTGCATTTTCTCTTGTGAACACATGACCATTACATTTTTTGCTATCAGTTGTTTTTCATTTCGACATTTTGAGAAGTATTTTGAGTATGCCCATTCATAGCCTCGCTCATATTCATGGTCTTGCAAAAAATAAGTCATTTCTGGTTGTGGATGTGTATATATATCAGGGTGCTGTGCTAAATACCGTAACAACGACGAGGTGCCTGACTTCTGTGAACCAACAATCATCAGTTGAATTTTATTTGATTGATTACTATCCATAAGTTCATATACCTATTGATACAATTTCCATGGAGGGGGTTGTCCAATCAATTCTCTAAGGTTCTCTACATCTTGTTTATAGTACTCAACCAAACGTCTTTTCGTCTTTACAGATACTGTAACACTTTCATCAGAACGTGTATTCAATCGGAGATATAGCGGTTCAATTGCACGTCTCAATGCTCGTAATGAATTATGGATAATGTGTTTGTTATGTGTCCAACGTCGCACTTGAAATCTAAATGCTTTGTATTTCTGATGGAACTTTGAATTTCTCATTGTATCGGAAGGGTTAATAATATTAAACATGTAATCACTATAAAACTCCGATTCAATTTCTGCAAAACTACATAAATCAATCACCGTCTTTAATGGGTTTTCAGTGAGAACTTCATAAAATAAAATGTGGATACGTGCTTTTCCAATTCGTTCAAGATAGTGATTCAGATATGCTGCATAACATCCTTGATGAAGTGTTAGTAAATATTGTTCAGAATTTATTTTCTTCTTTTTAGTCTTATTTATCTGGTTTTTTTTAATAACAGATGGATTTGTTTTTTCTATTCTTAATTTGTCAAACTGCCTATCTTGTGATATTGACCTATCAACACTAAAGAGTTCATCAACATACTCATCAAAACTCATGTCCTGTGGTAATCTTCCATTCTGTT
Organism: Candidatus Poribacteria bacterium; assembly: GCA_963667365.1. GTDB lineage: Bacteria > Poribacteria > WGA-4E > WGA-4E > WGA-3G > MSPOR6. Next base: position 2,887,386 of record OY763324.1, on the reverse strand, counting down.
TAGCGAAGCGAAACCAAGAAACCAAACGCGAAATGGGTTCACGAAGACTAAAAACCAACTTAGCATTGGGTAGGTATTTACTAATTCTATCAAGTGCGGATGGACAATATAAATAATCCGGTGTAGATTCAAGTCTAATTTGATGATCTTTACAATCTCCATATAACAAATTGTATTGTTCTACATCACCCTTATAACGAAACTTTGATGGTAATGGATAATCATCATCAAGAAAAAACCTTGTTTCCTTATACGATGCTGGACAAATTGATGGATGGTCAGAAAGATATGAGAACAAAGATGTTGTCGCAGCCCTTGTTGTTCCTCCTACTATCAGATATTGGTGATCACTTACCAATTTTGTTGAAGTTTGCATATTTGAATTAGTTTCAAAAGATTAAATCAATATCAATTTATATTTCTAATGTTGACAACAATACATTAACCTTTTGAAAATAGAGTTACCCCAGTTTTTGAAAGTAGAAAAACTAAATTCACAACAGCAAGAACAGCAGTAACCACAACGGCAAAAGCGATTCCCTTTAGTCCCCAGACCAATAGAGAAATATATGCTATGATGAAGTTTAAAATCGCCATTGTAATCATATTTCTTAAAATTAAGCCGTATGCTTTTTGAGCATAGAGTCCAGCATTTAGAACTGGAATCAGACAAGAAAAGACTGTTCCAATACTTAGATAAAAAAGGATTTGACCAATCTTTAGTACAGATTGGTCTTCAAGTTCACCGTTTCCATAAAGGAATTGTGCAATTCTGTTTGAACCGAGTAATAGTGCTAACGTAACCGGTACTGCGATGTATAGTACTGTTCTTAGGTTGCGTAATAGGTTCTGTCTCAATTTTAGTTTATTCTCATCACTGTTATCTGCTGCCATATCAGGCAAACCTGTTGTGGCAATACTTATCCCAATAAGCGTCTGTATTGCAGAGAAAATTCTAAACGCACTGTTGTAAAGTGTAATTGCACCTTTTCCAAGTTTCCCTACCAAAAACACTTCAACAAACAAACGAGCTGTCATCTGTCGGATGGTAAAACCAAGTGTTGGTAGTGTAATTGTATTTTTCAAGGATCGTAGTGCTTCAAAAGATACCCATGAGAAACGGTATCCATATTCCGTCCTATACAATCCTATTGATAACCAGATGAAGTAAACTATAAAACCGCATGCATAAGCCATCGCAACGGAATTTGCAATATCTTCCGTTCCAGATAACAGTATGAATACCACAGTGGCAATTCCAGGAGGGAGTGCGTTGCGAAAGGCAACAGTTTTGAAATGCCTCTGACTATTCAGAAAAGCACCTAATATAGTGCTTCCGCTTCCAAAGATAACTAATGGCGCACACAATCTTAAAAAGGTCACCATTTCTGCTCTTGCTGCCACTGAACTGTCAGATAATAGGAAGTTTGCAATCAATGTTGCAAAAACCTCTATTACCAGCATCAAACCTATACCAACACAGATTGAGAAATTTAAAATGCTGCTTGTGAAACGCTCAAATTCTATTTTACTTCTCGACTGTTCCTCTTGTATAAATAGTGGTACAATGCTGAATTTAGTCCCTTCTCTGAGAACAGTATCTACTAATAAAACTACCTTTAATGTAGCAATTAAAGCATCTGCTGTTTCACTTGCCCCAAGAAGTTTGGGAATTAATACGTGGAAGATGAGACTAAACACCATTCCTATAAAGGTAATTAGCATAACCCACCGTGTTGGGGATTGTCTGAACCTTTCTACTAATCTACCAAAATTTAGGAACGAGTTTTGCTCGTGAGTTCGCTTCAAATTTTAAGAGTCTCTTAAATACCTTATGATGTTCACCAGTATTTTGACCCAATGTTTCAATGAACTGTATCTTTGTTATTTGCAGAACCTGAATCCAATTACTACGACTAACATAATAATATACTATCCGTTGAGTATCTTCTTGACAATATCTGTCGTATGTATATAATCCGTATAGACCGTTTGGACGTGTGTATCTAAACCCAATTCCTGAAGAATCTCTCGGAGTCTTGCATTTCCGTCTGCACCTTCAACACAAATATCAGGTGAAACCTGTGCAACCAAGTCTAATTGGGACTCTAAGGAAAAGATTTCCACAGAATCCACAAACCGACATGCCTCTAATAAAGCAATACGGTGTTCAAGCGGATAAATTGGTCTATTTTCACCTTTAACACGACGAACCGTATCATCTTCCGCAACACCGACAACGAGTTGATCGCCACACGCAGCAGCTGCTTCTACAAACTTCAGATGTCCATAATGAAATAGATCAAAACAACCCGTAACCAATACAGTTTTCACTTTTGAAGCTCCAACGCTCTAAATGCATATTTCGCTGTTTGTTGATGTTGATATACCTCTGCCTCTGGCGGAGCAACGAAATTGAATGGACTTTCAAGTTTATCCAATTCTGGTGCCAGTTTTTCACCGAATCCACCAATAACATAAATCTCAGATTGATCGGGAACACGCATCAACTCAAAAATTGAGATAATATATCTCATATCTTTCACAGTAATTGGATTTGATACTTTTTTAACGACCTGTTTGTGGAAACTACCGTTTGCTGTAATTGTCCAACGAATACCTTCACTTTTTTCATCCTGCCTTGGTAGGAATGCTATTTCAGGATGACTAATCACAACCCATGTCCCTGCAATAATTATTGGCTTTGGATTAAACACTGAGATGCAACTGTGGTCATGTCCACCTGCAAAAACTTTAACACCCTCTTCCGTTTTGCCAACAATTGTAGTAGGACTCATGAATTCAGAGGAGAAGGGAATTGGATCACATTTGTATCTATGAAGTAGGTCAACTGCCCAACGACGTTGTGGTATGTTTAGCATGCCACTATTACCAGCATGCGTCAAATCCCAAGTATAAATTTCCGAACTTGCCAGACGAGACGCAATATATGTTGATACAGGCAATGCTGGACCATCAGTATAAGTCTTAAATGTTAGCAGTGATTGAAAGGCTGACCCTATATCACGTTCAACATCAGTCGGGGTACCAATCTGATTATAATTATCTTCAGTTAAGAACAATTTATTGTGGGTAGGCTCATAAATTGTATTGTTATATACAACACCTTCTCCAAAACTAAGTGGAAAGATTGCCTGATATGTATAATTGTCGAATTTAGATATTACCTCTCTCACACATGCTTCAAGCGTATTTGGAGTTGAAATATCGGTATGCAATTTATATTCTTCTATGATGTCTATTGATTTGTCAAATAGATAACCTTTTGTATATGAACAACCAATGTCAAGGACCAAGATTTGCATAGCAATTCCTCTTCACAAGAATTGAATGACGTTTACTGGAGTTATTTCAGCCGACCTTTCCGATGTATTTAACGGGTTGATCATACCATCTATCAGTAAAACAACATTATTTTATGATGACTAATTTCCTTGTCTGTTTAAACGTTGGAGTAACCAATTCGTAAAAGTATAAACCACTTGCTGCAGCTTCTTCAATTTCGTTATTACCATCCCAATATGCGGCTTTATCACGACTAATGTAAAAACCAGACTCCTGATGACCAGAGAATAGTGTCCTTACAGTTTCACCAGCAGTGTTATAAACTCTGATTGTAACTTCTGTATCTCCTGCGAGTTGATAAGGTATCCAAGTTTCCGGATTAAACGGGTTAGGGTAGTTTGCCAATAGTTTCGTTTTCAACGGTCCATCATCAGGCATTAATAGATCCCTCAAAAACCGTTTTACTAAGTTTATTTGTGTTACATCATCAGACAATTCTTCAATTTTTTCGTAAAATGTATGTAGGTGTGCAATGTAGTGATCTGGAAGTGATGATATGTCGGTGATTCTTGTACTGTTAATTATACGATTATGTTGAGTTTGTGCTGGTGCGGAAGAGTTATTCTGAATTTCTTGTATAGCATTGATGACATATACGACATCCTCAAGATCTACTTTTCCATCTTTATACGTATCAAGTCGTGCATTTGACGGTGGTTCTTCACCAAAATGAGCGATTATAATAAGTAGATCAATTATATCCACCTTTCCATCTGAATTTGCATCTCCATTAATTACCGTTTGAATACCTTCCTCAACTACCGTCAACACTTGGTTTACTGGTATATCTGTCAACTTTTGTACAATAGTGCTTGGCCAATATATAACTAATTCACTAACTTTCACGTTCTGTGCAAGTCCAAAGTGTATACGTTTCTGATCCTGTTGTGACCAATGAATCCCACCACCGTTTTCACGAAGTTGAGTCTTACCATCTGGGGTTGTTGCAAAAATCCTTGCACCGATACCATCTCGGTTTGAAACCGTTCCCTCCAAATCAATCTGAAGCCAGTTGTTTTCCCCACCGATATTGTGGAAAAGCTGATCAGGTCCCACATTAATAGGATAAGCACCTTTGCCATTGGTAACAAATAGATCAAGATATCCATCTCTGTCATAGTCTGCCATAGTCACACTTTGTCCTTGTCCTTGCATACTCCCATTTGCACCCCCTGCATCAGTGTGTTTGATAAAAGTGCCGTCCCCACGATTCTCATAGAGATGATTAGGGATGTTTCCAGTACTAATAGAACGAACCAAATAAATGTCTAAATCCATATCATTATCATAGTCCCCTGCTGCAATGCAAACACCATTTTCTATAGGAGTAGATTTGGTTAGGGTCTGTGCATCTTGAAACCTATAACCAAGGTTAACCAATAACTGAGAAGTTGGTTGTACTCGTAAATCAGAAAATGAGAAGTTAATTGTTCTTAATTCTGATATAGGTTGTTTTGCTTCTACCGACGTTGTTGCAGCAGGAATTTGGTATATAATTGTCCATAATTTAGTATCCGGTTGATATCCTACTGAAATACCATACCGGTTTTTTTCTGGATGAGATGTTGTACCTATTACTCTGTGGTCATTTGGAGACAGCGTAACTTCATATATTGCAGATCGTCGGACTGGGGTTACACTCTGATATCTACCATCTTCAAACATAGTCAAATGGTGTCCATCTGACCCAATATTAATTAATGACACGCGAGGCCACCATTCAGCGAAAAATCTAAAAAAGACATCACCTTCTGATTTGAAACTCACACTTTTATTTGATGAATTGTTCTGGATGTTTATCTCTAATTTATTGAGATTAACCTGTCTTGCCTGGGATTGGTAGAGTCCGCGAGCAAGAAAGAAATCAGGATGTAGGTCTCCATTGAAATCCGCAATAGCAGTATCCTGTACATAATATGTCCAAGGAATTTGTAGTTCACTAAGTATATTCATAAAAGGCATTTTCAAAGTATCATATACAGCAAGTGGAAACGTACCGTAACACACGAGGATTTCCATATTTCCATCACCAGTAATGTCGGCATATTGAGCAAATTTAGCACCCTCTTGATGGAAACCTGATTCGGAAGTAATATCTGTAAAACCTGTCATAGTTTGTCTAAACAGTGCAGACGGCACTTCACTACCACTCCTGTCCATTCCTGCATATCCAATCATTAAAAGATCCAACAGACCATCTCTGTCTAAATCAAACCACAGAGGTGTTCTCCCTCGTAAAAATGGATAGTTAATTCCGAATTCTGCGGCGCGTTCTTCCAAAATTCCGTTCTCATTTACATAAAAATGGTTGTGAAGGTTTGGGTTTAGATTTCCAATTCCACGGTTTGCACCAGATAACATTATTAAATCCTGATCACCGTCATTATCGTAGTCTGCCCAGGCTACCCCATGTGTATCTGACAAAGGATTCGCATCCCAGACTTCGTCAATAATGTTTGTAAATGTGCCATTACCGTTATTTCTATAAAGACTCGGTTTATGTCTATGATTAGTTGCCCACAAATCAAGATACCCATCACCATCAAAATCACCCCATGCATTTCCCCAACTTTCGCCAACGCGTGTAATTCCAGCCTGATGTGAAACTTCCTCAAATTGTATATCACCCCATGTTGAAGAAACTAAACAGAAAATCAAGAAATAAATCAATAACCGCATTTTTACTCCTTAGTACTCAAATTAATAAAAGTGAAATAATGGTATTTTATCTCAGTTAATATAAGAATGATTTTACGTTGCACAATTTTCAATTGTACCAATCATGTTTTTGAAATATACATTTGTTGTTATTACTTTCTAATCAACATTTTTCGAATTGAATTGAAATTGTCCGCTGTAAATGTATAGTAATAAACACCACTTGAAACGGACTCACCAAACTGATTTTTACCATCCCAATAAGCAGCTCTGGATTTGTGCTGATACAGACCTGCGTTTAATTGTCCTAACAGGACTTACGCAGTTTTGAAGATTATTGAAGGATTAGAGAGTTGATAACGCAAGTAATCAGCCAATAAACTTTCTTTAACACCATAAATCGTTTTACCAAGTGCGCGTGCGGTGCGGCTCAAACAGACCCATACTTGAAAACAACACGCAATATGATTTCTTTGAGCACGCATCGGACGACATTGACAATCGCCAATACCGGTCACTTGTTTGATATCACGATGTAGTTGTTCTATCTTCCAACGGACGCGATATTCTTGTTCTGTCGCATCCACATCCGACTGAAATAAGTCGTTTGTCGCAATATATTCTGTGCCCCTGGTAGAGGAGGCTATCCGGAATAACTTCACTTGATGACCTTTGGAAACTTATTGATGTGCACGCGTTTTCCCTGTTGCGTTTCTTCCTGGGTCCAAGATAAATCTTTGACTTGTTCGTGCGGTTGTGCGCCATTCGTATCATTCACAAGACGATTTCGTTTCAGGGGGACATAGTAAATCTTTGAAAGTTTTTTAATCGCTTTCATAACTTTCATTGACGCATACCAAGAATCCATCAGCACAGTCCTAAATGGAAGCTGTTTTTTGAAGTAGGCATTGTGCAACATTTCCAGTAAATGGTCTATTTGGTTTTACCATCATGAGTTTTGTCAAAAGGACGATAATCAATGATCCAATATGCCTGTGTCTTTGGGTTGACATAGATACACGTGACAATACCGATGCCTTCAACGACTTTTTTGTCACTACCACTCCACTGAGAACGGAGAACCTCAAACGCTTTCGCATGGGGTTTAGGGAGCACAACATCGTCAAAGATCAGGTATCCTTCATCATCATACGCAATGTCATCTTTGACAGATGTCCAGAGTTCACTTGAAGAAATGTTTTCATTCCTCAGGAAACGATTGAGTTGATCGTGGCTCCATTTGTCAGTATGATCGGTAAAATAAGTTTGGGTAACATTGGTGAAACTAGCTAACAAAAATTGACAATAATCAGAAGATAACTTATGTTTCTTTTCAGTGAGTGTTTTCATAATGAAATAGTATAACACAACCTATAAGAATGCGTAAGTCCTGAAAATAATTCATAACTATTATAGCACAGTAAGACAATCAATAAAATCATATTATATTTTTTAATTATTACAAAAACATTTCATAAATGTCACAAATTTTCTTATAATGAATTTCAGCATTAAATTCGCTTTCCACTTTTTTGCGACAGGATTTACCCATCTCAGCTGCTTCATCTTTATTCTCATACATCCATAACAAACGGTCTCTGAGTGCTTCTATGTCACCTGCAGGAAATAGAAATCCATCAACACCATCTTCTATAAGTTCAGGGATTCCACCGATATTTGCACCGATTGTAGGTTTACCATAGGCATAAGATTCTAATATTGACATCGGACAGTTCTCATACAACTCAGATGGCAAAACCGAACATATACTGTTCTGTATCAATTCTTGAAGTTCATCACCTTGTTTAAATCCCAGAAGTTTGATATGGTCACACTCATTCACTTCAAGTATGTTCTGGATTTCAGGCACTGCTTCACCGTCTCCAACGATATAGAGGGGAATATGCTTGAGTGGCAGCGCTGCCTCTACTAACGTAAATATGCCTTTCCCCTGATACAACCGACCAAAATAGAGAATATACTCTCCAACATTATAACTCGGTGTGATGTTGGAGACATCAATAAAATTGTGAATTGTGGATATTTTATCTTCAGGGATACCATACGAAATCATTTTGTTCCGGTTAAAATGGCAAACAGAAATGTAATGGTCAAACTTGTCATGTGAACCCAGAAACCGCGAGATATAAGATTCAGTAACATTCAAAGTAGTACGAGTAAATGAACCTCTATTACACCGTTTTGGAAGTGCGCGCCAAAAGTGTTTTCCCTCACACGCCTCACAAATTACTCCATTAGAAGTATGACTATGAACTGGACACGTCAACTTAAAATCATGTAAAGTCTGAATCAGTGGGATACCAGCTTTCTTGAGTTCGCCTAAAATAGATGCAGTGAGTTTACCATAGTATATATGGAAATGAGCAAGGTCTATTTTCTTATCCTGTAACAAGCGTTTGATTGATTTAGCTGCATCACGCGAATATAAGAAGCGAATCAAGTCAACAATTTTTGGGTTCTCAAAATCCGCACCCCGTGGAAAATAGTCCTTCCATTCAGACGGTTCATCCATATTACTTGCAGCTGTAAAGGGGATCACTTGATGTCCATGGTTTTTTAGTAACTCAGTGAGTGTAAAAAAGTATCGGTCGGAACCACCACGGATAAAGTGGTTTTGAGATATATGTAGAATAGTGTGCATCTGACAGAATTGCACCATTGAAATATGTTTATGTTTGTTTTTTTACACCTAAGGTTCAACAATCTGTGAAAAGACATCTCGGACTGTTTTAAATCCAGGAAGCATATAATCTGCACGTGCTTGCAGTTCAAGTGGTGGTTGGTTCTCCCCTAATATCGCTGCAGCCGTTGTTTCAGTATAGAATGTACCATCAGTTAACTTTGCGAGTTCCTTTACTTCCACAGCCTGTCCTGTACCAACATCATAAGTTCCAGTTATTTCTAACTCCTCAACATGTCGAATTGCTCGAATAATATCATCAATATGGATATAATCTCGACGAAATGGATAGAACACATATTGAAGTGTTTTCCGAACCAGTTTTTCTGGTACAGAATGATTTTCAGCAGGTCTATTCTCCTCTGCACCATATACATTGTATAACCTCAAAATACAATATTTTTCATTATTTGCACGTATGTAATCTTCAGCAACACGTTTGGACCATCCATAAAGCGATTTCGGAGTTATCGCTGTACAGGACGATATAAATATCATAAATATATCTTCCTCACGCGCGACATCAGCAATCTGCTTTGTTGCTTCATAATTCCATTTAAAGATATCAGGTTCTTGATAAAGAGAGTTTGCAATTGCACCACAATGTATAAACATTGTTGCCGATTTTATTGAATCCTTGATCTTATCAAACATTGTCTCCCAGCGATGAAAATTTGTCATTTCATCCAGTGTTATAGCTGAGGGAAATGTTTGATTCAAGTGTCCTCCAATATACCCTCTATTACCAGTTAAAAAAACCATATAATCCACCTTCCAACAATAGTTAGGGTTCCTTTACCAATGATACTGCAACGACATATTTGAAGATCACTTGAAAGTATAGTATACATTTTGAATGGATAATATCATTCTAATAGGATTTTGTCAAGTGATATGCAGTTTCTGAATTACACTGTAGTTGTTATTCGTACACCTTTCACGGTGCAATGTGTATTACTGTTCTGTCATGCAGTAATTGTTATTAGTTTAGTTCTTAGACACTGTCTTCTATCATCTCTTGAATAATGTATTTAGCAAATAATTTATCCGTTGTGGAATTGTAGTAAGTTGTGCGCGAAATAGGGTTAGTCCTGCATCATCAGCGATTGGGACAGTTTTTAACCGATATGTGCAAGTTTCAAGTGTGTTCCATCCAATATCTACAGTACGCGCTGATCTGAACCCACCTTCTTTAACAATACCAATTTCTCGCTCTGTATAATCACCATTTGGGTAGTTGAAATGAATACATTCAGACCCCAACATATTTTCTAAATCCATTTTGCTTCCAAGTATTTCTTGTTTACATTCCTGTTCAGTACAGTTCGGTAATATTGGATGATACTGTGTATGTGGTTGAAAATCCACATAATCCAACATCTGTCTAATTTCTGCAATATTAAGTGCCTGTCGATCCGGATATAATTTCTCAGGTTCGTAGTTATCTGACTTCTTCAGATATGTCAACCGTTCCGAATTATCTATTGTTTTCAACATTTCTCTTGTTGACTTTGATTGACCATGTATTTTGAACCAGAAATGTCTATATGTATTGATTATCTTGGTACAAACATAAACTGTAGGTCTTATCTGGTACTGCTTGAAAATTGGGAGAAGATCGAAATTGCCAACGTGTCCATCATCTATCGTAATCACAACGCTCTTAATAGGAATCTCCGAAAAATCCTTCTCGTGGAGTGAAGACACCAATGTATCTAACGAAATAACATTGTAATTCTTGGATAGATAAGCAATATGTGTCTCAAATACTGAAGGTTTCACATCGTGATACATTAGAATCCCTACTTGATTACGGCAAAACAATTCTCGTACCAGAATGTGTATACCTGAAATACAGATTAGACCTGCGAGTATTTTTCTTAATAAATCACGCATCTATTGGATTGTCCACATGAGCAAGTATATCAATTCCCTGCTAAATGGTGAGCAAGTAGTATCCATATTAACCAAATTATCTCAGTATTTCTCAACTTAGATTATCTCAACAATATGATTATTCCCTTGGACCTGCATCATCAAAACGTGCTTCTGCAATAGGTTCATAAAATACTGTACCCAATGGTTTAGTAATTATGTTTGTATCACGAGAATCCAAAATTACTTTGTTTATCTCTTCATTAATGACAGTATCCCACCAATTTTCTCGCACAATAAGATCAAATTTGACATTAAGTCTCAATGAAAAATCATTATTCTCAAAATTATTGAACTTGATGATGGACTGTACATTTTCACAGTGGATTCCAGTTTTGTTATTAAAAATGTTATTCAACTCAATTTGGGGTCGGTTTTGTCGCTCTATAGTACTTATACCAATATCATTATCATGGATTGCATTATAATGTATTTTTGAGTTGCTTCCATTTAATGCAATTGCAGTTTCATTATGACGGAGTGTGCAATCTATTATTGATGGAGAAGCAGTCTTGATGTCAAGTGCCGTTTCAGCGTATTCAACTACCACGCCTCTTAGGAAACTCTCCGCATCGTGTGTAAAGTCAAAAAGTATCCCCTTCCAATCTCCTGATTCAGGACTAACACTATTTGAGGTAAGATAGACTAATTCCTCTAATGCAAGTTGTGATATTGCTGTGCCAATTTTCAGTCTACCTCTAACTTTAATCTGTGCATTCTTATTGAATTTAACTTCTGTTCCGGGCATTATTTCAAGCACAAAATCAGATGGTATTTGCAATGTTCCCTGTACGATATAGGTATTCTCAGATTCCCAAGTTTCGTCAGATGTAAGGAGATGATTACGTAAAATCACTTCAGATACATTTTCAGTACCATCAATAACAGATGATGAATCTCCGCATCCACATATAAAAAATATGAAACCCATAATGGACAAATAAATTATGTATCTACATTGTTGTTTCATTATTCAAACTCTCAATAACTTAGTCTTGTTAAACGCATTAAATATATACAATATGGTTTTTTAGTTGTAATTAACTTTTAATTTATTCAAAAATACAATATTTGCATTTCAGATTTGAATAGTTGGTGTTTATAATCTTGGATCAACAGTTTCACTTTCAAGAGCAAGAACACCGAAAACACATTCATGAACTTTAGATAATGGTTCACGATTTACAAACCTTTCAAGTGCTTCAATACCTAATGCAAACTCTCTAATAGCAAGTGAACGTTTAAGAGACAATCCTCTTGTTCGTAGACGTTCTAAATTATGTGGTAATGTGTATTCAGGACCATATATAATCCGAAGATACTCTCTCCCTCTACACTTAACAGCAGGTTGAATTATTCCGCGTTTACCTTTGACAATAAAATCCAACGGTTTGATAACAATACCTTCACCACCTTGGGCAGTAAGTTCTTCCCATTGCGTAATTGCAGTTGTTTCACTATCTTGATCAGTTAAATCCACTACACCGTATGAAGTTGCGAATAACGGATTTTCATCCAAACAATTACATAATTTTGTAAGCATTTCCATATGCCAAAGATGGTCTTTGTCAATATACATCTTACCTTCTGATGCTAACAGATGAAACGGCGCGAGTTTTAAGTCCGAGATAGAATCCACTGACCAACAATATTTCTGATATGCATTGATATATTCACCGACAGCTACAGTGCGTTGGTGATATCCTTCCATAAGATCTGCAACCGGCACACCACGGTTTTCAGCAGATTCTAACATAGCAGTTACTTCTGCAATAGCAACACGTGCTGATGTTCCAACTGGTGCATACTGTTGTCGTAATAATTCTTGGGCTTTTACTGACCACGGCATTAACTCACAATCAAGACAAATCCAATCAGTATCCAATATTTCCCAATAACCGACTTTATCCACTGTATTTTTGACTTGTGAAAGTAGTTCATGTTCCATTAATTCATTGTCAAAAAACGGTCTACCTGTTCGTGTATAACACACACCAAGTTTTTCATCAGTGATTCCAAACCGCTTCCGTGCAGTTTCAGGAGTTTTACACACAATTACAATAGCACGAGAACCCATATGTTTTTCCTGCCAAACAACTTTTGAAACTGCCTGACTCCGATAATATGCAAATCCTTCAGCTGGATGCTCAAGTAGATCGGTTTTATTTGTCGTGGCAGTGGGGGACATCGTAGGCGGAAGATAAATAAGCCATTTTGGGTCTACTGCAAATCGACTCATCACCTCAAGTGCTGTGATCGTATTCTCTTCACGTATTGTTACATTGTGATTCAAACGGGTGCTGATTACTCGCTTTCCTATTACATCATTAATGTCAAGTATACTGTCATTTTGTTGATTTTCTAATGAATTCTGTTTGTCGGTTTCATCATAGAATGGTTTAGCCGGTTCATAATAAGTCTGATGAGCAGATACAGATACTACCTCCTTTTCAGGATATCGCAGTGCTGTCAAATTACCACCAAACACACAACCTGTATCAATATTGATAGTACGGTTCATCCATTGAGGTTCTGCAACCGGTGTATGTCCGTAAACAACAGTGGCACCACCACGGTATTCTTCTGCCCAATTTAAACGCACAGGTAATCCGAATTCATCCGTTTCTCCTGTGGTTTCTCCATAGAGTGCAAATTCTCGGACACGACCAGATGCTCTACCTTGTAACTCCGTTTTCATCCCAGCGTGTGCCACTACAAGTTTTCCACCATCAAATACATAATGGCTGATTAACCCCTCAATAAAGTCTGCTATCTGCGTCTTTAATTCCTCCGATCCATCCTCTAATTGAGACAATGATTCTGCTAAACCATGTGTTTTGGCTACATTCTTACCTCTAAGTGCACGAACAAGCTTTACATCATGATTTCCAGGAACACATATTCCTATACCTGTTTTGTGCATCTCCATAACCAATCGTAGGACTTCAACAACCTTAGGACCTCGGTCAACATAATCTCCAACGAAGATAACTTTTCTACCTTGTGAGGATTTAACAACAGGATTGCCATCTTCCTTCTCAGAGATGTCATATCCAAGTTTCGCCAGTAATTCAATTAGTTCATCGTAACACCCATGTATATCACCGATTATGTCAAATGGTCCTGTTTCGTCCTTTCGGTTAGTCCACAACGGTTGTCGTTCCACTTGTGCAGTTTCAACTTCTTCAGGTGAAGACATTACATAAAGGAAGTTACGAAAACCTTCACGTCTAAGAGAACGAAGAGATCTACGAAGTTGGCTGGACTGATTACGTACAACATGTCTACCAAAATCACGGTCTTCACGTAAGTCATTTCTTTCTTGACAAAGTTTCGCTGGAATGTTGAGTACAATTGCAACTGTCAAATAGTGAAATTCGCGTGCCAATGCGAGTAACGGTTTTCGTGCATCCGGTTGAACATTTGTAGCATCAATCACTGTCAACTTTCCTGCAGCCAGTCGTTTGGAAGCAATAAAATGTAAGACTTCAAAGGCATCGTTCGTTGCAGACTGGTCGTTTTCATCATCAGAAACAATACCACGACAGAAATCAGAAGAAAGTATTTCTGTTGGCTTAAAATGTTGCTGCGCAAATGTAGACTTGCCGGAACCGGATGCTCCAATCAGGATTACAAGTGATGGATCAGGTATTTTTAATATCATGACTTCAACCACAGAATTAGCATAGATTGATCAAACATAAACTATGAAAGTATCTACCTTTCAAGATTTTAACGGGAAAACACAGCCATTTGAGTGGGGGAACCAACAACTTCGTCTGATTCACCTATCGGATGAAACACAACGGAATAACCGAAACGGTCAGATATATCGGAACACCACATCTGAAATTCTGCACGTGTCCATTCAAAACGGTGGTCTCTGTGTCGAAATTGACCACCAGCAAGATTCTCAAACTTAACATTGTATTCCACATTAGGTGTTGTCAGTACTACAATCTGTGGACATGCAAACTCAAATAAAATACGTTCAAAGGCAGAAAGACGTGAGGAATCTAAATGTTCAATTACTTCTATAACAGCAGCTGCATCATATCCTTCTAAACGTTTATCTTTATAGCAGAGGGATCCTTGAAATAGGTTGATCCGTTCCTTTTGCTTGTCTGGTAAGCGATCATAATGTAGTCGTTGTTGAGCAAATTTGAGCGAATTATGGGATACATCCATACCCGCTACCTCTTGAAATTGTTTTTCTCTTAATAGTTTCCGTAGAAGTTTACCCTCACCACAACCTAAATCAATTACACGTTTTGCACCAGACTGTATGATAATTTCAGTAGCCTTATCTAATCGGATTTCGTTCAAACCAATACGTTCTTCAATTTGTGATTCTTCTTCATGTATATTATCTTCTACCGTATCAACTTCTGTATCTGTCAATTGCGATAGTGCTTGTTGTGTAAGTTTACGTTGACGTTTTAAATACCGATTAACTATAGATTCTTTTTCTGGGTGGTCAGAAAGCCAATCCTCACCGTGTTTCAAAAGTTTTTCTATCTCTGCTTCATCAACCCAGTAATGTTTTTCATCATCAAGTACAGGAATTAATACATAAAGGTGCGACAGTAGATCACTTAATCGACAAGTGGCATCAAGTGTGACAGTATAGTACCGACTATCACCCCATTCAGGATACATACCATCTAAAATATGTCTTTCAATTTGGATACTATAACCAAGTGGGTCAAACAGCATTCGTAAAAAACGCTCTCCTCCTCTACACGGTAAAGTGCACAGCCTTGCAGTCAATGGTATTGGTGTATCAGCAAGTTCTGGACGTTCTTTACTATTCCCAGATAATGCACTACCAAAGACCCTTGCGATTGCTACACTCATAAAGGAGGAAGCAGCATAAGGTCGGTCATTAACATATTCTGCTAAAGAAAAATTCTCACCAACCTGTCCACGATAGCGACGCACCAATCCAACAGAGTCAATTTCAAGCAGTAGGGCAACCGTACATCTCTCCGCACTTGCCTCTGGATAAAGGACATGCACTTGTCCGAATGTAAGTTTAAAGGTTTGAAGTCTCTCAGGATGCTTATGTAACAGAAACCCAAGGTCTGTGGCAGGAGAATAGGTTGTTGTAATTGTTAGAAGCATTAGATTGGAAGTAAGAAATAGGTTGTATTGTCAGCATTTCAATTATACCTATTATACGACCTGTTGTCAAGTATTTTGTAGACTGAGGATGTGTAAAGTTTTTGGCAAATATGCTCAATAACCCTGTAGGCGGGGAATGCCAAAAGGCATTCATACCGTTGATTTGATCTCCAAATCGAGACCGAATCCTTGATAGTCGGGAAACAGAGTTCTCTCCTACAATGAATTATGGGGTTAATGTCTAAATTTACATCCCATATTTGAGAGGTTTAATGAAACATTTAATCAGTTCACTGAACACAGAAAACTTGGAGTGACTATTTTTTGAAGAGATATTTAAGTAGACTGTCACCCTCACTGAAATCCGGAATGATAATATCCGCACCTGCACGGATAAGACGTTCGCGTTTATCTCTGTTCATATTGTATATGTTATCTTCAACAGATGCAATCCCTACAGCAATGGCACCCACAGTTTTTGCGTTTTCGATCTCAACATATCCATCACCAACAATCAGGAGTTCACTACCACTAAGCTTAAAATCGGTAAGTATCTTTTGTATGACCATAGCTTTAGAAAACTTCTTGTATTCCCGCAATGCTCCAAAAATACCACCTTCCAAATACGACGTAACCCCAAGAAGTTCTGCTTCATTTTTCACGAATTCCACATCTGTGCCACTTGCAAGATAGCATTTTACCCCTAAGTTATGAAGTTGTTGCAGAAATTCAAGTGAATTTGGAACACGTAGAGATTCAGCAGCTAACTTTCCTGTGGCAAGGTCTGCAATACGTTGATCCACTATGGGTAGGAGACGACTATTATAGGCATCTTTGTACGCAAGCGGTTCTTTAGGTTCACCACCACGTTTTTCTATCTCTTCTGTCAACTGTATCATCTGGTAAATTGTCTGTTTACCTGTCAACCTATCAACAAAATCAACTACAATATCCTCCAATTGTTCATGTGTTTCTGTCGTTGCTGTCTCGGACTGCATAAACTCAACCATCATCGGGACCATTACATTTTGCCATCCATCTCGGATTAGAGATATTGTACCATCAAAGTCAAAGACAACATGTTGGATATTACCAGTTTGGATTTTGTTATGTATTTCAATAGAAGTTTCATCCAATAATTCGTACTGCATAGGATTCCAAGCTCAGATAAAGATATTGATTTCTCGGTGTTTTTCTGCTAATATAATGGCACGTCAACAATTAAGCAAGGTAAATCTGTCAATATGGATTCATCACATGGATGAAAAAGACATTCTGAATAAGATTCGACGTATAGATATATTCTCAAATCGATTGGTGAATACTATCTTTGCTGGAGAGTATGAAAGTGTATTTAAGGGGCAAGGAATTACCTTTGATGAAGTACGTGAATATCAACCTGGAGACGAAATACGTACAATTGATTGGAACGTCACCGCTCGAATGGGTCAAACTTATGTAAAAAAGTTTGTTGAAGAAAGAGAACTCGTGATGATGTTAATCATTGACATGAGTGCATCTACTGCATTTGGAAGCATAACAGAGACTAAAGCAGAAATTGCAGCAGAGATAGCGGCACTTCTCGCTTTTTCAGCTATAAAGAACAATGACAAGGTAGGGTTAATCTGTTTTACGAACACTGTAGAACACTTTGTTCCTCCAGGTAAAGGAAAGAGACATGTTCTACGTGTTGTTCGAGACATACTTCGTTTTCAAACGACGAATACAGGAACAAGTATATCAGAAGCACTAACTTTTGCAGATCAAGTTCTACGACCACATAGTGTCATTTTCCTAATATCCGACTTTATGGATTCAGATTATCAAAAACAGCTAAAGATTATTGGAAAACGTCATTCATTAATAGCAATTTTACTACAGGATCGTAGAGAAATGGAAATGCCGAATGTTGGCATTATTGAATTGGAGGATTCAGAGTCTGGAGAAAGGATAGTTGTAGATACACGTTCAAATCAAGCACAGCAAATATTTGCAGAAAGTAATCGGCAAGCTTCTGTAGAAAGACAGCAGACATTTCGTTCAAGTCATATAGATTTTATTGAAATCCAAACCAATGAGTCTTATGTAATACCGCTGATACGTTTTTTCCGTCAACGTGCCGCGCATGTATAAGTGTCCCAGTAATTCTAAAATCCACTACAAAGTAAATTTTAATTTGACATCTGTTATTTTATATGTTAATAGTAGTATTACATATAGTATTTTAGTTTGTATGAACCAATTATGTTAACCCAATTTCAATTCCCAGAAAAAAAGATAATGAATCCAAATTTCAACACCTATAAACCTATACACAGACTGAGTTAGGAGTGATTTACCAAAATTTACCACTGTAAAGGATTCTTTACAGTACTGTAAATTTCTCAGGTGAAAAATTGTGTGAAATTAGAGCAAAACACAACCATTAACAATGTTATCATTCCCGCGGGTATAAGATCTAAAATTACCTATATTTTTCTCATGTTGAAATGTAATAAAAAGCAAAGAATAATTATGATAATACCTATGGATATAGAATCTTATGGCTAATTTGGATGTTAGAAATCTATCACATTCCTTTAGACAAAACAAAAAACAATTGTTGGTACTAAACGAACTGAACTTTAATGTGGATACCGGTAAGTTTGTTGCATTACTTGGACCATCAGGATGTGGAAAGAGCACATTGTTCAACATCATCTCAGGGCTACTCACTCCGCAAGTCGGAGAAATATATCTTAATGGTGAAATTACAAACGGAAATACTGGTATATTTGGATATATGCAGCAGAAAGACCTATTACTACAATGGAGGACTGTCTTAAAAAATGTTCTTATCGGTCCAGAAATTCAAAAGGAAATACTTATAGAAACTGAATCCGAAGCACTTGAATTATTAGAACAACTCGGTCTCAGCGGGTTTGAAAATAGTTATCCAATGCAACTTTCAGGAGGAATGCGGCAACGTGTCGCACTCGTTAGAACACTTCTATTCAGAAAAGACATACTATTATTAGACGAACCATTTGGTGCATTAGATGCCATGACACGGACTGTAATGCAATCAATCCTATTAGATATTTGGCAAAAAGGTAAACAGACAGTCCTTCTCATTACACATGATATAGAGGAAGCACTTCTACTTGCAGATAAAATTTACGTCCTCACTGCCAGACCTGCATCAATAAAAACAGAGATAGATGTTCCATTACCTCGTCCAAGAGACATATCTGTTAGAGATCTTATTGACTTAAAAGGATACTTATTTGATATACTAAAGGTAGAAATGGAGAATGTATTTTAAACTGAATAATGCTATTATGTTTAAAATGATACCATGTGATAATTGGTATTATTAACTTGGAATTAATTGGAGATATTTTGAAAAAAAGAAAATACATTTACACTATCATACCCATATTATTTAGTACATTTCTAATTTTCGGATGTGGTGAAGATGATTCAGTAGAAATTAAATCTATAGATCCACCCGATGGCAGCACTATTTCAACTGAAACATCTATAACCGTAATTTTTACAGGTTCTCCAATTGGATTAACAGTATCAGAAGGACAGGTGTCTTCTGCTGATGAAACGGTCACAATTACAGGTCCCTTTACTGTAGGCAAACTTGAGGTAGAAATCAATTGGGATGGTGGAAACAGAAGGGTTATCTACACCGTTGAAGACGAAATCACTATCCCCGAAGATATGGTGCTAATTCCAGAAGGTGATTTTCAATTAGGCAGCATTAGTGAAGAAGCTGGAAGTGTCCAACAAACCGGTCATACAGTATTTCTGAACGCATTCTATATTGACATATATGAAGTGACGAATGAACAATATAAGAATTTCGTAGATGCAAATCCTGATTGGCAAAAAGATAATATCAGCAATAGGTTCCATGACGGAAATTACCTTGCAAATTGGTCTGATAATACCTACCCCAATGAAATGGCAAACCATCCTGTTGTTTATGTAAGTTGGTATGCATCAGCTGCATACGCAGAATGGGTTGAAAAACGTCTACCAACTGAGGCAGAATGGGAAAAAGCTGCACGTGGCGGTATTGAAGGCAATAAGTATCCTTGGGGAAATACAATTGATGATAGTAAGGTAAATTACAGTTTGAATGTTGGTATTACAGGTAGTACAACTCCTGTTGGAGATTTTCCACCGAACGGATATGAACTATATGATATGATTGGAAATGTATTGGAATGGTGTTTAGATGAATACGATAAAGACTTTTATATTGATCCAGCAGATGATAATCCGATAGTAGGTACTGATAGTATTGATGAGATAATGACTAATTTCAAAAACATTAATACATCTCGTTCATTACGTGGTGGTTCATGGGTTGCAAGTGGTCAACCACGAATAACAATCACCTATAGACGAGGAAATGATCCTGCTACTACAAGTCGTCTAACAGGTTTTCGTTGCGCTAAATCAGTTATTCCTTAGAAAATTGTTGATAGGTTTAACGTGAGTTCGGTATAAGCAACTTGTTAATCGGTAAAATATACACTGCAAAAAACCTGTGTTTTAGTGCCTGAGAAATTTTGTAAAGTTTTTGAGTCAATCTTGACTAAATTAGTCGTAATTAGCCTGTAATCCCACTTGTGATAAAGGTTTGCGGCACATGTATAAATTCTCCATTTTCCGTTTGACTCAAAAAACTCAAAAACTTTACAAAGTTATGACATTGTAAATTCGGCAAATAGATATAAAATCTTGCCTGTCTGCTAAACCGAACTCATGTTATGTTTAGGGACAACTTGCGTTACTATAGTATCATATACCCAATATAACCGATTTTCTTGTATACCAATTTTCTTTCTAATTAACTTCTACAACACAATATATACTAATTATATGTATTAGTCTTTTTGAATATATTGTCTGTTTTTACTTGTGTATTTTTCAGTGTGTGTTATACTACAGAAAGAGTGTGTCAATTCTAATTGATGAGTAACATTCACAACATCTATTTATAAAGATATGTATGATAATAGTCATAGAGAATGCAATTGACTTACTTTTATGTGGACAATCTGAATTACATCATGATTAACGTATTCCACATTCCAATTGTATTAATATTCAGTTGATTGTATATCAACCATAGGAAAGGCATATATTATGACAAAATGTGCATTGATAAGTGGTCGGGGGATGGGGATGATGCACGGCGGGAACTTCCATAACCATCCTGATGCTGAGGTAGTCGCTGTGTGTGAAATGAATCCTGAAATGCTGGAAAAAGCAAAAGAACACTTCGGAGTTCCAGGATATTTATCCATTGAAGAGTTATTAGCAAACTGTGATGCTGAACTCGTTCTCTTAATTGTCAATGAGACACGTCGCATTCCTCCACTGCGTGAGTTACTTGAGGGTGGTCGGAATGTATTCACAGAAAAACCTTTATGTGGCTTACAGGGTCAGGCTACTGTCCGAGAGGCAGATCTCGCTATCGCTGCACCAGCAATTGCTACATGGCGAGAATCCGATCAAAAATTTGGTATAGACTTTAACTATCGTTTTATGCATCATTTCAAAAAACTACATGATGATGTTGTTGAGGGACGGTTGGGTGAAATAAAAATGCTTTATGCTCGGGCACATTTCAACTGTTGGTCACACATTATTGATCAAATTCTCTGGAATTTGGGAACACCTGAATGGGTAAGTGTTGTTGGTGATCCAAATGAAGGTGGTGGTTGGAAAAGACTAATTCACATAGGTTGGGAAAATGGAGTAGTAGGATCTCTTGCTGGTACTAACATGTGGGGATACGATGACCATCCGCTTCGTGTTAAAATACTTGGAGACAAATCTTATGCAGAAGCAAAGGGTTTGGAAGGATCATACATACGCCGAAAAGCAGGTAACTCTGAAGTAGAAGAAAAGTGGGAATATGAACCCAGTAAACCGGAAATGCCTGAATCATTCAAGAGAATGGCAGATGGTGTAATAAAAGCTATGCAGGCTGACGAACCGTTTCCTGCAGACGGAGAAGCAGCATGGGCTGAACTTCTGTTCGAAGCAGCTGTGCATCGGTCAGCTTTACAGAATGGGGCTCGTGTCTATCTTCAAGATGTTGAAAAAGCCGCATTTGTCTAAACGGTAAGTTCCAAAATATATCTGAATCTAAGAAGTTGCACGAGAAATACGAAACGAAACCGTAATTCATCGTGCAACTTCATTTTGTTGAAAATGTTAGAACGTTTGTGTTAACCGCGCTATTGCTAAACGACCGATTTCAGGTGTCCCAACAAATTGTTGATGTTTGTAATCTAACAAATTTTGGACTGTTAGAGATAGACGTGGTTTTGGACCGAGTGGTATATCATAGCCTGCGTTTAGATCAAGCGTATAATACGATTCCACCTCACCAACATATACCCCCGACCTAACAGGAAATCCCTGCACAAAGCGCGCTCGCAAACCCACTCCTAATCCGAAATCTGCGTTGATGTATTGAACATTCGCTCCATACTTATTCTTTGGTGCATTTAGTGCAATATCACCTATTCCATCAACATTCTCAAAAATGTCTTTGCTGACAAGTGAATAATTCGCACCTATACTCCAACTTGAGTTGAGGAAAAATGTGAAATTCAAGTCTAATCCGTTTAGCGATATATCACCAAAATTCCGATATGTTAATAGGACTGCGTATGGATCGGATGCCTGTTCAGGTGTCACCGTCCCAAACGGTATATAGGCAGCACCATTATTTTCAGTTCCTGCAATAAACAGTGTTACTAATTCTTCAATAGGAGAACCGTCTCCATTCCCTCCTAATGACGGATCATCAAACGCCAGTAGGGCCTGTGCAAGTACAGCATTTTGCGGATCTGCCAATGTCTGACCGATCTGTTGTCCAAGAGATGCACCCAACGATTCCGCATCCAAGAAGACATTAGGAGTCTCTACAAATAGTGGAGCGATGAAGTTGTTAATTCTTGAGTGATAGAAATCTGCTGAAAATGCAAGTTTATTTAGGAGAATCCCTTTGTAACCCAACTCATACGTCTGAGTAATGGTAGGTTCAAGCGAGTCTACATCATGAACATCATCAATGTCAATAAAACTTGCTGTCTGTGGATCAAGTGAACGTAGGACATTTTGCACACCAGTTACCTGTTTTGGGATAACATTATCAAATCCTGCTAAGAGTGCTGCTACCGTGTCAGGTGGCAAACCTTGGGCTGATAAACCTGCTTCAAATACGGGTTTAACTCCATCCATGACAGCACTTCTGGCTACATTCCACATTACATTGGTAAATTCTGGACTATTTAGTTGGATATAATTATCACCCAAGGCTGAGAATGGAGATCTAAATTCTGGACGACCATCAGCACTCCTTCTAAAAGTGAATCCAGTTTCAGAAGGTACCCCCTGTGCACGCAAGTCAATTCCTACAGAAAATGGGTTTTCTGCAGACAGAATATCAAGAAATAGGTTTGATGTTCCTGGTGTTTTGAATGCACGGTTATACGTTAATCTAATGTTGTGGTCATTGGTTGGTTGATATGCAAGGGCTACTCTCGGAGAAAGAACAATATCATTGAGATGATTGTGATTATCTACTCTACCTGCAGCAAGCAATTTTAACTGAGGTAAGATATTAGTTTCAGATTGCAAATAAACACCTATTTCGTTTATCTCGTCATTATCTTCATTAGATCCATTTATAGTTCCTTCAGTATCGGGTCGCGTCAGCAAAACATCCAATCCGTAGGTAAATCGCTGAGTATCTCCAAAACCATAACTATGTTGAATCTGTCCGACATATAGGTTGGAATTGTCAATAGTCTGTAACCCTGTACGCAGCACATAGGTATCCCCTGCATCACTACGATTCCAGAATGCTTGTGCGAATAGGTCTTTGTATATATAACGTGCTTGTGCATATCCGTATATCCAGTTTTTAGCTTGACCTGCACCAATACCTGTCAATTCAATACCTGATGCTTGAGTTAAACCACTCGCAAGTATCACTTTCGTATCATCGTTTGGTACATAATCGACACGAAATTCTCCACGAGCATACGATGTGTCATATAAGGGTGCTAATACACCTTCAACATCCTCTTTCGAACGTCCCTCTTCCCAATCACGTCCACGTGTATAATTCCCAGTCAATTTATATCCGACTGTATCATTTATCACACCCGCATGTCGTAGCGAACCTAATAGTACACTTCGTTCTCCTCCACCGACACTTACAGTTGTACCTTGTGATGTGAATGGAGAACGTGTGAGGATATGCATGACCCCATTTGCACTATTGGGTCCATACAACGCAGCACCAGGTCCCGAGACAACCTCAATCTGCTCAATGTCTTCACTGATAGTAGGTATGAGCGTGTATGCATTTACTCGAAGAGATGGAACACTTGCAATTCGATTATCAACAAGTGATAACAAATCGCCGGAAAACACGTTATTGAAACCACGAACTACTACATACGATGTTCCAATCCCAGAGGTCACAACATCTACAGCACGAAGTGACTTCAAATGTTCGGTTACACTCAACGAGACTCTGTCTTTTATCTCAGAATCATCAAGTAAGGCAACCGACGCGGGAGCCTCCAAAACTTTTTCCTGACGACGGGAAGCAGTGACTGATACTCTGTCAAGTTCTATCACATCTGAGGATAGGGATATTTCAACTGATTTGGTTTCATCAGAAGTAAGTTCAACATCAGTTAGTTTATAAACAGAATAGCCCTGCGAAATTGCAGTGATTGAATAGACACCTGCAGTTAAATCACCAATTGCAAGTGTTCCGTTTTCATCACTTTCACCTTTCACAACATCACCTGTTTTTGGTTTAACAGTTATAGATACATTCTTTAAAGCATTTCCTGAATCGGAATCTTTTACTGTGATGTTCAAGGTAGCGGCTTCTACTGATACCGTCGTGACTCCAATAAAAACAAAAAAGACGATTATACAAATACTAAATAGGCACAATCGTTTCATTATACTATCTCCTTCCATTTGACAATATACTGATTCAGATACATTTGAGTAACACCCAAAGTAATCTGACCTATATGTATGGAAAACTAATACAGCATTAGTTTTAACATCGGTCCATACAGAGATTATTAGCGTCTGCTAATAATTTGAAACTTTCAACCTGAACTCAGTATTACAAATAATAGAATAAATGTCAATTATATATTGTTTTCCGTGTGACAATAGTTTTTATGATCTATGTTGTTAAGATTGCCAATCTGCATGATATAAATAATTTTGTAAGTAAGTGCTTCAAAATAATTCTCTTTGTAGTTAAAGAGTATTGACAACTTTAGGAGGGTATTTTACTGTTAGGAGAAATTGGAGATTGGAAAATTGAATGTGGTGGTTTCTTAGCAGGAAAATGGGTTTAGGAGATAGCGCGAGGAACTATATGTCCCCGCGCCAACCCTACTCATGAATCAGAACGACCATCTTCCATAAATATCTCATCTATTTTATCAAGCAAACATCCTCTGAGAAGATTCAACTTTTCATCTAAGCTTTTATCGTTATGTTTAAAATGTATCTCAAGATAGAATTTCCACAACAGAAGAGTTGTGTCTGTGTTAATACAAAAATCTTCGGAATTTATATATGGATTATTATCTACTACCACATCAAAAAACACTTGATTGAGTTCCTGTTCAAAAGTGCGCGGGTATTTAGTGAAGTACTTTACGATCTCATCGAATTTAGTCTCAAGACCAGAGTCTGTAATATTTCCTCTTGAAAGACTATAGAGTGCACTGTCAAAACCATTCTGCATGTTTTCATATATCCACGTAGACATATCGAATGCAACATCTGACGACATTATACCGTTTGCTGGTAACACACACCTGAAACCGACAGTACCAATACCATCATATACAGGATGTTGACTAATCGTAGAAATCTGAAATTCTTCTGCGGAATTAAACCAAGAACCACCACGCAAGATATGGTACCTTCTATGGATATCGTCAACATCTAACCTATCCAAACACCATTCATCAACGTTACCAACAATGTCGTATAGACCGTATTCATTAGGAGGGTAGCTACCAACCTTCATAGTAGGAGGTATTCTGAAACTGACCTTTGGTGTATAACGGTCAAAGTTTGCTCTATTATGTGGATCAGCATCACCCCATGGGTATTTTTTATCTATCAATGAACCGCGCGCAGCTTTTTCCCACTGTGCTTGTGTTGGAAGATCTTTACCAACCCATTCTGCGTAAGCTTTAGCTGCAAACCAACTGATAGCCACAACAGGATGATTACCTCTACCCTTTGGGTACTTATTACCTTTCCAACCCCATAAATAAGTATCACCCACAATAGATACTAAGGCATTATCCTTATGCCATTGAGGATTGTTATCTATAAATACTTTATACTGTGCGTTAGTGACTTCATATTTGTCCATGTAAAATGACTCGTTACCGTTTTCTCCAGGTATTATCACCATATTTTCAGGTGCATCAGCTAAACTATAGCTAATATTAATTGATAGTATGAAGAAAAAGGTCAATACTTTGTGTGTTATGTTTTTGCTGTTCATTTTTTCTCTCCATATGACACTGATTTATTTTATATCTATATCAGTATTCTTGTTAATAATTTTGAATTGTTTACTAACTAAAATCAGTGAAAATTTGCCACATGTGAATATTATTGTGTTTATTTTTCAAATTTCATATCTATAAACAATTATCGTGAAATTCATCACGGTTGTTGGTTATACATCTATGTATCATTGCTGAACTGTTTACTAATTACTATATTTTTGCGACCAAATCTGAAAGAAATCTTTAGCATACTTTATGGAATGCAATAATTGTGCCAATTGTGAACATTATTAAATTTATTTTGACCTAACAATCAACCGAACAGTGTAGTTTGTGTACCCATTTTAATTTGGTTTTTGATTTAAAATGTGGTATTATTTTAAAGGAAATTCATTATCATTTTACCAGTATTATTAGGAGGTATTAAATGGCAGAAATAGGAACTGCTGCTCCAGATTTTAGTTTATCAGGAGCACTTAATCAGGAAGATACAGAAGTTACACTTGCAGATTTTGAAGGCAAAAAACTCGTTATTCTTTTCTATCCACTTGATTTTTCACCGGTCTGTTCGGAACAAGTACCAGATTTCAATGCGAAATTAGATGCGATACGTGCCAAAGGTGCAGATGTAATTGCGATTAACAGAGATTCTGGATTTGCACATAAGGCTTGGAGTGAGTCTCTCGGTGGTGTCGGTTTCCCTCTTCTTTCAGACATGAATCTTGAAGTCTCAAAACAATATGGAATGGCACTTGAGGAGGTAGGCATTACAACACGTGGTGTATTTATAATTGATACATCAGGCAAAATTGCCTTCAAACATGTAGAAGATGCCCCACCAGACAATACTTTGACTGCAGATCAAGTATTGAGTGAACTTGATAATCTGTAGACAATCTATTGACAATTACCTTATATAAGACGGGTATTTTGGTACCCGTCTTACGTTTACAAAGATAGAATGTATTTAGGTTTGAAGAAAAATATCAAGAGTCCTAATAGATGTGTAAATACCAATCATTTTGGTTCCTCTTTCTTCATATAAAGTACATTGTTAATGTATTGTAAAAAACTGTTAGCAGATATAATATTCCATTACAAAATATCGTAATCTTTACCTTGACAACTCTTACAAGATATGGTATAATTGTTTACAAAGGGAGCGGGTGTAGCTCAGCGGTAGAGCGTCAGCTTCCCAAGCTGAGGGTCGCGGGTTCAATTCCCGTCACCCGCTTGTATGTCAACACATTACCGAGGAAATCATGTCACAGAACAAACGATTGACCAAAGAGGAAATTAAAGAAGATAAATTTATTACTTTAGTTCTGAATTGTTACTCATTTCTAAAGGATAATATCAGAACAATTAGCATTACTTTAGCTGTAGCTATTGTTGGTGTACTTGGTTATTTAACCTACACACAAAATCAGGAAAATAAGCACGCTGAGGCATCTGCAAACTTTTTATCGGCTGCTGAAACCTATAAGGAAGCAGAGACGAATTATTTTGATTTATCCACACCAAGTGAAAGTGAAACTGAAGATGAATCTGAAGAAGATACGAGTGAAGAAAAAGTATCATTCCAGGATGCAGAGGAAGAATTACAGGATATATTTGATAAATATTCAAAAACTGCTTTGGCTAACAAAGCACGTTATAAATTTGGGAAAAGTTTGTATTTTCAAGGCAAATATCCTGAGGCAAGAAGTGAATTCACTATGATAGTTGAATCACACAAACCTGAAAATCAGATTTATGCTTTGTATGCACAAAAGGCAATAGGTAACTGTTACGAACAAGAAGGAGACTATGCAAGTGCCATAGCTGCCTATGATGCAAAGGCTTTCCCTGAAACCACACATATCGCACCAGAAGTACGTCAATATGTATTAACTAATGCAAAATACAATCAAGCACTCTGTCAAGAGAAATTAAATGCTTTAGAAGAAGCGAAGACATTGTATAAAGATATAATTGACGAATTCAAGGAAACTATCAATTTTGGTATTGAGCAGAGAAGTATTGAGTTGATTAATGATGCCAAAGAAGTAATCGCAGTAATTGATACTACATTGGATATTTCACTTGCAGAGAATATGGAAACAGAGGAACTTTATTTTGATGCCCTAAGGACTTATACAGATGCAATTCGCACCTATAAAGTGAAAAAAGATATTGAAGGTGGGTTGTTAGCAGACGTGCGAGAACAAATCCGTAATTATGAAGAAGTTGCTACTACAGTAATCAGTGGGGTTCTGGCTGCACGAAAATCAGAAAAATCCGGATTTCTTGCATCATCTTTGAATAGTTTTGACCAGGTAGTGGATTTTGAAAAATATGGATTAAGTCGTGAAATTTATGAAAATGCACTTCTCAATTATGACCGACTTACTATTTCTGAATAAGAGGAAATACATGAAAAGAAATCGTTGTATCTTACATGTTTTGAAAACTGATGGAATAAGATTCTTATGTTTAGGTATATTGTTATTCTTTCTTTGTGCTCCATTGGTCGTAAATGCTGAACTTACAGGACGTATCGCTTATTCTGTTCGTGGTTTTAATGAAGAGCATGGTAAATTTGATTACAATCTACAAATGACATCATTTACCGAGAATGGGGATTTCAAGACAAGGTCATTAAATCAGCCTGGACTTTACGCAGTTTGGGCACCAGAAGATGATATACTCTATTTCATACAACGTGTTGATACTCAATCACATATCTTTTCTATAGATGTAAATAATCCAAGACAAAAAACCCAACTTACAGCAATTGGTGGTACATATCGTTTCCTCTCCATCTCACCGAATGGTAAAAAACTTGCTTTTAACGGATATACCGAGGAACAACAACAGCAGGAAAACCAGATTTGGGTAATGGATCTTGATTCCGGTGAAATGGAAGTAGTAACTGCGATACCACATTTTGGAAGGACATTCTTCTTTTATGGCATGTCATGGGGTCCATTAAGTAAAAGAATTGCCTTTTCTCTTGAAAGACCAGGTGGTTTGGAACAAATATTTTTAGTTGATATTGAAACAAAAGAAATTGATGTGCTGACTGAATTTAACCTTGATTTTTATCCGGTATGGACACCTGATGGACAGGAAATTTTATTCCGAAGATGGGATAGAGAATTTGACACAATGTATACCATCAATGTTGATACAAGAGTCATCACTCCACTATATGATGTGGATAAGAATGCGGGTATGTGGTCAGATTGGTCCTTTGATTCACAATCGATTATTTATTCTTTATGGGGATCGTTCTATCTCTACGATCTCAATGTAGGTAAAACAGAAAAATTGTTTGAAGTAGACGGAGGCATTTTCGGTATTTCTTGGTGGAAACACGAAGTTCTCGCTGTTGAACCAAAACAGAAATTAACTACAACTTGGGGAGATGTCAAACGAACTTTGAGATAACAGTTTATGTGGTACATACAGTATCACATTTTTGTAGAATTAACCTCACTAATATACTTCATCTCATATCCATACGACAGAACTCCCTTTGTATCGTTGCATGGGGTTTAAATACCTCATAGTATTTTCTTTATAAGAGAACTTCTGTATTAAGACTTTTTTAACAAAGATATGAAGGTCAGACCAATGCTGTCTAATGTAGAAAAAGCCTTAGAATACGATAAACTAAAACATCATATAAAAAGATTTACAGCATCTGAGCTTGGAAATGCGCGGGTTGACAATCTGTCCCCGATGGATTCAATAGACTCAGTTGACTTCCAACTGAAATTGTGTTCTGAAATGAAGACATTTCACAAACACACAGGTGGTATATCGTTAGACGGTTTAGCAGATATTAGCAACACCCTTATTCACGTTTCAAAAACAAGCTCTATATTAGATCCTGAAGAATTCATCAATGTTGTAAAGGTTGCAAAACTCCCTTCCGCGATCATAAAGAAATTCAAAAATCTGGATCACGATACTTTACCAAGATTGCTGTCTATTGTTGATTCCCTCCCTGTCTTTGACGAACTCGTAAATAAAATTACATACTGTATCAGTTCTGATGGTGTGGTGCTTGACCAAGCAAGTACTGAGTTACGTTCTATCCGTCGCAAACTTCAGAATCTCCGTAATAAAATCCATCAAAAATTAGAAGCAATCCTCCGATCTCCAGACCACCAGAAGTCAATCCAAGAATCAGTTATCACTTCCCGTAACAATAGATATGTAATTCCAATCAAACAGGATGCCAAAGCATTTTTCAGTGGCGTTGTTCAAGGTCAATCTACAAGTGGTGCTACATATTTTATGGAACCGTTGCAAATAGTAGAAATGAATAATGCCATTCATGAAGCGGTCGAAGCAGAACAACGAGAGATTCGTAGGATTCTCCTTGACTTAACTGACCAACTCCGTGAGCAACTTGTAGATTTTGAACTTGCCCTTGGGTTACTTGCTGAACTTGATTTCCTAAATGCAAAAACCCAATTAAGTTTTGAACTGAATGCTGTTGAACCGAAATTAAACACTAAAGGTATTCTCAATCTTTTTGAAGCACGACATCCTCTGCTGGAATTCCAAACACGAGTTAACGTCCGATCCAAAAAAAATAAATCAAATGAACTTGACAACCATACTGCACCTTCAAAACAAACAGAACCTACTCAAGTCGTTCCCACAAATGTAAAAGTAGGAAAAGAATTCAATACTCTTGTAATTACTGGTCCAAATACTGGAGGAAAAACCGTTGTTCTTAAAACGGTTGGATTATTATGTTTGATGGCTCAATCCGGTTTGCATATTCCTGCAGCACGCGGTAGTAAACTTCCAATCTTTCAACACATCTTTGCAGATATCGGTGATGATCAGAACATTGAACAAAATCTCAGTACTTTTTCTTCACATATCACAAAAATATCAGAAATGTTGAAATCATTAGACCAATCTGAATCTCAACACTCACTTATACTGTTAGACGAAATTGGTGCGGGGACAGATCCGACAGAAGGAACTGCACTCGGCATGGCAATATTAGCATGGCTGAATGAAAGGAATGTCAGTACGATAGTCACTACGCATTATGGAGCGTTAAAGGCATATACCCATACACAAGAAAATATGGAAAATGCTTCTATGGAATTTGACTCGAACACATTGAGACCAACATATAAGTTGAAGATTGGGGTTCCAGGGAGTAGTAATGCTATAAAAATCGCAGAACAATTAGGACTCCCACAACAAATACTCTCTGACGCAGAAAATCATTTAGGTAAAAACAACATAGCAGTTGAAGATCTATTACTACAATTGCAGCAAACTCAACAAGATTTGGATAAGGAACGTAAACAACTTCACGAGAAAATACGATTAGCAGAATTGGAGTATCAGAAACATAAGGACTACAATGATACATTTGCAGCAGAACAGATTACACTTCAGGAAAATGCAGAAAAAGAAGCATTTGAAATAGTTTCCTCAGCCAGAAAGACCGTAGATAATATAGTTGCTGATATACGACGAGAACAAGCTTCAAAAGCCAGTATACGTGAAGCATTCTCAAAAATTGAAACTGTCAAAAAACAACACAAACCCGTCCCTCCTAAAAAACAACACAAGAAATCAACTCCTATCGTCAATGTCGGTGATAAAGTGCGTATAATACAATTAAATCGCTTCGGAGAGGTCACTGCGATTGGAAATAAGGATGACAGCAAACCTATCCATATACGTGTAGGTAACATGCAGATGCAGGTATCCTATAGTGATATTGACAATGTGCTACCAAAAAAAGAATCTCAAAATCTCACTGCATCTGTATTGGACATTCAGTATAGCAAAGCAAATTCGGTAAAAGAAGAACTCTGTATTCATGGCATGCTTGTTAAAGAGGGTATAGATATTGCAGATAAATATCTGGACGATGCTTTTCTTGCGGGTTTATTAAGTGTTAGGATACTCCACGGTAAAGGAACTGGTGTGTTACGGAATGCTATCCACGGTATATTAAAAACCAATCCACATGTCGTCAGTTATCAATTTGCTTCACCAAGTGAAGGTGGAGAAGGTGTTACTGTCGTTAAATTTAAAGAATAGTAATACTTTCTATAAATACACAAATTCAATATGTTCATTTTGAGGTTTCCTCATGGCATCCATAAATTACATTCCACCTGAAACTATTGAAGAAGTTCGGAGTCGAAACGATATTGTTGAGGTGATTACGGAATGTGGAGTTCCATTGAAACAAGCAGGACGTAATTATCAAGGACTCTGTCCGTTTCACCAAGAAAAGACCCCCTCTTTTTCTGTATCACCAGAAATGCAAGTATTCAAATGTTTTGGTTGCGAAGTAGGTGGTAATGTAATTCATTTTCTACAAAAATATGAAGGAAAAACTTTCATAGAATCAATAGAGTGGCTTGCTGACCGTGTTAACATCCCATTGCCAACAAAAGATGCTAAAAGTAGTGCACGTCAGAAAAAAATTCAGGAATTGAGTGAACTGAATAGATTTGCGGTGAAATACTATCATGAGTTGTTGCGTACCGGACAACATAGTCAAAAAGCACGTGAATATCTAAAGAACCGAGGTGTTGTATCCCAAACAATCAATCAGTTTCAACTCGGTTATGCAAAACAACAACGAAGTGATTTAGTGAAGGCAGCAACACATGAGGGTTGGACAGTTGAACAGTTGGTTGACGCTGGATTAATTAAGAATGAAGAAAATGGTCCGCAGGATCGATTTTGGAATCGAATCCTATTTCCAATCAATAATGCTCAAGGAGTACCTGTTGGATTTGGAGGACGTTCATTAACTAATGAACACCAACCGAAATACTTGAATTCACCCGGAACAGATTTATACAACAAAAGTAAAATTCTTTACAATCTTGACAAAGCCAGACAAACTATCACGAGAAAACAGTCAGCATTACTGGTAGAGGGGTATATGGACGTGTTGATGCTATATCAAAACGGGATCGAAAATGTGATTGCATCATCGGGTACTTCCCTAAGTGATGAACACGCTGCCCTGTTAAAACGATATACACCAGAGGTGGTCATTGTTTTTGATGGTGATTCTTCTGGATTTCAGGCAGCACAACGTGGTTTGCAACGCCTTATTAGTGAAGAGATTCGGGTCAGAATTGCATTAATGCCTGAAGGTGAAGACCCCGATTCGTTTGTAAAAGAAAATGGAGCTGATGTATTTGAAGAATTAATTGACAAAGCTATAAACCTAATTGAATTTCAGATACAATCAGCATTACAAGATAAGAATATCAGACAGCCTGATGTGAAGTCACAAGTTGTTAAGGATATATGTGCGATACTTGTGAACATAAAAAACCGAGTAGAACGTACAGAATATGTTAAATATACCATCAGAGAACTTGAAGTGGATGAAGAATTATTGTGGGGTGAATTACGTAATTTAGGTTTGAAGGATAACAGCCCACAACGCGGCATGTCAAAACGAAATACTACATCAAAAAAATTGTCATCACGCGAACAAATTGAACTTCAATTCGTCCAAACTTTATTACAGGCACCAGAACTTATTTCTGAAGTAAAACCTCGTTTTGATTATCATGATATAACAGATACCAGACTTGAAAAAATACTACAACTCCTTTGGCAAGAAGCCGAGAATGAGGAATCTGTTGATGTTCAACATATCCTTGATACTTGTGAGGACGAAAACCTAAAGAATATCATTTCTAAAGCATTAATTCACAAGATTGAAGTTCCTGTTCATAAGGCAAGAATCGAAGGATGTCTCAAGAAGTTAAAGGGCTATATGATTCAAGACCTTGAAAACCAAGTTAGGTCTAAAGTTCACACTGGTGGTAAGGACGATGATGAATCATTGTTAAAGGAACTTGTAAGTTTGTCTAATCAGCGAAAAGCCGTTATTAAAAGAGAGCGTAAAGAACATGAACAGAAAATACCACAAGATGATGACTTTGAAACTTCCGAAAACCCCTTTCACATCAATAAGGAGAATTAATCTATGGAATTTGGAAACACACATCCTATTGTTTTTCAAATTAATGAAGTTGAACGTCATATCAGTGAACAAGAAGAAAAAATTGCAAGTCTTCAAAAGAAACATAATATCCCATCAGATTGGTTAAAAGGAGAGTTTAACTCAATTAATCATCAATTCACAAATGATGCAGAAAAAGAGGCATATCAAGACATCAAACGTTATCAAGTTGATATTAAAGTATATCTCAACAAAATAGGGTTCTCACGTGAATTGTTGCGAACTATTGCTATGCAGACAACCACTTGTGGTACTAATATAGAAGATATAATTGATTATATTATAGAAGGTCACATCAGATTAGTCGTTAGCATTGCGAAACGATACCGAAACCAAGAAACTGGTATTGTATTTTCGGATTTAATCTTTGAAGGTATCAATAGTTTGATTAAAGCTATTGACAATTTTGAATATCAACGAGGTTATCAGTTTAGGACTTACGCTACTTGGTGGATACGCCAAGGGATGTCGCGTGCGATAGCAAATCACAAGAGCATGGTTTGAATAATAGTAGACCGCAGGTGTACATAACTGACAATATAATAAAGGAGAATTTACAGGTGGAATTAGGAAACACACAACTACTTGAATTCAATGAAGCTGATAATGTTGAACAAACTGAATTTGATGAAAATATTGAATTCGCACCAGGTGAAATCAGTGAACGTGAGGATTTAATCAAGGTTTATTTACGCGATATGGGAAAAATTCCTTTAATTGATAAAAGTAAGGAGATCGAATTGTCTAAGCAAATTGAGTTTGGACTACGTCAAGCTCAAGAAGCTACCTTTACTACCCGTTTAGCAATTGCTGAAGTGCGAAAACTACTCTATAAAATCATCATTGCTAAAAAACGGGCATCTGATATTATTGATATGCAGGTAACCAGTAACTCTACTCGTGATAAGGAGCGGAAACTACGAGATAAAGTTGAGAAAATGATGCGAGTGATAGAAAAGTTAGAATTGGAATATCTTGATGCAGTGAAAGAAGCCGATAATAACAATTCGGATGTGAAACTTGAAAATGTTCGAACCCATGCTGCCTTTGTAAAACACTTGGATCAGCTTAAAATTGATCCTGAAGAAATCAGTAAAATTTCGGGACATATTACAGAAGTAGAACGAAACATAGGTGAACGTGAAAAAGAAATCACCCGACTACAAAAACGTCATAAAATTCCACAAGATTGGTTCAACGGTAGATTAAACTCCAAAGTTCATAATTTCAAGTCAGGATCTGCAAAAAAGGCATACATTAGTATTGTTCGTTATCAACGCGAAATTCAACAATATCTCAATTCTATAGGTATCTCACGCCAAGCACTTCAAGATGTTACCAAGCAAATCTGTAAGGGAGAAGCGAATGCCCAAGATGCCAAAATGTCTATTGTTGAGGCTAATCTCAGGTTAGTCGTTAGCATTGCTAAAAAATATAGACACCAAGCACCTGGACTTGAATTTCTTGATTTAATTCAGGAAGGAAATATCGGGTTGATGAGAGCAGTTGACAAATTTGATTATCAACGCGGCTATAAGTTTAGTACTTATGCTACTTGGTGGATTCGGCAGAGCATTACACGAGCAATCGCAGATCAAGGACGTACTATCCGTATTCCAGTACACATGCATGAAAGAATAAATAAAATGAAACGGACTGAACGATCTCTATTACAAGAATTGGGACGTAGACCATCACCTGAAGAGATCGCTGACGATATGGGTATTCCTCCTGAAAAGGTTAGAGAAGTACTGAGGATAGTTCCAGAAACTGTCTCATTGGAAACACCAATTGGAGATGACGATGACGACAGCCAATTAGGAGATTTTATTGAAGATGCATCAGTCCTGTCACCCTCCACAGAAGCTGAACTAAGCATTCTCAAGGAGCGTATTCAAGATGCACTTACCGATTTGTCTGAACGTGAACGTGAGGTAATAGTGCTTCGGTTCGGTATTGAAGATGATACCTTGAACCCACTATTGTCTGAAACAACACGTAACCGAATTGCCACATTATGTATCACAACCGGCTATCCGAAAACGCTTGAAGAGGTAGGTGTCGTCTTTGATGTCACTCGTGAGCGTATCCGACAGATAGAAGCAAAAGCACTCCGCAAACTACGACACCCCATCCGTAGTCATCGACTGCGCGGCTTTATTGAATAATAGAAAATACATACCTTCCATAATTGCATTATTACTTGATTTTTATATAATTCTCCTGTATAATTAATAGTATATGGGTCCATAGCTCAGTGGTCAGAGCCGCCGGCTCATAACCGGCTGGTCCTAGGTTCGAGTCCTAGTGGGCCCATCTCCTTCATCTGGGGCGTTAGCTCAGGGGTACGAGCGCTACCTTCACACGGTAGAAGTCACTGGTTCAAATCCAGTACGCCCCATCGCAAAGAGAAGTACCCCACCCACCATTTTTTATGTTGTCAAAGTGTGTAACTCAGCATTATTAGGGAGAAGCACCATGCCAATACATAAACCAGTTCACCCAACGCAAAAACGTAAACATATCCACCCTATCTTTAATAATCGTTGGAAACCAGTAACTGACTATATAATAGCCATACTGATCTTGATGCTTATTGGTATACCAAAAATTATATGGAGTGGGTTTTTTGATGGAACGATATATGGTACAGTAGTTATGGCAAATGGTGATACAGACCCTCGGAATTATGAGGAGATTGAGATTACATGGAAGGCAAGTAACACTGTAAAGAAATCTAAACCTGCTATAATAAATACAAATGGGGAATACCGTTTTGATCGTGATGTGCCAGTAGGGGAGTACATTACATTGACTGTAAAATATGGACCCATAGAAAATGGATATAGGCGTGAAATAAAGGAATATCCAGGTTTTCTTGAGGGTGTAAAATGGTTGTTTGGTAGTGAACGGTTAGGACTGCCATTGTCTTCAGGAATCCCGAAACGGGTTGATTTTACTATTCCTCCTGTACCTACATTGACAGACGACAGCAGATAGTCTTTAATTAAATTCACCTCTGACCGTCAGCGCGCTTGCAACAGAAAGATAATCCCTACCCTCTACAACCCTATCGTGATTGTAACTTACACCGAGATGTAAATTTGCAGTGAGATGATCACTGAGTTTGTAACCAACTCGCAGTGTAGTTTCATACCGTTCGGAACGTTCTTCTCTATTGGCACCGTATTTCTCCCTACGGATTGCTAATGAAAAGGAATTGGTTAGGTCAAGGTCGTGCTTAAGCGGAATCCTACCGAATATTGGAATACGTATTCCCCCTTCAGTATGGTAGCGATAATCGATACTAAAATTCGGTGTGACGATGAATGCATTACTCTCAATACCGCTACGTAAATGATCTCGAAGAGTAGTCCTAATTCCTAATGAAGTCCTGGTCTTATCACTCCATTTATGGAGCCAACTTAGAGATGGGGTATGTGCGGTACTATCACTGAGAGTCACATCAAGGTTCGCACTTTGTCTAATCGTATAACTGTACCGAAGTTGGAAACTTGTAGCTTGCTGTGCATTCAGTTTTATATCCGCTTCGTATGTTTCCGCGTGTGATGTATAGGTGGTCGCATAACTTTTACGGAAGCTATCTGATGTGCTAAGATTCGTTCCAAAAGAAAACCACTTCCAAGGGTCTACATTTGTGCGGATTGCGTATCGGTTGGTTTTTCGCGAATTTGTGCGTTCATCTGCATCATCCTCAAGTCTCCATATATCTAAAAAGGATTGACCAGAGATAAGTTGCCGAAAGGATTCGGTGGCGGTGAAGTTGGCGTTTGTATTAATCGTAAAAGTATTGATTAACCGTTGAAGGAGCCCTTCAGGTTTAGGCTGTTGTATAGGAAGTGTGCTTTTTGATATATTGTTGGGAACCTGTTTCTGATCCATTTCTGCTTTATCACGGTTAATCCAATCGGTTTGCTCTTCAGCTATTTTTTGTATTTGTGCTTCATCAATCCCTCTTTCACGTAACTGTTCAATCGGCTGTTTGATCGAATCTGGTGTTTTCGATTTATCAATTGAATTACTACTTCCATTTTCCACACCTTCAGTAGTTGGTTTCTCACCCCTAAATATCCATCCAAACCATTTTTGTATACGTAGGTTCAATCCGAGACTGACGTTGCCGTTTATTGAAGCATCCTTCTGAGAAGTGAACCAGTTTTCTCGGAAACTTGCACGACTTGTCACTGTTGGTCGTAGTCCAAATAGATCTCGATTTAGACGTGGTGTAAGTGAAATTCGATGTTCTCTCTCAGCGATAGTAAAATCTGGTTCAGGTTCCTCACCGACTTCATCGTCTGTTGTGGTGTCTTGGTTAGTTACACCACCAGCAATATAGGTCGGTCTATAACGATTTGGATCCCGTTTCTCCAGTGTTCGTCGTATATCATAAGTCGGATTCAGACTAAATGCGTTTATAGGACTGATGTTAAAAGTAAAAGATCCACTATCTGTTTTTTCATCGCGATTTCTACCATAACCGTAACTAAAGTAAGATGTTGTTGTGGATGTATCCGTTGCGGTTTCAGGTTCGGCAATAATATCCTCATGACGATACTGCATATTGAAACCAAGCTTAGAACCAACATTGTAGCGAAATGTACCAGTGTATAGATGACTAATCTGTGTTCCTTGTCTCTCGTTCCAAAAATCTTGGTAATTGTAAGCGAATCCGAGGTTTGGTAAAGGATTTCGGTTAAATTGCACTGATATATCACGATTAAGTCTTTCACTCTTTCCACTTTGAAATGTTGTATAACTTCCTCGTTGTGCTTCTGTTTCTGATTCCTGTTCTCGAATTGAATAACGGATTGGTAGCCATGATAACAGAGTAACATCTGCATTAATATTATAATCATTGTTTGTTGTACTATATCCGCGAGATGATAAGGTTTGCCTTCCTATTTGACCTGCTCCGCTTTCAAAATCCTTGTCTTGACTTGCATACCCACCACGTAGACGGACTATCCTACCGAGTGAAACAGACAGATCCCCACGACGTGCCCATCCGGATCGGATAAGTGGATCCCCAAGATGGATTTCATTCACCCAAATTTCACCACTTATCTCACGATTAGTATCGTTTCGGATTCCAAGTAATATCCCTCCGATATTCTTGATGGTTAGTTGAGTCCTGCTTACACCTGAACTACTACCTCTAACAGCAAAACCGTCTGGATGTCCATCAGGAGCATTTTGTTCTGGAGGGGGTTGTATGTCCTGAGTTGGTAATTCAGTTTCTACATTTTGATCCTCAGTAAGGTCTGGATATTCATTCCTGTTCTGATCACGGAGATCTATTTCAATCAGTTTCCAACCATCAAAGTCGATTGGTACAGTGTATTCATAATAGTCGGTAATGTTCTCAAATATATTTACATCATCTTGCTGTTGTGGTTGGTTGAGGAAGGGATCTGAACTGTAAAAGGAACTTCTATATCCAGTACGTACACTGGGTGCAAGTTGTAGAACAAAGGTAGTATCGCTTTTGTCACCATATAACCAAAATCTGAGTGTATCGTGTCTGCTAAAGTCCTGTCCATCACTCTGTGTATATCCCCTAAGTCGTTTAGAAGTGATACCGTGTGAACCTGGATATAGGTAATATTCTAAACTTAGTGTCTGTTCACGTTGCTGCTGAGTTTGAAATGCCTGTGTTGTTGCTGTGAAAGGATGTAGTTTTCTAAAGAGTTCATTGTCTTCAATTTCAAGATATGCAGTCTGATAATCGTCAAAACTAAAATTATCCTTTGTGCCAACAATGAATTTCTCTAAAGTGTCCTCAACAACTTGACTTTCTGTAAGTCCCGCTGAAGTATCAGCAACGGATTTTGTAACCAATCCCTGTTCCCATCTATTACCAACAATTTCTATAGATGCCCATTGGAATGTCCCCGTAACATTTCCGGGGCGGTTTTTTGTGAGCCAAAAACGGAAATGTTGAACAAATACCAGACTTGGTACACGTGAACCTTCTGGCACAAATTCAGTGAGAGGAATGTTAAGAAACGTCCATCCATTGCTGTTTTTACTTTTTATCCATTCGTTTGGTATCTCATTGAGAGGAATCGCAATTTGAAAGTATGCATCAATACTATCAAGAACACCGTCGCCGTTTAAGTCTTCGCTATCTAAAATGTCATTATTTGCACCAAAAGACATAGGTTGGTATGTTCCGTCAAATATCCAACCAATATCCTCTCTTTTATCCAATTCACCATTTGCATGAAGTCGTTGATCATCCGGTAGGTTTTCAAGATCAAGATCCAGTGCGTCAACGACACCATCTCCATTTGTATCCTCTAATGATTGTGGTAGATCTTCACTGTCAAGTCGCTCATCTGCATCTGCGTCCTCACTAACAACTCCAAGGTTGAGAAATAATGTCACATCATCATCTCCTTGCACACGCATCCACATCTCAATAAAACCGCGTTCCGAATAATCAACACCAGATTTAGATAATCCGTTAGAAAAACCTCCCCACTCAGCAACGACATCAGTGAATTCGTATCCTATCTCCATAATTATTCGTTCTTCTGTTGACAATGAAAGTGGTTGTATCGAAGAGGCTGGCACATCACGGTTCCGCATATAGTTTCCTACTGCTTCTGCTTCCTCCCTATCTCTCAGAACAACATTAAATAGAGCACGATTTTCATGTGTCGGTAGTACACTATAATCAACAGATTGAGAATTAATCCTTTGTTCTTCAGAGACATAGGGGAGACTACTCGGTTTCCAATTGTATTTTATCGTTTGTATTGATGTTGTTTGCTTTACACCTTCCATACTATCAATTACAGCAACACCAACACTATTCGGGTTATTATGTGAAAAAGCAGACTCTCCACTAAAATCTATTGAAAGTGGGAAATTCCGTACATTTACAAATGGGAGTGGATTCACCAACCAAGCTAAGTTAAACTCTCTGCCGAAGCTTGTATTAATATTGAATGCCTGCAAGCGGTTTGGAACACTGTTGACATCCGGTATTTGCGCGGGTTTCTGTCCAGTGGTTAGTATATAACCAGTAGATATATTGAACCCTTTCTGGAACACTGGGTTGAAATAAGTCGATCCAGCACCATATCCACCATAATATCCTTGACCAATACGGGAACGTCCACCATAACCTCCATAACTACTATATCCTCCACCACCAAATCCACTCCCACCGAATCCTCTTTGTTGTCCAAAACCGATATTACCTAATCCGGTGCCAGAACGAGTTCCAGTATTACGAATTCCACTTGAAAATGGGTCTGTCGGAAGATTATTATCCAAACTTGTCTGTAGTATACTATGGGATCCACCTAAACGATTAAATCTGTCATCAAGATTCTGTTCCTTCTGTGATTTAGGTTTTGGCTTATGTGTATATTCGATCCATAAACCAGCAACTGCTTGTTGGGAACCTCCCCCAAATGGGGTCTTCTCAAATTCCACAACAATCTCATCAAATTCATCAA
Source organism: Candidatus Poribacteria bacterium (assembly GCA_963667365.1). Taxonomy (GTDB): domain Bacteria; phylum Poribacteria; class WGA-4E; order WGA-4E; family WGA-3G; genus MSPOR6. Next base: position 2,845,482 of record OY763324.1, on the reverse strand, counting down.
GTTCAGTAAAAAACTTAATTGTTCCACCTTCATAAAACATCTGATAATCAGTATCTCGAGTAAGGAGTCTTCCATTTTTTCGGACGGTTTCACTTTCAGGAATTACAAAGAACCCGACACTATATGTTTCAGATTGATAGGAATAATCAGCAACAATTGTGTATATTTGGTCTGTACTACGGATGGATTCAAGATATATTGCTTCATTGTTTAGTGAATCTCGGTATTGATAAAATGGATGTTGTGGATCCCTTATTTCAAAGGGACGCATACTTGAAAATCTAAGTATTCCTCTGTTATAGTCAATATATTGTGGGTCTACGATTCCATCACCATTCTCGTCTAATCCAAAAATCTCAATATATGGCACAGGTCCAGTATCTGTTTCAAAGGTTTCACTCTCTCCCTGACGAATAATAGTCAATTGAAAATCGCGAGGGTTAATGTTACGGTTACCAAGGAAGTATACATGAGCTGCAGCCGTTCCACGAAACCCTTTTTCTTTTATGGTTACATAACCTATTTCTTCACCTTCTTCATCTATTGAACCATCACCATTTTCATCTGCAAATACATTTCCTGGATTACCAACAGATCCACCTCCATCCCCAAGATATTCGTAAGCAACAACGATAGTATAACTTGATGATATGGGTGATAAAAACTCTATTTCCCCCGTTTCATAGTCAATATTATAGTCCTGTCCTGGGAATTGTGGATTGAAATAACCTTGGCTTGTTCTTTTACCACCTTGGTTGTTACCCACAACACTGTCATCAATATATATCTCCACACTCCCAGATTTTATAGGTAGGTATGCCTCGTGCAGCAGACCGTCCTCACCTTGGTGCAATAAATAGTACCTATTTTTAACATAATTCGCATCCACAACCTGTATACCACGTGGACCGTAGCCAAAACTTGCTCTTCGAGACTGTCCACGGAATGTACGTACTTCACGAATTCCTTTACTACGTGAACCGAAGGCAGTAAAACGCGTATTTTTATATTCGAAAACACCTTCAAGTCCAAATAGATTTCGATTTATATTCAAGAATCGTGTGTTAGGTAAACTAAGCGTAATGTCGCCAAAAGAGATCGTTTTGATGATACTATCTGGTTTCCCTTCATACCAAATTTTGATCTTCTGTTCTCTTGCTCCACCAAGTCCAAAACTGCTTGAACCACCATAACCACCATATCCACCATATCCACCTCCGTAGGTATCTCCCGCATTATAATCTACTGCAATATGTGTCCGTTCACCTACTCGTCCGTGTAATCCAATTTTCTGTTGTTGTCGTATGTTAATGCCTGTAGCACGAGGAACACCTCTACTGCCATAACTACTGTATCCACTCCCATAGCTGCTGTAACCCCCCGACCCAAAACTGTTATATCCACCACTGTAGCCGAAATCTTCATAACCATAAGAAGAACTTAGACCGAGATCAAGTCCAGAACCGTAATCTCCATAACTGCTATAACCGTATCCGCCATACCTGTTCAAATCACCTTCACCAAAATAGTGTGTATTATTTACCTCAATTGTAACTGACTGATAACCTGTTATCTGTAAGTTTGAATCCATAGGTAGATCAATCCCTTTTGTATCATCTTTTTTACGTGGTTGCCAATTATATAGCTCTGATAGGTCCCCAAGGTCTGGAGGATATTTCCAACGTCGTAGCGATTCTAAATATGGTATCAACATCTGACGACGCATTGACAAATCCACATCAACATCTTCTGTTTCAGTTGACTTCGTGTCAGGTTTACTCTGAGACCAAATATCTTTTTTGGGTTTTGGTGTAAATGGTTTCTCAGTTGGAGTCTGTGAATCTACATCTTGTTGAGGTGGCGGATCTGATTCATCTTTATTCGCAGATATGGCAGGATAAACAAATAAAGGTATACTGAGCGCGAGGATAAACAGGAATATATATCTATGTCCGTACTGTGGGTTCAAGAGAATAAGCTCCATTATTGATTGGTTTGTAATAGTATTGTAACGCAAATGTCATGGACAGGTTTACCTGAAGAAGAAAAAACAGTGTGTGTAAAGTTATTGGCATTATCCGCATAATTCATTGTAGGAGGGAACACCGATTCCCGACTATCAACGTGTTCGGTCGCGATTCGGAGATCATTCCAACGAGGTAATTGAGCATATTTTACCAGAAACTTTACACACCCGAAAAAACATTTGACTTCATATAAATTAGAGGTTATAATTATCATTTCTTTTTTCACCAAAGTCCCACCTATAATAACGAATATGACCCCAGGGGAGGCATGTATGCATCTAAATACATTAAAGGATTGGTCACATGAAGATGTCCGAGAAACTGTAGAAAATAGCATTAAGATAAAAAAACATCCTGAGAAATATAGACATGCTGCAAATGGATTGAGTCTTGCTTTGCTTTTTCAAAAGACCTCTACTCGTACACGATGTGCTGGGGAAATTGGGATCGTACAACTTGGTGGACACGCACAGTACTTAGACTGGCGGTCAACCAATTTCGGTTTGGCTGATCTCGGTGATGAAATTCGGGTTCTATCAGCGTATGTTGATGTGATTTTAGCCAGATTTCTGAAACATGAGGATGCATGCAAGGCAGCCGCTGCTGCAACTGTTCCTATAATCAACGGTTGTTGTGACAGATATCACCCTACACAAGCACTCGGTGATCTGATGACAATACAGGATCATCTTGGTAGATTAGAAGGGGTTAAGGTATGTTTTGTTGGTGTTCACAACAATGTATGTAATTCATTGGTTGCTGCGAGTATAAAAGTTGGTCTTGAAGTTACAGTAATTACACCAGAGATAAATCCTGCTGCTATTGATAAGCAATTATGGGATGAAGCAGAACAGTATGGCAGTTATAAGACCGTTTCATCAGATGGTATCGACTCCCAATCTGTACTACAGGATATCATCTCGGAAAATGATGTGGTCTACACTGATACGTGGATAGATATGGAATTCTTCACAGATCCGGATTTTGCTGATGAAAAGGAACGTCGTATGAAGTTGATGATGCCGTTTCAACTGAATTCCTCACTGCTTAAAGGACTTGATTGTAAAGTAATGCACTGTTTACCAGCACATCGGGGATATGAGATTTCCGGTGAAATCTTGGACGATCCACGTTCCATTATCTTTGATCAATCTGAAAACCGACTTCACAGCATGAAAGCAATTCTACTCAAATTACTTGACCGTGTGTAATATGTACAATATCTCAATTGTGAACAGTTGGAAGAAATCATGAAAAACAACTATATACAACATCTTGAATGCAGTAGTTGTAGAGAAATCTATCCACATCAAATACCACAAAACGTATGCAATTCATGTGGGAAACCATTGTTTGCTCAATACTCCTTTGAAAAATTGGTTGATACTTGGAAACCGCAACACCTTTTGTCAAGAGCTTCATCTTTGTGGAGATATAGTGAACTTCTTCCAATCTGTGATGAAGAACATATTGTTTCACTCGGTGAAACGATGACCCCACTAATCCATGCGAAAAGGTTAGGAGAGAAATTCGGTTTGCCAGAACTTTGGATAAAAGATGAGTCGCGTTTACCAACAGGTAGTTTTAAGGCTCGTGGCTTAGCAATGGCTGTTTCCAAAGCAAAGGAAATCGGTATACAGAAATTAGCGATTCCATCTGCTGGAAATGCAGCAACCGCCTTGTCAGTTTATGCTGCGAGAGCAGGAATCCCCTCATACATCTTTATGCCGACAGATACACCAGCATTTAATCAAGAGACCTGCAGTCTTGCAGGAGCTAAAGTCACTCTGATTGAGGGTTTAATCACAGACGCAGGTAAAATAGTTGCAGAAAGAAAAGCAGAAGAGGGTTGGTTTGATGTCTCTACGCTCAAAGAACCTTACCGTGTGGAAGGTAAAAAGACGATGGGTTATGAACTGGCTGAGCAATTTGGGTGGAAACTTCCTGATGTCATAATCTATCCCACAGGTGGAGGAACAGGAATTGTGGGTATGTGGAAGGCATTTCAAGAATTGGAGGCTATCGGTTGGATAGGAAATAGAAGACCACGTTTTATCTCAGTGCAATCAACAGGATGTGCACCCATCGTTAAGGCTTGGAAAGAAGGTAAATCATCTGCTGAACCGTGGAAAGATGCACACACCGTTGCAAGTGGATTGCGAGTACCACAAGCTATAGGAGATTTTCTTATATTGGATGCAATTAGAGAAAGTGGTGGAGCTGCGGTTTCTGTTACGGATGACGAAATCAGAGATGCGATGAAACTCTTACCAAGTACAGAAGGGATATTGACATGTCCTGAAGGAGCTGCAACAGTCGCTGCACTTGAACAACTTGTGGCAAATGCAATTATAAAATCGTCAGAGCAAGTTGTCTTGTTTAATACGGGTGGTTTTCAAGCTTAAGTGAGGGTGTTATTCCGTGAACGCGCAATACAACGCGCTCACGGTGATATTGGTTTTATCGGTCTTCTTCAAGATATTCGTATTTTGGTTTCTGCTCCTCAGATAGTTTTTCTTTATCCTTTGCTTCTGATTCTGGAATAGTAACTCTTCGGTAAGTTCTGTCACCAATTTTATAGTTGCGAACTTTCAAAATTGGATAGGGACCATCAAACGCCACAACCTTACCTTGAATTACTACCTCTTCGTTCTTTTTTGCAGCATCGATCCGTAACTGATCAAATTCCGGTGATGCAGTGAAAACAAATTTCTGGTCATCGGGACCAGTTGTGAGTGCATGCAACAGTTCAGATGTTTCGGGTCTCCAACGTGCCCATGCAGGAACATCCTTGATATGACTACGGGAGAAACCGGGATAGGAAAACAATCTGCCTCGAATTGTTGCTTCTGTGTTAAGAAGACGAACTTGTCCAAGACCATGTCTCCCTTTATAACGTGAATCCTTCAACTGTCGCATTATGTCATAGACATCAAAGTGATGTGTTTCACTATACCTTGACACACCTTTTCTCGGTTTTACCGCTACAACAGTAGAGAATAGTCTTTTTCTGCCATTCTTATCAACGGGTGTATGGAATGAAACATCTTTCGGATCTGCCCACGGTGTCAATAACCGACGGATACTGATTTCATCGGTATGGGTTATATAATTGGAAATTTCAATCTTCAAGACCTCCACTCCTGCTTCACTCACCGTATAAACACCACCGATGAGAAAAAGAAAAAGTATCATCCCAAAGATACTGCTACAATATGTGCGTTTCATAATGTGTTCCTTGTTTGATTTATATATCTTACAACCGATAATTTTATTATACCCTACAATGCTGAATGGTTGCAATGGTAATTTCTCTTAGATTAACTTATGTTTAACCAGATACAGTCTAATAAATCCAGTTATCGGTAATATACTTTTCATTTACGTACATTCATTTGTAATGACGCAAACATCCTCAATAAGATGACAACATCTTTTACTCAGCACCGCGTTTTTCAACCAGATAATACAAGGCAGGCAAAACAAGCAAAGTTAAAAAGGTTGCAGTAATCATTCCACCGCTGATAACAATAGCAAGTGGTTTTTGTAGTTCCGCACCAGATCCGTGTGCAAGTGCAAGTGGTAGCATACCTAATCCAGTCGTCAATGCTGTCATTAGAACAGGACTAATCCTTTCAGATGCACCCTTCATCACAGCATCATATAGGGACATTCCTTCTGAACGTAGTGCATTGATATGTGATACTAATATTATACCGTTCCTAACAGCAATACCAAACAGGAGTATGAAACCCACCATTGATGGAATACTCAATACACCACCAGTAAGGAATACACTCACTACACCACCAATTAATGCCAGCGGTAGATTCAGCATTACTAATATTGAAAGACGCATTGATCCCATTGCAAGATACAGTAATATACATATCCCGATGAAAACAAAGCCGGTTTGTATTAGAATCCGTCTTTGTGCTCTTTGTTGACTTTCAAACTGTCCTCCATAAGTCAGGAAATATTCTTCTGGTATGGTGACGTGTGCATCGATTTCTTCTTGAACTTCAGTTATAAAATTACCCAGATCTCTATTTTGGACATTACATTGGATAACAATTCTCCGAGAAACATTCTCACGATTAATAGTATTTGGTCCATAGCCAATACTCACATCTGCCACTTGTCTTAAGGGTATGAATGCACCTGAAGGTGTTCGGAGTTTTAATTTTCCAAACGATTCAATGTTTTTGACCAATGTCGGGTCAATCCTGACGACAAGGTCATACTGACGTTGTCCATCTATGATATGACTGACAGTTTCGCCTTTAAATGCAGCTTCAGCGAAATGTGTTATGTCAGTAACACTTAATCCGTATCGTGCTGCTTCAAGACGTTTTACCTGAATCTGTAGTTGTTCAACCATCACTTGTTGTTCTACCTGTAAATCTGCGACCCCCTCAATTCCAGACAAAACTGCTTTTATTTCCTCAGCTTTATGTCTCAACATGTCAAGATCGGGACCAAACAGTTTCAATGCCACCTGTGCACTAACACCGGATAATAGATGGTCAAGTCGGTGTTGAATCGGTTGACCGACTGAGACTTGGACACCGGGAAAGTTTTCTGAGGAAAGTAACTCACGGACTTCAGCAAGAAGTTCCTCACGTGATTTCTTACGTTCATCTGGTGGTATAAAATTAACTACAATTTCGTGTGTATTAACATCGTGTGCGTGTTCATCTGCTTCAGCACGTCCTGTCCGGCTACTTACACTTGTAACTTCTGGGATTTCCAACAAACTTCTCTCCATTTCGCGACCTATTCGTGTAGATTCATTCAGTGAAGTACCTGGTGGAGAATAGACGCTTATTGTGAAGGTAGCTTCATCCATCACTGGTAGGAATTCTCTACCTAAACGAGGAATAACCGCTACAGTCCCTACTACCATAATTAATGCAACTGCTACGACAAGCCATCGTAAACGAATTACAAATGAGAGAATTGGACGATAAGCACGTTTAATCCACATAACAACAGGTTGTAGTGTTAAAGCAGTTTCAACATCAGAACCGGGTACTAATGCAACAACAAACAACCGCCATCGCACAACAAGGTTTCGGAAAAAGTTAGAAATCCCTTTCCGTTGGGAATCAGTGCCTTGAATGGGTTCATGTAATGGAATATCTCTAACGCGTCCGAGTAGTAAATCACTCAGAACAGGAACTACTGTTAATGCGACAAGCAAAGATGCAGCCATTGAAATCACAACTGCCCAACCGAGTGGGCGGAACATTCTGCCTTCAATCCCACTGAGACTAAACAAGGGTAAAAACACGAGGATAATAATCAAAGTTGCAAAAACGATTGAGACACGCATCTCATCGCTTGCACGTGTTACAACCTGTGTCGGTGTTTCCTCAGTTTCATTTCCAAGATCCCGCAGATGAAAGTATTCCTGCAATCTCCTAAAAATATTCTCTACATAGACAATCGCATCGTCAACTACCATACCCACAGCAATTGCTAAGCCAGCCAACGTCATGATGTTGAGAGTGCCTCCCTGTGAAAGCAACACAACGATTGCAATAATCAACGATAAAGGAATAGCAGTCAGGGTAATTAATGCAGTCCGAATATTGAAGAGAAAGATTATCAGGACAATCACAACCAATATTGCTCCATCCCTTAGTGCTTCTTTCACCGTATCCACAGCACGACGAATTAGGTTTGCTTGAGCATACTCAACTTCAACCTTTATACCATCAGGCAGCGATTTTTCAAGTGAGGCTAATTCTGATTCCACTTTGTCACTGAGAGTGAGCGTATTAATACCGGGTTGTTTGACAACTTTTCCTAAGACGGTTTCCTCCCCATTGCGGCTTCCAGCTCCTCTACGGATTTCAGGCAGAGATCCTATCCGTACTGTTGCAATATCTTTGATTAGTACAGGTATGTTATGTGTGCGTACATCAATCACTACATTTTCTATGTCTGTAACTGAAGATATCCGTCCTAATCCACGAATCATCAACTCACGTGTGTCTTTAATGAGAAATCCACCTGATGCATTATCATTGCTCTTTTCAAGTGCATGTGCAACGTCTTCAAGTGAAATATCGTAGCTTACCAATTGATCTGGATTTACGAATACTTGGAATTGTTTGATGTACCCCCCGATGTTAATTACATTTGCAATTCCTCCTTGAGATTGTAGACGAAAACGTATAATCCAATCTGCTATGTCGCGCATCTCCATCGGATCCAGTTTTTCTTCTGATTCGTCCACAAGAGCATATTCCATTATCTCACCCAAAAGAGATGAGGTAGGTAAGATAATCGGAGCATCAACCCCTTCGGGTAGGTTGGACCCAACGAGTAACAACCGTTCAGAAACCATCTGTCGTGCAAGAAATATATCCATTCCCCATTCAAATTCAACGAATACAAGGGACAATCCGATTGCAGAAGATGAGCGAACACGAGTAACATCCGGTGCACCATTCATTGAGCTTTCGATAGGCAATGTTACAAGGGTTTCCATTTCCTCTGGTGACCATCCATGTGCCTCTGTTAGGACAGTTATACGGGGTGGATTGATATCAGGATATACGTCAATCGGTGCAGATTGAAACATTCTAAATCCAATGATTCCTGCAGCGATAAGTCCACATATAACAAGGAGTCTATTCCTGAGTGAAACTTCAGTGATTTTAGACCACATTATTTTCCTCCTTGACTTTGAAAATTAATGTCCATGTCCTGCGTGCGGATCTATCACAACATCTGAACTCGCTGATGCTCTCATGAGTTGATGTGTACCTTGGACAACGACAAGTTCACCTGCAAGCAAACCGTCTTTGATTTCAACATACTGGTCGTCCTTTATGCCGATCTCAACTTCATGCTTTATGTATGTGTTCCCAAATTCTACGAAAACAACCCTTGTTGCATCATCTTCAAGGACCGCACTCAACGGAACACTCAAGACATCATCAAATTTCTCAATTATTAGTGTCTGTTCAGCAAACATACCCGGTTTTAGTTTTTTATTGGTATTATCCACCTCAGTCCAAAAATGAACAGTACGTTTCTCTGGGTTCACAACTGCGGATATTTGCGATATCCTTCCAGTGAAAACAGAACCAGGATACGCAGGTACACGGATTCGCACTTCACCACCTACCTGCCACTTATCATGAATAAGTGCAAGTGTATCTTCATATACCTCACCTTCAACCCATACAATAGTCGTATCCAAGATTGAATACAATGAATCACTTTTGTCAACGGTTGCTCCAAGATTTACTTGTTGTTTGACAATTTGCCCAGAATTAGGTGCGGTGATGTTAAATAGTGAATTTGATTTCCCTGTTTCGACTATCTTATCTATTTCTTCAACAGTTATACCATATACCTCAAGTTTACTCCGAGCTTTCTGCAATACTATTGCAGCGTTGCGTTGTGCCTCTTCAGTTTGTAGCAATGCTTCTAATGTTTCAGAACTTGTCATGAAAGGCGCGTATTGATCTATGAGTTTTTCTGTGGAAATATCCTCAAACTTATCAACATAACCAGTTTCTGCAATTGTTTCAAGATGAGATTCAGATAAGCCAGTTGCGAGGACATGCTGTTTAGTTGATTCAGTTTTGTGTATTGCATGCCTGTAGGCTGTTTCAGAATCTACTAATCCAGATGCTTCCTCAATTATGGTTATATATTTCAATGCATGATTACCGTTTCCCTCTGTTGTATTGGTAAGTAAAACTCCAGAGTCTCTCGTCATACTATCTTTTTTAAGTAAGGTAAGTATATAGGTCTTCCCATCATCATCAAGTATATTTTGTAGTGTCTGGTTACTGACCCCAAGAATCTGAAATTGACGTTTCGCATGTAGAAATGTATTTGTCGCATTACGATATGCTGCCTTCTGTAATATAAGTTCTTTCTGTGCAGAAATACGTTTCTCAGTGAGTGATTCAATACGTCTAAGAGAATTCTCAAGTAATTTACGATCTACATCCCCTTTAATTAACTCAAACCGCATTTTCTCTAATGCTGAAATAGTCTTTGCTATAGCAAGCGATCTATGCTTCTGAAAAGCAGTTTTATGTTCCTGCACTTCCTCAAGCGATTCCAGATAGTCTATCTGACGTGTTGTTAATTCCAATCTTATCTGCTTTGCAAAAACCGATTTCTGCTTTTCTAATTTGGAATCCAACGATTTTTGTTGCTGCACTGCCTCAATCAAATCAATCTCTGCCAATTGTAAGTCAATGCTCTCCAATTCAACCATCACATCACCCTTCTTCACAAAATCACCAAGCTTGTAATGGATCTGTTTTACTATACCACCAATTCTCGGTGTGACGATTGCATGTTTGCTGGGATGTGCAATTATATTACCGGTAACTTGCACAACCTTTTCAATTGCTCGTAGATCAGCTTCAGCTGTTTTCAAACCAATATTTGCTTTTGCTTTATCGGAGAGTGTTACAGAGGCATCTTCGTTATGTGCCTGACCGTCGTCTTCGCTATTGATATTCCCATTTTTTTGCTTGTTTTCATCCTCAGCATAAGTGTTATTTGGGTGGAGATTAATTAATATAAAACTGGTTGTTACTACTAAAAGAATAAAAAATAGTCGTGCCACGTGAATATATCGTTTCATTGTATTCTCCTTTTGTGAAGTTGACACATTACGTGTGTCTAAACTTACTTACTGCAATAATTCAATAGAAGTGCCGATTGCTGATTCAAGTTGTGTGTATGCAATGTGATACGCTACGAGTGCATCAAGATAGGCAAATCGTGTTTTGATGAATTCGTTTTGTATCAAAATGACTTCCAAAAGTTCTGCCTCTCCTAATTCATAGGATGTACGTGTGAGTGTTAGGTTATCATTCACCAGTTTTAGCACATTGTTATCATAGAACTTTAGGTTTTTTTCCGCTGCTGTTATCGTAAGAAATGCTGCTATCACTTCACGATTTATTTGTCTCTCATAATTAATAATGTGTACGGTATCTTCCTGCTTCAGGGCTTTTGATGCATCAATCTCAGCACGATTTCTGTCGAACAATGGCAATGGTATAGATAACTTGACTCCGAATGCAGTCTCATTGGAACTACGTTCTGCAATCCCACCGATACTTATATCAGGAATATTAGATGCTTTTGCAAGTCGATGAATACTTTCAGTCGCTTGTAAGTTTAATTTCAGTGATTTCAGATCTGCACGATGGACAATCGCAAGTGTCTTCAGTTTTTCCAGTTCCAGGTTATGATTAGTTTTTTCTGGAAAACCCCCAATTGCAGTATGTAATGTGTCAAGTGGTGTTCCCATCAGACCGTTAAGATCAAGTTGTACTAACTGTAAAGTACTTTCTAATGTAGTGAATTCACGCAGTGCTGATTGTAGCTGTATATTTGCCAGACCTACTTGGGTAACCGAAATATCACCCGATTCAAATTGAAACTGTGCCATTTCATACATCTGCTGATTATGCTTTATAATCTCCTTTGCTAAACCAAGTTTTTCTTGGACAAGATTGAGTTGAAAAAATGCAAGTTTAACAGATTTGGTTAGCAACCGAGATTCATTAATTAAATCAAGTTTCACCTTCTCAAGATTAACCTGGGCGATTCGTCTTCTATGACTGCGTTGTCCACCAAGTTCGAATGTTTTTGATAATTCAACAATCTGTTCCGAATTATTACCACCAAGTAATTCGGTTTCCAATTCAAGATTGCTTAATAGAGCGATACCATCATATTTTGCTTGTGCAACCTTAACTTTCTCACGGATTAATTTAAGGGAATGATTGTCACGCAAAGCAGTCTGAAGTGCTGTTTCAAGATTAATTTCTACTTTTTGTGATGCGATGGTGGTGAATGGTAGTAAATAGAAGGCTACAATGCACATCCCTATGATATTGATGGTAAAACTCAACCTGTTTTTCATTGGTATATTGCTCCTCAGATGTTAGATAGTTGATAGATTACACCCAAGTGGTTACTGAATTATAATCTCAGAATTGCTTAGCGAAAACCTGACTACATGGGTGTTTCAATCACTATAAATATGCATTAAATTGTCAACAACATAATGCTATTGATATGCGAATATTTATCTACAGAATTAGGGATAATGTCGTAATTGTTTTTTAGATGAGGATCAAATGAGGAGTGTAACAGTTCGAAGGGAAAGAATTGTTTGATCTATAAAAGGCGGAGTAACAAGACATGAATTTATATTTGGATTTGATGGAAAAATTATCGTAGGTGAGATTTGGATGACAGAGGAAATGGTAGAATTGGTTGGTGTATCATCTTTTCCATAAACATTGTAGATTTCAGTGTTTATTGTAGCAAAGATAGGCAGGTCAACACACTCTCCACAGTGGTCTTCATCCTCAGTCGTCGTTGTCTCAGTGTGATCCAAATCGTGAGATGGAACATCTGCACAGCAACCATGTGCTGCGTATTCAATTTTCACATGACCATCTTCACCGAAACAAAGGACATAGTCAGATAACTGCATCGGAATGAGTGCAGAATATACTAATAATAGAATTAACGGGAATATAATATAGCTGTTTTTTCTAAAAATTAGAGATGTCATTTTGGTTTATCCAAGTTTGTTTGACCATAGCAAAACCAGTATTGTTAACCGACTTTCATAACCACTTTGACACTGTTTATTAAGTGTATATTATTTTATCTAAAATGTCAAGTAGATAATCAACGATGAATGACAAGAGGGTAATATTGATGTTTCAATACCAAGTTATAATTTGAGATACATGTTTACTGTTCAAATAATTGACAGCATTGTTCAATACTTAACAAAATCTTTTACCATGAGAGAAAGAAATAGCAATAGTTCAACATTGCAGTCGGATATAAATTGGCATCATATTTGCACAATACGGATTAAGATGTAATGAAACTAACACCAACACCCCTACAAAATACCTTGAATATAACTGAGAAAAATGCTAAAATCTAACAATAAGTTCTAATATGATTTAGTTTATGTAAAAATATTTATTTGTAAAATGAGGACATACGAATGATGCAAAAATTGCTTTTGTCTGTAATGTTATTTAGTATGTGTGTTGCTGTGGGGTATGGGGAATATAATGGTGAATGTTGGATTGTTAGTAATGGAGATACCGTCTATAAGTTACATGCCAATGGCGATGGAGATCCGTCAGTTATCCAGGATTTGAAGACCGCCAGTGATGTTCAAGTAAATCCGGCAAGTGGGATAGTGTGGATCGCCGTATCGGCTGCTAATGCTGTTTTCAGATACGATCCAACTGCTGGAACATTCACACAGTCTCCAACGATTAAATCTCCTACCGGGATTTCAATTAATCCTGTTGATGGAACTGTTTGGATTGCAGGACTTGATGGAGTCAGAAAAGTGTCACCAGATGGGAAGAATATAATTACCGAAGTAATTCCTCCAGATGGTCCAGCGAATTTAGATGCTGGTAGATTTAGTGTAGTCGTAAATCCAAAAGATGGTAGCTGCTGGATAGCGGATGGTAAAGGTCCCGTTGGTCGTTATGATTCAAATGGAGGTAAACTCACAGATGCTCCTCCAATGCAAGAACCTAAGGGAGGTATGTCTGTCGACTATCAGGGTAATGTTTGGATTGCTGACACACAACATAATACACTTGTGCGACTTTCTCCTGAGGGTAAGGAATTAGTGAAAATAACAGACATTCCCGGTCCTGTATCCCCAAGTGTGAATCCAAAAGACGGAAGTGTATGGGTTGCTTCTAATAATAACTTGTTATTGAAGATAACACCAACCGGTGTAACAGAAAAAACATTTGAAGTAGGTATGGCGATTGTTGCAGTGAGTTATTCACCAGCTGAAAGTGAAATCTGGATTGCGGATATACTCGGTTCAACTTTTTCTGGTGAAGTCAGCAAATGGACAACAGATGGTGTACGTCGTTTTGCTATACCTGTACCAGCCCCATCTAAAGTTTCTATTGGATTTTGGGAAGGAAATTAATTTGTAATTATCCATTTTGGGATTGGGCGCGGTTTATATTAGTCGTATCGCAAGAGAGTCAATGATTTATTAGGGAGGAGAGTTATGAGAAGACTTTTTGGTTTTACAATTGGTATCCTCATTATAGCAACATTATTATTATTAAATGCAAACGCACAACTCCCTGATTTTATGATTGATGCTGAGAGCATCACATTTTCAAATCCGAATCCAGTTGAAGGTGAAGAAATCATGATTTGGATTGAAGTAAAGAATATTGGCAGTAGAGCACCTACAATGAACGAGGATTTGGTTATAGACCTTTACGAGGGAGATCCCGCCACTCAACCGCTACAAATTCTAAGTAATGATGTTATTTTAGAATTGAAAGCTGGGGAATCGGAACGTTTCTCTGCGAAATGGCAACCTTCTGCTGGCAAGACTGAAATCTATGCTGTTGTCAACCCCGACGGTGAGAAACATATAGAAGAAGTTGACAAAGCTAACAACATTGCCTTTGCTCCAATCCTTGCTACAGCAAAAACTTTTCCTAATGTTACACCTAAACAAATTCAGGATTCTATAGACCGAGGGATAGCGTGGATTGAATCCCGACAAGGAAAGACAAGTCGAACATGTCTGCAATGTGGAACGGAAAATCAGATTGTATTATCATGTTTTATATGTCAAGCAAGCCTAAAAGGTTTGGCTGAAAACTTTATACCTGGTCCCGTATGGAATTTCGGTGAAGACCGTATACAAGAGACTTCTTTGGCATTACAAGCACTCCTCGCTGCTGGCAGGAAACCAACCGACCACTCAGTTGAACAAGGTCTTGCATTCCTTCTGGAACAGGATTGGAATACACTCGCAGTATATCAATATGCCGTCCTTATCCCAGTATTGGTAGCGACACAAAACTCCAAATATAGAGATAAAGCGCAATTCGCTGTGAACCATTTAGTCGAAAAACAACTACCTATTGAAAATGATGAGTTTGCTGATGAAAGGGATGATGGCGGATGGGGTTACGGTTATACAGCAGATGGTGCACACATGAATATGGTAATATATGCTCTATACGCTGCAAAGCAGTGGGGACTGGAGATTCCACAACAGACATGGACACGCGCAGAGAACTGGATTCGTCGAAACCAAATCGAAACGGGTGGGTGGCTCTATAATTTAGTTGACGAAGGTTCTCCATGGGCAATTGGTGTATACGGTAGTATGACTGCAACGGGATTGTGGGCACTTCGTGCATGTGGTGTATCAGATGAGGACAAACAAATCCGTGATGGTATTGATTGGATAAAAAAACACTGGTCACTAACACGAAATCCTGGTTCAAATTCATGGCTTTACTATTATCTACTTTCTCTACAACGGTTTTGTGATATTCCACCAAATATGGACTCATTAGCAGGACACGACTGGTATGATGAAATATCTGATATGATGGTGGCACAGCAGCAACCTGATGGGAGATGGCATGGTGCAGAAAGTGATTTTTTGTCGACATGTTTTGCAGTCATGACATTGAGTAGAGCACTTGTCCGACCGACTGAACCCAATATAGGTGTGGTGCCGAATAGTTTACGGTTTTCACCACCATCACCCCGCGTAGGTGAACCAGTGAAATTGAGTGCCACTCTTAGAAATAGCGGAACACCACTTGATAAAACCTTTACAGTCACTTTTATGGCTAATGCTGTTGAAGTGGAAACAACTGAAGTTTTATGGACACCCTCACTCAATGAATCTGTCGTTACAGTTGACTGGGTTCCTACACAGGAAGGTGAAACGGCAATCTCAATCCGAGTGGATTATGAAGACATAGATACTAATGACAATACGGATTCAGTAACGTTAACGGTCTATCCAAAATCCACATCTGCAACAGATACAAAATTGGCAAAACCAGAAAAAATTGGTGAAAATCTATATAAATTGGGAAATGTGATATTAGATACCGGTAAAAAAGAGATTTCAATACCTGGAGAAATAAATATTGCAACCGATGATACTATTATAGAATTTTTCGCATGTGGAACACTTGGTAAATCACATGAGAGTATTCTAATCCTTGATGCTGAACCGATTTTTCTCTTTATTGCACTCGGATTACTGGATCTTGAACCAGGAAGAAATCTTAATGTTGTGGGAGATCCGCATGAACCTAAAGGATCGTTCTTAGATATATCTGTTGAATGGGATCAAGGAGAAAATGTGGTATCACATTCGGCACGTGAGTTGGTATGGAATGCAATAACAGGACAACCAATGCAAAAAACTCATTGGGTTTTCACTGGGGGACGACTGATTAATAATCAACTTACATCACAACTATATCATAATATCATTGCTGTTTACCGCGATCCAGATTCACTTATCAACAACCCTCTACCGGGTGGCACTGATGATCGTACATATCGTGTCAATACTGATAAGATCCCTCCCAAAGGCACCAAGATTAATCTTATTATCCGTCCTATATAACAAGTTAGTTTTTATTGGAAAATGTATTTAACATATAAAGTATCTGTCAACAACGGTTTCTGGAAGGAATAAAATGCCTATATACGAATATCATTGCAAAGCATGTAAAAATCAATTTGAAGTACTAACACGTACAAATGATGATAAAACTGCATATAAATGTCCTGAATGCGGCACTACAGATACAAAGAAACGTTTCTCAGCTTTTGCAGCTATGGGTACTAATAAGGATGTTGCTAAAGTCAACGATACATGAGCAATTCCTAACAGTGACAGTTAGTCAAAATGAAACAAAATCCTGATACAAAAGTTAACATTCTTCGCGAAATTGACGGAAAGAAAGTTGCCCCAGTATATCTACTATGTGGAAAGGAGACTTTCCTAATAGAGGGGACACTAAAACAGATGGAGGATAAACTATTATCACAAGACACACGTGATTTCAATTTAACCCATTTAGATGGCAACAATGTGTCTGTTAAGGAGATTCTCAGTAATGTAGAACTATATCCAATTATGTCTGAATGGCGGATTGTCGTTGTTGATAATTTTCCGGGTTTCAAGGCACAATCTCGGAAAACCTCACCCTTAACTATCATCCATGATGCTATGCAAAAAGAATCTGATGAGACACATAAATGTGTTTCTGAAATTGCAAAACTGTTGGGGGTATCTACACAACAGATTGCTGATAGTCATTCAGATTTCAAAGATGCTGTTGCAGAAATAGATGGAACACTGGGTGGTATCAACGAAGAAGTAAGATCTTTTTTTACACGATTACCCCAACTTGCATCACAACTTGAAAATCAAACAGATTATGGCAGCAGTGAAGGGGATTCGGACTTATTGTTAGAATGGCTTGAGGGTGACCTACCGAAAACGAGTATACTAATCTTTACGGTAAAAGATGAAGTAAACAAAAATAACCCCGTTGCAAAAGCGATACAAAAAGTTGGTAGATACGTTTCGTTCGATCCATTGGAAAAAGGTTCATCCCTAAATCGAGATCCATTATATAAAAAAGTTGTGGAAAAGTTCTCAACATATAATAAAAGAATTACACCGCGTGCCTTTGAACTACTACGGAACCGTACTGGCGGAGACATGCACACTATTGCTGAAGCAATAAATAAAATTATAAACTTTGTGGGTGATAAACACCAAATTGATGAAACTGATGTCCGTAACTTGGTAACCCAGACTACTTATGATAGGATATTTGATCTCACAGACGCAATAGGAAAACGTTCAGCACGGAATGGGTTAAAAAGTCTACGTGAGGTATTAGCCAGTGGCATGAATCATCATTTAGTTGCAGGATCTATTGCAAGTCACTTAAGGTTGACACTCCAAGCGAAGTTGATTGCAATAAAGAAAGGATTAAAACCGATTGGTAGACAAATGAAGTTTGATAATTTCACTCAAAACATCTTTCAACCGTTATCTGAAGAAATTGGTGAACTATTACCCAGTTCCACAGAGCAAAATATATTAAAACGACATCCTTTTCCGGCATTCAAGATCTTTCAAACTTTGCACACTTTCTCTGCAGAAGAACTGATAAATGCACTGGAAAAGACCTTAGATGTGCAAATACAATTAAAAACCACTGTGGTTGATGAGGATATTCTCCTTGAGCAGTTAGTCTATGAAATATGCTCTGGTACAAAACCGCGATGAGGTTAACTGGGTTTAGTGCCTTGTGTGCCATCATTTGAATCTTATTCTATATGCCACAGTTGCTTTTTGTAAGATAAGGAATTTTAATGCGTAAGGGAATAGATTACCGCATTTATTCCAATTTTCAGTGCTATATTGGAATACTTACGTGGATAGGTTGCCTCCGCTGCATGTTCCCATGCGTCTCCAAGGTCTGAATTAAAGCATATCATCATCATAAGCCTTCCTTTATCATCACTCACCCCAAGGTATCGTGCAGGGTAACCGTCGTATCGTTCATAAGTCCTACCTCTATAGAGTGCGCGCAGTCCTGGTATCTGAATCAATTCTTCAATTTTGTAGAAACAATTGAAAATAGAATGAGAAACTGGAATTTCAATTGGTTCTCGCTTAGGAAATATCTTCTTTAGTTCTTTATAAAACCTATCCCATTCCAATCCACCGTGAAAATCGTCAACAAAGATAAACCCACCACGTAAGAGGTATTCACGCAAGTTTGTTGCTTCCGCTTTAGTCAACTGCATACTACCTACTTCAAGGATATAAGCAAATGGATAATCAAATAGATCCACTGAACCCACTGGTATTCTGATGCTGTCTGGGGCTACATCAATAGTGGTCTGCTTGCTAAGTTGATATATGAAATTGCGGTCTGATGCAGGCCAGTCTACCCTCCAATTACTTAGTTGTGTTAGTCGTCCATTATATTGTAGACGAATAAAGGTGAAGTCATGCTCATGAAATGCATCTGATTTCAGATACGCATTAGGGAAAAAAGTAATAATGAATAATACAATAGATATTATACGCATGATTTCACTAAAAACTATGATACCAACCAAAGGATGTTTGGTAACCGTTCCATGAATCCAAAGTCTTTGCAATGTTTATTCTGAATGAACCTGATTCTTGAAACTGCAAACCGATTCCAACATCTGCCTTCGGATCAAAATTAAATACACCATCAACAACATTCCAAACTTGTCCTTCGTCTATAAAAAATACTAAAAAGGCATTCTTAAATATATACCATTCAGTCAGGTTTATCATACGATAATGCAATTCAACGTTCAGCAAAAAACCACGATCACCCATAAATGCGTACTGTGAGTAGCCATACCACGGTATAGTAGATGATTCTCTTTCATCATCATTTGCTGGAACATATAATGGATAACCCCTCAAACCACCGATACCACTGATCGCGAATTGTCTCTGTAACGGTAACGATTTATTGGAAAAACCGAAAAGTAACCGAGTTCTGAGACGGTTGTTTTCTAAAGGAAACGCATACCGTAGGTGTAATTGTAAACGTGTAAAATCAAAGTCGGAACCTATTGCAGTATTACTATGTTCAACAAGTACTGTATTATGCCATCCAAGGAAATCTGTCCGAGTATTGAAGTCGTATTGAAAAGTCAAACTGTGCATCCGTCCCGGGTTGACTGCTGGATTGTCTCTTGATTTCATGCTTTTTGCCACCCATTGTAACATTTGCCAATCTGTACTTTTGTGAAGACTATCCTGTTCCTCAGCCACGAAACCGAGTTTGAAAGAGTGAGTTGGAATTATTGGACTCCATCGTAAACCAATATCAACCCCTTGTCTTAAATAGTAATTTTGTAGGTCAGGATAACCTAATATCCGTTGAAATGTTGATATCCCATCATTATAATACGGAAATAGTTCGGGAGCAATTACATCGGTCTGTCTATAAATTTGTGCAGTCAAACCGATATTCCATAAATAAGGTTTACCCCAGTTTGCCCTTCCACCAAAACGGTAATGAATTTTTGGGTTTCCAATGCTATAACTCACTCTACCAAATATATTAGATGTATGTGTATTTAAGGAATCTTGTACATTCCACATCCACAAAGAACCAAGGGTGATAGGCTTGCCAACCTGAAAACCTGTACCGAATTCCCAATCATTTACACGATTAAATCCAAGGAATAAGGGTGGTCGAAAACCAAGGTATGCATTGGAAGAGAGTCTTTTTTCTTTAACTGAAATTGTCGCAACACGACTATAGTTCTCTTCTCGAACTTTTAACTTTATTTCATCAAAATACGGCATAACTTCATATAAAGTTTTCAATGACTGTTCAATATTCTCTGAACCGTTATCAAGAGTTTGACGTATATCCTTCTCTTTTATTTTCTGGTTACCTGTTATTCGTATTTCATGTATAGGTGCATCAGCTGCGATAAAACCTGTGGCAGCATTTGGGAACAACTCGTCAGTGTCGAGATTAGGTGTGGTGGCTTTAATCCTGCGTGTGGTGCCAGCATCCGATATTGTAAGTGACCTCAAAACTGAAATCGATTTAGGTTTCTGACGGTCTACCACGGTTAATATGGCAATGTTGTTACCATGTTCCTGTGTAATCTCTACGGTTAGTTTCCTGTGTTTACGCAAAGAGTTAATAACCATAGGTATTACATTTTCTATGTCCCCTGACCCATTTTTAAGGAACTGCAAAATGTCAACTTTCTCACTGTTTTCACTATTCTGAATACTGAATACGTCAATTGGAATTCCATTATATCTCCATAAAGACTTAACGCGAGATGTTTTTTTATCTACTATAACTGGCTTAAGTTCTTTTTTCTGTGGGGATGATCTTTCTGGTATGATCGGTTTAATAGCCAAAGTTCTATCTGATGGTGTATTAATATTTGTTGGAGGTGAGATTACTGAATCTGGAATCTGTTTCAACGTATTGAGTTCAGGTATATCAATACCCAGATGATTAAGATTCCTTAATATATTAGAAACCTGCTTAGGTTGGACCTTACCTAATATGTTTATCAGATATACATCGTTACCACTTTTGACAATCACAAATATACCGACAACATGTTCTTTTGCTATAAGTGTGAAAAGAACTAAGGATTCATCTCTTTTATATCTGTTCCATCCACGGTAGGTCAGTCTATCTGTGTAATATTTATGCATCTGCTTATAATTTAGACCTTTTATGTGGTAGCTGCGTAAATATAAGTTATCCACTGAGCTATAAAATCCTGCAATCTCATTAGCCGGATTATCCATGACTTGTTCTATTAGATGCCGATCTAAATCAAATTCAAATTGAGGTGAGGGAGAATTATTCCATTTAAAATATACTCTTCCTTTATCAATTTGAGCACTTACCATAGAAATAATGAAAAGACAGATGAATATGACAATCTTTTTCAATCTTTCACCCTATACATATCTACTTTGATGTTTTTTTCAATCGTTCTTTTAATCCTTTTAGTGGATCTGGAATATCAGGTTCATTGGGATGGAAGATAACTTGGGGTGGTACTATCCTTCTTGCTTGATTTGGTGGTTTATAAAACCATTGTAACGCAATACTGAATCGTGGTCCTTGAAAATAGTGTATCTCTACATCGTGAAAACCCGCGGTAAGTCTTTTGGTTCCTTTTCTACTCCGAGTACCGTGTACCCCATCATTATTTACAACCAAATTATTGTTGATATATAACTTTGAACCATCATCTGAAACTAATGTAAACTCATATACCCCTGATGAATTAACCGCCAATTTTGCACTGAATTGTATGGCGAAATTTTCAAAGACATTCTGCTTATGTGGAGTTGGAAATCCTTGTGTAAAATCTCTGGTAGGCACATCAAGATTTGCTGTTGCGAATGTGTAGACGGGTTTCAACCGTTTAAAATCAGGCATACGATGTATTGTTTTACCTGGAATATACACCTTTCCAACAAATCCATGTCCAGGCATTACATCAGTTATAAATGTACTCAGATCTGTCTTACCTACTTCTTCACCAATGGATGCAAGGTCATCGGTATTTGTAATACTTGCCAACCTTTTACCCATACCACCACCACGACCTGTCCCTGTTCCACCACGTCCTGGACCACTTCTTTTCCCTCCTGCACCCTGCATCCCAGGTATGACAACTGGTCCTGCTGCATCAGCATCATTTCCGAAACTTGAATTTGGTAATGAATAGGTCTTGTTGGTCGGTATTTCAGCAAATGTAACAATTTCTGGTGCAAGATTATCGTAAACTGGAGCTTTGGGGGGGTTCATCTCAGGTGCATATTTTGGGGCAGCACGTGTAAGTTTGGGAGACCCGCTATCAGTTCTGAGTTTAGGCTTCACTGACTTATGTTCCAGCATCGTCCGTCTTTTAACAAGTTCTGGAGTATCGGATGTAAATAATAACAGAGAAAGGTCGGTTTCTGTTTCATTGAAATGTTGGACGATAAAAGGTGATAGAACTAACATCAATATGAAATGAATACCTATTGAGATGAGTAGTGAGAGTTTGCTTCTGTTTTTTTTCATATTTCAATTAACCTCATATTTAGTCTGGATTAGCAATGGACGACATTAGTATCTACAATACTTTAATAACTATAATTAAACATCAGATTTAACTGAATATCTTGTTCTGAATCAAGTGCTTTTGCAACATTGAACCTAAGTATATTAGAATTTGACGATAGTTGTATTCCGATACCCACATTGGTTTTTGGTTGAAATTTCCATTCATTCCGATATTCATTCCATACTTGTCCTATATCAAATAATAGGTAAGGATGGATATTTCTTAGTATATCGATTTCCTTTATAATTGGTAATCCAAATAGTAATTCTGCATTAAATAGGTAACCTTCATCACCAGAGAATGTATTTTGTGGGTAACCGTTGAGAGTTCCGATACCACCAAGGATAATTTGCCTTTGAATTGGCAGGAGTGTTGGTCCTTCTTGGTCTTCAGTATATTTCCCCACCACAGAACTTAGAACGAATCTACTACGGAGTTGGTTTCTACCGAAAGGAAATGCATAACGCAGGTGAGTCTGAAACCGGGTCCAATTGTAGTCTGAGCCAAAAGATGGATTACTATGTTCAATAATAAAGGTGTTGTGCCAATCGAGATAGTTATTGCGATTGTTGATGTCAGTTTTTAAATAGATGCTACGTAGATGAGAAGGTCTAATCATAAGATTTTCGCGCACCTTGACATCAGAACGCATGTTAAGAAAATGCCAATCTGTAGATTTATCCAGACTCTCATGATTTTCCCATAATAATGAAAGTTCTATACCATTTGACGGAGTTGTATACCAGTGAAGTGAAACTTCTGTCCCTTTTCTCAAAAAATAGTCATGATGATCAGGAACACCTATCAAGCGGAATAAAATAGTTTCATTGTCGGCATAACCAGCATACAAATCAGAGTTTAAAATGGATATAGCGTGATGGTATAGAGCGGTCAATCCAAATTTCCATTTATCATCTTCACCCCAGATGTAGTTTCCACCGAATCGATAATAGGGTTGATCATTGCCATATCCGTAACCGATTTGTGCAAATAGTTTTGAATTGTCTTTAGTAAACGGCTTATCCGAATACCATCCATAGGAAAAAGGTGAGTTATCTTCAATCTGCTGTTGTCGTAAACCAGTTTCAACACGTACTCCAAGTTCCCAGCCTGTGACACGGTTAAACCCAATTCGTGAATTTGCTGATGTGTAGGTGGAAATAGGAGTAATTTGCTCACGAACAGTGATCTTAGCAATACGTTGTTGACCAAACTTCTCAATTTCAACTTCTGTTACAGTTAATACTGGAATAGTATCTACAAGAGATATAACTGCAATTTCAATTTCAGAAGGACAATCATTTAGTGTAGCTTTGATTAATTCAGGTTCAATATTCTGGATACCTTTTAACCGTATTTCATGTATCAATTCGGCATCAGTGGTATGAAATTGTTGTGAGAGTTCAATTAGACTTTCATCTTCCTGTTTGTCTTCAAGATAGAGTTGAATCATTTGTTCATCTGTATCTATAATTACTTTCTCTATAATTGCATCTACATCAGAATCTAATAATCTCTCCAAAATCACAGCAAAATCTTCCGGACCTTTGCTCATATTTCTATCACGGAATAGTAACTCTTTTATTGAGTTTATTCTTTCTTTTTGTGAAGTAGCTAGTCTTCTGGTATGTGAATGTATTTTTATTCTCTGAATTGGGAGTGTATTATATGTCCAATTTCCAAGATGTGTTTCTATCATAGATCCTGAAAACATAGATAAAGAATGATGTGATTTATCAATAATCCGAAGCATAGTGGGAGTTTTTCTGTCCAGCAGTTTATCTGTTGATTCCAAAATCGTTAGTTCAGGTTCAACAATGTTTGAAGCAATAGGCTGTCCCAACTTTTTCAATTCAGGAATCCAAATACCCAGTATGTTTAGGTTTGCCAATACAGTTCCTACATCATTTCGTGGAATCTTACCAACAATATTGAGTAGATATACTTCTAATCTACTCTTTACAATGACAAAGATTCCATCTACAAACCTCTGTTCTGTATCGGTATTCGTGAGTATATAAACTTGTAGGTTAATATCTTCTACAAAATTCTGCCACTCCTTTTGCATCAATTTATCATTGTAGAAAAGGGATACTTTGTCAAAAACTTCATTATCATAATCGTATGTCTGGATAAACAGATTCTCAATTCCTGAAAATACTACGTCTTTGGATATAAGGTTTATCAGTTCACTGTTTTGATTGAACTGAAAGTTCGGTGACGGCACATCCGGACAGTCAAACGGGATTGTTCCAGATGGTAATTGTCCGTAAGACTGAAGGATACACGAATACAGTATTACGGTAATGATAAGAGTATATTTCAAGATTATTTTAAACATAGTTAATTACACATGGGTGTTGTTTTATTTGATCAGCAGGATTATATATAATACAACTGGGTTAGAATAGAGTTTTAGGATGACAGATGATTTGGATTTAGGAGTGTAATATTTTAACAAATTAGGCTTTGTGTTGTCAAATTAGTGTGTAGATTTGAATTAACAAATACTATACATTACTTTTGATAGAGTCCTTGAAGACAATAAGAAGGATGCAGGTCAGTTGTTATCAATATTTGGGTCTAATTCTTTAGCTTTTGCAATGTCAGCTTCCGCTTCATCGGATAGATTTAGTGCCTGCTTCGCAAGTCCACGGTCGTAGTAGGAACGGGCATGTGTAGGTTTAATCCGAATAGCTTCGTTGAAATCATTTATTGCAAGTTCATAATCTCCAATTGCAGTATTAGCAGAACCACGTCTGTGGTAGACAGAGGAACTTAGCTTTTCTGGTTCTAATCGAATGTAAACATCACAGTCTGATATTGTTGCATGAAAGAGTTCTCTTGCAGATTCTGTTTCACCTTGTTCGAATTTCATTTGTCCTAATTGATAGTTCACATACGCTCTTTTTTCTATGGCACTGGGATATTTTGGATTTAATTTAATAGCTTCAGTATAATCATCTATCCCTCCTTGATAGTAGGATGAAGCATCAGCTACATTTCCCTTTTCAAAAAGAGATTTTCCAAGATGATACTTTGCATATCCGCGATTGTGGTAAGTTGTTGAATGTGTAGGATTTAATTTTAAACCATTAGTATAATCCTCAATTGCCTCTTTATATAGTATACGGGCACCATCAAGATCTCCATTATTTGCTTTAGATTCCCCCAAATTACGTTTCGCAAGTCCACGTTGTAAATAGGCACTAAAATATTTTGGATTAAGTTCAGTTACTTTATCAAAGTCTATTATTGACCCTTCGTAATCTTTCAAGTAGCGTTTCGTCAGTCCACGATAGTGGTAAGATTCTACACACTTTGGACTTGTTATAACTGCAGCATCATAGTCTTCAAGTGCTTCTCTATAGAATGCGCGTGAACTTGCCTTATCTCTCAGATCATCATTAATTCTACCAAGGTTGTACTTCGCGTGTGCGCGGGTTTTGTAGCTTACATGGTCTTTTAGGTTTGATTGAATAACTTTATTAAAGTCTTCAATTGCTTCTTTATAGAATTTACGAGAACCAGATTTGTCCCCGTTATCAGCTATAAACTTACCAAGTTGGTATTTTGCCTGTCCCCGACTAGCATAAGCACCATCATCATTTGGGTGGGATTCAACGACCAATTCATAGTCCTCAAGTGCTCCTTCATAGTCTCCGAGTTGGTATTTTGCATTTCCCCGACTACTATGCACATTGAAAAAAGAACTCATTTTTGAATCAGTATCAATTATCCTATCATAATCCTCAAGCGCACCAGCATAATCTTTCTTCTCATACCTTAGACTTGCGCGAGATAGATAGATTTCCAATGATTCTGGGTTGATTTTTAATGCATTATCGTAGTCATAGAGTGCAGATTCTGGTCTTCCAATATGTGATTTTGCGTGTGCTCTGCATAAATATGCCTGAACACTATTTGGATTATGTTCAATAGCAATATCACAGTCAGCAATTGCTTTTTTATATTTTTCTAAATACAGGTATGCAACTGCTCTGTTGACATAAGCTTCTATGAAGATGGGATTAAGTTTGATTGCGTTATCACAGTCTTTAATAGCATCTTCAGCCTCACCTAAGAAGATATTAATTAATGCTCTATTGACATAAACCTCATGCATATTTGGATTTAGTTCAAGAGCTGCATCATAGCATTTTTTTGCATCAAAATATTTTCCCTGTCCCATTTTTATCTGACCTTGTAATACTTCAGCATAACCTTGTATATGGGGACGTTTTTTCCATTCTTCAAGCGGTTCCACATTCTCTGCCCTTTCAAGTAAAGATTGTAAGGTGTGTGCAGGGATCGCATGACCAACTGATATAGTTGTTTCACCCAAAAAATGCAGGTAGTTTGATGCGACTGAGACTGCGACACCTATTACATCTCCTTTACTGTTTAGCAATGGTCCGCCACTATTTCCATGTTTTAGTGCTTCTTTTGTTTGGTAACGGTTATCACTTTCTCTGATGTCTTGAATGTTGACCTGAGTCACAACACCTTTATCTCCTCCAGGGTACCCAATTGCTATAACAACATCGCCAACTTGAACAGTGTCGCTATCTGCAATGGGAAGCGGGATACCTTTACCTGTTACTTTTAAAATGACAAGGTCGTTTTCAATATCAGATGCAACTACACCTTCAATAGGGAATTCAGCATATCTACTAACGAGTTCGGCATGAACAGGTGATTCTCCAACAACACAATGAAGATTTGTTATGACTAAGCTGGGTTTGATAAAGAATCCACTGCCGATTGATGAACTGCTGCTATTTCCAGATTTTTCATTCGGTTTCTTGCTCATCAAACGCACAACAGATTTCTTTAGTGCATTTTCACCAATTTGCTGTAGTATTTTATCTCTTTTTTCTTCCATGGTGTGTTCCTTGCTATCGTGAATGAAATTTTAGACTTTATGTTCGTAATGAAGTGAATATTATACCTTGTTAGTAGGTATGTGTTATTTTTTGGGAAGTTTTTGCGACATCTATACGATAACGCAAAATAGAGAGAAGTCCATTGAAGCACTTATTTAAAAGTATATCATGGTACAAATTGGTTTGCAAGACCAGTATATACAGGAGAAGTTTTAAATTTACATGGAAATAGGTATATTAACCCAAGTTGCTACCTATTGAATTTCCAACGTTATCGTGCTCTTATATCGGATCTTTAATCTTCCGCTCCATAGGAGCGATATGTTTATAGCACGCATATAACGTCATTCTTCCGCTCCATCGGAGCGGTATGTGGAGTTTGTTACTGTAATGAATAGATTTTTGTCTTAGGTTTAGCGTGAGTTTGGTATAAGCAACTTTGGGAATCGGCAAAATATGCACTGCAAAAATCCTTTGTTATAGTGTCTGATAAATTTTGCAAAGTTTTTGAGTCAATGTTGACTAAATTAGTCGTAATTAGCCTCTAAATCCTTATGTGATAAAGGATTGTAGCAAATGTCCAAATTCTTGATTTTACGATTGACTCAAAAAACTCAAAAGTATGACATTGTAAATTCCGCAAATAGATATAAAATCTTGAATGTCTGCTAAACCCAACTCACGTTATACTAATAAAGAAAAAGCGAGGCACAAACACCTCGCATTTCATTAGGATGAACAGAAGGTCCAAAACCTTGTTATAAATTGAATGGCTGATTACCATTCATTTGCTATTTTTCTCAATGACTGCTAAATATGCATATCCTCCATCAGAACTTAAGTTATAAACTCCACCCCATTTCATATTTCCCATAACATCTAAAGTCATGATTGCATAATCCAGATCTTTTTTTTCTTGTAGGATTTTGTCTTTATTGACAAATAACCTAAATATTGCTGGAGGAGGACGATGAAATTCATCCTTTATCCAGTTTGAGTATCTGATTCGTTCCCCAGTGTCCCACTCCCAGATGTGTTCCTTTATATCACCTGAAAGACCAATCCAGTATGAACTTGTTCCAAATACAGCTTCAAGCCATAACTGCTCATTTTTGCTGGTAATTGTTACAAGATGTGCGTCTTCACGAGATGCTTGCAATTCTGCATCCTTTCTGGATTTGCACCCAATACGTTTATAAACATGTCCATTATCTGGATTCAATATCCACACACTCTTAATGTCATGTAAAATGTCCGAAATAGTATCTTGTTCATTTTCTTTATTTTCTTTATTTTCTTGTAACTCGGTAAGTTCGTCTGTATTACCATTAAGCGTTAATACAATTCCATCATGGGGAGTGTTACCATCAAGTAAAAATGGCTCAGAGATAGCGGATAGTCCACGATGTTTTACGGAACATGCATATATACCCGCTTGCAATACATTTTGTTCAAAATATCCATCTTCATCAGTTTGTATTGAGACTGAAATGTAGAAAGGGTAATAGTTAGTAATACTATCATTGACTTGACCAATGTTGATTCCAAGAGATGTGTTAGTAAGGGGTTCACCGTTTTTGAATATAATCCTTCCACGGATATTTAGTGGGTCTTCCATGCTTACCTTGAGTGTAACATCCTCTATATGTGTTCCCGGTTTTATAGTAAAGGTGACTGCTCCATTTGGTGGAAAGATAAGGTCTTGATTTGGTATAAATGTAATATCTCCGATATGAAGAGTATGAATTTTTGGAAGCAATGTAATCTGTCGTCTACTGTGTTCATCTTGTGGTGGATCTTTTTGTAATTCTTCAATTGGTATGACCATCAATTGGATTAAATTTGATGAGATGTTGGAAAATGAAAACTTACCTTCAGCATCCGTTTTTGTCATTAAATATGGAGGAAGTGCATATTTATCAGTAAAATCTGGGAATTTTCCTTTATTATACAAAGCATGTCCACCATGAAGAAACGGATATAGATTTACGTCATATATAGGATAGATACCTTTAAATTCATCCATCTTTAAGTATAGAAGTATTATGGTTGTATCTGGAATTGGTTCACCCTTAAGGTTAATAATGTGTCCAGACAAGGCTGTGGTATTCTCTTCAGTTATTCCCTTTTGGATGATGACGAAACCTAATGTAAAAAATAGTAGGAAGTATATGGTGGTTTGTTTTATATAATTGAGTTGAGACATTGATTATACCTCTATAATGACTTGGATAATTGATCTTTATTATACACTCGACACTGCCAAGGTTAGGATACCTCGTCTACTGTGTTTGAAAATGTCAAACTGCTTTTATCATTCACATATTATAAGAAATACAGATTTAATTTCACCTAATCCTTAAATCCTCTTTTTCAATGATAGCATGTTTGATAGCAAATAATAATTGACTTTTTGAACCAATTGACATCCATCTTTTTGAAAAGAAATCCAATGCAACAGGGGTGTTAGATTCTGTTGTGGATTCTTCTTCTGATAACCAATTTGTAAAAGTAAGAGTATCACCGTTAGACCATTGCTTGTAATTTCCTTCTTGTGTTGAAAGCAAACCTATCCAATAGAATTGATGTCCTGTAAATCGTGCTTTTATCCAATTCTGTTCGGATTCATTGTTGATAGCAACGAGATATGCATTTTCTTTCTCGGCTAATGCTTTGGCTTCAATCCAACTTTCGCACTTGATTATTTTGTACGCATGTCCATTTTCTGGGTTGACAGACCACATCTTGAATCGTTTATTCACATGTTCTATTCGCTTCTTACGAGTCTTTTCTAAATTTCCAAGTTTAAAGACGAGATTATCGTACCACCCTTCCTCTGTCAAACGGAACCATCCAGACTTTGCAGATGCTCCTTCATACATTACTGATACGGCGTATTCATCATTTATCTCTGGTGAAAGATAATATACGAAGTATCCTTGTGAATCAGTCATTGCAATAGATGTTGTAATTCTAAGACTTGATGCATATTTGAAAAAATGTAGAAAAGTATCCCGTGTTCCTGCCTTAATATCCAAATCGATTCCAGCGTTTGCAAGTGGTGTTCCATCTTTTAATAGAATACGTCCCCTAATCCGCCTTGGTGGTCGTTTTACTGTTACCACTATGTCATCAAGAGGAACGCCAGGTTCAATAGCAAAGGTCAGTTTATAATTCTGTTGGGGAAAAAATCGTTGGTATGTTGGTGAATAAACGGTTAAATCACCGATTTTGAGTGATAAAAGTTGATAATCAGATCCTACCTCTGGTAGTATTATCAATTGAGATGAAGTTGGATTAATGTTTGTGAAAGAAAAAGCTCCTTGATTGTCAGTTACAACCTGTTCCCAAGAAGCCAAAGGTGTAAGAGGAACAATAGCCTTATTCAATTCTGTTTTCACAGGTTTTAATGTAAGTTCCACTCCTGCTACAGGTTTTCCTTCTGGATCGACCACATTTCCAGTAAGTGATACCTTACCTTTCTGAATAATGTTGTTCTTGTCTGAATTTCTTGTTGCATCCTCTTGTGATGCGTCTACTAATAGAGCATTTGGATTCTGTGATACATTTTTATTTCTAATCTGTCTATCTGTTCTTACTTCCTGATTATGCACACCAGGTTTTTCTACGGAATCTATAACCTGTTTTGCTTCTGTGATCTCAATAGTTCTTTCTGATCTGGAGTCTAAACTATACGGCTTTTGAAAGTTGTATATTTGATATGCACTTACACCAAGGATTATGACAATTAGAAATGCAGATGTAGTTGAAATCACCCAAGGTATAACAGGTTTATTCCCAGCAGGTGTGGCAGGTGAAAGGTTAGATATTGATTCCATGATATTCTCTGATAGTTGTTCAGGTAATTGGAAACTGCTAAGGTTTTCTTGAATCAATGCTTCTTCATTTCTTAAACGGTTGCGTGCGCGGTATAGTCTACTCTTAACTGTATTCGTTGCAACACCGAGAAATTCTCCAATCTCTTCGCAGCTTAATCCAGCAAGATAATGTAACGTAATTACAGTCCTATCACTTTCGCGTAGTCTACTAAGAAGTTTATGGACAAGTGAACGCCGTTTTTCATTTACTTCCTCTTCGCGTTCATGTGAGATATAATTTGAATAATAACGTGAGTTCGGTGTAAGAAAATTAGTTTTAGCAAATAGAGAACTCCTATGGTATAAAGATTATACCAAATTCTTTATCAAAGGAGTTCTCCATGTGTATTATACAACTTTTTTGTGATATTCACGACTTTATTCTTAAATATGAAAAACAAAAAACTTCTCAGTCTTCAGAAGATATCAATACCTTTATCAAACGTAATCGTGTTTGTAGACTTCATATAAGTGAGGTGATGACGATACTTGTGTTTTTCCATCAAAGTAATCATCGCACATTTAAACATTATTATCAGCAAAAGGTTCAGCAAGAGTTGGGATGGGCATTCCCTCACCTTGTCAGTTACACCCGCTTCGTTGAACTTATGGATGGAGCACTGGAACTGCTACAAATGTATCTTACCACCCGCTATGCAGCTTGCTCCGGGATCGCATTTGCGGATGCCACAGCACTGCCGGTTTGCCATAATCTTCGTATTTCACGGCATCGTGTCTTTGCTCACAACGCTGCGCGCGGTATGACATCAGTCGGTTGGTTCTATGGGTTCAAATGCCATATCATCATAAACGATAAAGGTGAACTCTTAGCGACACAACTGACACCCGCAAACATTGATGATCGTAAACCTATGTTAGAGTTGACAAGGAACCTTACTGGCAAGATTTATGCTGATAGAGGTTATATCTCACAAACTTTAGGAGATGCTCTACAAACACGAAATCTTTGCTTGATAACAAAAGTGCGAAAAAACATGAAACAAAAACAGATGTCAGATTTTGACGAAGCCTTGTTGAATAAACGGATGCTTGTTGAAACGGTGATTGGATTGTTGAAGTCTCAAACACAAATTCAACACACACGACACCGAAGTTGGACCAATTATCAAGTGAATCAGGTAGCTGCGTTGATTGCATATACACATCTAAAAAAGAAACCTGCTATAGATGTTGCAACACTTAGGGAGAAATACAAATGATCATCACTTGAATTTGTTAATCTCTTATACCGAACTCACGTTGA
Source organism: Candidatus Poribacteria bacterium (assembly GCA_963667365.1). Lineage (GTDB taxonomy): Bacteria > Poribacteria > WGA-4E > WGA-4E > WGA-3G > MSPOR6. The sequence continues at coordinate 2,812,901 of OY763324.1, read as the reverse complement.
ATAATAGGTTTCTTCCAATTCAACTGGATCGGTTTCTTCAATTGACTGTACCTGTAGTTTCTTTTTCCTGTGCCACATCTTACAATTATTGTTTGTAATGACATAAAGCCATCCAGCAAAACGTGCGGGATGTTTGAGGGTCGCGAGTTTTTGATACGCTTTGATGAAGGTATCTTGTGTAATTTCTTGTGCGATATGGAAATCACCTATCTCCTGCCATGCAAGTGCATGTATCTGACTTTGATATTTTTCAACCAGTTCTGCAAAAGCCTGTTGATCACCTTCAAGAGTACGTTGAATTAATACTGAATCATTATTATTCATGGTTTTCCTCACAAACCGATATAGTCTTTTAATATAAAGATGCGAAATAGAATTGCAAGGTTGCACTTTGGTGGAAAAAGTTTAATGTTATAACGGATTTTAGAATTACTTTACGTATATTAGGTGTAGGAGGGAACTCCGGGGAATACCTTAATGGTATTCATACCGTTGATTTCTTGATTTGGATTCCCGAATTCTTTCCGATTCACAATTTTAGAGTAGACAGTCCACTACAGGTAGACAGTCCACTACAGTCACTAATAACATAGCATAAAGAGTAATGTAATCCAAGATTATTTTAAAATCAAAAAGGCATGCATAGAATGCATGCCTTTGATAAGTTTGTCAACTCAAATTTGTCTCTATCTAATGACTATGATTGTGTATATCTTCCCTTAGTAATTGAAATCCATATATTCTGTGAATTATTATATTTTCAAGTTAAAGGTTTGAACCACTGTAGTTTGTTTGTGCCAAGGTGTATAGACTTTATGATTATCTCTATGTGTGTTATGACTTTGTGTAGCAGTTACATCTGAGATTTCTTCATCTGTATCATCTGTATCAGTGCTATTTTTATCTTTTGTGTCTTGTTCCTCTTTATCTGTAATATCAATCAAAGGTGTTTCAATACTTTTTGTGTCAGATGGTTCATCCACATGTTGTATCTCTACTTCAGTATCGGGATAGTGAAGTTCAATGGAAGATATTTCATTTTGAAACCACAGATAGCACCCAAGTGTGAAGATGAGAATGAAACTTGTGCCGCCAAGAATCCAGTTCTCTATGGAAAAATTCTTCAACATTATTTTCTCCCTTTTAAATCCAATGTCCATGTAATATTTGTTGGATCACTATCCAATTATTTTTCTCAGTTAATTATTTGACAAATCAGATAACAATGTGTTCAGATTATAATACAATCTATTTTCTGATAAGTTGCATAAATTTCAAACTATCCTATAACTCCCTTTGTTATTAAAGAGACATTTTCTCAGAAAAAGGTTGCACTTTTTTACAAAAAAATATGGATTTTATGAAAAATAGGTGTTATTGGACCCATATTATGGTGAAATAGATCGATTTGACGGATATATTATGTTTAGAAAAATTGGGTTACAATCAAGAAAAAAGGCGCGTATTTACACGCGCCTTATGACTGTAGGTAACTATTATTCGTCAAGTGTGTATCGGAGTACACCACGATTAAGCGTGCCAACATATAGTGTATTATCATCAACAGCAAGTGATGAAATGGGAGATGGGATTTCCGGTGTCATCTGTTTCCAAGTATCCGAATTCTCTTTCAATTTATACACAAGTAGACCAACGACACCATATATTGTAGTTCCATCGACCGTAAACTGTTCAATAACAATCGGTGTGCCTTCAGTGTCTGTTGTGGTAATCCAATCAGAGTCATTGGTAGAATATACAAAACCTTTATCAGTTGCAACATAAATAACTGGACCTGCATAATTAATTGAGTGTATTTTCTGATAAGATAATGGAAGTTTATCAGTTACATCCTTCCAATTATCTCCCTCATCAGATGAATAAAATAAATGACCATCATGTTTTCCTACGTATATATTCTTACCTGACACCGCGAGTTTGAATCCGATAGCTTTATGTATATCAATTAATGCAGATATACCAGTTGAGTTTTTCATAGTGTCATAAAGATTTGGTGGTAACTTTGGTTTTGTCAAATCAATTATTCCAGTGTCGTGCCATTCAGACATATCCGGTTTCCATCTGTATAGTTTCTGAATGTATTCCATATAGTAAGTGTTACCACTAACAGCAAAGTTACCATATATTGGCATTAGTATTGATGTTACTTGTTTTTGAAATAGATTAGTGAATTCTTCCTCAAGTTTTTCAAAATCAACTTCTGTGAAATCAATCGTATTTCCTTGCTCAACACTATTTATACCTTTGTCTGTCAATACTTTGTCTGTCAACACATCAAATTCAAACTCTCCTTTTGTTTTAACATCTCCAAGTTCGGGTATATCCGGTATATCAATAAGTTTATTGTCTTTTGTGGATAGACGAAGTATAGATATGTTGTCATCAGTTTTCTTCACGTATAGAGTATTGTCATATTTTGACATCATAGATATATTTTTCGAACGAAAAGGTTTAGATTTCCATGTTTCACCACCATCAGTTGAAGAAACAAATACATCATTTGTCCTTGCGTATAGTTTACCATCAACAGCGATTAAATTTACGACCGTTGAACTTGTAAGTCCTTTATTTATTTTATGCCACGATTCCCCACCATCTGTAGATCGAGATATTCCGGTATGGGTGTTTTTATAGAAGGTTTTATCATCCAATACCAGGAAAGGATAAATTGATACGATTTCTGGAAGATTCACTCTATCTATTGTAGACCATGTCTCGCCGTTATCAGTTGAATAGTATGTACTATTGTGTTCTGATAGCAATAATTTCTCATTATTAGCTGTGACATTGATACCAAGGTATGGAAACTTTCCAATTCCTTCTATAGGAAGAAAAACTGACAAACCACTTTTCTGTTGTTTATTTCTTGGATCAATTATTTCCCATGATTCACCTAAGTCAGATGAACGGTAGAGTGACCACCATGATTCACTTGTCATTACTGATTTATCAGTACTATAATTTAAGCCTGCAACTACATAGAGCCAGTCTTCAGTGACAGCTAATGAAGGTATAGCAAATTTCTTTTCTTGCATATCGTCTGGACCAATGGACAGTTTATTCCATTTTCCATCCAGAAAACGATAGAGTCCCTCATCAGTGCCAGCAAATACGGTATTATCTATCGCACCTAATGATCGTATATTTTTACCTGCCAGTATGTCGTCAGTCAGGATATTCCATGTTTTTCCACCGTCCACAGATGTGTATATTCCATCAGTAAACGTTTCATTGGGTTTGACTGCACTTTTTGAAATACCGAGGTATAATGCACTATCTGTTACCGCTATTCCAACAGGAAATCCTTTTGGATGAGGTCCGAGTGAATTCCATGTTTCACCTCTATCATTAGAAGTTAAGAGATCAGGAGATGTAACGAGAAATAGTGTATCCCCTCTTTCAGCCATCGGTTCTTGACCTAATGCCCAATCACTTAAATCAAATGTGGAAGTATTGGTAGAGTAGACGAGTTTCCATTTACTTTGATCTTCAGCGAGTTTGTATAATGTAGAGGAGGTCCCCGTAAATATGTCACCGTCAGTTGTTGTGAAGAGTGTGTTAAAAAAACCACCTATCGGTCCATTAGTTTGAACCCACTGTCGTTTAGGTGTAGGTGTTTTCTCGTCATCGGATAGTGCAGCTGCAAACAATGAATCACCAGGATTTTGTCCGATACTATTGCTATCACCTGAAACATCAGTACGTCCTATTTGATTACGAATTGCAGGTTTTGCCTGAGTTTCAATAACGAGTTGTGTTTCAGTAATTTCAATTGTCGGTTCTGATTGTGCGTTTAAGCTATACGGTTCTTGAAAACGATATAGATTTTGAGACCCAATTCCTATCAACAACAGTACTAAAATAGCAGAGGCTGCAGAAGCCGCAAACGGCACAATAGGTTTGTTTGAAGCTGGTACCACTGGATTCTGATGTGAGATTTCTTTCATGATGTTTTCTGTCAATTGTGTCGGTAGTTGGAAACTGCTAAGGTTTTCTTTTATCATTGTTTCATCCTTTTTCAATTTATTCCTGGCACGGTGAAGTCTACTCCGAACCGTGTTGGGAGATACCCCAAGAAACTTACCAATATCTTCACAAGTCATTTCTGCGATGTAATACAGATTTACGACCGTCCGTTCACTCTCTTGCAGTGTGCTGAGCAACCTCTGTACTATCGCTCTCCGTTTTTTCTGTGCTGCTTCTTCTCGTTGACGTGCCATATATTCTGAGTAATACACCTCCTCTAATTCAACTGGATCGGTATCTTCCAACGACTGAAGGGTAAGTTTTCTTTTTCTGTACCAGTTTTTGCACTTTCGATCTGCGATCACATATAACCATCCTGCAAATCGGTTGTAGTGTTTTAGAGTTGCAAGTTTTTGATATGCTGTAAGGAAGGCATCCTGAGTTATTTCCTGTGCTATGTGGAAATCCCCTATCTTTTGCCACGCTAACGCGTGTATCTGTTTTTGGTATTTTTCCACAAGCACAGTATATGCTTGTTGATCTCCTTCTAATGTTCGTTGAATCAGTTCAGCATCGTTGTTATTCATCGTGCACCTCTATAACATTTCGTTCTTTAAATATATAGACACAATTATGTGAGGAATAATTGCACATTATTGCAAAAATTAGAATCTAAATGAGGAAAATGACTTAATTCTCAGAAGAGAATGTAAAGGTGGAGTAAATAGTTAGTGGGATTATATGTGAGAAAAGAAAACTTACGATACGATTACAATATGGCTTTAATGTAAAACTATACACAAACTCTAATTAATGAGTAAGTGAATATACAATAGTGTTAATACCGATTTTGAATGCCATATCTGAAAACTTACGTGGGTAGAAAGGTTCAGCTGCATTTTGCCATGCATCTCCCAAATCTGTATTGAAGTTTATCATCATCAATATCCTACCTTGATCGTCAAACACTCCCATACACCGCACTTGATAACCATCTTTTTCATGAGTTCTACCGCTCCTGTAAGCAGCAGGTGCAGGTATTTGCATCAGTTTATCAATCTTGAAGAAACATTTGAACAAAGGGTGTGTTATGGGGATATCTCTTGGTTCGCGATCAGGAAAAATCTTCCGGTATTGTTTATGAAATCTTTTCCACTGTGCTGTGCCGTGAAAATCATCCATCATGATAAACCCACCGCGTAACAGATATTCTCGAAGGTTTTCCGCTTCTGCTTTAGAAAGATTGAGACGACTTAATTCAGCTATATAGGCAAATGGATAGTCAAATAGTTCTGGTGAACCAACCTCAATGACTTTTTCACGAGGATTCGCATTAATTTCGGTATGTTGACGTAGTTGGAAAAGTAAGTTTCGTTCAGCTGCAGGAGAATCTATATGCCATAGACTTTTATACCTAAAACTACCATTATATTTCAAACGAACAAAGGTAAAATCATATTGAGTGTAATCACCGATGGAATCGGTATTGAAGCAGATTGCTAATAGGATAATAGAAAGGATGGTCATTATATGTTTCATAGAACTTGCTATCCTACATATTTTAATTTCCTTCAAATTATAACATATAAAAAGACCTATGTAAATACTATTTTAGCGTGAGTTCGGTATAAGCAACTTTGGGAATCGGTAAAATATGCACTGCAAAAATCCTTTGTTATAGTGTCTGATAAATTTTCTAAAGTTTTTGAGTCAATCCTGACTATTTTAGTCGTAAATAGCCTATAAACCATTATGTGATAAGGGATTGTCGCAAATGGAAAAATTCCTTCGTTTCCGATTGACTCAAAAAACTCAAAAGTATGACATTGTAAATTCGGCAAATAAAAATGAAATCATGCATGTCTGCTAAACCGAACTCACGTTACTACATAGTCTTCTGTAGGAAGGAACTCCGGGGAATCATGTGGCATGCCAAACGCGCATGCCGCCAATGGCATTCATACCCGACGAATACCATACGCGTATTCGGCGTTGATTTGGGGGAACGCCCACAGGCGTTCATCCCCGGGGAATACCTAAATGGTATTCATACCGTTGATTTCTTGATTTCTTGATTTGGATTCCCGAATTCTTTGCCGATTCACAATTTTGGAGTAGACAGAACACTACAATGAATTATGCAGTTAACACCAAAAACTTTACACACCTGCTATGAAGTATGTTGCTTCTAAACTAACAAAGAAATGTCAATCGTATAACGACATTCCTATTCAGCAAGTGAGAAACTGAACACACCACGATTTCTGGTGCCGATATAGATTGTATTATCCTCAATATCAATACAGGTAATGATGTGTGAAATTTTTGGTGTTACTTGCACCCAAGTGTGCTTATCTCTTGTCAATTGATATATTTTCTGTCCTGCTTCACCGTAGACAGTAGTCCCATCAGTCGTAAGAATATTAGCAATTACTAGATGACCATCTATATCCTTGAGTATGTGCCATTCTGTCCCGTTTCCAGACATAATGACTCCATAGTCGGTGGCAACATATACAAAGTTTCCTGTCAATACAATTGCTTTGAAATGTTCAACATAAAATGGTAGGTATTTGGTAACATTGTTCCAAGTCAGTCCTCCATCAAGAGATTGCATGAGTTGACCTTCCTTTTCACCAACGTAAACAGTGTTTCCGGACACCGCAAATCTAAATCCTATAGCATCAATAAATATATTATTTGCAAAGCAAAAAGATCTATCTTCAATTGCCCCTTTATCTAACAAACCCGTGTTTAACCATTGAGTATTACCGGGTTTCCACCTATATAGTTGATAACTGTATTCAGCATAGAATGTCCCATTGGCAACAGCAATACCACCAAGATGCAATTCAGAAAAGTGACCATCACCGTGAGACACATTTCGTCCCATATCACCATCAGGTCGAATTAATTCAAGGTTTTCCTTCCACGGATCAATTTTATCTAAAATTGGAATTTCAGACATTGCGATGAGTCTATAATCATTTGTCAATAGACGGTAAAAACGAGGTGTACCTGTTTTGTCATCTCTTACATAAATATCTCCGTTGGATTCCGTAATACGTGTGATATAACCTGTATCTCCTTTAACTGGAGTCCAAGAATTGCCACCATCAATTGAATATACAAATCCATTTATCGTATTGGCATAAAGAGTTCGGTCAACAGCAATCAATTGCCAGACCTCTGTATTAACAAGACCTGTGTTAAATTGATGCCACGATTTACCACCATCTATTGTGCGATATATTCCGTAGTATCCGCTTTTGTAGTAGGTATCCTCATTTACCATCACAATTGCAGATGCATTTCCTACTGTATTTGTGTCATCGGTTTTCCATGTTTTCCCAGAATTAACTGAATAGTAGTGTTTCCTATGATCTACAAGCATTACCCTATTTTCATTTACAGCGATTTTCAGGGGACTGTATATTCCTGATTGATATGATGAATTAGTATCCATTTTCTGTATGTCTTTTTTGTGCTCTGAATTCACCTTGAATAAATTGGTTATTGAAAGTTCCTTTCTATCTGTATTATTTTTTCTCGGAGTAATTTTTTCCCATGTAGTCCCACGATCATATGATACGAAAAGTTCCCATAATAAATCTGTTGCTGCCCGTGCACGATCAATTTCACGAGTTATTGACCAAGGTATTTCCTGTAGTTCTACCCAAGAATCTTTCGTAGGGTGTATTGGTGTTCCATTATTTATATACCCGCGAAAGTCATTAGCAATATGATAACTTCTGGCTACATAGAGTACATCATCTGTAACTTCCATAGATATAATAGGTAAATATTTAGCTTTTTCACCTATTTCATCAAGGAATATTTGTTCCCAAGCTGCACCGTTGAGTCGATAAAGTCCTTTATTGGTACCGACATAGACAGTATTATCAACAACAGCAATTGCACGAGGCACAATGTTTGGGTATTTCTTTTCAAATGGTGTCAATGGAAGCCATGTTGCCCCATTATCTTCTGAACGGTATACCCCGTTTTCACCTGAAAAGTGGAATTCATCCTTAAGACACAGGTAAAATGTTTGATCAACCATCGCCAAGCCGATAAGTCTTCCACCTGGATGGTCAGAGAGTGTGTTCCATGTTTCCCCTCTATCAGTGGAAATCAGGATTTCTCTATTTGTGGCAAGATACAGTATACCTTCTTTTTCAACCATTGGTCCGGATCGCATCCCGCTCAGTTGTTCTCGGTGTGAGAATATATTACGGGAGTTGATGAGCTTCCACCTTTCTTTATCATCTGTAAGTCTGTAGATACCGGTATATGTTCCCGCGTACACATCTCCATTAGTTGTAGTATAGAGATTAACGACTTCACCACCTTCAGGACCTTCTGTTTGAGTCCATAGTCCCTTTCTGTTGGATATATCATTATCGACTTGTGCTGATGCAAGCGATGTATTGTCAGGTGTTTGACCCGTATTGTTGTTTGTATTTGATATATTAGTTTGTCCAATTTGATTTTTAACCTCTGGCTTTACAGGAGATTCCAAGATAATTTGTGCATCTACAATTTCAATCGTTGATTCAGATGCAGCATCTAAACTATACGGTTGCTGAAACAGCACATGATTCTGTGCACCTATCCCCATCAGCAGTAAAATCAGAATGGTAGAGGCAGCAGAAACTACCCATGGCACAAAAGGTTTATAATTAGGTGGAGATGTTGGATCGAATTGAGATATTTTCTTCATTATGTTGTCAGTTAATTGTGTCGGTGGTTGGAAACTACTAAGGTTTTCTTTGATCATTGATTCATCCCTCTTCAATTTGTTCCGCGCACGGTGGAGTCTACTCCGAATTGTGTTAGGTGAAACCCCCAAAAACTTGCCAATTTCTTCGCAAGACATTTCTGCGATGTAATACATAGTTACAACCGTCCTCTCACTCTCTTGTAGCTTGCTGAGCAACTTTTGTACCATCGTACGCCTTTTCTGATTTGCTGCTTCTTCGTTTTGTTCGGTCATATAATCTGAATAATATAATTCCTCTAATTCACCAGGATCTACAGTTTCTATTGACTGTGGTTGCGGTGACTTCTTTCTGTGCCATTCGATACATTTGCGGTTTGTTATCACATACAACCAACCCACGAAACAATGATGAAAAGTAAGGGTAGAGAGTTTTTGGAATGCAGTTAGGAACACATCCTGTGTAATCTCTTGTGCAAGGTGAAAATCACCAATTTTCTGCCATGCCAAAGCATGTATCTGTTTTTGGTATTTATCCACAAGTGAAGCAAACGCTTGTTCATCACCGTCTAATGTTTGTTGAATTAGTTCAGAATCATCGTATTTCAACTGACACCTCAAAACAATAGGCTCTTTATAATATAAAGACGCGAATTTGTAGAGTAGAATTGCATATTTAGTTAATATTGTGAAATATACAAATATGTTGACACATCTTCTGTAGGCAGGGAATGCTCTATAGCATTCATACCCGCAGAATGCCATGCGCGCATTCGGCGTTGATTTGGACGAATACGCGTTTGGTATTCGTCGGGTCGCTCCTACAACATTCCACAGCTAATGGCGTATTATTTTTTGAAATGGTATTATAACATAATTACAGAATATGCATTAGATTTTTCATTATTCTTATACCATTTCTAATTGATCTCCTGTCATTGGCAAAACAGCGTTTGTAGTCGCGCAATTCATTGCGCCTCTTACAATCTTCATCTCTGCTTGTACCGATAATTTCACAATGAAGTTTCATTTTTTAGAAATGGTATTATTTAACTTTAAAATTAAAAAGGTAGGGTTTGACACCCTACCTTGAGGAACACCATTTCAATTTGAAAAATAATGTGAAAATCATTCTTCAAGTGTGTAACGTAGTACACCGCGTCCATGTGTTCCAACATATAACATCTTCCCGTCAACTTCAATGCAGGATACAAAATGAGGTATTTCTGGTGTGACTTGCTGCCATGTGTTGGATTCCTTTCTTATATTAAACACTTTTTGTTTAACTGTGCCATACACAGTTGTTCCATTCACAGCAAAACTATTCACTACGATAGGTATTCCTTCCGTATCAGTGAGTGTTTCCCAGTCAGTACCATTGCTTGAACGCATTGCACCTTTGTTGGTAGACACATAGACAGTTTGTCCTGCAAATACTATTACATTGAAATAGTCAACAGCAAAAGGTAAATGTTCAGTAACATCTTGCCAATTATCCCCTCCATCAATCGATTTCAGAAGTTGTCCGCCACGTTTACCGACATAAACAGTTTTTCCTGAGATACTAAATCTGAATTTGTTGGGATAGGCAAGATTGGAATCAATGTCTATATGGGTAGCATCATCAAATTCTGTTACTCTTGTGTCAATCCAGTTCTTGTCTCCATAATTCCATTTGAAGAGTTTTTTCTCAAATTCTACATAGTAACCACTGTCTGTTACTGCAAAACTACCGAGAAATGATTTAATGTGTAAGCGGTTACCTCTCTCCACAATTTCAAACCGATCAACTGATGAATCGTTACTGACTGTGGAATGTGTTTCTTTTAAACGAGGTATATCGTCAATTCTCCTCAGGTTATTATATTCAGAGGATAGAAACCGCGGCACACCAGATGCATTGTCTCTCACATAGAGTTCCTCATTGAATTCATAAATATGTGTTAAGAAACCTGTATCACCCTTAACTGGGTACCACGATTCTCCCCCATCTTTAGAATAAACAAGTCTTGTTTCAGTGTTTGCATAAAGTATACCGTTTATAGAATAGATTTGTTTTACATTCGTATTCACAAGTCCAGTATTGAAATGTTCCCACGTTTTACCGTTATCAGTAGAACGTTGAATTCCAGCAGTTCCACTTCTATATAATGTATTTGCATTCAGTAGCAGCACTGAGGAAATATCACCAATATCATCTATATTTCCTAATGATTTCAAATGTTTATTTATATCAACTGCCATTCTGTTGTCCTTAGCTCCTTTCCCATCTACTAATACGGTAAAAATCGTATTATTGTCTTTATTAGTTAAGGATGTCCAAGAATCCCCAGCATCAACCGAATAGTAGTGTCTCCCGACGTCTGTCACCATTACCTTTTCCGCAGATGCAAATACTCTACGTATCCCACCAAAAGTTAAAATACCGTTCGCGGGAAGAACTAATTTGTTCCACTCTTGTCTTATCTCTGGAGTTATAGATTTCCATGTAATGCCGAGGTCGGTTGAATGGTAAAGGTTCCATGTAATCCCTCTGCCATCCATATTTTTAACCTCTATCCAGTTAGGTAAATCATTTTTTGGTATTTCTTCTATGAATACTTTTTGTTTCCCATCAAATAGATCACCTCCCGGAATTTTTGTTGCAACATATAGATGGTTATCTGTAACTATTAAATCAGATATGTTATGGGAATTATTAGGATTTTTATCATAACCGATTGCTAATTTCTCCCAAGAACCTGATTTGAGTCGATATAATCCTTTAACTGTACCAACAAAGACTGTATTTCCAATAGAGGCGATTGCACTTATTTTATTGTTATTCAATTCCTCTGATAATTGTTTCCACGTTTTGCCAAAATCATTTGAACAAAATATACCAAAGGAATATGCAAGATATATCGTCATGTTTGGTTGTGCTTCCAATATACCATCAGTAATCACCATCCCAATAGGTTGACCATTTTGACTCTCACAGACTTCTACCCATGTTTCACCTCTATCTTTAGATGCTAAAATCTTTCCATTATTTGCAAGGTATAATGTATCATGACGTTCTACTACATCCCACCACTTGATTTTTTCATTGATTGTATTTTGTAGTGGTCCATTCATCGGGTTTACATGAATCCATTCAGTATCAAAATCATTGAGTCTGTAGAGTCCATATTCTGTTCCTGCAAAAATGTCACCACGTGATGTTGTGAATAATCCAAGTACTTTGCCACCTTCCGGTCCTCTTGTTTGCACCCATTGTTGTTTAGAATTTGACATCTGAGTCTCTTCTACTTGTGCAGCAGCGATTAATAATTCATCTGTAGAATGTCCCTTACCGTTACTATTACTGCTTAAATCCGCACTTCCAATTGTTTTTCTAACGATCTGTTTCAATGGTGAATCCAAAACAATTTGTGCGTCAACAATTTCAACAGTTGATTCTGATGAAGTATCTAAACTGTAAGGCTCTTGAGTACGCAAATTATTCTGTGTACCAATACCCATGAGAAACAAAACTATCATTGCAGATGCAGCGGATAATGCCCATGGGAGGAAAGGTTTAGTTATTTGCGGTGTAGTTGGGTTAATTTGGGATATTTTCGTCATTATGTTTTCTGTCATTTGGGTTGGCAATTGGAAACTGAATAGGTTCTCTCGTATCAAATCTTCTTCCTTCTTTAATCTATTGCGTGCGCGGCTAAGTCTACTTCTAACAGTATTTGGAGATACACCGAGAAACTTGCTAATTGTTTCGCATTTCATTTCGCCAAGATAGTGCAATGACATTACAGTTCGTTCACTTTCTGGAAGTTTCTTTAGTAACTTTCTGACCAATTCACGTCGTGATTCATTTGAATCTGCTTCTCGTTCTTCTTCAAAGTGCCTTTTATATGCCATTTTGTCAACCTCTGTATTATCTACGGCTTCTAAGGACTGCATCGGTATTCGTTTCTTTCGGATCCATTCATAACATAAGCGTGTGGCGATTACATATAGCCATCCAGAAAACAAGTTGTGGTTTTTTAATGATCCCAGTTTCTGGTATGCTCTGAGAAACGCATCTTGTGTAATTTCCTGTGCAATATGAAAATCACCAATTTTCTGCCACACCAGCGCGTGAATACCCTTTTGATACTTCTCAACTAAGACTGTAAATGCAGATTGATCACCGTCTAATGTTTGCTGAATTAACTCAGCATCCTTCTTTTTCATAGGAATCCTCCGGAGTTGTTGCATCCCTTGATTAATTAGACGCATCTTAGAATTGAAAATGTTGCACTTTTTTATTAAATGGATTTATTTAAACTATATAAGATAGGTTGACGTTCAGTGATTGTAATTATTTTCAAATTTGTTGGCAATTGTGTTATACTAACATGCTATACTTAAAGTACGGACACTGCAATGGAAAAGATCTATAACCAGATATGTTCACATTTTTGGAGGAAATGAATGGAACAACTGATAACTGATGAGCAGTGGGAACATTTTTCGGAATATGGTTATGTTCGAATTGGTCAAGTAGCCACTGATGATGAGTTTGCGCGTTTACAAAAACGTATGGATGACATCATGCTCGGTAAAGCACCACTTGATTATAACCAAATCATGATGCAGCTGGACAGAGAACCTGGAACAGGAAGACCTGGTCCTCAATCATCTGGTCACAAAGGTGCTACCCTATTATACAGGAAAATTCAGAATCTTGAATACGATCCACTCTTTTTAACATATCTTAAGAACCCTACCTTCAAGGAAGTTTGTGAGAAGATTTACGGTGAAGGTGTACCAATCTTATGTTTCCGTGCAATGTTTATGAATAAACCTGCAGGCGAAGGTACTTACCTTGTTTGGCACCAAGATAGATGGACAGATCTTGACCGTGACCCACAGATTACCATATATACTGCATTAGATCCTGCCACCATTGAAAACGGGTGTGTTCATATAATACCTGGATCACATAGTAACCTAATTAACCCATCACACGGTTCAGGATTTCTGAATCAAGAGCAGATTGATGAAATTGTAGATAATTCTACACCTGTACCGTTGACATTAAATGCTGGTGAGGTAGTGTTACTCCATAATTGGTTGCTTCACAGTTCTGGCACTAACCAAACGGATATACCTCGGCGCGCGTTTAGTGTATGCTATATGCACGGTGATACAAAGTCTCATAGAGGTGGCACATTTAGACGGGTATTCGGAGAAGGTGCAATGACCGTTGAAGATTTAGCAAAGACTGCATAAGACACAACCGATTTAATTATTCACTTTATTTAACAAAAAAATAATTGTAACTTGAGATCGGTATAAGCAACTTTGGGAATCGGCAAAATATGCACTGTAAGAAAACCTATGTTATAGTGCCTGATAAATCTTGTAAAGTTTTAGAGTCATTCTTGACTGAAATAGTCGTAAATAGCCTCTAAACCCACTTGTGATAAAGGTTTGTTGCACATGTCTAAATTCCTTAATTTCCCGATTGACTCTAAAACTTTACTAAGTTATGACATTGTAAATTCAGCAAATAGATATAAAATCCTGCATGTCTACTAAAACGAACTCACATTATTTGTACAGAATTAAAGGAGCATTAAATGCCAAATATTCGACTCGCCATGATTGGATGTGGTGGTAATTCATCCGGTCACGCAAGGCGAATGAATGGAAACCCAGACGTTCAAATCGTTGGCACCTGCGACGTAACTACTGAGATTGCAAACAGTTATATTGACCGTAATCTATCCGACCTGACACCGCGTCCAAAAGCTTATGATGATATTAGTAAGATGCTAACAGATGTAAAACCAGATGCAGTGGTTATTTCTACACCACATACTTTACACTTTGAACAAGGCATGCAAGCACTTGAAGCGGGGTGTCATGTCTTAATGGAAAAGCCGATGGTTACCTCTTCTGTTGATGCATACAAACTTGCTGAGAAGGTCGAAGAAACTGGTCTCATACTTACAATAGGATATAATACGCCTTGTTCAGCAAACTTCCACTATATTCGGGAAATTGTCAGAAATGGTGATTTTGGTAAGTTGGAGTTGGTAATCGGTTATATCACACAAAACTGGAAACGTGCAACTATGGGAGCATGGCGACAAAAACCAGAACTTTCTGGAGGTGGACAGGCTTACGATAGCGGCGCGCACTTACTGAATAGTCTGTGTTGGACAGTTGAGGCTAAAGTCGAAGAAGTATACGCATACACCGATAATCAAGAGACAGAAGTTGACATTAATTCCTCGATAAACATTAAGTTTGAAAACGGTGTGCTTGCGTCAATGGTAATCAGTGGAAATTGTCCAAGTCCAGGTGGAACACATATGGCACTTATTTTTGACAATGGTAGAATTGAGGTAGATGGTTGGGGTGGTGGCTGGATTCGTGTATGGAAAGGTGGAGAAGCCTTAGATCCCCCTCCGATTTCACAGGAAATGTCTGCAGGTAACCCAGATGACAACTTCATTGATGCAATTTTAGGAAGGGCAGAACCGCGTACCAATCCGTTGAACGGTATTATTCAATCAGAATTGATGGATCTGATATACGAGTCAGCAGAAACTAAAACACCCGCGCGACCGAACAGGTGAGTATGAAGCTATAGTTACTAACTGTAAATAGACTAACCATAGTAAAGAGAACTAAAATGGAATTGTTCTTCTTCGTCCAATATATACCTTATATAGTTGCGTTGGGTTTTATCATAATTCCAGTTCTCGTTATTTACTTTCTTATTCGTAGTCTGAACTATACCGAAACCGACAAATCCGGACATAGATACCGCAGATCATTATTTTATCTTGGACGTATGTGTCCTGGGTGCGGTTTGAGGGTGCTCACATAAATTCCAACCTGTCCTTCATGTGATCGAGATTTTTCAAAGGACAGTGAAGGCACAAATATTCAACATAAAGATACTATTTAATTAATGATGACACAGATTCAGTGGAAAAATCCACTATAGGAAAACTTAATGTCAGAGGACTCAAATCAAGTTTCTGAAAACTCACCCGAAGAAGATCAATTTAGATCTGGATATGTAAGTATCATTGGTGCTCCCAACGTTGGGAAATCCACACTCCTCAATACTATCTTAGGTCAAAAATTAGCGATTGTAACCCCTAAACCTCAGACCACCCGTAATCAGATACGAGGGATAGTCACCACCGAGACACATCAGATAGTTTTTGTAGATACGCCGGGACTGATGGATCCGAAGTATCGTCTACAATCAGAGATGGTCAAAACGGCTTATGGAGCATTACGCGATGCTGACATAACCCTTTTCGTTGTTGATGTCGCACATAGAAATAAAAAAATAGAAAATATCATTATTGAACGTCTGCCACGTGCAGAATCTGTAAAAAATATTCTTATCCTCAACAAAGTTGACTTAATAGATAAAGGCATATTATTACCTCTTTTTGAATATTTTAATGAAAAGTTTGATTTTGATGAAATGATACCGATCTCCGCTAAGTCTGGGGATGGAGTTCCTCTCTTAATTGAACAAGTCCGTTCATATTTACCACCGGGTCCTCTCTATTTCCCCGAAGACCAACTCAGCGATCTACCAGAACGATTTTTCATTTCCGAAACAATCAGAGAGAAATTAATGTTGATCACGCAACGTGAGGTGCCTTATGCTTCGGCTGTTATCGTTGAGGAATTTGAAAAAAGACAAAAACGCAATTCTGAGGAGATCATCTATATACGTGCAATCGTCTATGCAGAAAAACAGACTCAAAAGCAAATTATTATTGGAAAAGGTGGCAAACTGATTAAACGGGTTGGGGAATTAGCACGTCATGATATTGAGAAATTTTTAGATTCGCGTGTCTTTCTGGAACTATACGTAACCGTAAAGGCAGACTGGCGTACGGACATTCGCAAACTCAGAGAATTAGGTGGTTTTTTAGATTTGTAGTAAATGATATTAAAAAGTTTATTATCGGTAGTAATTAACATGAGGAAATCATGCTATGACAGACGCGTCAATAGAGGTATACGGCGCAAGAGAACATAACCTAAAAAATATAGACATCCGATTACCCAAAGATAAGCTCATAGTCTTTACCGGTGTAAGTGGTTCAGGAAAATCATCCCTTGCTATAGATACTCTTTATGCAGAAGGACAAAGAAGATATATAGAATCTCTTTCAGCGTATGCAAGGCAGTTTTTAGGACAACTTGGCAAAGCAGAGGTAGACAAGATTATAGGTTTGTCTCCATCCATTGCAATTGACCAAGGTTCAACAGGACATAACCCCCGCTCAACGGTTGCCACCGTAACAGAAATCTACGACTATCTCCGTGTATTATTTGCCCGCGCTGGTGAATTTCACTGTCTTGAATGTGGACAATTAGTTGGTTCACAAACAATTGCTGACATCGTATCACATATCCTTAGCTTTCCACCCCGAACACGTCTCATGATATTAGCACCAATTGTTAGAGGTAGACGTGGTGAGTATAGAAAAGAATTATCAGATGCTCGCAAAATTGGGTTTGTTCGTGCACGGATTGATGGAGAAGTGCATGAAATCAGTTCCAATATTGCCCTCAATCCAAATCAGCGTCACAACATTGATCTTGTTGTAGATAGGATAATCATCAAAGATAACATTCATAGCCGCGTTGCAGAAGCAGTTGAAACTGCACTTTCGCAGGGAGATGATAGTCTTATTGTCAATGTCATATCATCAGATGATACTTCACGAGGGTCTTCAGACGGTGAAGATCTCCTATTTAGTAGACAGTATGCCTGCTCTAATTGCCAAATTAGTTATGATGTGCCTGAACCTCGTCACTTCTCATTTAATAGTCCATACGGAATGTGCGAAAAATGTCGGGGATTAGGAGTACAAATGGCAATTTCTCCTAAGTTAGTCATTGGTGATGAAACACTGTCTATTTTGGATGGTGCAATATTGTTGTGGGAGAAACCAGGACATAACGAAAAAATAGTAGTTCAAACTTTAGCCGAACATCTCGACTTCAATGTCGACACACCTTGGAAAGATCTTACACCCGACCAACAACATGCAATCCTATATGGTACCGGTGATACTGTCCTAACTTTTACCAAGACCTCTGGAAAAAGGAAACGTAACCAGAAATTCACCGGTAGATTTCAAGGACTAATTCCAGCACATGAGCAACAATATCTCTCGACAGAAGTTGACGATGAAGAGGATTCTTCACTCCCCAATTACTTCATCAAAATGCCTTGTCAAGAATGTAACGGAACCCGTTTAAAACAAGTAGTTCAAGGAGTGAAAATAGCTGGAACGAATATCACTGAGGTCCTGGATATGTCAATTCAGGATGCTACCAACTTTTTTAATACCCTTGAACTCCCTGAACGGCAAGCTTTCATTGCATTTGAACTGTTGAAAGAGATACGATCACGGCTTGGATTTCTAATGGATGTTGGATTAGGTTACCTGACATTGTCTCGTTCTGCACCAACATTATCCGGTGGTGAGGCACAACGTATCCGACTTGCAAGTCAAGTTGGAGCAGGTCTCAGAGATGTAATTTATGTTCTTGACGAACCGAGTATCGGTTTACATCCGCGCGACCATGCAGGATTGTTAAAAACTCTAATGAATTTGCGGAATCAAGGTAATACCGTTATTGTTGTTGAGCATGATGAAGCAACAATGTTGGTAGCTGATATGATAGTTGATTTCGGTCCTGGTGCTGGTTTAAGAGGTGGAAAGATCACAGGTATTGGTACACCAGACCAAATTATAAAGGATAACGACTCGTTGACTGCACAATATCTTAGGGGTGAAAGAGAGATCATTCATCCTGAATCACGACGTCCTACAGGTGATAGATGGGTTCAGATTTGCAAGGCTCGACAAAACAATCTAAAGGAAATAAGTCCAAAAATACCGTTGGAAACGCTTTGCTGTGTTACTGGAGTCAGTGGTTCTGGGAAGAGTTCACTCATTCACGATATTCTTTATTGTGCACTTGCCAGAGACCTAATGAGAGCAAAAACTGTGCCGGGGGATTACGAAAAAATTCAGGGAATCAATGAAGGTGAGACTGTTGAAATATCGGGTGTCGTTGACAAAATAATCAACATTGATATGGCTCCAATCGGACGAACTCCCCGTTCTAATCCAGCAACCTATACGAAAATATTTGATGCGATACGATCCTTCTTTACTAATCTACCGGATGCAAAACTTCGTGGATATAAACCGGGTCGGTTTAGTTTTAACGTTCCGGGTGGAAGATGTGAAGCATGTTCAGGCAATGGTGCTAAAAAAATAGACATGGGTATACTTGCAGACGTTTGGGTTGAATGTGATGTGTGCAGTGGAAAACGTTATAACAATGAAACACTTGCAATAAAATATAAAGAGAAAAACATCTCAGATGTCCTTGAAATGGATGTTGAAACAGCACTTCAACATTTCGCAGATCTACCCAAAATTGCCAGAGGACTGCAGTTACTTCATGATGTAGGTTTAGATTATATCAAACTTGGACAACCCGCACCAACACTATCCGGTGGGGAAGCACAACGGATTAAACTTTCAAAAGAACTCTCCAAGCGTAGTACAGGAAAAACTCTATATATACTTGATGAACCAACTACCGGTTTACACTTTGAAGATGTGAACAATCTGTTGACTATCCTACATAGATTAGTTGACGAAGGAAACACTGTAGTTGTTGTTGAACATAATCTTGAGGTAATCAATTCTGCTGACTATCTCATCGATTTAGGACCGGAAGGGGGAGTCGATGGTGGTCAGATAGTGGCAGTTGGCACTCCTGAGGAAGTAAGAGATGTTCCAGATTCATATACTGGTCAAGCACTACGTGGGGAATTTGACTTGTGGAAAACTATGGATTCAAGACACGCTGCTACTGATAACGGTAATCCTCCCCAAACTATCATTGCTGAATCTAATTTAGGTAACTCTAAGTCTATTATGGTAAGAGGTGCAGTAGAAAATAATCTGAAGAACATAGATATCGAAATACCACATCAGCGATTAACTGCGTTGACTGGTGTTAGTGGATCAGGAAAAACATCGCTCGCACTTGACACTATTTATGCGGAGGGACAACGTCGGTATATTGAGACCCTCAGCACTTATGCACGGCAATTTATCGGGAGTATGGAGAAACCAAAAGTATCAAAAATTGAGGGTTTGTCACCTGCGATTGCAATATCTCATTCAAGTCCAAGCCAGAATCCACGTTCCACTGTTGCAACGATAACAGAATTACATGATGGTCTACGCACACTTTATGCAAGATGGGGTCAACCACATTGTCCAACATGTCAAGTAGTTGTACGTCCTCAGACAGCACAACAGATAGTAGATCGGGTTTTTGAGTTATTAAGAAGTAAAAGAGTCGATGTTTTTTCTCCTCTTACAAACTTTCAAGCTTATGAAGACGACTCTGAAGTGGTGATTGGAGAAGAGCGGACTCCAGGTTTGAAAGGCAATGAGGACTATATAGACGCATTTCGTAGATTGCAGAGGGCAGGTTATGCTCGTGTCCAAATTGATGGTGAAATATATCGTCTTGATGAAACACCAACTATACGAAAACGTAGACGACATGAAGTATTTCTTGTGATAGACCGTCTCCAACTTAATGATGATGAAAAGAGTCGATTCACCGAAGCAATTGAATTAGCACTTATTGAGAGTAATGGTTTTGTAATTGTTGAACCGAGTCAATCTGACGAATTACATGAAAGATATTTTTTCAGTGAACATGCTATGTGTTCAAAATGTGGTCGTAATTTTCCGCAACTGACACCTCGACACTTCTCATTTAACAATAGATTGGGTGGATGTAGTACTTGTGATGGTATTGGTAGGTTTTTAACGGATAATAAAGAAATATGTGAAGACTGCAATGGAACACGATTAAACGAATTCCCACGAAATGTCAGGTTCTTGGATAAAACAATTGCTGAACTCATGGCAATGTCCATTTCTGAGATAAATCAATTCTTCACCACCCGTATAAAATCAATTGAAAAACACCTCACTACATCTGTAGGTGAAGCGGAAGCAAAAGCAGCAAGAGAACAGGTTAGAGATGTATCTATTTCAAGAGCAACTCATCCGACACTTCACACGCATACCTCACCTGAATTTGAGGCACAATTACTACGCCAAATTCAGGCAAGACTTAGATTTTTGGAGGATATTGGACTTGGTTACCTTGGTTTAGATAGACCTGCACCAACACTATCGGGAGGGGAAATCCGTAGAATCCGTCTTGCAAGCCAACTTGGTACTGGACTCACTGGTGTAACATATATACTTGATGAACCGAGTATCGGTCTACATCCGCGCGATCAGGAACGACTGATATTAGCAATGAAGGATTTGCGTGATATTGGTAATAGTGTTCTCGTTGTGGAACACGATAGGGATACGATCCTGGCTTCTGATCATATTATAGATTTTGGTCCAAATGCAGGTAAACAGGGTGGGGAAATAGTTGCTACTGGTGCACCCACTGCATTTACCAATGGCGAACCGATAACTTGCACTATAAAATCTCAACCAAAGGATACAGAAGAAACAGAAGGAGTTACTCCAACACAAACTTCCAAAGGATTGACTCAAGCCTATTTATCTGACGAAATGAAAATCCCTGTTCCTGCAGTACGTCGTAAAGGTACAGGAAAATGGTTGAAATTATTGGGTGCTAAGACAAATAACTTAAAAAACATTGATATTAAAATACCGTATGGCACACTCACATGTGTTACCGGTGTTTCGGGTTGTGGAAAGAGTTCGTTAATTGAAGGGACACTACGTCCTGCGTTAGATGCTCGTAGATCCATCAGAAAGGGGAATAGTTTTACTGACAATCCTTATGGTATAGCTGAATACGATAAGATACAAAGTGTCAGTTCTATTGAACGACTTATTCATATTGATCAAAAACCAATTGGTGAAACACCGCGTTCCAATCCTGCTACTTACACCGACCTTTTTACAAAAATCCGTGAGATGTTTGCTGAGCTGCCTGATGCTAAGCTGCGTGGTTTTAACAGGGGACGTTTCAGTTTCAATCTCTCCTATGGACAGTGCGAAGTATGTGACGGACAACGTTATAATCGAGTAGAGATGCACTTTCTGCCAGATGTATGGATACCGTGTGAAAACTGTAACAGTACTGGATATAATGCTGAAACTCTTGAAGTACGA
This sequence comes from Candidatus Poribacteria bacterium, assembly GCA_963667365.1. Taxonomy (GTDB): domain Bacteria; phylum Poribacteria; class WGA-4E; order WGA-4E; family WGA-3G; genus MSPOR6. Next base: position 2,790,965 of record OY763324.1, on the reverse strand, counting down.
TACAAAGGTAAAAACATCGCTGAAGTATTACAGATGACTGTGCAGGAAGCACTTGACCTATTCAGTAATGTTGCTCGTATTATGCGACCACTTCAAACTTTAGCCGATGTCGGTCTGGACTATATCCAGTTAGGTCAAGCAGCGACAACACTATCCGGAGGAGAAGCACAACGTGTTAAACTTGCTAAGGAACTTGCACGTCGTCAAACGGGGACAACTCTCTATATTATGGATGAACCAACCACAGGATTGCATTTTGATGATATACAAAAACTACTCAACGTGCTGAATAAACTCGTTGATGCAGGTAATACAATTGTTGCTGTGGAACATAATCTGGATGTAATTAAATCTGCTGACTGGGTTATTGATTTAGGTCCAGAGGGAAGCGACAAAGGCGGTTATCTCGTTGCGATGGGGACACCTGAACAGGTTACCGAGGTAAAAGAATCACATACTGCCCGTTTTCTTCTTGATGTGTTGTAGGAATTACACATTGTATAAACTCCTAACACTGCTATTACAATCACAAGATAATAATATCTATCAATTGTATAACTTGACCTTCATACCTGTTTGTGCTATCATTTTGATTAATTCATGAGCAATATACCTGAGAGGGAATATGATTCACATTAAGGAAGAACTATGTGTTTATTGCGGAGCATGTGTTGCAGTTTGTCCTGTCAACATAATTGATTTGGTAGACACACATTTAAAAATTGACCAACCCAAATGTATTGATTGCATGAAATGTGTCAAAGGATGTCCAATAGGTGTACTTTCTATGGAACGGAATGGAAAGATATATCAATTTGAATATCCTGATAGAGGACTTTTCTAATAATACATAGACTAAATATTTATTGAGTTGTCGTCATTAATAAAATCAAGAAATTAGAGATAGGAATTAAATGTTTCATACAGAATACGATGTCATAGTAGTTGGTGCAGGTCCAGGTGGATCCATCGCTGCAAAAGTTGCAGCAGAAAATGGATTGAGTGTTCTTCTCTTAGAGAAGCGACAAGAAATCGGCACTCCTCTCCGCTGAGCGGAGGGTATTAGCACAGTGGAACTGTGTGAATTTATTCAACCGGAGGCAGCATGGGTTTCATGCGAGATACACGGGGCACGTATCTTTTCTCCAAACGAAACTGCTGTTACAATTCATCAACAGAATGCTGGATATGTTTTAGAACGGAAAGTTTTTGATAGACGACTAACTGAGATGGCATCCACTGCAGGGGTTGAAGTGATGGTAAAAGCCTGTGTTACAGGTGTTACCACTTCCGATAACAGTGCTGTCAATGGAATTGTCTTTCGGTATTCTGGTCGCGAGTACACTTGTAAATCGAAAGTAGTAATTGGAGCGGATGGAGTAGAATCTCAGGTGGGTCGTTGGGCAGGGATAGATACAACCCACCAACTACGCGATGTTGCTATCTGTGCACAATATCTCATCTCCAACATTGATATTATGCCTGAGTATTGTGATTTTTATATTGGACACGAAAAAGCACCTCGCGGATACCTTTGGGTGTTTCCTAAGGGTGATGACATTGCCAATGTTGGTGTCGGTGTTAGAGGAAGTCTCTCAGGTAAGGGTAGTAAACTCGCAATTGATTACCTAAACGAATTTGTCAAACGGAAGTTTCCTGATGGAAAAATATTAGGCTTAGTCTGTGGTGCAGTTCCAGTAGGATACGGTTTACCACGTATCGTTGGGGACGGAATTATGCTTATTGGTGATGCTGCACACCACAGTGACCCTATATCTGGTGGAGGTATACCTAATGCAATGTTTTCTGGGAAATATGCTGCTGAAGCTGCGGTGGAAGGAATTAACATTGGAGATGTATCTGAAAAGGTTCTCAGTTCCTATGCTGAAAGATGGGAACGCGAGAAAGGTAAAAATTTCAAACATATCTGTCGCATTAGGGATGGTGTTTTTAAATACAGCGATGAAGATTTTGATAGATATGCAGAAGTTCTATCTAAAGTGCCTAAGGATCAGATGACAATGACGAAAGTATTTCAAACCTTATTAAGACATCAACCAAGTCTACTTCTTGAACTCCGTCATCTAATATTGGCTGGATGGGTATAGTATCACAATAACACATTATCATTCAAACTTCCCCCTAATCAACCCAACCGTCTACAACCACATATATAAACCCATTGTTCTTACATGATTTACATAGAACTATTAAATACATTTATATATGGTTGAATATCCGGTTTGATTCTTGTTGATATTTGATTTTATTTTCACTTGACAAAACCTCTAATACATGGAATTATAATACCATACTTTTCTATAAACGAATATACCCATGAAAATAACAAATTATTATGAGATCTTAAAAATTGGTCGAAATGCGACTGATTCTGAAATAAGACAAGCATTTCGTATACTTGCTAAAAAATATCACCCAGATAAAATTGACAGAAACTACAATCCAGATCAGGTTGAAAATGCAAAACAGATGTTTCGTGTGGTTTGTAACGCTTATGATGTTCTACAGAACAAACAACGTAAATCGGAATATGATAGGATATTACAGAACATAGAACGCAATCAGCAAATTAATCGTGCATATTATGAAAAACTCAATAGAATCAATCATGACTATGCAAAATTAGAAATGTTATTTCAGGCACTGTTGCATCAAAACTATGAGACAGGAATCTCAATGTATGAGCAACTTTGCAATAGATGTGAAAAAAATGGAACAGAGTGGTGTATTGATGATTTCTTTAACTATGAAGATAGCCGAGACTGCGAATTTCTTATTGCAGAAGCATATCAGAATCTTGGATTTTCAAATGGAGTTAGTTCTGTTCCAGATAAACAACGAAAAATTAGACAAGCAATGCATATTTATGAATCTCTACTATCTGCTGAAGGAAAACGTCCCTGTTTCAAACACTTTACTAAAGAAGTGAAAAACCGTCTCAAGAGAATCTATTTGTATCACTTCAGTTCTGAGGGATACAAGTATATGTGCCAAATTCCATTAACTAAGATTCAGGCATTGGAACTTCCAAAACGCGAAACTGCATGGATGTATAAAAAGATTGCTGAATTCTATGTTGAGATAAACTTGTTCCCACATGCACGTCAAGTTTTACAAATGGCATTTGAACTGCAACCAAATCTTGCTGGTGCGAAAAAAATATGTAGAACTTTAAACTTGAGAAACAATTAAGGGGTTGTTTAGAACTGATAGAGAAATCTATAGATAAATAAACACAGTCCAAGATGTGGTGTTGTTTTCAAAGAATGGAAAGATTAGTTGGGAACAAATATTGGAGTGGTGGTATCAATTTTGTTTGTAATCAACAACTTATGTGATTGGTTTTTTCTCAGACTTAAGTTTCATTTTATTAATATAAGATCGTCTATAATATTCAATTTCTTTTAACTCCGATGCAGCCTCTTCATCAATTATCACTGTAGTTTTTGGGTGCATTTGTAATATTGATGCAGGCACCATAGCAGTAATAGGTCCTTCTACTGCTTTTGATATCGCGGCAGATTTGGATGAGCCATTTGCTAACAGCAGACAGTGCCTTGCATCCATAATTGTCCCAATTCCCATCGTAATTGCCATTTCTGGAACAGCATTAACATCACCGTCAAAATGCGTAGCGTTTGCTTTAAGAGTACTTTGAGATAAGGTCTTTATACGGGTACGTGAAGAGAGTGATGATCCAGCTTCGTTAAAACCTATATGTCCATCGGTACCGATACCCAAGACTTGAATATCAATTCCACCTGAACGTTCGATTGCTTCCTCATACGAAGCACAGTATACTTCATAATCCTTGGATGTATTTTGCGGTATATGTTGATTTTCAGGTGGAATATTGACATGGTCGAAAAAGTGCTTCGCCATGAATGTATGATAACTCTGTGGATGTTCCTTCGGAATGCCGATATATTCGTCTAAATTAAAGGTAGTGACATTAGAAAAATCAAGTCCCTCCTTCGTGTGCATTTTTACGAGTATCTTGTACAATCCGATAGGTGTACTTCCTGTGGATAAACCCAGAACAAGATCTGGTTTGTTATGGAGTGCATCTCGAATCATTTCTGAGGCAATCACAGTAAGATGATGATGGGTTGGTTGTATTATAACTTCCATAGAATAACAGGACGTTTAGACTTCGCCAGCAATAATCCTACTCATATCTTCACTGATTTGATGTAATGTCCCTTCTGGGTCGTCTGCACCTACCGGAAGTTCTGCTGTCATGTAGTCGTCATATCCAACATCATTTAAGGATGTCATCACAGCGTTCCAATCAATTGTACACTCCTCAATCAGATATGTAAATCGGTGTTCATTTGCATTGAATCCTTTTACATGCACCTTGGATATACGTGAACCGAGTGAAAGGATCCAGTGTTGAGGAAAACCGTATGCGACAATATTCCCAACATCAAAATATGCTGAGACCGCATCACTATCAAATTCATCTATGTATCGCGAGAATTCAATTGGACTGAGTAAAAATTTATTCCAAACATTTTCTATCGCAATGGTAATGTTTTTTTCATTGGCAGTAGGAATCAATTTCTTTATTTCTTCCTGAGAACGTTTATATGCATCTTCATAAGTCGTATTTTTATTTACAACAGCAGCAACAAGTAGCACCGTATCAGCACCAATTGTTTCAGCAGTGGTAATTGAATCAAGCATTGCATTATGTGATACTTCACGTACTGATGGATCTGCATCCGATAGTGGATGTGACCAGTGTTTTCCATTCATAACACTGCATAACTCAATTCCGTTGTTTGTTGCCAGTTGTTTGATTTCAACACGTTCCGACTCAGTTCTTAATGTTCCTATTTCAACACCGTCAAAACCGGCTTTTTTTGCCAATTTAAAACGTTCTTCTGTTGAAGCACCAGGAATTGACCCAATACATATTCCTTTTTTCATTCTGTTCCTCTATATATGACGAATTTCTATTAAATGGTTTGTAGATAAGTTTAAAAATGCAATAAGTTATTCTACATAAATAAAATAAATTGGTCAAGAAAAAATACGGAGATAATAGGGTGATTTAGTTTTCGAATTTCTAATATGCTTATTCTTACATGACGTTAATTATTTACATTGTAGATTGAGTTGATGTGTCCACATATAGTCCATGTAGGGTTTACTAAGTACTCTCCGATTTACGATAAAGTATTAACAACATTCTCCAACAGATTTTCATAATACTAAATTATACTGTCAAATATAATTCAATCTTGTTTTTTTTGAGAGATTTGGATATAATCTATATAAAGATATAAGCTACACACCTTAATCGTATAATTTAGTGAGTTGAATTGTGTCCAATATATCAAATACTGAAAACTACCCTATTCATGTTGTAGCGTTGTGTGGCAGCCTACGACAAGGTAGTACCACCCATGCAGCACTAAGGTTAGCGCTCGCTGGAGCAAAAGATGAAGGTGCTGAAGTAGAATTAATAGATCTGAGAAAATACAAACTCATTTTCCACGGTGAGGTAGCCAACGAATCTGAATATCCTCCTGATGTGTTTAAACTCAAACATAAAGTTAAACGCGCACATGGTATACTTCTCGGTACACCTGAGTACCATGGAAGTTTTAGTGGTGTATTGAAAAATGCATTAGATCTTATGTGGTTTGAGGAATTTGAGAATAAAGTAGTTGGTTTAATCGGCGTTTCAGGTGGCAGAATGGGAGCAAGTAACGCCTTGTCTATGTTAAGGACAGTCAGTGCAACCTTGCGTGCTTTTGTCATTCCGTCCGATGTTTCAATTGCACGTGCTTCCGAAGCATTTGATGAAAACGGCAACTTAAACGATGCGGAATTAGCAGACCGTGTCAAAGCAGTTGGTCGTAAGGTTACTCAGTTTGCTGCCATATATAATTCTGGAAAGATGTAGACACATATAATGGAAGAATTACACAATTGGAAGAGATGGATCGGTTCAGACGAATCGGGTAAAGGGGACTACTTCGGTCCTCTCGTCGTCGCAGGTGTATATATAAATCAGGAGTGTCGTTGTAAATTATTGGAAATGGGTATCACCGATGGTAAAAAGATCTCTAATAAACAAATAAAAAAACACGCTGAATGGATGTGGAACAATTATGAAGATCACATAGTTGTTGAGCAAGTAATGCCAGATGAGTATAATTCTATGTTAGACAAACTCAAGAAACGTGGAGAAAACTCATCCAGAATCCTTGCTAATTTACATATCAAGGTAATAGAAACACTTGCGAAACAACACCAGGTGCATAATGCACTTGTTGATAAGTTTCCATATAATGACCTAAAACATCTACTTACGAAACCAGATATAGAGATAAAACTTGAAACAAATGCGGAAAGAGATGTCGCTGTAGCTGCTGCCTCAATAATAGCACGCGATGAATTCCTGTCAGGTATCGAAATTTTATCTAAAGAATTTGATATTCAATTACCGAGAGGGGCAACTCATGTAATAGATGTAGGAAAAGAATTCATCAAATCACATGGTGAGAATATGTTGAATAATGTTGCAAAAACCCATTTTAAAACAACAAAGAGTGTCCTCAGTTAAATTCATTTATTAGGAAATAGAGCGATGTCTGAAGTAGAAAAGTACTTTGTTATTCATTACGGTGAGGTAGCACTCAAAGGAAAAAATAGAGTATTTTTTGAAAAAAGACTTGCCCGAAACGTTAGACTCTCATTGCGTGGCACGGAATATGCAGAAGTAAGAAGACTGCATGATAGAATTATCGTGTATCTTAAACCTGTTACAAATGTCTTAGAAATTGTAAAACGCCTCCGGAGCGTCATGGGTATTGTTCATTTTGAACTTGTTTATCGTACCAAAAAAGATATTTCTGCTATCAAAAAGACCGCATTACAATTGACAGAAGGTAAGACTTTTGAGACACTAAAAGTAGAAACTAAACGGACAGATAAAACCTTTCCATTTACTTCACCTGAAATTAGCAGAGAGGTGGGAGGATATTTAGTTCAAAATACCGGTAAACAAGCAGACATGCATAATCCTGACCTAAGATTTTGGATTAACATTTCACATAACGATGCATATATCTATACAGACAAAATGCAAGGTATTGGAGGGTTACCTGTTGGTGTCAGCGGAAAAGTACTGGTTATGCTATCTGGCGGGATTGATTCCCCTGTTGCAGCATGGCAAATGATCAAACGCGGCGCGAAAGCTGTTTTTATCCATTTTTATAGTTATCCTTACACTGACAAAGCATCATTAGAGAAAGTGATAGAGTTAACCCGAATCTTGTCAGAATCTAACTACCAAAGTGCACTCTATCTGGTACCGTTTGCTGACCTACAACAAGTCATAGTATCAGAAACACCAGCACCATTTAGGGTTTTGTTATATCGAAGGATGATGACACGAATTGCTCAGCATGTTGCTATCCTTGATGAAGCAGAAGCACTGGTTACAGGAGAAAGTCTTGCACAGGTAGCATCGCAAACGCTTCCGAATCTTCGTTCTATTGAAGCTATTGCAGAGATACCAATTCTTCGTCCACTCATCGGTTTTGATAAGGTAGAAATCATAAATAAAGCGGAACAGATAGGAACATTTGAAGTATCAACACTTCCACATCAGGACTGTTGCTCCCTATTTGTTCCAAGGCATCCAGCGACACATGCAACATATAAGGAATTAGACAAAGCCGAGGAAGGACTGGATATTACTTTACTTGTTGAGGCAGCAATTAAAGGAATTGAAAAACAGATTATAAGCTTTTCTTATAAATAGCAACTTGATTAAGAACCTTTGTGACCAATTTATTCTATTTAGTCTTTAGAATGACGGTAACAATTTATCTTACGAGGAGTTCACAGATTTATGGAAAATATTTTACTTATACGTCTCAGTTCGCTTGGAGATATTGTGTTGACGACTCCAGCAATCCGAGCTATCCGCACCCATTTTCCAAATGCCTACATCGCGATGTTAGTAGCCAAGCAATCGGCAGATGTTTTACGGGAAAACCCACACCTAAATGAGATAATTCAGTTCAATAGATCTGCTTTTGACAAAGATTCAGGTGAGATGTTGCGAATTATCCGAATTTTACGTCAACGGAAATTCGCACTTTCATTTGATTTTCAACGTAAGTTTCGGACAGAACTCCTAATGTTATTCAGTGGTGCATCTGAACGTGTTGGGAAGGGAAGACTGTGCACAATTCGTGTTCCTAAACAAGGTGACAAGCATGCAACCGAAGACTATTTCGACCTATTACATGCAGCAGGGATTACAGCAGAAAACCGTGAATTGGAGATTTTCCTTTCCAAATCTGAACGGACAGATGCATGTTATACTTTTGAAGAAGCGGGTGTGAATGAATTTCAATTAAAGATAGGACTCTTTCCAGGGGCAGGTTGGAAATTGCGTGAATGGATGCCAGAACGTTTTGCAGCTATTGGAGATAGACTTGTTGAACATTTCAATGCCCAAGTTATTATATTCGGTGGTCCAAAAGAAAGTGGTCTTGTCCACACAGTCGTAAATATGATGCAGCACTCAGCCACTCCATTTGCTGGTAACCTTAAGATACGTCAGTTAGCTGCATGCATCGAAAAATGTGACCTATTTCTAACAAACGACACTGGACCAATGCACATTGCGGCTGCAGTCAGAACACCAACTGTCGCGCTATTCGGTCCTGGGAATCACATCCGTTTCCAACCCCTTGGGGAGTCCAACACAATTATTCGTCATGATGTACCGTGTAGTCCGTGTAAACAGTTTACAGAAAAGTGTAAAGATAATATCTGTATGAAACAGATTACAGTTGATGAGGTATGGCAGACAATTTGTGATAAGATAGCCCAATAGTCAGATGTGATTTCAGATACCTATTCATATCCATAATGAAATATGAAATGTCATATAAAATTGCTTTTCAGTTATTGTTAATATATAACCATTGTAGAGTATTATGATTAGCCACATGCAGCTTTAAATGCGCGTAGATGATTTCCTCCCAGAACCTTCTGTATAGCCTCATCAGAATACCCTCGTTCCCTTAATCCTGCAGTTATTTTAGGGTATTCAGTTGCATCCTTTAGCAGATCCCCACCACCATCAAAATCTGAACCAATACCAACATGGTCTATTCCTGCCACATCGATTGCATATTCAATATGATTGAGTAGTTGTGCAAATGGAGGACTTTTTTTCCAGCCATCATCAGTGATAAATCCAGGCACAAAGGTTATTCCTACGACCCCACCGTTTGAAGCAATAGCCTTCAATTGTTCGTTTGTTAAATTCCGTGGATGGCTACATAACATTTTGCAATTACTGTGTGAGGCAATGATTGGCTTATCCGAAGTATCCAGTACATCCCAAAATCCACGTTCACTTATATGTGATACATCCACAAGCATACCGAGTTTGTTCATTTCTTTTACCAACTGAACACCGAATCTTGTTAACCCACCTCCAGTTTCACCTTCATCATTTCCTGTAGATGCCCACGTGTTGGGATTATGTGTCAAACCAATTGAGCGAACACCGAGTAAGTATAGTGAACGTAGTATATTCAAACTACGTTCCACAGCTTCACTATTTTCAATGGCGAGTACAGCAGCAAGTTTACCTTCGGCTTTTGCAGCGTCGATATCTGCTGCTTTCCGAACAATTCGGATGTCTGAAGTATTTGCTTCAACCTCAAAGTCAAACCATCCGAATGCGTCTAATGCATAAGAGAGATGATTTTTCCATGCTCGCGTTACATCCACAGCAAAAAACGCAACATCAATTCCACCCTCACGCATTTTTTGTATATTGAGTTGAATACCAATTGCGTCCTCTTCAGGAGGCACCGGTCCACGCAAATATGCAATTGTTCCGCTATGTAAATCATGTTTTTTCGCATCTACGTCAGCAAAACTAATGTTTCCACGACGGATATGTGCAACGATTGAATCATTATGTGAATCTATAACGAGAGACTGTTTATGAAATTTAAGAATAGATGTTGATACTGACATTCAAATATTCCTTAAGTCTATGTAGGATACTGATGAGTAGGTAATAACATTAATAATTAATTTATGGTGCTATTTTTCTCCATTAAGGTCTACACAATATATCTGACGGGAGTCTTCGTGAACAGAGTCAAATGTAATTATATTTCCATCTGATGACCAGCGCGGGTGTAAATCACATCGAATATCTCCACTAAACATCTCATCATGAGGAAATTCACCAAGTACAATTTTACGGTTTTCTGCAATATTGTAAAGCATTAGTTCTGCTAAACGAGAAGAACCTTTTGGATAGGTATCGCATAACAACCATTGACGATCAGGTGAAAACGATGCATGTCCATCATTTGGCAAAACACCTTTCCCTATAGATGTAAAGTTGCGCATGCCATCAGAAAATTCTACGAATCCCATCTCATTCACAATATCAGAAGAAACTAAAATCTGCGAAGGTGTTTTCCAATCAAAGTGTGATACGCGATATCCAAAAGGAATTTGTAACTCCAGATCTGCACCATCGGGATTGACCGTCCAAAGCGATGACAGAAAGCCTTTTTCTATTCTGACACGACAGAAGAATAAAACTCGAGTTCCATCTGTATTGAAAAGGACATGGTTGAACCATGCCCGTGCACCTATAAGTCTATCATCGTTTGCAGTCGAGATAACATCCGCAATAGAAAGCACAAGCTTTGATGTTCCATCTTGAAGATTTAGCAGATATAAACCATCATCTTCAGGCTGTGCCTTGATTTCGGAAGGTTTTTGTTCACTTGCATATCCAACAACACTACGACAATGTGCCATGCGTTGATAGTTAAGTCCAATGGCAATTGACCCTACTGGTGCAACAGCAGCTATCGCACCTTGAATTGTCCGCATCTCTTTCGTAATTGGATTTATAGCACGTGAAACCAGTCTTCCATTATCCCAATCGTTATAGGTAAATTCCTCTCCTATCCAGTGCATCATGCTTCCTTGCTGAAGATTAAAAGCAGACGTTTGAGCAAAGGAAATGAAATCATGTGTCTCACGATTAATATACCCAACTTTAGCAATATCAGATTCCACTGGACGATGTGTATGAAAATCTGTTTCTAAAGCAAGATGATATTGTCCAGATTTATCCCACGGGTTAATCCCGTAATAACCGAAAAAATGATGTTTCGGTGAATCTGATAGTCTATATGTATTGAAGTCAGAATCTGTGCTAATTATCATACATGAACTCAAAATATTGACAATTTGAAACAACTTAACTTTAAAAACGTTATAAATGTTAACAAAAAGGGGAAAGGCTATCATCCGATGAATTTTATAGCCAAAACTGATATCGGAAATCTTCGAGAAAGAAACGAAGATTCATACTTTTTTGACGAAAAAAATCTGTTATTTGCTATCGCTGACGGTATGAGTGGACATGCACGTGGTGATATAGCGAGTCGGATTGCCCTCCAAGTTTTCAAGGAATGGACAGAAGAGACTCCTAATCCTGCAAGTGATTTAGGTCCCATAAATAGACTTAATATATTAGAAAAACTTGCCAATGAAGCAAATAAACAAGTCTACACGATGGGGCAAGAATCCATCCAATACCAAAGGATGGGGACAACACTTACCGCAGGTTTTGTTACACCAAGTTATCTTGCCTATGTACACGTTGGTGATAGTCGACTTTATGTCCTCCACAATGACATTCTTACTCAGATCACAACAGATGATTCGCTGGTTCAAAAGATGATTGAAAAAGGAGAGATCACACCTGAAGAGGGACGTGTCCATACAAAACGAAATATAATTACACAGGCTATCGGTTTGTCGGCTGAGGTATCACTTGCTTCTGATGTATTTCCCGTTGCACCAGGTGATATTATCCTCGCTTGTACTGATGGGTTACACGATCTGATAACTGATGATACTGAAACACGTAATATCATCTCATCGGCACCAACACTTGAGGCAGCAAGCGAAAACTTAATCAGTAGAGCACTCGCCTATGGTGGAACAGATAATGTCACCGTCCTTCTAAGTAATGTTGATTAAAAAAACAACTAATCTTAAACAATATAGTTTAACCATCTTTACAAACCATTATTCTCAAGATTGACCTTCCCCGTCAGCTGGCATTAATCCTAAAACTAATTCATTCTCATCAAATTCTTCCTTCACATCCTGAATAGGAATACCATCCATCTCTGGCAACTCAATATGTGGTGCCTCCGCCCATAGACGTTCAAGACTGTAGTAGGATCGTCTCTCATCCAAAAAGATATGGACAACGAAGTCAACATAATCCAATAATATCCAATCCGCCTTCTGAGAACCTTCACGATGCCATGGCTCCTGATTCCAGTTCTCCTCCAGTTCTTCTAAGATAGCTTCTGAAATTCCTTCAACTTGTACATCAGAGATACCACTGAAAATTGCAAAATAATCGGTGAAACAATCCAATTCACGTAGATCAAGAATCACAGGATTCTGTGCACGACGACTCACTGCTGCGGAAGCAGCAGCTTTTACTATTTCTATTGTATTATTTGTTGCCATCAGATAGTTCTCCTATATTATGAAGATATATAAAATAATAAGCGTGCTGCAATTTCATCTAAAATCAATTGCTATAAATATTGTTAGGTATTTCGGGTCTTTACTAAAGTACTGTTGTATGTATGGATTGTATTTGGATGAATAATTCCACCATTTTGTAGTAGAAAATCGATCTTATAACGTGCAACGGTATTGACAGCTAAATCCAACTCAATTTCAGCTAATTTTCTGACCTGTTCCGCTTCTCTATATTCCCGTGTTGGTTCAGCAAAATCTGCAACATATATCAATTTTGCAGTTAAACCCATTGATGCATTTCCTGTTGTGTGATTTCGGATCGCTTCAAGAATGTCCAAATCTGTTATTTCGAAAAAATCTATAGAATATTTTACACCAACAATTGCATGTAACAAAGCTGGCATTATCTTCTCGATTGGGTCAAGTTCAATCTCATAACGTGAAACTGCTTTATATAGTTGATCGTCACTCATCCATTTTGCTACATCATGTAAAAGTGCAGCCAAACTGGTTTTCCAAAGATCTGCATTATGATATTGTGCTAATGCTACGGCAGTTTCCTGAACAGAGAGAACATGTTGGTAACGTTCTCGTGTAAGTTTTTCTGTAAGATGTCGTTGTATTTCAATTGATACTGGATGTTCCCTGAGTTCCAATAATGTAGGAAACGAACAATCTACTATTCGGTTTACTAAATTCAGTTTACTTGAAGACATGTGTTCAGTTTTTTTCGCTTATATTTCAATCTAAATTATTATGGAGTATTTGCCGATATTGAATTGGATACAGGTAATGTAAACTATTCATTATCCAAGTCTTTATCAAGCAATTTCGCAAGTGTCTCTTCATGCAATTCAGTAAGGATTTCCCGTTCATATTCCGTTAAATTGTCAGCAACAGGTATTGGAGCACTTATACGATATTCTTCGTTAAACCATTTACCCAAATCAATTGACTTACACCTTTCGCTACAAAATGGAAAATTTGTTGGTAAAGGTTTATCTTCAATATAAACAAATTCATAGGGTGTTCCGCAGAGACTACAATTCAGTTTCATAAAAACTCCAATACAAAATAAATTTAGTTGAATAGACGTATTACGTTTCCAAACTCTATACCATTGTCTTACCTATACAATTGGTGTTGTTCAATATACGCTGCAACAGCGTCAGGAACAAGATATCGGATTGAAACATTATTACGAAGGCGTTGACGTATTTCAGTTGCCGATATATCAGAACCAGTTATACGATAGGTTGTAACAAGATCTCGGATATCAGTGGGAACAAGTTCTAAATCATAATTCGGACGTGTTGTTGCGATCAAAGTACACTGTCTGAGAACTTCATCAAAATCTTTCCAAATCCTATATTCAATCAATGAATCTGCACCAATAATCCATGCCAGTTCAGTAGTTACTCCATACTGTTGTCTTAACTTACGGATTGTTTGAATTGTATAAGAGGGACCTGCACGATCCAACTCAATCCGTGACACTTCAAAAAATGGGTTATCTTCTGTTGCTAACAACACCATTTGATAGCGATGCTCAGCAGAAACCATATCTGGTTGAATTTTGTGGGGTGGCCGTGCCGCTGGAACAAACAGAATTTTCTCGTAACCCTTTCCCTCACGCACCTGTTCGGCACTTAGCAAATGCGCGTTATGGATTGGATTAAATGTGCCCCCCATGATGGCGATTTTCATCTGCTTCTGTTAGCATTCTTAACGTTAAAAAGTATAAGGTTTACTACAACTTTAATCTTAGAGTGTCCTTAAATTGACACACTATGAGTAATATAAATGTTTATTATTTCTAATTTTAGCTTATTAAGTATACTAATTTACTTAACTAAATTCAAGATAAATTTAGAGTGGAATAGTTTCCTATATACACTATGTTGTTGATAAATCCGCATTGAAAGACAGTCTCGACATATAAGGAATCTTATGTCAATAATTGATAGTCATGAAAATCTAATAGTATGAATTATTGGCATAAATCTTGCTATAAACCCAATTAAGAGGTAACATACATGTCCGAAATTCACATCCCAGTTTTACGTAACGAAATTACTGCATTGATGAATCCGGAACCGGGAGGAATTTACGTAGATGCTACAGTTGGATTAGGTGGACACAGTATTTGTATTTTGGATAAATCTTTTCCCACTGGTCAGTTGGTTGGTATTGATAGGGATGCATGTGCTCTTGCTATTGCTAAGAAAAGACTATGCACTTACAAAGAACGATTCAGATTGATTCATGGTAACTACGCAGATCTACCGAAATTGTTAGAATCACATGGATTCTATACAGTTGATGGAGTGTTAATGGATCTTGGTGTATCTTCATTACAGATTGACACACCAGAAAGAGGATTTAGTTTTCAACATTCTGGTCCATTAGATATGCGTATGGATAGACAGATATGTGTATCAGCAACACAGATCATTAATGACAGTACCCCCGACAAATTAATAAGAGTTTTTACAGAATACGGTGAAGAACGTTATACAAAAAAGATAGTTAAACAGATTATTGCTGAGAGAGAGAGAAAACCTATAAATACAACACATCATCTTGCCAATATAATTGAAAACGTATATTCATCGAATACTAAATATTCAAAAAGACCCTCAAATAAAAATAAAAGTATTCATCCTGCTACCCGAGTTTTTCAGGCGTTAAGGATTGAGGTTAATGCAGAACTTGATAACCTAACTTTAGGGTTAGAAGCAGCTGTCTCAGTGTTAAAGCCAGGTGGATGTCTTTGTGTTATCAGTTTCCACTCACTGGAAGATCGTATTGTAAAGCAGATTTTTCGTAAGCATGGAAAAGCTTGTATTTGTCCCCCGAAAACACCTATTTGTATCTGTGAACATAAAAAGTCTTTGAGGGTTATAACCAATAAACCTGTGAATCCAACTGCTGACGAAATAGAACTAAATCCACGAGCACGTAGTGCAAAATTACGAGCAGCAATTAGAGTGTAACAACTCATATTAACATGAAAAAATTGTATCATTATTTAAAATCTAACGTATAAGTTATAAAATGCAGAATCCGACAACTTACAATGCGCATTTTAATGAAAAGCCAGATCCAGAACCCAAGGTTGCAATGTTTTTTGTTTATTTCGTCTTGGGGTTGTCTTTATGTGTATTTGGGACAAGTGTGTGGTTTTCATCTTATGCAAAAGGGGTTTTTCTACAACGCAAACCTACATTTGAAAAACAACGAGAAAAAATTCAGGATGAAATTCGGAAGTTTGAGTTGAAGGAAAATTCATTAACTGATGTTGAAAGAGTCCGTTCACTCATAAAGGAATTGGGTTTAGTTGAACCCACATATAAATTCATAGAAATACATGAAAGATAGTGTTAGTAGAAAAAAGCGGGAGTAGTCAACACTTCTCCACATTTTTAAATGGTTATATTCATAACCCAATTACATACATTAATTTATATATGGAATTGTACTTCTTGTCATAATTAACCTGAAAGAGATAACCAGTTTATGAAAAATAATACATATCTCTCAATTCGACGACTTGTTTTAGTTTTAATAGTCTTACAGATAGGTTTTCTACTTTTGATAGGTAAGCTTTTCAAGCTGCAAATACCTACGGACGGTCTTTCAGAGGTTTCCCGTCGTGATTGGCGACCTGGTGGGAATAGTGAGATAAAACGCGGTAAAATCCTTGATAGACATGGCACCGTTTTAGGCATTAGTCAAGACCTTATATCCGTTAGTGCAGATCCTAAGACCTTTAACAGGAAATCAAACGCACATTCAGTAGCTTCCGAATTGGCACCTTTATTGGGAACAACCACTTCCGATCTATTAACAACACTAAAACGTAAAAGGAATGGAAATTATGTCGAATTTGTCTGGTTAAAAAAGGGAATTGAATATGACAAATTAGATGATATCCGTGAAATTACCAATAAACATCGTGGACTCAAAATTGAAGTAGAACCTAAACGTGTCTATCCGAAAAAGACACTTGCTGCACAAGTCATTGGTTACCTCAATGATTTAAACAAGGGCGAGGGAATCGAATATCAATACGACACATTTCTACAGAGATTACATTCACCTTTACCACAGAAAAACGCTAATTTAACATCTGGTACTCCTCAAGAGAAATCATCTATCGGTACACTTGGAAACAGCGGATGTAACATCGTATTAACACTTGATGAAATCATACAAGATATTGTAGAAAAAGAACTTGAGAAGGGATGCAAGGAATGGAACGCTTCAAAAGGCACAGCCATTGTCCTGTCGGTAGAAACATCAGAAATTTTGGCTATGGCAAGCTGCCCCAGTTATGATATTAATGACCAGACTAATTCTGATGAAGAGTTAAAACGGAATCTCGGAATTTGGTACCTATTTGAACCTGGTTCAATTTTCAAAATAGTGGCTTCATCTGCAGTATTAAATGAAGGAATCATGTCACCAGAATCTACTGTCTTCTGCGAAAATGGACGTTACCGTCTTTCTAATCGACGTGTTATCAGAGATGTCACAGGAAAAGGTCATTTATCACTTACTGAAGTACTTCACAAATCAAGTAATATAGGGATGATTAAAATTGTCCAACAGTTAGGTCCAGATCTATTCCGAAAATATGTTGAATTATATGGATTCGGACAAAAAACTGGTGTGGATTTACCTTATGAACAACGTGGTAATTTATATACGTTACGGCATTGGGATACAAATTCTCTTGGTGCAGTGCCGTTTGGTCAAGGAATCTCCGTTACCCCTTTACAGATGGTCAATGCATTAGCTGCAATTGCCAATGGTGGCAAATTGCACCAACCTTACATCACAAAAGAAATACGCGATGATCGTGGTAATCTTGTCAAAAAGAATCGTCCAATTCCTGTTCGACAAGTATTACATCCTGATACTGCCAGACAAATGATTGATATTCTTGTGGGGGTAGTTGAAAAAGGTAGTGGTAGAAAAGCACGGATAGAGGGAATTAGCATCGCTGGAAAAACCGGAACTGCACAGAAATCAGAAAAGGGTAAAGGATATTCTGCCGGAAAAGAGGTAATGTCCTTTATGGGATTCCTCCCAGCAGATAACCCAAAAATAGCCATTATCGTTACGATTGATGAACCCTCTGGTGCAAGATTCAGTGGTACAGTCGCTGCACCAATATTTAAACGGATTGCACAGCAAACACTTGAATATAGTGATAGGATAGCTCTATTTGATTCCGCACCCAAAAACAAACCAAACATCAGATATGCAGACGGAAAAAGAAACAATACTTCTGTTACTGGTTCACATGTATCCAATACATTAAATAATCCGAGCACCGGTGCTCCAACAGGAAAATCTACCAGTGAAATCCCTTCAGGAAGTTCTAAGAAACCCGGACTTCTATTGAATAAACCCAACTCTATCTCTGACGACACACTTGTGAAGAATGGAGCGGGTTTATGAAACTCCAAGATCTTCTGGATAGAGTAGAAGTTACCGAAATCACGGGTGATCAGAATCCGGAAATCTCAGGTGTTGTTGGTGACCATCGACAAGTAAAACCAGGATATGTCTTTGTTTGTTATCAAGGGTTGAATGTTGATGGACATTCATTTATTTCTGGAGCTATCAAAAATGGTGCAACAGTAATTGTATCAGAAAAAAAGATACCAGACCTACCTACAGATGTTTCTGGTGTTGTAACTCCTAATGGACGAAAAACACAAGCCTTATGTGCAAGTAATTGGTTTGGTAATCCTGCGAAACGACTAAAAATAACTGGTATCACTGGCACAAACGGAAAAACATCTACAGCACATTTAACATACGGTATTCTACAGGCAAATGGTCTTAAAACCGCAGTCTTAGGAACAGTTGGACATACCTTTGATTCAACATCAAATGGTAAGCAACCATTAAACGTAGAAATTCCCGCACTTCTAACAACACCGGATGCATTTCAACTCCATGCAATATTAAAACAAATAGCAGATGCTGGTGTTGAACATGTTGTCATGGAGACCTCTTCACAGGGACTTGCACAACATCGATTAGCTGGACTTACCTTTGACACAGCAGTATTTACCAACCTAACACAGGATCATCTGGATTACCACGGTACGATGCAAAATTATCTTGCTGCAAAATTGATGTTATTTGAGCAGTTAAGTTCTGATGGAATTGCAATATTAAACGCAGATTCACCTGCCACATCTCAAATTGTAAAACACATTCCAAACCTGAAAACCCTAACATACGGACTTGATAATAAAGCAGATTTAGAAGCACAAAATATTGTAAATTCTTTAAAGAAATTGTCATTTACATCTGTGCTTACCAATAACAATGTCTACAAACCTACTAACATCCTGTGTGAAAAGATAAATGCTTCTATACGCTTGCTTGGTGCATATAATATATATAACGCACTTGCCGCCATTGGTGTTGGACTGAGATATAATTGCAATGCAATTGCTATCCAAGAAGGACTCGCTAAAACAGTTGTACCTGGTCGATTTGAACGTGTTGTTATTAACAGGAATCATGATAATGACTTTGCAGTAATTGTAGATTACGCACATACTCCAGATGGGTTAGAAAATGTCCTATCTGCCGCACGTGGAATAACAGAAGGTAGACTTATTTCACTGTTTGGTTGTGGTGGTGATCGGGATAGAGGAAAACGACCAAAAATGGGTGCAATTTCCACTCGAATTGCTGATATGAGTGTGGTTACTTCTGACAATCCACGCACGGAAAATCCAGATAATATAATCTCTGATATTGTGTCAGAATTACCACATGATGCAACATTTATGTGTATTTCAGATAGACGTGATGCAATTCGTCATGCTATTTTGGATGCGAAACCTGGAGATGTCTTGGTAATTGCAGGTAAAGGACATGAAAATTATCAAGAAATACATGGAAAACGTATTTCGTTTGATGACCGAGAGGTCGCGGCGGAAATATTGAAACAAATTTCTATGTAGTCTATGCAGAATATCCATACATTATTGTAGTTATACATCTTTCTATATCAAGTTTAGGAACTATAAAACATATTCAACAGGCATAAATAATGGGGCGAGTAAAGTTTATAGAAATAGATAAACTTAAAATTGCATATCAAGTTAATGGTACAGGTAGACCTGTGGTTTTACTACATGGTTGGGGATGCGAATCCAATATATTTAATACTGTATATGACTGGCTTCTGAGTTCCTACAAAGTATATGTTCTTGATTTACCGGGCTTCGGACTGAGTGAGATTCCTCCAACAGCATGGGATGCCAATGATTATGCTAAATTACTCTCCGAATTCTTAGATAAACTCAATATCAACAAAACACATCTGATTGGTCACTCTTATGGCGGAAGGATTTCAATCGTTTTGGCAGCAAACGAACCTGAGAAGGTTGATAAATTAATTCTTGTGGATAGTGCAGGCATTATACCGCCTCGAACAGCAAAGTACTTTCTGCGATTAGGAATATCAAGAATCGGACGAATAGTGCGAAAATGCGGTTCACTTGGAAGTACAATTGCAGATAGAATTGCTCATCGTGTAGGTTCAAAAGACTATCGCGATGCAGGACCGATGAGAGCAACTTTAGTAAAATCGGTGAATCAAAATTTGCAACCCTTGTTGACAAGAATCAAAGCCGAAACATTATTAGTTTGGGGAGAAAACGACACTGATACACCTGTGTCTGATGGGAAGATAATGAAACAAGAGATACAAAAGTCGCAACTTATCATTTTGAAAGATGCTGGACATTACTCATTCCTGGATCAATCTCAGCAGTTTTGTAAGATCATATCAAACTTTTTAGATTGAACCACCAGAAATGATGGCAAGTTTTGCCAATTGGACGAGACGATAACTAATGGAATAATAGAATACTTAGTTGCTCAACCTGAAATACACATTAGTACGCAATGAATGGTCTGCTAAATCAAATTAGCAGAAACATTTTATTGCGTTTTTCTTATCTAAACAACATTACAATAGTAATGCCAAATACTTCTTATGTTAGATCATTACAGAATACAGATTATCAAGTCTATCAGGTAAAGTTTGGAGTAATAAAATACAAACTATGACAATGATTACCGATGTTTTATATTATGTTCTGATATTAGCCTGTGTAATAAGAGGTGTCATCAGAACAAATAGTGGATTACATATACTACAACTTGATGGGTATAAACCTCGACGATATCTGAAATGGATATTTACACATATCAACCAATGCTTTGAATTCATAGAAATGTGTATTGTTGGAGCTTTGGTGTTGTTGGTATCAGTTTTTTCAAACATACAGTCGGGATGGTTTTTTCCGTCAGTTTGTATTGCTTTGATAGCATTCCAATTGTATAGGATTATTTGGCGTAAAAAAACTATAGCGAAAAAACCATTGGTTTACACAGCACGGGCAAAACGTCTTTTTGGATTATCACTTCTCTTACTTGTAGTTATAGCGGGCTTATTAGGTGTATTTGTAACTGAGAACAAATGGCGTGTTTGTGTTTTCTTGTTTAGTGAACTGAGTGTGCCAATCTTGGTAGTTAGCAGCAACTTAATTTGGCCGATAGAACAAGTAATCAACGGCTATTATTTACGTGATGCAAGAAAGCAGTTAAAAAAACTACAACCCAAAATAATCGGAATTACCGGCAGTTATGGGAAAACCAGCACTAAATACATACTTCACCAAATATTATCACAAAAGTATAAAACTTTGATGACACCAGACAGTTATAATACACCAATGGGTATTTGTAAGGTCATTAGAGGAGATTTATTACCAGATCATGAGTTTTTTATCGTTGAAATGGGAGCTTATAAACGTGGAGATATCCGTGAATTGTGTCGTCTGGCACCACCCGAAATTGGAATACTCACAGCAGTAGGTCCACAACATTTAGAACGTTTCAAAAGTATTGAAAACACTGCACGTGCAAAGTATGAGTTAATTGAAGCTTTACCTTCTGATGGGTTAGCAGTCATCAACGCAGACAATGAAATATGTGCGGAGTTAGCAAATAAAACCAATAATGTACAGGTGGTTCAATACGGTGTAGACACAAACCCTTCAAAAGAAATAACAAATAAGTTATGGGCACACAATATAACACAGAGTGATAGAGGACTATCTTTTACTGTCGTTGACAAGGATGAAGGAACAGTAGAAATAACCACTCGTTTGCTGGGAAAACACAATGTTTCGAATATACTTGCAGCAATTGGTGTTTCACTGCACTGTGGAATGACATTGAATGAAATAAGAGACGCATTTAATGCATTGGAACCTGTTCCACACCGTTTACAGTTGATAAAAGGTGATGCCGGGGTAACTGTGATTGATGACAGTTTCAACTCAAATCCTGAAGGGGCAAAAGCAGCCCTTGAAGTTCTCACAGACTTTATTGGTAATAAAGAAGGCAAAAAGGTATTGGTTACACCAGGAATGATTGAACTTGGAGAATTGGAGTATGAAGAAAACAAAAGGTTAGGGATGGAAGCCTCAAGAGTGTGCGATCTGATAATTCTCGTAGGTCCCTCAAGAACAGCACCAATCTTGGATGGACTCAAAACAGCAAAATATCCTGAGCAACAGATTTCTGTTGTAAATAACCTTGATGAAGTACAACAACAACTTACAAAACATGTTAAACCAGGGGATGTTGTCCTTTTTGAAAACGATTTACCTGACAATTACAATGAAGCAATCTAATACACTCAACAAGTTATAATATCAAGAAAGAGATAGGATAAGGTTGATAAGATTTTCTAAAAAATATATCTGTAAAGGAATAAGAAAATATGAACGTGGCAGTCATATTCGGTGGACGTTCACCTGAACACGAGGTCTCTATTGTCACTGCACATCAGGTAAACGCGGCTTTAACCGAAAATCACGAAGTAATTCCAATATATATTACAAAAGATGGGGAGTGGTTAACAGGTGAAAGACTCAATGAGTTGAATACATTTACTGAAGGGACCCTTCCGTATGCAGCTGATTTTGATACTGTTAGTATAGAATTTGGTACAAATGCAAAATTCTGTGTTTTTCCAAAGCGAAGCGGTTTCTTCAGTAAAAAGAGGGAACTCTCTATCGATGTTGTGTTTCCCGCTATTCACGGTGTAAATGGTGAAGACGGATCTCTACAAGGACTTCTTGAACTGATGAATATACCCTATATAGGTGCAGGTGTTGTCGGTTCAGGTGTAGGTATGGATAAAATAATGATGAAAGCAGCTCTCAATGAGAACGGACTTCCTATCGTTCCATATATCCCGTTTACAAAACATGATTGGGATTCTGTGGGTAACGAGATAATTGACATTATTGAAGACAAGATTGCCTATCCTATGTATGTAAAACCTGCTCTCAGCGGCTCAAGTATTGGAGTGAGTCAAGTAAAGGACAAGGACGAACTCCAGGATGCAATTGAACTCGCATGTAGGTATTGTCGTCGTATCATTGTTGAACAAGCTATTGAAAATGGCTATGAGATTAATTGTTCCGTGATGGGAACACATAAACCCACTGCATCAATTTGTGAAAAACCAATTTCAAGCACTGATTTCCTCAGCTTTGATGACAAATATATTCATGATACTTCGGAAACTGAATCTGTTTCTGAAGAGTCGACTGAATCAAATATCACTTCTGGAATGGCAGGGGCACAAAGAGAAATTCCTGCACCAATATCAGAGGACTTAACGTTACATATACAAAAACTGGCAACCGATACATTCCATGTACTTGACTGTGTAGGTATTGCAAGAATTGACTTTTTAGTAGACAGTGAAGAAAATGTTTATGTAAATGAAATCAATACAATTCCCGGCTCATTCAGTTTTTATTTATGGGAACCAATGGGAATTACATTTCAGGAATTGACATCACAATTAGTAGAACTTGCTGTTCAGACACATGAAGAAAAAAGTCGTCTAATCTATTCTTATTCGACCAACCTGTTAAGTCAAGCAGGAGCAAGTCTTGGTAAATTGAAATCTGATTCACAACCGGAATAAGCATTGAATTGTCTTTAGGTATGTATTTTGATGTAATATTAATAAAACATCGTTGTCCTATATTTTATCCTTATATAGTTTAGGTAGGTTTTTATTCCCTGAGTATTACCACCCGTTTGAGTTAGCAAAGAAAAAATAACATGTTTTACCATCTTTTTTTTGAAACACTTGTCGATATATTTCAACCTTTTGAAGTATTTGGATCTATTCCTTTCCGTGCAGTTTATGCAACAGCCACAGCACTTGTGATTTCCCTGGTACTAGGACCATTTATGATAAGACGGTTGAAGCAGTTACGAATTGGTGAGCATATTCAAGAAGAGGTGGAAAAAGCACAACAACAAAATGAAGATCAAAATAAAGCTGGCACCCCAACAATGGGTGGTATACTAATTATTGTTGCGGTAATGATCTCAATTATATTTTGGGCAAGACTTGATCAACCTTTTATATTTTTGATGATCTTTACAACGTTATGGTTCGGTGGTTTAGGATTTTTAGATGATATATTTAAAATTAGCAAGAAACAATCGCTGGGTCTTCGAGCTTGGCAGAAAATCGTACTCCAAACCATTGGAGCATTAGCTATTGCTTTTTATCTTTATCAATGGGGTCCAATAGAAGCAAACGATGTTACAAGTCGCACTGCATTGCATCTACCATTCTTTAAAAACTTTCAACCAAATCTCGGTATTCTATTTATCCCATTCGCTACTTTAGTTATCGTTGGGACTTCAAATGCTGTAAACCTAACGGATGGTATGGATGGATTGGCGATTGGGTGTACATTATTCGTAGCTGCAACAATCGGTGCATTGGGATATTTGACAAGTCATACCGTGATAGCAGAACACCTAAACCTATCCCACCTACCGATTGGTGGGGAAGTTACAGCATTATTTTGTGCATCATTAGCAGGGGCAGGATTAGGATTTCTATGGTATAACGGTCATCCAGCTCAATTATTCATGGGTGATACTGGTTCTCTACCTTTAGGTGCAACACTTGGCACATGTGCGATATTAATTAAACAGGAAATTCTCCTGATCATCGTTGGTGGTATTTTCGTTGCTGAAGCATTATCCGTTATCATACAAGTTTGGTCCTATAGGACATTTGGGAAACGAGTCATAAAGATGTCACCACTCCACTATCATTTTCTACTTTCAGGTTGGAAGGAATCAAAAGTAGTCATACGGTTCTGGATTGTCGCACTTATCTTAATGTTGATTGCATTAAGTACATTAAGATTAGGATAAAGTGTATTGTCTTTTAATTACCTACTTCAAATTCTTCGTTGAGGTAAATGTTTGGTACAAATGCACTTGGACAATTTTGCAGGAAAAAGAATTACTATTTTCGGTGCAAATCGGAGTGGCATCGCAATTGCACAGTTACTATACGACCTTGAAGCGAAGATAACACTTACAGATACCCGTGACAAAAACGCATTGTCTGATGAAATCGATCGATTGGAAGGGATACCAGTACAGTTTTACCTCGGCGGACATGAAGAATCATGTATAAACACTACTGAATTAATAGTCGTTTCACCAGGTGTTCCTTTAGAAATACCAATTTTAATTGAAGCGAAAAAGAGAAATATCCCAATTATGGGAGAATTGGAAATTGCCGCAAGTCTTTGTGACGCACCAATTGTTGCCATTACTGGAACAAAAGGAAAATCTACAACAACACTGTTGACTTCATCAATACTTGAGGAAAGTAAATATTTTTCTTCTGTGATAGTTGCAGGGAATATAGGTGTCCCATTAGCAAGTATGGTCACATCTTTAACAGATAATGATATTGCAGTTGTTGAGACAAGTAGTTTTCAATTGGAGAGTACATTTACATTCCGTCCTGCAGTAAGTGTAGTGTTGAATTTTTCGCGAGACCATCTTGATCGACACAATACTATGGAAGCATATTTCAACGCTAAACGGAGAATATATAAAAACCAGACTGATACGGATTGGATTGTTCTTAACGCATCAGATCAAATTATAAAGGATTTGGACCAAGATACTAACGCAAATAAAGCATATTTTACTGACAACGGTGAATATGCTGAGATGGAATTGGATATGTTGTGTGAGAAATTAGGAGGAGAAATTGGTACCCGTCTTCGTATTAATAATAACGAAAACGGAATTTTTTCATTCAAAGAAAAACAAGAACACTGGATATGTAATATCGGAGAGATTCCATTAGCCGGTGCTCATAATGTTCGAAATGTGCTTGCTGCTGCAGCAGTTGGTCACATTTACGGTGTGAAAACTAAAGATATACGTAATGCTATTCTTAAATTTAAACGGACACATCCTGCTCTTGAACATGCCTTTGAAAAAGTTAGTGTTATTAATGGAGTAGATTATATAAACGATTCGAAGGCAACAAACGTCATAGCAACATACGCTGCACTTGAATCAATCAAAGAATCATCGGTTCTGAAAGGTGAATCAAGGCGGGTTATATTAATCATTGGAGGTTTTGATAAAGGAAACGAATACGAACCTATAATTGAGTTTGTAAAGGAAAAAGTAAAATACCTAATATTACTTGGACAACACACACAAAATATGCAAATTACACTCGCAGGTTGTGCAGAAATGCACTTTGCCACAACTATGGAGGAAGCAGTTAAATTTGCTTATTCTCATGCTGTCAAAGGAGACATTGTCCTTCTTTCACCCGCAAACGCGAGTTTTGATATGTATACAAATTACAAAGAACGCGGCGAATCGTTCAAACAAGCTGTAAAATCGCTTGAAAACATATAAGAAACAATAATGACCAATGCAAAATCCTAACACCTTAAATTACACCAATTCAACAGTTATTCCTTCTAATCGAGAAAATTCTCAAATCACTGGTATCGGTAGAGTAGACCCCGGTTTACTGGCTGTTACCCTTTGCTTAGTTGGCATAGGTATGTTGATGGTATATAGTGCAGGACATGTTTTATCAAGTAATCAGTATGGAATCAGTTACCACTACTTAAGAATCCAAGCAATAGCATGTGTTATTGGTTTGGTTGGCATGGGTATTACTTCATATATCCCATATAGATTATATGAAAAGCACAGCAACTTACTACTATTCCTTGCCTTTGTGTTACTAATTCTTGTTTTTACACCAATTGGAATGGGAGTACGAGGAGCAGATGGCGGAACATTCAGACGTTGGCTTTCATTCAAGGGTATTCGGTTCCAACCAGTCGAATTTGCCAAAATCGTCCTACTTATCCATACAGCACATTTTTTAGCGCGAAAACCTGAACGTATTAAAAGTTTCATACACGGAGTATTACCTAACATACTCATAATTGGATTGATGTTCGGGTTAGTAGCAAAACAACCGGATTTTGGTTCTGCTGTCCTATTAGCAGCTACTGCAGGATGTCTGCTATTCATAGGTGGAATCAGAGTATCACATACGTTAATGTTAGTCGGTGCTGGAACATCCTTATTAGTAGGATTTATTATCAGCAATCCTTACCGATTAAAACGTTTAACCGAGTATTGGGCGGCTTTACAATCACCAGAAGCAACGAGTTTTCAGTTAGGTCGTTCATTGGAGGCTCTAAAATGGGGTGGAGTATTCGGTGTAGGTATTGACGACAGTGCAGCGAAGATAAATTATTTACCTTATCCGCATACTGATTTCATCTTCTCGGTATTAGGAGAAGAATTCGGTTTCATTGGAGCAGCAAGTGTCACAATAATCTTCATGATTTTTGTGTGGCGTGGAATATCAATTGCAAGACGTACAGAAAACCGATTTGGCGCACTATTTGCAACCGGACTGACTATCATAATAGGCTTACAGGCATTCATCAACATCGGTGTTGTAACAGGCATGCTTCCAACAAAGGGAATCACACTACCTTTTCTGAGTTATGGAGGATCCTCTCTTGTAATTAGTTTAGTTAGCGTTGGTATAATACTAAATATTTCTCGGAGTGCAACAAGATCACCTCCAAAATCAAGGCAAAATTAATCCAAAACAGGACTTTGCATATAACTTTAATCGGATACAATATAACAAAGAACTCAGTTACAATAACAAATCAGTAACTTCAATAGTATAAGATGTAAGTGACAGAATTAATGTGAAAAAATATAATAATCAACAAAAACAACATGACGTTCTACAAGATATTATTTCAAATGAAAAAAACGTAAAACGCTTCGTCCTTGCTGGAGGTGGAACAGGTGGACATATTTATCCTGCCATAGGTATTGCCCAAGCCCTTCAACGCCTCAACCCTGAGATTGACCTTGTTTTCATTGGAGGGCACGACCGTTTAGAATCAACTCTTATTCCGCAACAAGGGTTCCGTTTTCTACCCATTTCCGTAGAAGGATTCCCACGCAGCTTGACATTGAAGTGGATCACTGTTATAATAAAGGTTTATCAAGGACTGGTGCAGTCGTTGAGGTATTTGAAACAATTAAAACCGGATGTCGTTATAGGAACAGGTGGTTATGTATCGGGACCTGTACTCTTTGCAGCATGGCTGTTGGATATTCCTATAGCAATTCAGGAACAGAATGTGTCACCCGGTTTGACAAATAGCATACTCGCCCGTTGGGCAAAGACAGCATACCTTGCACTACCTCCAGATACACAACGATTTCCAGAACATATAGTTAAGGTAACTGGAAACCCAATTCGTCCTGGAATAACGGAATGCCAGCGAAAGGATGAGACATACAGAAAATATAAACTGTCTCCCAATTGCAAAACTATATTTGTTATGGGAGGGAGTCAAGGGGCACGTGCGATAAATGAAGTGATGATGGATGCATGTCAGTTGATTGCAAGATTTGCATTTACCAATGAGAAAGATGTGGATAGAGATGTTGTAGATCTAACAACCAACTCAGGTGTTTCACAAATCCAGATTGTACACCAAACAGGTGAATCGCATGTTGAGCAAGTTAGAGAGACCTATATTAAATACAGTATTCCACACCACGTTCAAACGTTTTTTGATAACGTTGAAGAGATCTATAGTATAACAGATGTCATGATATGTAGAGCTGGTGGTATGACAGTCTCAGAGGTCACTGCCTGTGGAATTCCAGCTATATTTATTCCACTCCCCGCAGCCGTTGGTAACAATCAGGTCATCAATGCTCAAACAGTTGAAAATGCTGGTGCTGCAGTACTACTTGAACAGGGAAAATTTGCATCAGAAGATCTTGTTAATCGTCTTATCCATATAATTACAGACGAAGATACATATAAACAGATGAAAACTGCATCGAAAAAGTTGGGAAAACCGTTTGCAAGTGATACAATTGCCGAATCTCTGTATCGACTTACATCCTAAATGTAAACTAAGTTAAGATACAGAACGTCTTATTAATTCATATAGATATTGGACTGGAGGTACGTGTTGTTTGGAAAGACTCAACACATACATTTCATCGGAATAGGTGGAGCAGGATTAAGTGGAATTGCTGAAGTTCTACTTGACCATAATTTTGATGTTACTGGTTCTGACATCATAAAGTCATCAACAACTGAACATTTAAAGTCTTGTGGTGCAAAAATATGGTATAGTCACGCCTCTTCACAAGTTAATGGGGCGGATGTTGTGGTAATGTCACCTGCAATACCGGAAGATAACCCAGAATTACAAGCAGCACTTCTTGCTAAAATCCCTATAATTAGGGGAGCAGAAATGCTGAATGAAATAACACGTATGCGCTATAGTATTGCAGTGGGTGGAACACATGGTAAGACAACCACAACAGCAATGACCGCGGCTGTACTTTCAACACTCGACCCAACGGTAGTTGTGGGTGGTAAGTTAGTTGATGGTAGTAACGCACGTAGCGGACACGGAAATGTGATGGTCATTGAAGCAGATGAAGCGTATGGTTCAATTAAGATGTTATATCCAACAATAGCCATTGTAACTTCTGTGGATGCGGATCATCTGGACTATTACGATACCGTTGAAGAAATAGGTGATACCTTTCTTACATTTATCAACAAAGTTCCATTTTATGGTTCCGCTGTTTTGTGTCTTGACCAAGAAAATATACAAAAGCTTATTCCAAAGATAGATAAGAAATATGTTACTTATGGACTTGATACACGGGCAGATTTGATTGCAGAGGAAATTGAGATTGATGGTCCCACTTCACACTATACAGTACGGAACCATGGAGAAGTGTGTGGACAAGTACATCTTAAAATGCCAGGACGTCACAATATTTCAAACTCATTAGCTGCCATAGCAGTAGGGTTTGAATTGGACATTTCTTTTAATAATATTCGTAAGGAACTGGAATCCTTCCAAGGGGTGCATAGACGGTTTGAAGTGTTGGGGACAGTTGATGATATCGTGGTTGTTGATGATTATGCACATAATCCTGCAAAATTAATGGCTGCTTTGCAAGGAGCAAGAGAAGGATATAATAGGCGCATTATTGCCGTTTTCCAACCACATAGATACGCACGAGTTCGAGACCTTGCTAAGGAGTTCTCAAGATCCTTCTATCAGGCAGATGTTCTAATCGTTACATCAATATATGGAGCTGGTGAAGAACCGATTGAAAATGTTACTGGTGAAAACTTAACTAATGCGATTGAAGACCATGGACATCCAAATGTCATCTATATTTCTGATATGGATGAAGTGGTTGAACATCTTATAAAGATCACACGACCCAATGATTTGGTCATAACTCTTGGAGCTGGAGATATTGTGAATGTAGGTCATAAATTTATAAGTAGACTGTCATCTGAAGAAAATTAATAAATATGAACTTACTTAAAAACGGAATACGTGGAAACGATGAACCCATACACCGTATATTGAAATCGCGAAGAAAGAGAACACCAAGATATCGTGTACGAAGGATAACTATTATAGGAACTGTGATTGTAACTATGTTGTTTTTCACAAGAATCCTACTCGGTTTTTTTGATTTTGAGCACGTACATGTATCAATTAATCTTGCGGCAAATTCACACTATAAAGAAGGTGATATTTACAATGTTTTAGGTGATAATCTTAGTAATATCATTACAGATTCTGAAGCAAAAACTGCTACTTATTTGAAGGATAGTATGAGTTATGTCAAGGATGCCTATGTTTCTAAAAATTTTGTAAAACGTCAGTTAACCATTGAAATTACCGAACGTGTTCCATTTGCACGTCTAAAATATATTACAGAAGTTAATAAGAAAGACATAAAAAACGATAAAAAAATAATGAAGGAAAAAGACATACATAAATTCTATCTTATTGACGAAGCAGGATATGTACTACAATTAATCAAAACCGAAACACACAATAACTTGACTCTTATACTGGATGAAGCAGCAAAAGAACCTGAAATTGGAAAACAAGTCAAAACTGGAACAACACAACGTGGAATTCAGATCCTCAAACATGTTAGATTAAAAAAACCTGGACTCAGGAAACATATAAAAAGCATTGACGCACGAATATCTAATAAGATAATTATTCATACAAATATTTTACCGATGCCAGCATGGATCGATTCCGACAAGTTTGAAAATGGTCTACATCATATTACATTGTTTATAAAACACAATGGACTTCATCTCCTGCAAAGATATTTGCAACGTGTAAAGCAAAATAATCTAAAAAATAAACCTGCTCGTACTAAGACAGAAACTATAGAAGATAAAATAACATATATAGATGCACGATATGAAGATACACTTTTTTTAGGAGGTGACAGCAGATAGATGGCAAAAGGAACCATAATCACCGGTTTAGATATCGGTTCAAGTAAGATCTCAGCTGTAGTATGTCATACCCTGCCAAGTTTAGATGGGCAGATGGAAATTATCGGAGTCGGGTCGGCAAGTTCTAAAGGGTTGCGGAGGGGTGTCGTAGCAGACATCAATCTGACCGCAGGCGCGATCCGAGAGGCAATCTCAGAAGCTGAACTCATGGCAGGGGTAAATATTGAATCAGTATGTTTAGGCATTTCAGGGGAACACGTTGCGGGACAAACATCACGAGGTGTCGTGACAGTCAAAAATACCGCACAAATCACCAAAGATGATGTTGATCGTGCTGTACAATCAGCACGGGCAATTGCAGCTATCCCTGAAGGTCAAGATATTCTGCATGTGATAGAACAAAACTTCATTATTGATATGGACAATAGGATTAAAGAACCGATCGGTATGTCCGGTGCTCGGTTAGAAGCAAATGCTTATATTATTACCGGCAATACAAGTGGGATTCAAAGTCTATTAAACAGCGTTGAAAGTGCTGATATACCACGAGTGGATACAATTGCTGTCGCACCCGTCGCTTCTGCAAAATCAGTCCTTCAGCGGGATGAAAGAGAAGTTGGTATAGCACTCGCAGATATCGGAGACCAAACAACTGAGATCATTGTATACAAAGAAGATGCTATTGAACACGTAGTTGTATTTCCTGTTGGAGGACAACACGTAACAAATGACATTGCTCAATACTTAAAAGTAACTCTACCTATGGCAGAAGAACTAAAACTACATAGGGGATGTGCATGGACAGAGTGGGTGTCGGAAGATGATACTAATCCTGTTCCAATTACATCCGGTTCAACTCCACCTCGATTCATCAGTCGTCTGGAATTATCACAAATTATTGAATTCAGAATGGCGCAAATTCTTGAAGCAATTGGAAATGAAATCGGAGACATACCTCTACCCGGTGGTCTTGTACTTACCGGTGGAACATCCTTGATGGACGGTTTAACAGAACTTGCTGAACAGATATTACAGCTTCGTGTCCAAGTCGGATATCCAATGGAACTGAAGGGGCTAACAGATCGTGTAAATTATCCTATGTACGCAACGAGTTTAGGGTTAGCAATGTATGGAGAAGCCTTACGTCGTGAAGAAAAACAAGCCCAAATCTTAAGACGTAGTTCAAGTCCAGTAGGAGGATTTTTCCGTATAATAAAAGAATGGTTCGGTTATTAGATTGTAGCAATAACAACTACACATCACTTACATAGAACATAATCTTTGTTGATCAATTTAATTTTTATGGTAGGGATAATAAATAAATACACTTAGATTAACATAAAGAGAACCATACGAAATCCATTTTATCTTTAAACTGTATCCTAACGCATTGTATTGATTAAATTATAGATTATATGTATAATTTAGATTAGTAAACCTACAATAGACAAATAATATAGAATAATGGATTGTCGATACGCTTTATTATATACTTGTAAAAATATTCCAAGCAGGATGAAACATGCAAATATTCATGTTCCAATCTAACACTTGAATTATGATAGACACTAATACTTAAAATTACAACAACATACACCGAAGGGGAAATTGGACGGTGTTTATATTCATCCGAATTATATTGAAAAATTCCAAATGTATTTAATACTCTGAGATAGTCCTATGATATGAAATACTATTGAAAAAGGAGGAATAAGGTTACCGTTGGTAAGGCAACGTTACACATCAAGTCAAATGGAAAGATATTGCTGCGGAGGCACCGAAGGATAAGTTGTCCAAAGGTGACTGAAAGATATAATGATAAATTTCGAACAAGAAGATTATGATAATGCGAGTGCAAAAATAAAGGTAATCGGTGTAGGTGGAGCAGGTGGAAATGCTGTCAGACGTATGATTGAAGCTGGACTCACCGGCATTGAATTTTATGCAGTAAACACAGATCAACAAGCTCTCAGTACATGTCATGGTGCAACACAAGTTAGTATAGGAGAAAGCACTACTAAAGGGTTAGGCGCAGGTTCCGATCCAGAAATTGGACAAAAGGCTGCTGAGGAAGACCGTGAACATTTGCAAGAAATTGTTGACTCGGCAAATATGGTATTTGTTGCAGCTGGTATGGGTGGTGGCACTGGAACTGGTGCAGCACCAATTGTTGCAGCTCTTGCTAAAGAAAAAGGGGCATTAACAATTGGTGTAGTTACCCGCCCTTTCAATTTTGAAGGTAGACGACGCGCCGAAAATGCTGAAGCTGGATTGATTGAACTTCGTAATAGTGCTGACTCTGTCATCGTTGTTCCTAACCAACGACTGATTGATACTCTAAACAGAACACTACCCATACAAGAGGCATTCAGACTTGGGGATGAGATCCTGCTACATGGCGTTCAGAGCATCTCTGATATTATCACGGAGGCAGGGGAGATAAATGTCGACTTTGCTGATGTAGAAACTGTAATGCGAGATGCAGGATCCGCTTTGATGGGTATGGGACGAGCATCAGGGGATAACCGCGCACAAGTAGCAGCAGAACAGGCAATTTCCTCAGACTTGCTTGAGGAAACAAGCATTTCTGGAGCAGTAGGGATGATCGTCAACATCACTTCGCCACCCGACTTTACAATGTCTGAACTTGATGACACAATGCGGGTAATTCGGGAAACATCTGAAGATGCAGAACCTATATTTGGTTTAGTCTATAGAGATGAATTGGAACTCAACGATGAAGTTTTGGTGACTGTAATTGCTACAGGATTTGACCCACCTACAGATTCAAATTATGCTACACAGAATAGCGGATTCAATCGTGGAGGAGGAGGACAACCTAATCCAATGCTACAAGGCAGCCGAGTACGCAATACTGAATCCGGTGGTACTGGACGCGCACAACCTGGTTCGCAACGCCCTTCATGGGATAGACAACCACAGGAAAGAAGAACCGAGAGAACACCTGTATCTACACAATCGAGAACTCCTAACCCTCAACGGCAGCAACCCCCACGTGGTGGACAAGAAGAACCTGAAAATGAAGAACAGGCTGCCAATGGAGATCAAGAACAGAATAAAGAGAAACAGTGGGACATTCCTGCATTTCTACGCGTTCAACAACGGAAGGATAAAAGAAGGAACTGAATCTGTTCCAATTTAGTATTCATCCTATAAACATAAAAGAGGACTTCTATTGGATCTACGCGAACACACAAATCTATTGTTAAATACTGAACAATACGCAGCTGAAGATAAACGAGTAGCAACACACTTTAGGAAATCAAATAGGTTTGCACTCGTTTATCCAGCCACATATCAACTCGGCATGTCAAGTTTAGGTGTCCAGGTAATTCATGCCACTTTGAACAGTCGTCAGGATACTGCATGTGAACGGGTTTTTATTCCAGAATCCCATTATGTGCGCGAAC
This sequence comes from Candidatus Poribacteria bacterium, assembly GCA_963667365.1. Lineage (GTDB taxonomy): Bacteria > Poribacteria > WGA-4E > WGA-4E > WGA-3G > MSPOR6. The sequence continues at coordinate 2,756,126 of OY763324.1, read as the reverse complement.
TCATAAAAAAGAAGATGCCACTCTTCTCATTGGAAACGCAAACTCCACTGAACACTTTTGATATTGTAGGATTCTCAGTTTCCTTTGAATCTGACTATGTCAATATCGCACGTGCATTGGAGTTAGGGAATATACCCCCACTGGCTGAAGAAAGAACAGAATGGGATCCACTTATTATTGCTGGTGGAATAAATATTTCATATAACCCAGAACCCTTGGCGGATTTTATTGATGTCTTTGTTGTAGGAGAAGCAGAACTGATTATCCATGAGTTAATGGATAAATTCAATGACTGGAAAACAACGGGTGCTTCTAAAGAAGATCTGCTAAAATCACTTGGAACAGCACCGGGGTTTTATGTTCCAAGTTATTACAATGTCACATACCAAACAGATGGTACAGTTGAACAGGTTAAGCCTAAAGAGGGATTTCCAGACAAAATTCGTTCCGCAGCAGTGCCAGTTCTCAATGATGTGGAAACTTGCACACATATTCATACCCCAAATACAGAATTTTCCAATGCACATCTGATAGAGATTGTACGTGGGTGTGGACGACAATGTCGATTCTGTGTTGCGGATTATGCACGTCGATGGCCCCGACACAGGACAGTTGAAAACACACTCGCATTGGCTGAAAAAGCAAGAGGAATCACTGACAGAATCGGATTGGTGGGTGCTTCTATTTCTGACCATCCTCAGATCAACGAAATTGCATCAGGATTAGTTAATCAAGGATTCCGTATCTCATGTGCATCACTTCGTGCAGAAACTGTTGAGGCACCATTGCTTGATGCACTCGCAGATAGCGAACAGGGAACAATTACCATCGCACCTGAAGTGGCAACTGAAAAATTACAAAATGTTGTCAATAAAGCCATACCGAGAGAACGCCTATATCACGTTTTTGAAGAGGCAGTGAAACGCGACATACTAAACCTTCGTTTATACTTCCTCATCGGTGTTCCAAATGAAACTCCTGATGATGTAACTGCAATTGTGGAAATGGCAAAAGAAATGAGATCAATTCTACTCCCACACGCAAAACGGACTGGTAAAATCGGTCGTATCAGTTTTACTATTTCACCAATGGTACCAAAACCACACACTCCTTTTCAATGGGTACCTATGGAACCACCAAAGACAATTGCCAAAAAACTCGATTATTTGAAACGGGAAATTAACAGTCTTGGGAGCATAAAAGTATCATCCGCAAGCGCAAGAATGGCACATCAAGAAGCAGTACTTGCACGAGGAGATCGTCGACTTGGAAAGGTTATATTAGAACTTGCACGCGGGAATTCCTGGAACAATGCATTCAGAAAGCATGGGTTAGCACCAGATTTCTATGCACTACGGAAACGCGGATTCAACGAAGTCAACCCTTGGGATCATCTTGACCTAAACGTTAAACCCCAATTTTTGCAACTTGAACACAATAAACACGAAAAAGGTTATATGACAAGTCCATGTGATACTGCTGTCTGTAAGAAATGTGGTGCGTGTTAATTATGTTTACATAATAACCATTAATAGCAAAAACGATTAATAATATAAACTAAGGTTTCCAGCTTAGGAGGACTCAACTATGTTGAAATGGATAAATTTTACAAAGATTATAGTTCCCATAATTGCATTATTGTTTGCAACTCTCCCATCACAGGCTGGATTAGACGATGACTCACTCGTACTATATCTCTCCTTTGATGAAGGTAAGGGTGACACTGTAAAAGACAATTCAGAATACGGACATGAAGGTGATCTTATCGCAAATCCCTCTTGGGTTGATGGACAATTTGGCAGCAAAGCACTTGAATTTGATGGTACCAAACAACAATATGTCATGGTCCCTATCAACGATACATTACAACTTAGAGAGAAGTTTACCATCGCATTTTGGGTTAAACGAGGAGATAATCAAGCCGCCGTCTGGAACTATATGGTTGCTGCAGGTACACTCGTATGGGCAGCTATTTTCAACAATAATACCCAAAAAACTTATCTCTGGTCTAAAGGTCCAAATTGGGCACAAAAAGGTATTACCGATGAAAATCAACCCCAAGATTGGGTGCATATTGCTATAAAGCATGATATAGATACAGCAGTAGACATTTATTATGATGGAAAGAGAGTAGGGGGTGGACCAAAACCGCCTGCTATTATTCAGATAGACGGTTCAATTATGGTTGGTGCAAGGCATCCCGGATCAGAATTTTTTACAGGAATTATTGACGAAGTGTTCCTCTTCAATCGTATCCTTTCAGATGCAGAAATAAACACGATTATAGATGGATCTTTTTTATCAGTAGAACCTGCGGAAAAACTTTCTACTACATGGGGTGTAATAAAAGCTGAACGTAAGTGATAGGTTAGGTTCAGTTTATTGGGCAGAGGAAACTCTGCCCTTTTTTTATTTCTAAATGAAATGTATAATAGAAAAAACTACTGACTTACCGACGTCACACAACGAAAGCCTTCATTAGGGTTTGTATCAGTTGGTGCGCGCCAATTACGGTTTGAAATTCGCGAACTTTGAGCACTGTTAAGCCATGAACCACCACGTAACACACGATTGTTTTTTAAATTTATAAAGTTATTCACGATTTCATCAATGCTGATAGCATCTGCAACAGGATTTTCACGTCGTGAATTCTTATAAGAATTCTCATTATATCCGTCAAGACACCACTCACGTACATTTCCAACCATATCATATAATCCATAACTGTTAGCAGTGAAGGATCCAACAGGTGTAATTTCCTTATCTGTTCCATCGTAATAATTAGCTTGATTGGAATCAATCGTATCTCCCCAAGGATAGGTTCGACCTACCAATCCACCGCGTGCTGCTTTCTCCCATTCTGCTTCTGTCGGTAATCGCTTTTCTACCCATTTTGCATAAGCCATCGCTGCATACCAACTCACATATACAACTGGATGGTTTTCCTTTCCTGATGGATATTCATCTCCAAACCAATCCGCTAAGTAATAACCATCATGATATTCGCTCGGAATCTGCTCTTTTCGCCATTGTGGGTTAGCATCAACAAACTTCTTATATTCAGCATTCGTCACCTCATATTTGTCAATATAATATGCATCAAGGTGGACAGTATGAATAGGCATTTCGTCTAAGTTGCCTTTATTACTTCCCATCTGGAATTCTCCTGATGCGATCAATACCATATCCGTATCATCAGACTCCAGCTTAAATTCATAAGGGATTTTCACCATTGTAACCACCACCTTACCTTCTTGTGTGGCTGGGTGAAATGTAGATTTCTGTAATGCTTCAATTGATGCTTCTTCAAGTCCAAAACCAAGTTGTGTAAGTGCCTTTATGTTTCGTGGTATACCATTTAAATCAATCGTAGCCTGAAGTAATACTGTACCTTCTCTTTCTGCTCTTTTTGCCTCTATTGGATAAATTGGTTTTACTATATTCTTGAATTTAGGTGGTTGATAATTGGAAGCTATGAGGGAATTATCGGGAACAATATCCGCCGTCAGATAGTTTGTAATAAGAAAAATCAAAACGAAAATTGTGCTGAGTATCTTTATGATTTTCATATCTCAATCCTTTAGTAATAAGAGTCAAACGTAATCGGCGCGCTCAATCTTTTATAGAAAGAGCGCGCCTCCTGCACAAGAGAAAGGGCGGTTACTGAAGAGAACTTAGTAAGGTTTTATGACTCTTCGTCTTCCGTTTTTGATGCAGCAATTACCTTCTGAGCAACATCATCTGGAACAATATCATAATGAGCGAATTCCATTGTGAATTTACCGCGCGCACTTGTCATGGATCTCAGATCAATGGAATATCGGAGCATCTCAGCAAGAGGTACTGTAGCGTTGATTTCTTGACGTTTTCCTGCCTGTTCAACACCCATCACTTGTCCACGGCGTCCGTTCAGGTCACCTATGATATTTCCCATAAATTGATCGGGGACAGAGATTGATACATTCATAATTGGCTCAAGCAGACAAGGGTCAGCTTGTTGGACACCAGTTGCAAATGCCATGGAACCTGCTATTTGGAATGCCATATCCGAAGAATCAACAGCGTGGTATTTTCCATCATGTAGGTCAATTTGGATATCAACTAATGGATAACCCGCAAGGACTCCGAGATCCATTCTTTGACGGATACCTTTTTCTACTGCCGGGATATAGTTGGTTGGGATCACACCACCTTTAATGCTGTTAATGAACTCAAACCCTTGACCCCGCTCCAGAGGTGCAAGATTAATTGTAACATCTCCGAATTGTCCTTTACCACCAGATTGCTTTTTGTGCCGTTCTTGGATGTTTTGTACACGTTTGCGTACCGTTTCACGATAAGCCACTTTCGGAGGGGCAAGCTGCGTTTCAACTCCAAATTTCTCTACAATTCGTCCACGATTTACATTGATATGAAGTTCACCTAAACCGTTAACCAGGAGTTGTTTTGTAACATCATTCCGTTCAATCTGGAAAGAAGGATCTTCCTCACTAATACGTGTGAGGGCAGTCATCAGTTTCTCGTCATCACCTTCCCGTGCTGGTGATATGGCATAAGAGATAACCGTATTTGGATACTCAATACCGGGCAGTTTTATTGATGCATCTCTGTCACATAATGTGTCACCAGTGCGTGTTGCATTAAGTTTGGTTAAAGCACCAATATCACCCGCAGGCACATTAGGTGTATTGATGGCTTGATTGCCGTTCATGTAAGTTGGTTTTCCAAGCCTTTCTACACCGTCTCTTGTTGAATTTGCAACCTGTACATCTCCTGTCAATGTTCCAGAATACACTCGGAAGAGACTAAGTTGACCCGAAAAAGGATCTGCAATAGTTTTGAAAACAACAGCAGAAAGAGGGGCATCAGTAGAGGGTTCACGTGTTTTGGTTTCATCTTCAACATCTTGAGCAGCACCGACCTCAACTGGGGATGGAAAACAACTGATTATCATATCCATTAACTGCTGAACACCGATGTTTTTTAAGGATGAACCGCATAATACTGGAACAAATTGGCTTTCCGATATTCCAGTTTGTAAACCTTTCTGAATCTCTTCCTCTGTAAGTTCACCTTCAAAAAACTTTTCAATGAGTTCATCATCACTTTCGGCAGCAACTTCTACAAGTGCCTCTCGGGATTCTTCAGCGGATCCCGTTAACTCATCTGGAATATCAGTTTTGGCTACAGGAGCGTTTCCACTCGGTTCAAGAAATGCAGCATCCTGAATGACATCAACAACACCAGTAAACTGCTCCTCTTTTCCAATCGGAATTTGAATTGGAACCGCACGTGTCTCTAATATATCAGAAATACTTGCAAGTGCATTTTCAAAACTTGCATTCTCTTTATCCATCTTATTGATGAATAGGAGACGGGGTAGTTCATATTTATCAGCTACTTCCCATACCTTTTCTGTTCCACCTTCTACTCCTGTTGTAGCATCAACAACGACGATAACTGCGTCAACGACTCGTAGCACACCATGCAGGTCACCATAAAAATCCTCTGCGCCAGGTGTATCTATAAGATTGAGTTTATGTTCCCCCCATTCCGCAATACACACTGAACAATTTAGTGACGTTTTGCGTTCTATCTCATCCGAGGCATAGTCAGCTACCGTGTTTCCGTCATCCACGGCACCCATACGTTCAATGGCACCACCATTATATAGCATCGCTTCAATTAGGGATGTCTTGCCAGCCCCTGAATGAGCAATAATTCCGATATTTCGGATTTCATCCGTTCTGTATTGTCTCATCTTCTACTAAGTTCTCCTTTTCTAACCACACGGAATAGGTCAAACTATGCCGTTTAAAGATAAACTATATTAGCATATATGACATATTAATTTCAACAAAAACCTACAATCCAATAACCAATTCGTTTTCAAAAAATGTAGCCTACATATTTCAATACCAAATTCTAACTATATCAGTTATAATGAAAAAATATAATTTTGTAATCAAAGGACTCAAATATGAAAACGCTTTTCTTTGCAATTGGTTCAGGATTTAGTTTACTTGGCGTGTTATTCGGTGCTTTCGGTGCACACACGCTTAAAAATAAATTATCTACTGAGATGTTGGATATTTTTGATGTAGCAGTTCGATACCAGATGTATCACGCAATAGGGTTAATCGTTGTCGCATGGGCTTTATCACAATGGCAAAATACATTGACAACAACGGCGGGATGGTGTTTTATTGTTGGCATCCTTATTTTCTCAGGTAGCCTTTACATCCTCAGTTTAACTGAGACCCGATGGCTCGGTGCAATCACTCCGATTGGTGGCTTAGCATTCATTGCTGGGTGGGGATGTCTGATTATAGCAGCCTTTAGAAAATGAGTTGCTTTCTGATTTAATTAATCTTTATTAGATAGTATTCTTTACAAACCGTAATAGGGTTGAATATGTCTTTGCATGTCCAAACTACAAGTCTATGTGTCAACCAAAATACGAAATCTGGAACGTACTCAGCGACCCCCTTGTGAGATCTTTTCCCAATCCCAGAGCATAATTGTACCGTCCCCACTCGTGCTGGCTAAGGTTTTTCCTTCCTCAATAAATACCAATTCCTTTATATGATTGACCCGACTGGAATGACCTTTATGTGATGACATAAGATGGCAGGTTTGCATGTCATACAAATGGAATTGACCTTTCCATCCACCAACTACAAGAGTCTTACCATCAGGTGAAAACAGTAAGGGGTAACTGCTATTTCCAATTTCGCAATTTCTAATCAATACACCACTTGTAAGATCCCAAAAGTTGATTGACGAATAACTTGAACTGGCAAGTGTCTTTGAATCTGGTGAAAATGATATCCCAATGTTACTACGGTTTTTACCAGTCAATGTAAATAGATGGTCACCTGTTTCTGTGTTCCATAAATCGATTTCTTTACTATAACCCCCACATGCAAGCATTTTGCCATTTGGTGAAAATATAAGTGTCCGTACCTTAGACTTGTGTTCCTTAAGAATATATAATGGACGATCCGTATTTGAATTTGCAATATCCCACAATTGAATTATACCAACTTGATCATCAGAGGAGATTGCCAACAATTTCTCATCAGGAGAAAATTCAAATACGAAACTATACGCGTTTTTCGAATATCCATGTTGATCAATACCAACAAAATAACTATTCTCTGAAATATCCAAGAATCTAATGTTCTTTTTTCTAAAATCCTTCATTACGAGTGTCGTGGCATTTGGGGATACCGCCTCAGCAGAAACCAACCGGTTGAGAAATGTTATGGAAGATTGATGTCCTGTCCCAATGTTCCAATGTTGAATATAAGAATTACTCGATTCCACACTTATTATAGTATCTCCATTTTCAGTTACAGCCATATCAGTGATTTCGTCTATATGTCCAGGGCATAGGTATTGTTGTTCACCAGTGGTTGTATCCCATGCTCGAATTGTGCCATCATCACTTCCTGAAATAAGCATATTTCCATCTGGTGAAAATGCTAATGCAGTCACCACTTCTTTATGTCCCTTGATCTCCAACGATGGAGAATATTTATTGAATATTCTGCTCAATCCTTGTTGTCTCGTGGTTGTATTCCACAAAGTTATACTACCATTATCCATGCCACATGCGATAAAATTACTATTCGGTGAATAAACTAATGAATTGAAACCATATACTGTTTTGAATGTCGCGCGTGAATCGCCACCCTTCAAGTCCCATAAATGGATACTATCACCGTCCGCACTGGCTAAGATCTTACTATCAGGTGAAAATGTTAAGGAACTTATCAACCGTTGTTTAGTTCTATCAAGAGTTAATAATAGTACGCCAGTATCTGCATTGTACACATAGATCGTACTTTTAAAATTCTTCTTATTCATTGTAGTAGCAAGATAACTACCATTTGGTGATAGTACATTCACCTTGGTATCTTCTGGTGGATCTTCCAAATCTATTATTCTAACATTTGGAATATGCGTGTTGTTGTCATCAAGTTTCCTTAGATGAACCTTATTATTTATGCCATCTCCTACCCTGACTAACTCTGTGCTGACAAGCTTTGTACCATCTTCAGAAAGGAAAGCAGAATGGAAGTCATCTTCTTCTACCTTTTCAAGAGTACCGAGAAGTTCACCAGTATTTGCATACCAGCGCGATATTTCTCCTCCATAACTTGCACCAGTGATATATTCCCCATCCGAAGTAAACGCAATACTTTTGACATCTTGTCTTTCCCCGCTGAACAAGTCAGTTTCTTTACCAGACTTTGCATCATACATCCAGATTCCGATAGTCGTTGCTACTGCAAAAAGAGCCCCATCAGGTGAAAACTTAATATTGTTTACTTTACCTTTGCCGAGACGAGTTTTCGCTCCGTCGGGTAATTCCCATTTGGGATAGTCAACATCGGATGACTGTATTGGTATTACTGAAGGAGATCGAATCGGCAACTCGCGAAGGAACACAGTTAAGGCAAGAATTACAAGAACAGCTATGAGTAATATGATAAATAGACGCGAAGATTTCATAATATTACACCCTTTCTCTTCAAAGTTTAAATATAATGCTTTGTGAATGTAACTAAAGTATGGACCACCTATTTACGAAACACCGAATGCCCTATTAATTTATATTACACATCATTCAATTATTTGCGAGATTATTCCAATCCCAGATTATCATTGTGCCATCCTGACTCGCGCTGATCAAGGTATTTCCATCCTCTGAGAACATCAAACCATTTATCCGATCGGTATGTACTTTAAACGTAGACAAAAGACTCAATGTCTGTGCATCCCACAGTTTGATTGTTCCGTCATGTCTACCACTCACAACAATTTTACCATTTGGAGAAAACTGTAGATTCATCGGAGTTGTGGTAGGTTGACTTTTCGTTAACAACTGTCCAGTCTCAACATCCCAAATATAAATTACCAGAAAACTCGCACTTACAAGTCTATTTCCATCAGGAGAAAATGCCAATCCAGTTATTTTATTATCATGTCCAGTGAGTGTTAAAAGTGTATTACCTGTATCCACCTCCCACAAATGTATCATGCTGTCTCTACCACCACTTGCCAACATTGTACCATCTGGTGAGAATGCCAATGTCTGTATCGAACCTTTGTGTCCATCAAGTGTATACCGTGGATGAATTGTCTTTGAACCGGAAAATACTTTCTGGAAGAATGATCTTGGACGAATCGGAATATCCCACAAATGAATAACATTGTTTCGCTCAGCACATGCACTTGCCAACATTGTCCTATCTAACGTGAACGCAAATAACAAATTCAGTCCGTTCGATGGATACCCATGTCCTTCCAAAGTTGATATAACATCTTTCTTGGATATATCCCACAACTGAATTTTATTTTTCCCTTTCAGGTTCATCAAGGCAAGTGTTGTGGTGTCAGGTGAAATTGAAGGTGATATTGTCCGCTTCAAAATGGATACAGAAATTAGATTTCTGTTATCAATATCCCATTGCTGAATCTGAGTATCTCTCCATGAATGGACACTTTTCAAGATATTCTTTTCTTGAGATTTAGCAATTCCTGAAATTTCGACTGAATGTCCACCGCAAATATATTGCTGTCTGCCAGTGGCTGTTTCCCAAGCACGAATTGTCCCATCCCTACTGCCAGTGAGAAGCATTCTCCCATCTGGGGAAAATGCTAACGCAGATATCTCGTCTTTATGTTTGTTGAGAATTAACGTAGGCATAAATTGACCTATTTTACCTCCCAACCCTTTTTGTTCTGCGGTAGCATTCCATAAACGTACACTTCCATCTCTGCACCCACTTGCAAGCAATTTACCATTCGGTGAATACATTGATTTTGTGAAACTAGTACCAGGTGCTCTAAACGTTGCCTGTGATGTCTTAGTGTCCAAGTTCCACAATTTGGTTTCATCGTTGCTTGCACTCGCGAGTGTCTCACCATCTGGAGAAAATGATAAGGATCTAATTCGACCATTATGTCCGTCCAGTAAGTACATAGTTTCTCCACTATCCGTATCATATACTTGTATTGGGACATGGAATGAGAAATTTTTGTCACGTTTTGCCTGAGTCGTACTTGCGAGAATACGTTTATCTGTCGATAGGGCAATAACAGTATTATATCCAACTTTAAAGTCCACATCCATAGATGTAATTGTAGACTGTGGTATATTTTCACCTAAGTTAAAGACATGAATTCCTCCCTCCATCGGTCTGCCTACACTTGCGAGCTTCCTGCCATCTCCAGAGAATATTGTTGAAATTCGGATTTTCTCGGTAGGTTGGAGGAGTGGTGAGAGTTGTTCGCCATTATCGGAATTCCATCTCAGTATCTCACCCTTAAAGTTTGCACCAATGAGAAACTTACCATCAGATGAAAATGACATACCTTTAATATCCTGTCTATCGCCTTGACACAAAAATATTTCTGCTCCAGTCTGAGCATCATATATCCAGATACCAATAGTCGTCGCAACTGCAAACCGTGTTCCATCTGGTGAATACTTGATTTCATTGATACTACCCTTACCAAGACGGGCTTTAGCACCTTCAGGTAAATGCCATTGTGTATACTCAGTATTGGCTGATTGTAGTGCCAACTCTGTTGAATCCCCATTCGTTATCCAACGAAATAACACAGCCACTGCTATCACTACAATAATCACAAGTAGGATCGTGAAAAAGATGCGCGAAGTTTTCATATTCCAGTTCCTAATAGAGTTTTAACTATCTTATAGTTTACCATACATGACGTATATAACCCCTATTAAATTAATAGTATCTACCGTTATTTGTCACCATCATGAATTCTGAAATTATAGTGAAGTATAAAAATATGTTGACACCTCTTCTGTAGGAGCGATCTCCGAATCGCGACCGAACACCCTGATAGTTAGGAATCGGAGTTCCCTCCTATAACTTAGGAATGTAAAGTTAATTGTAAAATCCACTATATGTGGATAGTTCGCGGGATAGACCCAGCACCACTACAGAGAAGGTATTCTGTACATTGTTTCGATTTTCCTTGACTGAATCATAGAAATAGCATATCCTTGATAATTGTTAAATATAAACGGTATTATTCATGTTGCAATGTAATTTCAAACTTGAAGGAATCGGAAATGGCAAAGTTAGATGAATTAATGGATGTAGGTGTCGCAAAAATAGATATTACACCGGATTATCCTATTCGACTTAATGGCTACGGCAGTCGACGCACAGAATCCGAAGGAATTGTTCAACGAATATGGGCAAAGGCACTTGCAATCGGTAGTGATGACGATGGTCCTGTCGTCATGGTTACCGTAGAAAACTGCGGACTGCCAGATGAGTTGACAGAAGAAGTATCTGATCGTGTAGAACATAAAACAGGAATTTCAAGAGAGAACTTTGTTGCGTGTTTCACTCATACACATAGTGCACCGTGCTTAACAAATGCTGCATCGTTTATTTTTAGTGCTGATATATCTCCACAAGAACAAGAGACGATTGACCGCTACACGCGTCAACTTTCGAATTGGATGGAGACTGTCGTAATGGAGGCACTGACAAAACGAAAAGCCTGCCGTTTAGCATGGAACATTGGTGAACTCAATTTTGCGAAAAATCGTCGAACAGAAGGTGGACCTGTAGATCACTCTTTGCCAGTAATGCAAATAATCAATGAAGACGGTACGTTACGAGCAGTATGGGCAAGTTATGCCTGCCACTGTACAACTTTAGGTGGATCAGACAACCATATATGTGGGGATTGGGCTGGATTCGCACAAGAGGAAATTCAGAATGCACATCCCGATGTAACAGCATTCATTACGATTGGGTGTGGTGCTGATGCGAATCCTGAATCGCGTATGCGACCAATGCCTGAAGGTAAACAGGAGGTATTTGAAACACGTCTCGCTTATGCTAAGGAACACGGAAAGGCACTTGCACAAGAGGTAGAACACCAACTTGAAAGAGATTCCATAAGCATATCCAACATCCCAAATGGTGTTTTTGAAAGAGTCAATCTACCGTTTGATAAACTCCCTACACAAGAGGAATGGGAGGAGCGTGCAGCACAAGGTGGTCCCACTGCCTACCACGCAAAAAAACATCTCGAAATGTTACAAAATGGACAGTCCATCAAAACCGATATATCATATCCAATACAGGCATGGACATTTGGTGATGAGTTAACAATCCTTTTCCTTGCGAGTGAGGTAGTTGTAGATTTTTCGCTCCGTTTAAAAAGTGAGTTTGATGTTACAAGATTATGGGTAGGTGCTTACGCAAACGCTTTTCCCGGCTACATTCCATCGGAACGTGTATTAGCTGAAGGTGGATACGAAGGTGGCGGTGCTATGATATATTTCGGACAACCAACCAGATTTGCACCCGGCGTTGAACAATTGGTAATAGATACTGTCCATCGATTGTTGCCAACAGAATTCCTTGCAAAAACAAAATAACTGAAAGAGAGTAATTTATACATTATGGATATACGACCAAATCGAATAAAACAAGAATTATCATCAGGTGAATTGGCTTATGTCGTCGCTGGATTGACGAATGCAGATGATATAGACCTTTTCGGACCAAACGGTTTTGATGGTGTGTGGTTGGAGGGTGAACATGGTAATGTGGATGCAACAAACCTTGGCAATCTCACTCGTGCATGTGATTTGTGGGGAATGACATCTGTTGTACGGGTCAATCGTAACGATCAAGCACTTATATACCGCACCTTAGATTGTGGTGCAATGGGTATTGTTGTCCCACATGTCAACACAAAAGCAGAAGCACAGAACGTCGTTGATGGCGGAAAGTTCGCACCAATTGGACATCGCGGTATGTACACAAGTCGACAAGGTTACGGTGTGGACAACTATTTTGAAGTAGCAAATTCACAGACTTTATTAGTCGTTCTCATCGAAGATATAAAAGCGATTAATAACTTAGATGAGATTCTCACTGTTAACCATATTGATGTGTTTTTTGTAGCACCGTCAGATTTAGCAACATCCATGGGGTATATTGGAAACCATGAACATCCCTTTGTGCAAAAAACTATTGACGATGCATTAGCACGAATTCAAGATGCTGGACGAACCGCAGGCACAATGACGACAGACGATACCGTAGAGAAATATGTCAAGTCAGGAGTACAATTTCTACTTGTAGGGATTGGCGGTTGGATTTCATCGGGTGCAGCTAATTTTAGAGTCTGTGCAGAAGGTGCTAAGTAAGGCAAAAATATTTCTATATAGGTGGAATAGTCAACATGAAAGACTTTTTAATTTTAACCAGAAAATGAGATTAGTTAACTAATTGTAATTGATATTGGAGATGACCAATTAGGCTAAGAAGGTTATCCCACCTGATTCTTCTCTTCCTTTCCAAACAGAACCAGTCGGATAGATGTGCTTCTCCACAAATTCAGGATACATTTCCAGACCCCAACCAAGCACAGTTGGTGCAATATACGAACCATCACTCACCTGTATAGGTTGAATAAACACATCCTCTTGAAGGAAGTTGAGATATTCTACAACTTGTGTGTCGGAGTGTCCTGCAACACATATTTGGTCCCACATTGCATAATGTTGAATCATATTACATAAACCGATACCACCTCCGTGTGGACAGACAGGCACATTATACTTCGCTGCCATGAGTATCACAGCCAATACATCATTGACCCCACCAAGACGCGTCGCATCAATCTGACAGAACTGTATAGCATCGCTGGTGAGTAACTGCTTAAAGATGACAGGAGATGGTACCTGCTCTCCCGCAGCAACACCAATACCGTATTTTTCTAATGCACGCGATATTTTCACAAAACCGAGTACATCATCTCTTGCAGTAGGTTCTTCAATCCATGTCGGTTTGAATTCTGCCAATGCTGCCATGTGGGTGATTGCTTCATCAACTCCCCACACTTGATTTGCATCCACCATCAAGCGCGCATCGTCCCCAATTACCTCACGTATAAATGCAAGACGCTTCTTATCAAATTCCAAATCCTGACCAACTTTCATCTTGAAGCAATCAAGTCCTGCAGCTTTCACTTCATTTACCGTTTCTATAATCTGTGCATCAGTTAATCCAAGCCAACCTGCAGTGGAATATGCCTTTGGTCCTTTCTGACAAAGTGCTTTCTCACGAGATTCACGTGTATCGTAATGTCCTCTCAAGATTTCCAGTGCTTCATCTGGAGTCAAAGCATCTCGCAGGTATCGCCAATCAATGCATTCCACGATCTTCTCTGGGAGTAAGTCAACCAGTAGTTTCCAGAGTGGTTTTTCTACCAGTTTTGCCCAAAGATCCCACATTGCGTTGACAATACTTCCAATTGCCATCCGATTGACACCGTCTGCAAGCCATCTTAATTGATGGTGATCAATGAGAAGTCTGTGGAATGCACCCGGATCATCTATAAAAGTCTTAACATCCATTTCTGTTGCAAGTTTAGCAAGGTCTTTAACCCCGTAAGCAATCCAGTCGTTTCCCGCACCTGCAGTAAAGGCAACTGAAATTCCTTTGTGTCCTGTGTTCGTCTCAATAGTGGTAAGAACTGCTGAATAGTTAGGTTTTTTGTGGAACGGGTCAGAGCCGAGGAGTGTATCGGATGTAGGAATGCGTAAATCTATGACATTGACTGATTCTACTTTGCTCTCTATGTTTGCATGCTGCGCGTTAGTGTTGTCCATATTTGGGTTGACTCCTTTCACTACACAGTATAAAATAAAACACCATGAAAATCTATACAAAATTTGGAGATTCTGGTGAGACCGCGCTTTATGGTGGCACTCGAATTTCTAAAGATGCACTGCAGATTGAAGCGTTAGGTTCTGTTGATGAATTGAATGCATATATCGGTTATGCACAAACGTTGATTGAGGGAACTGACATTACAGACTTAATCGTACGTATACAAAATCATCTTTTTTCACTCGGAGCAGACTTAGCCACACCTGCAACGCATACAAAATCTTCGCAGATACGTATATCATCGGACTTCACGGATGAGATGGAAAAAGCAATTGATACCTTGTCCGAGGAACTCCCACCGCTTACAAATTTCATTTTACCGGGTGGATGTACTGCAGGTTCCGTTATACACGTTGCGCGCGCTGTGTGTCGACGAAGTGAAAGATGTGTTGTTCGCTTGACACAAGAAACAGAAGTGAATACAGAAATAATCCGTAGTCTAAACCGACTGTCAGATCTATTGTTCGTAATGGCACGGGTTGTAAATCACCGTTCCAAGATGTCCGAACCGATATGGGAAGCTTAGGAATTAGTATAATGGCAAAAGACATTGAAAGTATAGTTGAGAAACATTATTTTCGTGCAGTTTCTTTTCTTGTTATCCTTATCTTAATCGGTGCAGGATATTGGGGATTACGAAGGTATAATCCTGGTCTATTTCTTGGCAAACCTGATTTCATCGCAGTTCCTAATGACGAACTTCCTGAGCAGAAGAAACAACTATCTGTAGAAGAAAAACCAACACTTCTCAATATCAACTCCGCTACTTCAAATGAACTCCAAACCCTTCCAGGTATCGGTCCAAATATGGCACAAAGGATCATTGATCATCGTAAAGAGAGCGGAAATTTTAATTCAATCAATTCGTTGACTGATGTAAAAGGTATTGGTGAAAAGACATTGGAAAAACTAAAACCTTTTATTGATGTGGAGTGAAACAAGTTGATTAACGCACAACGTAATAGTATTTACACCGATTATAACAACCCATTCTCTGTGAAAATGTGTTGCACTGGAATATCCCATGGTTGTGGATATGTATCTTTAACAATTTGTAATTGATATGCTATGCCGATTGTGACAGCGTTTGTACACTTTGGCAGAAAACGGTCATAAAACCCTTTCCCATAACCCAGACGGTAACCACTACAATCAAATGCGATGCCGGGGACGAGAATAAGTTGGAGTTTTTCTGGTGGAATATAACGACAACTATCACGGGGTTCCAACATTCCTAATTTGTGATGAACTAAATCATTTTCCAAATCCTGAATCTGTCTTGGAATAAGTTGTCTACTTTTCGTATCAACAACCGGAGCAATGACCTGTTTGTTCTGGTTGAAAAGTGATTCAATGAGTTGCGATGTATTCGCTTCACTTTTCATATTCAAATATACCATCACCACATCAATTGTACACCCTACCACATTTTTTTCATTCACATGTATCCACTCAATTATATGTGTTGCAATCCGATTACTGAGAGAGGTTCGTTCATTGAGTGGCAAGTTTTTACGTTGTCGTAATATATCTGACCGTATGAATTCCCGTTCTTGTGCAATATTCATTGTGTGTAAGTTTATTCTTCCCACTCAATTTGATTTATATGCTTGGCAAGTGCATCACGAAAAGTAGAGGGTTTCATTGAGAGCAAACGTGCAGCTTGTGTCTTATTTCCCTGTGTTTTTCGCATTGCCCACGTAATTAGTTCGCGTTCTGTGGATTTGATTATATCGTGGAAAGATGTCATACTCGGTGTATTATCAAGTTTCTGAGGTGTCGGTAACTTTAACTCTATCGGTATGTCTTCTGTAGAGATATCTGTTCCATTGTGAACTGTGACAAGTCGTTCAATGATGTTTTCAAGTTCACTGATGTTTCCTGGCCACGGATATTGTGTGAGAACATCAACAGCATCTGGTTTAATGCGAATGGCTTGGTGAGGAGAGAAAATATCCAAAAAATGGTTGATAAGTATTGGGATATCTCCCTTTCGTTCTCTAAGGGCTGGTAGGAACAAAGGTATTACATTCAATTGATAGTATAGGTCTTCAAGAAACTCACCGCGTTTAGTTTTATCTTTTAGATTATCACGTGTGGTTGAAATGATACGTAAATCCACCTCAATAGGTTCGGATTCAGAATGAGTTTCAAGTATCCGTTGTGACAGTACTGATAACAATTTTGATTGTCCATCAAGCGGAATAGTGTCAACATTCGCGATAAAGAGTGTGCCATGGTTTGCTAATTGTATCTTTCCCAGTCGGGACTCATCGCCGAAAAGTTCTAATTTAATAGTATCCGCGGAAAGACCGATACAATTAAGATTAACATAAGGTTGATGTTTTCTTGAACTCCGTAGATGAATTGTTTTAGCTAATAGAGATTTTCCTGTTCCTTCCTCGCCATATATCATCACGTTGCTATCAGCAGAAGCAACATTGGGTATCATGTTAAATACTTCTTGGATTTGTTGACTTTTTCCGATAAGTGTTTGATACAGTGAAGTTTCTTGATCTGTATCAGATGTATTGAGAGACGATTGTGTATTATCAACGGGTGTTTTCCCTCTCAATGCTTTTAGTTTATCCAACATAAGGATCAACTCATCACTTGAAAATGGCTTCTTAATATAGTTATACGCACCAAATCTTAGTGCTTCTACAGCAGTTTCTACACTTGCATAAGCTGTCATGACAATCACGGTAATATGTGGGTGCTCTTTTTTTACTGTCTTGAGGAAATCAATACCGTGCATCTGTGGCATCCGTAAATCAGTGACAAGTACATCAAATGTCTCTTGTTGCAATAATTGAAGTCCGATTAGCGGTGATTCCACAGCAATTACATCGTAATTAGATTCGCGTAGGTCATCACGGAGTGTCATACGTTTCAATTTTTCATCATCAACAACGAGTATTTTCATTTCTCACCTCTGTGAATAGTTTATGCAATGGGCAATTTTACAGTAAATGTTGAACCTTTTCCTTCTTCGCTCTCCACTTCAATCATTCCATGATGTTGGCGGACAATTCGGTCAGATACCGATAAACCAAGTCCAGTACCTTTTGCTGTAATTTGTGTTGTGTAGAATGGATCAAAAATTCTGTCTTGAACATCTTTTGAAATACCTATTCCTGTATCAATTACCTTGACGTTGACACTCGGTTGTCCTAACAATGGATCTAAAATAATTTCATCTGTCTCAAACTGTAATGTCCCTCCATCTGGCATTGCTGTAATTGCATTCAAGGAAAGATTAAGAATCACCTGTTCTAAGAGATGCTTATCACCATGAATCAGTGCAATATGATGATGAAAATCTGTATTGATCTTTATACCTTTTTCTGACGCACCATAATCAATTAGACCTATTGTCTCGTTGACAACATCATTCAGATTAATTGAAGTAAGTGTCAATTCATGTGGACGGGAGAAGTCAAGTAATTTCCCAATTGTTGCTTCAATCCTGCGAATTGCTTCCTCCATCAAATCAAGATATTCTTGAGTTTGCACTACGTTATTTGGGTTCCGCTTTATTCGGAGAATACAATTTAACAAGCCATCAAGTGGATTATTTATTTCATGTGCCACACCTGCAGCTAATTCACCGATTGCCGCCATTTTTTCAGAAAAAATAAGCTGCTGTTCCATCCTTTTTCTATCAGTTACATCACGAGAAACAAGAACAGTACCAAGAGAGTTATCATCGTCATCACGAACCGCAGCATAGGTATTTTCAAAGTGTTTCTCTCCTATCTGCTGGTTTTTTCTCTCAATTGTACCGCTTCCTTCTGCGAAATCCTCTGAGATCTGTTCAAATATTTCAGCACTACCGAATTGTTCGTCAGTATGCAAGTTTAAGTCCAACTGTTCTTTCTGAATCTGTTGTGCCGACTTATTAAAAAGGGTTGTCTTATTCGTAGAATCAACAAAAACAACACCTTCCTGCATACATTCAATAATAGATTTCAATTTGTTGCGTTCAAAATCTACTTCTTTACGTGTTTCAACGAGTTCATCTACCTTTTCTTCCAAATTCTCCTTCAGTTCACGCGTTTCAGCTTCACGTTCTCTTGCGGTTTGTGTGATTGTAGTGGCTAAATAAACTGAAAAGAAAAGTGTACTGGTAAAGACAAATAAAACACCAAAAGTATAGATTGGATTACGCCATAACTCATCAGGTAGAAAATTATTTAAATGGTAGTGTGGAATAATCTGAAAATACTCAAGTGAAATGAGTGAACTCAGTAATAGCGTGTTGAGTGCAGCTAACACATAACTGACACGCTTCGACAAGATGATACTTGCAATAATTAGGTGAAATATAAAATAGAAAATGAATGGGTTTTCAATTCCACCACTGAAATGGATGAGGGCAGACAATGACAGCAAATCCAATATGATATGGATACATGCCTGACGTTTGATAGACTTTAACCGCTGCTGCTCTGGTGCCTTGCGGTATATTTGTGGCTCAAAGTTATACAGCACCATCAACCCGGCAATAACATATAGCGGTATAGGGTGCGTTATCATATTCCCTGCTAAATTCGCAATCATGACGGTAAAGAAAACACCACCGATTGCAATCCAGCGAAGACGGACTAACCACCCGATCTGTTTTATTAACTCCAGTTTTAATGGCAGTTCATCATCGACTACTTTATCCTGGAACAATTGTGTCTGCTCCATATCAGTAAGTCTCTCTATTTCATGTAGCGGACTTCACCACTAATTTCTATGGTATCTACAATCGCCATTACGACACCGTCAACAGGTTTGTTGCTGGTTGCACTTGTCTGACGGGCTGAGCTACCAGTAGCAACTAATACGATTTCACCAATGCCTGCTCCAACTGCATCCACTGCAACTGTATACTTCCGTTCTAATCCACCTTCTAAATTGACATCTTGGACAATTAGCAACTTGCTCCCGACGAGTTTTTCATCTTTCTGCGTTGCCACCACTGTCCCAGTTACCTTTCCAAGTATCATTCAAAAACCTTTATCTTTAGTAATATATTGATATGTTGAGAACTTAATTGCATCTTTATGAGATAAGAACTGTCTTGCGAATTTCTATGACACAGTTGATCACACACCAACGATATTTCTACTCAGCATCGGGTGTGTAAAGTTTATGGTATTATCTGGATAATTCTATGTAGAAGGGAACTCCGATTCCCGACCATCAAGGTGTTCGGTCGCGATTCGGAGATCAAATCAACGGTATGAATACCTTGGCGGCATGCGCGTTTGGCATACCGCATGATTCCCCGCCTACAGGGTTATTGAGCAAATTTTGCCAAAAACTTTACTCACCCCTCAGTGTCTTGAGAAATTGACAATTACCATACATCATGGTAAACTATAATTAAGTTGAAAGTCAAGACTAAAACGACGGAGTAGATTTTGAGTCAATATAGATCTGATGTTGTTATTATTGGTGGTGGTATAATCGGATGTGCTATTGCTTATGAACTTTCCAAAGTGCAGAAAGATGTTCTTGTAATTGATAAGGCATCTCGTGTTGGCACGGAGTCATCATGGGCAGGTGCAGGTATATTAACATCGCATGCATCAACGCATGAACCCTATCCTGAGTTGTGTCGTTCAAGTCTTGCAGTGTATCCCTCCTTAGCCGCAGAACTAAAAGCAGAAACCGATATTGATATTGAATTCATACAATCTGGCACACTCTCAGTCTATTTTGATGAGAAGGATACTACAGGTATAATTGGTTTAGCAGAAAGAAGAGTGAACAGAGGTTTTACTGCAGAGGTGTTATCCCCCGAACAAACATGGAAATTAGAACCTGCTATTTCTAAGGACATTGCAGGTGCAGTATTGTTTCCTGAAGATGGTCATGTACGAAATCCCAAAATGGTGTCTGCACTTGCAAAGGGTGCTGCACAAAATGGCACCCAGTTTTTGTTAGGTAATCCAGTTACTGGATTTGCACGAGAAAATGGTAAAGTTATTGGGGTTGTAGTCAATGGTGAAACATATTATGGGGACTCATTTGTGTTAGCAGCAGGTTGTTGGACAGGAAATTTGACAACAATGCTTGATGTTCCTATCTCAATTTCTCCGTCGAAAGGTCAGATTGTTCTGCTTGAAACGATGCCACCGATTTTCCAACGTACTATTGATGGATTAGGTATTTACATTGTACCTCGAGCAGATGGGAAAGTTCTACTGGGTGCGACGGTGGATTTTGTAGGTTTTGATAAAACACCAACCGTGGATGGAGTCAAGCAGATGATAGATGCTGCAGTTGTCATTGCACCGGAACTGGCACACAGCACATTCGTTCAAACTTGGGTAGGATTACGTCCCTATTACAAAAGCGGTCCCTGTCTCGGTTATCTTCCTGGTTATGACAATATTGTGTTAGCATCTGGACACTACAAAAACGGTATACTCCTTGCTCCTATTACTGGAAAACTAATTGCTGAATTGTTAACCACAGGACAAACTTCCTTTTCCTTAGATCCATTCCAACCAATACAGTGAAATAGAATCTAAAATTCAACCAAACAAAAGCGATTATTCATAGGCAGATTTCTTTCTTAAATTTGCAATGAAAATATTACCCAACATATATTCATAACATTAGGATTCTGAATACTGAAATAGTATCTTTGTATGTTGTAGTAACATTTCTGGTCTAAGGAGGTAAAGATAGTTATGACAGAACTTATAGTTTTACTTATAAGTATATGTTTTGTAATATTTTGGATGGTAGTTTTTTGGCGTATAATGCTCGCACATGAAAAACTTGCAGAGTCTGTCGAACGGATATGGCTGCAAAAATATAGACAAGAACAGCAGAATACTTCATCAAGAGACGATTAAAATATTATGATTATAGTGGATTTTAAAATTACCTTGACATTTTCTTTGTAGGAGGGAACTCCGGGGAATCATGTGGCATGCCAAACGCGCATGCCGCCAATGGCATTCATACCCGCCGAATACCATAAGCGTATTCGGCGTTGATTTGGCAGAATGCCATGCGCGCATTCTACGTTGATTTGGACGAATGCCACACGGGGAATGCCTTAATGGCATTCATACCGTTGATTTGGCAGAATGCCATGCGCGCATTCTACGTTGATTTGGGGGAACGTCCACAGGCGTTGCCCGCCTACAGAAAATGTGTAAACATATTTTATATTTCACTATAATTACTTACCGGTCTTGTTAGAAATCTGAGTACTCCTGAAATATCTTATATAGTTTTTCCTGAGTAGCATTTGGGTCTTCAATGATTATCCTCGCGCCACCGATTACATCCATAAACCCTAATTCGCGTGGATAACGTGGAACTACATGCAGATGTAGATGTGGAATACTTGCACCTGATGCTTCTCCCATATTATATCCTACATTAAAACCACGTGGTTGATAGGCTTGCGTCAACACTTCAAAACTAAGACACTGAAGTTTGTGTAAATGTAACACCTCATCTAAACTTAGTTCTGTCAGATCAATTATATGTCTATTCGGAAATATTAATAGATGTCCAGGACTATACGGATATAGATTTAATGAAATCGTAAATAGTTCTGTGCGATGCACTTCAAGGCATTCCACTTTTTCATCTTTTTCTATTATTGCACACAAAATACATGCTACATCAGGTCTATTTTTACCTTTGGCGTATGGCATTTTGTTGGGAACAAACAGGTTCTCTCGCATTCATGATTTCCTTTTTCGTTTTTATCTCGACTATGCACTGTATTACATAATATATGATATGTGTGATAGATGCAAGTGTTACTACATTATCAGGTAAGTTGACACAAGAATAAATGTTGTGTAAAATATAGCAACTCTATACGAAATTACTGGAGGTATCTACCCATGATTAATAGTGTTAGAATAATGATAACGCTAATCCTTGTATTAGGTGGAACAATCGCTTTTGCTGCGAATCCAGCTGAAGATCTTATTTTCCATTTTCCATTCGATGAGGGAAATGGTGACAAAACAGTGGATGTTTCAGAAAACAAGCTTGAAGGTACAATCAAAAACGCAGAATGGGTTGATGGTGTTGTTGATCAAGCATTACTATTTAACAATGGTGCTGTAACAGTACCTGCATTCGGTGTAGCAGAACCCAAAAATATGACGATAGAGTTATGGTTTAAACCTACAGAAAAATTGTAGGTGGTGGTAGAATAGATATAATGTATCGTCTGCAAGGTGGTGGTCGACCACACATTACATTCAACCGTAGAGGAATACTCTTTGGGTGTTACGTCGCTACAAAGGCAGTGGAATTCCAAGTAGTAAGTACATACGATGCATTTGAACCCCAATGGTATTACATGGTAGTTTCACAGGATACAGATAAGGCAATCTTATATATTGATGGTGAAAAAGATGCTGAGGCGAATGCTGGAGGGGATGTCCGCATGGACTTCGGTGCTCAGGGAATGTCAATAGGGGCAAATGCAGGAAATAGCAACTTCTTTAACGGCAGTATTGACGAAGTTAAGATGTGGAGTGTTGCTCTCACAGAACAAGAAATAAAGAAAAACATGGATACTGCACTGGCAGTAGATGCACAAGATAAACTAACAACTACTTGGGGAAAGATAAAAACACGTAAGTAAAAATATGTATGTTCTTAAATACCATGCAATTCTTTATAATAAGTTTTGTACGAAAGATTATCAGAAGACAGACCTATACAAGCACATATTGTTGAAGTAAAATCAATGATTCTAACCTATATTGATAAGGCTAATTTAATATGCGAAAAATAACTGACGACGAAATTCAATTTTTCAATGACAACGGATATCTAATTCTAAAACAGGTTATTCAACCAGATGAACTTACTGTAATACAAAAAGAAAGTCAACGTCTGATTGATGAAATATTAGATGGTGGTCCAGCAGATGAATGGTGCATGCGCGGTCCCGAAGGAATTCCTTATTACCTCACATATCTTCATTCACACCCAAACGAATTCTCATTGCGATTACTCGGACATCCATTTATTGGGGATCTGCTACATCGTATAATTGGACCCGATTTTATTCCGTGTTACGAATCTCTCGTGTTTAAATTACCCAAACACGGTTCTTCTGTTCGATGGCACAGAGATGGTAATGCAATTCGGGAGAATCACCCTATATTCAATGTTGACATATATATTGATCATTCAACTGTTGATAATGGATGTGTTTGGGTAATTCCAAAAAGCCATCTATGGGGTATTGAGGAAGCTCAGGAGATTATTGATAAAGGTGTAGCAAATTTTGATCGTCCAGATGCAGTGCCAGCAGAGGTAGAACCCGGTGATATCCTGCTTCACCACACCAAGGTCTTGCATGGTAGTAAAATCAACACCAGTGACACGCTACGGAGGGTTATCTATTTTGATCAGAGAACTCCGAGATGGAATACACGTTATAAATGGTGGCAAACAGAATTCCTAACTCAACGGTGTAAAATGTACCAACGTGCACTCCATGAACGCAGTACCAATCCATATACGTCTGACACCGAGCAGTTCGCTTACAAAGTGCCACCCGATATGTCAACGTGGAACACTGATGATAATTTTGATCTAAGAATACAGCATCGCAATTATCCCTATAAAGATTGAATAGTCTCAATCTCCATTCAGACCATATTCTTTAACTTTTCGTTGAATTGTCCGTCTACTGATATTAAGGATTTGTGCGGCTTTTACTTTGTTGTTATCGGTATATTCAAGTGTGGCGCGTAGTACCTCTCGGTTAATTTCTTCAAGCGTCATACCGATCTCAATGTTAATGTGGGGACTTCCGTTGTCAGAAGGATGAGCATTGTGGAGAGTTGGAGCTGAAGGAATAATTGAAGTCATATCCCCATTTACCTTAAGGATTCGTTCAGGTAGGTCGGTCAGTTGTAAAGAATCTTGTGTTGACATAACTACAAGACCTTCAATACAGTTTTTCAATTCCCTAACATTTCCTGGCCAATTGTATTTCATTAACGCTCGAACTGCTTCTGGTGTAAGAGTTCTCAAAGTTTTCCCATTTTCTCTACAAAATTCTTCAAGAAAATCTTTGACCAATAGAGGAATATCTTCAACGCGTTCTTGTAGTGTCGGTAAGTTAATGGATACAACATTAAGCCGATCAAAGAGATCAGGTAAAAATTCACCTCTAATGCATGCTGCTTCTAAGTCGTGATTTGTAGCACATATAATACGCACATTAACCTGTATAGTTTTATCTCCGCCAACTCTTTCAAATTCACGTTCTTCAAGGACGCGTAAAAGACGTGCTTGATTTGATATGCTGAGTTGCGATACTTCGTCAAGGAATAGCGTTCCACTATGTGCAAGTTCAAATCTACCCTTACGTTGATTGTAGGCTCCACTGAAAGCACCGCGTTCATGTCCAAAAAGTTCGGATTCAGCTAAGTTCTCATTGAGTGTGGCACAATTAAATGCAATGAGATTCCCCTGTCGCAAACTCCGATGGTGTATAGCACGTGCAACCAGTTCCTTACCAGTGCCACGTGCACCATATATCATTACTGTCGCTTTTGTCGGTGCAATTTGGGTAATCATCTCACGGATTTGAATAAGTTGCGGTGATTTTCCCGTAAGTTTACATAATCCTTCCTTTTCGTCAATCTGTGACCTTAATTGTCTATTTTCAAATGTTAGTTGTTGGTTTTTGAGTGTTTTTTGCAGCAGTGCCTTCAAATGAACCGGATTTATAGGTTTATAAAGAAAAAATGTCCCTTCATGTGCCAACATCGCCTTGATACCGATATCTGTTTCTAACACATTAGGAGCTGTGATAAAGATTATACCTGCATCGGGATGAAGTTTTGTTGTAGCTTCCAACAGTGCCAATCCATCTATACGTTCTGCTTTAAGTGGTGCAATCAGGATATTAATCGTTTGATGTTCAATCCGATGAAAAGCCTGATACATATTGCCAGTGACAATTAGGTTTAGTCCCTCGCCGTCAAGTGCTTGGCAAATAACTTCACGTTGGCGTATGTCTGATTCTACAATTAGGACGTTTTTTGGAATACTCATAACCTTATATTCTCTCAATTTAGTTGATATAATCGGCTAATTGGTTTATGTTGAAACTGCAATAGAAGGCAATTTTCTTGAATAATAGTTATGAATTATAAATATCAATTCATCAGGTAATATCTACGCGGTTTCTCGTTAATCTACATTATACCTGATATTACTATGTTTCGTCAATAAGATTGTCTGCGCTGAATTAGTTTGTTTTTGTTTAGAAATATAAAAATTATAGTTAAATCGTAGGTCGATTAGACATTGAGAAACCGTGTAATCGATACTATTAATATCATTCATGACCATGAACATGTATCTGAAAAATAATTTATCCTATAGTTCTGACATTTTAAAGTTTTTGTTGACATAGAATCTCATTATGTGTATACTTATCTATAACTTTTCCATTTTTCTTATCACAATTATGTTTATTTTTATGTTCATCAAGTAAGATGAGTAATGATGTATTCGGAAACATACTGTTTCTATTTGTTATTATTTTACCTAAATACAGATAATATCTTTCAAATTACATAAGGATTAACAAAGGGGGTTATGTATATGATTGATAATTCAAAAAGTCTAAATTTAATCGGTGGTATAACTGCGATTCTCAGTGGGTTGCTTATTGTATTCATTAGTATATGGTTCCTATTCCAATCAAACAACCGACCAGATGTTTTACATGGTTTCAGTGTAGTGATGCTTATTTTAATGGTCCCAACTGTAATTGCAACAACTGCTCTATTAATAAAGGATGTGAAGACTGGTGCGTTATTAGGTATCGGTTTCGCATCACTATGGATCTTAGTAGAACTAATTGCACACTGTTCACAAACAGCACCATTAAAAACGATTAATGTGCTATTCACTGGAACTGAGACAGAGAATGCAGAGACAGCAGTCAAATGGGTGTGGATGGAGTGGGGGAATGCACTTATGATGATTGGAGCATTTTCATATTCTGTCGCAGCAATCTGCTACGGTTTTTCGCTCCGTAAATGGGGAAATCCTGCTTCTGGATATCTACTAATACTTTCAGCAATTGTCTTTATACTTACATTCATTCCACAAGTAAATCTTTACTGGCATGTATTATTCAGAGGGATTGCAATACTATTCTTAGGTGGTGTGTTGTTAAGTGCACCTGGTCCAACAGCGTATGAGGAATGGGAAACGTAATGATTGACACACTTACTAATGAGAAACAATATTACCACATCATGTGATAATAAAACGAGTAGGTTGGACAACATTTCAAATAAAATATGGTAAAATTATTATGTGGTTCAACTACTCGCTATTAGTGTCAGTACTATCTACATCGTTCAACAACTGTTCTAATTCTGCCAAAAGGTCTCTATCATCCTGTTCCTCATTTATGCTATCAATCTCGTCGTTTTCGTCTTCTTGTGTACCGACAGACTCCAAATCAGCGCGAAATTCGATTAGATTATTGAGATACCGTTCCCGCGTTATGTTTTCTGCCTCGTCGTGTTCTTCACGTAAACATTCTCCACAAAATTCACCAATCTGTTGAATACCTTTGTCAATATGCAGTAATGCAGTGTCTGAATCATCCTCTTGCAAACTCAATTCCGCTTTGGCAATGCTATTCATCATAATCATATACCCTTTATACTGATAACTTCTCCATGCAATTTCTGACGGAGCAAATTCACGTGCTAAATTAGTTACAGATAGATTTGTATCCGTATCACGGCTTACATCTTGCCACCTTTTTAGACCTGCGAACAATAAGTAACGAGTATATCGATGGAAGGATTCTTCAAACATCGTATCCCATTCATCTTCTGTCAATTCAAATCCATTCTTTGTACCGTTTTCTTCCTCGTACTTTTCCAACTTACCGCAAAAATAATCGTAATATGAAGCCAATCCATGAGGACGGGTGCCATCCGGACGACCTGTCGCATAGATACGGGAAACTGTAAAAACATTCGGTTGCACGACAACTACTTCTCTACCATCTTCAATTGTCAATATCCTAATAGGATGGTCCTCATCCAAATTTAGGACTTGAAGTATCCGATCAAGGGCTTGAATCCATCGTGTATTTCTTTGAGTTGAACCGTTTGGCATGGTATTTACCTTTACTTATGATAATCTTGGAGTGGTGTAACTGAAATCTCACCACGTTGTAGTGCATCAATAGCATTTACTGCTGCGGCTGCACCTGGAATAGTTGAGAAAATTGGAATATCATTTTCTATAGCCATCTGACGGATAAGTAATTCGTTCGTTCGGTGTATATCCCCTGTCGGGGTATTGATAATCAAATCAACTGCATGATTTTTGATATAATCATGTATTGTTGGTCTTCCCTTACCGATGCTATAGACAAGTTGAACCTCCAAACCATTACGGAGCAGAACTTTAGCGGTACCGTGTGTGGCAATGAGTTCAAATCCCATATCTGTCAGTTTTTTTGCAATGAAGATGACAGACCGTTTGTCCTTGTTTCTCACACTGATGAATGCTTTACCTTTTTGAGGTAATGTATAACCGCATGCCTTTTGTGCCTTTGCAAACGCACGAGAGACATCACTATCAATTCCCATAACTTCACCAGTTGATTTCATTTCAGGACCCAACCGTGAATTTGCACCTGGAAAACGGTTAAATGGGAATACGGGTGCTTTTACACTAAAATAGGACGGTACAATTTCATTTGTAAACCCAAGTTTCTCAAGTGTGTTACCAGCCATCACTCGTGCTGCTAACTTTGCCAGAGGTACACCTATTGCCTTGCTAACAAAGGGTACAGTACGGGATGCACGTGGATTTACCTCCAATACATAAATTTCATCGTTTTTAATCGCATATTGCACGTTCATCAATCCGCGCACGTTAAGTGCTGTTGCAAGTGCGTAAGTATAATCCTTGAGTTGGTCAATTTGGTCGTCAACCAATGTGTATGGAGGAAGTACACAATCACTATCTCCAGAATGTACACCCGCCTCTTCTATATGTTCCATGATACCACCGATGACAGTTAAGTGTCCATCAGAAATAGCATCTACATCCACTTCGATTGCTTCCTCAAGGTATTTGTCAATCAAAACAGGATGTTCAGGTGAGGCTTGCACAGCAGTTTCCATATATTCCTGTAATAGTTTTTCGTCATAAACAATCTGCATAGCACGTCCACCAAGCACAAATGAAGGACGGACTATCACCGGATATCCAAGAGATGCTGCGATAGGTACTGCTTCTTCACTTGAGGTAGCAGTGCCATTGGGAGGTTGCATCAAACCGGTTTCGTCTAATACTTCTTTGAATAGCTGACGGTTTTCTGATCGTGAAATATCTTCAGGACTAGTACCGATTATCGGGACTCCTGCCTCTTTAAGTGCCATTGCAAGATTCAAAGGTGTCTGACCACCAAATTGAACAATCACACCAATAGGTTTCTCTTTGTCGTAAATATTCAAAACATCTTCGTAGGTTAAAGGTTCAAAATACAGACGGTCAGAAGTGTCATAATCTGTACTTACTGTTTCAGGATTGCTGTTTACCATGATGGTTTCGTAGCCATCAGATTTTAGTGCCATAGCTGCATGAACACAACAGTAATCAAATTCGATTCCTTGTCCGATACGGTTTGGTCCACCTCCAAGAATCATAATTTTCTGTTTATCGGTGGGTCTCACTTCATCCTCGGTTGAACAAGTGGAATAATAGTATGGTGTCTCAGCTTCAAATTCTGCAGCACAAGTATCAACTGTTTTGAATGTTGCTTCTATACCAAGTGCTTTTCTTTTTTCTCGTACTTGGGTTTCTGTTACATCGTAGATTTCAGATAGCTGCCGGTCAGAAAAACCTAATTGTTTTGCTTGTCGTAAAAGTGATTCACCATCTGTATTTTGCTTATCGTTTTCACTAAAGGGTTGTGTGTTGGACCCGTTTAGAGATTTTTCAAAGTCAACGATTTCTTGCATATTGTAGAGGAAGAAGGGATCAATATGTGTATAGGAATATATTTCATCAATGCTCATACCGCGTTTGAGTGCCGATTTTATGTAAAATATACGTTCTACATTCGGGATTGTCAACTTACTTGAGATTTCAGAAAATGGTATTTCTTCCAGTGTGTGATTGTCAAATCCGGACCAACCTGTCTCTAAAGAACGTAATCCTTTCTGCAGTGCTTCCTTAAATGTGCCTCCAATAGACATCGCCTCACCGACTGATTTCATCTGTGTTGTCAGGGTTTCATCAGTTCCCCGAAACTTTTCAAATGCCCATCTCGGTATTTTCACAACAACATAGTCAATTGTCGGTTCAAAGCATGCTGGTGTCTCTGCAGTAATGTCATTCGGAATTTCATCAAGATTATAACCGACTGCCAACTTCGCAGCTATTTTCGCAATCGGGAATCCAGTTGCTTTTGATGCAAGAGCTGAACTACGTGAAACACGCGGGTTCATTTCAATGACGACCTGTTTCCCAGTTTTCGGATCAACGGCAAATTGGATATTTGATCCTCCCGTGTCAACACCTATTTCACGTATGATTTTAATGGCTGAATCCCGCATCAACTGATATTCTTTGTCGGTTAAAGTTTGAATTGGAGCAACGGTAATACTATCTCCAGTATGAACTCCCATCGGATCCACGTTTTCTATAGAACAGATGATAACAACGTTGTCTGCACCATCCCGCATCACCTCTAATTCAAACTCTTTCCAACCGATGATGGATTCTTCAATAAGTAATTCGTTGATTGGACTTAATGAAAGTCCTGCTGTCACCATTTTCTGGTATTCTTCAATATTATATGCAATACCCCCGCCTGTTCCACCGAGAGTAAATGCCGGACGGATAATTGCCGGAAAACCGATTTCATCAATCAATGCAATTGCCTCTTGCAGGGAGTGTGCAATTCCACTCGTTGGTACAGCCAAACCGATTTTTTCCATTGCCTGTTTGAAAAGTGCTCTGTCTTCGGCTTTCTGAATCGCTGGTAGTTTTGCACCTATCAGTTCAACATCATATTTTGCAAGTACTCCGGATTCTGCAAGCTCAACTGAAACATTCAATGCAGTTTGACCACCTAATGTAGGTAGCAAAGCGTGCGGTCGTTCCTTCTCAATAACAAGTTCGACCGTATCTGCTGTAATAGGCTCAACATAAGTGCGATCTGCAAAATCTGGATCAGTCATTATTGTTGCTGGATTGCTATTAACCAGAACAATCTGATAACCTTCTTCTTTTAAAGCTTTACACGCTTGTGTTCCAGAATAATCAAATTCACATGCTTGACCGATGATAATTGCGCCGGAACCTATAATTAGGATTTTTTGTATGTCTGTTCGTTTTGGCATTTTATGTTATTTCAGTTTACCTTTCTCCTTGAAAAAGGCTGCAATGTGTTTTAGTAGGTAATGCGTTTTTGTACTCAATTACTTCCCATCATCTCTATGAATCTTGAAAACAGATAACCCGCATCATGTGGTCCTGGAGATGCTTCGGGGTGATATTGTACAGAAAAAGCGGGATACTCCCGATGCTGTATCCCTTCAAGTGTGTTGTCATTTAAGTTGATGTGTGTGATATCAACGGTGTTTGGTAGCGAATCAATATCCACACAAAATCCGTGGTTTTGCGATGTTATCTCAACCTGATCGGTTTCAAGATCTTTTACAGGTTGATTTGCACCTCGATGTCCAAACTTAAGTTTATAGGTTTTCCCACCGAGGGCAAGACCCATTAGTTGATGTCCCAAACAGATACCGAATATTGGTTTTTTACCAAATAATTCCTGAACAGTTTTTATCGCATAATCAAGTGGCATTGGGTCACCTGGACCATTTGATAGGAATACGCCATCTGGTTCAGCAGCAAGGATTTCATCTGCAGTGGTATTGGCAGGGACAACTTGTACCTCACACCCATGTTCAGTTAGTTGTCGTAAGATATTAAATTTTATTCCGAAATCCATTGCAACCACCCGGAACTTTCGATTCTCAGATGTGTTGGAATCACGTGGTAGAAAGTCCGATGAATTAGACGGATGACCATTCCAAGCATAAGGGTTTGGACAGGTAACACGCTGTACCAGATCCCATCCCACTAATCCATGCCAAGATTGTGCCTTATCAACAAGTTTCGCTATGTCAAGATCTACATCGGAATCTTCAGTCGCGAGGTATCCATTCATAACCCCATGCACACGTAGACGACGCGTGAGTGCACGAGTGTCTATGTTTTGTATACCTATAATACCGTTATCGGCTAAGTATGTATCCAAACTCCATTTTGAACGCCAATTGCTATGATACGAACTGTATTCACGCACTACAAACCCTTCTACCTGGGGTCCGATTGATTCAATATCTGCTTCGTTACAGCCGTAGTTGCCAATTAAGGGGTACGTCATTGTAACGATTTGTCCTTTATAGGATGGATCTGTTAAAACTTCCTGATAACCTGTCATACTTGTATTAAAGACAACCTCACCGACAGTTTCACCTGTCGCGCCAAACTGTTGCCCTTCAAAAACAGTTCCATCCGCTAATGCAAGAATTGCTTTCATATTCTTCCTCTTTGTAGAAGGGTTTTAACCCCAAACTGCTCTGTCAAACCTGGATCCCCTCTTGGAATGTCATCACTGGCCATCCCTTAAGCTGCCAATCAGAGAAGGGTGTATTTCTGCTTTTTGATAACGAATTATCAATGTCAACTTTTGCTGTCTTATGTGTATCAATTAGTGTTATATCTGCAACTGCACCGACGGAAAGTGTGCCACGTTCTATCCCAACAATACATGTTGGTATACATGTCAACTTGGCAATTGCCTCTGTTAATGTCAGATGTCCTGCATCAACCAAATAGGTTAGAACCAGCGGTACACATGTCTCAAGACCTATGATTCCATTCGGAGCATCATTCATACCAAGTGCTTTTTCCGTAGGAGTATGTGGTGCATGATCTGTAGCAATCGCGTCTATAGTACCATCACACAATCCTTCCAAAACTGCATCAATATCTCTCTGTGTACGTAGCGGAGGGTGCATTTTTGCGTTAGTACCTTGTTTTTCGACTTCAGCATCTGTCAGAATCCAATGATGAGGACATGCTTCTGCTGTCACATTGACTCCCCGTTGTTTCCCCCACCGCACCAAATCTACTGCACCAGAAGTGCTTACATGTAGAATATGAACATGACCACCTGTCATTTCAGCAAGCAGTATATCACGCGCAACGATTATATCCTCTGCTGCATTTGGACTACCAACAAGATTCAGTTTTCTTGATGTATCACCGAGATTCATTACTGCACCCGCATTCAAATTGTGCTCTTCACAGTGAACCATCACAGGAAAATCAAGTTCCTTACTTAACGTAAGTGCTTCACACATTAGACCAGAATTCATCACAGTAACCCCATCATCACTGACTCCAACTGCTCCCGCGGAAATCAATCCACGTATATCGGTTAATTCCTCACCTGCAAGTTCTTTTGTGATACTTCCCACAGGAAAGACATTTGCTGATGGTGATACCTGTAACTCAGAATTCCTATTTGCAATGTCATATATGGTCTTTATCTTGTCTGGAGCATCGGTCGTTGGTGATGTATTTGCCATACAAACAACTGAGGTAAATCCACCAGCAGATGCCGCTGCTGTTCCTGTAGCGATGGTCTCCTTATGTTCATATCCCGGTTCTCGTAAATGAACATGCATGTCAATTAATCCGGGCGTTACGGTCAAGTCAGATGCGTCAATCACATCTTCCACGTCAGACGAAAGGTTTTTACCCACCCTTGCTATTTTACCATCAACGATAAGGATATCCCCAACTTCATCAACGTTATTGGCAGGATCAATGATATGTCCATTGCGGATAAGTACACTTTTCATTTAGCGTCTGTATGAACTCCTAATACTGGTTTAATGATTAAATTAATCTGAACCCGGTTCGCAAATCATTGCTGAATCAATTCCGTGCTCTTCAACTAATTGTACTCTAACGAACTCTTTACGAGATGTGGGTACATTTTTGCCGATATAATCTGCAGAAATCGGAAGTTCGCGGTGTCCTCTATCAACCAATGCAGCCAACTGGATTGCTGCAGGACGACCAAAATCCATTAACGCATCCATTGCAGCGCGTGTGGTACGTCCTGTATAGAGAACTTCATCTACGAGAATTACACATTTCCCTGTTACATCAAAGGGTATTTCAGTACTGCTAACCTGTATCTGAGTTTCATGAAGATTTATATCATCACGATAGAGAGTGACATCAATTGCTCCTACAGGGATATTGATGTTTTCTATCCGATCAAGGTTTTCAGCAATACGGTATGCAAGGGCATCTCCACGACTTTTTATACCAACGAGTACCATGTTTTCGATGTGTTTGTGATTTCGCTCCAATATTTCGTGTGCGATTCTAACCAAGGCACGCCGGATTTCCTCCGCATTCATGACTTGTGCTTTTTCACGCATTTTCATGATTCATTTACCATTTATGTTTATCATAGATTTATATGATGTTATACCAGAATAATGCAATAAAAAAACCTTCTCACAAGTGAGTGAGAAGGGTAACTCCTATATCTATCCTTTTACAGCAGACATGATTTTCATGCATATATGATATACGGGAAGTATCAATTAATGTATAAATTCGTTGCTGTAACTTGAATATCAGTTCAATCAAGCAAGTGTAAAGTATTATTACTTTCTTTATATGTATAGAACGAGTCATCCTTTTTCCACCTCTCAGGATGGGATTAAAAAGGCTTTCTGAACAACCAAATCATTATAAAAAATTATACCATGTGTGTAGAATAATTACAAATTTATTTTTTAGATCGAAACTATGAATTTATGACTATCAGGCTTTTTGTTTTACCATGCTTGAACGGATTCGATTGGATCCATTTCGTATCCATTTTACATCCTCCTTGATTCCTCCATTGACTTTCAAGTAATATTATACCACTATTAACATCAGAATTCAGAGTAAATAAAGGTTACGCTATTCCCCTTGCTCTGCACTTATCTCATCTTCTGAAATCTTATGTACACTCTTTGGGTTGAACGTTTGTGTTGTGTCCACACGCAAGGCTACTTCAATCCTACCACCTGTCAATACAAAAAACTGAATCAGAAATCCACCACCTTGCATTGACTCAACCTGATATTCCTCAACGTCCAGGTCTCCAATCCATTCTGGCAATATATCTGCAAATTTTGGATGTGTCATGACATCCTCTGGCAAAGCAATGATAAGGGTCCCTGGTTCATCACCGATTGCATCACCGATAATCTGACGTTTTTCTACCATATACGGCACAACGATGCTTGCATAGTCAAAATCATTGTGGGTGTTGCGTTCCGGTGGCACAAGTCCCCACGTCAGGTGATGGATAAACGGATTTCCATAACCTTGTCCAAGCATGTGTTGAAGTGCTGCTTGGTCAACAGGATGAACAACTGCTACATAATCAAACCATCCGTCAGAGTGTGCTGGACTGTCAGATGACAATTGTGCAGATACATTAATATAATCGCATCCGTCAACAGGAGAAGGATAACACCGTGCATCCCAACCATTAACATAACCGAGTTGCTTTAAACCATCAGCGACAAGATGTGGAGGATCACAGAATATAGCAGCATGATCCATGTTCGCATAGATTTCTACACCTGCACCAGTAATATGTTTTGCAACATCGGTCGCCTCAGTAAAACGTAGATCAGCATTTTCAATTGTTAAGTAATCCGTGAAATTGTTAGGTAATTTTATTAAGTTCTGCATATCGTTCCTCCATATTGTTTCAAGTAGGGATGCAATATCAGTTTAACAAAAATTTCACTCATAATCAAACGTATTTTAGACATTGAAAAAAGTAATGATTCCTGTTAATATATACACATGCAGATTTCAGACACCAAAATTACAGATTGGAATTATCAAAGAGAAAAGGAATATTATGAGAAAAAACACCTTTAGAGAACTACTCAATGCTGACAAGCCGACCGTTGGAACACATATCCATACAACTTGGCCCTCTATCGTTGAGGCGATTGGTCACACTGGGATGTATGATTATGTAGAATTTGTCGGTGAATATGGTCCGTTTGACTTACACGACTTGGACAATTTATGCAGAGCAGCTGAACTTCACAATATATCTACAATGATAAAGGTTGATCAAGAACCACGTGGATTTATCGCGCAACGTGCAATCGGTTCAGGTTTCCAAAGTGTGCTATACGCGGATTGCCAAAATGTTGATGATGTAAAGGAATGCGTTAAGATCACGCGAGCCGATACTCCGGAAGATGGTGGTAGTTATGGGGTAGCAACCCGACGATTCTCCTATATGGGATATGGTGGTGGTACTGAGTATGTACAGGCACTACGCGATGTTGTCGTTGTCATAATGATTGAAAAGAAAGGAACCGTAGATAACCTTGAAGAGGTTTTATCTGTTGAAGGTGTTGACATGATCCAATGGGGTGGATCGGATTATTCTATGAGTATTGGAATGGTTGGACAACGTGGTTCCACAAAAATACAAGAAACTGAACGTAAAGTGTTTGAAACTGCTGTAAAAATGGGTGTGCCACCACGTGCAGAAATTGGTAGTGCCGATGGCGCGAAACGTTTTCTTGATATGGGAGTGCGACATTTCTGTATCGGAACAGATATCTCCATTCTCTATAGTTGGTGGAGACAGCATGGTGATGAACTACAGAAAGCACTTGAGGGACATTAGAAGAGTTATCAGTCGTCAGTTATTGGTTCCCAGTTAATGAGGACTCTGTTTCAACAATAGCGACTCTTAACTGACCACTGATAACCGACAACTATGACAACATTGCCTGCATCTTTTCTGCTACCCAGTCCACAGCAACGTCAATCATGACCTGTCCTTTTTCTGTCGTTGCAAGTTTGGCTTGATGGTGATATTCCCTATCGGATTTTGCTTGCCCTTCATTTGAGATGGTGAGTTTTGCGCTGTCATAATCCACACCGTTCCAGTCAACGTTTTCTGCAAATGCAGCAAGCGCAAACGCTGTCTCAAACTCTGCAGCATGCCCCGGACAAACACCTGATTCCATCTGTTCCTTAACCAACTCACCAGAATACGCTTCCCAATAGGAATGGAATGCAATGTTTATACCGAGTTTTTCTCGGTAACCATCTAACCGTTGATGTACCGGTCCTGCATTCCCTGCATGTCCGTTGACAATCAGGATGTTTTCAATTCCGTGTCGACGCATACTGTCAGCGACATCATAGAGCACCTCACCGAAAACATCAGCGCGAAGTGTGAGTGTGCCTTTATGATCCATCCAGTGTTCCGATACACCAATCGCCAATGGTGTTGTGACAATCACTTGCGGATACAACTTTTCTGCTGCCAATTTTGATACATACACAGCACTTTGGGTATCGTGATACATTGCCAAATGTTCGTTATGTTGTTCAGTGCTACCAGTAGGTATGATTGCACCTTTGAGTGTACCAGCATCTATCGCCTCACGGACATATCGTCGCTGGTTTTCCCAGAGTAATACTGATTTGATCTGAGACATTTATTATCCTCCATGTTTATTTATAGTGGATTTTACAATTATCTTGACAGTTTCCTTGTAGGAGGGAACTCCGGGGAATTCCTATTGGCATTCCTCGTCTACAGAAGATGTGTAAACATCTTGTTATATTTCACTATATGATTCAATATCATAATAAAAAATACTGTAGAATGATAACTGCTATCCATATATGATTCACAATGTTGTCCTCAGTCCCATCCATATTCATGTTATATATCTTGAATATGGATTAAAAACTATAAAATACTCATTATAGAAAAAGCAACCCACGTGGTGAATGTGACAAACTACTTGGGTTAACAAACTACATTAGCATAGTAGAAATTGAGTTTAGAATAATTAATATGGAACACAATAGAATTATAACCTCCATACCACAAATCCAATTTTTCCAATTAACATTAATAAACCGCCAAGTATTTATCTTTCTCCCACTGACTGACACTCAAATGATAATCGCGCCATTCCTGACGTTTCACCTGAATGTAGTAGTCGGCATACTCCCTACCCAAAGCATCTTTGATGACATCGTCTTCCTCAAGTGCATCAGTAGCTTCACTAAGAGTAGAAGGAAGAGAATTAATTCCTCTACGAAGCAGCTCATCATCAGAAACTTCGTACAGGTTATCAACATTTTGCTCTCCTGGGTCAATCTGATTTTCGATTCCATCAAGACCAGCTGCTAATAGAACAGTTGCAGCAAGATAAGGATTTGCTGCCCCATCACCTAAGCGGTTTTCTACGCGTCCCGGTGCAGGAATCCGAATCATCTGTGTGCGATTGTTCGCACCGTATGTAACATAAACTGGTGCCCACGAAGCACCGGAACGTGGTGCCCTACGTACTAAACGTTTATAGCTGTTCACAAGCGGATTTGTTACCGCTGTTATCGCTTTTGCATGTTTGAGAATTCCACCTGTAAACCAATATGCAAGTTGAGATATGCTATTTCCATCATTAGGATCAAGGAACAAGTTGATCTTATTATCCTCATCCCAAAGGCTCATGTGGAAATGTGCACCGTTTCCAGTCAGATTAGTAAACGGCTTTGGCATAAACGTTGCCAACAACCCACGCTCCTCAGCAATTGTCTTGACCATCCATTTAAAAAAAGTATGTCGATCTGCCGTTGTGAGCGCATCAGAATATGTCCAGTTAACTTCAAACTGGCAGGTACCATCTTCATGGTCATTTGCGTAAGGTTGCCACTCCATTTCCTGCATATATTTTATCAAGGTTGTCATCATATCAAGATTTCGGTTCAATGCTTTTAGATCATAACACGGTTTATCCAAGTTATCAAGTGTATCCCACGGAACATATTTTCCATCTTCGTCCTGTTCCAACAGCATGAATTCAGCCTCAATACCGACGTTGAAAACGTAACCATTCTCTCTTGCTTTTTCTAATTGCTGTCGCAGAATGGTTCGTGGACAATAATGCCAAGATTGTCCTTCGACATACATATCTCCCGCAACCCATGCAAAATCTTTCCGCCATGGAACAACTGTGAGAGAATTAAAGTCTGGGATACTTGCCATCTCCGGGTCATGAGGACCTTGTCCTATTTCCCCAGCGGCAAAACCACCAAAACCTGCTCCCTCTCTTGCCATGTCCTCAAGATGTGTTGCTGGAATCACCTTTGCCTTTGGTGCTCCACTCATCTCTACAAAAGAGCAAAGAAAGAATTCAATCCCGCGTGCCTCAACTAAAGATTTTACCTGAGCTAATGTCATAAAATCCCCTTGTTTAGTTCCAATAACCCGCAAGTCGAAATATGGTTGGAATTCAATGCAGCGATGTCTGCTACCAATTCCATCAATCCAATGTTAACATAGATGTGTGATTTACGCAAGATTCATGTAAATAGGTAATAAACAAAAGATTTTCATTAATTCCACTTACATGATATTATTTAGCAAATAATCCTACGATTACACCATCTTTGTTTTGATATTTTGGATTGAATATGACATTGCTCACCCGATTGTACAATAAATCATCATTACTGATTTATCTGCTAATTATTGCGTATCTGATACCAATTTGGTTATTTGACTATTTCCCAACACAAGATGGTGTTAGTCATGTCTATAACTCACAGATTATAACAGAATACGACAATCCGATATATCAGTTTCGTGAATACTACGATATCAATTTATTCCCGTTCCCAAATTGGTTGTCACACATCTCATTAGCATTGCTAATGTTCATCTTCAAACCATTAATTGCAGAAAAGATATTTCTTAGTCTATATGTCATCCTATTTCCATTGGCAATACAATATTTCCTAAATACTGTCCAGTCAGGGAGAGATTCACTTGTAATACTCAGTTTTACTTTCATATATAACTATTTATTATTAATGGGATTCTACAACTTTGCAGTGAGTGTACCTCTGTTTTTCCTTGCGTTAGGTTTCTGGTGGAAACATAGGGATACATTGAGTATAAAGCGCATTGTATTTCTAAACCTACTCATCATTGCGACATATTTTTCACACCTCATCTCGTATGCATTCATCCTATTTTCTATTGGATTACTCGCAATAATCCACTACCGACGTGACATAAAACAGATACTGATAACAGGATGTTCTATTTTACCAGCGGGATTATTACTTCTCGTGTATCTACCAACATCTGACCTGTTGTCGGGTGGATCTCCAGAAATTGGCTTTAACCGTATATGGGAATTGTTCAGAAACATGGTTGGCATACGAGTACTGGTTGCATACAACATACATCAAGAGTGGATTGCAAATACAGTCTTTATAGTTCTAATCTTTCTGTGTATCTGGTCTATATGGCAAATTAAAAGGAAGTTATCTGAACCGATAACAGGACAAGGAGCATTCCTAATCCTATTCTGTGTACTCATTATACTCTATTTTATTCTACCTGGATCCATCGGTCCGGGTGGTTGGGTGAATGACCGTCTCTTGATTTTATCTATGCTATTAATATTTGCATGCTTTAGGTTGGGTGAAAATGTCCGATGGAAACAGGTATTCACTGGATTGGTAACATTACTTGCTTTAATCAACATCTTATATATTGGAATTCTATGTAATCGACTAAACACTGAATTGCGGGAGTTCAACGCATTTGTAGACAAGGTCGAAAATAACAGTGTCATCTTACCGCTTCAATTTGAACCGAGAGGTGAATCTCTTAAAGTAGGTATTTTTGTAAACGCGGCAAACTACTACTGTCTTGACAACGGATGTATTAACCTTGGCAACTACGAGGTGCAGTTTGATTATTTTCCAATTCGCTTCAAACCCGAATTTGATACCCCAATTGATGAAAAAGAATGGGTACAAATAATCCATTGGTCGCCAGAACAAATTGATTTATGTGGATATGCAGTTAATGTTGATTATCTTCTATTATGGGGAACACCAGATGAGGAGAAAGTTGCCAAGGAAATTGACGAGTGTTATACCTTAATTGAAACGAAGGGAAGATTGAAACTTTATAAAGGTACGCGAAAAATGTAACTGCCTGTAGTTTCTATGTGAAATTACACATATTTATATGTAAATTTAAATTTCAGATTGACACTAATAAGTTTCTTGCAACGAAACACTTAGGATACTATGATTGTAGTTAAGAAACTCGAGTACTGGGTCTAACTCATTTGTTCGGTTCTGCGTGAACTGATAATCTGCGGTTAGGGTAATAGTAGAAGTGAATCTCCAGTTGAACTGTGCCTGTAACCCAAATTGTGTATCACTTCTATCCTCTGCACCATCCAAGATACGTCCTGTCTCGTCTCGAATCTGCCTGTCATCAAACCGCAACCAAACACGAGAAAACCGTAACCGAAACCAGCGTCCGGTGTCAAACTTATAAAACGTGCTCAATGCAGCTTCTGTACTTCCGAACTTAAAGAAATCAACATTAGACCGATTTAGAAACAGATTGACTTCCTCTTGAAAAACAAAACTATCAGATACTGTTTGTAATAACTTTGCCCCACCTGAATATCTCCAATCCATCCGACTTTCACCTATGTCAAGTCCACTCACCCCTAAAATTAAATTATTCAAATTGGTTTCATAACGTCCATTTTCAAATGAATATTCTAATTTACCTAACATCTGCTTTAACAAACCGAATTGAAGTCGTGTTGTTACTTTATGGTTCGTTGAACCGATAAGTAAAAAATCTTCTCTAAGTTGGTTAATGTCGTCAAATTGGTGAATTCGTAAATTGTATTCAATGATACGACCAAATCGGATACGAAATTGCCGTTCCATGTTGTTATATACGTTAAGTCTTCGTACTAACCGTTGAAACTGATGTGATGCAGCAAATTCGGGTAATTTTGGAAATGGACGATAACTCAGTTCCGTAAAGGTTACATCGGTAAACATATCAAATTCATTGAGATTTCCAGACTCTCCCGTATAGTTTTCATAATGTGGTGAGTATTGCAATTTGAGTCGGAGATTATCATCAACAATCGGAAGTTCACCGATCAGGTCTAAGCCAAAACCTGTTAAAATACCCTGAAGTTGTGGACTTTCCTTTCCTGCAAGGCTGCTGGTGTAAGGATCAACACTCAAGCCAAGTTCAATGTGATTATTATAGGTGTTATTTAATTGTGAATTTATTGTCAGTTTAGATGAGTCAGTTTCTGTTGGTTTTGTTTCAAGTTTAAGTAGATCGGGATCAAATCCGTCTTCCAATTGTGCAGATACGGGTTGCATTGTCACCGTGAGTATTAGTCCATAAATACACACAACAACCCAAAAAGATAGTTTATTAATAATCAAGTTACGGCTCCAGAGTGAAATTTGTGTTTGTAATAGTATTATCTATTTTATTCTAAGAATAGACATTAACCTTCCAATCTACTTTCATCTTTAGTAATGATTCCATCCTGTGGACTTGAGGCTGAAGCATATAGTTTGCGTGGGATACGTCCGGCTAAGTAAGCTGCCCTTCCAGCTTCAATCGCTTTTTTCATCGCCTCAGCCATCAGAACGGGATGATGCGCCTTCGCAACTGCAGTGTTAAGCAGTACAGCATCGCACCCTAACTCCATCGCTATCGCAGCATCAGAAGCAGTACCGACCCCAGCATCTACGATAAGGGGCACTTGAACACTATCACGAATAATCTGTATGTTATATGGGTTGCGAATACCCATCCCAGAACCGATCGGTGCACCTAACGGCATGACTGCTGCACACCCAATATCCTCTAATTTCTTACAAGTTATTGGATCGTCATTACAATAGGGAAGGACAGTGAACCCATCTTTAACCAATGTTTCCGCTGCAACGAGAAGCTGCTCTACATCAGGAAACAGTGTCTGTTCGTCACCGATAACTTCTAACTTTATCAGTGATGTATTAAGAGCTTCCCTTGCAAGTTGTGCTGTCAGAATAGCGTCCTTTGACGTATAACACCCTGCAGTATTTGGTAGGATTGTCAAACCTTTTTCTTGCAAGAGTGCGAATAAATTTTCCCCTGATGTATCCGTAAATTTTACACGACGCATAGACACTGTGGCTATTTCTGCACCACTTTTCCCAATAGCTTCAGTCATGATGTGAAAATTCGGATATCCAGCAGTTCCAATAAGTAATCTTGATCTATATGTTTGATCTGCGATTTTGAGTTCTTGCATCAACTAAATCTTTCTTGTTGTTTATTTTTATATAAGGTCACATCAACACGTTCAATTTGCTTGCAAAAATCTGTATTACAGATATCCTTATAGATTGTCAAATCAATAGTATAGGGTAGCAGTTGATCGCTGCTTTAAGTCGAAAAAATGCTTTCTCACAACTATGGTGAAGCATAGAATTATATCTACACTTTCTATCAACGGTAGGCGAGGTTTCCTAACCTCGCCTCAGCAATGTGTATAATTAATTCAATAATTTACCATAAATGCGCGCTGTACCAACGAACTTCTTGCCTTTTCGCTATTCTCACCTGCACTATTAACGGTATACTAACTATTATAACAACAACACATCACTTTATCAAACGGAATTCCTAATATACACTATCTAATGTCCTATACACTACAGGTTGAACTCACCGTGTAAAACCGAACATTTATATCACTACGTAAAACTTATTTCAACGGATGTTCTCGGTTAGCAATTGGGAACGACACACGACTCCCTGTGAGTTGGGATTCGTATGCACCCAATATCATCTCCAACGCTGCAACTGCATCCTCCGCAGCCGATATCGGTTTACGGTCATTCTCAATAGCATCAATCAGATCAAGAATCGCAAGTTCGTTTCCTTGGGAGAACGGAGTTTGGTCAAGGTCATTTGCTTCCCATTCCTGTTCTGAATTTGAAGGAACTAATACAGGATATGGATAAACCATTAGTCTGTTCGCAACATCACCTCGTAGTGAGAAAGTGCCTTGACTGCCAACAATCTCCATACCGTATCTTCCAGAGCCTGATTGATCTTTGCGTGATTGGAAGAATCCTGAGACACCACTCTTGAAGGCAAAGTAACTATTTATACAATCACCAGCGACTGGTCCGACAGGTTCAGTCGGTTCGTGGTCATCACCGTGTGATACCTCTTTTCCATCCTTGGTGACATGGGATTGCATCCATGCAACATCACCGACGAAAAACCGCATCATATTGAATAAATGTGTTCCAAGGACAATCATATCCTCACCACCACCGCGTCTGTCCTGTTTACCACTGGCATAGATCGCTTGGATAGTGCCAATCTTTCCATCATCAAGCATTTGCTTGATAGCATGTGTCGCAGGGAGATAAACAGCCTGATGAGCAACTGCAACCTTCAATCCGTTTGCATTCGCAGTTTCAACGATATTATCTCCCTCTCCGAGAGTACCAGTCATAGGTTTTTCGCAGTAGACATTGCACCCTGCCTCAAGGCACGCAGTCACCATCGCAAGATGTTCAATGACCCACCTCGGACAAACACTCACAATGTCCAACTCCTCTTTCTCTAACATTTCACGATAATCGGAGTAGCTGCGCAACGCGCCAGATTCTGACACAGCCTTTTCTCTACCTGCTTCATCCGGGTCTGAAATTGCGATAAATTCCACATTTTCAATGTTATTGTATGCAATATGCAATCCGTGTCCGTAGTTGCCAGCACCAGTATGTCCGATAGCTGCAGCACGATATATCTTTTTCCTCATCATATTCCTTTCTTATTATTCTGTATAGAAGATTCAAAAAACAAAAGACCTAAATTACTGGTTAACCAAATATATAAGAAATCCCATAATAGGGATTAATGCGATTAAGACTTTTACTTCAAGCAAACACTTTCTATATCTGTGTAAAGAGGTATTTTCCTCTTGTGATTTATCAATAAATTGTATTCTACGATCTATAGATGGATGTGTATTGAACATCTCAATAATAAAACGAACAGATTTGGGTAATGAACTAAAAAATCCGAGATTTTCTAATGCTGATTTATATCCATCAGGATTATTGGTTAGGTCTGACGCGTACAA
The DNA here is from genome assembly GCA_963667365.1 of Candidatus Poribacteria bacterium. Classification (GTDB taxonomy): domain Bacteria; phylum Poribacteria; class WGA-4E; order WGA-4E; family WGA-3G; genus MSPOR6. Next base: position 2,711,215 of record OY763324.1, on the reverse strand, counting down.
ATCTGCTTGGTGCTCAAAACGTCGTGATAGAAAATTAAAAAAGACCTTAAAATAAAATATAAAAAAGATAAGTGTTACAATTGATGATAGAATTGGAACACTACTGAGAAGCGATATAACTTGTTTTCCGAGTAATTGATAGAAAAGCGTATAACTTAGCAGATAACCAAATACAAGTAGACAGGAGATTAAAAGATGCCTATGACGGATATGACCGATTTCATGTGCAACAATTGTCTCAATTTGATCGTCAGTAAAATTGCGTAAAAGCGCATCTGTAAGAAAGATCCTACGGTTACTCGGAATGATCCCGGCAACTGCAGCATTAGTAATCCCAAAACTACCAGTCTGCCACACTTCTATATCTTTCAACTTAATTCCACTTCGTTTTGACAATTCCGTGAGTTTATCCTTCAGTATTGTATCTGTGAGTGGCTTCGTTTTCCACAAAAAATGCATCATATACGGTGCGAGGATGTATGGAAATGCAAGTAACGGTACAAACATAACAATGATAAATAGTGCAGCGACTTCCTCAGAAAATAGATGGCTAAAATCTAATACACCGTACCATACCAATAGTGGTATGATTGGAATGAGCAAATGTCTGATATGAATGTTGATATGTTCCCACCGTTTCTCTCCTCTGGCACGCGGTATATCATACATTACAATACGAATACCAATCAACCCTATCAAGAGTGGTATAAATGATAATAACTCCCGTGAGTGATGAACCATTTCCAAAAAGGCAAGGTGTTTATTGATAAAATACGGTAAATGAAGTTTATATACACTGATTAAAAAACAAACTAAAGTGAACATTTCAAAAACTAAAATCCCACGAAATTCAGTTAACCTTCTTATAAGATACGCCATGACAACAGGAATAATAGTAAATGTGAATGTCCAAAGTATTAATTGCGCGTTGTTGAATTCCACTCCTGCTTCAGGTACTTCATACCGAATCAGGAAAATTAAACCCGCAATTAAAACAATACTTGTCTGTCCCATCTATGTAATTATCCTCATACATTAAACTATGTTAAATGTATCTATTGCTGACTACGAAAGTCTGAAGTCTTACAGTTTATATCTTTGATATAATTTTTTTCCAATCCCATAGGAGGATAGTGCCATCGTATTCACATCTACTTGCAAGTACAGTACCATCTGGTGAAAACACAATTTCATCAATCCACCCTGTATGAGCATTAAACATTGACAAATGTTCACCTGTAGAAGTATCCCACATATCAATCTTTCCAAAACCACTGGCTATAAGAAATCTCGCATCAGGCGAAAATGTCAATCCCTTGATTATATTATACTTAACATTCTGTAATCGATATATGTGCTCATATTCTCCGTTAGTTTCATCAAATCTAAATATGTTGACACCATTAGCAAAGATTTTTCCATCAGGAGAAAATGCTAACGCCAATGAACGTCTCTGCTCACCTTCAAATTTTGCAAGTTCGGTATTCGTTGAGACATCCCACAGACGCGTGGTAGCGTCTACATTTGTACTAGCTAATGTCTTACTATCTGGTGCAAATAATATCCTATGGAAATTACCAGTATGTCCTTCAAGTGTCGGCAACGCATGACGATATTCCACATCCCATATTTGAATCGTCCCATCCCTATCACCTCTCGCTAATAATTTATTATCTGGGGAAAACACCAAATGTCGCATGAAAAATACTCTCTTTTGTTTATGCGTATACTTTCCTTTAAGCAAAGACATAAATCGTTTTGTTATGCCGTCCCATAACCTTATAGATTCATTTGCTTCCTCTGTTGCAAACAGACTACCATCTGGGGATAGTATTACTGTTGAGTTTCCTGCCTTTCCATCATCAATTATCTCCGTTGATAGTTCTCTACCAGTGTCTGTATCCCATACAGTTGCCATCATCTTCCCAAGATTCAAACTGATACTTGTGAGTTTTTTATCTGATTTATAGAATGCAAATGTCTTTATTTCACCTAAATGTTGTGTGTGAGAACATATTTCAGTTTCTGATTCTAAATCCCATCCTCGGACAGTGCCATCAGTATTTGCACTTGCAACCATTTTGTTATCTTGTGAAATGGTGATTGCTCTGAATTTAAATGTATCTGCATGTCCCAAATAAGTTTTCGGATGCATACCTATGATTTTACTCCAAACGCGCCGTAAGATCGAAGTGCTACCGTCAGTAGGAACTTTCCACAACCGTACAAATCCATCTCGACTACCACTTGCAAGGTGGTTGTCATCTGGTGAAAATGCCAATGTATGTACGTATGTTGAAGTGGATATAGAGAAGCTCAATTTACCAATTTCAACATCCCAGAATTGAATATTATCAGTATCTGTTGTAGCAACGGTATTCCCATCTGTCGAAAATGTAATCATTGAAACAGACCTAACAGTAGAATCATGCAAGGTAGAAATCTGTTGACCCGTGTTGACATCCCAAATTTTAATTTTGCAATTCTGATTGTCATTTGGTTTAACAACACTTGCAAGAAAATGTCCATCCGGTGAGAGTGACAACGTTGATCCTGGGTAACCTTTTATATGGGATAAATCTACAACCCTCTCAAGATGTGTGTCTTCTGTAGGATTCCAAATCCAAATTTCTTCACTCCAATCTATGCTACTCCCTGCAATAATAAGGTTTTTCCCATCTGTTGTGTAAGATAACGACTTTATCTCCTTCCAATTTCCTGTGAAACTTGAGTATATATTACAAGTTTCAACATCCCATAATCGGACTGCACTATCATAAAATTGGTATTCAAATTCTCCACCTGCCAGGGTTTTGCCATCGGGTGAAAAAGCAAGCACATTTACTTTTTTGGGTTGTGGTAACATTGCGATTTCTTTACCACTATCCACATCGTACAGCCAAATCCCAATAGAAGTTGCAACAGCCAATAATGTGCCATCAGGCGAGAATCTAATATCGTTGACTTCGCCTTTACCTAAACGTGCAGTGGCACCATCGGGTAGGTGCCACTTATTGTACTCTATAGTATTATTTTTATTCAAAATTTGTTTTGGTGTTACTATATCATTTTGAGTTTCTGTTGTCATTGTTAACTCGCTAAGCTATATTACACGTAAGTGGATTATTCACTGGGTGCTTCCTCAATTGCCATGTTAATGACAACACCTTTCACACTCACAGGTTCATTAGATACATGGATAATTTGTCCACCAGATACATAGTGTTGATGGTAAACTCCTTTAGTATCCCACCAATAAAGATATGGAATGGATGATCCGTATGTGCCATCGTCCTGTACCACCTCATCAGTAACCATCTTATCTTGACCAGTAGCAAAACCTGGTCGTCTATAATCACCACTTGCACCGACGACAACAGATGTCGGTGACAATCGCTTACTACTACTTGTCACCTTTCCACGTACTGTGGAATATATAATCGTTTGTCCACTATATGCAGAAATAAGGTATAGATGCTTTATACTTCCTACCTCGTTATCCATCAGCAAACGATCTCTTATATTCTGTTGTTCAACAGTAATACCTTCCGCATTGACCGGTACATCTACCTGAGTAGGTTTAATACCGGAACTGGATACAGGTTGACGTGATGATCTTGAACACCCATTAAATACTATTATTGTACCAATCAGAACTGTCAGTAAACACGTTGTCAATTTCATAATTCTCTATTCCTCCTGATAGGGTTTGAATTCACGAGGTAAAGGAGTCTCTGCACCTTTCGGCAACTCACCGATATTTGTAAATTTCCAATTTATCTTTGTCATCTGCGCGTTATATTCTGACGCAAGTGTATTATAACTCGCCTTAATCCCAGCAACCTCTGATTGCCAAAGATTGTATTGTTCTCTGTCTTCACGGGGCCATTTATTGCGTGGTAAATCTGCATAATCCTTAGACATTGTAGTAATACGTGTCTGATATACTTTTATATCTGCTTTTTTCTTATCAAGTTTACTTGAGGCATCTTTGAACCATTCATATTTTCGCAATAGTTCCTTAGGTCCAAGTTCCTCTTGAGCTACCTGTTTTGATTCACTAAACCAGTCACATCCACAAAGGAGGACAAGTGTTAGAACCAAAGTGCAGCACAATTTCTCATATATCCTCATTTTATAATCTCCATTTGCTGTCTGGGGTCGGTATTCGTCAAAACGCATATTTTCGGAGCACATCTCAACCACAGTCCATTATTAGTATATTGATAGGTTGGGATTTACCTGTGACACTCAATTTCTCAAGTTTAACAACATCCGTTTCATTATAGATATAGTGTCACAATATAAAGAGACCTATTTATATAAATAGATAGTAATTTAACCCAAGTTGCTTCCTATTGAATTTCCAACGTTATCGTGTTATTACATGATATGTTTAATCTTCCACTCCATCGGAGCGATATGTGGAAATTGTTGCCGTAATGAATAGATTTTTATCTTAAGTTTAGCGTGAGTTCGCTATAAGCAACTTTGGGAATCCGTAAAATATGCACTGCAAAATACCTTTGTTATAGTGCCTGATAAATCTTGTAAAGTTTTTGAGTCAATCCTGACTATATTAGTCGTAAATAGCCTATAAACCCTTATGTGATAAGGGTTTATGGCATATAGATAAATTCCTTCATTTCCGATTGACTCAAAAAACTCAAAAGTATGACATTGTAAATTCGGCAAATAAAGATGAAATCCTGCATGTCTGATAAACCGAACTCACATTATGTTTAGATAGCAACTCGCGTTAATTTAGTGTTTTCTATAGTTAATGTGAAAAAACAACCATCATTCTTACAATACAGAATTGACAGTTCTTCTCATACATCATATATGAGTGGTTTGTTGATGTGAAGATATGTCCGTATTTGAGAGCAACATTTGCCAATCCCAAAGCAGGATTGTCCCATCACCTGAACCTGAAGCAAGAATAGAACTATCGTCAGAAAATAATAAAACACTCACATAACTTGAATGTCCTGTGTGTGTAGATATTATTTTACCCGTAGTTGAATCATGTAATTGAATAGAACCACTTCTCTTACTGCTGATAAGAATAGAACCGTCCGGAGAAAAAATAAACGATGTAGCCTGTTGTGATATACTAATATCTTCCAAACTGACAGAACGTTCATAACTGCTGTTGTTTGAACTGCGTGAATAAATATGACAGCCTGCAGCAAAGGAATTGCCATCCGGAGAAAACGCTACTGACCCTTGGTCAGGATATGAAGCGATTTGAATACCGGTCTCTGCATCCCACAACCGGACAGTCTCATCTTTATGGGTCCAGCCTGAGCTAACTACATATTTGTTGTCTGGAGAAATTGCCAACTTGTAAACATTGGTGGTATGTCCCTCAAATCTACACAGTGTTTGACGGTTCGGAATATCCCACAATTGAATAGAATTGTCTTTTCGAGAACTCACAGCAAGGAGTTTACCATCATCTGAGAATACAACTTCCGGTTCAAACCTTCCTTCTTCCTGTCCGCCAAGAGTGGATAAAAAACGTTTCGCATGAGCATCCCACAATCGCACAACTTTGCATCCATTTGTAGAATAATCATTAGTTACAAATAGGCTTACATCCGGTGATAATGTGACTTCTGATGTTTTTTCTCCATTATTGTCAACCATCGTAGCAGAGATTTCAACTCCTTTATCCACATCCCAACCTGATATATAAACTTGTGTATTACCCAAATTCAAACTGGTGAGTATTCTATTATGTATTGGTTTATCATGTTCATCCGATAAATCGTTCTGATTGAATGCCAATGACCTGATGGTACTTAAATGTTGAGTGATTGTGTATTTTTTATCCTTAGAATCAATGTCCCAACAACTAATAGTGCCATTGGTATTGGCACTCGCAACCTTCTTACTATCGGGTGAAAAAGCAAGTGTACTGAATTGTGAGTATTTCTCATCAGCATAGAAAATATGTTTAGGACGACCACGAGTAGAACTAAAGACACGTTGAAATAAAGAAGAACCATTATCGTTGTTTATATCCCATAATCGAACAATACCAAAAGGACATCCACTGGCAAGATAGTTACCGTCAGGTGAAAATGCAAGAGTGTTAGATGTTGCTTCAGGGTTAAGCGTTTTCACGAGTGTACTGCTTTCAATGTTCCATAACTGGATTCCTTTCGTTCCTTCTGCAATCGCAAGGGTGTTTCCATCAGGTGAAAAAGTCAATGCATTTATATTATGTTCCTGTTTTTCTTTAATGAAAATGCGCTGCTGAGATGCAATATCCCACACCTGTATCGCAGGGGTATGCTTTTTTCTACCACTATATGCTGATGCACTTACTGCAGCAATATACTTGTTATCGGGTGAAAAGGTCACGTGTAAATCCGCATCTATTCGATCCAATTCTGGAACAACAGGCTCAACTGTTCCTTCATTGAGTTCATACAGAAATGTTGAACCCTTACCCCAATCCCAATCCCATCCACCAGCACCAGCGAGTTTAGTATCGTCTGCAAAAAATTGGAGTGTATCAACAGAACTATCGAGTTTGGGTAAAGTTGATTTAAGCTCATACGTTTCAACATCCCATAAATCTATTGTTCTATTGAATTTTCCACATGCCAGACTGTTCCCATCTGTGGAAAATGCCAAAATTTTGACACCAGATATTCCGTGCTTAGTGTCTAATGCACAGTTCTGCCGTAGTAATGAAATTTCTACACCAGTCTCGGCATTGTAGAGCCATACACCGATGTATGTTGCAACTGCTAATAACTTGCCATCTGCAGAAAATTTAACATCGTTGACTTTACCTTTGCCAAAACGTATAGTTGCACCCTTTGGGAGATGCCAATGAGTGTAGTGAGATTGTTGCATGAATTAATCTTCATTGCTTAACGAATCGGCATGTGATGCGAATTTAAAGTCCAATTCAGTGATACCATCCGCATCGTGTGTACTCATGTCAATTGTCACGCGATTGTAGACATTGAACCATTCAGGATGATGGTTCATTGATTCAGCAATTAAGGCGAGTTGTGTCATAAATCCGAATGCTGAAACGAAGTTGTCAAATCTGAATTCTTTGTGTAATTTTCCGTTATCAACACTCCAACCATTGAGGTCCTCCAATTTTTCTTGTATTTCTGCGTCTGATAGTTTTTTCCGTGCCATGAATATCCTCCATAACGTAAGGGTAAATAATTGTGTGGAATCTTCGGTAAGATTAAGTTAAAATTGTAGAGGAATAATAAGATTATATCAAGTAAAAACATGCATAATGAAAAAGGAAGGATATAAATGGCACTTGCAACAACGCTTTATTTTCCAGAAGTAGGACCGCAATGGGAGGATTGGGTACAAGTTATCAATGTAGGTACAGAACGAGCACGCGTAACAGGGATAGCAAGAAATGCTGCTAACGGACAACCAACTTGGTCAGATGAGAAAGAAATTTCACCATTTGAATGTTGGACACCGGACGTAGAGGCTATTAAACAGAATTCCTCCATGCAGCTTTCATCTGACCAACCGATTGTGGCAGAACGACACATGCACAACAATACAAACATACTTGACTTTGACGGTGCAGCAGAAGAATATGAAACAGTGGGATTACGTTTGTTCTTTCCAGAATTGGTTTCTGGAGCTTTAGACTGGTTCCGCTTCCTAAATGTTGGCGAGGCTGACGCGTTGGTGAATCTAATCATCCGTAATCGGCGTGGAGATATTGTCAGACAACATCACCGTTCAATTAAGCCACAATGTTGTTGGGATCTCGCAGAAGGTGTAATGGGTAATGTAAGAGGAACACTTGAAGTTCAAAGCACACAACCCATAGTGGGGGAACGTCATCTACACTATCAAAGTGGGAAAACATGTGTTGGACAATACGGTCAAGTCATCTCCGATGCACCGCGCACCTTATATTTTCCTGAAACAGGTCCTGCGTGGAGGGACTGGGCAGTTATTGTCAATGTCGGGAGAGAACAGGCGCAAGTGACTTTGATAGCACATGAAGACGGAACTGGGAATCCAGTAACTACTATGGAACGCGAATTGAATCCTTTTGAATGCTGGATGCCAAAAATGGATGATATTAAAATCAAATCCTCTATTCTGGTCCGTAGTGACCAACCGATTGTGGCAGAACGACACATGCACAGCGATACCGAAGTAATTGATCTACCCGGTGCATCTGAGGAAGGTGGACAAGTAGGACTACGGTTGTTTTTCCCAGAGGTTGCAAGTGGCGCAAGAGACTGGTTCCGTTTCCTAAATGTTGGAGAAACTGATGCACTTGTCAATATTATTGTCCGAAATAAGAAGGGAGAGGTACGTCGACAAATACATAGACGGATTAAACCGAGATGTTGCGCGGATGTTGACGAAGGTGCAATGGGGAATGTACGTGGTTCTGTTGAAGCACAAAGTTCACAACCTATCGTTGGTGAAAGACATCTACACTATCAATCTGGACACAAGGGTGCTGTTGTCGGTCAATACGGTATCGTTATTGGTGAATAAAAATGAATCTAAACGGTAAGATTGCAATAGTGACAGGTGCGGGACAAGGTATAGGCAAGGCAATTGCACTGAGACTTGCGAATTCAGGTTCAAATGTAGTAATAATAGATTTAAACCTGTCCTCTGCGGAGATAGTTGCAAAGGAAATTGAAACACTTGGTCGTAAGGCACTTCCGTTTAAAGCGGACGTTTCTCTGTCAACCGATGTCAATGCTGCTGTACAGAAAGTAATGTCAGAATTCGGACGCGTTGATATCCTTGTCAACAATGCAGGAATCGCTGGAAGAACATTACCGCTTACAGATTTGGAAGAGTCGGATTGGGATACCGTGATTAGTGTCAATCTAACGGGTGTTTTTCACTGTTGTAAAGCGGTGATTACCCCCATGATTGAACAGGATTACGGTAGAATTGTAAATATCGCTTCAATTGCTGGCAAAGAAGGCAACCCAACACTTATTCCGTATTCCGTTTCAAAAGCAGGAGTTATCTGTTTAACCAAGGCACTTGCTAAGGAAGTAACCGACTATAATATCCGTGTGAATGCGGTATCCCCAGCGGTAATTGATACACCTATTGTAGAGGGTATGGCTCAATCCACAATAGACTATATGGTCAGTAAGATTCCATTAGGACGCGTTGGAAAACCAGAGGAAGTCGCTGCTGTTGTCAATTTCTTAGCATCAGATGAAGCGAGTTTTGTAACGGGACAGTGTTACGATGTTAGTGGAGGTAGAGCCACCTATTAAACTAAAAGCGAAAATGGCGGGTACAGATACCCGCCACTACAGAACACTATTGCTGTGTCCACTCCTAACGGATCTGTCTTTGTCGGAGGGAACTCCGATTCCCGAATTCTTTGCCGATTCACAATTTAGAGTGGACAGAACACTATTCTGCTATACAGTATAGATATTGAGTCCCTCTCAGGTATATCTCAGACCCAACAATTGCTGGAGATGCATTGAAACTATCGTCAAGTGTATTTTCTGCAAGTATTTCAAGTTCAGGTCCGTGTTGGATAACTGCCACAGTTCCATTTCGACCTGCAACATAGACTCGATCAGCTGCACCCACAATAGATGCGTATACACCTGAAACACTTCCTAACCTTTCAGGTCCATACAAATGAGTACCGGTATTGACATTTACTGCTGAGAGAATCGCGTTGTTTCCCTTTATGAAATAGATGATATCACCATGCAGTAACGGGGAAGGTACATACGGTGTATCTCGGTTGTATTCCCATACAATGGCTTCGTCGGAATCAGTAATATCCCCTGCGGCGTTTGCTAAGTTAACAGCCTGTAACGCTGCGCCTCTGAAACCACTGATGAGGTAGACATGTTCACCTTTGGCTACAGGGGATGGAATAACATTACTTGTCATTCCGCTACATTCCCATAAGACATCTCCATTTGCTAAATCATAACTCATTGACCGATTCGTTGCGGGAACTATGATTTGTGATATACCGTAATGTTCAACAACGATTGGGGATGTCCATGTTGTACGCTCATCTCGGTCCTTACGCCACAATTCATCACCTGTATGTTTATCTAATGCTATGATGAAGGATTGACCTTCATGGTCTTGAACAACAACGATCGTATCTCCATGAATAATTGGGCAGCTTCCCTCACCGAAAGAATTCCTCTTACGCATTTGTCCAATGTCTTTTTCCCACTTAATATTCCCTTTCATATCCAGGCAGTAGAGACCACGCGAACCGAAATATGCATAGATATGTTCTCCGTCGGTTATCGGTGAATTAGATGCGTAACTCCCATCATTATGAATACCCTCATGTGGTTCAGATACTCGTAAGGTCTTTTCCCATATAACGCTGCCATCGCTTCTATTGAGCGTTAGGAGTTTAAACTGAAAATGGATTCCGATCCCATCATTTCTACCACCTCGATCCCTTTGTTGAGGAAGAAAACTGCTGAATGGGTTAAACTCTTCGGAATCGTCTTCCTGCTTTTCCTCTTCTATAGGTTTCTCTGTCTTAATTGCTGTCTGAATAAATATCTTATCTTCCCAAATTATTGGTGTCGCATGTCCCATTCCAGGTATTAGTACTTTCCAACGTATGTTTTCTGATTCACTCCAAGTGAGTGGTGGATTTGCATTGACGGCGGTACCGTTTTTTAGCGGTCCACGCCAGTGATGCCAGTTGCCTTCAAAATTAAGTGTCTGTTCGGTTTTAGTAGAATGACTATCAGCAATGGTATGCAATGCATAAATAGCAGACATCGCTATAACACATATACATAATGTCAGGATTGCAGTTTTTTTCATAATGTTAATTCCTATTATCTTAATAAGCAAGTTGTTTAAATAATTATTCTGCGATACAGTATAAATGTTTAGTTCCACGTAGATACAATTCTGAACCAACGATTGCAGGTGATGCGTTGAAACTATCCTCAAGGTGATTCAATGAAATTACTTCAAACATAGGTCCGTCTTTTAAAACTGCAACGTTGCCGTTCCGACTTGCTATGTACACACGTCCTGCTGCCCCAACTATAGATGCATACACATTGGATATGCCTTTTAACCTTTCAGGTCCATACAGCACTTCTCCACTTTTCCTATCAATTGCAGTGAGTATATTATTGTTTCTTCTTAAGAAATAGATAATATCTCCACTCAAGAGAGGTGATGGTACATAAGGCGTGTCGTGGTTGTATTGCCAATCAACTGCCTCAGTATCGGTAATATCTCCCCATGCCAGTTCAAGGTTAATGGATTGTAGCGAACTTCCTCCGTGACCACTAATCACATATATATGTCCATCCATATACATTGGAGAGGGAATAACATTCCGCGTCATGCCACCACATTCCCAAACCAAATTACCATTTGCTAAATTGTAACTTCGTGTGCGGTGGGTTGCAGGAACGATCACTTGTGAGATGCCGTTGTAATCAACAACAATTGGAGATGTCCATGTCGTTGGTTCATCTCTATCCATACGCCACAGTTCGTCACCAGTTCGTTTATCCAGCGCGGTAATAAATGACTGTCCTTGATGATCTTGAAGCACAACAATGGCATCCCCATGGATAACAGGACAACTCCCTTCACCGAATGTACCTGCTTTTCGCATCTGTCCAATATCTTTTTCCCATATCAGATTCCCTTTAAAATCTAAACAGTATAGACCACGAGAACCGAAATATGCGTAAATGTACTCACCATCTGTAATTGGAGAATTGGATGCGTAACTTGAATGTTCATGCATACCTTCATGGGGTGCAGTTTCATTAAGTGTCTTTTGCCATTTAACACTCCCATCACCTCGGTTAAGCACGATGAGTTCAAACTTAAATGTGGAGAAGGTTTTATTTCTGTTTCTTCTCCTGCCGCGTCTGCCTTCAGACTCAGATTCTTCTGGTGGATTATCGACTTCTGTATTATCTGTCTTTGCCATCTCACCTTGAATTGCAGTCTGAATAAAAATCATATCTTCCCAAATAATTGGCGTAGCATGTCCTAAACCGGGAATGGATACTTTCCAGCGTACGTTTTCTGTTTCACTCCACTTAATGGGTGGATTAGCATTAAGTGCAATTCCCGTTGAATGTGGACCGCGCCAGTAATGCCAGTTTTTCTCAAAATTGGGTGTTTTTTCAGTCGCAGCACCGTGATGATCAGCGATTGTATAGGATATATATCCTGCGAATAGCAGCACGGCACAGATACATATCAACAGAATTGCAAATCTTTTCATTATTTATTTATTTCCTTTCATCTATTGTTGAAGAGTAGGTAAAGAAACTCACCACATCTATAATACCTGTTTAAAACACTAATCTGAATATGATTATGCATCTATTAAAAGTTAGGATAAAATGTCTTCAATAACAAGGGGTTGTTCTAATTCACTGTTTGCAGCTTCAAGATTTTCTCTACTTGAAACAACACAAACGGATGCATTATCTCGGTTTTCCTCAAACAGGTGGAGTAGCGCGCGTTTAACCTCAGTCGGTGTCGCACTACGGAGTTGCGTGTAACGCTCTTCACGCATCTCGCGGGTCTGTCCAGTTAGATGATAACTGAGTGCATCACTTGCAGCCTGACTTGGACGAATCGGTTTTTCCGCACTTTTCGCTGTTGCAATAATAGCACGGTCTATGTCAGTCTGTGTCCACTCAACCTGTTTGATATAGTCAACCGTCTGCTCAAATACATTAATCGTTCGTGCCACGTGTGGATCTCTGAACGAGGATTGATAAAGTGCAGCATCAAATGGACTATAGGATAATCTCGCTCCGTATGCATTTCCTTTAAAACGGATTTCACTCAATATGTAGTCCATACGTACAAGATGTGCCCCTATGGTAAGCAAGGTTGAATCCGGATGCGAATAATGCGGCGCAGGCATTACATGCGCACAATGTGCTATCTGAATCGGTCCTGCTAATCCCTCACGCGGTGGCGTATCAAACGATTCATAGTCAATCATTTCAGTTCCAAGTGGTTCATCTCTCATTGACCCAATCCATTCACCAATTTTAGTGCGGGTTATTTCATAAACGGTATCAGAACCGGTGAAACTCGCTGTCACACGTCCACGCGTTAATAGAAAATCACGAATCTCTTCTATATGACCCATTAGTTCTGTGTTTAGTTCGTCAAAACCGTTCAGCAATGTTTCACTACCGCGGAGTTGCGGTAATCCATAAACAATTTCAGCGAGGTATCCATGTGGTGAAAGACCCCGTGAAGCGTGATGAATTGCGGTACTTGATCCATCGTGAATCATTTCTGTACGGTATTCCGCAACTGCTTGCACCATCACATCATGCAGACGTTCAGTGTCACGAGGATTTACAGCAAACACAATATCATGTAATACATCCAAAGCCATTTCCACTTTATCATCAAGTGCTTTTAAAGTGAAACGCATATTCTGCATTGATCGATTGACATCAAGTGCATGAGTACTAAATCCACACCCACATCCGATACCACCAGTCACAGAGGATTTCCGCTTTGCTATCTCCTCAAAATTCATATCTGCAGCACCGAGTTTTCGCACAGCATCAGTGTACCTTGGAATATAAGACCAAAGGTGTTGTGGCAATCCTTGTAAATCAAAATTCAGAATGAGATAGTTCACACCATTTGCAAAGACATCGTTCCTGAGAATTTCTTGTCCACTAATTTTCTCAAGGGTCGTTGAGATGTGTTTCGGTTTGTCAGGTAGATCACTAACTTCAAGCTGAGGAAGTTTTGCCAATGCCTCAGGCGGATTCGGTTGTCCATTCATCCGTTCCAATTCTGCAGCAGCTGCAGCAATCTGTTTCACCTGTTCATCAGTAAGTTCAGAACGTATCTCCTTCGTACGATGTTCTAACTCAGCATCAAGTGTTGCTTGCATATTCGGATCAGGTGAAAGCACACTGGTCAAACGGTGCGCGTTGTCAACCAGACGTTCGCGTATCATATCATTAAAGATTGCTGGGTCCTCTTCCCATCGTTTACGAATAGTAGCAAGACTTTCACCCATCTTTAGGAATGTATCTGCATCTTTTTCGTAGATCCATACTTCAATAACACGGAAAAGCATTCGTAGTGGAAACATCGGTGCAACTTCTTGGTAGTGATAGGTAGACTGTTGGAAAGCGGCTTCCACCAGAGCTGCATCTAACTCATTATCCGCCAATTCAGTTAGCGTCTCGTGAACTAATTTAGTGAATGCATCAATTCGGTCTGCTTCACTACCTTTGAGTCCGACATAAAAAGTACTATTGGGACCGATAGAACTTGCCCCTGAATAGATCAGATCTGCACCCAATTTTGAGTCTATAATTGCTTTTTTGAGGGGAGCTGCTTCATTTCCGAGCAGGATAAGACTTAGTATGTAACACATGGCAACATCCTCTGGATCTGTCGCATCTCCAATAAGCCAACTCAGCATCAGGTATGTCTTTTCATCAAGCGATTCATCTGGGGAAACGGGATAGGAATCGGTCACAGTTTGGGACGATTTCCACCTCGGTTGGTGCGTAACATCTGAATTTAACGGTTGTAATGAGGAAATTGTCTCATTCTTAGGTATATTCTCCAATTTGTCTGCAAGAAATGCCAGATAATCACTCGTTGGAATATCACCATAAAAGAAAAAGAATCCATTACTTGGATGGTAATATGTCTCATGAAACCCCTTGAGCTGCTCATAAGTCAGGTTTGGAATAGCATCTGGGTCACCACCAGATTCCTTAGCATACAGTGTATCGGGAAGAAGTCGACTTGTCATGGAGCGATACAACCGAGATTCTGGATCGGAAAAAACACCTTTCATCTCATTATACACAATACCAGTAATTTTCAGATCACCTGTTGGGTCTTCTGGATCTACAGGGGCAAGATGATGTCCTTCACGTTTGAAGGTCTCCTCTGTCAGTAATGGATGGAAAACAGCATCAAAATAGACTTCTGCCAAGTTAAATAGGTCTTTTTTAACGTTGCTCGCAACAGGATAGTATGTGTGATCTGAACTGGTCATGGCATTGATAAAAGTCGCCATGCTCATCTTAATCATTTCAAAAAAGGGTTCTTTAACAGGAAATTTATGCGATCCTGCCAAGACAGCATGCTCAAGGATATGAGGAACACCTGTATCGTCTGAGGGTGGAGTCGGGAAATTAATTGAGAAAAGGTTTTCTGAATCGTCTGTGTAGAGGTGAAGTACACGCGCACCACTATGGTTATGTGCTAATTCAATTGTGACAGCCCGTAATTCATCTATAGGTGTTACGTCTTTGACTTCAAATCCGTGAAGTTGTTGTCCTTGCTGTAATTCAACGGGCGGGTGTTGAGACCCGCCATTTCCAGCTGCGTGTTTTGAATCCATTTTTTTCTCCAGTATTATATAAATTTCTCTAAGGTTAAGTAGAACTGTAAAAATTGAACGTATTACGTTGCTATGTCCTCAATTACAAGAGGATGATCCATCTTCTGATTTTCCTCCTCTAATTTTTTACGATTTGCCATGACGCAAATTGAAGTTTTATCTCCATTTCCCTCCAATGTTTCAAGAAGTACACGCTTTACTTCCTTGGGAGTTGCGCGATGAAGTGCTGCGTATTTTTCTTCAATTACTTCTTGTGTTTGTTCTCTAAGATAATGCCAGAGTGAATCGATTGAGGCTTGACTGGGTCTGACTGTCTGTTGATATCCTGCAGCTGATCCAATAATTGCTCGGTCAATGTCTACCTGTGTCCACTCAACCTGTTTAACATAGTTAACTGTCTCTGCGAAAACGTTGAGTGTTCTTGCGATGTGCGGATCATATTGCGAACCTTGGTACAGCATGGGTTCAAACGGGTTATATGAAAAACTAAAACCATAGGCATTGCCTTTAAGACGAATTTCGGGATACATATAATCATTGGTTATAATATGTGAACCAATAGTCAAGAGTCCTGAATCCGGATGTGAGTAGTGCGGTGCTGGCATCATCTGTGTACAGTACGCCACTTGGATAGGTGCAGCCAATCCTTCACGTGGTGGTGTATTAAAAGGTTCAAAATCTATCGGTTCTGGAAATATCGCTTCGTCACGCATGTTGTTGATCCATTCTGCGAATTGTCCTTGAAACAGTTTAAATGCGGAGTCAGAACCGGTAAAACTGGCGGTCACGCGGCTTTGGACTAATAGAAACTCGCGAATCTGTTCTATATAACCTGTGAGTTCTTCATACGATTCGTCAAAACGATCGAGCAACATTTCACTCGTACGGAGTCGTGGTAACCCGTAGACAATATCTGTGAGATACCCCCGTTGTGAAAGTCCTCGAGCAGCACGACGATTGGCAACAGATACATTGTAATAATCATGTTTAGAAGCTACCGCTTGATTCAGAACGTCGTTGAAACGATCTTTATCGCGTGGGTTCACTGCGAAAATTAAGTCCTGTAAAACTCTCAAAGCAGTCTCTATTTTACCATCAAGTGCTTTGAGTCGAAATTGCAAATGCCAAATAAGACGACTTGGATCAAGTGCATGGGTGGTAAAGTTTGGTGAGCATCCAATTCCTCCTGTTGCTGCTGCTCTAAGTTGTGCAATCTGTTCGTAATTCAACTGACCTGCACCGAGTTTATCAATCGCATCAGTGTAAATCGGGAGATATTGCCAGAGATGTTGTGGTAACCCTTGCAGATCAAAATTTATCACGATGTAGTTCACACCGTTTGGAAAAACGTCACATCTGAGTAGAGGACGACCACTAACCGTTTCAACGGTTGTAGGAATATGTAGTGGTTCTTTAGGCAGTTCAGAGACATGCAGTTGTGGCAATTTTGCCAAATCATCTGGCGAATTGGGTTGTCCACTTAAGCGTTCCAGTTCAGTAGCATCGTTAGCTAACTGTATCATCTGTTCATCCGTAAGTTGAGAACGAATTGCTGCCAAACGTGCGTTTTCTTGTTTATCAAAACCTGCCTGCATATCTGGATTAGGGGTAAGTATAGTCGTCAAACGATGTGGGTTGTTTAGAATCCGTTCGCGGATCAATTCATTGAAAATATTCGGATTTTTCTCCCAACGTTGACGGATAACAGATATGTGAGTCCCCATATTTAAAAACAGTGTTGGGTCTTTTTCATAAATCCAAGTGTTCACGACACGTTTCATCATTTGAAATGGGAAACTTGGGGTAACTTCCTGATAGTCATAGGTGATTTGTTGGAATGCAGTTTCTATCCTATCTTTATCAATATCTGAGTCTGCAATTTCAGTCAGTGTATTGAGAACCAATTCAGTAAAAGCGTTGGTACGATCTGCTTCACTTCCAACCAGACCAACACAGATGGTTCTATTTGGTCCTGTTAAATCACCCAGAAAATTAATAAGAATATCTGTTCCGAGTTTTGAATCAACGATTGCCTTGCGAAGTGGTGCACCCGCATTACCAAACAGAATTAAATTTAATACACGACACAAAACAGTATCTTCAGGATCTGTAGTTTCTCCGATTAGCCAACTGAGCATCAGATAAGTCTTCTCAGTCAGTGATTCATCTGTTCCTATTGGATAAGTGTCCCTAACAATTCGTGGTGATTTCCACTTCTGCTGTTTAGTAATTTCTTGTCGCAGGGGATATTGATAACCATTCGTCTCTGTCTTTGGTATTGCTGCCAGTTTGTCAGCAAGAAATAATAGATATTCACTTGTTGGTATATTACCGTAGCAGAAGAAGTAACAGTTGCGTGGATGATAGTGGGTCTGGTGGTATGTTTTTAATTGTTCCCACGTTAAATCGGTCATAACAAGAGTATTTCCAGCACTATTATTGGTATAACAAGTATCAGGAAGAAGTCCTCTGGTTAATGTAAAATAAAGATTCGCATAAGGGTCAGACAAGTTGTTCTTCACTTCATTGTAGACGATTCCGCTTATTTTTAAATCTCCTGTTGGTTGATCTGGATCAACAGGTTCAAGATGGTAACCTTCCTGCTTAAATGTTTCCTCTGTTAAAAGTGGATGAAAAACTGAATCAAAATGCACCTCTGCAATATTAAATAGATCCTTTTTGACATTGTTTGAGGTATAGTAAAAGGCATGATCAACATAGTTCATTGCATTCGTACTGTCATAGGTCGCAAGACTCATTTTCATTATCTCAAATGAAACACTTTGAATCGGATATTTACGTGATCCCTTCATTACAGAGTGTTCAAGGATATGCGTTAATCCTGTATCATCAGTTGATGGAGTCGTCGGACTGATTGAAAACAGATTTCTGGTATCATCTGAATAGAGATGTAACAGGCGCGCACCACTGTATGGATGCAGGAGTTCTATTGCTACTCCCCGTAACTCCTCAATTGGTGTAATTTTTTTGACTTCAAATCCATGTAGTGTTTGACCCTGTTGCAGATCAACATGTGGGTGCAGTGTCCCACCATTTGCGGTCGAGAATTTTGATTCCATTTTACTCCAAGAATTTATTTATTTTATGGTGGTTCATAATTGTTTCTAATACAACACAACAGAAAGTGGTATATTTCACAGTCCTCTGAAATTCTGTAGGAGCGTCCTCCCGGACGCGACCAAGAGGACACTCCTACATAAGACTCGGTAGAACGTTATTTATGAACCACACTCATTTATAGTGGATTTTGCAATTATCTTGACAGTTTCTTTGTAGGCGGGGAATGCCATAGGGCATTCATACCGTTGATTTGAACTCCGGGGAATGTCTAAATGGCATTCCTCGCCTACAGAAGATGTGTAAAAATATTTATATATTTCACTATATTTATATCAGTTTCTATATATTGAAATTTAATCCGATCCTTTATTGTTTTAGTATATTGAATCTTCACCTAAGCAGAAAAATATGTTATTGCACGCATGGAGTGTCATTCATCCGCTCCAAGGGAACGGTATGTGGGATTTTATACGGGTGAGTGGTTACGTTAATCTTATGTTTAGGTGTATGCTCGCGCTATTTATTTCTTTTCTAAGTTAGCACAAACGAGTTCTTTGTCATTCCGCGCGAAGACATGTTTGTATGCGTATGCGGGGTGTGACCAAGTTACGCCACCTCTACGATTCAATTGACCACGAGTCGGTTCTATTAATTTTGCACGACTGATAATATTCAATCCTTCAGGTGACAGTTTAGTAATTAGAAGTTCACCACGTTCATTAAACATCCAAACTTTGTCAGCGTTTTTCACAAAATGGATGGTACTCCATCGAGCTTTTGGAACAGCAGTCAGGTCTTCCCAAATACGTTCACCGTTTTTAGCATCAATACAACGGACTTCGCCATAACTATCTACGCCATAAATATAATCTCCATCCCATATTGGAGTTGACATCGTAGTTTGGATGGCTTCAGTATTTCTCTCATCTTTACCTTGTTTGTGCCAAACAAGTTCTACATCTAATTTATCATTAGGCAATTTCAGAAGAAATGCACCTTCATAGAAATTAGTAAGGAACAGTTGATCGTTATTGACAATCGGTGTAGCAATTCCTATCTCCCAATTAGTCGGAGGAATAGGATATTTCCAATGTAATTTTCCAGTCGCAGGATCTAATGCAGCAACATTATCACCTGTCCAGCAAATTAGCACTCGCTTGCCAGCTTGGGTAGTAATAATAGGTGCAGCATAGGATGCGTTATCTTTAAGTGCCTTCCACTTCTCCTCACCTGTTTTCCTGTCAAACGCAACCACACATGCCTCTGGTTTGCCACCGATCTGAACTATGACGTTATCTTTTTCAACAATAGGGGCACAAGCAATTCCCCATATCGGCATTTTGATGTTATACTCAGTATTCAGATCTTTTTTCCATTTGATATCACCTGTGACAGCATCAAAACAGTGTAGATGACCCATTGCACCTAAGGCATAGGCAAGTCCATCATGAATTGTCACATTCGCACGAGGTCCTACTGGGTATTCAATCCTATATACACAATCATAAGTATGAGACCATATTTCGTCTCCTGTTTCCCAATCAAAACAGTGAACACGTTCAACCTGGTTCGGTTTTGTAATTCTATCAGTAATATAAACACGACCATCTGCAACTGTTGGTCCACTGTATCCACTGCCAATAGGAACGCTCCAACGGATAGGGATATCTGGTTCATCAAATTCTTCAATGATACCAGTTTCTTTCCAAACACCGTCTCGGTTTTCTCCGCGCCACTGAGACCAGTCATCTGCAATTGAGAATTCGATCTGTATTGCTAATATAGTCAACAGAATTATGAAAATTAGTGTAATTTGTTTCATATTGATTAATATAACTCCTCAATCTATTGAATTACTTTGATGACCATTAATACCGTCTAATATTGTCTGATTTTAGTTGTTTATTGCATCTTTGTTAAAGTTTTTATCTAACGATAATTCAAAATTTATTTTACCATTTAAGGATTAGATTGTCAATGGAAAAAGCAAAAGGTAACAGTATCATAATACCATTCCTAATTGATCACCTATCATAGACAAAAACAGCGTTTGTAGTCGCGCAATTCATTGCCCTCTTACATTCTTCAACTCTGCTTGAACAGATAATTTCACAATGAAGTTTCATTTTTTCAAAATGGTATATTGGACTAAATAACTTTAAACTATATTTACTTTATTCCGCTGGGATTATGCTTGACAATATACAGCAGAAATAGTATACTTAATCAATAAAGGTAGATCCCGCATATAGAAAGGACTGGTGGTAATTTACTACCATTTAAATTACGTATGAACCTTGGACTCACGGACAAAATAGCTGTTGTAGGGGCTTCAAGCAAAGGACTTGGAAAAGCAATTGCACTCGGTTTAGCACAAGAAGGTGCAAAAGTCACCATCTGTGCAAGAAACAGCGACACACTTGACAATACAGCAGAAGAAATTCAGAAACAGACAGACGCAGAAGTGTTAGCAGTACCGACTGATGTTAGTCAACCGGATCAAGTTGAATCCCTGATAAATAAAGCGATATCCCACTTTGGGGGTATCGATATTTTAGTTAACAACGCAGGTGGTCCAAGAGCAGGACGGTTTGATGACCTTTCATCCGAAGATTATCTGAGTGCTGTGAATCTGAATCTAATGAGCACAATCAACTTATGTCGTGCTGTGGTTCCGACTATGCGGGAACGGGGTGGCGGAAGGATTATCAACCTTACTTCAGTTTCTGTCAAACAACCAGTTGATGGTCTCATGTTATCAAACATGGCACGTACGGGTGTAATCGGTTTTGCCAAGACACTCGCTACAGAACTCGCACCTGATAATATTCTTGTCAACAACGTTTGTCCCGGTATTATCTACACAGACCGAATTAAGCAATTAGCCACTGTACGTGCAGAAGATGATGGGATTTCGTATGATGAAGCACTCGAAAAAATGACTGCAAATATACCACTCGGTAGAATTGGAGACCCTGAAGAATTCGCAAACTTAGTGGTATTCCTCGCTTCTGAACGTGCAAGTTATATTACAGGCACAACCATACAAGCAGATGGCGGCATGGTGAAATCACTGCTCTAATCGGTTTGATTGTAATACGTTCTCTTTACCAACAACTGATAATGAATGCCAACTTCCACATAGTAATGCATAATGTTAGTATCTGTAATTATTCCTGCTTTCAATGAAGAGCAAACGATCCAACAGGTACTTAATAATGTGCAGGCACTTCCGCTGGAAAAACAGATAATCGTTGTCAATGATGGGTCAACAGATGGAACACATAAAATCCTTGAACAGTTCCGCACTGAATCTGGTATAACTGTTGTACATTGTGATGAGAATCGGGGTAAAGGTTTTGCAATTCGTTCTGGAATTCCGTATGTAAAGGGAAAGGTTGTCGTAATTCAGGATGCTGATATGGAACTTTATCCTAACGACATTATACAATTGGTAGAACCGCTAAAAAATGAAAAAACTGATGTTGTTTACGGTTCACGATTTTTGAAGGGTAGAGGAAATGCCAGTCTACACAACTTCATTGCAAATCGCATCCTTGCTATATATACAAATTTTCTCTACGGATCCAGAATCACTGATGAATCTACCGGTTACAAAGCATTTTCTACAGATCTAATTAAGGTTATAAATCTAACTTGTGAAGGATTTGAATTTTGCCCTGAAGTTACTGCGAAAATATTGCGCGCAGGTTATAATATTTATGAAGTACCTGTTTCCTATTTTCCCAGAACGAAAAAAGAAGGCAAAAAACTTCGCTTTTGGTCGGATGGACTATTTGCAGCATGGACTTTATTGAAATATAGGTTTATATCAAAGACCAAGATTTTCAACAACAAGACGCAAAATGAAGTGCGTTGATATAATTTAGGGGAGGTTAATATCGTAATATGTATAAAAAAATGGTTTTTCTTACTGTCCTCGTTTTTATTTTAGGTGGTGTGTCTATCTCAGCATTTGGTCATGGTGATGATTCCACCTTATTAGAGGATGTCAACAAGGATGGACAAGTAAATATACAAGACCTTGTGCTTGTTGCTAATGCATTCGGACAACCTGTTGATCGAAACGCAGTACAGAATCCTGATGTCAACCGTGATGGATCAGTTGATATACTCGACCTTGTCAGGGTGGCAAACCGTTTCGGTGCAACTGATGAAAATGATAATTCAACATATCATGAGATTCAGGATAATATCTTTGATAAAAGTTGTGCCAGTAGTTCTTGCCACGCTGCACCGCAAAACTCCGCAGACTTGAATCTCACTTACGGTCAATCCTATCAAGATTTAATCAACCGGGTACCGCGTAATGCGACAGCGGCTGCTGCTGGAATGAAACTTATTGACCCTGGTAATCCAGATAACAGTTTTCTTTTAACGAAGTTATTAGGTCCGGAAGATCCAAACCTCGGAGGAAGAATGCCTTTTGGGGGTGGTTCCCTTCATAAGGGAAAAATTGATGCGATTCGAACTTGGATTGCTGCTGGCGCACCACGAGAAGGGAAAGTTCCTGGCATTGGTGACTTAGGTGTACTCCGTGACCCAGAAGAAGTATTTAATCCACCACCGCCGCCTCCCCCTGGAGAAGGTTACCAAATCCATTTACCAAAATTCAAGATTGAACCCGGTACAGAACGAGAAGTTTTCTACACTACACAAATTAAGGATGAAAATGGTCAACCTATAGAAGGTGATATTTTCATTAACCGAGTTGAAATCTTCTATCCGTCTGGTAGTCATCACTTCATCGTATATCGGTTAACCGAGGAAGGTGTTGAAAAGGGTATTCAAAATATAGGAATAAACCCTGACATCGGTGTGAATCCTGAACACGAATTCCGAGAACTTGATCCTGATGATCCGCAAACACTCGGTAATTTTGGCATAGATAGACTATTCGTTGTTGGCACACAAACGGATGATACAGTCTTTGAATTTCCTAAGGGTGTAGGATTGCGGTTACCCGGCGATACAGTTTATGACCTGAATTCACACTACATCAATCTCCTCGGCGACGAAACTTTGATTGGCGAAACTTATGTCAACATCTACACGATACCAGAGGAAGAGGTAGAGTACGAAGCAGTTGAGATTTTTGTTTCCAATCGTTCAATAAACGTACCACCGAATACAACACGAGTCGCAAAATTAACATGGTATGTTGAAGATGAATTGGAACGAAGAGGACACGATCCGGATACAGAATTGTATGTTTTCCTACTTACCTCACATATGCATAGACACGGGGAATTGTTTGAGATATTCCAAGACTCATCAGGAGAACTATTGCATCGCAGTATCGCTTATGATGATGCACCTATCACACTATTCGATCCCGTACTTGTCTTGGGTGTAGGTGATGGACTTAAATTCCAGTGTACACATAATAACTACGATAAGGATGTACCTCTTCAATTCGGACTAACATCCGAGGACGAGATGTGTATTATCTTCGGTTATTACTTTATTCCAGTAGAGAAAGCAGGAGATATCATAGAATAAAGTCCTCTGTATTGGACTGATATTGATATATTTGCATCTTTACATACCTAAGTATCCCCGTGTCTGCTGATGTAGGCACGGGGAATACTATATAATAAATGCTACCCAGTAACAAACAGCATGGCTAGTACATCTAAAACTAAAAATAACTTCATGGATTCTCTAACACAGCGAGTATTGGTCTGTGATGGTGCAATTGGAACTGAACTCAGGAAACGAATCCCAACATATCTTCCGTGTGTAGATGCCTGTAATATTATGGATGAATACACTGAAGAAGTTGTGGATATACACCGGGCATACATTGCTGCTGGAGCTGATGTAATCCAAACGAACACTTATCAGGCAAATAAAGAAGCGTTAGCAGTCCACGGGTATGGAGACCAAGTGGAGGAGATTAACCGTGCAGCCGTTAGATTAGCACGAAGTGGATCTGGAAAGTCTTGTTATATTGCTGGATCAGTTGGTCAAATCACATTTCGGACAGAGGATGCGACAGATCCTATTGTAGATCCAACAACCAAACAGATACGTCAGATTTTCAAAGAGCAAATGGACGCTCTTGTTGACGAAGGTGTTGACCTACTAATATTAGAGACATTTGTGTCTACAAAACAGGCAGAGATTGCAACTAAGCAAGCACTCACTTATGGCGTACCGGTAATTGTTGAAATAAGTGGCATATCTGGAGGTACAGTCGGAACAGGTGTAGATGTACGGGTCTTCGCACAAGAATTAGAACAACTCGGCGCGCATGCAGTCGGAATCAATTGTAGAGGTCCACACGATCTCGTACAAGCAATGGAACTACTGGCACCGGTCATAAAAGTTCCACTTGTTGTACAGCCAAATGCTGGAAATCCGAGGGTTGAACAGGGAGAAATTACTGTTTCATATACAGTTGAGGCAGATGTATTCACAGACTATGTCCACAAGTTGATCCGACTTGGCGCGAATATGATTGGTGGCTGTTGCGGTACAACACCAGAGTACATATCCAGAATTCGTGCAGCAGTTGCAGAACAAAAACCGATAAAACGTCAACCACGTATTTTTGTCCTACCTAAGAGTTCGCCAGCACACAAAACACAAAGAGATAATCCTGTTCAGCAGGTTTTTGAAACACGCCATCGGATTGTGAGTGTGGAAGCACGTGCAAATACCTTCCCGCAACTACGTGCACTGCTAAAAGAAGCGAAGGTACTGGCTGCAATCGGTGTAGATCTGTTTGATGTAACTGACAACTCCGGTGCTGCGGTGAATATCGGAGCAGTGGGAACAGCATTTCGGCTTCAGCAGGCAACGCATATTCCAACACTAATCCACTGGACAACCCGTTCGCGTAATCTGATTAGCATGCAGTCGCATCTGTTGGAAGCAGAAACGT
Organism: Candidatus Poribacteria bacterium; assembly: GCA_963667365.1. Classification (GTDB taxonomy): domain Bacteria; phylum Poribacteria; class WGA-4E; order WGA-4E; family WGA-3G; genus MSPOR6. Next base: position 2,685,833 of record OY763324.1, on the reverse strand, counting down.
TGGGAATCCGTGGCATTGTTGCATTGTCTGGTGATCACCCAAAAGCAGGTCCGTACGAATCTGCGAGTCTTGTTCCCGATGTTCGGGGGGCGGTACAACTGATGAAACTCATCTCACGACTAAATAAAGGACAACTTGCGGATGGTTCATCTATTGGAGACCCTTGTGGATTCTATTTTGGTGGAGGATTCACGATTGCAGAGAATCTTGATCCACATGTAAAACATTTAACAAACAAGGTTGCTGAAGGAGCAAAATTCGCCTACACACAACCTGTCTGGACATTTGAGGACATTGCACGTGCACAACAAGCCACAGAACATCTCAACATAAAAATCCTTTACGGTATCCTTCCTTTAACGAGTTATCGCAGTGCATCCTACCTACGCGACAATTTAGGACTTTATATTCCACAGTTGATTGTGGACAAATTCCGAGACCTTGGAGATACAGCTGGAACTGAACTTGGGATGAAGTTGACCCTTGACTTGATACGGGAAATCCGAAAACAAAATACAATCAATATTGACGGTATCTATCTAATCCCTCCTGCACGTCTCAATTGGAAAAACAGACGCGGTGTTATTGCTGAAATCGTCAAAACCTACCGTTAGCAATTACCTCAAATCCACCACGGACACTATGAAAAAACATGACAGCATTATCCCTTCCACACGCATCACAGGACGCGCACTTCTCTTAGGTGTCTTATTGATTCCCGTCAACGTCTATTGGATGACAATAGTTGAGGTGAAATACTACTCACTTGACGGTTCCTGCCTACCCCTTTTTATTCAACCTGTCTTCATAATGTTTATATGTGTTGTTGCTAATCTACTTTTGAAACGTATCGCACCACAACGGATGCTTCAACAAGGGGAGTTGCTTACTGTCTACATCATGGTAGCAATATCATGCACATTTGCCGGTCACGACACCATGCAGAATATGTTTGGTAGTATCGCTCATCCTTTTCGGTTTGCAACCGAAGAAAATGAGTGGCAAACACTATTTTTTCGGTATCTACCCGAATGGCTTACCATCTCTGACCCACAGAGCTTGCAAGGGTTTTATGAAGGAGAATCCAAATTTTATACCAGTCATAACATTACAGTTTGGGCAAAACCGTTGCTATTCTGGGGTCTATTTTTCCTCATAATGATGTTTATGATGCTATGTATCAACACACTGGTTAGGAAGCGGTGGGCAGAACAAGAGAAACTGGCATACCCCATTATACAACTTCCATTGCACCTTTCTGAAGCAGGCGGTAGTAGTCTGATGAAAAATCGGATGATGTGGGTAGGTTTCAGTATTGCCGTTGTCATAGGTGTCATAAACGGGGTAAATTATCTATTTCCTCAGTTTCCCCAAATACCTTATATTAAACGTACTGCCGTATTCCAAAACATCTTTACTGAACGACCTTGGAGTGCAATTCGTGGAACACGCATCTCTGTCTATCCGTTTGCAGTAGGATTAGCCTTTTTCTTACCGTTGGACCTATCATTTTCCTGTTGGTTTTTCTTTGTAGTCCGATTAGCAGAATTTGTAATTGCTGCTGCACTTGGTACACGACATTTTCCTGCATTGAATGAACAAGCCTATGGTGCGTGGATTGCCCTATTCGTACTTGCAATTTGGGTTACTCGTCGTCATCTAAAAGAGGTGTTGAAGAAGGCTATCGGTTTTAAATCATCTCTTGATGACACTGATGAACCAATGCCATATCGTGCTGCATTGTTAGGAATTATAGGGTCGCTCATTGCCCTTGGATTTTTTGCGAAAATAGCAGGTATGGCATTATGGATTGCTGGGATTTTCTTTGGAATATATTTCCTTCTTTCTTTTGCGATTACACGCGTACGTGCAGAACTCGGTACACCGCATGAAATTTATTATGTCAACCCCCACGATATAGTAGCCATGGTTGGAGGCACTCGACAGTTTGACCCAAGCAGCCTCACGATTATGTCGCTTTTCTACTGGTTCAACCGTGGGTACCGTAATCACCCAATGCCAAATCAAATAGAAGCATTTAAGCTTGCAGAATCAACCGGTATGGGAAACCGACGGTTATGGATGGCGATGTTAATTGCTATTGTAATCGGTATTATTGCGACTTTTTGGGCAAATCTTGACATCACTTACAGAAACGGTGCAGTCGCAAAAGCGGGTGGATTCAAGGGCTGGGTTGGAAGAGAGTCGTTTGGTCGGCTTCAACGGTGGCTACATAATCCAACAGAACCAGATGCTGTCGGGATCGGTTTTATGGGGATCGGTGCATTACTGACATTTGTAATGATGTATATGCGGATGCATTTTCTGTGGTGGCCCTTCCATCCTGCTGGGTATGCACTTGCCATCAGTTTTGCAATGGATTATTTCTGGTTTGCATTTTTCGTCGCGTGGTTCTTGAAACTGATGATTTTAAGACACGGTGGTTTGAGGTTACATCGGAGGGTTGCACCCCTATTTTTGGGTTTAATTTTGGGTGATTACGTCATTGGTAGCACATGGGCAATTATAGGACCTGTATCAGGTCTGCGAACATACAAGATATTTATTTGAGGGTGGTTCATATATAACGTCCTACCGAGTCTTCTGTAGGCGGGGAATGCCTTAATGGCATTCATACCCGGGGAACGCCCACAGGCGTTCATACCGTTGATTTCTTGATTTGGTGTATTCGGCGTTGATTTGGGGGAACGCCTACAGGCGTTCATACCCGGGGAATACCTTAATGGTATTCATACCGTTGATTACTTGATTTCTTGATTTCGATCTCCGAATCGCGACCTATCGGGAATTGGAGTTCCCTCCTACAATGAATTATGGGTAAATACCAAAACTTTACACACCATAGGGTCAAACGTACTAAGAGACTTGACAACGAAACCAATTATTGATAACTTCTTGAAACGAACCGTTGAAGTACATTATCCGTAAAAATAATGATCCAACAAGCATTTAGGGAGTTACATCATTATGAAAATTACTAAGATAGAATATCGTACCGTTTCCATCCCGTTTCTTCCTGCCATTCAGGAGCATTCGGGGATGGTTTATCCAACTACCTTGATTTGGGTACACACAGATGAAGGACTTGTCGGTTTAGGTGAGAGCAACAGTTCTACAAGTAATATAACCGACCAAGCAGACCAGATTGCTGAAAGATACGTTGGTAAAAATCTATGGGATATTGATCTGGCTGAAGAAGGATTCACATTACAATGTGCATTCTATGATTTAGCTGGAAAGGCGTTAGGTGTACCTGCCAATAAGTTAATCGGACGACAATATAGAGATAGTGTTGAACTTGCCTATTGGTCTCCTCCAATGCCTCCCGAAGCAACTGCGGCAGAGTCAGAACGCGCTGCAAACTTAGGCTTTCGAGTGCATAAACTCAAAGCACGGAGCGCGACTATTGTTGAAACCGCACGACTAATAGAAAATGCATGCGGTCCTGATTTCGAGATTCGTGTTGACCCTAATACAGAATTTGGAGACTTGGAAACAGGAATACGTCTTGCAGAAGAATTACAACCATATAACATTGAAGTCTACGAAGATCCAATCCAATTTGAGGATTTATCTTGGTACCGTGAACTTAGGGAACATACAGATGTACCAGTCGCAAGGCATGTCGGTGGTATTCAAGAGATATTAAAGAACATCCGGGCAGATGCCGTGGATGCAATTAATACACAAGGAAATGTCTCAGGACTCCGCAAGAGTGCTGCTGTTGCAGAAGCAGCAGATCTGCCAATATGGGTGCAGTGCTTCGCTTTCGGTTGTTGTGTCGCCTCTACCTTTGCTGCACACATGGTTTCTACCATACCAAACTGCACAATGCCAATAGACGAACTTCCTCACATTCGGATTGATGATTTATCTGGGGGTAGTATGAACCTAAAGAATGGTGCTATCCATTTAACTGACGAACCAGGATTAGGTATTCATCTGGATATGGATGCTGTTGAACGTTATAGAATCCGTTAAACAACTACATTAATAATTCAAACATGAAATTTAGTTTAAAAATTTGTTTTCAAACTTGACCACATTAGAGACAACTTATTATTAGGTTCTACACTGTATCCTATTTTAGCTTCATAGTTCTGCTTTACTTCATCTTCGGTAAGAGCACGACTGTAAATACGCACTTCATCAATACTCCCTATGAAGAAATGTGTCCGGTTTGCGAATTTGCCTGCACCTGCGATATGTAGTGGTTTGACAAAAGGAACAAAGGTTGCAGGTTGTTTCAGTGGTAATCCTCCGGTATTTAATGGTTTTCCATCAATATAGACAAGCGAAGGTAATAACTATTTTTTCTTCAGTGCTCCCCAAACAGTTGACAACTTATCTGTATGTTCAACAGCAAGACCATTAGAAGATTTATAATTTTGGGTGACTTCGTCCCGTGAGAGACCACGATTGTATACCCGCACTTCATCAAAAATACCACGAAAACAACTATGTGCAAAACCATTGTTATTGACAGCACCCAGAAAGACTGGTAACGTATATGGAATATTACCATCTGGATTCGATTCTCGATATACCCACTTCATGACTGGAATACTATCGATATAGAGCGCTGTTAATTTCTTTTCAACTCCAGATAAATCTTTTATTTTACCCTCTTGAACATAAACTAAGTGATGCCAGTTGCCATCAGCAATTGGATTCCTCAACAATGTACTTCTACCACCACCACATCCATTTCCACCATTCATACGTTGTCTCTGAATGAGAATTCGATCCTTTTTCGTATGGATACCTCTCTCAGGGGGATTATAGTCAGCGTTGATAAGGATACCACTTCCTTTGTCAGTCATTCTGCATGGTCGTTCAATAATTTTGTAGATTGCACGCCAATGACTCTTTTCACTGGTTTTCAACCATACTTCAAATGTAAATGAACCCAGATGTGTTCCAAAATTACCTGCATCTCTTAAGACAACATAATCATCAATACCATCAAATTTCAATCCATGATTTTGATATGCATCTACTAAAATCGGATTACCTTTGATCTCAGCATCATTTTCACCCCAAACATCTTCAGCGATTCGATCCTTGATATCATCTCCATCAAAGGTCCAATAACTCACAAGACTATCTGTAACAATAGTCTCTGATGAGACTTGGTATGACAATATTACGCTTATTATCATACATGTAAACAAAAGTATTAACCTTCTCATTTTTATACTCCTAAACATTCTATTACTAAGAAGTATAAGCAATTATTGTGCCAATATAATAACCTTGATTTACATAGATTCCCCCTCCTTAATAGGAAAAACCAAACAATAAATGGACAGTTTATAATAATACTGAACAATATGGGGCAACACTGCACAATTCCGTGCAGTACAATTTATAGCAAGAGTGTTATAATGTAGGGACTAAAAGGGGATAGTACGAACTTAATTCAGGTCATTTATGATACGTTGAACAACCTGTTTCTTTTCTCCTCTTACAGCAGGTTGTTCCAAATCATATACCTCGTCCGATATTAGATGTCTGTAGTCCTCAATTGGAAAGCGGTTATGGGATCCATTATCAATGTATCGGTTAAAAACAGTGAAGCGGGGATAATCCTCAGTCCAACGTCTCCCACCGTGATAGAGTGCTTCAGTGAAGATAACACAATCACCAGCATTGACAGGAACATTAATCACGGTTGGTGGACCATCGTAAATTGACAGATTGTCGGGTGGTTCAAAATTACGTTTATGGCTACCGGGTAGACACACAAACCCTGTACCTTCAGGTACATCAACTAATGTGGTGCCTGCATTGATAAATCCAGCGTGTGGTTCTCCATTTTCCACTCCGTAATCCTGTCCAGACGCATGGAATTTGATGTCATCAGATGTTTTGTAGTTTTTGGTCAGTGCACAGTCCACGAGACAAGGTGCACCCCGAGTCAACGAAATAATTACACGCATAATTTCTATATTTATAACTAACCGTTGAAATACAGGATCACCATATTGCACATTGTTTATCCAATGCGCGATTGTAGCAGCATAGGTACTAGTACGTGATGTTGAAGTCAGTGGTGGTGGTAATTCCTCTAACTTCATTTCGTGCCAACGATTGCCTAAATCAATCATTAATTGAATATCATCGGGAGGAACGACATTCCGTAAGATAATGAATCCATGATGGTCAAAAAACCATTTTTCTTCAGCTGTTAGCATATACTTTCCTTTCAATCCATCTGTTAAACTCTTCTAAAGTTGACACCTTATCAGTTAGAACTGCACGGTAGACTGCCATACTATTGTAGACATCTCCACGGTAGTCTGGACGTTGAGAAATTGCATGTTTGATCCGTAGGATTGCGTTGCGATCTGCATGAATAATCTGACTATGTAACGTATCAAATTCGGACATGTGCATTTGATAGTCTGATTCACCGTATCCCCATAGGTCTATTTTCCATTCTCGTCCAGCATAATTGATACGAATCCCCCAGTAAAGTCCATGGTCAAATCCTGCAAAATCGCGAATGAAGTGATTTGAATATGACATCTTCGTAACTTGGAACTTCGTTGCTATTTCTTTCCCAATTGCAAAATACAAACTAACATCCTGCTCTTCCGGTAGTTGCATACTGATGTCAATATCACGCCATGTCATCGTATCCAGCGCGTAACTGCCAATCACACGGGTTGTACCGTGGGTTTCAAGCATTGACAACATACCTTCTTGATAAAGCAGATTGCTTGCTTCCTCTCGTAGTAAACGCGAATGTACAATAATCTCTTTATCATTCATGGAAAATCCTGTAATAACAAGCAGTTCTGTTTTTTCGTGTCTTACTTATGAGACATACGGTTGAGGATTCCGTTCAACTTCTGCAAGTAGTGTGTCTACATACGTCTTGATGTGGAACAGACGAGAAGGTGAATCTCCTATCTTACCTTGTTTCAATTTACCGAGTGAATCCCAGAATGCACCAAGTTTGGGACGATTCAATCCCATGAAATTTGCACCTTCATTGTCTATGAGTCGTTTGTTCCAATGAAATACCTCAACCAGATGAATATAGGTTGATGTTTGGTAATCAACCCCGAGCATCAGTAGTTTGGAATTAGACTTATATGCACGATACATTGGAGAGTGAGTGCCGTAAGTCTTTCCCCAAGGTTGGTAATCCCACGGAGATTGGCATCCTTCACATCTAAGATGGTCTGCAACAAATGCTTCAGCACCGTTCCCGCGCGCTGCAACGGAATGAGAATAGTGGTCCGAACGATAGGTATCAGGCATTTGCCGAAAATATTCTGTCAACCATCCCACTGTAGATGGGGTCGCATATACATTCCAAGATTGAACACGTTCCTCTTGACTCGGTAAAAGGTTGAATGACGGCATTAAAATTAATCCATCTTGTCCTATGACTTCTTCAAGCGCAGAAATTACGGTACCCGCACCACCTTCAACCTTACCAAAACTTTTAAAGGAGGAATGGATAAAGACCGTATCTCCCTCTATTACACCGAGATTGGAAAAGTCTTTGATAAGGTCTTCACAGGAAAATGATGATGCCATTTTTAAAAGTTTCTTACTATACCGTTCTTTGAAAATTACGTGTGCTAAACCGCAACATATTTTTGCAATATCTCAACAACTTTATCTGCGTCTGTCCTTCGCATACGTTCTGCAATTTGTAGAGGTGTTAAACCTTTCTTATTCTTAAAGTTTGGGTTTGCTCCCTTTGTTAGCAATGATTCAACAGAAGCACGTTGTTTTTCACCATCTTTTATCGTAGAACGAATAGTTTCAAATAGTGGTGTTTCACCGTTATTGTCTTTTGCATCAATATTTGCTCCATTTTCGATTAACACATCAATGACTTTTAAAAATCCTGCTTTTGCAGCACAATGTAACGCTGTTTTACCTTTGCTACTTCTGACATCAATATCTGCTCCCAACTTCAGTAACCTAAGAACTTTGTTCGGATGTTCACCTTTATCCCCACGACAAACATAAGGAAGTGGGGGCCATCCCATATGATCCAAGGCATTGATGTCTCTTGACGCAACACCGTAAGACTTTAGCAATTCGCTCATTTTTGAACCGTCATCATACATACGTGGTGACTGGTTGGGATCCGTACCATTGTCAAACAGCAATTGTACAATGTCTACCCTATCTGCAGATACTGCATGATCAAGCAGGTCTTTACTATATGGTTCAACTATTGCACCTCTTGTGATAAGAAGTTCAACAATATGTATATTCCCACCAACAATCGCATAACATAGAGGTGTTACCCAATCAGCATGTCTATGTTCAAAGCTATGTGGTTCACCTGACGGTAACATTACAGATTGCAGATATCCACTGTTGACAAGACTCTCATCCTTCTCAAGAAGTGATAATACTGTATCATAGTCACCGAGATATGCAGCGGTATGAATATCAATGATTGCACCTTGCTGCAACAGATATTCTGCCACATCGTCACGTTCTTCATGCCTTGCAACGCAATAAGGTGTAATCTCAAGGTCATGCTGACTAAGATGACATCCGGGTAGATTCATATCAGCACCACGTTCTACCAGAAATTTCACTACATCCAACTTTCCACGATAGGCTGCTTCCCAAAACATTGTCCTACCGTGCGAACCGATAGTGTGAATCCATTCAGGTTTATCATCTAAGAACTTACGCACCGCATCAAGGTCACCACGTCCTGCTGCTGCAACCACAATTTTTAAGAAGTCACTCTGATTTCCAGTGAGTTCAGTTTTTGGCAATTCTATAACCTAATTATTTGATTAAATTGTAATTCCATAATACGTTGAGACTACTTGCTTTCTACCACCCGCGGTCTTCCTCCGATGGATGGTGGCAAAAGCATCCGTTTCTGTTGCTCTGTCAAGTCACCATATTTGTCAATATCGTAATAATTGCCTGACCATGCAGAATGTCCCGGACTATATTTGTATAACAACGCACGTCGCTGATGTTCAGCTTTCCAGGGCATTGTACCGTGAATTAGTGCTTCAGTGAAAAACAGTACATCACCTGCTTCAAGTGTGGGTTGAATAACATAGTGTACTGGTCGTTCAAAGTTACGTACCTCAGGTGGTATTTCCCTCAAGAAGTTACTCTTATGGCTACCCGGAATACATGCAAATCCACCTGCACCTTCAGGTACATCTGCAAGGTTGTAGGTCATCACACATAATCCATTTCGCATCACACCATCGCGATATTTATACCAATGATCCCCTTCAGGACCACCGGGACGACCACCATCCTCACCCCCATGCAGACCACCGCGTCTTTCATCACCATTCATAAAAATAGAATAATCGTGATCCAGACGCACATTAGGTCCTAACAAATCAATAAGATATGGAAGTATATTTGGATGGTCAATCAACCGTTTAAAGGGTTCACCCCACACACTTGGAGGACCTTGCATTCCACCTTTGTCAATAAACGCGTTCATTTCAGCAACTTCTTCAGTTGTCAATACATTTTTTATTATTAGATAACCTTCAAGGTCTACCTGAAATTTCTCTTCACCTGTCATAGAATTTATATTCCTTTCAATCTAATTCCATTTCAATTAGATAACATTCAATACATTAGCTACCCGTTTTATGACCCCTGTATGAGCGAACTCCCGATCGCGACTGTAAGGCAATTCTTACAGATTACCACAACAAATGAACTAAATATTGTAGAAATCGCATAAAGTTAATTAGTTGTCAGTTGATGACATAAAATGCTCCAAACAATAATGCTGCCTAAATGGGTATAACCAACTTCAGTTAGAATCCACCACGCGCGGTCTTCTACCAATTGAAGGTGGCAACAACAACCTTTTCTGTCTCTCTGTCAACTCCCCGTATTTGCTGATATCATAGTAGTTTGAATTCCAAGCTGAATGTCCTGGACTATATTTGTATAACAACGCGCGTCTTTGATGTTCAGCCTGCCATGGCATTGTACCGTGAATGAGTGCTTCTGTAAAAAACAGGACATCTCCTGCCTCAAGTGGTGGTTGGACGACATAATGTGCATGACGTTCAAAACTACGTACATCACGTGGAATTTCTGGAGCAAAATTACTTTTGTGGCTACAAGGAATGCATGCGAATCCACCAGCACCTTCAGGTGCATCTGCTAAATTGTAGGTCATCACACACAAACCATTACGGATAACACCATCACGATATTTGTACCAATGATCCCCTACATTTCTTCCAGGGTGACCTCCATCTTCTCCACCATGCAATCCACCTTTTCTCTCTCCCTTGTTCATTATAATGGCATAATCGTGGTCAAGTCGAACATAAGGTCCCAATAGTTCAATAAGGTATGGAAGTATTTTGGGATGATCCATAAGTCTCTTGAACGGTTCTCCCCATAAACTTGGACGACCATTCATTTCTCCTCTATCAATATATCCGTTCATCTCAGAGACTTCATCTTTAGATAGTACGTTTTTTATTATAAGATATCCTTCAAGATCTACTTTAAACTTTTCTTCACCAATCATACTATAGAACCCTTTCCATTATAAAAGAAAATGTATAGTGATATTACGTTTATTCAGATTTCCCATTTTGCTGAAAATAATAACATATCTACTTACCAATTGTCAACAGAGCAGGATTATTTAGTTTTAGGAATTATCGGTTATTATATATTACTAAGAGCTACGTCCCAGTTCAAGTAGAACGAAGCAAACCAATAAATGTGTATATAAGGATATGAGTGTATAGGTAACGCATTATAGTACCGTAGGGACGATATGTTTATAGATAACGATTTCTTTTCAGTTCTTTAGTCCCTTAGAGATGATATGTTTATCTTTCTATGCCGTTCCTACGGAACTAATCTGTTCCAACAGAATTCGCTGCTTGTGTATTGCTAAGTTGACACTAATGAGGAAGAATGAACCAAACCCATCGAATAAGATATGTGAATTAGGATATATTCATTTATATCCCCATTGGCAATAACATTGTTACAGTAGTACCTTCACCGAGTGTGCTTTCTATCTCGACCATACCACCATGTTCCTCAAGTACACGTTTGACATTTGCCAATCCGAGTCCTGTACCTTTTGTTTTGCGCGTGAAAAAAGGTTCAAATAGATGTTCAATATCAGTTTCGGATATCCCAACCCCAGTATCCGATATTTTAATATATACTCTGTTATCCTGTTGAACAGTTGTCACAGTTAAGGTGCCACCGTGTGGCATCGCATCAATTGCATTTAAAACAATATTCATAAACGCTTGTTTCAATTTGTCAGAATCAAACTTGAAATCTGGTATTTCAGACGAAAAGTCTGTATCTAAATGAATCTGATGGTGCGTTAGGTTTGCTTCCATCAAAGATAAAACAGATTGTAATATAAGAACTAATGGTTGTTGCTCAAGGTTTAGGGTAACAGGTCGTGCGAAATCCATTAGACCTTTGACGATGGTATCAATACGTTCGATTTCTTCAAGAATATACTGCAATGATTGTCGTTGTTCAGTAGACATTTCAGGTTTCTGCATCAACATTTGCGACAACATTCGCATAGATGATAACGGATTTCGGATTTCATGTGCAAAGGATGCAGACATTTTTCCTGCAGTTGCCAATCTTTCAGCTTGAATTAACTTGTCTCTGGATTGCTTGAGTTCTTGTGTCATCTGATTGAACGCTATTGTTAAATCTCCGATTTCATCCTGCGTTCTTATTTCGCATTGTTCCTCAAGATTTCCTTCCGCAACCTGTTCCGTAAATCCTACTAAATCCTTAATCGGTTCCGTAAGGTTTTTTCCAATCCGATGACTGATGAAGGCAACCAATGCAATTACAAGTATGGCAATACCTAACATATACAAAGTTAGTGTTCGCTTCGCCTCCGTGATCTCTTCCATAGGACGCAACATACAATAGAGCCGTCCAAGCGGTAGTAGGCGGTAAAAGACTTTGTAATGCTTTCCTCCAAGTGTAACATCTTGTGTAACAGAAGATTCATCGGGGTTTTTTAAAGATTGTTTAATATGATCAAGTCGTAATATTTCTGCTAAGTAATCGCTATTGTGTTCAGCGTCAGGTAATGTTGTCAATGTACTTGCATTCAATGTGTAGTCAGAACCGAATATCATTACTTCAACGCTATAAGCTTGCTGAACCTTTACTAAGTCTTCGCGAATATAACCTGTATCAATAATGACATTGATCCATCCTTGGGTTTCACGAGTAAACTGTTCGCTGTATTTCCAAGCAAATAGTTCTACCGTTATCAACGGAACAAAGATAGATACAAGTACAAAAAGAAGTAAAAATGGGAGGACGATTTTATTTTGAATGCTGTAGCGACGCATAACTAATCCTTAGATACGAAGCGATACAAACACTTTACCCAACGTTATCGTTCATGTCAAGTTAAAGCGAATGTCTAACGAGTAATTATGTTTTAGAATATTGTATACTGTGATTCAGACTCTTCTTGTGTAGGAGCGAACTCCCGGTCGCGAATTTATACCTAATACTAAAAAGTCCCGGAATGTCTACCTTATGATTTAAATTGTTTCAGGTAAGTTAAATTAACCGAAATCTTTCTTAATACCGAACAAAATGCACACTGATATGTCTAAGCGTGCGGAAAGATGGAACATTTCACGAGTTCAGGTGTATTAATAGATGTTTACCAGAAAACAATCTTAGAAAATCACATAATATTCCCTAAGGATGGTACAATATATATATGGAGAGAAGAATGCCAGATACAAACACGGCTATGGAGTTATCTGCGAATGACTTTGAACTAACTGATGATGATGAATTGGTGACCCGCTTTCAGAATGGAGATACAGAAGCTTTCAACACACTCGTACTGAAATATCAGGAACGCATTGCAAAACTTATTTACAGAAACATAAATGATGCTGAATCAACGAAAGACCTATGCCAAGAAGTTTTCTTGAAAGCATACAAGTCTATACCAAAATTTAAACGTGAATCGGCATTTTATAGTTGGTTATATAGGATTGCCACCAATTCCTGTATTGACTATATACGACAACAGAAAAGAAGGAAAACTGTTAATTTTGAGGATTTGACAGGGCTGCCGGAGGAACTATATCTTATTAGCAAATACCCTTCACCCTCTCATCTCATTGAAATGGAGGAACTTGGAGACATCATAAAAAAGGCTGTGGACCAACTACCACCGAAGCAGAAACGGGTTTTCAAACTTCGCTATGACCAAAAATTGCAGATTAAAGAGGTGGCAGTTCTCATCAATCGGTCAGAAGGAACAGTAAAAACACATTTGCATCATGCACATCGACGACTCCGTGAACTACTGCGTCCTTATATTGAGAATCGTCCTATGGATTGGGATTGAGATGAGAAATTATAATAACTCTTGTGGTGTAGCACGGTGTAATTGATACTGCACAAAAATTTGACAACACACGTGATATTGTGTTATCATTAAATAAAATAAATAAATTGACTTTACACATTTAGGTATTCAAGACGAGAAATGACACACATCCATTCACACTCCAGTTTGCATAGAATATCAAACAATTGGCATTGGTGGCGTTCCAATTCCAGTGATAGGGAGTGTGCGCTCTAAGAGATTGATTTATATTAGTTTGATTTTATATTTGTTAGCCTTATGCACACTCAAACCCAGTGGCATAAGGTTTTTTGTTTTTAATATTATTAAGGAGAACGCATGAACATATTATCAGAACTCAAATATGACCGTGATGGTTTGGTCACCGCAGTAATTCAGGATCGAAATAACAATGAAGTGCTGATGGTTGGTTATATGAATGCTGAGTCAATAAAACAAACATTGTCAACTGGACGTGTTTGCTTCTGGAGCCGTTCCCGACAAAAGTTGTGGATAAAGGGGGAGACTTCAGGGCATACACAAACTGTTGAATCCGTAGCAGTTGATTGTGACGGCGATGCCTTGCTCATAAAGGTTGAGCAGAAGGTAGCGGCATGCCATACTGGCTTCCGCTCCTGCTTCTTTCGGGAAGTCTCCTCCAACGGTGAGTCAACACATGAGATAGGTGAAAAAATATTTGATGCTGATACTGTTTATTAGACGACTGTCATATCAATGTATCAGATATATGTCTCTCCTATCTCTTTCTATAACAACAGATATCGAATTAGGTTGTAACGTAACGTGAGTTTGATAATTGGTATATGAACTTCATTTTTACTTAAATATTACTCTCATAGACACGGTAGGTGCGGTTTCCTAACCAATTCAGAATACCAAACGCGTGTTCTGATGGAATACAAAAAGTTGATTTATCAAACTCACGTTAACGTAAGAAACTGTGATAATAGATTTGATACTAAAGATATGAATAGGAGTTACTCATGTATTATCCGACGTTGGAAGAATTTCGTGAAAAAGCGAAAATAGGAAACACGATACCTGTATATCGACCAATTTTGGCAGATATGGAGACACCGGTGTCCGCTTTCTATAAATTAATGCCAAATGATTATGCATTCTTATTAGAAAGTATTGAAGGAGGGGAAAATGTTGCACGATACTCCTTCTTAGGAAGTCAACCGTCAATAATTTTCCATAGCAAAGGACATTCTGTTACTATTGAGCATTTTGCAAAAGGGGATAAGGAGGTCAAGGAATACAAAGATCCCCTGAAAGCCTTAGAAGAATTGATGCAGAATTACAAACCCGTAAAAGTTGATGGATTGCCTGAATTTCACGGGGGTGCTGTCGGCTATTTAAGCTACGATATGGTACGTTTCGTAGAAGAATTACCCGATGATACCGAAGATGAATTGCAACTACCTGATTGCTTTTTCATGATTGCTGAAACAATCTTGATCTTTGATCATGTAAATCATCAGATTAAGGTCGTCGCTAACGCACAAATTGACGGAGATGTGGATGCAGCTTACAACGAAGCTGTCGAGAAAATCGACACCCTTGTCGAAAAACTAACATCTACCTCCGATGTTCACTTAATTAACAAAACGGATAGTCCTACAGAAGATCATTCTGAAACAATACCCGATCCCCCTTCAAATTTCACAAAGTCTGCATACGAAGACGTAGTTAAACGTGCAAAAAAATATATAGCTGCAGGTGACATCATACAAGTTGTACCTTCACAACGGTTCAGCCGACCGGTATCTGTAGATCCGTTTTATATATATCGAGCATTACGTGTAGTGAATCCTTCTCCTTATATGTATTACCTGAAACTTGATGGTTTTGACATTGTTGGTGCATCACCTGAAATGATGGTACGCGTAGAAGATGGTACGGTACAAACCATTCCAATTGCTGGAACACGTCCGCGTGGAAAAACTGTTGAAGAGGACATGGATTTAGAACAGGAACTACTAAACGATCCTAAGGAACGAGCAGAACATGTTATGCTGGTTGATTTAGGACGAAACGACCTCGGACGCGTGTGTGAATATCATTCCGTTGAGGTTACTGATTTGATGATTATTGAACGGTTTTCGCATGTGATGCATATTGTCTCACATGTAACTGGAAAACTGCGTGAAAATCTAAACGCTTTTGATGTTATTCGCGCCTGCCTACCCGCCGGCACTCTCTCTGGTGCACCAAAAGTACGTGCAATGGAGATCATTGATGAATTAGAACCGACTCGTCGAGGAACCTATGGTGGCACAGTCGGTTATTTTAGTTTTTCTGGCAGTGCTGACACTGCAATAACAATCCGAACTGCAGTCATCAAAGATGGAGTTGCCTATGTGCAAGCGGGTGGTGGTGTCGTTGCTGATTCAATTCCTGAAAATGAATATTTTGAAACCGTTAGTAAGGCATGGGCTATGCTCACCGCAATTGAGATTGCTGAACAAGGTCTGGTATTATAGGAGGTAGAAAGATGGTTTTAATGATTGACAACTATGACTCATTTACATACAATCTCGTACAGTACCTCGGTGAACTCGGCGCGGAATTGGAGGTATTTCGAAATCGAAAGATTGGGATAGAGAAATTGGACTCACTGAATCCGGAACGGGTCGTCATTTCTCCCGGACCTTGCACACCACAAGAGGCAGGTATTTCCAATGATGTTATAAGACATTACGCTGGAAAGGTACCGATTTTAGGTGTATGTCTTGGACATCAGTGTATCGGCGATGTGTTCGGTGGCGAGGTAGTCCGAGCAGATCGATTAATGCACGGTAAAACATCAATGATACTACATAATGGTATTGAACTATTCAACGGCTTAGACAATCCATTTGAAGCAACACGATATCACTCACTCATCGTTAAAAAAGACACATTACCAGATTGCCTTGAAATCATTGCATGGACAGATCAAGACGAAATCATGGGTCTACGCCATAAAACCTTACCTATCTGGGGTGTACAGTTTCATCCGGAGTCTATATTGACTGCTGCTGGAAAGAGTTTGTTAGGCAACTTTTTGGCTCTATAACTACGTAATTGGAATAGATTTACTTACTTATGATGAATAATAAAAATAATAAACTACCTACTCCGGTTTTTGTTTCTTGGTCCTCAGGCAAAGACTCTGCGTGGGCACTTCACACACTTCGTCAACAACCAGAATTATATGATGTACGCGGAATCTTTACAACAGTCACAAAGACATTTGACCGTGTTTCTATCCACTCTACACCTGCATGGGTATTGAAACAACAGGCAGAAAGACTGGGTGTACCGTTGTATGAGATTCCGATTCCATACCCTTGCTCAAACGAAATATACGAAGAGGCTATGCGTAAATTCCTTGCAGAAGTAGAAGCATTGCCTAAAAAACAAACCGCTTCACATTTTGCATTTGGGGATCTGTTTTTAGAGGATATTCGTGCCTATCGCGAAGAAAAATTGAGCGGTTCCGGATTCACACCAATTTTCCCAGTATGGGGTGAGGATACCACTATACTCGCAGAAAAAATGATAACGTCTGGTTTACGCGCAATTGTAACAGCTCTCAATCCTACCAAAGTTCCCGCAGATTTTGCTGGACGCTGGTTCGATGCAGAACTCCTCGCTGACCTACCCGAAGAGGTTGACCCACTCGGTGAAAACGGTGAGTTCCATACATGCGTTGTTGATGGTCCAATGTTCAGTTCACCTATTGCTGCAAAACCCGGAAAAATCGTCCAGAGAGATATTGTCTCTGCATCCAATGACGAGGATGACAAAATTCATGCCAGCAATACCAATCCTCCGACTTATGTGTATGCTGACGTAGTACCAGTTAACACGTAGTTTGGTTTCGTTCCTCAACCAAACCTACATAACTCTCATATCTAACCACATTCTCTGTTCCTGCAGAATTATGCACCCAATTCATCCCTTCGTCGTGTCACTATAGGGTAAAATCGGAGGTGATCCATGTTAAACAACGATGCACAATTAATCAATCGTAGCCTTGATGGTGATGATACAGCATTCGCAGAACTTGTGAAGAAATATCATAAGCAGGTTCACGCGCTTGTCTGGCGGAAAATAGGAGATTTCCACTTCGCTGAAGAAATTACACAGGACACTTTTCTGAAAGCATATAAGAAACTTGACACATTAAAAAAACCACAACGTTTCGCGAGTTGGCTTTATGTAATTGCCACAAACCGCTGTAGGTCATGGATGCAGAAAAAGAATTCGAGAAGGAAATTGTTGAAGGACAATGTAGACATTAAAAATATAGAATTGTCCTACTCAGAATTTGTGCTTCAGGAAAACGAACGGATCACAACAGAAACACAACGTGATGTCGTCAAAAAACTACTTGCGAAACTTCAAGAGAGTGAACGCACTGTCATGACATTGCACTACTTTGGAGAGATGTCGTGTTCAGAGATAGGGGCATTTATGGGTGTATCTGCAAATACAATAAAAAGTCGACTCCGTCGTGCACAGCAGCGTTTACAGAAGGAAGAACTGATCATTAGAGAGGCGTTAGACAATTTTCAAATCTCACCTAATCTTACCGATAACATCATGCATGAGATTTCGCGGACCAAACCTGCTGCACCGTCTGGCAGTAAACCATTAGTGCCGTGGACAGTTGCTGTTTCTACATTAGCAGTCGTGTTACTCATGCTCAGTTTTGGAAACAGCAAACACTTAAATCGTATTCAGAAACCATTTAGTTACGATGCAACCGCAGAGATGACGGTTGATATTGTTGACGCACCCATAGTAGCAAACTTAGATTCTACACCAGGTGTACGGACTCAAATCGGCAAAATCAACGCGCTGGATAAGCACAATAACCCTGACCTACAACCCAACGATGCTCCTGCAGCAAATGCAGAACCACAAACGGATGAAAAAGTTGAAGATTACACAAAATGGGAACTACCGAAAGAAGCGAAAGCACGTTTGGGCAAGGGTGGTATTAATGTGCTACAATTCTCTCCAGATGGCATGCTACTCGCGGTGGGCAGCAATATAGGTATATGGCTCTACGACGTGAAGACCGGTAAAGAAGTGAATTTGTTCCCCGGTAGGTGTCTATCTCTTTCATTTTCCCCAGATGGACGCTTCCTTGCTAACGGTGGTGGTAGATTTGGTTCCCATGGCAAATTGGGTGGAAAGGAACTCCAACTGTGGGAAGTAGCGACTGGCAAGAAAGTGTTAGCCACAGATGATCTTTCGTCCGCATCTGTGTTGCGATTCTCTGAAAAAGGGAAGGTTCTTACAAGTGTCGACATTTGGGGAAACACCATTAGAAAGTTAGAGATTGAGACTGGAAAAAAAACCTTAATCAATTTAGAAGAACGATTAGAAAAGAGAATTTCTCTCCCTGAACCTTATGCGCTTACACATGATAAAATGGCGGTTGGAGGGAAACGATCGAAAATTGAGTTGTGGGACATAACGACAGGCAAGAAGTTATCCACCTTTGATGAAATAGGGGAAAATAATCATGTTATCGCCTTGACATTTTCTCCCGATGGCACACACCTCGCCAGTTTCAGTAAGAACACAAATGAAAACACAAATACAACAGTGCGATTATGGGATACTACAAGCAATGACAAACCAAAACTCCTCCGATACATTTTCAAAAAACAATCAGGGTTGTCGAACGTGTTGACTTTCTCTCCAGATGGTAAAATGCTCGCAAGCGGGAGCACTGATAAGAAGGTGCGATTGTGGGATACCACTACTGGAAGACTTATTGGAAGCTTGTCAGGACATATCAATGGTATCGCTGCATTAACGTTTTCACCAGATGGCACAACACTCGTTAGTGCGAGTACAGATGGTGAAGTGCTGTTTTGGAATACACAAACGAGAGATCGATTGCCGACACGTATAACTGGACACACGAACCGGATAAAAGCTGTTGCTTTCTTGAAAGATAACACAACACTCGCGAGTGTTGCGTTTAACGGGATAATTACATTTTGGGATCTGAATACAGCACAAATAACCGAATTCCAGTCAATTGGACATCAGGATTTGTTGACGACTTCGGCATTTTCACCTGATGGAACAATACTTGCCAGCACCGGAGGAAAAGGATATATACATTTTGAGGCAGGAATGGGACACCCTTTTTCCGAAATACTTTCAGATAAATCTCTTCGTTTGACTGATGTCCGAACGGGACGTGAGTTGACGAACTTAAAAATAGGAATTTTCTCATTTGAAATTGCTTTTTCACCTCAGAGGAAAGTGGTGGCTTTCACAAATGACAACTTTATTCGCGTGTGGAATACAGAAACAGATACTTTTATTGATATTCCGCAATCAGATGAACTGAATTTTGATCAAGATGGTAATTTGGTCCCACCTGTGGCTGTTGTACCCCAAATCATAGAAATAATTAATGCTTTGACATTCTCACCGGACGGGAAGAAGCTTGTCAGTGGAACCTCTGGAGGAAAGGTCAAGATGTGGGATGCGGAAAGTGGTGTTGCGTTAACTTCGTTTACAGTACAGAATCCGATACGGGAACAGGTTAGAACTTTGTCATTCTCTTCTAATGGTGTTCTACTCGTCGTGGGAAGTATTGACCGAATCTACGTATTGGGAAGTAGTAATCTGACGCTTCTGAGGGAAATTGACGGTGGTGCTGAATCGTTAGTGTTTGCTCCAGATAGTACCGTTCTTGTGAGTGGACAGGGAAATGGTGCAATACAACTGTGGGATATTGAAACAGGTATCAAACTTACCACACTTGATGGGCATTCAAAATCAGTAGAGTCCCTGGTATTTTCACCTGATGGTAAAACACTTGTCAGTATGGGACAAGACGGCACAATCCTCGTATGGGATTGGAATGAAGTCCTCAAGGGTTCAAACCAATAGGAATATATGCAGGCAATAGACCCTAACACTGTTGCTGCTGTCTAATATTGTTGTCTCAACAACATACTCGTATTTGAATCTCTAACTCTCATATACTATAAACAATCTCCATTTGTACAGAATTATGCACCCGTTTAATCTCCTTGTGTTGTCACTATTAGGTGAAAACGGAGGTATTCCATGAAAAACAACGATGCACAATTAATTCAACGGACTCTTGATGCCGATGATGCCGCCTTCGCAAAACTTGTTGAGAAATACCAGAAACAGGTTCACACGCTCGTATGGAGAAAAATTGGAGATTTCCATTTTGCCGAAGAGATAACGCAGGATACATTCCTAAAAGCGTATCAACAACTCAGAACGTTAAGGAAACCACAACGTTTTGCAAGTTGGCTTTATGTAATTGCTTCAAACCTTTGCGGCACATGGTTGCGTAATCAAAATATACGTACACAGCTGCAGCAAGATATAGATAATACTGTAACTGAAAGACTAACCTATTCTGAATACGTCGTAACCGAAAACAATCGGATCATCGCCGAAACACAACGTGATGTCGTAAAAAAATTGCTTGCAAAACTTGGAGAAAGTGAACGTACTATCATGACGTTGCATTACTTCGGGGAGATGTCGTGTCCAGAAATCGGTGCGTTTTTAGGTGTTTCGGCAAATACGGTTAAGAGCCGTTTGCGCCGCGCACAGCAGCGATTAAAGAAGGAGGAACCGATGATAAGAGAGGCGTTAGATAATTTTAAAATCACACCAAATCTCACTGATACTATTATGCGTGAGATTTCGCGAACCAAACCCGCTACACCGTCCGGAAGTAATCCTTTAGTGCCATGGACAGTTGCATTTTCTACATTAGCAGTCGTGTTACTCATGCTCGGTTTTGGAAGCCATCAATACCTGGAGCGTTTTCATAAACCTTATAGTTTTGATGCCACAGCAGAGATGACAGTTGATATTGTTGAGGCTCCCTTAGTAGCAAACTTGGAATCTAAACCAGATGTACGTACCCAAATCGGCAAAATCAGAGCACTTGATAAGCAATATAACCATGATCTGCAACCTAATAATATCGCTGCTGCAATTACAGAGGCACAAGGAGACGAAATAGTGGAAGATTACACAAAATGGGAATTGCCAGAAAAGGCAAAAGCACGTTTGGGAAAGGGCGGTATTAATGCGATGCAGTTTTCACCGGATGGCACACTACTCGCTGTGGGTAACGATATAGGTATATGGCTTTATGACGTGAAAACAGGTAAAGAGATTTCACTATTCCCAGGGATATGTGAATCCCTCGCCTTTTCATCCGATGGTCGCTTTTTGGCAAATGGCGGATTTGGTAAAAGGCGGGGAAATGAACTCCAATTGTGGGAAATAACTACCCGAAAGAAAGTTTCACTCACTAGTGCGCCTCGCTCTGCCACAGCGTTACATTTCTCTGAAGATGGTAAAACACTTGTCAGTGTGGATAGTTGGGGAGCCACAATTAGCAGATTGGATATTGAGACGGGCAAGAAAAATGTGACGCACCTTGAAGAACAACCCGATTCCTTAGGACACATAATTGAAGTCTATGCATTTACGCATGATAAAGTTGCAGGTGGAAAAAGAGACGGTAAAATCCGTTTGTGGGACACAGCGACTGGCAAAAAACTAATTACTCTCAGCGGACATGCTGTGGAGAATCAGGAACCGTTGCCTGACACACATGTTCTTGCTTTGGCTTTTTCACCTGACGGTACCCGACTTGCAAGTGGAAGTACGGATACAACGGTACGATTATGGGATACCATTAACGATGAACCGATTACCCTACGAGAACACAGGTTGGGTTAACGTATTAGCATTCTCTCCAGACGGAAAAATGCTCGCCAGCGGAAGCACCGATAAGAAGGTGCTGTTATGGGATGCTGCCACAGGTGAGATGCTCACATCACTTACCGAACATCTAAACGGTATTGCTGCACTAACGTTTTCATCGAATGGTAGCACGCTCGCAAGTGCAAGTACGGATGGCACGATTAGGTTCTGGAATACCGAAAATAGATCCTTGTTATTAACCCGTATTACTGGACACTCAGAGTGGATGAAAGCGGTGACTTTTCTTAAAGATAGCTCCACGCTTGCAACTGCCGCATTCAACGGCGCAATTACCTTTTGGGATCTGAAGACATTGCAAAAAAGCGGAACCCAGATGATAGGACATCGGGATTTGCTACCAACTTTAGCGTTTTCACCTGACGGAACCAAATTTGCCAGCGTCGGCGCAACAGGTCCTGTGCTCTTTGTAGCAGGTTTCGGTACCGCCGTTTCAAGACCTCCATTAGATGAATTTGTTCGTATAACAGATGTCAAAACAGGACGTGAGTTGGCAAACTTACCAGCAAATATGACTGTCGAAAATATAGCTTTTTCACCTGATGGAAAAACGGTTGCATTGGGCACTGCCGCTATAATTCGCTTATGGAATACCGAGACAGGTAGAATAAAAACACCTATCCCTGACACGAAAGGGAACACAATCAATGCCTTGGCATTTTCATCCGACGGAAAAAAACTTGCAAGTGGAACTTGGGCAGGAGATGTTCAGGTGTGGAATTCGGAAACCGGAGATGCGGTAACCTCCTTCGCCAAGGTAGAGCCTCTGGAAGGAGATCACGATAGAGATAGTATTATAACTTTGGTATTCTCTTCAGATGGTACAATGCTTGCTGTGGGAAGTAACTATATACGAATTCTTATGTTAGGTAGTGAGAAACAGATAGGTTTCAAGCAGATGCGCGCAAACCGAAGCGTTAGTGTTTTCACCAGATACTACCGTGCTTGTTATTGGGCGTAGAAACGGTGGAATTGAGTTATGGAATATTACAACGGGAGACAGACTCACTATACTTAACGGACATACGGGACCGGTAGAGACGTTGATATTCTCACCTGATGGTAATACACTTGTCAGCACAGGGCAAGATGGTACAATCCTCGTATGGGATTGGAATGAAGCCATCAAAGTTCGGATCGTTAAAAGAAAATAAAAAAGGATAAATCAACGTTCTGATTCCAACCATTTCTTCACACGTTCAAACTTATCAGAGGCAATGTTATCAACATTAGCTTCCGTTGGAAAATCTCCGTTTTCTACTTCCTGCTTATATTGACATATTACCTCAAAAGTGAGTTGGTTGTAATCCTGATAACGTTTGGCATGCTTGAAAGGGATTCCTAATCCCAAAATATCGTTGATAACGAGCACTTGTCCATCACAGTATCTACCTGCCCCAATGCCGATTGTCGGAATGTCAAGCGTATCCGTGATGATTTGGCTAATCTCTTCCGTGATTTTCTCAAGCACAATGAATTTTGCCCCTGCATCTGCAAGTGCCGATGCAGTTTGAATGAGTTCTTTTGCTTTGCTAACTGTTTTTCCGTGTGTTGCCGCTTTTGTACCGTGAATTTGCGGGTTATGTCCGATGTGTGCACAAACCTCTATTCCCTGCTCTGTGAGTGCGGTGATAATAGGAACTTTCTCCGTTCCACCTTCCAACTTAACCCCATCAGCACCGTTATCTAAAAATAGATTGGCATTCGCAACGGCTTGCTTTGCATTACGGTCAGATGCATAAGGCATATCAACGAGAAGGTAAGCATCTGTAACACCGCGATGAACTGCTTTGAGGTGATGCAGCATATCTGCCATTGTCACCTCCATCTCGTTTTTGTAACCAAGTATATTCGTGCCGACGCTATCCCCAACAAATATGATGTCAATACCTGCCTCGTCCTGCATACAAGCTGTAGGATAATCGTAGCAAGTTAGTACGGTGATGGGTTGCTGCTGTTGTTTTTTTGTGTGTAGGTAGGCGATATCTTTTTTCATTGTTTAATCCCAAGAGAAAATCTATCAAGTTAATACTTCTGCTACGGTTTCTCCGATAGTGGTGAGGTCATCTGCAACAGCAATTCCTGCATCCTTGAGTGACGCAATTTTATCTGCTGCTGTACCTTGTCCACCTGAAATGATTGCCCCCGCATGACCCATCCGTTTTCCGGGTGGTGCAGTCTGTCCCGCTATAAATCCAACCACAGGCTTTGTCATTTCATTCTTGACGAACTGTGCAGCCTTTTCCTCAGCCGTCCCACCGATTTCCCCAATTAACACAACAGCATGCGTGTCATCGTCTTCCTCAAAAAGTTTGAGAACATCAACGAAATTTGTTCCAATCACAGGGTCACCACCGATACCGACACAAGTAGATTGTCCTATGCCGAGTTGCTTCAATTGATACGCTGCTTCATAAGTTAGCGTTCCACTTCGTGAGACGATACCGACATTACCGGTGGAATAAGCAAACGCAGGCATCACACCGATTTTACATTCACCGGGTGTAATGATCCCCGGACAGTTAGGACCGATTAACCGTGTCTGTTTGCCTTGAATAAACGCTTTTGCCTTTACCATATCAAGGACAGGGATATGCTCTGAGATGCAGATAATAAGTTCAATTCCAGCATCGGCAGCTTCCATAATGGAGTCGGCAGCGTTGAAGCGCGCAGGAACGAAAATCAGAGATGTATCTGCTCCTGTCTCAGCAACCCCCTCTGCTACAGTATCAAAAACAGGGATGCCGTTTACATCTGTTCCGCCTTTACCTGGGACAGCACCGGCAACAATCTGTGTTCCGTAATCCACACACTGTTCTGTGTGAAAACGTCCTGAACGTCCTGTTATTCCTTGAACTATAACTTTTGTGTTTTTGTTTACGAGTATGCTCATATTCCTTTTACAATTTTGTGTTGATTCACTACATAACTAAATCGAATGTATGTTTAATAACAATGTTTATACCTTTAAAATGTTGCCTTTACGTTTTAATTTCCCCCAAGATGTAGTCAGTTTCTCTTGAGGAGATACGGCAGCAAAACCGAGTGCGATAGATAATCCACTGTCTGCAACCGCCTTCACATCATTGTCTGAGAGTGCAACATTGAAAAACGCAATCTCATCAATTAGACCTGTATATGCCTCTTGTTTGTCGTCTCTCGATCCAATATACTTTGGTCCAGTTTTAAATGGACCTGCGACAGGATCAGATGCTTCTAATTCACCATCTACATAGACCTTCACCGTTTTACCATCATAAGTTCCAGCAATATGATGCCACTTATCATCATTCAACAAGGTTGTAGACCACGTATTATGAGGAATCGGTTGTGCACACTGTCCAGCGAAATTTAATTTGTGGTTCTGTAAAGTCAAGATAACATCCCCGCAGGGACCTACAATAATGTCAGACCATGCTGGCGCTGAAGGGGTCTTAATCAATGCAAGGATCGACACTTCTTCTTCATAGCCAGAAAAATCTCCGACTGCAACATGACCACCACCCTCAAACTTTAATGCTTCACCGAACTTACCAGCGACCCATTGTGCATCAACAATCTCTCCGTCATTACCATTATTAGAGGCATCTTTTACTGTACCACCATTACCTTCATCAAAGAACCATATTCCCAATGCTGTGTTAGGATCAAGCTTGGCATAACTCAGAACCGGGTTCATAATACAGATGCAGATCAATGTTCCGAATACCAAAATGTCTTTATTAAATTTGTTGACTATCATTTTTACCTCCATATGTGAATCCACGTATTAATTACTCATAATCCATCATCGATTCGACTGTTATTAGTCTTATCGCTGGTGTCTTATGTCAGTAATATACAGGTAACGAATAATTATGGAGGACTAATGATCAAAGTTCAATAACGAGATAGCTTACGCTCTTTGCCTCCATTTCAATTGGAATCTCAACGTTGTAGTTTCGGTCAATTTTGTAATTTTTTGATTCTCCTTCTTTCTCACGAATCTTTGCAGTTTCAGATAATCCAGTATAATAAAGCGGTAATTTCAAAGTGAACTCTTGTATCTTCCTCGTAGGATTATAGAGCATCGCTAACCCACAGGGATTGATTTGCGGATTTGCATGAAGAACACAATCAATAGTGCGTCCATCAGGACGACGCACGTGAATCAGGTCAGACTCCAATATTTCACGATACTTTTTGTAGAAGTCAACCCATTTCTTAACGACCACTTTAGTTTCTTCAGTATCAAATAGTCTGGGACCACGATAACATGCAATCACACCACTACCGAAGTTCTGTGCAAGATGCGATTCGTAATCATCAAGATGATCGCATAACGGCTCAAATGTTGCGGCTGCTCCACCACCATGATATTCTACTAACGGAACAAACATCCAACCCATACTCGGTGTTTTCTCATAAGTACCATCATAAATATTCTGTCGTGAAATTAGAATTTGCCGCTCACGTGGTAAACTGAAATTCGTTTCACGATATCCCATACCGCATTTGTTGGACCCGTTTAGGTAATACCAATCTGGCGAATTTATATGGATACCACGTGCTCTGCATTCGTGGTAAAAATTAACGCATACTTCCCACTGACGCAACTTTGAATCCGCTAAGCCGCTATGGTGTTTGTGTGTTGTTGAAGCACAGGCATCACCATGATATGGACCATCTGTCTCAATGATATCCATTCCAGTTGCATCCATGAAATTCAACACTCGCTTGACATATCCATCTCCCCAACTGCTTGCAAGACATGCACTCTGTCCAAACTTACTTCCCGGCTTTCCAGTCTCTGGGTCAATACAGTTGAACTCTTCACCAACACCCCGTGAAGCACACATCAGCGTATACCCACCAATCCGAATGTTTTTACTGTGTGCATAATCTGCCAGTCCTTTCATTTTCGCGATGTACTCCGGGTCTTCACTCTCAATATTAAATCCGCTCCCAAAGGTCATAATCACCATCTCAAATCCGACTTCCGCACACTGATCAACGGCTAAACGGACAGCATCCGGTTCAGCACTCCGAACATGCATAAAGATTGGATTTTCGGTTATCTGTGGTGCAACCGTGCGATACATCTTGCGACGTGCAAGTCCTTTTCGCTCACGTTCATCACTATCATGCAGTATCTCAAAGGTGCGAAAACTCCTGAAGGTCTCTCCCGGTTGAAGCGGGATACCCGGACCAAGTGGATATGTGCTTGTCATCAACAGTGGCATCTGATAGCGATAATCAATTTGCGTCATGTATTCGGAATCTGGACCCCACTGTGTTGTTTGCATGCCACTGAAAGCGTAATCACTCTCTACTTGCAGCCGATGTTTCTCCTGTTCGTTTACTGCAAGGATTTCACAACTCAATGCATCCAATTGATTCGGTTTTTGACCCTCATTGCAAATAGTGATCCATTTTGCTAATACAGGAATTCCTTGGTATAGTTCATAATGCACACATACCTTAAGAGAATCGACGGATGGTGGAGGAGTAAACTCAACTGTCAATGTTACGCCCTTTGGTGGAAATTCTGATGATGTAATGGAACGTCTTTGAACCCATGGATATGGGGTTTCAGGTTCACCGACTCGGTATTCGCGAAATTGGAATGCATTCGGTTCACTGGTCAAGTCTGCAATCCATTCCTCATCCAGATAAGCGTAGTCTGGCTGTCCTTTCAAACCACCAACTTCAAATTCTTCTCCGTTAATCGTAAGTAATACCTCTGGTTTGATACCACGAAGAAAACTGCTACCTGTAATTTGATTGCTATAATCGACTGTTGCGAAATTAGGTGAAATGACGAATGTTCGCTGAATGAGGCCATTATTGAGAATAAGTCGATTATCCAATTCTTCTACTGAAGCCGACTGACAAAAGGGTTGGACTAACCAATCATTTTGTTGTGATGTATAGTGCATGTTTTGTTCTCGTTTTTCCAACTCTCATACTAATTAATGTACCTGATTCATAGTAACCATAAGAATCACTAATGCGTTAGTTCAGCAATACACATATTTATTATGAGGATTCCGTTGATGATTGAATTACTTTTTCCAAATCTGGAACAGTATAAATAAACAAAATAGCAGAAGCAATGTGTTTATACACAATAATACTATAATGGTGAATAGAAAAGGAGTATTATGTGAACACCCACTAAGAGAACATCCTAAACAGATTACACCCCAAAAAATCAGAAAGACTTTACCTGAATACTTTATAATATCCATGAAAACATCCAAAATTCTTTAGGACTTAATCTTTATTGACCATTTAAGGAAAATACACATTTTTACTTCTGGATAAATTGACGGGAAACCACACCTACCGTCTGGCAATAATATAAAACGCCTCAATTTGGTATTAATATGCTCGCGCAAAAATCGTAATTTCTTCCGCTTCCGCACCACACACAATACACGCCCCACCGGAATCAGGTTGTTCCATCGGGATACATCGGATTGTTGCTTGTGTTTCTTCTTTGACTTTATCTTCACAATCTGCATTTCCACACCACCATGCACGTGCAAACCCGTTTTCAATAATCTCCTTAAATGAATCATAATCTTCTGCTTCTAAGGTATTCGCATCTCGGAATTCTGTTGCACGTTTGAGCATATCCGACTGAATTGTCTCAAGCATCTGCGTTGCTGTCTCAGCAACATTGATAATAGGAACAAAAGATTTACCTTCTTTACCGGGAATATCTCTACGAGCAAAGACAACCTGTTCATTTTCAATGTCGCGGGGACCAATTTCTATCCGCAACGGCACACCTTTGAGTTCCCATTCGTTGAATCGCCACCCAGCAGAATATTCATATCGGTCATCAACATGGTAACGGATATCATCTAAGGTTTCACAGACAGCATTAACACTTTGCGTTACGACCTGTTTAACTTCCTCGTTATTTTTTGGAATAATCGGTACGATAACAAGTTGTGTGGGAGCGAGGCGCGGAGGAAGAACCAAACCTTGATCATCTCCATGTGTCATGATAATTGCACCAATCATTCGTGTACTAACACCCCAACTGGTTGTCCAACAATGTTGTTGTTTCTGATTTGCATCAAGAAATTGTATATCAAAGACCTTAGCAAAGTTTTGTCCGAGATCATGTGATGTACCCGCTTGAAGTGCGCGCTTGTCACCCATCATTGCTTCAATTGTATAAGAAGTCAAAGCACCGGGAAACTTTTCGCTATCACTTTTACGACCAGGAATGACCGGTATTGCTGCTTCATTCACAGCAAAATCAGTATAGATGTCAAGAATACGGAGTGTCTCCTCCATTGCTTCTTCATGTGTCGCGTGTGCAGTATGTCCTTCCTGCCAGAAAAACTCCATCGTTCGGAGGAAAAGACGGGGGCGCAACTCCCAACGCACTACGTTTGCCCATTGATTGATAAGCACGGGAAGGTCTCGGTAGGATTGGATCCACTGACTATACATGTAGCCGATAATGGTTTCAGATGTCGGACGCACCACCAGCGGTTCTTCCAACTTTTTTCCTCCTCCGTGAGTAACAACAGCGAGTTCAGGTTTAAACCCCTCAACGTGTTCTGCTTCTTTCTCAATGAAACTCATTGGAATGAATAGAGGAAAGGCAGCATTTTGGTGACCAGTTGCTTTGAAACGAATATCAAGTTGTTCCTTGACGTTCTCCCATAACGCATAGCCATAAGGACGCACCACCATACATCCGCGCACGGGTGCGTAATCTGCCATCTCTGCTTGGCGGATGACCTGTGTATACCATTTTGAGTAGTCTTCACTACGGGGTGTAATTTTATCAAACATAATTTAGTTTTCAGTTATCGACTATCAGTTATCAGTTAAAACTAAGGACATATATTTGTCCTTTTTCTTTTATACAAATTCATCCAACTTGATTATTTGTCAGTTAACGCCGTAATACCGGGTAAGTGTTTGCCTTCTAAAAATTCCAATGAAGCACCACCACCTGTAGAAATATGTGTAATCCTGCCAGCAACACCTGCTTGTTGTATCGCAGCGACACAATCTCCACCACCGATGATACTTATGCAATCAGAAGCCGCGATCTGTTTAGCAACAGCAATTGTACCTTCTGCAAACTTCTTGAATTCGTATACTCCCAAAGGTCCATTCCACACCAATGTCTTCGCAGTTGTAATCCGTTCACCAAAGGCATCAACAGTTTTGGGTCCAATGTCTAATCCTTGCCACTCCTCAGAGATAGACACTGTATCAACGACTTGAGATTCAGTTTCAGGATCAAACGACCGTCCTACAACATGATCTGCAGGTAGAAGTACTTTTTCTGCAAATCCCTTTTTCTTCATAAGGGATGTTGCCACATCAAGTTTCTCTGTATCAACGAGTGAATTTCCAATTGAAACCCCCATTGCAGCAAGAAACGTATAAGCCATTCCACCACCGATTAAAAGACTATCAACCTTACCCAACAGATTCTCAATCAGTGTTATTTTATCTGATATCTTCGCACCGCCAAGAATCGCTACATAAGGATGTGCAGGATTCTCAAGACTCATACTCAGGTAATGTATTTCTCGTGCCATGAGTAACCCTGCGACACAATGAGACAAGTATTTTGTTACCCCTTCTGTTGAGGCATGTGCACGGTGGGCAGTTCCGAAGGCATCGTTGACATATACATCTGCAATAGAGGCAAGTTGTTGAGAAAATTCTGGATCGTTTTCTGTCTCTTCAGCATAAAACCGTACATTTTCAAGGAGTAGAATCTCACCGTCATCTAAAGATTCAACTGCAGTATGTACATCTTCACCAATGCAATCATTTACATGTGCAATATGTTTTCCTAATTTTCTGCTAATTGTCAGAGCAATTGGAGCAGTAGAAAAAGTCTCACGATCAGACGCAGATCCCACGATGGGTCTACCTAAATGTGTCAGTAGAATAATCTTCGCATTGCGGTTAACAAGGTCCAATAAAGTTGGTATTGCAGCAGTAATGCGGGTTTCGTCCGTGATCCTGCCATCTTGCAGCGGGACGTTAAAGTCCACACGCACAAGGACACGTTTTCCTGCTACTTCTATATCTGCTAAACCAAGTTTTGACATCTTCTCGTTTCTATATAATGGAATACTATGGATTGGAATACATTATATCTTGAATTATAGACTGTAAATTATTTAATATCCATTACGTTCCATTCTGTGTATTTTGAATCGACCGAATAAAATCTTCTAAATGCTCAACATCTATTGCTTCCTGGAACAGTTGTTTTACCTGTTGTAAATCGTCAATAGATTCAAGCAAGGGTGATAAGACAGGTGTAGTGTTTATTTCAAAACGTTTGTCAAGTAGAACGACAATAGATTCAATTATTCCTTCTTTTGCTCCTTGTTGTTTGCTTTGCTCAATCCCTTGTTCCATACCGCGTTCTATAATCATTTCATATACTGATGAATTGTCCAGAATGTCCTCCGAGAGTGTTTCAATTAAGTTTTGACGTTCATGCCTTAAACCGCTCATGACCCATAACTCAACCAGAAAATTATTCTTTGTTTTTATGTCAACAGAGAGTTCCTTTGTTACTTCAACACAAAGTGTTGTCCACTCAAGGCTTGAAATACCATCTTTGGGTTTCATTAACGGAGTGAACGGCATCAAAGCTGGTTGTCTTGACTGCAGAATTGCTTCGCCATCTATCTCATTCAAACGAATTATCTGGTACTCAACGATGAAACGGTGACCTGTAACATTTTGGAAGTACCCGCCAAGGTCGTTTCTACCAGCAGTTGATCGCAGATATATCACGTATGAGTAGATAGGTAATCCATATCTTTCAAAACATCTCCCAATGTATCCCACATTTCTCTGCACCATGCTCGGATTCACACTATCATCTGTCTGGATTTCACAATGAATTAATACAGGATATCCATCAAGCTGTATCTTTGTCAATATGTCCATGTTTCGAACATCAACATTGGTTAAATTGGTATCAACATGTTCAATAAACTCAAAGTCTTTGTCACCCATAAGAAATTGGATCATATCATCTGGATAGGAATAAAATGGTTCTTTTGCTACGATGTCAAATCGTTGATGCGGTAAATTAATCTCGTCAGACCGGGTATATTCAATATCTTGTTCGTTCAAAAAGTACCTCTATGCAGTGTTAACTGCATTGACCGCAAGTTCTGCTGCCTCAGATAAGCCTTCAGCCAATTGTAAGTTCAAGTCTGACTCAGCGATAATCTGTTTACCAAGATCCACATTTGTACCTTCTAACCGAACCACAAGAGGAACAGTGAGTTGGACCTGTTTTGCAGCCTCTACAATGCCGGTCGCAATTGTATCGCATTTCATAATACCACCGAAGATATTAACAAGAACAGCCTTGACGTTTTTGTCAGCGAGAATAAGACGGAATGCGTGCGCGACTGCTTCAACAGATGCACCACCACCAACATCAAGAAAATTTGCTGGTTCACCACCTTTCTGCTTTATGATATCCATTGTTGCCATTGCCAATCCTGCACCGTTGACCATACAACCGATATTACCATCAAGACGAATATAACTTAAACCTGATTCACTTGCCTCTAATTCACTTGGATCTTCTTCATGTGGATCACGCATCTCAGCTATTTCTGGATTCCGCCAAAGGGAGTTGTCATCAAAGTTGACCTTTGAATCAAGAGCCGCTATGTCTAAGTCATCATTTTCACCGACTATTGTCAATGGATTTATTTCTATCAACGAACAATCGCATTCAACAAAGGCATTGTACAGCGACATGATCAACTCAGATGCATTCGGTATAAGGTGTCGGTATGTGGAATCTGTAATCAACTTGTATGCAAACTCGCGTGCTTGAAAATCAGTTATACCAAAGGCAGGATGTATCTGCGTCTTAATAATCTTTTCCGGTGTATGTGCAGCTACTTCCTCAATATCCATACCACCTTCTTCGCTGCCAATAAGTGTCAGATGTGAGGTCTCTCGGTCAAGTAAAATAGCGAGGTAATATTCTTTGTGAATTTCTGCTGCTTCAACAATAAGAACTTTTCTGACAAGTTTTCCTTCTGGTCCTGTCTGAGGGGTCACAAGTTCCATACCGATCATTTCTTCAGCAAGTTGTCCAACTTCAGCAATAGAGTTTGCGAGTTTAACGCCGCCTCCCTTACCACGTCCACCTGCATGAATTTGTGCTTTAACAACATATTTTGAAGAAGTTAATGTATTGGCAATACTTACCGCTTCGTCAGCAGTATCGGCAACTTTACCGGGAAGTGTCTTGACTCCAAAGGATTCTAAAATCTCTTTGGCTTGATATTCGTGTATATTCATATTTTAGGTATAATAGTAAGAATAATTCCTTAGGGATTTCTATCTGAATGTGTTGACGGATATATATAAAGATTATACAATACTTGACTGACAATTGCAAGTATTTCGAAAATGAAACAGAGCATTATTTTATCTGTATTTTCCCCGTTTCTCTCATAAAATTACGATAAAGAGGTAGTTCCAAAAGATAACAGGATTATCTGAAGAAAAAACTACCAGAGAATAGATTAATTCTGATCTATATGGATATATTGTAGAAATCATAAAATATTTGTGATACAATATCCAAACATCTCAAAACTTATTATCATTATAGGTATCAGTAAGGAGTATTAGATATGGAATTCGTCCAGTTGACAGAAGCACAACGAGAGGAATTCGAAGAAAACGGATTTTTTATTGTTCGTTCAGTACTTGATGATGAGATGATATCACGTTTGATAGAAGCAGGTGATCGAATTGTAGAATCCATGGAAACGGACGCTCAATACGTTCACAAACGTGACGGCTTGGTACAAGAACCTGCCTTCGCTGAATTGACATCACAAACAAAAGCCATACCATTAGTCATTCAACTAATAGGTACAAATTTACATATTACAAATACAGCATTACTCTACAAACACCCACAACCACAGGAGATGCCTGAGAATCGGGGGTGGCACCGAGACGTTGGTTTACATTTAGACCTTGGACATAAAAATTGTCCACGCGTGGGACTTAAGGTGGCATACTGTCTAACTGATTGCCACGTGCCAAATTCCGGGGCAACGTTGTTTATACCCAAAAGCCATGTTTCAGGAAAACCATTGGAAATTCCTGAAGGAGAACTGGACCCGATTGAACCTTATGCAGAGCCACTTCTACGTGCTGGAGATGCCTATTTCTTTGAGAACCGAATCTATCACACAACTGGTCTAAATTTTACCGATCATACTGCAAAGATCGTCATTTATGGATACCACTACTCATGGCTCAAACCTGAAGGTTATCTATTGCATTATAATGACAAACAGCAACCTGACGAGGATGTACTGCAACTCGTAGATGATCTCGGTAAACAATTTCTCGGTGGAGGAGGAGGGGCTGCAGCGCAATGGGCAGCAGAACACAATTTGAACATAGAACAAGAACCACAAGTTGTTACTATTTAGTAGACCTCTATACAGAATCACATGACTTCTAAGAAAGGATATAAATGAAAAAAATAAAAGTAGGTATCGTTGGGTGCGGTGGTATCGCAGGAGGAAAACATCTCCCTGGGCATAATAGTGTAAAGGATGTCTCTATCATTGCTGCATGTGATATTGACAAATCACGAGCAAAAGCATTTGCAAAGAAACATGACATCCCTAACGTCTTTACAGATTATGAAAAAATGGTCGAGATGGATGAACTCGATGCAGTCAGTGTGTGCACCCCAAACAACTTTCATGCTGGACCTACTATTGCTGCACTCAACGCAGGTAAACACGTTATTTGTGAAAAACCGATCGCAGCGAATGCTATAGACGGACAGGCAATGGTAGACGCACAAAAAGCAAGTGGTAAAGTGTTACAAATCGGATTACAATCACGATTCGGTGCTGGAGCGCGCACTCTCCACAAACTCCATGAAGAAGGTTTTTTCGGAGATGTATATTATGCGCGAGCCATGGCTATGCGTAGACGTGGTGTACCTGCATCACCATCATTTTTAAGCAAATCCATCGCAGGTGGTGGTCCACTCATTGATATTGGTGTGCATATACTTGATGTTCTACTCTGGATGATTGGATGTCCTAAACCCATTGAGGCGTTTGGAATGACTGCAAAGAAATTCGGTCACAGAGATGATGTAATCAATCCATGGGGTAAATGGAATCCTAAAGACTTTGAAGTGGAAGACTTCGCTATGGGTACAATTAAGTTTGAAGGGAACCTAACGGTAACTTTAGAAACAGCGTGGGCATCACATATTCAGAATATAGGCGGAACATTCTTCATGGGGGATACAGCAGGTGCTACCTATGAACCACTTCAGATATATTTGGATAAAAAGGACGAAATGGTGAACTACGAACCCAAGCTACTGACAGGATTACCGGGTGAATTTGAATCATTCCATACTGCAATCAGAAAAGATTTACCTTCTCCAGTACCTGCTGAAGAAGTGTTGAATGTTACGAAGATATTTGATGCACTATACGAATCTGCACGGATTGGACGTTCTGTACCTATACTTTAAATCATCTATTGGGACGGAAACCACATCCGTCCCGTATGCTATTCATCCTGATAACACGCACGAACAACCGTTTTCATACCTCCGCGAATATTAAAATCTCCAACAACTTCTGATGATCGTGGTCTACATGCATTAACAAAATCTTCAAGGATTTTATTCACAACGTGTTCATGGAAAATACCCACATCTCTAAAAAATAAAAAATACTCCTTCAAAGATTTTAATTCAACACAATACTGATCTGGAATATATGTAATACAAATACTTGCAAAATCCGGTAGTCCTGTTTTCGGACATACTGCAGTAAATTCCAGATTAGTTATCTCAATAGTATAATTCCTATCACTATATTTGTTTTCCCATGTCTCAATAGCAGGTGTTTTTAGTTCTCGGATATGGGTTTGTAATTCGTCGTAACTGTCCTGATTACTCATTTTATACCTTTCAAGGTTAATTTTATATATGTATAACCTGTAGATGATGTAGTATTAATATCTGTTTCTATTATGTTCTTTCACATTATACCTTAAAACCACATCATTAGGCAATATACCGAAGATAGGGGTGTGTAAAGTTTTTGGCAAAATTTGCTCAATAACCCTGTAGTCTGGAATACCAAAAACTATACACAATCCATTCTCAATAATAACTTGACAAAATTCCAATTCATCTGTTATCGTACGCAAGAAATATATAAAATATAAGTTAATTATGTATTAGAATCTGAAATGTGGATACTGAACTATGACACTAACAGATCATCAAGTAAATTTCTTCAATACATTCGGCTATCTATCAATCCCCAGCATGTTTTCACCCAGTGAAATTGAATGGATCACCGATGAATTTGAAAAATCTATACAAGAATTTGGTGGTGGAAAGGAACACGATGGCAGCCACCGCACAATGTTCGGAGGTCCCATTGAACATCGTCCACGACTCAGCGCCCTGCTTGATGATGCACGCTTGAAGGGATTAATCGGAGGAGTAATCGGGGAAGATTTCAACTACGCTGGAGGAGACGGTAACTATTACACAGGGGATACGGGGTGGCATCCTGATGGGAACTGGGGTAGACTCTTTGCTTGTAAAGTCACATTTTACCTTGATACACTGACTCACGAAACTGGATGTTTACGGATAATACCAGGTAGTCAAAATCCAGCACATTTTATTCGTGCAAATAAGATTGATCCGAATCAATCACAAGAATTGTTCGGGATACCACCCAAGGATTTTCCAACCAGTATAGCATTAGAAAATACACCTGGAGATGTGGTTATCTTCAATCACGATACCTACCATGCATCGTTTGGTGGTACACGTAGACGTATGTTCACTATGAACTGCACACAACACTGTAAAACAGAGGAAGATTTAGAAACTCTGCATCAATATCTAAGTGTCCACTCTGCAGGTGGATATAAAATAGACACTGGTGCAGGTATGTTTTTCCCAACTATGGTCGACACAGCAAACGAACAGCGAAAGATTCATTTGCAGCAATGCAGTGACATTCATGACGAGTTATTTCCACAATATGCTCGGAGATCCTAACAACTAAATTCTATTTCATCTACCATTCTTACAGCGATTATTAGAATTTGACAACAGACAGACATAATTCAATACAATCCAATATTAAGTTTCTCTTGCCATTTGTTTGTATATGTGTTATTGTATCATGTGGATTTCGTCATACCATAAAGGACAATTCGTTGAAGATTCATCATACATTATTGTGTATCCTCATTTTCTGTTGCATGTCTCCCATACTTGTTGCAGGAAATCCTCCGAAGGTACGCACACATCTTCCCACATACTCCGTTGCTATGACAGATGATGCCTTGGCAACCTATTTCAATCCAGCGGGGTTAGGCATCCGACGCGCGCTGAATTTATACTACCTTAGAACCTATCATAGTGACTTTCCAGGAGATGATGCACTTTACATCTCTGCACCGGGTAGTGGATTCAGTATGGAATTTGCTAATGCTGGTAATGATATAGACTTTACACGTTACAGTCTTTCTGCAGGACAACATTTTGGTAGCAGCTTGTTCCTTGGTACAAACTATAGTTGGATAAACTCTGATGACATTGACTATGACAAATATAAATCGCTTTCAGTAGGTTTGATGTTCCGTCGTCGGTTCTTTTCAATTGGGGCAATAGGACGAGATCTAAACAGACCGAAATTTCAAGACCAAAAGTTAGGACGAACTTATGATATAGGAATCGCACTCCGACCGGGAACATGGAGAACAACTTTTTCTTTAGATATTCATAAGACACAAGATGTAAGTGGTATAGATCTCAGTTATGCTATTGAAATACGTCCAATTCGTGAAGTCATTTTACATGGCACTTACAAAAGTGACAGAAGTTATGACATTCGTTTCGGAATTAATGTTGGTAATTTCGGCATCGGCAACGCCAACTTCTATAATGAAAATAGAAGAACAAATACTGGAGTTGGATACTTCCACTTTTCTTCAGCTGCATTAACAAAACCAATCCCTCGTAAACGTATTTTTCTTGATACAGGAATGGAGCAACTTGACACAATTCTCCGAATTGCCAAATGGGATAATGAGGTTGCAGGTGTTCTTATCAGAATTAACGGAAGCAGATATGGAATGGGAAAATACCAAGAGATACGCGATGCCGTTTTGGAATTCAAACGGACTAATAAAGTCGTTATCTGCTATATCACCGATTGTACAACTGGAGAATACATCGTAGCTTCAGCATGTGATGCAATCTACATGCACCCAAGTACCAATGTACGACTGATCGGTATTCGTTCAGAACGTTCATACTATAAAGGTGCGTTGGACAAACTTGGTATACAAGCACATCTTGAACATATTGGAGAGTATAAATCTGCATCTGAAGGATTTACACGAAGCAATATGTCGGATCCACATCGTGAAAACCAAAACGCTATTCTCGACGATCTATATGATCAACTTACAACAGACATTGCATTTGTACGAGGTTGGACTCCTGATTTCGTTAAAAATTTGATTGATAAAGGTCCATTTACGGCTAACGAAGCAGTAAGAAACAAAATAGTTGATGAACTTATATATATTGATAGTATAGAACACAGAGCAAATATATTGACTGATTCTGAAGTTACATTAGTTAACGTCAGAGATTATATGAATAGCGGATTATATCCACTCAATTGGAAAGTTCCAAAACCCAAAATTGCAGTGATTGCAGCAGAAGGTATGATGTTAACTGGAGAAAGTTTTACTGATCCGTTTACCGGAACGAAGGTAATGGGTGCTGACACCATTGCACGCGTAATACAATTCACACGACAAAACGATTCAATTAAAGCCGTTGTCTTACGTATTGATAGTGGTGGAGGATTGGTCATCGCAGCTGATATTATTTGGAATGAACTTATTCAACTGAGTGTGTCAAAACCACTAATTGTTTCTATGGGGGACATCGCTGCATCTGGTGGATATTACATCGCGGCACCCGCTGATGTTATAGTAGCTGAACCCGGAACTATTACTGGTTCCATAGGAGTAATTGGTGGAAAGTATAGTTTCAAAGGACTCTATGAAAAACTTGGTATTACAAAGGAAATAATTGGAAGGGGAGAAAATGCCGATTTTTATAGTGAATATAGCGACTATCCACCTGAGGAACAGGAAATCGTCAAAAGACAAATCAATGAAATATATGAAGATTTTGTATCGAAAGTTGCGAGGGGTAGAGACCTATTGACGAGAGAAGAGGTAGATAAAGTTGCACGCGGTCTTGTTTGGACTGGTCGTCAAGCTAAAGAAAATGGGTTAGTCGACGAACTCGGTGGTCTCAGTAAAGCACTATCTATCGCACAAAAACATGCAGGATTAGATAACAAGTCAGTTGAGATTATTCGGTTACCTAAACAACCTTGGTTAGCACAGTATTTAGGAAATCTACGACTTCTTACCACTGAGAAAATACCAATGTCTACGGATATCTTTAATTCAGTTGGTCAAACCTTAGATTCAAAACTGGTCAATATCATTAATAAACATCGAATCTTTCTATTGGCACCGTATGACATTAAAGTCGGTTCATAAAATAGCATAATGGATTGTAGCGGTTTTATATACAACGGAATTAAGGAAATATCCATGGGACATACCGACAAATATACTATTGCAAGAAAGAAAATGGTTAGGGAACAGATTCAATACCGTGATATTAAAAATCCTGACGTACTAGCAGTGATGGAAAAAATACAAAGACACCTGTTTGTAGCACCTGAATATTATAAGTCTGCATATCACGACAGACCTATTCCATTAGAAAAAGGACAAACAATTTCACAACCATATATCGTCGCATTGATGACAGAATTACTCGAATTAAACCGTAATTCTAAAGTCCTTGAAATAGGAACTGGATGTGGGTACCAAACTGCTGTTTTAGCAGAACTTGCTAAAGTAGTATATTCCATCGAAATTTTACCAGAACTTGCATATAGTGCGGAGGATAGGTTACAATCTCTTAATTATCTGAATATTTATCTCAAACAGGGGAACGGATATTACGGTTGGATTGAGAACGCACCATTTGATGCAATACTTGTTGCAGCCGCACCAAAGATTATACCCTATAGATTGACACAACAACTCGCAGATGGGGGACGTATGGTTATCCCCGTAGGTTCTGACATTCAAGAACTATTATTAATTAGTAAAACGTCTGGTAAAATTAATACCAAAAGAATTACAGGTGTAAGTTTTGTTCCTATGACAGGCACACCACAGGAGAAAACATGACGAAATTCAGATTAATGTGTTATCATATACTTTTCATTACAATATTCGTCTGTTCATCTGCATTCGCAGCATTTAATGACATAGGTGTAGGCGCGCGTCCGTTGGGTCTCGGTGGTGCGTTTGTTGCACTTGCTGACGATAGCAATGCTGTAAATTACAACGCAGCTGGATTATCATATTTTGAGCAAATACATGTTGGTGCTACCCATGCACAGCGATTCAACGGACTCGTTAATTATAACACAATCGGAGGCGTTATCCCCTTTAGTAGTATAGGAACACTCGGAGTTAATGTAGGAATCCTTGCAGAAGACTCTGAAATATACAGAGAACAAACATTACGATTCACATACGGTCGGACTATAATAAAACAATTGGGTATTGGAATTAACCTAAAACATCTAAATCTATCGTATGATGATGCAAACGAATTTGTAAAAGAGAATACATATTTTACACAGACCTCAAGTTCAACATTTACACTTGATCTCGGTCTATTAGCAAAACCTTTCAACAGTCTTAGCATAGGCATATCCGTGGAGAACTTAGTTCCCGCAGATGTTAGTATTTCCGACTCAAATACCGATTCAGTGCCTTTGAACATCAGAGCCGGTATTGCTTATAGACTTGAATCTATTGCAGAAATGAGTGTACAAGGTGCGGCAATCAGTAATCTATTGAAAGGAACTTTAGCTACCGTTGAGTTGACATCCCGTGATGGAGAATTATACACACGTACTGGTTTGGAAATGTGGATAAATAAAACCATTGGTGTTCGTGGGGGTTTTGGAATTAACAACGGGAATAATTCCTCAACGACTATATCGTTGGGTGGAAGTGCAAAGATTCCTATCAGTGGCGCAGCACTACAACTTGACTACGGTTTTCAATTACTAACCGGAGACTTCCAAGACAACACAACACAAAGATTTTCTGTAAATCTACTTTTCTAAGGAAGGAATAATGTTTCATGAAAAAGACAATCTTTATTTATATCTTTATCATTAGTCTCCTTTTTATTCCACATAGTTTCGGTGCAGTCACATCTCATGGCGAAATTAACGTCGTTGGAGAAACCGTAGGGGTTGCACCTGCCAGTTCAACAATACCATTGATTGTGACGCTTTCAGTTGACAGGTCCTTAGCTGAAGCACATGAAAAAATTAAGACAATTGAAATTACTATGCCAGCAGGATTTGTAACCCAAGTAGCTGATTTTAAAGAGGTTACAAGAGATGGCGAAAGACTATTAGCGAAGGCAGACATTTCTGGAGGAAATGTACTGCGGGTCGAACTTACAGTAGTGATTGATGACTTTCAAAATTCTATTTTTGATATTATATTTGACGCGCGAACACCGAACAC
Source organism: Candidatus Poribacteria bacterium (assembly GCA_963667365.1). Lineage (GTDB taxonomy): Bacteria > Poribacteria > WGA-4E > WGA-4E > WGA-3G > MSPOR6. Next base: position 2,643,892 of record OY763324.1, on the reverse strand, counting down.
TATTTTCGAAGCTGAATTCAGTGTTTTGCTACGTAATCCAGATGATGTACCCATTGGAGAATATATCCGTGAAGGACAAGCTGATAGCAAACTAAATAATGACGATTTTACTTTACAAATAATACCAAATGTACCTCCTGGTCCTGTTTTAGACTTCACTGCTGAAGCTGACATAACCGGAGAAAATGACGTAACGCTCCGATGGCAAAAATCAACCGATTCTGATGTAATAGGATATATCATCTATAGAGATAATGAATTCAGAGATAAAAAATTCCAAATTAGAGTCGAGAACCGTGCCTCAACTACGTTCCGAGATGTAAATGTCCTCCCAGGAGAACATACATATCAAATTACTACTTATAAGACGATTTTATTACAATCTGAACTCTCCTCAAAACAAACTGTTACTGTCCAAGCAGACACTGCAGCACCTGGACCTCCAACCGCACTCACTATTACTCCAATGGATGAAGGTATAGAGGTTTCATGGAAACCGAGTGTCAGTCGTGACACTACGAAGTACCAAGTTCTATTCGGTTCACCAGAATCTGTTACATTGCAGCCTCTATTGGATGGGGAAATTACTGTGGATAGATCAACAAACGGTGCTACGGAATATAAATTTATTGACCGCAGAACTTTGTCAATCGGTAGTTTTACTTATGCTGTAATTGCTATTGATGAGGCAAATAACGAATCTGCTCAAGTAACGAAAAGACTCCGAATATTTGATAGACCATATCCGAATCCGTTTACACCCCTGTCTAATGACCCTGATTTTAACACCGTTATTTTCCCTTCACGTACGATTGAAGACGGTATAGGAGAGTTTAGCGTGCTTCTCTTTAATCTAAATGGCGCGTTGGTTAAAACATTAACCGCTCAACTCGGTGAAAATGAACTTAGATGGGATGGAAAAAATGAAAATGGCGAAATAGTAGAAAGTGGCATTTATCTATATCAATTACAGGTTGGAGATAGTTACAAAACCGGCACTATCATAGTGGCAAAATAATACTTGATAGTTTCTGGGTAATATTGTCTCTTATTATCCTACTCTATTGAATGTGTTCAGGTTAGTTAGATTTTGTTTATTATCATATTGAAATATTGACATTTTGTTTGTATCACAGTTATACTATAAATCAGACTCTTCTCAGAAGATAATACTAATATAAAGGAGCGAAAATGAGTAATTTTAAATCATTTCAACATGCATCTATTATCCTTAAATTAACAATTATATGTAGTTTCATTATTGCTATACCAACCATGGCAGAATGGATTATTTTGCAAGAAAACGATCCAGATATTCGTGATTATATGACGATTACTTTTACAGGAAAACGAACAGGATGGGTAGCTGGTTCGGCAGCATTTGAAGATTTTGAAAATCCCGGATTCATTGGGTATACTGCGGATGGAGGGAGAACATGGAAAAGATCAGAATTAAAACTATCTGGAGATTTAACCGGAATTTACTTTTTAGATGCTAATCATGGATGGGTAGTAGGACAAAAAGGTATTATTGCAAATACGACCAACGGGAGAGATTGGGACTTACAAACAAGTAAAGTCGGAACAGCATTGACAAGTATATATTTCGTTAACAAGGATGTTGGATACGCAGTTGGTGAAAATGAAACTATTATTTCTACTAAGAATGGTGGTCGCCAATGGAAAGTCCTACAAGGTGGAATCGTTGGTGCTGTTGGTGATGACGAGACAAGTATGTTCAATGCCGTTCAGTTCCTTGATGAGAATACTGGATGGATTGCAGGAGTACGCGTTTTCCCAGCGGAAAAAACCCAAAAAAGTGTTATTATAAAAACAGAAGATGGAGCAGGAACTTGGACTTCAATGGAAACAGGAAAAGAGGACATTATTGCAGACATATACTTCCTTGATGCATCTGTCGGATGGGCAGTTGGTGAAAATGGACTTATTATGCGTACCGACAACGGTGGAGTAACTTGGTTGGATCAGTTGAGCGGCACTGAAGAGACGATTCGAAGTGTACGATTTGCAAATAAAGATGTAGGATGGGCAGTTGGTGGTGAACTCGGTGTCGGTGTCGTACTTAGCACTACTGACGGTGGAGCATCTTGGAAACTTGAAGAATCAAGACAAAAAATGGTTAAGGTTTCCGTACTTGATCAAAAGAATGCATGGTTAGCCGGTTCAACCGGTTTTATCATAAAATCTGAGTAGACATAAACAACGGTATTAGTAAACTAACCAAATTATAATTGATGTTTGTATTTATTAACGTACTGTTGTTATCATTAACTTGTGGTAAGAATTAAAGGAGAACAATTTTGGGAAGTCCTACATTCGCCAAGCGCATGAGTCGCTTGGGAACAGAATCTGCGTTTGAGGTATTAGCCAAGGCTAAAGCCTTAGAGGCACAAGGCAAAGATATTATTCATTTAGAAATAGGTCAGCCAGACTTTTCGACTCCTATGAATGTTTGCGAAGCAGCATTCAAGGCAATGAAGGATGGACATACAGGCTATTGTCCATCAGCAGGGTTACCCGAATTCCGAGAAGTAATTGCACAGCACATCTCTGAGACACGTGGAATTGACATACATCCAGATGAAGTAACCGTTACGCCAGGTGCTAAGCCTATTATCTTCTTCACTATTTTAGCACTTATTGATGATGGGGATGAGGTAATCTATCCGGAACCCGGTTTCCCAGTTTACGAATCGGTAATAGATTTTATCGGGGGAAAAGCAATACCCCTTGCGCTCCGTGAAGAGGTAGACTTTCGGTTTAGAATTGAGGATTTAAATGATGCAATTACCGAACGCACAAAATTATTGATACTTAATTCGCCACAAAATCCAACAGGTGGCATCTTAACTGATGTAGACCTAATAGCAATAGCGGAACTCGCACGAAAACATAATTTTTATATACTTACTGACGAAGTATATTCACGTCTACTGTACGAAGGAACTCATGAAAGTATCATTAGTCTTCCTGGAATGAAAGAACAGACCATACTAATTGACGGTCATTCAAAAACCTATGCAATGACAGGGTGGCGACTTGGGTACGGTGTTGCACCACGTGAAATCGCAGACAAGATAACACAGTTAACTATTAACTCAAATTCATGCACAGCCACCTTTACACAAATTGCAGGTATAGAAGCTTTAACGGGACCTCAGACCTTTGTATCTAATATGGTTACCGAATTTAGAATACGTCGCGATACCATTGTTGATGGTTTAAATGCAATTGACGGGATATCATGTATCAAACCGCTCGGTTCGTTCTATGTTTTCCCCAATGTAACACAACTCCCTCTATCTTGTGAAGCACTCGCTGACTACTTGATGGATGAAGTCGGTGTCGCACTATTACCAGGTACTGCTTTTGGAAAATATGGTGATGGTTATCTCAGACTATCTTATGCCAACTCTTTAGATAATATCAATGATGCATTAAATCGGATAAACACTGCAATTGCAAAGTTGTAGAGCATCGTTAGGATATACGAATGTCTTTAAAAGCAACAGCACGGATTCCTGCCAGTACAACAAATCTGGGACCAGGATTTGATGTGCTGGGACTTGCATTGCAATTATACAGCACAATTACATTAGAAATTACTGGAAACGAAAGTGAAGTTGTTGTTCGTGGCGTAGATGCTGAAAAAATTCCAAGTAGTCCAAAACATATTGCATTTCAAGCAGCAGAATCCATCTACCAGCGAAGCGGAACACCAGTCCCTAAAGGTATAAGATTGACCATTCAAAACGGTATCCCTGCAATTCGTGGATTAGGTGGGAGTGGTACTGCTATCCTTGGTGGATTATTAACAGCAAATGTTTTATGTGGAAATCCATACTCCCATTCTGAACTGTTGAATTTTGCATCAGAAATTGAAGGGCACCCCGACAACGTGGCTGCTTCATTATATGGTGGTCTAGTCATTTCTGTTCAAGAAGAGAAGCAAATACATACAATCCAGTTAACATGTGATCCTACGTTACATGTAGTACTTGCAATACCCGAATTTACACTATCTACAAAGAAAGCTCGAGACATTTTACCAAAAACCGTTGATTTTTCTGATGCTATTTATAACATTAGCCGTAGTTCACTCCTTGTGGCAAGTATTGCAACTGGTAAATTGGAGATGTTATCTACGGCGATGGATGATAAGTTACATCAACCTTACCGTAGTACGCTAATTCCCGGATTTAACGATGTTGTGGAATCTGCTATATCTGCAGGGGCTCTTAGTATTGCATTGAGTGGAGCAGGACCAACTATCGCAGCATATTGTCTCAAAAATATGCAGGAAGTCGGTGCCAGTATGCAGCAAGCATTTAAGCAACACAGTATTCCATGCCAAATACTGGTGCTGGGTACTGATTTTGAAGGTGCAATAATCTGTACAGATGATACCTAAACCCATTTCTATTTCTTTTATTAATACAATTGTTCGAAACGAAAGAAGTTAGGAAATAATATGTCTAATTTTTACGCAGAAAGTATCTCTTTTCTGCTAAACCAATTTAAAACTGATTTGGAATCAGGTTTGAGTCATTCAGAGGTAGAAAAGTTACAGAATCAATATGGTAGAAACGAACCCAAATCTCAAATCCACTCTTGGCAAATTGGCACTATTCTTGAGTATGTGTTAAACTGGAGATTACTCTTATTAGTAATTGCAACAGTGATGTTCGGGCTGTCATACAAAATTCCAATCACTGCACTTATAGGCGCGATTTTGCTTATATCCTTATGCTGGACAATTATAATCGCAATTGGGTTTCAGTATAAACAACAACGACTTAAAGAACAATTTAACCTGTCAGTATCAGTAATTCGACAGGGGAAACAAGAGAAATGTCCCTCATCAGATATAGTTCCTGGTGACCTACTACTACTAAGACCGGGAAATTACATACCCGCAGATGCACGAATTGTTCAAGCAGATGGACTGACAGTAGATGAATCAGGACTATTTGGCAGTAGTGGTTCCGCTACCAAAACTACTACAGAAATTAATGAGTCTGGTCTCCCACCAGAGAAACAGACAAACATGGTTTTTGCTGGAACGTATGTAGACACAGGAATTGGACAAGCTATTGTTGTCACCACGGGAAATGAAGTTCAAATGCACCAGAACCGTGGACACACTCGTCCTATGCCTAATGAAATGACAATTGCTGAAAATCAGGTCAAATTCTTCAAAGACATATTACAGGTTGCAGGATTGGTGGTCGGAGGTATAGCAGTTGCAATTGTTTGGTGGCAAAAACCCCTACAGGGTGAACAGAACTGGGTAGATTTCGTAAATTATGGATTGATTTTTGCAATCACTGCTACACCATATAACCTAACCTTATTGCTACATACAATACTTGACCACAAAGCTGGACAATTACTTGAAAAAGGAATAGTACTTCGGAATAGACACTTTTTTGAGAAGCTAAACCGTCTCACAGCTTTTTGCTCTGATGAGAAAGGTATCGCAAGCACAAAATCACTCACTATATCCAATATATTCGTAGATGAACAAATAGTCGATCGAACTGCTTGGGAAAAATGGTTACAATCACTTGAGTCTTATGCTCCTGATGAAAAAAGCACAAGAGTCAACAATATCCCGCCAAGGTTCCATATCCCACAGGGTGCTCCAGGTCTTGTTATGGCTGCAGGTCTGGGTACTTCTGGTGAACGCTATTATGATAGAACCGATATTGATCATGCCCATCAGCAAGTGATACGAGACACATTGGAACACCTTGGATATAGATTAGGAGAACTAAAATCCAATATGAATTTGGTATCAGAATACCCATGGACACCAAATTTTGGATACGAACTCCATATATATGAATCCAGTGAAATTGAATACCTAAACCTAATCTTTGGTGATGCCAGAAATGTATTGGATGCCTGCAATTCAATACTTATAAACGGTGAAATCACAGAATTCCACTATGACCAATACGAGATATATAGTGATACACTCAACTATATGCAAAATTCAAGAGATATGGTTTACGGTGTTGCATCTCTACATTCCGAGGTACCCCTCACTCCTCAAGAAGTTCAGGGTATGTCCACCTTTATAGGATTCATAAGTTTTTCTGTCACCGATACCGAAGAAACAAAAGAAGTGATAAAATCATTCCTTGACACCGGATTAAGGGTGATACTTATAAGTGAAAATAATGAACAAAAAACTACTGATTTAGCAAAGGAACTTGGATTGGTTCATTCCCGTAATTCGGTAGGAACAAGAGATGAACTCAGCGAACTTTCTACACAAGAATTTGATAAAGAAGTACCGAATTGGAATGCTTATTCTCAACCGACTCAGGAACAACGAAGAAATATTGTTCTCAGTTTAAAACGACATAATCATTCTGTAGGATTTTTAGGTCAGAATGCGAAAGATCAACGCGCGATGATTGCTGCGGATCTGGCATTTGCCGATACAAGATACGCATCTCATTTCGCACAAGATCATGCCGATTGTCTAATTGTAGATAAAGGATTCAAAGCTGTCCAAGATTGTCTACTATATGCGCGTGAGGCGTATAACAACTTATCGGGAGTCCTTAGGTGGTGCTTATCCTGCACTCTTGCCCAATTTTTGACTGTTATTTTTGGATTAATCCTCTATAGTGGTTTCAATTTTGAAATGCCAATGACACTAACACAGGTCATTTGGGTTCAATTCTTAACAACAATGCTTCCAGCAATAGGATTAGGATATGATAAAATATCTGTCAAGGAAAAACATCATTTTCCCAACAGGATTACGCTGCTCCTACCAAATACTGCCGTCCTTGATATCATCTGCCGTAGTCTTGTCATTAGTTTAATGACAATTATCCATTTTTTAGTTGTGATAATCACTTCAACTGAGCCAAATATTACAGATGCTCGAACTGCAGCATGTACAACATTGATTATTACACAAGCTGTATCATACTTCCAATGTGCGAGATACCCATGGGAATCACTCTTTAAAAGGATGTTCGCTAACATACGCCTATTTATTTTAATAATTTTTGTAATCGGTATCCACATATCGGCTATGTACATTCAACCTATGCAGGATATTTTGGGAATCGTACCACTACAGCAGGAATGGATAATAACCTCTTTATGTAGTATTGTATTGTTGTTGTTACCATTAAATTTGGCAATCAATCCTCGTAAAGAGAGAAGTTAAACCCAGAAACCGTATGTTGGTATACCACCTACAATTCCAATAATTGTCCAGAGGCTTCCCACTGTAAACTCTCCAAGAATGAGTCCTAAGAAAAAAGGAGCAGCCTTACGATACTTCATAGGACCACCATACTTGAGTATGATCAATTTGATTAACCAACTCATAAAAAGACATCCCCATGTTACATTCATACCCCAACTGGTAGATATAGCAAATCCTGCTGGATGAAATGGCCACCACACAAATCTCATGCGAAATAACATTAGTAGGGTTGTCATTAAAAAACCAAAACCCATAAACCCACTTTCGGGAATGAGTGTGTCGGTAGGTACTTGTAGCCAACCTGCCAAACGACGGTAGGGTTCAATACCAAATGCTGTCAAAGATGGAGAAGAAGCACGAACTTCCATACCTAACCGATATCCCCTGTCTATTAATGCCCAGAAACCAGCTAAAGAACCTAACACAGTCGCTAACATTAAGGCGAAGACTATTCTGTACATTGTCATGTTTGTCCGTTCAATTATTTTAAATCCTTCTAATTGATGTGGCATCGGGTGGCTACGATAGGCACGATTGATGAACCAAAAAAGTGAAAACATAACAAGATTATCTCTGCCTAACCGTCGAGTACCAACTACACGTGTTAAGATTTGGTCAGGTCCGGAATAGTGTAAATCATGCACTGGAGTACCCAGTTCCGCACGCATACGTGTTATGGCTATAGAAATCATATAATAAATTACAAAGAACGCAAACATAATATATATCTGCGCACCGCCATAGTAACAGAATATAACCAAAGCGATCATTACAACGATCAAGCCAAAGACAGCCACACCATAGGAAAGCGGTGTATCTGTATCCTCCTGTGATGTGTTTCGACTGAGAATCATTCTACCTACATGTAGCAGGTGTCGGCGACTTGCCCATACTGCCAAGACGCACAAGGCGAGATAACCACCTGAGGCTTGCTCATTCAAATAAGGAAACCCAGGCAGACTGCGAAAACCAAACATTGCACCCACAACCCTTAACAAACGCCAATACCAAAAGAAAAACCAACACGAAAATGAAAGATCAAGTGGAATAAAGAAACCAAGACCTATAGCAAATGGATATAGTGAAAACGGAATTCTACCCATTGCATTCCAAGGACTGTCTGTGAATACCTGGTAACTCTGATTACGTGTTCGCAATTCAGGAAGAAATGGAAATAAAAAACTGATGCCGTTCCATAATACCAAACCCCCAGCAATACCAAATCCAAACCACATTAGTTTATTCTTAAAAAAGCGGTTATTGCGGGTTTCTGTAAGATTGAGTGGAAGGTGTATAATAGGATAACTTAGTTTTTCATACTCAATCCACTGTTTTCGTATGATGACATTTATACATAGCATTCCGAAAACCAACACACTGATAAATGCTGTCCACCACAACACAGGTTTTGCCCAACCGAGTATGGTATCATAAGTATATAGTGTCAAATCACCTTCATAATATCCTTGCAACAATCTACCATTATTTACCGTGAGCCAATCTGGTAGAAAAGGGAGAAATAGCTGCTGCCATTCATTTTCTGGTGTTGCAAAGCGAAATGCATGCCCAAGCATCGGAACTAATATCTCAAGCATATCATGTCCGGTAATACCTGATGCGATGGATAGCATAAGATAAACGATGACTAATTCGCTCTGCACTAATGCAATCCGGGGAAGAAAACGTCGCAACAACTGGTTGAAACCGATAACTACGAACAAGCTGAAGATGACATTGAAAAAGAGCGAAATCGTGACAGGATGTCCAGAATAACGGATTACCTCCATTTCAATAATCCAATAGCAATTTATCGGAATTAGCACAACAGCAATTAGAATGGATTTAAGTGTTACACCGTGGGAAGGAACTTGAGAGGATTGCAACGATGAGGAATGTGGATTTACCATGTAGAATCAATGTGGATTACAGTTTCTATTTAGTCTATAGTATTATACTCAGACTGTCAACTGCTATTTTATGGCTGCAATAAGTTTTCAATGTAGAATTACCAAAGTTGCCACCAATTGAATTTCCAACGTTATCGTTCTCTTATACGGTATGTATTATCTTCCGCTCCATCGGAGCGGTATGTGGAAATTGTCACCTTAATGAATCGATTATTGTCTACTGCAAAAAACCTTTGTTATAGTGCCTGATAAATCTTGTAAAGTTTTTGAGTCAATCCTGATCATATTAGTCATAAATAGCCTCTAAACCCACTTGTGATAAAGGATCGTGGTACATGTCAAAATTCCTGAATTTCCGATTGACTCAAAAAACTCAAAAACTTTACAAAGTTATGACATTGTAAATTCTACAAATAGATATAAAATTCTGCATGTCTGTTAAACCGAACTCACAGTAGATTAACATCTTATTCTTGTCTGTATTACTGATAGTTTCTCGTTTTCTTAACATAGAATTTATGGTATAATTGTATTGTTATCACATATAGGTATTTAAGACCGATGCTATTCTATACATTATCTTTTGAACAGAAGATATAATTTGTCGTTGCATTATTAATCTTTCACTAAAGAACTCACATGAATCCATTCAAATATCTGAAACACCAAGTAGAAAGACGTTTTTATAGAGCGTACCAAAAGCAATTGGAATCAGAAGCAGGTACGTGGACTATACCGCGCCATATTGGTGTCATTCTTGATGGCAACCGTCGCTACGCAAAAGCAAGCGGTCTTGACAATGTCATTAAAGGACACTACGAAGGAGCAGATAAACTTGAAGAGGTGCTTCATTGGTGTGATGAACTCGGTGTTGAGATCTTTTCAATTTGGATTTTTTCTCTTGATAACTTCAATCGCGCAGAGGATGAAGTAGAAGGTATCTTGGGTCTAATTGAAAGAAAAATGCGGGAATTAGTTACCATCAAAGGGGTACATGCAAATCAGATTAAGGTTCGGGCAATGGGTCAGATAGAACGCCTACCACAAAGTCTGCAGGAAGCAATTCGGCAAGCAGAAGAAGCAACAAAGGATTATGACAAATTTATCCTAAACGTCGCTGTAGCATATGGCGGACGTGAGGAAATAATTGAAGCATTCAGAGGACATTTAAAAGAAGAAATTAAACAGGGAAAAGATGTAAATCAAATCGCTGAGGAACTCAGTGTTGATAAAATTTCTCCATACCTGTATACCTCCAATCTTCCTGACCCAGAATTAATTATACGGACAAGTGGTGAAGTGCGTCTATCCGGTTTTCTGTTGTGGCAGAGCGTTTATTCGGAATTTTATTTTTGTGATACATATTGGCCATCTTTTAGGAAGATTGATTTTCTACGCGCAATACGGGACTACAGTCATCGTAAAAGACGTTTTGGAAAATAAAATCTGAGGAAATTATATGTATAAATTATTGATATGTATGATGGTTATGACATTGTTTCTTTTATTTGCTGTATCAATAACAGATGCACAAACACCTGAAATGATTGCCGAAAAAACAAAAGCTTCCACTGTCCTATTGGAAATGGAAGATGCAAGTGGACGCACATCGCAAGGCAGTGGATTTTTTGTTGGGAATAAACTCGTGGCTACAAACTATCATGTCATTGGTGGCACAATGACAGGTACAGTAAAGTTAGTAGGCACGGAGAAACGATTTAAAATTGAAGGTGCAGTTGCAACAGATAAAATACATGATCTCGCGATAGTCAAAGTAAGGACGCTAAATGTACCACCACTTTCTCTCGGAAATAGTAATAATGTTAGAGTAGGTGAAAAAGTCTATGCTGTCGGTAACCCGCGCGGATTAGAAGGAACATTCTCATCTGGTGAAATAAGTAATATCCAATCACGGGGTACCCCACGAATACAGGACACAGTACTACAGTTTACTGCTGCAATTTCTCGTGGTAGTAGTGGCGGTGCTGTTGTAAATCGGTGGGGAGAAGTCATAGGAATTGTTTCTGAAACCCGTGATGACGGTCAAAATCTTAACTTTGCAATTCCCGTCAACACACTGAAGTCACTACTGAATCAAGTTGGTCCAGTTATGCCGTTCCCAGATGATGTGTCACCACCTACAATGAAAAAACAGTTGGCATTTCCACTCATTTTGTTATTTATGGGTATCGCTGCTTTTGTTGTAATCTGGTTCTTACCAACGGTTGATATCGCGGATTTGCCAACAGCAATAGGTGTGGCACTTGGATTCGGTGCAATAAAGACAATTGCCACAGCAGTTACCAGATCCGATTCATTTCCAGTAGGCATTAAGTCGTTTCTCGTTTCTCCACCACCAAAAGATATCGGACACGCCTTAGACTGTGAGAAGTGTATTTTGGACCTAATAGCCTATGTCGTCAAATTTCCCGCTTATGTTGTATTCATAGCAATTCTACTTGGAATTACCAATATAGCGATAAAGAAATTTGAACTTAATGGATTTTTCAGTACTTTCTTTGTTGCATTATTAATTGTAATGTGTGAATTTTTATTACGTCTACTTTTTGTTGGTGCTTAGAATAATGAAGGAGCAATGCATGCGGTTTGGAATATGTACCGGTTTAGATAATGTTAATCGACTTGCGGAAGTTGGATACGACTATATTGAGTTGGGTGTGCAAAGTGCACTAATGCCTGAAGCAAGTGAAACTGAATTTCAGAAGATACGTGAACGCGTTGCAGAAGCACCTATAAAACCTGAGGTATACGCAGGATTCATACCAGGGACTCTGCGGGTTGTAGGGGACTCAGTAGATCCATCTCGCTTGTCTCGCTATGTTGAAACTGCCTGCCGTAGAGCAAATGAAATAGGAGGAGAAGTCATCGTATATGGCAGCAGCGGTTCACGAAATGTTGAAGAAGGTTATTCTGAGGACACTGCACTCATGCAGATTGCTGAATTCCTTGATATGTCAGCAGACCACGCCGAAGCACACGGTATCACAATTGTTGTTGAGCCAATTTGCCTGAAAGAGGGAAACATAATACGCACTGTTGCTGACGGAGTCGCTATGGCAAAACAGGTCAACCGTAAGGGAATAAAGGCATTGGCTGACCTATATCATATATGGCAGGAAAATGAACCGATGCAGAACATAGTTGATGCCTCTGATTGGTTAGCACACGTCCATATTGCTGAACCGGTGAAACGCTCCTATCCCGGAAATGATGACTTTGACTTCACTGATTTCTTTACTGCCTTACAAAAAGCAGGTTATGATGGACGTATATCTTGTGAATGCAGATTTGATAACTTTCATAAAGACGCAGAAACCGCTTTGATGACAATGAAAAACTATATTTAAGTATATATGTCAATTGTATGTTACTTCATTTGTACAATTGACCGTAGTTGACTTCAAGATACTGGATTTTATAGTAACAATATTGGGAGGTGGCGTTTATTCTTAAACGTGAACATGGTAGAGTCATTCGAGCGCGTACAGGCTTTTACGACGTTCAGCACGGTGAACTTGTTCTACGATGCACATTACGTGGCACACTAAAAAAGAAACACCGTTCCGAAACTGGTCGCAGGCTATATGCTGATCCTGTTGCTGTTGGGGATCAGGTAATGTTTTCTCAGATTGACCACGAAGAAGGGGTTATTGAGGAAATACTACCGCGTAAAACAAAATTCTCTCGACAATATGCTGGGAAGCATGAAGATATAGAGCAAATAATAGTAGCAAACTCAGATCAAGTCGTAGTTGTGGTTTCAACACAGATGCCACCACTCAACTTCCGCACATTAGATCGATTTCTGATTTTAGCTGAAGCAGGAGAAATGGATGCTGTTATCTGCTTGAATAAAATGGACTTGGTAGATTCAACTCAACGAGACGAACTCACATTGATATTCAATAATTACGAGGAACTCGGTTATAAAGCATTGTATACGAGTATCAATTATCCTAAAAGTATAGATTCATTAACAAACGTGTTAAAAGACAAATTCAGTGTTATAGTGGGACCATCAGGTGTAGGGAAATCAAGCATTCTGAATGCAATTCAACCAAGTCTTGAATTACGAATAGGTGAGGTAGGTGAAAAAACTCGAAAAGGGAGACATACAACGACACTTGTTGAATTGTTTAGTCTTGATATAGGTGGTGAGGTCGCAGACACACCAGGTATACGAGAAGTCGGTTTGTGGGGAATTGATAGAGAAAACCTTGAACTCTATTTTCCAGAGATGGAACCTTTCTTGGGAACATGCAAATACAATGACTGTGCACACGTAAAAGAAACCGACTGTGGTATTCAGAGTGCTGTTGAATCTGGGGAAATTAATCCAGAGCGGTATCGGAGTTATGTAGTTTTGAAAACAGATGACAACTTAGAAAATTAAGGAGATACTAATGATAAACCGTTATCGTAATTTCAGCATTGTTATGGTGTGCATATTCACCATGTTTTTAGCGGGTTGTGGTTCGGATGATGGAGACAGTGAACCAACAAATGAACAACCTATCGTTGACAGTTTTATTGTCCCAACTGAATTCAATCGTGGTGATGTATTTGAATTCAGCGTCATTGCTTATGATAATGATGGCGACACCTTGAGTTATACATGGGAGGTGGATGCAGGAAAACTGAATACGATAACAGAAACAAATGTTGAATGGACAGCACCAGAAGAAGATATTGAATCCGTCAAGGTAACTGTCTATGTTAGCGATGGAGTAGGTAAATCTACTAAACGAGTAAAGAGGATTGCTAACAAAGAATTTATTACTCCTGATCCACCCTTAAACCTCATTGTACCTGGTAGGGGAGCTTTTGGCGTTAAGTTAGGTGACCCATACAAAAAAGTGACGAATTTACACGGAAAACCGAATAACCCACCAGGTGCTGATAGATTTTTTACATTTTGGGATCCTGACATTGGATTTGCAGGTTTTGTTGACGGTATAGATCTCCTTGAAGACCTGTTTTTATCACATCCAAACAAAGCTAAAACTGTAGCCGGTAATGGAATTGGAACTACTGTTGAGAAACTTGAAAGAGAATTCGGCAATGCTGAAGAAATTGATGGAGACAATTTTGGTGGAACAAGACATTGGTATTGGAAAAGAGGAATTGAATTTACCTTTGATAATGAGGACGAAATAGCAACAAGTGTATTCATTTTCAAACCATTAGATGTAGGGCAAGATGTGCAGATTAGACCTCAACAACCTATCAAAAATGAAGCTAATAAACTGAAACGTCTGAGAGTAACATATTCAAAACATAGTGGGAATAACACTCACTGATAATAGGTTTCACGATCTTTTCAGTATATCTGTGTTATCATTATTTTTCAGTTTTTTATAGGAATCTACCTTTGTGCGGACTTGCTTCCCATTTGGCTTGCCACGCGTGCCAAGTTGTTGGACACATTCGGTTGTTACCTTCACGTGCAGGACATGCAATTGCCTCATGCCAGAGTCCGTCTAACGAAGTACCTGTTGGACTGTACCGAAAATCAACTGACCACCGAATGGTTTCGTTGCGGTTAAACAATGAACGGTGAAACACGAGATTATTGAATATCAATAGATCTCCTTTTTTCATCTCTAATGTGTCTATGTCGGTGTGGGAAGAAGTGGGTGGTAGCACAGGTACTGCAAATGCTTCACCATCAACTCGGTGATAGGATTGTAATCCTGAAGTGTGGCTTCCAGGTAAGAATTGCAATGCACCGTTTTCTACTTGAACATCAACCAACGGAAGCCAAACGGTGAGATGTGTATCGTTTTCTGTGTGTGGCATGTAGGCACTGTCTTGGTGCCAAGGTAGAGTAGTGAGTTTTTCATTAGGCAATTTTGGTCGCACCCAAAAATCACCGTTGAATTGAATCTCCGACCCAATTATAGTTTCAACTACATCCAACACCTTTGCATGCATTATAAGATTGAACAGTGCCTCGCTAAATACAAGTGTATGCCACCCAAACACCTCATTTTCTCGTCCACACTCTTGAAGAATAGCATACCATCTGCTTTCAAATGGTAAGTCTACAAAGACATCAGAGATGGTTCCATCGCTGTAGAATTCGCGTGCGCGCTTATCCACGACTTTACAGATAACAGCAATTAGCGGTTCTAAATCCTCTGGTGAAAGTACATCTTCCACAACAAGGTAGCCATGTTCAGCAAATTTCTCAAGTTTAGATTCCATCAATTTAGAGATGATCTTTTATCATACCCCAAGTGAGTGTTAATTTGTCGCGTGGTTGCACAGGTGATGGATTCATGGATTCCTCGACAGATATCGCTTCATCCCAAAATGCAACTTCGTCAACAACACCGGTAAAGAAGTTTTGTCCGTTTCTACTCCCAATCGTAAAAGGCAATCCTTCTGTTACATGAACAACACCATTACCCGCCATTTCCCCTTCTAACTTCCCGTCCACGTAAGCCTTCACAGAATTACCATCGTAAGAACCAAAAATATGGTACCACTGATCAATGCTAAGCGCGACATCACCTACACAACAGACAAGAGTATTAGCAGGTCCAGTTGAAACATAAAATGAGAGTGTTCCATCCGCTTCAATGAAGAATCCGTAACTCCAGTTTTCGTGGATACCTTTTTCTAAAACTGCAACCCATGCCCCGTGTTTTTTTGGTTGAATCCGAGCAGATATAGCCAATGCATCCAATTCTGATATTATTTTTGCATCGGGTATAGCAACATAGTCACTGGTACCGTTGAATTCTAACGCATCACCACTCTTACCTTCAACCACCAGCGGGTTACCATGTATTAAACCGTCATTTCCGTTTCCACTGAGATCAGTCACGCCATCCTCTTCATCAAACGACCAATAGCCAATTAATTCTCCACTTACTGTGAAGCTAAAAACACTGAATAGGATAATGATTGAAACATAGACAGATAATTTTGAAATGGACATCAACTCATACCTCCCTTTTCATCAATGAAGTGCCTATTGTCTATTTAGTCCACATGCTTCAGAAACAGTATACTACAAACGTTCCCTAAGCATATCCATCAAACCATCTGGTGGATCAAATGGCAATTCAATTACTTCGTTTGTTATTCCGCTATAATATATTCCCAGAAGCAAGTTGAATTCTGCAAGAGACTGTTTGAGATGTGTGGGATGCACTTTGTTCTCATCATCAAGCCAATCAAAGACAGCAGTGGTAAGATTACCCTGTGCCATAACATCTTGCTCTCCGTAACTCAGTGGACCACCCTCGTAACCACCTTCTCTGGTGGAACGTTCCCAACTACTAAATCGCCAGTGAACAAACCCATCTGTTCCAATAACAAAAACACGTTTATGGAAGTATACAGTTTGATCATCGGACGCTGACGGAGCAATAGCAGTTCCAAATGCAACCGACACATGAAGTCCATTTTCATACTGAACACGTGCCGCTGCGTACTGAGGAGATGGCTGTGCTGAATCTAAATGTGCCCCTCCAGATATCTGACCCAAAACCCTTACTGGACGAGAGTTATCAATGTATGATGAAACTAATTGAAGGACATGCGGTCCTTGGTCAACAGGAGTGCTGCGTGCACTTGCATCAATAAACTTAATATCTCCGATATTGCCTTCAGCGACATCTTGCTTCAACTCAAGGTTTTGTGGATGAAAGTTGAGCTGCGTGTTGACAACGAATTTGGTACTCGTCTCTTCTGCTAAACCTGCAATCTGTTTCCAGTCTTCGCTTTCAACAGCAATCGGTTTCTCGACAATAGCTGCTGGCACACCATGGTCAGATGCTTGCTTCATTAGTGGATACCGTATCCGCTCATTTGATCCACGAAGTACTGGTGCGGTTACAATATGCAGAACATCTGGCTTCTCCTTTTCCAGCATCTCATCTAAATCTGAGTAACGCGAAGAGATACCGAAATCGTCTCCAAACCTATTGAGCAATTCCTTATTCATATCGCAAATCGCAGAGAGTTTACCACCTTTAACAAAGCGATAAGCATCTGCATGTGCACGAGCACGACCACCACACCCTAACATCACAGTTTTATACATAAACTGTCTCCTTTAATTTTCTATGGACAAAATAAATAGGTATAGCATCTTGTAATATAATGATACAATCACCTTACACAAGAGGAACTATCATATATCTAAAACTTCGCAGATATACTTGGTTCGTGCTGGAGGTAGACCTAATGTCTACCTCCACATCATGTTTTCGGTTTATAGATGCTGCTTAAGCGATTCCATTAACCCATCTGGTGGGTCAAACGGGAGATCAATGATCTGGTTAGTTATCCCGCTGTAGTAGATACCCAATAGCAAATTAAACTCTGCAAGTGATTGTTTGAGGTGTGTTGGATGTACTTTATCCTCATCGTCAAGCCAATCAAAAGCAGCCTCAGTTAAGTTACCCTGTGCTTGAATATCCTGTTCTCCATAACTCAGCGGACCACCCTCGTAACCTCCGTCATGTGTGGATCGTTCCCAACTACTAAAACGCCAATGTACGAAGCCTTTTGTTCCGACTACGAAAACACGTTTATGAGTTACAGTTCCACCGGTTTCTGATGCCAAAGTACCCATACCTGTTCCAAAAGCAAGTGAGACATGTAGTCCATTTTCATATATTGCTTGTGCAGCAGCATGCATCGGAGAGGGTTGTGCAGAATCTAACTGTTCTCTACCTGCAATCTGTCCTAACACACGCGTCGGTCGTGAATTGTCTATATAAGACGATACCAGCTGCAATACATGAGGGGCTTGGTCTACTGGTGTACTACGAGCACTTGCATCAATAAATTTAATCTCTCCGATTTTTCCATCAGCGACATCTTGTTTCAATTCAAGGTTCTTGGGATGGAAGTTAAGCTGTGTGTTGACAATAAACTTCGTATTTGTCTCCTCTGCCAATCCAGCAATCTGTCTCCAGTCTTCACTCTCAACTGCAATCGGTTTCTCAACTATCGCTGCTGGCACACCGTGATCAGATGCTTGTTTCATCAACGGATAACGGATACGTTGATTAGTTCCTCGCAAAACAGGTGCTGTGACAATGTGCAAAAGATCCGGTTTCTCTTTTTCAAGCATCTCATCAAAATCTGTGTAACGTGCCGAGACATCAAAGTCATCACCGAACTTATTTAGTAGATCTTCGTTCATATCACAGATTGCTCCGATTTTACCACCTTTAACGAATCGGTATGCGCTGGCATGTGCACGTGCGCGACCACCACAACCCAAAAATGCACTTTTATACATGGTTATTCCTCCATTAACTATTTATAACCGTAGAACACTGATGTGTCTATTAGGATTTATAGTAATTAACGGTAGTGGCGAAAAGTTCGCTGCTACCGCTAAAACTATCTTTTGGAAATATCAAATCTAAATTACAACTTCTCTCTAAGTGAATCCATTAAACCGTCAGGTGGATCAAACGGAAGATCTATAATCTTATTCGTGATTCCGCTGTAGTATATACCTAAAAGCAAATTGAACTCCGCGAGGGATTGCTTGAGATGTGTTGGATGTTCATTTTTCTCATCATCCAGCCATGCAAAGGCTGCCTCGGTTAAGTTGCCTTGTGCTTCTATATCCTGCTCTCCATAATTTAGCGGACCACCTTCGTAGCCTCCAGCTCTTGTAGCCCGTTCCCAACTGCTGAAACGCCAATGCACGAATCCCTCTGTGCCAACAACAAAAACACGTTTGTGGCAATGAACACCTTGGTTATCTGATGCCATTGTACCTACTCCAGTTCCAAATGCCACGGAAACGTGAAGTCCATTGTCATATAATACATGTCCAGCGGCATGCATAGGAGAGGGTTGTGCAGAATCTAACTGTTCCTTGCCTGAGATTTGACCTAAAACACGCACGGGTCTTGAGTTGTCTATGTATGATGAAACCAATTGCAGTACGTGGGGAGCTTGGTCCACTGGTGTGCTGCGTGCACTTGCATCTATAAACTTTATATCTCCGATCTTACCATCCGATACGCTTTGTTTTAATTCAAGGTTTTTTGGATGGAAGTTGAGTTGTGTGTTGACAATAAACTTCGTATTAGTCTCTTCTGCCAATCCAGCTATTTGCTTCCAGTCCTCACTTTCAACAGCAATCGGTTTCTCAATAATCGCTGCTGCGACACCGTGATCAGATGCCTGTTTCATAAGCGGATATCGGATACGTTGATTAGTACCTCGTAAAACAGGTGCTGTGACTATATGTAGCAGGTCTGGCTTCTCTTTCTCAAGCATCTCGTCTAAATCTGTATAACGAGAAGAGACTTCAAAATCGTCTCCGAAACGATTAAGTTGTTCTTCATTCATATCACAGATTGCAGCAATTTTGCCACTTTTAACAAATCGGTAAGCACTTGCATGTGCACGAGCACGACCACCACAACCTAAAAAGGCGCTTTTATACATATAAATCTCCTATAATTTCTCTCTGAGAATATCAATTAAACCATCTGGTGGATCAAATGGAAGATCAATTATCTTATTTGTAATACCACTGTAATACATTCCTAATATTAGATTAAACTCAGCAAGTGATTGCTTGAGATGTGTTGGATGTACTTTATCCCCATCGTCAAGCCAATCAAAAATAGCTTCGGTTAGGTTTCCTTGTGCTTGAACATCCTGTTCTCCGTAGTTGAGTCCACCGCTTTCGTATCCACCCTTTTGCGTGGAACGTTCCCAACCATTAAATTTCCAATGAACAAATCCCTCTGTGCCAACAACAAAAACGCGTTTGTGTCTGAACAAAGCCTTATTATTAGATGTCATTGCACCAACACCTGGTCCAAATGCAATTGAAACGTGAAGTTCATTTTCGTATAAAACGTGCGCGGCAGCATGCATTGGAGATGGTTCTGCTGATTCCAGACGGTCTTTACCTGAAATTTGACCTAATACGCATACCGGACGTGAATTGTCAATATAGGATGAAACTAACTGAAGCACATGCGGTCCTTGGTTTACAGCAGTGCTTCTCGCGCTCGCATCAATGAACTTTATCTCTCCTATCCTACCTTCAGCCACATCTTGCTTCAATTCAATGTTTTTCGGATGGAAGTTGAGTTGTGTGTTAACTATGAATTTAGTATTAGTTTCTTCTGCTAATCCAGCAATCTGTTTCCAGTCATCACTATCAACAGCGATCGGTTTTTCTACGATTGCAGCTGGTACACCTCGGTCAGACACCTGTTTCATCAGCGAATATCGTATTCGTTGATTAGAACCGCGTAATATTGGCGCGGTCACGATATGTAAGAGATCCGGTTTCTCTTTTTCAAGCATCTCATCTAAATCTGTATAACGAGAAGAAATGTCAAATCTATCACCGAAATCGTTGAGACGTTCTTCGTTCATATCACAGATTGCTGCGAGTTTACCACCTTTAACAAAGCGATATGCACTTGCATGGCCTCGGGCGCGTCCACCACACCCTAATATCGCACTTTTATACATAAAAAACTCCTAATTTAGGAATTGTAAAACTTGTAGTAGATTATCAGAAAGATTTGATTTTGTCAAATATAAACTTTATCACCACTCTTTGCACTATCGTAAAGTGCGTCCAGTATTTGCATAAAGATATAGGCATCTTTGGAATCAACATCTGGTGCAACCTCACCAGCGATAGCCATAGCAAAATGGTTGAGTTCATAGTAGAATACCGGCACATCTTCAGGCAGTTCACCGTGGTCTATTTCAATAGGTTCATCAATCGGTTCTCGGACAAATTCGCCATCTTTGAATCGTGATATGCCACCATTTGTGATAGCACCTGTGGTTCCATATAGTTCTACAACACTTGCAGAATCCGAATGACTCATCCGTGAACAGTCAATTTGTATAGTTTTACCGTCTTCACACCCAAGCAGACCTGTGAAATGGTCCTCTGCTGCACCTTCAGGTCCATCATACTGTGGGTAAAGTACGTGCTTTGATGCAAATGCCCATTTAGGTTCAGGACATCCCATCCACCACCAGGTCAGGTTGAGTTCGTGCGAATAGTGTTGTCCTAATGAACCACCTTTCTGACCATATACGTGTAACCATCTGCTATTCACATCAAGTGTAGGAATGAAATTGTATTTTCCAAAGACGCGGGCGTGAAATGGATCACCAATTGCACCATCCAGTATTGCGCGCCGAATCTGTCGATTATGAGGATAGTGTCGCATAAAGTAGCAAAATTGGAGTGTTTTGCCAGATAGGTGTGCTGCTGTTTCCATCTCTAATATTTCAGGAGCACGGATAGCATGAGGCTTTTGAACCAAGACATGCTTACCAGCATTTAGTGTGTCTAAGACCTGTTGCAGCCTACCATCTGGAGACGTTGCAAGATAAACTGCCTCAACGACAGGATTTTCAAGGAGTTCGGTATAATCCTTGTGTTGGTGTTGTACCTCGTAGTCTTTTCCTGCTTGATTACGACGTTCTGTATCTCTCTCAGCGATTGCGATTACATTGAGACGCGAGGTTGCATTGGCAGCACTGATGGCTTGGCAGCCTGCCCATCCACACCCCACTACTCCGAGTTGAATTAATTGGTTCGTCATATAACATTCCTACTACCAACTTGATTGGCACAGTTTATGGCTCAACAACTTTATAGTGCTCAACTTGACCGTTTCGAATAGTCTGAATGGCAAGGCTTTTGACAGGGTGACGATTATTGTCATAATGCGAAATGGATGTTGCACCTTTATAATTGATGACATTAGCAAATGCATCGCGGACTGCCACAGGATCAAGTGAACCAGCAGTCTCTATCGCTCGTGCTAAGAGTCTTAAAGCATCATAACCGGATGCGGAAATACCATCGGGTGGTACTCCATACAACTTCATATAATCCTGTACAAACTCTTGAACATCCGGATCTTGTGTAGCTACAGAAAAATTTGTCGGATAATAACTACCATCCATCACAGTATTATCCTCTAAGACACTGAAAAAATGTTCCCTATCATCCCAAGCACTACCACCGAGGAAGGTTGTCATTAGTCCTATCTCCTTTGCTTCCTTAATTAATAGCGGTACTTCCGACTGAGAACCAGGACAAAAGATAACTTCAGGTGCTGCGTTTTGGATTTCAGAAAGCAGTGTTGTGAAACTCGTAGATCCTTCTGAGTAAGCACCACTATGAACAATTTGACCACCTGCTGCCTGAAATGCAGCTTCAAACGATTGGACAAGATCAATAGAGTAACTATCACCTTTCTCATATATGGTTGCTGCAGTAGTTTTATTTAATTCTTCCGGATTCATTGCGAATGCTGCCATCACCTTACCTTGGAATGGGTTTGGTACCGTGATTAGGAAAACATAATCTCCAACTTCTGGCACATGTGAGCCGCTGGAGCCGGGTAGCATGAGTCTCTGTGTTTGCTGTGCAATCGGTCCTACCTCAGTAGCCATTGTTGAACGAACTGGACCGAGTAACGCAAATACATCTTCCATCTCAATCAACTCTTTCGCAGCATCAATGCTTGCTTCAGGTGTTGGTTCTTCTCCTGCCATTTGTTGATTATTTCGACTAATAAACTCAACAGGCATACCAAGTACCCCGCCATTTTCATTAATTTGAACACGTGCGGTTTCAGCACCTTGACTAAATGTTGTGTAGCTGTGTGCAGGTTGAATAACACCAATTTTTAGTGATGAAACCGTTGGAGTTGAATCGGGTGGAATCTCCGGATCAATACGTTCACATCCTAATGTGGAGATATATAGAATTAACAATAGGACAACTGCGGACAATTTAAGATGTTTCAAATTCATAACGTGTGAAGTTCCTTTCTGCGTAAACAAATAAAAACAATTTGATTATTATAGTAAATGAATAAAGTTGTAAAAACAATATCAGTTTCTGCTGAACTTGTCAAGAATTAGTATATGTGTGGGAAAATAAAGTTTTGGCAAAATATGCTCAATAACCTGTAGAAACACTCTCCGATTCGCGACCACTCGGAAATCGGGATTACCTACTACAATCAACTATGCGGATAATCCAAAATTCCTTTGTTATTGCACCTCATAAACCATGAAAAGTTTTAGAGTCATTCATTACTATATTAGTCGTAAATAACCTATAAACCCACTTGTGATAAGGGATTGTGGCACATGTCCAAATTCCTTCAATTTCCGATTGACTCTAAAGACTCTAAAACTTTACAAAGTTATGACTATGTAAATTCGACAAATAAAGATGAAATCATCATGCCTACTAAACCGAACTCACGTTATGTTTAGGTAGCAACTTCGGATATAGTAGTAGAATATACCACACAATTCAATTCAAAATTGCTTTATCCGTGTAAATCATAAAGTAGTGATTATTCAATTGTCCTATTGCTTGATAGCAGAAGGTAACAACTAACTGAGAATTGAATGTCTCAGTTGTAACATCCGAATTATTTGACTTAATATGGTAATTGTAGTATCATATATGGTAAATATCAAATGATATTTAGTCTCAACTTACTATAAACGTGTTGACAAGATGGACATGTAAATTTGTCCACAAGGAGTTATACACATATTATGCCTAATGCGCTATTTGTTTATCCAAAGTTCCCGCCATCTTATTGGGGTTTTAAATACGCCTTAGAATTCCTCGGCAAAAAATCATCAATGCCTCCACTCGGATTGTTAACCATTGCAGGAATGTTCCCTAATAATTACAACTTAAAAGTCGTTGATATGAACATTGAGGCGTTAACTGATGAACATCTCGACTGGGCAGATATGGTACTCACGTCAACAATGATCGTACAAAAAGCATCGTTGTATGAGGTGGTAGAACGATGTAACCGCGCTGAAGTGCCAATAATTGCAGGTGGTCCCCACCCAACATCTTACTATGATAACATCAAAGAAGAGTGTGATGGATCAGTTAATCATTTCTTATTCGGCGAAGTTGAGGAAATATTTGAAGATTTCTTAACAGATTTTGAGAGCGGTTCTGCTGATGAAGTTTACAGGGAACAACGAAAACCGGATATAACAATGACTCCGCCACCCCGATACGACCTGATAGATATCAATGCTTATGGGTCTATGGCTCTGCAATTTTCTCGTGGATGTCCATTCAACTGTGAGTTTTGTGATATTACGAAGTTGTTCGGACGAGTGCCGCGCACAAAAACCAATGAACAGATGCTTGCCGAGTTTGAAATGCTTTACAAACTCGGATGGACAGGTTCAATGTTCGTTGTTGACGATAACTTTATCGGGAACAAACGTGATGCTATGCGTTTATTGCCTGCTGTGAAGAAATGGCAAGAGGAACGCGGCTTTCCCTTTTCACTCTATACCGAAGCAAGTGTAAATCTTGTTGAGATTCCTGATATGCTTGATGCAATGAGTATTGCAGGCTTTAACATGGTATTTCTCGGTATTGAAACACCCAATGAAGATGCATTGATTACAACTTCTAAAGGGCAAAACACAAGCAAACAGGAAGATGCAGGAAGTTACCTTTTACAGGCTATCAGAAAAATACAACACAAGGGTATGGAAGTAACTGGTGGTTTTATTATTGGTCTTGATGGCGATACGGAATTTGATTCACACATAGATTTCATTCAGGATGCCGGTATTCCAATGGCAATGGCTGGTTTATTGACCGCATTAAAAGAAACTGACCTTTGGCATCGCTTGAAAATGGAAGATAGATTACTCGTTGAATCTACCGGTAATAATACCGATATGAGTTTGAATTTTGTTCCTGAAATGCCGCGCGAAAAACTAATTACAGAATATCGACGGGTAATTTCTACGCTTTACGACCCAACTTTAAAAAATTATTTTGCACGTTGCTATAAATTACTTCAACATATGCCATTCTCATCTCATAACGTCAGGTCTATACAAAAAGAAGACGTACGCGCGTTTTTGCTTTCAATCAAGCGACAAATGTTTTCCAAACAGGGATTAGAATATGTCAAGTTTTTGACGAAAGTGCTTAAAAACTATCGTAGAATGTTCCCAGAAGCTGTTCGATTAGCAGTAATGGGATACCATCTAGAAAAAATTACACGACACACCGTCGCAGTCGAAGATTTCAGGTCATTCTTGACAGGGGAAATGGAGACATTTAAGACAAAAATATCACAATTTATTAATTCACATGGTGATAAGATACAAGAAATTCAGAAATACTCTCTGAAACTTAGCGCGAGAGTTAAGAAGGAATACGAATCTATCCATTCAGATTTTAGGTATGCAGCACACAGCGCACTTACCAACTTTCAGATATCTATGTTTAAGGAGTATTTAGAAGCAGAATTGATAGCTTTCAAAGAGGCTGTTAGTGCCTTTGCAAAAACACAGAGTGAACGTCTTGGGGAATTACAAGCGTATATTCGCAACGTCTTTGCACGAGTTAGCACACATCATTCGCAACTACAAGATGATTTCAAACTAAACGTTCAGGAAACATTCGACGCATTTCAAGAGTCAATTACCCGGCATTTAGAACAACTCTTCGGTTCTATACCAGTACCAATTGAAGAATTGCATCATAACTAATGGTCATCGTCGTTAACCATGGTGCCGATTCAGATTGAAAATCTTTGTTTTACTTATCCGAGTCGTGAAACTCCCACCTTACACGACATTAGTGCAGAGGTTTTTCTTGGTGATTTTCTACTCCTAACAGGTCCAACAGGCTGCGGAAAAACAACTCTACTCCGAACGATGAATGGATTGATTCCGAATGCTTCGGCAGGAACACTGACAGGTACAGTACGTGTAAACGGCACAAACGTTGCCACACAACCCCTCTCTACAACATGTCAGCAGGTAACACTTCTCTTTCAAAATCCCGACGATCAACTATTCTGCACTCTGGTAGAAGACGAAATAGCATTTGGACTTGAAAATCTCGGTTTTCCACCTGATAAAATCAGACAACGAATAACTGCAGCTTTAGAGCAAGTAGGTTTGACGGGATTTGAGGATAGACGAATTGAAGAACTCTCAGGTGGTGAAAAGCAGCGTGTTGCACTTGCATCTATTTGTGCTTTACAACCACAAGTCTTGCTTCTTGACGAACCGACCAGCCATCTTGATCCACGCGCAACGCGTGATATTCTCAACATTGTAAAGCAACTGAACACTGAATTGGGGATTACAGTCATATTGGTAACCCACCGAGTCAACGAGGTGGCACCATTGTGTAATCGTGTCTGGCTTATGGATCAGGGACATCTCTGTTTGGAATTACCCAATGAAGAAGCATTTCAAGACACAACTCCCTTTCACCGTTTAGGTGTAGAAGTTCCAGGATCAGAAGAAACAGTATCCAACATTTCCACTAATAATACAACCATGTCAACCTCAGAAGAATCTCTCCTTACTGTCCGACAACTTCATTTTCATTACCCAAATTCCGAAAAATCTGCTGTTAACAATGTCTCTTTTGATGTGAAACGTGGCGAAGTGGTCGCGATTATGGGGGAAAACGGGTCAGGAAAAACCACTCTTCTCCATTTGATGAGTGGTCTGCTTAAACCTTCAGCGGGAGAGGTAATATTTGATAAAAAGACGGTGAACCAGATGAAACTACATCAATTAGCTGGTAAAGTTGGAATAGTCTTCCAGAATCCTGACTTATTGCTGCAGGCAGAAACCGTAAAGGATGAGGTGGAATTTGGTCCCAAGAATTTAAAGTTAAAATCTGACGACCTACAACAACGGATTCAGGATTCACTGTGCCAATTCAGACTGTCAGATTTTGAAAACGATGCACCATATTCTCTTTCACGCGGTCAACGACAACGCGTTTCTGTGGCAGCAACCTTCTCCCTACACCCAGACATATTTTTACTGGATGAACCAACCACAGGTCAAGACGCTAACCATCTCCTTCAATTAATGGACGAACTCTGTAATCAAATACACCGAGACAATAAAATACTAATATATGCAACCCATAATGTAAAAATCACCTTGAAATATGCAGATCGACTTCTATTGCTTCATGAAGGTGAATTGATATATGACGGAACACCTGTCTCTGCTTTTTCCGACCCTGAATTAATCGAAAAAGTATCGTTATTATGATAACACGTTGAAGGAAACCTGTGTAACCTACAGGACAGGAAAAAAGAATATGAAAGTTCGTAATATTAAACTGGAATCACGTACTAAAATACTCATCATGATGATATGTGGATGTCTTGTTATATTACTGGACAGTCCAACTGCCTTGTTAGTATGCTTTGTTGCAAGTATCCTTCTATTAGCAACTTCTATACCGACACTAAAACAGATTCGATTACTACTGCTATTTCTTTTCTTTACAACGTGGGGATTGATATACAGTCAAGGAATCTTTTATAACGAATTTCCACGCACAGTTTTGATAACTCTTGTCCCATCAGAGCTTCCACTTATCGGTGAGTGGACTGGTGGTATACGAATCTATTCTGAAGGGTTGTTCTATGGAGTTATCCAATCGCTGAGATTCAATACAACACTTGTGATTGGTTGCTATATTGTTTGGAGCACACAACCACGCGACTTGCTTCTGGCTTTAGGGAAACTGAAGGTGCCTGGGGCATTAGCATTTATGGTGACAACTGCTCTACGTTTTATTCCATTAATTGCAAATGAAGCTGCTTCAATCATCCGTTCACAAAGATTGCGCGGGTTCCGTTTCTTCCGATTCAATATATTTGCAACAGCACGAGGTGTTATCAACAGTTTCCGACCAATCTTAGTGGGAAATATACGGCATGCAACACAACTTGGTGAATCTGTTGAAAGTCGTGGATTTTCTCCAGATATGACGACTCAACGAACATCATTACTATCATCAAAGATGAAAATATTGGATTATAGTGTACTTATATTTCTATCTTTCTGCTTAGTATGTATAGTTTGTTTTAAACTACTCTATTTCTGCTATGCAAATGGTATCTATTACGGGTCGTGGTTGAGGGGTCTGTATACATTTACTCGCGAAATGTTGTAGAAATAAATCTGGTATCTTTAACGTCCCACTTCCCATGCAAGATGTTCAAGTTCAGGTCCTATTAGTTTTTCCCATGCCAACCTAACTGCAGCATTGGATCCTGGTGTAGAGACCACCACCTTTCCTCGATATACCCCCGCGGTTGCACGCGATAGCATGGCAGCAGCACCAACTTGGTCATAACTGAACATACGGAATAGTTCACCAAACCCAGGTAACGTCTTTTCTAATTTACGGTTTAGAACATCAAAAGTAGTGTCTCGCGGGGCAATACCGGTACCACCGTTGAATAAAATCACTTGTGCGTCTGTAGCAGCCATTTTATCTAATACATCACCTACTTGGTCAGGTTCGTCTTTTATTATTTGGTATGCAATTACACTGTTACCCTCTGACTCAAGTTGTTCACGTAGAAACACTGCATTGGTGTCTGTTTCAGGTGTGCGTGAATCACTTACTGTTACAATTGCAACCGAAACAGGTCCCTGTTCAGCTGCGATTTCCCTATGCTGTTGTGTACTTGTAGAACTCGTCATTAGCTGTTTTCTCTCTTTCGTAAACTTATTGATTTAGATAGTCTTTTTCCAAATGATTTGGCATCGGAAAAAATAGACCTTTTGTTTTTGTTGCGAGTTTAGTTTGAAAATCCTCCGGGTTAGGATGACCGATGACATACGCAGTGATTCCATAGGCTTCACACAACTCCAATGCTTGTTCGACTGGATATTTTCCTTTTGTCGGTTCATCTGTTAGAATAAGTAGGAACCGCTTTGCAAATGGACTAAATCTGACCAACGGTAATCCCTCAACCATAGCATCAATAAGATGTTCATCTCCACCAAACGGGTCTGCTATAAGTTCTTCTATGATTACTTCGTTGAGCGGCATTTGGTGTACGATGACACCGTCTACAGCTTTTATAGCGTCCTTAGCTTCGGCAAATCGAATCAATCCCACTCTATACTTCAATGGAAAAATAGATAACCTACCAATAAGTGTGCTTAATCCGAGCATTATTGCTTGCGATTTTCCACTCATACTTCTACTATAATCTAACATTATCATAATGTCTACGATTGGTTCAGCATTAGGATTCGAACCAGTTCCAGGTTGTCCTCCTGTATAACCGACAAGGTTATTCTTATCTTTTATGAAAGTATAGATTTGGTTTTTTTGTATGTTATTCAGAGACCATCTTTTGCCGAATTGTTGCGCACGCGCAATAGAATCTTCTTCCAAATTCCATTGTTCAGGATAAAATCCGCCATATACATATATTTTCTTTTCATTTCTTGTCACTGCAAACATATCTCCATTCTCATGGTCAACAATCACCCATAACTCAGCCTTCGGTTTTTCCAAAATTTTGATATTATCAGAAATAAATAGGTGAGGTTTTAATTCTAACCCATTGCTAAGAAATACTCTTTTTAACTGAATTAACGAAAACACACCATCTTCCAAGTCAATAGAAAATATTAAGTCAAGACTAAACAGTGATCTTGTACCACTTTTACGGATATCAACTGCTATGTCTCTGAATACCTTAAGTAATTTTTGGTTCCCTGCGCGATTGCTGGGAAGGGAAGATTGCCCTCGTACACTGCCGGGAATTTCTTGCCATATTCCGCCTGTGATTTCCGCTAAAGTTTGTTGAAAGGGTTCAGGAAATCCAAGAACATTGACTCGAACCTCTTCAAATTTAGATTGTTCAATTACTTTAGTTTTCATCTCTTCCTTTGCACCGTCTTTCCTCAAACTGGTGGAAGCTTGTTCATCTGTAACAAGGATTAAGTGTTTATCAGCATCCGCATGAAATTCAATAATATTGAAAGTCTCATATAGAGCATCAAGGGCATTTTCATCACCACTTAACCTAACATTCTTCATTCGTCTTCTAAGAATCCCTACATCAGGTAACAATGCACCTGTGTGAATCTCTTGTCCCTCTTCTCGGACGCTAAATTCAGAAATACCTAAATGGTATTCAAGATTGGCAAGATCAAAAGAATCTGTCATTGAATAAAGATTGTCAGCGACCTGTTGAATGTTATCACGCATACTTGCACTCGTATCAAGTACGAAAACTACATTGACCTTATCAAGTTGACGTGTGTTAATTATATGGTCTGCAATTTGTTTGAGGGCTTCTGCAAATGGGTTAGTCGCGCCTTTTTCAGTTCCATTTCCTCCTCCATCTCCTCCTCCATCACCAATTCCTTCACCGATTGCTCCAATTTCTGCAGTACCCTTGGACTCAAGTCTATGAAAACCGCTATCACCATCACCTTTTACCCGCTGTCGAAGACTTTCCACACCCTTTCCAGATGATATTTCAAACGGACTTTGCACGGATTTAGCAATTGATGACTCTCTACTATTTAAGTGCCTTGCTTGTGTTGTTACATCAGGAAGTTCAGTGGTAGTTTGTGATACCTTTTCTGTTGCATTATGCATGAGTACTTTCTCAGATGGACGGACAGTTTCATCAATTAAATTGGATGAGGCAGATAATGCTGCGAATTCTGGGCGGAATTCTGATATTTCTTTTGTTTGTTTTTGTGTAAGTGTTTTCTTTGGTGGTCGTTTTAACTTCCGTTGTTTTTGTGTATTATCCATATCTACAAATTCCATCGCAACAACATCTTCAATCTGGTAACTTAGATGTGTATAATAGAAAAATGTCAATAGATTCGCAAGGCAGAGATGTACAATCCCAGCAATCAGGCAGGCATTAATTGATCGTTGTTTTCTTTCAAAACGAGTCATGATACACCCTATGATTTCATATTGTTTTTATTGCGGTACTAATACTACCATTATATCATTTATACGCGGAAATTTCAAGATGCATCAGTCTGTTGGATGTGTAAAGTTTTGGCAAAATATGCTCAATAACCCTGTATACGGGGAATCATGCGGCATGCCATACGCGCATTCTACCAAAGGCATTCATACCCATAATATGAATATATCTACTTGACATTCTCACAATGTTTTGATAGCATATCCTATTACATCTCAAATGTTGTATAGAGCCAATATGTTTATCACTGAATACTATGTTATAGGAGAAAAACATGGCACACACATATAAAACTTGTCTAATTGGATGTGGACGGATGGGGGCAACCATTGATGACGAAGTTGCAGACCGTCCCGATAATTTTATCTGGCAGCCTTTTTCCCACGCTGCGGCTGCTGTCGCATGCAATAGAACTGATCTCGTCGCTGTATCGGATGTATTTGAGGATAAAGCAGAAGCAATTCGCAAAAGGTACGGTGCTGAAAGAGCATATACAGATTACCAACAGATGATTGAGAAGGAAAAACCTGATATTGTCTGTATTGCTACTCGTCCTGGACCCCATGCAGACATTACTGTCTTCGCAGCAGAAAACGGAGTTAAGGGGATCTACTGTGAAAAACCGCTTTGTTGTTCTATGGAAGAAGCAGATGTAATGGTAGATATCGTTGAAAAACACGGTGTCAAGTTTAACTACGGCACGCAGCGACGATATATGCCTATCTACCGCAAAGTACGTGAACTGGTTGATGCAGGTGAAATAGGAAACATTCAATGTACAATCGCACAATATGGGGCAGGTTCCGCTCTTTGGGGATTAACACATGCCGCTGACATGTTACTCTTTCTTGCTGGAGATCCAGAGGTGAACTTTGTTCAAGGTACAATCTCCTGTAAGGATTCAGATTGGGACGGTAACCGATTAAATGTTGATCCGGGTATCCACTGCGGATATATCCATTATGCAAACGGAGTACACGGATACAACACTGCTGGTACAGGACCCGAATTTGAGGTATGTGGTACTGGTGGTAAAATCCGCGTCCAAAATAATAGTAGAGAAATACAATTTCGCAAAAAGGATGGTACTTTCTACGAAGAAAAACCCTTTCCTGAAGTTTCACGTGCTACCGGAACACTT
Organism: Candidatus Poribacteria bacterium; assembly: GCA_963667365.1. GTDB lineage: Bacteria > Poribacteria > WGA-4E > WGA-4E > WGA-3G > MSPOR6. The sequence continues at coordinate 2,611,759 of OY763324.1, read as the reverse complement.
ATGGGTATAACAGACATCGCTGAAGCACTTGACGAAGACAGAGAAACAAAAGGTCCCGTTCATCTCGCACGACGTAGCCAAGAGACATTGATGGGTATGATTGAATCAAGTCGATTGGGTGGACAACGTGTGTCACTTCCAATGGATAACCGCACTTTGTATGTAACAAGGGACAACTGGTAAAGTATGTTTGTATTTTATACAACCTAAGGTAACGTGAGTTCGGTTTAGCAGACATATATGATTTTACATCTATTTGCCGAATTTACAAAGTTATAACTTTGTAAAGTTTTAGAGTCTTTAGAGTCAATTGGAAAATGGAAGAATTTGGACATGTACCACGTTCCCTTATCACAAGTGGGTTTAGAGGCTATTTACGACTAATTTAGTCAAGATTGACTCTAAAACTTTTCATGATTTATCAGGCACTATAACAACGGTTCATTGCAGTGCATATTTTACCGATTCCCAAGGATGTTTATACCGAACTCACGTTAAGGTACGTTAATGTCTACAAAGGCTAAGTCCACTTGATGCTGATACTCGATGTAGTTATTACCGCAATTTGTATATATTTCGTTCTATCCTATTCATATATTTGCACTAAATGATAATATGGAATCCATATTGGCAAAAATACATAAAAATGATAATATGGAATCCCATATTGACAAATAGGATAAAACATTAAATGGAAAAATATAAAGCGGGTACATATAAACAGCAAGGAGGATATAAGAGTTTTACACCTTACTTTGTAAACCAATATTTTGCTTGGGAAAATCCTAAGACAATTCAGACAATTGAATACCTCTAATCTTACACTGATTTGCCTTGTCGCCATCCGCAAATCATGCTAAAATACACATAGCATGGATGACCATAATTTATCAAAGACACATAATGAACTCCGCACACTTCTCGGTGCACGTTTCAGCACAGACAGTACTGTTCGAGACGCACATGCACGTGATGCTTCCCATCATCAAGGATCACTCCCAAATGCAGTTACTTTTCCAAAAACCAACACAGAAGTTTCTGAGATCGTCAAAATCTGTGCAAGATATAAAATGCCGATCATCCCTTATGGCACAGGTACAGGGGTTGAAGGAGCAGTTACTGCAACTGAAGACACACTCTCCATTTCGCTAAACGAGATGAATGATATCCTCCGTGTCAGCCAGGGTGACAGAGATGCCACTGTTCAAGCAGGGGTTACGCGTGGACAATTAAATAAACATCTTGTTAAACTTGGCACACATCTTCACTTTCCAGTTGATCCGGGTGCAGATGCCTCCTTAGGTGGCATGGTGGCAACGCGTGCATCTGGAACAACTGCAGTCTGCCATGGAACTATGTCTGATAACGTCCTTGGTTTGACTGTCATTACTGCAGATGGAACGATTGTACACACTGGAGGGAGAGCTCGAAAATCGGCTGCGGGGTACGATCTCACACGACTATTCATCGGATCAGAAGGCACATTAGGTGTAATTACAGAAATCACGCTCAAATTAGTACGTTCACCTGAAGCTGTCGCATCCGCTATATGTGCATTCCCAACAGTAGATGCAGCAGTAAACACCGTTATCAAGCTAATGGACACTGGCATTATTATAGCGCGCATTGAACTATTAGATGAAATACAAATGGATGCGGTTAATAGATACTCCAATTTAGACTATGAAGTGGCTCCAACACTTTTCTTTGAATTCCACGGATCAACCAACACCGTCTCGGAGAGTTCTGAGATTGCTGGATCTATCGCGTCTGCAAATGGAAGTTCCGATTTCCGATGGACAACAGACGAAACTGACCGAAAACGACTTTGGCAAGCAAGATATGATAGCTACTACGCCGCACGCAACCTACGTCCTGGTTCTGTAGGTTATGTCACTGATGTGTGTGTTCCGATATCCCGACTCGCAGAGTGTATAGCCAAAACTAAAGCAATCCTTGCAAACACAAACCTGCTCGCAACAATGCTTGGACACGTCGGGGATGGAAACTTCCATGTTGTATTTCCACTTGAACCCGGTAACAATGATGAATTGACAGAAGCACGACAAATCAGTGATCAGATTGTAGACATAGCCTTAGAATTAGACGGGACAAGCACAGGAGAACATGGAATCGGAATTGGTAAAAGGGCAGCCTTGGAAAAGGAACATGGCAAAGCCGTTGACTTAATGCGTACTATAAAACATGCGTTGGATCCGTTGAATATAATGAATCCAGGTAAAATCTTTGTGTAAGGTCGGTTGATACCACAATTCTATATAACCCTTGTGAGTGAGAATATATTACACAAAATGCAAAACAAATGGAGAATTCTCATAACCGATTACGCTTGGTCCTCAATTGAACCCGAACAAAAGGTACTTGCAGAAATCGGTGCAGAACTTATTGTTGCAGAAACAGGTGATGAAATTGAACTACTTAAATTGGCACCCAAAGTTGATGGAATTCTCACTTGTTGGAAACCTGTCCGTGAAAATGTAATTGCAGCAGCAAAACAGTGTCAAATTATTGCCCGTTATGGGATAGGACTTGACAACATTGATGTGGAATCCGCTACTGAAAATGGCATAATCGTAACAAATGTTCCTTCATATTGTATTGATGAAGTCTCTGACCATGCAATAGCACTTCTTCTCGCATGTGCAAGAAAAATAATTTATTATAATGCAGCAGTTAAATCTGGGATATGGGATCAGAATATAGGAACCAAGATGTTCAGATTACGAGGAAAAACGTTAGGTATCATTGGATTTGGACAAATTGGAAAGTCAATAATACAGAAAACAAATGCATTTGGTCTGAATGTAATCGTATATTCACCACGCACATCACATGAAACAATTAAACTTCACGGAGCGGAAAAAGTAACGTTTCAGGAACTTCTCAAGACATCAGATTTTATCTCTATCCATGCACCGTTAACGACTGAGACAGAATGTATGTTCAGTTCTGTAGAATTTCAGATTATGAAGTCATCTGCATTTCTTATTAACACTGCGCGGGGAGGAATTGTGGATACACACGCACTCACTGCTGCATTGCAAAATGGTGAGATTGCTGGTGCAGGTATTGATGTCTTGGAAACTGAACCACCACATCAAGATGAAACATTGCTACAACTTGATAATGTAATCATAACACCGCATGCCGCATTTATCTCTGAAGAATCAATACTTGAGTTAGAGGTTACTGCTGCTAAGTGTATTACACAGGTTTTAACTGGTAATATACCGAAATCTGTTGTAAACCCTACAGTATTGGAACGTCCAAACCTACGTGCGCAATCGCTATTGATAATGGACTCATAATTGCACAGTCATACACAACACAGAATGGAGATTTTATATGCAACAACTTCCTGATGCAACAGGACATTTCGGGCAATTCGGAGGAAGATATGTTCCCGAAACCCTAATGCCAGCACTATTAGAACTGGAGGAAGCATACACAACACTCAAAGACAATTCCGATTTTCAAAAAGAATTTCGCTATTATCTAAGTGAATATGTTGGACGACCTAATCCGCTGTATTATGCAGAACGGTTAACTGAAAAACTTGGTGGCGCAAAGATTTACCTTAAAAGGGAAGACCTGAATCATACAGGCGCACATAAAATTAACAGCGCAATTGGACAGATATTGCTGGCACGGTGGATGGGTAAAAAACGTATCATCGCAGAAACCGGGGCTGGACAACACGGTGTTGCAACAGCAACCGTTGCTGCCAAGTTTGACATGGAATGTGAAGTCTATATGGGTGAGGAAGACATTGAACGACAAGCACTCAATGTCTTTCGTATGCAGTTGATGGGTACTAAAGTTGTCCCAGTCAACTCAGGTTCACGTACACTAAAAGATGCCATCAATGCCTGTTTCAGAGATTGGGTCACAAATGTCCGTACGACATATTTACTACTCGGTTCAGTAGTTGGCGCACATCCTTACCCAATGATCGTCCGAGACTTTCAATCTGTCATCGGTGATGAAGCAAGAGAACAGATTATAGAACAGGATGGAAACTTACCGGATTGTGTTCTTGCTTGTGTTGGTGGGGGTAGCAATTCTCTTGGGATGTTCTATCCATTCTTTCATGATGAATCCGTTCGTATGATCGGTGTAGAAGCAGCAGGTGAGAGTATACGAAGTGGACGGCATGCCGCACCACTCACTGCAGGCAGCGTCGGAGTGTTTCACGGTGCAAAGTGTTATTTATTGCAAGAAGCCGATGGACAGATTACCCCTGCACACTCAATCTCCGCCGGATTAGATTATCCTGGTGTCGGTCCTGAACATAGTTATTACAGAGAAATTGGCCGTGCAGAATATGTCCCAATTACCGATAAAGAAGCAGTTGAAGGATTTCAATTACTGTCAGAGACTGAAGGTATAATTCCAGCATTAGAATCAGCACATGCAATTGCATATCTGCGCGAACTTGCACCTAAACTTGGAGCAGATAAAACTATACTTGTATGTCTTTCGGGACGCGGTGATAAGGATGTCTACACCATTGCAAAAGAATTAGGTATCACTTTGTAGCACAAATTTACTACATAGTATAATGTAAAATGGAAACAGAATCTGAAAGTAAATTTAAAAACGTTATTGATGTAACAAATTTGGTAACGTTTTCTGAGTGGTAATTCCAAAGATATATTATACCAATTCTATATAAAATTATCTCATTAGTGAATTCAACTGTTTTTGCAATATGAAGGAATTTTCTTCTGTAGGAGTGATCTCCGAATCGCGACCTATCGAAAAACGGGTTCACTCCAACAATGAATTATGCTGTTAATGCCAAAAACTTTACACACTTGTCACATACATCAGTTTGCTATAGGAATGACTCTATGATATAATATCCGTAATTCAACTGCAACGAGGTAGCACAATGGCACGCGAAACCTCCAACACAGTTCCGAACAAATCTAAACAGAAAAAGTTCCGTAGTCTGATACAACTGCTCTCACATAAAGATGGTCCTCTCAGAAATTGGCGGTTTTTCCCATCACAGTTGTTACGACGAAAATTGCGATCAGAATCTGCCGAAATACGTGCCTATGCAGCTGAAGGATTAGGTAATGTAGGGGATTCACACGCTATTTCGCCTCTTATTAAAGCATTATCCGACGAAAACACTACCGTTCGACGGTTTGCAATCACCGCTCTTGGACGTTTACGGGACTCACGAGCCATAGATGGACTCCTTCCGTTTCTACAAGACGATGAATCTGATATGAGATGTGCTGCTGTTGTTGCACTTGGGGAATTGGGACTGACCGAGGGACGAATTGCAAACCCGCCAGTACAGGTGATAGACGCTTTGATAAGCAGTGTTACCGATAATGACAGGTCTGTCTGCTCTGCGGCAGTTGTAGCGTTAGGGAGAATCGGTAATCCACAAGCAATCTCTGCACTCAATTCCTTAGCAGATAACACTGAAAGTGAATGGGTGCGTAGATATGTCAGTGAAGCATTACATCAAATTGAAGAACAGAATGCATAGTGAATTATTAGAATGCTTATACGTTTCAAAAAAGGTAAAAACCAGTATAAACATAAACCAGATACAATTACTTGTATTCGTACCGATGGAAGTGTTACATGGTCACATATTCATAAAGGGTTTGTGCAGCACGATTTCGCACACTATGTTGTAGAAACCACGTTAGGTTTTCAAAATGCATTCTTCGGATTGGTTGCAATAGGTTACGATATCCCTGATTTTAGTCTACCGACATCAAAACGTCCCTTCCAAATACCAACACAAGCAATCGAAGTAGAACCAATTGTCGCATTGTTACAAGCCGAACTATGGGAAAGTTTCCCAGGTCCATTGCTACACGTAGACCACCAAGTACTTCCTTTAGATACCACCCAAGATCAGATAAGCACAATGCGTACACAACTACGAACATTGGTGCAACAGTGGGATAATTTGAAACCCAATGAGTCAATGGATCTGCATTTTGAAATCAATATGTAATATCTCATTCTTCTCTCTGTAAGTCTGATATGGGTATTAAACAGTGAATGAAGTTTGATTTCTCAATTGCGTAACACCTTGACAATTCAGTAACATACTCCGTATAATTAAGAATACCAATTTACAGAAAGCAGTAACCTACACATACAATGAATAGAATAGATAAGAAATTTCAAGAACTCCGACAGCAAGGTGCGTGTGCTTTTATGCCTTATGTCTGTGCTGGAGACCCGAATCCTGAACTTACCCCCAAACTTTTTCTTACACTTGAAGAATCTGGTGCCGATCTTATAGAGTTCGGTGTTCCCTTCTCAGACCCAATAGCAGATGGACCGACTATCCAACGAGCAAGTGAACGCGCCCTCAGACACCGTATATCACTCACAGAAATTCTTGAGATGGTAAAATCTATACGCCAACAATCAGAAATTCCAATTGCACTCATGAGTTATTATAATCCGATTTTTAATATGGGTGAAGCAGAATTTTGTAAAGCAGCACATGATGCAGGGGTTGATGGGGTGATTGTGCCAGATTTAACACCAGAGGAAGCACAGCCATTGCTCAAAGTCGCACCACAATATAATCTTGCGACTATTTTTCTTGTTGCACCAACAAGTCCTCCTGAACGAATGCAATTGATTGCATCGGTCAGTACCGGGTTCATCTATTGCGTATCGGTAACTGGTGTAACAGGAGCAAGAGTAACATTGTCAGATGAAGTTGCACCAATGATTGCTGAACTGCGAAAACATACTGACAAACCGATTAGTGTGGGTTTTGGTATATCTACACCTGCACAGGCGAAACAAGTCGCACAAGTCGCAGATGGTGCAATTGTAGCAAGTGCTATAATCAATGTCGCAGAAGAAAATATGGATGACGAAACGAAAATGCTTGCTGAAGTGAAGCAGTTTGCATCAGAATTGGCGGAAGGGACCAAGGATGTTACAATCTAAACTTGGACATATACATGATTGAAATATGGATGGAATAGGGAACTGGTTTACATTCCTCGCTTGATACCGAATTCCCCCTCAAATGCTTCCCAAATTTCCTCAGATATATCAGCAGTAGCAGCTTCAAAACCATCTTCTACTTGCGTAATATCCGCTGGACCGAACATTACAATCCCATCTATTGGCGCAGCAAGGCAAAACTGAATTGCCAAGTGGCGGATATTAACCCCGTTTTCCTGACACCATTTCCACATAGAATATGCCTTGGGTTCATCGTCCGGATTACGTCTTCGTTCATCTTCAACATTCGGTTCTGCACCTGTAAGGCTACCCATACCCAAGGGACTTGCAAGGATAATACCAACATCATGTTTACGTGCTAACGGTAAGGTCGTTTGTGTTACAGATTGTGATAACAAAGTATAATCCAAAAAGGTGAGTATAATTTCAATATGTCCTGTTTCTATCAGTTGTTTGTGAAATTCATGGGAACGCACACCCGCACCGATATGTCGTATTAAACCTTCCTCTTTCATCTCAACAAGTGTATCCAAAGCACGTCCACTGTCTAATATACTCTCCATATCCACAGGATCATGAATCAACACTGCATCAAGATAGTCCGTTCGAAGGTCTCTGAGACTATTGTTCACACTCCATCTTGTTCCATCTGCTGAGAAATCCTTTCTCCGTTCAGGATGTGTACCGACCTTGGCTTGCAGGTAGACCTTTTCTCTCAAACCTACAGATAGAGCTTCACCCCACAGATGCTCAGCGTGTCCCGGATAAGTATCAATATAGTTGATACCAAGGTCAATTGCCCTTCGGATTGCACCAATTACTTCATCATCCGGTTTATGACATAACCATGCAGCTCCAAGACCTAATGAATTTGGTTGCATCTCAGTACGTCCCATACGACGACGTTCTAATTTTTTTGTCATACTATATTTCCAAAAAGTATCATTCTATATATCTTCAAGTGCATTGCGTAATTTATGTGTAGATGTGGCAATGGACTCCTGCAGATACGGATATTGAAAACTTCCCCACCTGTCTGGTGGTGGTTCATGCGCCTGTGCTATCTTTAGATTCACAAAAGTTGGACCTCCCTGATTCCAAATCTTTGGCAGGTTGATTTCAAGTGTTTCTTTATCATCATATTCAAAAATCTGCTTAAAACCTGCACCTTTTGCTATCGTTGTCCAACTGAAATTTGTGTTGTAAGGAACCGGTTGGTTGCCAGTCACCTCATACGTTCCGTTATCACAAACGAAAAGGAGATAGTTGGACGGAGGGGTGCTCAAGCCAGTAATAGTTGCCAGAGTTCCCAAACACATGAGCATACTTCCATCTCCATTTAGTACAACAACCTTTTTGTCTGGTTTGGCAAGTGCAATCCCGAGTGCTAAGTCTGCGGCATGACCCATAGCACTTCCAACAGAGGCATAATCAAGAGGATGAGTTGAAATTTTTGCCCACGGAACTGCCATGCCCATAGTCGTTACAACGATTTCGTCTGTACGGTGGTGGGCTATGAGTTGTAAACATTCTTCCTTAATGAGCATGTTTCCTCCATATATGAGAATAGTTAATTCTATTTCTATTCCTCAGACGGTAAAAATTTAATTATCGGGGGATTATCCAGGGTCGTTGTCATTCTTTGAAGATGTTGCTCAAATTTTGATTCTGTTTCTATTCCATCAACACCTCCATCCCAAATGGATATTGAACGATACCTGATGTGTCCTTCGTCATTAGGATTTAAGATAATTGACATACGGTTTGAGTCTGTGTCAATTAGACTACCGTCTTGTCCCTGTGGATAGATCAATGCAACGCCAAGAGCATACCCATCTCCTGGGTCTGTTCCCCAACTCCACAACAGATTCTGATCTTCGTCTACACCAGATGCTTCACCAATTATTGGAATACCTGAAACGATTGCATAATCGGAGGGTAACTCTCTATCAATATTGATATGCTGATCAATCCACGGATTCCCTCCATAAATAATAGTTGTTGAGGTAAATTGAAATGTTTCACCGTCGATGTTCAACTTTGGTAGTATCCGTTCAACTATTGACCGGATAGCACCATTTGCAAGAATCCTAACGTAATCTCCTTCATTTGGCAGTGGTATTAACTCTCTTTTCTCTTTATGCCATAAAGCAATACCACCACACCCGATTAAATCCTCTTCGGAAGTTAACTTTACCATAGTAGTTTTTTCAAAATCAAGGAGATCATTCAACGATAAGCCAATTGATTTGAAAAGATTGAGTTTATCACCATTCTTTCGTATAAAGTAATTCGCCTGATTTTCAAGGTCTCGGATTATCCAACGGTTTTCATTATTTTCACTTTCAATAACAAGTGCTTGTGGATTTTGTGTCAATGTAATCTCGTTACTATCAAAATGTAACCTGAACTCCGGGGAAAGCTGCCCACCGAAATCTAACTCATTCTGAAACATACTATCAACACTGAATAGTGCATGCCGTCTCTTACCGTATGCCACAACAGCACCACCCGGTTTTAGTAGATAGGCACTTAAATCCGATTCAACTGCTGCAATGACATTCAGTTCAGGAAAAATACCCGCACGAGTCAGTTTATTCACATCAAGCGTGAATGTTGCTTTGACATTTGGATCAAACAGGATCGATATCTCTTTTGTTTCCTCCTTATCAAGGTCTAATAGAAATACTAAGTGGTCCCTAACACCGTCATAATTCATATCGTCTGCTTGTGCTGGAATCATTGCTTCACGTGGTGATTTACCAGTAACAACAGAATAGGCATTTAGTGAAAAATCAGCACGAACTTGTTGGAGTTGTTCTAATGTCAACACAATTGGAACATTTTTTCTATCAATCCGAAGTGTATTCTGAATGGAAAAACGTATGCGGTTCGTCTGTTGGTTGCCACCTGGAAGTGTACAACTTGAAAGAAATAACAGAAATGCAAGTATAAGCAATAATCCGTATTTCAAACAAAAAATTGGGAATTTCTTTAATGTAGATATATTTAGTATTTTATTGCATATTTTAATCAAAGTTGATATCCGGTTATTATAATATGTTTATAGGTTGGGTAATGTTTCAAGTAATTGTTCTACTTCCGATTGTGTGTTATAAAAATGGGGTGAGACTCTAACCCCACTCCCACGTTCAGCAGCTATGATATTTTCCTTAAGTAGGCGTTCATTAATTTCAGATGGGGTATGTCGGTGACTTTCAAATACTACAATTCCCGCACGATCAGATGTTTTCTTTGGTGTAAATACATGATAACCTTTAGATTCCAAACCGGTAATTAATGCAGAAGTTAGTTCCATGACACGGGTCTCAATCCCAGTAATACCAATTTCAAGTAATAACTCAATCGCAGCATTGAGTCCATATAGTCCTGTGGTATTGTAGGAACCTTCTTCAAAACGCGTTGCATCCGGTTTCTGTGTTAGATCATAGTTAAGAAAATCGCGCGGATTCACGACACTTGCCCACCCTATATTAGTGTTGTTTAATTTATCCAACTTGTCATTAGCACAATAGAAGATCGCTGCACCCTCTGGTGCGAGCAGCCACTTATGTCCATCTGCTGCAAGTATATCTATATGACATGACTTAACATCTACTTCAATCACACCAATACTCTGTATTGCATCAACAACATACCAAATACCACGATCTTTGCAAATCTTTCCAATTGCTTTGATGTCGTTTCTGAAACCTGAGGCGAATTCCACATGACTAATTGTCACAACTCGAGTCTTCTCATCAATCGCAGCAATGAGATCATCAAGATGAATTCTACCATCATGCTCATGAACCATCCGAGTTTCAACTCCGTACCGTTCCTTCAAACTCCACCATGGATAGACATTTGCAGGAAATTCTACAGCAGAAGTGACAACATTGTCACCTTCGTTCCAATCAATACCGTTTGCTGCAAGGAGTATACCTTGCGTTGTGTTCTTCATAAATGCTATCTCGGTTACATCTGCGTTGATTAGCTGCGCGGAAACAGACCGACACAACTCAACTGTTTCCACCCAAGACTCAACATTCACAGCACCGTTAAATGTGGCATCTTCTACGAAGCCGACCATAGCATCCATAACCCGACTTGACAAAGGTGCAACGCCAGCATGATTCATATAAATATAGGATTTGGTAACCGGAAATTCGGTTCGCCATTTTTCAAACAACATTTTCAACTCGTTTGACATCATTCTTTGCGTCCAAAAATATTTCAACTCTGTAATCTACAACCCGTTTAGCATTTGCATAAGCAATAGTTTCACCGAATAGACCAAAAACAAATATCAATATACCTGAACTCATTAGAATTGGACCAACATGTGGAAAACTGATGGTTAAAAAAACACCAATTATAGATACAAGTACTCCTATAGGACCAAAGGACCTGATAGGACGTCTTGCACAACGATTTATGAAAAATGAGGAAAAGGGGCTTAAATCTGCTGCGTCATGTTGTGCTATGGCAAGTGACCAACCCGTTATAAAACCAATCACCACCAGAAGTACACCCAACCCAATAAAACTGAGGGCAGCAATCATTGCAACATTGATGAGAAGACAACCAATTATGAAGAATGGTAGGCTTATGAATGCACCGATTCGGTAGATATTGAATTTAGGACTAATTTGATTATGAAATGACTGTTCTGTAGGTAGGTGTCTATTATGACTTGTTTGTCGCGCGAAGACTGAAAGAATTAACTTAAAGGCTAAAATATCAAGAATCACCCTCCAAATCCTACCAAGACCATATTTACTTGTACCAAACTGACGAGGATGATGTGTTACGATTATTTCAGCAATACGTGCACCAACAACCGTTGACATCGCGGGTATGAACCGATGCATCTCCCCATACAGTGGAACTTGTTTGATAACATCAGCACGATATGCCTTTAAGGAACACCCGTTGTCATGAATAGCTACTCCTGTCACCTTACTAATAATCCAATTGGCAACAACTGAAGGGACACGTCGTGTCCAAAATTTGTCTTGTCTTTCCTTCCTCCATCCACATACAAGATCATAATCCTCATCAAGTTTGTCAAGTAAATGCGGTATATCTGCAGGATCATTTTGCAGATCTCCATCCATACTGATAATACACTCACCTTGTGCGAATTCAAATCCTGCTGCCATCGCCGCAGTTTGTCCTGCATTCTCTTGAAATCGTATAATAGAAAGATGTGGGGACTTCTCTCGCATTTCTGAAAGCACATCAAAGGTCTTATCTTGACTCCCATCGTCAACAAACAAGACTTCGTAAGTTTTGCCAATTTCTTCACATACGGTCCTTATTTTCTCATATAGTGGACGTACATTTTCCTCCTCATTGTAAACAGGAACGATAATTGATAAATAGGGTTTATTCGTAGCGTTCAATGCTACTCCTTCCGATTTAAAATAATTTGGTGTGCTTCAGCAAGTGAATCAAAGGTGCCTGCATCGACCCATTTACCTTGTAAAATACTGTGATAAAGTTGTCCACGTTTGATATATACATTATTAACAGAAGTAATCTCGTACTCACCGCGCGGTGAAGGTTCAATAGTTCTGATAATCTCAAATACAGTTGAATCGTAGACATATACACCAACTACTGCAAAATTACTTTTGGGTTTATCAGGTTTTTCCTCAATAGACACGATTCGGTTTCCATTAAGATTCGCTACCCCGAAACGTTCAGGGTCATCAACCTGTTTTAGCAGAACACGTGCACCATCTTTTTGTATTTGATAATCGTCAACTACCTGCTTAATTGAAGACTCAAAAATGTTATCTCCAAGAATAACAACGATATTGCCACCTGCTGCGAAACCTTCTACTAATGCAAGTGCATGTGCAATTCCCTTTGCTTCCTCTTGTACACGATATGTAAAATCACACCCGAATTCTTTACCACTACCTAAGGCACTCACAAAATCTCCAATGTGTTCGGGATTTGTCACAACAAGAATATCCGTGATTCCTGCATCTGTTAGTTGTCCGACGGTGTGATAAATCATCGGTTCATTCCCAACAGGTAGGAGGTGTTTGCTTGTAACTTTTGTAAGTGGGTATAAACGGGTGCCTAATCCGCCTGCAAGAATGACCCCTTTGAACGTATCATCTTTTCTGGTTATTGACATTAATCAGTCTCTAATGTGATGTGCTATTTCAAAATCACATCAACTCTTCACACACAGGCTATTCAGCGTTCTTTCCGCGTCCAGGGAAGGTTAATTCAGCAACACCAGACTTATCTAAATCCCCTAATCCTAAGTCAATCATACGGTCATATTGTCCTTTAGTTGCCTGAGCAAGTGGGAGAGTTATTCCTTCAGCATCTGCAAGATCAAGCGCGATCCCAGAATCTTTAGATGCATGTGCGGCAGAAAAATAGCATTCATGATCACGAATCTGCATATCTTCACCGTCGGTCTCCAAAACACGGGAATTTGCCCCAGTTTGTGCAAATACTTCTTGTAACATTTCAAGATCAAGACCGAGTGCTGCTCCTAATCCCAAGCCTTCAGCAAGACCAGCAGTGTTGATATTCATTACCATGTTAACCAGTGCCTTTACCTGTGCTGCCTTACCTGCTTTACCAATATAACGAAGTGAGACACTCATGGAATCCAAAATGGGTTTAGCCTTGTCAAAAGTTTCTTTCTTACCACCACACATTAGATATAGAGTGCCTTCTCGTGCTTGCGTGATGCTACTTGCCATACATCCTTCAAGACTTTCAGCACCATGTTTAGAAGCAAGACTCTCAATATCAACATGAACTTGTGGACTTATGGTTGCACAATTGATAAATACCTTACCTGATGCACCTATGAGTAGACTGTCGTCAGCATCCTCTGAATAAACCTGTCGCATAGCATCATCATCTGTGACCACAGTTATAATGTAATCAGCCAGTTCAGTAACCTGTGCTAACTTATCCGTTGCAGTAGCATTAAGTTCTGTAGCTAATTCCTTTGCTCTGTCATGTGCAGCGTCGTACACAGCAACCACACTATAGTCCTCATCGTTAAGATGTCTGGCGATGTTAGCACCCATCCTTCCTACACCTACAACGCCAATTTTGTAATCTGTGTTTGCCATATCCGCCTCCCTCCATATATAAGCATATATTAACCTTTTTAATACTATAGAATTTTATTTTATATATTTTGACCAGATTTGTCAATAAGTTTATTGACAAGAATATTTAACTCAAATGTAATTTCCTATCCACACTATGTATTGAAGAATTTATATTTCTCTTGACAATTTTCGCAAATTTGATATACTAAAATCAGAAATATAAATACCGGTACTTAATTTTTCTGACCGGAAGGATTTCATTTTTCTATTCCTGAGGAGGATTAATCACGATGACCCGTTTCATACCAAGTTTCGTTCTAAGAATTGATCGAAGCTACCTAATTATTCTTATGCTCGGATTATTGGTCATAACAACTTTTGGATGCCAAGGTGGAATTAATCTTGTGCCGTTGAGTGCGAAAATCCAAAATGCGGATAATGCCTTTGATGAAGCAGAAGCAATTTCTACACGCACTGATGACCCAGAAAAAAAAGAAAAAGCCCGCGCTAAACAACGATCACTATACGATAGAGCAATGTCGCTTTACCTTGAAATTATTGACCGAGATACAAAAGGTAAGTATGCTCAACGTGCACATTATCAGATCGCAAAAATTTACAAAAAGTTCTATGAGTGGGACAAAGCTAACGAACACTACCAAGCAATCGTGGAACTTGATCCCACAGGCTATTATGCAAGTGAAGCTAAGAGTGGTATTGCGACTATACGAAAAAACCGACAACTAATTCAAGCTGAATTAGCCAATTACCAGAATTATAAAGCATTATTTGATACCGAACCTTCAGATGAAACGTATAGCATTGCTGCGGATTCGTTATATAATGTCGCTAAGGCTTATGAATCATTGGAAAATTATCCTGAAGCAATTACAACTTTTGAAAGGTTAGTTTCTGAATTCTCCGAACATGACAAAGCAGTGCAATCCCAATTTCAAGTAGGTAACATCTACTTCTACAAATTGTTTGATTATACCAATTCGGGGGGTTGGGGAGCATTTGTTAAGGTCGCACAAAATTTTCCAGATACTTTTGAATCTCAACAGGTCGTCAAATTACTTAATAAAACTGAAGCACTCTTGAATGAAATTAAACATCTTCAAGATGAAATTCAGCGAAACAAAAGTAAAAAAGCAATGGAATATGAAAATATTGGACGTTATGTGCTGCCATCTGAAAAATGGATTCAAGGTAAAGCTGATTTAATCGTTCAGAATTACCAACAAATAGCGGCTAACTGGGTAAAACTTCTCAACTACCCAAACGCTATCGAAACAAATAAAGTTATAGTTCGCGATTTATCGCACAAAAAATTCGCTGTTGCTGATTCTTTATTCAAGATCGGTGAACTGTATCAGAAGAGTGGTCAATATGAACGCGCAATCCAAGCTTTTGAAAACCTGTTACAAAATGCCGCAGAATCTACATGGCGGAATGAATCTGTCTATCAACAGGCAGTCTGCTATCGTGCAATACGTGAATTCGGTGAGGCTTATGAAGGGTTCAAAACCTATTTGAGTCTGACAAAAGGGGATACTCCTCATTTCAGAGAAGCTGAACAAATCATACGACAGTATGAACTTGATCAAGATCAGGATGGTTATAAGTTTTATTTGGAACTGGAGGCAGGAACCTCTGACCAAGACCCAAATTCATATCCAAGTAAGTAGACATATACCGATCCGATACTATATTTTAAAACTCTGGAAGTTGTAGTTTCCAATCCGCATTGAATTGTGTCTATATCTCAGTTTATATGGATTTAAGGTATGTAAGCACACTGTGTATTAGTAGCACAAACTATATGTTTATACATCCTATAGTTTGTGCTACAAAATAGGCTGGTTAGTATCTACAAGATATAATCCGCTAAAATAGAAAGTGTCTAATAGAAGAAATAAAAACAGTGTCTACTATATAAGAAGATGAACGCGGGAATGTTCTGAGGCAGGTAAACGTTTGTAGACTTCATGACGAATTAACTCAGGAGTGTAACGTCGTGAAAAATGATTTAGAACTACATATTCACTCTCAAATTCTTCCAACAGAGTGGGTATCATATCCAGATGCAAATGCTTCGTTTTCTTTGCGCGTTCACGATGTTCGGGAGTAATAAATGTACATTCACATATCAGGAGTTTGCACTGTTTTAACAAGGGGTGGGATTCAATAGAAATTCCTCGCGTATCACCTAAATATGCGACGATAGGTAACTGCACTTCATTGGTTATCTCAACGCCTGTATTTTTGAGTGCCACAATTTCCCTATTTGTCAAATTCTTGTATTCAGATTTTAGTTTATTACGTATTTCACATATCAGAAAGGATACTGCGGGAACACTGTGATTTCCGGGCAAGATGTGCGCTACTAAATTCTTACGAAAAGGTATGGAATCACCTACTTCTATGGGTGAAAGTTGATAACCCCAATTTCTACCTCCATCTAATGTAGAGATTTTGTTAAGGATGCTACGCAATTGTTTGTAACCATTTAACGGAACGTATATCTCCCCCGGGGGTAAACCTGCCAACCAACGTTGACTTATATAAATTGGTAACCCGAAATAGTGGTCAAGATGAAAATGAGATATAAAAACATGGTTAGTACCGATGAATCGCATCGGACATCTTCCTAAATCGAATATAAGATCTAATTCCTTTATCCTGATATAAGTCGCTACGGCGGAACTCGACTTACCCTCAAGTATCCAATTTCCACATTGTAATAATGGCATAGTTATTCAATAACGCAATTCTTATTGCTTACCCTTGGAGAATAGAACAAATGCATGTCAAAATAGGCATAATTGGTGGTAGCGGATTCTATCAGATAGAAGGTCTAACTGAAATAGAAACAATCGAAGTAGAAACACCATTCGGTAAACCAAGTAGCAGTTTTATTATAGGTAGTCTTGAAGGACAACCGGTTGTTTTTCTACCGCGACACGGTGTTGGTCACCCTCTTCTTCCTTCGGATATTAATGTCCGTGCCAATATTTATGCCTTGAAATCTCTTGGTGTAGAACGGATCATCTCAGTGAGTGCTGTAGGCAGTCTGAAACAAGAAATTGAGCCACGCCACTTTGTTGTGCCAGATCAACTTTACGACCACACAAAAAACCGTACATCTACCTTCTTCGGAGAAGGTATCGCTGCACACATTAGCATGGCACATCCGTTTTGTACACATCTCAGTACACATTTGCTAAACGCTGCGAATGATGTTAGTGCTGTTGTTCATAATGGCGGCACATATATCTGTATGGAAGGTCCTGCGTTTTCAACACAGGCAGAATCCAATGTTTACAAATACCTCGGTTTTGATATAATTGGAATGACTGCAGCACCAGAAGCCAAATTGGCTCGCGAGGCAGAAATGTGTTATGCTATCCTCGCATGTTCAACCGACTATGACTGCTGGCATCCTGAACACGACAACGTTACTACCGAGATGATTCTGGATAATCTTCGCTCAAATGTAGAAATATCTAAACAGATAGTGAAAAAAGTAGTATCCAAAATTGCAGATGAACAACGTAATTGTAGTTGTGGCAACGCTCTCCAATATGCTATTGCAACGCAACCAGACAAAATTCCGATTGCTAAACGACATCAGTTAAAGTTTCTATTAGACAAGCACCTCACGTAAAGTTTCATATATTCTATCAGCTTCCATCTCTGTGAGTATAAGTGGTGGCGCGATAAATATGATGTTTTCTGGTTCGTCAATTGCATGACCAATTTTCCCAACAATAATCCCTTTCTCTTTTAACTGTCCAACAATTCTGTTGGTTTCGTCCGTATCAAGATGTCTACCATCTGTTTGAATGAATTCTACAGCAAGCATTAACCCCTTACCACGTACATCACCGACATTGGGTAGAGATTCTAATGTCTTAAGTTTTTCAAGCAGATATTGACCTACCTTTTCAGCATTTTCCCAGAGTCGTTCTCTCTCCAATATCTTTAGATTAGCAACACCTGCAGTACATGCAACTGGATGTCCACCATAAGTACAGACTTGTGAAAACTCTCTCTTGTCGCTTGGATCACCAAGAAATGTGTTGAATACCGAAGTGGAGGCAACACAAGCACCGAGCGGGATATAACCACTTGTCAAACCTTTAGCAAGCGTGATGATATCAGGTTGTACGTCCCAATGTTCACATGCGAACATTTTTCCTGTCCGACCAAAACCCGTTATAACCTCATCAAGAATTAGTAATAGACCGTAATTATCACAGATTTCTCTTAATCTTGTGAAATATTCATCTGGTGGTACTATCACACCACCACCCCCAATTATGGGTTCGGCAATAACTGCAATGACAGTTTCTACACCTTCCGACTGAATGATGCGTTCAATTTCCTCTACACATGCAACATCACACGACGGGTAATTTAATCCGAGTGGACACCTGTAGCAATACGGTGGATGTGCGTGATGAAATCCCGGTGCCAACGGTTCGAATGCTTTTCTTCTACGTGCTTGACCTGTTGCCGACATAGCACCATACGTAAACCCGTGATAACCACGATATCTACTAATTATTTTGTATCGGTTCTCATTTGGATATGTTAGTTTTCCATATTGTCGTGCAATCTTAATCGCAGTCTCATTTGCTTCTGATCCACTATTACAGAAATAGACATGATTCAGATCACCGGGAAGACATTTTGCTAACTGTTCAGCTAACTGAGTCGCAGGTACATTAATTTGGGAATGCGGATAATATGATAATTCTTGTATTTGTTTATATACTGCATCCGCAATCTCTTGTCTTCCATAACCAACATTGACATTCCATAATGCTGAATACGCGTCTAAATATTCACGTCCCTCTTCATCTATAAGTGTTGTACCATTTGCTGATTTGAAAACTGACAAATCCGTCTCGTCAAGACGTTGGTGCTGAAACAGTGGATGCCAAACATGGGACTTATCAATTTCTTTATAATTTGTTTCCATTTAGAAATCTCCATTCAATACTTACATGGACTCAGGTGCTGAAATACCTAACATTCTCAATCCATTTGCTAACACTGTTTTTACACTCTGTACAAGTATGAGTCTCGCATGTGTTCGATCCAATTTGTCAGTCTCTAATACGCGATGTTGGTTGTAATAGGGATGGAATATACCTGCTAAATCGTGTAGATAATGTGGAATTCGGTGTGCTTCGCGTTCCTCTGCACTTGATACGACAATTGATGGATATTCAGCCAACTTACGGATTAACTCATGCTCGGAGGTTTCTGAGAGTAGTTCCAGGGAAATCTCATCAATAGGTCTTAATTCAATCTGTTGTTCCTTTGCTTGTAAAAATATGCTACAGCACCGTGCGTGTGCGTATTGTATGTAAAAAACAGGATTTTCATTTGCTTGTGTTATCGCCAATTCAAGATTGAAATCAAGATGTGTATTGTTAGCACGCATCAAGAAAAAATATCGTGCGACATCAACAGCAAATTGTTCACCGACAGCATCAGCAAGTTCATCAATAAGGGAATCAAGTGTAAAGAATTGCCCACGACGTTTTGACATATCCAACCGAGAACCATCGGAATCAACCAGATTCACCTGTTGAATAATATCTATTTCCAACCAATCATCCTTCAAACCGAGTGCTTTCACAAAATTTTTGAGTCGGAAAACATGTCCTTGATGGTCTGGACCAAATAGGTTAATTACTTTACTAAATCCACGATCATATTTATCAAGGTGATACGCCGCATCTGGCACGAAATAGGTATACTCGCCATTGGTTCTGATAACAACACAATCTTTATCATCACCAAAATCTGTCATTCTAAACCATGTTGCCTCTTCCGCTTCATACAAGTAACTTTTTTCCCGAAACATATCAATGATTTCATCAGGTTTCCCACTCTCACGTATAGCTTTTTCACTTGTCCACACATCAAACAGTACACCAAAACGTTCTAAAGATGCTTTTTGCTGTCCCAAAAGATATTCAATTCCCTTATTCCGAAAAGATGCAACCCGTTCTTCCTGACTTAGATGTAGATATTTATCACCTTCATTAGCAACAATATTGTCGGCAAACTCACGTATATATTCACCCTGATATCCACCATCAGGAATTTCTAAATCGTCTTCACCCAATGCTTGTCTATATCGTATATCTATAGATTCTCCAAGTCTTTCAACTTGTCCACCTGCATCGTTGACGTAATACTCGCGAATAGCATCATAACCTATAGCATTTAGGAGATTAACGAGAGTGTCACCTACGGCTGCTGCACGTCCACTTACAATGTTTAGAGGACCTGTCGGATTAGCACTGACAAACTCAATAAGGATTCGTTCTCCCAATCCTTTTTCACAAGTTCCGAAATTGTCCTTCAACTTGTTTATTGACAAAAGTGTATCATACAACCATTCATTTGAAAGGTAGACATTAATAAAACCCGGTCCCGCAATTTCAAGATTACGGATGGTCGGGTTTTTATCCAGATCAACATGTCTTTTTATTGTTTCAGCAATTGCTCTTGGTGCCATTTTCGCTTGTTTTGCTAATCCTAAGGCAACCGGTGTAGCTAAATCACCATGTTCTGGAGTCTTAGTCGGTGAAAAAGGGATTTCTGGAACTTCGGTGATTGGGAGTTCCCCTGACTCAATGGCATTGCGGATAGCACCATCTAATATATTATATATTTCCTCTTTAATTCCATCCATATTTAGTTAACCGAATATATAAAGCATTGTCCTTAGTTAGTCAATTTAATTGCAGTGACGGAATTATATCACATCTGGAATAGCGAGTCAACTCCGATTATTCCTTTTATTTTTTCTCGATTAACTCTGGTTGTAATTTAGAATTGTACGTGATATAATGTGGGTATAATTCATTAGGAGGCAAAAAATGGCAAAGATTAATACTCTCGTTTTCGCAGGTGGTGCGATCCATAACTGGAAAGGCTGCAGCGAAGAAATTGTGAAATCACTCTCACAACGAGACGAATTTGAACTTACTATTGTTGAAGATGATCTTGACGCACTGGTATCTCCAAAATTAGATCCATACGACCTCATCGTATTCTATTATACTGTTGGGGAAATTTCAGATGCGCAGAAGAACGGCTTGCTGAACCATGTCGCTTCTGGAAAAGGCTATGTCGGTATACACTCTGCTGCCGATTCTTTTCGTGGATGTCCTGAATACCGATCCATGGTAGGTGGGTACTTTACTACACATCCCCGTTATAGAGATTATCAGGTTAGTATTGTTGATAATGAGCATGAAATAACGCAGGGACTTGACGAATTTGTCGTGAAAGATGAACAATACATCCTTGATTACGACCCACGAAATCATGTGCTGGCTTCTGCACTATGGAAAGGAAATGCGATGCCAGTTGCATGGACAAAGAACTGGGGTGAAGGCAAGGTATTCTATCTTGCACTCGGTCATGATCCTGCTGCATGCCAACATGAGATGTTCAACACACTACTTCAACGTGGTGCACTATGGGCAGGAACAAACGGCGAATGACATAATTATTCTTTACAAGATTAGTTATCAAAAATTTAAGAATATAGTCACATTTTAAGATTCCAGTGTGAAATAAAAAATGGGCGGATTTTGTAGATCTGCCCATTCATTTTGGAATCAAAGTAGATGAAACAGAAAATAACAGATATTCAACAACAGCAAATACATCCCTCCCATCATAAGATATATCTGGACGACAAACCATTTATTGTTATTCCTTCTACATTTATAGATAAATTTGGGCTGCGAATAGGTTTAGAAATTGAAGCGGAGGTAATTGAAAAACTAATAGCTGCAGACGAAATGATGCGCGCGAAAAATTTCGCACTTGATTTACTGCAAGAGGAAATATTTAGTAAATCTCAAATGACAGGTCAACTTAAACGTGAAGGATTTACTGAAGAAACGATTGATATCATTATTTCAGAATTAATTGTTACTGGACACATCCGCGATCGGCAGTTTGCAGAAAAATGGGTTCAACGAAGGCTAAAATCCAATCCTCGTGGGAAGATAATGTTAAAACAGGAATTAATTGATAAAGGTGTTGACCCTGAAACAGCAGTACAAGTTTTAACCGAAATTAAAGGTGAAGAAGAGGCAAGTTTGGCAATGCAAATCGCGCAAAAACGTGTGAAACACTATAAACGTTTGCCAATTCATACAGCTAAAAGGCGATTACATGGGTTTTTGGCGCGTCGTGGTTTTAAATCAGAAACTATTATGCAGGTAATTAACCAATTACTATAATTCACAATTGATCACTGTTCACTTTCTTTTTATCTTGACTTCTTAATTAATAATAAACTATAATTAGGTTCAGGAGAGCCGGTCAAAAACATGACATCAGATGAAATCAGAGCAAGTTTTTTAGAATATTTCGGAAAAAAAGGGCACACTGTCGTTCCGAGTGCATCCTTAATTCCCGCAGATGACCCAACTCTGCTGTTTACGAATGCGGGAATGAATCAATTCAAGGATGTTTTTCTTGGAATAGGACAACGTGAATACACACGGGCAGTTGATACACAAAAATGTCTTAGGGTGAGTGGAAAACATAATGACCTCGAAGAGGTTGGTCACTCACCGAGCCATCACACATTCTTTGAGATGCTCGGAAATTGGTCATTCGGTGATTACTATAAACAAGAAGCTATTGCATTTGCATGGGAATTAGTGACCGAATTGTGGAATATTCCGACTGACCTGATTTGGGCAACGGTTTACATTGAAGATGATGAGGCTGAAAAACTCTGGCTTCAAGAAACTGACCTTCCGCTATCCCGTATCCGACGGTGTGATAAGGATAACTTTTGGGAAATGGGTGAGACAGGTCCTTGCGGTCCGTGCAGTGAACTTTTTATCGATTTAGGTGTGGAAACTTATCCTGAAACTGCAAACGATCCTGATGCAGGTCCTAACACAAGCGACCGATTTCTGGAATTTTGGAATCTCGTGTTTATACAATACAATCGTGATCAGAGCGGTACTCTTGAACCACTCCCTGCTACTCACGTAGACACTGGCATGGGGTTTGAAAGAATCACATCTATAATGCAAGGAGTTGATTCAAACTACAAGACAGACCTGTTTATACCACTCCTGGAATCTATAGCGGATATGACAGATACATCATATTCACATGATATAAACGGTCTTCCACATAGGGTAATCGCTGACCACATCCGATGTTTGACATTTGCAATTGGTGATGGCGTTATGCCTTCTAATGATGGACGCGGTTATGTCATCCGTCGAATTTTACGACGTGCAGTGTTATATGGTAAAAAATTAGAGATGAACGAACCATTCATCTACAAGCTTGTTGATAAAGTAATTGAATTACTTGGTAATGTTTTCTCAGATGTACTTCCTCGCAAAGAGTTTATCACACGCACTGTTCAGGCAGAAGAGAATCGTTTTCATCATACACTTGCACGTGGGTTAGACATACTGGAACAGTCAATTGAAACACTTCAAAATGATGGAGAAAATGAACTTGATGGAAAACGTGCTTTTGAGTTATATGATACATTCGGTTTTCCACTTGACCTAACACAACTTCTCACACGTGAACACGGATTCACCGTTGACGAACGCGGTTTTGAAACTAACATGGCTGAACAACGTGCGCGTGGACGGGCTGCGTGGGAAGAGATGGGTAGTGGTGCGAAAGATGACGAAATTGCCCTTTACGCTGAAGTGCTAAAGGAGACCGGTAGCACAGAATTTGTCGGATATGAAGCACATCAAACCGATGCAGAAATTGTCGCGTTGATTTCTGGCACAGAATCGGTTGCAATGGCAAAGAAGGGTGATGAGATTTCTATTTTGCTAAATCGCACACCATTTTATGGAGAATCGGGTGGACAGGTCGGTGATATAGGTATACTTGAAAGTGCCGATGCTAAAGTTGCTGTGCTTGATACTATTAAACCTTCCCCTGACCTAATCGTGCACAAATGTAAAGTTATTGAAGGTGAGATTACTCCGTTTAGCAAAGTAAGTGCTCTCATTGATAGTGATCGACGAAACGAAATAGCAGTGAGTCATACTGCTACACACCTTCTGCATAGTGGATTACGCAATATACTCGGAACACATGTTGCTCAAGCAGGTTCACTCGTACAAGCAGGAAGATTACGGTTTGATTTCAATCATTTTGAAGCCGTTTCCGCTGATCAACTGCGTGGTATTGAGACCTATATAAACGAGAAAATTCGTAGTAATGACATGCTCGCTAAAGATGAAATGACATTGGTACAGGCAAAAGAAAAGGGCGCGTTAGCCTTTTTCGGGGACAAATATGGTGATATTGTTCGTGTTGTTCAAGCAGGTGAATATAGTGTTGAGTTATGTGGAGGAACACACGTCAACGCAACTGGTGAAATTGGTTATGTGAAGTTGATGAGTGAGAGTAGTATCGCCGCAGGGGTGCGTCGTGTTGAAGCACTTACAGGAAATGCAGCTGTCACTACAATTCAGGATGATGAATCTCTACTTTCAGGTGTCGCTAATTTGCTAAAAACCCCAAAAACCGGTTTGCATGATAGAATTGAACAGTTGCTTCAAGAACAACGTGAATTGGAACAACAAATCCGAAAATTAAAAAGTCAAAATGCACTATCCAACATTGATGTTTTGGTAGACGGTGCATCAGATGTTGACGGTGTAAAGGTTATCGCTAAGTTTGTAGAAAAGACTGATAGAGACAGTTTACGTCAAATGGTAGACGGACTTAAAGATCGTTTGGATTCAGGGGTTGTCGTTCTCGCCTCAGTCACAGGAGATGACGCTGCATTTATTGTTGGTGTTACATCTGATCTTGTAAAGAATCGTGGTTTGAATGCTGGTAAACTGATACAAACCATAACACAAATTGCAGAAGGTCGTGGTGGTGGACGTCCAGAATTGGCACAAGGTGGTTGTAAAAACCTAAATAAAGTGGACGAGGCTATCGCTGCTACCACAAAAATTATTGAGAATCAACTAAAGACATAATTCTTAACAATGTATGTGAATTAGTGGTTTTATTGCTGCCACATCTAATTTTGAGACAAGAATAAGGGAGGATGGAAACACATGGAAACAAATTTAATTCTTACTATTTTTTGGCAATGCAGTCTTGGGATCGCGCTACTTGCTTTAACTGCTCTTTTTATTTATTTATGTGCGACTCTTGGAAGTTTAAGGAATTCTCTGAATAGTATCCAGAACACGCTTAATTCAACTGAAAATCTTGTTAATCAGGAGGTAGGAGTTCTGATAACAGATGTCAGTCATACAGTGAAAGAGATCAACAAAGAATTGCCGCAACTATTACAAAATATAAATGGGTTGACTGCCTCAATACAGCAAATAAGTGAAGATGAGATACAACCCACTTTACATAATGTACAAGAGATGACAGAAAAGTTGAGTCAAAGTATCCAAGAACTTGAATCACTTGTACAATTGGTCTCTAATTTCTCTGGTCAAACAATTGAACAGGCAGAATATTTTCGCAATCAGGTTGCAATATCCCTTGCAGATATTATAGGTGTGTGGCATGGGTTGAAAGCAGGATGGGATAGACTATATAAATCATCTAATTCAAACGAGCAATCCGATTCTAATACTGTAAACCAAGAGGCTGAACCTCCAGTTACTAATATTGAAACTGAAACAGAGACTGCTACGGAGCAATCTGAAGCCGCTGCCGAATAAACATGTCAACTCGGCATTTTTTTCTTGTAATCTTAATAAGAAATCTTAATTCTTATTGAGTACTTATTTGTTATTGAATTAAAATATGAGAACAACAACTTAATTGAAAAGAAAAAACAAAAATATACGTATATACTAAAGGGATGATCAATTTCATTCCGCAGTTATCAGTCTGCAATTGTATGAACACTTAACTTATAGACAGAAAGGAATTAAACATGAGTAACGATGGACGCAATAATGGCTTGACAATGATCTTTGCCTTCTTCACCGGTTTTTTGACCGGGGCAGTGATAAGTTTGCTCTATGCACCAGCACCCGGCAAAGAAACCCGGCAAAAAATCCGAGACACCTCCATTCAGGCAAAGGACAAAACACTGGAACTTGCTCAGCAAGCAAGTGAAACCGCGAAAGAGAATGTACAGCAGATCGTGGACCAAGGAAAGGAAAGTGTACAAGGACTTGTTGAAGTCGGAAAAGACCGTGTCAAAGACGCAACAAATCAAGTGAAATCGGCTGTTGAAACTGGTAAAAAAGTATCCTCCGATGTTCGAAATAAGATCACTGAGACAATTCCCGGACTCGCTACCGATAAGAAATCTGGCAAAAAGGATACTGAAGAAGCCTAATCTCAACAATCTAACAAGTTGTGAGAAATATTGTAGAAGAATCCTTGTAAACTTCGTTATAGCAGACGAATCTATCTATATTACCATGGCGTTGTTTCAACATATATGGAAGTTGAAAAGTTAACAACTCTCCTTGAAAAGGTCAAAAGCGGAGAGATTGAAGTAGGTGATGCTCTTCAATCTCTACGCACCCTACCATTTGAAGACCTCGGTTTTTCCAAAATAGACCACCATCGGCAACTTCGCACAGGTTTTCCTGAAGTCATCTTTTGCGAAGGTAAGACAGACACACAAGTAGCAAAAATCAGTGAAGCTATCCTTAGGGCTGGACATCCACTCCTCGCAACACGTGCTACGCCGGCAATGTACGAGGCGGTAAAAACCCACCACCCAGAAGCACGTTATAACGAACTCGCTCGAACAATCTCTGTCATGCAATCTGATAAAGAAGGCAAGGAAGGAGTACTTGTTATCTCTGCTGGCACATCGGACCTACCCGTAGCAGAAGAAGCAGCTGAAACTACTTATATGCTGGGGAGTCCTCCTGAACGTCTTTACGATGTAGGGGTAGCAGGATTACACAGACTCATTAGCAATCATGAAAAACTACTGAATGCGCGTGTCATTATTGTGGTTGCAGGTATGGAAGGAGCATTACCAAGTGTTGTTGGCGGATTAGTGGACACGCCAGTCATCGCAGTACCGACAAGTGTCGGGTATGGTGCGAGTTTCGGTGGACTTGCAGCGTTGTTGGGAATGCTAAATAGTTGTGCCTCTGGGGTAACCGTCGTTAACATTGATAACGGTTTCGGGGCAGGATATAGTGCCGCGCTTATTAATCGTTTATCGGAAGCCTAAACCTTCCTTATTTTCAGCGTTTTCTGCTCGCGTTTCAGCGCGGTTCCGCGCAATAGTTGCCTGTTCAGTTGGTACATCAGGTGGTTGCATCCTCTGTCTGGTAACCGGAATATACAATCCGAGCAAGTTATCTTTCTCACCAAGTTCTTACCCGAGAGTTTGCGATGTGACTTGGTCATTTTCAAACAATCTCTTGATATGTCCCATCTATTAGACGATATCCGACAATACTTGGATGGACCTCACCATAAGGGTCAAAGATGTAATATTCCTTAACTGAAAACACAGACCTATAAAGGTTCTTTTTAAATCCAATATCACGGTTATACGTACTAGGACTTGCCACTCCCAACACAAAATCTGGTGTTTGTCCTTCCTCCCAAGTCAAATACGTCCGACGAGATTTTTTCGATACACCGAAAACGACGAATACATCTGGTGCTACGGACTTCTTTGTGTTACCCTCTTCATAATATATCAACAAATTCCCAAAAACATAAACATCATTCCGGCTCTTGTAATAGTGTGTATGCATTTTAATGAAATCAAACATCAGATCTCGATGTAGATCAGTCTCTGCAATAGGTTTACCGTCCGATTCGGGATAGACGATTTCTGGTGCAGAGTGTATTATTGGTTGCATCGTGCCATCTATTAAATAATTAGTGAGGAATATTCAATAATAAATATATAAGTCTATACCAGTTTATTTTACATACTATTCCTATAAACGTACCAATAAAGTAAAGTGTTGTCAACCCTTCTAAAAACGAAGTACGCATTCCAAAAAAACTTGCACATACCACTCAAATGTGCTAAAATACAGACAAAGTTAGATCCATTAAAAACTCGTATGAAATAGGTTTTTCAGTTAATGAAATACTTCACCTACTTCGGTAACCACCTCATCAATACAAAATTACCCGATAATTCAGAGGTGTTCTATGCTAAACCGCCATTACCCGGAATAAAACGTAGTGCGCTCAGTCAGCATACACAACATGCCTTTGAAAACCCGCTTGAGATGAAACCTTTGCGGGAACATGTTAATGGTAATTCAAAGGTGCTTATACTTTTTGATGATAACTGCCAACCGTTTCCTGCCACCAAAAAGCCAGATATGCGGCAGATTATGATTGAGACACTCCTGAAGATGTTGTATGAGTACGGTGTAGAAAAAAAGAATATTGATTTGATCTGTGCAGTCGCACTCCACAGGAAGATGAAAGAACATGAACTCGAATATATGTTAGGAAAAGACATTATGGACGAGTTCTATCCGAATCAACTCCGAAATTTTGATGCTGAAGATGCTGAACAGATTGTTGAAGTAGGGAAAACTGAGCACGACGAAATCGTTGAAACAGATAAAGCAGCACTTGATGCGGATCTAATCATCTATGTTGACACAATACAGATTCCCCTTAATGGCGGACATAAATCTGTAGCAGTTGGACTTGGTACATACAACTCTATCGCACCACATCATTCACCACACATGACATCGGAAAGTCCACATGTGATGCAACCGGAAGGTTCACACATGCATGCCTGCATTGAGCGGATGAGTCGTCTTATTCAAAAAGAAACACCGATCTTAGTACTTGAAGCTGCAATGAATGGCGCGATATATCCGTTTCATCTCCGATATGTTGGAAAACCTAACAAGGACTGCAACATTGCTGAGCGAGTCATCAAAACTTTTACACCTGCAACCTTATCACTATTACCGGAATCAGTACGATATAATATACTCAAAAGTGTACGGACAGACTATGAACCTATGGCAGTAAACGCAGGGGACATTGATGCCGTTCATGCAAAAACACTTGCATTGATGAAGGATCAATTAGCACTTGATATTCCACGACAGTACAGCACTTTAGTCTTTGGACTTCCTGATATGAGTCCTTATGCAGTTGATGCCCGAATCAATCCAGTATTAGTCGTAAGCGATATCTTAGGTTATGTATTCAACTGGTTCTATAACAAACCACTAATCAAAGAGAACGGCGTTGTTATCATTATGAACCCAACGTACGAGATATTTCACGAGGAATATCACGTTGCGTACAAGATGTTTTACGATGAAGTTCTTGCAGATACAACTGAACCATTTGAGATGCAAAAGAAATATCAGGAAAAGTATGCTAAGGATGAATATTTAATCGACTGCTATCGTAATAAGTTTGCTCATCACGGTTTTCATCCGTTTACAGTGTGGTATTGGGCAACCTACCCGTTGAAATACCTATCTAAGGTAATATTGGTGGGTCCAAAAGAACCAAGGGTTGCACAACGGTTAGGAGTTGAGTGGGCACAGAATTTAGATGATGCACTCGCTATGGCACGTGAAATATCTGGAGAGGATGATGTCGTTGCTTTGACAATGCCTCCGTTTTTCTATGCAAATGTGAAGAGTTAATAGTAGTTCATATTATACTGAATACATAATAACAATAATTTATTTCCCAAAGCAGTTGTAACAAACGATGGATAATTGAGACATGATGATAAATAACAAGAAAATACCAACTCAAGAAGAACTTGAAAAGGAATGTCAAGAATTCTTTAGAAAGAAGTACGGTGATGGTGTAAGCGTTCAACTGGGTTATGTTGGTGGTCAACAGCATCAAAACGAACAATCAGCAGAAGATGCTCCTGAACCGCAGAAAACTTTTGACCTGAAGTTTGACCTTAAACCGAAAGATATCAAGAAGTACTTAGACCGATATGTCATTAAGCAGGATGACGCAAAGAAGGCACTTGCTATTGCAGTTTGTGACCACTACAACCATGTTCGAGAATGTCACGAAAATCCTGATGCTGCAGATACCGACTACTCTAAGCAGAACATTGTAATGCTCGGTCCCACTGGGGTGGGAAAGACATATCTAATTAGACATATTGCCAAGTTAATTGGTGTACCGTTTGTCAAAGCAGATGCTACCCGTTTTAGTGAAACAGGTTACGTCGGCGCGAATGTTGATGACTTAATCCGAGAACTTGTTGCACAAGCAGAGGATAATCTTGAATTGGCACAATACGGAATTATCTATCTTGATGAAGCAGACAAAATCTCCACTCCACCGAATATCATCGGACGAGATGTAAGTGGTCGCGGGGTACAGATAGGGCTTCTAAAATTGATGGAGGAAACAGAAGTTGACCTTAGAGCAGGTAATGACGTTGCTTCACAGATGCGTGCAGCAATGGAATTCCAAAAACAAGGAAAAGTAGACAAAGAGGTAATCAACACCCGTCATATCCTCTTCATTATCAGCGGAGCCTTCACTGGAATGGAGGATATCATTAAGAAACGCATGCATCAAAGCAGAATCGGTTTCAATGCTAATATTGCAAGTAAGAAAGATGATGCAGCACAATATCTTATGCATGTTACACCAAAGGACTTTATTGATTTTGGTTTTGAACCAGAATTCATCGGTAGACTTCCTGTGCATGTCGTATGCAATGAATTGGAAGTGGATGACCTTTATCATATTTTGAAACACTCCGAAGGTTCTATAATCAGACAATATGTCAATGCATTTAATGCATACGGAATTTCAGTCCTATTTGCAGACTGCGGTTTACGGAGAATCTCCGATAAAGCCATTGAACAGAAAACAGGTGCGCGGGCATTGATGACTGTCTGCGAAAAGGTCCTACGAAACTACAAATTTGAACTCCCATCTACTGGAGTTAAGGATTTTGTTGTTACCGATTCGGTTGTTGAAAATCCAGATACCGAACTACAACAGATTATGGAAGATTCCGAATATAATCGTGTTTCTGTATCTCGTGAGCAAGTCAGAAGATATGAAGCAAAGTTTTATGCCGACCACAATTTAGAAATTGAATTTGATGCAGAAGCAACAGATGCTATCTGTGATATGTCAATAACTCAAGAAAAATCCATTCAACAAGTCTGTGATGAAATCCTATCAAGTTATCAGCACGGGTTGAATCTCATCAAGAAGAACACTGCAAGAACATCATTTACATTTCCAAAGGAAGTTGTTGAAAATCCTGACCCAGTGCTTGAACAGTGGATTCGTGAATCATATAATAAAAAATCGTTAAACTGAAGGAATCTGTGGAATAATCACATCATGCAATCAGATAGAGAGAAACCTACACGACCAGAACCGTTGGAAATTCGAGAGACAGGGACACCTATTGATGGAAAACCACAATATATTGATCGTAGATTGTTTCTTCAACTCCATGTTTTTGAAGACTGTCTTGACCCCGCAATCATAGTTGAAACACTTGAAAAGGGTAAACTGAATGCAGTTCTATATGATGATCTGAACCATCCAACTGGTATCGGGGTGCTTTACATGTCTGAAGATCCAGCAGAACTAATAACCGAATCACGCACCATACTACTTCAAGCACAGGATACTGCTAATCTTACTTATCGTCCAGAAATGACGATGGTTGGTAGAACATATTCAAGTGGTCGAGAACCGGACTTAGAAGAATGGCTACTCAACAAGCCACGTAAGAATGTCCTCAATCCTGACTTTCCATGGGCAATTTGGTACCCACTTCGCCGAAAACCTGAATTTTACCAACTTGAACCGCGCGATCGTGGAAGAATCCTTGGCGAACATGCTATGCTTGGTCGTAGTTACGCATCAGGTGGATACGCAAGTGATATTAGATTGGCATCTTTCGGATTGGATACTAACGACAATGAATTCGTTATCGGCTTAGTTGGGGCTGAGTTATATCCTCTGTCAAGGCTTATACAGGATATGCGTAAAACAGAACAAACAACAAAATATATCGAATCTCTCGGTCCATTCTTCATCGGAAAAGTCAGAAGACAATTTTGTTAGTAATGCTTGTGAACTGACCCTACATGTTATAGTGAATAAGAATAATGAGAAACATAATTGCAGTTTGTACAAAAGAACTATATACATATTTTGTATCACCGATCGCCTATTTTGTCTGTTTTGTCTTTTCTGCGATATCGGGGTATCTTTTCTTCTTCTATTTAATCCGTGCAAGCATAAATAACGGATATGGTACTGGTGTAATGCAGACTGCATTCGGCAGTATGGCAACCATTCTCCTATTTTTTACTCCCGTGTTAACGATGAAACTTTTTGCTGAAGAACGAAAATCCGGTACGATTGAATTACTATTGACATCCCCAATTACTGATTGGCAAGTAGTACTTGGCAAATATTTTGCATGTTTGACTCTTGTAATTATCATGCTTGCCTTAACTCTTCTTTTCCCTTTCCTCACACAACGTTTCGGTCCCATAGACGGTGGTCTAATTCTCAGTGGCTACTTCGGTCTTATCCTACTCAGTTCATGCTTTCTTGCATTTGGTTTAATGATGTCGTCAATGAGTAAGAATCAGATAGTTGCAGCTTTGACAAGTTTCGGATTTTTATTAGTATTATGGATTATAGGTGCAGTTGCTAATCGCGATGAAACTATTGGAAAATTCCTTAGTTATCTCTCGTTTAGTGAACATTATTCTGAATTCTCACGCGGCGCAATTCCTGTCAAAGATATAGTCTACTATGTAAGTTTTACTTTTGTCTGTCTATATGCAACGTTCAAGTCAATTGAATCGTCCAAATGGAGATAGGTTATGGTTGGAAAAAACGTTGCAGGACCACTATTTGGGTTCCTAACATTAATTTTATGTTTTGTCTCAATTGCATGTCTACTCCTTAAGTCTTGGATTGCTTTCTGGATTTTCCTTGTCCTTTTTATAGTTGCACTTGCTGTTTTTGCAATCTTATGTTACAAAGAATTTGTAGACTTTTTTGCAAGTAGGCAATTACGTTATGGTACAAACGTCACCCTTAGTATTCTTGGCGTATTAGGAATAGCGATTTTTGTTAATATCATAGTAGTACAAAGATTTGATATTAGAGCAGATTTAACAAAATTGCGGGACAACTCCCTCTCAGAGGCAACAAAGAAGATACTGAAAAACCTTGATAAAGAAGTTGATGCTATTGCGTTTTTCAGCGATGAAACCTTACCAAAGGCTATCCAAGCTTTGGATAAGTTAAAATTATATCAACGTGAAACTGAATTAATATCAGTTTCGGTAAAAAATCCATACATAGACACACGACTTGTTGACACTAATTTATTAGATGGAACTATTGTATTTCAAACAAAAGAACGGCAGGAAAAGGTTACTGTTGTAAATGAACAAAAATACACAAGTGCAATTCTCAAACTCATCCAAAGTAGATCGAAAAATGTATATTTTCTTGAAGGTCATGGGGAACGAGGTATAGATGACTTAACCAATGCTGGATGTGGATTTTTGAAAAATGAATTAGAAAATCAGAATTTCAAACCATCTTCATTCTCATTTCTGACTGAAGCTAATATACCACATGATTGCGATTTACTTGTCATTCCAGGACCAACCACGGCTTTTACATTAAAAGAAATTAGCGTGATAGATAAATACCTTAACAATAATGGGAAACTATTGGTGCTTTTTAATCCATCTACTGTTGCTGAGGATGTGAATAAAGAGCTTGTTAAACTGATGAAAAAATGGGGGGTTACTGTTGGGAATGACCTCGTGTTTGACATGATTCTGCATGACGCTTACAGAGGCACAATTGCACCCGTACCAATATATGAGCCCCACGATATCACGCGTCAATTGGGAAATCTTCGTCTTGCGTTTCCAAATACTCGTTCCGTCACACCGATTAAAAATAGAAAATCCAAACTTATTGTCAAAACACTTGCTAAAACTGCCAGTCCAATAGCAGTGAGTTGGGGAGAAACAGAACGTAAACCCGATGGACAGTTCAGTGGTAATGGTTATACCCCTGATGTAGATATTCCTGCACCAGTATCTATCGCTGTCGCCGTAGAACGTTTAATTGATGCGAATACAGAGAATAACCCCATTCGAAGTCCCACGCGAATTGTCGCTTTTGGAAGTTCAGAATTTGCTATGAATTTTTATTTTCGTAAGGCAAATCGTGACATCTTATTAACCACAGTCAATTGGCTTACAGATGATGGAGACCTTATCGCAATCACTGAACCAGATAGGAGCACACAAGTCCTGCGCAGTATGACTATTCAAGAAGCAAGGCTTGTGCAGATAATATCTCTTTTTCTTATTCCTCTATCCGTATTTTTTGCTGGATTAGTCGTCTGGTGGCAACGTCGCGTAGGAGGATAGATGTGAGTTTCCGAACAACGTTAATCATTATTCTTATTCTGGCAGGGATTGCTGTAACATATTTTCTGTTTTTACCTGAACCAAATGATCAGAATACGGAAAACGAAAAACCACAAATTCAACAGGTTTATGACTTACCACGCAATGAGATAAGAAAGGTTAGACTATCCTATGCAGACAATGCGTATCAAACATTAACAATTGAAAAATATAATCAGGTAGAATGGCAGATAACTACTCCATTTAAAGCAAATGTAGATATATCAAAAATCCACGAAATGTTAGATGATTTTCTAAACAAACGTATTAGACAGACCCTTGAAGTGTCTGAGTATGACCAGTATGGTATAGAAACTCCAACAATTACGGTCGAATTGTGGAAGGACATTGACAGTTCACCCAACACCTTTTACATAGGAAAAAAAGGGATACAATTTTCTGTATATGCAAAAGAGAAATCTGAAGATCACATATTCCTGATAGAATCAAGTGCACTTGATGATTTAGCAAAATCACCAACCGATATCCGAGAAAAGTCCCTTATTAAGTTCAATCCTAATTCAATTACCGAAATACAGTTTTACAAACCTGAGGAGTTGACTTGTAAGAAGGTTGGACATGACTGGAAAATAACATTTCCGATATCTACAAATGCTAATAATGAAGGTATTAACTATATCCTTACAGAATTGCATTCCATGCAGGTATCTTCCTTCGAACTTGACGGTGAGGATGTCCCTATTACTTTAGAAAAATATGGATTAGATACACCACGTATACAGTTCACATTATCAGATGGAAGTGAAACTTATGGACTTGAGATTGGTTCTGTGGTAGGTTATGCAAGGGATCAGGCAAATACAGATGAAGACCGTGTCTATGTAAAATCTATACATCAAGGAGGAATATATACCGTTGCCACAGACATCTTCCATCTTCTCAATAAAACCGCTTTTGACCTACGAGAAAAACGTATAATTGACTTTCAACGCGGAGATGTAATTAAATTTGAAATACAAAGTAAAACTCAAAATATAGTTGGAATCAAGTTGCAGGATAAAACGTGGGAACTACAAGGTCAAGGTAAACTATTGGCTGACCCACAAGCGGTCAGCGATCTTATATATGGAGTTGACTCATTGGAAGCTGCTGCATACGAAACTGATTCACCTAACAACCTTGCACAGTATGGGTTAGACACCCCATATATTAGGATAATATTCACCATGTTGGGTGAGGACGCACCTGTTACACTGCTGATTGGTAACTTTGCAAGTGATGATACCGTCTATGTAAAAACCAGCAATTCAGACCAGATCGTACGTGTTAAACGTGATCTCGTTGATAAAATTACTAAAGGTGTTGCTTGGTTGCGAGATAAGAAATTATTTCATTTTACTATTGATGATCCAACTCGGGTTACTGTATCATATAAAGACGACACACAAATTAATGGCAAAGTGCAATTCACATGTCAACGACTTGGGACGAATTGGAGGTTGACACAGCCGGTCAAAGAAAATGCAAAAAATGCTGAAGTTAATGCACTACTCTATGAATTGATTGACCTAACGGCTGAAGAAATTGTTGCTGATAAGAAAGTACTTCCTGATGATACCACGGGATTTAATTCACCTCAATTACAAGTCACCTTAGAAATACATAAACAGAAAGTATATACATTGCAAATTGGGAAGAGAACTCCCTCACAACATTACTATGCCAGACTTCTACATCAACCGGAACATATTTTTCTACTGAATGATGAATTGATTCCAAAACTTAAAACTAAACTGGAATGGCTCCGTGTACCAGAAGTGGAATAACTTTAAGAAAAAGTAATTACCAGATATTGTATAATTCGTAGAAGGGAGGAATAGTCAACATGTGTAGAAATATTTAATTATCTATCAGTTTGTTCCATGGTTGGCACAGAAAACAATGTACACATCTATTATCATTATTACGGTCTACTTTCTTTTTATCCTTGAAATGCTGTTGGTTAGTCAATCCTTTTTCTATACACGTCGTGAACGAAAGACTGACAGACCAACTTACACACCTAAAGTTGCGATTGTTGCACCTCATTACGGATGGGATGATGACACCGCTGAGCACGCTCAGAGTCTGCTTCATCAAGATTACGATGGGGATTACCAGATCTGTTTTGTCACCCATGAAAAAGACGATTCAGGTTATGATGTTTCTTATCCCTACTTACAGGAACTTGCAAAAGATGTCCCACATGCAAGTGTCTTTTTGGCACCAAACATCATAGATAATGACCTACCACGGTCTCAAAAAGTGCAAAACTTACTGACTGTGATAGAAATTTTGCCTGAGGATGTTGAGGTAATCGCTTTTGTAGACGCTGATGTAGCAATACAAAAGGATTGGCTTAAGCTCCTTGTTACCCCTCTTCAAGATAATACGATTGGTGCTACCGTAGGTGGAAGATTCTACTTCCCACAAACATGGAACTTTCCATCGCTTGTTGAAGCCACGTGGGTTAACTTACAAATGTCATTGCAGGGTGATCATTGGCTGACGATGGTATGGGGTGGATCAAACGCATTTCGACGCGAATTTCTTGAAACAGGACAAATCCTACAACGTTGGGAACAGGCAACAATAGAAGACCTAAACACAACCCGTGCTGTACGTGATGTAAAAAGGAAAATACATTTCGTTCCCGATTGTGTAGCAATTACTCGTACATCTAACCGCACTTGGAGACAGATCTTTGAATTTACAAATCGTCAGATGATTATGACACTACACATGGGTTTGTGGGCTCAGTGGTTTGGCAGCTTGTTTCTCTTTTTACCAAAGGCAGTTATTGTTATTGGAACAATTCCGTTTCTCGGTTCACAACCCATACTCACGTTGGCAATTTTCATACCTATCCTTGAAGTGATAAGTTTTCAGCTCTGTTGTCGTAACCTACCACAATGGCTCCGAGATATGCCAAGGGTGCATGATACACTACGTATCAGTAAGTATGCTGCGCCATTCTCTATTTTTCTTGCTGGCATAAATGCTTTTTACGCAATGTTCCAACGAAAAATTGTCTGGGGTGGTGTCAAATATAAAATTCTATCGGCAACTACATGTAAAGTTATGGGACGGGTCAAAGAAAACGATTAATGTATCAGTCGGATTAAATGAAGTGGACCCAACAATTACAAATCTTTGTAATACTGTCTGCAGGGGAGTATTCTTTACGAGAATGATATGGTACATTCTGTCCAATATCTCAATTAGACCTACCAACATACTTGTAATTATCTACAAATCTGTGTTAGTATTAAGCAAGAAATTAGGAGTGAAATATGGGAGCGAATAAATTTTCAAAAACAGATAAGGAATGGAAAGAACAACTCTCTCCTGAAGAATATAAAGTAACTCGTAAGAAGGGAACAGAACGCGCATTTTCAGGCAAATACCACGATTGCAAAGACCAAGGCACCTATCACTGTATCTGCTGTGGGAGTGCACTATTCACCTCTGAAACAAAATATGATTCGGGTACAGGATGGCCCAGTTTTTGGGAACCTGTTTCCACTGATTGTGTAGAGACAAAAAAGGATTTCAGCATCTTTTTCATGCCACGTACTGAAGTAGTGTGCGGTCATTGTGATGCACATCTTGGACATGTGTTTGATGATGGACCTGAACCAACGGGAAAACGCTACTGTCTTAATTCTGTAGCACTTTCACTGGTGAAGAAAGATGATGAGTCTTAAAAAACACATCAAATAGACTTTAATGTAATTTTATACATGAAATTAAAAGACTCAGTTACATATTGTTGAAAGCAAAGGAGTATTAATGGCACTAAGAAGCCGAATTTCGTCGCGGTTCCTCGTTAACCAACTTGCAACCGCCGTAACACAAGACTGGAAGACAACCCGAAATTTAATGCGGTACCAACTTGCTAAAGAAACCTTTAACATGCGTCATCCGTTTGGTGCAAAGCATGGTAAAGGTGATGATATTCAGTTAGTTAGTCTCCGAATAACTGATATGTGCAATCTGCGATGTCATTCCTGCGGTCAGTGGGGAGATAATGGATATCTCGTTGGAAAATCACTTAAAGAACTAAAACAACGTGAAGTTCCAGTAGAAGTATATAAAGATCTCGTGGATCAAATTGTTGATGCTGGTTGGTCTCCTGTATGGTATATCTGGGGTGGTGAACCGATGTTATATCCCGGCATTATTGAATTGATGCATTATATCAAAGAAAAAGGGATGCCTATATCGCTTGTAAGTAATGCGACCAACATTGCAAGACGCGCAGATGATATTTTAGAAACATGCAAAATTGTCTACTTAAGTGTAGATGGTCCCAATGAAGATATTCACAACACACAACGACCGGGTGTATCCGAAAACTATGACAACTTCAAGGATGTCGAAGCTGCATTGGAAACGCTAAGTGCAGAGAAAGAACGTCGAAACCTAACATTCCCATACATTGTCCCTCTCAGTTGTGTTACGATGTATAACATTGATGTTGTGGTTGACCTATATAAGTTCACAAGTCAATTTGCTGACGCACAAATATTCTACTTGACATGGTGGATTGATGCCGAATCTGCACAAGAGCATACCAAAGATTTTGAGAGCCGTTTCGGGTTCAAACCACAAACTCACTATGGTTGGATTGGTACTTGGCACGATTTTGATCACGGTGTAATATTGGATAGGTTTGAAGAGATGGAAGAACTATCCAATAAACAGAAACGATGTCCACCCGTCATGATGCCGAGGTTAAACTCAAAAGGTGAAATTCAAACTTACTACACTGACCATGAACAAACCTTCGGTTACAACCAGTGTGTTAGCATCTTTATGACTTTGGAAATTGATAGCAATGGTGACGTTAGCCTCTGTAGAGATTACCACGACTATATCATCGGAAATATTAAAGACGATAAAGTGGTTGATATGTGGAATAATCAGAAGGCGATGAAATTTAGACAATCTATTAGTAATGACGGACCAATGCCAGTATGTCGTCGTTGTTGCGGTTTAATGGGATTTTAATTCTGTTAGTAATTTATACACTGTTCTCAGATAATATAAGGAAACATAATGAAAATAGGTTTACGTATTCCCGGTACAGCAAGACAAATGCCATTTGCAGATTTCTGTAAATGGTGTGCTGATAACGGATATGAAGCAATTGACATTGGTGAAGTAACACCTGAAGTAGTGAAAACTGCACGTGATGCAGGTTTGGAAATTGGATCAGCAGATCTGCCTGGTACACGCGAACTTCTCAGCGCAA
The DNA here is from genome assembly GCA_963667365.1 of Candidatus Poribacteria bacterium. Taxonomy (GTDB): domain Bacteria; phylum Poribacteria; class WGA-4E; order WGA-4E; family WGA-3G; genus MSPOR6. Next base: position 2,571,944 of record OY763324.1, on the reverse strand, counting down.
AAAAATCTACACAAAAATCTGGTGCACAGAAGGCAAAAGCAGCCATTGAAGCCGCAGCAGAGAACGATGTACACATCATGTTCTGTGTCTTTGTTCCAGAAGATGCCAGTCTCGGACGCGGTAAAAACTTTGATATATGGAAAGAAACCGTTCCTCCTATTGCTGAATTCGCTGAATCCAAAGGTGTAACAATTGCTATAGAAGGTTGGCCAGGTGGTGCACCTTCGTATCCTGCGCTTGGATGTACTCCTGAGATGTGGCGTGCAATGTTTGCTGAATGTCCTTCTTCTGGTTTAGGTCTAAACTACGACCCGTCACACCTTGTCCGAATTGGTATTGACCATATACGCGCATTGTATGAATTTGCCTCTTATGTAAAGCATGTCCACGGAAAAGATACCGCTTTTGATGAGGAAGCACTTTATCTGCACGGCAACTTAGGACCGAGTTTTCACGGTGCACGCGGTTTCGGTGAAGATTGGTGGCGATACACTATTCCCGGTGATGGAGTTGTAGATTGGCTCAAAGTAGTGCAAATTCTTGAAGATGCAGGTTTTGACGGTATTGTCAGCGTTGAACTGGAAGATTACCGTTATTGGAAAACATGGGAAGCAGAATCTGATGGACTGCTACGTTCTCATGAATTTCTTTCCTGCTTTGTACGGTAGGTATAGTTGACCTTAAATTTTCTCTACGTTTTTCTGTAGGAGCGATTTCCGAATCGCGAAACCCTACGTTTTCGAGAATTGGAGTTTCCTCCTACAACAAAATGTCAATATGAATGATTTCGTGCCTTTTGTGCCTGCAGTGAAAAATCTGATTGAAGCAGTTGGTGAAAGCGAACATCGTCTCTTTGTCTCACTGACAGAAATTGATTACAAAGGACTTGTAAGAATATTAGATGATCTGATTGATGTTGTTAGAGACGATGAGAATCATATATTAGCTACAGTGATAGAGTTAGTCGGTATCCTCATTGAATACTATGAAGATTAGCACGTACCACGAATATGGGAGATACAAGTATAATACTACATTTGGACAAACCGAAATTGATCTATTATGATAAAGAAGACATAATACATCTGATGATTTCTGATGAACTCAAAATGATAGTCTTGAATTAATTCCCAATATTACGGTTGAATCCAATGATAAAAGGGAACTTATCAATAATGAGATTCTGAATGCAAGCACTTTCATCCAGGAATCAGTTTTAGATTAGGGATACCCTAAAGAACTTTTACTTACCAATGTCTTAGTTACTTAATCTTGATAATCGTGGAGTAGAGATAGCATAAAAACATGGCAGAAACACTTTCTCTCTTTGATGAGTTTGCCCTTAATATCCCTCCCACAGAAGGCATAAAATACGCCGGTTCCAAACTAAAACTTATCCCACAAATCCTCCAACTCACCAAGAAGGTAGATGCCAAAACAATATTAGACGGTTTTTCAGGCACAACCCGTGTTTCACAAGCATTCTCGAAAATCGGATATACAGTGGTATGTAATGACATTGCACACTGGTCAGAAGTTTTGGGGACATGCTACCTTCTCAACACAAAACATCAATCAGAATATCAACCCTTTATTGACCATTTAAATGCAGTACCACCTATAGATGGATGGTTCACAGAGCATTATGGAGGACATGCAAATGATGGTAGTGCTATCCAAGCAGATGGACTAAAGAAACCGTGGCAGTTACACAACACAAGAAAATTGGATGGAATTCGGCAGGAAATTGATAGTCTCAAACTGGATAAAGTTGATAAAGCAGTTGCACTAACGAGTCTAATTCTCGGATTAGATCGTGTGGACAGCACTCTTGGACATTTTTCCGCATATCTCAAAGATTGGTCACCTCGTTCCTACAAAGAACTCGTCCTTGAGGTGCCAAAAGTTTTCATATCAGAAGGAGAACATCAGGTCTACCGAACAGACATCTATGATCTTGTTTCGCGTGTTTCTGTAGACCTTGCATATTTTGACCCACCCTATGGATCAAACAATGAAAAAATGCCTCCGTCTCGTGTAAGATACGAAGCATATTATCATCTATGGAAAAGCGTTATCCTTTACGACAAACCGGAACTTTTTGGAAAAGCAAAACGACGAAAGGATACCTCCGACCAACTTTCTGCATCCATATTTGAGGAGTTCCGTCGTAATCCCGAAGGTCGCTTCATTGCCGTTGACGCAATAGAAAAACTTATACAGATGACACAAGCACGTTGGATTATCCTTTCATACAGTTCAGGTGGACGTGCAACTGCACAGGATTTAAACGACGTTATGCACGCAAACGGCAAACTCCTTGATGTAGTTGAAGTGAATTACAAGCGGAACGTCATGTCTGGTATGAAATGGACACATGAATGGATAAATGCAGCCGAAAAACCTAACCGAGAATTCCTTTTCTTGCTTGAGAAAGATTAGCGACTTATCCGAACACTCTCTGCTTGCATTGCTTTTTCTGCCTCCGCTGCAGTTGTCCAATTGAAGTCACCTGGGAAAGTGTGTGCCAAGGCGGAATAACCACCAGCAAAATCAACCGCATCTTGAGGGGATTTTCCATTCAGCAGACTATAGATTAACCCAGACGAAAAACTATCACCCCCACCGACTCGATCCACCAATTCCAAATCTTCATAGATACGTGACAGATAGAATTCATCTCCATCATAGAGTAGTGTTCGCCAATCGTTTAGCCAACCCGTTTTCGCATCTCGCAATGTTGTCCCTATCATTTCAATGGTTGGAAATGCCTCTTTTACACGCTGAGCTACCTCTTTATAACTATCTGGTTCAAGTTTACTATATGACTCGGTTGCACCTTCCGCTGCAAACCCAAGGGATTTCTCAAAATCCTCCTCATTACCAATCAGAACTGATACGTGTTCCATCATGGGTCGGTTCGCTGCTTGTGCTTGCTCAGCACTCCACAATTTGGAACGGAAGTTTAGGTCGTAGCTGGTCTTAACACCCGCAGCTTGTGCCGCTTGTAGTGCCTCTGCAGAAACAGCCGCCGCAGATTCAGACAAGGCAGGTGTGATACCACTCAGATGAAACCAACGCGCGTTGCTAAAAATAGATGTCCAATCAATTTCACCAGGTTGAACTTTGGATATCGCAGAATGTCCGCGGTCATAAGTAACGCTGCTTGCTCGAGGACCTGCTCCCATTTCAAGATGGTAAAACCCGTTTCGTTCAAAACCGACACCGTCAAAATCTACCCATACGATGTTGGACATGTCAACCCCGAGTTCGCGTCCTTTGTTACGAATATAGCGACCAGACCAATTATCTACAAGTCGCGAAACCCATGCAGTTTTTAATCCGAGTTGGGCGGCATTGACAGCAACGTTCATCTCAGCACCACCTGCTGTAATTGAAAGTGATGAAACCTGCTCAAGACGCATAAACTCAGGTGCTGTGAGTCGGATCATCGCTTCTCCAAACGTAACCAAATCGTACATAAATTACTCTCCTGTCTTTACTCCTGTATTATTAAATTCGTTGTATAAATTTTCGATGCAATCTTTGCAGAAACAGTAGATCTTTCCATAAGTACCTACCTCTTTTTCCAACAATTGGTTGATCGGGAAGTCTTTTTGGCAGAATGCACAAATTTCCATAGGCTCTGTTGGTAGTGCATCACCGTCTGTTTTCCGACGTGAGGAAATATGCAAAATCACAAATACGATAATTGGAACGATGAAAACACAAAAGACAAAAAACATTGTATCTTCCTTAGGTAGACTTACCAGATCATTAGCAGTTACTATAGCGGAAAAAAGTCATAATGTCAACGGTAATTGGTTGGAGCATATTGTTTAGATGTGTAATTTCTGTGAGACTCTTATATGAAATTATGTGATCAAAGTAGAATATAATTGACACATGATGTGTCGGTTGGTAATATAAATAACAGTGGGTATACGATGGGTAAATTATAGAGTTTAACAATAAACAGCAGCTATAAAATATCATATTGGAGACATAAAGTGGAAAACCGGATTGATATAGGTCATCTCAAAATTGATAAGGATTTGTATACATTGGTAATAGATGAGATTGCACCGGGAACAGGAATTGACGCAAATAAGTTCTGGAATGCATTCGATGAAATCGTAAGGGAACTTGCACCTGAAAACCGAATGCTTTTGGATAAACGGGATTCCCTGCAGCAACAGATTGATAAATGGCATCTTGAACGTAAGGATCAACCGATAGATCATGAGGAATATACTGCGTTCCTAACAGATATAGGATATTTGGCACCCGAAGATGAGGATTTTATAGTTACAACGGAAAATGTTGATTTAGAGATTGCATTGATTGCCGGTCCACAGTTGGTTGTACCAGTAGATAATGCGCGGTATGCATTAAATGCTACAAACGCACGATGGGGAAGCCTATATGATGCTCTCTATGGTACCGATGTGATTGATGAAACTGATGGTGCTACTCGCGGTGATACCTATAATCCAATTCGTGGAACGAAGGTCATTGCTTACACCGAGCAGTTTTTAGATGAAGCCATCAGTCTCGAATCGGGTATTTATTCTGACATTACGCAGTTTTTGCTTAAGACGATTGACGGGAAGTTGCAACTACGCGCTAAACTTAGCAATGGCAAGGAAGTTGGTTTAGACGATCCAACAAAATTTGTTGGTTTTACACAAGATGGTGATGAACTTGGTTCTATATTATTTCAAAACCATGGATTACACATTGAAATACAGATTGACAGGAAACACCCGATTGGTAAGAAACATCCTGCAGGTGTAGCAGATGTTATCCTTGAGTCTGCCATAACAACTATTCAGGATTGCGAGGATTCGGTTGCGGCGGTTGATGCTGAAGATAAAGTCCGTGTTTATAGAAACTGGAACGGTATTATGAAGGGGACATTAGAAACTACGTTTGAAAAAAATGGGAAGATTATAACCCGACGATTGTCACCGGATAAGACTTACATAACACCAGATGGCAACACTATTACATTATCGGGTAGGAGTACACTTCTCATACGGAACGTTGGACTCCACATGTATACTGATGCAGTGTTGACTGAAGACGGTGAAGAAATTCCGGAAGGATTCCTTGATGCGATGATAACAACATTTGCTGCAATGCATGATTTGCAGGGTAATAGTAAATTTACTAATAGCAAAACAGGAAGCGTATATATCGTCAAACCTAAATTTCATGGACCTGAAGAAGTTGAGATGACAGTCCATTTGTTTGAAAAAATTGAGTTAGCATTAGGACTCGCACCGAATACTATCAAAATAGGAATTATGGATGAAGAACGCCGCACTACCGTCAACCTAAAAGAAGTGCTTCGGATAGCATCACAACGTCTTGTGTTCATTAATACAGGTTTTTTGGATAGAACTGGTGATGAAATTCATACAAGTATGAAAGCAGGTGCGATGATACCCAAAATGGACATTCGTAATGAACCTTGGATGCGTGCGTATGAGGATTGGAACGTAGATATTGGAATTGAGACAGGCTTGCCAGGGATTACACAAATTGGAAAAGGGATGTGGACAAAACCTGATGAGATGGCGGAGATGCTTGAGACAAAAGTTAATCATCCGATGGCTGGAGCAACTACTGCATGGGTACCCTCTCCTACTGCTGCTACATTGCACGCAATACATTATCACCGTGTGAATGTAGCAAATTGGTTAGATGAACTCGCTTTGCGGGATCGTGCAAGTTTAAAAGACTTACTGACTCCTCCATTGTTAATAAATCGTGAGTTATCCACTGAGGAAATTCAACGTGAAATGGATAACAATGCACAAGGTATACTTGGATACGTTGTCCGTTGGGTTGACCAAGGCATCGGTTGTTCAAAAATACCAGATATAAATAACGTCGGTTTGATGGAAGATCGTGCCACACTTCGGATTTCGAGCCAACATATAGCAAATTGGCTGCATCATGGGATTGTCACAAAAGAACAAGTTACAGAGACATTTAAACGAATGGCAAAGATTGTTGACGAACAGAACGAGGACGATCCGAACTATAGAAATATGTCGCCTAACTATGATCAGAGCATTGCATTTCAGGCTGCTATAGATTTAGTGTTTAAAGGTTGTGAGTTACCAAACGGTTATACAGAGTTTGTGCTGCATCCACGCAGACGTCAGGTTAAGACAGGACGGACATAAACCGACGTTATAATTAAATGGTATACTTACTTTACGTGGAAAGTCGGTAAAATTTAACTGCGTTATCGTGGAATAGTTTCTTCAATTCTTCAGGCGAACATCCGGCAACTGCATCCTGCAATGTCTGCACCCAACGCGGGTAATCTGAAGCAAGCGTTGAGACAGGCCAATCACTCCCATATATCACACGGTCAAACCCAAAACAATCAATCACGTGATCAATATATGGTTGTAAATCATCAGGTGTCCAAGACTCATGGTCTGCTTCTGTGACCAATCCTGATACTTTGCAGTATACGTTTGGGAAATCTGCGAGAGTTTTTATCTCCTGCTTCCACGGGTCAAACAGTTGATTCTTGATATCCGGTTTTCCAATATGATCCAATATGAATTGGATATTCGGACACTGTTCAACAAGTCGAATCGCGTTTGTAAGTTGCGGATGAAAGATACAGATGTCAAAACTCAATCCATAACGAGCAAGCGTTTTCACTCCATTCACAAAGTTGGGTTGGACACAAAAGTCTACGCTTTCCCCTTGGATGAGACGACGAATACCTTTCACAAGTCTATTCTCAGCCAATTTTTCCACAAAAGGTTCAACCTGTTTCCCTTCCTCAAGCGGTGTCCACGCCACAATGCCTCTAATACGCGGTTTTACCGCAGCAAGTGTCGTTACCCAAGCAGTCTCTTTCAAACCATCGTCGGGATGTGTGTCACATTGGACGAAGACCATGGATTCTATAGCAAGATCATCGTGAGCAGCTGAATAATCTTTTAGAAGATACGGTTTGTTTAGTGCTGGAACCTGTTTTAGCCATGGATATCTTAGCTGCTTCGGATGCCATAGATGAACATGTGTATCTACTATTGAGAGTTTTTCCATTGTTAACCTCCAATGTCGTATGGATTAATCCATTTTAATGCTAAATTATATTATTGTCAATGAATTAAAACCAAATCATTGGTGTATAGTTTTGAAAAACGTGATTTATTAGCATAATTGGTTTACATCTACTATAATACTATATGTAATACTAATTATAACATATAAAATAACGTGTGTCAAATTAAATTATACTTTTGTTGTAGAGGTAGGATCACATACTGTTTTAAAGCAATCTTCTTATTATTTTGAGCATATTTTGTATCCCCCCTATATGCATATTGAACACATTGACAAAACTTTACACATCCCACCCAAATTTAAGGATTGACTCAATAATCGTTCTTAGGTATAATCAAAATAACTTATAGGGACTTCATTTGAAAGTTCAATATATCCATGGACATGTGGGTATTATTCCCTTGACCTATAATTCAAAACGCACATTATATGCAGAACATGAATTATTACAATTCTCTGTTATGAGCAAACCACTAAGATTTATGGAGAAAAATAAATGTCAAAAAATGTAATTACATTCCTAACTATTAGTATATTCACACTTCTTACTGCTTCATTGGTTGTTGCTCAATTTCCTGAAGATGGAGTTGTGGGATATTGGCCGTTGGATAATGGTACTATCAATGGAAATACAGTTAAAGACGTACTAGGAAAAAATGATGGTAAACTCGAAGGAAATCCAAAATCTGTTAAAGGAAAAGTAGGAGAAGGACTTGAATTTGACAGTAATAACTTTGTCGATATTCCTGGCACCGATTCGTTGAATTTTAACGGTGCAGAAGCGATAAGCGTTGCAGCATGGATAAATGGGAAAACTGCTACTCCAGTTGATGGTGCAGTGGCTGGGACATGTTGTGGAACTATTATTGCACAGCGGGACGTAAATGGTTGGGCATTAAGATTTGATGGTAGAAACGCGGGATCCGAGTTGGAATTTATAACACAACCGAATTGGCAAGGTGATGGAGGATTTGGAGTTGCTGCACTTCCAAAAGGAGAATGGCATCACCTCGTTGGAGTTTTAGAAGGCAATAAAAAATTTCTATATCTTGATGGTAAATTCGCAAAAGAAGATACATTTAATGGACCGATGCAAACAGGGGGAACAGAAACCGAGATTGGTAGTGCTGGTGATGGGGGTTTTATCGGCATAATTGACGAGGTAGTTATTTACAATAGGGCAATATCTGAAAAAGAGGTAGAGATGCTCTTTAAAGCAGAAGGTCTTCCTGTTGAAGCTCGTGGAAAACTAACAACACGTTGGGGACATATAAAATCATCCTTACGAGAATATCGTTAATGAAATAAATGCATACTGCTATAAGGATATTCAATTTCTATTAACATCGATTTCAGTTACAAACACCGTTAACCCCAATAATTTTTATTTAAAGAATGGAGAAGGATTATGCGGAACGAGGTTCGTTGGGAACGGATGTTCCCTGATGAATTAGAAGCTGCATTTATAAATTGTCCAAGTGTCTATTTCACCTATGGACTCTGTGAACCACACGGACCGCAAAATACTGTTGGACTTGATGCACTCAAGGCACACGCAATAGCTTGTCGTGCTGCACAAATATATGGCGGAATTGTTGCACCTCCTGATTATTGGCACATCCATGAACATGGATCGTATGCTAACTGGGCACAACAGAATGTAGGTGAAGTTAGAAGTTGGCTTACCGCGATGCCAGCATGGCAACATTTCAAAAATGTATGCTATCACGTCCGAGCTGCTGATGCACTCGGTTTTCATGCAGCCATATTCCTCACTGGACACTATGGACCGAATTGGCAAGACTTAAAAACTTTGCTTGAGATAATTCAACCTAACTTCGCAATGCGTTTGTATGGATTACCAGATTTTGAAGCGAATTCTATCGGTTTTAGCAAACAAGGTGATGGTGGAGACCATGCGGGAAGAGTCGAAACATCACTGTTATGGGCATTAGAACCGGATTGCGTTGACATGTCTCGGATGCCAGCAGAAGATGCACAAGGACCTCACTTCGCTATGGGTGCAAATGCCTACGACTCTGATCGACGTATCGGTGAACGCATGGTTACCGATGAAGTCACTTGGCTTGGAAACAAAATGCAGGAATTGCTTGATTCCTATGAACAACAGAACATAACTAATCGGAAACCAGTGACATTCATAGAAGTAGAAGAGATTTGGACAGAACAGGTGATACCGGCATTGAAAACCTTTAAGACAATGCAGAACACGGGTGAACCTCCACCAGAGAGTTCACAATGGTTTAGTCAATGGAAACTTCCTGATATTTCATAGGAGAGGACACTTAATGGAAACGACTAAAGAAAAACTATCATCTGCGTATCAAAAAGACGGATTCTTGACGGGTATCCAAATTGCTGAAGATACTGAGGCTTTACATTATCGTAAAGAATATGATGCGTTAGAAGCAAAAGTGGGGGCAGAGAAATGTGAAATCGGTCTAATTGATTGGCATTTTGACCATGAATTTATATGGAAACTTGCAATCCATCCTAATATCCTGGATGTCATTGAAGCACTCATCGGTCCAAATGTGATGCTGTTAGCAACGCACTTCTTTTGCAAATATGGACCACGAGAGAAATTTGTTGCTTGGCATCAAGATGTAACATATTGGGGCCTTGAACCACCTAATGCTGTTACCGCATGGTATGCTATAGATGACAGCGATACTGGAAACGGATGTATGCAGGTGATACCCGGTAGCCACCATAAAGGAGTACAAGAACATGGAAAATCAGACCAGGAAGGGAACCTGTTGAGCATCAATCAAGAAGTACCAGTCCCAGATGCACAGGCTGATACTGCCGTTGACCTTATCTTAAAAGCAGGTGAGATGTCAATACATCACGGTATGATAATCCACGGTAGTCTACCGAACCATTCTACGCGTAGAAGGTGTGGATTAACAATTCGATACATCTCACCATCTGTTAAGCAAGCAGAGGATAATTCTCTGAAACGACCTTGGAAACCGATTCTTTTGCGTGGTGAAGATCGTCACCAGAATTTTACTACCGTACCGAATCCATACCCACTTTCCCAATAGTAACACCCATCAGAAATTATCGTTACGTATTCGTATATCAACTCTACATCAGTTAATCCAAGAAATTATGCTTTCACACATCTACGATGCAATAATTATTGGTGCGGGTGGTATGGGTAGTGCCACAGCATACCACCTTGCCAAGTCAGGTGCGGACGTACTTGTTTTAGAACAGTTCCAACGTGGACATACCTTAGGCAGTTCACACGGTGAAGTTCGTATTATCCGTTTCTTTTACGATAAGCCTTTCTACACCGAATTGATGAAAACAGCATACGCGGAATGGCGTAATCTGGAGTCAGAGTCCGGTAAGCAGCTGCTGTTTATTACTGGGAGTGTGAGTCTCGGGAAAAGCGGAAATCAATACGTGATGGACGTACGGAACAGTTTAGATGCTGCTGAGGTTGAATCTGAATGGTGGACTACGACACAATTCGTCAAACGATTCTCACAATTCCAAGTTACAAACGACATGGATATACTCTGGCAGAAGGATACAGGATTTCTTTATGCATCCGAATGTGTTTCTACTCACCTGCAATTAGCTGAGCAACACCGTGCAGATGTACGTGAAAATACTTTAGTAACCCGAATAGATTGGCAGACTGATGTTCCGTCTGTCTACACAGAAGACAGCAAATTTCTCGGTAGAAAAGTCGTGTTGACGGCAGGTGCATGGACATCTTTTCTACTTAAAGAACTCAATCTACCACTCACGGTGACAAAGCAGCAGGTGTGCTATTACAAACCAACTGATGTTATCCTTTTCCAACCTGATCAATTTCCTGTTTTTACAGAGATAACAAACAATGATGAATTTATGTATGGTATGCCGTATTTTGGGAAAAATGGTGCTAAAGTTGCACGTCATGGAATGGGAAAATCCGTTACACCAGACACCTGTAACCGCACACCTGAACAAGCCTATATCCAACGTATGGATACTTATGTGAGTGAGCGAATCCCACAACTTGGTAATGCAGTTCACTCTGAGGTATGTCTTTACACCGAAACTCCAGACGAAGATTTTATAATTGACAAACACCCACGCTGTCCCAATCTACTGATAGCAGCAGGTTTCTCTGGACACGGCTTTAAGTTTTGTTCTCTTGTTGGACGTATCATGAGCGAGTTGACATTGACAAGTAATACTACTTTTGACATTAGTCCATTTAGTATAAATCGGTAGTTTTCGTAATTGTACTGAAAACGAATGTAAGGAAGAAGAGAACAATTTTAGATTATAGGATTACTCTTTATAGTCTGACCAAAGAACCACAAACTTCACAGAAGATTACTAATAAAATAAAAGGAGTGTGTAAAGTTTTTGGCAAAATATGCTCAATTACCCTGTAGGCGCGATCTTCGAATCGCGACCTAACGAGAATCGGAGTTCCCTACAAAGAATTATGCCGTTTAATGACAGAAATTTTACACACCCTTGCATGAATATTGTCTTGACTTGACTACCCGTCTCTGTTATCATAAAGTAAACACAAAGACAGGTATCATAGTCTTTGATGAGGAGAAATGCATGAAAGGCAAACACATTATCATGCCGGCGAAAAGTTCGGCAACGTTAGAGGACTTTGAACTTGACGAAACACTCGGACCGAACCAAATATTGCTGAAAACACATTATAGTCTGATTAGTCCCGGCACAGAAGGTGCAGGATTCACCGGTTTGGAAAGTGGCACTCGATTCCCCCACGGGTCAGGTTACACTGGAATTGGCGAAGTCCTTAAAGTTGGTGAACACGTAACCAAGTGTGAAGTTGGCGATTATGCTTTCTGTTACAGTTCACACGCTTCTATTGTCAAGACTGCATCCGTGATGTTAGCATTCAAACCACCCTTAGATGTTGATGCAAAACTGATACCATTTGTACGGATGGCGACGGTAGCCATGACTTCATTACGCGTGTCATCTGTGGAGTTTGGGGATACAGCGATTATAATCGGTTTGGGTTTAGTCGGAAATTCTGCATCTCAACTCTTCAACTTAGCAGGCATGAGAGTTATTAGCGTTGAACGTGTTCCTGAACGGATAGAAATTGCACGGAAGTGTGGTATCCAACACCTGATTAATCCGGACGAAGAGGATGTACACGAACGGGTCAATACCATAACAGGTGGACAAAAGGCAGATGTCACTGTTGAGGCAATTGGCAACCCTCGTCTCGTTGAATTGGCGTATCAGTTGACGCGAACTAAAGGAGAGGTTATCCTACTCGGTTCACCACGCGGTGAGTATATCACAAATGTAACTGAGATACTCAATTATACCCATCTCATTGGTAGAGGAGCCGTAACACTGCGAAGTGCACATGAGTGGGTCTTTCCGACTATGCATTCTGGTGAATCCAAGCATTCACTTGAAAGGAATTCGCAAATTGTCTACTCCCTCATCAAGGAAGGTAAATTTAAGGTTGAAGAATTGCTAACACATGTACTCAATCCTGAAGACGCACAAATCGCTTATGACGGTTTGACTGATCGTAAAGGTGAATTTTTAGGTGTTTTATTTGATTGGACACAGATTTAATGGTATCTATACCTTACTTGATTTACAATAACCATAATGAAAACCCTTCTCGTTCTAAGACACGCCAAATCCAGTTGGGATAATCCCACACTTTCCGATTATGATAGACCCCTCAATAAACGTGGTAAACGAGATGCACCCAGAATGGGAAAACATCTCCAACATCAGGGATTAATTCCAGAACGTATTCTTTCCTCATCAGCAAAACGTGCAAGAAAAACCGCAACTAAGGTTGCCAAAGCATGCGGTTATTCTGGAAAAATTAAGCGGGTAGATCGTTTTTACCATGCACCACCAAGTGTTTATTATGAATTGGTACAAGCATTACCTGACAAATATCAGTCGGTTATGGTAGTCGGACACAACCCAACGATGGAGCAACTTGTTACTCTCCTAACTGGAGAGATAAAGGCGATGCCTACTACAGCACTTGCTCATATAGAACTTCCTATTGAACATTGGAAATCATTCAATTTACATACCAAAGGGAAATTAGTCAATCTATGGACACCGAAAACTCTATTCACAGAATGAGTTGTCAGTCGATAATATTCATTTCTTACTTACTTGTATGGGCTTTTCTTATCGCAACTCCCATTACTATTTCTGCGTCCGAGATTATTTCTATCTCTGCAGCAGATGACGGTCAACTTTTTCCACAGGGAGTGTCGGATGGGAATGGTGGTGCTATCATAGTATGGGAGGATTACCGCACAAGAAAAGACTGGGATGTGTATGTCCAAAGAGTCGATAGAACGAATACTATGTTATGGGAAAAGAACGGTCTCCCGATATCAGTTGCAGATAGAAATCAACGACGTTTGCGGATGATTGGACACGATGAGAATGTTGTTGTGGTTTGGAATGACAGACGGGGAAGAAGTGATTGGGATATTTACGCACAAGCGGTAAGTCTGGATGGGAAGATACTCTGGGAAACGGATGGAATTCCAGTGTGTACTAATGTCGCAGACCAATCAACACAAGCAATTCTCAGTGATGGAGAAGGTGGAGCAATTATTGTATGGGAAGATGAACGAATAAGTTCAGAGTTCCAGGATCTATATATCCAACGTATTAATTCTATGGGTCAACCGATGTGGGAACATGACGGAATCCCTGTGTTTCCATCCGAATCTCTACAAAGCAATCCAATTTTGATTGAGGATGGTGAACAAGGATTTTATATCGTATGGTGGGATGTCATTGGTCATAATGAATGGCATATAATGGCACATAGATACGGTATTGATGCAAAGTCGTTGTGGGATACTCCGCGCCTGATTACACCAACAGATGGGATGCAAGGCAATCACCGAGTGGTATCTGATGGTGATGGTGGATTCATAGTTGTATGGCAAATCTATGAGAACTTCATAAATGACGAACTTTATGCACAACGAATTTCACCAGATGGAAGCAAGATGTGGCAGGAAACTGGTATTCCAATATGCACTGCAGACGGTATTCAGAAAAATGCAGCTGTAGTCTCGGATGGAGATGGTGGAATAATTGTCGTTTGGCGAGACGAACGTGACATCTATTCTGATTTATATTCGCAACGTATTCAAGCTGATGGGACATTCTTATGGGATAAGGACGGTATACCAATCTGCATTGTAGGTGGTCATCAAGACAGTCCGACCATAGTTCGCACGGAAGAAGACCGTTTTTTTATCGCTTGGTTAGATTATAGAGGAGATTTTGGCGAGGAGAGTGTTGATGCTATCTATTGTCAGCAAATTGACATAGATGGTAAACTACTATGGGATGAAGACGGTGTACCTGTCTCAACAAGTGACGGAGAACACCTACCTCCATTTGTAATATCGGTTGGAAATGATCAGTTATGTGTTGTCTGGAGCAATAGCCAACGTGATAGTGGAGATATTTTTCTCAAACGGTTTTAGAAAGGTGTAATACATTAGGTTCTTTATCCTCGTATGCTACACCAATAATGTTCTTAAGGTAAAGAATGAATGACTTTAAACAAATATTGTCAACTATAAGCCGTCCGTTTCAACAAGAAATGCGGAAAGGGTGTCAGGATGATGTTGTAATCAATGGTATGGGTGCTTATGTAGAACTATGGATTGGAAATGCAAGAGCACTTGAACTTTCTGCGGATGAAAAGCAGGTTATTAATTATATTGCGGGACTATTTCAAAACTATTCCGGTATGTCTCCAACAGAACGTAAAAATGCAATACAAAATGCCTCCGATCATATTAAATCGGCACTTGCCAGCAAGGAAATAAATAATACCTCTTCCACAAAAGACTCTATAACCCAAGAAACCCCTACTACCGTCACAGATGATAATACAACTAACAAAAAACCTCTACCTTCCTCATCTAATTTTCAGAACTTACCACTATTTCAAGATACAAACTCATCACAAGTAACATCTACTCCAACACAGAACACACAAGCACCTACAAACACAGTTCCTGACAACTATAAGCATGGACACACCCCTACGCTACTACCAGTTGAAACTAAATCTGAAAGTGTTGAGGATGTCAATGATGTACCTGTTACAATCGGAGATATACCCGTATCAACAGATGTCGAATCGCTTGATATATTTACCAACCCTTTACAATTCGTCAAAGGTATCGGTCCCCGGCGTGCTGAAATTATTCATGAGGAGATCAAAATCAATACGGTAGGTGGACTGTTGGAATACTACCCGCGCGACTACCTTGACAGATCGAAAACCGTTGAGATATACAGTGTAGGTCGTACAGAGGATGGTGAACCTGAGACAATTCAAGGTAAAGTGGTCAACCATGTCACAACACCACCAGTCACTAAAGGTCGAAAGAGCATCGGCAAGGTGTCAATTTATGATGGTACAGGAGTTGCTATTTTAGTTAACTTCGGTCGACGAATCGGGTATATAAAATCTATCCTTCCAGTTGATACGGAAGTAGTGATTAGCGGGAAATTCACACGTCGTTATAATGAAATCCAAACAACAGACTATGAATTTGAGGTTTTTGATGAAGATAACCTAATTCATACGAAACGTATTGTACCGAAATACCCTCTCACCAAGAAACTAACTGCCAAAATGCTGCGTACGGCTGTTCGAAATACGTTAGATGAACATGGAAATGAGATACCCGAAATAATACCTCTTCCACTACGTCAGCAACATCAGTTGATTGACAGACAACAGGCTATTAACGAGATACATTTTCCGACATCAGATGCACACCGACTTGCCGCTCAACGACGACTCGCCTTTGATGAATTCTTCCTACTAAGTCTTGGTATGGAAATGCGTAAGGATAACACAACTTCACAAAACGGTATTCAATTTCAAATTGACAATGGACAACAAGGAAACAGTTCACTACTAAAGAGTTTCATAAGTTCATTACCTTTTGAGTTGACAGATGCACAGAAAAGGGTCTTCAAAGAAATTAAGGATGACATGCAGAGCAACCGTGTTATGAACAGATTGATACAAGGTGATGTCGGTTCAGGTAAAACTGTTGTCGCTGCGATGTCACTACTTTGTGCTATCCAGAACGGTTATCAAGGTGCGTTGATGGTGCCAACTGAAATCCTCGCGGAGCAACATTACCACAATCTAACAACACTTCTAACCCAATTCGGTGTAAACGTTGTATTACTTAAGAGTGATCTACCAAAGTCCGAACGAGATGTTGCTATGACAGCAATATCTGATGGTTCAGCAAACCTCATAGTCGGCACACAAGCACTGATACAAGAAGGTGTTGATTTTCACAAACTTGGTCTCGTCATCATTGATGAACAACACCGTTTTGGGGTGATGCAGCGAGCGACACTCAGGAGCAAAGCAAAATCTTTTTCAGACACACATAATACTGATGCAGATGGACAATTATCTCCAGATGTTCTGGTTATGACAGCGACACCGATTCCAAGAACACTATCACTAACAATTTACGGAGATCTTAACATCTCAGTGATTGACGAATTACCACCAGGTAGACAGAAAATTGAGACACGATGGGTAAAGGAAAAAGACCGTGGTGAATTATACACCAAAATTGAGCGAGAAATTCGTCAGGGGAAACAGGCATACATTGTTTATCCACTTGTTGAAGAATCAGAAAAACTTGAGGAATTGAAAGCAGCGACAAGTATGGCGGAACATATTCAGAAAGATGTATTTCCACACCTACGTGTCGGTTTGTTACACGGACAGATGAAATCCATAGAAAAGCAAGAAATAATGTCCCGGTTCAATTCACGTGAACTTGATATATTGGTTGCGACTACAGTAATTGAGGTAGGAATAGATGTACCGAATGCTACGTTGATGGTAGTTGAAAATGCTGAACGGTTCGGTTTGGCACAGCTTCATCAGTTGCGTGGGAGAGTCGGTAGAGGCAGCGATAAGTCTTTTTGCTACCTTGTTGCAACACCGAGAACTGATGATTCATACAGGCGTATTCAGGTGATGGTGCGGTCAAACAACGGATTTGATATTGCTGAAGAAGACTTGAATATACGTGGACCTGGGGAATTTTTCGGCACGCGTCAATCTGGAATTCCAACCTTCAAGATTGCCAATATCATAAGTGACGCTGCACTTTTAGAATCTGCCAAGAAAGAGGCAATGCTTTTGATAAAGGACGATCCAAAACTGAATAAACCTGAACATCAACTGATGAAACGGATGCTAACAGCACATTGGAAAGGTCACTTGGAAATTGCATCTGTCGGATAGTGGTTGAAGGGTGGAATTATAGTTTGATCTAAAATACCTATAAATTTCTTATTATATTAAAGTGATTGTAGCAACACAATCCATTGTTTGGCACTTGTGTGTTAAATGGCAATGGCATCTACTGAGCTGCTTCACTACGTTTTGGGATTCACATTTGAGGAAATGGCACAACAAACAGAAGTTTTAATCATTGGTGGCGGCATTTGGGGACTGAGTACCGCCTACCATTTAGCTAAGTTTGGACAAAAGGGTGTTCTCGTATTGGATCGTAACGAGAAAATCGCTACGGAGACGACACCCCAAGCTGCGGGTCTCGTTGGTCAAATTCGGTCTACGGTTCCTATGGTGCAGGCAATCCGGTATGCGCTTGAACTGTTTTCTCAATTTCCGCAGGAAACTGGATATGATACAAGTTTGCGCCAAACCGGGAGTTTGATGGTAGCACTTACGCCAGAACGTATGGAAGCCTACAAACATCAAATTGAAAGGTCTCGCCTAAACGGAATTGAGGCAAATTTTGTTTCACACACGGAAATGGTTCGTCTTTCTCCTGGTCTGGATGTAACCAAGATTGAGGGCGGATATTTCGTCCCCAACGATGGATATGTTGATCCTCAGCAGTGTGCTCACGCATACGCCGCCGCCGCGACAGATTTAGGGATTCAGATCCAATTGAATACTCTTGTAACAGGATTTCGGCAGCGGAATGGGGAGATCCTAGGAGTAGAGACAGATAAAGGATTTATTGCATCAAATCATGTCGTAATCACCGCTGGTCCATGGGGTGGAATGCTCGCAAAGGAAGTTAGTGCGACCACGGCTGTACAGCCGATTCGTCATCAACGCGTTCTCACCGTACCGACCCTCGGCATTCCCGATCATCACCCAGTTGTGCGCGTCACCGATGTCAGTTGCTACCTAAGACCTGAAAAAGGGGGTTACCTCTACGGGTTCTTTGAACCACAGCCAGTTAGCATTGATTTGGAAGCGAAGCCCGTTGACTTCAAGACAGGAGATATTGAACCACCTGTCGAGGTGATTGCGGAGGCGCGTAGACGGCTTACCCCAATTTTCCCGATTCTGAAAGACCTTGAAATAACTGAGTATAGACAGGGTATGACCACATTCGCTCCCGATGGTGCTTATCTGATTGGTGCGGTACAAGGGTTTGATCGACTCTACTTAGCCACTGGTTGTGCTGCTTTGGGGATTGCCGGTTCCGCTGCGGTTGGTCGATGGCTGGCGAAATGGGTGATCAACGGAGATCCTGGCGAAGATATGACTATTTTTTCACCCCAACGTTTTGGCAATCAAACCGCTAATCAGGAATGGTTGCGTCGAGAGAGCGAGCAATTTTACGCAAACTACTACGGCATCCGATCGGAATAGTTCTTTAAATAGATGGGAATCAAGTTAATTTGGTATAAAACGCAACTCCGATACTAAGACAGATGTTACAGACCCATAGGAAGACATCTGGAGATGGTATCTGTTTGATAGGTTTTTCTAACTTAATTTTTGGCATGAGATATACATTTTATAGAGAGACAGTTATCAATTGATATAATTGTGGTACGGTAATAGAAAAATCGCCGGAAATGTGATAACTTTCTCCACCATCTTTCACTGTTCTGATGAGGATAGTTTTCTTAGGTCGGTGGTAATAATGTGCATCTTTCGGATTTCCCTCTTCCTGAAAATCAGGAAAATCGATTAGGTCAAAATTTGCTGTGGTAAAATGACGAATTTCATCTCCGTGTTGCGTTGCAATGTTACGTGCCATTGATAAACTTTTAAGGTAGACCTCTGGTCCCATAACTGCAGAGCCTAAATTGAGGAAAACACCACCCTCCAACTGCGAAACAGTGTGAGCAAACCGTAGGAAATCCTTGCCAGTTGTCCAACCGATTGCAGCAAAATCTGCAGCGGGATGTTGATCTGTAATATCGTAACCAATACCTTTGTGGACAGATATCGGTACACCTAATCGATAGGCAGCAGCAAACATACTAACCTCACGGTACGGAAAAGATATACCTTCTTCACCATCCTCAATCAATCTGCCAACTGCTTCTCCAAAACCGATTTTATCTTGATAACCTCTAATAATTGCCTCATTCAAATAACGTCCTGTTTCTTCCCAATTGCCAAACTTACCATCACGTATGTATACCTCTACATCTTCAAGTGTTGCGCCGATATGAGCAATTTCAAAATCGTGGATAGCACATGCACCATTGGTTGCAATATGTGTAATCACACCGCGTTCCATCAAATCAATGATGTATCGTGAGTTACCACGTCGCATAACATGAGCACCCATCATCCAAATAACTTGTTTCTTAGTATTGTATGCTTGGACAATACGTTCAGCAACTATTTGAAGTCGTTTATTTTTATGTGGCGGGATTTCAGCATCAAGGGAATAGATGTCCGCTACGGTCATCTTGTGTTGACGTTCTGAGAGTGGTAATATATTTAGGTGTGTACGATCAAACTCTGACATCTATCATTCTTACAAAAATGTGTTAGAAACCAACACTATCTACGTTCAAACTTAGTAGAGACAATTTTTGACATACCTGCCTGTTGCATCGTC
This sequence comes from Candidatus Poribacteria bacterium, assembly GCA_963667365.1. Classification (GTDB taxonomy): domain Bacteria; phylum Poribacteria; class WGA-4E; order WGA-4E; family WGA-3G; genus MSPOR6. Next base: position 2,551,896 of record OY763324.1, on the reverse strand, counting down.
ACCCCATACATAACATCTGCAATTTCCATAGTGCGATTATTATGTGTGATAATAACAAATTGAGTGTTATCGGAATAGGCACGGATTAGATTAGTAAAACGTAGCACGTTTGCTTCGTCAAGTGCAGCATCTACTTCATCAAGTACACAGAAAGGACTTGGTTTGATTTTGAAGACTGCGAACAAGAGTCCTATTGCAACAAGTGATCGTTCCCCACCAGATAGTTGGGTAATGCTTTGTGGTCGTTTACCGGGAGGACGGGCAATAATATCAATACCTGACTCTAAGATGTTTGTTTCATCTGTCAGTCGTAATTCTGTTTCACCACCACCAAAGAGTTGGGTAAAGACCTCTTGAAAGTTCGACTTTACCTGTTCAAATGACTTCATGAACTCATCACGAGAGGTATCGTTGATTTTTTGAATCGCTTGATAGGTAGATTGAATTGATTGTTGGATATCATCCCGTTGAGCAACTTGGAAATCCAGACGTTCCTTATGTTGTTCATGTGCCTCAATAGCCTTGAGATTGACAGCACCCATCGCAGAAATTTCTGCTTTCAATTTCTCTATACTGTCCATAATGTCAATTTCGTTAAGTTGAGACTCTCCGGGTTTAGCATTCTGCGTATCGTTTTCTGTCCCTTCAATTTGACCCATGGGTTTAGGTATTTCATCAAGTGAAACTTGGTACTTATCAAGGATATGAGTTGATATGTTTTTTAACCGTATCTCAAGTTGTGTGGTTTTTACCTCAAGTTGTTGACGAGTGCGATTTTGTTTCTCATGCTGTCTTCGAGTTGTCCGAATTTCTTTCTGAAGAGAATCGATCTGTTCAACAAGTTTATCACGTTCTTCGGTTAACTCTTCATGTTTTGCCTCAGCTTCAGCATGGTCTCCTTCAATTCGCAGGAAGTTGCGTTCTGCTTCTTTAATTTTATCAGCAATATCGTGCTTAGTCTGTTCATCAGAGTCAATAATCTCTTGTTGTTTTTTTCTCTCTTGCTCTATGTGGAGATGGGAATTATCAAAACCTTCTATTTCATTTATCATACCATTGATCTTTTCCCGTTGGCCTGCTAAGAAGATCTCTTTCTCCTGTATTTCTTCGGATATCTCTTCTCGTTTCCGGTTATCACTATTAATGCCTTCAGATATCCTCTGAATCTGATTTTGCTTTTGCTTTTGTTTCTTAGTAAGATCCTCTATTTCAGCATCAAGTTTCAACTGTTCATCTCGAGATAAATCTACTTTTTCTTTGTATTGTTTATTTTCAATCTCAATATCTGTGAGTTGCTTTTCAAGACGCGATATGATTTCGTTTTGCTGTTCAATATCTTTGGTAATAGCAGCCTTTTCAATCTGTTTGTCTTGCCACTGAGGTACGAGTTTCGTTTTGGTCTGTTGTGCTTCTGCAATAGTAGATGCGTATACTTTACGTTTTTCATCATATTGATTTACAATCTTGACGAGTTCCTCAATCTTGCTTTCCAACACATCAAGTTCATTTACTCGGCTTAGAAGTCCTGTCTTCTTTTGATCGGTGTGTCCACCTGTGATTGCCCCTGATGTATTGATCAATTCCCCATCCAAAGTTACCATACGAGCACTTGGGTTGTATCTTCTTTTCAGATTGATAGCATCGTCCAAATTTTCAATGATAAGGGTGTTACCTAAAAGATGTTGAACTGCATTTTGGTATTTATAATCATAGTCCACCAATTCTTCGGCAATACCGATTACTCCTACTTCATCAAGGAGTGCATTGTCAGAAAATGTTCTACGTCTAATTATATCAAGCGGAAGAAACGTCACCCTTCCAGCACGATTTTCCTTTAGGTATCTGATTCCAGCATCTGCATCTTCAGCAGTTTCAGTAATAACATTCTGAATGGCACTACCGAGTGCTACCTCTATGGCGACTTCATATTCGTTACCAGTTTGAATGAGTTCAGCGACAACCCCACATATACCACCGAACTCATCGGGATAGTTTGTTTTTGCTTGCATTATAGCACTAACACCTGCATAGTATCCCCTATATGTCGATTGCATCTGTTTCAAGGTTTTATACTGTGTAACGCTACCGTCTAATGAATCTTTTAATCCACTTTTTTTAGTCTCAACCTGTCTGAGAGCATTTTGTGTTTCACTGAGTGTTGTTTCAATCCTGTTTTTCTCAGTATCTATCTGAATCAAGTCTGATTCTATTAAAGTTGCATTGTGTTTTATTTTCTCGAAGTCGTCCTTTGCAACCTTTAATTCAGCATTCAATGTATCAGCATTATCCTGAAGTCGGTTTAGACTATTTTCTGAATGGGTAACAGTGTGTTCAATTGATAAACGTTGGTTCTCTTTTCCGGAAAGTTGTGTGTTTGTTTCTTGAAGTATAGACTGAGCGTCTTGGACCGAATCCGTTGCTTTGTCAATTCGGGTGATGTAATCCTCTAATACCTTCTTTCGTCCAGATAAACGGCTCTCTTCAATTTTGTGTGCAGCTTCAAACTTTTTCATTTCCTGAGTCCGTTCACGTTTACGTGATTGTAGCTGCGCTTGTTGTACATCTAAGGATTCAAGTGTTTGTAATACTCTCTGACGCTGCTGTGTTATATTCAGTTGATTTTCTTTATATATTACAATTTGACGTTCAATTTTATCACTTCGTCCTGCTATTTCAGCTATCTGATCTTTACAAGTTTCAATAGCCGAATCCAGTTCAGAACGTCTGATATTTGCATTTTCAACCTTGTCTTCTGATTCTTGTAAATATTGGTTAGCATCACTTACATGATTTAATATTTCATCTAATTTATCTTGTATTTCTCTATACTCAGAATTCAGTTTTTCGTATTTACGAAAAGCGAGTCCTAATTCTAATTGCTGTAGTTTATCTTTTAGAGTTTGATAGTGTTCTGCTTGTTCGGCTTGAACCTTTAGTGACTCAGTTTCACGTTTCAATTCTTGAATAATATCATTGAGCCGGACTAAATTCTGTTCAGTCACCTCTAATTTTTTGAGAGCAGTCTTTTTATTATGTTTGTATTTTGTTATTCCTGCAACTTCATCAAAAAGGAATCTACGTTCCTCTGGTCGAACATTGAGAATTAAATCAATTTTACTTTGTTCCATGACAGAATAAGCATCCACACCAATACCAGTATCCATAAATAGTTCACTGATGTCACGAAGTCGACAAGGTGTTTTATTGATTAGATAACTACTCTCGCCGTCTCGTGTAAGCTGCCTGCTAACTTCAACATCAGATTCACCTACAGAAAGATTATTATTTATATTAGTAAAGGAAAGTGAAACACTTGCTTTTTGTGCTGGACTAAAATTAGTTCCTCCGTTAAATAGAAGGTCTCTCATATTAGTACATCGGAGAGATCGTGCACTCTTCTCACCAAGTACCCATCGAATTGCATCGGAGACATTACTTTTCCCACAACCGTTAGGACCAACAATTGTCGTGATCCCCGGTTCCAATATGAGTTCTACCTCTTCAGCAAAACTCTTGAATCCTTTGACCTTGATGCTGTTTAAGTGCAAAGTTAACCTCCTACCAATGTGAAGTACTATTATATGACACCCATATTCCCAACATTTTATTATCGCTTAGTTAAACTAATTGTAAATACGCATTATATATGTAAATGGTTTCATTCTGGAGTTATTGCCCTTGCTAATGTTAGGACATCTATTTCAATAGGGTCCGCATCCCACAATATCTTTACTGCCTCACAAACGGTAGCACCAGTTGTAAAGACATCGTCAAGAACAAGTATCTTCTTATTTCGTATGACTTCATCCTTCTCCAATTGAAATGCACCAATGATGTTTGTTTGACGTGCATCTCTATCCAAGCTGCTCTGTGGGGAAGTGTTTTTTACTCGGATTAAGGCATCTGTTATTACCTGATTGTCTGTCTTTTTTGCAATTTGATTAGCAAGTAGTGTTGCTTGGTTAAACCCTCTTTCTCGCAATCGTTTTATATGAATGGGAACTGGTAAAATAAAGTCATAGTCTGTAAGAATAAGATCGTGTGGTAGGTTTTCTACTATCAGTTGTGTCAGGGATGCTGCAAGTACAGTTCTCTTTTCAAACTTATAGAGGTGTATTGCTTTTTGGAGAGTTTCACCATAAGAGGCAATTGTTCGCAGTTTTCCATACTTCGGTGGGTTTGTAGCACATGCATCACATGTGCCTTTAGTATTCGGAATTCCACATATTTCACACCAAGGCGGGTTAACTATGTGAATATCTTGCCAGCATCCAGCACACATATATGGTACTGATTCAATACCGAGTTGAGTTTCACAGACTCTGCATTGTGCAGGATATAGGAATGAGATTGCTGTCTCGAATGTCTGTTGGAGAAGATATGGTCGTAATTGCATAGGATGTAGACAATTATATATACTATATAGTGGATTTTACAATTATCTTGACAGTTTCTTTGTAGGAGGGAACTCCGATTCCCGACCATACATTTCCATAGTCGCGATTCGGAGATCGCTCCTACAGAAGATGTGTAAACATATTTTTATATTTCACTATAATATGATATTCTATCACAGACAGGATATAATGTCAAGTTGCTATAAAAGTAACCATAGGTAGGGAATTGTCATTTCCTGAATGCTGAATAGGTATAACTTACCTAATTATGCATATTATAGCATAAGGCTAAAAACCCTTTTCAGAACTGGTTTTATAGCCTTATTATGACAAAATTAGTCGGCATTGCCTCTAAAACTTTTCAGTCTACTATAGGATGTGCAGGTTGGGTTTATGTAAGAGAGTAAAATGCACCGGAATTAATCAGGTTTTCAACTACCTGTTCATTCGCCTTATTGGTATCAATGCGATCTAAAAAATCTTGTAGAGACTTGAACTTTCCATTACGTTTTCTTTCAGTTACAATTTCATCTATTACTTCATCATTGATACCTTCAACACCTACTAATCCAAAACATATATCGTTACCATTCACTATAATATCCCTCTCACTTGTGTTTATATCTGATGGAATCAAGTTGATTTCTACATTTAGATGGTCAGAAAGTTTAGTACATTCCGTTTGGTATCGGTTTATTTTTGCTTTGTCTAAGGTTTCACCTGACATAATTGCTGCCATAAATTCATGTGGAAAGTGCGTTTTCAGATAAGCCATACGGTAGGATAACAATGAATATGCAACAGTGTGCGACTTGTTAAAGGCATATCTATAGAAGGATTTAAGTTTGTCAAAAATTTCATCTGCCTCTGTTTTGGTATATCCATTTTCTATAGCACCTTGAATGAATTTTGATTGTTGTTCATCAATAATATCATCCCTTGATTTTGTTATCGTATAACGAAGTAAATCAGCCTCAGCATGTGAGTATCCTGCAAAATCACATGCGATTTGCATAACTTGCTCCTGATAGAGACATACACCAAAAGTGTTTTTGAGTGCCTTTTCAAAGGCAGGATGCATATATTCTATTGGTTGCACCCCATTTTTCCGATCTATGAACTGCTGCAACATACCCTCACGTACTGGACCTGGACGATAGAGTGCAATAATAGCAGAAAATACCTGAAAGGTATCCGGTTTGAGCTGCGTAACAACATCAAACATACCTGGTGAAGTTTCCAATTGAAATAAACCAGCAATTAACCCCGAACTGATGAGTGAATATGACCTTTCATCATTCAGTGGAATATCTTCAAGTGCAATCTTGCGACCATGGTTTTCTTTAATCATAATGAGGCAGTCAGCAACTGTAGATAGGCTTCGTACCCCGAGTGTATCAAACGTAATTATACCGACATCTTCAACAGTATTTACTTCAAACTGCGTGGCGATATTGCCGAGTCTATCCTTGAAAAGTGGCGCGTATTTGGAAATAGGTCCATTTGCAATGGCAATAGCAGAAGCATGACATGAAACATGTCGTTTCATTCCTTCAAGCTGTCTGCTAATTTCAATTAACTCTCTATTGTCTGGGTGTTCAGCAAGTTTCTGAAATTCAGGAACTGTTTCCCCTACTTTATCAATGGTAATTCCAGGTATTAGTGGAATGAGTGCAGTTATTTTCGTGATGTTTTCCTGAGGCACTTCAAGTACGCGTCCTACATCCTTGATAACACTTTTTGAATGATAAGTGGAAAATGTTGCAATTCTTCCGACAGAATCGTGTCCATATTTATTAACCAGGTAATTAATTACCTCATCACGTGCATTATCAGCAAAATCTATATCAATATCAGGTGTATTCATTCTATCAAGATTTAAAAAGCGTTCAAACATACATCCGTGGTCCATTGGATTGAAACTTATTACGTCAAGTGCAAATAATACAAGACTACTTGCAGCGGAGCCTCGAGCTGAGGATAGATAACCCTGTTTGTTTGCAAAGTTGACGTAATCGGCAACAATAAGAAAATAGTCAGCAACGGCTGCCTTTCTGATGACATCAAGTTCGTATTCCAGTTGCTTTCGAATCGGTTCAGAAAGATGTCCTCCATATTTCTGTCGTAAACCATCATAACACAATTTTTCCAAGTAGCTATCTTGTGTGTATCCATCAGGAACATCATATTTAAGTAATGCATGTTTGTCATAATCAAGTATCAGATTACAACGGTTTGCGATTTCAGTAGTATTGAATATCGCTTCCGGTAGATAATCTTTTAGAGCATCTTTCATCTCATCAGCATTCTTAAAATAGTAATGTTTGTTAGATTGCAAACGTTCAGTGTCATTAATAGTTTTCCTTCTTCGGATACAGCGAAGTATGTCATGCATACGGTGATCGGATTTTCTAATGAAATGGCAATTATTTGTACCGACTATTGGAAGATTGTATTCTTTTGCTAATTCAAACATGACTGGATAGACTTTTAACTCATTTTCAAGATAGTGGTTTTGCACCTCTACAAATAGGTTGTCCTCTCCCATAATGTCTTTTAATTCTAATAGGTTTCGGACTGCATGGTCTCTTTGATCAGAACAAATAAGTTTCGGTACCCATCCGTTGATACATCCTGTAAGTGCAATTATTCCTCCATGATATTCTCGTAGGATATCCATGTTTATGCTGGGTTTATTGTTGTATCCTTGAGTATATCCGAGTGAAGCCAATTCAGAGAGATTCCGGTATCCAACTGCGTCTTCTGCAAGTAAAGTGAGATGATAGAGTGAACTACTGTTATCTGTATTAACATATACCTCACATCCGACAATTGGGTTGACACCCGCAGATTTTGCTGCAGTATAAAATTCCCACGCACCGAACATATTACCGTGGTCTGTGAGTGCAACGGCTGGTGAACTGTTTTCTATTGCCCACTGGACCATATCAGGTATACGACATGTCCCGTCCATTAGACTATATTCACTATGATTATGAAGATGGACAAATTCTGAGGAATTGGAATGCGATAATATATCCCCTTGTCCGGGTGTGACTCCACGATCTATCCTTGTGGTAGGAGAAGTGATTCCTTTTTGTAAATCGGGTCCACTTGCGAGTACAGTTACTAAGATTTCATTAGTAAGTTCCAATTCCTCTTTATAGATTAATCCGAAGATAGGTTGTGAGTTTTCACATTTTTCAACTATAACTCTCATGATTGCATCTAATTCAGACATTGTAAAGTCTGGGGGAGAACTAATATTGATTATCATATTCGCAGATTCGGCAATATTATATTCTTCCAGTAGTGGTGAAGAGATAGCATTCTGTGCAGCGATTTTTGCTCTGTTTTCACCATTGGCTTTTCCCATACTAAACAATACAGTTCCTTGGTCCCGTAGGGTTTCTTCAATATCATTAAAGTCGACATGAATTTCGCGGTCTTCGGTATAAACCTCTGTTACTGCGTTTATTGCTTGTAGCAGAAAATCATTGCATTTTTGGTATGCCTCTTGAATATGTAAATCATCATCAATCATATCAAGGACACGTTGGTTTGGGAGTACGATGATGGCATCTGCACAAGGTTGGTATCCGCTTTGCAATTCTAATACTCCGTGTGCTGCTTGTTCTGCACGTGGTATTCCTTCTGAATCAAATGGTCGTGTCACATAACACACTGTCAATGCACCATGTTCGCGTGATAGAGACGCAATTAGCGGGGCAGCTGTAGTACCAGTTCCTCCACCCATACCTGCAATAATGATTACCAACTTTGCGTCTGAAACAATAGATCGGAGTGTATCTACCTGTTCTGCTGCCGCTCTTTTTCCGAGTTCCAAACTTCCATCAGTGCTCATTCCTTGGAGGGTGTTTCTACCAATTTGCACCTGTGTTGCACCTTCACATGTGCTGAGTGTCTCCACATCTGTATCAACAACGTAGAATTCAATACCTTCATAGTCATCATTGAGCATTCTTTTAATAACATTACATCCAGTTCCACCAACACCAATAATCTTAACTTTTGTACCAATATTTTCAGATTGTCCTTTTTCTTGGGACATTATTTTTCCCCTCGTAGGTTCAATTTCAAACTGCATTCGTAATAGTCGTCTTATTTCGCTTAACTTCGTCTTGACAGTTCCGAGTGCTAAATTGAATTCATCTGCAATCTCTTTGATACTACATAAATCAAGGTAGTACATTCTTGCTACAGACCGCACACGCTGTGGTAACTGATGTATTGCTTCTCTTGCATCTGCACGTAATCTTGCATGCTGAAACCGCTGCTCTGCATCTCTATCAATCTGAATAGCCAAATCTTCGTAACTCAAAATAATTTCGCTGTTCCGATGTAGATTTGATGCATAGTATCTGTTGCATGCCGTAAATGCAATTTTTCGCAACCATGCGCCAAAACTCTCTGCTTTTCGCAAACCGATGATGTTCTGCCAAACTGCCAACCAGATGTCCATAAGTATTTCTTCTGCGTCTCGTCTTTGTCTTGAATTATCGACGACTAAATGCCAAATTCGTGGACTATAACGTGATATCAATTCCGTGAATGCGGCTTCATCACGACATTGTACAAGACGAACCAACTCTATATCTGATAGGGTATTTGGGATGTTAAAATTGTAGTCCATAGATAGCTTCCCATTTAGAATTTGGTTATAATGAGGGGTAAATTTGGGAAGTAGGTTTATAAAAATACAAAAAAAGTTGTGATGCGGAGTTTTTTGTGATTAGATTTTATTCAGTGTAGATGAAATTCGGTTAGGTTTTTCGTGATGCCATATCAAACCCAACGGCAGCAACAAGCACAATACCTTTGATTATATCTTGACCTTCAGGTCCCATATTTGCAAGGTTCATACCATTACTGAGGCTTGCCATAACAAATGCACCTAAAATTGCACCAAATACAGTACCACGTCCACCCATTAGACTTGCACCACCAATCACACATGCTGCAATAGCGTCTAATTCCAACAAACGTCCTGCTCCTGATGTAGCACTACCCAATCGTGCTGTCATTACAATACCAGCAACAGCCATCAAAACCCCCATTATTGCGAAGACTCGCACAGTAACACTTCGCACATTAACACCTGATAAATAAGCTGCATCCGCATTGCCACCGACAGCATATACATATCTTCCGAAACGTGTGTGATTTGATATAAAATGTAACAGGAATGCTAATCCGAATAAAATACAACCTTGAATAGGAATTCCTCTATAAGAATTCATTACAACAACGAATGCTATGATACATCCACATATAGCAATTAGTTTAATAACAGAAGGTAGGTAAGCCTTAAAAGTTGGTTGTAGGTGTGAGTGGGAGCGTTGACGGAAAAATGTATAACAGCTAACAATTAGACCGACACACATGAGTAACCAACCAATAGATTGAGGAAGGTGACCAGTACCGATTGATTTCAACCAGTTGTCAGGAAGTGCAATAGTTTTACCCTTTGTAAAGGCTAACATTAGTCCGCTATATACTAAAAAACCACCAAGAGTGACTATAAATGCAGGGATACGTTGATATGCTACAAGAAACCCGTGCATCAATCCAATCATAATTCCGATGCAAATAACAATAAGTAGGGTTAACACAATTGGTAGTTTCCAACCAACATGTAGGATAGCAGTTATTGCCCCCAGCAGACCTGAACCAAATCCTACTGATAGATCAATGTTGGCAGAAATTATGACAAATACCATCCCGATAGCAAGAATGGCAATTACTGCTGCTTGACGGGAAAGGTTGTATAGATTTCTATTCGTGAGGAAGGTGCCATTAGTAAGCACTGTAAAGATAATCCATATACAGACGAGGGCAAACACCATCGCATACATGCGAAGATTCAGATGCTTCATACTTGATAGTATGTCCTTCTACTAATCAGTACCGAACAACGATTTAAAGTTTTTCGTGGTAATCTCTCCGATATCCTTTAAGGAAGTGTCCCGAAGTTCTGCGATTTTTTCTGCTACAGAACGAACATAAGAGGGTTCATTCCGTTTCCCTCGACGGAATTGCGGTGCTAACCAGGGACAATCGGTTTCAATTAATAGACGTTCTGATGGAATTTCACGCGCTACGTCTTGCATTTCTTTTGCATTAGGGTATGTGACTATACCACCTATTCCGATGTGAAATCCAATTTCAATACTACTTTGCATTAGTTCAAGGTCACCTGTAAAACAGTGTAATACACCATTAATATTTCCCTTTCGAGCTTTTAAAATAGGAAGTATATCCATATACGCATCGCGGTTGTGAACGATGATTGGCATCCCTAATTCTTCAGCAAGGTCTAATTGCTTTTCAAAAGCATCTTTTTGCTTGGAACGTGGGGAAAGGTCACGATAGTAATCTAACCCTATTTCACCGAGAGCAATCACTTTAGGATGATTTAGGAGGTCACGAAAAGTATTCAGTACATCGGTAGTCAAATCCTTGGAATCGTGAGGGTGCATACCGACTGTTGCATATAGGTTGTCATGATTTTCTGCAAGTTCAACCGCGCTAAGACTTGTCTCTAAATCAAAACCTATTATAAGGATAGTAGAAACTTCTGCATCATTTGCCCTTTTTAAGACAGCGTTACGATCTGAATCAAATTGGGAAAGTTGAATATGCGCGTGTGAATCAATGAGCATGTTTTATATTGTGAATAGACTACATTAATGGTGTGCGTATGACAGACTCAAGTGTATGTGCACGTGGTGATTGTGATGCAAGGAAAAGGATTAGATCTGCAACATCTTCTGCTTGTGTGAGATTTTCAATTACATCATCGGGATGATTATCTCGTCGCATTTTGGTATCAACCGGACCAGGACAAACAACGGATGCTTTCACACCGTGCCTTCTACCCTCATTGTTAGTAGTTTCAGTGAAACCGATCACGGCAAATTTTGACGCACAATATGAACCACCGTTGACGTGTCCAAATTTACCTGAAACTGATGACACATTGATGATATGTCCAGATTTCTGATTACACATGTGACTGAATACTGCCTGAGTGCATAGGAATACACCTTTCAGGTTAACCGCCATAGTCAAATCCCAATCCTCTTCGCGTATCTTAGGAATTGGATTGTGTATAGCAACCCCTGCATTGTTGACAAGGATATCCACCTTACCATATTTTTCAAGAGTTTGCGCCACCATATCACTAACATCAGATTTCACTTGTACATCTGTTTTGATAGACAGTGCGCGTCTACCAAGTTGTTCTATTTCATTTGCAACGGATACTATTTCCGTTTCAGTCCGCGCAGCAAGGACGACATCTGCACCTTCTTTCGCAAATGCGATTGCTGTTGCACGACCTATGCCACGTCCTGCACCTGTGACAATTGCAATTTGGTTTTTTAGCTTCACAGATTTTCCTCGTTACATTAATTGATATTGCTTCAATTTATCTTTATCAAATAAGATTCCGTGACCTGGACGATCCGGTGGCGAAAAGTGACCGTCGTTTAGAGTTAAAGTATCGCTTAGCACGGGATCAAGAGAGGGGATATATTCAACAAAGAGGGAATGGGGAACTGCTGCTGAGAGATGCACATGCAAATCCATCAAAAAATGTGGTGAAACAGAAAGTCCAAAGCATTCAGCAGTGTGAACCACCTTCATCCATTCAGAAATACCTCCGACTCTTACTGCATCAGGTTGTAAAATGTCAGCAGCACCTTGTGCGATGTATTCCTTGAACACATATTTGTTGTATATCGTTTCACCAATAGCAATTGGGATAGTGGTTTTTTCTCTCAAAGCAACATGACTATCAACATCGTCAGCTTCAATCGGTTCTTCAAACCAGAAAAGGTCTGCGTCTTCAACACGGCAAGCGAGTTGGATTGCTTCACGTGCATTCCACTTCATATTTGCATCAATCATAAGGTAGGGTTCTTGTCCAATCGCTTTTCTAACTGCGAAGATCCGAGAAACGTCTTCATATAGACTGTCGCGACCTACCTTGATCTTTATTCCCTTGTAACCCTGTTCAACATATTCCACTGATTGCCTTACGAGTTCATCTTCAGTGAGGTGCAGCCATCCTCCATCTGTATTATATACAGGAACTGATGATCGTGCGCCACCGAGGAGTTGATATAGTGGTAATCCAGCACGTTTTGCCATTAGATCCCATAATGCTATATCAACAGCCGCCATACCTAATCCGACGATTCCACCTCTACCAACCCAATGTGTTTCCATCCACATCCGATTCCAAATCCTATCTATATTCGCAGCATCCTCTTCAAGGAGGATTGGTGTGAGATAGGCATCCATTATCTGTTTGATTGCTTCTCCTCCCTTACCAATAGTATAGGAGAAACCGGTACCAACAACACCATCAACATCTTCTATTTCAATGAAAGGAAACTCCATAGAGACAAAAGCTTGAATGGCATCAGTCCGTTCAACCTGTGGTGGAATGTCGTATAGGGATGTGCGAACTGCCTTAATTTTCATAGGATTGCCTACTACTTTATTTTGTTAATCATTGACTTCAAATTTTCGACACAGATACGGGAGGCTTCTTCACCTGCTTCAGAGAATGCTTTTCCACCAGGTCTGTTGAGTAGATCATCGTCTATTTTCAGTGTTGGTCGCCAATGTGTTTCAAGACACAGATGTCCTTCATATCCATCATCTACGAAAGCCTGCAACTGTCCTTGCCAATCAATTATCCCATCACCTACAGGAACGGATTCCATTTCACCACTATCAGGATTTGGTGCAGCATCTTTCAAGTGAGCATGTATCATTGTCGACTTCATCTGATTATAGGCATCTGGATAAGGTGTAACACCACCCTTTGCATGTGCTTCATTTGCTGGGTCCCAAATACCGCGAATGTTTGACGAGTCGATTTCTTCAATGAATTGTGCGGTGAGTTTGGCAGTGCTAAGAGAGGTGGTGGATTCGTTCTCCATACCAAGTATAATGCCTTCACCATCAATAATCCTACACGGCTCATCGTAGGAAACAATGATTTCATCCCAACGTTCCTCAGTCTTGCCGGTATCCCAAAAAACAAAGGTGCGAATCAAGTTTGTATTGAATGCCTTTGCTGTACGAATACAACCCTTCAGAATATCAAGATGTTCCTTACGTTCCTCCGCGTTGTCCATATCACATTTGAAGAACGGAGATGCAACACCAATAACTTCAATATCAGTCTCGTCAAGTAGACGTTTCATTTTTTCTATGTCGGTGTCAGTAAGTTGGTGTGGGAGTTTATCCCATACAGATCGGATTTCAATAGAATCAAGGTTAAATTCTTGGACAAAATTAACTACGGTGGCGAAGTCCTGTGAGACCTCGTCACCGATAACACCAATTTTAAACATATTTATATCTCCTTTGAACTTTTAGCATATATTAGCATAGAGAATAATAATTCGCAAGAGAGATAAAATGATTTTTTACTTGTTTTTCAATAGTAAGTGTGTTATTATAGTATTGATGTCTATCGTCATAAATATAGTTCGTTAAAGAAGAATTCACATAGTAATTGTATAGTTCAAAGTGATTTTCATACAAATATTAGACCATAATATGATGTAGTATTTATAAATATTAACGTCATCAACGACACCTATCCCGCAGAAGTGTGTATTTTACAGACGTTTGTAGCGGATTGATATTTTAAGGAGAAGCATTCGATAATAATGCTGTAAACTAAAATGAGATCAGGATTATGGATACCCGAATACGATACACCTGAACTATGGCATAAAGAGATATCCAGACGTAGTTTCTTCCAATATGGTGTCAGTAGTTTTCTCGGTCTTGTTGCACTGCAGCACTTCGGTGCTACAGGTAATGCACAAATAGAAAACATTATCCCCAGTGCCAAACGTTGTATCGTAATGTTTATGAGTGGCGGACCGAGTCAGTTAGATACATTTGATCCTAAACAACCATCAGAAAAGAATAGCGGTCCTTTCCTTCCTATACCTACCAGTGTAAATGGCGTTGAAATATCTGAACATCTCCCCCATGTTGCTGAACAAGCACATCACCTTTCTATTATTCGCTCAATGGTATCACGTGAAGGAAATCATGAACGAGCACGTTATTTGTTACATACAGGTTATGCTCCCGGTGGTGCAGTCAGACACCCGACATTGGGTTCATTAACATCATATTATCTTGATGATGACGAATCTAAACTACCAAGTTGTGTTAATATCAATTCCCCAACATATTCAGGTGGTTTTCTTGGTGCTGCTCACGATCCTTTTGTTGTCAATAATCCTTTGAAACCGGTTGATGACCTGTCCTACCCAGAACAAATGGACACACATCGCTTTCGTGAACGTCTTAAAATGCTGAAGAACCTTGAGAAAGATTTTATAGCTAAACGGACTGGGTTAGGTACAGAAACTCATGAAGCTATCTACAAAAAAGCTGATGAGTTGATTAACTCTCCAAAAATCAAGGCATTTGAACTCAATGAAGAACCAACCGAGATACGTGAAGCGTATGGATTGAACAGATTTGGACAAGGTTGTTTGATGGCAAGAAGACTTGTTGAATCTGGTGTTAAGTTTGTTGAAATTACACTTGATGGATGGGATACACATGAGAACAACTTTGAAAGGACAAAAGAACTTCTTAATATCGTTGATCCTGCCTATGCAATGTTGATAAAAGATCTCAGTGAACGTGATCTACTTGATGAGACCATTGTATTATGGCTTGGTGAATTCGGACGAACCCCAAGAATCAACCAAAATGATGGTCGCGACCATCATCCGAACGGTTGGTCTGCTGTTATTGCAGGTGGTGGCACACGTGGTGGTCAAGTTATTGGTAGTACCAACGAAGATGGAACAAAAGTTGTATCCGGTCCTGTTGGGGTACCAGACCTGTTTGCATCACTCTGTTTCGCATTAGGGATTGACTATCAAGAAGAGAATATATCTCGTTCTGGTCGTCCTATAAGAGTTGTAAATGACGGTAGTGTGATTGAAGAATTGTTTGTATAACAATAGGTGGCTTAGGATCTTAGAATTGAATTCATGCTACAGACAACGTCACTAACTTGACAGCATGTCTTGGTGTCCTCCTAAGTGCTTCAGGGACATAAGTTCAAAGGGTTAGATCCCATATTTGAGTATCTAAATGCGGGTTATTGCTGGGAAATATAAGGGCAGACGGTTGAGCACACCTAAGAACTTCTCTGTCCGACCTACAAGTGATAGGGTTAAAGAGTCTGTCTTTAGTATTCTGCGGGAACATGTAAGGTGTGGCAAAGTTTTAGATCTGTGTGCAGGCACAGGAAACATCGGTATTGAAGCACTCAGTAGAGGAGCGAAACACGTAACCTTTCTGGATAATGATGTATGGTGCAAACGGCTGATTCAACAGAATCTTTTGAAATGTGATATTGAAATAAATAATACACAGACAGAACTGATTCGCAGCGAGATTGGAAAAGGTTTAGCATTATTTCATACACGTTCTCAGGTATTTGATCTTATTTATTTCGATCCACCTTATGATGCTCAACTCTACAAAGGGTGTCTAATTCAAATCTCGAATGGTAGTTTGCTTGAATCCTCCGGGATACTTATTGTAGAACACCATAAGAATACGGAATTACTAACTGAAGTTGGAATGTTAAAATACGATAGTCATAGGCAGTATGGAAACACCTGTATAACTTTTTACCGTCATCAGGCGTATGGATAACAGAGTTACTTTGACGGATATAGTGTGTTGATGTAACCCAACATTTTGTATTATATATTTTAAACTGCCAACATTCTGTTTTATTTGACATACTTTTTAGACCTTTTTTATTTTAAAATGTTACTTTCGCAATCCGATATTATCTTTTTCGCTAATTATTGAGAAATCAAATTTCTAATGATAATTAGATTAGATCAATTTTCTATTATTTGCGAAGGTATAATTACTAAATTGACATTGCATTTTTCATCAATAGATATAACATAAATATTGTTTCATCTACTAAATATTATTAATTTGTCATTACATATAAGAACCTAAGTATCTGCTATGTTAATTGACCAAGATGTCACAATATAAAATGCATAAATGCTATAGATTTAGATATACAGATATCGTTGATAGAACACCACAACTGATGAAAATGCAAGCCTTTTTGATGCAGACATAAATGTTTCGGCTGTATGAAAGTTATGGATATGTTCAATCATATCTTCTTTTAAGAAATTCATAACTGTCCATATCACTATCGGAACACAAGGTGTTCATGCACCTATATGATAGATCAGTTAGATAGCAAATCATGCTATTGCAATGGATATCTTACGGTTATTGTCTGCATTTGGAAACACAAGGAATAGGTGAATGATACTTGACGATTTAGCCATATCACGGCGAGGAAAATATGTCGTTTTAAACCATCAGAATTACCAAATCGAATTTAATATAGCTAAAGGAACATGGAACTACAACGATAATAACGGAAAAACAATCATAAAAAATGGTTTCACACAAATTAGTCTTACAGATGGCACCACGTTGAAAACGCTGGATACGGGATATCGTGAATTTCACACTGAACCATTACAAACAGACTCGTTTGGTAGTTACCAAACCTTAAAGTTTTGTTACGAAACCACATCCACCAACGAAAAACGGCAACAATCTAACCGCGCAAGTAAAACATCAGATAATACGGATGAATCTGAACGACCTTCAAAAACGAAAGAAAACAACACATCTAATGATAAAGATGTTGAAACACAGACATCCAGTATCCGACTGCATACCTATCTCACCTGTTACAGGGATCACCCGTATATCCTATTAAAAGTTGGTGTGGAAAATTTAAGTCCTACACCTATCGGCATATCAAACATCACTTTAATTGATATTTCAGCGCAGCATGGTGCAGTTCAATTAGGTGGTCATCCCTCTCAATACCATCTGTTTTTAAAGATGCCTGCGATAGCTCCAAATACTGGTTCTCGCCATAAAATCTATGACGGATTTCACTTAAACGGTGAAAAGAATTTACTTCCCTGTCAAGATGGTATTTTAATCGACACTGAAAGCAAAAAGTCACTCGTATTCGGGTTTATTACTGCTGAAAAAATGTGGCCCCGCATTCAGGTCGGTTACCAAGTATCAAAACGTAAAACACAACAAGGGTTAACAACATGGTCACTATACCATGATTGTGAAAATATCAAATGTCAACCAGGAGAAGTGGTTACATCAGAAATCGGTTACCTTGATTTTACTGAAGATGCAGACACATCATATAAATTATATGCCGAGCGGTTTGCCACTAATAGTGTTGACCGGGCAGAAGAAAACTCACAACAAGATAGTTCCTACAGTACTACATCAGTGAAGAGCAAAATACCAAAGAAGACATTTACTGGCTGGAGTTTCTGTTCGGAGAACCTACAGGGAAAACTTAGTGCAAAAACAATCAAAGAACAGATTAGTACAATAGCAGAGAGCCCACTTTTTAAACCATCACTCTCTGGTGGAATGGAATACATACATTTGGAAACGGGATGGCAACCAAAACCAGGCACCCTGTCATTGAACAGAGATTGTTTTCCTGAAGGAATGGTGCCGGTTGTTGAACAGATACATACCAATGGTTTTAAAGCAGGAATCTGTATTGATCCGTTTGGAATTGAATCCACTTCTGATTTAGCAAGAAAGCATCCTGAATCATGTATACGATATAAAAAAACACTTGAAACAAAATCAACAAATGAAAAATCTACCAATGCAATTGCTAATCAACCTATTAAAGTCCATCTACCCGGTAGAGAATCTGCTCTTGCAATTTTAGATGTTTCACACCCAGAATCACAAAAACATGTCCGTAAAGTTATTAGACAGATAATAGATGAGTGGGGATATGACTTAATAAAAGCAGATTTGTCCAGTTACACGAGTGGCATGATGTCGGTTGTACAAAATGCGAAATGGTATGATAATTCTCTCTCTTCAACTGAATTGTATAGACTGGCTGTCCGATTATTGAAAGAAGCAGTTGATGCAGCAGATAAGGATGCCGTTCTGGCAGGTTACAACATCATTGAAAGTGTTAGTATGGAGAGTTTCACACTCAATTACCCGCTACTAAGACCGAAATATGGGGATAACAGTGATTCATGGCATCACCAAAACGGCACAAAACAGAGGTTGTGTCGCTACACTGGAGTTTTGGGAATGCCTAACACTGTTTGGAAAAACGTATACGGTGATTTATGTGTTGATGAACCCCGTCCAATAAACGAGGCAATTGTTGAGATGACCGTTGCAGCATTAAGTGGTGACTCAGTATTATGTGCGAATACACCTACATCCTTATCCCCACATCGGGCAGAATTGTTTTCTAAGTTATTCCCCTTATCAGGAGGTGCTGCAAGGTCGGTTGATCGGTATGATGAACCTTTTCCACGTATTTTGCACTTACCTATTGAGACAGAACGTGAATCTTGGAATCTACTTGGTATCTTTAATTGGCAAGACAAACAAGATGATGTTCATCTGAATTTAGCTGAGATCGGACTCAATGACGACACAGATTACCTCGTGCATGATTTTTGGATGCGACAATATTTAGGTGTCGTATCTAAAAATGTGACTATTATGAATCTTGCACCACGTACAGCTAAGCTACTATGCTTCAGAGAACAACAACAAATACCGCAGCTTCTCTCCACTGACATCCATTATACACAAGGAGGAGTTGAGATTCTATCAACAGGATGGGATGACCACAGTCAAAGCTACCTCCTGATTTGTCAACCACCACGTCAATCATCTAGTACATTTTTCGTGCATGTACCTGAAAACTATATTCCTATAGGAGTCTCTGCTTTTGGTAGCGATTATCAATATAGTTGGGACAAACCTATTTATCAGTTGAATTTTGATGAAACCGACTCGTTAATCCATGCCAGTATTCAATTTACGAAGATTGAAGGTGGTTCTCAGAAATCATGACAAACCGTCACGCACAGATCCAAGACCTAAAGAAAAGGGCGTGTGAGTGTAGGGATTGCGGTTTAGCTAAAACCCGATCTAATGTAGTCTTTGGTAGTGGTGATGTTAACACGAAATTAGCAGTAGTCGCTGAAGGACCGTCTGCAGCAGATAACCATACAGGATTTCCATTCTCAGGACCAGCAGGTAATATGCTGGATGAAATGCTCGTTGCAAATGGTCTAACACGTGGGGACATTTGGTTAACAAATATCATTAAATGCCAAGCAATGAGTCAACATGGAAATAAGTCGAAGAATCGACCACCGAAAGCAATAGAAATTAAAGCTTGTTCAAAATGGCTCAATGGTGAATTAACCATAATACAACCTTCAGTGATATTATGTTTAGGTGCACCTGCTGCAAAAACCCTCATCAACTCACGTTTCCGCATTACAGAGGAACGCGGTGTGTGGTTTACAGATACTCTATTTGCACCGTTTGTTATGGCAACATTTAATCCAGCCTATGTCTTACGACAAGAAGGAACGAATTACATATCTATGCGTAAAACCGTTATTGATGATATTGCAGAAGCAAAACAAAAACTCCTTGTGGTTAAAGACTTACCGAAAACTACCCTATTCTAAGAGGACACATTTGTAACATCCCACGTGAATTAACAAAATGACATCAAAAAAACAGATTGCAATTGAAGCTGTACTAAAAGCGGCGGAACTTTGTCAACAGGTGCAAACAGAAATGGTGTCTTCGGATGCTATACAAAAAAGCGACCGAAGTCCAGTTACCGTAGCTGATTTTGGGGCACAGGCTCTGATATGCAGAGCAATTTGCGAAACCTTCCCAGATGACATTATTGTTGCAGAAGAAAACGCACAGGAATTAAGACAAAATCCAACACTTCTGAAACGAGTTACTGAATATGTCCAACGTTTTGTTACTGTAGATTCACCAAATAAATCAGATATATCTACTAAAGATGTCTGCGAATGGATTGATAAAGGTAGTGGTGAAATTGGGAACAGTTATTGGACACTTGACCCAATTGATGGTACAAAAGGGTTTCTTCGAAAGGATCAATACGCCATTGCATTAGCATGGATAGTTGATGGCAAAGTCCAACTTGGTATTTTAGGGTGTCCAAATCTGCCACATAATTTAGATAATCCGAATGCTGAAAACGGGTGTCTTTTTGTTGCTGTTCACGGTGAAGGGACATCCATTTATACGCTAAGTGGAGATCACTTAGGAGATGCAAAGGTATCCAACAATGCATCTCGTTTAGCAGAAAGCTTCGAATCCACGCACGGAGATAGTACAACACATATCAAAATTGCGAACACACTCGGTCTTCAAAAACCACCTATCCAAATTGACAGTCAGGCGAAATACGGAATCGTCGCACGCGGTGAAGCATCTCTCTATATACGTCTGCCAAATCCATCATATCCTGATTATCGTGAATGTATTTGGGATCACGCCGCAGGACAAATTGTGGTTGAAGAAGCAGGTGGTAAAGTTACTGATGCAAACGGTAAAGCACTCTCCTTTCTCAGTGGTAGACGTATGAAAAATAATCGTGGTGTAGTTGTAACAAACGGGACATTGCATACAAAGGTATTGTCAGTATTATCTACTATATAAACAGGTTTTTAGTTAATACAGAATGGGAAACGAAAAGGAGTCTTTATGAAAGCAGGACAAATCGTTGCCCCATATCAAATTGAAATTATTGATATGGATAAACCGGATCTTGCAGACTATCCAGATGGTACGGTAATGATTAAAACTCTACATAGTGCTATCTGTGGTAGTGATATGCCAAATTTTGTACTTGAACACCCAGCGGACAGATATCCGTTGGGGAAAGGACTATCAATACACGAGGTTATTGGTGTTGTAACAGATAGCAAGTCGGAACATTTTCAGTCTGGAGACGAAGTTCTTGCACTCCCGCGACATATTGGTGGATGTGCTGAATATTTCCTATCGGATGAAAGTGTTATTACACCGTTAGTGGATTTTCACCGAAAAGATTGTATTCTAATGTCGCAACCACTTGGAACTGTTGTGTGGGCGTGTCGGAAGTTAGGAAACCTTCTCAATCTTGATGTTGTCATTATTGGACAAGGTCCAATGGGATTGCTCTTTACACAAATGTTAAGCAATCTCGGTGCAAGATCCGTTATCACAACCGATTTGGTAGACTTTCGCCTTGAAGTATCTAAACAGATGCGTGCCACCCACACGATAAATTCTGCAAATGAAGATATTGTCGCAGCTGTCAAAGAAATTACGGATGGTAGAATGGCAGATCTTGTTATTGAAGTGGTGGGACATCAAACAGAGACAATCAACACATGTCTACAGTTACTGAAACGCAGTGCAACACTCCTTGCATTCGGAGTGCCAGATGATGAGGTCTACAATTTCCATTTCTCCGAATTCTTCAGGAAAAATATCCAATTCATAGGTTCCGTTGGACCAGATGTACCGAATGATTTTCCGTTAGCTATGGACATGATTGCACAAGGACGAATTGATGTCTCCCCGATTATCACACATCATCTACCGTTTACCGAAGCACAAAAAGGCTTTGAAATGGCACTTCACAAGAAGGATGAAGCGGTCAAGATAGTGTTTGATTATCCCTAAAAGGTATAATTAGGTTTAAAGCGGTAATTCAACAATACGTCCTTCATGACTGGATTGATATATCGCGAGGATGATTTCAACAGATTTCCGTCCTTCACGTCCGTCAACTAAATGTGACGAATCGTTTTCAAGACCATTTATAAAGTTCTCCATCTGACGACGGTGATTAGCATTATTGATGGCGCGTGGGTCGGATGCACCGCCGCCGGTATCAGTCTTTTTGGCGAATCTTTCTCGGATCTCAGCATCTTCAGGAAGTTCTGGGTCAAACTCCCATTTGACAATATCCTCTTCTTCCAAGATTGCAGTGCCTTTAGTACCACAGATTTCGGTCTTTTTGAACATTCCGGGGTAGGTAGCAGTCGTGCCTTCAATGACACCTAACGCACCGTTTTCAAAACGTAAAGCTGCAACGGCGACATCTTCAACTTCAATACGTTCATGTGCTAATGTATCAGTAAATGCTTGCACAGATTGGACAGGACCCATATAATACTGAAGAAGGTCAATAGCGTGAATAGATTGATTCATTAAGGCACCGCCTCCGTCAAGGTCCCAAGTGCCGCGCCAACCACCGCTGTCGTAATATTCTTGTGAACGATACCACTTAATATATGCATCACCTAAGGTTAGTCTTCCGAACCGTCCACTGTCAATTGTTGATTTTATGAGTTGTGCACCTTCGGTAAACCGAGAATTGAAAATAGCACATAGTCGAACATTAGCCTCATCACAGGCTTGGATGATTTCATCGCACCGTTGCAAAGTTATTTCCAGAGGTTTTTCTACAATCACGTGTTTACCCGCTTCGGCAGCGGCAACAGCAGGTTCAAGATGTGCACCACTCGGTGTACAAATACAGACTACATCAAGGTCTTCGCGTTTGAGCATCTCATTGTAATCGGTGTAACCTTCAACGTTGTATTCATCTGTGAGTCGTTTTGCATTGTCAGCACTACGAGAACTCACAGCAACTAACTGACCGTGTTCTAAATCAGAAATTGCGGCGGAATGAAAATCAGATATCATTCCACACCCTATGATTCCAAAACCGTATGTTTTCATTATTATACTTTCCTTCTGTGAACTGAGAAATCTAATTTGAGATTGTGAATGGGAGCAAAAGTAGTTATTACTATAATTAATTATGACATCAAACGATAATCTAACTCAAGAACCTGAAACTGCAGAAGATACTGGTACTGAACAATCCCCTACTAATAAGGTATTCAGAATCGGCTGTATGACATTTTGCCTTGCGGTTACTGTCTTGTTTTTGTGGGTATGGCACCACCAATCACAGTTCAACGACAACTATAGAAAAGCATCATTCCATATACGCAACGGTGAGCCAGAACAAGCAATATTAGCATTTCAAAAAGCAATAAAGAACAAGAACCGCACACTATTCTTCAAAAGTGCTCCGACTGCTTACAACAATCTTGGGGATGCCTACATGAAGGCAGGGCAATATACCCAAGCTATTGAAACCTTCAAAGAAGTAATAAAGATGGCACCTAACATGGCAGAAGGTTACGTCAATTTAGCAACCGTATATCTCCAGAAAAACGAACCCATAAATGCTCGTGAGATATGTCTGCATGCACTACAGACCTTCCCCGAGGCTCCACTATTATACTATAATCTGGCATGTGCTTATGCACTTTCTGATGAACCACAAAATGCAATCAATTCCCTTAAAGAAGCAGTAGACCTTGACCCAGAACTCAGGAATTTTGCAGAACAAGAAGGTACATTAAAGCATATTGTTCCTGAACTTCCTTGATTAAGGTTTATTGCCCAAACGCATTCGCCACAATAACTAAATCCTGAATATTCACAACACCGTCACTATTGAGATCGGGTTCGACCTTACCAAGCGCATTCGCCACTATCACTAAATCTTGGATATTCACAACACCGTCGTCGTTGATGTCTGCTTTGTTCTTTGCTTTTAGGTATATCTCACCATCTAAATCGGGTAAAATATGCATGTAAGCTTCTTTTTTTGACGATACGGCCTTCGTGTATGGAAGTCTAATTGTCTGTGGTTCTCCACTGCGATTGTAGACTGCCCAACCGTTATCAAATTCGCGGATAAAAAGCCCATCTCGGTTTTCGTAAAGTATTCCTTTTTCACCGATAGTAGGTTGTCCTAAATTAGCATTCCAAAACTCATACCAATAATGTTCATGTTGATGGTCATGAATAATACCTTGATGATGCTGTGTGTTGTGTCCATCCCAAATTGAATATGCATGCGTATGGTCAATTCCGCCTGTTATGCCTGTAACAAAATTCACATATCCATCAGAATGTGTAAGGCTAATTGTGGTAAAAACACGCATCCACTTTTTGTTACTAGGTGAGTCTAATGGTTCTGTCTCAAGTCCCCACCCCTCTAAACAGTTGATTTGCGGCGACTTTAAGTTGCGTTCTGCCCATAAAAGAGTACTTTCAATCTGTTTGAGACCTTCATAAGTATATCCTTGATCGTTGTCTCGGAGGGTTTCCATGAAAGTGCCATTTACATAGGGTCCGGAACGTGGAATTTTGGTTCGATTCGTGTTGACAAGAATCAGAAAATCATCACCGACTTCTTCTCGGACGCGACGAAGTATTGAGACTTTCGCATCAACTTCAGCTTCTAATGGACGGTATATTTCCCCTGTGTTTCGGTTGTAAAGTGTATTCCACTCTTCACTCCACCAATCTAAAAGTATACCATCATAAAGCCCGCATTGTGCGATAGCAATAATTCTGTTGACGAAGTGGTCTTGTGCGCCTTTTTGTGTATAATCAATCAAATACTGATCCCAGCCGGCATCTTGAACAAGGTTACCCTCGTTATCTCTGAGCCAATACTCCCAATCTTCTGGGTATTGATTTTTGGGTGCAGCATAATGCCCGACACTTGCAAGATATAACTTTGGGAATGTTTCTCTAATTTGTTGAGCTCTCTCTACCCAGCCGAGAACTTTTGTCTGATTATTGATTTGAATATATCTCATACCGAAGTGTAGGCAACAGAAATAGAGATCGTGAAATGCGATTCTTTCTTCCCAAGTAAGTAAAGGTTTATTGATAATGTTATGCCATGCAGCGAAAGTTGATGGATAATTTCTGTCACTCACGCGTGGACTTACTGCAGGTTTTTCTATTCTGCATATTGCGAAATCTATAGGATTCAATCCAATTGAAAGTGCTTTTACATCTCCAGGATTTTGACTTAAGTGAAGGTTTTGTAATCCTGTGAGTTGCAATAGTGGTGAAAAATCCTCTATCAAATTAACTTGTAATTCAAGATGCTGTAGATTAACCAAACCTGAAAGTGCCCTAATATCTGATATACGATTATCGTGCAATTTCAAGGTATGCAGTTTTGTTAGATTCGCGAGCGGCTTCAAATCGAAAACTTGGCTATACCCTATATGTAGAAATCCGATGTTTATGGCGTGTTCTAAACCTTTAAGATTACTGATATTATCATTGAGACTCACAATGTCAAACAACACCAGCATATCTGCTTCAGTGAATTGTTGTTTACCAAGTTTCTCACCTACTACACGGCGTAGGTTTGTGTCAGGTATAAAATGACCTTCCTGTGCAGAGGCCAGGTACGAAACACAAAGCAATATAAAAACAAATGAACAGTATCTATAATCTTTCCGCATAAACTACACCTCACGGAATCACTGCCACATAAACCTGTGAATGACCTGTTACATCGGATGTATAGACTACAGTCGTTTCATCTGGACTAAATGATGGATGCGGATGTGTCCATTGTGGACCGTACACAGTGTCTACCTTCATCTCCATCCAACTCAACGATTTTTCACGATCCCCAGTCTGTTGTGCTGCAGCCCAATCTTCTGCAACCGCATATCTATCCTTTTTCCATTGGCTACCACTTGATGAACTCTGTGGATAACAGATAGGCACATGTTCTCCTGTTTCCACATCAACAAGACGCAATCCGATGTCTGGATGGACAGTATCACACAAAACCTTTGTTCCTGCACGATTACTCGCTATGTGCCATGCATTAAAATCTGAGATTGTCTGTATCTGGAGAGTTTCTAACGAAATTCTCCTTAGGGAATAAGGCCAATGCGTTACAATCAATTCGTCTTGTGAACCGAGAAAGGTTTCATGTACAAGAAACTCATTATTATCATGTTGATAGAGACTTTTGTTGTTAGTGCCATCACGTTGAATAGTCCACATACGCGGGGCAGGGTCACCTGAATACGCAATAAGATCTGCATTCTCAGGATGAAATTGTGGATGAATTATTGTCTGGTCTGGTGACGTATAGATTATCTCCCCTCCGCTCCCATCAGTAGTAGTAACTGTAATATGTGATTTTCCTTCGCTTTTCATGGCTGTGACGATAGACTTTTCATCTGCACTTACGCTACATTCCCCAAGACTACCATTCGGAAATTCCGCAAGTACTCGTTCTTCAAAGGTATCAAGACAGATAGCCTTAATAGTATCACCTTCAGTATAGAAGATTTCCGTTCCGTCCTTAGAGATTACGCCAGAATACCCATGGACTTCTTCACCATTAGTCAACTGTACAATCTCACCATCCGGAAATTCAAGTTTGTAAAAATTCGCTTTCCCAGAACGATACGATGTAAAGATTAGATGTTTTTGGTCGGGTGTAAAGGATGGAGTGAGAAAATATAGGTTATGGTTAATTGTATTATCGTTTGTGAGTTGATAAATATGAGTCCCTGTATTTTGATCCTCAAATTCTTGCAATTCTGACGGATGAACCGAACCTTTTTCGTATTTAACCATTCTAACTCCTAAAGGCATCATTTCATTAATTGGAAAATGTTTAGACCCAAGCATAAATGCTTGGGATTGCCAGTTAATTCCCTTCATAGTAGCAAATTTACACCGTTTTGACAAGGTAAATTCGTCATTGAAATTACATACTAACAACTCAATTACACGTTGACTTAGAATCAATACAGTGGTATACTTTAACGGATTTATGGTAATTATATCAGAATTTTGAATAATGTTTACTAAGTAGACACAACTGAACTTATGCAATACCTGAAGGATAAATAGAAGGAGGAAAACCAATGAAGCGGAGAATTTTATTTTCCATCATCATAACCTTACTGCTTTGCTCAACTCCGTTTGTACTCGCACAAAAAGAATGGGTTACTGTGAGTGAATCTAAATGGCAAGCAAGTTTTAATGATGTCTTTTTTGTGGATACACTTAACGGATGGATCGTGGGAAGCAATTCAACAATATTGAATACTGTTGATGGTGGAAAGACTTGGGTGCACCAACCAAGGCAACCATTACCTTTTAAAAATGAATTCAAAAAAGTCAGATTCATATCACCTAAAGTCGGTTGGGTTGTTGGTGAGAATGGTACTGTACTAAAAACAACAGATGGTGGACAAGAATGGGTAAAATTATCCACTGGTACTCGAGTTGCTTTGTTAGGGGTATCATTCGTTGACGAAAATCACGGATGGGCATGCGGTGATGGTGGATTCATCATGCATACCAACAACGGTGGTAATACATGGACAAATCAAGTCATTGATACAAATAACACAATTGAAGGTATACACTTCGTCAGTCCAACAGTTGGTTGGGCAGTTGGTGGAGGAGGTACTATACTCCATACCATTAATGGTGGACATCCCAAAATTCAACCACTTGATCCTGATGAAGAAGCAGCTGATACAATTCAGAATGAGGGAGATGAGTCCGAAGAAGAAATCGTACCTGGTTGGGATTCACCTAAAAGTAGTACTGTTAACACCCTTGATGCTGTTTATATGCTGAGTGACAGAGCAGGTTGGGCAGTCGGTGCAGGGGGTGCAGTTGTAGCAACCTCAGATGGAGAGAACTGGCAAGTACAACAGAGTAATGTACCAAATTCAAATGGAATGCCAGAACCAATATGGGATGTTCACTTCTTTGATAAAAATATAGGGATTGCAGCAGCAGAATTCGGTGTTATTCTAAGGACAATGGATGGTGGAACAACATGGATTCCACTAAATTACCGACCAGTCGCAGCACGACTACAAGGTGTACACATGATAAGTGCTACTGAGGCATGGGTAGTCGGTGATAAGGCTACAATCCTACACACATCTGACAGTGGGGCATCGTGGAATGTTGTTTCTTCCGCAAACGAATTACGCGCTGTACATTTTCGAACTGATGAACTCGGATGGGCAGTCGGATTATCGGGATGTGTTATCCACACAAATGATGGTGGAAATACATGGCATCCGCAAAATAGCGGTGATGTATTTGAACTGTTCGGTGTTGGTTTTGTGGATGAAATGAGAGGTTACATCGTTGGCAGTAATGCTGCTTTACTTGAAACACTGGATGGTGGAAAAAATTGGAAAAGTGTTAGTGACCCTGGCGACGAAGGACACGGTAGAGCAAAACGAATTCAGTTCGGTGGCACAATGGGGTGGAAGAGTGCAATGGCTTGTTATGCTATGAGTTTTGGCACTTCAATTCACGCATGGGCAGTCGGGGAAACCGGTAAAGTCATGCATACGATTAACGGTGGTGACACTTGGACTGGTGTAGATATAGACCCTGGTTTTGTAGGGGTAGGTTTTAACAATCTGTTTGGCGTTTTCTTTCTTGATGACAAGACGGGTTGGATTGTCGGTGCTGCAGGATCTATTGCAAGGACAACTGATGGTGGACAATCATGGAACATTACCATTGGTTCTGCTGAATTGCAGGATGTCTATGCTTATGACCATAAGACTGTATGGGCAGTTGGCAGTCAAGGTACTATCCAAGTTTCCACTGATGGTGGGGACACATGGATAGATCAAACAGTACCAACTCGAGAAAACATCAACGCGATTCTATTTACTACAGATAAAGAAGGATGGGCAGTCGGTGACAAAGGGGTCATTTTATATACTGCTGATGGTGGCGTAACATGGTTGATGTATAATTCCCCATCCACGAATAACCTGCGAGATATTGTGAAAACACCGAATGGCACCTTATGGATAATCGGCGATTCAACAACAATTCTTCGCTATTAAATCTTGCACTAAACATGTTTCGTAACTATTAATTCACATCTATTCTATCAGAGAAAGACCATGTTCAATCTGCACTCTTTTGGAGGAAACGACTCGTATGAATTCAAAACGGTTCCATTACTCAACTTGGGTTGGAACCATTTTACTACTTCTACTTACAGTGTCAATATCAGCTGATCAGCATAAAGTGTTAAATCTTGAAGATAGTCTACAAATTGCAAAACAGAACAATCTCACTGTTCAAGCAGCAGAACAAAGCCTAAAATCTGCCAAATCACAGATTAATATTGCACGTTCTGCACTGCTACCACGGTTATCAGCAAATGCTAACTATACATATTTCAAAGATTTACAAACCTCTGTAATTTCTGCAGATGGAGGTTTTGGGTTTGCAACACCTGGAGAAGAAATGGGTGAAA
Source organism: Candidatus Poribacteria bacterium (assembly GCA_963667365.1). Taxonomy (GTDB): domain Bacteria; phylum Poribacteria; class WGA-4E; order WGA-4E; family WGA-3G; genus MSPOR6. The sequence continues at coordinate 2,522,334 of OY763324.1, read as the reverse complement.
TGCCAACGCCAAGTGCTGATAATGAAGCAGACTTGATCGAGTTGGCATTTGGTGCTCATCATAATGTTCAAGGGACAGTTATTTTAACACAGCCTATCTTTGCATGGGGACGTTATAATTATGGATACCAAGCTGCCAAACTCCAATATGAAGCTGCAGAAAATGACTTGATCACTGCGTATGAAAAACTTCGTTTAGATGTTAGTGAAGCATTTTATCGTGTATTAATTGCACAAGAATTCGTTGATGTAGCTAATCAAAGTGTTGAACTTGTGAAAGAACAACTCAAGATTGCGGAAACCTCATTTACAGCTGGGGCAACTACCAACTTTGACGTTCTCCGTGCAAAAGTACAACTTGCTAATGCAGAATCACAATTAATTCGGGCAAAGAACGGTGTTCGTACTGCAAAAAATGCTTTCAAGACTTTGCTGAATATGCCACTTACCGAACAGATAACTGTAGAAGGCACTTTTGATACGCCTCAAGTCAATATCAAACTTGATGAATTGATAGAAATAGCACTTGCAAAACGACCTGAAATCACACGCTCAAAACTGAATGAACAAGCTGGAGAAAAACAACTCAGTGTTTCTAAGACGCGTAGCCTACCAGATTTATCCTTCTTCTCAAACTATCAATTTTCACACAATGAAAGACTTACGGAAATGAACCGAATCTGGAGTTTAGGGTTGCAATTAAATATACCCATCTTTGATGGATTTGCCTCTCGTGCTGGTGTCAAACAGAGTGAATCTGTCCTAAATCAACTCCAATTGGGAACAAAACAGATAACATCCGCTATAGAATTTGAGGTGCGTAACGCATACCTTGCGTTGCTTGAAGCGAAAACTATAATTGATGTCCAACGTGAAACGGTTTCTCAGGCAGAAGAAAGCGTTAGGATTGCCACAATCCAATTTGAAAACGGTATCATCACAACAGTAGAACTATCCGATACACAACTTGCTCTGATGCAAGCCAAAGTGAACCGTTTACAAGCACAACACGATTATGTCGTTGGTCTGGCAAAACTTGAAAAAGCTATCGGACAGAAATTACAATAAACATATTTTATTGAAAAAGTATCTTGTTATTGATTTATATCTCTATATATCCACTGAAGGAGACTTTCACAATTGAAAAAAATATGGATTCCCATTATCATAATATTAGTCATAGCAGCAATTGCAATGTTCCGCTTTCTTAAACCTGGACAACCGGTTATTGAAGCAGAAACACAAACTGATGTTTCAAAACCTGTTGAAATCGTCAAGGCAAAAAGGGGAGAAATTCGCAATGAATTGCAGCTATCTGGGACAATTGAAGCGGAATCTCGAGTTAGGGTCATACCCAAAATATCTGGTCAAATCATCTCACTATCTGTAAAAGAAGGTGCCAAGGTTTACAAAGGTGATACGCTTGCCGTTATTGAACATGAAGAGTTGGATCTCGCAGTACAGCAAGCAGATGCAACACTCGATTCTGCGAAAACTTCCTATTCTCAGGCACAACAACTCGCTGAAATAAAAGTTCATACTCAAGTTGCTCAAGCAAAGGCACAACTTACTGCTGCTGAAGTATCACTACAACAAGTCAAGGAACTTGCTGAACTCCGAACAGTTACACAAATAGACCAAGCTGAAGCCGGATTAAAATCCTTAGAGGCAAATCTGGAAAAAATCAAAAGTGGGGCTCGTGATGAAGATCGTCGTCAAGCTGAAGCAGGATTGACTCAAGCTAAGGCAAACCTTGCTAATGCAGAAAACAATTACCTCCGAATGCAACAACTCTTCAATAACGGTGCAATTAGCCAACAATCCATTGAGAACAGCCAAACACAGTTAGATGTCGTGAAAGCACAACATAAAATCGCTTCTGAACAACTGCAACTCATAGACAATGGTGCACGGGATGAAGATATCCAAGCGATGGAAGCACAAGTGGAACAAGCAAGGGCAGCACTCAGACTTGCAAAAGCGCAAGCATCAACCAAGACATGGGAAACAGACATTGCACTTGCACAATCTCAAGTAGAAACTGCACAAGCAGGTTTAACTTCGGTACAAGCATTAGTAAACGCAAAAAGTTGGCAAGCAGAAATTACTATGACAAAAACCGCACATACCCAAGCCAGAATTGCACTCCAACTTGCACAGAAACGGATGAAAGATGCAACTATTACAGCACCTATTACAGGTGTTGTTTCACAAAGTTTTTTAGATTTAGGTGGAATGGCAGTTCCGACAGCACCCTTATTTGAAATCGTGGATATTGATACTGTAAAAGCGGCTACAGATGTTATTGAAGGGGAGTTAAGTCAATTGAAATTGAATCAACATGCTTCAATTTATATAGATGGGATCAACACACCATTGTCAGGTAAAATTACATACATTAGTCCAACATTACAACCTGTTCAACGCACTGCAAAAGTAGAATTCCACATTGACAACACTGACGGAATGCTAAGACCTGGTATGTTCGCAAAAGTTACTGTTCCTGTTGAAGTCCGTGAAGATACGATTCTCGTTCCCCGGACATCATTAATTGAAGATGCTATAACAAAAATGCAGAATGTATTCGTTGTTGAAGCAGGGGTAAGTAAACGTCGTCCTGTTGAGATCGGTCTTGCGCGTGGTGGAGAGATTGAAATACTCACTGGACTGAATGAAGGGGAATCAGTCGTCATAGCAGGACAACACTCTCTCAAAGTCGGTGACAGTGTTACTGTGGTTAATCCATGAGATTGTTGATGTTCATTTAAGCAGCTAAATTTCTGTTAACTGCTTATCAGATTACTGAGTCTATACCAATAATAATGAAAGTTGAACAGATACATGGACCCAAAATCAAACCGTTTCAGGTTATCGAACTTGAATATCTATTACAAAGTGACTCTCACACAGTATTTGGTCCACATGGTTTGCAAAAAGAAGGGAGAGTGATAGTTACACGTGCACCTGCAAGACTTGACATAATGGGTGGAATCGCTGATTACTGTGGCTCAAATGTTTTTGAGATGACGCTAAATCGTGCTGCTGTTGCTGCATGTCAAGGACGGGAAGATAGAAACCTATACGCATTAACACTACAGATAAATACACAATTAAAACCGAGTTTTCAGATGTCACTTGACGACCTATACGTTGAAGGCAAGCTTAAATCGTATAAGGAAATAAAAAATCTGTTCAGTAGTGATACGCGGACAACATGGACAGGATATATACTCGGTTGTTTTTATACCCTTTTAAAAGAAAAAAAGATTGATGATTTCCCACATGGTGCCGCAATAGTTATTAAAAGTGATATACCAATGGGAGCAGGTATTGCATCATCCGCTGCGATTGAAGTTGCAACATTGACTGCACTGAATCAACTCTATGATTTGAATCTGGATGCAATGGAAATCGCACGTCTCGCACAAATTGTAGAAAATCGGATTGTAGGCGCACCATGCGGTATCATGGACCAAGTGACATCCGCTGCTGGCACACAAAACAAAATACTCTCTATCCTCTGCCAACCCGATCAGATCCTGGAATATGTGGAATGTCCTGAAAATGTAAGTTTCGTTGGTATTCATAGTAAAGTACAACGAAGCACAAAAAGCACTGCATATATTGACACGCGCACTGCAGCCTTTATGGGACTTTCAATTTTGAAAAAGGAACTTGGTTGGGAAAAGTTGGAAGACAACTACTTGTGCAACCTTTCTGTCCAAGAATTTCAAAATGAATGTGAACCGCTGTTACCAGAACTCATCAAAGGTAGCGACTTTCTCGCAAAATATGAGGATACCGTTGATTCTGTTACACAGGTAGATCCTGAAAAAGTATATGCTGTAAGAAATCGGGTGGCACACCCCATATATGAAAATGCTCGAGTTAAACAATTCATAACAGCAATTAAAAATATAGAAAAATACACAGATCGCGCACATACATATCTCAGGGAAGCTGGAAATCTGATGTACGAATCGAATGCCAGTTATCGTGATTTTGCAGCACTTGGATCACCTGAAATAGACGGTATTGTCAACATAGCACAGAAGATTGGTGAGCAAGGTGGCATATATGGTGCAAAGATCACCGGTGGAGGTGAAGGTGGCACTGTGGCACTTCTCTGTTATGGTGATGTTTCTACTTCACTCACACAAATAATCTCGGCTTATAAATTAGCATGGGGTATAGAAACTGAAACCTTTGGTGGTTCCTCTCAAGGTGCATGTGAATTTGGGCATATCGTGTGGGAATTGAAAGAGAGAGAACCGCTGACACATTTTTAAACGAAGAAAAGTCTGTTTTATAGCATCAAATAAGTGTATCCATATATTCAAGAAGAATCTTATTGCTGGATGACATAAAAACCAGACAGTTTATTCAACGATTGGAATTAATCAGTGCAAAATCTAAGTGGACACGACAAAAGCCGTGATATCGGGGTAACTTGGCGTGCAATACTTATCGCCATCTTATTAATCCCACCCAACGTGTTCTGGGTCGTTGAGGTAGAATGTGTCTGGCATTCTGGACATCCTACGACTATATCTCTGTTTTGGAATGTAGTTCTCAACATATTTTTCCTCATCCTGCTAAACCTATTCATAAAACGCGTAGCACCCAAATCAGCATTAACACAGGGTGAGATGATCACAATATATGCGATGCTGTCGATCGCATCAGGTCTTGCCGGACATGACATGTTGGCATTAACTATTCCTGCGCTTCCGCATGCATTTTGGTTTGCAACTATAGAGAACGATTGGGCAGAAACATTCCACAGTTATATTCCACAACACCTTGTTGTTGCCGATAAAGATATACTTCGTGGATTCTACGAAGGTGACACCCCATTTTACAACGCACAGATTGGTGGTGCGTGGATTATGCCTACCTTGTGGTGGACTTCATTTATCCTCGCACTCGGTGCAATCATGATCTGTCTGAATGTTCTTATTCGTAAACAGTGGACAGAACATGAAAAACTTGCATATCCTATCATCCAACTCCCTATGGCAATAACAGAAGGTGGTGGAAGAGCACAACTCTTCAGAAACCGAATATTATGGTATGGTTTTATTGCAGCCGCTTTACTAAATGTATGGCACGGGTTAGCACACTTCTTCCCTGTCCTACCAGATTTCAGTGTCCGACACAACGCACGGAATTGGGGCACATTCTTTACTGAAAAACCATGGAATGCTGTAGGAAATATACCTGTACCACTATATCCTTTTGTAATTGGATTAGGTTTTCTGTTGCCACTTGACCTATCTTTCTCACTATGGTTCTTCTATTTATTTGAGAAAATGCAACGTGTTTTTGGAAGTGCAGTCGGATTCCCAGCACCATTTCCATATAGTAGTGAACAATCTATCGGAGGATGGATGGCAATTTTTGTCATTGCATTGCTGGTAACACGGAAACATATTATGAAAGTCGCACGTACTATCCTGGGTATCAATGGAGGTATAGATGATTCTGAAGAACCGATACGCTATAGGACAGCCCTTTTCTTTATCATCTTAGCAAGTCTTTATATAATATGGTTCTGTCTGAAGGCAGGAATGACGCTTGCGATCATTTTACCGTTCTTTGGATTTTTCTATGCAATCTCAATCGCTATTACACGTGTTCGTGCTGAACTCGGTCCGCCTGCACATGAGATGGCAGGTATGTGTAATTCTCAACAATTTTTAATCAATATCTTGGGAACGCGCCGAATCGGACCGAACAATCTAACAGTTTTTCCATACTTTTGGTTTTTCAGTGGACGTGGTTATCGTGAACATATAATGCCACATCAACTTGAAGCATTCAAGATGGCTGAACGCGCTAACATGAACACGAAACGATTAGTGTTGGCAATGTTAATTGCAGTTGTCCTCGGTTCAGTATCGGCATTCTGGGCAACGCTCAGTGAACTCTACCGTCTCGGAGGTGCGGTGACAGGCGCGGGTGGGGGAATTGGTCCATCTGTCGGACACATTGGTCAATTCGGTTGGCTTGCAGGTTTATTCGCTTACCCAAGAGACCCAAATGTACCAGCAATGAGTTTCATGGCAGGTGGTATGGGTTTTACATTTTTACTAATGCTTATGCGGATGCGTTTTATTTGGTGGCCCCTACATCCAGCAGGTTATCCAATTTCCATGACATTCGGTGTCGGTTATTTTTGGAGTTGTCTCGTTATCAGCACATTTCTTAAGTGGATGGCACTCCGATTCGGGGGTCCCAGCACATACCAAAAAATGATCTTCTTCTTCTTTGGAGTTATCCTCGGTGAATACTGTGTAGGCGGGTTCTGGAGTGTCCTAAGTGTCATAATCCGTGAACCGATCTACGATTTTGCACCGGGCTAAAATACAATATGAAAATATCAATTATCTCTTGCATAATACTCATATCAGGTTATCTCATACCCTTCACTGGCATGGCAGCTGATGAAGGAGCACATGCTGCAGACTTCCTTAGTCACGGTGTAGGTGCACGTGCACTCGGTATGGGGAGCGCATTTGTCGCAATCGCCGACGATTCAACAGCAACATACTGGAATCCTGCCGGGTTAACTAAAGTGAAAAAACATAGTTTTTCGGCTATGTATTCTGACACTTTTAGCACTGGCGACGGTGGTTTTCTTAGTAAGGGTCTGGTCAGTTACAACTTCGTCAACTATGTCCATCAGTTAGAAGATATTGGCAGCATAGGATTAAGTTGGATTCGACTCGGCATAGATGATATTCCTCGAACAACATTCATCGACATTGATAATAATGGCAAACTTGGCGATTTTCTTGATATTAATAACAATAATATAAAAGATGATGGTGAACCTTTTATTGATAGACCCACAGTTGCAGATTATTTCAGTAATACCGACAATGCATTGCTGATCTCGTATGCACGCCAAATCCATTCGATTGTTGCCGTCGGTGGTAACCTTAAACTTCTCAGTCAATCAATATATAACAACACTGGAAGAGGATTTGGAATTGACATCGGATTTATCTTTTCACCCTATAAAGGCTTGAGATTAGGTACAATGCTACTTGATGCAACAGGCACACAAATTCGTTGGGATACCGAAGATAAACCGGTATTCACTCGCGGACGAAGGTTACGTTTTGGTGGGGCATATCAATTTACCTTTCCAAGTTTTGGCAAGGGTAGTTTCGGTGTAGATTTTGAAACAGACCAAAATGACTTAGAGACTACAGCAGACGATAATGATTCTGTCACTAACGATACAGATTCTGTTCAAACGACTTCAGCAGAAGATGAGTCTTCTGGAGGAGGAATCATCCCACGTATTGGGGCAGAATACTGGCTATTCAACACCCTTGCCTTACGTTGCGGTTGGAATGGAAATGGACTATCTGTTGGTTCAGGTCTCCAATTGCGGGTGAGTAATATGACATTCTTTGTTGACTACGCCTTCAACACACACACCCTCGGTGGATCACAACGCATCTCTGTTTCTGGACAGTTTTAGAAATTTCCACGAATTTAATTTGTAGCATATACTCACAGTTGTGCTATCTTACCATAGTAAGACATACCACTATTTACTGACAATTAAAATATTGGTAATATATTGGATATCTATTGTTCCCTCACCCCGAAAACCTTCCATTCATCTGCTACTTTCAGGTATAATACTATCACTATGAAAAAACACAACCACAAAACCACCAGAAACAAACGAATCATGTATTTCACTGACACCCTTAAACCATATCAAAATAGAAAAAACAAAATCATACCAAAATTACAAAATTTATTTTTTCAGAAATTCCCGATCAACACATATACAGCCTACCGCCACAACCTATTTTTTTACATACCACGGTATGAAAATTCAGCCAATTTGGTATGATTTGAAAAATGGAAAAATTAATGATATTGGACAATACCCAGACAAATACCATAATAGATATAATTGAATAAATCATATAATTTAAGTATTGACTTAATAAGACAATTTAATTATAATTATAACATAATAAGACATATATTTATTTTTATGTCATTTATTATTGTTATGCTAATATATGGTTAATTGACAAATAAATTTGATGGTTATGCAGCCAAGAATCCAACCGCGTATATAATCAATAATTTTCAGCTTAACTTCAATATGTTGTTTAAGCTCTAATTTCAACTGTTAATAGCAAGGGGAGATTATATGAAAAAGATCATACTGGTCAAATTGTTCACACTGTTATTTGTTTCAATACTATTTCAACCAAACAACATCCAAGCACAAGATTCACCTCAGTGGCATCTTCCGCAAGGGGCAACATCACGACTCGGAAAAGGATGGATATATGAAATTCAGTATTCACCCGACGGAACAAGGTTTGCTGCTGCGGGTTCAGTAGGTGTTTGGATCTATGATACTGCAACCTATGAAGAAATCTCTCTGTTTTCTGGAGATAGGTATGCCGTTTCTGCAATCACATATTCACCAGATGGAACTATACTTGCTGGTGGAAGTATAGACGGTACGATACGTCTATGGAATCCTGATACAGGTGAAGTCATACAGACTCTTGACCGACATTGGGCAAGTGTACGAAGTCTCGTTTTCAGTAAAGATGGGTCTATACTGGCAAGTGCCAGTAGGGACAGATCTGTTCGCTTGTGGAATCCTGAAACAGGCGAACTCTTAATGACACTTAGAGGACATACAGATGGTTTAAACTGTATCGCAATAAGTCCTGATGGTAAAACACTCGTTAGCGGTAGTAGAGACGACACTATTGTCGTATGGGATGTTCAGACAGGAGAACAACTTCAAAAACTTGAAGAACATCGCGATAATGTTGCAAGTGTTGTGTTCAGTCCTGATGGTAAAACCATGGCAAGTGGAGATTTAAACGCTATAATCCATCTTTGGGATACCAATACGTGGACAGTCAAGAAAACTCTTACTGGACATACTTCTCACATCTATTTTATGCAATATAGTCCTGATGGAAGTATTCTCGCAAGTGCAGGTGAAGATGACACCATACGATTGTGGGATGGTACTACAGGTGAACATCATAAAACACTTACAGGACATACCGCTGATGTGTTTGGACTCGCTTTCACACCGGATGGTAGCGTTCTTACAAGTGGTGCATGGGATGCAACTATGCGTTCATGGAATCCCGTCACTGGTGAAAGTCTTGAAACTATCACAGGACACACTGACGCTGTTGTAAGTGTAACCTACAGTGGAGATGGCACAATTCTCGCTACCCGTAGTTGGGACAAAACTGTCCGGCTATGGGATGCAGATACAGGTAAGCTTCGGCATACCCTCATTGGTCACCAAGACGATGTTGATATTGTCGTTTTCAGTCCGGACGGAAGTACACTTGCAAGTGGTAGTCAAGACAATACTGTCCGACTATGGAATGCAATTACAGGCGAACACATAAAAACACTCAGGGGACACTATTCCTACCTGATTAGTCTTGCATTTAGTCCGGATGGCAGCATCTTGGCGAGTGGCAGTGAGGACGACAGCATCCGTTTATGGAATGTTGCTACTGGTCGCTACATGGGTGGCTTGTGGGAACATGAAGCAGGTGTTGAAACATTGGCTTTCAGTCCAGATGGCACTATGCTCGCAAGTGGTAGTCGAGACGATAAGATAATCTTATGGGAACTCGCAACACGTGATGTAATACACACTATCACCGAACATGAGGACGATGTTTGGACAGTTGCATTCAGTCCAGATGGCACTAAACTTGCCAGTGGAGGAGGAGATAAGGTTTCACTTTGGGATGTTGCTACTGCTGAAATATTACAGACATTCCGCAGACCAATTGTTTCTGATGCTGTTGTTGGAATACCCGAAGAACTATCGGGGGACACACCCACAGACCTTCCCGCCAATGCTACAAGTATTGTGTTTAGTCCTGATGGTAAAATACTCGTCAGTGGAAGTTATGATGCGACTATCCGTCTATGGGACATAGAATCAGGTGAACAACTTGAAACACTTGAAGGACATTCATTTTCAATCACAAGCGTCGCTGTCAGTCCAGATGGCACAACAATTGCCAGTGGAAGTTTTGACGGAACTGTCCTTCTATGGGCATTTCCACTTCCGATGGACCTAACACAAGTCCTGACAATTTTTGCAGATGTGAATAAGGACGGCATTTTGAATATACTGGATGTAGTACTTGTTGCATCAAGTTTCGGACAGACTGGTGAAAATCCTGCAGATCTGAATGATGACGGTGTTGTGGATCTTACGGACCTCTATTTACTTGCAAATGCACTGAGACACATTGAATCCGCACCTTCTATGCTTTCGTATTCAGAGGAGCAACTCACTGCAACACAGGTAGAGGAGTGGCTAACTCTTGCAAAGCAGGAACCACAATCAATCCAAACATCTGAAGTAGACCTACCTACATATCAACGTGGAATTCAGGTGTTGGAACATATTTGGCAAACGTTGGTCCCAAAAGAGACTGCACTGCTTGCTAATTACCCGAATCCATTCAATCCTGAAACATGGATACCGTATCGGTTGTCATCACCAACAGATGTTAGTATATCAATCCATGGATCAGATGGTATAGTCGTCCGAACATTGGAATTAGGACATCAAGCTTCTGGACTATATGAAAACCGTTCTCGTGCAGCATATTGGGATGGAAGAAACGAGTTCGGTGAATCTGTTGCGAGCGGTGTATATTTTTATACGCTAACTGCAGGAGATTATACTGCAACACGTAAAATGCTGATTCTCAAGTAGACCTTTCCCTATAATAAAGATAAAAAAGGTGGAATGATGTAAATTCTTCCACCTTTTTTATTGCAAACAACACCAAACAGCAACAGTAATATGTCCGAATTTCCCTTCACATTATTTAACAAATGCATCCATTAATGCGTAACAACGAACCTAAATCTATTTATGATTGTAATCTAACACATAGTATATTGGAGGAATTGAATAAATATGAGTAAGTTGTTAACTGCAGTGATGGAAGATGAATCCATATTAGCAGAGGTGGACACTAAAAAGCTGAATGCATGTACTCAGAACTTAGCAGCAATTGGTGAAGCCTTACAAGCATACGAAAATGATAATAACGAATTTCCGGAGTGGCTTTCAGATCTTCATCCTAAGTATTTGAGAGATGCAAATGCTTTGAAATGTCCCGCAGATGAAGATAATGGTATACCGATTTTACCTCATAACACAGACCCTAATCTACCCGTAAGTTACAACTATGATGCTGAACCAGAGTATTATCATCAATGGTTAAAAAATGAACGTCATATCCATAACAATGCCAATCCAATCGTCCGTTGTAATCACCACGCAAACATCCACTCGGATTCACCACTTGTTGAAAGTCTGCATATTAATTTGAGTTTTTCTAACACTATTTACCTGTCTGGTACTTTTTGGTATAAGAACCCAACAAAGATGTATGGAAACCTTGAGAATGCCATCAAAGGTTATGAGAGAGCACTTCAACTCGTTCCTGAAGATCCAGATTTCTTCAGACTCTATCCTGAACTTGTTAGTCTATATGTACAAGCAGAAGAAGATAAAAAGATAGATAACATCATTGAAAAATTCAAAACAGTAATGAAACCCGATGAAAACATAATGCGATTTCGAGACTATTTTACACTTGTTGAGATGTTAAGGGTTGCTAACAAACATAATGAGGCACTTCAACTTTGTGAACATCTCCAAAAAACAGAACAAAAGAACCCATTTATTAAGAGTCTCAATAGGGAAATTGCAGTGATCCACGAAGAATTGGGAAATAGTGAACTCGCAGAAATGTATTATCTTAAGTTTGATTCAAAACGGGAGATGATTGGGAAACCTGCTCCTGACTTCTCTGCAACTGATATGATGGGTAAACCTATTTCACTTAAGGACTTTCGTGGAAAATTCGTTATTCTGGATTTTTGGGCAACTTGGTGCGGACCTTGTATTGGTGAAATGCCAAATGTAATAAGAACCTTCAATACATATAAAGAAATGGGGTTAGATGTTATCGGAATAAGTCTTGATAAGGATGAAGAGGAACCACAAGAATTTCTTGATAAATATCAGTTACCGTGGAGGCAGATTTTTGATGGATCGGACGGTCCCTTGAAAAAACTATATCGCATCGGAGGTATTCCTTCACTGTGGCTTATTGACCGTGAGGGAATAGTAATATCCAATCAAATTAGAGGGGCTGCAATAAAAAAACTGGTTGGGGAAATAATAGTATGAAAGATCTGGTATTGAATATCCGAAACTAACTATAGTTGTGGCTGCTGAAAAACCGTTTCTGATCCAACTGTGATATGAACTTGTGCTAAATACGAACGGATTACCTCAGTATCCACATCTACCCCGATTCCATGCAACTCTTTCACGCGTACCATTCCACCATTATCAATCTGAAATGGATTCTTTACAAGACATTGCGATAATTCTGATCCCGCTGCTGGATATTCCAATAATTTGAAATCTGGGTTTGTAGCAAAAACGTGGAGTGCAGCTGCAAGGCTAAGATGACTTTTAAAGGTATGATTGACAAATTGTACTCCGTGCTGCTCCGCAAGTCGTCGCACCTTATATGATGGCATAATCCCACCAATACGACCGGTATCAATCTGTACATATTGTATTCTACCATGCAAAATCAGATCTTCAGCCATGCGATAGGTATTAGATCCTTCTCCTGCAGCGATCGGCACTGCTGGATTCATACCTGTTAATGACCCATAAGCATCAATTGCATCTGGTGATAAAGGTTCTTCCAACCATGTCGGAGAAAATTGTGAAAACACTTCTGCACGTTTGTATGCCGTTTCGTAATCTTTACCCCATACAACACCAGCGTCTATCATCACCTGTGCATCCGGTCCCATACCTTCGCGTGCAGCACGGACAAGTTCAATGTCGTTTTCCTCACCGTACTTACCCATCGGTCCCCAACCGAACTTCGCAGCATGATACCCAAGTTTACGTAAATCCAAACCAATTCGATATGTATCCGCAGGTGTATCGCCAAAAAGGACAGAGGCATACGGAAGTTTAGGATGTGGGGAATCAGAGGTGTCAGACATCTCGGCAAGTAGTCGGTAAACTGGTTGGTTTAATTTCTTACCTATTACATCCCATAATGCGATCTCTGCGCCACTATAAGCATGTTGAATCTGTTGAATATCCAACCCGTTCCGCAGCACTTTTTCACTTAATCTCACCACATCGTCCGGTCCATCAAGTGTTTCACCTATTAGTGATGTACGGATATTGATGATATTTCCGTGCGACATTGGGCAGCAATATACTGCTATGCTAACCAACGGAGAAGCATCACACTCACCCCACCCTTCCAATCCTATGTCAGTACGAATTCGTACTAAGAGTGTGTCTTGTGTTCCATCCGCTGCAGATGTGATTTCAGGCATCCGCAAATAAAACGGATCAACAGATGTTATTTTCATGCTTCAGCAGACACATTTTCTTCAGTGGCTTCTACATCTTCAGAAGCAATTTCTTCAACTGTAGACTCATCATGTTCTTTGATAGATACCGCAACTGAACGCATTACTGATATTACAAACCAACCTACCAAACCTGCTGCAGCACCAGCACATACCGCGATGGCAGCACCCCTTGGTGATACAAATTGGTCTAATGTCTCTTGATCTACTGCACAAGAGATTTTGTCAATGTTTTTCACGGCAATACTACGATTATCACCGTGCTGCACATATTCTATTGCTGGTGGTTCGTTAGCTTCAATTTTAACATTGGCATTCCATTCATCGGTATTTATGGCAATGCTACTATGACCTTGTTCACCGACCCAAGAGGCTTTAACACCTGTAACACCTTCCTCATCTCGGATTGGTTCAACACGTGTACTTGATAGAATCCGTCCGAGAAAATTAAGTGTCATATCTTTTGATTTTGAAAAGGCAAGTTTCAAGTTTTTTGTATCCATGTTATTACACCTCGGTAAATAATCAAAATAATCATCGCATTAATATTCAAATAAATCAACTTAATGGATATTATATGAAATATGATAATTTGTTTTGACACAGTGGTATCAATTACAATAAAATTAATATGTGAATCAACTCATAATGTCGGTAATTTATTCTTTTGAAAGCCGTTAATGTCTACATATCAGACAATGTTCTTATTTACATATAACGGGAATAAAAATAGATAGTTAACATAAAAAAGGCAGTTGTATTTAATTCTAATACAACAGAATATTCTATGGTATTAATGGATGGTATAAATGGACTCTTCGTTACGGCAACGGGTACTGAAATTGGCAAAACAGTGGTCGCTGGTGGCATTGCAGCCTCTATAAAACATGCTGGAATAAATGTTGGTGTCATGAAACCAATTAGTACAGGTGATAATTCTGATGCACAATTCCTGAAACATGCTGCACAAGTTGATGATCCACTTAATTTGATAAACCCAATCTGCTTACAACACCCGTTAGCACCGTCAGTATCATCAAGATTAGATAATGAAACAATTGATTTGTCAAAAATAGATACAGCATACGCAACATTAAAAAGTAAATACGATTTCTTGATTGTAGAAGGTGTCGGTGGGATTGCTGTACCAATTAAAGACGATTATCTCGTTGCACATCTTATCCGTCAACTACAAATGCCAATACTAATTGTTGCACATGTAGGATTGGGGACGATCAATCATACTGTGTTAACTGTTGCGTTTGCCAGACAGTTCAACCTAAGAATTGTAGGAATTGTCTTAAATTCATTTAATTCTCATACAGTAGGTCTGGCGGAACAGACAAATCCGGATGAAATTGAAAGATTAACTGGGATACCAATTGTTGGAATAGTCCCGTATGAAAAGAAATTAAACAATACAAACCCCGATCATGATTTTATGGCTGCCTTTTTTAATAAACACATTGATTTTAATAAGATGAAATATAATAAAAGAGAAAATAAAATATAAGCAAAAAACCTAATTATTATGCGAAACATATATTGAATTCATACTACAGATTGTAACCATATTAAATTATATAACGTTACATTTTTAGTAGGAACTGAATAAGATGATTCAGACAACTCGGTCTATAAACCGCTTAACGATGAGATCATAATTGGTTTTATCCCTGAACTTGCAGCGGATATATATCGTTATCTGCGCGGTTGCTTACATCGTTAAAGTGGATTCTATCCTTTTAATCCAACAGTATCCTTCTTACTTATTTAGATGTTCTTACTTATTTGGATGAATATAAATTAAACAGGGTTGGAGGGTTATTATTGGGAAATATGTTGTAATTCACAATCCCTTAGTTTTCAAGAAGTTCCTTGAGAAGGGATATCAACTCTTCATTTCCCGCAGCAAGTTCAAAAGCACGGTTCATTTTAGATTCACGAGTATTCTCTGTATCGTTAGATGAACCGGGTTCCCAGAGCACTTCAAGATTCTTTGGATTTAACCGATCGTATGTAATTTTAGCAAGAGAAAATGGATAATTATCTGGAATTAGAACAATCCAATCTATCGTTTCACCACGTTCCGAATATTGCCTATCCACAGTCAGTTTTGACTCTTGATATGGAACATTTTTCTTAACCCATTGTTTTCGTCCGAGTGAATCTATTTCAAATGTTCCTACCTCAAGCCAATTACGACCTGCACCGTTAGGTTTTGTAGTAACTTCAATACGTGGCATGGTGGTTTTTCTCCATCTTGGATTAATTGGCGTATAAATTACTTATGGTGAATTATACAAACATGTAAATTTTAGCATGCAGTGTTAATTAATTCAAGCCAAACTCGTTAGAAATGAATGTTTTAAATTTGAAAAAAAGTTAATAACTAATATTTTAAAATGATAAATTAAGTTTGACAAGTATATGGGGCTGTGGTAAACTCAGAATTATTTCACGAATCTAATATATTATTGAAGGTTACAATATCTTGTCAATGTAACTAATAAGAAATATCAAGTAAGGTAATTAATACATGCTGGTTGAAATGAGATACGGTCACGGTACAGTTTCTATAGAGATTCCTGACAAGAATTTAGCAGATGTCTTGGAAACTGCACCCAGTGTTCCGTTAGATAATGCTGACAAAACGATTCGTGATGCGATTTTACAACCTATCGCGTCACCACCCTTAGCCGAAGTATCGAAAGGGCGTGACTCCGCATGTATAGTAATTTCCGATATAACACGACCAGTACCAAATAAAGTAATACTTCCACCAATACTGGAAACACTTGAACACTCTGGTATTACACGTGATAATATAACAATACTAATCGCCACAGGTATTCACCGTCCCAATGAAGGTATAGAACTTGAGGAAATGGTAGGAAGTTCAATTATGAATTCCTACCGTATCGTCAATCATTTTTCTCAAAAACCGCAAACACATACTTATCTTGGAAAGACGAAAAAAGGAACACCTGTCCATATTGATAACACATACCTTGCAGCAGATCTAAAGATTGTAACTGGATTAATTGAACCACACCTGATGGCTGGTTATTCTGGTGGAAGAAAAGCTATCTGTCCAGGACTTGCATCTGTTGAAACAATGAAAATAATGCATGGTCCTGAACTAATGGAACATCCCAAATCTGCTGTCGGGATCTTGGATGGGAATCCTTTTCACATTGAGGCAACTGAGATCGCATTGATGGCTGGAGTTGATTTTAGTCTGAATGTGGCAATTGACAAACAAAGGCAAATAACAGGTGTTTTTGCTGGAGATATGGTTGAATCTCATCTTGCAGGAGCAAAATTTGTTGAAAAGTTGGCGAAAGTTACAATTCCTGTTCCTGTAGATGCTGTCGTTGTCTCAAGTGCAGGCTATCCTTTAGACTCTACCTTCTATCAGGCTATAAAAGGTTTATTAACAGCCGTAGAAATAGTCAAACAAGGTGGTAGTATCTTACTTGTAGCCGCATGTAGTGAAGGCATTGGGAGTAAACCATTCACCGATCTGTTATTCAAAACAGATGATCTGACTGCTTTTGTTGAAGGTCTTTACAATCCGGCTAACTTCGTAATTGATCAGTGGCAATTGGAAGAGTTAGCGAAAGTTGCTCGAAAAGCAGATATCTTATTTTACACTGACGGTATACCGTATCATCAGAGATCTAAACTATTTGTACAACCGTTAAAGAGTCCACAAGAAGGTATTGAAGAAATTATAACCCGTTACGGTCAGGATGTACAGATAGCCGCCATTCCTGAAGGTCCGTATATATTAGCAAAAGTTGAAGAAGACACGATATGAAGTCATTGTTGTTGATGTATTTTGTATCCTGACATTTCGTCATCACCCGTCAAGGTAGATTAGTTTCGTGTGTGATAAATATGGAAAATCAAATCGTGAAACTCAGAGGATATAAGGATGGCTTACATCTGATTATCAAACCGAAAGTCTCGCTGTCTGAGGTAGAGGCGGCAATCAATAAATTGCTTAATGGAATGAATCCACCTTTAGAAGGTACTTCTATACATATTGATTTGTCGACATCACCCTTAACATCCGATGATCTGAAGGATTTAGAAACACACCTGACAGATAACTACAATCTTGTTGTCAGCGGTGTAAACATATTGGATGAAAAGGACGAATCTCCAATATTGGCTGCTCCTGCATCACATAATATATCAGAAAGTTTTCCTGCAGATAGTCAACAAGAATTCGGAAACGCTCAAATCGTCCGTCAAACTATTCGGTCAGGACAGACGACTTCATGTTTAACTGGTAGTGTAATTATATATGGGGATGTCAATCCGGGGGGAGAGGTGGTCGCCTCTGGAGATATTATTGTTCTCGGTTCATTGCGTGGAAACGCACATGCTGGGGCTCACGGAAGGCTTTCTTCGGTTATTATTGCTATGGAGTTGGTTCCGTTACAACTTCAAATCGGTTCTTATGTTAACCGTCCACCGTTAGGTCAAAAGCCGAGAGGGTATCCTGAAATTGCTCGCGTTGGTGCTGAAGATATTATCATCGTTGAGGAATTCATTAAATTCTAAATGAAGGAAGGTTGACTATGGGTAAGGTAATTGTAATTACATCTGGAAAGGGTGGTGTCGGTAAAACGACATCGACGGCAAACCTTGGTACCGCCTTAGCTATGATCGGCAAAACGGTTGTGATTATTGACGCTGACGTTGGCTTGCGGAATCTTGATGTTGTTATGGGATTAGAAAGCCGGGTCGTATATACGTCTATGGATGTCATTGAAAAACGTTGTGACCTTGATAAAGCACTTGTCAAAGACAGACGTGTTGAAGATTTGTTCTTGCTTGCAGCATCACAACGTAACAGAAAGGACGACATAAAACCTGAACAGATGCAAGATATATGTGAAAGACTAAAACATGATTATGACTATGTTCTTGTTGACTCACCTGCTGGGATTGAACAAGGATTTCACAATGCTGCTGCGGGTGCGGAAGAAGCCATTATCATCACAACCCCAGATGTCTCTGCCATCCGGGATGCTGACCGAATCATCGGCTTATTACAAAACCAAGGAATTGAACCAATAAACTTAGTTCTGAATAGACTATCGCCAATACTCGTTAAAAAAGGAAATATGATTAGTAAAAATGATGTATTAGATATTCTAAATATTGATCTTCTCGGTGTTGTTCCAGAGGATGCAGGTGTAATCGCATCTACAAATCGTGGTGTTCCACTTGTACATAATGAAGGGTCACCTGGTGCAGATGCATATATGCGAATTGCACGTCGCATGACAGGACAACGTGTCCCTATTCCAGAAATGCGGGAAGACAACTTTTTTTCCAACATAATGAACTGGTTTTCTAGAAATAAATAGAGGTTATTATGGATTTCAGAAGCATTTTTACTCGTAAGGCGAAATCAAGCAATATCGCTACTCAGCGACTTAAACTCATCCTTACACAAGATAGGTTTGATGTAAGTGATGACTCTATGCAAAAACTGCAGGTTGAATTAACTGAAGTGTTGGCTAAATATTTCGAGTTCACTATGACCTCTGTCAAGATGTCCCTAAAACGTGAAGGGAATTCTTATGTGTTGATGGCTGATTTTCCATTCAATCAGTCAAAGAAACTCCGTTGAACATTTTTATACTACAAGGATAAGATTCAGATTAGGGCGCTTTGTGTTGGTTATAGTATTAATTCCCATATTGCTTTGGCAACTCCGTTATCATCGTTGGTAGTAGTAATATAATCAGCACAATCTTTGATGGGGTCAACCGCGTTTTCCATAGCAATACCGTATCCAGCAGTTTTAATTAGGCTTTCGTCGTTATAACTATCACCAAACGCGACAACAGAATCTATCGGAATATTAAACCGATTTGAAAGCGCAATCAACGCCCTTCCTTTGGTAACATCCGGATTCATAAATTCGATGTACTCTGGTTGCGTCTGTGTTACATAGAGTTTGTCTGTGTATCTAAATTGGAAACTCTCTAACACTGGTTGTAGTTTTTCAGCAGGATGGATTATAAGAAGTTTTGTTGGTGTACTCCCTTCTAACTGTTGTAGGTCACCGATTGGTGTCGCAGGTACACCTGTCCGTTCTTCATATAATTCACTCCACCCATTTCTTTCCTGTACAAATAATTCGTCGTTTAAGCAGTAATTAAGATGTAAATTCTTATTTTTGCAGTCATTGACTATTGACATTGCATATTCTTCGGGGACAGGTGTGTGGTGATACACTTCCTCTGTAGTAGCATGTTTCACCATCCCACCATTATAAGAAATAATTGGGTTTGCCAAACCGATCTGATCGCTAATAGGTTTAATTGATCGGTGCATCCTTCCGGATACTAACACCACAAGCACCTCATTCGCTTCAAGTTGCTGCAATGCTTCACAGTTCTCTTTTGATATATCGTGATTACTACTTAATAGTGTTCCATCTAAATCAAATGCTGCCATGCGGCACGGTATTTTTGTTTTCATATTGTATTCTGTCTATTAGATTACCAAATTGCTTGTTCTGTTTTCTGGTCAAATAGATGCATCTGCTCCTCTTCAAAATCCAACCAAACTGTATCACCGATCCCAACCTGAAATGTCGGATGTGTCCTAACTCTGAGTAAAATCGGTTCGTGTGTCTCCTGATTTGTGCCAAGTACAAGATCAAGTATATTAACAGAACCGAGTGGTTCGATAAGGTGAACATCTGCTGCAATATTTCGTCCAAACGGTTCTTTTGATGCTTTAATATGCTCAGGTCGAACACCAAAGACATATCCATTATCTTGAGTGTTGCGGTTAAGGTGATTCTGCTGTTGCTGAGAAAGTGTCATCCCAATATCAGTATGACTTAGTTTCAAAATGGTTTTACCTTCATGAGCAGTAATCTCTGCATCAAGTAAATTCATAGTTGGACTCCCCATAAAACCCGCAACGAAAAGGCTTTGCGGTCGATTATATATTTCGTGCGGTGTACCGACCTGTTGGAGTACCCCTTGGTGGATTACAACTATACGATCAGCAAGGGACATTGCTTCAATCTGATCATGTGTAACATAAATGGTGGTTGCTCCAATATCGTGTTGGAGTCGTTTAATCTCTGCACGTGTGTCTATTCGTAGTTTTGCATCTAAATTCGCCATCGGTTCATCAAGAAGATAGACTTTCGGTTGACGTACCATAGCACGTCCAAGGGCAACGCGCTGCATCTCACCGCCACTTAATACACTCGGTTTCCTGTCTAAGATCTCCGTGAGTTGTAAAATGTCAGCAACCCTTTTGACACGTTCATCAATCTCTGCTTTTCCGACTTTTACTGCCTTCAACGGAAACGCAATATTGTCGTAAACCCGAAAATGTGGATAAAGAGCATAAAACTGAAAAACGAAGGCAATATCTCTATCAGCAGGGGACAGATCATTCACACGATTACCATCAATCAGTATATCTCCCTCTTCCGGATGTTCCAATCCAGCAATTAATCTAAGGGTAGTTGTCTTTCCGCAACCTGATGGACCTAAGAATACTACGAATTCCTTATCGTGTATTTCCAAGTTAAAATCATCAACTGCAACGACATCTCCAAATCTTTTTACTATGTTTTCTAATTTGATTTGTGCCATATTAAACCTGTAACAATGCAATATCCTCCATTCAACCAACAATCAGAATGTTTCAGTATCAAAAAACGTAATGATTGATACTTGAATACAAGGATTTTACCTACACTATCTGGAAACAGTATGTTGTCATGGCTGAGTGTTGGTATTAATGGGAGGTTCTTCATTTTCCAAAAATCGGTCTATTGTGTTACGGGTAGCAGGACTTGTACGGAAGTCAGCAATCCAAGGTTCACGGAAATATGCTTGTTTTTCTCGTGGTAGTCCATTCAGCACAGCGGGTGGAATACGTAAACGATGCCAGTGGGTTGCGAGATGTGCATAAGCGTTTAGAATAGCAATTCTGGGTGTATCACGTTGCCACACAGGACCGGCATGACACAGATTTTCTGTAAAGAAGATCGCACTACCCGCTGGACACTCGTATGTCATTAAAAAGGGACTCCGTTTTCCCTCCTCTAATGACATGTGGTCAGGATGCATAGGGAAATTTGCCTTATGACTACCAGCAATGAAATGTGTTCCACCATCGTTTTTGGATACATCTGTAAGTTCAAAGACTACGCGCACCATTCCAGCATGAATTTGTCCATTGTTTACGCGATAACCAAAGATCGGATCAGCTTGCCGTGGACCCCCACCATGGAGTCCGCCATGTTCCTGTCCTTTTTTACGCCAAACAGAAAACGTACTCTCCATACGAATCTCAGGTCCAATGATTTGGTGTAGAACATCAATTACTTTGGGATGATCAATGAGAACATTTGATGGACCGCCAGGTACTGCTCTGTGTTCTGGAGGGAGAGAATCTGGGTTATGTCGAATTCGGTCAAGTTGGTCAACAATCGCATCCACTTCGTCCGTTGTCAAAATCGCTGGACGAACGAGGAAACCGGCTAAATCAAATCGAAATTTCTCTTCATCAGTCATATTCTATTCTCCTATGGTAACATTAGACGCAAAAGGATTCAATGTTGGTTATGTAAACCGAAATAAACACTTTAGAATAATACTATAGTCGTATTTTCTTAAATTCCTCTATTTGTGCTGTAATGGCACGTTCTGTTGGGAGACGTTCAGCACTTGATGCACCATAGAATCCTACAACACCTTTGGTATTTTCCAAGACATAAGTTGCATCTTCTGGTTCAGCAATTGGACCTCCATGGCATATCACCAGTATTTCAGGATTAACACTTTTTGCTGCATCGTGAATGGACTGTACGCGTTCTGCCGCATCCTGAAGTGTGAATGCGGTTTTTGCACCGATTGAACCTTTCGTCGTAAGTCCCATGTGTGCCACGAGAATATCTGCACCCGCATCTGCCATCTGTTCTGCTTCGGTTTCGTTGAATGCGTAAGGTGTAGTTAGCAGTCCCATCTGATGTGCAGTGCGAATCATCTCTACCTCTGGACCGTATCCCATATCGGTTTCTTCAAGAAGTTGACGGAATGTGCCATCAATAAGTCCTACAGTCGGGAAGTTTTGGACACCTGAAAAACCGATTGCATCTATCTGACTAAGGAAAATATCCATCAAGCGAAACGGATCAGTACCACAGACACCCGCCAGGACAGGCGTATTTTTCACCACAGGTAGAACTTCACTTGCCATCTCCACAACAATCTGGTTTGCATCACCATAAGGCATCATACCAGCAAGTGAACCTCTACCCGCCATTCGAAATCTGCCGGAGTTATAGATGATGATCAGATCAATTCCACCTGCTTCCTCACACTTAGCAGATATACCCGTTCCAGCACCTGCACCAATTATTGGCTTACCTGCATCAATATTAGTGCGTAATTTGGTTAATATATCTTCACGTTTGAATTTCATTCATTGTATCCTTTTCTTACTTACATTTTGAGATTTGCCCATGTAGTCGTCAATTTACCACGAGCAGCAACAGCAAGGGTATCGTCAACGACTCTCTGTATTTCCGCTTCAGAAAGTGCGTAGTTGGCTAACATAAGTTCATCCATACGACCTTGAAAGAAGCGAGGACAACACGCATTGCTTTCACCACCAAATCTCAACACCTTATTGGGAGAACTTCTACCAACGCCATTTTGTGAAATCACCTTGCCATCATGTTCCCCATTTATATAATACCTTGCGTCATTTCCATCCCACGCAACCGCAACATGTGTCCATTCTTTTTCTTTCACCTTACCGTCAGAAATATGATAACCGGGATTATCGGTGTCATAGAAATAATAAGCAAGTTTCCCTTCACCCGGTTCAACCTGTAGATAGTAGGTGTTTTTATAGAAAATCGTATATTTGTTCTCTTGTGGACCTACGGGTAGTTCATCAAGATATACCCACGCCATCATTGTTATTGCTTCATCTATATCAACTTCATTAGAATGTGCAACCTCAATAAAAACCGGATCAGCAGCTGTTCCTGCCATTTGCACTGCTTTACCAAGTATTCCGTCTGTCCACTCAACATCTCCGTTAAAATCACCGACTAATCCTGCAGTTGCATCTTCAGTCTTTTTTCCATTACCTTCGTCAAAATGCCAAACATATATCTTTTTACCGAGTTGTTTAACGTTACCTTTTCCACCAGCCCCATACCCAACTTGACAGAGAAATAGGCTTAGGAAAAGGATTAGAATAAGATATCCTTGAGTTTTCATTGCAATTTCTCCTTGAAATAAGTAGAGTGAGTTTTATTAATTTGGTAGACATGATTATTAACACCGGTTGAAGTGAATTATAGGACAGTGCAAAGACCTGTCCTATATAAGAATAGTTATTTTAGGTTGTAAGGTTATTTTACTGGTTTACTGTTTAAGATTACCCCATGTCGTTGCAAGTTTACCACTGGGAGACACATCAAAGAATACACCGTTGTTCATGTCCTGATTTATTTCCTCTTCCGTCAGTGCACGACTGTAAATGGCTACCTCATCAACAAGGCATACTGTTCCCGCAAGATTCGTTTGGGATTTACCAATTCGGAAAACAATATCTACACTGAAAATCTCATTTCCAGGTGGTTTCCATTCAACATCTAATTCCCCATCAATATATTGCCGAATCATATCACCATCAAATGTAGAAGAGACGTGATGCCATTCATTCAATGCAGGTTTAATGGTTTGTTTATTCCGTGACCCCTGCCATCCACCACCGACATTCATCCATGTTTCAATTTGAGGTGAACCAGTAGGATTCGAACTCCATTGCAGACAATAACCACCTGTATTAGCTGGTGTTCTACGTCCCATTAGGTTAGAGTCACCTTGGTTCTGTTCAGGGAAAACCATGCTTGAATTGTGAGTTCACCTGTAATATCAAGCTCGGGTACTGAATCAATTTCTACATACTTTTCTGTATCTGCAATATGGATACAACCACCAATTTTACCGTCTTCCGACCAAGTTGCACCATGAAGTTTAGCTTCAAGGTCATTCCCACTGGCATCCATAGCAGTATCGCCGTTACCTTCATCAAAAGTGAGATATAACATGAGATCTTTATCATCGTTTATTGCCCAAGTACTGACACAAATACTGATACTTAGGACAATGAGGAGAAGAACTGTAGTAAGTTTCATCACAAACTCCTTTGCTGTGAAGCAAAAAATCCATTTCCGTATGTTAATACCTTGATATTT
Source organism: Candidatus Poribacteria bacterium (assembly GCA_963667365.1). GTDB lineage: Bacteria > Poribacteria > WGA-4E > WGA-4E > WGA-3G > MSPOR6. The sequence continues at coordinate 2,497,575 of OY763324.1, read as the reverse complement.
GTAATTCCTTTGCTGTGATAAATTCAAGAAGTGCGGGAGTACCTTCTTGTGTTTTTTGTATTCCGCGCTTGATTGCTGGTATAATCTGGTCAGGTGTTTCAACACGTTCACCGTATCCACCGAATGCCTTCGCCATATCCGCATAGTGACCAGAAATATCTGTACTGCGATATTTCTCTGTAGATACTTGCATAATTGGGATTTCAATTGCCATTGAGAAGTTATTGAAAAGAACGGAGAGAATTGGAATTCTTTCACGGACTGCTGTCTCAAAATCCATACCCGTGAAACCTATTGCTGCATCACCCCATACGTTGATGCAAAGCGCGTCTGGTTTTGCGAGTTTTGCTCCCATAGCAAGACCGAGTCCATAACCGAGTTGTGTCGTTTTGCCCCAACCGATGTATGTTAGAGGGTTTTCACATTGCCAAAACGGAGAGAGTTGATCACGAGGACTCCCCGCATCGTGAGTTATAATCGTGTTTTTGACATCAACAGTGTGCATCAGATCCCAAATTACGCGATATGGAGTCATCGGAACATCACCAGATGTAAGTTTCGGCATCCACTCTTCAAGCCATTCTGCTTTCACTGAACTTATCTCTTCAGCAACAGCAGCTGTTTTGCTCTCAGATGCACCACTTGTTCTATCTTTAACAGCCTCTACCAATCCCTCTAAAATCAGACCTGCATCACCGACAAGTGCATTTTCAACAGGAACGTCTTTATTGATGTCTGCAGGATCTAAGGTCGCATGAATAACGCGTTTGCCTTCAGGAATAGATACACCAAAGTTTGTTCTGCTGAAACTACATCCGATACCAAAAAGGAGATCAGTCTTTTGAAGGAAGTGATGTAATGGTTTGGGTATTGATCGTCCCCCTGAACCGAGTGCTAATGGATGGTTTTCTGGAAAGGCACTCTTGCCACCCAAGCTTGTTGTTACAGGAGAAGCAAGGAGTTCAGCAAGTTCTTTAAGTGCCTCCCATGCTTGTGCGTAGTGAACCCCCTGTCCAGCATAGATAACTGGACACTCAGCATTAATCAATGCCTCTGCAACGTCTTCGATTTCAGAACTACTTGGACCGTAGCGAACGGTAGGTACAGGTGTGGGTTCAAAGGGTTCAGGAACTTCCTGTCCCATAAGATCACCAGGTATTTCCACAAGAGCAGGTCGAGGTCTTCCATTTCGGACTTGTGTGAAGGCACGCCGCATAACTTCTGGCAGTGCCTCTGGTACAGTGAGTTGTTCACAAGATTTCGTCACGTTGCGGTAGTTCAGGGCAGAACTGAAGTTCGGTTGTATTTGGGACAGCGGTCTGGAATACCCCATCGGTAGGACAACGATAGGAGCGGAATCACCATAAGCTTGTGCCACACCACCGAACGCGTTCTCGGAACCCGGTCCACTTTGCATACAGAACACACCGATCTGTTGTCCAGAAGTCAATCGACTCAATCCATCTGCCATGTGCAATCCTATCCGTTCCTGACGGACAATTATAGGACGGATGTCAAGTTTGGCAGCGGCTTCAATAATATGGTTAACAGGATATGCGAATAGATATTCTACACCCTCAGCCTTAAGGACTTTGGCAATCGCATCAACAACTTTCATATATATCTCCTATATAGGTCGCGCTAAGGGTTGGTAGGACTACCCGCGTCCATCACAAGTGGAAAATGGTCGCCGGTTAACTTATCTCCATCCTTGACATCAACAAAACGTTTCATCACATGGTTACCAGTTTCATCATATAGGGTTTCGCTTGTCATATAATGTACTGCAATTGCGCGTCTCGGTTGACCGCTGCTATTCGCATGCGATCCGTGCCAAGTCAATGAATGATGGTAATGCACATATCCCTTCGGAACAGGACAAAGTTCGACATCCAATTCGTGCTCTTCAAATCTCTCAGGCATTGAATAGATGTCTTTTACGGAATGTAAAAAGGGTATCTGGTTACCCCAGTGGTATGACCCAGGCACCATCCGCATACAACCGTTACTCTCGTCTACATCGTCTAATGCCACCCAACCTGTTACCTGGCTGGTTTTCGGTTTTAGGATAGGCCAATAAGGTGAATCCTGATGCCACATATTCACACCACCGACTTCTGCAGGTTTGTATTGGATTTGATCATGCCACACACGCACCTCTGTCGCTGATGTGAGTTGTCCAATTTCTTCTACGATAATAGGGTTATGAACAAGTCTACGATATGCAGGACTTGCTTCCCAGATATTGACAACTTGCCAGACAGGGGTTTCATCTCTACCACCGAGATTGACTATGTGGACAGGTTGTGGAATGTCCTCTTTTTGGTAGTCATCAATAACGCGTGCCAATTCTGACCGTAATTCGTCTACTTGGTCATCATTGAGGACATGACTGCCAAGCAGAAAGCCCTTCTCACGAAATGTGTCGATTTGGGCTTGGTTAAGCATATTAGTCTCCTATAACATAAGTAAGTGTGTAGTAGTCAACGCAAAAAGATTATACCCCCGGATTAGTGGGTACACCAGACTCCATGACAATTGGAAAATGATCTCCTGATAAAACATCACCGTCATCTACATTAACATATTGCTTCATGAGATGATTTCCACTTTCGTGATAAATAGTTTCGTTTGTCATATAATGCACTGCTATTGCACGTCTCGGTTCCCCACTGGCGTTGTCATGCGATCCATGCCACGTCAACGAATGATGGAAATGCACATGCCCCTTCGGTACTGGACAGAGTTCCACAGACAACTCATTATCATCAAAGCGATCATGCATTTTATGAATGTCACCCACAGAACCCAAAAATTTCATTTGTGGACCCCATTTATAGGACCCTGGCACCATCCGCATACACCCATTACCTTCATTTGCGTCGTCCAATGCAACCCAAGCGGTTACCTGACTCGTCTTTGGCATAAGAATACCCCATAAAGGTGAATCTTGATGCCACTTATTGACACCGCCAATTTGTGGTGGTTTATACTGAATCTGATCGTGCCAAACACGTAACTCTGTTGCTGATGTAAGTTGTCCGATTTCTTCTACAATAGTTGGGTTATACACCAGTTGGTGGTAGGCAGGACTTGCCTCCCAGATATTAACGATTTGCCAGACTGGACTTTCTTCACGACCCCCAAGGTTAGCGATTCGCACGGGCTGCGGAACATCGGTCTTTTCGTAATCATCAATTACGCGTGCCAATTCTGATCGCAAATCTTCCACCTGATCATCTGTTAATACGCGGTTACCGAGGAGAAAACCTTTCTCACGAAATGTATCAACCTGGGTTTGGGTAAGCATATATGACTCCTAAAGAATTAGATTGCAAGCATTATAGCACGCAGGTTGTTTTCTGTCAATTAGTTATAAGTGATATCAGGGTTATTTAGTGTTAGACATTTTTGTTAATTTAGGCATAAAGTCGCGACCATGAGGTCTTTCCTACAAATAAAAGTTTGAATCATAATCTCCATTTTTTAGTAAAATATTCGTGACAATTAACTGGTTTTTTATTGTCATACTTTTGAGTTTCTTGAGTCAATCAAAATTATGCAAATTTATGCATAAGGCTTTAACCTATATCAGTAGTGGCTTTACAGCTTATTTATAACTATGTTAGTCAGGATTGACTCAAAAACTTTACAAATTGTACTATAGATCGGGTGAACTAATCTTAAAACAACAAATAGTATGTAAATTGAGGTTAGAAACCCATCAACAATTTCTGTTTGCAAAATATAATTGTTCTGATGGATAGGTGACTAATTATCAAATTCATGTTATTTTTTGAGTATCCTATTTTTGAGTTCAACCCATTCTTCATCTGTTAGTTTCGGAGGAAATGCAATGCGTTCACCAATGAGTGCGGAACGATATGCTGCCATAATAATATCAAAACCAAGTAAAGCGAATTCCAATCTATTACGATGCGGTTGATTTTCATCATCAAGCCATGTTGCGATTGCTTGTGTGAAGGCACGTTGTCCGTATCTGTCATCAGTACCAAATTCGGTTTTCTCAACAAATGTCTCTTCCATACCATCAAGTTGGTAACCCCATGACCCATTTTCTCGCCACCACATACGACCTTTTGTTCCCCAAAAATCAAGATTACACCGCGGATTACTTCCGGGAAAGTCTATCGTGCCAAATGCATTTCGTGCCGATTCAAAAAACACGCGCGCACCGTTTTCAAATGTATATATAGCCATCAAATTTTCAGGACACTGAAGGTTCGGAACTTCATAGGTTTCACCACCTTCAACAGCACCCCACACGTGAGTGATAGGAATGTCCTTAAGGGCAAACAGCACAACATCCATCAAATGCGTATCCATATCGGTTATCTCGCCTTGTGTAGATGCACGAATGAAATGTATATCACCGAGACTGTCCTCAGCAAAAAACTCCAATAGTTTTTCAGCAAATGGAAGGTATCTCCGTTGATGATTTACAATGATTTTTAATCCGGTTTTCTCGTGCACATCTGCAAGTGCTTCAGCCTCTCTTGGTCTGAGTGCGATTGGCTTTTCTATAACCAATGCTTTTACACCTGCTTCGGCTGCCGGCTCTACCCATATATGACGTGGTACTGTGGGTTGTGTTACTGCATGCACAATATCTGGTTTTTCTGCATTCAACATCTCTTGATAGTCTGTGTAACCTGTGACATTCAATTCCTTTGCAGCAGCGTCAAGTCGTCCTGTATCAATTTCACATAGTGCGGTTACTTGCATGTTTTCAATGCCAGCATAGCATCGGGCATGGTGAACTCCACGTCTTCCACCGACAATTGCAGTTCTATAGATTGCCATATTGTCCTCCTTCTATTAATTCATGCATTATACCAGAAATTATGGAATTGTCTGAACCAGAATCGTGTATGTAAAGTTTTTGGCATTCCCGCCTACAGGGTTATTGAGCATATTTTGCCAAAACTTTCCACACCAGTATGCTATATATAATTTGACATATTGCAAAGTCTATGCTACGGTATTAAGAGCAACATACTGTGAGGATATTTTACAGAATTTTCACAAGGACATCAACATGTCGAAGACAAAACAGTCAGACCTATCCATGATGGATCTATACAAACAGGTCAAAAAACAACATGAGGATGCCATTCTCCTCTGTCGCGTAGGAGATTTCTATGAAGCATTTTTTGAGGATGCCGAATTAATTGCACGCCTCCTTGAAATCGCTCTTACCTCAAGAAGCCATAAGAATCAAAAAACTCCTCCCCCACCAATGGCAGGAATCCCGCACCACGCACTGGACTCATATCTCTACAAATTAGTTTCTGCAGGACACAAAGTTGCTATTTTAGATCAGACAGAGGACGCAAAAGTTGCCCGCGAGGAAAATCGACTTGTGAAACGAGATGTTGTTCGCATTGTTACACCCGGCACCGTAACAGATCCGAAAGTACTTGAACATAAATCAAACAATTATCTGGTCTCAATTTATCAGCAAAAAGATATATACGGTATTGCAGTCGCAGATCTCTCTACTGGGGAATTTGAAGTTACAGAACTTACAGACCCCTCTCGACTATGGGCAGAAATACACAGATTTTCACCAAAAGAGTGTCTTATTTCCGAGTCTTTTGAAGATGAGACAATGATTGAACAACTAAAGATTGAATTGAAAACAGTGGTGAATTTTCTTCCAGATTGGCGTTTTGATTATGATTCTGCAAGAGGTGAACTCCTTACACATTTCAATACGATTTCACTTGACGGTTTTGGATGTGAACATCTTCCAATTGCAATATGTGCTGCTGGTGCTCTCATATTCTACCTACATGAAACACAAAAACAGGAAGTAGAACATATTCTCACGCTGCATACCTACACATTATCAGATTTTATGGTGTTGGATGCGGACACACAACGCAATTTGGAATTAACAACATCTATTCGTGATGGATCTACAAAAGGCACGTTGCTTGAGGTGCTTGACCAAACAGTCACATCTATGGGAGGAAGAAAACTTCGGCAATGTCTGTTGCAGCCATTGCTTGATCAAAGCAGTATTGATGAACGACTTGACGCAGTTGACGAACTCAAAACACAGATTAATCTACAAGAGGAATTAAGAGAAATACTCGGTCAGATGTCCGACATGGAACGGTTGATTACACGTATCAGCCTTGGGTCAGTGAACGGACGAGACCTACATTCACTCAAAGATTCACTACGTCTAATACCTGATATAAAGGAACAACTTCACGGGTGCGAAACTCCACTTTTAGTTTCTTTGGATGCAGATTTGAATCCGATGACAACGTTGGTAGAATTGATTGAACACGGTATTCACCCGAACCCTCCCGCTACAATCCGTGAAGGTGGTGTGATAAACGATGGCTATAATTCTGATCTTGATGAACTTCGGCAGATTGTTGGACAAGGTAGGGAATGGATGGCTGCCCTGCAAGAAGAGGAACGAAAACGTAGCGGAATCACATCTTTGAAAATCGGATTTAATCAGGTCTTTGGCTACTACATTGAGGTTACAAAACCAAACCTTAACCTCGTTCCTGAACATTATATACGAAAACAGACTTTACGAAACTCAGAAAGGTTTATCACACCAGAACTCAAAGAACAGGAAGCAAAAGTATTGAACGCTGAGGATCGGATACAATCGCTTGAATACGACCTATTTTGTGAAATCCGAGATGAGGTGGCAGAATCTACAGAAAATATTCAGAAAATATCGGCAATTATAGCTATGATTGATGTAATAGCAAACTTCGCTTATTGTGCTTCAAGATACAACTATGTTAAACCTACTGTAGAAAGTAGTGATGTGATTATCATCCGTGATGGACGACACCCCGTAGTAGAGCAGATATTCACACAGGAAGGTTTTGTTCCGAATGATACCAAACTCAACTGTGATGATGAACAACTACATATCATCACTGGACCAAATATGAGTGGAAAAAGCACCTATTTGCGTCAAACAGCACTTATCGTCCTGATGTCACAGATAGGATGTTTTGTGCCAGCATCCGCAGCGAAAATCGGATTGGTGGATAGGATTTTCACGCGTGTCGGTGCGTCGGATAATTTGGTAATGGGACAGAGTACTTTTCTTGTAGAAATGAATGAAACAGCAAATATCCTCAACAATGCTACAGGTAAAAGTCTTGTTATTCTGGATGAAGTCGGTCGCGGAACAAGTACTTTTGACGGACTCAGTATCGCGTGGGCAGTTTCTGAGTATCTATTAGATGAGAAGAAAATGGGGGCAAAAACGCTTTTTGCAACGCATTACCATGAATTGGTAGAACTGGCAAGTAAGTATAAACGAGCGAAAAACTACAACGTTGCTGTGCATGAAGATGGTGAAAAAGTAACCTTCCTCCGCAAAGTAGTACCCGGTGGTGCAGACCAGAGTTATGGAATACATGTTGCACGACTCGCAGGATTACCACACACTGTGATTACACGTGCACAACAAATTCTTGAAGTACTTGAACAACACAATCTCAGTGTTGAAGCAAATGCTGCATCAGAGGTGCCACAACAATCAACACAAAAAATGCCAAAACCGAAACGACGTGTTACACGCAAAACACTCCAAAGTGATTCCTTGCAGATGGCTCTGTTCACACCAAAAACACATCCGCTCGTGGAAGAATTACGTCAGTTGGAACTATCCCAAATGACTCCTCTTGATGCAGTCAATATCCTGTATGACTTGAAAGCAAAAGCGGATGAGTCCTAATCCCTTTTTTATAGTAGTTCTGTAGGTGCGATTCGAAACACACTAATAGCAGGAAAATTCAGCACCTACAGAATTGACTAATATTCCTATAAGGTTATAGATTTTCCACTCCGCGCACATTCATAGATAGCCATATTGAGTGCTACAGAACGCGTGCCTTCGTATCCATCAACTGCGGGTGCGGCACCATCATTTACAACCCGTATTGCGTCCTGAATTACATTTTCAGGATATTGAGGAAGATCAATCTCAGGTTCTTCACCTTCTGGAAATTGCCAAATATCTGGTCCACGTCCGACAATCCCTGTTTGACCATGGATGTGAATCATTGTAACATTTCCACCTGGATATGTCGTCGTTGTTAAAACGTGTCCAAGTGCTCCATTTTCAAATTCTAAAATGGCAGAGGTCATATCTTCAGTTTCGCAATTCTCATGGTCATAAACATCAAAATGTGCACCAATGACGCGTTTAACAGGTCCCATAAACCACAACATCATATCAATAGAATGGACACCTTGGTTCATGATAGATCCGCCACCATCGAGTTCCCACGTGCCATGCCACCCCACATAATAACTGTCAGGACGTTTCCATTTCATACGGAGTTCACATAGGAGTGGTCTACCGATTGCATCCTGTTCCAATGCAGCCTTGATTCGTCTGTTTTGTTTTCCGTATCTTTCGCCAAAGTCAACGAGTAGTTTAACGTCGTTCTCTTCACAAGTTTTTATGAGCGAATTGCAGTTCTCAACACTGACATCCATCGGTTTTGTGGTAATTACGTGTTTACCGCGGCGCGCAGCTTCTTCACCAAACTTGCCGTGCAAACCACTCGGTGTCATAATCATAGCAACATCAATATCATCACGGTCAAACATTTCCAATGCATCGTCGTGACTTTCACATCCGAATTTTTCTTCTGCAGATTTACGTCGATCTTCAACAAGGTCAGCAACAGCGACAAGTTCAGCACCATCTGTACCATGAATTACACCTGAACGATTCATCCCCATACCTAAACCAACAACTCCAAAACGTAAATTATTAGCCATTTACATTTCTCCTAATATCGTATCTTATAAAGATAACATAGATATTTTCCGCAGATAAAATGGCATTTTATCTGACAGAAAAAGTGAGATTTCATATTTTACGGTATTATAACACATATACTTTCAATCAGATATATTAATCTGATGATTCAATCTAACCTATTATCAAAAAAATTACAAACACTCTGTAGGCAGCACGATTCACAATCTGGGGTTTTCTTACATACTCTTGCACCATGCCGAACAACCAAAGCATGATATTCATTGAATAGAACAACATCATGTGGCAAGTTATCCATAAAAAGGGATCGGAGTCTCTCGTAGTGGAAGTTACCTTCAATCCATCCCAACCTACTAATGAGTCTATAGGTATAAGTATCAACTACAAAACTTGGTTTCTCAGCAGCGTAGAGAATTATAGAGTCGGCAGTTTCGGGTCCAACACCGTAAATTGAGAGCAATTCTTTTCGTAAATCGTGTACGGATTGCTCAAACATAATCTTAAAGGGACGTTGGACGATATGATTTACAAACGCACGTACTTTCTTAGATTTCATTCTGAAATAACCGGATGGATGGAGAAGTTCTTCTAACTTATCTTGGGAAATAGCATGAATCTGTTCTGGTGTGAATGCATCTGCAGATTTGAGATTATCTATTGCTTTTTCAACGTTCCGCCACGCAGTAGCCTGTGTTAATATTGCACCGAGTGCTACTTCAAAGGGGGTATCTGCAGGCCACCATCTAAGGTTGCCATGTTCTGCTTGAAGTTGATGATACAATTCAAGTAGTTTATCTTTTAGATTCTCTTCACAAACAATTCGCATATCTGTATAATCTGTATAACAACCAATTTAGACAGTGAGGATAAACATGCATATAAGTTTTAGTACAAATATTGGTGGTGGTGCGTGGAGTCTTGCCGAATGTGCTGAATGGGCAAAAGCCAACGATTTTGACGCAGTCCGTCCCGGTACCAACGGTCTATTTGAACCGAACCAGATTATACAGTCAAAAGGAGAAGATGTCAAGGAAATTCTATCTTCAACAGACATCTATCTCGCAGCTTTAACTGCCCATTCTAATCTTCTTGATGATGATGCAGAGAAACGAGAAACCGCTCGGGACGCACTGATGAAAGCAATTGAAGCAGCCCATATTCTGGATATTCCAGTTGTCGTGACTTATGCAGGTAGTCCTGTCAGTTGGCATTTTTATGGTCAGTTTTCTTCAGAACCCGGTAATCCAGGTGATAGGTCCGTTGAGCTTGTAGAACGATTCAAGGTGATGTGGACACCAGTTGTCCAATTCGCTGAAGAAAAGGGTGTGAAACTTGCTCTGGATTGTGCTGTGCGTATGGGGAATATCGCTTGTAATCCAGAAAATTGGGAACGTATACTTGCTGCTGTACCCTCTGAAGCACTTGGTTTATCCTGTGACCCCTCACACTGGCTATGGATGGGAATTTTACCTGCTGAGGATGCTATTCGTATGTTTAGTGGGAAATGGTATTATGCTGATGTTAAAGATTGCGAAATTAGTCCACGGATGCTTTTCCGACAAGGTATTATCGGAAATTGGTGGTGGCAGTACAGAGTGCCTGGTAGAGGACAATTAAACTGGGGAACAATTACGGGTGCGTTGTTGGAATCGGGGTATGATTATGTTCTGTGTGTTGAAAACGAAGACCGTGGTGCACCGGGTTTAGAAGGATTTGCAATCGGTTGTAGACACCTACGTCAATTTCTGTCAAATTCATAAATATGTCATATTGACAAGACAAGTTTTATTGTAGGAGGGAACTCCGATTCCCGATAGGTCGCGATAAGGTAATTGAGCATATTTTACCAAAACTTTATACACCCCAAACTCAATACCACCCTTGAAATACACACTATATTATGGTATTCTATTGACAATGCAAAAGCAATTGAACCCTAAATCACACAGAATAGTCATTCTTGCAGAAGGATCATTCGGTGTCCTTGAATCCAAAACTGCCACTGTCTTAGTTCGTTACCTACCTAAAAACGTCGTTGCAGTCATAGACAGCACCAATACAGGAAAAGATGTAAGTGAAGTAATTGATATTGGTAAAGGTATTCCGATTGTCAGTAATTTATCCGAAGCAATCCGGTTTCAACCAACGATGTTGGCAATAGGCATTGCACCACCAGGGGGTGAGTTACCAGTTGCATGGCGATCAATTGTCTGTGATGCAATCAGTAATGGTTTACATGTCATGAGCGGTCTCCACCATTTTTTAAGTGAGGATACTGAATTAGCGGATTTGGCAGCAAATCACAATGTTGTGTTATGGGACGCTCGTAAACCACCTGAGAACCTTCCCGTTGCAACCTGTAAGGCTGCTGATGTTGATTCTACTGTGGTACTTACTGTCGGTTCAGATTGTCGTGTGGGGAAGATGTTATCCGGAATAGAAATTACAAACGCTGCAAAAACACGTGGTCTCAACGTAGAATTTTGTCCAACAGGACAAAATGGTATTATGGTCTGGGGTTGGGGTATTGCAATTGATGCTGTGGTCTCTGATTTCACTGCGGGTGCAGCAGAACAGATAGTCCTACATGGTTGCAAAAACCACGACCTTTTAATCGTTGAGGGACAGGGATCGTTAGTTCATCCAGGATATTCTGGTGTTACTTTGAGTCTACTACATGGAAGTCTACCAGATGCAATGATTTTCTGCCATCAACCGTCTCGGGATACTGTTGCAAGATATACAGTACCACTGCCATCTTTAACCGAGATGATCACGCAGTATGAGATGTTAGCATCACCGATTAAACCTGCAAAGGTAATTGGATTAGCACTCAATTGTTTTGATCTATCTGAAAAGCAAACAAACGATGCGATTTCTGCAGCAGAGGCAGAAACAGGATTGCCAACTACCGATGTCGTAAAGTTTGGTGCAGAAAAATTGGTTAATGCTATACAGAATTTGTGTGAAAAATAACAAACATCATCCCTATTGTTGATATGAGAATAATCTGTTCTATGATTGGAGAAATAGATGGGAAAATCAAAAAGTGGACAAATTATAATAAGTATAGTTATAATCTTAAGCACTGCCTGTCTTATATCAAGTATTCTGACTCCAATAGTATTCTCACTGGAGGCATTTATGTTAGCATGCATAGCAGCTTACTTGGGAGGAATATATACTGAATTGGCAGATATGAATAAACAAAAACGCGAATCGGACAAACGTCAAACAGAATCTGAAGAAAAAGAAACTACCGAATGATGTTGTTAGAATACTATAACCCATTTTGATAAATTATTTCAATTCTATAAAGTCAAAAATTATATTACTAATTCTTATTCAGTTACAGAATATTGGAGTACAAAATGAATAGCCAAATATTAGTTACAACAGGAGACATAAAACAGGAATATAAAATTTTAGGTCCTGTTTACTTTCAAATATCAAATAAAGGACTTTTTTCAAATGCTCTTTCTAAACTTGTAAAAATATACGAACAAGAAATCATCAACATGAAACGAAGTGGACAAATGGGAGAGGATCATTCAGATTGGGGATTTTTGTATGGTGAGTGGAGCGTTGGTCAAAGTGATTTTGAGAAGGCGTTTTTCGTTTCGGTAGAGGAGTTGAAGAAACGGGCTGCACTATTGGGGGCAGATGCAATTATTGGTATGCGTCAAGATATTGATTTAGATACAGATTCCTTTCAATACTTTTATTTACAGATGTACGGAACTGCAGTGAAATTAAGTTGAGGTTAAATCTACTATACTATCAGATGCGTAATCTTCAACAAAATATACCATTAATCTGATATAGTCCGATTTCGTGAGATGACTTCCCACGTTTCACGATTAAATCCATCAGAATCTATAACATAGTAGAACGGATGCAATGCAACCGATGGACAAATGTGCGTCGGACAAACGTATATCTCTTGACCAATTTGAACTGGTGTATTTTCAGGGATATTTACAGCCCAATGTTCCTCATGCTGCGTGTCTACCTCAGCATTGTCAATATTCAGAATAATCCCTCGCACTCCATCTGGATCAGCTGCAATTGCTTTGTGTCCCAAATCAAGGGTCATACGGTCTACTGTAGGGATACTTATTACACGACTTAGCAGTAGCGCTGCAGGTGTGAAACCGAGATCTGGAAAGTGTGTTGTGTAACCGTAGTCGTGGAAAATAAAAGTTCCTGGTGATGCCTCCACTCCCGGTGTTTCGGCATATATAGGAAATGTCGGAGTCCCACCCATTACAATTAGCGGCACACTGAGTCCTTTAGCATTAAGCATGTCCTGCATCTTTTTTACCTGTTCAAGACTAAAACTACAGGCAGCTTTACGTGCAGTAATATCCTCATCGTGAATGTGTCCATCATAGACATGTAAACCCCATGGTTGTAAACCATCTGACTGATCAATCAATTCGTATATTTCCACAGCAGTCTCGCTAACAGGCACACCAGTTCTATGCATTCCAACATCAAGGTCAAGCATGACCTTCACATTCAAACTGTAATCTACCGCTGATGCAGATAGTTCAGTCACTGCATTTTGATGGTCTGCAATTACCTTGAAATGCACATGTGGATACTGTTGCTGTAGTGATAGAAACCTATTGATATTCGGACCTACCATCTGGTACGCGATTAATATATCCTTTATACCATTTTGTGCAAGCATTTCTGCTTCCTTCAACGTGGCACATTTATGTTTCAGGATACCTGCTTCACGTTCCATCTGAATTATCTCAGCTGTTTTGTGTGTTTTCGCATGGGGTCTTAGTTTGGAAACATCACCATCAACCATATCAATAGCACGCGCTATATTCTGTTGAACTAACTCTTTATACACAACAAGAGATGGACTCGGTATATTATCAACGTTCCGTATACGATATTTCTGATCCATGTCATTTCACCTCTGTAGGAATAATCTTAATTTCACTACTTACTGACCGTTAAACCGATTCATTGCAGTCAGAATACCCTCACCAACGATTGTATCAATAGCATTGACCGCACGTTCAACCGTCTTCTCAATCTCTATGTCTTCCTCTTCCAAAAATTCTGAAAGGACATAGTCAACCATATCGCCAACAGGTTCTCCGATACCAATTCGTAACCGCGGAAACTCGGTTGTTCCCAGACGTTGAATAATTGACTGCATACCTTTTTGACCGCCATCACTCCCTTTCCTGCGTATCCGAATCGTTCCAATATCCAAATGAACGTCATCGTAAATGACATAAAGGTCTGTTAGTGAAATCTGAAATCGATTGACAAGGGCAGCAACTGCAGAACCACTGTTGTTCATATATGTCATCGGTTTTGCAAGTATAATAGACACTTCTTGTAATTCCGTCTGTATCACGAGTGAGTTACAGATTGAGGTCACGTGCTTAGATGATATGTGTGTACTTTTCTGATTTGTTTGAATCTTGTCGTAGAGTGCATCAATCACCCGAAATCCAATATTGTGTTTTGTCCGCGCATATCGCAGTCCTGGATTGCCGAGACCCACAATAAGTTTCACGGTTGTATCCGTAGCATTCTTACATTCCATAAGACATAATTGGGAAATTGCCTAAAAACGCATAGGTTGAGATATGTTTAAATGTCCTGCAAGTGTTTCTACTTCTTCGCCATCAATTAGAATCTGAATGTGTTTTATTTCTTCAGGCATAGCATCAAAGACAGTTTTTAGAATTGCAGAAACAGTTAATAATTCAGCGGTTGTACCACCGATTTGTCCATCCGAGAGATGATGAGAAAAATCCAGATATGCAGTTTTTTGTGTATCAATATAGACTTCGTTTAGTATCGTTCCTCGTGGAATAGGGTTTCTATAGTTGGTAGGTGTTTCATCTACGAGTGCAGAAATAATCTGTTTTATACGTTCTGTTGTATCTTCATAGAGACGTAACTCAACTCTAATTGGCGTGAGTTCTAATCCATCTGATTCTAATATGAATAAATTCACCTGCTTAGGGTCGGGTAACATATCTGTGGGATTCGCTTGCCACGGCAGCTCAGGTGGTGCATCTTGGGTAATAGTTTGTTTTGAATGAGAAATTAACAAAAGTACTACTGCAAGGCAGATTACAATGGTGACCAAAGTAATGCCCCATATTACAAATAGTCTTGAATGGATTATTCTTCTGATTGCAGACATGGTAAAACGCTATTGATTCACTCTATCTGTTCTATACAGATATCTTTGGTAGTACATAGTATCTTAGTACTACCTCTCATTAATATTTGAGGAATCCTCTTCTGAATCCTTGTTTGTCTTTGTAGATTGATCTACTTTTGAGGAATATAATTGAATGGCGTGGACAACAGCTTGTGCAAGTTCAGTAATATGTTCGGGATTAGAAAGTCTTGCAACATCATCCGTATTGGATAGATATCCAAGTTCTACTAAAACTGCTGGCATATACACATCATTTAAAGTAATTATAGGGAATTCAGATAGAACAATCGAATCTTCAGATAAAAAATTCAATTCCTTCTGTAGGACTGAAGCAAAGTCTTTACTCTGGTTCAGAAAGTTTGCTTGCGTGCGAATATTCAGACTTTTTTTGCCAAATATAGGGATCGGAGCAGTTCTGAATCGCAACATACCGTACGGGTTATTGAGGTAAAGCCGTATACCTTTATGATTCTGAGAAAACGAAGCATTACAATGCAGGCTAATATACAACTGTCCTTGGTGACGATTAGCATATTGAAAACGTTGTTCGCGGGATTTCTTAACATCTTGATCACGGGTTAATTGAACTGCAAACCCAAGGTTTTTGCATTGCATTTGCATCTCTTTAGCAACTTTTAATACAATGTCCTTTTCAAAAATACCGTTCTGGCTCTTGCACCCGAGGTCATCTTCTCCCCCATGTCCTGGATCAATTATGATAGTCCAAGTACGATTTGTATCAGATACACCACTATCCAAGTTTGATTTTTTCAAAATCCGGATACGTTGTAGTTCTGGTTTATATATTACGGTAACATCATCCAGTTTTGGTAAGACCATCTGAAAAAAAATAATGGGCAACATAGGTTGCCCTTGGATAAAGCGGGGTGGATTTGTAAGAGTTTCTGTTTGTCTACTGGAATCAATGATAACAGAGGACTTACCCATCTCTACCTTGATTACCTTACCCTTTGTATTAATGGTAAGTTGTTTGAGTGGCGTATAGTATGAGTGGGTCATCTCCGAGTCAAAAACGGATTTTATTGTATTAAAAGGCAAGTATACAACATTTTCATGAAGAATGAATTCTACTTCATCAAGTATTTCACCCTCACCATCAACAAAACGCACGGTTTCACCTTGTGCAAAACCGTGCGTTACGGAGACAAATATAATTATGAACAGGAAAAGGGGAAAGGAATTAAATGTGTTTAACCACATCGTCTTGTTATTCAGCGTCGTCGTCCCTGCGTCGTCGTGAAATAACTTCAGGTTCGGTGCGTTCTTCTTCAGCATCTTCAGCTGCACCTTCTTCACCTTCTTCGCCTTCTTCACCTTCTTCGCCTTCTTCACCTTCTTCTACTTCTTCTACTTCTTCAATCTGGACACGTGGTTGACTGACGGAGACGATGATTCGTTTTGCTTCGTCTATAACTTCTATTTCCTCATCAAGCTCTATGTCTTGAACATAGATGATATCCCCGATAACAAGGTCAGTCACATCAATAGTAATTTCATTTGGCATCAATGCTGGTAGACAATTCAGAGTTAAGTTTCTGAGAGGAAATTCCATAACTCCGCCTTCTTGTGCGCCAGCAGGGGTACCTTCTATAATTATAGGCACGGCTGATGTTACAGGTTCATCTAAAGAGATTCGTAGAAAATCCGCATGGAGCAGTGACCGTTTTTCCACTGGGTCGCGTTGAATTTCTTTGATAATGACAGGTTCTGAATTCCCATCAGAGACTTCCATATTAATGATGACATTTTCACCGTATGTTCTAAGGAATTGTTTTAGTAACCGTTCATTTATTTTAAGCGGAATAGTATCCTGTTTACGTCCATAAACCACGACTGGTACATCACCTGCGCGACGAATGGCGCGTGCGCTTTGTTTTCCAAAATTGTCTCTCGGTTGGACGGCTAATTTTGCTTGTTGCATTTTTCCTCTATACCTTTATCTATATAAAAAAACAGGGCGGGTAGGATTCGAACCTACGCGTGCAGGTTCCAAAGACCTGTGCCTTACCGCTTGGCCACCGCCCTTCAATTATCAATACACACACCGGCATTGTTGGTATGTGTAATAGTGCAAAAACTGACGCAGGTTTTGAAGAGTGTTTCACACATTTCTGCAATGGCGGTGTCTTCCATCAATGCGAATATCGTAGCACCACTGCCAGACATCAACGCACCGTAGCACCCAGTCTGCGTAGACAACTGAGATTTTAAAACCCCGAGATAGGGATGATTGGAAAAAACCGGCACCTCAAGAAGATTGTATAAGTTCCTACCAACCCCCACTACATCACCCTTCTCAACACAAGTCTTTATAATTATACTTTCTTTTCTCTGTTTTGTCAAGGTTATATTCAAATTTCTAAATATGTCCGCTGTGGAGATCCGAACACCTGTGTTTAATAGGATGAGTGGAACTTTATTGAGGGTAGGTAATGGTGCCAGAATGTCTCCGATGCCGGTACCGAATGCTGCACCACCATGGATACAGAATGGTACATCTGCTCCTAATTTCGCACCGATCTTCATCAGCTCTTTTTCTGACAACCCTAATGAAAATAGTTCATTTACACCTATAAGAACAGCAGCAGCGTTTGCACTACCTCCTGCAAGACCTGCGGCAACAGGAATCCTCTTTATTATTTCTATGTCAAATCCACCCACACTTCCGACTATGTCCCTTAGAGAATTCACTGCACGATAGGCGATGTTACGAGAATCAGACGGGACATCAGGATGGTCACAATTAACCTTAATATCCTTATCTGATCGTTCCCGAAGAATTACCTCATCATGTAGTCCTATAGAATGAAAAACAGTTTCAAGATTGTGATATCCATCCTCACGTTTACCAACAACATCCAGATATAAGTTTATTTTTGCATGTGCGCGGACTCGTAATATGTTTGGTTTTTTCATTCGGGTGCATCTGTGTTTTCTGTTTCTGACAACGATTTGATAATGAAATCCTCATTAAGGAATGGTTCAAAATCAAATTTATTATCCTTAATATCAAGATTCAATTGAACCTGTGCTATTTTCACTGCAACACGTGTCTGTTCAAGTGGACGTACAATTTCAACCTTGTGAGGTCTTAGAATACCATCAACTTCATAATAATCAGAAAAAAAAGCACTCTGATGCATCAATCCGTTATTGTCTGTGATGTGCCATTCAGTGACTTTCGGTTCGTCCTCTTTAACAAGCAGTGTAATCATTTCAGTCTGTTCGTCTTCAATACCTGGACGTGTGATGATATACTTTTCGCCAGAACGCGTAATTTTTAATTTATCGGTGCGACCATCAAGGAAGGGATTTGCAAAAATCGCACTTAACACATCAGAAACACGTAAATCAATTCCGAATATTTTATCCAAGATACCATCAGACAGTTTACCTTCATAAACTTCCCTTTGATCAAGAAACGCGAGCAGGAATTGGTCTTGGTTTGCAATTGCTACTGCTTTTGTATCGTCAAACACGCCTAACACTTGGATACGTAATTGGTCACCACCATCTGAAGCTTTTTTATACCATAGCATCTCGCGTAATTCTTCTGCACTTTGGTTCCCTTCCTGAATTATCACCATCATCTTTGTAGTCTTTAGGGTTTCGGTTAGGTCGTATCTCGCTTTAAGTGTATCTAAGTGTGGTGCAAAATCTGACATTTCTATTGGAGTTCCCTCAATGCCAGATTTCGTAGCAATACACCCACTATATGTTATCAATACAAATAACAAAAGAGATAAACCTATCGTTCCCAAAACATCTTTACTACGATGGGTTCTCATTTAGAAGACCTCGGACATAGATTTCTCAACGATATTCACTGCCTCTTCAACATGACCTGAATTGATATTGAGTGGTGGTAAGAAACGGAGAACATAGTCATTGGTGCAGATCGTTACTAACCCGTTTTCAATACATTTAGCTGCAAGTGGTTTAGCATCTTCCTCCAGAACGAAACCTCGGAGCAAACCTTTTCCACGTACCTCTTTAATCGGGTATTTATCCTTCAGTTCCATCAGTCCACCTGCAAGGTAGTTCCCCATTTTCACAGCGTTAACTGCAAGGTTTTCATCGAGAATAGTTTTCACCGTAGCAACTGCTGCTGCAGAAGAAAGATAATTACCACCAAATGTGGCTGCGTGTGTGCCTGGGACAAAGCTTTCGGCGACTTGTCGTTTGGCTAACATTGCACCGATTGGCACTCCACTACCGAGTGCTTTTGCCATCGTAATCACATCTGGGACAACACCATAACTCTGATAACCGAAAAAAGTACCCAATCTACCCATTGCTGTCTGCACTTCGTCAAAGATAAGCAGTAGGTTATTCTTATCGCAAAGGTCCCGTAATCCATTTAGGTAACCGTCACTTGGAATATTTACACCACCTTCGGACTGAATCGGTTCTACTAATATAGCACATGTTTTATCACTAATAGCCGCTTCTGTTGCTTCCAAATCATCAAAGGGAACGTATGTGAATCCCTCAAGCATCGGTTCAAACCCTACATGGTATTTGGTTTGTGCTGTGGCAGTAATCGTTGCCATTGTACGTCCGTGAAACGAATTGTCCATCGTGATGATTTCATAAGCATCTGTTCTACCATCATCTTTGGTATATTTTCGCGCCAATTTAATCGCTGCTTCATTCGCCTCAGCACCACTATTACAGAAGAAACACTGATCCATATCTGAATTGTCGACCAAAAGTTTTGCTAATTCTGCTTGGGGTTGTATGTAATAGAGATTGGATGTATGTAGTAGATTACCTGCTTGTTCACGAATTGCTGCCACAACTTTTGGGTGTGCATGTCCTAATCCGTTGACAGCCAGACCACCCAAAAAATCAAGATATTTTTTTCCTTCAGCATCCCATAAGTAGGGACCTTCACCTTTAACAAATGCCAGACTTCTGTCACCGTAAGTATTAATAATATATTCTGTTGCCATCGTTTTTATGTCGGTTGTTGTCATAAATCTTCTCCTTGTATGCTACATATAGGCGCGGTTGACTACCGAGCTTTCTTAGAATGTAAAAATAACAGTAAACGCAATTCCTTACCAATTAGTATAAGAACCGTCATCACGTTGGTAACCGTGTGGAACTGAATATTCTTGTGTTGATACGTTTGTAAGTGCATCCTCATTGAATTCAATACCGAGACCAGGGGATTCAGGCGGTAATAGGTATCCAGATTCAAAAGGTACCTGCACGGGAAAAACATCTGTCAAAGAGGACATCGGTGCACGTGGCAGTTCCTGCACACCGACAAGCGAAGATGATAAACATAGATGTAGACATGCGGCGGCTGAAACTGGACCGAGAGGGTTGTGAGGTGCCAGATGTATATAATGTGTTTCACACCATCCGGCAATCTTACGTGCTTCTGTCAACCCACCAGCAATGCACAAGTCCACACGACAGTAATCCAATAAATCTTCTTCAATAACTTCTCTGAAAGACCATTTGCTATCAAATTGTTCACCGACTGCTATGGGGACAGAGGTCTGTTGTCGTAACCTTCTGAGACTCGCTGGATTTTCACTCCGAATCGGATCTTCAATAAAGAATGGATGGTAAGGTTCAACCTTGTTGCAAAATTCAATACTATCCGCTGGATCAAGACGGGTATGTACATCCACAAGAATATTGACATCGTCACCTAATGCCTCACGAACCGCTTGTACCTCTTCTAACCCGAACTGCACAGCACGTCTGGGTTCAAAATTACCAGTACCTGTCCTATCAGCTAAACCCCAACGTACAAATTTCCAACCCGCTTCATAGGTTTGCCGACAACTCTCAACGAGGGCATCAATAGAACCACCTCCGTTATGTGGATAGCAGACAACCTTATCTCTTGTGCGACCACCTAACAAGTCATAGACTGGGACATTCAGTGCTTTCCCTTTTATATCCCACAGTGCAATATCTACGGCACTGACAGCGGCAGATTGAACAACACCCCCAGGGAAAAATCCACCGCGAAACATTACCTGCCATAAATGTTCTGTCTGAAACGGATTCGCACCGATAAGGAATGGTTCAAATGAACGGATAACTTCGGCTATAGCAAGTGAACGCCGTCTTAATCCTGCCTCTCCAACTCCGAATATACCTGTATCAGTTTCCACTTTGACGAAGAAATGACCAGATGACGAAACGAATGATTTGACTTTAGTAATTTTCATAATTTTTCCAATCTATATGATAAAGATATTGGTAGATACGAACAGGAGTGTTGCAAACATGTTGTAACGTTACACTGCATCTAAAGTTGGTGTATTATCCTGACAATAGACCGGGCGGAATAGGGTTTTGCGTTTAAACGGCATTTCCTCAACATGCTTCGGGTGTGGTTCCCATCTGTGCCATTTGTTGCCGACAGTATTATAGCAATTAAAAATAGCGACGCGGTCATGTGTGTCATCTGTCCATTTCGCCCCAGTATGTGTAATTGCCTCAGTGAAAATCAGCACAGAACCGGCAGGACAACTATAATCCTCCCATAACGGAGAATTTCGATCAGCAGTTGATTTTGGTGCAGGAAATGCTCCTTTGTGGCTGCCAGTCAAGAACATAGTTCCTCCCCCACTTTCCTTAACCGGATTGAGTTCCCACACAACCCGCGTCAAACCGCTGTGTGCCTTATCGTGGTGTAGGTGATAAGTGTGAGAATTACCTGGAAAGTTGAGCATGCCACGTCCACCGTGGGGACGGAAATTATCGTGTCCGTTTGCGCGTATTGTGAGAAACGTGCCCTCAAATCTAAAACCGTAGCAGTTCTCATTGGCATAACCAGATGTCAAAAATTCGTTCATAAAACCTAACACTACGGGATGGTCGGTTAGCGATTCTAATGGACCACCGATAGATGAACGATGATGCTCAGGTATGGATTCCGGTTCCTGTTTTAGTTGATAGCAGAACTCACGCATCTCTTTGACTTCCGTTTCACTTAACACACCGGGAAACGAGAGCCAACCACGTGTATCAAATAGAAACCGTTGTTCTTCTGTTAGTGGTATTGGTGGTAAATTGGCTGCATTCTCTGTTGGATTTGGCATAAAATACTCCGCAATAACCTCTTGTGATTGTGATAATATAAACTATTTACTGTGGTTTATATGTGTCTATTGACCGTATAACCTTTCATTTTCCATAGATAGCCATGTTCCGTAATCGCGTGGCATCTCTTTTGGTTCCCCAAGACCATTTTCTTCGCGCCATCGTAGCAATGGATGTTCGCGATTCTTTTGGGGTAATTCTACTCGTGTTCCGTAGATAGCTGACTCAAAAACACCCATCAATATCTCCATCACATGACGACCTTCTTCACCGCTACATTCATGCTCACGGTTTTCGTCAAGTGCCTTTACATATTCGTCAACAATACAATAGTCATCAGCATCAGCACCTTTATCTTTATCATAATGATCTGGGAAGATTGAATCAAGTTTCTCCCAACGGTCATGGGTGCCATCTGGTACAAAGTGTGGTGTCGGCAACCACCACGATCCTTTCAATTCAGACCAGAATAACCTGCCTTCAGTACCGTAGAGTTCCATTACATACGCATCTGTATCAACTTTCGGAAAACGGTGCTGAATTAGGGTGCCAGTAACATTTCCATCAAATTGAAGTGTAGATGTAGTATATTCGCCTACAACTGTACCCATATCAGCGGGTGATGGAAGAACATCGTCTGGGATAAGTTCGCGTCCACCAGCTGTCGCTTGCGTCACAACACTTCTGCAGTGTCCACCGAAACGGAGCATGTTATTCACAACATGTGTGCCTATGTTCATTAATCCGTAACCGGCATAATATCCTTTTCCTCTTGCGTAAATATAACGAAGGTCACCGATTTTCCCTTCACCAAGTGCTTTTGCAACAGACTGCATTGATGGACTTACACGTCTTTGGTGGTGCACTACGACACGTGCGTTTTTCTCTTTTGCTTTTTCAATTACTGCATCTGCTTGTACTAAATCAACACAGAGTGGTTTCTCAACTTCAATGTTTACACCGTGTTCAAGCACACGCATGCAGAGCGGATAGTGCATGTTTGTTGCTGTGGGTATAGCGACAATATCTGGTGTAGTCTGTTGAATCATCTCATCTAAATCTGTGAAATGTGTAGACACGTTCACGATTTTTCCAAGAGTATCTAACCTTTCCTGAACAAGGTCGCAGAGAGCCACAATCTCAGTTCGTGGGTGTGCGTGATATGCTTTTGCAGCGGAGGTGCCACGGCTGCGACAGCCTAAAATAGCAACGCTATAGTTTTTCATAATTAAATTGCTCTTATTTGCTCAATATAAGTGATATAACTTCTTTTTTAGTTTTTTATAAGGATGAATATTGATATCAATAAATGTTAACCTAATTATTTGACACTGTCAAGTATATTATCTGGTGAAACTCTATGTCTATTTTGTTGTCGGTATTTCTGTTACCTTTACAAGGTGCATTATGACATTACTCATAAACTGGTAATAAACCAACCAAGATTTGGATAACCTTTTTATCTCTTTACTTTTAGGTTATAATGTAACCAATATGAAAAAATGTGTATAGATACAAAAGTTCAATAAATTTTCTGGAGGAATAACTGTTGTACAAAATTATAAATCAAAATTTTCATTTACTACTAATATCACGCAAACTCATTCCTATTTTATTATTTATCTTTTTTATATGTGGATGTAATCAAAAACGTGGTGAGGATTTCGTTAAATTGGAAACACCGCTTGAAGAGGCGTTACCTAAAATCACACTTACTGTTCCCGATATAGAAGATAATAACAATGATGAACCAATTGAAATCACTGTTGGTAATTCTTTTGAAGGAATAGAGGAATATTCTATTCATGGAGATGAAACCCAAAAAATTCATTATACCTATCACAAGTTGCATACAATAGAAGGGAATAAGTATATTTTTTCAGTAGTGTCTTATAATTTTGGAGGAACAGGAACTTTTTACTATCTTACAGCAGTGGATAAAACTATGCTTAAGAGTGTAGATGAAGTGCTACTTGGAGATAGAATAATAATAAATAAAGTTAAGTTAGATATGCCAAATAGCGACACTGTGACTATCAGTTACACTGACAGGAAATTGGGAACTGCTATGACTGAGAAACCTGATAATCCAGTTGAGAAACACTTTGGTATGGATAAAGAGAAGTTCTCACAATATTGGATTGAAAAATTAGAATAATGTTGAAAATGTAATTATGATATTTCACTGAGGTAGTCGGTACTCTCAAACTATGGATAAAACTGGTACATTGTTGTGTTTAATAACACATTTAATAGGCTCCATATACTCCCCATCAGGTAATCCCCAAGTACTAATCCGAGAAAGAACGGTACCACGCGCCGATAACTTCGTATCCCACCGTGACGTAAAATTAACCACTTCAACGTCAATGCAATTAATAAAGGAATCCATAGGTCTGACATCTCTTGGTTGCTTGCCATTACATATCCGAGTGGATGTAATGGAAGCCAAAAGAATTTGACCCGCAAGTAGGTCAGCACCATCATGACAGAAAAGCCGATGCCGATGAATATAACACCAATCCAATCCGTGTCAAGTGGGTAAGTTATCCAATTCGTTAATCTGCTGAAGTATTGTCTACCGTATCCAAGTGCCCACGGACCGTAATAACCAGAATCTGCACCGAATTGGTAGTAGAGATGTAACTGCACCCAAAATGCAATGAGACCACCGAATACTGTGGCAATGATAATGGTATAGAGCATACGCCTTGGGTTAATATGTGCAACTTCAGCAATCTTGAATGCTTCCAATTGGTGTGGCATCTGTTGTGGACGGTAATCACGATTAAAGAAGCAAACGGAAAGAGCTGTCAAGTTCTGTGCACCGAGACGGTGTGTGCCCAAGACAGTATTCAAGATGTAACGAGGTGCTTGCCAATGATATGCATGAACAAAAATACCGGATTCGGCACGGATTCGTGTTGTAACCAATGGAGTAATGAGAAATAGCACAGCAAATGACAATGCAAGCCACATTGACATTCCTGCTTTGTTGAGTAGAAAGGCGAATATTAGGATACCTACCACAAAACCCCATACTGCAACACGATATGGAATCGGTTCGTCAGTCTGTTGTTTAGGTGGTTCTCTACCTCGGTTAAACGCATTTTGCAAAACTGCTTGGAAATGTCGTTTACCTGTCCAAGCAAAGAAAAAACATAACCCGATAAAAGCACCGATGGTTTGTTCGTTAAGGTATGGAAATCGGGGTATACTCTTCCACCCGACTGCATCTGCCAATGCTACTTCATTCCGATAGATAAAATAGAAAAAAGTTGTTGAGAATAACACATCCAACGGCATAAGGAACATAATGCCAATTGCAAATGGATAGAAGGCAGTAATGATCGTACCGTATAGACTTAACGGAGGTTCTTGAAATCTGAAGAAACGTCGTGTCACAGGTATATGTGGTAGAACAGGAAAGAGATGGCTCAATCCGTTAAATAGACTGATACCTGCAGCAATTGTAAATCCTATCCACATTCGCTTATTACGAAAAAACCCACCTTTCGGATTGGTCATGGCAACTGGAAGTTGGATAACTGGGAATGTCAGACGTTCGCGCTGTGACCATTGCTGACGCAATATTGTATTGAGACACAGAAAAATGAAGGCTATTACCATAAACAGCAATAACCATGCACCTACCACTGGTACCCATACCCGCAAATGATGGGGAAAATATAGACTCGAATCTCCATTGTAGTAACCACGTAAGGCATCTTTATCTGAGACGGTTAACCAGTTTGGGATGTGATGCCAGAACAAAGTCTGCCACTCATTTTCTTCTGTGGCAAACCAAAAACCGTGTCCCAAAACAGATAGAATGGCTTGCATGACATCGCAACCTGCTAATGTTGTTGCGATACTTAACGTTACATAGAGAAATAATAACTCTCCTTGACCAAGTACTATGTTGGCTTTCAGAAAGCGGATGATACTATTAATGATTAGTATCGCGGTAAGAATAAATATAACATTGGAGAGTGGAACAACCCAGGTAGGAAAGGTATAACGCACCAATTCCATCTGGATAAGAAAATAGCAGTTAATCGGGGTGATCAACACAAAGATGAGGAGGACGCGCCAAGTGAGTACACGTTGTTGCGGGGGAGAAGTCAATTTAACTTTCCTCTTCACATTTGTATGGTGTTATGAAGATAATATCAGATATACAGAGAGGTATCAAGCAAATTGAATTATTTTGTAAATGTGTTCTATAGTCTTACTACCAATGTGCATGCACAGGTGTTTCAAGTGCTTTTTCATATAGGTCTGACCATTCTTTTGTGCCATCGTCATAGGTTAACTCAAGTCGTGCACCTTCAACGTAGGCATCTCCGTTACCTGCATTATAATAACTCAACCCATCACCTGCCATGTGGATACAACTTCCATCCGGATAGACTGCTGTTTTGATGAGTCGAGGATGCGGATGTATAGTATATCCATCATCATCCAATTCTTCGTCAGGAACACGGAGTCGTTCAATCGCTTGTTCATCAACTTCAACACCTAATCCTGGAGCATCTGGAACAGCATGGTTGCCCTCATTAACTTGAATCGGTTTCGTGAGTAGATGTTCACTGTATAAGTTGATGCATGTAATAGCAGGCCAAGTGGCATGGGTAAGAACACTACCAAGATGTGCTGCCCATGTTGTCGTCAATCCATTGCCTACAATTTGAAGCCAGAACGGCATATCGGCAGCTGCACTGAGATATCCGTCGTACATCGTCCGAGATTTCCCACCACCGATGACAAAACCATCACAAACTTCCTCACGAATACAAGTGATATAAGGCGGTGACCCGAAATGCATTGCTATCGGACAGTCAACGTTTTGGCGAATCTTTACATTTCCTTCAACATCATTCTGTGGAATTGGAGATTCAAAGATTGCTACGTTTGGATGTGCTGCAAGTTTTTGCAAAACAGGAATAGCAGTATCAGCATCACGGAGTGAACTATTCGGGTCAAGATCCAGTTTAAAATCAGTAGGTACCACTTCCGCGACTGCTTCTACCTGTTTGAGAATATCCCACCATGGACGCGGTTTGTTTTTAAAACTGGTATAACCTTTTTCTACGGCATCTGCTGCTTCAGCTGCCCAATTTTCTGGAGAGGAATCAATACTCCACCAAGAGATTGGTACTTCCTCGCGGCATTGTGCACCAAGCAACTGATAAACAGGTACTTCCAAGATTTTACCGACAACATCAAAAAGTGCCATTTGCAGTCCAGCACCAAGTGAATCCTCGTTCAGGAGTTCAGCGGGACTTTTTCCAAGAACACGTTCCACACTGTTATCACTTACGCGGCTGTATGTATAGTGTATAACGGTTTCACCCCATCCGACATGTCCTGTATCGGTTGTGACCTTGCATAACTCAAGGAGCGACCAGTTGTAAACTTTTGATACACTTTGTGTTGTAATTTCCTGTTGGCGTGGTGTAAAGGGAACATCAACTAAGACACGTTCTATACCTGTGACTTTCATAAGCATATTCCTTTTGGTTAGGGCAATCTATGTGGCAGGCGATTTTCCTTACCTTAAAGATAGTCTCAAAATAATTTCTTGGCTGCGAAAATAAGCAGATACCAACCATCTGCTGTTTTACACAGTAGTTAAAATGTGAATTTATGTCAATAAAAAATATGTGATTATCAAATTTGAGAATTCAAATAATCCTACTATCGTAGTGATAAATATAGAATAGAAAAAGTATTATGTTAACCCAAGTCGCTACCTATTGAATTTCCAACGTTATCGTTCTCTTACTTGGGATGTTTAATCTTCCGCTCCATCGGAGCGATATGTGGAAATTGTTACCGTAATGAATAGATTTTTGTCTTAGGTTTAGCGTGAGTTCGGTATAAGCAACTTTGGGAATCGGTAAAATATGCACTGCAAAATTCCGTTGTTATAGTGCCTGATAAATCTTGTAAAGTTTTTGAGTCAATCCTGACTAAATTAGTCGTAAACAACCTATAAACCCACTTGTGATAAGGTATTATGGAACATGGTAAATTTCTTCAATTTCCGTTTGACTCAAAAAACTCAAAAGTATGACATTGTAATTTCGGTAAATAAATATGAAATCCTGCATGTCTGCTAAACCTAACTCACGTTATGTTTAGGTAGCAACTTAGGTTATGTTATACCATTTCTAATTGATCACCTGTCATTGACAAAAACAGCGTTTGTAGTCGCGCAATTCATTGTGCCTCCTACATTCTTCAGCTCTGCTTGAACCGATAATTTCACAATGAAGTTTCATTTTTTAGATATGGTATTCATACAGTTGATTTGGCGTGCTGTCAGCCTTCCGTGTTTTCTGTGCGTTCGTGATTCGGACACCTCTTCTGTAGGAGCGACCTCCTGGTCGCGATCTTTTCTCTTCTGTAGGAGGGAACTCCGATTCCCGACCCTCTTTGTATCCCAAAAAGCCACACATCTTATGAAACTTGCGTTGTTCAACAATAGACTTCTTCGTATTTTCCGTGTTTTCATTTCCTTCCGTGGAATGCCAATAGGCATTCATACCGTTGATTTCTTGATTTCTTGATTTGATCTCCGAATCGCGACCAAAAGGTCGCTCCTACAACATTCCACAACTAATGTTATATTATTTATTAGAAATGGTATTATAAGGGATCTAATAATAAAGAAATAGGCGCGGGATTAATCCGCGCCTACAATATTAACCAAGACTAAGTCGATGATATTCGGAGTCTATTGATCAGGACGATGGAATCGAAGCACTCCGTTTTGTTTTGTGCCGATGTAGAATGTATGGTCATCAACGGCAAAGGAGGTCGCTGTATGTGGTAGTTCTGAAGCAATCTGCTCCCAAGTGTTTGCCTGGTTATCTGCCTGATAGATTCCGCTATCATTCACACCAAATACAGTTTCACCATCAACTGCAATTCGGTTCATGATTAGTATGTTCTCATCAGCATCTTCTATGGCGTGCCATGTATCTCCATCGCTTGATCTCATCGCCCCCATATCCGTTGAGACGTAAACTGTTGAACCTGCGAACATAATCTCCTTGAAAAATCCGGGAAATGCAAGGTTATCGGTGACATCATTCCAAGTGTCTCCACCATCTTCAGATAAGAAGAGATCACCTCCCCGTTTACCGGCATAGACCGTATTCCCAGAAACAGCAAGTGAGAAACCTTTGTTTGCACTGATTGGTGAGGTATTATCATGATCTTCCAAACCTGTGTCGTACCATGCAGTTTCTCCAAAACGCCATCTGTACAGTTTATGTCTGTATTCCATGAATACGGTATCGTCAGCAATCGTAAACGTTCCATTCGTCCTCATTTCCTCAGAGATTCGGGGTTGTGCTGCATTCCTCTGGTCCAACACATTGCCAATCTCTGCATTCATATTCTCCATCCCTTTGCCATCATCAACATTGTTCTTGAATACACCTATAGGTCCTATCATCTTTCTATTACCTTCTATCGACTTTCTAAACTTATTCTCCCATTCCGTGTGCAAGGTGTCCATTTCAAAATCCGGTACTCCTTCAACGGGTAGGAATACAGTGCCGTCATCAGAGAGACGAGAGAACTTGACATCATCAAGATCACTATTGCTTGCATATAGAACACCATTGGTTGTCGCAACTTTCGTTTGCATTCCAATTAAATTAATATGGTCTTTCACTTTTATTAAACCTACGGATTCCCAAGATTCACCACTATCCACAGATTTGAGCATTTCTATACGTGTTAACGCGTAGAGTACGTTATTTACAACAATCAGATTCGGAACATGGGAATTCACTATTCCGTTAACAAATGGATGCCACGTGAGACCAAAATCTGTTGAACGTCTTATTCCATCGCGTCCGACACCGTATAAATTGTTTTCGTCTAACGCAATAGCTGGAATCATACTAAACATCCTTTGGTTCCCTTTAGGAGTCTTCCATGTTTTGCCACCGTCTTTAGAACGTAAACCGTAACCAGACAATATCAGTGTGTCTCCGACCGTAACTACCTCGGCAGTTCCGATTGTATGTAAGTCAGAATTTGGTGTGATATCTGTCCAGGAGTCTCCAAGGTTAGTAGAGGAGAAAACTGCTGCGCGCGGAAGCATTGGATTCATTGGATTTGGATGTCCTGCAATTGTTCCAACGTAAAGACTTTTTTCGTTTGTTGCCAACGATTTGATGCCTTGTGATGTCGGCATTTGTAGTTTTTCCCAATCATCGGTAAATCGGAATAGTCCTTGACTTGTTCCAATAAACAGTGTATTGTCAATAGCGAGTGCGTCCCAGATGCGGAAAGCGAGGTTGTTAAGGGCGAGAATATCCAAAGGACCGACAATGGGACGAAAATTGGGATTGTCTGCAGCATCACGATTAGGACGGAACTTCGGATTGACCACATCTGGAACATCGCCTAGTATCTCACGCAGTGTATCTCCTATAAGTTCCCATGCATTACCGACATCCTCAAAACGAAGTCGAAATACATCTGTTTTAAGTACGAGGTGCAATGCTGTATCAGTGGTCACCAATGCGACCACATAACCTTCCGGACGCACACCGAGGTTATTCCATGTTTTCCCGTCATCATTTGAGGAAATGAGCTCTTTTTTAGTAAGGAGATAGAGGGTGTCCTCGTGTTTTGCCATCACTCCATCAAATTCCTGATTCGGACCGCTGGAACTGACAAGCATCCATCTATCTGCATTATCGGTAAGTTTATATAATCCTGTTTTTGTAATAGCATAAATGGATTGGTCAGACGCAAGATAGAGTTTAGCACTTGATACGCCGCCCGGACCTTTTGTCTGAATCCATTGTGATTTTGCTGTTGGAAGGTCAGTCTCATCTGCTTGTGCTGCTGCGATGAGAAATGATTCTCCTTGAAATCCTATTTCACCGTTATTATCGAATGCGTCGACTTTTCCAATTTTGGTCAGTGGGTCGGATTTGCGCTCAAACTCTTGCACAACAGGTACATCCACCAGTTGTATTACCATCTCCGATGCTGCATCTAAATTATATGGTTGCTGGAAGCGCGATAACGCACGAGGTCCCATACCCAACATCATGATAACCAATAATACCGATGCAAATGAGAGTCCCCACGGCATCCATGGTTTACTTACAGAAGGAGATGCTGGTTTGATACGCGTTATTTCACGCATGATGTTATCAGTTAGGGTTGGTTGCAATTGGAAGACATCTGAAACATCGTGGAGTATGTGTTCCTGTTTCTCCAATCGTTTACGCGCACGGTATAGACGACTCTTAATAGTATTCTGTGATACTCCCAAGAATTTGCTAATTTTTTCACAAGACATATCTGCCAAGTAGTGCAGCATTACGACAGTGCGTTCGCTCTCCGGCAATTTCTTGAGTAATTGTTTAACAATACCTCGCTGATTTTCAACAGTGGATGCTTCACTGCAATCCGCTTCATATTGTAAATAACAATGTTCCTCTAATTCTACCGTGGATATATCGCTTAGTGAAGTTATGTGGTGTTTGTTCTTTCGGAACCATGCGATACAGTGCCGTGTCGCGATTACATAAAGCCACCCCGGAAAATGATATGGAGGTTTCAGACTAATTAATTTTTTATATACTTTTAGGAATATATCCTGTGTGATTTCCTCAGCAATATGGAAATCACCTATTTTCCGCCATACCAAAGTGTGAACCTGCTTTTGGTATCTGTTCACAAGCACAGTAAACGCATTCTGATCACCCTCTATAGTATCTTGAATTAGGTTAACATCGCTTCTCTCCATGACTTTCCTCCCAATAACAGTGCTTTTACAATTAATAACGCGATTGTGAGACTTAAAGGTTGCATAAAATGCGTTTGTCAAATCAGACAAATATCCTCTACAGTAACCCAAGTTGCTACCTATTGAATTTCCAACGTTATCGTGCTCTTACATGGAATGTTTTAATCTTCCGTTCCATCGGAGCGGTATATGGAAATTGTTCCCGTTGTTATTGTGCCTGATAAATCATCTAAAGTTCTTGAGTCAATTCTGACTTAAATAGTCGTAAATAGCCTGTAAACCCTTATGTAATAAAGGATTATGGTACAAGGCAAAATTCCTCCGTTTCCGTTTGACTCAAAAAACTCAAAAGTATGACATTGTAAATTCGGCAAATAAATTTGAAATCCTGCATATCTGTTAAACCAAACTCACGTTATGCTTAGGTAGCAACTTGCGTTACAATAATATAATTAGATGAGGTAAGAATCTCATTCAATTCAGTTGATAACCGACAACAGTATGATGGTGAGAGGAAATATCATCTGTATTACGAGTGTCATAGGAATTAAAAATAGTGACCTATGTGTAATACTATACGGAATTGATTGACTGCTATTTAATATACACGGAGTAGGATATTTTTGTGATAACTACAGGTGTAGATATGTATGATAAGCAGAAAAGGCACGTTGTGAACGCACCTTTTCAAGATGTTCCATATTCCGTAAGTAGTACAACATAGACTTGGAAATATGTTGAGAACACGTCCTAATAATGGGTGTGTAAAGTTTTTGGCATTAACCGGATAATTCTTTGTAGGCGGGGAATGCCATAGGGCATTCATACCCGACAAATGCCACACGCGCATTTGGCGTTGATTTGGGGGAATACCTAAATGGTATTCATACCGTTGATTTCTTGATTTGAACTCCGATTCCCGGCTATCAAGGTGTTCGGTCGCGATTCGGAGATCGCATCTACAAGGTTATTGAGCATATTTTGCCAAAAACTTTACACACCCCTAATAATTCCTGTCTTGACAGATGAGAACAGAAATGTTATGCTATTGCTAAGTTTTAGTTATTTTCTGCACCTTCATTGATCCAATCAGTAAAGAGTTGAATTTGTTCTGCGTTTAGCGGATTTCCACCGATAGGCATTTGTGGCTGCATGGCACCAATAATATATTTAATAACAAGACTCCCGTCTGCATCACCTGCAACATAAGCGGCACCTCTACCACCACCTTTTTTGAAGTCATCATAATTGGAAAGGACAAGTCCTCCACCGCCACCACCAGCGACGTGGCATCCAACAAGTGCACAACTCTCGTCCAAGATGGGTGAAATGTCATCCTTATAGGATACCATTGGTTCTGCAGGTGGTGGATCAACCGGCGTAACAGGAGGATCTGGAGTAACAGGATCTGTAGGTTCAACAACTTCTTCCATATCACCATCGGTCACCATATCCGTAACGGAGTCACCTTCGTCACCACAACCTATGATAAGTCCTGATGTAAGTATAAGACTAAAAGCAATTATCATGAGAAGAGTAGTTCTTAAACGTAATAAATCTATATGTAGCAAACTATTTTCTCCTTCCGAAAATACTGAATAAGTAGTTTGTTTTACCTAATAGCATAGCAACAAATGGAGTAGATGTCAAATGAAAATAATGATTAATTCGGATATTACTTCTGAACAACAGCAGCAAATTCAATCAATTTCTGATACGATACGCATTGTTAGTCCGAGGAATTCCGAAGACACAATGCGCGAAATTGTTGATACGGATATCGTCTTTGGCGGATTTAACCGAAGACTATTTGAAAATGCTAAGCAACTAAAATGGGTGCAAGTATGGGCTGCAGGAGTGGACGGTATCCTGTTTCCTGAATTTGTGGAAAGCGATGTTATTTTGACGAGTGCAAAAGGATTTGTCGGTACGCATTTGGCGGATCAGGCTTGGGCTTTGATTCTGGGAATAATACGAGGGGTGGGTCGTTCTGCACGAGAAAGAACATGGAACAATAAGATGTCAATCCGTTTGGCAGCATGGGAACTGGGTGAACGGACACTTGGGATTGTCGGTCTCGGTGGTACAGGAATTGAAGTGGCACGTCGTGCCCAAGGATTTGAGATGCGTGTCATTGCTGTTGACCCTGAACCAGTTGACGCACCATCATTCGTGCATGAAGTCTGGAAGATGGACCGATTAGATGATCTACTTGCACAGTCTGACATTGTATGTATCTGTGCACCGTTGACACCGGAAACAGAGGGTATGTTTAACGATGCTGCGTTCCAGAAAATGCAATCTCATGCTCTTCTTATAAACGTAACACGAGGGAAAATTGTAGATGGACCCGCACTAATCAATGCCCTTCAAAACGATCTTATTGGTGGTGCAGGTTTGGATGTTACGCCTGAAGAACCACTTCCTGACGATAATCCATTATGGGATATGCAGAATGTGATTATTACACCGCATGTCGCGGGAGGTTCACCGATTCGGATGGATCGGACGGTTGCATTATTCTGTGATAATCTGGAACGTTTCCTCGTTGACAAACCACTTCTTAGTGTTATAGATAAACATAAAGGGTATTAGAAAATGGGAATACAACAACTGCAACAAATAATATTATAGTGGATTTTACAATTATCTTGACAGTTTCTTTGTAGGAGGGAACTCCGGGGAATGCCTAATTGGCATTCATACCGTTGATTTGGATTCCCGACCATAAATGATGCATTAAATAATGGAGATTTGCTACTTCTGATAATGCAATATTCTTATTTTATTCAATCTAACTCAGCGATCTTTACCAACTGTTTTCCGATATTCCCACCTTTGAGCATACTAATGAATGCTGATGGTGCACTTTCAATACCACCTTCAGCAATAGTCTCTCTGTATTTCAATTTACCTTGCTGCAGCCACTCTGCCATTTGAACAAGTGCCACTGGATGTCTGTCTGCAAAATCAAAGACGAGGAAACCTTCAATACGAGCACGTTTGGTGATAAGATGCCAAAGGAATCGTGGACCGGTTTCTGGATTCTCCAAATTATATTGTGAAATCTGACCACAGATAACCACACGACCCTTTAACTGTAAATTCGGAAAAACTGCATCGGTGATACTTCCCCCAACATTGTCAAAATATACGTCAATACCATCGGGACAAAGTTCTGATAATTTTTTATGATAATCTGTAACGGTTTTATAGTTGAAAGCTGCATCAAAACCGAGTTCGTCAACAACATACGCTATTTTTTCATCCGAACCAGCAGAACCGATAACGCGACACCCCTTGATTTTGGCAATCTGTCCAACCACTGAGCCAACAGCACCTGCAGCACCAGAGACAAACACTGTCTCACCATCCTGCAGTTTGCCGACTTCAAGCAGACCGAAATAAGCTGTCAGTCCTGGCATACCGAGAATCCCGATACCAGTTGAGATTGGCGCGAGTGTCGGATCTATTTTCCGTAATCCGTCTCCACCTGAAACTCCGTATTCTTGCCAACCAATATTCGCATTTACAATATCACCAACCTGATAATCTGAATGTTTTGACTCCGCAACTTGAGCGATAACACCACCTACCATGACTTCGTTGAATTCAACATTTGCAGCGTAAGAACGAGCCTGATTCATACGTCCACGCATATATGGATCAACTGATAGAAAGATGGTCTTTACAAGTACTTGCCCATCTTCTGGTGATGGAATTGGTGTTTCTATAAGTTTGAAATCTGATGCTTTTGGATATCCTATAGGTCGCGCTGCTAAAGTTATCTGACGATTCATATTAACTCCTTTGATTTATTTGGACACGGTCTTCACCATTAATAACAATCAATTCATGCTGTGGTGAATCCCAATTAAAGACTTTCACAATGGGAACGATGACTCGAACCGCCAATCCGATTCGCCTTTTGTCAGAACGGTTTGCCTCCGAATGATGTAGTGTGCGTTCATTAAAGAGAACAAATTCACCTGGTTGCATCTCCAGACTCACGTAATTATCTGTATCAATAAAATCAAGATCTCCCATCTGATTAAAAGCCATTTCGGAGGTGGCTTTTACGTGCGGTATAACTTTCCGATGTGACCCCGGAACTATCTGAAGACAACTATTTTCAAGTGTTGCTGAATCAACCGCAATCCACGCGGATATAATGATGGGTGGTTCAAGGGGCCAATAATTGAAATCTTGATGCCATGGAATCTCTTTTGCACCAGGTTCCTTGACGAAAAAGTTGGCACGCCAGAGAAGTAGGTCTGGACCATATAGGCATGCCATCCGTTCTACGATGGTCGGATGTGTTGCGAGTTTGTGAATCAACGGAAAGTCAAGATGTCTGTTATGTACCCGATTTTTGTGGTCAGGTGCATCTGTTTCAAGTATCTCTACAATCTCTGGTTGCATGTTGAGCATTTCCTCTGGACTACAAAGTGTGTATGGACCGAGAAAACCTTGTGTGCGGAATTGATCTGTCTCTTGAAAACTCAATTTACTGTTGTTTGTCATAATTTCCCTCTCAAATTGGTAGGTGAACTCAGTGTCACTTCCGTAACTCTTATGTTAATCTTGACATACATGAACTTTGATCGCACCAGAGGTCTTATCAGCAGAAACGCGGAATGCCTCTTGAATGTCTTCCAACGGGTAGTAGTGTGTAACCAATTTCGTAGCATCTACTTTTCCTGAGTCAATCAACTCAATTGCGGCTTCAAAGTCGGTTTCCATACCACTATATCCATAACAGTTTGATCCGGTGATAGATGCTTCAGACCATACGATTGTTGATAGATTTACCTCAAGTGGTTTGTAGTATCCTGCAACGAGAACAACAGTTCCTTGTTTTCGAACGATATTTGTTGCAATGTTAAAATTATCAGCTCCACCGACGGTTTCAATGACTGCATCATATCCGATACCATTTGTTATGTCTTTAACATATTCTCTTACATCAGTATTACGAATGTCAATAACATGGTCTGCACCCAGTGATTTCGCAAGTTCAACTTGCTGAGAATACTTGACAGTTATCAATGTCTCTTTAACTCCTGCTGCAATAGCATCTGCTAAACAGAATTGACCAATTGTTCCACCACCAATAATTGCGATTCTATCGCGGGAGTTGACTCCTGATCGCGCTACAGCACGGTGTGAAACAGCAAGCGGCTCAACGAGTGCTCCCTGTTCAAAAGTCATGTCTTGTGGTAATTTGAAGAGACCGGTGTGATGTGTTGAGGTATATTCTGCAAATCCACCATGCATATTTGGAGAAATCCAAGCCCTGTTGAAACAAAGGTTATACTGACCTGTTTGGCAGTACTTGCATGTGCCGCAGTGAGAAAAACATTCAACAGCGACCTTGTCACCTATCTCAAAATTTGTAACACTTTCACCGAGTTCTATAACGGTACCGCAGGTTTCATGACCAGCTGCATGTTCATGGGATTGCCCCCAATGACCGAAGTAACTGTGCAGGTCACTTCCGCAGATACCTGTCTGTTTAGTGTCAACAAGGACATACCCGGGTGAGGGCTGGTCTCTTTCTACCTCACGAATCTCAATTTGTTCAATATCTTTGTAGATAGCAGCTTTCATTTTCATAGCAATCCTCCTTTAGAAACGGATGAGTATTCTATTGCTATCATATAATTATCTCTTTAGCAGCTGATTACTTGGTCGGTGTAATCAATTGAATAATAGCCTGCTTGTCAGTTTTCCCTACACCTGTTTTCGGTATTGCATCAACTACAATAAACCTGTCAGGTATCCAGAATTTTGGAAATTCTGTGGATAAATGTTGTATCAGTATTTCAGTAATATCTCCATCTGAGTCCGGTGAGAGGACAACGATAGCAAACGGTCGTTCACCCCATTCATTATCAGGGATACCTATTACAGCGACATCAACTACTGAGGGATGTTTCAGAAGAACTGACTCTAATGCGATTGTGGAGATTGACTCCCCACCACTGCGGATTAGCAACTTTGCCCGATCAACTATCTGCATATAACCTTCTGCATTGATTGTGGCAATATCTCCAGTTCGCAACCATCCATCTTCAGTGAATTGTTCAGGGGTCGGTTCATTTTTGAAATAACTACGTGCTGTCCATGGACTCCTTACCTGTACCTCACCAAATGTTTTTCCGTCCCAAGGGAGTTCGGTGTCGTTACAATTTGTGAGACGAATCTGAACACCCGGTATAGGTTGTCCCTGCATAGATTTAATTTTCCATTTTTCATCCTCTGATAAATTGTCATGAGCCTTCCGAAGTGTACTGAACGATCCTGTAGGAGACATCTCTGTCATCCCCCATGCATGACGGACTTCTACACCAAGTTCCCTTTCATAAGTTTCAATTAGAGAAACAGGCATTACCTCCCCACCAACTATTATCCGTTGCAATGTAGTGATTTCATGTTTCTTTTTCAGCAGCTCAGGAAATTGCTTTGCCCAAACTGTCGGCACCGCAGCAGCAACGGTCACGCCAGTTTGAGCGATAAGGTTAACAATTTCATCATGGTTGTCACCATGCAATACAAGATCTGCACCAGCAAACATAGCAGCAAAAGGTAGACCCCATGCCATAGCGTGGAACATCGGCACAAGTGGCATTACAACGTCCGACTCAGTTAATCCAAATACCTCTGCCTGATTAACTGCCAATGTATGGAGGAACATGGATCGGTGTGTGTATAGGACACCTTTCGGTTCACCATTCGTTCCACTTGTATAACACAGTGCCATCGCACTATTTTCGTCCTGAATATCCGATGTGTAAACATCATCCATCTCAGACAAAAACTGTTCATACCCAATTGAGAAGTTATTGTTTGAGTTATCCTGATCTACATTGTTATTGAGCACAATAGTATGTCTACAGGCAATCTGTTGCTGAAGTTTGGCATACTGATTAAGAAAATGCCCTTCAACAAATATGAGATTGTTTTCTGCTTCCTTCACTATTTTTTTGAGTTGTGCTGGCGCAAGACGTACATTGAGTGGATGAATAACTGCACCTATAGATGGAATTGCAAAATAGAGTTCTAAGTGTTGATAAGTATTGGATGCAAATGTGCCTACAATATCTCCTGGTTGTATACCGAATTTCATCATTGCATTTGCCAATTGATTCACACGTTTATACAGCTCAGTGTAGTTATATCTATGCAAATTACCGTCAGGTAATAATGTGTATACGTTTTTATCCGCATGGATGCGGTGAGTATGTTCTAATATTTGTCCGAGTGTCAGAGGATAGTTCATCATTGAACCAATCATAGTTTTCTCTAAATTTAATCCAATTTTTTCCGTGGAGGTTGTTTTTTAACTCCATTTTAGTTTAACATAAAATCTTAGTTTATTGTTAAGAAAAAAGCATGAATCAATGATTTAAGACCTGTTCTAATGAGTAAGTAAAAGTACTATTTAAACCCAAGTTGCTACGTATTGAATTTCCAATGTTATCTTGCTCTTACATGGGATGTCTAATCTTCCGCTCCATCGGAGCAATATGTTTAGGTAGCAACTTGCGTTATTTAAAGTCTTGTGAATGTAGATTTATTTGCATTCCAACTTAGAATTAGTCATAATTATTGTTATAAAATGGAATATTGATGAAAATCAGGGATTCATCGGTATTCTTATATTGTTATTATTATACCCGTATGAAGGTAAAACCTAAGGAGTTATTGAATGCTAATTTCAGAGAATAGTAGGTATTTCTGGAGTGTTGTCATACTTATATTTGGCATCGTTTCAGTATTACCATTAGCTGCAAATGCAGAGACTCTCAAAGTGATTGTTCAAGATCAGAATGGGAGTGCAATTTCATCAGCAAAAGTGCTGATTGGTGGAGAAAAACAAACAACAGATGATAATGGGACAGCATCGTTTAGTGATGTAACTGGAGCAACATCTGTTGAGATTACTGCAATTGGTTTTGCGAGTAGTCGAATTAACATTACTGCTGGTCAAACAGAATTGAAGGTGATGCTCGCGCCAATTCAAACCGTTGATACAGTCGTCGTAGTAGGTACACGGAGTATTGGACGCCGTGCGTTACAAGCACCTGTACCGATTGAAGTTGTTGAAAGAAAACAATTGAGTCTGACAGGACAATCCGAAACGGGTCGTATACTTCAGACGTTAGTGCCATCCTTCAACTTTTCCAGTTCATCAATTAGTGATGGAACTGATGCCTTGCGTCCAGCAACATTGAGGGGTTTAGGTCCAGACCAGACGTTAGTACTTGTCAATGGTAAACGTCGTCACAAAAGTGCCCTACTTCATATCAATACATCAGTAGGTCGTGGGACAGCAGGTACTGACTTCAATGCAATTCCATCTTCTGCCATAAAACGGATTGAAGTGTTACGTGATGGTGCTGCTGCACAATACGGTTCAGATGCTATCGCTGGTGTCATCAATATTGTTTTGAAAGATGATGTTGACACAGGAGACGCAAACCTATATTGGGGACAAACCTATGAAGGTGATGGTGATACATGGATTGGTAATGCGAATTACGGAATGAAGGTAGGTGAAGATGGTTTCATCAATCTGACAGCAGAATGGCGTGACAGATACCGCACAAACCGAGCAGGAGATACTG
The DNA here is from genome assembly GCA_963667365.1 of Candidatus Poribacteria bacterium. Taxonomy (GTDB): domain Bacteria; phylum Poribacteria; class WGA-4E; order WGA-4E; family WGA-3G; genus MSPOR6. Next base: position 2,457,049 of record OY763324.1, on the reverse strand, counting down.
GCACACGGCAATATGATTGGGTAGAGGAAGATCCTGGTAGACCAGCAGATCATACGCTTGAAATTGAAAATGATGATGGCACAGTAACAGAAAAACCTGTGTGGTTTGATTCGCGAGAATATACATTTGACCGACAGAACTTCCGTATCGGTGATGCTGATTCTACACAAAAAGTTGGTTTTTACAACTTCGGTTTTCCGATTTTTGGTGGTATGGATTTGTATTCGTTCGGTGGGTATTCCACACGTCAAAACAATAGCGCAGGTTTTTATCGCAGAGCCAACCAATCAGAACGAACGGTAACCGATATTTATCCTGATGGATTTTTACCTGAAATAAATACTGGAATAGAAGATGTCTCACTCGCACTCGGTGCCGCATGGACACACGAAGCGACTGATTTGAATGTTGATGTTAGTGTAAATCATGGATTGAATACTTTTGACTTCTTCATATCCAATTCTATGAACGCGTCTTACGGTGCTGCAAGTCCTACATCTGCTGATGCGGGTGGATTTGAACTATCACAAACTGCGTTTAATTTGGACATAACCTATCCACTTGAATATCAAACCTCACTGATAAATTTGGCAGGTGGTGTAGAATTTCGCAGGGAAGGATATGGTATCCATGCAGGTGAACCTGTATCATGGATAAATGCTGGACTCGGTGCTGATGGTGCCGCATCAGGCATCCAAGTCTTCCCAGGTTTCCGACCAAACCAAGAAACTGACGAAAGTCGCACGAATATTGCTGGTTACGCAGACTTTGAATCGTATCTGAGCGGTGAACCCGGAAGTGGACTTCTTGTGGGTGCAGCTGTGCGTGGAGAACAATATAGCGACTTCGGTACAACCGTTACAGGAAAAGCAACTGCAAGGTATGACCTAACAGCACAAGTGGGAATACGTGCTGCTGGTAGCACAGGTTTCCGTGCACCTTCATTACAGCAACTCTACTTCAACAACATCAGCACACAATTCAAGGTTGATGCTGATGATCTTGATGGCGATGGGAACACTGAAGAACTCATACCTCTTGAAGTAGGAACATTCCGCAATGACAGTGATGCGGCACGGGCACTCGGTATTCCTGAACTGAAACAGGAGACAGCATTCAACGTCTCTGGTGGTGTCGTTTTGAAACCAATTGAAAAATTGTGGTTTACCGTTGACGGATTTCTTATTCAGATTGACGACCGCATCGTCCTGAGTGGTAGTTTTAGTGCAGACAATGTTGAAGGATTAGCAGAAGCCGGTGCCAACAGCGCACAGGTCTTTACAAATGTTGCACAGACACGAACACAAGGTGTTGATATCGCAGCTGGCTATTTGTATGCCTTTGACAACGAATCACTTCTGAATTTGAAGGCTGCATTAACCTACGCGGATACAGAAGTGATAGGTGATGTGGAAGCACCTGAAATTCTCATTGGTCTTGAAGACACACTCTTCCCATCTCAAGAACGTTCAATGATTGAAGAATGGCAACCTAATACCCGTATCAATCTAAGTGCGGATTATATTGTTGGTGATCTCACACTCGGTGGCGCGTTACGCTACTTCGGTAGCTATACTGTCCAAGAAGGTAGTGGTGACGATCCTGCACGTCAAGAATATGGGGGTAAATGGATTTCTGATATTCAAGCCAATTATCAACTAAATGAAGGACTTTCATTAACCATCGGAGCAAATAATCTGTTAGATCAAGTCCCTGATGAAAACGAGATTGGACAGTCACGCGGTGGAAGATTAGTAGATGGTGCTGGGACCGTCATTGTTGACTCTCCTGGTGTCTTTACATATTCCAGAAGATCAGCACCTTTCGGTTTCAACGGTGGACTTTACTACGCGAAGTTGACATACAACTTCTAATATCCCTGACACAACGTTATCCAGTCTGTCTTTTTGATGGACTGGATAACACATTCCATTTTCAATCCCTTCCATTCTTACTCATAGCTTATCCAAATAATTGAGGGTGGTTCATATGTTATAGTGCCTGATAAATCTTGTAAAGTTTTTGAGTCAATCCTGACTAAATTAGTCATAAATAGCCTATAAACCCATTTGTGATAAGGGATTATGGAACATGGCAAATTTCTTCAATTTCCGATTGACTCAAAAAACTCAAAAGTATGACATTGTAAATTCGGCAAATAAAGATGAAATCCTGCATGTCTGCTAAACCAAACCCACGTTATACATAAGACAAACAAATCGATTCATTACGCTGACAATTTCCATATACCGATCCGATGGAGCTAAATCTTAAACATCCCCTGTAAGAGAACCATAAGGATTGAAATTCGATAGGTACCAACTTGGATTTCATTAGTATTATCCATAGAAAAGAAATAAATACATTGCATGAATTAATTCAGTTTGCTAAAATAATCTGCGATGTGATCAATCACTCTCCAAACATCCTTATGACCAGAATAAACTATTAAGCAGTGTGAAATTTTAATTATTTGTTATCATTCCAAACTAATTCAATGTCAATCAAAGGAGATTTTATATGCGTCGAAAACTTTTAATCTTTGTTTTACCGATCTTCTTCATCATTGCCATAATAGCCATAGGTATCCGTTCTGTTGACAGTCAGGCTGATAATGTTGAACGGGGTAAATATCTGGTTGATGCAGTCGGCGCTTGTAGCCATTGTCATACACCGCGTGCAGGTGCAGATTATAATATGGATATGTACCTGGCTGGACACCCAGCAGACGAGCCTCACCCACAATATAATTTCAGTATGATGCAACAGAATATTTTTCTATTGGTATCACCTAAGTTAAGCGTCTTTTCTGGACCATTTGGAACGAGTTTCGCTACAAACTTAACACCTGACAAAGAAACTGGGTTGGGTGAATGGACAGAGAAGATGTTCATTGATTCTATGCGGACAGGACATCATCAGGGAAATAAAGAAAATCGTAAGATATTCCCACCTATGCCAACAAAGCATTATGCCCTCATGACCGATGCAGATCTAAAAGCAATATGGGCTTATTTGAAGACAATCAAACCTGTTAAAAATGATGTCAGTCCAGTATTAAACAGATTCGGTAGACCGTATTAAACCTGTTAGTAAACACAACGCTAAGAAAATAGCCACACTCCGTATACACATATTAAAATCAGTAAGGACACTACGTGATCCATAACACCACAATTGGAGAAACAATTTATTATGGCATCAAAAGAAAAACATGTCCGAGTTGCAGTTGTTGGAATGGGTATTGGAAGACCCAACGGTGCAGCCTTATCTCGCAATGCAAGAGGTAAAGTTGTTGCACTTTGTGACCTTGATGAAGAACGGATGAAGGGTTTTGCCAAAGACTTACCCGGTAAAGTAAAACTATATAAAGATTACAAAATGATGTGTAAAGCATCCGACATAGACGCAGTGTTTGTCGGCACTCCTAATCAATGGCATGTACCTATTGCGTTAGAAGCTGTACGAAACGGCAAGCACGTTATGGTAACAAAACCGCTTGCAGATTCCGAGGAAGCCGCCGCGAAGTTAGTTAAAGAGGCAGAAGCATCAGGCGTAGTCAACATGATGTCCCTCTCAACTCGATTCGGTCATAGCTGTCAACATCTTGGGAATCTTGCACGTGAGGATTATTTCGGTGAATTGTATTATGCCAGGGCGCGAAGTATTCGTAGAAGTGGTATCCCTGCTTGGAATCTTGGTTTCATTCAGAAAGGGGGTGGTGCATTCCGAGATATGGGAGTACATGTACTGGACTCTGCTTGGTGGATTTTGGGTATGCCAAAACCAATTTCTGTGCTCGGTGCAGCTGGTGCGAAGTTTGGACCGCGCGGACTCGGTTATTGGAACCGCACAATACCACCTAAAGAGACCTATGAGAAATACGATTCAGACGACTATGCAGGTGGTTTCATTACCTTCGAAAACGGCATAGGCTTGCAGGTGGAAAGTTTCTGGGCATCTCATCAGCCTGGTGAATTTCAGATAGAATTATTCGGAACTGATGCAGGTGCAACCCTGAGTCCGCTGAAAGCATATCGAACGGATAAAAAGGGAGAATTTGAAGACATAGATATAAAATTACCGAAAAGCATGTACAATGAGGCGTGGGATGCGATTGCAGATAATTTCATTGCATCTATTTTGGATGGAGTTGAATGTAAAGCACCACTTCGTCACGGTCTGATTGTTCAGAAAATGATGGAAGGATTGCTCAAAAGTGGTGAAACAGGACGCGAGGTATATATTGAGGATGAATGAAGATGAAAGTTGATTTGCGAACGCTAAAGGGTAAATTTGACAAAACTGGTTATGCAATCGTACCAAATCTGTTTACACGAAAAGAGGCACAACAACTTAAGTTTGAGTGTATAGACATTCTGGATGCTGTTAAGGCAGAGACTGGTAATGTTGCTGGACACGGTGTATATGTCGGTTTGGCTGCGAGAAGTCCTGTATTTCAAGAAGCAGTCGGTGATGCGCGTTTACTTGATATTTTGGAGACGATTCTTGCACCGGATATTGAATTCCTTAGTGATAAGGTAGTTTTCAAGAGTGACTCAATGACCTTTGCAAGTCCGTGGCACCAAGATTGGCACTATTGGCACGGGGCACACAAATTTTCAATTTGGGTAGCACTTGATGATGCTACAGTTCAAAACGGTTGTCTCAAATTATTTCCGGGGTCGCATAAATCTGCGATAGTGCACGACGGCGACGCAAATGATGGACACGGATTTGGAAACCGTTTGCGTCCAGATGCTATAGATGAAAACCTTGCCCTCACTGCCGAATTGGAGGCAGGAGGTGCAGTCTTTTTCCATGATTTAACGCTGCATTCAAGTCACCCGAACCGTTCTGGTGAGGAAAGATGGGTTTGGATTCCAACCTATCGCGACGCGGCAGCTGAAGACAACGACTATCCGTGGGCTGTTGCTGCGAAAGTTGTACGCGGGAAAAAAGGATAATGTTTGGCAGTTATTGAGTATTTTATTTCAACAAATAAGGAGTTTTTATGTTTAAAAATCTAAGTACTGGCGCAATCGGTATCCAAGCAAACATGAAAGAGGGTTTATCCTTAGCGAAGAATGCTGGATTTGAAGGACTTGACCTGAACATTGGTGAAGCGAGTCAAATGGTAGAAGAACATTCTGTCCAATATGTCAAAGACCTATGGGAAAAGGCAGGCATTACAATGGGTGGATGGGGATTCGGTGTTAATTGGCGTGGATCCGATGCAGATTACTATGCTGGTTTAGCACAATTACCTTCCCGATCGGAACTCGCTGCTGAATTGGGATGTTTCCGAACAACTACCGTTGTTGGACCAGCATCCAACGACATTACATTTCAGCAGAATTGGGATTTTTCTGTTAAACGACTACGTGGCGTTGCAGAAATCCTAAAAGCACACGGTCATTCACTCGGACTTGAATTTATTGGACCTGCAACAAGTCGGAAAGCTGCTAAACACCTATTTGCCTATTCTATGGACGCTATGCTGGGTCTGGCTGCAGCTGTTGGAACTGGAAATGTCGGATTGCTATTTGATACATGGCACTGGTATACCTGCCGATCAACAGTTGACGATGTGCGAAAACTATCTGCATCTGACGTTGTCTATGTTCACATCAACGATGCACCAGATGGTATTGATCCTTACGAACAGATTGACAGCATACGTTGTTTGCCAGCAGAAACAGGTGTTATTCCTCTTACGGAATTGATTCAGATCCTAAACGAAATTGGTTATGAAGGACCTGTAACTCCAGAACCGTTCAGTAAAAAAGTAAACGAAATGTCACCACCAGATGCTGCCAAAGCAACCGCTGAATCCCTCAATCAGGTTTGGGAAAATGCCGGACTGTAGGCAACACACGATTTACGAAAGGAAGAATAGTGCAACTCATCAATAAAGAGAATATCCTTGCCATTACACATAATTGGGAAGGAGACCGGTTTCCAGACGGTAGACCGCGTGTATCGGATGATATTATTCAACGTATGAAGGCAATCACTATTGAACAGGCATGGGGTGTTCTCAATGGAAATGGATATAAATTTCAGTTTGCTGGTGATTGGATGAATTTGCATCCCGACCGTGTTCTTGTTGGTAGAGCGGTTACTTGTGCTTTTGTTCCTATCCGTCCAGACTTCAACGATGCTATTTCTTCTCAAGGTGAAAAAGATGGTCGTGTTGGTGGACAAAACTCGTGGGTGATTGACACACTTGTCCAAGACGATGTCATTGTCGTTGACCTATTTGGTAAAATCAAGGACGGAACTTTTGCTGGTGACAATCTCGGTAATTCCATCTATGCAAAAACCGGTACTGGTATGGTGATTGATGGAGGAATCCGAGATTTAGATGGTATTTATGAGTTACCAGATTTTGCAACTTTTGTCCGTGGTGTAGACCCAACAGGTATTGCAAACGTAACCCTCACAGGAATTAACATTCCTATACGCATCGCTGAAGCGACTGTTCTACCCGGTGATATTGTGTTAGGCAGACGGGGTGGTGTTATCTTTATTCCTCCGCAATTTGCACAGCAGGTAGTTGAACGAGGTGAGGAAGTGAATCTTCGAGATAGATTTGGACATCAACGTTTGAGAGAAGGGGTTTATACCCCAGGTGAAATTGATAGGAAATGGTCTGAAGAAATTGAAAAAGATTTCACTGAGTGGAAAACAAATCAATAATAGGTAATCGTCATAGAAGATTGTATTTAGAAAAGGACTAATATATTGCGTAATTATGATAATATAATTGATCGTCTTAACACCATAGATTTACCGATGAAAGTAATCGGTATGGTTTCTGAATATCCCATTCATGTAATTCATCTGGAATCATCAGCAAATAATCATAAAAACATATTGATTACAGGAGGTGTACACGGAGATGAACCTGCAGGTATAGAAGCTGTATTACATTTCTTAGAACGTAACAACTCTTCACTGTTAAAACATTTTAGGTTCACCATAATTCCCTGTATCAATCCTTATGGTTATGTTCATGATATACGAGAAAACCGTGATGGAATTGACATCAATCGCTCTTTTGAAACCAATGATGTTTTGGAGGTAGCTATTGTCAAAAAAATTCTCTGTCATTTGCATTTCTCACTTGCAATAGACTTCCACGAAGATTACGAAGCAAAAGGATTTTACCTCTACGAAGGCAAACGTAACGGGAAGCATATCGGAACTGAACTTGCAGACAGAGTCAAAACAATCGGTGCAATTGATTCAGATGATTCAGGAGAAGATACAACCGCAATTTCCCAAGGCGTTTACAAAGTCTCCCCCAATTGGGGAACACAAGGCTTAATCCCCTACCTATTACAATTCCACAGTGAACATGTCATCATTACAGAAACACCGACAGTGTGGTCACTTGAAAAACGTGCTGCACTCCATTTGGGTGTGTTAGATGCTGCCTTAACACATCACTAATAGGAGATATTGATGGATACACAACCTATATTAACAGATGTCAATACTGCCTCCCGTCCCTCAGAACTGAAAATCACTGATATGCGCATTGTCAGAACACAAGTTGGTGGTCCTATCCTAAAATTGGATACAAATCAGGGAATCCACGGATTGGGAGAGGTGCGCGATGGTGCAAGTCCAACGTATGCTTTGATGCTCAAGAACCGTATATTAGGTGAAAATCCATGTAATGTAGATAAAATCTTCCGTAAAATAAAACAATTTGGACATCATGCGAGACAAGGTGGAGGAGTATGTGGAATTGAAATGGCATTGATGGATCTTGCAGGAAAGGCATACGGTGTGCCGTGTTATCAACTTGCAGGTGGGAAATTTAGAGACAAAATCCGTTGTTATAGCGACACACCTTCCCTTAAAGATGCTGAAGCCATGGGACATAAACTTCAGGAAAGGATAGATAAAGGATTTACCTTCTTGAAAATGGACGTTGGGGTTGGATTACTTCGGGACATACAAGGGACTCTCTCTGCTCCTGATGGACATTTAAGCACTCATAATCTGATGCACCCATTTACAGGAATTCGATTGACAGAAAATGGAATAAGCTATCTATGTGATTATGTAGAAACAGTTCGTGAGACCATCGGGTATGAGGTGCCTCTGGCTGTGGATCATTTTGGACATATAGGTATTGAAGATTGCATCCGTCTCGCAAGGGCATTGGAGAAATATAACCTTGCGTGGTTAGAGGACATGGTGCCGTGGCAATATACCGATCAGTACATTCGTCTTTCAAATTCTTGTGCGACCCCAATTTGTACAGGTGAGGATATTTACTGTAAAGAGGATTTTATGCCGTTGTTTGAAAACCGTGCAATTGCGGTGTGCCATCCAGATATTGCAACTTCTGGTGGGATTCTGGAGACGAAGAAGATCGGCGACCTTGCAGAAGAACACGGTATTGCTATGGCATTGCACATGGCAGGAACACCTGTTTGTGCTATGGCGAGTGTTCATTGTGCTGCAGCTACATCAAACTTTATGGTGTTAGAAAATCACTCTGTGGATAATCCGTGGTGGGATGAAATGGTAACTGGGTTACCAAATCCTATTATTCAAGATGGTTATATTACGGTACCAGATACACCGGGGTTAGGCATTGAACTCAATGAACAGGTGATCAAGGAACATCTACATTCAGAGGAAAAGGGATATTTTGTTCCGACAACTAAATGGGATAATGAACGTTCACATGATCGGTTGTGGAGTTAGAGATTTGGATTAGGTTGGTCCGAAATTTTCCACGACAATATGAATGTTAAGGGGTTGTGTGTCTTTTTCTTCGCTCATCACTTTTACTCCTACAGAGATTGATGTAAATCAATTATACGCGTATTTACCGCAAAATGCAAGGAATGAATAGGTTATATAATTGACAATTGATATCCTATATGGTATGATGATATTTAACTTAGAATTGCCCTTAGTTAATACCCACACAATATTTGATTTATTATGCAGGAATACCAACCAACCGAAATCAAACGATTACCCCATAGTCTATCCATTCAATGGAAAGATGGACTTCAGAGTGAACATACATATCGGATTTTGAGAGAAAAATGTCCTTGTGCGCGGTGTAATGCAGAAAGACAAACCGATGACCCACTTCAGATGCTGCCAGCAGAAGATTATTGGGAAAAACTACATTTGGTGGGAATTCAACGGGTTGGACGATACGCTATTCAGTTACAGTGGAGCGATGGACACAAAACAGGAATTTATACATTTACCTTTTTACGAGAACTCTCTGAGTTAACAGATACTTAATCTCTTTCTCAATACCTAATTACCAAACACCATTTTAGAATACAAACATACCAGATACTTATTCCTCAAGCAACTTAACAACTAAATAACAGTTTGGTGTTTTTTTATCTGCACCGAGAGATGCACTTAATGTCCTACACCGACTCCAATATTCGGAATAATTTATAGGTTTGTATTTTCGGCGTTGACCAATGAAAGTCTTTTTGCAGCAGGCTAATTCATTGCCATTATTAATTGGATATCCCCATACGCGGCATATTACGGGACGATGTTCATAGACAGAACAAACACCACCAATAAGCATTGGACATTCCCCAAAAGGCTTTCCTTTTACCTCCTGAATCGCCTCCATTCCTGAATCTTTAACCATTTCTTCAGGAGTATAACCTTTTGCATTCAATACATTTATGGTTTGTTGTGCTTTCTGACGAATGTGTTCACGAATTGGTTGTGGGAGAGCATCCAGAGCGGTTTTCAGATCGCGTGCTTCAACTTCACTGATAGGAATAGTTGATGTACTTTTGCAACATTGAAAACAGTTTGAAGGACATGGTATGCCTCCAGATTCGTTTTGCAAGCGTTCTACGTCGCGTTTTATCTCATCAACAAGTTCTTGATAGGCTTTCATTACTTGTTCGGGTAGTGTTGACATATTACTACTCTCCATCTACTACGGAAAATCCGCAGATAGCATGTCGGAATACAACAATCTTTGCTCCATTCTTCAACACCATTTTTATTTCATACGGACTGATCCAATCTACTGTACCGTGAAAAATCTCTCCTTCACGCAGCGTGACAACAATTGAATTTCCGTCTTTCCGAGAGTCACGTATCGTTTCTGAATTTATGGTAAACACCTCATCTTTAGAGATTACTGGTTTGAGTTTCTCCTCCTTAAGGTCTTCATCATAATTCAGAATGGCAATTACATTTTCAGCGTCAACGTCCTTATAGCAATATTTCACATCTGTTTTCTGGATTATATTTTCTTTGCCGTTGCAATTGAGTGTTAAGCCAGAAAGTGTCATTTCTAATACAACAGCAGGTAATTGGACATGATTGTACAAGGCAAAAAACATGGGAGTTTCAAAGTTAATCTGTTTAAGGATATATAGGTCCCCGAAACTTAGTTGTCTTGATGCATGTTCTTTTCCAACATTTCCCTTATTGGTATTTTCCTCGTTTTCGGATTGTGTTTTTGCCGAATCGTTTTCGGATTCCATTTCCCCATCAGTTGGAGTGGTTTTGGTTTCAGCAACTAACTTATCATCAGGTTTGTGGTCAGGTGATGATTTCCCTTCATCAAAAAACTGGTCTTGATTTTGGGATGGAAAGCCAGAATATCCGCGAGGAATAATCGTTTTACCTTGGCGCAACCATCTACGTTCTGTTGGCGTGAGTAACACCTCAACGTTTTTTGCGACTAAACCTTTGTCACCTTCAACGACGTTATATTTAACCCGTTGTCCAACACGTAGTTCCTCATAATCTGCATGCTTAATTGCAGAACTGTGTAAAAAGACATCCTCTTCACTGCTATCTTGTGCTATAAAACCGAAACCTTTATCTAAATTGTAATATTTAATCCGTCCAGTAGGCATTATCTGCTCCTATGATTTTCCTCCGCTTTGGTAAGTTAACTTACGTATACGCGTTTTACGCGAGCATTTAACTATGGTACTCATGTATCAACCTATATTATAACTAAATACCCGTTCATGAAATCATCTGTTTGTCACTCCAAAAAAACATGACACTTAACAGAATATATAGCAACGAGAATTTGCCTCGCAGCCGAATTGGATGTTTCTTTTGACATAACGACGTTTTTTCAATATAATTCCACAAAGAATCAGAATCTATGGTGGTTTATTTTATTCTTTCTCAATTTTCATTAAAAGATGAATACATAACAAGACACATGCATAGTACATCATACATGTTAAGTATTTGTCAAGTATGATTTCTATTCTAACAATTTTACAGCACTAAATGTTCTAACCAATATAACTATTAATACATAAACTACCAATTAGATGCAACCAATCAATAGTGAAAGTTATTCAAAATCCAGTCATTTTCTAATTTTACACGAGGAGAACTTATATGACAACAGATTTATCACACCACATTCAATCAATACGTTTAGTTGATACACATGAGCACATGCGTCGAGAAAACGATTGGGTTGAGAAGGGACCGGATATTCTCCAAGATCTATTCGGTAATTATGTTCCTGCAGACCTTCATACAGCTGGTGCAACCCAACAAGCTATGGATGACCTCATGAATTCGTCCAAAGATATAAAACCTCGGTTTGAAGGTATACAACATGCTTGGGAAGCAACACAATTCACTGGATACGGTGAAGCAGTAAGCCTGATCGCTAATAATATTTACGGACTTGACGAACTGACTGGAAACGGACTTGCCACTGCACAAGAGAAAGTAGGTGCGATTCGTCAACCAGGAAAACGATATCATATCTTGCACGACCTTGCTAAATTGGATCATATCCAAACAGACGATTTTAGTTGGCAGTGTCCACCAGACACATCTGGTCCCGAATTTTTCTTATACGACTTGTCGTGGGCAACATTTTGTAATGGTCAAGTTGACCCAAAGAATATACATGCAGAAACAGGTGTTGAGGTGAAAGACCTTACCTCCTTGAAAATTAGCATGGACGCGATTTTCGCAAAACATGCTCCGTGTGCAATTGCTGTTAAATCCCAACATGCTTACAATCGCACACTAAACTGGATAGAGAGAAACGATAGTGACGCATCCACAGCACTCAATACTATCCTAACAAAACCAGCCAATGAAATTGATGAAGCAACCCGTCTTTGCCTTGGTGATTGGTGTTGGTCACGCGGTGTTGAACTTACTATTGAACACAATCTCCCATTCAAAATTCACACTGGATATTACGCGGGAAACAACCGAATGCCGGTTAGTCGTATCTCTGCTGGAAATATGTGTGCGTTGTTTTCTCGGTATTTAGACGCAAAGTTTGTTTTGATGCACATATCCTATCCTTACAATGATGAATTGGTCGCACTTGCGAAGCACTATCGTAACATTTGGGTCGATTTTTGTTGGGCCTGGAGCATAGACCCTTATAGTTCACGTGATTTTCTGCGTCGATGCATTCATGCTGTCCCTTCAAATAAGTTATTTGCGTTCGGAGGTGACACTGGGTGGCCCACAAGCGCATTTGCTTATGCAATTCAAGCTCGAAATGAGATTCAACGTGCACTTGAAGCTGAAATCGCAGAGGGTTATCTAACTGAGAAACAAGCAATGACCTTTGCTACACAGATTATGCACACGAATCAGTACAACTGTTTTGATATCAATGGTACACGTGCTAACATAGCAAAAGCAACTTAATATATAACTGATGTGGTTCATAAATAACGTTCTACCGAGTCTTCTGTAGGAGCGACCCGACGAATACCAAACGCGTATTCGGCGTTGATTTAGGGGAATGCCATAAGTCATTCCCCGGAGTTCCCTCCTACAAACAAACTGTCAAGGTAATTGTAAAATCCACCATAATTTATAATTTATTTCTCTTGTAAAGCCTTCAGGTTTTGTGTATAAGGTGGTCGTGCAACACCCTTTTCAGTGATAATCGCTGTGACCAATGAAGCAGGTGTAACATCAAATGCGGGACTATAAACCTTTACACCTTTCGGTGCAGTTAGTTTACCGAATCCTTCTGTTACCTCTTCGGCTGAACGTTGTTCAATAGGAATTTCTGCACCTGTTTCCAAAGCATAGTCTAAGGTAGATGTTGGTGCGGCGACATAAAATGGAATCTCGTGTGCTTGTGCAAGGATCGCAACGTTATAAGTACCAATTTTGTTCGCTGTATCCCCGTTAGCAGCAATCCGATCCGCGCCTACAATAACACACTGTATTTTACCCTCTTTCATAACTTGTGCAGCCATATTATCACAGATAAGCGTCACGTCAATCCCAGCTTGCATAAGTTCCCATGTCGTGAGACGTGCACCTTGTAACAAAGGTCGTGTCTCATCGGCGTAGACTTGTATCTGTTTTCCAGCCTCGTGTGCACTGAACATCACGGCTAACGCTGTACCGTAATCGGATGTTGCTAACCCGCCAGCGTTGCAGTGTGTCAATATAGTATCGTTTTCATTGAGTAATGCCATGCCGTGTTGTCCAATGGCACGACACATTGCTTTATCTTCCTCAATGATCTCTTGTGCTTCAGCAAGTAACACCTCTTTGAGTTCCGTAATAGACAGATTGTTATTTTCCTCTGCTGTCTTCGTCATTCTATCAAGTGCCCAAAAGAGATTCACTGCTGTTGGTCGTGAGGTTGCAAGGTAATCGGTTGCGGATTTGAGTTCTGCTGCAAATGCATCATAAGTATTCGCAGTAGATTTCCAAATCCCAAGTACTGCCCCCAATGCCCCAGCAATACCGATCGCTGGTGCACCACGGACCCGTAAAGATTTAATTGCTTCCCATATTGTTGGAAGGTCGTCACAATAAATCTGTTTAAATTCGTTGGGAAGGAGTGTTTGATCAATTAGTTTAATCCTGCCATCTGCCCACTCAATTGTTGAAACTGCCATTTTATTGGTAAAGTATCCTCCTCTGTTATAACTATATCAGAATATAATTCGCTGTTGATTTTTTGAAGATAATAACACTTTTTAAGGCACATTGCAACTATATTCCTAATATCTCAATTAGTCATCACCAACCTATTCGTTTGGATTTCACATATTTACAATGTATGCAGTATTGAAATGTTGGATTTCGTTAATCAACCCAACCTACAAGAGCATGTATCCTTAAATTGGACATGTCAAGTGACCGAGTTCTTCCGTCAATCTTAAGTTCTCAGCATAGTTGACGGGACAATCAATTACCGAAGGAACATTTTGACTAAATGCGTCTTTTAGTATTGGCACCAATTCGTCACTACCTTCAACACGATAACCTTTGGCACCAAATGCTTCTGCATATTTGACAAAATCTGGGTTCGTGAAATCAATATGAGCAGGTCGTCCAAAATCGTTCATCTGTTTCCATTCAATTAGTCCGTATGCCTCATCATTGAAGATAAGTGTTACAAACGGAACACCCGTTCGTGTTGCTGTTTCAAGTTCTTGAGAGTTCATAAGAAAACCACCATCACCACACACAGCAAGGCATTTACGTTCAGGATAAATCAACTTTGCTACAAATGCACCTGGGACGGCGATACCCATAGAAGCAAACCCATTGGAGATAATACATGTATTTGGTTGATAGCATGGATACATGCGTGCAATCCACATTTTGTGTGCACCAACATCCGAAATGAGAATATCGTCCTCACCGAGTACGGAGCGGACATCACTTAATATTTTTTGCGGTTTTATTGGAAACTCTTTATCATCACGATATTCAGATAGTTGATCAAGTATGATTTTTCGTAAGGTGTTAGAGGCATATTCAGCATCTTTAGGGTATATTTCTTGTGCCATCAGATGTCTAAGACATTGTCGTATATTCCCCACCAATTCCACATCTGTTACATAAGATGCATCAGTCTCACTTGCTTCTGTGTCAATATGAATTAATTTTTTATCTCTATTTGGATTCCATAAACTCGGATGGTATTCAACAATATCATATCCGATAGCAATCACAAGATCAGCACGGTCAAATCCGCAAGAAACGAAATCGTGTGCTTGTAGTCCGACGCTAAGAAGGGATAGTCGGTGCGTCCATGGTATACTACCTTTACCCATAAATGTGTGTGCTACGGGAATGTTGGTCATCTCAGCAAATTGTGTTAGAATACGCGATGCTTTTTGTCTAACGACACCATTCCCAGCAAGTATGATCGGTTGTTTTGCATCGTTTATCAACTGAGCCGCGCGTTGCAGACAGGAAGCGACAGGTTCTGCTTCACTGAGAAAATCATGTCGAATAGGTTCAGCATCTATTTGCATCTTTGCAACATCTTCAGGGAAGTCAATGTGTGTTGCACCTGGTTTTTCACCGATTGCTGTCTTAAAGGCTTTACTGATAGATTCTGGTATAATTTCAGGTAAATGCAGTAGCGTATTCCATTTTGTCATCGGTTTGAAAACTGAAACAGCATCCATATATTGATGTGATTCTTTATGCATCCTGTCTAAACTCGCTTGACCAGTAATTGCAACGAGGGGTGCTCTATCCATATTCGCATCAGCAACCCCAGTGACAAGGTTCATCGCACCAGGACCGAGAGTTGCAAGACATACGCCTGCACTGCCAGTAAGACGACCATAGACATCTGCCATGAATGCTGCACCACGTTCATCACGTGTCTGAATAAATTGGATATTAGAATCCAATAGGGCATCCATTAAATCCATATTTTCTTCACCAGGTATTCCAAATATATATTGTACGTTCTCATTCTCCAAGCATTTCACAGTCAATTCTGATGCTTTCATTGTAATGCCCCCAAGCATAATAATATGTTTGTTTTTCCTACACGATTGCAATACAATTAACTATAACAGATTACATCTGAAAATGCAATTATATTGGAAGGGATCCAGTGCATTCATAAATATCAATGTCCTATATGAAGAAATGAGTATAGGAATGCAACAAAACGAATCAAAATAGAAGGTTATGTAAATTTATGAGGAAGTTGTATAATTATTTCACATTCACTATTCTCCTGCTGAGTCATCTAATAATCCTTAATACCTTTGCCTCTGATATATCTATTAGTACCGATCAATACCACACAGATATACAAAACCACTCATTAATCACCCATTCCTCACGGGAACTCATCGTCCGTATACGACCAAATTCTACATTCGCGGAATTGCAAGCATTTAGCAAACAATTGGGAGCAGAATCTGTGTCTTCTGTTTTCTCTCTGGATACACCAGGTGGACAAGATCCGTTGCTCAATCGCATTTATATCATACGGTTTCCTACAGGTTGGGATATAGAAAAATTACGACAGAGATATGCAGCAGATACTATGATTGAAGACGTTGAAATGAATCGTCTCAATCGATTCTGTGCAGAAATAACACCAAATGACTCACGTTATAGCGAACAATGGAATTTATCAGCAATGAATATGCCTAAAGCTTGGCATATTGAAACAGGAAAACCTTCAGTTGTAATCGCAGTTGTTGATAGTGGGATCATGCAGGATCACCCAGAGTTACGTCAGCAACTTTGGCAGAACCCAACTGAAATTGCTGACAACGGTATTGATGATGATCAAAACGGTTATATTGATGATATTTACGGATGGGATTTTAGTGATGCTCCTACACTACAAGGACAAGGGGATTGGACAACACGTGACAACGATCCGAATGATGAAACTGGACACGGAACCCAAGTTACCGGTATTATCGCAGCACAGGCGAATAATGAGATTGGTATTTCAGGTATTGCATGGAATTGCAGACTCATGCCGTTGAGAGCCGGGTTCCGTATAGGTGGTGGAGGGTTCTTACAAAATGATGATGTCGCAGCTGCGATTGTATATGCAGCTGATAACGGTGCACATGTTATCAATTTGAGTCTTGGAGATACAGTAAACGCATTCCTGATTCAAGGTGCTGTGGAATATGCCTATAGTCGTGGATGTGTTTTGGTTGCAGCTGCAGGGAATTCATCAGAACCCGGATCGTTTTATCCAGCAGCACTTGAAAATGTTATCTCTGTAGCTGCAATTGATAGAGAATTCCAATTGGGAAGTTCAAATTTTGGGTCATCTATTGACGTTGCAGCACCAGGGGAAGAAATACTGACAACAGATATATTTACCGATGAACAATCTTCAGTGTTGAATGGATATGGGTACAAATCAGGAACTTCTATGGCAGCACCACACATATCTGGTGTGGCAGCATTGCTAATATCTTCTAATCCATCATGCAGTAATGTACAAGTTCAACGATGGATTACGGATACTTCACGTCGTCTTTCCATTGCTAATCTGGTAGGGGCAGGACTTGTTGATGCAAATGCAGCATTAACATCACTGAACGGACTCATTGCAGATATAACTGTTGAAAAGTCTCTACAATTAGAAATAACTGAGAATAGCAATATCATAAATATATTCGGTAGTGCTGGTGGAACTGGATTTCGGCAGTTTTGGCTTGACTACGGTATAACAGAAACCCCTAATCTCTGGTTTCAGATTGGAATTCCACAGACAGAACCCAAGTATAACACTGTTCTCCATGAATGGGATACCTCAACATTAGATGAAGGTATTTACACATTACGTCTCAGCGTTCAGTCTAATGATGAAGAAACTATTAGAAACAAAGCAGTCGTTGAAATTCGTCATACACTACCACAAATTTCTGGTCATGACGGATCGGAATGGTTATCAGGTAACCGCTATGATGCTACCATTATTTGGAAGACCGATGTTCTTACTATCGGTTCAGTTGAAATATATGAACAGGCTGAAACACAGACACCTATACGTGTCATCCACTCCGATTCGGTACACCGACAACATGTTGTATATCTTTCAGAGTTGGCACTGCCATCAGGAGAATACCTATATTGCTTAAAAGCACAAAACCGAGTCGGGAAAGTACGGATTGATAATAACAACGGTAACTTTTATCCGATTTCTGTAAGTTCTGAACAAATTCCATCCTCACATCTAATTTCAACAACAGCAGCACAGTATGGTTTACATGCAGTTGTAACTCAACATGATATAAACGAGAATAGCCGATTAGAACTCATCGGAGTTGAAACTGACACTACAACTGCACATATTTTTGAGACAGATAATCATGGAAATCCGACCAAAATATCAACACTTGAGCAATCATTATCACGAATATGGGGAACTGCGGATACAGATGGGGATGGTTTGATTGAATTATTATGCAACGAAGGGAAAAACACATTTTTACTTGAACAACCTGCATCTGAAAAATATCCCACAATAAAAATCTGGGAAGTAAATGGAATCTGGGGTGGAACAATTGATGATATGGATTTAGATGGGAAACCAGAAATATATTCACGGCATGATGATTCCAACTCTATTTATGTTTACGAGTCTGATGGAAATAACAGTTACAACAACATTGCACAACTTGAGAATCCTACGGAAGGAAGAAACAACATTTTAACCAGATTCGCAACTGGAGATTTTGACAGAGATGGACAGATTGAAATCTTATCAGGTGACAGTGAGGGTGAATTATTTATATATGAAAATGTTGGGGATAATCTTTTCCAACAAACATGGGTAGACACACTTAGTGACGGTGTTCCACACCTATTTGCTACAGGGGATATGGATGGGAATGGTTCACCTGAATTTGTTGTCGGATCAGAGGTTTGGGCAACAGAATTTGATCTTCCTCGTCAGCATTGGCTTTTTACAATATATACATCAGATGGTAACGATTCATACCGTGCTGTGTGGAATCAACGCATACGTGTTTTACAAGATGGAGAAAGTGGTATATCCATAGCAGACGCGAACAATGATGGCAGAAATGAATTGTGTATTACTGTCCCTCCAAACTTTTACCTTCTGCAATACGATGGAACCGCTTACCAACCTATTTGGCATCATACAGCAACAAGCACCTTTAACCCGATTGTAGCAGATATTGATAATGATGGTAATAATGAGTTGATGTTTAATAATGATAATGTATTTACTGTTTTTAGTAATACATTGTCTAACGTTGATGTTAAAAGCTCCTCAGATACAGAGTCTATCATTTCTACTTCTCCACCACACATTATTTCAGCTGTTCATTCTCCACCAAATCAACTCTTAATAACCTTTGATAAGCAAATGGACATTTCTGGAGCAATCCCATCACGATACAAGCTGCATAGATTCAAAGAACTTAATATATCAGATGTTAACACTGAATTTTATACACCAAATTCTGCTATTCTTGATAGGTCACAAAAAAGGGTGGTGCTAACGTTTGCTTCTGGCGTGTTTCAATCAGATTATCAATACAAGATTGAGGTGATCCAACTATCTGATATCAATGGTGCAGAGATTACCGAAGAGAATAGAAATATAGTCGTAGAATATCAAACTCAATCTCACCAGAATCCGATCGTCTACCCAAATCCAGCGCGCGGAGATAACATCACATTTGATAGATTGTCTGTAGATAGTAATATAGAAATATATGATATTGTAGGTAACCGAATCGCATTGCTTATGCCAACGGTTGAGGATATTGTAGGAAATAGATGCAGTAGAATTTGGTCATTAGAGGGGGTGAGTAGTGGAGTTTATATCTATGTGATTGAAAGTTCAAATGGACGAAAAATTGGTAAAATATCCGTTATTAGATAAGTCTTAAAAAAATAAGCGGCTTAATTGCCTATAAACGCTACAGAGGTGACTCATTTCTTTATTCCACGTAGGTTCATAAGTGAAGGGTTAAACCGTGGAATCTTCTGTGCAGATGTCTCGTATATATATGATAGGACATCTAACATCTCTGTACGGGATTTAGTTGTTGGACGAATCTTTTTAATAAGGTCATTTTGGACTAATTCTATTCCTTTATTATTATTCTGTGTTTTTTGCGCAACTTCTGACAAGTGATAATGAGCTGGAACATAATCACGTTGTAACCTGATCGCATGTGCCAAAGATTCTGTAGCCCTATTAATTTGTCCTTTCTTTCCAAGTATCCATCCTAAAGTATCGTGATAAGCTGCAACATCCGGGTTTAGTCGGACAGCAGCGTATGCAAGTGCTTCGGTTAATAAAGGTTTCTGCTGAAATCCATCTGAATAGAGTATTGCAAGATTGCTGTATGCTTCAGGTTCATTTGGTGCTATTTTAATTGCATTTTCATACGCAGTACGTGCTTTGTTAAGATTTCCGAGTCGCGCATAAGCTGTACCAAGCATGTTGTATGTCTTATAGTCGGAGGAATCTTGTTTATCCTCATCCGAATCATTTGAAGAAAATGATGCTTCCGCAACAAATGGTTGACTTACTTTATTTTGGCGTATTTGTAAATAATATTCATAGGATTCCACAGAAAGTGCATATTGGTTTTCCTGAAAATAAGCAAACCCCAAATTCCTATACACATCTGACATATCAGGGTTAATTGTATCAACACCTCGAATAAATTCAAGTGTCTCAATTGCACTGCGATAGTCCCGTTCCTGTATGAAAAATATACCTGCAGAAAGATACTTTTCAGGATCTTCCATATACACAATTTCAGGCTTGAGTACATAAGGTGAACGAGGATGTCGTTGTACTTGTGAATAAACCAAAGCTACAGTTGCACCAATAAGCAAGCAAAATAGAACAAGATATAAACGCGTACGGGAAACCCATTGTTTTGACAGATAAGCACTGGGTCGTAACATTAAGGCAAATGTGCTTGGTTTGTATGATTGTTCCTCATTTTCATATATGACAACAGATGTATTTGGAACAAGCACTGGTAATGTAGGTGATGAACCAAGTTTTTTCAACGAACTCTTCACAACTTCCAAGTCTTGTTCGGAATCTGTTTCATCTTGTGAGTTAATGGGTTGTTCATCGGATACAACTTCTGTATCTGTAGATTCTTCCTGAGATGACTCATCCGATTGCTGTTCTTCTTGGTCGGCTATTTCAACTACAGATACCTCAATGTGTTTTGTAACAGAGTTTTCATCATCAATATCAGAGGAAATCTGATCATGTTCCATTACACTATCTGACTCTGTCAATGTATTATCAGATTGAACATCAACTTCACTATAACTTCCGCCCTCAGAATCCAGATTCGACTCTTCCAGTTCCAGATCTGCTGTTTGACTCATACCTGTTGAATCTATAGGATCAGTCAATTCATCATGGACTGTCTCAGATAACTCAGCAGTTTCTGAATCTGAGTGTCTATCAGTTATTTGGTCAATGCTCTTTTGTATTTCGCGTCGTGTCAACGGAGATAAAGTCGTGCTAAACAACTCATTTAGTTCTGGAAGTTCTGTCGTTGTACCAATAATGCCAAGGACTTCTATTAGTGTCCAAAGAGTTAGATCATTGTCCTCATCCTTTATAGCATTCATTAGTGCAAATATTGCTTCTTGGGAATTGTATTGCTTGAGTGCGTTTGCTGCTTCGCGTCGTACACCGGGGGCGATATCAGCCAAAGCATTGATAATAAATGGCAATGCTTGATCACCACCGATTCCAGCAATCTCCATTACTGCCGCACGACGAGTTGCTACAGGTTGGGTGGTATCAGTTAAATGTTGAGTAAGTTGTTGAAATGATGTCATTGTATACCTACGGATGATTCTGTGGATATATGTTTACAGAATCATAGTGAAACTAAACATGATACGTGTATAACTTCATAGATAAAACGAATTCTGAATGGAATGGATACACTTTGGTATCAACATCCTGTTAAGAAACATCGGTATGATTTACCAACATACTGGATTAAAGTATTACAACGACAAATCTAAAAATACACCTTCATGAAGATTCGGAGAATACCAGCGCGCATTGAATGTGATAATCAGGATTAGATTTTACATAACAAAATACTATACCTAACAATAACTATTTTATACATTTCACGGTTGTGATTTGACTTGACATTTCAAAAAAAAATCTATATTATTAAATTATAACTTATGATTATTGGAGTAGTTTATGACAGAAAAGATTTTAAAGTTATTTTGGAATTATGAACTGAAAAAAATGAGCAATGTACATAATATATTGGCAATAACGACAACAATAATACTGTGTTTTTCGCTTGCATTTCTCTCGTTGCCTGCGATAGCAGATTCACATGCTAAAGGAGGCACATTCATTTTTGGTCGAGGTGGTGACTCAGTTGGGTTAGATCCTGCACTTGAGGAAGATGGTGAATCCTTCAAAGTTTGTGATAACATTTATGATACCCTCGTTAAATACAAAGATGGAAGTACTGAAATTGAACCGGGACTTGCAGCCAGCTGGGAAAGTTCTGAAGACGGTTTGACATGGACATTTAACCTTCGTAAAGGTGTATCATTCCATGACGGAACACCCTTTAATGCTGACGCTGTTCTCTTTTCCCTGAACCGCCAGCATGTCCAATCACACCCTTTCCATAATGTCAGTGGTTCCTATGTATATTGGGTTGCTACAGGATTGGCAGACATTGTTGATAATATAACTGCTATTGATGAGTTTACCGTACAAATCAAACTCAAAACCCCTTATGCTCCCTTTATCTACACGATAGCAATCACTCCATTCTCTATTGTCAGTCCAACAGCAGTGAAAGAATCAGGTGATAAGTATTCCAGTAATCCCGTTGGCACTGGAGCCTTTAAGTTTGTACGTTGGGATAGGAAAGATAAAATCGTCCTTGAAGCAAATGAAAACTACTGGGACGGACGTCCAAATTTAGACAGAGTCATATTCCGTTCTATTCCCGACAACTCTGTACGACTTATTGAACTTCAGCAAGGTAGTCTCCATGCAATGGAGTTTCCAAATCCAGATGATTTGCAACAGATCAAAGACGATGATAATATTGAGTTGTTATCTAAACCCGGAATGAGTATCGGTTATTTGGCAATGAATATGGACAAATCACCATTTGATAATCATAAAGTAAGACTTGCCATTAACCACGCCATAGATAAATCTGCTATTATTGAGCATCTCTATCAAGGTCTTGGAATTCCTGCTAAGAATCCAATCCCACCGACACTCTGGAGTTATGATGACACGATAGAGGATTACGAATACAATCCCGAATTAGCTAAACAACTCCTGACTGAAGCCGGATACCCAAATGGTTTTGAAACCACTCTCTGGGCATTACCGGTACCCCGTCCGTACATTCCTGACGGTCGTGCTCTCGCAGAAGTCCTCCAATCTGAACTACGGAATATTGGCATTGAGACGAAAATAGTGACTTATGATTGGGGTACATATCTTGATAAAACCAAAAATGGTGAACACGATATGGCAATGTTAGGATGGAGTGCGGATCTTGGTGATCCCGATAACTTCTTTTATTTTCTATTGAGCAAGTCATCTGCTGAGAAACCCGCAGGGAATATTGCTTTTTATCGTAGTGATGAGATGCAAGATGTCTTAGAAAAAGCGAGAGCAACTTCCGATAAAGATAAGCGGATCGCTCTCTATAAACAGGCACAGCAACTTTTCCACAAAGATATTCCATGGGTTCCAATGGCACATGCAAAACAAATTCTGGTTGTAAACAAAAAAGTGACGAATCTCGTACTTAACCCGTTGAATTGGAAATATTTCCGTAATGTAACGATTGAGAGGTAAAATGAAGAAACTTACAATTATAGCAACTACACTCTTATTTTCCTTCCTGCTTTTAACATGTATTAATGCTGTAAATTCAGCAGTCACTGGTGATCTGAACGGTGATGGAAATGTAGACATTAAGGATTTAACTATTGTTGCAATGCATTTTGGTGATAGTCCTGACCCAGATCAGACTCCGAACCCGGATGTCAACGGTGACGGTGTGGTTAATATATTGGACTTAGTTGCTGTTGCAATTAGGATTGTGGACTCACAATCTATTGTTACAGATAATACTTTTGTTTTTGGACGCGGTGGGGACACCATTACACTTGACCCATCGTTAGTTCTTGACGGTGAATCAGCGAAAGTCTGTGATATGATTTACGATACTCTCGTGCAATACAGAGAGGACACAACTGACATTGAACCCGCTTTGGCGGAAATGTGGGATAACTCCGCAGATGGATTGACGTGGACATTTTATCTAAGACAAGGAGTCCTATTTCATGATGGCACGTCATTTAATGCCAATGTAGCAGCTTATTCTCTAACCCGTCCGAATGCACAGACTGGTAGTTTCTTTGGTCAGTTTGTTAGTCAAATTACTGCAGTAGATGAGTTCACATTGCAAATACAACTCAAAACACCTTATGCACCATTTCTCAGTACATTGGCATCAACAGAGAATTCAATTGTAAGTCAGGCAGCTGTAATGCATTTTGGAGAAGACTTTGGAACCAATCCTGTGGGAACTGGACCATTCAAATTTGTTCAGTGGGATAGGAATGATCAAATAATACTTGAGTCTAACGAGTCACATTGGGCAGGGAAACCCGCAATTGACAAGCTGATTTTCCGTTCCATACCTAACAATGCTGAACGACTGATGGAACTCCAGCAAGGCAATCTACATGCAATGGAATTTCCAAATCCTGATGAATTAGCAATGATTCAAAGCGATCCAATGCTTGTACTTGTTAAGCAGCCGAGTCTAAATGTCGGATATTTAGCAATGAACATGGAGAAACCACCTTTTGACAACCTGAAGGTGCGCCTTGCGATCAATCATGCATTCAATAAAGCCGAGATAATTGAAAGTTTGTATCAAGGCACAGGAATACCTGCTAAGAATCCGATTCCACCTACATTATGGAGTTATGATGATACTATTGAAGACTATCCCTATGATCCAGACCGTGCTAAAGAACTCCTTGCTGAGGCAGGATACCCGGATGGTTTTGAGACAACATTGTGGGCACTCCCAATACCTCGACCCTATATCCCAAAAGGTCAAGAACTTGCTGAAATCCTTCAAGCAGAACTTCTAAACATCGGGATTAAGGCAACAATCGTAACTCATGACTGGTCGACCTATATTAATAAAACCGAATATGGTGAACACGACATGGCTATGCTTGGTTGGAGTGCAGGACCTGATCCAGATAACTTCCTCTATTATCTTTTGAGTAAAGCAACAGCACAGAAACCAGCACTCAATATTGCTTTTTATAAAAGTGATGAGATGCAAGATGTATTAGATCGGGCACGGACGAGTACGGATCGAGATGAACGTATTGAACTCTACAAAATGGCACAAGCGATATTTCATAGAGATGTTCCGTGGGTGCCATTGGCACATGCACAACGCCTTTTAGTAATTGACAAAAGAGTTCAAAATCTCAAACTTGCTCCTGTAGGATGGAAATATCTGCGGAGTGTATCGTTAGAATCTCAGTAGGCACTTAGTTTTCATTACTTCAAAGACGAATATAGATTCTTGTAGGTTGGTTGAGTCCGCGAAACCCTATAAAAATACCAACCTTTTGACACTGTGTAGTGCAAACTAAAAGTTTGCACTACACAGTGTCAGAATTATAGACAAATCATAAATAGGAAGCATTATGCAAAAACCCGAATTTCGCGTGGGGGTCACACGCGACTTCATGAAACCTGACGGAAGTTCTGATTTAGACAACATTGCCGGACCTTTGTTTGATGAAGCAGGTTTGTATTGGGAGTATATCGCAGAAAATACATCTAAACTCACTGCTGCACAGGTGAAAGATTACGATGCACTATTAGTCTTAGGTGCTGGTATCACTGCTGATACGTTCACAGGTAACGATAGGTTGGCAATAGTTGCCAGGTTTGGAGTGGGATATGATAAAGTTGATGTGCAAGCATGCACTGATAACGGTGTCTTGCTAACAATTGCACCTGATGGAGTCCGCAGACCTGTCGCTACTTCTATCTTGACCCTTGTTCTATCTCTGAGTCATCAGTTGTTGATTAAGGACCGACTCATCCGCTCTGGTAGATGGGAAGATACCAAAGATTATATGGGTATGGGTTTGGTTGGGAGAACGCTTGGTCTTGTCGGAATGGGAAACATTGGCAAAGAGACATTCAAGTTGGCAAAACCTTTTGGTATGAAACATATCACCTATGATCCGTATGTTACCCCTACTGATGTTGAAGAGGTAGATGCAGAACTTGTTGATTTGGATACTTTAATGCGAACTGCTGATTTTGTCTGTGTTTGCTGTCCGTTAAGTGAAGACACACGAGGACTCATTGATAGACGATGTATCGGATTGATGAAACCAACAGCATATTTGATAAACACAGCTCGCGGACCAATTGTTGACCAGAAAGTACTCACTGAAGCACTCCAGAACAGACGCATCCAAGGGGCAGGTCTTGACGTATTCGAAAAGGAACCGATTGATACTAACGACCCGCTATTAAGTATGGACAATGTCATCGTCACCCCGCATAGTATATGCTGGACAGATGAATGTTTTGATGGTAATGGCAAGAGTGCATGTGAGAGTATCATAAGTGTAGCTTCTGGGAAAATGCCGACTTGGATTGTAAACCGCTCTGTTCAAGAAAGCGAAAAACTCCATAAAAAAATGAAACAATGGATGTGAAGTGATTAAACCTTTTTCTGGTGAATCAAGTTATCGATTTCCTACCTAATATACACAGCATACAGCAGTCACCATATTTATCATAACAATTTGTTCTGTTCCATCTGTTGATGTTGCATTCCATAAACAGAATTATGCAACCTTTCCCTACATTTGACTGCTTACTCAAAATATGGTATTATTATACGATGTGTTCTTCTACATCCGGAAGGTTAATCAACTGGTGGACGTGGTGGGTTACCCCAATTACCAGTTATATCTCTTCCATTAACGACCACACCCTCTTTGTCCCAGCGAAAAGAAGCTCGGACATCAGTGGTGCAATAACGTAGCGTGAGACCGCATCGTCGTTTCGGTGAGGGATTAGCGTTTGATCCGTGCAGTAGCAGATCGGTATGGATAGAGATTTCACCTGCTTTTAGTTCAACATCAACAGGTTCTCCATACTGCTCAGCATTTTCTACAATTTGACTTAGTACACTGTTATCTTCCGCGCTGCTATGTTGAGATGTCAAATGTCCTTTGTGATGTGAACCGGAGATGAATCGCATGGCACCGTTTTCAACGGATGCATCGTCAATCGCGAGCCAAACAGTAACAGTTTTGGAGGGTGAAAGGGGCCAATAACCCGCATCTTGATGCCAACCGACAGTTTTTGAATCGTGCGGCATTTTACAAAAGTAGTGTGCACCCCAACCGATTATATCTTCCCCGAGAAGGTCTTTTACACAGGCTACTATCCTTGGGTGCGTCAGAAGATCATAGACTTTTCCATATTTCATGTGTGCGGAGATAATTGAGTAACTACTTCCTCCTTCAGCGATGACATTGGCTAACAGAACATCAAAGTACTGACGGTGGACATTCATCTCTGCTTTGTTGAAAATTGAAATACCTTTAATATAACCAAAACTATTGTAATCTACAATTTGTTTGTGAGTCAACACAGTTGGGTTCTTTGTTATACTCGGATGGAATTGCAGTTTTCGTCCCATTTCGGCAAGTTGCTCTGGGGTGGGCATGATTTTTTGAGTCTTGTATGTAACCCGTTGTGTTGACATTGTAATTCACCTATTAAATATATGAACCCATTATAACATAATCCTATTCAAAATAAAAGTTTCATAATCAAAGTGAATATTGAGGACAATTAATGGCACATGCATACACCCCCGGACTAAAAGTCACGGAGGGAATAACAATTCAGAAGAAAAGACGACTTCCACTTGAAGGTGAAGTACTTGTTGAAACTGGTGTTACAGTTAAAGCAGAAGATGTTGTGGCGAAAGCAGATTTACCCGGAAATGTGCAGTTGATGAACGTGGCAAATATGCTTAGCATGCCTCCTGGCGAAATTGTAGAGAATATGCACAAATCTGCTGGCGAAACTGTATCTAAAGATGAAGTAATCGCATCCACAAAAGGTCTATTCGGACTTTTTAAATCGCAAGCAAAATCCCCAATTGATGGCACAATTGAATCAATATCTGATGTTACAGGACAAGTAATCCTTCGTGAACCACCTATCCCTGTTGAAGTTAAAGCATACACGGATGGTACAGTAACAGAAACAATCCCAAATGAAGGTGTCACCGTAGAAACATACGGAACATACATTCAAGGTATTTTTGGTGTTGGTGGTGAGACATTAGGAAACTTAGTTATCGTAGCCGATTCACCGAGTGATAGGTTGACTGTAGAACAGATTTTACCAGAACACAAAGATAGTATCTTGGTTGGGGGTTCACTCGTAACAACTGATACGATTCAGAAAGCAGTTGAACATGGTGTAAACGGAATCATCGCAGGTGGTATAGATGATGCTGATCTACGCCAACTTCTCGGTTATGAACTTGGCGTGGCAATTACTGGATCTGAGGAACTTGGTATAACGCTGGTTATCACAGAGGGATTTGGCAGCATTGCAATGGCTGAACGCACTTTTGCTCTCCTAAAAGCACGCGAAGGAATGAAAACCTCAATCAACGGTGCTACACAGATTCGCGCGGGTGTTGTACGTCCAGAGATAGTAATACCATTTGTTTCCAATGGTGAGGATTTAACGAGAGAAGAATCTGAGGGGTTTTTAGATATTGGTAGTCCTGTCCGTGT
The DNA here is from genome assembly GCA_963667365.1 of Candidatus Poribacteria bacterium. GTDB lineage: Bacteria > Poribacteria > WGA-4E > WGA-4E > WGA-3G > MSPOR6. The sequence goes on along the minus strand of OY763324.1, from coordinate 2,428,393 downwards.
TATTCGTGAACCGCATTTTGGGAAATTGGGACGGGTGACTGGGTTACCAATCGAACTTCAGAAATTGGAAACGGAAGCAGAGGTGCGTGTTTTGCAAGTCGAATTTGAAGACGGAGAAAAAACTACTTTACCCCGTGCTAATGTTGAAGCAATTGAGGAGAAATAGAATCAAATTGATATGAAGTAGAACAACAATGAACTACAGTAAATTCGGAATAGACTTCACTTTTCTCACGATATTAGAGAAATAGCAGAGTCGATCATAATAGTTCATTACCCGTTTCACATACTGGCGTGTTTCATCATAACCTCTAAAATACCCGTGCGGTGGGACACCCACTTCCCATACTTTGATGTGCAATTCCTTATCCTTTTCAGTGAGTAGACCAAGACTTTTTCTAAGACACTCCCAATGATGTGGTTCATCATGTCTATATCTTGCAATCCTTTGAGCATCTTTGATGTGTCCACGTCCCCCATTATAACTTGCCAATGCAATACGGATTCGATTCGGATGTGAACTCTCTGGATACAGATCGTATAAATTGCGAAGGTAACGGGTTGCACCAGCAATGCATTCCTCAGCCTTAAAAGGATCAGCGACCCCAAGTTCTTTTGCTGTTTCAGGCATCAATTGCATCAACCCTTTTGCACCAGCTGGACTCACGGCATATTCATTAAACCCAGATTCTTGGACAATCAATGCAGTAATGAGTCGCCAATCTAACTGATGTTTGTCTGCATGTGTTTTGATAACAGGACGATATTTCAAAATATCTGGAGTAACAGCGAGAAGACGAAGACCGTTCCAGTCACGGACAAATGCAATAAACCCTATAATTATTATGGCACAGATTATGATTTTAAAAATAGTTCGTTTAGTTAGCTTTACCATGAGACTAACACCCCATTTTTTATTTTCCCCAACCGTAAGCTAAAAGAAAAACAAAACGGTGTTTCTGTTCGGATTTACCTTCTATATTGTCCATGTTTCGAATATGTCGCCACGCATAGTTGATGGAAGCTTTTAAAGCAGTAATTGGTCTATATTTCCATCCAATTCCAATTTCTGATAGTCGTTCAACAACACCAGATGGAAATGGTATGTTTTCAAAGTCCTTACCATAATACCTGTCAGTGATATCCGCTTCCCCGTTTCTCTGATGACTAAAACGACTCTCAAATACAGCAGAAGGAGTTGCCTGATACGACACACGAAACGAGTATATGTCCGCATCCGTGCCAATCGGATGTCCTATCATGTCACCGAAATGCGTAAACTGATTATCAGGTTCAAGATGTGTATATGCCCAACGATTGACTCGGACGTATTCTGAATGTATACCAAGCTTACGCTCAGTAAATTGTGGATACCACTCCAGACCTGTTAGCCATGTAACAGCATGTGGATCATTTGAATCTGATTGATATTGAAAATCATCTGCGACCCATTCTGCATATAGACGAATACCATCTATCGGACGCACTGCCGCATCCAAACTAACCATGATGTTATCATCATTTTTGGCATTATATTGAACGGCATAATACGGTATTACGGGATTGATATAGTTCCATTTGACTGTCTGCACATCCCCACCGTATAGCACCCATTCTGCGACACCGATTTCAAGCCAATCGCTAAATTGATAGTCAACTCTATGTGCACTGAGATAGCGTTTAGCAAGGTATCGGATGGTCCCATCGTCATACCAAGTTGAATTAAGTTGTGCAGAAAATGCTGTTGCCTTGATTGTCCCTATTTTGCATGGAAAAGTTCCAGTGAGACAGACAAGTTCAAAGGGTGATGAGTTGTCCGAAATCCCTACTGTCTTATATGGACTTGCTCCCCAAAATATATAATCTCTACCAACAAATAAGTCTAATTCCGCCTCTCTATAAGGCTTGATATGGTATTGAAGATAGCTTCTTTTGAAGTCAACAACATAATCCCAATGCCATTTTTCATATCTTTGGTCAGCAGATTTCAGATTTTGTGGTGGTTCGGGTAGAAAATAACTCTCAATATACTCCTGTCCTGGTTCAAAATTAGAACATTCCAATTCGGTATATACGATAAGTTGATTTTTCTTTCCTGCAGCAAAATGGAATCCACTTTGCAGTGCTGGTGCAACTTTATCATTTGTTAACCGAAGTTCCGGTTGTAGTCGTATATATGTCTTTTGTGCTGATGAATTTTGAGTATCATTTACCTTTTTTTGTGCTAATTCAAAATGGAATTCACGTCTAAGTTTCTCTAATAGTTTTCTGTCAATAGACGATACAGTTATCCCACCAGAGTTGATACGTGTATCAGCACGTATGATTATATTTGCAACATCATCGCGTGATAGCGGTAAAGAATGCCTGTAAAAACCTCCTGTAACACCTGCAACTTCAAGCTTTGCGAGTGCTTCAACCACCCAACCATCAAAATTAAGCGGTATATTTGGTGTTGCAAAAACTGAAAATGGAATCAACAGAATCAACAAGATAACCGTGCAGAAAAGAAGGGAGTATTTCTTACCAGCAATAGGTATAAATGACGATTTCATTTGCTTTCTAACTCCTCTAACATCCTATCAATTTTCCGAAACTGCCAACTCCAACGCGTATTGTATAAGAACTGTCGTAGGTCAAATCGGTTGTCGTCAGGTGAATAAGGTTCAGCATGATATGCAGGTGTCAATGTCGTCATCTTATGGCGATTTATCGCGTAGAAGCGGAAAAACTTCTTGACCTTTTCTGCGACTTCACTGGCAGGGAGATGATTCCATTCCTGCATGAGTTTTTCAAACATACTGACGGGACCACACCGATGAACTTTTCGAAGTTGTCCGAACCGACTGAGTTCAGCATACGTCATACCCATGTCATCCTCATCGGTTTGGGTATACGTCTCTGTGATGGGTTCCAGTTCTGCGGTAGGTGGTGCCTCCAAAATTGCAGCAAGACTCGGATAACCGAGATGTTCCTTTGCCCAGTGGAGAAAACTACGAAGGTCAGTTTTACTGATACTACCAATAGGATTGATATCAGCACTACTACAATCATATTTCGTCAGATAACCACGCAATGCTTCGTCCACATTTCCAGTTCCCAACACAAGAAGTGTTCCACGTTTATTACGAACCCATGGGAGAGTTTGAGCAAAGAGATAACTGATGACCATCCGTAGTCGTGCCTGAATATTCTGTAGTGCTTGATTTTCAATGATGCTGCCACCTTCAGTCTTGAATTGAGGTGTTTTTCCGGTTATTCCTGTAAAAAGTTTTCGCAACGCTCCAACGAGAGATTCCATGTTGATGTTCAGATGGTAACTTCCTATTTCACTCGCGAGTTGTTTAGCACGTTGTTTTGTTTCACGGGAACTATTGTTTGTTCCCATATAGCAGGTGTATAGTAATTGATTCGCGAGATGTTGTGCAGCTTCTAACGGATCGTTGTAGTCTGTTTTGATTTTCTGAACGGATTCAGCACCCAACAGTCCCTCAGCATCCCTGATGACGTGTGGGACATCAGCGAATATTGCTTTTGCTACGAGTTGACACATTGATCCGACTAAAGTTGCAACTGCACCACTATCCGATCCACCTGAAAGGGGCACAAAGTAACCAGCAGCTTCGGACCGTCTTAGATAATCCCAAAGCCAACACGCAGGACCCAGTGCAATCTCTTCTTCAGGAGTGTGTATATTGAGATTATCCTTCGGGACTGTCACAGAACGTGTTTCGTTATCCGTAACCTTAAAATCAGCATAGATTTGTGGTATTGTAGTGGCACGACTTGCTTGTACAGCACCACTCATTCTTGATCCTCGATAGGAACGCACATCCGATAAATCCACAGTTGCCGTGACGACTTCAACATCGTTTATTGAGAATTGTGATCCCTGTGAGAGAATATGTCCATTTTGTGCAATCGTTGCACAACCGTCAAAATATAGTCTACCTCCGTCACATCCCTGTTGATTTGCGTATAGATATACACCCCCACATTTTTCCGTAGCGTTGCGTATCAAAGATAGACGGGTATCCAGTTTGCGAAGTTCGTGATGTGAACCTGAACCGTTAGCAATTATCTCAACCCCGTTATATGCCAGGTCAATATGTGGTGAATAAGGTGCAAACAGTTCCTCACAGGTTTCCGATGCCAAAATCGTGTCGTGTGTTACGATTACTGCACAACCAATCGGCACCGTTGTATTCGGTGTGATTTCTCTGATTTCTGGTGGTAAATGATAAGGTTCAGTTGTCCACCCTTTTTGCCATTCTGCGAACCACCGTGCTTCACGGTAGTTTCCTTCAGAAGCGAGAACTAATTTTGGACGGATCAGAAGAATCTTACCATCACAGACAAATACTCTGCAGTTGTATCTTACACTTTTATGCATGACAGGCATACCGATGTCGCATAAGATACCGTCTGTATGTCCACCGGTTATGATACGAGTAAGGGATTCCCAACTATGCTGTAAAGTGTCTTCTTCCAGAAAATGGTCTTCGCAAGAATATCCTGTAATCTCAAGTTCAGGACCAAGACGATACTTTGCACCTGTCGACTTAGCACGTTCAATCGATTCAATGATACGTTCACAATTACCCTCAAAATCAAGTGCCCACTGATTCAGGTTGCAGGTTGCAAGTGTTGCTTTCATATTTTCTATAGTTATCAGTATTCAGTAAATAGGATTTCTCTTACCTGACCACTGACGGCTAAAGATTATCAGGTTTTTTGTGGCTTTTTACGAGCGGCAGGAAACAGGATGTTATTTAGTATCAACCGATATCCGGGAGAATGTTTGTGTAAATCAAGATTCGTAGGGATTTTTCCCTCTCCAACGAGGTGACGGTAATCCTCTGGGTCATGTCCACCGAGGAAGGTAAAAGTACCCTTACCTAATGTGCCGTGAACGTATTTGACATAATTTGTTCCTTCTATTTTACCTAAAATCGTAACAGAACGGTGTATTTTGTCCACATTGAAGGATGTTGTCTGTCCAAGAAAACCTGGCACTTCTGAGACGTGGTTTTGTGTCAACATTGTTGGAATTGGGTCATGTTTTGCAGAAAATTCAAAGAGTTGGAAATCTTCAACACCGGATTGCGCACTTCGATCAGGATTCGGATTATCAACATCAGAAAATTCATATCTGTTCGGATTCGGATATAACGTGAAATTCTCAAACGCGAAAGTATGTTCAAAATCCAGTTGTGTCTGAAAATTGGGTGCAAGAGGGGTTGCGTCTAACACAGGATCAACGATGTCAACAGCACCGCCCTTTGTAGCTAAAGCGATATCCAGAGTTTCTGGTGCCGAACACATTGCAAAGATAAATCCACCTTTTGCAACATAATCTGCAATATCCAATGCTGTTTGTCCTTTATGATGTGACACGCTCCTAAAACCTGCCTCCTTTGCAGCGGTTTCAAAAAGTGCCATCCGTTGCTGATACCACACTTGGTGTGAATATGAACCATGGAATTTGCCATGTTGTCCTGTGAAATCTTCATGATGCAGGTGCAACCAATCGTATCCTTCAGTATGTAATGCACCGCGCTGTACCTCTTTGTCCCAGATTTGATCATAAGGTATTTCTGCGTAGTCCAGTGCAATTTTGACAGCATCATCCCACGGGTCCTGATACGGGGATGCTTCTGGGGGAGCATACACAGCAATCTTAGGTGCCTTTTCAAGCAAAATCTCATCCATATTACTGGTTTCAATCATGGTTTCCTTGATTGTACGATATTCAACTTCGCTCATCGTTTCAATATAAACACCCATTTGTACTGCTCGAACCTTGACATCTGCAGCATCCGGAATAATAAATGAGCCACCACGATAATTCAACCACCAGTAACATCTGTATTCACGCGGAACTTCTAATGCCCAATATGTCAATCCGTATGCTTTGAGATGATTCGTCTGTTTCTGCTCCATCGGCACGAGCAAATACTGTGCAGATGCTGTTGATAAAAACATAGTAAAGCATACTATTACCAACAGCAATCGGATTATTCTGTTTAGTCTATACATTAGTAAGACCTCTACCTTTATATATATATATATTGCAATTTTACCATCACAATGAGTAGTAATGACTTTGAATAGTGTTTTGTATTTACAAACTAATATTATTGTATTTTTTATTTTTTCTCAATAAAAAAGGTAAGGTGCTCAGGACATTTTTAGTCAGGTATGACTCAAAAACTTTTATAATTTTGCTTAGGTTGGTAGTTCGGATTGAAAATACTATTTTCACTGAACTGGAACTGCAATAGGTTGATACCCAAACACTGCTTTTCCATTGCTCATTAACGGCGTTTCACTGCCAGGGGTTTGCAAATCAACTGTCCAAAGTTGTCCGTTGTTTTCATAGAGTATCCAACGTCCGTTAGGTGGCACCCACACAGGACGGCTACCTCCCATTAAGGTAATCTGTTTTTCTGTGACTTTGCCAGTAGAGGAGAAACTAACCATCCAAATTTGACGAAGTTTATCGTCAGTACCACGTGAAAAAGCAAGGGTATTGCGATGAGATGGATGCCATGCAGGTTCTGCGTCATCTGCTGGAGAGATAACAATCGGTTCAACACTATTTGCAACGGTATCAAAAGCGAATATATTGCGATTTAAACTTGCATCAGGATTCTCAATTGATCCTGCTACTGCATAAGCGAGTAATTCTCCATCTCTACGCCATGCAGGATTCGTCATTTCTTGTGCAGTGGACGGTACTTGGAATATCCTATCAGACTTTAGGTGATGAATAACGATTCTTTTCCGTCTGGTCGGTTCTGTTTTAGCATACGCGAGGTATTCGCCATCGGGAGAAATCGTTACATCTTCAGCCATATCACGACTATCAAGATAAACCATGCTTTTTCCGGTAACAATATCTCTAAAAATGACATTGTCATCTAAATCATGGAATACAAGAGTACCCGCGTCTGATGCAGATGGTCGAAAACCGGCAGCAAGAGGTGCAACGCGACTGTCAACAGGGAATTCACGGATGTAATTTAATGTAAGATCTTCGGTGGCTGCAGGTGCTATTCTCCATAAAACACCATCGTGACTGAAGTATATGAATACAGACTCAGCAGCAAGTGAAAAACCAGTTTCATTAACATTCATAGGTTGTCCGGATAACTGTGTATTCCCATCTTCTTGTATTCCCTGAGCAGGTAAATCGTTTGCTTTAGCAATATTCTGTGCGTTTGGTTCAAATTCATTACTGTCTTTAAGTCTCCAACCAGTACCATCTGTCTCAAATATATAGCCTAACCCCTTTGTCCAATACATCCACTCTTCAACAGCTTTTCCATTGAAGGTATACTTAAATATATCTTCAGGTTCTCCATGCATACGTGCAATATTCCACCGTCCACCATCAGAGATTTCAGACATCGTGCCCTCCTCGTCAACATAAGATGCTAAGATGTCAATATCTACATGAGGAGTGGTTTTACCAGCAAGGACCGTAACCATAGCAGGATTGCCTTGTACAGGTTGGTGTGTGCCGAAAACACCTATTCCATCCGATCTACCGGAACGTCCATCGTTGTTTTCGTCAACTACAGCCAAGATATAATATCTACCGGGTTTAACATCAACTTTATATGTTCCATCCTCTTCCAGATAGAGCGGTACGAGCATTGGAGATTTAAAATCTGGTGTGGTTGAAAGACTCAGGATTCCATCCGGGATATCATCTTGATCTTCCGATTTGGTATTAACATTTTCTTTTTTAGATGTCTGTGTGCCAAAAAATGAGGAGATTTTTCCTGTGATAGTACCCATCTGTTCATCGGAATCAATGTCCTGGGAAGGATTGAGACCCGATCCAAATGCAGGCAGTTCATTATTTATATTGTGTAAAGCAACAAGTTGTCCTTCTGCATCGTAGTGTGCACTCAACTGAATGTTGACACCACGCGTTTCACCTTCACCAAAAACTACTACTGGCGGTGGAACCGTGACGATGTTGTTTGTTCCCAACCCTCCCAATCTATCTCCTGCACTATATCTACCGTTTCCATCTACATCATGATTGGCAATTATATAATATTCACCGGGAGGTAGTTGGAAGCGAAAAGTTCCATCCTGTGCAGTTTTCGCTGTAGCAATTGGAATGACTAAGGCTGAATTATCATATACTTCAACACGCATTTCTGTTTCAGTCTGCGGTATTGGAGTTACACGTCCTGAAATGATTGCAGTCCTATTGGTATTTTCTGACTGATTCTTAGCAGTATAGGTCGTAGATATTTGTATTTCAAGGTCATCAGAAAAGGTGTTGGGTTTGATTAACACAGGTTCTGGAAATGCACCTCTCTTATTTATATCTTTAACCCCGTAAAAACCGAAGGGATCCCCCTCGTCCAACTTATTACTGGAATTCTTATCAATAATTGCCATCAAATAGTATTTACCGGGTTTCAATCGGAGTTCCCATTTGCGGGTTTTGGAATCAACAATAGCAATACCAGCACGGTATTTCCATGAGGTATCAGTATACGCCAGAATAAGCATTTGGACATCAACTTGATCTATTTCATTTTGATGTTTAAGAATACCTCTACACCCTGATGTCGCTCGAGTTAACTCTTCCTTAAACTGTTGGTATTCACTCGGTTGATATACGGAGTCAGCAACAAGTTTTATTTGATCTTCCACGTTCTGTAACCTTGCTGTGATAGGGACCTTTATACCCTTCAACTCTGCATTTTCACCGATTTCTACTGATAGATGTTTTTGCGACTGATCATTCCAATCCTTAATTCCCAATACACCATAACCATCGCCTTCGTCAAATTTGCCTGACCTATCAACATCTACATAAGCGACCAGATAATATCTTCCAGGTTCTACACGGAGCGTGAATGTACCAGTTCTTAAAAGGGACACTCCACTTGTATATAGATCTTTAAGTTTTTCATCACGATAAACGGATACATTAGTATGTGATAGGTCATGTCCTTTCCAAACTACCACTCCAGAGAGTTTTGCAGTCATTCCTTTGAACTCAGGTTCGTTGTCTTTTGAGTCAGTTGGTAAGACCTGTTGTGACGATTGTTGCGCAAAGACAACCGAATAACAGATGAATCCGAAACTAATGACAAGAGTGAAAATTAACAGACGTTTCATAGATACTGTATCTCCGTATATGATCCGAATAATGGATGTTCTGTTGACAAATTTCTATATTATCATGTTATTTTACCATATATAAAATCACATTTCAATGATTCATTGATATGAGGGTGTGTAAAGTTTTTGGAATTAACTGCATAATTCTTTGTAGGAGGAAACTCCGGGGAATGCCTACAGAAGATATGTAAACATATTATTATATTTCACCATATATTAAAATAACGCAAGTTGCTACCTAAACATAACGTGAGTTCGGTTAAGCAGACATGCAGGATTTCATCTTTATTGCCGAATTTAGAATGTCATAACTTTGTAAAGTTTTTGAGTTTTTTGAGTCAATCGGAAAATCAAGAATTTGGACATGTGCCACAATTCCTTATCACAAGAACGATAACGTTGGAAATTCAATAGGAAGCAACTTGGGTTAAATTAATCGAAAACTAAATTACCCTGGCATAAAAAAGGCTTGAACTCAATGATTCACTGAATTCAAGCCTGTAATATCGTATTATTTGTTTTAACGATTAGATTTAATACTACCCCATGTTGTAGTAAGTTTGTCTTCTGGTTCAACAGCAAGAAGTACACCGTTCATTACATCCATAATTTCATCCTGCGGTAAGGCACGACCAAAGATGTAATATTCATCTAAAAGTCCTTCAAACCAACGACCGTTCTTATGGTGACCGATACCTGCGGTAACACCCCAGTTGTCTGAACATTTTCCAGAACCAGTGCCTGAGTGTGTTTCCTCACCATCAACATATAGTCTTATATCGCCGCTTTCGCTGTCGTATGTGCCAGCAAAATGCACCCATTTATTCGCTTCAATGACTGGACCTGGGTTGATATTGAACACAGCGGTATTTGTGCCATCTCGGTGGAACCACCTGACACCACCTGTCCTTAATTCAACGTGGAAAAGACCGCTGCCATGGTCAGTGCCGATCGCATCAAGCAATGTCTGTGGATCGGAAGAACCGGTATGGTTAATCCAAGCAGAAAGTGTGAAACCATCAACTGGACCGTTCTTAAATTCCGGACCATTCATATCTACCCACGTCTCGGGTTCTAACATAACTGCTTTGTCAAAAACCCCATCCTCTCGCACAACATCACCGACAATCATACCATCGTTGCCATTGATTGAGCCGTCTTTAACAGTCTCACCATCACCATCAAAACTATAGTAGACAGAAAGAGTTGGATCAGACAGGTCCGCATCAGCAGAAAACAAACAAAAACCTACGACAAAAAAGATAACGAAATAAACGGGTATAAACTTATAACTGATCTTCATTTTTAACACCTAACTTTTAACAATATAATTGTAGAACAAAAATGGTTGTCAATTTTATTTCACTGACATAAACCTTTATGTTCTGTTTGAATTTTTATATCCCACAATAGCCACGCGCATATTACTATATGAGAGACATTTTGAATTTATGTATATTAGCAATTTTGCAAAAATTTGTCAAATATTTGAAAATGAATTATTTTATGGTGAAAATCCACTAAATAATATATAGTAACATTAACAGAAGTAACCTTCCCCACTAATAGTTTATTGTAACATAGGAGAATAATTTTGAAAAAACTTTTGTTTCTAATGATCTTATCATTTGTGTGTATTACATTAACTGTAACCTCACACGCAAAAACTAACGTGACAGATGGACTTGTAAGTTATTGGACATTTGATGAACATAATATAAACGATGGAATAGTAAAAGATGTATGGGGTAATAATAACGCAATAATTGTTGGTAATCCGGAAATAGTTCACGGAATAGATGGGGATGCAATCAGACTTGATGGTTTCGGAGATTACGTAAACCTTTCAAACCTCGGTGATTTTGCCAATCATCTGTCTACATCTACATTTGAAGCTTGGGTCAAAACAAGTTTTAAGGGCGACTGGATGACGTTGTTCAAAGTCATTGACCCTGTTAGCGAATTCTGTGATACTCTTTGGGGATTGGATATCAATAGAACATTTGTAGTAGAAAATAGACTTGTACCGCGAGTTCCTCATGACAAAAGAAATTTGCTTGACCGTATGGATTCCTACACCCATGAAGACGGTAATCTACTTATATATTTCGGACATAGAAATGCGCAAAACGTTTGTAAAGTTACAACAGGAGGATTGCCTTTCCAAGTATCAGATAATAAATGGCATCACCTTGTATATATAAAGGGTGCTCCCTATGAAGATGAACTCGGTGAAATGTGGTACGAAACTGCAATCGTATTGGATGGAGTTTGGCAATGGAAGACCAGAACACAAAACCTTGATCTGGGAGGATTTATTCCATTCAATGAACCAGTCTATCTTGGTGCGGGGAACAAACGTGGTGAGCCAGAAGGATTCTACAAAGGGTTGATAGATGAGGTGCGTATTTACAATCGTCCGCTCACACATGAAGAAGTCCTAAGTAATTTTGCAACCGGTGACGTGCTCAGTGTTGAACCTACCCAGAAGTTACCAACGGTCTGGGGTGCACTCAAGGCAAGACGATAGAACGATTATACATTTCTATTCAAGGTAGGCACGGAAATCTCGTGCCTACCACTCCCCACTTAACAAAATCTTAATACCTCCAAAAAGTAAAATTTCATTGCGTTATTACGCCAAAGATGTTATGATGATAACACATTTATATTCTGTGGAATTTCCTTCCCATTTCACAAGGATAATTATCATGAAAAAACTACTCTTTTTTATTACGCTCACAGTCTGTATTGTTGTTGTCTCTCTTGATGTCAGTGCAGGTAACGTTGTAACTGATGGTTTGGTAAGTTATTGGACGTTTGACGACAAAGATATTGCTGGAAACACCGTCAATGATGTTTGGGGTAAAAACAACGGAACGATTATTGGAGATCCAAAAGTTGTCGCTGGAAAAGTCGGAGATGCATTAGAATTTGATGGCACAGACGATTATGTAGACCTGACAAACCTTGGCAATTTTGGTAGTGATGTTGGCTCATCGACTTTTGAGGCATGGGTCAAGACAGACTTTAAACAGGATTGGACAACGCTCTTTAAAGTGCTTGATGAAGGTTGTAGTATGGCATGGGCAATTGATGTTAACAGAAGTGCAAAGGCAGGTTTTCCACTTGCTCAAGATGTAGTCCATTACTATATCCGACAGAAAGCTGTAGCGGGATGTATTGATATTGCTGTTGAAATTGAGTTTGCGCTATCGGATGGAAATTGGCATCACATTGTTTATGCAATAGAGGATGCAGGTGAACACAAAGTCAGTATCTATATGGATGGAGAACCACAAGAAATTATCGTGGGAAAAGAAGCAAAGTTGGACAACTTTATCCCTTTCGTACAACCTGTTTATATTGGTGCAGCGAATAATCGTGGTAATGTAGAAAGGCACTTTCCCGGTTTGATTGATGAAGTACGTATCTATGATCGTCCCTTAACTGCAGATGAAGTTGTCAATAATTTTGAATCGAAAGTCGGACTCAGTGTTGAACCTGCGAATAAATTGTCTATCATGTGGGGAACATTGAAAACAACTTTTTAGGAATACTCCGATCTACAAATCAATAATATCAGGTTGAAAGCATCTATTTTACCAAGATGTACTTCTTAAACATTAGGACATGTTAGTCGTCTTAATTTTACAAATTCACATAATAAATGGGTAGGAGGAATAATACTTTGCACAAATGCAAACCGATATATTATCGGCTATTTATCATCTTTCTTTTTATTGCCATTACGATGTCTGTCTATGCCAATGATTGGCCAAGTTGGCGAGGACCTAATCAGGATGGCACATCCGCAGAAACTAATTTAGTCTCTAACTGGTCTGTTGAGGGTGAAAACCTTCTTTGGCAAGCAGATTTTATTGGACGATCTACACCTGTTGTACTCAACGGTAGGGTTTATGTCATCGGGAGAATTGGCGAGGATATAACACAGCAGGAACGTATCGCCTGTTTTGATGCAAAAACGGGTGATAAATTGTGGGATCATCAAATTAACGTTTTTCACACCACAATCTCCTTCAATCGCGTTGGTTGGACAAGTCCTGTTGGGGATACGGAAACAGGTAATATCTACATACATGGCGTTCAAGGTCTGTTCATCTGTTACGATAAGGATGGTAACACCGTCTGGTCACGGTCACTCACAGAAGAATATGGTCGTATTTCTGGCTACGGTGGACGTGTCCACACACCCATAATTGCTGGTAACCTTGTTGTCGTAAGTTACCTTAATGTGAGTTGGGGGGCACAAGCAATCCCTCGGCACAGATATTTTGCTTTTGATAAACACAACGGGGACTTGATTTGGGTCTCAACCCCAGGTGGAAGACCGTTGGACACTACTTATTCTACTCCTGTTGTTACAGAAATTAATGGACAATCCCTGATAATCGGTGGCAATGCTGACGGAAGCATTTATGCAATGAAGCAGACTACAGGCGAGATGGTATGGGGATTTAAACTGAGTAAACGCGGTATTAATACCTCCGTCATTGTCTCTGGTACAAATGTGTTTGCCACACATAGCGAAGAGAATTTAGACGCTACTAAGATGGGGCGCGTTGTTTGTATTGATGCAACTGGCACAGGAGATATAACCGCAACGCATGAAGTATGGCGGTATGATGGAGTTGGGGTGGGTTATGCCTCACCTACGCTAAAAAACGGACAACTCTATGTAGTTGATAACTCTGCCAATATGCATTGTATTGATGCTGAAACCGGAAAGGCTTTGTGGGAACATAGTATCGGCACCGTGGGAAAAGGTTCACCCGTCTGGGCTGATGGAAAATTATATGCTACAGAAGTTAACGGTAAATTTCATATCCTTCAACCCAGTGCTGATAAGTGCGAATCGCTTAGTACCCAAGAGATCAACCGAAAAGATGATGACCATTATGTTGAGATATTCGGTTCCCCTGCTATTGCCGATGGACGCGTCTATTTCACCACAGAAGAACATCTCTATTGTATTGGGAGGAAACAATGATGAAGTTTAGTTTGACAACAAAGCAGACAGATTTTTACTACTTACACTATCTGTTTTTGGCAAGTTTGATATTCTCCCTATTTGCAATGGGTTGTGCTACCAGAGAAACTACTATTTCATCAATGAGTAATGAACCCGCTGTTGCACTCCTACTCACACCAGCCGAAATGATTACATCAGGTGAACCTGTTGAACTCAATCTAATTGGTTATGACGCGAATGGAAAACAGACCAGTGCAATCGGCACAGTAGAATGGATGCACACAGGGTTAACTGGAACACTTGCAGACAACACTTTCACTCCAGATAAAAGTGCTGGTGCACATGCAGGAACAGTCACTGCACAATCAGGTGAGATGAAGACTACTACTCGAATACGGGTGATTCCAGAACTACCGTGGACAGAGGATTTTGAGTCAGTTGAACTTGAAAAGATTCCCACACACTGGATTGGCGCGACCAATAAATTCTTCGTCCGAGAAATGGACGGACACAAGGTTTTAGTCAAAACACCTGTGCAGCGCGGATTGAACCGGTCCAACGTTTACCTCGGTCCTTCAACGATGAAAAACTATCAGATACAAGTTGATCTAATGGGGACAAAAGATAAACGTAGATTACCTGATATGGGTTTAATTGCGAATCGTTACACCTTAGACATGCAAGGTAGACATCAGCGATTGCAAATTCGATCTTGGGCTTCTGACCTACGTATGGCAAAGACGATTGACTTCGCATGGGAAACGGATGTCTGGTATACCATGAAAATGAAGGTTGAGGTTATTGACGACAAGGCAATAATCCGCGGAAAAGTGTGGAAGACAGATGAATCTGAACCGGATGCTTGGACTATTACTGCGGAAGATCCACTTCCGAACCGTGAAGGGAGTCCGGGTATCTATGGCTATTCCGCAACAGTAATTTATTACGACAATTTAAAGGTATGGTGATATATGATTGTAGAAAATAGAAGTGGTGCCAAAGGCATCGCTATGCTGGCAAACATGTTTTGTAAACGTAATCGTTTTTTCGGTAATTCTGTATTAGAGTATAAATATGGATTGCGTACATTTTCGCCAGTCCTTGTTGTCCTTATGTTTGGTTTGTTTTTTATCTCATCCATCGCCAACGCAGATTCACACAAGGATATAGCGTTGTGGGGTGGTTCCTTAAGCCGTAACATGGTCTCTGATGAAGAGAACATACCCGCAATGTGGAATTTAGAAACGGGGGAAAATATCAAATGGACAGCAGAACTCGGTTCACAAAGTTATGCAGGTCCCCTTGTTATCGGTGGAAAGGTATTTGTTGGCACAAACAACGAGGCACTCCGAAATCCAAAATTGACCGGAGACCGTGGAAACATTATAGCCTTCAATGAATCTTCTGGTGAATTCCTTTGGCAAATCACACACACTAAACTCACTTCTGGACGGGTAAATGATTGGCCCCTACAAGGAATCTGTTCTACTCCGTATATTGAAGGTGACCGACTTTATTACATTTCCAACCGTTGTGAGGTTGTCTGTATAGATACTGAAGGTTTTATGGATGGAGAAAATGATGGACCTTACAAAGATGAAACCGAAACGAGTCATATTGACGGGGACATCATCTGGATTTATGATATGATGGATGAGTTGGATGTCTTCCCCCATAACCTTGCAACCTGTTCACCGCTTGCTGTCGGAGATCTGCTCTTTTTGGAAACAAGTAATGGCGTTGATGAAGGACATATACACATTCCTTCACCTGATGCTCCGAGTTTCATTGCGTTAAACAAAAACACTGGTGAACTTGTTTGGGAAGATGCATCTCCTGGAGAAGGAATATTACACGGACAATGGTCAAATCCGGCATACGGTGTAATAAAAGGTGTTCCCCAGGTTATCATTCCAGGCGGTGATGGTTGGGTCTATTCATTTGAACCTGAAACTGGAAACATTATCTGGAAGTTTGACTGTAATCCAAAAGACTCAGAATGGGAACTCGGTGGTCGTGGCACTCGAAATAACATTATCTCAACACCTGTCGTTCATGATGACAAAGTCTATATCGCTGTTGGGCAAGACCCTGAGCACGGTGAAGGTGTAGGACACCTCTACTGCCTTGATGCATCTCAAACAGGGGATACTACTGAAACCGCTGCGATTTGGCATTTTGGTGATGACCAATTCAATCGCACGATGTCGACCGTTGCTATCCATGAAGGACTACTTTACATCTCGGATCTCAGTGGATTCGTATATTGCTTAGATGCTAATACAGGTGATCATTATTGGACACATGATACATTCGCTGCAATATGGGGTTCACCTTATGTAGTAGACGGTAAGGTATATATAGGTGATGAAGATGGTGACGTGGTTATCATGAAAACAGGAAAAACCTTGGAAGTGTTGTACGAAACCAACATGGGGAGTGCTGTTTATACAACACCGGTCGCAAAAAATGGTGTCCTTTACATCGTAACCCGTAACCAACTGATCGCAATAGAAGAGTAGAAATGACCCTTTCACAAAAAATAAAAAATTCCAGATTAGCACTTGATGTTCATGTGCGGGAAATTGTCAACTGGCACTTCAGTCCAGAAACCGGATGTCCCTTCTGGTTAGAATTCGCAGAAGGTTTGGATTTTGACCCACGTAAAGAAATAGGTGGATATGCAGATCTAAAATGTCTTGGACATTTCCAAGATGAATGGCTACGCGGGGGTCCAGTTCGCAGATGGGTACCGAAGGCATACGCAGACAAACCTATTTATGTTTTTGAAACTGGTGGATCAACAGGTGTGCCAAAATCTCGTATTAGCATCCGTGATTTTCAAATAGATTACGAGCAGTTTAGTACAACCCTCTCCGATGAAGGTTTCCCACCGGGTAGCGATTGGTTAATGTTGGGTCCAACAGGTCCACGTCGATTACGACTTGCGGTTGAACATCTTGCTCAACATCGTGGTGGAATCTGTTTCCTTGTTGATCTTGACCCGCGTTGGGTAAACCAACTCGTCCGTTATGGCAAAAACGAGGAGTTAGATGCTTACAAGAACCATGTGATTTCGCAAGCACTTAACGTTTTAAAAGCACACGATAACGTCCAATGTCTATTTACCACGCCGAAGCTGCTTGAAGCATTGTGTGAAAAAATATCCTTAAGAAAAGCGGGTATAAAAGGTATCTTTTGTGGTGGCACAGAGATGGATGCACAATTTCATCGCTTTGCACGAGAAGAACTTGTGCCAGGGATTGATTTTATTCCAACTTACGGTAATACGTTGATGGGATTAGCCACGTGTAAACCTTTTGATCCTGCAGATAATTATGCGATAATCTATTATCCACCACAACCACGTGCTGTCATTGAACTGGTTAATCCGGATAATCCTGATGAACTTGTTGATTACGGTGAAACCGGTCGTGTTATGCTCACTACATTGACGAAGGAATTTTTTGTACCACGTTTCCTTGAAAGAGATGAAGCTGAACGCGCCGAACCGATTCCTGAATACCCTTGGGACGGTGTTGAAAACCTCCGCTTGCTCACGGAACTCCAAGAAAGCGTTGTTGTAGGTGTTTATTAGTTTTTTAATAAAAGGAGATAAACATGGGAAAGGTTCAAGTTGTTGAAATACAGGACCCGATATACGAGGAAACCTATACCGCCCACATTCAAAAAAATGGAGCTGCATGGTTGGGGTGGATACCGGAAGTTCCCAAGGTGAAATGTGAAGGAAATACGCTAGAGGAATTACTAAAGACCCTTGAGAAAACACTTCATGAAACCTTAGAAGCTTAAGAAGAGGCATGGGATAAGCAAATTGAGGAAGATGCTAAGGCAGGGAAACTAGATCGTTTTGTTGAGAAAGCACTTGAGAATTTCAGAGCAGGTAGGTATTACGAGATAGAAGATCTTCAGAAATTATTGGACAAGTAGCCTGTTATATGAACCATATTCTTGAAGCGGATTTTTGGAAATTTTGCGCGAGACTTCCACTGAATATTCAGAGACGTGTTCCTCAAAAATTTCAATACAAACAGGAGAGACAAATAAAGTGATAGTGGACTTTAGTAATGTTCTTAGCAGTACAGCGGGTGTGCAAGTGCAAGCACATTGGGAGCCAATCGCGGATGCTACGTATAACTTGCATCAGCTAACACAAGAACAGTTCGATAGGCTCAAGGTACGGCGGCCAGAAGCAGTAAATATGGAGTGGGAACAGGCGTTAGAACTTTTCAATCCTAAACCTGCACACCCATTGAAGAACTACAACCAAACCGACTTTCAAGTTTTTCTGCCGCCTTCGACTGCTAATGTGGGGGATATTTGGGAACTTGATCCGAAAAGAATACTCCTTTTCCTTTGTCAGTTTCACCCGGGGGCAACAACAGAGATCACCGTTTCTTCTCACAGAACGCCTAAATCTGATGGGGCGAAAGCATGTTTACGGGCGATTTCACCAAACTATGCGGAAATTGTTTTGCGAATTCATGCACAGTTCATGTTGGACGCGTCCAGTGTCCGTTTGTTACCAGCCCAGTTTGCGGGGCGATTGGTGCTGAACCGAACGGAAGGAGCAGTTGTCGAGTTTTCTTTGGCTCTTCCGTCACGTAATAGCAATGTAGTTGTTAACGCGTTCAGAGCAGCAGACGTGGCTTTCATTCCCCGCATGGAACTCTCGACCTTATCAAGTGGACTATCTACACACGAAATAACATGGGAAACCGCCATTACTGAAGAAGAAGCCCGCAAAAAGTTAACGACTGCATTTTACAAGTTTGCTGAAATCGAGTGGACACCGATTGAAGATACGGTTGAACTCGCGAAAGGAACAAATCGTCCCATCCACGCGTTAGTTTTATTTGGGACACTTGATGATGAATCCTGCTGAGGAACAGGTAAAAGTTTGAGAGCGGGTCCGCTCTCCTCAGCGAGAGTCATCAAGGTACTCAACGCGCACTTTATCAATGTTTGGGTTCTACTGCAGGAGTTACCCGAACTACAGGGCGGTGCCAAAGGAGCTGCTGCCGCTATCTTAGCGACAAAACTCCAAGAGCATTTTGTATATCCAGTGGACTCTCTGATTCTAACACCAGCGTTGGAGTTTGTCCAACATCTGCCCACGAATGAGTTTCACAAATCTTTTCCCGGTAATGAACGAAAATCCGAATATTTTAGATGGCTAAAGTCATCTTTAGCGCAAGTAGATAGATAGACACTGAAGAGGAGTCTAAGCATGATAACGAAAATTGAAAAAGTATTTCGATCACCTTACTCCGTACCAAACGGTTTACAGGTTACAGACGATGGTTTGTGGATTGTCGACCAAATCACCGACAGAGTTGCTTTAGTTGAAATCACTTGTGATCCGGAATATCAGGTGCCGAAACACATCCGTGATATTCCAAGTGGTTCATCCAACACAAGTGGCATGGCGTTCGGAGAGGGTGCTCTCTGGTTGGCAGCGAATGGTCCTGGAGATCGTTGGCGTGCCGTTCGAGATACAGATGCAAAACCGGGTACAGGCGAAATCTTTCAGGTTGACCCAACTTCAGGTGAAACTATTGGTCGTTTTCCTGTCCCTGAAGGTGGTGGCACACACGGGGTTGAATATGATAACTATGATGAAGGACACCTTTGGGTACAAACGCTAAAAAATCAGGAAATTCACAAAGTCAAAATTTCCGATTGGTCTATTCAACATACTTTACCCCTACCTTATGGTAGGGCACACGGCACCGTCCGAGTTAAGGACGGTCTTTGGGTAACTCATACCTCAGAAAGACTCATCGTTAAACTGGATCTCAATGATGGCGCAATCCTTGATCAGATTGAAGTTTCAGAGGATTATCCTGAACCCCACGGATTATCCATCTACGGTGATGATTTTCTCTATTGTGATGCATCTTCTGGATGGGTTGCAAAGATTACAAGGTAACTGACACTGTGATACATATTCCAATTTTACGCGCAGGTCGTTCTTACAGAAGTTTGAAGACTGTCAGCGTTCCACACATTAAAACTGGTGAACCGTTGGTCGAAGTCAGTCAAGCAAACCGAGGTTTGATTGCTAAAGATCTTCTTGACTTGCCACTACATAAGCAAACTCTTGCACAACTGTCAGTGTCGGAATTGATATCAATGTGCGAGGATGCTGCACGTCTATTCACTACAGCCGACATACCACTTGATGGTGGCACACAGACACCCCAAGATTATATTCAACAGGTCTCAGGAACTACCGGTTTACCCGAAACACTTTGCCAACAGAACATGGGGAAGATACAAGGTGTTTTGGAGAATATAGAACAGGTTTTAGATGGCTTGACACGTGGACTTGATATGCAGATACTTGACTCGGGTTTCGGTATCCAAAACGAACGTATGTTGAGTTATGTATGTGAAACAGATTCTTTAGGTGCTGTGCTACCAAGTAATTCTCCTGGTGTACACTCCTTGTGGATTCCCGCCGTACCCTTAAAAGTGCCACTTGTATTAAAACCTGGACGCGAGGAACCTTGGACACCCTATCGTATCGCGCAATCATTTATTGCTGCAGGAGTACCACCAGAAACCTTCAGTTTTTATCCGACTGATTATCCTGGTGCAAACGAAATTCTTTTCCGATGTGGTAGATCTATGCTCTTTGGCGGTGGTTCAACTGTAGCACCTTGGGTAAACGACCCACGCGTTGAAATACACGGACCGGGACGCAGCAAAATCATCATTCATGATTGTCAGAACGGAAAAAGTGAAGAATATCTTGATCTGATTGTAGAGTCGGTTAGCAAAAATGGTGGTAGGTCATGCATTAATGCATCTGGTGTGTGGGTAACAGCACTTGGCAGGGATATTGCCGAAGCATTAGCTGAATGTTTAGCACAAATTGAACCAAAGCCACTTGACCATCCAGAAGCAGGAATTGCAGCATGGGCAAATCCGAAATCTGCACACGGTATTTCCTCACTGATTGATCGTCATTTGAAACAACCCGGTGCCACAGAGTTGACATCTGGAAACAGGGTAGTTGAATTAGACGGTTGCACTTTCCTCAGACCAACTGTTATCTGGTGTGAAGATCCAGAACATCCATTGGCAAATACAGAATTCCCATTCCCTTTCGTGAGTGTCGTTGAAGTGCCATCTTCACAGTTAGTAGGATCTATAGGAGCGACGTTAGTTGCCACAGTGATTACTGAAGATGAAAGACTTATTGATGAACTCATAGCAATACCTCTTGTTGACCGTCTGAATATAGGCACAATTCCAACCAACCAAATCTCTTGGGATAGTCCACATGAAGGCAACCTATTTGAGCATTTATATCGGCAGCGCGCATTTCAACGTGGTTGATTATAAAATTAGACTCTTTCAATTTATTAGAAATCTGCAAGGAACATCAAAATGACCGATAAACCAAATGTAATACTCATCTTTGCTGACGACCTTGGACGTGGAATGTTGAGCTGCTATGGACAGCAACATTTTGAAACACCAAATATTGACCGTCTTGCTAACGAAGGGAAGCGATTCAACCACGCTTACGGTTGTGCATTCTGTGCACCTTCCCGCGCAAGCATGTTAACTGGAATTCACGATTGTCATGAAGGGACATGGACATATACCAAGGCAGGTGTCTATAAGAAAATTAGCTCCGGTGAAATGACATTAGACGAAATATCGGAGTTGATACATACAACCGGACTACAGGCTGGACCGGACGATGTATTCTTGGCACAAATCGCAGCGGAGGCTGGTTATACCACAGGACAAATCGGGAAACTTGAATGGGGTTTTGCAACAACCGCAAATCGGATCCGTCGGCACGGTTGGCAGTATCATTACGGTTACTATGACCATCAACGTTGTCACGGTTTTTATCCACCCTTCCTGTTTGAAAATGGAGAACTCAAAGAAATTCAAGGTAACACGCATGCTGACTGTGGCAAACATCCGGGCACTGAATCTGAAGAAAATTTAGCGATACGTCGAGATCGTCAAGGCAAGGAAGTTTATTCACAAGATATTTTCAACGATAAAATCGTAGAATACCTTCGCGCACATAAGGATGAACCCTTCTTTCTCTACCACCCTTCTCAACTGCCACACGGACCTATTTCTATACCCGAAATACATCCATCGGTAAGAGATGTTTCAGAACTGACAACTTATGAGAAAGAATACGCTTCTATGATCCTAAAACTGGATGAAACCGTTGGAATTATTTTGGATGAACTGCAACACCTCGGAATTGATGATCGCACGATGATCGTTTTCAGCGCAGATAATGGACATGAAGTGTATTACTTGCAAGAGGGTCGAACTACTGGTGTTAGAAGGAATTTGGAGGGTGAACGGTTTGATGACATCACAAGGAAATATTATTCCGAAGAAGGTGGTGATGTATTTAACGGAAATGACGGCATGGCAGGTTTAAAACGTTCAAGTTTGGAAGGCGGTACACGAATACCTTTTATTGTGCGGATGCCAGGAACCGTTGAATCACAAACCGAATCTAACCACATGCTTGCAAACTACGATCTGATGCCAACCTTGGCTGAAATCACCCAAACAGACTTACCACAAGCAAAAGATGGTGTGTCATTCTTACCTACATTGTTGGAAAAACAGGATGCACAACAATCACACGATTGGATTGTATATGCATCTGGACTTGGACCTGCTTTGGTAACATCAGATGGTTGGAAGTTACGGTATATTAACAAGATAGATAGTTTTCAGTTATATCAACTCAACCAAGATTACAGTGAAGAAAACGATATATCGTCAGACCATCCAGACATCGTATCCCGTCTAAGTAAATTGCTACTCAATGCATGTGACGGAGATTATCGACATGGAACTCCACAAGCACATCTCGCTAATTACCAAACAAGTAACTAACCGAATGTAGTTGTTGAGGTACAAGAAGTATATTCCTTAGCCAGATATTGAGATAATTTAATTGAATTTGATCTTAGATGCCTCAAGTGGGAACTTCTCAGTAATGAGCATTAGAGGATTTTCATTAGCAACTATTCTATAGGTACGAGTAAGGAATGGGTAACCTTCAAAATGTGCAAGGCTACTTGGTAGACCTTTTACCCTTTCAATTCCCCACCACAACAGGTCACGTCGGGTCTCCAATTGACTGTGCTGCAATAGCACACCTAAACCATTAATCCCCGCTTCTAATCCATCAACAACAGTTTTTGGCAAACGTTCATGCACAATTTGAGACACGGCATAGGCATGTATTTTGGGTGTTTGGTTTTCTTTACAGGGAGTCTGTAGTACCACTTCTCGTGCGATGATATTTCCACCTGATGGAAGTTTGAGCCAATTGTGTTGATTGTATAACTTCCGTCTCGCTTGATATAGCAATACTACCTGAACCGGTATAAGTTCATACGCTTCAATGAACTGTGTTACAGTTCCATCTGTCACGAGTAACGCACGTTGAAAGGGGGTTAAACGTGTAAGATTGATATCCTTTAAAGCTGCAGGTCTTTCAGATTGAGCAACAAAAAGTTCTTTTACACATTTATTAACAAAAGTATCTGGATTTGTTAGGGTATCTAATTTCATTCTATTATATTACGTATGTTGTCCACAATACTCATTCTTTCCATTGTTATAATATATATTGCAGTTGTGGTATTAATGTATAATAATTTTACTATGAACTACAATAAAAGGATTACTATATATGTTACCCCAATATGAATACATCATGCAACCTAAACATGTAATGTAAATCCACTCTCTTATAGTATTAAAGGTTCAATTTCAGCTGCAGGTTTTTTGGATTAGGCAGCAGAAACCTGTGGAAGTATCCATTCTCATACGTTATATCATAGTATATTATCTATCAAGATAGACATATAAGGAATGAAAATGTTCGTTACTGAACAGTCTATCCTATAGGGTATATATGTTTGGTATCTTCTTCCCAATCACCTCTTTAGATGAGTAATCACATCTTCTAAAGGTGTGTAAAGGCTGACGGCATCTATCATCTGAAAGGTGAATTTGCCTATGACACTGGAGACGAAGTTAACTTTGAACTGATTGACACAGAGACTGATCAAGTCGTTAGCGAACAGAAAACATCCAGAGAGACATCATACAAGATTGAAGAATCCAGTGATGATTCAATCCAAATAGAAGGTACATTTCATTTCTAACGTGAATTAAAATAAAGCACAATAAATAGCCATGAGAGATTATGCATACGACAAACGTTCAACGCGTTTTTCCAACGGTTCCATTCCTTCAAGAATAGCACTCATGAGTTGTGCTTTGTCATTTGCGTATGTAGGATTATCCCATTGATTGACTCGCTCAGAAGGGTCATCCTTAAGATCATACAGTTCCCCATAGGGATGTCCACAATACCACGTTAACTTGTGTGTTTCAGTCACGATAGTTTTGAGACGTAACCCTTGGGGGTCATCTACACATTCAACTAACACCGAATCCCGTACAGATTCTTGTTCTCCAGTAAGCATCGGCAAAACATCTACACCATCTGTATCTGATGGGATCGGCAAACCAGCAGCTGCAAGCACAGTTGGTACAATATCAACATGGCTGAACAGTTGTTGAGAACGTTGATCGGGTGGGACGACAGCAGGATAACGCATTATAGTGGGTACGCGGACAAGCTGCTCATAATGAAAAGGTCCCTTCATCCAGAGTCCGTGGTCGCCAAGCAGTTCACCGTGGTCGGTCGTAAATAGTACTAATGTATTATCACGTAACCCGCGTTCATCAATACACTCCAAGACACGTCCCATCTGCTGATCAATAATCTTCACCATATTGTAATAGTAGGCTCTACCTAAGCGTGCGTCGTCTTCGGGAACTTTTCGAAAATCTGCACCGCCACCTTGTCCTGCCATAGCAAATTTTCCAAGAATTTTTGATTGCCTTAGTTCTCCGCAACGCGCTTCCATAAAATGTGGTGGTTTGTCGTCTAATTCTCCCTCAACAAAGTCTGGTAGCTGCACATCTGCGGGATCAACACGATCCTCAAATTCTGTTGGCACACAATGTGGATGGTGTGGGTCTTGAAAACCGACTGCCAATAGAAACGGTTTATCTCCATCATGATTATTCAAGAAATCTATGGTCCGATCTGCTGTCCAAATACTATTGTGGTATTTTAAGGGGATGTCCCAATCGTGTGCACCACCACCAAATCCTACTTGCGAGAGTCGTCTTGCTTTACTGAAACTTGCAAATGTCTCTTCAGAAACTTGAGAACGCACCCACTCCCCGTAATGTCCTGCTATTCCGTAGGTTGCATGTCCAAGTGCCAGTTCTATTGTCTCAAAACCGTAGTATGGACCGCGAAAATTGGGATAACGTTCTGTATTACCTCGTGTTTCAATAGATTTTTCTGGTGATGCACCAAATGGTTGGAAATGAGCTTTACCGATATAATGCGTTCGATACCCTACTTCTGCGAGTCGGTGTGATACCATCGGTTCATCGTCAGGAATATTCATTCCTACATTCCACGCACCGTGGCGACTGACATACTTACCTGTAAAGATTGACGCACGAGCTGGCGTGCACACAGGATTTGTACAATATGCACGTTCAAAACAGACTCCTTCAGAAGCGAGTTGGTCTAAGTGTGGCGTATCCGTAAATGATGAACCGTAGCAGCTAAGGCTATCTGTCCGCTGCTGATCGGTTGTGACGATAATTATATTGGGACGTTTTGTGTTCATAGTTAATATTTTCTCTATTTTGTTGACATCCTTATTTCTGTCTAATTGCTTTAAAAACAGAATCCACAGCACCAAATAGGATCGGTAAATTATCTACAGTATAATTCGTCATATTTTGTATAAAGGTATCACCTACAATTCCAAATTTAGATCAGTTGTAATGTGTTAGTAATTACGAACAAAACGGTTTTAAATACATATAACTCTGTTCTGCAGCATCTTCAGGTTCCATTATCTCTCTAAATGCCTGATGTACCGTCACATATCCATCGTAACCGATTGCTTCTAATCCGAGAAATACTAATGGGAAATCAATCCCACCTTCATCTTGTAATCGAATGGGATCATGTGGCACCATCCCTTGGATCCACGTCAATAGGTGCGTCTTCCCTTCTGGTCTACGGATATAGTTCTGAAGATAGACATTGAATAGATATGGTGAAAACTTCTTTAAGGTTTCAACTCCGTAATCCTGTGCACATAAATCGAGATTTGCAGGTTCGTAGATAATGCCGAAATTCTTTCTATTGACACGTTTGAGCACATCAATAGAACCTTCCACTGTTTCAAAAAGACTTTGCGTATGGGATTGGTGTGCAAGACGAATCCCGCGTTCTAAGGCTTCATCGGATGCGCGTTGTGCCCAAGGAATATCTTCTTCAACCTTCATAGCGATGCGAATCAAGTCAGCGCCAAGGAGTTCAGTTAAATCCAGATATGGAGTAATATTGCGGAGTCCATCCGGTCCTGCGTCGTTGTTAAGTGGTACGGGAAAATCCCCGGTGACCATCGAGATTTTTAGGTTTAGCGATTCTGCCTGCTTGCGAACTGCTGTAATCTGTTCTAATGGTGTATGTATTCCGACTTGTGATGCGCGCATACACATTGCTTCATAACCGAGGTTTGCAGCAAGTTCCGTCAGTTGAACAAATGTGTGGGTTGCATCTTTTTTTGATGCGTTTTCTGCAACGCGAACAGAAAGTGAAAGTTTCATCTAACCCGTTTCTCCATATTCTTAGTTTATATAAGGTCTCTATAAGAGTATATCGGTAATTGATAGTGCCATCAATACCAGACTGATCATACCGTTTAGTGTGAAAAATGCAAGATTGACACGGGACAAGTCATTCGGTTTGACGATAGCATGTTCATAGATAAAAATCAATACGACAATTCCTACGCCAATGTAGTAGAAAAGTCCTAATTCAGTGAGCAGCGGGATACCAAAAAGGAGTAATACTGCGATTACATGTAGGGCAGAGGAGAGCCACAGTGACCAACGTATGCCGAGTCGTGCGGGGATTGAGCGGAGTCCATGTTTTCTGTCAAAATTGACATCTTGACATGCATAGATAATGTCAAAACCTGCAGTCCAAAGCAATACCACGCAACAAAGCACTATAGGTGTCCAATCAAATTGTCCTTTGATTGCTATCCACGCACCTACCGGTGAAATAGAGAGCGCAAGTCCTAACCAGAAATGAGAGAGTGCAGTGAAACGTTTAGTATAAGAATATCCCATTATCACAAAGAGTGCAACTGGCGACAATGCAAATGCGAGTGGATTCAACTGCCACGCTGCAAAAACCAACAAACCAGCAGAAACAAGTGTAAATAGCCAAACTGCACCTTTTGAAATTAAACCCGCAGGAATTGCACGCGTTACTGTTCGTGGGTTTTGGCTGTCAATTTCTGCATCAGCAAGACGATTGAACGCCATGGCACAACTACGTGCACCGACCATCGCCACGAGAATCCATCCGAGGTTTGTCAGAGGTGGAAGTCCCTCTGCAGCAATAAACGCACTCATGATTGCAAACGGAAGCGCGAACACAGTATGTTCAAATTTGATCATCTCAAGAATTATTCTTAACTTACGCATTACGACTTACTCTTTCCAACGTTGGGTCAAACCGGTATCTATATCGAACTGATCCAAAATTTTCGTCACAACAAAGTTGATCTGGTCATCAACCGTTTTTGGGAAATGATAAAACCCCGGCATCGCTGGTAATACACAAACACCAATACGTGACAATTTGAGCATGTTTTCAAGATGGATGGAACTCAGTGGTGTTTCACGGGGAACAATAACAAGTTTACGCCGTTCTTTAATACACACATCTGCAGCACGTTGGACAAGATTCCGTGAAATACCTGCTGCGATGGAGGCAACAGTTCCCATACTACAAGGCACAACAATCATACCCTCTGTACGAAATGAGCCACTTGCTATTGATGCACCAATATCAGATTCATGGTGGTAAATGAGATGAGATGAAGGGGTATCTATCAACGAATTTAACTGAAAATTATCTATGTCGACTTCAATCTGTAGTTCTTCATACAATGCACGCGCACCAGATTTAGATATCGTCAAATGAACCTCAACATCTTCTCGCATTGATAGGACTTCCAGAAGGCGTACCCCGTAAACGACAGCACTTGCACCTGTGATACCGACAATTAACCGCTTCAATTAGTGCGTCTCCGTAGAAAACGGCAATAGGTTGCCAGATGTGTCAAATTCGAAAGGAAGTGTCTCACCAATAACTTCAAGACTTGAGTGGAGTTCAGCATCATCCAGAAGTGCTTCAGAGATATCAAGTTCAGTTAATCTCAGAGTGCTCTCAATCCGGATTACGCGTGCATTTTCAGGTTTCGTTAAACCTATGGTGTCAAGTGCAACCTCAATTGCCTCTTGATCGGTATCATAGTAAAATGGAATCTTTGATTTCTGTGGTCCGAGTGCGGTAATACCGTTCATATAGGTTGAGTGTCGGTCTATCTGTTCAACAAGCCGTGTCGTTGTGAAATCAGCAAGACCGATACCGGTCGCATTGCCATCACTTTCTTCTGTAAGATCACGGACAAAAATCCGTAGAATCGCAGGCTTTAGTGGTTCAGGTTCAAAATTCTGCATCATTCTACCGATGACGTTTGTATCCATGCCTGTCCCGCTGATGTTTTTTCCTGTCCAATCCACGATTAACAGATCAAGTTCATCAAAGGGAAGTTTTCCCATCATTGATTTTGCTTCAACAAGTAGTTCACGTTCAGTCTGCAGCAATTGTTCTGCAGGAATTGCTACGGCTTTTGCCGTATCTTCATGTGCATTCTCCATTAGTCCCAATCCAAAAGCGATCTTCCCGCTATCAAGAATGAAACTTCCTGCAGCTGTGATTACATGTTCAAAACCGTATTGAAAGAATGCTCGATGATAGAAATTGGCACCTTGCTGCTTACCAAGACCTATAACCATCATCTTCATCAAACCACTTTCAATAGACCCGTTGAAATCTGTATGTGCTTTAATACGATTAAGTGGAACAACATGGTCTGCTTCTGCAGCGTATCGATCCATAAAAACAGGCAAATCGTCTGCTCCAGCCTGCTGAAGTGTGCCAAGTTTCACTACATCCATTGTTGCCTTAACAGGTGCGCCAACTGTTTCTTCAGTAATACCGTAATGTTCCAGTACGCTCCGCTGTCCATCGGCTGTTGCGCCACCGTGGCTTCCCATCGCAGGAACGACAAATGGTTTCGCACCGAGACCTTTTAAATAATCAATTGTCGCCTTTACTGCTGTAGCGACGTTTGCAACGCCACGGCTTCCTGCGGTAATCGCAACAGTATCCCCGGACTGAATAATAGATGCTGCGTTAATCCGATCTAATTCCTGATGAATTGCTGCTGGTAGATGAGTGAGTACAGGTGCGTGAAAATGTTGCCGTACCCGAGCCATTCTTGGAAGTGCCATACTTTCCCGTCCTTATATTTGATAAATCGTGTCATTCCCATTACTATCATTTTGGTAAATTCTAACAGAATTAGAAGACAGATGCAAGAGAATTCAAAATTTGTATACCAGTATAACTGCGTATAATCTTGAAACCTATAGCAGGGACATTTATAGTGGATTTTACAATTATCTTGACAGTTTCTTTGTAGGAGGGAACTCCGGGGAATGCCTAAATGGCATTCATACCGTTGATTTGGATTCCCGACCATACATATCCATAGTCGCGATTCGGAGATCGCTCCTACAGAAGATGTGTAAACATATTTTTATATTTCACTATATAGTGAATTAGATATATGGTGAAGTATAAAATTATATCTACATTTTCTTTCCACGGTAGGTGAGGTTTCCTAACCTTACATAAGCAATGTGTAGAATTAATTCAATGATTTACCATATATGTTGACATTGATGGATTTCATATTGTATAATTATTTGTACCTATTTGAGATTCCTGATATATTATATCGATACCATTCACTCCTGTTAAATCGGTATAAAGAGGAAAAACCCCACCATGAATTCTGAACAATACGAAGCAGAAATCGCCTCTGAACAGGATGCGAAATCCGATGTGAACAAATTAATATGGGTATGTGCCGGACTTTTTGGCAATATAATAGGAATTCTGGTAGCATACATCTATCAGCCAACACCCCCATTTTCAAGACTATATGAGAAGTCGGAAGAGTATAAAATGTATTACACTGAGGCATATAAAGAAAAAATGCGTAGAGGACAAATAACCTATGCACTTATCGGACTATTGATAATCATAGGTTTCAACATAATACTCTTTACATTTATCATGGTTTTCATGATCTTTACATATAGCAGGAGCAGCCTGTTTTAGTTTCAGTATAGAGGATAATAAAGAAATGTACATATTTATTGATACCACAACAAAGATGAATCACCGTATGATTGTCCTGTTTCTGCTTATGATCAATTTGACTGTCTTTATGTTTGCGACAAACGTTACATCAGCAACCGAGGTAGAAGACATTATTAGACATATAGATCAACTGTATCGCAGCAAGACGAGTCATGCTGATATAGAGATGCAAATCGTCACACCGCACTGGGAACGTACATTATCAATGACGGTTTGGACAAAGGGTACGGACAAAACCTTTATTCGGATTACTGCACCAAAAAAAGAAAAGAACCTGACGACGTTACGTATTGGAAAAGAGATGTGGAACTATCTGCCGAAAGTTAATAAGACTTTCAAGATTTCACCTTCAATGATGATGGGATCGTGGATGGGTTCCGATTTCACGAATGACGATTTAGTTAGACAGTCGTCAATGGTAGACGATTACACCTATAGACTCATAACACCAGAAAATGCTTCGCCTGAACATCTATATGTTGAACTAATCCCTAAGGAAGATACCCCTATTGTTTGGGGGAAGGTGATCGCAGCAGTTAGAGCAAGTGATTATATACCCGTGTGGCAGCACTTTTATGATGAAAAAGACAAATTAATGCGTATTCTGAATTTCAAAGAGATAAAGACATTCAGTGGGAAAACCTTACCATCTGTCATGGAAATGCTTCCAACAAACAAGGAAGGACACAAAACAGTTATACGGTTTGTAAATGCTGTCTATGATTCTGAACTAAACGAGAATATCTTTACGCGCAGAAATCTTCAAAAAAGAAAATAGACGATGTCCAAGGTGCATATCTACTATTATGATACTCAAAATTGCGTTTCGTAATATCTTTCGTCAAAAGCGTCGCACAATCCTTACCGCACTTGCGATGATCGTTGGATTTACCCTTTCATCATTGTTTATCGGTTGGTCTGATGGCGTATATTCTGACATCATCTCCAAATTCACACGGAACAGAATCGGTCATATTCAGGTGCATAGTGAAGACTATCTTGATAGACCCTCTATCTACAAGACGATAAGCGAACCCGAATCCATTGGAGAGACAATACAAAATATAACGGGTGTTGAAGCATGGACACCACGAGTTTATGCAGCTGGACTGGGTTCTGTCGGTGAAAAGAGTATGGCGGTCCAAGTTGTTGGGATTGATGTGAAACGAGAAGACATTGCCACACAATTCAATCAGAAGGTGGTTGAGGGTAGACCTTTATCACAAACTGTCTCGAATGAAGCAGTAATTGGAATAAGACTTGCAAAAATATTGAATGCACAAATAGGAGACGATTTTGTCATTTTTTCACAGGCTGCAGACGGTTCACTTGCGAATGACTTGTACAAGATTGTTGGCAAAGTAGAAAGCGGCGATGACATTATAGATCGGACGACATGTTATTTAAACCTTGCAGCAACACAGGAATTGTTTGTACTTGAGGGTAAGATACACGAAATTGTTGTGATTGCCTCAAATATCAATCATGTTGCGAAAATAACTGAATCAATAAAGAATAGTCTCAGCGATTCTACACTTGAAGTCGCACCGTGGCAAGAGGTTGCTAAGTCCTTTTATACTGCTATGCAGACCGATCAACAGGGAGATGCTATTGGACGTTATGTGATTCTGTTCATTGTTGCGATGGGGGTTCTCAATACTGTCTTGATGTCGGTATTGGAACGGACGCGTGAATATGGACTGTTGAAGGCAGTTGGCACAACACCGTTTCAAATCTTCTGGTTGGTTATCTGCGAAGTAGTCATTATAGCGATTGCAAGCATTGGTGTTGGTGCAATTCTTGGCACTTTTTTCAACTTCCTACTATCGGTATACGGAGTAACTCTTACCGAGGAATTCACATACGGCGGCATGAAATTTGGAACGATGCATGCCGAAGTCAATCTACGAAGTCTAATGATTCCAACTCTCACAGTGTTATTTTCAGCGTTATTGGTAAGTCTATATCCAGCGATAAAAGCTGCCCGAATTCTACCTGCTAAGGCAATGCGGACACATTAGAGGTCCTAACCATGCTTCTGATATTAATCAAATTAGCTTGGAAAAATATATTACGGAATAAACGCCGCACGTTTATTGCTGCAACTGCAATTAGTATCGGTTTAGCGACACTTATTTTTCTTGATGCACTAATGATTGGTCTGGAAGAAAATATGGTGAGAACCGCTACAGCTTCTTTTCTTGGTGACGCACAGATTCACCAGGAAGGTTATCGAGAAGAACAAGAGGTAACACTTACTATTCAAAATCTTGATGAAGTGACAGCCAATCTGTCTAAAGAAGCAATCGTTCAGCATTTCAGTCGAAGAACTTTCTCATCAGGTATGATTCGTTCTGCTGCAAATATGAATAGTGGGATTATCCTTGTTGGAATACATCCACCGACAGAGAGATATTTATCCCAAATTGATGATGCAATCATTGAAGGTGTCTATTTTGAAGGGAATGACGATAACGACATTGTAATTGGAGCGAAACTTGCCGAAATCCTTGAAGTTGAACTTGGTGACAAAGTACCTGTTACGGTATCACAAGCACATGGGGGAGATTTTTCACAGGAGGGCTTCCGAATATCAGGTATTTTTAGTTTTGCAGACGAAGGTATGAATAGCGGTATGGCGTTTATCCATTTGAAAAAAGCTCAAGAAATGCTTGGATTAGGTAAAGATGTACATGAAATCGCCATTAAATTTACTTCAACTGCATATTCTCTGGATATTGATCTACCGTTTTGGGAAACATATTCTAATCACGGTAACGAAGCATTGAGTTGGACAGGTATATTGCCTCAATTGAAAATGATATTTGATATATCAAAATACAGCAAGTACGTTACTGGATTAATTCTGTTTATTATAGTTGCATTCGGGATTATCAACACACTGTTTATGTCACTATATGAAAGAATGTTTGAGTTTGGGGTGTTACGCGCTGTTGGCACGAGACCGTTCGGGATGGCACGTCTCATCTTGTTTGAAGCGGGTGCACTGGCAATTGTTAGTATCACACTCGGATTGATTATCGGTTACGTATTAACAGGAATTTACGCTCATGTCGGTTTAAATTATACTGGTATAGAGATGATGGGTGTGACAATTCAGGAATTTATTTACCCAACCTTAACGGTTGAACAATTTATCATCTATCCAGTTTCAGTTTTCTTTTTTACTATCATTGCAGGACTATATCCTGCACGTTATGTTGCCAAAATGTCTCCTGTAGAGGCAATGCGACATAGTTTTTAAACTATAATTATTATGGAACACTCAAAACAGACCGATGTTATAGTAACCGAAGATGTGACGAAAGTATATGATCCGGATGGAATTCCTGTCAATGCTTTGAATGGGATTACGTTAACCATTAAAACTGGAGAACTTACAGCCATTGTTGGTCCCTCTGGTTCGGGGAAAACAACCTTTCTCAACATAATATCTGGATTGGATACACCTACGGATGGAAGCGTATGGCTTTCTGGTAAGGTTCTTTCTGAAATGAGTGGGAATGAACTCTCAGACTTTCGACGAGACAATATCGGGTTCATATTTCAAGCGTATAACCTTATTCCGGTACTTACAGTGAGAGAAAACGTAGAATACATCATGCTCTTGGCAGGTATCCCAAAAACTGAGCGACACGAGCGTGTTTCAGCAATGCTTACAGAGGTCGGTTTAGAAGGCATTGAGGACAGGCTTCCGACGCAGCTTTCGGGTGGACAGCAACAACGTGTTGCTATTGCGCGCGCAATGGTATCTGAACCTGCAATTATTCTGGCGGATGAACCTACTGCAAACCTCGACTCAAAAACAGGTGCTGACCTACTTGAAATGATGCAAAGACTTAATCAAGAGACCGGAATGACATTCATCTTCTCAACCCACGATCCGATGGTAATGGAAAGTGCCAGAAGGTTGATTACACTCCGAGATGGCAAAATTGATAGTGATGAGACAAAATAGTGGGTATCCAAATGAGAAAACTCATCTCGGTTGTTCTCTGTCTCCTAACGATAGGATTTGTTAGAAATACTCACTCTGAATTTCAATATGGTGGCTACTACAAGAACTTTTTTACTACCCTTGATTCCCCACTGACAGACACCCCGATGATGGGTATTGTAGTTAACAGACTACGTTTAAACCTATCTTACGCATACACCGATTCATTATCCTTTTCTGTTGCTTACGATTTTACACCGCGCGTACAAGATCCCGCGCTTTTCTCCGAGTCCCCACTTGCTATTGGTATCCCTTCATCCCTTTACCGCGTCACAGATTTTGACTCAGCATTATATCCTAATGAAAATCAAGAATCTGGGAGTGTAGGAATATACCATAACCTTGATCGCTTGTCTGTTCAGTATAGCACTGATTTTGCAGATATATCTATAGGTCGAGATGCAATTGCGTGGGGTAGTGCGCGTATTATCAACCCAACAGATGTTATTGCCCCTTATAGTTACGATCAACTTGATACAGAGGATCGAGTGGGAGTAGATGCGGTTCGTATTCGTATTCCTGTTGGAGTTCTTGGTGAAATAGATACCGGTTACATCTTCGGTTCTAATTTTGACTTTGACAAGAGTGCTGTTTTTCTGAGGACGCAGTTGAATGCTGCAGAGACAGATTTCTCTATATTACTGATAGAATTTCAGAGAGACATGCTTATAGGACTGGATGTGGCACGTGGGATTGGTGGTGCAGGATTCTGGTTAGAATCAGCCTATGTGTTGGTCACACCTTTTGACAAGGATGTTGAGTCAGCAGGCAATTATCTTCGGACATCAGTCGGTTTAGATTATAGTTTCGGTGGTGAAACTTACACATTCATTGAGTATCATTTCAATGGTGCGGGTGTAGAAAAACCTGCTGATTTTCTCGACAATATAGACCGTTCTGCCTACAATCGCGGAGGTGTTTATCTATTGGGTGTCCACTATCTTGCCCCTGGCGTGACACATCAACTGACACCATTGATAAGTATTAGCGGACAGATACTAAGTAACCTATCCGACCTGTCGACTTGGTTCGCTCCACAGATTGCATATAACATTGCTGAGGATATCCATCTCTCTATTGGAGGATTTATCAGCATTGGCAAACCACCGAAAAACGGTGACACAACTCAGTTTCAATCAGAGTTTGGAAGTTATCCTAATCTGGTCTTCACCTCATTTCGTGTATATTTTTAGATAGATGTTTCTATCTTACCACAGACAGGATACGGATAGTGTCTGTTGTATTTTGTATCTCTGATGCTATAACCCTGGATTCTGTTTGCAGTAATCTATAGAAATATCCGTTAGTCTATTGTCTTTCCTACATGGTATAATATCAAATATGAAAATGAAATCTTGTATTGAAATGAGATGTAACGATGGATAGTTGTTGCCACGATAAAGCCGATGAACTTGAAGAACTCCGAGAGCGACAATCTAAAACCCTATGGATTGTGCTTGTCATTAACGGTGCAATGTTCTGTTTAGAATTTGTTATTGGTCTACTGGCGGGTTCTGTTTCGTTGCAAGCCGATTCACTTGATATGTTGAGTGACACCTTGGTTTATGGGTTCAGCTTATATGCTATTGGAAAAAGCAGTCGTTGGCGTGCAAGTTCAGCCATGCTCAAAGGTGCAATTATGGCAATCTTTGGCATCGGTGTATTGTTCCAAAGCATCTATAAATTCATCGCAGGTGGAGTGCCAGAATCTCATTATATGTTTTTCATGAGTGCACTCGCCTTGATAGCAAACGCGAGTTGTTTGTTCCTCCTGTCCAGACACAAAGCAGATGATATAAATATGCGTTCAACATGGATATGTTCTCGTAATGATATTATAGCAAATTCAAGTGTTTTATTAGCAGCAGCACTCGTTGCTATTACCCACTCCAAGTTGCCAGACATCGTGGTGGGTCTACTGATTACCAGCATATTTCTTAAGTCTGCAATATCTATTCTAAAAGACTCATATAGAGAATTGCAACAACCCGAAACCACATCTTTACAATCCCCGGATATAAAGATCATACCGACAGAACAACTCTGTGAATCAGGCATCTGTCCAATTCATGCATGTCAGTGTGAAAGTATTTAATTCATATTTCTCGGCATCTCTTGATTAATTCCCCAATCTTATACCATCAAATGGCATCGCAGCCAATATTACTTGCCTGTACAAAATAAACCGCGATTTGGTTAGCGCGCCTATCCAAATCGCGGTTTTGTAAGCACGCCTAAAGGGGAGAGGGACAAGCGCGCTCACACTGTTTAGGTATACAAAGTATACCAAGATCTTATGTATTAAATCGCAAATAAGTTTATCAAAAAATGTATTGAATAATTACTACAATCATTATATTTGCGATAACTCCGATACCATTAAGCAAGTTCCGTGCCAGAATAAAATATTCAATCGATTTTTAGATCCGATTTGTTGAATCCTCTGACCTACTATGGGGTTTCCACACAGGTAGGGACTGGATTCTCCAATTTATTAATGATTCTTAATTTATTATCATATTGATTATACATTTAGTAATATTGGATGTAGTATTATGTATCAATATATGCTCAACAAGCAATTTATGAGTCGTGTCATGCAATAATTGCATAGCCAAATCTCTTTGTGTATATGGCAGATCAATATAACAATTTTGTATCAATGTGACAGAATAAATGCTTATTTAAGTCAACCAACAGCCAGAATTGGACGTTTAATGCGTAAAAATTACAAATGTGCTGCATTATATGTTTAACAAGGCAAATAGATTTGCTTGTGGTAATGACGCATCACTTCGCAAACTGCTTTGTATAACAATAATTGCCAAACTT
This sequence comes from Candidatus Poribacteria bacterium, assembly GCA_963667365.1. Taxonomy (GTDB): domain Bacteria; phylum Poribacteria; class WGA-4E; order WGA-4E; family WGA-3G; genus MSPOR6. The sequence goes on along the minus strand of OY763324.1, from coordinate 2,390,941 downwards.
AAATAGACTCCGTCCAGATTAATAAAAAGTTAGGAGCACATTATGAAAAGGCAATCGAATTTCATAGAATTGCCTTCCGATCCAATGCAGGTAATATATGGAAAGATAAAACAGGTTGTAAAATCAAATATTCCGTTTTTGATCACGGGTGAAACAGGGGTTGGTAAGGAAGGAATAGCAAAATACATACATGAAAATAGTCCACGTAGGGATAAACCTTTTGTGGCTATAAACTGCGGTAGATATTCTGCTGAATTACTCCAAAGCGAACTTTTTGGTCATGAGGCAGGTGCATTTACCAGCGCAATACGCCAGAGACACGGTGCATTTGAACGAGCTGATGGTGGTATACTCTTTTTAGATGAGGTGCCAGAAATGTCGCTTGATGCACAGAAGATGCTCCTCCGCGTATTGGATACAACTACATTCACCCGACTCGGTGGTAATGAGACGTTGACAGTTGATGTCCACATACTCACTGCCACAAACAAGGATATTGAACAAGAAGTTGAGGAAAAGAAATTTAGAGAGGATCTTTACTATCGACTGAAGGGCATGATGCTTCATCTACCTCCTTTACGGCAACGGACTGAGGATATTTTTCCACTCGCGGATATATTTATGCAGGAATTCAATTCTGAATACGGTAAGGAGGTTAAGGGCATTTCGCAAGCAGCATTGAATCGATTGGAGCAAGCAGCATGGCCTGGAAATATCCGTCAGCTTAGAAGTGCTATTCAAATTGCTATTGCGCTTGCTACATCAGACACTCTTGAACCAAAAAATTTCCCCGATATCTATCCAGAGTATTTGCATACGTTACTCTCAGTTTGGAGTACACTTCCAACACAAACACAACGTGCGATCTGGGATGCACTTCATCCTGAGACACAACATATTATTATGCAAGAATTCTCAACACAGGTACCGCAGCCGTGGTTTAGCATAAGGAACGGATACGCGGAAGTACCTATAATTGAAACAGAAGCGCTTGATATTGTAAATATGAATCAGAATCAGATTCTACGTGCTGTTGCACAGATACGTATCCAAAAATGTACGTCACTACGTGCGGCTGCCGAATCGTTAGGTATTGATATCCGCACCCTCCAGAGGCATGCACAATGGGCAGATTCTGGTGTGGGTAAATAATACAATCTTTTGTTCAAGCAATTGGATTGTATGAATATAGAAAGAGAACTCTCATTGATATCACAACTTATCAAAGGGGGTTCTCTTTTCTATATGAAATAAGGTTCTTATTCGGATAACCTTTACTATGCCAATTCCTCAATCTTGTTTGACAAACCGCATGATTATCTGTATTATAGATATATGGAAAACAATGCAAGGAGCGATTCCAAATGAAGAAAAGACGTATCCTATTTATCAGTATTCTAAGTGCCATCGTTGTATGTGGTGGTATCTTTTCTTGGTATATCCAACGTCAAAAAACTTATGCGAAAACGCGAGAAGTTTTTGCACCTTATTACAATTATTCTGGCAAACTTTCAGAAGAAGAACAAACAAGCTTGACTGATTTCATCATTTCAATTACAGAGGAAGTTGAACCTTCTGAATTAAGTAAATACAAACTCCCAAAACGTGAACGTCTTCAGTTAGAAGCACATAGCATGACGTTACATCGCGACAATCCTGAACTGTTTTTAATGAAATCATCTGATACTAACAATATTAATGATGTGAAACCATGGCAAATGCACTTTAGCATCCTTGCACTGACTGCAAAAACCAAGTTGGCGGATATTCCATCAAGTAGCAGATCACAAATGCTAAACCATATTGAATCGCTAAACAAAAGACTCGCCAGAAACAGTGTTGAAGCGTATGTTGAAGCATCTAATAAAAAAGTCAAACAACTACCTCCTGGTCCACATCCCAAATTAACACCACTTCACTCAACGACATTATGGCTTACAACCATTGAACCATACGGTGGTGATCAATGGATCATGGAAGCAGACGGTTCGTTCCATTTGCCGGAGGGTGCAAAAAGAGGAGGTATTCATATTACCGATATTTATGGTAATGAATACACGGTCGATTTTGATGAACCTACAAATAGTGGTTTAACAGAGGATACAACGGCATTATATGCTGAGATCGATAGAGTGTATGAACATCTTACAGACGCGGAATTCCAACGTCTCTCATCACTCAGCAAATCAGATAGACATGCAAAGATTGAGATGATATTTTCTACAGAATAGACGATGTCGGTATTACATGCTTTCATATCTGAGATAGTTATGAAATTATTGAATATCTATATCCTTCCTACGAATCTTCAACCATTATAAAAATACATATTATTCCTATCTCAATCATGAGAAAAAAACAACCAGTCGGAACATCCCTCATAGAACTTGATCCGCTGCTAAAACCTTTTGCACCCCAATTGCGCGAGAGGTATGAACACTATCAAACTGTCAAAACACAGATAGAAAATAGCGGGGGTATATTAGGTAAAATTAGTCAGGGGTATCGATATTTCGGTTTCAACCACGGACAAAAAGGAGATGAAACCGGTGTATGGTATCGTGAATGGGCACCGGGTGCACAATCTCTTTCTTTGATTGGTGATTTTAACGACTGGAACCGAGATTCTAATCCAATGTCTGTTGATGAATGGGGAATATGGCATCTTTTTCTACCAGACAAAGATTATTCTGACAGATTAACACACGGCAGTAGAGTAAAGGTGCATGTCGTATTTGAAAATGGTGGACTTGATAGAATTCCTGCTTACATTCAACGTGTGATTCAGGAAAGCGAAACCGAATTCACAGGACAGTATTGGTCACCTCCGAATCCATTTCAGTGGCAGCATGACTCTCCCGAATTTGACACCAACACCGAAGGATTAAGGATTTACGAAGCACACGTAGGCATGGCACAAAATGCAGAAAAGGTTGGAACGTTCACAGAGTTTACGCAAAATGTACTTCCCCGTATCGCAAATTTAGGATATAACGCTATACAACTCATGGCGATTATGGAACATCCTTATTATGCCAGTTTCGGTTATCATGTTAGCAATTTCTACGCAGTCTCAAGTCGTTTTGGTACACCAGATGAGTTGAAAGAATTGATTGATACTGCACACCAAATGGGATTGTTGGTTATTATGGATCTGGTTCATAGCCATGCAGTAAAAAACATCAATGAAGGTTTGAACCGTTTTGATGGAACGGATCACCAATATTTTCATGCAGGAGTAAAAGGTGAACATATCGCTTGGGATTCACTGTGTTTTGACTATAGCAAATATGAAGTGCAGCGATTTTTACTAAGCAATATCCGATACTGGTTGGAGACCTATCGTCTTGACGGTTTTAGATTTGACGGTGTCACGAGTATGCTCTATATAGACCACGGACTCGGAAAGCAATTCTCAGGTTATGCAGATTATTTTGGTGATGACGTTGAAACAGATGCAGTTACATACTTGATGTTAGCAAATGAGGTAGTCCATGCTGTCAACCCAAACGCAATTTCTATTGCAGAGGATATGAGTGGAATGCCCGGTCTTGCACGTCCTATAGAAGAAGGTGGACTCGGCTTTGACTATCGGCTTGCTATGGGTATCCCCGATTATTGGATAAAGTTGCTGAAAGAGAAGAAAGACGAAGAGTGGCATATCGGGGAACTATACGGTATGCTGCGAAACCGTCGTGTAGGTGAGAAGCATATCGCTTACGTCGAAAGCCACGACCAGAGCATTGTTGGTGATAAGACGCTTGCGATGCAGTTGATGGATGCTGACCTCTATACAAAAATGAGTGTTTCCACACCGAGTCTTAGGATTGCGCGCGGAGTAGCGTTACACAAATTGATTCGACTGCTTACGTTTAGTTTAGGAGGCGAAGGTTATCTCAATTTTATGGGTAACGAATTTGGACACCCTGAATGGATAGACTTTCCACGGGAAGGAAACAATAATTCTTATTGGTATGCACGTCGTCAATGGCATCTTGTAGAAGATGACACACTCTATTACAAAAACCTAAACGCCTTTGATGTAGCATTGCAGAACCTTGATAAAGAATTCCATTTGCTGTCAGATGAACACATTGAACTCCTGTTTATTCATGAGGAGGCTAAACAGATTGTCTTCGCGCGCGGCGGACTTGTTTTTGTGTTAAACTTTCATCCCACAACATCTGTGACAGATTGGCGAATCCCTGTACCTCAACAATCCGATTACCGTATCATTCTCAACTCCGACGATTCTATATATGGTGGCTATGGTTCTGTAGATAGTGTCACTTATCCGTGGCAAGACATAGCAACAGAAGGTCACTCCCAATCTCTTCAACTGTATGTACCCGCTCGAAGCGCTCAGGTGTTAGCACCTATGCGGAGTAATAATGAATAAACTACCCACCGAATTCCTTAGAACAGACTTTGGACACGAGGTATATGACAGTTGGTATCTTGAGCATGCCAGACACAATTTTGAGGAACGCGATTTTATTCAAAAGCACTTTCCTTTTTATGAGAATGTGTTACAACTATCAAAAAATGACATTATTTTGGATGCTGGTTGTGGGATCGGTAGTTATACGCGGGAATTTGCAAGACGTGGTTATAATGTTGTAGGCATGGACGTTTCGCCAAACTTTCTCTCTGAAGCAAAGAAAATCACACAAAACGAAGGATTAGAAATTGAGTATATTTTAAGTGACTACAACGAAATGAGCTTTGGGGAGAGGTTCTCTGTTGTCTTCTTTGAAGGTTCATTTTTCTATCAGTCTAAGGAGGGATTGGTATCACTCTTATACCGTATCCGTAAAGCACTTACAACCGATGGTAGAGCATATTTTGTTCATTCAAATCCTATTTTCCGTAAGCAGCAATTTCCGTTTGAGAATCGGAGTGAGATAAAGAAAAATGTAATTGTAATAGAAAAGGGAGAATATGACGAGAATGAAGGCGGGGAAAGGTGCGTATGGATGAAAATAGATCACGAAACACACAAACATTACAAGTGCGATTATTTCAATATGCACCTTCCACCAGAGAAACTTAAAGGATGTTTTCTGGAAGCAGGATTTACGGATTTTCATTTTTATAAAAAGCGGGAGATAGGTGATTTTGATCCTGAGAAAGATGCTGGATTTTCTGTGGTACTCATAAAATAAAAGCAACATTCAAAATATTGAATACGCTTTCATTATCGGCAGGCGCGGCATGTAACCGCGCCTCTTGTGATTAAATATCACGTCGTATTATTTTCTAAGGAATACTCACGGTTTCCACCAGGACCACCACCAATTGCCCACGTCCCACGGAACAAAGATTGCCGTCTCGGTGGCATGGTCTCTATGATTTCATGGCTCAGGTTCAACCGATGCCACTGTGCCCAAATTGAGTTATAGCAATTGAAAACCGCACACCGTGGATTATCGGGATTCGTCCAGTCATTCGCAGCATGCACAAGACTTTCAGTGAAGATAACGACTGAACCCGGTGGACAACTATAGTCCTCCATCATCTCCCGCATACTATTCTCCCATGGTGATTCACTGATATTCGGACGATACGGATCTGGACCACCATAGTTGAAATGTGCCTTATGTGATCCACTGAGAAAAGAGGTGCCACCTTGTCCTGCCTTTACCTCTTCCAGTTCCCATACAACACGTGTGAGTCCAGCATATATCTTACCACCTGCGACCTGATATCGCATAGCATTGGCTTGTTGCGGTGGACGTACAACGTGAGGTAATCCGTTGTCACCTCGTGAAGACTTGTTCCAACCGGGTTCTCGGACAGTCGTGAAGGACCCTTCACACCGAAAACCGTAGCAATCATCAAAGATAAATCTTTCATCAGCAAGAATAGCGTTTAGAACACCTATAATTGCAGGATGATCAAGTAAGTTTTGTAGTGCTCCGTGGTAACTTTGTCTGGCACCGGCGTAAACTTCTGCCTTCATCTCTTCTATTTCCGACTCTGATAATACCGATGGCAGCAGTATCCAACCACGAAGGTCAAAGAAGAACTTCTGTTCTGGAGTCATCAACTTCTCATCTGGAGCCAATGGTACTGGTTCATTTGAATTACGTACTTCTTGCATAATTAAATTATCCTTTTATAGGTAAACTGTGCCTACTACCTTTATAATGCCTGTTTCAGTCCAGGCAAGAAATAATCCTTAACAACAACCTCCCAACTCATACGAGAGGCGATTTCGTAACCTTCATTTATCATTTCCTCAACATCACGAGGTTTACGGGGTAAACGTCCAAGCAGTTTCGCTGCAATGTCTCGACTATTTTCCACTTCAATCTGCGTCCTTTCGGCTAATCCGATGTTCATCACATTTTCTAATGTTTTCGGTGCGGAGTTTAGATGCGTATAGTCAGCAATAACAACATTGGGAACATCACGATTGTCTGTAGCGCGTTGAATAAAACCACAACACCCGCACACATTACTAACAACACATATAGCACCGAAACTGAGTGGTTCAACCTGTGCAATTCCAAAAGGTTCATAAATAGACTGTCCGAATTCTGCATCACTCCCTTTGCGGATATCCATAAATTCCATATCAATCGGCATACGAGTACCACACGAGGCTTGATTCCACCCAAATTGATTGACAAAAACAACCTTTATCGCTTTAGATTGCAGATTAAACGCAGAAACACCGTTGTTTAACTCAATCTCAGCTCCTACCAAATCCGGATAACCTATTTTGTGATGGATAGGCCAACCATATTCGCGTTCCATCTCATGAATGCTGTCGTGGGGTCGTCCTGTTGCTATTTCTGTGGAGAGGATAAACAGAACAGCAGTTTTGTCATTAGAAGCGAGCAGCGAATCCAAATGTGTTAGTACCTGTAGATCGCGCCACAAACCCTTGCTTTTAACAAGTCTTGTTACATGCGTAAACACATAATCAGGACGGTAATCAAGTAGTGTTCTTGCATACTTTTGGAGACGTGCTTTAGATTCCAGTTTATCCTCTAAAGTCATTTCAAACGCGGGAATTCCATTGTAGACAAGGTTAATCGGAAATGCCTCAAAAGGTTGTGCTAAAAAGCGTAGTTCATCTACAACAAGGTCGCCAACAGCGAAGATAGTATCACAGAGATGTGCTTTGTCTATCAATGCATGTTTGTAGTACCAGAACGGATCACCGAACACATCACGGATTAACATGCCTTGCGATTTTGCCTGATCTAATGCGTTGTAAAAACGGACATCGTGTCCGGGGTGTCCTTCAACAATGGGTCGTATCGTTGCCACTTCGTGTGCATAAAAGACGGTACGCATGTTTGCAGCACCATTACCACTTTTTCGTTCAATCTGAGTCTTGAGAACGAGCGGCATACCCATAAATTCATGTGATATGATATAAACAGGAGAATCTACATCCTCACCAATAAGTGTTCGTAGTGCTTCATACGCTGGTCCAGCCAGACGCATATATTCCTCAAACTCCCATTCACTCTCGTAACGACTCGATTCAATGCCAAAGTGTTCGTATAGTTGCCACTTGAACTCTGCCGTCAGAGATTCGTTGCTGTTTGAGACATTGACTAAGATTACATCTGTGAGTGTAGTAACATTCTGGTCTTTATTCTCAAATCGACGTTGTCCGTATATTATTTCTACATGATGGGTCTTTTCAATGTCGGTGAGTGCAGATGCGTGTGGTGTCGTTTTTATATCTTCAGCAGCATGGTACAATACCGTATCTAATGCTCTCAGATCCGCACCATTAAAAAGGGGACCGACAAGAAAAGTTCGCTCAATTCCTTCATTGTAACTACGGGTTGTCAGCAACCCCTCCAAAACTGCACCGATACCTCCCATTTTTTGGATGGCTTCGTGTGTGACGTGGACAACAATACTCAAGATTTCACCTCGTTTGATAAATACGTTAGGGTGTTAAAAAATACCATGCATAGTAGGAAAGTGTCAAGGTATTTTTGGTATGCATCTCGGCTTAAATTCTTGACACAACGCCTATATGAAGGTATAATTTAGATGTAACACCGTGTTCAGAAAATAGTTAGGGTGTCACATTTTATTATACATTTTCGGAGGGAATTATGCTTGATGATATCGGAACAATAGCAGGTGAGATTTGGCACTATCTGGAGAAAAATGAGGAAGCATCTGTCGGTAAATTGACACAAGAACTCAAACAAACTGATCGGATGGTATTGCTGGGACTCGGTTGGTTAGCCAGAGAAGGACACTTGAACATTGAAAAACGGCAAAGAGCGACCTACTTCTTGTTGAATTCTGCATCCACAACTGATGATGAGGGGAGTGCCTCAGAATGAAGCCAATTCGGCAATTGACAGTTGTGCCAACCCTCCCTGAAAACCTTGAACCACTTCGAGAGTTGGCGTTAAATTTGTGGTGGACTTGGAATAATGAAGCACTTAGTCTATTCCGTCATCTGGATTCAGAACTATGGGAAGAAACCTACCACAATCCAGTTGCGATGCTTGGGAAAATATCACAAGAACAGTTGCAGGCTGCAGCGAAAAATGAAGTTTTTTTAGCACATTTGGATGTAATTCATAAAAAGTTTAAATCCTACCTTACTGCACCGTCATGGTTTGAAAGCCATTCAGACCACAACTCTCTCTCAAATCTAAAAATCGCATATTTTTCTATGGAGTTTGGATTGACAGAGTGCATGCCTTTGTATTCTGGCGGTTTGGGTGTGCTTGCAGGAGACCATCTGAAATCAACCAGTTATTTAGGACTCCCATTTGTTGGGGTTGGTTTGCTATATCAACACGGTTATTTTCGTCAAACGTTGACATCGGATGGTTGGCAGATGGCAGACTATCCGACTAATGACTTTTATAATATGCCTATTCAACCTGAACATAAGTCCGATGGCAGTCAGTTATTGATTGAGGTAGATTATCCTGAAGGGAAAGCGTTTGCGAAGGTTTGGCGTGCACAAGTCGGACGAATCCCCTTATATCTATTGGATACAAATATCCCGGAAAATGAAAATACCGGGTTGCGCGACATCACCGATTATCTTTACGGTGGTGATGAACGGATGCGTATCAAACAGGAGATTCTGCTTGGAATTGGTGGTTACCGCACCTTAGAAGCCCTCGGTATTCACCCGACTGTCTGCCACATGAACGAAGGACACGCTGCTTTCTTAGCATTAGAACGTATACGGCAATTAATGTCGGAAACAGACATCAGTTTTGAAGCGGCATGTGAGGCGACATCCGCAGGAAATATCTTCACAACCCACACCCCTGTTCCCGCAGGAATTGATTGGTTTCCACCGGATTTAGTAAGACATTATTTCAGTAGTTACTATGGCAAACTCGGTATTTCAGAGGATAAATTTCTCGGTTTAGGAAGAAAGAATCCTGGTGATAATCATAGTGAATTCAGTCCTGCATTAGTTGCTCTCCGACTTTCAACGATGTGCAACGGTGTGAGCCAATTGCATGGACATGTTTCGCGAAACATGTGGAAAGGTCTTTGGACTAATCTCCCCGCACATGAAGTTCCCATAAAAGCAATAACTAATGGAATTCATACCCGTTCTTGGGTATCAGAAGATATGCAGAGTCTGTTTGATAGGTATCTCGGTCCGAAGTGGATCGTTGATCTGACAAATCAAGATGTATGGACACAAATATCTCAAATACCTGATACAGAATTGTGGCGGACACACGAACGTAGACGTGAACGTCTGATTGCATTTGCACGTCAACGGCAAAATCAGAAACACCGCAAAGTTTCTGGTCAAAGTCTTACACAGCAAGGGAAGGAATCCGCAGGTAAGATACTAAATTCAGCCGCATTGACAATTGGATTTGCCCGACGATTTGCCACCTATAAACGTGCAACCTTGCTGTTCAACGATGTTGACCGACTTGATAAAATACTCAACGATCCAGAACGTCCAGTACAACTTATTTTTGCTGGTAAGGCACACCCGCATGACCATGAAGGTAAGGTCTTTATTCAAAATATAAATCGTATTGCATCACAACCGAGATTTCGTCATAAAATCCTATTCATTGAGAATTACGATATATGTGTTGGTCGCTACCTTGTTGAAGGAATTGATGTGTGGCTTAACACACCATTACCACCGAATGAGGCAAGCGGTACAAGCGGTATGAAAGCAGCAGCAAACGGTGCACTAAACCTAAGCATGGCTGATGGGTGGTGGGCAGAAGCAGAAGAACTGGGGGGTGGCTGGACGATTGAGGCTACACCTGAAGCAGATGACACTAAATCCATTGATAAAGCACATGCAAATGCGATTTATGATCTCTTGGAAAAGCAGGTTGTTCCGTTGTTTTATAATCGTGATCCTGTTGACGATATTCCGTATGGTTGGGTAGCAAAGATGAAAACTGCGATGCAAAACTTAGCACCTGTTTTCAATACAAAACGGATGGTCGCAGAATATGCTGAACGGTTGTATTTTCCTGCACACCAAAGATGGCTAAAATTGAATCAGGACGATGCACGACGCAGCATTGCTCTTGCAAATTGGAAAGCAAATATACGAAAACATTGGGGTAATTTGCGGATTGAGGAACAAATTAAACAGGGACAGGAAAAAGCAACACCAAAAAATGTTTCAGCTTATGTCGTTGGAGAAACTGTCTCCATTCACGCAGTTGTTCATACGGATGCGTTATTCCCAAATGAACTTGCTGTCCAAATATACCATGGGGTATTAGACTCAACAGGTGAAATCCAAGACGGAAGCGTAACCCAAATGGAATATCAAGAAGAACTTGGTGGTGGAAAATACCTATTTAAAGGTATACTCGCATTAGACCAAACAGGCTTGCATGGCTATACCTTACGTGTCTTGCCTGCACATGAAGATTTACAATCTTACTACGATCTTGGACTTTTGACATGGGCATAAGCAAATACCGGATAATTAAAATAGACGCTCTTCATTGAATGGCACATCGTTTAATGTCACTTACAATTGAATTTATGCGTATAATTGATTAGATACTAAGAGTATTTGTTTAGTTTCAACAGGATTGCACTAAATTATTTAACATCTTTAAAACAGGTGTATTGGACATAAATTGGAATGGAAAGAAAAGCAGACATCACACGCGAAACCAGAGAAACGCAAATCCACCTGAGTCTCAACCTTGACGGAGATGGAACGTCCAGTATTAAAACCGGGGTTGGATTCTTGGATCACATGTTGGAACTCTTCGCGAAACACGGATTCTTTGATCTTGAAGTTGAAGCAAAGGGTGATTTACATGTAGATGCACATCATACGACTGAAGATGTCGGAATCTGTCTTGGTCAAGCCTTTCTACAGGCAGTTGGTGACAAAGAGGGAATGCGTCGTTTCGGTAGTTTCGCTATACCAATGTACGAAGCCTTGGCGAAAGTAGATCTGGATATCTGTGGTCGTCCCTATCTCCATTATGATACACGGATTGATTTTGGTAAAGTCGGAGACTTTGATATTGAACTCGTAGAAGAATTCTTCCACGGCTTTGTAAACAACAGCGGTACAACATTACACATAAATGTTCCCTACGGCACAAATCAACACCATATTATAGAAGCAATTTTTAAAGCGGTTGCAAAAGCATTAGATATTGCAACCCAAATTGATACGCGTATTTCGGGGGTGTTATCTACCAAAGGAAGCTTATAAAAAACATAAATAGAAGACTCAGGAGACCTCAATGAGAAACGTTATTGCAGTAATTCTTGGTGGTGGTCGTGGAACACGCCTATTCCCACTGACTCGCGACCGCGCGAAACCGAGTGTCCCAATTGCAGGAAAATTTAGGTTGGTTGATATTCCGATTAGCAACTGCCTACATTCTGGCATGGATCGTATTTTCGTCCTAACACAGTTTAATTCCGTATCCTTAAATAGACACATAGCACAAGCATACAGATTTGATTCCTATCGACGTGGCTTCGTACAAATATTAGCCGCACAACAAACCCTAATGGGAGATGAATGGTATCAGGGAACTGCGGATGCTGTTAAACACAATCAACCCTATATAATCAATCCCCGATTCTCAGATGAATATGTTTTGATTCTTGCTGGAGATCACCTATATCGGATGGATTATAGGAAAATGCTGGAAGTTCACACCGAGACCAACGCAGATATAACTGTTTCCGTGTTGCCTGTGAAGAAAGAGGACACAAGCGGACTCGGTATCCTACAAGCTGATGCAAGCGGACGTATAACTGATTTTGTCGAAAAACCACAAACCGAAAAGGAACTTCAACAATTACGCGTTGAACCAGATGTATTTACTTCGCGAGGAATAGAACCGAAGGATCGAGAATACATCGCATCTATGGGAATATACATTTTCAATCGTAATGTTCTTCAAGATGTACTCCAAGATGAATCTAATGTAGACTTCGGTAGAGACATAATTCCGAAAAACATAAAAACAGGTCAAGTTTCTGCTTATTTCTTTGATGGATATTGGGAGGATATCGGTACTATCCGTGCCTTCTATTCCGCCAATATTGCTCTTACAAATACATCTCCTGAATTCAATTTTTATGATGAACAAGCACCAATATACACCAACCGCAGACATCTACCGAGTACCAAAGTAAATAGTAGCAGCATCCGTTCCTCCATTCTTGCGGAAGGTTCTATCATTGATGATTCGGAACTGGATAGAACAATTGTGGGGATACGGAGCATCATCTCCAGTGGAAGTCGAATATATCAATCAGTTCTGATGGGAGCAGACTTCTATGAGTCTAACGCAATTAAGCAGGAAAACACACAGGTAGGAATACCAAATATCGGAATTGGCAGTAAATGTCTGATTCAAAATGCAATTATTGACAAAAATGCTCGGATCGGTGATAATGCAGTCATTGCAAATACAAAAAACCTTGACAATTTTGATTCGGATAACTATTATATACGAGATGGAATAGTTATTGTCCCTAAGGACGCAACAATTCTACCTGATACTGTCATTTAAATCATAACATTAACGCAGTGAGTAAATTCTCATTACTGCGATTAAGTCTCTTGACAAAGGAACATTTCAGATGCATAAAACGATATTTTTTCTACTTCTCGGTATCTTAGTGATATCCCCACAACTAATGGCACTGGATACAGATGGCTTAGTCGGTGCATGGTTAATGGACGATAAAGGAGATACAGTCAGCGATTCTTCAGATAACGGCTTAGATGGAAAAATAGCAAAAGGTAATCCTAAATGGGTTGATGGAAAATTTGGGGGTGGATTGGAATTTGGGGGTGCAGATATGGTAACTGTCGATGATGATGCTGCACTTGATCTCAATTCCTTTACACTTTCCGCTTGGGTAAATATCCCGAAAATTGCCGGTCCTTGGCAAATTATTGCTTCAAAAGAGAACCGGGGACCAACAGGCAGAAACTACGGAACATTTGCACATACTAACTCTGGAGTAGTTCATTACTCCTTCACCACAGGGGGTTGGAAATCTTTTGATGCGAAAACCGTAATTACGGATGGTAAGTGGCATCATATCGTTGCAACTTATGCAAAACCGGATTTCAAACTTTATGTAGATGGAACTGTAGATGCACAAGTTTCACCAGGAACCGATCCTGACAACCATGACAATTTTCTTTTTATCGGTGGCTGTGATATTGGCGGCTATTGGATGTCCGGAACTATTGACGAAGTTGTCCTATTCGGAAGAGCTCTTAGTGAAGCGGAAATTAACGAATTAATGAATAAGGGTATTACTGATGCTTTAGACGTACAACCGGGAGGAAAACTGGTTACAACCTGGAGCAAGATTAAAAGGAATACTTCATATTAGTTTCCACACAAATACATTAGTTTGGTTAGATACAATGCTTATGTGAGTAATGCAAATAATATAAACAACCTAAATCTGTATAAGGGATGTTTATTGTATAATGTTTAATGTATATTAAGAAGGAGAATTTCAATGAATAAATTCACAATATTAGTTATTCTAATATTACTTGCTGTAACCCCTAATCTCATGGCAGTCACTACCGATGGACTTGTCGGGGCATGGGTGTTTGATGATGGTTCAGGAGATACGGTTTCTGACTCATCTGGCAACGATTTAAATGGTCAGGTTACATTAGGTAATCCAGAATGGGTTGATGGAAAATTTGGCGGTGCAATGAAGTTTGGCGGTGCAGATATGGTTACCGTAACTGATTCGGATGCACTTGACCTTACTTCTTTCACAATCGCAGCATGGATTAATAGTCCAGGCACTTCTGGAAAGTGGCATGTCATTGCTGCAAAGGAAGCACGTAATCCCACAGGACGGAACTACGGTATCTTTGGTCATGTCAACTCAGGTGTCATCCACTATTCATTCACCGCTGGTGGTTGGAAGTCCTACGATGCAACAACCAATGTTACCGATGGAACATGGCATCATGTCGCTGCAACCTACGAAAAACCAGATTTTAAACTCTACATTGATGGAGAAGTTGATGCAATGGTGTCGCCAAATGCAGATCCTGAAACCAACAACAGTCCGCTTTATATAGGTGGGTGTGACATCGGTAATTATTTCATGACCGGGACAATTGATGAAGTTGCCCTGTATGACCGAGCACTCAGCATGGACGAAATCGCTGAATTGATAGACGATGGAATCGCATCCGTAACACCAGTAGAACCTGGTGGTAAGTTGGTTACAACTTGGAGCCAAATTAAGGCGAAAGCAACAAAGTAACTTGATATAGGTGTGTTTTACATATCAGATCAAATTAATTGTAAATATGAAGCACCCTAAATAGGGTGCTTTCATACATCATATTATAACGATAATACACAACATTTCTGCTCGTATTGAAGGAAGGCATACTCATAATATGGCTGAATTAAGACAGCAGCTTCTGGTCCTACATTTACACACACCAGACCTTAATAGCCATGTCGTTGCGTGGGCAATGTATGATGGCACTGGTAAAAATCGCTATACCACAGGCGATAGCGATACTCCACCCTATAACTCAGTTATAGATGCAATGCAAGATGGTTGGCGGGTAATTCAGTTTCCACAACAATACCCTGCTTATCCCGGCATGGAGTATCATACTTCATATCTAAGATTTGAGTATATCTTAGAGAAGTTGGAGGAAATCTAATGATTGATAAAAAGCATCTCCTAACCACAGAACAGATGGCGAATTTCGTAGCCGACGGTTACCTTCGCTTTGACGATTTTATCCCTGATGAATTAAATAAAGCAGCACACGAAGAGATGGCTTCAGGTGTGCAAGTTCGAGGGGGTGGTGGCACCGTTTTAGATGATGTATGGCATGACGATTCCGCTGTAGGAAAGGTCTTTCGACTCCCAAAGGTACAAGGTATTATCAATAGCCTTGTTGGTGAGGCACCGTTGTTTGACCATCATGCTACTCACATTGTGCGACCACAGAGTGAACACGGACAGATTTGGCACGCGGATGCTATCATAGATATTCGGATGCACTTTGATATACAGTTCTTCTATTTTTCTCACGACACACCACGGGAAATGGGAGGAACTATGATATTACCCGGTAGCCATTTCAGACGTGTCTGTGAAACAGATGTCGCACGCTATCAAAATTTCCTCGGGCAACACCCGATTGTCTGCAATGCAGGCACACTTGTTGTTGTTCACCACGGAATGTGGCACTGTGCACAACCGAATTTAACCGAAGATACACGTTACATGTATAAACTACGACTCAACCCGACTGTACGGCAAATGAAACTTTGGAACACGGATGATAATAATGCTGGTATCGGTGGTATTTTAAGTCGTAATCATCGTTGGTATGGAAACGATGTGCGGCTGGAAATTGTCAACCGAATAAAACTATGGCGTTTCCTCATCGGTGATGAATCGTATGATGTCGGTTATTGGCTTTCACGACTGGAAAATATGCCTGAAAATGTTCCACATGTTGCATAGTTTGTAAGTTATTTTTCTTGGTATCCTTATACAAATAACAAACCCCACAAGAAACTGATATTAGTTCTTGCGGGGTTTGTTATATTTAAGGAGTATATGGGATAGGTTACGGATTGGTATCCATTGTTAACGATCTTACCGTCCGCGTCTACGACCACTAAATTCACGTCTCATCCGGTCACGTTGTTGACGTGACATATTCTCAAACCTTTTCTTCATCTCCTCTGCTCTTTCCATCATAGCTTTTTTCATCTGTTCATTTTTCTTGGCAGCTTCTTTTGCTCTCCTCACCGCATCATCAGCGGAATTATTGTTATCGTCATTTGATTCTGATCTTGATGGCGCGCTGCGGTTTGAACCACTTGAATTGAGTAACTGCATTTTACCTTCTCTGAGTGTTATCTCTTCACCATCCTTGTCCAAAATGATCTGATCCTGCTTAATTTCTTTTACGACAGCATCACCGACTTTATCACCAACATAAGCATTAAAAAATCGGCCTGACCGTTGTTCTCTTAGAAATGCTTTTTCTATAACACCCGTCTCTTCATAAGCAGTTCCAATGTAAACATATTCCGGTTCTTTATTTGGAGGTCGCCAACCAAGAGGTCGAAAAAGACTATTGTCAACAATTACTCGGTAATAGTCTGTATCTTCCTTAGAATTAGATTCCTTAGAATTAGTCTGTGAAGACATATTCGAATTTCTCATTCCACCCCAATTTGAACCTTGCTGACGGTTGCGAAACTGTCCCATACGCGAGGATGCCATTGCTTTGAGTTCGTCCACATTCATAGCAATACTTTCCTTTTTAGGGGAATATTGCGCCTGTAGACGCACGCCAAATACAAGAAGTAAACCCACTACACAACCTATTCCTAAAATAATGAGCATTTTTGAAAACTTCACTATCTTCTCCTTATTTTCAGTGCAAGTAATCCGTTACAAAACTCTTGATGCTACTTTTATATATGTTAGACTAACTGAGACGAAAAAAGTTCAAATTTTCTTGTTTTACCGAGTTTTTCATGTCAACTTGCATTAATTTTAACATAATATTTATACATTGTCAAATAATTGTGTAATAACGCAGGTTTATTTAGTTTTCATAATTTTCATGTATTTTCACTATTACGTTAATGTTATATTAATGACCTAAGATATGGCAAACTCATGTGCTGTGTCCACTCCTATTTTACAGGTAAATATCGAGATTCGGAGATCGCTTCCACTAAATACGGATCTGTCTTTGTAGGAGGTAACTCCGATTCCCGAATTCTTTACCGAATCACAATTTTAGAGTGGACTGAACATTAGGAATTAAGGTTATGAGTTTCCTCTTTACACAACATGTAAGCCGATCCAGACGAAAAACATTTCATCAAATTAAACTTGAACTTATAGGACAAAGACACATTTTGTCTACTCTCAGAGAGCATTTTAATAAACAATTCTCCACTGAACACTGACATACATTGAATTCTGAAGAATGTTGAGAAAAATCAGACACATTTGTGTTTATACTATAAGAAATAGATAGATACTATTAGAGTTCATGAATTGTTGCTTCAAGTGTCCCAATTTCCACAACAGCAACTGTTGCCTTCCCTGTTGTCCAACCACCTGTTTCTCCTGGATTGAGCAATAGAGATTCTTCCTTTTGTATGTCAATCTTGTGCGTGTGACCATAGACGACGATGTCAAATTCACCGCTCTTGGCAATTGGAATCGCGAGTTCAGGATAGTGCATTACTGCAATTTTCGTTTCACCAAGTGATGTGCTTGCAAGGTTAGGGTGCACCTCACCTATTGCTTCAAACTTTTTCGCAAGGACCACCCGTTCACCATCATTGTTACCGAAGACACCGACTACATGGCAGTTTAAATCTGCTAACGGGTCAATTGCAAACGGTGCGATGAAATCGCCTGCATGGACCACGAGATCCACCGCGATTTCGTTGAATAATGATACAGCGCGTTGAACGTTAGGAATATTGTCGTGACTGTCGGACATAACACCAAGTTTCATTTCAATTCCTTTCTATTTATTCGGTTATTAAAACAGGCAACCTGTGAATGACATTACCGAGATAACCTTTCGGATTCCACGGTTGGCTAAATGGTTGGGTTTTCCCTGCATCGTCATAGGCGCGTACCCATATTTCGTAATATCCTCTGTTTGCAAAGGTAAGTTCTGTTTCCCAATGGTACCAAGCGTATCTATTTGATGGTGAGGTTAACTGAGTCTCTTGCCATTGGATACCGAAATCTGTTGAGACAAGAACTTTATCAATCTGATTTTCTCCTGCCCATGCATGTCCTCTTACTTTGACATTTTCTTGGACACGCAATTTCTGATGTGATTCGGGTTGCGTGATGAGAGATTTGACCTTCCATGAAGTTGCTATACGCATATCCTCAATATGTGGCTTATTTCCTGGTTCTACTTGATATGCTGGAATGCGGTATGAATATCCGCTCATTTTCTCGGAGTCGTGAACTCTATTTCTCACCCAGATGCGGTTGAGCCATTTTTGCATCGCACTGCCTATCCATCCAGGTACAATCAATCTCGCGGGGTACCCATGGGCAGCAGGTAATACTTCTCCATTCATCTTTAAAGCGATGAGTGTATGTTCATCCATTGCTTTCTCAATCGGAATTCCGCGTGAAAAAGGTTCGTTTCCATCTGTAGGTTGGTCTTCACCATAATTTCCAGTATAAACAGCACTCGGTTTCACACCTGCTGCTTGAAGGACATCGCTTAGTCGCACACCGGTCCATTCACTACAAGCGACAGCACCGCGTTGCCAAGGAGTGCCGTCTACCTCTGGAACAAACAGGCTTCTCCCATTTCCAGCACATTCCAATACCACCTCCATGGTAACTTGTGGAAAACGTTGTAGATCCTCCATTGACAAGGCAAGTTCTTTATTAACTTCACCATCAATGACCAATTTCCATCCTTGAAGGTCTTTGTTGATTGCTCGTTTTGGAATACCGCTGTTATTGCGGACGAAATGTCTTTCAGTAGGGGTAACATCGTCGTTAAGGAGATGCGGGGAAAACTCACCGTTAAATGGTTTTTCCGAATGGACAAGCATATCTTGCTTTGGGAGTCCCGCTGCATGCAGGTATTCCAAAGCAATAGGCATCAATCCACGATCTAACAAGCCTCGGTTGACGGCTTCGCAGCCTGCACCAAATATCCCAAAACTCGCGAGTAACGCACCTTTGCCTATATTTGCAAGAAAATCTCGTCTTGTTGCATGGACGTTTTCGGACCAATCTGTTAGGCTGAGATAATTTCTCTGCAATGAATCGCTCCCCTTACATTCAGGACGGTAGGACCAGGTTAATCATCATCGCGTTCGCTGAGCAATTCACCTCGTGCAAGACGTTCCGCGTTCTCAGTGGACCACAAGATGTTTTTCATCAATTTTTGTGCGGTGATGTAGCGTGTCGCTGCCAATAGATGCATACGTTGTTCTTCAGGGTCGTCTGACAAGTCGTAATGCCTAAAGGCGACTTCAAGGACCTGGAACATGTGTAGTTCTGCGTCTTCGCGTAGTAGGATGTGTGCAAGCGTTTGTTTTAATGCAGAAATGTCATGTCCTTCTTCAAGATATTGATTTACCAGTATCTCTGCTTCATAGACTTTTTGGAAGTCAGCGAATTCTTGAATCCGTTCTAACATTTTACCGACAGAGGAGTAGGTCTCATCAAGCCTTTGTCCAGGTTTTGGAATTCGTGCAGCAGGCATGTTCAACCAGCGTAGATACGCCAGGTAGACCACTCCGTGGAAAATACCACGTAGTAGGTTAGCACTTGGTGCATATTGGAAAGCGTGATATAGGGCATGGGAGTAGGAGTATATATTCGCTACATCATGCCAGTCCCCTTCATTTTTGAGATGGAACCGTGCAGTGCGGATTGCCGATGCATAGGTCATGGCGCGACAGATGTCGGTTGGCTTGACACCCTTGCGAAGGTTATGCTCTACCTCAGAAACTATAGGTTCAAAGTCATCACCGAGTAGTGTCTGAGTAAACGCAGAAATATCAAGTTCTACTGTGTTAGCCTGGTTGTCTTCCCAAATGCTATCAAGTCTTTTAAACACTGGTTCTAAGACAGGCACAGAGTCTGCCCATCGCGACGTTTCTTCATGTCGTGTTCTACCGACGAGATCAACAACGATTGGACGTAAAATCTCGTGTGATCCTTCCCATTGGACATAATCCAACGCTTCAAACATCTTATTAGCAAAATCAAGCGCGTGTCCATCCCCAGTAAAGTAATAGTCTGTTGCAGCGGTGTAGACGAAGTCTGCGATGACAGATTTATCGTAGTCTCTGTCATTTAGCGTTAGCAAGATACGTTCCGCTGCGCCGCCGTGCCGTTTATCAATGAAATAACGGAACCATCGCTTTAGTGTTTCTAAGTCGTGTTCATCTTTCATTCTCGGAAAGGGGGAACGATAAGGTCGTGCACTTCCCGATGTTCTTCGACTGATTTGGCTTAATCCGTGAACGAGAAATAGGTTGTGATCTTTTGGATCAACATCATCCCACAGGTTTGCTGCCAAGGTGAGGATTGCTACACCTGAAGACCATCCGTCACTACTTTTATGTGCCCCGTAGTGGAGTCCTTGTTGAATAATCTCTGCTGGAGGTGCACCTGCGTCGCGTAGTGCTGTAACAGCTTTTGCAATAAAGAATGTGCTGCGATCCTTGAGACCACGTTCAAGTGCTCGTTTCCCGTTTGCGATGACGCGTTGTTTTGCAGCTTCCCTTTCACCTTTCGCTAATCCGACGTACAAATAACCGTCCTCACGTGCTTCAACAGGAAACGCTTTTAGGTCATCGCCAGATGCTAAGAAACAGGCTCCAGATTTCAGGTCAAATTCCCAGTGGTGCCAATGGCAGATCAGGACACCATCACGGATACTCCCTTTGGACATCGGGTATCCCATGTGTGGACAACGATTGTCAACAGCGTAATATTTGTCGTTGGTCTTGAAAACAGCAAGATGTGTGCCGTTGACATGAAAGGGTTTGCCTTCCAGTTCTTCGAAATCCTCAGCGGGACAGAGTTGATGATATACAAGTTGGGATTCGTCTATTTCTATTGGTGGTAGTGGCTCAATGGTAACGGAACCGATGCCAGTTTCTTCAAGAGCGGGAGTTTGCATAGTGTGCCTCCTTTTGAAGGTTGTTTGTTTGTGGAGGGGTTATAATGATTCGCGTGTATTGAATTATCAGTATATCCCACTTTCTAAAAAATGTAAAGAACGAAGGTCAGGGTTATGTAGTTTTAGGATTTTTGTTCAATTTTATTCACTAACGTTAATTTTGTTATGGGTTTGTATTCCTTTTTGTCTGAACCAGGATTTTCAGGATTAGTAGATTTTCAGGATTATGAGTCTGACGTTTCAAAGTGCCATTGGTAAGATTGGCTGCACTGATGTTGGTAAAAAGTGATAATCCAAATCAACGTTGAATAAGCATAAGGTCTTTGGTGGATTTCGCAAGCCCTATTCGACGGACAATTACATGATGGTTTCGCGGTAAAACCTTCGTCAATTAATATTTTGCACCAAACCTGGCTAAACTCTTGAGCAATGTCACTTTACTTTACTTTGGCGAGAGAGTCAGGGCAGTTCAAGTTAATCTAAAATACTGGGTTCGCGCTTGTTTTTGACATAGTTTATTATTAACGAAATGACCTCACTTCAATACCTTTGCAATTGGAATTATGTCCTCATCTGGGATAGAGGAAAGTTTCATGTGGTTGAAAAGCTCTGCACCAAGTCCTTGTGCAGTCATACTTCCAGGCTTTACATCTGTAGGACCAAACGCAACTTCACCACCAAAGTTTATATATGCTCTGTGATAAAGATCTAGGCACTCGTACAAGATTTGCAACAGTTCTATTGCAAAAGATCCATGACCACGGTAGTCTTCAGCACGCAATCCAAAACTATTCTTCACTACCGCGAGTTTCAAAATACAGAATTGCCGATAAGTAAGTTCTTCAGCTGCTTTTATGAGTTGATGCTGCATATTGGGATTGATGTTTGTATTAAAGGCGAAACTCGCTTGCATATATCCCATATACTGAATTTTCTTTTCTTGTGGTTCTCTTTGAGATTTCAGCAATATCGCTTCTGCTACTTCTTCTGCATCTGATCTACCATTTATCTTCTTATCGAAATATCCATCGTTACGGAGTTTTTCACCATTTTCTAAACGCTGATGAATTTCCAGTGCTGTGATTGCTAACACTTTACCTACGCGATAGTCTTCACGAGGGGAGAGTTGCCGTTCTTTAATATCATTTCCAATACCTTTTAGCGTTCCAGCTACTATGACACCAGCAGGACCAGCCAAAAAACCAACGAATGGTTCCACTGCTGAAAACAAACTTAACGTTCCCGATATTCCACTACCAATCAAATCAGCATAATTATCCTTGATAATTTGCTTAATAGAGTTTTTCTTTTGTTGCATCTTAAACTCACGCATACTATCTATTTCACATAGTAGTCTAACTATGAAACACTTCAATTATAATAAACTTAAGCAGATTGCTTTCATTTATTGAGTTTTTCCCATTCTTTTTCAAGGTTACACTTTGATTTTTTGCCACCGTGGATGCTTGGTTCGGCACACAGCAATTCTCGGAGGCGATGTACAGCGTTGTGTGCATCTTCATTTGTGATGTCTAATACTTCATTTAGTAAACGACGGTCAAGTTCGTGACGTACTGAATCGCGGTCTGCTTCATTAAGTGGTAACATGCGCTTATGTTTCAAGTCGTGGAAGATGCTTTCTGCGTTTGCCAATGCTGTTTCTGATAAGTGCCGCACATCCAGAGTTGGCAATTGGAGTAAAGAAGTCCTTGAACCTCTACCTCTTCCCGGTTGTTGTTTTCCGCTATGTGCCCAGTGTAGTAGAAGACCTAATGTTGAATTGCCCCAAAGAGTCCAAACGTAGTCGTAGATCGGTTTTTCAAATACAACGTTGGGTAATGAACTTATCCCAAGTGCAGATTTTTCAGTAAAGAGAATACCGAGCGAATTTGCACTGAAACCCATATCAACATTAAAGTGTACACGCCCACTATTTCTGAGGATCATCTGTGCCTTTTCGTGTCGATTGGGACGAGGAATAGCATGGCAGTCGGATTTAACGAGCATTGCCCGTTGTGCAGGTGCGTTAAGATGCCACAACCCTGGATAGAGATCGGTGTCTGTGCATCCTTCTTCTACATCAAACGCTCCACGTTGTCCTTTCTCAAAAATATCTCGGTGGCTTGCACTAATGTTTGCAATATCATTGACCAAGCAGATAGGAATATCTAAAGGAGTTACCTGAGTTGGTAACCACATTTCACCGTTTGCTAATCGGTATGCAGATTGGATTAATGCCATTTCTTTGATCCGTACAGCATCCCACATTTTGTCTATCGGTAGCGGACAGTTGAGTGCATGTCCAATTATCTCATTGCCTACTTTGAGAGATGCACCACCGCTCGGTGCATCTTCTAAGCATCGTCCGTTATCAAACTTGTTAATGACATTTGCTATCTCAATTGCTTCTAATACACTTTGAGGTCTATGAGACAGAGATATAAACGTTCCGCGTCCAGTATTGTTGTCTTTTTTACCTTTAGTCGCCAATACCATACATTCTGCCATATTCGTATCTGCGGAGAATGCACAATCTTCAGCTTTGGTATCTGCAATGGTTAGGACAACCACGTCGTGGTATTCAGTTGCCCACATATTACGGACATTTTTCCAGTCTGAGACAGCAAGACACGTGATTGGTAAAATAAAACCCATTCTACTATTCCCATTTTCCTTTAGCATCTTATCTGCAAGGTCAACAAAGTCGGAAGCGAGTCCTGCGTTTCCATTACCGACTCGCCATTTTTTACGTTTGCGTGCATTCCGCATTGCCTTTTCCTCTGCTTTGTCCCTACTGCTGCCCTTGAATACGGCTTTAGGTGTTCCGCTACTTGCATCAGAATCGGGTCTTGTAAACGGTGGATTTAGGACAACAATGTCAAATTCCTTGTGCTGAAATTCTTTTTGTGGAATCACTGTCGTGTCATCTTCTCCGCCGATCTGTTGAAACTCTGTTCCCATCATTGGTAGTGGGAATGTGCCTTCAGGACCGTCAAACAGATCAAGTGAACCGAGTGCATAAATCCCCTCTATTTGTTTTCCGTAAGGCATTGTATAGATTCTGGTATTTCCAATTTTCAAGTCAGGATAGGTGCTTGTAAGGAGTGAAGCGGTTAGGTGACTTGCATTTGGCATAATGTCACACCCTACCAGATTTTTTTCAACCATATCGGTGTGAATAAGACTTCCTTTACCGCCTGCTTGTTCGTGGAGTTCAAGGATACGTTGATATACTCCGTTGAGAAGTGAACCTGTCCCGCATGCAAAATCGGCTACCTTCAAGTCACTGACATTTTCTTGAGTTTTTGGCAAACTAACGCAGACAATAGGGAAACGGATTCTGGGCGCGTATAGTTCGCGGCGATGTACTTTCTATCAACAATAAGCCGTTGAAAAACAGTACCAGCGAGTTCGTGTACCTGTGTGAGTCTTTGATCCACCAATTCTTTTGCGGCACGACAAAGAGTTGCTAACACTCTATCAATCAGTTCGTCGTCTGTAGCGATTGCTTCTATGAGACGTTTTGCAACATAGAATATGGGACGATAGTTTACTTTGAGAATGATGTTCCACCCAGCAATTACATGATCGAAGCGGAGACGTTTTGCGTTGTCTGATAGCATCCTTTTGAGAGATAGGACATCCTTCATTTCAGGTTTACCGGCAAGCGCACTTTGGAATACAAACGCGTTGGTAATAATAAGCATAGCCATGCGTGAGGTTTGTTTTCCTGATTTTTGAAAGAGAATTTCCTCAATTTCTTGTCCGATACTTGGGCGTTCCGAAATTGCATCTTCAAGTTGCTTTGCTGCAATTTCTATTCGTGCCTCTAACAAATCAGCGGCAGCGTTTATTTTTGAGATTGGCGTTGCACCAACGTGAATGGCGGTTGCGATGTCAGATACACTGCCTTTTAACCAACCTTTTTTGGGGAAACGTTCATGTTCTACTTGTTTATTTTTGACTTGTTCTTCAGTTTCATAGGTGTATAAGTCTGACTCAGATTCTGGATCGTTTTCTGTTTGTAGTCTGTTGATCAGCATGTATGCAATGTCTTCTGCTTTTTGCATTTCATTTTCAATATTTCCTTGTGGCATACTTTTAAATCTGGCAGGCATACGGATTCGCAGGACATTCTCAACGGTATCGTAAGTGAGACCTGAAAAAACGTCGGGATCAAGCAACATTCCAAAATGTGCTTCTGCTTGTGTCATTCCAGTAAGATTCGGTGTCTTGCTGTCAATTTTTACTTCAATGACGATAGGGTTTCGTCCTGTTTCGGTTACAATAACATCAGGTTTTGTCGTAGCATTGAGGAAAGGTTTTGTAATTTGTTCATTGACAGTCCATGCTTCCCGCATGTTGCGTAGAACATTTACAAAGGCACTGGTGATGGTGTTTTCGCTGTTTGGCATGACTATTAGATCAATTAATATTTGTCAAATTTCTACTTAAAGTAAGACTGGGTTTGGCTGCCCATGATAGAGAACCACACTATACCGCAATGTTAAGTGTTCATCGGGGGAGAGACGGAATGGTTCGTAATAGATAGGGGAGGGATGGATTAAGCAGTAGTTATTACGGTTGCGTACCCACCACGTTGTTGGATAACGAGGATTATCTGGGTGGTCTATGATAGCGACTCCGTAGGTTTCGTTGTCAGTTGGATGTTGTGAAGTGAAACTACACCATTTGCTCTGTTTTCCGAAGATGTCCATCGGTTCGGTACGACCGTCAGCGTCCAATAAGTTTCCCGGTGTGATGATGTTGTCAAAACGGATTGCCATGCCGCTGTAATATCTGCCATCTGCACCGGGTTCACCGCGTCGTAAATCAAGCACGACCTCGCGCTCATTTGGGTGAAGTGTCAATGAAACAGAAATCCGCATGGTATCTGCTGTTGGGGAATGAACGGTGATTTTTCGTGTCTCATTTAGATGGGTTATACCACGCCAATCAATCCATGCGTTTTCTGCCGTTAAACTCGCGCTG
Source organism: Candidatus Poribacteria bacterium (assembly GCA_963667365.1). GTDB lineage: Bacteria > Poribacteria > WGA-4E > WGA-4E > WGA-3G > MSPOR6. Next base: position 2,364,780 of record OY763324.1, on the reverse strand, counting down.
TTGGTGGTGGTATTTAGTGAAACAATCCGCTGATGTATAATCTTGCCAAAACCATCGGGATCAGCACCTTTTGCTGGCTGTTCCCAAAAATTAACCTCGTTAACCTTTTTCCATGCAACCCAAAGACCTTGATGATGGACATGGTCTCCCGGTTCGTTCATTGTTAGGGACGGTGCACCGGGTAGATTCAACGGATGGCAAAAGGGACGGTTGCCATCTTCAGGAAAATGATAACCTAAAACATTTTTTTCATTCCAAGCGATTGTTAGACTGTGTTGTGTTTGTGATAGTGAAAACATATTTTATCCTAATGCCGCCATGATTTCATAAGCGATCTAAGTCCATAGGTTCAGTTTTTCCTTCAGCGATTTCTTGTTTAGCACGGCGCGCAGCCACAATAAGTTGGTCTTGCGTATTGTTAAAAGTGATTCCCCAATGAAGTTCGTCTTCCAGTTCGGCAATATAATCACGTAGATGTTCCACTTGGTTACGGTACACGGAGTGTGCCTACTACTGTACTTAGTTGAGGTATGGGTTCACGACCTCGCGTTCAATATCTAAACCTTCCCATTCGTCGTCACCTGGACCGTCGTAGATGAGGGTATGTGGACCGGAAAAGCCTGCTTTCTGTGTAAGTTCAAGGCAATGTATATAATCGACTTTGTCAATTTCGCGCGGAGCAGCAAAATGTGCTTTGGTATGACAAGATTCTGCTTTCGGTGCGATTGCGGCGAGGTCGGTGTATTTAGTATCACCGCGCCAGTTACCAAAGTCAAGACATAAGCCGACTTTACCATCTAAATTATCCAAAATGTTGTTGACATTCTCTGGTGTAGAAAAGATAGAAAACCAGTTTTCAGTCATCAAACGGATACCGGCAGATTCTGCGCGTTCAGTGAGTCGGGAGAGTGCATTTTTGCTTTGTATAATGGTTTCTTCGGACGGTTCCGCTTTTCCACCTATGACGCGTGCACATTCTGCACCTATTTCGCCTGCAATATCAATCCATTTTTCAATCCATGCGATATCCCGTTCTGCATCAGTTTGATGGGTAATGTCACCATCGTCTATTAATAGAGAAAAAAGTTCAACATCGGCATCTTGAAGTGCAGCGCTGAGTTCATAGAGATATGATTTCTCAATGGAGGGTAGATGAAAATGACAGAGTTCAAAGGTATTAATACCAAATTCGGCAATACGAGATGGTAAATCCAAAAGTGGAATAGAACCATTGTTATGGGTTTCAGTAGGGATTTGCATGTCGTGTGCAGGTCCGGTAAATCCCGGTTTTCCGAGTTGACGATGCAAACTCCACGTTGAGACTGAGAGACGGGGGGTAGGCATAAAGTTATTTCTCCAAAGTTCAGTTTCGGTAGGTAGTCTCTACAATTTTACATTAATCCATGCGACGACTTTTTCAACCATGACAGCAGTGGAATCACTGGAGAATACATGGTCAGCCCCGGGTAGATCAAGGAGTTCAGTTGGTTCATTTGCATATTGAAGGACATCAATACTATCTTGAATAGGAACGATATCGTCTTCTGATCCGTGAACTAAAAGCCATGGCACGGCAAATTTACTTGCGTATTTAGCAACACTATCAATCGCTGCCATGTCATCCATATAGACTTTTGACAGTGGACAATCCGGTTCATCCCACATAAAACCTTCGTCGGGAGTAACATCACCAAATTCACGGTCAGCAAATGCTTTGGTATGCACCATCCCAGCAAGTGAAATGAGTACTTCAATGCGTTCATCAGTAGCGGCACGCAGCACACCAACTGCACCACCCATACTATGTCCGACGTAACATACTTTATATTCGCTAAGTTTATCTATGACACTACCAAGGTCTGCAACCTCTTTAGTGATCGTAGAGTCTGTAAATGCACCTTCCGAATCACCGTTTCCGGAGAATGAAAAGCGTAAGGCAGATATACCAGCATCTGCAAGTCCTTCTGCCAAAGCGATGAGGGCAGGTCTATCTTTATTACCGGTTACGCCGTGCCCAATGACTACAATTCTGTTGTCTTTGCCTTTATGATATGTATAATCGAGTCTTTCGCCGTTTTCGTTTCTAATTTCACCAAACATAAGTTCTTTGTATTCCTACTATTGATTGCATATATGGGTAATTTGGAGAACCATGACACATAGGAAGGTTATGTTATCTGATGTACTGTATAGTAAGCATTTTCAGAACTATTCATCAGAAACTTTTCCTTCCTGTTTCTTTGTTATGCCAAGTTCTTTATACATTTTATTAATATTTTTTTCAAAGTCAGGAGGAGGTGGAGGAGCGGGTTTATATTCTTTACCGCGCGCTTTTTCCCGTTTTTCTATTTCCTTCAGATAAGCAGAGAGTTCCTCCATTGAATTGAATTGGGAGTTGAATTCTTCTTTCATACGATAATATTCTTCAAGTATAGGATCCGTCTGAGTATCAAGTTGTTCTTTCATTTGAAGTTTAATTTTAGTGACAACTAAATCTGAAACAATAAACTCAAAGTAGTCTAAATACTCATCCCATAAATGACGTGTGGCTTGTTGTCGAGATAATCTAAGTGCGTTGTTACTCAGTCGTGAAGTTAAATAACTCACGACTGATGTTTCAACATAGACTGTTGGCTTTATTGATGCGTAATCTCTCATGAAGTGTTATATATAATGATTTTGCGAGGAGTAAACACCTCGCAAAATCATTGTAAGATAAACTACGCACCATGTCCATTGTTCTTCAATGCTTCTACAACCTTTTCAGGCTTAATCGGTAATTCAGTCACTCGGATACCGATAGCATCTTTGACAGCATTTGCCATGGTTGCCAATGTTGGGGTGATAGGTGGTTCGCCGACTCCCTTAGCTCCATAAGGACCGTTGGGTGCGGGAACTTCAACGATGACAGATTCGACCGTAGGTAGGTCAGCAGAGGTTGGGACACGGTAATCAACAAAACCAGGATTAACGTTTCCATTCTCACCGTATTGCATTTCTTCCATCATTGCCCAAGCATAACCTTGTACAGTGCCGCCTTCAATTTGACCTTCAACTGCCATCGGGTTAATAGCAAACCCGACATCTTGAGAAGCGACAAGTTTTAGCACTCTGGTTCTGCCTGTGTCGGTATCTATTTCAACTTTGGCAATCTGTGCAGCGAGTGCGGGAGTACTCGGTTGCCGTGCGAAAGAACCTTTACCGACAATTGGACCACCTGTAGTGGAAAGACTATATGCTGCGAGTTCACCTAATGAAATGGATTTTGGTGGATCCGCAGTGATAATATGGACCCCACCATCTTTCAGTTCAAGGTTATCTTGGTTCGTATTGAGTCTTTCTGCTGCGAGTTCAAGAATGCGTTTGCGTGCGTCTTCTGCTGCGAGTTTTGCAGTGTTTCCCATCGTAAAAGTAACAACGCTACCGCCTGAGCCGGTAGAATATGGTGCAGAATCAGTGTCACCACGACGAATTGTAACGTTTTCATAAGGAACGGTCAAGATTTCGGCGATAATTTGTGTTATTGCCGTATCTGTTCCTGTAATATCCATAGAACCGTGGAAGATACGTGCACTTCCATCTTCATGGACTGAGACGTAAACACCACCAGGACCACATCCATTTGTCCAATCACCAACAGCAACACCCCAACCTTGGTTATCATCTGCTTCGCGATCCCACCATCCAGCGGCATCCGCAACAGCTTCTAAGGTTTCCTTGTAACCAACTTTCGGTTCGCTGCCTCCTGCTGGAACTGCGTCACCTTCTTCACGCATATTCATCAAACGGAATTTTACTGGGTCCATTCCAATTTGTTCAGCGATTTCGTCAAGTTGCGATTCTCCAGCAAAAATGGCTTGTGGTGCACCCGGTGCCCTATAGGCAGCAGTTCCTGATTTGTTGGTATGTACACCATAGGCATCTACCTTGAGATTCGGTATCTTATATACACCGCGAACTCGGATTGTGCTGCCGATGGATGCTCCAGAAACTGAACCTGAATCCCAAAAAGCGAGTGCTTGCCGCGCAAGAATCTGTCCGTCTTTAGTTGCACCGGTTTTCAGTTTGATAACACATCCAGGGGCAGGTCTACCATCAAGGAATTCCTCTTCACGTGTCATTTGCACACGAACCGGACGACCAGATTTCTGTGAGAGTAATACAGCAGGAACATGCGTGATAATCACACCAAAACGACCGCCAAATCCACCACCCATTGTTGTTCCAACGACATTAATTTGTGTCAGAGGAATACCAAGCGTGCCAGCAATTCCTGACCGAATAGCGAAAGGTCCTTGTGTAGATGCCCAAACAGTGACCTTGCCAGATGAATCGGCACTTGCCACTGAGACGTGAGGTTCCATATAGGTTTGGTGTACACGCGGAATCACGTAAATATCTTCTACCACAATATCTGACTCTGCAAACCCTTTTTCTACATCACCTGCTTCAGTATGGGTTTCCGCGGAGATGTTATAGTAAATTTCATCAGGATATTTATCTAATTCTGCCTGAAGTTTACGAATTTCGTCACTGTTTTCATCCGCTTCACCTTGTGATAACTCTTTAATTTTTGCACTGATGTCTCGTCTGTTTGGACCATCTTTTGTGGTATCCCCGTGTAAGCGGGGTGCTGACGACTTGATGGATTCCATTACGTCCTGCACAACAGGTAACACTTCGTATTCAATCTTAATGAGTTCTGCAGCTTCTTCAGCGATGTCTGGGTCTGTAGCAGCAACTGCGGCAAGCGGTTCACCTAAATATAGCACTTTGTCTGTAGCAAAGACTCGTCGACCACTTAGTACATCGTCTTGTGTAACAATTGCCCTGACTCCAGGTAGTTTTTCTGCTTCACTGGTGTCAATACTTAAGATGTTTGCGTGTGCGTGCTTGCTTCTAACAATTTTACCGTAAAGCATTCCAGCAGGATGAACATCTGCACCGTATTGTGCGGCTCCAGTTACTTTCTCAACGGCATCAACGCGTGGTAGTGTTTTGCCGACAACAGAATAATCTGACATGCAATTCTCCTTTCTCCGTAATAATTAGTTATGTAACACGGAATATGTACCTATTCTTGTGCGTTTTCACTGGCAGTGGGAAGTTCTATTTTTCCACGACCAATAGCAGTATTACATCTTTTACAGACTTTGTAGGAATTTTCATCTACTTCCCTGGTATAAAGCACTTTGACACCAGTACGACCACAGGTGGGACATGTACCCCGTCCGTTGTTATATACTCCTTCATGGACATTGCCATTCGGATCTATATATAGATGTCTGATGCCGGATCCTCGATGTGTTTTTGCCATTTTTCTCCTTATTTTTTTATGCAGATCTATTCTGCACGTTTTCTATGATGTTGTACGTATCTCTTCCGCGGCTTGTAGAACTGCTTCAAGTATTTTTGTGTACCCGGTACAGCGGCAGATATTCCCGCCAAGTGCATGTCTGAATTCCTCTTCGGTACGGTCAGGATTCTCATCTACAAGTGCTTTTGATGCCATGATAAACCCGGGGGTACAAAAACCACACTGATAGCCACCGGTTTCTATAAATGCTTGTTGAATAGGGTGTAGTTCACCGTCACTGGCTAAACCTTCAATAGTTGTAATCTCTTTTCCAGATGCTGTGACACCCAATACCATACAGGACGTAACAGCTTTGCCATCAACGATGACGGTGCATGCACCGCAGTCCCCTGTGCTACATCCTTCCTTAGTTCCTGTCAAACCGATCGTATCCCGAAGTACTGCGAGTAATGTTTTTCGCGGTTCAATGAGTAAATCGTGTTCATCACCGTTAACCTTTAGACTGACAGGGTGTTTTGCCATTTTTTCTCCTTGACTAAAATATGAATGTGAGACGTAAAGTCAACACTCGCGTAATTTCTGAATGCTTTTAATTACCTGCTCTATCCAGTGCGTGTTGCAGGGTTCTCCTTGTAAGGACATCAACCATTTCTTTACGGTGTTCAGCAGAACATCGCAAATCGGATATAGGACTGGTAGCAGCTGCAGCTGCTTCACCTGCTTGTGCCAGAAGGTCCGGTGTCGGTGTTTTTCCTTTTAGGAGATTCTCTGCTTCTGTTGCGCGAATTGGTGTTGGTGCAACAGCGGCGAGTCCAATTCGTGCCTCTTTAATTACACCGTTTTGCAGATTTACAGCAGAAGCAACACCAATAAATGCTAAATCCATGACTTCACGTATTTTATGCTTGATATAGTGGGAACCAGATGCAGGAGTCGGTAGACGAAATTGTGTTATTATCTCACCGGGTTTCAAGACGGTCTGTCCAGGACCAGTGAACAGTTCGTTGATCGGCACCGTACGTTCGCCATTTGCACCTGCGATGCCAACCTGTGCGTCAGCAACAAGTAAACCGGCAACTGTGTCCGCAGCAGGGGAGGCATGTGCTATGTTTCCACCAATAGTTGCAAGATTTCGAATTTGGATAGACCCGATTTCTGACGCACCTTCTGCCAGCGCGGTATGGTGTTGCAGTATATCTTCAGACAACTCTACTTCCCGTATCTTTGTGGTCGCTCCGATAGTAATGCCATTGTCAGCGTCAGTAGTGATACCTGCCAAACCTGGAATTTTCTGCAAACTAATAACTGATTCTGGTGTTTCAGTGTAAGCTTTCATACCGATAACGATATCTGTCCCACCTGCAAGGAGCTGCGCGTGTTCCTGTGCGAACAGTCGAGACGCTTCTGCAAGGGTAGTAGGTTCAAAAAACTCAAAACTTTTCACATCTGTTCCTCCGTTTCATTTCCTTCAGATAATATGTCCTATTGTATTCTTCTACGACATAAAATTCCTATGATTTACTACTTATAAGGATACCCGATTTGAGCAATGTTGTCAACATTAAATTGCTTGAGGAATTGCGTAAAATCAAGGCTTGGATTCCACTTTATCTACCTCATGAGGTGACGGAAATATGTTGCCAATCCATTGCTAATTGGTATAGCCTCACTACTGTAGGAATATGTGCAATCAGGAATCGAATATTATTCTTGCAGGTTGCCAAATTCAAAGATTGAGTAGATTGGTATATCCCCGATTTTATTTCGTCCGTTTAGTTCGGGTAGTTCTATTAATAGGGCAATACCAACAATGTCTCCCTCGATTTTTTCAACAAGTTCAATCGTTGCAGCAAGAGTTCCACCAGTAGCCAAGAGATCATCACAAATAAGTATGCGACTACCTTTTGGAAAAGCATCTTTATGAATAGTTAATGTATCATTTCCGTATTCAAGATCGTAGGTCACTTGGTATGTATCGTAAGGTAACTTTCCTTTTTTACGTACAGGAGCAAAACCCGTCCCCATCCGATACGCGAGTGCAGAAGCGAATATAAACCCTCTTGCTTCGGGTCCTACAATAACGTCAACTGCTGCATCTTTGTAATGGTTTGCATATACCTCAATAACAGCATTGAAAACGGGGGCATTTCCTAAAAGTGGGGTAATGTCTTTAAACATAATACCTGGCTTAGGATAATCAGGTATAGTTCGAATAAATTTGGATAAATTATCCATATTGTAAGTGGTCTCCTATAAATGGTTGCTTATATTCCTAATGGAATAGGCCAACCCGGTGTCGGCTCAGTCCGGAGTGCTTCTAATTCATATAGTTCTTCAACACTGATTTCACGTCCGAGTTTTGCAGATAGGAGTGAACCGCTCATGATCTCTGTAACTTTCAAACCGATATCACCATTGCTTGCAGGTTGTGCATCGCTACTACATGCGTCAATAAAGTCACGGAACTTATCGGGAAAGTGTTTATCTGGTAGATCTAATGGTGTTTCAACGAGATTACTTTGATAACGTCTTCGGTTGCCTTTGTCATCAGTTTCCCAATTTCCTTTTTCAAGGAATAGTTTATCGTTGCTGAACGACCCCGTTGAACCGAAAATGAAGATACCTTGCGGTTGTCCTGCCATATTGCATGACCATCCGTGTTCATAAGTAAATGACATGCCATTGGTAAATCGCACAAACACGGAAACGAATTCTTCTACATCGTTAATCTCTTCACCTGTATATTCCGGAGGCATACCACGATAAGCGATACCACTGATTGTTGCGGGTTGAGGAGATCCGAGTAGATAAATAGAACGGTTGATATCGTAGACACCAGTGTCGTATACAGTACCGCCACCACTGTATACTGAATTCAGGAACCACTTTCCGAATCCGAACATATCTACATTAGGTCTACCACGCACACGGTAACTTGTAAGTCTACCGTAGTGAACATCACCGATTTTCCCTGAAGTGACATACTCTCGGATAGCATAACTTGTTGGGTTCAGGCAGGTGCCTCCACTTTGGTATGCAAGTTTAACACCGGCTTTGTCACATGCGTCGCGCATGTTTCGTGCCTCAGTCGCTGTGCGCGCCATCGGTTTTTCGCAAAAGACGTGCTTGCCAGCGTTTGCAGCAGCGACTGCAGCGGGTTCGTGGACAAAAGGTGGTGTAGCAAGACTGACTGCGTCTAACTCACATTCTTTAATCATTTCGTTGTAATCACTGAAGATTTTAACGCCATTATCTTTATATTCTGTCCAGCGTGCAGCATTTTCTTTTAAACGTTCGCGTGCCTCTGCTGATTCGGCTTTTTTTGCCTCATCGGTAGCGGAGTTCGCGCGTCCCTCCGCACCTGAAAGTACTTCTGCGGCTCTTCGCTTCGCGTTTGCGTCAACTGTGTCACATACAGCCACGATTTCAGCGTGCTGTGGATGTGCCAAATATCCGTTGACGTGTGAACCGGAAATCATACCGCACCCAATGAGTCCAATTTTAATCCTCTTAGGCATTGTCATGCTCCTTAACAAGGTTTTTTATTCCACATATTCGTCTTATTGAAGGTATATTTTGCTTTTTCTTCCAATCAACCAGATTGTGGAGTCCGCTCCAATTATATGTGATTTTAGTTTTTTTATCAAGCAGATAGTTAATTCTTGCAACTGTCATCTCTTGAAAATATTGCATAATTTTGATAATCTGTTCTTTGAGACAACATTAACTATGGAGAATATTAATGTACACTATTCAATCCACTTTAACTGAGGAAGAAAAGTGGTATTTTGATTTACATGGTTTCCTCGTGGTGCGGAATGTTATTCCAAATGATGAAATTGAGGAGATGTTGAAGGTGCTTCAGCATTGGCTAACAATAGATGAATCAGACATCCCACAACCATTACACCGTGGCAGACAAGAACCGTGTAAAACACATATAAACCATATACAATATGGACATCGTCTGTTTCAAGACCTTACCATGAACCCACATATTATACGAATTGTAGCAGGAATAATGATGAACGCGCCGCGTCTCTTTCACAACAATTTCACGATGATGACAAAGCATGACTATCCTCAACATTTTCATCGTGATGATAGCGGGTTTAAGTTTCCACAAGGGTTCCGAAATCCACATAACGATTATCAAGCTGCTGCAGGACATATCTATTGTAACCATATTGCAACTTGGGTGGCATTGGTAGATGTGCCACAAGGGACAGGATTTTGCCTTGTACCCGGCAGCCATAAATCCCAATTTCAGACACCAGAACATCTACCTGTCAAACACGATCCGCCAACTTCAATTACACTTCCCATGAAGGCGGGAGATGCTGCCATCTTTTCAACGAACCTGCTTCATGATGCAAGTCCGTGGACAGAAGATTATCCGCGTATGAATATCTTTCAAAGGTATCAATTGAGTGTGTATTTCAATGAAGGAGGAAAGGGAGGATATCCGTTTGAGGAACATCGTGATAAAATTTCGGAAGAACAATATGAACTGGAATCGTTTTCAAAAGAGGTGAAAGTGGCTGTCCAACGTATTTTACCAAATGGAGGTGGAGAATGAAACTAAAGGATCAGGTGTGTATTATTACAGGTGGTGGTAGTGGTATTGGTCGGGATGCTGCCCTCAAAATGGCAGAAGAGGGTGCTAACGTGGTGATTGTCGGTAGAACAGAACCGAAGTTAGATGCAGTTAAATCAGAAATTAATGCTGGTGGTGGAACTGCGGTGGGTTATGCACTTGATGCCGCTGACTACGATGCTGTTCAGCAAATGGTTGACGACGTGTTTGAAAAATTCGGTCAGATTGATATGCTTGTGAACAATGCGGGACATAGTTCGCATAATCGGCGACTCCTGAATACGACACCAGAAGAGACACGCTCCGTCATTAACTCAAACCTCATCGGAACATTTTTCTGTACACAGGCTGTTGTGCCTACAATGCTGAAAGCGAAATCGGGGACGATTATCAATATTTCATCTCTTGCAGCGGTAACGCCTGGTCCTTTCAGTGGATTTGCCTACGGTGCAGCAAAGGCAGGTGTTATCAACTTCACAGAGTTTCTCAACAATGATTTACGAAACACTGGTATCCGAGCAAGTGTCATAATTCCGGGTGAGGTGGCAACGCCGATTCTGGATAATCGTCCTATTCCACCCGATGACGATGCACGTACAACGATGGTGGATGTAGCTGAAACTACAGCAGCGATTTTGCTAATTGCTACCTTACCACAACGGAGTAACATACCGGAATTGGTTATTCGTCCAACAATGCATCGTGATATGACTGGTGAAGTGGTTGAATTGTAAGATTGATTATCGACCGAAAATGGTAGTTTCAGGGTAGTAACGTGCCCACGCGAACCAGTAGATATTGACAGCGGGTAGCCGTTGCAAATGTTTCCCTTTGTGTTTACCCGAAGTCGCTTTACCTGTAATAAGATTCCATTCTGATTTGGAGTTATCTGTAGCGAAATGACCTTCTGTGGATGTGAAAATTATCACTTTGTTGTCTACTATACGTTTAAAAACAGAGGTTGCAAACGATTCTTTGTCGTGAAAGATTAACAAAGGCACACCGCTAACTGTATCGTTGAAGATAGTGGTTTTCGCAAATTGTGTAAGTGGATAGGCAATATACTGTGTGTTATAATCAGCAACTGCACCAGGAGAACCATCTTGCCCATCAGCACCATCTTGTCCATCAGCACCATCTTGTCCATCAGCACCAGCCTCTCCTTCTATACCGTCGGCACCATATTTTCGTTGTACTTGGACTCCAATCACAAGAGATTTATTGGACAATCTTTTGTCAGTGTATTTTGTTCCACTCACACCTGCACGTTGGCTCTTATGGTAGTCTGTGTAATTATCTCGTTTTAAACTTTCACGCATCCCTACAGACAGAACTTGTGTATTCGGGTAATTTGCCATCCATGTTTTCCATGCTATCTGTGGCATGGAGGCGAGTGGTTTTAACTTCTTGCCTTTCAATTTTCCCTGAATTGCTTCACCAGTGATATGTGACCAGAGGGAACGAGTCTGATGGTCATACATTAACAATGCATCTCTCCATAGTTTTCCACTGACACCAAAAGTATATGTCTTTCCGTCAAGTTCTCGGCTATACACGATAGCCGTTTTGCAGAGTGGTCACCATGTGGTAGCTATTTTCTCTCCACCGATAACATCATTGACAATCTCATGTCCGTTCAGTAGATAGAGTGAGTATGCATGGCTTTCGTCATTAATTGTTACACCGATGACAGGAGCATTGGGATCTAAATCGGCAATAGCAGCAGGTACAAATTGCGGTTTTGTGATTGCGGGGATTTGATCAAAGCGGAGTAGTGTTATGATTGGATCTTTGTCGGTATCTGCTGCGGAGGAACTGAGGGTAATGGAGAGTAGTATTGTAAGAATGAATAGATAATTTTTGAAATAGTAATGTGTGGGTTTGTTTAGTGCTTTAGTGTTCTTGTAGACTTTATTATTGAACATCGACTTTTCTCCATTTTGAGTATGCGGGTTACTGATTCTGTAACGGTTGATCCAAGTTTTCCAAATTTCTTAAGAGTTTCTTGAGTTCGGTTTAGAAGACATTAGGAATTTATACCTATTTGTCGAATTTACAATGTCATAACTTTGTAAAGTTTTTGAGTTTTTTGAGTCAATCGGAAAATCAAGAATTTGGACATGTGCCACAATCCCTTATCACCAGTGGGTTTATAGGCTATTTACGACCAATATAGACAAGATTGACTCAAAAACTTTACAAAATTTATCAGGCACTATAACAAAGGTTTTTTACAGTGCATATATTACCAATTCCCAAAGTTGCTTATACCGAATTCACGTTAAGAGGATTTAATAACCGAGTGTTTACCAGCAATCTGTAAAAACTTTACTCATAGAGTCCATCTGCACGATTTCGGACGCGAAGACGCTTGGAAGCGGAAATATACTCAAATGGCACTATTTCCTCTTTTAACCCTAAGTCCACTATTACTTCCTCCAATATGCTTTCTCTGGATCGTGCTTAAGTCATAAGAGCATCAATCCGTTTCAGGTTCTGGGATTCTAATTGGTTCAACAGTGTCTGATACTCGGTGAGTTCATAGTCTGTTATGGTTTCATTTTCTATGACAATCGAATCGAATTCAATTGGACTACTATGATGAAATTTAGTATAGCATACTCATAGACAGGTGTCAAATTAAAGAAGGATGTGGCATACTCACGAAATTTCTTGCAACATTTCGCATTTATGGTATAATCTTTTTGAAAAAAGCAGTTTATCCAATATCAACTGAAAGGAGATTGTTGCCCATGCAAGCATTTGAGTATATTGATGCTAAAACAGTGTCCGAAGCGGTGGCATTACTTGATGAAAAAGGCGACCAAGCTCGAATCCTCGCTGGTGGTACTGACCTTATTGTCCAAGCAAGAGAGGGCAGAAGGCAGCTGGACTGGATGATTGACATCAAATCCATTCCTGAAGTCAACGTATTAGACTATGATGCTGAGAACGGTTTGACACTCGGTGCAGCGGTACCATGTTATCAGATTTATGCTGCTGATAAAATTTGCGATGCATATCCTGGCTTAATAGACGCAACCAAAATCATCGGTGGCACTGCTATTCAGGGACGCGCTGGAGTAGGGGGTAATCTATGCAATGCCTCACCTGCAGCAGATTGTATCCCACCATTAATTGTGTTAAACGCAATCTGTGTTATCGCCGGTCCAAACGGTGAACGTGAACTACCTGTAGAAGATTTCTGTACAGGTCCCGGACAGACAGCCCTTGAAAATGGTGAGATCCTTGTCTCTATAAAAATACCAGCACCTCAGAAGAATTCAAGTTCTTATTATCTTAGGTTTATTCCTCGTAATGAAATGGATATTGCGGTTGTTGGTGCGGGTGCTTCTGTTGTCTTAGACGATTCAAAACAACGTATCGTGTCTGCTCGAATAGCTCTCGGTGCTGTTGCTCCGACACCTCTATTTGCTGAAGAAGCAAGTGCACTCCTCACCGACAAAGAGATCTCTGATGACGCTATTAACGAAGCCGCACAAGCTGCACAATCTATAGCACGTCCGATAAGCGATATGCGTGGTACTGCCGAACAACGAACACACCTCGTTGGAGTACTGACGCGACGTGCACTCAACGGTGCTATTCAAAGAGTAAGAGACAAAGCATAATATAGATTTGTCCACCAACAGATTATCTTAATAAGAGTTTGACACGGATTATTAACTTGAATCTTTAAATGTAAAAGGAAACCGATATTATGGCGAGAAAATCACACGTTCAAACCACAATCAATGGAGAAACGGTGGAATTTCTCTGCGAACCAAGACAAAGCCTACTGGAAGTTCTCAGAGATGAACTCCATCTCACTGGAGCAAAAGAGGGATGCAACAACGGAAATTGTGGTGCTTGCAGTGTCATTCTTGATGGCAGACTCGTCAATTCATGTCTTGTCTTAGGGGCAGAGATTGATGGTAAGTCTGTTGAGACCATTGAAGGACTTGCTGAACCAGACAAATTGCACCCGATCCAAGATGCCTTTCTTGAAAACGCCGCGCTTCAGTGTGGTATTTGTACTCCTGGATTTATCATGAGTGCAAAGGCATTATTAGATAAAAACCCAAATCCAACAGAACACGAAGTTCGATACTGGTTAGCAGGAAATTTGTGCCGCTGCACAGGTTACGATAAAATCGTTCGCGCTGTACTTGATGCAGCCGCAGCTACGTAAAAGGAGAGTCTATATGTCTGAAAAGAAAGAATATAAAGTTATCGGAACACGTCCCATTCGGCATGACGGCGTTGACAAAGTCACCGGTAGAGCAATTTATGGTGCTGATTTTCAGATCACTGGACTACTGCACGGAAGAGTACTGCGAAGTCCACATGCCCATGCACGAATCGTATCAATTGACACAAGTCGCGCAGAAGCACACCCTGGTGTTAAAGGTATCGTTACCGCGCAAGACCTACCCACAGCAGAAGACAAGATGGCAGACCTTGGGGAAGGTGCGGTAAATCTCAAATATCTCTGCGATAACATCTTAGCAAGCGACAAAGCACTCTATAAGGGACACGCCATTGCGGCTGTTGCAGCAACAAATCCCCATATTGCAGAAGAAGCGTGTGAACTCATTGATGTTGAATATGAGGTGCTGCCGCCGGTGTTAGAAGTGCGCGAAGCGATGGAATCGGATGCCCCAATTCTGCACGAAAACTTGAGGACATCTTCACTTGGAGAAACAGGTGACGAACCGAGCAACGTCGCAAGTCACCTCCAACACAAAAAAGGCGACCTTGATAAAGGGTTTTCTGAGGCAGATGTTGTCATTGAAAGAGACTTTGTTACGGGTACAGTCCACCAAGGTTATATTGAACCACACAACGCTACTGCACTTTACAATCCTGATGGTCAGTTAACAGTATGGTGTAGCACACAAGGTGCGTTTACTGTGCGTGAGCAACTCGCTGAAATTCTTCAATATCCGATTTCAAAAATTAAAGTTGTTCCATTAGAAATCGGTGGAGGTTTTGGTGGTAAGATTAATGTCTATGTTAAACCTGTTGCTGCACTCCTTGCAAAAAAAACAGGTAAACCCGTTAAGGTCTTGATGAACCGCGCTGATGTATTTGAAGGAACAGGTCCAACACCAGCATCCTATATTACGATTAAAATGGGTGCTAAAAATGATGGTACAATTACTGCCGCACAAACATCTCTTGTCTTTGAAGCAGGTGCATATCCCGGTTCACCTGTCGGTGCAGGTGCAATGTGTGTCTTTGCTCCTTACAACATTGAAAATGTTCTAATTGATGGTTACGATGTTGTTGTCAACAAACCGAAGACTGCTCCCTACCGTGCGCCAGGTGCAACCAATGCAGCATTCGGTACAGAAACTGTCATTGATGAACTTGCAGAGAAATTGAACATTGATCCGCTTGAGTTACGACTTATGAATGGTGCAAAAGAGGGTGATCGCCGTCCAGATGGTCCTATCTACCCACGTATCGGTTTTATCGAAACGCTTGAAGCGGCAAAGACACATCCACACTACGCATCACCGAATGGGAAGAAATACCATGGACGCGGGATAGCCTCCGGTTTCTGGTTTAATATTGGTCTGGAATCCAGCGTCACTATTAACGTAAACCCCGATGGAACAATTAACCTTGTAGAAGGTTCTACGGATATTGGTGGTACACGTGCTTCTATTGCCATGCAAGCTGCGGAAGTGCTTGGTATTCCCGCTGAATCTGTCAATCCAACCGTTGTTGATACCAATTCTATTGGTTACACCGCAGTAACGGGTGGTAGTCGTACAACTTATGCGACTGGTTATGCTGCCTATGAAGCGGCACAAGATGTTGTTGAACAGATGAAAGGACGAGCTGCGAAACTCTGGGATGTGGATGAAGCAAATGTACAGTTTGTCGATGGTGAATTCTCAAGTATCAATGGTAAAGAGGAACAGATCAGTTTCCGAGACCTAACTGCAAGACTCGGTGAAACCGGAGGTCCCGTTGTCGGTAGAGCCACAATGAACCCCGCAGGTGCTGGTGGTGCATTCGCAACCCATGTTGTTGATGTAGAAGTGGATGTAGAAACCGGTAAGGTTGAAATTTTACGCTACACTGCTACGCAGGATGCTGGAAAAGCTATCCATCCAAGTTATGTTGAAGGACAAATACAGGGTGGAGTCGTCCAAGGTATCGGTTGGGCATTGAACGAGGAATATATCTACAATGCTGAAGGTGCAATGACAAACGCCAGTTTCTTGGATTACCGGATGCCGACATGCTTAGACCTTCCAATGATTGACGCTGTTATTGTGGAAGTACCGAATCCTGGACATCCGTATGGTGTCCGTGGTGTCGGTGAGGTGCCGATTGTTCCTCCACCTGCTGCAATTGCGAACGCTATTTACGATGCCATCGGTATCCGAATGACCGAACTCCCAATGTCGCCAGACCGTCTCTTAAAAGCGATGGGTAAAATATAAGAATTCACATTTCAAGTTTTGCATATCTGTAGGCACGGTTATAAACCGTGCCTATACTTTATAGGAAATACTTGTATGCCAATTGTTGCCATTCCCGCACTCATTCGTAACCTAACCGATGGTGAAGATAGTGTCAAGGTTGACGGTGCTACTATCCGCGAGATAGTCAACAACCTTGAGGAACGTTACCCTGGCACAAAAGCCAAACTCTGCGATGGTGACCGAATACATCCCAGTATCGGTGTTTATATCAACGGTGTGCTAACCAGAGTAGGTATGCACGATCGCGTTGACGCAGACGCAGAACTCCATTTTCTTCCTGCCATTAGTGGTGGAGGACAAGGATCTTCCTAACAGTTCTAAGGTCCAATGAAACCAATGCATAATCAAGAGATACCAAAATCTAAAGAACTGCACCCAATCCCCGATAGATTAGTTGTCCTCACCTTTGATGACGGCAACAAATCAGATTATACTTATGTTGCACCTCTATTAAAACGTTACGGTTTTGGAGCGACTTTTTTCATTACGGAAGGTCTCGGTTTTCTCAACAACAAAGATCACTATGTCACATGGGAAGAGATCCATAAGTTGCATGAGGAAGGTTTTGAAATCGGAAACCACACCCAGCATCATAATAACATTAACACACTGTCACAAGAAGAGTTTTTAGCACAGTTGATACACATTGACAAGCAGTGTGAGGCGTATGATATCCCTATTCCTGAAACCTTTGCTTATCCTGGAGATAGTCGTGGACCAGAAGCGATAGAAGTATTAAAAGAAAAAGGTTATCCTTTTGCACGACGCGGTGTTGGACCGGAGTTTCCTTATGATTTGGAAGGTGGTCGTGGTCCAGCTTACGATCCAGATATCCATCACCCGTTGGTTATCCCGTCAACAGGTGTACCCGGTCCTAACTATAAATTTGATGATTTGGTTTGGGCGGTTGAACAGGCAAAGGATGGGAAAATCGCTGTCTTGACATTTCACGGTGTTCCTGCTCTTGAACATCCGTGGGTTGACACCTCACCCGAACTGTTTGAGTCCTACGTAAATTATCTTCATGACAAAAAATGCACCGTTATTTCATTGCGTGATTTGGCAAACTATGTTGATCCAACAAAATCAACTGGCAGAGACATCACCTATTGGCACTAAAATCCTCCAGGTTGCGGCAAGTATAGGGTCAGTCAATGACAGCAATGTACAAACCAGATTCGGATTGTACGGTGTATGATGTACTGTAACGTGAGTTCGGTATAGGCAACTTTGGGATTCAGTAAAATATGCACTGCAAAAAGCCTTTGTCTTAATACCTGATAAATCTTGTAAAGTTGTTGAGTCAATCCTGACTAAATTGGTAATAAATAGCCTATAAACCCACTGGTGATAAAGGATTGTGGCAAATATCCAAATTCTTAATTTTCCCATTGACTCAATAAACTCAAAAACTTTACAAAGTTATGACATTGTAAATTCGGCAAATAGATATAAAATCCTGCATGGCTGCTAAACCGAACTCACGTTACTATACCATACTGACAATTTAATGATTTAAATATAATGACTTTAGATAACACACTTTTTATAACACTCCATCCCTAACTGACTAATTTGGAATTGGAATGGTTTTGGTTGACAGTCTATGGTAGGTGTGTTATTCTTTCCCCAATTGATTCCGACGTGGTGCAGTTAGGAAATTTGTCACCGAATATATCCCTCTGTTTTATTCAAAACCTAAAAGGAGAAGTTATTATGAAATCAAGTGAAATGAGATTCAGCGTCTTCACACTCTTTTCATTTTTACTCATCTCAGTGTATGCACCTTTTTGTGTTGGCAAAGTGTTGTTTGAAGACGACTTTAATG
This sequence comes from Candidatus Poribacteria bacterium, assembly GCA_963667365.1. GTDB lineage: Bacteria > Poribacteria > WGA-4E > WGA-4E > WGA-3G > MSPOR6. The sequence goes on along the minus strand of OY763324.1, from coordinate 2,346,535 downwards.
AGAAGGCAATTGACAAAGGTAAATGGACTCCTACAGGAACTTGGTCCGCGGATGGCGAGGCATTAACGGTTAACGGGGGAGAAGTCGGGATTACAGTCAAAAAGGATTTCACTGATTTTGATTTTATTGTTGACTTTAATATGGTCAATCCGGTATGGGCAGCCAATTGGGTTGTACGTGCGGAAGACCCAAACAATTGTACACTGGTTCAAATTGTCGCAGATGATCGTAATCAATTTTGGTGGTTTACGAGAGTTGGTGGTAATTATATCGTTAAGGATGAGGATAAGTTGGATAATGAATCAGGTGTACACGCTGAACTTGGCAAATGGTATACGATTAAAATAGTTGCGGAAGGTGATCGTTACGACCTCTATCTCGGTGAGCGTGGCAAGGAACTTAAGCTATCGTGTACATGGATGGATAAAACCCATGAAAAGGGTGGCATAGGTTTCAGAGCTGGTGGTGGTGAACATACTCTTTATGACAATGTGTTGGTTACAACCGTAGGATACAGTGCTGCAATAGATCCTGCTGATGCCTTGCCCGTCACATGGGGAAAACTCAAGGCTGTCCAATAAAGTTAGAAAGAAACAATTCTAATGAACGTTGAATCGCCATTCATAGATTGTACAGACTTAATTAAAGACCGTGACCTTCTGCTTGAGCACAGCAGGCAGAACGGGTATCTCTTCTTTCCCGGACTACTCCCTGTGGAACCGGTACTTGAATTACGAGGACAGGTACTCCGTGTAGCAGAGCAGCACGAACTCCTTGCGCCGGACTCTGATCCAGATGCTGGTATCCGCAGAAGCGGGGTTTTCGTCTGTGAACAGGACAGATCTAAAACGTATATACATTTCTATGTTGATGTCCAGAAACTCCGCCTTTTCCATGCTCTTCCTCATCACGAGCGTATCCTGCGTGTCTTAGAAGTTCTGTTTGAAACAGCCGTTTTCATCCATCCGCGCCACATCTGTCACGTTATCTTCCCAGGAGAACATCAGTATACTACCCCACCGCATCAGGACTTCAGTCCGGTTCGTGGTTCGCAGGAAACATGGACTGTGTGGACACCATTGGGGGACTGTGATGCAGAGTTGGGAGGTTTAGCAATTGCATGCGGATCAAACCGTCGCGGGTTATTAGAAGACGGCGGTGTCCGTTCGGGGGAGTTGATCAAAGACAGTACGGAATGGGCATGGAATCCCTTTAAGTGCGGAGATGTCCTCATGTTTCATAGTTTAACGATTCACCAGGGGCGGCACAATATGACCGATGACCATATACGACTTGCAACAAGTGCCCGCTACCAGTCGGTCAATGAACCTGTTGATGAGGACGCACTCACCGTCCATCTGGGTTGTGCAAAATGGGAAGAAGTCTATTCCGAATGGGCAACGGACGATTCACTGAAGTATTATTGGAACGCAATCGATATGGATGTCCAACCCGCTTACCATCGCCGGAAGAGAAAATCCGCAAATTGTTAGGAGTAAAATGCAAAAACAGAATCAAGAATTATCTAAAGACGAGGTACTACACCCCATCCCTGACGGGTTGGTTGTCCTTACCTTTGATGACGGCAACAAATCAGATTATACCTATGTTGCACCTCTATTAAAACGTTACGGTTTTGGGGCGACTTTTTTCATTACAGAAGGACTAAATTTCCTCAATAACAAGTCACATTATGTCACATGGGAAGAGATCCGTCAATTGCACGAGGAGGGTTTTGAGATAGGTAACCATACCCGTCATCATACGCATGCCAACACACAATCTAAAGAGGAATTGCTGGCAGACTTGATACACATCGATGAACGGTGCGAAGAATACGGTATTCCTGTTCCTGAGACCTTTGGTTATCCGGCGGATTGTCGCGGACCGGAAGCGATAGAAGCGTTGTCAGAAAAAGGGTATCGTTTCGCACGGCGTGGCATTGGACCGGAGTTTTCATTTCATCCAGAGGGCGGACGTGGACCAGCTTATGATCCGGATGTACATCATCCGTTGCTCATCCCGTCAACAGGTGTACCTGGTCCAAACTACGAATTTGAGGATTTGGTTTGGGCGGTTGAACAGGCAAAGGATGGGAAAATCGCTGTCTTGACATTTCACGGTGTTCCTGCTCTTGAACATCCGTGGGTTGACACCTCACCCGAACTGTTTGAGACCTACATGGATTATCTGCGTGACAGAAACTGTACCGTCATTGCGTTGCGTGATCTGGCTCAATACGTTGATGCCTCAGAAACAACCGGAAAAAGCATAACATATTGGCCGTAAAAAGCTCCAGAGGAGCGAAGATGTTGGACAATCAACCTATCCAGCATTGGTGTTTGTGTAAAAGAATTTTCATCAGAATGGACAGGCACAAACGCGTTGCCGCAAACGTCGAAGTCCATTTCCTTCCTACCATCAGTGGATTCATATAAACTTACCACCTTACCTCCATATTATTGCAACCTTATGCTGTGTCAAGTGTATTCATTTAAACAGATGACGCACTTCACATAATCCACGACATTTACAATAATAGCCAGAATAGGAGAAAGGAAATGTTCAAACAACTCGATTTTAAAGTTGTCGGAGGTATGGTGATTATAGCTGTTCTTCTCTTAGGTGGAACATATTATTACTCACAGAGAAGTTATGACCGATTTACTTCAGAAATTGGAAAGCCTCCGGAAACGACTGCGCCAACAAAACCTGCCACAGAAAGTGGTTCAACTCTGTCTTCAGATCAGGTGTCAACACAATCATCAAATTCAGTTAATAAGAAACTCAAGGTTGATTCAATACCTACTGATGAGTCCGAGTTGCTTACTACCGGAAAAGGGAAGGAAGTTTCAGCTGAAAACGCTGTTGGATCAGAATTTGATCCAGCATCATTACTTACCGCTTTTGGTATACCAGAAGAAGTAAAATCACTTCTTGATGAAGATGTTGAAGAGAAAGACTTTGAAAAAGCACAGGCTTATCTCGCTGAGAAATACGGTCAATCTCCCGAAGTTGAGGCAATAATGGATAGGCTGAAGCAGATGTCTGGTGGTCCCGTCGAACTTGACGATCTGACTGCGCTTTTTGAGGACTGGATTGAGATTTTACCCGAAGAGCAACAGGAAAACCGCAGACAATTGATGGGTGTTCTCACACTGCTTAATCAGGCAAAGACTCAGGGAGATAGGGTTCCTGTGAACGTTATCGTTGGTTCAGATTTAGATCCATCCTTCCTTGAAGGAAAAAACGTAGAGACCTTTAAAATCGAGACTACTGAAACAGAGATAATAGACGTTAAAACTGAAACGGAGATTATAGATGAATAAAGATGCGAGTTAGAAACTCTTGTGCACAAACATGTAGGTATATATCCTACTTGAAAGTTGTTAAAAACACTTAAATTCATTAAAAAGCGTATATTTTGACATAATTATGCTTTTTTTTACATTTTTATTTGACAAACCGGTTTTAAAGATGTATAATAATATTCACCTTTCAACAAAGGAAGGTGAAGTTGTTCTTTGAAAGTTAAATAGTGAACGTGACGTGCCTATTATATAGCTTGTGAGTACACCTCAATTAAATGATGTAGTACTTCAAAACTTTTGTGGAGAGTATGATACCGGCTCAGGACGAACGCTGGCGGCGTGGATTAGGCATGCAAGCCGAACGAGAAACCGTGCTTCGGTACGGTGGAAAGTGGCGAAAGGGTGAGTAACGCGTGGGTAATTTACCTCTGAGATGGGGACAACAACTCGAAAGGGTTGCTAATACCAAATACGACTCGGTTGACTTCGGTCTGCCGAATGAAAGGTGGCTTCGGCTGCCGCTCGGAGATAAGCCCGCGTCCTATTAGCTTGTTGGTGTGGTAATGGCACACCAAGGCTACGATGGGTAGCTGGTCTGAGAGGATGGTCAGCCACATTGGGACTGAGACACTGCCCAAACTCCTACGGGAGGCTGCAGTCGAGAATATTTCGCAATGGGGGAAACCCTGACGATGCGACGCCGCGTGGGGGATGAAGGCTTTCGAGTCGTAAACCTCTGTGTTACGGGATGAATTGCTTGTTGCTGATAACGCAACAGGTTTGACGTTACCGTAGTAGAAAGCCCCAGCTAACTACGTGCCAGCAGCTGCGGTAAGACGTAGGGGGCAAGCGTTGTCCGGAATCACTGGGCGTAAAGCGCGCGCAGGCGGTAGAGTAAGTCAGACGTGAAAGGGTTCGGCTCAACCGAACCATTGCGTTTGATACTGCTTTACTTGAGTCTGGAAGAGGAAAGTGGAATGAACGGTGTAGCGGTGAAATGCTCAGATATCGTTTAGAACACCCGTGGCGAAGGCGGCTTTCTGGTCTAAGACTGACGCTCATGCGCGAAAGTTTGGGGAGCAACCGGGATTAGATACCCCGCTAGTCCTTACTGTAAACGATGGGTACTAAGTGTAGGGGGTATTGATTCCCTCTGTGCTGTAGCTAACGCATTAAGTACCCCGCCTGGGGAGTACGGCCGCAAGGTTAAAACTCAAGGTAATTGACGGGGGGCCGCACAAGCGGTGGAGCATGTCGCTTAATTCGACGCAACGCGAAGAACCTTATCCAGGGCTTGACATCGCAGTGACCGCTATAGAAATATAGTTTTCCTTCGGGACACTATGACAGGTGCTGCATGGCTGTCGTCAGCTCGTGTCGTGAGATGTTGGGTTAAGTCCCGCAACGAGCGCAACCCCTGTCTTTAGTTGCCATCAGGTAATGCTGGGGACTCTAAAGAGACCGCTGGTGACGAGCCAGAGGAAGGTGGGGATGACGTCAAGTCCGCATGGCCCTTATGCCCTGGGCTGCACACGTGCTACAATGGTCGGTACAGAGGGATGCCAAACCGCAAGGTGGAGCAAATCCCAAAAAGCCGACCCCAGTTCGGATTGCAGTCTGCAACTCGACTGCATGAAGTTGGAATCGCTAGTAATCGCGAATCAGCAGGTCGCGGTGAATCCGTTCCCGGCCCTTGTACACACCGCCCGTCACGCCATGGGAGTTGGTAGCATTCAAAGACGGTGACCCAACCTTCGGGAGGGAGCTGTTTAAAGTGAGACCGATGACCGGGGCGAAGTCGTAACAAGGTAGCCGTAGGGGAACCTGCGGCTGGATCACCTCCTTTCTAAGGAGCAATAACAAACAAATTTTCACACAATTTGCTTGTTCATAACGCTCTTTACCTTACAAGACACGCACAACTACTATTTAACTTTCAAATAACATACTTTCTGCTTAGTCTCAGGGGCTTATAGCTCAGAAGGTTAGAGCGCGCGCCTGATAAGCGCGAGGTCCCTGGTTCGATTCCAGGTAAGCCCATTTCTTTTATCCCTCAACAAATTTAGAATGTAACAATTTTTCCAACCGAACATTTTTCTCAAAATCCAAAAATACATACACTTTATCTCATAGATGGTGTGATAGTTTGTGTCCCAGATTACAATAAACAGCGTTTGTAGTCGCGCAATTCATTGCTAAATCAATGCCAAATACACCGATTGGTATACGCTCATTCGGTGCTAATGCTGCTTATAGCTTCTTATACTTTCTCTTTTTACATGTAAGCGCGCTTTGTAAGCATCCCGAACAATGGTGTGAATGTAATGGTAAATCTACCATAGCATTGTTGACATACTCACCGAGCTTAAGCATCGGTCGTAACGTTCATTTTTGGGATGTTGCGACCGGTAAACAGCTTGGCTTCTGTAGACTTCGCATTAGCAGATGCTTCCATGTATAAAGGGGATTATCGGGAAATCCAGCGTCGATTCAAAAAGTGGACGTTAAAGATGCGTTGGCTCCGTTCCGCTTCCGTCGCGTTTTCACCGTGTGGTACATTCATTGCTGGCGGATTGTGGGGAGAGATTCATCTCTTAACACATCTCAAGCCAATTGATCGATACATAGTGATGCCTTATTATTACACGGTTCTCAAAGTCTGTTTCATATAATAGGCGTGTGAGGCACTTATACCTCGCCGGTAGATTGAGAATAAAAGGAGATAGTTTATGAAAAGAAAAAACACTTCAATTCCTGAACCCACACAATTTGAAGACACGGATGTGACAACTTGGGAACTTCCAGAAGGCGCGATCGCACGTTTAGGTAGAGGACAGATAGGTAGAATGGCATTTTCGCCAGATGGGACACACCTTGCTGTCCCCACACGTATCGGCTGTTGGTTGTATGACCTTGATACGATGACACACCGCGCACTGTGGGGGACAGAGCGTGGGATGGTCGCAACCATCTCATTTTCTGACGATGCACAATGGGTTGCTACCAGCGACTGGGATGGTGTTGTGAAGATATGGAACACACAAAACCTACAATGTGTCGCAGAAATAGATGTGCCCGAGGATTCGGGAGCTGTGAGAGTAGCGGCTACCAATGTCACCTTTTTGCCTGATGGACAACACTTAGCTATGTACTATGTCGACCTATATCTCGACCAGACACCCAGATTCTACGATAGAAAGTGTGCTGTCTACGCTTGGCATAAAGACACCAACACACCTATCACAAGCAACACTGCAAAGTCTGAACGAGAAAGTGGTCACGTTAGTCCTAAAAATATTTCGCCTAATGGTAATCTCTTTGCATACACGCCTAATGCAAACATGACATCCGTCATTTGTATGGAAACCGGTGAACAGATCGCAGAGTTTCGCGACGATTACACCGAACAATCCGTGGGAGGATGTCACAGACTCGTTTTTTCTCCTTGTGGACATTATCTTGCTGCCTGTAGCAAGGGAAACAAGGTGCATGTGTGGAATGTACATAACGGCACTTTGGAAATGGAACCGATGGAATATGGCGGAAATAGTTACATAAAGTTTGGCATACCTTTCTATACGTCAGATGATGCTTTACGGGTTGCTGGTATCGGCGGCATTGAAGTAGTGTTATGGGATGCAATGCATCAGGTGACAATAGATACCTTTGAATCTTGGAATCCGTCTAATATCAGTGCCTGTTTTTCAAAAGATGGCACACGGTTTGCTGTTGCTAATGGACACGGAGAACCCCACGTCTGGACAGAAGGGACATCAGCAGCACTTGCATCTCTCCCTGTACATCATCAGAACGTTAGTCCAGTAAGTTTTTCTAATGATAGCCATAGATTGGTAAGTAACCACAAAACCCGCTCTGCCGTTTGTGTGTGGAATGTTAAGCGACGACAAGTGGAACGTACATTCCATTTCCGAAATTCGAATCCTAACGGTCCAGGTTCCATAGTTCTATCAAAAGGTCTTGAACTTCTGGCTACCACCGAAGAGAGTGAAAATTCCATTAAAGTTTGGAATCTCTTGTCTAAAACCCAGGTTACAGAATTCGCCGAAAACCCCGCGCGAGTGCGTAATATGGTTTTCTCTCCCACAGAAGAATATCTCGTCACCGCGGGGCTCCGAACTCCTATTAAAGTTTGGCATGTTGCATCCGGCACACAAGTCACTGAACTTCCCAAAAGTCCATCTTCACATGTGTCCAAGATAGGGTTCTCGCCTACAGGGGCATACTTCGTTATCATCTATGGAGATAGTATCGCTGTGTGGGATGTGCAGCAATGGGAAAAACACTATCACGCGCCACTAACACCACAAACATATCCGGGCTGGAAGTTGCATTTTGATTTGAATGGTAAGCAGTTTTTCACTCGTCCTCCGAGAGGAGCTGCTATAGTCTGGAATTTCAAAAGCGACGAACAAATCGGATTGCTTGATATTGAACCATGTATAGATACTTCCATATATAAAGGCATGCCACAAGACCTTCAGCGCGCCCAAGAGCGGCAGAAAAAAGGTCCCCGTCGCATTAGGGCACTCCAGACTTCTACTCACCATAACATTATCGCTGGTGGAATGTGGGGTGAAATTAGACTTTGGGACGCAACCACCTTCAAAGCGCGGATGGCACTAATTCAACCCACAGGATGTCAAGCACCCTATGCACTTGCCTTTTCACCATGTGGTAACTACCTTGCCTCTGGTTCACGATGGGACCCGCAATGGGAAAAGGGACAGCAAAAAACCTCCGTCCGTTTATGGGATATCACCACTGGCGAAAATATCCACACTTTCTGGGCACACCCTACTGATATACTATCGATCAATTTTTCACCGGATGGTAAATACTTGGCAAGTGGCAGTTATGATGGCACTGTCCTTCTCTGGGATGTAAAATCTGTTATTGGTTCAGTTTGAAACTCTTACAATAAGAAAGCAACAATTGTTTGACAACAGAGATAAATGTGAGTTAAACTTTAAATGAAGGAGGATTTGAACGATGTCAAATATCTCAGATGAAAGACTTGTAAAAGCCTCAATAGAAGGCGATACCGAAACCAATGATATACTAAAAAATCGGGTACAAACTGTGGTAATGCCTGCTCTCAGAAGGATGGATATAAATGGATCTGATGAAGATGTTGATGTGTTGAAGTCACAGATAATGGAGAAAGTTCTAATTACATTGCCAAATTACGGATTCAAGATACCCTTAAAGACATGGGTATACCGCATTGCCATAAACATGGTTATCCAACACCAAAGAAAACAGACGGTGCGACAGGATAAACATGTTAGTTGGAACTAAAAATAGTCAAAAGATATTATTGAAACAACACATCCATTTCATACGTTTATATATAACTTTACAGAAATCATTATATAATTTGTAATTTATAGTGATTTTTGTAAAATAAATGTAAAATATATTTGACATACACCACGTTATGTGGTATACTTTATATCTGTTTAGGGATAGAAAGTAATTTAGATCCCGTTCTTTGAAAAATATATTTGACTTATGTTAGATTCTGTGATATACTACAATTTCCATTTGACAAGAATTTGACTATTGTTGGATATAATGGTATATTAATATACCATACGTTTGGGGGTGTAGCTCAGCTGGGAGAGCAACTGCTTTGCACGCAGTAGGTCAGCGGTTCAACTCCGCTCATCTCCATCGCCTGACAGAAATGATTTCATTTCTGATCAAATAGGCGGCGTTCTTTGACAACTGTATAGAGAGGGTAAATCGGTAGAATAAAAATATCACCTTATCAAGCTACTAAGGGCTTACGGTGGATGCCTTGGTGCCAGGAGACGATGAAGGGCGTGACCGGCTGCGAAAAGCTTCGGGGAGTTGCATAGTAAACTATGATCCGGAGATTCCCGAATCGGGCAACCGAACAGGTTAATACCTGTTACTTGTGTCTAACACAAGAGATAACCAGGAGAAGTGAAACATCTCAGTACCCTGAGGAAAAGAAAGAAAACCTCGATTCCCCCAGTAGCGGCGAGCGAAAAGGGAACAGCCTAAACCTGATATATGTTAAAGCCTGAATGCGTTGTATATCGGGGGTTGCGGGGTCTGTCATGGTGTGGGTTCAGACACACCGAAAGTTAACGCGCTGCTAGTTTAATGTTTCTGGAAAGAACAACCGGAGCGGGTAAAAGTCCCGTGAACGAAAGCGGTGGCGAACTTTAGACGGGTACCCCAAGTACCACGGGATAGGTCAAACCTGTGGGAATCTAGGAGGACCACCTCCTAAGGCTAAATACTCCCTGGCGACCGATAGTGAACGAAGTACTGTGAAGGAAGCGGTGAAAAGTTCCCCTGTTAGGGAAGTGAAAAGTTCCTGAAACCGTATAGCCTACAATCTGTGGTAGTGCTAAGTCACGTAAGTGACATGCATGACCGCGTGCCTTTTGCATAATGAGCCGGTGACTTACTCTGTGTAGCCAGATTAAACATTTTTGATGTGGAGTCGTAGCGAAAGCGAGTCTGAATAGGGCGTTAAGTTGCATGGAGTACACCCGAAACCAGGTGATCTACCCATAGGCAAGGTGAAGCATATGTAAAAATATGTGGAGGCCTGAACCCACCAAGGCTGAAAACTTGGGGGATGACCCGTGGGTCGGAGTGAAAGGCTAATCAAACCTGGTGATAGCTGGTTCTCCCCGAAATAGCTTTAGGGCTAGCCTCATGTGTTCGACAGTGGCGGTAGAGCTCTAATTGGACTCGCGGCCCTACCAGGTTAGCAACTCCAGTTAAACTGCAAATGCCATTGTCTTAAGCATGGGAGTCAGTCAGTAGGGGATAAGCTCTATTGACGAAAGGGAAACAGCCCAGACCACCAGCTAAGGTCCCTAAATATACACTAAGTGGTAAAGGATGTTTTGTTGCTGAGACAGCCAGGATGTTGGCGTAGAAGTGGCAACCATTTAAAGAGTGTGTAATAACTCACTGGTTGAGCGATTTTGCACCGAAAATTTCCGGGGCTAAGTGTATTACCGAAGCTGTGGATATCTATTGTCTACGGACATAGATATGGTAGGGGAGCGTTCTATAGTAGGACTGAAGGAGAACTGTGAAGCGCTCTGGACGAATTAGAAGTGATTATGCCGGCATGAGTAGCGATAAAACAAGTTAGAAGCTTGTTCGCCGAAAGCCTAAGGGTTCCTGGGCAAGGCAATTCCACCCAGGGTTAGTCGGATCCTAAGTCGAGGCCGAAAGGCGTAGACGATGGGAAGCAGGCGTAATATTCCTGCACCACCATGGCAAGATTGATGCTAGGGGAGACGCAAGCATTAGGAACTACCAGCTGATGGATATGCTGGGTTAAGCCCGATGGAGTGCACTAGGTAAATCCGGTGCAATATACTCCAGGAGGTGAACAGGATTCCGTAAGGATGCAAACTGTTCCGGTTGCTTGCCAAGAAAAGAACCTCGAGCTGACGAACCGCGGTGACCGTACCGCAAACCGACACAGGTAGGCGAGGAGAGAATCCTAAGGCGCCCGAGAGAACTCTCGCTAAGGAACTCGGCAAAATGACCCCGTAACTTCGGGAGAAGGGGTGCTTTGAGTAGTTGCCGCGTTTCGCACGCGAAAACCAAAAAAGCCGCAGTGAAAAGGCCCATGCGACTGTTTACTAAAAACACAGGTCTCTGCTAAATCGCAAGATGATGTATAGGGACTGACGCCTGCCCGGTGCCAAAACGTTAAGGCAAGGAGTGAAGCGCAAGCGGAAGCTCCGAACTGAAGCCCTGGTAAACGGCGGCCGTAACTATAACGGTCCTAAGGTAGCGAAATTCCTCGTCGGGTAAATTCCGACCTGCACGAATGGCGTAACGATATGGGCACTGTCTCGGCGAGAGACTCGGCGAAATTGTAATACCGGTGAAGATGCCGGTTACCCGTACCAAGACGGAAAGACCCCGTGAACCTTTACTATAGCCTGATATTGGGTTTTAATGCTGCATGTGTAGGATAGGTGGGAGACTTTGAAACTGGGGCGTCAGCTTCAGTGAAGTCGTCCTTGAAATACCACTCTTGTTGTATTGGAATTCTAACTTTGGTCCGTGAATCCGGACTGAGGACAGTGTCAGGTGGGTAGTTTGGCTGGGATGGTCGCCTCCTAAATTGTAACGGAGGCACCCTAAGGTTCCCTCAGCGCGATTGGAAACCGCGCGCAGAGTGTAAAGGCAGAAGGGAGCTTAACTGCGAGACGGACACGTCAAGCAGATGCGAAAGCAGGGCTTAGTGATCTTACGGTGCTGTGTGGAAAGGCCGTAACTCATTGGATAAAAGGTACTCCGGGGATAACAGGCTAGTCGCCCCCGAGCGCTCACAGCTACGGGGCGGTTCGGCACCTCGATGTCGGCTCGTCACATCCTGGGGCTGCAGAAGGTCCCAAGGGTTTGGCTGTCCTCCGATTAAAGTGGCACGCGAGCTGGGTTTAGAACGACGTGAGTCAGTTCGGTCCCTATCTGGTACGGGCGTAGGATATTTGAGTGGAGCTGCCCCTAGTATGAGAAGACCGGGGTGGACGTACCTCTAGTGCACCAGTTGTCACGCCAGTGGCACCGCTGGGTAGCTATGTGCGGAAAGGAGAAACGCTGAAAGCATATAAGCGTGAAACCTACCTCAAGATAAGATATCCCACAACGTTAAGTTGGTAAGACTCCTTCGAGATCAGGAGGTTGATAGGCCAGATGTGTACACCGTGCAAGCGGTTTAGCTAACTGGTACTAATAAGTCGAGGGCTTGATAACTTTATTTTTCTCTACCGACCCCTCAATTCTATACGGTTGTCAAATATTATTATACACCTTTCCGGTGGTTATAGCGAAGGGGTCCCACCCGTTCCCATTCCGAACACGGTAGTTAAGCCCTTCAGCGCTGATGATACTTCGGGGGCAACCCCGTGGGAAAGTAGGTCGCTGCCGGAATTCCTACTCAAAGGGCAGGCATACCGTCTGCCCTTCAGTTTAAATAGGGATAATACACTAAGAGTCTTCCAACTGGTTTCAGGCAGAAATATAGTAGTTTTCTGTCTTTATCTACAGATAAGCCATAGTAGAATATTAAAAAATAAGAGGCATAATATGCGGTATCCAGTTTTTATACACAAAAATCCAGAGAGTTGTGTCGGGGTAACCGTTGCAGAAGTAACTTTGATGATTTTCTAATCTACTTTTAAAAAGGTTAACCTCATGAAACACATACATAGATTACTCGTAGCGATTATCCTTGTACTGATTGTTGTTATGATCGGTTGTTCACGTACCGCAGAACGATCCAGTGACGACGGAGAAGAAGAATCAGGAACAGAACTTGCGTTAAACGAAACTTACGATAAGGTCAGAAATGGCGCGCGCCTCGTCATGAATTACGACGAGGAAACCAACTCGTTTATAGGGACAGTCGAAAATACAACTGACGAAACATTGAAGCAGGTCCGTGTTGAAGTCCACTTATCTAATGGAAAAGAACTCGGACCAACAGCGGCAGCAGACCTCGCTCCCGGTGATAAACGAGACATACACCTCACTGCAACAAGTAAGGACTTTGACGGATGGACTGCACATCCTGAAGTCGGCAGCGATGAACATGGTGACAGCGAACATGATCAAGAAGGTGGTGGTGAACATGACAGTGAAGGTGGAGATGAACACAAGTAGAAAAATAACCTATAAATTCTTCTTATTTGTGTCGTTATTGATGCTTGGGTTAGTAACGGTCGCATATTCAGATAAACCACCAGAGAATATCTTACAGAATGGTGATTTTGACCTAAAACTCGACCAATGGCACCATTGGACGCATGAAAGTGCCAATGCACTATTTACTACGGAAGGCAACAAAGCTGAACCTATTATCGGGAAAAATGCTGCCTATATTGCAATCAATAAAGCAGGTAATGCAATAGGACACATTCAACTTTATCAGCAACCCTTCACTTTGGAGAAAGATATTACATATACCTATAGTTTATGGGCAAAAAGCGAAAAACCTCGAAACATCACTATGCGTATTATGCATCAAGGTGCACCGTGGACTGTATACGCTCCAAAATCAATTAATCTATCCGAAGAATGGCAAGAGTTTTTCATCACCTTTAAAATGCCTGTGGATGACGTGAATTCACGCGCAGGTATAATTATGGGAACACAAAGGATTGATGTATGGATTGACCATGTCCGTCTCTATGAAGGTGAATTTGTACAAGATATTGAAGGTGTTGAACCCCATGCAGTGGAACTTAGCAACAAATTAGCAACGACTTGGGCAACACTAAAAAACCGAGACTAAACCAACATACCACCCACAGCTACAACAAAGAATATTGATGTCACAACTCTACAAACGTATCACCCCAAAACTACAGCAATTTATAGATAATCAAAAAATATTCTTTGTTGCAACCGCAACCGCCGACAGTAGAATCAATCTCTCTCCCAAAGGAATGGATTCCTTACGTGTGATCAACGAAAACCGAGTAATTTGGTTGAACGTAACAGGAAGTGGGAATGAAACCGCTGCACATGTTCAAGAAAACCCACGGATGACAGTTATGTTTACCGCGTTTGAGGATAACCCCATGATCCTCAGACTCTACGGCACTGCCAAAGCCATCCACAACGAAGACGCAGACTGGCAACAACTCTTCCCGCTATTTCCCCCAATTCCCGGTGCAAGACAAATCTTTGACCTGAATGTTGAACTCATTCAAACCTCTTGTGGCATGGCAGTACCACTTTATGACTATGTCGGAGAAAGGGAACTGTTAAATTCGTGGGCATCTAAGAAAGGTAAAGACGGAATAAAGGAATATTGGGAAGAAAAGAACAGCGTCAGTCTTGATGGAAAACCTACCCATTTCGCTTAGCAGTCTGCTATGAATCTCAAAAGCGATCTCTATAATGTCCTATAATAAATTTGACTGTATCTGGGATAGAACGAAGTGAGATACATATGTGTCAATTTAGGATTATTGTATTTTAGGTACCAGATTACACAGAATATTCAAATCATGTGTTCTCGGAAAATCTATCTGTAAGTAAATCAATGCCGCTTTGAGTGCTTTTTCAGCAGATTGTTGGGCAAACCAACAGGATTGACGTGGTGGGGTGTCGGGTTGAATTAATAGCACTTCAGCTGTTTTCAAGTCTTGTTCCGCATATCGTAGCCACCGTGCGGTATCTTCAATATGATCAGTCGTTTGCATACAGTATTTTTCCCTCTCGTTGTGCATAACATAGCACTGATCCAATACGGGTGTTGTGGCGTTTAAGCTCATCAGGGGTTGATACAAGGATGTCTTTAGCAACAGGCAAGTCTGCAAGAGCAACTCGAATATCAACGACAGTTTTCCTTTTTTCCGGTAATTCTGAAAAAACAACGAGTAGGTCTATATCGCTATATTGATGTGTATCCCCTCGTGCCTGTGATCCGAAGAGGATAATCTGCAGGGGGTCAAAGTCGCGCACGATACGTTCTTTTATTATTGAAATCACTTCATTATTCATTGTCTTACATAAATTATTTATTTTTATAGATTATATTCATATCTTATCACATTTAATGATTGATTTTCAAATTGAAAGTTGTGAAGCACACATACATCCAAATCTCCCATCGCTAATTTGACTATAATAGAATTGAATTCCTCTGAAATATCCTTATTCTCCTTGAGTTTGCTTCGCTAAACAGGTATAATAATTAGGAACAGTTGGGTTTGTTTATTCATAACTATTAACACACTATACTAAGCCAAATGAAATTATTTCCTATTACTATTATCCTGTTCTTTATTATATTTTCACCAGTTATCCATGCCCTTCCACCAGATCCCGATCTCCACAATGCAATCGAAACCGCTCGAAGTTTTAAACGTCTCAAACCGAGATACACCTACAACGAGGTAATAGAATGTGCTACCGACAGTTTTGTTACCTTGGCAAAGAATTGGCAAAATCTCCCTTCTACATACCGCAATGAACTAAAACCAATTTTTCTACGTCCTGGACTTCCCGGAAGTTTTTTCGGAGACATCAACTTACCAGAGCATTTTGACACACCGCATTTCAGACTTCACTATACGCGCGTTGGACCGCAGGCACCACCGCTTGAGGATTTCCATCCACGCAACGGTGTCCCCGATTATGTTGATCTCTGTGCAGATGCTATGGAACGCGCATATCACGTCCAAATTGACCTGATGGGATTCAAAAAACCATACATAGATTTCTGGGCAGCACAGAACGGAGGCAATCATAAATTCGATGTCTACCTCTTTACTTTCCCTGCACTCGGTATAACGACCGCAGACTGGTTTGAAGGACGCGTGCTATCCACTGCATTGACTGTAGCACCCTATTTCATGATAAATTCGCGCATTTACGATTATGTCGGAAAAGCTGAGGGCATTCGTTACCTTGAGACAACATGTGCACATGAATTCCTGCATGGAATCCAGTTTGCCTACAACGCATATATGCCGACGTGGTTCATGGAATCCTCCGCTACGTGGATAGAAGTTATGACTTACGATGGAGGGGTGGTTGACGATGGAGACAACCTTCCAGATCCAGACGAAATCAACGAGACAAATTCTATTAACTATTACATAAACCAACTCCGTCGATGGTTTCTTATACCAGATATATCCCTTGAAAGTCGCATCGGAGACCACGAATACGGTTCGGTAATATGGTCGCTATATATGGCGGAGAGGTTTGGCTACGACATTATTCGGCAGTTTTTTAACAACTCAACTGATGGTAGTTACCGCGAGTTTGGCAACTTCTACGATATTTTTATTGATAACGGAACAACGCTTGCTGAAGCGTTTAAAACTTTTACGGTTTGGAATTATTTTACGAATACCCGCGCTAATACAGGAACCGAGATTAAGGGTTATAGGCATGCAGATCGGTTTCCACCCGTAGCAATTCATCCGAATGATGTCCATTCTGCCTATCCTATCCGTGCTGACTTCGACTCCGAAGCAATGCCAGAGCATTTTTCGTGTCGGTATATAGTATTTCGTCCTGCTGGGTTTATGCCAGAATTTGCTATCAAAATAGATGGTGCAGACCTGGCACCAATAGATATGAGTAATTTGACACAAACTGACAGAATAAGAATCCAGTATGAATTAGATCGGCACACGATTGGAGGATTACGCGGATGGGCTGCCAAGTTTGTCGTCAGAAAAAGCAATGGCACTACCGAAATCAGAGAAGCCTTCACCTATCAGCGTTCCCAAGAAGCACAGATGACCTTCACAGATTTCGGTGGTGATATTCAAGAAATAACACTCATACTTATTAATATGCATCCCGATGTTGATCAGGTAATTGTCCCAGGCGGCACTATTGGCGGTTCTGTTAGTTTCATGGCAGGTGCACCTCCTACTGGTCAACTTTCAGATGCTCAAGTTTCACAAGGTAATAGAGGTCCCATTATTAAATGGAAGTTGGACAACCCAACCGATATTCAGGAAGTCGCAATAGTGAGAAAACGCTATATACTGGAAGGTGAGACAGATGTACCACAACCTTTTCGATCTGCAGATGAAGTCCGTTCCGCTGTTGATAGGAACGGGGACGGCATCGCAGAAGACGATACAAATATTGTTGCACTCGTGAATGTTGCGCAAACCCAGTTTGAAGACACTTCCGTTTTCCAAGATGTTGATGTTGAATTTACTAATCCAGATAGCTTTTATTATTACAAAAACATTCACTATTACTATGCAGTTGTTCCTGTTGATGTATTTGGTATTATGGGTACTCCGAGCATTGTGCCAGAAAGTATTATCCCGGATGTGGTTACAGCAAACGATGCACCCGCTTTCTTTATCAACACAGAACCGCATCGTACGGGTGAGTGGCAAATTGAAGTCCAAAGCACCCATCCGCTACTAAGTGCACCACAACTTACTGTAGAAAGTCCTAATAGGGAGAACTACACCGTCTTTTTGACACAAGAAACTACAACAAAATGGCGGGGAACACTCCGTACAAATGGATTTCCACCTTCAGGAATCTATCTCTATAAGGTTACTGGACAAACACCATCAGGCACCACAGGAAATCATATTTGGCAAGGAAGAGTCTTTAACTATATTGCGAACAACACCCATCGAAACGTATTAGTATCTCCTAATCCAGTTCGTGCAGGACAAGGTGACCAGCACTTGACATTTTATCCAAACGGATTAACCGTTGAAATCTATGATATTACAGGCAATCGAATCAAGGTCATTGACAATGCAATCAATTGGGATTGTACAAACCAGCATGGTGAAAAGGTATGCACTGGTCTATACTTCTTTCGTGCTACCGATGGAAACGGTTTCCAAAGTACCGGAAAGTTCTCTGTGGTGAAATAATGTGTAGAAGTCCACAATCAGTAATCAGCGGTCAGAACTTAGTTTCACAAGTATTCACACGTACTATGTGTATATATTTCATATTATTCCTTGTGAGTTGCGGAGAAGAGGGACTAATTGATCCACACGGTGAAACAAAACTGATACCTCCCGATACATCTGGAACATTACAGGCAATTGATTTCCCAACAGATACAGGTTCGGCTTGGACCTACATCAATGTTGACACGGAGAAGGAACACACGCTCCGTGTTGGCGGTACTCGCGACATCAGTGGAACTACACATCGTCAAATGACCATCAGTGATACTATTCCTGTTGAAATTGAAGAATTCTGCAATTTGGTATATAACCACTTGTCTGCCAATGCATATTATTTCCGAACAGACACCGATTTTTTCAACGGGTGTCCATTCCCAATTTTGGCAACCTACTTTACCAAAACACCACAGGCATTAGTGGAATCTGCATTTGATGTTTTTCTTCCTTTACAGAATCCCGTATCACACCAAAAACACTTTCCGCCACGTCGTCTATGGGATTTTCCTTTGGAAGTCGGAAAAGAATGGGTTGTGTTTGAAAAAACTGCGGGGATACCAGTGTCTGCTACGCGCTTTGTTGCTGAGAAAGATGTATTAGTTACCGTTCCTGCAGGCACTTACAGCACCTATGTTGTTTACGAAGAAGTGGTTTACGGAGATAGCGAAAATCCGTCAATCCGCCTGATTAGTCCACCCGCAGTCTACTGGGTTGCTCCTTCAGTAGGTGTTGTTCGGTATAGATACAGCCAGTACCGTGCAACCGACACATTTAATACACAAACCTATATGCTAAAAAGTGTTCACCTCCCCGGACCCCATACAGATTAAGTATTGTTATGAGACTATGAATACACTTGCTCATCGTAACATCCCGATAACCATTATCGGTGGAGGCATTCACGGTGTTTCTATAGCACTCCGACTGTTACGCGACCGACCCACAGCAACACGACATATTGCAATCGTTGATCGATATTCTCACCCACTCACGCAGTGGCGACAGAAAACGGAACGTCAAGGCATGTCGTTTCTACGATCACCAGCAGTCCATCACATTACTTCCGATCCATTAGGTATCGTTGAATACGCAGAACGCCACAACCGGACGAATGAGTTAGCACCGCCATATTCGCAACCATCTACTGCTCTCTTTTGGGATTATTGCAACGAAGTGCTTGCTGAACTAACGAGACATCCTATCTACTACAAGTTTGATGTGGCTAAATTGCGGTGGGACAAGGGGACAGGAAAATATCCGTTTCGTATAATTTCGACTGACAATATAGGTTTTAGGAGTAGTTGTGTTATCATCGCAATCGGTTCTGATGATTGTGTATACATTCCACCAGAGTTTGCGGAATGGCAACATCAATTCCCAGACAGGATTGTACATTCCTCACGATTTTCAGTGGGTTGTGAGCAATTGGGAAAAGACAACGGAAAAACAGTAATAGTTGGTGGTGGATTGACAGCAGGAACACTTTCCAAAAGTCTAAGTGAACAAGGACACCATGTAGTGCTAATTACTCGCAAGCAGTTGAAAACAGAACAGTTCGACTTTCCGCCTATCTGGTTGGGACCTAAAGCACTTGTCGAATTTGCAGGTGAAACAGATTTTCAACGACGATACCATATAATACAAGAAAATAGAGGTGAAGGCAGCATTACACCTAATGTGATAGAGGCTCTGAAGAATTCTAACAACGTTGATCTCTTTCCAGAAACCTATATACAAAATATAACTTCGGCAAAAGATGGTATATCAAGGCAAAACTTACAGGTTGAAACATCTCGTGATATTATAACAGATGTGTGTCGTGTCATCCTCGCAACCGGTTATAGATTTAACCTTCGTCGTTACGGTTTCCTACAGGAGTTAATTAGCCAGTATCCGATACCACTTGTATGTGGTTTGCCAATACTGGATTCCAATTTACAATTCCATCCGATTGAGAATCTATTTGGAACAGGCACCGTCGCACAACTCCAAGTCGGACCTGCTTCAGGTAACATTGCAGGTGCAAACCTTGCTTATGAACGTCTACGCAAAAACCTTAGGACGATTATATGCGAACATACTTGATTTGCATAAGATAAATTGTTGAAATCCAAGCGAGAACAAAGAAATAGACAGGATACCCAAAGATACCCGCCTGTTTGAATGAATAAATACTGTTACACAGCAACTTTCCAATGCATTTAGCACCCACTTTACTTGCGATTAGTTTTGCGGATAGTATGAAATATCATACTGACAAGGAGTAAAGTTATTCCATTACTTAATAAAAGAACAGCAGTAGTGAGAGAATCCATTTTATTTTCTCCTAACTGGAATAAAATGAGTAGGCGTGCTTCTCAGCACGCCTGATAACGTTATATAGTGAATTGTAAAATCTACTGAATTATCGCGTAAGTGCATACGCAACGACATTCATGCCTTGTTCAAATGCCCAAATACGCTGTTCCTCTCCACCGGGACTACAGACTCTACCTTCCCATGCACAATTGAGATCGTTTGGACAGAAGTAGACCATGACCTTGCCGTCATCATCCATCATAGCTTCATCATAGTCAAAACCACGAATAAGCTTATCTCCACCGAGATAGTCATTATGGGTATATAAGGTATGATAAATCGGATGGTCCAGTTCCAGACGTTCAAACTTCTTATTGGGATAAATCCGCTGCATCATCTTAAGAATTTGCGGACGGAACCGGTTATATCGGATGTCGCAATCTTCAACGTGTAGGAAACCACCACGATCAAAATATTCTCTTAATTTACGTATCTGTGCATCAGATAGATGCAATCCGGTACGAGTTCTACCATGACCTGTCATGAAGAGAAATGGATATGAAAAAAGCCAATCATCATCAATGTCAACGTATTGTGGATACTTACGTAGGTTTACATCTATTGAGGTATTTGCTGCGAGTACTTGTGAGAACTTTAGGTCTGACTGCCAACGGTAGTAATTCGCTATATTTGTCCACCAATCACCACCGGGATATTTGAGTCGGACGAATGTGAACTTTTCACCTGTTGGATCCATACCCGGATGATTGTGTTCAATTATATCTCTGTTACCGTAGTTTGAAGAATAGTGTAAATCCCGAGTAGCATCGTAAGGTATATATTCTCCAAACTGTGATTGTGCCTCAGCGGATTTGAGCAATCCTCCTGCAGCAACCGCGGAGGTGGCAAGTCCAACTGAATTCTTTATGAAAGCGCGACGTGAAAGACGACGGATGGGTTTTTCTGTGTGGATTCCATTGATTGACATGTCCATGTCCTCCATAGGTTTGCATCTGATATTTAGATTCTGTTTATAACAAAGACTGATATTAATAAGGTTTTCCCAATAGTTCAAAAGTAACGCTTTGTGCAGCACCACCTTGCATCTTCGTAGAAGAACGGGTACTCGCGATAGAACGAATTCGGTGGTTCGCTATGCCGTGTTCTCTCAGTGCTTTGGCTGCAGCCTCTGCGCGTTGTGTAGCAAGGATTTTGTTTGCCGCAGGATCCCCTTCCTTGCGAGTGTGTCCAACAACCCTTAGATAATACTGCGGAAACGATTTCAAGTTTGATGCGATTTCTGCGAGTGCACGTTTGCTACCCAGAAGGATTCTCGCATTGCCTCTACCGAATTGGATAGGTTCTATTTTCATTGCTGCAACAGGCGCGAGCGTGTTCCAATTGTCGTCGGACAGCGGATTCAGAACTGTGTCCTCACGAACCTTTTCCTCTATCACAGGTGCTGTATCAACGAAGATATCGTCCAACCCGTCAGCACCCCCTGCGTTCAACACACCGGGATGGAATTTATCATGATTGAGTGAGCGTAAAATACCTTCAAAGAATAATTTACCATAGTTTCCTGCTAATGGGTCTGCTGGTAGAGATTTGGTTTTGACAAGTACTTGCATAATCTTGCCAATCATCGTTTCAAGTTTCTCAGTATCCTTTGCTTCCGACCCAGATATCACACCGAAATGTGCATAATTCTCAACAGTATTCCGCCATTCAATACCTTTAACCAGTTGGCTTGCCTCGTTTCGACTGAGTGCATCACCATATTGCTTAGCATCTGATTCAAGTAAAGTCAACAATCCTTCGGTTTTATTTGTGTAGTCGTAATTTGCACGGAGATACGCCTGCACAACATGCGTAACAAGTTCACGTTGTGAATTTAAAAATTCACGTTGAACGACCAACACATCAACGATATACCCCTTCAATTTTGAACTGTCTAACAACAGATGAACACCGTCAATTGAGAGTGCTTTTGTCACATACGGTTCCCACAAAACATAGGCAGTAGGTTCATCTGGATCTGCGGATTTAAGTTTCTTGTAGGCATCTTCAGCACCGTTTGCATCCGATGCCCAAGACGCAGGTAGACTCGGAAGACTCATCGTATTAATCATAATTCGTGCGAGCGTTTCACTTGGTGAATCCGGTGTAAGCACAATACGTGCCTTCGGATCACTCAAATTTGGGATATTTGGTACACCACGTTCGTGTGCAACAATAGCATCTGCACCTTTAGATTCATCAATGACCAGAACAATTGACCCAGGGTAATCACCGATGACATTTCCTGCTTTAAGATATGCGTCAATGGTATAGACCGCCATTTGCACTTTACCACTTTTTAGGTCGCGTGTTCTGCGGACATAATCGGCTTTGTCGTCTACAAAAGTTAGTTTAATCGCTTGTCGATCCAATAGATTCTTCACCGCATCAGATCGGAGAATAGCGTATCCTGGGAAAGAGTCGTGTGCAATCTTAATCTCGTGGTCGTATCGATGAGTACTCGTATTTTTAACGAGTTTATCGCGTCTACCACCGAGTCGGGGTTCAACGACAAACTTATATGCCAATCCGATTATCCCTATGATAATCAGCCAACTCGCTACCATGACCATTCTGCGTCTTGTTTTGGCTTCCATATCTTTATCCTAATCTATCTATGGTAAATGTAATACCTAAACCTTACCAACGAGTAACTGTTGTATTTAAAGTAAATGAGAACTTTTGTTGCGAATGATATTTTTGATGATTGCTGTAAGTCGACGACTATCTACTATCTACCCGCACGTCTAAATATAATAAAACCTAAAATTACGACAACGAGTCCTATAATTAGCCAAGTGCTGGTGCCGCCACTACTGTTTTGGACAGGTTGCGGTCTCGGTTGTTGCTGCGGTTGTGGTGAAGGTGTTTGCCTTTGTGAGTCCGAGGTGTTTACCCGTGTCGTAGCAATGGCATTATTACTCGGTGGTGTTGTAATCCGTTGAATAAGATCTAAAGCAACATCTTCTGTTAGCGGTGCAATGTCTTCAAATGCATCAACACCATCAATGTCGGTCCCAGTTCCACCAGTTTCTGCAAGGATTTGAGAAACCGCTGCCACGAGTTCACCTGGATTATCTGCCTTGCGATAGCTATCCGCATCCTTCGCTAAATTATGATCCGTTTTCATGTCAACACCGATAACATCAACACGGATTTGTCGGTTCAGGATCTCGGGTGTATACTGTGCGACTTTAGCCTTATCTTGTGCCTCACCATCCGTCACAATCAACAATCGATAGTTACCGTAATTATACTGTTTCTCTCGCTGTTCAAGCAAACGATTCGCACCAACCCGCATATATTTCCCAAGCGGAGTGCCGCCACCGGGTTTTGGAATATCAATAGCAGCCATTAATCTGTCTGTATCCTTTGGACCTAACGGATACACCCATTCATCTTGGACGTTACTACCACTGAATACGAGTAACCCGATATAGGTATCATCTGGAACTTTTGCGAGTACCTCTCTAAGAGCAGCCTTAGCGGCATCCATCTTTGACCTTGACTGGTCTGCACGGAAGTTTTCTCTCATCGAACCTGAGGCATCAAGAATCACGATGATATTGTCTGTGTGAAGGTCATTGTCTGCAAAACTTATCTGAACAGAAGCGAATACAACGAGAACAAAAAGACACGATACAATTACCTTATTCACAAGTGGCTCCTATCTAAAGGATTAAAAGTCAAAGTCAGAAACAGCAACTGCTTCCGCTGAAACCTTAATGAGTGCAAATTCAACACGCCGATTTTCTGCGGCTTCAGCAGGACTTGTTGGCTTCGCAATAACAGGTTCCCTAATACCAACGCCGACCGGTACAATCTGATCCGCATCAATTCGCGCATTTTTCTGTCGCGCATAACTAATAATTGATTGTCTTACCGCTTCACCGCGTTGTTCTGAGAGTTTGAGAGCAGCACGCATTACCTGATACGGGTTTTCTACACCGTTACCATCCTCAAACTTCCGCTGGTCAATAAGACTGATAAGTTCCGCGGTATTTTCAAGACTAAAGGGTTTACCATTTAGAAAATATTTGTAATTTCCCCGAGTTCCGGTTCGCTTCAAGAATCCTTTTGAGAGTCCAGTTCTTACCAAAATGCTTAGCGTGCGTGAAGGATCACTGTGTCCTTTTATCGCAATAGCGGCATTTCCATATTTTGAGGCAAGTTCAACGACTCTATCAAATTCAGAACTATATTGCGTTGCACTAAATGTATTCTGGTTCGCATCAAATTGAATTGTAAAGGAGATCAGTGTTTTTTCGTCTAATACTGCATCTTCATTGAAAGATTCAATCTCTGCTCGTACAGTTTCCTTTTTGAAACGCGTTTGTTTTAGTTGAGTAGGAGTATCAACAGTGGTAGCAAGAATGTCCTTGAATGTCTTTGAATTGAAATTTAGATCTGAGGGGAGGAGTGCGTATCGTTCACTTGCAAATCCCCAATTGACTGCCATATCCAATCCTGCTTTATTGAATCCTTCAAAGCCTGAGATGGTATTACTCGGATCGTTGAAAAAGGAAACATTACCGGGTTGTCCGACAAATGTGCAATCAGCAATTAATCCGTGTGCATCCTCTTCAAGTGTAGGCAGTACGTCTTTTCCGTATATATTCTGCATCATTGTTAGCAGCTTGTTATATTGTGCAGACCCGCTTCTTTCATATACCTTTTTAAGGGCAACTACCTCTTCGGCACCCTTTAGATAACCAGCAAAGAACTTCTCAATAAAAGGTTTGTAAATGTCATAGAAATCTTTACGGCAGGCGTAAACATCGGCGATAGAACGTGACAGTGTGGCAGTGCTGACGACAACGTGAGCACCTTTCACTGTGCCTTCCGCTCCTGTACCAGTATTTTCGGGTCCGCCTGTCAATCCGATCATGTCTGGTGTAATAACAAAACATCCAGCGATAGATGAATCATTTCGGAAACGTTCAGCAGGACCTTTCGCACCTGTTAATTCGTCTACCCATACGATTTGGACATTTGCTTTTGAAAGACGCGCGGTTTTCAACATATCGTATAGCATCCCGACATGGGGTCCGCCTTTCTGTATAGCAATCTTTTTCCCACTTAGATCGGAGATCTTGCGGATATTTGAACGTCCCACGAAATGGTCACCAGCGGACCACGTCAACTGTCCGAATACGATAGGTTTTGTGCGGGGATCGCGTCCAATAACTTCACTCGCTTGGGCAATCATTCTAAATGTGCCACGTAGGATAGGGGTTTTACCGGATAAATAGTCGCGCACTTGTTGCTGAAAATTATCTCCTTGCACCAATTTGAGATTTAATCCCTGTTTTGCCATGATTGTACCCGGCTGAGTTGTCAATCCACCGTTGGCATGGAACAAAGCGGATTCGCCTCCCCACGTAATATAAGGCACGACTAAGGGGGAAGTTGAGGTTACCTCACGGATAGTGACGTTACCGACTGCATCTGCAAAACGTTCTTGTGCATTCGCCGAAAATACAAGAGAAAGGAGTATTAGGCAAAATAGGTTATATTTCAAAATTCGGCTGATTACTTTATGTGCGTGAGCACCGTATCCATTGTAACCGTGTAAAATGGAATTTCTTTTCATGTCTTTTTCCTCTTATTGAGATACTCATGTTCATATTTACTCGCTTCTAAAGTATTTTAACATGTCTCTTTATAAATATCCACACATTTTACATACTATAACGTGAGTTCGGTTTAGCAGACATACAGGATTTTATCTTTATTATCCGAATTTACAATGTCATACTTTTGAGTTTTTTGAGTCAATCGGAAATGAAGGAATTTAGACATGTGCCACAATCCCTTATCATCAGTGGGTTTATAGGCTTATCACGACTATTTTAGTCAGGTATGACTCAAAAACTTTACAAGATTTATCAGGCACTATAACAACGGTAACAATTTCCACATACCGCTCCGATGGAACGGAAAATTAAAACATCCCATGTAAGAGAATGATAACGTTGGAAATTCTATAGGTAGCAACTTAGGTTATAATAACACCTTTGATGAGAATAATCCGATTAATCTGTGATTCAGACAATAAGCGCGATGAGAAATCCTAAAGTTGAGGCATAAAGATGTCGCGTACTCAATCCAGTCCTATTTTGTTTTAGCAACATTACGAGGATATATCAAAATAGCATCAGATATTGCACGTCCCTGAAACTGTGGCATAGGACGAATCCTACGGTTACCGCGTGCAGTTCTCGTGTTTCTTGCAGAAGCAGCCTTTGCCAACTGCTGTTTGTCAGGAGAAGCGGGTTTGACATCTTTCTCAGAGAGTTTGTCAGGAGAAGCGGGTTTCGCATCTTTCTCAGAGAGTTTGTCAGGTGCAGTTGCTATTATATTTTTCTTTGATCCCTTATCAGCGGATACAAGTATCGCATCCTTCTCAGGTTGTTTGGTAGGTGTAGTCGGTTTCTCGTTTTTCTCAGGTGCAACGGGTTTTGAACTCTCTTTAGATTGAGTCCGAGGACGTTGTTGTAGCTTAATACTCACCACCTCATTCCGAATTACCATCATTGATGAGCCACCGCCATCCAAATTCACAGCGTCTATTGCTCCCCATTCCTGAAAGAGGTCGGCAAGTTTTGGCAACATGACACCTCGTCGAACCCAAGGTTGTGCACCTGTAATCGTTACAAAGAGAAGCGTTCCATCCGCTTTTTTACCGACTGCCGTACGGGGATGCCAAAAACTGTGGAATGATGCTTTAAATCCTTCTTGCTCAAATAATTTTTTCGTAGAAGCGACACCATTTCTTAGTAGCAAGGGACCGCCACCTATTATATGCGTAATACTCTCCCACAAATTACTGTCTCCGACACGTTCAGGAACAATCTGCTCGCGGATTTTCACCGAATCGCCAATGGAGATTTGTTTCAATAGCGATCCTCGTTTCCTGCCATGTGCGGAAAGAATGTAACCATCATCTGGAATAGGCGTACTTCCTTGTCCATCGTGGATGTTGACGACCTCATCGTTTCGGACGACGACTTCAACACCGTCGTGCATTGTCAACGTCACGGTGTGAAAGATGGGACGGTAAAGCACCAATTCGTTTATCGAACGACCACGGTTTATTCCGTCAATTTTCAAAGAGACACCATTTGGCAAGACGATATCATGCTGAAGCACAATTCGGTCGATGTAACTTTCAATCTTCCCATCAACGGTTCTGAACCCAATAACTCCTCTACCTTGTTCAGGTTCACTCACCCATTCCCCATCAATTTTTAGCGCACCGACTGATTCTCCGCGGTATGTTCCTTCCATTTCATAGTATCCACCGTTTATTGCGATAGGTGCTTTGTGTCGTTTTGCGATAGATGGTAAATGCTCAGTGCCAATTCCCGCGTTGAGAGCGCGATACGGACGGATGTCCACAGCATCTGGCTTGATAGAAAGGATATTCGTCAACACACCATCATCTAATATCTGACGATGGACGATACCGGGTAATACCTGTTTTGTTTCATCGGTCCGCACAGGGTCTGTAACGGATTTAAAATAATCGGGTATTTTTTCGAACGGCACCTCTCTACCAACCAAGATACCTATACAGAAAATTGATATAAACCCAATTGTTATCCACGTGCGCGGGTAGCGTTTGATAAATCGGAAACATCTTCGAATTAAGTAGGTAATATCAAACATATTCTGTCAAACGAGAACTTTCTTAGTTCTTTCGTCTAAGTAGTGAAACCCGCGACATATCTTCCATTTTACCTATGTTAAGGCACATCACGTTTTGACTTCAGATTTTCAATCCTATTTTCCCATTCATCACATGTCGTATGGGTGAGTCGGACTGCAGCACCAATATAATTTGTTGGTGAACGTAGTGCCTCGCGTTGCGGTTCCGTCAACTTATCCAAGAACGGTCGGAAAGTCTCATCCTCCCATAGTAGAGTTGTCAGACTTTTTCCAGTCTGATGCACTTGTGCTATCAACTTACGGGTATGGTCGTAAGCATCTGGAAACCCGTAATACGCCATTAATAGATAGATCGGTTCAGCGATTGTGTCCTCTGCGCTCATATCAAGGTTTCGTTGCATATTTTCTTCTTTAACATCCATCTCATCTAATGCACGTCGCAAACGATAGATGGAATAGTCAAAAGCTGTAATCAGTTCAGTTAAAAATCTACTGGATGCAGAGTTCGTTAGGTCGCGTTGGTGTTCCAAGATACTATCCATAAAGATGGTCTGCATGCGGGGAACAAACGCTTTCCACAGACTCTTGATGTTCTCATACGCTTCTGGATTGACTTTGTGTGGCATCGTTGACGAACCAACAAGCTGCGGATTATATTTCCTGCCTACCTCAGCGATTTCAGTTCGGTAGAGGTGCCGCATATCATCTGCAAAATTAGCAAGGACTGTATAAGCCGCTGTCACTTGATACGCCAAATCCGAGATAAATTCCGGTTCCACACATTGCGTTGACGTATGTGTATCCGATGGCTTTAGGTCAAGCAGTGCTAAAAAATCCGTCTCAATTTGCTCTGGACTCTCATGTATCAGAGACAGTCCATTAAACGCTCCTACTGCACCAGAGAATTGTCCACGTAGATTTTGTCCTGCCTCATGAATCTTCTCAATACGGGTACCAAGACGACTAATGTAGAGTGCTAACGCATAACCGAACGTTGTAGGTTCTGCGTGTTGTCCGTGCGTCCTACCGATTTGGGGTGTCGCCGCATGTTGACGTGCCAAGTCAATCAGTTGCGTTTCTAATTCAATTAGGTCAGGTACAATTACATTTTCAATGAGTGCCTTGAATCGTAATGATGTAGCGGTATCTAAGATATCCGCTGAGGTAGCAAACAGATGGACATAAGGTCGTGCTTCTGGACTAATTTTGCTACGAATCACATTGACAAGTGAACGGATGTTATGTCGGATACGTTTTTGTTCCTCATATACCGCTTCAGCTGTTACCTGTTCTACTGACTGTTCTACTTCATCGGCGATTTTTGATGAACAGACACCATAGTTTGCCAACGTGCGTGTCAACGCTGCCTCCACTTTTGCCTGATAGGTGACATATCCTGCCTCGGAGACGTAGGGCAGGAGGCGTTTCATAAAAGCATCATCGCCGCCATAATATCTAAAATCTAAAGGACTGACGGCTTCGTAAAGCTGCATAGAACACAATTCTCCATTTTTTTTGGATTTATTGTATACCATGCTGATAAGATTGTAAAGGGTTTTGTTGATTGGAGCAATTGTGTGTGGGAACGATGCGGAGATTGAATTGATTAAGCAAACATATCGGGATGCAGGAATGGAGGTGTAAGGTTGCAAACACGGTGTATCACTAAAATAAGATCTCAGGCTATTTTCGGATAAGCATTTTGCGTGTAGCAGAAAATTTTCCAGCTTTTATGAGATTGAAATAAACACCACTACTTACCAATCCCATTCTTCAAATTCCCCCATGTGATTGTGAATTTACCTGTCGGTTCAACACTGAGTGGATTCATCAGTCTCGTTAAGCCTGCCGCACTTAATGCCCTATTGTAGATAACAACTTCGTCAATTAAACCTTCGAACCAATCAACGTCTCTACCTCTACCGGTTTCATCATGGTATTTTGTATGCTGACTTACGTGTGCAATACCTATATCTTGTCCGTGTGCTTGCAGAAGAGCACCTTTTGTTTTTTCAACAAGTTTACCGTCAAGCCACATCTCGAACTTGTCCGCAAGCACTTTATTCGTAGCGTTACGAATAACTAAAGCAACATAATACCACCGTTTTGACTTTATAGTTGAAAAAATATATGTTCCGTTCCAGTTGATATTTGGGACATTCCATGCACCTACATACACCCTACTTCTATGGACATATATGGATAATCCTTTTGTAATTCCACCCGCCTCAAAAATCACCTGTTTCTGTGCTTGGTTAGCATTGTCGCAGTAGAACAGTGCTCCAACGGTGCGGTTAGAAAATGTTCCACCAGTATTGATCCCTCGGGAATCAGGAATCTTAATACCTTGACCACCAACAAACTTCATAGCATTCCCTGAAAATCCTTTAACCGATGTCGGTTTACCGATGATATTACCATGCAATCTCCTGTTGGAACTGTCTCTTGCAGTACCGTCGTCAAAATTCCAGTATGCAGCAGGGTTCGAAGGAATAGCATGTGCCTCTAATGTAAACATAACCACAAATGTAAATAATATCAAATTGATTTGACAGAGTGATTTTATGGAACGCATATATGTCTTGGTTGTGGAAAATTGATTTAACAAAATGTTACCTCTATCTCTATCTTGAAACAATTGTAAAGTTCATTAGGAACACTTCTTTTTATTTCTGTTGTTTTAACTACACAACGATTTGAGATAATAACTCATCCAGCCATAAGAATCATAACAGTCATTTATTTATATTACAACAAATATTTACAGAGCCGTTCAATTGTCGCTGTAAATAATGAATAGTTTTCCCACCTTAATTTACACACTCTTATAGTTATTTCAAGGATTTCTACCCAAACCATTGCACAAAAAGTTTTAGAGTCAATCCCGACTAAAATTGTCAATGATATTTATTCACTGTTCAGAATCCTAATACTGAATGCATCTGCGATACAAAGGATGAACTTTGATTATACAACAATTTTGTGATATACTTTATGCGATATCATGCATCTATGTTCTACTTTCAGATTGCAATTTATAGTATTATTTACAGAACTGTACAATTGCCTAATCTAAAACTTTATACAAGGAGAATATGATCTTGGGTAAACAGATATGTATTTTGGTTTTCATAGCATTATTATCTACGACTTTAGTAGCCGTTGCAGATGAGCAAACAGAAGAAGTTTATATGTTAGAAGAGGTTGTTGTCACTGCGCGGAAGCGCGAGCAATTGTCTTTTGAAGTACCGCTTTCCGTTTCGACTATCAGTGGCGACAAATCCAATGCAATACGATCATCAGGTATGGA
The DNA here is from genome assembly GCA_963667365.1 of Candidatus Poribacteria bacterium. Lineage (GTDB taxonomy): Bacteria > Poribacteria > WGA-4E > WGA-4E > WGA-3G > MSPOR6. Next base: position 2,315,432 of record OY763324.1, on the reverse strand, counting down.
CTTACGCTTTTTGTCTAACCGAACACCCAGCCTACAGATGGAATCGTCTTTTGGACGGGTATTTCCGCGCTTTTATATCCGTGGACTTGGCAATACAGACTTTGATCTCAACGCTTCACAACCAGTTTCAGTGCTCTACGATGGCATCGTGATGGAAAATACAATGTTGAAAGGATTTCCTGCATTTGACTTGGAACGAATTGAGGTGCTGCGAGGACCACAAGGCACGCTGTTCGGGCGCAATACGCCTGCAGGTACGGTGAAGTTTGAATCAGCACGACCTACACAAACATTAGAGGGATTTGGAAGGGTAAGTTATGGACGGTTCAACAGTGTTAATTTTGAGGGAGCATGGTCCGCACCGCTTGTACCTTCTGTGCTTTCCGCACGACTTTCACTACTTGCCCAAGAGCGAGGCGATTGGATAGATAACGAGCATACGACTAAAGAAAATATCCTCGGTGGACATCGTGACATAGCAGGACGTTTACAGTTGTTATGGACACCGATGCCAAAACTGGAAGCGTGGCTCAAACTCCATGTACGCGATCTTGATGGCACAGCACGTCTATTTCGTGCCAATATCCTGGCACCGGGTGAGGGCGGTCTGGTCCAAGACTTTACGCGCGACAGCATCTCACATGATGGACGTAATGAACAAACGCTGGAGTCCGGCGGTTTAGCCGCTGAAGTACGCTACGACATCGGAAACTTCCAACTGGTTTCGCTGACAGGTTTGGAGCGACTTACCACTTTTTCACGTGGAGACATCGATGGAGGTTACGGTGCTGCGTTCCTTCCGTCAAGTGGTCCCGGTGTGATTCCGTTTCCTTCCGAAACCGCGGCTGGTATTCCTTTACTAAGTCAATTCAGCCAAGAAGTTCGCTTGGTAACAATGGGAGAAAGTCGTCTCGCGTATCAATTCGGGTTGTACTACTTCCGTGAATTCGTAAGAATGGAAGATTTCAACTACGATACTTTGGCAGATGGTGTTCAGGATGGATTGGTGCGTCAAGAACAGACAGCGACAGCACGGGCTGCTTTTGCGTCTCTGACCTTGCAATTGCTTAATGATTTGGAATTAGGTGCTGGCGTGCGGCTGTCTGATGATACGAAAGACTATACAGCATGGCGAGACGAAGCACCCGCAGTTACAGAGGCGGGTCCAATCGGACCAATCCACCAGAATCCACAGGATTCGGTATGGAGTGGCGATTTAAGTCTACGGTATCAGGTTGCACCGAGCATGCAGACTTATGTGCGTGCAGCACGAGGATTCCGCGCTCCAAGCATTCAGGGTCGTTTGCTATTTGGCAACGAGGTCACCGTAGCAGATACGGAGACAATTCTTTCCTTTGAACTTGGCACGAAATTGCGGTTGTTGAAGCAACGGTTGCATCTGAATCTGGCAGCATTCAACTACAATATGCAAAACCAGCAGCTTACTGCGGTGGGTGGAGAGGCGAATTTCAATCGGTTAGTGAATGCGGATAACACCATTGGACGCGGTGTTGAAGCAGAATTGATATTTGCACCAGTTAACGCATTACAGATTTCTGCGGGACTAAGCTATAACTATACTAATATTGACGATCCGAATTTGGCTGTACAGGGATGCGGTGCTCCGTGTAAAGTGCTGGATCCAGCCGGATCTGCTGAGGGAACTTTTTCCATTGACGGCAACAGTCTACCACAAGCACCTACTTGGATTGCAGATGTTTCTTTACGCTACATGCTTGAACTCTCCGGCGGGTTTCGTCTGGTCGCATCTACAGATTGGGCATATCGGAGTCAAGTACACTTCTTTCTCTATGACTCCGAAGAATACAGCGATGATTGGCTGTTGGAGGGAGGATTACGATTGGCATGTCAATTGCCAGATGCTGATACAGAGGTGGCACTTATAGGACGTAATATTCTCAACGATACATCTCCCACTGGCGGCATAGATTTCAACAATCTAACAGGCTATGTCAATGAACCTCGGTTTTGGAGTCTTGAATTGGTACGACGTTTTTGAACACATCAGAAACTTTGTATCTACCTTAAGAATTCAACAAATTGTGCGTGTTAGTTTTACTTCATAGAGTTTAATCTTCTGAGGGTGCGTTCTACGGTTCGTAGGTGTCGGCGCGCGTAAGTATGCTTGGGATTTAACCTAAGTAACTTGGTTAAATCGCCAATCGCCTCTTGATAGTACCGTACTGTAGATTCTTTATTGTTATCAAGAATTTGTTGTAACAATGCATCTTTTTGTTTATGCATAGTCTTTCTCCAACTATTTACTTAACAGTTTCGTTAGTTTGACTTACTTTCTACATTCGGATCTATTCCCCTTGCCTTAGCAAAGTCTGCTTCTGCTGCTTTGTGCTGCCCAAGTGCTTTTTTTGAAAGTCCGCGATCATGGAAATATAGTGCTTTCTCTGAATATAATTTGATGGAAACATTGAAATCATCAATGGCATCTGCATGGTCACCTAAACCTGCCTTAGCAACACCACGTGTATGATAGTATGTAGACCGATATCTTGGTTTTTTTAACTCTAACTGAAGAGCCGTGTTACTATCCGTTACTGCTTCTTGATATAACCCTTTCGCTTCTTCTTCATTTTCCTGTTCAGTTTCAACTTGTCCAAGCAGGCACTTTGCCCACCCCCGGTTATTATAGATCCCTGCCTTCTCTGGCTCAAGATTAATTGCCTCAGTAAAATCACTGATCGCATCCTGGAGTAACATTTTGGCTTTGGTATGATTTCCATCCTTCGTTTCAGATTTCCCAAAAACAACCTTGCAAATTCCTCGTAATCTGAACCAACTACTTTCGCTAAACAGTGTCCTAAACAACTTGATAAGTAGATGTCCAAAAACAATCCAAACCCCTAACCACTTCCAGGATAAGTAAGACCAAAAACCTGATACACGAATTGACTTAGGATTTAGTCTACGTGCAGTGAGATAATCTTCCATTGCCCTGCATAACATTCCCAACCCCATCCTTGCGGTTGCGCGTCCTTTGTATGCTGCAGCCATACCAGGATTGACCTCAATCGCAATATCATAATACGCTATGGCATCTTTATACTCGTCGTCTTCCCGCATATCATCACCATACGTAGTTGCGTAATAGGCGCGTATATGTGGAAGTTTTTGCCACTCCTTGTGAGGTATCGATTCTCCAGTCTTTCTGATTAGTGATTTCAACGTATTTGAAGGAATAGCATAACTGTAGGTCTTGTCTGATGAGGTATCAATCCCTATCACCTCACCCTTTCTGTTCATTATAGGACAACCGCTGCTGCCCCTGCCTGTACCGATTTTCATACGGATCCTATTATCCCTTTGTTTGATTCCATCAATCACGCCGTGTGTAATATCGGGTTTGCCTTTAGGGTAACTCGCAGCACAAATAGAATCCTTGTTCGCTATCCTGTCACTATCCCCAAGTTTGAGTGGTGTACCCGTCTTAGTTGCCTTTAGGACAATTAAGTCATTTTCAAAGTCCCACGACTTAACACTTTCAATATGGAACGTGTCTTCCGTATTTGAAAGTTCAATTGATACAGATGTCGCCCCTAAGATGACATGACAGTTCGTCACTATCAAGTGCTCTTCAATAAAAAAACCACTTCCGCTCCCTGAATTTCTTTTTGATATAATATATTGAGGTCGTGATGCCAGAAGAGGAATTTCACTTACCACATCCAAACGGACAACAGAATTAGCTAAAGCTTTTTCAGCAATTTGTTGTAGTGTGTCGTCTTTTTCCTGTTCCATAAGAGTGTCTCCTCATAGTATATCTATTATACACCATTTCTCAGAATTCGCATCCAAAAAGATTTGACATCCCTTGTAGCATGTAGTATCATTTTAATATACACCAAACACTAACCATATATGTATTCAGCAGGATTTCCGGATGTTTTATCAATCGCTTACCACCCTGACATCGCAATATAAAAAGTCGGCGCATCACACTACCTTACATCAAGACCCCAATTGTGCCATACACATTATTATTGCAATTCGTCGTGCTGTGGTGGGCTAATCACAAGCAGATAAGAAGTATTAATTGACACGCCCATCACTGAAACACATAATTTCGGTGGGGCGTTTTGTTTTTTAACGAAGGTAGCACACTAAACCTTGTAAATGTAGATAAAACTGTTATAATGAACAATTTATGGTAGAGTCAATCGTACATTTAGCAAAAAGACCGTATAATACCAATCCAGTACCTGTTTACCAGATAACCTGTTTCGGACAACGGACGAAACAGGCAGGAGGCTAATAGTTAAAAATGTTTGAAGAGGTATCACCACAATACACGTTTGCTGAAAGGGAGAAACAGACATTAACATTCTGGCGCGAAAACGACATCTTTCAAAAGAGTATGGAGATACACAAAGACGCGCCTCCCTTTGTTTTTCTTGAGGGACCACCGTTTGCAAATGCACCTCCAGGAGTACATCACGTACTTGCACGCATCATGAAGGATGCTGTCTGCCGATATAAGACCATGACGGGACATTATGTCCAGAGAAAAGCGGGTTGGGATACACACGGATTACCCGTAGAATACCAAGTAGAAAAGCAACTCAATATTACAAATAAAGCGGAGTTGGAGGCATACGGCGTTCAGAATTTCATTGAGAAGTGCAAGGAAAACGTCTTCCAATACGAACAGGATTGGCGTGAGATGACGGAACGTATCGGGTTCTGGGTGAACTTAGATGAGGCGTATATCACGTTGTCAAACGATTATATTGAGAGTGTATGGTGGGTACTACGGCAGGCATGGGATAAGGAACTTTTATATCAAGGACATAAGGTGCAACCGTATTGCTATCGGTGTGGCACAACATTGGCAAGTCACGAAGTCGCACTCGGTTACCAAGAGGTCGCCGACCCATCCATCTTTGTCCGTTTTCCTCTCAAAAACAGAGAGAATACCTATCTACTTGTTTGGACAACGACACCATGGACGTTGCCATCTAACGTCGCTGTAGCAGTGGGTGAAGATTTCGATTACGTCGCTGTTGAAGATGATGGAAAAAACCTTATCCTCGCGAAAGAATGTATGGAAAGCCTGTTTGATGAAGAACTACCGAAAATCATTGAAAACTATAAGGGAAAAGACCTTTGCGATTGGGAATACGAACCTTTGTTTGACAGCGGACACCATGCGGAAAAATCTCACTATGTTGTCACAGGTGATTTTGTTACGACCACAGAAGGTAGCGGTTTGGTTCATATTGCACCTGCCTTCGGACAAGATGACTACGAAATAGCACAAAAATATAACCTACCACTTGTGCAATTAGTAGGTGCAGATGGCAAGTTTGTTTTAGAGGTTAAAGATGAGTGGGTAGGTGAGTATGTCAAGGACGCTGACCCGAAAATCATTGAGAACTTGGATGGACGCGGATTGTTGTTCAAAGCTACTGAGTACACCCACCAATATCCGTTCTGTTGGCGATGCGATAATCCGTTGCTCTATTATGCACGCGAATCATGGTTTATCCGCACGACCGCTATCAGGGACCAAATGCGCCAACACAATCAGGAAATCAACTGGCACCCTGAACATATTAAAGATGGTAGGTTCGGCAATTGGTTAGAAAATAATATAGACTGGGGATTGAGCCGTGAACGTTATTGGGGAACACCACTTCCAGTCTGGATATGTGACGACTGTGGACATCAACACTGCATCGGTAGTATCGCTGAATTGAAAGAACTCGGAACAGATGTGCCAGATGATATTGAATTACACCGTCCTTATGTTGATGATGTTACACTATCTTGTGAGAAGTGTGATGGGACGATGCATCGTATACAAGATGTGATTGATTGTTGGTTTGATTCTGGATGTGCACACACAGCACAATGGCACTATCCGTTTGAAAACAAAGAACTGTTTGAGCAAGCATATCCGGCAGATTTCATCTCAGAAGCCATTGATCAGACCCGTGGGTGGTTCTATAGCCTTTTAGCCACTGGAACACTTCTCTATGATAAACCTGCATACAAAAACTGCCTTTGCCTTGAACTGATCCTCGCATCGGATGGACAGAAGATGAGTAAAAGTCGTGGTAACACAGTAGATCCTTGGACGATTTTGGACGCGCAGGGTGCAGATGCTATGCGGTGGTATATGTTCACTGCATCACCTCCTTGGGCACAACGGACTTTCAAACTGGAAGGTGTTGACGAAGCGTTGAAAAAGTTTATGGGAACGCTTCACAATGTCTATAGTTTTTTTGTGATGTATGCCAACTTGGAACAGGTTGATGTCTTGAAAGATGCACCACCGGTTGCGGAACGTGCAACAATAGATAGATGGATAATATCTCGCCTAAATACCTTGGTTAACAATGTGCGCGACAACATGGAGAACTATCATCTCACGAATGCGCCTCGTGCAGTGGAGGCATTTGTTGATGACCTAAGCAACTGGTATGTACGCCGTTCCCGTGACCGCTTTTGGGGTTCAGATGCAGGACTGGACAAGCAGGCTGCTTACACCACGTTGTATGAAGTGCTTGTTACCGTGGCAAAACTTATCGCACCGTTCATTCCGTTTTTGGCGGATGAACTCTATCGCAACTTGGTCGGTTCACTCAACCCCGATGCACCACTCAGTGTTCACCTCACAGAATACCCAACTGTTGACGAAACCTTGATAGATTCAATGTTAGAAAACGATATGGCTTTCACACGAGATGTCATCAGCATGGGACATGCGGCGCGGAATCGGTCTGGTATTAAAACACGACAACCCCTTGCTGAAATCACACTCGGGGGACTGTCTGATTCTGAAAAAGAGACTATCAATCGTCTATCATCCTTCGTTCATGATGAGTTAAATGTAAAAGCAATTGTCTTTACAGAAGAATTGGATACCTTTGCTCAGGTTACGCTCAAACCAAACTTCAAGGTATTAGGACCGAAGTATGGAAAAGGTGTGCAGGCAATCGCAAAAGCACTCGCTATAGCAGATACGATGCAGATCAAAGCGGAATTAGAAGCAAATGGAAGTTTGCAGATTGAAGCATCTGGCGAGAACTATACGCTTGAACAGTCGGAAATTGACTTGCAGACACAGAACCGAGAAGGTTTCTTTGTAGAGGTAGACGCGAAGAAATTTGTCGCTTTGTCAACGGAATTGACGCATGAGTTAGTGCTTGAAGGTATGGCACGTGAACTCGTCAACAAAATCCAGAATATGCGGAAGGATGCCGATTTTAACGTGTCTGACAGAATTAAACTTTGTGTGAATACTGAGTCTGACCTTGTTGGAGAAGCATTTGAAACACATCGGGAATATATCCTCACCGAAACATTGACGACTGAGGTAGTTGAATCTCCAAGTGAAAACGCCTTCAGTCTTGATCAGAAACTAAACGGAGAACCCGCCACGCTTAGCGTTGAACAGGTGTAGGATCACAATCGACCGTACGCTGGTATAATATGTACACGATCAATTATTTTGGACGGTGATTATATTTGAGAACCCCATCTGCATCAGTAAAACGCAGATACAGTGCCCACGTCCAACTGTTCTGATTAACGCTACACAAAACCTCATTCCATCCTGCTTTTAACTGGCACGGAATCGTATCTGCATCTGGCGTTATGCGTCGGTAGACCTGCTTTTGATGGATTTCTGTTCCATTTAACCACACCTTTACCGTTTCATCACTACCTAACAGCAGGGCAGTACCCATCTCTTTTGGTGCATATACGTAGGTAACCGCGAAACCAACTACTCCCGTAGTCATGCCGATGTTGGTTCGTAAGTCCAGCATACCGCTTGTTCTGGTTTCTGCTTCACGCCAAGATATAGTTTTGCCATCAAGACCTTTGTAAGTGTCGTTCAGATTTAGAGGGTTATCTGTAGAAATCAATGACATAATAGTGTCAGCCTCTGTCTTAGGAAACGGACCTAACACCATGTATCGCTTAACGAATGGAGAAGCATGTAATATCTGATAGGAATCAACCCCGATTTTGTATCCTGTTGACTTGGTCGATTTGCCAACACTTTTCAAGATGACATGATTTTCTCCCTGATTCAAAGGTATTACACCAAATTTCACCAATGTTCCTGCAATCAGTTCAGGATTGTAGCAATCATAAGGTATTCCGACAGTTGTTCCATTAACGGTAAGTTCAGCACGTCCATATCCAGGTCCGCGAGTCATGATGGCACTGATTTGATATAGGTTTTTATATGCAACTCCAATCTTCTGATGTACTGTTGCACCCGCGGCTTTGGCATTCAGTGTTACATGTCCCCCGTCAATATCAATTCCTGCATCACGGTAACTTTCCACTTTATATCCATTAGATTCTGGTTTGACTAATAACGACATTGCCGATTGAGTGTTTTTTGGTGGTATTTTCCATCCATTTTCATACCAAAATTGAGGGAGTGCATAGATATCGCGTGCTTCGTTTGTTAGGTATAGATTGTAACCATCTAAGCAGATTGCTTCACCTTGAAATTCGTGACGTAATACCCATGGCTTGCCTTGAATCATCGTTGCTAAGTTGTCTGCTTCACCGTGATATACCCAGAGTGAATTGTAGGTGCAAACAGCAAGTCGTTTTCCATCTGTAGATATACCCGCACCTGTTATCAATTTTGCATCCGCTAATTCCCCAACACGTTCCAAAACCTGTTTCGTGCCTACCTTCAAATCGGGAAAACGGTACAGTACCGCTGCAGATTGTTCTTTAGAAATGATATAAGGTATCCCATTTGCAATAAATAATCCTTCCGCATCAACATTTTTGTCAGGATAGCGATACGGATACTTTGCTATGACTTCCACTTCGGTATCGGTGTTTGGATTCGGTTCTTTCACAACAAAGACATTTAGATTAATTCGCATTCTGCTATTGTTGCCGATGTCACCGATCCAGATCTGTCCTTTGTTGTCTATACCCAGTGCTTCCCAATCAAAATTCCGTGTGCCGCGCACCTTGATTTCTCCGATTAATTCACCATTTCGTTTTGTTGCGTAAAGAACAGCAGGATTGCCTGAGTCGTTCAACGTCCAATACACACCTTCAAACTGCTTACTTGCAACAATCCCAGAACTCTCTCGAATAGCAGTATGTGTGAATTTTCCTATAGGTTGCCACGGTGGTGTGCCAAATGAGGTGGAATCTTCAGCAATGGTGATTGTGGCTATGAGGAAAAGTACAAGTGTGTTAAATAGCAATTTCATTAATAGGTGATTCCTTGATATTTAATTGTAAGTATAGAGTTCTTATTATCCACGCTAAAATTCGTTGAATACCTTGATGGGTTTTCCTGTCTCAATTGATTCCCAAGCGGCAACACCGACTGCAATGGACTTCGCACCATCAACTACATTTGGTGAAGGTTCTAAATCTTGTTCAATACATTGCTGAAAATGCCGCATATAACGGATAACGGTCTGACCGTGTCCATAAACACTTGTGTCAACTTCAGGTGGACATGCCATTTCAAAAGGTTCTCTGGCTGACATTTTATCAAGCATGAGTTTTACCTGTCCGCCTTTGTTATCGGTAAAGTCACCAATCATTGTTCCTTTACTTCCGTATATAGATACTTGCATCATCGGCATTGGTGGATGGACTACATCGTATAGACCCATTGCTCTTGCGATTTGTCCGCTTTTGAACTTCAGATTGAGAAAGAAGTTGTTTTTGATGGGATATTCAGGTGTGAGTGTACCTTTTGTGCCGTAAGCATGTACCTCTTCAACATCTCCAAGAAAACTCCGTAATATGTCAACAGGATGTACAACACCGCCAAACATAAGGTCTTGGGGGACATTTAACCGCCACGGAGTGAAATCGTAGACATCGCGTAGATCATGGACATAATATGCATCCGCTACCATGATGTCACCTAAATCACCGTCGTCATACAGACGTTTCATTGTTAAAAACTGTAGGTCGAACCGCATTGTTTGTCCGACAAGGAATTTGATACCGTTTTTCCGGACTAATTCAACTAAACGTTGCGCATCCGTTAAGGTTGTAACCATCGGTTTTGTACAGACAACGTGCTTCCCTGCTTCAATTGCAGCGATGCAGTGTTCAGCGTGCAGATAGTCAGGTGAATAGATAGCAATGACAGAGATGTCGTCTCGCTGCACCAATTCACGGTAATCTGTAGTCCAAAAACTTACCTTAATCTGCTTAGCGTAGTCTTCAAGTACATCCGCACGTTTTGCACAGATACCACGTAGTTCATAGTTTAGGTCAGGTACATCCTTTAACAATGTTGCCGTTGAACCCATATTAGTCGGATTGATTCCAATTACGCCTAATCCTATTGCCATTTTATTTCTCCTTCAATTGGTATCATCATATCATACTTTTTTCTGATTGACAAGTATCCATTTTGAGAATAAAGTTGTCTACCTAAATCAAATATGCTATACTTCTTCCAGATTTTGTACTAACTCAAAACGATGCAGAAGAAACACACCCCCCAACCAGACACAGAGAAAAACCAACAGCCTCAATCTGCCTTAACACGCGGTATCTCTTTTTTGCTCAACCAGCAGGAAGCAGATGGAAACTTTGAAGGACAACTCTCCTCAAGCACGTTTCCGTCTTGTGCGTTTGCGTGGATACAACTTGCACAAGGAAAGACACCAGAACCTGCATTGGTAGATTGGTTTCTAAACAATCAGAACGAGAATGGTGCATGGGGATTAGATGCTGCAAATCAGTCAAATCCTGAAGCCACGTTGTTTTCACGATTGATTTTGGAACAGGTTCGTGAGAATGCTTCCACCCCACAACTTGAGGAGACGATATCACGGATTCCACTATATCCACTTGATCTTGCTTTAGTTAAGCTTACTTACGCGGCATTCGATCAATATGACTGGCAGAAATTGACTGTTTCAAAAAGTGCGTTACCGTTGATGAAATTTGTCAAACTTCTAACGCGCATTCCAACGCTACGTAATTTGTTGAAACCTCCGAGAAATAAACTCCCACCTGTTGATATGTTCAACTCATCTCTTTTTGATGAGTTATTTATTGCTGAGCAACATACGTTAGTTCCTGTTTTTATCATAATAGAGTTAAATACAAGTAGACGGGACGAGATGATTAAGGCATTAGTTGCGTGGTTGAAGGCACGGGTTTTGAGTGATGGTAGTTGGTTTCGCGTAAATTATATCACTGCACTATCGGTCTTAGCACTTATAGAACTTAGCAAAAATGGGTATGATGATCCCGATATTTCAGGTTTACTTGAAAGGGGTATTGAATGGCTGCGTGATACTCAGAACCCAGATGGTGGTTGTAGAGAAGCGTTGAATCTAAATGTATGGGATACTGCATTGAGCATTATCGCTTTGACAGAAGTGGATGGAGATATAAATGGTAGTTCGGAGCAGGTCTGTAAGGCTGCAGAGTGGCTTGTTGACCATCAAAATGAGGATGGAGGTTGGGCATTTTCCGGGATGCGCGATAGCACACTTCCAACCGATGCAGATGACACTGCTTTGGCGACCCTTTCCATTATTCGGTCGAAACTGGAATCCGCAAATGCCACAAGTGCAGTCCATCGCGGGATAGAGTGGTTAATACAGAATCAAGGAAAAGATGGAAGTTGGAGTACATATCAACCTGGACAAGGGGATGTTGGATGTGTGAGTATCACTGCACATGCTATTGAGGCATTACTTGCGCATGGTGGCAATGATAGAAGTATCGCAGACGGTATCCGTTGGTTACGTGCGAAGATTCACAACGATGGGTATTGGGATGATCTATGGTTAGCCAAACGCACCTACGGAACAGCATGCGCGCTTGTTGTCCTTGTAAAATCAGGATTTGGAGATGTTTCAGAGATTGCACAAGGTATTCAATGGTTAAGACAGACCCAAAATACAGATGGTGGATGGGGAGAAGATATGTTTGGGAATCCTATTAATAGTACTGTTGAACAAACCGCATGGTGTACTTTTGCACTTTTACTTGTCGGAGATGATAGCCAAGCAGCAAATAAAGGAATACAGTTTATCCTTGAGCATCAAAGAGACAACGGTTCATGGCAAGAAAGTTGTGTCGGGATTTATTGGGAAGTAATTGGTGGATACAGCGATCCGATCTATGCTTCTGTTTTTCCGATCTTAGCATTGAATCAATATATCAAGAAAGCCGCGTCTTAATATTGAAAAGTTATGATTTCTGTTATCATTCCGATTCTAAACGAAGCCAAGATATTAGAAAAGACACTCTCTCAACTTCAACCAGAATTGGAGAACCATGAGCTTATTGTTGTGGATGGTGGTAGTAACGATGGTTCTGTAAGGATTGCCGAAAAGTATGGTAGAGTAGTTGTCTCTGATCGTGGACGTGCGAAACAGTTGAATGCAGGCGCGGAAGCAGCAGTTGGTGACATCCTTGTCTTTTTACACGCGGATGTGTGGCTTGAGTCCGGAGCATTCAATGCAGTAGAGACAGCGTTGTCTTCGGGTTATGTCGGTGGCGGATTTCTTCAAAAGATTGATGGTAAGAGTCTGCTGTATCGCGTAATTGAGATTACCGCAGATTTGCGTGGAAAAGTCCTTAAACTATTCTATGGAGATAGTGGAATTTTTGTGAAGCGTACCGACTTTCACCGGATTGGTGGATTTCCTGACGTTCCGATTATGGAGGAGATGGGGTTTTCCAAGGCACTGCACGGGTTAGGAAAGACAAAGATGGTTAAACCACGGATTCATATATCGGCACGGAGATGGGAGAGAAACGGCATTATCAGAACGACTTCAATAAATTGGTTTATTACAGTGCTCTATTTTTTGGGGTTCTCATTGGAAAGACTTGCCAAATTGTATCAAGATATCCGGTAAGAAAGAAAAAATAGGACTGCATAACAACTGTCTCCAATATTAGCAAAGAAGGAATTAATTTTAGATTACTTTGTGGAATCTTCTAATTCCTTCATTTCCTTCATGCCGTTGTTTTGCCATTCATCAGCAATTTCTTTCTGCTTCTTGATATCTTCCGGCTGTTTTATGTCAAAGATATGAGGTGTAATAATAAAGATTATCTCAGTATCTTGGAATTCGGTTTCAGTGCTTTTGAAGAGTCTACCAAGTAGAGGAACATCTCCAAGTATAGGAACTTTGTTTTCGACCTGCTTCTGATTCTTCCGTATGATGCCACCGACGATCAGTTGCTGTCCATCCTCAATGTCAACATAGGCACTGAGAGAGTTATCGTCTGTTATCGGTGCATTAAAGTCGGTGAATTCAATGAAACTACTTGCACTGATATTTGTAATGTCTAAACCGATAGTCCGTTTTCCCTCTTCCCCCGCCTGTGATTTTGCGATATAGGGTGTGAGTGAAATATTAATTCCTACGGGAGGGTCAATAAAATCATAGTTGAAGAGTGGCTGTGTAGCCGTATCCCCAAGAATGCTATTTGTATCAACACTTTGTAGGTATGGGATACGTCGACCACTGCTCCAAGTAGCAGGACGACTATCACGTGTAGTGATTGTGGGTGTGGAAAGGGTTTTGACTTTATTTTCTCGGATCATAGTGTGGAGAAGTGCTACATACTCTTTTGTTGCTAAACTGTAGTTAAATCCTGATATTTCTTGACTAAGTCCAAGTTGTGCATTTGTAGCACCGATCAACGGATTATCCGGACCGAGTTCTAAACCTGCGAGTCTTTTTTCAGTAGCGGCAGCTTCTATACCGAGTTTGGTAGATTCATCAAGTGTGACTTCAAGGATCTTGATATCAATCCGGACCTGTCCTCTAACGAAATCAAGGTTTTTAATGAGTGCTCTAACTTGTTCAAGATGACGTCGACGTGTTGTGACAATTAGAGAGTTCGTGTCTGGATCGGCATAAACCGTAACCTTACCGAATAGTGAATTGATGTCTGTCGGTTCGTCATCTTGTCTTCTATTGTCGTCAAAAAATCTGAAAAAACCAGATTCACCTTCCTCTGCTTGCGGGTCTTGCCAAACTTGTGCAAGCACTTGCGCAAGTGAATCAGCGGTAGCATATTCTAACCGAATTGTTTCTGTAACCTCTTTTTGTGCTTCAGGTATAGGTACGTCTAACTGCTTAATCAATTCTGCGATTAAGTCGAAGTTTCGTTTTGTACCTGTAGATACAATAATAGCGTTGTGTGTAGGCAGAGCTTGTGCAGCAACCTTGCCTGCCAAAGAACCTTGTGCCTGCGGGGTTGATTGACGTTGTGGAAGATAGTACCGGTAGTAAGAGTAACTACTGCCTCCTATATAATCGTCTTCAACTCCTTTGTAATGGGTGTTAAGCAGATGTGCGATATGTTCAGCATCAGCATGCTTTAGATAAAAGAATCTTGAACTCCATTCATGGTCGGGAAGGTTGACATCAAGTTTTTCAATAATGTCATCAATCATTGGAAAATTTTGAGCGGAAGTAGAAACGAGTAACGCATTGAGTCTCACGTCCTCAACGATGTTAACAGTTCCTTGTACACCGAAACTTGTATCTTGTGAAGAAGAAGAAGAAGTATCTCTCCGGTACCAGTAGTAGTCATAATCGTTACCTCCTGAATCCCCACCTTCAAACAGTGTATCCAAACTTTCTTTTAGAACTTCGGCATCCGCAAACTCAAGTAAATACATCTTAAATTCATTTTCTGTCTGCTTTTGATCAAGCACTTCAATAATTTTCTCAATAATTGGATAATTGCGTGGGTCGGAGGATACAACGATGACATTTAACCTATCATCTCGAGAGATATTAACCGTACCTACAATTCCTTGATACAGATCTCCTGACTCACCTCGTTCGCGTCGATATGCACGCATCTTCTCAGTTTCCCATCTTTCCATTCCGCTATTTTCACTGGTTTCACCTGTTATTATCTCTTCAAGTGTTGATTCTACGTCTTCTGCTGCAGCATAATTTAGCCTATACGTTCGAATATCGGTGGTCAAAGTTGGTGCTGTATCAAGATGAATTATAATTTCTTTCAGTATTGTTAGATTATCTTCACTGGCTTTAATAATCAGTGTATTTGAATTACTATCTGCCTCAACCTGAACCATTCCTGCAACCAATGGCACCCCTATGCCTTGTTCAATAGCCTGTTTGATCTCATCTGTATCCATTGCAATTTGACTGCCTGTTGGTTTATCATCTTCTTCGTTATCTTCAAATACATTTTCGAGTGTTTGTTTTAAAGATTCAGCGTCAGCGTAAGTTAGTGGGATTAAAGCTATCTTTAATGGAAATCTTTCACCTTCATCAGCAAATTGCAAAATCGAAACGATTCTGCGGACATTAGATGACACATCTGTTATGACGAGGGCATTGCTCGTTGAGTCAGCAAAAATGTTTGCTTGTCTATTCAATAAAGGTTTCAAAACACCTACTTGTTCGGAGGCAGAGGCATTTTCCAACTGAATAATGTACGTCTGAATTTCATCTGTCATCTCAACCTGTTCAGGATTTGCCTCAATGAGTTTTACCGGCACATTCATTACAGTTGCTTTTTCAAAAGTTGTTACAATGAGGGTGCTATTAACTCTAACAAAGGTTAAATTGTACTGTGCGAGTACTGTTTTAACATGTTCTATGACTTCATCCAGGGTGACATTTCTGAGGTTAATCAATGCGAACTGTTTGCCTTGTATGTCATTTTCACTTGCGATAATGGTTAAGTCGGTTTCTTGCGAAAGCCATTCAAACACGTTTTTGAGTTCTCTACTGGTGAAGTTGAAGTTGAACCGTATTGCTTCACCAGTGGCTTCATCTCTTTCGGCAACTTCCATCTCACCCTGACCACGTTGCTGCGCGAGGAGATCTCCATGTAAAAGGAGGAAAAATCCTAAACACACCAGAAAAGTTATGCATAATTTACGGTGTTGTTGTGATAACTCGTTCACCAAATTACTGCATTTTTTTGTCATTTATAATTCCTCGTAATCATTCAATATAAATGGATATATGTTTTTGACAGGTGTTAGATTATTTGTTTAGTGAATAACATAACAGCATACGCACTTAAGACAACATCTGGTAATAATAATAATCTTTAATGATTGAGTTTAGAAGATCAACTGGGTAATTATCCGACAGAGATATAGGTGAAATGGAATTCTGTAATTACTCTAATGAATTCTCTAAATTTGACTCCCCATTCTTTTTCCATTCTTCAGCAATTTCTTTCTGCTTCTTGATATCACCGGGCTGCTTTATGTCAAAAATATGAGGTGTAATAATGAAAACGATCTCTGTGTCTTGTACTTCGGTTTCAGTGCTTTTGAAGAGTCTACCAAGTAATGGAATATCCCCAAGGAAAGGAACTTTGTTTTCCACCTGCTTCTGTTTCTTCCGTATGATGCCACCGACGATCAGTTGCTGTCCATCCTCAACGTCAACATAAGCACTAAGAGAGTTATCATCTGTTATCGGTGCATTGAAATCGGTAAACTCAATAAAGTTACTGGCACTGATATTTGTAATATCTAAACCGATTGTCCGTTTTCCGTCTTTACCCACCTGTGATCTGGCAATATAGGGTGTAAGTGAAATATTAATTCCAACAGGAGGGTCAATAAAATCGTAGTTAAAAAGCGGTTGTGTAGCCGTATCCCCAAGGATGCTATTGGTATCCACGCTCTGTAGGTATGGAATACGTCGACCGCTGCTCCATGTTGCAGGACGACTATCACGTGTAGTAATTGTCGGTGTTGACAGCGTTTTGACTTTATTTTCACGAATTAGGGTGTGAAGGAGTGCTGTATACTCTTTTGTTGCTAAACTGTAGTTAAATCCGGATATTTCTTGACCAAGACCAAGTTGTGCATTTGTATCCCCGATTAGCGGATTATCCGGACCCAGTTCTAAACCTGCGAGTCTCTTTTCATTGGCTGCTACTTCTAAACCGAGTTTTGTAGTTTCATCAAGGGTAACTTCAAGGATCCTAATATCGATACGGACTTGTCCTCGTACGAAATCAAGGTTTTTGATGAGTGCTCTAACCTGATCAAGATAGCGTCTGCGTGTAGTGACAATCAGCGAATTCGTATCTGGATCCGCATAGACCGTAACCTTACCGTAGAGAGAATTGATGTCAGTAGGTTCGTCATCTTGGTTATTTGAACGAAAAAATCTACTAAAACCGAAATCCTCATCCTCTGCTTGGGGGTCTTGCCAGACTTGTCCAAGCACTTGTGCGATGGCATCTGCTGTTGCATATTCAAGACGGATAGTCTCAGTGACTTCTGTCTGTGATGCAGGTGTAGGTATATCAAGTTGTTTAATAAAGTCTTCAATAAGTTCAAAGTTGCGTTTTGTCCCTGTTGATACAATTAGCGCATTATGACTGGCTAAAGGCTGTGCTGCAACATTACCTGCAAGTGCACCTTGTGCTTGTGGCGTTGATTGACGTTGTGGAAGATAGTAGCGATAGTAAGAGTAACTATCTCCGCCACCAAAATCGTCTTGATTTCCTTGATAATGTGTGTTAATCAGATTTGACACATTTTCAGCGTCAGCATGTTTGAGATAAAAGATTCTTGATCCCCATTCTTGGTCAGGTAGGTTGACATCAAGTTTTTCAACAAGGTCATCAATCATGGGAAAATTCTTAGCCGAAGTAGAAATGAGCAATGCATTGAGTCTTATATCCTCAACCATGTGAACAGTTCCTTGTACCCCAAAACCGGTATCTTGGTTTGAGCTGCTATCATTACGGTCCCACCAATAATACCTACTGCTTCTATCATCACCCGTACTCTCACCTTCGAATAGTGTAGTTAAACTCTCTTTGAGTGTTGCTGCATCGGCAAACTCAAGTAAATACATCTTAAACTCATTTTCTGACTGCTTTTGATCAAGGACTTCAATAATCTTCTCTATGATAGTGAAATTGCGCTGATCAGATGATATAATAACGATGTTCAGCCTATCATTTCGAGAGATATTTACCAAACCGACAATACCTTGAAAAAGATCACTTGAGTCCCCACGGTTGCGTCGATAGTTCATCATTTCCAACATATCTTCTCTGTCAAAACTTCTTCTACCACCACCCTGTGTACTTTCTCCAGTGATGATCTCATCAAGGGTTGTGGCAACATCCTCCGCTGTGGCATATTGGAGTCTATACGTGCGAATTTCAGTTGAAAGCGTTGGTGCTTTATCAAGATGAAGTATAATTTCTTTTAGTATTGTTAGATTATCTTCGCTGGCTTTAACAATCAAGGTATTTGAATTACTATCTGCCTCGACCTGAACCATTCCTGCAACCAATGGCACCCCTAAGCCTTGTTCAATAGCCTGTTTGATCTCTTCTGGGTCCATTGCAATTTGACTTCGGGGTGGTTTATCATCTTCTTCGTTATCATCAAATACATTTTTGAGTGTTTGTTCTAAAGATTCAGCGTCCGCATAACTGAGTGGGATTAAGGCAATCTTTAATGGAAATCGTTCACCTTCATCAGCAAATTGCAAAATCGAAACAATTCTTCGGACATTAGATGACACATCTGTGATAACGAGTGCGTTAGTCATTGAGTCAGCAAATATGTTCGCTTGGCTGTTCATTAAAGGTTTCAAAACACCTGCTTGCTCTGAAGCAGAGGCATTCTGTAACTGGATAATGTATGTCTGAATTTCATCAGTCATTTCGACCTGTTCAGGATTAGGTTCAATAAGTTTGACCGGTACATTCATTACAGTAGCTTTTTGAAAGGTTGTCACAATAAGTGTGCTATTAACTCTAACAAAGGTTAAATTGTACTGTGCGAGTACTGTTTTAACATGTTCTATGACTTCATCCAGAGTGACATTTTTGAGGTTAATCAATGCGAACTGTTTGTCTTGTATGTCATTTTCACTTGCGATAATGGTGAGATCAGTTTCTTGCGAAAGCCATTCAAACACGTTTTTGAGTTCTCTACTGGTGAAGTTGAAGTTGAACCGTATTGCTCTGCCAGTGGCTTCATCTCTTTCAGCGACTTCCATTTGTCCTCGATCTTGTGCAGAGACTTGAGTGCACATCCCTACCATTAAACCGAGACATAACAGGACAATAAAGCATATTTTAGGTTTTTGTATCCACATCGGACAAACAACATTTCTGCACATTTCTATCATTGATAAACCCTCGCAATCATAAGAACGTCCACATTGATCTTATTCTGTTTATTGTCAGCGGAAATTTGTAGGTCTTTAACCATCAACCATTTGCTTGTGGTTTCAATTAATCGATTCAAGTTAACGAGTTTATCAATTTCCGCTTTAAACTTAATTTTCACAGTATAACTTTCAGGTATATATGTAGTTGGAGCCAATTTTAACTTTTGGGAAAGTTCTTCAATTTGAGATTGAATCCGTTCAAGGTATTCAAGGAGATCAATTGTGAGCTGTTCCCCGTCCAATTCTTCGCCATAAATGTCAATCAGGTTTCTAAATTTGGCTAATATCTGACTGTTTGGATGAAAACTGATCTCAATTTTCGATTCCTTAGCACCAATGCTAAAGAATCCTGGATTTGCCTTCGTTTGTGAGCTAAAGAATTGATTTTCAAAAAGAGTGTTATCAGCACCGACAAGATTCTGTTCTACCATATCCATAATTAGGTCGATAAGTTCAACCCTTATTGAAATGGGAATAGAATTTGGAAGTGAAGCAAAATTCCATTCAGCGTTGTCACCTTCCATCTTATCCGTGCCAGTTTGATAATCGGATGGTTCTGTAGGCTTATCGTCTTCTACCTTTTCCTCATCAGCGACTTCTTCTGAATCAACTTTCATTTTTTCATCAGGATTCTCAGATTTTTGGTCTTTATCTGTTTCTGTGTGTTCTTGTTCATCTGAGTTTTCCTGTTTTTGTGATTCAGTGTATCCTTGATCGGGACTATCTTTTTCTGGTGGGTTTTCTAAATCTTCATCCATTTCATCTAACCACGCGTTCATAAGCATATCCAACGACTCTTCCTCTGCTGCAAAATCAATATCAAGTTGTGCTTGAATTTCAGCATCCATTTCAGCATTAAGCGCATCCATTTCAGTTTCCAATGTATTCTTTTCAGTTTCCAATGTATTCTGATATAGAAACACAACAAGGTTTCGGCGTGCTTGTGGAGAGATTCTTTCAGATTTTTTACCAGGTACAAGTTCCATATTTAACTGATAATTGTTTGGAATACCGGCTTTTTTTACAATTGAATCAATTTTTTCTCGGACAACCGTATCGGGAAAATTACCGTCAAAGATAGTGGTAGGTTTGTCCTCGTCAGCGAGTCCAGTTTTTTTGTATAAACCAGTTTCGACAGGTTTGAGAATTTTTGAAGCTGCCACCAAATCTTTAGATGTTTGTAACGTCTGGCGTTTAGCTTTCATGGAGGGATTAGATATCACGGCGTAAAGTCCTGGTCCCCATTGTGTTGCTATTGCAGCGATCAAGGCAACTACCAGAATACCAAGCAATATTTTCGTTTGGTTTGTAAGTTGAAGATTTAATTTCACTATTGTATCCTTGCCTACTATTGTAGGTTTATCTGTGCAACTGATTGCAGCAGTTATTTTTTATCAGAATCACTATTCTCGGGTTCTTCGTTTTCTTTTTCTAAAGTTTCATTTGAAGGAGTATTATTTTCCGTTGGTGGTGTGACATCAACGTCTTCAGTTTCAACTTCAATAATTTCGATTACAGGTTCAGGATATCGTTTTTGTGCATATAATTGTTTTGCTTCTTTTGTTAATCGACAAGTTATTTTCACTTCAAATGTCGGTCTTCGTTCATCACCTGTTGTAGTAACTTCTCCCGCTTCTATGTGACTAAATAGTTTCGAACGACTAAGCGTGCCAAGCATAGAGTTGATAGATTCGTGTGAATTGGCTTGTAGACCAAATGAGATACGTGTTTTGTCTAAATTATCCAAATTACTAACATCAAAAGTCTTCCACGCTACCTTTGTTCTATCTTTAAATAACGTACTCAGTGAGTTCAAAACATCCATCGGAGAAATCTGATGGGTTAATTTGTCGGCTAAGATCAGTTTAAGTCCGAGTTTACTGTTAGCATCATTTTGAAGTTGACCAAAGGTTTCAATCTGCCTATTTAAATAGTCTTCCTTTGACTTTTGTGATCTGGACAATGTGATTCCACAAAGCGCAACTACTAATAACAAGAAACCTGCGATCCCAGCAGCGATGAATTGCTGATGTTTCCTGCTGGATTCAGCACGTTTGACCCCGACTTCTGTTGGCAACAGCGAAACGGGTTTTTCAACATCTAACAGATGTATTCCAACACCTAAAGGTACTGCGAGTGTGTCTCCGTATGTTTCAAGAGTTGTTGAAGAGACATTACTTGTATCTAAAGCACCAGCGTATAGTGGATTCCAGAGTTTCGTTGGGATTTGAAGTTGATCTTGGCAAGTTTCTGCTAAATCTGGAACACGTGCGCCGCCCCCACATAGCCACATTTCAGCAATGTCTTCAGACTCATCAGTGTTAATTTCGCGTTCTGCAGCAGTGATGGAACGTTCTATTTCTCCGATGAAACGTCTTGTCCATGTTCGAGTAGGGGGTTGATTGGCAGGAATTTGTTGCTTTTCTTGTTCGGCTGTTTCGTTATCCATTTGCATTTCTGTCATCAATGTGCGGGTCAATTGGTCTCCGCTGACTTGAAATGCCCGAGAAAATTGCAACTTACTTCCATGCATTAAACAGAAATCAGTATGGTTTGCTCCAATATCTACGATGATTGTCCGCGCTGAGGAGTTGGTTAATGCGTTTTTGGCGATTGCCTCTATGGCTAACATAGACGGTATCACTGCAGAGGGTGTGGTACGTGTTGCAGTCAATGCCTCTGTATAACGTGTTACAATATCGCGTCGCGTGGAAACGAGTTCAAGAGAAACAGCTTCTGTTGAACGTTGTATATCATGGTAGGTAAAAACTGACTCTCCCGCTTGAAAGGGCAGCTCAGTTTCTGCAGCCATTTCTACCACAGCGGGTAACTGTGTATCAGTTGTAGATGAAGGTAGATTTGGCAACCTTTTGGTGACAACAGACTGTCGAGGTATTGCAACTGCAACTTCCATTCTATGTTTGTTGAAAATAGTTTGCTGAATACCGAGGCGATTCCAGAGTTGTTTGATCGTCTCAGACGTTTGTTCTGGATTTTCTGGGTTTGGATTAGAGATTACACCTGCGTCAACCAGACGTAGTCCGCCACCAGTCTTTTCAATATATAGCATTTTGATGGTCGCTGTTCCGACATCAATTGCTACAACTTGGTCTTTTGCCATTTAATATGCCTCTATAAATTATCTGTGAATGTGTATTGTCTGTTAATCTTGCCGCCAATATGGAATTGTCAATGTCTCCCCTTCTCGTACAACAATACCGATACAGGTTCCGATAGTCTTTCCAGTGAGATCAATCGCAGCAGATTGGATACGGTATCCGTGTGATCGGTATGTGACCCAATCAACTACCTCACTGAAGGTATTATCATCTATTTCTTCAATATCTAACAGTTGTCCTATATCGCTAAATGGGTTCCCTTGGACAGGGTTTTCTTCTCCGCTTTGTGCGTCCGGGTTTTCTTCTTCTCGTCGGTTTACGATTGCTTGTGCTTTTGCTTGATCCATTCCAGGTAAAAGTTGTAATAGTTCTACAGAAGCTGTATTTATATTAATTAATCCGTTTACATTCTGCCCATCACGTGCTGTAATTTTATCAGCGATATCCGCGAGGTCTTGAACAGATAAAAGAGTTACCTTTTTTATGTCATCAATGGTTTGGAAAAACCCTTGTGAATTTCGGTATTGTATAATACGTTGAGCGACTCCATCGTCAATGCCTTGGAGTCCTGTAAGTTCATCTGAGTCAGCGGTATTAATATTGATTAATGAGCTGCCTTCATCCTCAAAAGAGAAGTCAAAATTACCACCACCACCATTTCTTCCGTTATTACCACCGTTGCCACCGCCACTACTACTTTCTTCAACGGTAATCTCACTACTAATATTATTAAAGACATTATCTGATACAGCTGAGGCATCTAACAGATCTGATATACCGTCATAATCACGTTGTTGAATAATTGCATTAGCCTCAGCTTGTGAAAAAATGTTCTGATTATTATTTGAACTGATCTGCCTTAGTTGCTGTGCATTTGCGGAATTGATGTTAACCCGTTGTTGTCCACTTGAATCAGTATTTGTGTCAACGGAATAGACGGTTGTAGTATTCACCAGACCACCGACACTCGTCATTGAAAGTGTTGTAGGAGGAGGTTCATCAGAACCGCTTGTTGCATCTTCCTCTGCGATCTGTTGCTGTATCCCGTAAAGGATATCGTTTGTCATTCCCTCAATGCGTGCTACATCTCGGACAGTTCGATATGGACGCCCTTCAACGATTCTTGCTGCAAGATCACCAGTTTCATTATTTTCTGGTTGTACCCCTAAATAGGAAAGTAAATTACGGATAAGGTCTACGTCTGCTTCGTTAATGTTAACTCTTGCTGCTTCATCTGTAATTGTAACCTGATATGGGATGAATGCGCCGATTTGGAAACCGTCTTCAATTTGTTGTTGGATGGGTTCTGCCCATGTTTCACCAAGTGAGTCAAAATTGGTTTCATCCATGCTTAACATTGCGACACCCACCTCAAATCCTGATTTTGCAGCGTAATGGTATTTCACTCTATCCAGAAAGTTTCGTTGTGCTTTGCTTTCAAGATCATAGGAGTAGAGCATCTGCATAGCCAAAACAGAAAGGACGGTTAGAATCCAAAGCGTAGTAATTAGTGACAAACCGTTCGAATCGCGAAAATGGAACGGTCTTGAAGCGTAATGATAGATCTGGGGATGTGTGTTTGAATTTCCCATAGTTTCCTCTAAGGCATACCAGAATATCACTCAGCTTTTGCACTTGCACTTGGTGGTAGAAACACGATAGTTGATTGTGTTAAAGCATCTGATGGGATACCACCTTGGGTTTCAGCGAATGTTTGCGCGGTTGTTGATCGTCTTTTTTCTTCATCTATAACACTAATCAAAATAGATACAGAAAATGGAATTGCCTCTGTCTGATTCCACGATTCATATTGGGATTCTCCATCAAAATACTTTATATCAAAGTTAACAATACCATCTATCAATGCAGTCGCTATGAATTCAATCGGCATACCATTTTCGTCTACTGTTGGCACAGTACCAGTATTCAATATAGCTTCTACCGCTAATTCTGGGTCCAGTGAATTAGTTACGATACGATATAGTGATAGGTTTTCGTCTTGACCTGTGGTCTGTCCTGGTTCTTGTGATTCGGTGTAAGGTGGTGGGACTATATTCTGGTTTTCTCCCTGTTCTATAGACACCTTTGGACCGATATAGTAGACGACTCGACGTACATCACTCAGTGGAGGTTTTGTGATTGTTTCCACTGCACCTGTTTGGATCAAAAATGGATCTGGGTCTGTCTTTACCAATGTCACAAAACTGATTATATCCATCTCACCTGATGCAGTGGGTCTATCTTCGGAAAAGATTGCTAACATTTCATCAGAAGTATCTGCCTGTATTTGACTAAGATCTGTACTAATTTTATCCATAACAACTCGAGTACGTTGAGTTTGAATCAGTTTTGATTGTGATAAATGGTATGTATCTATTGCAGTATTGAAAACAGCGTAGGAAGTGCCTCCCAGAATAATGATTACACTTACAGCAGTTAGCATTTCAACGAGTGTAATTCCGCTTTCAGGCTTCATCATTAGATTTCGCATGATTGGGTGTTCCCTATACGTAAACTTTATATGTAAACATACATTCTTCCCAGATTAACATTTTATGCAGCAGTTAATTTTCTGGTTGTTGAACTTCTCTGGGTGCCATATAAGTAAACATGCTAATTGATTGCATCTTCCCTATATGCTCCCATGACACAGTTAACTCAATTTTTCGGAGTCCAAGAAGTTCCTCTGATTCTATATCTGTAACCACAGTTTGCCACTCAAAAATGGAAGTCCCGCCAAACACATCATTATCTTGTCCAACCTCTGGATAACCGCTGACTTCAAGTTCTGCCATTTTAGATTTGAGCAAATATAAAGCGGTAATTCGGTTATCTGATTTGCCGATGTTTCGAGAGGTATCACTAAACACCTTCAATAATGCAGGTAAGATAGCAGCCATAATTGCTATGGTTACAAGAATTTCGGCAAGTGTGAACCCCTCTTCATGAGAGAAGAATAATCTTTTGGTCAACATACATTAATTCTCTAAACCTAATGTTTGAATTTGTTCAGGTGACATCTCTTGAACACGGGATCGTCCGGTTGCTGCCTCAACAGTGACTGAGATTACGTCATTTTTTACATTAGAAAGATATACGATGGTATCTTCTGAAGTCGCGGTAGGTGAGAAATAAACGTAATCTACCCCAGCGACAATTTGTTGTGGTAAGCCGTTGTGTGATGTAACTAAAGCTGCAATTGAAATACCTTGGTTGAGTGGTTTTGGAATTCCCATGACACCACCTGTTCGTGAAATCGTGACTTGCTCACCGTTAGTAGCAGTTGTATTAGATGCACTTCCTGCTGAACCTGCAGGATTCTGGGAATCAAAAGTTTCACTTGAAGCTAACCAATACCTATTGTTGCTGACATCAAAGACTACGAGGTGTGTAATTCGTTCTGTAATTGCCATATCTCGAGCGAATGTGAGTGTATCTGCCATCGCCCTTGCTGAAGTATGTAACCTCCGCGATGCGGCGAAACCCCGCATCGCGGGCATGGATATGGAGGACAATACGGCTATAATTGCCAGAACCACCATAATCTCCATAAGACTGAAACCAGCCTCAGCATTAGAGGTAGTTCGTCGTATACGGGGATTTATAATGTGCATGAATTTAGGTTTAACGGGTTGATGTTGTTTCTTCTTCAACCCAGTTGGTGATGTCTGCATTGAGATCAACACCTCCCAGTTTGCCATCTTTACCGTATGACATTAAGTCATAGTCGTATCCATAGTGTGTCCCTGGGAAGCGGTATTCGTATTCGTTGCCCCATGGGTCTACAGTTATTGGGTCTTCGACATACGGACCTCTCCAATTCGCTGTTGCCTCACTTGGAGCTCTCCATAAAGCATCCAATCCTTCTTCAGAAGTCGGATATGTGCCGATATCAACAGAATACTTAGATAAAGATACTCTGAGATTTGCAATTTCCGTTTGTGCTTTACCAACCCTTGCATCGTCAATAGCGGTTATTACACGTGGCGCGATAAACGCAGCCAAAATACCCAAGATAGCGATAACTATTGTCAATTCAATTAGTGTTAAACCTGATTCATCTGTTCTAATTTGCTTGAACATTTAATTTAAACTCCTTTTCATTGTGCAGAACTCCCTGTTCTGATTTACGTTACCTTGCATAAACTGGACTTGTCTATATTTAGACATATATCTTCTGTGTTAGTTTAGAAAAACTGACCTTGAATACCTCATTCAATCCGACTTAACCACCGATTAATTTGTTAGCTTCGAAGATCGGTAAAATCATTGCCACAGCAATAAATCCGATGAGCAAACCCATTAGTAAAATGACTAAAGGACCAATTGAACCAGTTACACGTTCAAGGTTTTTCTTGATTTCCATGTCGTAGTAATCAGACAATTTTCTCAACATAGTAACAGGTTCGCCAGATTCCTCACCAACTGCTATCATGTGTGTTACGAGGGTAGGAAAGTCCTTGCTCTGTTCAAGTTCCCGGGAAAGGGTTGAACCCTGTTCCACCTCTTTCTCTGCATCAGAAATGATATTACTGTACACCTTGTTACCAATGGTATCTTTAACGACCTCCAAAGCTGGAAGCATACGTACGCCGTTTTCCAAAAGGGTTGCCATTGTTCGGGTAAACCGGACAATAGCAAATGTACTAAAAATAGAACCGATTAACGGCAACTTAATTTTTATCTTATCAAACTGAGTCTGTCCTATATCTGTCCGTAGATAATTACGCAGTAATATACCAACGGGAGCAGCAACTAATAGCAGTACCCACCAATAATTGGAAAGAACATCTGATACTGCGATAAGGACTTGTGTCGGCATAGGTAAAGTTCCACCAAGGTCTTCAAACATTATAGTGAACTTCGGAATAACAAAAATCATCAAAATGGCAACTGATACGATCATCAATGTAGCCAGAATTGCCGGATAGAGCAATGCAGAGACAACTTGGTTGGTGAGTAGTCGTTGTCTCTCAGCGAATCCTGCCAGTCGTTCCAAAACTTCACCTAATACACCCCCAGTTTCACCAGCTTTTACCATATTAACATATAAATCATTAAAGATTTGTGGATGTTGGTTTAATGCATCATTAAACGTAGCACCGTGTTCAACATCGTATTTTACCTGCGATATAATACGGTTTAATTCTGGGTTTGTAATCTGTTCTAATGTTACCTCTAAGGCGCGCGGTAATGGGACGTGAGCATTGATTAATGCTGCTAACTGATATGTAAAAAATTCTACATCAGCCGATTTTATTTTCTTTGAACCGAAACTAAATATTCGTTTGGCTTTAGTTTCAAGAGCTTCACCTTCTTCTACTATCTGTGTAGGCCAATATCCCAATTGTCGCAATTGTGCGATTAATTCTGCTTTTGAGTCCGCTTCTAAAGTGTTATTGACTGTGGTACCAGTGTAGGTGATAGCTTCATATTGAAATCTTGGCATTTTTAGCCTCTAATAAAATTTATTCAGTTATCGTATATTTTGAATTTACGGTACATTTATTGGAACGGTTTGACTGCGCACCTGTAAGTATATGATTAGGTATACGTGTACTAATCAGCGGCAACCTGATCATCATCAAGTTCAAAAACATCTTCTTGGGTAAGTCGCAGTACTTCTTCAATGGTTGTCATTCCTTGAGTGACCTTTTGCCAACCGTCTTCGCGTAAACTTTTCATACCCAATTTCACCGCGAGCCGACGAATTTCGGTTGTTGATACATGTTGAAGTGCCATATCTCGCAATTCATCAGTCATGAAAATAACTTCAAAGATTCCGATTCTGCCTCTATAACCCCTACCACGGCATTCTTTACATCCACCGTCTTTTGCACGAGGAATTTCCAGATCGGTATCTACATGGACACCGTTGTTACTAATGATTCCAGCAATATCCTTTTCAGTTGGTTTATACATTTCCCGACATGCTTTGCATACCCGACGTGCTAACCTTTGTGCAATAATACCTTCAACTGTAGACGAAACTAAATACGGTTCAACTTTCATATCAATAAGACGGGTGATGGCACCAGGTGCATCATTTGTGTGTAGTGTACTAAAGACAAGGTGACCTGTAAGTGATGTGTGAATTGCCATTTCCGCTGTTTCGTAATCACGAATTTCACCAACCAATACTTTATCAGGGTCTTGACGTAGAATGTGACGCAAACCATCTGCAAAGGAAAATTCTATATCTGGATTAACTTGAATTTGGTTGACACCTTCCAACTCGTATTCTACAGGGTCTTCAAGCGTAATGATTTTGACATCTGGGGTATTGATCTCTTTCAGACAAGCATAAAGTGTCGTTGTTTTTCCACTACCCGTAGGTCCTGTTGCAAGGATAATACCGTGTGGTTTATGAATCATTCGATTGAAGAGTTCATAGTTATCATGGGTTAGTCCGAGTTCTGCTAATCCAAATTCAATAGATTGGCGATCAAGAATACGGAGTACAACACTTTCACTATGCTGCGTTGCAACAGTAGGTACAGTAGATACACGCAAATCAATCTGACGTCCGCCACGGAGACTTGCAATTTCTTTATTGATTTTTCCATCTTGTGGACGACGACGTTCTGCTACATCCATCCCCGCCATAATTTTGATACGTGAGGTTATAGCAGATTGCAAATAGGCTGGAGGTTGTTCTTGGTCTTCTAATACGCCATCAACGCGAAATCTGATTTTTAACTCTTCAGGATAAGGTTCAATGTGAATATCACTTGCCCCAGCACGAACAGCGTCAATTATCATTTGGTCAACCGCGTTGACAACTGTCGGGTCTTCACTTAGGTCTTTTTCGTCAATTCCAAAGTCTTCAATCCGTTCCCGTTCGATTGTAGCTGCTGCACCGACTGGACCTTTGATACCTGCACTCAACAGAGATGCAGCATCTTTTCCGTAAGATCTAACAATAGCATCAGATATTTCGTCTTCGTCAGCAAGGAGGAGATGGATCTCACATTCAGTGACGAATTGGATTTCGTCAATCAACATGACATCTTGAACGTCTGCTACTGCTACAGTAAGGACATTACCTTCAAGCCTCACAGGCACGATCTTATTTCGATTGGCAAAACTGGGTGGAACTTTTGCAAGTGCTTCCGTATCAATATTGATATCTAACAATTGGATGATAGGTGTTCCTGATTCACGACCTTTTTTTGCAAGTTGTAGGACTTGTTCGGACACGTACTCGGATATGATGGATTCCTCAGATTCACCTGCTTTTTCAATTTCACCTAAAATCTGTCGATAACTATTTTGTTCGGAATCTCCATCAGTCCCATCTTCGTTCTGCACAGGTTTATTCACCCAACCTTCAAGTATTCTTTCGTGAATTTGGTGATATTCTTGATCAGAAATTAGATTTGCTTCTTGTAGGACTTCAACGAGTGATTTTTGAGGAGGTGATCCATACATAATAATATTGTTCCTTATTGATTTTCAGATAATCAGTGTTTTATGACGCAACATAACCTATTTGGTTTAAAATCTACCGCAAAAAACACTCTATCTAATGTTAGTTTAACCAATGTAATTAATCATTATCACCACGGATGTGGTATACACTAAGAAAAGTAATATCATGCGGGGATTAATACTCAGTTTGGGCAATTATCAATATTTATACTGCAATCGTCTTTAGATTGGAAAGGTAAAATAGTTTCAGTTTCTTCTCAAACTTGTGTTTTAGACGAAAAATTAAGCCAAATAGTTTAATATCCCCACTGAAATGCTTCACCTTCTAAGAATTTGTTGATATATATTTCCAGAAATGTACCTACACTTCTATTATTTGCGTATCATATATGTCTTGATCAACGGATTGGAAAAATAATGCAGTGTAAAAACCTGATTTCTGTATTAGACTATATTCCTGAGTATATGTTCGGAATTTATAGGAAAAATTGCGTACAGAGCACATTTAATCCTGTTTTTCAAGCAATTTAGAAGAATCTTTCATTTTTATTAAACAATTTGCTTGACAAAACGTTATAGTATATTGTAATATATGTGTTTGGCAGATTTTTTAGTAATTTTATATAAGGAGAGGAGAAGAATGGAAACCGAGTTTTTCGGTGAAACAGAAGATATCAATGGTGTTGATACATTTATAGATGATGTGTATCCGTCGGAAGAAACGGAATATGCGAATGATTACAAAGGTAGTGATAGAAGTGCTTTAACGAGTTGGTTACGGAGTGTTGCAGGACATCGTTTATTATCTCGTGAGGAAGAAGTAGAGTTAGCAAAACGGATTGAGGCTGGTGATACATCGGCGCGTGACGAGCTTGTACAAGCTAATTTGCGCCTTGTCATTTCTATTGCAGTTAGGTATCAGGGGAATAAAGTTCCGCTTGAAGATTTGATACAGGAAGGAAATATCGGGTTAATCAAGGCTGCAGGCAAATTTGATTATCGGAAAGGTTTTAAGTTTAGTACTTATGCAATCTGGTGGATTAAGCAGTCAATTATGCGGACGCTTGATAACTTTGCTCGATCTATTCGATTACCTGCGTATATCGTTGCTAAGATGAATAAGTTTGATGCGACGTATGCGTCACTTTGTCAAGAACTTCAACGTGAACCGACACGTGCTGAAATCGCTGAAGCACTTGATCTATCAGTCCAACAAGTTGAGGAAATTCTCACCTTTAATGCTGATACCATTTCAATGGATTTACCTTTAGGTGACGAGCGTTCATCGCGTACGGCTGCGACTTTAGGTGATTTGATTGAAGATCCATCAACTGCTTCTGAAGACGGTGCGATTGAACAGTTAATCACACATGATTTAGTAGAGCAATTTCTCAGTAAACTGTCTGAACGTGAGCAGCAGGTACTGAAAATGCGTTTTGGTCTTGAAGATGGGGAACGTAAAACACTCCGAGAAATTGGAGATGCCCTTGACGTGACCAGAGAACGTATCCGACAGTTAGAAATCTATGCAATTTCTCAGTTGAGCAACCTTTACAACGAAATGGGTGAATTCCGCTCAGAATACACTGCTGATCAAACAGCTGCATGAGTTGGGTTCCCAAAGGGGACTTATGAAGAATTTGTTCAAAAAAATCGCGGGATCAGATGCACCTTTATTGGAGGTGACCGAAACCGCACAAGAAAAGATTCAAACTGTTATTGAAGCTGAAGATGTGGAAGTGGAAGGACTGCGAATTAGCATTGAAGGTCGTAGTGCTTCTGCCTTCCAATACAGCCTCGGATTGGCTACGGAAGCGGATGAAGGGGACATTGTCCTTGATTTGGGAACCTTTAAAGTCTTAGTGGATTCAAATAG
Source organism: Candidatus Poribacteria bacterium (assembly GCA_963667365.1). GTDB lineage: Bacteria > Poribacteria > WGA-4E > WGA-4E > WGA-3G > MSPOR6. Next base: position 2,283,822 of record OY763324.1, on the reverse strand, counting down.
TGCTGAAGATCTAAAAGGTGCAGTAATTGACTACGTTGAAGACCTTAATTCAAGTGGTTTTAAGATTGAAAACCCAAACACACCAACTTGGGATAATCCGAAGGCACAAAAGATACAGGAACTCATTGATGAACGTATTAACCCTGCTGTCGCAGCACATGGTGGACAGATTGAACTGTTAAACGTTGAAGATGAGGCTATTTATATACACATGGGTGGTGGCTGCCAAGGTTGTGGTATGGCAAATGTCACGCTCAAACATGGTATTGAAGCAATGATTCAGGAAGTGTTCCCCGAAATTAAACAGGTAATTGATACTACCGACCATGCATCTGGCACCAATCCCTACTATGAATCTGGGAAGGGATAGGGTGTCTCTGACTTCAGTATACATAATCATTTCAATGGAGATGAGACAATGGCAACTGAAAAAGATACACAAGCTACTCAGCAGATTGCAGAGTTGGAAACATCCATATACCAAATTCGAATTGCAATAGCTGAAAAAACTGCAATGAAATCGAAGTTGGAAGAACGGAATACGAAGTTTCAATCGGAAAAAAGAAATAAAAGAACTGAAATGGAAACCGGGTTTCAAAACTCCATCAATCAAATTCAAGACGAAATAGATGCGATGAAATCGAAACAAGGATTGCTCCAGAGTCAAATGTGTGATACAACTTCAATTGAGAAAAAGGCATGGTTAAAAGAATCTATTGATAACATGCAAAAAATGATTACACATTTTGAGGAAGGACTAAAAGGTAGACAAAACAATTTATCCGAAATTGATACAGTTTTCTCTCAACTTGAGCAGGATTTTGTAAATAAGCAGAAAAGTATTGCTGACTTGGAAAATAACATTGATAAACTTGAGGAAGAACTGAGAGTCAAACTAAATGCACTTTCAGATTTCAAAGCACATTTGTAAACTTGGGTTTCAAAAGTGCTTTTGAATTTAGCAGAAAGTAGACTACATGTTGTTAGATTTCAATTGTTGATTTTAGGTTAGTTGGTTGGAGTTTTCAAGCTTTAGCCAACTTTTTTATGTACGAACCTGTGTTATTGGCACGGGTAACAAAGCATGAACCGCCTTTTGGTAAGGTAGCAAGATATTCCTCTGTTTTGTGCTTTAAGGTGTCTATATCCTCACTGATGGCACAAATCGCAGGTCCCCAACTGCTCACACCTGCTCCCAATGCACCGTTAGTTTGCAAAAAATCAAGCGTTTGCTGTAATTCGGTGCCTTGTGCGTCAATTTCTACCTTTTTCCATCCGAACGTTTGAATATCGTTCAATGCCTTCCCAAAACTTCGCATATTGTTTTCAAGGATTGCTGGTAGTATTTGCAATAGTAATATGTGTGATAGTCTTGGAGCAACCGATGTGGGTTGTGGACACAATGTGCGAAATAGATCTAATTCTTCCTCTCCATAGATACGAGAACAATTGGGTAGTACAATGAGGAGTTTCCATTCTGGAAATGTGTGTCGGCACAAAATCGGGGGTGGTGGGATATCGTCTGCTGCAGAGGAGGGTAGGAAAGATGGTTTTTGTTCCGGATATTGATGTCCTCCATCCACAATGAACCCACCAGTATCAAATGCTGCGACACCGATGCCAGATGTGCCACCACGACCAACAGCATTGGCGAGTTCCAACAGGCTTAAATTTAGATCGTACAGTACGTTTACAGCAGAAGCGATACCAATGGATAGCTGCGTTCCTGAACCGAAACCACTATGTGTTGGGATTTCTGAGAGAAATGTTAGTTTGATTCCTGGGAACTGATAGAGGCTTTGTAGGTTTATGAGGATTTCACATGCCCGTTTTTGATATGCGTCAGACTCAACGTGGATTTCTGTTGCTGGTTCGGCAACGATCTTAAAATTCGGTTCATTGATGGCTAACCCGAACCCACCGTCAATTCGACCGAGTTGTCCGTTCAAATCTATCAGTGAAAAATGAAGTCTTGCGGGTGTGGTAATTCGAACTTCTCTGATTGCAGAGTTAGTCTCGCCTTTCATCTCGCTCAATGAGTCCGTCCCGTATGTGGAGGACGCGTCTTGCATGTTCGGCTACCTCCGGTTCATGCGTAACCATGATAATAGTATTGCCTTCCTCATTAAGTCGGTCAAAAATAGCAAGAATTTCGGCTCCGGATCGGGTATCCAAGTTTCCGGTGGGTTCATCAGCGAAAAGGAGTGATGGACTATTCACGAGGGCGCGTGCAATCGCTACACGTTGAACTTGTCCCCCAGACAGTTCAGTAGATTTATGGTCAACACGGTCTGCCAATCCAACTGCCTCCAAAGATTCAAAGGCTCTTCGCTTTCTTTCCTTTCTTCCCAAACCAGAATATATAAGCGGAAGTTCAACATTGTGGAGTGCACTTGTACGTGGTAGAAGGTTGAAGGATTGAAACACAAAACCTATTTTCTTATTTCGTATGTCTGCTAAGCGGTTATCCGATAGCTGACCTACCTCTTCACCTTCAAGGAAGTACTCACCATCTGTTGGGGTTGCAAGACATCCCAGGATATCCATCATGGTTGATTTACCGGAACCTGAGGGTCCCATAATTGCAATGAACTCACCCGGTTCCACTGTGAAACTCACACCTCGCAGTGCGTGAACTTGCACATCTCCCATCTCATATATTTTTGTTATACCTTTTACGTCTATTAGCATACTTTTTATTCCTTTAATTTTCCACATAGAACTAAATTCTATAATTCAATCCTTGTGTTTGTGATGCAGGAATTTTCACAAACCTATTTTAACGTGTGTCCAACAAATATCGCAGTTGTGGTTGAACTTGAGTAACCTAACATGTAATGACTGCAGATGATAGTATCTGATGTTTTCGTGCGATATCAACCAAACCGACGATAATAAAATAGGCATTTTCATTTGTTATTTATCTTTAATTTCTTCTCCCTTTGTCAATTCCATCATAGAAGGCACAAAAACACGGTCGCCTTCCTTTAGACCGTTAAGGACTTCAAAATGTGTGTTGTTACGTCTACCGACTATAATATGCGTTTTAACACCCATTTCACCATCCTTCTTTTTCTGTGGTTCACCTGTGTCCAGTTTGACATAATGCTGACGTTCACTCCGAATTTCTGCTTCTATGCCAGCGATTCTGTTGTTTTCAGAGATCACGATAGTAATTTCTGTTGGACCTGGTTGCATTCCTTTCGGTGGTTTGTCAAACAAAATATCAAGATTTCTGCGGGTTTCAGATGGGGAAATCTTGCTAACTTGTCCGTCAAACTGTTTACCAATGAGATTTTGGATTTTTAGTTTCTGCCCTTGCTGAAACTGACCAAGTACATCCGGTTTCAGTGTTGCTTTGACAGTAAATACTTCCGGACTCAATACTGTTGCAATCGGAATCTGGAGAATATCGGGTTTTTCAAAGACAATAATATCTATGTCTGCTGACATTCCGGGTGATAACTTAATTTCTTCGTCTGGTATTTCTACTTCGATTTCAACTTCAAAGGTAATCACAGAACTTCCACCTTGACCTCGTGGCGTAGAACTTGGCGAAATTTCGCTCACCCGACCATTAAACACTTTCTGACGGAAACTATCAACACGGATTTCTACCCGTTGTCCCTCTTTTATCTTGCCAATTTCGACCTGATTAATTTGTGTTCTGACAATCATCTGTGTAAGGTCAGCGATGCGCATGATCGCTTCACCGCGGGAGAATGCGGAACGTCCTGATGTGATAATCTCACCCTCTTCTACAGATACGCGCGTAATTGTCCCGGACATTGGTGCCTTCACCGTTGTCCATTTGTACCTATCCATCTGTGATTTAAGACGACTATCTGCTTGGAGTAGGTTCGCTTTTGCACTTACTTTCGAATGTTTTGTTAGATCTTTCTCTTCTTCAGTTGTTTCTTCAGTTTGTTTGAGACGTGTACGTGCGTTTTCCAAATCTACTAATTGCTGCTTTTCTTGTGCTTCTTGTGATTCTTTGACCGTTTCAACATTCTTTTTATTTAATGCGAGGGTTGCTTCTCGACTTTGAATCGCTTCCTTCATTGCCTTGATGGTTTCTTCTTGGGATTTTATCGTTTCCTTTTGGGATTCTACCCCTTTCTGTGCAGTCTCATATTGTGATTGTGTCAAAGCGAGTTGTTTTTGTGATTGTTCTAACGTCTGCTTTGAAATTAATTCTTGTTTAAATAGTTCTTCGTTGCGTGTGTGTTCGGACTGAGTTGTTTCAAGTGAAATTCTTGAGGATTCGGCACTTGCCTTCGCCCGATCAAGCGTTAAATTTGCCTGTGTTAAAGATATCTCAGCTTGTTTGAGTGAAATCTTGTCTCGGTTTAGCAAGTTCTGTGTTGTAGCTACCAGTGTTTCCGCCTCAGTGATCCGTTGTTGCTTGTTTGCAGTAAAGGCTAGTAAATATGCCTCAGATTTAGCAACAGCATTTTTCGCCTGAACCAAGTCACTTGTTTCGCGTTTTTCCGCAATCTGAATACGGAGTTCAGCTTGATCTAATTCTGCTTGTCGCGCGTCACGATATGCCTGTGCCTGTTTCATGTCCTCTAAAATCTGTTCATCGTCAATTTTAAGGAGTGGATCACCTTCTTGAACAAGGTCTGCCTCTTCAACGAAAACTTCCAGTATTTCACCCTCAACATTTGACCTCACATCTACCTCAATAAGAGAACGAAGTGTGCCAGATTCCTGAATTTTTACAAGGAATTGTCCACGCCGAACTACTTCTCGCTTTATTTCTTCATTATCCTTATTATCACCAAAATTTATCTGGGTAGCGCCTATTAACCCAATTACAATAACAACAATAGCGATTGAACCGATGATAAGCCACTTTTTGCCGATCTTCATGATTATTGTAGGACTCCCATTGCATCTAACAAACGTGCGCGTGCAATTTTATAATCGTAGAATGCATTCACTTGATTTGTCAATGCCTGTGCGTAACTTGTTTGTGAATCAAGGACTTCAAGGAGAATCGCTTTGCCTACCCTATAGCGCCCTTGAATTACATCTAAACTCAATTGTGCGTTATTTACCTGTGTATTTGAGATTTCTACTGCGGTTTCACTTCGCTTCAGATTCAGATAACTTTGTCTAACTCCCAGTGCAACTGTTCGCTCCAAGTCGCTTGCATTTTCACGTGCCTGTTCTAACTGCATATTAGTTTCCTTGACACGATTACCTAAAACACCTCCGTCAAATAGTGTGAAATTCAGTGAAGCACCTACGCTCCAACTTCTAAAGTCAGAGAAATTTTCACGTTCGCGAAGGTAATCATCAAGGAATACGTTGTAGTTTGCGTTTGCGCTCAACCGGGGCCATCGTTGTAATTTTGATAATGTCAAACTCCATTCCTGTTGTTTTACTTGTGCTTCGGTTTCCTTAAATTCTGGTCGGTTATTGAAAGCGGTTTGTATGGCTTCTTCAACAGTAATTTCTATTTTTTCAATGGTTCCCCGTTCAAGATATAATTGGAAGGATTCGTCAACTGCAACGGTAATTAACAAACCAGGGTCTAATCCCATTAGTCGTGGCAATGTTGCCTGTGAAATTTGTAGTGCGTTTCGGTTGTTAAGCAGTCCTAATTCGCCATTTGCTTCACGTACTCTGGCAGTTGCGACATCAGCGGGAATAAGAATACCTGCTTCTTTCAACGCTATGGTTTGTGCTGTGTTCTCTTTTGACCGTGCCAAAACATCTTCATTCACCTTAACGAGTTCAGTGTCTTTGAGGACATTGTAGTAAGCTTGAGTAATCTGTAGAATAACATTTTGTTTGATACCTTCATTTCGACTTGTTGTAGCAATCAATCCTTCTTTTGCTTGTGCGTAACTCCCCTCACGTTGTCCATTATCCCAGAGTGTATATTGCCCAGATAATCCTAAATCGTAGTTTTGTTGTTCAAAACCGAAATCAAGTTGGTCATTAAAACGGTATTGTCCGGATGAGGAAATTCTCGGAAAATAACCTGCACGTGCATTTTTTACACGTAGTTCCTGTATAGCAAGACTCAACCGAGCATTTCGCATAGTTGTTGCATTTTCCAACCCCATCTGAATACACTGTTCAAGTGTTAGCGGTTGAGACAAGTCTATTCCCTCTGGTTCTTGTGCACTCACGTATTGTATTGTCACAACCTGTACTATGACCAAAATCAGCGTCAACCTTATATTCCATCGAAGCATTAGCATCTCCTTCAACAACTTAATTCTTTTACTGCGGATGATTGTAATTTGTAGGTAATTAATCTATTGATATTTGACAATAATCATTTATAAATGTTCAGAACAAATCCTACCTAAGAATATTGATACGGTGTATTGGTAGTTTTGACGCAATTCAATGACTAAAGTTTAGTTATTCTTCTGTAAACAAAAGTGTTTTTCTTTGCAAATTTCCGCAATTTCTGATAAAATAAATAGGATTGATGGTGCAATTTGATAATGAATCTTCAACTCAGGTGTGGGTAAATGTCTATTCATAAAATTGTTATAATCGTGCTGATAGTTTGTTTATCGGCAATGGGAATATCGGTGGCTTCTGCTGAACCTGTCGATTCAGAGGTGTATTGGCTTTTTGTAGATACTAATCCTGACAGTGATACAAACGCGCTTTTCAATACGTTGAGCAACATATTAATTGAAAGAGGAAAGGTCGCCAAGGATCATATACACCAACTTAGAGATGACCAAGCGAATAAAGATGAAATTGAGAGTGCAATCATCAATCTTGGAAGCATGTCCGATGATATACAGACAATCGTTTTTCTATATCATGGAGAAGTATCTAAACCTCCTCGTGGGAACGCCATGCATCTTTCAACACAATCTGAAGAAACTATCCAAGATTCTGTTTTGAATCAATGGTTCAAATCAACAGGTATCAGTCGCGTGCTTGTTATCATTGACGGATATGCTTATGATGAGAATCTTAGTGTCTATTATGCGAACAGAGAAACCCTTGGTACGGCTGCTTTAAATGTGATTCATCCTGCTGAAACTACTGAGGCAACAGGTCAGAACTCATTTCTTCAGGCATTTAATGATGCATTGTCCACTGAAACAATAGACTCAGATGTTAATCGACAGGTCAGCGTAATTGAGATATATCAGCAACTTCAAACTGACCATTTATTTGAAAATGCTATTTTTGCACCCACTGGTGAAGTAGACGAAACGGTGATGAAATTCAGTCCAGCGATAAATGTAACTTCCTTCCCAGAGGGTGCAGAGATTCTGCTAAACGATAAAAATAGCGGATTGACACCGAAACTATTTACAGAAAATCTCCAGCAAGGAGTCTATACTGTATCTGTTAGAAAAGTAGGATATATTAATCCAGAAGTTAAAACTGCTGAACTGAAGTTTACCCAAGGTGAAGTGATTAATTTTAGTTGGGCACTCACACCGATATCGGTGTCCGGTGTAGTTACAGGTCCATCGGATATTTCGGTTGTTGGGACAAAGGTCTCAATTGATGGCACAGATTATGTTGAACTCGTTGGGGAAGATGGCACCTATTCATTTCAAGATTGGAAAGCATCTGCAAAGCTAACATCTGGAACAGAATATATGCTTATTGCTAAGCATGGAGATTTCTATCACGGTTCTGCGACTTTTACGTTTGACGGATATGTCGGTATTGAGATACCTATTAAGTTAGGCAAAAAGACATGGTTTGAGATTGCTGAACTCGAATTTAGCCGAAATGAACACCAAAAAGCAGTTACTGCGTTTCAAAATGGTATTGAGGAGACGACAGATATACCAGAGATGTCTGCAGATTTAACTGTTCTGCTGCTGAGTACCTTCGCCAATGCTATTGATCGGTCAGAGATTCAGGACGTGAATTATATTGTTGTTACGGCAAAGTTGGCAGAGGTATATCAGGAACCTGATGTTGCTAAAAAGTATTGGAATCTTGTGAAATTGAAGGCAGAAAAAGGGTCGCCTGCAGCGAAATTAGCCGGTCAACGTCTGTGGCAGATGAATGCTTGGCGTAATATTCTCAATATCGGTATCGTCGGCATGTTGATTCTCATAGTAGCCTCCGGTTTATGGACATTTTACAGATATAGAAAAACGAAGCAAAATGAGACAGAAATAGATGCGTGAAAACCCTCCAAATATCCTCTGGATATGTAGCGATCAACAACGATTTGATACTCTTGGTTGCTACGGAAACCCTTTTGTACATACACCAAATTTAGATAATCTTGCAAAAGAAGGTGTGCTTTTTGAATACGCCTATTCCCAGAGTCCTGTTTGCACACCAAGTAGGGCAAGTTTCCTAACTGGACGATACCCACGTACAACGCGTTGCAGACAGAATGGGCAAGCGATCCCACCGGATGAAGTTCTGGTGACGAAATTACTTCAAGATTCTGGTTATGTATGTGGATTGGCAGGTAAACTGCACCTTGCACCTTGTAATCCTCGCGTTTGTAAGGGAACAGAACAACGTATTGACGATGGATATGACCAATTCTTCTGGTCGCACGATCCGGCTGATGCTTGGTCTACACACGATTATATTCAGTGGCTCAGTGACAAAGGACTCCAACGAGATAGCACGCCGTTTGCAGATTCAAAATATGTCCGAGTTATCCCATCAGAGGAACATAGTCAAACGACATGGAGTGTTGAACGAGCGATGTCATTCATTGGCAGTTCGCAACGGTTTAAGCAACCGTGGCTTTTCTCGGTGAATATGTTTGACCCACACCATGCGTTTGATCCACCTGTAGATGCATTAGAACGATACCGCGATATGTTGGACGATATTCCATTGCCGAACTATGTTGAAGGAGAACTTGACAACAAACCGATTTGGCAACAGATTGACCACAGCGGTGCGTATGGTGGTAAGTCAGGGTATCCTTACAATGAAATGAGTGAAACAGACCACCGTTGGGTGACAGCTGCGTATTGGGCAATGGTTGATGTAATAGACACGCAGGTTGGGAGACTGCTTGACTTTTTGGAAGAGACGGGACAGCGAGAAAACACGATTGTTATATTCACATCAGATCACGGAGAGATGCTTGGTGACCACGGTATCTATCTGAAGGGACCTTATTTCTATGAACCGGCTATCCGCGTGCCACTTATTATCTCAGGACCGGAAATGCTGAATAATGGAGCGCGTTCTGACGCACTCGTGGAATTGGTGGATTTGGCACCGACACTCGTTGAAACAAGCGGTATAGACCGTTACTCCGGCATGCAAGGAAATAGTCTGCTGCCGATGCTAACAGGTGAAATGAGTTTAGATTCGCATCGCGACGATGTCTATTGTGAGTATTACAACGCAATGGGATGGCACCGTGAACCTGCTGCAAACGCAACAATGGTGAGAAACGAACGGTATAAGTTAGTTGTAGCACACGGTACAGGTGGTGGTGAACTATACGATTTGGTTGAAGACCCGAAAGAGACACATAATCAATGGGATCATACAGATTATGTAGGTGTGAAACTTGAAATGCAAGAACGGTTAATTCATCGGATGGCATGGACGGTGGATCCTCTTCCTGAACGTCAAGCACCGTGGTAGATTAGGTATTACAATGTTAGGTAAACATGCGAAGTATCATAGAATCCTATCCTTACAATTCATTCCTATGCGATTAAGACAAACATTCCTAATCTATGTCCTGTTTCTCTGCTGTTTTGTCAGTGGTTTAGATGCGTATGCAGATAATTTCGTAGCACAATGGGATCAGCAACTTTTTGATCGTTTTTATGACGCACCTCCACATCGTGAACCGATGTGGACGCTTATGGATGGCATCTCAGAGGCAGGACATTACCGTACAATCATGGGAGTATCTATTTTGCTGATGGCGTATGGAGATGAAGATCATCGTAGGACAGGACGGTTGTTATCCTCAGCATACATAGGAGCAGGAGTGATGACATACGGATTAAAGCAGTTGACGCAAAGAAAACGACCCCTTGATGAAACCCTTGGAAATCCATCGATGCCATCTGGACATGCGACTATTGTGTTTAGTGCTGCTACGATTTTAGGATATCGTTATCCGAAGTGGCGGATTCCGCTGTATCTTGGTGCGGGACTGGTCGGTTTTTCGCGTATCTATCTTGGTAGGCACTATACCTCTGACGTATTAGCGGGTGCTGCCGTCGGTACTACTATGGGTATACTCGTTTGGCATAATCGTATAACGATACTGAGATGGGAGTTTTAGCACTATATTGATTATACAAACGGTTGCGACAACGTATTCACATTATTTTCAGTTTGGTATACCACAAACTCCGTTGGATCGGTGTCGTTAAGATATTCCTCAATGTTGGTGTATTCGTTATTATCATTATCCTCGTCTTTTGCTGCATTGACAGGGCAACATAGGTCATAGTACCCACAGCCTAAAGGCTGGGTTTGTGCTTCGTAGCATTATAATAAATCCAAGTGGTTTATAACCCCATATTTCAATTAATAATATAAACTGTACACAACAGTTAACGCCTAATTAACTGACTATTTTTCAGATATTTATAAAGTTCACTATCAGTTGTCAAGATAAGTTTTGTGCTTGCATTAGTTGATTTGCGATAGGTTTCTAAGGTTTGGAGGAAAGCGAAGAATTCAGGATCTTTTCCGTGTGCATCGGCATAAATTTGTATAGCTTGTGCATCACCAGACCCTTTAAGTTGTTCGGCTTGTTTGTATGCCTCTGATTGGATACGTTCTAATTCTTTTTGCTTCTGACCCATAATATTTGCCGCTTCACCTTCACCTTCCGATTTGTATTTCTCTGAGATACGTTCACGTTCGGAAATCATACGAGTAAAGACTTTCTCTCGTACTTCATCAACATAGTTGATACGCTTTATCTGAATATCAATAAGTTCTATGCCAAATTGTGGAACAGTTTTCTGCACTTTTTCTTGCATCTTCTGGGTAATTTTTTCTCTACCAAGTAGAATCTCTTCTAAAGGTTCACTTGCTTGTCCCTCTGCATCCTCAAGTAACTCCATATCAAGATTTAGGACTCGGTTCGAATCTCTCACAACTTCAATCAACAGTTGTGCTGTCACTAAATCACGCGCTGCTGAATCGATGATGTCATCCAAGCGGGATTGCGCGAAGATTTCTGTTCCAAGTGCCTGATAGAATTGAAGGGCATCTTTAATTCGCCACCTTGCAGTAGTATCAAGCCAAATAAATTTCTTGTCTTTTGTTGGAATTTGATTTGGTGAACCATCCCATTCAAGAACGCGTTTCTCAAAGCGATGGATTTGTTGAATAAACGGTATCTTTATTTTTAACCCTGCATCTACAATTGGTTGTCCAATAGGTTTTCCAAATTCTGTTATGACAACTTGTTCTGCTTCATTTACTACATAAAACATACTAAAGGCTAATGGAATTGATATAATTAGGATGATAATTACGGGTATCAGTAATTTGAACTTCATTCGTATACTCCTTTACGACTGTGGCCGAGGTACACACGTCATATCTTGTTTTAGTAATACAACTAAACTTGTTGTGTTCTGATATTAATCCTTAAGTTGCAAAATTGGGATTGGTGTGTTGGCTTTATCGTCAATGACATAAATCTCCTTAACCTGTGGTAGTACATCCTGCATTGTTTCCAGATACAGTCTTTGGCGAGTCACTTCTTTCGCTTTTTGATATTCTAAATGTATTGCATTGAATTTATCCGCATCACCTTTAGCTTGGTTAACTCGCTTCAGTGCATATCCTTCAGCTTCTGAAATCTGTTGTAATGCCAACCCTTTGGATTTTGGGACAGATTGGTTGTAATCCCTCCATGCCTCGTTGATTAATCGCTCTTTCTCTTGTTTTGCTTCGTTGACGGCGTTAAAGGCTGCTTTTACTTTCTCTGGAGGATTTACATCCTGCAGCGTCACGTTTGCAACATCTAAACCGGTTCCGTATAAATCAAGAAGTGTTTGTAAATGTTGTTCAACTTCGGCTGCGATTTCAATACGCCCAATGGTTAACACTTCGGTAACAGTCCTGTCTCCAATCACACGGCTCATTACGGATTCTGATAGGTCGCGCAGTGCACGTTCCGGATCTCTGACAGAAAATAGGAACTTTTTTGGGTCTTTAATTTTATATTGAACGACCCATTCGACATCTGCGATGTTAAGGTCCCCTGTCAGTAAAAGAGATTCCGCTCCAAAATCACTGGTGTCATATACTGTGCGGACACCTGGTTTGATGGTGCGAAACCCGAATTCTTCTTTGAATACTTTTCGGACAGGAACGTTAATGGCTCTTTCTATGCCAAGTGGTAGTTTGAAATGCAGTCCGGGTTCAGCTTGTCTGACAGATTTACCGAACATTAAGACAACAGCGATTTCGTCTGCTTCAACTGTATAAAAACTTGTCGCTAAGCAGACCAGTATTATCACACCGAGTATTACATACAAGATTCGTTTAGGGGTAATAAGGTCTAAGTATTGGTTTGGGTCCATGATTATTTATCCTTTCTGATATATTTCAATGTATTCATATTTCGTATCTGACCAATTTTCGTGCAGCATCAACAATCTGTTCTGTATCTGGTATCACAAAGTTTTCCATTACAGGTGCGAAAGGAACAGGTACCGGTGCAGCAGTAACACGTTCAATTGGTGCATCAAGATAGTCAAATGCTTCTCGGACAACAAGTGCAGCAATCTCGGCACCGAATCCTGCTCTACCAACCGCTTCATGGGCAATTAATAGACGGTTGGTTTTCCTGACAGAATCAATAATTGTATCTTTGTCAAGCGGCATCAATGTTCTTGGATCAACTATTTCTGCTGATATACTTTCTTCAGCAAGTTCATCTGCAGCATCAAGTGCTTTTAGGACCATACGAGATGTTGCTAAAATGGTTATATCTTCACCTTCACGTTTTACATCTGCTTCACCTAAGGGAATCGTATACTCTTCATCGGGAATCTCACCCTCTTCAGTATATAAGAGTTTATGTTCAATAAACATAATCGGGTTGTCGTCTCGAATAGCTGTTTTTAGCAAGCCTTTTGCATCGTAAGGGGTTGCAGGCATAACAACAAGGAGTCCGGGGATATGTACAAACCATGCTTCAAGACTCTGTGCATGTTGTGCAGCAGAGGAACGTCCAGCACCACCTTGTGTGCGGATTACAAGCGGAACATCCAATTGTCCACCAACCATATATCTTATCTTCGCGACTTGGTTGACAATTTGATCCATGCCAACCGCAGTGAAATCAATATACATGAGTTCTGCGACAGGACGCATCCCTGTGACGGCTGCACCGAGTGCTGTACCGATGATAGCGGCTTCAGAAATAGGTGTGTTCCGTATACGTTCCTTTCCAAATTGCTTAAACAGACCGTCCGTTACTTTATATGCACCACCATACTCTGCAATATCTTCACCCATGAGAAAGACTGCATCGTCTCGTTCCATTTCTTCTATCAGTGCCTCTTTCAGTGCATCACGATAGGTAATTGTTTTCATTCTCGTTTGTTCCTTTCAACATTTAATGAATCATTGGTCTTTTCTTGTTCTGTGTGATGTCTCCATTGTGCGAGAGAGTCAAAAATTTGTCCGTCCCAATGTATCTTTAAGTTGGTGGCAGCGGTTTGGTAGATATTGTCTTGAAAGACAAGGTTTGGACGATTCATACCCCGAATATGCACAGCATTGCCATCAGTTTTTAGTGTGTTATTGTAGATGCGGATGTTGTGAATTCCATCTGTCAGACAGTCAACCGCAGCAGGATTCCCAATGACGGATTTTGAAGTGGAGATAGTATTCTGATAGATTTCCGTGTTTCGAATGCCGCCATTTGCACCTGTGGACCAGAGATGGATTCCGCCATAACTGTTCCTTCGTCCATCATTCTCACTGAGATTGTAGCGGATAATGTTATTACGAAATGCTTTAGCACCTTCAAATTGTGCTAATAGATAACCCGCACCATCATTGTCGTGCGAATAGTTGTACTGGACAATTGAATTCTGCACACCACCATCCAGATCAAACCCACCACCATCTTTGCTGCTGCCGGTCCTGTTGCCATGTGATTCATTGTATTGAATGACAACACGGTTTGAATCCCAAGTCCAGATACCGACGGGACCTCCTCCTTCATAATCGTTCAATCTGCCGTTTTCGTAAGCTTCACAATGCTCAATCGTTGCTCTATCTACCTGTGCAAGGACAATTCCGTTTCCGGAATGACTTCCCTTTCCAGGAATTCCAATGTTATTATATACACGACAGTTGCCAACATAGATGTCAGAGTGAGAATATCCTTTTTTATCAGGATTCCATGCCCCTGTACAACTTATTCCAGCATCTCCGTTGTCATGGACGTTTGCGTGTGTAATTTTTACATCAGTGAACCCAGACCAACTGGAGTCAATCGTCTGTGCGTCAACACCAATCCCAACATGCTTAAAGCCACTAACATCTACTTTATCTATCTGGATATGTGATAGAATTCTATTTTCTGGCAGTGTATTAACAAACCATATTCCAGAACCGGTATTTTTGCCTGAACCGACAAAGTTAAGATTAACTATCCGAACACCTCCTCGGTTTTTAGCGATAAAACCAGTTTCAGTGCCAGCATCAATTGTTGCACGGCCATCCCCATACGAACCAAATGTAATCTGTTCGTCTATATTATCAGTCTTAGTATCCTTAAGTATTAGGTTTCCTTTGAAGGTTTGATTAGCATGAAACCATACTGAATCACCATAGAGTAGTTGGGTGTCATTTACTTTATTAATACTTTGCCACGGTTCCTTTTGAGATTTTCCTGAGTTCGAATCGTTTCCAAATAGGTTGATATAATAATTCATTGCAACAGATAAACGCAATACACACCCTCGTCTGAACTATTTTGTCTTCAAGATTAACCCATCGACTTTCATCCATTCAATCGTCTGCTCAAATGCATGTACCGTTTTTGTGATGTCCTCTTCGGTGTGTGCAGAGGTAGTCATACCACCGTTGGTAGCTAGGTCAATACCGTTAAGCAACAAACCACATCGGAGATGTGTTAGCAATTCCTCGTCGTTTCCACCTTTGAGTTTACGGTAATCCCAAGTGTACGGGTCAAAGTCGGTAGCACGCATATCCTTTTCACCGTGTCCGATGAGTAGTTTGACCGCAGAAAATTCTCCGTAAATCACCCAGTCTAATCTGTAGGTGTCTATCACACTATTAAGTTCGTAGCGTAGTTTCTGTGCGATGCTATTTGCATATTCATGTGGTTTACCTGTCTTGACAATGTTGAGCATAGCGATACCAGCAGATGCGGAAAGAGGATTAGCATTAAATGTGCCGGGATGTGGCATTTTCATTCCTTCTTCCTCTGCATCCATTGAAATTAGTTCAAGAATCTCTTTTCTGCCAACAAGGGCACCGCCAGGTAAGCCACCTGCTAAGATTTTCGCAAGTGTTGTCAGATCGGGAATAACATTGTAGTGTGCTTGTGCACCACCGGGTGCAACTCTAAATCCTGTGATCACTTCATCAAAAATTAGGAGAACATCATGTTCATGTGTGAGTTCACGTAGATGCTGTAAAAACACCCCATTAGTCGGGACGACACCAAAGGATGCTCCTGTCGGTTCAAGAATAACACACGCGATGTCTTTGTCAGTTTTCAATAGTTTTTCAACAGCGTCAATATCGTTCGGAGGACAAAGGAGGGTTGTTTCACGTACCTCTTGTGGAATACCGGGAACATTGGAATCAAAGGGTGGATATGCACCTATGATAAGGCTGTCATGCCAACCGTGAAAATGTCCGGTAAATTTCAAGACCTTATTCTTGCGTGTGTAGGTTCGTGCCAGACGAACTGCCATGAGAGTCGCTTCGGTTCCTGAACTGACAAATCTAACGCGTTCAGCTGATGGAATGAGTTGGGATACGAGATTACCCCATTCCAACTCAAGTGGATGACATGCACCGTAGTGCGTTCCACGATGCATCTGTGCCGTCACAGCTTCTACGACATCAGGTGGATTATGACCCAGCAGCAATGCCCCGTGTCCTGCCCAATAGTCAATGAACGTCTTGTTTTCGAGTCCCCACTTTTTTGCACCATCTGCCTGGGTAATATATATCGGAAATGGTGACATATAGCGACTGTCATGCGTTACACCATCGGGAAAGAGGTTGTTGGCAACCTCTGCCAATTCTCTGTCTTTTTTGAAGGTTTTATGATACCTTTCCAAAATAGTTGGCATTTTTGTCCTCAGAAATTAACACTTGTGTTTATGAATTAAAAGGTATTGACTATGTTCCCTATAATACATCAATAGGAGGGAAATGTCAATGAAAATGATGGGTATGAGTAATAGGAGAGTGTTTATTTTAGGAATGGTAGTTACTGTAATGATACAGTGTAATAAATCTATTCACCAGCAATTAACACAGGAGTAATTATCTAATCACAGTATCAACATAACCTTGAATTGTTACCCGTCCGTAACTATTCAAGGTTAAAAATTTGATATACTAAATGAAATGTGTTATAATTATATGACGTTTATTTAGTCAAAGGAAAGTCTATCCGAGTGATAGAATGAAATAATTACTTACCTCTGCTCCTCTGATTCTTTCAGCGGAGCCGTGAGTCCATAGAGAGGAATAAAATTGAAACCATACGAACTTATGCTTATTATTACCCCTGACCACGAGGAGAATGAGGCGGAGGCACTCATTGAAAATGTCAAGGGTATTGTTGAAGGTGGCGGAAATCTTGTAAATGTTGATGTTTGGGGAAAGAGGCGACTCGCCTATCCGATACGGAAACGCAGCGAAGGTTATTATGTAGTTTATGTATTCGAAAGTGACCCAAGTTTCATCGCAAGACTGAACCAAGCACTTCGAGTAAATGAAGCCATTTTACGACACATGATTGTGCTCTATGAAGAGGATGTTGAAAAGTTGAAAACGGCACAAGCAGAAGCGGCAGCATCTGAAAATACGGATGATGGTGATACTGTTGATGATACAACTGAATCAGGTGAGGATGTATCTGAAACTGGTGAAGAAGAGGTAACAACTACTGAAGAAGAGGTAACAACTACTGAAGAAGATACAGCAGATACTGAAGAAGATACAGCAGAGTCAGTTTAATATACATTATACTAAAACTGCGTCAGGTGTGTTTATTTTTAGACGCTGATTGAAGAAAGGAGCAAATCATGGCAAGTTATAATAAAGTCCTTCTGATGGGCAATCTTACCCGAGACCCTGAGATGAAATATCTACCAAGTGGAACAGCAGTTGCGAATTTTGGTATCGCTATGAGTGAACGATATACTGATCGGCAATCTGGTGAACAGAAAGAGAATGTCTGTTTTGTTGATGTAGAGGCATGGGACAGACAAGCCGAAGTCGTTAATGAATACCTTAGTAAAGGTAGTCCTATTTTCATTGAAGGATCCCTTAAGTACGATTCATGGGAAACAGAAGATGGGACAAAGCGGAATAGACTTAAAGTGCGGCTTTTACGGTTCCAATTTATCGGTGGAAGGCAGGAAGGTGAAGAAGGTGGAGGAAGTTACACACAAGCCACACCTGCTGAACCCTCAATGCAAGCACCTGAAGATCAAAGTTCTACACCATCCGCAGGAGAGAACGATACATCTACTGATGATGATATACCGTTCTAAATGCAAAGCATTATAGCACACCAATATTATTTTCATACTTGTCTATTACCGGGGAATTAATGGTCTGATTGAAAGGAGTGAATTTATATGGCATATCGTAGAAGAACTCGATTTAGTAAGTTGGAATCCGTAGATTACAAAGATGTAGATACGTTGAGGAAGTTTGTAAACGAACGTGGAAAGATAGTGAGTCGCCGAGTTTCTGGACTGTCGGCAAAACAGCAAAGAATGGTAACCCGTGCGGTAAAGCGGGCGCGGAATATGGCGTTATTGCCTTTTACGCGGTAAATCTTAGTAATACATATTTAACTACAGTGCAAAATCTCTTTATGAGATGAAATCGTTATCGTCTAATAGGATTTTGTGCTACTTGGATGGAAATTATGGAAGTCATACTTAAAAAAAGCATTGATGGACTGGGATCCCCAGGTGATGTTCGGAAAGTCGCGGATGGTTATGCACGTAATTATCTATTGCCAATGCAGTTAGCAGTGCATGCGACGGAACGTAATCGTCGTTTTCTTGAACATCAGAAACGGGTGATTGACCAGCAAGAATCGAAGGATAGAGAGCATGCACGTGAACTTGCTGCACAAATTGTTGATGTCACATGCCATCTTACGAGACGTGCAGGTGAAAATGACCGTCTTTTCGGATCAGTGACACCTGCAGATATAGTAGAATCAGTGCGTGCATCTACTAACATTGAGCTTGATCGGCGCGTTATAGAACTTTCAGAACCGATTCGAGAACTCGGTGCATTTACTGTCTCAGTTAAACTGCACGCAGATGTGATAACGGAACTACGTGTGGTAGTTGAGAGGGAAGATTAACAGCCCATTTACTTAAGCCATATTTACGGTATGTAACTCAGATGAGGAATAGTCATGCAAACACAAGCAGTTGATTCACTTATGGATAAAGAAGCTGAACAGGCTGTGCTTGGTGCGATGATGACAGAAAAATCAATTGTTCCTCGCATAGAAACTTTGCTTGGACCTACGTCTGATGCCTTCTTTACAACCAATCATCAACTGATCTATACAGCGATTCTTGCTGTCTATAATCGTGTTAATGATGTAGATCCGATTCTCGTCGCGAATGAACTGAACCGGACAGATCAGTTGAACCGTGTTGGTGGGTCGGATTATCTATACGAACTACAAGCACCGATTGTTGAAACAGAAAGTTCAGAGTTTTATGCCGAAATTTTACGAGAAAAAGCGACCAGACGACGTTTAATCCATGCATCTACTCAGATTCGAGAACTCGCACATGATGAAAGTATAGATATCGAAGAAGTCTTGGACCAATCTCAAGAAGTAGTTTTTGATCTTGGACAAGATGGTATCAAACGTAGTTTTGAGCATATTCGTTCCTTATTAAAACAGAGCATTAAAACAATAGAAAATCTCTATAAAAAGAAGGATCGTTACTTAGGTGTTCCTACAGGTTTCATTGAATTTGACAGCATGACCTCTGGCTTGCTGCCGGGAAATTTTATTATCATCGCAGCTCGACCAAGTATGGGTAAAACAACTTTGGTGCTGAATATGGCACAAAACATTGCCATTGAACAAAAGCTGCCAGTGGCGATTTTTAGCCTTGAAATGCCTGCCCAAGATATAACACTACGTATGCTTTCTGCTGAGTCACATATTGATTTTGGCAATTTGCGTACAGGCGGTTTTAGTGAGGAATATTGGACAACTTTGGGGCAAAGTGCAGGTAAACTCAGTGAAGCACCTATCTTGATTAATGATAATCGCGCAATGACAGTCCAAGGACTTCGTGCTGAAGCAAGACGCTTAAAAGGTGAGCATCACGACCTTGCCTTGATTATTGTTGACTACCTACAGTTGCTGCGAGGTACCGGACGCTATCATGCACGTGAACAGGAGATTTCTGAAATTTCACGTGGTTTGAAAATACTTGCATGGGAACTGAATGTCCCTGTTATTGCTTGTTCGCAGCTTAATAGAGAAGTTGAACGCAGACCCGGTAGGCAACCTCAACTATCTGATTTGCGGGAATCTGGAGCTATTGAACAAGATGCTGATCTCGTTGCATTTCTATACCGTGAGGACTATGGCGAGGATGAAGATAATTTCTCAGATGATACGGTTGAAGCATATTTATTAATTAGAAAACAGCGCAATGGACCGACTGGACCTGTCTTGCTGAATTACTGTAAAAAGCAGATGCGTTTTGACAATCCGAGTTGATATTTATTCTCTGTTTGGAAGATTTTTTTATGACTCCTCCTTCTTCTACGCCAGCACCTTCAAATGGGTTGGCGTTTTTACTAAAGAATCGGTTGTATCATACGCTTTCTGAAATAGGTGATGCATTTCGTCTACTGGCTGAGACAATTTTCCAAATTTTTAGACCACCGTTGCAATTTGATCTGTTAATGAAGCAATTGCTCTTCATCGGGTTTAACTCATTGACAGTTGTTTTAGTATCTGGTTTTTTTACTGGGATGGTCTTAGGTGTTCAAGGTTATGTTCAGTTGAAACCGTATGCGGTTGAAGGTTCTGTCGCACAATTTGTTAGTGTCTCTTTGGTTAAGGAACTGGGACCGATGATAACTGCATTTGTCCTTTCAGGACGTATTGGTGCGTCAATTACAGCAGAACTCTCAACAATGAAAGTTACCGAGCAAATTGATGCGCTGGAAGTGATGGGAACCAACCCTGTAAAATATCTGGTTGTTCCACGTTTTCTCGCCTGTTCTATTATGCTCCCAACTTTAACAATCTTTTCAACATTTGCTGGTATCTTCGGCGGTTTTGTGGCGGTTGTCACTCTGTTTGGTTTCAATGGAGACTTTTATGTTTTACAAGTACAACAACATTTATATATTGGAAGTGTACTAATTAGTTTAATAAAAGCTACTTCATTCGGGATGGCAATAGCTGCAGTTGGATGCTACAAGGGAATAAGCATTTCTACAGCAGGTGGTGCAGAAGGAGTTGGAACAGCTACAACCGGTTCCGCAGTTATCTCTTTAATCACAATCTTGGTATTAGACTTTGTGCTAAACCATCTGCTATTTAATTTATTAGGACTGACTTAAGAGTAAATTCTCTATGAGCAATTTCGGTATATTGACTGTGGTTAATTCCGATATTCAATCTTATGATTTCAATTAATAACGTCAGAAAATCCTTTGGTGAAAAAAGAGTATTAAACGGATTAGATCTTGACATACCAATGGGTGAGACACTTGTAATTTTGGGGAGAAGCGGTTGTGGTAAAAGTGTTCTTCTTAAGATTATTGCCGGTTTACTCTCCATAGATGATGGGGAAGTTTGGGTTGACGGCATAGAAATTACAAAACTAAAAAGGAAACATTTGAATCAGATTCGTCGCAAGATTGGTATGCTTTTTCAGTCCGCAGCATTGTTTGATTCAATGAGTGTGTCGGAAAACATTGCTTTTATGCTTGACCAACATACAGATTTATCACAGCAGGAAATGCGTAAGATTGTTGATGAGAAATTGAAATTAGTTGATTTGGACGGTGTCCAAGAATTACGTCCTGCACAACTTAGTGGCGGTATGCGGAAACGTGTAGGTCTTGCTCGAGCACTTGCATTCAATCCTGAGATTATTTTATATGATGAACCGACCACAGGACTCGATCCTGTTACCTGCAATGAAATCAACGAACTTATTCGGGACCTAAATAAGAAACTTCAAGTAACCTCTGTTGTTGTGACACACGATATGCATAGTGCATTCAGTGTCGGAACACTTATGGTGATGCTCCACGAAGGCAAAAAGCTGGCATACGGCACGCCAGAATCCATGATAAATGAAGATGATCCAATCCTTCAACAGTTCATCCTTTTTGGCGCGCCAGATCAGATTCTTAATATTGATGACCCGACATTAAGAAAATATACAGGGAGAAGCACTGAATGAAGTTTTGGAGTCCGTCTGTAAAAGTAGGTCTGATGGTTGTAGTTGCAATTATACTACTTGCTATACTCCTAACCAATGCATCAAATTTTCCTTGGGGGTCTCCTGGGGATGATATAAATTTCAAATTCCAAGCAGTTAATGGATTATATGTCGGTTCTGGAGTATTTCTGTCTGGAGTTTCTATTGGAAAAGTAACAAATATTATACTTAAACCAGAAACAAATAGTGTGGAAATCCGTGCTCGCGTCAAAAATGCATTTAAGTGGCTCAGACAAGGCTGTGATGCACGCATTTCAATGAGTGGTTTTGTTGGTGAGACCTACATTGCCCTTAATAACGGTGATGTTGGCAATCCACCACTACAACCATCCGATCTCCCAATTATCGGAATTGACCCTGTGAATCCTCTGGAATTACTTGAACAAACCAGTTCTGGATTGAGCAAAGCTATTGAACTTACTTCTGCAGCAAATGAGCTGCTTCAAGCAAATCAGGAAGAAATTCAACAAGGGATCAAAGAAACCCGTGGGTTGGTGGCACAAACAGGTGAGACACTAAAAAGTTTCAATAAAAACATGGATGAAACAGTCAGCACCTTAATGCAACTGGCAGCACGTAACGATAAACGTTTTGAAGATACACTTAATAATGTTAATAAGTTATTAACGCAACTGGGTGATGATTCGCTAATCCTGAGTAGCCAAATTAGTGATGTGAGTCGTGCAATGTTGACACTTGTTGACCGCAATTTTCCAAAAGTTAATCAGATATTATCAGATTTGCAACAAGGCACAAACGATTTTCGTAGGTTAGGCACCCAATTCCGACAGGATTCAAGCGCGTTGAAAACAGAAATATCTGGACTTATATCACAGGGAAGTGCGTTCATTGATAAAGGCAGCACAGATATTGCTCCAATTTTGGAAAACCTTCAGACAGTAACTTCAGCACTAACATCAATAGAGAAAGGTATCAATAATCTGTTAAACACTGTACAATATGGCGATGGTTCAATCGCACAACTACTGAATAATCCGGAACCAATTGCAGAAATAAAAGAGACCTTCAATAATTTGAATGAAGTGCTAATAGGATTGAATGACTTATATCAACAGACAGACGAACAATTGAAAGGATTTAAACTCCCAGATTTTGCATGGGATACAGAATTTCGATATCTAAGTCCAATGGAGAATTTACATGCCGAATTTGGATTTTTACTTTTACCGTTACCACCATCTAAAAGCGAATTCCGTTTTGGACTCGGTATTCGGGACGAGATAATCGGTGTTGAATTTCAATATGCATATAATTTTTCCGACTATCTGCAAGGAAGACTTGGTTTCATGCGTTCCCAAGTTGGTGCAGGAGTTGATTTATCTTTGTTTTCTAAACGGTTGGTTTTAGGAATTGAAAGCATACGCATAACAAGTATCAAACCGGAATTGAATGCGGAGATGAGTTTTCGGTTCTTCCGAGGTGCACATATCGTCGGTGGTGTCGAAAATTGGTGGAGCGACGATAGACGTTGGACTACGGGGGTGAAGTTAATTACAAGTGAATGGTAAAACGACTTTGTCGGTCAGGTATCGGTTTTCAGTATAAGAGATCGGATACATACGTGTTTTGATAGGACATTTAGTTTTCATAGGATAAAGTAAATAGTGGATTGTTATGGCAAAATCAAAGAACAAATTTGTCTGTCAAGAATGTGGTTATACAACACCGAGAGGACTTGGTAAATGTCCTGGATGTCAAGCTTGGAATAGTTTTGCTGAAGAAACCGAAGTCATTCCCACTTCTCCATTACATCGAGTTCTCGGCAGCCATACTAATCAACCTGAACTAATTTCAAACGTTTCCTCTGCAGATGTGGAACGACAACAAACTGGAATGCCAGAATTTGACAGAGTATTGGGAGGAGGTATTGTTCCAGGTTCTGTAATCTTAATTGGTGGTGACCCAGGCATAGGCAAATCAACACTTCTGTTACAAGCAAGTGATACTTTGAGCCGTAAGTACGGCAGCGTTCTCTATGTTACTGGTGAAGAATCGGTTAACCAGACAAAGCTTCGTTCAACCCGGCTTGGTGTGTCTTCAGATACTCTCTATGTATTGTGTGAAAATAACTTAGAAACGATTGAAAAACATATTGATAAATTACAACCTCAGGCAGTTGTGATTGACTCTATCCAAGCGGTATACCTGTCTGAATTTGATTCTGCTCCAGGTAGTATTACACAAATCCGTGAATGTGCAGCGCAACTTCTGATTTTTGCAAAAAACCAGAATATACCAATTTTTCTCGTTGGACATGTTACAAAAGAAGGAACATTGGCGGGTCCCCGCGTTTTGGAACATATAGTTGATACGGTGCTCTATTTTGAAGGTGAAAGACATTATATATACCGTATACTACGAGCAATAAAAAATAGATTCGGATCAACAAATGAAATTGGTATTTTTGAGATGCAGAACAAGGGGCTTGTAGATGTCAAAAATCCATCACAACTCTTTTTGAGCGATAGAGAGGAAGAAATCTCCGGTTCTGTGGTCGTATCTTGCATGGAAGGAACCCGACCGCTATTGTTAGAGGTACAGGCATTAGTTGTTCCAACTCATTACGGGACACCGCGAAACACTTCTACAGGAATAGACCGAAACCGAGTAGCATTGCTTACTGCTGTTTTAAATAAACGCATCGGTCTGGATATAGGTGACTCAGATATTTTTGTTAACATCACTGGAGGATTGCGTGTAGATGAACCTGGAATAGATTTAGGTGTATTGATGGCTATTATTTCCAACCATCGTAACATCCCGATTGACCCACGAACAGTTGTAATTGGTGAAGTCGGATTAGGTGGTGAAATTCGACCTGTACCACATCTCGAAACGCGGATAAGAGAAGCAGCAAAACTTGGTTTCACACGAGCTATTTTTCCTGATTATCACAAGAAAGGATTGGAAATCAGTGAAAAAATTGAACTCAATGGTGTGAAGAATATATATGACAGTTTAAGTATTTTATTGTAATATAATTAATACAGCAGCAAGTTCAGTTTGCGAACAATTTCCATTATCTTATATCTACTTTGTATAATGATAACAACCTGTTCATACTACCATCGATTGGTTCTGTAAATAGACAATTGATAATCAAAAAAGTTATCCATAGATAAATCTTATAATTGTTTTGACATAATCAATGGAACATAGATAATATTAGTGAAGAAAAGATTTCACCTCTGCAACCCATGCGAAAAAGAACTATGCAAATATGGATAATTCGTTTCTTTTTTATATTCGCAAGTACTGTCACCTGCTATCTACTGGGCACGAATCTTGTCCATGGGTTTATAGGATTTGCTGCTGCATGTATTCTTGTTGCTGCAGAAATATCACTTCATGTTCCTAACACTCGCAGGATAGTATCAAGTGTCATAGGGCTTGCTTTTGGATTGTTAATATCTATATGTGTGATACAACTTTTTAACCTATCAGACTCGACTTCAGATCAAAGCAACGACCTGTTACCAATTATTCTAAAGATTGTCGTATTCCTCGGATTCGGTTATATAGGAATGGTAAGTGGTTACTATATTTCTGAGAGTTTGCCTGTCGTCCGGTTATTCAATTCGTATCGTTATACCCAAATGGGTACACCGTTTGCAACAAACGATTCTAACGGTTTTAAGGTATTAGATACCAGTGTAATTATTGATGGTCGTATCCTTGAAATCTGTGAGACTCAATTCATTGACGGCACACTACTGATTCCCCGTTTTGTGCTTAATGAGTTACAACATATTGCGGATTCAACCGAATTATTGCGAAGGAATAAAGGACGACGCGGTTTTGATATTTTACGTTCGCTTCAGAATAGTCCATCTATCGCTGTGGAAATCATAGAAGAAGATGTGCCACACCTTGACGAAGTTGATGCGAAACTCGTGCACCTTGCCCGAAAACATTTCGCAAAAATAATAACCAACGATCTGAATCTGAATAAAGTTGCTGAGTTACAGGGTGTCACGGTGCTGAATATCAATGAATTAGCAAATGCCATCCGTCCAATTGTGGTCGCTGGGGAAATTATACAGGTTCATCTACAAAAAATCGGTAAAGAACCAAATCAAGGCGTAGGGTATCTTGATGACGGAACGATGGTTATCGTTGAAGATGGAAAACCGTATATCGGACATACGCTTGATGTTGTGGTTACTCAGATGTTGCGAACTAGTACTGGTCAGATGATATTTGCTCGTAATGTAGACGAGTCTCCATCAGAGAAAGCGTTTCGATGAGATGGCAGCAGATGAACAGCAAAATTTCTGTACTGATACCTGCTGCTGGACAAGGTAGCCGGATGGATTCGTCGGTAAAAAAGCCGTATTTAATGTTAGGTGACAAACCAATATTATCACATACGATAGATAGGTTTGAACAAAACAGCGTAATTGATGAAATATTTGTAATAGTTGACGAATCGGACTTTCCTATGTGCCAGAAAGAGGTGTTAACCCCATTTGGGTATAGGAAGGTTAATGAGTTAGTTCCAGGTGGGACAACTCGACAAGAGTCTGTATTCAAAGGTCTTTGCACGCTTTCAAACGATGTTGATTATGTTGTAGTGCATGACGGTGTGCGTCCATTTATAGATGAGGATATTATTTTTGCCTGTCTTGAGGCAGCTGAAGATTATGGTGTAAGTATTTCAGCAGTACCTGTGAAAGAGACAATTAAAATAGCAAACTCTAATCTTTTCATAGACCATACACCTGATAGAGATAGTTTGTGGCGAGTTCAGACACCGCAAGTGT
Source organism: Candidatus Poribacteria bacterium (assembly GCA_963667365.1). Taxonomy (GTDB): domain Bacteria; phylum Poribacteria; class WGA-4E; order WGA-4E; family WGA-3G; genus MSPOR6. The sequence goes on along the minus strand of OY763324.1, from coordinate 2,257,367 downwards.
TTCGTAAATCTATACTTGTTGATGCACATGAGAAGGCGATCCAAGACGGATTTAGTGCGTCAGATGATGCAGCATTGGTTGAAAAACTCGGTTTACCTGTTAAATTAGTTCTGGGTAGTTATCAGAATGTGAAACTAACAACACCAGAGGATTTACGACTTGCTGAAACTTTGCTAAATGATAGAATATAAGGTATAATGAATCGGACATAAAATGCGTATAGGGATCGGTTACGACGTTCATCAACTTGTTGAGAATCGGAAGTTGATTTTGGGTGGTGTTGAAATCCCTTATCACTTGGGTTTGTTAGGACATTCTGATGCAGATGTGTTGACACATGCCATCTGTGATGCGATTTTAGGTGCAGCTGTATTAGGGGATATCGGCACTCATTTTCCAGATACAGACGCAAGTTACGCTGGAATGGACAGTCAATTTTTCCTCCGCACTATCGCAGCGAAAGTAAGACAACAAGATTACATAATTGGAAATGTCGACAGCACAGTGATTGCACAACGACCTAAATTGGCACCTTATATCGGACAAATGCGGCAAGTACTTGCCAAGACATTAGATATTTCAGAACCACAAGTAAGTGTAAAAGCCACAACCTCTGAAGGTTTAGGTGTTGTTGGGGAAGGAAAAGCAATAGTTGCACAAGCTGTTGTAACTCTTACCAAAGATTAATTGACAACATTGTTCGTACGGATTATTGCTATAAATTGGATATTCATTAAAAACAAAGGTATTGCAATGGGATTGAAAATATATAATTCCCTTAGTCGACAACTTGAGGATTTTTCACCGCAAACCGAAGGACATGTTTCAATGTACAGTTGCGGTCCCACCGTCTACGACTATATCCATATCGGTAACGCTCGCACTGCACTCGTCACTGATATAATACGTAGGTATCTTGAATATAGGGGTTATGCTGTCAAATTGGTTCAAAATCTGACAGATATTGATGACAAAATTATCGCTCGTGCACAAACACTCGGTATTAGTTCTGATCAACTTGCACATACGAATGGTGAGGCGTATTTTGAAGATACACAACGTCTCGGCATACAACCAGCAGATGTGCATCCTAAAGCAACTGAACACATCCCAGAAATGATTGACCTAATTCAAACACTTATTGAAAAAGGTGCGGCTTATGTCATTGATGGCAGTGTATATTATCGTGTCAATTCTTTCAATGAATATGGTAAGTTGTCACGTCGAAAACCGGAAGATTTGTTAGCAGGTGCACGTGTTGAAGTTGATGAACGTAAAGAAGACCCACGGGATTTTGATATGTGGAAGGCAGCTAAACCCGGAGAACCTTCATGGGATAGTCCTTGGGGTCCTGGAAGACCGGGTTGGCACATTGAATGTTCTTCCATGGCAATGAAACATCTCGGTGAAACGATTGATATCCATGCTGGTGGTGAAGACTTATTGTTTCCACATCACGAAAATGAAATCGCACAGAGTGAATTGGCAACAGGTAAACCTTTTGCCCGTTACTGGGTCCATGTTGCTTTTCTAAAAATAGATGGTAAACGGATGGGTAAATCTGAAGAAAATTTCATTTTTTTGCGAGAAGCATTAGACAGATATCCAGCAGAAGTAATCCGTCATTTTCTCATCTCAGCACATTACCGACATCCACTTGATTACAGTTTGGAAAGTTTGCAAAAATCTGATTCCGCGTTGAAACGTTTGAACAACTGTATAGATGCATTGAAGAAATATGATGAAGAGTTTCCTGAAACAGTTGAAGAGGACGATTCAAACGTATCAAATTCATCTGAAACAAATACTTCTCTTCTTTCTGTAATAGAAACTATGCAGTCACAATTTTCCGATGCGATGGATTCCGACTTCAATTCTGCAAAAGCAGTTGGGTCAATATTCTCACTTGTGAGCCAAGTTAATAGGTCTATCGGATCGTCTAACGGAATTTTACCTCATACATTAGCGAATGCTTATAGGGTATTAATCCAAACCTGCCAAGTTCTCGGTATCTATACGAATAATGAAAATTTTGAAGAAAACAATTCTAAATATATTGATCCATTGATTAGTCTTCTCTTGGAGATAAGACAAGATGCTCGTAACCAGAAAGATTGGGATACCTCAGATAAGATTCGCGATAGACTTAACGAACTCAACATTGAAATCAAAGATTCCAAAGAAGGGTCTATATGGAAATTCGTGTCATAGCAGGTGCATAACACATCATTATGTAATTTGTATCAGATAAGGTTAATTATTGTCATTTTACTATCTACATTCTCTCACGCAATATACATTACAAGTTAAAATTGTTGCGGTATTCTATCGCAAACCAAAAAGACGCTTTTTTAGCGTTTTCGAAGGAGTTTCAAATGAATCATAGAATTATAGGTTTCGTTACACTGCTATTCCTTGCCGTTGTGTTTATAGGGTGCAGTGCCCTATTTTCTGTTCAGGAGTGGAGTGAAAATTATGCAATGATGGAAGGTGTTCAATCAACAACCCCACAAGCGATAGATGGTAACCTAAATACTATTGGAGATGCAATTTTTCCTGGAGACGCAGTTGGAATGAGTCCAGCATCTGAAGTAGTTATAACACTTCCTGAAAAAAAGAAAATACGGCGAATTGTTGTGCATACAGATAATGTAGTAGAATTTGATGTGTACGTGGCAAAAGATAGCATAGCTACCGACAGAAACTGGACTCTGATTAAAGAAATAAAAAAGGCTCCCAACCCTGTCACTGTTTCCGTTTTAACACCCTATCCAACTGATAGAGTCCGGCTTAGGGTAATAAAAACCAGTGATGATGCTACAAAGAGTCGTGAATTCTCGGCTCGTAACATTGGATTTAGAAGGGCATCTAATCGACGCTCCGTTGGAAAGTTTCGAGAAATCGAACTCTACGGTTATAAGACATCGGAACAAGTAGCAGCAGAGAAAACAACTGATACACAAGAAAAAGAACTTGATGATTTACTCAACTTAGAGTAACAAAAAGATAGGAATCATGGCGGTTGTTGTTCGAACACCGCCTTTTCTTTATTTTATTTGGAACGGCATATTTTCCGTTCCTTTTGAGAAGGAGGTATTACATGCGTTTTGGATTATTATTGGTAATTATCTGTGTTATTCTCGGATTATCGGGATGTATCCTTTCCTCTACCCCATCTCTCAACTGGAGTAAAAATATTGCGATAATGGCTTCAGGAACTGACCCAAAGTTACATGATGACAATTTATATACTGAAGGGGAAACATCCAGTATTCGTGAAAGTGAGAAAGACAAAGCATCACAAGATGAAGCAGACAGCTTCACAGAGGCGGTTTTAAGTTGGAACATCCCACAGACGATACAGCACATCGTCATCAGAGCACAAGAAGGACAACTTGAATTTTTCCAAATTCAGTATATGGATGAAGACGGAAAATGGGTCACTATCAAAGATGTACGCGAGAACATGCGTCCCATCTATAAATATACACATAGAGATGCAATCGTAACAACCAAGTTTCGTTTGAAAGTGCCGCGTAGGTGGGAATCACGACGTGTTGGCGGTCAAAGTCGTTATAAACGATCTGAAACTGGTGCACCTACCGCGGCAGAATATAGGAAGATTCAGGAGATAGAAATTTATTACGCACTTCCTACATCTGATTCTGAAGCCTCACTATTGCAGTGAACACAACTAATGTTTAGTTCGCGTCGTATCAGTGGCTGGAAATTGATCACTACATACTCTGGTTTCAGGAATTACTATAGGAATGCTATCTCAGGAATCTACAAACCTTCTCCATCTCAGTCTGATTCAAGGAATAGGACCGAAAACCGTCCAATTCTTGGTAAATATTTTTGGCAGTGCAGAAAAAGTGCTAAATGCATCCGCGCAGGAATTGGAAAAAACAGGGGGACTATCTAAAACAGCGCAAGAATCTTTGCTTCAAAAGCAGCTCGGATGTCCGTTAGAACGCGAACTGGAATTGATACAGGAATATGGGTGTCGTATCATAACGTTCTATGATGAAGAATATCCACCGTTGTTAAAAGAAATCGATCCACCACCCCTTCTGCTGTATGTCAGAGGAGAATTAAAACGTGAAGATGGACTGAGCATTGCGATTGTCGGTTCAAGAGATGCTAAAGATTACGGTAGACGTGTCAGTTACCAATTGGCACATCAACTTGTGAACCGAGGGTTGACGGTGACAAGTGGGTTGGCAAAAGGTATAGATGCATGTGCACACCGAGGTGCACTTGAGGCAGAAGGTAGAACAGTTGCTGTTATGGGAAATGGACTTAGTTTAGTCTATCCTGCAGCAAATAGTGAATTGGCAGAAAAGATTGTTGAATCCGGTGCATTAATCTCTGAATTCCCTATGGGAATGAAACCGAGATCAGAGAACTTTCCAAGAAGGAACCGAATTATTAGTGGATTATCACTCGGAACCGTTGTTGTTGAGGCATCAAATCGGAGCGGAGCACTTATTACGGCGCGTCTTGCGAGTGAGCAAGGTCGAGAGGTATTCGCGGTGCCAGGACAAATATTCTCTGAACTTTCAACCGGCACCCATAAGTTGATTGACAATGGAGCGAAATTAATCAGCAATGTGGATGATTTGTTAGAAGCACTACCGCGACATGCCTTACGTCAAATATCTACCTTTACACCCTCTACCACCTCAGACAGGGACAGAGAAACACTTCAAATGCCGTCTGATACGGATAGTGAACCTATTCGGTTAAACAAAAAGACTGATGAAACGCCATCTGCGGAAGACACCAACTCTATACCTTTAGTACCACCAGATTTAACCGCTGATGAAAAAACAGTTTTCAATGCAATTGAAATTCCATCTTCACATATTGATACTATCGTACGTGCAACGCAGTTACCAATAAGTCAAGTTTCAAGTGTGCTCTTGATGTTGGAACTCAAGGGTGTAATTCAGCAATTACCCGGTAAATTGTTTAAAATATCTTTTGAGGGGGATAATTTGTGAATTCAACAGAATTAGATTTTGAAAGACCTCTAATTGAATTGGAACGTTACCTTACACAACTGGACACATTCACGGAAGAACATCCTGAGTTAGATCTCACAGAGGGACTTGCTGCACTAAAACAGAATGCAGATACGCTTACAAAGCAGACCTTTCAAAAACTAAGCCGATGGGATAAAGTGCGATTAGCACGACATCCACAGCGACCACAAGCCTCACTATACATTGACTCGCTTCTCAATGAACCTGTAGAACTTCGAAGTGATAAGTTATACGGAGATGACCGAGCACTCATTGGTGGCTTAGCATGGTTCGATGAACAACCTGTCGTCTACCTTGCGCAACAGAAAGGCACTAACCTTGAAGAACGTCAGGAGATGAACTTTGGGTATACACATCCAGAAGGTTACCGAAAAGCAAGACGGTTAATGCGGTTAGCAAATAAATTCAACCGTCCTTTGATTTGCTTTGTTGATACACCAGGCGCACATTTTGACCTTCGCTCTGAGGAGTATGGACAAGCGTCCGCCATCGCTGAAAATCTGGCAGAGATGATGAAGATGCGTGTCCCAATTCTCGTTGTTATTATCGGAGAAGGTGGAAGTGGTGGTGCGTTGGCAATCGCAGTCGGTAATCGCGTACTAATGATGGAATATGCGATTTACTGTGTTGCACCTCCCGAAGCATGTAGTGGTATCGTCTGGAAAGATAAAGGAGAACACGCACCCGAAGCAACAGAAGGCTATAAACCCACTGCCCCAGACTTGCTTAAATTAAACATTATTGATCAAGTCATTCGCGAACCTCTGGGTGGTGCACATAGGGATTCAGAAGCTGCTGTACGGAACGTGAAACGTGCAATGCGGAAACATCTCACTGAATTGATGCAGATGAATGAAGACCAACTAATTCAACAACGATATGAACGTTACCGAAATCTCGGACTTTATGGAGAAGATGATAAATAATCTATAAACTACAATACTAACATTCTGCAAAATTGAAACACCTATTTTCTACATAAACTAAATACATAAAAATATGGAAATCTTATATATCGAAAGAATACTCACAAGAAAACATGAAAATACGCACCATAACTACTGGCATTCCTTTCCCATTTTCCCCATACCAACTTCAACGGGCAGCAAAATTTAACAACACCTGTCAATCCTCCTTTGAAGCAAATGGTTATGAAGTTCAAACAACACGTGTAAGTAGTCAAATCTGGGATGAGGCACGTGATGTAGATGCAATCCTTGGGTTAGAGCCCGATGCTAAATCGTTAGGTATTGAGTTCTTAAACTTGGGTACTATCTTTCCAGAGAAACGTTACACCAAAACACATCTTGCTCATGTTGCCGATATAATTGTTCAGAGTGAGATACTCTTTGCAACAGTTACCATTACAACACAATCTGGACATGTTGATTCAGGTGTCACTAACAGAGCTGCGGACATCATCCATCAGATAGCACACAGAACAGATGCTGGCTACGGAAATCTCCGTTTTGCAGCATTGATGAACTGCCCTCCAAATACTCCATTCTTCCCAGCTGCATACTGGCAAGATACAAGAACGAACTTCAGCATCGGATGGCAAGCGATTGACTTTGTTCAAGATGCATTCAGAGATGCACCGAATTTAGATACTGCTCTACATAATCTGAAGACCATCATGGAAGTAGAAGGACAAACAATAGTTGAAATTGCAGAAACACTTGCAAAAGAATGGGGTATCAAGTTTATCGGTTTAGATGTATCTCTCGCACCGATGGGTGATGAAAGTATTGCTTACGCGATGGAACAACTACTCCCCGGTTGCTTTGGTGAAAGCGGTACATTGACAGTCGCCGCAGGAATCACACGAACACTTAAATCACTCTCCTTACCGTTGTGTGGGTATTCGGGATTGATGCTCCCTGTGCTTGAAGATCTCGGATTAGGAAAACGAAGTGAAGAATGTTATTTCAATTTAGACAGTCTCCTACTCTATTCTACCGTCTGTGGAACTGGTCTGGATACAATACCTATCCCCGGTGATGCCACCACGACTCAAATCGCAGCTATATTAACTGACGTTGCCACCCTCTCTCAACAACTCAATAAACCACTATCTGTCCGTCTTTTCCCTGTTCCCGGTCTCAAAGCTGGTGATATTACCCAGTTTGACTCACCTTATTTGACGAATACTGCTGTAATGCAGATATAGATGGGAAAGTATATCAATAGCCAAGTAAGATGTTCACAATTTCCTTGTCAATAGACAAACCATTTGATAAGATAACGTCAGTTCGCTATAAGCAACTTTGGGAATCGGTAAAATATACACTGCATAAACCTTCTGTTATTGTACCTCAAAAATCATGTAAAGTTTTAAAGTCAATCTTGACTAAATTAGCGGTAAATAGCCTCTGAACTCACTTGTGAAAAGGGATTGTGGCACATGTCAAAATTCATTCATTTCCCAATTGACTCTAAAGACTCTAAAACTTTACAAAGTTATGACTCTGTAAATTCGGTAAATAGATATAAAATCCTGCATGGCTGCTAAACCGAACTCACGTTCAAGATAATAACACAGTACAACTATAATAGGAAAGAGGGATCCACCACAATGGCTGACAAACCGCATGTGCTTCTCATTTCAACTGACCATTGGCCAAACTCACTGCTCGGAGTCAGTGGACATCCGAATATTCAAACTCCGACACTTGATTCGCTTGCACGCGCTGGCACCCGATTCACCAACGGATACAGCGAATGTCCTGTCTGTGTACCTGCGCGAAAAACGTTGATGACAGGAACAACAACACGCACCCATAAAGATAGAGTTTTCAACGATAAGAAGGGGATAAACGGACTCCCAACTATCGCACAGACATTTCGAGATGCGGGATATCAAGCTCATGCTGTTGGCAAGTTGCATGTATATCCGCAACGTGACCGCATCGGGTTTGACGATGTGATGTTAGGTGAAGAAGGTAGAACGCAATACGGCGTTATTGATGACTATGAACTCTTTCTCGGTGACAAAGGGTACGCCGGACAACAGTTTGCACACGGTATGTGCAACAACGATTATCTCAACCGACCTTGGCATCTCCCTGAAGAATGTCACGTCACGAACTGGAGCACCCAACAGATGGTGCGCCAGATAAAACGGCGCGACCCAACCCGTCCCGGATTCTGGTTTCTCTCCTATTGCCATCCGCATCCACCTCTGGCTCCGCTTCAGGTATATATGGACATGTATCGGAACAATGATATAGACATGCCATATCACGGTGAATGGTCTAAGGATACTGAAGAATTACCTTTACCACTAAAATCACGACAAATGCAAGACGAACGATACAGTGAAGATCTGATACGAACCGCACGGCAAGCCTTTTATGCACTTTGCACACACATTGACCATCAATTGCGTCTCGTTATCGGCACATTGCGTGAAGAAGGTCTGTTAAACAACACTATCATACTCTTTACATCTGACCATGGCGATATGCTTGGGAATCATCGAATGTGGGCAAAACGGGTCTATTATGAAGATTCCACAAATGTGCCTATGATCTTGGTCGGCGCTGCAGGTGATGATAGAGTGGGACATCACAGAGTAGACGATCGACTCGTAGGATGGCAAGACGTTATGCCAACACTCCTTCATCTTGCTGGGGTTGATATTCCGGACACAGTTGATGGTATGCCAATGGTAGGCGACACAAAACGCGAATGGTTATACGGTGAAGTCGGAACTGGCGGTAGTGCTACACGCATGATTCATGAAGGACGTTTCAAACTCATTTACTATGCGATGGGGAACTATCGTCAACTCTTTGATTTGGAAGATGATCCGAGAGAGTTAAATGACTTGTCCGATTCACCAGAACATACTGAAATGCTGGATCGGTTGACAAAATTACTCATCGGTGAACTCTATGGTGGTGATGAAAAATGGGTGCAAGACGGTAAACTTGTCGGTCTACCTGATAAAGAGTATCAACCATCTGCAAATCGCAGTTTATCAGGACAGCGTGGACTTCATTGGCCTCAGTCTCCATCTACTGGACGTTGAATGTCCCTATAAAATGTGGTACTCTTAATACACGAACTGTTGAAAATAAGGATAAGATACAGATTCTATTAAGTACAGTGTAGCACTCGGCTTCGGAGATGAGTCATGAATTTCAGTGATGAAGAGATTAAACGCCAAATACGTTTAGGTGAGGATAGCCACTGGGAATTTAAGGAAATAGTATTCGCTGGAAACATACCCAAGAGTCCAAGTCATAACGATTTGGCAGATGAACTCGCTGCATTTGCCAATACCGATGGGGGTATTGCTTGAATATCGTCCTAATTCCAATGGTGACGAAAAATAACTGTAATTGCTTAATTGGATTTTCGTCAATCCATTCTTAACGAACATATTTCCAACACTCTTGACAAAAGAGTAAGAATGCGTTACACTTATTTTATTAAATTCATCTCCGCATCCAATTGCGGAATAACTTGAGGGAGAAACATGTTAGCAGAAATACGTCATAGAGAAGGTGTTATAATTATCCGTCCCACTGGTCGCATGATCGGTGCAGCAAATGTTGAAATTAGGCAGCAAATCCATGAAGAACTTGAGGAGCACTTTGAATCTCCAAAGGTCATTTTTAACCTTGAAGAGGTAACACGAATGGATAGTAGTGGTTTAGGCACACTCGTTTCCGTACACGTTACTATCACGCGTAAGGGTGGACGCACTGCACTCGTCAACGCAGGTGCACATATCAGAAACCTTCTTGTTCTTGGAAGGTTGGCAACCGTTTTTGAGAATTATGACAGTGAAGAGGAAGCGATCCTCGAACTTAACACAGTCAAAAGTTAACCGAAGGTAATGACTTGCAATCGTTTTACGCAGCTATTGCTGAGTAGTTCAAGCTGCGTAAATTAAAATTGCTTTTACAATTGAACGAGAATAAGGAGAACTATGGCTAATCAGAACTGCCTGACAGTTACTGTCAATGCAGGTTTCCATAACAGGGATGGATGTCCTGTTATTATTGATGTTGACCACCCCGCTATCAGCAAATTGTCTGACCAAGATGTTATCCTAACAGATTCTGAGAGTGGAGAAGCTGTCTCAGCACAATGTATCGCAAACGGTGATAGTGAATCTGGCACTTTGGCATGGGTGCTTGATGGACTTGCTGCAGGTGCTTCCCGCACCTATACCCTTTCAGAAGGAACTGTTGATGAGACTGGAGTTGTGCTAAAAGAAGAATCTGATACTATTGACATTACTCTCAATGGAAGACCTTTTACAACATTTCGTTATGGAAAAGCGCAGTACCGTCCTTATTTTTTCCCTGTATTAGGACCAAATGGATGTGAAGTAACACGCGGTGAAACAAGCGACATCTCAAGAGACCATGTGCATCACCGATCACTCTATGTTGCTTACGGGGAAGTCAATGACGTTGACTTGTGGGGAGAAGGCAGCAATTCCGGAAGAGTTGTGCATCAAAATTTCACGCAGAAACACGGTGGCTCCGTTGTTGGAAGAATATATACGGACAACAATTGGGAGACGAAGGATGGTGAAGTCTTGATGACAGACAAGCAGAATTTTCGTGTCTATAACCTACCTGAAGATGGTGCTATTGTTGACCTTGATTTAAGTTTTATTGCCTCTGCTGGTGATGTGCATTTTGGTGACACCAAAGAGGGTGGCATCATGTCGATTCGGGTTCACCCATCTATGAATGCCTCAGATGGGGGAAAGATTGAAAACGCTTTCGGTGGGATCAATGAAGGTGAGACATGGGGAAAACGTTCTAACTGGTGCGATTATTCAGGTATCGTTGACGGCACACCTGTTGGACTGGCTGTGTTTGATCATATTGTGAATCCGCGGTATCCCACATACTGGCATGTCCGCAACTATGGTTTGATGGGAAGCAATATTTTTGGGAGTGGTACATTTGAACGCGACAAGTCTAAAGATGGCTCCTACATACTAAAAGAAGGTGAGGAGATGCATTTCAAATTCCGTGTTCTAATTCACGCTGGCGATGCCACTACCGGGAAAGTCGGACAGAAGTACCACGATTTTATCAACCCACCGACTGTTGAGATTTCCTAAGATTAGTAGTCCAAGCACCACCCTTATAGCTGTGATACAGAAACTTCGTTATTGAGGAGACCGATATATGGCAATTCGTACGATTCATGTTGGCTGCACGCATTTCGCACACGGACGTTTACAAGCACAAGTTAATTCGAATGGACTTGAACCTGTTGCGTGTGTGGACATTAACCTTGATGCCGCAAAAAGTGGTGTTGAATCAATAAATGACGTGCCTGAAGGTTTGTCTGAACGTATTTATACAACCATCACTGAAGCAAAAGAAAAACACGACGCTGAAGCATGTCTCATCTATGCCTCAACAACAGTTCATGCAGAACTCATCGCTGAAAGTCTGAATCTCGGCATGCATACAATCTGTGTGAAACCTATTGCAACAACACAAGCCGAATTTCGCGACATTATTCAAGCACATAAAGCAAACCCCGGAACACTGTTGGTGCAAGGACAAAACAAACGATGGAATCCAGCAGCTGCCAAAATGCGCGAATGGCTACGTGAAGATGGTGGTATAGGTGAAATGTTAGGCGGAGAATGCCGATTCTGGATACGCCAAAACCTATTTACTGGTCCCGATTCTCGCCAACCTGATGCTTATGTTGATGGACTTTACTTCCACGCTGGATGCAGTCATCAACTTGACCAACTCGTTGCTGCAAAAGGACTTCCTAAATATGTCACCGCGCAGGTTCACAATCGTCGTGACCCAGCATTAGGACAGATAGAAGCTTGGGGAACCGCAGGTGGAAACTCCTTGATGGAATACGCAAACGGTGCACCTTTCACGTATGCTGGTACACGTGCAGGACACATGGGAGCATTCGGATGGAGTGGCAGCTGGACATTCCACGGAGAAGATGGCGACCTACGCCGAGATGGGGGACACTTACAACTTTACCGTACAGGACAAGAGATTGAAAACCTTACACTACAAGACCTACACGGTGGATTGATTGAAGATGACAGACTCCAATTTGATGCTTTTGCTGATGCAATCTCTACAGGCAAAGACCGTGAGTGGATACAGGATACTACATTGGGAACATGGATACTGATGGAAGCATGCAACGAATCCGCACGAACACACGAACGTGTTGATGTTGAGGCATTTTCCCAAAAGATGTTGGCTTAGTTAGCACACTCAAGTTGTCACCTATTGAAAAAATCAGTTGTGTAATAGTTGAAGTGTTAAATCTTTCGCTCCAGCGGGGCGATATGTTTATAGAAAAAGTTATTGCGATCTCTTCCGCTCCAGCGGAGCGGTATATAAGAGATCAATGTTTTGTGTAGATAATGTTTTTCTGTTTAGGTAGCAACTTAGGGTAGTATGGAGGTATCAATTGCAATCACCACACGGCTCAGCATTCCGCCCCTCAGTCATGGGCAGTAACGGCATGGTTACATCAGGACACGTTCTCGCCTCACAAGCAGGCATACAGACAATGATGACAGGTGGTAACGCAGTTGATGCTGCAATTGCCACCGCTGCCGCACTTGGTGTCGTGGAACCTGCCGGGTCTGGTCTCGGTGGGGACGGGTTCATTCTTATCTATTGGGCAGAAACAGGACAGGTCACCGCAGTGAATGCAACAGGTCCTGCCCCAAATGCTGCAACCCGTGAAACCTATCTCAAAAACGGTGGCATTCCAATGAAAGGAATGAGGAGTGTTTCTGTTCCAGGTCTTCTTGACGGCTGGCTGCTTGCACATGAACGTTACGGTGCACTCAAGTTAGATGAGGTCTTTACCCCCGCAATTTCCCTTTGTGAAGAAGGGTTCCCAGTGAGCCATAGACTCGCGGGTGGATTGAGAGGGAATAACTCTGCTTTCGCTGCTGAACCTGATACACGCGCTATCTTCACAAACGATGGAGAACCAATCCCCGCCGGTGAACTCCTTGCAAATCCTAATCTTGGAACAACCCTCCGCAAAATTGCTAAGAATGGTAGAGACGTATTCTATGAAGGAGAGATTGCTAAAGCCATAGACGAATTCAGCCGTGCACACGATGGACTATTAACAGCAGATGACCTCGCAAACTATAAAGCACACTGGGACGATCCAATACACGTCAACTACCGTGGCTATGAAGTCTATGAGATGCCTCCTAACTCAAGCGGACATATTTTATTGCAGGAATTGAATATAGTTGAGTTGTTTGATTTACAAACATTGGGATGCAATACTGCTGAAAGTGTACATCTTATGGTGGAAGCGAAAAAACTGGCATTTGCTGACAGAGAAAAATATATGGCAGATCCGAATTGGGTGGATGTACCAATAGAAGGCATGTTATCCAAATCCTACGCAGCAGAACAGGCAAAACGGATTGATTTGGAAAAGGCTGCTGTTGATGTTCCTGCAGGCGGTCCTGAGGCACACGAAGATACCACCTGCTTCTGTACTGCTGATAGCGCGGGAAATCTGGTCTGTATTCTACAGAGTATCCAATCAGGTTTCGGTTCCAATCTAATAGCTGGAGATACAGGTATCCTTCTTAATAACCGAATGACCTATTGGCATCTGGAAGAGGATCACCCAAACTGCCTAATGCCGGGAAAACGCGTCCGACATACAATGAATCCTGTCATAGTTACAAAAGACGGTAAACCTGTATTAGCGTGTGGTACTCCTGGTGCAGATACACAGGTTCAAACGAATCTACAGTTAGTTACCCATGCTCTTGACTTTGGAATGACACCACAGGAGGCAGTTTCTGCACCACGGTGGCGTAGTCTTCAGAACCCAATGGAATCGACAATACCACATACTTGTTCTAATCACCTGCAATTAGAAAACCGCTTCGCGTCAGATGTTCAAGAGCAATTAGCACAAAACGGACACGAACTCCAGATCGTCGGTGATTGGGGTGGTCCAGGAAGCGCGCAAATGATTAAAGTACATCCTGAATCGGGTGCACTTATCGGTGGATCCGATCCAAGAACGGATGGGTATGCTGTCACTTTTTAGTTGAATTGGTCTCATTAGTATGGACGGAGCAAATATTCGTAGCGTAATATGTCTTTGACGATTAATTTTGCTTGATTTCTTTTAGAAATTGGATATTCTACATACCTTTAAAGGTGCAAGTTACAAACCGATGGTGAAACCCAGTCGAGAATGGGGATTGGAATGAACTACAACACGGAGAATCGTATGATTTACAGGCAATGGTATTTTACATTTTTGTTAGTTATCTTGATTTCGTTCTGGATTGGAAACAGTGTCGCAGCAAATTCAACCGCTACTGGTACTGTTTTTCTGGATACAAATAGAAATCAAGTAATGGACGATAATGAGAAAGGGTTATCTGGGGTTCGCGTTTCTAATGGGCAGGACGTTGTCCAAACCGATGCCATCGGGAAATACTCGCTTGCAGTCAGTGATGACACTATCCTTTTCGTCATTAAACCTCGTGGATATATGACACCGATTGATAAAAACCGACTCCCGAAGTTTTATTATATTCACAAACCACTCGGTTCACCAGACGGATTGAGGTATGCCGGTGTCGCTCCAACTGGACCATTACCAGAGTCGATTGATTTTCCTCTCACTGAACAGTCCGAACCTGACACTTTTAAGGCACTCGTCTTCGGGGATACACAACCCAATAATATGCAAGAGATTGAGTGGTTGGCTCATGATGTGGTTGAAGAAGTTATTGGTACTGATGCAGTGTTCGGACTCAGCCTTGGTGACTTGGTAGGTGATGATCTAAACTTATTCAATCCCCTTAACGAGGTGATGGCTACTGTTGGAATACCGTGGTACAACGTCTACGGTAACCATGATATGAACCGTCTTGCTAAAGTTGACCAATTCGCCGATGAGACCTTCGAACGCGTATATGGTCCCACTACCTATTCCTATGATTGGGGACCAGTCCATTTCATCATTATTGACAATGTCCATTGGTCCCGTGATGAGGAAAATAAAGTTGTCTACTTCAGTGAGGTAGGAGAGCGACAGTTGACGTTTGTTCGAAATGATCTTGCTTTTGTACCGAAAGACCAGCTTGTTGTGATATCCATGCATATTCCATTGACGGAGATGCGGGATATACAGAAATTGATGAATCTTCTCGGTGACCGTCCCCATACATTATCTTTGTCCGCACACTCACATGTACAACATGATGATTTCATTGGACCTGAGCACGGTTGGCATGGCGATGACGCACATCATCACCACAATCATGCAACCACATCAGGCAGTTGGTGGCAGGGTACGCTTGATGAAGTTGGTATTCCCCACACAACGATGCGAGATGGTGCCCCCAATGGATATGGCATCTTCACATTTGATGGAAATCAATATACAATCCGATTTAAGGCTGCCCGTCGACCCGCTAATTACCAAATGAATATATGGGCTCCCTGGGAAGTGGCATCGTCGGAAACTGGCAATATTGATGTACTGGTTAACATCTTTGGTGGGACTAAGCGTTCAAAGGTTGAAATCCGTCTGGGTGAAGAAGGGAAATGGAAACCGATGACCTATACGCCTCAGAAAGACCCGTACTTTCAAGCACTCAAAGAACGGGACGAAACGTACCACCTTGAACGGCAAATGCATACTGAAATACGGGCAACAATGAAGGAAATGCTGAAGGAAGACAACCAACTGCCACAAAGAGGAAAACGGCTTGTTTACGGTGTTCCAAAGTCAACACACATCTGGCAATCGAAACTCCCCGCAAATATCCCAATAGGAACACACGTTATCAAGGTCCGGACTACTGATATGTTTAATCAAACTTTCATAGGGAAACGAATCATCCGAGTACGCTAATCCAAATACTGGTATTCAATCAGCATTACATACTGGCAGCACAAGTTAATGGTGCATTTGAAAAGTGTCGGGTTCTCGGTACACGCAGGACTTCTTTCAGTTTTGCACTGTCATCTGTTAGTTCTGATGGTGGTGATGGGTTGTTAACCCACCTAAGTACCCCTAATGTCTACGATATGAAGGAATGGTTCCGTGTTGTTGCAACCTACTGCAAAATTGGTTTCACTTGGGGTGAGATTAAGACAAGTACTATCAAATAACAAACAGTAATTATAGAGGGAAACTATGGTGAGATACCTACTTATAAAGAAGAAGTTCACTTTTTGGTTCGCAGTTATGTTTGTGTATTGGGCATGTTTTTGTTTGGTACAAGACTCATCATCACAGGTGCAAGGGGTGGAACATGTAGTAATTATCGGATGTGATGGGATGAGTCCTGATGGTATTCAAAAGGCGAAGACACCAATTTTAGATGGTCTTATAATTGACGGGGCACATACGATGCATGCACGAGCGGTCATGCCAACGTCAAGTAGTCCAAATTGGTCCTCATTGATAATGGCAGCGGGTCCCGAACAAACTGGTATTACATCAAATAATTGGAGACCGGATAAATATGCACTTGAACCGACAGCAGTGGGTCCAGAGGGGATTTTCCCGACCATCTTCGGTGTTCTACGGGAACACCAACCAGATGCAGTTATTGCTTGTTTCCACGATTGGGGAGGTATTGGAATATTGTTGGAACGTAAAGCTTTTGATGTAATTGAAGATACTGAAGGTCCAGTCAACACTACTGAACAAGCTATCAATTATTTCAAGGAAAAACAACCTACACTTACCTTTATCCATCTGGACCACACCGATGGTGCTGGACATCAATACGGATATGATTCAGCTGAGTATCATCAATCTATTGAAGAAGCAGATAGACTTATAGGTGAGACCATCAATGGACTCAAAGAGGCGGGGATGTTGGAGAAAACCATCATAATCGTTACTTCTGATCATGGTGGTGTCGGTAAAAGCCACGGAGGAGCGACTATGGCAGAAGTTGAGATTCCATGGATTATCAAGGGTCCGGGAATCCTGCCTGCAAAAGAACTGAATAAATTCGTTAACATCTACGATACAGCAGCGACGGTTGCATACATTTTCGGTTTAACTCCACCAGACTGTTGGGTTGCCAAACCTGTATTGGAGGCGTTTGGTTCACCATAATCTCTTGTGGTGAATTAATGACAATTTGCTGTTCTCCTGTAAACAAACTATTATTTTAACTCGTGAATAAACTATTCAAGTGGCAGATCGTGATACTTATCCTAACGTTCTATCTATTCTAACGTGAGTTTGATAATTTATAATATCAGGAGGAGATTATTATGATATTCAGGACAATAGAATCAATTGCAATGGTTATCCTTGTAATCGCATTTTGTCTTACTGCATCAACGGTTTTAGGGGCTGAAACAGTCCTTTTTGAAGAAGATTTTGAGGCTGTGAAACTTGAAGATAGCATAGAGGAAGGGGTAAAAGGCGTTAAAGTTTGGTCAGGTATACCACCTGAAGGTTGGGAAATTACAAACGAAAATCCTAAAGACCTCGGCATGCCCGAATGGAGAACGTGGGCAATTGTTGACCTTGAGTGGTGGAGACAAACCGCAGGTGACCAAGAACGCAGTCAGTTCACTATGAAACAGAAGGACGGTAAAGGTATAGGGAATGGCGCGGTTGCAGACCCTGATGAATGGGACGATTGGGAAGTAAACGGTGATCCCGACGGAAAAAGTGCTTGGAACGGTCACTTAATTACCCCCTCTATTAAAATCAAAGGTGCAGCTGCGGACTCGCTTGTTTTAACATTTGATTCCAGTTGGCGTCCTGATGACCCCCAAAGAGGTGAGATAACAGTAAGTTTTGACGGCGGTAAGGAAGAGCAAATTTTATTATTTGAGAGTTCTGGTGCACAGACCCTTGTTACCATTCCTACTCTAAAGAAAAATGAGGAAAAAGTAAACGATTTAGAACAGGTAAACGAAACTTTAGAAATCCCGATTGAAAATCCCGCGGATACCGCTGAAATTGTTATTAGTTTCGGTCTCCTTAATGCCCGGAATGATTGGTGGTGGGCAATTGATAATATAAAACTCATAAGTACGGCATTTGATGTAAAACCGGGAGGTAAATTAACAGTCAAATGGGCAGAAATAAAAGTCTTACAATGAACCTTTTTGCTAAAGAGTGAGCGACTTAGTACCGCTTATAATTTGGCAAACTAACTTTCAAGAAGGTTAATGCACTTCTATCAAGGGCATTACTCTTTATATCTTATACCATTTTTGAATAATAACTTCATCATTAACAAAAATGCGTTTGTAGTCGCGCAATTTATTGCGCCTCTAACATTACTTTCAAAGAGAAAATAATTCATAGCATAGGTTTTATATCAAATTAACCTGATTCTACTTGATAGGTGCGCTTTGTAAGTGCCCCTAATCCACAAAGAATACCATAATCAGCTAATTTGGTATTATTGACTTGTAGGAGAGAGTGTCATGAAAATTTTAGTTACAGGTGGCACAGGTCGCATCGGATCAAACCTAACAAAACAACTGTTAGAAAAGGGACACGAAATCCGTTGTTTTACTTATCCGGGAGATGCAAATCGGGTTGACAGGTGGAAAGGAAATGATAAAGTTGAAACCTTCCTCGGTGACCTGCGCGAATATGAAGATGTGAAAAAAGCCGTTGAAGGTGTTGATGCAATTTACCATATCGCTGCTGCTTTCGGTGGTCCGTTTAATAACCGTGAATATTTGGCAATAAATGGTATGGGAACGCTCAATATATTAGAATGTGTCCGTGAATTCAACAAAAACATTCACCGTCTCGTCTATGCTTGCACCGAAGCGATCTATTGGAAACTTGAAGTAAAAGGCAGGCTTTTCAATGAACTCATCACAGAAGATATGGTTGCAAAATACCACCACATGCCCTACTTCCTCACAAAATGGATAGGTGAAGAACTCTGCATGACATATCACCACCAATATGGTGTACCTTCCACAGTGTTTCGGTTTGCAACTGTTGTAGAACCGAGTGAATTTCTCAATGAAGATGGATTACCTAAACTATTTGTCTTTAGCACTATCTATAACCGATACAAAAACTATAAAGGCAACGATCCCGCTGAATTAGAGACCGCGAAAGCCGTAATGGAAGCATGGAACGGGGAGGAAAAGTTTATACTCAAACGGAACCCTGACGGACGTCCATATAAAGAGCATTTTGCCGATATTCGGGATATTGTTCAGGGGTTGGTCTTAGGATTAGAAAAGGATGCTGCTGTCGGTGAAGAATTCACCCTTGGTGGAAAAAGTGTTTTTAATTTCGGTGAGGTAATTCCATACTTGTGTGAACGTTACAAGATGGATTTCGCTGATATTAAACTTCCTAACGCGAACCATTTTGAGTTTGACCTAACGAAAATCATGACATTACTTGATTATGAGCCAGAACATGATATAGCAAGCATCCTTGATGCAGCTGAAGCGATGAAACGTGGGGAAGATGTGGGTATTATTCCGACAGGTGTTCGTTGGAGTTAAGGTTATTTTCCTTGAAAATCACATAAAAATAGAGTAAACTTAAAATATACGTTAGATTTAGACCTTTTGCATTCCAGTATTAGGAGACTTGAGATGAAAACAGCATTTTGGACGAAGTATCGGGATTGGATCATAATGCTTGCATTCGCATTTTTGGCAGCGAGTTGTGCTACAGTTACAACGGTGACTGTTACCGATTTATATGTTCCATCCAGTACCAAACACTTGGATAGACACATAGATTCTGTCTTGAAACGAGAGGGTCTTGAACCATCAAAACAAGCAACTGATGCTGCATTTTTACGACGTATCCACTTAGATATGACTGGTAAAATACCGGAACGGGAAGAAGTGTTAGAGTTTATAAATGACGGTTCCCCAAACAAAAGGTCAGAGAAAATTGATGAACTGGTTGGCAGCAAAGAATCTGTTGCGTATTGGACACAGATATGGGTCAATTGGCTAATCGGTAGACGTGACGATGGGGATGACCACCGCATCGGACTTTCTGACTGGGTGAGTGACGCACTTGACACCAACATGCCTTACAATCAATTTGTTAGCGAATTGGTCGCTGCCGATGGAGAAACAAAGGACAATGCAGCAGGAAATTATGTCCTTCGCTATGAAAGATCACCGGTCTTTTTAACTTCTCACACCTCTCGACTGTTCCTTGGTTTACCGATGCAATGTGCTGAATGTCACGATCATAAGACAGAAGCTTGGTTACAGGAGGATTTCTACGGTGTTGCTGCCTTCTTTACAGGTATTAAAAGTGAGGAAAAAGAAGAATTTCAAGGCATGGATATGGTCGGTAATCCGAAGATGATGCAAAATTTCCTCATTAAAAATTCAGCAAACGAGCGAATGGCTACCTACGAATTCGACGGCACCAGAGAAACTGTTCCACCGCGTTTCCTTGACAATAATGAAGAATATAAAGGGGAACTCACCAAAAAACGAGAAGCACTCGCTGAATGGATGACTGCTCCAACGAACCCATACTTTAGCAAAGCGATCGTAAATCGGATTTGGAAACACTTTATGGGTCGTGGATTTGTTGAACCTGTAGATGGGTTTGGTGTCGAAAATAGACCGACCAACCCTGCACTCTTGGAATGGTTGGCAGAGGATTTCCTAATGCATGGATATGACTTACAACATCTGATGCGGACAATCCTCAATTCTAAAACATATCAGAGAAGTTCAGAGACAAATGAGAGTAACAAGGACGATGAAATATATTACTCACATGCATATATGAAACCACTCAGTGCTGAACAATTCTTCTATTCTATGTTGCAAGCAACAGCTTTTGAAAGACTTCAAAAATGGAAAGACCCTGGACAAGTTGAAAGCATGAAAAGGCAACACCTGAGACGCTTCCTTTTTCTCCTTGATAACGGTGAAATGGAAGAAATTGATGCCTTCAATGGAACAGTTCCGCAAGCACTTATGATGATTAATGGCAATATGGTAAATGATAGCGCAGATTACAAAGAAAATGGTACTTTTGTCAACTACGTTCTGGATAATTGTCGAGACACGAATGATCGTGTAGAGTTTATGTATCTATCTGTGTTGTCACGGAAACCGACTGATAAAGAACAAACCTTTTTCCAACGTTACATGGATCGTAGTCTATATAGAGATAAAGATTTAGCTTACGAAGACCTATATTGGGTTTTACTGAATTCAGCAGAATTTTCACTTAACCACTAAAGCGGTAGGTGTGTATTTCTATCGCACTATATCTAAGAGATTTATCGCTAATCAGCGAATCACTATAGTATAAAGGAGCATTTTCAAATGAAAAAGTATGTATTGTTTATCCTCTTGTGCAGTTTTTCATTCGGTATTGCAACGGTTGCAATGTCACAAATATATTTTGAGGATGATTTTGATAACGCAAACGAATCTGAAAAGAAATGGGTACCATTATGGGGTGATTGGGAAATCAAAGATGATGAATACCATCAACTCTCAAACGATTCCAATTGCATGAGTATTATAGCAGATGATTATTGGGATGAAGACGTCAATGAGTACACTTATGAAGTGAGGGGAAATAAAATCGGTGGTGCTGAGGGATTCCTGATTATGTTTCGTTGTCAAGGCACAATGGAACCCAGAGGAAAAGCACTCGCAAAACATCCACCACGCATGGAAGGACAGCAACGGTTAGAATACTGGTGGAACCTCGGTGGTTGGGGTAATACCACTTCAAAGGTGGAGTCATGGGGTGGTATTGCAAGTCCAAATACCAATCATACTATTGATACTGGAAAATAGTATAACATCAAAATAGTTAATACTCCTACCAGTTATACCCTCTACCTAAACGATGAAAAGGTAAGCGAAATTAACGATACCACCAGAGATGGTGTAGGACGTGTCGGTGTTGCAACATGGGCAACTACGGCAATATACGAAGATGTCCTCGTATACGGACCCGATGGACCCTTACCTGTTGATCCAAAAGGCAAAGTTGCAACGAGTTGGGGACTGATTAAAGCTGGTAGATAAGGTTTTTTCTTAATACTTTGAGGCAGCACCGTTTCTGATGGTGCTGCCTTTTTTGTGCCTACGTTGAACTTGAATACAAGATTCGAAGTGTTATAGGAATATAACCTTACCGATCCCCATGATGTTCATGCTCACGCAGAGGTGGACTTGTTGGTACTTCAGGGGTAGGACGCTGATCTAACCACCATGCAAACACAACTATCAGACATGCAAACACTATCGCAATAAATGCCATTGGCATACCCACCGTTTTTTCACCTTCCGTCAGTCGTTCCGTTTGCATGCGTATACTAAAAAGGGCAATGATTCCAGAGAAAACGACAACCGCAGCAAACACAAGATTTACCTGCCATGGAACACGGAAAAACACTGTAATAAGCGAAATAACAGCAACAAACATACTCAGTAGGGCAAACGAGTTGTATGGAGTGGTATCCGTTTCCTCAGTATCGGAAACATCGATGTATTGGTGTTTTGGAACGGGGACAGGTGTGCCATCTTGATAGGTCATCTCAATGAGTTTAATGAATTCGGCTAACAGTTTTTCCTGCTGAATCCATTCAAAGAGCGTTGGGTATTCGTGTCGGAGGAGGATAATAAACTCTTGACGTTGTGCACTGTAATCTGTGAATTCATCCCAATCTTTTTCCGGTATTGTTGTGTAAGGTTCCAGACCTACACGGAGTTCGTAACCATGTTCAGCAACATAGACAACACTACCGATACTTTCACGTTGTGCCAGTAATATCTCATCAGAATCTGTCGTTTGCAATTGTTGTTTCTCATGGGTGACAACTGTCATGTCGCGTTGTTTAAATTCCGCTGCTGCTTCCTCAGATTGTGTTTCCAAATCGGTGTTTGCAATGGCAACGTCAATGCGACTTACCAATTCAAGAGCAGTGACTTCATGCTCTGGTGCAACAAACATTGCAGTTTGCCGTTCCTTTTTCATTTGCACTGGACGACAACGGATCTGTTGTGCACCTAAAGTCGCTTGGATAAGCTTAATTTCCCATTCATCGTTGGTGCGGTAAATCTCAACCCAGTTGGCAGTATCGCTAATTTCCTCACCTATAAATTCAGAAACCTGGTCTAATTTGCCTTCACCGACTTGTGTTCCTTGTGCTGGATTACTCAGTTTTCCTCTTTGACTATCCATTACGATTCCTTGCGATTAAAGATTTTTATACTTACAATAATTGTCAAAAATACTATCTCAATAGTTCTGTGTAGACTGATTCTGTCAAAGCAGTGTTCTTTTCACTGCTGAATAATTGTTCTGCGCGCTGTCGTGCTGCTTTACCCATTTTGCTTAACTGTTCCCGATTTGTAGCAAGTTTGGCAATTGCAGATGCCATCGCTTCAGCATTTTCAGGTGGAACCAGAATCCCTGTTTCAGATGTAACCAACTCTTTACTCCCACCAAGTGGCGTTGCAATAACCGGTTTACCTACTGCCATCGCCTCAATGATGGTACGTGGACATGCTTCTGGGATAATAGAAGGCACTAACACAATGTCAAGCAGCGAAGTAACCACACGTGTATCGGATAAAAATCCGGTAAAAATGACAGAATCCTCAACACCCAAATCGGATACTTCCTGCTTTAGAGATGCCATATACTCGCGGTCTTTTTGGAAATAGGGACCACCGACAATAAGGAGTTTGATGTTAGGCGAGTTGTGAGAAACTGTTTTTTTTAACGCCTCCATTGCCCTTACAAGATAGTGGATCCCTTTTTCTGGGGTAATCCGAGTTACAACACCTACAACTATCGGTAAGCTTGATTCTTCGTCACTATTCCCAACCATGTTATTTTCAGATAATAATTCGGATCGAAGTGTTTCCACTTCTGCTTGCGATGCCTGAAAAGCAGCTAAATCCACTCCGTTATAGATTAGAGTCTGTTTTGACTCTGATGCAAAATCCCAGCGCGTCGCCTCCGATACCAATATCACCCGATGCAGTAGTTTCTCGCATATCTTGTCCAAAATGCCATAAGATGTCGCATAACGTTTGTGCATTAAAATTGGGATGCGGTTCAATTTTGCTACGATACCACCGAGGAGCGCGACTGAAAGCGAATTGGCATGAATGAGTGATATTGTATGTTGCTTCACTGTTTGATGAAGTTGTAGGATTACCCGTAGTTGCTTAAAATCATTGAATAGATCTCGTAATGTAAATCGCCTTACTTTGTCGGTTTTGTTATGTGCTTCGGGAAGAGACAACGGCACTACGTGTGCGTCTGTCTTTGTCACTTCCGCTGCCAACGGACTTTCACCGAGACAACCTACATAAGGTGTCCAACGTTGTTTGTCCAACATCTTCAGCAGCAGCAGAAGGCTGCGTTGCCCACCACCAATGCCTGAACCGCTATCAAGATATAGAATGTTGTATTTTGATGGATCGCGTGTTTTCATCTTCCCACTCAATGTGAATTTTTATACAGGTATTGGGTAATCCATCTGACATACGTTCTGCCCATTCAATAATGCAAATACCATCACTTTCAATGTACTCACTCAACCCAAGTTCGGCAATCTCTACAGCGTTTTCAAGTCGATACAGATCAATGTGGTATATAGGGATTTTACCGTTATATTCGTTGATGAGAATATAGGATGGACTACTGACCACCTCATCTGGAGCAATGCCAACACCTCGTGCGATGCCTTGTGTTAGACAGGTTTTTCCTGTTCCAAGATCACCGATTAGTGCGATAACGTCACCGGGTTTTAATGATTTACCAAGTTTCTCTCCGAGAACTTGGGTCTCCTCTGGACTCTCTGTCCTATATTCTTTTTTCATTATGCCCCTGCTGCACAGCGCAAGATATCCTCTTGCGTCAAATCTTCGTTTACAAATTCACCTGTAATTCTGCCTTCATGTAGGACTATCACCCTATCACTCATCCCTATAATCTCTGGTAGTTCGGATGATACTAAGACGATAGCCACCCCATCGTCAGCAAGTTGAGCGGTCAAAGCGTGTATTTCAGCCTTCGCACCAACATCAATTCCACGTGTTGGTTCATCAAGAAACAACACCATAGGACGCGTCATCAACCATTTACCTAAAACAACTTTCTGCTGGTTACCACCACTCAGTTGACTCACAGGAACATCCATTGAAGTGGTTTTTATACGAAGTGCATCAACAGATTGCGTGCATTTTTCATGCTCTACTTTATTGTTTATCACGCCAAATGAGGTAATTTCTCTGGACTCACCAAGGCTTGCAAGTGTCATGTTCCGAACAACATCGTTATCCAAAATAAGACCATAACTTTTGCGATCTTCGCTTACTAACGCCATTCCTTGACGAATTGCTTCACGAGGTGAACGAAGATGGACAGGCACCCCATCTCTATAGACTTTTCCACTCCATTTCCCTGAATAAGCACCGAAGATAGTGTTTATCAACTCAGTTCTACCTGCACCCATTAAACCCGCAATCCCAAGTATTTCACCACATTTTACCTCAAAACTAATGTTCTTGAGTTTCGGTGGTTCTGATGGGAATGTGCTAATATCTTCAACTTGTAATGCTGCAGTTGGTTTCGATAGTGATGTTGAAGTGTGATCGCGATCTGGATAATACGTATTCAACTCACGTCCGACCATCTGCGCAATGAGTATTTCTTCAGTGCAGTCATCAATTGATTGGGTCGCTACCGTTTTACCATCACGCAGCACAGTCACTCTGTCAGCAATCTGAAATATCTCCTTGAGTTTGTGGGTAATATAGATACAGGCGACACCTCTGTCTCGAAGTTGCGTCAGTATTTGATGGAGTATATCTACCTCACTTTTAGTCAATGCTGCAGTGGGTTCATCAAGCACAAGCAATCGCGCATCACGTGATAACGCCTTTGCAATTTCTACAAGCTGTTGTTGACCAATACCAAGTTTATAGACTTGTCCGTGTAGCGGGATTTCCAATCCAAACTGTGCTAATAATTGTCCCGCATCCTCATACATGCGTGATTTGTCTATTATACCAAATCTGCAAGGCTCCTTGCCAAGATAGATATTCTCTGCAACTGTCATCTCAGGAATCAGTGCCAATTCTTGATGTATGACAGCAATGCCAGCATGTTCTGCATCACGCACGTTGCGGAAACGTGTTTCATCACTATTTATCTTCAGGTCTCCTTCATAAGTCCCATGTGGATGTACGCCACCGAGTATCTTAATCAACGTTGACTTGCCTGCCCCGTTCTCACCGCAAAGTCCATGAATTTCTCCAAGCTGCACATCAAAATTCACATCATCTAATGCACGTACCCCGGGAAAATCTTTGGTAATTGCCTTCATGCTGAGCAGTGGGACTGACATTTTCGTGACACCCGTTACTGAATTCCTGTTATTATAGCAGTATTAAGTGTGGTATTCAAGATTATTGTCATCCCGAAAACCTCATACTATTCTCAGAATAATCAATCATAATGAAATTTTAAGCTTACACTGGGTGCTGAATGTCCGAGGTGCAATTCATTGCGCCTCGGACATTCAGCAATTAAAGATAAACTTACAAATGCACAATGACACCTTATTTATTAGAATTGGTATAACTCTGTCCTAATATAACTTCACTTGACAAACAGGGATTTAGAGTTAATAATACCGAAATCACTACTTTTTGAGTCCAATTGTCTCATTTCTGCTCAATTTGTGTGATTACTGATAAATTAAACAATAATATCAAAATATACATAAAGATGTGTCATATTTAACGAATGTAAATATTTCTTGACACATACTGAAAAATATGTTATCCTAATTTATAAATTTATATTTTCTGGAGGATGCCATGTCTGAAGAAAAAAAGAATGAAATTGCACCTGTAGATGCTGATTACGAAGTCGTTGACCAAGTAGATGATCAAGCGATTGTTGAACTGATGACTGGACAGACAATCCAAGATTACGTTTACTCTTTCAAACAAGGTGGACGCGTCGTTGAAGGGTTGACGTTGGCAGGTATTAATGAAGCTGCGAACCGAAGAGGCGGCATTCAGGTAGAAGAGATGGAATATGAGGAACGTGATAACTCTTGGCTTGCTACTGTAAAGGCAGTTGATACAATCACCGGTTCATCACGTTGGGGAGCGTATGAACAACCGAAAATGAACGGGAGCCGTCCTGATCCTTTCGCATTTACAAAGGCAGTACATAAAGCACAACGCAATGCTATCAAACAGTTATTACCTGTTCCCGTAATTCGTGAGGTGCTTAACTTTTACTTGCATCGCAAAGCTGGAGGAGGTAATGCTCAACAACTACCTCAGCCTCAGCAGTCAAATGATAATATTACAAACGCACAAAAAGCTGCGTTTGCAATGGCGGAAAAGTTATCAGAACAACTTGAAAAGCAAAATATCAGTAAGGGTGATTTCTGGAATTACGTAAAACGTAGATATAGCGTAGAATCCCGAAACGACATGACTGAACAGCAGTGGACGCAACTATCTGCAGAACTTAAAGCAGCAGAAACCGCACCGAAAATGTTTGAAGAACTGTGTAAACGGATTAAGCAATTAACCGCAGCAAACGAGGAGAGTGAGGTGCCAACCGTCAAAGAATCGGATGAGACTGGAACTTACAATGAACCGGAAACTGAGCAAACCGAATCTAAGGAACCCAATTTTTAGATAATAAAAAACAATGTCACTCAAAGCAGGAACCGCCACATCAAATATCACTCCACCACTCGGAACAGCAATTCCCAGTGGATTTCGTCCGAGATACGCGCAAAACGTAGATGACGAGCTGGTCACGAAAGCACTCGTCATTGATAACGGTTCAACACGCATTGCACTTGTCACCTGTGACCTAATAGCAGTGACGCAGAAAATGGTTGATGTTGCCAAGCAACGTATTACCGATAGGTGTGACATCCCACCAGAACATGTGATGGTCAACGCTACACATACGCATACAGCCGTTGCTATTGCTAATCTGCTTGGTGTTGACGAGGATAACGATTATACTGATTGGGTTCCACTGAAAATTGCCGATGCTGTTGAACTTGCTCTGTTGAGACTTGCCCCAGCACGAGTTGGATTTGCAAGTATTTCTGAAGACCGCATCACTTTCAATCGACGTTGGCACATGAAAGATGGCACCGTCCGTATGAATCCGGGTATTGAAAATCCCGATCTTGTGAAACCGACCGGTCCAATTGACCCTGAACTTGCTATGATGTATGTTGAAACGGAAGATGGTACGCCAATCTCTGCAGTTGCCAACTTTTCGCTTCACTACATTGGCACGGACAACGGCAGTGCACTCTCTGCCGATTACTTTGGACACTTCGACCGTCTTATGAGACGTTATTTGGGTGAAACATGTGTTTCACTGCTTTGGAATGCAGCTTCAGGACAAATAAACAATATTGATTTCAGCGGACAGACAAAGTGGACAGCAGGAGGACATGCACAGGCAAAGAAAATGGCAAATGTCCTCGCAGGACATTTTATCACTGAAATGCAGTTCATGGAGATGCAGGAAACCTTGCAACTCAGCGGAAGACTTGAGACGTTAAAGTTTGCAAGGAAGCAGATCACCGACAAGGATCTACAAGTCGCAGAAGAAGTGTTATCTGTTGAAACTGGGACTTATGATGGGTATGAAACCGGACCCTTCAGTTGGGTGGTTGGACAACCAATACCAAAAAATCTTGTTGATATTTATGCACTTGAATGCCAACGGTTAGCCAAATTACCGAAACAAATGACCGCTCCTGTTCAAGCACTGCGACTTGGTGAGGCTGCAATTGTCGCACTCCCCGGGGAAGTTTTCGTTGAGACAGGATTGAACATCAAATCAAAATCCAACGCCAAACCTTTATTTCTTGTCAGCTTGGCAAACGGTTATATCGGCTATATCTGCACAGACGAAGCGTTAACGCAGCAGGGAGGATACGAGACATGGGCTGCATTGTCATCCCTTCCCGATGTCGGCACAGCACCGACTATGGAAGCACTCGTTGCTTCATTGTTGGGTTAACCCGAATTTGTTACCATAGAGATTAATTTAGTGGTACTCTAACACGGTAGATGCGTTTCTGACCGCATCGGTCAAAGTCTATTGTTAATTGTAAATTTACTATATTCTAAACCTACTTATTTTATAGTAAAATATAAATAAGTTAACACGTCTTTTGTAGGAGCGATCTCCGAATCGCGACTATAGTGGGTAAAGGAATAATTCTACATTGCCTCTGTAGGAGCGATCTCCGAATCGCGACCGAACTGTAGGAACAGTCGGGAATCGCAGTTCCCTCCTACTTTTCAAAGTGTGCAAGTAATTTTAAAATCTACTATAACAAACCTCTCAAAAGGAGTTTATCATGAGAAAAGTTTTTGTGGTTCTCGCGGTGATTGGTATGTTCATCAGTTTTGCACTGTATAGTGAAGCCAATCCACCAGACGGATTAGTACTGCATCTGAGTTTTGATAAAAACACCATTGATGGTAATACTGTGAAAGATTTGTCTGAAGAA
The DNA here is from genome assembly GCA_963667365.1 of Candidatus Poribacteria bacterium. GTDB lineage: Bacteria > Poribacteria > WGA-4E > WGA-4E > WGA-3G > MSPOR6. Next base: position 2,227,787 of record OY763324.1, on the reverse strand, counting down.
GGCAATAATGGAACGATTCACGGCGACGCAAAGACCGCTGCTGGAAAACACGGCGACGCGTTAGAGTTTGATGGTACAGATGACTTCGTTGAAGTGCCACTGGTGGATTCGATTGCTTTTTCCGCTGGTGATTCACTCACAGTACAGGCGTGGGTGAAAACAGACGATCAACCCCCACAAAACGATGGAATTGTCGGTAACTATCGTCCGGGTACTGATGCGTTATGGCTGCTATCCATCAGCGGCGATGACCCTGTAACGCGTGGCAAAATGGGTTTTTCTGTCAGAGATAAAGGACGTGCCAATAGTGCAAGTGTAAGGTCTCCGAACTTCTTGAACGATGACAAATGGCATGTTCTTGCTGGCGTCCGAGACCAGAAAACAAAAAAACTCCGATTCTATGTGGATGGTGAGTTGATTAATGAAGTTGATGATAAGACACTGGACATCAACAGTGGACAGTCAATCTGGGTTGGTGAGCATCTGAATCGTTTTTACAAGGGACTGATTGATGAAGTGAAGGTGTGGAATCGTCCCTTGACCGCCAAGGAACTTGAGCAGTCGGGACAGCAACCGGCTTCGGTTGATGCTGCGGGAAAGTTGACGACCACTTGGGGAACCATCAAAGCAATCCGAAAATAAATATATGAAAACCAACTGGGTAGGCACGTTTTGTAAGCGCGTTAGTCTGTGTGTTATTTTTCAGCATCCGAGTAAATGTTCTCGACTATTCAATGCGTCGGCTAACGAATGTATAGTCGGCGCATTTTCAAGTAGCAGATCGCCAATATAATCTCTTGACTGTAAATGCTGTGCGATGACCTTAAAATCCACATATCCGTCTCCTACTACAGATAATACTCCTGCCTCTGTTTTCTGCTTAAAATGTACTGATGTCAGGTCATCCATCTTGACGTTACCCCAAAATTCCTCTGGTGGATTTAGGGTCGTTCCATCAGCACGATAGGTATTCGTTTCGTCATAAGTGAGTTTTACACCACCTGCAACAGCCAATCTTAAGGTTAATGTTGCTGACTGCTTGGCGTTTTCAACAGCAAAGACCATCGGATATTCCGGCAAAAGCGACGCGTAATGTTTTAGATTGGTAATTGCAATGTTTTCATCAATTTCACCGTCGGTATCCAGATCTACAAGACGCAACCTTGCTTGATGTGGACATAGCAAATATGCAAACTTCTTCGCGCGAACAATCTTTTGTGTATCTGCTTCACTATCAACAGGTGTTGAAAGCCATGGATGCGACATAGCATAACTGAGCGTTAATCCTGATGCTTTTCGGACAAACTCAGCAATCTCTTTAAATAGTGCAGGATGTTTTGTCGTATTTATATCAACTACATCACCAGTTGCAATGCTGTTCCAGACCGAATCACATATATCCTTGAAGTCTTCATGAGTATATTCCAGCATAGCGGTTTCAATGTTATTAATAAGCATCCCGAATTCAGAGTTGCGGAGATAATCACCTTCGCGTACCTCCATATTCCTAAATCCATTTGCCCCGAATTCAACCATTAAATCATCAAAACGCGCACCATTTTCTATCTCTTTTGCCCAGATATTTGTAACAATTCCAAGTTTTTCAAACATTTTGACATCCTCGCTATGTTAAGGTATGATATAGAAGAAATCCATTAAAATCAAGGAAACTGTATGACAATTAATTCCAAATTTACCGATGAACTGCGACAAGTCGCTGCACCTATCTGGGATGCGGATCTTAAGCATCCATTCGTCCGAGGAATTGCGGACGGAAGTCTACCTACAGAGAAGTTTAAGTTCTATTTGATACAAGATTACTTATTCCTACTGGACTATAGCCGCGTATTTGCACATGGCGTAATTAAAGCACACGATGAAGCGACTATGGCACTTTTCTCACAATTGCTCAACGAGACATTGAATACTGAGATGGATTTGCATCGTGGGTATTCCGAAAAATTTGGTATCTCAGCTGCTGAAATGGAATCAGCACCGATGGCACCAACAACACACTCCTATACACGGCACATTCTTCACGTAGCACAAGTCGGAAACTTGGCGGATGTTATTGCAGGTGTGCTCCCGTGTCAATGGGGATATGCGGAAATAGGTACTTCCCTTGCCGAACAAGGAGGTTCACCAGAACCGCTTTATCAGGAATGGATAGATATGTATGCTTCTCCTGAATTCCTTGCTCTGGGTGAATGGCTGCGGAACCTACTGAACGAAATAACATCTGATAGCAGTGTTGTTGAGAAAGAGAGACTCCAGAAAAACTTCCTACTCAGTAGCCGTTATGAATATATGTTTTGGGAGATGGCATGGACAGAAGAGGTATGGAAGATTTAATTCGAACCAATAATTGGTAATGAAAAATGGAACACAGTGCCTTGACCTAATTCGCTTTCCAACCATATCTGTCCGTTATGGCATAATAGGATATGTTTGGTAATTGCTAACCCCAAACCGGTACCTCCCATTTTACGCGCGCGTCCTTTATCAACCCGATAGAATCGCTCAAACACGCGAGATTGAGATTCTAATGGGATGCCGATTCCTGTGTCTTTTATATGCACGACAACTTCATTAACTGCATCCGAGTTTGTTCCACCTAATTCAGCGGATACCTCAATTTCGCCTCCATCAGGTGTATATTTTACAGCATTGTCAATAAGGTTGACAAAAACTTGCATGAATAACTGATGATCAACACTCACTTGCGGTATATTTTCAGGGATGTCCCAATTCAAGATAATATCTGATTCTTCCAATACTGGTTCAAAAACATCCAATATCGGTTCGTGAAAAGAATTTAGATGATATTGGGAACGTTCCAATTCTACATCTCCCGATTCAAGTCGTGCCAATTCCAGAAGATCAGAAACCAAACGGGATAAACGTGCAGAGTGTTTCAATATCTTAACGATAAATTCAGTGCGTTTTTTGTTTTTTGTTGACTTATTGTTAAGTAATGTTTCAGCGTATCCGTGTATTGTTGTCAGTGGGGTTCGCAATTCATGCGAAACATTCGCAACGAAGTCTGCTCGGATTCGCTCCAGTTTCCGAACATGGCTAACATCATGGATTACGATAACGTATTCGCTCTCAGTTACTACTGGAACGATCGTTACTTCCGCTTCGGACTCCTTCAGATTACCGAGTCGGATTTCTGCATAAGCCACATCTTCAGTCTGTTCCGCTTCAATTAGGAGTGCTTGTAGTTCTGGGATCCGGTTTATTTCTATTAATGCCCTACCAACATACATTCTCGGCAAGTTCAACATAACAATAGCGGCAGGATTAGCATAAGTAATTTCAGAAGCTTCATTTGCAAGCAACACACCTTCACTCATATTGTTCAGAATGGTTTCTAAACGTTGATTTTCAACCGATATTTTATCAATCTGTTCATGGACTCTATCTGTCATGAGATTGAAGTTATGTAAGAGTTGCCCCAACTCATTGTTTGAATTAACCTCTACCCGTGAAGTAATTTCTCCTGCAGCGATGGATTGTGTGATCTGTGTTAACTTCTTTATGGGTTTGACAAAGGCACCGGCACTAAAAATTCCGAACATTATAGCAAGAATCAACCCCGCAATACTCGCGTACAACAGTCTTCGGCGAAGGTTGCTGATCTCCGTATTAACAGTTTCCTTCGGCAGTGCAACACGGCAAAAACCCATTAAAGTCCCGTTTTTTTCAACTGGCAGTGCAAAATAACGGAATTCAGTCAGCGTTGTATCGCTGTGACGGTTTCTGATGCCACTGCCTTTCTTAATGGCATCCTGGACCTCTAGTCGATCAAGATGGTTGTCCATTTGACGCAATGACTGTCCGTCTCGTTCCGTATCACCCCAAACAATCCCATCCACACCTATGAACGTCAAACGCGCCTTGCCTGTCTCTCCAAGTCTATCAACAAGACCATCTATCATAGCATAAGTAAAGTTCTCCTCTGCTGGGAGTTCCTCAATTAGGAATTCTCTCGTTAACTCCGCCTGAACTTCCAATTCGCTGTCAATACGACTGCTAAGTGCACCCCTAAGCGTTGTTTCAAGGTAAAGGTACATCCCAAACAGCACCAGAAGTACGATTCCTATGTAACTTAGTGTTAGTTGTGTTCGGATATTCATGATACTTTCATGCGCAGCTGTGTTTGAATTACGACTATAATAATAACATATTTGAGAAGATATTGACATTTAAAATAGGCTTTGCTAAACTGCAAATATGCTACTATTTAGCAAAACATGAGAGAGGCAACAATGAATATCCGATATGAAGGTATTTTTGCACCAACGGTTACACCACTTGATGAAAAAGAGCGCGTTGACGAACTTGGGTTTATCAAACAACTTAACAGATTGATTGACAACGGTATACACGGTATTTATCTATTAGGTTCTTCTGGTGAGTTTGTGACTTTGACAAATACAGAACGGGAACGCGCGATGGATATTGCAACCAATGCTGTTGCTGGACGCGTCCCTATTATCTGTTGTGTTATGGATACAAGCACACAGCGCGTCATCCAAAACATTGAGACAGCACAACAATTCGGGATAGATGCTGTCGCCACGACTCCCTGCTATTATTATCCTTCCACTGATGACGCAGATATAATCCAATTTTATCAGACTATTGCCGCGAGCACTGAATTACCTGTTCTTGTTTACAATATTCCATCTACTGTCAAAACAGCGATTAAACCGCATGTGGTTGCTCAACTGGCTGATGATTGTGATAATATTGTAGGGATTAAGGATAGTTCTGGTGATTGGATAAATAGTCTTCATCTCTTGACACTGTTGGGTGAACGTGACGATTTCTCTGTTTTCTTGGGTTCGCATTTTCTTATTGGGGCAGCGTTGTTATTCGGTGCAGATGGCGGGGTTATCTCTATTGCAAACGTCGCACCGAAAGAATCTGTTGATCTCTATAATGCCGCAAAAGCACGGGATATTGATGAGGTAGACCGAATCCAAAAATGGATGGTAAAACTAAGTAAACTCTATACTTATGGACAAGGTGTAAGTGGTATGAAGGCATGTCTTGAGATTTTGGGAGTCTGCAATGCACATACTACAAGTCCGTTGCTACCTCTTAGTGATACTGAGAAAACAGAATTGAGGGAATTGCTTACTGAATTAGGGTTATTATCATAGACCAAAATGATCGAAATACAACCGCTTCATACCCCTCCCAACACTACGATAGAGGTCCCCGGATCCAAAAGTTATACCAATCGTGCGCTGTTAGTTGCTGCACTTGCACACGGCGATTCAACCTTGACGGGTGCGCTGTTCAGTGATGATACGCACTATATGTGCAGTTCCCTCCGTAAACTTGGTAACCACATAACTGAAGATAAGGAACAAGCCACCTTTCAGGTCAAAGGTACCGGTGGAAATATCCCTGTCAATGGTGCGGAACTTTATATAGGAAATTCCGGCACTACCTCACGATCACTGGTGAGTTATGTTACTCTTGGTCACGGAGAATATGTTATTGATGGTGATGAACCGATGCGCCAAGGTAGACCCATATCGGATTTGCTAAACGCTCTGTCGCAACTTGGTGTTTCGGTGTGTTCACGATATGAGAATGGTCATCTCCCTGTCATTGTTCAAGCAGATGGACTTGAAGGTGGAAAAACCCGACTTGATGCCAGTAAAAGTAGCCAGTTTTTGACATCCTTGATGCTCATTGCACCTTATGCTAAAAACGGCATGGAGATTGAGGTTATTGGCGATCTCAAAACACCTTATATTGATATTACGATATCAATTATGGATGCATTTGGAGCACAGGTTAATCACAGAGACTATAGACATTTCCATATTACAGGTGGACAGCAGTACCAAGCGCGTTCATACCATATTGAACCTGATGCCTCCAGTGCATCCTACTTTTTTGCTGCCGCAGCACTATCGGGTGGATGCGTTACAGTCAAGCATATATCCACAGATTCTGCACAAGGCGATGTCCAATTTGTTCGGGTATTGGAACAGATGGGGTGTGAGGTTGCTGAATCTGATGTGGGTATTACGGTAAGAGGACCGCAACAGTTGAAGGGTATTGATGTGGATATGAAGGATATATCTGATACTGCTTTGACTCTTGCAACAATTGCCCCATTTGCTGACAGTAAGGTCGTTATCAGAAATATAGAGCATACACGTTGGCAGGAGACAGACAGGATTCATGCTATGGTGACGGAACTGCGGAAATTAGACGTGTCCGTGGTTGAACATCAAGATGGACTTGAAATCTCACCTTCTCCGGTTACACCAGCTGCGGTTGATACTTATAGCGACCACCGCATGGCTATGGCGTTTTCTTTGATTGGGTTGAAGGTTCAGGGAATTCGGATTAATGATCCTGGGTGTGTTAGTAAGACGTTTCCTAATTATTTTGATGTGCTGCAGCGGTTGTATGATTGATAACCACTTATCCTTGTATTTGCAGCCTCATCAATATTCACATTTCCCACAGCATCTCTTCAATCAGTAAGACTTGTTAATCAAAGTCAAACTTTTTGCGGAATTCTCCTAAGGCAGCTATTCCACCGACATAGAATAGCATTGCCAACGGAATCAGAATCCAAATAGATAGTATCCCCTTCAAAAATACCAAACCTACACCCATCACAGCAGAGAGAATGATAGCCTTGAAAATATAACGTGTCTCAGTGAGTTTGGCAAGGTGTTTTGAAATATAACTAAAACCTACAATTAGTAGATACAACTCACTGATAACCATTGACATTGCAGCACCAACGTGGCTGATTCTTGGTATCAGAATGAAGTTCAGACCTATATTCAGGAATGCTGTTGTTCCCATTAGAATAGTAAACGCACGTCGTTTATCCGCTGCACGTAGCATCGTCTGGACAACGGTTGTTAGAAAAATCAGACCTCCCGATACGCTTAGCAATCGCATTGCTATTGCAAGTTTCTCTACAGTCTCTGGTGTATACTTGATGAACAACACACTGGTAATTTCGTAGGAGAGTGTTGCGAGTCCGACTACTAACGGTATGGCACATATCACCATCCATCTCATACCGAATGTGTATGCTTCAGATAATCTATCCCGTTCATTTTCATAAGCACGAGATAATACAGGAAACATTGCACCCATCATAAATGCTCCCGGTAACGTGGTGAAAGCATTGACTAAGGTATACGGTAAACCATACCACATATTGGCAATGACACCATACGGACTGAGTTTTGATAACAGAATTGCATCAATACGAAAATAGATTAGATTGAATAGGTTGCCAACAGCGAACGGAAGTGCTTGCTGCATCAGTACAGTGATAATCCGACGACTTGGTGTGAAACTGATCGGTGTGAAACGGAATCGGGTAAATCCGATGCTCAAAACCAAATTAACCCCACTTGCTATTAGCATTACCTGACAGACATTGACAATTCCATATCCGAGTAGAATAGCAACACCACCGACAAGGCAGAAGGTAGAAGAACGTGCTACTTCCGTAAATGCCTCATATTTCATATTTTCATGTGCGCGGAAGACACATCTATAGAGTTGTGCAATGGAATTGACAATCTCCGCTAACCCTAAATAGATAATCATTGTCACGATTATTGTGGTGTAACCGAGAGATATTCCGATGATTATCATGAGTGTGTATGCCACAACACACATGATAAGCCGAACAAGTAGCGCGTTGCCGAGGAAGTGGCGTGTTTGCTGTAGTTGCAGCGTCATCTCTCGAATTAACGGATTCTGTAGTCCAAGTTCTGTCAGACTTGCAATGAGATTTGTCAATGCAAATGCAACAAAATAACCGCCTACTTCATCCTCCGTAAAATAACGTGGCAATAGCAAGAGGGTTATTACGAGTGAACCGAGGCGACCAATCATGTGTGCGCTGAACAGGGAAGATGTGTTTTTTAGAATACGGTTCATTACATGGAAGGGAAAATGGAAAGATAGGAGAGTTAATTAAGAATTCAGTTTGTTGTAACCAGATTATCGTTGTTTAATACAAGCCAATTCTAACATAATTTGGTGCTATAGTCCAGTAACTATCGCTGTCTCCTTGTGACAGGCGTTGTGCTCCAAGTTTGGCAATAGTTGTTCCGCGTGGGACGTTGAAGATTGGTTCTGCGAAATGCACTTTTTCTCCGAGTTGCTCACGGACAGTATCTCCGTATGCAACAAGTCCGTCACCTACGAAGATGATGTTAGAATTTAGAAGGATATGTTTATTGAGTTCTTCAAGGAAGGCTTCAATTGGTAAGCATAAGTCATCGGTTAGACGTTGCCAATCTGCCCCACCTTGGAAGATACCTCCGTAGATTTCACTCCGTCTTGCATCAAGGATGGGACAGACAATGCCATCTGTCCACCGTAGGTTATAGGCGATTGCTTCTAAGGTTGACACACCGACAATCGGTATGTCAACTGCGTAACATAGAGATTTCGCTGTTGCAACACCTATGCGGATACCGGTAAACGATCCAGGTCCTATGCCGACAGCACAACCGTCTAATGTATCTGGTGTGATGTCTCCCCATTTCATGACAGTGTCAATTGCTGGCATTAGTCTGGAGGAGTGTGCTTGCACGATATTGAGTGTATGTTCTGCGATAATGTTTTCGTCATCTATGAGGGCAACACTGCCGATAGGGGTTGAGGTGTCAATACCTAATATTTTCATTCAAATTCAATAAGTGGTACAGATGTGTGAACTTAAAATATATTTGCTTTTTACATGGTAATGTGTTATCATTAAAAAAGTTAAAACAAGTGGGGGATTAGCTCAGTTGGGAGAGCGCTTGCATGGCATGCAAGAGGTCACCAGTTCAAGTCTGGTATCCTCCACCATTTTTATTGCGGTGTCCTTTCCACTGGTTGTTCAACAGGGATTGGAGTATCGTTATTTTTTTGTCCTTCCGTTTTGTCTTCTTGATTCTTGACAATTCTTCTCGGTAAACCGTTATCCAATATACCTAATATCGTCAGGTGGAGTTGTGCTCGTGGAGGTAACGTCTTGATTAGTGCTTCCTCAGCCTTATCAATCTGAATTTGCATCGCTTTTCGTTTCGTGCGAACCTTCTTTAACGTCTCCTGAATTTCTTTATCTCCAATAAGCGAATCCTTTACAAGTCGGTTGAAGGTCTTCAGATCTTTTACTGATTGTGCATGTTTTTGACGTTTTAGTTTCCACATTGCATCAATTTGTGTTTTCTGTTCCACTGTCACACCGAGGTCTGCCAATGTAATACCTTCTTTCACAGGTTCCTCATTATTCTGTGACCAAGCCAAGATGCTAAAGAGGACAACACATCCACATATCTGTAAAGAACGAATTATCCACATTTTTTTCATTGTTTTCCTCCTCGTTAAAGGATAATATTCAAAATAAAATTCGCTTAATCAGAAATTGAATAAAAACGGTTTTCGCAAGAGAACTCAATAAGCGTTATTCGCGTAAATCAAACTACATAGAATAAATATAGACCTTTAACACCCCGTACCGAGAATGGTCATGGATACTCTCCATGACCATTGAGTTATTCAGATGCAATATAATTGCATGAAAAATATGTTATAGGTGTTGTTATTCCACTACCCACGTATCACCGGCATGGAGGAGAGCGTTTAGGTCAGCTTCACCGAGTTGTTGTTTAGCCAACGCAATCTGCTCAGCCATCATATCCTCATAGCAGTTATGCTGAACGCTTCGGAATATACCGATAGGGTGAGGCATTTCAGGCATATCGCTCATACGTGCAAGGAAGTTTGCTAATGTGGTGTTCTCAGCAAATTGATCATGTACAATAAGATCATCGGTGCCGTTGGTGACCTTAGTGACTTCAGGTTTGAAGTTTTTCAATTGAATGCCAAGTTCTCTTTCTTGTCCAAAGAGAAGTGGTTCACCGTGTTCGAGTTGAACAGTATTGTCTGCTTTCGTCGTCTTATGCGTATACAATCTAAAAGCATCCTTATTAAAGATATTACAGTCTTGATATATTTCAATGAAGGATGTTCCTTTATGCTCAAATGCGGCTTTAATTGTAGATTGCAGATGTCTTGAATCTGTGTCAAGTGAACGCGCAACAAAGGTTGCACCTGCAGCCAAAGCAAGACTAATCGGATTAAATGGAGTTTCAAGCGAACCGAATGGATTGGACTTCGTCTTTTTTCCCTGTTCCGATGTAGGTGAATATTGTCCCTTTGTCAGTCCGTAAATACGGTTATTGAAAAGTAGGACATTGATGTCAAAGTTACGACGCATTAGATGTATAAAATGGTTACCTCCGATGGAGAGTGCGTCTCCATCACCCGTAACAACCCAAACAGAGAGATCAGGATTTGCCATTTTGACACCAGATGCGATTGTGGGTGCTCTTCCGTGAATAGTGTGAAATCCGTAAGTGTTCATGTAGTATGGAAAACGACTTGAACACCCGATACCTGAGATAAAGACGATATCCTCTTGAGGGATACCCAATTCCGGCATAATACGTCGAGTTTGTGCCAAAATTGAATAATCACCACAACCGGGACACCACCGTACATCTTGATCAGACGTAAAATCTTTTATAGAAAGCGTAGGTACTCCACTTGGAATACCGGAAGATTTTTCATTTCTCATACGTGCGCCTGCCTTTATGAGCATTAACCGAGATTTTTGTAGCAGCAGAATATAACTGTGTTGGTAATTCTCGGTATATCTGTGTTTTATAAGAAAGTATCAATTTTAGATTCCAGTTCAAAAACGTGGAATGGTTGACCTTGTACCTTGTTGAGTCCAACCGCATCAATAAGATATTCACTACGGATTAATTGTCTGAGATGACCGGTGTTTAATTCAGGTATTAAGACTTTTTTGAAACGTTTGAGGATTTCACCTAAGTCACTTGGAAATGGATTGAGGAAGCGTAAATGTACATGACCAATAGAACAACCTTCTTCAATTTTATTTTCAACAACAGTACGAATTGCTCCAAAAGTTCCACCCCACCCAAGGACGAGAAGTTCACCTTCCTGTTCGCCAAAGATTTCTGTTGTAGGTATCTCTATTGCAACGCGTTTAACTTTTTCCGCTCTGATAGATACCATTTTCTCGTGGTTTTCGGCATCGTAACTCACATTCCCTGTTATATCTGACTTTTCCAGTCCGCCGATGCGGTGTTCAAGTCCGGGTGTTCCTGGCTTTACCCAAGGTCTTGCGAGGGTATCTTCGTTTCTGAGATATGGTTCAAAACCTTCAACATCGTATCGGAAATCGGGTTCAATTTTAGGTAGATCCTCAACATCTGGGATCAACCAAGGTTCAGCCCCCAGTGCTATATATAATTCTGAAAGGAAGATGACCGGAGTTCGGTATTTCACTGCGATTCTACAGGCTTCATATACGGTTTCAAAACAGTCATGTGGACGACATGCAGTAAGAATAGGTATAGGAGATTCTCCATTCCTACCGTAAAACATCTGTAATAGATCTGCTTGTTCAGTTTTTGTCGGCATTCCCGTTGAAGGACCTGCTCTTTGTATATTGCAAATAACAAGCGGTAATTCGGCTATCATAGCAAGATTAATTGCTTCGGATTTAAGTGCAAGTCCAGGTCCACTACTACCTGTCACACCGAGTGCTCCACTAAATGAAGCCCCGATTGCGACTCCAACAGCGGCAATTTCATCCTCCATCTGCATAGTCACGATGCCGAAGTTCCGATAATTTGCTAACCCATGAAGAATATCACTTGCGGGAGTTATCGGATAACTTCCATAAACCAATTGTAATCCTGATTGTTTTGCCGCAGCGACCAGTCCAAGAACAGTGGACATATTTCCTTCAATATTGCGGTATTTTCCTGGTTCAAATTTTGCTGGCTTCACTTCATAAGAGGTGGCAAATTGATCAGTCGCTTCACAATATATATTTCCTGCTCTCAAAGCTAAAATATTTGGTTCAATGAAGTGTGCTTTTCTTGTTGCGAATTTGGTCTTGATCCATTTTATTGTGTATTCCATGGGTCGGTTATATAACCATAGGATCATTCCGAGTGCAAAGAAGTTTTTACATTTATCTTGATCGCTGAAATCCAGATCGGTGTTTTCCAAAGCTGTACGTGTTAATCTTGACAATTCGACGGTGAAAACTTGATATTTTGTTAGCGAGTCGTCCTCTAATGGGTTTTCGGTGTAGCCAGCAAGTCGTAAATTCTTGCGTGCAAAATTATCCGAATTGACAATCAGTATTCCGTTATCTCTCAATTTATGTAGGTTGACTTTTAGTGCAGCAGGATTCATAGCTACAAGGACATCACAAGTATCACCGGGAGTGTGAATAGTTTCACTGGAGAAGTGTAGTTGGAATCCTGAGACCCCTGCGAGGGAACCCGCGGGGGCTTTTATTTCAGCGGGGTAATCTGGTAACGTGGCGACATCATTTCCGATAATAGCGGAGGTTTCTGTCATCTGAGTTCCGATTGTTTGGGACCCGTCACCTGAGTCCCCCGCAAACAGAACTGTTGCCGCCTGAATTTGCTCTACTTGCTTACGCATCAGTGTTCAGCCTTTTTATTTTCTATTTGGTAGGGGTGAAACCTATAAAAGACCTCGTCCATGAGTTATGCTCCTTCACGTGCTTTCAACGCATCTCGTATTGGAATTGGGGGCAATGTCAGGACCTCTTGTGGGAAATATTCAACGAGATAAGAGATAACATCTCGAATTGAAACCATACCGATAGGGTGTTTATGTTCATCAATAATTGGTATATGTCGAAAACCCCCTCGTGCCATATACAACACAGCAGTATCTAACATATCATCTGGTTTTGCTGTTTGTGGATCAACTTTCATGAATTGCGTAACGGGTATTTGTGTTAGATCTCCGACCTGTTTGTTTAATATCTTTCGTAATACATCGCGTTCACCAAAAATCCCTCGTAGCACTCCATCTTCAATAACAGACGCAGCACCAATATTATGTTCAATGAGCAAATCAATAGCGTCCTGTGTACTCGCCGCAATGTCAATGGTTATACAAGACCGCATCAAATGTCGGAGTGGCACCTGTATTTTTTCCACTTCCAACACTTTTTTAGAAGCCGCAGCATCTTCATCCATATGCGTTAATTCTTCATCAATTGCACTGTCGTAAAGCACTGTTATACGCCTCCTTCCTGATTCTCAATAAATATAGCAACGTGGTCTAAAATATCGCGTGTTGAAATCAATCCGATCGGGAATTCTTGTTGCTGGTCATCCCAAATACAAAGGGGAACATGTCTAAAGTGTCCGAGGTGCATTAGATTTAGAGCGAAAGCAATTGGGTCACTTGCTCGAAGCGATTCTGGGTTTGTTGACATGATGTCTTCAACGTTAACATTCTCAGGGTCTAATTTTTTTCCGCACACATTAACGAGTAAATCACGATCTGTGAGGATTCCGACTAACCGTTGTTCAGAATCAACAACAATGATACATCCGAATCCCTCAACTTGCATGATGTCTATGACATCAGAGACGGGAGTACCTACTTGGACGGTGGTAGGTTGTTTGTAATTAAGCGTGCTTATTGGTAAAGAGAGTGTTCTCGCGTCCATCGTATATGTTCCTTGATGTTAACGATAAAAAACGGGGTAAGGTTACTAATGCTATCTTATTAAAGGATACCATATTTAGTATAAATTTGCAAGAATTTTTGCGTAAGTGGTAAGGGTGTGTAAAGTAGTTTTACCAATCGTCATCAAATTAGGTATTTTGTAGGTTGGGGTTTAGAGTGAATCCTATATGTGTCAGCTTAAGTGAATATCTCTGTTTTTCTTAGACTTATGTAGTTTATACCTTCACAGAGGGTGTGTAAAGTTTTTGGCAAAATTTGCTCAATAACCCTGTAGGCATTCCCCAGAGTTCCCTCCTACAAAGAATTATGCGGTTAATGCCAAAACTTTACACACCCGATGTGAATTTAATCTTGTCTCATTTTTTCAGATATGCTATACTGTTGCTAATTTTAGGTAAAGACCTAATCTAATGTTTCCAAGTGATCGGATAATAATTAAATTGATTAATTTTATACGTATTTGTTATAAAGTGTTTACTTTAGATGTAGTAAGAATTGATGGTTAGTTACCCTATACATTTAGGGCAGGCGACCGTAAAACCTGAATAAGGAAAAAAGGAGATTTTGGAGATGAAAGTCTATAACGTCTTTACCTTGTTGGTTGTGTTGCTGATGTTGACGATATCTATGTCAGCCTTTGCACAAGTGCAAGAAAAAAACCTTGTTGGTTGGTGGCTTTTTGATGACGAAACAGAGGAAACAGGCAACTGGGGAGATATTGCTCTTCAAGGTGGTACGATTGAGAAAGGACAATTGGTTGTTGAAAATGGAAAATGGGCTCATGCTTTGGATTATAAAGGTCCCGATATCACTGAGTTGAGTTTAGTGACCTGGGTAAGTTTGGACAATTACGCGAAAACGAACGGTTCAGCTCTCACACTGGATAAAGTGTCGGCAGATCAGTTTTGTGCTATTGTCTGGGCTGAAAGAGTTGACAGACAGTGGATGTCAGGAAGTAGCCATTTCCGGCGTACAGCCGATTTCCCTAAAGCAGTCACTGAAAAAGACACTGGAGAGATGCTTTTCTTAGTTATTACGTACGAGGATACTGGTGGTCGGTACGAGGTCACCGGATACCGTAACGGAGAAAGCCTTGGAGGGTACAAGGTTAATCATGGTGGTGCTAATATGGATCTTAGAACATGGCCTGCTGATGATGCTGAAGCAATTTGGGGTAGACGACATGTTAATGGACTCAATGGTCCTGGTGATCTCAATGCCCACATTGAAGAATCTCGAATCTACAATGTGGCATTAACACTGGACGAGGTCCAAACCATTGGCAAAGGTGACCTTGCAGTTGAGGCACGTGACAAACTTGCAACCCGATGGGCAAAAATGAAAAGACAATAGTCACTTGTGGCTGTTATGTTGTCCTGTGTGGATTCCAGAGAAGTTAGGATTTCACGATGATTAACGGTTAGTACAATTAACGTGAGTTGGATATACAATTTAACTAAAATATAAGGTTGGGTTTAGGGACAAACCTAACATTAAACCCACTATCAAGAAAGTTGGGATTCGTTCCTCAACCCAACCAATAAAACTAAGGAATCAAGTTTTTGAAATTAACCCTCAAGTCAAAATAATTAAAGGAGTTGTTTCCATGAGAATAAAGGTTTACGGTTTATGTGCAGTATTATTATTGCTTGGTATGCAAATGTCTGTATTTGCGCAAGTGCAGGATGATAATCTTGTTGGTTGGTGGCGGTTTGATAGTGCAAGTGAAGAAACAGGGAACTTTGGGGATGTTGTCCTACATGGTGCTACGTTAGAAGATGGACAATTGGTTGTATCAACTGGAAATTGGGCACATTCTTTGGATTACACGGGTCCTGATATTACGGATTTAACCTTGATGTCTTGGGTCAGTTTGGATAATCTTGCAAGAACAAGCGGATCAGCACTCACATTGGATGAGTTGACAACAGATCAATTTTGTGGAATTGTTTGGGCTGAAAGAGTAGAAAGACAGTGGATGTCGGGAAGCAGTCATTTCCGCCGCACAGATGATTTTCCAGATGTTGTCACTGAGAGTGAAACAGGAGTACTTACTATGATTGCTATAACTTATAAACTTGTCAGCAATCAATATGAAATAACTGGCTATCGTAATGGTGAAAGTATGGGTGGCTACACAAAAGGTGATAGCAGAACTTGGGAAGCTGGCAATTCAGAAGCAATTTGGGGTAAACGGCATGCAAATGGACTTGATGGTCCTGGTGATCTCAGTGCGCATATTGAAGAATCACGGATTTACAACGTTGCTTTAACCGCTGATGAGGTAATGAATTTGCACGAAGGTGGACTCACACCTGTTGAACCTCAAGATAAACTTGCCACACAGTGGGGAGTTCTTAAATCCAGATAGTCTCTCTAATCTCATTAGAAGACCGGTAGATTCTTATATCTGCCGGTCTTTGTGTTTTTCTATTAATCAGGTAATATCCTATATCCGCTACTAATCCCTGTTCCCATCCCGACAATTGCCCATAATCCAGCACATAACATCTCTCCGATAACCAAACCGAGAAATACAGGTCGTGCTTGGCGATACGCCCTCAAACCCCCGTATTTCACGATTGCAAATTTCATTCCCCATCCCAAAAAGATAGAGAACCACAATTTGAATGTAGCCCATGAACTCAACATCGTATAGCCGAGTGGATGGAGGGGCCACCAGACAAACGTTTGACGCATCCACATTAGCCAACCTGTAAATCCTCCACCGAATAGGATAAATCCAGTATTTGTCCAATTAGTGGTTGTTTTCGGACTTGTGAGTAAACCTTCCAGTTGTCGCATAAACCAACTGCCACCCATATATGGTGCCCCGTGTGCATACCCGACTTTGAGTGCTGAGTAATAAGAGACAGCCAGTCCGATAACCATTGCAACCGCCATTGCGATGAGCAGTTGCCGCCGTTTTACACGTGCCTCATCCGCTGCTTTCAGTCCGTTCATGATGTTAGGCATCATGAATTCACGAAGATCAAGTGTAAGACATACCGGATGCATCATCAAGGATGTTAACGATGAAGGATGTATTTTTGATGTGCCAAGAGTTGTTAAAAAGAAGCTTTGAGGAGAAAATGAAGGATTGATGAACGGAATTCCGCCGTTTATCACCTGCCATGTCAAGACGACATACATTGCAAGTAGGAACAGCACAAATCCTAACGCGAAAAGTATAGACATACCCATTAGATGATTGAAAAAGACGAGGACACAGATACCACCGATAAGTCCAAAGACCGTAACACCGTAGGGTAGTGCCTCATCGGAGGTGCGGGACTGGAACATGTTTTTGACGTGGTGTCGTGTTTTCCATAAAGCAATAGCGACAAACACCAGACATGCACCCGCTTCCTGTGCAGCACTAAACGATTTACCTGTCCATTGGACACCAGGACCGGAAGTGAGTTGGAAACCGAGGAGGACACCTACCAGGCATTGCATCTTGTAAAAGATAAAGAAAAACCAGATACTGAATGATACTTCTAAGGTAAGTAGATAACTGAACCCTACCATTGACCAAAAGATGACTACTTGGAGTGGACGCAACGCGCTCCAAGGTCTTTCAGTGAGATAATGATTAAGCCAGAAATCACGCGGGATATGCGGTACGGTAGGGAAAAAGGTGTGCAATCCGTTCATGGTATGGAGAAACACAGGGAATGCGAATCCAAACCAGAACAAACTATTCTTAAAGAGTGGTCCGAGTCGTCCGCTGCCTTGTGCCGACATTTCAACAGGTAGTTTTACAAGCGGAAATGCACAACGTTCATATTCCACCCACTGTTTACGGAGCAAAACCGACAAGCAGATCATTACGAAATATACCACGAGAACATACATACTCCAGATGAATATGGGTGTTATCCATGCACCCCATGGCACAACTTCACCAGCAAACAGACCTTCGTAAAATGAACTGATTGCGGCTTCATCGCGCACAACGCGCCAGTGTGGAATGTAGTGGTAGAACAACGATTCCCAATCGTTTTCTGGGGTAGCAAAATACTGGTATGCGACCATCGGACTGATGGCGTATCGCATCATGCCAGAAGATGGAATACCTGCGGGTGCAAGCATAATGCACCAGATCGTTATGAGTTCACCGGGTGAAAATGCTGATTTGGGGTGTATCTGTTTTAAGAGAACATTAATTCCTAACACGAATATAGTGAGAACAAAAAATGGACCGACAGGGAAATGTCCACCTGCAAGGAAAATGTTACGTATGACGTAATCGTTATAAGGTGCGAGAAGACATTCAATTGTGGCACACACTAAACCGATGATTACTGCACGCCATGATAGACTTGCTCTTGTCCGTTGTTGGATCAATCTGTACTCACTTTTATTGGCGGTGATATCTGTGCATTAGGGTTGATATTTGTGTGTCTGTGTTCAATTTCCTATATTTGGGTCAAATTCATTCGCTTTATCAAAATCCGCTTTTGCTTTTTCCTTCTGTCCAAGAGTTTCTCTCACAATTCCTCGTTCATAGTAGGCTTGTGCATATCTGGGGTTAATTTGAATTGCACGATTAAAGTCGTTAATAGCATCTTCAGTGTCACTCATTGCTGCCTTTGTAACACCTCGATTGTAAAAGGCGTAAGCGTTATTGGGGTCTAATTGAGAAGATTTTTCGCAATCAAATATAGCAAACTCGTATTGTTCCAATGATTCTTCAATATTCCCATTTTGCGCTTGATATTTCCCAATAAGATAGTACCCCCAACCTCTTTTGGAATATGCATGTGTGTCTTTGGGGTTTAGTTGAATTGCTTGTGTATAGTCATCTATTGCATCTGCATATAATGCTATTGCATTCCCTCCTTCTTTTCGCTTTGTTGCAATTTTCCCGAGTTGTATCTTTGTGTTTCCTTGATTCTTATATGCGTTTGCAAGTTCCGTTTCTTTGAAAGTGTCCTCTGTCTGTAATGCAATACCAAGACTCCAGTCTTCAATTGCAGCTTGTAATAACAATTTTGCTTCCGTTAAATTCTGTTTTTCTGCTTCAAATTTACCAAAGAAATAATTTGCGAGTGCACGAGCATTATATGCAGAAGCTGACTGAGGTTTCAACTTAATCGCATGAATACAGTCTTCAATTGCCTGTTCATAATGCTGTTTTGCGTCCACTGTATTACCTTGATCTGCTTTCGTATTGCCAAGTTTAGATTCCGAGTTTGCCCGTTTTATATAGAGGAATGCTGCTTTTGGACTTCGTTTTATGGCAAAACCGTAGTAATCAATGGCATCCTCATACAAGTGTTGTGCAATCTCAAAGTTACCCTGCTTAAATTCAGCATCTCCTTGCTCTATTTTATTAATACCTTGGATATGGTAGAAGACTTCATGCTTAGTGTTAATATCAATTGCTCTATTGTAATCTTTGATGGCATCAATGCGGTTACCAATTTCAAACTCTGCATTTGCACGACCACTATAGGCGGCTGCATTCTCAGGGTTGTATTTGATCGCCTCTGTATAGTCTTTAATAGCTGCTACATATAAAATCCTTGCTATCTCCGAATTACCCATCTTTTCATCTGCCGCAGCGAGGCGTGACTTTGTCTGACCACGTTTGATATATGCATATAATGATGCAGGGTCTAATTGGATTGCTATGTCTAATTCCTTGATTGACTTGTAAAAATCCTTCTCATTATAACTATTTTGTCCATTGATATAGTGTGCATAGGAACGGATTTCATCTCGTTTATGCCATTCATCAATATGTTCCGTTTTATCTGACCGTTTGAGTAATATTTTTAGCACATTTGACGGAGAAGCGAGAGAATAACTACAGTCAAGTTGTATGTATGAATGTACCCCTATCACCTGTCCTTTTTCATTTAAAACCGGACTCCCACTACTCCCACCACCAATAACCATGTCACTTCGTAACCATTTATCGCTTTTTCGTACACTGTAAACTTTCCCCTTTTTGACTCTGAACTTTTTGAAGGGAAATCCGATGATGGTTACCGGTTCATTTTTCTTTATCCTTTTGCTGTTACCAAGTATAAATGGGGTGCCTTTCCCATTTACTTTTAGGATAGCGAGGTCGTTTTTTATATCAAAGGCTGAGACTCCTTCAACTACCCAGTTGGTCTCCTTATTTTTATGTTTTCCAGACATATCGCCATTTTCATTCCCTGTCCAGATGACATCTTTTTCTTTATGTATTGTATTTACGACGATGGGACCGGGTTGTGCAATTACATGAATGTTAGTTGCAATCTTGTCTGGTGTAACGAAAAATCCTGTGCCATACCAAGTTGTACCTGCTGCATTTTCTATCCGAACTAATGATTCCCGCGCTGTGTCTGGATTTAAAAACTCTATAGATTTGACTTGTGTAGGTTTTTCTTGATATGCATAATTATAGAAAGTCCACACAGCAATCAGGACACACCACAACCCAATTATAAACCACGCGAAAACCATACCTAACCGTTTCATTTTCATATACCTCTTGCTGCTATAAGTTTTTTTGTGATTTCCGAATCAATTTCAACTTTAATCATACACAAAAAATACGATTCTGTAAACCGTTTTGAGACTATTGAGATTATATTCCGTTTCATAGACTAAAAAAAGATATGACAAATAAAGATAAGTTGAGTAAAATAGTAACAGAATGTTAAAGCACATGACCGAAATTAACGAGTATGTTAAATAATTATCTATATTGATATAAAAACGGAGAATTGATGATGCAAACACATTCAGGACAACATGAATCTGACAACGGTCAGAAACCTCCACCTGCCACGCTTTTCAGTGATGAACAGATGCGTGATTTCATTGTTAACGGTTATGTCACTGTGAAAGCGGATTTGTCGCGCAGTGTTCACGAGACTATCTATCGCAAGACTCAGGAATTTACAGAAAATGAAGGCAACTTAGGAAACAACATTCTACCGAGAGTTCCTGAGTTGCAAGCAGTATTTGAGGAACCTGCTGTTCGCGGTGCGTTAACCAGCATTTTGGGTCCGAATTACGTAATGCACTCGCACCGTCATCCGCATAGGAATGCACCACATAGCGGTGGACAAGGATTTCACAAGGATAGTTACTGGGGACATCAGAAGGTCCGTCACCACCGACCACGTTGGGCAATGGCATTTTACTATCCACAGGATACCCCTTTTGAAATTGGTCCCTCCTCAATCTTATCTGGAACGCAATATTATAGTCACAGGATTACGGAGGAAAACGATGGTGAGGTTGCACTCAGTGGTGAAGCGGGTACGGTATCGCTTATCCACTTTGACCTATGGCATCGTGCAATGGCAAACCAGACCGATAAGACCCGTTACATGATGAAGTTTCAGTTTATCCGTATGGATGAACCGCAACAACCTGACTGGAACTCGGACAATTCAACATGGAATGCTGATGGACTTGATGAAAACGGCAATCCTGCAGCTAAACGACATGAAACGACATGGCGGCACGTTTGGAATTGGATGGCTGGTGGAACAAACGGACATTCAGCACAAGAAACAAACGGAAATATGTCTACTTACATTGAAGCATTGAGTGATGAGGAACCGACTGTGCGATCTGACGCAGCCGATGCGTTGGGATTGTTATGTGAATCCGCTGCGGATGCGGTTCCAATGTTGAGCGATGCCTTGCGTGACGATTATGAACCTGTCCGACTAAATGCTGCTTATGCATTGGGTGCAATTGGTGAACCTGCTGTTTCAACGTTAATAGAGAAACTATCAGATGAAAAAGACTCTCCCCGAAGGATGGCAGCGTATGGTTTAGCTGCAGTTGGTGCGCCTGCTGTGGAAACACTTTGCGAGGCGTTGGAACATGAAAACGATGAAGTGCGACATCAAGCGACTTACGCTTTAGCACAGATTGGAAGTGCAGCAGAACCAGCAATATCCGTATTGATGGAACATTCAAAAGATAACAAAGTTGAGGTGCGTAGATACATCCCTGAGGCGTTGGGTGCAATTGGAGCACCGGCAGCTCCGGCTGTGCCAACGTTGATTGATATGTTAGCCAACGATGAAGATGTCCAAGTCCGTTTTGAATCTGCATTAGCGTTAGGTCAAATCGGACCTGCATCAAGCGATGCAGTACCTGAATTGACAGTCGCACTCCATGACAAGAATCGTTATGTGCGCGACAATTCTATCCATGCACTGAAACGGATTGGTACTCCAGAAGCAGAATCAGCACTCTTTGACTATCTGTTGACGGCACGTTGGTGTGCTATCACTAACAGCGAAAGCACATTCTAAGTAGAAACCCACACGATTCATTTAGAGTAATAGTAGGCATACTTTGTTGTGTGCCTACAACAATATTCCATTTTAGGAGAACGACTTATGAAAATATTAGAACACACCGAAGAACTCATTGACGAAATCCAAAGTCAATTGGAGAAACATGAAAGAACAGCAGAAGAATCTATTGAAAAAATTCACAATCAATTAGAGAAACAAAGAAACACTGCGGAAGAACAGATAGAGAGAATTCATAATGAGATTGAAAAAGAATCGGAATCCTCTGAGGAACAGATCCAAAAGTTGCATGATGGCTTAGAAGAATACCATAGAAAAGTAGAAGAACAGATAGAAAAACTTCGGGAAGAGTCAGAAGAACATGCACGCAAAATTGAGGAAGAGATTGAAAGGATTCAAAACCGACTTGAGCGTACAAGAGAAAATGCTGAAGAGCAAGCTGAAAGAATACGCGAGCAGATTGAACGAAACGAGGAAACTGCGGAAGAACAGGTTGATAGACTACGCGATCAAGCGGAGGAATACAGAGAAAATGCCGAAGAACGTGTAGAAAAAATTCGGGAAAGATTGGAAAATATCAAAGATGGTGACAGCAACCATTCGGAAAGAGTTCACTTTGAGTCCAATTCACGGGGTGAAGAACACCATGCCACAGATGCTGTGCAGTCGTTGATAAACCGTTTTGATTCGGATTACACTAAGCGACATGCTAATTCCACAATTAGTAATACGTTTGTACTCAACGGTGATGAAATTCTAAAATATAGTGGCAAATTGCTCCCCATATCTGAAATGGATGAACATTATCCGCGCAGTAAATGGTTACAGACACTTCTTGATAAGAACATCAGCATAAATAATCCTCACGATTATTGCCGATATCTCAATGCACGTGATATGTTGATACGCATTCAAAAGAAACCTGAAGTTTGGACCTCAGGACTTTTTGGAATTCCTCCGACAGAAAATTGGGAAACATATCAGGAAGTGTATATAAATCAGTTGTTAGATCCCACCAAAGCACCGCATGCATAACGGGTGCCGTTTCTGCAGATATAGATTGATTGTTGCTGAATGAATCCTATTCTTGTTCCTTCAATTTCGCCCACGTTGTTACCAGAGAATTGTCAGGTTCCACAGGTAAAGTATTCTCAACCCAATCGAGGGTATCTACAATTTGCTTCATTGTGAATAAAATGGGAACAGATTCACCACCTGTTGCAGGGATAACTTGGTTTTTTGTGGAACGGAATACTTCAATGTCTTGGACGAGGCTTGGATCGATATAAGAAGAATATGCAATATACTTTCCATCCGGACTCCAAGACTGAACATTGTATCTAAAGTTTTCCTTGTAGAGTATTATCTCTGCGTCAGCATTTTGATGGACAGGAACAACAACGATTGCCCTCCCCAACCATACTTGATGTTCATCTACAATATCAGTGCTGTATGCAATCTGTTTTCCATCAGGTGAAAAAGCATAATTATAAAACCACACATTATCCGCAATTTTGACAACGTCTTTTGTCTCAACGTCCAACAGAAACAGTTCCTTACTTTGTGCCGTCGTAAAGGCGATATGCTTTCCATCTGGTGCCCATCCAACGCGTAAAATATTCCATCCAGTTAAATCCAATAGGAGTTCTGCTTCTGGTTCACGGTGTACAAGTTGTTCATGTTTTATCAGAAGCAACTTCTGTGGTTCAAGAATGATGACATCACCAGAATTCGACATATCAGCATCGCGGATGATAAATCTACCAAATGAAATTTCTTTTGCCTCTTTATTTAGATTTTCCTTATCTAACAGAAAAAGTTCAGTCCGTGCCATCACTAAACGGACGATACCATTTTCATCCACAGATATCGGTTTACTGACAACAGCAAGCACATATTTTCCATCTTCCTGTATTCTTATTTTATTAATTTTTTCAAATGTATGCCTGAAAAACTTGTGTGCGTTGGAACCTACTACATTAGAAAACCAAATCTCCCCTCTTGCCTTTGGATGAACAAATATGATTTCCCCTGTCGGGACAGCATTAGCAACAGTTGAGGAATAAAGCAAACTGATGCATATAATACTGAGTAGGCAAAATGTTCGTAGTTTATTATTCATGATATCCTCCATTTTTTGCATCACGTTTCAATTGTCCCCATGTAGTAGCAAGCTTTGATTCAGGTTCAACAGGATAAGATTTCTGTGTCCATTCTAATGCAGGCACACCGCCCTCAATGTTTTGAAATATCTGTTTACTTCTGCCATTTGTAATTGATAAGACGAAATTTGTATACTCAAATCGTGCTATCCATATTAAAAATAATTCAACTTCAGCGAATACATAAGAGATAGACTTTCCGTCTGGTGTCCACGTGAGATAGTTGCAGTATAATTCAGTTCTTGTATTATCAAACATCTTTATTTTACCTGGAGCATCAAGAGAAATCATGCCTATTTCTCTGATAGGTTTTCGGTTATTTCGAGCAGGTGTTAGGACAATAAAAACTAACTTACTTCCATCAGGTGAAAAAACAGGACGATACCCGTGATCAAGCAGCTGTGAAATTTGTTTTGTAGATATGTCCAGGAGGAATATTCCTTCTTTGTTTGAAAAAACAGCTTCTTTCCCATTTGGTGCCCAATCTACGTAATTCGCGGGTCCACTGTATAGTTTTTCAGCCATCGGAAATGTCTTATGGATCTCGTGATTAGGTATGTGATAGATACCGTCAGGAAATCTGTTATTGATCATGTTTGAAAATATGACATCCCCATTGGGTGAAATCGCAGCATCTTTAACATTGCTATAATGCCCATAAGTTAGATCTTTTAGATCTTTATTCGGATTTTTTGTGTCAAAAAGATATGCATCATAACCGCTTTCAATACCTACCCCTTCTCCAACACACAGGATATAACGATCCCCTTCCTGAATTGAAATCTTTGTGACATTCAAAGATGGATTAAATAGACGTCGTGCATTGTGACCATCAGCATTGCTAATCCATATCCCTTTCTGATGCCATCTATTTGGTTGATAAATTATTTTTTCTGCGGTGATGGTATTATCTACGAAAATACAACATAGAAGGATAATACATAAACATAATATACGTAGTTGATAATGAAAAAAATGTCTCATAACGTATCTCCATATTTATAGGTGTTTACAATAAATGAGAGATGTCACCAACATAATTTCACGGGAGAGAAGGGAAAATCTATTGAATTGCATTCCAACATTGAGAATGTAATTATAGATTAGCATAGTGAATGAGAATAATACAAGGAATTTATGAAATTTCATTACTTTCAATCTTTCCAATTATAGTGAAATATACAAATAATACCATATTTGCCGAATTTATATAGTCATATCTTTGTAAAGTTTTTGAGTTTTTTGAGTCAATAGGAAATTGAAGGAATTTTGCTATGTGCTATAATCCCTTATCATATAAGGGATTATAGGCTATTTATGACTAATATAGTCAGGATTGACTCAAAAACTTTACAAGATTTATCAGGAACTATAACAACGGTAACAATTTCCACATACCGCTCCGATGGAGCGGAAGAATGATGCTATATGCGTGCTATAAACATATCGCTCCGATGGAGCGGAAGAAGAAACATACCATACATGTAAGAGCACGATAACGTTGGAAATTCAATAGGTAGCAACTTGGGTTATAATAACTGGTGGTGTGTGTGGATTTGAAGGGAATCTGGGATTCGGATAGATAAGCAATATGTTTGCAGAATGCATTCAGAAGTCAGTCAATAGTGATTTGATAGCCGATTGCTATTTTTCTGAAACGGGATTTTCGTATATTACGCGGAATAGCATTGTGATGTTGTAAATTAACTTGCATGCTAAAGAATATTATAGCATAATTAGTTTGTCCTACAATAAACTGTCAGATTGATGAACCACATCGAAACTTATCTCCTATAAATTATACATTGGTATGAGTGCCATGGTAAGCCGTAAAGACATTGAAGCCACATGTGACGATATTGTGCGTGAGTTTTCACCACTACAAGTAATTCTATTTGGTTCCCATGCTTATGGTACACCGAAGGAATCTTCGGACGTTGATCTGTTAGTGGTCATGCAAGTATCAAAGTCGGAAGCACGACAACAAGCAACAGAGATTCGTGATCGGATTCCCCGCCGATTCAGTATGGATCTCATCGTACGTTCACCGGAAGAAATTGCTTATCGCATATCACATAATGATTGGTTTTTTAGAGAGATAACTGAAAAAGGAGTAATCCTATATGAATCACAAGATTATTATGTCATACCACATTATAAAGAGTTTACTTATATGAACCCATTAACATTGGAATGGATAGAAAAAGCAGAAGGTGATTATCGCTCAGCAAGACAACTTCACCTTGGAACGGACCCAGTATCACATGTAATCTGCTTTCTTGCTCAACAGTGTACAGAAAAATATCTTAAAGCATGCCTCCAAGAGATGAATATACCTATTATAAGAACACACAATTTGTCGGAACTGTTGGATTTATTATTACCTACTATTTCAAAGTGGAGAGTTTGGAAGTCTGAGTTGTCAAAATTATCTGAATTTGCTGTTGAAACTCGTTATCCTGCACAAACACCTTCTCAAAGTGATGTAGAGCATGCAATGCAAACCTGTGAAATGGTGCGGCAAGCGGTTCGTGAATATTTAAAACTTCCTAAGATAAATAATGAGAATAGAACATAATGAAATATGATCTGGTAATCAAAAACGGAACTTTGGTTGATCCTGCACAAGGTATTCACGCGGAAAAAGATATTGCGTTTGTTGAAGGCTGTGTTTCAAGTGTTAGTGATAATATTCCTACAGATGAAGCACGTGAGGTGCTGAATGCGGATGGGTGCTATGTCACACCGGGTTTGATTGATTTGCACGTGCATGTTTTTCACGGTGTAAGTCATTTTGGTATAGAACCCGACCCAACCTGTTTATCACGCGGTGCGACTACAGTTGTTGATGCGGGATCGGCAGGTGCAGATACTTTTCCTGGATTTCGTAAATATGTTATAGAGGTAAGTGATACGCGAATTCTTGCGCAATTGAATATCTCATCACAAGGCATGTTAACACGGGAAATTGGCGAACTGGAAAATCCTGATTATGCGGATGTGGACAAAGCATGCCGAATGATTGAGCAGCATCGTGATATTATCCTTGGTGTTAAGGTGCGATTGACCCGCGGATCAATCGTTGGGGAACGTGCTGGTATGCAACCGTTACATAAAGCCCGCGAGGCAGCTGACGCAGCGCGACTACCGATGATGGTCCACCCTCAAGATGCTTGGTGTGAGTCAATCGATGATATATTAGAAGTAATGGGTAAGCGTGATATCCTGACCCACTGCTTCCACGATATGGCATGCGGTATTTTGGATGAGAATGGTAGAGTACGCGATTCTGTCCACGCTGCGATTGAACGGGGTGTAATCTTTGATGTTGGACACGGTGCAGGTTCCTTCAGTTGGGATGTCGTTGAAAAAGCGATGGTACAGGGTATTGAACCGACTACAATTTCCTCTGATTTGCATGTCTATAATATAAATGGTCCGGTTTACGACCTTGTCAATGTCGTCAATAAATTTCTTTATCTCGGTATGCCTCTTGATGATGCGTTGTCCAAAGTTACCAGTGTTCCCGCAGATACTATATTAATGCCTGAGAAGGTTGGCACATTAGCAACAGGTGCATGGGGTGATGCTGTGATATTTGAAATGCGCGAGGGTGAGTTCCAATTGGTTGATGCATGTGGTCAAGTCAAAATCTGTAGACAGAAACTTGAACCTATCGTTGTTATTAAAGGAGGAAAGGTATATCGACAGAGGAATACTGATCACTAAACTTATTCTTATAAATTAGATGTGGATATAATCTGTCGAAAGCCGGAATTTCTTGATAGAATACGGATATTATGTTGATAGGAGAACCCACTGATGAAAACACAAGACGTTGTTGAACAACAGTACTATGAGGCAGTAGATTCGCTTGTAGAAAAAGTAGAG
Source organism: Candidatus Poribacteria bacterium (assembly GCA_963667365.1). Classification (GTDB taxonomy): domain Bacteria; phylum Poribacteria; class WGA-4E; order WGA-4E; family WGA-3G; genus MSPOR6. Next base: position 2,199,829 of record OY763324.1, on the reverse strand, counting down.
AAAGATCCGTACATACTTGCAGCGATAGTTGCAGGAAGTTTCTCTTATGCACAGGTTTGGGAAAAATCGGATCTGGACGTTGAAATCATTGGGAAAGATGGTATTCGTCCGACTCAATCGCATTTCTCGCTTGTGGAAAATGGTGTAAACATACATGCGGGATTGTCCCCGCGTGGTTCCTTCAAGAGGACAATAGAAGGTGCTCAACAAGGTTCCTTCATGCATTCCTACTTTTCCCACAGTACACTCCTATTTTCAAGAGATGATTCAATTAAGGAATGGTATGACAAGAACGCGAGTCGTGATAGCATCGGTGAACGTGATAAGCAGCTTCAAGTGCTTAACGTTATTGCTGATGTCCTGCCAACCCTTATCTATGCCGAAAAGCAGTTTTATGTCAATAATGATCTTATGATTTGCTTTATAACACTTCTGTCTGTTGTAGAAGGATTAGCACGGATAGAGGTGCTATTGAACAATGAAATTCCTGCACGTGAAGTCATCCAACCAGCACTCAAATACAATCCCGAATTCTTCAAACATGTTTATACCGACTTGATTAATACAGAGAAGAATGAAGCGGTATTACAAGATGCCCTTGATGCAATTAATGCTTATATTGACGAACGTCAGTATATCTTCCAACCGATTCTGGATTATCTGTCTGAACAGAAAGGTGCTCGGACAAACTCGGAGATGAACGCCTATTTCCATACAAAATTCCGGGATGCGTCTGTTGACGTGATATGCCAATGGCTTGCATGGAAAGGGATAATTCAGCAGGTTTCTGTTCCAATGAAACTCACTGTAAAAAGCCAGATTGCAGTAGAAGAACCTGCATACTATTACGATAATTCAGAACCCAAAGTGCATTCACCACGTTTAAAATCTGATATACATCCAGATATTGAGGATGCAGTAGAAAGGTTCACAGACAATATTATTGAGGATCGCTATGTTATTGCTGCCATACTTACCAGTAATCTTTCAGATGATAACGTATGGGAAAAGACAAATGTGCATATTACCCTAATTTTGAGAGATGGCACTAAATATCAACAGAAAGAGTGTCAATTAATAGAAGGAGAGATTCCTATCAGAGTCAACCTGAATACCCGTAGTCAGTATAAGAAGTCATTGGAAGGGAATTTACAAGGAAGTAGTCTCCATTCTTTCCTCTCTCAAAGTGAAATTCTGTTCACGAAAGATCCCGCACTTACGGATCTATTTAAAGACCTTGATGTTGTTGGTGAACGTGATAAACAATCTCAATTATTTAACATAGCAAGTTGTGTAACAACAATACTTGCCAAAACAGAAAAATGGTATCATGTCAAGAAGGATTACGATTATACATTTTACTATTTAATGTATGCTGTAAGAGAGTTAGCACGTATTGAAACCATTATGCAAGGTGAAACTCCGAAACGGAAGGTCATATATCAAGCACTCAAGCATAATCCAAAATTCTTTAATACAATCTTCACAGACATTCTTGATATACCCAAAGATGAGAAGACTCTTGGTAAGGTTTTAGAACAGATTGATGGGTATTTGGAGGATAATGTGCAGACGTTTTTTAAGCCGTTACTTGATTTTTTAGAGGAGTCGGGAGGGGAACGTTCCTTATCTGAGATACATGATCATTTCGGTAGCCGACAATTGTGGATTGATATGGCATGTGAATGGCTTGCACACAAGGAGATTTTGGAACAATTTTCATCACCTATTCGTTTAACGATGGACAGTAAAGTATCCGTAGAAGAACCTGCATATTTTTATGATATTGAAAATCCTTTTTTGTAAGTATTGACATACTCACCGTACTAAAGTGCTGGTGATTCTTTTGTTCCTCGTGGGATCCTTCCCTACTCAAGCAGTGCCACATCGTATTTCTAAACGAAATCGGACGGACGGTGTTATTTCCGCTCCACTATGGGGACACCGAGATGTCCCGGATACATTTTGCGTATGTTCATCGTCCCAATACCGTCTCTATGGTATTTGAAACCGCATTTGCAGTCGTTGTAGCGATTGCGAGACTTCTTTCAAGTGTGAGTTCTGATGACACAAGTCCGAATATGGGATGTTTACTCTGGAAAACTCAAGAAGGTATTTAATGGATATATGTTTATTGGGATCGATGTCTTGTTGAGTCCAGATGGACAAACTATCGCAAGAGCAAGTTGGGATGGTACTATATGGCTTTGGGATATTTCCACAATCAACCAACAAAAACGGTTACGTAAATAATAGGTTAGACACAAGATAGAAATATTGCTATATACAAGATAATTGAACTAAAAAGTATGGTTTGTAAAGGATGTAATGAGATGAAAAAAGCATTGGTTATCATAATTTTGGTTATCGTCATAGTTGTAGCAATTTGGCTATTTCGTTATCCTTCAACACCGGATCTGCTTGATGTGAATACGGCACAATTAAATACTACACAGTGGCATTTACCGAAAGGTGTGAAAGCACGTATCGGTAAGGGTACAGTCAATAACTTGGCATATTCTCCAGACAGTACTATACTCGCTGTTGCGAGTTCTACAGGAACTTGGCTTTATGAAACAGATAGTGGAAAAGAAATTGCACTTCTAACTAAAAACAGAGAAGGCACGAATTCTGTTGGATTCAGTCCTGATGGAAAAACTCTTGCAACAGCTTGTGGAAATAAATTGGTTCGGCTATGGAATGTTGAAACTCGTAAACTCATGCATACATTTATGGGACATAGGAGGGATATAATAGGTGTAAATTACAGTCCGGATGGGACAACATTAGTTTGTTGGGGTAAATATGGTTTGCATATTTGGGATATAGAAAAAAGAGTGCATAAAAAGGATTTGAATATGCATTTAGAACGCCAATCTGATATAACATTTTACAAAGATAAGATATCGGTGGTTAATGGTAATTACAAGACAATCCAATTCGGGGATTTAGAAACTAAAACGAAAAAGAAAATAAATGATGCACATAAGGAGAGTATCACATGTGTCTCATTCAGTCCTGATGGGACAATGATTGCCTCTGGAAGTAGGGATAAGAGGGTGCGTCTGTGGAATGCTGAAACAGAAACATTACATAAGACTCTAAAAGGACATAGGAAACCTATCTTGAGTTTAACCTTCAGTCGTGATGGTAGTCGTATTGCCAGCATGAGTGAAGACAAAACAATACGTGTATGGCATGTTGCCACGGGAAGACGGAAGCATACTTTCAAGACAAATTCTAAATATCTGCATAGAATCTCCTTCAGTCCAGACGGAGAAACTTTGGCAAGCGCAAGTATAGATGGAATTATCCATCAGTGGGATTTAAACAAAGGGAAACATAAGAGGACTATTGTTGGACATGGTGGTGGATTTGCTTCAAAGGATGTAGTGTTTAGTAAAGATAAAATTACAGCTGCAACGACTTATGGAAACAATCACATAATTATCTATGATGTAAACACACAAGAAGTACAGACTGTACTTACCGGTCATAAGAAGCGGGTGAATAGTCTATCCTTCAGTTCAGATGGAAAGACTCTGGCAAGTGGAAGTCAGGATAAAACAATCCAGTTATGGAGTGTTACTACAGGGGAACATAAAAATACACTAAGAGGACATACGGATAAAGTTTCACATGTTATGTTCAAAGATGATGAAACACTTATTAGTTATGGGAATGACAAGATGATTCGTCTATGGGATATTAAAAAGGGTAGACAGAAGTATAGTTTTGAAGTAGGTGTATATAGTCAGGATATAGGGTTCAGTTCAGATGGTAATTTCGCACTTTCAAGGAAGAATAATAAAGATCAACCATACTCCCTTTATCTGTGGGATTTAGAGACAGGATCACATATAACATTATCCAAACAGGTTATATACGCAATTCATTTTCCTGCTAATATACCAATCAGTTCTGATGGAAGTATGCTTGCATATTGTACTGATTCAGAAATTGTTGTGTGGGATGTTACTACAAGCAAACAGAAAAAGATAATTCCTGAAAAACCAAGTTTGTTTAGTTTTTTAGCTTTAAATTCAGAATATAAAATGTTGGTGAAGGCAGATATAGATGGAAGTGTCTATTTGTGGAATGTTGATACTGGAGAGGAAATAAGTATCCTTAACAATCAGTATATAATCGGTGGATATGATAAAGACTACATAAGGCGGATCGTTCAGTTGTCGTTTAGTCCTGATGGTAATATCCTTGTAGGCGGACGTGTTGATGGTGCGATCAATGTATGGGATGTTACTACAGGGAAACGAATTAAGACTTTTAATGGACATGTAGGTCATATTACTTACCTAAATTTCAGTCCTGATGGACAAACACTTGTGAGTGCTGGTCATGATGGCACAACACTCTTATGGGATATGACAGAGTTATCTAATAGGAACAATGACGAGAACACACAGAGGGTCAACTAAAATAATATAGTAGAGATGGATAGTTGTTCTAAAGGAATTATCGTAATGGTAAGGATTTAAGAGGGTATTACAAATGAGAAAAACAGTGCTTCCTGTAATTAGTTTGTTAATTCTAATTCTTCAATTCAGCTTACTCAATTTACATGCCCAAGATTATACACAATGGGAGTTACCCGATGATGCCATCGCGCGTCTTGGCAAGGGACGAATCAATGATATGAAATATTCCTCTGATGGATCTATACTTGCAGTTGCGACTACCATTGGTATTTGGGTATATGACACTGAAACATATCAGGAACAAGCATTGTTATCTCGAAGTAATCAAGAAGTGGAGAAAGTGTATTTTAATCATGATGGGACAGTTCTTGCAGGTATGGAAAGGTTCAGCCATAAAATCACCCATTGGGATGTTACTTTACCGAAAATCAAGAAATCGTCAAAAAAGAAGCATGATTTTCTACCAAAAAAGAGGCATGATTTTCCACGCTATGGGACATCCAGTTCAGACGGAAACACTTTTGCAACTATAAGTTTCAAGGAAATTCATATACGGGATACTCAGACAAATACCAAACATATACTCAAAGGACATGAAGACTATATTGGCTGTTTGGCATATAGTCCAGATGACAAAATCATAGTAAGTGGTAGTAAGGATCAGACAATACGTTTGTGGGATGTTAATACGGGGAAAAACATACGAACCCTAACAGGACACCAGAGTGATATAATTTCCTTATTTTTCAGTCCGGATGGAAACACACTAATCAGCGTTAGCAGTGATATGACGATTAATTTTTGGGATATGGCTTTAATGGAAATAAAACTGCCATTGGCAAATCAAGGTGTTATTTCCGACAAGAGTTTTCCAAGAGAAAAGATAAAAAGGACGTTTTTCAGTCCGGATAAAAGCATGCTCGTTACCGCTGGTGAATCCAGAACGATACACTTGTGGGATACTACGACCGGTAAACTTAAACACACTTTTGCCAATAAAAATGAAGACAACAAGGAGAAAAGTTATGTTAGGGAAGTAGATAATATTCTATTTAGTCCAGATGGAAAATCGATTATTAGTTTGGTAGCTGATTACCAAATTCGAATGTGGGATATTGCATCAGGTAAACGTAGACGTTTCAGGGGAAATACTGGTTACCTTACGAATGCATCTTTTAGTCATGATGGAAAGACTCTGGCAACTGTAGATTATCCAGGGGGAATTCGTATATGGGATATAGCGACTGGGAAACTGAAGAGGACTATTTCAAATCATGATCCAAGAGATAATTCTCATCATATACAGTATGATACCTATTATATTGCATTCACTCCTAATGGAGAGAAAGCAATCATTTCAGAAGCTTATGGAGCAATATCTCTGTTGGATACCACTACGAAACGGTTGCATACACTTATTGGGAATACGAATAGCTCTAATGGCACATGGCCAAAGGACGTTCTGGTTAGTCCAAATGGAGAAAAAATAGCAAGTTGGGATGCAAGTAAAGATAGGTTAATTCGGTTTTGGAATGCTGATACTGGTGAACACAAGCGAACAATAAAAGACCATAAAGGACCGATTAAACATGTTGTGTTTAGTATAGATAGCAGTATACTCGCGAGCTGGAGTAATGCACACGAAGATAAGAAGATTCGTCTGTGGAATGTTGATACCGGTAGACACACACAAACACTTACCGGTCATAAATATCATATAGATAGTGTAACATTTAGTCCTGATGGAAAGACGCTCATCAGTGGAGGACAAGACGGAACGGTACTATTATGGGATGTAAGTACAGGAAAACCTAAGAAGACTCTCACGGATCAGGATGTAGATACTGATCCCAATACACATTTTGATTCGACATTTGTCTTTATGTTCAATTCAGATGGTAGTAAATTTGCCATAGGAGATAAGAAAGGAATGATCCATCTATGGGATGTTTCTACATGGAAAGAGGAACGGACATTAGATGGTCATGCAGATGCTATTACCAGTATAAACTTTAGTCCTGATGGACGTTCAATAGTAAGTACGGGAAAAGACGGAACTGTCCGTTTATGGAATATAGATAATGGACAACAAATACAATCAATTTCTGGCGATAAACGTATTTTCTGGTATGTTATGTTTTATCCTAACGGTTTACCATTGGCAACTGAAGTCGCCCGAATGAATTCAAGATACGATACTGAAATTATAAACCTGTGGAATTTACGTACTGGAGAAATTATAAAAACGTTTGATGGACATTCAAGAAAAATTACAGGTTTATCTTTTAGTGATGATGGGAAAATACTTGCCAGTAGTAGCTTTGATGATACAATGCTTTTATGGGATCTAACATCTATAATACGAAAATTGGATGTTGAATAATTTGCATATCTGTTAAAATAAAAAGTTCAAAATGACTGAAATAGACGTTAATGAAGCATACTCAAGATTAATTGAATTGATAACCGTAAATCCCGTTGGCACGGTTGAAGAGGTAATGGAATGGAGAAACGAAGGTCGCAGACGAAAGATCGTTGGTTGAGAGCATTAGCATAATTTTTTACAAACTCCCACGTAACTATACGAGTTATTGTATCGTAATTTTGCATGAAAATAAAGATAATTCCCAATCAATAATCGTAGATGATCACCTATCCCAAGGAAAATGAAAATATTGAAAGTAAGGAGGAAAACATGAGACAATCAGTCTCAGTTAAAGGAGCGCGAGAAAATAACCTACAAAATATAGAATTAGAGATTCCACGCGATCAACTCGTCGTTGTGACTGGTATTAGCGGATCGGGAAAATCCTCATTAGCATTTGACACTATCTATGCTGAAGGACAACGCCGATTCCTCGAATCGATGTCCACTTATGCTAAACGGTTTATTACGCAGCTGAAAAAACCAGATGTAGATTTTATTGATGGGTTGTCGCCTGTTGTTTCAATTGAACAGAAAACTATCACAGCGAATCCACGTTCCACCGTCGGTACAATGACCGACTTGCAGGACTACCTGCGGATGCTTTTCGCAACTATCGGCGTTGCACATTGCCCCTACTGTGAAACGGAAATCCCTATCCGATCCCACTATCAGATTTTGGAACGTCTACTTTCTTTCCCAGACGACACCGAAGTAGAAATCCATGCTCCTGTCTTTAAAATATATGGTGAAGATTATGAATACCTGTTTGACGATATACGGACAAAAGGCTGCAGACATGTGCGAATTGACGGGGTTGAACATGACATCAGTGAAGAAATAGAATTAGACCAAGATAAGGTATACGATATACAAGTTATCGTTGACAAATTCTTCATCAAAAAGGATATTGATAAGCAAGTTCTTGCCGCCTTGGATCATGCTATGATCGTGGGAGAAGGCTTCATGCGTTTTCAGGTAGTTTTACCCGATGATGAAGATGAAGACCTTGATGAATTGTTGGAAGATTTCGGATGTGCAGAACATGGCGTGTTGATGTGCCAATTGGGACCACACCACTTTACCTTTAATGAACCGACTGGTGCTTGTGTAACCTGTTCAGGTCTGGGTACTTACTTACAGGTGCATCCCAATCTACTCGTCCCTGATAAAACAAGGAGCATTGCAGATGGTGCATTTGTAAAACAAGCCTTCAACTATGAACCTGATAGGTGGGATGGTCGGATGATGTATAGTCTTGCACAGCACTATAATATAGACCTGAATATGCCATTCGGTGATCTTCCTGAAGAGATTGTGGATATCGTGTTTTACGGTACACACGGAGAAGAATTTCCACTCTGTCAAGCGGAAGATGCTAAGCCGATGCTGGAACGGCACGTCGGGATGCCTGTCCGATTTGATGGTATTATCACTCGCATCGACAGACGCTATCGGCGTTATAGAAAGCAGGGAGAGGCTCATTCGGGAATGGAAGACTACCTCAGAAAAGTGATGGTTGAACATACCTGTCCCGATTGTCATGGCATGAAACTTAAGCGACAACGGCTTCTTGTTACAATAGATGATAATACTATCCATGATGTTGGTGAATTGCATCTTGAACAGTTGCGTGATTTCTTATCTGCAATAAAGGATATACCTGATAAACAACGAGAAGCAGGGGAACGGGTTATCAGAGAATTGGTCACCCGTATAGAATTGCTACTTGGGATTGGTTTGGACTATCTGAACCTGAATCGTCGTTCAGCGACACTTTCTGGTGGTGAGTCGCAGCGTATTCGTCTTTCAACACAAATCGGTTCCGGTTTAATGGGTATGCTATATGTGCTGGATGAACCGAGTATTGGATTGCATCCAAAAGACAATGAGAAGATGATCGAGACATTACGTAAACTACGCGACATCGGTAATACTGTGATAGTCGTTGAGCATGATGAAAGCACAATCCGTTGTGCAGACCATATTATTGAGATGGGACCAGGTCCGGGTGTCCACGGTGGTCATGTTGTCGTCCAAGGACCTTTTGAGAAAATAATAAAGAGCGATGAATCTTTGACCGGTCTGTATATGAGCGGAAAGCGCGAGATTCCGATGCCTATTGAACGTCGTTCCTTGAACGGTAAATATTTGAGTGTTACTGGAGCAAGAGAAAACAATCTGCAAAATATCAGTGTTGATATCCCATTGGGTGTATTTATTTGTATTACCGGTGCATCCGGTTCAGGAAAGAGTACTCTCATCAACGAAATTGTCTACAAAAAACTTTATTCCATCTACCATGATAGTCGAACACTTTACGGTGACCACGATGATCTTGTTGGACACGAGAACATCAGCGATGTAATTAGTATTGATCAATCCCCAATTGGACGTTCCCCACGTTCCAATCCTGCTACTTACATAGGTTTCTACGATAATATCCGTAAGCTTTTTGCGAGTACACCTGCAGCAGAAGTACGCGGCTATACTGCTTCACGTTTCAGTTTTAATGTGAAAGGTGGACGCTGCGAAGAGTGTCGCGGAGAAGGGACAATCACCACACAACTACACTTTATGCCGGACGTTGAGGTTATGTGTCCAACTTGTAAGGGAGCACGTTATAATGAAGACACACTTGAAGTAACCTATAATGGTAAGAATATTTCCGAAATCCTTGAGATGTCAATTGAGGATAGTGTTGAATTCTTTGTTGACCAACGTCTGATTTGCCATAAATTAGGTGTTATGAACGAACTGGGTCTTGGTTATCTCAAAATTGGACATCCGGCACCTATTCTATCTGGCGGTGAAGCACAACGGATTAAACTCGCAAACGAACTCAGCAAAATCAAACGTGGGAAACATAAACTCTATATCCTTGATGAACCGACGACTGGACTACACCTTGCCGATATTCAGAAACTATTGGATAGTATTGGACGACTGGTGGATTCTGGTCATACGGTGATTGTAATTGAGCATCATCTGGACGTGATTAAGACTGCTGATTATGTGGTTGACCTTGGTCCGGAAGGTGGACATAAGGGCGGACAGCTTTTAGCACAAGGGACACCAGAGGAAATTGCGAAGGTGCGTAAATCATTTACGGGTAAGTTTTTGAAGGAGCATTTGGCGTAAACAAATTACCATTTTATACCAAATTAACCCAATTTGTAGGGCGAGGTCTCCGTGCCTCGCCCTTCTTCGTACACTTTTACTTGAAAAAACAGATATATTTTGTTACAATCTAAAAAACGACCAAACTTATATCAGAAACATTTTGAAATAATGAAAGTGCATTAAATGTATCTGCACAATCTCTTTCCTACCATAATAATTAATCCATCAACTTGACCGCGACCCCGACCCTTTGCATCTCTGCGGATTGCCGATAACCGCTTTTGGCTAATAGGAAACTGGACTTCAACAGCTCGCACATTCACAAAATACCATTTCACTGCTGCTAAACACATACTGAGCGTAGCAGGGGCAACCCCTCGCGTATCTAACGCAGAAAGGTAGGCGGCTAATTGCACATCCGGTTAGATCGTCCAGTGTAAAGGATTGAGATTGTAGCCACTCTGAAACAGAACGCCACGCCTGTTGGTAGGCTCTGCGTGAATTCGGGGATAACGCATCCCACGCTATACCAATACGAAGTTTATCGTCATCCGTAAGTTGTAAGTCTGTTCTCGTTTCAATCGGTGCTAATATTCGCATCAGTGGTTACCTCTTTGTCTGTCCTATAATATAATAATTAAACCAAGCAATACTATAACACCAGCCATTACCCAGCCTAATACCGTTATCTTTGATAGTGTTTCATTAGATTTGCTTAGGTCCGTTTTCACATCATTTATTGCGATTCTCATCTCATCTATTAGGGACGGTTCATCTTCAAATTCAGATTCAATAAGTTTTTCTGATAAGACTTTTGCCTGTTTTTGAAGTGACTCGAGACGCATATTAGCTTGCAGTAAAGGATCCTCAACTTCGTCAAAACGGATATCACCATCAAAATCAGGGAACCATTCAGGATGTTCCTTTGTAAGCCGCTTAACTTGTGCATTGAAATTTTCGGGATTAATCATTAGTGCTGCGTATGGGTCTTCGTAATCCCAACAACATTTTCTCAATTCCTCTCTAATATCTTCATTCCTATAGAGGTTTGTATTGTATATGGCAACATCAAGGAATTTGTCATTGTCTTTTTCAAACATTTTTCTTACTTCCTCTGGTTTGCGTGCACGGAACCTACTATAATATGATAGTCTTAAAGCAAGATCATCGTTATCTTTTAATGATTCAAATTCCGTTCCAATACCTTCTCCGAATCGCTCTTTTACTGCCCATGCTCCGCATCCAATCAGTTTTGCGAGGACATAACGGCACTTCACATACGAATTAAGCAAACCATCCATTTCACCTTCGGTTTCTACTTCCCATCTTTTTGCTGTTGCAAACACATCCATGTCATGAGATTTGTCTGGCACTAAATTTTCTCCGAGATCAGAAAGGACTGCTGCAGAGTCTTTATTCACCGGCATCGTTTCAAACAGTTTCCAACCAGCTCTGAATACCTCTGTATATGAGTGCCATATATATACATCCCAAGGTAGTTCATCAAGTGGGGTGCTAATGCGAGGATTAGATACAGTAAACGCTATTGCCGTAAGCCATTGTTCATCAGTCAGACTGTTAAAATGTTTTTCTCTTTTATATAGAAACACAAGCAAATCATCGGGGATAGACTTATTTGACAATAAAGACTCCAATAATTCCTCATCAAAAGAATTTAGTATCTCACCTAACACTTCAGGACTTTCAACCCAAGAAACCACATACTTTATAGACATGTTGCTGGACAATGCAGCCTTTTTTATTGTCTTGTCGTCATTCCTAAAAAGACTCAGTGAAGTCTCTTCTGACAACCCTTCTGCATATAATGCTAATCCCAAGTTTATTAAAGGTTCATCACGTTCAATCAAAACTGTTTGAATCTCTTTTTTAAAATGAAGGAAAGGCTTATACTCCCTTAACCATTCAAAAACCGAGTTTGCGTTGGCATGAGTGAGCCAGTACTTCTGAAATTCCTCATTTTTTAATACTTGATCATTTGAAGTGTTTATCATAAGTTTTATTCCGTTAGTTTACAGAGAATTTAGCACACCCGCTTATTCTTCAGTGTTTGGGTGTTCCATTAAAAGATTTGCTTCATTCTGTGCGATTTTCCACTTATATGGAACACGATTCTGGTCAGGTTCTCGAAAATCTATCACACGCTCCTCATCTTTCAAATGAAATAAGACTGCGAAAATCAGAGCATTTGGGCGGTTAACACTTCGTTACGCTTCTGTCTTGGGTATGCCAAGCCGTTTCCCTACTTCATCAGGGAACAGTCCATTCTCATTTTGTGCTTCAAATAAAACCTCTAAAACTGCTTCTTTTAAGTGAAACAAACTTAATCTTGCCGGCTGTTTCGTGATATTCATCGTTTTACATCTCCTTTACAATCATCGCTATAACAACAATAGCCAAAATAGCCAGTGCGAATTTTGAAACCTATTCCAATCCATTTTATAACGTTTTGCGTCTCCCCGCAGGACGCTCATAAGGATAATTCATGAAAAAATCAGTGCTGTTTTTTCTGCGGTTGACGCAGCCGCCACCTGCACACTGGGCGGAGTGGATTATTGCTTTTGAGAAAAGTTTTCTACACTGGCTGCTATCTTCCCAAGCGTTTCATCAATCTTATTGAGATGTTCTTGAATAAAATAGAGATGTTTATCGGGTAAACTGTATTCACCAGCGACGATCCTATCACCCATTTCTGACATTGTTCCTTTGTATTATGGCGAATGCTTGCATGCTGCCTTCTCTCATTGCCTCTCGGCGAATACTTCTACATCTTTGGCTATTTTCTCAAGACTGATATTCATTTCCTTTAAAGACTGCATGATAGAATATATCTGCTTCTCTGGTAGATTGTATTCACCCGCAACAATCTCCGTCATCCATTTTTTACAGGCATCTTTTGTGCCTTTGGCAATTGTGATATAGGCTTGATGTTTAACAATGCCCGATGTGTTAGCAAACCCGATATTCAGATATGCCCTGAGTTCTGACTTTTCAGCAGAAACTGTCTCAATCGTTTCAAAATGTGTCACCTTGTCTAAGTTGAAAGTTACGCCTTTGAAATCCACCCAACTCATGATATTTCTCCTTTTGAAATTGGTTGAAATTGCGATAGTGTTTGATAAACCGTATTATCAGCAACTGTATCCTGATTAAATGATCAGTAACTTATCAATCCATCTTTCATCGCTTGTTGTTCTTGTGCAATATTTGTAGCGGTTAATGCAGTTACAAGAACGGCAGAAACAAACATAAGTCTCAGAATTCTAATAATCATCTTGTCCTCCATATTGGAATAGTAAGTGTATTCCTGCAAGAATCGTTTTCCTGTTTACCTGATTAGCGGTCTATTTATGAAAAACTAAGGATTAATCTACGTTTTTGAGAGATTGAATAAATCGGTTACTTTTTCTACAGTAACGTGAGTTCGGTTTAGCAGACATATATGATTTTACATCTATTTGCCGAATTTACAAAGTTATAACTTTGTAAAGTTTTAGAGTCTTTAGAGTCAATTGGAAAATGGAAGAATTTGGACATGTACCACGTTCCCTTATCACAAGTGGGTTTAGAGGCTATTTACGACTAATTTAGTCAAGATTGACTCTAAAACTTTTCATGATTTATCAGGCACTATAACAACGGTTCATTGCAGTGCATATTTTACCGATTCCCAAGGATGTTTATACCGAACTCACGTTACAGTACATCGGAGGGACATTATTACGTTCTCAAAACAGACTAAATTCGTCAAGTTATATTTCTTTTGTGATGTGTGTAATGTATTTGTAATCTCATTACATTATTCATTGTAGGGGAGGTTTTTGTGCCTTGCGATTCATATTTAGGCGTTGCTGTCGTTTTTCCCAATCTGGTAGATATGTAGACATATACCCCTTAAACAACTTACCGTGATTCGGTACGATCAGATGTACCAATTCATGCACAATTACAAATTCTGTCAAGGCTTCTGGCAGATTTAACAGTTCCGTGTTGAGCGTCAATCTTCCATTGGTTGATATAGATGCCCACTTTTGTCGCATTTCACGTAAATGTATCTCCCGCACCTTAACTCCGATGCGATCTGCCCACTGCCATACTGCACCTTTCAAATCCATTGGGTTATCTAATACCTTTTCGGTTTTCATACCCGTTTCAACTTCAGTAACTTGTTTGTTGTTTCAATGAGATTATTTGTTCCAATTGTTGGGCTTAATGTCTTATATAACATACTACGTAACGCTTTCGCTTCGTGTTCATCCCACTGATGGTCAGGGTATCTTTCAAAGATTTGATTGACAGACTGTGCTTGTTCAGGCGTAATATCGTCTCTAACATTTCTTAGTACAATAAAAATAGCATAGGCGTTATCGCCTAATTCAGTATCGTTTTGTTCTCTTTCAGCGCGTGATATCTCTATAGCAAACTTCATGAACTCAGTTAATGCATCTTTTGTTCCTAACTGACGATTGTCCAAATTTTCTATAACTGCTTCTGTGCGTTCACCAATAGGGATCAGAAAAGGTTTTGATTCACTTTCATTTGCTACTGTTCTCCGTAGGACTTTCCGCAAATTCAACACTTTAACGGTATCAGATACGTCACTCTGACTTAATTCCATCAAGCTTGTTTCGTTCAATTCATAGACATCATCGGGAACATCTAACAAATTGCCTTCCGTTTGTGTCTGTAAAAGTTGCTGCGTTTTAGCTACCAACTCTTTATCAACAGAAACATTATCTGAATATTTATTGCGAATCAATCTATATAGGGATGCTAAGGCTTTGTAGTTCTTTAAAAATGGGTGTAAGAAGGAGTCAGGGGATATGATGTTATAGAGATTCTGTAACTGTTTGAAGAACGTGAAAAATGTCTCTCGGTCATCCTTATCTGCAAAATATTCAATAGCATGTTCTATTGCTTTATCGTCGGTTCCTTCGGTAAGGGGCAGATATTTCTGTGCGTCTCCTTGCATCATTTCCTTAAATCTGTCTTTGATTTTATCAATGTTTTGTAGGACGTTCTCCACTTCGTCCGAATCAAAAGCGAGTGCCTTTTCTAATTTCTCAAAAATACCAACAAAATCTAGGACAAACCCGGCAGGTTTTACTAATCCATCATCATCTTCATAAGGTCTGTTAACACGGGCAATTGCCTGTAATAACACATGGTCACGCATCGGTTTGTCAAGATACATGCAGTAAAGGATAGGTGCATCGTAACCTGTCAATAATTTTTGGGTTACAATCAAGATTTTAGGTTGCGATTTTTTGTCAATGAAATTCTTGCGTATTTCCTTTTCTTGCTCATTAGAAAGGTGATATTTTTTCATCAACTCGTTATCGCTATTGTTTTTAGAATACACGACCTTCGAATATTCGGTAGGTAGGTATTTATCTAATTCCTGTTTGTATAGTGCACATGCCTCGCGGTCAACACCGACCAGAAACGCCTTGAAACCCATAGGTTCAATTCTTTCCTTGAAGTCTTCTGCGACAAATTTAGCAATTGCCTTAACTCTGTTAGGTGCTTTCATTATCACTTTTAGATTTACTGCGTCGTCAAGGATTGCGTTGAGTTCATCTGGGTCGCTAATGCCTTCCGCTGCTGCAAGGCTTAAAAATTCGCTGTCCAATGTCTCTGGATCAATTCGTAAATTTGACGGAGCAAGAGCATAATTCAAACTTAGAGTTGTGCCGTCTTCAATAGATTCAGCGATTCCATATTTATCAAGATATCCCTTCTCGTCGTCCTTACCGAATACCTTAAAAGTTCCTTCGCCTTTTGATAGCGTATCAATCGGTGTGCCTGTAAATCCGATGTAGGTTGCATTTGGTATAGCGGCCATCAGGTAATTCCCAAAGTCCCCACCTGTGGTTCTATGTGCCTCGTCTATTAACACAACTGTACTCTCGTGAGTGTTAAGATTGGCAGGTCTCTTATCAAATTTGTGAATTGTGGATACAATCAAACCACGATAACCTGATGATAAAATACTTTCAAGATTATTTCTGCTCTGTGCTACTTCGAGTGTAGTTATTCCGTAAGCGTTTATGTTTTTAAAGAGTTGACTTTCTAATTCATTGCGGTCAACGACCATCAACACAGTAGGTTTTTCAGTTTGCTCTCCACCTCGTAAGAGTCTTGATGCAATTGAAATCATGGTGAGGGTTTTACCACTGCCTTGTGTATGCCAGACAAGTCCGTGTTGTTTAGCAGTATCATTAACTCTATCAATCACTTTTTCTACTGCCCGTGTCTGATGTTGACGTAAGACAACTTTAGACAGTTTCTCATCTCTGCTCTGAAAAATTACAAATCGATGCAATACTTGAAGTATACGTTCTCGGTCAAAAAAAGTTTTCACCTTCTGCTCATAGTTTGCAGATTCATCCGATTTCCAATTGAAGATATTTTTTCGGTTGGTGTTCCATGTCACACTATAGAGAAGATTCAACATGTCGGTGACAGCGAAGAGTTGTGCAGTGGTAAACATTTCAGGTGTTTCGTTGTGGTATCGGAAAATTTGATCTACTCCATCTTCTAACCCGTCCCGTTTGTCAGCAGGTTTCGTCTCAACGACTGTGACAGGGATCCCATTAATGAGAAGGACAACATCCGCACGGTTGGTATGGATAACTCCTTTCTGTTCCCATTCGTCTGTAACATGAAACAAGTTATTGTCAGGGTTCTCAAAATCAATGAGGGTAACGTTGCGTTGTCGGTTTTCAGTGTGAACAAAAGTTGACTCTCTACCGTGCATCCATGAAAGTGCGTTTTGATTTCCATCAAGTGTTGCTTTAAGTGAATCAAGGCGGCGTATAACGTCATCACAGTTAGAATCGTCTATAACTCCCTTGTTAAGTTTTTTGAGTTGGGCATTCAGTACATCAGTAAAATAGAGTCCGAAGATATTACCACCACGTAGTTGCATGGCTTCTGTTCTGGACACGCGCGTCCACCCGATTTCATTAGCATATTTGAGTAGTGGTTCTTGGACTGCGGATCGTTCAGGCATACTCGTTTCCAAATGTCAATTAGAGTGATATCGTGTTGATACTTTTAGGTAATTGGTAATTTTTTCTGTGCACGAATCTTGTCTATGACAGGGTTTTCCTGAACAAAAAATTACCAATTTTACCAATTAGTGGTTTAACGTAAATTGTGTAATTTTAATCCGTGTCGTTGGTTTTGGAAGTATCGGTTAATGCTTTGGGTGCCTCCGATGTTGTGGGTAATGCTTCTTGTGCTTTGGTATCTGCAGCTTCTATTTCTGCAAGGATCAACTGGCTATCAAGTGCGGGCAGAATATCAAATGTAGCTTCAGTGTCGGGTTGATGTGCTTCTGCTATGGATTGATACAACGAAACGGCCTCTGCGATGTCTTTTGTGATAGATGCGTATTCTTTGGGCGTTAGTCCTTTGTGGAAATTGAAAGTTGTTTTATCAAGAGCGAAGTTCAGATTTTTTATGTGTGTATCAAATGCTTCGAGCAGATTATTTCCCATAGAACGCACATAAGATAGACGTCCTTCACGATACGCGGCACCGTACTTTTTGATGCAAAACTTTTTATCATTTGGATTGCACGTGCGTATGGTTTCACGTAGAATAGATTTAGCATTCTCATCGTTCAAGTCTTCAGAAAACTTGTATGTCTTTTTATAATATTCGATTATACTGTCAAGTACATCGCCTATTTTAATTCCATTGCCGATAGCATACGCCACATATTCTCTAAAATGCGTGGGTATTTTTTTTAGTTGTTCGGCGGTGAGTTCCTCTTTGTTTGTCTCCGTTGTATTCTCTGACATTTTTGTTCTCCTTAATATAGTGATGTGTTTAATAGTGTACAAACTAAAAGTTTATGTTACATAGGTGCTGAGGCATATATTGGATAGATGTTATGTCCTATTGACATTACGATCCTACGCTTGGGGAATTTGTATCACGTTTTTTGGATTGTTATGTGATATTTATTTTAACATATATATTTTGGGTTGTCAAGGGAAATAAGGGTTTTTCACTTTGTTTATCTGAATTGCGGATTAGTCGGATTTCATGGATGCCGCGGATTTTAGTTTTGCGTTTGTTCAAATCAACCTAAGCTTTCCAAAAGCTACCATGCGGTAACTTTTTTGCCTTTAGGTGCGAATTCGGTTTATCCAACCTCAAAGACATTATTCGGTATCGTGTTTATTAGGACGTTTTGCACGTCACAGTGATGTGCAGATGTCAAGTGCTACAAGGAATGTGATGTGTTTTCGCGTCTTTATTTTGCAACATCGGGTAATGATTACTGACTAAGACTGAGTAGTCGGAACTTAATATTGGTTTCATCTTTGGTCTCACCGATTTCAGCGAATCCTTGTATTTCAGCAATATATGACTTACTTACTGTAGCGTTCTTTACGATTTCAGTCTCATAAGCTTCCTCTATGATTTTTCCTTTAAAAAAGTCTTTTTCATACAAATTATCATCAGACGTTTCTATCTCAAATGATTTGGATCTGAGAGATATACCAACTAATGTTCCCTGGATTTTGATTGTTTCTAATGTTTCTTCTTGAATTTTCTCAAGAATATCAATAGCCTTTATCATTTGCGATTGTGAAAGTTGGGCTGTTCCACCACGGTCTGGATGTGGCGATGTCCACGTGAAACTGGTATCTTCTACAGATTCGCTAAGTGGTTTGAGAAACTCAGTGTAATCCTTTGCTACCCTTGGTCCGAATTGTTCCATGAGTGGTTTCAGTTGGTCTTGGTTACATCCAGAATTAAGGATTTTCAGAAATTCATTTATTGCATTTCCAAGATCAGAATCCAATAAACCGCCATATTCTGTTGATGCAAGTTGAATTTCAAATGAACCTGCACCAACTTCCAACATTGATATACCAAAGGGGTTTTGGATGTCTTCAAGTATCTTCTTATCTGTTGAATTAACACATTTTGCACCGATTCTGTTAATTACTTTATGTAATCCGGTTAGAAAATTTCCTAATGAGTCGATCGGTGCTTCTGTCCTGGAAACTCCGGCATAGTTGAGAGCACATTTTAAAAGGTCACGAGCAATAGAGGATGCTATTTCTTGCGGATTGCGGAGTGGTGGAAGTGTATCGGTTTTTAGCCCAAGACGTTCACCTGGCAGCGGGAGCATGTCCTCGACAATCTGATTGGGCCGGATAACTTCCAAAGATGGTTTTGTATGATCTTCGTGTGGAATTCTTATCTGGAACAGGATACCATTTTCGGCATCGGTGAACGCATTCCGAAGGTCTATTCCACCAGATCGGATGTGATTTAAACGATCTTTAGAGATTCCAACGCGAAGCCATATTTTTTCTTGATCGTTTTCGCCAACGATAACAAGGTAAAGATGACCTGCAGAGTCTTTACATGAAAAGAGAACTGAATCGTCGTTATGGACGTAGTTTTCTATGACTTTGTGTACACCAAGGTATGGAATATCATACTGAATAGGGATGTTTAAAGACGGTTGTGGAACATCGTCACCGTCTTCTTGTAATCCTTCAATATGAAATTCGATAGCTTCTTGGATTAATGTTTGGACTTCTTCCAGTGTATCGCCTACGGTGATGCAACCGGGTAGGTCTGGTACATAAGCACCATAACTGCTATCACCCTTTTCATAAATTACAACATAATCCATTCGTTTATCCCTCATTGATCAATATCTGCTTGTTTCAGAACGCTTTTGCGTGTGCTTTTCGGGACATCTTTGCCCATTTTACCGGGAATTGTCACTTTGCCTTTTTTTGTTGGATGTTTAAATTGCCGATGACTGCCTTTCGTCTTTATATAATACCACCCATCATCTTTAATCAGTTTTATGAGTTCTCTTACCTTCATAAACGCAGCCTTCCGGCATTCCTACACCTGCACGTTAAGAAACCGTCAAATGCGATTCATCCTATTCGACTATTTCAAATTTACCATCTAATGATTTCCTTGTCAAGATACGAATCCCACCATAGCCCAGTGTGCCTCCTGTAGCATAGCAGTATTCAAAAATTAATATATCCTCAATACCGTCTCTATTAAAATCAGCTCGAACCACTTCTATCAACTGCTGCCCCATTCCATCTCCTTCAATTCTTAAGGAGTTTTGGCTTACGTTTTTCACTATAAATTCACCATTTCTCACTTTATCTTGATATGTTTTGTTTGGTGGCAATTCTACGATTCTGATATCCTCATCTCCAACCCAGGGGAAAAGTGACAGTGGGAGCAGTTCTAAATCAACAACTCCAACCTTAGGGGCTGATATAAAACTCTGTTCTGGGGTCTCAGCAGACTGAAGTAACTTTAACAATCCGCATTGTTGAATGAAACTCACCGAAGCTTTGAAGAAAAAATTATTAGGGGCAGAGTAACCTTTTTCTAAAGCAGATTGATAGTCTCTGCATGTCCGAATAATGGTTTGTTTACCTTCCCTATTTTCAAACGTCAATCCATCTATATTAAAATTTTTAAGACAAATAGGTAAATCCCAAAGAGATTCAATGTCGGCTTTAGCAATGGATTTCACTTCACTGGTATTAGCAAACGGCATGCTCTCAATTAGTTCAAATATAGTTTCCGGACATTCAGAATAGCGTTGGAGAATTTCTGCAACCTCTTTGGAAGTGAGATCACCACGTTCTATGTGTTGCTGTATTAGGATAAGAAATTTCCCACTATATTCACGCTTTTCAATACGTTCAAGATTGGCTTCTACTCTCTCCTTTTTTGCAGCAGCTATGCCTAAGTAGTAATAGAGATCAGGAAGTATCAAATTACTTTTTTGATAATTTGCACTGGGACAACATGGGAGCAAATTTTCATAGCCGTGTATATTAAAGTCATCTGGCAATTTTAACTTTGCAATTTTATCTTTCAATACGGCAGGATCTTTGGTAAAAGACTCTGGGATTATGTGATCAATGTGAAAATTGCTTACATCAAGCAATTTTCTTGTATATGCACACTTCTTTCTGTGAGCTAGCCAAATAGCTTCTCGTTCTGCAGCAGTGAATTTCTGTGTTGACATAAAAATCCTAATTCCATTTAACCTTTTGTTAACTGCGCAAGTTGTTCCGTTTTCTCCCTTACTGCCTTTACATCAATAACATTTTCAACGATATTCGCTACCCCTTCTACGACAGAGAGAGTATCCAGAATAACTGGTGCTGAATCTACACCGTCCGCATGCAATACGTGTTCGTATGCATACGATGTATAAAGGTTCGCGTAGGACAAATGCCACGCAGCATAATTTCGATACCAATCAAAATCTTTGATCTCATCAAGACTGATAAATGATAGGGAACATTCAAAAAGTCTCTTAGCATAAGTGACACGGTCAATACTATCTTCAAAACAGTTTTCAACCGATTCCTTGATTGTTTGTGACACATAAATTAAACTCATAGCGTTACGAAGACTGCGTTTCGCTTGCCAGATAAATCTTTTCGCGATATCGGTTAGCGCGTTTTTAATGTCTGAAGATTTCACATTAGGATTCTGTGAGGTTAGTAGGTCTTTACAGAAGTTTATCAATTCCGATGTAGAACCATCAAACTGACTGATAACATTTCTCATTAGATGATCGGCTATATATCTATTCTCATGACTAATCTCGTTAATCCATGTTTCATTGGCAAAAATTGTCTCGGTATCAGAAGGAAATAACTCTATTAACAAAGCATGAAAATGTTCATTCAAATCATACAGAAACGAAAGCTCTCTTTTTCCTATAAGTTCACCTGTTTCAATGATACGATTGAGGAATTCAAGATACTCAACAGCTTGCTGAAGAATTCTTTTGAAACCTTTCCGATATTCACGATTTTCAATACCAAAGTCCTTAGAAATCTGTTTTTGATATTTACTTCCTTTACGATGTGCGGACCCCATGGAACGCAACCGTTGTAATTTTCGTAAAAAAGAAATGTAACTTTCACGGTTTGTAACATTACAAAAATGTAGGTATACATCAAAATAGTCAATACTCCCTGGATTAGTTTCTTCCGGATTCTTCCTTTTTTGATCAAGTTTCTCCTTTTCTTCATCAGGGATGAGTTTCTTTATTTGTCCCTGATTCAATGAATCAATAAGTATTGTCGCGAGACTCAATATTAACTCATCAAAATCCTTTTGTTCATCAGAGGAAGGCACTCTTAAACAGTGTATGCGATATGTATCATTAGCATTTAAAGGAAGTAATAAATTCCATCCAAGTATTTTATTACTCAATTGGCTTAGTTTTGAATAACGGTTTCTAAATCGGTGTTCAAGTCGATTCGACTCTGTAGGTGTACTCTCTGGATCATAATAATTTAAGTATGTTTCACTTAGATATCCTGTGGGACCAATATTATGCATCTGCCAATGTATTTGTTCTTCATGAGGAAGGAGAGCAAGACGAGAAAACATTACCCAAACTACAGTATCATGATCATCATCAATAGGTAAGAAACGCTGAACGGTTGCCGCATCATGCCAAGTTAACAATAAATCTCCAACTGAGTATTTACTGTCTTTTACATAGTATTTATCCAATACTTCTTTTTTGAAGCAAACAAAGGTTGGATTAGGGGACCATCCTACATTCTGGAAAATAGCCCCTTCAATTTCATGAAGTTCGTGGCGAATCTCAAATCCATATTTATCATATCCCGTTATAAATCCAATCTTATTCTCTCGTATTTCAGCATATCCAATCAGTCGTATCGCTTCAAGTAAGCTTTCAGTTTGATATCCATCTTTGTCTGTGTTAAGATAGGTACATCTCCAATACAGATGTCCATCTGTTAGTTCTATTTTATTAGACTCAACATGGTATTGATTTAATCCAAGATCTTCCAATGAATATTGTGAATACTCAAAACGACTAAATCGGATTGCAAGGTATATCTTTTCGGATTTCAAGTATCTTTGAAGTTGCTTAAACCGAATCTTGACACAGTTCGCATTGACAATTACAACTACAATCTTTTCATTGTCATTTGTCCGATCTTGAAGGAAATACTCTCCCTTCTCTGCATCATACTCTAAGTTAAGTGAAAACTGGAATCTCTGATATAATTTTTTACCTTCAGTTTTTCCCGGGTTTGGGTCAATAATTAGGTATGAATTCCCGTTTTCGTCTCTATCAATTCCAGTTATCTCTTGATATTCTTCGCTATAAAACGTAGAAACCAAGTGGCCGGATGGTGAATAATAATTAAAATAGGAATGTGGATAATCTACATTATCTAAAGACACCAAAATACTATAGATAGCACAACCTTGGGAATCATCACTCTGCGTATTGAGTACTGTAAGCCATTCGTCTGGATCTAATTCACGCTGCGCCCATTCCAAAGTCGTTTCTTGTGTTAGCCGGTTACGGTCTGATTCAAGGCTCATCACTCTATTCCTCCTTGTTGTACCAACAATGGACTAATTCATTCAACAATAAAACTCATCAATCCAACCCAATTTGTAACACTGATTATAACATTTGAAATTTGTTTTAACAAGGAAATGATACGTTTCCACATCAAAACATTCAGGTTGCCTTGTGCCGCTGTTACCTCGGCAGTTCTGTATCAATCAGAGGCACGGCAGACCTTTGCCCAGTCATCAATTCTTCCAGGATGGCGTGGAAGAGTTCGTCTATCAGTTTAACTTCTTTTTCAAGGGCATCTGTTTTCTTATCAATTGTTCGGAAAATGTTGGCAATGGCGCGTTGTTCAGGAAGTGGAGGTAGTGGAATTTCTAAGTTAACAAGTGCTTCTTTGTTTAACCGCTGGCGACCAGTCGTGCCTTGCATTTTTCCTGCAAGCGAAGTTCGGACATTTGGAAGTAATAAATAATAGAAAAGGTAAGATATATTGCTAACATCTTCAACTTCCCGAATTGGAATTACTTCTGTTGTAGCAATACCAAATGGCGTTGGCAAATCCTTAAAAATACACTGTTTCCCGTTTTCAAAAGATGGTGTAATTTTGGCAAGAAGAATGTCACCAAGTTCAAAGTAAGTTCCACTCTTTAGTGCATCATTCGTTTTTAAAATGAATTCTTTAGAATAATGTTTGGCAATTGGAATCAACTCCATTGGCACAAATGGTATTTCTTTATATTCTGAATATCGTAAGTCTCTCGGTTTCTTTGTAAACGTAGCGGTTTCTTCCAAACGTACAACTTCCCAACTTTCAGGAATTTCGCCTATCTCAGTCTGTTTGCGGGGTTCGTTCTTAGTGCCGTGTGAAAAGAGAAAATCCATCAATGCTGCTTTGCGTTCACGTTCTAATTCTATTTCGCGTTGTCGGGTGAACTTTGCTTCTTGGATTGTTTGTAGGATGTTGGCGATGGCGCGTTGTTCGGGGAGTGGTGGACACACAACAGAAAATTCTTGTAAATAACGATAGTGTCGGTTATATCCTTTATTTGGGACATTTAGATTCGAAAGCGCGTAATAGAAAAAACGGGCATCAAGAATTTCATCGTTTGGGTAAAGAAGTTGTGTTCCATCAGCCCCAAGCACAAATGGGAAATCAACATATTTGAAAACACGAGTATGATCTCCAAAAATCACCACAGGCAAATTTTCAGAGATCACAGACTCAACTGAGTCTGTCCAACCAGCAATAAATGATGCCCCTTGGTCAATTACTGGAAATTCGCCAGATTCCAAATAGTCTCTTTTAGGTATTGAAGGCTTCTTCTTAGATTTAACCTTTTTCAAACAAGCTATAAAGGGTAGGATTTTCCAATGTTCTGGTAAATTTATATCGTTCACTGTAGTCTCTCTATAAGAATATACAAAACTCACTGATCACTAGTTTTTCTAATTTCCATGTCATTTCTTAGACTGTGTTGTCTATCAAAATCTGTTTACGACCTACACAATATTGACAACAATTTTAAAATATTGCGTAAGCCTTATCGATTGTTCCAAGTCTACATTCACTGATCATCTTACTCCTCATTATTCAGAGTGGATTGCTGGTTGTCTCGCTGCATTTCTAATTCTAAGATTTCCTTTTCCAATTCCAATTTCCTTATTTCATCTTGTCTCCGATCTTGCGACCATTCTTTAAACATACTCAGGTTACGGAAAAATCCTATCATAGAACAAACCACCGCGAAGTTAAAAGTAAAAAAGAGCGCGCCCGGCATCACATTACTACTGGCAACAGTAAAAACTTTGCCAATTGTGAAACCACCACCAGCACCAATTAAAACAAGTAATAATCTACCGAATAAACCACTTGTAGCACTTACCAACAGTTCTTTCAAAAGTTGCATAGATATTCCTAATCAAACTACAGATTAAATATTGATGAATTGCGGAAATCCTAGTAAGGTCTATTACATTAACCTTGATCAAATTCACTGTTTGTCTTCTTGAAAGAGATATTTTATTATATCACCTTCAATATAAAAATCAAGCAAAGTCAAGGCCCATGGAATTTGGAAAAACTTAAGCAGGCCAGTATTTTCAAAAACCGTATAAGTCCAAGACAATTATAGTTGGTTTTATAATTACGCATACATTTTTTATATTTCATGCAATCCAAGCCGTGCTAACATCTTATTCGCTTTTTCGCGGAAGATACGCGTTTCCGTTAAGTCTGCCAGAATACCATTGATCGGACGGTGTTCAATTTTATCACCGACATCCACAAACTGAGAGGGACTTAGGTTGTAATCGGTTTTCTATGAATTCTCACTGATTCAACTTTTCTCGAATGAATCAGATTGCGCGAAGTCGGGTGATGTCATTAACTTGCGTTCGTAGTTAAATGAGGGTGTGCATATTTGGCTCATTAACATAGGTCTGAACAGACTGCAGAGATTCGCTTGATTTATAGAAATACCGTTTGTAGTCGCGTAATTCATTGCGTCTCTTTGAACTTTGTGGACGGCACGCGGCGTGTGCTTACTACCTTCAAGCACATATTTAACATCGGAATTATTTATGCATACCCCTCACCTATTTTAATCAGCCGTTGGTACTTCAATTTCGAGGTTTTTGATAAGACGATAAACCCTTCCATATTCGTGACGAAGTTCTGAAAAAGAATTATAAGTTCGATATGCATCCTCAATAAGTTCATCGTAAAGCACAACTCGGACATTTTGTTGTTCCATTGTGTTCTTGGACCGTTCTCTCTGTTCAGCATCTGACCATTGCGCAAGTTGTTTCCCTACAAGACAAACGATTTCAACGGGTTCATTCTTGCCAATCGCCCGGACTATCTTCCTCAGTGCCTCTCCGTATTTTTCAACCTGTCTAAGCAAATCATACTGATCTAATTTCCGATTGGCACGTTTAAGCTCAATGATGACGTGTTTACCCGCTGTCATTTTATATTTGATGTCATAGCGTCCGTTCAATTCTTTATCAGTAAGTATTTCTTTAGCTTCAATTTGTTCAAACTCCTTTTGGACGGTTTGCTCCATAAACGTTGTTTCTGTTGCTCTGTCCCATGAAGGATCCAATAACCAGAGATGTTCATAAAGAATCTCCTGAATGGTCCTTTCCATAGCATTATCTTCTACCGCGTTATGCAGCTTAGAAATAATCCGTAACCTTTCTTGGATAATTTGATAATACAATGATGCTTCAATATCGTCAAAATTACCTAAAATCTCCATAAATGCTGGAATATTTTCTAATGAGATTCGTTCCAATTGATCAAGAGCATCTTTGTATAGAAGATTCTCAAATGCTAATGCAGTATGTATATATAGTTGATTCCTATCGTCGTCATTATCAAGATGCACACTGCTAATTTTACTAAAAAGTGATTCTGCCATTTTTCGTTCTGCCGGTTTTAATTCATTCAACCATGCCTTAATTGCCGGAATCTGATAGACAGTCTCCTTAACTTTCTCAGAACGCCATTCATCCCATTTATCCCGGATATGAAACAATTCACTCTTTATCCAGTTCTTAAGTTTCTCATATCTCGGATTGTCCTTTATAATCTCTTGTCGACTGGTAGTAGTAATATCATCTAAATCGTCCATATCCAAGAAATCGGCATGAATTTCACCAATAAGGTATTTGGTATAAAACCCAGATTGTCTGAAATCATCAAGGATGTTTTCTTGTGCAAGTTTACCGCGTACCATGATTACAATCTTGTTAAGGTTTTCATTTATATCTTCGTTTCCATCAACATTTTTGTCTGTCAATTCCTTTGGTTTTCGGACAGTACCTATCCAACCTTTGACAGAATCAGTTAGATTTTCAATATTATCTTCATCAGTTACTTTAATCGTTCCATCTCTTTTTTCATTGTGTTCAGGCTTCTCTAAATTGTTGCATAAATCTATATATTTTTCACTTTCATCTCCATAATGCCAGAGAAACTGGATTTTATGAAAGTAATCACGGTCAGTAATATCAACAGGAGATCCATTAACAAAAACCTTGAAATCGTTTTCAGCCCCAATGATACTGAATCGACGCGCGAGTCGCTTTCTTAAGTAATTTGAATGTGCTTTGTTAATCCGTTTTTTTAGATCAGTAAGTACAATTCGAGTACCGTCTTTATCTGGTTCTATTTCAAATTTGGTAAGTTGTTTGGGTTCATAAGGCTGCTCGTTTTTCTTCTCAATATGGTTATCAATCTCTCGTTTTGACATTACAAAACCATTTTTTTCTTTATCTTTATTAGTCTCGACCGTAATCGTTTCAGCAATTGAAAAAAGTGAGAGTTTACCAATACCCTTTCTACCCATCACTTTTCGCTTATAACGATCTGTTACTGCCTCATTATGTATTCTTCTTGGATATCCGACTAAAAGGTATTTGTTGTTGATGTCGTCTAACGTCATACCGTGTCCATCATCGGTAATAGTAATTTCTTCTTTATTTATTTCAATATCAACATTTGTGGCATCAGCATCCCAAGAATTTGCAACGACTTCAGATAAAACGGCAGGAATGTTACTATAAAGATTAATACCAAGATGATATAGGACAGTATTGCTGATATTCATTTGATACTTATTCTGTCCATTCATTGATGTTCTCCTTTACATGTTTTTGTATACTCTCACCTATAATCTTTGCAAGTTGAACAGGTACAGCATTTCCGATGTAGGATCCTACTTTAGTAGTGGTGATTGGTAAATTCGGTTTACTGAACTTATAATCTTTTGGGAAAGTTTGCAGAAGAGCACCCTCTCTGATCGACAGAGCTCTATGCTGTTCGGGATGTCCAAATCGCCCACAGCCCAAATTAAGAAATTGTGTTGTTATTGTTGGTGCTGGATCATCCCATGTCATACGTCCATAAACTGTAGTATACCCTTTACCTGAATCTTTTTTGTGACATTCCAGATGCAACTCCTCATCCCAATCTTTCCATGTCCCTCCAGGCTTTGAATGTATAATTCGCTTTTTATTTATATCAGTAAGTTTCCTTGATCTATGAAGGGGGTCTTGTTCATCTTCCTCACCGTCATCAATCTCAGGAAGATCACTAATGGCATCTTCGACGGTTGCAAAGGGAAGCAATCCATCATCTGGAGAACCAGAATGCGTTTTAGGGATAAGTTCAACTTTTCCCAAAATTGAGGCAATTAGTACCAGACGGCGTCTTTTTTGCGGGACACCGTAATCGGGACAGTAGACTATTAAATCTGGATCAAAATGGTATCCGAATGAATGAAGTGTATCACAGAAGTTTGTAAAGATATTCTCTTTTCTGATGAGAGGTACATTTTCAAATGCTATTAGATGAGGGCTTACCTTTTCAACTAGTCTTCCAAAGTCATCAAGTAAACTCCACCGTTCATCCGAACCTCGATCCTTATTCTTTCGCGTATGAGCAGAAAAAGGTTGACAGGGAGCACATCCAACAAGGAGTTTGATGCTATCTTTTGGATATAATTCAGAAAGTTCGGTACTGGTAAATTTACGAATGTCTTTTGAGATGAATTTTGCATTATTGTTTTCCTCAAAAGGGTACCTACACGTCTCATCTACATCAAGTCCTGCAACAACATTTATATCTGCTTGTTGAAGACCATGTGTGAGACCGCCAACTCCGCAGAACATATCTACTGCTGATATGGATAAGCGAGAACTTTTTTCTTTCAATAAATCCATAGCCACTCCATTTATGTTACATTAACTCGGATCGAATACATTTCTTATTTTCTTCATTATATCATTTTCAATATAAGAATCCAAACGTTAAGTCAATTTGAGTGCAATCCAAGCTGTGTCAGCACCTCATCCAATGCGTTATCCGATTTTTCGCGGGCGATATGTGCTTCTGTTAAGTCAGCTAAAATCTCATTCACTGGACGGTGTTCAATTTTATCACCGACATCCACAAACTGGGATGGACTCAAGTTGTAATCGGTTTTCTGTGAGTTCTCACTGTTTCAACTTTTCGCGAATGACACAGATTTAACGGAGTCAGGTAGCATCATTAACTTGAACACGTTGTAAAAGTGGGATGTAAATAATTTGGTCCATATATTCGTCTTCGTCAGATGCGCCAGCGATGAGAATCAGCTGTTCAATGATCAATCCCATTGGCACTTTGCGATTAATAGTGAAAATGCCGGGAACATGGTGTCCTGCTGATAGATGGTCAGCGAGGTGTTGCGGCATACTTTCCCGATTGTTTGTTATCAAACTAAATTCGTTCTGTTCACACCACACTAAGATTTCTGGGTCTAGCGTACTTTTCGGAGGAGCACCTTCATCACCAACCGCCAAGACCGTTAGTGATGGTTCATGGTAAAGCAATTGCGTACGGTATTGTGGAGAAATATTTTCGTCTATCAGATACCGACGCATCTTTATTCCTGTTCATTTTTGGATAGAGATTGTGTTGTGTTTGCTGAATCATCTTTTGGGTTGTTCGGGTGTGAATTATCAGAAGCTGCTTCCTTTTCTGCTATGAGTTTACGCAAGCGAAGAACACCGGGTGGCGGATCCTTCTCGTATTCCTCCCGTGTTGTTCGGCAGTAATCCAGATAATCCTCCAAATATGCCCCGACTTTTTCTTGGTTTTGAAGATAATATAGGATCGTTGCATAAATCTGTTCCAGTGTTGGTGTATAGTAGTAATCGTCGATTACTTCTGGCGGTCTACTATTATATATATATTCGTATAGGATTGTTTCAATACCTACTCGTGTTCCTTTAAGACGAATATCATTTTCTGCCAAAACAGTAAAGTTATCTTCAAGAGGATAGATTTGTATGAATTCATTGATTCGTCTGAGAATATAGTTCTGGGTTGGTGTATATATTCTATATTTTCCCCGAATCTGCCTTACGAGTTGATTCAATACATCATGAGCATACCGTCCATAGGTAAGTCCAGTTAATAAACCCAACGTCAAGAATTCTTTTTGTCTGTAAGAAATTGATTCCTTCCAAAGTGTAAAGAGAAAATCAACTGCAACATCTAATGCTGTTTGTGAATTCATGCGTTCTTGACTCAAGGCAAGTACAAAACTGTTGTAAGGTTCTGAGATTTTCCAATTTGAACGTTTTGCTACTTCCATTAACAGATCTGCATCAAATTGCGTGTGATAGTAGTTTGAACAAACAAGTTTTATCGTCATCTCATCGTAGTCAGCTTTATCAAGGAGATTTTGCCGAACACAATGTTCCAATAAAACTTGTGTCCACACACCGTCAATTTTAAAGTTTGTCCCCGCGTCGCTATTGAGACTTGTTTTCGCATAATGTCTGAGTCGTCCATCATCTGAGAAAAGTATATACCCTGGTTGGCTTGCAAGCAGAACAGTATCAACAAAATGTTTTTGGTGCATGTCATTAAGTTTTCTCCTACGTAATTGGTTCATCTCTGACCCAGCAGTAGCTTCACCAACTTCACAGTTATCTCTAATCCAATTAATAAGGTTTTTTAGATATTCTATACTCCGCTTCGTTTCCTCAGGGTTTATAATTTGTTTTATATATCGATTTCCTTCTTTACCGACAATCATCCCCTCGCGGTTAGACCACATTCCCTCTCTTTCACTGATAACACTTTGTATTTCATCGATAGTAGATTGGGCAATATATAGCTTTCCAAACGTGCTGACAATAATATCCGCAGCATCCAAACAGTGTAGCGTTATTAGGGAAATAACATCTACAACCAGTTTGGGTTGGGCATGATTAAGTAGGTTCAGGACATCAGTTCTTTCCTCAATATCCCCAGGACTACTTCTAATCCCTAAGTCAGGGTTACTCATGAGGGTGCCCCATGTATCCAAACTATTACTACCAACTAATCTTGTAAATCCACCGATTGTTATGTTTTGTTCCTTATATAGTTTTTCAATTTTGAGTATGTATTCGTGATGTCGATCAACCCTGTTAGTTACTGGTTTAAATCTTTCTTTATCATCGATTGCGTCAGAAGTTTCTATTTTAACCGTTTCCATACCTTCATCTGTTGGAAACAGATGCTCGTATTTATCAGAACTTTCTTGGAATGCATGAGCAAATTTGCTTTTGATAGCAACGATTTTTCCAATTTTGGGACCATCCGGTGTTTCTTTAAGAATAATCTCGTCACCCTCAACTTTATCAAGCATTTTCTGCACAATAGGTTCGTTTATATTGCGTTCATCGCGGGAGATGACTGGGTCATCGCGGTCTTCAATGATGTACCAGTTATCCTGATCCATATTATCAGTTTGGACTGCGGTATCCTGGGCAACTTTAGATGGATTTAAGACATGAGGTATTAAATTTTCTACCTGATAAAAAAATTCTATGTATTTCAGGTGAGCGTCTGGCTTATCGAAATGCATTCTGCGCACTTCATACATAACCTGTAACGCTTCTTCTGGTTTAGATGTGACTCGGTGTAAATAGGCGAATTGAACGCATGCTTCTAAAGAAAGATTTTTGAGAAAAGAAAAATTTTTGGAATTAGGAAAACTATCTAACACATTATCAATCTCATTCTCTTTATTAGATCGAAAAAGAACCATACCAAGTCTGATCCGCATATCAATGTCATTAGGGAATTTTGTTAAATATTCTTTACATAACGTTTCGGCTTGGTTCATATCACCGATTTCTTCATAAATCACAACCTCCATCTCGGAGATGTCTTCAAGAGGTCCATATTGTTCACGAAGTTTCTGACATATCTCAAGTGCTTTCGCAATTTCGCCAGAATTATAGTAACTTTGTACTAACCACTGTGTCAATTGGGAGTTCTGACTTGTGTCAGCAAGTTTTTCGTAAAGCGTTGCAGCCTCTTTAAATTGTTTATTAATAAAGAGTTCTGCAGCTAATTCCACTATTTCTAAAAAATCCGTGCTATCTAATGTATAATTGTATGCTTCTTTAAGTTGAGAAATAGCCTTGTCACCTTTTCCCATTTTACTTGAAATTAGAGCAGCATTAATAAGATTTAATACGCTTGTCGGCGATGATTCTAGCATCGGTGTTAGTATTTGTTCTGCCTCTTCAAGACGTTCAGTAGCAATATAAATGCGAACAAGCAAACGATTCGCATCATCTTGTAATTCAGAAGATGGGTTTGTGTTTAATAAATCATCAAGTTTTGTTATTGCTTCATCATAGCGATTATCAGCGAAAAGAATATTGGCAATTAAAACTTGAGCTTCAAAGATTTCTGGATCGGACTGAATCTTTTCCAGAAATTCAATTGCTCTTTTTCGATCTCCTTGTTCAAATACCAATATTGCCCTATTTTTTAACAGCATCGGGTGTGCTGGTTCAATTTTTAAGGCTGTATCAATATCTTTTATTGATGCTTCCGACTTTCCCAATAGTCGTAGTGCTGTACTTCTATTGATTATCCAATCTGTCCGAACAGAACGCAATTCAGTGTCAGCAACAGAATCCCATGCTTCTGATAGAAGTTTAACGGCTCGCTGTAATTGTTCCCTTTGTGAATCGTCAATCTGCTTGGTATACATATCAAAACGATTCACTAATACTTGTTCAATCAAGATAGTGGCGAGGGAGGCTTTAGAACTAGGGTCCTCGGCTTGTTCTTGTTCCACCATGGTTTCACGCCATCTTCTCGCTTCCCGAAGATCCCCTTGTTCTTTAGCTATGTCACTAAATGCATGGGCAATTTGCGGTATCTTTCGCAAATAATCAGGAACTTGTGCAATAACCTGTTCAAGTGGTTCTTTCTTTGAAGATAAATGGATGAGTACCACGCGGGCATTAACATTATCGTTATTTATTCCCAACGTTTGTGTTGCGTAGTTCGCAGCTTTTTCCATTTCTCCTCGTAAGAAGTGAGCCAAAGCGCGATTAGAAAGTGCAATTTCGTCTTCAGGTTTATATTGAAATGCTCGTATCATTAATTTTGCTGCTTCTTTCTCATCATTTAGAGCAAGTCGCGCTGCTGCCATATTTGTTAGGATGCTAAACTTTAGATCATCCGAAGCATCTTTCCATGTTCGTTTCTTCAGAGTTTCTAATAACTCGAAAGCAGTCGTAGGTCTATGACTATTAATTAATTTTCGAGCAATTTCTATTTGTTCTTGATGTTCTTTTGCAATTGCGGTTTCTATTGAGGGGGAGGTATTTACATCGAGTAGAGATTTAATTTCACGAACTACATCAAAAGTCGCACCTGTCGTTTGCTTAAGTTCCTTATTATCATCCTTAATTTTTTCGGTGTCATCCTTGATGGCTTGGATATCCTCGGTTAAACGTTGAGTAACTTCCATTTGCACATAGTCAATTTTATTTGACAATTCAGTTAACATCGTGTTGGCATAATCCTGATTCTTTATGTTATTTTGAATATGTTCAAGGACAATTTGATTGAATGCTCTCTGATTGAATGGAAGTTGTGAATAAAAATCAATAATCACCCTTTCAATAATAGGGCGAATTCTTCGTTCAAAATCCATATTGGGCAATTGATGGTTGGGGACGATAATACAAGGACGAAAAAGCGTTGTAATTTTCGCGATCTTTTCACTTTCATTTAATTTTGTGAATTGGACTTCATCAACATCTTTAAGTGAAACAACTACATTGTCAAATGTATCTGGATCCACTTCAACTGTTTTTGGGTCAGTTTGATCGGCGAATTCAGACGCATTTTGCTTAACTACTCTTTCAAAAGACTGTTTGAAAAGTTCTTCTGCAGTAGTTTTGTAGTATTTTTTAATGGCGGGACCAATACCACCAGCAATAGAAAATCCAGTGCCAACAAGGTTATATGTTGTGAAGAGTAAACTGAGAATTTCCATGGATTTTCATCTCCTATCAGGTGTTCAATGTGAGTTAATATTGACAAACGCCTCTTGATAAATTGTTATTATCATTATAACATGCATAAACTGTTAAGTCAAGATATATGAAACCTAACCTTACCGGTCAAAGTTTTCTATGATCGACACTCAATCCAAGTCCTGTCAACACCTCATCCAGTGCCTTATCAGTTTTTTCGCGATCAATGCGTGCCTCCGTTAAGTCTGCCAAAATTTCATTCACTGGACGGTGTTCAATTTTATCACCGACATCTACAAACTGTGAGGGGCTCAGGTTGTAATCGGTTTTTTGTGCATCTTCAAGTGTGATAACGTTGCTTAACTTTTCACGCGATTCCCATGCTTCATAGACTTCAGTTGCTGCTGTGATTGCTTCATCTGTTAGGATGTTTTTCGGTTTTCCCTTTTCAAAATGCTGAGATAGGTTGATAAGTAGGATCTGATCTCTACGTTTTTCTGGTTTGTTGCGGTTTAGCAGCAATATAATGCCCGGTGCGTTTGTGTTATAAAATAGATTTTCGGGTAGTAGGACAACGCCTTCAATCAGATCTTCTTCAACAAACTTTTTGCGAATATCACGCTCCCGATTAGTCTGCTTAGCACCAGAACCGCGGGAGACTGAACCAGTGTCAAGGACAATTGCTGCATGTCCGTTATCTTTTAGGGAAGCGAGCATGTGCTGTACCCATGCCCAATCTGCAGAGGAGCTTGGTGGGTTTCCGTGAGAAAATCGGTTCCAACTATCGTTATCATAGAAATCTTCGTCGTATTCCTTCTGATTCCACATCGGATTTGCAACCACATAGTCAAAACGTTGGAGTTTTGAATTATCTGCAACAAAACGGGGATTGCGGAAAGTGTCGCCTATCCGAATATCCGCACCGATAAAATCGTGTAGAAAAGCGTTCATTTTTGCCATTGCGTAGGTGGTAGGGGTTAGTTCTTGTCCAAAGATTCTTGGTGCTTGACTTTTTTCGTCTGGGTGCGTTTCATCAAATTGCAATCGTCCTTTGATAAGCAACCCGCCTGAACCGCATGCGGGATCGTAGATAGTGGAATAGGGTTCGGGGTTAAGCAGTTTTGCCATTAGCCATCCGACCTCTTTTGGTGTGTAGAACTCGCCTGCGCTCTGTCCTTGTCCTTCTGCGAATTTCCGTAATAGATACTCA
Organism: Candidatus Poribacteria bacterium; assembly: GCA_963667365.1. Lineage (GTDB taxonomy): Bacteria > Poribacteria > WGA-4E > WGA-4E > WGA-3G > MSPOR6. Next base: position 2,164,400 of record OY763324.1, on the reverse strand, counting down.
TAAGCACGTCCAAGAATATCTGGTTCTGCATCTTCGAGTCCCAGTCGATGTTCACTTATCACTTCAATGAGTTTTTCAAGGCGTTGGTCATCAATAAGTCGTTGTCCGCTTTGTGTTTCGCTAAAATCTTCTACATTGAGCACACCTTGTAATCGTGGATTTTTTTTTGCGACCTCGTGCATTGCATCAGTAACAAACTGTCCTAACCGACCATCCGCGGGCTGGTTTCGGAGTGCTTCCCAACTATATTCCTGTGGAATATAGAAACGGACGATCGGGTTACGTCCGGATTTTAGTGCGTCTTCATGGTCTGCCTCAACAATTTTTCGTGCCATTTTTTCGTCACCGTATTCTGTTTTCTGTTTTTGGAATTCGTCATCAAACACATCGGAGAGTCGTTTATAGAAGATAAGCGGTAAGATAAAATCCTTGAATTTGGGTGCATCGGTTGCGCCGCGTATTACACAAGCAGCATCCCATAGCCATGTTTCAAGCGTGGTAATATCTAAATGTTCGCCGTTGTAGGATTGCGGTGGGAGTGTGGTTTGTACGGTTTCGTTTGGGGTTTTCTTTTTTGACAAGGGACCTGCTCCTTTGGTTCTACTATAGGAGCATTTTAGCATTTTTTCCCTAAAAATGCAATCCCAAACAAATCTCAATTGCGTATACTTTTCTAAATGCTTCTGATACGTCTTACTTCCGTATCAACATCTTACGGGTTGCAGCAAAATCTCCAACTGTAGTGGAATAAATAGAATATTAATCCTGGATCTGCGGTACGGGTGCCTACTCCCAGAGCAGCACTGTTCCGTCATCACTCCCCGATGCGATTGTGTTGCCATCAGGACTGAACGCTACGCTATTAACCCCCTCCGTATGTCCTATTAGTGTTCGGATGTGGTTTCCAGTATGTGCGTCCCACAAACGGATGGTGCCGCCCGTCCACCCTGATGCGATTGTGTTGCCATCAGGACTGAACGATACGCTCAAGACCGGACCCATATCTCCTGTTAGTGTTCGGATGTGGTTTCCAGTCTGGGCATCCCACAAACGGATGGTGCCGTCCCAACTCCCCGATGCGATTGTTTTTCCATCCGGACTGAACGATACGCTCAAGACCGGACCCGTATGTCCTGTTAGGGTTCGGACGTGCTTGCCTGTCTGGGCATCCCACAAACGGAGGGTGTCGTCCCAACTCCCCGATGCGATTGTATTACCATCCGGACTGAACGATACGCTATTGACCGCATCCGTATGTCCTGTTAGGGTTCGGATGTGCTTGCCTGTCTGGGCATCCCACAAACGGAGGGTGTCGTCCCAACTCCCCGATGCGATTGTGTTGCCATCCGGACTGAACAATACGCTATAGACCGATCTCGTATGTCCTATTAGGGTTCGGATATTGTTTCCAGTTTGTGCGTCCCACAAACGGATGTTGCCGTCCCAACTCCCTGATGCAATGGTGTTTCCATCCGGACTGAACGATACGCTATTGACCGAACCCGTATGTCCTATGAGCGTCTGTATGTGTATTCCCGTTCTGGCATTCCACAGCCGAATGGTTTCGTCCGAGCTCCCCGATGCGATGGTGTTTCCATCCGGACTGAACGATACGCTACTGACCAAATCCGTATGTCCTGTTAGCAGGTCGAGTGTTTCACCTGTGTGTGCGTCATCAAGCCATATACCGATACTACTCGCAACCGCAATACGAGCACCATCCGGTGAATACGCGATTGCATATATCGTTCCTTTTCCGAGGCGCATTTTGGCACCTGCAGGCAGATTTTGTTGTGAAAAATCTCGGGCAGATGTATTTAGTGCGCAAATTAATGTCACAAACCCAATCAGAATCGAAAAATATTTGTTTTTCATAGTAAAATCTTCCTTTTATTTTAAGAGTTACCTAAATAACGGTTTTTGAAAAGTGTGTGCTACCCTTCTAATTCACACAACTTGCTTCTCATTTTATAGTGAAATACAAAAATATGTTTACACATCTTCTGTAGGCGGGGATTGCCATTTAGGCATTCCCCGGAGTTCCCTCCTACAAAGAAACTGTCAAGATAATTGTAAAATCCATTATAAAATATGGTAACATTTTTTTCCAAAAAAAATCAAGATATTATCCTTCTGTTTTATGGTATACTCGACATATAATGACCTAAGTTGCTACCTACAAGATTTTAGACCTGCAGATACCGTATTATTCAAATATCGGGAAAGGTTTTGATTCTCTATTAATGAATAGTATAAATCTAATGAATAGTATAAATCTGTGATGTTATATCATCATTGTCCAAAGAAAGCAATACCAACAATATTTCTTGCAAACAAAACCGAAATTGCGTATACTTTATAGCATTCAGATTTATGCCTTAGTCCTAAGCAGGCTATAAATTACATCTGCGGAGGTGTTTTCTTGTCCGACAATCTATTGAGTTCCTTAAACAATGTGCAGCGTGAAGCTGTCCAGCACACCCAAGGACCCCTCCTTATCCTATCCGGTGCGGGTAGTGGCAAAACGCGCGTGATTACACATCGCGTCGCATATCTCATCAAACACCACCGTGTCTCACCTTTCCGTATCCTTGCAGTGACATTCACCAATAAGGCAGCGAACGAAATGAAAGAACGGTTGGATTCACTCGTTGGAGAGGGAATGAGCAAAAACTTGTGGGTTGCTACTTTCCACGCGACCTGTGCACGTATCCTACGTCGAGATATAGAGCAATTAGACGGATTCACCCGTAGTTTTACAATATTTGATAAAAGTGAGCAACTTACAGTTGTTAAAGATATCCTTAAAAATTACGGACTGGACGACAAACAGTATAATCCCCGGTCCATACACGATCTGATTTCAAAAGCAAAAAACGACTCCATACCCCCAACTATTTATGCTGACACAGCCGATGGTTTCTATGAAAAGATTGTTTCAAAGGTATATCCGGAATATCAAAAAACACTTCGTAAAAACAATGCATTAGATTTTGATGATCTGCTCAACTTTACAGTAACACTATTTAAAAAATATCCAGATGTTCTTGAACACTATCAGGAGAAGTTTGCGCATGTGCTTGTAGATGAGTATCAGGACACAAACCGCTGTCAATATGAATTAGTACGCTATTTGGCTGGAGAAAAAAAGAATGTGTGTGTCGTTGGAGACGACGACCAATCCATCTACGGATTTCGGGGGGCAGACATACATAACATAATCGATTTTGAAATCCATTATCCAAATACCCGTGTCCTCCGTTTAGAACAGAACTACCGTTCAACACAAAATATCTTGGATGCAGCATGGAGTGTTGTACAGAACAACAAAAAACGAAAAGAGAAAAAACTCTGGACAGAAAATGACGAGGGAGAACTTATTACCTGCTATGAAGCAATAGATGAACGTGATGAGGCAGGTTTCGTTGGCACAAAGATTGAAGATTGGCATGAGGAAGGAGTTGATTATCGTGACTTTGCAATCTTTTATCGGACGAATGCGCAATCCCGTATCTTTGAGGAGGCTCTCCGCTCTGCGAATATACCCTATCAGATTGTTGGTGGACTGGGTTTTTATGACCGGAAGGAAATCAAAGATCTAATTGCGTATCTTCGTGTTATGTGCAATCCTTTTGACTCAATTAGTCTCAGACGCATTATCAACGTGCCTACTCGCGGCATCGGTGCTACATCCCTTGAGCGATTGATGAATTTTGCGGAGAGTGAAGAAATCCCGCTGATTGAGGCAATTGATCGCGTTGACGAAATACCTAAGATTAACGCTGGTATCAAGGGGAAAATCCAACGTTTTGCTAAAATCCTTGACGAGTTTGACGGAGATGACCTACCCGCTGAAGCACTTGAACATGTTTTAGACACGACAGGTTATCTTGAGAACTTTAAAGGACAACGTTCAATAGAGGCACAGAATCGGGTTGAAAATATTGAGGAGTTAAGGAACGCTGTTTACGAATATGAAATGATCGCTGAGGAGCCAACCCTTTCCGATTATTTAGAAAATGTTGCGCTCATAGCGGATATAGACACGATGGAAACAGATGATAATACAGATGAAACAGATATCGTGACGATGATGACTTTACATAGTGCAAAGGGTTTAGAATTTCCATTTGTTTTCATTGTCGGTATGGAAGAGGGGTATATGCCACACCAACGTTCCATCAATGTGGAAGCGGATTTAGAGGAGGAGCGTAGATTGTGCTATGTTGGCATAACCCGTGCGGAGGAGCAACTTTTTCTTGTCCATGCACAATCTCGTAGAACTTGGGGTGGTGCTGAGTATAGAGTTAAATCGCGCTTCATTGAGGAAATATCGCCACATCTTATTAAGCACGTTGACCGTTACAATTCCCCTTTTTCTGAACCAGAAATTAATTACGTTAATGAGGTGCAAGATACAGAGGGACAAGATGTTTCTTATGGAATTGGTCAGATTGTATATCACCAGAATTTTGGACGAGGTAAGGTGACGAAACTCAGTGGAACAGGGTCCAATACTTATGTGACAGTCCGATTCGATCGTGCAGGGTCGAAGCAATTTGATGCTGAATTAGCACAGCTGCAATCACTTTAATATTCGCTGTTAGGAACGTTTTAGATATGCAGGTGTATTAATAAAGAAAGGTTTTAAACTATATGGCAACAATCACTACGGACGGCGTTAGCCACGTTGCAAACTTGGCGCGTCTGGAATTTAACGAGGATGAAACAAAGGAATTCACAGAACAACTTACCCGAATCTTAGACTATATCGGAAAGTTGAATGAATTGGAAACGGATGATGTTCAACCAACTTCACATATCCATCCACTCCACAACATCACCAAACCTGATGTTGTAAAGACCTCGTTACCTCGTGATGCTGTTCTCGAGAACGCACCAGAGGCAGAAGAAGGGTATTTCGGAGTGCCCAGAGTAATTGATACGGAATAAGGAGCAGAACTGAATGTCGCTAAACCAATTGACGGCACACGAACTACACGATAAACTCAAGGCACGCGAGATCACTGCAGTTGAATTAACAGAATCAATATATGAGCGAATTGAGGAGGTAGAACCACACGTCAAAGGATATTTGACGTTAACGAAAGATATTGCGTTGGAACAAGCTAACGCAGTAGACACCGGATTTCAAAATGGTGATGAGATGCAGCCACTTGCTGGCATTCCTATCGCAATTAAAGATGTGATATGCACCAAGGGTGTGCGAACAACCTGCGCCTCAAAAATCCTCAGCAACTTTGTTCCACCTTACGATGCGACTGTCATGACAAGACTTCAGCAGCAAGGTGCAGTCATGGTAGGTAAAACGAACATGGACGAATTTGCAATGGGGTCATCTACCGAAAATTCTGCGTACCAGATAACACATAATCCGTGGGATTTGGATACCATTCCCGGTGGGTCTAGTGGTGGTTCAGCGGCAGTTGTATCTGCTGATTCGGCTATCTGTTCATTAGGTTCAGATACTGGTGGGTCAATTCGTCAACCTGCAGCTCTCTGCGGTGTAGTCGGTATGAAACCGACTTACGGCAGGATTTCTCGTTATGGTCTAATTGCCTTTGCATCTTCACTTGACCAGATTGGACCGTTTACAAAAGACGTTACCGATTGTGCGTTAGTTCTCAACGCTATCTGTGGAAACGATGAGATGGACTCTACTGCTGTAGATGTTCCAGTGCCAGATTTCACACAGTGTCTGATTAACGATGTACAAGGATTGAAAATTGGTGTACCGAAGGAGTATTTTACGGAAGGCTTAGACTCTGAAGTCGCTGACAAAGTGCATGAGGCTATTGCTACTTTGGAAAAACTTGGTGCTACTGTAGAAGAAATATCTCTACCACATACCGAATATGCGATTGCAACCTATTATATTATCGCACCAGCAGAAGCGAGTGCGAACCTCGCAAGATACGATGGCGTACGTTACGGATACAGGACTGAAGAACCTGAAGATCTTATTAATATGTATAAAAAGACACGCAGTGAAGGTTTTGGACAAGAGGTAAAAAGACGGATAATGCTCGGAACTTTTGCTCTGAGTACAGGCTACCAAGATGCGTATTACCGAAAAGCACAGAAGGCACGGACGCTAATTAAGTCCGATTTTGATGCAGCATTTGAAAATGTGGATGTAATTGCAACACCTACTTCACCGACACCTGCATTTAAAATTGGTGAGCGAACTGCAGATCCGTTGCAGATGTACCTGTGTGATGTGATGACAACACCTGCGAGTCATTCAGGATTACCGGGGATTTCTGTCCCGTGTGGATTTGTGAGCAGTGGTCTGCCAGTCGGATTGCAATTACTCGCGGCACCATTTGCAGAGGAATCAGTTTTGCGCGTTGCTTATACATTTGAGCAAAACACCGAACATCATTTAAAGAAACCTGCTATATCTAACACTAATGATAAATCATAAGATAATAATTGCACCATTTGGGGGACTCATTGGTGCTGTATTAGGCGGTATCCTTTGGGCAAAATATATTCAGTGGACTGGTAACACATGGGGTTTCATTGCGATAGGGATCGGAGCACTTTCTGGGATAGGGATGCTTGTGACTTGTTCCCGTGCAATTGATCCAAATGAAAAAAGCCATTGGTTGATGGTCTCTACCGGTGCTGCTCTGTTTGCAATAATGGGAATCTTTGTTGGAAAATATCTTGATGTAAGGTGGAATGCAGTAACACAAATTGCAGAACAAATAATTGAAGCACTAAAAGAAGAACAAAATGGCGCAGAAGAGCAACTCTTATCTGAAGAGGCAGTAACTTATTTAGCTGAGACTGTTTATTCTGGCAGCTCAAAATGGGAACTTATGAAGGATAGAATGCATTGGTTTGACTTGCTATTTGGTGCAGTCGCAGTCTTTGGTGCCTTTTATATTACAACAAACACATGGCTACGTAAGATTTTCGCAAAATTTGTTTAAAATGGGACAAATTAGTCTCTCTTAACTCTGAATGGAGTCAAAAATGAAAAAACATAATATTTATATCATGGTATTTATTCTACTTACAACAGTAATTCTTCCTCTAAGTTGGATTTCAGCTGAAGATGAGAATACTGATATGAATACACTTTTAGAAAACATCGCACTATTTTCTGAAATTTTGGCAATAATAGATCAGGAACATCTTGAGAATCCGGATAAAAAAGAACTGATAGAAGGTGCAATCAAAGGAACGCTACGCACTTTGGATCCTTATAGCCAATTTATTTCAGACTATATTGCATTCCGCACACAGAACCAAGGCAATTACGGTGGTGTGGGTATGACCGTTGGGATGCGTGAGGATATGATTACCGTCATTACACCTTTCAAGGGGAACCCTGCAGCACTTGCCGGTGTGCAAAGTGGCGATATTATCAGCCAGATTGACGGAGAATCAACTGCTGTGATGACCTTAGACGATGCGGTTGATCTACTGCAAGGCGAACCTGGAACTTCTGTCTCAGTTACATTAATTCGTCCGGAATCCGTCAGTGGACCGATAGAGGTCATCATCACACGTGAAGTGATTCGTATTCCAAGCGTAGAAAAAGAAATAATCGGTGATAACATCGGTTATATCAAAATCAATACTTTTCTTCAGACAACAGCAAGGGACGTTGATAATGCATTTGAGGAATTCAATCAAAACAATATTCGAGGGATCATTCTTGATCTACGGTTTAATCCTGGTGGACTCCTCAGTTCAGCTGTAGAAATCGCAAGTGATTTTCTTGAAAAGGGGCAGCTCGTTGTCTATAGCCAAGGAAAACGCGTTGAAGATCGTAATAATTTTACTGCAGATGGTATTGCGAGAGAAGAACTTCCTCTGATCGTATTAGTAAATAATGGTAGCGCGAGTGCATCTGAAATCGTCGCAGGTGCAATAAAGGATCATGGCAGAGGTCTTGTTATGGGAAGCAAGACTTTTGGCAAAGCATCAGTTCAGAAGGTATTCTCTCTCGGTGATTCAAAAGCTGCCGTGAAATTGACTGTTGCACATTATTTTACTCCCAAGGGTGTGGATATAAACAAAATTGGAATAACTCCTGATGTAAAAACAGCGTATTTTAGCCGTGCAGAACAGCGTATGCAGCTCAAATTGCGTGAAAACCAGAAAGTGAAAACTTTTGTTGAAGAAAACGGTGATGATGTCTTAGAAAAGATTGCAGCAGCTGAAGAGGTTCGTAATGATGACCGTCAAGCAGAAATACTGTTACGTTCTTATAGAAGGTTGACTGATGCACTCACCGAAGAGCAAATTATACTAAGCGATTTAGGCTTAAAATTCGCAATTGCACAGGCAACTAAGAATATCAAAGATGAAATTGTGCATGATCCACAAGTTGTGGCTGCGATGGAACAACTAAAAGTGCTTGAACTCTTTGCAAAACAAGACTAATACACCATTTTCATAATTGCCGTCTGAAATCCTATCAGGCTGCATGAGTACATAAGGCAATCAATTAATGAATGAACAAACACCGATTCTGAATTATATTAACAACAATTGGCAGCAATCTGAAGCACCAGAGCTGCTTGATGTTACGAATCCAGCGACTGGTGATGTGTTATCACAGGTGCCACTTTCCCCCGCAGATGAGGTTAATCAAGCTGCAACTGCTGCCTCAAATGCCTACGAAGAATGGCGACGTACCCCTCCTGTTCAACGGGTTCAATATCTATTCAAATTGAAGAATCTTCTTGAGGAAAACCTGGACGATATTGCGAAAACCATTACGTTGGAATGTGGCAAAACGGTTGCTGAAGCAAAGGGTGAAATGCGTCGTGCCATTGAAAATGTTGAGGTCGCTTGCGGCATCCCTACGCTCATGCAAGGTGCAAATTTAGAAGATATCGCTACCGGTATTGATGAGTTTATGATTCGTCAACCAGTTGGTATTTGTGCTGTCATCGCACCATTTAATTTTCCTGGTATGATTACATTCTGGTTTCTGCCGTATGCCATTGCTTGTGGAAATACCTACATCGTTAAACCTTCTGAAAAAGTACCCCTCACCATGCAGAAGATATTTCGGTTATTGGAACAGACTGGGTTACCTGAAGGTGTTGTCAATCTTGTCAATGGAGGACAAGAGACTGTAAATGCTATCTTGGAACATCCTGAAATCCGTGCGATTAGTTTTGTCGGGTCAACTGCTACAGCAAAAGCAATTTATGCAAAAGCTGCAGCAAATGGTAAAAGGGTACAGTGTCAAGGTGGTGCAAAAAATCCCTTGATTGTACTACCAGATGCCGACCCAAAGTTTACTGTCAATGCAACTGCTGACAGTGCATTCGGGTGTGCAGGACAACGTTGTTTGGCTGCATCCCTTGTATTTGCTGTTGGCGGTGCACGGAACTGGTTTCCAAAAGCGATCTGTGACAATGCAACCGATAGGATGGTGGGGAATGGTTTGGATGAGGGTGTGCAAATGGGACCTGTCATCACGCCTGAAAGTCGGAAACGTATTGAGGATGTTATTCAGATAGGAATTGATGCGGGTTCACGTGTTCTCGTTGATGGACGGTATCCGAAAATCAGTGGTTGTGAAAACGGTAACTTCATACGTCCGACAGTACTCGGTAATATTGACCCCCAAGGTGAAATTGCCAAAACTGAAATCTTTGGACCCGTACTCGGTCTTATTCATGTCGAAACGATTGACGATGCGATTGATCTTATAAATAGCGGTAGTTACGGTAATATGGCATGCTTATTCACAAGTAGTGGTGCATCTGCACGCAAGTTTCGTTATGAAGCACAGATTGGAAACATCGGTATAAATATAGGTGTTGCAGCGCCGATGGCGTTCTTTCCCTTTAGCGGTTGGAAAGATAGTTTTTTCGGTGATTTGCACGGACAGAGTTGGGATGCAGTTGATTTCTTTACGCAGAAAAAGGTTGTTGTTGAGAGATGGAATTAGGATATAAACTGAATATAATTACTCACAATAAAATCTCCATGTATATTCCATAGTTAACTTTGGAACACGTCAAGATGAAATATAGATCAAGCGGTTCACTTATCATTTCAGTCGTCTTACACCTCATAGTAGGGGTAATTGGTTTCTTTTTCTGGTTTAGTGTTTCTCCAAGTCGACACACTGACACAATGGACGCAATTTTCACTAATTTGGAAGAACCGAAAACCAAACGGATCACACCTCCCAAACGCACTCAAATCCGACGAGAAACTAAGCAGAGCACGAATCAACCCAGTATGAAGATATTAACAAGCAATCAACCAGCATCACGTCACGGTGTCGTTTCTGCAGCAGAACCAACGGAGTTTAAACCTTTTGAAAAAGTAGATTTGAATGAGGGTGTTGATCCCGGTCCGACTTCTATTGAATTCAAAGGACCTGCACCGATTCGTAGGGGTGTTGAGGAACCTATCAAAAAGCAACCTAAGACACCAGAACGTTATAAGAGTCGGTTGGTAAAATTTATTGAGGCACAAGAGGGTCCGCAGCGTATTATCTATTGCATTGATTTGTCATCCAGTCTACAGAATTTGCCACATTATAAACTTAAAAAGATAGTGGACATCATGCGAGATTCGCTGACTTTCCTTGAACCGCACGATAGTTTCAACATCATTGCGTTTAGCACAGAGTTGATTGTCTATCAAAAGGGTTTTCTGTCTGTAACTGAAGAGACAGTGGATACTTCCTCAGCATATTTAGCGAACATTAAATCTCAGATCCACACAAAAGGTACAGATCACGATATGCTAACGGCATTGACAGAGATAGCAAAATCATCTCCAACAATTGTTGTTTTATTTAGCGATGGCATACCGACAAGTATCACAACACCTGACCTTAAGTTGATAGGTGAACACGCCAAGGGGAACGGAAAAATCTTTGCTATGGGGATTGGTATGGCACCAACCTTTCCGGGCGCAGTGATGTTAAAACAACTCAGTATTACCAGTCAAGGAGATTTCTGGCTGGTTGATAGATAAGATAGCAAGGTAATAACTCTGTAAAAGGAAAATAAAATGCAGCACTCAGGGATGGAACGTGCTGAAGAAATTGCGCAAGGTTTATTTCCTCACCAAGTAGAGGGTATTGCTTTTCTACTGGGTCGTCGTCGTGCACTTCTTGCAGATGATATGGGGTTGGGTAAGACTCGCCAGTCTGTTCTCGCCATGGTTGAGGCAGAACCAGACGGTCCCTATCTTGTGATATGTCCTGCATCTATCAAACGTAATTGGAAACGAGAAATTGAAATCGTCCTACCTTTAACTGAACCATACATCGTTGGTCCTGCCCCACTCCCGCCAACAGATTATGTTGGTTGGGTTATTATCAATTATGAAATCCTCGGTAAAAACCTTGACAAACTACTTGAGTTTGACTGGAAGGGTGTTGTTTTTGACGAAGCACATTACCTGAAAAATTATCAGAGTCAACGGAGTAAAAACGCATCAAAACTTGTCAAAGAGATAAAACTTGAACCGGTAGTCCACGCACTTACCGGTACCCCGATGACAAACCGTCCACGTGATCTATTCCCACTACTGCAGATTTTGGAGCATCCTCTGGGAAAGAGTTTCCTCAGTTTTGCAAAACGTTATTGTGAAGCATACCAAGGAGATTTCGGATTGGTTGCTGATGGTGCAAGTAATCTTGAGGAGTTGACTGTACAACTACACGGCGTTATGCTGCGCCGTACAAAAGATGAAGTGTTAGACCTGCCACCAAAAGTGCGAACATGGTTAGATGTTGAACTACACCCTTTCATGATCCAACGATACAATCAGCTTGTCGGAGATTTCATATCTAAATTTGATTCCCCTGATGCTATAGGTGGGTTACCCGAATCAATTGGAATATCAACAGAAGAACGCGAAGATTTCAATGAGTCGATTGACACAACAGATTTGGGAAGTCGAATGGGTAGGATTACCCAAGTCCGACGTGCGATCGCATTTGCCAAATGCCGTCATACCGTCAAATTTGTGGAAAATGCATTAGAACAGGGAGAAAAGGTAATTATTTTCACATCGTTTCTCAATACCATGCAACGTTTCCGACAGCATTTCAAAGATAGTGCAGTCTATGTTTCTGGTGAAGTTCCCTCACATCAGAGGCAAGACAGAGTTGATCGCTTTCAAAACGATGAGAATATCAGACTATTTATAGCAAACATGCATATTGCAGGGGTCGGTATAAATCTTACTGCTGCACGACAAATTGTGTTTAACGATCTGGATTGGGTTCCTGCGAATCACTGGCAAGCAGAGGATCGTGCCTATCGTATTGGACAGACTGGCACTGTCAATGTAACTTATATGGTAGCTGAAGGCACATTAGATTCGTTCGTCAGAACAGTGTTGGAAACAAAGGCAGCCTTGATGGATTCCATCGTTGAAGGTTCTATTCTGGTGCCAGGTGGTGAGGCAGCTCTAAAATTAGATGTACTCAGCGAACTTAAGCGTATGATGAAAGCATTGTCAGTCCAAACAAGTGAACTTGATGAATCAGATGTTCCTGAAATGCTACAAAAGGCGGGGGATGCCTATATTGAAGAAAACGCAGCGCATTTACAGGAAGCAACCCGTAAGCAACTCCGTCCGTATTCAGAAGAAGCCTTACGTGTTTTAGCGCAAGTCCTCTCAGGTCCGAAACGAACTGTCTACCATGCCGAAAGTTCCTCTCAAAAAGGTAAGTTTTATACATTGGAGGTAGTTGGTGTGGATATAACGTGTGACTGTCCCGGGTTTACACACCGTGGGAGTTGTAGGCATGTACGTCCTCTAAAGTCTGCGCTCGTTGGTGATAAACCGTTACCGAAAGGGTATAAGGAAGTTTCCGAGTAGTACTGATTTAAACCAGATTAGCTGCATAGGATATGTAAGTTTATTCATATACTTACATTGCTAACGGTTCAGCAAATTTCACTATGTCTACCCTCAAATCAACGACTGTTATGGGTCGGTGTTGATTTGAGGGTTTTTTGATGATACAGATTCATTTGACAAATACATATTGACTAAAGTATAATGTAATCCGTTGTTTTCACGCAAACATATTACTTGGGTCAACCATCAACTGAGAACCTAATGACAATTCATTAGTGGAAGGAGCATATATGGAATATAGGTTGAACACTGTATCTGTTGTATCTTTTATTTTCCTACTGCTTCAAGTTGTGATATTTAGTAGTTGCGATCTATATGAGAACTGGAGAAATGGAGAACCTGAAATCAATAGTTTAGACGTGCCAGAGAAGGTTCAATACGGTGAAACCGCTGAACTGGAGGTTAGTGCTTTTGATCCGGAAGATGATATCATAACTTACACATGGCATGTATCTGATGGTGTGTTAAGCAGTGAAACCGAACCCACTGTGCAGTGGACTGCCCCAATCCTAACTGATGAGGAAGTTGTTCCACCAATGACGGTTACGGTTCGAATTTCTGTGAAGGATGAAGGGGAAGAAGTTTTATCTAAGACTGCATCGATAATAGTCTTTTCGAAAGCATACGAAGTTGCAGACGGACTTAGTGGTGAATATGATCTTGTGCTTACTCAAGTTGATGGGGAAACCGTAGAGAATCAAGGCGGGATTATGCGACTCACTACTACTACATTTACAAGACAATTTGAAGAAAAAAATCAATTTTTCTTTGGTACCTATAGTCTGATTGAACCGTATGATGATAAAAAAGGAAATATGAATTGGATTTCGGACGGTAATACGATACCAATAGTTAGCACTTATACATGGGACGGTAAACTACTCGTAATATACTGGACAGATACCACTACTGCACATGTATATCAAAAGAAGAACTAATTACGAGACAATTACAACCTCTGTGTATTGATTGGACTAAGAATAAAGCTTAAATTGGAATTCGTTACGATAGTCATTGAATTACAGTGAGTTTATATTACAAGTGTATACTGATTAGGAGATGCTATGAGAATAAATTCGTATTATGGTCTATTGTTTATTATTGTAACCTTGCTAATGTTTTATACCCCAATACTAACTTATATACGAGCACATGATCCTGATCCAGTTCAGTATGATGAAGGTGAGAGTCATTCTGTAGAGGAAGTTGAAATTATTATTCCTGGAAATATAAAAAGCACGAAAGATGTATATATTTCAGAAGAGACAAATGCTGTTGCTGATGCAAAACGGGATGTAAGAGCACATGTCAATAAAACTTTGTGGTTTACCACCGGCTGTTTCTTTCCTGTGATTGGTCCTGCATTTTCCCAACGAAATATAAAAACAGTCCCTTCTGCGCGAATGCTTGGTAAATCTCCAGAATATGTAGCTTTTTATTCTGATTTCTATATGATTGAAATGAAAAAACAAAGATATAATTGGGCATTAGCTGGATGTTTACTTGGCGGAATAACAGATGCCTGTTTGATCGGTATTTTGATTAATAGATATAATAATTAAGGCGGAAAGGAGTCGTCATACAAGAGGTTACTCAAAACATTACATAAATACATGATAATTCAAACAGAAAGATGGCTATTTAATGTCCACTACATGCGTTTCAAATATGTGTGTGGATTGATCTTGGTATTATTAATATTATTTTCCGTTACGATACCGACATATAGTCAGTTTGCTGATTTACCAACAGAGGCTAAAACAGTTGACTTTGGTATTTCAGGGGATGGTGCTTCACAAACATTAACCTTAACCGCAGTTGTACCATTTAAAAATATAAACGGTTGGGGAGGAATCTTTGGCTCGCGTGCTTCGGGTGAAGAAGGAGTTCTATCTGAAATCATTAAAGTTCATATACAGGGTGGGATGCGGCTAAATAAATTTGGAATTGAAGCATTTACAGATTTAGAACGGAACATTAGTCAAGGAACTGCATTAACATCACAATTTGGTAGTTATATTCGTCCGGGGATCTACAAGAATGGTACACTTCGTATTTCTGGAGGAATAGGATATTTCATTGAAAATATTCAACCATACAAAGACCTTACATTAAGGAAATTCGATCCTACTTCGTTTCGATGGTTAGCATTTTCTTCTATAGGCTGGAAAAAGTTAAATACCGTATTGAAATTCACTCCGGAAGTGGGATTCAAGAATTATCGTTTTTCTGCAGAGCCTGCTGTTACTGTTAGTCTTACAACTCGGCTTGGTTTGCGTTTAAGTGGATCACTATCGTATAATAGCGCACCAATAACAGATAATTTGCACTATAAATATCTATCAATCTTTCGTCTGACACTATAACGTCTATATTGACACTTGAAGTATATTGTAGGGTTCGTTATACCCGAAAATCCATTACGGAGATCTAACAAACCTTGCTACAACAGATTTTTCTTTGCATGGTTAATATGCTCTGTTCTCATTAGTTAAATACACATATCTTAACTAAAGGAATACAAACAATGCTTTCTAAGTTGGGACAAACAAAATTTGGTAGTGACAATACCGCGAATCAGCAACATGGACACGGTTTTGGAACTGCCCCTGTCTTCCTTGCGTCAATTAGCACAATACTTGGTGCAATTCTTTTCTTGCGATTTGGTTACGCAGTAGGAAATGTGGGTTTTCTGAAAAGCCTCGCTATCATTGTGCTTGGACACCTTGTAACTATTCCTACAGTTTTAGCAGTATCCGAAGTAGCAACGAACCGGCGTGTTGCTGGGGGTGGTGCCTACTATATCGTTAGCCGTTCGTTTGGTACAAGTATCGGTGGTACTATTGGTATAGCACTGTATATTTCTCAAGCGATTTCAATAGCATTCTACATGGTAGCATTTGCAGGAGCATTTGAACCTATCTTTGATATGTTGGAGGCTAAGTATGGATTAGAACCCATCAACATACGTTTCTTGAGCATTCCTGCAACCCTCATCCTCATTATTCTTATGTTGACAAAGGGTGCCAATATCGGTGTTTCGATGTTATGGTTGATCTGTGGAATTTTGGCAGTATCACTTTCCACTTTCTTTATGGGACAACCGGGTGAATTTATTATGGTTGGCGAAGAACAAGTTAGGTTCCGTCCAGAAAGTTTAAACATCACGGAGGGTATCGAAAATGGTGATCCTTTCGGTAAGGTTTTTGCAATATGTTTTCCTGCATTCACAGGGATGATTGCAGGCTTAGGTTTATCTGGTGATCTGAAAAACCCTCAACGGAGTATCCCGCTTGGTACAATTAGTGCAACACTTGCAGGGATGGTCGTATATATACTTGTAGCATTTAAACTATGCCAAAGTGCCTTACCAACATTTCTTGCTCAAGATGAATTTATTATGGCAAAGATATCCGCTTGGGGAACAGCAATTTATATTGGATTAGGAGCAGCATCGTTTTCATCCGCACTCGGTTCAATTATGGTCGCACCGAGAACGCTTCAAGCACTTGCTCTCGACAACGTATTGCCGATTCCTGGCTTAAACCGTCTGATGCGTACAGGTATTGGAAAGTCACAAGAACCGGTTCCTGCGACTTTTGTGTCTGGTGCCATTGCCATAGTGTTTGTTGCCATAGGGGAACTAAACTTCATCGCACAGATTCTAACCATGTTCTTTTTGGTTACTTATGGTGCATTATGTGTGGTCTCGTTCCTTGAGCATTTTGCGGGTAACCCATCATACCGTCCAACATTCCATTCCAGATGGTACGTCTCCTTGTTAGGTACCGTGATGTGCGGTCTGATGATGATTCAGATTAACGTGTTGTATGCTTTCCTCTCAATTTTTCTAATGCTTGCAGTCTATATCGGACTTCGCCGTGGTCACCGTGAACATCGTGGCTTGTCAGGTATCTTCCAAGGGGCAATGTTCCAGTTAACTCGATGGCTTCAGACCACACTACAGAAAAAAAGAGCTGGTGGGGCAGATAGTGGTTGGCGACCTTCAATTGTAGCAATAACACAATTTGGAGAACGTCGTCTCGGACATTTCGATCTGCTTCGTTGGATATGCCATAGACAAGGTTTTGGACATTTTATCCAATTTTTCCCTGGTGATTACTCGTTACCCGAAGAAATCTCCGCACGTATTCATGTTGATGCTTTAATCCAACAGTCAGAAGCGAGTGGTGCAGGTATTTATGTAGATTCACTAATTTGTCCGACCTTCCAACTTGCTTTATCACAGGCTCTCCAAATGCCAGGGATTGCAGGATTCCCAAACAACTCAATACTTCTCGAATTTGATAAAAACCATCCTGAAGAAATAGCTGAAGTCGAACAAGGGGCACAACTTGCTGTTGAATCGTTATTTAACTTATTAATTCTACGGTCTACCAAGTATCGTTTTGGGTATAGATCCTCGATTCATGTGTGGGTTACTGATGACAATATAAGCAATGTACCTATGATGTTGTTACTTGCGTATATTCTGGTGGGACATCCTGAATGGAAACGTGCCAAGATCCGGCTTTTTGCATGTTCAGGCTCTTGGGAAGCTGAACTGGAGGCTAACAAACTCTCATCTGTCATCAAGGAAGGAAGGCTTCCGATTTCTATGCAGAATGTTACATCTGTACCTTATGAAAGTGAGGAGGGATTAGAACAAGAGGTAACACATAGGTCCGCACAGGCAGATCTGGTTATCTTTGGACTGACTGCAGAAGATTTAAATTCACGTGACTTGTCTGAAATTCTGCAGCGTTTCCAAGGAGTGAATGATGTCTTATTCGTTCATTCTATTGAACAGATCGCAATTGATTGAGAAGATGCGTAGGATAACATAATATGGGCGAGTTAATTCATCAATTTAGCGAATTTCTTGGAACTACCGCTATTACTTTGGATGAACCCGTAACATTTGGACAAATTATAAAGTTTGCCGGATTTTTAGCTGTTTCATTACTCATTGCAGGTTTATTACGGAAATGGTTCAACCGTCTTTTTAATCGACTGAAGATACAGGAAAACATAGCAAACCGATTATTGGCAATACTATTCCTGATCATTATTATAATTGCGGTAAGTTTTGCCTTCAAGTATGCAGAAATAGGCTCAGGAACACTTGGCGATATTCTTGGCTACGATCTTGCGGAACTTTTCCAGACATCTAAAAAATCAGTTGGAACCGGAACTGCTGAAAAGCAGATTCCAGGAGAAAATACAGATAAACCAAAAGTGACAATAGCAAACCTATTTTACGGTTTTGCTATTGTTTTCGGTATGTTTATTCTGTCTAAATACGCTCAATGGGTTTTACGACGGCAAGTGTTACAAGCCTTCCAAATTGAAAGACATACCCAATTCGTCATACTCCGCATTTTTCATTTCATCCTCATCACAATCGGGGTACTAATTAGTCTCAAAAGTTTAGGAATGAGTTTTACAAACTTGGCGATTATTTTCGGTGGACTGAGCATCGGTATTGGATTCGGATTGCAGAATATAGTCTCAAACTTGATATCAGGACTGATATTAATTTTTGAACGACCTATCAAAATTGGAGATTTAGTAGAAATTATGGACGTTGAAATATTCGGTAGGGTGAGTAGTATTAATCTCCGTTCAACAATTATTATTGCAGTTGATGAGAAGGAAATTATTGTTCCGAATTCACAATTGATTTCTGAACCTGTCCATAATCTCACACATTATAACAATCGCTTTCGTATTCGCATTGAGGTGCGGGTATCGTTTGATTCAGATGTACAACTTGTCAAAAACACACTTATTGAGGTGGCAAATGAACATCCTGAAGTGATTAAAGAACCTACACCTGAAATGGAGAACGTTACTCCCCCGTTTGTCCGGTTTACTAAATTTGCAGAGTCCACCTTAGATTTTGAATTGTTAGCGTGGATTCCAGACACGTTTGACCGTTTTGAAGTGATAAGCGAACTTCATTTTATGATATGGGAAAAGTTTAAAGAATACGACATAAAAATCCCATTCCCTCAACGGGTTGTGCATTTAAACTCTGAAGAGCGGTAGGAAAAAATTGGTTGGCAGCGGGTCACTACGATTCTACTGAAGCATCTATTGAGATGTCTAAATGTCGAATAACCTCACCTCTGACAAGGTAATATACTTCTTCACCTATATTCGCAGCGAGGTCACCAACCCGTTCTAAATGTCGAAAAAGAAGTAGATGTTTTATACCAGATTGGATAAGTTGCGGTTGCTCGTTCAAAAGAGAACATAGTTCACTTTCCATTTGCTCATAAATATTATTTACTTTACCGTCACGTTCTCTGAGTTCTCTGGCGAGTTCAGCATTCCGATTCACCAATGCGTCAAGAGCATCTTTTACCATCTGTTGAATAATATGCACAACAGAGGGAAGATCAACTAATGGCTGCATCGGAGGATATGCTAATAGTTCTATGCTACGTCTTGAAATAGAAACGCATTTGTCTGCCAACCTTTCGATATTTCGGTTTACCTTCATTGCCATTGTCAGGTAGCGTAACTCAAAAGCTACCGGTTGGTGTCGAGCGATGAGTTGGATACATCTCGCTTCTATTTCGTTCTCAAGTTTGTCAACTGTATCATCAATTTCTATGACCCGGTGTGCCAATCCCTCGTCGCGATTTAAAACTGATTGAACAGCATCTCGCAACATGTTTTCAGCTATTCCACCCATTTTAAGGAGTTGGTGTTGAAGTGCTTTGAGTTCTGATTCGAGGTGATGTTGCATCTGGACCTCCTGGCAAGTTCTATATTAACCCAATCTACCGGTTACATAGTCTTCTGTTCGCTTGTCTTGAGGATTTGTAAAGATCTGTTCGGTTTGTCCGAATTCTACCAATTCACCACAATAAAGGAATCCTGCTACATCTGAAACTCGCGCGGCTTGTCGTCTTTTGTTGGTGACAAAGATAAGGGTATATTGACTTTTTAGACTCTGAACAATTGCTTCTAATTTAGGTGTTTCGGCAGCATCCAACTGTTCACACGGTTCATCAAATATAAGCACCTCTGGATTCCCTGCTAATGCGCGTGCTATACAGAGTCTTTGTTGTTGACCGTTTGAGAGAATATCAGGTGTAGATTGTAGGTCATTACATACTTCTTCCCAAAGTTGTGCTTTTCTAAGACTATCTTCAACGGTTTCATTCAGTTCAACAGAATGATTTATTCCATGCAGCCGTGCGCTATAGGCAACGTTCTCATAGATGGATTTACGGAATGGAATCGGTTTTTGAAAGACCATCCCTATCTGTTTTGCTATTTTTGTCGCATTCATCTTTGTCGAATAAAGATCATTCCCTTTAAATAGGATTTTACCGGTATGCTTAAAATTTGTTGTCAAATCATTTAAACGATTAAAGCAACGCACCAAAGTTGTTTTTCCAGAATTTGATGGACCGATAAATGCTGTAACCTGTTTTGCTAACACATCAAAAGTTAGGTCTTTGAGGATCTGATTTTTACCGTACCAGACATTTAGATCATTTATGTGTAATGTTGGGGAATTTATCTTTGGTTGCATCATTCGTTGTATCCAAAGTTATTACTGAAATAATGTCTGAATCATCCAATTATAATTAATTAGTTCTATAATCGGAATTCTTATGAAGGAAACTTGAGAAAATACTGGATATAAGTGCTGACGAAAGTAGTATAACAACACTTTTGGAAATGCCAAAGGAAATCATTGATTGTAATTGTGTGATTTTCCATTCGTAAACCACTATAATTAGAGCTGCAATTGCAAGTACTCTTGAAATTGCAATGAATATTCCACCCAATATCACCGGAAATGCGTTTGGCAAAACATGATCAGCGATGACTCGCCATCTATTTGCACCCAGCGCGTAAGCCGCTTCCCTGACAGGTATATCTACTCCTTGTATTGCCATTTGTGTAGATTGAATTATAACTGGTACCACAAGTAGGACTACAGTGACTATGAGCGTGAGATAGGATATCCTATCTGACTGAATAACTAATAGGTATGCACCTAATATACCGTATACAAGTGACGGAATACTTGCTAAAATTGCAATTATCCGTTCTATAATACGGTATTGCCAAGATTGTTGGGGAATCCACTCTTCTAAAAAAAACGTTATTGCAAGACTAAACAAAACTACGGTAAAGAAGATAGGGATCATTCTGTAGAAATGTTCATAAATTATAGACAATGAATCCATTACTACTTCATTTGATGCGATTCTACCTTCAACATCCGACGTTCCAGTAGTGAAGTTCCAAAACAGAACAAAAATTATAGTCAGTATTACTAAAGCAATAGTATTATAAATCGGATCGGACCTATTCATGATATTCGCGCTCTGCCAACAGAAATGACTTCTCCGGACAGGAAATTGTTACAAGCTTATGGAAATTAAGACTTTGTAACACCTGTAGAATTACCTATCCGTACCGCATTTGCACATAATCTGCTGTTTTTGGGTGTTCAGGGTTTTCAAAAAGTGCCTGCGTTTCTCTATGTTCAATGAGTTCACCAAGGAACATATAAATACACTCGTCGCTGATCCGCTTTGCCTGTGCCATATTATGTGTCACGATTAAAAAGGTGTATGTACCTGAGAGAACACCCATCAATTCTTCAACAGCGAGTGTCCCTTTTGCATCAAGGGCTGAGCAAGGTTCATCCATCAAGATAATCGTCGGTTTTAAAGGTAACAAGCGTGCAATACAAAGTTTCTGTTGCTGTTCAAGCTGCAGCGATGTGGCGCGTGTTTTTAGTTTATCCTTTAAATCCTCCCATAGAAATACTGAGGTGAGTGCATCTTCTACAATTTCATCTGACTGCGTTCTTGTAAGGCTTCTAAAAGGTGAATGTATACGCAAACCGAAAAGGATATTATCATAAACTGAAATTGGCAACGGGTTAGGACGTTGAAATACCATACCCACAGTTTTTCGTAATTCCAGCAATGAGACATCTTCATCGTAGATATTTTTCCCTAATATCTTTATTTGACCTTTTGTCGTAACATTGCCATACCGTTCATTCACACGGTTAAAACAACGGAGGAGTGTTGTTTTTCCACACCCAGAAGGACCGATAAGTCCTGTTATTTTACCCTCGGGAATATTCACACTCACATCAATAAGTGCCTGAAAATCACCATACCATAAACTCAGATTCTCGGTTTCAATGCTGAAGTTATTTGTTTCCAAGTGAGGTGCTCCTCTTGTGCTGCTACCCAAAGTTACCGTTTACGTAATCATAGGTGGATTGTTGTCCAGGATTATCGGAAAAAATTACATCTGTCTCATCAAGTTCAATCAGATCTCCGTTTAGCATAAATGCAGTGCGATTAGCTAATCGTTTCGCTTGCTGAACTAAATTCGTGACGAGTAAAATTGTCATCTCATTCTTGAGTGTTTTGAGTACATCTTCAATACGCATCGTTGTGATTGGATCAACTGCGATCGAGAATTCATCAAGACATAAGACCTCTGGTTGGTGCGAAAGTGCTCTGGCGATGGTTAAACGTTGTTGCTGCCCACCTGAGAGTTTCGTGCCGAGAGAATCCAATCTATCTTTCACTTCATCCCATAACGCTGCTTGCTGCAGGCATCTTTCAACAAGCTCATCTAATTCTGCCTTATTACGAAGTCCTGCTGTCCTGGGTGCGAAGGCAACGTTATCGTAGATAGACAGTGGCAACCCTACTGGCAACGGTAGAACCATACCGATACGTCTGCGTAACCCGTGAACATCACCGATTGAATTAACATCAACACCGTCTAATTTTACAGTTCCTTCCACAGATATACCTTGAGTGAATTCCAATGTCCGATTGATGACCTTTAAAAGAGTCGTTTTTCCTGACTGTGCAGGACCGATGATACCAAGAATCTCGTTAGGATACACATTCATAGATATACCGTTCAGGGCTTGTGTTTCACCGTAAGACACCTTCAGGTCAGAAATTTCAATTTTATTTTCCACTTATTCCTCGCATCTCTAACTATTTGTTTTTTTCACCCGTGTTCTTCTCAAAAATGTTCCTAACCTTAATGTTCCAATTATAATTACGAAGAGACATGCGACACCGATTAGAATGCCAACTATTTCTGCAACGATACATATAAGTTTCCCACCGAGAGTTAGAGGGGATATATCTGTATAACCTATTGTAGTCATTATTTGGATAATGTACCATAATGCATCGGGGATTGAACCAAAGATTTTCGGTTGTGCACCTCTTTCAAAGAAGTATAAACCACACGCAGAAAAGAAAATAAAGACAAATAACAGCGTCACTGCTGCGAAGACCTTTTGTAAAATCCCTACTTTATTTTTCATTTTCTTCACCATTATCCTCTTCCAGCATTTCGTCTTCTACCCGTGCCTCAGTTAGGACAGATGCTAACAATCCAGACGGAATAGCGATCAGTCCTACACCAACCAATGCGACTAACGCTGTAAAGATTTTACCACCAGGGGTTACGGGAAACACATCCCCATATCCGATTGTAGTTAGCGAAACGATTGCCCACCACATCGCATCAGGAATAGAACCAAATTTATCCGGTTGTACGTCTTTTTCAAAGACGTAGATTCCACATGCAGCTAAATAAACAAACAATGAGCATAGGATTACAAGTGCCAGAAGTTCCCTTTTGACTTTACCTAATGCATCAATCATTCTATCCACAGCCAAGACAAAACGTGTGGCTTTAAAGATTCTGAATATCCGTAAGAATCTGAGAACACGTAGTACACGAAAGCCAGGAATCAGTACGAGAGCCGGTAAAATTGCAAGTAGGTCAACAATCCCAAAGAAACTAAATATGAATTCTCTTTTGACCGGTGCGATGAAAACACGCAGAATATACTCTACAGTAAACAGTGCAAGAAAAACCCAATCAAGAATAACAAAATAAGGTTCATACTTAACGAAAGATTCTTCGGTTTCCAGTACGAAGATGACTGCTGATGCCAGAATCAGAAATTGAATGATCCCGCTGACGACAGGTCCTTCAATAATATCGTCTAACTTTTTCTGTAAGTCAGTGCGTTCATCGTTAACATTATTCAACATGGGTAATATCCTAAAATACGCCTTATCGGCGAGATAGTATACTTGTTAATGAAATCCGAGATACCAGTATGTGACACCCCGTCTTCCATATACGTTAGACTACCACCTCTTTCGCGTTCTAAGATATACCCTCAGTACTATTGCAGCTGCATTCACAAGCAGCACACTACCGACAAGTACAATCGCTGTTCCGTAAGGGATTCCCTCTGCTACATCGGGGACCTGAGTAGAAATCGTA
This sequence comes from Candidatus Poribacteria bacterium, assembly GCA_963667365.1. GTDB lineage: Bacteria > Poribacteria > WGA-4E > WGA-4E > WGA-3G > MSPOR6. Next base: position 2,140,181 of record OY763324.1, on the reverse strand, counting down.
TAGAGATGTAAAGAAAGTGCCATACACTGTTCAAATATATTATATGCAAAAGGGTTACCTTCTGCAATAGCTTTATAGAAAACCGCTCCAGTGAACATAATCGGTGCTGTTTCACCCGCAGCACGAGATACTTGTAAAATCACACCTGTTAAGATACCACTAATAGAGTTCGGCAGTACAATTCTACGTATCGTTTGCCAGCGTGTAGCACCGAGATTCCAACATGCCTCACGGAATGACATCGGTACTGCTTTGAGTGCTTCCGTTGTGCTTGCAATAATAACGGGTAACGTCATAATTGCCAATGTAAGCGAAGCAGCGAGAATTGACTCACCAAGACCAGCAAACAATACAAATGCACCGACACCGAACAACGCGTGCACAATACTTGGAACACCCGCAAGGTTCACAACTGCTAAGTTCACTATCCGAGTAAACCAATTATCACGCGCATACTCGTTTAGATACACTGCCGAAAAAACACCAATTGGAGCTGCAACCAAAAGCGAAACTACTACCAGATATATTGTTCCAAGGAACGGAGCCCATAACCCACCAGCACGCATGTTATCAATAGGATTCGTAAACAGGAAGTCAAATGACAAGACTGGCAGTGCTTTGTAGAAAAGATAACCGATAATAAGGAGCAGCGGCAGAATCATCAGACACGTCATTATTAGGAAGAAAATTTTGACAATATTCTCTATAAACCTATTTTGTCTTCCAATGTCTGTTTCAGTGAACATTGTCTGTGCAGATATGTCTGTATTGCTATTCATATATTCCTTCATTCTCGCAGGTGTTAACTTTGACGAATTCCTTTGATAACTAAATCAGCGATGAGGTTAACTACAAAAGTAATTGTAAAAAGTAGGATACCGATGATAAATAATACTTGGTAGTGTTCTCCGCCTCTTGCCACTTCACCCAATTCTGCTGCGATTGTTGCTGTGAGAGTGCGAATCCAAGAGAGTGGACTGTTCGGAATGTTGACAGAGTGTCCTGTTGCCATCAAAACCGCCATCGTTTCGCCGATGGAACGCGCTGCACCGAGTAGGACAGCAGCCAATAATCCGTTTTTCGCTGCGGGTAATAGTACACGGTATATTACTTGCCATCGAGTAGCACCGAGTGCTTCTGCTGCTTCGCGGTAGGAATCTGGAACAGCTTTGAGTGCATCCTCTGCAATGGAAACGATGATCGGAACACTCATTAACGCCAGCATGATTCCACCGTTTAACATTGTTAACCCAATGGGTGCATTGAAGACCTGTATAATTAACTGATTCATCAATGTCAAACCGATGAATCCCCATACAACCGAGGGAATTGCAGCAAGAAATTCAATAACTATTTTGAATGTCTCTTTCAACTTTGGACTGCAAAATTCTGACACGAAGATCGCTGCACCAAGACCAAACGGAACAGCGATTAACATTGCTAATGCAGTTACACTAAAAGTTCCGAGTAATAATGCAAAGGTGCCATACCTTTTGTTGTTGAGAGATGTCGGATACCACTCTTCACTTGTTAGAAACTCCCATATATCTAAACCGCTAAAGAGGAAACCTGCTCCCTCTTTAAACACAAAGAAGAAGATACCGAAAACAAAAATAATTGAACTTATTCCGCTAATGCTAATATATACATCAATTATGGATTCCGAAGATGTTTCAGAGTCAGGTCCGTACGGATTGTCACCTTCTGTACCTTTAATTATACCCAATTCAAAACATGTCCAAAGTCCATTAAAGACTGCGATGAGATGTATCAATATCCACCATTCGGAGGATACTTTCGCAGCGATAACGCATACAGTAACAATAAGTGGAATCACATGAAACAGCACCCACCATGCTGATTTATCCTTATCGTGCCATCGTTTTGCTGATATAACTATATGCACACAAGCAAGTATTAATAATATAAGTAGTTGAATTTGTTCAAGAAATTCAGTTGCAGGAAAATCAAATGTTATTAAGGATATTGTGAAGACGAGAAATATTGGTGTATTTAACAACCACCAACCTGCTCTATTTATACGACCATTTATTGAGAATAAAGTATGTAATAATTTCATTAAAACAGGATGTCTCTTCAGTTGCTTGTCAAGGGAACAAAGCCAAGTTCTTCAACAATCTTTTGTCCTTCTGCAGAAAAAATCCAATCGAGATATGCCTTTACTTCACCAGTAGGTTCACCGAGTGAATACATATACAATGGGCGCGCGATTGGGTATGTTTTGGCAATGACATTTTCAAGGTTCGGTGCGTAATACGGCATATCAGATGATGTTGCAACTTCCAACATTTTCACATGGTCAGTTGCATATCCCATTCCACTATAGCCGATAGCACATAGTGTACGTCCAATTACTTCCACCACGTCTTTTGAACCGTGTAAATCCAATGACCCAATTTCAAAGTCACGGTCCTTACCAAGTAATGCTTCCCTAAAATAAAAGTAGGTTCCAGAGTTTGATTGACGACTGATACGGATGATTTTGTCACTTTGACATCCAGCATTTGCAATCCCAAGTTGATCCCATTTTTTTAACTTACCTTCTTCACCATATATTTCTGCAAGCTGCGGAATCGTAATTTTGTCCAAAGGGTTGTCTTTATGGACATAGACAGCAAGTGCATCGTATCCGACGATAAACTCAATAGGTTCTTTACCGGTGTTTTCAAAGGCTTGTTGCATTTCCTTGGGTTTTATCTGTCGGCTACAATTTGCTATATCTACAGTGCCGTTGATCAACGCAGCAACTCCTGTTCCTGAACCACCACCTGATACTTCTACCGACGCAGTATCAGAAATTCCAGAATACGCCTCAGCCCAAGCCTGTGCCAAATTCACCATTGTATCGGAACCTTTATTCTTGATGCTTTGACTCGGTTCATGTCCTGTCTGCTTCTCACCATGGATGACAAAACCGTATACTGAAAAGACAAGTATGGCTATGATGGCATAACTTATCAAGCTTATTTTTTTCATTAATAAATGCCTTTTGCACTATTTTATTACATATTATAACAATCAATTGTTACGAAAATGAGACAAAACTGGGTATAGTTTCTGTCACATCGCAAATCCAATGGTAGGTTTTTCTAATCAATACCTAATGTATGTTTAGAATTTTTGGTTTTACGATTACCGAATGGTTGTGAGGTTGTCAGTACTGTCCAATAACTGACTGCTGTCATTGTAGACTTCCAAACCGACTCTTTTACCATCTACAGAAAATAGACAAAAATGTTTATCAATAGTAAATGCTTTAACATTGTCAACCCAAGGAACAGATTTATCTTGAACATAATATGGTGCACCACACCCACCACTAATAATCTGCCATACTGGAAACTTAAAATCAGGATGGACAGATGAATCAATTAATGTTCGACTGTAGTTATGTTCGTCACCACAAAGCACACCTAAAACTTTTGACTTGCTTGAAACTATTTTCCAAAACCTATCCCGCATATCAAGGACATTTCCCATCGGGACATCTTTATCATTATATCCACCGAGTTCACCTTGTCCGGGAGTTCCCCAATACATTGCATCTTTGACATGTCCACCGTTCGGGAAAGGAGGTTCGTGGAGAATAATGAACACCCAATCCACACTTATATCGCTTTGTGCAGCATCTAATTCTCTCTTCAACCATTGCATCTGGTTTTCCATAATATAACCTTCCCTATTACCACCGAGTTCCGTAAGGGCAAGATTAATTGCTGTTTTGTCCTGAGATTTCTGACCGAATGTACTAATTGCTCTATAGCCAGTTGCCCAATAATTAGTATTCAGAGAGATAAAATGCACTCTGCCATAATTGAAGGAATAGACGTTTTCATCATAAGAAGGTCCGACATCTTCACCACCCATTTTGTTGTTTCTTTTCTCCTCCGGTTTTGGTACACCTAACCCGTAGTGACTGCCGCGAGGATTAACAAATTCTTCAGCAAAAATTGCTTCAGCACTCTCTGCACCTACTGTCCCAGTAAATTGGATGTAGTATTCGTCCTGCTTTAGATGTGGTGCAGTAACTTTGTAATATGACCCTACCTGCTCATGATTGCCGATAGATTCATAAAATGGGATATTCGCACCGACAGGTTGGATTGTCCGTTTCCATGTTTCAAGTTGTGATGCATAGTCCCGTGTATCAGATGTATAACCGTTGATAAGGTCGCCACCGAAACAGACAAAATCGGCATTTTTGTTATAGAGTTCTATTGCAAAACGTGCAAGATCTTTGGCATTGACCCCATTCTGTGCGCGTTCTCCACCTCCTACACCCGCACGAGAATCTGACATAAATCCAAACTTAAAGGATGTCCTTACTCCCTTCTCTGGTGCTGTTTTGAAGGTATATTCTGGTGTATAGATACCGTAATTAACCTGATAGGTATACACTGTATTCGGTTTGAGTTTCGTAAGGGACACTTCATGTCGGATAGCAGGATCCAACGACAGAAATTCCCTATTATCAGATAATACATTTCCCTTTGTAGCAGTATCTGTTTCCCATGAGATGACAGCAGAATTATGTGTGACGAGATCAACGAATGGTCCTTCCGTCAAAGTAACAAGTGATGTGTAGGTACCGGTCTTAGGTTCACCATCCCGTTTGTAGCGTAAACGTCTATCATAAGCACGAGTTGTTTGGATGCGTGGATCGAAAACTTCAATGCGATAGACTATAGTGCCACCGTTGTTGGCAATTAGACCCGTATCGTAATGCACATCTTCAAGTTTGGAAATATCCATTAAAATACGATGGTGTGTTTTGTTTTCATCTATGTGTGTTCCTTTTGCTGCTTTACGATATCGGGGTGTTGTTAAGTTGGCTTCTGTATGTGGAACTCCGTAATATGCAACCGCTGCAGATGTATCTACCAATGTCTCAAATTCTACCACTGCTGAAGAACCTTCAAATCCTTTTATAACCGGTTCTTTTGACAAAAGCATGTCTTCTCGGTAGTCAATTGATGTCATTATTATTCCTTGTGCATGGACGAGTGTAGAGATAAATATTAATCCAATAAATATAAAGAAGTGTTTCATTATTGCTTCCTTTCGTTTGATATATCCCACGATTTTAAACCATATATGTTAATTTTACAATCTTTATTTAAGAATCAGACAAAGCATTTCAATTGCTGCAAACAACAATAATTACAGGGTTTCCAACTTCAATTTACACATTCTTATTCTTGTTTCATGGATTTTCTACACGAACAACTTGACGTATAGCGCACTTACTAAAAGTTTTGAGTCAATCCTGACCAATATTGTCATAAATAAGCCGTAAAACCAGTCCTGATAAAGGTTATTAGTCTTATACAAAAATTTGAATATTATGATTAACTCAAAAAACTCAAAAGTATGACAATTTAAAACCATGAAATTATCAAGATAATTTGTTGAAAAAGAGTATCAAAACTGTTTATTGGTAGGGTGGAAAAGGGAAAGATAAATCTTGTTTGTAAAACGTTACGTTTTCCTCCTACTTTTACCTATTAACCCTTCAGAAATTCGACATTTGAATGTTTCTGACCAATTACAAATTCATCTGACCAATTACAAATTCAATTGAATACCTAAGTAGTTTATGATAGTATGTTGTGTATAATACACCTTCCTAACAGACAACTTTAGGAGGACTACATTGCAAGCCAAATTCCAAGAACTCAAAACAAGACTTATTGAAATTAACGATATTAATGCTGCCTCGGGAGTATTACACTGGGATCAATCCACCTATATGCCACCTGGTGGTGCTGCTGCACGTGCACGACAAACTGCTACACTCAGACGTATAGCACATGAAAAATTTACAGATCCTGCACTCGGAAAACTGCTTGATGCACTAACACCCTATGAACAAAGCCTTGAATACGATTCTGACGAGGCAAGTCTGATACGTCTCACTCGCAGGCAATATGACCGAGCAATTAAAATCCCCGCAGCGTTCATGGCAGAAGTAACAACCCACACATCAGAATCATATCAGGTTTGGACAGAAGCACGACCCGATAACGATTTTGAGAGAGTACGTCCCTACCTTGAAAAGACGCTTGAGTATAGCCGTCAATGTGCCAATTTCTTCCCAGGGTATGATCATATTGCTGATCCGATGATTGAACCAAGGGATTTCGGTATGAAGGCTGCAGATGTCAGTCGTGTCTTTGGTGAATTGCGTAAGGAGCTTGTTCCAATCGCTACTGCAATAACCTCGCAACCCCCTGCAGATGATACGTGCCTACATAAACACTACCCTGAAGCACAACAATTGGATTTTGGGATGGAAGTTGCAAAGAAGTTTGGTTACGACCTCAATCGCGGACGACAGGACAAAACACACCACCCATTTATGACCAAATTCTCACTCGGAGATGTTCGTATCACCACCCGTTCAAAAGAAGACAGCCTCGGTGAAGCACTATTCTGCACAATGCATGAAACCGGTCATGCACTTTATGAACAGGGCATCAATATGGATTTTGAAGGAACACCACTTGCTCGTGGGACCTCGGCTGGTGTGCATGAAAGTCAATCGCGTCTGTGGGAAAATATTGTCGGACGGAGTAAGGGATTCTGGAAATGCTTTTATCCACAACTTCAAAACACATTTCCAGACCAGCTCGGTCCTGTTCCTCTTGACACATTCCATCGTGCGATAAATAAGGTTGAACGTTCGCTCATACGCACAGAGGCAGATGAGGTTACCTATAATCTACATGTTATGTTACGCTTTGACTTTGAGTTGGCACTACTGGAAGGTGAAATGGAGATTAAAGACTTACCAAATGCATGGCGAGAACGATTTGAAGCAGATTTTGGTATCGTTCCACCTGACGACAAAGACGGGGTTTTACAAGATGTCCATTGGTATTTTGGTCTCATCGGGGGTTCATTTCAAGGATATACATTGGGGAATATCTTAGGCGCGCAATTCTACTCAACAGCACTTGAAGCACATCCTGAAATACCAAATGAAATTGAAGAAGGTGAATTTAACACATTGCATAATTGGCTAAAAGACAATGTATACCAACACGGATCGAAATACACTGCCCCTGAAATTATAGAACGTGCCACGGGTAAGCCGATGACCATTGCACCTTATATCAGCTATTTACGAACAAAGTATGGCGAGTTGTATACGCTAAACTAAAATGGTGACTACTATGGTATTTCGTCCATTCTTTCCTCTTTTAATCTTCTGTTGTTTTTTTGTAGGATGTGGTGCAACAAAACTGATTGACATTCCAAAAAGTAGTTCTGAACTACAACTCAACAGTGAACAGAAGAAGATAATACATCCTAAATTGGAACATATCCGTGACATTGTTGATGATTACGATTTTGAAAAGAAACAGATGGAAGGTGATCTGCGTGAATATCGCACGTTTGCAAACGATAGGAATCTTTACAGATACGATGGAGGTTTGAGCACAACACAAAGACGGCGTAACCTTACAGAGATACGCACTAAAGTGAGGAAATTCTTGACACAACGGAGTATTTTGCTAAAAGAAATTGAAAAACTACTCAAAGAAGTTAACGCTGCACTTACTGCTGATCAGCAGATTGCTTTAAGTGAGCTTAAAATGCCGGAATTAGAGATACCGCGTTCATTACAACGCGATCCACATGCTGACCTTCGCCGTATCCCAAAACATCTGATTGGGGTGCAATAGTTGTATTTATGTGAGAATCCGTTCAAAGAAATGGTTTAGGAATGCATCAGCATCAACATTCAAACAGACACTTGCATTAGGACTTGACCTTTGACGTTCGTGTCGCAAGTCAGCAACAGTCATACCACTTGTTAAATTGCCTTCTGTTTCAACTTGAACGTGAGCCTCAACGCTCTTAAAAAAGCTCGGATGTGTCAACATACCTATGGGGAGTGCATCGTGGATATACAGTCCGTAAAAACCAACGTGCTCACGGTAGAATTCCATACAGGCTTGTGTAGATTCAATCAGAAAACGGGATAATTTATCGCTTCGTTTTCCAATTTCTGCCTTCAGTCGTTCACCTGTTAAGGCAACTTGATGCGTTACATCCAAGGGTGCGATATGGACAGGAACCCCTGAATTAAAGACATCATGGGCTGCATGCGGATCGACGTAGACATTGAATTCAGCACTGGTTGTAACGTTACCGTATTCACTAAAGACTCCACCCATCAATACGATACTATGTAGTTTTTGCATGCGATTCGGGTCTTTTTGGATTGCTTTTGAAAGGTTTGTTAAGGGACCCAAAGCAACGACTACTAATTCATCAGGAAAACGATCTACCATCTCAAGGATCATATCAACACCAGAAACCGCTGAAATATCACAACTTGCCATAGGATAGCATGGACTACCATCGGGATTACAGAGTTGGCTTATATTCCCCAATCCATCCTCACCGTGAACGTGTTCCGCTTTAACAAGAGGCTTTACAAGTGGTTGAGCTTCCCCTTTAGCAATATTCGGGTATTCGGATAAATCAAGGAGTCCTAAAATAGTCAGTAGGTTTTGGGTTGCTTGATCAACGTGAACATTCCCACTAACGGTTGTTATTGCTTCAACTCGTAATTCCGATGAATTATATGCAAGGAGTATTGCAAGGGCATCATCTACGCCAGGGTCTGTATCTATAAGGATTCGATGCATTGTATGAATTCCATTTAATTACATGCAAAAATGTCTGTTCTATTCTACACCTAAACATCGTATTTGTCCAATTTCTCGGATAATATTCCACACTGTTTTAATATGTCTCGTTTGCCATCTATTCATCTGTCTACCCATTGCAGCACAGGTTAACATTTTCACCGGTGAAACGATGAAGCAGATGCAGTTGAAACCTGGCTGGTATAACAATATCAATCTTGATTTAGCCTATAAAACAGGGAACACAGAACTACTTACGCTGAGAACTCGTTTCCGTACTGACTTCCTCTCAAAAATATACCACGGCTTTATCTTTGGCAGCCTACAGCAAGGACGAAAAGACGCAGCATTTTTTACCAATAAAGGAATGGCACACGGACGTATTATCAGAAAACTTACAAATCAGGTATTGTTGGAATCTTTCATCCAAAAACAATTCAATGAATCAATCTTGTTGAATGACCGAAATTTAGTAGGTGGCGGTGTTCGCTTTGCTGCACTTACATCTAAGTCACGATTTAATCTTTACATAGGCACTGGTGCCATGTGGGAACAAGAAACCATCAATGACTCTGAAATCGACGTAATAACGACACGTATAATTCGGTCAACTAACTATATCAATTGGACAGCACAGATTGATGAACGTTTATCTACAAGTGCGACAGGTTATTATCAGGTGCATGTCAGGAATCTGGCAGATTACAGAATATTATTTGAGGGTAGTATTGTGTTTCGGTTGACAACGGTTTTGACGTTTCCACTACGAATCAATTTACGCTATGATAGTGAACCTCCCAACGGAATCCGAAAACATGATCTGGAAATTTTTAACGGGTTAAGTTATACTTTTTAAAATCAACATGCTTTTATATCATAAGGAGTTCTGTTATGAAATTATACCACTACACATGTGTAACATTTATTCTCTTAGGTTTTTGTCTTGTCGCAATATCTAATGTAGCTTGGACAGATGGTCATATTGAGATTATGGATAAGGAGAAGAAAATAGTATTAAAGGGAGAAATATCCAAAGCCCTCGGTGAATATGATGATACCCTAAAGGGAGCAGTAGAATATATTGCGTGTGGTCCTTCTGGTAAGGTATATGAAAGTATCATCACTACTGACGCTACAGCAAATGAAGTCTACAAAGCGATACAGAAACTCGGTGTTAAACCCGGTGCACCTCCTGACTATGACGATCAAAAAGGAGGACATATTCCACCAACTGGAACAACATTCTTGATTACAATTGAATGGGAAATGGAAGTGGCAGGTAAAATAAAAACAAAGAAAGTCCGTGCGGATGAATTGATTTACAACGTCAAAACGAACAAACCTTTGCCACCAGTAGCCTGGATCTATTCTGGTTCACGGGTAATCCCAGATTTAGATAGTGATGACGAAGATGCAATGATACCTCACGCCTATATGTCAGATCACATTGTTGCATTAAAACAACCTGATGGATCAGCATTATTTCAGAATCCGCTTCCGGAATCGGTAGAAGAAAATATATATAAGAAAAATAATGACATTTTCCCTAAACTTGGAACAAGGGTCAAAATGACTATTGAGGTTAACCGAAAAGTACAGTTATATGTATTGATTAGCGGTAAAGTACAAGGTGTTGGTTTTCGCAATTTCACACGGTCGAATGCGAAACAACTCGGTATTAATGGGTATGCAAAGAATTTAGCAAATGGAAAGGTGGAGGTCGTCGCGGAAGCTGAAAAATTGATGTTAAACGAATTAGTGAGAAAAATATGGGAAGGTCCCCGCGCTTCTAAAGTTGACGACGTAAAAATAGAAGAACGCGACTTCACTGGTGAACATAAGTCTTTCGTTGTCCGGTATTGAGAAATGATGGATACTCCGCAACCATTTATCTCAGGAATACTGCTCGCAGCAGGACTTTCAACACGTATGGGACAACCGAAACAGTTATTGCCTTTTGGAAATAGCACAATCGTTGAGACTGTTGTTGACAGTATGATTGCTGCCAAGTTTGATGAGGTAATCGTTGTTGTTGGACATTGTGCTGAGCAAATTCAGGAGTTATTAGCGGAACGTCCAGTTAAAATCGTATATAATGCTAACTACCATGAAGGGATGTTAACCTCTGCACAAGCAGGTGTCAAGTCACTCAATCTGACTAAAGATGGTGATACACTGTGTGAATCTACAGTAATAAATCGGACTGCGTTCTCACTCATGTTGGTTGACCAACCCTTTATTACATCAGTGCTGATTGATAAAGTGGTTGATGCTTACGCAAATACTCACAAAGACATTGTTCTGCCAAGTTATAATTTTCAACGTGGACATCCTGTTATTTTCAATCACAAGTATACTGAGACTATTTTAGCGTTAGGTGTTAATAGTGGAGGGGTGCGATCTCTCTATAATAATCACAAAGAGGATATCCACTACGTTGAAGTGGATACAAATGCTGTCTTACGAGATATTGATTACCAAGAAGATTACAAACGTGCCCTCAAAGAAAATGAATAATAGCATAGGCAATTTGGTTTCTAATTCCTAACATTATGTTTGAATCCATTCAAAACGTCCAAGAGTTATGTGAAAAACAGGCATACATAGCAGATAAAGGATTAGCGACCACTCTTTATCTTGCACATCATCTCAAAAAACCGATTTTTTTAGAAGGTGAACCGGGGGTCGGGAAAACAGAGGTAGCGAAAGTACTTGCCGATGCTACGGGTGCGAAATTAATCCGTTTGCAATGTTATGAAGGTTTGGATGCAAATAGTGCGTTGTATGAATGGAATTACACTCGACAAATACTACAACTTCGGATTGATGAAGCACAGGCACGTGACAAAAAAGAAATTGGTACAGATCTGTTTAGCGATAAATTCTTACTCAAACGACCGTTGCTTGAAGCAATTCAAGCGGATGGAGATGTGCCACCTGTTCTGCTGATTGACGAAGTTGATCGAAGTGATAGTGAATTTGAAGCATTTCTGCTTGAAATATTGTCTGACTTCCAAATTACGATTCCCGAAATCGGTACAATCCGTGCAAAACAGATCCCTTATGTAGTACTTACCTCAAATCGCACACGTGAAGTACACGAAGCACTCAAACGTCGTTGCCTATATCAATGGATCGATTACCCTACTGTTGAGAAGGAGTTAGCCATTGTTCAGACAAAGCTGCCACAACTGAATGAGCATCTTGCACAACAGTTATGTCAGATGATGCAACTGTGGCGGGAAGGTGACTTCTACAAAAAGCCGGGAATTGCTGAGACATTAGATTGGGGTTTGGCAATATTAGCACTGGGAAAAACACAATTGGATGCAGACATAGTCGCAGAAACCCTTGGTTGTGTTTTCAAATATCAGGATGATATACAACGTGCACACGCAGTGGAACTGAATGAGTTGGATAGGAAAACAGATGAACCGAAGTAATAAACACCAACGTGTTCAGAGAAAATTATTCATCGGTATTGGTTATCCGCTTCTCGTCATTGCAGCGTTTTGCACTATGGTTCCGCTTCTGTGGTTATTAAGTTCCTCATTCAAAACTTCCGATGAAATTTTCTCCGTTCCAATTCGGTGGTTTCCCAAGTTGCCACCACGTATAACATCCTCACCATATATCGTCCCCAAAGCATATCCGAAAATAAAAAAGCCTGCATCCGTAGACTCTAATACATGGCAAACGCTGCAACATGCGTTAGAACGCTCAATTTGGATAAAAGTGCAAGAACACATCGCTGGAAATCCGAGTTATGCTGCTTCAAATCTATCTGATGATTTACGCACCGAACTTACAGAAGGTGTTTGGCAGCAACACGTCGTCACACTGCCATCTGACGCTTGGAATGAAACAGCAGAATCTATCGTCAGTCAAGTAGAGAATGCTATTATCCCTGAGACAATAGAAACTATATGGAAGAACATTCATAGACAAGTCGTAGTCGGAGAAATAGAGATTGAAGATTTAGAATTTAATCGATTTGATGTGGATACCGTGAAATGGGATGCAGATGCTGCAATAATAACACAAATCCAAAATTCACCTAATTCTACACCTGTCGCAAGTCTCTCTTACGATTTCCACGGAAAGGACAATTTACATCTTACGACAACAATTCTGTCTCCTATTCCTATAGACCGTATCCGCCGCATAATTCTTCCAGTGACTGGTGATGCATCGTATCATCATTTTTCTTTAGAGGTATCAGTAAACGGCACGACATATCAACCCACCGAGCCGTTTGTGATGGATAGTGCTTTAGATGAGGATACAGTTTGGCGTTTACACGGTATACCCGGTGACTTAGAATCGTCTCATATCCGAATGCTACAATCCGTTACAAAACACGAATTGTTAAATAGTGAATCACTGCTACCAATTGATAAAAATATGTTATCTCTTCAGATTACTATTCACCGACCGGCATATATCGCAATCGTATGGGATAAACTTACCTCTAACTATCGCAATCTATGGGAAACAGTTCCGTTTAATCGGTATTTTATCAACAGCGTGTTCATTGCGACAGCCTCAACGCTACTGACGCTGTTTTTCTGTTCACTCGGTGGATATGCGTTTGCGAAATATCAGTTCCGCGGAAAAACAATTCTGTTCGGTATCTTGCTTGCTTCAATGATGATACCATTTCAGGTGCTGCTTGTTCCCTTGTTTGGATTGATGTACGATATCGGTTGGCTCAATAGTTATAAGGCAATTATTATACCGTTTTCTGTGGGGGCATTCGGGATATTTTTGATGCGTCAATTTATTGTTACTATTCCATCGGAACTGCTTGACGCTGCACGTATAGACGGTTGTTCTGAATTTGGTATATATTATCGTATTGTGCTGCCTATTATCAAACCGGCTCTGGGTGCATTGACGATATATACCTTTTTAAGTTCGTGGAACGGTTATCTTTGGCCTCTCATTGTTTTGCGAGATGAGGAAAAATACACACTACCAATTGGGTTAGCAAATCTAATCGGTATCTATCGTCAAGATTATGGGATGTTAATGGCGGGGACACTACTGTCCTTATTGCCAATCGTCATCCTCTTTTTGGCTATGCAACGCGAATTTGTACAAGGTATAACACTTGGAAGTGTTAAGGAGTAAATCTATGTCTGAATGGACAACTGTTACAAAAATATCTGCGATACGGGAAGGACGCGGTAAATCATTTACCGTCAACGGAAGACGAATCGCTATTCTGAATGAAAACGGTAAATTCTGTGCAGTAGACAATACCTGTCCGCATGCAATGGGTTCATTGGGTCGTGGTCGGATACGGGACGGTGTTGTGGTTTGCCCTGTTCACGGCTACGTCTACAATACAGAAACTGGAGAATGTAAGACTGACCCGCGCCTGCGGATTAGGACGTACCCCGTTATCATAGAAGATGAAGAAATTAAAATCCAAACTGATCCGAATTAGGTTAAATATTCCATCAGATTATATTTCGTAATTGCAAATTTAACACTTGCTTTTTGGGTTTATATTGAATAAAATAATGAGAGATTTCTTTATTCTACAAATGAAAAATGTTGATAATTTACCATATTACTATAATGTCATTATAGGAGGGACAATAATGACATCAAAATTAGGAAGTTTGTTTTTTATGTGTTTTGTTGTTGTACTAATTTCACTTATAGGGTGTCAGACAGTACAAGAGGTTGTAATAGATGCTATACCACCAGAAGATGAAGTTAAGATAGTTATGCTAATTGACTATCCGGAAGGTGGGAAAGATGCTTATATTGAATGGGTTCTATCTATAGTGGATACGCTGCAAGCCCCCGAAGAGGTTAATCGGATAAGGTCTTATGATAATCAAGACCAAACTATGAGTCCACATCGACTTGTTGAATATGAATTTGATAGTTTTCTTGATGCAGCAACATACCTGAATCGTCCAGAAATAGCCAAAATTATGGGTGACCTACCGAACTATACAAACAATGCTTCATTAAACATATTTATTCAACGTTCCGATTACGCGAAAGAGGCGGAAGGGAACTGGCCGGTTAAAGGTGTTTTGTTGATTGATTATCCGCTTGGTGGAAAACAAGCATATCTGGATTGGGTTGAATCCGTTTCTTCTATAACAGCCGGACCACCTCAGTTGAAAAAAATAGCATCTTACGACAACTACTATGGTGAATCTCCACATAGACTGGTTGAGTTCGAATATGCAAGTCAAGAAGATGCGACTGCTTACAGTGAATTGGATGCTATAATGGAACTTGAAGCTGAACTTGATGTACGTACAGGTAGCTGGATACAGCATACGTTTGAATTACGTTCAGATTATACCAAAGAATAGCAGATCAATTAATAGAAATATGGTTGAACTCATGAAGTTCTACCGTATACTTATTCATTTAAGGTGTTGAATAGGTCGTAATTATAGTGGATTTTACAATTATCTTGACAGTTTCCTTGTAGGAGGGAACTCCGATTCCCGACCATACATATCCATAGTCGCGATTCGGAGATCGCTCCTACAGAAGACGTGTAAACATATTTTTATATTTCACTATAATACGAAGCATGTATACACGAAATCTCAATACTTTTGGAATGAGGATAGACATTTGATTGAAACACCAAAACCTATGACATATCAGTCATTTTTGTTTTGATGTTAAGTAATACCAATTCTATTAAATATTGTCGCATTAGTTAATTCAAATGATATTGCCATATGAAGGAACTTTCTTCTGTAGGCGGGGAATACCTAAATGGCAGTCATACCGTTGATTTCGACCTCCCGGTCGCGACCAGGAGGTCGCTCCTACAACATTCTACAGATAAGGGTATATTATTTATTAGAAATGGTATAAGTTTTCAATCAGATGAACTGACCATATTGTTATTTAGGCAATACTTTTCTTTGAAAATCTCCTGCCACGCTAAGTTAGAGGAATATTTATGTCAAATAAACAGCTAACAATTGGTCAGTACCTTCTGAAAAAACTAAAGAGTTACGAAATCAATCATATTTTCGGAATACCTGGCGATTATGTTGTGCAGTTCTTTGGTATGATTGAGCAGAGTCCTATTCAACAGATCGGGACAACGCGAGAGGAAACTGCAGGATTCGCTGCAGATGCTTATGCTCGAACAAATGGCATGGGTGCTGCATGTGTTACGTATGGTGTCGGTGGTTTATCCATGATTAACGCTGTTACCGCTGCCTACGCTGAAAAATCTCCACTTGTCGTGATTAGTGGAAGTCCAGGGATGAAGGAACGTACTGAGGGTGCACTATTACACCATAAGGGTAAAGATTTTTTTACACAACAACGTATCTATGAAGAGATAACCGTCGCATCAACGCTACTTGATGAACCTTTTACGGCATTCAACGAGATTGACAGAGTGTTGGATGCAGTTTATTGGCATAAACGTCCGGGTTATATTGAATTACCGCGTGATATGGTAGGGGTTCAAGGATCAATCCACCAACGTCCTTCAACAGGTAGATACCGCAGTGATCCTGAAACGTTGGATGCTGCTTTATCTAATGCAATTGCGTTTGTCAATCAATCAACAAATCCAGTCATCTTAGCGGGTGCTGAACTGCATAGATTCAGATTTCGAGACAAATTAATCCGGCTTGCTGAAGAAAAACAGATCCCAGTTGTGACAACGTTGTTGGGGAAATCGGTGATGCCAGAGGCACATCCACTTTACTTAGGTATATACGGAGGTGCGATGGGCAGAACAGAGATCACAACGCTCGTTGAAACCTCTGATTGTCTGCTTATTCTTGGCGCATTTATGACCGATGTCAACCTTGGGATTTACACGGCAAACCTCGCGAGAAGTCGTAGTATCTATGCTTCATCTGACAAAATTACCGTCTGTTTTTCCACTTATGAAGATGTTACGTTGGAGGATTTTATGGACGGTTTGTGTTCTCCAGAACTCAACAAACGTCCCGATGTAAATTTGGAATGGGTCATGGAAGTAGCAGAACCCTATGTAATGGTTCCCGAGCAATCATTAACTATAAAACGTCTATTCCAACAACTCAATCAATTTCTGTGTGATGACCTTACGGTTATTCCTGATGTAGGTGACTGTCTTTGGGGTGCATCGGATTTACGTCTTCCAGAACACACGGACTTTATTTGTCAAGCATACTATACCTCAATGGGATTTGCAATTCCTGCTGCTGTTGGCGCACAACTTGCCAAACCTGAATCCAGACCACTTGTTATTGTCGGTGATGGTGCCTTCCAAATGACAGGTACTGAACTCTCAACGACAATCCGCTACGGACTTAACCCGATCATCCTTGTTCTGAACAACCATGGATACGGAACCATTCGTCCTCTCGGTGAAGGACCATTTAATGATATAGTAAACTGGCGTTACACTCTTTTTCCAGAAATATTAGGGGCAGGACGCGCGATTACTGTGCGTACCGAAGGTGAATTTGACACTGCAATGAATACTGCTCTTGCAGATACCCAACATTTTGTCCTGATTGAGGCAGAACTTGAAAAAACTGACATGTCCCCAGCTCTTACGCGGTTGGCTGAGAAGGTGTCTAAGCAAGTTTGAGGTAGAAGATAATGAGGGAAGTTACTTCTTCTCATGCTTGGTTGGATAATCAAACATTGAAAATTTTTTATATCTCTGTATAATTATCTATTTGTCAGTTTTTATATCATCGGTCAGTGTATCACCACTTTGAATACTATCAATCAGTGCGTCAATGATACCAAGTGTATTTTCTACATCCTTATCAAATTCACCAGGATTCAGTGGTTGCATCTGCTCCGCTTGTTCTCTTGGCATTCCAGCAGCAACTGCTCGATCAATCATTTCCTTTCGTGTTAATTTACGAGGTATAGTATCAGTGATCGCTGAATTATTTACAGTATTTTCGACAGTGTCTGCAATCTTGACTTTAGGTATCGCAATCGGATTTTCTAAAACTTTGTCATTCTCAGAGTGTTGCATACTTTCTGATTTCTCTAAAACAATGTTATCTGTGTTTTCAGTTTGATTAACAACCTTGAGATCAGTTTTATTCCTTGTGACAGTATTCGTTTCTTGGGATTGAGGTTTGTGCATATCAGTATCCACTTCATAAACTTTATTCGGTTTGGTGTTCAGTAGATTTTGCACTCTATGACTTTCATATAATCCTAGTATGAATACAGTGATAGTTAGAAGTAGTAAACCGATTGCAAATTTCTTATTAATGATATTATTGAACATTGTAATTCACCAGCATTTCATAAAGCGTATTGAGTATAAGATAATACATTCAATACGCTTTAATGTCAATACGCTTTAACGTTTAATGCTTGGTAACACCATTGACAAAAAATACGTATCCCCTTACAATAGCAAGAAATTCTCATACCCAATACAATGGGTAAATTATACATATATCATCAGAAAGGAAAAATAATGTTTCAAACACCCCCAGAATCCGCTGTGATTCTCTTTGATGGAAAAGATTTAAGTAATTGGACTGGTCGTGATGGAGACGAACCGAAATGGAAAGTTGAAGGTGACGCTATGATTTGTGAACCACGAACAGGCGACATCTCAAGTAAGGAAACCTTCACAGATCATTTTCTCCACCTTGAATTTATGACACCTGATATGCCCGAAGCAAGTGGACAAGGAAAAGGGAATAGTGGTGTTTTCCTGCAAGGTAGATATGAAATTCAGGTCTTGGATTCTTACGGTATTGAAGTACCCGGTAAAGGTGATTGCGGTGCTATTTACAATCAATTTGCTGCACTTGTAAATGCCTGTAAACCTCCGCTTGAATGGCAAACCTATGATGTTATCTTCCGTGCACCCCGGTTCAACGATGCAGGTGATATGACTGAAAACGTCCGTGTGACTGCCCTTCAAAACGGGTTGGTAATCCTGAATAACGTTCAACTTCCAGGAACCACAGCAGGCGGTGCTGATTCAGCAATAGCTAAACCGGGTCCACTACGCCTACAAGACCACGGTAATCACGTCCAGTATCGTAACATCTGGGCAGTGCCACTACCACTTGAAGGATCGGATCAATACTAATGTTTTGCCAACTATGAATTTTTTCGTCCTATCATCTATAGGGTTAGGTAACCTTGCCCTATAGATGATAGGACACAGTTCCGAATAGGAAGTGTCAGATAATTTTTGACCCAATAGAGTTTATAGACGAATAGGTTGTAGGGTTTTATGTTTATCGGTATTGACCAAATTATTATAATTGGACGCGACCAGGAGGTCGCTCCCAAAGAGGTATCTCAAGATATTTTCGAAATTTTTGGAAAAAATAATCCCTGAATTGGTTATATGCTATCTTAACATCATTTCATGTCTACGATATTCCGATGGATGTAATTACAATAGGTGAAATTATGAATATCCAATTGAAAATAATTGCAGTTGCTTTACTCCTTATTTTCAGTGCTTTTGTTGTTGGTTGTGCACCGAAACTTACAGAGGAACAAGCTTTGGCTGAATCACAGGCTATATCGGATTTTATTTATAACTCTTCGGTTGCCAATCAAAAGGCTTTCCAAAAACTGGCACAAAAACGCAATATGACAATCAACCCAACGGTATATCCTATTACTTTACCTACGGTAAATCCTATTACATTACCTCCTGTAAGAAAGATCGGGGACAGAAATAAAAGGCTTGTCTTGCTCAATCCCAGAGAATCTTTAAGATGGCTTCGTGGATACGGTTTTAAAATTAATATAATGAAAGTTAATATGACGAAATATAAAATAACCATTTCCCGTAAAAATAGGAAATATTCCAGTTTACGTCCAAGGAAATTCTCGAAAATTGATGACCAGCAATACTTACAGATAGGAAATTCAAAGATAAGAATGACGGAAATTAGGTTTTGGGATGATGCTATTTGGATAACTGATCAGTATGACAAAATACGCGTTCTGACGTATGAATAGTGCCAAGTAATATCTAACAATTCATTGTGTTTTTATTTGGACTCATGTATAGGATAGGAAATCAATAGAGAATTGTACCATTATGGTTATAGAAGGCACAATGAATTGTGGTTCTACAAACACCGTAAAGTATGAGATGATCATATTGCATAAGTCCTATTTACTATATCACTTTACTTTTTGAATCTATCCACAATATTAATTAGGAGAAATTTTATGGCAAATCAATCATTACCAACTATTCCCCGACGCCGTTTAGGAAGAACAGAATTAAGCATTCCTGTCGTTCCGTACGGCACACAAGGTTTTGGCAATAATTTCGGATTTGTTTCGGATGAGGATGCAATAGCACTTATTAAACACGCAGTCTCTATCGGTTGCAATCATTTTGATTGTGCTCGTTGTTATGGAGATTCGTTACGGAAACTCGGTTTGGCAATGAAGGAAATACCACGCGAGGATGTTATCATTACAGCAAGGCTTTGTTGTCATTCTGGAGCAGATTGGGGTGGATATGGACAGGGAAGACCCAATTATTCTGCCGATAGGGCAATTGCCGATTTGGAAGATCAACTCAAAATACTAAATATTGACTACCTGGATGGCATGCTGATACACGATCCCGGAGAAATTGACCCAACGCTTGAAAAGGGTGGAACACTCGAAGGTCTACTCAAATGTAAAGATCGTGGTCTTGTCCGTCACGTCGGATACGGTATGCACCCTCACGATTTTCACCTGAAAGCCATAGCAACAGGTGATGTTGACCTACTCTTATGTTTCAACGACTACAACCTTGTTAGGCAATCTGTGAAGGACACAATCCTACCCGCTGCAGCGGAAGCAGATATTGGCGTGATGAACGGATGGTCTATCCTGCGCGGTATCCTCACCGATGTTAACATTGATGACGAAATTGCTCGTGGACGTTGGAAGAAAGAAGGTGATGTTGCAGCAGCATACCCAATATGGCAATGGTGCGTTGAAGAGGGTATCAGTATACTACAACTTGCCCTTCAATTCTGTCTGAAGGAAGAGCGGATTCATGGAAATAACATTGGAAGCCTCAACGTTGAGCAATTAGAGGCAAATGTCCGTGCCGCCAGCACTCCAATACCAGACGAAGTGTGGGAAAAATACGAGGCAAAGTTCGGTTCACAGAATTAATTTATCAAGAAATTTATGAGTAGCACGTGGCAGTGGAAAATCCTGTAGTTCAGTGAGTTTTACCCACTTCGCGTCTATCGGTCCATTAAGTATTACCTCACCCGAATTATAAACGCATTGAAAAACATCCAAAACAATTTTGAAATGGGTGAATGCGTGTCTGATACGGGTGAGGTATTTTATTTCGGTGACAGAAAGATTGACTACCTCGGTAATGTAGCGGCTACATGCTTGTTCGGTAGTTTCGTCTTCTACGATCCGTCCATTTGGGAATTCCCATAGTCCCCCAAGCAAACCGTCAAGTGGTCGTTGTACGATTAGGACTTTGGTATCTTTGTAAATCACACCTGCAACCATCTTATGTTCTGGAACTTTCTCTTTCTTAGTCCGACGCGGAAATTCATCTTGACGTGCTGTTCGGAATGCCTCACAATATATATTCACTGGACACACAAGACAGGTCGGGGATTGAGGACGACACACCATTGCTCCCAATTCCATCATCGCCTGATTGAATAGTCCCGGTTCCTTACGTTCTAAAAGCGTGTCTGCTTTCTGTTGAAATAGTTTTGATGAGGAAGCATCGTTGATAGGGGTATTCATCAGGAATAGACGTGCCAGCACACGTTTTATATTACCATCAACTGCTGCAAGAGGTGCATTAAAGGCAATACTGTGTACTGCTGCCACGCTGTAATCCCCAACTCCAGGCAATTTACGAAAGGTTTGATAATCACTCGGCACCTTTCCATTGAGTTCGTTAACCACGATCTTTGCGGCTTTATGAAGATTTCGTGCTCTCGCGTAATATCCCAATCCTTCCCACACCTTCAGTACGTCTTGTAATGACGCATCTGCAAGGTGTTGGATATCTGGAAATCGTTCAATAAACCTTTCATAATACGCCACAACCTTTTTTACCTGTGTCTGCTGAAGCATCACCTCAGAAACCCAAATCCTATAAGGGTCGTCAATCCCGCGCCACGGCATTCTACGTTGATGTTGATTGAACCATTTCAGCAAAGATTCACGGAATTCATGTTGAGATTCTGCTATATTTAGTTTAGACATCTATTGCAATTCGGAATCCGATATTATGATTTGCGCGTGCGGGTTCTTGTGCAGCACGATTTGCACAACGCGCTGCAAACTCACCACGAGGCTGCCACGATCCTCCACGAATTACCTTTCGCCTTCCCTCAACAGCACCCATAGGGTTGTCCGCGGGTGAGTATTTATATGTGTCAATGTGAAACCAATCGCTGCACCAATCGTATACGTTTCCTGCCATATCGTAGCATCCGAAAGGACTCATTCCGTTAGGATAACTACCAACTGGCTTTAACTTTTTTATCCCAGCTTCTGATGTATTAGTCTTACTTGCATCCCATATATTCCCCCAAGGGTATTCTCTCCCCTCGGTTCCGCGTGCTGCCTTCTCCCATTCTGCTTCAGTTGGTAAGCGATATGCCACTCCTGTTATTTTGTTAAGCCATTCAAAAAAATAGGTCGCATCATACCAGTTAACACCGACAACTGGATAATCCACACCATTGAATCGTTCATCACCCCAGAATAGGGGTTGTTGATATCCTGTTTCCTTAACATATTGAGCATACTGGGAATTTGTAACATGATAAATACCGATGGCATAAGCATCCAATGTAACAGTACGCTGCGGTTCTTCAGGATCAGTTTTCCGCATACCAGTAGGATAAGTACCCATCGTAAACGGACCTGCAGGAATTTTGACCAAAGGATAGTTGAGAATATTGATGTGCATATCTATATGTAAGTCAGAAAGTATTAGTTTTACCTGTTCCTTAGTATAGCACACCTATGTGTTGTGATGCAATTTGTCTGACATCAAGATATGACATAATCATTTTGACATCACAAGCTAAATTCTGCTATAATCTTATTGACAATTATGATGTAGACATACCTGAAAATCCAGAATCATAATTTGGGATGTAATACTCAAAGTAAGCATCATATATAGGTGTCACACTTTTCCCTGAACCCACATATTCAGCACTTACTTCATTACCAAAAAACAAGAGGGTAAAATAAATTATGAAAACTATAGGGTTTTACTTTGTGACGCTATCCATATTCTCATTGATGTATATATCAAACACAACCGCTCAAGATAGCCAACTGTGGGCTTTACCTGATGGTGCTGTAACTCGCATCGGAAAAGGCATAGTCAGAGATGTCCAGTACTCTCCAGATGGTAAGCTTCTCGCGGCGGCAAGTAGTATTGGTGTTTGGCTATATGATACAACAACATATCAGGAGGTATCCCTACTCACTGGAAATGGGTCAGAACTCACTTGCGTTGACTTTCATCATGATGGAAACATAATCTGCTGTGGTAGCAGTGACAGCACAATACATCTTTGGGATGTTTCAACTGGTGAATACTTGATGAGACTAAGTGGACATTCAAATAGCGTGTATGGCATTGATTTCAGTCCCGATGGCAAAACAATTGCATCTGGTAGTAGTGATGGTTCTGTCCGATTATGGAATGCTGAAAATGGAGAACACAAGAAAACACTTACTGGACAGTCGTTATGGGTGTGGGGAGTTGATTTCAGTCCTGATGGAGATACAATCGTGCATGGGAATGGAGATGGTACTGTACATCTCTGGGATGCAAATACAGGTGAACATTTAAACATGTATGTTGCACATCCCTGGGATTCTAAAATTACGGTATTCAGTCCTGATGGAAATGCAATCGCAAGTGGTTGTAGTGACAGCACAACCCGTTTGTGGGATATAAATACACAATTATCAATAATTTTGTTGATTGGACATAGTGAAGCTGTAACTGATGTTGCATACAGCACAGTAGACAAAATTGTCGCCACAAGTAGTGCTGATAATACCGTTCGTATTTGGGATGCAATTACAGGTGAACACCAGAAGACTCTTCTTGGACATTCCAGAGCAATCGACAGTCTGACATTTAGTCCTGATGGAGAGTCAATTGCTACCGTCAGCAGGGATGGTACAATCCGAATTTGGAATACTACTTCTGGCGAAAACAAGCATACAATAACTGGACATAATGATGCAATCTACTGCATTGGGTATAGTCCTGACGGTGCTATTTTTGCAACAGGTGGTGAGGATGGAAACATACAAATAAGGGATGCAAAAACCTTAGAAAATACAATAACATTTTCAGGACATACACGACCTATCAGCAGTATTTCATTCAGTCCAAACGGACGGTTATTGGTGAGTGGAAGTAAAGATGGTGCTATTCGTCTATGGGATGTAACAAAGGGTTTATACTTGAATGCATTCAGAGGACATACAGGTGATACTCGGGGTTTGGACTTTTTTCCTGATGGAAAAACAATTGTTAGTGGTAGTTGGGACGCAACTATTCGGTTTTGGGATATAAATCGAGAACAGCAGACCACAATGCTAACTGGTCATATAGAAGAGATATATTCTCTCGCGCTAAGTCCGGATGGAAAAACAATTGTGAGCAGCGGTGCTGATGAAAGCATCCGACTTTGGGATGCAATTACAGGAGAAAACAAGAAGACTCTCAATGAGGATATATCACGGGTAAATACAATTGTTTTTAGACCTGACGGAAAAACTTTCGTGAGTGGAAGTAATAATGGAATGATCAACATTTGGAATTCTGAAGACGGAACACTTATTTCATCATTCAAAAATCAGGACATTTCTGAGGGAAAAAGGGGTTCTGCAGATGCTGTTTTGTGTATCGCATTTAGTCCTGATGGACGTATGTTTGCCAGTGGTGGTAGAAATAGGAGTATACGTTTGTGGAATGCTGAAAACGGTGAATACATCAGAACGATATTCAATCGGAACAGGAACGGTGTCAAAGTTGGTCACACAAGTTGGGTAGAATCGGTGGCATTTAGTGCTGATGGACGAACGCTTGTAAGTGCAAGTCGTGATGGCACCGTTCTTCTGTGGAAATTGAATGCTTCATCACAATGATCTTACGCGGTGATTGAATAAACTGTAATCTGCAGTAAAACTATGTGTAATGACAATTAATAGTGGATTTTACAATTAACTGAGAGTGGTTCATAAATAACGTTCTACCGAGTCTTCTGTAGGAGCGACCTCTTGGTCGCGACCGGGAGATCGCGCTACAGAAGAGGTGTAAACATAATCTTATATTTTACAATAAATACAATAAATTAATCTATTGTCTGTAAGTATATATTCGTCGAATGCCATGGGTATTCGACGTTGGTGATACTCACGACGACTAAAGTCGTGTGCTTCTTTGAAACACATAACTCTCCTCTATGTGATTCCTGTTTCCGTCTCTCGTGCCTCTATTCTGAACTGTGTGAGGTCTTACTTTGACTCCACAGGCGTGACTTCCCGTGTATCCCACGGTAGTTTATTAGTGAAGGTAGCAGGGACGTTGTTGTAACAACGGAATCGGTTTTTTCTCTGCTACATTCTAATGTATTGAGTGATTTCGCACCAGCATCGCATTCCTTATCACGGGTAAGGACAGGACTCAACACGGGTGAGTATTGAGGTGATAACCCTGTCCTATGATGCTGCATATAGTATAGCATGCTTTAGTGCAAAATTCAAGCGTTTTATGACACAAGCATAAATGCTTGGGATTGCTAATTAATTCCCTTCATTTTGGATCAGCATAGCGAAATCCAATACTGGCAATTCAGTGTCACATGTTCTTGTAGGTTGCGTTTCGTTCCTCAATCCAACCTACATCGCCGTAACTAATTATCAGACAAAATTTAATTGTGAAAAAATAACTAATTCCATATAATGAAAGACAGATTAAAAAGTGTATTTATGATAATAGAATTAGAAGTTTGCATAAGAACAATACTAAGCAGCAACAACCTACACAAAGCTGCTAAAACAAGGATGGACTGATAGTGACAAAAATAGCAACACCGCGTCCGAATATCCGAGACCTGATTTCCAACGCGGGACATCTGAAGGAATTGACTGGTTAAACCTTAACGGGGAATGGGAATTTGCATTTGACCCAGATGATGTAGGTGAAAATGAGGAGTGGTTTTCCAATAATGCTCCCGACTTCCCTTTACAAATACGTGTTCCATATCCGTGGGAAAGCCTTGCTGCATGGGGAGAAGAAGATAATGCAGACAGCGCGAACTACCTTAGTACAAATGCATACCTTAAGCCGGAAGAGGTAACTTGTGGTGGACTTGACAGAGGTGGCAATTATCGTGGAGAACCGCGACACACAATCGGTTGGTACAGAAGGACTATCTCCGTCCCAGAAAGTTGGAGTGATAGACGCGTTATTTTGAAATTCTGTGCAGTTGACTGGGAAACTACGCTCTGGGTGAATGGGAAGATAATTGGTGGACATAGTAACGGGTATCTCCCATTTGAATTTGACATCACGGATGCACTTACACCTGGTGAATCTGCAATTATTGTCCTCCGGGCTTATGATGCACAGGATCACGGAGAACAACTTGCAGGAAAACAGATAGGATGGTATACCCGTGCCAGTGGTATTTGGCAAACTGTTTATCTTGAACCCAGAAACGCAACGTATATCAAACAGTGTCCCATTACTCCCGATATTGATAACAGCACCGCTACAATTGATGTGACAATCGATGGTGAGATCACACAAGGCACTGAATTACACTGGGAATGTGATGGTCAAAACGGAAGCATCCCTGCAGCAGACAAGACACAGATTATAGTCAATATTCCTCCTGAGAAACTCCGACTGTGGGACGTTGATACACCAAACCTATACGATGTCACCCTTAAGTTAGTATCAGACGAATCTGTTATTGATAGTGTTTCTACCTATTTTGGTATGCGGAAGGTATCAATTGAGAAGGCACCAGGAGGCGACTACAACTACATATATCTTAACAATCATCCGATATATCTGCTTGGTGCGCTCAATCAATCATTTAACCCTGAAGGTGTGTATACCTTCCTCACTGATGAAGCCATCCGAACTGATGTTGAACGTGCCAAAGAATTTGGGTTTAACTTCCTACGTCTCCATATAAAAGTTGATGAACCGCGCCTCTACTATTGGGCAGATAAATTAGGACTGCTCTTTATGTGCGATATCCCAAACTTCGGCAACTATACAGATTTAGCGAAAGGAAGATTTGAAAGCACGCTTCGCGGAAACATCGCACGCGATTTCAATCATCCATCCATCATTTCATGGTGTAACTTCAACGAAACTTGGGGACTTGGTGGAGGAGATTTCAAGCAGCAAACTGATCGCCAAGAATGGGTGCGAGAGATGTATCATCTTGCAAAAGAACTGGATCCCACTCGGCTAATTGAGGATAATTCCCCCTGTTTATACGACCATGTGGAGACTGATATAAATTCTTGGCATTTCTATATCAACAATTATAAACATGCTAAAGACCATATTGCCAACGTCGTGGAACAGACCTATCCAGGATCAAAGTTTAATTACGCTGGTGATAACGAGCAAACCGATGCCCCGTTGATTAATAGCGAGTATGGTGGGATAGGTGCTGGCGCGGGTGACAAAGATATTGCATGGTGTTTTAAGTATCTGACAAACGAGTTACGACTCCATCCAAAAATCTGTGGGTATATCTACACCGAACTTCAGGACATTGAGTGGGAACATAATGGCTTTATGAACTATGATCGGTCGGTAAAGGAATTTGGATACGATTACAACGACATCAACACACTTGATTTCATTGCAATTGATTATCCACCCGGTACCACGGTTTCTCCTGGTGATATCATAAAGGCAGACATATATGCAAGCCACTTTTCACATAAAGAAATTAATGATACGACGCTACATTGGCAACTGGATACGGTTGATAAGAACGGAGAATTGACGTATGGACGTGTAAGCAGGAGTGTTGAAATCCCGTTTCCACAATATCAGGTAGAGAAGGCACATCAACTGGAAATCACTATCCCTGATATTAACGCAGCAGTTGGTACATTGCATGTATGGGTCTCTGATAAGCAAGGGACGGTTGTGGCACGTAATTTTATTAATTTTGAGATATACTTAGAAGATACCGCTGGTCTTACATCCCTTAGTCATTTTCCGGGAGACATATCTGCCAGTAAGTGGGATTCAGCAACCGAAATCAAGGAGCAACTCTTCACTGCACAAGGTGCTGGATATGTTGAATATCAGATGCCGCTGCCTGCTAAACTAAATCCTGATGATATATCTAAGATGGAACTTGTTTTTGAGGCATCCTCTTCAAATGGTGGTTCTCGGCAAACTGAACCTGAAAAATTCCCTACAGATGTCACGATCTCTGTCAATGGTACTGAGGTAGAAACCTTATCAATTCCCGATTGTCCAGCAGATGCCCGTGGTGTCCTCACTTATATCCACGAAAACCTCGGCAACTACGGCTACTTGTATCGTGTCCCGTTGGATAAGGATACGTGCTTAGCAGATAATTCTACTGGGAATATAACTGTGCGTTATGAAGTAAATGGTAATGCAGAAAACAAAGGTGGACTAACTCTTTACGGTAACCGTCGTGGTAGATACGCAACAGTCCCACATATTGTTATAACTTAATTAGGAGGAATCTTATATGTCAACACCCCAATTTCTTTTTACACGTCATCCAGGATTGGAGGGTTCATGGCCCTACGTCCATGAACAGATGGTAAAACGGCTTGAAGAATTAGGTGTAACACTTGTCCTGAATACTACTAGCAAAGACCCTATCCATCAGCAGGTGGATCTAAGCGAAGTCATAGGACTCTCACATTGGGGAGGCAACCTCACTGAGGAGTGTATTGATAGCGCACCGAAACTAAAAGTACTTGGCACAATGACAGATAACACAGGACACGGTATCCCGTATGCTAAACTTCAAGAGCGCGGCATTCCAGTCATTGAATCAACACGTGCTTGGTCACAATCTGTAGCGGAATGTGCTTTTGGATTGGCTTTATCCTCACTGCGCCGAACTGCCCAATGGCACATGCAAATGGCACAAGGAGAAAAACTGTGGAATTGGACTGACCCAATCTGGGGAGCAGGCAAACTACCTGTCGCACACCAATTCTGTGATGATCCTGATTTTGTCAATGGTGATATTGGTACGAAACAGGTAGGGGTGATGGGACTTGGACAGATTGGTGGGAAAATAGCGCGGTGGTGCCGTGCGTTCGGTGCAACCGTAATGGGATTCGACCCGTATGTTCCCGACGAACTTCTTAAGGAATGGGATGTGGAACGCGTTGATATGGATACACTCGTAGATAGGGCAGATATTGTATTTGTTGCCATTCCGCCGACTCCTTCAGCACGACATTTACTAAATCGTGAACGCATCTACCATTTGCATAAAGGTGCATTGGTAGTCATCATTACTCGCGCCCACGCAGTTGATATGGCAGCCTTACGCGAACGGATTGTCAAAGATGAACTTGCGGGTGCTTTTGATGTCTATGACAGAGAACCTGTCCCTATTGATGATGAATTGCGGAATAGAAATAACGTTGTACATACACCACACATTGCAGGTAGGACAAAAGATTCAAATCTTCGTGTGGCAGATATGATTGTGGACGATATAGAACGTGTACTAAAGGGTGAAAAACCACTCGGTGCATTGACACCAGAAGCTATTGAGGTTCGCACCTCTGAGAACCCATTCACGAATAATTAATAGAGACGGATTGTTTAGGTGAAATCAACGCAGCGTGCATAATTTGCAAGCTGCGTTTTTCTGTACACATCATATCTAATCACATTACCACTTAATGTATGAGATCCTAAATCATAGTCAACTTTATTGTAAGAATTTCGTTTCTGTTTCAACAACGATGAGCCAGTTACGAAAACCTTGTATACAGTATTTGACGCTTGACATCCTACTTGTCTCACTATACAATAAGACGATATGTTAACCATTTAAAGTATTTTCAGATGATAGAGGAACCAATGTTCAAAGCAATTACATTTGATTTTTGGCAAACACTTTATGCCGATTCTCTTGCGAACTGGGAGAAACGGCAATCCATACGAATAGAAAAATGTCATGATTACCTGACAAAACAAGGTTATTCATGCAAGACTGATGTTATAGCAAGTGGAATGGACGATGCATATATGGTATCAAATTCTCGGTGGCATGAACACAAAGGTGTTTCCGTAGAAACATGTATGATGAAGTTTGCTGAAACGCTTCAACTATCGCTTGATGAGACAGAAATCGATTCTCTGATAGTATGTCTTGGTGATGCATTTTTGGCATCTCCTCCAGTGCTAATACCACATGTCAAACCAGTGTTAGCCAGATTGAGTGAAAGTTATCTATTAGGGATTATTTCAGACTCTGCCTTGACACCAGGTAGATATACAAAACAACTTATGGAACGTGACGGAATATTGCAGCATTTCACAGCATTTACTTATTCTGACGAATCAGAATATACAAAGCCAGAAGTTGCTCAATTTGATTCTACACTGAAGCAGCTGAATGTTAAACCCGATGAAGCTATTCATATTGGAGATATTGTTCGAACTGATATCGTTGGCGCGAAAAATGCTGGCATGAAGGCTATTCGGTTTGCTGGATTTAATAAATCAGAAACAAACGATACACTCAGCGATGCAGTTATAGATGACTATCGGAAACTGGAATCTACTATAGCTGAACTTGCAAAATAAAAGAACATTTTTGAATAACTTATATGTACGGGTTCAATCCGAGCATACCAAGGATTTTCACAGAATGGAGGAAACAATGAAAAATGTATTGGTCACCGGTGGAACAGGTTTTATCGGAAACCGTGTGTGTGATGCCCTCCACGAAAGAGAATATGCAGTACAGGTCGTTTCAAGAGACCCAGTACGCGCGAAAACTAAACTAAATTCAGTAACAGATTTATACGGTTGGAATCCCGAAACTGAACAACTCCCTTCAGAAGCTACATCAGATGTCCAAGCAGTCATTCATCTCGCGGGTGAAGCTATTGCAGGAAGATGGAATGCTGAGAAGAAACGAAGGATTCGAGATAGCCGTGTCCTCTCAACACGGAACCTTGTTGCATCATTCGCTTCATCTGATTCCAAACCGGAAGTGCTGGTCTGTGCGTCTGCTATCGGTCTTTATGGTGATAGTGGTGACGAAAGTTTTACTGAAGAAACGCTTCCTGGAACTGATTTTTTGGCTAAAGTTTGCCAAGAATGGGAAACAGAAGCGCAGAAAGCGAGAGAGTATGGGATACGTGTCGTGTCTGTCCGCATTGGACTTGTGCTTGGAATGGGAGGTGGACTTTTGGAACAGGTACTACCTCCATTTAAGATGGGAATCGGTGGAAAACTTGGTAGCGGTAACCAGTGGATGTCGTGGATTCATGTTGATGATGTTATTGGTATTGTGTTACACGCTATGGAAAATGGAGAGATTGATGGTGCATTGAATGCAACAGCTCCTACACCTGTCAGAAACATTGAGTTTACAAAAACACTCGGATCAGTTCTCCGTAAACCAACGATTTTTCCTATTCCAACATTCGGGTTAAAAATAATGATGGGTGAGTTTGCTAACTTTGTAGTGCTGAGTCAGAACGTACTTCCTGAGAAAACAGAGGCAAGTGGATATGAATTTAAGCATCGCACTATTGAATCTGCCCTTAATGATTTATTAAAGTAACGTGAGTTCGGTTTAGCACACATGCAGGATTTTATATCAATTTACCGAATTTACAAAGTTGTTTATACCGAACTCACTTTAATGTGAGTTTATTGATTAATTATAAATTCCAATTATAGATGAAAATTCGTGATGTTACGTTATCTGAATACGGTAAATCCTCAAGTGTTCCCTCCGCAGTTAACCGAATGATGACCGATTTTGCTGTCGGTTTTCGGGATGGATACGATATTAACCTTGGCGTGGGATATGTAAATGAAAATACTATACCGCGCCAACAGATTCAGATGGCATGTGAAGCGGTACTTGCTAATCCCCAAAAGTACCGCGCCTCTCTCAATTATGGAGGCGCACAAGGTTCTCCAAATCTGATTGAATCAATCAAGAAATTCCTTATTCGCAATAGAATAGTCGGCATAACACAAGACTTGTTTTACAAACGGGACGTTGTAATCGGTGCAAACGGTGCGACCAGTTTGTTAGAGAGTATTACCCACATACTTCCAACAGGTATTGTGATTACTGCCGATCCGATCTATTATATCTATTGTAACGATCTTGATAGAAAAGACTTTTCTATTGTAGCTATACCTGAAGATGATGCAGGGTTGCAAACTGATCTATTGAAAGTAAAGTTAGATGCAATAGGAAGTGACAAAAAGTCAATCCAGTTTTTCTATGTGGTAACGGTAAACAATCCAAGTTGCACAATTCTTTCCAATCAACGAAAACGAGAATTAGTAGATATTGTTACACGACTTTCGCATGAAGTTGGACGAAAAATTCCGATCTTTTTTGATAACGCCTACAGAGACCTTGTGCATGACGATTCCGTTGAACCTCTGGAGTCGGCTATATGTCATGATGAACTCGGTATTGTGTATGAGGTAGGGACGTTGTCAAAAATACTTGCTCCTGGTTTACGTATTGGCTATCTAATAGGTCCAAAAGGAGTATTTCTCAACAGCCTCATCCAACGCACAAGTGACATTGGGTTTAGTGCACCGCTCATCAATCAGGAAATTGCGAGCTATCTACTTGATAACGGCATTGAAGCACAAATTGAGAAGGTCAATAACGGGTATAGGGAAAAGGCAAAGTTAGTCAAAACGTGGATAACTGAGTATCTCGGTGATAACATACAAGAATGTCGGGGTGGGAGTGCTGGCTTCTATTATTACTTGACATTTACGAACGTTGGAACCGACTCAAGTTCCGATTTTTTCAAGTATTTGACGCGAACAACCGGTGATGAAGAGATTGACGGACCTAAAGGTAATGCTCATCCTAAGGTGATATATATACCCGGTGAGCATTGTGTGCATCCAAATGGTGAAATGGTCGATGTCGGGAAACGACAACTTCGCATATCTTACGGATTTGAGGAATTACCGCAAATCCACGCTGCGATGAAGCACATGAAATCGGCGATAGACTATAGTGATGGTTGGGTTTAATTCTATTGAATTAGATAATAATTGGATTCATTAGTGATACTACAACTCCTATGAATGTTGGATCCGGATTTAAGGTTTTGGTAGACCTAAGAACTCATACGGATCAATACCCGCTTTATCCATATCAATCAGTTTAATATCATGCGGAACATCTGATTCCCTTATTTTGCGTCGATTAGAATTCTTTCCTCTAATAGCACGTAGACGTGCCCCGTCTTCACCAGTACACATATAACCAGAGATATATCTTCTCAGTCCAAAAAAATCTCTTTCCCAATTGACATATACAATCCCTTTGATCTTAGGATATACCTTTCCATCCATCGTAGTAGCACCGCGTACGTTTATACCTTCCGAAATAAGTTTCAATTTCACGCGTATCATTAGTTCAGAATTTGCGGAATGCTGTTTCCAAATAAAATTTCCCACTCCTTCAGGTATTACTGGGTAGGGACCGAATCCGTGAGGTGAAACAAGTGCTTTTTCATCTGTCTTCTCAGACGAAGTTTCCATTTGTACCTGGTTGTCTTTTGTCAGTTGAGTTGATGGTGAAGTCTTAGGTTTTCTTTGTGCTGGTTCGCATTGTCGTATGATTTCCAGAAATTCCTCCTGATTCTTTGGTTCCTCAACGGCACTACCACAAGACATCCCGAAAACAATTAGTAATCCTAATCCACAGGCGACCCATATAATCGTAATGGTATTGTGCACCTATTATTCCTCCAGTAGACTATGAAAATTCTGTATAAACAAACCTTTTATAATTGTTGCACATACGTTGTTATTTATTCAATAATAAAGTCCAATCTTTCATAAATAGTAGGTGGTATATAGAAGTGTGTTCTATTCTAAACTAGGATTTGACCGATTGTCGAATTTGTGATATATTTTCTCCATGACGTGGATAGGTTACATCCGCTGACAATATGTATTGAAGGATTTGTCTATCTACCACGATTTATAAAATAGACTGAAGAGGAAAATTGATAATGCGATTGAAAGACAAAGTTGTCCTTATCGGTGGTGCTGGCTCTAACATGAGCCGCGCAACTGCACTACTATTTGCACAAGAAGGTGCGAAGATTGCCCTTGCTGCACGCACAACAGGTAAGATGGAAGAAACGACGGAACGTATCCGCGCCAATGGTGGTGAAGTATTAACACATCAAACCGACTTGACAGATGTTGCACAAGTAGACTCACTTATTGATACTGTAGTAACAGAATTTGGTGGAGTTGACTGCTTTATTCATGCTGCCGGTGGGTTTTTCTCAACCGAGAATGATATTACCACTATGGATCCAGAATATTGGGATGGTGCACTGCAAAACAACCTACGTACCCTTTTCAATCCCGTGCGGGTACTTGTTCCGATATTAGAAGCACGCGGCGGTGGTTGTATTATTACGATTTCAGCAGGTGCACGTGTGCGACAGGATGCAAACGCTGCTTATGCTGCAGCAAAAGCAGGAATGGTTGCTACAGCGAAAAACCTTGCGAAAGAATTGTATGAGAAAAATATCCGTGTTCACGCATTGTGTCCAGGGATTATCTGGGATCCGTTACCTGAAGGAGAAATTTCACCAGTAGCGACGGAGTTGGAACGTCTCGGGAATCCAATTGATGTTGCGTATGGTGCATTGTGGTTATGTTCGGACGAAGGTGCTTGGGTTACGGGATTGGAATTGATGATTGATGGTGGGGATTCATTGTTTATTGATTCACCAATTCGACGGGAGGTGTTGGCATAATCACTGTAAAGTAGGACGGCAGTCGGACATTGAATGTAATGAGAATTAGAAGGTTGTTAATCATCTTTCTCATCACTTTTTTCAGAAAAATGTTCCCGCATCTTGCCTAAAATTATCCTTATATTCTTCAATTCATGGTTTATTCCAAGAAGTACAACAAAGATCATAATCAATCCAAATAGTAACATAGTTTATCACCCCGAAATTGTGGCAACCTAATTTCTGACAGGATTGATGCAATATCCTTCAAAATTCTAAAAAGCGAAATTTATATCTCTATACAGTAAAGACAAAGAACTATATCGGAAGGGTGCAAATATGAAAAAATAGAGAAATAGGACTTACGTATACAATTCACAATCAGGTGTCACACCAATTGTAATAGCAAAATTCATAACGCATTCATTGATGGTGTAAATCCAAATTGTGTGATCCTATGTATCTGTACAAGTCCTATCTGAATTGTCATTTACCACTGCACTGCACAGAATTCTTCATAATCAATAAGTTCTTTAATGGTGGGATTTTCTCCGCACATAGGGCAGTTGCTGTCTTGTCGGAGTTTTAATCTGTTGAAGTCCATCGTTAATGCATTAAACAGTAAGAGAGTACCGATCAACGGTTCGCCGATGTCTAATAGAACTTTAATTGCTTCAACGGCTTGAATTGTACCGATGATACCGGGTAACACGCCAAATACCCCAGCTTCTTGACAACTCGGTGCCATACCTGCTGGTGGTGGTTCGGGATATATACATCGGTAGCACGGACCTTTACCCGGGTAAAAAACAGACACTTGTCCGTCAAACTGGAAAATGCTGCCGTGTACAATCGGTTTACCAAGCATGACGGACGCGTCATTGAGAAGATAACGTGTTGGGAAGTTGTCGCACCCGTCAATAATTAGATCGTACTTATCTAAAATCTCAAAAGCGTTTTCTGAGTTGATACGTTCGTTGTGAGGGATTACTTTGACATCTGGATTCATCTCGGTAATACTGGCTTCTGCAGACTTCGTTTTTGGGATGCCGACATCACTGGTGCCATGTAGAATTTGTCGTTGCAAGTTACTTAGGTCAACCACGTCATCATCTATGATTCCGAGTGTGCCTACTCCTGCTGCAGCAAGGTAGACAGCAATAGGCGAACCGAGTCCTCCCGCGCCGATAAGTAGCACTTTCGACTCAAGCAGCTTCGTTTGTCCTGTTCCGCCTACCTCTTTTAGGATAATATGTCGACTATATCGCTCAATCTGTTCATTGGAAAAGTTATACATATTATCCTCCGAGATTGGAGATGAGTTCAGAAATTTGTTTGGTAGTATTCGCTGAGATTCGAAGCGCAAAACGTTCACGGACATCTTCCGAGGTGCGTTCTATGGTGAAATCGTCACCACCGTACATCTGTTTTAGCACTTGTTCAAGGTCTGTCTGAATCGCATCTGCTGTTTCTGTTGTATTTGGTGCGATCTGACGGTTGTTTATCATAAAAAGGATTTCTGAACCGTTGAAATGGATAGCATTTTCCAATTCTTCCGATGCTTCAAGTAGTTCGCATTTGGAGAGTGTCTCAGTTAGAGCTTGACGAATTTTATCGCTGTTATTACCTTCCACATCATGCTTTCTATTGTAAAGCAATCCTGCTTGATGATATGCATTGTCAATACTATAGTTAGCTTGCTTCAAAATCAGCAGCACTCCGGGACCAGCATCAACGTGCGAATAATCAGCGTAGTTTAGGTAATCATCGGAATCAGCTTCCTCCATCCAGCGGTTGAAGATTTTTATGAAGTTTGTGTAGTTAATCTTGCTATCTTCGGTTGCGAAAACCTTTATGTTAATCTGCTGTAAATCCATTCGGTGAAAAGTTTCCTTTCGTGAAAATAAGTGTTTGGAGTTTATCCTTGCTCTGATACATTATGAATTTGAAATCCGTCATGTGAGCGGGAGTTCTCCAACATTTTGTCCATCAATACTTACTACGGTAACCTTCGCTGCATCTATCCAAAAAATTGCTCCAGCACTATCACAAACGCAGACCATGGCATATTCACCTTCATCCACATCCGCCATTAGATTACCAAAAAAAGCGTTCGGTTTTGAGGATTGGAATACACCGAAACCTGTACCGAGTAAGCAGTAATTTTTACCTGTTGTGTTGTGTTTGACAATCGTTGCCATCTCTTCTCCTTGCATGTGTTGGAACCGACCGTTGAGTTTCATGCATCAGTTTATATTGTGTAGTCTTTGTTATTCAGAATAAGAACAATGGAGATGATAACACTATTTCTTACCTGATTTTGTAGGTGTTGAAATGTATTATAATGTATATTGAAATAAAAGTCAAACCTTAATGATAATGATGAGTATTGCATTCTATTGCTAAAAAAGTAGGATTGTGATAAATTGTTGAAGCAAAAAGTTATAAGGAGTTGTCAACAGATGTTAAATTGGGGTGTTATAGGACCAGGTGGAATTGCGTGTGTATTCTGCAATGGGATGCGGTTTACGGATTCAGGACAGATTTATGCTGTTGCGAGTCGAACCAAATCGCGTGCTGAGAGTTTTGCTAATGTTTTTGATATTCCACATCAATATGGGAGTTATGAAGAACTCTTGGGAGATGATGACATTGATGCAGTCTACATTGCAACAATTCATCCGCACCACGCAGAATGGGCAATAAAGGCTGCAGAGGCAAAAAAGCATATATTGGTTGAGAAACCAATTAGTATAAATCATGCTGGTGCTGCATCTATGGTTGATGCGGCACGTGACAATGATGTGTTTCTGATGGAAGCATTTATGTATCGGTGTCATCCGCAAATACAACGCATGGTTGATCTAATACAGGATGGTGCCATCGGTGAGGTGCGTTTCATTCAAGCAACATTCGGATTTCAATCGCAATTCAATCCCGACAGTCGACTTTTCAGTCGTGAGATGGGTGGCGGAGGAATCCTTGATATTGGGTGCTATACTGCTTCAATGGCACGAAAAGTAGCAGGTGCAGCTGCAAACAAACTGTTCTTAAATCCGATTTCGGTAAAGGCTAATGGAAAAGTAGGACCTACGGGTGTTGACCATATAGCTGCAGCAACACTTAAATTTGAGAACGATATTGTCGCGGAGATTTCTTGTGCTGTGGAATGTAATATTGGGAGCAAAGTCACTGTGTACGGGTCTGGTGGCACTCTCTCAATTCCAAGTCCATGGTTACCGTCTTCACCTTGTCGTGGAACAAGAACGGCATTGCCGTTAGATACAATCTTCCCCCCAAGTCAACTTTTACTTAACTCCTATCAAGGAGGAGGAACATCGGAAATAACCGTTGAGGTAGATCGTGATCTTTTTACATACGAAGCAGATATGGTTGCTAACCATATTTCAGACCGTCAAGCACCTGCCATGTCGTGGGATGATACATTGGGTAATATGAAGGTATTAGATACTTGGCGTGAGGAGATAGGTGTTGTTTATTGATTTCATTTTACTTTAATAACAGAGGACAGAAAGAACAATGTTAACAGTTTGTTACGACCCTTATTCTGGAACATTAGGGAGATTTACTCGTACTGAGATTTTTGATCTTGTTTCCGATGCTGGTTATGAAGGTATTAATATACCTGTGAATACAGCGTTTCTCGGTGAACTTTCTGAGACGGAAATAGAAGATGCAATGAAACTTGCAGATAAACACAACCTTGTTGCACCGACAATTGGCTTCGGCAACCATATATTGACAACCCCTACCCTAAATGATTCTGCGTTACGGCATTTTGAGATTGTCCTTGAAGTCGCACGGAGGTTTAATGCAGAATTCATCGGAGTATGGGTGAATCCATCAGCAGATGTATCACGTCAAGAATCTTTGGATACACTTGAAGATAATCTGTCCCAGATGATACCTGCATGTCAGGAAAACAATATAAAAATTGCGCTTGAGTTTGAGAAGGGATGTCCGCTTGATAACTATCGTGAAGGGGTTGCTTTTATTTTGGATACTGGGTTACCTGTTTATTTGACGTGCGATACGTATCACCTATTTAATGATGGTGCTGACCCACATGCAGCAGCATTTTCCATGCAAGAATGTTTGGGTGATGTGCACGTATCGGGAAGCAATCGTGGTGAACCGGGTGGTGGCGCATTTGATTTTGAGACATTTGCAAGAGGTTTGAAGGAGATAAACTTTACAGGACCGCTTGTGGTTCAATATAAGATGGAAGATGTAGCGAGTATAAAACGTAGTTGTGAATTTACACAGAAGTTTCGACAGATGATACGGTCTTAGTGGATTATCACAGACAACTGATTCGCGAGTAATCTTATGGATCAGGGATTAAGGGTTTTATATTGTTTTTTCCTGCTTCATATAGATAAGCATCTCTGCCATTAAAATATGTCTTATAGACACTTTGCCAATCGCTGTTTGTTAGCCCCCAACGTGGAGCAGGACCGAGTTTAAAATAGACTATATCCGCTTCGTCCAGACTTTTAAATGGATAGTCACCTACTGGTGCATCTCGTGTGTTTGGGACAAAAATGACAGCGTCGTGAAGATCAAACTTCTTAACCAACGGTGGTAATTTCTGATAAACTGCACTCCAATTCTGATACACTTTCCCAATCCACACATAACTCCATACAGTATTTACACTGAGCAACAACAGACATATTCCCATAGCGTAAGCAAGTTTATTGTTCCATATCGGTTTTTTGAGTTGTTGATAGAGAAGATACATGCCACGTGCTGTTAATGGGATAAATCCAAGGAAAATTGCTTCAGTGTAGTACCTTGCATTTACAGGAGTAAATCCCCATGTTGATCCTTCGAAGTAAAAGAATGCATAGAGTATCAGACTTCCCACAATAAAAGCCATACATAACACATCATATCTATTTCGTGAGGAATGGAAAAATGGTATGAGTGCGAGGCACCACGGTATTAGCAAGGGGAGAAAATCAAGGAAAAACTTGGGAGTTAGCTTCGGTTCAATTAGGAGTCTGGGTTTATAATTTCCCCAGCCAAGAGCGTTGAAACTGATACAAGGGAGAATGTGTTGCCATGTTCTTTTAACAGACCATTGTGGTGTGAATTCCCATCCACTATCAGGGTCGACATAGTATCCTTCACCGCGTTTTCCGAAACCCACTTTGTCTTTAGGTTGTGCGGCAGTGTGAGTGAACGTAAACGGGTTTCCTGTAAAATGATGATTCCACGCCATGCATACAAGTATCATGAACGTAAAGGGTATTAAGAAAATCCCTAACTGAGTCATCAGTTGTTTCTGTGTAGGTGTGTTTGTCTGGTTCTGTTCGTCTGTTTCGGTGGATTGGTCTGCCACTTTTGGTTTATAGAGGTGATATAGTGCGAATCCAGCTCCGACAACACCGAAAACTATGGCGGAGAGTGGTCGTGTATTGAAAGCATAACCTAAAGCGAATCCAGAGAGGAGAGGATAGATGACATGTTGTTTGCCATTAAGGATTCGGACAAGTGTGAATAGAAAGAGTGTGAGGTAAAAACGGCTTACCGGTTCGCTGAACCATGTTGATCCCATACCTGTTGTTGCTGGAGAGATCAGTGCAATTACCGCTGCTATAAGTGCGATAGGTTTACCATAAGTGTCTTTGATTAGAAGGAAAAGTAGAAATATCGCGCCGCCAGTTGCAAGTGCTGGGATAAGCCATGGTGCGTTGAAGAATACACCGAACATTAGCATGAGTGCGTTACCAAATGGATATTTTGA
Organism: Candidatus Poribacteria bacterium; assembly: GCA_963667365.1. Classification (GTDB taxonomy): domain Bacteria; phylum Poribacteria; class WGA-4E; order WGA-4E; family WGA-3G; genus MSPOR6. The sequence goes on along the minus strand of OY763324.1, from coordinate 2,099,714 downwards.
ATACCACTTTCCATTGAGCATGTTGATGTGCGGTGAAGGAGAGTGCCCATATTCAGGCATTGGGTTGCCGTTTGGGTCTTGTACAGGTGTTCCATCGACAGTTTGGATAGGAGTTGGTATGGATATTTTGCCTTGTGCAAATAACTTTGCTTGGAATAGGTATGAAGCGGTGTCGGGTTCAAAATAAGAGAAGTTGAGATATATACCGCTTAGGATTATGGAGAGAACTATTCCAAGTATTGAAATAGTAAGAATTGGTATTTTTTTCATTTTTTGTCCGTTTCTATCTGTTTGTAGATATTAATGAGTAAGATCATTTTTTCGATTCTAATTCCTTTGCTTTCTTAAAATCTTTGTCTGCATTATCCGTGTATCCGAGCGCTTTCTTTGCATATCCACGGTATCTGTATGCAAGCAAAAAATTAGGGTTATGTAAGATAGCTTTATCAAAAAGCTCAATTGCTTTGTTAAAACCTCCTTCAAAGTACTTACTTTCTCCCTCAAAATAGTAAGCACAAGCACGGATATGATCACGTTTTTGCCACATTGATAACGGTTCAACTGTTTTAGAACTTTCCAGCAATTCCGTAAGTTTGTTTGAAGGACTTGCACTATATTTATCTCCGCGTGTGTTAATCCCAATGACTTTTCCTTTATCATTTAGGAGGGGACCGCCACTGTTCCCTTTAGCAATTTTAGCTGTTGTACTAATCCATTTGTCACTATTCCGTATAGCCTTTACTTTTCCTGTAGTGACCTTGTATTTTCCATCAGGATATCCGACTGCAACAACAGGTTGTCCTTTCCGTATTAGATTGCTGTTTTCTATAGGCAGAGGTATTCCTTCACCATTAATCTTTAGGATTACGAGATCGTGGTCCACATTAAATGCTGTTACCCCCGTAACTTCCCATATTGTCTTTTTGTCCATCAATTTGACAAAATTTAAACCTTGTCTTGATACATTATGAATATTTGTTGCAATCATGTCCGTATCCACAAAGAATCCACTGCCAGCTGCAAATCTTCCTGACACACTCATCAAGCGTACAGTCGAATTTCTGCCTAATTTGTAATCTTTATGTGCTGCAGATGCATTCACAGTGTTTGATTTATTGAGTTGAATGTATTTATCAAATTCACCCATACCCTCAAAATAAAATTTCCGCGCAGTCTCTTTATCACCCCGTTCCAATTCAATATCACCAAGTTTACACAACATAATGCAACGACCTTTGTATGCTCTGGCATATTTAGGGTTAAGTTTGATAGCGTGTGTACTATCATCCAACGCTCCAGCATAATCATTTCTATAGAACTTAGCAACGCCACGCATATAGGATGCACGAAAATGTTGAGGATTTAACGTGATTGTTTTTCCGAATTCATCTATCGCGTTTCTATATTCTTTTGCATCGAGTTTTTGTTCACCTTGAAAGTTGTGCACTTCAGCACGAATATATTCTCTTTTTTGCCATTCTACCAAAGGTTCTTGTAGTACTGTTTTTGCGAGCAATACCTTGAGCGCGTTTGACGGAATTACGTAGTTGTGGAAATCGTCACCATATCCTACATTAATCCCGATAACTTCTCCTTGCTTATTTAGCACAGGACCACCACTGCTCTGCTCAGTTGTAGCAACTTTCATCCAGAACCATTTATCACTTTTCTCGATGCTCTCTATTGTTCCAGTTTTGGCATTGAATTTGCCATTAGTATAACCAGTAACAGTAACAGATTCGTCAATATGAACCGTGTCACTGTCACCGATAGGTAGTGGAGTACCTTCACCTGATAGTTGTAAAATAACAAGGTTGTTTTTCACATCAAAGGCAGCAATGCCTTTAATAGTGAATCCTAAGTCGGTCTCTTTACTTCTAAGTTTTGCGAAAATTGGTCCGGGTTGTCCAACAACATGGATATTTGTAGCAATTTTATCTTTGTCAACAAAGAACCCACTACCAAGTATATCTGGTTTACCAGAATGACTTTCTAAATAGACTGTGGAATCTCTTGAGCGAGTTTCTACTTTTTTTACAAGCTGTTGGGGTACAAATGCACAGGATTGGAGAAATGCTAAGATTCCCAGTAAACAAAATAGAGAAATGATTCTGTATTTCATGTGATGTAGATTTCCTTGATTCATTTATTGGTTTCCATTTCCTTTGCTTTCGCATAGTCCTTTTCTGCTTCTTTCTGTTTTCCGAGTGCTTCTTTTGCCTTCCCACGGTTGTTGTAAGCAATAATGTACTCAGGATCAATTGTAATTGTGCGCGTGTAATCTTCAATTGCCGCTAAATATAGAACCTGTGCTTCTGATTCATTACCTTGTTCTGCCATAGATTTAGCGAGGGTATATTTTATCACTCCTCGATTGTTGTAATGATCAGCATCTTCTGGGTCTAACAGTATAGCTTTTGTACTGTCTTCAATCCCCGCTTCAAGCAATACTTGTGCTTCGGTTACATCACCTTTTTCCGATTTACATTTACCAGAGATATATTTTACTAATGCTCGATTATTGTAGGCTGATATATAAATAGGGTTCAAATGTATAACTTGTGTGTAGTCATCTATTGATCCGCTAAAGTCTTCAATAGCATTCTTAGCGTATGCTCTTTTAAAATATGCACGAGTAAACTCAGGATTAAGTTTGATAGCTTTATCAAAATTAACTATTGCTTTGTGAAATTCCTGAGTGTTGATATAATCTTCACCTGTGTCATAGTATGCATACGCACTTACATTGTCTCGGTTCTGCCAGTGAAGTAATTGCTCCATTGGTTCCCGTCTATCAAGTATGGTCTTTAGGTAGTTTACGGGTATGGCATAACTGTAGGTCTTGTCATGTTGTACATGAATTCCAATAACTTGATTCTTATTATTTAAGATAGGACCTCCACTGCTCCCTGGTGCTGTATTCGCTGTTGTCTGGAGGAATCTATCGTTCTTCCGCAGACCATATAAGGTGCCATGGGTGACCTTGAATTTCCCATGAGGATAACCAATAGTAACAACAGGTTCACCAAATTTTACAGCGGCACTGTCCCCAAGGGTAAGTGGTATGCCATTCCCTTCAATTTGGAAGATAACGAGATCGTTTTCAACATCATATCCTACGGATCCTATAACTTTCCTAAGCGTATCTGTACCGCTGAGTCTTGCGTAAATGGGACCGACACCCGCGGTGACATGAATGTTCGTTGCGATCTTATCTGTGTCAATAAAAAAACCACTGCCTTTGGAGAATCCGTCACTCCAACCCATGACACGAACCGTAGATGCTCTACCTTTTTCGTGTTCCAAGTTTGTGGTATCGGTATCAATATCAGTTGAATTTTTTAGTTCAATGGATTTATCATAGTCTGTGATACCTTCATGATGTAATTTCTGGACACTATGTAAATTTCCGTGTGCGGATTCGGTATCTCCAAGTTTACACTTCGCGATCCCACGATTGTAATAGTAATCAGCCTTATTAGGGAAAATCTTAATTGCTTTCGAACAGTCTTCAATCGCTTCTTGATATAGATGTTGTGCTTTCTCAGCATTTCCATCATCAAGTATTATATCACCAAGTGTAAATCTTGTAATTCCACGGTTACTATAAGCACTCGCATCCTCAGGGTCAATATAAATTGCTTGTGAACAGTCTTCAATCGCTTCTTGATACAGATTCCGTGCTTTTTCCGTGTCACCTTTTTCAAATATAGATTCCCCAAGTTTAAACTTTACTCCAGCGAGATTATTATACGCATTAACATGCTTAGGATTTAGTTTTATAGCTTTCGTATAGTCGTCTATTGAGGCAGTATATTTTTCAAGTTTGTAATTAACATTTCCACGTTTGTAGTATGCACGAACATGTTCAGAGTTTAACTCAATAGCTTCATTATAGTCAACTAATGCTTGTTTATAGTCCTCAGCAAAATATTTTTTCTCACCTATACTAAAGATCACCTCAGCACGGATTACATTTCGTTTTTGCCATTCCACCAAAGGTTCCAACGGTATTGGTTTAGTAAGCAATTCCTTGATTCTATTTGAAGGAATAGCATAACTTTGAGAATCTTTGCTATACCGAACAGCAGCTGCGATGACTTGACCTTGACTGTTTAAAACAGGACCACCGCTGTATCCATAAGTAATATCAATTTCCATCCAAAACCATTTTTGGCTTATCAGGATTGTATCTAAAGTTGCTGTTGTGGTTCGGTATATTTGATTAGGGTACCCTACAACAGTAAAAGTTTCACCGATTTGAACCGCGTCACTGTCACCGATAGGAAGTGGTGTGCCTTTACCAGAAACTTTTAAGATAACGAGATTGTTATTCGCGTCAAATCCTACAATTCCTTCAACAGTTAGAACTTTTTCTTTGCCAGTCTGTATTGCGAAAACCGTACCAGAATTTCCAACAACGTGAATATTCGTTACAATTTTATCCTTTTCCACAAAGAAACCTGTCCCGAGTGTAGTAGATGTACCAACCTGATTTACCAAACGGACAGTCGACTTTTCTACTAAATCTGTAATGTGTTCTAAGGTGTTTTCAGCAACCTGATCGGGGGCTTGTGCACATGATAGCAATAGTCCCAAGGTTACCAGTATACTTAAAAGAGAAATAATTCTGTATCTCATAAGATGTAGTAGTCCAATAGTTTAGGTGTGCTATCCATTTTCGGTTGACAATCTCTTTATATGTGATACAATACTACCATAGATATAATAGCATACTTTTGAATAATTTGAAAGGAAACGAATTATGGATTTAACACGACAACCACCACGTCGACCTTCAAATCTTGGGGTTGCAGGTATAGTAGGTGCGGCACGCATGACGGACAAGGCACGTGGCTATAACGATGAGACTCTCGGTGATTTTGTCTACGGTAGACATTCCGGTTTAGATAGACGTATTTTAGAATTTTTGGGGATATCGGCAGACGATTTTGCTGAAGCTGCAGACGAGTATGATGATGCTGCACTTAGTGCTTGGATGCTTGAACAAGGCAAGAAAACTGACGAGGAGATTGGAGCATTTAACCAATCGGAATTAGAAAGAATTCCATCAGATAAGAAACATCAGCAACTATTAGAAGAACGATTGGCGAAGTATGCACCTGACCGGACTGATATTAAGACAGTGCTGCAATCAATTGAACTTGATGATTGGGGATGTTTCTGGCAGGTTGACCTTACTGTAAGACCGCCTCGCAGTGCACGTGCAAGAGATGTTGCTGGTATCTGCGGAGTTGCTCGAATGGCGGATAAAGCACGCGCCGAACGCGCAGGAAAAATCGGTGAATATAAATATGGTGATATTTCTGGTCAAGATGTGCGTATTTTGGCGTTCCTCGGTGTTTCAGCAGGTGATTTTCAGGAAGCAGCAGTCAACAATCCCAATGATATTGAACTCGGAGAGTGGATAAAAGATAACTGCGATAAATCTCAAGCTGATGTTGATACCTACAATCAGGCAATGGTCAATCGGGGTCCGGACGAAACGACACGTGAACGGTTTGAAGCGCGTCGTCAAGAAGTGGATGCCAGTCGCACGGACATCACAACGTGGGTTGCACTGCAAGACTTAGATGACGAGTTGAGTTTCGGTATTGTTGATCTCAATCGGCGCGCACCTCGTAGTCCTTACAATACAGATGTGTATGGCATGGTGCATCTTGCACGATTGATAGACAAAGGAAGAGCATTTAATGGTGATACATTGGGTGAATATTTTTATGCAGAGGATTCGGGAATGGACAGGATGGCACTCGGTTTTCTCGGTGTGTCTACGGATGATTTTACCGAGGCACTAAAGGAATATTCTACCGATACTGAGATTGAGTCGTGGTTGAAGAAAAACTATGCAAAAAGTGATTCAGAGATTGAAGCATTTAATGAAAAGATAACGAATATGGGTCCCGAAAATGAACGATATCAAGCAATGATGGACCGTATGCTTAAAAAACTTGGTGCTGAAGATTCGGATATTAGTACTTGGTTTGCAATGATGGACCTTGATGATGAGAAGACGTTTGCACTGTAGAACCCAGAGCCTTCAATGCTGCAACTAACATTTGAATAAAAAAGTAAATTAGATATTGGCAGCTATATAGGAGACGGGATGTTAATATTAAGGATTAACTGTAAATGACAGAGGATTCTCAATATATTTCTTCTGTCAGAATTGCTGATGATGCACTTGTAGTTAGGGGAGGACAAAACCGAATTCAAGATTTACAACGTGGAATAGGAACACATCCGAGTGAAATTCGGGAACTTGGTGGTGATGTTATAAGAACTTCTGGCAGGAGTTTATTTCATGCTACATTGACAGGTCTTACACCAGAGAATCCAGTAGACTTCTTACACCAACAATTCCAAACCCCTCACGGAGAGAAGGATGATGAAAAAGAGTAGAGCCTTTGCAGATTTTCATAACGCTGATGCAAAAGGTAGATTACGTTTGAATTGTAACGGTACTCTTGAAGTCCTTGCTTCTCAGAAAATTACTTTGCGTGACAGTCAACAGGTCGTTCTATATAGTGAAGAATTGGAAGTTGATGGCATAGTGCAGTATTCGGATGAAGAAGAGATATGGGTTGCTATAATTGATTGGAATGCTATCCGTGAAGTTCATACTGATGGATCAAATAACTTTATAGCAACCAAACTTCTATGATTTGTATTATGTTTTATGCAAACAACCATGCTTAATGGAACACACTATCATGAAAAATCTTGAAGCGATTGCTGACGTTGAGTCAGGTAAAAGGACAGATGCAAATGCCGCATGGTGGGGATTTGACCCCGAAGATGCGACTGAGGAATTACAAGCAGCAATTGATTCTGGTGCCCAACGATTAGTTGTTCCAAATATCCGTTCTGACTGGATAATCCGACCAATAAAACTTGCCAGTAATCAAGAGTTGATTTTTGAGCGGGGGACAGTGGTTTCTGCTAAACGAGGTGAATATCGCGGTAAAGGTGATTCCATGTTTACCGCACAAGATGTGGAGAATCTTAGCATACGCGGATATGGTGCAACCTTTCGTATGTGGAAACAGGACTATATCACAGGTATTGTTCTTGAACAGATGGGTTGGCATCGATGGTATGGACAGTATCCAAAAGCGGAATGGCGTATGACTCTTGCGATTCGTGGATCTAAGAATGTAGCAGTTTCCGGTTTAACACTCAAAGATAGTGGTGGAGATGGGATTTATGTTAATGGCAGTAAGGAACTCAGACATTCTGAAAACGTATTTCTACGTGATATCGTCTGTGAAAACCATTATCGGCAAGGGATTAGCGTCATTAGTGCTGAAAACTTAATAGTGGAAAACTGCACGTTTTCAAACACTTGGGGAACACCCCCTTCATCAGGTTTAGACATTGAACCTGACTTACCCGATCAGCGTATCAAAAATGTGCGTTTCTCTGGTTGCAAATTCGTTGACAATGCAGGTGACGGAATTGAAATTTTCCTTGCTCACACTACAAGTGAAACTGAAGATGTAACGATACGATTTGACAATTGTTATATTAGCAGTAGACACGGCTCAGGTATCCGCGTATCTAAAATCAGGGACGACGGTCCTAAGGGTCATATTGAATTTAATAACTGTACAGTAGAAAATACAATTAGTTTCGGTATCAAGGTGCAGGAAAAATCGGTGAATGGTGCACGTGTTACGTTCACCGATTGTAGTGTTATTAACGCTGCGAGTGATAAAGAATTCGGTGGTGAATGGTCTCCAATATCGTTATCTTTACCACAAACGAACATAGTCCAATCTATGGGTGGCATTGATTTTATTGACTGTTTCGTTGAAGACAATTTTGATCGTCCTGTTGTTGCCTATACCCAACAAGATAGTGATTTACAACTTCAGGATGTCACAGGGACAATCACGGTGTTGAATCCAGCAGGTGTCAATTCTGAGTTAGGTAAAGACAGTGACAAACTCTCTCTTAGTGTTAAAACGTATGGTGAGAATGGTTCATATTTACCTTATGGATTTAGGGAAAAACAAGCAACGTATTTGTATCACGGAAGCAAGCAGTTGTATCCCAAATTGAAAAAACGAAAATCTAATGCCCCACCCGGCAGACCTCCCGAAGAAGCTCTTGAAGCGATCTATCTTACACCTGACTTTCTCTTTGCATTGGCTTGTGCTGCAAGACCTCCCGGAACCTCTAATATAGATATGACAGAACGCACCATATCCTTTGACAATCCAGATCAATTTGAGCCAGACGAAACGATTTACGTTTATTATGTAGACCCAACCAAAATCGCAGAGGATAAAAAAATATTTATTGATCCGTGGCAGGTTGCAGTAACTCTGAGTGAGATAACACCTGACAAAGTTGAAACTTATAAGTCTGGAGATCTGTTTAAACACTATCGCCTAATAGATAAATCGGATGAACCGAGTTGAAGAGAAAGTGGAATTTCAAATGTTGAGATTATTTACATCTGACCTTTTCCATTTCTGATTGCAGGAATGGAACACGATTATTCGATCACAACCTATACAGAACAGTAGGCTGTTGAAAAAGCTGCGCAGCTGGATCCAGACTTTTTCTTAGGTGCGAAATGTTTCCGACGATACACAACAGAGGAGAATAGATAATGTTTTTTACCACTGACAATACGATTTATTCAATTAAAGACAACGATAGTAATGAGCCTATTGAAGTTTATAAAGTTACTGACAGTCAAAGTCCTGAAATTAATGATAACTACGGTACGTTGATTTCATTACCAGAAACGCAATCCGTAGCAGTTGCACTTTCAGATGGAACGCTTTTGATTCTATCTCCGAATGGTGAGAAGAGAATTCCGACTGGGATTGAAGACCCAATTGCTTCCCTGTTACTTATTCGTGAAGAACCATTGACACTGCTCATTGGAACGGATGAGGGTGCTTATGTGTATCGCCTCGTTGGAGAGGAAGGACCTGCTGAACGAGTTCAGACTTTTGATGAATTGGCGTGCCGAAAAGATTGGTATACGCCGTGGGGAGGTCCACCAGCTGTGCGGACGTTAGCTAAAACTAAAGACGGATTCTGTTATGCAGATATCCATGTTGGGAGTATCATGCGTTCACCCGATGAAGGCGTTTCATGGGAACCTGTTACACCTGAACTAAATAAAGATGTCCATCAGGTCGCTACGTGTCCCGCAGACGATGATCAAGTTTATGCGAATACCCAAAACGGTGTCTATGTTAGTACAGACCGAGGTAACTCGTGGGTAAACCGGATTGAAGGATTGCCGGTACGCTACGGTACTGCTATTGCGGTAGATCCTGCTGACCCAAACTTAATGGTTGCCTCAGTCCAAAAAGGACCAAGGGGTGGTGGAGCTTGGCTCTGTCGTTCGGATAATGGTGGCGCGACATGGACTCAACTCAACGATCAACTTGAAGAACCAACAGATCGTATTAGCACGGGTTGTATTGCCTTTACTACCGATGGAACTGCATGGGCAGTTATTGGAAAGACGTTGTATATCGGTCGGGATCAAGCTACTACTTGGCAACCTTACTGGACTGTGCCAATGTCCGATTCCCCTGCATATCCTATTAAAATCCTTGCTGCTTAACATATCTATCTGGTCTGTATTGAAAAGGGGAAGTCATGAATGTATTAGGTATTGACTTTACTTTCTTCGCTGTAAGTGATATGGAGAAATCTATCACCTTTTACCGTGATGTGCTTGGTATTCCTCTTGCTGGGGTGGCACATGAAGGAAAATGGGCTGAATTTCAAATTAATCCTGGAACGTTGGCGTTAGGGGAAGGTGATTTCTTTACGGAACCCGGAGGCGGGATGGTAGCATTTGCAGTTGAGGATGCGAAGGCTGCTGTTGAGGAATTAAAACAATCAGGGATAAGTACTCATTCATCTTTAGGAGAATCTGCTGTATGTTATTGGGCGGTTATTGAAGACCCCGATGGAAACCGTGTTATCATACACCAGCGTAAGGATAAGACAGTTGGTTGACTTATCAACTTGTGAAATACCGATAAAATTTATTTAAACAAATGGTTAAATAAATTTTACAATTCAGAACAATTATGGTATCATATAATGTGAGTTAGATGTATGGTTTCAACTGTTATCTTAGCGAATCAACTCATCCAAAAAGTCGAAAAGTAGATAGCCTATATTGGAGCAGATTCTTGACATTCAGAGAATTGTAATTTAATTTAGGACAAAATAGATTTTCACTGGAAACTAAATCCGTAATTGTAAAGCCTTCTTGGAGGTTGTGTAGATGAATTACCGAGACATCATTACCATTGAACCTGGGAAACGTGGGGGGAAACCTTGTATTCGAGGAATGCGAATCACCGTTTACGATGTCTTAGACTATCTTGCTTCGGGAATGACAGTAAACGAAATTCTTGATGATTTTCCGTACTTAACAGAGACTGACATTCGAGCATGTCTTGCGTATGCAGCAGATAGAGAAAAAGCACAAATGGTTGTTTATACGAATGAAACTTCTATTCGATCAGAACCTGTCGCCCCAGCTGGTGAGTCGACTGGATAATCTGTTTCCTAATTCTACCCATGCACAAAATATTGGGTTAGATACCGCAGCAGATTCCGAATTGTGGAATTACGCCAGTGATAATAACTATCTCATTGTGTCAAAGGATACAGATTTCGGTGATAAAAGTGCAATTCATGGACATCCTCCTAAGGTAATTTGGCTTAGGCGAGGAAATTGTTCCACAAGGACTGTTGAAAAGATATTGACAGATCACTACTCGGATATCCAAGACTTTGCGATAAATCCAGATCATGGATTACTTATCCTGTTATAATTCTATTCGCAATAAGTAGTTTTGGACTTCAAATCCTTTGAAGATTCCTTAAATCAAATTTGAAAAAGTGCCATAAACCCTTTCAAATACCGATTTTTCCTTGATATGTTTGTAAAGAAATGGTATCAAATATGTAAGAAATAGGGTGGTTACTCCACTCTATTTGATACAGAGAAACGCAATTCTAATGTAAGGTATATGAAAGATGTTAGCTCTACTGAATTTTAAGAATTATCAATTAGATTATGCTATTGAATATCCAGACGCAATAAAGCGATGTGAAATGACAGCAACAACACGTTTAAACAAGGATTTTGAAGGATGGTTTTTCCATAGTGATTTTCAATCAATTTACATTATTCTTTCCAAAGTTTTTAACGCTCTATATGATATATCACTATCTATTGAGATGACATTTAATCCTAATTCGTATATTACAGATGTGGAAATTGATGAGGATGTAAACATGATTTTAAGTGAAGGATTTAATTCACTAAAATCTAACTATAACGATAAAGATAATACTCTATTGGAAGATGAAATATCGGAATCATTGAATTTCTTGCGTAGGGTAATGAATGAGTTATCACCTATTGTTAGTTTTTTACAATCAAGAGATACGAAAACGGCACTTATTCTATTGAGAGCTCTATTTTCTCTTGATTTACGATTTTACTTTTCGATTAACCAAAATAACAAAAAACCTAAATTTAGTGAATTGATTGATATTCATTCAAGTAAAGAATGCTATTTATCAGAACTTTATGACATGCTACTTGAAAAAAATACTTATGAGCATATATTTCAGGCTAAAAATTTTAAATTTGAAGTGATTGATTATAAGGCAAGTGATAATAGTGAAAAAAAGAAAATTGAATTTGATTTCAGACCCAATCCCGAATACCAAAGTGAAGTTATACGTTCTAAGGAAAAAGTTGCTGGTTTTGGTTCATTAATATATGAGTTAATGTGTATGTATCATCATAACGCCTTTCCACCTCAATTAATCCCAGGTATGAGAATGCATGGGAATACTGATTTTAGTGTACTGAATTCTATACTATCTGTCGTATCATTAGAACTTTTATTTATGTCTGCAGAGAAAATAGAGAAAAGTTTTCATATAGAAAAAACAGAGTCTGGAGTGCCACTCAGTAAGATATTAACTCAGATTATGCAAGAAGGTTCAGATTTGTCTCAAAGAAAATTTCCTGAACATTCATTTCATCAAAATATAATGATCTTAAGATACAATTTATGGAATTTTTTTATATTTAGAGATAAGATCAAACATCATTATGAGAGTATAATTAATCAGTTTATTTTGCATCTTAAAGAAAAAGGTGGATATGATTCTGCTTTACATTTAATTTATTTCTGATTTATTGAGGTATTCGCAATAAGTAATTTTTTTAGGTCTAATATTTCTTATTGCGATCTGATTTAACTTTACTTTTCTGTATTACTTTAGAATGACAAAGGAATTCAACGTGCTTATGAAAACAATCATAAAACTTACGTTTATATTGGCTATTACTTTTTTAGTTATCGGATTTTCCGGCTGCGAACTGATTCCACAAGTAATGGATTCGCAGGGTGAAACCCCAATCCCAATTGAGGAACGCGACCATGTGTGGCCTGTTGATCAGAACGGTATTGAGGTTCCAGTCCCTGGAACTTGGGTGTTAGTATCCCATACACATTTGAATTCTACGTCAACAATCAGTGAGAGTTTCACCTTACCTGCAGATCCGCAACCTAATTTACAGGTATCCGATGGTACATACACAGATGGTGAAGGAATTCTTTGGACAAAGATACGACTTATAACCGCTGAAGGTGATCAATGGCAATTCCTTGAACGGGTTGATACAAGTGTAACACCCCACCAACTCTACGCTATAGTCACAGTAGATGATAATGGTATCCCTATCCTTGAATACGGTGAATATCCTTTTGATTTACCAAGACATAACGTACAAATTTGGGAGAAACAGTGAGTAATGTTCACTAATTCATGCGCATACCAATGCTCTTCCGTTTTTCACTCTACGGATTCTTAAAAAATCAACGCTACTATGACCCGTTTATTATTTTAGCGTTTCTTGAGAAAGGATTGACCTATTTTCAGATTGGTATCCTTATCGGATTTCGGGAGATATGTACGAACTTATTTGAAATCCCATCTGGCGCATTAGCTGACCTATATGGTAGACGACGTGCCATGATCTTCTCGTTCTGTGCATATATTGCCTCTTTCGCAACGTTTGCTGTGAGCACATCCCTTCCAATGCTTTTCTTAGCAATGTTTTTCTTTGGATTGGGAGATGCGTTTCGTACCGGAACTCACAAGGCAATGATATTTGATTGGCTAAGTTGGCAAGGTAGATCGGATGAGAAAACAAAAATATATGGTTTTACACGGTCTTGGTCACAGATGGGTTCTGCAGTTTCTGTGGTAATTGCAGGTGGATTGGTTTTTTATCGCGGTAATTATACAGATATCTTCTGGTTTTCAATAATCCCCTACACATTAAACATAATCAACTTCCTCGGTTACCCTGCGCGTTTGGATGGTGACAGACACAGCAAGTTTTCTCTCAAGGCAGTTGCAAGCATGCTTGGTAGTGCCTTTAAACAGTCAGTGCAATTTCCTCCACTCCGACGACTCGTTTTTGAGGGAATGGGTTTTGAGGGAATGTATAAGGCGAGTAAGGATTACTTACAGCCGATACTTGAAAAAACAGCAATAGCATTGCCAGTTCTGATGGCATTGGACACATCAAAACGGACTGCTTTACTTGTGTTAGCTGTTTATTTTGTGCTGTATTTCCTATCCTCGTTTGCATCTCGGAATTCACATAAGGTTTCGGATTGGCGAGGAGGAGATGAAGGTGCAGCACAGTTTATGTGGTGGATAGATTTAGCACTATTTGCTCTGTTAATTCCTGCACTTTGGTTTGGTTTGTATCCTGCGATAATTACGTTATTTATCTTCTTGGCGATCCTTCAGAATTTCTGGAGACCCGGATTGATCAGTCGTTTTAACGCACAGTCCACTCCTGAAATGAGCGCAACGATTTTATCCATTGAGGCACAATCTAAATCGTTAGCAACTATTGTTCTTGCACCATTGCTTGGTTTATTGGTTGATAGGGTTGAAAATTTCTCACCAGTAGGTATTGTTGGGACATGTATTGCTGTTGCTATTCTTATAGCTTATCACAACAAATTAGAAACGAAGTCTACAGATATTTCAGAGTAAACTGAAAGATGGAACAAATATCCCTTTTTCCCATATTAGATCAACAATTACCTCATCCACAACCGCAACCTGTACCGAGCAATTTGCATGCTGCCGATACTGTCAACGGATTTCGTTATATCATGGACTATCTCACAGAATTTCAACATGATTGGTTGTTAAATCACATTGATAAACAAGAGTGGGATACCTTCTATCAACGTCGTGTTCAACATTATGGTCAAAGTTATAACTTCAATGGTCAACAGGAGAAACAGGAAACACAGATTGATGCGTTTCCTGAGTGGATAAATAGACTCTGCCTAAAATTACACAATGATGGATATATGGCGAAAATAGCAAATCAGGTGCTTGTTAGTGAATATGAACCTGGACAAGGTATCGGAGATCATACAGATAAAGAGGCTTGTTTCATGGACACGATTGTCATTTTGAGTTTAGGATCCAGTTGTGTTATGGATTTGACAAACGTAGGAGATAAGACTAAGAAGGTTCCTATCTGGCTTGCACCGAGGAGTTTGACTGTATTAAGCGGGGAAGCGAAAAACAGATGGATGCACGGGATTCCCTCAAGAAAATCGGATATGTGGGATGGACGTAAGTATAATCGGCAACGAAGGGTGTCACTTAGTTTTAGGAGTTTAGTATAGGATAGATAGATTCTTATGTATATGTGTAATATATAAGGAATAGAAGACTATTTGTTAAACACCGTTATGTGAAATAACAAATAAAACAAACAGCCAGCACGCAATAGTTGCAGCGTGTTGGCTAATTTATTACGACATACTCTTTTTTAGAAACGATCTGTTTTCACAGATGCCCATTGTGTCGTTAATTTTTCCTTAGCATCAACAGGGAACGGCTCATCGCGTGTCAAATCGTCTTCCGGTTCTCCTTCAAAAAAGCGGAAATTATCAATCCAGAAATCAATATCAGATTCAGCAACTGCAATAGATACCCACATAAGTCTGTTAACAGTTTGTGAAGCAGTGAAAGTAACAGAATATTCCTCCCATTCATTTCCCGTTATGGTGAAATCTCCTCCTTGGAGGAAATCCCATGGGTCCTGTTGGATCTGAACATTAAACTGCGCTGGTCGAGGTTTTTCAGAACGTGCCCAGAAAATAATCGTATATTTCTGATCTGCTTCCATTGAGACATCTTTTTGCTTAACCTTTGCATGCCATCCTGTTCCGGTTGCTATATGTCCAATGATTTTAAGACATTTTTTCCCGTGTTGCGGGTTATCATTGTCAATTTCCATTGTATACAATCCACCACGTTCACAACAAGCACCATCCTCTAATTCCCATGAGGCTAAATCATCCTCAAAACTATGATTTTCGAGAAGTAGTTCACCCTTTTCCCATTTTCCTAATTCCTGTGGTGTACGTGCAAAAGTGCTGAATCCTACCAGCACAGTTATAAGGAAAACGGCTATAAAGATAATTCTATTCACGTAAATTTCTCCTTTGCGCTCAATGACAGCACATATATAATTAGTTTTCTTCCCGCATTAGTGATTCTAATTCGGGTAGTATTTTTACCACCGCTGCTTGGTCAACTTGGTCTGCAATACTCGTGTAACCTGCAGTGTGAATCATCTCGGCAAGATTTTGTCCGAGTTGTTCAATTGTCCATGCAACCGAATCCGGCACACTCTCTTTGTCAAGATTGCGATGGTCATTTTTTCCAGAAGGATCGTAATGATAGTGTGGGTTTTTGCGGAAGCAGTCAAAACGTAGCAGTTGTACATTATTGCCATCTGCTTTACCGAAAACACGCACAGAAGGACCGCCATCCTCACCGAAATTTCGGTTATCCACGTGAAATTCTACACCACCCGCGTTGAATACTTTTTCTTCCATGATTTTCTCCCTATGCTTAGAGATATGACGCAATTATACACCATATCTCTGTCCCTGTCAACTTGAAAATGCCATTTGTATAGTTGCACAATCAGCAAAATTTTACCCAAATCTTTTTTATAGCATTTACTATAAAAAATACTTGCAAACCAGATAACAATATGCTATACTATTAAAAAATAATATCGGTTTATTAAACGATGAAACAGCAACTTCTCGACAGTTTTGGACGTATCCATACGAACCTAAGAATCTCTGTTACGGATGTATGCAACTTTAGGTGTATCTACTGCATGCCTGAAGACATGGTATTTATGCCAGATTCCGCACTGATGACATACGACGAGATCCTGCATTTCACGCGCCTTTTTGTCGGGTTGGGGGTTAACAAGATTCGGATCACAGGAGGAGAACCACTCGTACGTCCTGGTGTGCCGAAACTGATTGAACAACTTGTACAGATAGATGCATTGAAAGACATCAGTATGACAACAAATGGCATCGGACTAAATACCCAAGCACAAGCACTTTATGATGCGGGACTGAGACGTATCAATGTCAGTTTGGATACGCTTAATGAAGCGAAGTTTGAGCAGATGACGCGACGGAAAGTTCTCTCTCGTGTGCTTGATGGACTCAAAGCAGCACACGATTGCGGGTTCAATCCGATTAAAGTCAACGCTGTTGCTATGCGCGGATTTACTGATGATGAAATCGTAGATTTAGCCACTTTCGCACGTCAACACAGTTATCAATTGCGGTTCATAGAGTTCATGCCACTTGATGCAGACGATATTTGGGGACGAAACATGTTCATCCCAGGCAAAGAGATTATTGATAGGATTAATAGCGTTTATCCTCTTGAGCAGATGCATCTGAACGGAGACTCAAAGAGCGATACTGCTCAACGTTTCCGTTTCGCTGATAACGGCAACGAGGTGGGTGTAATACCTTCTGTGAGTGAACCTTTTTGTGAAAACTGCAACCGAATCCGTCTCACTGCTGATGGGAAGTTCCGAACATGTCTTTTCTCAATAACAGAGACCGATTTACTCACGCCATTACGCGAAGGTGCAGACGATGAAGTGATTGAAGAATTAATAATTGATGCAGTTATGAAAAAAGAGGCAGGACATAAGATTAATGCTGCGGATTTTGTCAAACCTGAACGGAATATGTCTCGGATCGGTGGATAAACAGGAATACGTATAAGTCCTATAGTCTTGTAGGTTGGGTAGAACGTTAGCGAAATCTATAACTGTCAACGTAAGGATTTTCCGAATGTGATTCCTGCTCTTCAGTCCGTAGGGACGATATGTTTATAGTAGCGTGTGTCGTCCCTACGGGACTAAAGAACATATCATCTTATGAGGTCCACGGACAATAAATGGACTAATGTGAAAAAATATATTATATTTGGTTATTTAGTACAACACGTAAAATAACAGACCTAAATTTAAGAAGGAGTCCGAACTCAAGAAATGAGCAATGATCTGATAATAAAAGACTTACATATCAGTGTCCAAGGAAATCCGATTATAAAAGGGTTGAATTTAACAGTCAAACAGGGTGAAGTGCATGCCCTTATGGGACCGAATGGATCCGGTAAAAGCACACTCGCAAACGGATTGATGGGACACCCCTTATACGATATCAATTCAGGTGAAGTGGTTTTTAACGGTGTTGATATTCTGGAATTGGAACCGAATGAACGCGCGAAATTAGGTCTTTTCCTCGCTTTTCAATATCCAACTGTTATCCCAGGAGTCAGTATGGCGAATTTCCTGCGGAGTGCTGTTAGTGCAGTGCGTTCGTCGGAAACAAATGGTTCCGATACCCTTGAACTCATTCCAATGCGGGAATTCCGTAAGGAACTACGCGAAAAGATGATACAACTTGATATGGATGATTCATTCGCAAGACGTTATCTCAACGATGGATTCTCTGGCGGTGAGAAAAAACGTGCTGAAATCCTACAACTCGCGATGCTTGAACCGAAAATCGCTGTTCTTGATGAAACAGACTCTGGACTTGATATTGATGCTGTCCGCATTGTAGGTGAAAGCGTCAGTAGTTTGGTTGGACCGGAACTTGGAGTCTTGATTATCACACATTATCCGAGATTGTTAGACTATATCCAACCCCAGTATGTGCATATATTGCTTGATGGAAGAATCGTTGAATCGGGTGGGTTTGAACTCACACAGGTATTAGAAGCAGAAGGCTACGATCCAATTCGTGAAAAACACGGAATTGCTGAAACCGTTCAGCAAAATTAAGGTAAAGGAGGAATACAAAATGGCAACCCCTGAAACGAGACAAATTGACGATATCGGGATTAGTAAAGACTATCAATACGGGTTCCACGATGATGTTAAACCAACGTTCAAATCTCGAAAAGGATTGGACGAAGAGGTTATCAATCAGATGTGCGACATCAAAGAGGAACCGGATTGGATGCGCGAGTATAGACTCAAGGCATACGAAATTTTTAAACAGAAGCCGATGACGAAATGGGGTGGTGATCTTTCACAGCTCAATTTTGATGACATATACTACTATGTCAAAGCCTCTGACCGAAGTGAGCGGAGTTGGGACGATGTGCCAGAAGATATTAAAAACACCTTTGACAGACTCGGTATACCAGAAGCTGAACGGAAATTCCTCGCGGGTGTCGGTGCACAATACGATTCCGAAGTCGTCTATCACAATCTGGTCGAAGAGTTGGATAATATTGGTGTCATTTTCGTTGATACCGATACGGCTGTCAAAGAATATCCTGACCTTGTGAAGAAATACTTTGGTACTATTATTCCGTCCGCGGATAATCAATTCGCCGCGCTGAATAGTGCTGTCTGGAGTGGTGGTAGTTTCATTTATGTTCCGCCGGGTGTAAAGGTTGAATTCCCATTGCAAGCCTATTTCCGAATCAACACCGAAAACATGGGGCAGTTTGAACGGACACTCATTATTGCTGATGAAGGTTCACAGGTGCATTATGTTGAAGGTTGCACAGCACCGACGTTCAGCAGTGAATCGTTGCATAGTGCAGTTGTTGAAATTATCTGCATGAAAGGTTCACGTGTACGCTACACGACTATCCAAAACTGGGCAGACAATGTGTATAATCTCGTTACCAAACGTGCACTTGCTTATGAGGACGCACAGATGGAATGGGTTGATGGTAATCTCGGCAGTAAATTGACGATGAAGTATCCGAGTGTTTATATGATGGAACCCGGTGCACGGGGTGAAATCCTCTCTATTGCGTTTGCAAGCAAAGGGCAACATCAGGATGCCGGTGCCAAAGTGTACCATTGCGCACCACACACTACCTCACAGATTACATCGAAATCCATCAGTAAAGATGGTGGACGTTCCAGTTATCGTGGTTGGGTTGATGTTGCGAAAGGAGCGAAGGGATGCAAATCACACGTCGTTTGTGACGCACTTCTGCTTGACAAGGATTCACGTTCCGATACCTATCCGGTCATTGAAATCAATGAAAACGATACCAGCATTGAACACGAAGCACGCGTCAGTAAAATCGGTGAAGAGCAGCTCTTCTACTTGATGAGTCGTGGACTTTCAGAAGAGGAAGCTTCTACTATGATTGTCAACGGATTTATTGAACCGCTTGTCAAGGAACTACCGATGGAATACGCTGTTGAGATGAACCGACTCATCCAACTTCAGATGGAAGGTTCTATCGGATAGGAGAGGATGCAGAATTGCAAACAGGTGATTTTTCAAAAGACTATGTTCAACACATAGCACGTGATGAACCGCAGTGGATGCGTGACAAACGGTTGGAGGCGTACTCGCTTTACGAATCATTGCCGATGCCACATACAACTGATGATGATGTGTGGCGGCGCACCGTAGATATGCGTACACAGGATTTCTGGCGTAGAACACGTCGCCATCTACGCGGCTTTGCTGTTGAGAATTACAGCACCACTGCCAATAGCAATGGTAATGCATCGGTTCAGGTAGATGAGGGTGCGGGAGTTTATGTCCAAGTTGATGGACACCCCAAACACACCTACCTATCTCCTGAATTAGAAAAAAAGGGTATCTATTTCGCTGACTTACACACGGCTATTAAGGAACGCGGCGATCTAATCCGTGACTACTTTATGACAAAGGCAGTCACATTAGAAACCACTTTAAAAAGTGGGAACTTTGCCAGTTGTAACACGTTTGATGCACTTCACGGTGCATTTTGGCGGGGTGGATATGTAGTCCACGTTCCGAAAGGTGTCAGAATAGAAGATCCGCTGCGGGTGTTTATCCGTCTATCCGAAGATCAGCGCGCAGATTTGTCGCATATCCTCCTTATAGCCGAAGAGGATAGTCAAATTGTTATTATAGAGGATAATGCGTCTGATAATCCTGATTCAGGTGGTCTACACTGTGGTGCGGTTGAGATTTTCACTGGTCAGAACGCAAATGTTACTTATGTCCAGGTACAACATTGGAACCGTCAGGTCTGGAATTTTGCCTCACAGCGATCTATCGTAAGCAAAGATGCGCAACTCCATTGGGTATCCGCTACATTCGGTAGTCGCTTGAGTAAACTTAACCAAGCAGTTGTTTTGGATGGGAACGGAGCGAATGCGCAGATGTTAGGTTTGGCTTTCACCGACGCACGTCAACACTTAGATGTAAGCACTGCTCAGGAACACGCTTCTCCTCATACCTACAGCGATCTGCTTTATAGGACTGTCCTGAAAGATAGGTCGCAAACAGCATGGGGTGGTAACATATATGTATATCCTGAAGCTAACTATACGGACGCGTATCAGAAAAATGACAATCTATTGTTGAGTGAACGAGCACATGCCGACACCTTACCCGGATTAGAGATTGAAGCACATGAAGTCCGATGCACACACGGTGCAACTGCAGGTCCGATTGATGCTGATCAAGTCTTTTACCTGATGAGTCGTGGTATACCTTACAATTTAGCAGAAAAACTGATTGTTGATGGGTTTTTTGAACCTGTCATGGATCGCGTGCCGATGGAATCAGTCAGAGAAGAACTACAAGAATTTGTCTCACGCAAATTAGAAACATAACAAAGCACGTCATTCAGACGTTGTCGTAAAATAAAGGAGTCACTTACAATGAATCAACCAAAAATTATCGCTTATATGAAACCTGTCTGTGGCTGGAGCAATGGTGTCCGTGCCATTTTCGCCAAATACAAATTGGAATATGAAGACAAAGATATTATCAACGTCGAAGAAAACTATCGTGAAATGGTACAAAAGACACGGCAACCTTACCAACCGTGTGTCCAAATTGACGACATCATACTTGCTGATGTCAGCGGTGATGAAGTGGAAGCATATCTGCTTGAGGAAGGCATTGTTGCACCAAACGAAGCAGAAACAGAAGTGCCAACCGATCAAGCATGTGAAAGCCACGATACTGCTCCTGTCAATATCGGCTTCCCGAGCCAGTAAACATATTTCATATCCCCAATGGTATGCGCGCTGTTATAGCGCGCTACTTCCTGTTATAAATCATTGATATACATCAATTTTAGGGAGGACATTTGCATAGATTAGGAGGTATTTAGTTTAAGAATGACACTTAAAGAGCATATAGAAGACGTCAGCAATCAATTAAAGCAAGGTGCATTTGCTAAGGAAAAAGAGCGTACTGTCTCTCATCGTATTGTGAATAGGCTGCTTCAGGCATTGGAATGGCCGATATTTACACCCCAGATTGTCATTGATGAATACGGGGTTGAAGGACGAAGAGTAGATTTTGCGTTGTGTTATCCAGAATCAACACCACGTGTTTTCATTGAGGCGAAGCGAGTCGGTAACATTGATAAAGGCATCAAACAACTCTTTGAATATGCTTTTCACAGAGGAGTCCCAATCGTTGTTCTCACAGACGGTCAAAAGTGGCGTTTCTACCATCCAGCGGGAGAAGGTTCCTATGAAGACCGCATGGTAGTTGAGTTGGACCTGATTACAAGAGACAGTGAAGAATGTTGCAATTTTTTTGACAGTTATTTGAACTATGAGTCTGTGAAAACAGGAAAGGCTGCTAAAATAATTTCCGCAGATTATCAAAAGATTGTTAGTCAGAGGAAAATTGAGGAGAGGTTACCAGAGGTGTGGACTGAATTGGTACAAGACAAAAATAAGGATTTGTTCCAGTCCATAATGGATAAAGCTATAGAAAAGGTTGGGCACAAACCCACAGAAGAACAAGTGCTAAATTTCCTGAAAAACTTATCTGTTCCTTCAGTAAAACCTCGCACTGTACCTAAAATAGTTTCTGAACAACCTCAAGAAGAAAAAAAGAAACTTACGTTTACACACCTACGCGTTACGATGTCGGATGGAGAAGTGATTGAACGTAAAAACGGAATAACTACCTTCATTGAAGTTATTGAAAAACTGGGAATAGAACGCGTAAAAGATCTTAACCTAATCCGAAATACTATTCCTCTTATATCGACTGCTAAAGACCCTATACACGCCCAACACCAACTTGGTAAGTATTATATAGTGAAGACCATGCCTACAATAAACAAGAAGAAGATTCTTGATCATATTGCTAAGGAATTAGAGATTGATTTAGAAGTAGAGATCGTTGATAAAGTCTGAGAATGTCAATTTCTGATTTGCCTGATTAGGTGCATTTCACGTGGACACATAACCTTGAAATCCTATAATCCTGCAAATCATAGTTCAGACAAAATAGGTAAAATAACAATGCAAACCTCCGACTTTCGTCCACTTGATGTCCAAGCCATTCGCAAAGATTTCCCAATCTTTTCGGACACACCACCGTTAGCATTTCTTGACAGTGCAGCGTCAACACAAACGCCGCGTCCTGTCGTTGATGCAATGGACGCATATTATGACACCTATCGTTCAAATATTCATCGTGGCATCTATCGGATTTCAGAAGAGGCGACAGACCAATACGAAAAGGCACGACAGAAAGTCGCAAGGTTGATTAATGCACCGCGTACAAGCCAAGTTGTCTTTACACGGAACACAACGGAGTCTATCAATCTGGTAGCATACAGTTGGGGAAGCAGGAATATCCAACAAGACGATGAGATCGTTCTCACCGACCTTGAGCACCATAGCAACCTTGTCCCGTGGCAAATGCTTGCACAACGCACGGGTGCGACACTCCGGTTTCTTGAAATAACCGATAAAGGATTACTTGACTTTACACAACTCCACGACATACTTTCCGAGAAAACCAAGTTGGTCGCAATAACACATGTTTCAAATGTTCTCGGCACAATCAATCCGATACAGTCTGTTGTAGATGCTGCGCATGCTGCAGGTGCATTAGTTATGGTGGATGCAGCACAATCTGTTCCTCACTTTCATGTTGACGTGCAGCAGTTGGATTGCGATTTTCTTGCATTTTCTGGACATAAGATGTGTGGTCCTACAGGAGTCGGTGTGTTATACGGAAAATTACAACTGCTTGAAGAGATGCCACCATTTCTCGGTGGCGGGTCAATGATTCGTTCTGTGGAACGTGACATTTCAACCTATGCAGACGTACCCGCGAAGTTTGAGGCTGGCACTCCCAGCATTGCTGAAGCAATCGGACTTGGCAGTGCTGTAGATTATATTACACAAGCAGGATTAGCATCGATTCATGTTCACGAACAGGAACTGCTGAAATACGCACACCAAAAATTAGAAGAAATAGATGGAATTACATTATATGGACCGGCACCGCATCAGAAAGCAGGAGTTATATCCTTTAATATTGAGGGTATCCATCCGCATGACGTTGCCGGTATTTTGGATACACATGATGTTGCCATCCGTGCAGGACATCACTGCGCGCAACCTCTCATGAAAAAAATTGATGTTATCGCAACTGCCCGTGCCAGTTTTTACCTTTACAACACATTTGAAGATGTGGATCGCTTATGCGAAGGACTCCAAAAGGCACAGGTACTTATGATACGGAGAAAACAATGAACATATATCAGGAAGAACTTCTTGACCACTATGAAAATCCCAGCAACTATGGTACGCTTCCGAACCCAGATATTTCGCACGAGGAAGATAATCCATTATGCGGAGATCAGATCCGGATGGACTTGCTTGTTGAAGATGATATAATTAAAGAGGTGCGGTTTTGTGGACACGGATGCACTATCAGCTTAGCTGCAGCCTCCATGCTCACCGAGAAAATCGAAGGCAAATCCCTGACAGAAGTTAAACAACTCACAAGGGACGACATAATGGAAATGATTGGCATACCGTTGGGACCAGTCCGTGTAAAATGCGCTTTATTGGCTCTAAAAGTACTCAAAGCTGGAGCTTACGGTATCAAAGGTTGGCCCGGCGAAGAAGATGCGTAAGAAAGGAAATAAATGGCAGAATACTATCAAGTTGCAACAGTGAATGAAGTGCCTCCCGGCACCAAGAAACTTGTTGAAGTAGATTTCGTACCTGTGCTGCTCTTTAACATTGAGGGTGAATTTTATGCTATGGAAGATGTCTGCACACATGATGACGGTCCTTTAGGTGAAGGTTTCCTAAGTGGTGACGAGATAGAATGTCCACGACATGGTGCACGCTTTTGTGTAAAAACCGGAAAAGCACTCTGTATGCCCGCCATTGAAGACATTGAATGTTTTCCCGTCAAAATTGAGGATGACGAAATTTTGGTTTGTATTGATTAACAATACATGCTCTTACACTCAAAAAATACCCAACCATACACGTCCAGTTTGACATTAATTGGAGTATATAAGTTTTCTTACTT
This sequence comes from Candidatus Poribacteria bacterium, assembly GCA_963667365.1. GTDB lineage: Bacteria > Poribacteria > WGA-4E > WGA-4E > WGA-3G > MSPOR6. Next base: position 2,074,953 of record OY763324.1, on the reverse strand, counting down.
ATGTGTAATTTTCAATGCACATGAGTATTCTGTGCTAATTTAACAATCCTACCTCTACACACTCATAAAAACCTGTTTTATGAAATTGAATCATAGATTTTGATTAAAAGTAAAATAATGTAACTTTTAATTTGATATACGTTAGATATTGTGTTAATGTGTATTAAACATAATATTGAAAGGAGTGTTTATATGAACATAGACATTTCCTAAATTGGCACCTATATAACAGACTATAAAACACACCACAACACATAACAATATATAGTGGATTTTACAATTATCTTGACAGTTTCTTTGTAGGAGGGAACTCCGATTCCCGACCATACATTTCCATAGTCGCGATTCGGAGATCGCTCCTACAGAAGATGTGTAAACATATTTTTATATTTCACTATAATAAACAATTAAATAGTTGTGTACATATTTTCGGAGTGAACATGGGATTAAAATTTAGATGTACGAACTGCAATGAATATATCTATCTTCAATTTCTGAAAGTAGGTGACATTGCAGAATGTAAAAATTGTAGTCAAAAGAATATTGTTCCTGAAGACGTAGAAACTACCACAAATGGTGATAAGAGTACGAATCAACAAGCAACAAATACCAAATCAGATCAATCCACAATCACCCCTCAAAACGCAAAGTCTGTTCCTGAAGTTGAACGAAATGCAACAGCTAAGTCCTCACAAGTCAATAAATTAAATGTAATCAGAAATGTGGTTGTCGTTAATGGTAAGGAATATGTACTTGCCTCTCGACGCAGACGATATCTCGCTGTAATGCTTAATGAGTTATTTATACTCCTATATGCAGGAGTATATGTTTGTCAGGCATTTCTTGAAACTATTTTCAGAAGAAAAGTAAACAGTGTTATAGCGAGTTTGACTGGATTGGCTTTGATAATTGTTGCTGTTATTTTAGACCAGACAGGAACTATCACCCTATCTGACAACGGTATAAACGAATTATTAGTTTTTATTTTTATTATTTCATGGTTATTTGGTGGCGTAGGAATATTTAGCATTGTAATATTACTGCTTGTTTTATCAACCAATTTTTTCCCGTCATTCTTTATTACTCTCTTCTTATTTGGAACGTTCTTCGGTGGGGATGGTGCACTCAAAGGAAAAGGTTGGACAAAAAAAGCTTGTAGAATAAGAGTGATTCATTCTCAAACCGGAAAACCTTGTACATTTTGGCAGGCATTTATTCGCAGGTTGTTAATCTATATACCTCTGATTGGATTTGTAGATTCACTTTGGGCACTTGGACATAGGAAACAGAGGTTAGGCGACATATTAGCAAAGACGATCGTTATCAAACAAGAAAGAGATGATATAGTCGTTGGTGACAGACCTGCTGATAAGACTGTAAAATTCTTCCTTTTGTTGTTCATATTATTTTATTCCTCTAATTTAATTTTCAGATTAATCTTTCCCACATCAATCTTTGATTCAAATCATCTTATTGATGAGGTTAAATCATCGAAGATAATTAAATCAACTGATGGACAATTTCAGGTGACTGTACCATCCAATTGGAATGTAATACCAGAATTGCATGACGATGCATCTTTAGAGGTAGGATCGAAATGGGATGATATATACTTGATTGTACTTGTGGATAAGAAAGATGAACTTGTGGACACGAATCTTGAGAATTATTCACAGATAACGAGAGGTACTATTTTATCTGAATTAGAAACAGATGTAACTTCTGAATTCATAGAAATATCTGGACCTGTAGAGTTAAGAGTATACGATAATAAAGCTCTTCAGTATCAAATTAACGGTGTAATTAAGGGTTTTGATATTGTATATCTTCATACAAGTGCTGAAAATGTACAATATTATTATCAAATTATCTTCTTTGGATCGCCATCAAACTTCTCAAATGGAAAAATTGAAATTCTTCAGGAGGTTATTCAGAGTATTCGTAATGTGCCATAGAATCTTGAAAAGATTATGGTCAATACTTTTCTGCCAGTGGTTCCTAAGGCATACTTATATGAACGGTTTGTAACTTTGAACAGTTTAACTTGAAAGCTGATCGTCTCTGATAGTTGCAGTTTACTTGACAAAGACGACAAGAGATGCTAAAATGTATGCGTCTATTGGTAAACATAACTGAATAATAGTTAGAGGATATGTAAATACCTATTATCTCAATTATAGTCTAATCAATTATTGATTCACACACACTTATAGGAGAAACAAAATGGTATCAGAAGAATCTGTTTTAGAATCTATCAAGCAAATTATTGACCCAGAGATCGGTATTAACATCGTTGACATGGGACTTATCTATGAAGTTGATATTGACGATACGACTGTTGATATTACGATGACCTTAACAAGTCCAGGATGTCCAGCTGGTGGACAACTTGTCAACGGTACGCAGCAAGTTACCCAGCAGTTAGATGGCGTTGAAGAGGTTAATGTAAATGTTGTTTGGAATCCGCGTTGGACACCAGAAATGATGAGCGAAGACGCGAAGGACGAACTCGGTATCTTTTAATCATGTTAGGCACGCTTCGTATAACGGAACCTCATGGACATAACTGCAAAGCAACCGAAACTTCTCAAAAAACATGAAAATGCCTTTCAGATTGAATGGAAGGATGGACATGAAAGTTGGTACCCATACCAATATCTCAGGCAGATGTGTCCGTGTGCTGAATGTGCGCTTATCCGACACGAAGGTAAGGATGTGCATTCACTCTTTTCTCCACAAGGTGATGGAGACATAACGTTGATTGAGGTGGCGGATGATATACAACCGCTTGATATTCAGTTAGTTGGTCGTTACGCGCTCCAATTCAGTTGGAATGACGGACACAATACAGGGATTTATCCATTTGAAATTCTGCGAGAGACATGTCCGTGTCCAGCATGTGCTCCGTTACCACCCATTCAAACCGAGGAAAAAACAGAGTAATGCAGACAAAACCATCGCTTCCTGAAATCTCACCCCGTGAGTTGAAAGAAAAACTGGACGAAAACGAATCAGTGCTGTTACTTGATGTCCGTGAGCAGAGCGAATACGACATTGTGCATCTTGAAGGGGCACAGTTAATACCGCTCAATACACTTCCATTAAACTTAGATGGACTTCCATCAGACCAAGAAATTGTTGTCTACTGCCACCACGGACAACGTAGTTTCTATGCTACTGCCTACCTGCACAAAAACGGATTTACTGAAGCAAAAAACCTAACTGGTGGTATTGACCAGTGGGCAGCAGAAATTGATCCAACACTAAGGAGATACTAATACATGCTCGTTGAATTTGAAAGCCGATCTGGCGATATGGAACAAGCAGAAATGGAAATTGACGAACCCTGTCCAACCTGCTGTGGTATGCTGTTTCCTGTTGTGGAGTCAAAGCCGGAAAGCGGGTACCGATGTAGCAGCTGTGGACTCGTCTTTAAACCTGTTGAGGAAAAACCTGAGACTGTTTCTGAAAAGAATTGAGTATTCTTGGTTAGATTATTCAATTTCACGAAAATTTGGCACTTCTACCGGAGCACCCCCATTCTCAATTGATTGTTCCGAGACCAATCCCGGCACTGTGAAATCCATTGTTGTATAGACATCAATCGGTGGCTGCGTATCGTTAAGGATACTATCAACAAAATCGCGCACCTTAAAATATTCTCCAAGATCTCCAACATTCTGTGCCTCAGCAGGAGGATTTTTCCAACGTTCAGGCAGGAAATCCTCACATTGGGAGAGCGGTCTCCACTGTTCACTTAATCCGAATTCACTCAACCAAATTTTCGGTGCAGACCCGAGTCCACGTGAACTCTCATAACATCCTTTTGTTCCCTGCAAACTGAAATATGAATTCGCAGGACGATTTGAAAGCATATCAATCCGTATTTTGATTAATCCCTCGTTTTCGGTTTTGCAAAGCATCATCACGGTATCTTCCATGGCATGCTCCGGATCAGTGTTAACACCAGTACCGAGACAACAGACACTCACCACACGTTCACCAAACCACTGCAGTACCGGACCGAGACTATGTGTCGCATAATTGCACCGATTTATGCCTACCTGCCAATAGTAACGCCACGTTGGATTACCGCTTGCATCGTGATGCAGTGATTTAATGTTGTGTAGATACTCACCTTCACCGAAATACACATCACCAAATAATCCCTCCTCAACGATGCTTCGTATCAATACATTGTGCTTAGAATAGCATGTGTTTTCCGCCATTGTATACTTGGCAGACGACTTCCGAACTGACCGTACAAGGTCGTAACATTCTTCTAACTTAACAGCAGCCGTAACTTCACTGATAACATGTTTTCCTGCTTCTAATGCTTCAATAGCTTGCGGAACGTGCAGATTCTCAGGTGTGGCAAGCACAACAAGTTCAACTTCATCTAACATATCAGTGTAATTGGTAAATTGATGCGGAACATTGAACCGTTCGGCTATATTTTGAAGTGTTGCCTCATTTATGTCACATACTGCAGTAACATCGGTTTCTGTTATGGCACTAAATGGTTGAAAATATGAACTCCCTCTGTGTGCTCCGACAATTCCCACCTTCAGTTGATTCGTCATGTGTATCTCCTCCTATATAGAAATAGCATACCACATTATCAGCAATTATTCAGCAAAGTTTCCTGCATCATCACGACATATAAATAGGTATATACAGGATCTTACACTTATGTTGAAATCTATAATTGAACAAGGTATAATAAATAATCGTCTAACTTCATTCTTATATTCAAGTTTAGCCAACAAATAAGAGGATACTTCTCTTTTCATAAATGAGTAATAAAACACTTGATCATCTATTAATAGCACTTACAGTTTTATGTGACATCTGTTTCATAGCCACTTCAATCGTCATCGCATATTGGGTACGGTTTGAATCAGGTTGGCTTGATGCGTTAGCATTACATCAAGGAGGCACACCACCATTTGATGATTATATTCGGCTAATACCAGTGACAGCAGCAATCTGGTTAGTGGCATTAAATGGATTTAAACTATATCGTCAGGAAAACAGTACCGCCTTTTTATCCTTCTGGAGACTTTGCCAAACATCTTGTATAGCACTGATTGGAACGTTAGCAACACTATTTTTCATTTACCATCACATTGCATATTCCCGTTGGGTAATGCTGCTTGCCACAGGTTTCAGTCTTGTTCTGCTGTTTCTGTGCAGACTTGTGCTATACCGTTTTCGTCAGGCTGTACATGAACAGGGAGTTGGTGTTAGCCGTGTGGGACTCGTAGGCTGTGATGAACGGGGCAAAAAACTTATTGATACCTTGACTTCCAAACCGAATAGTGGATATAAAATAATTGGGTTGATTGATGTTGCAACAGACTCGGAGATGTATGATGCCGATGGTTCACATGTTCCAGATCTTGGTATAAGTGAACATATACTTGAGATAGTGCAAAATCATCGTCTTGATATTCTATTTATTTCCTCTCCTACAGTTCCTAATGACACTATCCTGCAGATTCTCCACGCATGTGAAGGAATACCGATTCAAATTAATGTGCTACCCGAACTTTCAGATTTTATTAGAGGAGGAACTGCAGTTACATTTTTTGATGGACTACCTGTACTTCACCTACGTGAAACTCCAATGCAAGGAGTAAGTGGACTCATTAAGCGACTAATTGACATAATTTTTAGTCTATTAGCGTTGATAGTGTTAAGTCCCCTTATGTTTATAATCGCTGCAGTTATCCGTATAACATCACCCGGTAAGGCGATTTTTCGTCAAGAACGCGTTGGTAGAGCGGGGAAACTTTTCAATATCTACAAATTCCGTTCTATGCGGTCAGATGCTGAAGAAAATGTCGGACATATATGGGCAAAAGCGGATGACCCGCGGCAGACTGCTCTTGGGAAGTTCTTAAGACGTTGGAGTCTGGATGAATTACCCCAATTTTACAATGTTCTCAAGGGTGATATGAGTCTTGTTGGACCGAGACCAGAGATGTCAGGTCTAATTGGAACATTCCAAGAATCAATACCACACTATCTTGCACGGCAGCGCGTCAAGTCAGGTATGACGGGTTGGGCACAAGTCAACGGTTTTCGGGGGAATACCTCACTTGAAGACCGAGTAAATTATGACCGTTACTATATTGAAAACTGGTCAATCGCATTAGATATCAAAATCATCTTGATAACCTTATGGGCAATCAAGAAGGGTTAGCAATAGTAACCTCTTATTCTGAGAAATGACGCTTTACAAAGGACCATGCACCTGCCTTATAATACCGATGTCCACCATCACCAATGACTAATTCACACCTATCCGCAACACCAGCGACTGTGTATAATTCCTTCAATTGTTCGTAAGCAAACTTCACATGATCTATTGGAAAAATAGGATCATCACGACCAGAAATTGCACAGAATGGTCGTGGAGCGATTAACCCCGCAACATCGTACATCTCTCCTAATCGCATCACACCGGGAACATAGTTGCAATCACAATGGCGGATCGTTCCGATGCTACCTTCAAACGTGCAAAAGTAGCAGCTCGGTACTGCGACTGCAATACGCGTTTCGCACGCCGCCGCGAAAAGTGAGACTGTTCCACCTCCAGAATTGCCTGTAATTGCAATCTTTTTTGCGTCTATAGGTAGATTTGCTGTTGCCCAATCAATTAGACGTGACATATCCCACACCCGTTCACCAATCGGAGTTCGACCAACAAGTATGCTATGCACTAATTGGTGTCGGCATGAATGCGTTGTATTCTTTTGCTTATCCGCTTCAGTGCGCGTTTCACCGAAAGCTCGCGTCGTCGGTGCAATAGCAATATAACCCTCTTCAACGACAGCCTGCCGTGCGATGTCACGTTCACCTTCTAACATCTCCTTCTCCTCTTTTTCAGTGTAAGCAATTCCAGCATAGATATGTGGATGGTTATGTCCATGTGGAGCAAGGATTAATGGAAGTTCACCTTTGATTTCCTTTGGCTTCAACAAGTAAAACGGCAACGGTACAGTAGGTTCTACCCAGAGATACCAACTCTCTCGAATATGGTTATCCATATCCAAAACATCTAACTGTTCTGCCTTTGGAATATAACCAGCCAAGTCAGATTCCATGTTATTTAAACCGAGTGCCTCCTGCAACTCAGGTCGAAAATTCGCTTGCCATGCTATTAAACCTTCACGTGTGGTTTCTCGGAATCCGTATTTTCTTGGTACATTGGTGTATAAGGTTTCAAAATGTTTTTCGGCGTTATACATTTAGGACCCTCCTATGTAATCTTCAGAAGGAATATTGGTAGATAGTTTGTTTCCTTAGGGATAGATTATACCCAAAATCCGTTTTCTTGTGGTTAATTATTGGCAGAACCGTTTTTATAGACATTTCTCACTTTTCATGTTATTATTTTAAAAAATGATATTGGAGATAGACACAATGAAGCATTTACTAACATTTCGTTGCTTATTCATCATCCTGATCTTTTCTGTAGTTGCGATTTTCCCAGCGCATTCAGTTGATGTGACAGTAGGACTGTTAGCAGGAAGCAACGACCTCGGTGTAGTGGAGGAGGCTGCCTACGAATGGGCAGACGATAATTTTCAATCCACAATATTGGTGGCAGGAGGTAATGGTGTTTTCAAGACCAATGGTGGCACCGCAAAAAAGTTGGACGAATTCGCTGTGTTATGGTTATTCTACACAGAAACAAACAAGTTGCCAGCACCGTTTTATGAAGATGTAACCCAAAAGGCAATTTATAACTACATAGATTCTGGTGGCAGCATTTTTCTATCCGCGCTTGCTCTTAGATATGTCTTTGACCTTGGTATTGATAAAGGTGGTAAGGTGCGAGTCTTTCAACCTCTTGGAAAAGGTCCGCCTGAAATTGGTGTTATGCCAACAGCTGATTTCAAAGATCATCCAGTATATAACGGATTTGATACCAGTAAACCCATTTTTCTTACCAGCATGGCTCAAGCTGGATTCACTTCAGACTTCATCGAATTCAAAGCCCAACCACCTGCCGGAAACATACTTGGCACAAAAACCCGTGGAGGTGGAGCAGGTGGAGGTGAACGTCCTTTTGTTGAATATGAAGTGGGAGATGGAAAAATCATTACGCTTGGACACCATAACGGTGTTTACACTGATACAAAATCAGAAGAAAGTGACAATCTAAGAAATCTTACAGAGAATGTTCTTAATTATCTTGGGGAAAATTCTGCATACTTTTCCGTTGAACCCGATGGAAAATTAGCAACTACTTGGGGAAAATTAAAGTCTGTATTCAAATAAGTTTTGACATTATTCTTTAGCACATCAAAAAACCCGTAACAGTATACTGTTACGGGTTTTCTGTTATATATATTGGTAGAATGTAAGACATTCTGATTTCAATTTGATTTAGATAACATGAGTATGAGGTATGTCACAGAATTGTCTCATTTTCCGTTTCAATGGGAGTTTCAGAATTAGATGGATTTAGACTTGAATGGTGCAGTGCCCAATAAACTGCTGCGACAAACACACCACCGAGAAGTGTTGCTATAAACCATACACCGGGTAGCACAAAAATTGGTTTTTCATGCCGTTGTGCATCCTTTAATACAGCAGCTGCGAAGGTGAGATGCACTATTATGGTCAATAACCCAATCGAAACTACCCAAATCATCCCTAAATTAACTAAACCTGGTATTTTGAGTCCGCTAAATTAAGATTCATGTCGTGACCCTCTTGTAATTTTAGAATTAGTATACAGTTTATATTATCAAGTGTCAATGTATATGGAACTATACAATGATGATTCTACCTCTTACATAGTGATTATTATCAGTTCTAAATACCTTTTGACAATAGATGATGATTGTAGTAATATGGTTCACAGTGATACTACAATATTGGTGGTTTCAATAGACTGGTTTGTTGAGTTACACCTGCTCAACTCAACTTTCAAATGGCTTTATTTATATGTATGGGCATACGAAATATTTATGAATTTATCTGAAATCCAAACTGCTTTAGCAACATTAGACCTTGATGCTTGGCTGTTGTACGATTTTCGCGGTATCAACCCAATTTCACAAAATGTAGCGGGTTTATCGGATGCACACATCACCCGTCGTTGGTTCTGTCTAATTCCTGCACAAGGTGAACCGCGCTGGTTGATCCATAGGATAGAAACATCAAACTTTACAGATGTGCAGGGAGAAGTATCCCTTTATGCTGGTTGGCAGGAACTGAATGATGAAATGCCAAAACTCCTTGCTGGCACTAAGTCGGTAGCAATGGAATATTCACCAGACGGGTTAATTCCTTACATTTCACGCGTAGATGCTGGCACATTGGAGTGGGTGCAAGGATTTGGTGTTGAGATCAACACTTCTGCGGAACTTGCACAATATGTGGAGGCACGTCTAACCGAAACACAGTATGAGGGGCATCAAAAATCTGCACATCAAGTTCTGCGGGCAAAAGACTATGCATTTGCATGGATTGGAGACCAACTCAGAAAAGATCATACTATAACCGAGTATGACGTGCAGCAACAGATTCTCAAGCAGTTTGATGAAATGGGGTTAATAACAGACCATCCTCCAATCGTTGCTGTCAATGCTAATAGCAGCGATCCACATTACGCTCCTACAGCAACTCAGAACCAACAGATTAAAACCGAGGATTTCATACTAATTGATTTATGGGCAAAGCAACAAGAACCTGATGCTGTGTTTGCTGATACAACGTGGGTTGCCTATGCTGGAACAACTGTTCCGCATCGGTATGTTGAGATATTTGAAATTGTAAAAGAAGCACGGGATAGGGGAGTTGCTTTTATCACTGAAAAATGGGATGCAAATGAACCGATTCCTGGATATGCTGTTGATGATTGCGTTCGAGGGTATATTACTGATAAAGGGTATGGCGAGTATTTTATACATCGAACTGGACACAACATCGGTACAGTTATACACGGAAACGGAGCAAATTTAGACAATCTTGAGACCCGAGATGAACGTCTACTGATTCCCGGCATCTGTTTCTCAATTGAACCGGGTATTTACCTTACCGATTTCGGCGTGAGGACTGAAATTGACGTCTTTCTAACCGGAGAAGGGAAAGATGGCGTAATATTGACAACCTCGCCCGTTCAAAATCAGGTATTGCCTCTGCTGTGACCTTATAATTCCGCTTTTTCAAATCGTTTAAAATGTGTGAGAAGTAGATTCGCGTGTTAAGTATCCACTGTTCCGCATAAGAGGTAGCAAGTAAGGGGAGTGCAATAGATAAACGCGGTGCATTTAGTAACCACTGTTCCGCATACGCTGCGAAGTCTGTTTCCACGAGTCCGGTGCACCCGAGTGTATAGATCGCGAACCGTTTGTCATCACGTTGATCCTCACGCACAGTAAGCGGTGTATTGAGAGACATACGCCGATTACTCTCTATTTCAAATACAAAGAAAAAATAATCTTCGTTATGTGCGAGATAGCCTATTTCCACTTCAAGCCTGTGATGTGTTTCAGTGTGAATTGGGATAGCTTCAAGATCGCGCTTTACCAAAACTGGATAGATGGCAGTGAAAAAGATCTGTTCGTACCCAAACGGTTCTTCTACATGATTGAGGATGTCTAACAGGATTTGTTGGTCTTGCAGTCGCAGTTCAAGGCAGCATTTTGAATAGACTTCATCGCGCAGTGAATGCATTTCAGGAGGAGCGTTTTCAGCAAGCGGTTTTAATTCACGCATCAATTTGAGGATATGTCGACGTTTGGGTATAATGCGCCACAAACACCAACGTGCAAGTGCTTGCCATGTTTCCTTCTCACGCAGTAATCCAAAAAACCCTAGTACAGCGTTAGAAACCTGTTGAAAGATACTGTCAGATGCGAGACCTTTTCTTTGTTGTGCCATATTTTATTGACATTTCACACTAAATGTGTTATATTAAACAGGTAAAATGGTTCTGAACCCTGACTATGGATGACAAGATTATTGCACTGAATGTTTTACCTGTAAAAGGGTTTGCAACCCATATTAAGCCGGAGTGGTGAAATCGGTAGACGCACTGGATTCAAAATCCAGCGGACCCTAGGTCCATGTCGGTTCGAGTCCGACCTCCGGCATACGGCGATGGTTCATAGAATCCATCGCTTCTTTCTTTTAATCTACATAGCGATAATTTTACGCATACGTTCTGCAAGATCAATTTGCGCTTCTCTATCTCCACCTACTTCGTGAACGACATATCCATCGTACCCGACAGCACGGAATGCTTCCATAACCGCTGCCCAATCTGTATCACCATCTAACAGATTCACAAAACGGTGTTGTCCACGTGAGAAATCCTTGAAATGTACACGTTTGATACGTTGTCCAAGCTCGCGTATCCAATGTTCAGGATATCCGTAAGCCATCATGTTAGCAGTGTCAAGATATGTGCCAATCCAGTCATTGCCAATTTCATCTACAATCTCGCGCATCTCCTTTGGACTCAGCAGGAATTTATTCCAAACGTTTTCCAGACCGATGGCGACTTTATGTTTTTCCGCAGAAGGCGCGAGGTCTTTTAGTATACCAACAAGGTTATCCCACACCTGTTGGTAAGTGCCTTCAACGCTAAGCTGCCCTGGGTGTAATAAAATACCACCCACTCCGAGTGCACCTGCTACTTCTAACCCACGCGCAAGTGATCTTGCACCGTTGCTACGTTGTTCTGCATCAGGACTGAGCAGGTTGCCACGATTTGCGTAACCGGCGGTGATACTGGCAATTTCAACACCAGCAGTTTCACATTTTGACGCGATGCCTTGTAGTTCTGTATCACTCATGTTGATGTCAGTGTCTTTACCTTCACCAAAGGTAAGTTCAACTGAATCGTAACCAGCATCTTGGCAAAGCGTGAGAGTATCATCCAGTGACATATTTCCGAGAATAATTTGGGTAACACCTATTTTCATCTTTAGTTTTCTTTCTCCTTTTCTATGTGGAACTGTGTAGAGGATAACGTTTGTATGCAAAGGTAACGTGTTTCAAGACATTGTGGACATCGCAGTTCAACATAATATGCATCATTAAAAACATCATCAATCCAGTCTGATAGTTTATTTTGTGTATGACCTAAGAATTGTTCAAGCACCTCGTATTCCTTATCACAGTCAGGACAGAACTGTAGGTCATGTCCAATTTCAATATTGTCTAACCATCCCATGATTACAACTCAATTCAATGCTAACTGTAAGATAATGCCTCTGTGTCCTTAACTGTAAACTGCGAAACTGATTTTAGATGTCGATTTGGCACGCGTGCCTTGACGTGAACGACATCATCGGCATATTCTGTGCCAAGTACTGTTCCGTGCTTATACAGTAGATCTAATACTTTTCCATCTTTGTAAGGAATTTGCAGATTAAGCATAGCACCGTGTATAGAAAAACGTTCTGCTAATGTCTCCAGTAATTCTGTAATTCCATCTCCGCGCTGTGCTGATATAGGCATCGCATCTGGGAAACGTGACTTAAGGATGTGTAAAAGGTCTTCCGTTTCAAGTTGGTCAATTTTATTGAAAACCATTACCATTGGAATATCGGATGCATCCAATTCTGTGAGCACTTTATCAACGGCAGCGATCTGTGCTTCGGCTTCAGGATGGCTAATGTCAACGACATGTAATAAAAAATCTGCTTCTGCTACTTCTTCTAACGTCGCTTTGAATGCTGCAACAAGTTGGTGCGGTAACTTTTTGATAAAACCGACAGTATCGCTCAACAGAATGGTTTGCTTTCCTGGTAGCGTAACCCGTCGTGTCGTTGAATCCAATGTTGCAAACAGTTTATCTTCTGCTAAGACGTTTTCACCTGTTAACGTATTGAATAGTGTTGACTTCCCAGCGTTTGTATATCCAACAAGTGACACTTTGATTTTATCTGAACGATTTTGTCGCTGAACCTGCCTGCGTTTTTCAACCGTTTTCAATTCCTTTCTGACTTGAGAGATATGTTTACGAATCCAACGTCTATCCATTTCAAGTTGTGTTTCACCGGGACCACGTAATGCCCCACTACCACTCCCTGCACTGGTTGCCATACGTGAAAGGTGTGTCCACATTCGTGTAAGACGTGGTAGTGCATATTCTAATTGTGCTAAAGTGACTTGTAGACGTGCTTCACTTGTTAATGCGCGTTGTGCAAACACCTGTAGAATAAGTCCTGTTCTATCAACGGTAGCAGTATCAAGTGTGTTTTCAATATTTCGAGTTTGTGCTGGTGACAGTTCTTCGTCAAAGATAATTACATCCGCTTCCAGTTCCTCAACGACACCTTTTAGTTCTTCAACCTTACCTTCACCGATAAAATATGTTGGGTTAGGGACATTACGCGGTTGAATAGTTTCACAAACAACTTTAATCCCTGCTGTTTCGGTGAGTTGACGCAGCTCCTGCAAGGATTCTTCGGTTTCATGGATGAGGTTATCTCGTAGTTTAACACCGACAAGTATTGCACGAGATGGTGGATTGGGTGCTTGTGTATCGTAAAGTTGTTGCATATAAACCCCTTTATTTGGAACTGTAACGGAATTTGGTACACACTATATACAGTTTATCAGATAAATACGCCGTTTTCAACTAAATCTTTGGAATTCATTTTCTTGACAAAACTTATTCCTTAAATATCATTCTTCGTTTGTGACATGAATTGTGTGAGAATTTAACTTTGAAATGTTTGAGTTTTCCTTCTATTTTCTCTGGTTATTTCTCTATTGGTATTGTAAAATCCACTATATTACCGCAATTTCTTGCTGTATAGTTTTGACAAAGGCAATTAGGTGTTTTGTTTTTCATAGTGCTATTATTATAACGAATGGTGTGCGGAGATGGAAGAATTTATGAGGGTCAGAACAATAGATATCCAATAGATAAGCAATTAGTTTCCTGTCTAAACCAGGATTTTCTAAATTTCCATAATAAGTATTTTCTTATTTTTCGTTGAATATATAAAAGGATCAAACAAATATGTACAAGCACAACGGAAGATCTATTGTGTTGTATCTGTTTTTCAAAGACCTATACAATAGGTAACGTTCATTTTCTAAATATATTGGACACAATGTTTTAAAATATGGTAAAATACAAGTACTATTAGAATTCACATTGGTTAATACATCTTGAGGAGTGCTGTGCATAATGCCACATGTTTATCGGGTTGAAACTGCTGATTATCAGGATTTTATGACATCCTTTCCTACAAGAACGGTTGACCTTATTTTAACCGATCCACCTTATTGTATTAGCAAAAAGACAGGTTTTTCGTCGGTTAAAAATGGTGAGAAAAGGTTCGCTGTGAGTATGGATTTTGGTCAGTGGGATCAGGTTGAAATAGACCTTAAGGATATGGCAAATACGTTTTATCAATCCTTACGACGTGGTGGCACTGCAATTGTCTGGTATGATGTATGGAAGATAGGTAAGGTAAAGGAAGCGATGGAAATTGCTGGTTTTAAAATGATTCGGTTGATTATCTGGCAGAAGAAAAATCCTGTCCCGTTAAATATGAGGACTACATACCTATCCAATAGTCGAGAAATGGCGATTGTAGGTGTTAAAGTAGGAAAACCTACCTTCAATAGCAAGTATGATTCAGGCATTTATGAATATCCAATCCCGCGGCACAATGGAAATAGGATGCACCCGACACAAAAACCTATATTGTTATTTGAAGATTTGGTGCGAAAGCATAGTAGGTCGGGAGATATGGTTGTCGATCCTTTCCTCGGTTCAGGTACTACTGGGGTTGCTGCAGTTAGAAACTCACGAAGGTTCGCAGGTTGTGACCTTGATGACAATTATGTAAAAATTGCGCAGGAAAGGATTAAAGAAGAGGAAAAATCAGTCGGTGATAAGAAGGTTTGATTAAGCAGGTTTCTAAGATACACATCAACCATGGATTAGATACATAATTCAAAATATACGACAAGATTTTACAATTTATAGTAACGTGAGTTCGGTATAAGCAACTTTGTGAATCGGTAAAATAGGCACTGCAAAAACCTTGTTATAATGTTTGATAAATCTTGTAATGTTTTGAGTCAATCTTGACTATATTAGTCGTAAATAGCCTGTTAACCCACTCGTGATAAAGGATTGTGGTACATGTCCAAATTCCTTCATTTCGGTTTGACTCAAAAAACTCAAAAACTTTACAAAGTTATGACATTGTAAATTCGGCAAATAGATATAAAATCCTGCCTGTCTGCTAAACCGAACTCGTGTTATAGTAGGAATGGTGGAATCTAAAATACATCACTGAACACTATCATGTGCAAATTCCCTTGCATCCTCAAATGGTATATGTTACAATAAGGTTTATTGTGAAAAAAAAGCAGAATTCCCAGCAGAATCCAACGATAACTATCAATCGGAAGGCGCGGTATGACTATCATCTGCGCGACCGGTATGAGGCAGGAATCGTTTTGCAGGGAACTGAAGTAAAAGCAATTAGGAACGGACAGTTCAACCTAACAGACAGTTATGCACAAATAACGGACGGTGAAGTGTTCCTGATTGATGCGTTTATCGGTTTGTATAATCAAGGAAATCTGATGAATCATGAACCGAAACGCACACGTAAATTATTGTTACATCGTAGCGAAATAAAGAAACTGGAACGATCTGTTCAATCAAAAGGAATGACGTTAATTCCGACCCGTGCTTACTTTAACGGCGGTAAAGTAAAGTTGGAGTTAGCAGTCGCAGAAGGTAAACAATTTTACGACAAACGTGATAAAATGGATCGTGAACAGGCTAACCGTGAAATAAGGTCATATTCCTAAACTCGCAAAGATTTATTTTGGGGGTGAACTTGGTTTCGACGGAGGTAGTTGCGGTATAGGTTGCATGTCGAGGTCTCCGCAGGCCTCGTAAAATAGGCGGAACAATTATAATTGCTGATCAAGAATTAGCACTAGCTGCTTAAGCACAGCTACGCTTTACTGACCTGCTGTCCGTCAGGGAGGATAAAGCGCCGCAATACGGGCTAGCGGTTTGATTGTTCTCAAGGAAATTTCCGCGAATCTAAACTTGAGATAGTCATTTATGAATCCTGCACAGGGGAATCTGGATGGCGAAACTTTAAACCTGTGATAAACATGTAGTAACCTCTATCAAAATGCTTTCGGACGCGGGTTCAATTCCCGCCACCTCCATCACCAATTGTCAGAACAATGATACTCTTCCTTAGGGTCGGTTTGATACCGTATGAGATCATGCTCTACAAAAGGGGTGGTCCAGAAAGTGATTGACTCCATGAGTCCAATTTTTTACTTTTTCATATAATGCACCCTACCAATATAATTTAGTGTCTTTAATTTATGAGAGAAATGAAATTTCGTTTTTTGGAAATATGATGGATGAACTGCGTTTATCCAGATTACTTTCCAAAACATAGATATAGTAGACATAATTTAACTATAGAGGAATCCCTGAGAAGAGTCGTTTGTTTTAGTCTCATCTGATCAGTGCTGTTTACTGGTTTTACTTATCTTTCTTCTATTTATCCAAGACGCAAATACCACTTACGATTTCCGTAAGACACGGTGGGGATACACTCAAGAGCGCGTTCATCTGTCAGAATAAGGCAACACAATACATTTTCGTAGTATAGATTTACTTATCTACAAAAACAGTATTGCAGGTGTCCCCGCACTGCTTGTATATACCTTCAAAGACAACAAACTGCGAACTGCCGGTTACATCACTCAAAAACCTTTAAAGCATCTAATAACATCACGAAAGAGTCTGAAAAAGTACTCGGTCCACCAGCATATATTCTCGCAGACGACATGATGTGGAAGATCTCAAATTCCATTCTATATTCTCACTCTTATACATCTCACGTCACAATTGCAAGTTCAACATATACGAATACAACAGGTGGTGTTCTATCGTATCTTCAACTAAACCTGCCACAGGGAAGTTTAGGCAATATAACTTATCGGATGGTGTTTGGTCATATATTGATAGAGAGTTTTATAACGAAATTACAGGAAATGGATTTTCCTCTTGGGGATTTGTCATTCTATGAAAAACTATTAATTGATATTGTCCAAAGACCTGCAATGAATTTCTTCAGGATTGATAGCAGGAACCCCATTAGAATCCAGAATTGATATAAAAAGGTATCTTGATAAGAAATATTGTCATTTTTTGATGATGTTGATACCATGATATAAGAAATTTGCTGTCATAAACATATTTTTACTATCTTTCCGCGGAAATGTGTCTCAATAATAAAAGGACAAAGTACGATGGCGGATTTTAGTAATCTACCAATCCGCATTCAACGGGTTGCAGAAGCCGAATTACAAGATGCTGAGCAGATATGTATGTGTATTCTTGCACGTTCTTCTCTGCTCCGTCCGGATTTTGTACTTATCACTTCGTTGCGCGTCCTTGTGTTAGATGAAAAGTTTATGGGAAGTCTTGCAATTTCATACGCGAATATCCGATGCAATGTGTTTTTTAGTGACATTCTTTCAGTGAAACTTGTCCGATTTTTGAAACATCGTCTATTTGGACAAGCACGGATTGAAATTGACGTCAAACGGAATGTCTTTTTAATAGACAACTTGAATTTACAAGAAGCAAGACATGCCCATCAACTTATTACCGAGAAGATAGGGAGGTAAAATTATGGTTAATTTTTGGTCTTACCTAACTTATACATACAATGTATGGTTTACTGCGCCACTCGCCGTGGTGTTTCTGTTTGCTATCTTTCGGCTTGTACTCGGCGGTTTAGACTTCGGTGATGCAGATGTTGATGCTGACGTAGATGCCGATGTGGATTTCGACGTAGATGCCGATGTCGACTTTGATGTGGACGCTGACGTTGATTTTGATGTGGATGCTGACGTAGACGTTGACGTAGATGCCGATGTGGACATGGATGTGGATGCTGATGTGGATGCTGACACAGAAATAGTTTCGGCTACCAGTGTTAGTGGAAATGTATTTGTAGATGTATTGGGATTCCTGAACATCGGAAGAGTTCCCTTTATGATTGTGGTGATGACGCTCTTTACGACATGGGGTTTCACCGGCTTAATCGTCAATCAAATCTTGGGAGTACACACTGCACCAAGCATGTTCTTTTGGGTATCTTGTTTTGCTGCGCTTATATGTAGTGTTTTAGGCACTCGGTACCTGTCACTTACGCTATCTAAAGTTTTTCCAGAAAGCGATCCTGCTACAAAGGATCTTCATCTTCTTGGGTTGCATGGAAGGGTTATAAGTGGCAAAATCACGTCAACCTTCGGGACAGCACGGGTTGTTGTGCCTAATGGGGATACATTAACAGTAAGATGTCGCATCAACAACGATGAACCAAATCCAGTAAAGGGTGATACAGTAATACTTGTGAACTACGATTCGGATAAACGTATATTTGATGTAAAACCAGTGGAAGCGGAATTAAGTTAAATACCAAATTCTAAATAATAACCAATTACTTTCAGTCAAGGAGATATGTTATGGATAGTGGAAACTTGTTTGTACTTATCGTCGGTGGTTTAATTGCGTTGTTTGTTATTTTCATTTTAATTTACAAATCTTTCTACAAAAAAGCACCCGCTGATTCAGCGTTAGTTATTTCAGGCGGAAGTAAAAAACGTGTCGTGTTCGGTGGAACACTCGTTAATCCAATTACGAATGTGACGCAGATGATCTCTTTAAATACACTACAACTGCCTGTTGAGCGAGAGGGTCAAGCGGCGTTAATTACAAAAGACAGTTTGCGTGTTGACATTCAGGCGGAGTTCTATGTCAAAATTGAACCGAATGAGCAAGATGTGCTAAAAGCTGTAGCGAGTCTTGGTGAGAAAACCCTTACTCCACAGGCTGTGAATACGTTGCTTGAAGGTAAACTCGTCGGTGTTCTAAGAAGTGTTGCAGCTACAATGGATTTACAGGAACTTCACGAGAAACGTCAAGAGTTTTCCGACCAAGTTCAAGAGGCATGCCTTGAGGATTTGGAACAGAACGGATTTAAACTTGAAACCGTTGCGGTGACAAATCTTGACCAAACGCCACTTGAGGCACTTGACGAAAATAACCGATTTGACGTTGTTGCTATCCAGACGATCAAGCAGGAAGTTGAAGAAAAGCAAACCGCAACTGCAAAGATAGAGCATGAAAACAAGGTTAAACGTGAAGAAGACCGTCTTAGAGCAGAACTGGAAATAAAGCAAAAGGAAGAGGAGACAGAAACCGAAGGCTTGGAAGTAGAAAGACGACTTGAGTTTGCACAAGAAGATCAACGCAAGGAAATCGCTACTAACAAGGCTGAACAAGAACGTGCTGTTGAGGCACATAAGTTTGAACAACTGCAGGCGGTTGAGGAAGCACGCATCAAACAAGAACAGGCTGTGAAATCGGCTGAAATCCTCCAGACTCAGAAAATTGAGATGGAACGCATTGAACAGGAAAAGTTGGTCCAAGAAAGTGAAATCTCACAGAAGCAGGCGATTGAAATCGCAAAAGTAGAACAACAAAAGACGGTAGAAGAAGCCGAAATCCAACGTAATCTTAGTGTCGAAAAAGCTAAGATTGAACAAGAGGCATCTGTCAAGCTAACAGATATTGAAAAGAAAATTGTGTTACTTGACAAAGAGCGCGAAGAAAAAGAGGCAGAAGCTTATAACGCTATTCAAATTTCCCTAAAAGAAAAAGAACGCGAGGCTGCCTTGATTGAACTCTTGGAAGTTTCTGCACTGAAAGCACGCGCTGAAGCTGCCGTAGAAACAGCTGAAGCTATTGAAAAAGCAGAACGTGAGAGCAAAATTGAACTGATTCGTGCCGAACAGGAAGCGGACGAAGACAGAATTACTAAAGAAAAAAGTGCTGACGCTGAAGTGTACACTATTGTTGAAACAGCGAAGGCGGAACTGGAAGCAGCAGAAGTCAAGGCTGAGGCAACAAGAATTCTGGCAGAAGCACTCCTTGTTGAAGCGAAAGCCAAAGCCGACGGTGAAGAGGCATTAATAATGGCTAAGAATAATGCTGAGCCGCAGGTATTAGTTAGTGATGCTGTGCTTGCTCTTGTTGAATCGCTACCACAAGTTACGGGTGAGTTGATGAAACCCGCAGAACGTATTGAAAGCATCCGTGTGCTTGACTTAGGTGGTGGAAATGGCAGTAGCAATGGCAATTCTGGTGGTATGAACCGAATACTTGGATCTATTATCAATGCTGGAGCTGCAATGCCACTTCTCAAGGAATTGGTAAACTTCAGTGGTCTTGACACAGCAAAGATCGGACAAACTATTCAGGATTATGCAAAGGGACTGAACCGAAATAGCACACCCGATTTGGATATAGAACCTGAATCTGAATAATTCATTCAACTATGTTGTTGAAATTTTCCTATTAAATGTGTAACATGTGACTATCAGAATATCTTCGGCTTTGTAAATGCTCAAAGTCGAAGATATTTTATACATAAGTTGTAGCAAAATGGTTGAGGTGGAAATTGACATTATCACTACAGACAGGAAAGATCGTCTATCTGTAGTTGTCTTGAAAGAGATTGAAGGTAATCCTAAACGACAATTGTTGATATGGATTGGTGAATCAGAGGCGAATGCAATTGATTTGGTCTTGAAAAAGACATATATGCCGCGTCCAATGACCCACGACCTTATCAAAAATATCGTTGATACACTTTCATTCACGGTTTCCGCTGTCTTTATTTCCAGTGTTGAAGATAATACCTTTTTTGCTAAATTAAAACTCAAATCAGACAGAGAAGAATTTGACATAGATTCGCGACCGAGTGATGCGTTGGCAATTGCAATCTGATATAATGTGCCTATCTATGTGGAAGAGGAAATTCTTGAACAAAAGGGACACATTGATAAGGAGTAATAACATGGTAGAAGTTAACATTGAGGTGCTTACTGTCGACCCAAACTCTCGTATACCGGTCGTCGTTTTAAAGGAAAAAGAGGGTGAATCTAAACGGATATTGTTGATATGGATCGGTGAACCGGAGGCATGGGCAATAGACAACCACCTGAAACAAGTGTCTGTTCCACGACCCATGACACACGACCTTCTGAAAACTGTGATTGACACATTCTCAGGTAAGGTGCAATCTGTCTGTATTACTGCGATTGAAGAAATCACCTTTTACGCATTGGTAAAACTTGAGTTGAATGGGGAGGTACACGAAATAGATTCGCGTCCAAGTGATGCGCTTGCACTTGCTATCCGTAGTGATGTGCCAATATATGTTGAGGAGCAAGTTCTTGAGGAAAATGGGTTCCTTGAAGCGGAAGTCAGGAAGGATAAGAAGACACACCGCGATGCTAAGGATGTTTTAGAAAATCTTGATGATGATATCGCAAAACATTATACGGTTTAGGTAATGAAAGATTAATTTATCCAATAGTTACATGGTTTTTGGCTACAATGCAATTAGCGTTTGACTTTAATCGTCCCGACAGTTATACGATTTATGTTCCTTCCGTGGTAGATGAATTCTGGACAGCGAAACAACGGGCAGGACATTCTATCCATGAGGTATCGTATCGCGCCTGTTACAAACCGCAATTACCTGCATATTTTATCAACAAGTTTTGTAATCCAGAATCAGTCGTTTACGACCCATTTATGGGACGCGGGACGACCTTGATAGAGGCACAACTTCACGGACACAAAGTCATAGGCAATGATATAAATCCACTGTCTAAAGTTCTTACATCCCCCCGTCTAAACCCACCGTCTTTAGCGGATATTGAAAAAAGACTGAACAAAATTGAATTAACTCATAATACGGATATAGACGCTGATCTATCAGTCTTTTTCCATGAAGAAACACTTAGCGAAATCTATGGGTGGCGTAACTATTTTCAACAGGAAAAACTTGATAAGATTGATGCATGGTTACAGATGGTTGCGTGTAGTCGTCTGACGGGACATTCATCCGGTTTTTTCTCCGTTTTTACCCTTCCACCGAATCTCGCTGCTTCACTAGTATCGCAACGGAAAATCAATGAGAAACGGAATCAGATCCCAGAATATCGAGACACAAAGGCATTGATACTCCGAAAATCGAAGCAGCTATTACGCCATGGAATTCCTGATAATTATTATCGGAATGATGCTCTTCTTCTCACCGAATCTGCTGATAACACTCCGCAAATTCCTAATGATTACGTAGACTTAGTTGTTACCTCACCCCCATTTCTTGATACTGTTGACTATGAACAAGACAACTGGTTACGCATGTGGTTTTGTGATATAGAAATTGAAGCAGGTAAAATCTGGCAAGCAAAATCTCTTGACAATTGGGTTGCACGGATGAAAGATGTTTTTGTTGAATTACATCGTATCCTAAAGGATACTGGTCGGATTGCATTTGAGGTAGGAGAAGTTCGCAGTGGGACTATCTTCTTAGAAAATGCAGTATCTAAGGCAGCTGTGGATGCAGGATTTATTCCTGAATTGTTGATGATAAATACGCAAAATTTCACGAAAACAGCAAATTGTTGGGGTGTTTCCAACAATAGAAAGGGCACAAATAGCAATCGGATTGTAATCTTGAAAAAAGATACATAATATTTCAAGGAGGGTTACATTTTGCTTAAACAACAATATAACATTTGGCTTGCGTTGTTCATTGTGGTAACATGCCAAGTTTTAATTAGTAGTGATGCTTTTTCTAAAGATATTGAGTTTGATGAGTTACCCAAATCCATCCAGAAGATCGTTATCCGTGAAATTGGAGAAGTACCGATTGACGATATTGACAGGAATAAGGATGATGGGAAAATTATATTTGATGTAGAGGCAAGAAATGACCGAATTGAGATAGAAATGGAAATCGCTGCTGATGGGACTCTGCTTGAGAAAGATGTTAAGGAGGAGATTGCTTTCTCTGATTTGCCAAAATCTGTGCAGGATACGGTTTATCGGCATGTTGGAACACTAAAAATTGACGATGTAGAACGAAAATCAGAAATCGGTAAAGGTGTATATTACGATATTGAAGCAGATGATATGGGTGTAGATATTGACCTTGAGATTGCTGAAGATGGAACTTTGATAGATAAAGACCTGAGTGATCCTATTAAACTGAGGGTTAAGCTAATTTCTAAATCTACAATTCCTACCCTTGAGGATATATCTCCATATCGGGAAGCAATCGTGTTTTATGAATATAACCTACAAAAACGGATAGACGGTGAATTCAAAGGTAAAAAGTTACGAGTTGCACATTGGGCAATTTATGATAATCAACAGCAGCCGATTCGTAAAACTAAAATCGGTTCCACACAGACACTAAAACTCTATCCATACCAACAATTTGCTGAACTTGAAAGCCTTTATACAAGTGATACGCTTGAATTAGACCCAGACATACCGATCTATCACGATATTGGACAAAAGATACATGAAGATACTTCTATTGATGATCGATTTGATTACAACTCCATTCTAACCGAAAAGATGCCGGTTTTCTGGCAACTGAAGGATCAACTGAAACTTATTGCTTTGGGTGATTCAAGGTGTGAGTTAGGTATCAAAGCAGAACTGTTTTACGGTAGGGAAAATCGTAAAACCCCAGTTGCATATAACCTTTCTATATCAGGGGGTTCGTTGGATTTCCAGAAAACTGTTGTTGATGAATATCTTTTGAAGATGCCAAACTTGGAATGGGTGGTTTATCAAATGTCTCCACGGGTGGTAAACAGACATTTTAATAAAAGGTCAGAAAGGGATTTGCTGAGAAGTGATGGTTACGAATTTGATCAGATACATGCTGAAAAACTTTGGTACAGGTCAAACAAGGATGATAAGAAAAGACGGTTGCTGATATGATTGCTATTCCGTATGCTGGAGCATATTGGTCTGAACGTCCTTGGGGATGGAATTACAGTAACGAAGTCTGGGAGAATCCTGAGACAGATGATTGGGATGAGGAGTGGGAGATTTCAGAAGAACGTTGGAAATGTCTATCCTCAATGATTGCAGCATTGAATGAACGTGGTATTCAGATGTTGCTATATCTGTCTCCTTTCCATCCGATTATGAAAGGTGAACCTGTCGTTGATGATGATGGAACAACACAGAAAGGGTATAGGGAATTGGTTGATCGGTTGCGAAAGTTAGAGAAACATTACCCAAACTTAGTATTTGTTGACCTGCTAACGGGTGGAAACCATGATTTTACGTCGGAAATGTTCAAAGACCTTGACCACATGAATGCAATCGGGGCAGCAGCACTAACACAAAGGTTAGAAGACGTTAGGAAACGACACGCAAAATAATCTCGGAGTATGGATTGAAAGAATAGAGCATATAGATATCTGAATGTTCTTTTGTGCAATAGGTATATACATCATCGGAATTTGGCATGGTATTCAGTTCGCATATCTTCGTCTACTACTTCCTCCCCATTGCACTGCTAAGTTACTACTTTCTCCCCCGCCAAGCGAAACATTATGGACTAACATTCCTAAGTTATCTATTCTACGGTTGGGCAAACCCACCATTTGTGTTACTGATGTTTGCCTCAACGGTAATTGATTATACATGTGGACGAGTAATTTCTGGCAATGAGAATCCTCGCAATCGCAAACTCGCTTTAACTATTTCCATCTGTTCAAACCTATCGCTTTTGGGATTTTTTAAATATTTCAACTTCGGCATATCAAACTTTAATTCTGTTCTGGAATGGTTGGGAATACCGATATTGGAAAGTGTTCTGCAGGTAACCCTCCCTCTTGGTATTAGTTTCTACACATTCCAATCAATGAGTTATACGATAGATGTGTATCGTGGCGATGGTAAAGCGATTCGGAATTTCATTGATTTTGCTTGCTATGTATCGATGTTCCCACAACTCGTTGCGGGTCCAATAATTCGATTCTCAGAGGTTGCGGATCAACTAAAACAACGAACACACACATTAGAAAAGTTCGCGCGCGGAATTGCATTTTTCTCTCTTGGGATGGCGAAAAAGATTTTATTAGCCAATCCTTGCGGTAAATGCGCGGACACAGTGTTTGATGCGGGTATTGTCAACACGCTTGATGCATGGTATGGTACAATTGCGTATGCATTTCAAATCTATTTTGATTTTAGCGGTTATTCGGACATGGCAATTGGTTTAGGTCTCATGCTGGGGTTTACGTTTCCCAAAAACTTTGATTCCCCCTACCATGCAGAGTCTGTGACTGAGTTTTGGCGTAAATGGCACATCTCGCTTTCGAGTTGGTTGCGCGATTATCTTTATATCCCACTCGGTGGAAACCGTAAAGGTCGGACACGAACATATATCAATTTGGCACTTGTAATGTTGCTTGGAGGTTTATGGCACGGTGCATCGTGGAATTTTGTAATCTGGGGTGGTATTCATGGGGGTATGCTTGCCATTGAACGGAGGAGAGGAAAGACAAGTTTCTACGATTCTTTGCCGAAACTATTACGGATCGTGTCGACATTTCTGCTTGTACTCATCACTTGGGTCTTCTTTCGGTCAGTCGATTTACCACACGCGTTTACTTACTTGCAATGTATGTTTAGCGGTGGTAATATACCCCCAGCAACTGATTTAATTGCAGGGATTCTTTATCAACCCTACTACTTATTCACAATGTGCATTGCAGGGATTGTTACCTGGAGTTTTCCACAGACTTGGGAGTTTTCACAGCGATTGACACCTATCCGAATGGGGATTTGTCTACTATTGTTATTACTATCACTTGCAGTTCTGTCAACACAGTCTTATAACCCGTTTATATATTTTATATTTTAATAGCAGTTAGCAATCAGTAGTCAGCATTTGGTATCCATTGGAAAGCGAAATTTGTCGTAAAATATAACTTACAATCTGTTTCTTGTTAATTTATAGTAAAGTATAAAAATATGTTGACACCTCTTCTGTAGGCGGGGAATGCCAATAGGCATTCATACCGTTGATTTCGATCTCCGAATCGCGACCAATCTCCATGATAGTCGGGAATCGGAGTTCCCTCCTACAACTTAGGAATGTAAAGTTAATTGTAAAATCCACTATATGTCCATTTACGAAACCAATAGACATGCGAAACTTAGCTGAACACCGTAGAGATATAGCTGAAAAAGACCTCGGTAGTACGCTCGTAAGACCAAGTGTGTGTGTAATAAGTATTGTCATTTTTGCAATGGTACTTCTATCTGTATCGATCTGCCAGTCTGTATCGGAAATACGACGTGGCAAATTCACTCAGGTATTACGCACTGTTGAACTGTTTTCTGATCTTAAACGGGAAGCCTTTGAGAAATATGAGGATATATTAGAGGAGGAATCTGTACTGACAAATTGGTTGTTACCGAATGTGCAGACAATTTTCACAGAACTGCTCCGTACTGGCAACGAACAGGTATATTTGGGAGGTGATGGGTGGTTATTCTACCGTGCCGATATTGACTCGTTAATTACATCAAAGGAGAATCTCTCACCTTATTCTCATGAAGTAAGTAATCCAAAGGATGCACTTGATGCACTTGTTGATTTCAAGGATCAGTTGAAAACGCGGAACATAATGCTTATTGTGATGCCGACACCTGTTAAACCGTCAATTCATCCGGAAAAGTTTTCTCCACGTCTACAACAACCTACTACACCGATACATCATCCCACATATTCAAGATTTGTTGAGAGACTTGCATCCCAAGGAGTATTGGTATATGATCTATCATCGTACCTCTTTGAAGCTGCCCGACGAGAACCACAGTATCTCAAGACAGATTCACATTGGAATCCAGCAGCAATGGAACGTGTTGCTAAACATCTTGCAGAGTACATAAATAAACATATAGATTTTGACACTGTTTCTTCAGATACCTTTACCAATACTGCAGCAAATGTTACTAATGTAGGAGACATTGCAAGAATGCTAAACCTTTCGGAACTTCAAAGTCTGTTCCCACAAGAAGAGGTGACAACACACGTTATCAGGACTCAATCAGGTGAACTCTGGCAGCCTAATCATAATGCAGAGATTCTATTTCTCGGTGATAGTTTCAGCAATATCTATTCACTTGATGGGATGGGATGGGGAGAATCTGCTGGTTTTGTGGAGCATCTCAGTGCTGAATTATCCCGTCCGATTGATAAGATCGTCATCAATGATGGTGGTGCATTTGCAACCCGTCATACACTTGTAAAAGAACCTAATCGTCTCAATGGCAAACGGGTTGTCGTCTACCAATTTGCAACACGAGAACTTCATTTTGGAAATTGGGAACTACTACAGATCCCAGAAATCTCCTTCACATCAGAGGATACGGTAGAGAAATCCACACGACTAAATGAAGAGATAACTATTAACGCATTTATCAAAGACAAAACAGAACCACCGCTGCCAAGAAGTGTTCCATATTCCGAATGTATTATTGCACTCCACCTTGAAAAAATCGACAATTCTGACCTTCCAGATGAACTTGTTGTGTTTGTGTGGGGTATGCGAAAAAACAAATGGACAGATGCTGCTACATATAAAATAGGGCAAAATGTAAAGTTAAAACTACGTCCATGGGACGTTGTCCAAGCAGACTATGAAAGCTACAATCGTATAGAATTGGAAAATGAAGATGCATGGTTGCTGGATGTCTATTGGGGAGAAATACCATGATTTCTACTAACGTTGAAAAACGGATTTTATCCATTCTAACTATTCTATATTTATTGGGAGGGAGTTTTACCCTTGACTCCTTATTCGCTGAGTCTACCCCTTTTATTCAATCACTCACTGAAAAAGTAACTGTTGCGAAGGCACAAGATACAACAGTTGTATTCGGAAAAGATGATTGGTTTTTCTTTGCTCCTGAGCTGCGACATCTGAGTGTTGGACAATTTTGGGGTGATGCAGCGGGAAATGTCAGTCAAGTATCAAATCCTAAGTTTGCAGATCCACTTCCCGCAATTCTTGACTTCAAAGCACAGTTAGACACTGCAGATATTGAGTTGATTTTCGTACCGATACCAGCAAAAGCTACCATTTATCCAGAGATGATTTCAGATCACGGCACCACCAAACGGACTGATACACACCATCAGATATTCTACGACATTTTGCGGAAACATGGCGTGAATGTATTAGACCTTACCGATCTTTTTCTTAAGAATCGTTTCACGGATGCAGGTGCACTATATTGCAAACATGATACACATTGGTCAAGTAGTGCGTGTGTTCTGGCAGCGAAGGCGATTACGAAGGCGATTGGTAAGCCATCATGGATGGACGATATCCCAAAACGTAATGCCAAAATTGATAAACGAACTATTGAAATAACGGGAGATCTTTGGAGAGAAGTCGGTAATAAGGAAATACAGAAAGAGCAGGTGCAACTTAGTTATGTCGTAGAGCATACTAAAACAATTACAGTTACGAAACCGTTCGGTACTTCGTGGAGAGGAAGTCCAATTGTTCTTTTAGGAGACAGCCATAATCTCGTTTTTCACGTGGGTGGAAACATGCATGCACAATCGTCCGGTTTGCCGGACCATCTCGCACATCAACTTGGGTTTGCTGTAGATGTGGTTGCAGTTCGTGGTTCTGGTGCAACCCCTTCAAGACTAAATCTGATGCGTCGACGGGATAATATGAAGGGGAAACGAGTTGTTATATGGTGTTTCAGTGTTCGTGAGTTCACACAGGGACAGGGATGGCGTAAAGTTCCTGTAATTAGATGAATTAGTTTTTCTGAACCAGAATTTCCTGGATTAAAAGATTTCCAAGATTAGTGTGTTCTTGTCTAAAAGATCATTCATAAGACAATGCCATTCTTGTAATAAAAATTAACGATTACATAAGAAAAGGCACTTGGAATTCTAACAATCTTGGTATTTGGTAATCCTATAAACCTGTCAATCCTGGTCCAGACAATTCGGGATATAGACTAAACTATACTAATGTGTAAGTAAGATGAGTATTAAGCGTCATCTTCTGCTTCTGCTTCTGCTGCCGCTTTACGTTCCAGTTCACCTCGCCACCCGAGTACCATACCAGATTTGATATGGTTAATGTCAAATCCAGTGTATCGATCTTCAAGGGTATCACCAAGTTTTTGAGTTTCAGACCATCTATCCCAAGCAGTCTTCATCCATTCGTGTGGGAGTGCGTCTCTCACAGCAAGATCAAGTTGCCAAGCGTGGCGTACATCCGTAACAGATGGTTCTCCTGTGGATTCTCCGGACCATTTTGACCAACCAATTGACAATGTGTTGCGTTCGCGCTCTGGTACAGTATGTCCAGTATGGATAGTTGCACCATTACGTATGAGTGCTTCTCCTGCTTTCAATCGAATAGCCACTTGATTGGGTAATGGGTCTGAACCGTTCCAACTGGGTGTGTGCGGAACTCCAGCATCTTTCATACCTTTAGGAAGAAGTACATCATGCTCATAAGGTGTTCGCCATCTGTCATGGCTACCGGGTACAAGCTCGTGGCATTCGTCGTCCGCAAGTGCTAAAAACATACTAACACCATTCCGTTCTTTGAGATTCTTAGCGTTTTTTTCTTGAATTTCTTTCCAGCGGATTCTTTCTACCTCTTCAGAATAGGCTTCAGGACCGTCACCTCGTACCTCTCGCTGAGCAAAGTAACTCTTTCCAGTTCCCCACCACGTTACATCTCTGTGCCAACCGAGTTTATTTTCATGTGTCCGTGGATTTGCCCACAGCAGCATGCTACCCATTGTCAAATCTTCAGGTTGAAGTCCGTGACACCAAGACGCGACAAAATCTAAGAAGTCAGTTGAACCGTGGAATTCAGCAAAACATGATTCACCAAAAGCCGGATGAATTAGTCCGCGAATTGCCCACGGTTGTTCTTGTCCTGTTCGGTGGACATATCCCTTTGAACAATCAATAACGTCATATTTGTTTTCAGGTGCACATGCCACAGTGACACGTCGTCCTGCTTCTCTCAGCTTCGGAATCCAAGGGTTGTTAACAAAGTCGTTGATAATTACAAAACCGTGTTCCTTCAAGTGTTCTAACCGTTCTGGTGTAGCACCAGGTGCAGAATGCTCTGGGTGAAAATCAGCAAAAGCGTTTGCACGATATGTTTCAGTTGTGGGTGATTCATTATCGTTCATTACATTCCCTCCCTTCGGGGTGTGGTGAGAACATCGTAACACCGAAGTCAGTCTTAAACGTAAGAGTATTGGCACCAATATCACATTTTATTACCAAAGTATAGGAATTATGACATTAAAAACAAAATTTGTCAAAATTTGTTGAACATCAATTTAACAATACCAATTCATTCAATTGTCAAATACCTTGAGTATTGATGCTGTTGAAAATCACAATTTACATGCACATATTATTGTAAAAGGTATTTTCAACACTAACTTTCGGACAAGAACACAACTAAAAAAGTATTAGAGTCATTTATGATAATATTTGTCATAAATAAGCTGTAAACCCAGTCCAGATATACGTCTTTAGCCTTATGCTAAAATTTGCTAAATTATGATTGACTCTAAAGACTCTAAAGTTTTGCATAAAATATCCATTCAAATATCGTTGACATTATTGTAAAAAGCGTATTCAAAACCGTCCTAATTTTAGGAGTGAAGGAACAATTGGAGATAGTTGAATTTTGTGTTTAAAACGCACATTGTCTTTCTACTTTATATTATTCACCATTCAGTAAATCGATTATTGAATGTCTCTGAATTCAACTAAAAAGCCACTTGACAAATCATCAAATAAAATGATAAAATTATATACTAAAGATAAAGAGAGGAAAGCAATATGGCATCACAAACAGAATTACAGTCAATGTTAAATGCACCTATTGGTTTAGCACCGAACACATACTTACACTTCTATAACGGAGGTAAACTTCGCGCTGAATTTATGGGTGAACCCGACCCGAAAGACGATTATTACTCTGAAGAATGGATTTTTTCCACAAATAGAGCAATTACCCCAGGCAGAGATAACCCACCAGAAAAAGGCTTCAGTCTTATACAACTCCCGAATGGAGAGATAGTTTTACTAAAAGAGTTGTTGGATGCATTCCCTGAAGAAACACTCGGCAGCGCACATGTTGCCAAATTTGGCACAGATTTAGGTGTACTTCTCAAGATTTTTGATGTTGGTGAAGGTGCACATATCCCTATCCACTGGCATCCGAACCCAGATTTTGCGATGGAACATTTAGACTCACCTTTCGGCAAAAACGAGGCTTGGATATTGATTGGCACGCGTCCAGGTGCAAAGGCATGGATAGGATGGAAAGAGCCAATAGATAAAGCGGAATTTCGTCGTCTGATGGAAGCACAAGATATTGAAACACTGCGAAGTCTGATGCATGTCGTTGAACCGAAGGTGGGGGAAGTTTACTTCCTTCGGACACCAATTGTCCATTCACTTGGCACAGGACTTTGCGTGCTTGAACCACAGGAACCGACTGATTGGAATATACTTGCAGAATGGGAAGGATTTCCGTTTGAAAGAGAAGATGGCCACCTCGGACTCGGGTGGGATTTAGCGGTAGACGCTGCTGAATTTGACAAGCTTGAATTAGATTATTTGAACAACTACATTCGACGGACACCGGAACTTGTGAGAGCAGAAGGTGATAACCGTGAAGGCCGAATTGTACCCGAGGAAGCATTACAATACTTTGGATGTTCACGTCTGACCGTAACTTCAACACTCAGTATGCCTGCTGGACAAAGTTTCTATGCACTTGTGACATTGGGTGGTGAAGGTGTACTACGTGGCGACTTTGAAGATGTACCCATCAAACGCGGTAAATCTGTCTTCATTCCAAGATGCCTATCAAGTTACGTCATCGTCAGTACTGGCGATACTCCAATGGAAGTTATTTGTTGTTATCCACCAAACCTTTAATTGGCATATACCGTTATGTGGGTGGTAACATAGATTGTAGTGCATTCTGAATGCCACAACGGTAGCGCACGATGTTAGACTTTAAACCCCCTAAACCAAACATTACAACGATCAAAGTTGCAAGTGTGGTTATGCCAATTTACAACCGGCTGCATTTGAAGGGGTTAACATTAGACATTGATCAAGAATCAATCACAAGGTTAAAATCTACGCAGGGACACTCAACATTAATTTCACCAAATCATGCTGCATCCGCTGATCCAGTAGTAATGTTTCTGATGTCAAAACATATATCGCAACCGTTTTACTATATGGCAGCAAGAGAAACATACGGTAAGGGTATGTTTGGCGGGGTTCGCGGTTTTCTTATGCAACGGCTTGGTGTTTATTCGGTTGTACGTGGTACTGTGGATAGGAACGCTTTCAGAACAACTCGACAACTGTTGTCTGAAGGAAAATGGCCCCTTGTGATCTTCGGAGAGGGTGAAATATCGCATCAGAACGACACGGTCATGCGTTTCGAAAGGGGTATCATTCAGTTCTGTTTTTGGGCAATAGATGACATGAAAAAGGGGGATATTGACAAACCAATGTATGTTATTCCTCTTGGAATCAAATATCACTATACCAAAGACATGTGGAATGTAATTGATACTGCACTCAGTGAATTAGAACGTAGTATTCTGCCACCATCTGCGCGGACACCAGTAGAAAGGTATCAACGTCTGAGACGTATTGGCATTGCTGTGCTTTCAACACTTGCAGAAGAATATCAATATAAGGTAGATCCTTCCGCTTCGTTGAACGATCATATTCAAGGACTCAAGGAACAGATATTATCACACGCCGAAAAAATAATGGGTATCCAATCTGATAACGATGTCCTTACCCGTGTCCGTGCGTTGAAAAACATAGTTGATGCTGAAGTTTATAGAGATATTGATCAGATGACGGACTATGAACGCAAAATACATGAGGAACAACTTCAGAAATTTCAACAATTTTATCCGGATTTAAATCGGTTGATAAATTTTATTGCAATTTCGGATGGATATGTCGCAGAAGAACACTCACCAGAACGTTATCTTGAGGTGATCTTTAGATTGGAAAGAGAAGTGTTTGGTTCAGCTAAGATGCGAGGACCACGTGTTGCGTCAATTCGTGCTGGTGAACCGAAAAATCTATTGGAACACTACGATTCTTACAAATCACAGAAGAAAGAGACAGTCGAAAAAATTACGACTGAAATTGAGACAGAAGTTCAAAATTTAGTTACTGGAATTACATAAGAAGTTAATTAATCATAGGTAGGAAATTCAGAAAAAGTTTATAGTTATTTATTTTTTGGTATCCTTTTCATAACTTTAGACATCTGCAAACTTTAATACATTCATTAATTATTTCCTATAGGAGGAAAACATGGCAAAAAAATTGTCAATTGGAAGTTGGGCTTATGCATTTGGACCTTATGAGGATAATCCTGTACCGTTTGATGATGTCGTCAAACGGCTTGGAGAACTGGAGTTTGATGGCATAGAAATTGGAGCATTTAAACCACATATTGACATCAATGATTACCCGATGAAAAGCGACCGAGATGCTGTCAAAGGTTTGATTAGTTATTATGGTCTGGAAGTATCTGGATTAGCAGCGGATTTCTGGTCACATCCCGGTCCCGGAACCGACGAAGCACAAGAAGACGATAAGTACTTCAAGTTATTCAAGCAAAACCTGCAACTCGCACTTGATCTCGGTTCTCCTTCAATACGAGTAGACACAGTTACTGGTGCTGAGGACGAGATTCCGGGTGTTGAACGTGCTAAGGCATGGGATCGGATTGCTTCCGTTTGGAGACGTTGTGCACAAGTAGCAGAAGACCATGGGGTGCTGATGCTTTGGGAATTTGAACCTGGATTCATGTTCAATAAACCCAGTGACATTATCAATATGCCTCAGGCGGTAGGTCATCCGAATTTCAAAGTAATGTTTGACACATGCCATGCACAGATGTGTGCAACTGTTGGTGCACGACAGGTCGGTGAGCAAGAGACACTTGGTGATAATGGAGTCATTGAACTTGCACGGCAACTCAAAGGAGAAATCGGTCATTTCCATCTCATTGACTCCGACAATACACTGCATGGTGACGAAACCAGTACTCATGCTCCGTTTGGTGATGGAGTGCTGGACTTTGACGCAATTATTCCCGTTATCATGGATGAAACAGGTTATGATGGCGAATGGTTCTCAATAGATCTCTGTTTCTGGCCAGAAGCATGGGAAGTAACGGAAAATGCTAAGAAGTTTCTTACGCCTTATTTAGAAAGATATTAAAAACTGGCCTATCCGTAGGGTAAGGTAGTATTGTACATTTATTATACCTTAACCTACGGATATTGTTATGTGCAACAAACAGAAAATTGGAAGATCGTGTAAGACATGCTAAATTTGCAGTCAGTAGACACTTTACTTGACCTTGCCTTTGCGGAGGACATCGGTATTGGAGATATTACCACAGAATCAACAGTACCTACCGAACAGCAAGCCATCGGTACAGTCCATGCAAAGAGTGAAGGTGTTGTCGCGGGTCTACCGGTTGCTGAACGCGTCTTTAAAAAGCTGGATCCCAATCTGACTTTCCGTGAATTTGTCAGCGATGGTGACTCTATCATTTCAGGTGATGCTATTGCAGAGATTCAAGGTGGCGCGAAAACTATACTAATTGGTGAACGAACTGCTCTAAACTTCCTTCAACGACTCTCTGGCGTAGCCACGCTAACATCACAATTTGTTAAAGCAGTAGCAGAGTATGATGTAAAAATAGTTGATACGCGAAAAACGACACCAGGATGGCGCTCCCTACAAAAATATGCCGTCCGTGTTGGGGGTGGAAATAACCATCGATTTGGACTTTATGACGGGGTGCTTATCAAGGATAACCATATTGTAGCAGCTGGTGGGATAAGCAACGCTGTTCAACGTGCAAGGCAAGTTGCACCACATACTGCAAAGATTGAGGTAGAGGTAGAAACTATTGAGCAGGTTAACGAAGCACTCGGAGTAGGAGCAGATATCTTACTCCTTGATAATATGTCTATAGAGACCATGCAGCAGGTTGTAAAAGAGATTGGCGACCAAGCAGTGACAGAAGCCTCTGGTGGAATTACTTTGGAAAGGGTACAAGCAGTTGCGTCTACAGGTGTGAATCTCATCTCTGTCGGAGCATTGACGCATTCAGCAATGCCGTTGGATATTAGTCTGACGTTAACACTTATTGGGGAATAGAATGTATACATATAAAACCACTTTCATGTCGCAAGTACAAAGGGAAAAGATATAATAATGCAAGCTCCTATGAGCCGCGAAAATATGATTCGTGGTGTTGTTTTTTTTACACTGTTTACGTTAGCCGGATTATTCCTCAGTTTTTTATGGAGTGGTACACAAGATATAAAAAGCGGTGCAGAAGAATTAATGCAAGTATTTCAGGAGATGCGCTATGAATTTCTGCTTGCTGTATGCGTGTTTACTTTTTTAGATTGGTTATGTGCTGGAATTCGATTCCACATTTTCATTAGAGTCGTAACACCGACAATGAAATTCCGAAATAGTTTTCGTGCTATTTTAGCGACAATCTGTGTATCTGCAATTACACCCTTTCAGACGGGAGGTGTGGGTCATCTGTATATTTACTCTCGATCAGGTGCTCCGTTATCTGGTGCCATAACAGCAGGTATTGCATCGTTTCTTTCAACTTTACTTGTTTTAATCGTTTCTGCTGTTGGAATTTTGTTGTTAGATCCAAACTCCATACCGAAAGAGACCACGTGGATAAGTTTTTTCAGTTTTCTGATATTCAGTATAGTATTTATAATTTTTGTGCTTCTACTAGTGAAGCCAGATATAATACTCCGAATATTTCAATGGTTATGTGATCATGTTGGTAGAAGAATTACGACTATTGCCCCTTATTTGGAACGTGCAAAGTCGAAAGTCGAGCAACTTACCACCGAACATAAAACTTTTGCCATAACGCTTCTACGTGACCATAAATTGACTTGCGTACTTAGTATACTTCTAACTTGTGGATTCCTTGCCGCACGTATCATCGGGGGTTATTATGTAATTAAAGGGTTTGGTCAGAACGTTTCTCTGTGGGATTTATGTGTAGTTGAAATGCTATATAACTTTGTAGTTCTTTTTGCTCCGACCCCTGGTGCAAGTGGTGTAGCAGAATTGACGAAAGATAGATTGATGAAAACTTTTTTGAGTGCTAAATATATTACACCATTTGTACTGCTGACGCGCTTTTTTACCATCTATCTTGCTGTAGTGATTGGTGGTATTGTAATCGCTTTGCAAGTAGCAAAGGATGTAAGAAATAATAAGGAGATAGCTAAAAACGCTATACAGCAGACGTAAACTTAGGGAAACTGATTGCTAATTCTTAAATTATCAATCATCAGCAGTCAGTGAAGACTCTGTTATTATATTTTTCTTCATTGATGTTTAATCTTCAACGCGAAAATTATTGGAAGGAGAATCATGGACAACGGTATTATGAATATTGACCCAAAAACAACGAAACTTGGTTGGATAGGTACTGGGGTGATGGGTAGATGGATGTGTCAACACCTGATGGACCTTGGATACAGCATGACTGTCTTTAACCGCACTCAATCAAAGGCGCAACCCCTTATTGATGATGGTGCAACTTGGTCTGATTCGCCAAGCGCAGTCGCTGCTGCCTCAGATGTAGTCTTTACAATTGTGGGATTTCCACCTGATGTGCGGGAGGTGTACCTTGGTGAGAACGGTATTTTAAAAGGTGCAAAAGACGGTAGTATTATCGTTGATATGACGACAACTGAACCGTCACTGGCACAAGAGATATATGCTGAAGCGAAGGAACAAAATGTTTCATCTGTGGATGCTCCTGTTTCAGGCGGAGATGTTGGTGCACGCGAAGCGCGTTTATCCATTATGGTCGGTGGAGATGATGCAGCTGTAGAAGCGATTATGCCGCTTTTTTCTGCTATGGGCAAAAACATAGTCCATCAAGGCGGTGCTGGTGCTGGACAGCATACCAAGATGTGCAACCAGATAACAATCTCAGGGACGATGATTGGTGTGTGTGAAGGTTTGCTATACGGACACAAAGCAGGTTTGGACTTGGAGACGATGTTATCTTCAATTAGTGGAGGTGCAGCTGCCTGTTGGTCGTTGGATAACTTAGCACCGCGCGTTCTGAAACGCGACTTTGATCCAGGTTTCTTTGTAGAACACTTCATCAAAGATATGAGCATTGCCTTGGACGAAGCGAGAAAAATGAACCTCAGTTTGCCGGGACTTGCCTTGGTGCACCAACTATATACCGCTGTACAAGGACAAGGACATGGAAGATTGGGTACTCAAGCCTTAGTGCTCGCGTTGGAGCAGATGTCTGGAACAGAGGTGGGTTAGTAGTGCTGCTTGACAGTTGAGTTTTGTAGGTTGAGATACAGAAATACTTTCCAACCTATGTACTTTGTTCTGACCGATCAGAATCCTATTGGTGGATGGCATCTAAACGCATTGGGGAGATGATGCAGAGATGTCCATCATCACCTTCTGGTTTGACTATGAAGGGTGATGTGTCATCTGAAAACTCTAACACGAGCGATTCGGTTTCAATATGCGATAATACTTCTGTTAGCATCCGAGCATCCAAACCTATTCGTACACTTCCCGTACCAGATTCCACTTCAAGTGTTTCATGTGCCTCGCCGAGTTCAGGAGTTTTCGCAGTTAGTTGGATCCGTTCGGTATCTATCTCTAAACAGATTGCATTATTCTTTGGATTTGAAAGTAGAGAAACACGTCTTGCTGCACGCAAAATTGAGTCCTTTAAAACAACTGATCGACCGTCTGTAGATTCTGGTATAATCATCTGATATTCGGGATAGTTGCCTTCCACCAAACGTGTTGTCAAGGTGGCATTTCCATCGGAAAAAAGTAGTTGATTCTTCAGTGGTATAATCTTGACTGTAGACGAATCTGCGAATGTTCTTTGAATTTCTCTAACTGCTTTCAACGGTAAGATAAATTCGGTGGTGTCATCCGTTGTTTTCAGCGGTTCACAATGTGCTAAAGCGAGATAATTTCTATCTGTCGCAACTACTTCAGTCTTATCTTCAAGAAATTTGATATAGAGTCCGTTCAGAAGAAATTGCACTTCTTCGGTAGATGCAGCAAATTGTGTTTTACGTATAACGGAGTTTAGTGTTTCACCATCAATAGTTAGACCATCTCCATTTGCAGATGGCATTTGTGGGAAATCTTCGCTGGTGAGTCCTACAATTTTGTAAATACCCTCACCACAAGTGAGTTCAACCCTATCGTTTGCAGTCGTTACAAGTTCAATCTCTTTATCAGGTAATTCTCGGACTATATCTACAAATTTTTTAGCTGAGACTGTTATTTCACCTTCCTCAGTAATTGTTCCACTTACTTTAACTTTTATACCGACTTCCAGGTCGGTGGCAGCACATTCAATTTCCCCGTCTTGTGCTCGTATTAGTATGTTTGAAAGAATCGGCAAGGTATTCCGTCCACCTGCGACACTCTGCACTACTTGTAGGTTATATAAGAGTTCGTCTTTTTCAAAAGATAGTTGCATTGCGCGTTCTCCTATTCTTCAGTATCAAGTATTTGTAATATTCATCTGATAATCTATAGTACAGGTCTAAGGATGTATTCTGTTGATATAGGAACGATTTTTTCTGCAGTATTATAGAATGCGAAAACTGCTTAGGATTCTAATGGTGATGACGGTTCTAAACGCATTGGCATGATAAAACAGGTATGTTCACTATCCCCAGTCGGTTTTACAATGAGCGGAATGAACTCACCTGTGAACTCAAATATGAGAGATTCAGTTTCTATATGTGCCAATACTTCAGTGAGGACGCGTGCATCCAGACCGATCCGTACGTTTCCAGTGCTGGATTCAACTTGTAGTGTTTCATGTGCCTCGCCAAGTTCTGGTGTTTTTGCAGAGACTTTAATCTGTTCTGCATCTATCTCTAAACAGATTAAGAAATTTTTAGGATCCGATAGTAAAGCGACACGGCGCGCTGTTCTTAAGATGGCTTCTTTTGAGACTACTGTCCGTCCGTCTGAGGAATCCCGAAATAGTTTCTGATATGGAGGGTATTCCCCTTCAACCAAACGTGTCGTCAATGCAGTGTTTTCATCGGAAAAAAGGAGTTGATTTTTTAGATGTGAAATCCGCACCTCTGGTGAACTTGCAAAGATTCGTGCAACCTCTCTGATAGCCTTCAAGGGAACGATAAACCCATCTACCTCATCGGAGGATTTGAGTGATGGACAATATGTTAAAGCGAGTTGTCTTGTTCCATCAGTTGCAACCACTTCCGTTTTATCATTAGATAGATTGAAATAAAGTCCGTTCAAAGTGTATCGTACTTCGTCTGATGATGCGGCGAATTGTGTTTTGTGTATAACAGAAGATAAGGTTTCACCATCAATAACTACACCTTCGGAATTTGCAGTTGGAATCTGTGGAAAATCTTCATCGGACATACCAATAATCTTGTAAACGCCATCACCGCAAGTAAGTTCTACCCTGTCGTTTGCTGTTGTCACGAGGTCTATTGGTTCATCAGGTAATTCTCTAACAATGTCAGCCAATTTCTTAGCAGATACTGTGATTGAACCTTCTTCCTTGATTGTCCCGATAACTTTTATTCTGATACCGACTTCCAAATCGGTTGCTGCACATTCAATGTTCCCGTCTTGTGCGCGTATGAGGACGTTTGAGAGAATTGGCAAAGTATTCCGTCCTCCTGCTATACCCTGTACCATTTGAAGTGTGTATAACAGTTCTTCTTTATCAAAGGAAAGTTGCATATTGGTAACTCCTATAGATACTTATATAATATGATAAATAATCCGGTTGATGTAATTTCTGTAATTCTATTTCAGGTCGCGAAATCATAAGGTTGGTCTGTTTTCATCTTGACAGACTTTTGATTGTTTAGTATAACATACTATAGAAAATATATCCATTATTTTTGATATATTACCTTCAAAAGATACGGTTCAGAAACCGCACCTACGACATTATCTTTACCTTCCTAATAGAATGCATCAAACTAATTTTCAGGCTTCGTCACCAATCGCTAAACGGGCAGTATTGATAGGTACTGTTTTAATCATTGGCAATAGTTATTGGATTGCTTATGTCGAGATGATATGGCATACAGCTCATCTGACAACTGTTGCTATGTCTGTAAACGTCATGTTTGGTATTTTTGTGATAACGATGCTAAACATGTGGGTGCGAAGTATTGTGCCGAGTGCTGCCCTCTCCCAGCGTGACTTGATCGTTGTTTATAGCATGCTTGCTGTCGGTAGTGCTTTTTCAGGACATGATTGTATTCCACGTTTGATGGGACTGATTCCTTATGCTTTCCGCTTTGCTACAGCAGAGAATGATTGGGAGGCATTGCTTTTTCACCATCTGCCTGAATGGCTCGTGGTCAAAGATCCGAAAACGGTCAACGATTTCTATGAAGGTAATGTCAACTTCTTTACTGAAGGCTATGTTCAATATTGGATTGTTCCTATTCTTGCGTGGTCGGCAGTTATCTTTCTGTTGATGTTGATATTCCTCTGTTTAACCTCCCTGATACGCAAACAGTGGATAGAAAACGAAAAACTCGCGTATCCAATCATTCAGATTCCACTTGAGATAACGACAAACCGACGTATATTCAGGAATCGTCTTCTCTGGATCGGATTTGGCATTGCGTTTGGGATTAATCTTCTCAATGGGTTACAGTATTTTTATCCTATGCTGCCGGAAATACCGGTAAAAAAATATAACCTTAATATCTATTTCACACAGAAACCGTGGGACGCAATTGGGAACACTCCGCTACGGTTACATCCTTACCTGATAGGCTTTTCGTTTATCCTGCCACTTGATTTAGCATTTTCATGTTCGTTTTTCTATTTGATGAAGAAGGTGCAACTGATTTTTGGCAGTGCGACTGGTGTTTCTAAGGTGCAGGGTTATCCATTTTTAGGTGAGCAGGGAGCGGGTGCATTGGTCGCGCTACTTGCTATTGCATGTTGGAATGGGAGAAAGCACTTTGCAATAGTGTTTTCGCAGGTGATTCGGAAGAACCGTGTAGCATCACAAACGGAAGCGATTTCACATCGTAGTACTCTAATTACATTGGGATTATCTTTACTTCTGTTGGCAGTTTTATGTATTCGTGGTGGTATGTCGTTATGGGCATTTTCGGTATTCATCGGTATTTACCTGATGATTGTTCTTGGGTTGACCCGTATGCGTGCTGAACTTGGTCCACCGATCCATGCAATCGGATATCTGACACCACAATACATGATGATTTCACTACTCGGGACACGACGGTTACGTGCAGGTAATCTAACAATGCTCTCCTTGATGAATTGGTTGAGTGGTGCAAGTTATGCCTCGTTTCGGACACATCCGATGCCAGATCAGTTGGAGTCGTTCAAACTTGCTGAGCGTACAGGTGTCCGTAATCGAACGATGTTTACGGTATTAATCATTGCAAGCCTTGTTGGTATATTGTCAAGTCTAATACTATATCCTTATGCGATATATCGTGAGGGTGTTGCTGCAGGTTCTGAACAGATCCACGCAGGTGGTGCTGACACATATAATTTTCTATCGTCATGGTTAGTAAATCCTAAACCGATGGACTTCTTAGCAACAACTGTTCTTGGGTTAACGTTTGCTGCGAATTTAGGAATAATGTTTCTTCGGTCACGGTTTGTTTGGTGTCCACTCCATCCTGCGGGATATGTTATTGGTGTTGCCCCTGGAACGACAGATATAATTTGGTTTCCCCTGCTCATTGCTATGGTTGCTAAATGGATTATATTACGGAACGGGGGAATAAACGCTTATCGTAAGGCGATACCTTTCTTTATCGGGTTGGTATTGGGGGAAGCGTTGATGGGATGTTTTTGGCCGCTACTGAGTTTGATTTTACGTTCAGCGGTGTATAGTTGGATATGATGTTGGTAATAAGTTGGTGGTGGTAGTATAGCAGTCCTTCATTTGATACATATTCAATTACTAATGTTCAACCTTATCACAACTATTGCTAATATGTTTTGTCTTTGGTAATATATTTAAACTGATTATTGAGTTTTTGACTTGAAACAATAAAGGAGAATAGATGCAACCACAATTACCTGATGCACGAAATGAAAATATATTAATCCATGTTGGTGGAGAATTACTGCCTCGCGAAGAAGCGAAAATATCGGTGTTTGATAGCCTTGTACAAGGTGGTGATGGCGTATGGGAGGGATTACGTATCTATAAAGGTACTATTTTTGCGCTTGATGCACATTTAGACCGACTGATAGATTCCGCACACGCGATGGCGTTTGAAGGGATTCCCTCACGTGATGAAATCAAAGCTGCTATCTTTGAAACACTCCAAGCAAACGGTATGCGAGATGAAGTCCATATCCGACTGACCCTTAGCCGTGGTAAAAAGGTGACATCCAGCATGAATCCTAATGTAAATCAGTATGGCACATGTCTAATTGTGTTGGCTGAATGGAAAGCACCGATTTATGCGAGCAGCGGTGTTCGTCTTGTTACCTCTGCGATACGTCGGAATCCTGCACAGTGTGTCGATTCGAAAATACATCATAACAATTTGATTAACAATATTCTTGCGAAGATAGAAGCAAATGTTGCTGGTGTGGACGATGCGATTATGCTGGACATTTTCGGGTTTGTTTCTGAAACGAATGCAACTAATATCTTTGTGGTGAAACGGGGAGAAGTCCTTACGCCACA
Source organism: Candidatus Poribacteria bacterium (assembly GCA_963667365.1). Lineage (GTDB taxonomy): Bacteria > Poribacteria > WGA-4E > WGA-4E > WGA-3G > MSPOR6. The sequence goes on along the minus strand of OY763324.1, from coordinate 2,032,173 downwards.
TCCAGATAGTTGTTTGCCGGGTATAACGCGTGGTAATGTCATTCGTATTGCTCGTGAGGCAGAGATTCCGTTAATTGAGCGGAATGTTTCGCTGACAGAGGTGTATACTGCAGATGAGATGTTCACGACAGGGACTGTCGGTGAGTTAAGTCCAGTGTTAGAAGTGGATGGTAGGCAGATTGGTACAGGTAACCCAGGACCGATGACCGGACGTTTACAAGAACTTTATGCAGAAATGACTGCTCGTGAGGGTGTTCCAATACCTTAGAAATTGAGTGTTGTTACTGGATTGGTAATGCATCCATGAGAATCTTTTCTCCGTCAGTAATGACTAATTCAATTGCTAATACAAGTATTGGTAATTCGGTGGTGAGAGCAGCTAATTTTTGTTCATCTTTCTGTGTCGTGACAATCCATTTTGCATCGTGCTGTTTCATCCGATGTTGAATTTCATGTAAATCTGATTGAGAGTAGACGTGATGGTCAGGGAAGTCTAATAACTCTATTTTCTCAGGACTGTATTTCTCAAGTGAGGATACGAATGAAGTGGGATTACCAATCCCACACACTGCGATAAGTCTTTTACCTTTTAGGTTTTGTATGGGTATTGTAGTATATTTGTCTTTGTGGCTGAGCCAATATAGGGATGTTGGTTGGTGGATACTTTCAAGGATTGGTGTGTTAGGTGCTAATTGGTTGAGTTCCGTTTTCAAATTTGACAGATATGTGCTAACTGCATCTGTCCGTGTCAATAAAATAATGTCTGCACGTTGGATTGATCTCTTAGGTTCCCGCAATGAACCTACAGGGAGTAGTGAACCAGTGCCAAAGGGTTGGTTTGCATCAATTGTAAGAATGTCAATGTTGCGGGAAAGATGTCTGTGCTGAAATCCATCATCAAGTAATACAACATCACTATTAAAGCGATCAAGAGTGGCTTTACCTACCTGATAACGTTGTTTCCCAACTACAACTGGAATATTGTTAAGAGTGCGCGCGAGCATGTCCGCTTCATCCCCGCTTTCTTCACGTGAACAGAGAAGGTTTTTACCATCCGATACGAATGTTATTCCCTCCTTGCTGCGTCTTTTATAGCCTCTGAGAAGGATTGCAACCTGAAGACCTTTATTCTTCAACAACTTAGCAATCGTAGCGATAGCAGGTGTTTTACCCGTTCCACCCACTACTATATTACCAATACTGATGACGGAGCATGGTAATTGTTTCTGTTTTATTATTCTAACCGTGAAACAGTAATTTCGTATCCACACGATAAACCCATAGAGCCAACTCAACGGGGTTAGTAGAATTCGAAAGAGAGTCGGTAGGACACCGTGCTGTTTTGTTGTGATGAAATTGTAAAGTATTCGTTTCATTAAGTGAATCACGTTGGGGTGGTATGATTTGATGATGAAACTTGTTCTAATACCAATTTCGCTGTTCTTTCTGCTGTGCCTGACTCTCCTAATTGTTGATAAACATTGTTAAGGGAAACTCGCTGAGTATCAAGTTTTTCTTGGTTGCGGAGTATGTCTATGGTGTATTCTGTTAACTTATCAGGGGTCAGATCGTCTTGGAGAAGTTCGGGTACAATACGTTTTCCTGCTATCAGATTTGGTAATCCGCTATGTTCTAAAGGGGTTAATGCGTTGATAATCCTCCAATTGAGCCATGAGGTGCGATACAGAATAATCATTGGTGTGCCGATACAAGCAGTTTCAAGGGTTGCAGTTCCAGAAGTTACGAGCATCAGGGTTGCTGCGCGTATTGCTGTGTAGGTTTCACTTCGCAAAAGTTTAATGTCTGGAATACCTTCAATTCCATCTTTAGTTTCTGATATAAGTTCTTCTGAAATACTTGGTGCGAGTGGTAAAATCCATTCGGTATTTGGATAAACCGCTGCAACATTGGCTGTAGTTTTCAGTATAATTGGTAAAATTCGCTGAATTTCGGAACGTCTACTACCGGGCATTAGTCCAATGACTGTTGTGTTATTTTGTATACCGAGTTTTTCACGTGCTTGTGCCGGTGTTAGGTCGGTCTTGGCAAAGTCGACAAGTGGGTGTCCAACGAAATGTGCGGATGCACCAGAATTTTGATAAAATTCTGTCTCAAATGGGAAGATTGAGGCAACGGTGTTGACATATTTTGCGATTTTCTTTGCTCTACCTGGTCTCCATGCCCATGCTTTAGGTGGAATGTAATAGATCACCGGTACATTGTGCGTATTGGCATACTTAGCTAAAGGCATGTTGAATTCAGCAAAATCAATAAGGATTACTGCATCTGGACGTTTTGCGTGAATATGCTTTTTTAATAATGCTTGCTTTTTAAGGAATTTGGGAAGGACAGCAATTGCTTCAGCAATTCCCATGACTGCGGAATCTTTGATGTGGATATCCAAAGAAACACCGACTTCTTCCATCATGTCGCCACCCATACCGTAGAACGATATTTCAGAACATTGTGCTTTGAGTGCTTGGACGACATGTGAGGCGTGCAGGTCGCCAGAGGGTTCACCTGCAACAATCATAAGTTCCATTAAAAATGTAAGTGTTACGGCACGGAGTGTGCCACTACCGTGACTATGGCATTAGTCCTGGTGATTTGAGTCCGTCTGTCTCGTCGTAGCCGAACATGAGATTGAGGTTTTGCAGCGCAGCCCCTGCCGCACCTTTTCCAAGGTTATCAAGTGCTGCCATTGCCACGACACGTTGTGTTCGTTTGTCAACTTCTATCCCGATATCACAATAGTTGCTCCCGAGGACAGACTTTGTTTGCGGGTAGATGTCATTGTCAAGAACTCGTATGAAGGGTTCATTTTCGTAAAATGTAGCATATACCTCAAGCAATGTATCTGTTTCCATGGGTTGCTTTAGTCGTGCGTAGACAGTGCTGAGAATACCGCGTGTCATCGGTACTAAATGTGGCGTGAAAGTTACAGAGATATTTTCTCCTGCAACCGCGCTTAACTCCTGTTCTATCTCTGGTGTATGGCGGTGTTTTCCGATGTTGTAGGCAACCAGATTGGATTCGCGATTCGGGTAATGGGTGGTGTCTTTCGGTTTAGGACCCGCCCCCGATATGCCGGATTTGGAATCAACAATGATGGATTCTAATTCAATGAGTCTATTGTTAATAAGTGGCATTGTCGCAAGGATAGCACTGGAAGGATAACATCCCGGATTTGCGACGAGTTGAGCGTCTCGGATCTTTTCACGATAGCGTTCAGGCAAACCGTAGACAGCATTTTGTATGAGTTCGGGACTGGTATGTTCAACGTGATACCATTCATTATAGGTTTCTGTATCATTCAGACGGTAATCCGCACTGAAATCAACGACTCTCAGTCCTTGATCTATAATTTTTGGTGCGTACGTCATAGCAACTTTGTGCGGCACGGCTAACACGACAACGTCCACTCGGTCTTTGAGTGAATTGATGTCTAAAGGTTCAAATACAAGGTCTATGAAATCACGAAGATGCGGTAAGACATGATCAACACGTTGACCCGCGTAGGTCACAGATGTTGCGAGTTCTACGCGTAGTCCACCGAGATGGTTGACCAAAAACCTCAATAATTCACTGCCGCTGTAGCCTGATGCACCAACAATTCCAATCTTTGTCATCATTTTAACCTGTAGGTTAAGTTTAAGTATGTAGTGTAGCATGAAAAGGTGAAAAAGTCAACGTTTTGTTTAAGGTATGGCGGAAGTATGTAGTTCTCGTTTTTCTGAACGGTGCATACGGACACAGTAGGAGTAATATGTCCGTTTTACATACACGATTCCCTGCTGCCCTCCTCCTTCCAAATTGCCCTACTCCTCCCACAAAAAGTTTAGAAACCAATACAAGAAATTCGCTACATTTGCATATTGTTCTGTTCACTCTAAAATTGTGAATCTTGACAATTGAATTGCTCTTTGGATTTGGAAGAATTGTTGACAAAAAGGATAATTCATGGGAAAATGACAGTGGAGGAATTATATATGAAACTTGCTCGATATGAATTAAATGAAAAAGTTGGATACGGTATTGTTGAAGGAAGTAGTTTGAGAACATTAGACGCATGTCCGTTTACAGATTTTAGTGAAACAGGTGATACCGTTGCTTTGGAAGATGTGAAAATACTCGCGCCGACAAAACCCTCAAAGGTTTTAGCAGTTGGGTTGAATTATCGGAGTCACTTAGGTGATGCTCCTGAACCACAAAATCCAGAGATTTTCATCAAAACACCGTCTTGTATTAATGATCCAGAGGGTGATATTGTGCTGCCTGAAGGTGATGATGATGTACATGCAGAAGGTGAATTGGTGGTAATTATAAAGGAGCGGACGAGTAAAGCAAGTCCCGATCAAGCAGCAGCGAACATCTTAGGTGTGACCTGCGGTAACGATGTCAGTGCACGCACGTGGCAAAGTAATGATATGCAATGGTGGCGTGCTAAAGCATCTGATACTTTTGGACCGATGGGACCTTATCTTGCAACTGATCTTGACTACGGCGACCTACAATTAGAAACCCGCATTAATGATGATGTTGTTCAGTCTCAAACCACTGGAGATCTGATTTTTCCTGTCCCTGTGATTGTTAGTTTCATCTCACAAGCGATTACATTAGAACCTGGTGATGCGGTTTATACTGGTACACCGGGTACAACGACTGCGTTGAAAGATGGGGATGTTGTTGAAGTTGAAATAGAAGGAATCGGTGTTTTGCGTAATACTGTTGTTGCGTAACGACAGAGGAGAAAGATGGCAAAGATTAATTTGTTTAAAGGTTACGAAGGAGAACCACCAGTTCCAAAACCTAAAGGACAAGTTCAGGCTAACGTCGTGACTGTTCAAGATGGTGTTCCTGTGAAATATCCGGGGTGCGATGGAATTGGTGTACGTGTGGTGCATCCTGCTAATCCGAAGGCACCAGCAGAAAATTTGGGAATGGTGATGTTTTTTGTGCCGCCACATGTCGTATTAGAGCCGGGAAGCCATCATACAGAAGAGTGCTATGTAATTATGCGCGGAGAGGGAACTATGACGATTGCAGATGAGAAAGTACCAGTGAAGGCGGGTACGTTTATTCATCTGCCACCGTGGTGTGAGCATGGGATTGAAAATACTGGGGATGAGACATTGGAAGTTCTTATTTGTACATCACCACCGAATCCGTAATTTATTGGGATAGTAAATTACCAATCTCGCGTATAGCCTGCAGTCCAACCGCCATCAACGGTAAGGATAGCACCATTGACATAACTTGCTTCTGGTGCGACTAAGAAAAGCACGGCAGCAGCAATCTCCTCAACTTTGCCCGGTCGTCCGAGTGGGATGTGTGATAGGAGAGACTCAGCGTTTTCTGTATATGCTCCATCAGGTCCATAAAACAGTGCTTTTGTCCCTCGCGTCAATGTAGAACCCGGTGCAACTGCGTTAACCAGGATCTCTTGTGGTCCGAGTTCCAATGCCATTGAACGTGTTAGATTTGCTACACCTGCTTTCGCCGCGACAAACGCACTCTGAAGACGTAGTGGAACTAACCCTGCAATAGAACTTATATTGACAATTCGACCAGGTGTGTTTTGGAGCATATAGGGTATAACAGCACGACTTGTCACGAATACACCCGTTAGGTCAACTTGTAGAATTCGATGCCAATCCTCTATGGTATATTGATGGATCGGCACACGGTCACTTTTTGTATTTATTCCAGCATTGTTGATGAGTATCTGAATTCCACCGAGTTGGTCGTTGATGAGTTGTGCAGCGGTTTCCATCTTCTCACTGTTTGAAACGTCTGCTTCAACAAAGATACATGTGCCACCTTGTTGCTGAACTTCTTGAGTGGTTTGGGTGCCTGCTTGAGCATCAATGTCCACAATTGCAACTTGCGCGCCGTTTTCTGCGAGAGCATGCACGATTGCCTTACCGATGCCGTTTGCACCGCCAGTTACAATTGCTCCGTGTCCCTCAAGCGCGACTTTCATGTGTTATCCTTTGATTGGAAGATTAGATCAAGTATGAATATATAGTGAAATGTAAAAATATGTTTACACATCTTCTGTAGGCGGGGAATGCCAATAGGCATTCATACCGTTGATTTCGATCTCCGAATCGCGACTATGGATATGTATGGTCGGGAATCGGAGTTCCCTCCTACAAAGAAACTGTCAAGATAATTGTAAAATCCACTATAAATGGAATAGGCGCAATGAAGTGCTCCACTTCATACAGAGTAAATTAAGAACATAGGTTGGTTTCGTCAACTCAACCTACAACATGGGTTTATGATGCTTTTTGTGCAGTGAATTTCATTTCTGATTTACCGTTTAGTCCTGCCACGACTGGGAATGTGCGTTCACCTTTTCCATCCTTCGTAACATACCTAACTTCCGGTGAAAAATAGGCATAGAGTGCAGTGTTTCTTGGACGCGGAGAAGCATTTGGACCGGAACCGTGTACCATGAGACTGTGGAAGAATAAAGCACTTCCTGCTGTGAGAGGGACATCCATCTGCTGTTTTGCAACCTCTTCCCGATCCGTGAGTTCAGCATCTTGTTGCCGTGCGATTCCACCCCACTCTTGAACACCCCATAGGTGGCTACGCGGAACAACTTTAAAACACCCGTTCTCTGGTGTGGCATCGTTGAGAGAGATGCTTACAGTAACTAATCTCGGTGGTTCCATAGGCCAATATGCAGAGTCTTGGTGCAGTCCGTGCGATGAACCGTGGAAAGCCGGTTTAAACATTAACGTGCTTCTAAAAAGGAGTAGGTCAGTACCGATGAGATTTTGGAGGACTGTAATAAGGTTCGGATGTTGTGCCAAATTCCGAAATACCTCTGAGTATTGTCGTGTGTTTTCAGCCTTCCGTAGCACAGGTAATTTGTCGCCTTGTGTTTCGTCTTTGGCAAAAGGTTCGCGTTGGACGTGCCTACGTGCGACATCTGCCCGTTCTTTGTCTGATTCCGATTCCTGCCCTCCAGCAAACTGATGTAGCAGTTGAATCTCCGCTTGACATTCTTCTACTTCTGTAGGTGATAATAGGTTTTCAACAACGAGATAGCCTTCCTTCTCAAAAAAGGCTTTCTGAGAATTCTTATCCATTATTAACCTCCGATAAGTCGTTTTATTTCCCATATTATACTTGATACAGCAAACCCGATGTATACAGCAGATGCTATCAACATCATAATTGTTGAAATAGCTTTAGGTTTTGCAAAACTCGGTAAGAATCGTCTATTCATATATAACGTAAGTGGGACATAGAGTGCCATAGCAAAACCTCCCATATACGCTGCGTTGAATAGGAAACCGAGTCCGCTGACATTTAACTGTTCCATTATATAAGTAATCACACACCCAGCAACGATCCAGATTCCTACTATGAGGAGGTACCACCAACTCAATGAACGTTTTTGTGCACCTTTAAAATTAGTGTAGATAACATCGGAGATAGAACGTCCGACACCATCAAGGAGTGCAAGTTGTGTGCCGAAAAGTGTTGCGACACCAACCATCAGAAAGATACGTCGTCCAAACTCGCCGAAACTATTTCCCAAAATATTCGCTTCGTCAAAGATGAGTTGGTTTCTGTCAGGGACGATTCCTTCTGGGTGCAGTACAGCAAGTGCACCAAAAATAAAGAGTAGAATCGTGAAGGTATTGAGTGCCCAGAAGAAAAGTACTTGGTCTCGTTTGATGTAACCCCACCAGTCAGCGAAACGGCGACGATTGTCTTCTGTCTCTTCAAAAAGGAATCCTGTTGAGGGAACTTTCTCTGTCCGTTCACGCAGAGGGTTGCGAAGTCCTGGAACTCGTCCGCCCATTCCGATATTTTTGTCACGAAGATAAAATGTATAAAAGAGATTGGCTGTACCTCCTGCTCCAGCAAATACTAAGGCGATAAATAATTCTTTCACTGACATATTCGGATCTTTGTAACCAACATTTATTATACCAGCACCTAATTCTTTCCATTTATCCAGAGAACCAACCATAATAGCAACAAGAATCAGTCCAATTGTTACAACGGCGACAAGCACTTCTACAGTATTTTCTACCGATTGATATACCATTTTTGGACCAAATAATATGATAGAAGCAGCGGCGAATGTTACAATGGTCCAAAAAGTATCCGACCCCCAAAACGTGCCCTCCATCCATTTGGGGTTGAAAATGAGAGCTTTGAGTGCGGCACCCGATTCACGTGCCCAGCCTGGTGCTATCCATCCTATTACGATTAGTAGGATAAATAGTGGACCAAAACCTCGCCATATTCGGCTATAGCCAGTGAATACGGTTTCACCGGTTGCTATTGTCCATCTGCCGATCTCAAAGTTTATCCAGAGTTGGAGAAATACGCCGAGAACTGCTGCCCAGACCATGCTTGCGCCGTATTCAGCGGTGATAAGGGGCCAAATCACGATTTCACCTGCCCCGATTGATAAACCGACTAATATGGCACCAGGACCTGCTATTTTCCAAAAGGGTAGTTCTTTTTCGGGTAAATCTACTTTTTTAAAGTCGTCAAGAGGTTCATAAAAATTTGACATTCCTCATCTCCTTGCATTTTGACAGGAGCTATGCTTATATCTTATTGAGATTGTATTAGTTGGAAAGTGTGTTTGACAGAATACACCTATGGTATTATGCATTGGTTCGGAAACCGCACTTATCAGAGTGTGCATACGTTTTTTAAACTTTGCCATTGTTTGAATCTGATGAAATCGCTTCACTTAGGACTTCAATTGGATGTTTGGGTTGAATTCCCGTACCGTGTTCAAGCTGATGTCGGCAGGAAAATCCTGACGCGGTTAGTGTGAATTCCCCTGATTTTTCACGGATCGTTGGGAAAAGGCGGAGTTCACCAATATTCATTGATAATTCGTAGTGTGATTTTTCATAACCGAATGAACCTGCCATCCCACAACAGCTTGAATCGATGACTGTTACGTTATGTTCAAGTGGTAACTCAAGCATTTGCTGAACAGGTTGTATACCAGCAAGTGCACGCTGATGACAGTGTCCGTGTAATAAGATGTCTCGTGGTTGTGTCTCAAAGGTCAGTGTGAGTTCACCGTCTTCATTTTCATGGAGTAGAAATTCTTCCATTGTGTATGTTGCCTGAGCGACCTGTTTAGCTTTCGTTGTGCTAATTAGGTCAACGTAATCATCAGTCAATGTAGAGGTGCAACTCGGTTCACATCCAACAATAGGAATTCCTGCATCTGCATACATATAGAGTTGTTCAATATTGTAATTGGCGTATTCAATGGCTTTGTCAAGCATACCCTCAGAGATTAGCGGTCTTCCACAACACTGTTTCTGCGGTAGAATGACTTCATAACCTGCTGACTCTAAAACGTGTACTGCAGCCTTGCCGATATCTGGTTCACTATAATTCATAAATGTATCGTGAAATAGCACGACCTTTTTCTCAGAGGTAAGTGGTGACTTGCGTTTTCTGAACCATTTTTCAAAGGATTGATGTACGAAGGTAGGCATATCTCGTCGACGATCAACCCCGATTAGTATTTCAGCGATCCACTTGGAAAGCGGGTTGTTTGTTGCCCAATTTGAAATAGGAGCAAATGCAGAACCAAAAACTGCAAGCGACCCAATTTCTCCGAAAAGCCGATTACGTAACGGGATACCGTTTGCCTTACGGTAGTGTGCCAGCATCTCATATTTTATTTTAGCCATGTCCACATTTGATGGACATTCTGCCTTACATGCTTTACAACCGAGACACAAATCAAGCACATCGTAGAGTCTATCACTTGTGAAATCTGTATGTGGTAAAGCCCCAGAGATAACTGACCGTAGTGCGTTTGCTCGACCGCGCGTGGAATGTTCTTCTTCTCGTGTTGCGATGAAGGAGGGACACATAGTCCCAGTCAAGGTTTTTCTGCATGCACCAACCCCGTTGCACATCTCAATGGCTCTACCAAACCCATCTTGAGCGGAAAAATCGAAATATGTATCTATCTTAATAGTGTTGTATTTTGCACCGAATCGGAGATTTTCAGTCATTGGGGGAGGGTCGATTATTTTTCCAGGGTTCATAATACCGTCTGGATCGAACGCGTTTTTGACTTCGCGTAATGCCTGATATATTTGTGGACCGAACATACTCTCAATCCATTCGCTTCTTACCAGTCCATCACCGTGTTCACCGCTCATTGCGCCACCGAGGTCCATCAGTAGATCACGCACCTCACTTGCAATATTATGCATTTTTTGAATGTCGGTTTCGGATTTGAGATTGATAATCGGGCGGTTGTGGAGTAATCCGACGCTGGCGTGTGCATAGTAAGAGGCAGTGGTATCGTGTTTGGTGACAATTTCGTCAAATCTACGGACATATTCCGGTAAATGTTCAATTGCAACAGCTGCATCTTCCACAAAACCAATTGGTTTTGCATCGCCTTTCATTCCCATCAATAACCCGAGTCCAGCCTTTCGTGTTTCCCATACACGTGCCTTTTCTTCTGCCGTAAAGCAGTGTACAAAGGCGTAACCGAATCCTGCACTTTTCAATGTTTTCTCAAGGTGGTTTATGTGTTCGTGTAATTCATCTTCAGTTTCACCATAGAATTCTACAGCGAGGAGTGCTTCTGGTTCCCCTTGAATAAAACTGGTTAGTCGTGAAAACTCTATTGAGCCGCGTGCCATGTCAATTATTGTATTATCAATCAATTCAACTGCTGTTGGATTGCACGCTAAGACAGATTGCATCGCCTCCATAGATGCTATGATCGACTTGAAATGAACGACACATAGGCATGTCATTATTGGTTTTGGGACCAAATTGACTTTCGTCTCAACAATTGTGGCGAGAGTGCCTTCTGAACCGACCACAATTTTTGCTAAACTAAAGGGACGGTGAGAATCGCAACCATCTCGCCGGTAAGGGGTTACCTCTTTTGAACCTGCATCAGAAACATATTCATCAAGGTTATATCCTGCTACTCTTCGCAGAATTCGGGGATAGCGTTTACGGATTTCATCTGTATTGTCTGCACAGATTCTGCAAAGTTCGCGATAGATGTGTGCTTCTAAGGTATCTCCATCCTTTTTGGATGCTACTTCTGTAAACGATAGGGGTGCAGCGGTAATCTCATCACCGTTTGCAAGGACAAGGTTTAAAGACATCACGTGGTCAATCGTTTTTCCGTAAATGAGTGAGTGTGACCCTGCTGAGTTGTTACCGATGGTGCCACCGACATTTGCACGACTACTTGTTGCGACATCTGGGGCGTACATGAGTCCGTGTGGTTTGAGTTGGTGATTTAGTTCATCAAGAACGATACCGGGTTGAACGCGTGCCCAATGTTCATCTACGTTGACCTCAATAAGTTGGTTCATGAACTTGGACATGTCCAAAACGATAGCTTCACCGACACTTTGTCCGGCGAGGCTCGTTCCACCGCCACGTGGAAGAATAGGTATTTTGCGTTCAGAGGCGATCTGGACTGTTTTGATTACATCTGGTTTGTTTTTGGGAACAACAACACCAATTGGTTCAATTTGGTATAGGCTTGCATCCGTGCTATAAAGTGCTTTAGAGTATGCGTCAAAGCGCACTTCTCCCTCAATTTCTTTAGTGAGAAGTTTTTGTAGTGATGGGTCAGAGTTTTGCATCCGTGCCATTTCCTGTATGTACGATTATTAGAATATTGGGTATTAGATGATAAGTATGTCAGAAAAGATGTAGAAAATCAAGGTTTTTAACTGAAAATATATTATATATGATTTGACTTTCTACCTAATAGGAAGTATAATTGTAACACATTAATGCCCCTGTGGTGGAATTGGTATACACGGCAGGTTAAGGACCTGTGCCTTAAATGGCGTGCTGGTTCGAGTCCGGTCGGGGGCATTCCTGTCTCAATAATTCTCAACAGAACTTAGTCTACTTCTTTATCCCGGTAAGAGTTGTTTGTACACCTCATAGGTGTTTTGTGCGATCGTTTCCCATGTAAAATGCTGTACTCTTAACAACCCCCGTTTTTTTAGAGATTCACGAAGTTTAGCATTCCCATTTATTTTCTGTATTTGTTCAGACAATGAAGTCGCATCACCCTCCGAAAAGACTAAACCAGCATCACCGATTACTTGGGGGATTTCCCCTGAATCTGACCCGATGACAGAAACCTCACATGCCATTCCTTCAATAAGTACTCTACCAAAAAATTCTACCCAATCCGCTGTTGTACGGGATGGTAAAACCAAGGTATCCATACAGTTTATGTAATTGGGAACTTCTTCGGGGGGAATGGCATCTATCCAGACAATTTTCTCTGAGATATGATGTTTTGCTGCGGTCTCAACGAATTTTTGTTTGTCATCGCCGCTTCCAACAATTAGAAGTTTGAAAGGGAAGTTTAGCATTGCTGCTGCTTCAATGAGTGTGTCAACCCCTTTCATCTGTAGTAATCTGCCGACGTAACCGATAACGAAACAGTCTATAAGACCGAGTGAAGTCTTTAATTCGTTCATTTCCTGTTTCTGAAATATCGAAATATCAACACCGTTTGGAAATGGGATTTGTTTGCCGACATAACCTCTTTGTTTTAGGATATTACCCGCGTTTTCGCTTAGAGGGAATGCCATATCGGTTTCCCGAAAAACGCGTCTTTCAATCCAAACAGGCAGAGGACCAAAACGTTGTTTTGATGGAATACTAAGCGATGTACGGAAGATAAATTGACTATCTTTGCAATACTGCCGTTTCAACCGTACTGTTTGCCAAGCACACAAACTCCATGCCTCTTCCTCAAGATGTATAATATCCGGTTGGAAGTGCTTGAAGTGTTGTGCTATTCCTCGTCGATAGAAAAAGCGGCTGCCATAACCAGAAAACCGAATGGGACAAGGGAACTCTTCACAGTGAATGTCAGACTCAGGTGCGAATTTTATTTCCTGAAAACTTTCGTACCAACGGTCAGGTGTAATAACCCGCATCGTAACATCTGGCATTGATGCGATGAGATTGAACTTCCTCCGATACGGTCTCATTATATAGGAGTGAGAAAGTACTAATACACGCACAAGTATGTAATTACAGCATACCTCTTATTATGTAGCCTTAAACTTGACTTCAACTTCATCTTTGTCAGGTGTATCATCAGTACTTTCTGATGTTTCATCTGGTTCAGCAAGACCTTCCATTAATCCCTCAAGCTGCCTTCGGATTTCAGCACGTTCATCTTCAGTGTTTGTACGTGTGAGTTCGGCTGCCTCACGCATTTCACTGTTGAGATTTTCTAACTCTTGAATCCTTGCGTCACGTTGTATCACATCACTGTTCAGACGTGCGATTTCAGCCTCAAGTTCAAGTTTTTGATCTCTGAGTTTCTTTACGGTTTTGATTGCAAGGTCTACATGTTCTTCTAAAAGAGATACCACATTTTTACCTGTTGTTTCAGACATAGAATCCTCCTAAATATAATTTTAGACTAATTTCCAAATATTATCAACGTATCCAAAAATGTAGGGTTTTAGGTTTCACAGTCTTCAACCTAACCTATTAAAGAAGGTAACGACTTATGAATTATCTTTGCTTATCACGCAATTCCAGATGTTCAGCATCATCCCAATTAGGTTGATTTTGTGCGTAGTGGAATAGATACTGTTGTGCATAACCGACGTATTCACCGAAATAATCATGTGCAAATTCTTGTATTTCTCTTGAAGTTGCGCGTTTACGGAGATATATACGTTCGAAAATTCGTTTTATCCAGACATCAATTGGCAATGCTTCAAGGTGTCCGAGAGAAAAAAGACAGATGCAATCTGCTACTTTCTCCCCTACTCCTTCCAATTTCATCAGTTCATGTTTTGCATCCATGTAGTCCATCAGTTTTAGCGCGTCAAGAATTAGATCTCCGTTGACTACACTGATTGCAGCATTCCATAGATATTTTGCCCGGTATCCTGTACTACAGGCAAAGATTCCGTCAACTCCGGCATTCGCAAGAGTCTGCGGCGATGGAAAAGTGTAATCTATGTACCCTTCAAACTCCAATTTCTGTCCGAAACGTTCTGAAAGTGTTCGGATAATACTGCGGATACGCGCCATGTTGTTATTTTGCGATATAATAAAGGATGCTATTGTTTCCCATAATTCTTGGTTCAGTAGACGCATTCCCCGGAACATAACGATTGCACGGTCAATGTAAGCATCAACATTGACGACATTCAAAATGGTTGCCAATTCTCGATGAAGGTCAAGATAATGAGATAGGTAGGATATGAAAACGGGTTCATCTTCAACGCACGAACTATCTATAATTAAGGTATCATTGTCCTGTCGGATTTTGAGTATCCGTCCCTCAACAACACCGAAATATGCATCATCAACCCTATTCCATCGAAATGATTGTCCAGATTCTAAGGTATATTTCAGGTTAAAATCTGTGACATTATTAATGTTCATTGGCACTGTTTCACAAATTATATTCTAAAACCTAATAAAATGCAAGTGTTAAACAAAAAATTAATTGAAAAATGTGCTGTTATAGAGTATCATTAACAGAAGATTAAATCAAAATTGAGGAGAATAAGTATCGCATGATTATCTTTCTACGGGAAAAATTCATTGCCCAAATTTTTATGTGGATTATCGCTGTTGTGTTTGTCATTGCTTCAGTACTGCTTTACAGCGGATCAAGCGGTCAACGCGGAGATGGTGCAGAGGATGAGGTCGTTATTAGAATTGATGCGTTTGAAGTGACAAGAGGGGAGTTTGAAGATATTATCTCCCAGCAAATGCGTTCACAACAACAGAATCAGAGGTTTGGTGGACCACCTGAACGTGAATTGATAGAAAAGAATGTCATACAATCTTTGATTAGACGGGCAATTGAAGGCAGTGCAAATGTTACTGATGCAGAGATTGACCATTATATTCGCAGCGATGAAAGTCGAGTCCAAACATATAATCAATTTGGACCAGAAATTGTCGGTCTCTATAGACAGAATGTGCGTGTATTTCTTAGTTCTACGGCACTGAGAGATGGTATTCAATCACTTGAATTGGTTACTGACACCGAAGCCGAACAGGACTTTCTGCTTGAGGCAAACAAGGCAAAAGTGAAATATATTGAATTTCGGTACAACGACTATAATCCAACAATCAACATAGATGATACAGAAGCGGAAGCGTATTTTAATGAAAACCAAGATGCGTATAAGACCGAGGAACAGGTGAATATAAAGTATATCAAAATTAATCCTGCTGACTTCGTATCAGATACAGATGTTGAAATGTATTACACAGATAATCAAAGCGAATATACGACTCCCGAGGTGGTGAGGGCGCGACACATCTTGAAAAAGTTTCCGAAAGAGGCTACTGATGAACAAAAGGCAGAAACGAAAACTGCAGCAGAAGAATTGCTCAAGACCATTACAGAAGAATTAGCCGCAGGAACTTCCTTTGCGGATTTGGCAAAAACACATTCTGAGGGACCTTCTGGTGCTGATGGTGGTGCTTTAGGGTCCAATAATCCTGATCTCCCTCCTGGTAAGTATTTTGGACGCGGACAAATGGTAAAACCTTTTGAAGAAGCGTGTTTTGATGTATTACAACCTGGAGAAGTGAGTGAATTGGTTGAAACTCGGTTCGGTTATCATATTATCAAATTGGAAGATAGATTATCACCGTCAATTAAAGAATTTACTCAAGTGCAAGCCGAGATCCGTGACAAGTTGGTTCAGATCATTGGTGTGGATAATGCGAAAGAGGTAGCTGAAAATCTGCTCTTTGACATTGAGATTAAGGATTATGAAACTGCCATTGGACTTGAACAGTATAAAGACCAATCACTTCCGGTAGGTGAAACAGGTTTTTTTCCTAAAGATGAAAAAAATGTTCCAAATATTGGATCAAATTTTGAATACCGAGGATTGGTTGAAGAACTCTTTGACATGGAAGTGGGTGTGACAAATACAATTGAAACAACAAACTTTCGCGGAGATGTTTCAGCCTATTTTGTTGCTACTGTTCTTGGCAAGAAACCTGCCGGCATTCCCAAATTTGAGGATGTGAAAGAAGAGGTAATCAATGGTATAGGCGGTTTGCGAGAACAAAAAGCAAAAGAGAGTGCTTTAGCAGATGCACAGAAACTGTTGGAACAACGGACAGATACTGAGTCTTTGGACGACTTGATTACAAAGTATAAAGTTCCAGAAGGTATTACAGCATCTGAAAAAAATGTTGGAGAGAGTGGACTGTTCAATCTTACTGTTGGCAGTTCTTATATTTCTGATATGGGTAATTCGAAGGAAGCGATGTTCGCAGCCTTTAAAATGTCTGTAGGAGATGTACGGGGACCGTTTCCAGGAGATACGGTGGCTTACATTATAGAATTGGTTGAACGAGTAGAACCAGATTTAGAATCCTTTAAAACGGATCCATCCCAAAAAACAAAACGTATCCAAACACTTCTTCAGCAGAAGAAACAGAATGCCTACAAGAATTGGTTAGCAGCACGTGAGAATGTTGCGAATATTTGGATTCACGAGGATTATCGTTAGTTGAGGATATCATAGAAGAAGTTTCGACGTTTTGGAACATATCCTAATTCTGAGATAGTGCGTTCAATCTCCTCTATCGGCATGCAATAGACTGTTCCTGCTTTACTGACGACGTTTTCTTCTATCATTGTTCCACCCATATCATTTGCACCGAACTTTAATGACAGTTGTCCGATTTTTGGACCTTGTGTAACCCACGACGATTGGAAGTTGTCAATGTTATCCAAGAATAGGCGTGAGATTGCTAAGGTCTTGAGATACTCAAAACTCCCAACGGGTGGAATATGAGCAAGGTCTGTATTACTCGGTTGGAAAGACCAACAGATGAATGCTGTGAACCCACTTGTTTCATCTTGTAGATCACGCAATCGCATTAGATGTTCCACGCGTTCAGCGTAACTTTCAACGTGTCCATACATCATAGTCGCACTTGATTTTAGTCCGACAAGGTGTCCTTGTCGCATCACTTCAAGCCATTCGTCTGCAGAACATTTTTTTGGACTTATTATGTTCCGTGAGCGATCAGTTAATATTTCTGCACCGCCACCTGGAATAGAGTCAAGTCCTGCATCTCTTAGCCGTATGAGCATTTCTTTCAACGACATCCGATTGATCTTGGCGAACCAATCCAGTTCAGGAGGAGAAAAACCGTGAACATGGATCTTATAGTTTGCTTTTATCCATCGGAGTAAATCTTCATACCATTCCAATTTAAGTTTCGGGTGAAGTCCACCCTGCATGAGTATAAGTTCCCCACCTAAATCCAGGGTTTCTTGTATTTTTTGTCCGAGTTCTTCGCGTTCCATCACATAAGCATCCGGGTCCTTACGGTGTCGATAGAACGCACAAAAATCACAATCAACATAACACCAGTTTGTATAGTTGATGTTTCTATCTACAATGTAGGTTACGTTTCCTTCTGGATGTTTTCTGTGTCGGATGACATCTGCGGCGTGTCCGAGTGCAAGTATGTCATGGCATTTGAAAAGCGTTAGTGTATCGTCAAAATCCAAACGCTCCCCAGCGAGTACTTTTTCTAAAATATGTTGAACGGTACTATCCATTCGTTTTTGTCCTTCTGTAAGTGCTGACATGATAATATAACATTTTACCACTTTGCCGAGACAAAGTCAAAATTAATTTGACTTTGTGATAGAATTTGGATATAATTATATGTTGAGTCTTTAGTAAATGGAGTGAATACAATGGCAATTGTCTATCTCGAAGAATTGGTCAAACATGTGTCCAATAAATACCTTGCAGTGAATGTTATCGCCAAACGTGCACGTTCATTAAATGACGAGCTTTTAGGTGCAGGTTTATCGCAAAAACCGAAACCTGTTTCAGTAGCCACTGAAGAAATGGCATCGGGTCAATTATCCTACACAACGGTTGATCCGAAAGCATCGGAACCAGAGGTTAAATCTCTGTTCACGTCTGAATCTGAAGGGACTGATGAGGTAGAAGGAGAGGATCATTTAGTTGAACTCTATGGTGAAAAATCTGCCGAAGATGATGATGGAGAAGAGAAAAGCGAAGAAGAGAGTGAACCCGTAGTTGAAGACGACTCTGAGGATGATTCCGAGTAGAGGACAGAAAGTTAAGTTTTTTTGACAAACACCGATATTGTTTGTATACTTAAAGGGGTGAAGATACTCAGTGCTTCAGTAATTGCCTGAAGTATTTTACATTTCAAGCAGAGTGTAGAGAGGAACATTTGAGTGCTGACGTGGCTCAATGGTAGAGCAAGTGATTTGTAATCACTAGGTTGGAGGTTCGATTCCTCTCGTCAGCTTCTATATTGGGGGTGTGCTTGAGCGGTCAAAAAGGGCAGACTGTAAATCTGTTGGCTATGCCTACGGCGGTTCGAATCCGTCCGCCCCCATTTGGTCTTATGCGGGAGTAGCTCAGCTGGTAGAGCATTGGCCTTCCAAGCCATGCGTCGCGGGTTCGAATCCCGTCTCCCGCTTGTGACACCCAACGTTTGCCGGCGTAGCTCAGTCGGTAGAGCGCGTCCTTGGTAAGGACGAGGTCACCGGTTCAATCCCGGTCGTCGGCTCCACATATATTAAACACAAAGGTAAAAAACATGCCCCGAGATATTGTAACATTAGCATGCGATACATGCAAACGTCGAAATTATGTGACAACCCGCAATCGGCGGACTCAGCAGGATCGTTATGAGCGTAAGAAATATTGTCGTTTCTGTCGGAAGCATACACTGCATAAGGAGATACGGTAAATTTATTCCACAGGCCAGTAGCTCCAACTGGTAGAGCGCCGGTCTCCAAAACCGGATGTTGGGGGTTCGAATCCCTCCTGGCCTGCCTTGTATCATGATAGCACGTATAAAAAATTACATACAGAATATAATATTAGAATGGCAAAAGGTTTCTAAACCGGATGCAGAACAGGTTCGCGGTAGTACGATTGTCGTATTAATTGCTTCAGGGATGTTAGGTGTTTTCATCTGGTTAGTTGATGGGAATCCTGGTTCACCTGTATGGCAATGGCCTGTAAATTTGCTGCTTATTGTAATCCCGATAGCAGTGTTTGTTCTTGGAAAAGGCTTTGAAAACCGCAGATTGCATGCAACTGCTATTGCTTGTATCCCTTTAATCGTTATTCTTGTTGGCACCTATGTTCTGCAGCTTGATGAACCGTTGAAAGGATTTGGGATGTCCTTTTTACGAGAATTATTTCTCAGTGGGAATTGATCATGGATGGTTATTGGTACATTGTTCAGGTATACACTGGACATGAAAAGAAAATACAATCTAATCTTGAAAGACGGCTTACTTCTGATTCGGATTCCGATAAGGAATTACGTGATGAAATCTTACAGATCAATGTGCCTATCTCCACTACTGTAAAGAATGAGGACGGCAAACGTAAGATAAGAAGCAATCCTACATACCCCGGATATGTGCTTATTAACTGTATGCATGAAATTGGTCCGCATGCGGAGAATAAGATTGGACAGAAGAGTTGGGCATTTATTCAAGAAACACCTGGTGTTATGAATTTTCTTGGGAATGCAAACCCAATTCCATTGGGTTCAGATGATGTAGAACGGATGTTGGAAAGTTCAACAGTTGAGGAATCTGTCCCCGTGCCAGAGATTACGTATTCTGTTGGAGATAAAGTTCGCGTAATTGAGGGACCCTTCAGTTCATTCACAGCAGAAATCCTTGGGATTGATGCACAACGTCAGCGATTAAACCTTTCTATTACAATCTTTGGACGTTCAACACCACTTGAATTAGGATTTATGGGTGTTGAGAGGTTATAATTTTCAAGAAGATACGGAGAAGTAAACAAAATGGCAAAAAAAGTGGCAGGTGAAGTCAAACTTCAGTTGGTGTCTGGTCAGGCGACCCCCCAACCCCCGGTGGGTCCAAGTCTTGCACCTTATGCGATTAACCTGCAGGAATTTATCAAAACCTTCAATGCGCAAACGCAGCAGCAAAGTGGCATGATTGTTACCACTATTATAACATGTTATAGTGATCGCTCTTTTACCTTTATAGTTAAATCGCCACCAGCAGCTGTATTACTAAAATCCGCAGCGAAAATTGTGAAAGGTTCAGGTGAACCAAACCGGAATAAGGTTGCATCTGTTAGTCGTGATCAAATTCGCGAGATAGCAGAAACGAAGTTGCCTGATCTCAATACGACAGATATTGAAGCTGCTATGCGAATGGTTGAGGGTACTGCACGTAGTATGGGGTTGAACATCACATAACCTTGAGTTAGCAATTTTGGAGAGCAATATGGCAAAAAAAGGAAAACGTTATCGTGATATGGAAGAGCAGGTTGAACGGCTCAATTTATACACGGTAGATGAGGCTATTTCACTTTTAAAGAAGACAGGTACAGCAAAGTTTGATGAAACAATTGATTTGGCATCTCGTCTTGGTATAGATGCTCGTATTGCTGAGCAGAATATCCGAGGGACTGTCTCACTTCCACACGGTACAGGCAAGTCTGTTCGTGTTGTTGTGTTTGCTGAGGGTGAGAAAGCACGTGAAGCAGAGGAAGCCGGTGCTGATTTCGTAGGAACAGATGACTTGGTTGATAAAATCGTTGATGGTTGGCTTGATTTTGATGCAACAATTGCTACACCAGACCTAATGCGGAGTATTATGCCAAAGTTAGGTAGAGTCTTGGGACCACGTGGGTTAATGCCGAATCCCAAAGCTGGTACCGTAACAATGGATGTCACCGAGACGCTTCAGAACATCAAAGCAGGACAAATAGAATACCGAGTTGAACAAACATCTGGTATTGTTCATGTGCCAATTGGGAAGGTCTCGTTTGAAGAACCGCAAATTAAGGATAACCTTAATACAGTGATGGATGCTCTTGTAAAAGCACGTCCAAGTGTGACAAAAGGACGTTATATTCGGAGTGTTGCGATCTCTGCAACAATGGGTGCCGCTATCCGAATTGATCCACAACTATTTGTGTGAGGAAGAAGTACCCGCAAATGACATACCGCACTTATATGCGGTTAGAAACAATAGGAACTTACGACATTCTCCGATAAACAGAATAGAGTTGAAGAAAGTAGGGGCTTTTGGCTTAATTACCTACCGAGACTCGGATATGGTCAGAAAGAGCTTCATTGCGTATGCATTGAGGGAATTATTTGACTACCGTAGTTAGGTCAAGCCTCCAGGTATCTGGGGGTTTTTCTATTTTTGGTTGGAGTTGTCAAGATGTGAAAGGAGCTAACCTATGCCGAATGAAGCTAATGTTCAGCAGGTTGGACAAATACGTGAGTTATTTGATAGCTCAGACGTTGTTCTTTTGATAGACTTTCAAGGACTTTCCGTGGCAGAAGTGAATGATTTACGTCAGCAGTTACGTGCCGCGAATGTTCAATATAAGGTCTGCAAGAATACGTTAATTAACGTTGTCGCGCAAGAGAAAGAAATTGATGGACTTGCGCCATATTTGATAGGTAACACTGCACTTGCAGCAAGCGATGACCCTGCTGCTACGAGTAAAATCCTCTTTGGATTTAGTGAGGAACACGAAAGTCTACAAATCAAAGGTGGTGTTCTTGGAGTGCAGGTTATAGACTCTGATGCGGTAAAAGCACTCCAAAAAATGCCGTCAAAAGAGGTATTGATAGGTCAGGCTATTGGTGGCATCAGTGCTCCGCTGTATGGTCTTGTTGGAGTCTTGAATAACGGGTCTCCAATGACGCGTTTTGTTAATGTACTTAGTAATACAATTGGTCAGGTAACATCTGTGCTAACACAGATCAGTGAACAAAAGAAAGCAGCCGAAGAGGCATAACTAATTAGAATAAGAAAGGAATTAACAATGGCAGATATAGAAAAATTGATAGATGAAATTAGTGAGATGACTGTTCTGGAACTCTCCGAGTTGGTAAAAGCACTGGAAGAAAAATTTGGTGTGAGTGCCTCAGCAATGCCAGCGATGGCAGTAGCAGGAGCAGTCCCAGCGGCAGGCGCAGCTGCGGAAGCAGAAGAGGAAGATGCAGCAGAGAAAACCGAATTTGATGTGCAACTCAAAGAAATCGGTGGACAAAAAATACCTGTTATTAAAGAGGTACGCTCCCTTACAGGTCTCGGTTTGAAGGAAGCTAAAGAGAAGGTTGAATCTGCACCTGTTGTCATTCAAGAGGGTGTCAGCAAGGAAGATGCAGAAAAGACCAAAGAGCAGCTTGAAGCCATTGGCGCAGTCGTCGAAATACAATAGTCTTTTTTCACCTTCAACTATGAAGGTATACTAAGAAATTGATTAACATAAACCCCGTTATGGTCACAAGCTGTAATGGGGTTTCTCTTACAAGTAGATGCCAGATAACACAGAAATTTTCAGTATCGCAGAGATCTTTTATCTTGTTTTTAGTCAACTCGCTGTAGGTGGGTTTGCTGTGATGTTTCTCATACCGAAAGGTGTGGTCGGCGCGAACTATTATCGGTTGATGGGTGGTATTTACTTACTTGTTGCCGTTTTAGCACGTTGTGCTAATCTTTATCTCAATAAACAGAGCGTCACGTTTATTGCTTTTTTCGGTGGTTTGGAGAATGTTGAATCTATTTTTGTGTTAAGTTTCGTTGTCATAGTTTTTGTCTACACACTGAGTTTGTGGTTCAAATCGTCTATACTAACCGATCTTCTTTTTTATTTGGGAATTCTTTGTGGTATCGTTTGGATCTTGTTTAGCGCGTTCCACTATTTTAAAGTAGTCCAATTTCCCGGATCGAAATATTTATTAACCTTCCAATTTATAATTTCAGCAGTATTACTTGGGGGTGTACATACCGGCATGTGGTTTGGTCATTGGTATCTTGTTACACCTGATTTGCCAGTTACATATCTTCGTAGGTATAATACAGTGTTGCTTTGTTCGCTTGTAGTTAGTATTTCATTGTTTGTAGCAAATATGTTGATAAGATCTCAATCACAAGGTGTAGTAACATTTAACTTTCACTATCAACTTATTTTTTGGATGCGGTTAGGTATTGGGTATGTTGGCACACTGCTACTCTATTTTATTAGTTGGGATTGTTTGCGACCAAAATCTGTAGCGAAAGATGAACTGGGTGCGACGCGAGCGGCGACAGGTTTTCTTTTTATTGCTATTATTACTGTTTTCTTGGGTGAGTTCTGTAGTCGATATCTGTTTTTATCTATGCGGTTTATTTTTTGATACTTTGTGCTAAATTGTATTCGGTTGTCACACTTTGTTTTAAAATGTGTGCAATTTCAGGAATTTCATACATCTGATGTTGAGGATTTTGTGGGAAATTTGTTCCAATTGAGTCTGTGTATTTAGGAAACTGATTCGTCAACGAATTTGTTATTTGATATGTGTTTTGGGAGAAGTAAAGTGCGAATTATCGTTTTATTGTCGTCACTTTTTTGTATTTTAGTTCCGGCATGGAGTGATATTCAATTTGAGGAAGTGTCTGAACAAGCTGGTATAACGCGAGTTGGAGAAAGTTGGGGGAACGCGTGGGGTGATTTTAATGGCGATGGGTATCTTGATTTATGGGCAACCAATCATCGACACAAGCCAAGTCTTTATCGTAACAACGGAGACGGAACTTTCACTGACATTATTGACTCGGTTTGGAATTCGAATCCTACTGCAGATACACATGGTGCAGCATGGGCAGATTTTGATAATGATGGTGATCAAGACCTTATAGTATTATCCGGTAGTAGTGGTGGTCTGAATAACACAGCACATGTCAATCACAGCAACCATCTTTATGTAAATGAAAACGGAAGATTGATAGAGAGTGCTGCAAATCTCGGTGTGGATTTTCCGTTTTTGCGTGGTAGAACACCTATCTGGTTAGATTGGAACATGGATGGCAGCCTTGATGTGTTATTGACTGGTGTTGCTCGAAAAGATGGTAGCGGCAGACTCGTAAGTTCCACACTCTTCGGTCAATTGGATGGAAGATTTGAAAACATGGATGGACCCACCGGATTTTTTACTGAGAAAAGCGTGGAATTTGCGCAACTGTCAAGTCTCACTGAGTCAGGAACTTTGCACCTAATTTTAGCTTCTCATTCCCATGCGTATCCGGCTGCCGTATATGAAAAATCTGGAATTTCTTTTCATGATGTTACGGATAAGTTTTCTATACATGGTGGTATTGTCGTTCAAGATGCTGCAATTAAGGATTTGAATGGAGATCTGCTACCTGATATTTTCCTTGCGCGTAGTATTTATCCATCATCTGTTATTCAACCGGATGAACATAGCTTAGAACTTAATATTCTAAGCACAGTAGGTGTACTTTCTCAACCTCTTACATTTTTTAATGAAAAAGGAATTTCCTTTAGAACTGAAACAGAGGTAAATTTTGAGATTTATTCAGAATGGGGTCCACAGCTCAGCCTTGTCAAAATTGGAGCCGCTGGATATGATGTAACAGAGTTTGATGGTGGGGAATATATGGGTGTCAAGCCAAATCTAAGGTCTGCATCGTTTAAAGTAAAATTATCACCTGAGGATCCAAGGGTTATCGGACTTAAAGCACGTCCTGAAAACGAGAGATTTGGGATTTACGTTGGGTATGATCCTAATGAGAAGAAGTGGACACTTATCTATCATAAGCTACCTGCTACGACGCTAATTAGCTCAGAAACGCCTATATCAGAGGTGGTAAACAACAATTTTTTTCCATCTGTAGATCTGCATGCCGATCTTTTAATAAATAAAGGTATGGCTGGGTTTGAACCAGTAACGAAAGTAAATGGTATAGGACGCTTTCCAGATTGTCATAATGTAGCTGCAGGTGACTTTGATAATGATATGGATATTGACCTTTATCTTGTTCGTTCAAGTACAGCTGAGAATCTTCCGAATCACCTTTATGAGAATCAAGGTGACGGCAATTTTATTCATCTACCAGACACAGGTGGGGCGGCAGGAAGCGAGCGAGGTAGAGGACAAAGCGTAACCATGGCTGACTATGATCGGGACGGATACCTTGACCTATTTGTCACCAACGGTAGAGGTATGTATCCCTTTAGCGATGGTCCCGACCAACTTTATCGCAACCTTGGCAGTGGCAATAACTGGCTTCAAATTGACTTAGAAGGAACTGTATCTAATCGTGATGGAATTGGAGCACGTCTTTTTGCTACGACACCTGACGGGAAAACTCAACTTCGGGAGAACGGTGGGGGTATACATTGGGCACAGCAAGATCAGAAACGTATCCATTTTGGACTTGCACAGAACGAAGAAGTCAGTGAGTTAGTTATCCACTGGCCAAGTGGTATTGTTCAAAAGTTAGAGAATGTAACAGTGAACCAAGTGTTACGCGTTGTAGAAGAGGATGTTCGAGATTCTTTTCCTGGTGATGTCAATCAGGATGGAGTCATAAATTTAATTGACCTACTTCATGTGGCAACACACTTTGGTGAAAGTCCTCCTACAGATGTCAGAGTCGATGTCAATAAAGACAATATAGTAAATATCTTAGATCTCGTTGCTATTTCAAATATAATTGAAAATTCAGGTTCGGAATCCCAAAATTAACTATTACTTCTTAGGTAACGGGTTTGAATAAAATCTTGCTTCCAATCAATCGGTACGCACTCTGGATATTGAGTATTCGATATTTCAATATCTCAATAATAATCTTTATTTTATTGTAATATTTATGCAGTTATGTTACACTAACGGTATTCAAAAAAGTTAAGGAGGCACATAATGAAATCACAAATTTTCTATGAACCAGAATCAATGACTCTTGAAGATCGACCTGTGCCGAAAGCTGGAGATAATGATCTATTAGTGCAGGTGCGTTCTGTAGGCATCTGTGGTTCGGATGTGGCATATTATTTCGGTTATAGTTCACTTGAAACTGATGACGGGAAAGGACCGCTCATCCTGGGACATGAATTTACTGGTGAAGTTGTTGAAGTAGGCAGTGTAGCAGGAGATACAGGTGGATTCAAAGTCGGCGATCGAGTTGTCGTCAATCCTGTTCAATCAAACCCGACTTCATTTTGGAGCCAAAAAGGGTTGTCCAATCTGTGTCCAGAAAAACGTATATTAGGAGTGGGTGTTGATGGAGGCTTTGCGGAATATGCGGTCTCTGACTACCGCTGGACTGTTAAACTACCCGAAAACGTTACGTATGAGCAGGGAGCACTTACAGAACCTCTGGCATGCGGGTTGTATGCAGTTAACAATCTCAATGCTGAAGAAGGACAGACTGCAGTTGTTTTCGGACCGGGTCCAATCGGTTTGATGATGGTGCAAGTCCTGAAAAGCCGTGGCTTGAAAAACGTGCTGCTTGTTGGAACGCGCGACTATCGTTTGGAATGTGGTAAAGACCTTGGGGCAGACCTAATTGTTAATGTAAAAGATACCGATTCACCGCACTATGTTGAAGACCTTGGGGCAGCAATTCAGGAACTTAATGATGGCGAATTAGCTGATCGTGCAATAACTGCTACGAGTTCTCTGGATGCCATTCACACCGCACTTGAAGTTACAGGTAGACATGCAACCGTAGTTATCTTTGGACTCCCTGGCGACACAGATGTAATGCAGGTTCCGATTCTTGATACGATCCTAATGGATAAAACCATCAGGTTCTCATGGTTAGCACCAAACACTTGGGAAGAGGCTGTTCAACTCATTTCCAGTGGCGATGTCAATATGGACAAAATCATTAGCCATGAATTTCCTCTTGATTCACTCGTTGAAGGGATTACTAAAGTACGTAATCGTGAGGATAGCTGCACGAAGGGCTTAATTAAAGTATCCTCTTAATCGGTATATTGTATGGGCATACCATTTTTTTTCGTTTTTGCCTTATCAATTGTATTTTTATCCCTTGGAATTACGGGGTGGGGTGACTTTGTATCAATAGAGTGGCCTGAACAGGACTCATCGGGTGAAACCGTTGACGATGTGGAAGTTACCCCATACCTGAGTTTCAGCTTAAATTACCGAGCCATTGTCCAGTGTGTTGCAGGTTTTCTGTTATTTTTGGTGAGTCTCTATGTAATGGGTTTTTTGCTCTATCTTGAAGAGCGTGAAAGTGGCAGGATAATGAAAAACGTCAAGAGTTTTGCCAAACTAAGACAGTTTTTGGAACGACGTCAGAAGCGCGGATTATCGCAATGATATTTCCCATTAGTAATTCGAAATGTTGTGGAATTCCCTATATATTGGTATGCGATAGATTAGTTCACGGTGTTATTTCAAGATCTCACAGGTTTTCTCGCAAGAGCGTGTAATATGTTAGAGTGCGTTAGGAAGGCATAGTCAAGTAAATGGAAGTGCAATTAAAAAATGACCTGCTTCTTCGCGCAGCAAGATGCCTACCTGTTGAACGCGTGCCAGTATGGATGATGCGGCAAGCGGGTAGATCAGATCCTCAATATCGGAAAATCCGAGAACAGCTTAACCTTCCGTTAGAACGTCTCTTCAGAACTTGTCCCTACCCGATGTCACAATCCGATGTTGAGTCTGCGGTCAAAATTTCACTTCTTCCCAAACGTATCGGTGTAGATGCTATTATTGTATATAAAGATATACTCACACCACTTGCACCGATGGGTGCACATTTCCGATTTCTACCCGGTCCCGTTTTAAATCCTCCGATTCGCACACCAGCACAAGTTGATGCACTTCAATCCGTAGATGAACCACACGTACAATTAGAGTATACTGGTAAAGTTATTCATACTCTTCGCGAAACGTTGAATGGAGAACTTCCGCTTATAGGCTTTGCGGGTGCACCATTAACACTTGCCTTTTTCCTTATTGCAGGGGAAAGTCCAATGAAAAGAGGTGCTGGAATATCGGAAAAAGCAGCTCCTGTCTTTGAAATGATGGATGAGGCACCAGACCTAATGCACCAGCTGTTAGATAAATTGACTGAAATGACAATTAATTATCTGAATTATCAAATCAGTCAAGGTGTTCAAATTGTGCAACTGTTTGAGTCAATTGCAGATGTGTTATCCCGTCAGATGTATGAAACTTTCGCCCTTCCATATCATCAAAAGATATTTGCAGAACTCAACCGAGATGCGCCAAGCATTATGTTTGCAAAAGAGTGTCCTTTTGTAGATTTAATGCATCAGAGTGGTGCTAATGTGTTAAGTATCGGAAAATGTGTTGATATTGGGAAAGTCAGAAAGGAAATAGGTGATTCGGTAGCCTTTCAGGGTAATGTTGATAACGATATTCTGCGTGACGGTACGTTTTCAGATATCACAGATGCCGTAAGCACATGCATCAAACAAGGTGGAAAAAAAGGACATATTCTGAATCTCAGCCATGGACTTCATAGAGACACACCTTTTGAGAACGTAAAACATTTCGTAAAAATCGCAAAAACTTTTTAGGATAATTGATGAGAAACATACAAGAAAACCCTTTTGCACCGCGTCAATATGGAGAACTTGTTAAGGTAACAGATCGGGTGTATCTTTTTCGGAATATCGTCAACTCCTCTATTATTGTAGGAGATAAAGGCGTTGCTGTGATAGACACACAAGTGAACCAGATGATGGGTAGACGATTACTGGATGCGATTCGTACTGTCACAGATAAACCGATTCTATATGCAATTAACACACATTATCATTGGGATCATACCAACGGGAACGTTATTTTTCGCAAAGTAGGTGCAACTGTTGTTGCACGAGAGATGACAAAAGACTTTATGGTCAACAGAGCACCTCGACAGGAGGATTTTCTACGTTCTCGCGGTTTTACACTTGGGGATCCGCCATTTCTTCCACAGCAAACCTTCACACATGAAACAGAACTTGATTTAGGTAATCAACCTTTGCACCTCGTTCATTTAGGAAAAGCGGAAACGGATGATGCGAGTGCCATTAGAATACCATCTGAGGGATGCATCGTATCTGGTGATACTGTCATGACCGGTAGTTTTCCTATCTTTGGACAACCTGTAATGAATGAAGGATTAATGGCAAACCACGATTGGATTAACACCATTAAGGAACTCCGCACTTATTCCCCACAACATGTGCTTCCGGGACACGGACCATTAGCACACGATGCGGAAATAGACTTATTGATAAAAATTGAGTCCTATTTCCTCACAGAGGTTAGGAAACGTGTTGAACAAGGTATGTCCTTAGCAGAATTGCTAACAGATATGGAGGAAAACCTACCGAACTGGATTCGTGATATCGCAGAAGTTTGGGGGACACCGCGCTATGCAATTCTTCGAGTATATCGTGGGTTAATTGACGATCCTGAACCCGGTTGGCAACACCTCAAACCGTCTGCAATTCCATCAGCAGATTCTGATATGTTATGTGAACGGACTCAAGAGTTAACTGATTTTGAGATGTATCGTGAAACCGCAGAAGAGGTTGCAGAAGGCAACGATTACGGATTAGCAATTGCTATTTTGAAAACAGCCACAGAGAAATTTGCAAATCTACCGGAAGCATGGACAGAATACGCGAACCTACTTACACAGACTTCCCGTACTGTGTCAAGTGTGCTTGAAAAGGGAGATTTTTTCTATGAAGCCAAAAATGCAATTAATACGGCACTTGAATTGGAACCTGATTATGCTTCGGCACATCTTTTACAGGGATACAATCATATTCTATCAGCGTTTCGAAACGGTGATGATCCTGCACAAGGTATGGAATCAATCTATAAAGCCTTAGTTAGCGGTATTAAAGGTACAGAACTTGCACAAGCATACTTTTCCATTGGACTTGCACATCGCACAAATTCTAATGAGACACTTGCACGGGAAGCTTTTGCACAAGCGATAGAAGTTGATCCGAGTTATATGCCTGCACAATTTGCAAATATGGTATAGGAGATAATATGAGATACGATAGCGTTTTACTTGTTGCATTTGGTGGACCAACCCCAGGATGTTGTAAAAAATATGATGCCAAGAATTGTCCCGGTGAAGCATACTGTTTTGTTGAAGGGATTGCCGGAGAAGCAGAATCTCAAAAGGAACGGGTGAAAGACATCTCCTCCCATTACGTACAATTGGGTGGATTTTCACCATTCAACGAATTGACTTTCAAACAAGCCAAAGCATTACAAAACACATTACAACAACGTGAATTACCGATACCTGTTTATGCAGGATTCAGACATTGGACACCGTACTTAAGGGACGTAATCGCAGAGATGGCGCAAAAGGGACACCGCAAAATACTTGGTATTATCATGGCACCGCACAGAGCTAAAGTCAGTTGGGAATGGTATCAACAAACTGTCAAAAAAGGCATTGAAGCAGTTGAAGGTGAAAAACCGTCTATTGACTATCTTGATCAATGGTATACCCATGATGGATATGTTGGGGCTATCGCTGAGATTATCAGAACTGCATGTGGTGACAAATTCGACCGTGCTGAACTGGTCTTTACAGCACATGCAATTCCGCAGGTTGCCGCGGATACATCCCCTTACTCACAACAGTTTGAAAAGACTGGAGAAGCAGTGGCACAAGAGTTAGGCAAAACAAAATACAGTTTTGCATACCAAAGTGAGGTGGAATCAAGTCCAATACCATGGACACAACCCGATATCAACGATTGGCTTAAAACTAAAAAAGAAGAGGGAGTTGATACTGTCGTTGCCTCTCCGATTGGGTTTCTCTGTGACCACGTTGAAGTTCTATATGACTTAGATATGGAGGCAAAGGCAACAGCGGATGCGTGTGGCATTGATTTTATTCGGGCAGGAACTGTG
Organism: Candidatus Poribacteria bacterium; assembly: GCA_963667365.1. GTDB lineage: Bacteria > Poribacteria > WGA-4E > WGA-4E > WGA-3G > MSPOR6. The sequence continues at coordinate 2,001,402 of OY763324.1, read as the reverse complement.
GGAGATCATCCGAAATTTATTGGTATGTTAGCAGATTTTGTCTGTGAAAAGTCTGAGAAGTAGTATTTCATAAGTATGGAGTTAACCAGTTGGTACGCAGTTTGTTTGGAAAAAGGTGGCATATAAACTTGTTGTGCTATATACTTAGATAGATGCAAATTCGTCCCAGAGAAACACTCTACTCACCCACCGCAATTGGATCAAGTGTTGGATATTCTCTCAAGGTTAAAAGACTCACTCCACTCAAAACCTACCGATAATTATAAAGATTCTACTAATTAGTAAGAGCACAAAAAACAAACAAGACTCACAATTAATCCAATTTTGTTGGTATTCCAAAGGAATAATGTGATGGTGCAGGAACAGAAACGTGCAATCGTTATCGGTGGTGGAATCACAGGTTTAGTTGCTGCCTATCGACTGAAACGTGAAGCGGAAAATAGGAAACTTTCTCTTGAAATAACGTTGCTTGAAGCGAGCAACAGAGTCGGTGGCGTTATACAAACGGAACACCGAGATGGATTTATCATTGAGCACGGTCCCGATGCCTTCATCTCAACAAAGCCGTGGGGTAAAACACTGTGCGAAGAACTCGGTATTGACGATAAGTTAATAGGGACGAACCCAAAGGTGCGGCGTAGTTTTGTAATCCGAAAGGGAAAACTTATACCAGTGCCTGAAGGTTTTTACATGATGGCACCGGGTTCAATCGGACCTTTTTTAAAGAGTCCTATCTTCAGTTTACCCGGCAAATTACGGATTACCCTTGACCTGTTTATCTCGCGCCGCAGTGATATAAACGATGAATCTGTTGCAGATTTTGTTCGACGTAGACTCGGCACCGAGGCGTTCGAGCGAATGGCACAACCGATGATAGGTGGTATTTACACTTCGGATGCGGAAGATTTAAGTCTAAAGGCAACATTTCCTCGATTTTTAGAAATGGAACGTGAACACGGGAGTATTATCAAAGCATTATTGGCACAAAAACGGAAAGCAGCCGAAACAAGTCGTGGGACAAGTGGACCGCGATATAGTCTGTTTTTATCTTTTAATGATGGAATGCAGACTTTGGTAGACACACTTGAGGATAATCTTTCTGAATGTATACGTTTACGTTCCGGTGTCACTGCAATTCAGAAAGTTGAGAGTGGAGTAGGATGGCACGTATACTTTAATAATGACGAAGTTTTGGAAGCAGATTTACTTTGCATTGCGTTACCTGCACCACAGACAAGTAAAATCTTATCAGATGTTTCACCTTCTCTTTCTAAAAAGCTCTCTGATATACCCTATACATCATCTGCAACGGTAAATCTTGCTTTCCGACGGGAGGATGTACCGCACGCTCTCAACGGAATGGGATTTGTTGTACCCATTAAAGAACAACTCAACCTGATAGGGTGCTCGTTTAGTAGTGTCAAATTTGAGAACCGCGCTCCAGATAAACATGTCTTGTTACGCGTATTTGTAGGTGAAAACTCCGATAATATAGAGGTTGCTGCTGACGACGATATGAAACGAAAAGAAATAGCATCAACTGCATTAATAGACGTATCGAAAATACTTGGAATTAAAAACAAACCGCTCTTTTCAATTGTTAGTCAACATTCGCAAGCAATGGCACAATATATAGTTGGTCACCAACAACTCGTCAGTGAAATTGATGAACTGGCAAAAGATTTACCCCATTTATCTTTGGCTGGAAATGCATATCACGGCATCGGTATTCCAGATTGTATAAACAGCGGCGAGAAAGCAGCATTCTCTCTTCTTGATGGTATGTAAAGGTGGACAGATGTATAAAAAAATCATTCTTCGGGTATGTCTTATCGGTTTGAGTTTATTTCTTTCTGGGTTATGTGTTTTTATAATGAATGTGAATTTTGTGTCTGAAGTTGAAAGTGATGAGAACAGATTTAAGGACATGTATGTTGGGTTTGAAGAAGGTAAATGTAAGAGTTGCCATCCAGCAATTTGGCGCGAATGGGAGAAGTCGATGCATGCCAAAGCGTGGGTAGATGAGATATATCAGGAAGCAGCAAAAGTTATACCCGATAGAGAGAAAAGTTGTGACCCTTGTCATGCACCAGAACCAATACTTATGACCGGTATAGGGAAAATGCCAAAATTGCGTAACGTTCAACGTGACTCAGGCGTTTCATGTCTTGTATGCCACATGGATAAGGACGGTGCAATGCACGGACCGCAAGCAAGTGCCGAAACCAACTTTCATGTAAATGTGACTGACCCAATCTATGAAGCACCGACAAAGTTGTGTGCTACGTGTCATGGTCAACCAAAGGTTCCTGAACACGATCAAGTTACCAGTTTTCTTGAGAGTAGGTTCGCGACTGAAAAGAAAAGTTGTGCTTCATGCCACATGCCGATAGTCAATAGGTTACAAAGTACCGCAAGTTACGAAAGTATCAAAGGGAGAAAACATACTTGGCGAGGTAGCAGGAGTGTTGCCCAGTTGAAAAGTGCTGCATCGCTTAATATTGAGTTTGCTGAAAATAAAGCTACTGTAATTCTTCAGAACAAAACAGGACACCTTTTACCGGGTGGCACACTACGTGTTATCGTGCTTGATGTGACGCACCTTGCACCTGATGGGACACAGACTGAGAAAAAACAGGTTTCAATCTCAGAAAAAAGTAAAAACCGTCTCATTCCAGATGAGAAGCGTACGTTTGTTTTTGATGTTAATGCGGGGGATACTCTTAAAGCGAGGTTACGGTATCAACTGACACCAGAAACACCAGAAGCTGAGTGGGTTATTATGGCGGAAGTAAGCGGGATTGCACCGTAAAAGTTGTTGTAATAATAGGTGAAAGTTGTACTATGCATTCAAATTTGGCAATGAATTGAAACCAAGTAGACGTTTTAGTGTAGGTGTTGCACGTTTAATAACATCATCTGATACAATTTTCTGATGGTCCTGCTGTGGTTTTAAAATAGAACGGCAGAAGAACCCGAGTAAAGCGACTCTCGGAGAATTGGTTCTATTTTCTGATGACCCGTGCCATACTGAACCGTTGACAATGAGAACAGAACCGCGTGGACCACATATTTGCTGTTTGTCCTTGTGTTCAACACCGGATTTTGGTAATGCTTTAAGTCGTTTATGACTTCCTGGTACACAACTGGTTGCTCCGTTTTCAAGTGTAAAGTCGTCCAAAAACCAGACACTGTTTGCTACCATAGGAAAACTTGGGCGCGGCGTTGGAAGTGCTGTTAAGGGATAGTCAATATGAAGACCAGCGTCAACCGCACCGGGATAAAGGATATTAACTGTGAATGAACTGAGGGTGCAGTCTGATCCAAGTAAGTATTCCATCGCTGCAAGCATTTTGGTGTGTTGGATAGTTTCTTCAAATATCTTACCTTTATCTACAAGATTCCAAACCCGTTGCGCACATTCGTTTGGCAGGTAAGTATGTCCTATACCTTCTTTTTTCTCAGCTACAGCAATTTCTAATGACCGTTCTCGTAGTTGGAGAGTTGTTTCATTGCTAATTACATTATCTAAAAGTAAAAAACCGTTCTGGTCAAGTTGAGATTTATCAGCTATTGTCAACATATAAATAATCCTGAAACATAATTTGTTGACAATTTATCTGATTTTTGTTACTATGTCAATTGGATTTTGAAAATATATCACATTCTGCGTAATTATTAGTCGATAAAATTCAGAATTTTGATTTGACATATTTTAATAATTATGGTATTATATTAAATACCGATTGCAATTTAATCGATTAATACAAATTGGCGGGGAATTTATACGAAAATTCTAAATAAAAACGCCGTGTGCCGATTAAAATGCTTGCTATATTTTGTCACTTAATGTTAAAATGGCAGATGTTCTTTTATTATGGCATCTTTAAGTCAATAAAATATTATAAACGTAATCACCTAAATCAGTTATGTTAAAAGTCCATAGAGGTGTGCATGGGTCAGATACAAAATTTCGGTGCACAATTTTGCTTTCATTTGGCCTTCATTGTGGATAGACTAACACGATGTGAAGGTTGATTTGCGTACTTATGGAGAAAATTTTACTACTTGGTTGTAGGATGTTAACTTTAGATGGGCAGACACCTACCTCCGGTCATTTATGTCGTGTTTCCCGCTTGCCCATCTAAAAACTTCAGTATTTAGTCTCGTTTTCGCGTAGACTTAACGAGGAGGAAGAGTTAATGAAAAAACGAACACTTGTTTGTTTTTTGATTTTTATATTGTGTGTTTTTTACAGTTCAATACCAGGCACTGTGTTTGGGCAAGATGCGGATCCAACACCCGAAGAACTCGCTCAACAGGTGTATGATGACTTTAGTGAAACGCTATTGCGTGAGGATCTTCAGGATTTAGTGGTTCAAGTTCTCGCAGCATTAAGCGATCCTAGTACATTAGCGGATGCTCAACCAACTATTGATGCGTTGTTTCAAGGTGATTTTGGGGCGGCACTTGATACGATCCTTGCAACTCCAAGTCTCATCACAGCAGTTGTACCAAATGCGTCTGCTGAGGTAATAGCGTTACTTACAAATGACGAAGATATCCGAACGGTTTTAATGGATGATGACGTTCGGACCTTGATGCAGAACGCAGATGCGGTTAAAGCACTTCTACGTCTTCTGTATGCAGATGAAACTTGGTCAACATCCTTGTCTGCATCTAATTTGGAGACACTTCAGAATGCGCTTGGTATAGATGACATAACGAAGCCGGATCCACCAGATCCGACACCGCCGACGCTATCTATTACAACCAGTAGTCCGACAACATCGGTACAAGGTTCGTTTGATGTCGCTTTTACTACTGCGGATGCTAACGGTGACCCGGTTACCGTGACAGGTTCTATTTCGGTTGACCCAGTTGAAGCAGCGGCATATTACAGCATTCCGAGCGGAACACTCACTAGTCCTGTGCGGATTACGCAGACTGCTCCCACCACGGCAATGCCTACGATACCCAGTGCGACTGTCACGTTGACTTTGACAGCTAATGATGGGACAGCGGATTCAACCCCTGCAGCTATTGTGCTTACATTTGCAGCAGCGGAGAAACCACCAGTGACACCAGAACCACCACCAGGAGAGTTACCACCTGCTAATGTTGTCCCTTCACCTATAACGGATGAGTCACTTCTTGGTGGACTTTCACTTAACAGGGTACATGGTAGAGCGTTTATCCGAAGTCTAATTCAAACAGCTGCACAAGATTTTATTGTAATTGATAATAAAACCGCTGACGAAAATGTTGAAAGAGTGGTTGAATATATCTTGTCGCTGGTCCCGAATGGGGATGCGTTTCTACCAAAGAAACTGATTAGACAGAACCTATATTCTACTCAACCATATAATATTTTTGATGAACCAGAAGATTCTCAGTTGGATCCTGAAAACTTCGGGAATGCAATTGCGCCTGACCTTGCAGAATTTATCTATACTGACGTAGATAATGTAACGAAATTCCTTGCAAGTGATGACTTGGATGTATATGTACGCGTTCCATCAACACTTGAAGGTGGTAGTGTTAAATTCGGAATCAATGGCAAAGTAAAATATGCAGATCGTATCACTCCAGATATATTCCAACAGGATACGATTCCATATATCTTCGAATTGGAAGAAAAGCTTGCTGCAACTAACCTACCTGCATGGCCAGATCCTAATTTTGATAACCAACTTTTCTCTGGTGTTGAGCTGCGATATTCACAAACTGGTATAGACGGTGAGTATATTTCTGTTGATATGGAAGAAGATGTCAACCCAGAAACCGGTGGTGTCGTATGGGTAAAGGAAATAGGTGTTCCGCCGCCAAAGGAAAAGAGTGATCCTGCAGCGAATATCTACTATTACTTTGAAGTTACATTGGCTGAAGAAGTAATGCTTGAAATTATCAATCCTGAGGCACTTGGTGTGGCTATCCAATCAACAGATGGTACACATTCCCTTGACGCAACAAAAACATATACGTTTGATAGTTGGAGAATGCCTGACCCACGAAACCTTCAAATAAGCGATCGTGGATTATTTAAGGAGTTATTTTCACCTAAGGTTGCAGCTGCAATCGCTCCTATCGCATTGGCTTTATATAACAGTGAAAACGTTGAGGATGTTGTTATTACAGGGAAACAACAACAGGCACTGCAGAATGCATTGCTGGAAAGTACAAGCGATTTGTTCAACAAATTTGAGCAATCATTTGATCCGATGTTGGTTTCAGTTTTCAGTTTACCTTATGTAGACAATGAAAAAGAGTCTCTCTGGTATGCAAATCTCGGTCCAATTAAAGATGGTAATGTAACCTTAGATGCTCGTGTCATCGACGGTAATGATGTTGAAAGAGATCAGATCGTTGTGGAATTTATTGCTGATGATTCTGCTCCAGAAGCAACAGTAAAAATAGGTCCTGGCAATGACTATGCAACTGGTTATTGGAATGAAGACGGTGTCTTTGTTGCTACAGCATCTATGAAAGATGAAGATGGTCTCCGCACACTATCAGCTCCTGATGACACACCTGTTTTAGTCAACATTAATAGTACTGTTACAAAAGGTGATGTAGGGCATGGTTTAGGTTATCTAATTTACCAGTTAATCAATTTAGATGAGCATGGAAGACCACTCAGTACTTGGATGCCTCTGACGGTTCAGAATTCTATGTTAGCATCAGATATCTGGAAACTCATTCAGGCGAACTTAACGGATGAAAATGCCGTAATTGATTATGAAGGAATCCCTATTGATCTCAGAAATTTTGATTTTAGAACAATATTGGATGTCATAAAAAATGGTTTGCCTGGGATAATTAGTGCTGATGCTCTAATGAGTGTTCTTATATCAGAGTTTGATAATTTAACAGGTATTGAACTCACCGATGAACAATACGCCTTATATACAAACTTATTAGGTGCGGTTATTGATGACATTAACCTAATACCTTTTACATCTGATCCAACACGCATGTTTACAGCTGATCCATCTAAATCATTGGTAATGCCTATTCAAGGTAATGAGATGCCGTTATTGTATGGTGACTATGGCATACGTGCCATGGGTATTGACACACTCTTTAATGTTGGTTCTCATGTGGCACCAACAAAACTTAGAGTTGTTATGCCTGAATGGGATAGGTCAAGTATAACACTTGCCAGTCTCGGTGACCTGAATGGTGATGGTGATGCTGATGAACCATACGAAAGTGGTACTATCTACAGGAATGCTACAGATGTGACATTAACCGTCGTGGTTGATGAACGTACAGTGCATCCCGGTATGATTGAGGTTCAATATAAAGGCGCAGATGGTACTTGGCATACCATTAAAGAACTTGAATTAACCGAAACTCCCGATCCAGTTGCTTGGGAGGTCACTAATTTTGATAGTTTAGTAATGGCTGGTACATTCGTTGAAGTTCGTACAGTCACAACTAACGATCTTGAACTTGTAGATATATCTGAAACAGTTAACATCAATCTGGTAGACGATATCCATCCTGTTGATCCTAAGGTATTGGCAGTTGATTTTGATGAGTCGTCCATCATGGTGACAAATCCTGATAGTGGAGCGCCACAAGGCACAATCCAACTGCATGGATATACACCACGCGTAACATATCCGGAAACTACTTCAATTCTTGTTGAAGTAAAACGGATGCAGGATGATGAGGACCAATGGGAACCAATTGCTACTGTTGTCCCTGATCCCGATAATCCCGTTAATTACGATCCCAATGATGGTACAGCTGCAAAATTGATGGAGATAGTGATTAATGATAAAGCATTAGGTGACAGATATCCATCAGATGCCTCAATGATCCACATTGATGAGACCAGCAGTTATCTCAAATGGTTGATTACTGTTGATACGACAATGTTGGAAGCTGGAGATACGATCACTAAGGATAATCCAGGTGCACGGAATGTTGCAATGGATGATAACCGATACATGGTTCGTGCTACCCCAGTTGTTGACGGTTCCACCTATGTATCTACAAACGATAATGAAAATCCAACGGCTGAAGGTGATTACACAGAGATGTTCTCAGTGGATAACGATGACGATGTTGCACCCCTCGGTCCGACAAACGTTGTTGAAATAACTGATGACACAGGAACTGTTGTAACACAAAATGCTGATGGTAGTTATACGGTCGGTGGTCTTGTTGATAAGTATGACTTGGATGAGGATGGCATTGAAGGCAAATCTCCAGAAATTACTTTAACTCTTAAGCCAACTGCTGAACGACCAACATACGAAGGTGTGAAACTGATAACAGATCTACCTGAAGATGCTGATATCAGTCCAGTAACCGAAACCGAAATGGGTAGCGGTATCTTTACGGTAACTATTGATGTAGGTACATTGATGGATGATGATGATCCACCCAATTCCTATAACGATAGATATCTTGAAGACGTTTATCACCCAAATCCAATGGAATCTATCTATAATCCTAAGGGCGAATCCTTTAGTTTTACTGTCTACGCCTTGGCTTATGATGAAGCGGATGCTTACGATGAAGTCACAGCTGCTGACGAAATGTTCCAGGAATATGGGAATATTCAAGCAAATGAATATGAAGACGATGAAGTCACAGTAAATGTAGTAAATTCCTACAGACCCGATCCGGGTGTGATAGCAATAAGCATTGTCAATTCTGATGACGCGGTAAACCCTGATAGTGGTGCACCACAAGGTGAACTCACTTTCAATGTTTATACATACTATAGGACTTCAGCACCGACTGACGGTATTCGTGTTGAGGTGAAACGTCCTGTTGACGAAACATGGGAACGTATCGCTGGAACTGCTGAAGAACCTACTGCAGTAGAAATATCCGAAGTAACTGCAGCAGATTTGTCAGATATTATTAGTAATTCTTCTGGTATTACTAATTCAGGTGTTATCAGTGGTCTTGTTGATATTGCCAGTGAGCAGCCAGAGGGAAGTCCTTCGCGACTCATGAAATGGACATTTGTAGTTCCAACCCGTGAGTTGGCATTGGAAGATACCGTTGTTCCAGATAATACCATCAGGCTTGAGGATACTATTGAAGTCGGTGATGAAGCTGAACGCGATGTTACCAAAGATACAATGGATTATAACCAGTATGAGGTACGTGCATGGTCGCTCACACCGAAAAACAAAGATAACCGAGCAGAATACGCTGCACGGGAAGGTGTGAAAGCATACTTCTCATTAGACAATGTTGATGATGTTCCGCCACTCGGTCCGACAAACATTACGGATGTCGCCGATGTAGCAGGATCCATCCCAGCAGATGAAGATGATGGTATCTACACAGTTGGTGGAATCGTTGATGACACAGTTCCTTCACCAGTCGCTACATTTACGATTGAACCGACTGCTGACCCGATAACCTATGAAGGTGGCAGCACAATATTGGTTCAAACAGCAGCTGATGGAACAGAAACTAAAACTCCAGGTGTTCTTGACGATGGATCAATTACGATTGATGTTGGCTTGCTTGAGAATGGAACCTACATGTATCATGCACTCACTGTTGATGCTTTCGGCAATGAGCAGGATGATGACAGTTCTCCTTCAATCACCGTTAAGGTCCTCAACTTCCGAGTAAGTGATATTACTGAACTTATGGTAACGGCTGTTGATGGTGTAATGGTGGATGGTGAACTTCCAGATAGGATACCTCTCCGTGAATCAATCGAAGTGAGTTTCAATGTTAATAACGGTTCACTGGCTCTTGATGAACTTACTGGTGTTAGCATCAATGGACATCTTCTTGATGTTGTTGATGATAATTTCTTTAAAGATAAAGATACCGATGGTGTGAATTCTTTCATTCTGAAAGCAGATAAACTTTCAGCTATAGTAGATGGATGGTATACACCTGAAGGTCGCGTAACCAAACGGAACGGTTCAGTAACCTTCCCGTTAGCAATGATTAACTTAGACAACACTGGTCCAATGATCTCCATTACAACACCTGCAGAAGGGCATACTGTCAATCACTTGCCAACACTACAGGCTGATTTCCATGATGGTGAATTAGGTATTGGTGTGAGTGCTGATAATACAGCAATGGTTAGTTTAGCACGGCTTCGTCCTGAGGAAGTTGAACAGGATGCAGTTGCTATTGATGTAGACCAAAATATGGTTGAGCAAGATATTGATTCACTTGTTTATACTCGCACAGAGATGCTTGCAGGTGGAGCATATCAGTTCACTATTATGGTTACAGATAATCTGGGTAACGTCGGCGAACAGACAGTCTCGTTTGCTGTTGAAGGATTATCTCCAACTGTTGTGATTACTGCTCCAGCATCTGGACAGAAATTTGATCAAAGTCCAGATAAAATCACCGGTTTCTATTCTGGTGGTGGAGAGGTTAGCATTACGAAGTTTACCATTAACGATGCAGAGGTAATGGCAGAAGTAGATGGAAATAACTTCAGTCATGCACTTGCGCAGACGTTAGAGGAAGGCGATCATACAGTTACCGTAGAGGTAACTGATGGAAGTGGTCTTACCGCACAAACTTCCTTAACATTTACAGTAGAATTGCCAGTGCCAACTGTATCAATTGATACACCTACTGCTGGTCAAATCTATGGTCATGGCATGCCTGTTATTACAGGTAGTTTCTCAGGTGCTGGCGATGTTGGAGTGGAACTCTCAGTTGACGGTGAAGTTGTGGAAGCAACAGTCAACAACAACGAGTACACCTATACTCCCGCAGAAGCATTGGGACATGGTGAGCATATGGTCTCTGTAGAAGTTACGGATGCTAACGGTAGAACAGCAATGACCTCCCTAATGTTCTCAGTAGATATACCGGGTCCGAGTGTAATGATTCATTCACCCGCGTCCGGACAGATGTATGACCACGGTTCACCGGTTGTTTCAGGTGAATTTGATGGAACAACAGATGTCTCGTTGACGACATTTACCATCAATGGTGAAGCTGCTGAAGCAATGGTAGAAGACAATGGGTTCACATATACACCTGATCCAGGATTGGATGATGGTGAATATACAATCGTTGCTGAAGTCACAGATGCTAATGGCAAAACTGCTGATGCTACTGTAATCTTCTCAGTTAGATTGCCAATTGCGATGGTATCTATTGATTCACCCGCTGCTGGTCAAATCTATGACCATGGTATGCCAGTTATCTCTGGTGATTTCTCTGGTGCTGGTGATGTAGTAGTAAAACTTTCTATTGACGGTGATGCTGTTGAAGCATCAGTAAACGACAATAACGAGTTTACTTATACACCCGCAGAAGCATTGGGACATGGTGAGCATATGGTCTCTGTAGAAGTTACGGATGCTAACGGTAGAACTGCTATGACATCTACTGTATTTATGGTAGATATTGCGGGACCGAGTGTGGCAATCCTTTCACCTGCTTCAGGGCAAACCTACGAACATGGTGAACCGGTTATTAGAGCTGAATTTGCTGGTATGACCGATGTTGAGGTAACCACATTTACCATTAACGGTGAAGATGTTGCGTTAGCTGAGGATGCAGTTGAAGATAATCAATTTGCATATACTCCTGATCCAGCATTAGGTGATGGTGAACACACTATCGTTGTTGGAGTTACAGATGCTAATGGCAAAACTGCCAGAGCAGCAGTGGTCTTTGTGGTAGCAATACCGAAAGATAGTTCACCGCCAATCATTTCTGAAGTGTCACCGTCTGGTTTGGTTAGACTCAATCAAGCGGATATACTTGCAGAAAATATGGCGATCACAATCTCTGCTGTTATCGTTGAGGAACAATCATCAATCTTGAATATGCAGTATATTATAAACGATGGAGCACCCAGTGCATATCCTGTTGACCGTGCTGCGAGTAAATTCGAGATTACAGAGAGTTTCACACCAGGTACACATTACATTAAATTGATTGTGGAGAGTGAAGGTGGAACAAGAGAACACAGTTGGCAGTTCGTTCTGGAAGTTGATGAAACTGCACCTATCATCTCTTCAATCACACCTGCTGGAACTTTCCACGGCGGACTCCCAACTATATCGGCAAGTGCTACTGATGCTTCCGGTGTAGAAACAATAACAATTGTTGTCATGGATAGTAATGGTGAAGAGGTTGAAGGTGAAACCAGCGATGACGCTGAAGATAGAACCAACGATGGTATTACTCGTTTAGACTTCCATCCAGAAGCACCACTTTCTGAGGGTACTTACTCGATAGCAGTCCGAGCGATAGATACATTTGGTAATTCTTCTACGCAAAAAGGCAACTTCACAATTGACTTTGATACTGCTCCACCAATCATCACAACGTCATCACCACAGAACGGCGCACGCCTGATGTATAAGCATGACGAAGAAGCAAGACCGGTTATTTCGGTCTCTTATGGTGATAGTGAAACAGGTGTCAACCCCGATTCGGTTCGCCTCGTGATTGAAGCACCGACAGCAGGTGGTGGAAGTCAAGCACAACCGATTAACCTAACAGATGAGCAGATGTCAGCAACTCAGGTTATTTACACGCCTGCAGCCCCAGCATTCCCAAATGGATTTGATGTGGCTGGACAGTATACAGTAACACTTGAAGTTTCAGACAATGCACATCAAGAAGGTAATGTTTCTGATGAGAGTGATGGTGCTCGCACAGCTAACATGACAGTCTATAAGTTCACCTTCTCAGTTGAACATATGGACGCTCCTGTGTTGAAGACGGTGTTCAATTTCCCCAATCCGTTTGTGGAAAACACCCGTATTTCCTTCGGACTAAACCAGATGTCCACAGTAAGTATTGTCATATTTGACAGCACACTCCGTCAAGTGCGGACACTGCGGGATAACGAGGTATTGCCTGCTGGAAATTACACAGGTCAAAATGGAATTGGTTGGGACGGTAAAAGCAGTAATGGTGAAGATTTAGCTCGTGGCATCTATTACTGCCAAATCATGGTAACAGGTGGTTTCGAGACGGAAGTCGCCATTCTTAAGCTCGCTCTGACGCGCTAAGTAAACGGTAGAACGCAATCGGAATTGGGTAAAATACCCAATTCCGATACTGCGTCTATGAAGGAGGATATAATGATTATCACAAAGCAAAGATTGCTATACGGTATAGTATCCGTATTATTTCTTATCCTTGCTGTGTCGCCTGTAAGTTTTGCTCAGGAAGGGGAGTATGTAAATGCTATGCCCCATCTGCGTCTCGGTGCGGGTGCTCGCTCAATCGGATTAGGTGGTGCTTTCACAGCAATTGCAGAAGATGCAACTGCCACTGTCTGGAATCCAGCTGGTCTTGGTTCAGCGGCGGATCTTAGTTTGAATTTATCTACACAGCAAATTTCTGACCAAGGCATTCTTGGGCAAAGCAGACACTTTATCGCTTTTACGAAAGCACTCGGATCCTATGGGTCCGTCGGAATTGCCGCAACTAATTTTGGTGTTTCTGATATTGATATACGAACCAACTCAGGTGACTACGATGGTAAAACCGATTACAGTTCAAATGCATTTTCACTTTCTTACGGAATTGGATTCGGAGACTTCAATGTCGGCCTTACTGGTCGGATGATGATGGATAGTTTTGGTTTAGAAAGTGATGAAGACCAGAGTGGTTTCGGTGGAGTTGATATCGGGTTCATGGGACACGCATTACATATAGATGTCGCTGAAAGAATGATGGGGCAAGCACTCCACATGCATTCAGATGGAGCAATGGACGGGAACGTAAAAGTTCCAACATTCCATTACGGTATCGTCGCAAAATACCTCGGAGCTTCTTATGATGGAGGTATGGTGCCGATGGTTGTTGATGTGGGTGTGGCTTATGACTTATATATGGGTAACGTCGTAACATTCTCAGCTGATATTGAACAAGAGTTTGTTAATCTTGATGACAGTGCATTTAGCATGCGCGCCGGTGTTGAATATACAATAATTACTAACAAATCAACCGAATTCGCATTACGCACAGGAGTCAGAGCATCACGTGATGTTCAAGACCTATTCGGTGGGTTTGGTGTGAACATCGCTGGTCTGCAGGTTGATTACGCTATCCAAGATGGCATAAATGCAATCCACGGAGTTGGAATCACGCATTATCTTTCCGTATCCTATGGATATTAGCACCAAATGAGGAGAAATCTGATGAAGATGATAAAAAGAACGCTAAAGTTAACAATGATTCTCTATCTCTGTGCAGCACTCAGTGGTGTGTATATCTTGTCCGCTTCGGCAAAAATTACACCGCATGATGGCGATGACGAAACCAAACTTATCACCATTGTAAAAGGTGATACCCTTTGGGATCTCTGCCAGGAACATTTGAAAGATCCACTCAAGTGGAGGGAACTTAGTAAATATAATGATTTTACTAACCCGAACTTGATTTATCCTGGAGAGAAACTACGTATCCCAATCGCAATGGCTAAGGATGTTGTTAAAATTACTGAGGAAGAGATTGCAGAAAAAAATGCTGAGTTAGAAAGACTACGTTCTGAACTTGAAGAGTCTGAAGCAACTCGTGAAAAGTTGATGGCTGAGATAAAGGCTTTAAATGAAAGTACTGCTAAGCTCGCAAAACAAATTAAAGCTCTTGAAGACAGTCAGAAATCACAAAAGGCGTTACTTGATGCTATTAAGAAATCCACCTCTGATTCAGCTAATGATGTCAAGAAGGTTGTTAGAAACAATAAAAATGCTCTTCAAAAGCAATTGAATGATCTAAACGGACACATTGAATCTAACGGTGAAATGGTATCTGGTTTACAAAAAGATCTGAAAGCTGCTCAGGATAGTATTAATAAAATTCAAGCCGACGTTAAAACTGCATTAGCACAGATTGAGACAAATCAGAATGGTATCAATGAACTGAAAATGATGATTGAAGATGCGAAAGGTATTCATGAAGAGGTGTCTTCAACCAAACGCGCATTAGTCGTTATCACTACAGTTGCAGCTGGTATCGGTTGGTTTGCTATAAATATTATTGGCGGACGTAGCGGCGAATAAGCCAAATTCGCTCATTTATTTAGGCAGGGAGGGTGTGAATATTCTGCACCTCCCTGCTTTTTTTGTAGAAGTAAGAAATGCATACACTGAATTTTGATTATCAACTCCCACCGTTTGAAAAGACAATCCAGCTATACGGCGACAGAGCAGGTGGACAAGGCGATTTTGTTTTTGCTGGATTAGCAGAACTCCATGATGATAAGTTCGTCTTGATAAAAGGACATTCCAACAGTCTTGAACAACCAGATGATTGGAGACGGTTTCTCAGGTTAATTAATTTAGCACAACGCTTAAAAAAACCATTGCTATTATGGAACTTATCACTTAGTAGTGTTGCTACTAACCAACACCATACCTCGTTGGCATTGGGTACAGCAATTCAAGACACTAAAATGCAATTGTTACGGATACCTGAGCCTGTTATTAAGGTCTTTGATGAAAATTGCAAATTGATGTCTGTAATGCAAGAAATTGGGTGGGGTGATGCAACGATTGTCGTTTCACCTGATGAGGAAGCGTTTGAAGAAGTAACAGATTATATTAGAATTGTTGATGAATCAACAGAGGTGCCAGAACAGATTTCAGACCTATTACAAAGACTCTCTAAATTGGATCCGGACAAATTATTCGCAAATCGAATGGCATCTATCCAAAATCTCACAGAAAGCAATGGATAGTACAGTAGACATGTTTGTTGATCTCTATCCTATCCTTACCCTCAGACAATAAACACATCTTGTAAAGTATCCCATAGAAGTTTCATCACAGAAGCAATTACAGCTACTACCAAGACCACTTTAATCCATTTATCTCCCATCTTTACGGCTAAATGACTACCAATCCATGCACCTGTGGCATTTCCTGCTGCTAATGACAGTCCTAAAATCCAATTCACCTGACCTTTGTAAATGAATATCCCAAGTGCGATTATTGTATAGAAAAAGATAATAAATACCTTGTGTGCATTGGTAATGACTAAATCACCGCCATCTAAAATCCGTAAGGTAGCTATTATCAATAAACCCACACCGGCTTGGATAAACCCACCATAGATGCCGACAAAAAATAGCGCAATAGTAGTAATTATTTTATACTGTGATCCACCCGGATTTATTTTACTTTGAAGAAATTCAGTAGGATTAAACAAAGTTAATAGCAGCATTGTAACCATAACAATGGCAAGTATTGGCTTGAATGCTTTATCGGATATTTCTGTTCCGATGAATGCCCCTATTGTGGCACCTATCACTGCTGGTATAGTGAGAGCAATTGCATGACGGAAATTTGAAACCCCTTTGCGTCGAAATCCTAAAATGGCACTAAAGTTTTGAAAGAAAATAGCGATCCTATTGGTCCCATTCGCAGTACTTGTAACATTTGTACCAGCAGGGATGTGGGGAACACCTATAGCTTCCATAACAAAAACTAATGCAGGAAGTGTTAATAGAGAACCTCCAAATGCAATCGTGTTGACAAAGCCTGCACACATTCCAACCACCATAAGTAGAATAACATATATGATATCAAGATCAAATATCTCTATTCCCATCTAAGTCTCCTTCATTTCGTCGTTCTTTTAGTGATTCCTGCCTATATTTTGCTCTTCTAACCAGCAAAAAAGCAACGAGGTTACCAACGATGATTGCACTTAGGAACCCAGTGATTGCTATAAAGCCAATTATCTGAAATATACCGTTACCAAATGGACAGTGCCAACCTAATGCAAGAAACCCTATACCTGGAATTACAATACCAATTACAAATCCTATGAAACCAGCGATGCCAGCAATGTTCTGATACTTTCTTAAAAGTGGTAGGTGAATTTCAAACATGTGTCTCCAGTCTATATCGTATTGCTGTTGCAACACTAACCAAACCATCGTATGCTACGTATAAAAAATTAGGTGATGTGTGTCTGAAGCACACATCACCAACAAGATATAGACACATTTTCAGTTTATCTTATTGATAATATTGAGTGTCATCTTTTAATAGGATGTCCATTTACTATGCAATACCGAGATACTTGTCTCTACCTTTTACAAGTGACTCTATTTTTCGGTCGACTACTGAGCGTTGTAGCATCCAAAAACCGCAGTCAGGATGCACCCATCCAATCCTTCCGTTCCCTAAAAGTTCCTCTGCTTTTTCTATGCTGCCTGCGACATCGTCAGGTGTTTCAACAGGATTAACTTTCACATCAATCACGCCGATACCCAATCGGATGTTCGTTGATATATCCTTGAGTGCCTCAAGATCAGCATCTGGACGATGTTTCAATTCTAACACCAGATGATCACATCTGAGCATATTCAGGAAGTCAATCAAAGCCTTCCAATTCCCTTTCTGTATAACCTGTCCACCGTAATTACCAAAGCAAAAATGAACTGCCTTTTCACCGTCAAATGCATCCAGTACAATATTTATCGCTGCTGCTGCGCGAGGTCCGTCTTCAGGATTTCCCGGTATATTTGCCTCATCAATTTGAAGACACCTGCAATTGAGTTCGGTAACTTGTGCTGACAATGTCTCTGCTAATGCTGTGAGTAATGTGTCAAAATCATCGTAGTATTTATCTAAAAGAGTTCTTGCAAGCATATAGGGACTGGTCACTGTAAATTTGATATTCGTGCCAGCAACACCAACAGCACGTTCACAATCGGAAACAAGGTTTAATATTCCTTCGCCAATAGCGTTTTCAACAACCCCCGCAGGTTTCGTTCGAAAAGCCATCGTATGCATCTGTCGGAATTCTGACCACTCTTGTCGTCCTACATCGGATCTGATACCTGAAAGCGGTCTGATGAAATAATCTATCATACCGTTGGTTTCAGGATGGTTCACATCAAAGCGATATAACTCACCATCAGTAGGTAGGTCAACACCGTGTTGTCGTTGTATATCAACTATAACGCGTGTTGCATCAATCAACGCTTGTTCTGTAGGCATTGAGTGCAACCATGCCGGTACTGGATAAGAACCGACCGTTGTAGTCAAAATTCGTGGTTTATCTGTTACATTTTCCAATTCTCAATCCTTTAATCATATTCAATTATTCACGAGTTCGTAGGATTCAAGTTCAAATTCCGATTCCACCGTCACGTCTCCACGTGTTTGTTCTTGTGTAAATTTAATGATACCAACGTTTGGAGCTAACCATTTTTGAACTATGGTGGTGTCAAGTGAGAAATTGGGACCATCAAGTTCAAATATCCAATGGAAGGACTCTTGTACCTGAAACACGTTCTCAAATGTTCCAGCAGGAACTGTGACAGTTTCTTCGGAGAGCACTTCAAATTCATCTAAACCGTGATCTAATGGAAGAAGTTCAGGAACCAATTTTGCCTCAAATTTGACCTGCCATTTCCAACCAGTTATCAAGGGAAATTTATACAATGGCAAAAATGGAACAAACATGACTGTATCTTCTGATCCGGGTGTAATATTTGTTGCATGCTGAATAACACCTGTGACCTTACCTTCATCGTCATAACTATATCCCAGATAAGAATAGTCAGCAACGTTTTCAAGTCCTTCTGCTGAGTTTGTCTTTTCAAGGACAAAACTTTCAACAGTCTCACCATCTTTGAGTTGAATCTGTATCGTATCAATGATTTTGAAAGTAATAACGGTGTCTTCGGAATCACGGTATCGCCAGATATTTCCAACTGCTAACGGATAATAATCACCCGGTCGATTCCGCCATACTTGGATATCGATTGTACTTGTTGTAGTTTTTTCACCATCGCTAACAGATACCCTTATCAGGTATTTTCGCTCAGTTTCAGGTGCGTTCCATATTGCACCAGTAGCATCACCAGTTATTTCTCCATCGGCAGCATACCAAGTGTATGTCAATATATCATTCTCAAGGTCGTCCGCTTTTAGTCTGATGGCAACTTGTGCTCCTGGAGGAACAATCTCTGAATCTACTTCAAAGACTGAAATAATGGGTGCTAAATTGTTATTTACGGATTCATCACTACCGCATCCGGCAAATAGTGTGATAAATAATAAGCAAAGAAAACTCCAGGAACAACTTGACCACTTCATGCGTTAAACTCCTTACCTCGCAATACTTCACGTGACTGAGATGTACCGTTCCCAGTAACATTGTATGCAAATGTGTTCATTAACCGATCTTTCTTAGATATGTTTGGTGCGGAACCGTGTATAATAAGAGCGTTAAAAAACACTGCGTCACCAGGTTCCATTTCTACTGCAACTGCATCTTCACGTTCTTGGTAGTGTCCAGGCAAAAACACACCAAAAGTCTGGTGTTTACGTTCATGTTCTTGCAAACCCCAGTTGTGGCTGCCAGGAACAAATTGTATACATCCATTGTCAAGGTTTGCATCAGAAATTGCCAACTGACAATTAATCATCACGGGTTTGTTGTGGTCATTTTTCCAATAGGCATAATCTTGGTGCCATGGGATAGCTGTACCATCTCCACCAGCTTTTGGTAGCAGTTTACTATGGTAAAGTGAAATATCCGGACCCATCATCGCTTCCAGCACATCAAGGACTGCATCTGAACGGAGTAGACGGTTTAGTGTTGGACTAACTAACTCACTATGCATTAGCTGTTTTATAAGGGGTGGATGGTCTGGATCATCTTCATAGACTTCCCACGAAATCCCTATACCTTGTGTAGGATTCTCTGCCATACGGTTGTGTATATCATCCACTTCATCTGAGATCCTTGAGATATCTTCAGAGGAAACAAGTCCTTTTTTTAGCAGATACCCATTGGATTCATAGAATTGTATTTCTTTGTCTGAAATGCCCATTTAAAGTTCCTCTTTCAATGTAAAATATGTGTAAAGTATACATCAAATATACATTATTTTCAAGATAATCCATTTCAACAGAAAACTGATTTTACTATCTCATTTCCCGTGGATTACGGATTACCTTTAAAAGAGGAATTGCCAAACCCTCATTAAATGAATTATAATTTGATTAACCAAAACTGCAATAAAAACCTTGTCAATGCTAATTGACTAAACGTCGTGTATCGGAAAAAAGTTTACTTCTGTTGTGAATGCTGCTACAATACCGACATACGTAATGAACACAGTGGACACCACGATGGACTACACTCTTGAAAACTGCCAAAAAATTGTTGATGATTGGGTTAATTCTGTGGGTGTACGGTATTTCTCGGAATTAACCAATACGGCTATTCTTATGGAAGAGGTAGGTGAGTTAGCCAGAATTATGGCACGCAAGTATGGGGATCAGAGTTATAAGGATAACGAAAAAGATTTGGATATTGCTGAGGAAATGGCAGACATCCTTTTTGTACTCATTTGTTTGGCAAATCAAACAGATATTCAACTTGAAGACGCATTTAAAACTTCAATGTTAAAGAGAACCCATCGGGATAAAGAACGTCACGCCAATAATCCGAAACTCCACAAGGATAGCGGAGATAAGTATGATGTCTCGTAGATCTGTATTGTATTCTGTATTATGTTTCAATATTATACTTGCTGGATGTGGTATATTTCCGAGAACACAACACAGTACACAAGTGGTTGTGGATCCGTTGATAGAACGAAATCAGCAATGGAGAAAACACATTGAAGCAGGAGATACCGCCCTAAAACAAGGTCAATTACGGGACGCTATTGCTGCTTTTAATGCTGCAGTAAAAATTCGTCCAAATTCCAGCGCACCACAATTTAAAATAGCAGAAATATATTTACAACTTGAAGAATATGAGAATGCGTGTGAAGCATTTATTGCGTTTTTGAAACTTGAGCCGAGTCATATTATCGCACTAAATTATGTTGGGTATATCTTTGAGATACTGAATAATTTTGAAAAGGCAGCACATTACTATGAACGGGTTATTAGTATTGCAAAAAATAACCTATATGCGTTAAACCATCTCGGTATGGCATATCAGCAGTTACACCGACTTGATGATGCAGAGGCTGTACTTCGAAAAGTCTTGACACTTGATCCAAACTGTGAGAATCCAGATAGCGAAAATTTACATAATTACTTAAGTTTGATCCATCTGCAGCGAGGAGATGTCGGTGAAGCGATTGCTGAACTGCGCGAGTCAATACGATTGTTTCCCAATGATATATGGGCAAGACAAAGACTTGCGTCAATCTATGAAGACCAACAACGATATTTTGAGGCACAACTTCAATATCAGCAGCTATTAGAAGTTGATCCAAACAACCTTTTTGCTGTGACACGGCTACAAGTACTTGCAAAACAGAACCTATCACCAACGATAACAGTAGCTGTACCACCTGTTTCCATCCTTGAAATTGATGTATCCCACATTGTTGCCAATGCTCCTACCGCAGAGGATTATCCAGACGCAGATATTGTAATTCTATTCAATAACTTCAGCCATGATGTCTTACCGACTGGACAATCACGATACACAACGCATCAAGTTGTTAAAATCTTGAACGAAAGAGGTATACAAAAATATGGAGATATCGCGATTCCTTACCAGGCGAATTCTCAAAATATAGAGGTAAACATAGCAAGGACGATCGACCCTGATGGGGAAGTACATTATCCACCAGATGAAGCGTTCAATGATGTAACACCACCCGGCTTACTATCATATAATCTTTATTCTGACCAGATGTGGCGAGTTATCTCTATGGTCGGGTTAAAACCGGGTGTCTGTATTGAATATCAAGTGACACTTGAAGATAAGTCAGAAAATGTAACTGGGAACAAAACTTGGATTACGGGTGGATACAACTTTCAATCTACAGAAGTAACTCTTGAAACAACGTTTGCACTTAGATTACCGGTAGATTGTGAAATTCAATGGAAAACTGACAACTTTGAAATCGAACCAATGGTATATTATCAAGACGATTTAGTCTTATATATATGGCAAACAGGGGAGATGCCAGCACTCAAGTTAGAAGAAGGTATGCCACACATAAACGACATCGCACCGAGGTTGACTTATTCTTCTATTGAGTCATGGAACGACGTGTACAAGTGGTATCAGGATCTTGCAAAGGGACGTTACGCACATGATGAAAATATACAGGAAACTGTAAAGAAAATAATTGATAAGCTAACAACTGACGAAGCCATTATTAGGGCAATATACCATTATGTCGCAAAGCAGATCCGTTATGTCGGGATTGAACTCGGTCAAAGCGCGTATCAACCCTCACTCGCTGCCGATGTACTCAAAAAGCAATATGGTGATTGCAAGGACAAAACCACACTGCTAATTTCAATGCTTGATATTGTTGGTATAAAAGCCTATCCAGTGATGGTTAGTGCTATTCCGTATGAGAGGGTTGATACTGATATACCTTCTCTAAGTCAGTTCAATCATATGATTGCAGCAATTCCTACTGATAATGTGAACTATATATGGTTGGACCCAACTTCAGCGACTTGTACTTATGGCGATTTGCCGTATAGTGTTCAAGGTCGAGTGGGATTGCTCATAGGTGATACAAAGGGAACTTTTGTTGATATTCCTGTTTTTCTCGCAGAATCTAACAGACTCGTCTCAAATACGAAATTATGGATGAATAGTGATGGAGGGGTTCGTGGTAAAATTAAAATTCTTCTAACGGGACAGTATAATCTCGATGCACGATGGAAATATAAACAAATTCCTCCTTCTGAATGGAAGAGCACGGTTACCACGGAACTGAGTCAACTGTTCCCAAACATCCAAGTAGACAAAGCGAATATTTTGGAATTAGATAATCATGATACACCAGTCAAAATATTGGTTGATTTTCATGCTGATAATTATGCGAAAAAATTAAATCAACAGACACTTCTACCATTGCCGATAGATGAATTTGCTGAATATGCCGAAATTCTTTCTGCACCAGAACGGAAATATCCACTTGAACTAAGTTATCCCATGAAAATTGAAAAGATAATTCAGATTCACTTGCCGGATGAATGGACTGCGGTTCTGCCAAAGGATATTAAGCATGTTACCAATTTTGCAGAAATGGAAAGACATTACACACAACATGATGGCACCGTACTTTATCGTCTAATATATACATTAAAACAGAAAACAATCCCTGCTAAGGATTACGCAGCTGCAAAGCAATTTTATAACCTTCTTGCAAGTGAGGACGGAAGTCGTCTGCTCGTGAATACACCAAATAGCAGTATGTCCTCTTCAAGATAACGGAATATTTTTAGCGTGTACTCTTTAAACTATTTAACTCAAGCTGTGATGAATTATATATTCATACTATTTCCATTTGTCTATTATAAATGAGGTGCAAATTCTATGAGTGAAAACAAAAAACCAAATATAGTTCTAATATTAAATGATGATATGGGGTTTTCCGATTTAGGGTGTTATGGAGGAGAAGTTCATACACCGAATTTAGACCGTCTTGCTTCAGGGGGACTTCGGTTCACGCAGTTTTACAATACTGCTCGGTGTTGTCCATCACGCGCCTCAATGCTTACTGGTCTCCATCCACATCAAACAGGTGTCGGACACATGATGGGGGACGATGGTTTAGAAGGATATCGCGGAGACCTTAATGACCGTTGTATCACGATTGCAGATGCTGTCCGTTCAGAGGGTTATGGCACTTATATGAGTGGTAAATGGCATATCTCACGACACATCGGTCCAGACGGCCCCAAACACAGTTGGCCCTGCCAGCGAGGTTTTGACGAATACTATGGTATTATTACAGGTGCAGCAAACTTTTGGAAACCGAACACCTTAACACGAAATAATAAGCGACTTGATAGTGACGACCTGCCAGAAGGATACTTCTTTACTGATGCCGTCAGCGATGAAGCGGTGAATTTCATTCAACAACACCACGATAAGAATGCTAATGATCCGTTTTTCACTTATGTCGCATACACAGCACCGCATTGGCCCCTACATGCCCACGAAGAGGACATCGCAGAATACAACGGACGTTTCGCTGCAGGTTGGGATGAGCTACGAGAGGAACGTTTATCTCGGATGCGTGAGATGAAGATATTGGATGAATCATGGAGGTTGACAGATCGCGATCCATCACAAAAACCGTGGACCGATGCTGAATATAAGGAATGGAACCAACGTCGTATGGAGGTTTATGCAGCACAAATCACACGTATGGATGCTGGCATAGGACGAATCATCAATACACTTGAAGAAACAGGTGAATTAGACAACACACTTATCCTATTTTTAGCGGATAATGGAGGATGTGCTGAGGAACTCGGTGGACCCCCCGCGATACGAGACAGAGATACGCATATCAGCACCGAGTTAACCTCTGATGGAAAACCTGTGTATCGTGGTAACGATCCGAGCATAATGCCTGGACCAGAAACCACATATCAGAGTTATGGCATACCGTGGGCAAATCTATCTAATACACCGTTCCGATTGTATAAGCATTGGGTGCATGAAGGTGGGATTGCAACACCGCTCATCGCTCATTGGCCTAATTCCATAAAAGCTACGGGTGAACTACGACATCAACCCGGACAGCTTCCCGATATAATGGCAACATGCCTTGAAGTTTCCGGTGCAACATATCCTGAAGAACATGATGGAAAACCGATTTTGCCATTAGAAGGAACAAGTTTGACTCCAATCTTTGACGACAAAGACAACGGTAAGGAAATCTTGTTCTGGGAACATGAAGGCAATTGTGCTATCCGTCAAGGGGATATGAAACTTGTCTGTAGATTCCCCGGAGATTGGGAACTTTATGATCTACAAGCAGAACGCACTGAAATCAATAATATTGCTGACAAACATCCGCAAAAAGTGAAGGAGTTGGATGGACTGTATCAGGATTGGGCAAATCGCTGTTTCATCTATCCGTGGGATAAACTCGGAGAACACCGCAGGAAACGTCGGCAACAGAAATAGCAATTTGCGTAAGTCAAATTGTTGAGATAACACAACGGAAAGATATTAGCGGACATTATAATGTCCGCTAATATCTTTGTTACGGACTACATGCAAGCATTTTCAAACAGACGGGTGTCGGCACTTCTGCAACGTTTCCTGTCTCAGTGAGTTCACCAGTATTTGTATCAATTGCAAATGTTACTATCGTATTTGTTGATTGGTTGGCAGCTAAAAGGAAAGTTCCCTCAGGATTTAGACCAAAGTTTCGCGGTGCTTGTCCCTGAGTTGATTCACAACCGATGTAGCTCAGCATCCCAGTATCCGTATCAATTGCACAGATAACGATACTATCATGACCGCGATTCGATCCGTATAAAAATTTACCAGAAGGATGGACATGCACATCAGCACAGTGACTTGTTCCATCAAAATCATCAGGTAGAGTAGAGATAGTCTGGATTTCAGCCAGTGAACCTGTGTTCGCGTCATAACGAAATGCAGTAAAAGTAGAATCCAATTCGTTAATTACATACGCATATTTACCGTTTGGATGGAAGTCAAGATGGCGTGGACCTGCCCCTGGATGTACCCGTGCCCACGGTTGCGCGTTAGCAGTTAAGTTTCCATTTTCCAGATCCAATTGGTATATCAGTATCTTATCAAGTCCAAGGTCAGGTGCAAAAGCAAATTTGTTATCAGGATCAATCATTATTGCATGCGCGTGCGGTTCAGATTGGCGACCCGGATTTACACTGGATCCTTGATGCTGCACAAAATCGGATGCTTCGCCAAGTCTACCGTCCTTCCCAATTGGAAATGCTGCTACACTTCCACCGCCGTAGTTTGCCACAAGTAGATATTTTCCAGTTGCATCAACACTCACATGACAAGGTGCTCCACCTCCTGTGGCACGTTGGTTTAGGTAACTTATCTCCCCCGTGCTCCCATGAATGTAAAATGCTGTAACAGCACCGCTTGCTTTACCTTCAAATTCTCCAACCTCATTTACAGCGTAGAGATAGCGACCACTCGGGTGAATATCCAAAAAAGAAGGATTTTCAACACCTGTTATCTTGCTGGAATATTCTAATGCACCAGTCTCGTTGTCCAAGCGATAGACATAAATACCGTCGCTATCTCCATGTGTATAAGTGCCAATATAAACATAATAATCTTGATTTTTTTCTTGCGCCATTGGTTTTATACTCCTTATAAAAAACCATATAATTTTAACTCATTTTAGGGTCATATTCGTATGAGGTAATATCCTAAGTAGTTATACCTCACTGTACCTCAATATGGATTTGTGGATGTTAAATCAGTTTCAAAAGGATCGTAATCACTGATTTCTTCATCATTTTCATAGATGAAATAAAATACATCGCGCGGTGGTTTCATAGTGGTGTTAAGTCTCTGGTGTGCTGTATTCCAAGTGAGTGTGTGATTGATAAAAAACCTTGGTGTCGGTAGTCCTTTGCCTGACTGGGTCTCAATTAGTTTTTTGTACCTTGCATAAAGAATACATCTGCTAAATTTAGCGTAGAGTGTAACTACATTACCAGTTTGCTTCCAATCGGTACTCAGTAAAACAGTGCCAGAGTAAGTAACTGCGGGAATACCTTCATTATCAAACCTTAACTCTTTTGAATAGCTTGTATTGGTATAAGTGATACCGCTAATTGGTTCTCTTTTCGTATATTCGTCCCCTACGTTTATCTCCGGCTCGACACCTAAATTGATGGGGTCTTTAGAAAAGATAATATCTATCTCCGCTTGCCAAATATACTTACTATCCATAGATATCTTGGCAGGATTAATTTGTAAAATGTCACTTGACAGATCAGAGTCAGTATCCGCACCACATCCGATTAGCTGGCAGAGTAGACAGGAGAAACTAATTACTATAATACAGTGGATAAAATATAGTTTTTCATTCATTTGTAGTATCACAATAAATCACCAAATCAACACCAAGTGCATGTTAGACCTTTGAGACTTCATATTAAAATTGCCAATGTCACATACTATCATCATTGCACATCCTCAACTCATAGATCTGTTTTTTCAGCATCGATTAAGAATTAACTTTTCGTTATGAAACAGAAACACGTAGGGTATTTTCATCACTTTCTTTATAACCAATCCGAATTGCTTTTGTCCGAATGGTTGTTTCACCTTTCGGTAGACGCAAAGGTTCAGTATACAATTTCCATGAAACATCCTCTCCCTGTTCTAAAGTGTAAGCAATTGATGCGCCATGTGTTGAACAGTGGAGTTGCAAAAGCAGCGGTGCATCCCATTCTCCACCTTCATGAGCAGGTTCCCTACCTGGGTTTGCCTCATTAATCGGAATGAATATTGGAGATGCTGTTTGGGGTTGTGTCCCATCAGGATACCACTGTGCAACCATCTGTTCCTCGGATATATCTCCGAGGTCCCCGTAATCTGATTGCCATTGTGCCAACGCATTCCGCATCCGTTCAAGCACATCTGCATGTGTTGCATCCTCTGCCAGATTGTTGAGTTCATACCTATCATTTTCTACATCGTAGAGTTCTTCTGTGGGACGTGGGTGGCGGAACATCGTCAATTGGTCACCTTCTAATTTACCTTCAGCATGGAGTCTCCACATTTCCTGCATTACAGGGTGACGGTTGCGATAAGGAATCCAGAGCAGATAAGGTTTTTCTGGATAATAGTTCCTGATAAATTTATATTTTTTATCCCGCACTGCACGAATCATATCATAAGATTCATCATAACGATCGCGAGTTGCGAAGATATATTCCCGTTCAACTGTATTCGGACCGAGGAAGGGTTGACCTTGTATGTGTTGAGGTGCTTGCACACCACATAAAGACAACACAGTTGGACCGAGATCGATTAAACTCACCAATTGATCGGTTTCACTTCCCGGGGTAAGTGCTCCGTTCCAACGCACAATCAACGGAATTCGAATCCCTGCGTCATAGGGCCACCGTTTGCCACGTGGAAGTCCTTCACCGTGGTCACTCCAAAGAAAGACGATTGTATTTTCAGCAAGTCCATCTTCTTCCAACTGTCCTAACAACTCTCCTACACGGTCATCCGCTTTGGCAAGGTTATCGTATTGTCGTGCCAATGCTTGCCTCGCTTTCGGCGTGTCAGGCAGATAGGGTGGTAGCTGCACATCATCTGGATTAGTGTTCGTAGTTAATGGACGATCCTTCCGTTCCCACATACCGCTTTCATGCGTAACACCCGGGTTGAAGACTGAGAAAAAGGGTTGTCCTTCCTCGCGATTTCGCCAATGTCCTTCGTTGCTACAGTCATCCCATGCAGTTATCGGTGGCGTAAATTGATAGTCGGTTTTGCTATTGTTCGAACAGTAATAACCTGCTGCCCTGAGGTATTCCGTAAAGGTTTTGACATAGGGTGGTGGGACAGCAGAATATGGGGTTGGCATGTTTGGCGTATTGCGGTTTGTATGGGCTGTCCGCATGTGGTGTGTTCCGATGGAGGTTTGATACATACCGGTGATGATAGCGGAACGACTGGGTGCACACACACCAGCAGTAGAAAAAGCATTGGGGAATATGCATCCTCCTGCAGCAAGATGATCAATATTGGGTGTGTGAGCGATCGGGTCTCCATAGCAACCGAATCGGGGTGTAGTGTCTTCTAAAGAGATCCAGAGGATATTTGGACGTGCTGATGTGTTCATTCTGACTCCTGTTTTTTGTAGCGATTGTACCCTAAACAGCGGTTTAAGTCAATAGGGTCGCCTAAGCATTCAGGGCATTTAGTTGTCTGAATATTGTGGAGCGATCTCCAATTCGCGACCAAAACCATTCGTATTAGGAAAATAGTTCTCCCACCTAAATGTGAATAATGTCTAATTCAGTCTAAAATCTTCATATATTTATGAAGCTGTAAATATTAGAGATTTTTCATCGCTTTCTTTGTAACCGATCCGAATTGCTCTTGCTCTTATAGTGGTTTCACCATGCGGTAGACGTAAAGGTTCTGTATACAACTGCCATCGGACATCTTCACCTTGTTCGGTTGTATACGCAATTGATGCACCTTGTGTAGAACAGTACAGTTGCAAAAGTAGGGGTTCGTCCCATTCTCCTTCTTCATGAGCCGGTTCCAATCCGGGGTTAGACGCGTTAATTGGAATGAAAAGTGGTGATGCCGTTTGTGGTTGTGTGCCGTTAGGATACCACCTCGCCACCATCTGTTCTTCGGATATATCCCCCATATCCCCGAATTCCGATCGCCATGCTGCCAACGCTTCTCGCATTCTATCAAGCACATTTGAATGTGCTGTATTCTCTGCTAAATTGTTGAGTTCATACTTGTCATTTTCCACATCATAGAGTTCTTCAGTAGGACGTGGTGATTGGAACATGACCAATTGATCTCCTTCTAATTTGCCTTCGGTATGAAGTCGCCACATCTCCTGCATCACGGGATGTGTATTGCGGTATGGATCCCAGAGGAGATACGGCTTTTCGGGATAATAATTTCGGATGTATTTATACTTTTTATCACGCACAGCACGCACCATGTGATACGTTAAATCAAGGCGGTCTCGCGTTGCAAAAATATAGTCACGTTCTATTTTTTGTGGACCGAGGAAAGGCTGTCCTTGTATGTGCTGTGGTGCTTGAACACCACATAACGAAAGCACAGTGGGACCAAGGTCAATCAAACTTACTAATTGATCGCTTTTACTTCCTGGACTAAGTTCTCCGTTCCAACATACGATTAGTGGAATCCGAATCCCCGCATCATAGAGCCACCGTTTACCGCGTGGGAGTCCTTCACCGTGGTCGCTCCAGAGAAAGATGATAGTATTATCTGCGAGTCCATCTTCTTCCAGTTGATCTAACAACTCTCCGACTCGCGCATCGGCAGTGGCGAGGTTATCGTACTGTCGTGCCAATGCGGCACGAGTTTTAGGTGTATCTGGTAAATAAGGTGGTAATTCCACGTCATCTGGATTCGTGGTCAGTGGACGATCTTCCTTTTCCCACATACCGCTTTCGTGCGTAACGGTTGGGTTAAAAACAGAAAAGAATGGTTGTCCTTCCGCACGGTTTCGCCAATGTCCTTGATTGCTATTGTCATCCCACGCTGTGATAGGTGGTGTAAACTGATAGTCTGTTTTGCTATTGTTGGTGCAATAATAGCCTACACCTCTCAGGTATTCTGTGAAGGTTTTCACATAAGGTGGAGGAACAGCAGAATACGGTGTAGGTAGTTCAGACGTATTTTTATGTGTATGCGTTGTCCGATGGTGATGTGTTCCGATGGAAGTCTGATACATACCGGTGATAATAGCGGAACGACTGGGGGAACAGACACCTGCTGTTGAAAAAGCATTGGGGAATATACATCCTCCTGCAGCGAGACGATCAATATTTGGAGTGCGGGCGATTAGGTCGCCATAGCAACCGAAACGCGGTGTTGTATCTTCTAAAGAGATCCAGAGGATATTCGGACGATCTGGTGTGCTCATTATTACTCCGTTTTGACAGTGATTTAATGTTTTAGCTCCAACAACCTTCTGTATACCCATTACGATCAAACAACTTCTGACGCAGTGGAGTGGCACTTTCCATCCATTCAGCAGGAATATGTTGTGTGTAACGATGCGGTGGACCCGCCTCTTTGAAGATGTCTATGACGAAGATACGATATAGCTGCGGAGAATCCACCGGTTTTGCTTCCACACCGTGAAAGATACGAGCGTCAATATAGACCATACTTCCCGGTGGCAAATCAAGTCGTTTCTCTTCCAGTGGTCGTCCAGCCTCTTTGTCATATTCACCTGCAAGCATCCGTTCTGGTGTCGCCTCATGCGTCGGTGAAACTTTGTGACTGCCCGGTATAACTTTAAGGTTACGATCACCCCGTGTAAATCCGTTAGGATAGTAAAGTATCTGTATATAGTAGTTATCACGTTCTGCAAGATTGACAGGATTTTCATGCTTCCAATGGTGATGGTCTTGATGGAATTGTATTGGTCCGATCCCACGTGGTGCGATGTTGAGTGCCGAATGACAGAAGTGGTAGTCGTCACCGATCGTTGCACATATCAGTGCTGTAATAAAAGGATCGTCAATAAGTCTGTCGCTATACTCACGTCGTTCATTCCACGGACGTATGAAATAGGCGCGTTCCGGTTTATCACCGTTTTTCAAGGACTCAATGTATTGACGGGTAGGGTCAAATTGGTGGGTTACTTCTTCAATTAAGCCTTCTCTTCCATCGTCTGTGAAAATATCTGGGTATGCGATATATCCATCATTATGGAATGAATCGATGTCTTCCTTAGAGGGACCTGAAAGGCGAAAGAGTGAATCATATATATTAGTCATAAGTTATCCTCACATTCTGCTATGTCCTTCCTGTTCAAATCTATCTAACAACTCTGTCAATCGTTGTACAATATCCGGGTAGGTTGACCATAAGTCTTCAGTTTCATACGGATCGTTGAAAATGTGATACAACTGTCCTGGAGAATCAGGTTTTGGACCTCCATCACTTGGCGGTGGCCATCCTCCTGAACCTTGTGTGCCTATAATCAACTTCCATTCCCCATGTCTTATAGAAAAAACACCATTGCTGGAATGATGCACAATAGCCTCACGTAGTGGTTTTACAGTCTGTTGTCCTAATAGAGCAGGTAAGATGTTACAACTATCTTGTCCAGCATCATCGGGGACATCCGTTTCAACGATTGCCGCACAAGTTGCCATCAGATCTGTCAGACACACCAATGCATCCGTCTCTGTATTTGGCTGTATGACATTAGGCAATCTTGCAATAAACGGTTCACGATGTCCACCTTCCCAAATGTGTGCCTTATATCCTCGCCAATCTCCACAAGATTTGTGGTCGTAAAGGTTATACGGAATCGGATTATTAGATCCCTTAATTCGGTCACCAGGTAATGCACCGTTATCACTTGTGACAAAAATCAGAGTATCCTCAGTTTTTCCAGTACGCTCTAAAGCATCCATTACCTCTCCAACCATCCAGTCTACTAACCAGACGAGATCACCACGAGGACCTGCATCACTCTGTCCGCGTGCGAATTCTGGTACTACCTCTTCAACACACGGTTCATGCGGTGCCGATGGTGTCATATACAGGAAAAATGGGGCATCGGAATCGGCTTGTGAATCAATATATTCAACTGCTTTCTGTGCAATCATTGGGTCTGCATCTTTATGGTGCCAACTTGGAGCAGTCATACCGGGTCGACCAGTAAAATCTGGCACGCCACGGTATTCACTTGGGGTTTCAACAAAAACATCATTTTCTATAAAACCGTAAGGCGGTTGACACGTTGGACAACCAGCAGTACCATAGAAATAATCAAAGCCGATATCAATGGGACCACCTTTCAAAGGAACGTCAAAATCTATATTTTCTTCTAACTCACGTTTTGCATTCCCCCAAGGAAGCGGTGCATCGAAATCGAAATCGTATCCCTGTTTCGTTGAAAATCCCATACCTAAATGCCACTTGCCGACACATGCTGTATTGTAACCCGCATCCTTCAGTAAACCAGCAACTGTCAAACGA
Organism: Candidatus Poribacteria bacterium; assembly: GCA_963667365.1. Lineage (GTDB taxonomy): Bacteria > Poribacteria > WGA-4E > WGA-4E > WGA-3G > MSPOR6. Next base: position 1,968,966 of record OY763324.1, on the reverse strand, counting down.
TCCTGCTCTATTAGAGCAGGTTCATATCCATAAAGTACACCACGTTTTAGACGACTCCGCCAGCAATATCTACCAGTCAAAACGCCATACCGCGTGGGTGTACATACAGCGGATGGGGAATGTGCATCTGTAAAGCGGATCCCTTCTTGCGCAAGTTGATCCATATTAGGAGTCGGAATTTTTGAATCGGGGTTATAGCAACCGACATCACCATAACCCATATCATCTGCCATAATAAATACGATATTCGGTAGTTTTTGATTGTCCATAATAAATACCAAGAGTAAAAAGCAGTTATATTCCTCCTATTTTAATCTTTCCTTTAATTCCGCCAGTTCTTTGTCAATTACTTCGTCCTCTGCATAATTTACAAATTCACGATTTAATTCCACATCCTTGAATTCAACATCTACTTCGGATGCCGCTTTTGCTAAGGCTGCGGCTTCAGTCACGTTCTGTCCCATTGTCTTAAGAATCTCAAATGCTTTATTATCTTGAAGTTCAGATAACGTTTGTTGAAGATGTTCCTGTGCGTCCACATTCCGATGTTTTGCAATGACAACTTCCCTTTCACGCTGTGTTTGTTGTGTTTTTTGCTGGAGTGTGTCGAGAAGCAAAGTGAGGTGTTCGACTGTCCTTTGCTGTTCTTCCCACTGTTCCTTATATCTGATCGCGAGTTGTCTGTATTCATTTCGTTGTGCGAGGTCTTCTTTTGCCAAGTCATCTCGTCCAGCCTTTAGTGCGATGACAGCACGTTCTTCACACTTTTCGGCTTGTGCAATAGCACCATCGTGAGCATTTTGAAACTGTTTTTCAATTCCGATAGATGCATCAACCTTCTGCTTGGCTTCTGAGAACCGGTTTGTAATTTCAAGGATGACATCCTCTAATACCTTTTCCAGATCGGTTTCCTTTTCTTCAGATTCTTCTTCAGATACAATTTCAACGAGTGGTGAGTCTAATTTAACAACAACTGTCTTCGCAAGTTTATCTCCCATGCGCTGCCTTCCTTTTCCTATACCGAAAAGCCAGTCAATTGGTTGAAATATACTCGCAAAACGACGTACGAAGGCATCCTTAAAGTTTGCAGGTTCTCCATCTTTTAAACGGATTATCTGCAAAGATAATAATCTCTTACCGAACCCCGCACCTCTTGTACGTCCATCCATAAGAAAATACCCGTAAATCCACATAAGAGTACTCAAGAAAAATAAGGTAGCTGTGGCGGGGTCATCCCCAAACATCATGTATTCATTATAATCAGTGAAAATTACGGATTGTAATAGTCCGATTAGCCACAAAATACCTTGACTGAAACCCAAGATGCCTATGTCCAGCAAGAACGCTCCCAATCTTGCCCATCGGGATGCCAATTTAAACTTTTCTCCTGCGATTCTGATAAATGACATTATAGAAACTCCTTCTATCTGAGAGTTTGCTGCAATTACAAATATAGTAAAATCTATAGTGTTGGAAAGTATGTAATTCTGTTTACCTCAACACATATCTTGAGGAAGTGTCATGTTGTTATTTGAAAGTAACAACATAAATAGTAGATTCATTTGGTTGGGTATAGGATAGAATATAATCCATCATCAATTTCAGAATGAATTGTCAATTAGTTTTCTATAGGTACGTGCTGTTAGTCAAACGCACCATCAGCAGCGTATATAAGATATTTTATTCTTTTACCGTCTTATGTAGTATTTGATACAAAAGGCAAATTAACAACCGTCCCGCTTATTGTATCATTTGAAGTCTTTATCTGTATCCGACTACCGTGTTCTGTGAACGCTATTCGCACGTACCCCATAGCAATAGGTTTTCCAAGTGTTGGAGAATAGACCGAACTTGTAACCCATCCAATTTCTTTATCGTCATTTACAATAGGTGAGTTTTGAGGAACTGGATTTTCTGTGTCAATTTCAATACCGCGTAAGAGTCGATTTGGGTGACCTCGATACTTCATGCGTGCGACGATTTCTTGTCCAATATAACATCCCTTCTCAAAATCTATTGCATGTTCTAATTCTGCTTCAAGCGGGAATATCACATCTGTTAATTCTGCAGCGAATCTCGGCGTGCCAGCTTCAACCCTAAGTGATTCTACTGCATCCCATCCAATAGGGACAACATCAGGTCTCTCGGTCAGTAACTTTTCCCACAACCCTTCCAACGCATTTGTTGAAGTGTAAAGATGGTATCCATATTCTCCAACAGTATTGGATCTGACACAACCTATCCATACACCGTCTATTTCGCAGTATTGTGAATGATATTCTGCTAATGAACTAAGTCCTTTCAATCCTAAAACAGATTCTACAAGGTCAGGAGATTTCGGTCCGTAGACCGCAATTGAACCAATCTTATCTGTCACCACAGAAAGTTCCACATCATCTGCGATAATATACTTATCTAATTCTGCGAAGGTGTTATCTATGTTTTCAGGTGCTGTGCTGATATAGATTGTATCCTCAAAAATGTAGACCTTCAGATCAGCGATTATCTTACCACGGTTTGTTAATAGAGTAGAATAATTGCCTTCTCCAACTATAAGGTTTTCAACATCATTTGATATAAGACGATGCAAGAATATTGCACGATCCTCTCCTGTTAAACTTAGTGTACCAAGGTAGGAAATATCAGCAATTCCAACACTATTTCTAACTGCATTGTGTTCAGCAACAGGATCGGTGAACTGGACCGCTAAATTCCAACCATTGTGTCTTTCACCAAAGGTTGCATCAAGTTTTTGATGGACTTCATGGAGTAGGGTGATTTTCATAATTTACCTTTATTACTGACATAGAATTAAAACATCCGTTCCAAACGCCAGACGATTCTCGGTGTACGCAATGAAGAATCAAGGGTAAGAGGAAGGGATATATCAAACGCATTTGTTAGAGGATGTGGACTTCCGAATGGACTAACAAAGAACGAAAATCCAACCCCGATGGACGACTTAAAGCCCTTCACGGAAAGGTCAGAGAGCGGATTTTCATCATACTGCCATACTTGTCCAATATCTATAAATGTACTCAATGACCAACCAATATAAGCATCTGTACCGGTATCAACAGGGATTTCATCTACATATCGATGTTCAAAATTTAATAGGATACGTTGATCTCCCGCAAATGAATTGAAACGGTAGCCTCGAAGGGTTGTTGACCCACCGAGGTACAGAAGTCTTTGTCTCGGTAGTGCTGTATCAGCAAAATCACCCACAATGCGGATATTAAGGTTGTGCTGTCCTATCAACGGATTATATCGTGCTAATTCAAACTTGTAGACATTATATGTAAAATCACCCCCAAGAGGTCCTCCAGCTAATTCCACACCAAGATTTCCTCTCCAACCACGTCGTGTTCGTTCATTGGGTCTCAGAATCATTTGGCTTGCAACATTTTCTGCACCATCAAGAGAGGACTTATGATCTCGTGTATCAAAAGTATAAATCAGAGACACTATATTTAGGTTTCCAGTATCAATTCGACGATTACCCAGTTTTACCAGACTCCTTTGTAAATAACTCCAGTCCGTTGATTTAAACAAATTATCATGGTTCTCAAGCGTATATTCAAGACGTAATTGGGAATGTTGTCCGTACTTATTTGCAATCCAAAAATGTTGTCCCTTTCGTTGAAAAAAATTGTCAGCAGAAGTGCCGTAAAATGAATCGCTTAGACTTATTTCAGCAGGACGTAGACGGAAACCGTTAGAACTCAGATCAGTTAGGTTGAATAAACCCACACCTACAGTCAATGGGAAACGTTCAAAAAAAGTATTTTCAACGCCAACGTGGTAGTTCCATTTCTTGCTTGATACACCAAGACTAACTGATCCAAAGATGTTTTCTTGGTCTATATAACGTGTTGATAGCGTACCACCTGCACCGAGTACTATTCCATGGACACGGTTGTAACCAACAACAGGGAACCATCCGGGTTTGACTAATGATTGTTCTTTTATATCAACAATCATAATGTTTTTTCCACCTTCGCGCTGCACCTGCCAATCATTTATTGACTTGAAGGCTTCGTTACTTTTGCTGAGGTCTTTGTCCATATTGTTGATTCTTGCTTGTCCAAGTGAGTGAAAATATACACCTTCGGTATCTAAATCAAGGGCTGATATGAGTTCAGCGCGTGATATACTACGATTACCTGTAAAACGAATCTCATCTAAGTATCCTTCGCTTATGTGATACAGTAGACCATCATTGACAAACTGATGGGATACCTCAGCAAAAGGAAACCCGCGGTTTACATAAAAATCGGTAATCATCTGCTGTTTCAAGTTGGCATTCGCTTCAGCAATATATCCAGGTGAGATGTCTAACCAATCTTTGATGAATTTGGCGGGAAAACTCTTATTACCTTTAACTGTTACCTGTCTCGCAAACTGAACTGGTGCTTCGGTCACACTGATCTGAACAGTTACTTTCAATGGTTCGGTTTTGGGGAATTCTTCATTTCTACTATCAATATCATCGTCAGCCACTGGATTTTCAATAGTTCCACTTGACAATTTGTCTGATTGCTCTACTTGGTCATCTGTATCAATAACTGCTGTCTTCAATTGTACCTCTTGGAACCAATCATAGTTGTCTAACTCAGCAAGCAACCGAGAAAGTTGTTCATTTGTAACGGTATCTCCTGATTCTATTGGCATCATTTCTAACACATTCTCAGTCGGAATTGTTATGTTCCCTTCAATTTCGATTTCATCAACTATGAATTTTTCTGAAACCTCATAGGATTCTGGGATGGTCGATTGTTTTTTGGATAATACTAATTTACCCATACCCTCTTTCCAATGGGGCCACCATGGATACTTCTCATCATAAATCGGCATCCAGTAACTATACTCACGTTGTACAACCGGATTCACTATCTCTCCCATTTTCAACTTAACTTGAGATTTACGGAATACGTTAAATAGCAGAGTTTCGATACTCTTATTGTCCTTTAATTTATTGGGAATAGCAATTTCTAAACTCCAGTAATTCGCGTTAATATTGGTAGCGACTATAGCATTCGAGTTCCACGAACTATCCCCTTTGAACTGCACTTCAGACTCATCAGTCTGTTCACGTTTGACATCATTTGGAGCGAATCGAAAATTAGGAGAACCTACCTTAACAACCCACTGATCAAAAATACCTCCAATAGGGTTTATAATTAGGTGGGAATAGGCTAACGTACCTGGATTTGTGTCAAAAAGTATTTCAACAGACTCATCTTCCCAAATAGGTGAATCTTGTTGTGTTTGTGATACACGGGGTATCTGTCCCTTTTTTATGTGTGCTCTTACACCAATATAGATGTTTTGTAAATCCCACATCAAATAGACATCTGTTGGATTTTCTGCGGCATTGGTTCCCATTGGATTTTGAAAAGCAGGCAGTGCTGTCGCATCTAACCACACTGATTCCGATAAATTACCATCAATAGTAGGTGGTATCATAGTCTGATGGATAGGATGCATTTTATCAGAGGATATATCTTGTTGCATACTGGAAGATATAGAATCTTCAGGAAATCTGCGAAGTCTCGGATTCGGCAGGATGGATATAGTATCTGTAGCTGTTAATCGTAATAGCGGACCTCCTCCGTTTATGACACCCGTGTTGATGTCAATATCTGAAGGCAGGTTAATGATAATATGATTTGTTTCACTACTAAACTCAACATCTGCAGGATAGTTGTTGGGAAGGAGTAATCTAATATCCCCTCCAAGAGTAGTTAATTCCAATGGAACTGCCAATTCATCAAGTATCGATAGATCAATTGAACCGTTTTCAGTCTTTATTTCATTTTTCCCTGGGGTCAACAAGATTTTACCGTGAATACGCCCCTTCTTGACTACCACTTCATAGGTTCCTAACGTCTCATCAAAATGAATATCTCCCATTTCATTTGTGATTTCTATCATTCCGCGTAGGTGGTGGAGGTATACATCTCCATCCTTTACATTGAGTTGAACAGAGACATCCGGTGGTGTTTTAATTGCATAGTTTAATTGGAGATGTTCTTTTATATTTTTGTTCTCTAATAACTCTTTTGAGGTGTCATCTGGAAGCAATGCATTCAATTGAAGTGTGCCATCAGTTTTTTTACCAGATATAGATATTTTATCCAGAAATGAATTTGTTATGATGGACTGATTTACCTTCACACGTTTTTCAAGTGTTACGCTAATTGTGTTTTTGATTTCCTCTTTGTTATCTATTGCGACGATCCTTATATTACCGGGAATATCTAAATTGAGTTGTATCTGTAAGATATCGTCAAAACTGAAACTTTTTGTAGATGATGGAATGGTGGGTTGGTTCGGATCTGTTTGTGTATGATCACCGAAAAATCTTTGTCTCTGAGCATCCTCTGTCTGATTCTGAGATGCAGTAATCGGCAGTGCAGAGAGAAATATGCCACACAACGCAATACCAAACGTATATCGACAATATCTTAATGGAATCAGGAATCTGAAGGTTACAATCAGACGGGTGATGGTTCGGAAAGGAAATTCTAAGAACTGTGTTGATAAAGTCATCAAAAGTACTATATAAGCTACAGACAACATCAAATACCTCATTGATTACGACCAATACTAAAAATGACTTGACACTACTAAAATAATACTTTATACTTATTATAAAAGTCAAGAAGTTTGTTAAAATATAGTAACTTATGTGGACATGAATTCGTTATCGTACAGATAAGTTACTGCCAATGATTGGTATCCTTTCACAAACTTGTTTTCACGGAGCAATTTTGATGTCCAATTCGCCTACAGAATACCGTTTTTCCTTCGGTCCCTGGAACATACACGAAGGTGCCGACCCTTTTGGACCTCCTGTGCGGCAGTCCTTCAGTTTTGATGAAAAGGTTGAATTTTACCGTAATCTCGGATTTCTCGGAATACAATTTCACGATGATGATGTCGTCCCTGATATTGACGACAAATCGCACGCAGAAGTTATCTCTCGCACACGAAACGTTAAATCACAACTTGAAAACCACGGGTTAGTTACTGAAGTCATAGCACCAAGGTTATGGGAGTCACCGCTAACAATTGATGGCGCGTTCACATCTAATTCTGCAGAAGAAAGACAGTATGCTGTTGATCGGTCAAAACGTTGTATTGATATTGCAAATGAACTCGATTGCAAAAATTTTGTTTTATGGCTTGCCCGTGAAGGTACTTATATCCGGGAAACGAAGAATTCAGCAAACGCAGTAGGTCAGATTTTAGATGCCATTAATGTGCTGCTTGATTATGATCCAGAAATTCGGATTTTGATTGAACCGAAACCAAATGAACCGATGGACATTGCTTATATCCCTACAATAGGACACGCAATCGGATTGGCTTATGCAAGTACAGATCCGGACCGTGTCGGGGGGTTAATTGAAACCGCACATGCTATTCTTGCTGGATTAGAACCCTCTGACGAAATGGGTTACGCATTACAACATAAGAAACTATGGAGTGTACATCTGAATGACCAGAACGGTCTCAAATTCGATCAAGATAAAGCGTTCGGTTCAGCTAATTTACGGCGCGCTTTCAATCAAGTTCGAGTCCTTGAAGAGAACGGCTACGGAAAAGATGGTGAATTCATCGGTTTAGATGTCAAAGTTATGCGCACACAACCACGCGACATTTCTACAAAACATCTATTGAGCAGTCGTAGAACTTTTCTTAACTTGCTTGACAAGGTTAGAACATTTGACAGAAAAGTGGAGCAGGAGTTTATCGCAGCACGAGATTACGAAGGTTTAGATTTTTACATATTGGAACACCTACTGGGAGTATAACTACAATAATGAGGCTCACTGAAATACTATCCTACCTGACATAACTCAACTCTACTTCACACAACACATAGGACTATTGAGGAAAGTACACGCATGACAATTGATAAGAAATCTCTTTTTTTTGACAAGCCTTTATACGGGGAGGAAGGTCCCTGCTATCGATCTGTTGTTTTGGTCGGTCCACCAGGAGTCGGAAAAGGAACACAAGGAAAATTACTCTCACATATTCCCGGTATTTTTCACCTTTCCAGCGGGGATATGTTTCGCGAACTTGATGAAGAATCGGAATTAGGTCAGCTCTTTCATCAATATGCTACACATGGCGAATTCGTACCAGACGATATTACTTTTAAAACTTGGCAAAAATACGTCCAAACGAAAATCGAACAAAATGTCTATAACCCCCAAACCGATTTACTTGTCCTCGACGGTATCCCACGGAACATAGCACAAGCCGAATTATTATATCCTTACATTAATGTCCTTAAAGTCCTATTTATGGTCTGTGAAGATCGTGAAGTAATGTTTGAACGAATTCGCGGACGAGCTGTCAAAGAAAAACGAAGAGACGATGCTGATGAGTTTGTGGCTCGATACAGATGGGATCTATACAAACGCGATACCGAACCGTTGATAGATCACTATCCTCAAGAAATGGTAAGGATTATTGATGCTGACACTATTCCTGCGGAGGTTCTGAATCATATATTGTCAATTATCGTTCCAATTCAGAAACAATGCTTTTCTCCACCTCACATCTAATACCTGATTAAACCAGCTTCATCAGGTAAATAGATACACTTATTCTCTGCGACGATATAGTTGAATCTCAGGATGAATCAGTGCGTGCATCGGAAATGGAGCATCGTTATCGGAGATGTTTATTCCTAAGAAATGTGGTGCGCGTCGAAATGTCTTGTGTAATTTGTATTGACTTCCTTCCCAGATTATCCTCTCGTAAAATTCCAATGTTTCTATAATTCCAACCTCCTCAAGCGGATACCAATCTACCTCGTTATAGTCTTGTGGATTCTGTTTATATTTTAAAAACACCTCCATATTGGGATACATAATTAAAACCCATTCAGTATCCTCCTCTTCCGTTACCATATCAATGTCAGGAATTAGCCAATCAAATAAGATCTCAGGTGCGCGTGATATTGACTCATCCTGCGGAATATTCTCTGATACCCACTCAGATGCTTCCTGAGTAGTAGGTTGAGATAGCATAACGCATGCAAAAGCAACTGTATAAACGAATGAGTAAACCCAAACCGTAATTCCAATCAGAATACCAATACGTTTATCAATTGAGGCAAGAAATGACCCGATTATAACTGTAAGTGCAGGATAGAGTAAAAGCAAATGACGTGTAAATGATACTTTGTATGACCCAATAAATAGAAGATACGGAATAACAAATGCAAGTAGCAACAACCCATTCTGAATATTTTGATCAGAAAATAGTTCTGTAGCATGTAATTTTCTCAAAGATGGTACAGACTTTGATAGAATATACACTAAACTACAACCTGAAAGTAAAGCAAGTGGTAATCCCATACCCCACTTCAAGAGTGTACCTAAATACAGAAATCGGTGCAGCCAACCTGTATCAGCAGTAGCAAATAATCCAAAATGCCCGTGATGATAATGCATCGCCTCATACCAGAAATCATCAAAGAAGTGATTCCATTCTGTTGACATCAGATCAATCAACCAATACGGACATACAACCGTAAAGGTTAATGCACAGAAACCAATGATAGTTGCAAACTTCCGATAAAAGTTGTCTGTTCTAAGTAAAATCAGAAGTGACAACCCAACAAAAACGGTTGTGAACTTCACCGCAATACCTATCCCCGCAACAATACCAAGCCATAAACAGGTTCGGAATGTCAGACTAAGGTCTCGCACAACTAACCAGAGAAAGAGTATTACACAAAAGGTCGCGGGTATGTCAACGAGTGCAAAACGCGATTCGTTGGTGACATGCAACATAGTTACCGCTAAAAAAGCAGCTGCAATCTGTCCAACACTTTTATTGAAACACCGAGTGCCAAGACAATATGTCAACCAGATTGTGCCTGTTGACAACATGACGTTAATGAACCGTGCAATCCAGATTATACGTGCTTCGGTAATGTCCAATCCGAAGATTGACAGGATTTTACTCACCAGAGCAATCAGATAGAACCATGCAGTGCCGGGCCAATTATATATTTCTGGAGGTGCTGAGAAATTGATGAGATTTAGGATGTCATTCGCAATTAGGAATTCTCGAGGATCAGGTGAATCTGGTAAACCAACGCCTATACCCAGAAGACGTATCACAAAACCAATAACGAGGATGGTAGGAATCGCAATCAGGTTAATACCATAGGAGTGGTTCCTTGCCGCGGTTACGAATTTCATTAGAGTGGGTTAATGCGATACCTTAAGCCACAATTTGGTAGGAAGTGTTTCTCGCACATCTGTAATTTGTTTGGTTATCTGGGGGAGTTCTAAACGTTTAAAAATGTCTTCCCACCGTTTAGGCTGTGTGTTCTCAACATAGACAGGAACAAACCCTAAATTGAGATAGGTCTTGATTGCAGGGAGTCTAAAGTCGTCTGTGTCCAGAATGGAACAGGTAAATCCATGGTCACGGAAATAGAACAGAACAGCAAGTGATACCCATTTACCAAGTTTCTGTCCGGTGTGTTCACCTGTAACTCCCACCATGTGGACGTATCCAACATCATTTTCCTTAACGGATTGTCGCCATGCACATGCAGTGCCAACAGGTATATTTTCATGTGTAACGAAAAAGAGTCCCTCAGGAACGAATACATCACGACCGATAATTTCATTGTGTGTATCTTGTGCAGTACGTTCTCTCCCACCGAATGAATCGCTGATGATGTTAGCCCAATGAACGTCATCACCTTCTTGGAATGTGCGAAGACCGTATCCATGAGGAAGTTCTAATTTCGGTAAATCATTTAGGTTGGGACGAACCATTCTGAGTTGTCGTGCCATTTGCTTATCTCTTCTGGTAAGGTCAAATCAGTATGGTTAGTAAAAGAATTCAACACAGTTGAAAGATTGGGATAGGGATTGAAAAAATACTGAATAAATCCAATATTAGTCATTTCTCACAGAACGAAGAAGTTCAATTTCTGCTAATGCCTTAGCCAATTCCTCCTCAGCATTAATTCGACCTCTGGATTCTTGCTGTGCACGTGTCTCAGCATTCTCTGCTCGAGTTTCTGCGTTCTCGGCGCGTAACTCTGCGTTCTCGACGCGCTCAGGAGGTGTTTGTAGCCACTGTGATGTGTCTGGGTTATAGAGACGTAACTTGCCATCATTTTCCCCTAACTCTAAACCTAACACTGCTGAGGGAAGACGATCATTTGATTGTTCTATATCCTGATAGACACCATCAATAAGCTTAAATCCGCTAAAACTTGGTACAATTTGTCCAAGCGGATCGTATATATAGTATTCCTTTACACCAAGTACAGACGCGTAAAGTTCTTTTTTTCGACCTATATCTTCCTTAAAGGTACTCGGACTTGCCACTTCCAACACAAAATCAGGTGTATTCGCTTCTGTCCACGTAAGAAACGTGTTTCGGAGTTTCTTTTCAACCCCAAAAACAACAAAAACATCAGGTGAAATTGATTTCCGCGGATTACCCTCCTGATAATACATGAGGAGATTACCTGATACATAAACATCATCATCATTCTTGTAATGGTCTTCAAGCATCAGAATGAAATCCATCATCAACTTTCGGTGTACATCTGTTTCTGCCATCGGCTTCCCGTCCGATTCCGGATAGACTATTGTCGGAGCAGATTGTATTGTTTTCTGCATCATGACATCTCCCAGTATCAAGTTATAGTGGATTTTACAATTATCTTGACAGTTTCTTTGTAGGAGGGAACTCCGATTCCCGACCATACATTTCCATAGTCGCGATTCGGAGATCGAAATCAACGGTATGAATGCCATAAGGCATTCCCCGCCTACAGAAGATGTGTAAACATATTTTTATATTTCACTATAATGTCTTTAGTTTAACGTGAGTTTCGGTTTAGCAGACATGCAGGATTTTATATTTATTTTCCGAATTTATTAGGCACAATAACAAACAAAGGTTTTTTGCAGTGCATATTTTGGGATTCCCAAAGTTGCTTATACCGAACTCACGTTAAGTATATATCATTGTGATGTTGTTGTCAAGATATACAATCTAAGTACATCACCAATACCCTTCAATTATTCAAGAAATGAATGTCTCTGAAAATATCACACGCGTACCTTTACATTATTTATGGAAAATGCTATAATTGAAATCAGCACTATATAATACCATGGGTAATTGATTTACTTCATTGCCATATTATTATCATGAAGGGGTTAAAATGTTGAATAGATCATTAAAGAGAAAACCTAATATAGTGCTTGTCGGTTTTATGGGTACTGGGAAAACCTCAGTCGGTAAACGACTGTCTTCCCAACTTCGGATGCGATATGTGGATACTGACAATGTCATTGAAATGGACAGCCGACGGCGTATTAGCGATATCTTCGCTGATGATGGAGAAGAAGTTTTTCGTCGACTTGAAAGCAAAGCGGTTAATCATGTCTCAAAATTCTATAATTATGTTATTTCTACTGGTGGCGGTGTCGTTTTGAAAGAAGAAAACATCACCAAACTAAAAGAGAATGGTGTTGTTTTCTGCTTGTCCGCAACACCAGAGGAAATCTTTAATCGAATTGGACATCAACAACATCGTCCCCTACTACAAACCCCCGATGCAATGGAAACGATCCGATCTATGTTAGCAGACCGTGCCCCATATTACGCACAAGCAGATTATACAGTGGAAACGACAGATAAATCCTTTGCGGAAGTCATGGACCAGATAAAAACCACATTTTACAAGGCAATTGCCCAACAAAAATATACCAAAAAGCATAATGATAAAGACTATAAACGTCGAACTCAATGAAAACAGTTATCCCCTCCTTGTCGGCGCGGGTATACTTAGCAGGATTGGTGAATTACTTAAATCTCAGATACAACCGACAAAGGTGCTAATTGTATCGGACACTATTGTAAAAGATCGTTATGTTCCAGCGGTATCGGATAGTTTAAAGGATACGGGATTTGACGTTATTTTAGTTGATGTTCCTGCCGGTGAAGTAAGTAAATCGTTAGAACAGTTATCTAAAATACTGGATTGTTCAATTGACAACCAACTTGATAGAGGTTCAACGCTCATTGCTGTCGGCGGTGGGGTTGTGGGAGACTTGGTTGGATTTGCTGCAGCGGTATATATGCGAGGAATCCCCTATGTGCAAATACCAACAACCTTGCAGGCACAAGTGGACGCAAGCGTGGGTGGTAAAACGGCGATCAATCATCCGAAAGGCAAAAACCTTATCGGTGCGTTTCATCAACCGAAATTAGTCCTGATTGATGTGGATACCCTCAAAACCTTACCACAGAGAGATATCCGTTCTGGATTGATTGAGGTAATCAAAATGGGGGTTATCCGAGATGAACCTTTGTTCGAAATGGTAGAAGAAAACCTTGACAAGATCCTAAATTTAGAGGCAGAGACGTTAATCGATATGATCGCGCGTGCTTGTGCTAACAAAGCAGATATAGTCGCCAAAGATGAAAAAGAAAGCAGATTGCGAATGGTCCTAAACTATGGACATACATTTGGACATGCACTTGAGGCATTGACAAACTATAAGGTATTCCGACACGGAGAAGCTGTCTCTATAGGTATGAATTGTGCTGCACGATTAGCTGTCAACTTGGGTATGTTTTCGAAAACTGACTGGTCACGTCAAAGAACCCTTTTAGAACGTGCAAAATTACCATTGACTTTTCCCCCAGAACATTCTCCGAAGGAAATATGCAATGCCATGTATCACGATAAAAAAACAGTAGGCGGTAAACTACGTCTCATATTACCAACACGGATTGGTGAAGTCGTTATCCGAGACGATATTACAGACAATAAGATTATAGATGCAATTTCACAATGTCAATAGATTCTAACTCTAACTCTTTTTTGAGGATGTAAATGATACATAACAAATCAATTTTATGGGTTATCGCATGTTGTATTTTATTTTTGTGCGGCACCTATGCGTTTAGTCAGGAACCGACGCTTGCACCTCCATCAAATGTCAGGGCAGTGGATACTCCAAACGATGATGGTTCAAGTATTACTGTCACATGGGACGCAGCTGCCGAAGATAGTGGTATCTTAGGATATGTGCTTCTACGGATTACTGATATGGGAGAGTATGGAGTTGAGGAAATAGCTGCGGAGTTGAACGCAGACAAAACAATGTATAAAGATACCGGGATAATAAAGGGTCAGGAACATGCATACATAGTAAGGGCAAAATATGAAAACGAAACTGTTATGTATTCCGATCAAACTACTGCTCTTCATGCAACTGGACAATGGTTTCATACTGGCAAAATCCAACTTTTTATTTCCATGATAATATTATGTGCAGCAATTCTTGGAAGTATATACCTTTCCCGTAATCAAGATGTATTTGTTCGCCGCATTCCTGGACTTGAAGCAGTAGATGAAGCAATCGGAAGGGCTACCGAAATGGGACGTTCAATTTTATATGTGTTAGGATTAGGGGGTGTCAGTGGTCCGGCGACTATCGCAAGTATGACGATTCTCGGACAGGTCGCACGTAGAACTGCAGACTATGAAACAACTTTACGCGTGCCATGTAATGATCCAATTGTGCTGAACGTAGTCCGCGAAATGGTCAAAGCCTCATACCTTGATGAAGGTCGTCCCGATGCATACAGTGAGGAGGATATATTCTTTCTCACAGATAGCCAATTCGCTTATGCTGCGGGTGTTGATGGAATGATGCTTCGTGAAAAACCCGCTGCTATCTTTTTACAAGGCACATTCTATGCCGAATCTCTTATCCTTGCGGAAACTGGTAATTCTATCGGTGCTATTCAGATTGCAGGCACAGACTCTGAACACCAACTCCCCTTCCTAATCACAGCTTGTGATTACACTTTGATTGGTGAAGAACTCTATGCCGCAAGTGCATACCTTTCCAAAGAACCGATGCAACTCGGAAGTCTTAGAGGACAGGATTGGGGGAAGGTGCTCATTTTCCTAACAATCGTTTTTGGTGTGTTGCTTGAACTTTTTGGTGTTAATTGGATTACAACGTTCTTGCAACGAGTGGGTTAGGAGGTTTTATGAAGAGACAAGTTCCATTAATTCTTTGCTTTGTGTTTGGTGTGGTAATGCTCTTAACCCAGTTCAGTCCACATTCCGTTTCTCAAGGTGTTTATGAAGAAGTATTGAATTGGGCGCGGATTATTACCCCATTTGCTTTAATCTTCAGTACAATAACATTGCTCCAAACTCACATCACCCGTATTCGTCGCAAAACCGAACATTGGCAATACAGTTTTATTGTTTTTGTAGGAATTGCCGTAATGGTAATAATAGGGATTCCGTATGGACCTCAACATCCATGGTTTGAATGGTTGTTTAACAATGTACAGCTGCCGATGGATGCGACCATGTTTTCTCTGCTCGCATTCTTTATTGCCTCTGCAGCATATCGTGCCTTCCGAGCACGAAACGTTGAAGCATCTCTGCTCCTCATAACTGCAGTCATTGTTATGTTAGGTAATGTGCCAGTAGGAAATTTAATTTGGAATAAGCTTATTTCTTGGCCACCTATTTCTTGGACACCTTGGTCAGAAACCTTTGCAGATGGTTCCTCATGGATGAAACAATGGATATTAGATAATCCGAATCTCTCAGCAAGACGAGGGATTATCCTCGGTGTGAGTTTAGGTGTAATTTCACAGTCTATCCGCATTATCTTAGGAATTGAACGCTCATATCTTGGGGGAGGAGATTAACGAATGCTTACTAAATTGGTAAATATGGACCGACGTATTGTTTTTATTTTGGTAGCATTAGCAGTTATCATCCCGATGCTGTTTCCTATCAGTCTATCTGTATCAATTTCTAAACCTACGAAAGATCTCTATAATTTTATAGATGAACTTGAGGAAGGATCTGCCATAATGCTTGTTTTTGACTATGGACCTTCTTCGTTAGCCGAATTGAATCCGATGGCGAAAGCAATACTCAAACAGTGCTTTGAAAAGGATATTAAAGTTGTTGGACTTACGCTTTATGCTGTGGGAACAACTATGGGAAGTGATCTGATGCAGGGAGTGGCAGATGAAAAAAATGCTGTCTACGGTGAGGATTATGTCTTCCTCGGGTACCGTCCCGGTATTGAACTTGTGATCCTTGGCATGGGAGATGATATCTCAAGCATCTATGAAAAGGATTATTACGAAACACCTATATCCCAACTACCCATGATGAATAACATAAAGAACTATGATCAGATTGAACTTGTTGTTGATCTGTCATCAGGAAGTTTAACGGAGTCCTGGATTACTTTCGCGAATGTACAGTTCAATCAGAAAATCGCCGCGGGTGTCACAGGTGTCATTATCTCGCAGATGTATCCTTACTTACAAACAGGGCAATTGATAGGTTTGATATCGGGTATTGCAGGTGCTGCCGAATACGAAATTTTAATAAAAGATCCTGCAAAAGGGGTGTTGTGGATAAATATTGAATCATTTGTTCATCTGTTGATCGTCCTTTTGGTAATCATCGGTAACATCGCATTCTTTGTTAATCGGAAGCAAGAGGAGTAATTTCATGGAACTTTTTGGCATCTGGATTGCCGCATTTTTAACTCTATGCATTTATAGTTTTCTTTACAAAGACAATCCGTTTTATCGGTTCACAGAATATCTCTTTGTAGGTATGTCGGTCGGATATAGTATTGTACTATCATATCATCAAGGCTTTATACCCTTTGCTTGGAAGCCCTTTACGGCTGCATTCACCGGGGATTCGTTATACGGTTTAATTAGACTTATTCCTATTGGCATCGGTTTGTTATTCTTTTCTGGTTTATCATCACGTCATACTTGGTTGATCAGGTTTCCGAGTGCAATCCTCATTGGAGTAGGATGTGGACTTGCTATACCAAATGTTCTACGCGCAAATATTTTTGAACAGACCCGTGGTACTATTGAACCGTTTTCAGCAATTAATGCAGGAACGTTATCTTCAATGGAAATATTTGGCGCAGTTCTCATGGTTGTCGGAGTAATATGTACACTCACTTATTTTTTCTTTTCTGTTGAACACCAAGGTCCCGTCAAATGGGTATCAAAGGTTGGTATTGCCTTCCTCATGATAGGGTTCGGTTCTGCATTTGGTAACACCGTCATGGGTCGTGTTGCACTTCTGATTCAGCGGGTTGATTTTCTAATCAACGATTGGCTCGGTCCAATTGGTGCATTTTTCGGCTGAGGATCTCATCTCAAATTGCAACGTTCAACATTTATGGAGAATTTTACATGAAAATCGGTTATAGCACTTGGGGAATGCCGACTGTTCCTATTGATACCGCAATATCACACATCGCGAAACTTGGATTTGATGGGATTGAACTGACCATCATACCGCGCTTTACAACCGAACTGAGTACACTTGATGCTGCAGAAAGAAAACGGATCGCATCCCTACTGAAACAACATAACTTAGCTCTGCCTGCAATCGCAGCACATTCCAACATAATGGAATTTGATCCAGAAAAGTTTAAAACAAACATGTGGAGACTTAAGGGTGGTGTTGACTTGGCTATTGATCTCGCACAGGGAGACGAACTACCAGCAGTAAATACGACTACTGGTGGAAAGCCTGATGAGTGGGATATTAAAAAAGATTTCCTGGCGGAACGGATAGGTGTTTTAGTAGAATATGCGGCTTCACGAGGAGTTACTATTGCTATGGAACCACACATCGGTGCCATCATTGATACACCCAAGAAAGTTCTTGAACTCCTTGATCTCGTCAATTCTCCATATCTCAAAGTCAACTTTGACATAAGCCATTTTGATATTATCGGAATGCCTACAGAAGAATCAGTGTCCGCATTAGCACCAGTCTCCGCACATACACACGTCAAAGATCAAAGCGGTATCCATCCCGATTTTGAATTCCTTATTCCCGGTGAAGGAACATTCGATTATGTCGATTATCTAAACAGGATGAAAGCACACGGATATGACGGATTTATCACTGCCGAAGTGAGTTTTATGGTGCAAGCACGTGAAAACTACGATCCTCTTGCAGCTGCTACTATGTCTTATGAAACTTTGTCTAAAGCATTCGCTGATGCCGGCATTGATCGTAATTAAATTACACTGAATTTTCCCATACAATCCTCTCCATACATACAAGGATCCCTATGAAACCTAATATTCTTCTTCTCATGACAGACCAGCAACGTTGGGATGCGATGGGATGCAGCGGTGGATGGGTGCAAACACCAAATTTAGATCGCATCGCAGACGAAGGTATCAGATTTAACAACTGCGTTACAACTTCTCCTGTCTGTATTCCCACACGACTGAGTTTAGCAACCGGTTTGTATCCTCACAACACCGGTGTTTGGAATAACATGCACCATTCGATGTCCGCTGAAACACCGACTTGGATGCAATCAGTCCGAGATGCAGGTTATCGCACCAGTTTATTTGGTAAAACGCACCTACACCCGCACAATGGAGACCTGCGAGAAAAAGAAGGTCTGATGAATGAATACGGATTAGACGATGTGAACGAAATCGGCGGACCTCGAGCAAGCAGCCGCGTCTTGTCACACATGACAGCAATGTGGGAAGAAAAAGGACTGTGGAAGGATTACCGCGCTGATTATAAAGAACGATTCAGCACGAAACCTCACACGGTGCGACCTTCAACATTGGGACTCGAAAACTACGCAGATGTCTACGTAGGGCAGCAAGCGAAGCAATATCTCCAAAACTATGACCGCAAAGAACCTTGGTGCTGCTGGGTGAGTTTCGGTGGACCACACGAACCTTGGGATACACCTGAACCTTATGCCAGCATGTATGACCCAAACGACATGCCACCACCAGTCCCGCGCCAAACTGCTGGAGACCGTCCTCATGGGAATTTGGATAAGATGATGAATCGTATGAATCCCAAATTTGAAGAGGGTGAAGTCGGTAGGCTACGTGCGGATTACGCAGGGAATGTCACACTCATTGATGAACAGATTGGTGAAATACTCGACGCAATTCAAGCACGCGGAGAACTTGAGAATACCGTCATCGTTCATTCATCAGACCACGGTGAAATGAATGGTGATTACGGGTTAATATACAAAGGCAATTTCCTAAACGGTGCAGTTCGTATCCCGCTTCTTGTGCGAACACCAGAAACAGTGAAAAACGCGACAGAAGGGAATGTATGTGACAGTCCTGTTGAATGGATTGACATCGGTCCCACACTTGTTGAAGTAGCTGGCGGTGAGTTGAAGCATCGTCAATTTGGTAAATCATTATGTCCTGTTCTCGCTGACACAGAAGCAACACACCGTGAGTTTGCAATCTCTGAAATATCGGGTGAAATCATGTTGCTCAATCAGGAATGGAAGATCGTGCTTAATAATGATAGCATACCGTATCTCCTATTTAATGTGCAAGATGACCCAGATGAGATAAATAATCTCGCTGGACGACCTGAAATGAATGAATTAGAGACAGAACTGCGGCTGCAAATTTTGGAACACCTATTCCACACACAAACCCATAAATAACCTTATGTCCACTAATCCTGACAAAATCAATCGCAGAACGTTCATCAAGAATCTCGGTGTAGCAGGAGCAAGCACCTTATCTCTTGTTGCTACAAATACTTCTGTGCAGAGTGCAAAGGTCAACCAACAACTTAGGAAAGAGGTACAGAAACCGAATATTCTTCTTCTTATGACAGACCAGCAACGTTGGGATGCTATGGGGTGCAGTGGAGGATGGGTGCAAACCCCAAATTTAGACCGCATCGCCACCGAAGGGGTCAGATTCACCAACTGCGTCACGACTTCTCCTGTTTGTGTACCTGCACGCCTCAGTTTAGCGACTGGTTTGTATCCACATAACACAGGTGTTTGGAACAACCAGAAACACAAGATGGCACCCGAAACACCCACTTGGATGCAAGCAGTGAGGGATGCTGGATACCGTACAAGTCTTTTTGGAAAGACACATCTCCACACGAATACTGGTGACCTTCGTAAACGTGAGCATTTGATGCACGCTTACGGATTAGACGACATCAACGAAATCGGTGGTCCACGAGCAAGTATGA
Organism: Candidatus Poribacteria bacterium; assembly: GCA_963667365.1. Classification (GTDB taxonomy): domain Bacteria; phylum Poribacteria; class WGA-4E; order WGA-4E; family WGA-3G; genus MSPOR6. The sequence goes on along the minus strand of OY763324.1, from coordinate 1,948,856 downwards.
AGTGCTTATCCTATATGACAGAAATGTGGGAAGAAAAAGGTCTATGGAAAGCATACCGTGATGATTATAATGAACGATTCAAAACGAAACCACATATCGTTCGTCCCACTCCACTCGGTCTTGAAAATGATGCTGATGTTTATGTAGGACAACAGGCGAAGCAGTACCTAAAAAACTATGACCGGCAAGAACCATGGTGTTGCTGGGTCAGTTTCGGTGGTCCTCATGAACCGTGGGATTCTCCTGAACCTTATGCAAGTATGTACAATCCGAATGATATGCCACCTCCTATCCCTCGTCCAGACGTTGGAGATCGTCCTTCCGGAAGTTTAGACAAACTCATGCAAAATAAGAAGAAGAGTCCTAAATTTCAAAAAGGTGATATTGCCAAAATGCGAGCGGATTACGCAGGAAACGTCACACTCATAGATACACAGATTGGGGAAATCCTTGATACAATTGAGCAACGTGACGAACTGGAAAATACTGTCATCGTTTTCTGTTCTGACCACGGTGAGATGAACGGGGATTACGGGTTGATTTACAAAAGTAACCTCCTAAATGGAGCAGTCCGAATTCCACTCCTCGTACGCACACCTGAAACACTGAAAAACGCAGTTCCCAAACGTATTTGTCAAAGTCCTGTTGAATGGATTGATATTGGTCCTACCCTTGTTGAACTTGCTGGTGGTGAGATAAAACATCGTCAATTCGGAAAATCCTTGTCCCCTGTACTTGATAATACAGAAGCAACTCACCGCGAATTTGCAATCTCTGAAATATCTCGTGAAGTTATGTTGCTTAATCAAGAATGGAAAGTGGTATTAAATAGGGAAGGGACACCGTATCTGTTGTTTAATGTGCATGATGACCCTAAAGAGACAAACAATCTCGTAGGGTTACCCAAAATGAAACAGATAGAAAAACAACTAAATTCCCAAATATCTGAATTCCTCTCACAAACTCAGACAAAAGACCAAAATTGATTGTCCTTTTTCGTGCAGCATGACAATAAATTTGCACCGTATGGTGCAAGCCACCCATTGTCATACCTTCAAAACCCATATTTTTTGTGTTCCTGAAATTGGCACGCAACTTGCGTATTAAGCCTCCATAATACATGTGAACTTTCATGGAGGAAAAAGCAATGCGTATCAAAAGATTTTCAGGAGTATTCTTAAGTGCATTAGTGTTCCATCTTATCTTTGTGTTTCTCATCGGAATTCAATTAGATAATCAAGAACACCAGCAGTTAAACAGCCTTGTAGAATTAGAAATAGTAGAAGTTACTGAAGAACCGAAAACGCCTTTACCAGAACCATTTGTCAGAACTGTGCTTAAGTCAGATTCTAAGACTTCTGCCAATGCGCCGGAAGAGAGAATTCCAATTGCTCCCATACCGACAGAGTATATTAAATCTGATCTGCCTATATCTTGTGAACCATCTTCACTGGCAAACTTGGGACCTGCACTGAGTGCTCCCAGTGCACGTTTAGAAATCGCACGTAGTCCTTTTAAACAACAAGGTAATTCGGAACATTTGTCACAACTCCCGTCAGAAAATGTAGACTTGTCCAATAGTGTCCATGAGATAGCAGAACAGCAACCCTCCACTGAAAACGTACAGATGGAAAATGTTGGTGTCGTTCGTGACGCACTTCCTTATGTAGCTGAAAGTATTACACTCGGTAATGTAGAAGTGTCAGAACTTGGAAAGACAAGTCCACGAGTTGGAAGGACACTATTAAATAAACTTCAAACAAAGCCAAAAGGAGAAGCCTCTGGAAGGGTTATTGTAAGAGGTAGACGTGTTCCTCAAAAAGAAGGAACCACTGCTCCAGAATATCCAACTTCAAAAGAGTTAATCAAAGCCAGTAAACCTGAACAGATTATCACAGGAGTCTCCAAAACTCAAGGTCAAGTCCCCAAGTCTCAAGTTCAACCAAAGCCTTTAAATCCACCTAACGGTGCAGATTTTAATGATGTTTTCTATAACAACCCAGGCACCAATCCATTTATTGATACAGAAGATGACAACTTTTCTACATTTGGAATGGATGTGGATACCGCCTCATATACGGTAATGCGGCGCTATCTCAGGGATGGACTTCTACCACCTAAAGACGCAGTCCGCGTTGAAGAATTCATCAACGCGTTTGACTACAACTATACCCCGCCTAACGAAGATGCATTCGCTGTACATATTGAAGGTGCACCCTCTAAATATGGCGAAGGAAAACGACTGCAACTATTACGCATCGGTATTCAAGGACGTGTTATACCAGAAATTGACCGTAAAGACGCAATACTCACATTTGTGGTTGATGTCTCTGGCTCAATGGAAAAAGAAAACAGATTAGAATTAGTTAAGAAAGCGTTAACCCTCCTACTTGACCAACTCAGACCTGAGGATAAGGTAGGTATTGTTGTCTACGGATCTAATGCACGGGTTGTACTACCTCATACCAGCATTGTGAATCGTGCCTTTATCCTACAAGCAATCAATAGGCTTTACCCAGACGGTTCAACGAATGCTGAGGCGGGACTCAGACTCGGATATAAACTCGCGCTACAAAATTCAAAGACCGACTGCATCAACCAAGTAATTCTCTGTTCTGATGGCGTTGCAAATGTAGGGAAGACGGGACCTGATGCTATTTTAAAAGAGATTAGCACTCACGTTGATGAAGGCATTACCCTCGCAACAGTTGGCTTCGGCATGGGCAATTACAACGATATCCTGATGGAACAACTCGCCAACAAAGGAAATGGATTTTATACCTATGTAGATACCATCAAAGAAGCGCGACGTGTCTTTGTAGAGAATCTGACAGGTACTTTACAATTCATTGCAAAAGATGCCAAGATTCAGGTTGAGTTTAATCCAGAGAATGTGAGTCGGTTTCGTCTTCTCGGCTATGAAAACCGATCGCTTGCACACAAAGATTTCCGTAAAGACGATGTAGATGCAGGTGAAATCGGTTCAGGACATAGCGTAACCGCACTATATGAAATTAAACTCCACGAAAATGCTGATGGTAAACTCGCGACCGTCTTTGTCCGTCATGAAGACCCTGACACACAAAAGGTTACAGAGGTAAATGAGGATATTTCTACAGATGAATTGAAATCCACATTTGTTGAAACGTCTCCTGAGTTTCAACTTGTTGCTTCTGTTGCAGAGTTTGCGGAAATCCTTCGTGATAGCTTCTGGGCTAAAGAGGGAAATATAGCAACAGTACAACAGACGATAGAGGGTGTTCTACCCCATATCAAGTCAAAATCACCACAGGACAGACAGCGTAATGAAGAGCTACTAAAACTTGTGATAAAGGCACGTAATTTGAAGGAACAGACTTAGAGATAATTTTGAATTAGGGTGATTTTGTTATAAACATGTGTTAACATAATTACCCTTAGTTCAAAGTTGTTATTATCTATTCTTATCAACCCATCCCGCAACTCAACGGAGTTATCTATGAAATACAGAATAAGGTGGTTCATTTTTCTATTATTAGTTGTATCGTGTGGAAGAATTGAGGCTGAACTTGATACACTTGGAAAATTACGAATGCAAGACTGGGATGTTTGGCTTGATGAAGGTGGATATGACCTTGCACTAATGGGAGATGATGCTGCTCCGTTTTTAGTCAATGTGCTAACAGACGAAAATGAAGATGCGCGCTGGCATGCAAATTTTTTATTGGATAGATATTACGCAGATCCAAAAATCTTACCGGAACTTACGAATTTATTCCTAACCAATACAGACAAATCCATTAGAAGCAGTGCAATGCATTTAATCGCAAGTATTGATCCCAAATATGCAAGGCAGCTGATAGCAAAGTATTTAGATGATCCGAACAATCAAAATATTGCAGTTTCTGTGCTCTCAATTCTTAAAGATGAACGAGTCATTCCATTACTCGTTGAAAGTCTAAAAGATTCCAAAAATCCATTATATTCAGCATATAGATTAGCAGATTTTAAAGACAAACGCGCTGTTCCTATACTACTTGAAGCTCTTGAGGATCCAAAAACACAAAGTTGGACTCGTGATGAAGTTATAGAAAAACTTGCTTATATTGGCGATGAACGAACACTACCGATACTGCTCAATTTACTTGATAAACAAGACAACAATTCTTACAAAATAAAAACTGCTTTATCTCAATCTGAACCTTCCTTGTCCCTAATCCGTTCATTATTAAAAACAGTTGAAGAACCGAATATAGACAAAACTTCATACAGATGGAATACCCTTCTTGATATTATTGCAAATCAAAAGAATCCTGAACTTATACCATATTATGAAAAACTATACTATGAAACAACTGTCCCTAAACTGCAAAACGCTGTAGTACGTGCATTAGGTAATATGGGTGAGAAAGGCTTTGAATCCTTATTAAATATTGTGAGGTGGAAACCAAGTTCAACGTCTATAAAAGTTTTAGCGACATATAACAGCGAAGCTGCTATTGATGCCATCACTTCGTTGGCATTAGATGAATCATTCACATATCAAACAGATGCGATTCAGTCATTTTTACATTATGGCGGTATATGGCATGCCAAGGTATCTAACCATATTCCGAAATTACTCAAGGAAGTCAGTCCAAAAGATAAATTAGTGATATTAGATACTCTGGCACACTTGGGAGATACCTGGAAACCCTTTATTTCTAAACATCTGACACAATTACTCACCACTTCCGAAAATGAAGTGAGAATTCTCGCTATAGATCTAATTCGCAGAATGAACTTTACCCTGATGGCACCCGCATTGGAAAACCTGATGCGATCCGCTAAAGGAAATTCCTCTGATGCAGCACACATGGTGTACGATCTTCTCCACAATAAATCACAGTTGGAGCTAATAATTGAATTTGATCAACAGCGATATGATTATGAACAACCCATTACATTAACATATCGCATCAGAAATGTTAGTGATTACCCCGTTTACATTGCATTATATAAATCTCTCGCATCAAGTTACGTAAAGTTAAAGATTCAACAACCGGACAAGACCTTTGCCAAATATATAGGACCAATCGCTGTACTTAGGACTCTCACATTTGATGATATTAATACAATGCAACCTGGGGACGAGATTACTGGAACAATACCCATATTAGACTATTATGACCTATATCAACCTGGAGTTTATACCATTCAATTACAGATTTCCCCAGGACTTCGTGGTGTTATATCAAAGCAGACGTATCCACTATTCGGGGATGAAATGGCTACCACTAAACAAGGAGAAACAAGCCTTTTGACGTGGTCAAACACCCTCATCTCTACCAAAGGTATTCTTCAAATCAAACCGATTCCAGATGGTATATATAACGAGATGATTAGACGCATAGATCCTGAAATGATAACTGAGGAAAACAGAGAGAACATTATCAATACCTGTGATCAACTTGCTGAAATTGGGAAACCGAAAGGGATAGCAGCCGTCAAAAAACTTGCATTGATGGATACGAAATCTTCTGGTGATTTCCGTCACGATATAAAACTATCTGCTCTACATTTGTTATTTAAGTTTCCTGATCCGGATCTTGTTCAAGCAAGGATTGATACGTTTGATATAGGTCATGAAAAACATACTCGTATAGAAGCGTTGGGAGCAAGTGGCGATAGACGTGCTATTGAACCACTAAGGAGAATTACATTCAAATTAAACAACCAAAATATTTCTACGATTGCTGCGCAATCCCTTCAACAACTTGGAGATGAAAGCGGAGTAATATGGCTTAGAAAAATCGCTTATCGAAAACTACGACATTGGAAACATGATGAACGTCAAAGTGGTGCTGTAATACTGGTCCTTTTACAATCACCTGATAAGCCTATTAATCAGCGATTGCATAATCTTAGAAATCCTTGGTTTTACGCACAGAACTACGACCAATCGATCAATTGGTCTGAAATCCATGAAAAATCTACCACAAATAATGGTTTGAAAGAGTTATTGCAGCACAAAAATCTTATTATACAACGTTCTGCTGCCTATGAACTTGCATATCTTGGTGATAAAATCGGAATACATCTGATCCAACAAGATTTACACGCGGCTGAATCCGCAACTCGTATGCATGCTCGTGACGTTCTTTCTAAATTACAAAAATAAAATTCGTTGAACCGTTAATATTAAACTTTTCTGCTACTCAAACGTCTTAGCAGATGTGTAGAGTTGAGACATCTTTCCTCTCAATAATTTGCATTTCAGAATCTTTCCAACTAAGTGCCATACTAACTCTACTATGACTTTTTGAAAAGTCACTTCACTGATAATTTCAACCCAAAAACTAAATAATACAAAGGAGATCATGATGACAAAATCAGATCTTAACGCATTAGCACAAACCCTTTTTGTACCACGTACCGATGAAAACCGTCAATTTGAAAAAATGATTATTGAACACTATCTTTTGAACGTCCACATACAAAACAAACATGCACATACGGATGTTGAGATCGTTTACAGCAATCCGAATGAGAGTGATGTTGATGGTATATTTATTATTCCCTTCTCCAAATATGCAGATACAGTGAATTTTGAGGTCCGAATTGATGGTAAAGTTATTCCAATTAAACTGGCTAAGATAAATAAATTGAAAAAGATATACGGGAATACTTTCCAAACTTTGGATTTTGACATTTCAGAGGAATTAGGTTCTTCCTACCTGCAGTCCAAAGTCTTACAAATTCCTGCTGGAGGTCAGTGTAGTGTTAAAATATGGTATGACGAAACCATCAAGCATACGGATCACAACTATGTATACACACATCATCTCCGAAGCAACCAGTCTATAGGAAATTTTGAGATGAAAGTAGTAATTGATGGTAATAATGGATTTGATGACATCAACTCTTCCACACATGAAGTCGCTATTTCAAATGAAAACGATAATCGGGTATATCTGACCTATCAAGCTACTGATATGGTATTAGACAAGGATTTCGAATGTTCCTATTCCTTGGCTGCACCTGATTTAATTGAGATGGAGTTGTTATCTTTTGAAGATCCAAACATGGTTGTTAGTGAGGTTGAAGAGCCATTACTTGTTCAAAAGAGTCCCAATGTATTATATCGCTCACAGTCTCCTTCCGTAGCAGTTTCGTTTCAACAGCGAGTATCTACCAGAAATAGGGGTGTTGCCAGACTCGGTGAATTACAAGCCTATCAAAGAAACCTCCCGACGAATCTTGGTTTAACGCCACCAAACGGTGCTGCATACCGCGATGTGTTTTTTAAGGGACACGGAACGAATCCGTTTATAGATACTGAAGATGACAATATGTCTACATTTGGAATGGATGCAGATTCCGCTTCATATTCGGTAACACGCCGCTTTCTCCAAGATGGTAATCTACCTGAACCCGATTCCGTGCGTGTAGAGGAATTTATCAACGCTTTTGATTACAACTATACTCCTCCCACAGATGCAGCATTTGCAGTTCACCTTGAAGGTGCTCCTTCAAAATTCGGAAAAGGCAAACGGCTTCAACTGCTCCGAATCGGTATCCAAGGACAAGTAATTCCAGACACCGACCGCAAAGATGCAAACCTAACATTTGTCATTGATGTCTCTGGTTCAATGGGGTATGAAAATCGGTTAGGACATGTGAAAAAAGCCTTGCGTCTATTAGTGGATCAACTTCGTCCATCTGACAAGATTGGGATTGTTGTCTACGGAACCAATGCGAGGGTTGTCCTCCCACATACCAGTGTTGTAAATCAGGAGCATATCCTGAAAAATATTGATACTCTATGTACCGAAGGTGTAACGAATCTTGAAGATGGTATTCACAAGGGGTATGAACTTGCTCTCAAAAATGCAAAACAGGATTGTATCAATCGTGTCATCCTATGCTCCGATGGTGTAGCAAACCAAGGGGTTACGTCTCCTGAAATGTTACTCAAGGAAATACGTGACTATGTTGAAGATGATATTTACCTAACCACAGTCGGTTTCGGTATGGGTAATTTCAACGATGTTCTGATGGAAGAGTTGGCTAAGAAAGGCAACGGTAATTATGCCTACGTTGATACGATTAAAGAAGCAAAACGTATCTTTGTAGAAAACCTAACAGGCACACTACAGGTCATTGCAAAGGATGCCAAAATTCAGGTTGAGTTCAACGAGAAAACGGTCAGTCGTTTCCGACTGTTAGGATACGAGAATCGTCAGATGAAACACGAAGATTTCCGTAATGACGATGCAGATGCTGGTGAAATCGGTTCAGGTCATAGCGTTACTGCACTCTATGAAATCAAACTACATAAAGGAGTTGACAGCGGTAAACTGGGAACTGTCTTTATCCGACATGAAGATCCTAACACAGCAGAGGTCACTGAAGTCAACGAGAAGCTACTCGTTGAAGATCTTAAAGCCAGTTTTGAAGATACTACACCAGATTTTAAGTTTGCAGCTTCAGTAGCACAATTCGCTGAGATTCTACGTGAAAGTGTTTGGGCAAAGGAAGGGAGTTTAGCCGCGGTACAACGAACATTAAAAGGTATCTTACCCCACTATCAATCCAAATCGTCACAACACGGGAATCGACAGAAAGAACTGTTTAACCTTGTACGGAAGGCACGTCGGTTAAAAGACATGTCTGATGCTCAGTTAGGCTGATTTAAATGTCCTATCATATATTTATAGTCTGTATGCGTACCTATTTTTCAATAGACGCGCATTAAAGTCAGTTTACGAGAATTCTGTATCAACTGAAAATGATTACTAATTGCAGGTTTAACAATCTTCTATGTGGTATAATATAATTACTACGTTTTCACAGTAAACGGAGGTCCCCAATGAAAAAACTAAATTTCTACATAATGCTTTTTGTCCTGCTTTTTGCTGGAGTAATACAATTTGCCAATGCACAAGGAATTGTTGTCACAGGCATATCGCGTACCCCTCAGATTCAAAACCTAAGAATTGAAAAACACCATGTGAACGTATCTATTGAAAACCAACTTGCAACCACAAAAATCGATCAGGTCTTCGCTAATCCCAACAATAGGCAACTTGAAGGCACATATCTATTCCCACTTGCAGATGATGTGGCTATATCAAACTTTGTGTTATATATTGATGGAAAGCCGGTCGAGGCGGAACTGCTTGCAAAAGACAAAGCACGTAGTATCTACGAAGGCATCGTCCGTTCCATGCAAGACCCAGCACTTCTGGAGTATATTGGAAAACGCGCATTTCAGGCAAGAGTGTTTCCGATTCCCCCAAATGGTGAGAGACGGATCCAACTCGAATACTCACAGATTATCAATGTAGAATCCGGGCTTGCAAAGTATACTTATCCACTGAAAACCGAGAAATTTACCTCCCAACCCATAGGAAGTCTTGCTGTATCTATAGACCTAAAAAGTAAACATGGACTCAAAACCATCTTTTCACCCTCGCATGAGGTAGCAGTCAACCGCAAAAACGACAATCGTGCAAACATCAGTTACGAGGGCAAAAATGTCCCGGCAAAACGCGATTTCGTCTGCTACTATTCTGTTTCCGATAAAGACTTCGGAATTGATCTGATTACGCATCGAGACGATCCAGATGCGGCAGGCTTTTTTATGCTCTTGGTTTCTCCTAAATATGAGGTAGATAAAAAAGAGATAATTGAGAAGGACTTCATCTTTGTTCTTGACAGGTCAGGCAGTATGAAAGGACCCAAAATAGAACAAGCAAAAGAAGCACTCCGTTTTTGTGTAGACAATCTAAACGAAGGAGACAGATTTAACCTTATCACCTTTAATACAGACGTTGATTCGTTCGCTGAGGAATTAGTGTCAGTAAAACAGGAACGAAAAAATGCGCTTGCGTTCATTGACGATATTATGGGTAACGGTGGCACGAATATAAATGATGCCTTGATTGATGCTGTAACAGATAAACCGGATCCGAAACGACCTCGTATCGTGGTTTTTCTTACTGACGGTGAAGCAACGGTAGGGGAAACAGATCCTATTAAAATACTCAAGAACGTATCTGATGCAAACGGTGATAAATCCCGTATCTTTGTGTTCGGTGTTGGTTATGATGTCAACGTCAATCTTCTTGATAAAATGGCTGAACAGAATAACGGCACACGTCAATATGTGCAACCACAAGAGAATTTAGAAGTGGCTGTATCCGCATTCTACACGAAAATCAGCGAACCCGTTCTTGTTAATTTAGCTTTGAAATTCCTGAATATCCGAGCAAAAAATCTGTATCCACAGAAATTACCTCATCTGTTTCGTGGAACACAATTGACCATACTTGGAAGATATATTGGTAGTGGAAAGTCAAAGATTACTCTTAGTGGTGATATTAACGGTGAGAAACAGGAATTCTCAAATAACGTAAAGTTCCCAAAAAATGAAGCGGATCATCAATTTCTACCGAGGTTGTGGGCACAACGCAAGGTCGCTTATCTCGTAGACGAAGTTAGGTTGAATGGTGAAAATAAGGAATTGGTTGACGAAATCGTTCGTCTCAGCGAAAAGTACGGGATTATGACACCATACACATCATTCCTTGTAACAGAAGATGGACCGCGCCGAGAAATACTTAGTCGACTGCAAAGAGGAAGAGGTGCCACATCTGTGCAGACAACACCAACTGACACAAAACCAAAATTATCTGCTATCAGAGTTAAATCAGTAAAAGCGGCACCGACACAAGAACTTCGGGTTGAAGAGAGCAAAAGATTGCAAGCACTCCAAACCCAAGAACAATTAGCAGATACGGCTATTACAGTTAAGCAGGTGAAAAACAAAACATTCCATCTTAAAGATGGAGTTTGGATTGATACCGCGCATAAAACTGAGGCAAAAACGACGAAGTTTGAATTCGGCACTGACTCATATTTTGAATTGCTAAAGAAAGAACCAGAATTGACAAAATATTTGGCAATTGGCAAACATGTCATTGTTTCATACAAGGGAACAAGTTATGAAATTCATCCACCTAAACAAGCGGAAGATGAAGATTCTAAGTAATCCCATCTAATCGTGTATAGGTTAATGTGTGTTTTCTTATTGCCTGTTGAAATCTTACACGTGGCTTTATCAAAGGTAAAACCGTTCCTACGTAAACTTTTGATAAAGCCATCTGTATTTTTACGATTCGGTTCGGAAAAGATAGCAACGCCATTAGGTGCAAGCAGTCTCTTCAGTAAAGCCAAAATCGGTTGCCAGTTCTGTTCCTCATATATCACATCCGAAGCAAGAATTACATCAAATTGACATTCAAAGCAAGTCCTATTCCAATCCATTTGGATAAATGTAGCGGAAGCAATGTTATTGTGTTGTACGTTATGTCTTGCAAATAAAAGGGCATCATACTCAAAATCCGTAAAAACCACATTTCCACCAGCATGATCTGCGACAATCCCAACCAATCCATACCCACAACCGATCTCAAGAATATCCTGACCATTGAGCATTTCACCCAAATTGGATACATGACGCGCTAAACCTATCGCAGACTCCCAGAGATAGGTCCAGTAAGGTAGATAGAGTCTCCCCTCACGGTCTTCTCGACTCAATTTATCCAATAAGTTATCTGGATCATCCACAATCCTCAGTTCAATCTCTCTATTTCCTATCTGAATAGTCGTTATTGTAACAGGATAGTCATTCACATTATGTTTCATAATTATAACCCAAGTTGCCACCTATTGAATTTCCAACGGTATCCTGCTCTTACATGGGATGTCCAATCTTCAGCTCCATCGGAGCGGTATGTGGAAATTGTTACCGTTGTTTAGGAGAATTATATCACTGTACTGCACTTTTTTCACATGTGCAATAATACCTACCAATGTTTTCCTCTTGACATCATTGAAATAAATGATTAAAATACTGTTAGCCAAACCTGAACCGAGAGGAAAAACAGATATGTCACAAAATGACTCAAATCAACCGAATGTCATCGTCTTTTTCACTGACCAACAGCGGTGGGACACATCAGGCTTGCACGGAAATCCGCTCGATCTAACACCAAACTTTGATCGAATGGCACAGCAAGGAACACATGTCCGCCGCTCTTTTACGTGCCAACCTGTTTGCGGTCCAGCGCGTTCATGCCTACAAACTGGATTATACGCAACTACCACAGGATGTTACCGCAACGGAATCCCGTTATCCCCAAATCTCAAAACCCTTGCACATCACTTTGGAGATGCAGGTTACGATACTGGATACATCGGGAAGTGGCACCTCCATACAGGCAGCACAGGTGCTGTTCCACCTGAAAATCGTGGTGGATATGATTACTGGTTAGCATCCAATGTCTTGGAAATGACCTCCGATGCATACCAAACAAGACTCTTTGATAATGACAATCAACCTGTTGATTTACCCGGTTATCGTGTGGATGCATTGACAGATGCCGTGATACGCTATGTTGATCAACACCAAAACGATCCTTTCTATCTATTTACATCTTACATTGAACCACATCACCAAAACCATCTTGACGATTATCCTCCACCAGATGGCTATAGAGAAAGATATACTGGGAAGTGGATTCCACCAGATTTAGCCGCGCTGGGTGGTTCAACACATCAGCACTTAGGCGGCTACTATGGAATGGTGAAAAGACTCGATGAAGCACTTGGAAGACTATTAGACGCACTCAAAAGCCTTGATCTGTTGGATAATACAATCATTCTATTCACCTCTGACCACGGGTGTCACTTCAAAACCCGAAATAGCGAATATAAACGTTCCTGCCACGAAAGTTCTATCCGAGTACCGACCGCTTTCCACGGTCCAGGCTTCATCGGAGGTGGACAGATTCAAGAACTTGTTAGCCTTGTGGACCTTCCTCCAACACTCCTGGATGCAGCAGGTTTGGCTGTGCCTGATGAGATGCAGGGACAATCTATACTCCCACTTCTGGGAAATGAAACTGACGATTGGCACGAAGAGGTATTTGTCCAAATTAGCGAGGCACAGGTGGGACGTGCTGTACGTACACAACGTTGGAAATATGGGGTTGATGCACCAAACAAAGGTGGCGGAAAAGACGCTGGATCTGATGTATATGTTGAGCAATACCTCTACGACCTTCAGGCAGATCCCTATGAACTACGAAATCTCATCGGACTACGATCACATGAAAATGTAGCAGAAGTGATGCGTGAACGACTTATACGGCGGATGGTTGAAGCTGGTGAAGAAGCACCAACCATTGAACCCGCACCGCAACAAGGAAGCGGACAACGTCGTGTCTCTGAAGGAGAAGCAAGAAAGTAAATATGAAAATTACAGATGTCATTACCCTTGTGATGGGTACCAGTTGGCGAAATCTCACCTTTGTTAAAGTTGAAACTGACGAAGGTTTAACCGGTATCAGTGAAGTGCGTATGAACAATCGTACAGACGCACTTGTCGCATATATAGACGGTGCGAAACGCAGACACGTCATCGGAAGCGACCCATTCAATACGGAAGACCTTTACCAACGTATGTTTCGCGACGATTACGGACGCGCAGGTGAAATCGTTGCTACAGGTATTAGTGTCATAGAAATTGCCTGTTGGGATATTATTGGAAAGGTGTTGAATCAACCTGTCTATCGTCTACTTGGTGGTGCATGCCGTGATCAAATAAAGGCTTACGCTAACGGTTGGTACCGCGTTGAACGTACTCCTGAAGAGTTTCATGCCGCTGCAAAAAGAGTGGTAGAAAAAGGATATAAGGCACTCAAGTTTGATCCCTTCGGGGCAGGTTATTATGAACTCTCTTATGAAGAAAAACTAAAATCCGTTTCTCTTGTTGAATCAGTGCGGGATGCGGTGGGACCCGATGTAGAAATTCTCGTTGAGATGCACGGTAGGTTCAGTCCATATACAGCAATAGAAATCTCCGCAGAATTAGAGCAATTCAAACCGAGTTGGGTTGAGGAACCCGTACCTCCCGATAATATCGCTGCACTCGCAAAAGCAGCAGAAAAGATAAATTTACCTGTTGCAACTGGTGAAAGACTTCATAACAAATATGAGTATCGTGAGTTGATAAACTTGCAAGCAGCAGATATCCTTCAACCGGATATAACGCAAACAGGAGGATTTTTGGAAACCAAGAAAATTGCTGCGATGGGAGATATGTGTTATATGACGGTTGCACCGCATAACGTCGGTGGTCCAGTATCCACAGCAGCCGCATTACATTTCGCTGCATGCACTACCAACTTCAAAATTCAAGAACACTTCAACGATTTCTCTGAAGCGTGGGTTAAGGAAGCTGCCACCGGATGTCCAGAGGTGATAGATGGATATTTCAGTCTACCCAACGGACCAGGACTCGGTATGGAACTGAATGAAGACCTTATCGCAACACATCCGTATCGAGAGGGGTCATTCAATCTCTGGGAAGACGATTGGCATAAACGCGAGTATTAAAGTCCAAATCTAACGAAATTCAAACTGAGGAAACGTGGATAATTAGACAAGAGGAGTATATTTATTACTGATGGGATTTCACTATAAAAACGGGTACCTCTACTGCGAAGAATTAAAAGTCAAAGACATTCAAGATGAGGTATCCTACAGTCCATTTTATCTTTACAGTCTTGCGCAGCTTGAGGCAAACTATGCTGCATATCAAAAAGCACTATCTGGAATCAATGCAATCATAGGATATGCTGTTAAAGCAAACAACAACCTTACACTTCTAAAACGGCTCAGCGCGCTCGGTAGTGGTGCTGTGTTGGTTAGTGGAAATGAATTGCAGCTATCTCTTGCTGCAGGATTTGATCTGAAGCGGACAATCCTAAACGGCAATGGCAAGACACTCGAAGAACTCAGTCTCGCTGTGAAGCATGGGGTACTGATAAACGTTGACAGCGAATTTGATTTAAGACATATACAACAAACAGCGAAACAACTCAACACACCTGCTAATGTCCTAATCCGCATCAATCCAGATGTGGATCCAGAGGTGCATCCGTATGTCTCTACAGGTATGAAAAACTCAAAATTTGGCATACGCAATGAACGTCTGAACTGGTTTTTAAACGAAATAGCAAAAGACAATCTAATGAATTTAGTCGGGGTCCATTGTCATCTCGGTTCAACTATCAAGAAAGTGCGAATCTTCCGAGATGCCACAGAGATTATGTTGGATTTCATCCGATCAATTCAAGCCGAAGGTTTCTCCGCACACTATCTCAATATCGGTGGAGGATTGGGTATTGATTATGAACGTGCAGGAGAAGATATTCCTACACCTACAGATCTTATCGACTCTATCCGTGGTCTACTCACGGATGACATCACGTTAATCATTGAACCGGGACGTTCCATCATCGGGAATACTGCAATGTTTGTTAACCGAGTCACCGGTGTCAAGACAAATGGCAATAAGCATTTCATCGTTACAGACGGCAGTATGGCAGAACTCATCCGACCAAGCCTTTACGATGCATATCAACATATTGAGTTTATTGAACCTGTGGATGGTAAGGTTGAAACCTACGATATAGTCGGTCCAGTCTGCGAATCTGCTGATTTTCTGGGTAAGGAAAGAAAATTGCCTACCCCTCCAGAAGGGACAGGACTTGTTGTTTGCGATGCAGGAGCCTACTGCCACGCGATGAGTTCTAACTACAATCTAAAGATGTGTCCACCGGAATATCTCGTTGACGGAGACAAACTTACCTGCATCCGAAGGGTTGAAACGCTGGACGATTACCTACGGTTGTTTGAAGTTTAAGTGTATTTGTTTTTACTTCAACCGCTCTTCCAAAAACGCTATCCCAGGATCCAAATCAATCTCATGTTCTCCCTTAAAATGATCCAGCACCAACCGCTCACGTTTTCCGCAGGCAGCATATATCTTTTCAAGGTGTTCAAACGCTGCCAAAGCATCATCTTCAATGAAACATCGGTCATCAGAACCGATTTGCACCATGCATGACCGAGGAGCGATCAGTCCAGCTACATCTGCAATATCCCCGGCAGCTCTCAACCCGAACATATATTGCGACCCACAGGTATTTCCCCTTCCACGATCACCCAACGCATCTATCAAGGTGCTAAGATAACAGACGATAACAGAAGCCTTAATCCGTCGATCAAAAGCAGAAATATACGTCGTCATCGTACCACCAAACGAACATCCCATACATCCCAACCGACTGCCATCCACTTCAGGACGAGACCGCAAATAATCCAAGCAGCGCTGCCCATCCGAAATGTTGAGTTGTAGCAATTGATAACCGAAATAACCGAGTGCGAAATAGGCTGCGTTACATCCATCTCTCCCTGGTCGACGCACCCACTCATCCCTGTCTTTCCGTTCACCGAAACATCTCCAATCCGGTGCCATCGTAACAAAACCTTTTCGTGCAAGTTCCACAGCATACTGTTTCTGATAGTCATCCACGATACCGACTGCCCCATCTTTGCCAACCCCATGTCCATGTGCACATAGTACCGCTGGTGCCGGATTCTCAGCACTCACACTATCTGGGATTAAGACATACGCAGATACTGAGGAAAAAGGGTCTGGATTAAAGATTATCTTTTTTCTTGTGTATCCATCGTGTTCTGTCGTTTCCAAGGTTTCTGCTTCTAAAGGAACAGTATCAGGTCTTGGACCTAAGTGTCGGACAATATGCCGTTTAAATTTTCTTCGCCACTCTTTCCAATCTGTATTGGAGCTGCCATTGAACTGAAATGGTGGTGTTGTTTTAAGAAGATGTTGTACACTCTGTTCTGCTGTTAGAAATCTCTCTACTGCCATAATCTGTGTCTCCCTTATGTAATCGTATTGAAAACTTGAGTCATATCAACTAACAACATGTAATTACCACGGTACACTATACGATGGTGGATTGGCAAATCGATCCATTCCCAATTCCAAATTTATATGTGTGTTCGGTGGCAGATGTATTTGGATATATTTTCCATCAACAACGACGGTGTTTTCATTCTGACCATCTATTGCTCTTGCAGATGTGAAATTATGCTCTCCCATTGATCCTGCTTGAACAATAACATCGCGTGCTTCAGAATCATTCAAGTTGATTAACTCCAATTCAGTCGTGTCGTCTGTCATTCTGGAAACTAACGCAGCAACATCGGCGGGAAGTCCTGGTCGTTTCTGTTGTGCGTCAAAGTGCCTTACACGTGTTACAAACAACCCTCCATTGTAGTGTGGCAGTGGACCACCACAGGTAAGTTCAACCAATCCCTCACATGTAACTGGATTACGTCTTTGCAAATATGCGTCTCCGTATCCTGCTGGATCTTCATCATCATTTTCCATATAATTAAGTCGTTGTTCAACTTGTGATATGTTATGATTGAGGATTGATTCTGGATATTCGGGAAAATCACCACGCATATATGCCAACCAACCACCATCACGACCGCCTTGGTCTTTAGTGTGATGCCATGCGTTAATGTCAAATTTAGAACCCGTCTTTTTCGCAATTTGCACTGCACGATCTTGGTCTTCAGATGCCATAGACATTGTCCACAGATGTGCCACATCGGATGGATGCATCGGCATGTATTCAAACCAACCATCCACCTGCAGTGCCGTGCCATCCTCGTTTGTAATCGGATATTGAAGCCACGGACCAGGCACATAGTTAACCTTCCCCGGATCGCCATACTTCTGTGGCACATAGAGTTGATCGTTATGGTCTATACCTTGTTGAATTAAGACATCAATCTGGGAACGCGGGAAATCCATATATGATAAATCTCTGTGAAGGAGAGACGCATTCTGTGCAGCAACACTCACAGCCTGACCAACGCTATGCCACCCGTGAGGCCAACTCCAACCATAACGAGAACCATACCACTTACCCTCCATGTGTTCCCCTATTATACCCGATAGTCCAACGTTATCAGGTACAATCCCTCCATTTTCTTCCGTACGTGCTATCCAAGCATCAACATATTCCTGAACCCATTCCTTGTATTTCTCCTCTCCAGTGAGCATGTATGCATTTGTAGCGAGCGTTGTCGCAGCGAGATTACCGACTGCGTCTCCTTTTCCTTGACGTTCACAGATTACCCGTCCCATCAGATCGCGTAGTTCTTCACTTTCCCTGGCTGCCTCATGACTTGTGCAACCGGGAACATCATAAAACGGCATGTTGTAACCATCCCAAGGCCAAAATGATTGTCCTTCAAACGTCCAGAACGCAGGTCCTTTACTGCCGTTCATCACACACTTGATGATTTTATGCTCCGAGTCGTAATTTGGGGCATCAGGATCTTCGTTCATAAAGAAGCCAGCGAACCGTTTGGCGCGTTCAACATTCGTTGCGTGCGATGGATCCGCCATGCACAACATATAAAACAGATAGTTTCCTTCGCTTTGGTGAAACCAGTCATAACTCGGCTGATACTCCTTAACCACCATCGGGTAGCCGTGTCCTGTGCCGTAGCGCGCCATGTCCTTCGTGATTACCTCAAATTCGTTTTGTGCATCTAACAAGAACTTTGCATCTCCACCGAGCATGTAGAAAAGAGGCAAATTATGAAAACTCTCATAAGCATCGTCTAAACCATCAATACTCTGAAAATCTGGATGTGTTGGCCAAAACAGTGTCCCATCTGGACGCGTATATTTTTCCAAGACCTGTGCTGCTGCGTCGTTGATTTTGTCAATCAGTTCACGTACAAGTACTGCCCACGTCGGTGGTGTATTGATTAGTGTTTGTGCTTTTACAGAGACAATCATTTACTACTTCCTCCACAAGACAAGTAGACAAATAAAATATTTACAGCGTATCTCATAAATACTTTATTAGTAGTCGAATACAAGCGAGATGAACAAATCCTAAATAGTTCATAGCTTTATGTTCCCACCTCACGACCAACCTCCGAAAATCCTCAAGCCAACTGAAAAAACGCTCCACTTTGAAACGATGCTTATACCGGCGTAATCGACGACCATCCTGTGTCACAGCGGACGGACGATTCTTTTTATGCGGGGCTATCATTTCAATACCACGACACCTGAGTGTTGTATCTAATGGATCCGAATCATATGCTTTGTCGCCTATCAATACTGCTGGCATTGCCGATACAAAACTCACATCTAATGTCGGTTCAACCAGACGCACCTCATGCCGTGATGCGCTGGCAACCAAAACACTCACAGGTCTCCCACGCTTTTCTGTGATCGCCATCAATTTCGTCCCTTTACCACACTTCGTTTTACCGACACACTCTCCCTTTTTTCGCAGGAACGAACTTGGCATCAATACAACATTCACTCAGATTCAGTTTACGCTGTTTGTCGAGTCTAACTGCTATCATGTCAAGCACACTTTTTAGCGTCCCATCAATACACCATTGCTGGAAACGACGATGACACGTTTGATACGATGGATACTTCTTCGGTAAATCACGCCACGGCGCACCCCTCCGTAATATCCAAAGTATTCCATCTAATACTTCTCGATTTCCACGCCAAGGTCTCCCACGGTGTCCTGTCGGGAGTTCGGGAAACAAGGGTTCAACGATTTGCCACTCTTTATCATTCAGTTCCATATATAACATCTCCTAACTTTTACGTGTTCTCAAAAGTTTAACAGAGATAATCATAAATTAAAAGGATTTATTATACTATTTGACTATTTATGAGATACGCTGTACAGGATTTACGCATTTCCCCTTAATATTCTAAGTATTCTGTAATTTTTTGCGTAAAACCAACAATTTGTTGTTTTTTTTAGAAATACCTGATAATATAGTTATATATAGACTTGATTTTTTATTTATTGCATATTATTTTATTATGTCGTATTATAACTAATAGAACTTTCGCACTTTGCTCGTTTCAGGCGTTAACGCGTTTAATGTGAATGCCACACGGGGAATGCCAAAAGGGCATTCATACCGTTGATTTGGCGCATTCATCAAGCACAATTCATTGTGCGTTTTTTAATGATATATCTCAATTTTGCTGATTGTTTCATACTTTCGCGTAAGTCCTGATACTATTTGACTATTTATGAGATACGCTGTAGTAACTTTTTTCTTGTATTATGCACCTTTTACGTTACGGATTGCGTCATGAGTTAAAGAAACACTGATTTGATGACACTAAACTTACGATGTAATAAACCTATCACAATTTTGCAGTATTGTCAATCTTACATAATAGTTGTAGGGCAGTTTTCACATCCAGTAAATAATAATACTATCATTACCAGTGTGCAGTGTCTCTATATTATCAGACTATGTTATTCTGTGTTTTCAGTGTTCCATCTGCTAATATCAAATTGTTTGTGTTTTCATTAATACTCAGGACCGCAATTTTTGTGTCTTGTCATACAATTCTTGAATATTATACCAACATTTTCTATCTCTAAAGAATTATGTCTGAATTGCAATCATATTCAGTATTACTAATTTGAGAAAAATGTACGAGTTTCAGTTTTCCTGATAAATCCAGTCTATGTCTGTGTTTTGGACTGGTATTGGACAAGTAGTAGTTGGAAATTATTTTAATAGTTTACTATAAAGACTTCTATTAGATGTATTGGCACGAAACTTGTATACATTAGCAAAGTTTGTTTATGTTAAACAGAAGTCTACATTTTATAAAAAATAACGATAAGAAACATACTTTGGATTAACAAGTTCAAAGAAAATAATTAGGGGATCAACAAGTGAAAAATTTGTTTGTTTTTACAAGTGTCATATTCGTACTTTTATTTCAATTGGGTTGTGGGTCTGATGAAGATAAGGTGGAAGTTGTAACAGAACCTGACATGACCGAAGAAACTGGGACTGTTGAGACATCAACAGTTGATGAGAAGATTATACTTAAAGATATGAGTGAGGATGAAGTCTTGCAACTCACAAGTGAAAGTACACTTGAATTGGTAACAGTGATTGAAGGGACAAGCATAACTAAATTAAAGGTTCGTTATCGTGGAGTCCGAGATTTCGGTTATGGATTTCCTCTATACGAGTGCGAGTTGATTGACCCATCTGCAGAAGCATTGGGTGGAATTGCACAAGGAATGTCCGGATCACCAGTCGGTCCTCCTGGACGCGTAATGGGTGCACTTGCTTATGGAGATTTTTTCTCTAAGGCTCCGTATCGATTTTGGGCAACTTCAATTGATGCTATGAAAGAGTCAGTTGACCATAAGACCTTCGGAGAATTGTTAGATGATACAGCACCTGGTGCTCCTTCCGCTGTTCTCAATTCCACTTACACACCTGTGAAAACACCAATAATGATTACTGGAATCCAACCTCACAGAATTCAACAACTTTCTGAACATCTGAAAGACACACGATTCAATTTTGTTGATTTATATTCACATATAGGTTCGGCTCCATCTGGTTCAGAAGCAGAATTCAAACATGATCTTGCTGCTGGTGATATGATTGGCGTTGCAATTTCAACAGGGGATATCGTAAATGCTGTCGGTTTTGGCACAGTGACACAAGTATATGACGACAAGTTTGTTGCTTTTGGTCACCCAATGTTCGGTGATGGAAAGGCATCACTACCAGTATATAGAGCAGTCGTAGATGGCATAGTTCCAAATTTACAGGTTGCCTACAAATCAGCTGAACTATCAGGTGATCCTATCGGAACGATTACAAAAGATGTCACACCCGCAATTGTTGGTGAACTTGGTACAGTACCTGAAATGATTCCCGTAACCATCTCCTACCATCCTGCCACTCGTGAGAAACCTGTAAAAAAATATCACGAGGTAGCGTATGGTCAAGAATCTTATATTGCTTTAATTGCAGCATTGACCCAAGATGCAATCCGTATGGAAAGAAGTCCTGGGACAACACACTGTGAAGTCACCCTTAAGTTTCAAGAAACCGATAAAGATTTTACGAGGTCGTTTTGGAATATTTCTACTGACGCGTTTTTGGAGACTTATATAAATGTAGACTCTATTGTCGCTGCCTTTACAAGTCGTATACAAAACACTGCTGGCAAGGCAACTTTGAAAGAAGTTTCAATGACTATTACAGATAAACCACAGATAGGTCTTGCCGAAATAGAAGAAGTTAGGGGACCTACAAATATTAAACGTGGTACATCTGCTACATTTACAATTGTGTTAGTACCACACTGGAGTTCTGCTGGTGAGAAACGCACAATTGAAAAAGAGATTACATTAGATATTCCTGGTGATTTCTCCACTGGAAGTGCTGATCTTGAGGTGTCTGGTAGAAGTTCGTCCAGCTTCTTAGGTAGTATCTTCTTTTTCGATGATTTTGATTTTGATGACGATGACTTTGAGAACGAGATACCAAAAACTTTGGATGATTTAATTGAAAAGTTAGAAGACGAAGCACAGGATCCAAGGGTAATTGAAGTGACGTTGGATTCCGGTAATTTTGGAATCGAAATAGAAAAAGAACTGATTGTTGATGGGTTTATCGTGACCGGTACCAAAACGGAATTCATTACTATTGAAAGTCAGTAAATCTGACGTGTTCATGTATGACACAACCCAACGGCAGGTGATTTTATCATCTGCCGTTACTCTTTTTAAGCAGCAAATTATCCTTAAACACCCATAGAAACAAATTGCGATGAGGTAAGGGTTGTGCTATACTATTGTATGGATTGGAGAGTAGAGAAATGAAAGTCGTAAATGCAGACGGTAAAAAGCTAAAACCTATTCTTGCCCAAGCCTACAGCAACCGCGCAAAAACTCACCTCAAAAAATGTGATTTTGAAAAAGCAATTGCAGACTATACCAAGGCAATAGAACTTAATCTTCAAGATGCGGATGTATATTATACGCGGGGAAAACTTTACGATGAGAATGGGGATTATGACAAGGCAATCGCGGACTTCAGCGAGGTAATAAAACTTGACCCAATGCATGCAGATGCATGGGGTTTTCGCGCTACCCTTTACAGTGAACAAGGTGAGTATGACAAAGCAATTGAAGGATTTAGCAAGGAGATAGAACTCAGAACTTATGATGCAGAAGCCTATTACGAGCGAGGAAAAATGTACGTCAAAAAAGGCGAGTATGAAAAAGCAATTCGCGATTTTACTGAAGCAATAAAACTAATCCCAACCTTCACAGATGCTTACTTTGAACGTGCAATGACTTACTTTCGAATAGACAATTTGGAGTCTGCAAAGCAAGATTTTGACAAGATTGCAGAGCTGAAACAGGATGCCCCATAATCTATGTTGTCTGAGGTATCATTTTTGGTTCAAATTATCTAAGAGGCAATAGAATGAGTAATGATGTTGAAGAAAGGCTTAATCAGTTTAAAGAAGACTTAAATAAATTTTCATCAATACAAATAGTCAGAAAACACATAATTTCTGGAGATTGTTTCGTTTTGTCACAGGAAAAATATTTTGATTTACGCTCGGAGGTAGCTGAACATTTCGGACTACATCCAAATGAAGTCTTTGTGGTTGGTTCAGCAAAACTTGGTTTTAGTGTTGCTCCTAATAATCGGTATCGTGAATTCTGTGATGAATCCGATATTGATATTGCCATGGTATCCTCAATATTATTCGAACAATTTTGGCAAGATGTGTTTAATTATAGGTATGAAGGTCCATATTGGCCCGAATATAGACAATTTATCAATTATCTCTTTCGAGGGTGGATAAGACCTGATAAGTTACCTCAATCGTCTATGTTTGATTTAAGAGAAAAATGGTGGAAATTTTTCCAGAGTGTTACAAGGAGTGGAAGATACGGTGATTATAAGATTAGGGGTGCATTGTATAGATCATATTTCTTTTTAGAGAATTATCAAAAAATTAGTATAGAGGAATGCATTAATCACTTGGAGGACAACAATGCAGGGAACAGCAAGTAATAGAAGAATACACAGTCTCTTGGCTAGTCTTAGGAGTGAAGCCTTAGTTCCAGATCCTGATTTCCAACGACGCTTGGTGTGGTCCAATAAACACAAAAGTGCTTTCATAGAAACAGTATTACGCGGATATCCTTTTCCAGAAATATATATAGCCGCTGGTGAAGTTGATCCGGATACTGGGGAAGCAACAGAAATGTTAGTAGATGGTCAACAAAGGTTGACTACGTTGAAACAGTATGTTGATGCATCTAAAGATTTGAAGTTGTCAGGTGGGGTAATGCCATTCGCTGAACTTAGTGATGAACAAAAAAGAGGTTTCTATAATTATCCAGTTGTGGTTCGAGACTTGGGACAGACAAGCATAAGCGAAATTAAGGAAATCTTTCAAAGGATTAACTCAACAAATTATTCTCTAAATGCTATGGAGATTCACAATGCAAGATATGATGGAGAGATAAAACAATTCGCAGATGTGCTTTCAGAAGAGTCATTTTTTAAAAAACATCGAGTATTCAGTACTACTGATATTAGACGAATGAGAGATGTTTCCTTTGCTTTGTCTGTGGTAATTACGGTGATGTCAACTTATTTTAGTTCAGAGAATGAATTTGAAAATTATCTCAAACAATACAATGATGAATTTGAAGAAGGACTCACTCTGAAAATTGAGTTTCAAAAGGTATTTCAGTTCATTAATAAGTGTGACCTACCTGAAAAAAGTCGTGCATGGAAAAAGTCAGATTTATTCACATTGCTTGTAGAGATTCATAGGGCATTATTTAAAGAAGAAAATAACCTAAAACCAATAGAAGTAGGAAAACGACTTCTACAGTTCTATGAATTAGTAGATAAAACCGCTAAAGCAGATGAGGATTCTGGAACAGAAAATGACAGATTGCAGGAATATTATAAGGCTGCCCTTCAGGGAACTCAAAGTAGAACGAACCGCATAAGAAGGGGAAAGATTATACAAGATGTCATTAACGGTAATTTGAAATTTGATTTAAAAGAAAAATAGTTGTTAAAATTACGTTTATTCTCCAGTAGGAAGAACCGAAAATCCTATGAAAATAGCAAATGCACCATGCTCTTGG
This sequence comes from Candidatus Poribacteria bacterium, assembly GCA_963667365.1. GTDB lineage: Bacteria > Poribacteria > WGA-4E > WGA-4E > WGA-3G > MSPOR6. The sequence goes on along the minus strand of OY763324.1, from coordinate 1,923,930 downwards.
GGAGTCCTTGAATTCGACCTACAAGGCAAATCCCCCGACTACATCCAAGTATTAGACGAAATGCACGCAATCGGCTACAGCGGCACAGAACTGGGAGATTGGGGATTCATGCCAACCGACCCCACCCAACTCCGAGACGAACTCGCTGCACGAGAGTTAACTCTATTAGGAGCATTTGTACCGGTCGCACTTGCAGATGCTGCAGCGCACACCGCAGGAGAGGAAACAGCAATTCGTCATGCCAAGTTGTTAGCAGAAACAGCCGGGGAAACCCCATTCATCGTACTTGCTGATGACAACGGCACTGTTGCACACCGCACAAACAATGCTGGTCGCATCCGTCCAGAACACAGCTTAACACCTACTCAGTGGGATGCTGTTGTAGTCGGTGTGCAGCGTACCGCGCAATCGGTGCGAGATGAGACAGGACTTCGAACCGTTTTTCATCATCACTGTGCAGGGTACATAGAAACGCCTGAGGAAGTGGAAACCTTAATGCAACGCACAGATCCAAACTTGGTAGGATTGTGTTTTGATACAGGACATTACCGATTCGGTGGTGGTAATCCACTTGACATATTCGACCGACATGCTGACCGTATCTGGCACGTACATTTCAAGGATTGCCGTCCAAATATAGCGACAAGTTCTCGCGAACATGGCTGGGATTACTTCACATCTGTTGGTAAAGGTGTTTTTTGCGAATTGGGACAGGGAGAGGTTGATTTCCCAGCATTCATTACGGAGTTGCAAAATAGGCAATACGATGGATGGATTGTCGTTGAGCAAGATGTCCTACCGGGAATGGGTAGTCCTTATGAGAGTGCGGAACGGAATTACCAATATCTGAATACGATAATCAATAAATGAACAACCCATCCAAAATCGGTGTCGGTGTAATCGGTACAGGACGCATCGGTAACCTCCACATCCAACACCTATGTCAAAATATACCCGATGCAGAAGTTATAGCAATCTGTAGTTTAGACACCGAAACAGCAGATAACCTCGCAGAACAATTTACAATCCCTATAGCAACAACCGACTACGGAACCCTATTGACTGACCCGATGATAGACGCTGTGATTGTGGCTTCTTCAACAGATACCCACGTCGAAATATGTCAAGCTGCAGCAGCTGAAGGCAAACATATTTTTTGCGAAAAACCGATTGCTTTAGATTTGGAACAGATTGATGAAACTTTAGCGATTATTGAAAACGCAGAGATAAAGTTTCAGGTTGGTTTCAATCGTAGGTTTGACACGAATTTCATACGAGTGCGTGAAGCGATAACTTCTGGTGAAATTGGAGAGCCGCACATTCTGCGTATCACAAGTCGAGACCCTACCCCACCACCTATTGAATACATCAAGGTTTCTGGTGGTATTTTCCTTGATATGACAATACACGATTTTGATATGGCACGGTATCTAATCAACGACGAAGTTGTAGAGATATATGTGATGGGAGATGTGCGTGTTGATCCGAAAATCGGTGAAGTTGGAGACATAGACACCGCTATAATAACACTACGATTTCAAAACGGAGTTATTGCAACGATAGACAATAGCAGAGAAGCAGTTTACGGGTATGATCAACGTGTAGAGGTATTTGGTTCAAAGGGGATGGTTAATGCAGGTAATCCGTTGACAGATACGGTAACTTTCAGTGGGAGTGATGGGATACACACCGCATCACCACCATACTTTTTTGTGGAACGATATAAGGATGCTTATCTATCAGAGTTACAAGCATTTATTAGGTGTGTACAAGAAAATACGCAACCACTGGTTACAGGTGCAGATGGTCGCGCGCCTATTGTGATGGGTTATGCAGCTTTAAAATCGCTTCGTGAAAATCGTCCCGTTTTATTGTCTGAAATTTGATATAATATACCTGAATGTCTACTCGTGACCGCCAACTTCTCCGACCTGAATTTCAATCTCATCACGATTCCGAATCCGCTCAACAAGTCCATCCCGAATATCCACAATCCTATCAGATACATCAAGCATCTTCAAATCGTGCGTTGCAGAGATCACGGTTACGCCTTGTTCCATATTCAGTTGTTTGATGAGATCAATAATCTCGCGTCCAGTAATAGTATCAAGGTTTGCAGTGGGTTCATCAGCAAGTATGATACTTGGGTCATTCGCAAGTGCTCTGGCAATTGCGACACGTTGGCGTTGACCACCAGAGAGTTCATCAGGAAGGTGATACATCCTATCGCCTAAACCAACCTTGTCAAGTAGTTTTTCAGCCTTTTCATTCCGTTTTTTGTCGGGGATACCAGCAAAAATCATCGGCAACGTAACATTACCGTGTGCGGTACGTACATTCAACAAGTTGTAACTCTGAAAGATATATCCGACTCTGTGACACCGAAACGCAGCAATCTGTCTTTGCGATAGGTTAGACATGTTCTGTCCATCAATGTAGACCTGTCCTTCAGTAGGTCTATCAAGTGCACCGATCATATTAAAAAGGGTGGATTTACCAGACCCCGATGGACCCATCAACGAGATATACTCTCCGCGTTCAATTTCGATATTGATACCGTCCAAAGCGCGAAGAACATTTGAACCCATCCTATATTCTTTGACGACATCTTCAGTTTTTACAACAATGTCAGGCATAGTAGTCCTTGTATTATACCGATAGTGTATATTATAGGTTATACTTCAGTCCGCATCGCTTCGGCAGGTGGCAACTTTGCAGCACGCCATGCAGGAAACGATGAACCGATGATAGCCAAGATCATACCGAGTATACATCCAAAAAGAACCAATAACAGCACACCCAGTTGAAAAGGTCCGTTTTCCGGTTGCGCGGGCAGCAACGGAAAATAGAAGAATAGATCAAGTCCATAGTTTTTCAATCCTAAAACAATAGCACCAAGCAGCCCAATGAGCGCACCTATCAATGCACCAGCGAATCCTTGGAAACCGGACTCAAGTAAGAAAAGCCTAACGACAAACCCATCAAGTGCACCAAGGCATTTCATGGTTCCGATTTCACGAAATCGTTCGGTTACCGCCATCAGCATAGAGTTTGCAATCCCGACCACACAAACGATCAAGGACATAATGATAAGCCATATATCCTTAGTAGAAATACCTTGATCTGCGGCTTCGTCAAGATTAGTAATCTCGGAACTTCTGCCACTCTCCTGAAGCGCAAGGTCTATTTCATTGTTCGCCCAAACGGAAACAAGGAATGCAATGCCGAGTGTGATGCCTGCTGTCGTGATAATAGAACGACCAAATCGGATTTTTAAGCTTTGAAAACTTATTCGTAGCGATTCTACAAATGGGAGATCAATCTGTTCCTCAATAGGTGCTCGTTGATTCAAACTTCGGACTCCTTAAAATATGTTTGTTAGAGTATTGTATCATATTTTCAGTTTTATGGTCAAGTATTGTTAATAACCAGCATAAGGCTATATATGGTGAATTAGTAAAATAAGCAATCACATCTTCTGTAGGAGCGATCTCCGAATCGCGACCGGGAGGTCGCTCCTACATGTAAAACAACAAAACTTTACACACTTCCCTAAATAACCACACTTGACAAAAATAACTGTATCGGGTAAAGTATCACAAATCCTGATGTTGGCGAAAATGGAGGAGAAGATGTCAGATCGTTTAGCAGTAGATGGTGGAACACCTGTCATTGCAGAACCGATTCCAGGGGGAATGCATGGACCCAGTGTCATAGATGAGCGCGAGATTGACGCTGTGACAGAAGTGCTACGGAGCGGAAAATTATTTCGGTTCGTTGAGAATTCTAATGTCGCAGCTTTTGAAAGTGAGGCTGCAGCACGACTCGGTGTAAAACATGCTTTGATGGTAAATTCTGGAACATCGGCTATTATTTGTGCACTCACAGGTGTAGGAATAGGTCCAGGTGATGAAGTTATATTACCCGGGTACACCTTTATAGCGACAGCAGCGGCTATCGTTGGTGTTGGTGCGATTCCAGTGATCGCTGAAATTGACGATTCACTTGGATTGGATCCGGCTGATGTTGAACAAAAAATAACACCACACACCAAAGCTATTTTACCTGTACACATGCAAGGTGTGCCGTGTCGACTTGAAGAAATACTTGCTATCGCAAAGAAACATGATCTCAAAGTCGTTGAAGATTGTTGTCAATGTGTCGGTGGACAGTATAACGGAAAATATGCTGGCACATGGGGTGATGCGGGTGCGTGGAGCCTAAACTATTACAAGGTGCTTACCTGCGGTGAAGGTGGGTTGGTCTTTTCTAATGATTACGACACTTATGAACGTGCTGCCTTTGCTTCTGAACCGGGATTACCAATGTGGATGAGTGGTTCAGAATGGAAAAATGACCCGTTCTCTTGCCAAACCTATCGTCCAAGCGAATTATTAGGTGCAATTGCACGCGTGCAGCTTTCAAAACTGGACGACATTCTCGGACACACACGTCAACTCAAAAAGGCGTTTATTGCTGAACTCTCAGACGATCCAAAAGGCTATATCCGACAGCACATAGACGATCCAAGCGGAGAATGCGGTATCAGTGCAGCAATTATTGTGCGTGATGTAGAACTTGCGAAAAAGTATACAGAAGCACTTAGAGCAGAAGGACTCGGTGCTGGCACTGCTTATAACGAAGGTTTCCCTGATAGACATATTTACACCTATTGGGACTCTATTCTGTTTAAACACTCACCGAATCCAGCGGGATATCCCTGGAGCGATCCGAGTTACAAAGGTGATATAGAATACTCACAAGATATGTGTCCACAGACACTCTCTATACTTGGTCGTGCGTTAAGATTTGGATTCAACGTCAATATGCAGGAGGAACATGCACGGTTAATGGCAGCTGCTATCAATAAAGTAGATCAAGCACTCGGATAATCACCTTGAAGTTATACAGGTGAAACGGGGATGACATAGGTACGTCTATCTACTTCAGCGAAACCGAGTTTTTGTGCAACTCTGAGTGAAGCAGTGTTGTCTTCCCCACAACTCCAGACGGGAACTTTTCCTCTGGCTTGTATTTCTTGTGCGACAAGTGATGCAGCAGCGGTAGCAAAACCTTTTCCTCGCCACTGTTCAAGTGTAGAAACACCGATATCAGCATGGAGGGTCGTTTCAGCATAGGTGTGCGCAATAGCAACGATATTACCATCTATCACGGCTGCCGCAACTATTCCGTCTTTCAGCATTGCTTCGTGAGTATTGTAACCGTTTCCTTGAACTTCCAGAGGTGCTTTGGCTAAAATCTCTGTGTCACCAAATTGCAAGCGATGAATGCGTTTTTTTGGATAACACCGAACCTGTTCCTTGAGGACATGATACACATCACCGTAATACCGAATAGATGCACCAGTATCTATTTCAATAAGTCTACCGAGGGGTTTAGCACATTCAGGATTGACGTTAACGCAACTCCATCCGTCAATGGTTTTTAACATTTGCCACAGTGCGTCAGTATCTGTTCCAAAACCTAACGGTTCTTCCATGCAATAGGTATCAAAGATAAGTGCTGCTGTGTAGTCAGGTAGTGTGCCAACGAGATAAGCGTCACATGTTCCTTGTGTCAATCTTGCAACCGGTATAACAGTTGTCGGTTTATCGCCGATAACATCTGCTAAAATATGACATTCATCGGGTGTTAACTTATCCATTGTATATGAAAGGATTCTGAGTGAATGAAGATAACGATTTTAGGTTCAGGCACTTCAACAGGTGTACCTGAGTATAAATGTGAGTGCGATACTTGTCAAGATTCAATGCAGGTTGGTTCAAAGAATTACCGCACGCGTTCGTCTGTCCATATTGAAAAGGATGGAAAAAATCTACAATTTGATCTCGGTCCGAACTTCATGGACCAGATAAATCGGAATAAAATTGAGTGGATTGATGCTGTCATCTTTACACACTGCCATGCTGACCATATTAGTGGAACAAACGATATCGTCATGCCATGCCGAAAGCAAGGCGTAGATATGCCTATCTACGGACCCGAACAGACACTTGATATTTTACAACGCAACTATGATTATATGTTCACTAAGGAGACATTCCAAGGAGGAGGTGTCGGTCATCTGCTACCAAATCCTGTCAATGGAAGGTTTGAATTACTTGGATTTGACATCACACCTATCCCAGTCGAACACGGTAATGTTGATACAAACGGTTATAGGATTGACGATTTTGGGTATATACCTGATGTAAAACGATTGCCAGAAACATCGCAAGCGTTACTTGAAGGTATAGAGGTGTTGGTTATTGATGCATTGAGTTTCAATCCGAGACATCCAACACATTTTTCGGTTGGGGAGGCACTTGCGGTAAGTGATGCTTTACAACCGAAAGAGACCTATTTTACACATATTATGCACCGTCTTGACCATCGGCATTTTAAGGAACAGTGTGCGGAACAGAATATTGACCTTCCCGATAATGCGTACCTCTCCTATGATGGACAAGTGATAATATTGTAATATGTTAAGGAAACAACACCGAATACAATGGCTGCATTCGGTGTTGCATTATATTAAGGAACTACCCAACTTAGACTTTATTTTTCTCAGTCTATCTTCCCCAACCCATTTGAGATCTTTGTCGTCGTTGTAAGATGACACGGTCACCTTCTGTGATGCCACTTTTGACGATGACATTTGTCTCGTTTTGCATACCCGTTTCAATAAGGGTTTCAATACCTTTTCCACTCCCATTGTCCAACATAACAAACTTCCCTCTGGATACACTGACTTGTGCCTGAACACCATCGGCTTTTTTATCACCATTTACTAAGAGTGAGACAGTTGAGGGACCGGGAAGGATACCGCGTTGCGAACTATCTAATTCAATAGTAACACTCCCATTAGCGACATTTTGGACTGTTCCGTTGAATATCTTCTCACTGAGAGTCTGCATAGCAACCGGTTTTCCTACTTTGAACGGTGATGTGTTGCCTACCTGCGCGACAGCAGTGGCAGAATTCTTAGAAATCACAGCATCAAGAGGAAGCATAAGGACATTCTTTTCTTGGTAGGTGATGATGTCAACATCAGCACTCATACCGGGACGGATTTTTCCAGATGTATCAAGTACCTCTATCATTACCTCAAAAGAGATTATATTGTCTTGTTGTTGTCCACTCGGAGAAATCTCATATACTCTACCATCATATCTGGAGGTTTGGAATGCATCAATCTTGATTTCAGCCTCTTGGTCGATTTCAAGACGTTCCATATCAACTTCATTGATGAATGTTTTGACAACCATTTTCGAGAGGTCTGCGATTGTCATGATAGGCGGACTCTGTGAAAATGCTGAACGTCCGGAGGTAACGATTTCACCTTCTTCAATCGCGAGTTGTGTAACTGTTCCTGACATTGGCGCGGTAATAACTGTCCAAGCGAGTCGTTCATCTTGATTCTTCAAACTACTTTCTCGTCGAAGCAGATTTGCGCCGGCACTGACCTTAGACTGTTCTGTCAACGATTTCTCATTTTGAATAGTTAACTCATGTTCCTGTAACTGTGTGTTGGCGTTATCCAACCGAATTTGGCTCTCTTCTTCTGCCTTGGTCCGCGTCCTTTTCAGGTAATCAAGGTTTAAATTCTGATAACTCAGTTGTGATTCGCGCGTTTTTATGGCAGTTTGACGTGCTACCACCGTACGCTCTTGTGACGTAATCGTCTTTTTCTGTGATTCCACACGTTTTTTAGCGTTTTCATGTTGTGTGTTTGCATTCGCATAGCGGGTTTCCGTATCCTCTAACACCTGTTTAGAGACCAACTCTTGTTCATAGAGAGATTTATTCCGTTCTAATTCTGATTCTGCAGAATCCAATGAAACCTTTGAAGAATTCAAAGATGTTTCATATTCAGACAGTGTCAATTTTGCTTGCTCAAGCGATATATTAGCTTGCTCCAACGATATATTGTCTTGGTCTAATAAATTCTTTGTTGCCTGAATATCGGTTTCAGCTTGACTGACACGTGTTAACGATTCCGCTTTGGTAGTTTCAAGATTCGCCTGTGCACTTTTGACAGCTGCCTGTCTCTGTGTAAGTTGACTATTCAACCGTTCTTTTTTAAGTTCAATGTTTAATTCCGCTTGTCTAAGCTGCGCCTGCGCAGCGTCAACATCTGCTTGTGCCTGTTTCTGCTCCTCTTCATATAATTCAGGGTCAAGTTCGACTAAAATGTCACCTTCTTGAACGAAATCACCATCGTCCACAAGCAGTTGAACTACCTCTCCTTCAACGTTGGATTTGACTTCCACGTCAAGGAGTGGTTCTAAATTGCCGGTTGCACGAATGGTCATTTTAAAATCACCACGTTTGACGACCTCAATTTTGGGTGCAAGCGCTGGATCGGTACCATTTTTGTCAACACTTAGAACAACTAATACACCTACCCCCAAAAGAATAACGATAATTGCTACAGTAATAATTAACTTTTTCAAAACCTATTTCCTCCTATAGGGTTTGGGAAGTGTATCACCAACACACTTCTCATATAATCGGTCTGAATCTATGATTTTTATCCGATTACTTGTTTATCAATAGACAACGTGCTAATCAGTTCGTAGTGCCTCAACAGGTGTAAGTTTCGCTGCCTTGTGAGCGGGATAAAGACCGAAGAATACACCAATAGCAATAGATACGACCATGGCGATAAACATGGTTGTGAATGATACCACTGAGGGCCAATTACTGCCTTCCCAAACAAACCTTGTTATCAGTGCAGCAGTACCTTTTCCCATAAAAACGCCTAAGATTGATCCAAGAATTCCACCAGTGAATGTTAGGACAGAAGCCTCAATCAGGAATTGGGTAATAATATCGTTGAAAGTTGCTCCGAGTGCTTTTCGTAATCCGATCTCTTTTGTCCGATCAGTTACAGAAACCAGCATGATGTTCATAACTCCGATGCCTGCTACGATCAAAGCAATACCCGCGATACCACCCATCAAGGCTTTCATCACTAAACCAACTTTATCGGCAGTAGCCAATTCCTCCTCAGCTGTCCAATAGTTATATTCATCACCGGTGTTTTTGTGTTGTCTACCTAAAACGATTTTTGCATCCTCAATTACGAGTGGGATTTTATCTATGTCCACTGCTTCAACGCGTATACGTTCAACATCTTGACGACCTTTAAACCGTTCCTGAAGTGTAGTGATGGGAATGATGAATCTGTCATCCCAACCGGTTGTATCCATTGCATCGCCTTTCTCTTCCATCACCCCGATGACTTTAAGTCGCACTTCATACAGACCGCTCCTGCCGCGCCGGTAAGATGGACGCGAAGCCTTTATCTCTTGTCCAACCGGATTTTCGTTGATAAATAGTTCTTCCGCGATTTTTGAACCAATTACAGCTACACTGCTGGAGGATTCTACTTCATCTTTAGAGAAGAATCTTCCACTTGATGTGTACCAATTATGTGAACGATCATAGCCAGCCGTTGATGCAACAATACGTGATTCCTTTTTCCGTCCTTTGAAACTGACGTTCCATCCTGGCATATCATCTTCTGCGACTACGTCAACGATTCCACGTGTATTCTTCAAGATTTCATAAGCATCATCGGTTTCCAAATGCTCCGCGCGGTTTCTGCGCCATCGACTTCTTCCTCTGACAGCTTCCCCAGCAGCACGACTTAAAGTGCCTGATTGCTTATCCCAATCATCCTTGTATATTTCAATAATTTTTGTGCCACCTGTCCGTTCAATTTCACGTAATACCATGGCTCTGGAACCGTCGCCAACAGAAACCATACTGACAACAGAACCTACCCCAACGATAATACCTATAATCGTCAGACTGGAACGGAGCGGGTTACGCCGCAAACTGCTGATACCTAAAATGATACATTCAAATAGATTCATAATACCCTCACTTACTCAGTACGTAGTGCTTCAATTGGAGAAAGTGCTGAAGCCTTGAGTGCTGGATAGAGACCAAATGAGATGCCAATCAATGCAGAAAATGAGACAGAAATAATAACCCACTGCATTGAGATTACTGCTGGCCAATCAGGAACGACCTTCACAATATTAACAGCGAGAAGTGCCATGCCTTCACCTGCAAGATATCCTACTCCGACACCTATTGCTCCACCTATTATGCACATGACAATGGATTCAATTAAGAACTGCAGCATAATATCCAAACGTTTTGCACCGAGTGCTTTTCGTAGACCAATTTCCCGGGTTCGCTCACTAACGGCAACTAACATCATGTTCATGATACCGATACCCCCAACGAGAAGTGAAAATCCAGCAATACTCCCTAACGCAATTTTTATGACTTTACTGATTTTTTCTAACTGTGCCATACCTTCACGCATGTCTCGAAGATCAAAGAAGTCGTCTTGATTTTTATGTCGCTTTCTCATCACTTCTTTTACTTCTTCAATGGCTTTCGGTACATCATCAACGGTATGTGCTTGTACAGATAACATAACAACACGATCATTGCCTGTAAAACGTTCTTGTGCTGTGGTAAGGGGTAAAAACACCATATCGTCAAGGTTCCACCCAAATCGGAGACTTCTGCCTCGCGGGTCCATTGTTCCAATAACGGTAAACCGTTCCGCCATACGTGTTTGATCTTTTCTTCCATATCGGTCGAACCGGTCTCCACCTCTGCCAATCTTAATTTCCTTATCTATTGGAGAGGCATTTCCGAATAGATTCAATGCAACTTCTGTTCCTAATACACAGACTTTCTCTTTATTTTCAATATCCTCATCAGAAATAAACCGACCTTCTTGAATACCCCATTCCATTGCATCATCAAATGAGGCATTTACACCGTTATATCCACTGCGTGCTTCAGAACCATCATTAGTTTGGATGAGGACACCTCTCCATTCCGGTATTCGGGGGACAACTACTTTGACGGATGGACATTCTGCTTCAATTGCCAAAACATCGTCGTATTTAAAGTATTCGTTGCTTCGGTTAGGCATCCATCGGCTGCCAATACGTTTGTAACTGCTGCGATACATCGTGAATTGGTTAACACCACCGAGTTTTTGAGCGTCCTGTAACACAATCTCCTTTGCACCATCACCGATTGAAATCATTGCAAGCACAGAGGCAACACCAATGATAATTCCAAGCATCGTCAGTAAGGATCGCAGTTTGTTGCTACGAATTGCTGATACCCCAACGAATAATCCTTCAAATATACGCATTTCTTGTCTCCAAAGGCTTTATAAGATGATACTTTTTTGCTTAGTAGGTTAGACAGAAAAAAGCGGTTAAGGTTCGTTAAATTAACTAAATGATGGGGTTGAAACTATATCCTGATAATCTATTTCTTAATATTGCCGTTTGGAATAATTTTTCCTAACATTATTGACGTTATAAAATGAAAATTGGTTTATTGCAATATTATTGTGTGTAGATTATCTATGAATACTTATTTGACAAATATGACTTAAATGGGTATAATATGAAATAGTGATAATTTCATTAACTTAAAGTGAGGGTTGGATGAATACACCTGGTCATATTTTTGGTGGAGACTGGACAGAGCAGAAGTTGGACTGTGTTACCGAATATCTAAACGCATACCAAAAAATAATGCGTCAGCGGAGTTATAAATATACATACATAGATGCATTTGCTGGTATGGGATACCGTGGACAGAAAGATAATGATGATCCTGAGATAATACGGTTTATAGCTGGATCTGTACGGCGTGCTTTGGAAGTAAAACAACCATTTCCAAATTACATTTTCATTGAAGCTGATAAAAATAGTTTTATAGAATTAAAGAAACTCAAGGACGAGTTTCCAAAGCATAATATTGAGCTCGTTAATAAAGATGCTAATGAATCTGTAAAATCCATTTGTAATGAGACTGACTGGAATAAAAATCGGGCACTTGTCTTTCTTGATCCTTATGGGATGAATGTCGAGTGGACAACAATTGAATTAATTGCACATACTGAAGCAATTGACATGTGGATTCTTTTTCCGATAGGTATGGGTATAAACCGATTGTTAAAAAACGATGGGAATATCCCAATTTCCCATCGGAAAAAATTAGACCAGTTTTTCGGTAGATCCGATTGGTTTGATGAGTTTTACCAATTAGCACGACAAGGATCTCTATTTAGTGAAAATGATGAGTTAGAAAAACGAGACGACATCTTTGCAGAAATTGAACAGTACTTTATTGGATGTTTAAAGAATATTTTTCCTTTTGTTGCTAAGAATCCTCTACCTCTTTATAATTCAAAAAAGTCGCTAATGTATCTACTTTGCTTTGCAGCAGCTAACCCAAATGCTCCGAAAGCACTTAAGATAGCAGAAGAAATTCTTGAAAAAATGCAAACAACAATACAACTAAAGTTCCCATTCTAAGGAGCAACAAATGGCAACCATATCGTCAAGTATTGAGTGGACAGAATCTACATGGAATCCTGTACGTGGATGTACCCGTGTTTCAGAAGGCTGCCGCTTCTGTTATGCTGAACGCATTGCAGCGCGGTTTTCTGGTAAAGGTTTGGCTTACGAAGGATTAGCGAAAAATACGAAAGCAGGCCCACAATGGACACATAAGGTAACTCCTGTTAGGTCTCTACTTAATGAGCCACTAAAATGGAAAAAACCGCGTCGCATATTTGTTAATTCCATGAGTGATTTGTTTCATGAAAAGGTCAAATTGGAATATATACAGGAAGTTTTCTCTGTGATGGAGCAAGCGCATTGGCACAAATTCCAAGTATTGACGAAACGTTCCGCACGACTGTTGGAATACAGTCCAAAGTTGCCTTGGCCTGAGAATGTCTGGATGGGGGTTAGTGTTGAAGATAACCGCGTTCTTGATAGAATTGATGAACTTCGTGAAACAGGTGCAAAGATAAAATTCCTTTCTCTTGAACCTCTTATCGGTCCTCTTACAGGTTTAGATTTGAATGGGATAGATTGGGTGATTGTGGGTGGAGAATCTGGTCCTGGTGCACGTAAAATGAAAGAGAAATGGGTTGTTGACATTCGCGATCAGTGTGCAACAGAGAATGTCCACTTTTTCTTTAAACAGTGGGGTGGTACTCGTAAATCAAAAACGGGTAGAGAACTTAATGGTCGCACGTATAATGAAATGCCAAGTTAAATATTTTATTCAGTGCGAAGTGCCTCAATTGGAGAAAGTGAAGACGCTTTTATTGCTGGATACAACCCGAATGAGATGCCTATTAATGCTGAGAACGAAATTGAAATTATAACCCACTGTGTTGAGATGACTGAGGGCCATTCGGGGACAACTTTTGCAATCTGGACAGCAAGAATTGCCATACCTTGTCCAGCAAAGATACCTAAACCTACGCCTAACAATCCACCTACACTACACATCAATACCGCCTCCATTAAGAACTGCGTTAGGATGTCAACCCGTTTTGCACCGAGTGCTTTGCGAAGTCCAATCTCACGCGTCCGTTCACTTACAGCGACAAGCATCATATTCATGATACCGATGCCACCGACAAGCAGTGAGAAACCGGCAATACTTCCCAGAGCAATCTTAATGACTCTGCTGATTTTATCTAACTGTGCCATACCTTCGCGCATATCAAAAATATTGATGAAGTCATCTTGGTTTCTATGACGTTTGCGGATAACTGTTTTCACCTCTTCAATAGCCTTTGGTACATCTTCAACGGTTTTTGCGTAGACGACAATATCTTGAACTTTATCATCCCCAGTAAAACGTTCTTGTGTTGTTGTCAACGGCATAAAGACAAGATTATCATAACTCCAACCAAATCGCAGGCTTCTACCTCTCGGTTTCATTGTCCCCACAACTGTGAATCGTTCTGTGGAGCGTTTTCTGTCTCTGCGTCCGTATCGGTCATAACGACCGTCTCCTCTGGCAATCTTTATCTCCTGTCCGAGAGGAGATTTTTCCCCAAATAGTGTAGTAGCGACCTCATCTCCAAGTACACAAATAGTAGTTGCATTTTCCACATCTTCGTCTGTAATAAATCGTCCTTCTTGTACTTCCCAATCCATTGCGGTATGATAGGTTGCATCTACACCATTATATCCTGCACGTGATTCAGCACCTCCCGCGGCTTGTATTAACGCACCTCTCCACTCAGGGATTCTTGGGGTTACTGCAATTACTGAAGGACATTCTGCTGCAATTGCTATTACATCACCATATTTCATATACTCGTTGCTACGAATTCTCCTCCATTGTGTACCTACCCGTTTATACCAAGTGCGATAAATAGTAAATTGATTCGCACCACCGAGTTTCTGTGCATCACGTAATACTATTTCTTTTGCGCCATCGCCGATGGAAATCATTGCGAGCACAGAGGCAACCCCGATGATAATTCCAAGCATCGTTAATAACGAACGCATCTTGTTTGAGCGGATAGCGGCAAATCCAACAGATAGACCTTCTATTAGTCGCATATTATTTTCCTGGTAACATAAAGAATACTATTTGTTTACTTCACCAATAGTCTAATCTTTATGAACATATTACATTGATGTACTTTGCTTGTTGAAAACGTTACCAAATTATGTCACATTAAATGATATAAATTATACCACAAGTAAATAACATCTGTCAAATTAATATTTACATTATATTAACTTGAGATGCTATCTTTGTAGCATAATCTGTTTTTCAAAACTCGGTAAGTGCGGTTCAGGGATCATGTTTTTAAATCACGCAATTTATTATTTTAGAAATCGGAGTCTGCTATATTAAATAAGACGTAATTATATTAATTGGTTTATTGTTTAATGGGTTGAGTTTGAGGTATGGATAATTTGGGTGGATTTGTAGCAATTGAAGGAGTTATTCTTTGCGTAGTGCTTCTATTGGTGGTAGAATTGAGGCTTTTATTGCGGGATACAACCCGAAAGATATACCGATCACAGCCGAAAACAGAATAGAAATTACGATCCACTGTGTTGAGACAACTGCGGGCCATGCAGGGACTATTTTAGCTATTTTGACAGCAATGACTGACATGCTTTCTCCAATGATAATACCTAAACCGATACCTATAGCACCGCCTACAGCACACATTGCCACTGACTCAATAAGGAATTGAAACAGAATGTCGTGTGGTTTTGCACCGAGTGCTTTTCGTAAGCCGATCTCGCGGGTACGTTCAGTAACGGCGACTAACATCATATTCATTATCCCGATTCCCCCGACAAGTAGCGAAAAACCGGCGATGCTACCAAGTGCGATTTTTATCATTTTACTTATTTTTTCCAGTTGTCGTATACCCTTCCGCATCTCATAGATTTTGACGAAATTATCTTCACCCTTGTGTCGTTCTCGGATGACTTCTTTTACTTCCTTTACTGCTTTAGGAACACCTTCAACGGAATTTGCATAGACTACGATCTCTTGAATTTTATCGTCTCCTGTGAATCGTTCTTGTATAGTTGTAATTGGGAAAAAAGCCATAGTATCAAAACTCCAACCGAATCGTAGGCTTCTTCCTCTTGGCATCATTGTGCCAACAACCGTGAATCGATCAGTTATTCTGCGACTTCGTCTCTTTCCACGATGATCATAGTATCTTACTTTCCTTGCTATTTTTATTTCCTTGCCAAGAGGCGAACTGTTGCCGAACAAATCTATTGCTGCATCATCACCAAGAACACATATTTGGGTTGCATTCTTAACGTCTTCCTCAGTTATGAATCGTCCTTCATTTAGTTTCCAGTCCATTGCAGTTTTAAAGGAGGGATCTACACCGTTATATCCTGCACGTGTTTCTGCACCTCCATCTGATTGCATTAACACACCTTTCCAATCTCTGATTCGTGGAGTCACTTCACTCACTGTTGGACAATCCGCTTCGATTGCGAGTACGTCCCCGTAGTTAAGATATTCCTTCGTCCGAATTGGAATGTTGTGTTTCCCCAACTTTTTTGTTGACCTACGATATAGTGTAAACTGATTTGCCCCACCGAGTTTTTGTGCATCTTGTAAAACGATCTCTTTTGCACCATCACCGATTGCAATCATAGCAAGCACAGAAGCAATTCCGATAATAATCCCGAGCATAGTTAACAGTGAACGCATTTTGTTTGCACGAATTGCTGCTATGCCGATTGATAATCCGTCAATTAAACTCATATCACCTTTTCAACTTTCGAACATCATTACAAAAAAAACTGAATGATATAACGTTATTAAGTTGAATAAGTTTAATTTACTTTTGCAAGAAAAAAGGCGGATATAGGAATCCGCCTTTTGAGGTGAATGCGTGTTTATTTTTTCTTCGGGTAGGCTGTATCAAGGGAGAGAATAGCATAACTGGTTGCTAAAACTGGTAGTGCTTCCATCCATCGGCTGTTTTCATTCATCCACGATCCGTCAGATTTTTGGACATCAATCAATTTTTCTGCCAGTTCTTGGTACCAATCGTGGGAAATTCCTTTTGCGTCAACAAGGGTGTCCTTTCCATATAGCCGCAATGCTTTTGCCATCGTATGATAGTTGTAGTAGAGACCTTGTGCACCCATGCCGTAGTTTTCTTCAACGGTGAAGTGCTTACCTATCCATTGGACAGCAGCCTTCACACGTTCATCTTCTTTATCAACGTTAGCATAAATGAAACTCAACAGACCTGAGTAGGTCATGCTTGCGTAGGATCTGGGACTTCCTGCTTCGTCCGTGCCAGCCTTACTTTCACCATCAGGTGAGTAGATAAATCCACCATCGTTACCCGCCCATGATTGATCGTTGCTCTCGCTTCGGTTTTGTGTGCGTTCAAGGAATTTAACCGCTTTATTCCAGACTTCATCATCATCCGAACCGCTTTCTTTTAGGGCTTGGATAGCGAGGTTGAGATTGGAAAGGTCGTTGACTGATTCCCGACTACCGTAGCCGATGCCGCCGTAATAGACACTTTCTTCATCTTGGATTTGTAGACTCTTCAAATATCCCTGTGCTTTTTTGATGACTTTTTCATATTTCATCGGATTTGCAGTTGATGATAGTGCCATGACAGATATTGCGGTCGTATAATTGGGTAATGCAGGTTGTTTGCTTGCATCGTATATTCCACCGTTGTCCTGCTGCATTGCAATTAACTTATCAATTGCTTTTTGAATAAATGGATGTTTTTCGTCCGAGTATTTTTTCTGTGGATGTCGTAAAAATGCGGTGATTGCAAGTGCAGTTATTCCTGGATGTCCTTCACCGGGTGCCACCTCAAACAAACCATCTTCTCCTTGTTGTCCCTTTAACCACTCTAATCCCTTGTCAATACTTTTGATAACGTTTTTGTTTAGTTCAGCATAATTGGTTGTTTCAGATACTTTGTGTGAGTCTGCACTGATGTGCATGGTGATTCCTACCATAAGCACGACCAGCATTAACCCAATCAGGTTTTTGAGTTTCATTTTTCTCTCCTCTCAATATAATGATAATGTGATAGCAAGTACTATGCCAATATTTATTATTTGTCTAAGTTGCCTTACAACAGGGTTATTCCAATTTAGTAGATCAATGTTTTGTCACAAAATGAACGGCGGTGTCCATAATTTGAACAATTTATCATAAGTAATGATGTTGACCTACAATCAGATAGTTGGTTTAGTATGCATTACGGCTAAGGTGAAAGATCCCAAAAACTGGATTTCATAGTATCACAGCAGACTGGTTATAGACGGACGGTTTCGCCTGTTTCTGCGGATTGCATTGCTGCATCGTAGACCTGCATGACTTTACGCATCTCTTCGGGTTTAACGACCAATTCTGCACCTTTGTTTAGGACATCTGCGATGTTTTGGTAGTAAGATTTCCATGTGCCGCGAACACTTTCAATAACGAGTTCTCGATTTTCTCCACCTGCTGCTGTCCAGACTTTTGCGTAGTTTGCAGGGTCTTGTTCCGCTGCATCAATGTCTCCATCACGCATTGGTCCCTCTTGTGGATCTAAGCCGTATTTGATTAAGCCGCCTTCGTCACCGACAACATACCAACGTGGTTTTTCTGCTTTGGAAAGGTTGCTAATCTCAATTTGGTACCGCACATCGTCCTCAAACTTTATGATCAGGTTTGCATAGTTGCCGATATCGGTGTCCCATTTTGTGTTGTAGTGAATATCGCAGAAGACAGATGCGACAGGTGCTTGTCCGAATTGCAGTGCTTGATCAACGAAATGTGCGGGCCAATCGTATAAAATACCGCCACTTTGGCTTTTTACACCTCTCCATCCACCGGGGGCACCGTATCGCATAATTGCAACTTGGAAGAGATAGGGTGTACCGAGTAGACCGTCTGCTATTACCTTTTTGACGGTGAGATAATCCCAATCCCATCTGCGGTTGTGGAATACACTGAGCATAACGTTATTCCGTTCACTTGCAGCAATCATGGCATCAGCTTCTGCGGTGTTCATCGCAATGATTTTATCTGAGACGAGGTTTTTTCCAGCATCCATTGCTTTGATAGCAAGTTCTGCATGTGTATCGTGAGGTGTTGCTAAGACAACGAGGTCAACGTTATCATCAGCGATGACTTGGTCAATAGTTTCATATATTTGTGCGTTTGGATATGCCTCTCGTGCGGCATCACGTCGTTCATCGTTGCGGGTTGCAATTGCATATAAATTTAATCCATCTGCCAGACCGACAAGATAGGAGTGAAATGCGCGTCCAGCATATCCGTAACCAATAACAGCGGTATTAATCATATTATTCAACATCGGCATCCAATTGAGCCAATAATTCCCTTTCATTTTATATCGTTCAGTGTCCAATCGTAGTCTAAATAGTGATATTTAACATCTTTCGCTAACACAAAATCTGCATCTTCTGGTGATAGGTAATCTGCGAGGAAATCCGCAACACCATCGTATCCTTCAGTAAAATCTTTCTCATACCATTTGAAAATCTTTGAGAGATAGACTATGCGTTTGTCTCGGTCTATTCGCACCTTCTCTGGGTTGGTGACGAATTTGAGCGTTACAGCATCCAGTTGTTCTTCAATTGTTTCGGGTAAATAGACGGTATTTTCTATTGGTGGACAGCTTTTTGACGCACATACAAGTGCGAAATGAACGCGTGGATCAACAAACTCTTTGCGAATTATGTCGTGTTCTATCTGGTTCAGTGTGTAAGTATTGCCAGCAACCTGAAACTTGAGTCGAGAGAAAAACCCACCAAACCACTTTACCTTTCGCACACTCTTTGTTGGATAGTGGTCAATTACGCCTTTAATTACAAGTGCGTTGTAGGTGTTTATCCAAAATGCTAACTGTGTGTTGTAGTTCATTTCAGTGGGATTTGCAACTGACACCATATCTAAGTATGTTTCCAGTTTTTGTGGATTTGCTTTTAGTTTTGCATAGTCCACGTTGCCTTTATCAACATGCTCTGGCAATACCATATTGAATTGGTCATGTGAAAAAGGAGGGTAATTGTCAGGTTGTTGTTCGCGTGAATCGGCTTCGACTCGGTAGTGATATTGGAATAACACACTGAGTACAGATAAAAATAATAGACAACCAATTAGAATTCGGTTTTTCATTTGATGTATCCCTTTATTCATTGTTTCGCAATTACCTGTGTTTTATTGTAACATATCTTCTCAATTTTTGCAGAGAAAAACGGAGAAGGGATAGAACAATTTGTTTGGGTTGAGGATTTCATTTTGTCTGAATCACGGAAAATACGGAAGATGTCGGGAATCGGAGTTCCCTCCTACTGAATGTAATGTAAGAAGGTCGGGAATCGGAGTTCAAATCAAGAAATCAACGGTATGAATACCATTTAGGTATTCCCCGGGTATGAACGCCTGTAGGCGTTCCCCGCCTACAGAAGAAAGATGTCGCGATATCTTCTCTTCCGTATTTTCCTCCCCTTCCGTGCTTTCCGTGATTCTGACAATATAAGATGTCGCGACCGGTAAATCAACGGTATGAATGCTATATAGCATTCCCCGGGTCGCTCCTACAGAAGAAAGATGTCGCGACCACCGGTAAATCAACGGTATGAACGCCTGTAGGCGTTCCCCGGAGAGTGCCTGCTACCGTACCAGACAGTTATCAGGGTTTTGTGTACTGGTCTATTGGGAGACCGCCTGTTACAAAGCTGCTGCCTGAGCCGCCGGCATGGATGACGCGACCACTGCCGACGGTTGTCCTGTGTTTTAGGCTCATGACAAAATACGCGGTGCTGTCGATGCCGTGGTTGTCGCCTTTGATGGCTTCGTCGTCTCTGTTGGTGCCGTTTGTGTTCTCGTCGTAGGTGCAACTCAGGAATTCATCGGTGACCTCGAGGGGACGGTACGCTTCCTTTAACACTGCGTCTGGTGCATGCACTAATCTGTCCCGAAAGAAAAAGATGGAGGGTTTACCGGATCCGTCTACCTTTAAACGTTCCTTAATTGCATCAATCTGCGCGATGCGGGACTTTTTCGGTTGGTTGACACGGATGCCAGCACGTTTTAACTCGGAGACACCTTCCTGATCTGCACTGTCTACGGCTGCATAACGGATACGGTCTTTTTTGTCCATGTTTTCCTTGATTAAACGTATGAATTCGGGTTTTGTTAATCCCGTTTTGTAAATCTCTTTGTAGGCATAGATACGGTCATCATGGGTTTTTGCCCACCAGATACAGCTGCACGGGTTGCGAAATCCCCAGTCGATGCTGAGATACCGTTGCCAATCTGGCTTGATGTCGAAGTTGTCAACGATATGTAACTCTGGTGCGAATGTATCAAATACGAGACCTTCCGCTGATTCCCATTTCCCTTCGTATCCGCGTTTGTAACGTAGTCCGTCAAGGTCTTGCAATCTTTGCAAACGACGGTTCCCCCTTTTCATCAACCTTTTTGTCTTCTGATCGTATATTTCGGGATTGTCCTTGTAGGTCATTTCGAAATACTGAAGTTTGCCGTCTTTTGCCTGCTGCCGTATCCAGTGGTTCGGTATGCTTGGGTTACAATCACCGAGTAGGAAAGCGATCGGCATGTTTCCTGCGCGTTCGGAGACCCGCGCTCTGAGTTCGTCCCATGTGCCAAAGGGTAACAATTCTGCTTGGTTGACGAAGGCTGCATCGTAGAAATCTGATAGCAGTTTCTGTGGGTCGTCTAATCCGTTTATGTAGATTCTGGAACCGTTCCAGTATTCGTAGAATTCGGGGTTTTCGCCACCGTAGCGTGTGATGGGTGTCGGGTTGGAATTGGTATTACTATTCGGTTTAAAGCCGAGATATTTCTCGTAGGTCGGAATGATGTTTTTGTAGACTCGTTTGAGACTCAGGTGGACAAATGTAAGTCGTGCGTTTGGATAGGTTCTCGCTAACTGGTCCATGTATGCGACGCAGCTATAGGTTTTGCCTGCGTCGTAGGTGCCGCCTGCGATTTTTATGCTCGCGTCCGATTTGAAGAAGTCCTGCATCTGTCCGCACGGTCGGAAACCCTTCGGGTCGTATGCAATGATGGGTGCGGGTCGTTTGTTTTCGTCATTTTGCTGCTTTCCGTCTGGATCAGGCGGTTTGGGTAGACAGTCTTGATATTCCTGCATGTCTGGATGTAGGTGTTGCAGTTTTTGTGCTTGTTGGTCAGGGTGTTCGGTTTGTTCTTCTGGTTGGCTATCTGTATGTGTATCCGATTTTTCTGGTGTTTCGGGTTGCGATTTGTCTCGGTTCTGTTGTTCCTGCTTCTGTTTGGCTTCTCGTTCTTCCATCTCTTTTTTTATTAAGAAGGATGGTTTGACATCGTAGCCTCGCGTTTGGATGTTTATTCGTCTCATCATGGTATTATAATCACGGATGAATTTGCCATTCTCGTTTATGAACTTGGTAATTTCTTCGTCGCGTTCAGGTGAGTCTGCGCTATTCTCCAATTTCTCTAACTTTTCATCAAGTATATTTGATATAGCAACAAGTCTTATGTGGACATGTTCTTCCACATTGTATTTTTGGGTGGTATCCTGATTTTCTTGTTCGGTTGGTTGTGGTTGGTCTTGTGTGCTCATTTCTGTTCCCCTCGGATTTCCTTGTTCGGTTTCTGTTTGCTTGTTGGTTCTCGGTGCGTTTTGTTGTAGTAAATTGTAACTTAGGATGGGTGGGGTTTGGTGGGTTTTGTGGGATTCCGAGCAATAGTTTGACAATGGATTGGCAATATGATTGTGGATTACGCGGTATTGTCTGAATCGCGGACGGTACTCTGAGTATGTTTTACCTCTTCTGTAGGAGCGACCCGGGGAATGCTATATAGCATTCATACCGTTGATTTGAACTCCGATTCCCGACCTCTTATATTTGTCTGAATCGTGGGTTTGTCGGAATCACGGAAGGGGAGGAAAATACAGAAGAGAAGATGTCGGGAATCGGAGTTCAAATCAACGGTATGAATCATGCAGAATACCAAACGCGTATTCTGCCATTGGCATTCCCCGCCTACAGAAGATAAATACAGAAGAGAAGATGTCGGGAATTGCGGAAGGCACTCGGAGTATGTTTTACCTCTTCTGTAGGAGGGAACTCCGATTCCCGACCTCTTATATTTGTCTGAATCATGGGTTGGTCGGAATCACGCAAGGGAGGAAAATACGGAAAATACAGAAGATGTCGGGAATCGGAGTTCCCTCCTACAGAAGAGGCGTGTGAATCACGGAAGGGGATGAAGGGGATGAAAATACGGATAATACAGAAGATAAATACAGAAGATAAATACAGAAGAAAAATGTAGAAGATAAAGAGGTGGGATTTGGAGTTCGGGATTAAGGAAGGGTAAAATATGTTAAAAAATGGGGTTTTTGGGGGAAATTATGAAAAAAAGTGCGTTTTTTTAGGAAAAAGTGCATTTTTTTGTAATTTTAAGTTGACTTATGACGTTGTTTATATTACAATATGTCATAACAATTCATGTTTTGACATGTTTTTGTTGATGAATGTCATATTAAATTGATATAAATCAAACGTTTTGCTATAATATAATGGAAAAACTAAAAAATAATTTGACATTATATGTTTTTTAGTTTATAATTAAACATTGTTTAATATAGGTGCTTTGGTTACACCAAAAATTAGACAATGGAAGTTCTAAAAAATCTTGCGAATTGGGATGAAGCAGAACAAACTTTAAATATAAATCGAGGCTTCGTCAATTCATAATGCAAGAACACAATTGGTTACCACAAGGTTAAGATGGATAGTATGGTGTGGTATCGATTGAGATAGGTAAACAGGTTATCCCTGTTTTTATATTGAATATTAATACATTATTAATATTCGAGATTGGAAAGATTAGATTTACAGGATTTAATTCCCTGAATCTTAACTTGAATTTAATATTTCTAAAAGGAGATAAAGGAGAAATAAGTAATGCGATTGTCAAATAAATCGACATTTTCCTTAGTTTGTATAATTTTACTGATGGCATTCGTTGCATCGCCTGTGATGGCAAACACAATGAGTGCTGTATGGTCTGGTGATTTGGACACGACCAATGAAGAGACAAACGAGTCAGGATGGGTTGTTACCCTTACGTATGCAACGGCACCTACCATCGCTAATGCTCCTGAAGTTGGTGATTTTACGGTAACACCTTCTGGTGTTGCGACCGTGACAAATATCGCCCCTGCTGCGGGTACAACCCCTGCAGTTACTGATACAGATACAGTATTTACTTTTAATGTAGCACTTGCCGATACTAGTCAAGGTGATGATGCTGATGTAACAATCAATGAGACTTCGGGTAATACCATTGCATCTCGCCGAGTCACCCTCACAAATGGTCAGGATCTGGCATCAACAAGCATCTATCAACCGAAGATCAAAAGTATCAAGGCACCCCAAAGTGCAAAACAATTTGACCTTCTTGATGTGGTTATTGAGTTTGAAGCAATGGCGGCTGCAGTAACAGGACCGCCTGCCGTACCTGCTATAGGTCCTGCTATAGGTCTAAGAAGAACAGATATTAACGCAACAAATGGTACCGTTCAAAGTGTGGTATCCAGTGGTGCGAACAAGTATACAGCCAAAGTGCTTATGGCTGCTACATCTACTACAATAAGTGTTACAACAACGGCATTTCCATTTCAAGCAAGAGGTGCAACTGAACCAGTCATAGAAGGTGCTAACGACACTATCGTGTTTGATGAAGTAGCGCCTACGCTTACCACCGTTATGTTGGAAAGTGCAACAGAATTTGATTTGGATGCATATCCTGCAGAAATCAATGAAAACTTCCGCATTGTTGTTACAGCAGCAACGGACGGTCCAGAAGAAGCAGCAACTTTTGATTTAACTTATGATGTTGCTACATCAATACCAGAAAGGGCAACAGCGAAGTTTCTTGGCAAAAAAGACGGCAATCCTGTATATGAAATTGAGTTGCTGAAAAACACAACAGCAGGAAATTGGCCTGTTGCTGACCTCACAATAATTGTTACAGTCACAGATATTGCTGGTAATAGTGCGGTCCACCGTTCTACAAGAGTGAAGTTGGCAGCGAGAGCAACTACTCCGACAGCTGCAACGATTCCGACACTAGCACTTGGAATGACAACAGCAGGTGGCACACTTACTGTTACCTTTAGTAAAGATCCTGGCACTGTAACTGTTCCTGCTGGATACTCCATCACTGCGAGTGGCGCAGCACGTACTATCACGGTTCCAGCTACTCAAGGAGCAGGTAGTCACTCAGTCGCGCTTACGTGGGATAATGATGGTTCTGGCACGGTTACTTACACAATTCCTGCAATTGTCGTCAATGCAAGTCCTGAATTCACTATTGCGGCTGACAGTTTCGTTGTTGTTGTTAGAAATGCGACTGCAGGTAAAATTGCAGCCTTAGAAGCGCATAACCCCGATATAGTGTTAGTAGTGTGGGCAGATATGCCTGATTTGCAGAATGTTTTTGATACCACTGCTGTCACAGGTGGTGGCGCACTTATCTTAGATCAAGCTGGAGATTCATCCGCTATGGGTTATGTCGCACGTTCACCCGGCACAGTCGGTATCAGTGAAGTCATGTGGGCAATTGATGAATCGGAGCTGGGTAATGCTCTTGTGCAACGCACTAACCAGTGGGTTGAAATTCATAACCTAAACGTTGATACGACTGATGATGCCACACCTGGAACAGACGACGGAAGCGTTACAGTTAGGTTGTCTTGGAAAACAGGTGCCGCAACGATTTCAACAGATGCTACTATCAATGGTAACTTGGCATCTCCGAAACTTGATGTCGTAACGAACGTCTTTAATGACCGCCCTGGTAACGCATTCTGGGTTCTTCCAGGTCAGAACGGTAACCCCGACACAGGTCAGAACTTTGTCTCAATGGCACGTGTTCCCAAACGTGGCGCGTTTAGTCTTACCCGTAGACACGAGAACAATGCTGGTAAAGCCAGAGATGGACTTTATACCAGATATGGCGACGGTGGTGCTGGTGGTGCTAATCAAAGTTTAGACGGTCGTAACAAAGGTTCTTGGGCAGCATCTACGACACCGTATGCACGGTTTAGTCAAAATATCGGTGTAGGTCTTGGTAGTGTTGTTCATGATTTTCTTGGCACTCCCGGACGTGTGAATACATTTAGTCCTGAACGCGCAGACACCAGAGCTGCTCGGACGAATGTGCCAATCAATTCTGTTGTATTCAACGAGATCGCAAACCGTACTAATGAAGATTATGAATGGATTGAACTTCGCGATGTTCGTCCAGATAATCCTACTGATGAGATAAACCTGAAAAATTATCTCATTTCTATTGTAGAGTCAAAACCTGCTCAGGCTAATAGAAATAAGACTTCTGATGGTAATGATAAAATATTCTATCAGTTCCCATCTAACGATAACGCCAAGATTCCCGCAGGTGGTGTGTTCCTCTTAGTCGCTTCCGACCCAAGAGACAATCCAGATCATCCGTTGGCTGTCGGTTATAACGTTGATTTAGATGACGAAGATCAGGTCGTCGGTTCGCGCAAGAATCCTGTGCGCTATAAGGTTATGCGTAAATCCGATCAAGCAGCTTACCAATATGAGGACATAGGTTTGCCTGATAGTGGCAAGTTCATACTGATCCTACGTAGACCAGATGGTGGTCAAGGTCACAGATCTGGTGCTCATGGTGGCGAAGGTGTTGCTGAACGCGGTAAAGATGACCTTGATAAGATCGTTGATATCGCTGGATGGCACGATGATTTGAAGATAACGAATTATCCGAATGCCGTGTCTGAAACAAATCTCTGGCCACTCCGCAACTTTGAAGCGCTTAATTTCAATCAGAATCAGTTTAGTCAAGAGACAGTTCACTACCGTAGGAATCTCGTAACAAGAGGGTCTCATAATGATCACAGGGCTGCCTTTAATGGTGTAGGATACACCGGTGTCGGTTATAAACGCCAGGCATCTAATTCTGCAGCACATGGTGGAAGTCCTGGATATCACGCGAACACAACAGGTAAAGCTGCTGATAACAAAGTTATTATCAGTGAAATTATGTTGTCTCAAGGTGATGGTCGTACACCATTGCCACAGTGGATTGAACTCTACAATCCTTCAAAGACACATGCAGTCAATCTTGCGGATAATGCTGGATGGAGACTCGTTATTGAGAATCCTGATCGCGCACCTATCATCACCATTAACTTTAAAGATGATGGTAATGTGAAGGTGATCCCACCGAATCAAACTGTTCTTATCGTTTCATCGTCCGCACGAGATTATGGAAGTGATACCTTGCCAAGAGGTACAGTATTCCCAACCACTCGTGTCCTGAATGCCTTTACGGCAATAAGGGGTGAAACCTTTGAATTAGCAAGTCGTACATCACCACTTCTCGATCCAGCTGGGTTCAATCTCCGTTTGATGGATGGTAAAACAACCGACAATAAACCAGCAAGTCGCTATATTGGTGAAATATCGGACGAGATCGGTAGCCTTGACGGTAATCCTCGTACGAATGATGAACCTGCATGGGAATTCCCATCTGGGATGACAGAAGACGGAAACAGAACGTCACTCATCCGTTACTTTGTGGAAGGTGTAGCACAAGATGGAATGATGCCGATGAATTGGACACGCGCTGCTGATACAGCTGGCTTTGCACAACTGTTTGTCCGTCATACGTGGTATGGTGATGAAACTGACTACGGTACACCCGCAGATAGAACAGGTTCAGTATTGCCAGTTAGTTTATCACACTTCCGTCCTACATTGGAAGATGGTAAAGTCGTCGTGCGTTGGACAACCGAATCCGAACTTGACAACGCTGGATTTAATATCCTTCGTAGTGATAGCCGGAACGGTGAGTTCGCACAGGTCAATGACACGTTAATCCAAGGTAAAGGTACCACTGGTGAACGTTCAACCTATTCATGGGTTGATGCTTCTGCAAAACCAGGTGTTGTCTATTACTATCAAATTGAAGACGTATCCTTCGCCGGAGAGCGTCAAACTCTCCGTACCACTAAGTTGAAAGGTTATATCTCAGCTGAGAACAAACTGACAACAACGTGGGGCGATTTAAAAGAGGTACAATAAGGTTAAATTCAGGGATATTTAACCAATTTCTCCTCACAATAAGGAATCTGCAGAATCCTTATTGAAGGAAAATCTAACTAAACTATTCCACATTTAGGAAGCTGTTGTTGTTTTCCGGTTCAACAGTTTCCTATAATGGAATAGCTAAACCAACCTAACCTATCCAACTAACCTATCTAAAGTAGGGATTTGCTCCTCGCAAGTCCCTATTTTACTTTTATAACCCAAGTTGCTCCCTAATGTATGTTGCGATTCGTAGTTCCCTCCTACAAAGACTAAGAGGTCGGGAATCCAAATCAACGGTTTGAATGCCATTTAGGCATTCCCCGGAGTTCCCTCCTACAAAGATATAGTGAAGTATAAAAATATTTTGACACCTCTTCTGTAGGAGCGATCTCCGAATCGCGACCGAACACCCTGATAGTCGGGAATCGGAGTTCCCTCCTACAAAGATAAAGAGGTTCCACAATCCAATCTATGATAAAGATTTTAAGCCGATGCCTGTGAGGATGGAAACGGTTATGTCGTTATCGGAGATGATGCCTTCTGCGATGAACTTTTCGTAGGCTTTGATAACGACTGCGGAGGTGGGTTCGACATAGATGCCTTTTTTGGAAAGGGATTTCATACCTGACTTTATCTCTGTGTCATTGACTGTGGTGAATGCGCCGTTTGTCTTGTGAATTGCTTCCAAGATCATATCGCTACGGATGGGGAGTTCTGCGGTGATACCTTCAGCAAGGGTTTGACCTGTTTGTTGCATACGTGAGATAGTGGGTGTATCGTTGATGTAAGCGAGGTATATCGGACAACAGGCAGCGGGTTGCACGCCAAGTAGACGTGGCACGGTTTCAATCACACCTACCAAATAGAGTTCCCGAAAACCGAGATATAATCCTAAATAGATACTCCCAAAACCGACAGGACAGATAACGTGTGCTGGCACAACACCATCTAACTGCTCAATGATTTCGAAGGCAATGGTCTTTGTCCCTTCCAAGAAAAATGGGTGCCAGTTGTGAGAAGCATAGCAGGTGTTCTGTGCTGCGAGTTGCACTGCGACGGTTGTTGCCATACGATTTCCCTTCACCAGTTCTAACGCAGCACCGTAAGCAGAAATCTGTTTTAGTTTGCCTTTTGATGTGGATTCTGGACAGTAGATAGTGCAGTGGATACCTGCTCTTGCGCTGTAGGCAGCGATGGCAGCACCCGCATTCCCAGATGAATCCTCAACGATTTCTGTAACACCGAATGCCTTGAGATGTGTGAGTAGCACAGATGCACCGCGGTCTTTATACGAACCTGTGGGACAGAGGTAATCTAATTTGACGTAATGGTTTGGGTTTTCATTTGCGTCTAATGGGATGAGCGGGGTCATGCCTTCGCCAAGGGTGACGATTTCTGTGTCTGCGGAGATTGGCAACGCGCTACGATACCGCCAGAGTGAGGGGATATCGGTGTTCCATTTATCATATTGGAGGGAGGGTATAGGGTCAAGGGTTAGCGGTGCGCGACAATCACATTGATACCGATGGGGTGATATGTCGTGGGTGCATTCGCATTTGGGACATATATATTGCATGGTAAATATATATTGGGTAGAGAAAGGTTTGTTATTTTCCTCTATACACCTTTCGCACCGCTGGGGTTGAAGCGTAACCTATTTCAAAATAATCATCCGACGTGTATGTTGGAAGGAAGGGGTTTCTATCTTATAGAAGTAGATACCACTTGCGACACTTTCACCTAAGGTGTTTTTGCCATCCCAATATGCTGCACGCCCGCGGTTATGATAGAACCCTTCTGACTTATATCCAATTGCGAGTGTGCGAACAAGTCCACCAGTTGCGTCATAGATAGATATTGATACATGACCGGCATCTGATAGTTGATATGGGATCCATGTTTCGGGGTTAAACGGATTGGGGTAATTCTGTAGTAAGAGGTTGCCCTTCGGTTTGCCAATACTATCAATGTTGATAGTGAGCAGCGCATTTTCCACACTGTTAGGTGTTACCTCAAAACTGAATTTCTCTGAAGCGATATTCCCGTTTTTATCCGAGACCGTTACTTCCAGCGTATCACCAACTTTCACAACACTCCGACGCGCCAAGTCTGCAGTAGCAGCAGCGAAGTAATGATCTGTTACTTGTGTTGTCATAATGGCATTTGTTCTTAGGTTTCGGACAGTGATGAGGTATCCATCGTAATTCTGTGTGGCTTCCAAGTGTCCACTTACCACGAATGCCCATGCCTCGTGTGGTGATTGGGTTGCAAACGGTGCTGCAGCATTCTCTGTTTGGTTTGTCCAGTGTGAACCGGTGAAAGCAAAATCGCGGGGTTGTGGGACGTTGACGATATAACCTTGTCCACCTTCAATCGTGAATCCGTCGTTGGGTGCGGTAGGTGTCCACCCGACGAAACTTTGATTTTCGGCATCAAGTGCAATTACAACCGTCGCACCTGCTATCCCTGCAAGTGATTTTGCAGTCATCGGATTTGGTGAGGCTAAAGGTTGTGATAGCATGTTTAAACCTTTCGTCAGTTTCACGTTGAAGGCATTGCTAAACTGATCGCTTTCTTTTTTTGTGACAGGTATGGCACTAAAGCCGTGTCTGCGTCCATCGTTTGAGTCGTAATAACCGATAATACTCCCGTCCTGATTAATATTTCGTACCACAGTGCTAACACTACCCGGGAATCGCAATTCGTGAGGGGTACTGCCTGGTAGGAGGATATAGGAACGGGGGATATCGTTTACGGCTTTGGCTCTGAAGATGACAACGCCTACATCATTGATAGCGTTGACGAATAGGAATTGCAGATTCGGCAATTCTGGCACACCCACAGTGATAAAACTGCCGTCTGGGTTACGCATGAATCCGTGAGCCATGCCTTCGGTGTCTACGTAGCTACCAACGATAACACCTGAAGCGTTGACAAAGTCGGCATAAGTTGTTACGGCACCGGGGAAGGTAATGGGTAGATCGCCTGAGAAGCCTCGTGTGACACCCGTATCATCAACGATGTTCCCGCTCAATGCCCCCGTTTCATCGCTGATACCGTAGATAAAAGTTTCGACAGCACCGGGAAAATCGTATTGCGTGAGTTCTCCATTTTCCATGATAATACCGTGATATAGTTCATCTTGACCTTTGTAATGTCCCACGGCTTTTCCGAGATTGTCGAGTCCATAGAAATAGGTATTCACGGATCCTGGAAAGTCGTATGTTGTATAAACACCGTCTAACAATGTGAAGCCGATGGATTTCGCGCCATCCGGACTCCGCGTGTTACCTGCGTAGTCTCCAAAGTCGTTACTTGCGGTTACCTCAAGGAAATCAACGCTGGGGATGTTGATGGATTCATAGATATAGTGGACGGTGGGTGTTTCGGAGATAGTGACAGGAATCGGTGGTGAGTCAAATTGTGCGACAGCGTGACCCGTGAAACAGATTATTAGACAAATGAACAGGGGGAGTATCGTTTTTCTGTGATGTTTCATAGCAATCCTTTCAGTAGTAAGTTTGTTGTTGTAGGTTGGTTTCGTTGCTGAGACCTAATGAATTGCGCGACTACTAACGGGTTCTTTACTTCAGGATGACGAGCTGCCGTGTTTGCTGGAATGATGGGGTTTCTATCTTATAGAAGTAGATACCACTTGCGACACTTTCGCCTAAAGTGTTTTTTCCATCCCAATATGCAGCGCGTCCACGGTTATGATAGAACCCTTCTGACTGATAGCCAATTGCGAGTGTGCGAACAAGTCCGCCAGTTGCGTCATAGATAGATATTGATACAGGACCGGCATTTGATAGTTGATATGGGATCCATGTTTCAGGGTTAAATGGGTTGGGGTAATTCTGTAGTAAGAGGTTGCCTCTTGGTTTGCCAATGCTGTCAAGGTTGATAGTTAACAAGGCATTTTCCAAACTGTTGGGTGTTACCTCAAAACTGAATTTCTCAGAAGCGATATTCCCGTTATTATCTGAGACGGTTACTTCCAGTGTATCTCCAACTTGTACAACACTCCGTCGCGCCAAATCTGCCGTAGCAGCAGCGAAGTAATGATCTGTTACTTGTGCCGTCATAACAGAGTTTGTTCGTAGGTTTCGGACAGTGATGAGGTATCCGTCGTAATTCAGCGTTCCTTCCAAGTGCCCACTTACAACAAATGCCCATGCCTCGTGTGGTGGTGGGATTGCGATTGGTGCTGCGGCAGCATCCTTGGTTTGGTTTGTCCATCCTGCGCCAACGTGAAGAACTGAACGTGCTCGTGTAACATTGACGATATATCCTTGTCCGCCTTCAATTGTGAATCCGTCGTTGGGTGCGTTAGGTGTCCACCCGACGAAACTTTGATTTTCTGCATCCAGTGCTATTACAACTGTTGCACCTGCTAATCCTGCGAGTGATTTTGCGGTCATCGGCTGAGACGATTCTAATGGGAGTGATAGCATGTTAAGACCTTTGTTGAGATTGGCATGGAAAACATTGTTATATCTTTCTGCTTCCGCTTGTGAGACGGGACGGATTACGCATCCGTGTCTGCGTCCATCAGGCATATCATAGTAACCGTATATATTACCTTGTGTGTCAATATCCCGTAGTACTGTTTCCACACTACCGGGGTATCGCAGTTCAACAGGTTTACCGTTGGGGTGGAGAACATAAGAGCGCTCGATATCGTCTTCTACTTTTGCTCTGAATACGATAACAAACGCATCATTAATTGCATTCACAAACAGGTATTCAGGTTTCGGTATTCCCGGCACATCTATATCATAAAAACTTCCGTCAGGGAAGTGAATGAATCCATGATATACATTGTATTTATCTAAGTAACTCCCAACAATGAGACCTGCGGCATTTATATCATCTACATAGGTTGAAATTGCATCAGGCACATCAAATTGCATATTTCCAATAAAGCCTTGTATATTACCACTTTCATCAATGGTATCCCCGAGAAGTTGTCCTTCTTCACCGATGCCGAAGATTTGTGTTTGATCTGCTAAAGGGAATTTGTATTCAGTTAACTCACCATCTTGCAGGATTAAGCCGTGCGTTTTCTCGTTCTGATTCTCGTAAAAACCTACTGCCTGTCCTGCGTTATTGAGACCGTAGAAAGTAGTTTGGCGTGAATCTGGAACATCATAAGTGGTGAACACTCCATCAATTAGTGTGAAACCGATAATTTTGTTATTAACAGGACTCTTGGTATTGCCTGCGTAATCTCCCTGGTCATTGCTTGCAGTAACTTCCAGAAAATCAACACCGGGAATATTGATTGTTTCATAGATATAGTGCACGGTGGGTGTTTCGGAGATAGTGACAGGAATCGGTGGTGAGGCAGCGTGACCCGTGAAACAGATTATTAGACAAATAAACAGGACGAGTATTGTTTTTCTGTGATGTTTCATAGAAATCCTTTCAGTAGTAAGTTATCTTGTTGTAGGTTGGATTTCGTTGATGTGACCTAATGTAAGAGGTGGAATGAATTGGACGACTACAAACACCGCAACCTACAGGATTTAATGTAAGATGGCAAAATGCCATACGCGCGCATTCACAACGTTGATTTGTTGTGCCGTGATTACTTTGGACGGCACGCGGAGCGCGCCTACTACCATGTTGTGTATCGTTTCTCAACCCAACCTACAGGACCAAATGTGAGAGGTGCGATGAATTGTGCACCTACAAACGTATTCTTTACTTCAAGATAACGAGCTGCCGTGTTTGCTGGAATGAGGGGGTCTCTATCTTATAAAAGTAGATACCGCTTGCGACACTTTCGCCTAAAGTGTTTTTTCCATCCCAATATGCAGCGCGTCCGCGGTTATGATAGAACCCTTCTGACTGGTATCCTATCGAGAGTGTGCGAACAAGTCCACCAGTTGCGTCATAGATAGATATAGACACAGGACCGGCATTTGATAGTTGATATGGGATCCAAGTTTCAGGGTTAAACGGGTTCGGATAATTCTGTAGTAAGAGGTTGCCCTTCGGTTTGCCAATGCCGTCAAGGTTGACAGTGAGCAGCGCATTTTCCAAACTGTTGGGTGTTACCTCAAAACTGAATTTCTCAGAAGCGATATTTCCGTTTTTATCTGAGACGGTTACTTCCAGAGTGTCTCCAACTTGTACAACACTCCGTCGCGCCAAGTCTACGGTAGCAGCAGCGAAGTATTGATCATTTACTTGTGCCGTCATAACAGAGTTTGTTCGTAGGTTTCGGACAGTGATGAGGTATCCGTCGTAATTCTGTGTGGCTTCCAAGTGTCCACTTACCACGAATGCCCATGTTTCCTGTGCCTTGGTTATGGTAGGTGCTGCGGCTGCATCCTCCGTTGGGTTTGTCCAATGTGAACCGACGAAGGCAAAATTGCGAGGTAGTGGGACGTTGACGATATAGCCTTGCCCACCCTCAATCGAGAATCCATCGTTGGGTGCATCTGGTGTCCATCCGACGAAACTTTGTTTTTCTGCATCAAGTGCTATTACAACTGTTGCACCTGCTAATCCTGCGAGTGATTTTGCGGTCATCGGTTTGGGTGATGCCAAAGGCAGCGAAAGCATGTTTAAACCTTTCGTCAGTGTCACGTTAAAAACGTTGCTAAACTGATCGCTTTCTTCTTTTGTGGCAGGTCTTGCGATAAATCCGTGTCTGCGTCCATCTGCTGTGTCATAGTGTCCGACGACGGAGCCGTCTTGATTAATATTCCAACCTTCAGTGCTAACGCTACCTGGCACCTTAAATAGATGTAGTCCGTGTTGTAATGAGCCGATATAGGTGACTGGAACATCACCCACCGATTTGGCTCTGCCGATGAGGGTTCCTGCATCGTTGATACTGTGCACAAAAAAGTATTCAAACTGTGTTGCTTGTGGAAGGTCGATAGCTATAAATCTGCCCACTGAGGAACGCATATATGGATGATATATACCATCCGTATCTACAAAACTGCCGACCATACGACCGCTTGCGTTCACAAAATCGGCATAAGTAGCCGATGCATCGGGTGCCTCAACTATTGTATCGCCTGAGAATCCGCGACGTACACCTGAAGCATCTATAAAATTCCCTGTCAGGACCCCTGTTGCATCACTAATACCGTATATCTCTGTTTGGACAGCATCCGGATAATCATATTTGCGTAGTTCACCATTTTCTAAGATGACACCGTGGTGAAGACCGTTACTATCCTCGTAGTGTCCTGCAGCTTTTCCATCATTACCGAGAGCATAGAAATAAGTGTTCTTTGAATCGGGGAAATCATACGTCGTAAATACCCCATCAATGAGTGTAAATGCGACAATTTTTCCACCGTCAGCACTCATCGTGTTACCTGCGTAACCCTCAAAGTCGGTGCTTGCAGTCAATTCTAAAAACTCTACACCGGGAACATCAATAGTCTCGTAAGTGTAGCTAACATCCTCAAGTGGGACAATAGGTTCATCGGGTACATCTGCACTTGGTCTTGCGATAAACCCGTGTCTGTGTCCATCCTCTGTGTCATAGTTTCCTACGATAGAGCCATCCTGATTGATATTATACCCCTCCGTGCTAACGCTGCCGGGAACTGCAAATGGCTTTAGTCCGTCTTGGAATGTGCCGACATAGGTGAGTGGGAGACCACCCTTTACTTTGGTTCTTGCAACGACAATATTTGCATCGTTGATACCGTGTACAAAAAGTATTCCAATAGTGCTGCTCTTGGTAGGTCGAGAGAAACATACCTGCCAGTCGGGGTGCGTATGTATGGGTGAAATACACCTTCAGCATCTACGTAGCTGCCGACCATACCGCCGCTTGAATTCACAAAATCGGCATAAGTTTCCGTTGCCCCGGGGAACTCAATGATTTCATCATCAGAGAATCCACGACGAACGCCATCAGCGTCTATAAAATTTCCCGTCAGTGCTCCCGTTGCATCACTAATACCGTATATCTCTGTTTGAACGGCACCCGGAAAATCGTATTGCCGCAATTCACCATTTTCTAAGACGACACCATGATAAAGACCTTCGCTGTCTTGGTAGTGTCCTGCAGCGTTTCCATTATTACCGAGTGCATAGAAATAAGTGTTCTGTGAGTCCGGGAAATCGTAGGTCGTAAAAGCACCATCAATGAGCGTAAAGGCGACTTCTTTTTCACCATCGTCACTTTTCGTGTAGCCGGCGTAATCCTCAAAGTCGCTACTCGCCGTCACCGCCAAAAAATCTACACCGGGAACATCTATAGTCTCAAAGGTATAGTTGTCACTTATGGATGTAGCGTCACCTTGTGCAAAGATGTTGTTTAGTAAACAGAAATTGAGACACAAAAACAACGTTATCATGTAAAACAAATTACTCTTTTTATTCTGATTTTGCATATTGGAAACTCCCCTAAAATATTCCTGCAAAGATTAAATCAATATGTTAAAAAATAACTTGTCCTGAGGAAATGATGCTTGTAGTTGTCGTATTGTAGTTTGCATTCAATCATTCGGTAACATCAGGACTGCGTATTCCGACACATTTCAAAACAGTATAATTGTCTATAGTATGTAATATATTTTACAAAAAGGCAAGAAAAATCTTATCTGTTTTCTATTTTTCTTTGATTGGATATCTAACCGTAGGGATAAGTAGATTATCGTTTATGGCAGGTGGAGGTAATTCGGTAGATTGGGATTTACCCGTCTTTTTGAGAGTAACGGAGTGTCACAGTTCCACCGAGGGAAACTGTGACACTGTAAGTTTTATATGGATTTAGCTTACTTTAAGATAACGAGTCGTCGTGTTTGCTGGAAGGATGGTGTTTCTATCTTGTAGAAGTAGATACCACTTGCGACACTTTCCTGTAAAGTATTTTTACCATCCCAATAGGCAGCACGTCCTCGGTTATAATAGAAACCCTCTGACTGATGTCCAAGAGTAAGTTTTCGGACAAGTCCACCCGTTGTGTCGTAAATAGATATAGAGACAGGACCGGCATTTGACAGTTGATACGGGATCCAAGTTTCAGGGTTAAACGGGTTCGGATAATTCTGTAATAAGAGGTTCCCATTCGGTTTGCCAATTCCATCAATGTTGACAGTGAGCAATGCATTTGCCAAACTGTTGGGTGTTACCTCAAAACTGAATTTCCCAGAAGCGATATTCCCGTTATTATCTGAGACGGTTACTTCCAGAGTATCACCAACTTGCACAACACTTCGTCGCGCCAAGTCTGCAGTTGCAGCAGCGAAATAATGATCTGTTACTTGTGCTGTCATAATGGTGTTTGTCCGTGTATTTCGGACAGTGATGAGATACCCGTCATAGTTCTGTGTGTCTTCTAACTGTCCACTTACGACGAAAGCCCATGCCTCACGTGCTGTTGTGTTTGGAGTTGCAGTCGGTGCTGCACTCGTAGGAATTTCATTTGTCCAACGTGCACCAACGAAAGCAAAGTTGCGAACTTCTGGGACATTGACGATATAACCTTGTCCCCCTTCAACAGGAAATCCGTCGTTGGGTGCGTTTGGAGTCCAGGCAACGAAACGTTGATTTACCGCATCAAGTGCTATTACGACCGTCGCGCCGGATATCCCAGCGAGTGATTTTGCGGTCATCGGTTTGGGTGTTGCTAAAGGTAGCGAAACCATGTTTAAACCTTTGGTGAGTGTGACGGAGTACGTGTTTCCAAAATCATCACTCTCTTCCTTAGTAGTGAGTCTTGCGACGAATCCGTGTCTGCGTCCATCTGCTGAGTCGTAGTGTCCGACGACAGAACCGTCCTGATTGATATTCCAACCCTCAGTGCTAACACTCCCTGGATATTGCAATTCATGTAGTCCGTGCTGGAATGATCCGACATACGAGCGCGGTATATCACCTATAGTTTTGGCTCTGCCAATGATAACGACACCCCTTGCATCTACATCGGCGACACCGTGAACGAAAAAGTATTCCAGATTGGACGGGTCCAGATAGTTCAGAACTGCGAACCTGCCATCCGGTCTATACGCGTATGAATGATATAAACCTTCAGCGTCTACGTAGCTGCCTACGACAAGACCGCTTGCGTACACAAAATCGGCATAAGTATCTGATGCTTCAGGGTGTTCAATGATTATTTCCCCCGAGAATCCGCGGCGAACACCATCAGTACCTATAAAATTACCTGTCAGAGCACCGGTTGCATCACTGATGCCGAATATTTGCGTTTCGACGGCATCTGAAAAATCGTATTGCCTGAGTTCACCATTTTCTAAGATGACACCGTGATAGAGACCATCACTATCTTCGTAGTGTCCTGCAGCTTGTCCATTATTACCGAGTGCATAGAAATATGTATTCTTAGATCCTGGGAAATCATAGGTCGTAAAAACATTATCAATAAACGTAAAGCCGACGATTTTTTTTCCATCAGACCTCTGGGTGTTACCAGCGTAATCACCAAAATCACTACTCGCTGTCAGTTCTAAAAAATCTACACCCGGAACATCAATGCTCTCAAATACATAGTTGTAGTCGTCGGTTGGTGTTGCGGGTTGCGTAGCAGTATCAGGTGTGGGTTTTGCGATAAAGCCGTGTCTGTGTCCATCGGCTGTATCATAGTATCCGACGATAGAACCATCTTGATTAATATTCCAACCCTCCGTGATAACACTACCCGGATACCGCACTTCATATAGTCCATACCTCAGCGAACCGGCATAGGTGCGTGGGATATCATCCACAGCTTTTGCTCTACCAACGAAAATAGTTACATCGTTGATACCATGTAGAAAAAAGTATTCCAGTGTGGACGAGTCCAAAAAATCCACAATTAAGAATCTGCCATCCGGAGCAAACAGGTATGCATGATATAGACCTTCATCATCTACATAGGTGCCAACGATACGACCACTCGCGTTGACAAAATCGGCATAAGTTTCTGATGCCTCGGGATACTCAACTATTGTGTCCCCTGAGAACCCACGACGCACGCCCTCAGCGTCTATATAGTTTCCCGTCAGTGCGCCTGTTGCATCGCTAATACCGTATATCTGCGTTTCAACGGCACCTGGAAAATCGTATTGACGCATTTCCCCATTTTCCAAAATGACCCCGTGGTACAAACCATCGCTGTCTTGGTAATGCCCGGCAGCTTGCCCATTATTACCGAGTGCATAGAAATGCGTTTTCTGTGAGCCGGGGAAATCGTAGGTTGTAAATACGTCATTAATGAGTGTAAAGGCGACTTCTTTTTCACCGTCAGCACTTTTCGTGTAGCCAGCGTAATCCTCAAAGTCGCTACTCGCCGTCACCGCTAAAAAATCTACACCCGGAACATCAATGCTCTCAAAGGTATAGCTGGAGGCGACGGACGCAACAGCGGAATCATTGTTACTTTGTGCAGCAGTGTCGCTTAGGAAAAAGGAATTGAGACATACGAACAACGTGAAGGTGTAAAACAAAAAACTGGAATTAATCTGATTGCGCATAATGCAAACCTTTCTAAATTAGGGTGAATTCGATATAAGCAATATTCGGTGTATAGTGCGGGAATCAACGTCAAATAAGTGTTTAGTTTTGGCGTGAAACTGCACCTTATATTCAGGAATAAAACCTCGAATTCTCTTATACCGAACTCACGTTATTAATACATAATATAATCAGAGCAAAATACGAGTATTTTGCAAAAGAAATATGAAGTTTTATATCTAATCATTATAGGACTATATAATAATACTATAGTTTATTCAAAATTTATTAAGGCGTATTATGATTTATCGGTAGACGGTATTGGTGTCCGTCTTGTAGGTTGGGTTTCGTCTCTCAACCCAGTCTACAAACTACTGTATATCTCCTATGCCGAATTCACGTTAAGCTTTCATGACTTATGCAATTTGCTAAGTATAAGCAAATTTCGTTGAGATGATAGCGAGGTAGAAATTCGGCAGATTGGGGTTTACACGTTTTGGGTAGATAGCGAGGTAGAAATTCGGCAGATTGGGATTTACACGTTTTGGGTAGATCTTGTCGGAGTGTCACAGTTCCACCGAGGGAAACTGTGACACTGTAAGTTTTATATGGATTTAGCTTACTTTAAGATAACGAGTCGTCGTGTTTGCTGGAAGGATGGTGTTTCTATCTTGTAGAAGTAGATACCACTTGCGACGCTTTCCTGTAAAGTATTTTTACCATCCCAATAAGCAGCACGTCCTCGGTTATAATAGAAACCCTCTGACTGATGTCCAAGAGTAAGTTTTCGGACAAGTCCACCCGTTGTGTCATAGATAGATATAGAGACAGGACCGGCATTTGACAGTTGATACGGGATCCAAGTTTCAGGGTTAAACGGGTTCGGATAATTCTGTAATAAGAGGTTCCCATTCGGTTTGCCAATTCCATCAAGGTTGATAGTGAGCAGCGCATTTGCCAAACTGTTGGATGTTACCTCAAAACTGAATATCTCAGAAGCGATATTTCCGTTATTATCTGAGACCGTTACTTCCAGTGTGTCACCAACTTGTACAATACTCCGTTGCGCCAAGTCTGCAGTTGCAGCAGCGAAATAATGATCTGTTACTTGTGCTGTCATGATAGTGTTTGTCCGTGTGTTTCGGACAGTGATGAGATACCCGTCATAGTTCTGTGTACCTTCTAACTGTCCGCTTACCACGAATGCCCATGTTTCCTGTGCTTTGGCTATGGTAGGTGCTGCAGCAACTTCCTCGGTTTGGTTTGTCCAGCGTGAACCGACGAAAGCAAAATTGCGAGGTTGTGGGACATTGACGATATAGCCTTGTCCACCTTCAATTGTAAATCCATCGTTAGGTGCGGCTGGTGTCCACCCGACGAAACTTTGATTTTCGGCATCAAGTGCAATTACAACCGTCGCACCTGCTATCCCTGCAAGTGATTTTGCAGTCATCGGATTTGGTGATGCTAAAGGTTGTGATAGCATGTTTAAACCTTTCGTCAGTTTCACGTTGAAGACGTTGCTGAACTGATCGCTTACTTCTTTGGTAGTAGGTCTTGCGATAAAGCCATGCCTGCGTCCATCTGCTGAGTCATAGTGTCCGACGACAGAGCCATCCTGATTGATATTCCAGCCCTGCGTGATAACACTGCCCGGATACTGCACTTCATGTATCCCATACTGAAGCGAACCGACATAGGTACGTGGGACATCATCCACTGCTTTTGCTCTGCCAACGACAATACCTGTGTCGTTGAGACCATGCAGAAAAAAGTAGTCCAGATTGGACGGGTCCAGGTAGTTCAGAATTATAAAACTGCCATCCGGTCTATACGCGTATGAATGATATAGACCTTCAGCGTCTACGTAGCTGCCTACGACAAGACTGGCGTACACAAAATCGGCATAAGTTGCGTATGCTTCAGGAGGTTCAATAACTCTATCCCCTGAGAATCCGCGGCGCACGCCATCAGCACCTATAAAATTACCCGTTAGGACACCGGTAGCGTCACTGATGCCGAATATTTGCGTTTCGACGGCATCTGGAAAATCATATTGCCGCAGTTCACCATTTTCTAAAAGGACACCGTGATAGTGTCCATCACTATCTTCGTAGTGTCCAGCAGCATTCCCGTTATTACCGAGTGCATAGAAATACGTATTCTGAGAGCCGGGGAAATCGTAGGTCGTAAAAACGCCATCAATCAGCGTAAAGCCGACGGTTTTTTCGCCATCCGGACTCCGCGTGTTACCTGCGTAATCATCAAAATCGCTACTCGCCGTCAACTCTAAAAAATCTACACCCGGAACATCAATGCTCTGAAATATATAGTTGAAGTTGACATCTGGTATAGTGGGTTGCGTAGCAGTATCCTCTGTTGGTTTTGCGATAAAGCCGTGTCTGTTTCCATCTGCTGTATCATAGTGTCCAACGACGGATCTGTCCAGATTAATATTCCAGCCTTCCGTGACAACACTGCCCGGATACCGCAATTCATGTAGCCCATACTGTTGTGAACCGACATAGGTGCGTGGGACATCATCCACTGCTTTTGCTCTGCCAACGAGAATACCTGCATCGTTGAGACCGTGCAGAAAAAAGTATTCCAAATTGGACACATCCAGATAATCCAGAATGTAGAATCTGCCATCTGGCGCAAATATGTATGTATGATATAGACCTTCTGCGTCTACGTAGCTGCCTACGATACGACCGCTCGAGTTCACAAAATCGGCATAAGTTGCTGATGCATCAGGGTGCTCGACGATTGTCTCTCCTGAGAATCCTCGGCGCACACCATCAGTCGCTATAAAATTCCCCGTCAGTGCGTCTGTTGCATCACTGATACCGAATATTTGCGTTTCGACGGCACCCGGAAAATCGTATTGTCGCAGTTCGCCATTTTCCAAGACGACACCGTGGAATAGACCGTCGCTATCTTGGTAATGCCCGGCAGCTTGTCCATTATTACCGAGTGCATAGAAATGCGTTTTCTGCGAGCCGGGGAAATCGTAGGTTGTAAAAACGTCATTAATGAGTGTAAAGCCGATTTCTTTCTCGCCATCAGCACTTTTCGTGTAGCCGGCGTAATCCTCAAAGTCGCTACTCGCCGTCACCGCTAAAAACTCTACACCCGGAACATCAATGCTCTCAAAGGTATAGCTGGAGCCGGGTGGCACGACAGTGGATTCATTGTTACTTTGTGCAGCAGTATCGCTTAGGAAAAAGGAATTGAGACATACCAACAACGTGAACGTGTAAAACAAAAAACTGGTTTTAATCTGATTGTGCATTATGAAGCCTTTCTAATTAAACTACATTCAATGATCAAAAAATATGTTAGAGACCTGTCCTAAGGGACAAGGTTTCTAAAGGTTATATAGACGAAGCACGACAAAAAAAATGTCAATATTGCCAATATTGAATCGGGACACAAGTCAAAACTAAGACATCTGTCCCTTTTCCATATTATCGGTATTTGACATGTATTGCATCTATTGTAAAGGCACTAATATCATGCTAATACATAACATATATAAATTTATAAATTATATATCTGGTATTAATATGTCATTGAGGAATATTTTAATTATAAATGCCCGAAATGTCAAATTTACATGTTTTCTTACAAAGGTATTCAGTTATGAGAATTATTAATAAATGGGTTTTACTGATAGTGTTAGGTGGGATAAATGTGAAAATGTATGATAGGTCGCTGACGTCAGCTCCAACCTACGAACTGAAATGGTGGTAGTATATAGAATTAAATAAACACAGATGGTTTGTAGGAGGGATTATCGATTCCCCCCTATTTGTGTGTGTTTAGTCGCTATTCGGAGATCGCTTCTACAAGAGAACTGTCTGATAATTCAGAATAAATAGGTTTACATTTATTCTATGAAGGAAGGTTAGTTATTCATCCCAAGGCAGCGGAACACCGAGCCGTTCACTTGCTGCGCGTGCGGATGATTGTTCCATTTCACCATAACGGATACCATCACGACGATGTAACTCTGTCCGTTCTACTTCAATTGCTCCGGGTAATAGTGCTCGATCTGTCCCTGGCATCGGTTCATAGGTTTCACGGATGTCGCGCACCATCCGATCAACTTCAGCCTTGAAAAGTTCGGGTGGGACAACAGATTCAATATGAATTGCGAGTACCATGCCGCCATGCCGTTTTGCACCACCCCATTTTGCGGTATCTTCTGATGGTTCTTCCGTGAAACCGGTCAACGCACCACCGAGTAGGCATGCTACAGCAGTATAGCCGATACTCTTGAAAAAGGCAGCGGGAATAATAGAAAGTAGTTCATCAAATTCAGGACCTCTTTGATAGTCAGCCATAATACATGTCGCTGCGTCAAGCACGACAGGCGGTTCGTCGCCTGAAGGTATTGCGAAACAGATAGGAGGGTTGCCGTAGTAGCCAAGTTGTGGTTTGGTATCACTACCTCTGGCATTACCGTGGTTTTGATATCCTTGTACTGAAAAACCGATACAACCTGCTTCGTTACATAAACGTGCATAGTGTCCTGCGGACCCGTAGTGACCGATGTAGCGGACGAGTC
The DNA here is from genome assembly GCA_963667365.1 of Candidatus Poribacteria bacterium. Taxonomy (GTDB): domain Bacteria; phylum Poribacteria; class WGA-4E; order WGA-4E; family WGA-3G; genus MSPOR6. The sequence goes on along the minus strand of OY763324.1, from coordinate 1,880,415 downwards.
CCATTCCAATTCCTACCTCTTTCGCTTTTGCGATTGCATGTTCAGTTGCGCGCACCATCGGAAGGTAGCCGAGTGTGCCGTCTCCATTAAGTACAACAGCAGTTGGTGTTTCATGCATAACACTGATATTGGGGTTAGGATTCAGGCTTCCGTTTTCAAAACCGCCGCAGTATCCGCTGAGCGTGCGTGTACCGTGGCTACGGACTCCTCGCAAGTCCGAATTTACCAGCAAGCGACTGATGAGTGCTGCATGATCGTGTGTAATCCCTGCTTTTTCAAAGCAAGCGGTGCTAAATTTGAGAAGTCGTTCTTCGTCTACTTGGATGAACTCTTCTGGCGGTCTATTCATATTTTCTCCTATCAATCGAGAAATGTATCGTTAGCATTATTGGTAAATTAATTCTCTAATGTTGGCGTAACATTTCGTATTACTAAGGTTCCCCCAGCACTTCTGAGGAGGCGTGTTTTTCCGTTTGGTGAAAACGATGAATGCATTGAGATTTGTGTATCGTCATGTGGTGTGGGTGCAAGTTCTTTTCCTGTTGCAGCGTGCCAGACGCGTATTTCATTTTTCCAATCTCCCTTAGCGATTATTCGTGTTCCGTCATCCGAAAACACCGCAGTTCTAACACCCCCTTTTCCATTAAATATGGTTCTATTGCGTTTTCCTGTTTTTGCATTCCACATATACAACCACCCTTTTTCATGGGTGTAACAGTCTATTCCTGTGATGATTGTCTTACCGTCAGGAGAATATGCCAAGGCAGTCAAATCAAACTCGCGATCCTGCACTGCGTTTAAAATAGCATCAATCAAACCGAAAAGTTTGAGTGATGTTTTACGTTTGCCGGTTTGTGCATCTACTAAGAAAAACGTAGTATAGTAAGGACTTGCCACTGCAATTGTTTTGCCATCAGGTGAGTATGCTATTCTGGAAATTCTACCGTATCCAGTATAAGTATTTTTCAAATTCGCTGTATTTGCGTCCCACAATTGCACATTACCTCCACTTCCAGTGGCAATCGTCATTCCATCTGTAGAATATACAGCGGTGTTGATATACATATACCCTGTGAGTATGGCTTTAGTTTCACCTGTGGCAGCATCCCACAATCGTATAGTGTTGTCCCTACTTGCAGAAGCGATAGTCTTTCCATCTGGAGCGAAAGTTATGGATTTGATTCTGTCTGTGTGACCAGTTAGAGTGGATTTCAGTTTCATTGTTTGTATGTCCCATAATTGAACATCACCGCTTACTGTTCCGCAGCCGATGGTGTTTCCATTAGGAGCATATCCGATAGATATTACTCTATCTTCGTTAAATTTGAGTGTAGTATTGTGATTTCCTGTGGTAGCATCCCAAAACCGCATTGTACCGTCATAACTGACTGTAGCGATAGTCTTGCCATCTGTAGAATATTCTGCGGTGAAAACACGTTTTGTATGTCCAGTAAGAGTGATTGTTTGTTTTCCAATCTTTCTATCCCATAAGTGCACCAAGTTATCGTCTCCGGCAGCAGCGTAAGATGTCCCATCCGGTGAAAATACAACGAAAGTGTCCCATTTCGTCTCTATGTTACTTGTGTAAATGTTTTGTCCAGTGTGCGCGTTCCATAATCGGACAGTTTTATCATAGTGGGTTGCACCTGTAGCAATAGTTTCTCCATCTGGAGAAAATGCTATTGAATTGACAGGTCTTATGTGCCCTAAGAGTATTGCTTTATCTTCTCCAGTGGTTATGTCCCATACTTCTACTGCATTTATACCAGGTCTACTCGTTGGTTTAAGTTTATCCCTACCTGTACTCGCAATTGTTTTACCATCAGGGGAAAATGCAAAAACATAAGGACGTGTAATTTGTGAACTTCTTAACAGATCCAACTCTTTTCCTGTGTTGGGATCGTGTAACCAGATACCGATAGAAGTTGAAACTGCGAGTTTACTGCCATCTGGAGAAAAGTGGATTTCACCGAGAGAGCCTTTTCCAATTCGTGCTATAACCCCTTCAGGTAATCCGATTTGTGCATTATCTTGTGCGGTTATTTGAAGGCAGAAAATTGATAGTATGAGTAGTGTGCATGTTGAAAAAAAGGAAGTTTTCATGGTAGGTATTCTCCTTTTCGTAATCGCGAACATTTCATCTTACAAAAACTGTTGATGTGTTTTCTCACACTGTTTTTGTTGCAAACTGTTTCGGTTTTCTTCCGAAAAAGAAGAATACTCAATACATGAAACCTCTTAACAGGGTAAATTGTTCTAAGTTACGGCATACGGAATATGTGTACTCCTATTAAGGGTCAATCTGTTGATAGAACTGCTTTTTACCGTCTTTGATGGTGAAGATGACTGCACTCTTCGTGGGATGACGGTTTTCGTTATATCTTGCAATACTTGTCGCGCCGATATAATTTTCTGTGGCAGCGAGTTGATCGCGTATTGCATCTGGCTCCAAGTTGCCTGCGCGTTCAATTGCTTCAAACAGCAGTTTGACAGCATCGTAACTCACAGCGATTCCCCCAGTCGGTGTGGATTCATAGATGGATTCATAAGTATCTACAAAAGTGCGCGCCAACGGTTCATCTGTCTCAGGAGAAAAGTGTCCGCTAAAGTAGCTGCCCTCAACTTCGGCATTTTCATCACCAAATACGAGTTCACTATCCCATGAATCTGCTCCAAGGAAAATTGTTGGGTCACCGTTTGCGTTTTGCAATGGAGTTGCTCGTGCTTGTTGTGTAATATTTACGATATCTTGTGCAAAACCGGCAGTGAAAAGGACATCAGGCTTCATTTCAGCGATCTGTGTGAGTTGGTCTGTGAAGTCTGTTGTGCCACCTTCGTAGAACACATGTATAGCGGTATTTCCACCGAGTGAGTTGAAATTAGAATCAAAAAATTCGGATATTCCCTCTGTGTAGAGGTCACCACTTCGTGTTAAAATAGCTGCGGTTGTGATACCGAGTTCCATCTTTGCAAATTGTGCCATGACAGCCCCTTGAAAACTATCCGTGAAGGATGCCATAAAAACGAAATCACCTGCATTTGTAACGTTTGGGTTCGTTGCTGTTGTGGTAACCATTGGTATCTGATGTTTTTGTGCGACTGGACCTACCACTGCAGCGTGCGAAGAACGGTTCGGTCCAATCAAAGCAACAATTCCGTCATCCACAATAAGCGATTCAGCAAGTTGGACTGAGACATCTGGTATCGCTTCTGAATTAATATGACCAATCAATTCGACCTGCATGCCAAATAGTCCACCGCGCTGGTTTATTTCTGTGACTGCCATTTCCGCTCCGTTTGGATAGGTGACACGGGCACCTGCAACGATAAAACCGATTTTGACTGTTGGTGGTTTTGGGGTAAGTACTCTCTTGACGTTATCACATCCTATAAATATTATTACTAATAAACTCAAACAAAACGTTACTGAAATTCTCCACATATTATCCCCTTTCGCTTTCTCTCAAAAATACCTTTTATTTGTTACATATATTTGATAGAATGACAAAAATTGCTGGTTTCACGATCTAACTGGACATACTTATTATCCGATACATCGGACGGTATGCCCATACACAATGGATTAATATTATCATTGAAATAGTGAATTAAGCAAGTCAATTTTATTTATGTAACGTTAGGTATATTAACTATGGAAACCTTAATCACAGTGATTGGTCGTGGACATTCTGGTACGCGTGCCATATCACATACATTAACCGCCAGTGGGGTTTATATGGGGAGCCAGTTAAATCCGTCTGGTGATAAGATTCCACCGTTTGCAATGTATGATGCATGCCGTGTGATGGCACAATACGTCAAATGGAAGGGAGGGTTAACTTGGAATTTTGATCCCTTGTTCTCTATGCCAATTGATCCTGAGTTTGAGCAGCTTATCAATACCTATTTGGCTGATGTGCTGAACGACAAATCTGAAAATAAAGGATGGAAGATTCCTGAGACAACGCTTGTGTATCCTTGGATTCTGCGCATGTTTCCAGATATACGTTATATTCATTGGATTCGTGATCCGAGAGATTGTATCCTTGGTAGCCACAAGACCGATAATATAAGCGACTTTGGTATAGAATATCCAGAGACTGATGACATCTACGAAAGGCGTGCTATCTCTTGGTATTACCAATATCAGTTGATGAAAGCGACACCGAAACCGAAACATGTCATTCATGTGCGTTTTGAGGATTTTGTGCTTAAACAGGAGGAGACGGTCAAACGGCTTGAAGAGTTTTTAGGGTTTCCATTGGGACGGATTATAGTGCGACCGGAGGCTGTGGCACGGTGGGAACGGGTTGATGAACCTAACGAACTTCCATTCGATTTTTTGCGTGAGGCTATTGTTGAAAATGGATATGGGTTAACATCAGAATCCTTGTAATATCATTAGCTGTGGAATGTTGTAGGAGCGATCTTTTTGTCGCGACCGGGAAATCAAGAAATCAACTTAGGCATTGTATTGACTTCACAGATGGGTTGTGTTATGATATATATCATCAAACGTCAGGAGAGCAAATGCCAACAGAAACAGAAATACGAGATTTATTTAATATTCCTGTCGGACATTTCCCTGACAAAAGTGCAAGGTGGTTGTTTAAGGAAAAAGAGAACATTCACGGTTTAGTAGAAATCGTTGCGAATGAACTCGTTGAATATCTTGACTTTGATGGTCTGGTTGAACTAAACCGGAGTTTTGTGTCAGATACACTGCGAGAGTTGGAGTCTGACATGGTGTTCAGCGTCCCATTTCGGGACACATCCGAAGCAGATAATCTGTTAATCTATATCTTGATAGAACATCAATCAACGATTGACCCGATGATGGGGTTCAGATTGTTATTTTATATGTGTCAAATATGGGATGGACAACGGCGGGAATTAGAAGCATCGGATATACCCAAAAGCAAGTGGAGGCTTCGTCCTATTCTACCGATTGTGTTTTATACAGGAACACAGCGATGGCAAACACCTTTAGCGTTGTCAGCATTGATGGACTTACCAGAGATTTTGTCCCGCTTTGTGCCGAAATTTGACACGCTTCTTTTCGGTGTGAAAGAAACTGAAAGTGACGATTTAACGAAAACGAATCATCCACTCGGATGGTTGCTTACGGTGCTGCAAAAAGAGGATGCTGACAGAGCATCAATGATAGAAACGCTTCGTGAAGTTTTTGCACAACTGGATACGTTTGACACGATGTCTGCATCACAGCGAAGGAACGCAATTTTATATTTATCTCATCTCGTGCTTTTTAGGAGACCTGCGGACGAACGAGATGAGTTGCTACAACTTGTGCAAACCCATACTACGGACAAGGAGGTTGAAAATATCATCATGACTGGCGCGGAAGCACTTATTGAACAAGGTAAAGTCGAAGGCATAGAACAGGGGGCAAAGAAGTTTGCTATTGAATCCATATTGGATCTCCTTGGGATGCAGTTTCCTTTAGATGCTGTTCAATCTCTTCAACCTGAACTTGAACAGATTTCGGATTTGAACCGGCTAAAAGCACTAAACCGTGCTGCTGTCGGGACTGATAGTTTAGAAGCATTCAGACGAATACTGCAAGAGCAGCAGGATTGATAACTGAAATACTATCACAACACCGAATATGTAGTCAGTATTTGACGTGACTATAGGATTTCATATTGTTTGAACCACGAATTCACGGGTCGACATCATATCCGCTTGGCAGAATACTAAATCAACGATTGAATGTACTTGGTAGGATACGTGCGTGAGATTCTACCAAAGTTATTTGGTATTCTGCATGATTTTATGCCTATTACATTAATTCTTCTTTGTAGACCAAACTAATAACTTACGCTATAGGGTGAAAAGATAATTATAGATTTACTATATGTGAGGAATAAAGATGCCAAAAAATGGAATATATCAAGTTGGACTTGTTGGGACAGGTGGAATTGCGCGTGCACATGGTGGTGCATGTCAACATGCACCGAGTGCTGAATTAGCTGCGATTCATGATGTATCGGAAGGTGCATTAGCTGGATTTGGTGAGCAGTTCAATGTAGCTCCCGAAAATCGATACCTATCCTTAGAAGAGATGTTAGAATCAGAAGATTTGGATATTGCGGTTATCTGTACGTGGGGTGCGTTTCACTCAGAAGTAGGTATAAAAATATCTGAATCACGTCAAGTGAAAGCGATTCTGTGTGAGAAGCCGTTCACATCTACAGCTGCGGAGGCAGAAGCATTTGTTGGTGCTGCACAGGAGAACGGCGTTCTTGTTGCGGAAGCGTTTAAGTTCCGTCATCATCCGATGCACATCAAGGCGAAGGAGTTAGTTGATTCGGGTGCGATTGGTGAGTTTATGACGCTCCGTAGTACTTTCTGTACTGGTGGCGGTGGTGGTAGTCCCGAAACCCGTAAACCTGAAGCGAATTGGCGGTTTAATAAAGCGAAGGGTGGTGGTAGTATTTACGATTTGGCGTGCTACAATATCCACCATGCGCGGTTTATGTTTGGTGCTGAACCGCTTCGGGTATCTGGTGTGTCTCAAGCGGGGTTAGAAGTGGACGATGGTTCGTATCTATTGTTAGAATTCCCCGGTGAAAAGACGGCACAGATTTCTACAGGTTTTAATTGTGCTGGTGGTCAGTATGCTGAAATGGCTGGATGGGGTGGTATGCTTCGAATTGATGCTGCATGGAATAATGGAGGTTCCCCTGTTAGTATTGTTGTACAGAACAGGGATGGTCGTGAAGTTATAGATATTGATCCTTGTAATCAGTTTGCAATGCAACTTGAGCATATGTGCGAATGTTTGAAAACAGGACAACCGCACCGTATTTCACCTGAAAGCTGCGTGAATCAGATGCGCGTGATTGATGCTGCGTTTGAGGCTATGGCAACAGGTAAAACGGTTGAGGTTGCATCATAGTTTGTAAATCCATAATTAACGCTGTGAATGCTTAATGCACATTCACAGCGTGTCAATTTGCGGTTTGTGATAATTTTGCATTCCGACAAGGATCCTTCCTTATATTGATTTCTGTGGTTAACAGTTTGTAAATTCCATAATTATTAGTTTTAGGTTTTTCACAGCATCTCAGGATGGTTTCTATCTTGGTTCAGACAAATGTGTGCAAACTAAAAGTTTACACTACAAAAGAATTGTTGGGTTTCGTTCCTCAACCCAACCTACAAGATGGCGCAGTGAATTGCGAGACTGCGAACTTGGGTACTATAAGGATATTTCATGACGAATTTTGCAGAGACAAAGGCACTTACATTTGACTTGTTTGGGACTATTTTAGATTTAGGGGGTAGCCTTACACCGTTTATTCAAGATTCGTTAAATGTTCGTGATGTTGACAATGTATCCGCAGATGAATTTTGGGAACAGTGGCGATACAGACAACGGATTGAACAGTATCAGGATACGATCATGATGCTTGGACATAGTGGATATCTGGAAACGGTGCGACGTGCACTGCATTATACACTTAGGCGGAATGGTATTGAAGCGTCACCTGATACGGTAAAAGAGTTTATGCGGGGTTGGCAACATTTGTCTCCGTTTCCAGAGGTGTTGGCTGCACTTGAACGGCTTCAATTGAGGTGTCAGTTAGTTGTGTTATCTAATGGGGATCCAGAGTTTTTGGAATATCTTGTAACACAACGGGTTGAGTGGGATTTTGATGATGTAATTTCGGTTACGTCTGTGGGTGCGTTTAAACCGCATCCTGCTGTCTATCGTGGTGCGGCGGGGAAGTTGGGGTTTGAAGTTGGTCAGTGCTTAATGGTATCTGCTAATTCGTTTGACATAATGGGTGCGCGGGCATGTGGGTATCGGGGTGCGTTTGTCAATCGGTATAATTTGCCTTATGAGGATACGCAGTTTCAACCTGATGTGACGGTGGACGATTTTACTGGGTTGGCGGAGGCATTGCTATAGGTAAGTATCACTTACGCTATTTTAGACCATTGTAGCTTTATTGGGACTCTATGTTCCATAGGAGAATCGTTCCATCTCCACTTCCAGAGACAAGCATACTACCATCCGTATTGAATGTGACACTATTGACATCTCCTGTATGTCCCTTGAATGTCTGCATGTGTTTTCCAGTAGTAACATCCCAAAGACGGATAGTGTTATCTACGCTTCCACTTGCGAGTATGGTTCCTTGTGGACTAAATGCTACGTTGTAGACATCACCCGTGTGTCCTTTGAGTATGAGTTTCTGTTCACCAGTCCCGACATCCCAAAGACGGATAGCATAATCTGCCCAGCTTTCACCACTTGCGAGTGTTTTTCCATCTGGACTGAATGTTACACTATTGACAATTCCCATTTTTCCAGGTATAATATGTTTGAGTTCCCATGTTTTCGTATCCCACAGTCTAATCCCCTTGTATCCAATTGAATGATCCTCCTCCATATATTCGACTTCCCCTCCACATGCTATTAATTTTCCATCTGGACTGAACGCTATGCTATTGACCTTTCCTATATGTCCTTTAAGTAAACTTTTGAGTTCTCCGCTCACTGCATCCCAGATATAACCGGTAGCATAACTGCCACTGGCGAGGATATTATCCTTTGAACTGAAAGCGATGCAAAATACTTTATCTATATGTCCTGTGAGTGAGTGTTTAAGTATACCGGTCTCCGTATTCCACAGTCGAATTGCCATTCTGCCTTCAACACGTGCTATTATTTTCCCATCTGGACTGAATGCTACATTATCGACTGACGTTGTATGTCCAATGTTTGTTTTTTTGGGTATATCCGAGGAAACATTCCAGAGGTAAGAAGGAGTACCATCAACTCCACTTGCGAGAGTATGTCCATCCGGACTAAACGCCACACTATTAACGGAGTATGTATACCCGCTTATAGATTGCTTAAGTCTTCCAGTAGCCAGGTTCCAGACATGTATTGTATTTCCATAACTTACACTTGCCAGTGTTTGTGTATCATGACTAAAGGCAATACTTGTAACAAATCCTGTATCCATCAGTGTACGTTTGTGTTTGACAGTAGCCATATCCCAAAGGTTAATAGTTGCATTAATATTTCCACCTGCGAATGTGTTGCCATCTGAACTGAATGCATAGCTGCTGCCTATACTCTTGTAATCTATTCGTGTTTGTTTTTGGGTGCCAGTAGGGACATCCCAGAGACGTACAGTTTCATCATTACTTACACTTGCCAGTGTTCTTCCATCTGATACGAACGCAACCTTTTTGATACTACCTGTATGTCCTGTGAGTGTATGTAATTGTTTACCTGTGTCTGCATCCCATATTCGTATAGCGAATCCTGGATAATTCTCCGCACTTGCGAATGATTTTCCATCCGGACTGAACGCAAGAGAATTAACATGTCCTTGTGCAGTCAATATGTGTTTGCGTTCACCTGTGTTAGTATCCCACATTATGATATGTGCACCAAAAATTTGTCCTCCATCAGGTTCCCCATTACTACCACCTACAACTATGTCACCATCCTGACTGAACGCTACACTGTAGACACCATGCAAATGTCCTGTAAGTGTACGCTTATGTTTCCCTGTTTTTAGATCCCATAGACGTACGGTTTTGTCACTGCTTCCACTTGCGAGTGTGTGACTATCTGGACTGAAAGCGATACAACTAACAGCCTCCGTATGTCCAGTGAGTAGCGTGATTTCTTTGTAGGATGCAGTTTCGTAAATCCAGATACCGATGGAACTTGCAACCGCGAAATGCTTGCCGTCAGGTGAATATTGCATTTCACTAACACGACCTTTACCGAATCGCGCTGTTGCGTATTCAGGTAAGTTGAATTGCGTAGAATCTTGGGCAAAACTGTTTGGTAGGAATAGTGTTGGAAAGATAGTAAATACTAATAAAACAGGAAATAGTGACTTTTTCATGTGGATACATCCTCTACGGTAATATGTTTTAAGTATGTCACAGAGAGGATGAAATGTCAACTATGAATAATAAAGGTAGACACTATGTCTATCCTTCAATAAATGAATGGCAAATTATTTTCTTATCAGCATTTTTCGTGTTGCTGTGTATTGTCCTGCTGTTAGTGTATAGAAATAGACTCCGCTTGCAACGGGTTCACCGATCTCATTTTTTCCATCCCAATATGCTGCACGACCCTTTTGTTGATAGAGACCTGCATGTTGTTGTCCTATATCAAAGGAACGAATCAGGTGTCCGTCAGAAGCATATATCTGAATTGATACATCTGATGGTTCCGATAACTGGTACGGTATCCATGTTTCTGGGTTGAATGGATTGGGATAGTTCGGGAGAAGTACTGTTTTCTTGGGTGTTAACGCGATTAACAGTTGTTTGAGAAAGCGGATGCCTCTCTGTGATGTTGTATCTGTGATGTTCAGTTGTTGTGCTTGTGTAAGCCATTTTTGTACTTCGGTTCTTGAAGTAAGGGAGTTCATCTCTTGGGTGAATGCCAAAGGTGCGGCGGCTGCATCCTCTATTTCCGCTGCGACTATGATAAGGTCGGATATGTTGACTATTCCATCACCATTTACATCAGCAGGATTTGGTCCTGTTTGTCCAAAGTTTGCGGCAACGACAACTAAATCGTGTATATCAACAACACCGTCACCATTTACATCTGTATCACGGGGTGGTGGATTGAATATGGATTCATAATCCCACAAAAGAATTGTCCCATCATGACCCGATGTTGCGAATGTCTTACCATTCGGATTGAACACAAGATTGCTAATAATGTATGGTGATGCATTTAGAGTAAATTTCAACATTCCGGTATCCGGTTCCCAGAATCGTATTGAACTGTCTCCCTTATATCCTGCAGTTACGAGCGATTTCCCATCTGGACTAAAGGCAAGACTAATCAAATGATTGGTATGTCCAGTATGAAAAGTCATTTCCTGACCAGTGGTAAGGTTCCATATTCGTATTAAGTTATCTCCTACAGCACTCACCAGTTTGTTTCCATCTGGACTATAAACAAGTCTACTAATAGGTATCATGTTATTATAAAATGTATTAATCACCTTTTTACTGTCAATATCCCGCAACTGTATTTCTGTCTTAAATCCGACAGCGAGTGTCTGTCCATCTGGACTGAATGTCACTGCAATTGTCTCATTTTCAGGACCAGTAATCGTCCATAGAGGGGTACCTGTTTTAACATCCCAAAGAATGACATTATCATCATGACCACAACTTGCGAGAAAACGTCCATCGGGACTGTAGGTGACATAATAAGCCCTACGTTCATGCCCGAAAAATGTTACTTTTTGCGTGCCAGAGATAACATCCCATAGCCTAATTGTATAGTCATCCCCAAAAAAGATAAAATCAGAAAACCTGCCACCACTACTGGCTATAGTGTATCCATCTGGACTAAAGGTAACCGATTCAACTGATCCTACGTGTCCTAATAAAGTATTGATGTTTTTTCCTGTTGTAGTATCCCACAGTCGTACTGTTTTATCCCTACTCCCGCTGACAATTGTGTTTCCATGTGGACTGAACGCTATCTCAATGAAACCGACTGTATGGTCAGTGATTGTGGTTCTTGGTTCAAGCTTCTCTGCATCCCACAGAATGATAGTTCCATCCCAACTACCACTTGCCAGAGTAGTTCCGTCCGGACTAAATGCAACACTCTGGACGTCATCAGTATGTGCAATGAGCGTGGTCTTATAACTACCTGTAGCAACATCCCACAGGCAGACCGTATCATCTGTGCCGGCACTTGCAAGCGTGCGACTGTCTGGTGTAAATGCGACAGAGTTGACACCACCTATGTGTCCTATCAAGGTGCCTTTTAGTGTGTTGGTAGCAACATCCCATAGAGTGATCCCGAAAGAGTTCCATCGTCCACAAATTGCTATTGTGTTACCATCTGGACTGAATGCTATATTCGCGTCGTAGGAAGCCCTATTTTCTGCTAATATATAAGTTGTTTTGAGTTCACCAGTAGCAACATCCCATAATTTCATCGTAGTTTCTTCACCTTCATCACCACCACTGGCAAGGATTGTACCATCTGGACTGAATGCGATTGAATCGGCACCGGACTTATGTCCTGCAAAGGTTGTTTTCAGTGCTCCAGTTGAAACATCCCAAAGTTGTATATTATACCCGCTACATGTAGCGAGTGTTTTTCCATCTGGACTAAATGCGACGGAGGTAATATGAAATCTCGATTGTGCAGAGATGGCTAATTTGAGTTTTCCTGTTGCGACATCCCATAGATAAAATTCGGCAGAACTGCAACTTGCGAGTGTTTTTCCATCTGGACTGAAGGCAATACTTGAGATATAAAATGATTTATTTGAGAGCAAATTAAGCTCTTTACCTGTGTGTGCATCGTAGATCCAAATCCCGATTGTACTTGCAACGGCGAGTAGAGAACTATCTGGTGAAAAAGTTATATTGCCATAGATGCTGCCTTTTCCTAAGCGCATTTTTGCACCCTCAGGTAAATCCCACCGTGTGTAATCTTGTGAAAAAGCACTGAGTGTAAAGCAAGTAGAAATAAGAACAAATAGTAAAATGATGGATCGTTTTGTTTTCATTTTTTTGTCTCCTATTTTCGTATGACCATTCGTCGTGATGCGGTGAAGTTTCCAGCAGAAAGTGAATAAAAATAGACACCGCTTGCGACAGGTTCTCCGATCTCATTTTTTCCGTCCCAATATGCTGCCCTGCTTTGATTTTGATAGAGACCCGGGGGTTGGTTTCCTAATACCAATGTCCGTACCAACTGTCCATCGGACGAATAGATGCGAACATTGACATTAGAAGGTTTTGCCAACTGAAACGGTATCCAAGTCTCTGGATTGAAGGGGTTTGGATAGTTTGGTAAGAGAGTGGTCATTTTCGGTGTTAATGTGAGTAGGAGTTGTTCAAGGTTAGCGATGCCTTTCTGGTAATAGGGTGTTACGTTGTTAATTTGCAGTGCTTGGTCTAACCATAGATTCACCTGTGCTGCAGTGAGTGATTTTATGGATTGTGGATATTTTGATGGTGCGCCATTTACATTTTCCAATGCAGCAGCAACTAACAAGATATCTGTGATGTTGATAACACCGTCGCCGTTCACATCAGCAGCATTGCCGTCTGCTTGCTGTCCATATTGTGTTGCAACAAAAATGAGGTCTTGTAGGTCTACCTTACCATCACGGTTGACATCCTCCGCGAGTTTTGATATTTCATTTTCAGTATCTAAAAACGAAGTATAATCCCATATAAGAACCGTTCCATCTAAGCTCGCGCTCACAAGGGTGTTGCCATCAGGACTAAAGATAACACCGGTAATGTTATCTGTATGTGCTGAGAGGGTAGCTTTCGGTTCACCAGTGGCGACATCCCATATCTGGATTAAAGGATCAGTGTCATTATAATTTGCAATACCCCCACTAACAAGTATATTACCGTCCATACTGAATGAGAGATTATGTATCCCTTTTGTGTGTTCAGTATGAATAGTTCTTGATTCGTCTGTAGTTACATCCCACAGAATAATAGTATTATCCTCGCTCCCACTTGCAACTATGCTTGCATCGTGGTTAAATGCAACACTATGAACCTTATCTGTATGTCCGGTGAAAGTTGCAATGTTTGATCTGGAGGTAGGGTCCCATAAAAGTACTGTGTGGTCATCACTACCACTGACAAGTAGTCGACTGTCATGGCTAAAGGCGATTGAAGTTACCCTTTCTGTATGTCCTGTAAGCGGTTCTATAGCGGTGCGTCCCATATTCCACAAGTGTATGGTTGTGTCATTATGCCCTGCAGCGAGGAGTTGACCATCTGGACTTAATGCAATGGAATTGTATATCGGTAAGAGGTTGCTTTTTTGTCCATGAGGAAACACCCCATAAAGCGTTGCGATGTGTCTGGTATTGGAAACGTCCCACATATGAAGTGAATAAAATTCTGAACAAACAATTGTGTTACCATCCGGAGTGAAAACTAAATCAGCATGGTTTGACCAATGCCCTCCGAATATTGTTTTTATGTATTCTCCTGAGGTAGGATCCCATAGATGTATTTTCTTCCAACCTGATGTTGCGAGGATATTTTCATTTGGACTGAATGCTATTCCATTAAATGCGTATGTATGCCCTGAGATAGACATTATGTTTATATCACGTTCAATATCCCATAGAAATATTTTTTCTCCTCTGCCACTTGCGAGTGTTTTTCCATCCGGACTGAATGCGATAGAACCTCCTATCAGATTTCCTCCGAGTTCAGTAATGTGTGTTCCAGTGGCAATGTCCCATAGATGTATGCCTGTACTGCCGCTGGCTGCAAGCGTGTTACCATCCTGATTTAGGGTAATATTAAAGAATCGTGGCGTATTGAAATTGAGTTTACTTTTCCCAGTAGCAACATCCCAAAGTTGGATGGTATTATCGGTTGTACTAATAAGCGTATTACCATCCGGAGTGAATACATAATTATTTATATTCCATGCATACTTAGACAAAGTTGTTATGTGTGAACCCGTGGCAAGATTCCACAATTGGAACAATGGACTATCATTATCTATGCTAATACATGCAACCGTTGTTCCATCTGGACTCAAGGCAATGGATCTTATCCATTCTGCCTCTAAAACGAGAGTCGTTTTTAGTTCTCCTGTGGTAAGATCCCAGACACGAATTTCATTTCCAATGTCACTCGCGAGTATGTTCTGTTCAAGGTTAAAGATTACGTAGTAGAGATCCGATGTGTTTCCTTTTAAGGTTGTTCTGACACTACTATCTGTAATGTTTCGCACACTTACTGTATTGTCAGAGTCTTTACTTACATATATGCTGGTATCTGGACTCACTCCCAATATGTTACTGGTATTCACTGCAATTAAATCCAGTTCAACACCCGTGTGTGCGTCATAGATCCAAAAGCCGATGGAACTTTCAACAATCAACCGATTGCCATCAGGTGAGTAGGTTATATCCTGGATACTTCCCTTGCCAAGACGTAATTTTGCACCATCTGGTAAATCCCATCGTCTCCAGTCTTGAGCAGATATGTTTGCATCAAAAAGGATAAAAATGGATAGAAATATAATAATCGAAAGTAGTATAGCTTTCATTTTTCTCTCCTATTTTCGTATGACCATTCGCCGCGTTGCTGTGTGTTTTCCTGCTGTTAGCGTATAGAAATAGATACCACTTGCAACGGGTTCACCGATCTCATTTTTTCCATCCCAATATGCTGCACGATTCTGATGTTGATAGAGACCTGCAGGTTGGTGTCCTATATCAAAGGAACGAATCAGGTGTCCGTCAGAAGCATATATCTGAATTGATACATCTGATGGTTCCGATAACTGATACGGTATCCATGTTTCTGGGTTGAAGGGATTGGGATAGTTTTGGAGAAGTACTGTTTTCTTGGGTGTTAACGCGATTAACAGTTGCTCAAGAAAGCGGATGCCCCTTTGTGATGTTGTATCTGTGATGTTCAACTGTTGAGCTTGTGTAAGCCATTTTTGTACTTCTGTTTTTGAAGTAAGGGGGTTTATATCTTGGGTGAATGCTAAAGGTGCAGCGGCTGCATTTTCTATTGCACCTGCGACTTTGATTAGGTCGGCTATATTGACTATTCCATCACCATTTACATCTGCATCGTTTGGAGCATCTTGTCCGAAGTTTGCGGCAACGACAACTAAATCGTATATATCGACAACACCATCACCATTTACATCAGCTGCGTGACGTGGCGGGTTGATCATAGAATCTAAATCCCACAAGAATATTGCACCGTAATCAACTACAGCTGCAAGGGTGCTGCCATCAGGACTAAACTCAAGCATATCTATACCGTTGGGTAAATCAGTATATATGAATTTGAGCATACCATTTTTCGGATCCCAAAACCGCACGGTATTGTCCCCAACACCTCCTGCGGTAATGAGTGTCTGTCCATCCGCAGTGAATGCGTTTGTTGTATACCTACTGGTATGTCCAGTGATGATAGTATAACTTTCTCCATTTGCAACGTTCCAAATATGTACATCCTGTCCCGCGCCCGCAGTAGCAAGAAAACGACCATCTGGACTGAACACTATGTTGCTGTACGGACTCGTGTTTCCGAAAAGCGTTTTTATGTGTATCCTACTGTTTATGTCATACAATAATATTCCTGAAATATCTCTCATTGCAAACGTCTGTCCATTTGGACTGAACGTAATACTCCCAATGTTTTTCCTGTTTTCCTTGAAAGTCCATATAGGGTGACCTGTGGCAGTATCCCAAAATACTACCCTATTATCTATATCGCAACTTACGAGAATTCGTCCATCCGTGCTAAAGGTCATGTAAAAGATGTTCTTATCATGTCCAAACAAAGTTTCTGTATGTGTTCCGGAGTTCGCATCCCATAACTTTACCATGTAATCGTCAGCGAAATAATAATTGATAGTAGTTCCTGTTCCTCCGCTTGCGATGGTATGTCCATCCGAACTAAAGGAGACCGATTTAACGGGACCAAGATGTCCAGTGAAGGTAGTTATATTTTTTCCTGTTTCAGTATCCCATACTCGTACAGTTTTATCTTGGTTCCCACTAACAATTTTATTCCCGTCTGGACTGAATTCGATACTATTGAAACCGTATGTATGACCTGTTAATGTGGTACGTGTTTGGTAACTTTCAGTATCCCAGAGAACGACTGTACCGTCCAAACTGCCACTTGCGAGAGTTTTGCCATCTGCACTAAATGTAACACTTACCACTTCGTCAGTATGTTCTATGAGTGTTGTCTTGAAACTTCCTGTAGGAACATCCCATAAACACACTGTGCCATCTCTGCTGCCGCTTGCGAGGGTATTGCTATCTGGACTAAATGCGACGCTGTTGACACCACCCATGTGTCCGATGAGGGTAGTGATGAGTGCGCCAGTTGTGACATCCAATAGATATACCTTTTTATCCCATCTGCCTGTACAACATGCTATTGTGTTACCATCTGGACTGAATGCGATATCCGTTACACCGTATACAGAAATCGTATCTTCTATTGATAAAGCGTTTTTGAGTTCACCAGTGGCAACATTCCATAATTTTAATATGCTATCTTCTTCGTGTCCGCCACTTGCGAGAATAGTCCCATCTGGACTGAAGGTGACAATATTGGTATTACCTGCATGTCCTGTGAAGGTAGTTTTATGTGTGCCTGTGTCACTATTCCATAATTGTAGTGTTCCATTTTTACTGCTACTGCTACTTGCGATGGTTTTGCCATCTGGACTGAATGTAACACTTGAAATCTCGGTAGAATTACTTGGAATAGCGTGTATGAGATTCCCAGTAGCAATATCCCAGAGATGTAATTCATCATAACTGCTGCTTGCAAGTGAAGATCCATCTGGACTGAAGGCAATACCTGTGATTGGACCTGTTTGATCCGTTAACAAATTCATCTCTTTACCCATATTTACATCGTAAATCCAGATTCCGATTGAACTTGCTACTGCGAGTTGTGTATTATCTGGTGAAAATGTTAGATTACCGGTTATTGCGCCTTTTCCAATACGTATTTTAGCTCCGTCAGGTAATCCCCAATTTGTGTAAGCAGCGGAAAAGGCATTTGGAATATTATAAATAGAGATAAATAATAGTATAAATATCGAAAAACGCCCCATTTTCATAATTTAGTCTCCTACTTTCGTATTACCATCTGGCGTGTTGCTGTGAATTTCCCTGTAGACAATGTATAGAAATAGATCCCGCTTGCTACGGGTTCTCCAAGTTCATTATTTCCATCCCAATATGCTGCAGTGCTGGGACTATGATAAATCCCCGTAGGTTTATGTCCTAAATCCAAAGTCCGTATTAGTTGTCCATTTGATGCGTAGATATGGACTGTTACATTTGCTGGATTTGCCAACTCAAATGGGATCCAGGTTTCTGGATTGAAAGGGTTTGGATAATTTGGTAGAAGAGATGTCTTTTTGACTGTCAAGTCAACTAAGAGTTGTTCAAGAACAGAAATCCCATTCTGAAAAGCAGGCGTGGTCACTTCAATTTGTTGTGCCAGTTTTATCCAGTATTGTAGTTTAGATGTCGTGAGTAAATCCGAAGAATGTATAGATTTTGAAGGAGCAGCATTTCCATTTTCAAGTGCGGCGGCGACTAATAGGAGATCCGTAATGTTGACAACACCATCACCGTTGATGTCTGCGTCAGTATCTGTTCCTGTCTGTCCGAATTGGGATGCAGTAGCAATTAGGTCTTGTAGGTCGACAACACCATCACGATTGACATCCTCAGCAAGTTGTACAGGTTTTTGTATAGGTTCTAAGAAAGAGTAAAAATCCCACAATAGCACGGTGCCATCCCAACTTGCACTGACGAGTGTACTACCATCAGAAGTGAATGCAACCCGAGCAATACCCGATGCATGTCCGGTGAGAGTGGTCTTGAGTTCTCCAGTTTCCACATCCCAAAGTTGCATTGTGGATGAATCCCACCGTTCATTACTGACAAGGGTTCTACCATCAATGCTAAAAGTAACATTAATTACTCCGGTTGTATAGTCAGTCTGTATGATTTTTGATTCACCTGTAGAAATATCCCATATTCTTATTGTATTGTCTTCGCTTCCACTGGCAACCGTCCTTCCATCTGGACTAAATACTACACTAAGCACATTGTTTGTATGTCCAATAAAGGTTGCTATATTTGTTTTTGTAGCGACATCCCACAGACACACAGTATCATCATAACTTCCACTTGCAATTTTTTGACTGTCGGGACTGAAAGCGACCGATGCAACCCCTTCTTTATGTCCGGTAAAAGAGGCTATGTATGTTCGTCCCTTATACCATAAGTGCACGCCAGTATTGGTACTGCGTACGCCAGCAATATATTTTCCATCTGGACTGTGGTCAATAGAACTATATGTTGTAGCTGGTTGTACCGCTTGACCACCGTAGCTACTGAGAGTTGTAATGTGTGTGCCACGTGTGATATCCCATATAAGTATACGTGAAAGGTAGTCACTTGCGAGGGTTTTGCCATCCGGACTGAAATCCAAATCCCATACGGTTATCCAATCACCTACATAGATCATTGTATTATATTTTCCAGTGTCTGTATCCCACAGGTGTATTTTCTCCCAGACTCCAGTGGCAAGAGTGTTATCATCTGGACTGATTGCCAATCCTCTAATACCGCCTATATGTCCATGAATTGACATTATGCGTTCACCAGTTTCAGTATTCCACAGAAACAACCCATTTTCACCAGCACTCGCGAGTGTGCTACCATCGTGACTTAATGCAACTGATCTGATTCTTAAATAACGATCACTGAGTTCATATTTGAGTGTGCCAGTAGCGACATCCCAAAGATATATACCTTTATAACCACCAGCTGCGAGTGTGTTGCCATCTGGACTTAAGTCTATACTACTAAGGGATGGCGTTCTGATGTCATGTATCTTCTGTTCGGTGTCAACATCCCAGACTTGTATACTGTCGTAACCTGTGTTTATGAGTGTGCTTCCATCTGAACTGAAGATAAGATAACGTGTATTTGCATACTTCGTTAGAGTTGCTTTGTGTGTAGCAGTGGCAACATCCCATAATCGTAAGGTTCTATCGGAATCGACACTTGCAAGCGTTGCATTATCAGGACTGAAGACAATAGACCGTATCCAATCCGTATGTCCCTCAAGAGTCGCATTGTGTTCCCCAGTGGTAAGATCCCACAGATGGATATTTTCGTCAGTGGCACCAGCGAGTTTCTGTCCATCTGAACTAAAGGCGATACGGTGAATATCCTCCGTATTCGCTATCAGCGTTACTTTGATACTCCCATCAATTAGGTTTCGTACTGTCATTGTGTTATCAGGTTCCAGACTAACATACATGCTGGTATCCGGACTCACTCCAAGAATTTCAGAAGGATGTTCTGCTATAAAACCAAGTTCTATACCTGTGTTTGCATCATAACTCCAAATTCCTATTCTACTTTCAACAATCAACCGATTGCCGTCTGGTGAGTAAGTCATATTCTCTACGACTCCCTTTCCAATACGTAGTTTTGCACCTTCAGGTAAATCCCATCGTGAATATTCTTGTGCCAAGACGTTTGGTAGAAAGATGGCTGAAATAACAAAGAGTGGTATGATCAACTTTATTACCAAAGTTTTAAAGAGGAATTTGTGCAGTGTGTATATTCTCTTACATCTTGTCAAAGTGTTCTGCACTATTATTTGGTGTTTTGCAGATGTCATGGCTACCGTCTCCCATTCAATTTATATCTACTGCATCTGTAGGAGCAAATTTTATGCCATATCCATGGATTTGTGTAAATAAAACAAGTAGGTAGTGTTTAAAGCAAATTCTACTAACACCTTATGTTATATTGTTTATATAGCATTATCATTGTTCACAATTTGAACACTCATGAGCTGGTATACTGGCATAAATTTTCTGCTTAAGATTGAGGCATTATGGTAAATTTGCACATAAATGTACATCCAATTTTTATGTTGCACAATTTAGTGCAATTGGAATCTATCGCGACGGAATACAATTTTGAATTTGCTTGTCAGGGATGGAGGATTGTAACAGTTAATAGGAGAGAATGAATTGGTAGGGATTTAGTTTAAGAATTATCTGTTGATGGTGTTCTGATAGTTGGTCGCGATTCGGAGATCAAATCAAGAAATCAAAGGCGGGGGATGCTATAGAGCATTCCCCCGAATTAACGGTATGAATGCCTATTGGCATTTCCCGCTTACAGAAGAAGTTAGGGGTTATTTTAGGATGAGCATTTTACGGGATGCGGTGAATTTGCCGGCTGTTAGCGTGTAGAAGTAGACACCGCTTGCTACGGGTTCGCCTACCTCGTTATTGCCATCCCAATATGCTGCACTTGCACGATTTTGATATTGTCCTGCGGGTTGATGTCCTAACACTAAAGTCCGTATAAGTTTGCCATTGGCAGAATGGATGCTAAGTGAAACATCTGCGGGTACAGCCAGATGATACGGTATCCAAGTTTCAGGGTTAAACGGGTTTGGATAGTTTGGCAACAGGATTGTTTCTTGTGGAGTCAATGCTGCGAGAAGTTGTTGTAGGACTAAGATACCGCGTTGGAAAGTAGGATCGGTTAGTTCTAATTGTTGTGCCTGATGCAACCACTGTTGCACATTTGCCCTTGTCAACCCGTGTGTTAAGTCATGGGAACTGATGGCAGGTATAGCACCCGCGGAACTTGCCATAGCTGCAGCAACTAAGGTAAGGTCTATAATATCAACAATCCCATCCCCATTAACATCTGCGAGATTGTCACCTTCTTGTCCGAAGTTTGATGCGACTAAAGTCAAATCTTGTATGTTGACGATACCGTCACCATTGAGATCGCCTTGTTGGAGAAAAGGTTCTATTATCTGTGCTGCGCCGACGCGCGCGTAGGAAACTCCTCCTGAACTATCAGTTAATCGTACTTTAGAGACGGTTAGGCTTGAATTCTTAAGGGAAACAACTTCAAAGGTGAGATTAGCAAGTGTGCCAGTACCAAAACTTTGTCCAGCAAGGGATGCTGCTGCAACCGTAACAGTGTTATCTTCTATAATTGGTGGCACAGCATAAGCACCTGTTGGCAGGAAATCAGCATTCGAACTGGTAACATATCGGAGTGCCGATTCATCATATCTGATGGTAGCTTGATATCCAAACACACTCCCTGCGTTTTCAATATTGAGTGCAAACGTTAACTGACCGCCGATAGCGGGTGACTCCACCGAGAATGGCGAAAGTTTGACTGTTGCATACGATGTAGTTGGAGGTGTGAAGTTCCAGAGAAGTACTGTGCCGTCAGAACTGCTACTTGCGATTGAGTTTCCATTTGGACTGAATGCAACATCTAAGATACCGCTTGTATGTCCAGTAAATGTCTGTATGTGTTCCCCAGATATAGTATTCCATACACGTACAGTGCGATCATTACTTCCGCTTGTAATTGTGTCTCCGTTACTACTAAAAGCGATGTCCCAGACATAACCCGTATGCCCTATGAATCTCTCCAGTTCAACGCCGAAGACAATATCCCATAATCGGACAGTGCCATCATCACTACCACTTGCGAGTGTATCTCCATTTGGACTGAATGCTACACTCCTTACAAAATCCTCATGTCCAGTAAGTGTCTGGATTTGTTCACCAGTACCCACATCCCACAGTATAATTGTGTCATCTGCACTACCGCTTGCGAGTGTTTTCCCATCATTACTAAAAGCAACGCTGAGTACGGAATTTCTATGTCCCGTGAGTGTTTGTATGTGTCCACCATAGACGGCATCCCATAAACGAATAGTTCCATCTTGACTTCCACTTGCGATGGTGAATCCATCTGGACTGTATGCTACACTCCAGATCCAATCGGTGTGTCCTTCATAAGTTCGCTGGTGTTCACCTGTGCTACTGTCCCATAACCTGATAGTTCCATCGTCACTCCCGCTTGCGAGTGTATTGCCATCTGGACTGTATACTACACTCCAAACCCAGTCTGTATGTCCTACTAACATCTGCTGATGTTGACCTGTTGCCGCATTCCACAGATTAATAGCGTTGTCAGAACCACTACTTGCAACAATGGTGCCATCATGATTAAATGCTACGCCTAAGATGTAGTTTGTATATCCTGTTAGTGCTTGCCGTTGTCCACCGAAAACAGCATCCCACAATCGGACAGTGCCATCAACACTCCCACTTGCGATTGTTCCGCCACTTGTGCTGAATGCTACGTTTGTAACAATATGTGTGTGTCCAGTAAGTACCTGTTGGGGTTGACCGGAGGCTGCGTCCCACAAGAGGATGGTTCCATCTCCGCTACTGCTTGCGATTGTATTCCCGTCTGGACTAAATGCAACATCATATACAGGTCCTTCATGTCCGATGAGTGTCTGTTTTAGCACACCAAACGCTGTATACCACAATCTGATAGTGCCATCTTCACTTGCACTGGCGAGGGTTGCTTCTGTTGGACTGAATGCGACACTATATACAGAATCTTCGTGTCCAAAAAGGATGTGTAGTTGTTCACCTGTTGCAGTGTCCCATAATTGGACAGATCCATCCAAACTCCCACTTGCAAGTGTTGCCCCTGTGGAACTGAATGCGACACTTGTAACTGAATTTATATGTCCCGTAAGTGTTCTCTCATATTCCCTTGTGGTAGCATTCCAAAGTCGTATAGAACCGTCAGCACTCCCACTTGCGATTTTTTGCCCATCGGAAGAGAAAGCAATACTTAGAACTGCCTCTGTATGTCCGGTAAGTGTTTGCAGTTTTTGTCCGGTAGAAGCATTCCAGAGTTGTATAGAGCCATCACCACTCCCACTTGCGATTGTTTGTCCGTCTGTTGAGAAACCAACGGAGTAGACGATTTGTGTGTCTCCAGTAAGGAGTGCAGATTCCGTATAGGTTTGTGTATCATAAAGCCAAATACCGATGG
This sequence comes from Candidatus Poribacteria bacterium, assembly GCA_963667365.1. Taxonomy (GTDB): domain Bacteria; phylum Poribacteria; class WGA-4E; order WGA-4E; family WGA-3G; genus MSPOR6. Next base: position 1,856,950 of record OY763324.1, on the reverse strand, counting down.
AACTCACGACTGCCAGACTTGTGCCATCTGGAGAATACTGTAATTCGCTTAACCTGCCTTTACCGAGTCGTGCATTTGCATTATCTGGCAAACTGAATTGTGCTGAGGATTGGGCAAAGGTGTTGGTTAGGAAAAGCGAAGAGACAGAAAGTAGAGTTACGAAAAAGAATATTATCGTTTTTTTCATGATGGAGATTCCCCTTTTCGGTAGTTGGTATCTATATGTTGTAAGTAATCAATATAAGTATTAACTATTTTATAGTATATCAGAAGGATGGTGAGATGTCAATTGTAGACTCGTTGTTTGGTAGAACGTAAGGTGACCTCAATACGTTTGGTAAAAGTTTGGTTTCCCTTATGCTCTACCAAACCTACAATATTAGATTTACCTGAGGTATTAAGACCAGACATATATTTCGTTATCGTCTGGAGAATACCCGATGAATACAGCCAAAACAATTCTTGCCCGTGTGCCTTGAACTGCCGGTACTTCGTGGATACACCGTGTGTTGAAAAAGTAGAGGTCTCCCTGTTCCAGTTCAACTTGACAGTTTTCTATGTTGTTATCGGCTGCATACTTGTCAAACGTTTCTTCTGCGATATGTGGCTGAATGTTTTCTGACCAGAGACACCGATGCAGTATGGCTTGTGTTCCTTTCCCGTTTTCATCAGCATTCTGTACGCATAACACACCTGCAAACTGATGTTCGAATCGGTAAACAGCATAATCGGTACGCTGCTCACGGTATTTGACGCTATCAATATGCGGTTTGTAACTATGGGTTTCGTAATGTACGCGAAAGATTGCTGGACCATAAAGTGATCCATCCTTTTCACGCGCGACTTTAACCTCTTTTCCGGGAGATAGAGCAGATAGGGACTCGTAAATCAAGTCAACGGGATTATCAAATCCGTCAAAGAGGTATTGGAAAAGGTGATGTGTTTCTTTTGCATGTGTGAGAAAACCGGTTTTGTCGCTGCCGCGATTACCGAGACTCGTGCCAATATCAATACGGGTTCGTTTGTCAGCAGAATTTATGTCTGCTTCGTCACGCATCAATCCCATATTTGTAAACCGATTGATAAGTCCTTGACAGTGTTGAGGTGAATACGCGTTACGGAGTATAATGGCTGGCATTTCTGCTTGTGAAAGAGCATATATCGGGTCGGTATAGGTTTTATAAATCGTCTTGAGGTTTGGTTCAGCAGGAAGCCAGTTGGATTGAGATTTCATGGTAGTCTCCATACTATGTGGGGAATCATGTGTATACGAAAACTGTGTTTCAGATAATACTTGAGAAGGAGGTTTTTGCAGAACAGGAATGATATAACTCCGAATAATCAGATCATCAAATGTGTCTGTTTCGACTTGTGGGTTGGGGTTATCACGGTGGTCAAACACAATATAGTATCCTTCAGTAGTGTTTTCCAATTTTAGATATTCGGCAAGTTCCTCCTTCCGCGAAACTACATAATGCTCTTTGGTATTGACGGGACCGTATGTACCAAAATTTCTCATTACGTTGCCTTAGGTATTCTCTCAAAATTTTGGATTGAAGAGATAATCATCCAATTTGTCTTTAACAAAATCAGCGTTATGGTCCAGCTCGCTGTTTTCAAAAGCAGCTTCACATCCTGTTTGATATTTCAAACGTCTATTTGTACGGAGCCAATGTATCCGATGAATCATAGCTATCATGTGGCGTGGTTCATCAGACAAGTTTGGTACACCTCTGTGCCATAGTCGTATGTCTCGGATCAACACACTCCCTTTTTTCGCACTACCGCGGATGGGTGGTGCGATTTCACGTCGTTCTGCCTCATGGTCATCATCAATATGTCGTCCACTGATATCCAGATGTGATCCGGGCCACAGTTCTACACTGCCGTTTTCTTCTGTTGTATCTTGAGGAGAAATATTGACAACTACCTGAGCTGTGGGGTGGGGTACTTCCTGATTTAGCCATAGATGATCACCGTCTCTGTGAAGTGGTTGTGTGCCACTACCTGGACAGTTAGTGTTGCCGTTGTAAAAGTTATTATACACACCGGAACCGAGCAATTCTTTTGTTACTTGTATAACGAAAGGATTTGCGACAATGTCCTTGAAAATATAAGGTGCGAAAGGGGGTGGTCCCTGCTGAAGATGTCCTTTTAGTCCTCCTGCACCACCCCAATGTTCTGCTTTAATCAACCTTTGGGAATCCGCGTCCATCCGTTCCTTTAATATATCCAAATGGTCATGGTTTATAATGTTATCTATAACGACATAACCTTCAACTTGGATCGCTTCAACGGCTTGTTTGAGATGTTTATCTGTAAGTTTTCCCGCGGCTAATTCTTTCGGTTTAACTGTTATTTCCATTGAAAAATTCCTTATAGAGTGCTCGAACAGCAGTGTCCATATCGGTTTCTTTTACTCCGAACATCATACTGACCTCATTTGAACCTTGGTTTATAATCTCTATGTTGACATCTGAACTTGCTAACGCATCTGTTGCGCGTGCAGCAACGCCGACGGTGTGTTGCATACCCTCCCCGACAACCATAATGAGAGATAACCCTCGTTCGACAGAAATATCTTCGGGAGCAAGAGTTTGCCGAATCTTTTCTACAACCCTTTTCTCTTTATTCGCTGGAAAGTTTTCTTCTCGAATGATGACAGACATATTGTCTATACCAGATGGAATATGTTCAAAAGATATGTTTTCTGCTTCCAAAATCTGTAGTAACCGCCTTCCGAAACCGACCTGTCTATTCATAAGATATTTGCTAAGATAAACGCAACAGACATTACTGATGGCTGCAATACCAACGACTGGAGTTTCTCTTGAGTTGCAGTGTGGGACAATCAATGTACCGGCAGCCTTGGGGTTATTTGTATTTCGGATATGCACAGGTACCATTGCGCGATAGACTGGTTCAAGTGCCTCATCATGAAATACTGAGAATCCTGCGTAAGAGAGTTCACGCATCTCACGGTAGGTTAGTTCTGCAATAGGTGCAGGATCCGAAACAATAGACGGATTCGCTGCGAAGACGGAGTCAACATCTGTAAAGTTCTCATAAACCTCTGCACGAACAGCACCGGCAAGGATCGCGCCTGTAATATCTGAACCACCCCGCGAAAATGTGACGATATGTCCTTCTTTTGAATAGCCGAAAAAACCGGGAAAGATCGTGATTCCTGGACGTTCACTTAGATTTCGCAAGCGGTTGTATGCCTCGGGTAGAACTTGTGCATTTCCGTGTTCATCGGAGAGGAGTAATCCTGCGTCCTTTGGGTTTACATAGTGTGCATCTACGCCGCGCGCCTGTAATACCTGTGCGATTAGACGGGCAGAATTGTCTTCGCCTCCTGCCTTCATTGTGTCCATATAGAGATCAGCATCATCTGTATTGTTTTTAAGACGTTCTGTTAGATCACCAGCAATAGGTTCTATGACCTCGGCGGGTAGTTCCAATTCAGACGCGATATTTCGGTAACGTTCAATCACCTCAGCACATTCCGATGCACCGATTTTTCCCATCAACCTTTCTGATGCGGCTGCGATCAGAAGGTCGGTTACCTTTATGTCTTGGCTGTAACGTTTACCGGGTGCTGAAACGACAATTAAGCGACGTGCTGGATCAGCAGTGATGATGTCACAAACTTGACGAACCTGTTCTCCAGTTGCGAGGGAACTCCCCCCAAATTTCGATACTTTTAACAATCCAATTCCTCCAATTCCAATAAAGTATGTTCAGGGACAATTATAACACAGTTCTATCTATTATGGAAGGGATTCATGAAATCAATATAGTTATGATATTTTGTTGTATCTTGAGAATCGGTGTGAGTTCTTGGTTGGGTTTAGGGAAGTTCAACCCGTAGATATCAATTTAGTATCTTGTAGGTTGGATTGATGCACGAAACCCAACATACCGGACTAAACGGCTGATATGTTGGGTTTTACAAGTCCAACTCAACATGCAATTCTTGTATAAGACAAAAAAGAAAACCCCGTATATTAGCGGGGTTTCGGGCTTTACATTACAATAGAATATAGGTTATCTTTTTCGGGTTTGTCCCTCAAAAGGAGTACGGAGATCGTATTTTCCTTCTTCAAGGACAGGGAGTGTGCCATCGTCTACCATCAATTCCAGTGGCAATTCCTTTGTTTCAAGTGGCATCGTGACGACATTTTTAATGCGTAAGGATTCATAAATCGCCATCATAATTTCTATCGTGTATCGGGCTTGTTCACCTCTGCTTCGGTGAGTCGGTATTTTGCCTTCTATCCACTCAAGTAGTTCTTGGAATTGATTTTTAGGTTCAGGAGGCGGTGTAATTGTCTGCCACCCTTTGGCATCTCCGTTTTGGAGCAAGACTGTTCCGTTATCGCCATTGCGAATTTGCCCTTCTGTTCCTGCAATTACGGGCATAGATACAGGCGGATCAGGTAGGTCACCTTCATAGATAGCTCGTGCACCACCCTCAAAGCAGACTAATCCCATACAGAGATCTTCGCATATTGTTCTGCGTTCCCACCGATCTGTTGTGCGAGATGTTGTCCCTATAACCCATAGTGTTTCGGGGTCCGACAATTGAAAACGCCAACTATCAATAGCGTGAGTTCCGGTATTAAGTAGACCAGCGTGTGCTTTTCCGCGATGATGAAGGGTTGTTGGTGTGCCGATTGCTCCTGCTGCGACAAGTCTTCGAATCTCAAGGTTTGCAGCACTATACCTGCGTTGGTGTCCGATCACAAGTTTGACATTGTTCTGTTCACAGGCTTCCAGCATATCATCTGCTTGACCGAGAGAAGCGGACATTGGTTTTTCACCTAATATTCCTTTCACACCAGCCTTCGCTGCAGCCACCGTGGCTTCGGAACGCGGACCCTGCCAAGTTGTAATGCTGACAATATCTAAATCCTCTTTTGCCAACATTTCATCAACATCCGTGTAGGTGGCAGATATGTCGAATTCGTCGGCGAGTCGTTTCGCGGATTCTTCATAGATGTCCATCGCTGCTACGAGTTTAACATTCGATTGCTTTTGCCATGATCTGGAATGAGACCGACCCATTCCACCACAACCGATGATCCCGATACGATATGTCTGATTCGTTGCCATATATAGTCTCCTTTGATTCTGTTGAACGTTCGGTTACATGAGTTTAGCATAATGTATCAATTTCTACTGTTTGCGTCAACAACAATTCACATTTCACGCCATCAGGTTATGATTCTATGTTGACGGTATAACAGTTATCTGATAAAGTGAAGGTAAGTGAGTACATCTCAAGTTTACAGAATTTCATTGTAAAGCAGTGAGTGAATTTTGAATTGAAAACCTGTCTGATAGTTTTTGCTAAGAATCCGATTCCGAATCAAGTAAAAACGCGGCTGCTTCCACGGTTATCCGCTGAGCAAGCCGCTTTATTATACCGTGCTTTCCTAAGTGATTGGTGTGCAGCACTTGCCGAACTCCCAAACATAGATATGGTTATTGCGTATACACCACCAGAGGGTCTACATGATCTACAGCAGTTGATTGGCAAGGATGTTACCTACATACCACAAGAAGGTGCAGACCTTGGAACACGTCTTATTTCGGCAACACGGTGGGCAGTTGATAGAGGATATGAAAAGATACTAATAGTCGGTTCAGATAGTCCAACGTTACCACTATCGTATATCTCTGAGGCAGTGATAGGTCTTGACTTGCGCGATATTGTGATCGGTCCAAGTATGGATGGTGGGTATTATCTTATCGGTTTTTCCACGCAAAATCTTGCCTTGATAGTTCCATCTATCTTTGAAAATATTGCATGGAGTACATCCCAGGTTTTTCAACAGACATTAGAACGTGTTCGGACTATAGCAGTTACGTTACAGCTGCTACCACCTTGGTATGACATTGATACACCTGATGATTTAGCATTTTTGCATACACATCTCTCGGCGATGCGACTTGCAGAGGGAAAGGTGCAAGCAATTAGAACGGAAAATTTGTTAACAGAATTGTTAAAGGAGAATGAGTTATGGGACAATTAGAAGGAAAATATGCAATTGTAACGGGTGGCAATAGGGGAATTGGGAAAGGGATTGCGAAGGGTCTTGCTGCAGAAGGTGCGAGTTTGACTATCGCTGCAAGGGATGCAGAACTACTTACGCAAACTGCTGATGAACTTCGCGAAAAGGGGACAAAAGTCCTTGCAGTGCCAACTGATGTGACCGATGAGGAACAGATAAAAACTCTTTTTGAAAAAGCGATGGCAGAATATGATCGCTTGGATATCCTTGTGAATAATGCTGGCGCGTTTGATGGTGGACCGATAGATGAACTTTCAACTGAAGCGTGGGACAAGGTGATTGGTGTGAACCTTCGTGCACCTTTCCTGTGTTCGCGTGAAGCGATGCGGATTATGAAGGCGCAAGGTGATGGTGGACGTATCATCAATGTTGGCAGTATCTCTGCACACCGTGTTCGTCCTAACAGCGCACCTTACAGTTCAAGTAAATTCGGGATATGGGGATTAACGCAAGTGACTGCGTTAGAAGGTAGACCGCACGGAATCACTGCCAGCTGCTTACAACCCGGTAACACTTTTGTTGAACGGGTTCAGAACCGTCCGCAACCCCCATCTGAACCGATGATGGATGTTGACGCACTGGCACAAGCTGCTGTCCTTATGGCAACACTTCCACCTAATGTCAATATGTTGGAGGCAACGGTGCTACCCGTTGAGCAGCTTTATGTTGGTCGTGGGTGATTTATTATTGGAATTGGGTTCTACATACAGAATTACAATTGCAAACCTAACATTCCGCAGAGATAGTAATATGCCTCTTCTGTATAGCGGGGTAGGTTTTCAGGGTCTTCTACCTCTAATTCTAATGTGAGGTCACCTTGATAGTCTATGTCTTGTAACGTTGCAATAATCTGTTGAAGGTTGAGTTCGCCTCGACCGATTCCAACAGATACACCCCCGATGTGGTCTTTGAGATGCACCGCATAGATGCGATTCCCAAACTGACGAATGGCTGCAAGTGTGTCTACACCAGATGTGTGGAAGTGACCTGTATCAATGCAGACACCTACACGTTCATCGGGAATAGCATCTAATACCTGCTGGAAATCCTCAGGTTGTTCAAGGACATTTCCGTGGTGTGGTTCAAGTGTTAATTTGATACTGCTTTCATCGGGTATTCGTGCCAACACCTCACGAACACAAGCGGTCACACGGTCCAATGCACCATGTTCTGTTCTGCGTTGTGCACCGCTGGTTGTTAGATGTGTTGCGTTGAGTTGCTCAGCAATGTCTACACATTTTGCGATTGCTTCTGCACGTGCTTGTACGTCTGCACTATCGCTACCTCCCCAACCGGGAGGATAGAGTCCCGCACATCTCATACCTGACTTTTCAATACTCCTTTTCATACCTTCCACGTCGAACGCGTGGGCAGCATCAACATTCCAGATGAGAGGTCCGTGAATCTCCATAGCACGGTATCCGATTTTCGGTGCATATTGCAAGGTTGCTGCTACTTCGTCTTCGGCATAGCCTCGGTAGCAGATAGAAGCACAAATAATGTCCATATCTATTCCTTCCTTAAGTTCATTCTTTCGGTCTTAACGTTGCAGGGGGTTGAATCATCAGATTTTCGATGGTACGGGTAAATTCCTCATCGGATATACGGACATCCAGATAGGATCGGAAACCGGGTTTCATCTGCCATTCATATCCATTCAATAACCTTCCATTACCCTCTGTAATTTCAACAAACACATTACTAAGACCGCGCACACCGTATAATATAGCAACTTGATCCCAACTTGCGCGTCCCTTAAAAGCACCGTTGAACCAACGATAATAGGCTTCTCTTACCGGATTTTCATTAGGTGTTTCTGCCAATTTTGTTCCAGTCCTAACACTACTCCCATGCTGACTGATGGTAAGTGGTGTGTTCCAATTTCGGATGACATATTCTGTTTTTGCAACCAGATTGTGGCGTACTGTATTGAAATTGTCCTCGTCAAGTCCAGCCATTACTACCAATTCAACGACTTTTTGCTTAATGAGATCAGGGTGTGCTTTCAATAGATCGTATATATTATTGAGGAAACCGACACTAATAATTGTCACTGAGTTGTTCGGTTGTTCGCTGAGTACTTGCTGATAGACTTCAAGGGAACTCGGAATATTGTTGTGGGTGAGGTCATTCGGATTACGTCGTAAATCGGCAACGGCATCCAGATATTTCGATTTATCAGGATTGTCCAGAACACCTTTATAGACACCGATAGGGATATCGCTGCGATTGTACCATCTATTTATGGCATCTATAGCGGCGGCACCATTTGGATGTACTTCATTGAATGAAATTGCCAGAATTTCTGTTTCTCCATTGTCTGCTAAGGCATGTAATACAGCCAATGCACCGACATCGTCAACGTCAAAACACATGTCAGTTTCAAATATTACCTTTTTAGGCGGTGTTTTCTCGGTGTCTTGTGTTATTGCATTCATAGGTGTAGTTATCATAAGGAAAATTGTAAGTATTGTAACAATATGTGATACTTGCAAGTTTTGCTCCAATTAAATGGTGTTGGTAGAAACGAACTGATATATATAGTGTAATATAACGCAAGTTGCTACCTAAACATAACGTGAGTTCGGTTTAGCAGACATGTAGGATATTATATCTATTTGCCGAATTTTCAAAGTTATAACATTGTAAAGTTTTAGAGTCTTTAGAGTCAATCGGAAAATGAAGGAATTTTGCCATGTGCTACAATCCCTTATTACCAACGGGTTTAGATGCTAATTTTTAACCAATTTAGTCAAGAATGACTCTAAAACTTTTGATGATTTTTCAGGTGCTATTTTGATGTGTTTGCAGCAGATGTAAGGTCCCATAGGAGTATCGTGTCGTCTCCGCTTGTACTTGCGATTGTTTTCCCATCTGGACTGAACGCTACATTATCAACAATATGTGTATGTCCTATAAGAACTCGTTTTTGTTTTCCAGTTGCAATATCCCACAACCGAATTTTCATGTCATTGCTTCCACTTGCGATTGTTTTTCCATCCGGACTAAACGAAACGCAGAGAACCCAGTTTTGTGTCATTAGTGTCTTTTTGTGTTCACCTGTTGCAACATTCCACAAGCGGATTGCACCCATCTCTACGCTATGTCCTGCTTTCCTTCCCTCTGCACTTGCGATTGTTTTTCCATCCGGACTGAATGCAATGCTACGAATGACTCGGGTACCATCTTGATTCGTAAGGATTTGTCTGTGCCTGCCTGTATCAACATTCCATATACGAATATTGCTATCCTTTGAAACACCTATACTTGCGAGAGTGTTTCCATCTGGACTGAATGTCAGACTCTTAACATGATTCGTATGTCCTGTTAGTGTTTGCTTTTTCTTACCTGTTGCAACATCCCAAAGATTGATGTTAGTGTTCTCACTTGCGAGAGTGTTTCCATCTGGACTGAACGAAAGACTGCCGATTGAAGACTTATTCCCTTTCAGCGTCTTCTTGTGCTTTCCTGTGGTAACATCCCACAATCGTATTGTTTTGTCCGAACTTCCACTTGCGAGAGTCTGCGAATCTGGACTGAAACCTACACTTGAAACAAGCATCTTATGTCCTTTGAAGGCTTTCTCATGTTTACCTGTGGATGCATCCCATAAGAGAACTTTACCGCCATGACTTCCACTTACGAGAGTCTGACCGTCTGGACTGAAGGATAAACTGTATAATCTAATGCTATGTCTTATGACTGGTTCTTTCTGTTTTCCAGTTACCGCATCCCATAGGAGGATTGAGATACCGTCCAGATAGTTCCAACCTGCACTTGCGATTGTTTTTCCATCTGGACTAAACGCTACCCCTGAGATGTATAACTTATGTCCTTTGATAGTTTTCATCCGTTTGCCAGTGTCTGTGTCCCATAAAGCGATGGTCTTGTCCATGCTCCCACTTGCGATTGTTTTTCCATCTGGACTAAACGCTACCCCTGAGATATACAACTTATGTCCCCTGAGGATCTGTTCTTGTTTTCCAGAATTTACATCCCATAAGCGGATAGTATCTCCTAATCCGCCACTTGCAAGCATTTTTCCATCATGGCTGAATGATAAACAGTTTACAGCCTGTTCGTGTCCCGTAAGTGTTTGCTTTTTCTTACCTGTTGCGACATCCCATAAGATGATAGTTACACCACCACGCAGACAAGCGATTGTTTTCCCATCTGGACTGAATGTACTGTATCCCAACATGGCATGATACTGTCCTTGAAATGTTTTCTTGTGTATACTTGTAGTAACATCCCAAAGATTGATCTCCGCAGATCCCGCGCCAGTGAGTGTTTTCCCATCCAGACTAAACGACACACTATCGGATCCAAATCTATTTCCTATGAAAGTTTGTAGAAGTTCACCAGTGGTAACTTCCCACACGCGAATGCTCCCATCCTCACTTGTACTTGCGATTGTTTTCCCATCTGGACTGAATGTAGCGTTATTTATTTTATCTGTATGTCCTGCTAACAGGTTACGCGGTTCACCAGTTTGCACATCATAAAGCCAAATACCGATTGAACTGGTAATTGCTAATAACGTGCCATCTGGAGAGTATTGTATCTCACTGATGCTACCTTTGCCGAGACGTGCCTTTGCACCATCTGGTAAGTGCCATTGCGGAGAATCGTAGGAGATGGTATCCGGTTGTTTTCTCATTGATACGAAACTAAAAATCAATATAACTGAAACAACGCTAAGAGTTAGCATGATGAAAATTAGTCTGAATTTCATAAGATATGACCCTTATTGATAATAGAATGATAACAAACTGCGTCTACAACTATTCCCTTTATTTTCACTGGGTATTGTCATTTACTATCGGCATAAGGTCCCATAGAATAACTTCTCTATTACTGTTGCCAGTTGCGAGTGTCAGACCATCCGGACTAAATGCCAAACTATAGATACTGGTTCTGTTTTCTATGAAGGTTTGCCCTCGCTTTCCCGTAACGACATCCCAGACTCGTATCATAAAATGGTCTCTATCACATGCGAATATTCTTCCTGTGGTATTGAAGGACACACTCCAGTTAGTGCCTTTCCGTCCAGAAAGTATGTGCTTTTGCTTGTCAGTAGTTATGTCCCACACACGGACCGTACCGTCTATACCTGCACTTGCCAGCATAGTGCCGTTTGAATTGAACAATAGAGTATAGATTGTACCTACATGTCCTGTGAGAGTTTTTATGTGTCTGTCGGTTGCCATATCCCACAGACGGATTGTACCATCTCCACTTCCATTTGCGAGTATGTTTCCATCAGGACTAAACGCAATACTGGATACATAATCCGTATTTCCGATTAATGTTTTTTTGTGTTTTGCTGTGGCAGAGTCCCATAGACGGATAGTATTATCAACACTCCCACTTGCGAGTGTTTTCCCATCTGGACTGAAACATACGCTTGAAACATAATCTGTATGTCCTCTAAAATAGGTCGGTAATCCTGTGGCAGTATTCCATACACGGATAGTTTTGTCCTTACTCCCGTTAGCATATTTTGCACCATCTGGACTGAACGCTATATTAGAACCGTACGGTTTGTCTCTTATGGGTGTTTGTTGGTGCTTTGTCATCATGTTTACTGTATATAAGTTCAAAATCTCAGCGGTATGTTTTTTGAGGGTCTGTATGTACTCCCCTGTGGTTGCATTCCATAGATGTATGGGTGAACGATCACTCGTACTTGCGAGTGTTTTTCCATCTGGACTAAACATCAGGTTTTCAACAGCATTAATATATTCATCTGATACTTTCTCAACTCCATGTGTGGTCAATGTCCGGCTGATATTAATATGAAGTTTAGCACCATCAGGAAGATCACGATTTTGTTTTGCGTTATTTTGTGAAAAACTACTCGGTAGATAGACCGCAGAAACGATATATAACTGTAGAAATATGGAAAACATTATTTTTTTCATTTAAACTTCCTCTTGGAAACTATCGCAATGTAGTTCGGTATTATTTACCGTCTTCTATATCATCTGTTATTGCAGTGATGTCCCATAGTAGCACTAAGCCATCAAGACCTGTACTAATAAGTGTTTTCCCATCCGTACTGAATGATACACTATTAACCCAATGCAGATGTCCCGTGAGTATTTTCTTGAGATCGCCAGTTGCAACATCCCATATACGAATAGTCGTATCCCAATTCCCACTTGCAAGCATTTGTCCATCTGGACTGAAGGACAGACTATTAATCAACTTATTTTGACCATTAAGTTTCTTTATATTTTCACCTGTGTCAGCATCCCACAATTGAATGCTTTCACTGTCTCCTGCTGCCAATATCTTCCCGTCTGGACTGTATACTATGCTTGATATACCTGACTTATGACCAGTTATGGTTTTGCGCTGTTTACCAGTTTCAACATCCCACAATCGAATTGTGTTTTCTTTTGAGCCACTTCCACTTGCAATGGTACGTCCATCGGGACTGAATGCGATAGTCCTAACTGCACCTGTATGTCCCGATAAAGTTTTCATGTGCCTACCGTTGGCAGCATTCCACAATCGGACTGTACTGTCGTTGCTTGCACTTGCAAGAATTTGTCCATTTGGACTAAATGCTACGCTTCTGATAGTAGAATAGGTGTCGCGTGGCGTGGTATGTCCTTTTATGATATTCTTACGTTTACCTGTGGCTGAATCCCAAATACGGACAGTCTCGTCTACACCTCCACTTGCGAGTGTGCTTCCATTTGGGTTGAATGCTATGCATTCAACTGCTCCTTTATGTCCAAATAATGTTTTTTTATGCACGCCTTTGATTGCATCCCAGAGTTGTACCTCCTTGGATGCACCAATTGCAAACGTAGTGCCGTCTGTGCTTAAGGAAAGATAAGAGATAGCAGCGAAATGTCCTGTAATAGATTTCTTGTGTTTACCAGTTTCAACATCCCACAGGTTAAGAATATGGTCGTAACTCCAACTCGCAAGCGTTTTACCGTCGGGACTGAGTGCCACGTGCTGAACATCAGCTGTATGTCCTTTAAAAGTCCTTTTGAGTCTACCTGTAGTTACATCCCACATGCGCACTGTATCATCTCGACTTGCACTTGCGAGCATCTGTCCATCAGCACTGAAGGTCATGCTATTGATACTTTTCTTATGTCCTTTGAGTGTTTTCTTATGTACTCCATTGGGAAGATTCCATAAACGGATAGTTGTGTCCCAACTTCCACTTGCAAGTGTTTTTCCATTTGGACTGAATGCTACACTTTTGACATTTTTTGTATGACCCTCCAGATCCATCTTTACTTCTCTTGTGATGAGATCTGACAAGCGTACATTTTTGTTATCTGCAGACGCAAGCATCGTTTCATCTCCGTTAAGCCATAGCTTATTTGTGTGATTCGTATATCCGCGATGTTTTTCCTTGTGAGTGCCTGTCCTAACATCCCATAAACTCGTATCATATCTACTCGCGCTTGCGAGAGTGTTCCCATCACTACTGAAAATGACATTAAAGACACCTCCTTGATGTCCTATAAAGGACTGTTTGCGTTTACTTGTCTGAACATCCCATAAGTAGACGGTTTTATCCGCACCACCACCTGCAAGCGTTTTTCCATCCGGACTGAACGAAATACTTAAGATACCGTAATTATCTCCTGTGAGAAGCGAGCGAAATTCATACGTGGAAGCATCATAAAGCCATATCCCGACAGAAGTCGCTACCGCTAATATAGTGCCATCAGGAGAATATTCTATATCAGCAACACTGCCTTTCCCTATACGTAATTTCACATCCTTTGGGAGATTTAGCTGCGGAGATTTGTGAAGGATCGTCTCTCTCGGTTGGAATTGTGTAAATATAATGCTCAGAATTATAATGACAGAAATAACACCAATAATTAAATAAATTGAACGCATCCTGATTTTCATCCGAATAATCTCCTCTATATGTCTATATAGTTATCTTTAACGTGAGTTCGGTTTAGCAGATATACAGAATTTTATATCTATTTTCCGAATTTACAATGTCATACTTTTGAGTTTTTTGAGTCAATCGGAAATGATGGAATTTTGCCATGTGCGACAATCCCTTATCATATAAGGGCTTAGAGGCTATTTACGACTAATTTAGTCAGGAATGACTCAAAAACTTTACAAGATTTATCAGACACTATAACAACGGTAACAATTTCCATATATCGCTCCTATGGAGCGGAAGAATGATGCTATATGAGTGCTATAAACATATCGCTCCTATGGAGCGGAAGATTAAACATCCTATGTAAGAGCACGATAACGTAGGTAGCAACTTGGGTTATACTATTCTGTCACATCTATGTCTTTTATAAGAGATGTTAGGTCCCATAAAAGTGTTGTATTATCAAAACTTAGACTCGACAGGGTTTTTCCGTCACCACTGAACGAAATATCGACCACCCATGATGCATGACCTGTAAGCGTTTTTTTAAGATGTCCTGTCCGCAAATCCCATAATCGGATACTTTCGTCATCACTACCTCCGATTTCGCCTTTAATATCGCTTGCCAACACCAGTCCATTGGGATAGAACTTCACGTGCCAGATAGTCTTTTGATATGCTGCGAGTGCCTGTTCTTGTTTTCCTGTTGCAATATCCCATAAACGTACGGTTGCATCTTTGCTCGTACTCGCTATGGTATGTCCATCGGTACTGAAGGATAGAGTGGATATAGCATCTGCATGTCCCTTGAGAGTTTGTATGGAATACCCGGAGTTAATATCCCATAGACGAATAGAACCGTTTTTATGACCACTTGCCAGCACATTCCCATCCGTGTTAAATGTTACGACGTTAATAGCTGCCGACTGCGCGGCTAAATTGTTCGCAAAACGTTGTTCCATGAAAGCGTGAATTTGTTTACCGGAATCCGCATTCCATATACGTATTGTTCCGTCTAATCCTCCACTGGCAAGTGTTTTTCCATCTGAACTGAAAGTGACACTCTCAACCGTTTGTGTATGTCCTTTTAGGTTATGTTTAGGCTTTCCAGTGGCAACATGCCACAGTCGAATAGTTGTTTCGTTGTTAGATCCCCAACTCGCCAAAGTGCTGCCATCGGGACTAAAAGTTACAGGTCTTATATAATTATTATGTCCAACAAGCTTTCGTATTTGCTTGCCAGTGGCGGTATCCCATAGGCGAATTGTATGGTCATCGTATGAATTCCAACTTGCTAATGTTTTTCCTTCTGGACTGATCAGGACATTGTTAATAGATAAACCTTTAGCATGATTAAACTGTCCTGGACGGAGTTGCTGCTGCCTTGTGTTTGTATTCCACAAGTAGACGGTTCCTTCTCTTTGTCCAGCGGCAAACATTTCCCCATTTAAACTATATGTCTTGTTTTCTCTGTATATTGGCATCCCACTGCGTGATATGCTGAGGTTGAAGATTGTTTTTTTGTGTTTACCTGTCGCAACATCCCATATACGAATTGTCCCGCCATAGACATCGGTTACAAGAGTTCTCATATCAGGACTAAATACTGCATTTTTAACATAACCTGTTTTTTCAGATAAGTGTTTGCGTTTACCTGTCGCAATATCCCATAGACGAATTATGCCACCTGCAATTATACTCACAACAATCCGATTATCTGGACTAAACATGATTTTCTCGGTTTTATCAAGATGGTCTTTTTGTTTTATATCTGTATCTGGAGTTGGGAAGGTTTGAATGAGGGTTCCGGTTGTTGTATCCCATAAGCGAATGGTATTGTCGAATTTCACAGTAGCAAGTATGCTGCCATCCGTGCTGAAAAATGTATTTTCAATGGTTTCTTGTTTCGCAATTTGTTTGGTTATCAAGCCTTTATCAGCCAGTGTTATTTTATGTTCTCCTGATGTTGTATCCCACAAAAAGATAGATTTGTCTTCGTCGACACTTGTAAGTGTGCTTCCATCAGGACTGAATGCAACATTGGTGATACCTGCAGGATGTACTGTTAGGGTTTGCTTGAGTGTTCCAGTTGCAACATCCCAAAACCGGATAGACTGGTCTTTACTTCCACTCGCGAGGGTTTTACCATCAGGACTGAATGATATACTGGTGACAAAATCCGAATGCTCTTTGAGAATATGTTTGGACTCACCAGAAACCATATCCCAAAGATAAATCTCCTTAAAGGTCTCATAGGCAAATATCTGTCCATCAGGACTGAACAAAATGTTACGATAAATAGCAGAACCATCTGTGAATGTATTCTTCGGTTTTCGTGTACCGACATTCCAATGTGTAATATCACTATACCCATCCGCACTTGCGATTGTTTTTCCATCTGGGGTAAATTTGATTTTCTCAACGTCTTTTCTATCTTGCAGGAGCAAGGCACGTTCCTGATAGACATCAGTATCATATAGCCAAATTCCAATTGTAGTCGCAACAGCAAGCACAGTGCCATCTGGGGAATATCTCATATCATTTATACGACCTTTACCCAGACGTGCGATGGCATCCTCGGGTAATTCCCATTGGGTATAGTCTTGGGCAAGACTGTGTGGTAGATATAGCGTTGAAATAACAAATAGCGAAAACAACACATTTTTCATTTTTAACTTCCTTTTGACATTTCTCAAAATAGAAACGAATCATTTTCCCGTTTGATTACCATAAGCCAATAATAGTGAAAATGAGACACAGTACTTATGTATATCCTGCGTATTCCTAATAGCGGAATTTGATAACTCTCATAAATTAAAGACACAGAAAAGATGAGGAAGGGTGCATAATATGGAATAGTTAAAGAAGGAAATTTAGGTGGTCAGTAAGTTGGGTTGCCCTTTCGGTTCAACCCAACCTACTGAGTGATGAAGGTTTATTATTTAATACGACTTTTGTAGGGTATACTGTTAGTTAACGCAATGACAGGCTCAACTAACTGAGGGATACTTTCGTTTTTTCTTTCGCTGATTCATAGGTAGCTAAGACAACTGCAACAGCGTCTTTACCACCTCTACCATCAATCATAGGGGTTTTGTTGTTGCTAATGCATTCAACAAAATGGGTGAGTTCACCGACGACATGGCTTGGTCCGGAACGGTCTGGTACGATCTCCTGCCAATCGCTATCCCCGCGTTTTTTGAGATATGCGAGGTCTGCTCCCATATTAAGACGTAGTGATCCTTCGGATCCGTCAATAATCGTGTCATTTGTGCCGCGGGCACCGAGGAAGCCACCCCAACGCAGGATACCGACAGTACCTGTATCGTATCGGATGAGTGAAACGGTGTAGTCCTCCCAATCGTCATGTCCAGAAAAACTACCAACTTCAGCGGCAACGGTGAGTGGTTTACCACCAAACCAGTTGATGAGGTCGGATTTGTGGATACCGTTTTCTAACAGTCCACCGACAGTACCGTACCAACTCTCTGGTCGGTTTCGGGGTGCATTGTAGGGACCAGTGTAATCGGTTTCAATATATGTGACATCTCCGATGTCTCCATCATCCACCATCTTTCTACCGAGTTCGTGGACAGGATAAAAGCGGAGGACTTGCCCCACCATGATATGTGTACCAGCTTTGTCTGCTGCTTCAATCATTTCATCTGACTCATCAAGTGTTAATGAGAGTGGTTTTTCACAGAAGGCGTGCACACCTGCTTCTGCCGCTTCGACAACGACCTTAGTATGTGCCACAGGTGGGGTTGCGACAACAACACCATCAACGAGTGGGAGGAGTTCTTGGTAGTCTTGGAATGCACGGATGTTGTGCCTTTCAGCAACGGCTTTTGCAGCATCAAGCCGTAAATCCGCTACTCCTACAAATTCACAATTTTCTACGTTGGGGAGTGAGTTGCAATGGCCATTGCCCATGCCGCCTACTCCGATAACACCTATCCGGATCATAATTGTATTCCTTTGTGATAAGGTTAAATATGCGTAATAAGGTAAAATATGTTGTGTGTCAAGAATTTACCTTAAAGTGAGAATGATGTCAATTGGTTTATGTCAATTGGGTATGGGATTCGTAATGTTTGATGTGTTCAAACAAAGGAGGTACAGCACGTCATATAACTGTTAATTAGATGCTTTCTGATTCTTTACTAACCATATCACAATTGAAACAGATATCACAATACCGAAACCCAATAGCATCAAATTTGTGTGAGTAGATATCCTATTCCCGAGATAGGTGTAGACTGCGGTTGCAGGGAGTTGCCCGATGCCTGTTGCAAGCCAAAAACCGAGGAATCGTATCCGTGTCAATCCTGCGACATAACTCATGGCATCAAATGGGACATACGGGATAAGACGTGCAATTAAGATTGCATAGTTGCCATATTTTTCAATGAATTGGTCGACTTTGTTGACAGCGGGTTGGCTGACAATCCGAGCAACATGTTTGGCACCCAGAAAACGTGCTATGTAGAAGCAGAGTGCGGCACCAAGCATTGCACTCCCCCACGATAGCAACATACCCCACCAGAATCCAAAGAGTGCCCCGTTCGCTATGGTAATGAGGAACGCGGGTAACGGCGCGATAACACTCTGAAAAATCATGAGTATCGCAGAGATGAGCGGAGCAAACAATCCGTAACCTGCGATATATTCACGTATCGTTTCAATACTTTGGAATGCGGTGATAAGTTCAAGGAGAAAATCTTGAATCTGATTAAAAAACAGAATCAGACAAATTAATATGATGCCGACTATGAGGAATATTAGTGTTTTATGGGAAAGTATTTTTGGCATGTATTGGCATAAAGGTAAGACACCAGCTGATCACCCATCCTGCTGCATAGCATGAATCAATGCCTGACTCATCCGTTCGCGGAGTTTTTGTTGCCGTTCATCGGTCCATTCATAAAACCCTTTTCCAGATTTCACACCAAGTTTATCGGTATCAACCATTTCTTGTAGAAGTGGATTGATGTTAGGAGAACTGTTTAGATCTTTGTAAAGTTCTTCAAAAGCAGCGAGCACTAAATCCCAACCAGCGAGTTCAAAGACTTCAAATGGACCGGCAACGCTAAGCCGTCTACCGAAACTGTTGCGAACAACAAGGTCAACTGTCTCTGCACTGGCGATGCCTTGTTCTACAATGGCAAAGGCTTCTCGGATAAGTGCAGCTTGCAGCCTCGGTCCTACAAAACCGAGTGCTTCTTTTTCAATAATCGCGGGTGTTTTGCCGATAGCAGTCAGTAGATCAAACGTTACGGACACGGTATTATCGGAAGTTTCGGGACTACGGATCAGTTCAACAAGCGGAATCAGGTAGGGTGGATTAAAGTAGTGGGTGTTGAGTATCTTATCAGCGCGTTTGGTTTTTGCACCGATCTGGCTTGGCATTAAGGCAGTAGTGTTGCTCGCTAAGATTGTGTGTGGTTGACACAGAGAATCTAATTCCTCAAAAATCTTCTGTTTTAGTGGTAGGTTTTCGGTGACTGCTTCAATGACAAAATCAGCAGTTTCTGCAGCTGCACTGAGTTCGGTGGTGGTGTGAACACGTTGCATCGTTTCAGGGATACTTGTCTCTTCAATGACACTCTTTTCGGCAAGCATTGACAGATTTTTGCCAATTTGAACGTAGGCACTGTTCAGTAGTTCTTCTGTAATGTCCTGAAGATGCACACTATATCCTGCACATGCGAATTCTTGTGCGATGCCGTGTCCCATTAGTCCTGCACCGATTACAGTGATGTTGTTGATTCTATTTTCTGACAATTTTATGCTCCAATCACGATAGTAAATTCCCCGCGGGGTTCTGTCGTTCGAAATTTTTCCAGTGCTTGACTGATATTGCCACGAAACACCTCTTCAAATCGTTTTGTCAATTCACGAGTAATGACAATATCACGTTCTCCCATCACCTCAAGCGCATCCTCAAGAAAACGGCAGATGCGATGTGGGGATTCAAAGAGGATCAATGTCCGCTCTTCATTCGCAAGCACAGCTAATTGACGTTTTCGTTTTCCGGGTTTCGGAGAGAGGAAGCCTTCAAAAGTGAAGTTATGTAGCGGTAGACCTGAGACAGTTGCAGCTGCGAGTATTGCCGATGCACCCGGTATTGGAACAATTGGTATGTCATCAGTGATGCATGCCTGTAGGAGTGGATAGCCTGGGTCAGAGAGGGTTGGGGTACCAGCGTCTGATACGAGGGCAATAGTCTCACCTGATTTCAACCGATCAACGAGTTTTTCTGATTTTGCTTTCTGGTTTCCTTCAAAATAACTCGTGAGTGGGGTTTTAATTTCGTAATGTGTAAGTAATTTACGTGTTTTTCGTGTATCTTCAGCGGCGATAAGGTCTACCTCTTTGAGGATACGCAGTGCTCGTAGGGTGATGTCTTCTAAATTTCCGATCGGTGTGCTGACGAGGTAAAGTGTTCCGGGGTCAATGTTGTGCATGAATTATATTTACTAATGGAATCACTCAATATCCATCAGATATTGGGTGTGTAATGTACAGGTTTTGTCTGAGATGGTATTGTAGCAAATGATGTGGCTTTTTTCAAGTTGTCCGTAGGTTACATTCAAGGCAATTCAATTTCCTGGTACTTTCCATCTTTTGCTCAAAGGAACTCCTACAGAAGAAACGTCCTCTACACATAATACCATTTCTAATAAATAATATACCATTAGTTGAGGAATGTTGTAGGAGCGACCTTTTGGTCGCGACCGGGAGGTCGCTCCTACAAAAGAAAGTTCCTTCATGTGGCAATAACAGTTGAATTCACTAATGAGACAATATTAAATTGAATTGGTATAATACATGATTGAAACAATTCAACCACAGAAAATTCATGCAGTAAACGTTACGGTTCTTCTGTCTGGTTTCTGTCTTCAAGCGTGTGGATTGTGCCGTGCAGATAGCAATTCAGCGGTGTACCGTCTGCGAAGTTCCCAGTGATGTCGACGTGGAACTGCATTGTAGGAGTCAGGCTCGGAATATTGAGGAATACGGTTTTACCATCCTCGGAGACTGTTGCAGATTGGACGGGATGCATGTCTCTCCCTTCCTCACCAGAACGTTTGAGTTGTGGTGAACCGTAGTTTTTAGTCCAGCGGTACTCCCAACTTTGTACCCGCCAGTTTTCTGGATTTGCTGCGGACTTTGGTTCAAGTGGTTCATAGAAATTGATGAATAAACCGTCGTTGACAGCGCGAAAAGATTTGGGGGTACGGAGTGGTGCACCTGTCATGCGGACACGGTAAAAACCGGTATCTTCTTGTTTGTTGGACGACCAGCCAAACATACCCGCGAGATAGAAGTCTCCGCTGATTGGGTGGAAACGTCCACGCATCACACCTGTGGGTAATTCCACACCGAGTTCTGTGAGTAGTGCACCATGTATGGTTTCCTCTCTTTGGTGCTGAAGGACAGCGTATACTTTCCCAGTTCCGTAACTGAGGTGGAGTAGAGAATCTTCCATCATTTCCCAAGTGTTAGTAGGAATCCAGACGGGTGCTGCAGGTGAACGGTCAACGAACGGAGCGATCCAGCAGAGGGGTGGTTCGTAGCTGCTTGGTGGTTCACCGGGTGGGTGCCACCCCCAGACGTTGCCGTAAAATCCACCTTCCTCAGTAATACGGTTTATTCGGTTGGCAGGCATCCAGTAGCCTTCTTGGTCTGAGCCGTAGAATATAGGTCCGGGACTAATCCCGAGTCCGTTTGAGGCGCGGAATCCGTAAGCGACTACGGAGGTCTGTTCCCCATCTGGTGACACTCGAATGAGCGTGCCGTGGTGCGGGTGTTGATGGGTAAGTGCGTGCCGGGCAGCTTTCATATAGTAGAAGTTTCCTGCAGCATCAATCTGCATGTCCATACTCGGTTCGTGGAAGTGTTCACTGTTGTATATGTCATTGTTAAAGTTCTGGTAGAAATCGGTTTCACCGTCTTCGTTGAGATCAACGAGTCGGGTGATTTGGTCGCGTCCGACAACATAAATCTGCTCACCGACTATTTTAAGTCCGAGCGGTTGGTTTAGTCCGGTTGCTATACGTTGCCAAACGAGTCTGTCCAAGGTGTCATTGAGTCCTGTGACTGTCCAGACATCTCCGTTCCATGTGGAAAGTGCAGCACGATTGCCGTCTGGGAAGAAGTCGAACCCGCCGAAGCGTAACCACGAGAACCACGGATTTTGCATGGGCCAATCTATTTTGTCGATTGCGAACGGTTGGCTGGGATCGAGTCCATCATTTGCTGCCAATCGAGAAAAATCTGATAGTTTCGGCTCGCTACCTTCCCACGTAAGAACAGATGCGGTTGTGTCTGCGGGGAGATGTAGGGAAACACGACCTGAGTCGACGATCCATTTTGCTCCTTCAATCGGTTCTACCAATGCCGCCGCAAATACAGGTGGCTCTTGTTGGTATTGGTAGAAGGTGTGCATTTCGTCTGGTGATAAGGCGCGGTTGTATAGATGTAGGTCATCAAGCTTCCCTTCTAACCACGGAGATTCTGGGAAATTTTCTGCAGTGAACCCGAGTCGTAGAATGTCATTTTCCAATTTCTCTTCTGGTTTGAGTGTGCCTTCTGCGACAACTTCTCCGTCTAAAAATAGCTTCACTGCACCACTTTGATGTCGCCATGTCATTCCAACATGATGCCAAACACCATCAGTGACTGATTTCCCGCCACCTGCAGCACCGCTGATGACACCGACCCAACCAACATCAAACGCCAATTGTCCATCGCGTATAAAAAAGGTTTTACCGTTGGGTACCCACTCTGGCTCCTCAAGTGCTTCAGAGAAGATTGAACCATCGTCCTCGGTGGAAATCCATGCAGCGAAGGTTAGGTCGTTTGTGTCAAAATCAAGTGAGATATTTTCGTCGAAACGTGCTTCCGCTTCGTCGTCAAATGCAAGGCTTTTCCCCTGTTGTCCTGTTTCCCAGCGAACACCATCAAGGACGATTTTTGACTTTTCCTGTATAGAACTTTCTGCGTGCGAACCGTTGCCTTCGTCAAATCCCCAATATCCGATCATATCGGGATCGTTGTTCTCTATTTGTGCTGACGCGTCCTGTTCAGTTTTTGAAGGAGGGAGTAGGACTGCTATGT
The DNA here is from genome assembly GCA_963667365.1 of Candidatus Poribacteria bacterium. GTDB lineage: Bacteria > Poribacteria > WGA-4E > WGA-4E > WGA-3G > MSPOR6. The sequence goes on along the minus strand of OY763324.1, from coordinate 1,833,865 downwards.
GCTGATCGGCACTGCCGATATTGCCATTGTTCGGGTGTAAATTATCAATTGAAAACACTTTCGGAATGTATCCATCTTTTTCAAAATACCAAGTGGTAGTCCCGGGGTCCATTCTCACCGTTTTCACCTTGACTCGTTGTTGTATATCAGTGTGTCCAGTCGTGACCAGTTTTTCTGACCAGCGTTGTGGTCCGCCTTTAATCAAGGTTGTCAGATCTGTCACAGGAGGTGAGGATTCAACGAATTGTGTCCATGTGTCCAATTCAAGTGTATCTTGGATTGCAGGTGTGATAAGAACTTTTGTGGTGATTGCTTGCTCAGATGGTGGGAATAGGACTCGGAGTTCGTCCTGTGCTGTCTCCCACCGTGTGCCTTCTGGCGCGTCAATCAAAGCAGCGAATAGACTGCCTGGTGTCCCAGGTTCTGTATCTGGTGGAGACAAGGCTGCCCCAGTACCACGTGAAAATTTAGGTAAAACGGATGCATTACTGCCAGTGATTGATGCGATACGAACGAGTGTGCTTGATGAGGAGGGACCGAGATGTAAAGTTCGGGTAAACGCATAACCTTTTTCTTCACTTTCAAGCGATGGGGTTTCCAATATCGAACGAGTCCCTACCGTATATGACAAAACAACTTGGTCGTGGTGTAGATACAAACCTTTCCAATGTCCCCAATCTCTTGACAGAGGACCGAAGGGAACGGGTCGTGTATCCTCGAAGCTGCCATCTTTTGCACAACCGGGACCCACCTTGTTTTCCCACAACAGTTTGCCTTCAATAGATGGGTAACTCTGATGCCAACCGTTATATGCAACATCGGCAAAGTCAATCAATCCATCTATCCAACCTGCGGAGTAACGCAATAGGTCTGTGTCGAACACCACTGCACCACTTGTGTTATCTGGAGTGAATGGGATAATAATACCTTTATAGGTAAGGTTATTGTCATTCGCTGCGACTGCTGTGGAGAGGTAGGGTCCATAGTCCATATCCCGCCACGGTTCCCCTGTTTTAGCATGCCAACCGGGTACATATCGTCGCGGAGCTTCGCGTTTGAGACACCAGTAGACACCGTTGACAATGAGGCGACGAAAGTCACTCACTTTGAAGTCCTCTGGGTGTCCCATCGTTGTTGTGAATACACGTCCATCTCCGGAATGAGTATGTGTCCATGCGATTGGATTGACCGTCTCCTCGTCTCCTTTCTCTCCTTCCGGAAATACGGGACGTCCCTGAACCAAGATTTGCGCTTCTTTAGGGGGATAGTTGGGTCGTACATGGTAAGTCCAAGATCGGACGTGAAACGTTGGACTCACACCTATAAGGATTGGGTGTTCACCGACGGTAGTTGCATCAGTGCTTGCTCCGTGTCCGTAGTGGTAAATCCACGGTGCACCGAGTTCGCGTGCACCGAAATTGTTCCACTTCGTAGCACGTTCATCTTCCTCTTCGTAGGCAAAGGCGTGAGTTGTTGTGCGGAAGCCGAGGATGGGACCGCCGCGGTCTATGTATTTTTGTAACAGAGCAAGTTGGTCATCTGGGAGTTGACGGAATCGCAGATACAGAATGAGAAGGTCTGCGGTTTCAAGGGTGTCTAACCCGTTGATGCTGTTTCCCTCACCACTCTGAAGTACTTCGTCAATGAGAACTGTGGTACGGAAACCGTAATGGTCTTTCAACACCTTAGCTAAAGCAGGCATCGTTACTTCGGAACGATATTCATTTTCACCCACAACGAAGACAATGTGGGGTTGCGCATGACCAATGGATGCTAATATGCAGGACATAAACAGGATGCACAGTAGATAAATTGAAATCTGATTTACAAATCGGTAGTATGATTTTGCCATATTTTGTCCTTTCGGATGGATTGTGTTTACAAATAAAGTATAGCACAACGAGCAAAAAAAGTCTCTCGTTTTCAGGCTATACCTGTGACAAAATCCTACATAACGATTCCACTTTTTTCTTGTAGTTTCATGTGGAATGTGCTACACTTTATCCCAAAGCCGAAGCAGGAGGTAAAAAGAATGGTTCAACCCAAAACCCCACGCGCATTCCATGTGATGACAAAACCAATAGGACCAATTTGCAACTTAGATTGCGAATACTGCTTTTATCTTGAAAAAGAGGAACTCTATCCAGAAACTCGTTCTTTCCGGATGAATGATGAGACTTTGGAGAACTACGTCAAGCAATATATAGAAGCACAGCAGGTTAATGAAGTCACGTTTGCGTGGCAGGGCGGCGAACCGACATTGATGGGTGTGGAATTTTTCCGACAAGCAGTCCGTTATCAACAGAAATATAGACGCACCGGCATGACGATTCAGAATACCTTTCAAACGAATGCCACGCTACTTGATGATGAATGGGGACAATTTCTCAAGCAAAACAAGTTTTTAATCGGGGTTAGCATTGATGGACCGCCAGAGATCCACGATAAATATCGTTATGATAAACGTGGTCGTCCCACATCAGAACAGGTCATACGGGGATTGCGATTATTACAAGAACATAAGGTTGACCACAATGTGCTCTGTGTTGTCAACAGGCTTAACGCAGATTACCCGAAGGAGGTATACTCCTATTTCAAAGGTCTTGGTGTAGAGTTTATGCAGTTTATTCCTGCTGTTGAACATTTTGATGGCAAGAATGTGTCCCCTCGCTCCGTCACCGCAAAGCAATACGGTAAATTCCTCTCTACTATTTTTGATGAGTGGGTGGTGAATGATATCGGCAAAATCTTCGTCCAAATTTTTGATGTCGCATTAGAAGCGTGGTTAGGTTATAACCCAAGTCTGTGTATCTTTAATGAGACCTGTGGTGATGCCATGGCAATTGAACATAATGGTGACCTCTATTCCTGCGACCATTACGTCACACCTGATTACTTCATCGGCAATATAGAAGAAACGTCATTAGCAGAATTGGTAGATTCACCTTTTCAGCGGAAATTCGGTACTGATAAACGGGATACACTTCCAGAGTACTGCCGTAATTGCGAAGTGAAGTTTGTCTGCAATGGCGGTTGTCCGAAAAACCGAATTATCAAAACCCCGTCTGGAGAGGACGGATTGAACTATCTATGTGCTGGTTATAAGCATTTTTTCAACCATATTGACGAACCGATGAAACTGATGGCATCGGCTTTACAGGCAGGAAAACCTGCGAATAGCATCATACCGATGATGCGGGAACGTTTGCAACCAAAACGTAAGCAGTCTAATTTGGGACCACAGCAAACCATCTCTACGTCATCCTCTACGTCATCAGAAAAAATTGGACGGAATTCACCTTGTCCATGCGGGAGTGGAAGAAAGTATAAGCAGTGCTGTTTAGGAAAACGTGACTAAACGGTAGTGTGTGGAACGAGAATACAACTATATCTATTTCTGATTTGCTGGAAGATACAAAAGGACAAATATGGATAAAACCAGACCCAATATTTTGCTAATCACAAGTGACCAACAACATTGGAACACTTTGGGTTGCCTTAACCCTGAAATTCAAACTCCTCATTTAGATGGCTTAGCACAAGATGGTACACTCTTTGACAGAGCCTATTGTCCCAATCCGACTTGCACCCCGACGCGAGCCTCCATCATTACAGGTAAATATCCCAGCCAACACGGTGCTTGGTCACTCGGAACTAAGCTCTTAGAAGATGAACATACCGTGGGTGAAGATTTTACAGATGCAGGTTACCGTACGGCTCTGGTCGGTAAAGCACATTTTCAACCACTGCATGGAACAGACGAATTCCCATCTTTGGAATCCTACCCTATTCTTCAAGACTTGGATTTTTGGCGTAACTTTAATGAACCGTTTTACGGGTTTGAGCATGTTGAACTGGCGCGTAACCACGCCGATGAAGCACACGTGGGACAGCATTATGCTATCTGGATGGAAGAAAAAGGTCTTACAAATTGGCGAGATTATTATGCGCCACCGACAGGAAATGCGCGTGGACAATATCGTAAGTGGCCAATTCCAGAAGAATTTCATTACGATACCTGGATTGCTGAACGTACGAACGCACTGATGGAAAACTATCAGCAGAACGGTGAGAACTTTTTCTTGTGGGCAAGTTTCTTTGATCCGCACCCGAAATATCTTGTCCCAGAACCGTGGGATACGATGTATGATCCTGAAGCTTTGACGGTGCCATCTGTAACTGAAGGTGAGCATGACAAGAACCCGCCTCACCACCAAATGACACAGCAGCAAAAGCCTGATTTCTCCGAATGGCGCGAGAGTGGAAAAGGTATTCACGGATACAGATCACATCTAAGGGATCGTGATGAACTTGCAAAAGATATTGGTGTTTATTATGGTATGGTGAGTCTGATGGATAAATATATCGGTAATATCTTGGGGAAACTTGATGAACTCGGTCTGGCAGATAATACGTTGGTTGTTTTTACATCCGATCATGGACATTTTTACGGACAGCACGGTCTGATTGCGAAAGGTGCGTTCCATTACGAAGATGTTATAAAAGTGCCGTTTATCGTGCGGTATCCTGGGGTAGTACCTGCGGGGAAACAATCTGATGCGTTGCAAACATTGGTGGATTTAGCACCATCGTTCCTGAGTGCTGCAGGGATTGACATTCCACTTCCGATGTCAGGGGTGGATCAGACACCGGTCTGGTATGGACAAGAAGCACAAGCGCGTGACCATATCATCGTTGAGAACCGTCATGAACCGACGACTATCCATGTAAAAACCTACGTTGATGACCGCTATAAACTTACTGTCTATTACAATCGTGAGTATGGAGAGTTGTTTGACATGCACGAAGATCCTGGGGAAATCAACAACCTCTGGAATTCATCTGAACATGCGGAGTTGAAGGCGGAATTGGTGATGAAGCTGCTGTTTGCGGAAATGGGGAAAGAAGTGCTGCCTATGCCACGAACTTCGGGAGCATAAACTTCTTTGCGATGAACGCACAAGTGACATGTTGGGTTTCGCATGCTCAATCTAACCTACAAGACCTACTGTTTTGGAGTAATTGATTTCTAACTTATACCATTAGTTGTGGAAAGTTGTAGGAGCGACCTTTTGGTCGCGACCGGGAGGTCGCTCCTACAGAAGAAAGTCCTGCATATGGCAAAAACATTTGAATTCACTAATGAGATAATATTAAATAGAATTGGTATTAGTACCTTCGTTTCCAGTGCCAACTGTCGCTTCCAGAGATAAGCGGACGAATTTCTTCAGGAAGTGTTTCAATAAATTCTGGACTGACCTCGTTTCCGGGCCATTCTCTCACCATCGGTGGTGTATAACCGGCAATCAGGATAACCCTTTCTTTATCGCTACGGATAGCGGTGGTACTGTGGATGAGTGCCTCAGCGAATAGTAGTACTGAACCAGCAGATGCTTCAACCTGGTGGATAAGTTTGTCATCAGATAGTGCTGCTTCAATCATCTCGTGCTGATTCCACGTCAAGCGGTGACTACCCGGTATGACACACGTTCCACCGTCATCTGGACCGACATCGGTTAGATAGGCAAGTGTTTTCACAAAGATACAGTGAAATTTGTTCTGTTCCATGTAGGTTCCCCATCCGTGCTGTGTGCCACGGTGAAAACCGGTTGGGTTATATCGGCGTTTATGAAGTTCATCCAAATCTGACTCCGCGCTCTGTCTGTTTATAATGGCTTCGGTTTCCTCAAGGCGAACTTTCCCTCCGACTACCTCCTCAACAAGTGGAACAAGTTTTGGGTGTGATGCGTATTGCAATAACGCAGGGTCGTATTCAACAAGATTTCCCATATGCGCGTGGTGTTCACCTCGCCAGTTTAGATAGACCCTTGTACCATCAAGGTCTTCCTCGGCTCTAATTCTGTAAAGGGCACCCTTCATCCGCTCAATTTCATCGTTAGTCAGTACGTTTTCCAATAATGTATAACCGTAGATGTCAAAGTGTAACCTTTGTGCAGGTGTTAGATTAACTGTTTCGTTATCCATAATTATCTCCCTCAAAACCCGTCAATAAACACTGTATTTTAGAGAATAGCATACCATAACTACCGAACTGGGGATTGTTTCTTGATATTTCCCCATGCTGTAGCGAGTTTTCCGTTTGGGTCAACTGCAAGGTTAAACGGTTCGTCGCCTTCATAGATTAATAAATCATCTACGTACCCTGGTGCTGCGATTGAATAAACGTGGAAAGCAACCCACTTGGTAACAGGACCTATAGCAGCATTTCGGAAGGGGAGTCCTTTTTTAGCCCTTGCTTTTAGTGCCTCGTTCCTGTCATTACCGGAATAAAAATCAAACTGACTTTTACTAACATCGGCGATAACACGGACATATTTCCATCTATCGGTTTCAAAGTCCTCAATAAGCTGCCAAGCCCCACCGTCGTAGAGGCGGACAGCGTTTGCGTTCCAATTGATGTATGCACCACCAGCGTTTTGTGCTATGTTTTCAGAAGAAATGATTTTTAAGTTGAAAGAACGACCACCTCCTGTGATGTAAACCCAAAACTCAACAGAGATGACAGGGTTATCGGTTTCAATGGCTACACCTACCCGATCGTCATCTGCACCCCCTAAAATACCGAGAGACTTTTTGTCGGTTTTGACGACATCATCAGTTACTTCAAATCTGTCCCCTCTCACATCCCAATCTTCTGGTGGTTTCCCAATAGATTCTTTCTCAAACCCGTTTTGGACAAACAGTTCTTGAGCCATTGTTGTATGAACTATTATGAAGCTCAAAAAAAGTGCAGCAACCAACACAAGTCGCATGACAAGATGAGTAGTTTCTGCAGTGCCTGATACTGAATTAAGACGGTATTTTTTTTGGTTCATTTTTCCTCCTTAAAGCTACTTCCTGTAGCAGGAAGTTGTTACTACAGATTACTACCGAAATGATGTTTTACCGCAGCGCAGATTGTTTTTTGACCTGTCCCCAGAATGTTGTGAGTTTTCCTTTTGGCTCCACAGGTGCAGGGTTTATCGCCTCTTCACCTTCGTATATAAACAGATCATCTACGAACCCTTGTGCGACTGTGGAATATACGTGAAAAACGACCCACTGTGCAACGGGATTCGTCGCAGCTTTACGGAAAGCAAGATCTGTTTTGGGTTCTGCTGTCAAAGCTGCGTCTCTGTCATCACCGACGTAGTAATCAAATTCACTTCTACCAACGTCTGCGACAACACGGACATATTTCCATGCATCAAATTGAAAATCATCAACCGGGACCCAAGCAGAACCGTTGTATAAACGAACAGCGTTTGCGTTCCAATTGAGGTAAACGCCACCATCATTTTGCCCGATGTCATCAGCAGAAACAACTTTGAGATTGAATGAACGTCCTGCGCCTTTAATGTATACCCAGAATTCAACTGAAATGACAGGATTCTCGGTTTCAATTGCAATGCCGACCCTATCATCGTTTGCACCACCTAAGATACCGAGTGATTTATCATCGGTTTTGACTGTGTCATCAGTTACTTGCATCTGATTTCCTCTAACTTCCCAATCTGTTGGTGGTTCTCCAAGTGTAAATTCCTCGAATCCAGTTTGTATTAATATCTTTTCAGCATAGGCGTTTTGCCCGATAAAGAAACTGGTGACAAGTGCGACAACAAAGATGAATGTTAATATAAGATGAGTAAAGTTCTTTGTGATTGGTTTAATACATAGTAGATTGTAATTCATTATATCCTCCATGATGCGAATTTGTTAAGGTTCGCGAACCTTGTGGTGTTAGATTGGTTGTATTGACGGATGTTGTAAGATAAAATATTCTCAGTAATTAATTATTTGTTCTACACATGCCTTTATTCCTTCAACAAAAACCTGAAAACTCTTTGATCTATTCCGACTCGGTTCCATGTGTGGTGCGATATTTTGTGCTACTCTGGTTTTAGGAAGTTTTCCGGTATAGTATCGATTTCGTATCAACAATCGTTCTAATGCTTCGTAGGTTCCTCCTGAGATTGCATCTGGATTGCGGTAATTTTTCTGATATTGAAGTGACTTAGACACTCTGGGATATGCATGACGCAAAGCCGTTATATCTCCAAAAAACCATGCCTCCAATTCTTCAATTGCTATACGGTTGACAACTTGAAATTCACCTATTGGAAGTGTGCTGGATTTTGTAACTAAACCTGCATCGTGCGCTGCGTTTTCTAAATGTGTCTTGAGTGTTTGACAATTTTGTCGGTCCTCATCAATAAGGACTACAATTCGCCAATCATTTGGGATCCATTTGTAATAACCTTTTAACCGCATTGGTAGTTTTTTGAGTAAATCTGGTTTCCCTTTAAAAACATGCAAGTAAAAACTGACATCGTCGGGGAGAATCTTGGGTAATATAAAATTCAATGCTACTTCGGCTGAACGTTCCTCCAAAAGAAATTCAATATGCATACTTACTCCATCCTTGGACCACCTGCATTGGTCAATGGGTCCCCGAATTCAAAATAACCTTCCATCCACAATTGTCCCAACTTTGCCCCTGTTTCCAAGAATTCATTAATTCCTTGCATATCGGATGTGCGTTTGCACACAGTAAACCCGTGTTCATCTCTATATAGTACCCATACCTCTTCTGCACGAAATTCGTTAACAAAATGCGGTGAATGCGTAGTAATCATGAGCTGCGACAAGGCTGAGACCTGATGACATTCCTCTGCTAAGCCAGATAATAGACGTGGATGCAAATAGTTTTCAGGTTCTTCAATTCCGATCAACTGAGGTGGTTCTGGATCGTATAATAGTGTCAGGTAAGATAACATCTTTAACGTGCCATCAGAGGCAAATTTTGCCAAGATTGGTTGATCAAACGGAGCATCTTTGATTTGTAATAATAGGCGTCCATCCATCATAATTTCTGCGTCAACCTTCTCTAATCGTGGTACTCTTCTTGATAAAATTGAGAGTATATTATTCAGGTGTGGTTGATGTTGTTCTTTCAAATACTGGATGACGTTTGGTAAATTATCCCCCGATTCTGACAACCTTTCTTGGGGTCCCGCATCCGAAACACCGCGTGTAGCATCAGCAGATAGATAAGATAGGTGCCAACCTGTGATGAACCTTCGAAGTGCACTTACACGTGGATGTCTTGCCAGTTGTCCCAATGTGCTGACAGCTATCATTGATGGATCATCAAGTTGCTCAGTGATACGTTCTTCATCTTCATCAGGGGTCTCCCCTCCAATAACGCGCCCTGCCCCATCCTGAAAATCAAGGAATCGAAACGGTTTTCCTCGATTACCGCGCCGCCACTGTAACCATTCGGCATTAACGTAAGGACCTTTCGTTTCCTCACCAATTGCTAAATGATAAGTGATAATTGGTGTTTTGGGTCTTTCACGATATTTTAACTCAAATTCAATCGGTCCTTCACTTCCCCGTGTTCTTAGTTCCTTAAACCGTCCCCGTTTGTCCCATGCTCTGCGTAGATCTTCTGTAAAACAATCAGCAAGGAATGCAAAAACATCAAAAAGTGTTGATTTGCCACTACCGTTTGACCCTAAAAAAGCGGTCAATGGAGTTATTTTTTTTAATTCCACATCACGTAATGCACGGTAGTTTTTCACACGCAACGACTCAATGCGGGGGACAGTTTGTTTCGTTTCCATCAAACTTCTCCATTTTTACTTGCATTCTCCGAACTAATCTGATGAAATAATTCTGGTGCTATTTACGGCATCCAGATATTCCACTCCCCTTTTTTTTGCCAAGGACGACATTCAAAACATAAACACATATATCGAATTGCGAAACGAGGGGAAGTTCCTGCATTTATTGTGCCGGTATGCGGTAGTAGGTGGTGGAAAAACAGCACATCACCTTGTTTGGCAACAACTTCCATCGGTTCACCTAAATCAATTTCGGGAAAGATGACCCGCATGTCGCGGATATGGTTGGAAAAATCTGGATTTTTCTTGCGAAACTCACGAATGCGTTGTGGACCTTTGGTCCATATCACTGTAGTTCCTTGATGGGAGTTGGCATCGGTTAGATAGGTTAAACTGGATGCTCGGAAGCTGCCCGGATCTAACCGTAAATCTCTTGAGTATCCATCCAAGTGAGGAGAGGTAATCTTCCACTCAGCAGAAATAGGGAACTGATTCATTGCCCAGATAGCATCTGGATGTTCGCTTTTACAGTGTGGAATAGATGGATATCTCTCAGCAAGTTGTTTGAGGACGGTGAGATAATCTGGTGTACAACAGGCTAACAAATGTGGATTTGTAACACCGAAAAGCTCAATGCGTTTTTCGTGTGCCATGTTTTGTATGTAAAAATTGGTGAGAAATGGACGTTTGACGTGCTCCCATGAGTCAGGATCGTCCGGTTCCATTCCCATAGTTTTCCACATTGCTTGTTCTGCTTTTTCGATAATGTCTTTCGGGATTAAGCCGGAAAGTAGTAGATACCCTTGTTCTTCAAATTGCTTTAACTGTTCTTTAGAAAGCATCAGACGTTCCTTGTTGTTTCAAAATTCACGCTATCATACCTAAATATAAAAACTACAGAATAATCAAGTATACCCAAGTCAAAACTACACTCCAGAAAGCAGACAATACCAGAAAAGATATGTTGCTCAAAACTCTTGAAGGTTTTATGCCAGACTCCTTTGCTTTCACGAATGTAAATGAAAAAGCACTCCAGAACGCAATAATTAATCCGAGTCCTAATAGCCATAAAGAAAGATTTACTGCAATACTCACAATCTGCAATATTACCCCGATACATTGTATTATTGCACCTACGAGCATTACTATATTTACGATATTTTTATTATCGCTTAGGAGATTGATTTTCACTACTAATCTTCCAATTCTATTTAGTTAATGTAGAATGTAGAAACATCAGAACTTGGTTTTGGGAAATTCATGTCTAAACTATCAAGGGTTTCAACAATACGTTCGGTAATGATAAGATTCCGGTACCACTTTTTATTCGCTGGGATTATATACCATGGTGCCCAGTCGGTACTACATTTTTGGAGGACTGCTTCATACGCCTGCATGTAGTCGTCCCAATAGGCGCGTTCTCGGATATCCGCCTCAGTGATTTTCCAATGTTTTGTAGGGTCGTTAATCCGAGATTCAAGACGTTCTTTTTGTTCATCTTTTGAGATGTGTAGGAAAAATTTCAGGACAACCGTACCATTTTCCACGAGCATTCTTTCAAAATCGTTTATTTGTTGGTATCGTTGTTCCCAAACCGATTTTGGTACAAGGTCATGCACGCGCACAACAAGGACATCTTCATAATGTGAACGGTTGAAAATGCAGATTTTCCCTTTTCTCGGAACGACTCTATGTGCTCTCCACAAAAAGTCTCTGGTAATTTCATCCGCAGTTGGGACTTTGAAAGGAACTACATCACAGCCTTGTACGTTAATACCAGACATCACTTTTCTGATAGTGCCATCTTTGCCACAGGTATCCATACCTTGTAAGATAATCAGAAGCGCGTGTTTGCTTTCTGCATAAAGCAGTTCCTGTAGTTTGAGCAACCGTTTCTGTAGTTTTTTCAGTGGTTTTTTAGTATCACCTTTCTTTTGATAAGCCCCGGTATATTGCGGAATGTGTTCTGGGTTACGATCCATTTCTACCCCGCTGAGAGTAATGCTATCACCGGGCTTAACAATAAAAGGTCGTGACATAGTAATCCTCCAATATAGTTATTTATCAATCAAACAACCACTATGCTAAAATTATAATAGTGCACCAATAACTTACCGTATAGTCCCTATTATAGTTAGCATATCCGAATTTACCTATTTCGCTAAAGACTCATAGTAGTTATCAACGAGTCTACGATATTCAGGTGGGACATCTTCCTTCGCGACCTGTGTCAACTGTTTTTTCTCTTGAAGCATATTGAGTCGTGCTTCTAAAGCTTCCTCTAATTTTCTGAGGTCACGAATAGCGAATTCATAGTTGGGGAAGCGTCGAGTGCGGTTTCCTGAAGGGGGCTGCATAGAATCGAGCATTTCAAGCCATAACTCTTCTATTTCTTGATTTGATTCAGCACCACCGCGTGCTAAGTCATTTTCGTTCTCACCTTGTCCGTTCTGTCCGGGTTGTTGCCCTTCTTGCCCTTCTTGCCCTTCTTGCCCTTCTTGTCCGGGTTGTTGCCCTTCTTGAGCGTTTTGCATGGCTTGCTGTGCTTGTTGCATACGTTCTGTAAGTTGCTGTTGTTGTTCAGCAAGTTCCTGCTGTCGTTGTTGTTGTTCCTCTGTCTGTTCTTGTCCTTCCATGCCTTGAAGTTCCCGTTGAATATCTTGCATCTGTTCTTCAAAGTTTTGGAGTTGTTCCAGGGCAGCTTCAAGTTGTTCTTCTTCAGTGTTTGCCATATTTGCTCTTGCTTGTTGAAGATCTGCTTGAGTTTGTTCAAGGGTTTCAAGTACTTCTTGCTGATTTAGGTCGGCGGACTGTAAACTGCGCCATTGCAGTGCCCGTTGCGCTGTTGCCATATCTTCCGATGTCTGTTCTTCAGCGAGTCGTCTTGATGCATCAGAGACATTTTCCGCAGCCTCTGGATTTTCTTGGTTGAGTTGTTCCTGTAGATTACTCAAATTTTCTTCGAACGATTCTAATTCTCGTTGAAGTTGGCGTTGTTCATTTGCCAGTTCAGAGGCTTGGCGATAATCTTGGGGAGTCATTCCAGACTGTTGAGACCTGTTTCTTAATTCTTGTGTCTGCTGTTGAACATCAGATTGCTCTGCAGTTAACTGTTGGAGTTGTTGTGTAGCTCTCTCTAATGCATTATCTGTGAATTCAGCGGCGGCTCTTTCAAGTTGTTCAATAGCTTCTTCAACTCTTTCTTCTGCCTTTTGACCTTTTGCTGCACTCATTTGTGGTTGCTGCTGTTGCATACCCTGTGATGCTTGTTGCATCTGTTCACCGGCTTGTTGCATTGCTTGTCCAGCTTGATTGAGGCGTTGTTGTTGCGTGTTTTGTGCATTCCCTTGCATCTGACTGAGTTGTTGTGACATCTGCTGTGCTTGCTGGGATAACTGCCCTTGCTGCTGACTATTCTGTTGCATATCACTTGGGGAAGGTTGATCTTCTCTACCCATTTGTTGGCTCTGTTCATTTAGGTTCTGTTGTTGTTCCAGCATTTCACGTGCTTGGTCTAACATCTGCTGCGTTTGTTCCTGCAACTCTTGTTCCATATCTTCCTGATCCTGTTCCAGTTCACTCTGCAGCTCTTCCATTTCCAGTTCAAAGTTCTCAGCGATTTGTGGTTGATTTGACCTTGCTTGCTGCAATACTTTTGGAATTGCGAGATTAACTTTGTTGAGGAGTTCAAGTGCAGTTTGTTCAAATGGCATTGCCTCCACTGGTTGGATAGCATTTAGGTTATCCTTTGCCTGCCCCATCATATCAATTGCCTCTTCAAGGTTCATCATGATTTCTGGGTCGACTTGCATTTCTTGCATCGCCATGCTCAATTCGTCTGTAAAACGCTGAGTGCTATCCTTTAGGTCGGATTGTTTTTTACCAGTTTGCTTAACTGCAGTATTATATTCTTCTGTGAGGGTTTGTGGTTGTGTGTTAATGTGCTTCCAAGTTTCGCGTATAATTTGCTTCTGTGATGCGATCATTTCTGGAAGAGGATTTGGTGTGCCTTCTTGTTCAGTTGGCTCATCCTGTACAAGTCTCTGATTGAAAGGTTTGATTTCTATGAAGTAAATGTCACTGCTTGCTTCACCTGGTCCTGAAAGCGTGTTATTGTCAGTAGCATGTGCATAGTAGGAGATTACCTCTCCTGGTTCAACATCAAATTCCTCAAGATAGAATGTATATGTTCCTGATTTGAGGTGCTTACCTGATTTCAAATCAGCATCTTCTGCGATAGGTTGACCAGTAGATTCTAAAGCAATTTCATTTAGTTCTCCTGCCCCGATGCGATACATCAGGTTTAACTTTTCAACCCCGAAGTCATCCGTTGCTTCTGCAATTATTTCTACCTCTTCCAGTATTGACGCTTTGACATCGCGTCCTGGTTCTTTAATGGTTACTTCAGGTGGGTTATCTGGCATTGCCTTGATAGAATACTCGATCGGGATTTCATTATTGAAGTTGTCTATACAGAGAAGTTGAACGGTATATTTCCCATCTTCACGTACTTCTATGGTTGTGGAGAGAATGTTGCCGTCTGCAATGTTCATTTCTAAGGAATTCGTAGGAGCGGAATCATCCGCGCTATCTTCATCTATTATGGTGGTTGCTTCAGAACTTTGCTGGGTGAATGTTGCTTTCTGTATGACTTTATTGGTAGTGATTCGGATTTCTGCTGTTGTGCCTACGACTGCTTGTATGTCACCGCTTCCTTGTTGGACAACCGGTTTGAGATTTGTATATTCAGGGTAGGTATAAGAGACAGAAATCTCTTCTACCCGTGGCATCTCAAAAACTTCCACAGTGTATCTTTCGGATGTCGTTTCATTAGCGGTAACATAGTATTCCATATCCGCTTCAATATTGAATATTTCATACGCAAATCCGCGTTTATCCTCCGGATTCTGCAACATATTAATTTCCTGTTTACTACCTTCGTTTTCTGCGGTCGGTGGTGTGTCCTTGTCAAAATACGTAAGTACAGCCTTATCGGCATCTTTGCCAGTGACGATAACTTCAATCGGTAGGCTTTTTCCACGTAGGATTCGAGCGTCACCTGGTGTTACTTGAACTCTGGTTGTCAAAATCGGGTCAGTTTTTTCCCACGGTACGAATATACGCATCAGGCTTGTTTGTGTCTCAATGGGAAATAAGAGTGCAAGCAACCCACACGCTGCAATGACTAAAGTTGCTATCCCGACGAATTTACGGGTTCGGCTATGGTCCACCGTTGCTTTAAAGTCAATATCTTTTATCCGCTGGGTTGTATCCTCAAGCAATCGTTGAAGCATGTGTGCTTCAATAGGGTCATCCGTTTCACGGTCACCGAATTGGACAGCACTTACAAGTCTATCTTCAAGGTTCGGATGTTTCTGTTCAACGTTGAGTGCAACATCTCGGAGTGTGAGAGAGGTTCTCAATGGTTGAATTAGGTGTTTGTAAAGTAGATAGAGAATAGCACCGACAATACCTGCGAGTAGTGCGATGCGGACAGGACTTGGCAGCGGCATCAACAAATCAATGATTGATTCTCCAACCAGGATAGCCAAGGCTCCTATCAGGACGATGGCAAATCCTGTCCAGAACAGACTTCGTTTCCATACACGTCGTGCATCTAAGATTCTTGATTGTAGTTCCGCATAAACGTCTCTTGTATTCATTATATTCTCCTCTATTCACATTCGCTTTTAGATATGATTTTTCTCAATTTCCTGTGTTTTCCGTTGATCTAAATATGTTTTGTACCCTAAGGAACATACGTTATAAAATGCAAAGTTCTATTCTCATTCGGACTGGTAAGGTTAGAAAACCGTACCTCCCGAGGCATCATTCTTTCTAAATTTGTCCAACTTAATGTCTATTTTTTTCATGTTTCACTATTTATTTAATTTAGTAAATATACAATTGCGAATACGGTCTCCGCGACGGTCCTTATCAACCAAATAAGTATTGATACAATATATGCCGTCATTCTCTTGACATCCGTTAAGGTCGCAATTGCTATTGCAAGGACGACAAGATACCATACACTCAAAATATTAATATAACTGAGAAAGATGAGCAGATTTGTATGAACGTTTGAACCCGCGAGGTGATGCAACCCCGGAAGAATTCTAACATCAATAACTGTCTCAATACTCTCTATGTTTTTAAATAATGGAAGTATACCTATATTTCCCAAATAGACAAAAACACGAACGAGAGAAGAATGCACCAAGCAAGTATAGATATGTTTAAATTTTATTTCCTTATTTATCTTGAAAACGTTGGCTACTATTAGGAGTATGGGACTTAGTATAATATCCCACAGAATTGCAATAACAAGTGCACTGACTATTAGAGATATTAATGAGGCAGTATTATTAAATTCAAGTTGATTCGCATTTTGTAAGCTAATAAGTTTCTGAGTATACGGTGCATGCGCCCATCCCAATAGCAGAGAAAAAACACAAAAGACGATAAATGCGAATATCCACTTCGGGTTGGACTTAAGACGTTCAAATGTGGCACTTGGCTTAACAACGAGATCAAATAGGTTTTGCCAACTCTCTTTCATCTTTTACCTTGGTCTATGGAAATTCCACTATCCATAAATCCAATCTTTCCTATGAGGAATTTCTCCAAACGAGTGCAAGTCCCTTGTTGTGGATATCTTCATAGAAAGGTCATTGAACATATCTTCATGAAAGTATGACTCAATTACCCGAAAAAGGTTCTGAAAAAATGTGGTTTGATGCCGTGCCAATACAAAATGAGAGATTATTATTAATATATCAAATTTTATGGATAAATAGCAAGGATATTTTGGATTTGCAGTGGAGACATTCAATTTTCGAATTTCTGAATGGTGAATAAATATAAAATAAGAGGAATATGTCTGTGTTAAAAACAGGATTCACCGTGTCATCTTTCTTCCACATCATCCACTCAAAAAAGTTTAGAAACACTTACCAAAATATTCGCGACAATTGAATGTCATCAGTAAGATTTTGCAGTCTTTCTCAGGATTCTTGCTCTTCATCATCAGGCTGCTTCACCTTAATTACTACAAGCGTTATATCATCTGCCTGTGGTTCACCATCTGCCCAGGACATACACCTTTCAAAGATGCGACTGATTATTGCTTTTGTAGATTTATTTGCCACCTTTGCAAATAACTTTTTTGTTTTTGGATAATCAAACATTTTCTGATTAGGATTCAACATCTCTGGTAAGCCATCACTCATAAGCAGTATAGTATCCCCAGGTTGAAGTTCAAGCGATGTTTCTTCCCTTTCGGATCCGATAACTCCACCTAACGGCATGCCTTCAAGCAGTATCTCTTCAACGGTGTCTTCATTTGCACGATAGATGAGAGTGGGTGGCATTCCCGCGGCTGCCAGTGTCAGTCTGTTGTCGTTGAATGTAGCGAGTGTCATTGCCATGTAGAGGCGATTGAGATTCATGCTCTTAATTCCCTGTGAGATTCGTTCAAGTGTTTCCAAGATTCCTGCATCTTGTGATGATGTTTTGAACATACTCTTGACAGCTGAAACAACAAGTCCTGCATTCATACCGTGTCCTGTTGCATCACCTATAGCGATTGTAAGTTGTCCGTCCTCGTTAAGATTGAAGTCGTAATAGTCACCCCCGACTTCGGTTGCAGGTCGCATCTCAAATGCTACATCAAGGTGAGGTAATTGTGGCGGGGTTTGCGGTAGCATTGACATCTGTAGGTCACGCGCTGCTTCCAATTCCTCGGTTTTGCGTGTGTTTTCTACTTCTAAGAGTTGGCGTTGAAGTTCTTCGGTTTCAAGTTTTCGACTCGTTCGTGAGTAATTGCGAGCAAGATAAACTGACATGGAGAAAAGTGGTGCCAGGAATATTATGAGTATTCCCAAATCCCGTGTAATATTGTAGCCTGTTCGTGAAACGATCAAACCGAATATGAATGGAAGGATAAAAGGTGAGATTGAACCAAGTCCAAATATCCACGCGCCATCTTTTCTCTTAAAGATAGCAACAATCATCACTCGGACCATTTCTAAAGACGTTAAAATCGTAAACAGAAATAAGAGACCAAAACCTAATTCTGTGCCGATGTTAGACGAATTGACACTTGTAATATGAAACGTGAATTTATCTACATCAGCAAAACTGACAAAAAAGGTGATAACCCATCCAGTTAGAAAGAGCCAAAAGAGTTTAGGCAGCTTGGTATAAAAAAGCGTATACAGAAACAACATTCCTGATAAAGAGATTAGTACATAAACGCCAATAAGTAATCGAAGCAGATATAGAAGTTGTGTCGCACTTGTTGCTAATATGATAAATTGGAAGATAACAAAAATAAATACGCCGATACTTCCTGTTAATATAGCGAAATATAGGTTTTCCCTTGCCCGTGGATAAAAGAAGAATAGCAGTAAATGCTGCAACATCAGAAAGACGGGAATCGCTGTCCATACCATCTGTAAAGTGGTACCTTGACGCACCATGGTGACACGTGAACTGATGCTTTTATTCAGTGGTGCAACTACGAGTCCAAAACCGAGTACAGGAGCTAACTGATCAGAAGAGAAGTTGGAATATCGAACTGCGATGACATGGTCGTTTTTACCGGAAAACGAGATGACCAGCGGGTTTCGTTCCCAATAGGGTTCCTCATCCTCTTTCCGCGTTCCCACTTTACCGATAGAATAAAGTAACTCTCCATCAAGATAGATTTCAGAAGCACCTGTCTGAAATGCTACATGGAGTGCCAAAGGTGTATTCTGGAGTTGTTCATCCGCAACAGCAATATGTAACCTAAACCAACCGATTCCCTCCCATCCGCTTTCAGGTAGTTCATTTCGAGTCAACTGTGTACTGACGGATTCCCATTCGGAATCATCATAAGTCGGTTTTGCCCAATCTGGATTATCCCCTGGATGATACTTCCACGGGATATTGAGCCAATTTGTTGTCACTGATCGCACGGCATCTAATGTCAGCGTATATATGCCTGTGACTGGTACAGGTTCGTTTTCCTGTTGTGCAGGAACTTGATAGACAAATAAGCACATTACTAAAATGAGAGGGATTGTTAGAACAAGATTGTGTTTCATTTATTAACCGAAGGGTGTATATTGGAGGTTATTTTCATTCTATAATACAATTTCAGAGGTATAATCGCAAGTGTATTTTGAATGGTTATAGGAACCGTAAATTCGGTTGATTAATGGTGTTCAATGTGTTATTATCAACATATTATGGATATAACAACAGACCACATCCCGATTTATACGATAGGTTATGGAAGGCGTTCAATGAGTGAATTCATTGATGCGCTTCAACAATATCAGATTGCTTTTCTCATTGATGTCCGTTCTGTTCCACATTCAAGGTATAAACCGGAATTCTCCAAAAAGTCTCTTGCGAATGAAGTGGAACAGCACGGTATTCGTTATGTGTTTATGGGAGACCTACTGGGTGGGAAACCTGATGACGAGACGTGTTATGTCAACGGAATGGTTGATTATGAGAAAGTTAAGAATGCGGAATTTTATCAGCGCGGTATTGCACGTCTTCGGACTGCTTTCTCACAACAACAGCGCGTTGCGCTTATGTGCAGTGAGGAAAAGCCAGAACATTGCCACCGATGTAAACTTATCGGGGCAACCCTTACTACTGAGGATTTGCCTGTGGTCCATATTGACGAAAACAGTGAGCAGATGACGCAGGAGCAGGTTATTGAACGTATTACGGGTGGGCAGATGAATCTGTTTGGGGAGGAGACGTTTCACTCGCGTAAGAAACGTCCTGATTCAGTATGAAAATTAGAATTGTAACCATCGGTGTATACGGGTTTGACGAAACCAGTTTTTTTGACGCTTTGTGCAAAGCAGACGTTGATACGTTTTGTGATATTCGTAATCGACGGGGGGTACGCGGTGCAACTTATGCATTTGCTAATAGTAAGCGATTGCAAGCACGTCTTGCAGAACTTGGTATCCGATATATTTATCGTAAAGATCTCGGACCGACGAAAGTTGTCCGAGAAAAGCAAGCTGTGGCGGATAAAGCAACGAAGACCGCCAAACGCAAACGGACTGAACTTGGAGAAGCGTTTATTGAAGCTTATCATGCCGAATGCCTTGATGTGTTTGACCCGAGAAGTTTGCTGGACGAATTAGAATCGGATGCGGGGGTTGTGGCACTCTTTTGTGTGGAAACTGCACCAGAGGCATGTCATCGTTCATTGGTAGCAGAAAAATTGGCGAAAACGTTTGATTTGGAGGTTGAGGATATTTTACCATGAGAGTTCTAATTGTTGCGAAAACGCGAATGGGGAGCGGCGCGTGTATCGGTGCAATTACAGAGACAGGAGAAAGCGTCCGGCTTATTCCACTTAATGCTGATCCGCGGGATGGTGCTAATCGAGAATATGAAGTTGGCGATATTTGGGAAATCACTGGTGAGCCAGAAACTTCATTGACTCCGCCTCATAACGAAAACTTTGTCGTTCATAGTAAGTCACGACTTTATAGGACGGAAGACACGAGAGAATTGATAAGTGCAATTGAACTTTTGATGCCGCCAAAAACAGGGGACCCACGCGAACTATATGAAGGTTTATTGCAAACTACAGACAGCGGCTCGCTCTACCTTCCTTCTGGGAGTGATGTGCCATCTTACAGTACAATGTTTTGGCGAACAGATAAGGAACTCATCCGTGAAACAGATAAAAAGAAAGTACGTTATCGTTATCCGACTGAAAATGGTGGTTGCACACTCACTTTTGTCGGCTATCAAGATCCGCCCAGGGCAATTCCAAAAGGCACACTTCTGCGTGTGTCACTTGCCCATTGGTGGCGACCAGACAATACGCCACACGTTGAACTGCGTTGCTACGTTCAAATTTCTGGATGGTTTCTTGAAAAAGTGGAACAAACGCCACCGAAACCGGACCCAGGAGAACCACCACCATCCCCAGATCCAACACAAAACCCATTAGAAATCCTTAATGATGTTTTTGGACATGAGGAGTTCCGTCCACTTCAGAAGGCAATCATTGATAGTATCCTCAGCGGACAAGATGCCTTGGTTGTTCTACCAACAGGGGGTGGAAAGTCGATCTGTTATCAATTGCCAGCACTCATTTTTGATGGAATAACTGTGGTCGTTTCTCCGCTGATTTCCCTCATGCAAGATCAGATGATGCAGTTGGAACAGAAGGGAGTCCGCGCAGCCTTTCTCAACTACATGGTTGAGGAAGAAGAGTATGTGGCCACAATGCATAAGGTCAGACGAGGTGAAATTAAGCTGCTTTATCTTGCACCTGAAACACTTGTTAAGTCTGAAATACTCGTAATGCTTGATGAAGCGAATGTAGCTTGCCTCGCGATTGATGAAGCGCACTGCATTTCGCAGTGGGGACACGATTTTCGTCCGGATTATCGAGAATTAGTCTCTATTCGCGAGCGATTCCAAAACGCTGTCTGTGTGGCACTCACAGCTACAGCGACTCCGCTCGTTCAAAATGATATTAAGCAGTTGTTAGGAATTCATGATGACAACAAGTTTATTGCCAGTTTTGACAGAGAAAACCTTTTCATCTCCGTTGAACCGAAAGTTGAATTACTTGAGCAAACACTTGCATTTCTCAATAGACATCATCAAGAATCTGGTATCATTTACTGTCAAACGATAAAGCAGGTTAAATCGTTGTATCGTAATTTAGCTGCCAGACGGTTTGCTGTATGTCCTTATCATGCAGAATTAGATAACGAAACTCGGAGTCAGAATCAAGAAGCTTTTATTAGAGGAAACATACAGGTGATAGTGGCAACAATTGCCTTCGGTATGGGAATAGACAAGGCAGATGTGCGATATGTACTACATGCGGGATTGCCGAAGGAACCTGAATCGTATTATCAGGAGATTGGTCGCAGTGGTCGGGATGGACTTCCTGCGGAATGTTTGCTGCTATTCAGTTATGGTGATGTAGATACCAACAATTACTTTATTGAGCAAGGTGCTCGTACCGAAAGACGGAGTAGAACGGAACGGTTGCAGACTCTGGTCGCTTGGGCAACTTCAATAAAATGCCGCCGGAAATTGTTGCTTGATTACTTTGGAGAGGAATATGATATACAGAATTGTGGGAAATGTGACAACTGCCGTAGGATAGATGAGCAACGGGTTGATTTGACAATACCAGCACAAAAATTTCTGTCTTGTGTTGTACGGACTGAACAGATATTCGGGGAAGCATATATTATTGACATTTTACGAGGATCACGCAGGAGACAGATTCTTGAAAATAGACACGACCGTCTTTCTACACACGGAATCGGAGAGAATCACAGCAAGGCGCAGTGGCGATATTTATCTTACCAATTTGTCCAACATAAACTATTAACACGAGATTCACAACACGGGAGCCTTAGTTTGACAAATATAGGATGGAGTGTCCTCAGAAACGAAGTGCAGTTTTTAGGATTTTCTGTTGAGGAAGTAGACAGTGAAATATCCGAATTTCCGCTTGACCATTTTCCAGAACTTTTTGAATTGCTTCGTGCGGAACGCAACAGATTAGCAATTGCAGAAGGAGTGCAACATTTTGTAATTTTTCAGGATAAGGCACTGCAAGCAATGGCGACCTATTTTCCGACCACTAAAGAAGTATTTCAATTGATGTACGGTGTGGGACCGGCGAAAACAGAAAAATATGCCCATGATTTTTTACCAATTATCCAGGACTATTGCAAGGAACATGGAATTGACTAAAACACTCTTTTTTAGCTGATTTCGCGAGTGCCTTGACTTCCCGATGGCATCTCCTGCATCACAGGAATAACATAACTCCGAATTTTCAAACCCTCTATCGTCTCAGTCTCTACCCGCGGCTCTGGATTCTCACGATGATCAAAGACAATGTAGTATCCCTCCGTCACTCCCTCAGTATTTAGATATACTGCAAGTTGCTTTTTGCCCGCCTGATAACGTCTGTCGCCTCTCCAAATTTTTGTTTCAACGATATATTTTTGTTGGTTGTGCGTGATGATGATGTCCATTCTGCCTCTGCTGGTTTGCACTTCAATGTGCATAAAACCGCCTATGATTTTAACAAATTGGTCAAGATATGCAAGCAAAAGATGTCTGTCAACTGACTCTTGTGGTGTATCGGGGACTTGTAAAATCCTGAATCCTACACGTGCAATAAAATCACGGAAATTATCAAGCAATGCGTCCATATCAATTTGTCCCGCGGGTGTAAGGTAATCAAGAAACCCTTCGCTATTACCTTCGGATAAGTACTCTTCTTCCAATCCATTCACAACTGCCTTGAATGCTTGTAGAATGCAATACAGATAAATTGGATTGACTATGTCACACATACCGTCATCACCTCTTGCAATGACACCATACGTGGCAAGTTCGCTAATAACGTCACTACGTAAATTGAAATCAACACCATCATCTCGTGCCATAATTCGCATCAGAACACTTTCAAAGCGCCGGTCTCTGCGGATATTGGTTGTTAGATGTGTAAGATTAACGTTATCTTCCTCAAGGAGTTGTGCGTGTGCCGTAGAAAAATGTGTCATCGTAATCGGTTCAGTTATCGGGATATCCAGTTCTTCGGTGAGAATCTGCGCGAATCGGTTGACAAGCACGGGTTGTCCGGCAGTTTGCTTATGAATGGATGCGATAACCTCTGGGACAAAGGATTGCCCGGTTTCATCTGTATATTGTCCAAGTAGTTCCTGCACTTGTTCATGGGTAAAATTGGGTAGGTGGAACTCATCTTGGATATTGAATGGAGAAATTGAGCGGTCATAGTTGAGCTGCACAATACTCTTGACTCCGATTATACCAACACTGTGTGGACAGCGAGGTTTTCCAGAAATATAAATATGGCGAAGTGTATGTAGGAAATCGCTCAGTGCAGCCTGTGGGATGCCATCAAATTCGTCGATAATTATGACGAATTTCTGTGGGGTTAATAACCGTTCAAGGTTTCCAAAAAACCTTCTCATTGCATGATGGTTTGTTAGTTTTGTGTCCGCCAAAAACTGACTTAAAGCCTCAGGCAGTGTATCGCCGCGTCGCTGGAACAGTTTCTCAATTTCCCCGAAAAAATCTTGGTAAAGGTTATCGTAAAAATCGCTAACAGACGTATTCTTATACACATCAAAATTTAGTTGAATAGGGAGATAGTCAAATTTTGGAACGGATTTGGCTTGCGTAGCAGCAGCGTTTGGCAGTGTGTCAACAGTGAGTGTTTCCACAGCAGCTTGGAAGAAGGTGGTTTTACCTGTCTGGCGTGGTGCGAATAGGACAACATATTTGCCTTCTTCGACGCGTTTGATGTAGTCGGCAATTTCTTCGGTACGCGAAACGACATAATGCTCTTGTGGATTAACTGGACCTTGTGTGCCAAAACGTCTCATTTTTCTTTCCTTTGTTATACATCAGCACTTTAATTGTATCAAAACCGGTTGACAGAGTCAAGGAGCGCGTTTTATAGAACCACTCAGGTTTGAATTTCTAAATTAGGAGGTGTAATGACACCGCAAAGGTTAGAAGAGGTGCAATGAATTGCGCGACTACAAACACATATATTCTTAAATTGACACCTATGTCTTTTCCAAGATATGCTCCACCACATCTGGTGTTGAGTCCCGATCTACCCATTCAATACGGGTGTCTTTACGAAACCATGTTAACTGCCGTTTTGCAAATCGGCGAGTGTTCTGCTTTAATTGTTTAATCGCTTCCACATACGTACATTTCCCATCAAGATATTCAATCAATTCCCTATATCCAAAACTTTGGAGTGCATAAGTTTCACGTGAATATCCTGCGGTTAACAACGATTCTACCTCTGTTATCAAGCCATTTGCTAACATAATGTCTACTCGCTGTTCAATGCGATGGTAAAGCAGTTCTCGTGGCAAAGTTAACCCAAAAGCATTAAATGGATAACGTTGATTTTCCGATTGCCACTGTTGCTGGTGTTCGGACATGGGAATACCAGTCAGTTCATAGACTTCAAGTGCGCGGATGACTCGGATTAAGTTGTTGGGATGGATACGGTCGGCAGATTCTGGGTCACAAGTTCGGAGGCGATTATGGAGTACATCAACACCTTGTTGTGATGCTTCTTGCTCAAGCTGCTTTCTAATTGAAGGGTTTGCTGCAGGTCCCTCAAATAAACCGTCAACAACTGCGCGGAAATAGAGACCTGCACCACCTACAAGCAGAACCTGTTTTCCTCTGTTTTGTATATCCGTAATTGTTGCATCAGCAAGAGATTGATAATCGGCAACGGAGAAGGGTTGCGAGATGTCCACACAGTCTATGAGGTGATGTCGCGCTGCTTGCTGTTCTTGCGGGGTAGGTTTGGCAGTTCCGACATCCATCTGCCGGTAAATTTGGCGGGAGTCGACAGAGACAATTTCGGCATCAAGGTGTTGTGCAAGTTGAATTGCAATCTCTGTTTTGCCAACTGCTGTGGGACCAAGCAGGCAGAGGAGTTTTGAATTCATTACCACGGGATTATGTTATAATGATGCTTTGATCCAACCGCCACCGATGACGTATTCACCGTCGTAAAAGACGGTGGCTTGTCCTGGGGTGATTGCGCGGCGCGGTTCGTCAAATTTAACAACCACTTCTGATTCGCTGATAGGTGAGATGGTCGCGGGTCCACCCTCGTCACGAGAACGGATTTTGACGTGTGCGTGTATCGGTTCTGTCACCTTTTCTATGGCGATGAGGTTGATACGTTCAACATGCATGGTATTTTCAAGCAGATCGTCCGGTTCTCCGACAACGACTGTGTTATCAGATGCGTTGAGTTGCGTAACATAGAGTGGTTTGCCAACTGCTATACCAAGACCGCGCCGCTGTCCGACTGTATAGAACGGGACCCCTTGATGTTTGCCGAGAACTTTGCCATCCTTGTCAATAATATCCCCGCTTTTAATCTTTTCGGGGATTCTGTCTTGAAGGAAACGTCTATAATTGGTATCTGCCACGAAGCAGAGTTCCTGACTTTCAATCTTTTCGGCTGTTCGCAATTGATACTTACGTGCAAGATCGCGCACCTCAGTTTTTGTGTATTCACCGAGAGGCATCATAGCACATTGCAATTGCTCCTGTGTAAGTGCTGCGAGGAAATAGGATTGATCCTTGCTGATATCAAGTGCTGTGCGTAGCAAATAACGACCTGTCTCTGGATGCTGCTCAATGCGTGCATAATGACCAGTTGCGATTGCCTCACATTCCAATGATTTTGCGAGGTCAAGGAGTTTGCCGAATTTGAGTTCTCGGTTACAGACCATGCATGGACTCGGTGTACGACCGATGAGGTATTCTTCAACAAAGTAATCAATGATTTGTTCTTTAAAAATATCCTCATAGTTCACGCCGTAAAAAGGGATACCGAGTTGGGTAGCAACACGTCGTGCGTCCTCAATGCCTTCAAGGGAGCAGCAATTGGGACGTTCAGGTTCCACCTCAATTGTATCGGGTGAACCGAGACGCATGGTGATGCCTGTGACATCATATCCAGCATCTATCATCATGGCAGCGGTAACCGAACTATCTACGCCACCGCTCATTGCGACGAGAACTTTCTTCATGGGATTTACCTTGGGGGTACGGCATACGGAGTATGGTTACTACTATTCGACTTGCCAATTCTCATTGCCAGCGTATCGCGCTTCGTAAACATCTTGATTGAGTTCCAAACCGAGACCTGGTGTGTCTGGTACTGTAAACGTGCCATCTGTGAATGTATAGCCAGAGGTGTCAATCACATCACTGGTAAGGGTTGCAACTTCGCCGTATAGAAAATGTGGGATCGTTTTTGCGAATTGGAGACTAAGGAAAAATCCGAGCAGTGAACCCCAGTTATGTGGTGCACATTTGACGTTGTGAGTTGCAGCCATATCTGAAAGTCGCCGCCAGCCCGTAACACCAAGTCCTTTCATATCGTGCTGGATAACATCAATGACACCCGCTTCAAAGAATGGATCGTAGAATTCAAGGGGTGCGCGTGTACGGGTTTCACCATCTGCAATTAACGTATTCAATCCTTTTTCTTGAATATAAGCTTTTAGGTTGCGGTACAACTCAACATCTTCTTCAAACATCTCTTCAATCCAAAAAACATCACAATTGCTTGTCTCGTTTAGGAAGGTGATAACTTCATCGTATGTATATGCGTTGTTTGCATCAACGAGGATATTGTAACCTTCTCCAGCAGTGGTGCGTGCAAGTTGAACAAGTTCTATGTCACGTTCTAATCCAGCTTTACGTTCCATGAGATGATTCCCGCGTCCCATTTTCATTTTACATGCGGTGAATCCGTCCGCTAAGCTCTTTTTTACATCGTCCTCAATCCGTTTGAGTCCTTCGGCTTTGGTATCGTATAGCAGGTCGTTGAAATAGATAGTGCTATCGTAAGCAGGTAACCCGTTACCGTGTGATTCAGTTCCCATGAGTTGATAGGCAGGTTTCCCAAGTATTTTCCCGAGCGTATCCCACAGAGCATTTTCAAATCCGCGATATTCTTCAAGGACTCCATTTTCAGGATTCAACAGTTCAAACGGGTTTTTGTTTAGAGCAGTTTTTGCTTCTTCAGCAGATGAACCCCAACTTGTAGCCCCCCAACCGACGGTTCCATCGCTGGTATAAATGCGAGTGATTCCTTCACGCCATTTCCCATTTGGGTCAGGTTGTTTTATCTCTTTCGCACCAGAGTTGCAACCAATGGCAGGTTGGTCAATCTCAACTACAAAGTGGTCAATTTTGGTAATCTTGATGTCAGTTGGATAATTGGACATAGGATATTACTCCTTCTTAGAGATAAACACACATGCTGGCGAAGCGTTCCGATTAGTTGATATTATAAAAGTATTGGAATACTTTTGTTGTTAGCACATTCCCTATTTAATTATCAGTTGTACCTACTTCAGGTTCATCCTTTTCAAGTGTAAGGAGTAGTTCGTTAAGTACACCCATGACCGTGGGATTTTGTTCCTTACTTGTATAATAATCATAGAGTTTATGCGGCAAGTTATCGTAAGGATCAGCTGCTTGAATTTTCTTGATCAGTGCCGGTTTATTAAGCAGTTGTACGATAAAAAGTCTATCTTCGTGATTTGTCACCTCAGTTTCTGTCAATAAGGTGATTAGACGTTTTTCTAACCCGTCTGTGTGCCCATTTTCAGTATAGTGATTTAATGTCTCAACGACAGCTTTTTTTGTGTTAATATCTGAATCGTTTGTGAGCATGCTAAATAAAGTATCAATAGCATTCTTATCAACATGTTTTTCTAATGCTTTGACAATGGATAACCGTACTAAATGGTCTGTGTCCTTAAGTGCGATAATCATTTTGGCTGTAGAAGGTTGATTGAGCAATATCATTGATCTTGCTGCGGCTTGACGTGCGATAACGTTACTATCAGTTAAACCAGCCTCAATATCTTTCTGGTATACTTTGTTGCCGAGTCGATAAAGTGCGGCAAGAATCTCCATCTTCAACCCATCATGCGAGACTGTATTTTTAAGAGATTCTAATCTTTCCTGAGCAGAAGAATCTCCTATATCTGCGATAATACGTATCAGTCTGTCCTTAACTGGAATAGGTGTGTCAGCGTTATTAAATGCAGTGAAGAGTTCATCAATCCCTTTGCTGCCGATCTGTGTCAGGATATGTGCAAAATCGTCATGTGCGTTGGAATATTTTCTATTAATAAGACCCTGCAAAATGGGTGGGATAACGGGGGCACCTTTGTCAATTAGTATCTGTATACCATCTTTCTGTACGCGATGTCTCTCATTAAGAATTCGGAAGATTTCCTGCATCTCAGAAATGTTTAGTTCAGCAAGACGTCGAGCTCGTTCGTTTTTATATTCATTTTCCTTATCATTAGCTTTTAGCCATGCAGTGTTTTCAGAAAGTGCGTGACTATAAGCAATTAGCAGGAGTGCTCGCGCTTCATCTTTATCTCTCTCTTCAATTTCTGCAAGTTTAAGATGTTCCTCTATTGCTTCAATTGCGTAACCAGCTCCCAACAATTTATCTCTACCCGGTGAAATTTCAGGAATTATTTTGTCCTGCTTACATCCAAACGACACAACCCCTAATAGAACAAGGCATATCGTTACAAGTTTTTTCATGTTAAGTTCGTTATTCCTCCTCAAATCAACGTATATGCGAAATCCGGTGTATCAATGTATATACAAGAAAAAGCCTGTCCTCAGAAAACCGAGGATAAAGTCTAAAAAGTTATGATAATACAGAAACGTTTTTGTGTCAAGTAATATTTAATTTTGTGTATATATCGTCTAAGTACATTAAATCCCACCTTATAGCAGATTGCATTTACCTTATAACAAAATCACAACCTCTCCCATGAAATATGAGAGAGGTTGAGTATACTAACGCAAGTTGCTACATAAACATATCGATGGAGCGGAAGAATGTGCCTCACAATTAAGGAACAGATTGAATTGCATTAGATAGGATCTTGGGTTATTTTATTTTAGTAAGAAGTTCATTGAGTTTTGTCTTTACAAATTCGGCTTCCTCTTCTTGTGCATAATCGTAGAGTTTTGAATCGAGACCATCAAGTAACTTTGCAGCTTTCAGCTGCTTTATTAGGTCGGGTCCCGTCAAAAAAGATACGAGCATATACCGTACATCAGAACTGCTTACCTCTTTTTCAATGAGTAAGAGAGAGATACGTCTTGCTATCCCTTTTTTGAGTTCCCCACCAGCCTCAACATACGCAGACAGAGTATTTAACACCTCTTTCGTAGCACTTTTTGAATGCTCACTCTTGATAACATCTACTAATGGTCCAACTGCATCTTTGGTTTTGTGGACAGCCAAAGCTTTTGTAATGTTAGTAACTACTTGTGCATCCTCGTCTTTAAGTGCTTTGATGAGAGAAGCGGTGTTAACATTATTTAGGTTTACCATTGCTTTTGATGCAGCACGTCGAACTTCCACATCATTTGTGGTTAACCCTGTAAGTATCTCGGTTTTATATTTGTTGTCACCGAGACGGTATAGCGTCGTGTACAATTCCATTTTGAGTGCAGCTGGCATATTTGTAGTATCAAGTGATTTTAAAGTTTCAACCGCTTTTTTGTCGCCAATATCACCAAGTACTCGGATCAGTTTCATTTTCACAGCGGGTGGTATCTCTGAATCAGTGATTCTATTTATGATAGGATCAACAGCATCAGATTTCATTTTTACAAGGATAGAAATAAAATGTCCATGAGCGTCTGAGTATGTTCCAGCTATTAAGTGACTAACTAATAAGGTTGCGGCATCTGTTCCTTTATCCACTAATGCTTGAAAACCGTTCTGTTGGACTTGCGATTGCTTGCTGAGAAGTTCAATCATTTTGTTCATCTCAGCCTCGTTTAATGCGGCTATTCTCTCGGCTCTCTGTCTTTTGTATTCTGATTCATAATCTTGTCCTTTTGTTGCGTCTGAAGCAAGTGCGTGTGAATATGCGATTACAAGCAATGCTCGCGGTTCTGCTTTTTCTACTTCATCTTTTTCTGCTTGTATAAGATGTTGTTCAATTGCTTCAACTGCCATACCACTATTAATAAGTTTAGATGTTCCAACCTTCAGATGGCTGGGACCCTTTGGTTTAGAGTTGCAAGCTAAACAGGTGAATAAGATTAGAATCAACGGAATAATTGTAAACTTCTTCATAGACCCTATATGTTCCTCCCAATACTATCTTCCATTTGACGAATCGTTGATATAAATGCAAACTACTTAAAATTAACTATATTATAAAAAATACCATATAAAATGAAAAAAGTCAAGTCAAATAAGGGTGTTAGGTGTGAAGGTATTGTTTCACAAGTTTGATAAAAACATTACACATACAAATCTTATGAAATAGTTGACAAACTATTGAGAATATGGAAAACTTAAGATAATATTAAGATAAGGAAGTAATCACAATGGCAGACTATGAAGATAAAGGTTCGCAAATCCGAGTGACTAATCTTGAGGCGTACCCGATGGGTGAGAAGGCGTATGTCAAGATTGAAACCAACATGGACGTTACTGGATGGGGAGAGATCAATAATATGGAGACCGCGGTCACCTGTGAATTAGCACGTTCGCTGTCCAAAATGATTATTGGTGAAAATCCGACACGTATTGAACATCACTGGCAACGACTATTTCGCGCCCATCGTAATATTCGCGGTGGTGGACTGATGGTGCATACTATCTCCGCTATAGATATGGCGTTGTGGGATATTGCTGGTAAACTATGGGGTGTACCTGTGTATCGTTTATTAGGGGGTCCTTGTCGCGATAAGATTTGGAAGTATCCGAGTCCAAAAGCGATTAAAACTGGACCGGGTGGTTCTAAACCTTTTGCTGGCACACCGGATGAGATAGCCAATATGGTGCAGCGCGTTCACGATACAAGGGAAAAGGTAGGTTCTGATGGTGCTGTAATGTTTGATGCACATAGTTGCTTGCCCCCACCGATTCTTAAACAATTTGCAGGATACCTAAAACCCGATGATCTTCTATTCCTTGAGGAGGCATGGGTGCCGGGTAACATTGAAGTGATGCGTAAGGTGCGAGAATCTGTTCCTGTACCGTTAGCAACCGGTGAACGTGACCGCACTATTTGGGAAGTTCGCGAGATCCTTGAAGCACAGGTGATTGATATCCTTCAACCTGATGTGGGACATGGTGGTGGCATTACACAGGTTAAAAAAGTTGCTACGCTTGCAGAAGCGCACCACGTGCCAATAGCACCACATTGTACAATGTCGTATCTTGGTCTGACCGCAAGTTTCCATCTGTCTGCCTCTGTGCCTTTTTTTCTCATCCACGAAGGTTATGAGAACGTGCTCCCTGCGGGTGTTGCTAATAAAACGTGGGAGATGGATGCTGATGGATACGTATCGTTACCAGAAGGACCTGGATTAGGAGTGGAAGTAGATGAAGCGAAGGTTATTGAGGTGAGTAATTCGGGACGAAGGTTTAATTGGCCAAACGCTCGTTTAGCAGACGGTTCGATTTCGGATTATTAAACAATTTCAATTGAAAACCCCGAATTTTCTCAAAAAATCGTCAAGGTTGCATTTTATGCAACCTTTTCTTGCTTAAAACCCACTTAAGTAATAAGGCAATAGTTTTTAGTGTTAAGAATATATCAATAATTTCAGATTGAATCAATTAACTATAATTTGGGTAATTCTGTCTCATGTTAAGTTTTAAATATCCTTCTATTTATTCTGTGAGTTTTGTGTTGGATCGTAACCATACTCATCATCAATGAAAATAATTTTAGTCAATCTTTTCTGACACAAGTCTTCGGTGTTGGTTGGGTGTGTTACTTTATGTCAACGCAGGTATATGTACATTCCTTAATATTTGATAAGAAAGCATGAATTACATGCAACTTTTCGTGGAGTCATTTGTAGTATAAGATGTAAGATTTCACCAATTAATCCTCCTCTACCTACAAACACGCCTAATAAAGCTAATCTATTTGTTACTAAGGATGCATCCAAAAATGTGTATATACTGACAACAATAGACATGATTAGGTACAAAGCAGTCGGACGATTTAGATGGACGTTAATTTATAAAGGGGATAAATGTATATAAAATATGAAATAGAACTTAAGATTAGGGATAAGATCTATGGTGGTCTCCCAAAGGATAAGAATGTATTAAAAAATTATGTCAAAACCAAATTTAATAGCAGTGATATCTCAACTACAGCCGATGATCTTGATCTAACCGAGGAGATTGAAAAACGAACCGTTGGCTTTAAATGTGACAATAAAGGCATTTATATCGGAAGTTATCAGATCAAGGCAATGCTTGCACAAGCAGCATCGTTATTAGAGATCACAATTACGAAACGAGGCAGCAAACAGACGATGCGAGAGGGACTTGTAATAAAAGGACGAGATGAAGATAACACAATTACCGGTGAAAAGATTTACCTACTTCCGCGGAGCATGAAACCTACAGGTGTAGAATCGCATGCTGGAAACGTATCTACACCACAAGGCAACAGATCAATACTGAAAACCCTTGAATATGTATTAGAACCAACAATAAAACTTCAAATGTGGGTACTCAAAAACCGAATCGGCAAAGACAACCGCAGCAAAAAACTTCTTATAGAAGATATAAAAAGGTGTTTTCTGTATGGTATGGAACTCGGTCTTGGTTCGCACAGAAAATACGAAGCGGGAAAATTTGATGTTATTCAGTTTGAAGAATTACAGTATGAAGAGTCTGAAGAGATCACATTTGAAAATGCACTGCAGAAAACGGGATAGATAGTTAGTCGCAATAAACAACACTCCGAGCCAAGTATATTCATTCCAAGGCGACAATCCATATCGGATTCGGTCCTAACCCAATACAAGTGCAGAAACGACTTCCTCGGTGACATCATCACCGAGGAAGTCGTTTATAATAAAATGCTGACAAAACCCAGTCGAAAATGTAGAATTGAATTGCTTGTTTAAGCATGATACACTACAAAATCGCTAATCCGTCTATTACTGAAGGTTTGAAAAATGCTTAGAACCCTGATTCGTAGAGAACTTCTTGATAACCTAATGACCTTCCGCTTCGCTGCGGTGTTACTTATCACACTGTTGCTTGTGGTGGTAAATACGGTTGTACTTATCCAAGATTACGAACAACGTTTGGAGAGTTACAATGAAGCTGTTAAAATGCATGATGCGCAATTACGTGAGGCAAAAACGTATTCTACGATGTACCTTTTTATTGATCGTGCGCCGAATCCGATGAGTATCTTCAATGTGGGGTTAGACAAACGTTTAGGCAACCTTGTCGGTATTTGGCACGGGTTTGTTCCAACGCTATGGGATGCCGGAAAGCATGGCATCGACAACCCATTTATTGCATTCTTTTCTTCGATCGATATTGTTTTTATATTTGAAGTTGTCTTAAGTTTAATGGGACTGATATTTGCTTATGATGCGATTGCGGGGGAACGTGAACATGGCACATTACGTCTCGTTTTAGCACAACCTATCCGACGTGGACAGATATTGCTTGCAAAATATATCAGTGCAATGCTGTGTCTATTAGTGCCACTTATATTGAGTCTAATCTTCTCCCTATTGGTGTTAATCAATTCAATTCCGCTTTCAGCATCCGATTTCCTCCGTATAGCGGGGATCGTTTTCACATCGTTTGGATACCTATCACTGTTTTATCTCATGGGGTTGTTGATTTCAGTCATGACTCGTAGGACAAGCACTGCGTTAATGCTTGCAATGTTTGTATGGGGGTTTCTGATACTTGTATATCCAAACCTGATTCGAGCAATGGTTAACCCAGGTGGTAATATAGAAGCACGTGTAAATACCGTGAATAATCAAGTCCAACAGATTGTAGATGAATATGAAAGAGAGCGGATAAAGTTTCTTGAAAGCGAGGGTATTGCAGAGGAAGGATCGCGGTTTCACGAGGTGTTAGGACTTTATACGCAAGCGTCCGTTGATGAAGCAAACATGATGTCTTACATTGAAAATTTGACTGATATTTCGGATATTCCTACGGATTTTGAAAGGTACGTTCCGGTTGCGAAGAGGTATTTTGACTTTGTAGAACCGCTCACTATCCGCGCCACTGAGAGAGTTTGGCTGGTTCGTAAACAAGCACTTGATGACATTTTCGTTCGGCAGGCTACGATGGACAGGATATTATTGAGACTTTCACCTGTAGGTATTTATGATGGTGCAACACAGGCATGGTCAGGGACAGACTTACAAGGACTTAGAGATTTTTTTGAAGCTGGACGACGTTACCGCAAAGTTCTGATAGATTATTTTTACGCAAAAGATGCATTTGCATCACGGAAGTGGTTTGTCGCTGATAAAGGTGCTGTTGATTGGAGCACATTTCCTGAGTTTGTTTTTGAGAGAAGTGATGCCTCAACGAATGCAGTACGTGCATTGCCAGATATGTTTGTCCTGATTATCAGCAATATGGTTTTATTTATGTGCATAGTTCTCATTTTTACCAGAACAGATGTTTAGGATAGTTGTTAGGTATCAGCAGTGAGTTCGTAGTTTGGGTTGAGTGACGAAACCCAGTATACGGGATTCATAATGAATCTTATGGAATTTGAATTATGATTTGGCATATTACAAAACGCGAAATTTACGATAACTTAAATAGTCTTCGCTTTGCATTGACGACAGTTCTTCTGATGGCTTTGATGTTGACCAATGCATTTGTGTATTTGCACGAACATCCGAAGCGTACTCAGACCTATCACAATGCCACAACCAAGGCAGTGAAGGAGCTTGAGGAACGCGGTGCCAATTTATATCGTCTTGCTACGGAAGGTCCTGGGTTGCTGTATAAAGCACATTCGTTTCTCCGTTTTTGTGCTGAAGGTGATGAAGCATATTTGCCAACGCGCGTCAGTGGAGAAAATTACTTTAGTGATATTGCCAACGTGAGACCCATTTGGCGGTTGACGTACCCACAGGAAACCCCTAATCTCTATAATATCCGACCCGATTTCACAACATTAGATTGGTCATTTATCGTAGGTTATGTGCTAAGTTTTGTTGCAATTCTGTTCACCTTTGATTCAATATCAAGGGAACGGGAACGAGGCACATTGAGGTTGACATTAGCCAACCCTATCCCGCGGCACGTCGTGTTAATAGGTAAGTTTTTAGGTGCATTTATCAGTATTAATATTCCGTTTGTAATAGCGGTGTTGATGAACCTACTCCTAATCTCCACCTCGGACACAGTCCAACTCAATACTGAGTCTTGGGGACGTATTGGTATTATGTACGGGATTACAATCCTTTATATCTGTATCTTTATTACTATGGGTATTTTGGTTTCCACTGCAGTACGAGAGAGTGGGGTAAGTCTCGTTGTTCTGTTGTTAATTTGGGTGAGTTTTGTTGTATTTATGCCGAATACGTTAGCCTCTATCGGTAGTCGAATGTCAGTGTCGATGCCGTATATGGAATTTTGGAGTGAAAGAAACAGACTTGATCGAGAAACACGTAAGGCATACGAAGATAAGTATGGAGACTCACAAACTTCACCATCAGTCCACGTAGTTGCTGATTACCTCAAGTCGGATGCTGAACAGAATGAACGTTTTACTGCTAAGTATCTAAACCAACAGATTACACAGGGCAAACGGGCGCGTTCGATAACACGCATCTCTCCAACTGCTATAGTTCAACACCTTTTTGAGTCTTTTGCTGGTACAGGGTTGGAACGGCATCTACAATTTATTGAGAACGCGAAACGGTATGCTCGCGGATATCGAGATTTTGTGATTGATACTGACAGGTCGGATCCGGAGAGCCTTCATGCTATTGGAGTGCCTGATGGGATGTCTCAAAAGCCTGTCAGTCCAGAGGCTATTCCCAAATTTAAGGATACGCTTAGTCTCTACCGTGATTTTGATGCTGCAGCAATGGATTTACTACTGTTGGTGCTGTTTTTGGTCATGTTGCTTGCGGGGTCGTTCCTTGCGTTTGTTCGGGTGGATGTTTGAAATAGTTTGACTGAAACGACTCGCTTGGAGCGAAGGACGGCACGCGGAGCGTGCCTACTACCTTTAAGCACATATTAACATCGGCTATTTATGAACCGCACTCAATTAATTTCGTCCGATTTTCTATTTTTTACTATCCTTTCGCGCGTTGCAGTCTCTATTTTGCAACACAACAAAAATTTGGAGGAATTGAAAATGGGACAAATCGTTTTGGTTATTTCCATTATATTTGCAAATATCACAGTAACAACGCTCGGATGTGTCTGGATGGGTACGTCTTACTATCGCAAGAAACATGGCTTGACGAAAGGTGCGACGCAAAGCGAGATGTCAGAACTACATCAGAGAGTGAATGACATGCAAGAAAAAGTGGTCGTCCTCAAAGAAGAAGTGCAACGACTCATCAGAGTCGCTAAAGGTCAAGATGTGTGAAGGAGGAAATTGGTATGGTGATGCTATTGCTACTGATTTTTCTTGTGTCGGTGTTCTTCTTTGTTATTAAATTTGCCACAATGGTTACCACTATGGTGGCGATTGCAGTAAGTGTTACAACAATCTGTATATTCGCGTGTGTCTGGATCGGAACGTCGTACTACCTAAAAGTAGTACGGGATAAACCAAAAACTGCACAAGAAACCTATCGTCAAGTGGACTTCGATTTTAAGCAGATTGTTGGAGATTTACAGGAGATCTATTCTGAACTGGAGGAAGTTGAACCACATCTACAGAATTTAGAGTTTCTAAAGTACGCTCAACAGAATTCCAAAGTTAAGAAAAACAACAATTGATTGCTTTCTTACTCTATCCACGCCATTGTTTCCCGTAATTTTTCCTTTGCTTTCGCGTAATCTCGGCGTGTCTGGTAATAGACCCGTTGTGCTTCCGTGAATTGCGCCTGCGTCTGGAAAGCGTCGTTGTAGGTCAATCCTCTATATCCCGGTATTTCAATAGTAACCTCTCCAAGCACGCGTTCTATTGCCCGTAGTTGTTGCTCAAATATCTTCACACGTTTCTGTTCAATTTCCATACGTTCTTTAGCATTCGCAACTGCTCGGTAATCACGACGCACCGCGACCCGAATTAGTTTCGTCTTTTCGATATATTCCAATTGCAACCTTTCCAGTTCCGCGAGTTCTACCAGCCGGAGGTTTGCCGTCTT
Source organism: Candidatus Poribacteria bacterium (assembly GCA_963667365.1). Lineage (GTDB taxonomy): Bacteria > Poribacteria > WGA-4E > WGA-4E > WGA-3G > MSPOR6. Next base: position 1,796,504 of record OY763324.1, on the reverse strand, counting down.
TTCACCATCATATATCGGGATGTTGATATTGAAACTAAGACCCCATCCCTCCTGAGTGCGCGGATTTGTTTCAAAGATACTTGCAGCATCCCGTTCTCTATCATGAATGATAGGATCGTAGACTGCTTTTGTATCCCATGTTTGGTTCTGTTGATGTCGTTGCAGTAAAATGTGTAAATCTTTGTAACGTGCTTCAGCAGTGAGTTCAGGAAATCGATGCCATATTGTCTCCGCAACGAGCCGTTCTTGACGCACAATATCACCTTGTAAGTCGCGCAGGTCAAGTCTATTCACTATTGCCAGGTCAACAGCCTCGAACAACGTCACATTATCATCAGGAAGTGGTTGAGACAAGGAAACTTGTGCAAGCGGATCAAGTCCGGTGAGACGGATAAGGTCAGCGGTTTCAACATCAAGTCGTCGCTGAAGCTCATTGAGAGCAAGCTGCTGTTCCGATAACTCCAACTCCGTATTGAGTCGAAGCAGGAAAGGGATGCGCTTTTTTTCGTGCTTTATTTGTGTCCCTTTCAGTTTCTTCTGAAGTTCCACCTCAATAACTCGACGTTGTGTGATTTCTTCTTGTGTGAGTGTAATATCGTGCCAAAGATTACGCACCGCATGAACTGTCTCTTTTTTTACGCGCTCGTATTCAATCTCTGCTTTGCGCACCTTTTCCTGTGCAGCATCAATCGCATCAGGTATTTCACCGAATTGTGTAAGCAGCACACTCATCTGTGCGCGTGAAAGGTAATCCCTCTCGTCAATCTCACCATCTTTATGTCGTTGATATTCACCCGTGACACCAACTTGCGGTAAGTAGACGGCTTTGGATATGCGTAGATTCGCTTTGGCGCGTTCTACCCCTTTTTCTGCTTTTTTAATCGACTCATTGTTCTGCAAAGCGAGTTCTATTGCCCGCGTCGGATTCAGTGAAACGAGTTCCTGTGCCGATACAATGCTAATACCATTAAATAGCATGTTTAGGCATACAAGCACTGCACCAATAAAAGAGACGCGGGTGACCAGTAGTGTCTGTTTTCTGTCCATTTAAATCTCCAAGATTTTCTCTACCGCCGACTGATGCGGATTGTAATAATAACCATACCAACTATCAGTAGAACCAACACACCAAACAATATTGTTATGACCGATATTTGTGATTTTGACTCTACTTGTATTGTGATGGAACGATCGCGTGCCTGAAATTTGCGGTTATCCACGGTAACTTCAGCATTTAGCTTCGCCTGATATTCCCCGACACTGATGTCCATAGGTGGATTTAGAGTGAGTTGTATTTCCTTTTCTTCGTTTCGTCCGAGTGACATAATGACTTCAGGTGAAACCGTGTATTTCCAATCCGGATTGACATCAACAATCATACGGATATCAACCAAGTCACGAGTCCCGATGTTTTTTAGTGTTGCAGGCATGTTAACTTGGTCTCCAATCTTAATAGTTTGGAATGCATTTTGGACGATAACCTCAATCTCCGGCACACCTTTTGGGATCAGTTCAAACCGTTCTACCCCACCTTGTATAGTGGCGATCTGTTCTGCTGGCAAATCCAGTCGATTATTGACACCGCCAAGTTCGTTAGCCTCAGTTTCGTCAAGCACAGCAACATAGAATTCCAGCGTGTTATCAAGAAAAGTAGCACCCAATTCCTCAGGCAGATAGACAATCAGCGATAAATTTCGCTTCGATTCTTCTTGCGTGAATTTCACTTGCGACTGACGCGTATTTGTGTCAGGGTCTTGGAACTCAAAAGAGAGCCGATTCAACAAGTTAATCACACGCAACTGGAATGTGTTTTCCGTCTCCGCTAATCTATCCAACGTCAAATCGTAGGTTACACTGTTACCTAAGTTGCCTTCCTGCGAAAATCGTAGTGAGCTAACATTTACCACATCCAGTGCCGACTCCTTTTGTAGATAAATCAGTCGAGTATCAGGTTCAATAATTTCGGGATACTTCATTGACACCTTGACGCTATCAACATCTTTCTGGAGTTGGAACGTCAAATCCGCAGTTTCATTGTAGCCGAGAACCGCAATCTTCTCTTCATAAGGTTTAACGATATTTGTGCTATCCACAGCATCAAGTAAAGAGACATATATAGAGCGGATCTCATTCGCCGCGGCGATCTCTTCGGGGGTCGCATTCGTCGGCATTGCTTCAGTTGTTGATGTGTTCTTTAGTTGGATTGTTACCATCATCTGGTTATCAACTCGGAATTTCTTCGCGCTAAGAATAGAGATGTGGCGCGTATCCTCTTCAAGATGGATCTTATACGGATACTCCCTATCAAGGTATCGGAGATTAACGATAAGACTATCCACATTTCGTCTCAGTTCGAAATCAAGAGTTCGCTCCTGTCCATCCTTCAACGTCGGGATACGGAACTCGTAAGGGAAACCGATAATCGCAGCACTATCGTCTTTGATAGAGACATAGACATTGTTGATCTCTTGTGATGTATTGATTTTGGTTTCCGCAGTTTCATCCGTCACAGCACCATACGTAAGAACAACTTCTAAACGTCTGCGATCCCCTTCCTTGTAACGTTTCGCAGAAACCACAGAGATATATGGATCTTCCTGTTTTAGATGAATGTGGCGTTCATCGGTAGTATCAAGATAGTCTAAGTGGACGACAACATCACGTATATCCTCTTTGATGAGTTCAAATTCCAAATGGACTTCCCCGTTCTCTTTCAGTGTTTCGATTCGGCGTTCATACGGTTCGGCAATAATCGCACCAGCAGAACCAAAACCCTCCTTCTCTTTAATGGATACGATTATGTCATCAATCTGAGCACTGATAACGATCTCTCGTTCAAGGACTTTGGAACTCTCAACCAATTTCACAGGCAAGGAGCTATTCCGCAACGTAATAGAAAACATCTCGCGACCATCACGAGATTCATATAGACGTGTGCTTTCAACCGTGATATGCCAAGCATCTTTCAGTGAATCAAGTTCTACCTGTTGTAGATTGAGTTTTGATTTCTCAAACTCCGAGACAGCGTTCTCATATTCCTCCTCAGCCTTATTTACTTCGGAGACTGTGACAATGTTATTTTCCTCTGCCATCATCGTCCGTAAGTTGTCAAGTTCATCGCTTTTCTTTTTCATCAGACTTTCCGCCAATTCCATCTCCAACCGTGCGGTTTCAATCTTAATTTGACGGTTCTGTTCATCTCTGGTTTTTGTGGTGCTGGCATCAGTTGTAGGGGTCTCCGTAGTTTCCACTGATGGTGTTTCTACAGTCTCTGTTGTAGGGGTCTCTGAAGTTTCTACAGAAGGTGATTCTTCTACTTCTTCCGCTAACACAACGTGCAGTGGCATTCCTATTACCATGATGCAAAGCAACACAAGTATTTTATATTGCAAGGTTTTACCTCTATTGATATGTATGTTTACCTTAATCTACCTACTCACCTGACTCTTCTTCAGATTCGTATCCGGCAACATAGTGCAGATACAATTCCTCAAGATTCTCTCTTAGAATCTCTTCGCGGGTTAACTCTCGCTCAAGGTTACCCTGTACAAGGATTCCTATTCTGTCGGCGATCTCCTTCGCGCGGAATATATCGTGAGTAGACATAAAGATTGATTTACCTTCCTCTTTTAGTTGTCGCAGAAGGTTCAGAAAATCAGCACCACCCTTTGGATCAAGTCCGGATGTCGGTTCATCAAGTAGCACAGCTTGTGCGTCCTTCATAATCGCAATTGCGATACCGAGACGTTGTCGCATGCCTTTGGAGAAGGTCTTCACTCGTCGTGTGAACGCTTCCTCGGCTAAGCCAACCCTGCCAAGTGTTTCATCCAGTTCAGCGTTTGACACCTTCTTTCTGCCTCCAAGTTTCGTAAAAAAGGACAGGTTTTGGCGTGCTGTAAAGTTCCGATATAGTTCAACATTTTCAGATACATAAGCAAGATGTTTCTTTGCTTCAAGTGGGAACTTTGGGATCTCAATGTCTCCTACAAATGCAGTGCCGCTTGTGGGTTCAATAAAGTTGAGTAGCATGGCTATAGTTGTGCTTTTACCTGCACCGTTTGCACCGAGTACTACATAGATTTCGCCATCTTCTACTTTTAGGTTCAATTCGTTAACGGCTAAAACATCTTCGTTAAAGACTTTCGTTAATTCTCGGGTTTCTAACATTTTTTTCTCCTCGTAAATTTGCGTTATTCTTCTGTGTATTCAAGTAAAGTTGACTTATATTGTATAGAGAGGTTTATAGGTGTTAAAGGTTGCATAAAATAATTATTTAATGATGTTGTATATTCTCAGTAATAATAGGTCTTGCTATCTATAGTTAAAACTATCCTAAGATAAGCAGAAAAATGTCCAGTACAATCAATAATCTATCGTTGCATCACAACAGACTGCTCCGTCAAATATCGGAACGGAAAAATTTCAGAAATGCCACAGTTGTCAACACAACCGCAAAGAAGCAGAGCAGCAGTAGATCAGTGACGGAGTGCCGAAGGGTATCTGATAAGGGAGTTTCTACCATGTCTGGCGGCGGGGCAATTTTCTTTGGTTCTGAAGGCTGACTTGATGTGAATCGCATAATCGCCGCGAACTGATCGTCTGTAATTTCACTGAAATACTCCTCCTCAAGTTGGTTATAATAGTGAGTCCCCGTTTGGAAATAGGTGTTTCTTTTTATTTTCCCTGTGTGTGTTAAATTCATGACGAGATATGTGAGCGAGGATGTTGGTGTGATTCGCGATAGATTTTCCCCTACCGATTCTTGCCACTTTTTTTCACGCTGATATTCGCGGTCTACTTTTTTAACCTGTTCCTGAAATTTTTGTCGATATTCGGCATCAATTGGTTTCCTGATTTCAGCGATCTTCGCCTGATCTTTGTTAAAGTTAATCGAGTTCCCCAGAGTATCTAATATTTTTTGACAACTATCGCGTCCTTTTCTGCATTGAGATTATTGCGAATTGCAGTTTTTTCCATATAGACGCTCTGCACAGGGCGTGTCGGCGCAATGAGTTTAGCGGTGAGGAACCCAACGCGTGGTGTAATTAATACTGCAAGCACCCAAACCGTAAAAGCCACAATGAGAGCGGTCTTAGAACTATCTAAATAGGTAGAAATTACTGTTCCTATGGCAAAAAATACACCGATGTAAAGCAACGAAGTTAATGTTAAACTGAGAATCCGTAGAAAGATGTCAGACTCACCCAGAGGGAAGCCTTGCGAGACAAGCATGAGCAAACCTAAGAGAAATGATACGAGGAATGGAACAACAAAGACAATATATCCACCGATTAGTTTGCCCCACAAAAACAGATCGCGCGAGAGGGAGTTTGCTAAAGTAATCCGAAGTGTTCCTGCCTCTCTTTCACCAGCGACGGCATCAAACGTAAACAATAATGCCAGTAGACTGAAGACTGTGCTAACGACAAATAGAAAATCCAGGTTTCCCAAAGCGGAGGAGAGAGGTGCATCCGCGATTGACGTTGACCCTTGTTTAACGCCGTTACGTGTCATTCCAAGATAACTCGGAAGAGATTCCTCTAAACCATTCGCAAAGACGCTTAAAGGAGTCGGTTCAAGAAAGAGTTTTGAAACTTCCAAGTCTGGGTCTGGTGCATCTGGAGGTTTTTCCTCAGCTTCTGCCCCAGAAAGTTTGACTGATTCCTGGTAATTTATCTGGTTTTGGAGGAAATTGTGGTAGTTAATGTGCAAGGTGAGTGGAACAAGCAACAGACACATCAGAAGGAGTGCAATAAACCGGATACTCAGAATTTGATGCATTATCTCTTTTTGAATCAATGTTATTAACATGTTGAATTTCCTTTATTTTGCATTTGTTTAATTTGTGCGATTTCATGCAATAGGATTGTTCTCAATACTTATTACAAATGACTCTGGTAAAAGTTGCATGTGTTCACGCTAAGCGTATTAAAATTGCTACGGTTTATATCACAATTTTTGCTGCATCAAATATCGGAACGGAAAAATTTCAGAAATGCCACAGTTGTCAACACAACCGCAAAGAAGCAGAGTAGCAGCACATCTACCATCGACTGACGTAGCGTTTCTCCTAAGGTTATTGTTTCTATAGGTGGTGGTTGTGTGATTTTGACAGTATCCTCTGATGTAAATATTCTTGCTGAAGCATGATCTATAATTTTGCTGAATACATTTGTATGGAGCATATCGTAATAGCGATCTCCGACTTGAAAATAGGTGCTTCTTGTCCCTTTTCCTGTCTGTGTTAAGTTTGTAGCGAGGTAGATGAGTGAAGATGTTGGTGTGATTCGAGAAAGCGTCTCCCCTAACTGTTCTTGTCGTTCCGTTTCACGTTTATAATCCCGATCCAATTTATTGGCATGGTTCTGGAATTTCAGTCGATATTCCTCTTCAAGAAGTTTCAGGCGTTCATCAACTTTTTTAAGATTTTCCCCTACTACTACTATAGTACCGTCTTCATCCGGAGGGATCTCATTTATGAATTTCCATTTTTCCTTATCAATTACCGCGTTGAAATCGTCTCGCATGGCTGTTTTTTCCATATAGACGCTCTGTGAGGTTCGTGTTGGTGCAATAAGTTTGGCAGCGAGGAACCCGACACGTGGGGTAATCAACACTGCAAACACCCAGACGGTAAAGGCAACGATGAGTGCCGTTTTAGAATTGTCTAAGTAGGTGGAAATCACTGTGCCGATTGCAAAATAGACACCAATATAGAGCAACGAGATGAGGGTTAAACTGAGGACTCTTGGGAAAATTTCTGGTTCACCGAGAGGGAATCCTTGCCAGACAAGCATCAATAAGCCGAACAGTAACGACACCAAGAACGGAACGACAAACACTATGTATCCACCTATCAATTTGCTCCATAAAAACAGGTCGCGCGGTAGGGAATTAGCTAATGTAATCCGAAGGGTACCCGCTTCTCGTTCCCCGGCAACCGCATCGAACGTAAACAGTAACGCGAGTAGACTGAAAACAGTACCGACTATGAATAGAAAATCAAGATGTCCTAACAAATTGGAAAGAGAAGAAACCTGGGCGGGTGCACCTTGTGTAATCCCATTACGTGTCATGCCGAGATAACTCGGCAATGCATCTGTTAATCCATTTGCGAAGACGCTCAAGGGAGTCGGTTTGAGGATGAGTTTGGAAACTTCCAGTTCCGGTTCCAATGGCATCTTCAAGTTGATTGTCGTTTCTTCAATGTTTGCGAGTTTAACAGCCTCTTGGTAATCTACTAAGTTCTGTCGATAATTTCGGTAATTGGTAGAAAGTGTGAGCGGAACGAGAAGGAGACACATCACGAAGAGCGCAACGAAACGGACGCTCAGAATATGATGCATTATCTCTTTTCGAATTAGCGTTAGTAGCATTTCGAATTCTCCATATATCAGATTTTGCTATCCTCATGATTTACAAGTCTGTATTTGTGCGTGCTATTGAAATAGATATCGCAAGCAATACGGATAGTAGATAGGTTTTATTTTATAGTGAGTTCAGTATAAGAGATATGCAGTTCATAATGCTTTTGAATTTTCTCTAATAGCAATGGGACGCTTGGTTTTTAACTAATGCAGAAACCACGCGTATTCCACCAGTGGCACAACCTTTTATAGTGAAATATAAAAATATGTTTACACATCTTCTATAGGCGGGGAATGCCTTATGGCATTCATACCGTTGATTTCGATCTCCGAATCGCGACTATGGATATGTATGGTCAGGAATCGGAGTTCCCTCCTACAAAGAAACTGTCAAGATTATTGTAAAATTCACTATAATATGTGCATCCATAGAATGCCATTGAAAGGTGTGCGCCACAATGCTTATACCATTTCTAATAAATAATATGCCATTAGCTGTGGAATGTTGTAGGAGCGACCTTTGGTCGCGACCGGGAGGTCGCTCCTACAGAAGAAAGTTCCTTCATATTGCAAAAACATTTGAATTCGCTAATGCGACAATATTAAATAGAATTGGTATTAGAGAATCAACGACGTATACGCATAAGGCATTTGATAGGAAACCGCAAAGTTTCCAAAATCACTTTTACTGAGCTCATGTTAATTTATTATCTCAGTCATTCTGTTGTGGAGTCTGCAGTTACCTCATCTTTATGCTTCTGTTTATCTTGTTTTCTAACCATTTTCTCATTGGCAATAATCTTACTGAGAAAAGTCGTTTTATACTTGTTCCAGTCATCTTGAGCGGGTGGTATACCGAAAAAATTTACTTTTTGAAAGTCTGGATTGTCTTCTAAAAAAGCCAAAATATGCCGCTTAGACAAACAAGATGCATAATGCATAAAGTTTTCTATGGTAAGTCCATTATCCAAATTCAGTTGAAGCCACTTTGTCCGTGGATACCGTTTATCTATCTCATTAATTGTGAGACTGCTTGATCTACCTTCAATTATACCCACTGTGATTTTTATAATACTACGGTCAAATTCCGTGTCAAAGGCATTCATCAATGCTTTTACGGTTTGCGGTCCTGTATACTCTGTATACTCGTCGTGAAAATATGGTGTGTTCGCTTTGAATTCCATACTATCACAAAATACATGTTCGGTTAAGTCAATAGGCGGTTGGATGCTGCCAAGAGTTTCGCAAATCATCAATTCTTCCTCCTTTAATCGTTGTCGTGCGCGTCTGAGTCTACTCTTAATCGTGTTGATAGGTACGTCCAGCAATTTGCTAATTGCTTTGTATGTCATTTCATGAAGGTAATAGAGTGCCACCACTGTACGTTGGTTATCAGGTAATTTTTCCAAAAGATTATTAACAATTTCTTTGTACTGCTCTGTTGCCTTCTTCTCACGTTCATCTGTAATATAATGTGCGAAATCGGATTTCTCCAAGGTTGCTTTATCAGTGGCATCTAAGGATAGCATTGTAGGTTTTTCCTTTTTGAGCCAGTTTGTACAACGTCGCTTCGTAATTACATATAACCATCTGTAAAACTTATTCGGGTCTTTTAGCGTAGATAGTTTATTATATGCCTGTAAGAAGACATCTTGTGTAATTTCTTCGGCAATGTGAAAATCCCTGATTCTCTGCCACACGATAGCGTGAATACTCTTTTGATATTTTTGAACTAAGGAATTGAAAGCTGTTTCGTCGCCGGACAAAGTATTGTTAACGAGTACAACATCGTTGTTTTTCATGATAGTTCTCCACAATAAATGGACTTATGACTATACATGACATAATTTTGAGGTGAAAATGTTGCATAACTTGAGAAAATGACAAAAAATAGGATATTTTAATTTATACTTCGACTCGGACAAACGCGAGAAATGCCCCTGACAGTAGGACTAAGACAAATAATGACAACAGTAACAATTCCGTCGCTGCAGTATTGAAGTCCTTACTGAAATCAAGTTTGTCTTTAAATGTAGGAACTGCCTCTGGGTTTACTGGTTTTTGTGACATACCTTCGCGAACGCCGAAGATATGGAGGCTGTCGGGATCAGCTCTATCAGTATCTTCAATGAATGTACGATATTCTTTGGCATAAGATTTAACATTCTCTAAGAATTGTAGATGTCTCTCAAATCCTGTTCCGGCAAAGGATTCCAGAAGATTCTGTACAATCGTTACAGGAGAAAGACGGGTTATGGAACGTGCGCGGATTACTTGTTCAATTCGCTGATTTTGTTGTTCTGCGTGTAATTGCTCTTGTTGTTCTGCGTCTTTAGTGACGTACTCACCATCCATTTGTAATCCTTTGGGTGAATCTTCAGGTTCTTTATAGCGATTTGAATAGTAATCTCTCGATAGTTCTTTATGAAGTTTTTCTGAACGTTCCCAGAAATCAAGTGAAGGACCTGATGATTTGGATCTACCCGCAATAGAAGCGAGGGTATTCGGCATAAATACAACAAATACTACCCAAACCAATAATAGTATTACAAGACTCACCGCACTCCGTTGTACCCGTGCCGATACGATTAGACCCAATGCAAGAAACAGGCAAGTGTACAAGATCGTAATAAAGAAGATGATACCTAACCGTCCCCATGCATCCAAACCGAGATGGACATCGCTTGATGTAGAAATTATCAAGAGGTTCACCAATATGGCAAGAGTAAAAGGTATATAAACACTTAAAAACGCGCCTATAAATTTTCCGATGAGAACAGTATGACGTGGAATTGAATTTGCCAATGTCAAACGGAGTGTGCCTCGCTCGCGTTCCCCTGAAATCGAATCGAATGTGAACAGGAGGGCGACAAGACTTAAGACATAGCCGATAATAAACCCCCAATCTACTTTGGTGACGACTGTTCGGACGTTCTTCCGATTGGGTGTGGACGTGGGATATGCTAATATCCAGAAACTTTCTAACCTGTCTGTACTCCATCGACCGTAACCTCCCTCTGCATATACAGACAAAAACGTTTCACCACCTTCTGCGCAGAAACGGAGATCGGAAAGTTGTTTATGGAGATCGCCGGGTCCCTCAACAGCGAGTTTAAAGAGACTGTTCTCGGCATGAGACTGTAATTCGTTCTGGTGTTTGGAGACACCATTTTGATATTGTTTCACCCGATGTGGATGTTCCCGAAGATGGACAACAGCATTTGTCAACATTAAGCCCAGCAGCAACACAGTCGCAAGTGCAAATCTGAGGCTATTTAGGTTATCATAGAGTTCACGTTTTGCAATATGCCAAACCATTCTACACCTCACTTTTGACGAAAACCGAATATATTACAAGAAATAGCATGATGTTAATCATCAATAGAAAGCATAGATCCGGCAGTGCGCGCATTGCATTTGTGTAGCTATCAACTCTTTTATAGCGAAAATGTGGTAGGTTGCTCCACTCCGCAGCCCCTTTGTCGGACGAGAACCATTGCCGAGATCCAAAGATATCCATATCGTAGAAATAGTCAATTACCTGTTTCCTATATTGTCTTGCAGCGTCAAAGAAGTCTCTAACACCGGTAACGTCGGTGCCTGCCCAAGCTTCTGTTGTTTGATCGTATAATCCGACAGGCGAGAGTTTTAACCAGATTCGCTCCATTTTTGCGGGGTGAATATAGATATCTTCAAGTGCAGGTTTTCGAACAAGCCATGTTTTTTCCGCAGTATCAATAATTCTGGGTCCGAGGTATCGGAAATGTTTCCGTGCATGAGGGATTTTTGGTTCATCTTCCTCCCCCAATCCTGTGAATTTCATGACACTACGATATTTATAGAATAGTAGGTGAGAATTACCAGTTAAATAAGCGGAACGGGATCCCCATCCTCTCAGATCATAACCCCAATCTTCTCCTGGAAAATCGTCTGTGGCGAGGTAGTTCTTGCGTTCTTTGTCGAATTCCTTCCACATCTGTTCAATTTTGCTGTAAGCGGATGTCTCGCGTTCCTTGGGAGCTTTGTAACGAGGAGCCACTGTAAGAATCATATTTGGATAAACCAATATCAGAAATCCCCAAACAAACATTGATAACATCAATGCGGTACTCGTCCTTCGGGTTGCAGCCGAAATCAGCAGCCCCAGTAGGTAGAATATAGAGAGATATACAATAGTCGTGAAAATAATTCCACCGATTCGCAGAAAATCGTCGGTGTTCAGGACAATAAAGGTAGATGTCGTTAGTAAGATCAAAGCGAGGAGCAAACTCATCAGTAACGGTATAGTTAGGCAGAGCATGGCACTAACGTATTTAGCAACCAATATCTTACCTTTCCTAATTGGATGGGTCAAAACTAACCGCAAAGTTCCGTTTTCGTATTCTCCTGCAAGTGCATCGTATGCGAAAATTAGTGCTAATAGACTCAGGATTACCTGGAAGATAAAAACTAAGTCCATTGAAGCAAACATATCCATAAATGGATTGGAAGATCCATGTGTTCTTGCATCCCACAGTGACGGGACATATACGTGTTTTATGGGAACTTCGTTGCCGAGCTGTTTATCAAACCCAACATTAAAAATACTCAATGGATTTGGGGGACGGGCAACGCTAATTTGATCTGCCGAACCTGCCGAATAGGTTATTGTTTCTTGCAGTTGTCGCTTGTGCATATTGACAGAGTCGTTATGGCTTTCTAATCGGCTTTCATAATCTTTGATTAGCACAAAGGTATTTGCAACTACAAGCAGCAACATAATGAAGACTGTTGCTGCGAATCGGAACGTCATCAGATTGTCAAGGAGTTCGCGACGGATGAGAGTAATTAACATAGGTTATTTTCTGTGTGAATTTATTTTAGATGATGTTATTTTATAAGTCTTTAGGTTTTGCTTTTTTTTGATACATTTTAGCATGTATTTGGGAAAAATGAAATTACTATAACGTGAGTTCGGTTTAGCAGACATGCAGGATTAGATATCTATTTGCCGAATTTACAATGTCATAATTTTATAAAGTTTTTCAGTTTTTTGAGTCAATCGGAAATGAAGGAATTTTGACATGTGTCACAATCCCTTATCACATAAGGGTTTAGAGGCTTATTACGACTATTTTAGTCAGAATTGACTCAAAAACTTTACAAGATTTCTCAGGCACTATAACAAAGGTTATTTGCAGTGCATATTTTGCGATTCCCAAAGTTGCTTATACCGAATTCACGTTACTATTACTAAAGGATACTCATCCTTCAATCTTAATCGAGAAATTGTCTGGAAAATCCGGTCCTTTTATTAGGCGCATAGACGATATACGGTTTTCAAACCCTATACGTTGCAGACTATCTTGAAGGTTCTCACTATCTTGTAGAATAGTTATTTTTTTCCCTTTAAATTTCACTTGCTCAAAACATTCAACTGTGATTGGATTGTTAGCGAGTTCTTTTCTTTCACTCATGATTTTATTCCTTTGTTCTTCCTCCCTCAAACGTTGTCGTGCGCGTCGGAGGCGACTCTTAATTGTGTTCACGGATACATCCAAAAATTTGCTAATCGCGTCGGATGTCATTTCACCAAGGTAATAGAGCGTTACCACTGTGCGTTCACGTTCAGGTAGTTTGTTGAGGAGACTATTAACAACTTCGCGTCGATGCTCATTTGCTGTCTCTTCACGATTCTCTGCAACGTATTTTGCAAAAGCGAATTTCTCCAAAGTTTGTCTATCAGTGGCTTCTAAAGATTGTGGTGTAGGTTTTTTCCTTTTGAGCCAGTTTGTGCATCGTCGTTTGGTAATTACATATAGCCATCTGGCGAACTTATTCGGATCTTTTAGAGTTGTAAGTTTATTGTATGCCTGAAGGAAGACATCTTGTGTAATTTCTTCGGCAACATGAAAATCTTGGACTCTCTGCCACGCGATAGCGTGAATACTCTTTTGGTATTTTTTGACTAAGGTATTGAACGCAGTATTGTCGCCAGATAAAATGCTGTGAATAAGTTCAACATCTTCTTTTTCCATCAGAGTTCTCCACATTAGATATGAATACGATTATACATGACACAGTTTAAAGATGTAAAAGGTGCAAAAAATGGATAAAATGACATAAAATGGAATATTCTAATATTATACTTCCACTCGGATAAACGCGAGATATGCACCTGAGAGAAGTACCACAACAAACAAGACCAACAGCATCAATTCCATTGCTGCAGCATTGAAGTCTTTACTGAAATCAAGGCGGTCTTTAAATTTGGGTACTGCCTCTGGATTGACAGGTTTTTTGGACATGCCATTGCGAACACCGTAGATATGAAGACTTTCGGGATCCGACCTATCTGTGTCAATGATGAATGTGCGATATTCTTGTGCATAAGATTTAACATTCTCAATAAATTGTAGGTGTCTTTCGAACCCTGTACCAGCAAAGGATTCAAGGAGGTGTTGTACTATTGTGACAGGAGAAATACGGGTTATATCACGTGCTTTGCTTACCTGAGAAATCTGTCTGTTCAGTTGTTCTTCGTGTAATTGCTCCTGCTGTTTCGCGTCTTTAGTAACATATTCAGCATCTATCTGGATCCTCTCAATAGAATCTTCTGTAGTCGTTTCTATGTTAGTGTAGTATTCCTCAGATACTTCATCATGAAGTTGCCAAGAATGATCTGTGAAATCATATTTTGGTGCGGATGATGAAGCTCCACCTGCGATTGAGACAAGGGTACTCGGCATAAATACAACAAATACAACCCAAACCAACAAAAGTATTACCAGACTCACCGCGCTCCGTTGTACTCTTGACGACACAAGCAGACCTAATGCCAGAAAAAGGCATGTATATAGGATTGCAATAAAGAAAATAATACCTAATCTTCCCCATGCCTCAGCATTGAGATGGACATCACTTGATGTGGTTATGAATAACAAATTCATTAACACTGCAAGCGTAAATGGGATACAAATACTAATTAGTGTGCCTATATATTTTCCAATGAGGATATTGTGTCGTGGCACTGAATTTGACAACATCAAACGGAGTGTGCCCCGTTCACGTTCACCTGAAATCGAATCGAATGTGAACAGGAGGGCGACAAGACTTAAGACATAGCCGATAATAAATCCCCAGTCTATTTTGATTGCCTCTGGACGTACATTTCGACTTGGGAATGATGGTGGATACGCTAATATCCAGAAATCTTTGATTTTATCGGTGCTCCAACGATGGAAACCTCCTTCTACACTATTTGACAAAAATGACTCTCCAGCTTCTGCACAGAATCGGAGTGGAGAAGGTTGTTTAAACATATAATCAGGACCTTTTTGGGCAAGTTCGTATAGACTATCCTGAGCATTTGAGGATAATTTATTGTGATATCTTGCGACATTATCCCGATATTCCTTTATACGTTCTGGGTGTTCTTTGAGATGCACAACGGCATTTGTCACCATCAACCCAATCAACAACACGGTTGTGAGTGCAAATCGCAGACTATTTAGGTTATCGTAGAGTTCACGTTTTGCAATATGCCAAATCATTTATAATTCCTTAGTCTATCTGCTATCAGCAGTCGGCTGTTGGATATCGCTTTGCACTACCCCATAGGTGTAAATTTAGGGATTTTACACCGCGTTTTTGTCTGACTGCTGACAACTATCCTATACTTCACTTTTGATGAAAATCAGGAATATTATTATGAATAGAACAACATTGATCATGAGTAGGAAGCATACATCCGGCAATGCCCGTTTTGCATTTGTGTCAACATTTGCCCTTTGATATGAGAACTGTGGCAGTCTTGTCCAATTTGCTGTTTCTTTGTCTGCGAGAAACCATTGACGAGATTCAAAAATCTTTTCATCATAGTAATAATCAATCATCTGTTGTCTATACTGTCTTGCTACCTGAAAAAAATCTCTTATGCCGAGTAGATCTGTTCCTGCCCATGCAGCGGTTGCTGCATCATATAGACCAACGGGAGAGAGTTTCAGCAAGAATTTCTCAACATTTGCAGGTTTGACGAACCTTTCTTGCAATGCGGGTTTCCGGATAAGCCATGTTTTTTCTGCTGTGCTAATAACAAGTGGACAAAGAAAACCGAAATAATTCTGCGCGTGCGGTATATTCGTTTCATCTTTATCACCGTAAAGTGATTCAAAAGCTATGAAACTCTTATAATAGGACAAGAGTTTGTTAGGTGAGTTTCTTATCGTTTCCATGTGCCATCCTGCTCCTTGCAGGTTAAAAGTCCAAGATTCTCCCGGTACAGGATCGTTGGCAAGGTATTTTTTTCGTTCTCTATCAAATTCTTCCCACATCTGTTGAATTTGACTTAGAGTAGGTGCTGTGCGTTCCTTCGGAGACTCGGATTGCAGGTTCACAGCGAGGATTGCATTTGGATAAACCAATACCAAGAATCCCCATACAAACATGGACAACATCAATGCAGTACTTGTCCGACGGGTTGCGACCGAGATTAGTAGTCCAATGAGGTAGAATATTGATAGATAGATTATAGATGTCAAAATGATTCCACCGATGCGAATATAATCGTCAGTGTTTAAGGATATAGAGGCGGATGTCGTAAGCAATATTATTGAGAGGAGTAGACTTATCAGCAATGGAACGATTAAAGATAGCATTGCACTGATGTATTTTGCTAACAAGATATGTCCGCGGCGTACCGAATGCGATAAGACTAACCGTAATGTTCCGCGTTCATATTCTCCCGCGAGTGCGTCGTATGCAAAAATCATTGCCAAGAGACTAAGGATAACTTGAAAGATAAAGACAATATCCATTGAAGCGAACATATCCATTAACGGGTTATTCGTCCCGTGCCTTCCTGAATCCCATAGTGAAGGGACATACTCGTGTGTTACCCGCACCTCATTTCCAAGTCGTTTATCATATCCAACATTGAAAATACTCAAAGGATTAGGTGGACGGTCGACGCGCACCTCACCTTCAGAATATGTTTTTTTTCCTTGCAGTTGTCTCTGGTGTAATTTAACAGCATCGTTATGACTTTCCAATCGTCGGTCATAATCCTTGATAAGGACAAAGGTATTGGCAACGACAAGCAGCAGTATTATAAATACTGCTGCAGCAAAGCGGAAAGTCATCAGATTATCAAGGAGTTCTCGACGGATGAGAGTTGTCATGATGCTGTTTTTTGTGTGAATAAACTAAAATGTTAATTATCTGGATATATTTTCATTCGGTAAAATGGTAATGAATCGTCTATACACTTTATTGGATGCACTTTAGCATGTTTTTGTGTCAAATGAAACCGTTATTGACTGAGAATATGCCTTCCGTGTTTTCCGTGTTTTCGGTGCTTCAGACATAGAATGTTGACGGCACTCTAAATCAACGACAGAGCAAAAGAACGGCACTCGGAGAGTGCCTACTACCTTTAAAAAGTTAAGAGTTGCCATCACTAACTACGCATCCAATAGAGAGTTTTAACCCTTGCAATTACACCTCAATGCGAACGAAAGCAAGATATGCACCTGCGAATAAAACAACAAAATACAACAGCAACAATAGTAGATCAACTGCAGCAACGTTGAAATCACGACTGAGACTAAGCGTGTCTTCAAAGGTCGGAATAGCCTCTGGACTGATAGGTTTTTTAGACATACCTTCACGAATTCCAATGATATGTGGACTGTCGGGGTCAGCTCTATCCATATCACTAACAAATTCCCGGTATTCGCGAGCGTATCGCTGCGCATTCTGTATAAATTGTTGATGTCGTTCAAACCCTGTTCCTGCAAATGCCTCAAGTAGGTGCTGGACAATTGCGACAGGTGAGATGCGGGTAACAGAACGCGCTTGTTGTATTTGGGTGTGCTGCTGATCTAAGAATTTATGACTTAGTGTTTCTCGTGCTACAGTCTCTTTGAGGACATACTCGCCTCCTAACTGCATTTTTTTGTTGGGAAAACCTTGCGTATTTTCTAAGCCAGAAAGGTATTCATTCCTGAATTCATTAAGAATTTGTTTTCGGCGTTCCCAGAATTCACTGTAAGTCATTGGGTGTGAAAATCCACTTGCAATGGAGGCGAGAGTACTTGGCATAAATACGACAAAGGTAACCCATATCAGCAGGAGGGTTACGAGGCTCGCACCACTGTGCTGTACAAGCGATGACACTAACAGACCTAACGCAATAAACAGACATAGGTATATGATTGCGATAAAGAAGATAATACCTAATCGGCTCCACGCATCGGTTCCAAGTTGGACATCGCTGGAGGTGGAAATTACCAACAGGTTGATCAACGCGGCAAGTGTAAAGGGGATGCTAATACATAACAATGCACCTAAAAATTTACCAATTAACACTGCATGTCGTGGTATCGGGTTCGCCAATGTTAAACGTAGCGTTCCGTGTTCACGTTCACCTGAAATCGAGTCGAAGGTGAATAGAATAGCGATTAGACTCAAAACAAATCCGATCACAAATCCCCAATCTATTTTGATAATATCCGGACGGATATTTTTGGAATTGTGTCTTGCAGGACGATAATCCAACTGCCAAAATCCAACCAAATCATGGGTGATTCTAACGATAAGATTGCTGACAACATCTGACATAATGGTCTCACCTCCCTCTGCACAGAAATGGAGCGGAGATGGCTTTTTATGAAGTAAACCGGGACCATATTGTGCAATCTGGTATAAATCTGTCCGAGATTTTAGATCATTCAACGAATCTGCGACATTATCGTGGTATTTCTGTATCCTTTCAGGGTGTTCTCGGAGATGTATAACTGCATTGGTCATCATTAGTCCAAGTAGTAAAACTGTTGCCAGTGCAAACCGAAGGCTATTTAGGTTGTCGTATAGTTCTCGTTTTGTTATATGCCAAATCATATTTTGGTTCTCGGTTGTCAGTCATCAGGTTTCAGTATAAGAATCTCTCGTCTCCGTATAGATTTCAGTTGTGAATAGAATAGTTATCAGTCATCCGTTATCCGTTTAAAGAGGGTCTTGGCTTAAGCAAGATATCTCTTATTTGACAACCATCTTACACTTCGCTTTTGATGAAAACAATAAAGATTGCCATGAAGAGTAGTAAGTTCATTGTGAGTAACATGAGTAAATTTGGTAAGGCGCGCTTGGCATTTATATGGATTCCGCTTCTCTGATATGAAAATTGAGGTAAGCTATCCCAATCAACAGCCCTTTCGTCTGCAGTTATCCATTGTTGAGACCCGAATGCATCTGTATCATAGAAATAGTCAATCAAGGTCCGTCGATACTTACGTGTTGCATCAAAAAAATCTCTTAGTCCATACAAGTCCGTTCCTGCCCAAGCCTGTGTTGCAGCGTCGTACATCCCCACTGGCGAGAACCTTAAAAGTATGCGATCAAGTATCGCTGGCTTAACGAAGATATTCTCAAGTGCTTGTTTTCGTATCAGCCATGCACGTTCCGCTGTTTCAATGGTCTGTGGTCCAAGAAAGCGGTTATATTTCTGTGCATGTGTCAGATTAGGTTTGGATTCTTCCTTAAGCTTCCCGATGCTGGAACCAGATTGGTAGTAGTACTTGAGTATTGATGGATCTGCATAAAAGTATGCGTAGTTGTAACCTGATCCACCTATCAGACCAAAATTCGGCGCATCACCAACTAAACCAAAATGCGGATCTTCCCCTGACGCAGCATCAGTTGCGAGGAAATCTTTTCGTTCTCTGTCAAATTCCTCCCAGATCTGTTTAAGTTGGTCATAAGCGGATACCATTTGTGTTTTTGAGGTTTTCGGAGGTGCAATTACCGCAAGTATAACGTTTGGATATACTAATACCCAAAATCCCCATACGAACATGGCAAGCATCAGCGCTGTCCCGGTTCTGCGTGTAAAAACTGAAATTAGCATGCCGATAAGGTAGAATACCGACAGATAGACAATTGAATTCAAAACAATACCTACGATCCGGAGAAAATCATCAAAGTTCAAAGAAATAGCGGTGGACATCATCAGCAAAATCATGGTGAGGAACAGGCTTATCATCAGTGGTACTAACAGGCAAATCATTGCACTGATGTATTTTGCAAACAAGATATGACCACGACTCACCGAGTTCGTTAGGACAAGCCTCAATGTGCCGCGCTCGTGTTCCCCAGCAAGGGAATCATAGGCGAAGATAAGTGCCATTAAACTTAGCACTACCTCAAAGATAAAGACAATATCAATGGAAGAGAATAGGTTGAGAAGTGGATTTGATGTTCTAAACGTATTGGCATCCCACAGAGTCGGCACTTGAGCGTGAGTTATCCAAATTTCATTTCCTAACCTTTTATCTAATCCTACATTGAAAATACTTAACGGGTTTGGCGGACGGATTATGTCATAGTTTGCATCCGAATATGTCCTACTTTCACGCAACTTCTGACGTTGTTCTTTAACATTGGTGTGATAGCCTTCCAAGCGTCTGTCATAATCGTTGATAAGTACATAAGTATTTGCTACCACAAGCAACAGCATAATGAAAACAGCTGCAGCGAAGCGGAATGTCATCAGGTTATCAAGGAGTTCTCTTCGGATGAGTGTTGTTATCATAAGAGTTTATGTGGGTTATTCTGTTTATCGTATAGAAATCGTATTTATAACGTGAGTTTGATAAATCAACTTTTTGTATTCCATCAGAACACGCGTTTGGTATTCTGAATTGGTTAGGAAACCGCACCTACCGGGTCTATGAGAGTAATATTTAAGTAAAAATGAAGTTCATATACCAATTATCAAACTCACGTTATAATTACATAATGCGCAATTTATGCACCTAACACCTCAACTTTATACACCTCAACAATTGTATTCAAAACAGATTCAGGGATATCCTCTAACTGTGATGCTAATTCCTCTTCGACATTTACCATTAGGCTGTGGTCAAACGTTTCGCGTTCGGCACATGGGTCAAAGGATTCACCATGTGTTTCTAATAGGAGAGCCAAACGTGCTGGTGTCAAACCTGATGAGATACCGTGTAAGTCCCACGCCGTGCCACGATAGCCTTTTTCATATTCGCTGCCGAGATGTTTCTGCAAGATTTGTTCTCTCTCACTACCTTGGACATTGCTATTTTCGAGTTCTTCAGCAGCTGCAATTACTCGCGGATCTAATTCTATTTGGAATGCAGTTGAAGCATCTGCGGCTGCAACTGGATAGATTTTATATGTTCCCATTTTTCCTCATAAATTCAGTCAATTTGGTATTATAGAAGATATTGCTTGTGGTACTGACTGTAGTACATCACTTGCGATGAGACCATGCATTCCCAACGATTCAGCTGCAATATCCCCTGCTAATCCGTGTAAGTAAACGCCAAGAGTAGCAGCGGTTTCACTTGATATGTTTTGTGCCATCAATCCAGCAATTAGTCCTGTCAACACATCTCCCATGCCTGCTGTTGCCATGCCTGGATTACCGGTAGAATTTATCCATACGTTACCTTTTGGATTTGATGTGATAGTAGGTGCACCTTTAAGTACAAGGGTTACACCGTATTGATTTGTGAATTCTTCAGCGGTGCTAATTCGGTTTGTTGTTAATGATGAAATAGGTGTATTCGTTAGTCGTGCCATTTCACCGAGATGTGGTGTGAGCACAGCTTCCTCACCGAGTATTGGGATCAGTTCTGTTGCTTGTGATAGTGCATTCAACCCGTCTGCATCAACAACCATCCGTAAACCGAGTTCACTTTTCTTGTTTTCAATAATAAGTTGATGAACGAGTGCCACCGTGTCAGGATGTTGAGAAAGTCCAGGACCAATAGCAATAACAGATTTTGTCCTTTCAGCAAATTCAAGGATATTTGCAGCCGCAGATTCTGCTAAACTGCCTTCCTCTGTCTCTGGTAATGGTAACGTCATCACCTCAGACAACTTTACTTCCAAAATAGAGTTTAGACTTTTTGGTATAGCGAGTGTTACCAGTCCCGCGCCAACGCGTAAAGCTGCCTCACTTGTCAGTGCTGCCGCACCCGTCATTCCTGTTGACCCAGCAACAACAAGGACGCGTCCATAACTTCCCTTATGGGAAGCAGGCGAGCGAGTCGGTATCCATTCAACTGCATCTTTTTTAGTTGTCCAATTAACCTTAATATCTTGTGCGTCAATCACCTGCTGCGGAAATCCGATGTCAACAATCTCTAAATCACCAGCAAGTTCTGCACCTGGATGGAGCAATAATCCTCTTTTCGGCAGACCTATTGTCACCGTCATATCCGCACGCACGCTGATTCCCAAGGGATGTCCAGAATCCGCATCTAAACCTGATGGTAAATCAATAGAAAGAATGGGTATGGAAAGATCATTGATAGCATTGATAACATTAGTAATAGGAGCGCGTACATCGCCACTTAACCCTGTGCCAAAAATCGCATCCACAAGCAAATCACAGTTGAGACTTTTTATAGTTGAAGTATCTGTTAGGATTTCCTTAATCTCCAACCCCAAATTCTTTGCAATATCCAGATTCGTGCGTGCTTCTTTGGTGAAACTATCGGCGGGTGAAACAAGGTAGATTATTACCTCGCGTCCTATGTGTGCAAGTTGTCGTGCGATAACCAGACCGTCACCACCATTATTCCCTTTGCCAACAAAAATGCCGATACGTTGTACAGTAGGATAATGACGTTCTATTGCACGAACAATTTCACTCCCGGCAGTTTCCATTAGAACGATGCCGGGAATTCCGATGCCTTCAATGGTGTCTTGGTCGATTTGACGCATTTCGGTTGCAGTCACAACTTTCATGCAGTTTCGCCTTGAAGTTTATCAGCAAGTTCTAATAAGTATGTTTGCATTTTTTTCGAGGCTTGTTCCAGTCCATCTTGTGCGATTCTCATTTCTTGAATTCGTTGGTCTTGATGGGTTTGGAGACAGAAATTCAGATTCGTTCGGAGATCAAACAAACTCTGATGTATGTGGTCTTGGAAGGATCCATGTGGGTACATCCATCGTCTACCGCGAGTCTGACGCAAGTTGAAGTGGCAATGTCCATTGTCACTGCCAAAGCAATCGAACCGCATAATTTCATCATCATAGACATATAAGGATGCTGCTGGACCGCGTCCCCCAACATCGTCCCGCCAATATGCTTGAAGTAGGACGTTATCTTGGATAGGATATTCAACCAAATCATGTTTACGGTTTGCCATCTGTAGTCCTCCTTAATTCACCATAAAAAAGTGGGTTGAGTTTCAAACTTAATTGTGATAGAGTATAGCAGCGTTAAATATCAGGGTCAACATCTTACTTACCCAATAGATTTAAAAGTAATGGAGAACCATTTTGCTGATTTCCATTGATGCGGCACGGCAGCTCGCTGAATCCTACTTGACAACGAGTGGAATGTCGTCGACTGACTCTGCAATTATTGCGGATATCTTGTTAGAAGCGGAATTACGCGGAAGAAAAACTCACGGATATATCAGGTTACCCGGTATAAAAAACAGATATAATCAAGGGCAACAAACAGAAATTCAGATTGATAAAGAGGCAGGACAGTCTATTCATATTAACGGTGGTAATCAACCTGGTTACCTCGTGGCTTACCATGCAATGGAACTCGCTATTGCACGTGCAAAACAAGTCGGTTTTTGCATAGTTGGTGTCAACAACACATCGCATTGTGGTATGGCAGGTTATTATGTGGATATGGCGCGGAAAGCGGATATTATTGGTCTGCTCTTTGCTGATTGTCTGCCCCGTATTACGCCAGAAGGTGGAACAGAAGCAGTATTAGGTACAAATCCTATTGCTATCGGAATACCATCAAACACTGTTCCCATTGTGTTTGATATGTCTACTGCCGCAATCACGAACGGTGATCTGCTTGTTGCAATGCGGGAGGAAATATCTATTCCCGAAGGTATGGCGTTTAATTCCGATGGTCAACCGACAACCGATGCAGAGGAAGCGTTAAAGGGAAGTGTTCGTCCTTTCGGTGGACATAAGGGTTTTGGACTTGCACTTATTACGCAAATCCTTGCAGGTGCGCTGGTGAATGCATCAACGATTCCACTTCCCGGCACAAATTATGGTATACTCATAATTGTGCTGGATCCTTCGATTTTTGTTCCGCTTGAACAATTCAAAAGAGAGGTAGATAGTTTAATCACTCGTATAAAAGCAAATAGACGAGAAGCGGGTATCAAAGAGATACTTATTCCCGGTGAGCGTGCGTATCGCGAAAGAGAAATGTCCCTTAAGTCAGGGATAGACTTAGACGATAAAGTTATAAATCAATTAACCTAATAGATTGACAACTGCGATCTTTTGGTCGCGACAAATAATTACGATCTACGGATAACAACGAAAGGAAATTTTTATGGCAACTTTTAAAGCAGGCGTTATCGGTTGTGGCGGACGTGGACGCGCCCACGCACAAGGTTATAGTGCCTCACCTGATGTTGAGATTGTCGCATGTTCAGACCCAGTTGAAGGTGCACGTAACAAGTTTTCAGAACAATTTGATGTGCCACGAACTTATGAAGATTATCATGAGATGCTTGAAAAGGAATCGCTTGATTTTGTCAGTGTCTGTACGTGGATTGCACTTCACAAGGATATGGTAATCGCTGCTGCAAATAGTGGGATTAAAGCTATCCATTCTGAAAAACCGATGGCACCAACTTGGGGTGATGCGAAAGCACTATATCAAGCTTGCGTGGATAACGATGTCGTCATAACATTCTGCCATCAACGTCGTTTTGGAGCACAATTTATCAAGGCGAGACAGTTGGCAAACGAAGGAGCAATTGGTGAACTTCGTAGGTGCGAAGGGTCATGCTCAAATTTGCTTGATTGGGGAACGCATTGGTTTGATATGTTCCAATTTTATAATAATGACGAACCAATTGACTGGGTTATCGGTCAAATAGAAGTGACGGAAGAAAGAATCGTCTTCGGAACACAGGTTGAGACGAGTGGCTTGACGTGGTACCGCTGGAAAAACGGTGTAGAAGGTTTGTTAACGACCGGTGGTGTTTCATTAAAAGGTTTCGCAAATCGCCTCATCGGCACTAAAGGAATTATTGATGTGGGTGGTGGTGCGCCTGTTCGCATGCTGCGAGAAGGTTCAAGCGAATGGGAAACACCTGATTTAAGCGATGTTACACCTAAAGGAAACGACACAACACTCTCCGTTCTTGATCTCATAGACAGTGTGAAGACAGGACGTGAACCTGAACTCAGTGGACGCAAGGCACTTCAGTCAACAGAACTTATTTTTGCGACATATCACTCCAGTCGGGAGCGTGCGAAGATTACTTTGCCGCTCACAGCAGATGACTCCGCATTATTAACAATGGTCGCAAATGGCGATATCGGTTAATTCTGTGTAAACGTGGACAGGTTACGAACCTGTCCACGAAAATCAGACTATGCAAATCAATGAGTAGGTTTTTATCAACCTAATTATTAATACTGCGTCTAATAAAACAATTCAATGCCTACTTTTCAATGATAACTCTCAGGAACTTTAAAAAATTGATACAGGAATCTGTCAACACAGAAAAACATTCCAATCAACAAACTGATTTGGGTCTATATCGTGTTGAATGGGATCTGTGCTACTAAGAAATTAATACTTGTGAACCATGCGAAGTTAGCAGATAGAAATTGACCAGACTTCGCGGTAGTGGGGGAAAACGCGTGTCAAAAATCAAAAATTGTTTTACTGGTGTGTGCCACACCAAAAAGGATACTAAACGGTCATTCGGTTTTGGTTGGGCACCATTTCTCATTTTTCAATTGTTTGTTGCACTATTAGTTGTGCAACCTACTGCTTGGGCGGGACTTTTAAGCCTCTCTGTAGATGCAAACGGAGATTCAGTTTTTAACGGCGAAGAAGAAAAGTTACAGATCTCCTTTGAAACTGGCGATGATGGTGCTGCGGGTCAAACTTATGAATATAAGATTTTAGCGAATGGTCAAACAATTTTCACCGGTCCCGGACCAGATATTGAATTAACGAACAATCAGACCGTACGAGTAGAATGGGATGGGTCAGTCGGTAGTGGCGACCAGCGTAAAAAACTTCCAGATGGAGAATACACAATCAAAGTTGAGCTTACGCAACCTGGTGGTTTTCCTGTTCCAGTCCCGGAACGAGGAGAATTAGAGGTAAATGTAACATTAGACGCTACTGCCCCAAAGATTACAATAGGTATTGGGGATAATGCGTTTTCGCCGGAGTTAGGCTCTATTCCTGTTTACTACAGTTTAAGCGAGAATGCCACCAGGGCACGGTTGGAATTCCAGAGAGCCCCCGGAGATGCCACGCTTGGGCGTCCTATTGAAGTGAGCACCGAGAGTGGAAATCATATTTACAATTGGGATGGTACAGATAGTACCGCCAACCGATTTGCCGATGGGCAATACACATTGAAACTATGGGTAAAAGATAAAGGTGGAAATGAGGCAACTACCGCTAAAACAGAAACTATTACAATTGACTCAACTGCCCCTCGTGTCACAGGTATATTCCTAAGCGATACAATACCGCTTGTAGATGGCATGTTCGTGAACGCGTCAATTCCGACGGTCAGTTTCACCGCAGAGGATGGAGACGGTACGGGTGTAGATCTCACTGGTAGTGATACTGAAATACTGATTAAGCGTGCTGATGGCACAGATATAAACGGTACATTGACTTACGGAAATAGAGCCACGTTTTCACTAAGTAATTCCCTTGACGAATTAACAGAAAACGGAAACTATGAAGTTTCTGTTTCTATCGCTGATAAAGTAGGGAACGTTACCTCAAGGCAGGTTAAATTTACCTTTGATAATGCTGCACCAACCTTAAAAAGTGTTTCTACCAATACAGGTGAGTTTGTTCCCGGTAGTGGTCTCAAAGGATTGACTAATTATGTTGAAGCAGCGTTAGAAGATAATATCGGACTAAACCTGGATAATTCATCAATACGGCTGAAGGGACCAAATGGAAGCGATGTACTCGGACAGCAGACGAGTCCCGAAGACAATCAAATCCGGTGGCAACTGTTGTCTCCCTTGACAGCAGAAGACGGACTCGATGATGGTCAGTATATAATTGAGATTGTCGGTGCAGATAAAGCAGGAAACAGAACCACACCGATTCAAATTCCATTTCTTTTTGATAATCTCGCTCCAGAACTCATCTCAATAAAACCGACGCGAGATGGTGAACCATTTAACATCTTAGGCGACACTGTCTATTACAATCTCCCCCTAAACCAGTTTGTCGCTACCTTTGATGATGGTGAATTTGGCACAGGCGTTACTTTTTCAGGAACTGATGATATTACTGGTATTGTGTTTGGAACCCCCCAAACGGATGGTGGTATAGACTCAATTAGTGGACGCGCATTTCCAGACCAAAATAACAACGTACTTACATACATTTTGAATGCACCACTAAGTAGGGATGGAAGTCAAGACGGAAACTATAGTCTTAATGTAAAAGCGGCTGACCCACTTGGTAATTTCAAGATTCACAGTTTTAATCTTATATACGACACACAAGTACCAACACTTGTTTCAACAGTCCCCGCTGCAAATCAGACCGTCTCCAATCTATCTGATGTCGTGGTCAAACTCAATGAGGTAACCAGTGGTATTGATTTCGTTCAGAGTGCTTTTAGTTTGAAGCGCGGTGACGGAGAAAACCAAGTTGAAGTTCCTATAGGTATTTCAAGCAATGGTACAGATACAGCCACACTTACACTGTTGCAACCGATTGCGTTAGACGGTTCAGATGATGGCACCTATATAATTGAAGTTACTCCAACTGACCGAGCAGGAAATAGCGGAGCAGTTGTCAGACGTCAATTTTATCTGGTTAGCCAAATACAACCTCAAGTTCGGTTAATCACCCCAGAAATCGGTACAGTTAATAGTTTAGACGATATAACGGTAGAGATTACCAACTATATAGGTTCCGGTATTAATTTTGATGCATCAACTATTACTGTCAGAAGTGTAGAAGGAGTCCTTGTCCCGCAAGCAAAGGTAGAGTCTGATGCAACGAACAATCGCTTAACTTGGAGTACCGAAGCAGCAATTCCACGAAACGGCACTGCAGATGGAAGGTACTTAATCACTGCTTCTTTTGTGGATTTTTCAGGTAAGCGTTTTACACAAAACTTCTCTCTTACATTGGATACCCAATTCCCATCAATCAACACCGTTAATGTTGGTGCCGATTCACTGCTCCAACTTTCTCTTGATTCTGCTACAACCGTAACAGATTCATTCTCTAACTTAACCGTTGAATTTGATGGAACAGATACTGACTTTGAAAACACAGTTGTCTCATTAACAGGACCGGATGGAAATGCAATTGCTGTTCACCGAAGTAATGATGGTGGCAGTTTATTGACGTTGAATTTCCAAAATCTTGCGATACTTGGGACATATACACTCACAGTTACACCACGTGATAATATCGGTAATGTATCCGAAACACCTTTTATCTACAGGTTCCAACTGGACATTGCAGTACCCGTTGTAACGACAGTATTGATTGGTGGGCAAAGTGGTGCAGTCGTCTATGTCAACGGTAGTGCTGGTGAGATTGTTGCAACGCTGGCAGATACCACAGGGATTGGCATTGCTGTTGGTGAAGGTCAATCCACCATCGTTGTCACAAGTCAAGTTGGATTGCCAGTACCTGGTATCACAACAATTAACTCCGATAATCAACTGACATGGCGACCAGTAGCACTTCCCGATGATGGTAGTGCTGATGGACAATATACAGTTGCTGTCACACCGGTGGATAAAGCCGGACGCACAGGTGATGTTGTTTATCGTGCATTCATATTTGATACCCAAGCTCCTCGAATCACTGCTGCTACGCCTATCACCCTACATCAACCAGTATCATATCTCGGTGGCGGTTTAATGAATTTCCAGTTTGCTGTTGAAGATGTTGGTCCAGCATTACTTGACCTTGATGATCAAACCATTAGCTTACATAATAATGATGGTGAATCGGTTGCTGGATACATTACACATGATGGCAACAATCAACTCTACTTTACGCTCTCCGCACCTTTACCGACAGATGGTAGTGCTGATGGAGACTATACATTAACGGTTAACCTCGTTGACAAAGCAGGTAACCCTTATCTGGTTGAACATAACATATTTTATGATTCTCAAGCACCACAGCTAACTTCAGTTTCTCTTAACACCGAAACACCGTTAAACCTGACACCTTATCAGGTTACAGATGTAACTGAGTCCATCAACAAGCTCACGATTAATTTTGAGGAGATGTCTCGGTTAGATTTTGAGAATACGGTTATTAGCCTTTTAGGACCAGATGGTTCTGAGATATCGCTGACTTTACAGAATAATGGTATAGATGAAATTACTGCCAGTTTTGTTGATTTAACATATAGTGGTATATATACACTTTCAGTCATGCCGCAAGATATAGCAGGTAATATTGTCCAAGGTCCAGTCCCATATCCATTTAGAGTGAAGTTTGATGTGCCGGTTTTAGCATCCGTTAAAGCAAACACAGCAGGTGCATCTTTTGAGTTGACATCATACCAGATTATTGATATTTCTGATTCTGTTAACAGTTTGATACTTGAGTTCACAGATCCAATGCGTGTTGACTTCGTAAATACCGACGTAACATTGACTGGACCTAACGGACAAGAGATTTCTGTAACTCAAGAAGAGGGAGATGGTTCCCAGTTAATGGTGCGTTTTGTCCCCATAGTACATAGCGGTCTGTATACGTTGACTGTTACACCACACGATATTGATGGTAATGTTGCACAAAGTACGATGCGATACCAAGTTAGACTTGATATTGCCTTACCTACAGTCAGTTCTGTGCTTATTGATGGAAAACTTGGCGCAAATATATACCTAAACACTGCTGACACCACTATAGTTGCTACGTTTGCCGATCCAATTGGTGTTGGGTTGGTGTTTGGTGAGGGTGCATCGTCTATCAATGTCAGTAGTGCTGAAGGTCTTCCGGTGTCTGGTATTACGACTTCTAATGGAGCGAATCAGTTGACGTGGACTCCCGAAGCACTTCCAACAGATGGCAGTGCCGATGGACGGTACACTGTCACTATCACACCGGTAGATAAAACTGGACGTTCTGGTACAGTAGTCACCCGACACTTTATTTTAGATACGCAGGCACCACGAGTTACCAGTTCTATACCAGCGACACTACATCTACCAGTATCTTATCTCGGTGGTAGTTTGACACTGTTCCAGTTTACTGTAGAAGATGAAGGTCCGTCATCACTTGACCTTGATGATCAAACAGTCGAGTTTAAGAAAAAGAGTGGTGAGGTAGTTGCTGGACAAATTACGCACGATGGGGGAAATGGACTATTCTTCACGCTTTCTGCTCCTCTACCAACAGATGGTAGTGCTGATGGAGAATATATCTTGGCGGTTACCCTCGTTGACCAAGCAGGCAACCCTTATCACATTGAACATAACATTTTTTATGATTCTCAAGCACCGCGTTTATCAGATGTTTCTCTGAACACTGATATACCGTTAAGTCTAACGGCATATCAGGTTACCGATATTGCGGAGTCCATCAGTAAACTCACTTTGAATTTTGTTGAAACGACCCGTGTAGACTTTGAGAATACGATGATTACCCTTGTGGATCCGAATGATAATGTAATATCATTAACTTTAGAGAATAATGGTATTGACCAAATTATGGCGAGTTTCGTATCTCTGACCCAAGGCGGGGTGTATACGCTCTCAGTCACACCGCAAGATATAGCAGGTAATGTTGCGCAAGGTGCTGTTCTGTATCCATTTAGATTGAAGTTTGAAGCTCCCGGTTTATCGTCTGTGAAAGCAAACACGACCGATACATCTGTTGAACTTGTTGCGTATGAGACTACCGATATATCTGAAACTGTCAGTAGCCTTACACTTGCATTTACAGATTCTGCTCGTGTTGACCTTGAAAATACCATCGTAACATTGACAGGACCCAATGGTCAAGAGATTCTTATTACTTTACAAGAGAATGAGGACTCTCAGTTGATGGTTCGTTTTGTTCCTTTAGCACAGAGTGGGATTTACACACTTACTGTGGCACCGCAAGACAAAGCAGGCAATGTCGCGCAACAGGCAACCCAATACCAGTTTAGACTTGACACTACACTTCCAGCAGTTAGTTCAGTGCTTATTGATGGAAAATCGGGTTCAACTGTTTATGTCCGTAATGCTATCCCCAGAATAGTAGCGACAATTACTGATTCTATCGGTGTCGGTGTGGCACTGGGAGACAATGGTTCAAGTATCGTTGTAACCAATTCTCAAGGTATATCAGTATCGGGTACTACTACCTCGAACGGATCAAATCAATTGACATGGATACCAACACCACTCCCAATAGATGGAACTGCCGATGGATTATACACGGTGGTTGTTACACCGGTAGACAAAGCCGGACGGAACGGGAGAGTTGTCAATCGCCAATTCATATATGATACCCAAGCACCTCGTATAACATCTGTTTCGCCACTGACTCTTCATGCTCCTATATCTTATATTGGTAGTGGGTTAAGTCAGTTTGTTCTATCCATTGAGGATGTAGGACCGGCGGATCTGGTTTTTGCTTCTCAAGTTGTAGCTTTGATGGATGCTGACAGTAAACCTGTGCCAGCGGTGTCGACATTTGATGAACTTACGAATCAACTCTATCTGACACTTACCAAACCATTCGCCAGTGATGGTAGTGAAGATGGACCGTATACACTAAACGTACTTCTAATTGATAAAGCGGGGAACCGTTTGACTGCACGTTTTGAGATGGTCTACGATTCAAAAGTTCCAGAAGTGTCTTCAGTTCAAGTAAATACACCTGGAGCTCCTACGGATCTTGTCTCGACGGAGGTTGCGGATCTTTCTGAATCAGTTGACACTATCACGATTCAGTTTACTGAGGCAACACGTATTGATTTTGAGAATACGAGTGTATTACTGACGGATCCAGACGACCTACCGATCTCTCTCACTCAAGGAAATGATGGTGTCTCAAAAATGACGCTGAGTTTTACCGAATTGACAAAGATCGGTCAGTACACTTTATTTTTAACACCGCAAGACATTGCGGGTAACGTTGCACAAAGTCCGAAACAATATGCGTTTACCTTGCAGTTCATACTTCCAGATGTTGAATCTGTAATTATTGGTGATACTGTCACATTAGGAAGCGGAGATATCGTTTATGTCAATGCGGAAAATCTGTTTATTGTGGCGAACTTACTTGATCCTGCAGGAGTAGGATTATCCTTTGACAGTACTACTGGAACAGATATCATCGTGGCAACACTTGATGGTATAATTGTCCCAGGTAGAACATCAACCAATGGAACTGACATAATCGCTTGGAGTCCGTTAACGCTTTCCAGTGATGGAAGTTCGGATGGCAGATATGCGGTATATGTCTACCCTGTTGATAAAAAGGGACGTGAGGGCAGCACGATATATCGTGAGTTCGTTTTTGATACGCAAGAGCCGGAAATAACAGATGCCACTCCAATAGACTTAAGTCAACCGGTTTCGTATATCAGTGAGAGTTTAACACAACTCCAATTCACTGTTCAGGACGTTGGTCCAGCAGATCTAACGCTTGCAGATCAGGAAGTCAGACTTCGTAATCAGAGTGGTGCGCTTATTCCGACACAACTTACGAATGATACAAACAACCAACTCTACCTCACCCTTGACGAACCACTTCCGCTTGATGGAAGTCGAGATGGCGAGTATACCGTTGAAATAGCATTTACAGATAAATCTGGGAATGTCCTCTCTATTGATCACCCAATAGTGTATGATACACAGGCACCCACGCTTGTCAGCACAGTACCTACTGATGGTGCACAACTTACAGAGGATGTGACGCAGATACAGGTGGTTTTAGATGATAAAGGTGAAAGCGGTATAGATTGGTCACGTACAACGGTGACGTTAGTTAATCCAGATGGTGTTGAAATCTCAGGTGAACTTACCAGTAATGGTAAAACGCAGATGACACTTACCACAAATCAACTGGTAGCAGATGGTAGGTATACCATTCAGGTTCAAGCTGTTGACAGAGCGGGTAACGGTAGTCAATCAGTCTTTGAACATTATTTCCTTCTATCCAGACCTCTACCAGCAGTCTTATCTACCTCACCGAGCACCGTACCAATAGAGGATGCATACACTAATGAGGAAGTTGAGCGGATTGAAGTTTTGCTTGAAACAGCAGATGAAAATCATCTGTCAACGGTTCGCTTGTTGAATGCCAAAGGTCAAGTTATAGCGGGACAGCAGCTTCGTCAGCCAGATAAGTTGATTTATGAATTAGTTCGTCCCCTTGCAACTGATGGGTCGGAAGATGGTATTTACACCATTGAGTTCACACCCATAAGTTCGTCTGGTCGTGATGGAGATGTTCAAAAATTGACCTTCACCTACGATACACAACCCCCCGAACTGATTGCAAAAGGGATTCAACTCATTGTAGCTGAACCTCAGGTTAATAATTCCCTGGTGAAACTTCGCTTGGATCTCACAGATAAGACAGCTGGTGTTGATTGGGAAAACCTTGAGGATGATTGGGTAACCTTTGAACGGCTATCACCGAACCCGACTGAAATTGCAGGTACCGTGTCTTACACAATCGGTGAAGCAAGTTATATTATTTTCAGTCTGAAAGTTCCACTCGCGGACGACGGTTCTAATGATGGGAAATACCGGGTTACCGTTACTCCCATAGACAAAGCTGGGAATGGTGATGAAACTTACGAAGAGGAATTTACCTACGACACAAGTCCACCAGTGATTGATCCTAATTCTCTGCTAATTAATGATACACCCCTGCTTACCGATATTGATGCTGACACTTACCCAAGCGCAATCTCTACATCCGGTGGTGTTGTCGTGCAAGCAAGTGTCTCTGATACAGGATTAGGTGTAAATCTTTCACTGTCCAGCATCGTTATCAGAAATCCCAACGGTCAAGAAATTACAGGGACTACCCGACGTAACGGTGTGGATTCCATTATTTTTACATCGGATGGCTTGAATGTTGAGGGGAATTATCAAGTTACAATCACTGCTGTTGGAAATGACTCAGAACAACTTGGGTTTGCACCAAACGGTTCAATCACAACCGAATTCCTATATGAAACAATGGATCCGACTGCTGTTGTTA
The DNA here is from genome assembly GCA_963667365.1 of Candidatus Poribacteria bacterium. Lineage (GTDB taxonomy): Bacteria > Poribacteria > WGA-4E > WGA-4E > WGA-3G > MSPOR6. Next base: position 1,762,928 of record OY763324.1, on the reverse strand, counting down.
CAAACGATGGCGGGAAAACTGAGTTCACCGATGAAGAACTCACTTTAGAAGGAACGGCTGCTGATCCGCAAGGTGTCCGTCGAGCCGGACCGGAAGGAGACAATGAGATTCCGATACCTGCATCTGGTGTTTGGTTAGTGGAGATCGTTGGAACCGGTCCCGATGGACAACCAATCGAACCTGTCCTTGCTGAAGATGAGAGTGGTGCACAAGAGCAACCATGGAGCAGATGGTCTGTAGACTTTTTACCTGCACGATCAGGTGATTACGATTTAGACATCCGTGTTACCGACAATGCAGGTAACTTCGCAGTTTATGATGTCGGTGAGTATACAATGTCCGTTTCTTTCTCCTTCCGTGGGAATACATTTGTATACCCGAATCCAGTACGCCACTCAAAAGGTGATAGCGCATTTATATCGTTTGACCTAAATACTACAGCCGAAGAACAAGTAGAATTGACGTTGTATATTTATGATTGGGGTGGTGATCTGGTTTACTCACAAACATATACCGATATAACAGCGGGAGAACGGAATGATACACACATTAATTGGAAACTGAAAAACCAAGCCGGAACCCCTGTAGCGCGCGGCCTTTACGTGTTCCGTTTAGAGGCAGTCAATGGAGCAGGAAATCGCGCCAACGCTGTCGGCAAAATACTTGTCGTTGACTAAGCCTTATAAAAACGGAAAAAGGAGACAGATAATGCACAAAAGTGTAGTTGTAGTAGTTCTAACCATAACCTTACTGTTTAGCGGTGCTCAGAGTTTTGCAGAACCCCATGATGGTGCTGGCACTGTTGGCGCAGCATTCCTAAAACATGAACCAGGAAGCAGACCTGTTGGTATGGGGGGCGCGTTCACCGGACTTGCAAACGACATAAACACCATCTTTTGGAATCCGGCAGGATTAACTTCTGTTCATACACGAGAACTAACTGCAATGCAGCACTTCTGGATTGCGGATATTAGCAATCAATCAATTGGGTACGCTCAGCGCAATAATAGAATTGTTTGGGGGGCAAGTTTAGTTGGAAGTTTCCCTGAAATCGAACGACGTGTCGCTGCAACACAGGAACCGGATAGCACAGTAACTATAGGTGGTTTCGCCACAGGATTATCTCTTGCTTACCCTCTTAGCAACAATGCGTCCGTTGGTGGAACAGCGAAGTTTATTTCACAGCAATTGGATATTCAAAATGTATACGGTGTCGCAGCAGATCTCGGCATAATCTTACAGATGCTTGAGGACCATCTTGGCATTGGAATTACCATCCAAAATGCTGGCTTGTTCTTTGAATCTTCGGATCGTGATGACAACCTTCCCGATGATAGTCTTCCATTGGCACTCCGTGCAGGATTTGCCTACAGAACTTGGAAACAAGTTGAAGAGGAGGCTGAAAATGCAATGCCGCCACCTGAATTATGGACGTTGGTCGCTGATGTCAATTTACCTCTTATTGACGCATATCCCAGTTTCCATGTCGGTGTTGAACGTTGGTTTTATGATACCGTTGCTGCACGTATCGGATATCGTCTAAGTCAAAACGATAATCCAAGCGATGGATTGTCAATCGGTTTCGGTGTTCGGAAGAGAGGTCTGGACTCGTTAGCCAACATTGACTTTCAATTCGATTATGCATTCGTTCCTGATGCAGATCTTGGACATTCACACCGAATTTCCGTTATCACAAGGTTTTAGTTGTTATCTTGCAACGAAAAAACGTAGTGGGAGGTATGATACTAATCATGCCTCCCACTACGTTTTGAATTACAATTATATTATATTTGTCGCTATACACTCGCTTCAAGCATACGCTCAATTGGTAAGCGTGCCTTGTCAATCACTTCAGGGTCCAGCGTAACCTCATAATCGGCAAGGTCTTCACCACTGTCAATTGCTTCTAAGATATTCGCAATCTTGTCCAAACGCACCTTTGCCATGTGTGAACATCGCACAGAACATGCAGTCCAAAATTCTACTTTTGGAAATTCCTGTGCCAAATTAGATGTTAATTCACACTCTGATGCGACAAATGCGCGTTCTAAGTGATCGTCTGCTACACGTGTGGCAATATCGTTCATAATCTGGCTGGTACTACCGTAGAAATCGGCTTCCTTTAGAACATCTGGTCTGCATTCCCAATGTGCATATAACTTCCGCCTCGGATGCTCTTTTGGAATCTGAAAAGATTCACGTATAGCAAGCAGATCCGACAGTGTAAATCTTTCGTGAACTTCACAGACTGCCCCGCGTGCTGTATTGTCTTTCCCGGGATAAACAACGTTCTTTTCACCTTTCAATTCTTCTTCCAAATTTTGTGCGAAGAAGATATCTGGCACGAAAATAATCGTTTCTCCCGGCATGGTTTTGGCGATATGTGCTGCATTTGCAGATGTGCAGCAGATATCAGACTCTGCTTTCGCGTCTGCATAACTATTGACATAAATCATTACGGGAGCACCGGGATAAAGTTCTTTCAATTGTCTCACATCTTCAGCACCGAAGTTGTCTGCGAGTGAACATCCCGCTGTCTTGTCTGCTACTAACACTGTTTTGTCAGGGCTCAGGATTTTTGCGGTTTCTGCCATGAACGGCACACCGTTAAAAATTAGGTAGTGTGCTTCTGTTTTCGCAGCGAACATACTCAATCCAAGTGAGTCACCTTGTTCCTCTTTATCGGATAGACCAAAAACCAGTGGCTCCATATAGTTGTGTCCTAACATCACAACGTTATGTTTCTGCTTCAAAGTTCGTATTTTATGTATCGTTTTTGCGTGGACTTCTATGTCAAGAGATGTTAAACTCGGGTGGTGTCGGTTATATAGTTCATTCTTAACGTCTTCAAGGGAGAGGTCATTACTGTAATTCTGCGCATTTTCCATTTGGGGAGTTTTTCCCGTAGGATCCATGCTAATCACGCTCCAAATCATTCGCTAAAAAATGTAAATGGGTATGTTAACCCGATGTCCTGCACACATTCGCTGTTATTTGTAGAAATTACATGCTTGCTATATGCTATTTGCCAACAAGTATATGCAGATGCCATTTTATAGCGGGTGTTCATTGTTCTTATTAGGATACTCATTAATTCCCTTTTTGTCAAGTTTAACACACAATAATGCGGGAATATTGCCAAATTTTTACCATGAAAGTAAAAAAATCGCTTAGTTTTATCATTATCGTCTGTTTAATTTGGAATTTGAGTTTATCTGCGGAGGGTATATCGGTCAAACTCAGAGGAAAACTTGCCTTAGCGGGTATTCTTTCAAGCGTTGCTATATTGACACATACACTTGTTAAACGCGATACAAAGAGCGCAGAGGCAATACAGTCGCAACTGGGTTCTACTGAACAGGTCCTACAAATTGAACATGGGTTTAACCGGTGGGAAGTTCATCACTATCGTGGCTATTCCTATTATTTCTTAAACAACCGTTTCATAAGGAAAAAGGCTACTGAAACCTTTTTCCTCAAACAAACCTCTTTAGATAACATGAGGCGTGACATATTGACATATAGTTCCTCCAGTTGGGGAGAGTCGTTTTCAGCTTTTCTTAACGATAAGCCTGTTTCAGTAAACCCCAAGTGGTGGTCACTTTCCCTTTTGCGTCAACAGCCAACCCTTGTATCTGTTTCTCCCTATCTTCATTTGTTGGAAGTCGAACCTTTGCACTTCCTGCATCATTGGCGTTTACATTTGAAGTGACAAAAATGGCATCTAACTTTGACGCATCCTCACGTGTCCAAATACGCAAAACAGTTTCCCCTGCTTTGTCAAAATCCCATTCCCTGTCAAAGGTTCCAGCATCTAACCAGTGATTGATCCGATCCCAATGCCACGCATTTTTTGTGCCGATACTCCATCGGTACTCTGTATTTTTTGTTATTTGCGGGTTTTCGTCTGGGTCGGAGGGTTGCCACGTTACCCAAAAAGAGTCGCTGTTGCCATCCCAAGCAAAAGTATGTGCCCATAATGCATACTTTCCATCATCGGGAAGGTTGATAATGAATTCTACCCAACCTTGGTCTCCACCACCTGTTGCTGGTTCGCCTTCCATCCAGACGTATTTGCCATCTGATGTGAGTTCATCTTCAGCAATTACCATTGGTGCTTGGACAACATTTGCTAATTCTGCTTCAAGTGCAATTTCAATATCAACACCAAATCCCGCGGTTGATAACAATATTGTTGTAACAAATATTATTGAAAAAATAAAACTGTGTTTCATTACTAACTCCTTTCTTTATAAAATATGTATAGGATGAAGGTTGAGATAACGCTAAAATCATCTCAACCTAAACGAAGGGTAGGACCTTTCTTTCCACTTTGCTATGTACTATCTCTGTTCCTTAATATTACCCCATGTCGTTGCAAGTTTATTTCTCGGTTCAACAGGTGTAACGTCTTCTGGACCAGGAAATCTCGGGTTGACTTCTGCAACATCTGCCGAGAGATTGTCGGTGATGAAGACGACATCTAATTTTGCAGCATCTTCTCGAACAGCAATACGTAGGGTTGTTTCTCCAGCAGGTAGTTCCCACTCTCTGTCAAACGTTCCACCATCTAACCAATGATTGATCCGATCCCAATGCCATTCATTTTTAGTGCCAATACTCCAACGGTACTCAGTGTTTTTCGTTACCTGTGCATCTTCATCTGGGTCGGCAGGTTGCCACGTCACCCAAAACGAGTCGCTATTTCCATCCCACACGAAGACATGTGCCCACAACGCATAGGTGCCAGCTTCTGGGATGTTAATTTCAAATTCTACCCAACCTTGGTCTCCACCACCTGTTAAAGGTTCACCTTCCATCCAGACATATTTGCTATCTGACGCACCATCATCTTCAGCGACTACCATTGGGGCTTCAATTGTGTTAGCCATCTCTGCTTCAATTGCCCTGTCATAACTATAACTCATACTTGTCGCAAGTAGCAAACCAGCAACAAAAAGTATTCCCAAAATTACCATATTGTTACGCATTAATAATCTCCTTCTTTTTTGTATCGGTACGAATTACGTACCGTTTGTTTGACATCACGTTAATTATGATAGTATCCTATGGGGTTTTAAGTCTGCCCCATTGCTGATATTGTAAAAATGTCGGTTCAATAGATAGCACTGTGTCACTACGTTGCCATTTCGGTTGTGCTGCCCATGCATCATTGTTAATGAGTTCACGACGATTACTTCCATCTGCATTCATTAAATGGATAACCCATCTTGCATCTTTTTCAGATTGAAATGCAATCAAACTCCCATCTGGTGACCATGCGGGAACTGCTTCATCCATTGGTGTATCAGTGAGTGCTTTTTTGTTTTGACCATTTATAGCATCCATCAAGTAAAGGTCGAAATCCGCCTGATCCACATCCTGCCGCATAGAGGAATATAAAATATAATTGCCATCGGGGGACCATGTGGGGTAAGTATCCATCAATGGTTGATGTGTCAATCGTTGTTCCTCTCGGGTTCCGACATTAATGGTATAGATGTCCCAATTTAGCTCCCGTTGTGAGTGAAAAGCCAACTGTTTTCCATCTGGTGACCAAGCAGGTATTCCATCCTCAAACTGGTTTTGGGTTATGCTTTTAACTACCCCGCTTTCTAATTCATATAGATAAATATTAAAATGACCTTCACGATCTGAACTAAAAGCTAACTGTTTTCCATTCGGTGCCCATGAAGGAGCTTTATCTGTTGCTGGGTGGTGTGTCAACCTTCTTTGATTTGTCCCGTCAGCACGCATCACATATATTTCGTGGTTGGCATCGCGCCTTGAGAAAAATGCAATCTGTTTCCCATCCGGTGACCAAGCGGGGTAGTAATCCGCTGCTGGATTGACCGTTAGATTGACAGGCATCTGCCCATCGGAATCTGTTAGATAGATTTCCCAGTTCCCGTCAATATCAGAAGCAAACGCAATCAGTGGTTGTGGTTGGCAAAATGCATTATCAATCGCAACGTTATAAAAAAGGGTCATCATCATAATGAGACCACACAGAAATATTAACACAATTCGCATTTTTTGTCTATACTTCATTTAATACACGTCAAGACTATTGGATAGCACAATTTTCTAACCGAGTCGGAGATATAGTGTTACGGGTTCGGTTTAACGTCGTGAACCTTCATTCCGATATTACATATTGTGTTTATATTACTTTCTCTAACATATCTTGTCAAGATGCAAATAGTTAGAAAAAAGAAATTGACAAACTTCATAGCATTCTGTAGAATTGAGAACTATGAATTCTATAGATTTGACAAAAACACTCATCGGTTACGACACCGTAAGTCCAAAAAGCAACGTTGAAGTAATGGACTTCCTTACCGATACGTTGGAATCTGTTGATTGCGAAGTGGAACGTGTGGAATATACCGATCCAGCAGGTGTACTGAAAGTTAATCTGATTGGTAGAAAGGGAGGTAATACAGGTGAACGCGGGCTTGCCCTGCTCGGACATATAGACACCGTCCCTGCTATTGGCTGGTCAGAAAATCCGTTTGAGGCGCGGATCGTAGGCGATAAGATGTATGGACGTGGTAGCTGCGATATGAAGGGGAGCGTTGCTTGTATGATTGAGGTAGCGTCTCGGTACGATACTTCTGAACTACATGCCCCGCTTTATGTAGTCATCACTGCTGATGAAGAGGTAGGTTATTTCGGTGCAGTTGCTGTCGCAGAGAAATCGGAAATATTTAAACAACACGGATTTCCACAATACGGTGTAGTAGGTGAACCGACTGAGTTGAAGGCTGTTTATGCTCATAAAGGAGCTGTCCGTTTTTCCGTTACAGCACACGGACGCGCAGCACACAGCAGCACAGGTGAAGGTGACAATGCGAACCTCAAACTTATTCCGTTTCTTTCAGATATGCGGGAGATACATCAAGAATTGACAACCGATCCTCAATATTTCAATTCTGAATTCACCCCACCATATACAGATTGGAATATCACTATTAGTGATGGAGAGTGTACAGCAAACATCACTTCACCGTTGAGTGTCTGTAATATAAACTATCGTCCGATGCCGGGTGATGAACCGCAGGTATGGATTGATCGTGGACGTGAAGCAGCAGAGAAATATGGGTTGGAGTTCGACCTATTCATCAATGCTGGTCCCGTGCGGACACCTCCTGATGCTGAAATCATTCAAGCAGCACTTGAAATCACAGGAGACACAAAACCACACACTGTTGCCTATAGCACCGATGCAGCGGTCTTTTCCAAGCACATGGAAACAGTTATTATAGGTCCGGGAAGTATATTACAAGCACATACAGTTGATGAATGGATGGCATTAGACCAATTTGAGAAGGGAAGCAATATCTTTAGTCGGTTTGTTGATAGGTTTTGCGTTTCGTTGTAACTTCGTTAAAGGGATATGGTATATAGGAAGAAACTTTTTATACCGATTGCTGATAGCCGAAAGCGAATCAATTCCGTTCAGGCAGTTCTTCAAAAAAGACAGCATCAGGTTTCACCCATTCTTCCTCACCATCTGCCCATACCTCGCGTTTCCAGATAGGAACAATCTGCTTAAGACGATTCATCGCATATTGGCATGCTTCAAATCCATCTTTGCGATGCGGTGAAGCAACCGCTACAGCCACACTCACTTCGCCAATCTCCAATCTACCGACACGGTGAATCATTGCAACGCGCGAGATACCCCATTTATCTGATATTTCTGATGCGATCTCCCCCATTTTCTTTTCTGCCATCGGTGGATATGCCTCATACTCAAGGTGTTTAACAGGTCTACCATCCGTATTATTCCGAACGGTGCCAAAAAACAGAACAACCGCACCAGCATCGGGTGCCTCTACAGCATCCCTAACCTCTGCACCTGTAATGACATCAGCGGTAATCTTAAACATCACTTCCCCCAGTCACCGGAGGAATCAACGCCACTTCATCGCCTTCTGCAAGTTCGGTGTTTTCTGTTGCATATTCCCAATTAACAGACATTTGCATCACTTCGTAAAACTCAGCAATTTCTGGCCACTCTTCCTCAAGTCGTTTTAAAATTGTATTTATAGTGGCACCTTTTGGCAGCTGCATCTCTTCTTCGGATCTATCTAACATCTCGTGGCATACGGCAAAGTATTTGACTGTAACCTTCATTAGGTCTCCTTTGCAGATCTATTCTCAGGTCGGATTAAGTATCTAAAAGTATATCATAACAGGGGAATGAAGTCAAATTTTGGATTGAAATTTACCTATTTATCTGATAGAATAAATACAGATGTGGACTAAATAAACAGTAATAAAACATGGACAGTATAATTTTAAAAGGTATCAGATTTCACGGTCACCACGGTGTTCCTAAAGCAGAACGTCAGGTCGGTGGACATTATGAGATTGATGCAACATTAAGTTGTTCACTTGTAAATGCTGGAAAGACTGATGCACTTGAGGACACGATTGATTACGCAGGAGTCGTTGATCTCATTGTAGATATTGGTACACAAAGGTCATTTCAACTGATTGAGGCATTAGCAGAGACAATAGCTTCAGAGATATTAAAGCAATTTCCTGTGCAGACAGTCCATCTTACTGTCAAAAAACTTCACCCACCAATAGAACAACCAATTGCTTACTTTGCTGTTGAAATTTGTCGTGAAAAGGAGTAATCATGCGATTTGTACAGCGTTTATACATTACTATATTAATTGCATGCCTATTTATACCTGTTGCTCAAGCAGCCGGAAAAAAGATCCAACTCTTTCCTGAACTATTACCCGGTATCAATATTTATCAATACGAATGGGATGTTGAAACCTGTGTCCTCTATGTCGCTGAAATGTCACGGAAAGATCCATCATTGCACTTTGAGGTGTCAATTGCAAATTCCCAAGTCCTTGGAAAAGAGAAAGTCCGATCCATGGCGAAACGTCGCACGGAACGTGGAGACCGCAGCGTTGTCGTAGCAGTAAATGGTGGTTTCGGTGTCCTCGGAGATATGCGTGGTTACGGAGGGGTTTTGGAAAGCCTGCATATCCAAGATGGTGAATTCATAACACAACCAACGGATACCGATGCATGCTTCGGTGTAACCGATACCGGTGAATTCTTGAGTACTCCTGTTAAAATGAAGGCACACATACAGATAGATAGCCGTACATTGGAAATCGGATGTATAAATCAACGTAGACTTGATGGATGCAAGGTCATACTTTATACCCCACGTCTCGGTGAATCTACCCGCACCAATCGCCGCAGAGGTAAAGAGATAATACTTAGCGGACTCCCACTGCCATTGACACCAAACTATGTGCACCCATATAAGGTAGAGACCGTATCAAGCAATGGAAACAGCATAATACCAAGAGATGGTGCGATCCTTTGGATTAATGCACAAGAAAAAGATCCGAGCATTTCACAACTCACCACAGGAGCGGAAGGTAAAATAAATATCACTCTTTCTCCACCTGAGTGGAATCAAGTGCAACATGCGATTGGTGGAAGATTGCGGCTTCTAAAAAATGGCAAAATTAATCAGATGCTTGTGGATGAACACATAAAAGAAAAGAAACATGTTCCCGGTAAACGCAACCAAATGCTAAACCTGAGTCATGAACCCCGAACCGCTCTCGGTTACAATAAGGATACGCTGTTTTTAGTTGTCGCTGATGGACGCCAACCTAAGTATAGCACAGGATTAACACTCTACGAACTTGGAAGTATTCTTATTGAACTCGGTGCGACAGAAGCGATCAATCTTGATGGTGGATCCTCAAGCACATTTGTCGTGAATGATGAAGTTATCAATAAACCTTCAGGCAATCGGGAACGAGAGGTGCTTAATGCAGTTTTTATTACAAAAGATATAGATTAATTTTTTTAATGGAGGTGCAACGTGAAGACGTTATTATCATTTACATGCATTCTGTCACTTGTGTTCTTAGTCTCGGACAGTCAACAAGCGGAAGATACACCTAAATTATTAAAGGTTGTCCCGCTTTCGCAGACTGCAATTCAACTACAATTTGATGGTGAGCTGCAAGCAGAAGCAGCTGAGAATTCTTCAGTCTATCAGATTACACCGAATATCAAAATTGAATTACCACTGATTGATGAACGTATGGATCGTGTCTTGCTACTCACCTCCCCATTGGAGATAGGAAAAGTCTACAAACTCACGCTACAAAATACGCAAACAGAGGTTGACCTAACACTGCCTGCCGAAAATGAAATTACCTTTGGCATTGGAAACGCGGTTACATTTTCTGGTGGCTTACAGGATACCAGTTTGATTGTCAATAAAGACCGAAAAACACGTAACAATAATGTAGGTGCCGAACCGACCCTCCTATGCAATCCTTCTGGTAGTGTCTCTTTTGTTGCTTTTGACCTATATGACGCATTCGAAGATATGGGAATCCGAGAACCGAAACAGGTTTTAGAAGCGACAATTAGTCTACACGCGAAGCAAGTTGACACAGATTCTGCTCAGACCTTGATACTTCGTCGCGTTTTACTTCCATGGAAAGAAGGCAGAGGCACATCGGATCGTGCACAAGAGGACGAACTCACCTACAACAGTGCATTGCATCGCAACCTTCCTTGGAACAAACCTCCTGCACAAGCCATGTTAGCAGGAATAGATGGTGATGAAGAAAGTGATTACAACGGTTCTGATGATGTCGCACATCGAATTGATGGTGCTTTTGAGATTCAAGAGGCAGGAAAACGTTATTCCTTCAAAAGTGACTTAATCACCGATGCTATCCGATTTTGGGTTAAGAATCCCGATTACAACTACGGGTATCTTTTTGCTTTGCGCGACGGAAGTGCACCTATCACTTTCTCTGCAAAAGAAGCACCAGATGAAAATCTACGTCCGATCTTAACAATTCGCTATCAGACTCAGTCAGATGTGGAAACTTCCCCACCAAGATAATTTCAATAGATTCACTGTATGACTATTCAATAATTTGACTGTATTATATAGGTACGGAAGCAGGAATCACATAGAGGAGAGTTATGTGTTTCAAAGAAGCACACGACTTTAGTCGTCGTGAGTATCACCAATAGCAACGGCACTCCTTTTGCAACGGGTATTCCTACCTCACCAATTTACACATAATCTCGCAGATGAGTTAATGTCTGTTCTACTGCACCAAGATTTTCCTCAATCATTTGCTTACCGATGTTTCCCGCGGTTGTCCTTGTCTCTTCGTTGTCCAGCCATTCTATGATAACCGTAGCCATCTGTTGCGGGGTATGTACAAGTTTCGCCGCACCTCTCTCTAATAAAAGTGATGCTTCGTAAGCATTCTGTATCGTAGGACCAAACAGAATGGGTTTTGCCATTGCAGCTGGTTCCATCACATTGTGCACGCTTCCGTGAAAACTCCCTCCTACAAATGCAATATCCGCTAACTGATACAACTTTGCCAAAATACCTACAGTGTCAACGATGAGCACATCCGTGCTTTCCAAATTTGCATCACTGCGAAGTTCTGAAAAGCAACAGTGTGCGATTTTTCGTTTATTCAGTTCTATTTGAATTTCAGATATCCTCTCAGGTGTTGGTTCGTGTGGTACTAAAATTAAGTGTGGTGTAAGCTCAGGTGAATCTTCACGAAGAATCTGATACGTATCAAATACTACCTTTTCATCATCAGCATAAGTGCTACCAGCAAGGAGAATGGGACGTTTTATTAAAGTTGCTTGTCCGGGGAAAAATACCGCATCAGGTTCAACCGAAAGGACTCGACGGTAAACCTGTTCGTATCGTGTATCACTAGTAACAACAACCTGTTTTTTTGATGAACACAGATGTTGAAACCGGGTTGCATCTGATTCCGAAATAGCACAATGCAATGTAATATGCCGATGTACACTTCTAAAGAATGAAGTACCGATTAGAGATAGACGTTTGGAACCCGCTTGAACTGTTCCAGCAATAATAATGGTGGGAATATCGTATTTGGATGCTTTCCAGACAAGGTTGGGCCATATATCGTATCTGGAAAAGATTAGGCATTTGGGTTTAATGAGATCAATTAAACGTTCAGCATTTCGAGGGGTATCAAACGGAAGGTAAGAGGCTGCGTCCACATAAGGATAACTTTCCACATTTGGTGCAACCGAGGGAGAGAAAAAAGTTAAAACGATTTTGGTTTCTGCATAAATCGCTTCAATCAGTGGTTTTGCTTGTTCAAATTCTCCGACAGAAGTAAAATGAAACCATGCTGTTTTCTCTAAAATCCGAGCATCGTTAAGTTGGTGTGACAATCTCTCAAATACATCTCGTCGTCCAATAATACCAGCACGAATTTTGCGATTACAACACGCTGCTACATAGTAACAGATGAACATAACCGGAAGTGCAAGCGCGTTGTAAACAAATCGCCAAAACATGATGCTCTTATATTGAAAGTAGTGTGTTGGGTTTGTGCCGCGCAAAATTCCCGCAGAAGCTTGCCGAAGCAGATTACTTCGGCTTTAACGCTTCTACATAGAGGTGATTTATATGGCATCCAAGATTTTTTTCTTAAGCACATCTTTAGACATCGCACCGACAATCTGATCAGCAACTTCCCCATCTTTGAATACAAGAAGCGTTGGAATGCTCCGCACGCTATATTTCATTGCTGTTTGACGATTGTCATCCACGTTGACCTTCCCAACTTTGAAAGTGTCCGCATTTTCAGCAGCAAGATCATCCAAAATAGGTGCAATCATCTTGCACGGTCCGCACCACTCTGCCCAAAAGTCAACAACGACAGGTGTGTCTGATTGTATCACCATGCCTTCAAAGGTATCATCGGTGATTTCAAAAGTATGTTCAGACATCATAACTCCTTTTTACTTAGATAGTATGATAATGATTGAGGTATGTTCGCCACCAAGATTTCTATTCTTGTGATTAGTTTCAGAATTTTATTGAGACATCCACCGCATTTTGATTTGACTGGTAAATTTATAAAACTCTCTTTTAGACGAATCAATATGCTAATATGTTACACTATTCCATTATTAATTTCCAATTATAATTAAGGTGTGTAAAGTTTTTGGTATTTACCGGATAATTTATTGTAGGAGGGAACTCCGATTCCCGATAGGTCGCGATATTGTATAAATATTCGCTTGAAAAAAAATGTGAAACGTGATAAATTGGACTAAAAACTGAGAAACATAGATGTATTGCTGAGGTGTGTTAACAAAACGCGCCAGACCTATAGGATCAACGGCTTTTTATCTGTTACTATTTGGATATACATACGAAAAGGAGGGAAGGCATGTCAGAAAAGGAGAAAAAGAAAGACACGAATATATCGCGTCGAAGTTTTTTGAAAGGTGTAGGCACCGGAACCGTCGCTGCAACAGTTGCACCAGCATCCATATTAGTCGGTGATGTGGATACAGCAGATGCACAGACTGACGAAGCGATCTCCACAGCGGAAATTCAGTTGAACATCAATGAGAAGTTATATCAAATTGAAGTTGAAGCGCGCACCACGTTGTTAACAGTCTTGCGCGATGGAATTGATACAGGTGGAAACAATGTTGACCTAACAGGTGCTAAACTCATCTGTGACCGAGGTGAATGTGGTGGCTGTACTGTCTTGGTTGATGGAAAACCTGTCTACGCATGTATGATGCTTGCATTGGACGCACAAGAGAAACAGATTACCACCGTGGAAGGTATTGCCAACGGAGATGAATTGCATCCGGTACAAGAAGCATTCATCAAGCACGATGCATTGATGTGTGGATTCTGTACACCGGGTTTCATCGTTTCATCAGTAGCACTCTTGAACGAAAACAAAAAGCCTACGATCGCAGAGATTAAGGATGGCTTATCGGGCAACACTTGTCGTTGCGGCACTTACCCGTTTATATTTGACGCAGTTGAAACCGCTTCAGAAAAGTTGTAGTTTTGATATGCACCTCCAATATGAACGTGTAATGTATTGAGAAGGAGAAAAAAGATGGCATCATGGGGAGAAGCAAGCCAGTCACGACTTATTGGCAAGCGGATTACCCGTTTGTCCGGTAAGGATAAAGTTACAGGAAAAGCAAAGTACACTTATGACATTAATCGTACGGGAATGCTCTATGGACGCATTCTGCGATCTGAAGTTGCACATGCAACCGTTAAGGATATTGACCTTAGCCGCGCGGAAGCATTGCCCGGTGTAAAAGCGGTTATCCCATTAACCGAAGTTGATAGAACATTACGTTACCAAGGACAGGAAATCGCTGCTGTCGCCGCAGAAACTGACGACATTGCTAAAGACGCACTACGGTTGATTTTTGTTGATTTGGAGGAATTACCCTTCGTCGTTACAGAAGCGGATGCGATGGCAGAGAACGCACCACAGATTCGAGATTGGGTGGGAAACCAGAGTAATCCAGGCGTTAACGAACAAGGTGACGTGAAGACAGCATTTGAAGAAGCTGCTGTTACGGTAGAAGCGACCTATCACACACCTGTCCAAACGCACGTCTGCTTAGAAACTCACGGGCATGTCGTTGAGTGGACAGATGAACAGAACCTAACCGTCTGGGCATCCACACAAGCAGTTTTTGGTGTCCGCAATGACCTTGCAAGGAACTTTGAACTACCAGCGAACCAAGTTAGAGTCATCACTGAACACATGGGTGGTGGTTTTGGAAGCAAATTTAATGCTGGCACAGAGGGTCTTGCTGCAGTGCGATTGTCTCGCATCACTGGAAGAGCGGTAAAATTGATGTTGACTCGGAAGGCTGAGCACCTTGTTGCTGGAAATAGACCTTCTATGACACAACATGTGAAGGCAGGTGCTACAAGCGACGGTCGTCTCGTTGCATACGAAATGCGCGGATACGGCACAGGTGGTATCAGCAGCGGTGCTGGTTTCCAAGCACCTTATGTCTATCACGTAGAAAATCGGAAAACAGAACGTTTTAGCGTGGCTATCAATGCTGGTAACCAGCGCGCCATGCGTGCACCAGGACATCCACAGGGTGCATTTGCCATGGACTCGTTGATGGATGAACTCGCAGAAAAACTCGGAATGAATCCACTTGAGTTTCGACGTATTAATGACTCAAACGAGGTGCGTCAAGCACAGTATACCCTCGGCGCACAGGAAATCGGCTGGCACAGACGCAACACCGTCCCCGGTTCAGGAAGTGGTGTTAAAAAGCGCGGTATGGGTGTTGGCAGCGGTCTGTGGGGTGGTGGTGGCGGCAGAGGCACACAAGCACGTGTTACTATCAATCCTGATGGCACCGTGGAAGCAGTCACAGGTACACAAGACATCGGAACTGGTATTCGGACGGCAATTGCCATTATCGTCGCAGAAGAATTGGGACTTCAACCAACCGATATTTCGGTTAAGGTGGGTGATAGCGGTCCTGGACTGCCTTCCGGTGGTAGTGGTGGAAGCCAAACGACAGCGTCCGTTGCACCTGTGATTAAAACAGCAGCTGCAGCAGCGAAACAGAAATTGTTTGAACACGTCGCTCCCTTGCTTAAGGCACCGTTGGATGACTTACGTGTCGGAACTGGTATTATCTATGTCGCTTCTGACCGAACGAATACGGTAACTTGGAATCAGGCAACAGGACTACTCGGACAGGAGAGCATATCAGAAGGTGGTGAGTGGGATCCAGAACTCAGAGAAAACGGTGTCGCAGGAACGCAGTTTGCTGAAGTTGAAGTTGATACCCAAACAGGTAATGTCCAAGTTCTAAAGATCGTCGCTGTCCAAGATTGCGGATTGGCAATTAACCGATTAACCACCGAAAGCCAAATCAATGGTGGTGTTATCATGGGGTTAGGGCAAACCCTACTTGAGGAACGGATTATGGATTCACAAACCGGACGGATGCTCAACGCGAACCTTGAAGATTACAAGGTTCCTGGAACTTTTGAGATACCCGAAATCAAGTCAATCGTTTTTGATACGCACAGGAAGGTTACGGGTGTCGGTGAACCGCCGTGTATTCCCACACTTGGTGCAATCGCAAATGCTGTTTACAACGCAATCGGTGTCCGAATCCGTGAACTACCGATTACGCCAGATAAAGTCCTAACTGCACTTGCTGAGAAGAAAGCATAAGGAGGTAAGCAATGGATAAATTTAGTTACGTCAACGCGACAAGTCTGAAACAGGTTACCTCACTACTGAGTGACAGCGGATGGGGCGAAGTCATGATGATAGCAGGTGGAACTGACCTGCTCAGTGAACTCAAGGAGTACATTGAAACACCTAAGACTCTCATCAATCTCAAGACGTTGCCTGGCATGGATAGCATATCTGCGGACGCGTCAGGCTTAAAAATTGGTGCGTTAGCCACTGTTGCTGATATTGCAATGCACCCGACTATCCAGCACCATTATACTGTACTCGCGCAAGCGGCAGCTTCTGTCGCTACACCACAGATTCGGAATGTTGGCACACTCGGCGGAAATCTCTGCCAACGTCCTCGTTGTTGGTATTACCGAGATGAGACCGTCAATTGCCTCAAGAAAGGTGGAGACATTTGTTATGCGGTTGATGGCTTGAGCAAATACCACGCTATTTTTGGCGGGGATCCTGTCTATATTGTGCATCCATCAGACATTGCCCCAGCGTTAATCGCGCTCAATGCTTCGATCACAATTACGGGTCCTGAAGGCGAAAAGACTCTAAAAGTTGAAGAATTTTTCACCTTGCCAGCGGTAAATGCGTTTCGGGAAAATGTGCTACAACCCAACGAAATAGTTGTTGAAGTTCATGTGCCAAATCCTAAACCGAATACAAAGAGTCTTTATCTGAAAGCACGAGAGAAGGGTGCGCCTGACTTTGCCTTAGCAAGTGTGGCAGGGGTTTTTGAGATGAATGGACGAACATGCCAAACTGCAAACATCGTTCTCGGTGGCGTTGCACCAGCACCATGGCGTTCAACGGATGCTGAAACCGCTCTCACCGGTAAAATGATAGACAACTCCGTCAGTATGAAGGCTGGTGAAGAAGCAGTTCAGAACGCACAACCCATGAACGATAACGAATACAAGGTAACCCTAACCCAGAATCTCATCAGTCGTGCTGCAATGATGGCAGTGAGTTAAAGGAGGATGAACATGTTAGAGGGAAAAACACTTCCAATTTTTAGCCGTCCTATATGCCAAGACCTTCGGACAAAGGCAATTTATATTCCCGGTGGCAACTTGCAAAACCTTGTTGAAGAGAATCCAGGAACACACTATTGGTGCAATTGCACAATGCAGGTAGTCGGTCCAGACGATCAGTTTGTATCGCCAAACGCATGCAAACAATCGAGATCCTGTTTCAACCCAGTTGGTAGAAAACCGGTTGTCTAATCTTGCAAACATCGTTATCGGTTGTCAGAATTCTTCTGATAACCGATAACCTTTCTGCTTTTCTATATACTTGATAATGTTGCTAAAACCTTTAATACAATGGTTGCACGTCGGTTCCGTTGTCTTGATGATAGGTGGATTTTTCTTCCTACGTTTTGTTCTCATCCCAATTGCTAATCGCCTCCCCGATCCAAAAACTCTGATTTCATCAGCACTCAAACGTTTCAGTGGAATAGTCTGGACTGCACTATTGACTGTTCTCATATCTGGCGTATATAATGTTATATCTTTCTTTAGAGCAGCACGTATGTCCGCCACAGAATCTGCGGTGGATTATTCACTTTACATTCTTGTCTTAGGTGTTAAGTTTTTTATCGTCTTTCTGATCTATACACTGGCAGTTGTGTTAACGTTCCCATATCCTGTATTTGAGGGATTTCAGAAAAAACCAGCACCGTGGTTGAACATCATCATTATATTAGGACTGATAATTATATTTTTGTCAGCGTTCTTACGCCGCTTATCGTTTTAGTTATATGGGTAAATACACGGTAGGTGCGGTTTCTCACCGCACGTAAATTGGAAGGAGCAAGTAGATGACAGTATTAAGCAAAGAAGATCTGGCATTTTGGGAAGAAAACGGTTATGTCATCATTCCAAACGCTGCACCTCCAGCGTTAATTCAAGAGGTTGAAAATGCGGTTTGGGATTTCCTTGAAATGGATGCGGACTCACCAGATAGTTGGTATCCGGACCCACCACGCGGAAGCATCATGGTAGAAATCTATCAACACCCAGCTTTGTGGGGAACGCGACAATACCCACGTGTGCATCAGGCTTTCGCGGAGATATGGGGCACGGAGAAACTGTGGGTTAGTTTTGACCGTGCCCAGCATGAGTCCTCCTAATCTTCCCGGTAAATATGAACGTACAAGTGTTGGACTACACTGGGACATGTCCATAGACATTCCAATCCGATTCCACGTGCAAGGTGTTCTCTATCTAACAGACACTGCTGCTAACCAAGGTGCTTTTACCTGTGTCCCAGGATTCCACAATAAGATTGAGGAATGGATAAAGAGTCTTCCCGAAGATGCAGATCCACGCCACCAAAATTTAGAAGCATTAGGCATGATTCCTGTCCCTGCGAAAGCGGGTGATTTGATCATTTGGCACAGTGCTTTGCCACATAGTGCTGGTATCAATACAGCAGATGCACCGCGTGTGGTGCAATACATCACGATGACACCAACAGGTGAAGCAAATCAGGAAGCACGGGAACGTCGCATCAATGCGTGGAAAGAACGGATGGCAGGTTTTGGTGGGGAACGAGCAGAAAAGGAGCATCAGGTGGGTGAAACAGCACATCTAACCGATCTTGGAAAAAAGTTGTTAGGACTTGAGACATGGGGATAAATGTTGTAAACCAATAGGAGTCAATTTAAGGAAAGATGCAGTATGCAAAATAGTAGGTATACTTCGCGTGCCTACTACTTTGTTGGGTTTCGTTCTTCAACCCAACCTACGGTACTATTCTCTCAGATTTCTACCAAGAACAGGATATGCAGGGTCGTTATATCCTTTACCGGTATGTTCTCCAAGTGGCACTAACTGATTAATTGCTTTTTCATCGTCCTCTGTTATAGCACAGTCTATACATCCCAAATTATCTTCAAGTTGTTCCATCGTGCGGGGACCGATAATAACGGACGTAATGGTTGGGTTTGCCAACACCCATGCTAATGCAAATTGTGTCAATGTTTTACCGTGTGCATCTGCCAAAGGTTTCAACTTTTGAGCCACATCAAAACTCTCATCCCGAAGTTCTGTTTGTAAAATCCGTCTATCCTGACGTGCTGCCCGTGACCCTTTAGGTGGTTTTTCCCCTGACAGGTATTTTCCCGACAACACACCACGTGCTAACGGACTATAAGGAACAACACCGACACCATACTTTTCACAGAACGGCAGCAGTTCTACCTCTACATCACGATTCACAATATTATAGAGCGGTTGCACACAAACAAAGTCCTCTAATCCCAACTTGTCGCTTATCCAGAGTGCTTCACAGACGCGCCACGCCTCAAAGTTAGAACAGGCAATATAGCGAACCTTCCCTTGTCGGACGCAATCATCAAGAGCACGCAAAGATTCCGCAATGCGCGTGGATGCATCCCAACGGTGTAAGTAATAAACATCAATATGGTCTGTGCCAAGACGTTGCAGACTCGCTTCAACTGCCGACATGATATGAAATCGGTGGGAGCCACTTTCGTTAACATCTTCACCCATAGTGCCATGAACTTTTGTGGCAATTACCCACTTCTCCCGATTCTCACCAACTGCCTTTCCAATGACTCGTTCCGATTCACCTGCATTGTAGACGTTAGCAGTATCAAGAAAGTTAATACCCGCGTCCATGGCACTATGTATGATACGAATGGAATCCTTTTCATTCGTTGGTCCTCCAAACATCATCGTTCCGAGGCAGAGGGATGATACCTTTACACCTGCACGTCCGAGTGTTCTATATTCCATATAAATTACCTTTTAATTGTGCTAACCCATCCGAATACCACCGTTGACATCAAGTGTTGCCCCAGTGATGTACTGACCCTCTTCTGTAGCAAGGAAAACGATAACATCGGCTACCTCTGAAGGGTCTGCAACGCGTCCGAGTGGAATTTGATCAGTCATATCAGGATGGTTTTTTGACATCTCAGTTGCAGCGATCCCCGGTGCAATAGAGTTGACCGTAACACCATACTCACCTAAAACCCTTGCGAGCGATTTCGTCAGACACATGACTCCCGCTTTTGAGGCAGAATAAGGGGCAGATGCAACTAAACCACCTACCTGTCCAGCTAACGAACCGAGATTGATGATACGTCCAAACTTTTGTGTTTTCATCGTTTCCATTACCGCTTGTGAACAGAGAAACGGACCTTTGAGATTGACCGCCATCATCCTATCCCACTCCGCTTCGGTGCATTCGTCTATACGGGTGTAACTAAAGATGCCTGCGTTGTTGACTAAGATGTCAATCCGTCCAAATTTCTCAAGTGTCATGTTCACCATAGCACGGACGGATTCGCCATCTGCGACATCCGTTTCAATCACAATGCATTGTCTTCCGAGAGCAGATATCTCTTCGGATACCGACACTACATTCGTCATATTTACTTCCGGGATTACAATATCTGCTCCTTCTCGTGCGAATGCCAAACATGTCGCCTTTCCGAGACCTCCACCACCACCCGTTACAATTGCAACGCGACCTTCCAACCGCATCTCTGTTCTCCTTTGCTGTTTTTATCTTAGTGAGTGCAGGCTGATTCTATATTCTCCTACGCTCTTTTTGCTTGAAAATCTAATAGATTTGTTGTAACATGTGAACATTATCACACGTATTTTGTAAAAAGTCAATATACTCACAATAGCAATGGTTTGAGGATTTATTATATGAAAACAACTGCATTTTTAACTTTGATGAAATCATTATTAATATTAGGTCTTGTCTGTAACTTCGCTTTTACCGCATCAGCACAGGATTATTATCCAGCCGTTATCGGCAACGAATGGGTTTTGGAAAGAACTGACGGACTGCAACGCCAAACATATACACTTGAAAAACCAGAAGACGCTGCCGATGAAAAATACACCCTGTTAAAAATTGAAACTCAGACTACTAAGACTGAAAAGATCCTTGACACCGATAAATACTTTCTGACGACTGACGAGGAAGGAATTAAACTCCATAAAACTATACTACAACAAGCTCCCTATGGTACTGCTACTGCTGACCTACCAACACCAGTAATTTTCTTTCCGAAAGTGTTAGAATTAGGGGACACATGGGATATAGTAGCGGATGCAGAAATCGACGTTGGTTTATCGAAATTACCTGTAAAAAGCACAACCAATTTTGAAATAGAAGGATTTGAGGATGTTATTACTCCTGCTGGAATATTTCAGAATTGTGCAAAAATTAAACTGACATTCTCATTTAATTTTGTGGGATTGAAGGAACCTATTGTTTCAACATCCTACCAATGGTTAGCCCCTAATGTGGGTCCTGTCAAATATCAAACTACTGTGGGGCGTGTCTTTGAGATCAAGAGTTTTAAATTGTACAGTCCACCTCCTATAGAAGCACAGAACCTTCCTATGTGGGATCTGCAACCTGAACAAACATTTACAGTAACTGGTTTTCGTCTGGGTGGAATCCTTACTGCCAAGATACTTGAAAATGTTGAAGATTATGTGACGGAAGTGCATGATTTAGGAATAACAATTGTGACTGGAGAAATTGTTGAAGTAGGTGATGGCACTGGTTTCGCTACAAACTTGCAAGGAAAACAAGATCTATGGGTTGCTGGACGTTTTACAGATGCACCTATCAGAGGAAGAATAACGCTTTTTGCTGTAAATAATATAGGTAGAAGTCAAATTACATTAAATATAATTATAAATTAAAAGGTGTACTTATGTTGTATTAGTACACAGACTACACTGACATAGTTCAAATTTTGGGTTGTTTGCTAAGGGGTAATTCTGCTTTAATCTTGTAATGTTAATTTATTACTGATAATATATAACTATTATCGTAGTAGGTTTGGAAAAGCCAATATGGTAACTTGGAAAGTAGTATTAGTTGTTATAGCCATTGCTATTCTACTTATGGCAATTGGGATGTGGTTGGGATACCGATACATTTCAGAACAGGATGATATTCACTACGAAGCGCGGATGAACTACCTATCACAGAATTTCCCTTTGGACATGCACACATATCGAGTGACGATTCTATTAAAGTGATGTACCATACTTTTTAACATCACATATTTTGTATTTTTAAAGGAGACTATTTATGCAGATTACCAGAACTATATTTTGGCTGAAACCGATATTGGTGTTTAGCCTCGTATGCTGTTTGGCACTTACAGCTACAGCACAAGATTACTATCCGACAACTATCGGCAATACGTGGGTATTACTAAGTACCGATGGTGCTGAACGACGCACATATTCTATTGAAGAACCTGAAGGAAATGAAGATGAAGGAATTGTCGTCTTGAAAATTGCTAATGAGGTACTTGGTACAGACTCTGTTACGATTGATAAATACTTTATCTCTGATGATAACGGAGATCTCAAACTTCACAGTGCAATGTTAGATCGCGGCATCTACGGCGTTGCTGCACCGATACTCGATCCACCAGGTCTTTTCTTCCCAGCAGAATTACCACTTGGACTAACGTGGGATCTCGTGACGATATCAGAGTTACAATTGGTTGGTACTGCGACAGCCACAAGTACTATAGAAGTTCTCGAAATTGAGGACCTTGAGACTCCGGCTGGCACATTTGCAGATTGTGTCAAAATTGTGATACGGAGAAAAATTGTCACGGCAGTTGCAGTGCAACGAGAAACTTTATACCAATGGTTGGCACCTGATGTCGGTCCTGTCAAATATCAAAACGAATCGGAAATTGTGTACGAATTACAGAGTTATAACTTGGTTGATGAACCTGTTGTGGAAACGCCTGAAGTGATTCAGACTCCTGCTGATATCTTTGTAAATCCCGTTAATATAGATTCTCCATCGGTCGGGGAACAATTCACAGTGAGTATTAACATCGGTAATGGCGAAGGTGTCGCAGGGTACCAATTAACCGTGAACTTTGATCCGACAGCGCTAAAATATATTTCAAGTGCAAACGGTGATTACCTACCTGCAGGTGCATCGGTGGATACGGCTGTAGTGACTGAGAATAGCGTCAAACTCGCAGCAAATTCAAGTGATGGAATGTCAAGTGGTCATGGTACTTTGGCTACAGTCACGTTTGAAGTTGTTGAGGTAAAAGCTTCCTCTATTAGCCTAACAGATGTTGCTATAACCAATGCCACTGCTGATCCGTTAGAATTCGTAACAGGAGATGGTGCTGTTTTAGTGCCAATTGTTATAGAACCTCCCGTTGTATTACCTCCCGGTATACCGCCTATTGGCGATCAAGTGTTTGAGATTACCTTGACCAACCTTACCACTGGTGAACCGGGAATGGGTGGGCAAATTTTCTCACATCCAATTTTTGCCACACACTTTACAAGTGATGGTCTTGCTACAGTCGGAGAACCAGCGATTCCGGCACTTGTCGCACTTGCTGAAAATGGGGATGTTTCAGGATTACTGGAATTTGCAACTGCTATAGGTGCAGATACTGCTGTCGCAGATGAGGTTGTGATTCCCGGCGGGTCTGTTACTGTTAGGTTAAAGGGTAATATATTAAACTCTACACTGACGGTTGCATCAATGTTAGTATCAACAAATGATGGGTTCATAGCGACATCAGGTTTTCCACTTTATGATGAAAAAGGTATGCCTGTTTCAACGACCCTTGAGTTGATGGCTTACGATGCAGGTAGTGAAGAGAATACAGAACTTGCTTCCGATATTCCGGGACCACTCGGTTTAGATGTTGAAGCAGACCCAGTGGATAGCAATGCTCGCGTTCCAACAGAAGGAGGCGTAATTACACCACACTTAGGCATTCAGGGTGTTGGCGATGTGAGTGAAGCATTTGCTTGGAAAGAACCGGTAGCGACGTTAACGATTATGCCTGTTCCCTCTGAAGAAATACCGACTATATCCAAGTTTGGAATTACCCTTGCGTCAGGATTGAACTTAATCTCTATTCCTCTGATGCCAGCAGAACCCTACACAGCAAAATCGCTTGCTGGTATGTTGGGTGCAACGATTGTTATCAAGTTAGATGCTGAGAAACAGAGTTACGTTGGTTATTCCGCAGCTGAAGAGGGAGTTGGATTTGATATTGATGGTATGAGTGGTTATATCGTCAATACGCCTGATGGTGGAAAAGCAACCTTCACTGGTACAGCGTGGCAAAAATTGTCTGACGATGCAGCAGCCGCACCTAAAATTTCCGCGTCACAGAGCGCGTGGGCATTTGTCATTACGAGTGACTTGCAAGGTAAAGAAGACGTATCCTACACAATGCTTGCGAAAAACCTCCGCACAGGTGTTGTCACAAGCCAAAAAGTCGACAATGACAAAGGACATGTATCCGCTGTATGGGCAGATGTAAATCGCAAGCCCGTTATTAAAGTTGATGATATGGTTGAGTTTACACTCGTAGATGAAGATGGTACTATTGTGTCCGGTCCATTCCAGCGCACCGTTACTTCTACAGATATAAATAATGCATATCTTAGTGTACAGATGCGTGTTGGTGATGTGCGTCCAAAAGATACGATTTTGGCACAAAACTTCCCTAACCCGTTCAATCCTGAAACATGGATACCATATCAACTCAGTCGTGATTCCAATGTGATGATTCAGATTTTTGATGTTTCCGGTCATTCGGTTCGGACGCTCAATCTCGGTCATAAATCGATTGGTTCATACATGACATCTTCGACAGCGGCATATTGGGATGGTAAGAATGGTACGGGTGAACCTGTTTCGAGTGGAATCTATTTCTATACACTCCAAACAGAGAATTTCTCTGCTACCCGTCGAATGGTTATCCTTAAATAAGCATAGCTGTAATAATCG
The DNA here is from genome assembly GCA_963667365.1 of Candidatus Poribacteria bacterium. Classification (GTDB taxonomy): domain Bacteria; phylum Poribacteria; class WGA-4E; order WGA-4E; family WGA-3G; genus MSPOR6. The sequence continues at coordinate 1,738,029 of OY763324.1, read as the reverse complement.
TTGATAAACGCCTTGATACCACAGGCAATCCGAGAAATTAATAGATTGCTTGTATTACTACTTCAAGGCGTTTTCCTTTTCATGTAGTACATTATCGGTGTTCATACGGTGAACTTAGATATTTCAGGTAAGGAGGATTGAATGTTTAAAAACAACCTTTATGTAATTCTGTTTGCAACGGTACTTACTATTTCTTTTGTTTTTAAAGCGGCAGCACAAACAACATATTATCCAACAAATCTTGGCAATGAGTGGGTATTAGAAAGTGAAGATAATTCTGAACGAATTACTTACAGCATTGAGGCATCAGAAGAAGCAATTAAAGGTATAGAACTTGCGTTACTCGAGGTTACGAGGGAAACTTTAGGAACAGATTCCATCCTAACCGAAAAGTATTTTGTGGATTTCGACGAAGAAGGTATTAAACTGTATAAATATGAAGTGGAACTCGGTTCATATTTCGGCGTAGCTACAGGTTTATTATACCCACCTATTCTCTTTTACCCGTTGTCACCGCAACTCAACGAACCGTGGGAGTACACGACTGAAACAGAAGTTGATTTTGCCGGTCTTGTGTTATTCACCAGTGTTAGCGAAGTTATAGCGGTGGAAGATGTTGTAACACCTGCGGGGACTTTTGAGGATTGCATAAAAATCAGGATACGCACAAGAACCCAAGCTGCGACAATATCGCGCTCAACATCCTACCAATGGCTTGCACCTGATTTCGGTCCCGTTAAATTTGAGAATAGCCAAGACCTCGTTTTTAAATTGGTTAGCTTTAACCTGAAACCAGATACTTCGATTTATGATGTTACTGGGGATGGTGTTATCAATATCTTAGATCTTGTTTATGTCGCATCTCGGTTCGGTCAGGAGACTACGGAAGGGGATATAAATGACGATGGGAAAGTTGATATTCTGGATTTGACACTCATTGCACAGAATTTCGGTAATTGATGAGATGTATTAGTAGGTTGGATTGAGAAACGAAACCCAACCTACAAAATCCGCTTTTGTATTTCGCTTCCCTCAAGTGTTTCCTTGTTCCATGAGGTCTCATCCGCAGACTGTTTATGGAATTGCCACGAAAATTTGACAGGTGTATCACCACTATTGTAGAATGTCATTTCAACGTTTTTATCTGTGCCAACAAGAGGTCGTACCAAAGAGAGAAGCGTTGATGGTATTTGACTTTTACCGTCAGCCTTTTTGATTGTGATGAGCGGAACAACCTTACTAAATACCTCACGAGTACCGAGTAGTAGTGGACCGTAACAAGCGGTTACAACGCCTTGTCCCCAATTGCGTCCATGTCCTGCAGCGACTGAGCAAACTGCACCACCCATATCCGCATGTTCCCTTCCACCGCGTAACACCCGTCGTGCCATATTCAATCGTATAGCAGCATTCTGCAATGCGCGTAATGCATAGGAAACATCACCTGTTACCTGATATGCAAGGGTTAACGTCGCCGTTGAAGGTTCCTTCATCGGTTTTACCGAACCATCATCCGACCATTCTCCCCAATATGCCATATCCGCACGTTTCCCAACCCCGAGTTCTCTACGACGTGTCTGCTGTGGAAAAACGAGTGCGAGCAAATCTGGTTGTGTAGATGGAAGTTTCTTTAAGCCTTCTATGATAGCATCATCAAAATAGGTGTCGTCAAATGTCCATCGATAGTAACTCAAGGCAGCCGCTGCTGGATCGTTATATGGATCATCAAGTGATGTTACAAGCGGTTCGACAATCCGTTTCGCAGCGGTTTGGAATATATCCTCCTCTGACAAGAGGTAAAGGTCACCCAAGGCATAGATAGCACCAGAAGCGAGCAGGTTTTCAATACCCGCGAGAGGATCACCCGGAATGTGATGTGAACTTGCGACCAATCGGTGGAGATTCTTAGCATTTACATCTTCTTCACTAAGTCCATGTTCGTTTAAATCCCATAGCAACGGCATTGGATCTGGCGCGGCGATGATCCGTTCAGCACGTTTACGACCATACCGCAATGCCCACTCCACATATCGCTTTTCACCTGTGACGTGATAAGCAGCAAGCGCGATGTGGATAAAACGGAAGTGTTCCGCGAGTTCATAAGCATTCTTCTCATCGTTTTCAACAAACTGTGTGCCGATATTGTAGCCGATAAATGTATCTCGTTCGTAATCGTACCAAGGCGGAACCTCCGACACCCAATTCCCGATATGTTCAGCTGCATCTGTTAATAGAGAAATCGCCTTAGTATCCTCCGGTTGTATCCCAATATAGCGAGGTAGGAAAAGTAGAAAAGGTTCCGTACCGTGATGTGCTTCAGCCTTCGGTTCATACCCATGCACGCAATCGCGTTCCACCCAACCCATAAGTGCTGCTTTGAGTGCATCAAAGTGTTTTAGGACGGTGGAATCACCGGTGATTAAATAGTGTGGAAACCATGAGAGTGCGTAGTTTGCCTCATCTTCACCGCCCTGATTCGGACCAGGTGGGTCAAGTAACATGCTCTGTTTGAGCCATTTTCCCATTTCTGTTTTGAGTGTGTTATATGCTTTATAGCATTCGTGGAATTCTGTTTTCATAGGAGGGAGTTTAAAAAGTCAATACTCTGTTTTGCGATAGTTTTTGGATCAGGTTTGAAATCGAAAACCTCCGTTGAGACATAACCGCTATAATTGATCTCTTTCAACGTTTCAATTATTGGCGGGTAGTCCACATTCCCAGAACCGGGTAGGTATCCGTTATCGTCATTGGAGTGGAAGTGTGCAACGTGTTTGGCACAGTTTCGGATTTGTGTTGGCATGTCCAAGCCTTCTTTTGCTGTGCTACAGACATCCAAAATCATCTGAAAGTTGGGATGATTCACTGCCTCAACCATTTCAACCGCTTTGTCTGGGTGTGAAATGAAGTTAGTTTGATCACTGGACAATGGTTCCATGCACAACACTACACCTCTATTACCAGCGAGTTCCGCACCTTCTGTGAAGGTCTCTCGTGTATAGTCCCATGCCTGTTCAAAGGTGAGTGGTTCCATGACATTCCGTTGTTGCGGTGAACCGAAAACCAAAATCTTCCCATCTAAATCTGCACAGAGTTCTATGAGTGCAAGCAAATAGTCGCGCGTTTCGTTTCGAATCTCTTCGTCGGGATGGTTAACATATAGTCCCGGTGGTGAAACAAGCAGCCAGTGTAACCCTGCAATTTCTATCTTTGCATCTTTAGCAGCTTTTCGGATACGTGCTCTTTCAGATTCACTGATGTCCAAGACCGAATCTGCCAAAGTAAATGGTGCTATTTCAACCGCCTCGTATCCAAGTTCTGCGGCGTATGTGAATACATCTTCAATATTCCAATTTTCAAACATTTCGTTGCATATAGCGAGTTTCATTCTTGTCTCCAGTCCGATTTTTTGTGGATTCTAAAGTATTATCAGGTATTTGTCAAGTTATTTCGGATCTATTCTGGATGACAGGGCAATGGACTTTGATATTTTGATGCTAATCTGATATACTTAGATAATCCAATTTGACGTAACATAGTTAAGTCTGTCGGAGAAAAAATCTGCTGTCCTTCCCATTCTATATTGGAATAATGTTGGATGGCTGAATTGGAACAATTCATGAAAACAGACCCATTCGCTAACAGAATTATCGTTGCTGATGCGACTAAGGTATTGCCAAAACTCATCAAGGCTGAGAAGCAATACGATGTGATTATCGCGGATCCTCCATATAATATCGGCAAAGATTTTGGGAATGATACCGAAGTGATGCCGATTGACAATTATGTTGAATGGACGGAGACATGGATAAGAGACTGTCTTCAGCTGCTGACAGATGATGGCTTGCTTTACTTGTATGGGTTTCCCGAAATAATCGCGAGGATATCAGTTCGTTTCCCTATCAATGAACAACGTTGGTTAGTGTGGCATTATACAAACAAAACGGTACCGTCATTAAAGTTTTGGCAAAGATCGCACGAAACGATATTATGTCTCTGGAAACCGGATATGCCGCGTACTAATTTGGAGATAGACCAAATCAGAGAACCTTACACCAAAAGCTTCCTAAAGAATGCCGCGGGAAAAGAACGAAAAGACACCCCATCTCGTTACGGATCAGTCGGTAAAACGACGGTATATAACGCACATAAAAAAGGCGCGTTGCCCAGAGATGTGATTAAAATTCCAGCTTTGGCTGGCGGTGCAGGTCGTGCTGAAAGATGGTTCCTTTGTAAAACGTGCGGGTCTCAAATTTATCCTCCTGTTAATCTATCCGAACATCGCGAACACGAAATATTGAAGCATCCCACGCAAAAGCCGATGGAATTAACAAGACGACTTATCCTGTCCCGTATCAATGGTAAAGAGGGTAAGGTGCTTATCCCCTTTGCAGGTTCTGGATCAGAGTGTGTTGTGGCACAGAAATTAGGTGTTGAATTTCTTGGCATAGAGATTAACCCTGATTTTTCTGACTTTGCTGAAAAATGGATTGAACATGAACGTGAACATTCGATGAATACGTTTCTCTTTGAAGACACAGAATAGCGGTACATTTTAAACTAATCCATCAAGGCACCACCTGCCACAGTAATAGACAACCCCGTCAAATAAGTAGCTTCATCTGAAGCGAGGAATGCTGCCATATTCGCTACATCAGCACCCTCGGCGAGTCGACCTAAGGGGACAGATGTCTCGGAACTCCTTACGAATTCTGCACGTTGTTCGTCTGTTGACAGATTTTCAGGCATCAAAGCAGCTGCTATATGTGAAACACGTTCTGTATCTACAAGGCTTGGACACAACGCATTGACATTGATCTGATATGGTGCAAGTTCGTGTGCAAGAGATTGTGTTAAACCGATTACGGCAAACTTTGAAGCACTGTATGCTGCATAAGATGCTGCTCCCTGTTTGCCACGGACAGAAGAAAGGTTGATGATTTTGCCACCTGTTCCTTGTGCGATAAGTTGGCGGGATACCGCTTGGCAGCAGAGAAACACTCCTTTAACGTTGACACGCTGCACCCTATCCCAATCTTCTTCGGTTAGGTCAACGACAGGCACGCGGTCCTTCCCGGCTTTTGTCCCGGCATTGTTAACGAGGATGTCAATTCTTCCGAAATGAGAAACGGTTTTGTCAACCATTTCGCTAACCTGTGTGGCATCTGAAACATCTGCTACGATGCCAATTGCACGTCGGTTCATTGCTTTGATTTCTCGGACGACATCCGGTAATCCATTCCATTCCGTATCCTCTGCAGAATACGGATGCTCGGTAATATCGTTGGCAGCGACATCTGCACCCTCTTTAGCCAGACGCGTAGCAATGGCACGTCCGATACCGTTCTTGCCACCTGCCCCTGTCACCAACGCAACTTTTCCATTCAGATTATACATTGGACAAGTTTCCTATAGTTTCTCATACCGAAACGTATTAAAAAATAGAATTTTTCTGAGTGATAATTAGTTCTGTTGTCACAACACTATCTCTTAGAATCGGGTTTACTCTTTTTCTATCGTAGGAACAATACTATATCCTTGCCTTGTGTGAGCAGCGCGTTGGATAGGGTAGGAAGTGATTCCTTTTCACCAGTGGGTTTAGAGGCTAATTACGACTAATCTAGTCAAGATTGACTCAAAAACTTTACAAAATTTATCAGACACTATAACAACGGTAACAATTTCCACATACCGCTCCGATGGAGCGGAAGAATGAGGCTATATGCGTGCTATAAACATATTGCTCCGATGGAGCGGAAGATAAAACATCCCATGTAAGAGCACGATAACGTTGGAAATTCAATAGGTAGCAACTTGGGTTATTTTACGAACAAGTATTGGATTTAAGAGGAAATATGTTTGTAGTAGTGTAATTCATTGGCAACTACAAAGAGTTATTGCTTAAGTGCACCCCATGTTAAAGCAAGTTTGCCTGAAGGTTCTACATCCAAAAACTCTTTATCAAAAGTGAGGTCGCCGAATGCGAGCGGATCCCAAGCGTTACCGGGAATCCATCCGATCTGGTGTTCACGAGTGCCGTTTTCGCAATCATTCATGTGAAAACTAAACCCGATAGTTAATCCATCCTCCGCCTTAAAGTTCAACCCTTTATTTGCGTTACCTGGATTTGGTCCGCGCGGTTTAGAAGCATCAATGGCGACTTCATAGGTGTAATTATTACCATCCTTTATTAATTTCCATTCGGTGTTATCTTTTGATGCAGCTCCAGAAAGATCTTTTCCATTTGCTCCGAGTGTCCACTGTACGAGTGAATCTCTGATCACATCGTTGTCGAAGTCAAACATAAATTCTACGCTATCGTCTTCCCACCATTTGCTGTTCCATGGATTGTCATCTCGGAGTTTATCATCTGTGATTTCAACAAGAAAGTAGATTCGTGTCCTGTCTGTTGAACTCCATGCGACGCGCCCTTGACCGGTAAAATCCTTTGCAGCAGGAAGTTGTGCTCCTGCATCTTTTAGTTCATCAAAGGCAACGATTTCAGCACGTTCCCATTCCTTGATGTCACCGTCTATTTTGATGTTGCCAATCTGTTTTGCGACATACTCTTTTTCACGTTCTGCTGCGAAAGTTAAGTCCGTTATACAGATTAACATAACAAGCACAATTAGGGCTGCACATATACACTTAATGTCAATAATAGACTTTGTAATGTTTTTCATGCTAATAATCCTTTCATTAAATTGATTGAGAGTTTTATCCTACATAATCACTATCATCTATCCTCTGAAAATTTTCCTAAGAATAAGGAATGCACCACCAACGACAATGACGATAATTGATATGAAAATAACAATACCAAGAATAGCCTGCAGAATATCAACTAAGATTGTAACAAAGATCACAATTACTATTATTCCTAAAATGGTCAGCAGTATTTGTTTCATTTTTCGGTATAGGGAGATGGATTCTATGTTGAGGAATTGTAGTATACGAATCGTTGCTTATATGAAGACAAGGGCAGAAATTTTCCACCCTTATCTTCATAATGTATTAAGAATGTAGATTTGAGGTCCCATACATTTATTTTTTGAGACCACCCCAAGTAACCGCCAGTTTTGCTTTCGGATCAACAGCAGTAACGTTAGTTACTAATCCATTATTCATAACAGACTGAACGTCGCCTTCCTCTAAGGCAGTGTCAAAAATGATGAATTCGTCAATCAAACCCTGCCACTGTCGGCTTCCACCCCAGTCTCCGATTCTACCGGGGTCAAGCACACCGGGATTGCCACCCCAGTCTCTCTCAGCATCAAGTTCGCCGTTGATGTAAAATCGAATCTTTTTCTCCGTAGCACTGTAAGCAGTTGCCACATGAACCCACTTATCTAATTGCTCATTTGTAAACGTAAAGTCACCGAAAGAATCATTACCACCAGTGTTACCGTTAATAGAAAACTCTACTTTGTTGTTTGGGTGTAGTTGATAGTGAATATCGCCTGCTTTCCAACCGGTATTATTGAAGAAGGCGCGCCAACCGTTTACACGACCAGTGGCTTTAACCCAGTGTGTGAAGGTAAGTTCATCAAATGAACCTAATCTCTTTGGAATGTTAATCCATTCATTTGTACCGTTCAATTGGATTGCTTCACCGAATTTACCAGGCGCAAATGTTCCGCCTTGCAGTTCACCGTCAAATCCGTTTCCAGAAAAGTCTTCACTATTACCATCAAATAACCATGCCGCCGCAACCATATCTAATGATACCTCAGCAGAACTCGAAAAACTGAAGACGGATAATATTAGTGAAATAAGAATTATCGTCGTATTTCTGAACAAAATGAACCTCCTGAATTTTTACTGTAGGGATAGGTATTATCTATTGTTTGAGACTACCCCATGTGACAGCTATCTTTTCTTTGGGATCAACAGCAAGTCCGCTTTCAATACCTGCGTCCATGACAGATTTAATATCTCCTTCACTCAATACGGTGTTGAAGATAACGAATTCATCAAGAAGACCTTGCCACTGTCGGCTTCCACCCCAGTCACCAATTCTGCCGGGGTCAAGTACACCAGGATTACCACCCCAGTCGTGTTCGGAATCAAGTTCGCCGTTGATGTAAAAGTAAATTTTCTTTTCCGTTGCACTGTATGCGGTTGCGATATGTATCCACTTGTTCATTTCCCCGCCTGACACTGTAAAGTTAGCGAATTTATCGTTGCCACCAGGGTTGGTGTGAATAGAAAATTCTACTTTATTGTTCGGATGTAACTGATAGTGGATATCACCTGCTTTCCAACCGGTGGTGTTGTAGAAGACACGCCAACCGTTTTCTCGTCCAGTGCATTTAACCCAATGTGTGAACGTGATTTCCTCAAACGACCCCAACTTCTGAGGAATGTTAACCCATTCGTTTGTCCCGTTCAGTTCAATCGCTTTACCGATCTTACCTTCAACGTATTTTCCACCTTGAGCTTCACCATCAAAACCGTTTACGGAAATATCTGTTGCATCTCCATCAAAAAGCCATGCCGCGACAATCGTATCTTCTGAGACTTCTGCTGAAACCAGCAGGTTAATCCCTAAGATGAGTAGTAGACTTAGGGAAAATGTGAAAATTCTTAACAAAATCAACCTCCTATGTGTTAACAGAAATAGTAGTTAACTATTGATGTTCACCTTTTTGCTTGGTCAAACCCGATTAAATCAATGTAAGAATCAATTTATCACGTAAGCGGATTAAAATGCAACATAATTGTGTCACAGCACACAAATTATGTGCTACATTTATATGGATCGATGTTTAGCGATACCACGCGGGTTTTCAAATGCATCTACCCACAAATCACACCACTCGGAGTGATGATTTAGAACACTATCAGGTTTTTTACGGCTGCGCACGACAAAATCTGGATGCGCGGTCCTACCTGAGTGGTGTCCAGTTGTTTGGAAGCGTAAATCTAACGACCAACGGCACCTATCAGATTTGTTCGGTTGGGAACGGTGAGGCGTGAAACGACTCAATAAGATAACGTCCCCGCGAGAACATTCAAGCATCATCGGATCAGTGTCCGGCATCAGATCTGGAACAATCATGGTTCCGCCTTCTTTCTGGTGTGTGAGGTATCCAATATCTTCGGTAACCCCGGGTAAAGCCTCAAGGCATCCCATTTCGATTGTACTATCTCCTAATGGTAACCAACATGTGACGACATTAGAACCTTCTGCCTCTTCCATCATAACGCCAGCGTCTTGGTGCCATGGTACACCACCTGCCCAACTCGCGTTACCTTCAACTACGGGAGGTTTTGCGCGCACATGTTGGATAGGGTTGCATGTGATTTCGGGACCGACAATTCCCTCTATCACATCAAGCAGATTGTCGTTTTTCATAAACTCAAAGATGGCTATTCCTCGATAGTGCATAATATCCATGCCACTTCCGATTTCTACGGACTGCGCAAGGAGTTTGCCGAACCGCTTATCAAAAGGTTCATCTTCATACAGGTTTTCTATCTTTCCTTGCTGGTTCAGATCATTTGCCCGTTCGGAAATCCAATCTTCAATTTCATCTATGACAGGTTGCGTGTCTTCGTCTGTCAATGCGTCTTCGACCACCAACACTCCTTGTGTTTTATAGGTCTCTTTCTGTTCTTGCGTTAGTCTCATAAACATTCTCCCAATAGATGCTATATAGCGAATATAATAGCATTAAAGCGGACGATAGACAAGGGAAATAGCCTTCCGACAGGGTAATTTAGTGTTTAGGTTTTTTGTCTGAATCAGGATTTATAGATTTCACGTTCTTCTACCTGACCTACGATATTAACTTATAGTGACAATTTTCAAACGAAAATTTGTATAACTAAAATAATCTGCCAACACATGCGTTGCGTTGAAAATCAATCGTAAATAACTCAATATATAATGAAGAAAATACCCGCGGTGCTAACAGTACCGCGGATATTCTTGTGTTCGGATATATAATATGGGATTGCACAACGACTTTACACTATTCGGGTTCAGGGGTAGTCAGGTCACCACTCAAGATTGTTGGACACCAGAATTTCTCAATGTATTCAATAATTAACCGTGTCCCTTCTTCGTGGCTAACATAGGGAGGTTTGAAAGGATTATACATTGCGTCCGTTAAATCGCGTGCTAAAACAGCATTGAGTCCCCAACGAACCATCGGCTTTATTGCAAAGGAACGACCAAGTACGCACATGTTGGTATGAACACCCATAAAGATAAGGTTTTTAATCCCTTTGTGTGCAAGCAGGTTGTATACCTCCTGTCCGTTGTCACTGATGACATCTCCGTCATCTATATCTATCGCTGGATGTTGCCGATGCCATGCTTTGTAGCTTTCAGTTTCACCTGTGTCAGAACCGCCATCGGATGCATCAACAGGTTGGGGTGGATCGGGCATTTCACGTTCCGGAGGAGGATCTGCATGCGGATAATCAGACATGCTGATACGTGCTGAATGGTCTTCGTAGAAATCCATCGTATCAGAAGGGGCGTGGATTATCTGTACTCCGCGTTGCCTTGCACGTTGTAGTACGATATTCATTCGTGGTGCCATGATATTGACGCGTTCCGTTGCTCCCCATGACCAGTGTTTATTCCACATGTCAACGACAATAATGGCAGTTTCATTTGCATGCCAATTTACCTCTTCCTCAATGATACGCCATCCATTTCTTCCAACAGTGCGCGCTTCTTGTCTGCGTATAGAAAGCGAAAGAGTCTGTTTTTCGGTTGAAGCAGAAAAGGCGTGTCGAGCTATATCAATGTTCATAGATTATAATCTCCTAAAGATGTTTTGTAATGACATTTCTAAAGTTAATATCACATTAAATTCGGAGCAATACCACACAAACCAAAAGTTGTTGCTACAAGACATTTTGATAGAATATACGTACGATTAATGCTGAACCTCTTTCCGCATAACATAAGCATCTCCACCGTCGGCATAGTATCTTTTTCGAGTGCCGTAAACTTCAAATTCGAATTGCTTGTAGAGTTGATGGGCAGGTGTATTTTTGACAGCAACTTCAAGGAATATCTCCTCTACATCGTCTTTCTGTATGATCTCTAAAGTGGATGTCAGTAGGTATTTGGCAACACCGCGCCGCCTATACTCAGATGCTACGGCAATATTCATGATGTGTGCTTCCCCACAATTGATATAAATCACAATATATCCGATAACTTCGTTATCTTTACGTGCTACATATAAATGTGTATGTTTTTGTCTTGGGTGAAGTGATCTTTTAAAATATGATATGTGCCACGGATCGGGGAAAGCCTCCTGCTCTATCGCCATTACCTGTTCAAGGTCTTTCTGTTGCATGCGTTCAAATAGTAATTCTGGGAACGGTTTTTCAATTGTCATTTGTGGAATTTTATCACAGTGGGAAATATAGTGTCAAGAACGGTTTTTGTCGTTGGGTGTGTAAAGTTTTGGTGAAATATTATCAAATAACCTGTAGGAGCGATCTCCGAATCACAACTGGTCGGGAATCTGAGTTCACTCTTACAATGAATTATGCGGTTAATGCCAAACTTTACACACCCCAATATTATCCAAAAAAAGTTGACATCTGTCTTCAGATATGATATACTAATAATGTATTTTTACCTATAGGAGGAATGTAAGAATGGTTCAAGTTGAAGTCACAGTTGATTCTGGTGAAACATTTGATAGAGCACTCGCGAGGTTCAAGAAAATGTGTGGTAAGGCGGGTGTTGTCACGGAAATTAAAAAACGTAGTTTTTATGAAAAACCGAGTGAAAAGCGACGCAGAATCGAACTAAAACGTCAGCGGAAAGTCAAACCGAGAACGACAGAATATCGCCCACGCTACGATAACAGCAGATAAGGCGGTTCAGGAGGTTGTCTATGCCCGATCTGGATGTTCTGGAACCTGATGGGAACTATAAAGGACTTTTAATTCAATACTGCCATGAACGCGGATTGAGCCAGCCGCGATTCTCTGAAACACAACACGGCACAGCAGATGCACCCAGTTGGAAGGTTACAGTTTATTATGGGGATAGGGTCCACGAAACAGCGGATCCGATACCGGGTGCGAAGAAAGGGGCTCATCAATTCGCCGCGAAACAGGTGCTTGAGGCAATAAATGAAAATCGTGAGCGATTGTTGGCAGGTGATATGGACGTACAAGACGAAGTAACCCCGGATATTGTTGAGATTCCAGCACCTGAAGAACCACTTGAGGTTGCATTACCACTTGTTACAAGTGCCTTGACGATTGCGAATGAGCGTCTCGGAACATCGCAACCCTCGCGATATCGGGGTGTTTCTGATACTGAATTCTCGCGGAAGTTAGCACAGTTAACGATGCAGATTGTTAGGGATTTGGTCAAGGCATCAGATGAAGCGAATATAAAGCTTCCTCAGACATAAGTAGTGATTGCGGGGTCAGCATTCTGACCCCGTTTTTTTATGGCTTTCAGGTTTACAAACCTTCCTACATGAAAATCTTCCGGCTGCTGAAAGCCAATCACTGATATCCCACATCCGATAGCCAATCTATGATTGAACAGATTAAACGACGATTACGACAACACCGATTTTTGTCTCCCCTAATGGGATGTCCTTATCCCGCACCGCGTTGGAACCGATCTGTTAAACGTGTGATCCGAGAACTGGGTTCTGATGCACAGATTCTGGATCTTGGTTCAGGTACACATCGACGTGCACCGAATGTAATTAATCTTGAAATTGAGTCAACTCCTATGGTTGATGTTGTGGCGGATGGTCACTCTCTACCGTTTGCCGATTCTGTTTTTGATGCGGTTGTCTCTGAGGCTGTACTGGAGCATGTCAGTGCCCCTCAGCAGGTTGTAACTGAGATGTATCGTGTCCTGAAACCGGGTGGGTATGTGTGTGCAGCTGTGCCATTTTTACAAGGGTATCATGCGTCTCCGCACGATTATCAACGGTGGACGACTACTGGTTTTGTTACGCTGTTTTCTCAGTTTCGTGAGGTGGAAAGTGGTGCGTGTGCGGGACCAACAGCAGCAGTGCATTGGATTTTGCGGGAGTATATTGGTCTCGTCTGTTCTTTCGGGAGTTTGTTGGTTGCGAAGGCGATATCTCTTTTGGTCGGGTGGTTGACATTTCCGTTGGTGTGGCTGGATTTTTTATTGTTGTTGCATCCGCATTCACATATCTTGGCATCTGCAGTATATTTTGTTGGACGGAAGGATTAGTAAACGTAGACACGTATTATGAACGTGCCTACGTTTTATCGTTTATTCCACAGGATTATATCGTCCTGCATCCACAAAATACAAGAACCCGATACACATTTCGTCAGTCGTTTTATCCCCCCAACCGACAGGGATAGGTGGGGTGTGCGGGTTTGCAGGATTTGAAACGGAATTGTCAAAATGAGCAACAAGAGATATATTTGTGCCAGATGGAAGGAAAATCGGTTTGCGGTAATGATAAATATCCTGCCAATTGAAATCCCAATCCTGTATCCAAATTAAGTCAATCGGGTCACCGTTCGGAGGATTAGCGATCATCCGCATGTTGCGTCCGAGCAGATGCATGTGTGGCATCGTTGCTAACAGATAACTATCCTGTTTCACAATCCGTGATGCCTTGACAGCATAATTCGACTCTCCAGGTGGAATTACAAACTTAGTGTTGATTGCTTGTCCAATCTGTAAAGGTTCCGTCTTGGCTGTTTTATTAAAATAAAGTCCCACTCGTGACAGGTCGTGTTCAATGTGTCCTGTCTTGTAGTAGTGCACCTGCAGGACAATGTCTGCCCCCTTCGGTAACCGATATCCGATACCTTCCGGTAAGACAGAAGGACTCATTCCTGGTGCCCATCCACCGAGTGTTCCCACAACGTCAATACCTGGACCTGTCCCCTCTGTAACATATCCTGGTTTTGGATCCTTTGCATCAAGTTCGCGTGCTTGTCCTTCCACATCTAAATAGACGATGACATGGTGTACCGTTTTACGGTTGCCAGGTTGCACATCAACTGCCTGAACAAAAATATCTGTGTCAAAGTTAGTGGGTATGATAAAGTGTCGATATTCGTCTTCACCTTCCGGTTCAATTTTGTATTCCACAGGCATTTCAACGATGTGGTCAGGTTCACCGAGTGCCCAACCTTCGTGGAATTTCGGATTAGGTGGGGTTTTGGAAAGGTCACCTGATGGTGCGCCTGCTTCTGCCCAATCAGTAAGCATCTGTATCTCTTTTTCAGTAATACGACGTTCGTTTTTGAAGCTACCGTATCCTTCGGCAGGTTTCCAAGGTGGCATCAGGCGCGCTTTGGTATATTCTGCGATTTCGGTTGCCCAAGCTTTTGCATCGCGGTAGTCGGTCAGTGCGAAAGGTGCGACTTCTCCTTGTCGGTGGCACGATTGGCACTCTCTCTGTATAATCGGTGCGATGTGATCGCTGTAGGTGATTTCGGCATGCACACTGGGTGCAAGCAAGATTAGTACGATAAGTATGATTAAGAACTCTTTCATCTGTTCGGTTATGTCCCCCATATTGATTTTATAACCTTTGACTATTGGCTATCGGTTTGGCAGGCGGGTTTTCATTAAACTCCTCACCCTTTTCCATTGCTTCCAGTCTGCGGTTGTTCCATTCCATCCATAAATCACGTTCTTCGGCTTTTCCTGCAGCCTTACCTTTAACTTCAGCTTCTTTAATTTTGCGTTGAAGTCGTTCTTTATATATTTGTGTCAGAAACATGAGAAAATCAACTCCTTGAAATATAATGAATGTGGTTCCAGTTGCAACCGCCATAAAAGCAGCGAGTTGAGCGACAACGACTTGGACTGTTTCCATCTGAGCGTTGCCTTTAGCAGCCTCATACCGATATTAACAAGACGGAGTATGTGATTACCTGAACCGAGAATATTTTTAAAGCAAGATCAACCCATATCCTCCGTATGCTAAGTATCGAAACTCTATCTTCATTAGACACAATAGTTTCCTCTATAGTATAACATATCTAATATACTGGTGACAATATATTTTTACAGGTATTCTGTCAGTCAAATGAATGTGCGGACTGTTCAATGAACCTACCTGCACCTAAAGTAAAAAGCGGACAATGAACCGAAGTTCGCTGCCCGCCTTTCGGGGTAGGTAAGTTAGAATATCCCTGAGTTAATCTTGTGATTTCAATTCGCCCCACCGTAATGGAAGCTTGTTCTTTGCCGAGATCAAGCCTTTCAACTTGGTGGTTTGGAGCGTTTGACGCTCACCGGCGAAGGATATATCTTCAATTTGATAGTAATATATAGTACCAAGTTTTGCTGAAGTATCTATCCATTTGTAGATAGAACGTTCACCAGTTGTGCCTTTACCTTGGATCAGCTTTCCATTGACCTGCTGGAACTGACCGTTCCGTGTATCACTACGAAGGATATTAAATCCAGCGTTGTCAAGTTCGGATTCGGTTGTCCAACGGATAACGACTTTACCATCTTCCAATGTCGGACGGAAGAAAGACAGATTAACTGGCAATGGTGAACGATAGGTTTGACCCGGTGTACTAATATCGTCTTTATGACCATAATAGACATAATCTATAGCATCGGTTCTGGTATCATCGCTGGAGAGTCTCCAAGCACCGATCATGCTTCCATCAACAGGACCATCCCTATGTATCACGCGCGCAACTGATATACGATCACCATCTTCAGTATTAGCCTGTGGCCATGACCAACTGACAGGATCAAAACGTTCACGGTTTCCACGACGGTCAGACTCAGGAGCAGCGAGATTGCCGATTTCCTCAACTAACTGCCACTCACTTTTCTTATTAGTGTCATGAGCATTAGCATGCAAGGTGATTTTGAAACCGTAAGGATTGATAACATCGTCACCAGGAGTTGTCATACCAAAAGTATTTCTATGTATTGGATATAAGGCGAAGATATCAGCATTAGGAAGGAAAACTTCACGCTGAGGTCCTTTGCGTGATGTAATCAACACAGAAGAATTCGGTTTAATTTTCAGATCCTTAAGCTGGATAGATGCTTCACCTTTACCCTCCCATAGACCACCTTCATCATCAGTTGAATCGTGGTTGACAATGGTAAGACGCCAGTTGTTTAAGTTTGCACCAACAGTTTTGGATGGGTTACGTAGTTCAATCCACTGTGGCAATGAACCGTTTGCACCATCAGCATACATAATTTCGCTGATATAGACATGATCTGTGATAACGGCATCTTTTGATTTAAGTGCACTGTTAACATAACCGGGTGTTCCACCGTATGCGTTTCCACCTGTGATACTACGTTTATAGCCGATACCTGTGAACCCTGCACCTTGGAAAGCTGCCTTACCAGCTTCATTCTTATTCTCACTGGCACCAACGCCACTACGACCATCATTTGTTTCAGCAAACTGTCGGTAATGAACAGTATCTGTGTCAAATCTATTTAACGTAGTGAAAGGTGGTTTAAAGTTACGTAGTGGCCATAATTCGGTAGATGAAACGGGATTAGAATAATTGGATTTATCCAAATCAGAGTGATATCCAGCAATATCCACGATTTTGTCCAGATCCGCTGTACCGAGTTCAGCAGGACCTTTACCAGCTTCAGATTTGTTTTCAAGATTGTCCGGTTTACGCACAATCAGCACGAATTCTCCACCGTCTGGTAAACCACCATTCTTGAATTCCATGACTTTATATTGAACTGGACTATAAAGTGCGCCTGGTGCTTGTCCTGCGTCACTTTTATCAATGTTGTATCCAACGGCAAGTGGATGATCCTGATCGTCCGCTGGATCACTGGCGACAATGAGTAACACACCACCAGAAGCAACCTTCGCGTTGTCATTCGTTGGGAAGTCAAGGAGTGCTTGATCTGTATCTACTGCTGTAACCATTGAAACACGATAATTTCGAAGGTTTATCTCACTGCTGGAGATATTGTAAAGTTCAAGCCATTCGTATTGTTTATTAGCATCAGAACGGTTTGCAACTTCATTGATGAGGATACCGTTGCTTGGAACACTTGTACGTGTATCTTTGAGATGAGGTTGCGTTGCTGGTGTAAACGTATTCACACGTCCGGGTGTGCCGATGTAGTTGAAGTCAATATTCCCAGATGTGCGTGCCGTTCGATATGTGGTTGTAGATGCGGACCAATTACTGTCGTTTCTACCATCTCGGTTGCTGTATCTGCTACCATTGGCATTGGCATAAGCGACATTCTTATTGTCCACAACCGGTAGAATCCGTCCCATTGAGACGAAATTTCTGGCTTGGACGCTGTCACCACTTGAACCTTTCACAGTCCAAGCAGCGAAACCTGGGCGGTTATCAAAGAAGTTCGTAACCGCATCAATGATAGGTACTGCAAGATCTCCGGTGATACCGTTAGCAGTTTCAAGAGTTTCAAGACCTCTTAACACTTTCAGCGTGACATCCACTTCTGAACTATTGAGGTTATGAAGCTCAATCCACTGTGAGGCACTTTCAGCTACTTCATTACCGAAATAACTTTCATCAAGTGCCCACATGATTTCACTAATACCGACAGATCCTACAGTATGACCTGTGCCTTCCAGTATAAGTGCGCCACCACCGTGTTCAGAGGTTCTACTAAAGAGTTCCTCTAAATCTGGCATATTTTGCCACTCAACTGTATTTACATCAGAACGGAAATGCAAACCACCTGCCCCGGGTTGTGAGGCATCATCATTTCTCACGACAAGAACGAAACTATTTGCAGGAATAGTGATTGTCCCATCTGGAAGAGGTTCAGTCGATTCGGGAACTGTTCTGAGATCTGCAACTACTTCAAACCTTGCATCTGCGCGTGAAGATTCTAAGCTCCCTCGTGGTGCAATAGTTTCCCCAGTTTGAGGATCAATTCCTTCTGGAGTTGATACAGCATCAGGATCCACGGTTACGAATACTATAAGGGGAAGTTCTTCAAACTGTGCCTGTAGCACAGTAATTTCTACTTCAAATGCGCGCTTAGAATCAGTGACGCGAGATGGTCCGCCTTTTTCTAAGTCACCACCAATATCAGTATTTGGATCTGATTGACCTATTGCGGTGATAGCATACTCGTTAACAAGAAGTTCAGCATCATCCGCCAAATCCTTATCAAACGTAATAAGCAGTTTGAATTTACCGTCACTATCTAATGGAGGGTCAGTTCCAGATGTAACTGCAAATCCTGTTCCATCAGTTTTTACTAATTGAACAGAATTGTTTTTTATGCTTGCATCTGTAAAAGTGTCTGCATTAGCGGATGTGAGCGTAATTGTCGCTGTGGGGTGATCAGATTCTAAGTGACCGTCAGCATTTGGAACGGAATCGCCATGTGGGTGGGCGAGTACATAAACAGGCGCGAAAGCAAGTCCGATGACAAGCATCACAACAAGACTTGCAACAGAATATGTCAATCTATTTGACAGGTACATTACTTATTTCTCCTCATTTAAAAATCTAACTAAACATTAAACCTATTGGGGCGATATATTCAGGGTATTAAACTATCGCACCCGACAATACAATTTGAATTATCAAGAACAGATTCAGGGATAAATCTATTCTGACTAACCATTATGGTATTTGGTTGAATTATCAAGAACAGATTCAGGGATAAATCTATTCTGACTAACCTTTTGGTATCGGACATGTGCTTTCCCGTTGCGCATGCCCTCCATTTCATTGGGTTCGGTTTGGTTTTGTAGGAGAGAATTCCGGTTTCCAATCACCCCTACAAGAAAATTTTCCGTTTTATATCAAACCGCATTAATTAATAACGTCACATGTTGTAGCATCAGTTGCAGATTTTGTCAACCGATATAGTTATTCGGTGTTACGTCCAATTAACGTTACCCAGTATAATGGGTTACAAAAAATGTCAACCCTTTATTTTAAATCTGATTCGCGCTAAACATTCGGAACATTGCGCTGTTTTTGTAAGTTGCGTTTATGAGACAATGATTCCTTATCGTAAATGATATGACATAGAATACGATATTTGCGTGTCTCTTACCGCATACTTTAAGTATAACACAAAAAGTTAAACTTTGTCAAGTATTTTTAAGTTTGTTAGTGTGCGTTAAATTCTGAACTATTTGCATACTACAATATTAAGTATACTTTTTGATGTAAGATTTGTCAAGTTTTTAAGAAAAATTATTGTAAATTATGGCATCCAACAACCATTATTTTTACTGTATCAGTTTTCCACAAATAAGTCAAGAATTTTTGTTTGAGGTTTACGACCGCATATTCTTTGTATTTTTCTTCTAATTTCACTGGATTTGCCTTCCTTAAAACGTTACCAATTTTGTTACATTGGTAACGTTTTTATTTTATTTGAACATAAGTGTACATAACTTTATATACTCCGTAGATATTTCAACATGACATTGTCAATAAAATCTGCTATACTACAGACATAAAATTTATAAATCTGGAGTTTACATTGATGAATAATGAATGGGTTGTATATGAAGGAAACAGTGGACCTGGCAATGGCAAACATATTGTGCTCGTTAGTGGTGACGAAGAGTATCGTTCCGAAGAAGCCTGTCCCATGTTAGGCAAGATATTAGCCACACACCACGGGTTCCGATGCACCGTACTATTTGCAATTGATCCCGATACTGGTGAAATTGACCCGACGAACCAGACAAATATACCGGGACTACAGAATCTTGAATCCGCAGACATGATGGTGTTGCATACTCGTTTCCGAGAACTGCCCGATGAGCAGATGAAATATATCGTGGACTATACCAATGCGGGTAAACCTGTCATGGGGTTACGCACTGCGACACACTCATTTAACTATACCAGAAATCAGGATAGTCCGTACGCAAAATATAGTTTTAACAGCAAAGAATTTGATGGTGGATACGGTAGGCAGGTGCTCGGAGAAACGTGGATCAATCATCACGGACATCACGGAAAAGAGAGCGCACGCGGTGTTATTGATGATGCGATGAAGGATCACCCAATCCTAAAAGGTGTTACAGATATATGGGGACCTTCTGATGTTTATGGTATAAAAGAGTTGACTGGAGACGCTCAGGTATTAGTGCATGGACAAGTGCTTGTTGGTATGGACCCCACAGATCCACCTAAACCGGATACAACCACAATGCCGTTGGCGTGGATCAAAACATATACAGGTGATACTGGTAACACATCACGTGTTTTTAATACTACGATGGGTGCGTCTGTTGATTTGGAGAGTGAAGGACTTCGTCGTCTGGTCGTCAACGGATGTTATTGGGGCATGGAAATGGAAGACGACATCCCTGACGAAAGTGTAGTTGACTATGTGGGTGATTATGATCCTACCTTTTTTGGCTTTGGTACATTTAAAAAAGGTCTGAAACCTGCGGATCATGCGTTGTAGGATAATTACAATATGTGAGGGGTACGTTTGTATTTGCGGAATCCATCGTACCTCTTACATTGTTCGTAGTCTCGCAATTCGTTGTGCCTCTTACATATAGTGTTTTAATCCCAACTGTTACATTTTATTACAGATTTACAGAGACAAAATCCCACCCTCAACAAGCATCGGTGCACCAGTCATATATCGCGATTCATCGGATGCTAAATATACCGCAGCCCAAGCAATATCTATCGGTTCGCCGATACCCAATGGATGCATCTCATCAATCTCTTTATTTATGGCATCTGGATCTTCTTGCTGTGCAATGAATTCCTGATACAATTCAGTATTAATAGTTCCCGGACAGAGACTATTCACACGGATATTGTCCTCGGCATAGCGAACCGCCATGCTCCGAGTAAGATGCACCACTGCAGCTTTAGAGGACGTATATGCAGGATGCATGGGAAACCCGACAAACGCTGATTCACTTCCCATATTGATGATAGAACCACCTCCTACTTCACGCATCCATGGTATAATCGCACGTGAGACGAGATAGATACTCTTTACGTTCACAGCATACTGTCGATCCCATTCTGCCTCAGAAATATGCTCCAATTCCCCTACGACTGCAATACCAGCATTATTAAACAGGACGTTTGGAGGTCCAAGTTCGGAAATGACTTGTTGTGTTGCAATTTCAATTTGTGTGGAATCCGTAACATCACATTTGCAGAAAATAGCGGTGCCACCAGCTGACTGTATCGTTTGTGCAGTCTCTGTTCCGCGTTCTTCGTTCAGGTCCCAGATTGCGACAGCTGCCCCTTCAGCAGCAAAGAGTTCTGCACTTTTCGCACCGATCCCACGTGCTGCGCCAGTGATGATTGCGATCTTATCTTTTAGCCGGTTTGCCATGCGTGTTCCTTATCTATAATTCACCCAAAAGCTTAATCCAACGTTCCCATGCTGACTTGACAGCAGCTTTCTGAGTATCATTCGCATCATCCATCATACCTTTCCGCAAGAAACCGTGTCCTACACTTTCATAGATAACAGGATCATACGTAACTTTGGCAGCATCTGCAGCTTCTTTGGTAGCATCAATAGTGGCATTAATACGGTTGTCATTTTCACCATAAAACCCGTAAACTGGCACAGAAATCTTGGGTAGATGTTCTACAGAAGGTGGGGATCCGTAAAACACAAACGCACCCGCTATCTCATCGGAATGAACTGCGTAACTGAATGTCTTTGCACCACCCCAACAGAAACCCGATACTGCAACCTTATCATTCGTTGAAGGGAGGTCACTGACATATTTACGTACGGCATCAAGATCAGTATTTACTCGTTCTTCTGTAAGATTACGGATAGCACGTCGAACATCGTCCCCTGAGTCGAAACTGTCAGTTCCGCCACCATCGGGTCCTAAACCAGTCAACAGATCTGGACAAATGGCTACAAACCCATCCGCAGCGAGTCTATCCGCAACAACGCGAATCCAATCGGTCAACCCAAATATTTCGTGAATGACGATGATAGCAGTAGCAGGTTCTTTGACTTCAGGAAAAACAATAAATGCGTTGATAACGTGTTCATCGGCGGCAGTGATTTTAACCCATTCGCCATGCCGTGGCGATTTTTCAAGTTCATCTTTAATACTGTCTGCAGCTACATTACCTATTAACAGTGCACTGGTTGCGAAAACAGTGAGGATCATTACATTGCAAAATTTCATAATTTTCTCCTTTGAATGTTTGTGTATAGTCAGAATATTGCTCTATAACCAAAAAAGTTGGGTTTCACAACGTTCAACCCAACCTACGAAACATCAATTGTTATTTATAAAACTACTTCTGATCTTTTTTGATGATGATAGACTCCACGACCTTTTGCATTTTGTCAGTAGGGAGTGGACCTATAAGATAGAAATCAATACCTGAACTTGACCAACGGAACACATAGTCCAGATTGCGTGGATAATTATATACCGAAATATTTCCAATTTTAATCACTGATCTGTCTCTGTTTCTATCACCACGATTTTGCGGTCTATTTGTCGTTTCAGTTCTAATATCATCTTTTTTTTCATATATACTAAAATCCAACAAACCATCAGTATATTTTAATCGAATAGGATGATACCTTCCTATTTGGAGTTTAGATATATTTTGAAGTTGGAAACCTAAGGGTAGGTATGTCGGTTGGATTGGTTTTTGCTTGAGGATTTTTTCGGCATCAGCAAGTGTAATAACAGGTCGCTCACGTCTGGGTTCAGGTTTTATTTCCTTTTGAAGACTTTCCCATTTGGACTGTACAATTTTGGGATCAAAACTGATGCGATTATAAACGAACATATTCCGAAGAATTCCTTCACTATCTAAATCTTCCACCCGTAAAATAACACCATTTTTACGAGCAAAATAGATATGTTTTGTGGGTCTACCAGCGTGTTTGGGTTTAATAATGAGGAGATCGGTTTCATGACCAGCGATCTTTTCTCCCCAATGCCGAAACTCCAACTCATAGTTTTGTGATATCAATTTTATCTCTTTTGAAGAGAATTGGCTTCTATTACGATCCCATCTAAATTCTCTTTCTCTTCTACGTTCATCTCTGTCTCGGTCTCTTTCTCTATTATTAGCGTTCTGTCTCTGTTCACGTCCGTTCTCCTCATCTAATGCTTTAATTCCACCAACAATGGATACTACCTTACGATATGAGTACTCTGCATTATTATGAATGACAATTTCTTCCATCGTCCGCGAACCGTTTGACGTGCTTAATGTCTTGAGACGTAGACCGAAATAAGCAACATCACTTTCTGCTTCTGTGATACGTTTAAGCGTAGCGACATCCGCAAAAAGGTTACTGGATGACAAGATAAAAACAAATAACGTTAAGCAGCAAAAAACAAATATCGGTTTCGTTTGCATAGAGTCACCATAGTAAATTAACCGGATGAAATCTTATTCATCAAAAAATAGATCAAGTAACGTATCGGTTCCTTCACCAAAATCCTCTGTGTCTGATATCGGTGTATTAAGGGGTGTCGCAACATTCGACTTCAACGGATTATTTGCTACCTCTTCCGTATGAACTTCAAAATAGAAATCAAGAAGTTCATCATATTGTGGACTTGGCGAAGATGGGTAGTAGAATAATGCAATGATCAGACAGACGGTTGAAAAGGCTGTTGCCCCAACAGTGAAAGGACGAAAGACCCAACGTTTTATAGTAGAGAGGAAATTATCACGTGCGGCTGCTTCTGTATCACGGATCTTTGCTAAAACAACATCTTTCATAGACGGTACGGGATTTACAAGTTCAGCAATTCGTCCCTTGTTTACCTTGAAATCTGCCAACATGTCCGTACATTCTTGGCAGACACGGAGATGTTCACTCATTTTCTTACGTAAATCCGGTGACAATTCATTGTCAAAATATGCGGATAAATGTTTCTGGATTCGCTGATGTTTCATTTTTTAAACCAAATAAGTTGTTAGTAGCTAAATAATGCATAATCACAATTTAGCCATAAGGGTTAAATTCACATCCACAAATTAATGTTAACACTAATCATTACCAATCAATACGTTCAAGTTCTGCTCGTAATGCTTTTCGGGCTTCATGTAGACGGGATTTGACGCGACCAAGTGTGCAATTCAAAACTTCAGCAATCTCTTCATAAGAGAGTTCGCGTAATTCCCGTAGAATTAAAATCGTTCTATAACTTTCTTTTAGTCTGTCGAGTGCAGCATGTAGCATTTCACTTTGTTCGGAACGGAGTGCTTCGTGTTCGGGAGTAACAGTATCAAGGGGGACCCAAGGTTGCGAGTCATCAATCTCCATCGGTTCTGTTTTTCTACGTTTGCGTTGGTCAATAACATTGAGACACTTGTTTTTGACTATTCGATAAAGCCATGTAGAAAATCTGGAACGGAATTGAAAGTTGTTGATATTTTGCCAAACAGAAAGGAATGCGTCTTGTGCTGCGTCCTGTGCGTCTTCATGATGACCAAGCATACCATAAGCAATATTGTAAACCCAATGTTGATATTGTACAATCAGGGTTCCCATTGCGGTGGTATCTCTCTCTTGGCATCGCAAGATAAGTTCACGTTCTTGTTGGATGTCAAAATCTTCCACTTGGGTAATTCCCGAATAGGTTTCCATATTAGCAGTAACGGTAGTAACGGACATATCTCCTCCAGCGGTACAATGCGTCTCACGAAGTGTGGTCGTAATCGGTATTATATTTTCTTTTAACCCGTTAGACATCCCCTAAACAAAAAGGTTCGTTTTTCTTCTGGAGATCCGTTATTTTTCTTTATTCTTGTTATTTTGTGTCCCAGGTGTCATCTGTACAACTTGGAAAGTACCTGTTGCATTCGGCAATCTTCCGATTGCTGTATCTTTCTTTTGCTGTTCAAATGTAATTGTATCTATCACCTGATTACCGCGTGCGTCGGTATCCACGAGCATCACAGTTTCACCGCTACGAGCTAATTTAAAGTTTGCATGTAAACCTACGTCTGCCTTTCCATCTTCATCTAACCATACAATTAAGTACCCACGCGGTGGAATCGTAGTATTTTCAGGAAATTTCCATTTCTTCAGATTGTCTACTTTATCAGTAAGATACATTCCAGTGAGCAGTACTGGATTATCTGTGATATTGTGGAGTTCAAGCCAGTCTTCGTGCTGTCCCTGTGGATCAACAATACTACCGGTATTGACTGCCATGAGTTCGTTAATAACGACTGTTACTTCTTTTGACATAGGTGGTTTAACAAGATAATCCGCTGCACCAAACTCCGCGCGGGGTGGGTAAAATGTTGTGGTTCCATGTGTTTTCACAGCACTTGCTTCAATGTAATAATAAACCTTCGTTCCAACAGGAAATGTAGGAATGTTACCGACATATTCGTTTCCTTTCTTGGACATCGTCGTGTGTTTAAAAACCGAATGTCGGTCAGTATTATAATACAATAGGACTGCGTCCGCTGCAACATTTTTATCTAATTTGACCGTAATTTCAACAGGTTTATCTGATGTAGGAGTATCTGGTGTGGAAACAGAGACAATCTTTGGAGCAGGTTTATTCAATTCAGGATGATTAAGTAGATACTCCCGTCTTTGGGTAACAAATTGTTTGAGACTGGGTGTACGTTCTCTACTGTCACCATCAGCACTTGTCTGATAATCTTGATAGGGGTAGAGTTTTTTATCATCGTTTTTTACTTCGGAATCAATGAGGGAATGGTATTCATTTATAATCGGTTCTAACACCTTCCAATCAAGCCACTCATCAGTTACAGTGTGTACATGAGCAATATACCGTGCTTTCCATTCTGGAATTCCGAGTAGACGGTTTATGACTGGTCGCATTGCATTGTCAGCGTGTGTCAACGGAGAGACCATTCCTGATGTCAACTCTCCCCATGACCAACCGCCAGGACCTCTACCACCCGGTCCGCCACCCCGACTTGCGCGTCCAAATCTGAAACTTTCGTTGTTATCGTGCGATATAAGATGGAACCTTTCGTTGACATCCTGATAAATCGCATAATCCCCACCTTTATGGATATACCCATCGTCATCCATAAAGACGTTTGAAACGGCAAGCTGCCATAGGGCGCGGTCAATGTTAAATATTAATGGCAAGTCCGTTACCAGTTTTGCATCAGGAATTTTTGGTTCAAGCATTTCACAGAGTGCAATTAATTTTTCCCAAGGGTTTTTAGCATTCGCAGTTTTAAGTTGATAGGTTCTTTGATATGTTGATGGGTCGTTTCCGTTATAAGTCAACGTGCCACCACCGGGTCCTACTTTCCAACGTATACCATCTCTTGTACCGAACCATTCATCCAGAAAATCTTTGTTATATTGCTGGAGATTGATATATACACCCCAATTCTCCCCGTTGATAACTAATTTTACTAAATTCGTTTTCATTGCTGGCATGTAGTCTCTGGCAATTCGATTGTAGAGCACTTCTCGTAAGAAAGAGGAATCAACATGCCCATTGAGCAGGTTAAGCGTTTTATATCCGAAAAGACGTTGGTTATCATCACCGTAATCAACAGCAATGTTAAAGGATTTCTTCGCTGATGCAACAGTAAAGTATGACGATGTGCCACGGAATCTAACACCTATCTCAGAATAAACCTTTCCATCAACAACGAGTTCTGCTGGGACTTCAACATCAGTACGGTAGAAAGTGTTTAGTTGTGCGTACCAATCTTCATCGGGGAAACGGAGGTATAAGGTGCGTAGTGTTCCAGCATCGTAGAACGTAGGTGAATCTACTGGGGTAGAAGCAAGGCTTGATTTTACGTCGTCTTGAATATCTCCGGTTCGTGTGCCAGCACGTTGTTCAGGTGAATATGCTTCACCACGCGCTTCAAGAGCCGCTTTCCGTTCATCACCAGTTAATTTTCCATCTTTGTTAGTATCATACTTTGCGACTATTTTTATTGCTGGACGTGGACCGCCTCTACCACCACCGAATCCAGGAGGACGACCTCCGGTAAAACCTTGTGGTGGACCTCCACTAAAACCTTGAGGTTGGTTGTCACGCATATTCTCAATTTCTTCACGGCTAAATTTACTGCCTGAAAATGCTTCAATGCCAGTGATACGCAGCATGAGGGATTTTTCTTCAAGACTAAGTTCACCGTTTCCATTTAAATCAAATCGTTTCTCTTCTTCTGTAAGTTTTGAAGATTCTTCATTAACATTTGCGTAGATATAAGTAGAGAAACTGAATATAAGTCCTATGATTGCAATTAGTTTAATATGTTTCATTCCATTCTCCTTAATTTCCTTTTTAGTTTAGACATTTCCATAATTATATAGTTCGTCTTTTCACTCCTTGTCTAATTTGACTTCAGTGATGTCGTTATGTTCTGAGAGTTCATTAAAAAATGCGACCCATGCGTCAGGATTCGTCAATTTGACCCGAAAGTTTAACTCAATCATTTTTGACTTTTTTATACGTTTATCAATTAAGCGATGCTGAGTTACATATTTATCAAAAATATGTCGATAAACTGTCTCTGATTGCTGGTCAGGTAGCAGGCAAATTTCAAGAGAAAATTCGTTATCCTTAGCAAAATATTGATGCCAATGGTATATACAGAGGATTATGATTCCGATGATGAATGTTGCGAGAATTGCAATAGCTGGACTCCCAGCACCTACAGCCATGCCGACGGCTAAAGCATAAAAGACGAAACCGATGTCACGCGGATCTTGGATTGCTGTGCGAAAACGGATTATTGATAGGGCACCAACAAGACTGAACGCCCGAGCGATACTATCTCCAATCACAACCATAACGACCGAAAT
Source organism: Candidatus Poribacteria bacterium (assembly GCA_963667365.1). GTDB lineage: Bacteria > Poribacteria > WGA-4E > WGA-4E > WGA-3G > MSPOR6. The sequence goes on along the minus strand of OY763324.1, from coordinate 1,710,308 downwards.
TAACATGCATAGTATGATAAGAGTATCAGTGAACGATTTTTGTGGTACTTTGGCGTGTGTCCATTGGTATATCAGCACAATAAAAACACTCAGTGTAAAAGAGAGAAGTAATCTGAGTACATTCGCACCGAGTGCGTCTAACGATGGTAGCGTAATAAATTCTAACAAATTCTGAATTCCATAGTATATTTAGTTAATTGTCATCGGTCAAACTGTTTTGGGATGCAATTAACACACAACTGATAGCGTATATAATAATCCCGCATTATATCAAAATTAGACAAATAAGTCCAAGAAATGTTGGGAAAATGTGTCACACGCTTTCTTTACGGATGAGAAGACCGACAAATAGGGCAGAAAAAAGGAGGATTAGGAAGGCATAGGGAGCTGCCTGACTGAACATCGCTTCACTTGTGTAATCCCAGACGTTGACTGCTAATGTTTCATATTCGTAAGGACGTAACAGGAGTGTCAGCGGTAATTCTTTCATTGTGGCAAGGAATACGAGTGCCGTGGCTGTTAACATACCACGTACGATGAGGGGAAATAGTGTTCTGAAAAATGCCTGAAAAGGTGAACATCCGAGTGAACGAGCTGCCTCTTCTAAATGAGGTGAGGCTTGGTAAAGCGAACTACGTACAGGTCCTACGGCTTCTGCAAGAAAATGTAGAATACACGCGCAGATTAACAAAAGTATGGTTTGAGGGCTGCCAAGAAAAAGGATGATTGATAAAGCAAATGCAAGCGGCGGTATAGCATAAATAACATACGGAATACGTGCTAATATGTTTGAGAAACGCGAGGAATAACGTACACCAATATATGCAAATGGTACAACTAATATTGCGCAGATTATAGCGGATGGAATTGCAACTTTCACAGAACCGATCAGTGCTTCTAATATTCCTTCTAATGCAGTACTATTAAATCCTCTGAACATCCAAAGAACCACTGTTATTGTAGGTATTACAACAGTTGCCATGAACAGCAAACTCAAGAAGGTGTAACCCACAACTTTCCATCCACGAAGTGAAATTATAGACCGTTGTCGAGAAACTCCGTGTCCAGCACGATGGAGCGTCACCTTACCTAATAATCGCGTTTCAAGATAGAGCAGGCAACCAGTAAAAACAAGTAGTATCAACGCAAGCCATGATGCATATTCTTGACCAAATACCATTTCATACTCAACATAAAGTGCATAACTAAATGTCTCGTATCCCATCAACGAAACAACACCAAAATCCCCAAGCACATGTAAGCAGATTAGCAAACACCCTGCATAGAATGCTGGACGAAGTTGTGGGATAACGACGCGTAGGAATACACCCCATTGTCGGTGTCCGAGACTGCGCGCCGACTCTTCAAGACTCGGGTCAAGTCCTAACAGTGCTGATCGTAAATTTAAGTAAAGATATGGACTTGTGTAGAATGATAACGCGATTAAAGCCCCCCAGTAACCGCTAAGTCGTGGGAGGCTTTTACCGAAAAGTGCTGCAAAAATGCCGTTGTTGCCACCGAGTCCCAAGAGTGCGTATGCCATTACATAACCTGGCACTGCTAAGGGTAATGTGCAGAGAACACTAAAAATCCGTTTGCTTTGAAGGTTTGAGTGTGTTGTTAACCATGCCGCGGGTGTTGCCAAAAGGATATCAAGAATTAGAACCCCAATCGTCAACAAAACTGTGTTGAGGAAAAGTTTTGCGTTTCGTAGGCGAAACAGATTTTCAACCAGTACAGCGCCATCAACATCAAACGCCTTTGCGATCAAATATCCTAACGGAAACAGACCACATATACAGACAATGACTGTGGGGATAAAGAAGTACCATCTTTGTCCGACTTGAAAGAAAGTTTGTTGCCTGATGATGACACACCTCAGAATCTCAGCAATCGATCTCCAATTTTAGTTATATAATTCCCACTTGTCGGAGAAGTTTGATGGTGCCTTCTAAATCATCCATCTCATTTAAATCAAATGTAGGCACAATTTTTAACAAATCATCTAATGGCAACAAATTTGCATTTGGTATAACACCGTCTGTCACAGGATATTCAAAGACCTCGCTAACAAAATACTGTTGCGCCTTCGCAGAGAGAAGGTAATTTATGAACTTAAGTGCAGTTTCTTGATTATCACTACTTTTTAGCAATCCAATTCCCGCAATATTTACAAGATTACCTGCATCATTTTCCTTAAAAAAGGTCTGCTCAACCGGATATTTAGAATCCTGCTTTTTATAACGAAAGAGATAGTAGTGATTTGGTAAACCGAGGTCAATCTCACCTGCAGCGAGTGCCTCTATGATAGGTGTATTCTTTGGATAAGTTTTTGCGTCGTTTGTCTGCATATCACGTAGCCATTTTTCAGTGCGTTCTTCACCAACCTGTGCACGCATGGCAGTAACAAATGCTTGAAACGAAGCATTCAGCGGTGCCCAACCGACTTTACCTTTCCACTTTGGTTGTGTTAAATCAAACACGCTCTTAGGAAGTGCATCCATTGTAACGCGTTCAGGTGAATATGCAAGGACCCGCGCTCTACCGCTTGATGCCACCCATAATCCATCAGCGTTACGAAAGATCTTCGGAACTTTCGCAAGTACTGATTCTGGCAACTTTGCAAACAAACCTTTTTTACTAACTGCACCGAGTGCTCCTGCATCTTGTGCCCAAAATAGTGATGCCTGACTTTTTTCACCTTCAGTCATAAGTTTATTCGCTAACTGAGTTGTGTTGGCGTAACTCACTTTTACCTCAATGCCAGTTTCTTTTTCAAACTGCTGAATAATCGGATCAACGAGACTCTTGCTGCGTCCGGAATAGAGTATTAACGTTTCGGCATGCACAGTCCCGATAACGGTGAACAAGAGCAGGATTGGTATAATATATTTCAACAGAGTGGATTCGTTGTTAAACATAGTCATCTCCTTTTATTAATTTAAGAATTATTGTTATATAGTGGATTTTACAATTAACTTTACATTCCTAAGTTGTAGGAGGGAACTCCGATTCCCGACTATCATGGAGTTTGGTCGCGATTCGGAGATCGCTCCTACAGAAGAGGTGTCAACATATTTTTATACTTTACTATAAAACAATTTCATTGATGAGTGCTTCAAATAACATCTTATAATTATACAGACAAGAATAAGGGTAATTTGTTCAGAACAGTCGCGCATATCTGACTACCGTTTTGGAACGACTCGCCAACGTGTATTCATCCCTGCTGTAATATGGTCTGCCACGTGACAGTGATATAACCAGTTTCCCGGCATTCGGGCAATCATATCTACTGTAACCATACTACCCGGCAGCAATTCAATAACATCTGTGCGTTTGCCAGCATTTAAGACGGTCTGTCCATGCCAGTGTGCGGTGTGCATATCCACTTCAGTGCCTAACCAACCAGATGCCAACGGACTTTATCCCCTTGTTGTACTTCTAACCCTTTCAAATTACCAAAGATAAATCCGTTGATTGTATGTTTCAAATTACCTTCTTCTGCCTCTTCAGGAGATTCATAAGCTTCGTGCTGTCCACCTTCAGCTATTTCTCGGTCATTTTCATTGAAGATAAGGAATAGCGTGGTAAACGATTTGTCAACATCTTTCGGACGTGGATCGTCATCTGAAAGTTCCATTCCTTTCTTGGTGACAACAATTGTCCCTATTAGTCCATCGTATACTTCAGTTACAGCATCAACATGCGAATGATATAGCCAAACTATAGATGATGGATCGTTTGGTCCAGGGGCAGCGTCCTCTCCAACTTCCCAATGATAAGAGAAAATTTCACCAGGTGAAACAGAACCACCAGGTCCTTTCATATCTGCACCTTCGTTTGGTTCATCGTATTGCAGACCGTGAACATGAATACTGAGTGGTTTGTCTGCACGGTTGAGAAAATGTACCTTAATGCTATCACCTTCCACTGCACGCAATTGAGGTCCGAGGATACCCATCCATTCAGGTTGATTAACCTTTGTGGTATAGGTGTCATCGGTATATTCTATATATCGGTATTTATGATATGTAAGCACCTTACCCCAAGTCCCCAGTCCCATCTTTGGACGAATAAGGTTTTTACCACTCGGTGCGTAATTCCACACAACTTTTTCGGCAGCAATCCAGTATTCACGGTTTGCTGCTTCCACGGACATAACACAGATACAAAAGAATATGCACGCGCTAATCAACACATTATATTTCCGTTCTATGATATTGAGACTCATTGTCATAATATTTTGGTTTGTACTTCCTCACCTATCTTATTTGACTCATATATTACACGTTTAATAAGATTTTGTCAAATTTATTTAACTTGAGATGGGTGTGTAAAGTTGTTGGCAAAATATGTTCAATAACCCTGTAGACGGGGAATGCCATTGGCAGAATACTCTTATGGTATTCTGCCTGATTCATACCGCCGATTTGATCTCCGAATGGCGACTATCGGGAATCGGAGTTCCTCCTACAGTGAATTATGCTGTCAATGCCAAAAACTTTACACACACAAAATATCTTGATATATTATGCGAATATTTGTATATTACAATGAGGAATATCTTTCTTCTCAAAAATAAAATTGGACATATACTACAATAAAACCAAAATGGATAAAAAACGCGCCAATGGACGCTATTATACTCGTGGTAATCCTTTTCAGTTAGACCCCTTTAAACAGTGGACAAGGAAACTCAATTTAGATAAACAAATCGTATTAGAACCCTTTGCAGGAGCAAAAGACATTCCACGATTGATTGAATCAGCGAATTTGCGGTGCGGAGAGTGGAGGTTCTACGACATTGAACTGGGTGCGAGAGGAATCGTGCAACGTGATACACTTACGGATTTTCCGAAAGACCATAAAGTATGCATTACCAACCCACCTTGGTTGGCACGAAACTCTGCTACGCGTCGCGGGTTACCTTTCCCAGTAAATACTCGCTACGATGATCTTTACAAATATGCACTTGAGCAATGCTTGACGAATTGTCCGTGGGTGGCTGCGATTATTCCAGAAGCGTTTATTCGGAGTGGTCTGTTCTTGGATCGGTTAAGTGATTTTATCTCGTTAGTACCACATGCGACAGATATTACAAGCAAAGATAGTGTAACTAATAACACAAGATATATGTTTGAAGATACTGAACACCCTGTAGGTTTGGCTCTGTTCGCTCCCTTTGTAACATCGGATGTTAGTCTATGGCGGAACAATCAACTTCTGGGAAGACTGCACGAATTGCGGGAATTTCTACCTCCATCCTCTCGCAATCGTAGCATTGTATTTAATGAACCGAAGGGGAATCTTGGACTCATCGCAATAGATAATACTGTTTCTGCATCTATACGTTTTTGTCCACCATCAGAATTGGGGACCTATAAAGTGCGTCACCATTGTCGTTCAATTACAAAAATCGGTGTTCCGTGGGATGTAGATATAGATCAAATCAATACACGCTTAGGAGAAATTCGAGAGAAAACACATGATGTCTTTTTAACGGCATTCAAAGGTTTGAGGAAAGATGGTTGTTACCGTCGCCGTTTAGATTGGGCATTAGCACGGGCAATAATTGATGAATAATTTAAACAAGAATGAACAACTATCACATGAAAGGAAATATATATGATTAAGGAACCCAATAGTCCTAAAGTCCTTGACCTTGAAAAAGAACTAAACCAGTTGGTATATGAATTATACGAACTAACACCTGCAGAAATTAAGTTAATAGAAGAGGAAACCAGAAAATGAAAGTCTTAATCATTGGTGGAACAGGGAATATCAGTCGTGGAATTGTCGCAGCACTACTACACCGAAATCACGAAGTCGTGATGTTCAACCGTGGACAGCATATTGACCCACCACCACCGAATATCCGTGTGATTCTCGGTGACCGGCAACATCGTGACGATTTTGAGGGGAAAGTCGGATCGGAAAATTGGGATGCTGTCATTGATATGATTAGTTTCAATGCTGAAGATGCTGCATCTGCTCTCCGTGCATGTCAGGGACGCGTCGGACACTTTATTCAATGTTCAACAGTAATGACATACGGACCACCATTCAGCGGAATAAACTTGCCAGAAGCAGCACCATTACAAGGCACGTCAGGTTATGGACTTAATAAAGTAGCTGCAGACAACCTTTTGTTAGAGGCACATTCGAGCGATGGATTCCCCGTAACTATTTTCAAACCTTCTTATACCCACGGACCAGGGATAAATCTACACCGTCAGGTGGGTGGAGATGGCAGTTGGATAGATAGGTTACGAAAAGGAAAACCGATCCTCTCCGCTGGTGATGGTTTGAACTATTTTCAATTTCTTGCATCTCGGGATGCAGGGGATGCCTTTGCAGAAATACTCGGTAAGACCGAATGTTTTGGCGAAATATACAATCTTGTCCATCCACAGGCACGCACTTGGGACGAGTGGCACAGCGCAGCAGCAGCGGCAATCGGTGTTGACATAGATATTGTGCATGTATCCCAAGAGACGCTTATAGCGATGTCACCGGAAAGGTACAGCGGATTACGAGGGAACTTCGGACATACCCAGATATTTAGTCACGAGAAACTTGCAGCAGCGTTACCCGAATTCAGTCCGCAAATCCCGGTAACCGAGAGTGTTGCAGAAAATATTGCGTGGATGGATAAACACAGTCGTGTGCCTGATAGTGATGCAGATGATTTGGAAGATAAGATTATAGATACAATCCGAAATCTCCCACGTATTCGGTAGTAAGGAGCTATAAACTGATGCAGATAAAATCAGCGTTAAACTCAGAAAGGCTTGATCTCGTTGAACATGACCTACGTGAAGTCGGTTTTCATATTATAGAAAATGTGATTTCTGCTGAAGAAGCAGATGAGGCGCGCGATGCTATATGGAAAATGGTGGAAGAAGACATTGCTAATGGATATGACCACAGTTATGGTGAAGGGAAAATACGTCGTGTTTGGGCAATAGTTGGGAAATCACCTATTTTTCGTAGACTTATTCAACATCCAACCGTAGTTGCTGTGTGGAAGCGAATGCTCGGTGAGGATGTGATTGCATCCACTTTCACAGCAAACATTGTTGGACCTGGTGCCCCTGCTGGTGGTTGGCACATTGACTATCCGTATTGGGCGATGCAATCTCCATTTCCGTCAGGTTCTCTTACAGGACAAACCGTGTGGATGTTAGATGAATTCACAGCAGAAAACGGTCCGACAGCGTGCATCGCAGGTTCACACAAAACACTCCGTCGTCCCGAATTAGGAGAAGCGGAGGGCATTGAGATGAGTGTTGCAATTGCACCGAAAGGTTCTATTCTGTTTACTAACGGTGCGATTTGGCATCAATGTCTCCCCAATACCACAGATTCCTCGCGCGTTGGATTACTCGGAATGTATAATCGTTCTGTCATCTATCCGCAAGAGGATATGCCGCGGCAGTTAACAGATGACGTATTGGCAGGTGAAAGCGATATTCTGAAGCAGTTATTAGGTAGAAATATACCGTTTCGTCACCCTGACCATGGACAGAATTGGCACAGAACAGAAACGGGATTCCGTCAAGCATAAAAAGCAATATAGATCGTGTTTTGTCGTGGAAGACTAATAATAACCCTGAATACAATTAGTGTATTCAGGGTTATTTTCATACAATATAATGGTATGTTAGCGCGGGAGTTTTATGTCTTCCCGCAGGACAGACTGTGAGTAGAAATTAGTCAATTGGAGATATTATTAGTACACGCCTCTCCTGGGCGAGGAACCTATATCTTTTGTAATACCACGTAACTCAACCGTATAAACCTATTCTTACCATTTCAATTTCGATTCCGTTGAACTTTTTTACAATCTACCATCAAGGTCATTTAGTTTTGGTTTCGAAATGCACTATCTGGACATGCTGGTACATTCACATTTCGTTGCATGGAGGACATTGTTTACCAATTAGGTCGCGTTCTATCTCAAGCCGAGTGGCAGCGTCATTCTCAAAATATACACTGATAGCATTTACATACAACTTATTTACACATACCCACTTTTCGTGGTTCAGGATGCAGCTCCCAAGCATATCTGTCTGACCAATAAACAGAGAATGATATGAGCCGTAGTTTTGTCTTGTAAAGATATAAATAGCACCGACATCGGGTAGAGAAACGTCATAGGGATAAAGTGTAAACGGATACATCTGTCCAGTATTTCCTGCAAAATAGACTTCTTTATTATTAGTATTCTGCATTTTAGGATCCATCATTTTCACATCCAATATAAATAGATTAAATATGCTTATTGTGTGGTAAATCTTCACCATATTAAGTCACTCCGTTTTAGGAAATCAGATCAACGTTAGGACATTGCACCTAATAACCAAGAAATCAGAGTGTCAAACATACCCACAATACTTCACGCTTAAGATCAAGAAACCACGTAGACTAAAATATCCTGACAAAACAAAGAGACCAGTTAGATGAACACACAAATCTTAAATATACCCACCAGACCTACAGTCAACATATAAATACAAAATACAATTATATTTAGTAATAACATATCACATCAAATAAGTTAATGTAACAATTAACCAAGTTTTCTGAATGATGACATATCATTTATAGGTTATATTATGATATTAATATCATATTTGCATTAATAATACAATAAAACTTTCTGTAATATCATAATACGACATAAATTAATAATTAAGTAAACAGATGACAGATAATGGCGTTGTATGATATAAATGTAAACCTATGCTGCTACTGATGTTACTCGGGTTCATATCTTGACAAAATAGTATTTTCTGTGATATGATTTAATATGTGCCATCATAGATAATTTTAAACTTGAACCGTAGTTAAAGATAAACAGTTCTCATAACACATTACCCTCTCTTAAATATTATGAAATTATTAGATAGTCTTATTGAACGTTGTCATGAGCGACATCAGAATCCACTTCGACAACGTAAGACAAAAGTTACCCCTGCACTATATAAAGGTCTACCTTATCATTTTACAGTCCAATGCGCATATAAATACCCTATTAAGCTCTATGAACTTGAACAAGCAGGAATATCCTTTATGCCGATAGGGTGTGCTCCCCATCACGATCACGGTCCGAGAACTTTTGCGGGTCAAAGGTTTTTGAAACGTCAAAGCATAGTAGACTGGGAACCTTCATTATGGCACCGATCATGGGGGATACAGGTGTATACTGGTATTCCTTCAGAAAACGATGGCGCAAAATGGCACGACATTGATATAAAGTATGAGGCAATTTGCGCAGCACCAGACGCTGTTTATACGTGCATTCAGTCACTCATAAATGCTGTCGCTAACCCACTATTAACTTTGACAAAGTCTGGAGGAATCCGCTTTTCCTGCAGAGTACCGAGATATCTTCACCAAAAGAATAAGGACGCGAAACAGTATATTTATAGGTATACACCGACTTCCGAAAATCCTGACCATCGTGAGGTATACCTTGAAATCTTTGGTGAAGAAGGTTATAGTCAATGGGATGCACGGTATGAGATATTAGTTGGAAACTTGTTAAATCCACCTATCATAGCAAAAGAGGTGCTTTTTGCCGCCATTGATACGCTTCGTACTGCACTTCACAAACCTGAACCGCAGGGTGAAGAAAGACCGAAGGACACTACCAAAGTTGAACCTGTATCACCTGCAATTTCGAGTTCGTATAATATTAATCTCGCAGTGCAGGCGTTTTTGAGGCGAGGTTTTGTATATTTAAGAGAAGAAGACAACGTTCACTACTGGAAACTTTATACTGATAAGAATGATTCCATATACGGACAACTATGGGAGGATAAGGGAATTGTTTACGTGCGCGCATCCGAACCTAATGCTGTGCTGCCGATGCAAAATACACCTATAACACATATCTGGGACGATACAGGTATTTTGCCATTATTACCAACTACAGGGTTACCTGTAACAGATAAGGTATTAGCTATCCGGGAAGGGAATCTCAGTCCGTTGGCAATAAGACGACCGTCCACTATGCTTTACAAGTCAGAACATGGCAACAGAGTCTACAATACACTTGAAGAGACCGCTACTCAGATGCAGAACGTTCTCAATCAGGATGTACGTATTCTCGGTCTGATTGCAGAAACAGGAGCAGGGAAAAGTTATGCAGCTGGATCCTACGTCCTCAATGGAGGTGCGATTAATCTAACGACGAAATCTATTGCAAAAGAAACTGAACAAGCCTTTCAACGACGAAATATAGAATCGTTTGCGCGTTGGAGACATCGGAGTTACTTGTTTGAACAGGTAAGAGATATACCTGTCGCAGAACGAATGACGAATCCTTTTCAACGCGGTAATGTCTGTGAAGATCCTATACGGTGCAATACACTTGAGAGAAAGGGTGGAAATCCGACTGAAAGTATATGTCCGAAGTGTCCCGTCTACACTGAGTGTCAGCAGCGTGGCTATCTGTCGCAGAAAGATACATTAAAAAGTGTTAAAGGACAAATATCAAGTCCAATTAGACTGTTATTGGATCCAGAACAATCTGATGTAGTGGAAGAATTACTTGACCAAGTAGATGGCTTAGAGAGACTATGTATCGTTGATGAAGCAGAAGCATATAGGACTTTTTTAAGATGTAATATATCAAAACAGATATTAGAAAAGTGGGGTGTGAGTTGGACAGGAAATACTTTAGGTAATTTTGCGAATGCGTTATTGGTCGCACTGCAAACCGCAGACGAACCGGATGGCAATGGTGTTAGACGAGTTCGTTCTGTGATTCGGGCGTTTGAACGGCAGTCAGAAGAACTCATCCAACAGATGTGCTTAGTCAATATATCTGGAAAAGTAATATCGCGTGAGTTTATTGATGATAGAACGGGAGATGTATTAGCTCACTATTCCATAGAGTTTGAAGGTGGTGTTACTGCGTATATTCCGCTTGACCAAAACGCAACAGACAGACTTATTGCACAACAGATCCCAGTTTTCCATCTCCAAGAAATTGTACCGCACAAAGACATAAGTATATCCATGTCAATTACACAAGCCATTGCATTGGATATCTTGGATGTTTCAACCGTAAAAAATATCAAGGAATTCCCGAAAGTCTATCGGAATCCAAATTGGACGTTTTGGCATCAGATTAGACGTTTTTTTGCATATTACAAGTGGGATGCTGATGCACCAATGTTGTGGGATAAGGACCAGTTGGAGTTCTGGGTTCCTCCAGTATTACACCCGAAAGTCAAACGTCTACTGTTTATGTCGTCAACACTTACTGAAAAAGACCTGCACAGTGCATTTCCAGATGAGAATATTGAAGTCCATCACATCAAACCAACTGCGTGGGTGTCTGGAAATCGAGTATTTCAGATCCGCTCAGGAATCTATCCACGACAAACGATTTTAAACTACGATGATGATTGGGACGTTCTTGGTATGTCTAATTTAGGGCAACGTTTTTCTCTCGGTATCCAATCGGAAATTGAGAAGGACCCAACCGTTACACATGCGATTCTTACGAATGCTCCAATAACCCAACATTTGGCGAACATTGCAGAAATGGAGAATGTCTGTCTTGTAGAAGATTTCAAACGATTAGTTGCGTCAGAAACCACACTTGAATCTGCAGATGTTATTTGGTTAGTTGGGGCACCGTACTGGACACCAGGTATCACATGGAGGCAGGCACAAATTTTGTATGGAAATAATGCAAAACCTCTCTGTTATGAGGGAGATGCGGAATATGGGAACTATAAAGACGAACGTATTCAGTCAATTTATGACCGAAATACAAGTGGTTTACTCAAACATATTATAGGTCGAATAGGGTTAAGCCGCTTGCCGAACAAGACAGTCGTTCTGCTTACGGGTACACATCTTCCCGATGTTACCGATAGACCTGAAACACTACTTTTTGATTGGGAAGATTTTGAGATTGCGGGTGGGTTAGACAAACTGGCTGAATCAGTTGTAACTCGTAAACAGTATGAAACAGAACGAACCAATTTAACTGTCGAATCTGGCAGAGATAAGGTGCAGCAGGTTCTGGGGTGCTCCAAAGTTCATGCAAACCGTATATTGAACAAACTCAGGGGTGGAAAGATTCTACGTGTTTCCTTCCGCGACCAAATCATAGAGCTCCTTGCAGATGGTGAGAAAAAGACGAGAGAATTGATTGCAGCGATTGAAGGACATCCAACGTCTGTTAGAAATGAACTAAAACGTCTTACAGATATTGGCGATATTGTCAGGTTGCAGCGAGGTGTGTATACACTCCCAGAAGCATAGAAAAATCTGTTGTTTTCTCATTATCTAAGCGATTCTACCAAGATTGCTTTCAGCAACATTCCCATTTAATAACTATAAAATATACTTTGCACATTACGATATGTGTTAGTCTTGACTCTCAGCATGCTATATGTTAGAATGTCACACAAAAACATCTGGGGAGACGATGTATGACACTGATTTCTATGTTTGAACAGACGGTTCAGAATTACGGTGACAAACCTGCCTTGGCACATAAACCGAAAGGCGGTACATATCAAGATATTTCTTACACTGAATTCGGGGAATCTGTAGATGCTTTTAGTAAAGGGTTAAAGGCATTGGGTGTGCTAAAGGGGGACAGAGTAGCAATTCTATCCGAAAATCGTCCGGAGTGGGCAATATCGGACTTCGGTATCCTCAAAGTAGGTGCAGTTAACGTGCCGATGTTTTCTACCTTGACTGCGGTACAGGTCGGTTATATCCTCAAAGATTCTGGTGCTAAAGTTATCTGTGTATCTACAAAAGATCAATTGAAGAAGGTTATTTCTATTCGCGATGAGTTGCCAGCACTTGAACAGATTATTATCTATGATGAAGAGGATGGAGAGGTGAGTGAAGGGGTTAACCAATTTGTTGATGTGTGTAGTAAGGATAAGGAAATAGATACATCTATAGAGGTTGATATTGATGAAGAGGATCTCGCTACGATTATCTATACCTCTGGCACAACTGGCAACCCGAAAGGCGTAATGCTGACGCATGCGAATTTCATATCAAACTATGATGCTGCAAAATCGTTAATTGATGTCAGTGAAACAGATGTGTTGATCTCTTTTCTCCCGTTATCCCATGTCTTTGAACGGCTTGGTGGACACTATGTACCACTGTTTTCTGGGGCAAGGGTAGCGTATGCAGAAAGCATGTTCACAGTCGCACAAAATATGCAGGATATATCCCCGACGGTAATGCTCAGTGTGCCTCGACTGTATGAGACAATGCACGATAGAGTTTTACGTGCCGTGCAGTCGGGTTCGTCATTGAAACAGAAGATTTTCCACTGGGGTGTATCAGTGGGTTCAGCGGTGAGTTCACAGATTCAGCAAGGAAAAAAACCGTCTGCATTGTTGAAATTGAAGCAAAGTATTGCGGATAAACTTGTTTTTGCAAAATTGAAAGCTGCGACAGGTGGGAAGTTGCGATTTTTCGTATCAGGTGGTGCAGCGTTACCACAATCCATAGCAGAATTTTTCCACGCCGCTGGAATTATGATTTTGGAAGGGTATGGCTTAACAGAAACATCACCTATTATCAGTCTGAACCATCCTGAAAAATGGAAATTTGGGACTGTCGGAGTGCCTATCCCTGGTATTGAAGTACAGATCGCTGAAGATGGAGAAATTTTGACACGAGGACCGCACGTCATGAAAGGATATTTTAACAATGAAGAAGCGACCGCAGAGGCTATTGATTCGGACGGATGGTTTCATACTGGCGATATAGGTATTTTTGACGAGGATGGATTTATCAAGATTACTGATCGGAAGAAAAATATCATTGTACTTTCTAATGGCAAGAATGTAGCACCACAACCGTTGGAAAGCCAACTGGTACAAAGTCCATTTATTGATCAGATTATGTTGGTTGGCAATGAACGAAAAAATATTGCTGCACTGATAGTGCCAAATATTGATGCGATCAAGTCGTGGTCATCGGAAAACGGTGTAGACACAACCGATATTCCAGAACTGCTGAAAACACGCGACGTACAACAACTCATGCAGAGTGAGATTAGAGAACGTCTATCAGATTTCGCTGACTTTGAACAGGTCAGAAGGTTTGCACTGCTTGAAAAGGAATTCTCACAGGAAGAAGACGAGATGACACCTACGTTGAAGTTAAAACGGAATGTCATTAAAGAAAAGTATAGTGATGTAATAGAGGGAATGTATCCTGACGAATCGTAATTACCTTCGGAATCTCGGATTTACACAGATGAAGCGGATTTATGGTTGTGCTACAAGTAAAGGCACGATTATTTCTTAGCAGGAGATGCAAATTTAAGACGGCACAAGAACAGTAAGTCCGTGCTTAATAATCTCAATCGTAGCCGGTGTTTCGCACATCGGTTCGCCATCGGCGAAAAGTGTCACTGGTGGGTCGGATTGTATTTTTAAGCTACGAGTCTGATGGATTTCCACTGCGGGATGAAATGTATGTCCTCCCCAGAAAAGCGTAACCATAAGTAGAAGCACCGTAATGGAATGCACTTCCCTAATGATACAGACATCAAAGATCCCGTCATCATAACATGCATTTGGCACGATCTTAAATCCCCCTCCGTAGCTGCTTGTACTCCCCGTTGCAGCAAGTAGGATTGAACCTTCATAGATACCGAAATCCCCTTCAATTCGGACAGATGGACACTTGTAATCAGAAAGTGTTGCTACAGCTGCATAGATATAGGATGCAGTGCCAGAAAATGGTGTTTTACGTGTTGCAGCACGACGGCTGACTTCTGTGTCGTATCCACACGCAGTTATCGTCGTGAAAAAGTGTTCGGTGCCAATTTCTGAGTGGACATGTCCTAAATCAATTTGCTTAGTTGTACCTGTTAAAACGGTCTCAATAGCTTGCTGTGGTTTTCGTGGAATGTTTAAAGCAGTAGCCAAATCATTTCCTCTACCACACGGGATTAAACCTAAAGTCACATCGGGGACAGTTGCAATCCCGTTGACAATCTCGTGAAACGTGCCGTCACCGCCACAGGCAATTACACATTTAATTCCACTTGATACAGCTTCTTGTGCAAAAATTCTGGCATCTCCTGCACCAGTCGTTAATTTGAGTTGACCACTATGGTTGGCAGCAGTTAGCGCGGTGTATGCCTGCTCAGCAACGGCTTTTGCTTTGCCTTTTCCTGAAATTGGATTTGCGATTAGGATAAAATCTTGCATAATCGGTTAAGTGTTGAAATCAATTTCAACCATAAGTACGGATGCAGAACCGTGTTCGGTCATTGGATCACTTTATCACAGCAATTTTTCCAATTTTTTTCTTTGTCTCAAATTCCAGCATATAGATATAGATGCCAGTAGTAACTTCACCGATGCTGCCGTTTGTCAACCACCATTCTTTGCTGTTACCATCGCTTTCGGTTACATCCATTTTTTCAAGTAGTTCTCCCTTTGGGGTAAAAAGTTGAATGTGTGTTCCGATGGGAATTCTGTCAAAGGTAATTGCACTTTTATCCGATAAGTTCGGTCGGACTGGGTTCGGATAGACACGTAACTGCGTGAAGTCTTTTATTTCGGTTTTAACAATATCTCTTTGGATTTCAATTGGACTTGTAGAGGATTGAATCGCATTTTCATCAATATCTGTTACATTAGAAATAGAAATCTCATATTGGTTTGTTGTAACAGCAAATAGAGATTGTAGTTTCTCCGTATCAAATGCTAATAGCACACGCGTCCCCATCCTATCCCTGATTGCGGACATCGGTTGCATACCTGCAAGTTGATTCGGTTCCCGCAATAGATACCGACGTTCATCGCTTATAGATGAATTCATTTGCCTATCAAAGGTGACAATTACCCAATTGGGAGACTGGTAGGTAGCACTTAGGATTTTGGGAGCAGAACGAGGTGTTACTGAAACAGGTTCACTGCGTTCGGTTTCAATACCCTTTTCACCTTTCGCTGTGACGGAATACCAATAGGTCGTATCTGTTTTAACATTTCTGTCTAAGTATCTGGAAGATGTTAGGTCTTGAGCGATTACTTCAAACTTGGTGTCGTTGGGTGTTTTACTTTTTTCTCCATTTGCGCGATAGAGCGTAAAATTTGTTGGCACTTGTTTATGTTCTATAGCCTCCCATGTAACCTGAACAACCTTTGCTGTTAACGGCGTAGCTGAGACATCCCATGGTATGAGTTCTGCGACTGAATTGCTATCAGATGCAAAAGCAGATTCCATATAACTTACACCCCCATCAACGTTAATGTAGAGTTCATGGAAACCATTACTGTTAAGATCTGCAGAGAAGAGAGTTGGAGTTTCAGCGACTTTTTGGTGATATATAGGTATAAAAGTTGTCCCGTCCCATTTCATGACATAAAGGTTAGGCTGTGTGAGGATGACCAGTTCGTTATACCTGTCACCATCGAGTTCTGCTATAGCCATGCTGTTTCCATTCAAACGATATGGTGTGATCACGTGTTCTGAAAGCAATCTATATTTTCCTGATATGTGCGTGAAGATTAGGAATTTCCATATAGGCGAGACCGATGACACATCTGGTGGTGATACGGTGCCACCGACGACTAATTCCGATATACCATCCCCAGTTAAATCTCCAGAGTTTAACAATCTTATATCATCTATATCCAAGTTGGTTTGCCACTGTATATGGTAACTGTCGTTTGTGGTACTGGAATAGACAAAAAGTTCACCTTCACTATCACCAAACACCATATCTATGTTTCCATCAGCATTGAAGTCATCAATAGCAAAGTTACGAGCATAGACATTTTTTCCCTCTGTTTCATTGGTTAATTCCACAGTTCTGTCGAACAAGTTATTTCCTCTATTTTCAAAGATGAGGATTCGGTTGTTGCTGTTATCTATTCCAACAATTTCTATTTTGCCATCGCGATCAAGGTCGGCACTTTTGCCAACCGAGATGAATGGAGTCTCCCAGACAATTTGGGTGGGATAACCATTTGGCTTAATGCTTTCTATCAGAAAAGTTCGATTTTTGTCTGTTGCGAGGATTTCCAGAAGACCGTCCTTGTCTGTGTCGTCTATAGTCCACGGTGTGAACGTATCTAAATCAATCTCTGAATTCAGCAGTTCAGCAGTATCAGCAATCATTGCTGTGTCTGAGAGGTTGTGTACAAGTCTATATTTTCCTGTAGGAGCGCGTTCATAAATAACAAGGCTAAGCGGCTGTGACAGTCCATCTTTAGATGTATCAGATAGTGGAGCACCAACAAGCTCAGGTAATCCATCCATATCAAAATCAGCAGAGACAGATGCAATGTGTTGTGACGAGATACCGAGATCATTTTCAATGAACCCGTTCGGAGATATAACACTGCCGACAACATTAATTGTATAATATTTCCCGTTGTTATCATTGATTGTATTTAATCCGACCGTGTTCTGTGCGGCAATGTAAAACTGGTATTGTCCTGTTCCCAATCCTAAAGAGAAAAAATGCTCTTTGCTAAGTCCTCTTTCCTCAATAGAAGCAAAAGGTGTGATTCTTCCTCTGTTTTTATAATAGAAAGTACATCGGGTTACATCGTCTGTTGCCCAAGTGAAAATAGTTGTTGACTCATTTCCGTATAACGTTTCAGTTGCTGTGATGGATAAAATATCTGGTGGTGTTCGGTCAACTGTTAACACGACTTGGTCATGAGTTTGAGTGCCGTCTCTATCTGTGACGACGAGTCGGACAGTATAAACGTCTTCGGGTACATTCGTTGTATCCCAAACCACTAACTGTTCAGAGGCTTTCTGTTTTGTAATGGTATCGGTAATTGATTCAAAAGAGGTGGGAACAGTGGAACTACCGTAAATTAGTTGCCAATGTGAGAATTTGTATCCACCTGCAGTTCCTACAAAAGTGATTGAATCTGACCCTCCACTGTTTGTTTGTGGTATCTGAATCCGTGCTTGTAACACACTACTTGCTAACAATGTCCGTTCAGCATTGACAGTCCCCGCACCAGCAAGTTTTGGATCAGGCTCTTCGGTATCTTTGTCTAATACAACATCTGCAGTATTAATCAGGATCTGTCGGACCTCTTCGTTGGTAAGGGTGGGGCGTTTTGATAGCATCAATGCTGCGACACCTGCAATGTGTGGAGCAGCCATAGAAGTGCCGGTTAGGACCCGATAGTTATTGTTTATTTGTGTGCTGAGAATAACATTGCCGGGTGCACCTATGTCTACAGATGCACCAAAATTAGACCGATTGAAACGTTGTTTGTGTTGGTTCGTTGAAGCCGTGGAGATGACTTTCCTATATCCTGCAGGAAAAATACTCTCAGGTTCCTTTGAATTCCCTGCTGCTGCTACCAACACTGCACCACTTGCATGTGCATAATCAATAGCATCTTGAATAACGAACGAGTGTTGTGCACTACCCCAACTCATATTGATAATACTTGCACCGTTGTCAGCTGCGTAGACAATCGCAGCAGCGGAGTCATCATCTTGTAGTCGTGAACTTCCACCGAGTGATAAGCCTGCGCGCACTGCCATCAACGGACAATTCCATGCGACACCTGCAATACCGATACCGTTATCGGGCAATGCACCCGCAATTCCAGCAACATGTGTCCCGTGTCCAGTTTCATCTATAGGCTCGTTGTCTCCTTCAATGAAATCACCTTCTGCTTGTAGATTAGGTGCATCGGTAAAATCCCATCCGTGCATATCATCAATATAACCGTTTCCATCATCGTCTAATCCATTATCAGGAATTTCACCCGGATTAACCCATATTTTTGGTGCAAGATCGTCGTGTCTGTAATCTATGCCAGAATCAATAATAGCAATAACGACATCGCTGTTCCCTTTCTCTATTCCCCACGCTTGTGGCATTCTTATCAAAGGTAGACTCCACTGTTCCGCGTATTTTGTGTCGTTAGGAATAATGTCGTCCGCTAATGTTGGACGGAGATAGTTATATGCTACTTCCTCAATGAGGTCGCTTTCTGCAAACACTGTTTTAAGGACAGGTAGGTTTACGGTTATTTTAAACCTTAGGAGAAATGTGCGTTGTAGATTGGAACTGTGTTTGGGGAATCCAGTTGCGGATGGGAAAACGGCTCTTAGGGATTCAACATTGTGTTTTGCGTACAATGCGGAAATCGCTGATATTGCATTAAACTTTTGCAGGTCTGCTGATGCCTCTGGTGTCAAGCGAATTAATAACTCACCAGGTGTGATTTCAGGGGGTGTGGCATCTCCAACTCCAGCAGAAATAAAAATGATACTGATAATTAGTAATAGCAAAAGCGGCAAAATTTTGAGTGATGTCTGCTGTTTCATTTGATGTTAATCCAGAAGTTGTTGTTTTTCTGCTTCTCGTTTATTTTTCAATATGTCTATTACTTTTCCTGTCTTGTCATCAATAACGGCTATTGCAAGATTACCCCAACTATGGTTATAGAAACTGGCTGTCCATGCGAATCCTTGAAACCATGCATATTCCCGAATACCTTTTTGATCGGTCAAGACAGTTTTAATACGCAGATCAGACTTTGCGATTTGAAGTATTTTTTCTGCTTTTTTCTCTGGAGATATTTGCGGTGAAGGTTTTTGATGTTGTATATGTTTGCCGAAGTTTGCTTCTGTGGGCAATACTTTTGGAGATTGCTTTGCAAGAGTTCGGAGTAAGGTAGCATGTCGGAGGTATGCGTCTCGTGTTTTTTCATAACTTTTTAAGCCGTAAGCAATAGGTATCTTATCATATTGTGCTGCACACATCTCAGCTGCATCTGCTTCCAATCGGAGAACTTTTGAAAAGTCTTTTTTATATTCGGCACGTTCCTGCTGTTCTCTGAAAAAGATGGCATACATGCCAAAGTTATAGAACCTATCTGGGTAGTGCGGTAACCACGTTGTAATAAACTTAGCAATCTTTTCGCGTTCTGTATTCAGGACATGTTCAGTAGTCTTCGATTTTTTCCAGGCAGCTTCGGCACGTTTAAGGTGGAAACTGCGTTGTTCCTGAATTTCAAGTGTCTCCTTTTCTGTCCGTTCAACCCACTTTTCATGTCCGTTGCGCTTGTAGTAATTGCTCACAATCTCATTCATAGGCATAGAAATTAGGCTGAGACATTCTGCTGCAGCCTCGTGCCATAGGGCAAGTCTACCGAAGTCACCGCGCTGTTCATAGATATTGATAAAGATGTTGGCATTGGCAGTACCTTCAAAGATGGCATTACCCGGATTGCTTGGTGCAATTAGAAAAGAAAAAACCACCATTGCAAACATTCTCATTTTCATTTCCATCACCATCTTCTGTCACGGCATTATAGCCAGAACTTTTACAGTTGCCGAAAACGTCTCATCGGGAGCCAGTACAATCACTCCTGCGGGGATACCATTTGCCTCTAAATTGATAGCATTTGTTGGACAGGTATAAGGTTCAAAACAGATTGCATCCCTTCCCGGTGGTGTATAAACAACCAACTCCCTAAATTGTGCATCCGATTCCATGACCATACCGTATCCCGTATCCTTATTTTCAATGGTACACCGACTGACACCGTCAACCAATTGGACATCTGTAAAGACATGATCAAGTTTCAATTCTGAGAAAGGTTGTCCATTACGTAAGCCAAGCGTTCCTGTAACATCCTTCTGTATACCTGTTGGGACAAGGACATCATCTAATTCCCAATACTTATGAGCAGGGACAGTTATGACAGCTTTTGACGCATCCGTTTTGGCAGTGATGCCGACCCTAAAATAAGGGTGTATTCCAAACCCCATCGGCATATTGCTCTTTCCTGTGTTTTTAATCACAACATCCATCGTTAATACGGCATCTTCAATTGTATAGGTAATCTCTATTTTAAATGGAAACGGATATTGACGACTGATATCAGGAAAATCTTGGGAGTTTAACGAGCATACCAACCTCGCACCGTTTTTACTTACAACATGTTCGTCAACCTTGTAGGGACGGTTCAAAAGCAGACCGTGTATTGTCGTAGGGGAATTAGGTTGTTTGTCAAACTGATATGTTTTACCTTCAAACTCCCATTTTCCACTCCGTATTCGGTTGGGAAAAGGAAAGAGAATCGGATTGCCGAATGCGGTTGGACGTTGTTCCAACGTGTCTAAATCAGGCGGTGAGTCTATCAAGTGGAACCAATAATTTCCATCACTGACCCTGAACGCATAGCAGTTATTACCGAGATCCGGAACAATCTCGGCAACGGCTTTTCCTTCTTGTTCTATGGAGTAGATATCAAAACCGTGAGACTTCGTTGCTTTACCTATTGAATACGTAGTTTGTGCCATCGTTTTTCCTTTATCAGTGTATTCAAGTGGAATTAAAAATAAGAAAAGATAACTAACAATTATAATTTGCAGGACACGCATAATTATTCTTTGGCACACCATTGAATGCCGCGCTGTAGTACCTCTCGAAAGTTCGGATTTGAATAGGTAACGTTGTCATGTCCGCTTTGCAAACAGAATATCCGTGAGTTAAGATATTCGCGCGACCAACCTAACACATCCATACTGTCCGGATGGTCGGTTGTTAGCAGGATGGTGCTATCTTCACCTGCGGATTTCATCGTATAGGTTTCGTCACCCATTTCCCAGTCTGTCAGTCCTTCCGTAATCGGATGGTTAGAATCAGCAATTTGCACCTGAAACGTTTGCTTCGGAAAGTAGCCAAAATCAGCACGTTCATCAATTCCGCACATCTCAGAAAAGGCATCCCATTCTGGAAATGCAAGAATTGCGTGATGCAGAATCACTATACCTTGTCCGCGTTCAGTCAGTTCCAAAATCGACCGAGCTTGTGTATCAGTTGGATACGGACGGTGGAAGTTGTAAAAGACAACGGTGTCGTATTCTTTCTGATTTGGGTCGTCTACAAAGATGTCAAGGTCTACTCGAACAAACTCAATGCCTTCCATACTTTTGAAAACCTTGTCAAAATCCTTTTCTCGAAACCCATGTTCTCCTGTTACGACTGCGATTTTCATAGATTTTCGTCTCCGATAGAGAATGTCTGTGGCACATTTTACCTAATCAACAATAGCCTGATATGTCAGTACACGGAATTGTGGATGGAACGGGGAATCCCCGATTAATTGTGTCATCATAATAGCGATCAAATCTTCCACGGGGTCAATCCAAAATGTGGTGCTTGCTAAACCACCCCAACTATAAGTGCCTAAAGAACCGAGACTTTGCGTGTCAGCAACATCGGTGACAACAGCAAATCCTAACCCAAAACCGGAACCAGTTCTCCATAGTGGCTGCCAATCGTCTGGAATATGATTCATCGTCATAAGTTCAACCGTTTTCCTACCGAGTAATCGGACACCGTCGAGTTCACCTTCATTGAGCATCATTTGGCAAAACCGCATATAGTCTGCTGCAGTTGACTGTAGTCCCGCGCCGCCTGCGTGGAAAAAACTAAGAGGTCCACTTGCAACGGGGATATTCTCCATCACCTGAATACCGCCATCCTCAGTAGGTTCATATAAAGTTGCGTATCGATCAGCCTTTTCTTCTGGCACAGAGAAGTCCGTATCTACCATTCCCAAGGGTTCATGAATGCGCTTTTTCAAGAACTCAGCAAATGGCATACCCGAAACTACTTCAACAAGATATCCGAGAACATCAGTAGACATGCCGTAATTCCATGAGTCACCTGGTTGGTGTAACAGTGGGATATTACCGAGTTCATTTGCCATGTCTGATAGGTTACCAGTAAAAAAATTCGCCTCTCTATAACGATCATTAATCGGGTGCACCCAGTCGCCACCATAGATAATACCAGAGGTATGCGTCAGAAGATGTTTGATTGTCAACTCCCGTTCAGCATCAACAATAGCGTCACCATGGTTCGCGTAAACCTTCATGTCTTTGAAGGCAGGAATGAAGTCTGATACGGGTGAATTAAGTTGAAAATGTCCCTCCTCATAGAGCATCATAATGGCGACACTGGTAATCGGCTTTGTCATTGAGTAGATGCGGAAGATGGAATCAAACTCTATAGGCTTAGCAGTTGCAACATCTTGCATTCCGAATTTCTCAAAATGGACGAGTTTGCCTTCACGGGCAATCATCGTCAATGCACAGGGAATTTTACCTTTATCAATCCAACCTTGCATCACAGGTGCAATCCGTTCTAACCGCGCTGCGGACATACCAACTTCTTCAGGCACCGCGCGCGGAATTCCATAGTCCATATATCTATTACTCCTTTTAATTATTTGAGGTGATCATTTTTCAGTCTTGTTTGGGGCAATCAGAGCCTCATAGGTTAATCTCTCAAAATCTCCTGAGAAACCGTGAGGATTATTCATCAACTGGGTCATCAGAATTCCAATGAGTTCTTTTTCGGGGTCTATCCAAAAAGTAGTGGCGGCTGCACCACCCCAACTGAATGATCCGTTAGACCTTTTCCCAGCTTTCTCGTTTGTCCTCGTAACAACATGAAATCCGAGTCCGAATGCACCACCTTTGCCATACTGCTCATGTGGATAACGCATCAGGTCAACTGTTTCAGTCTTCAATATGCGCGCACCATCTAATTCCCCACCATTAAGCAACATCTGACAGAAACGTAAGTAATCCGCAGTAGTAGAAACAAGTCCTCCACCACCAGAAGGAAAGAATGTTAGATCGTCGGTAGCAAGGGGTACATTAGCTGCAAGTTTCATACCTTCTTCTTTATTATGTCTATACAATGCTGCAAATCGATCTACTTTTTCTTTCGGCACAGAAAATGCGGTATCTACCATGCCGAGTGGTTTGAATATCTTTGTCTGTAAAAATTCTTCAAACGGCATTTCTGATACTACCTCAACAAGATAACCCAAGACATCCGTAGAAACACCATAGTTCCATCTTTCACCGGGTTCAAAAACGAGAGGTATCTCGCCAAGTTTTTCTACCATTTCTTTTAAACCTGAACCACGTTTAAAAATTTTCAGTTCACTATAGAGTTTATCAACAGGTTTGTTACCCCATCCGTAAGTCAATCCGGAAGAATGCGTAAGGAGATGTTTAATTGTCATCTTATTTTTCGCGGGATGGGTTTCAGTCTGTTCTTTGTTGAATACCTTCATGTCCTTAAATTCGGGGAGGTATTTTTCAACAGGGTCATCAAGTTGTAAAAGTCCTTCATCGTAGAGTATCATCACTGCAACGCTGGTAATTGGTTTCGACATTGAATAAATACGGAATATTGTATCATCTTCAACAGGTTTTTTATTCTCTACATCCCGCATTCCGATTGTTTCAAAGTGAATGATCTTTCCATTTTTCGCAATGGTAGTCAAAAATCCTGGTGTTTGTCCCATATCAATGTAGACTTGCAGTGCAGGTGCTATTTTTTTTAGAACTTCACTGGAAACACCTACATCCTCTGGTGCTGCCATCAGTAGATCGTGTCCTACTGGGTGTGCAGCGGCACCGTAGGCGAATATGTTGATACAAAAAACGACTAATAATATATACTTTAATTTTCTCAAATTAGGCTCCTTTTTTACGGTGTAATATAAGACATGTCAACATTTGGTGGAAAGCGCGCTCTTCAACGAAGTATCGTTGAATGTAAAATCTATTTTAGTCTTCAAATTGGGTCTGTGTTTTGTCTCAGATTATGCTATTGCTCTGAGTCAATTAAAGCCTGATAGGTATACCTCCTGAATTGCCCTTGAAAAGGATAACGGTTATTCATAAGCTGCGTCATCAGAATCCCAATGAGTTCTTTTTCTGGGTCAATCCAAAAGTTAGTAGCAGCTAAACCACCCCAATTGATTGTTCCAATCGACCGTTGATATTTTCCGTTAGTCTTACTTGTAACAACATGGAATCCAAATCCGAAATCCCCTCCCTCTCTGTGATATTGTCGATGTGGGGAACGCATAAGTTCAACGGTCTCCGTCTTTAAAATGCGCACACCATCCAATTCACCATCATTGAGTAGCATCTGACAGAAACGGAGGTAATCCACAGCAGTAGAAACAAGTCCGCCACCACCAGAAGGAAAGAAAGTGACATTATCGGTTGCAAGTGGCGGTTTTCCGACACGTTGTAGTCCCTCTGATTCAGTAGCTCTATATATTGCCGCAAATCGGTCTACTTTTGTTTGTGGCACCGAAAACCCAGTATCTACCATACCGAGTGGTTTGAAAATCTTCGTCTGTAAAAATTCTTCAAACGGCATATCAGATACAACCTCCACAAGATAACCGAGAACATCCGTAGAAACACCGTATTTCCATCTTTTACCGGGTTCAAAAACAAGCGGGATATCGCTAAGTTTTACTATCTTCTCTGCTAACGTTGAATCAGGTGCAAAGATTTTCAATTTGTCGTAAAGTCTATCAACGGGTCTATCTCCCCACCCGTAAGTCAATCCGGAAGAATGTGTGAGTAGATGCTTGATTGTCATCTTATTCTTTGCAGCATGCGCTTTAGTCTGTGCATTGTTAAAGACCTTCATGTCTTTGAATGCGGGAATATAGTTTTCAACAGGATCATCAAGTTGAATACGTCCCTCGTCATATAGTATCATCACTGCAACACTGGTGATCGGTTTCGACATTGAATAGATACGGAAGATTGTATCCGCTTTGACCAGTTTTTTATTCTCTACATCTTGCATGCCGATGGTCTCAAAATGTGCAATTTTCCCTTTCCTCGCAATGACAGTCAAGAATCCTGGTACTTGTCCCTTATCGACGTGACCTTGCAAGACTGTGTGAATTTGTTCAAGGCGTTTGGAAGAAATCCCAACATCCTCTGGCACTGCCATCGGTAAACCATATTTTGATGCGTATGTAGCAGAACCGTAAGCGAGTATACTGATGCAGAAAACGGATAATACTATAGACTTAAATGTCCTCAAGTCAATCTCCCTTGTCGTTTATGGAACTTGTTTAATATATCCCCATCGTGTCGTAAGTTTACTGCGCGGATCAACGCTGAGAATTTGGGCTAAACCGAAACGCATTGCCTCTTTAATCTCGTCTTCGGATCGCGCAACGTTAGAGATACGTAT
Source organism: Candidatus Poribacteria bacterium (assembly GCA_963667365.1). Classification (GTDB taxonomy): domain Bacteria; phylum Poribacteria; class WGA-4E; order WGA-4E; family WGA-3G; genus MSPOR6. The sequence continues at coordinate 1,684,255 of OY763324.1, read as the reverse complement.
CTCTTCAATGATACCGAGCAACCCGTTTGTATTATCTTTATTTGGCACGCCGATGTAAATTGGATCGTTACTCTGGAACGAAACATCGTTAGCTTTTTCGGTTTCCAATTGACCATCAACGTAAACCCTTCCCATGTCACCATCAAAGGTGAAGGTAAGATGATGCCACTTGCCGTCTGTGATGGCTAAAGTACCATCCATATTGAATCTGCATCCTCCATCTGCACCAATCTGTGCATGTAGCGTGCCTCCATTTACTTGGACCCAAATGCCATAGTTTCGGTTGGTACATCCTGCCTGCTGTTTAACGACAATACCTTGCCATCTGCCAGTAGGGGATTTTACTTTCACCCATGCTTCTATACTGAGTGTTTCTAACTCCAATTTATTAGTAGAATCAACAACGATGTACCCACCGCCATCGCCAGGAAATTCCAATCCTGTTCCAAATTTTGCCTTTACCCAGTCGAGTGAGCCGATAATTTCACCATCGTGTCCATTGCCAGAAGCGTCTCGGACAGTTTTCCCATTTCCTTCTTCAAAGAGCCAAACCGCAACAGTTTGTCTATCAACAGCGGCGTTTGTTGACATAACACTGATTAGTAGTAGAATCGTGATTACGATAACGCTATATTGTGTGAACTTCTTCAATTTTGGATAAGTGCGTTGCATGGTTCTTTCTCCCTTTATCCTGAGTCATATCAAATACAACAAAGTGTGATTATACTATCAGAATATAGATTTTGAGTCAATGATTTGATTTAGATGAAGTGTAGATGTTGATTATTGAATCACAGGTTGGAAGTATCGCATCAGGGAAATACGTTATGGTAGTCTGAATCTCGGATTTACTCGGATTACACAGATTACGCGGAGGACAGGGAGGAGGATTTTGAGCAAATAAAGTGTTTTCAATAGGATACAAATATTTGTGTAACCACACTATACCTTTAGTATATCAAAAACACGCTGTATGAGAGTACTCCGCGTTTTCCGCGTAATCTGTGATTCAGACAATAAACGCGGAGAAAACTACACTCACCCATCACCACTTCAAGAAAATAAAGTTGACATCTTAATATTTATCCTATACAATTCCACTCAGGAATAAAAGCATTGAATGGAATAACGCGCTATCAAGGCGCATCCCAGTAGTTATGAGACATTATTTAAGTAACGTATGAATACTATTCTTAATCAAAGACAGAATTGCCTAAGGAGGTATACATGGCAGATGGAATCAAAATGGGTTTAGTCGGATGTGGTGGTATGTCCGGTGCTCACATGAACGGATACCGTGAGATGTGGTCGAAGGGGTTGAGAGATTATGATATTGTCGCTGCCTGTGATTTGGACAAAGGTAGAGCCGAAGCACGTGCAAATCAAGCACACGAATTCCAAGGTGGTACAAAACCTGCCGTATATACAGACCTGGACGAGATGCTTTCTAAACACCCCGATTTAGAGTGTGTTGATATCTGCGCGCTACATAGTGCACATCACGTTCTTGCTGTACCGGCATTGGAAGCAGGCAAACATGTTATCATAGAGAAGCCGTTTGGCATCACGATGCGTGCATGTAAATTGATGATGGAGGCAGCGGAACGAAACGATAGAATTATCTCCGTGGCAGAAAACTATCGATTAGCACGAATTCAACGCACACGTAGTTGGGCAATTGCGCAAGGACGCATTGGTGAGCCACGTATGTTCTTCTGGATTGAGGTCGGTGAAGCCTTAGGTAAATGGGGTTGGCGTAACTTCAAGATGGATGCTGGTGGCGGTTGGGCATTGGATGGTGGTGTGCATTTCACGGATCTGATGCGCTACATTCTTGGCTTGGAAGCTGAAGAAGTTTATGCTATCAACAAAGCTTATGAACCTTTCCGTTACGACAATGCTGGTGAACGTGAAGGTGGTTATTCCGTTGATGTGGAAGATGCTATGATCGCGACAATCAAGTTTGAACAAGGTGTTACCGCTCAGTGGACTTGGGTCGGTTCTGCTCCCGCACACGGTTTTGGTCAGCACACTGTTTACGGTAGTGAAGGTGCGCTTGATTGGAGTAGAGGTGTAGTACCACGCGGTGGAGAGGCGATTTCCAATGATGATCTGATGAAGGAATTCACGGATAGCCTTAGCGAAGAACAGAAGGAATACTATTTCCCTGCTGGAATGGGTGATACGGTTGCTATTGAATTGAAATACTTCGCTGATGCAATCCGTAACGGAGGTAAACCGGAAGTCGACGCTGTTGAAGGGATGAGATCCGAAGCGATCTGTATGGCTGTCTATGAATCTGGTTATTGGGGTCGTCCAGTAACAATAGCCGAAATCGAAAACTGTGAATTGGAAGGCTATCAGAAGGAAATAAACGACCATATAGGGATTTAATAGTTTACCCTATTTCAAAATAACTTGTATAGCGAGGTCACTGTACCTCGCTATTCCTTCGTAAGGAATAATGAGACTGCCAAATCAACACCGATTCTGTGTTCGGTGTTGATTTGGCGTTTTTTAGGACGTACTATCATTAGATTGGGTATTGATCCCGAGGAAACCTAATCAACTAAAATAGGCTTTTTTATTTCCTGTCACATTGTATGAGGGAATTTGAGTGAAAATAACTCTATCGCAATTATTTTATCTTGGATTCATCACTGCTTTAATAATGTTGTTTACACCTGACACTGTAAACGCGTTTGGTATTAAAGACAGGAATCTCATTTATGAACAACGAGATATTATACGTCGTCCTAATAACCTACGAGGTAAACGGCAAGGTTTTATTTTTGGTATAGGAGTCGGTGTAGGCAATGCTAATTTTGAAGCACCGCTTGCTGAGTATTGGGGGAGTGCTTACGAAGGCGATTTGCCAGATCCGCGCGGTACAACATCCGCATTTGCCACTGAGTTTAAAATCGGGCACGGGTTTACAGATCAGTTTCTTCTATACTACACCAGTCGCATTTCATGGCTTCCATTATCAAATCTTTACCGAGATACGATGATAGCCAACGGGGTCGCAGGTGTAGGAATGACGATCTATCCACTCAAAAGTGCCGATTTTTACATTCTCGCATCTGCTGGTCTCGCTTCTCTTGTAACTTGGCAGCCCCCCTTCAAACTGGAAAGAGCAAGGCAGACCGGACTTGCAGTATCCGGTGGCATCGGTATTGAACTTGTACGTTTTTTATCCGTTGACTTTACAGTCAATTTGGGGAATGCTACATCAACACAACATGAAAATACAAATGGGATTAGACTCACTGATGAGATTATCACCTTTATAATGACTGCAAACTTAATATTATATTAGTATGTTTATGTAGGAAAACCTATGCTCAGAAATAGAATTATTAGTATTGCTACAACCGTGGGGTTGATTGCGATGTTTGTAGGTATCCTAAGTTGTGGAGATAGTGATGAGGAAACTAAGGATCGTCTCCGTTTTACCGAATATATATTCTTTCCAACTGCACCTTATGTGGATAAATCTTATATAGAAGAGGTGCCTGAAGATGAAGTCGCCTCCTCGGATATTGATTATGAGGCTGAAATAGCAACGATTCAAGATGTATATCGCACCTTTATTAATGCCTATGTAGAGAAAGATATGGACGCACTCTCTGACTTGTTCGACAAAGCAGAGGGAATTGAGTATGGAACATCTACCGTCAACATATTCGGATGGAACAATATTAAAAGTTATATTGAAACTAACTGGTTTGGTCCGTTTGGTGGAGAATGCACAAGTGACCCAAATTGGGAACTGACAGATTTCTATATACGACCTAAGAATGTAGAAGTTGCATGGACAGAAGCGAGTGCACAGGGACCTATGTTTTACTACGCACAGGGGTTGCCTCTATGTTATAACGACGTAGGACGATTTTACCTGACTAAAAAGGACGACGAGTGGCGAATTCATCAGATTGATGGATCAAAATACTTTACTGATACAAAATATAAAGTGCCTTGAAATAAATCAATAATATACCAATAAGAATACACATGTTACGAATATGAGGAAAATATGCCAAAACCTACAGATATCCGCATCCTTGACGTTCAGTATGATTTTGAAGAACATCAGTACCGGACTCCGCTTAAATTCGGTGGTGTTCCGACTGACCACTGTGTTCTCTTTAACGTCCGGATGCTCGTACAAACACTTGATGGAAGAGTAGCAGAGGGTAGAGGATCTACCCCGCTTGGTAATGTGTGGGCATTCCCCCCGCGCTACGTTCCTTTTGACCAAAGTCTTGCTGCTATGAAAAAACTCGCTGAATTAGCAGTTGATGCTTCGCGGGATTGTACACTTTGTGCACACCCTCTTGAACTCTCTGATGTGCTTGAGCCTGAATTCTTACAAATCGCAGACGAATTGTCTCAAGAGATGCAATTAACAACTCCGATACCGAAACTTTGCACGGTTGTCACTACAAGTCCGATTGACGCTGCCATTCACGACGGGTTTGGAAAAGCAAACGGTATCAATAGTTACAACGGATTAGACGAAGATTTCATTCAAGCGGACCTATCGCATTTTCTCGATGGTGAATTCGCAGGAAAATATCTTGATCAGTACACTACTCGTCATCCCCAACCTAACATGCCGATTTACCATTTGGTAGGCGCATTGGACCCGCTTACTGATGAGGACATCACAGAACGCCTTAATGATGGTTTACCTGAGACACTACCAGAATGGATAGTCGCTGATGGGTTGACACACCTAAAAATAAAACTGAACGGAGACGATCTTGAATGGGATGTGGCGCGTGTGTTATCAATTGACAAAATCACTGCTGAAACACAAGCAAAACGAGGGGTTAGGACTTGGCGTTACTCCGCGGATTTCAACGAAACATGTCAAAATGTAGAATACCTATTAGAGTTCCTCAATCGGATACAGGAGGAGGGTGGACATGCGTTTGAACGACTCGCATATATTGAACAGCCAACGGATCGTGATCTTAAGGCGAATCCTGAAAACAAGATGCACAAAGCTGCTGAGATAAAACCTGTCGTGATTGACGAATCACTCACCGATTTTGAAACATTACTATTAGCACGGGAGCAGGGGTATTCTGGTGTTGCCCTGAAGGCGTGTAAGGGACAATCACAAGCGTTGCTGATGGGGGCTGCTGCGCAAGAATACAACATGTTTCTCGCTGTGCAGGATTTGACGTGTCCCGGGGAATCATTCTTACATTCAGCAGGACTTGCTGCGCGTATCCGTAGCGTTACTGCTATAGAAGGGAATGCACGGCAATTCTGTCCACGTGCAAATGATGGGTGGCGAGATGAATTTCCAGAAATATTTAACATTACCAATGGCACTGTAGGAACACAAGTGCTTACCGGTCCTGGACTTGGACATTGAACTCCGAATGATTGTCATTAACAGACGATCATTTTTTTTGTTTGATCTTTCCCCAAACCGTCGTCAATAACTCTGCAGGATCAATAGAGTATGCGCTACTCACCCATTCAAACTTCGGTAATCCTCCGTTAGCATACGTTTTCAAAATTTGTTCTGTTTGTCCACTTTCAATATGGACTGCGAAATTGGTGTTTGCGGGATCTTGTTCGTTGTACAACGTGTAAACGAGATACTGTCCATCAGTTGACCAAGTGAGGTATTCAACGGAAGAACCCTCCTCTGGTTCTATGTACCGCAAGTTCCGAGGTCCAACAACGGAGAGAATACCTAACCGATAAGGTTTAGTTCTGGTGAGAAAAGCTAATTCTTTTGAATTTGGTGAGAAAACAGGGAAGTCACCATCTTTGATGATAAATGAAACCTGTTTCGTTATATTATTGAACAGAAAAATACCACTGTCTGTGCTGTAGACGATTCTCTTTCCATCCGGTGACCAATCTACCTGATACGCATTCTCCTCTTGTAACAGTTTAGCAATTGGGTTCTTTTTCTCTATTTCCTGATTTGGAATAAGGTAAAGTCCGCGTTTTCGCATTTCCTTAACTATAATGAATGAATGGTTCGTGAATACTACATCTCCGTCCGGTGATACATCTACATCAAGGATTTCAGTATAGTCTCCCTGTGTTAATCTTTTCACCTCAGCATTCGGATTCTTTCTATCATAAATATAAACGTCAAAAAGACATTCGAACAACTCCTCGGTGGTTAACTGAACAACAGCTACGATGTAGCGTCCATCTTTTTGTATTGAGAAACTCGTAATATCATGCGGTAGTTTGACTATCGGTCGTCCACTGTCTCCATCATCTGCATTGCCAATCCATAATTCTTTATACTCTTTTGGGTGTCTAAATACGATTTCCCCAGTGAGTTCAGCAAACGTTGTCAATGGAAAGAGAAGAATAAGACCTAAACAGATTGTTTTGAGTGTCTTTTTATAACTGAAATACATAATTATTTCTCCTTGAGTGGTATTAACAACTTCAATTCCATGAAATATTCCTTATCAACGATCTTGTTTTTACCTCACACGGTTTGTTCGTTGATCTGAAAAACACGATCGAGAAACCTGTGAGATATGTTCTGAATTTCTCTATTCATTATTTTCTGAATCGGTAACAGTGATATTAGTAACAACATTCCGCTGTTCCGGATGTCGAACAGGAAATTCTTTTATTTCTTCATTAATCAGTTCTTTTACTATTATCTTAACCTGATCAAACGGGATACACTCTAAAACGATAATGGCGCGATGTTTTGATGGTGCAATTTCATACGTCAATCCATACTGGATTCCCAACCGCATTAACTCCGGCTCAACGTTAATAGAGATCTGCCTACGTTCCTGTTCTGTAATGAAATAACTGTCAACGATAAAGTGTGTGTGAATCCACGCTTCTCGTTCCTCAACGATCTTCATAATATTGCATTGTAGCATGAAAAGGGGTATGTGTCAACATTACGATAGGGTCATACATAAATAAATTTATTTTTTTATATCTGGAGATGGACGGACAACACGAAACCCGATACTGTGTGTTGAATCCAAAGGATAAAACTGAGAACGTAAACTTGAACGGAGGAATGTACTTCCGGTATCCCACGCACCACCACGAATGACTCGTGCACGCAACACATCACGGAATCGAAGGTTCAACGGATTTTGCTTCACGTTCTTGCCATTCGTTTGGTAGAAAGATGGGTTATATTCATCAAGACACCATTCCCAGACATTTCCTGCAAGATCAGCAATACCGTTTGGAGATGTACCATTGGAAAATTGTCCGACAGGGGTAGGTTTATTATAGCGACGTGCGAAGTTCGCATGGTGTCGCACTTTCGGAGGATCGTTTCCCCACGGATAAGTTCGTCCTTCTGTGCCACGTGCAGCACATTCCCACTGTGCCTCTGTCGGCAAACTTCCACCGATCCATTCCGCAAAGGCTTGCGCATCAAACCAAGTTACACCGACGACAGGTTGCGTGTCGGCATTATAGTTATCATCTTTCCATGTGTCTTCACCGTTGTGTCCGCGCGGTGTGGGTCGTCCTGTCGCTTCAATGAAAGCACGATATTGTGCATTCGTAATTTCGTGCCGTGAAATTTGATAGGTAGAGAGATAGACACTGTGTTGAGGCACTTCAGCATCAAAGGCATGTTTTTCTAACAGTGAACTACGTAATTTTGCGTGATTGTAAGCGGTTTCTGCTTCCTCTGGTGTTGACCCCATAAGAAATTCACCTTCTGGGATATCAACCCATTCTACGGTGTCGAGTGTTTTTTCAGCAGCAGATGTTAAATCAGCAGTGACAAGACAGCACAAAGAGCAAAAAAGGATTGCCAGAATCGTAATACAGATGTATCGCATAACCAGAAAAATCCTCTAATATTCCTTTATTTCTATGCAGGCTAATAGATGAGTTTTGAGAAACAGAATGACTTGTAAATTGTTCTTCATTCAAAATATATATATTATCATGTGAAAAGTAGAATGTCCAGTGCCATTCAATTGTCGTGAGTATTTACTAAATTGCATATTTTGGGTGAAAGAGGAAATTGAATGCCACTGGGAGAATGACAATTTTGCATTGACTCCTATTACAAATGCTATTTTCAGGTTGACGGTGCACACTTATTCTGCTATATTAAAAGATAAGCAATTTGTCGGATTAAAGGGATACCTATACTCAGCATAATGCACAATAATAACCCACATAAACTGGTCGTTGGTTCTGTGGTTGCAGACCCCGGCACACAAGTCGAAGGACATTTATCAGTTGGAATGCTACCCGATGGTACACCGATTCGTATACCTATTGTCCTAATCAATGGAAAACAACCTGGAAAAACCTTATATATTCAAGCAATTAGTGACGGGAATGAACTGAACGGTATTGCTGTTATACACGAAATTTTACAGCAGATTGCACCTGAAAATTTATGTGGCAGGTTGATTATTGTGCCAGTTGTCAACGTCCATGCTTTCCATGCGAAACAAGCACACAGTCCAGTTGATAACGTAAAGATGAACCGCTGTTTTCCCGGACGATCCGATGGCACATCAAGTGAGCGAATTGCGTATCAGTTGTTTGAAAAGGCTATCCGAATTGCTGACTATTGTATAGACCTACATCAGGGTGGAGTCCAACCGATGATTGATGAGGTGCGGGTGCGTGTTGGGAAGAAACATAAAGGTCATTCTGCTTGCCTTGCTTTAGCACGTGTTTTCGGTATAGGTTATATCCTTGATCAAAAGGGACCGAAGGGACAACTCGCTCAAGCCGCACCAGATATTGGGATACCAACAATCGACCCAGAACTCGGTGGAACACACGGATGGGACACGACCAGTATTAACAAAGGTGTCCAAGGTGTGTTAAACGTCCTAAAACATTACCAATTTATTGAAGGAACACCTGAAATTCCTGATCAGCAGATCGTTGTCAACCGATTTGTGTCAATACTTAGCAATAAAGGTGGGTTTGTCTACTATAAAGCGAAATTATATGATAGTCTTGAGATGCGTCAACCGATTGCTGAAATCCGAGATGTGTTCGGAAATGTAACCGAAGTTGTTCTTTCACCAGATGAAGGTATATTTTGGTCACGTCCGGTCTATCCAATGGTTTCAAGTGGTGGTATTATCGGGAAAATAGGGACTCCAGTTAGTTATCTTTAATCGCAGTTGTCAGTAGTCGGTAAAGTTAAAAAAACTGGCAAACAAAGCCTTCCTATAGGAGTCGTAATTGCAGGAAAAATGTATGCATAAAAATAATCGCGAAAACTTTATAGAACAAATGGGTTCCGGTGGCGTTGCAATCTTTGCGAATGCACCCGCTGCAATGCGGAACCACGATACAGAACATATTTATAACCCCGATCCGAATTTTTATTATCTTACAGGTTTTGAAGAACAGGAGTCCATTTGTGTTATTGCACCAGACCATCCAAAATATCAATATATCCTGTTTGTACTTCCCAAAGACGAAAAAGCGGAAATCTGGAACGGAAAGCGGGTCGGTGTTGAGGATGCCTGTGCACACTACGGTGCAGATAAAGCATATCCTATTAACAAGTTTAAAAAAAGGATAGGCAAATACCTAAAAAATGCTGATCGTTTGTATTACACACTCGGATCCAATCCACACGTTGATGCTGAGATCCTTGCTCGTTTTAAACAAGGCGTAAGATCACGCATTGGCACTGGGAAGGGAATTCATACACTTGTTGATCCCAGTCCAATTCTCAGTGAAATGCGACTCATCAAGAATGAGACGGAATTGGAACGTATAAGGCAAGCAGCAAATATCACTGTTGACGGACACATCGCAGCAATGGTAGCCGCACGACCAGGAATGTACGAGTACGAATTAGAAGGGATTGTAGATGCGACCTTCCGCAGCAGTGGTGCTTATGGCACGGCTTTTCCGACTATTGTCGCGAGTGGCGGAAATGCAACGACACTCCACTACACAACTAACGACTGCGAAATCAAAGATAATACACTTGTTCTTATTGATGCTGGTGCAGATTACAAACGTTACTGCGGTGACGTAACCCGCACTTTCCCTGTCAACGGCACATTTACCGAAGCACAAAGACAGATATATCAACTTGTCTTGGATGCACAATATGCGATTATTGACACGATCCGTCCGGGTGTGTCTATTGACGAACCGCACCAAAAATCTATTGAGTTGTTGACAGAAGGGATGCTCAGTCTTGGTCTTTTAAAGGGTAAAACGAAGAAATTAATAAAAAAAGAGGCATACAAGCAGTTTTATATGTATCGCGTCGGTCACATGATCGGTTTGGATGTTCACGATGTAAATTGTGTTCGCGATGCAGAAGGGGAATTCAAAACATTTGAACCCGGTATGGTCATCACGATTGAACCTGGATTGTATGTTGCGGAAGGCACGAAAAAAGTTCCACCCGAATATCTCGGCATAGGTATACGTATTGAAGATGATATACTCGTCACTGAAGACGGTTGCGAAGTGCTAACCGATGCTGTACCAAAAGAGATTGATGCAATTGAAGAACTCATGAATCAAGGTTAACTGCAGTTCGTGTGTCATTTGTTGAAGATAGATTATACACTTGTTTGGAATGGTGTTGAGGATCTGATTCCAGCACTGCAACCTATCATTGCATAAATTCTTGTAGATATAAAAGGGTGATAAATGACCTTTCGTTTACAATTAATATTTGAAATTCCACAACAGGCATGTTATAATCTGTTTACGGAGATGGTTGATGCCAAAACAACATACTGGTAAGAATAGGTATCAGAAGAAAGCACACCGTCGGCGTGAAGACAGGTTACGCGGTGATGGCATAGAATACTACCTTTCCCTCGCTTATTCTGATAATCCAGAAGACCGGACACTGGCAATGGAGAACCTTTGTCCATGTCACGTGCGGAAACGAATTGATGCAGTGTGGGTGGCATTATACAAAGGTATGATTGACCCCGACCTGCGTGTGCGACGCGCCGCATGGCACACACTTGACGACGGTGGAAATCCGAACGAACCAAGACTGCAACCACTCCTCCAGAAAATTGCCAAGACAGAGACTGACCCAACTTTACGAAAACGTGCACTTGACCTTATCAAGACAACAGAAAAGATTGAGGAAGAAAAACAAGCACTCTTAGCACAAAATGCACACACTTTTTCCGGACGATGTGATTGGTGTGGTACCGCAAATGTGCCGGTCAGTTATGACTACCAAACAGAGTTTGATGCTGATGGAACAAAACGTTTCGCCTTGGTCTGTGAAACCTGTAACACCGTTTAAATTCCCAAAATAAAAAAATATAATAAATAATTGAAGAAATATTATTTCTAATACAACTAATGTTGTAACATCTGCGCAAGGTGGACTTTTATGATTCCAGATGATGTTTATGTGCACAAAACAGTAGAGGGCGATGTTGAGGCATTCAACGAATTGGTCAATCGCCACCATACCAAAATATACGGACTTGCCTACCGCATGCTGGGCAATGCCGAAGACGCTGAAGATGCCACGCAAGAAACGTTCTTAGAGGCTTATAAGTCAATAAAATCGTTTCGATTCCAATCTCAATTCGGAACGTGGTTGTATCGTGTCGGTCTCAATACTTGCAATCAGTATATCCGAAAAGCTAAATCTCGTAACAGAATGCTGGATGCATATACCGATAATACCGCAGCGGGTGGTATGACAGAAGAACGGGAAATCCCTGAACGCAAGGCGATTAAGACTGAACAGAGTCAAGTCGTTCAATCTGCTATTGACCGTCTACCTCCGAAGCAACGTGAGGTTATTACACTGTATTACATGCAGCATCTAAAATACAAAGAGATTGCTGAAGTCCTTAACTGTTCTCTCGGAACCGTTGCCTCAAGGTTGAATAAGGCAACCCAAAATCTAAAAGTGAAGTTAGAAAAATACCACTTTTGAGAAATTACGGTTGCTACGTGAAATTATACTTACCTTATGAAAGCGAGGATTGTTAAATGAATTGTGAACAGACTCGTGAAAACTTGGTCTTACACCGTCAAGATTCCATGTTAAAAGGGGAAAAACGACGGGAATTTTTACAACATCTCCGTGGCTGCAAGCCATGCCAAGTGGAATACGAAGGGTTATGGCAGACTGCTACGGTACTCGGTAATCTTGAACCACCCGAACCACCCGCTGAATTACTCGGAAATATTCAACACCAGATCCGTGAAATCCACAAACAACGTCGTACCGCTTTCTTCGCGAACCCTTTTTCATGGCTTTTCGGGAAGTTTAAATTGAATCTTTCTCCACAGTTTGTAAATTGTGTCGCGTTGCTTTGCTACGTAGCTGCGTCAACCTTATTGGTGAAATTTGCTTTCTTTCAAGATGCGCCAGAACCAATTTCCCCGAATGAGGAATTTGGTCTGACTGCGTTTGAAGAGGCACGTCTCCGACAGGTGCGTATTTCACCATCACAATTGGCATCGTTAAAGCACGGGAACGCGAAAACTGATGAAAAGCAATCTGTCAAGGTTATAAGTGGTGAAAATGTCAGTATTCCAGATCAATTCGTCGGTATCAAGACACCAGAAAATTGGAATTCTCACCGAATTAATAGCGGAGTAGAAACTGGCGATGTACATCTTTCAAACACGTCAAACATAATACTTACGCTATTTTGGAGTGACATCAAAACAAATCTGTAAGGGGGAACACATTAATCAGAAAGTTCATACATAGAGTAGTTGATAAGTAAGAGGCACAGTTGTTGTGCCTCTTTTTTTATGGTAGAGGTAGGTTTGTACTATACGCAATTTCTTATACCAATTCTATTTAATATTGTCTCATTAGTGTATTCAACTGTTTTGCTATATGAAGGAACTTTCTTCTGTAGGCGGGGAATCATGCAGAATACCAAACGCGTATTCTGCCAATGGCATTCATACCCGACGAATACCATACGCGTATTCGGCGTTGATTTGGGGGAATGCCCACAGGCATTCATACCGTTGATTTCTTGATTTCGACCTTCCGGTCGCGACCAAAAGGTCGCTCCTACAACATTCCACAACTAATGTTATATTATTTATTAGAAATGGTATTACTACCTAAATAAGTTGACCCACAGTCCATTTTACGATAAAATATAAGCATATTTACAGGATAAAACTGTGATATCGGAATAAAATAATTGACACAACCTTTGCTTGAAGTTTCCAATTTAAATACAGTATTTCCTACAGATGGTGGACTTGTAAACGCAGTAAACGATGTTAGTTTTTCCATTGAACGTGGTAAAACTGTTGGCATTGTAGGAGAAAGCGGTTGCGGAAAAAGTATCACCGGACTTTCGCTTCTCCAACTTGTACCTAATCCTGGTAGGATTGCTGCGGGTGAAATTCTGTTTTACCGTGATGAAGCAGAAGTTCCTTTAGATATAGTGCAAGTATCTCCCCGAAGCGAGATGATGCGGAAGATCCGAGGTAATGAAATCGCTATCATTTTCCAAGAACCGATGACATCACTTAATCCTGTTTATACCGTCGGAGACCAGATCGCAGAGGCGATTGTATTGCACCAAGAGGGGGACCGTAAAAAGAGAAAGCGTAAACTTATTGATCGTATCAGATGGCAAAAGACACCGAAGTGGGCGCGCGATCGTGCTATTGAAATGCTTGCACGCGTTGGTATCCCTGCCCCTGAGCAGCGTGTAGATGAATATCCGCATCAACTCTCTGGCGGAATGCGGCAACGTGTGATGATTGCAATGGCTCTCTGTTGTGCACCCGCGCTCCTAATTGCAGATGAACCAACTACTGCACTTGATGTCACTATCCAAGCACAAGTGCTCGCACTTATGCAGGAGTTGCAAGCGGAATTTGGAATGGCAATTATGCTGATAACACATGATTTAGGGATAATCGCTGATATGGCAGACGAAGTAGTTGTTATGTATTCCGGACGCGTTGTTGAAACGGGAACCGTTGACGACATCTTTTATAATCCCTTACATCCCTATACACGTGGTTTGCTTAACTCTATTCCCACTCTTGAAGGAAGTCAACAAAAGTCGTTATCATCTATTCCCGGCACGGTGCCTCATCCGTTGGCACTTCCTATCGGATGCTCTTTTCAACCGAGATGTTCCGAAAGTATTCCTTCTTGTGAACAGATGCCTGAACTGAAAATAATTGATGTCCAGGAAAATAAGACATCTAATAATGAGACACACACTGTAAGATGTTGGCTATGTGAGGAAAAAACTGATGCCAAAACTGCTTGAGGTAAACAACTTACGCAAATATTTTCCGATACGTAAAGGAATTCTACGCAGAACAATCGGACATGTGAAAGCAGTGGATGGTATTAGTTTCACCGTGGAACGAGGGGAAACCCTTGGATTAGTTGGTGAAAGTGGTTGTGGAAAGACCACTGCAAGTCGGTGTCTCCTTCGTTTAATCACTCCTACAGGAGGCAATTTCACTTTTGGTGATGAACAGGTCAATTTGGCAAAGTTGACGAATAAACAGATGCGTCCGTTTCGTCGACGTATACAGATGATATTTCAAGACCCGCAGTCTTCTCTCAATCCTCGACTGACGGTAGCAGATATTGTTGGTGAGCCGTTACGCGTTAATCGCACCGTCCAAAGAAATGAACTTCAGGATCGGATTGTTGAACTATTAGAATCCGTTGGCTTGACATCACAGGATATGCGCCGTTACCCGCATGCTTTCAGCGGCGGACAACGACAACGTATTGGGATCGCGCGTGCATTAGCACTTCATCCTGAATTGATAGTAGCAGATGAACCGGTGTCAGCACTTGATGTATCTGTGCAGGCGCAGATACTCAACTTATTGGTAGAGTTGCGGGAAAAGTTTGAGTTATCCTATATCTTTATTGCCCATGATCTGAGCGTTGTTAGACATATAAGTGACCGAGTTGCTGTGATGTATCTTGGCAAGATTGTAGAGATTAGTGATGCAGAAACACTCTATGAATCACCGAAACACCCATATACTGAAGCCTTGATATCTGCCGTGCCACTGCCAGATCCAAAGGAGCAACGCAAGCGAGAACTGATTCGTCTTGAGGGAGACGTGCCTGATCCATCACAACCACCAAGGGGTTGTTATTTTCATCCGCGATGCCACTACGCAACCAATATTTGCAAACAGGAAACACCTGAACTTCGCGAAATCACCCCCGGTGTCAAAGTTGCGTGTCATTTAAGTGAAACACTGGAATTGCATGGAGTATAGCAATGTCAAAATCAGAACACATTACACCAGAACAATTGGCATCCTGGCGCAAGCAGCTTGAACGCAGATGGAAAAGTCGTAAAGTTGACGAAACTTTGCTGGAACAAGCATGGCAGGTAGTTTATGAAATCGCAACGTTACTTTATGAAGAGTTCGGTGCAACTAAAGTAGCTGTCTTTGGTTCACTTACAGAACCGATAGGATTTACAAAGTCCTCGGATATTGATATTGCAGTGTGGGGACTCTCTGATAATACTCATTCAAAGGCAATCGACAAAGTAATAGATCGTAATAGTGGATTTAAAATAGACATAATTAATTTTGATACAACGAAAGGACTTTTCCGTGAAAGAATCCAACAGCAGGCGATCCCGATAAAGAAAGGGGAACATCCCACAATATGGAAAACAATATACCAACACAAACAGCGAAATGTCTTTCCTATAAAGGAAACAGAAATATACGAAATAAACAGAAAAAAACTTACACAACGTATCAACGATGAACTTGCCAAGGTAGAGGATACACTGGCAAGAATCCGACGAGGTTCGGAGAAACTAAAAGTGGTTCACGTTGATGTGGTAGAATTCATTGAAAATACAATCGCAACGGATCTTACCGATATTTATAGTGGAATAGAACGAATTTTTGAACGTATTGCCAATGAGGTAGATGGTCACCTACCACGCGGAAGTAGATGGCATAAAAACCTGCTTGAACAGATGGCAAAACAACGTCCCGAAAGACCACCTGTCATTTCTGAGAGTACATCTCTCCAATTAGGAAGACTATTAGATTTCCGACATAAAATGAATAACATTTACGGTAGAGAATTGAGATATGATAATACGTTAGATCATGCAGAGACAATTGAGGAATTATACGCAGAAGTTTCTCAGGAACTCAATACTTTCGCAGATTCTCTTGCGGAACAGAAGGAAGATACTTGGAAGGAGTAAACAACATGTCAACAGACACAGACCTCGGCTTTTTTGCTACAGACGTTTCATTTGAAGATAGTGCTGCAATCGTAACAGGTTCCAGTCGCGGTATCGGACGCGCAATCGCTATTGAATTAGCACGTCAAGGTGCTGATGTACTAATTAACTACAACCAGAATCGTGATGCAGCCGAAGCAGTAAAACTTGAGGTAGAATCATTCGGCAGAAAAGGCGTAATCGTTCAAGCAGACATCAGCGACTTAGACGCACATGCGAAACTGCTTGAAACCGCACACGATGCTTTCGGTAAAGTAGATATCCTTATCAACAATGCTGGTATCACCCGAATTGCGGATATACTTACAGAAACACCTGAGCAGTTTGATCTGCTGATGAATACGAACCTAAAAGCACCTCACTTTCTTACGCAACGTGTTGCGAATTACATGGTGGAGAACGAGATACGCGGATGCATTATCTACACTCTCTCTATCTCCGATACGATGGCATCCGATAACCGAACTGCCTACTGTATTTCAAAAGCTGGATTAGAGATGAGTATGCGATCTTATGCTGGAAGATTAGCGATGCATGGTATTAAAGTGAATGGCATTGCTGCGGGTGTTATCAATACTGACCTATCACGCGTCCGTATTCCAGATTACGAAGAGGCAGCGGAGAAGGGTTATATATTTATGGTGCGCGCTGGCACACCAGAAGATGTGGCACATGCGACTGTTGCTGCGATGCGACTATATGATACAGGCGTTGTCCTTCCTGCTTCTGGCGGCGTGATGACACCTTTGCTAAACCTAAGGACTATGTCGGAATTGGATATGAACAGATCCTAAATTTGCTTCAGTTTCAGCATACAACAACTTATGGAGTTCGGAATCCAGTGACATTGCGGCGATCCATTTATTCCCAAATACCAATTTCCCTTAATATGGACTTCTTTATCTTACACACCATCGTGTATGCAGGATCAAACACATTACCCATATCGTATTCAACGGTTTGTCCTAATAAGATGTGTGCTGCACGTTTCTCCAATCCAAGTTCACCTAACCACCGAAGAAGTTCTGTCGTAGCATGCTGAACTGCTTGATCCAAGGGACGCGCATTTCCCGCAGTGAGGATATAATCTTCATTTTCAGCACGGGGCAAATTGATGGACTTTTCCTTGATAACTTCAACTGTAAACTGTACATCAAAAGAAATTTCAATACCAGTGCCAACTATTTCACCATCGCCTTGAACGGCATGTCCATCCCCAAGATGAAAAAGTGCACCAGAGACAAAAACCGGTAAATAGACAGTGACACCTTCTTGAAAACCACGATAATCCATATTACCACCGTGTGTGGATGAGGTGGCTGTGGAGATAGTCTGTCCACGCGGCGGTGCAACACCAAAGCAACCCACCATAGGTTCAAGTGGCAGTGTTAACCTACCCAACTGAGTCTCTGGCGAAATCAAGGTTGCTGTCCATGATTCCACATCTATGTGCCATTCAGCACGATCTCCTTCAGGCATCTCAGACGCAACGTAGTGCGGATCAAGTACATTTGGAGCAACAACAGTTGCAGTTCGACCAATTTTACGATTCGGGAGAAGTTTATCGAAATGCACTACGAGTGTATCACCCGGTTCTGCAGTTTCAATATAGAACGGACCAGTTTGTGGATTACCACCCGGTGTTACCTGTGTATCGGTAGCATCATACCCGGCATTATCAACGGTTGTGGTACAAACAGTATCCCCACTTTTGATATGAAGTACCGGTTCATGGGCACCTATTGCTGTGTGGTAGACAGTCGGTTGAAAATGGTGTATTGCCATTGAATATGTCCTTTCTTGAAAAAAGGTTTCCATATTTATATGTTGGATAAATATAATTTGTTGTGCGTTTATTCTTCATTAGTTTCGTATATTCGTTATGTCCTTCATAATATATCATATCTATGGTATTGCATCCAGTATTGATGAATTGCTTCATTGGGTTATCAGAACATAGCATTGGTTTAGTGCTAACCCAAGATTTTACTGTATGGTGGATTCTAAAAATGATTTGACACTGTCCATCTCGCAATGTTAAAATTTAATAATAAATCCGAAACGAATTCATTTCGTATAATTACACTAATTTAAGGAGTATTATGAAATATTTTCTTCAAAAAACATCCATCTATTTTCTGACTATTACACTTATTACAACCTTTGCTAATGCAGAGCATAACTGGACAGATCAGATTGCAAGTTTTAAACCTATGGTGGTGAATGTTGAAACCTCTTCTGAGGTGGTCTTTGAAACTGAAACGAAAGGGACAAGTTTCGCCACGGGGTTTGTTGTTGATGCAGAACGGGGAATTATCGCTACGAACCGACATGTCACAGGCAGCAGTCCAGCAAATATAAAAATCAACTTTCACGATGGCAGTTTCACCGAAGCACATATTCTTTACTATGATCCAACACATGATTTTGGGTTCTATAAGATTGACCCAACTGAAGTCGAATTTGAACTACAAGCCGTTGAACTTGGCGAATGGGGTAAACTCTCACTTGGTGATGAGTTGTTGCTAATTGGTAATAACGAGAAAGAGGAGTATTCCATCAAATTCGGAAGGATTGCTAACCTCAATGTTAACAAGGGTGATAGACATTCCAGTTATATTCATACCACGTTTGACAGAACAGGAGGATCAAGCGGTAGTCCTGTTTGGAACACAATAGGTGAGGTTATCGCTATTCATGCGCGTGGAACGGATACCTCAAGTTTCGAACTGCCTATTGATTATCTTATTGATGCGTTGGAATTGATTAAGAATGAGATGCCAATCCAACGTGGTGAAATTGGTGTTGATCTTGAACTCGTCTCTATTGGTGAAGCCATAAAACACTTTAATTTACCTGTGGAATTACGCAAAGAGATCGGTCCATCCAAAGCAGGAACACCGAAGGTCATCCAAGTTGAATCCCTGGTGCCGAGGACAACAGGTGAAACCTTACTCCGCGCCTCCGACATCATCTATCGCATCAATAACGAACTCATCCGAGATGATCTGTATACCTTTGATGCTATTTTGAATCAGAATGTTGGCAAAGAGGTAACCTTGGACATCTATCGTAATGGTGAAAACATTGTTCTTCAGGTACCAGTGGAAGATTTAGAGAAGAAAAAGGTTCAACGATTCGTGCGATTCGGTGGTGCTGTGTTTCACGACATAACACCGCAGCTACGACGGTTACTCTACCTTGGAGCTGATGGTGTTTATCTGCCGCATGCCGCAGCAGGTAGCAGTTTCTCACGGGTCGGTGTACAAGAACGAAACGGAAACTCAAAAGTCGTTATCTTGAATATCAATGGGATGCAGATTCGGAATCTGGACGATTTTGTTGAGGCTTGCAAAACTATTACTGATGGACAACACACCTTTGTCGTTGTCCGAGATTTCAATCTGTTTGACAGTTCACCTACACCGAAAAGTTTAACTATTAACCTGAAATTCGGACCATTACAACAATTTCAATGGACTTCTGAAAAGTTAGAATGGGAAGAAGTGGTTAAGTAAGAAAACCGCGTAAATAACAGAAAACGAACCATTGATTTTTGTTCTACCATATTGTGGTATCAACCAAGGTACTAACCAGACAAGTTATATTAACGTGAGTTCGATAAATGAAATAGTATTGAATGATAAAAGGAGAACCCTTTGGTATAATGAGATAAGCAATCCATTATCAAAGGAGTTCTCCATGAACATTATACCACTTTTCTGTGAGATCGACGATTTTTTACAAGTTTATGAAAAACAGATTGCACAACGACAACTACCGATTCCCGATCAACCGAAAAAACGCGGACGCCCTCGGAAACTACATACAAGTGAAGTCATGACACTACTTGTTGCCTTTCATCAAAGCAGATATCAGACTTTCAAGGATTATTATACAAAGCAGGTGTGTGAGAACTTGCGATGGGCATTTCCACACCTTGTTAGCTACAATCGCTTTGTAGAACTTATGTTTACGGCATTTGTTCCGTTATGTGCTTATCTTTCAACACGATTGGGAGACTGCAGTGGCATATCTTTTATCGATTCGACACCGATCCGTGTTTGTCATAACCGACGCATTCACAATCATCGCGTTTTTGATGGGATAGCTGACCGTAGCAAAACCACGCTCGGATGGTTTTATGGCTTCAAACTTCATCTCATCATCAATGAACGCGGTGAACTTCTATCCGTTTGGTTTACGACAGCTAATACAGATGATCGTAGACCGGTATGTCAGATGACCCAATACCTCTTTGGCAAACTATATGGAGATAAAGGATATATCTCCAAGAAGTTGCGTGAAACTTTGGAAACACAAGGTGTATCCTTGATAACCAAGGTTCGTAAAAACATGAAAACTGAACCTTTGTCAGTATCCGACGCACTGATGCTAAAAAAGCGGATGCTGATTGAGACTGTGATTGGACAACTCAAGCAGCAAACTGAACTTGAACATAGTCGGCATAGGAGTGTTGCCAACTTTCAGGTGAACCTTGTGTGTGCGTTGATCGCATATACACATCAACCGAAAAAACCTTCCTTGGATATGCGGACACTTTTGAAATAAACACACTGTCCAATCCATGGAACTTAAAAATATTTATCGAACTCAGGTTATATTATAACCTAAGTTGCCACCTTGTAGCGTAAACTGACAGTTTACGCTACAAAATTCCGAGAATAACGTCCTATTTCTGTGGAGCATTCAAAACCTAATTTCAGCAGAGATAAAATCTGATCTGAAATGTGCTTCATATATTCGGGCATAATTAATATAAACATCAATTATCCGCATTCCAACCCCGCCAGTGAGATAACCGTTTGAACTACCAACTTGTATGGATAATAGTGATAACGGAGTCCATTCAACTCCGAAGTAAAACTCCGGTTTTTCATCCTCGGTAGAGAGCGCAATGTCTGCGGAAAATTGATATGACTCATGACGGTAAGTAGTACCAAGTGTTACCCACTGAATATCGCGTCCTTCAAGATTCTGCAATAGACACCCGAATTTGAGCTTAGGACGTGGTTTGAAGAGCAAACCGATGTCGTAAGAGGTATGGTAACCAAAAAATTGGTAGTAGTCAGAAGGATGCTGTCGCTTGAATTTTAGGCTTATTCCGGCAGCAAAATACGCGCCGAGTTGGCGCGCAAAACTATAGTAATTAAAATCTGGGATTCCGCTTTTGACATCAAGGGCGATCTTATTTCCCCAATAGAGACTATTGCCACGCCAACTAAAACCAATTCCTTTTGGGTCAAAACGGTAAAAGTGCCGATCATGAAATTTTGTTACACCGAAAAGCCTGACTCCCTGCCACTGAATTAATCCAGCAGGATTCCAGAAACCGCCAGTTGCATCATCTGCGACAGCTGTAAAAGCATTTCCCATTGCCAATGCACGTGCACCTACATATAACGGACGGGCGGTTTCAAATGGATATTCTGTTCGTCCCAATACAGGTGTTGTCAGTAGTAGGAAAAAGATAGCGATAAAGCAGACATTAGGTTTCTGGGTGTAGCGTTCTAAAAACGCTATTTCAATCATTTTTCTCCGCACGAAGACGTTCAATTTCTTTTAAAGCTTTTGCAAGTTCTGCTTCAGCGTTATCAGCGCGTGCTTCGGCATTATCAGCGCGCTCTGGTGATGTCTGTAACCACTGTGATGTATTAGAATCATATAACCTTAACTCACCTTCATATTCTCCCAACTCCAACCCAATGTCTCTGAAGGTAGACGATCATTAATAAAATCAATCTCTTGATATACGCCATCATCAAGTCGCGATGTGCTTCTGTTTCTGCCATAGGTTTACCGTCAGATTCCGGATAGATTATTGTCGGGCAGATTTTATTTTTTCTGCATCGTATCATCTCTCAGTATCATGATTATTGGATTCATAATCTATTTTAAGTATATTATAAATGTGTATTGATGTCAAGAGGCATGTTGAGGGTTGAATCGCATTGCATTATGTCAACACGATTAGAAATTGAGACAACGATTCCAAGTGTATAAGAAAAAAATCTTGATATAAAAAATGATATTGGTGTATTATTTCAGAAACATATAGAGAATTCCTTTTGAAAGTTCCGAATTTTATCAAAGGTTTCTATTCTTCAAAATTCAACATCGATTAGATACATCATGGAGGTGTTATAATGAAATTGTTATATGTATGTGTCATCATTCTGTTATGTTTCTGTGCTGTCTCATGGGGACTTGAGCAGAATGATAAAGCGATCGTTGGTGTCTGGCTGTTTGAAGGAGATGCTGACGATTCGTCAGGCAATGATAATAATGGGGACATTATTGGTAATTTTAAGTTTGAAGACGGCAAATTTGGTCAAGCTGTTGTCGCCAGTGGTGCAGGCGGCATTGAGGTTAAAGATTCCGATAGTATAAAAAGTATCCAAGATGGGTTAACAGTGGCTGCCTGGTTCAGAGTGGATGCCGACTCGGATACTGGTATTAGGAAAAACGGGGCATTTCTTCTTGAAGACCAATCCGGTGGTGAACCGGTGCCTAACGGATTCTCCTGTAGAATTTGGACAGACCAAGGTATTACCCCTGGATTCTACGGAAAAACAGAATTGGAGCAGAAGAAATGGTACCACGTCGCTGGAACCTACGATGGAATAACTGTTGAGATGTATGTTGATGGTGAACCTGAAAGTGAAATAGGTGCGCTGGATGCCGGTAAGAATGCATGGAAACCTCAATGGGGTGGCAAGGTTGCTGCAGGACAGGTATTACAACTCAAATTCGGTCCAGAATCATATACTGGGGCAATTGACGAAATTGTCATTCTCAGCCGCGCTCTTGAGCAAGAAGAGATTCAGCAGCTATTGAATGGTTGGGACGAGGCATTTGATGTTGAACCGGAAGGCAAGTTGTCAACGACGTGGGCACGCGTAAAGGCTTTACGATAATTTTATGGATGGAGGGGAGTGTATCTAAGTGTCTTCCCTCCATCATCAAATTCAATCTTCTCTGCAATTTTCAATCCTACATACCTCTATTCTCAACCTCGTCAAATGATAGTATTTTCTTTATCTTCCCCGGCTGCGCCCAATTACATTTTCCTGCACCATTCAGTTGTCGCAGCAAGTTTAGTATTTCTGGATTCCCCAGGGCAGTTTTAATCCTTTCTGCTTCCTCTTCACTCCAGCACGGAATAAATGCATGCATTGCCTGATTCCCTTGCCACATTTGTCCATCTACATTGCTTAAGACAATCGGATTAAACTGGTTTTTTCCATACGCCTCCCAAATCACCTTATAAGGTGCAAACGAATATGTCCCAACCCCAAGCATTGCCCACCAATTTCCTCTATTCATAAATGCTTGTATCATTGTCCCTTTTCTGGTTTGTAACCTATCTTGGTGATGCTGAAGATAATCTCTCAATGAATCAATCTTTTCGATTTGTTCCATAGTTAGCGGTTTTCCAGTTTCACGTTGATATGGCAGTAAAATCCATCTTTGCGGTAGCGATTCGTTTTGTCGCCATATCTCTTTTGTTGCCAACGGGTATAGAAATGCATCAGGAAGATACTTAGGTTTATGGTCAAAAATAAAGATGCTATTCGCACAACATGTATTCACTCCCTGCCTCGGTTTCTGTTCAGGTGACAATCTAATATCAAGCGTTTCGCCAGCATTGAGTTCATCAAGGTCCTGCACAATCCGCCACGGATCAGAAGACTTTTTGAGGGGTAACGCTTTATGTTCAACCCATTTTCCACACAATTCCTTGTAATATGTGACCGGAAAGTTGTGCTGTGTATCGCCTTGAAATCTCGCACAACAGTATGAGGTGTTCACTCCTTCAAATACTTTAGTTTCCGTAAATTCATAGACGGTATTGACAGAAAATTTACGACGACCAGCCATGTAATTTCTAAATCCGCTATGTGCATCAGCACCGGAAAAGAGAGATGTGGGAAGATAGAAATAAGCGGATCCATCCTTTTTTAGTAATCTACCGAGAGCAACCTTCAATATCAACGCTGCTATATCTATTCGGGAAGACCCTAAAAGCATTCGCTGCATATCAAGAACAAGACCCTCTTGAATGAAATAAGGTTTTATTTTTCTTTTATACGCTGTAGGTAGGTCCCCAAAATTTGCCCACGGCGGATTTCCAATGAGAATGTCATATTCACCTTTATGTTCCTCCGTGATAATATCTTGACAGAAAAGTTGGGTTGAAGGAAATTCAAATCCAAACTCGTTTTGAATATCTTTTCTAAACTGATTAAGATGGGAGGGATCCAACTCAATCAGTGTCAGACGGGACAAACGTTCAGAGGTAATAGATATTCCATTGTTACGTGCGATATGGAGCATAGCGAGTGCAAATGCTCCCTGTCCTGCTGTTGGGTCACAGATATGTGCACCATCAACCCATGCATCAAAGATATCCCACTTATTTATGAGCCATTTTGCCCATTTGAGTGGTGTAAAAACCTGTCCAATCTGTTTTTGCATTTCATTAGAGAATAGCAGTTATCGTTGCTTTTCGCAATATATATTATTTCCGTAGTATAACGTGAGTTCGGTATAAGAAACTTTGGGATTCGCAAAATATGCACTGCAAAGCTATGACATTGTAAATTCGGCAAATAGATATGAAATCCTGCCTGTCTGCTAAACCGAACTCAGGTTAACATAGTCCTTTGTCTACTTTAGACTTGACCTTTTCGGGCAAAATATGGTACTCTTTAGAAGGTAGCGTTAATGAAATATCTCTTAAGTACAACATAAAAGGCAGACGGCTTAATGGCAGTAATAAAAACAGACCTATATCTTGGGGATTGCTTGGAAATACTGACTGATTTTGACGACGATTCGTTTGACTTGATTGTCACCTCCCCTCCGTATGCAGACCGTCGATCCAAAACGTATGGTGGGATTAACCCTAATGAATATGTCAATTGGTTTATACCCCGCGCTGAGCAATTCTTGAGGGTACTTAAACCATCCGGCACCTTCATCTTGAACATAAAAGAGAAAGCTGTTAACGGAGAACGACATACCTATGTAATTGAGTTGATACTTGAGATGAAAAAGCAGGGATGGTTGTGGACAGAAGAATTTATTTGGCACAAGAAAAACAGTTATCCCGGCAAGTGGCCAAACCGATTCAGAGATGCATGGGAAAGATGCTTACAGTTTAACAAAACAAGAAAGTTCAATATGTATCAGGAGGAGGTTATGGTGCCCATGGGAGACTGGGCAAAGAAAAGGCTAAATAATCTCAGCGAAACAGACCAAAGTCGTGATACATCGAAAGTAGGAAGTGGGTTTGGAAAGAACGTATCTAATTGGTTAGACCGTAAAATGGCTTATCCCACGAATGTTTTGCATTTAGCAACGGAAACAGGAAATAAAAAACATAGTGCTGTTTTTCCGAAGACTTTGCCAGAATGGTTTATCAAGTTGTTTACGAAAGAATATGATTGGGTGCTTGATCCATTCGCTGGTTCTGGGACGACGTGTCAGGTCGCACAAAAGTTATTTCGAAATTCCACAGGGATAGAAATTTTCCCTCAGTATTATCAAGTTGCAAAGGATAATGTCAAACCTGCACAATATATGTTATTTGAAGAGGATGAAAATGAAACCCATCTCACAACAGGAGATCACTGACTATGTGGAGACGAATATTCAAGTCTTTCACCAAAGAAGATTAGAAAATCTTCAAAAACTGAAACTAATGAATGTCGTCAAACGAAAAAATCCATATTTATTCAAAGCAAAGAATATTAACACAGCGCAAGATTTTGTAGAAACTATTCTTGATGCTCGTTTATCTTCACAAGAAGAGACAATTTTTGGTGGGTTCCTTGAAGGACTTGCCATTTTTATTTGTTCACAGGTATACGGTGGCAGAAAATCCTCAGCAGAAGGGATTGATTTGGAGTTTGAAAATGATAATAAGAGATTTATAGTATCAATCAAATCTGGACCCAATTGGGGAAATAGTAGTCAAGTATCAAAACTAAAAGATAATTTCAGAAAAGCAAAACGAATCCTTGGCACAAATATGTCATTAGTGAATGTCATTGCCGTTAATGGTTGCTGTTATGGAAAAGACAAAAAGCCAGATAAAGGAGATTACTTGAAACTGTGTGGACAAAAGTTTTGGACATTTATTTCAGATGATGAAAATTTGTATACAGACATTGTTGAACCTCTGGGACACCAAGCGAGAAAACGAAATGAACAGTTTATGGAAGAATATGCTAAAGTTATCAACAAGTTTACGTTAGAATTTATACAGAAATTTTGCGATTCTGAAGGTTACGTACTTTGGGAAGAAGTTGTTAAGTATAATTCTGCTGATTCCTCTGCTATATAGACAATCGTAATGGCAGTTCAATATATAAAGAACGGACGGGATAAATGACTCCCGTCCGTTTGCTTTAACTATTCAATTTTCTGGACATTCAGCTAATTCTCTGCTATGCTAAAAGTCATAAATCTCATATACATTTCGCAGAGGAGAAGATATGGCTAACGAAGATTTTACCTCCAAAGTTCCGCATTATACATTCGCGGAAACGTTGGAAGAACAGGAAGAACAGTTAAAGACAAATCCGTTGATGCAACGGTTAAACACATATCGGAAAACTTACGAAGGTGATCCGCACCGTCCCATCTATCACTATATCAATCCAGAAGCGATGCTAAACGATCCGAATGGTTTATGCTTCTGGCAAGGACGGTGGCATCTCTTTTATCAAGCATATCCACCCGAAGATACACGTCAGCATTGGGGACACGCAGTGAGTGATGACCTCATCCATTGGCGAGATCTACCCTACGCGATCTATCCGAACCCTGAACGGTGCTGTTTCTCCGGTTCAACATACGTAGAAGAGGACCGCGTAATTGCAATGTATCACGGCACGGTTGTTGGTAACATGGTAGCAGTATCAAGTGATCCACTCCTACTGAATTGGGAGAAGGTGTCTGGCAAGGCAGTCATACCCTCAAGACATGCTGATGGTACAACCCCTGTCTATCGTGTGTTTGATCCGTGCATCTGGAAAAAAGATGATATGTATTACTCGCTATCAGGTGGGACGTTACCGCACGGTCCCGGTGGAAAACCGGTGCGCGCCAATTTCCTACTCCGTTCAGCAGATTTAGCTAACTGGGTGTATTTGCATCCATTCGTTGAAGATGATCAATACACTTTAGTCGGAGATGACGGTGCATGTCCATATTTTTGGCCTATCGGTGATCGGCATATCCTTTTATTTTTCAGTCACATGAGTGGTGGACAATATCTACTTGGAGATTATGACAAAGCACGTGATAAGTTCGTGGTAACAGCAGGTGCGAAAAACAATTTCGGTGCGGCATCTCCTGCTGGTGTTCACGCGCCATCTGCAGTGCCTGATGGCGAGGGTGGTGTTATCGTTCTCTACAATATGAACCCCGCAAAACCCACTAAAGGGTGGAATCAGATTATGACGTTACCACGTCGTCTGACTCTTCTATCGAAAGATGATCTCGGCGTTGAACCTGCTGGCGATATTGAATCTTTACGATATGAACATCAACATGTTGGTGGACAGACGCTTCCAGCAAACGAAGAAGTTGTGTTGGAGAACATAAATGGTAACGCCATGGAACTGGAGCTTGAAGTTGATGTGAAAGGCGCACCAATGTTTGAGTTGAATGTCCTTCGTTCACCGAATAAGGAAGAATATACCCGAATCGGTTTCTTCAGAGAACGTGGTATGCGTAACCTCAATTCAGACAGAAATGTACGTGATAGTCTGCTAACAATTGACTCATCGTATTCGTCAGTTGCACCAGATGTGCGTTCGCGTGCTCCTGAAACAGGTACGCTGTCTATTTTAGGAGATGAAACGCTCAAATTGCGTGTGTTTATTGACAAAAGTGTGGTAGAAGTATTCGCAAATGGACGACAATGTGTCGCAATGCGTGTCTATCCTGACAGGGGAGATAGTGTTGGCGTTTCATTACGTTCTCAAGGTCAAGAAAGTCAACTTGTATCATTAGATGCTTGGCAGATGAAGAATATTTATGCATAGAAAGTTACGGTTCTTCGTCTTCTATAGCCTATTACAAAACTGTAGTGAATGAAGAACCGTATTCTAATACCATTAGGTTCTTGAAATGGCAGATGTGTTCTATTTGGGATGAGTTGAAATATCGGGAAGGAGAGTAGCAAGGCAAATTGGAATGGGTAACCCATGAAAAGTCCTCGAATTTATAACAACAATGGATATGGTGTCTTAGCCCGGACGAAAATAATTTGCCTGATATTTTGTTTAACCGCTTTTCTTACAGGTTGCAGCATCTCTCATTATGTTCAACACACCGAAAAAGCACAAGACATCAACATACCTGAACCTGTTCCTCCACCGACAACCGTCCGAGAGACATATAATCTTGATCCGTTTTATCAGCAATGGATTGATGTAGGAGGTCTTCCTGTGATTGCGTCCGAGAAGGTGAATCCTTATGCCGTAAAAGAAGCAGCATGGCTTATTAGGCAAATGCTTCAACACCGTCAGGATATACTGCAGGCACTTGTAAAAAGCAACGTGCGTTTTGTCGTAATAGCATACAACGAAATGACGACGCAAATTCCAGAATACAGAATTCTAAGACCTAATTATTATTGGGATCTACGGGCGCGCGGTTTAGGGGCAAGACCTCCAATAACTGTAGCGAGTTGTGGTGAGGAAAACCTACTTAATTATCCAGGAGACCCTTATCCGTCTGAGAATATCCTCATACACGAATTCAGCCATGCAATTCACATTATGGGATTGAACACTGTGGATCCAACCTTTGATTTACGACTCAAGAAAGCGTTTTATTCAGCGAGAGAAAAGGGCTTATGGAAAGGCACCTATGCAATTACAAACAGAGAGGAGTACTGGGCGGAAGGTGTCCAATCTTGGTTTGACACAAACTGGACAAATGATAGTCAACATAATCATATCAAAACTCGGGAGCAGTTGAAAGCGTATGATCCACCACTCGCAGTATTGCTGACTGAAGCCTTTGGTGATTCAGACTGGCAATATACACCAGCAACAACCCGGACCCGTTTATCTCACTTACAAGGATTCAATCCGAAGCAATCCCCAAAATTTAATTGGCAATCAGACTTACCAAATTATGCAGCGTTACATAAACAATTACTAACTCCAAATAGCGATGGTAATGGTAAGTGGGTAAACTTAAAAGCACAGACACAAACCCAGATTCCATATCTAAAATCAAGAATAAATTACGCTGAAACTGCCATCTTCTTCGTAAATCTGACAGAAGCAGATATTGCCTATTATTGGGTAGATTATCAAGGTAAAGAGAGGTATTATAAAGAAATTGCTGCCAATTCTCTTGTTTGTCAAAATACTTATGTTGGACATTATTGGGTAGTTAAAGATATGAATGGGCAAAACCTTGCAGTATTTCGCGCTGCAGAAAAACCGGGTAGAGCTTTTGTAACCACATATAAACAGAGCAAGCAATAGTTTTTCCACCTTAATTTCGTAATAGCAGTAGGGAGTAACTGTTAAGAACCTTATGAGATATATCAATGAGCCAATCCATTGAAAAAGTCACAGCATTTATCACGCAAGAACGGAATGGAGTGCAATCTTTACTTGTATTCAGACACCCCACTGCAGGTATCCAGATTCCAGCTGGAAGTGTGGAACCAGGTGAAAACATTGAAACGACAGCAATTCGCGAAACTTATGAAGAAACCGGTCTACAGAAGGTAAGGATTGAAAAACATCTCGGTTGTTTTGAAAACGAGTTAGAAGAAAATCAACGGATAATTACAAAATCAACCAAAGTCTACATCAAACCTGATCTAAATGCAGTACCATACAAGGAAAAACTGGCAAGAGGACTCACTGTAAATTTTCATTCTAACCATAGAAATTTCACACACATATCATACATTGAATATGAATTTGACGAACATTTCAAACCGAAATGCATTGACTATATTGTTAACGGTTGGGTGTCGAATAAGGATTTAAGTGCTCAGAAAAAAAGACATTTTTTCCATTTATCCACACAAGAGGATACAGCAGACACATGGGAATTGAAGAGTGATTTAGGACATATTTTTAAACCTTACTGGACACTACTTTCACCGAAACCCCAACTTATACCGCCACAAGACAGATGGCTGGATTTTGTCTACGAGAAAATACTTGTTAAATAATTTACGAGAAAATACTTGTTAAATAATTATAGTTATACCAATTCTATTTAATATTGTCTCATTAGTGAATTCAACTGTTTTTACAATATGAAGAAACTTTCTTTTGTAGGAGCGACCGGGAAATCAAGAAATCAACGGTATGAATACCATTAGGTATTCCCCGGGTATGAATACCTTATGGATTCCCCCCAATCAACGCCGAATACGCGTTTGGTATTCGTCCAAATCAACGCCGAATACGCGTTTGGTATTCGGCGGGTCGCTCCTACAACATTCCACAGATAATAGTATATTATAGTGAAATATAAAAATATGTTTACACATCTTCTGTAGGAGCGATCTCCGAATCGCGACTATGGATATGTATGGTCGGGAATCCAAATCAACGGTATGAATGCCATTTAGGCATTCCCCGGAGTTCGCTTCTACAAAGAAACTGTCAAGATAATTGTAAAATCCACTATATTTATTAGAAATGGTATTACTATTACAACGCAAGTTACCACTTGAGTATCCATGAATGGTCAATTAGCAGATACCTCTCAGCAAACATCGCTTTCGGAAAGCTGTCATGCTGAAAGCATAAAATATCCAACCGCTACGAAATTCGTCCAGATTTTTTGTTTAGAAGATTGAAACTGTGATAGAATGACGAACAAATGGTAAGAACGAGTCAGTGGTATGTCCATACTTTACATGTTCAACTCCTATATATCGTCACGTATTCACAATTCACAACCTTCTTACATACATAAAAGGAGATCATGACAGATGAAGATCGTAAAAGCAAATTTAATTCTTGCTTGTACCAGCTTAATTGTACTTAGCCTGATGTTCGTTGGCATCAGCAATGCCGAACTTGATCTGAAAACCGTTGTCGGAATGTGGCACTTTGATGATGACAAGGGGAATACAGCGATGGATTCATCTGAAAATAACAATGACGGTACACTTGTGAACAGTCCAAAATGGACAAAAAACGGTAAGTTCGGATCTGCACTGGAATTTGATGGAAATGAAAGTAAAAGCCAGGTAGCTGTTGGGGATTTGGGTTTATCTGGAACGATCACATTAATTTTATGGGCGAATCCCAACGACGCGGTTAATGATGACCGGATAATATCGAATACCAGTGGTCCTACAAATCCAGCCTTCGCACTCCGGTTCCAAAATGGCGCGGTTGAAATCTGGGGTGCTGCCTGGAAACCCGTCATCCCAAAATTTGATAATAATAAATGGGGGCACTATGCCTTCGTATTTGATGGTGCTGGAAATGTGACAGGCTATTACAATGGTGAAAAAGAGGACACAGTTTCCGATACCTATGTTTTTACGGAGATCGGTATTGGTGCGAATTTTTTAGATCAATGGGGACAATATTTTTCAGGACTCTTTGATGAGGTCGCGTTTTTCAATGTTGCATTGACTGAGGATGAAATTAAAGTTCTCATGACAAATGGATTTGAATCCGCGTTGTCGGTTTACCCCGCAAGCAAATTAACTACAACATGGGGAAATATAAAAGCCAACCTGTAGGGATCAGACTAAGTACAAAGCATGTCCTCATCAGCATTTTCGATTTGGAATTGAATGGCATCGCTTCATCTGGTTATGATGCCATGCTGCATTTGCAACGCGATTGAACATGTCCAATCAACGGATCCTGTTACGCCTCGCGATGCATTGACCGCCACAAAGGACTTTTAAGGCTCAACCTATATTTCTCATTACGATGAGAGCCAGCATCCCGACAAAAATCTGGCAATCCTGACGGTTAGCGTTAGGAAATTCCGAACCTATAAAATCGTTGAGACGTAATTCTCTGGTAGATCTGTGCAAAGGAAGGGTTTAACGCCTTAAGCCTTCACATTTACCTGACACATTTTCTTGGAGGGATAAAAGATGTCAACTTATCGAGCAGGTGTAATCGGTTTAGGACGGATGGGAAGCACTTTTGATGACGAAATCACACAGGGTGGCTCCCTCTTTCTTCCCTACTGTCATGCACCCAGTTATCATGCATCACCGAAAGTGGAATTGGTCGCGGGTGCAGATCTGCATGCCGAACAAGGCTCAATCTTCGGTGAACGTTGGGGACTCAGTTCGGAACATATCTATAGTGATTATCGCGAAATGTTAGAGCAGGAAAATCTTGATCTTGTCAGCGTTTGCACAACAGCACGGGTGCGTTCAACCATCGTGCAAGATGTGGCACGTGCCGGTGTCAAAGGGATTTGGGCAGAAAAACCGATTTCGCTCAGTCTCGCAGAAGCGGATGAGATGTTAGATGTCTGCAATGAGAACGGTGTAGTAGTAGCAATCAATTGCGCAAGACGTTGGAATCCTTTCTTTAGTGAGGCAAGAAAACTCATTGACGAAGGTGAAATTGGCAATGTGCTACAGGTAACCGTTTATGCACAGTGTGGTCTTTCCCACAACGGCAGCCACGCCATAGATATTTTACGATACATGGCAGGTGGAAATGTGGAATGGGTTTTCGGTGAGATGCAATCAGACGAAGCTGCCGCAGGTGAAAACGACCTATCGGGTAACGGCTATCTCGTGTTTGATAACGGTGTCCGTGCATATCTGCGTAGCACATCGTGTGGAGCAGCACCTTGGGAGGTGGATGTCATCGGTTCAGGTGGACGTATCCGTTCCATCAACAATGCCGAAAAGTTTGAGTTGATTCGTGTGCTTCCCGGTGGACGACGTGGACGCGGTGTCCCTGCAACTTGTCCCTTTCCATACCCTAATCGGATGCAAGGAATGGGATTGACCATTGTTGACGACATTATTGACGCCATTGAAAACGGAGGTGCACCAAAATGTTCTGGTGAAGATGGACGTGCTGCACTTGAGGTGGCAATTGCACTCCGAGAATCGCATCGTCGTGGTGGTGTAAAGGTGGAGTTACCGGTTGAGGACCGAGACCAACGCATTCTCTCTTCTGAAATTCATGGTGACGACACACCTGCACGGGTTAGACGGATGCGGGGATGATATATGTGGATATATAATGACAAATCTAATTTGACAATTGCCATTGAACATGGTACGATTTTAACATAGTCTTCATCATTGAATTGTTCTAAGCAGGAATTAAACTGAATTACTAACTTGACAACGGTGCAAGAAAGTGATGTTGTGTGGAGTTCTATTTCTATGCGCCGTGACTAATTATTGGAAAGAATGAGAGCGAATCCGCGTATTGATTGGCGGATGAGAGATGTTGAAACACTTGCGAATCGATATGGTCTATCAATAAACCGTCCAAAACGCGGAAGCAGTCATGTCACACTACGACACAATTCCGGAGGTAAGTAACTATTCCTGCCCGTCGTCCGATAAAACCGGTATATATTCGAAAACTTGTTGCAATGATTGATCAGTTGGAGGAAAATGATGAATGAGCTAGGTTACCCACCTAAAATAAGTATATTAACAACAGAAGAAGGGGAAGGTTACCTGATTGAATTTCCTGACTTACCAGGTTGTGTCTCTGATGGTGACACTATTGACGAAGCGATTGCAAATGGGAGAGATGCCATCTTATGCTGGATAGAAACCGCAAAAGAGCATGGCGATGTAATTCCTCCACCTAAGTCTTCTCTACTTACTTCTGAACACATAGAGGAAGGAATAGAAGAGAAGAGAATCCTTCAGGCATTAACCATGACTACGGTGTCAATTGTATTTGTGTCCATAGCGATAATGATGTTAATTCTCGCTTACGTAAAGAAGTTGACCTACGTGCAGTAAACAAAACTCCCTGCAATGCCCAATAGTATATGCATAAGACAGTAGGAGAATTGCAAATCGTAGAAGCTATCACCATGACACAAAACACCGCATTCATCTATCATCCAGATTACCTCAACCACGACACAGGTCCAGGACATCCTGAACGACCCGACCGACTCAGAGCCAGCCTCGCAGCACTCCAAGAAAGTAATGTTTGGGAGAAGTTGCAGCGCATCGACCCTACACCCGCGACTGTTGAACAGATCGCTTATGCACATAAACCCGGCTATAACGAACACATACGTCAATCCTGTGAGGCAGGAATCCCACTTACCTATGACACGCCTGTGGGACATGATTCTTATGATATTGCTCTGCTTTCAACAGGTGGAGTGTTATGTGCAGCAGAGGCAGTTGTGACTAAACAAGTGAAATACGCTTTTGCTATGGTGCGTCCACCCGGACACCACGCTACACCGGGACGGAGTATGGGGTTTTGCTTGTTCAATAATATCGCCATTACAGCACGTTACCTCCAACGAGAACACGGGGTGGGAAAGGTCGCAATTATAGATTGGGATGTGCATCACGGCAACGGCACACAAGATATCTTCTACGAGGACGAATCGGTTTTTTTCTTCTCTATCCACCAATCCCCGCTTTACCCTGGTACAGGTTCAAAAAATGAACAGGGCAGCGGAAATGCACGAGGCACTACACTTAACGTCCCCATGTCACCCTATAGCGGCGATGATGAATATAAGACAGTTTTTGAGGATGTTCTCGGACCAGCATTACAGGATTTTTCACCAGAATTTATCCTGATATCTGCTGGATTTGATGCACACTACCTTGACCCGCTTGCTAATATTAACCTAACGGCAGACGGATTTGCGTTGCTAACCGATTTGATTCTTGATTTTGCAGAAAATACTGCATCGGGGAACGTTGTTTCGGCATTGGAAGGTGGGTATAGTTTGGAAGGTGTCTCAGAATCAGTTGTTGCGCATGTGGAGCGTTTGAACGTCAGCATATAATCCCGAGAACTACTCAATATCCTTTGCACAGCGGAATCCAAGAGCACCAATCCCTGCATAAGTAGGACTGTCTCCATAACGATTTGCTGCGCGTAACCAAGCAGGATTTCCGTTCCACCCACTACCACGCAATATACGATCCTCAACAATGTTCTCAAAATCATTTACAATTTCTTCAATGCTATCAGCACCAGCGACTGGATTTTCCCGCGGTGAATTCCCATAGAAGTTACTCTGGTATTCGTCAAGACACCACTCCCACACATTCCCTGCCATGTCATAGACTCCGTAATCGTTGGGAGCATATTTTCTAACAGGTGTTGTATGTCCAATATTTCTACCGTAGTTTGCCCTTCTCTCGCTAATCAGATCACCCCACGGATATTTTCTCCCATTTAATCTTCCTCGTGCAGCTTTTTCCCATTCCGCCTCAGTAGGGAGTCGCTTACCTACCCATTTCGCGTATGCCATCGCTGCATACCAACTGACGTAACGTACCGGATGATCGTCTTCATCGTCAGGAAAATTATTACGATCCCAATCGTTTAAGTAATTATCATCTGTGAATCTTTCCTCAATCTGATTTTTTTGCCATTGCGGATTAGCGAGGATAAATTCCTTAAATTCTGCATTGGTTACTTCGGTTTCGTCAATAAAAAAAGCATCAATATATACGATATGTTCAGGCTGTTCATCGTTATCAGATTCCTCGTCTGTGCTTCCCATGAGATATTCACCTGTAGGAATTATAACCATCCCGTCAGGAGCAACTGGTTCGGGGTCAGGGACCTGTTCGGGTAAAGTAACATCTGGGTCAGAACTACCTACGGTGTAGGTTAAATTTCGGTTTCCATCCTTCCATGTGAGTGTTATGGTAAATTTTCCTTCTGGGAATGGACCATTGATTGTAACCGTTTTACCAGATGTTGTAGCGGTCCCCACATCTACGTCCACATTTCCCGGATTAGTATCAAAAGAAACAGTAATAGTGCTATCTACTTCAATTGTACTTCCTGGTGTTGGATCTGTACGGAGCAATCTTGCAGCGATTAACTCGTCATCATCTGCGCGTTCACTACAACCGACTATGTAAACGGAGAACAT
This sequence comes from Candidatus Poribacteria bacterium, assembly GCA_963667365.1. GTDB lineage: Bacteria > Poribacteria > WGA-4E > WGA-4E > WGA-3G > MSPOR6. The sequence goes on along the minus strand of OY763324.1, from coordinate 1,647,914 downwards.
AATTACTATCGCAAACAATCTTAACAAAGTTTTCATGGCTCCTCCAATAAGACAAAATCATACTTTTTTCCCAATATGAATGGCAACAATTCCCAAAGTTTTCCGAAAATACTGTACATCTGTCAGTCCACACTGTTCCATAATCTCTTTCAACGCCTCGCAGTTTGGAAATTGCATGACGGAACGTGGAAGATACCCGTACGCATCCTCCTTGTTTCGCGAGATACAATTACCGATGAACGGTAACATCTTCGTGAAATAGAAATAGTAAAGACCTCGGAAAATCGGATTGACAGGCTGCGTAAACTCTAAGATTGCAATTCTACCACCAGATACAGCAACACGTGTCATCTCACGAATGCCTAACTCAAGGTCTGATACGTTTCGGATGCCGAAACCGACTGAAACAATGTCAAAGGTATTGTCAGAGAAGGGGAGTGTGAGGGTGTCCGCCTCAATCGGAACAAACGCGTGCGTGCGGTCCTGCCGTTCTACCTTTTGCCTACCAACAACTAACATCTCAAAGCAGAAATCTGACCCGATGACAGAACGACCTTTCTCAATTTTATCAGCATACGCAAGAGCGAGTTCACCTGTTCCTGTGCAAACATCAAGCACCTTGCTTGTTGGCTTTACACTACTTGCCTTGACTGTTTCTCGTCGCCATACACGGTCAAACCGAAGACTCAACAACGAGTTGAGGAAATCGTAGTGTCGTGCGATTGCTGAAAATAGATTTTTTATACGGTGTGCCTGCATAATTCCTAAAGATAGGTCGTGAGCACAGATCGTTCCTACAATCGTAGTTCCGCACCAAGTTCTTGATTCAATCTTTCCACAACTTTGTTATGAAGGTCGTTAACTGCTTTATCTGTCAAGGTCTCGGTAGCAGAATGATATGTAATTGTATAAGCCAGGCTCTTTTTACCTTCCGGCACTTGATCCCCAACATATACGTCAAACAGTCGCACCGACTCAACCAATTTGCCACCAGTGGTATATATGATTTTTATCGGCATATCTGACTGCATCTCTTCGTCTACAACAATCGCGAGGTCTCGCTGGATGCTGGGATAGATAGGAATCGGTACAAAACGTTTGGAAAAATCGGCTGCGGAAACAAGTGCCTCAAGGTCAAGTTCAAAGAGATATGCCTTATACGGAAGTTCGTAGTTTTCAAGCACTTCAGGATGTGCCTCTCCGAGTATTCCGATACGTTTATTTCCCAACAATACTTCGGCGTTTCGTCCAGAATGGAAAGTCGGTTCATTTGTTAAAGCAAACGAATAATCTGTAATACAGCAGACCTCAAGTGTCCCTTCTACTATACCCTTGATGTCAAAGAAATCTGGAGGACGAGATGAGTTTCCGTAGACACCACCGCCGATTTCTCCAGCGAGGATGCCAGCAATACGTCCCGGTTCTTCACCTTGCAAAAAAACTGTTGACAACTCGAAGAGTGCGATATTATTTATCTGATGGTTATGATTGTGTTGTGCGTTGTCAAGTAGACTTGGAAGTAATGTCGTCCGTAAGATTGACATTTCTGGACTTAACGGATTTTGTAGTTTCAAGGTGTCACGAAGCGGATTGCCTTCTGCTAACCGTATCCTGTCAAAGCAGTTTGGGTGACTAAAACTATAGTTTACCGCTTCCATCATTCCTGATCCAAGTAGAAAATGCTTTATACGTCTGTGGACTTCAACTGAGATATCTGGAACGGGAATAGGAATATCACCTTTTGGTAGTGTTGTTGGAATGTTATCATATCCGTGGACACGCGCAATCTCCTCAATCAGATCAATTTCACGTGTTATATCACCACGGAACGATGGAACGGTGACTTGATAGGTATCATCAGTTTGTGTTGCTTCCACACCAAACCCCAACCGATATAAGATTTGCTCTATTTCATCTTTCTTCAGCGCGGTTCCAAGTATGTAATTCACACGATCTGGACGGAGTTGTATCTGGATAGGTTCACTTTTCCCAGGGTAGACATCAATAGTGCCTTCACAGATTGTGCCACCTACTAATTCCACTATCAGTTGTGTTGCGCGGTCAAGTGCAGGAATAACCGTCTCGGGATCCGCACCACGTTCAAATCTATAAGAAGCTTCTGTGTGAATTCCCAACTTTTTTGCTGTAGCGCGGATGCTTGCAGGATGGAAATTGGCACTTTCTAACAGCACATCACATGTTGTTTCGGTGATTTCAGAATCATATCCCCCCATAATTCCAGCGAGTGCCACAGGTTTTTCAGCATCTGCAATAACTAACATATCTGGAGTGAGTTTGCGGTCTTCTTCATCAAGGGTTGTGATCTGTTCACCTTCAGCAGCACGACGCACAACAATTCGGTTTTCTCCGAGTTTGTGGTAATCAAAAGCATGCAACGGCTGCCCATATTCCATTAGGACAAAGTTTGTGATATCCACGATATTATTGATAACACCTACACCGACAGATTCAAGTCGTTGTTTTAACCAACCAGGAGATTCACCGATTTTAACACCACGTATGACACGTGCTGCATAGCGGGGACAAAGATCAGACGAATCAATTGTTACAGAAGTCACTTTTCGAATATCAGTGTCGTTTTCTTGGATGTTAACTTCTGGTAGTTTTAAATCGTTACCTGTTTCTGCGCGGATTTCGCGGGCAACACCAATCAGACTGAGACAGTCAGGACGGTTCGGGGTTATTTCCAATTCAAACACCGTATCGTCTAATCCTAATGCAACAGAAAGAGGTGTACCGACGGGTATGTCCGAGGATAACGCCATGAGTCCTGCTGCATCATCAGAGATCTTCAATTCTTTTTCTGAACAGAGCATACCGTGTGATTCTTCACCGCGTAGTTTAGCAGGTTTGATTGTAATTCCAGCAGGCAATTCTGTGCCGATTGTTGCGACAGGTGCAAACATGCCTTCACACACATTTGGTGCGCCGCACACAATCTGAAGCGTATCTTCATCGCCAATATCTACCTGACAAAGCACAAGTTTATCGGCATTCGGATGTGGTTTGATGGAGGTCACTTTACCAACAACTACGCCATCTAACGATGCTCCGAGTTCCTTAACAGATTCTACTTCAATTCCCAACATCGTTAACCTTTGCGCGAGTTCGTCTGTAGAAAAATCAAAATCAATGTAGGTTTTTAGCCAATTTAGGGTTACGTTCATATATAAAGTCCTTCGTTACACTACAACGGGTATTCCTGCTATCTTCGTTACTGCACAGCGGAGTGTGCCTACTACATTTAAAACTGCTTTAGGAAACGGATGTCGTTCTCATAAAATGTGCGGATATCTGGAATACGGAACTGTAGGTTTGCAATTCGCTCTACACCCATACCGAACGCGAAACCTGTAATCTCCTCTGGGTCATAGTTGACGGCATGGAACACTTCTGGATCAACTGCTCCTGCTCCCAAGATTTCAATCCATCCCGTGTGTCCACAACTACGACACCCTTTGCCACTACAAACAGTACAGGAGATATCTGCCTCTGCACTCGGTTCCGTAAACGGGAAAAAATGTGGACGGAAACGCATCTGCGTCTGGTCTCCGAACATCTGCCGCGCGAAGGATACTAAGACACCTTTCAATTCACTAAAGGTAACGTGTCTATCCACAAGCAATCCTTCAACTTGGTGGAACATCGGTGTATGGGAAACATCGTAATCCACACGGTATGCCTTACCGGGAACAATAATACGTACTGGCGGTTTCTGATTTTCCATTGCACGGATTTGGACTGGTGATGTGTGGGTGCGCAATAAGTGTCCATCTGTCAGATAGAATGTATCATGCAAATCACGCGCGGGGTGATCTGAAGGTGTATTAAGTGCATCAAAATTGTAATGCTCTGTTTCTACCTCCGGACCTGTCACAACCTGAAATCCCATTTGCGTGAAAATTGCCTCTATCCGTTCCAACGTTTGCATCACCGGATGTGCTTTTCCATAAGCGGGTTTTCGACCAGGAAGTGTAATGTCAATAGATTCTGATTTGAGTTGCTGTTCTTGGTGTTGACTTTCCAGTGCGATTTTTGCTGCTTCAAATGCTTCGGTAAGTGTGGCACGTACCTTATTGGCAAGTTTTCCAATAATCGGACGTTCTTCTTTAGACAGTTTCCCCATGCCCTTCATGACATCTGTCAACTTTCCTCTGCGCCCAAAGTATTCAATTCTAAGCGATTCAAGCACATCTGCAGTTTGCACATCTTTCAATGCTTCAAGTGCTGCGACTTGAATCCCTTCTAATTCTGTTTTCATAGCTGCCTTTTAAAAAGATAAAGCCCGTCACGCTGTCCCAGTACCTCTTTCAGTTTGAGGTATTTTCTGGGGACGAAAGCGACAGGCATCTACTTCCGCGGTACCACCCCGCTTGACAGATTATAACAACAATCTGTCCGCTTCATTTCTTGTCAATTGGCTCCAAGATGAAATTCTGCAGTTGTTCTCAAAACCGTACTCGCAGCCGATGGTACGGTCTCTCTGATTGAGATATTTCAACTACCTACTTTGTCCCTTCATCGCCATTTAGTTCCATATTCTTTAAATGTATTCCCTTTTAAACTATCCTTTGACGCGGGCGACAAGTTGTTCAAAACCTGCTGCATCGTGTACTGCGATATCCGCAAGAACTTTTCTGTCCAATTCGATACCAGCGTTTTTTAATCCGTGTATGAATTTACTGTATGTCATTCCGTGTAATCTTGCGGCGGCGTTGATACGCATTATCCAAAGACGTCTAAAGTCACGTTTGCGTGTACGTCTATGGTTATAAGCGTGATTCCAAGCTTTTTCAACCGCCTCCATAGCGGTACGTCTGAGGTTATTGCGTCCACCACGAAATCCTTTGGAATGCTTTAATATACGTTTCCTTCGTTTCCTCCGGACGTTCCCTGTTTTTACTCGTGCCATTTTAACTCCTAATAAATTAGACGTTTCAAACGTTTTTCATTGCTTGGGTCAACCAACGTAGATTGTCTTAATCGACGTTTCCGTTTTGCAGACTTTGAGATAAACAAGTGTCCCGCATACGCTCGACTACGGCGGATTTTCCCTTTAGCTGTAAATTTAAAACGTTTTGCTGCGCCTTTATGCGTTTTCATTTTCGGCATAACAATTTCCTTTTGAGACGGCTTCTCCTGACCAATTTATTGAAGGTGTTCTGTAAGTGAGATATAGACATATACTCACAAAATAAACGAGGAGAGGCATAGTCTCCTCGCAAACGTCATGTCTCTTTCAAAAGCCGTCAATTGAAAGAACTACATGATTTTAATTAACCACAAATATACGTCAAAGTCTACTCATATTACATGAGGGACACTGTATTACGAAGATTTCGGTGTTAAGAGCATGGACATAACGCGTGTTTCCATTTTAGCGGGTTGTTCAACCTCAGCAAGTTCAGCCACGTCTTCTACCAATCGGTTAAGCATGTTTTTGCCCAACTCTGTGTGGAGCATCTCCCTGCCACGGAACCGCACAGTTGCTCGTACCTTCCAACCATTTTTCAAAAAGTCTTCAATATGACGCTTTTTGAATTGATAATCATGCTCTGCTGTATCTGGTCGGAATTGCATCTCTTTTAGTACAATCTTAGACTGTTTCTTTCGAGCTTCTCTCGCGCGCTTATTCTTTTCGTACTGATATTTCCCGTAGTCCATTATTTTACAGACAGGTGGATTTGCATTAGCCGAAACCTCAACAAGGTCCAATCCGGCTTCTTCAGCACGTTCCATAGCTTCACGCGAGGAAATTACACCGACCTGCGTGTTATTTTCGTCAATAAGCAAAACCTCTTTAGCTCGAATCTGATAATTTGAACGAGTCTGTCTTTCCTTCGGTTTTTGAGTACGTCTGCCTCTATAGTGTATTTTTCACACCCCCAAGTTGTAATAGGCTTTCGATTAGTTTTTGTGTCTATGAAATTTAATCAGGTTTTATGAGGAAAAAGGACAACCTAATTTTCCTCCACATGACCAAATCTCACATCTACATTTCTAAATACTGTTACGACAATAAACCCAGTCATCGCAAGATATGGACATTTACTGAAACAGTGTTGGAAATGTATCCTCCAAAATTAATTAAAATATTATATCATAATTCCATTATAAATGCAAACTTAAAAATATCCAATAGTCCATAAAGTCCGTAATATAATGATTCCACCTGCTAAACCACCAATTATGATGATAATAGTTAGGTTGATAATTAATGCGTACCGAATGATCTGTTGCGTAAATTCCGGTTGTTCTTTTGTCCATGCATGTGCTAAGTTGAAGGTTAGGACAACGCTAATCATAATCAATACCGCTGCACCTATAAAAGCCAAGAGAATACCCTCAAAGTCAACCATTTCCATTGTATTAGGAATTGAACCGTATTGAGAATAACGGAGAATGACAGCGATTATAATGCCAATCATCACCACAATAAATCCGATAAAAACGTATAAGGCTTTTTTATAGGAACTTTCCATTATTGCTAAACTCTATTGCACTGCAAGTTACTTTTAGAATATTTTAACACATTTGAGATTAAATGGCAATATATCGTGCATTCTGGTAAAGTAAAACTATAAACTAATTTTGGTAATGTTAAAACCTTGAATTATATTAGCACTTTTGCTAATATATATGAAATAAGATTATTAGGTATGTTTGCCTAAATGTACCTAATATAAGTCTTAAGTTAGTTAGAACAGGAAACCCATCCATATTTTACAATTTAGGGATATCGTTGTTAAAATTGGTATTACACCATAGTTTAACATCGTAGGGGAGGCTAAGGGTTTCCCCATCTATGGCTGCTGATGTCAATGCTTGTTGTATTGTCTTTTCTAAACACCTTTTACCTTTCTGAGGTGACGGTATTTAGATAAGCACATGTTGCTGTACATTTGTAGCAATTTTATATCTTGACGCATAGATTAGGTTTTCAGTATTAAAAACCTATATTAAGAGAAAAGACAGACATTATGAATATCGTAAAATATATTCTACTTGTCGGTTGCGTACAGGTCGTAAATTGTAAAAGAAATTAATCGTCAATGCAAAGATATCTTAAGTTGCGTAACATGTTCATATCCCGACATATAACACTCATAAACAATAGAAATAATTGGGTTTCACTTTGTTCAATCCCAACCAACAATAGGAAATTACACCATGACTATATTAAAAGATATAATTCAACGTTGTCATAACAGGTATGCAGAAAGAGGAAAACTACGGCAACGCAGAACAGTGATTAGTCCTGCGTTGTATCAGAGTGTTGTTCCTTACCAAATCAAAGTACATTGTGTACGTGGCAATCCTATGACACTTGGTGCACTTGAAAGGGCAGATATCTCCTTTATGCCGATAGGTCATGCACCAGAAAATGACCAAGGTCCGCGAGATCTTGGGGGTAATCGGTTCTTGAGACAGCAAAGGATACAAGACTGGGGAATAAAACAATGGCACACTTCATGGGGTATTCAGATATATACTGGCAACCCCTCACAACGTGATCGTGCGTGTTGGCACGACCTTGAATTCAAATATGATGCTATATGTGCCGCACCTGAAGCGGTATCTACTTGTATAGAAGCACTCATCAACATGTCTGCGAACCCGTTGTTGACGTTGACAAAATCTGGTGGACTTCGTTTCTCTTGTCGAATCCAAGATTACCTACATCCAAACACCGATGAGGCGAAATATTTTATATATAAGCATTCACCGACTGCAGAAAACCCGTTTCACCGTAACGTTTACTTGGAAATACGTGGGGACGAAGGGTACAGTCGTTGGGATATGCGGTATGAGATTTTAGTTGGGGATCTGTTAAATCCACCTGTCATTACCAAAGAGGTACTATTTACACCAATTAATATACTACGTGCTGCACTTCACGAACCTGAATTAGTTACAGATAAGGTCACCGAATACGAAACAAATACATATCGTTATGGTTTACCTTCATTCAGATCAGTGAATCTTGATCTCTCTAAAGAAGCATTTCTGAGGCGTGGTTTCTCTTATGAAAGAGAATTATACGGTTATCATACCTGGACCAACGACGATTTATCCGTATTATCTTGGGAGGATCAGGATACTGTATGGGTTCGCGCGTCTACACAGAATACCGATATCCCAACGCGTGCTGTGCCGATTACAGATATATGGGATGACTCTGGCATTTCGACACAAACACACTTTATGAAAAAAGTGCACGCAATTCGAGAGAGAAAGTTGAGTCCGTTGGCAATAAAACGTTTGCCGCAAAAACTTAAAAAATCACAGAAAGCACCAAGTATATATAAAACACTTGAAGAGCATTCTACGCATCTACTACAAATCTTGAAGCGCGATACACGTATTCTTGCCATCACAACTTCCGATAAGAACATATTGACAAACACCGAAATGGAGACATTTCTCTTGAAAAATCGGATGACCTGCATAAATATAGCCGAACTCGATGCAGCAGAGAAACGATTTCGAGCACAAAATCAGCACTCTATTGCGCGTTGGCGATCGATAAGGTTCAGGTGGCAACAAGTGAAAGATATACCAGAAAACATCCGCATGGCAAATCCATTCAAACACGGCAATGTGTGCGAGGATGCAGAACGGGTTTCTGCACTTGTGGCAAAGGGTGGTAATGCATATGAAAGTATCTGCACACATTGTCAGGTTTATACTGCCTGCCAAGAACGCGGCTATCTATCACAACCGCTTGCATTACAACGCGCAAATGCACAGATATCGGCTGTTGGGAAGTTGTTTCTGGATCCACGTCATAAACACGTGGTGCAACGGACATTAGGGACTGCAAATGACTCGGAACGTTTGTGTATCATTGATGAGACTAAAACATCATTAGAGAAAATATTTCTTCAATGTGAGATTTCAAAGAGAGTCGTAGAGGAATGGATCGTCAACTGGCAAGGAAATGCTTTGGGTAACTTTGCTGTTGCATTAATGAATGTACTTGAAACAGAAGGCGACCCATATAGCAATCCTATCGGACAAGTTCGCGCTGTGGTAGAAGCGTTCCAACCATACGCTGCTGAGATAATTAAACAGATGTGTCATCTGAATGTGCAAGGTAAAATCGTAGTGCACGGGATTGATGATCCTAAAACAGGAACCGAATTAGCACGATACGCGATTAATTTTCACGGGGGTGCAACTGTATACATCCCCTTTGATGAGGATGCTGAAGAAAGACTGCGCGATATGGATCTGCATACTTTATCACTTCCCTCCTTTACTCCCCACGAGGATATCTGTATTCCGATGAAGATGACACAAGCCATTGCATTAGGAGTCCTTGATATCCAGTCTGTAGAGGATATATCACTTTTCCCTACCGTCTGTCGGGATCCGTATTGGACGTATTGGCATCAGTTGCAACGTTTCTTTACGCAATACCATCGGGATGTTGATGCCCCGATGCAATTGAGCGATGAATATCTGAAGTTTTGGATGCCGCCAATGCTGCATCCAGATGTCAAACGGCTACTGTTAATATCAACATTCCTAACGGAGCAGCAGCTTCACAAGATATTCCCGGATGAAGAAATGGATGTCATTTCTATTGAACCGACATCATGGGTACCGGGTAACAAGGTCTTTCAGATCCGAACAAGTAGCGAATCAATTAATGTAATTCAATACTATGACAGCATCTCAGGTACTGCAGATTTGTCTAAATTAGGAGAACGTTATTTTAATGGTATCCGCACGGAAATTGATAGGGACCTGAGCATAAAACACGGTATTGTTACAAATAAACTAATCACGAATAATTTAGAGGATCTGGCGACAAAGTCTAACGTCAGTTTTGTTAAAGGTTTCAAAGAGTTGACCAATATTGAGGTAGATATTGAAGAAATACAGGTCTTATGGATAGTTGGCACACCGCATTGGTCGCAACACTTTATTCTCAATCAAGCTCAAATGGTGTATGGAAGCGACAAAACGCCTCTCAATTATGAAGGAGAATTATGGACTGGTCACTATAAAGACGAACGAATACAAGAGGTTTATAATCAAAATGTGGTGGGATTACTCAGGCAGATTGTTGGTGGTATAGGATTGAACCGGCAAAGTGGTAAGACTGTGATGCTGCTTACAAACTTTGAATTACCCGACATCACCGATAGGGAGGAAACGATTCTGTTTGATTGGGAAGACTTTGAGGTCGCTGGTTCTTTACCTAAACTTGAGGAAGCCATAAGTATACGCGAACAATTTGAAGCAGAGAGTGCAAGCATAACCGCTGAATCCCCAAGAGAAGAAGTGGAACGGGTCTTAGGTTGCTCCTCAAGGCAAGCGAACCGTGTGTTGAACAAACTACGTGGGGGTAACATTCCTCGAGTTGCTTACCGTGATCAAATCCTTTTTCTCTTGGCTGCCAATCGTGAGAAAACGACATCATCACTTGTTGCAGCAATGGGTTGTAGCCCTCAATCAATAGGAAATCAGCTCAAACAACTATTAGATGACGGAGAGATCGTTCGTGTACGTCGTGGAGTTTATTCGCTTCCTGAGACGAAAAAATAAGTTAGTAACTTGGATAAAGGGTGACCGAAATCCATAAATCAACGTTATGAAGGGGTGACTGTACTACCGTATCACTGCCAATCGGTGGATACTTTCATCCCTTTTGTCATCAAGAACTGCACGTATCTTATAAAAGTAGACTCCGTTGGCAAGCGGTGTGCCTTCTGCATTGAGAGCATCCCATGCTACCTCATTATAACCTTCTTTGGCTGACACATTATTCAAAACTTGTATACGTCGTCCAGAGGAGGTATAAATAGTAATCTTCACCTCATCCGCGTCAAGTGTCAACTGATAGGTAAATGTAGTTTTACGCTTGAGTGGATTAGGATAATTGTGTACTTCAGTGATACGGAATTCTGTCTCTTCAGGTGTAAAACTTTCGTCATGTTTTTGTAGTAACCGGTAGTCATAACTGGAGAGAAATACCTCCTCATCTATTAATGTATTTACCAATTCTACTTCATTTGTCTGGTGCGAATACCCAAATAAGGGTCCAAATTCTTCAAATTGCTTTATCAACGGCTGCATTGCTTTTGAGAACTCCGCAGCACTGGCAAGTTTAGCGTTGATAGCACTACTTGTGTTATATTCATATCCAAGGGTAATGGCTTCAACCAGTTTTTCACGACTCTGAAACAGTAAGACCCATAGATTCATTAAGTGGACTGCATCGTTCAGATCTTGTGTTGCTTCAAGATCAACGGGTTCTGCAAGTTCCTGTCCGACTCGCATCTCATTTGCTGCGCGTTGTTGTGGTGACAAAAGTGCAGTAAATCGGCTGACTGCAGTCTGAGCGGTTTTCAAATCGGGAATAGCTAAAGTATTTTCGACTGCCCTGCTACCGATCAGGTTCCAAAAACGTGTTGCTAATCCTGCTGAGCCACTGCCGTAACTGCCTCCAATAGAAGTGGAACTTGCATAATCTGAAAAGTAGCTTGCCAAAGTCCAACCGTTGATACGTAAGGCACTGAGAATTATTTCTCCTGACTGCGTGTTGCCATACCGTGCTACTAACTCATTGCGAAGTAACTGAAGATGGTCAAGTTGGACATCCCAATTAATCCGTGCGCTTACAAGTCGGTCAAGGTACCCTAAACCTTCCGCTGCGCCTTGCACAGTAAAACCGCTTAATCCAACCACTTCAGGCGAGTTAGCAAGTTCTCGGACACCTTCTACAAACAGATCACTTTCAAGCATCCAAAACGGCATTACTTCCTCAACGTCGTGCGAAAGCACAATAAATCGGTGTCCCATCTCTCCGAGGGAGTTCATCTGTTCAAACGGGATATTTGGATCTGAAACAGGTTCTCCATCTGCCCCCCACTTTTGTGAAAAAATGGTGCCTTTAGGTAATTTCCGTGCATATTCACCATCCGGGTCTTGTAGCCAACTTCTATTATATCCGGATATGTAAAACTTGAAATTCGGACGAACTTCTTGTGCTGCTTTAATAATTGTGAAATATACCTCCCAGAGTTTAGCTTGCCCTTCTGGAGATCGATCACCGCATTCAGGACAATTGCAAGACCGCGTCTCATGTCCCCATGATCGTAGGTGAAATCCAGCGAGAGCAGGATATGTTTTCACAATTTCCTGTGTTAATTGCCGTGCAAGGGTGTGAAATTCCGGTTTTGACCAGCAGAACGGACGGTAAGAAAACTCGTTTCTTGATGCACCATATAGGACTTCTGGACCCAATAGATCTGGACGTGTTTTAATAAGTGCTTCTGTCGGTTCTCCAGTCAAATACATAAATAAATATGCATCAATACCTCGGTTGTTGAGTTCAGAAAAGCGGTTTTGGAGAGTCTTTATTCTTTGTTGTCGTTGTGTACGCGGTTCATCTTGGAACGCCGAAAAAGCGGGTGTATCAACGTATTTGAAGGCAGTACCGAATCCGTCTTCAATTCCGGTGCCTGTCCAAACACCTTCACCACCACTCATATTGATCCGTTGTCGTGCGAGCCAGTCTGGATCATCTATTTCTAACACAGCCCGAATTGGATAAAATGGACGAGATGTTTCGTCCAAAGAAGGTACGCGCAATGTATCGGTACGTGCTACGGTTAATCCTGGATGAACAGATTGGAGTTCTGTCAATACGGTGATACATTCCTCAATAAACCCATACGATCCATAGATCACACCACGTGGTGTGTGTGCTGCAATTACGATGATGAATTCGGATCCAAGGTCAGCAGATTTTATCTCGTACCCTTCATCTCCAATTGCATCAGGTAATTCTAAACCGACCTGAGTTTGAAGTGAGCGAATCGTTGGGTTTGATGTGAGTGTTCCTAAAACAACAACTGTCCGCGTGGTGGTAGGTTGTTGGTTAGTATGTAACGCAAGTTGGACACCTGTGAATTTATCAATAAAGGTTTGGATTTCGGATGCAGCAAATTTCTCTTGAGGTGAAGCGTTTGCACCGATTTGCAAGGTTGCCCTGGGTTCACCAGACACAACTATCGGAATATCTTCTGCAATTGCTTGTGCTACTAATATAAAAAGACAACATACTGTCGGTAAAATAGAACTTACCTTCGTTCCAAGTTGTTTTAATGAAGTATTAGTGTGCATGTTCATGTCCTAATTCAGGAATAAAATACATTGCACATAGCGTTATAATCATGCCTACAACAAATGCTATTTTGGCAGTTTTACCCATCTTTTCTTCTGAAGGAACGTATTCACCTCTTATACCATCCATAACTACATGTAATAATGTTCCCAAGGCAAAAGCAAATAAATAGTCAGCTAAATCCTTGAAAACACTATGTAGTAGACGTTCACCTATGAATGCACCGATGAAAGGGGTGATTATCAACGGAGTGAGCCATAATGCAGTTTTTGTCAAATCATAGTCTCTGCGTAATGCCGTCGTTATCACAGTCGCTACTGGTAACCGGTGTAGGATGACTCCTATTGCAAGAGCGATACCAACCGTGTCTTTTTCTGCAGCAATACTTAAACTGACTCCATCCATAACTGAGTGGATTGATAATCCAATTATGGTTAGTATGACACCCCAAATATATCTCTTCTTTCCTTCTTCATGATTGCCAATACTTGCATGCATCCGATGTGTAAGCTTCTCTAATAACCATATAAGCAGAAAACCTCCCCACATCACTATAACCGTGGGATAACCAACCTCCGTAAAAAGATGGATCATCAACATCAAAACGAAGCCAAGGACTGCACCAGCGGTTAAACCGAATATAATACGAAATTCAGTTTGTTTGTCTTGATAGACGATCGCTATTGTTGTACCAAATAGCACTGTTGCCGATGCAATCAACAAATATAAAAATAGCATAAAATAAATATATCAAATTTTTCTTTTGAATTCAAGTGTAACTATGTTATACTCTTTATATCTTTTATCTTGAATTTGGTGTCAAAATCCCGTTGCTTTAGCACGGGGATGTAGACACGGCATTATCAAAATATAGTTTTTTCTGTCCATTGAGACAAGCATAGCACCGCAATGTAATGTGAAGTAACACGGAGCAAACCAAACCCCACATCCCGTTTGGGGGTCGACTGGCACTGTTTTTGTGGATGAGATGCCGATTGCAAAAACTGGATATAGCGGTAGATATAATCGACCAGTCTGTGATCTCTATCAAAAAACAGAAAACACATAAAACCAACTTCTAACCTCGCGGCAGGGCATGCCGAGAGCATAAACGCCTGTGGAGTCCAAGTAAGACCTAATCGTCGGTAACTTCAGTTAGCATGACAGGAGGCAAGGACATTGAAGCAGGAAACCGTCATTTAGGCGTTTTGTCTAATATAAGTACGAATGAACCCCCAACGCTTTAACGTGGGGAGTATGTCAGATGCCCAGTTAATCAAATTGACATCGGTAAAGTGTTGTTTTATAATTTAATTTTAAACTTGAGATGTCTTTTTGTGTCTAATGTTTAAATTTTAGGACATTTCTAAAATTAATATGTTTTTTCACATCAATGGAAAAACAATTATCAAGAAAGACCTAAGGAGTCAAAATTTTATGAAAGTCACACTTATTAACAAAACGGTTCTAATTGCGATTTCCATCGCTTTAGCAACTTTTATGGTGTTTTCCATTACTGTGGTAGCCCAAGAAGAAAACACAGGAGAAACAGAGGCTGAGGCTGCCTCTGAAGGGGCTGTTACTGAACTCGAAAGCGTTGTCGTTATAGGTAGTCGTGCAAAGCCACGTTCAGTGCTTGAGTCTGCCGTACCTATTGATATAGTATCAAAGGATGATTTTGCAAAACAGGGCGGCGCAGATCTACCGGATTTGCTGAGAACTTTGGTCCCGTCTTATAACGTCAATACACAACCGATTAGTGATGCGTCAACGGTGGTGCGTCCGGCGAATTTACGAGGGCTTGCCCCGGACCATACATTGGTATTGGTGAACAGCAAGCGGCGACACCGTGCATCGGTTATCCACTGGCTCGGGAACGGTTTGTCTGATGGTTCACAAGGACCCGATTTATCAGCTATTCCGTCAATTGCTTTGCAACAAGTTGAAGTCCTACGCGATGGTGCATCTGCACAATACGGTTCTGATGCAATTGCAGGTGTGATGAACTTCCAATTAAAAGACAATTATAAAGGTGGAAGTATTGAATTCAAACCGGGGATATATCAATATGGTGATGGACGGCAGTTCGCTGTCGCAGGAAACATCGGTTTAGGCACCCCTGATACTTGGGCAAATCTCAGCATTGAATACGGCGGTGCAGACCCCACTATTCGATCTGTCCAACGTAATGATGCTATAAACATTATTAACGCAGGTAATTTCAGTGTGAAAGATCCTGCACAAATTTGGGGACAACCGATTGTGGAGGGTGACTTAAAATTCTTCGCGAACTACGGTGCTACCCTCACAGATACCATCAATTTCTATGGGCATGCCAACTACGCCCGTAAGCGGGTTGAAGGCGGGTTCTATTTCCGTAACCCAAACACACGTAATGGCGTGTTTAGCCCAACTGGGAGGGATGATACGTTACTCGTAGGAGATTTGCGAGGTTTGACAGAGGAGATGGAGGCTTGGGAAACCCGAAAGGCAGAGTGGGAAGCAGAAAATGCGGCAGCAGTGGAGGCAGGAGAAATGTTTCCAGAACTGTCACCTCACGATGCTGACGATATCCCGATAACCGACAATGTTCCTGATCCAGAACGGTTGCAAGCAGTCAGGAATGACCCGAACCTATTCACATTCCAGGAGATGTTTCCAGGCGGATTCACACCCAGATTTGGCGCGTTCGCTTGGGATAGTGGTGTCGTCGTTGGCGTTAAGGGCACTGCTCTGGAAGAAACGTTAGGCAATCCACTCACATGGGATTTGAGTGGTTCTTTTGGACGGCACCATTCCGATTTCTTTATCTTCAATACCGTCAATGCTTCCCTCGGACCAGATACACCGACATATTTTGATCCGGGTGATTATATCCAGACAGATTACAACCTCAACTTCGATGTAACCTATCCGCTCAGCGACATGGTATTCCTCGCTTCTGGTTTGGAATATCGTGACGAAGGATTTGAAATCATAGAGGGCGAACGCGAGTCGCATCAGATCGGACCCCTCGCAGCACAAGGCTTCACGGCTGCCTCCAACGGATTTTCAGGATTCAGTCCAGTTGCGGCAGGCAAGTGGCAACGTTACAACGTTGCGGCGTATCTGGAAACTGAAATCAGACCGATTGATCCGCTCCTGATCGCGCTGGCTGTACGCGGTGAACAATTTGAGATTTTCGGTAGTACCCTGAACTACAAAGCCGCTGCAAACTTCAAGGTTACGGAAACGATGCGGTTGCGGGGAAGTTATAGTACTGGGTTCCGCGCACCGACACCCGGACAGCAAAATACGTTCAACATTACCACTGAATACGATTTTGAGAAAGGTGATCTCGTTAATAAAGGAACAATTCCTTCCACCAACGCCGCTGTCGGTGTTGTGACTGGCAAGGAAGATAATTCGCTTAACCCGGAAAAATCAAATAACTTCACAGGTGGATTTACCGTCGATATTTTAGGCGTAAATTTCACGATGGACTTTTTTGATATTCGGCTGAAAGAGCGGTTATCGGTGTCACAACACTTTACATTGACTGACACGCAGAAGGCGCAGCTCATCGATGAAGGTGTAACCAGCGCGGCGAATCTGGAAACATTCCAGTTCTTTATCAATGACTTCAATAGCACAACCAATGGTATTGACTTTGTCGTTACAGCACCGGTAGCCAACGGAAACGTCATCGCCGTGTATAACTACACGTCAACTAAGGTTACCCATCTCGTAGTCGATGGAGAACTCGAGGAATTACCTTCTGATTTCGATCCAGCTGAGGAATTAACTCCTGAACTTAAAGCTTTCTTCGATTCTGCCACACTGGACGCTCATCGAATCCGGGAACTGCAAGAGAATTTACCTAAACACCGCGGAAGCTTGACTGTCGGTCAATCCATAACGGATGCGTGGGGAGTGCTCGGGCGCGCCAGTTATTTCAGTGGTTGGTTCGATTCTGAAGATTACTTACAGAATCCAAAAGTGGAAGGAACTGGAGAATACACTGGAAGGGTTATTTTTGACTTAGAAACCACTTACACCGCGGAGTCCGGATTGTCTCTCACTCTCGGTGGAAAAAATATCCTTAATACCTTTCCCGATGAAAATCCGAATGCTGCTGATTCTGTTGGTAACAAATACGGACAATTCAGTCCGTTTGGGTTTGATGGCGCATTCTGGTATGCAAAGGTTGGTTATAGTTTCTAAGATTACCACATAATCCACGGTAGACGTGAATTGTACCGCTATATCCAAAAGCGGTACAATTCGCATCTACCTTATCTTACCTGAATTCGGTATTAGAAAGGCACAACGTTCTTTTGTGCAGTAGTTATCTCCGAATCCTACTTAAATAAGTTATGAAATAATCCTACTGTAAGGTAAATTGTTAGTTTGTGTGTATTATGACACAACTAAGAGTTTGTACTACACATACATTATTGCAAGGGAGGATGGCGTTACAAGACTATATATCATTAGATTAACTCACTTCTATTTGTAAACACAAGTATCTATCATTATAAAATGGGGAGATTTGATTATGAAAGGTACAATTTACATTAATATGTCTCTGTTTGTGTCTATTTTAGCAATATCAACGTTTATAGTCTTTTTGCCAGTAGTTGTGGCAGATAACCATGGAGATGATGCTGAAACAGGATCAAGCGAAGAGACATCCGAACAAGAAGTCCTTCAACTTGAAGGTTTAGTTATTGTTGGGACACGAGCAAAACCGCGTTCAGTTCTTGAATCCGCTGTCCCTATTGATGTCGTGCTTAGCGATGACTTTGCTAAACAGGGCGGTACGGATTTACCCGACCTCTTGAGAAACTTAGTTCCCTCTTACAATGTAAATGCACAGCCTATCGCTGATGCAGCAACGGTTGTTCGTCCAGCAAACCTACGAGGATTAGCACCTGATCACACGTTGTTACTCGTTAACGGCAAACGTCGTCACCGTGCCTCTGTGATTACATGGCTCGGTAACGGTTTATCCGATGGTTCACAAGGTGCAGATCTCTCACCTATTCCTTCCATTGCGATTAAACAGATGGAGGTACTACGAGACGGTGCCTCGGCACAATATGGGTCAGATGCAATTGCTGGTGTGATGAACTTACAACTGAAAAATGGCTATAGAGGAGGTTCGTTAGAGATAAAACCCGGTATTTATCAAGTTGGTGACGGTCTCACATATTCGGTTGCTGGTAATATTGGTTTGGGACGAGAAGACATTTGGGCAAATCTTAGTTTAGAATACGGCAATACTGATGAAACAGATCGTTCTGTACAACGGGACGATGCTGCTGCACTAACTGGTGCAGGGAATAGTAATGTTGCCAATCCTGCTCAACCTTGGGGACACCCAATTATTAGAGATGACATCAAGTTTTTTGCCAATTACGGAGTTGACATTGCAAGTGAAATTCAACTCTACGGTCATGCAAACTACGCACAGAAGCAGGTTGAAGGTGGGTTCTATTTCCGAAATCCGAATACGCGTGGTGCTGTTTTTAGTAATGACGATGGGGCAACCTTGCTTGTCGGTAATTTGTCAGGATTGGAAGAAGGGGTTGATCTTTCTTCAGATGACATTCCGATAACAGATAATGTTCCTGACGCGGAGGCATTACAACAGGTATTTGATGACCCGAATCTTTTCACATTCCAAGAACTCTTTCCCGGTGGGTTCACCCCACGTTTCGGTGCTGACACCCAAGATGCTTCTGGTCTGGTTGGTTTGAACGGAACAGTTGCTGAGGATTTAGGATGGGATTTGAGCGCATCTTATGGTAGGCATGCCTCTGATTTCTTTATTAAAAATACTGTTAACGCATCCCTTGGTCCTGATACACCGACGGAATTTGACCCGGGTGATTATATCCAAGCAGATACGAATATCAACCTTGATATGACCTATCCACTACATGATCTCGTTTTCCTTGCTGTTGGGGGTGAATATAGAACTGAAACCTTTGAAATTGTTCAGGGACAAATTCAATCATGGGAAATAGGTCCGCTTGCAAGTCAAGGATTTAGTTCAGGTTCAAACGGATTCCCCGGATTCAGCGATATTGCTGAAGGAAGTTGGACACGTGCTAATTTTGGGGGTTACTTAGAAACAGAATTGAATCCGATTGATCCATGGGTTATCAATGCCGCTATTCGCGGGGAATACTTTGATGACTTCGGTAGCACTATCAACTACAAAGTGGCAACCAGTTACGCTTTCAGTAATTCGGTCAAGGAATTTCTTTCAATTGATCCTATGGTTGACCTGAGACTTCGTGGTAGTTATAGTACCGGTTTCAGGGCACCGACACCAGGGCAGCAAAATGCCTTTAACGTGACAACAGAATTCGGTGAAAACAATAAGTTGGTCAATAAAGGCACAATACCTTCTACACACGCTGCCGCGGAGTTGGTAGGTGGTAAGGTGCTTGAACCTGAAAAGTCAAAGAACTTCTCTGTGGGAACTGTTATCAGCGATGATGTTGTTAGCGTTACGATTGATTATTTCAGTATCACAGTTGAAGATCGTTTGGCACCATCAAGAGATTTCAATCGTGGTGAAGATATTACTGAAGAACAGATCCAGCAACTCGTTGATGAAGGCATCACGAGTGCCGGAAATCTCCAAGAGTTTAGATTCTTTACGAATGAATTTGAAACGAGTACACAAGGTATTGACCTTGTTCTTACTGCGCCTGTCGCTAAAGGTGCTGTGAGTCTTGCATATAATTACACTGCTACTGAGGTTACCAAACGTAATGCCGATATCTTAGACGACACGCGCGTGCGGTTGATAGAAGAAGGTCTACCCAAACATCGTGGAAATCTAACGTTAACGCAAAATGTTGTTGATAAATTAGGAGTGTTAGGGCGCGTTAATTATTTCGGTCCTTGGTATGAATACGCTGTAGGTGCGCAAACCTACAGTGGCACATTTTTAGTTGACCTTGAACTTAATTATGCATTTGCTGAAAACTTAGGTGTTACGGTTGGTGTGAACAATGTTTTTAATGTTGAACCGGATACTGTAACTTCGTCAGACCCAAATATTGAAAACTTTACAGGTTCAATCGTTGGAAGACCGTTTGGTGAGTATAGTCCTTACGGGTTTGGTGGAGCGTTCTGGTATACCAAAATTGGTTACAATTTCTAATATTATTTATAATGTAAGGCAACGGTATATTATCGTTACCTTACATTATCATAACCCAAGTTGCTACCTATTGAATTTCCAACGTTATCGTTTTCTTACATGTATGGGATGTTTAATCTTCCGCTCCATCGGAGCGATATGTTTATAGCACGCATATAGCGTCATTCTTCCGCTCCATCGGAGCGGTATGTGGAAATTGTTACCTTAATGAATCCATTTGTTTATCTTAGGTTTAGCGTGAATTCGGTATAAGCAACTTTGGGAATCGGTAAAATATGCACTGTAAAAAACCTTTGTTATGGTGCCTGATAAATTTTGTAAAGTTTTTGAGTCAATTCTGACTAAATTAGTCGTAAATAGGCTGTAAACCCACTTGGGATAAGGGATTGTGTCACATGGATAAATTCCTCAAATTCCGATTGACTCAAAAAACTCAAAAGTATGACATTGTAAATTCGGCAAATAAAGATGAAATCCTGCATGTCTGCTAAACCGAACTCACGTTATGTTTAGGTAGCAACTTGCGTTATCATAATTAAAGATAAGGAATTTAATGTATTTTCTAATGAACAGAACAGTGTATAGTCGGCGTATTCCATTTTATGTTTTTCTTACCACATTCTTCATAGCAAGTACTCTCTTTTTCGGTTGTGAACGAATACCACGAACCCTCCCACCAGAAGATTCCGATGCATCAATCAAAATCGGTTTAATCTATAGTCCTACTGACCCAGGAACAACACGAAACGGTGTTGAGTTAGCCATTACACTTGCCAACGAAGCAGGTGGAATCAACGGCAAACCGATAGAACTGCTCTTCAGGGAAAGCAACCGAGAACCTTTACTCAGCGTCCAACACGCAAAAGATTTAATCGCTACTGGAGCGTTAGTAATATTAGGTCCAGATTACAGCGATGAGGCTGTAGAGGTAGGTGTAGTTGCACAAGAATATGGCATACCGATGATGACAACCTACCCAACGAATCCGAAGGTTACACGAAACGGAAATTTCTCATTCCAAGGTGCTATCCGTGATCCACTCCAAGCAAGTATAATGGCTAAGTTTGCTATACAAGAATTGGAAGCGAGTTCTGCAGCTATCCTTACAGAAACAGGTGATTCCTATTCCGAAGAACTGTCAAAGGCTTTTATTGACAACTTTAAAGCACAAGGCGGTACGGTTGCTACACAACAATTTTACGAGATGGGAACGACAGATTATACAGAACAACTTGCAGCAATTAATGCAGTTGATCCTGCTGTAGATATTGTCTTTTTAGCTGGTCTGGGTTCCGAATTTCCATTAGCAGTCAAACAAGCTAAATCTGAGGAATTCGGTATAACAGCAACTTTTCTTGGTGGTGATGGGTGGGATCGTCCAGACTTAGTGGACATCGGTGGAACGGCACTTGAAGGTAGTTTCTTTGCAAACCACTTTACACCTGATGCTCAATTAAGTGAACTCGGAAATCTATTTGTCAACTTATATACCGAAAGATACGGGAGTGCTCCAAATGGACCCGCTGCACTTGGATTCGATTCTACGAATATTGTGATTGAAGCAATGCGTAGAACAACAGATTTGACTCCGGCAGCAATCCGAGACGAAATAGAGGCAACACAGAACTACAACGGGGCATTGATGGTGTCCCATTTTGATGAAAATCGGTATGCAATCAAGAATTTAGTTATCAATACTATTTCGGATGGAAAGATACAATTTCATCAATTTATTGTACCTGAATCACATTAAGATTTTGTATTACGAGGTACTATACCTCGCATATTATTCAAAGGGGAGTGAACATGAGTAAACAAAGCAGAGATGCAGAATATACGATGGGTAGGAGTGAATCTGAAACGGAACGACTGATTAAACAATCTCAACTATATGACGATGTGACACGAAGGTTTTTTCTTAGGAGCGGCGTTACCGAAGGTATGAAAGTTCTGGATGTTGGAAGTGGGGCTGGTGACGTTGCCCTTACACTGGCTGAATTAGTTGGGGCAGAGGGAACCGTTACTGGTGTAGATCTCAACGCTGATATTCTTGAAACCGCGAAGGCAAGAGCGGATGAAGCGGGTGTGACAAACGTTGAATTTATCGCGGGTGATACCCGTACGCTTGAACTACCAAAGGATTTTGATGCCGTTGTTGGTAGACTCGTGCTAATGTATATGGCAGATCCGGCAGATGCACTCCGACATTTGTCCAGTCACCTACGTCCGGGTGGGATCGTTGCTTTCCAAGAGGTAGATTTTTCACCGTATATTGCTGCAGAACACCCAGACACCCCTTTAATAAATGACTTAATTACGTGGGGACGTACCGTGTTTGAACGTTCCGGGGCACATGTTGATATGGGAATGCAACTATATAAAGCGTTCGTTGATGCAGGTCTACCTGAACCTACTTTGCATTTTGAAGCACCTATGGGTGGTCCAGAAGATTGGGCAGGGTTTGGATATCTTGAGAACAGTTTTCGCAGTATGCTGCCCTTGATAGAGGCATACGAAATCGCCACTGCTGAGCAGGTGGGTGTAGATACTCTCGCAGAAAGGATACAGGCAGAAGTTGCGGCATCAAAACGACCGATTATGTTGCCACCGCATGTTACTGCGTATGCTGCTCTGCCAAACTAATCATTTGAACTATGTCAGAAAACTTGAATCCGTCAGATCGTGATGCTACCTATGCCTTAGGTCGCACTTCACACGAAACAACACGGCTTATAGAACAATCACGAATCTACGGGGAGTCAACCAAACGTCTCTGTGAACGCGCTGGTATTTGCACAGGAATGCGTGTGCTTGAAATAGGTAGTGGTGCAGGTGATGTTGCACTTACGGTTGCTGAACTGGTTGGAAAGTCAGGACAGGTAGTTGGTGTTGATGTGAATCCAAGGATTCTTGAAACGGCACGTCAAAGAGCTGCCAATGCAGGTATGAACAACGTTGAATTCATCACAGGTGATGCGCGGACATTTGCTTTTGAAGACAAATTTGATGCACTTGTTGGACGGTTTGTGTTGATGTATATGGCTGATCCTGTGATGGCTTTGAAAAAACTCATTATGCATTTAAAGCCTGGTGGAATCGTCGCGTTTCAGGAGCCAGAATATACACTCTATCCCGCGTATCAGCATCCTGATACACCCCTTATGAACCAACTTTACCAGTGGATTGTGGAGGTGTTTGAAAACTCAGGAGCTCATCTTGACCAAGGTATGGGTATGTATCGGACATTTATAGATGCGGGACTGCCGCCACCAGAGATGCATCTTCAGGCACCGATAGGGGCGGAAGAAAAATGGAGTGGATACCGATATATGGCAACTATCTTTCAGAGTCTGCTTCCACTTATTGAGAAATACGGGATTGCATCAGCGGATGAGGTGGGTATAGAAACATTAGCGGAGAAACTTCGTGCAGAGGTATTATTATCAAAAAGACCGTTCTTCCTTCCACTTCATGTGACCGCGCATGCATGTTTGACAGATTAATCTGTTTGCTTGAGTAATCCCCACTGAAGCCTGAGTTTCCCTTTAGGCAATACAAGATAAGGACTATCGGGCACCCAATCCACAGCGTAATCATGCACGGGACGTTCTAACAAGGGTGTGATTTCCTTGGTAGCAATATGATACCTATATATGTTGCTCAATGGTGCATCCTTAGGGGGTTGCTCATTTAACTTTACCTGTTGTGCACTGAAAACAACCGATTTTCCATTCTCTATCCAGTCAATGCTTCCAGGTTTCCAGTGGATCGGTATATCCAACTGATTGACAGTTTCACCATTCAGATCACATATAAAATACCGAAATGCCTTTGGAATATGCGTTGAAGGCTTTGCATCTCTTTTCTCCAGAGTAAACTCCCTTTGTGTATAGAGTATCTGATTACCGTCCGGGGACCATCGTGGATTGTGCCGTTCTATAGCCAATTCACCTTGTCGGGCTTCTGGAACCAATCTACGTTTATTGCCTCCATCGGAATCCATGACATAAAGATTTCCACCTGTACCGATAAAAGGCACATCATGTATTAGGTATACAATCTGTTTTCCATTCGGTGACCAATCTGGAGATATGATGAACTGATCGGATATTTTTTCCTGATTACCATTTTTAATATTCAGCACCATACCGCTATTTATCTTATTCTTACCTATTATCTCTGACCGAACATATAGAATCTTTTGTCCATCAGGTGAGAAAACTGGGTTGTCATCAAACATTGTATTTGCTTGTGGGTGGGTGATGTGTTGGATATTCGTTCCGTCTGAATTTATTATGTGTATTGCAGAGTGATCACGATATACAATTTGTTTTCGATCTAACGACCAGCGTGGATTTCCAGCTTCACGAGTTGATGTGATTAATGTCAAATTGCTCCCATCATCATCCATCGTGTATATATCTATGAAAACATCTGCTCCAAAATTGTTGCCACGTTTTGATAGGAAAACGATTTTAGCATTTGCTACGGTTGAGAAAAGTATGAACAGAAGACAAAAGGCTATAGGTTTCCGAATACGCATTGTTCACCTTATAGTGAATTATATAAATATGTTGACATTTCTTCTGTAGACGGGGAATGCCTAAACGGCATTCATACCGTTGATTTGATCTCCGAATCGCGACTGAACACCTTAATAGTCGGGAATCGGAGTTCCCTCCTACAAAGAATTATGCAATTAGTAGAATTGGGATTGATTAAATTGAGTTTCACAATAAAATTCAGAATTTTAAAGCAGAATTAGTCATACATCGCTTAAATCCAATTCAGTTTTTCTATCCGTAATATCAAGTTCAAATACTCCGTTTCTTAACGCTTTCCTGATTTCATTAAGGAGTGGTTTCAAAGCTTTATCAGTAAGAGCATTAACAGTTTTGCAACGTGCTATTACTACGTGTCCATATTGCCCACACTTATATATAATACCTCGCCTATAGTATTTAGGGTGTTCCCACAACACTATACCATATACGACAGTAATTTCTTCAGCATAAATTAATCTTGCGGTATCTACACATTTACTATTATTAAGTTCAAATCTACATATTTTATCAGGAAAATCTAAATGCCTGAACACTATGGTCATAATAACTATCTCCTTATTTTCAACGTGATTTGTCAATTTGTATATGCTTAAGCAATTTTATCGCAATGTTTTTTCTTTTTTTATACTCATAAACCATGACTGGGTTATCATTTAACTTAAAATTTAACCACATCATTGAACCGCATTTTTCTATAGTATCATTTATTGCAATATCTATACCTTCATGCAAATCAAGAATTCCCGGTTCTTGTGAGTGAAACAATTTGTAAATCCAATGCTTAGGCGATTTAGGATACGCCTCAAGTATTATCTGGTGTTGTTTATTTTGTGATAGTAAGATTCTATGAATTGGATTCCATATATCAAAATCATAGAGTTCAGAAGCATCACTAAGCCAGAATAGTTGAGGCGATTCCTTTTCTATTTTTTCTACTGTTTTTTTTGCTACTTAATCCATTATTACTTCTTAATCCAAGAAATTTTATTTCTGAACCGTTTGGGAATCTTATCCCTTCTGGACGAGAAGGTTTACCTATGAGAGATATGACAGGCATTGAATTGCTAAGTTTATATCCGAGGATAACTTGTTCCAGATCGTCTATGGTTGTTTTTAAAAGTGTAGAATATTCTTTCATTGCAACAAATACTACAAATTTCGGTGTGCTAAGGCACAAATTAAAAACATGTAACCAGATAGAAAATGTTGCTCCCGATTTTTTTGCTTTAGAAATACAGAGATTCTCCACATTTTTATCCCAAGATGAAAAAAGTGATAAATTGTTTTCAGAATGTGGTATAAGTAATTCATCAGATTGGAATATCTCATTCAAACTAATAGAATTCATAATAGTATCTCCTTTTTGATTGGTTACCATTGTGCATGGATAAGGGAATTGACTTTGTTAGCAATGTCCTGCATACTACAATTTTGCACCATGTCACCATCTTTGGGTTCAGGTAGGAACAATATAGAATATGGGATATTCATGTCGGGTGTCGCATTACCTTGCCTCGCTAAGTCGCGGATATTATTTACTTCCATTTGTGTATGGCTCACAAACCCTGATAAGAATGTATGTGCTTGATGCGCATGTATTGGACATTCTACAGATTCAGCCTGTTCTGAGGCAATACGGATTCCTTCATTGTCATAAATACTGTCCGTAACAGCATTTACCCATTGATTGATTGGCATAATTTTACATACAACTTGTGTATTTAAGGCATCTTCCTGTGTTGTAATATTTTCTCGTATTCCTATACGAATTGTCATACTTGAGCCGTCATCAGACTCATGCATTCTAAAGAATACAGTTGCTATGCCCTCCGACAAAAAATGTTTGATCTTTAGGTTTGCAAGTTCGGACACTTCCTGTGTGATCTCCATGAACTTATCTAAACTCAATGGACTACGACTATCAGAATTGCCATCGTGTACAATGCACATTGCGTATATGTCAGAGTTAATATCGCTTATTGTTTTTTCTATGTAGGCTGAGGCTTCTTTTTTTGCGTCATCAGGTACATGTTTTTCTATTGTGTGGAAAATCCGGTCAATGTTGGTTGGACAATGGGGATTAATGATAGTAGGATTTTTTTGTAGCCATGTTTCTATCATTTCATCTATTCCTTTATTTACTAAATCTTTAATCGGAATTTCACTGATCCCATTATCTATTTTTAAATCCCAACTGGGGAAATATACAAATTGTCTACTATGTAATAGAAGCATTGTGTTGATTTGTGGTACAGATGGATTAAGAGTATCTAAAACTTCTTTTGAAGAACAGCCGTATAAGCATAGGTTTTTATGTAAGGGAAAACATAAGTGCAACTCGTTATCATAAGTTACTGTAAAATTAATGACATCAGGACAAATAAAAAAATCATCACCGCTTGCAGTAAATGCTTTGAATCCGATTTTGCTTCCCATATTTCTAATAACCCCTAAATATTCGATATAATAGGCTATATGTAGTGGGATAGATTCTACATCATCATTACTGGTAATATCTTTAGGTGCTATAATTTTAGCTGCATTAATTATGCCTTCTCTTACAGCAGGATCAAAAGCCATCATGTATGCAATAAAACGCAAAATCATTTCTGTTTTGTATTCGTATTCATCTTGGTTTCCGAATGTCATTTTATTTTCTGAAACAATTTCGGAAAATATGCTGCTCATTACACCATCAAATTGTGATACTTTAGGCTCTATACCCGAAAAATCATCTGAAAATCTGTAAAAATCCTTTTCAACAGCCAGATTTATTGTATGAGTTTTATATATTGCTTTACCTGATACAACATTAAGTGCGTGACAATGCTCTGGATTATCTGGTATAGAAAATCCATCTAAATACCATTGTGATCTCCAATGATGTCTTCTCGGACCTTTTTGTTGTTTATTCATTCTCTTTTTCTTACTTTTTAATCAAGAATAAAATCAATAAATACAAGGGTTTAGAGAGATTTTTTAAACTTTTTTCAAATCTCGATACTACTAATAGCGAAGAATTATGGGGTTAATACCAAAACTTTACATACCCGTTAGACGGCAAACTAACAGTTTGTACTACAATTATGGAATTCATGTTGTCTATAGGTCGTGCAGAGTGTGCAACACTGACCTATAGACATTCATTTGACAATAAAACTACTACTTTGAAGTTTTCAGTTTTCCCCATGTCGTAGTCAATTTACCACGCGCTTCAACAGAAAGGTATAACTCAATACCTTCATTCATAATGCTAATTACTTCTTCTTCTGTTAACCCGCGTTTCCAAACATTAAGCTCATCCATGAGTCCGGTGAATGGACGTTTATTATCAATGTTATAACCAACACGCGCACCTAATCCCCAATCTCCTGCAATCCGATCCGGAAGACGTGCTTTTTCCTCTCCTACTTTATTCCCATTGATATAGAGGTAAGCCATTCCCGCTTCACGACTGAACGTGCCAGCGTAATGAACCCATTCATTTGCTTTGTTTGTGCCAGCTTTGATATCAAATAGTGTTTTCCCGGGATTATGTCCACGATTAAGCCAACGATAATTGCCATCACCTCGCGCCTCTGGGTGTACAACCCATGTTCCATCTCCTGCGCGTGCGTTGAAAATTGCCATGTCTGCGATGGATTCAACATTAATCCATGCAACAACACTCATTCCCTCAGTTGGAATATCATCAGGATTAACGTTGGGACCATCCAAATCGAGAAAACTACCTACGGCAAATTGTCCTGCTTTACCAAACTTTCCATCGTCAGACTGTGTTACTTTTCCCATTATTTTGCCATCATAACCACGTCCAGATTTTTCGATAACTGTATCGCCAGCAAACTCTTCATAATCAAAATAAAGCACTAAATCCGGATCTAATACAGCTGCGGATATAACACTTATTTGAGATGCCAATAGTAGACATGTGAGAATCATTATAATACGTTTCATTTTGAGGAACTCCTTATTTTATTTTTTATATTTTATAGTAGAAATCTCCTGAACGCTATTCTGTTAAATAAAGTATATCATTTTCTTAAAATTAACTCAATTGGAATTTGTGAAAGTTTTCCTTGCACATTTAGGTGGATTAAGATAAATTATTCAAGGACTTGGAAAATAAATTTAACCCATAGATTAAAAATTAATAATGGGGAGATGATGTATAATAAATTAGTGTACAAAGAGAGAAGCAACATTTGAAAAGTATAGGAATAATCCCAGCTCGATACGCTTCAAGTCGATTTGAAGGGAAAGCGTTGGCAGATATTTTGGGTAAACCGATGGTGCAGCATGTCTACGAACGTGCATGCCAAGCGACAATGCTCAGTCAAGTTATTGTCGCTACAGATGATCAACGTATCTACGATGCTGTTCAGGGATTTGGTGGAAACGTTCAGATGACAGGTGAATGTGCAACTGGAACTGACCGTGTAGCTGTCATTGCTGAACAAATACCATGTGATGTTGTCGTTGATATTCAAGGTGATGAACCGTTGCTTGAACCGGAACAGATAGATTTGATGCTTAGACCATTTGTAGATAGACCATCTGTCCAAGTCTGCACTTTGAAAGAACGTATATACACAGTGGAGGATTATCTCAATAGGAACGTTGTTAAAGTTGTTACTAATTTTCAAGGGGATGCGTTGTACTTCTCAAGAGGATCTATACCCAGCACACCGATAAATAAACAACATAATTTTGATGAGAACACGCTGGTATATAGACATATTGGATTATATGCATTCCGAAAAGAACAACTCTTCGCCTTTACCTCATGGGAACGGACACCCTATGAGATTGCTGAGGGTTTAGAGCAGTTGCGATTTTTGGAACACGGCATTCCCATCCATGTCGTTGAAACCGACACCCCCCTTATTGGCGTAGATGTGCCTGAAGACTTGGAACGGGTAAAACAGATTTTAGAAAAGAGAGGCATTGAATGAAAATGACAAAATATATCTTTGTAACAGGCGGCGTCATCTCAGGAATAGGAAAAGGAATTACAACCGCATCCCTCGGTAGATTACTTATAAACCGTGGCTTTAAAGTCAACGTCGTAAAAGTTGACCCGTATCTTAACGTTGATGCGGGTGTGATGAACCCTTTCCAACACGGCGAGGTATTTGTAACGCACGATGGTGCTGAAACAGACTTAGACGTTGGAAACTATGAACGTTTTCTTGGGGTAGACCTAAATCAGCAATCTAACTTTACGACAGGTTCTGTTTATCGGGAAGTGATTGAAAAAGAACGGCGCGGGGACTATCTCGGTCAAACGGTGCAACTGATACCACATATTACCGATGAAATCAAACGACGTATCTATCAGATTGGTAAAGACAGTGATGTTGATATAGTCATAACGGAAATAGGTGGTACCATCGGTGACTTTGAAATGCTTCCATTTGTTGAGGCTATCCGACAAATAGCTATGGAAGTAGGACGTGAAAGCACGTTGTTCCTCCACGTCTCACTCATATATACCTTACCCAACGGTGAAAGCAAGAGTAAACCTACACAACATAGCATCAGAAAACTGCAGGAATTGGGTATCCATCCCGATTTATTGTTATGTCGAACGAGCCAACACATTGATGAGAGCATCCGTAGAAAAATATCGCTTCTCTGCGGTATTAGTGAGGAATTCATTCTGGAAGGTTTGGACACAAAATGTGTAGATGAAATACCCCTTAATTTTGAAGAACAGGGTATGGGGCATCTTGTCTCAAAAAAACTGGGTCTTGATAGGCGTGCAACTCTGGATACCGAGTGGGTGGAAATGGTGGATAAACTGAAGAATCCCAAACATACCACGAAAATCGCAATTGTTGGTAAATATACAACAGGTAGCGATGCCTATATTAGTGTTCAAGAAGCAATAAAACATGGTGGTATTGCCAATGAAGCATCAGTTGAAATTGAGTGGATTGAAGCTGAAATGCTAACAGACCACCCTGATATTGATAGTTTTTTTGAAGGTGTTGATGGAATTTTGGTCCCCGGTGGATTTGGTTATCGCGGAATTGAAGGTATGATTACAGCAGCTAAATATGCACGTGAAAAACGTATACCGTATTTAGGATTATGTCTCGGTATGCAGTGCCTTGTAATTGAATTTGCACGACATGTTGCAAACCTAAAAAATGCAAACACCACTGAGGTTGATGAGAATACCCCTTATCCAGTTATAGATCTGATGCTGGAACAACGTTCAATAGCTGACAAAGGGGCAACCATGAGGCTTGGACATTACCCATGTGTTCTCAAGGAAAACACTAAAAGTTATGAAGCGTTCCAACAACCTATTATTTTAGAACGGCATCGACATCGTTTTGAATTAAATAACAACTATCGTTCGCAATTAGAAGATGCAGGTCTCTGTTTTAGTGGCGTTTCACCGGATGATAGCCTGGTGGAAATCGCTGAGGTGATAGATCACCCATGGATGGTTGGTTCACAATTCCACCCTGAATTCCAATCCAAACCTCTTACTCCTCATCCTTTATTTCGTGATTTTATAGGATCAGTATTGAAATTTCAGAATGACAAAAAAGAATCAGGAGATGAATCATGAGCAACACGGCGACAGTTCGCTCAGGTGCTTGGTATGGTGATGGCGAACTGACTCTGAATTTTCCTGCCGGATGGGAAGTGGAGATGCTGAACCAAAAGGACGCACCTGCACTTTCTAATAAACAAATTGAGCAGGCATTCGCAGAACCGATTGGCATCCCGCCTATAACTGAACTCGCAAAAGGCAAAAAGAGTGCTGCCATTATCGTTGACGATTTAAGCCGTCCAACCCCTGCATATCAAGTTATCCCATATCTATTGAGAGAACTGACAATAGCTGGCGTTCCCAAATCTGAGATCCGATTTGTTGTTGGTGTTGGGGCACACCGTCCTATCACAGAAGACGAGATGGCGAAGAAAGTGGGTACTGATATTGCGGCAGAATATGAGGTGACCAATCATAACTTTCTAAGCAGTGATTTACGTGCATTGGGTAACCTTGAAAACGGCACACCTGTCTATATCAACCGAATTGTTGCAGATTCAGACTTCAAAATCTGCATCGGAGGTATTTACCCTCATAGTTCGGTCGGTTTCAGCGGAGGTGCAAAACTTATAGTTCCCGGTACCGCAGGTTTTTCGACGATGTACTATTTCCATTCCTTTCCACAGGGACGAGGACCTGCAGTCATTGAAGGACAGAGTGATGAACCAGATCGTCGTGATACCATTGAAATGGCAGCAGCTGCACTCGGTCTTGATGCTATCGCAAATGTTGTGTTGAATAGTAGACGTGAAATATGTGGGTTATTCGTGGGTGATTTCATTAAAGCACATCGTAAAGGGGCACATTTTGCGTTAGATACCTATAGAACAGAAATATCGGAATCAACTCGATCCGGGAGCGATCTCGTCGTGATTAACAGTTATCCACTTGACGCTGATGCGATTCAACTTGATAAGGCACTCGCGGCATTTTCTTATTTTGAAAACGCATATACCATAGCACTCTACCCCGCATCCGATGGTTCCTGTTTCCACGGGCTGTTTGACCGTCTTGATTATCCGCGTTATGTTCGACAAAAAGTAGAACAGATACCCACAGTCCCCTCACCAGAACCAAAACTTGGGAGACGTTCCCAACTACATGTTTGGTCTGAGCATTTTGATAGAGATGATTTCTACAAAGAGTATCCGTCCTCGCTTCTATTCCGAGATTTAGACCAATTGATACAACTACTAACGGAGAAACTTCCAAAACAGGCAAAGGTTGCAGTTTTACCGGTAGCAGGGATTCAGGTGCTAACACCGAATTAACTGAAGGTGGTTCATAATTGTTTCAAAACGACGCAACAGATAGTGGTATATTTCACAATTCTCTGACATTCTGTAGGAGCGACCTCCCGGTCACGACCTGGAAATCAACGGTATGAATGCATTATGGCATTCCCCGGGTCATTCGTACAGGAGACTCGGTAGAACGTTATTTATGAACCACACTCAACTATCCACATTGTAGTAAATCTAAAATGTGAGTAATTTCTTGTAGGTGTACTATTAGCACTATAAATGGAGGACAACCATGAGCAACACAGCTACAGTGCACTCACATGCATGGTATGGAGATAATGCACTGACGTTGAAATTTCCAAAAGGATGGGAAGTAGAGATTTTGGGACCGAAAGACGCACCCGAACTCTCTGACAAACAGATTGAAAGTGCGGTTGCCGAACCGATTGGTACATCTCGTATTACAGAACTCGCTAAAGGTAAAAAGAGTGCTGCCATTGTTGTTGATGACCTGAGCCGTCCTACCCCTGCAGCCAGAGTAATCCCATTTTTGCTGCAGGAACTCTCCGAAGCAGGTGTTCCGAAATCAGAGATCCGTTTTGTTGTAGGTGGAGGTTCACACCGACCTATTACAAACGAAGAAAAGGCGAAAAAAGTTGGTGCTGCCATCTCTGACGAATACGAGGTTACAAGTCACGACTTTATGAGTGGTGACCTCCGTGGATATGGATGTCTTGACAATGGAATGCCGATCTATATCAATAGTGTTGTTGCTGATGCGGAATTCAAAATCTGTTTGGGAGGAATCTATCCGCACGGTGCTGTTGGATTTGGTGGTGGAGCGAAGTTGATTGTTCCGGGAATTGCCGGGTTTGCAACAATGTTCTACTTCCATACCTTTTCACCGAGTCGTGGGCATGCTGTTATTGAAAGAACCGGGAGTAAACCGGACCATCGCGATTATGCCGAAGAGGTGGCTGCTGTCATCGGTCTTGATGTTATTGCTAATGCTGTTTTAAATTCTCGACGTGAGATTTGTGGATTGTTTGTTGGCGATTATGTGCAGGCACATCGTGTCGGTGCACATTTTGCATTGGAAACATACGGCACAGAGATACCTATGCAATCCCGTAAAGAGACAGATTTAGTTGTGCTAAATTGTTTTCCGCTTGATAGTGATCCAATCCAAACAGGGAAAGCGTTATGGGCGACGAGATACTTTGAAAAGGCATATAAGATGGTGCTCAATCCTGCAAGTGATGGTATCTGCTACCACGGCTTATTTGATCAAATTGATTTTACCCGTTTTATGGAACAGAGAGCCGAAAAAATCCCACCCGAACTTCCCGAACCAATACTTGGAAATCTTGATCAAATTCATGTCTGGTCGGAGCATTTCTTGGTAGACGATTTCTACAAAAAACATTCCAACGGAATCCTTTTCCGTAACCTTGAACAGCTAATTCAACTATTTGCTGAAAAACTGCCTACACATGCCAAAGTCGCAGTCTTACCTTCTGCGGGAATTCAGGTATTTGCACATGCAGATTGAACTTACTGCTTTGAATATAAGTGACCATAATATATTTGAATTGAGAAATATTTGATGTCCAAACGCGACGAATATATTGCATTCATTGACGAATTCAAGACAATCTCGCCTACTATTACAGAAGAGCAACGCAAGGGACTTCTTCGTCGTGCTGTCCAACAGCATGATATTTCGGTTGATGATGCAGATGAAATTTTGAAGGCTGCAGATCTTGATATCGGGGAAAAGGTCAATTATTTTGACGTGTTAGGATTTTCTCTAACAGATTTTCAGAATCAAGACGAATCAACTATTGCTTCTCGCGTTGATGATGCACATGATATACTTTATCGTGAATCATTAAATGCAGGTGGTCGCGTACGTCCTGATGGAAAAACGGAGGACCAGTGGAGGGTACTCCTTAATCAAGCACGAGATATTCTCAAAGATGTCCAGAAACGTCAAATACACACCGCAGTGCTTCAATCCGATGTACTGCCGAATATCGAATCTTCAACTACCTCTACGAGTGATAGTAATGAGATAATTCCTGAAGGAGAATCTGTTACCAGAAGTAGGAACACAGAAGCAGTAATTGATGCAAAACTACCTTTCAGAAATGTCCTTCAACAGATTAATACACTGCTTGGAAAAACTGAAACCGGTTTATTGTGTTTGATTGTTGCAACAATGATTGGACTTGCGGTACTTGAAATTGTTTTGCGGTATGTCTTCAAAACAAGTTTGATGTGGAAACACATGATGCTTCAGAACTTAACACTCTGGATGTGTTTTCTTGGAGCAGCACTTGCTTCCGCTGAAAGACGACACATTAGCATTGATGCACTGAACAGAATCCTGCCTGCAAGTGTCACACGTTTCAGTGTCTATATAATTGATGTTTTGAGTTTGATTGTCGTGAGTATTTTAGCCTATTACGGGTTTGTGTTTCTTATAGAAGAAACGAAGAGTCCCGCAACATTGATAGGATCTGTGCCACTCTGGTGGGCAAAGACTATTATCCCAATCGGGTTCGTTCTCATCGGAATACATTTAGTGCTACAAATATGCATCAATTTGACAGATAGTGGACATACATCTGAGGATGCCGAAGGAGAACTTAACTAATGGGATTATTAATCGGCATCGGATTAGTCGGTTTTGCACTTTTGGGTGGTGCGTTGTTTGTGTTTCTTGGCGGGGCAACGATTATCGGATATGCCGCAGCAGGTGAACCGATTTCTACGATCCTGATTGATATCAATAGACTCACCAAAAATTCAACAATTCTTATAATACCGCTCTTCACTTTTGCCGGGTATATTATCGCAGAAGGAAAGGCACCACAAAGGTTGGTAGCGTTTGCACGTGCCAGTGTCGGATGGTTACCAGGCGGAATCGCGGTAGTAGTACTCGGCACTTGTGCGTTTTTTACGACTTTTACAGGGGCATCTGGTGTAACTATTATTGCACTCGGTGGTTTAGTTTATCCAATTTTACGGCAGACGTATAACGAAAATTTTACACTCGGTTTGATAACAACTTCTGGCAGTATCGGACTCCTTTTTCCACCAAGTATTCCACTTATCCTTTATGCCATTATCGCACAAATCCCAATTGAAAATATGTTCTTTGCAGGAATAATTCCAGGCATGATAATTCTCATCATCCTGAGTCTCTACTGCAGCGGATGGAGTTTTATTAAAAAGGCAGAAACGACCCGATTTGACGTGAAAGATTTCTTGCGAACGTTCTGGGATGCAAAATGGGAGTTGGTGTTACCATTTCTCGTTTTAGGAGGTATTCTTACAGGGGTTGTCACACTTGATGAAGTTGCAGCATTGACTGTTATATATGTGTGTATTGTAGAAATCTGTATCCACAGATCAATTTCTATAAAAATGTTGCCGCGTCTTGTTAAAGAGAGTATGTTGCTTGTTGGTGCAATCCTAATTATCCTCGGGGTTGCATTAGCCTTAACAAACTATCTCATTACACTTGATGTGCCAACAACTGTTCTTGATTGGATAGAGTCTGTAACAGATAACCGTATCGTAACACTTATCGGTCTCAATATCTTCCTACTGATCGTTGGGTGTTTGTTGGACATTTTTTCTGCGATAATAATTGTCGTCCCGTTATTACTACCGATCGCAGACCAATTTGGTATTGATAAGGTACACCTTGGGATAATCGTACTAACAAATCTTGAGATCGGTTATCTCACCCCACCCGTAGGGATGAACCTGTTTATATCCAGTATGAAGTTTGACAAGTCGGTTGTGCTTCTTTACAGGTCGGTACTGCTGTTTATCGCTTTGCTGTTGATAGCATTGATACTTGTAACTTATATCCCAGAATTAAGTCTTTGGCTTCCGCGTGTGCTTGGAACACTGTCTGAACCCCTGTTGTGAACTGCCAAACCGGACTCACGTTATTACTATCCCGACAAACACGGTAAATGCTAAATTATAGACAACATAATATTTTACATCTGTTTTAGATTTATGATATAATATTATTCAGTTTCAATAATAGAGAGGAGAATGTTATAATGAAACATGTTCTTTGGTTAAATAAGGTTCACATATCTGCAACGCTTAGTTTGATATGTCTTTTGGCAATTGGGTTTATGCTAACTGGATGTGCAGATACTAACACGAAAGAGGAATTTAAGGTCGCAATGCTTCTACCAGCATCAAAAACTGACGCGGGGTGGAATGCATTAGCATACGAAGGACTTCTTGCTATCAGGGATGAACTTGGGGTTCAAATAAAAGATGTTGAAAGTCGTACGTTACCTGAACAAGAAGAACACTTCCGTTATTACGCTGAGAAAGGATATGATCTTATCTTTGGACACGGTTACGAATTTCAAGATCCCGCTAAAACAGTGGCATCAGATTTTCCTAATACTATTTTTATCACATCTTCTGGAGGGACAATCACTGATAATATCTCACCAGCTAATTTCCGGGTTGAACAACCAGCATACCTTTTAGGTATTATAGCAGGTATGATGACAAAAGAAAACAAACTTGGTTGTCTTGGAGGACAAGAGATTCCCTCTGTGAAAAGCACTTTTATTGCTTTTGAAGCAGGAGCAAAAAGTGTTAATCCAGATGTGGATGTTCGACATGTATGGGTAGGCAATTGGGAGGATGCTGTAAAAGGCAAAGAACTCTCATTGGCACTTATTAATGAAGGGGTTGACTTTATCTTTCCGAATGCTGACGCAGCAGGACTTGGTGCTTTTCACGCAGCTGAAAAGGCTCAAGAAGATGGGAAAATGGTCTACACATTTGGAGCAAATAAAGATAAGAGCGAGATATCCAAAGATACAGTTCTGGCAAATGCCGTTATCACGCCACAAGCATTTGTTAAGATTGCCAAACTTGTCAAGGATGGTAAATTCAAACCGCAGATCTACACCTTCAACATGTTAACGGACGAAGCAATCACGCTCGTATACAACCAAGATTTGAAAGATAAGATACCTCAAGAAGTACTTGACAAGGTTGAAGAGGTAAAAAATAAAATCTTATCGGGTGAACTTGAAGTGCCTCAAATTGATTTCACTGAAGAGAATTAAAATCTCTGCTCAGGGATTTATATGTGTGATTCTTGTTGAGATGGAAGCATGGACATGAACAATATAATGCAAATTGATGGTGTTGAGGTCACTTTTTCTGAGGGTGAAACTGTACTTGAAGTGGCACTGCGACACCAAAAGGAGATCCCAACGCTCTGTTACGACCCGCGGTTGGAACCATTTGGCGGATGTCGTCTGTGCATTGTTGAGTTAGAAGGGGCACGAAATCCTGTCGCATCGTGTACAACAAAAGCTGCATCGGGAATCGTAGTAAAAACTACTACTGATACAATAGAGACGTATCGGAAAACGCTGCTTGAGATGGTGATTAGCGAGAATCGTGAGATAGATGTCCACCCGTTACGTGGTTATGCAGCCGGTGAATTCGCAGATCTCTGTGAAAAGTACGAAATACAGGACACAGATATAACAGGTTCAAAATCTGGAACGAGTAAAGAGGATGATAACCCTTTTATACTCAGGGATTACGACCTCTGTATCTCCTGTTATCGATGTGTACGTGTCTGTGCTGAACAAGAAGGTGACCATGCCATCAATGTAATGAACCGCGGTTTTCAGACTCAGATTACGACAGAATTTGATGGACTTCTCAAAGATTCTGCTTGTACTTTTTGTGGACAATGTATCCAAACCTGTCCTACCGGTGCCCTTGCTGACAAAAAAGCCCTCCGTGCAGTTGATCAGGTCGCTAATGCCCCACTGAACAAAACACGAACTATCTGTCCATATTGCGGAGTCGGATGCTCTGTTGATGTGCTCACGAATGAGGATGAAATAGTTGGTATCCATCCTGCAATGGATGGTCCTGCTAATCAAGGTGCACTCTGTGTTAAAGGACAATTTGCTTACGACTTTGTGCAGCATCCTGACCGATTGAAAACGCCACTTGTCCGAGGAGATGATGGTGAACTCCATGAAACTTCCTGGGAAGACGCACTTGATAAAGCTGCAGCGGGTTACCAGAAAGTTAACGCAGACCACGGTAGATATAGCATTTACGGTATCGCATCGGGACGTGCACCGAGCGAAGCTGCGTATATGATGCAGAAGTTCATCCGTGCAGGATTTGGCACAAATTATATTGACAATTGCAGCCGTGCCTGACATGCACCGACCGTTGCCGGTCTGGCAGCGACAATCGGACGTGGGGCGATGTCTAATCCACTTGTTGACATGCAGAAACCTGAGGTCATCTTCTGCATTGGCACAAATATGACTGAATGCCATCCTGTGGCAGCGACAGGGTTGAAGAAGGCAATTGCCCGCGGTGCAAAACTTATTGTTGCAGATCCGAGGAGAATTGGATTAGCAGACATGTCCCATCTCTATCTACCGCTCCGTGTCGGGTCAGATACCGCGCTACTCCTTGGAATGGCACATGTGATTGCGCGTGAAGGTTTGGTCGATGAAGATTTTATTCAAAACCGCACAACCGGATTTGACGACTTTTTTGAACATATTAGTCAATGGACTCCAGAATGGGCAGAAACAATCACAGGTGTACCCGCTAAAGACATTGAAACTGCTGCGATGTGGTATGGTTCATCAAACAAAGCAGCCATCTATTATACGCTTGGGATTACGGAGCATATCTGCGGTGTTGAAAATGTTCAGAGTTTATGTAACCTTGCACTGATGACGGGCAATATTGGGCGCGAGGGAACAGGCATAAACCCGATGCGGGGACAAAACAACATACAAGGTGCGGGAGATAGCGGTGCATTACCCAACAATTATCCAGGTTTTCAATCTGTCACCGATCCGAAGAATCAGGACATATTCAAAGCAGAATATGGCAGGACAATTGACCTTGAGAAAGGAATCACAAAAGTTACTGCTTTAGAACTTTGTGGTGACAGTATTCACGCCATGCTTATTAATGGTGAAAATACGTTGTTATCCGATCCTGATCGTGAGCATTGTGAGCATGCACTACGCTCTTTAGACCATCTTGTTGTAATTGATATTTTTCTAACAGAAACAGCAGAACTTGCTGATGTTGTGTTACCTGCATCAGCGTGGGGGGAAACAGATGGGGTCTGCACAAATACAGAACGTCGTGTCCAACGTATGCGCGCAGCTGTTCCACCTACAGGTGATGCAAAACCTGATTGGTGGATTATCTGTGAAATCGCAAAACGACTCGGTATTAATGGTTTTGAGTATGACTCACCAGAACCTATTTTCAATGAACTTTGCCGACTTTCTCCGATATACACAGGTTTAGATTGGGAACGCGTTGAGAATGGTGTCACTGACACATTAAACAACCAGTGGCCTGTACCACACAAAAACCACCCTGGTACACCTCGATTACATGAGGATACCTTCGTCAACGGGAAAGGTATATTTTCAAACGTTCATTATCGAGACCCGGCAGAGACAATTAACGATGATTTCCCTGTATGGCTAACAACTGGAAGACGATTGCAATCCTATCATACACGTACGCAAACGGGTAGAGCACAAGGGATTGATTATCTGTTACCCGAAGAAACGCTTGAAGTGAATCCTGCTGACCTTGAAAGATGGCAATTGTCAGATGGAGAATGGTGTAAAATGAGTAGTGCGCGCGGAAGTATCAATATAAAAGTCAAAGCAACGAATCGCTCACCTCGTGGCACAGTTTTCGCAAGTTTCAGTTTCGCAGATGTTCCTGTAAATCTATTAACCGGTTCAGGTTATGACCCTGTAACACACACTGCTGAGTTAAAGGTTTGTCCTGTAAAATTAGAACCACTATAAGGAGAATATCTAATGGAATGTAAAACAAATTGGTTAGAAAAGAATGACGATACCGATGCATTAAAGAAACAGTTACAATCTGAGGGATTTGATGCATATCAGTGGTCTGGTCGTCCTGGTGGTGAATACCTTGATTACATCCACACTCAAGATGAGGTACTATGTGTTTTATCTGGCACGGCAGAGGTAATAGTTGCCGATGCACAAGATACCATCAAACGAGGTGACCGCATTGATGTTCCGGCCAATACCCTTCATTCATTAACTGTGACAAGTGCAGAACCTCTCGTTGTTTTGACTGGCATGCGTAAATCTTAGTAGTAGTCAGTAATCGGAAAAACCAAATTCTAAAATCAAAATGCTTATAAAAGTCCGTATACGGTAGTCTTTCCTGCCGTGAAA
This sequence comes from Candidatus Poribacteria bacterium, assembly GCA_963667365.1. Classification (GTDB taxonomy): domain Bacteria; phylum Poribacteria; class WGA-4E; order WGA-4E; family WGA-3G; genus MSPOR6. Next base: position 1,606,919 of record OY763324.1, on the reverse strand, counting down.
TCAATAGAAAGGAATCATATATATGAATATAGTTGTCGAAACTGGTGATTTTCGTCAAATAGAATCCGATGCTGTACTTATCCCCGTACTTGAAGATGATTTACACAATGAACTGCTTCTTGCTGCGGATTCAGTCTTAGAGGGTCGTATACAAGCGTTCTTGAACCTTGGAGACTTTAAAGGTAAACCGAAAACTACAAGTGTGCTCTATACAAACGGTGGTATCACTGCACCTCGTATTATCTTGGTAGGACTCGGTGTCTACACAGAATTGAACGCAGAAAAGGTTCGTCAGATTGCAGGACACACTGCACGACAATTACGCGATATGGGACTCAAATCAATCACAGTTCCACTTCCACCAGAAACACAAGACGATTGGGCACAGGCAGCTGTCGAAGCCAGTCTACTATCACTTTACGAGTTCAAACAACACAAAACACAAAGCGATGAGGGTGATGATGAGGATAAATCCCTTGATTCTATGACCTTCTTGGTTGGTAGTGAGGCTGAAAAGTCGCTTATAGAACCTATCGTTGAGCGAGGACAAACCATAGCAAACGGTACCATTCTCGCACGCGATCTCAGTAATCAACCTGGCAACCACCTCACACCCACACAGTTGGCAGAAAAAGCACAGGAAGTAGCGGAAACGGTAGGACTCAACTGCACAGTTTTTGACAAACCGACCCTTGAAGAAAAAGGCTTTCGTACCTTGTTAGCAGTCGCACAAGGCAGTGCAGAAGATCCGAGATTCATCATATTGGAATACACACCTGAAGGCGAAGGACACGATACCGTTGCACTCGTGGGAAAAGGGATTACCTTTGATACAGGTGGGATTTCCTTGAAATCTGGCAAAGGTATGGATGAGATGAAACACGACATGTCGGGTGCTGCAGCTGTTTTAGGTGCAATGCAGGTTATCGGACAACTCAAGCCGGATGTGCGTGTTGTCGGGGTGATTGCAACAACAGAAAACATGCCGGGTTCAACTGCAATAAAACCCGGAGATGTTGTCACGTCCTACGGAGGTAAGACTATTGAAATCATGAATACGGATGCCGAGGGAAGACTTATTTTGGCGGATGCACTCGGATGGACTGCACAGTATGAACCGAATGGGGTTATTGATTTAGCTACGCTCACTGGTGCCGTAATTACTTGCCTTGGACATCTCGCTGCTGGTGCGATGGGAACTGATGACGCTCTTACGGAAAAGATAAAAATAGCTGCTGATAAGACACACGAACGCGTCTGGGAATTACCCCTTTGGGATGATTATGACGAAGGCGTTAAAAGTAAGGTTGCAGATGTACAGAACATCGGAGACGGTACTGCTGGAACGATTGCAGGTGCTGCGTTTCTGAAAAAATTCGCGGAAGGATACCCGTGGGTACACCTTGACATCGCAGGGACGGCATGGGGGATGAAAGGGTCTACATATATTCCTGAAGGAGCATCTGGATACGGTGTGCGGTTGTTAGTACAGTTGGTTGAGGATTGGTAGAAATCCCAATATCTGTGGTTTATACTTTAGCAGATATTACGATTACAGATACACAGAGTCAGCGCCAAATGTCATAACGAGCATTTGGCGTTTATTTTCTTTGAACAAACCGTCATGAAGCATTTCTCTCAGGTCCGGTAGATATGATTTTCTTACACACATACCAATATCATACGCTAAAAGTACTTCCAATTATACGACCCATTGAAAGTTATTCAATTGTCGAGAATCGCAATTATGGAAGAGGTTTCAATCCCAAATATACACCTGCATTTTTATGGTTTCTGAGATTTTTAACCCGAACTACCCTACCGAATGCAATATTGTAAAACTTTTGAGTCAATCCCGACTAAATTTGTCATAAATAAGTCGTAAACCCAGTCCTGATAAGGGATTATGTCCTTATGCAAATTTTGCATAATTATGATTGACTCAATAAACTCAAAAGTATGACAATTAAAAACAAGTAATTGTCACGATTATTTTGTAATACGTGTCTAAACTTTTTGGGTGATTAGGATGTATGAATGGTAGGATGGAAATGGATGTGACAGAAGAGAATAGAGGCAAATCTGGTTTGTAAAATGGACAGGATTCTCTTACTTTATATCTATTCACCTTTCAGATTTCGACAATTGAATGTCTCAGACTACCCTATATTTTGACTCAACTAAATTGTAATAAGTCTGTCAAAAAACCACGCGCATAATAGGTATCGATTGGCAGCGCTGATATAGAAATTTTTACAGGAGATATATCCCAAAGAATGATATTAATAGAATGCGCCAGAAAGTAAATGACCAACGACGAAACTTTGGATTCGCTCTGCTTCAAGGTACATTCATGCGAATGAACCTTGCGTTTGTAGACGCATCAACTGTTTTATCCGCTTTTATCTATAGGTTAACCCAATCAGACATCATGGTAGGATTAACAGGATCTATGATGACAGCAGGTTGGATGTGGCCCCAGTTGTTGGTGTCAAATCTGTTGGAACATAGACCACGGAAAATGCCGTATTATGCACTCGGCATGAGTGTACGCGTGTTGGCATGGTTGACGATTTCATATTGTACCGTTAGGATCGGTGCAGGAAATCCTTTATTACTTGCTGGTTGCTTTTTAGGTTTTTACTTTCTCTCCTCTTCTGCTATGGGAGTTTCAACGCTCCCCTACATGGACATCGTCTCTAAATCCATCGCTCCGAATCGGCGTGCACGCTTTTTTAGCTTGCGACAAGTGTTCGGTGGATTTTTTGGAATCTGGGTTGGGTTCTTAGTGCGTGCTATGCTCGGTAGGGAAGAAGAATTTACGGGTATACTCGGTTGGATTACCCAATCCTTCAAAACACTCACACTATTTCTTATCAGTTCAATCGGTTTATTTGATACTGAACTCGGCTTTCCATCAAATTATGCTCTTCTCTTTCTCTGTTCGGTAATTGCTGCATTCCTTTCTTTTATTAGTTTTTTAGGGATACGTGAACCTATTCATCCCGTCAATGCCAAACGGCAACCGATATGGCAACACCTGAAGCAGGGACCGCATTTCTTACGTACAGATAAGAATTACCGTCGGTTCATCTTCTTCCGTATCGGAACACATTTTGCCAGCATGGCATCCCCATTCTATGTGCCGTATGCTCTGGAGGTATTGGGAGTTTCAGAGGCAACTATCGGGTTCTTTATCGTATGCTCTGCACTGAGTGGGGTTGTCTCGAATGCGATGTGGGGTTATATAGGTGAAAAGTATGGTGTACGTTGGTTGCTGATTATCAGTGCGGGTCTCATGTCGTTTCCACCTATAATAGCCTTTTCCTCTGAAATGTTACCTGCCTCTTTACATGTTCCCGCTTATTTGTTAATCTTTACAATTGGAGGCATTCTGGCAAACGGTGTGATGGTTGGATTCATGTCGTATATGTTAAACATTGCACCTCCGCGTAGTCGACCGAGTTATATCGGTTTTATGAATACGCTGCTTTTGCCAGCAAGTTTTGCTCCTACGATAGGTGGGCTCCTTGTGCGGCGTATTGGACATCGGTGGTTGTTTGTATTATGTTTTGGTATCTGTCTTGTTGCTTTTCGCTTTGCTATGGGACTGCAAGAAATCATGCATGAAGATGAGTTTGATGAGGATGTGGAGGCATAAGGTTTGGGTTAGCAATATCGTTGCAATCCTTTGCCAAACATGGTATCCTTTTGAAACAAGTTGAATTAGTAATGAAAAGTGAAGTGAATGCACAAGCCTCGTACAGTTAATGGAATACTGAGAAAAATAGAAGAAAAAGCAAATACTGGGGAATATCTATACCGTGGTGAGCCCAAACACTTTCAGGATGACCCATATTGTGGAAAGATTTCCGCTAACTTCTATCGTTTTTTCCTTGATGACGGAAACTTTGATGTTGAAGCAGAACACTTTGATGTTGAAGCAGAACACTTTGATATAGAAGAACTCCAGACAGCTGTGTTGAGTATATCTAAACAATTTTCACGAAAACCAGTCAGTGAACTTGAAAGGCTTTCTGTAATTCAACACTATGGAGGGAAAACCAACCTTATAGATTTCACGAAGGATTATCTTATTGCGCTTTTCATGGCATGTGATGGATATCCTGATGAGGATGGCAGGATTATCTTGCAAGAAAGGGAATTAATGAATCCATACATTGAAGAGCCTTATGAGCCAATAAATCGCGTCATTGCACAGAAAAGCGTATTCGTGCGGCACCCAGATGGCTTTATTCAACCAAACGAAGATAACATCATCAATATTAAGTCGGACATCAAACAGTCAATGCTAAGGCATCTACGATATTCCCACGATATTTCTGTTGAAACAATCTACAACGATATACATGGCTTTGTAAAAGATCAAATAAACCACATGCAATTCTACAGGACGATTTATGAAGGTTTAGTCCAAAAGCAGAAAGGAGATACAGGAAATGGCTAACGAATCAAAGATGGCGTATTATGAAGAAGCTGTCAAACATTTTACTGAAGCGATTCGTATGAGACCAGGTTTTGCTATGACCTATATTTACCGAGGCGAGGTATACCACAAAATGGGTAAGTTTGATCTGGCAATCAAGGATTATACCGATGCGATTTTTTGGACTCGGCAACCTGCAAGGGCTTATCACGGTCGTGGTATGGCTCATGGTGCTAAAGGTGATACTGAAAAAGCGATTGAGGATTTCACGAAGGCGATTCAGCACGAACCTGACTACGCTGAGGCATACTTTCATCGCGGTCACGCGTATGTCAGTAAAAACGAGTTTGATTTAGCAATTGAAGACTGTGATAAATCGATTGAACTTAACTCTGATCTTGCTGATGCTTATGTCATTCGCGGTAATGCCTATAGCGACCAAGGTGAGTTTGACTTCGCTATTACGGACTATAGCAAGGCTATAAGACTTAAGCCAGATTATGCAAATGCTTATGTCCTTCGCGGCATCACATACAATAAAAAAGGCAAAGGCAATTTGGCGATTGAAGATTATACAAAAGCATTAGAGTTAGAGCCTAATTATGTCAATATCTATGTCATGCGTGGACACGTTCACTTACTTGAAGGCAACTTTGATTCTGCTATCATGGACTGTGAAAAATTAATGGAATTCAGTCCTAATGCTGCCGAACCTTATATCACTCGCGCAACTGCTTATAGTCTTAAAGAAGACTTTGATTCTGCTATTGAAGACTGTAAAAGAGCAATAGAACGGAATCCGAAAGCTGCTGATGCCTATCTCATTCTTGGGATGACTTTCGGTAATAAAGACGATTTTGACTCTGCTGTTGCCTATTATACGAAAGCAATTGAAATAGTTCCCTTTAACGCGGATGTCTACTATGAGCGCGGGAATGCTTACAGCACCAGAGGTGAATTTGACAAAGCCATTGAGGACTACACGGCAGTAATTAAACTAAATCCAGGTCACGTAGAATCCTATTTCTACCGTGGTAATGCTTACTGCGGAATAGGCAAATTTGTTAATTCCATAGAAGACTATACTGAAGTCCTTCAATTTGAAACCAACCACATTCCAGCTTATATCAATCGCGGCATTGCCTACAGCAACAAAATGGAATTTACTAATGCTATAGCAGATTATACGAGGGCTATACGACTCGATCCAAATGACCCAATGACGTTTGCCAGTAGAGGTGCTGCTTACGGTATTATAAGCAAGGTTAATAGTGCTATTAGCGATTGCACAAAGGCAATAGAGCTCGGTCTTAATCATGCAGATATCTATTTTAACCGCGCTATTGGTTACAATAGTATAGGAAAACTTGACTTGGCTATTAGTGACTATACCGAGGCGATAGAACTTAATCCAAAACATGTCAGGGCTTATGTCAATCGCGGAGTTGCTTATGGTAACATAGATGAGGTGAGTCTGGCAATTAATGACTTAAACAAGGCAATAGAACTGAAATCAGATGATGCTATAGCTTATAGTAATCTTGGCAATGTTTACGGCAAGAAAGGCGATTTTGACTTGGCTATTGAAAATTATAGTAAGGCGATAGAACTGGATCCAAATGAGGTAATATTTTATCACAATCGCGGTTTAGCTTACTTCAAGGATGGCAAGAATAGGCAAGCTATTAAGGACTATTCAAAAACATTGGAATTAGAACCTAATTATGTGCAAGCCTATTACAATCGCGCAAAAGCTTGGTTACATGAGGAAGAATGGGAAAGAGCGAAAGTGGATTTGGCATCTGCAAGAGACAGTGGAATAGACATCGTCAGAGTGTTTCGTAACGAACATAGAAACTTATCAAGTTTTAAGATGGAAACCAACATTGAGTTGCCAGAAGACATCGCTGCAATGTTGGCACAACGTAATGAAAAAATCCGTACTTCACCTATGGAGACGATAATATCTGAATTTCAAACAGAAATGAAACAATACTCGTTTGAAAACTTCGCAGCAATGCTTCCACAACAGATAGATCGAACCTCAACTTCATCCATACCAACGCACTTGCTTCAGTCTCCAAGTCCGACACCGGCTAGCCTATTCGTGAGTTAATTCGACACAAGGATCGGACAAGAGACAAGGATCGTGCCCAGTTTCAATCCCGAAAGCAGAACACCATGCCCGCAAACCAACCACCCAATCTCCTCATCATCATGTCTGACGAACATGCCCCGATGTTTAGCAGACCGTATGGCCATCCCCTCGTACAAACACCAAACATGGATAGACTCGCGAAAGACGGTGTTACCTTCACAAATGCTTACTGTAATTCTCCACTCTGCATGCCGTCACGAATGTCTTTTATGACAGGCAAGTATATACATCACATAGGCGCGTGGGATAATGCCGCACCGTTACGTCCTGATGCTGTCACGTGGTCACACCACCTACGAAATGCAGGTTATGACGTTGTTCTTTCTGGGAAACAGCATTTTGGTGGAATGGATCAGTTGCATGGATTCCGCACTCAACTCGCTCGCGACCTACATGCTGAAAGAAAGCATGGACTTACGGATTGGGAAAACGGTACACCTCCTGCTGCACGTCCATGGCAAGGACTTGCCCAAGCGCGTCCCGGCACAACAGAGGAAATTGAGGTTGATGACCTGGCAGAAATGGAAGCTTTAAAGTATCTCAGAAATCCTGTCCGAAAGAAACAACCGTGGGCACTAAATGTCTCTTTCATTGCTCCGCATTTTCCACTTATCGTTCCACAAAGGTATTGGGATCTCTATCCATTAGATGTAATAGACCTACCCATTATTCCAGATGGTCACCTTGAGAATCAGCATCCAGTTTATAAGCGGATGCGACGCATGTTCGGATGTGTTGATTTTCCTGAAGAGTTAGTTCGCCGTGCACGCGCTGGTTATTATGGATTGATTACCTATCTTGATGAGAAGATTGGTAGAATGCTTCAAGTGCTTGAGGAGACTAACCAACTTGAAAATACAATCGTAATCTATACCAGCGACCACGGTGAGATGAACGGTGAACACGGCATGTGGCGTAAATCAAACTTTTATGAGGCTTCTGCACGTGTACCGCTGCAGATTATGTTCCCTGATTATCTATCAGCAAGTCAACGGATTGATGAAGTCGTTTCTCTTGTTGATCTAACAGCGACACTCGTTGATATTTCTGGCGGGAATGCCTCAAGTCAACTTGATGGTGATAGTCTGATGCAACTGATACGGGACACCACAACCGACTGGAAAGATTATGCGTTCTCTGAATACCTTGCACACGGTGTTGAACGTCCGATGGCGATGTTGCGGAAGGGCAGGTATAAATACAACTATAGCCTTGGAGATGTACCTGAACTTTACGATATTGATAAGGATCCAGAGGAATTTCGCAATCTTGCTGATGAGCCGAAATATGAGGAAATTTGTCGTGAAATGGAAGGGCAACTATTAGAAGAATGGGATCCCGTTGAAACTGAAAAACAGGTTCGCGAAAGCCAGAAGGCACGTCTCATCATAGATAAAGTCACTGAGGGACAATGGCGAAATGCTGTATAATCTAATATGATAAAATAGAAGGAATCAACATGGCTTCATCAAACAAGAAACCCAATCTTGTCTATGTCTTCGCTGATCAACTTCGCTACCAAGCGTGTGGTTACGCAGGGGAATCCCGTGCGCGTACTCCAAACATAGACCGACTTGCAATAGAGGGTGTGAATTTCTGCAATGCAGTATCTGGCAGTCCGATGTGTGCGCCGTATCGTGCGTCGCTTTTCACAGGTAAATATGCGAGTAGCACAGGTATGGCAATCAATGAACTCCGTATGAACCCAAACCATGACTGCTTCGGACACGTTTTGCACCGCAACGGTTACCAGACAAGTTATATTGGGAAGTGGCATCTGTGGGCAAATCAGTTAGGAAAACATCACGATCCTCAGAATTCGTATATTCCACCGGGACCGCATCGTCTCGGTTTTGATGGGGAATGGTCTGCATATAACTTTCATCACACCTATTTTGACACGTATTATCATAAAGATAGTCCTGAAAAGATTACGATCCCCGGATATGAACCGGATGGACAGACGGATTTAGCAATTGATTACCTTCAACGCGCATCATCTGAGGAGGATCCTTTCGCGCTTTTTCTTTCAATCGGTACACCGCATGACCCTTGGACACAGAACAATGTTCCGAGTGATTATTATGAGATGTTCCAAGATGTTGACTTTCCGTTGCCACCGAATTATAAAGAAGAAAATGACCCTTATGGAGATGCTTGGGCAATGATGTCTGCGGATAACCGTGCCAAACTACCGGAATGGATGCGCGTCTATTATGCAATGACCACGAATCTGGATTGGAATATCGGTAGGTTACTGAATGCTATTGACGAACTTGGATTGCAGGATGATATAATCTTTGTGTTTACATCAGACCATGGTGAGATGTTTGGTGCACAGGGACGCAAGGCAAAAAATGTCTTTTACGAAGAAGCAGTCCGCATTCCGTTTCTTGTCAGATGGGGCAATCAAATTCCAGATGGACATGTCGCTGATACATGTTTGAATACACCCGATATCATGCCGACATTACTTTCAATGATGGAACTTCCAATCCCAGAAAATGTTGAAGGTTCTGATTTAAGTCAAGCAGCGTATAACAGTCCTTTTGATGAACCTGTAGCTGCATTCATGCAAGGAATGGGATGTACGGCGAAATGGGAAGATGGTTATGAATGGCGAGCACTCCGAACAAAACAGCATACCTACGCTATCCACCGTCCGGATGGTTGCGAAAAACTCTTTGATAATGTTGCAGATCCGTTCCAAACTCGTAACCTAATTGATGAACCGACTTCACAGAGTCTCCGAGACGATTTTCGTTTGATGTTAAAGCAACGTATGGAAGCACTCAACGATACCTTTGAGGCATGCACGTGGTATCGGGATAATTGGACAGAAAATAGGATTATTCTGAGGACAGCGACGTTACAGTAGTTTCAACTGCTGTCTGTTAATATGTCCAAACTATGAAACCAAATTCTTCATGATTTTTCTCAATACCACATAGTCTTATTCACTACATTCAGCAATGGTGTGCCCTTAGCAAACCTTCGTGCATTTTCTAAAAACACATCAAAATGTCGTTCCGAGATGTTCTCAGCATCCTTGACTGCAATATGCGGTGTAATCAGCACATTCGGCATCTTCCACAACGGACTTTCGGCAGGTAAAGGTTCCACTTCAAACACGTCTAATCCACATCCGGCAATAGTTCCTTGCTCAAGTGCTTCAACGAGGTCAGCAAGTTTCGTAGTTTTACCGCGACCGATGTTGATGAAGTATGCTGTCTCTTTCATCAGCGCGAAGCGATTTTTGTTCCACATTCCTTCCGTTTTCGGTGTATGTGGCGTAGTGACAATCACGAAGTCTGCAAGTGGCAGGAGTGAGTCTAATTGAGTGGGTTCATGCTTCTCCACATAATGCACTACATATTCCCATCTTGCGTCAACCCCATGCACCTTCATACCGAACTCTGCGCAGAGACGTGCGGTTTCGTGTCCGATACCACCTACACCGACAATCAATGCGGTAGCCTGTAAAAGGTCAATATATCCACTTTTTCGTGCATTGTTATCCCAGATTCCCTCTCTTTGTACGTCCATATAGTAAGGTAATCCACGCGCAAGTGCGAGTACAAACATCATGATATGTTGGGCTATATGGTCATTGTAGATACCGCGTGGGTTGCATACGATAACTGGATGTTCAATGAGTGCTGGGTAGTAAAAGCCGGGGGAGGGTCCTGCAGCAGGACTTTGCAGCCAACGTAGATTTTTAGCTAATGGTAGTTGTTGTGGAGACACCCATCCGTAGACTGCATCTGTGTCGGGCAGATGCGCTTTCACCTCTTCGTCTGATTTCGGTAAGACAATGGTATATTCAGGTAATTCGTTGTGGATACGTTCTGTCCACGTTTGTAATTCTGAGCTCTGTGGTGGCGTCATTATCAGTTTTGGCACGGATTTGTTCCTTTCTTAGTTTATCTTCACAAGATGTCATTATCATATCACTGCCTTAATTGAAAATCAAGGTATGTACAATAACACTATGAATACCTATTGAATTTTGATATAATATTGTCATATATGGTTCCTAAATCCAATTTGGCGTGCTGAGAGAATACTATCATGACTCCACTCAAAATAGACTTTGATAAAGGCACACTTATTCTACAGGATATCCCAGATGAAATCCAATCCCAGTTGCCAGATATCCGCTGGGATGAGCGCACTCTCACCTTCCGCGCACCTGCATACCGTTATCGTCATATAATCTCGCAGTTACGTGCACACGATATACCGTATAACGATTCAGCACGACAATTCACGGTCAAACCCTTTACTAACGAAAAGACAATTTCCCCCTATCCGTACCAATCTGAGGCTATTGACGCATGGTACGCCAACGGTAAACGCGGTGTTGTAAGTCTTCCGACAGGGGCAGGTAAAACCTTCATTGCAATTCTGCTCATCGCGGAGACGCAACGTCCAACACTTGTGCATGTGCCTACTATAGATTTAATGCACCAGTGGTACGATGTATTGAAAGAACATTTTGGTCAAGAGGTAGGACTATATGGTGGTGGACAACACGAAATGCGTGACCTCACCGTAACCACATATCAATCTGCCGTTCTGCACGCACCACATTATGGAAATCGATTCGGTTTTGCCATATTCGATGAATGCCATCACTTGCCGGGTGATCAGTATCAATATGCAGCAATAAGCAGCATTGCACCTTTTCGCTTGGGATTAACAGCTACCCCGGAACGTGTTGATGGAAAAGAGAGTAGACTCTATGCACTTGTTGGAGAATGTTGTTATGAAGCGAAGGTGCAGGAACTTTCTGGGAAAACGCTTTCACCGTATCGCGTAGTTACAATTACCGTTGATATGAAAGACACAGAACGTGTTCAGTATGATGCTGCACGTCGCACCTACTTGAATTTTCTAAAGCAAGCGAGGATTAACATGGGAACATCAAGTGGTTGGCAAACATTCTTATGGAAATCGTCCCAATCCGATACAGGGCGCGCAGCTTTCAAAGCATATCTCACTCAAAAACAACTTAGTTTTGCCTCATCCACGAAGCAGGAGTGGGTGTGGAAACTAATTCAGCGGCATCGTGGTGACCGAATCATAATCTTCACACAAGATAACAATACAGCATATCGACTTGGTAAGCACTTCTTTTTACCAGTTCTAACACATCAAACTAAACCCAAAGAACGAAATGACTTTTTGAGCGGATTTCGCAATGGCACTTATTCTATCCTTGTCACTTCAAAAGTGTTAAATGAGGGGGTAGATGTACCAGAGGCGAATGTTGCTATTATCGTTTCGGGGAGTGGGAGCGTTCGGGAGCATGTGCAGCGGTTAGGACGTATTCTCCGCAAACGTGAAGGCAAACAGGCTGTGCTTTACGAACTTATTTCAAAGCAGACCAGTGAACAGTTTGTTAACAAACGGAGAAGGCGACATCACGCATACCAAACAAAGTAGTAGTCACAGTCTCTATCCAATCATACATTATGCTTACCAAAGACCTACTCCGATACAAAATTCAGAAAGGACAAATCTATCCCCAATTTGTAAATCCTACCGATAAGAATTTGTTAGCGATCTCAGAGCAATTAATCTCCATTTTTGAGCAATCGATAAACGAACCACGTTCAACGTTATTAGATGCAAGCAAGCAATTAATAGAAAGCACAACTGGAACACTTATTGTCAAACGTGGTTTTGAAAAACTACTATTAGATCGAACCGAGTTTGATACCTCACCTAACGAAGAACTCATTGCGTTTCGTCAAAAACTTTTCACAGAAACGAGTCGTCTACTTTCACAAGATCAGTTTCAGGATTTAGAGCACTATCAGCAGAAGGTATTGCAGATAGTAGAAAACGATATGCAACCAGAGCAGGTACAGTTAGGTGATAGACTGTACGCTGACTTGCCGAATTGCCAACCAATTTTGTCTTTCAAAACACTTTCTGCTAAACACTTACTTCACCGCTACAATATCGCACAGGTGCAAGGGTTACTTCTACATTGTAACACCCTTACATTAAAACTCACCGATTCTATGACAGCGGAACTCCGTCAGTTATTCAAATATCTCAGATTCAATCAACTGCTCTCCACAATTCGTAAGGAAAAAGACAGAAACGATGAGATGTTCTATATTACGGTGGACGGACCGCTTAACCTATTCTACAAAACGAAGCGGTATGGAATGAATTTGGCTAACTTCTTCGTTTCTGTGCTACATCAACCGAAGTGGGAACTTACAGCAGAGATTCAGTTTCGGAATAAACGAAGTTCTCGGTTATGTCTTGATGAATCGTGTGGGATAAAACCGATCTCACAACAATTTCTCGCTTACATTCCTGATGACATTCAGCTCTTTCAGGAGATGCTCCACAACAAAACCGATGAATGGCAAATTCGTCCTGGAAGTCAGTTTCTGCCTTTACCGGGAGATTTCTATTGCTTTCCGGATTATCAATTGGTTCACACCAGTGGTGTGGAGGTAGCGATTGAATTGTTCCATCCTTGGCACCAAAGCCATCTTCTTGCACGACTCAACACCCTCGCAGAATATATGAATACATCTCTTATTCTTGGTGTATCTAAGGAATTGGAGAAAAAACCGATAATTGCAGATGCATTGGAGGAATCTTCATATTTTTCCCGTTTCGGTTTCACGTTCCGAGATGTTCCGACAATGAATACCTTGCTGCCTATTTTGAATTCACTTGTTGACAGGGGATTCAATCTTGATTAACCCTTTAGATTCTGGTACAATTGATGTAAGCAAAGGGTTGACAAGGAGAGAAAGATGAGATGTTTTGAAACCCGTGGTCCTGTAAATCCACAGAAGAATTACATCGTTTCACGTGCTGAGGAGACCGCTGATTTCATTGATCGCATTAAAATGGGAAGATATATTGTGCTTTTCGCTCCGCGTCAGACCGGAAAAACTACTTTTTTTAAAGCCGCACTTAACACACTCGCAACGGAGGATCCAAATTATTTCCCGATACAATTGAACTTTGACACCTATGCCGACCTTTCTATGCCAGAATTTTATAGTGGTCTCTATGAAGATCTTCGCGATGAAATAGACAATATCTTTCAACGTCGCAATGGTAACCCTTCTGATGAACTAACAGAGTTATTGGAGAAAACCGAACTTACAAATGCTCTTTCCATGAGAAGATTCTTTAGTAGATTTATACAATTTCTAAATAACGAGAGGGTTCTTCTATTCATAGATGAATTTGATGGTATACCTAAAGATGCTGTCAGCGGTTTTCTTAATTCTCTTCGACATATCTACCTTTCTGATGATCTTCATTGCCCATATAGTGTCGGTATCGTTGGTGTCAAGAGCATTGCGCAACTAAATTATGACCGTTCTATCTCTCCTTTCAATATTCAAGACGATTTCAGTCTACAAAACTTTTCGCTTGAACAGGTAAGTGAACTCTTGTCACAGTATACCGAAGAAACCGGACAACACTTCGCACCAGAAGTTATTGAAATGATGCATAAACAGACCGGAGGACAGCCTTTCCTGGTTAATCGGTTTGCACAGATTCTAACTGAGGAACTGGACATACCGAAAACTGAAACGATTGTCATAGACAACTTTTTAACCGCACACGCATATATTCTTCAAGAACGTAATGTTAACATACTGCATCTGATTACGAATGTTCGTCGGGATCCGCGTTTTAAAATTATACTCATGAAAATCGTATCATTTGAGAGTGGTGTTACCTTCAATCCAGATGATGACCTGATTAATGAACTCATTACTTATGGTGTTATAGCAAAAGGTACAGATGACCTATGTGAAATTGTCAATCCAATATACCAACATCGTATCATGCAGGCATTTAGACCATCAATCAATGGACTTGAAAATGAATACTTTCCTGAAGACTCCGATTTTGAAGACTATCTATCTACTTCAGGACATATTGACTTGAAACGTCTCCTTGATAACTTCCGGGATTTTATCGCTCGCGTCGGTTATCGGATACTTCAAGTGCCAGATACACCACAAGAGTTCGTTGGACAGGATCTCCTTTACGCTTACTTAGACCAGTTTGTTAGCATTGTACGTGGTAATATGTATCTTGAAGTGCAAACAGGACGCGGAAGGATTGACCTAATAATATTTCACAACGGACGAAAATATATCATTGAAACAAAGATATGGGAAGGAGAAAGGCGTTACAAAGCAGGCAAGCAGCAACTATGCGCATATTTGAAATTAGAAAATGTGGTAGAAGGCTACTATGTGGTTTTTGACCACCGGGAAAACCCAACAGCAAACGTAGAAACAGAAACGGTGGATGGTTTGACGATACGTAGTTATGTGATTCCTGTGGTACAGGAACGACCTTCCTCTGCAATCTCCGTTAATTGATAACAGTATGAGATAGTGCGTTGTTGACTTAATTCCATTATTCAACTACACTAAGGACAGATAAAATAGTTCCAGTAATCAATTCTTCAATATAACTGCATACAAATTCTTCGTAAGGAGACAATTATGTCAAAAATTCTCGTGCTATCCGGTGAAAACCATCGTTTTAATGCGAGTGCAAGTGTGATCCACGGTTTTCTTGATGAGGATGCGGAAATTTCAGCGACGTTAACGGACGATAAAGATGTCTTAGCATCTAAGGAGTTAGATAACTACGATGTATGTGTCTTTGGCACAGGCTTCACCCGTAATGAACGTCAAGAAGATGGCACTTCCAAACGTGTTCCAGATTTAACCTCTGTCCAAGAAGATGGTCTATTTCAGTTCGTGAGTGGTGGTAAAGGATTGGTCGGTATTCACGGTACAGCGTGGTGGATTGGGGGTCGTGCCGTCGACCTAATTGGTGGACATGCCAACTGGCATCCGCCAGGTTCAACATTTACTGTGCATATTGAGGACACAGAACACCCCACTACCCAAGGTGTTTCAGATTTTGATGTTGAAGATGAGATTTATATCTCAGCGCACGATCCGTATATCCATGTATTAGCAACAGCGGAATGGTTTGGAAAGGCACACCCGATGGCATGGGTTAAGTCCTACGGTTCTGGTAGAGTGTTTTATACTACCTTGGGACACGGACCAGGAACTTTTGAACGAATGGGTATGCAAATATTCCTTACACAAGCGGTGAGATGGGCGGCAACATCGTAAGTTTGAAAGATGCATAATCTAAAAATCAAAACCGTAGAAACAGAGATTATTCATGTCAACCATCGTGGTAATTGGCTTTTCGTGAAACTACATGCTGAGGATGGAACAGTCGGCATAGGAGAGTCTTCCCATGGTAGAGATGACGAAAGTGTTAGAGACCTAATTGAATCCCTTAAACCCAACCTAATTGGGTGGAATGTGTTTGAACTTGAATCGTTTCGTCGACGGTTCTTTCGTGATAGTGAAGGGCATGCCTATCATACTGCGGTAAGTGGAATTGAACATGCAATGTGGGATTTGGTCGGCAAGGTGTTGGATGTACCGAGTTATCAACTTTTAGGTGGCAAGTGCCGCAATCGGATTCGTCTATATGCGAATATAAACCGCGCGACGGTAGATCGGAGTCCACAAGGTTTTGCAAAGAATGCTGAGCAGGCAGTTGCAGAAGGATTTACTGCAATCAAGTGTGCACCTTTTGATGGTGTATCGGTGTCGGATATATCA
Source organism: Candidatus Poribacteria bacterium (assembly GCA_963667365.1). Classification (GTDB taxonomy): domain Bacteria; phylum Poribacteria; class WGA-4E; order WGA-4E; family WGA-3G; genus MSPOR6. The sequence goes on along the minus strand of OY763324.1, from coordinate 1,590,649 downwards.
AAGGGAACAATTACATCAGCGATTCACCAAGGGGTTGATAGGGTTCGTGCTATCCGCACAGCCATTGGTCCGGAGATAGATCTGTTAGTCGATTGTCATAGTCGGTTTAATCCTGGACTCATCATCCAAACTTCAAAAGCGTTGGACGATCTGGACTTGTTCTGGATTGAAGATCCTGTTCCGTTGAATGACCTTGATGCTGTGGCACATGTGAGTCAATCCATCTCTATGCCAATTGCGACCGGTGAACGTCTCCGCACGCTAATTGATTTTGATAGACTGCTAAAGCATGGACGTGTTGACTATATATTACCTGATGTTAAACATGTTGGTGGGTTGCTTGGTTTGAAGAAGATTGCAACACTTGCAGAAACAACTAACGTTAAGGTAACACCTCATAATCCGAGTGGTCCTGTCGCGACAGCTGCGAGTGTGCAGTGTATGGCAAGTGTCACAAACTTTGGTATACTTGAATTTGCTTGGGGTGAGGTAGATTGGCGTAGCACCCTAATTGACCCGTCTGAAACAATTATTGACGGTTTTATTGAACTTTCTGAGCGATCAGGATTAGGTATATCGCTCAAATCATTGTGAACAGAACAACTATACAAGGGATACATGTTATGAAATCATTGATAATTCTAAATCTATTGCTGGTTGTATGTATGTTTGGGTGTCTTGGTGGTCAGCAAACTGCAACACAAACTCTTGAGACGGACACATCGACTGCTGAAGTGGAAGCACAAAATACCCTTGCAGTGATTGAGCTTTCCTCACCAGCAGCAACCTATCCTGTACAGGAAGTGATTCCTCTTGAACTGAGCATCCAAAATGGAAAGTATGATCTGCTTGTTCCGATTTCAAGCATTGCGGGACAAAGGGCATTTAAACAACTAATAGTCACAGACAGCAATGGTCAGGTTGTAAAAATCAAAAAAAACATGCCATTCGGTAACACCATGAAAACGCTTTATCAGACTGGAAAAACTGTCAGGTGTATCCAAGGTTTTGATATGAAAGCAGGAACAACACATACAGTTCAATTGGATAATCTACAGACATATTATAGTCTTGAACCGGGTAGTTATACAGTCCAAGTGAAACTTGAATTGGAGGTATACAAAGAGTTCATGAAAGATCAGCATCCCGAAATAATTGAATTGGAACGAGAGATTTTCAGTATTCAGAACAGCAAGAATCCACAGTTTACTCCCGAAGTGAAAAAGGAAGCAATTGGTTACACACAAGACCAAATTGAACTCATCAAAGAAAAATATAAAGATGAATTGCAGGACATTTATCTACCACTGAATGCACGTCGTGGTAAGGCATTAGTTGAATCTAATACAATTTCCCTCACTATAGAATAGAGACGATCATGAAAAAATTAACAGTTCTTGGAGCATTGCTTCTAATGTATTGTGGTTGTATCAGTCAATCAACCCAGAATCCTGAGAGTATCCAGAATGCTCAGAATATGCAAAAAGAACGTGAGAATTTGCTTGAATCTTATGGAGAAATACGACGTGATCAAGACAAACAGACACATGAATTCGCTGTGCAAGATCTGTTGATTGGGAAATGGGAACTTGTGAGTCTCACATTTGAGGAGGGAGATGTACCGGAACCGAAGTTAGCAATCAAGGTGTCACTTGCTGCGACTGCCCGTCAAAATCTGACTCTTGAATTCTTCAAAGAATATGCTCGTTACGGTTTTAGCGGGACAGGTAGTGGAATTCAAGTAGGTGGTGATTACGATATCAGAAGTCTTCTCTATGGAGAGGAACTGTATCCGATAATATCTTTTACGCGTCGTCAAGGAGAAACGATGGAGCGTTTCTTGTTTGGTGAAGCGGCTACACGTGATGAAAGTGACGTGCCTTTTTCAAGAACTTTGGTGCCGGGTATCAGTGTCTCATTTTCTAAAGGTGAGTCTGGTTCAGATGATTTGTTGCATCTGATGCGTTATGGAAGAATGGAACTGCGTCCAGAAGGTTGGGTCCGTACAGGACACATCCACAGCATTTTTAAGAAAATAAAATAAATTTCAGTAGTCGTATAATTTACTTGATACTATTCTTTAGGATGCCAGAGATGTTCTTCGGTAACACCTAATTCCTCTAAAATTGGAGCAAGCAGTGAAAGTTCTTCCAGCTGCTTTGCGTTATGTGCATCACTCCCGATGAGCAATTTCACATCTCTTTCAATGCATAGTTGATAGAATTCAACAAGATGTAGTTGATTGTGCCGCACCATTTTAGGACTGATTTCTATACCTAACCCGCGCTGAGATACCATATCAAGTTGGTAGATCAACCGCTTCTGTTCAATGTTACGCATCATTTCCTGTCCAAAAGCAGCAAGTTCCTCTGATGAAAACTGAAAAACATCTGGTGAAAGTAAAAATGGATGGACGATTGCATCGGTAATCGGACATGCGACAGCTGCCTCAAACATATAGATTTCGTGTAATGCAACCCGACGCGGGTCTCGGAAACTTTTTGGTTGTGCCACACCTCGTAGATGGTAATGATTCGGAGCCATCAGGACATAATCAAAATATGATGCCAAACGAATGTTTATAGAGGTTACCTGATATTCCAACATCTGTGACTCCACACCAAAATGCACTTCAATTGATGGCTCAGCTTCCTTTATAGCCTGCTGTGCTGCTTGAATCGTCTTCACTTTTGACTGATAACTGTAATCGTGGTCGGTGATGCCAATTGTTTTAAACCCAAGTTCCTGTTGAAGTTTGATAATTTTTTCTATACTGAACTCGTTGTCTGCACATCCTGAAAGTTGCGTATGTATATGGTAGTCACAACTATACATTTTGTACTCCTTCAAATTTTTCATTCCTAACAAAATTATGACAGAATAACAGATGTATTGCAACAAAAAATTGTCAGTTTGCAAATTAAAATGAAATGATTCAAGAATACCCTACTGTTTTAGATAACGGAAACACGTGAGTCGTCAATTTTTTCCTTGCAAATTCTTATACGGTAATATATAATTCAGGTAATAAAAAGCACGATACCAACAAGATTGACAGAAACTTGAGTTCAATAATAAGGGATAGATTGCATGCTATTTAATTTTGCCAATGTTCTAATTTTCTTAGTTGTCGGTTGCCTTTTTGTTGTCCTCAACCTAACGATTTCTCGTCTGCTGCATACAAAGTTGTTTTCCGAAGAAAAATATATCCCTTATGAGTGTGGGGAAGATCCGATTGGTGATACACGAATCAAGTTCAACACAAGGTTTTATGTCATTGCTCTTATTTTTTTAATCTTTGATGTTGAAGTCGTCTTCCTTCTCCCATGGGCAGTTGTTTTCCGAGAGTTTGGACTTTTTGCATTTTTGGAGATGCTCGTATTTATATCTATTCTACTCGTCGGACTCGCGTATGTTTGGGCAAAAGGTGATCTGGAGTGGATTCGTTCTACACAATTAGAGGTCCAATCTATCCAGCGGGAGGAAAGTAATGATAATTGATGAGAAATTAGACAAGAATATTATTGTTACCTCTGTGGATGCTGTTGCGAATTGGGCGCGTTCTTCCGCGCTATGGCCAATGACATTCGGTCTTGCTTGCTGTGCAATTGAGTTTATGGCAACTGCTGCTTCTAACTATGACTTAGACAGGTTCGGGGCAGGCGTTCCACGCGCGACACCACGTCAATCCGATTTAATGGTAATATCTGGTACTGTAACACTCAAAATGGCAACACGTATTAAAAGGCTATATGAACAGATGCCAGAACCTAAGTACGTTATTTCAATGGGAAGCTGCGCTACAAGTGGTGGTCCTTATTGGCAGCACGGATACCACGTACTCAAAGGGGTTGACAGGATTATTCCAGTTGATGTTTATGTGCCGGGGTGTCCACCACGTCCAGAAGCTCTTATTGAAGGTCTATTGAAATTACAAGAAAAAATTAAAACACAAACTGTTGCCAAACGTTCCAATGTGCCATTCCTAAAGAGACTTTTTACCAAAACAGAGTGGTACGAACACGAAGAAACGGAAAAAGTTGAAGGTGTTGAAGAAACAGAAACACAAGCACCTGAAACAACTGAAGACGATACCGCTGCCAGTACTGCATAAAATCGCACTATCTTATCTGGAGTAGATATTACGTGAACCCTGAAGAAATATATAATACCTTAGTCAACAAGTTTGGCGAATCTGTACTTAGTTTTGACACCGAACTCGTTGGAGATACGAGTATACATATCGCATCTACAGCAATAGCGGACGTGTGTCAATTTCTTGCAGAAACGGATACATTATTGTTTGATTCTTTGATGTGTCTCAGCGGACTTGATTTGAGCACTAAAGACGAGGAGTTCTCTGTCGTCTACCATCTTCACTCTATTCGGCATCGACATAATGTGGTTTTGAAGGCATCAGTGCCGAAAACTGACGCGCACCTTCCGACTGTTTCACATATTTGGAAAACTGCAGATTGGCATGAACGTGAAGCTTATGACCTCTACGGTATTTTCTTTGAAGGACACACAGATCTACGTCGTATTTTACTGCCGGATGATTGGGAAGGATACCCTCTCAGAAAAGACTACCAAGAACCTGATTTTTATCGTGGGATGCGTGTGCCGTATTAGACGGTGTCAGCATTTATTCACATCTGATCTAAATTAAAATAGTAGAGTTTTTTTGATATAGATATAAGAGATTATAATCCGCACTATGGAAAGCACACAACCAACAGAATCAAAAATCATAGAACTTAAACCCTTTACTGACGAAATGATAGTAAATATGGGTCCTCAACATCCAAGTACACACGGGGTGTTACGATTGGAATTGAGGTTGGATGGTGAAATTGTGCGGGAAGCGATTCCACACATCGGTTATTTACACCGATGTTTTGAAAAGCACTCCGAAAACCTTTCTTACCCTCAAATCATACCGTTTACAGATCGGATGGATTATGTGGCTGCGATGAATCAGAATTGGGGGTTTTGTCTTGCTGTTGAGAAGTTGCTTGAAGCAGATGAAACAAAGGATTTTGCTGTGCCAGAACGTGCTGAATACCTGCGTGTACTTATCTGCGAATTGAATCGAATTGCCAGTCATCTGTTATCTTTTGGAACTTACGGTATGGATATTGGTGCGTTCACACCGTTTCTTTATGCCTTTCGCGATCGTGAACGACTTCTCCTGCTTTTTGAAAAGGTCTGTGGTGCACGTCTCACCTATAACTATATCCGCATCGGTGGTGTCTCAGAAATAATTCCAATGGAACCTGGATCGGTTTTTGAACAGAATTTTTTAGAAGAAATTGAAGAATTTCTTGACTATTTTGAACCGAAGATTGATGAATATAACGACCTATTGACAGCAAATAGCATTTTTGCTGAACGAACTATGGGAGTCGCTGTGATGACCGCAGAGATGGCTCTAAGTTATGGTGCTACGGGTCCGAATCTTCGCGGCTCTGGTGTTGACTGGGATTTACGACGAGACGAACCCTATTCGATTTATGACCGATTTGATTTTAATGTTCCTGTTTCTAAGGATATTCCGGAATTAGGTGCAGTTCTCGGAGACTGCTGGAGTCGGTACAAAGTGCGTATGGACGAAATGAAAGAATCCGTAAAAATAGTTCGTCAGATCTTAGCGGAAGGTCTTCCTGATGGTCCTGTCATGGCGGATCTTAAAGCTGTGCGTCCACCGAAAGGTGAAATCTATTTTCGTAGCGAAGCACCCCGTGGAGAACTCGGATTTTACATTGTAAGTGATGGCACACCGAAACCTGTGCGTGTCAAAGGACGTTCTCCCTGTTTCAGTGCATTGAGTGCAATGCAAGAACTGAGTCGGGGATTGATGGTAGCAGATATTATTGCGATAATCGGTAGTATTGATATTGTGATGGGAGAAGTTGATCGGTAAGATCATCACTGTCCGATGGTTTTAACTGTGGGGTAGGAGATTTGATGTCAGATTTTTCTTCTGATGGTTTCTTTCAAAATATAAATTTACAAGATGGAACCAATTGGGCAACAGATTTTGTGCAGGATGTTATAATTCCACGTCTACCAGAAGCGGCTGTGGGACATTTTCCAGTGGAATTAGGCACGGTTCTTGTGATGATAGGCTGTGCGGGTATTTTTGTTGCACTTGTGCCATTACTTCCATTGGTGTTAGTTCTTGCAGAAAGGAAAGTTTCAGCACGATTTCAGAATCGCACTGGTCCGATGCGTGTTGGACCTTGGGGTACACTCCAGACCTTAGCAGATGGTGTAAAACTCCTATTTAAAGAGGATTTTATCCCACCACAAGGGGATAAAGTGCTTTTCCTGCTTGCACCCTATATCATATTCGCCAGTTCTTTTGCAGTATTCGCAGCGATCCCATTTGGTCAAAGCATTTTGGTGAGTGACTTTAATATCGGTATTTTCTATATCATGGCGATCTCATCAGTGATTGTCATGGGTGTGATTATGGCAGGATGGTCTTCGAATAGCAAATGGTCGTTATTAGGTGCGTTACGTTCCGCTGCACAAATTGTCAGTTATGAAATTCCTCTCGGACTCTCAATTCTAACCGTTGTCATGCTCGTTGAGAGTTTGAGCATGAGTCAGATTGTGGATAGTCAGTCCAACGGTATTTTCACTTGGCTTATATTTCGATCACCTTTTACCTTTATTGCGTTCTTTATTTTCTTTATATCATCTATTGCTGAGGTGAACCGAACGCCATTTGATCTGCCAGAGGCAGAATCGGAGATTGTGGCAGGATTCCATACTGAATATAGTGGCATGCGTTTTGCACTCTTCTTTATTGCCGAATACGCAAATATGTTTGCTGTGAGTGCAATTGCTGTGACTCTTTTTCTTGGTGGCTGGGAAGGTGTCTTGCCGGGGTACGATTTCCTCGGTGGATTACCAGGATTTGTCATCAAGACATTAGGTCTTGTGTTCCTAATGATGTGGTTAAGATGGACACTACCACGTCTACGTGTTGATCAACTCATGAATCTGTGTTGGAAATATTTTATCCCCATTTCATTCTTTAATATCTTAGGTACAGGGGTATGGGGATTGATTTTTCAGCAGGATGATGTGTGGAGTATCGGGATCAGTTGTGCGATTATTTATGTTGGTCTAATCAGTGCGTATGCGTTTGCTGGAAAGACTCTTGCACGAAAGCCAGAACCACAGGTGAGTTCGGCTTAAACAGAGCAGTGTGTTGAAATTGTTTGTGTGATACTTTAAGATCAGTCATCACGGAGGTAAACAATGAATGCTGTTATGGGAATTTGGCGAAGTTCGAAACAGGAAAAAATTGCATGGCTGTTAAAACAGATACCTATCATCGGTATAGTTCTACTTGCAACTTTGGTCAATTGGCTTGCGAACAGTGTCAGTGAACGTTGGCTGCCAGCTTTAGGATTTGTTTTAGGAGCGGGTCTTGTAGGCTTTGGTTACTTTAATGTGTTTCCGTTTTTTAATAAAATAAGAACTATGGATGCAACGAGTACGGAAAAAATCGCATGGATCTCAGGGATTACGGTTGGAATGTTCGGAGGTGTGGTCATAGTACTGAACGATTCAATTGCAGTGATTTTTAACATTCAGTGGTTGCGGTCATTTATGGTTGCTATTACTATTGGTTTCGGCTTTCTATGTATCGCTTATTGGATCATGACACTATCGAGTGAACTCTTCAAAGGTGACCGTATATGGAAATTTTGTGGCATCGTAATACACTGTCTGTTGCTTGCCAGTGTGGTTGTTAAATACACGTTTTAGTAGTATCTACCATACCGTGGGAAAACTATGGATTCTATAAAGGAACATTCGTAATGGATAAATACATACGCAATATCTACAAAGGTGTTTATTCCGTCCTTGTCGGGATGCGAGTGACGATACGACAGTTCTTTGAACCGAACGTAACGCACCAGTATCCTTATGAACACGACTTTGAGAAGAAGCAGAACGTTAGAGAGATTCCAAAAGGGTATCGTGGACAACTTTACAATCGGATTGAGGATTGCATCGGGTGCAAAAAATGTGAGTTGATATGTCCTGTGGATTGCATTACGATAACAGGAACGAAACTGCCAAAGGGTGAACATTTGTGGGATAGCATGAATGTCGTGCATCTGAAAGATGGACGTGAAATCATCGGTCTAATTGAAGGGGACGACAAAAAATTAAATCTGGAAGAGGAAATGACTATTACAAATATTACCTCCCGTCAAGGACCACAAGAAGTTATAGACCGTCTTGAAGAGTCGGATGAAGAGAGTCGGATCCAGGCTATTTCAGGAGAGGAGATTTCACGCGTTGTTACACGAAACCCAGTAGTTTTCTATCTCGACCAGTTTGATATTGATATGTCTATTTGTATGTATTGTGGACTTTGCACAGAGGTATGTCCGACAGAATGCCTCACAATGAAGGATACACTTGAGGGAATTGAATACTCAAGTTTTGACCGCACGGATTTAATATTCGAATTTGACAAGCAGGAGATGTACGGAAAAGACGAAGCGGATGCCGTAGAAGCAGCAGATTAGAAAAGCACACGATCAAAGTCTTTGCAAGGATAATCTTATTGATGGAATTTACATTGAAAACTTTCATTTTTTACGGATTCGCTCTCATAACAATTGGCTCTGCGCTCGCCGTAGTAACCGTTCGAAACATTGTTCACGCTGCATTTGCACTGATGGTTACACTATTTGGGGTAGCGGGTCTATACGTTTTTCTACAAGCCGATTTTCTTGCTGCGACACAAGTGATTGTTTACGTTGGTGGTATTCTGGTGCTCATCCTCTTCGGTGTTATGATGACAAGCGGACGGTTAGAGATGCGTATCCACATAGAACGCGGTCAACTTCTGTTAGGTGGTTGTATTTCCATTGCGCTGCTGATGCTGCTGTTGACAGTAATTGCGAATACACCAGCATGGGAAAACCTCACTGATGACGGCACACAACTTGCACCGACAACAAAACGTATCGGTGAACTGATTTTGAATGAAAAGTTTTTACTACCGTTTGAGGTTGTCTCTGTACTACTATTAGTGGCGTTAATTGGTGCTGCCCTTATTTCTCGTAAGGAGGTCCGGGATTAATCTTGGTTGGGAATTTAGGATAGGAAAATATGAGTCTACAACACTATTTGGTAATCAGTTCGATTCTCTTTACACTCGGTATTTTCGCAGTACTGACTCGGAAGAACGCGATTAGTATTTTGATGGGTATTGAACTCATACTCAATTCGTGCAATCTTAATTTCGTTGCTTTTTCAAGATTTGTTACGCCAGCAGAAACCATTGTTGGTTCGGAAGTTTTTCGCTTTGACGGTCAAATCATCGCGATATTTGGTATTGTACTTGCTGCAGCTGAAGCAGCTGTTTTTCTCGCAATTATTCTCGCTATCTACCGTGAGTTCGGTAGTATCCGTCCCGATGAAGTGGATACATTGAAAGGTTAATTATTCTTTTGAAGTTAAAAGCACTATTCAATCAGATATCGTCGTTGTTATCAGCAACCCGATTGCAACAACGGCAGCAAGCGGACCAGGAGGCACATAGTTAAAAAATATGGTTGTCCCATTAATTAGTATCATCTTGCTATGTCCCCTTGCAGCCTTCGCAATTTTTGCTTTATTTGGCTTAGCAAAACGGAGTTTTCCGCGACAAGACTACCTTTCAACAGCTGCGATGCTTGTCGCACTTTGTTGTTCCCTCCTTCTCTTGCAAGATGTAGTTTCTAATCCAGAACCGCTAACTATAGAGTGGCTTTCACTCGGTGACATCTCCTTCTCAATGGGATTCTATCTTGACAGTGTCACGGTGATTATGTTGATTGTTGTCACGCTGGTGAGTAGTCTTGTTCATATCTTTTCTATAGGATACATGCATGGTGATCCACGATATCCACGGTTTTTCGCTTTTCTCTCGCTTTTCTCATTTTCCATGCTGTTTTTGGTCGTATCGGATAACCTACTTGGAATCTATATTGGTTGGGAACTTGTAGGACTCTGCTCTTATCTGCTGATAGGCTTTTGGTTTGAAAAGGACTCCGCTGCGAATGCATGTAAAAAAGCATTCCTAACGACACGTGTCGGTGATGTCGGTATGTTTATCGGCATGATGATGCTATTTAACCAATTCAAAACGCTCTCACTATACGGAACTGATGGGATTTTTACACGTATCGCTGATCCTGTATTCTTTACAGGGGATACTGCTGGAATCGTTTGGCTTTCAATTGCTGGTATTCTCATATTTTGTGGTGCAGTTGGTAAATCCGCACAAGTGCCGCTGCATACATGGCTACCCGATGCGATGGAAGGTCCTACACCTGTCAGTGCGTTAATTCACGCTGCTACAATGGTTGCTGCGGGTGTGTATCTTGTAGCTCGGATGTTCCCGATTTTGACACCAACTTCTTCTCTGGTAATTGCTTATGTTGGTGGGATTACTGCACTTGTTGCTGCGACCATTGCTATTGTACGATTTGATATTAAGAGAGTCTTGGCGTACTCTACTGTTAGCCAGTTGGGATATATGATGCTGGCAATTGGAGCAGGTAGTTATGTTGCCGGACTTTTTCACCTTACCACGCACGCATTTTTCAAAGCCCTGCTGTTCCTCGGTTCTGGTAGTGTTATCCACGCCTTCCACGCAATGCATGCACACCATGATGATGAACACACAGAGAGTGAGGAACATGAACACGATGATCAAGGTTTAGTGCATGACCACGGTTCCGAAATTCCACCTGACCAAGATATGCGGAACATGGGTGGACTCCGTCGTAAGATGCCGATTACTTTTATCACAATGCTCGTAGCAACGTTGTCTATTTCTGGTGTGCCGTTTATCTTTTCAGGATTCTGGAGCAAAGATGCGATTTTAGGAGGTGTGCTTGGACAAGCAATGGCGTCAAGTTCACCCCATTACTATATTCTATTCGGCATGGCACTTTTGGCTGCGGGTATAACCGCGTTCTATATGTTCCGTTTGATATTTATGACCTTTTTCGGTGAACCCCGCAATCAAGAAATGCACAACATGGCACACGAATCCCGTTAGTAATGACTGTGCCACTTATCATTTTGGCACTACTGAGTTTTCCTGCTGTGAATATCCTTTGGTTCAACGAAAGTTATATTGAACCACCTCCACAACACCATATTCAGGCACAGGAACATGCTTATGTTTCACCTGATAGCAAAACGGGTGATGCGAATTTTGGTATATCAATATTCGGAATTTCTGAGGCAGAAGCAGCTGAAGAAGATGGCACACACAATGGTGAGCATGCAGATGGAGGACATCATGGACACGGTCCTGCACATATAATCGCAATGGTGCTGTCAATTTGTGTCGCTGGTTTAGGAATATTGCTTTCTTGGCTGTTTTACCATAAACGAAGGTTCTCTGCTGATGCTATTGCAACAACTTTCCGTCCTGTCTACAACCTGTTTTGGAATAAGTACTACTTTGACGAATTTTACGACGGTGTTTTGGTTGCTGTGACGGTGTGGAAGTCGCGACTATTTGCACAATTTGATGGATCTATCGTTGATGGAATCGTCAACGGTGTTGGAATGGTAACACGTGATATTTTGGCTGCCATTGTAGGTGTTTTTGATAACCGAGTTGTAGATGGTCTTGTCAACCGAGTAGCAGAGGTTACATGGTCTGCTGGTGGCAGAATCCGTAGAATACAAACTGGAGCAATACAAACCTATCTCTTTGTAGTTCTTGGTGGGATAGTGTTGATAATACTGATTTTCAAATTATTGTAACAACTTATTGAAAATATACCTTAATTAATGAGAGAGTGCAGAATTCAACTACAACAATTTTGCCCATCACGCAAATTCAGTGAGGAATAATACAAAAAAATGTTATTGTCGCTAATGATTTTTGTCCCGTTGCTTGGGATGATCGTTGTTCTACTTTTACCACGAGAGTCGGAAGAATTAATAAAACGCGTTACGCTTGCTTTCACGCTCGTTCCACTTGTAATCGCTGTTGTATTATTTGTATCTTATAACAGATCAACAGTTGGAACGCAGTATGTTGTCAACGTTCCTTGGATTGATGCATTTAATATCAATTATCACATCGGTATTGACGGTTTAAGTGTAACACTGCTTCTTCTCACTGCCCTTTTGGGACCAATCTGTGTCCTTGCCTCTTGGCGGAATATTGAGAAGGGAATTAAGGCGTATATGGGACTGTTTCTACTGCTTGAGACAGGTATGCTTGGATTTTTCGCTGCGTTGGATCTGTTCCTCTTCTTTGTCTTTTTTGAGTTAACACTGCTTCCGATGTATTTCCTGATCGGTGTGTGGGGTGGACCGCGCAAAGAATACGCGGCAATTAAATTCTTCCTATATACATTATTTGGTAGTGTGTTGATGTTGGTTGCGATGATAGCGGTATACCTCAACAGCAACGTGATTAACGGTGTTACAGAAGGTGTCCGAACGTTTGACATTCCAACTCTTATATCATTAGCTGGGACAGAAGGACATGCTCTTGCCGATTCAGGATTCCAAATGTGGGTATTCCTTGGATTCTTTATTGGATTTGCTGTTAAAGTGCCAATTTTCCCCTTCCACACATGGCTCCCTGATGCACACGTTGAAGCACCTACTGCTATTAGTGTTATCCTTGCAGGTGTCCTCTTAAAGATGGGTACTTATGGGATCGTGCGGATTAATATGGCTATGTTCCCAGAAGGTTTTGCTATTTTCACTAATGGAGTAGGTTTTTGGGGTAATAGCCTTGCACTACTCGGTTTCATAAATATCGTTTATGGATCCTTCTGTGCATTAGCGCAAACCGATTTTAAGAAGTTGGTCGCTTATTCCAGTATTGGACACATGGGGTTTGTTATTTTGGGACTTGCAGCAGGAAATTCAGCAGGAATCAATGGTGCGATACTCCAGATGTTTAATCACGGTGTGATCAGTGCGATGCTCTTCCTATTGGTTGGTGTTCTTTATGACCGTGCACATCATCGTGAGATAAACGGTTTCGGTGGAATTGGCAACAAAATGCCGATTTATACAGGTATCACAACACTTGCGTTTATGGCATCTTTGGGATTACCTGGTTTGAGTGGATTTGTAGGTGAAGCGTTATCTCTTATTGGAGCCTTCCAAGAATTCGAGTTATTGACAATTCTTTCTACAATAGGTATTGTTGTCGGTGCGGCATACTTCCTCTGGACGCTCCAAAGGGTTTTCTTAGGGACACTCAACCCGAAATATGAAGACCTTCCAGAAATTAATAAACGTGAAATCTTGACTTTGGTGCCACTTGGAATTCTCACCATTGTCCTCGGCATCTGGCCCAACTTTGCACTTAATATGTTTAGCGAATCTGTTAGCAATCTCGTAAACGCATTAAGTGCAATATAGGAGAACGGTGTGGATCCTTTAAAAAATATTGAAAGCCTCGCCTATTTCAGTCCAGAGATAATTCTTGTTGTATTCGCTGCAGCAGTGATTATCCTTGATCTACTCGTAAAAAATCGGGAAAGTGAAAAGGTTGCATATCTTTCTCTTGTAGGACTGGGATGTTCCTTGGCGGCTATCCTCATTACGAATTCTCTTAACGGCAGTAAAGAACCTATATCCCTATTTTTTGGGATGATTCGTCTTGACGGATTCGCCGTATTTTTCAAAATCCTTCTGCTTATGGCAACCACCGCAACTATCCTTTTCTCACTCCGCTCAGAGGAACTTGACGCAAAATTGAAAGGCGAATATTACGCCTTGTTGTTAGCCATTACTTTCGGAATGTTCCTCATGGCATCGTCAACAAACCTGTTGATGATATTCATTTCGTTAGAAACGGTCAGTCTTACATCCTATATTCTTGCTGGATTTTTGACACATAGTCCGCGTTCAAGTGAAGCAGCTTTCAAATACATTACCTATGGTGCAGTAGCATCCGGGACGATGTTATTTGGATTGTCTATGCTTTTTGGTATGGCGGGAACAGGCGACCTTACGCAAATTAGTTCGCAGATTGCAGCAGTACTTGCTTCCGGTGGTGTATCTTCCCTCGGAGTATTAATTGCGATTACCTTCGTACTTGCAGGAATAGGCTATAAAATTGCATCTGTCCCATTCCACATGTGGTCCCCTGATGTCTACGAAGGTGCACCTATTCCTATCACAGCGTTCCTATCAGTCGCTTCAAAAGCCGCTGGATTCGCGCTATTCCTTAGATTTTTCCACACAGGATTTGGCACTCCTGAAATCATGCAGTCAATTGATTGGAGACTGCTTTTAGCAATTGTTTCCGCCCTTACAATGACTGTTGGAAATCTTGCAGCCCTTCCTCAACAGAATGTTAAACGTCTGTTAGCGTATTCAAGTATTGCACACGGTGGTTACCTATTGATGGGTGCTGTCCTGCTGACACCTGAAGGACTTGCGGCAATCCTCTTCTATCTCATCGTCTATCTATTCATGAACTTAGGTGCTTTCTATGTTGTCGTCCTGATTGCAAACGAGGCAGGCAGCGAAATGATTGATGGATATCGAGGACTTGCTACCCGTGCTCCGTTAGTTGCTGGTGCAATGGCAATTTTTCTTTTTTCACTGACAGGGATTCCACCTTTAGCAGGTTTCTTTGGAAAATGGGTGCTATTTTACGCGGTCATAGGTGAGGGATTGTATTGGTTAGCATTTGTCGGACTGCTAAATAGCGTTGTTTCCCTCTACTACTATGCTCGTATTGTAAAGGCGATGTATTTTGAAACTGCCGAAGATCCAAATAGTCTCTCCTTTTCTAATGGCACTTTTGCCCTATTAAGTGTCTTTGCTGTTCCCACAATTTTTATCGGACTTCTAAACATATTCTATACCTTATCAGATAAAATCACGCTTCAATAGTAGATAATTGGAAAAGGTTGACAAGCAGATTTTGCTGGGGTATACTTAACATAGTAGTCAATGCCCGGTCGTCTAATGGTAGGACGCATGGCTCTGGACCATGTAGTGAAGGTTCGAGTCCTTCCCGGGCAGTCATTTTGTTAAGTTAATGTATAACTTAGTCATATTGTTCCGAAGGGAGAAATGATGGAACGGGTAGAAACTTCACCTGATGATTATATTGCAAGTCAAGAGGAAGATATTAGGACGGTTTTGGAAAAACTTCACACGTTGATCAAGACTGCTTTACCTGATCGGGATTTTTGTATGTGGGAAGGTATTTTCTGGGGTGGTAGCGAACAGCAAATTATCGGTTACGGAAATTTTTCCTATGTGCGTTCTGATAAGAAGAAAGTTGAATGGTTCCTCGTTGGGTTGACAAAGCAGAAAAATTACTTCAGCGTGTATGTCAATGCGGTTGAAGGGAGGCGTTATCTGGCAGAGATTTATAAACCTCGACTCGGTAAAGTCAAAACAGGAAAAAGTTCTATCAGTTTCCGTAACTTGGAAGATGTCAATCTTGATGTGTTAAGTGAGATGATTGAACATGCAGGAAAAATAGTCAAAACTGAAAACGACTCGTAAATATCTGTCCGCGGGACAGTATGATTAACATATCTCAACAACATTTGCCGCTATCGTCTAGGGGTTAGGACAGATGGTTCTCAGCCATCAAACCGGGGTTCGATTCCCCGTAGCGGTATCTCTTCACTTGTATGGACGGGTTTGCTACCCGTCCATTGTCTTAACGCGTGAATCCTTCTTAATTATCACCACAAATTGGAGATTGCACCCATGCATGATGACCCGAAACACACCAACCGTCTAATTCAAGAAACAAGTCCATATTTGCTCCAGCACGCGCATAACCCCGTTGACTGGTTTCCGTGGGGTAAAGAAGCATTGGAACTTTCAAAACGCGAACAGAAACCTATTCTACTGAGTATCGGATATTCTGCTTGCCACTGGTGTCACGTTATGGAACGCGAATCCTTTGAGAATGAGGAAATAGCGGCAATCATGAACGAATTGTTCGTGAATATCAAGGTGGACAGAGAGGAACGTCCCGATTTAGATGAGATCTATATGAACGCTGTGCAAGCGATGACCCGCCACGGTGGTTGGCCAATGACTGTATTCCTTACGCCAGATCTGAAACCATTTTACGGTGGCACCTATTATCCACCCGAAGATAGATACGGTAGACCCGGGTTTCCAAAAGTGATGGAAGCAGTTGCTGAAGCGTTCAACGAAAAAAATGCCCAAGTGCTGGAACAGGCGGATCAAATCACTACACAGCTCAGTCAGATGAGTAACCTCGTTGACCCTCACGAGCATGAACTCACAGAAGAACTTTTGACGCAAGCCTTCAATCATTACCGTACCCAATTCGATGCACAATACGGTGGCTTTGGTAATGCCCCCAAATTTCCACCGAGCATGGGATTGCCCTTTCTACTGCGTTATTGGCATCACAGCGGGAATGTAAACGCTTTAGAGATGGTAGAAATAACGCTGCAAAAGATGGCGCGCGGTGGTCTGTATGACCAGCTCGGCGGAGGTTTTCATCGATATTCTACAGATGCACACTGGCTTGTTCCGCATTTTGAGAAGATGCTATATGACAATGCACAACTCGTTGTCGCATATTTTGAAGCATACCAAGCCACACAAAATACTTTTTACCGAGACATAGGTACAGAAACCTTAGATTATGTCCTACGTGAAATGTACGATGCAGAAAATGGTGGTTTCTATTCCACGCAAGATGCTGATAGTGAAGGTGTAGAAGGTAAATTTTTTGTCTGGGAACCTTACGATGTAGAAGATATTATCGGGGAAAAGAACGCTGAGATTTTCTGTGAGTATTACGACATCACACCGCAAGGAAATTTTGAGGGTGAGAACATACTACATGTGCAAACTACATCGGACATTTTTGCCCGAAAGATCGGTATGGATGCTGATGAGCTTGAAGCACTCCTCGCGGAGGGAAGGCAGAAACTGTTTGACGAGAGAGAAAAGCGCATCAAACCGGGGTTAGACGACAAAATTCTGACCAGTTGGAACGGAATCATGATCCGCGGCATGGCAATGGGATACCAGTTGACTGGAAAACCTGAATACTTATCTGCGTGCGAAAAATCTGCTGAGTTCGTTTTAACGACTCTATCTCAAGATAACGGACTGCTATTACGAACATACCGCGCTGGTAAAAGTCACCTGAATGCATATCTTGAGGATTACTCATATTTTATTGCAGGATTAATCGCTCTTTATGAAGCGAGTTTTGAACCGAGGTGGCTTACTGAGGCAGAACGGCTTGCACATCTTATGATTGAGCAGTTTGGAGATGAAGCGGGAGATGGATTTTTCTTCACAGGTAAAGCACATGAGACGCTGATTGTTCAGTCTAAGTCTGCTTACGACGGTGCTACACCTTCTGGTGCATCAATGGCAATTCACAGTCTATTCCGTCTTGCGAAACATCTTGACAATACGGGATTCCATGACAAAGCAGTGGAGACGTTGAAACTCTATTTTCATCAGATGGAGGTTATGCCTACAGGTTCTGGACAACTGCTCTGTGAGTTGGCGTTTATGTTGTCAACCCCGAAAGAGATTGCTATAATTGGAGTAAAAGGAGATACAACATCCGAGGCAATGTTAAAGGTGTTACACGGGATGTATTTTCCCAACAAAATTGTCGCTATGACTGAGTCCGTTGAAGGTAGTACGTTACCGCTCCTTGCGAATAAGTCGCAGATTGACAACAACACAACGGCTTATGTTTGCGAAGATTACGTTTGTCAAGCTCCCACAACGGATGTTGATATGTTTTTGCAGATGTTACAAGAATAGATAAGATGCTATAAGTATTTTGACAATTTGTATGTTTATACCTCTGAGAGAATATCTTGATGTTGGTTTTCGATGTGTAAAACCTGTTGATACTGAACTAAGAAAAATAGGGCAATGATTGAAGTGTCTACGGATTATGTATCCATCAGAAGAGGGATAGGAGTAGTTGCACGACAGTACTGATACTTTTCGAGAGATTTTAGGACATCAAACACCCTATTTTGACGAGTTGACCTAATAATATGTCATGTCAATCTGACAATATCCTTTTTTGCTATCTCCTTTGTGTGATTAGGGTCTGCTTGAGCAATTAATTCCTGCGTTTCTGGTGCTAACCGTTCTCTCAACTCCTCTGGTACACGACTTTCACCACGATCTTGCGGTCTATATCGTAACACAAGGAAACACCGTTTTCGGTCCTTTGGAATCCATGGTAGTGCACCATGGGTCAAGAGTTCAGAGATAATTACTACATCACCCGCTTTTGGGATGATGTTTTCAACGCCAGAAGGAATTTGATTTACATCATCAATAGTGCCGTTGTTGAAGATGTGTTCGGGACGATCAAATTCGGCTTTGTGTGAACCCGGTACAACCAACAACCCACCATCACCTGGATGGACATCTGTCAGGTAAGGAAACACCACGAAATCATCACAATAGATTTTACCGTTTCGGTTTTCAAAACAGTTTCTGTCACGTCCATAATCTTCCCGTGCACAATGCAAACGTAATGCTTCTTCAGACTCCGACATACCCGCGCGATCAGCAATCATCGTGCCGCGGAAAAGCTGCGGTTTATTGTCTGTTAGTTCCTTGATGATTTGCCAAGTTGCTGGATGCAGTGTAAGTGCCTCCAAAGCCCTTGAGAACGCAAAACCGTTTGGAAGGTGTTTGCCACTGGAGTCAAAACCGGATGGAAGTTCATTAGGGGATGCGTTGATGTAACAGTCTGCTGCATCCTGTGCTGCTTTTAATTCTTCACCTTGAATAGCATTCTTTAGGTGTAGGTATCCAGTAACATCAAATAGATATCGTTGTTCAGGTGTCATTATCAAATTACTCCTTTTTGACACATCGAAAGCCAACACTGGTAACGGCAAAGCAAGGAATATCTCTTGACCGAAGTGAAATACGTAGAGATTTCGGTGGAAAATACCAAGTTCCACCCCGAAAAACACGGGAATTTTTTACTGTGTTGAAATTAGAGAGCACTTCTTTCATACTGTCACCTGCAATTGGATTCTGATGTGGTGAATTCTCATAGAAATCCGATTGATAAGCATCCAGACACCATTCACGTACATTTCCCACCATATCACACAGACCGTATGCATTTGGTGGATAACTTCCCACAGGTGTAGTTCCTATTGTGGTGATTCGTCCGTCCCAACGGTTGCCGTAGTTTGCCTTGTTGCCACTAATTGTATTTCCCCATGGATAGGTTTTGCCTATTAATCCACCACGTGCGGCTTTTTCCCATTCCGCTTCAGTCGGTAACCGTTTTTCTGCCCATTGTGCATACGCCATGGCAGCATACCAACTTACTGAGACAACAGGATGATTGCTTTTGCTAAGCGGGTATTCTTCATTATCCCAAAGTTTCAAGTAGTTTCCATCATGGAATTCTGCTGGAATGCTGTTCTTACTCCACTGCGAGTTGTCATCAACAAATTCTTTGTATTGTTCATTTGTGACGGGATACCTGTCCATCAAAAACTCGTCAAGGTAGACAGAATGTGTAGGACTCTCGTCTTCCTCTCCAGTGTTGTTTCCCATTACAAAGTCACCTGCGGGAATAAGCACCATCTCGGTACCATCTTGACCAAAAACGACATCGTAATTTCCATAGTTTCTCGAATTATGTGGACGAATTTGGTCGTATCGTTCACGTTTTGCTTCATCACACAACACTTCGTAAGCTTCTGATATCTCTTGAAATTTAGCTGCGGTCACTTTATTGCCCGAACATTTATCAGGGTGATATTTCAGTGCAAGTTGTCTGTATGCCTTCTTAATTTCATCAAAAGAGGCATTAGGGGAGACATTCAAAATGGTGTAATAGTCTCGTTTTGGCATTATCTATTCCGCTTGTAATCTTTAAAAACTATAATATTTTCATTTTGCTATTTCTAAAATAGCGGGAATTTCAGCCAATGTTTTTATTTCGTAGTCAGGTTGTATTTTTGTGTCGTTCCGTATACTTTCTCGGTTAAGCCAGACTGCATGTGCTCCAATATTCTGTGCACCCATTACATCGTTTTCCAACGAGTCTCCAACATGTAACAGTTCTGCTAATTCACAGCCAGCGCGTTTGGCAGTTATCTCAAAGATTCTTGGGTCTGGTTTCTCAGTCTGCACATCTTGTGAAAAGACAACAAAGTCGAAACGATCCTCAAGTCCGCAGCGTTCAGGATAGGTGTTTCCGTTTGAGAGTAACCCCAATTTGAAATGTGTAGACAATACATCAAGGGTCGGTATTACATCAGGGTAAAGTTCTATATCTTCAAAACGGTGCTTCAGATAAACTGCATTCAGGTGTTCAGCGAGGTCTTTGTTTGTGCAACCTACATGTTCAAGTGTCCGTTCAAACGCACCCCGTCTGATTTCTTCAAGGTTCCAAATTTTCCCTTTTACCTCTTCAGCAAATTGGTTGCGAATTGCAATCATCTCGTCTATTGTAAGATTTTGGGTGTGTGGGGTTGGAATATGTCTCTGCAACTCAGCCAATGCCTGTTTAAGGGAATGACGCATTACCTTCAGAAAATCCCACAAGGTCATGTCGCCATCAAAAGAAACAGCCGATATTTGCAAGAAGTTCTCCTCTAATAACTAAGATGTGGCGTCACCAATTGATGCGTGGATTTGTGCAAACTTCCACAACCCATCAACTTTTTCTAAAACACCAGTCATCCGCATGACGAATTCTTCCGCTGTGCCTTGCCACTTGAGTTTCCATACCTGACGGGTGTAGAACCACGCGACACTTTCGCGTTCTTGAACATCAAGGTTAATAAAATTGATGCTGAAATCCTCAGTACTTGCAACATGATTATGATAATATGCTGCAATTTCATTTGCACCTTCAACGACTTCCCCTGCATCCGTGCCAATTTTTACATAGTGGGTAGTAGGAAGCATCATCTCAATAAGGGTTTCAGCATCTTTTGCGACAAGCGCGTTAAAATATGCTATTACCGTATCATGCGCATTCGGCATCGTGAATTCCGGTCAGTGCATCCCACAAAGCACTACTCATCTGCTCGCATGCCTGTACAGCAGTTTCTTGAGAATCTGAAGACAATGTACTGATTCGCTTGAGTATTTTTTCTGCTTCGTGTTCATTGTGAGAATGTGTTTCAAAGTACGGTTCTACCTTTTCAGGAAGTTGATAGAAAGCCTTCAAACCAGCCAACTTTGACTTTGCAGTTTCCGGTTGCTGTGCCTCAAATGCATAAAGCGCGCCTAATGCGGTGTCGTCATTAGAAAAGAGTTTATCTGCTGTTTCTAAAAGTGTTTTTACTTGTGGAATTTGTGCTTCCGAAACTTTGGTATCAAGACCATCAGCAAAATCTTCCCACATCTCAATGTGTTCCGTTTCTTCTTCTGCTGTCTCAGCATCGTTTAGTGTCTCCCATCCCTTCGGCAGCGTTGAGATAAAAGCACCATATTCACGTGCATAACATTTCAATGCTTCAACCGGCAATTCACCAGCACTCCAAGCTTGATAAAACGGGTGATCAAGTAAATTGTAATTGGAAATATTTCTGTCTAATGCTTGTTTGAAATCCATTATTTTGCACTCCATTTCTGCTATTTTGAACTTGGGTAGTTTGTCAACTCACAATATTGGATTTGTGAGTTATCCCTAAAATTCTGCTTTGTTAGTATATCACATCTATGTGTTGATGTCAAGATAGGTATGTTATCTATGCAGGGTTATTTAGTTTTAGGAATTATCGGTAATTATATATTACTAAGCGTTACGTCTCAGTTCAAGTAGAGCGAAGCAAACGAATAAATGTGTATATAAGGATATGAGTGTATAGGTAACGCATTATAGTCCGGTAGGGACGATATGTTTATCTTTTTATGCCGTTCCTATGGAACTCAAGAGAGGTGTACAACCTTATTCTATAAACATATCGTCCCTACCAAATCAAGAAATCAACGGTATGAACGCCTGTAGGCGTTCCCCCAAATCAACGCCAAATGCGCGTGTGGCATTTGTCGGGTATGAATGCCGTTTATGCATTCCCCGCATTTGGTATTCTGCATGATTCATACCTTTGATTTCTTGATTTGGATGACCGACTATCAAGGTATTCGGTCGCGATTCGGAGATCGCTCCTACAAAGAATACCCTACAAAAAAGAATCTGAATAACAATATCCAATTTATTGTAAAACTAAATAGTCTTGCTAAGTCCATTTTTCATTTTCAATTATATTAGAATCCTGTTATAATCTATATTTAAACTAAGCATTGTAATCGGGAAGGAATCCAATGACAGAAGAACAGAAATTTATATTTGATTTAAAAGGATATCTCTTACTGCCAGAGGTGCTAACCCCCCAAGAAGTTGATGATGTGAAGGTACAAATTGACACCATCAGGACGAATTCGGAAGCGTTACCCCCACATGAACGTCAATTCCCGGGTGGTGCGTCCTCTTTGTTGATAGACCATCCTGCGATTATGGATGTTCTTGAGGAAATATTGGGAGAAATTCGGATGGAATCGAGTTGGTTTACCTACCGTTCTATGGGAAACGGTGGACCTCCTCCGCACGGTGGTGTGCGTAATGTCAATCCTAATTTTAGTTATCAGTGTACAAATGGAAAGATATATTCTGCGCTCACTCGGGTTGTCTTTGAACTGAACGAAGTCAAAGCAGGTGAGGGTGGAACTTTATTCCTTCCTGGAAGCCACAAATCGAACTTCCAAATTCCTGAGACACACCGTAAAACAGATTCTACACTATTTGAGACGTATAGTTGTCCACCGGGTTCCGCGATTATCTTCACAGAGAATCTCTGCCATTCTGGTGACACGTGGAAGAATCCTGACAGACCCAGAATCGCTGTATTTAATTGTTATAATTTTGTTGGGTGTCAATTTCATAAACCGACAGTACCAAAACACATAATTGATGGCTTACCCTCTGAAAAACAGGCATTTTTCCGCACCGTTTGGGTGTGGGGACAAGGTGGACCTGATAACGGTAGAAATCTCCGATATGATGGTTGATAATATGGATAACGATATATGGCAAACAGGACTGAGACATCTTCAGAACTCCTCATCCGTATTGCACAAGCGGATGCTCGGAGAACTGTCTCAAAGTGGCGTTGGAGAATTCTTGGGATATGTCTGAGTCTTCTTCCTGTTGTCAATATCGTAGCACTCTGTATCGTCAACCTTATAGTGCATCTCTTAATACCGAAGATAGACTTGTCCTCCCAAGAGAAAGTGCGAATCTACTCACAACATCCTGCTCTCTATACTCAGCAATTTCGAAAAACAACTAAAGTGCTACGATCTATGAATATTCTTTGTGGTTGGACAATTGGAATAATCTTAATAATCTATCTGAATCTGTTTTAGCGAAGGAGGGTATTGAAACCTGATGGCAGAAAAAGAAAAACCATATCAAAGTATTAAAGGTCAACTCATATTGCGCGACCATCTCGCCGCTGACCGCACTATCCTTGCAAATGAGCGAACCTTCCTCGCCTATATCCGCACAGCATTAACTCTATTTGTTGCGGGACTATCATTCGTGCATTTTAAAATTGTAAGTGACCCATTCGCTGATGGTGCTATTGGTGGATTATTTATGTTCATCGGCACCATAACTTTTTTTATTGGACTATTTAGATATAATAAGATGAAGTCACTCATTCGCGAAATCAAACAGAAAGAATTAGCAGAGGGAATCGGTCATGAAAATTAGAGAAGTTGTAGTAACTGGACAGAACGAAGTCGAACTCCAAAACACAGAAATAGATGATCCAAAACTTTCACCTGACGAAGTGTTGATAGATACAGAATGGACATTCATTAGCAGTGGTACAGAACTGGCGAACTATACCGGTAGAGAGCCGAAAGTATTTCAGAAAGGAACGTGGTGTGCATATCCGTGGCGTTCTGGATATGCCAATGTTGGAATAGTCCGCGAGGTAGGTGGAAATGTAACCCGTACGGCACCGGGAGACCGCGTATTTACTTATGGTCGACATGCATCAACAATTCGGTATTCACAAGACAGGCTAATTGTTCCTGTTAGCGACTCTATTGATCCTGGAGTTGTGGCAGCATCTCGCATGGCTGGTGTTGCAATGACATCTATTATTGTAACTGATATTGGAACTAATCCCCGCGTCATTGTCTTTGGGTTAGGACTTGTTGGTAATCTTGCGTCTCAGATATTTCAAATTCACGGGTGTCGTGTTATTGGTGTAGATCCTGTAGAAGAGAGACGAAAATTAGCGGCACGATGTGGTATTGAACATACGATTGAAGGTGGTGCTGATGAAGTACAAGCGCAAATACAAGAGATGACTAACGGAGAACTTGGCAATATCACAGTTGACGCAGTTGGACACAGTAATGTTGTTATGCAAGCACTCCGTGCTACAGCAAGCCAGGGGCAGCTTGTAATTTTAGGTTCACCGCGTGTTTCTGTAAGCGGTGATTTGACAGAACTTCTATCGGATGTACATCTACGGTGGATAACTATCCGTGGTGCGTTGGAATGGTGTGTCCCGATGTATCCAGATACAGGCAACCGAACATCGCAATTCAGTAAGCAACAGACAATCTTTGACTGGATTGTACGTGGGAAGTTGCATGTTGAACCATTAATTTCACACCGTCTTGCACCAGAGCAAATTAAGCAAGCTTATGATGGACTTCTTAACGAACCTGATATTTACACAGGAGTTGTCTTGGAATGGAAATCTTGAGGTTATCAAAGGTAGATAATCCAAGGTTTCACCTAAGGTTGCAGTGGTATTGTTTAGGTCATATTAATATGCCAAAATATGTAAGTAATGAATCAGTTTCCCAGATTTTCTTGAAATTCGCGCCAATTTATGATATAATTAAACTCAATATGTATATATTATCTCATACAAAGAAACATGAGGCACGGCAAATTTAATCCCGTCGTGCTTTGTTCTATCATGAGGTATTATGATTTTTTTACACATAAATGCTAAAAGAAAAAGGAGGTGAGATAGATTGGCAATTGATGCAGCAAAGAAGCAGGAATTGATCCAGAAGTACCAAATACATGATCAAGACACCGGTTCGCCAGAGGCACAAGTCGCGGTTTTAAATGCGCGCATTCAGGAATTGACGCAACATTTTCAAACGCATAAAAAAGATCACCACTCACGATATGGACTTTTTCGGTTGGTAGGAAAACAACGCCGTTTGTTAAGGTATCTCTATAAGAAAGATGTACCGCGGTATTATCGTTTAATTAATGAACTCGGAATTCGCGACACGATCGGTGTACAGAGAAATTAAATATTCCACCGTAAGCATTTTGTGTATGAGGAGGAAATTGAGTGAAAGTTGAAATGCAACTCGGAAGCGAAAGTTTATCAATAGAAATGGGGAAGGTTGCTAATCAGGCAGATGGTGCCGTTTGGGTACAATACGGTGGGACAGTTGTCTTAGTGACTGTAGTAGCAGATGATAGAGAGAATGATTTAGATTTTTTTCCTTTGACAGTAGATTATAGAGAAAGATCCTATGCTGGGGGACGAATTCCTACCGTGTATGGTAGGCGTGAACCCCGTCCTGGTTCATCAGAACAACTTGTGGCGCGTTTAATTGATCATTGTATTCGTCCACTTTTCCCGAAGGAGTTTAAGGCTGAAGTACAAGTTCTATGCACAGTCTTTTCATCAGACGGTATTCACCCTGCAGATGTCCCCGCACTAATTGGAACATCTGCTGCCTTATCTGTTTCAGATATACCGTTTAATGGTCCTGTTGCCGCTGTGACCGTTGGAAAGATAGATGGCAAATTGATTATAAATCCTACTTACGAAGAATTACGTTCTTCGGAGATAGAATTATTTGTAAGTGGTACATCGAATGCTGTGATGTCTGTTGAAGGTGGTGGACACGAAACCCCAGAGGATGAAGTAATTGACATAATAATCACAGCACACGAAGAGATAAAAGAAATTATCAAACTTCAGGAAGGTATTGTTGCTGTATGTAGTCAACAAAAACGTGAATATCAAGCGAAAACTGTAGAGGATACTTTAAACACACGGATAAGAGATCTTGCAACAACTCGCATACGAGAATCAATTGGTATGGCGGACAAACAACTCCGTGAAGATTACCTTGAACAGATCCAAACAGATATCCTATCCGAGATCCAAGAGGATACCCCTGAAGAAATTGACCCCAATGCTGAAAAAGATGCACGCTCTATCCTAAGCGATATAGAAAAAGAGGAGATGCGACAAGCCATCCTTGTAGAAGGTAAACGTGTTGATGGACGTGGTGTCACAGATATCCGTACGATTTCTGGTGAAGTAGCACTATTGCCAAGGACACACGGTTCGGCACTTTTCACACGAGGTCAGACGCAGGCACTCTGTGTCACAACCCTCGGTACATCTGGTGATGAAGATGTGACGCGTGGATTAGACGGTGAAGTCCGTCGTGCTTTCTTTTTACACTATAACTTCCCACCATATAGCACAGGTGAAGTTAAGCGGATGATGGGTCCTGGTCGTAGAGAAATAGGACACGGTGCGCTTGCACAAAAAGCACTTGAACCTGTAATTCCAAATAAAGAGGATTTCAACTATACCATCCGTGTTGTATCTGAGATATTGGAGTCAAACGCGTCATCATCAATGGCTTCAGTCTGTGGTGCCACGTTAGCACTGTTGGATGCGGGAGTGCCGTTGAAAAGACCTGTTGCGGGTATTGGTGTCGGACTAATTAAAGAAGGTGAACGCGAGGTAATCCTGACAGATATGCTCGGTACTGAAGATTTTCTTGGAGATATGGATTTTAAGGTTGCTGGAACTACTGAAGGTATAACAGCAGTCCAAATGGACATTAAAATCGATGGTGTTACCCCTGAATTAATGCGTAGTGCTATCCATCAGGCACGAGAGGCACGTCTTGCTGTAATTGAGCAAATGACAGCAATTATTAATGCGCCCCGTGAAGAGTTGTCACCTTACGCACCTCGTATTTATTCACTTCAGATTGCGCCGCAGAAGATTAAAGACCTTATCGGACCTCGTGGCAAAACCGTCCAAGGTATTCAAGAGGAAACAAACACGACTATCAACATTGATGATGATGGTACCGTTGAAATTGCCTCAACCAGTGCGGAAGATGTTAAACGAGCAGAGGAAAAGATCCGCCAAATTACTGCAATGCCTGAAATCGGAAAAGAATATACAGGTAAAGTTGTTCGAACAGCGTCCTTTGGTGCTTTTGTAGAAATTCTTCCCGGTAAAGATGGACTTGTGCACATCTCACAAATGGGTGATGGTTATGTGCGTAGAGCAGAAGATGTAATGCAGGTTGGTGATGAGGTTACCGTGCGCATCTTGACTATTGATGAACAGGGTAGAGTTGACCTGTCACTTATTGCTGCGAATGGTGTTCCACTGGCAGAACTTGATACTTCTTCTTCTTCTGACGATCCGGATTACGAGCAAGGAGAAGGTGGACAAAGCGAACCACGCGAACAAGGTAGGTCAAATTATCGCGAGAATCGTCCCTACCGTGAGTCACGAGATAATCGCGACAATCGCGACAGTCGTGACAATCGGGATAGACGGAACAACCGATATGACCAACGGGATAACTCCCGTGATTCCAGAAATCGCAGATCTCCCCGTATTCCAAAAGGCAGGTTTTAAGGAGAACTCCCATATCCGACGAAAAACCTGAAATAGTCTTCCACAAAATAAATGCCGAGTACCGTGTGGTATTCGGCTATATCAACACCGAATACCGTGTGGTATTCGGTGTGTGAATCCACTAAATCTCTCGTCACTCTCAACTATTTGATCTTCATCCACTATTGCCTACATTACCACAATAGGTGAGTAAAATGAGAACTCGTAACCCCCGTGTAAAGCGACAGATTGAAAAAGCGAAAGGGGATATACTCTCCCAAAAATGGATGACCAATCTATTGGCGTTCATCCTAATCCTACTAATTGTTGCCTTTGTTGTACTATCAATTCCATCTGTAAAAAATTATATTGTTGATTTTGTTCGAGTCTTGCGATTTGGTAAAGAAAAAGAACCTGAACGTCCACAAATTAATCATTACAATCCTTTCAATTTGTTTGAATTTGCACTAAGAGGATATTTGTATGCGTACCAAATGCACACACAATAGTACATACTTTTTACAGTTTCGACAGACACTACAATTAAAAGTATTGAAAAGACTAAAACGATACCTATCTTATCAAAACTTATCGCTTCTGACATTATGGTTCTTTAGTTTAGTGGGATTATTCAGTGTTATCGTTGGATGTGGTTATGTTTCTACATCATCGTATCTGGAACATATCAAAACTGTCAACATCCCACCTATTGATATTCAAGATGCTGATATTGCTTACGATAACGTTTCACAACGTCCCTTTGATGAAGTTATTCATGAGAAATTAACCGAACAGTTTAATCGGAAATGGAACGATGGCAACGATTCTGAACTCACAATAATAATACAGGATTACGATATAAAAGAACATGGATTCGGACCGAGCGGAAATGTTGAAATGTTACGGATGAGTCTACAAGTTGAATATCAATTCCTTGATAAGGTCAGGAATGATATGATTGAAAAAAGAGATAACCACGTACAGATCCACGACTTCTATGTAGTGGATAATCGAGGGGAACCACCAGAAACAGTTGATCAAGCAAAAAATTTGATTATTGAGGAGCTCATTGAAGATCTTTATAATCAACTTGCAGAACAGTGGTAACTATGAAACTCCCGAGTGTGATCTGGATATGTTTTCTATTCATATTTTTTCTTATCTCTTGTCAGGAAGAACAGGTTAGTCTTACATCTGTTAATCAAGAGAATGAATATATTTTTGGTGTGTGGAAAGTACCAAGAACAAAGAATGCAGAAGAAGCAATAACGAATATTTCAGAAAAAATTCAGGTGATTGCAAAGAGCAAGGATACCTTACAGATAAGCAAGAATGGTGATGTTGAAGCAATATCTAACATGCTGCCACATTTGACAAATGCTGCACCAGAAACACTATTACCAGAAGATGGTGAAATAACAGATTGGGTGCGTTCTCACAAACCGACTACATACAGTTCTGCAACGCTCTACAAAGATCGGATCGTGCTCTCAGATATTTACCCAGACCTTTACTATGAATACGGATTTCAAGGGCAAGCAGAGGTAGAATACCAAAGTCCAAAATTCGGATCAATCCCATATATTTTGCTTGAAGTATTTGATATGGGTACACCAGAAAACGCATTCGGAATTTTTAGTGTCAATAGTTATTCACAGCCAAAATTTGTATGGGTAGGGTGTAAAGCCATTATTTCGGGGAAATATCTTTGGTTCTGGAAAGGGAAATACTTCATACAGATAGAGGGGTATGTGATTGCAACAGGTATCCGTAATGCAATGATAGCACTCGCCGAAGCTACCGCCAGACGGATACAGGATCCACCACAAAAATCACCGTTGCTTGATATGCTGCCTGATCAATACCTACGTGGAAGTGAAAAGCTATTTAAGACCAATTGGGCATTACGTCAAATTAATAAATCTTTACCCAAACCATTTCCACAGTTTACAGATGGCACAGTGGGTGTTACAGCACAATACAACATCCGTTCAAAAACCCCTATGTTTCCGTATAATGTATTCGTCATCCGTTTTCAAGATACCGCTGCAGCACAATCGTCATACTCACAATATCGTAAGACTTTGGTGTCGGAAAATGTGCCTTTTGAAACTGATTCGGATAATGGGGCAATTCACATTAACGAGCAAATATCTAAGCCATAGGATTGTGATTTCCACAATGTTCCCTCAGAAAAATCAAACAGAGAGAAATAGATTGCAAAATAAAGGAGTCTTCTTATGCGGGGTGATTTTGAAGCATATCTCAATGATGATTTTCGCGATGAATCTGGCAAGTTAGACCTTAACGCACTACTGGCATTAGAAGATGAAGCGTCAATGGATGTGGCAGTCGTGATGCCGACCCCTCAACCAAATCCTCGGAACGATGAACTTGCTGACGTTATTCGCGGCAACCAACGTACGCTTGGGTGTGCTCTTGTGCATCCGACAGAACCTGAACCTGTCTCACAAGTCAAACTCGCTGCAGAGGAATGGGGAATGCCGGGTATTAAACTGATGCCTGCGATTCACAATTACAACGTAGATGATCCAATTGTGCGTCCTGTCGTTGAAGCAGCACGGGAGTACGGACTTATTATCTCTATTCATTCTGGACCTAATAATTGTCATCCGAATCGAATCGGCACTGTTGCGAGTTGGGTGCCAGAAACACCCGTTATTATGGATCACATGGGGTTTCCAGATGATTTAGATGCTGCAATCTCCGTAGCAAAAGCGAACAAAAACATTTATCTCGGAACTACGATTTTACGTTTTCATCGTCGTTGGGGAGATGACCCAGATACAGTTGTTCCGACAGAGGTAAAGGCAGCTGTTGATACGCTTGGTCCGGAACAGATTGTATTTGGGTCTAACCTACCCGAATACAGACCTATTCAGGTTATCAATGCACTAAAACGGTTGGAACTCGGTGATGACGCAGAAGCGTTGATATTTGGGGATAACCTTGCACGTATCTATGGGTTGAATTGAGTTAGCCACCATTTACAAAAAGGATCAAAAAGATGGCAGTTACTAAGATTCAAGAACGTGGACAGATAACTATTCCTAAACAGATTAGAGAAAGTTTAGGACTCAAGAAGGGCGATATCGTGGATGCACGTATTGAGGGTGATTGTGTAGTGATCATGCCGAAGAAATCAACGACACCTGAAATTGGGTGAAACTATTGCAAGTAATGAAAAGTGTTCACGAGCAAAACAGCGGAATTTGCGAAGAAGAAGTCTATCAAGATGTTGAACGCGCTGTTGCTGTATCAGCAAATTATATCGTAAGTTGAGACAGGGACCTGTTGGATTTAGGAAGTTATGAAAACACACAAATCGTACCTCCAGAGGAATTTATACACATTATAAGGATAGAGAGGGAACACATTGAAAATCAAAACCATTAAAGGTTCAAAAGATGAAAAGAACACCACTATATGACATTCATAAATCACTAAATGCCAAATTCACTGAATTCGGTGGATGGGAGATGCCGCTACAATATAGCAGCATTGTCAAGGAACATCTCGCTGTTCGTTCTACTGTCGGTTTGTTTGATCTGTCACACATGGGAGAATTGGACCTTAAAGGTGAAGGGGCAGACGATTTAGTTCAAAAACTTTGCACAAACGATGTAAGTCGGTTAGTTGATGGACAAGTTCAATATACACTGCTTTGTAATGACAGCGGCGGCATAGTTGATGATATCCTTGTCTACCGACATGCTGGAAATGACTATACACTGGTTGTCAATGCTGCTAATATTGAAAAAGATCTTGCATGGGTTAAAGCACAAAACAACACAGACTCAGAAATCACTGACGACAGTGATAATACAACACTTATTGCATTACAAGGTCCAAAGTCCATAGACATTCTGAATCCTTTTGTTCCTGAACTGGATGTATCCGAAATTTCGTTTTTTCGGTTTGTGATTGACGAGGTAGCCGAAATCCCGACTGCGATTTCACGGACTGGGTATACGGGTGAGATTGGATTTGAGTTATACGTTAAAGCCAACTATGCTGAGGATCTATGGAATGCTCTGTATCCTGCTGTGATGGATGCGGGAGGATTACCGGTAGGACTTGGCGCGCGCGATACCTTGAGACTTGAGGCAGGGTTACGTTTATACGGCATGGATATGGACGACGATACAACACCTTATGAGGCAGGGTTGGGTCGGTTTGTTAAGTTAGATGCTGGTAATTTTATCGGTAAAGAGGCTATTCTTGCTCAGAAGGAGAAGGAAGATTATAAGAAGAAATTAGTGGGTTTTCAAGTTTTGGATCGTGCTGTGGCGCGGTGCGGGTATGATGTTTATCAAAAAGGCGACCTTATTGGTAAAGTTACGAGCGGTGCACCGTCGCCGAGTTTGAAATGCAATATCGGTTTTGCGTCTATATATAAAAATACAAAGAAACCGATCGAAATTGACATCCGAGGTAAACTGCACCCCGCGAAAATCGTGAAGGTACCTTTTATTTAGAAATCACAACTTCTTGGAGGTAATAAAATGAGACATTATACAAAATTCTTATTATGCTTCTTGGTTCTGGGGTTGTTTCTATCACTTTCATACGCGCAGGAAATTGTTGAAAATACCGAAAAGACATCGGAAATAGACTCAATATACGATAAGGCAAAAGAATCTACTGTCCGAATAGTCGGGTTAGCCATGAGAGAATCTCAATTGATGTTAGGTGGTGGGACAGGATTCTTTATAACACCAGATATGATTGTTACGAATTTTCACGTTGCTGTAAATTGCGAGACTGGACCTATAACTGCGAAATTGAGTCACAAAGAAAAAGTCTGGATAGTGGAAGGTGTTGTGGCGTTTGATATTGAGTATGACATCGCAATCCTAAAAGTGAATGATGAAGGTATAGCATTACCTATGGGTGATAGTGATATGCTTCAGATAGGGGACTCTGCTTTCCTCGTAGGTTTCCCTGCTCCTGAAGGAAAATATAAGGTAACAGAAGGAGTTGTGGAAAAGATACGAAAACACGATAAATGGTTCCATACAACAGCAGAAGCATACCCAGGAAATAGCGGTGGTCCTGTACTTAACAGTATAGGTGAAGTTATTGGAGTTCACGTTGGTCACCCCTATGACTCCAGTCCTTCAAGTATTTTAAAAGCCTTACTCGATAGCTCAACATCTACGGAACCTTTGGATCAATGGCGGAAGCGAAAAGTTGTCCGTGCTTCTGTTTATTACAATCAAGGTTGGAAACAATATTATGATGGGAATGCTGAAGAGGCAATAAAAGATTTTGATCAAGCGATTGAACTAAATCCTAATGATGCACAAACCTTTAAGTTTAGAGCGAAGGCGAAAGCAAAGCTCAATGACCATCAAGCGGCGATTGTCGACTATAATCACGCTATAAAATTAAACCCTGAAGATGCAGAAATTTACAAGGAGAGGGCACAAGCAAAGTCCGACTTTGGTGATCATACGGGTGCGATTGAGGATTATAATCTTGCTATAAAAATCAATCCTGATGATGCTGAAGCCTACAAAAGACGGGGAGATGCTAAAGGCAAACTCGGAGATAAGGCAGGGAAGATAGATGACCATTCACAAGCTCTAAAACTCAATTTTGATGCTAATCAATTCAAACCTGATGATGCCAATATGTATAAAGAACTCGGTCGCATGAAAGAATCCGTTGGTGATTATGAGGGTGCGATAGAAGACTATAATAAAGCCATTAAACTGAATCCTGATGATGCCGAGATATACAAAAAACGTGGTAAAGCGAAGGCTGAACTTGGGGATGATGCTGGGAAGATCGCAGACTATAGTCAGGCTATTCGACTAAACCCGAAGGATGTATTCGGATACAGTGGACGCGCCGAAACAAAAAGCAAATTGGGTGACCATGCCGGGGCTATAGAGGACTATACACAAGCCATTGAACTCTTGGAACTTAATCCTGACGATCTTAATCCTAAACCTGACGATACCTACACCTACTACATGTATAACAGTCGCGGTTGGGCAAAGAAACATCTTGAGGATCATGCAGGTGCGATAAAAGATTTTACAGAGGGGATCAAACTCAAACCTAACAAATCCTACGGATATAACAATCGCGGTTGGACGAAGAGAGAAATTGGAGATTATACTGGGGCAATTGAAGATTTTACACAGATCATAAAACTAAAACCTGGAGATGCTCAAGCTTTCCAAAATAGAGCGGCTGTAAGTGAAATTCTTGGTGACTATGTCAACACAATAGATGATTATACACAAGCCATCAAACTAAAACCTGATGACTATGCTTACCTGAAACGTGGGGACGTAAAGCAAAAACTTGGTGATTATACCGGGGCAATTGAAGACTATAATCAGGCTATACAACTAAGATCTGATAACACTTACTACATAATAAACAGTCGTGGGTTTGCAAAGATTAAACTTGGAAACCACGCGGGTGCGATAGAAGATTTTACAGAAGCAATAAAATTGAGACCCAACAATTCCTATGCTTATAGGAATCGTGGACGTGTAAAAATGGACAAGGATGACTATAACGGTGCAATAGATGATTATAATCAAGCAATAGAAGTAAGTACAGACGATCCTATTGAAACTTTCCTATCTTATAGAGGTCGTGGTAATGTAAAACATAAGTTGGGAGACTATGCTGGTGCAATTGAAGACTATAATCAGGCTACAAATATAAAATTGAAACCTGAATACGCTTTTTCTGTGTACAATGATCGTGGACTTACAAAGGTTGCTCTTGAAGACTATGCTGGTGCGATCATTGACTACGATAAGGCAATTGAACTAAACCCGAAATATGCTATAGCATACCACAATCGTGGGAAAGCAAAGGAAGCACTTGGGCAGCATGAAGCAGCGAAAGCTGACTTTGAGAAGGCAAAAGAGATAGATCCGAAGGTGGGAAAATGAGACATAGCACAAAAATCTTATTCTGCTTCTTGGTTCTGGTAGTATTTCTCTCACTTGCATACACAGGACTTTACGCGCAGGAAGCCTCCGAAAAATCTGATGTGCCAACAGAAACTGACTTAATATCCGATAAGGCAAAAGAATCTATAGTCCGCATAGTTGGCGGTAACTTTTCGATACTTGGAGTTGGGAGCGGTTTCTTTGTAGACAAAGATAAGATTGTGACCAATATTCACGTTGTTTCACTTCCAGGTATCTATTTCGCAAAACTGATTGACGAGGAGACAGTCTGGGGAATTGAAGGTGTTACCGCGTTTGATATCAAGAATGACCTTGTTATCCTAAAAATTTCAGGTGAAGGTACACCACTTCCTCTTGGTGACAGCGATAAGGTTCAAATCGGCGAGTCTGTTTCTGCGGTAGGATTTCCTTTTGGAAAATACAACGTAACAGAGGGGGCTATACATAGCATTCAGAAGAACAATAAATGGTTTCGGATGACAGTTGATGTTTCTCATGGAAACAGTGGTGGACCTATTCTAAACAAGACAGGTAAAGTTGTTGGAGTAGCGACTGCGGTTTTCGATTCTTATAGTTCTGCTATCCCCTCTAACACGCTCAGGGCATTACTGACTGAAACTAAAACGGAAACTTTGCAGCAGTGGCATCAGCGAAAAGTCATTCGTGCTGACCACTACTTTAATCTTGCAGGAATTAAAATTAATGCCAAGGACTATAACGAAGCAATATCACATTTAGATAAAGCCATTCAGTTAAACCCTGAGGAAAGCATTTATTTCATTGGTCGAGAGGCTGCAAAGGATATCGTTGGCAACCATAACGATGCACTTGAAGACTATGATCAAGCAATAAAACTTGATCCAGAGGATATCTTCGCCTATGATACCCGTGCAGATGTAAAGACTCACGTTGGAGACTATGAGGGAGCAATAGACGATTATACAGAAATCATCAAACTTGACCACAACAACGGTGAAGCATACAAAGCACGCGGTAATATATATCTTAAACTAAAAAACTATCAGGCAGCATTTGAAGATTTTACTGAAGCGATTAAACTTGACCCACAGGATTTAGATGCTAACCTTAGTATCGCTGAGTATTACCGTGATAAAGGTATGCTTGGCAAAGCAGGTGATCATCTTCAAAAAACAGGTTTAATTACGGAAGACTCATGGATAGTCCTCGGTCCATTTGATAATATAGATAAAATTGGATTTGATACCGCATATATTCCTGAAAATGCACCACATATTGACACAACCGTAAAATACGACACTATAGACGGTAAGGTGGGTTGGCAGAAATGTTCAGATGATAAATTGGATGGCAATATCAGATTTGGGAAAGGTGTTGATTGGCGTGTTGCTTATGCATGGACAACCGTTATTTCACCTGATGAAAGGGAAGTCCAGTTCCGCTTTGATAGCGACGATCAGGGAAAAGTCTGGCTAAACGGGGTAGAAGTATATGCACATACAGAAACGCATAAAGCAATAGTGGACAGATATATTTTTCCCGTATCACTTAAGGCAGGTAAGAATAGTATCCTCGTCAAGGTGTGTGAGGAGAAAGATGGATGGGGATTTTTTCTGCGGATTACAGACAAAAATGGACAAGCTTTTGATGATTTGGAAATCAATCGTGCTATGAAGATTGGAGAATGATATAATCGTAATAGGTGAGAATCAGAATAACGTCTAATATAATTCGTAGCCTTGCGAGCATTTTTGAAGGCATTATTTTCATTTATTATTAAATAAACGTGAAGGAAAAATAGATGATTCCAGAAAATTTAAGATATAACGAAAGCCATGAATGGGTTCGACAAGAAGATGACATTGCCACTATTGGTATTACAGACTACGCTCAATCCGAAATTCAGGATATTGTCTTTGTTGAGTTGCCAGAAGTTGGTACAGAATTAACACATAAAACAGAATTCGGAGTGATAGAATCTGTCAAAGCGGCGTTTGACTTATATTCTCCTGTTAGTGGAGAAGTGATTGAAGTCAACGAATCGCTCCTTGATGAACCCGAACAGGTGAATGAATCTCCGTATGATGACGGGTGGTTCCTCAAAATCAAGATGACCGATCCAAGCGAGCTTGACGCACTCTTTGATTCCGATCAGTATCAAGCACATATTGAGGAAGAGCATGCTTGATAGAGAAAACCATAACACGACCTTTGCTGATCGACATATCGGTCCTCGTCTTGAAGACATTGATCAGATGCTGGAGATTCTCGGTTTTGCTTCGATTGAAGACTTCATTGAAGATGTAGTGCCAGCAGACATTCGTCTATCATCCCCACTGAGTTTAGATATTGATGGGAAAAACACACTCACACAAGGTCTATCTGAGTACGAAGCACTTGATGCGCTACAACATCATGCTTCTCATAACAAGGTTTATCGTTCCTATATCGGAATGGGTTATTATAACTGCCACGTCCCACCAGTAATCCAAAGAAATATCCTTGAAAACCCCGGTTGGTATACGCAATACACCCCATATCAAGCAGAAATTTCACAAGGTCGTTTAGAAGCACTGCTGAACTTCCAAACGATGGTAATAGATTTAACCGGTCTTCCTATTGCTAATGCATCCCTCCTTGATGAGGCTACGGCTGCTGCTGAAGCTATGACAATGTGTTTTGGAAGTTCAACACAGAAGGAGTGGCACAACTTTTTTGTATCTGAAACCTGTCATCCGCAAACAATTGCAGTTTTACAAACACGTGCAGAACCCCTCGGTATTAAATTGCACATTGGGGACCACCGAAATGTGCATTTTGATCAACCTATCTTAGGGGCAATAGTACAATATCCTGCAACAGATGGTGCTATCTATGACTATCGTCAATTCACTGAACAAGTGTATGCTGCTGGAGGATTATTCGTTACTGCGACAGACCTATTAGCACTTATGTTATTGAAGCCACCCGGTGAATTTGGTGCAGATATAGTCATCGGCAGCTCTCAAAGGTTTGGCGTTCCTCTCGGTTATGGTGGACCGCATGCTGCATTTCTTTCAACACACGAGGAACTCAAACGAAGTATTCCCGGACGGATTGCTGGTGTATCTCATGATGCAAACGGTGATCCCGCCATCCGATTAGCACTTCAAACACGCGAACAACACATCCGACGCGAAAAAGCTACGAGTAACATCTGCACGGCACAAGTGCTCCTTGCTGTGATGGCAGGTATGTATGCAGTTTATCACGGTCCGGACGGACTTAAACAAATAGCAGAACAGGTCCACATGCACACCTGCACCCTCCGCACAGAATTGGAGAAACTTGGCTATGACACAGGGGATGCGCCATGTTTTGATACACTTTGTGTTGATGTTGGCACAAAAGAAATGGATGAATTACTTACTTCTGCACGAACAAAACAGATAAATCTTCGTCCAATTGAT
This sequence comes from Candidatus Poribacteria bacterium, assembly GCA_963667365.1. GTDB lineage: Bacteria > Poribacteria > WGA-4E > WGA-4E > WGA-3G > MSPOR6. The sequence goes on along the minus strand of OY763324.1, from coordinate 1,552,543 downwards.
TCAACGCACATTGGCATCTCGTTAGACGAAACTACTACACATGCCGATGTAGATGACTTGATACAGGTTTTTAAAGAAAAATCAGTTGGTCAACGTACAGCGAAAACTGTGAAAATACCTGCAGAATTACAACGGAAATCCGCTGTTCTTACACATCCTGTTTTCAATAGTTACCAATCTGAAACGGAGATGCTCAGATATATCCACAGACTCCAAAACAAAGATTTGTCTCTTGTAAACGCTATGATACCTCTCGGTTCTTGCACGATGAAACTCAATGCCACAGCAGAAATGGTGCCGGTTACATGGCAAGAATTCGGCGGAGTACACCCGTTCGTTCCGAGTGACCAAGTGCAAGGCTACCACACCTTATTTAATCAATTGGAGACTTGGTTAGCCGAGATTACAGGTTATAGTGCTATTTCTCTTCAACCGAATGCTGGTTCGCAAGGGGAATATGCGGGGTTGTTAGTCATCAGAAAATACCATCAAAGTCGAAACGAAGCACACCGAAATGTGTGTTTGATTCCGACATCTGCACACGGCACAAATCCTGCAAGTGCAGTTATGGCAGGTATGAAGGTCGTCGTTGTTGAATGCGATACTGATGGGAACATAAATCTCGTTGACCTGAAGGAAAAAGCGGAAACAAATCAAGAAACACTTGCCGCTGCAATGATAACCTATCCGTCAACACACGGTGTGTTTGAGGAACAAATCCGAGAAATTTGTAATATTGTTCATGAACACGGTGGACAGGTTTATATGGACGGTGCTAATCTCAATGCACTTGTCGGATTAAGTCGTCCTGCAGACCTTGGCGCAGATGTCTGCCATCTAAATTTACACAAAACATTCTGTATACCACACGGTGGTGGTGGTCCAGGAATGGGTCCAATAGGAGTCAGGCAACACCTCACGGCATTTCTACCAAACCATACGATTGTAAAAGTCGGAGGAAATGACGGAATTGGACCTGTATCAGCAGCACCCTGGGGTAGTCCGGGTATACTTCCTATATCTTGGACATATATTGCTATGATGGGGTCTGCAGGTTTAAAATCCGCGACAGAAGTAGCCATCCTTAATGCCAATTATATTGCGAAACAACTCGAACCGCATTATCCTGTCCTTTATACAGGTAAGAATGGGTTGGTTGCGCATGAATGTATTATAGACCTACGTCACTTCAAAAAATCTGCAGGAGTAGATGTGACAGATGTCGCCAAACGTCTGATGGATTACGGTTTTCACGCGCCAACTGTGTCCTGGCCAGTTCCCGGAACAATGATGATTGAACCAACTGAAAGTGAATCCAGAGCAGAATTGGATCGTTTTTGCTCCGCACTGATTTCTATACGCGAAGAGATCGCTGAAATTGAAAGTGGCATTGCAGATAAGGATAATAACGTATTGAAAAATGCACCACATACTGTAGAAGTCGTAACACAAACTGATTGGAACCATAGTTATTCACGGGAAAAAGCTGCATTCCCAAAACCGTGGGTTCGTAAAACAAAATTTTGGCCTCCAGTCGCACGTATCAACGAAGTTCATGGGGATAGAAACCTTATGTGTAGTTGTCCACCACTAACAGAATATCAATAACCTATAACACTCAACCGTTATTAAAACTCAAATTGATAACCAACAAACAATAAAAAATAAATAAAAATGAAAGCAATAATCATAGGTGCAGGTGAAGTTGGATTCCATACTGCCAAATTACTCACAGTGGATAATAACGATGTTGTCTTGATAGATGAGTCCGAGGAAGCATGTCAACGCGTGAAGGAGCAGTTAGATTTGCAGACCCTTTGCGGTCCCGGTGCCTCACCAGTTCTGCTAAAAGATGCGGGTATCAGTGATGCAGAACTGATCATCGCAGTGACTAACAGCGATGAGATTAACATGCTTGCATGTCAAATAGGAGACCGATATGGTGTTGAAACCAAAATAGCGCGCGTTTCAAATCCTGAATACTTTTCCGAAGAAAGTGGTCTCACTCCACAAGACTTCGGTATTAACCTCCTTGTAAATCCAGAACACTTGTGCGTAGAAGAATTTACACGTCTCTTAAAAACACCAGAAGCTCGAGAAGTCGTTGAATTTGAAGACGGTAGAATTCAACTTGCTGCCTTCCGAATAAGACCGAATAATCCCTTTAAAGGTAAATCTCTCGCCGAATTGGATAAGAACGGTGTTCTTTCAGATATCCGATTCGCTGCAATCAAAAGACGCGATGAGCAAAATGTAATTATCCCGAAAGGACACGATATCCTCAAACAGGGAGATGATGTTTTTGTTATTGGGAGTTCGTTTGCTATAGAGCAGCTATTTCGGCTATTCGGTATATTTATCAACACGCATCTTGAACGTGTCATCATCGTTGGAGCGAGTGCAATCGGTATTGAACTTGCACGTACCCTTGAGGGTAACGGCACTGATGTGAAACTTATCGAGTCAGACGAAAAACTCGCTGAAATTGCATCACAGACTTTAAAACGGACAACTGTTCTCGGTGGAGATTTCTTACAATTAAAATTATTGGAAGAAGCGGGTATTGAGGACGTAAATGGGTTTGTATCGGTAACAGGTGATGATGAAAACGATATTATGGCTTGTATGACTGCAAAGGAGCATGGTGCTCAACGCGCACTCGCTTTAATTCAACAACCTCGGTATCTCCCGTTGCTGGCTCGAATCCCCCGTTTAGATGGTGCGGTTAGCAGACATTTGACTGTTGTTAGCAACCTACTCCGCCTTATTCGTCGTGGAAATATAGTCTCTGTTGCGTCGCTTCATGAAATTGACGCAGAAGTCATTGAGATCATCACAGGTGTCAACGCGAAAATTGCACATAAGGAAATCGGTTCTTTGAAAACTAAATTTCCAGATAACGCATTTATTGGTGCGATACTGAGACGTGAAAACCTTATCATTCCACATGGTGAAACCGTCATTCAACCTGCTGATCGCGTTATTGTCTTCAGCATGCCCGAAGCAATACCCGTTGTGGAAGATATGTTTGCAGCTCGGAGAGTGTAATAACCATCAGTAGTCAGTTATTGGAATCGGATTAACACTTATACATATAACCGATAATTTCCAAATGATTTTCTTTTCCAACAATCCAAGCAAATACAATCTATGATGAGTCGAAAACTCATTTTTCACACACTCGGAAATCTCCTAATTTGTCTTGCGGGTACGATGCTTTTACCGTTAGGCATTGCCACTTACTATTATTTTAATCCCGAAGTAGCGGAATCCGATGTATCTGCGTTTGTTTATGCTACTATCATCACGCTATGTGTCGGTCTAATTCTCCGTTTTACCATGAAATCATCAGAACCGGAACTTGGATTACGGGAAGGTTTCGCTATTGTGACCTTAGGTTGGGTGGTTGTTGCACTTTTCGGTTCATTTCCTTATCTTTTTGGAGATATTTTTGCTGCAGAAGGTCGCACCCCTATAGCAGAATTTTCATTCTGTTATTTTGAATCTATGTCGGGTTTCTCAACGACTGGTGCCACAGTCCTGACAGAGATAGAACATCTTTCGCATGCAATGTTGTTTTGGCGCAGCTTCAGCCACTGGCTTGGAGGTATGGGAATTGTAGTGTTGGCAGTGGCAATCCTTCCGATGCTTGGTGTTGGTGGTATGCAGTTGTTTCGCGCAGAAGCACCCGGACCACAAACAGACCGACTCACTCCACGTATTGCACAAACAGCGAAATTGCTCTGGGGAGTCTACATCCTTCTGTCAGTTATTGAAACGCTTCTGCTTTGGCTTGGGGACATGTCTCTATTTGACGCGCTCTGTCATACCTTTGGCACGATGGCTACCGGTGGCTTTTCAACCAAAAACGCAAGCATAGCACATTACAATAGTGTCTATATTGAAACGGTCATCATGGTATTTATGTTCCTTGCAGGTATAAATTTCGCATTGCACTATCGTGCGCTACGTGGGGATGTCGTAAGTTACTTCAAGGACACGGAATTCCGTTTCTATTGTGTTGTGATTCTTGTAAGCATTCTTCTCATTTCTTGGAATACCGTGAGGTTTGAGAATGTAAATAATGATATTCCCTATGATTCTGTATGGGATTCCATCCGTTATGGGGCATTCCAAGTCCTGTCTATAACATCAACAACAGGTTATGGCTCTGCTGATTTTGAAATGTGGCCCGCCTTATCTCAGTTTATATTGGTAACCTTGATGTTTTATGGCGGATGTGCAGGGTCAACTGGTGGCGGAATGAAGCAGATGCGCTTCTTACTTCTCATCAAACAGAGCGGTGCCGAAATTAAGCGACTTATCTTCCCGCATGCTGTCCTCCCTGTTCGTGTCAATGACAGAGTCGTGCCACCCGAAGTGCTTACACATGTCCTCGGTTTTTTCTTCTTTTTTATCGGTATATTTGCAATCGTGACATGCATTATGTCAACTTTGGGGTTAGATCTTGTTAGTGCTGCAGGATGCACAATTGCTACGATGGGTAACATCGGTCCCGGACTTGGTAGCGTAGGTCCCACTGATAATTACGCCCATATCGCGACTGCAGGTAAATTAATATTGACTTTCTGCATGTTACTTGGTCGTTTGGAAATCTATACCGTCCTAATTCTTTTCTCTCCAAATTACTGGAAAAAATAATATGAACACGGATAAACTTCGCAGGGAATATCAAGCACGCGGTGGTTTGACCGAAAGCAGTGCTGCTAAGAGTCCTTTTGACCAATTTGAAAAATGGTTTAACGATACCATAGAAGCGGAAATTGATTTGCCAGATGCGATGACAATTGCCACTGCAACAGCAGATGGTATTCCCTCTGCTCGTATGGTTGTGCTAAGAGGATTTGACATTAACGGATTCTGTTTCTATACAGACTATGACAGCCAAAAGGGTAAGGAATTGGCTACGAATCCTCATGCGGCGCTTGTATTCTATTGGCGTGAACTGGATCGACAGGTGAGATGTAATGGCACAGTTGAAAAAATGTCACCCGATGAATCTGATGCATATTTTGCCAGTCGTCCAAATAATAGTAAACTTGCAGTGTGGACAGAACGTCAAAGCATCGTTATTTCTGGACGAGAACATTTAGAGGAAAATTTTGAGAAAGCAAAACTATCTTATTCTGACATAGATATTCCACGTCCTACACATTGGGGTGGTTATAGACTTGTTCCTAATATGTTTGAATTTTGGCAGGGAAGTCCAAGCCGTTTGCACGATCGAATCCGATATACATTAAATGAAAACGGTGATTGGGAAATATCAAGGTTATCTCCGTAATATCACCATAATCAGAAAAAATGTGATTTTTTATTGAAAAATACTTGACACATTTCGTTGAATATGTAAAATTATAAGGAAATATGACAAATTCGGTAGTAAATTTGAACGCAGACGTAATAGTTAGTGTTAATTATTGGCAGCAACAGAATTTAGTATAGGATGATTTTATATCTGTCTGTTGCCGGAGGCTTAAATAGATAAGATAAAATGTTAATAGATTATCTTCCGATAGTGTTTTTAGGGGTATTCGCAGTCCTATTTGCAGCTGTAAATCTCTCCCTCACCCACCTTCTTGGACCCAAAAAACCAAACCGCGTAAAACTTTCTGTCTATGAATCTGGTGTGCAGCCGGTCGGTGATGCAAGACAAAGGTTCACCATCCGGTTTGATCTCATTGCTATGCTCTTTATCATTTTTGATATTGAGGTGGTGTTTCTCTATCCATGGGCAGTGGTGTTTAAGAAGTTTTCTGTTGATAACGGTATGTTTATTTTAGTTGAGATGCTGGTGTTTATCGGTATTCTCCTTCTGGGCTACATCTATGCTTGGAAAAAAGGAGGCTTAACATGGGATTAGACTTTGGATCGAGCACCGAACAAACTGATGGTAATATCATCACAACGACAATTGATAAAGTTGTCAACTGGGGACGAAAGAATTCCCTGTGGCCGATGCCATTCGGTACTGCCTGCTGCGCAATAGAAATGATGGCGACCTTGGCTTCCAAATTTGATCTCTCTCGATTTGGTTCTGAGGCAATTCGCTTCTCACCTCGCCAATCTGACCTGCTGATCGTTTCAGGTCGTATTTCAATCAAAATGATGCCTGTATTGAAACGTATTTATGATCAGATGCCAGACCCGAAGTGGGTTATTTCAATGGGTGCATGTGCGTCCTGCGGCGGTGTTTTTGATACCTATACCTTAATACAAGGCGTTGACCAATTCCTACCGGTTGATGTCTACATTCCGGGGTGTCCACCTCGACCAGAAGATTTGATTGATGCTGTTATGCAAGTACAAAGACAAATTCAAAGAGGTCAATTACCCAAAGGTTCTGAGGTTGCATATAATGAATGAAGAAAAAGAGGTCACGGAAGAAGCGCAACCGCTTGTCCTTCAAAAACTACAAAACAAATTTTCTGATGCGCTGTTAGCAGCTGCTGAGATACGTAATGGAGTTGTGGTTGTTGTTGACAAAGAGAACATTTACGCACTGTTGGAATATTTGAGAACAGAACTTGCATATTCGTATCTTGTAGATATCACTGCGGTTGACAATTCTAAGTTAGAATCGGAATTGATGCAGTATGACTATGCCAGATTCATGGTCGTCTACCACCTCTATACTTATGAAGGCGAAACATCTCGTATTAGAGTGAAAGTTCCTGTGCATGAAAAGGATTTGAAAGTTCCTTCAGTAACTAAGTTATGGAAGGGAGCTAACTGGTTGGAGCGGGAAACTTACGATATGTTTGGAATTGAGTTTGATGGTCATCCCGATTTAAGTCGAATTCTAATGCCAGATGATTATGAGGGACACCCACTCCGTAAGGATTATCCGCTGCGTGGACACGGAGAACGCGAACGTTTCAATTTTGAAAAGCAGAATGCCTAACACAACTGAAAAGTGCGAACTACTAAGTGTTATCAGATAAATGAAAAACAGAATCTTGAGAACCTGCAAAATGTCGTGCTTGGTCATCGGGTCAGTCTATGTATTTTGGTTGTTCGTTTACTTCTGCGCGGATCTTGTGCGGTGGGTGTATCATTACTTTAATTAACCTCCGCAATAGTGTGATATGCGGCGAATCGTGTTGAAAACATTGAGTGAAGATTATGGATATTTTTGGTGGAACAATTATTTTGGCTTTTTTCGCTTGTGTTTGGATAGGTGGTGTATGTTGGATTTTAGGGTTTATTCAGAAAAAATTTCAACAACGCAACAATGAATATCAACAATATAAAGACAGAAAAGCGTAAGTCAATTTAGAAAAGGAGTTTTCAATGCAAAGCGGGATGGAACGCACAACGGGCGAAAAGATGGTTCTCAACTTCGGACCACAACACCCTGCCACGCACGGCACCCTTCGTATCGTATTAGAACTTGATGGTGAATCCATTGTAAAGGCAACACCACATTGCGGATATCTGCATACCGGGTTTGAAAAACTGGGTGAGCATTTAGATTATAACCAGTTTATCGTAGTAACAGACCGGATGAATTATCTATCACCGTTGTCAAATAATTTCGGATATGTGCTCGCAGTGGAACAATTGCTTGGTATTGAAGTGCCAGAACGGTGTCAATATATCCGTATATTGATGGCTGAACTTTCTCGGTTGGCTGACCATCTGCTGTGGCTTGGAACTGCTGCGCTGGATTTAGGTGCGTTTTCTGTCTTCCTTTATAGTTTCAGAGAACGAGAGAAACTTTATAGCATCTTTGAAAAGACGACAGGTGCGCGGTTGACAACGAGTTATACGCGGGTAGGTGGTGTGTTCCGTGACCTATACGATGGTTTTGAAACTGATGCCCGGAATTTCATCACTAATTTACCAAAAGCGTTGAAAGAAACACATACCTTGTTAACACGCAACAGAATTTGGATGGATAGGACAAAAGGAATTGGGGCAATTTCACCGGATGAGGCAATTAATTACGGGTTAACTGGTCCCTGTCTACGGGCAACCGGAGTCGCACACGACATCCGTAAGGCAGAACCTTACTCTTCTTACGAGAAATTCAACTTTGAAGTGCCGGTTGGCACAAATGGGGATGTATACGACCGGTATTTAGTTCGTATGGAAGAAATGATTCAGAGTTGTGGCATAGTCAAACAAGCACTTGACGACCTCCCTGAAGGTCCGTTTAGTGTTGAAGATAACAAAATCATGATGCCTGACAAATCGGATGCGTATGGACATATTGAAGGATTGATCCATCACTTTAAGATAGTTATGGACGGACACGGTGTGCAGCCTCCTCAAGGTGAAGATTACTGTGCAACGGAATCACCAAATGGAGAATTGGGATTCTACATTGTAAGTGATGGCAGTGGCACAGGTTATCGGATTCGGATTCGTCCACCCAGTTTCTTCAATTTCCAAGCATTACCTCATATGTTGGAAGGTGGTATGGTTTCGGATACGGTTGCTGTGTTGGGAAGTCTGAACGTGATTGCCGGAGAGTTGGATAGGTAATAATACCTTTAGATTGAAGAGAAATTGGATCATACCTTAATTGGTATAGGTATGATAGTGGTATGGATATGTCAGAAATGAAAGTTAGTCTTGGCGGGGTCATGCTTTTTATAAAAGATATGAAAACTGTCATTGCGTTTTATAGGGATGTAATCGGCTTGACACCAGATGAAGATCAACCATTTCCAGAACATCGTTTTTATCGGTTTGATACAGGTCAGTGTAAACTGTGTCTCCATAGTGCAAGTAAACCAAATGAGGGTAGACAAAAGTTAGTGCTTCATGTTGAAAGTGTGAGTTCGGTTCATCAGGAATTGAAAGCAAAAGGATTGCGGTTGAGACCTTTGGAAAACGAGGACGGACTTGCATGTTTTGACATAAGGGACCCAGAGAAAAACCGAATTCAGTTTTGGGGAAAATATTGATTTCAGGGTCTGACTAAAACTATGGAAAGGAAATTATAAAACCCAATTTGCGCATTACATTGAAACAAAGGTTGTAAAGATATTGAGAAACGAAATTCTATCAAATTCTTCCTGATGAAAAAGCGGCTCGTGTAGGTAATTTGCGCGTCATTGATGAATCGCAGGAAGACTACTTGTATACCGAATGTTATTTCATTTTTAAGGAATAAACTTAGATGTCAGAAGAAATTATACAAATCGAAACACCATTTCAGTTTAACGAAGAAAACCAACGAGAATTCGATGAACTGATTGGACGGTACCCAGTTAAAGAAGCAGCGATGCTTCCTACGCTTCACCTTGCACAACAGCAGGCTGGTTATATTAGTCCTGCTGTCATGAAGTATGTAGCGGAACTGTTAGAACTTTCTGTGATGAAGGTAAAAGACGTGGTGACCTTCTATCCTATGTTCTTTGAGGAACCTGTTGGCAAGTATGTTATCCGCGTTTGTCATACGCTTCCTTGTGCATTGCGCGACTGTAAGGTGGTATTAGATCATCTCAAATCGAAACTCGGTACAGACATTGCATCGGAAACAAATCTCGCGAAAGGTACAACTGATGATGGTAAGTTCACCTTGATGAAAGTTGAATGTCTTGCATCTTGTGATGTCGCACCCGTTATCATGGTGAATGACGATTTATATAAGAATTTGACTCCAGAAAAGGTTGATGAGATTATAGAACAATTGCCAAGTTAAAGGTTTCATATAAATTGTAATTGTTGGGTTTCACTTCGTTCTACCCAACCTACAAAAAACTATAAGAAATAATTTGTAGAGGAAAATATATGGTTCAAGAAAGACGGATTCTCTACGAGCATCTGGATGTACCGAATATAAATACCTTTGATGTCTTTCGACAATATGAGGGTTACACCCGTTTTGAAAAGGCTATTGCCGAATATCAACCTGAAGAAATTGCTCAAATGGTGTGGGACGCAGGGTTAAAAGGTAGAGGTGGTGCCGGTTTTTCTACTGGTGAAAAATGGAGTTTTGTCCCAAGGGATATTGAACCGCGTTACCTCTGTTGCAACGCGGACGAAAGCGAACCTGGAACATTTAGCAACCGTTACGTTTTGGAGAAAAATCCACATCTGTTGATAGAAGGCATTTTGATATGCTGCTATGCAATGGGGATTGAGACCACTTATGTCTACATCCGCGGTGAATTCACGCTCGGTAAAAAGATGTTAGATGCTGCCATTAAGGAAGCTTACGATAAAGACTACCTTGGGGAAAACGTCCGTGGCACAGGACAAACCATCAACATCTATACGCATCCGGGGGCGGGTGCTTATATCTGTGGTGAAGAGACAGGATTGATTGAATCGCTTGAAGGAAAACGGGGACAACCCCGTAACAAACCACCTTTCCCTGCTGTCCAAGGGGTGTTCATGAAACCTACCGTCGTGCAGAATGTGGAGACCTTGTGCAACTTGCCATTCATCGTCGGTAAAGGTGTTGAATGGTACAAAGAGATGGGACGAATATATGGTGACTCGCGGTTCGACCCTCCAAAAGCAGATGCAAATACAGGTACAAAACTCTACTGTATCAGTGGTGATGTTAATGAACCGGGTGTGTATGAATTGGATCTCGGTTTGACATGCACAGAACTCATTGAGGTTGCAGGTGGTTTGCGTGGTGAAGAAGTCAAAGCAGTCATTCCTGGAGGTAGTTCCGCGCCAATCTTGACACATTACGAATTAGATACACGCCTTGATTTTACATCTCTAACGCTTGCAAAATCAATGTTAGGTTCAGGCGGAATCATTGTGATGAATGAGACCCGTAATATCGTTGATTGTTTGCTAAATATCATGAAATTTTATGCGCATGAATCATGTGGACAGTGCACACCGTGTCGATGGGGAACTCCGTGGGTGCGTGATATTGTGCAGCGTATTGCTGATGGAGAGGGTAGACAAACCACTATCACACGACCAAAATTCGGTGTTACCGAAAGCGGTAGATGGGGTGATACTGGCGAAACAGAAGAGATTTATGAAGACCTTGATCTACTGGAAAGTGTTGCGAACAACATTGCGAATGTTGATACGATGACATGGAACACAATTTGTGTCTTTGGCATTGCTGTTTCGTGGCCAGCAGTAAGTTATCTGCGAAAGTTTAGACCTGAATTTGAAGCTGCTATACGAGAAGGTAAATTGGTAACATTACCTATCACTGAAGCGACAGTACCACCAGAGGAAAATTACGCCTATCAACAGCGGTTTATTCCGAAAGAGTTCTCTGAATTAGAAGGAACGACTGAAGACTGAAACCGATAGTCATTGGAGTTATATATGGCATTAATTAAATTGAATGACCTTGAGGTAGAGGTTGAAGATGGAACGAATGTAGTTGAGGCGGCACGGGAACATGGTTTTGAAGTGCCTCACTACTGCTATCACCCTGGATTGAGTCGTCCAGCGAACTGTAGAATGTGTCTCGTTGAACCTTACGGACCCATACCCGGTGCTCCTCCAGGTACAATTGGTCCCGCACGACAATTAGCAACAGGATGTACAGTTTCAATCCGGACAGCACCTCCTGAAAGAAAACTGGAAGAAAAGTATGACTTTATTGTCTACACTGAAAGTCCGCGTGTTATAAAGGCACGAGAGGATATCCTTGAATTCCTACTCGTACATCATCCACTTGATTGTCCTGTTTGTGATCAAGCAGGCGAGTGCGACTTGCAAGACTTTAGTTATCGGCATGGACACGATAAAAGTCGGTATTTGGAAGTCAAAAACGTACCACCCAAGAAGGATTTGGGACCGGATGTGCTGCTTTATTCCACACGTTGTATCGTTTGCACACGGTGTATTCGTTTTTGTGAAGAAGTTTCAGGTAGTGGTGAACTTGGGTTGATAAATCGTGGTTCTCATGATGAGATAGATATTCCGAGAAGCCATGAGGGAACTCCCATACAGCTGCTTGATAATAAACTCGCAGGTAATGTCGTTGATATTTGTCCCGTTGGTGCGCTAATTAGTAAAGATTTCCTATTCAAATCTCGTCCATGGTTTATGGAAAAGGCAAATAGTGTCTGTACAGGATGTAGTGTTGGTTGTAATGTTACGGTTGAGTATAAGACAGATGGACTTTACCGCATCAAACCCCGCTTCCATGGAGATATTAACCAACACTGGATGTGTGACGATGGTCGCCTCGGATACCACTATGTCAACAGCGATGACCGCCTACAACTACCCCAAAAAAGAGTTGATGATGAACTCGTTACAACACAGTGGGCAGATGCCTTGACACTAATAACGGAAAATATATCGGAAGTTGAAGCAACAGATATTGTTGTTATCGGTTCGGCACAGGGAACAAATGAGGATAACTACGTTTTACAACAGTTTGCACACGATGTGTTAGAGACTACCCAATTGGGACTGTTTGGACAGCTGCAGGGTGAAGAGCATAAATTCCCACAATTCACCATTGAGGCGGACAAGAACCCGAACACTGCAGGTGCGCGAACAATACTCGGTTCTGCAAACGGAAATGTCGTTTTAGAAGGTGATGCACTTTGGGAGAAGGTGGCAAATGCGAAAGTAGTATATCTCGTAAGTGGTTGCCCAGAACGACCTCTCCAAGATGCTGAAAAAGACGCATTAGAAAAGGTTGATTTCCTCATCGTGCAAGATGTCTTACCATCAGAGGTTACACAGTTAGCCGACGTGGTGTTACCGGGAACAACATTTGCCGAAAAAGATGGTACATTCACCAATTCTACAGGATGGGTACAACGTATTCGCAAGACTATTGATCCACCGGGTGAAGCACAAGTTGATTGGGAAATTACACAGCAGATTGCCAAACGGCTTGGTGGAGAAATAGACTACCACTTTGCAGGTGAGATAGCGATCGCGATTTCAGAAAATGTGGAGGGTTACGGTGACGCAACACATAAAAATATTGGAGATGCAGGAATTAAGTTAACTTAAACCTACAACTTCAAGGAGAAATAATGGAAATAGATTTAGTAGAACAAATTATTATTCCCGTCATAAAAGTCCTATTCATTGCCCATCTACTGGTTATCGGTGTGATGGCGATGATTTGGTCTGAACGCCGAGTGAGTGGATGGATGCAGGACCGTCTCGGACCGAACCGCGTTGGTCCGCAAGGACTACTCCAACCTATTGCAGATGGGATAAAGTTCCTCTTTAAAGAAGACTTGATTCCAAACCACGTAGATAAACCATTATACGTACTCGCCCCCGCCATGCTCTTAATACCTGCAATGATAACGATTGCAGTAGTACCGTTCGGAGATTCAATCACGATTGCAGGTATTGAAATACCTCTCCAAATAGCAGACTTAAATATTGGTATTCTATATATATTAGCAATAACTTCACTCGGTGTGTACGGTGTTGTAATCGGTGCGTGGGCATCCAACAATAAGTACTCACTTTTGGGTGGGTTAAGATCGTCCGCACAGATGATAAGTTATGAATTGACGTTGGGGTTAGCAATTATTGGTATTTTGATGCTGTCCTCGTCGCTCAGTCTTCGTACAATTGCCGTTGAACAAGGCGCGTTTCCGTGGAAATGGAACTTTCTGATACATTTTCCTGCATTTCTGGCTTTTACGGCAGCGATGTTTGCAGAAACGAACCGATTACCGTTTGACCTTGCCGAAGCGGAGCAGGAACTTGTCGCAGGATATCATACCGAATATAGTAGTATGAAATTCGCTATATTCTTTATGGCAGAATATATGAATATGATTGTAGGTTCTGCAGTGGTTGTGACGCTTTTCTTAGGCGGTTGGCATTTCTTCGGGTTGGAAAGTATAGGTGGTCCATTCTGGAGTGGCGTAATATCGTTTGCTATTTTCTTTATCAAAACAGGAATTTTCTTGTTCGTGTTTATATGGGTTCGCTGGACACTTCCACGATTCCGATATGATCAACTGATGAATTTCGGTTGGAAATTCTTGTTGCCAGTTGCATTGTCCTCAATTGTGGTTACAGGCACCCTATATATAATAACAGGCGGCAGTCTTGTTTGGATAGGTATTGGCAATGTGGTGGCAGCGTTTATCGTTGTCGCAATCGTAGCAGGAATGCTTGCCATGGATAATAATAAACCAGAAGTACGAAGCACCCCAGCTGCAGCACCACTGCGCGGGTTAGATGCAGTAGAATAGGAGAAATGCGAATGAATGCAGAAATGATTCTATTTTTCATCTTTGGAGCAGTTTCGTTAATCGGTGCGATTTCTGTCATCTCGTTTCGACATCCGATTTATAGTGCGCTTTCTCTTATTGTGACGTTCTTTGCACAAGCTGGATTGTTTGTGCTATTAGGTGCACACTTCGTAGCTGCAGTTCAGGTGATTGTGTATGCTGGTGCTATCATGGTACTGTTCCTCTTTGTAATTATGTTACTGAACCTTGGCACACTTTCTGAGAAAGGTGCAATGACAGGAAAACTGAAAGGTATAGCAATAATATTGGCTATCCTCTTTGCTGCAGAAGGTATCTATATAGCAGTGAATGCAATGACGAATACTAAAGTCGAATCGGCGCAAGCAGTTACAGAATCGTTTACTATTACCTATATTGGCGAACTTTTATTTCGAGATTATCTGTTGCCGTTTGAAGTTACTTCACTGATATTGTTAGCAGCATTAATTGGTGTCATCGTCTTGGTAAAACGGGAGAGTCAGACCGAAAACTAATAGCAATACCAGATATAGCACGTAAAATATACTTAGAAAGAATAAGGATCTTATATGTCGTTAGAATACTATCTCATCTTAAGTGCACTTCTGTTTACGATAGGTGTAATCGGTGTCCTTATCCGTAGGAATGCCATTATCATCTTTATGTGTATTGAATTGATGTTAAATGCAGCGAATCTTGCTTTTGTTGCAATTAGTCGTGACCTCGGTGAAGCAGAGGGACAGTTGTTTGTCTTTTTTGTGATGGCTGTTGCCGCTGCCGAAGTTGCGATTGGATTAGCAATTATTGTGAGTGTTTTCAAGCATCGCGAAACTATCAATGTGGATGAAGTTAATTCGCTGAAGGGGTAAGAAATGTCAAGAGAGCTAATTATTGTCCTGTTAATTTCACCACTTGTCGGATTTCTTATTAACGGGTTGTTTGGTAAATGGTTAAAGGGTAATGAGAAACTTAGTGGAGGAATTGGCGCGCTTGCGGTGCTTGTATCCTTAATTTGTTCTATTGTCGCCTTTGTCAGCGTCAATAACGGAAACACGCTTGAGGGACAAGAAGGAATCGTCTATAGTTGGATTGCGGGTGAGTCGTTCAGTGTTAACATCGGTTTCCACGTGGATGCCTTAACAACTGTGATGTTGTTGGTTATCACAGGTGTTGGATTTCTCATCCATGTATACTCCATCGGATACATGCACGGAGATGAAGGATATACCCGCTATTTTGCCTATCTCAATCTGTTTGTCTTTGCAATGCTTATCCTTGTTGTTGGCAACAACTATTTGATGATGTTTGTAGGTTGGGAAGGTGTTGGATTGTGTTCATACTTATTAATAGGATTTTGGTATGAGAAGCAGTCTGCTACGGATGCGGGTAAAAAGGCATTTATTGTCAACAGAATAGGTGATTTCGGGTTCCTATTAGGCATGTTTACGCTGTTTGCAGCTTTTGAAACTCTTGATTTTATTTCCATTTTTGATACTGCAGAAGCAGGCACTTATAATCAAATTTTCGGGACAAGTACTCTTGTAGTAGCGACATTATTGCTCTTCGTTGGTGCAATTGGAAAATCAGCCCAGATACCGCTTTATGTTTGGCTGCCGGACGCAATGGAAGGTCCAACCCCCGTCAGTGCATTAATACACGCCGCTACAATGGTTACCGCGGGTGTTTATATGATAGCGCGTTCCGCTGTGCTTTACAACATCGCACAAACAGGAGTCGTTGTAGCGTGGATTGGTGTTTTAACCGCTTTGTTTGCTGCGATAATAGCACTCAAACAGAACGACATCAAACGAATTCTCGCATATTCAACCGTAAGCCAACTCGGATATATGTTTGTCGGTGTTGGTGTCGGTGCGTATGCATCTGGTATTTTCCATTTGGTGACACACGCGTTCTTTAAGGGATTGATGTTCCTGACTGCTGGTAGTGTGATGCATGCAATGGCTAACGAATTAGACATCCGGAAAATGGGTGGTTTGCGGAACAAATTGCCGATTACACATGCTACATTTTTAGTCGGTGCGTTAGCGATTGCAGGCGCACCATTCCTAAGTGGATTTTGGAGTAAAGATGAAATTCTACATAGTGCATGGGGAAGTTCAAAAATAATATACATCATCGGATTAGCAACTGCATTCCTGACAGCATTTTACATGTTCCGCTTGATTTTTGTAACCTTTTATGGAAAATCTCGAGTAGATCCTGAAGTAGAATCACATCTCCACGAATCACCCGCAGTAATGTGGGTTCCGCTGGCTCTTCTCGCAATCCCATCGGCTATTATTGGCTTGCTGTTAGGTGTAGGCGGACACCATAGTTGGTTCCATCACTTTACGGAGAAAGTATCAGGTTTTAAAGGTGAACCATTAGAAGGTAGTGCAATCCCGTTTATGATTATTTCGTCGATTGTTGGTATACTCGGAATTGCTTATGCATGGACGCGTTACAAAAATCGTGTGCCTTCAGCAGAACCAACCAACGTATTACAAAAACTTGTTGCTAACAAGTTCTATGTTGATGAGATATACAATACTTTTATCGTTCAACCGATCAGAAACGCTTCTCACTTCCTGTTATGGAAACTCTTTGATAGCGGCATTATTGATGGAATTGTCAATGGCGTAGCAGCCCTAATCCGAGTGATTGGTGGTTTGCTACGACGACTGCAAACTGGACTCGTCCAAGTTTATATTGTGTCAATGGTTGTAGGAATCGTGTTGTTCCTCGCGTACTATCTGTTTTTTACTTAGGTGATTGTTTATAACAAACCACGGTTCCGCTATCCTTCCTTTTTTCTGATATAGTTTCGGAGGAAGAAGATGAAACAAAATACTTTTCGACCACGGGATATGCTCAACCAAGATGTTGCTGGCATCTGTGGGGTTGCCAGAATGACTGATAAAGCACGAGCTGCACATACTGGTGAAATCGGGAGTTATAAATACGGTGTTGATTCCGAACATGATACAAAGATTTTATCCTTTCTCGGTATCTCGGCAGATGTTTTTCAGGAAACCGCCGTGCGAATTGACAATGATGTTAAACTGGGAGCATGGATTCTGGACAACTGCGAGAAATCTTCTAAGGAAATATCTGCTTTCAACCGTAAATTGAAATATCAGTTGGAAAGCAAAATGCCTCGGACCAACTATAGGAGACGTCGCCGTCAATTAGCAGGTGCTGATTACCTGCGGTTGATTTCACCGGGATGGTGGACATCTTGGAAAATCTTCAAGAGATAAAAATTCGTAATTTCCTAATACGGAATAAAATTATATTGTAATAGCCAGTAGGAGGCAAGTATTTAGGCGGTCAGTATAATTTGCTTAAGTTGTTTTATCGTGATAATGTTCGGTGTCTTGTGATTTGAAATCCTTCCTTTTTTAGGGAAATGCTAACGGAAGAAGAAAAATGAAGAAGAAAAATTTTAGACCGCGAGATATGATCAATAAAGAAGTTGCTGGCATCTGTGGTGTCGCACGGTTAACAGATAAGGCACGAGCTGACCATGCTGGAGAAATTGGAAACTATAAATACGGTAATGATTCCAAGCAAGATAGCGGTATTTTGTCCTTCCTTGATATTTCAGCAGATACGTTCCAAGAAGCTGCTGTACGGATTGACAATGATGTTACGTTAGGGGCATGGATTCTGGATAACTGCAATAGAACGGATGAGGAAATATCACAGTTCAACCGTAAATTGAAAGTGTGGTGGCAGCATAATATGCCTCGTAACAGTTTTTCAAAGCGTCGCCGCGAATTGGCTCGCAGACCTGAATCATCTGGATCAGATGTGGATTTGCTGATAAGTTTGATTACTCTTAGTCTTGACTAATTAATCGTTTCTGTTGATGAAAGTTAAGTTTCCTAAAGGAGGTATTCTTGTTACTTTCAGTAGTTATTTTTTTACCACTGCTTGGTGTGATAGCAATTGCATTGCTCAGAAGTATGGGTGAGAATGTTGTTAAATGGATTGCACTTGGCATTGGACTACTCACCTTTTTTATTTCAATAGGAATTTACACGACATTTTCTCCGGTAATTGAAGGATTCCAAACCGCTGAAGAACTGTATCAGAACAAGGATTGGATACCTGTTTTAGGTGCAAGTTATCATATTGGAATTGATGGTATTTCGTTGTGGTTAGTTTTGCTTACAACTTTCCTTACACCAATATGTATCCTTGCCGCATGGAATTCTGTTGAGAAAGGGTTGAGCGGGTTTATGATGTCGCTCCTTGCATTGGAAACCGGCATGTTGGGTGTTTTCTGCTCTTTAGACCTTTTTCTTTTCTTCGTATTCTGGGAGTCTATGCTGATTCCGATGTATTTCCTTATCGGGATATGGGGTGGAGAACGTCGGATTTATGCAACCATAAAGTTCGTGCTCTATACGATGGCGGGTAGTGCGCTCATGTTGGTTGGCATTTTAGCACTCTACTTACAAAACAATAATAGTTTTGACATTACTATTTTAAGCGGACAATTTCAGCATGATCAGCTACTGTTCCTTGCCTTTTTCATTGCCTTTGCGATTAAAGTTCCTCTATTCCCCTTCCATACTTGGCTACCAGATGCTCACGTTGAAGCACCAACTGTGGGGAGTGTCATCCTTGCAGGTGTCTTACTCAAAATGGGTACGTATGGAATAGTCCGATTCTGTCTACCACTCTTTCCAGAAGCAGCAGCACACTATACACCGTTGGTAGCTACGTTAGCGGTTATAGGTATAATTTACGGTGCATTGGTAGCAATGGTGCAGCCTGATCTGAAAAAGCTTGTTGCATACTCCAGTGTGAGTCACCTCGGTTTTGTTGTATTAGGTCTCTTTTCACAAAATGATACCGCTATACAGGGAAGCGTTTTGCAAATGGTTAACCACGGCTTAAGCACTGGTGCGTTGTTCCTATTGGTTGGTATGATATATGAACGTCGGCACAGTCGAATGATTGTTGATTTCGGTGGATTGGCAAAGAAAATGCCTATCTTTGCTACCATCTTTTTGGTAGTAACGTTATCGTCAATTGGATTACCCGGACTCAACGGATTTGTCGGAGAATTGATGATTTTACTTGGTAGTTTTGCTGAAAACGCTTTCTCAAGATGGTATGTAGTCTTCGCAACTACGGGTGTGATTTTGGCTGCAGTTTACATGTTATGGATGTTCCAACGTGTTATGTTCGGAACACCGGACAATACAAACGCAAGTTTACCCGATCTGAAACCACGCGAAATCGCTGTACTAGTCCCAATACTTCTGTTTATCTTTTGGATCGGTGTGCGTCCAAATACATTCTTGGAACCGATGAAAATATCTGTGAACGAGGTCACTGAAAAAGTAAGAGTCTCGTCAGATACAGCAGAAATTGGACAAGTAAATCGACAAGGTGATACCGATGACACTGTTCAGGAAGTCAAAACCGCAACCTTACAGATGATTGAAGAGGAGGCACTGACGAAGTAGTGAAGTCCAATATTGCATTTTGTCTAATTCTTTGTTTCATTTTAGCACTGACACTAACGGTTTCAGTGGACACCTTCGCGGCTGATGATGCACACGGTGATGAAGCGGCTCACCATAGTGGTGGTGTAGATGGGGCAAAGTTACCGCTTTGGAGCATGATACCGTTTGTTGGCATTCTCTTATCAATTGCAATTTTACCACTTGTGTTTGATTCCCATTTTCTTGTCCACCATGGTGGGAAGATGTCGTTGGCATGGGCATTAACCTTTGCTATACCTTATCTTATTTTTTTCAAAGGCGAAGCGTTTTACGATATTCTTCACATATACTTGATAGACTATATTCCATTCATCATTCTCTTGTGGGGTCTGTTCACAGTCGCAGGAGGAATTCTTGTTCGTGGCACTTTGCGGGGAACACCGTTAGTCAATACAGTATTATTGTTAATAGGCACTATGATCGCCTCTTGGGTAGGTACCACTGGTGCATCAATGCTCCTCATACGTCCGCTGATCCGTGCCAATGAATACAGAAAAAGCAAAGTTCATCTCGTTGTATTTTTCATTTTTCTCGTCAGCAACATTGGAGGTTCCTTAACTCCGTTAGGTGATCCACCGCTGTTTTTAGGATTCCTACACGGTGTTCCATTTTTCTGGACCACCACTGCTCTGTTGCCACACATGATATTTATCAGCATCCTGCTGATTGTCTTGTTCTTTATAGTAGACACTTTTATGTTCAAACGTGAAGGTGGTGTTGTCCCAGACGATGGCACAAGCGAACCGATTCGCGTTGACGGACTCTTTAATCTTGTCTTCCTACTCGGAATCGTTGGTGCGGTCTTAATGAGTGGTTCTTACAAGTGGGGAGAGGTTAACATCCTCGGAGTGCATGTATACTGGCAGAATATTGCCCGCGATGTGCTAATTGTTGTGATGGGTTTGTTATCCCTTCGCTTCACACCTTTCAGTGGTAAATTACGTCAAGAAAACGAATTTTCATGGGAGCCAATTGAAGAGGTAGCAAAAGTGTTCGCTGGTATATTTATTACTATTATTCCAGCACTTGCCATTCTCAAAGCTGGGGAAAATGGTGTACTTAGCGGGTTAATCGCCTCGATTACAGAACCGATGCACTATTTCTGGATAACTGGTGGTTTGTCGAGTTTCCTTGACAATGCACCAACATATTTGACGTTCTTCAACACTGCTCTTGGCAAATTGCATCTTACAGAGGCAGTTGTACCACAAATTCTGTCAGGACAATTGACTGAACCTCAACACCTTGAGTTTGTCAGATTGCTTACTGCCATATCTGTCGGTGCTGTTTTTATGGGTGCGAATACCTACATCGGTAACGCACCGAATTTCATGGTAAAAGCGATCGCTGAACAGAGTGGAATCCGTATGCCGAGTTTCTTTGGATATATGATTTGGTCTGTTGGTATTTTAGCTCCGCTCTTTGTGATTGTTACGTTCGTGTTTTTACGCTAAAAAATTGCATGGTCTGAAAGAAAGAATATCTATCTAAAACTTAATGCTACAGTTATTTGTAAAACGCTGTTTAAAACGGAGGTTTTGAATGCCATCTGAAATAACAGATATCAATTGGTCTCATTTAATGCCGCAACTTGTCATCATTTCAACGTTGCTTATTGTCCTTGTCTTTGACATGATTGATGCTATATCCAAAAAGGTCTTGGCATGGATAACAATCGTTGGAGCAGGGATCGCCTTAGTCGTAACTATCCAGATGCTACATGCTGGCACAGATACTACCCAATTCAATGATATGTTTAGGATAGATAGTTATTCGCTCTTCTTTAATATTATCTTCCTCGTGTCAACAATATTGGTGGCACTCATCTCAATTAGTTATTTAGGAGCAGATGATAAAAAGCAGGGACCATACTACCTACTTATTCTACTCGCGACCCTTGGCATGATGTTAATGGCTGCTGGCGATGAGTTGATTATTGTATTTCTCGGACTGGAATTGATGTCGTTATCGTTGTATGTGTTGGCAGCTTATTTCCGAGAAAGTCCCGCCTCAAGTGAAGCAGGCATGAAATATCTGCTTCTCGGCGCGTTTGCGAGTGCATTCTTCCTCTACGGAATTGCCTTGATTTACGGTGCTGCTGGAACAACAAAAATCCCTGAGATTGCTGATAACATTCAAGGTCAATCTCCGATGCTATTAGCAGGTATATTTCTACTAATCGTTGGGTTCGGATTTAAGGTTGCTATTGTGCCGTTCCATCAGTGGGCACCAGATGTTTATGAAGGTGCACCAACAACAATTGCAGCATTCATCTCTGCAGGTCCAAAAGCAGCAGGATTTGCCGCATTCCTCACAATTTTCGTTAAAGCACTACCCAATACCACTACCGAATGGAGCGGAATCGTTATTGTGTTGGCAATGTTAACGATGACGATAGGAAACGTCATCGCAATTGCACAGACCAATATCAAACGTATGCTTGCATATTCAAGTATTGCACACGCAGGGTACGTGCTAATAGGCTTGGCAGCCGCAAGCAGTGAAACGATGAAGGGTGAAGGCATCTCCAGTGCGATGTTATATCTTCTTATTTACTGTGTGATGAATATCGGTGCCTTCGGAGCAGTCATCATGGCGAGAACTGCTGACGGCGAGAATTTGATGATTTCTGATTATGCGGGACTCGGTTTCCGTAAACCGTTACTCAGTATGTTTATGACGCTCATGCTCCTATCTCTTGCTGGTTTTCCACTAACTGCTGGATTTGTCGGTAAATTCTATATCTTCAAAGCAGCTGTTGGGGCAGGACATATTTGGCTCGTAATTATTGGTGCAATCAACACGGCAATATCAGCGTTTTACTATTTACGCGTTGTTGTAACCATGTATATGCGTGAACCGGAAGAAGAATTGGATTTTAGTCCATATTCTTCAACCATAGTAATCGGATTAGTGCTTGCAGCAATTGGCATTTTACTCATAGGTATCCTACCATCACTCCTACTTGATCCTGCTGTGAGTGCTGCGCAAAGTGCTGTATTATAATTAAGTTTCACCAGTCATAGAAAACCACAATAGCCTTAATGTTGATTTGTAGAAGTTATTTAACCATCAAATCGGCATTGAGGTCTTTTTATTTTATGACTGTCTTTCGATTTAGCACGAACTAATATTTTACGTTATAGCAAGAAATCATAAATAAATTTCACTACTAATATTAAAAGACGCTAAATAGATGCAACTTTTTTGAAACTTATTTGTAGTAGCGTTAACCCCGAGCGAGCGGAGTTGTAAAATGACAGAAGACGATTTTCTTATACTGGTCCGCAAGCATCAAGATAAAGTATATC
Source organism: Candidatus Poribacteria bacterium (assembly GCA_963667365.1). Lineage (GTDB taxonomy): Bacteria > Poribacteria > WGA-4E > WGA-4E > WGA-3G > MSPOR6. The sequence continues at coordinate 1,529,542 of OY763324.1, read as the reverse complement.
GGCATGCATTGTATTTACTAAAAAACAGTGAAGACGCAAAAGATATGACACAAGAAACCTTTATTAAGGCATGGCAACATCGCACAAAATTGCGTGAGAAAACTGTTCACTCATGGTTGCTGAAATGCGTCCAGAATCTATGTTTTAATCAGTTAAAACGCAGAAAATTCCAGGTGCATTTATCTGAGGAAGAGGATGAAACGCTTGAAATGCTACTACATACACACTCGCAGCGGTCAAATCCATCTCCGGATGAGATTACGATTAAGCAGGAACTCAAGCAGTTAGTGCATCGTGCGATAGGAGAATTACCACCAGCGATGCGGTCAATAGTAATCATGCGGGAATTAGAAGAAATGAGTTACAAGGAAATCGCAGAAGTCATAAAACAACCTGAAAACAGTGTGAAATCAACTGTATTCCGTGCTCGTAAGAAATTGCGTGAGATATTGAACCGACTAATGGAGAAATGACTGATGAACCAATATACGACAAACGACACGAATTGCACAGACATCCAAGCACTCTTGGAAGAATATGTAGCAGGTGAATTAGATTCCGAAACCGAATCCATAATCACCTTGCATCTCCCCACATGTGACAGTTGCCAACACGAATTACGACTTGTGCAAACGATTGACACGGTGTTGGATGATCTGCCGAAACCGACTACACCACCCGAAGTTTTGAGTGAGGTTACGGCTTATGTTCAGGCACATCCGAGGAGTAGTTGGATACATCGGGTTTTTCAATTAACCACGTTTTTGGATTTCCTGCGATCACCGTTGCTTCGTGTAAGTGCTTCAGTTTGTCTTGTTGGCATAGTGGTATTTGGGGTTTATCAATATCAACAGAATGTAAAGGTAGAACAAGCTACCCGTGATTTCAACTATGCAATCAGTAAGATGAATTTCGCAGTCCAAAAAACAGGTCTTGCTGTAAACGATAGTTTTACCTCTCTCAAAGTTGACGAGGCACCGCGTCGTGCACTAAAACCGACAGCGAATGTCTCATCGGCAATACAGAGGAGTCTGGGTATTATCAACAACTTAACAGGTTCAGATATGCAACATACCTCAGATACGATTCCGTCAAAAACCGATGAATGAAAAAAGTAAAACTGCAAAACCGAACTTTGCAATTCCAGGAGGAAATACACAATGAAAAGATTCAGCCTTATCGCACTATTAATCACTTTCTGCTTTTTTAGCAATGGAATAGCGGAAACCGATGCAATTCTCGGTAAAATAGATATGAACTTACCGAATACACCAACACCAATGATAGAAGTCAACCTAAATAAATCATTTTTCAGCCTATTGATCAATTTTACAGAGGATATGGCTGAATATACTGAGTACGCAGAGATGATAGAAGGTGTCTTCGTACGAAGTTATGATAAAGCAGCTGGGAACCTTGCTGATATAACGAGTCACTACCAAGATACCCTCAAAAAGGAGAAGTGGGAGGATTTGGTCAAGGTAAAAGACCAACTTCAAGTCAGTCTACTCTTCGCAGATGCACCGGGTGTAGTCCATGGTATTTTCGTATCATTCATTGACGAACATAACACTACTTTTGTGAATGTATGTGGTAAAATTGATTTTCAAAAACTCGGTGTGCTCTTTGGTAAAATAATGGAATCAGCACCAGAGATCATGAAAGACTTTAAATTTGATGGGAAATTTGGAAGTAAGAAATAATCAAGATACTTCACTCATTTCTAAATTATCTTTCAATTGAAGCATTATACAGAAGGTGTAAAGTTTTTGATATTTTCCCAGTATGAGGGATCTCCGAATAGTTATAGTCGGGAATCGGAGTTCCGTCCTACAACTTGTTCTAAAAAAGTACACACCTATTATAGTAGAAGGAGAACAAAACGATGAGACTGCAAAGACACCTTAAGGTGTGGTTAACGGTGGTGATTTTAGCATTTTGGATTACACCGATCCACCAAGTGTTAGCACAAAAAGAGCGTACTGATGAAACAGAGAAAAAAGGTCTGATTCCTTTTGATTACCAAGAGGGACTTGAACCAAAAGTTGAGGTCAATTTAACTGCCAAACTCATCAATCTTGTAACCAAATCCGTTAGTGCGAAACCGGAAGTTGCAGAACTAATCCAGATGATTGACGGAATCTATGTTCGGACATACAGTAGTAAATATGGGATTAACCCAACTGGAATGATCAAATATTATCGAGACTTACTGAAGAAAAAGAAGTGGGAAGTTCTCGTAAAAATCAAAGAAAAAGATGAACTGGTTGAAATCAGTCTGCTGTATGACGAAGAGGTGGCTTACGGTATCTTTGTAATTGTGTTGACGAATGACCCGGAGGAAGCCACCCTTATAAATATAGTTGGTGAAATCGCGCCAGATAGAATTACTGAATTGCTTGGTAACTTAAGCAGTTTCGGTATGGCAGATATTGATCTTGAGGACACATTGAAAGTCAAAACGAATCCAAAAGCCGATCGTGGAACCGCTAATAAAGAACTCCTCGCTGTCACCACCGATAAGCCACCAACTATTGATGGAAAACTTGATGACCAGTGCTGGAAAATTGCACCAGAAGCAGATGGGTTCACGCACGTGGATACTGAGAAACTTGTGAAGGACCAGACAATCGTCAAACTGGTTTACACTGATAAAGCGATTTATGTTGCTTGGAAAATGCACGAACCTGATCCAAAGAAAATTGTAAAACGTCAAACGAAAGATCATATTCGATTTGTGAACGAGGACGCGGTCTGCTTTAGCATTGACCCATTTCATACGCATAGACCTACACACAGGACTCTATTCATGACAAATCCGTTGGGGTCAAAATATGTGCAATTTGCCTCAACACATCCAAAGAAAGCTGAATTGTCTGATCGATGGAAAGTCGCGGCGAAAATCGTTGATGACGGATGGGTCGCAGAGATGGAAATTCCGTGGAACATATTAGACTATCCAGAAACTACTGAACCGATTCAGATGGGGATTAACTTCAACAGGAAACAGCAGCGGACAGGTGGAGAAAATTCTTGGTGGTCAAATATCGGAGACGACAAAGAATACAAGAACGATGGCAATTGGATTCGGGTTATACCGCCATCAAAATCATCACGCATGCAGGGTATGTTAGATGCGTTTGAAAAAGATAGATATAATGCTTCAAACGTATTTACCCAAGGCAAAGACAGCACTTTCACCGATAAGGATATCTTTCGTCTTGTGAATACCAGCGGATTAAATCCTATGGATGGGCTGCGTTTGGGTGGTGGATTTGAACTTGGTACTCAATGGAATCCTGATCCCTACTTTTTTGACAGGTCTGGTGAAACAATCCGACGAGATTTAAACAATAATTCTGCATCAATTGGGATTAATGCAAACGATTTGGGATTGCAGTCCAGTCAATTATTAAAACCATTCGTATATGGATCTATGAGTTATGCTTTTCGGACAGAAACCCCTAATTATCGGCTTGGTGGTGGTGTCATATTCGGTGAGAAATCAAATCTGACGTATAGCGCACAAATTCATAGACTAACATCTGCAAGGGACAGAGACCTATTGCTGAGCGGCAGTGAACAGTTTTTGAGAGCATTCACAGATGCGGATTTACATGACTACTATACCAGACAAGGCGGAGTGATGGGACTTCAATGGCAGAATGTGTCACTGAAACACACTCTGGGACTATCCCTGCTTTTGGAAGAACATGAAAGCATTAAGGATTACAGCGATTCTTACTTCAGAATCGGAACTTCAACTTACCACGTAGGTACAGTTTCAAGGGCGAATTCTCCAATATACGATGGTAGAATGCATAGTATTTCCTTAAAATATGATTTTGACACTCGAGAAAACACAAAGGTAAGATACGACCTTAGAAACCAAGGAAAAACAAACGAATGGTATAACACATTTCTTGTTGAACACTCAAATTCTGCAATCGGTTCCACTTATGATTTTACCCGTTTTGTGGTACATCTTCGGAATTACCACCCTATAGGAGATAATCGACTCTTTACACGGTTAAAGGTCGGAATGGCATCTACCTCATACATGTTACCTTATCAACGTCAATTTGTTCTTGGTGGTACAGGAACTTTACGAGGATATTCACTCTATGAATTTGTTGGGAACCACGGGTTCCTTTTCAATTTGGAGTATCTCCATAGTTTAGCGAAAGGATTTTACATAGTGCCTTTCGTAGACATAGGACAAGCATGGCAGAACTTGGAAAACCTAAAACAAGATTACCCAAAGGTAAACCTTGGCATCGGTTTCCAACTCGGCATCTTCAGAATTAACCTCGCAAGACCAATTGAAAAAAATCGGGGATATCAAGCAGAATTTAATTGGTCTCGTGCGTTTTAATCTAACCAAATAGTGATAATTAATGACCACATATTAAATCTGAAAGGAGAGTCCAATGAAAAAATTGAATCAGTTTTTAAGTCTAATTGTTCTTTTTTTCCTGATTAAGTTGCCTTTACTGACAGGTTGTGCTGAAACGGAACGTACAATGAGATTTCCCAATACTGATATACCCGAAAGTGTCACCGTGACCTTAAAGGCACCCACAGATGCAGCATTCAAACTGGTTATCTCTGCCGAATCCAGAGAAGAGAGAGACAATTTCGGTAATACTGTCACCATCCTCAAAAGTGAAAAGGAATACTCTGTTTCAGACGGTTTTAGCAGGACATTTTGGTTTGATTCCGAAGAACCTCGATTTTCTGTCGAACTCGAATGCACTGAGTTTGGTAAAAGTAGTGAGAAGAATACCGATTCGCTCCGTTTGATTGTCCAATTTAACGGTGAAGGAAATTTTGGCAGAGGAAATCACAATCAAGTTTATCAGTTTAAACTTGGCACATTTGTTAGTGTACAAAGTTCATTTAGTCGGTACGAAGGCATTTCTAAAAGAATTAGGCACGATACGGATCCTGATGAATCCTATTTCGATTAATAGAGATACCAATCATAAATATGTATCCAAAAGTTTAATATCAGTCCGAGATAGAGGACAAATATAGATTGTTAAAATGAATCAACGTCGAATACCATAAGCGTATTCGACGTTGATTTTGTACTTCGTTATTTCTGTATACAGCAGATAGCAGTACTCAAATTCAGAAACAAAAAACTGGAATGCTTCCTACTGTTAGTTTTACATTTGAATCAGTTTTAAGGCATGCTATAATGTTGAAAATCATAGGAGAAAATACACAATGAAACCAACAATATTGATTCTCGGCAGTGGACATTTAGCAAATCCCGGTATGGATGCATACAATTTCAGAATGGATGATGTGCTTGCGCCAAAACGCCAACGTGAAATAGAACAACTCGTGACACTACTAAAACCGTACCATCCGACTAAAATAGCACTTGAGATAGATGAAAGGTTTATGGCTGAAACCAACGCGAACTACAAAGGTTATCTGGAAGGCACATACGAACTCGAGCGTGGAGAAGGTGACCAGATAGGGTTTAGGTTAGCTAAGCAGATGGGACATCAAAAGTTGTACGGTGTTGATTATTGGCCTAAGCATAACCCGTTTTTTCCAGATGATTTTGACTGGGATTTGACGGATGCTGATAAATTCGCGAAGGAACACAATCAAGAACACTTGTTGACAAGTATAGAGGACTTCTATCCTGATGGAGATGTGGAATTTCACGAGGAGGAAGATGGAAGAGTTTGGATTGAACCCGTGAAATATGTATCACTCATAGACATGTACATAGATGGTAACGAACCTGAGGGGAGGCGCGCCGAACAGCAGTTATATTTACGGAGTGCACGGATTGGTTCAGGTGATCAATATCCTGGTGCGAATTGGCTTGCACATCAGTGGTATGCTCGTAATCTCAAAATATTTGTCAACCTGACGCGTATCACCGAGTCTGAAGATGATCGGATCTTGTTGATTATTGGTGGTGGACATGTCTTTCTGGTGCAGCAGTTTCTGGAAGATTCTGGGGATTATATTGTTGAAAGTCCGCTAAAATATCTAAAAACGGAAGATGGAAAATAATTAGTGAATCGACATAACATATATGCAATAGGGCTGCTCATAACACATACGTTTATTCTAATACCATTTCTAAAAAATTAGACTTCATTGTTAAATTATCGGTCAAGCAGAGATGAAGGCAGCAAGGCATTGTTTATATATATCAGGATCATGTGCTGTGCAGTTTTTGTCAGTGATCCCTCCGTAACTCATTGAGGTTTTAGACTACCTCTAAGGTATTCCCCCAAATCAACGCCGATTGCACCAAATCAAGAAATCAACGGTATGAACGCCTGTGGGCGTTCCCCGAGTATGAATGCCATTGGCAGAATACGCGTGTGGTATTCTGCATGATTCCCCGTATGGTATTCCCCATCCACAGAAGAAAGATCCTTCATATAGTAAAAAAGTAGAATTCACTCATGAGATAATATTAAATAGAATTGGTATAGCTATAATCCATATTTTTAAATATTTTTTCTATGATGCACGTTTTCTTATTAATATTTCGTCATTAAATAATAGAAGGTAAACTGTTTCCATTTGGAGGAAGTTTCGTGGAAAGAGATGACGATGTAAAACTGATTCGCAAAATTTTATCGGGTGATGATGCTGCGTTTAGCGTCTTGGTCGATAAATACCGAAAAAGCATTCATGCTCTTGCATGGCGGGAGATCCGAGATTTTCATTATGCAGAAGAGATTGTGCAAGACACCTTTCTTAGGGCATATAAAAAACTACCGACACTTAAGAATCATCATCAATTTGTTGGATGGCTCCATGTCATTGCTCAACGGCTTTGTATAGATTGGAAACGCAAGCAAAAGCTTGTGATGCAATCCTTGGAGGGTACCCGTCTGGAAGAAATCGAACAATCCTCTTATACATACCACATGTCGGAACAACGGGTGATAGAGAGAACCGAGTATTGCCATAAGTTTGTGCAAAAACTACTGAAAAAACTGCCAGAAAATGAGCGTACTACCGTCAAACTCTATTATCTTGACGAAATGTCAACGAAAGAGATTGGTAAATACTTGGGAGTATCGGTGAATACAATAACGAGCCGACTCCAGCGCGCGAGAAAACGGATACAAACTGATCAGGCATTCTTGGGGCAAGAATACTTTGGTACTGTAGAATTATCTGATAATCTGAAGGAGAACATAATGAATCAAATAGAACAACTTCGCAACAAGTTCAATAAATACATGGAACAGGTAAAATCTGATCCTGCATCAAGAAATGATATTCTAAAGAAGGCATCTAAGGAGATTGATGATGTACTTAACGGTGAAATCACACCAGAGTTGGTGCATCTTGTTGTTAATGAAATGTATCCATCTATGGGTAAACTCGGTATGGAAAAACGGTTATCTCTACTCCGTAGGTATATGGATGACTCGTTAGATGAAACGGAACGTTATTGGTCACATAAAGGATTAGTCAATAGTCTCGCTTTCCTTGGGAGAAATCAAGAAACTATTGAGGAACAGATGCGTCTTTACCGTTGGGCGTGCAAGCATTCAGAAAAATATGTGTTAAGAACTGTTTCTAATCTGTCCACTGCCGGATGTTGGAAGGCAGAAGGTCGTATTGATGACTGGATTGAACTTTATAATGAGGCATCTGAACGTTTAGAGAACCCACAAGTGAGTCAGTACAGTCGTTGTGATTACCTGCAATTCGGTGCGGAGATATTACGAAAGAATGACCGCTTAGATGCGGCACTTATAGAATTAGAAAAGTTGGAACGTGCTAAAGGAAAACCCGGTTGGCGGACTTATTTTCGCTTCTGGTTGGCTGTGAGAGAGAATAAACTTCTGTTGTATAGCAAACAGGAAGATTGGGATCGTTTCGTTCAAGTCTGGACAGAACTGAACACATTCATTGAAGGAGAGTTGAAAAAACTGGATGCAGGTTTTCCTGTTAATACTTACGAACTTATTTGGGCTGCTCACAATGTTGGTTGTTGTATGGTGTGGTCAAAGAAGTATGAGGAGGGGAAACGTTTCTTACAAGTTGCTGTTGATATGGAGAATTACAACGAATATAGTCACTTCATGCTTGCTGTGAGTATTTGGGCATCTGATAAGGATAGGGAGAAAACTTTACATCATTTGAAGACTGCACAGGATGCTTATATGGTTAGTTCGTATAATTATAGGGATTCCTACTATCCGTCTTTCCTTGAGACAGATGAATTTTCGGATGTATGGGAAGATCCGGAGTTTCTGGAAGTTTTTGGACAGAAACCTATCAATTGATCATTTTAATGGTGCGGTTAGGAAATTACACCGTAAGTGTCAATTTAGTCTGCACACTTAGTACTTTTGATACACCTTTCACCTCTCTGAGGTTTGTGTTTGTGGTATGTATTGCGTTCTAAATACCTTTCGCACCTCTGGTGCGGAGATATGATTTACTACAGTCCCAGAGAAGTGAAGGTGTATCACATATTTCGGACCTAAACTACATATTATAGTGGATTTTACAATAATCTTGACAGTTTCTTTGTAGGAAGGATCTCCGATTCCCGACCATACATTTCCATAGTCGCGATTCGGAGATCGAAATCAAGAAATCAACGGTATGAATGCCGTTTAGGCATTCCCCGGGTATGAATGCCATAAGGCATTCCCCGCCTACAGAAGATGTGTAAACATATTTTTATATTTCACTATAAAAAAGGTATTGTATTAATTTGTTGTCTATAGTGCAGTTAGTAAACCGTACCTACCGAGGTGTGTACCTTACGTATCTATTTTCAAAATTCACTATATATTTCCTTGTTTTCACATTTTGTGCAACCCTGCCAACTCTGTTACCTATCTTAACATTATGAAAGAAAACATGTTTTGGAGTTGACGCATGAAAAACGATGATGCACAATTGATTCAACGCACATTAGCAGGTGACCAGTCTGCTTTCAACACGCTTGTGCGAAAATACCAAAAGTCGGTCCACGCTTTTGTCTGGCGAAAAGTTGACGACTTCCACACTGCTGAAGAAATCACACAGGATATATTCCTAAGAGTTTACGAAAAACTACAAACTCTGAAAGATCCAAGAAAATTTGTTGGATGGCTTTATGTGATTGCGGCGCGTCACTGTTTCGCTTGGTATGAAAAGAAGCGGATTCCAACGCAGTCGTTAGATGCGATGCCAGCTGCGGAATTAGAAGGTCTGGCTTATACACAATACCACGCCAAAGAACAAGAAGAATTCGTGAGTGAACGGCAACGTGAAGTTGTCAAACACCTTCTTCAAAAGCTGCCAATGAGTGAACGTACTACTGTGTCACTCCACTACCTGAACGACATGACATGTGAGGACATCAGTAAATCTATGGGTGTTTCACCGAACACGGTCAAAAGTCGACTCCATCGCGCTCGTAAGCGTTTGCAGCAGGAAGAACACACGATTTTCAATACTGTGGGTGGTCATAAAGGAGATATAATCATGTCAGGAAAAATGCAAGACATTCGTGGTAAGTTCAATACATATAAGGAGTATGTGGAGTCTTTCCCTTTATCAGATGACGATATTCATAAGGGTGAAGAGGTGCTTTTGGAGGTAGATGCCGAGATAGAAACTGCTCTCCAAGGTGAGATCACACCTGAGTTGGTGCATCTTGTGGTTGATGATATATATCCGCATCTGGGTAAAGTTGGCATGGAAAAACGGATTGCGCTACTCCGAAGATATAAAGATGTTGCGCCAGATGATTCGGAGCGTTTCTGGGCACAGCATCGGATAGTTCATAGTTTCCCTGCTTTAGAGAGAAACGGGGAAGCTATTGAAGAACAGATACGTCTTTACCGTTGGGCATGCAAGCACATGTCGGATAAATATGTGTTGGAAACGCTTTCAAATTTGACCATTATTGATTGTTGGAAGAAGGAAGGTCGTATTGATGAGTGGGTTCAACTACATGATGAGGCATCCCAACGTTTAGACAATTCTGAAGTGAGTGACTTCTCACGCTGCGATTTTTTGCAAATCGGGTCGGAGGTATTACGCGCCTACGAACGGTATGATGATGCGCTTTCTGGTTTAGAGAAATTGGAGAGTGCCAACAAAAGTCAGGATTGGAAGCACTATTTTCGATTCTGGTTGGCAGTGAGAACGAACCGACTTCGGATATACGGTAAACAGGAAGATTGGGATCGTTTCGATCAAGTTCTGAAGGATGTAAGTGGTTTCATTGATGGGGAAGTGGCAAAACGGGAAGCAGGTTATCCTTGTAATATTGACGACCTTATATGGGCTGCTCACGATGTAGGTTGTTGCCTTGTGTGGTCGAAGAATTATGAGGAGGCAAAACGTTTACTACAAATCTCTGTTGATTTGCAGAATAAAAACGATTGGGCATACTTTATGCTTGCTGTGAGTATCTGGGTGACTGAGAAGGATCGGGAGAAGACTTTACATAATCTGAAACTTGCTTCGGACTATATATTAAATTATTGGAATGAAGATAGGTATTATCCCGCTTTCCTTGAGACACCTGAATTTTCGGATGTTTGGGAAGATCAGGAGTTTCTGAGTGTTCTGGGTAAGTAGTTGATGGTTAATACGGTGCGGTTTACTAACCGTACCGTATTATGACAGAATGGCTGGTTTCTCGGCTTGGGCGGATTTTAACATGTAATTGACGGGGTAAATTTGTAGCGTAATCAGTTAGTTTGCACAGGCACAATCTTACAGATTGTGCTACTATTGCTGTGTCCACTCCTATTTTACAGGTAAATATCGCGATTCGTAGATCGCTCCTACTGAATACGGATCTGTCTTTGTAGGAGGGAACTCCGATTCCCGAATTCTTTGCCGATTCACAATTTTAGAGTGGACAGAACACTATGTTTTGTAATACTATCAAATATAAATTAACTAAATTCGGAGGTAAGTAATTAATGAAATCTACAGTAGTAGATAATTATCAAATAAATGTTCACATAAAAAATACACAGATAAAACAAATATTCTACCTGATAGTGTTACCCATCACACTATCGTTTTTGTTAATAGCAAATTTTCAAGCTATTGCAGCAGAAAACACACAAACCGTTAAGAAAGATCTTTCCGCAGTTAAAATAGAACAACCCCCAACGATTGACGGTAACCTTGACGATGCTTGCTGGCAAGCAGCACCGAAAGCTGAAGGGTTCACCGATGAACGCACCGAAAAACCTGCAATAAATCCTACCGTTGGTCATGTTGTTTATAATGACGAAGCTATCTACGTTGCGATTTACCTTTACGATGATAAACCTGATACAATTGTGGCACGACAAGAAAAAGACCAGACCCGATTCAGTGGTGAGGACTGGGTATCTTTCAGTCTCGATCCTTTTCACACACACCAGTTTTCTGACAGGAGTTTCTTTATAGCAAATCCACTCGGCACGAAATTTGCACATCTTGCAACTGGACGTGCTGAGAAAAGCGAGTGGATTGGACTCTGGAATGCAGCTGCACAGATTGTGGATGATGGTTGGGTTGTAGAGATGGAAATACCATGGCAGATGTTGGATTACCCAGATACAAAAGAACCGATTCGGATGGGTATCAATATTGACAGGTATCTTCAACGGACTGGTGAGAAATCTTGGTGGTGTAACGTCGGTGTCAACGAATTTAAAGAGAACGATGGACACTGGATTGATGTGTTACCACCACCACGTAAACGCGAACTGAAGGTGTTACCCTATCTGATTGGTGGCATTAGTGAAACAGAAATGGATGAAAGGGAGTATACCTACCGTGGCGGTGGAGACTTACGGTTTGAGGTTACGCCACAACTGCGTCTGATCGGGACAGCAAATCCCGATTTTGATAACATTGAACAATCCGTTGAAGGTATCGATTTTTCCTACGGAGAACGGTATGTTCCTGACCGTCGTCCATTCTTTTCTGAGGGTGGTAATGTCTATCAAGTGGGAGGGCTATTCCATTCAACTCGAGTAGTGGATATGGATGCAGGACTTAAACTCTTTGGAAAAGTCAGTAAAAACACCTCTGTCGGTACTTTAGGTACGTATCATAAGAACAATCAGAACTTCATTTTACAGGCAAAACAAACACTAACAGAAACATCTAATCTAAGCACAGCGTTTTTTTCGCACCATCTCCGTGACGGTGAAGCGAATAACGTAGCACACCTTTCAGGGGATGTTCGATTCGACAAGGTTTCGTCGGATTTGAGTTTCACACAAAGTTGGGCAGGAGAATCTGATGGTAGGATGGGAGCAGCAAGTATTACCTATAAAGGTGCTCTTTTTAAACCACAAATCGGATTGTATTTTGTAGATCCGGATTTTGTTAATAAACTCGGTTATCATCCGTTTACTGGTCACCGAGGTGGATCTATACAAGGGATCGTCCAGTACGAATGGCGCGAGGGGTTAATACGCAGTATGTATGTTGGTGCTAATGCAATTGCTTCTAACAGTTATGATGGTGATTTATTTCGTCGTGATATGGCTGTCTTTTCAAATTTCTTGACACACAGTGATTATAGTCTCTATATGAGTTGGTATGGAGGACAATTTCAAGAATTCACCGATAGTCTTTTTAGCATCGGATTAGGTGCACGTGCCTCGGATAGGTTCAACAATGTTAGTGTTAGGTATGAGGTAGGAGAACGTGCAGATAAACGGATCCATAGCGTTAGTGGAAATCTGAATTTGCATGCGTATGGTTTTACTGTTGGTCTTTCGTCTCGTATTCAATGGCATTTTGAAAGACTTTATCAAAATATTCTAACTTTCACCTATGATTTTACCTCTGCATTAAGTCTGGGTAGTCGTTTAATCTGGCAAGTAGATGACATTAACATATACTTCGCGTTGCGGCGTTCTGGTTATGCTGGTACAGACTTTTTCATCATCCTTGGTGATCCAAACGCACCAGAATTCAAACAACGTTTGGTGGCAAAAGTCATCCATGCATTTTAGAATTTTCTAAAATACTCAGTTTCATTGATTTTTTTAAACCGTTTCCCAACATAGCAAACTCTATAATTTAAAATCTAATTGGAAAATATATATGCGTAGTGATCTATCAACGTACACCACTTTGTCAGATGAAGAACTCATTAGGTATGCACAAACCGGTGACGAGTCAGCATTTACAGAACTGATGTCGCGTTATAGTCCACGTATATGGAAAGTTGTTATCGCAAATTCAAGACAACGTCGTGACGCTGAAGAAATACTCATGGATATTTGGCGGTCTGTCTGGGAAAACATTGACGGACTGCGGAGTGTTGAAAGTTTTGGTGGATGGGTTCATCGTATTGCCTACAACGCATGCAAGCGGTACTACACTTCATCCCGTAATTCACACGTCGAAATTCCATATAGTTACGATAACTTAACCGATCGTATTGATCAGGATGGGGTCTCACGATTTCGTGAAACAGAACTTCATGCGGATGTGACAGAGGCAGTGGACCACCTTCCAGACAAAATGCGTCGCATTGCAGTACTATATTACATGGAATCGTGGAGTGTCAGTGAAATCCACGTTGAACTTGGATTAGCGGTAGGAACAATCAAAACAAGATTGCGACAGATACGTGAACTCCTACGTCAGGAGTTCGGTGTTTTACTTATTGGAGGGAATGCTATGACATCAAAACAGGAAGGAACACAACGCAACCGACCCAAAATAAAGGTTATTGGTATTGGTGCAGCAGGAAGTAACGCTGTTGAACGGATGATAGAAGTTGGTTTGACAGATATTGATTTTTACGTTGTGAATGTAGATCAAAAAGCACTTGAAAAACATAATAACGCAATTCCGGTACCAATCGGAGTTAATACTACTAAAGGTTTTTCTGGTGCGAATCCGGAGGTGGGTAAAAGGGCTGCCGAGGAGGACCGAGAAAAACTCCATTCCATCGTTGCGGATGCAGACATTGTTTTCGTTACGGCTGGTATGGGTGGCGGAATAGGAACAGGTGCGGCACCGTTAATCGCGTCCCTTGCGCGTGAACAGGGCGCATTGACAGTTGGCGTTGTTACACGTCCATTTAATTTTGAGGACGCATGGCGTACTAAACAAGCAGATATCGGAATCCAAGAACTGCGAGAAAATGCCGATTCCGTTGTCGTGGTAGAGAACCAACAGCTTGTTGACATGGTAACGCGACGAATGACAATACCTGAAGCCTTCCGATTAAGTGATGAAATGCTGATACGTAGTATTGAAAGTATTGTGGAATTTCATGCCAGTACTATGCATGGCTAATAATGGATAGTGTAGTTGATCCCACTCTCGTTAGGTGCGGTTTCTAAGCGTACCATTAGCGTCAATTTAAGGGTTTTCAACGTTCACCTGTAATCAGTGATTCTGACAAATGTTAGGTTTCTTTCCTCAACCCATCCTACAAGAACATATATCATTATGCTGACACTATATGTTATTTCTATGTGTTAATTGTTTATATGTAGAATTGTCTGAATGTATCACCTGCGAATGCGCATATTGTATTTGTCTACATCAAAGCCGAAAATGAGCAACAGGTGCAATTGAAAATAAATTAAGTCAGACGCGTGAATTCATACAAATGGAGTTTGATACATTTGTAAGGGGAGACAATGTCATCTGATCGAGAAGAAATCAAACGCATCCGAACCAAAACTAAGGTTATTGGAGTCGGTAGTCCGGGAGGTAACGTTGTCAGGCGGATGATAGAAGTCGGTTTGACAAAATCCGAATTGTACATCGTGGACACTGACAAAGAAGCACTTGGAATCTGCATGGAAGCAACATGTGTAAAGATTGGTGCTAACATCATAGAAGGACGAGGTACCGCCGCACGTCCAATATTGGGCAAAAGAGCCGCTGAAGAGGACATAGAAAAACTCCGCAAAATTGTTGCGGAAGCAGACCTTGTTATTGTCGTTGCTGGATTAGGTGGTGGAACGGGAACAGGTGCTGCACCTATGATTGTTTCTCTTGCACGGGAACAAGGTGCAATAGCGGTAGCTGTAGTAACACTTCCGTTCATATTTGAAGGTGAACTTCGCACCCATAGAGCAGGTCGAGGACTACAAGAACTTCGAGAAACGGCTGATTCTGTCGTTGTGGTACCAAACCAACGGATATTTGGTCCAATAGGACAGATGCAGAAATTAAATATAGGCGAGGTGTTTGGTATAAGTGATGAAATGCTGCTCTGTTGCGTTGAAAGCATTTTGGAATTTCATGCCAGTACTATACATAACTGACTTAATTATTCATACCATCCTTGTAGCGTAATCGGCATCCTTCACTTTCCAAAGATGATTTGGTAAAACTCTACACACCCCTCATCATCAACAAAATTGTATCCTGAAAAATCTTATGGTATAATATATGCTGGTGCTTAAGGTTGCATCTTATTTTATACTGTAATCGACCTTACATTCTGGAGGAAACTCAAATGAAAAGTCTGTGGGAGCCACATTTAGCAATCGGCAAATATGTGTTGGCTCTACTCATACTCGCATCCATCTGCTCTATAGCAGTACAGGAAGCCATAGCCGAAAAGGAAAATAATATGGAAAAAAACCGAATCCAGATTTACGCTAAAAACCCTCGTTACTGGCAATACAAAGGTGAACCAATTCTACTCATCGGTGGTTCTGTCGAGGACAATCTATTTCAGATACCGAATCTCAGAGAACATCTTGAACTGCTGAAGTCGGTTGGTGGTAACTATGTGCGGTCTACGATGAGTTGGGTTGATGAAGGTGATGTGCCTCCTCACAAAAAAGTTGGTGACCTATACGACTTAACCCAATGGAATGACGAATTTTGGACGCGTTTTCGCAACTTCATAACGTGGACACAAGAGATGGATATTATCATTCAGATTGAAGTGTGGGCAACCTTTAACTATTACCGAGAACCATGGGCTGCTAATCCTTTCAATCCAATCAATAACAGCAATTATACTGTAGAGGAGTCAGGATTACCTACTGAAGTTGATAGTCATCCTGTAGCGACAAAGAACAATTTTTTCTGGTCTGTTCCGAAAGAACGTAATCAGGAAGTTGTCTTGAAATATCAGGAAAAGTTTGTAGATAAACTTCTTTCTGAGACGCTTCCGTACGGACATATACTCTATTGTATGGACAATGAGACAGCCGTAACAGCTGCTTGGGGAGAATATTGGTCTAACTATATCAAGAAGAAGGCAGCAGAAGCTGGACGGGAAGTTGAAACGACTGAGATGTGGGATCCTTGGGATTTATCGGATGAAAAGCATAAAGCGACGTTTGACCATCCTGAAACCTATTCGTTCTGTGATATATCACAGAATAACCACCAGAAGCGACAACGGCATTGGGATAACGCTCAGAAGATACGCGCGACTCTCTCTCCGATCCGTCCTATCAATAATATTAAGATTTACGGTGCTGATGGTGGACGATTCGGCAGTACGCGCGATGGGTTGGAACGATTTTGGCGAAATGTTTTCGGGGGGTTTGCATCGGCACGGTTCCACCGTCCTGATAGCGGCGTCGGTTTGAGCAAAGTAGCACAAGCGCACCTAAAAAGTATGCGTATGATAACAGATAAGATTGATATTTTTACCTGTGAACCTAACAATGACCTGCTTTCCAACAGGGCAGATAACGGTGCATATACCATCGCAAATCCCGGTAAGGAATATGTTGTCTATTTCCCAAAAGGTGGTTCAGTTGATCTCGACATAAGTAATGGTAGAAAAACAGATGCCAAAAAGGTAGATATCAGATGGTTAAATATCCGCACCAGCAAATGGAGACAGCCAGAGGAAAAACTGCTAAGCGATAGCGTAACATTAACCGCGCCGACCGAAGCATATTGGGCAGTTTTGATTCAAATTCAACCTTAAACACATTATCAGGTTGAATGTGCCAAATGCGTAAGTTTTATTATCGTAACCTAATGTTCTGTCCACTCTAAAATTGTGAATCGACAAAGAATTCGGGAATCGGAGTTCCCTCCTACAAAGACAGTTCCGTATTCAGTAGGAGCGATCTCCGAATCTCGGTATTTACCTGCAAGATAGGAGTGGACACAGCACTAAGTTGCCATCTACAAGATTTTAGACATGCGGATACCGTATTCTTCAATAATAGGGCATTATTCTCGTAATTTTGTAGCGTAAACTGTCAGTTTGCGCTACAAGGTGGCAACATAGGTTAAATAGAAATAATCTGGAGACATTCATTTGATTAATCAATTGCGGCTACACTTAGTTATCAGCAAATCTGTAATGGTTTTATTCCTATTCATATTCCTTTGCACAACAGTAGCATGGGATATTGAAGCTAAAAAGGATACAGAGATGGAAAAAAACAGGATCCAGGTGTATAAAGAAAATCCGCGTTACTGGCAATATAAAGGTGAACCCGTTTTGTTAATTGGTGGTACAGTTGATGACAATCTATTTCAGATTCCTAATCTCAAAGAACATCTTGAAGTATTGAAGTCTGTCGGTGGAAACTACGTTAGGTCCACGATGGGATGGACTGAGGAAGTCGATGTGCCACCCTTCAAAAAAGTCGGTGAAAAATATGACTTAAATCAGTGGAACGACGAATTTTGGACACGTTTCCGTAACCTCATTACATGGACACACGAGATGGATATTATCGTCCAGATAGAGGTGTGGGCAACCTTCAACTATTATAGAGATTATTGGGAACTCAATCCCTACAATCCAAAAAATAATAGTAATTACACTGCAGAGGAAAGTGGGTTACCCACTGTTGTCAAAAGCCATCCAAGTGCAGCGGAAAATAATTTCTTCCGGTCTGTACCTAAAAAGCGTAATCAGGAAATTGTCCTAAAATATCAACAAAAATATGTGGATAAGCTTCTTTCAGAGACGCTACAGTATGGACATATACTCTACTGTATGGACAACGAAACCGCTGTTACACCTGCTTGGGGAGAATATTGGTCAACGTACATCAAAAATCGAGCAGCCGATGCCGGTCGTTCCGTAGAAACAACTGAGAGTTGGAATCCGTGGGAACTACACCATGAACAACATCGGAATACAAAGGATCATCCAGAAGTATATTCGTTTTGTGATGTCTCACAGAATAATATGCAGAAGGGTCAAACACACTGGGATAATGCACAGAAATATAGAGCAACTCTCTCTCCGATCCGTCCGATGAATAATGTAAAGATTTACGGAGCTGATACTGGTAAATACGGCAAAACACAAGATGGATTGGCACGGTTCTGGCGAAATATCCTTGGTGGAATGGCATCATCCCGTTTCCACCGTCCACCCAACGGACTCGGTTTGAGCAAAACAGCGCAAGCGAGCCTTAAAAGTATGCGAACCATCACAGACGAGATGGATATTTTTAGATGTGAACCAAACAACGACCTTCTTTCCAATAGAGAGGAAAACGAAGCATATACCATCGCAAATCCTGGAAAGGAATACGCAGTCTACTTTCCTAAAGGTGGTTCGGTTGATATTGACTTGAGTGCATTTGAAAAGACAGATACAGAAACGCTATTAGTAAGATGGTTAAATATACGCAAAGGCGAATGGAAACAACAAAAGGAAATACCTTTCAACGATTCCATTACCTTAACCGCTCCAACTGAATCTCATTGGGCAGTTTTAATCCAAGTAAAATGAGGTGCTATGTAGGACGGAATTATCAACTTCCATACAAATAATAGGAAGGAAACGGAAATCCGTTATTAGTAGTAGATACCGCTACTACAAGGATAGTCGTAATCCTTTCTTTTCTCACCCGACAATATTAATGCCTGAAATCTACCTTAAAATACCCCAATATTTTGCATTAACACTATTCTTGTAGTATAATATATAGCGTTGCTTAAGGCGGAACCTAATCAAACACCGTATCCATTTTATTGGAGCATCCCTCATGTTTAAACGTCGATTAGACCAATTCAAGCATGAAAATGTTGGAATGTTTGACCTCGCCTCAATCGGTATAACGCTTGTGCTTGCCATAGTGATCGGTTTTTTCGGCGGCAAGTGGATTGGTGGTAAATTAGGCAACGCAGATATCGGGTCGTATATTGGGTTTGCAATCGGGACCGCAGCGGGTTTCATTGAGATGTTCCGCTCAGTAGCACGGTGGAACCGACAGATGGAACGCATGGAAAAGCAACGGCGTGAGGAAACCCAGCAAGAAAGCGACTCTGACGGGAAAGACACCTGAAAAGAGTTTTAATAAGCATACCCGCAAGCTGCTTGAGAATCAACAAGGATTCGCTGTTATTTTGACAAAGGAGTCACCTACTTAAATGGGTCCCACTCTTGAATTTGGTGACCGTTTTATTCGTCAAGTTTATGTCTTGACAATCTCACTTACCGTTGTAATTGGTATAGTGTTGTTAGTTTTCAAACGTGCTGCACTTCCAAGTTTTCTTATCGGTAGTGTTATTGGACTGAGTTTGTTCTGGTCAATCGAATTCGTGATTCGGAGACTTGTTCGTCCCGGCAAAACACAAAAAACAAAATATTTACTCGGTTTTATCGCTCTCGGCAAATATACACTGCTTGGTGTGCTCCTCTATTTCTTATTTAAAATGTCGTGGTTGAATATATATGCATTCGGCGGTGGCATTGTTTTGGTACAAGGTGCAATTATTCTTAAAGCAGTTGGTCTGATGATAACAATTCTAAGAAAAAAAGACCCTGATCAACCTTAACAGAAACTGAGATTACGACAAAACATTGGGGTACTGTAAGAGTTCCAAATTTATTAGATAGAAACAATATAACATGAAAAAAATATCGTTTATTTGCTTGGTCATTGCTCTGATTCTTTTAGCAATGACTGGGACATTCGCAGCAGAGGATGCGTCCCCAGATGGATCCGACGCTGATGAACATGGTAAAGCCCCTATCCACCACTACGGTTACCGTTCTTGGTTTTCCCCTATATCACAGTTATTACCGAATGACATTTTTCCTGAACCGGGAAAATGGCATCAACCGGACTTAATCCCAAACACATTATTTGTTGTTCTCTTTCTATCCGTATTTTTCTTTTTAGTCACCCTCAAATTGAAGCGAATTCCCGAAGGAAATGGACAGACGCTATTAGAAATGTTTGTTGGTGGCATAATGGATTTCTTTGGTGGTATCTTGGGTGAAGGCGGTAGAAAATATCTCCCATTTGTTGGTTCATTTTTCATTTTCATACTTGCACTCAACTATATCGGACTTATTCCTGGTTTTCAGGCGCCAACCGCAGATCTAAATACAACACTGGCACTCGGTATAACGGCTGTTATTGGTGTTCAGATTATTGCTATCAAAGAAAATGGGTTTGGGGGTTATATGAAACATCTGATTGGGAATCCTTCATGGTTAGGATTTTTGATGTTCCCGATTGAGGTAGTTGCTCAGTTATCTCGAGCAGGATCACTCGCTATCCGTCTATTTGGCAATATTTTTGGTGAAAAATCGGTTGTTATTCAACTTACAGCACTCGGTGCTATCCCCGTTGGTGCATACATTCTTCCGATACCTGTTCAGGTGCCGATGGTGTTTTTTGCTATGTTCGGAGGCTTACTCCAAGCGTTCGTTTTTACCCTTTTAACAACAATATATATCGTGCTGTTTATAGAGCACCATGACGAAGCGCATGAAGCGCATCATTAAATTTCTATGTGGCAAGAGTTAGCTTGCCTATTTTGTCCAAGGAGGACATTTCATGATTTACTTAGCAGTATTAGCATTTGGTGTAACTTTAGGTTTGCCAATCGCAGTTATTTTTGCCTCAAGAGCACAAGGTGCCGCCACAAGTACTGCCCTTGAAGGTATTGCACGTCAACCGGAATCAGCAGCTAAAATTCAAACTGCCATGATTATCGGTTTAGCTCTTATTGAATCGCTTGTTATCTATGCGTTGCTTATGTTTTTTCTTTTACTCCCAAAACTCCCCGGTGTTGACGTAAAACCAGACACAATTACAGTAAAAGATGCTATTGAAGCTGCCCGTGAAGCACCCTCGAATGACAACAATGCGAGTGTTGAAATGGATGAACAATAATACCACATCACCTCCAATACGTTGGGGCATCAAATCCGTATCTGCCCCAACACGTTGAGGTATCTATGACCATAACGCGCTATGTATCAAGTAAAGACATTATCTGATTGATCGTAGCAGTTTACAAAGTAGAGACCGTTTATGAAAAAAATATATGCATGTTGTCTCATTCTAATGTGCACTTGTCTTACCAGCGTATTCGCTGCTGAGGCACCAACTGGCGGTGGATTGTTATCTGATCTCGGCATAGCTCCAAAGACAATTTTGGTGCAAGCCGTAGGTTTTTTGGTAGTGCTTGCTGTTCTCTGGAAGTTCGTCTTTGGTAAGGTCGGAGGTCTCTTAGAGGAACGTCGCAACGAAATCAATACGCAGATAGAACAACTGAAGACTGACCGAGAAGAATTGGATCGCCTGACTGCTGAAACTCGGCAACGTTTAGGCGATATTGAAAATGAGTCGCAAGCCAAAATACAAGCTGCAATTGATCAGGGTAATACCGAACGCCAGCAAATCGTTGATCAAGCTCGACAAGATGCATCAGATGAGATTGCAAGAGCGCGCGCTGAGATTCAACGTGAAAAAGATGAAGCTATATCGGAACTTCGCGGAGTTGTTGCAGAACTCGCAATTGATGCAGCCGGCAAAATTATCAGTGCGGAACTCAACCCAGAAAGACATCAAAGTATCATTGATACATCCATTAGTAGATTGACAACGAATCCACCTCAGTAGTTTTCCATTTAGGTTTCAAACTACGATTGGATTGTTATTTCATAGGTGAAAACGAACAATGAGAGATATTCGAGTCGCAAAACCTTATGCTCGCGCTTTATACGAAGCGGCAGTTGAACAGAACGTTTTAACATCAATCACCGATGATATTGAAAAGATGCGAGGGTTGATTGAACAGTCAGAGGAGTTAGCACAATTCATTAATACCCCTCTGCTGTCCCCACAAATCAAAAGCGACACTTTTCAGGAGTTGTTCACCGATGGAATGCATCCGTTAACGATTAATTTCTTTAAACTTCTTGCACAAAAACAGCGCGAACGTTATCTTGTTGCGATAATGGATGTGTTTTCAGATATTGTTGATGAGGCTGCAGGTAGGATTGTTGCTAAAGTGACGACTGCAGTTCCGATTAGACAAGACCAAGAGCAAAGACTTATACAGCAATTAAGTGCATATTCGGGAAAACAGGTGCGGTTGGAAACCGAAACTGATGAACAAATTCAAGGTGGGTTTATTGTGAAGTTAGGTGACACCGTTTTTGATGCAAGTGTCGCAACACAACTGCAACGTTTGAAACGACAACTCGCAAAAGGTTAGATTGGCTCGCGCATAAATTTACTATACCCACACCAATTAGTAGGAATCATATAGAACGAAACTCGCAGGTTTCCCATCATAAAAGACAATTGCGACTCCATAGAGGAATGAAATATGGCAAGAGAAGTCCGACCGGACGAAATATCGAATATACTAAAACAACAGCTGCAACAGTATGAACAAGATGTTGATGTCTATGACTCTGGCACAGTGTTGGAGGTAGGTGATGGAATCGCGCGGGTTCATGGACTTGCCAACGCAATGGCAAGTGAAATGATTGAATTCCCGAACGATATTTATGGCATCGCTTTTAACCTCGAAGAAGACAATGTCGGTTGTGTACTGTTTGGCGAAGACCAACTTATCCATGAAGGCGATACCGTTAAACGCACAAAGAGACTGCCTGAAGTTCCCGTTGGTGAGGCACTCCTCGGACGAATCGTGGATGCCCTCGGAAAACCTATTGATGGTTTGGGAGACATCCATACAGAACATAAGCTCCCTGTGGAACAGAAAGGGTTAGGCATCGTACAACGTCAACCTGTCAGTGAACCACTTTACACAGGTTTGAAAGCTATTGACAGTTTGACACCAATTGGCAGAGGACAACGTGAACTCATCATTGGTGACAGACGAACAGGTAAAACTGCAATCGCAATAGATGCAATCTTGAGCCAAAAGAATACAGATGTATATTGTATCTATGTTGCTATCGGTCAAAAAGGTTCAACGTTGGCACAGGTTGCGAATACACTTCGCGAACATAACGCGTTGGAATATACCACTATCGTTTCTGCCCCAGCAAGCGCACCATCACCGCTACAATATCTTGCTCCTTATTCTGGCACATCAATGGCAGAATATTTCTGTCATAATGGAAAACACGCGCTTATCATCTACGATGATTTGACAAAACATGCGTGGGCATATCGTCAGATGTCACTACTTTCACGCAGACCTCCTGGACGTGAAGCATATCCGGGTGATGTGTTCTATTTACATTCACGTCTATTAGAACGTGCCGCTAAACTGAGTGATGAGTTAGGTGGCGGTTCTCTAACCGCACTGCCGATTATTGAAATCTTTGAGGGCGACTTGACGACCTACATCCCAACAAATGTTATCTCCATCACCGATGGACAGATATATCTCACAACGGATTTATTTAACCAGGGTGTGAGACCTGCAATTGATGTCGGTACATCTGTTTCGCGTGTCGGTGGTGATGCACAGGTTAAGGCGATGAAAGCGGATGAAGTTGCTGGCACACTAAAACTTGACCTCGCGAGTTTCCGAGAAGTTGCTGCTTTCGCTCAATTCGGTTCTGATCTCGACGCAACAACACAATCTCTTCTTACACGCGGTACACGACTCGTGGAATTGCTGAAACAGCCTCAATATGAACCGATGTCTGTTGAAAAGGAAGTTGCTTCTATCTTCTGCGGTACAAATGGCTACTTAGACGAAGTTCCTGAATCTGAAGTGGCGCGATTTGAGTCTGAATTCCTACAATACCTTGATAGAAATCATGCGGAACT
This sequence comes from Candidatus Poribacteria bacterium, assembly GCA_963667365.1. GTDB lineage: Bacteria > Poribacteria > WGA-4E > WGA-4E > WGA-3G > MSPOR6. The sequence continues at coordinate 1,505,606 of OY763324.1, read as the reverse complement.
TCTCTCAGAAATCGCTGAAACTGGATTGTTGGGGGATGAATTGCTTGAGACTATGCACACTGCTGTCAAGACATTCATGGAAAATTGGAGTGAAACACCTCCTGCACCACAGACGCAAACTGAGGCAGTCCCCGCGGAAGGATCCTCTACAGAGGAAGCACAGACAGAAGGTGAATAACCATGGCAACGTTACGAGAAATTCGAAGGCGTATCGCCAGTATTAAAAACATTGAGCAGGTTACAGATGCGATGCGCGTTGTTGCAGCGGCGCGGCTCCGTCGTGCTCAAGAAAATATCACTGCAACGCGTCCGTATGCTGAAAAACTCAATACCATCCTCGGTCATCTTATATCACAGATGGACGTTGCGGAAGAAGCGTTGACACACCCGTTACTTGAGGAACGTGAAGTGAAACATGTCTGTATCATATCCGTTTCTGGTGATCGTGGGTTATGTGGTAGTTTCAATAGCAACGTCATCAGGACTACCACAGAACGTATTCAGCACTACGAAGATAATGGTGCTGATGTGACGTTAATATGTATCGGTAGACGTACACAAGAACATTTTGCCAGACGCGAATACGACATCACAGATGCATACATTAATATCTTTCGCCAACTCGAATTCCAAACGGCTGTTGATGTTGTCCATGAGTTTGAACACCTTTATGTTGACAAACAAATTGATAAGGTTGAAGTAATTTATAACAACTTCAAATCTGCGATTCTCCAAACGGTGCTGGTTGAACAACTTCTTCCACTTGTGCCTGAGGAACCAGAAGGTGATACACTTTTCCTTGATTATATTTATGAACCGGGACAGGTGGAACTCTTTGAAATGTTCCTGGGAAAACATCTGAATATGCAAATGTGGAAAGTGCTTTTAGATTCAAACGCAGCAGAACAAGCAGCACGCATGGCAGCGATGCAAAATGCTACTGAAAAGGCGAAGGAACTCATTGACGAATTGGTGCTACAACGCAACAGAGCACGTCAAACACAAATCACAACAGAAATATCCGAAATAGTTAGTGGTGCAGCCGCTCTGGAAGGTTAAAAGGTAGTAGGCATGCTCAGCGTGCCACAATGAATAAAAAGGAATGTCACATGAACCAAGGAAAAGTATTAGAAGTTGTCGGGGCACGAGTAGACATAGATTTTTCGGAAGGCAAACTGCCAGATATCCTAAACGCTGTTAAGGTTGAACGATACGATGGAAGCGAGTTGGTGCTTGAAGTTCAACAGCACTTAGGCGAAAATCGTGTGCGTACCATTGCTATGGACACAACCGATGGATTAGTTCGTGGATCACTCGCGACGGATACTGGTGGTCCTATCACCGTCCCAGTCGGTGACGCAGTACTCGGACGTGTTTTTGACGTTACAGGTCAACCCATTGATGAAAGAGGTGATGCCGGTGAATCTGAACGATACTCTATCCACAGACCTCCACCTCCGCAAGCAGAACTTACTACTGTCGCAGAAATGTTAGAAACAGGTATCAAAGTTATTGATCTAATCCAACCTGTTGTTCGGGGTGGTAAGGTCGGATTTTTCGGTGGTGCGGGTGTCGGCAAAACCGTTCTGGTTGCTGAACTGATTTACAACATTGCTACACAACACGGTGGATATTCCGTTTTTTGTGGTGTCGGTGAACGCACACGCGAAGGTAATCAGTTCTGGATTGAACTTGACGAATATGGCGTTATGGACAAAACAGCGATGGTGTTCGGTCAGATGAATGAGCCACCGGGAGCACGTTTGCGCGTCGGTTTGGCGGGTCTCTCAATGGCAGAATACTTCCGTGACCAACAAGGACAAGATGTTCTTATCTTTATTGACAACGTTTTCCGTTTCACATTGGCAGGTGGTGAGGTGTCAGCACTTCTCGGACGGATGCCTTCCGCTGTCGGATATCAACCTACACTCGCTACAGAAATGGGTGAACTTCAGGAACGGATTACATCTACACAGCACGGGTCTATCACCTCATTCCAAGCGGTGTATGTTCCCGCTGATGATTACACCGATCCAGCTGTGGTTTCTGTGTTTGCACACCTTGACGCGGTAACACGTTTGGAACGGAGCATCTCACAGAAGGGTAGATATCCTGCTGTGGATCCGCTTACATCAAGTTCGCGTATTCTGTCCGCAGAGGTAATCGGTGAAGAACACTATCAGACCGCATTTAGGGTTAAGCAGGTGTTACAGGAATATGGTGACCTACAGGATATTATCGCCATCCTCGGTGTAGATGAGTTGTCGGATGATCAACAATTGGTTGTGAACAGAGCGCGAAAGATAGAGATGTTCCTTACACAACCGATGTTTGTCGCGGAACGTTTCACTGGAACTCCGGGCAAGTATGTAAAGATTGAGGATACAGTGCAAGGTTGTCAAGCAATTCTTAACGGTGATTGCGATGATCTACCTGAACAGTCGCTGCGTTATATCGGCACTATTGACGAAGCATTTGAACAAGCAAAAGAAGCAGAATTAGAAGAGGCAGCGGATTAGTGGTTTGCTGTCAGTTATCAGCAGTCGGCTATAGGGAAGAGATGCAGTCTTATGCAAAATAGAAGTTTTCATCTTGAAATTCGGACACCGGAAAAACTGATTTATGAAGGTGATGTGACCAGTGTCTACGCGCCGGGAATCGAAGGTAATTTCCAAATTCTTTATGGACACATTCCCTTCCTTACCGCATTAGACGTTGGTGAAATCCGTGTCCAAGATTCGGATAGTCCGTTATCTATGTCAACAAGCGGTGGGGTTTTTGAAGTGCTCCGTACTGGTGTCACCGCATTAGTTGAAACAGCGGAATGGGCATCGGATATTGACGTGTCGCGTGCTGAAAATGCCCTTGAACGTGCCAAAGAACAACTTGCTGCTGATGACCCTGACCTGAATCGTCCCCGTGCTGAGGCGGCACTTGCACGTGCACAAAATCGGATTAAGGTTTCGAACAATTCATAATCTTTTCCTTTTGTAATCCATCAAGCTTCCTTTACATACACACAAAACTATATTCACACCGTCAGCGTAACCTCGTCTTGCTTCACAATCTCCTTGATATGTCCATAAGGTTCAGATGCTATTAATTCCAACGTCTCAGGTGATAACCGATCTAATATAGGTTGCGGTAAGTTATGTTTACCAGCATATTGTGGGAAATACCGTAACACGAGAAATCTCCGATCCCTATCCTTCGGTTTCCACCGCAGCACTCCGTGCGTTAGCAACTCTGAAATAATCACGATATCCCCTGCCTTTGGTGTGATGTTCACAAACACAGGATCGTCTATCGGATCAATACCATCTGCATCGTCAAGCGTGAGTAGCTGCTTCGGACGATCAAACTCACTCTTATGTGAACCGGGAATCACGATGAGACCTCCATCACCCGGATAGACATCCGTAAAATAAGGAAAACAGACGAAGTTATCGCAGTAGATACTTCCATTGCCAGCCTCATAACGAGTACTATACCATCCGTAGTCATCACGAGCGCAGTGTAGTCCTCCGGGATTGACATGCGCGTTCTCTCCCGCTTTCCACAAGTCATGTTTGTCATGCTTGAGCGAACCTCTGCCAAACCTGGGTTGATTGTCCGTCAACTCCTTGATAATCGACCATAATGCTGGATGCATCGTCAAACGTTCAAGCGACTTGTCAAATGCAAATCCGTGTTGATGAAGTCCACGTTGTTCAAAACCGGGTGGTAATTCATCTGGTGATGTGGTGATATATCTATCAACTGCATCAGCTGCTTCTGATAATGCATCACCAGTGATGACATTTTTCAGGTGTAGATAACCCGTTACGTCAAATAGATAGCGTTGTTTTGGTGTCATAATGACATTTCCTTTTAACATAAGATTTCATAAAAAAGGTCTATAAATTGTTTTATTACATACACCAACTTTAGACACAGACACTCCCAATCATAGCACACTTTAGATTTTTACAACGCCATCTTAAACGGTCTTCCTGTTACGTTTCCACTTACATAGGCATCCCGGAATAGTGTTTGGCGTTTGGGAGGCATCCTTTCAAGCAATACCTGAGGGGGTAGTGAGATCTTCCACCTTTTGTCGACCGAGTTGTATCCGTTAAAAATCGCAACTCTGTCAGTGTCTGGATTTCGCCAAGGTTGACCACTGTGCGTAATAGCTTCTGTGAATATAATGACAGAACCCGCTGGACAAGAATAAGTATCCCAAAACTCCCATCCATGTGTCCGGACGACCTCTGGCGCAGTATACGCAGCTTTATGGCTACCGGTAATAAACATGGTGCCACCATCCTCTTTACCGACAGGATTCAGTTCCCAAACAACTCGCGTCAATCCGCTATATGCTTGTCCGGGTAGACATTGGTATTGATGGCAATCTCCTGGCATCCGAAACATACCGTTACCGTTGTGTGGAGAGAACTTTTGGGGTGGATCATCAGATGTAGAACGCAAAAACAAGAAACTTGTCTCCATGCGAAACCCATAGCACGTCTCCGATGCCAAATATGGTGATGCAAGAAATTCGTTGGCGAATGCGACAACAACAGGATGATCTGTGAGTGCTTCCAAAGGACCTCCATAAGTTGAACGGTGATGCTTCGGTATCGTTGCAGTTTCGTGCTTTAATTGGTAACAAAAGTTGCGCATCTCTTCAATCTCAGATTCTGTCAGCACTCCGGGGATTAAGAGCCATCCATTTTTATCAAACAGATATTTCTGTTCCTGAGTCAATGGCACAACAGGTTTTCCATCAGCATTTGTGTCCGTTAGGTCAGATGCTGCAGTAGACAAAGGTTTGCCAAGGTCTTTGTTAAATCTGATACCTATGTGGTCAGCCATACATTCCTTCCTCCTGTGTGAAAAGATTTAATAATGTTCTTGTGGGAGGGTTTCCAACCTTGATTTTTACAGAAACTAACGTATTTTCCCACCCGTAAAATAATCCGGATTTGCTCCCATTTTCTCAAATAGCGGTAAAGTCAATTCATCCAGTTTTTCAATCACATCACATGAGGGTGTGTATTGAATAGCATGCAAATTCTCAGTCAACTCATCTATATTACGTGTTCCGACCAGCATACACGTAATCCCCGGTTTTGCCATTGCCCAAGCAATAGCAAGTTGGCTCATCGGAATCATCTCGTTATCAGCGATTGTCCGGATTCCTTCAAGAGTCTCAAATACCTCTTCCTCTGCACCTGCTTCACCGTGTTTCGCCATTGGTCGGTCATCCCGAAAATGCCGAAAACGAGAATGCATCGGTGGGATTTCCTCAACGTTCTTATACTTCCCTGTCAAAAGACCTTGCAACAGCGGCATATATCCTAAAATACCGACGTTATGTTGTTGACATAGCGGAATAAGTTCTACCTCAATTGCTCGGGATAAGAGGTTATAGCATAACTGATTTACGGCAAGTTCTGTGCCTGTTTTTAGTGCCGCTGTTAGTTGTGATACTCCAAAGTTGCTAACACCAATAGCACGAATGAGTCCACCTTCCCTTAGTTTGATTAATTCCGACATGCTTTCATCAATAGAAAATTCATCATGGGGCCAATGAACCATATAGATGTCAACAAAATCTGTCTGTAATCGTTGCAAACTGGCTTTACACCGTTCACGTATAGTAGCAGGATTCGGTGTGCTAACCTTTGTGCCGATGACTGCTTCGTGTCGTCTGCCTTTCAACGCGTTACCAAGTGCTTCTTCGCTCCTTCCGTTGTTATATCCTTCTGCCGTATCAAAGAAGTTGATACCCGCATCCAATGCTGCATGTGCTACAGCGGTAACATCCGATTGTGCCTGCGGTCCCCAATAATCACCACCACCATAGGACCAGCATCCGATACCCATCGGTGAAATTTCAATTACTGTTTTACCACATACCCGCTTTTCCATTTTCACCACCTTGGTATTTGTGTGTATCAGGTATCAGGTTATTTACTCAATTCTGCACAAAGTTCAGAAACTAACGCAGCATTTTCACCTATCTGGTCACCGAATTGTTGATACATTCCGAGTAATAGCACATCATTTGATTTAGAATTCTCTATTGCGAATTTCACTTCTGCACGAATTTGTTGTGGACTACCGATTGTCCTACCTGCAGCAAGCACTTTGTAGATCAGACACGGTTTATCTGTCCGTTGTATCGCCTTGCACATCTCATCTCGGTCTTCACGTGCATATATTTCACCTAAAGGCGCGTAGCCAAACTTCTCTGTGAACTTTTGAGTGCCACCGTGTAGATTATAGAGTGCTGTCATATAGTAGTCTATATCCCAACGTTCATCTTCTGCGATATGAACAAGTTTCGGGTCATGCACCGATAAACCAACAAAAACCCCGGTATCGCGTATCCGTTTGAGAATATCCTGTAACAGATCAAGTCTGTTTTCTCGGAGACAACGTTGTCCTACGCCACCACCGTGAGGTGCCATACCGAACGGTTTATGTTTTGCGTCTTCAAAAACTTTGTCAGGTTGATCATACCATTCAGAACTCCAACTGAGGCAAAACCAGTGCATCTTACCTCCTGTGTCTCGGTATAGCTGCAGGTCCGATAATGATCGTTGCGTGACACTATTCTGCCAAGCATTTATCCCCGCTTCCTCTGCTCTTTTCAGTGTTGCAACAACCTGTTCAGGGGTATGAAACGACTGCTGATGTTGTGAAAGAAGCTTATTAAAGTGGGAATAACCGTAAATCGGATTATCACCAATTAACAACTTACTGATTTCATGTTCATAAAATGAAACTTTAGGTAAGGTAGTATCCACTATTATTCCTCCGAGCAAAAGACATTTATTAGATTGTCTAACCGAACAGAAATCCCTCTAAAACGGTTGAGTCAATTTCACGTACAAGATGCATCGTCAAATCCAAAGCGGCATTGTAGTCATCAATGTTGATAATTGAAACATGGCTATGGATATATCGAGATGGAACACCGAGTACAACGGTTGGCACTCCTCTGCCGAATTGATGGATTGCCCCACCATCTGTCCCACCAGATTGACGTACACCAAGTTGATACGGGATTTCATGTCGCTTCGCTGTCTCAATCACATAATCAGCCAGTTTTGGATTCACAATCATTGAAGAATCAATTATACGAATTTGGACTCCTCCGCCAAGTTTGCCTTGTGTTGATCCAACACTCAATCCAGGGGTATCGTCCCCAGGTGGACCCTCAAGCACAATAGCGAGATCAGGTTCCACACTTGCTACCATTGTCCTTGCCCCACGCAATCCGATCTCTTCTTGTACACTTCCTGCGCCTATAACGGTGTTTGGATGTTCGTCAAGTTTTAATAATGCTTCAATTACGAGTGCAACTCCCACGCGATTATCAAACGCTTTTGCAGTAAGGTATTTTTCATTTTTCAACTGCATAAACGGACCGTAAGGTGCAATCGGACACCCCGTAACCACTCCATACTCCTCCACTGCTTGTTCTTCGTTCTCCGCGCCTATGTCAATAAAAAGGTCTTTGATATCTAATACTTTATCACGGGAACCTGAAAGCAGATGCGGGGGTGTAGACCCTATAACTCCAGGCACTTTGCCCAACTTCGTTGTGATATTTACACGTTGTGCTAACAGAGTGTGTGCCCACCATCCACCAAGAGGTAGAAACTTGACGTATCCCTTATCGGTGACGTTTTGCACAACAAAGCCGATTTCGTCTAAATGTGAATCAAGTAAGACACGTGGGTTATCTGCATTTCCAGCGCGTGTACAAAATATACTCCCCAACCTGTCGGTCTCAATTAGACCAACATCTGAGACAGCATCACGAAATAAATCTCGTACTTCCGCCTCATAACCGGGGATTCCATCTGCTTGTGTGAGAGATTTAAGTAGTTCTATTGAGGTGTCATTCATCATTGCATTCCTTCAGTTATCGTGTTATAATTTAGGTTGAATTATATCACGACTCGGATTTTGTGCCAACTCTTAAGTGGACTTCACAACTGACACAGGACTATTTCCTTATTAACGTTTGCACCTCTAAACGTTAATAAGATTGCTCCTTATTAACGTTTGCACCTCTAAACGTTAATAAGATTGACCCATATCAACGTCTACAATTAACAATGAATCCAGATAATTTCAAAAATTCAGATGCAGGTAGATGTGTCCGTAGCATAGGTCAGAATCCATATTGGTCTTATATTCCGAATCCACTTCCACCGAAAATTGAGTTGGATTGGGAATTGGCGAATCTTCTCTCAGAAGCAAACATCAAACTTGGGGAATTATCCGGGACAGGTCGACTACTGCCAAATCCACACTTATTAATTGGTCCATTCATTCGTCGAGAAGCGGTGATGAGTTCCAGAATCGAAAATACTCAATCAGGTTTAGATCAACTTTTCTTATTTGAAGCAGACGAAACTGAAATGGCGCGTATACCTGATGTCCAAGAACTTGTCAACTATGTTAACGCTATGGAATATGGGATAGACAGATTGCCGCGTATGCCAGTGAGTTCCAGATTACTTTGCGAAATCCATTCCATCTTAATGAGTGGGGTTCGTGGTGAACATGCATCTCCAGGGTTAATGCGTACTAGCCAAAACTGGATTGGAAAACCCGGTTCTACTTTGATGAATGCAACCTATATCCCACCGCCAGTAACCGAAATGAAAGAGTGTTTTTCAGATCTTGAGAAGTATATCCATTCTAAACCAAAAGAACCCGCATTGATCCAATGTGCATTGATCCACTATCAATTTGAAGCGATTCATCCGTTTGTTGATGGGAATGGAAGAATCGGAAGACTACTGATTACTTTTTTATTGATAGAAAAAGGGTTGTTGTCACAGCCACTTCTGTATCTGTCCGATTATTTTGAGAGATACAGAGACTCATATTATGAATTACTGTTGAATGTAAGTCAAAAAGGTGAATGGAACGCTTGGTTGACATTTTTCTTAGAAGGTGTTCGTCAACAGGCAGAAGACGCACTTTCAACAATTCAAAAACTTCTTACATTAAAAGAGGAATACGAGATAATTGCCAGAGAACCAAACGTGCCAAAAACTGTAAGTTCACTTATTGACGCGCTATTTGGAAACCCTATTGTCTCAATTTCAGAATTGGCAAAGTCATGGAATTCATCATATCCAACAGTTAAGCGCGGAGTAGATTACCTTGTTGAAAGAGGTAAACTCAGGGAAATAACAGGTCAACGGCGTAACCGAATATTTGAAGCAAGTGAAATCCTTGACATAATCATGACTGAGAGGGCAAAATCAATAGAACTATAGCAGAAATGAAACAACATAATTTTTATAAACCAGCATTACCTTGAATAAACAGTCGAAATGAGATAAACTAATCGTATAGAACGACTTCTTTCAGGAGTAAAAAAATAATGCAAGAACACGACAATTTAGTGCCAGAAAATAATAGCCAAGAACCTACACCACCAATGCAACCGCTGAGTATCACGGATATTTTAGATGGAATGTTTACAATCTATCGGAATCACTTCTCCCTATTTTTTAAAATCGCATTAGTATATTTTATAGTAGGTTATGCAATAGATAAAGTCTCTGTGTATTTTGTTATTAACAGCAATAACCAACCTTCTAATATATTTGCCATTCTTTTTTTTACTTTACTACCTTCACTATTATTGTCACTTTTTGTCTTAGGAGGAATATCATACGCGACTGCACAAGTGTTTATAGGTAGAAACATCACGGCGGGAGATGCAATGGAACATACATTACGACGGTTTTTATCGTTAATCGGTTGTTCTGTCGTCTATTTTTTTGCAACTTTTGGAATGTTTATAACATGCATAGGTATTCCATTTTCAATCTATTTTATGGTGAGATGGGGTTTATATACTCTACCAGTGTTATTTGAGGATGCACCAGCAATGGCTTCGCTACGGCGAAGCACCGAATTGGTCAAAGGAACTTGGTTGAGAGTCTTCGGTATCATGTTTGCACTTTTTCTGATTTATCAAATGATATTGTCAATAATATCAACATCTGTTACGTTTGTTTTCTTTCTTCTGCCTGGGGCTACCGAAATCCCACAGGATAGCGGCGTGCTTGAAACTATGACCTTTATATTTGCTCCATCACCAATTCAAATCGGTTGGATCATGTATATGATTCGCACCTTTTTTACAATAGGTATAACTGCACTTGCTATGCCGATCGCATCAATCGGTTCAACACTACTCTATTTTGATCTGCGGATACGGAAAGAAGCTTACGACATTGAGATGCAGGCTACGAATTAGAAAGATGCTTATACGGTCTACCACACCTATACTAAGTTAGAGCATACATTAACCCAAAGGCTAAACAAGAGGCTTGATGAAGTGAAAAAAAGAATTTGCTTTTTTGTCATCGCGGTTTTTTTTAATCTGATTGTCATTAATGTTTTGGCTTCGCAAGAACAAATATTTCGAGACGAATTGGAGAGAAATCAATCGGTGCTTTCCTATAAAAAATATCAGCGGGATTTAGCAAAACTCTTTGAACCTAAACCTGTGTGGGATTTTGATCTGATGTATGTTATATTTCCACTTGGTGTCATAGCATTTGGAATCGTAATAATCTTTTTTATGCAACAGATTCGGATTAACCTGATTAGTGAAGTTCACCATGAGGAATCAGAAATAGAAGTAGATCATGTGAAAACAGAGAAGGCTGCACTTGCACATGCTGACACAGCAGAAGCATCAAATGACTTTCGCGGGGCACTCCGCTATCTCTATCTCTCCGCTATATTACATCTTCAGGAACGCGGTATCCTTCCCTATGATAAAAGTCTTACAAATCGTGAGTATCTCCACCTATCCCAAGTAGACATTGACCTTCAAAATACGCTTGGACCGGCGGTTTCAGTCTTTGATGAGGTATGGTACGGATACAAACCTTGTACTGCTGAGACTGTAGCAAGCTATCGCGATCTTTTACAGAAAATATATGTTGGAAATTAAATGTAATTTGGTATCACACTGTTTCAATCAATGAGGATACTATTAACTAAGACACTATGCGATTTCTCAGATCTTCAATTTATTTCCTGATTATATTTATACTAATCTGTTCTCAAATTTCGTGTGATTCGTTGCAGGAGGGTAGTGTGTTATATCTTATCTTACGTAAACTAAAGTTTCGAGTCACAGAAATCTCAGCTGAAATTCCTTCCCGTTTAAATAGATATAATGTACTTTTCTTGCAAGACCTTAACAAAATGCCATCGGAAACGGAGATACAGAAAATTCAAGATTTTGTCAGAGATGGAGGCACATTAATCATAAGTGGTGGAAACCATCTTGCTATGGAAGGACTTGTAGCGGCTTATGGGTTACGATTGCGGAATTTACCAAGAAGGATGGAATATGCTCAAAGAATTAGCGAAGAATCGTTTTTTCCACTGCATCCAGTTGACAGAATATATTCACGATCGTATTTTGTGATTGAAACTTCAGATCAAGATATGGCGGTTCTCTATGGATCAGAAGACGGAGCGGTTGTTGTGACGCTACGTGATGGTGAGGGACGTGTGTTTATTACTACATCTGCGTATCTATTTCATGAGAATGGGTTACGAGATAGTAACAACGCCACACTGTTCTATAATCTGATGTCAACACTACCTCGAAGAGCACGGATAGGATTGGCTGAGGAAGATTATTACACACAGGAGTCTATACCAAGCAATTCGTTTGTGAATTTCATTTTCAAAACATCAACTGGTTTAAGTGCTGTCTACATCTGTCTGATTCTTTTTATTTTCCTGACATTGAGAGGTAAAAGGTTCGGGATGCCATTAGATGTTCAAGAAAATAATAGACGTTTGAGCAGCGAATATGTGCACGCGATGACTGCTCTATACCAAAAAGGCAACACCCGTATGGAAATCTTACGACATATCCGTGAAAAATTCAGAGCAGATTTAGGGACACGTTGGCGTGTCAATCCAAATTTAGATACTAATTCTTTTTTAGAGGAATTGGTACAGCGTGGGGTTGTTGATGAAGAATTAGAACTTACAAATCTGTTGTATGAATTGGAACCATCTGGTGAAATATCGGAAACACAACTTGTTGATATAGCAAAAAGAATTGAAGTATACCGTGAAACAGCGAAAATCCGGACAACAAGCAGTCGTTAGCGGTAATTTAACGTGAGTTCTGTATTTGTATTGCAAACTGTTAGCGACTTTTGGTCCACAATCAAACAGATTGTGATACAAAACTTCGCTAAATCTGAAAAACAAACACGATGAGTTTCCTACGACTTTATATCTGGAACTCACGTTAAACAAAGTAAAGAGTGAGAATAACAAATATTATGGAAAACATAGTCCAATCAGTTTTTGAGAAAATAAAGCGAGAAGTGCAAAAAGTAATTGTCGGACAGACGGATATTTTTGATCTCGTTGTCGTCAGTCTTTTTACAGGCGGACATGTGTTGTTAGAAGGAGTTCCAGGCACAGCAAAAACACTGATTGCAAAGACATTAGCCATGGTAGTCTCCGGACAGTTTAGCCGTGTCCAGTTTACTCCTGATTTAATGCCATCTGATATAGTCGGCACAAGTGTATATGATTTAGCAACGAATCAATTCAACCTGAAACGCGGTCCCGTTTTTACGAATGTGCTACTCACAGACGAGATCAACCGTGCACCTGCAAAAACACAGTCTGCACTTTTAGAATGTATGGAGGAGCGGCAAGTCAGTATTGATGGCGTGCGGCACGAATTGCCACTGCCATTTATTGTATTAGCAACGCAAAACCCTATTGAATATGAGGGTACTTACCCGCTACCTGAAGCACAATTGGACAGGTTTCTATTCAAACTACGTGTAGATTACCCCGGAACCGAAGTTGAAACACAGATTTTGATGAATTATCATCAAGGGTTTAACGCCACTCGCTTGGAAGCAGTAGGGGTCGAAAGTGTTATTGACAGCACTTCACTTCAGGAATGCCAAGAGGCGATTCAGACAGTCACAGTAGAGGATTCTATTTTCAACTATATTGTCAGTTTGGCAGAATCATCACGTAAGTCAGATGAGTTGGTGTTAGGTGCGAGTCCGCGTGCATCAATCGCACTTTTATTAGCAAGCAAAACTTACGCTGCGATACAAGGTCGCGATTACATACTGCCTGACGATGTAAAATATTTGGCTCCGCATGTTTATCGCCATCGTATCCTATTAAAGCCGGATGCAGAAATTGAAGGTTTAACCGCAGACGATGTAATTGACCGACTACTCGCCGAAGTAGAAATACCGCGTTAGAAATATGCATATAACCAAACGTTTCCTAATCTTTCTGATTCCAGCAGCTATACCTATTGCCCTTTACAATGTCTTTCCGCAGCTTTTATATATCGATGGTGCGTATTTGGTCATGCTGCTAATCGTGAGTATAATTGACTATGTTACGAATCCATTGTTTGAAAAAATCGAAATAAACCGAGAGATGAATTCAAAGTTTTCACTGGGAATAGAGAACATAGTAAAGTTGCAGATTGTCAATCGTTCACAACATCGGTTAAAGATACGTATTAAAGACGATTTTCCAAACGATTTTCTGTATAAGGAGGTAATCCACGACTGTTACGTTTCGCCAATGGATGAAGAGACGATCTCATACCGTCTAACACCGATGCGACGCGGAATTTACCAGTTCGGTGATATTCATGTGCGGTGTTGGGGAGTCTTGGGTTTTGTTGTTCGCCAAAATAAAATCCCTGCATCGGTAGAGAGTAAGGTGTATCCTAACCTACAAGCGATCAAGCAGTATGAACTTTTGGTAAAACGCGGGATGCTTCATCGAATGGGACTAAAAAACTCTCGACAATTTGGGGAAGGTACGGAGATGGAAAGGTTACGTGAATACCTACCAGATGACGACTTTCGCCGTATTGATTGGAAAGCCACTGCGCGGCACCGTAAACCGATCGTACGCGAATTTGAGACTGAACGGAGTCAAGATATTGTAATCATGCTGGACACAGGTAGGTTAATGGCATCACCGATTCTTTTAGGAACATCTGATACCCCTGATGCAGCAGCAATTTCACAGATGGCGATGCTAAAATTGGATTATGCTATCAACACTACTTTAATGGCAGCTTATGTCTCAATGTTGAAAGGTGATAAGGTAGGCATGATCGCCTTTGCAGATACGGTACATCAATACCTTGCCCCTAAGCCAGGAAAAAAACAATTTCTGACGATGTTAGAAACGATCTACGCGCTTCCGGTACATCCAGTAGAAGCGGACTTTGCAACGGCATTCACTTACCTTGCGACAAAGCAGCGAAAACGTGCCCTTATCATACTGTTCACTGACATTCTTGATAACGACTCTGCTGAAGGAATCGCTACCTATGTCGCACAATTCTCCAAGCACCACCTTGTGGTCTGTGTGACCTTGACAGATTCTGGTATTGTTGAGTTGTCTGAACAGAAGGCTACAAATTCCAGATCCGTCTATCAGAAAGCAATTGCCGAACGGTTGTTGCAAGAAAAACATGCGACTTTGGAGATTTTGCGGAGGCAGGGGGTTATCACTATTGACGTTCCCGCGCATCAATTGACGATGACGGTGGTGAATAAATATTTGGAATTAAAAGCAAAATCTATGATATAGAGATGTAATGGTGGGTGGGAAATGGTAAGGTTTAGGTATTAGACAATTTGCCTCGTATTAATAGTAGGTTTTTTCATGCCAAATAGATAGGTGAATAACACAACCCCCGTTAGCGCACCAAAACCGATTTTAACTGCACTTGATAACTCAGAAGGGGATACAAACCCTTCAATTGTTCCCGCAATAATGAGTAAGAAAACACAACCACCAATTAACTGTAGTGCGGTTTTTGCAGCATTCACCAAAGTCTGTTTTCGCGTTAATAGAGATGGTGCAATAAGTGAATATCCTAATTTCATTCCCGCTCCACCTGCAATGAATATTGTCGTTAGTTCAATGTATCCGTGTGGCGACACAAACGACCAGAGCGCCAACGCAACTCCATTTACATGACACAATCCGGCGACTGCACCGATCAATAGACCGTTGTAGACTAAAATATAGGCGGTCCCTGCCATAAACATGATGCCCCAAGCAAATGCCATAAAAGCTACCTTAATATTGTTGGTCATAATAAAGGAAGCCAATAGATTTCTGTATTCTGCTGGTGTATCGTTCCAGTCCCCTGCTCCCAACTGTTTGATATGGGATAGGGTTTCTTCAGGAATAAGTTTCTCCGCAAATTCGGGTGTTTTCAAGGCACTTATATATGCACCAGCAAATGCAAGGGTAAATAAAAGAAAGGAAGCAACTATAAAATAGAGATTTTCCCGGAATACTGTCGGAAAGCCGAAACGTAGGAATTCCCTAAGTGTCCCTCTTTTCAGAGGCGAGGTTTGATAGACAGTGGAATGTGCACGCGAAGCTAACTCATTTAGGTATATGACACACCGGTCTTGTGGAAAATCACGACGTGCAACAGCTAAATCTGAGGTAACACGTCGATACAGATAACCGAGACGGTTGAGTTGTTGTGCATCCGCGTTTCGTGAATTTTGCAACAAACCTTCTAATTCATCCCAACTCTTCTGTTTTTTTTCAATAAATTCAGCAACATTCATTTTTTAATCCTTTTCCGATGCTTCGTGTAAAGTCTTGTAGGTTGGGTTGATGAACGAAACCAAGCAATCCTATCATACTGTGAATCCTGGTTCAGGCAATTGATAGCTATACACCATCCACTCATTTTGATATGACATGTGTCTCAAGATGTGGTATCATGAGAATGCAGAATCACACCAGACGAAAGGAAGTTCCCTAAATGATGCATAAACCATCTAATAGTTGGGTAGAAAAATATATCAATGACGGCTATCTTATGGTGCCAGATATTGTTACGCCTCAAGAATGTGAATCCTTAAAGACAGAAATGTTGAAAATCTTCCGTGGTGATTACGAGTGTGCAGCCATACCAGCGATGCCAGAGAATGCAACAGAAACAGAGATTTTAGATCGTATTATGTGTGTGGGTGAACCACATGCGATTAGTCCTCTCATCCGTCGTTATGTTGAACATCCCAAAATATGTGCAATCCTGAAAGAAATCGTTGGTGCTCATATCCCGTTTTGGGATGGTGGTGTCAAGTGTATGCAGTCAATGATGTTAGGTAAGGTTCCAGGACATACCGGAAACCCTTGGCACCAAGACGAACATCCGATCCCGACCCGTGACCGATCCCTTGTTGGTGCTTGGATAACGTTGGATGATGCTAATGTTGACAATGGATGTATCTGGGTTTTACCCAATAGTCATCGTTCAGGTGTAATTTATGATCGACATCCTCATGATAAACGCGATGAATTTGACAGTTGTTACGAGGCAATCGGTTTTGACGATTCTTCCGAAATTCCTATTGAAATGACAGCAGGGAGTGTTCTGTTTTTTAACGGTTACCTTTTACATCGTTCCAAAAAGAATCGCAGTAATACCTATCGCCGTGTTCTTGTAAGTCACTATTGCTCAACGGTTTCGTGGCTTGGATGGAAAGGACAACGGAATTATCGCGGTGTAGTTGTCGTTTCTGGTGATGATCCTTATTCAGATGAAGGATATATCACACCAAACACTTGGGCGCGTTGGGAATAATAAAATCACAAGCCTTCCTATAATGTAACACAAAATCGTTGTATATCTCAAGCGAAATGTAGGTATACGCTGCGCATTAACCTAACGAAAAAATAATACTATACTAAAAGAATAATAATTAAATTATGAATGAACAGTTATCAGTAGAGACACCCGAACAGATTGACATCAACTATCAGGTAGCGGGTATCGGTTCGCGTTTCTATGCAGCACTTCTGGACACGTTATTACTTGCACTCATTATTGTTGTAGGTACTTATGTAAATATGAGTTTTATCCTTAAACTTGGTGGTGTATTTGGTAGATGGCTTGGAGCAGTAGGCGGTATTATAATCTTTTCATTATTCTGGGGATATTATATGGTGTTTGAGATTACAACAAATGGACAATCACCCGGTAAACGTGCTCTTGGATTACGTGTCATCAAAGAAGGAGGATATCCGATCAGTTTCGCAGATTCAGCAATCCGTAATCTTGTGCGAGTGGTGGATTTCCTTCCAATTTGTTATGGTGTAGGTCTACTTGCTATGCTGGTTAACAAGAATTGGCAACGGTTAGGTGATTTGGCAGCAGGCACCCTTGTTGTCAAGACTTCAAGGTCAGAACTAAAACTTAATAATGCAAGTATGAATGCGGCTACATTACCTATCAACATTTCGTTACAAGAAAATCTATACACAAACTGGATACAACCTGAGTTGGTAACAGATGCAGAAATTGATATGATCCGTGAATATCTTGGTCGCCGTGCTAACCTATCTTCTACACGCAGATTTGAACTTGCTCGGACAATCGGTGTCCCTATTGCCAAAAAGATGGGTGGTGAAGGTACTATCCGTTACGATAAATTTTTAGAAGAAGTTTACTCCACGAAAACGTCAGAGACAACATAAGTTGTGTTTTTAGTTTTTAATTACGACTTGATAATTCGGTAGTTGTGTAAGGATTTGACATTGAAGGGAAGACAGATATGGACAATTTTGACAACACATCTCTATTTAGAACAGACCAGAATGGAATCTGACAATGGAGAGATTTCTGAAAATTCAATTGCAGTATAGATTTAGTTAATGACTTGGAGAGCATCCTTTATTTCTGAAATTACCTCGTTATCATTTTCAAACTCCAATTGCGTTTGTAATGCTTGTTTAGCAGTTTTCCCGCCGATTTGTCCCAAAGCCCACGCAGCATGACTCCGAACTAAAGGTTCTTTGTCAACTAATGCCTTTATGAGAGCAGGAACCGCAGAACGTGACCGCCAGTTGCCGATAGCAACGATAACATTCCGTAAGAATCCTCTCCGTTTAGTACGTTTTATTGGACTCCCTTTGAACTGTTTGCTGAACTCTTCTTGTGTCATGTCAATAAGTGTTAGCAACTCAGGAGCGAGGTTGCCTTCGCGTGGGTGAAAGGCAGGTTCAGTTGTTGGTATCGCTTTGCTATTCCATGGACATACCTCTTGGCATATATCGCATCCAAAGATTAGGTTGCCAATCTTGGGACGGAGTTCTTTCGGGATACTGTCCTTCAATTCAATTGTCAAATAGGAGATACACAGTCTTGAATCAAGCATATTCGGTGCAACAAACGCATCTGTCGGACATGCCTCAATACACTTCGTGCAGGTGCCGCAACTGCCACGAAGGGGTTCCGTTACAGATTCCAAATCAACACTCACAAGCACCTCTGCAAGAAAATACCATGACCCCGTTTGCCAGTTGATCAAATTCGTGTTTTTTCCTATCCAACCGAGTTTTGCTTTTTGTGCGTATTCCCTTTCCAAAATTGGACCTGAATCAACGAAAACGCGACTTTTGAGTTCGGTTTCAGTCGTGTGTTTAATGTACTCAACGAGTAGTAATAGACGTTCTCTAATAACATCGTGGTAGTCATCACCCCATGCGTATCGGGATATCTGCCCTCGTCCAGGATCCTCTGCATCCACTTTTGGTGTGTCCAATGTATAATAGTTCATTGCGAGGCTAATAACAGATTTTGCCTCTTGGAGGAGTGTTCGGGTATCTTCCTTGAGAGGTAGGTGTCTTTCCAGGTAACCCATCTTACCGGCATACCCGTTTGCAATCCATTCCCTGTAACGTTGGATAGTCTGACTCTCTTCAGCAGGGGTGATTCCGACAAGTTCAAATCCGAGTTGGTAGGCGCGTGACTGAATTTGTTGGGTCAATGTGTTTGCCATTGCTCTATTCAGGGATTGAGGAATATTTTCAATAGAGAAAGGTCTTAAGGAATATAACCGCTGCTATTCTGCACCGCGTGGGTAAGAACCGAGGAATTTGACATCATGACAATGATCCTCAAGAAATTCAAGAGCAGAAAGCATGTTGTCATCATCAATATGACCGTTAATATCGACAAAAAAGATGTATTCCCAAGGTTTGCTTTTTGAAGGGAGTGATTCTATATAATCAAGATTTAAATCTTGTTTTTCAAAGACTCCTAATATTTCCCACAATGCACCGATTTTGTCTTTGACTGCAAAAAAGATAGATGTACGGTCTTTCCCGCTTTTACCAACTATTTGATCACCCACAACAAGAAATCGGGTAGAGTTGTTTGGATCATCCATGATAGAGTCCGCTATCACAGGAACATCATAGAGATCGCTTGCGAGTTTACTTGCGATTGCTGCGGTGTTTGGCTCATTTGCTGCGCGTTGGGCTGCATCAGACGTACTCACAACTTCAACTTGTTCAACCGAATTCAAAAACTTATTCAACCACAATCTACATTGTGCAAATGGTTGACTGTGCGAATAGATACGTTTAATCTCAGAGAGAGGTGACTTTGACATGAGGTGGTGTCTGATAGGTTGGAATATCTCAGCGCAGATATTCATATTTGTATGTTGGAATCGTTCTAAAACATCTCGGACAGTACCGTATATTGAGTTTTGAATTGCTACCACACCAAAATCAGCACGTTCCGTTTCTACTTCAGTGAAGATATCTACCTGCGGTGTGATTGGTACCATTTCAGCTTGATTACCAAAAAACGATAAACTTGCTGTGTGTCCGAAACTACCCGGTGGTCCAAGAAATGCAACACGATTTGGTGATTGAACTGATCGGGAAGCAGTAAAGATCTCAGTCCAAATTTTGTCTATTGCTTCTTCAGGGAAGAGATTAAGATTTTGAGTTTTTAGACGGTCAAGTATTTCGTATTCACGATGAGGCACATGAATTTTAGTTGCTGTATCCGCCTTTAAGGAGCCAATCTTCTTGGATATCTCAGCTCGTTTCTGAAGAAGGTTTAGAAGTTGGTTATCTATGCGATTAATTTGATCGCGTAATTCTTTTAGTTTCAAGGAAACTATCTCCAATTCACGATGTCCAGTTGTTTGCTATGCGTTAAACGCACATTTATAATTACAATGTGGTTTTACCGGTGGACATGTTGTCCACCGGATCAACAATTATTCTTCCGCCACATATAAGTATAATATATTAACTATCCAATTTTTTCATGGCAGCTATCATCTCATCATCTGATGGATTGTTCTTTACCATATCAACAAATTCGTCAGCAGAAATGTTATGTTCCTCCAGGAACATTTTATCCTGTGGTCACGGATATATATATTCACCGATTATTCCTTGCAGTTTTGCATTGGCTTTGTCGGAAATTCTTGCAAGCCAAGGAATTCCACCAATAATCATATCTCTGTGACGTGGTTTCCAATCAAGAGACATCTGTTTCACCTCCTTCATTGTTTAATAGTGTTTTGTAAATATGTTACCCTTAGAGAATATACTACTGTTGCGAACTTTTTTCAAGTTCATTAATTGTATTTTCTAAAAGTTGAAGATTCTGTCCATACTCTG
Source organism: Candidatus Poribacteria bacterium (assembly GCA_963667365.1). Classification (GTDB taxonomy): domain Bacteria; phylum Poribacteria; class WGA-4E; order WGA-4E; family WGA-3G; genus MSPOR6. The sequence continues at coordinate 1,485,074 of OY763324.1, read as the reverse complement.
CCCAATTACCGTTCCGTTGTGCACTTTTTGCGGCATTGATGTAACTGACCGCTTGTTCTATCAACCCACGAAATGATGTTGCGACTTCAACCTGTTCAGTTGTATCTGTAGTACTTTCAGTTGGTGTTGATGGTTCGCTTTGCAACCCTAACCTTGTTAGGAACAACTCTCTAAGTGCATCATCAAGGGTTTCACCCCACGCAACATTCAGGTTGTCACTGTCGTTTTCTTCGTAGGCGACAACGACTCTGCGCAGTTCAGGAATTGCCGTCTCCTCATCTTCTGATTGAATGAAGATGGGTTCAACGTAGAGTAGATCGTTGTTCATTGGCATAATCAATAGATTACCGCGGAGGACACGTGTGCCTTGTTGATTCCATAGACTGATTTGCTCAGATATTTCGGGTTTTTGGCTAATATAGTTTTCTACTTGCATCGGTCCTGCCACCTGTTCCCCTTTTGGAAAGCGGTAGACAAGGAGCTGCCCGTACTCAGGAGGATCACAACGTGCGGCAAACCATGCAGTTAGATTTGTTCTATCTACGGGTGTAAACGGTAGCATCAACATGAATTCAGATCTTTCTTGCCTCGGTGGTCTCAGAACAACATAGTAAGGGGCAACTTCAAGAGAATTGGAAGACTGATTTTGGGTGGTTTGACGTTGTGTCATTAGAGGACTTGTCTGTTGAGGCTGAGCAGTTTGTTTGCTGTCAGTACTATCATAAAGTTCTTTACCAATTTCCCATCTATCTTCTTTTGCATAAAAAGTTTCGGGGTCTCTCATGTGGTAATCTGTATAGACACGTGATTGTATACGAAACATAGTATCTGGATATCGGATATGTGTCTTTAGTTCATCAGGCATCTCTTCATCAAATGATTTGAAAAGCCCGGGGAACATTTTGTCATAGCATTTTGCGAGTTGATCATTTTCTTGCTCCATATGGTAAAAGTCCATGGTGCCATCATAGGCATCAATAACAACCTTCACTGAATTTCGGATATAGTTACCCAAAGGAACATTGCTATCTTGAGAAGCACCCATTTGCAACCTTCTCTCTGGAGCAAATGCTTTCATAGAAACTGCGTAAGGATAGCGGTGTGTGATAGTATATGCATCAAGTATCCAGACGATTCTGCCATTATGCAGGACGATATATGGGTCGCCATCATAGCGTAGGAATGGGGCGACTTTATGTACACGTCTTGTTATGTTGCGTTCATAAAGGATACGACTTGTAGATGTAATTTCACCCGGAAGAACAAAATTAAGTTCATTGTCAAACTTGAGCATATAAACCATTTTCCGCCAGAAGGAGGAAAGTTCAACACCACCTTTTCCTTGATATGCGTATTTTGCGTATTCATCCTGTTCTGTTGGGTAATCAAATTCCAGAGGTTCTGGTCTATCTGGATGAACTATTACATATCGATTAGTACGTTCACCATAATAGATACGTGGTCCGGGTTCATCATTAAACCGTTGTGTCCATCCCTCCTCGTAAACTATGGGCGGTAATTGACTAATGAACATATTAGGGTTACCGCTTTCAATTTCATTCACAGGACTGAGAACTGCCCCGTAGCCGTGCGTATAGATATATGACCGTGTAAACCAATCATTGCTAACAAAACGTTCGTTAACTTCGCGTGCTGATAACATAACTTGTCTAACACCGCTATCGGTCATATATCGGTCAATATCAACATCATGGAAGTCATATTGTGGTCGTATTTTTTGCAGTTCACGAAAGGTTCGGCGCAACGGTCTCCAATCCCAAAGCCGAATACTATTTATAACTGATACGTTTTCAGGACTGGTAATATCGTTATACGTAAGTTCTTCTGTGAATGGGTATTCCTCTTCTGTAACAACATTATCTTCAAGGTTGTAAGCATTTAGTGTTGCTTTGATGTTGTAGTTAATAAATTCTGTTTCCAATACTTGTTTGTTAGGTTCAACAATCCATCTTTGAATGACTTGAGGGTATATCTGTCCGAGAAAACCAGCAACTATAAACGCAATGAACGCACCAAAAGCAATTCTGTTGCGGCGTAAGAAGATACTAACGATGAAAATGAATGCACACACCAGAGTGATGCACAACATAATCCATATAACAGGAAGGCGTGCGTTGATAGCAGAATATCCGCCGCCACCACGTACTACATCGTTTGAGGCATATAGTAGATCGTACATGACAAAGCGGTAGTTCCAAGCGCGGAATAGGAGTGTAATAGCTAATAAGGTGAACAGATGTGCTTTCACTCGGAATGGGGGTTGGAACTTTAGTTGGTTTGTATCACCCGTAATCAATCCGTGGAAGAAGTAGATGATCACCGCAAAAACCGTAACTAATAGTAGTATCCCGAATATTGTGCCGATGATATATCGTTCCAAAGGCATTTTGAAAATATAATAGGATACTTCGTTTTTAAAAATAGGGTCACGTGCGAGTGATGTGAAATACGCTTTTTGCCCACTCTCAATCTGAACCGATGTGTTTAAGCGGAGTCCCACTGGGATAGTCTTCGTCTCACCATCCTGTACAATCTCATTTGTTAACACTGCTTCAATTTGTGCGATTTTTGGTTCATCTTTGTCAACGTGGACGTTTACCGTATCACCAACCTGTATCGTTTTTGCCTGTAGTTCTAAAGTTGGGATAGTAATTTCGTTTGAATCAATATTATTATTAACTTCTATTGGGGTAGCGAATTGAAAATTCAGATCTTCTGCGTTGGTATACCGTAAAAATACTTCCCAACGGTCGGTTGCGGTATACCCCATTAGAATACTAAATAGAACTGCGAGTAGCGTTAGACTGCCATATATCATCTTCCGTGTATTGGTTTCCCCACCAGTGAAATCAGTTCCACCAAGAAAAGCAGGACTGAGATGTGCTGGTGTTAACCGATATACTATATAAAGGTTTACCAAAAGGACTATTAGATATGCGACCCCAACAATAACCCCAACTAAGATCTTTGTTGTAAGTATTTTGGTGTAAATACTGGGATATTGTGCCATCTTGAACCATAATAAATCGGGGAATATATTGATCCAAGCGGCAAAAGCCCCACCAAGGATAGCTAAAATCCCTATTAGAATACTAAAACGTTTTAACCTTGTTTCCATTGTTTCTCCTTGTATGGAAAAAGAAATATTTTGACCGATCTCTAATTTGTGTTAGATGTGAGAACCTATGTTACGTTTATTCGGTTAAAACGCTTGTCCTAAACCGAAATGGTATTTGAAACCGGGTGTGATAGTCCGTAAATCTGTATGACGTGCAGCAGCAAAATCTAATGAGAATACGCCAAGCCGTAGTCTGAGTCCAACCCCAACGGATCCTTTTAAATCATTTAGGCGAATACGGATACCCTGACGGTCGAACATTTTGTAAGGATTATCTGGTCCGTATTGCGTATCTGTCCAAGTGCCGCCAATATCAGTAAAGAGGAAACCCCCGATCCCACCGATTGACCACCGAACGGGCCAACCGAAATATAATACATCTATGAACGGAACGCGGAACTCTACGTTAAACAACCCGATACGAGATCCGACTAAGTCTTCGTAATTATATCCACGAAGTGTGTCAATTCCACCGAGATAGAAGAGCGATTTGTCTGTACCGAAACTGCCACCCAGTAATAACCGTGTAGCAATTGTCGTTCGTCTACCTAATCCTAAATAGTTGCGTAAATCGATAACTGCATTTGTGAGTGATAACTGACTTCCAAGCGTTGGGAATGACCGTTCTATTTCGAAGCGGAACCGTGTGCCACTATACGGTGCCCATTCACGCCACATCGTGTTATCTCTAACAAAAGCAATAGATCCGACGGAGAGCAGCCCGCGATCATAAAACTCAAAAGGCGTACTGGTTTGATAATTGTAGGAGAAAGGTGTAGTATACATCGAATACTGCAGATCTAATCTGTTATACCTGTCAAATGGATAGCTGAGATACCCGCCTGCGCCTGTAATACGTTGTAAAATGCCGCGTTGATTGCGTATTGAACCGAGTAAATGGTATTGATGGTAGTTATAGATCACCGCGCCTACATCTGCACGATGTGTCAAGAACCCGTACTGCGCGATAAAATCGGGAATGAGGTATCCACCTGTCTGATTTATCACACTCACCTCAACGCGATGATTACCTAACATATCGCTTGCACTCAATTGAATTTGGCTTCTGAGCAGTCCATCTGCGCCGTAACTAAATTCGGGAAATATTGCGTCAAGCCGAAAAGAAGATCTTGTGCTGTACTTCCGTTTGGCAATTCTATAGTTTGGTTCAGTTAAGTCAGAATTTAAAAGGATTGCGACGGGTTCTGTTTCTAAGGGAGCAGCATCGACTTTCTCGTCAAGTATTTTATCGGATTCCATTACACAGATATCATATTTCCCATTGTCATAAGCACTAAATAGTAGTCGCTTCTCATTCGGTGAAAAACTGGGATTGAAACAACCTGTTATAAGGTTTGTAAGCCGTGTCATCTGCCTATTACTAAGGTGGAGTTTGTATGCATCAAACACGCCATTTATATCAGCACAAAATAGCACAGATTCACCATCAGCCATCCAAACAGGACTGATTGCGTTTGAGGAGCTATCCGTGAGAATCTGTTCTGTCTGTTGATCAATATCAATTAAGACGAGTCTGTTTTTGTGTTCGCGTTCAGAAGCGTAAATTATAACATTTTTTGTTGGATGCCAAGATGGGTGTGTGTCATTAAAGGTGTCTTGGGTTAATTGGTTGATTACTTTATCTTCAAGTTCAATAATGTAAAGGTCTGTTTGTCCTTCCTTTAATGCGGAGAATACGACCCGTTTTCCGGTGCTATCATAATTTGGTGAGTTGACATTATCATAATCAAGCTTAACATAATGTGTCAGTTTGTGTGTAAGGATATTCACTTCAAAGAGATAATTTGCATCACGATGTTTGCCGATGAATGCAATATGATCTCCATCAGGTGACCAAGCAAGGCTTTGATCAGTCCCACTGGAATCAGTCCTGATTACCTCATATTTATTACGGAAGAAACGTTTGGTAATACGGTCCAGTTTTTCTCCGGTTTTGGATGACATTAGCACAATTTCTAAAAATCCGTCGTTGGCGGTGATATATGCAATGAGATCACCACTTGGGGACCATGCAGGTTTGATATTGTGAGAGAATCGGGATTTTTCTGTAAGTTTCCTTGTGACGATTGAGGGTAAATCCTTGTCTTCTATCAGGGGCCAATATCGTTTCCGTACCATCTGGCGATAGCCTTTATCAAACTCCTGAAGACTGATACCGAGGACATTTTTTAAGACTTGATCTAAATTCTTGGTTCTACTCTGTCGTAAACCTCGAAGGATTTCAGCGACTTTTTCACGTCCGTAAGTCTGTACAAGGTATCCAACGGCTAACTGTCCCATTTTATAGCCGAGGTAGGGTGAACTGAGACGATTAAAGTTTTGTAATTCTGTCAATGGAATAATATTATTGTTAAAACTTGCGTCTCGCAATACCATTTCACCGATAGCGTCGTTATCTTCGGCAAAATAATCTGCCATCCCTTCCATAAACCAGATGGGTGGGGAATAGAGGAACTCTCCGCTATATATACTTGCATGAGGTTTTTGATAGAGTATATCATATTGAAAGATATGGATAAGTTCATGAAAAATGACTTCGCGGAACGCCTCAAGTGATCCTGTGAATGGGATAACGATACGGTGTTTGAAAAGTTCTGCAAAACCTCCGATACCTTCATGCAATTCTTGAAGAATAATATTCGTTTCCTGAAAATCTTTATGTGATTTGTATAAGATTAGCGGAGTTCTGTTTTCAAGTTCGTGTTCAAAGTCTTCGCTATGTTTTTCATAGGCTTCTTCTGCGATTGCAGCCATCACTGGTACAAGTTTTGCTTCACTGGGGTAGTAGTGTATATCAAAGTGTTCGGTGCGATGTATGTGCCAATCAAAACGTTGTGCAGTAATCTTGTTTTTTCCAAAACCTTGTGCAAAAACATCTGATGAAATGAGCATAGACAAACATAAACAGAGTAATAGTCTCGCGACGCGGTTATTGACGAAGGTGTTTTTTGTGTAGGGTATATTTTGAGTTCTCATCTATTTTCCCTTGTGTGTTCTATTTGATCGCGAATATAGGATTCAATAGTCAGTATTTCAGGATGATTGCAACGCATATATCAATTCATAGACTCATCCGAGTAGTATCTACCGCACGAGGAATCTATCTTCTCTTTCATAGTGCGGTGAAATCTCGCGTGTAAAATCGGACACTGCGCGTCTGCTAAGTTCTCTTAATGTAGTTTCTTGTGGTGCCATTTGTGAAAAAACGAACGAACCGATGCTGTGTGCCTCTGCTGTACTTTGGCGATACGCCTCATCCCAGACAATATTTTCGCTATCAACATCTATTATCATCACTCGGAGTGAAAGTAGATATGTTTTCTGCATATAATCCTGATAGTCCATGACATATCTTTGTTGATTAGGTGAGTATCGTTCACCGTAGTAACGTCTGGGTCGGGTATCTGTGTAAAATCGGTAACTGCCGACAATGATACCTTTTACCTCAAAATATCGTCCTAATTCGCTCAAACGTTCGGTGTTTGCAAGCCATTCTTCTTCGATTTTTTCTCCCGTCATCAGTCTCGCTGTTTCCTGCTTATCAACAACCTGAAAATGCTCTTGACGCGTTAAGTTACTTCTTAGGATTTGTGCAATTTCAGTGCCTAATTCCGTAGGGATTTCATCTAATTTTGTTTTGCTTTCCTCAATCACAAATGGTAGCACTGCAAAGTTTGAATAAGTATCAATGTCAATTTCAGATTGTACTTTAATTGGGATTGGAACGCGTGCAACCTTAGTGCCACAAGCACACAAGCTTAAGGTTATCAACACAAAGATACATCTAAGAATATGTTGGTACAACAGAATCCGTTGTTGAATTATGGGTTTTATTTTATTAAGCATCAGGAGGATTCCCAGGTGTATTTTCTTCAGGTTGTTCAGAGGGTTCAGGTTCTGTTTCATTACTTTCTGTTCCACTTCGCCGAATATGTAGTCGGCATCTCCGATAATTAATACGGTAATATTTACTGTCTGGGTCGAGTTCGGTGGCACGTTGATATGCCGACTCTGCTTCCCTTATCTTTCCAATTGCTTCATAACCGACTCCAAGATTGTTATGTGCTGCAGCATTATCCGGGTCAATGGATATAATCTGGTTCCAGCGGAAGATGGATTCATTCCAGAGACCTGCTCGTGCGGTTTTTATGGCAAACTGATTATAATCCTGTACTCTGACAGTTTTGTGAGATGCACATCCAATCAATGTTATGAGCACGAAGACAGAAGCAATCTGAATAATGGTGTATGTTTTTGGCATGTTGTTATACTTCCTTGCACTCTCAATTTTACAACGATTTTCCCTTAGATGTCAAGGAAAAATCAAGTAACGTAATAGTTTTACATTGGCAACAGACTGGAAATTTGATATGCTTAAGGTATATTGATACAGTATTGAAATGCAATTCTATATAAACATCTTTTAGTAGACGCGTTATGCATACGCACTGATTAAGGTTTGTTGTTTATTTTAAACGTGAGTTTGATTTAGAAGGATTACTATATCTAACGTGAATTCGGTTTAACAGACATGTAGGATTTATTATCTATTTACCGATTCACAAAGTTTCTTATACCGAACTCACGTTATATCTACTGTGAATAGTGTCATAAACCCTTATCACAAGTGGGTTTATAGGCTATTTACGACACTGACTCAGATAACATAGATATTGCAAAAGAACACAACAGTGTTTAGTTGAACTCACATTAATCATAAATTCTACAATAGGTTACAGTAGGGAGAATTACAATGTCTAACAGTACTCCGTTGCGGACAGTAATTGTTGGCTGTGGTATGATTGCGGCGGGTGGTTATCAACCACGGTGCCAAGCATACCCGGATCATATTGAATTGGTCGGCTACTACGATCAGGATGAAGCGCGCGCATCTGCACTGGCAGAGAGGGGAGGAGGTAAGGTCTATCCATCGCTTGAGGCGGTCTTTAATGACCCAAATGTTGAAGCAATTGTGAATCTGACCATCCATATATCACACTATCCTGTATCACTTGCTGCCCTAAAAGCCGGTAAGCATGTCTATTCCGAAAAACCGATTTCTATCAAGACCGATGAAGCGAACGAACTTGTAGAAACAGCAGATTCAATGGGTTTGAAATTGGCATGTGCTCCGTCAGCAATACTTGGTTATGTTCAACAGAACGTCTGGAAACGTATTCGTGATGGGGAAATTGGAGATGTGATTTCTGCTCTTGGCAACTTTGGTGGACCGTTGGAACATTGGCATCCAAATGCTGATGCGTTTTTGAAGCATGCTGGTCCTTTCCGAGATGTCGCGCCATATCCCCTAACTGCCATGACAACAATGATTGGTCCCGTCAAAACGGTTCACGGATTTGCACGTGTTGCTGTTCCTAAACGGGTATTAACTCAGGGTCCACGTCAGGGTACTGAGTTTGAGGTTACGGAAAAAGATCATGGGTTTGCAGTGCTTGAGTTTGATGTGCCACAGATAGATGGATCACACGGATTTATCTATCACAGTTTTACTGTAACATCACAAATCCCTCCCTATGAAATCCATGGCACAAAAGGTGGATTCTCACTACAAGCACATGACGATGGTCGGGGTATTAAGAAATTCACACCACAATCTGGTTGGCAAGATGAACCTTCTCCCTCAAAAGCATTTACGGGTCTGGATTGGGGTAAAGGAGTAGCCGATTTTGCTGACGCGATTAGGAATGATCGTAATCCGCGATGCAACGGTGCGCAAGCACGGCATGTGTTAGAAGTTTGTGAAAGGGTGCTTGAATCGTCAGATTTGGGAAAACCTGTGGATGTAGTTAGCCGCTTTCCTGCGCCACCTGCAGTTGATGAAGTTGCACCTTGGGAAACTGTTTAGGAGACGAAAAAGTCAAAGGCGGGAGAAACAACCCGCCTTTTCTATTGTCGTTATATATTGAGACTATTACGTAGCATCTCCACACTCTGTGGTACACCAGTGTGTGCATCCTCTTTTCCTTCAAACTCAATGGATACATATCCGTTGAATCCAACACTCCGTAAAATCTCTCCGATTTTACCATAATCAAGATCCAAGGAATACCATTCTCCCCCACCGTAATAGGTTTTTGCATGTACAAGCACTGCTTCAGGAGCAATCTGTTCGAGTTTGTCGTATGGATCAGATAGGAAATTGCCGCAATCCATGGTAACCTTCAACCAGTCTGATTCTATTGCTGATACGATACGGTTGACTCCCTCTGGTGCACAGGTCAACCCCCAATGATTTTCAAGTCCAAGGACAACACCGTATCTCTCAGCATCGGGGAGACATTTTTCTATTGATGCGATTACCCAATCAAACGCTTCATCTTCTGTGTGGTTGGGAAGTGTGGGTTCTTGTCCTTCTGTTTTCATTAACTCGTTGAAGGATTTAACAGTACCCCAACGTCCTGAATTGAGTCGAATTGACGGGATACCGAGTTCATGTGCCAACCGAATGCAGTGAATTGTGTGATTTATGTTTCTTTGCCGTGTTTGTTCATCTGGAGAGACGAAGCCTTGATGTATGGAGAGCGCGTAGAGATCAAGCCCATGAATAAAGGCATGTCGTTTTAGGTTTTGTAGGTATGGGGTGGATTCGGATGCCATCTGTTGATGTAATATTTCAATGCCATCAAGTTCAAGTTGTGCTGCCTGTTCTATGACGTGTTCAATGGGAACTCGTTCAGGAGTGAAATGCCAATAGGAATAAGTGGATACGCCAAGTTTCAATTTATTTATCACCTCTATAGGATTGTTAGTTCTATGATAACACGGTTTCGGATTGAAAATCTATGTAATTTACCTAATGTGAGTTTGATAAATCAACTTTTTGTATTCCATCAGAATACGCGTTTGGTATTCTGAATTGGTTAGGAAACAACACAGATCGTTTATATGCACAAAAAATCTCCTGATGATGGTTAGAAAATACCGTCATCAGGAGATCAAGATTAGTTGGTTTTAGAACTGATTAACGAACAAGAAGTAGTTATTCAGTTGCGCCAATTTTGGCTGCTTCAGGTGCACGAGTCGGAAGTTCTTTCTTCGCTAAAGTATCTTCGGGGACATAACCGGAATAATCGGAAATGGCACCGTGTGTCAATGCATAAACAACAACGTTTGTCATAAAGCGATAGACACCAGGCGAATAGTGTACACTCCGTGTCGGTAGACTGACAGATTCCATTGCGCACATGTAGTCGCGTCGGACAACCAGAACGGATAATTTTTCACCGACAGAGAACCCTTCAAGGTAATTCCGTCTCGGTGGTTTGGTGCCCCACCAGAAGATGTCAAATCCAACGGGAGGACCACCCATTTCATAGAAGTTGTCATAAATTTCGTGGCCGTTGTCAATCCGTTCAATTTGATACTCAGGCATAACATAACGCATTTGTGCAATGAACAAACGTACCATTGCTTGCGCAGGAGCGTTCACACCGCAGTCATCAAAGACGAGGAATCCACCTCTTTCAACAAGGTATTTACGGAGTCCAGCGGCTTCTGATTCGGTAAACCGGCTATCCATTTTACCACCACCGTACTGTTTTCCGAGCAGGTTTCGTGAGCGCACAAGTGCTGGATCGTGTCCAGTCATAAATGCAAGTGGTGTTTTATATAGGTTCGCATCAGTCAGTTTGAGAGAACCACCTTCAACGTTCATGTCCGTTTTGATCTTGGTTTTCTCGTTGAGCCATTTGGTAAGAGCATTCAATGAAGACGAATCTGCCCACCAGTCAGAAAGTGTATGACGAATTCGTGTGAAACGAAGTACACCGCGAATATCGCGACCTTTACCGATGACGCGTCCACCGGGTTCGCCTCTGGGTAATGGTGGCACTTCAACGTTACCGAGCGTAATGCTTTCAGCAACGTTACCAAGTGCATCACGAGCTACACCGACGTTCTCGACCATCGCTAAGCCTGCCGGACGTTGGAAATCGAGTTTAACTTGAACAGGACTTCCAGCAATACCACGAGCAATGTTAGTTGGACCCGCGGAGGGTGCACTTGCTGCTGGACCTGCAAAAGCTAAAGCACTCGGTGAATTTGATACAGGTAAATCTGTATGTGTTACAACCTCTGGTACCGGTGCATTTGGTCTGACTACTTTCGGTACGTTCGGATTAATCGGTGCGTCTACTTTAACAGCTTGATTAGAAAATTCTAAAGTCGTCTGTTGTATATTTTGGACTACCTTTGGAGCGAATGCTGTTGTTAGACGTGGTTGAACCTGAACTTGTTCTACAATAACCGTGTTTTCCACTGGAACAATCGGTTTGAGAATCTTCTTTACAATGGGTTTTCGTACCTTAGGCTTCGGGGGATCTGGTGGTTCAAGTGTTTCGACTCCAACTAAATCTTTAAATGTTTGTGTTTGCGTTACAAAATAGAGTCCCGCAATAAGAGCCAAAACTAAGTGAAGCACGAGTGAAGTCATTAAGGCACCTGACGTTCTTTTTACACTCATTATTCACCTCATAAGAGTTATACGAAAATGGTTTTTGATACTAAATTTATTAATGATAAGACTAAACCTATACTTTCTTTATGCAATTTGTGTGCCATTAGCAAAATATGTGGTATATATAGATTAACTCTAATTTGTAGAGTAGATTGCTGCACAAAATAGTGCAATCAGGATATTTAGCTGCACAAAATGGGGCAGCTTATTTGATGTTGGCGGACGATGAAAAAATATTCTCTGTAAATCATATTTTCTTCTCTTAATATATACCATATCATCAGTATATCAAATGCAGATAAAAATGTAAAGAATATTTAACAATTTTTATTTCTTATACGCAATTTACTCGTTAATACCTTGGGTTATACGATTAGAAATGCAAGAATCCAGATGTTTCAAGGACATGAATCACATCTGCAACCTGAATTTGATACATACACCCTTCTTCACCGAATCGACATGTATCACCTGAGCATGGTGGACAATCTTGTTTGTTTTGTATAGTTTCGCACTTGTCCCCGACAGGACTAAATCGTGTTGGGTCACCTGGACCGAAAAGTCCAATTGTCAGTGTTCCAACTGCAGCAGCAAGATGCATTGGACCACTATCATTCCCAATAAATACTTTACATTTCTGTAGGATTGCTGCCAACTGTGTGATGGTTGTTTGTCCAGCAATATTTATAGATTCACCGTTCATAGTATTTTGGATTTGGTCAATTACCGGTATTTCATCTTTTACTCCGACAAACATAATTTGTGCATGTTTCTGGGAAATCAACCAGTCCGCTAATTCTGCGTACCGTTCGGGTTTCCACCGTTTTAATACAATTGGTGATCCTGGATGTATGGCAATAAGAGGGTATTCGTTTTTTATCCCCTGAGTCGCTATAAAATTTGATCCCCAATTTTCATCTTCTCTTGAAACCGCAAAGGTTGTATTTTGTATCGGTATTGGAATACCTGCCTGTTTGAGAACATCAAGATTACGAGTGGTTTCATGTGTTCCACTGAAGTGTGTGAAACCTAATCTGTTTGCTATTTGCAAGGATGCTCGATTGATTCGTTTCGGTGTAACACGTAAGAGTGAAAACAAACTGATACGCCAATCTCCACGTAGTTCTACTAACAGATCGTATTTCTGTTTCCGTAATTGCCGATAAAGTTGAAGCGAATCCTTAATAGAGGTAGATTGATCGTCTCGACAAAACACAGGTGAGTTGTATTCCAATACCTTATCTACATCGGGATGGTTTTCAAGAATAACCCGACTCCACGAACCTGTGAGTGCATGTAGTTCTGTATTTGGATATTCTTGGTGTAGATTGGAAAATATCGGGGTCGCTAACAAAACATCTCCGATGTGATCGAGTTTTACAACGAGAATGCGTTTGGGGGTGAAGTCCTTAGGCAAACGTCTTGTATAAAACAACCACTGAATCAACGTAGAGAAGATTAATGTTAGTATTTCGGTGGCATTGTGAAACATTTTATGCAGTTTATGCAATTCACTTAGATTTGTCAAGAGGGTTCAGTCTGTACAATTCATCTTGATTGTATCAACAATATGTGATATTCTACAGGTTAAACTGTTAGTGTGGTTTCTGGTTTTTGTTTCCTTACTTTCCATACAATATTTTACAAGTTTCAATTACAAATTTTAAACATATAATTGTGAGATAATCCTATATGGATATGATAACATTAAGAAATTCTATACTGATTTTTGTTTTTTTATTCTGCATTATCGGGTGTACTCGTGAGTATACTGATGTCGTAATGCCAGATGACAGTACCTCGTCTATGGTCTATCCCGATTCTGCAGCAATTGAGACTTCTTTTACAATGAACCTTTTACCTATCCTAACTGATAGATGTGCCCTTTCTGGTTGTCACGTTGCTAATGGTCCAAAAGGATTGGATTTAAGGACTTATGAAAGTTTCAAAGCGGGTAGTGAGCACGGACCAATTTTCATTCCTGGCAATGCTGCAGAAAGCGTTGTAGTTGAAGAAATCGCATCCGGTAAAATGTCTGTAGGTGGTCCACCGTTGTCTCCAGATCAAATTCAACTCTTCGTTGATTGGATTAATCATCAGGCACCACAAGAAGGTGTTGTCCAGCATGAACACGAAGAAGATCATGATGAGGACATGGATGACGACCACGATGATGATGCCGATGACCACGATGATGCCGACATGGACGATGACCATGACGATAATGACGACGACCATGGTGATGATAATTAAGCGTCAATGCTAATGTCATTATTCCAAAGAATTTAATAGAGACTGGTTTTCCACCGGTCTCTTTTCGCGTTCTATCCTGCGTCATTTAGAACCTTAATATACTCAGGCATAACATATAACTGTTATGTACCATACCAACCACCCCAAAACCCACTTGCATTCAGCATTTGGAGTCTGTTATACTATTTCCACTTATTCCACCCCATTGTAGACAAAATATTATAAATGCAATTTATCAAACGCTTCTCAGAGATTGAAGAAGACGACCTTCCGAATGTTGGTGGAAAGGCACTAAATCTTGGAAAATTGACGAGGGCAGGATTTTCTGTTCCACAAGGATACTGTGTTACCACAGATGCATACCGGTTTTCTGTTGAAGGCTTATCTGAACAGAATGCGAGGCGTGTTAAAGATGTTGAACTCGCACCGGAAACTGTTGATGCAATTAAGAACGCATATATGGAGTTGCAGACAGAAACAGTCGCTGTCCGTTCAAGTGCGACTGCTGAGGATTTGGAAACAGCAAGTTTTGCTGGTCAACAGGATACCTTTTTAAATGTTAAATCCGTTGAACTTATTGATGCTGTGAAGGCATGTTGGGTATCTCTTTGGTCAGAGCGCGCAATTGCATATCGGCGCACACAAGGTATCTCCGATGAGGGATTGGCAATGGCAGTTGTTGTCCAAGAGATGTTCCAATCTGATGTTTCTGGGGTGCTATTCACTGTCAGTCCATTTGATGAGAATGTCAGTATTGTTGAATCGAATTGGGGTTTAGGGGAATCGGTTGTATCTGGAGACGTTACACCTGATAGTTTCCAAATCTCTCGTGAAACAGGTCAGGTGCTGAAACAGAGTATTGCCACAAAACGTGAGATGATAACTGTGTCTGGTGTGAACGAAGTATCATCTGCACAGCAGGATATTCCAAGTCTTACGGATGCACAGTTAGAACAACTGATGCAAATCGGTATGCAAGTTGAGTCTCTCTATGGACAACCGATGGATATTGAGTGGGCAGTTGCTGATGAAAAGTTTGTTCTATTGCAGGCACGGTCAATTACCACACACCTACAAAAACCTGCACCTGTAGATAATCAAGATGGAGAAATTGCAAAACTTCGCGAGACAGAGATTCAGATACTGAAAAAACATGCAGACCCTCACGACACAATCTGGAGTCACCACAACCTTGCAGAAGTATTACCTACCCCGTTGCCAATGACATGGACGATTATGAAGAATTTTATGTCGGGTGCAGGTGGATTAGGAAAGACGTATCGTGACTTAGGTTTCTATCCAAGTGAGCGAGTAGATAGTCAAGGTATTTTGGACCTTATCTGTGGGAGAATATATGTTAACTTGAACCGTGAAACAGAATTATATTTTGAGGGATTCCCATTCGCGCACAATTATATTGAACTGAAGCAGCATCCACAAAAAGCGATGTATGCTCAAGCTGCCCTTAACATTAAGCGTAGCACCCCAGCATTTTGGTTCAAACTTCCAGTTTACATGTTTCGCATGACAAAAGCAGAGATGCAATTGAGAAAATTCCGCACAAGTTTTGATCAAGAGTTAAAAACGCAAATATTACCCCAGTTTCATGATGATGTAAAAAATGAAGATGATACTAAGTTATCAGAACTTTCAGATGTGGGGTTGGTGAAAAAGTTTCAAGAATGGTCTAAGAAAACGCTGGATGACTTTGCTCCGAAGGCACTTACAGCAACAGTACTTGCTGGATTTTCACTGCAGCGGTTGGAATCCGCACTTCAGAAATGTGTTGATGAAAGAACGGCAAAGAACATTGCAAGTAGACTTATTAGTGGTATTTCGGGGAATCTGACCGTTGAGACCAATGAGAAACTACAGCAGGTAGCAACTGGTGATATGACACTTGCAGATTTCTTAGATAATTATGGACATCGTGCTGTAGGAGAGTTTGAATTAGCACAACCCCGATGGCGGGAAAATGATGACTACCTTAAACAGATTATCGCATCATTTCGTCATGTAACAATTGAGAACGGTGAGGAAGCACGTCTGCAGTTGACACGACAAAAAGAACAACGAGATGCAGCAGAAAAAGAACTTGCTAAGATTACTGAAAAAAAGACAGGTTTGCGTAAACAAATTGAGAGTGAGTTGGATTTTACAAGACGTTATATGCCTTTTCGTGAAACAGCAAAATTTTATCTCATGCTCGGTTATGAACAGATTCGCCGACCTTTAGTAGAGTTGGATAGTCGTTATAATCTGAATGGTGGTATCTTCTATCTGGTGCCAGATGAATTGGGTAAGTTAATTAATGGAGATGAATTTGGTGATGTTATCGCCGAACGTAAGGCAAAGCGGGCACTATTGCTCCAGATTAATTTGCCAGATGTTATCTTTAGCGATTCACTGGTTCAGATAGGTGCATCGTTGTCAGTTGACGCATCGGATACATATACAGGTGTAGGTGTTTCCGCCGGAGTAGCAAAGGGGCAAGCACGTGTGTTAGTAGAACCTTCGGACATTCAACCTGCTGAACGTGATTATATTCTTGTTTGTCCATCGACAGACCCAGCATGGACACCGCTTTTTCTACATGCAGCAGGATTGGTGATGGAACGTGGTGGGTTGCTGTCGCACGGGGCAGTCGTCGCGAGGGAGTATGGTGTTCCTGCAGTTGTGAACATTCCTAATGCAACACAAAATATAACAGATGGACAAATGCTTCAGATCGATGGAAATCAGGGTACGGTTTCAATTATATCGTAAACACCGTAGGGAGTGACGTGTCATGCTTTTCGAAATCTATTCAGAAAATATATTGAGAAAACGAAAAAAAACTCAACGTGCATTTCTGATGTCACTCGTATTGCACGTCATTATAATAGCACTTGTAAGTTTAAGTTATGTCAGTTGGTATCGTCCGACTCTTTCTCCAGAAACACTGGTTAAGGATGCAATCTCTGTATCAACAGTAAAACGTTTCCACATGAGCAGTAAACGCCAACGTTCCATGCCAAAACGCCGTCAAGCCTCTTCAAGCGCGGCGAAGGTTACCGAACAAAGTGCCGCTCAGCCGATGAACTCCGCCCGTCCAGTCGCAACCGGTACATCAATGTCAGAATTCGGTACAGACGCGGGTTTGTCAATATCAGATACATTACTCAGCGACAAACCAACAGAATCTCCAGAATGGAAGTCAATAGCAGTAGCGAATGCACAATCACCAAAAGTCGCACCTTTAATAAATAAAATCCAAGAACAATCAGGGACAATTCAGCAAAGTGGGGAAGATGCACCGCTGCCAATTGATCGGGATGGAATGATGGGTGAATCGTTAGAAAGTATCGCTGAAAGTATTGCTGATAGTGAAGATGAACGTATTGTTGATATTGTATTTCTGCTTGACATCAGTGGAAGTATGATAGATAATATCCGTGCTGTTGGGAGACAACTTAATCAAATGGTTAAGGTATTTGAAGAGAAAGGTGTAGACTTCAGACTTGGAGTTGTTATCTTTAGGTATCTGGAAGATGATACGATTATACATCAACCAACTTGGGATGCCGAAAGGTATAAGAGGTTGTTAACTACACACGTTGTTGCTGCAGCAGGAGATGAGCGCGCACACAATGCAATTGTAAAAGCAATTCGACGTGTCAAATTTCGTAAAGAGGCAAAACGACGATTTGTCCTCGTAACCGATGAAGCAAGCAAAGGTACTCACACATTATTAGATGTTATACGGCAGTGTCAACAGAACCAGATAACAGTAGATGTTATTGGTATTATTGATACTACTCATCTGGCTTTATCTTCTAAAACTGGCGGACTTTGGTACCCAATTCCAATTCAGGAGTAGATATATATGAAGTGGTCATTAAATACATATCAAACATGTCAAGAGTGGGAACTCAAACGTATTCTTGAAGTCGCTGAGACTACTGGATATCATGGTGTAGAACTGCTAATGGATTATAAGCAGAAACACGGATTTGAATGGGATACCCCGAAAGAAGAATGGGACGGTTTGAAATCTCAAGTTGACGCAAGTGGTGTGGTAATTTCTTCTCTCACGAGTTGCCAAAATTTTCACTCAGAAAATGCTGCTGATCGGGAAGAGACCGTCCGACGCGTTGCACGCGTTATTGATATGGCGGAATTTATGGAGTGTGACCATGTTCGGGTGCTTGGAGACAGATATTCTGATGAAAACCGTGATGCGGTTGTAGGATATGTGACTGATGGATTGAAGGCTCTCGGCTCCTATGCTGGTGAGACGGACATTATTGTCTCTATTGAGATGCACGGCTCTTTTACAGATCCGGATTCTGCAATGGAAGTGATAGAAGGTGTAAATCTACCTAATGTTGGTTTTGTGTTCAATTCCCAATTTATCGGTTGTGAAGATGGCAGTATAGAACCCCTCTTTTCGCGCGTAGCACCCCACATTACTTCAGTTCATACACACAAAGTTGAAGTACCAGAAACGTTTGAACTTTACCGACAAATGTTTGAATGGCTAAATCGTATCGGCTTCTCAGGATATATCTCCAATGAATGCGCTTATACCGGACCTGATCCAGAGAAAGTATTAGCATTATACGTTGGACTTTTCAAAGCGTTTGTCCAGTGAATATGCCACAAGCAGCACATCTCTTCAAACGGGTTGCAATTCCAGATGCTTTTCTCAATAAGACAGAAGTAGGCTCTTGGGGTGGTGATATCCGAATTGGTGATCTGACAGGAGACGGCAACGTCGATTTTCTGGTCTATAAGTCACTCGGTGGCATACATCCATGTTTTCTCGGTGCTTTTACGTTTGAAGGTGAACCATTGTGGTCCCGCGGTGATAAGCACCTTGAAATCAGCGATGCTGATGTTAAGGATACCACCCTAAAAACACTTTCACCAGATAGACCCGGACCCGTTGCAATTTACGATATTGATGCGGATGGACAGACAGAGGTAATTTGCTTTTGGGTGGACACAAATGTGTCAGAGACGAGTAAATGGGATTTGTCTGCAGTTCACTTGATGATATTAGACGGTGCGACAGGTGATGTTAAACTTTCTGCCGTTTCTGACCCACTTCGGCAATGCAACGTTTATGTAGATGGTGAACGTCATATCCCAAATTATGTGCATCAACGTTTGATGATTGCTAACCTTAGTGGAAATGCTCATCCACAGGATTTTATTGTAAAAGTTGGTGTAAATATCCTCGCGTTTAACCACAAACTTGAGCTGCTCTGGCAACATACGGACAGATGGTTCCGCTATCCAAAACATTCTGCATATATCCCCGCAGTTGGCGACTTCAACGATGATGGTCTTGATGAGGTGAACGGAGGTAATTTTGGACTTTCTGCTGATGGAACGGTACTTTGGGATGAATACCTTGGTGATAACATAGATTCGGTTTTGGTTGAGGAGTGGGATGGTAAAATGCGTGCTATCCTTTCAGGTGGTGGACAGGTGCTTGACGCAACGGGTAAGCCAGTGCTTTCGCTCGGTTTCGATGTTGTTCCACACGGACAGGAGATTAGATGTGGGAACGTGCTGTCAGATAACACTCCAAACTTAGTGATTCGCTATAACGGTCATCATCCAGATTTGATTGTGGTAGATATTACTGGCGACATCCGGAGTCGTTTTAAGGTGGATGAAACGCCGAACAACACTGGATTAGAGATTATCCGCTGGAATGGTCCCGACAATCCCGAATTGATTTATAGTCCGGTTGCACTTTATGATGGTGAGGGGAACAAAATTATTACCTTTCCAGACTTTCCACTCCCAACCGGTGGTAAAATGGGATGGTATCACTGTTTTCCTGCTGATGTTTGTGGTGATGCACGTGAAGAGGTTATCCTATACGACCCTTATAGCGATGCAGTCTATATTTATACACCACATCCTTTTCAACCTGACCAATTTGAAGGTTATCAACATACGTCTCGGCAATATAATGCACGGTTAATGGATTAAATTATGGAAACAAAGTCTATCAATAAATTCTTACTCATCTCAATTGATTGTTGGCGGTATGATGCACTCAGTCGGACTAACCCAATCTTCAATACACCGAAGTTTGATTTACTAACCAAAGATTTCTCACTTGCAGACAAGTTTTTTGTTGCTGCACCTGCCACACGTCCTTCCCATACGTCCTATTTTACAGGTCTTTATCCTTTTGAACACGGAGTTTATGGGCAAACTTATCTAAAAATGTTTGAAGGAATCCCTAACCTATTTCAGATATTTGCAGATGAAGGCTACCATATCACAGGTCGTTCTGAACGTGCCGAGGTATTTCGTTTCCTTGATTATGAGTCTTTTATCACACCGATTGACCCTAATGCTGATGCACAGCAACTCGGTTCGCTTGAAGACTTGATACACCAATTGAAACAACCTTCGGATACGCCGCAGTTCTGTTTTCTGCACTTTTGGTATACGCATGGTGGGTATGGGATGAGTGGTATTCCGGGTGCACCGAGTCTTGGTTCCCTTGTAAACCGAGGGAGAACAGATGAGGCACTTCGGTTTTACTATGCAGCCGCAACGCATATACTTGAGTTTAAACTCGTTGAAATACTAAAGCAGCTTGAACTTTCAGAATGGACAATCTTTATTTTTGGTGATCACGGTGAGGGGATATGCGAGGAAATTATTGATCACGGTCATACACTTAATCAGAATGTGCTACACGTGCCACTATTAGCACATATCCCTAATGTAGAACAGTTAGACTTCCCAAACGCTCCGATTTCGGCTATCGACCTATTCCCGACAATTGTGAACCTTGCTGGTATTGATACAGACTATAAAGGTTATGGACAGGATTTGCTATTACCAACGGCAATAGATGATAACCGCTTAGTATTGTCTGAGTTGGATAGTCTGTATGGTATCGGTTTCCTCAGTAGAAAAAACTTGGAGATGCCACACCATCGCGTGACTTCCCGTACGTCCGTTGACAACAAAGAGATTAGCAGATATACAGAGGGAGTCCGTCTCTGGTCGCTAACAAACGGTGAATATATGTACCGTGAAGATGAACAGACAGGTGAATTTGTATACCGACATGTGATGCGCGGTGAAGATATAACCTGCGAAGATCCGGAGAAGTTCCGTGATGTTTACGACGAGATTTTGATGAATTCCAACTATCAACATCTACAAGCACAAGCCTCTACGCCTGAAGAGAAAAAGATTTTGGAGGATAGGTTACGGAATTTAGGATATATTGAGTAATTTCAATACATGTTATTGTATATCACCCACCACGTAAAATACACATACTGGTTTTCTCACGAAGTCACTTAACCTAATAACAATCTATATTTAGACTGTATGCCGCTGATACGCATCTCAACTGAACACTGACATACATTGAATTCTGAAGAATATTGAGAAATATCAGTCTAATTATTCTTCCGATAGAGAAAGAACCTGATTTGTAGTTACACCTTCAACAATCTGGATTGAACCACTAACCCAATGTACCTCAATCTTATCAACGCTATTATGTCTACCAATTCCGAAGTGAAGTTTAAGTTCTCGTTGTGAGAGATATCCATCACCACTCTGTACTTCACGAATTTGAAACAAGTCTCCTGTAGTCACCTTAACACGTGTCCCCACAGCATCTGATGAACTTTTTGTCGCTTTTAGTTTTATCTGTATCCAGTTGTTGCGATTTCCACCATCGTTCCGTAAAAGTCGAGGAGGCGTATTGGAATTCGTAACAAAAATATCAATATCTCCATCTAAATCGTAATCAGCAAATGTGGTGCCACGACTTACATCTTCCAGTGTCATCCCCGGTCCAAGAGATTGGGATACCTCAGCAAATGTGCCATTCTGTAGGTTTTTAAAAAAGAGATTGCGTTGTCCGTAGGTGCCTTCTAATCCGAGATCAGTAAGATTATCTTGTAGATGTCCATTTGCAACAAAAACATCACCATACCCATCATTATCGTAATCAACAAAAGCCGTTGACCATCCGAGAAAAGGATATGTAACAGGAGCTGTCTTAGTAATAGTTGTTGCATCCGTAAAGAAACCATCACCATCGTTGTGATACAGTGTATTTGTCTGTTCAGAATAGTTTGTAACGGTTAGGTCAAGCCATCCATCGTTATCCCAATCACCAAATGCTGTTCCCATACCATTTTCCGCAACACCGTTTTCACTAAGTGCAACACCAATCATATATCCGACCTCTGTAAACGCACCATTGCCTGTGTTGGTATAAAAGAAGTTTTCAGTTGAATCATTTGCCACATAAATATCAGGATTACCGTCATTGTTATAATCTCCCCATGCAACCCCTAAACCTTTCCCTGTATCGTTGTAGATTCCTATTGATTTAGTTACATCAGTAAAAGTGCCATCACCGTTGTTTCTATAAAGTGTATCCGATTGTGCATCAAAGTTATCCGGTTCACAATATGCACGGATTCCCTTTTCCTTAAGTCCACACCACGGATTTTCATCTATATTATATTCAAGGTAGTTGACAACATATAGATCAATATTACCATCTTTGTCATAATCTGCGAAGGCACAACTCGTACTCCACCGTGGTTCAGTAACACCTGCTTCCTCCGTAACATCCCTAAACGTACCATCACCGTTATTTTTATAAAGACGATTTGTTCCGTAGTTTGTTACGTAAAGATCCAAGTTGCCATCATTATCGTAGTCTCCAACCGCACACCCATGTCCATATCCTTCGTCTCCCACGCCAGCCTTCTGTGTTACATCAGTAAATGTTCCATCACCGTTGTTTTCATAAAGACAATTGGTCGGTTTTTCTTTATTGTTGTTCCTTGGAAGTGGAGCACCATTCACAAGATATAGATCCGGATCTCCATCCGCATCATAGTCAAAAAATGCAGCACCCGATCCAAGCATTTCCATACAATATTTTTCTCCACTTCGTCCATCAAAGTGTGTCCAATGTATTCCTGCATCCTGTGTAACGTCAACAAATTGAATATGAGTATCTGCAATTACTGGGGAAACCATCAGGTGAAACAGAAAAAATGGAATACTCCACAAACACATAAACATTTGCGAGGGATAACGGCTATCTAATCTGTGAATTTGTTTTTTCATTTGTCCTAATCTTTCCTAATGTCTGCCCTAATCTTTGCTAATGTCTGATGGTAAGTTGTATTATTCGGTTCCAGTTTGATTGCAGCGTTTATAGTTTGTATTGCCTTTTGATGTTGACCTGCGTGATGATATGCTAAAGCAAGTGTTTGCATGTATTGTGGGAACTGAACTATTCGGACAGCTTTTTCAGCTAAGGCGACAATGTCTTGTGGTGTGTTGTCGTATTTACCGTTTGGTTTAACCTCAAGGTAAATTCTTGCCAAACCATTTAATGCATAATGTGCATCTGCATCTATAGTTAACACCTCCTGATACGTACGAATTGCATCGTCAATCTCCCCACGACGGTGGTGTATAGCAGCAATTCCACCTTTAGCAACTACTAACCTTGGATCATACTTAAGCGAGGCAGTGTATTCATCAAATGCTTCATCTAATCGTCCTTGCATGTAGTACACCGCTGCTAATCCAGTGTGTAGTGGTGCCTGCTCTGGTTCAATAGCAATTCCTGCAAGATATGCTTTTTCCGAATCTGGAAGTTTTCTTACCCGAAAATATAACTGTCCCAGTTTATAATGTCCGGTAGTAAGTTTCGGATTTAGTCGTATCGCCATTTGAAATGACTTAATCGCCTCATTATATTTCCGATATTTTTCATAGGCAAGTCCAAGTTGGTAGTGTTTTTGAGAATTGTTTGGTTCATTTAGGATTGCTTGTTCACGGGTGTCAATCTCTTGTGCTATTCTGTTTAAGCGGCGATATGTTTCCATGGCGCTTTTACCTTCCTCAACCTGTTTCAAACGAAACAACGCTTGCGCGAGATTGTAATATGCACCAATGTGGTCTGATTGTTGTGAGATGACAGTTCGGAATGTATTGGCAGCGCGTTGAAATTCTCGCTTTTTGGTCAGGACTAATCCAAGGCTATAACGAGCAGAGACAAAATCAGGACCATAACGCACTGCATTTTCTAATAGAGGAAGTGCTTTATCAAGTTCACCCTGTTGCGAATAGATGGCTCCTAAATTCCCGTTTGCCATTGGAAGGTTAGGTTTCAAGTTTAATGCGCGTTTGTAATATTCTATTGCTTTATCAAGTTGTTGGGTTGATTCATAACATGAAGCAAGATTCGTCAATACCTCTGGTTGATTAGCTGAAAGAATGAGACTTTGCTGGTATGTTTCTATTGCTTGTTGAAACTGGTTATTCTGCTGGTACACAGAGGCAAGACCGAGCCAAATACCAACGACTTTAGGATGTTCTCTTGTTAATTTGATATAAAGTTCAGTTGCTTTTTCATACCGTGAAGTTCTTGAATAGAGAAGAGCAAGGTTGGTTTCCGCCTGCATGAGTCCCGGTTCTATATTTAAGGCTTGTTTCAGTGATGTTTCTGCAACCTTGTAATTACCGAGTTGCAGATGAATCGTTCCTAAAGCGGCGTGTGCCTTAGCAAAATTAGGATCTTGTTCAACCGCTTTCTGAAAATTCTGAATTGCTTCCCCATATTTTCCTTGTTGAATTTCCTGCATACCGCGTCTATAGAATTCATTGGATATTTGTGCGTGACATACATTACCGATGCAGAATAATACAAAACAGAGAAATGATAAGAAGTGGGTTAATTTTGACAACATGAGACTAATCCTACATGTTATTTTCAATAATGGATTGGACTTCTATATTAGGTACTGAAAAATCGAAATAAGTTATTCATCTGTAGGTGCGTCCATAGCACAACGAAATCCAATTATCAATGAACCTGGATTACCACCAAATCGATTGGCACATCGTGTGAAATCTAAATTTTCTGCCCATCCACCACCTTTAAGTACGTGACCGTCACCTGTCTCAGGTCCCTTTGGGTTCACATTCGGTGCGGAGTCATAATAGTTAGGATCATACCAATCTGAAACCCATTCCCATAGGTTACCTGCCATATCAAGTGCACCATAAGGACTTGCACCCTGTGGAAACTGTCCGACAGGAGCAGTCAATTCATACCCATCTATGAGACCTGTACCATCGTTCCCGCTCAATTTAGTTGCATCCCACTCATTACCCCACGGCCAAATACGTCCGTCTGTTCCTCGTGCTGCTTTCTCCCATTCTGCCTCGGTTGGTAGTCTTTTCCCTACCCATTCAGCATAAGCAGCAGCATCCGACCAATCCAGTACAACAGCGGGTTGGTCTGCGATATTATGAGGTGGATAATCTAAGTATTGTTTGGGTGTGTAACCGGTATCGGTAAGGAACTGCTTGAACTGCTGATTAGTAACCTCAAGTTGATCAATGTAGAATGCGTCCAAAAATACTGTACGTTGTGGTCGTTCATTGTCAAACCGAAAGATGTCTCTTAAGGGGAATAATTCCTTATACAGTTCAACATCAGCATCGCTGGTACCCATTAAAAAATCACCTGCTGGCACAAAAACCATTACTGCACCGTCTTTGGGTGTGGTAATGGTCTTTATCGGTGATGGTTCAACGATTTGTGTATCCATTCCCTCACCACATGCAAAGACAAGCAGTAAGGGAATGGAAATTGTAAAAATGAAACAGAATTGCTTATGTTTCATCAACTTTATTTGATTGTTTTCAAGTCGCCCCATGTTGTGGCTATCTTACCATCCGGTTCAACAGGTGTTGCTGTTGCAATGAGCCAAGTGATTATCTCAGCTGCCACAGCACCTTTCGGTTCGGTCCCACCCGCTGTCTGTATAGTTGGGATTAGTCTGCCACGATCACCATCACGGACAATAATTGGATCTGCACGTGTACCTGCTTCATTTTGTGCAAGCGATACCTCTATTTCCCAATCATCTGCGAGTTGATCAATATGGAAAGGGCGGTCAGATTCTATTGCAGGTAAACTCGGGGCAATCTCTTTCCCCTCATCTGTGACTATCATGGGTGTGTTATCATCCCACATGACGATTCCGGGAATATCCATCATGTTTTGAAGTCCACCTTCTGCATTTCGGTTACCTAAACCCCAGAACATATAATCGGCATGATTGATAATCGCATCACCATCAGTACTTTCAATGAATAACTCACCGATAGAACCATCAGGTTGTGTATTACCTTGTGGATAGACGGTTGGTGGAAAATCACCGTATAGAACGCAAATATCCAAACCGCTGTCGTCTGTAACACCCTTCATCCAACTGGCTAAGGCATCCATATCACCATCACTTTTGTACCATGTGCTGTCGATACCTGCATCCGAAAGCATGTCAACACAAATTTGTGCTTGCTCGTCCGCTGGTCCTTTATCAATCCATTGTGTTGTTCCGGTATAGATCACCACTTCACCTGCGGCGAAAATTTGAGTTACGGGTAATGCTAATAAAGCAATTAGCATGACTAAAAGAAAAACGTTTCGCATTAATTTACCTCCTGGTTTTAATATCTCCCCAAAGCACGGGAAGTTTATCTGCGGGTTCAACTGCTTGAGCACCTATTACTTCAAGATAGTAGTTGAGAATGATTTCCGCTACGACTTCACCTTTCGGATCATCTTGTCCAGCGGTTTGGTAGACTTGTATAAGTCGTGCATCTGTTTTCGTGTTTCGGAGAATGCAAGGATCACAACGTGTGGAACCTTCCGCTTTACCTGTATTGGTTGCAAATGCAATTTCCAATTCCCAATCATTTGCCAACTGATCAACGTGGAAAGGTCTATCACAGGCATAATTTTTAAGTGTTGGAGTATACTTTTCCCCTTCAGGTGTAACCTTCATGGGTGTGTCGTCATCCCATTGAAGAATCCCTGGGATGTCCATCATATTTTGAAGTCCACCTTCTGCATTTCGATTGCCTTTACCCCAAAAAAAGTAGTCAGCACAATTTGAGAAGGTATTACCAGCATCAAGGTACTCTTCAGCAATGGAACCGTCGGGTTTGGCATTACCTGGTGGATAGATTTCAGGTGGAATATCACCGAACAGGACAATAAGATGATTTCCTTTTTTCACGGTGTGTTCTTCGGTCCATGCAGCAATTGCATTTGCCGGATCATTGACTACATTGGCAATCCCATTTGCCCCTTCAATCATATCAATCAAGATATCGGCTTCTACTTGGGCTGCCGCCTCGTTAATCCATTGAGATGTCTCTGTGTAAACAAAGACATCTATCTGTGCATCGGTTTGAGGTGCACAAAGCAGTATAGTTGCGGCGCACAAAACGCCAATTACAAAAATAACTTTATTCATACTAAACAAATCCTCCTAATGGTTTGTAAAATTATTTTAATTAGAAAGTAACCTTTATCATACACAAACGTTAAAAAAATGTCAATTTATTTCTGTTGAATTTGACGATGTGAAAAACAGAATGGTAGGAAATAGAAAATGGTAGGAAATAAACGGTTATTCTGAAGGTTCCGAGGTTAAGGAAAGGAATAATTCTTCTAAACTTATCTCATCTGTACGCATTTCAAGCATATCCCATCCAGAATCAACTATAGTTTTTGCAATTTCTGCACGGACATCTTTATCCACTTCATAACGGACAAGGTATGTGTTATCTGCATTATCAGATGATTTCTCAACACTGAGAACATCGGGTATATTGCTGAGCGATCCAATTACTGTTTCTGGTTGACCACCTGTTAATACAAGAGTAAGTGTTTTTATTACGACATCGCTTTGGTCATCATTTTGTTTTTCTCGTGGAACTGCGCGACCGTTCGACAATGGAAC
Organism: Candidatus Poribacteria bacterium; assembly: GCA_963667365.1. GTDB lineage: Bacteria > Poribacteria > WGA-4E > WGA-4E > WGA-3G > MSPOR6. Next base: position 1,457,353 of record OY763324.1, on the reverse strand, counting down.
GTCCCCTGTGATTATACCATTACTGATAATAAGCAGTCGTTCACAGGTCATTTTGGCTTCGGGAAGGATGTGTGTGCTGAAAAGAATGGTTCGCTCTATTCCGAGGGATTTTATCAACTCTCGTATTTCAACGATTTGACGTGGGTCTAAACCGGATGTAGGTTCATCAAGGATTAATACCTCTGGATCATGCACAAGTGCTTGTGCTAAACCAACACGTTGCTTAAAACCTCGTGATAATTGTCCAATAATCTGATGTCGTCGTTCTGTTAATCCGCAAGACTCAACAACAGTATCTATACGTTCATTGATTTGCTTACGTGGAACACTACGGATTTTTGCCATGTAAGAGAGATATTTGCTAACTGTCATTTCGGTATAAAGGGGAATGTTCTCTGGCAGATATCCGATCCGCTTACGCACCTCGCGTGATTCTTTGAATACATCATACCCCGCAACGGTGGCTTTCCCTTTACTCGCGGGCATGAAGCAGGTCAGAATTCGCATCGTCGTAGTTTTTCCTGCTCCGTTCGGTCCAAGAAAACCTACAATTTGCCCTTTGTCTACACTGAAAGATATGTCATTCAGTGCCTGAAATGTACCGTAGTTTTTATATAGATTCTGTACTTCAATCATTATTTCTGTAAGCTCTCACAAATTTCCTATATCTCTTATCATTTTTCATAAAACTATGATCGCTCGGTGTTTTTTGTTCTGCATGACATCCGACACAAAGTGCTTTCAAATGTTCAGGACTGTTATATCCTCTACCCAAAACGTGATGTGTATCAAGGTATTTCTTATCCTTCTTCAAATTGAGAAAACACTGTTCACACGTCCATCCTTTTTGCTTACGATACCACGTTGAGAGTTCAGACCAATATTCGTTTTGGTGTGATATGGTAGGCGGATCTGCTTTGTCGGATTTTTTCCGTTTATGACTACTTTTATCGGGGATAAAATCTTCTGCCAACTCCTGAAGCTGTTTGTCTAACTGAGCAGTCCTATCTGGCTGAACATTACTTTTTGAACTCTTCTTACTTGACCGGCTTTTTTTAGGAGGGTTCACAAGATTATCAGTCAGTTCACCTACAAGTTTATTCGTGAGTTGACCTAATATCAAACCTAAAATTTGTCGCATTAGTCAGCACCTTTACTTCCATAGATTGTAAGTTACGAATACAGAGATTATCAATTCACCCGTATTCATTAACTATTGACTCCTATATTCTGTCGTTGGATAGTAAATTCTTGATCTCTCGGACGACCAGATAAATAAGGATTATTATCTGGATTAGCAGCTTCCGACTCAGCAAGAACATCGGGTAAGTCAACAGGAATAGACTTCACATCAATTCTATCTGGATAGACAAAGACCTGTCGCCACATCATCGGATAGCATATAATACCAGATGTGACGATACATAACATCCCCTGTTCTCTAAAGACGCGGTTGAGATGTAGATGACCACAAAAGAACCCTAAAATCTGTTTCTCAAAAGGTGCAACGACTTCAATAATTTCAGCAGAATTAGCAATCCTTGAACCAATCCCCTGAAATTCCACACTTGGAAAAGGGAGTTGGTGCGAAAAAAAGATTATTTCTTCACCGTAATCTGCGGCTTTCTTCATTTCACGTTCTACCCAAGCAAGTTGGTTTGTGCTAACATACCCATGTGTCAGGTCTTTCGGAACTTCTTGTGAATCAAGCAGAATAAAACGGATATCTTCTTTTACAAAACATGTTGATCCCATTCCGTTAATACCAAATCTTTCCAAATACGAAGCTTTAGATCCAGTTTCAGGGTCAAGATCGTGGTTGCCGGGGATATAGTAACAGGGCATCTTCAATCGTTCACCAAGTATTTTAATGGTATCTAATGCTGCTTCATATTCCTCAGCCGACATATCAAAACTATTTCCTCCGCTTACAATATCTCCACCATGAATAACGAATTCGGGTTCAAAAGCGTTCAGTTGTTCGATTAGCTTTTCATAAAGCGCAACACTATTTTTTTGCTGTTGCAACCCACCCGCATAGTTTTGCGTGGCATTAGGATATAGATGTGTATCTGTAAAAAATGCGAACTTAAAAGGTGTCATGACATATCTCGTTTCTTAAAATTGCGACATAAGTTGGTTTATCTGATGAAATATAGTGTTCTACTGTCCAACCTGTTCCAACAAGTATATCTTCCAGTTCCTACTTTGAAACGAATAGATAATCAAACCAAGGAGTAGCATATTTTCTGTACCGTATCCGTCATCTTAGTTGTCCACTCATTCTACCGCGCTTATGATTATCTAAAAGGAGGTGACCATAAGCATCCTGTTTGTCAGTTAACATGTTACTACTTCTTGACATAGCCTGTCGTTCCGTTCCGTTCTTCCTTATGTGCTTCCCAATACTGTTCAATACCTTGTCGCCATGTTTCTGCTGCTTCAGTCAATTCAGCCGTAACATCTGGATAATCATCTTTCAAATTAGTCGTTTCACCCATATCGGTTTCAAGGTTTGCAAGGTGAACATCATCTTCTGGGGGTGCACCTTCTACCAATCTACCATTCAGTACTAATTTCCATTTGTCACGACGCATTGCAGTTTGGTTTCCCATCTCCCAAAATATTTCTGTATGTGGACTATATTGACCATCACATACCATCGGTATTAAGTCTTTCCCATCAAGTTCATATTTCGAGAGATCTCCATCAGCAGCGGATAGAAAAGTCGGAAAAACATCCATTGCTGCACCCATTAACCTTGATTGATTTAATACATTACCTGGAGGAATTTCTTTAGGCCACTTCATAATCCCTGGTGAACGGATACCACCTTCATAGAGACTAAACTTGTGTCCTTTAAGTTTACCTGCACTACCACCATAATATGGGTCTTGCGTTCCATCTAACCAATTTCGTGTTTCACGCGAAGGACCGTTGTCGCTTTGAAAGTATGAGAACGTATTTTCAGCGATACCTTGCCGTTCCAATTCAGCAAAAATTGCACCGACACTATCATCAACAGCACTTAGCATAGCAGCCATAATTTGTCTATCCCAAGGTAGATCAGGAAACCTATCTACATATTTCTGTGGGGCATGCATCGGGTAATGTGGAGCGTTGTAAGGCACATAAAGGAAAAATGGTTTACCAAGTTCAACCGCTTTACGGATATACCTCACCGCATATTCCGTTATCAACTCCGTAAAGTATTCTCCGTTTCGATATATTTCCTCTCCGTTTTCCCAAAGGTCGTGGGTTTGGTCGAAATCTGGTCGTCCCAATGCCCAATAGAAAATATGGGAATAGAAATCAATACATCCTGCCAAAAAACCGAACCAATCATCAAACCCATGATGTTCTGGTCGTGATCCGTCTGCAAGTCCAAGATGCCATTTCCCGGACATTGCTGTGTAATAACCAAGTTCCTTAAGTGCAGTAGCAAGCGTTGGAACAGAAGGCGGCAATCCTGTTGCTGTCCTATGTCCTGCCAAGATTGATCGCACACCTGCATGGCAAGGGTACCGTCCTGTTAATAACGCAGCGCGAGACGGCGAACAGACAGGAGAATTGGAATACCAATCCATAAAACGGATACCTTCAGCTGCCATTCTATCCAGATGTGGTGTTTTGAAATCTGTAGCACCCATACAGGAAAGGTCACCATAACCTTGATCATCTGTCAAAAAGATAATAAAATTGGTTTGCATTTGAATACCTCGTTCTTATCTGGCTATTTTGCGGAGTAACATCCGCTGTGTTGACGTGAAATCCCCGGCAGTGAACGTATAGAAATAGAACCCACTTGCCACGGGTTTACCGCGCTCGTTTCTGCCATCCCAATAGGCTGCACGTCCGCAGCTGCCCCTAACCGATACGGGAACCTCGACTCCGGATTAAATAAGTCGGGTAGTTTTGAAAAACCGCTGTCGTTTTAATCTTTTCCCAGGTTGTGGGTGGTTGGCATAGGTGTGACGTGCCACAGCAGCACTGTGCCATCTCCACTCCCACTTGCGAGTGTTTCTCCATCTGGACTGAACGATACGCTATAGACCGTATCCGTATGTCCTGTGAGTGTTTTCTTGTGTTGACCCGTTTTCACATTCCATAAACGGATAGTCTTGTCTGAACTCCCACTTGCGAGTGTTTCTCCATCCGGACTGAACCATACGGTCTCGACCGTATCCGTATGTCCTGTGAGTGTTTTCTTGTGTTGACCCGTTTTCGCATCCCATAAACGGATCGTTCCGTCATCGCCTCCACTTGCGAGTGTTTGTCCATCCGGACTGAACACCACGCTCTCGACCGTATCCGTATGTCCTATAAGCGTTTTCTTATGTTGACCCGTTTTCGTATCCCATAAATGGATAGTTGCGTCCCAACTCCCACTTGCGAGTGTTTGTCCATCCGGACTGAACGATACGCTGCTAAAAACCACACTCGTATGTCCTGTGAGTATTTTCCTATGTTGACCCGTATTCGTATCCCATAAACGGATAGTCCTGTCTGAACTCCCACTTGCGAGTGTTTGTCCATCCGGACTGAACGCTACGCTAAAGACCGTAATCGTATGCCCTGTGAGTGTTTTCTTATGTTGACCCGTTTTCGCATCCCATAAACGGATAGTCCTGTCTGAACTCCCACTTGCGAGTGTTTCTCCATCCGGACTGAACGCTACGCTAAAGACCCAATCCGTATATCCTATATGCGTTTTCTTGTGTTGACCCGTATTCGTATCCCATAAGCGGATAGTCGCGTCATCACCCTCACTCCCACTCGCCAGACCCTTACTCCCACTTGCGAGTGTTTTTCCATCCGGACTGAATGCTACGCTCTCGACAAAATCCATATATCCTATAAGCGTTTTCTTGTGTTGACCCGTTTTCGCATCCCATAAACGGATAGTCGCGTCATCGCCTCCACTTGCGAGTGTTTTTCCATCCGGACTAAACGCTACAATATGGACCCAATCAGTATGTCCTATGAGTGTTTTCTTATGTTGACCCGTTTTCGCATCCCATAAACGGATAGTCTCGTCCCAACTCCCACTCGCCAGCGTTTCTCCATCCGGACTGAACGCTACGCTATAGACCTGACCCGTATGTCCTGTGAGTGTTTTCTTGTGTTGACCCGTTTTCGCATCCCATAAACGGATAGTCTCGTCCCAACTCCCACTTGCGAGTGTTTTTCCATCCGGACTGAACGCTACGCTGTCGATCGTATCCGTATGTCCTATAAGCGTTTTCTTGTGTTGACCCGTTTTCGCATTCCATAAACGGATAGTCTTGTAATCCCCACTTGCGAGTGTTTCTCCATCCGGACTGAACGATACACTATAGACCTTATCCGTATGTTCTATGAGTGTTTTCTTGTGTTGACCCGTTTTCGCATCCCATAAATGAATAGTCTTATATTCCCCACTTGCGAGTGTTTTTCCATCCGGACTGAACGATACAGTACGACCCCGATTCGTATGTCCCGTGAGCAAATCAAGTGCTTTACCAGTCGCTACGTCGTATATCCAAATACCAGCACCGCTCACAACTTTAAGACGAGTACCATCCGGGCTATAAACAATATTGTTTACAATGCCTTTACCGAGACGTGCTTTTGCACCTTTGGGTAAATTCCACGTTGTGTAGTCTTGGGCGAAAGCAATCGGTAAATGTACATCGAAAATTAAAAATCCTGCCAAAACAAGTGAAAATAATAACTTTGTTTTCAACAAAATCGTTCCTTTATTTCAACCTAAGTTACTACCTCTAAGATATTAGACATGCATTGACCATTTTAATAAAGAACAATTCATTCTTCGCAAAGTTTCGTTGCGCAGACTGTCAGTTTGCACGCTCACAGGCACAATCTAACAGATTGCGCTACATAATGGCAACTTAGGTTCTATTATCACTGTTATTTTTTCCAGAAACTCCGATCTAAACTCCGATACTGTATTGCCTCAGAAACGTGCACTGCTTCTATACTTGGATTTTCATCAAGGTCTGCTATGGTTCGAGAGACTTTCAGAATACGGTCATAGGCTCTTGCACTTAATCCTAACTGATTGATAGCAACGCGTAACAGGTCTTGTGCTCTCGATTCTATCTTGCAGTATTCTCGTATCTGCTTGGATTCCATATTGGCGTTGGCATGTATTGAAGTGCCATCAAAACGTTGATGCTGTTTTCTACGAGCTGCTTCCACCCGTTCACGAACAGTTTTTGAAGGTTCACCTGTCACCTCTGCTGATAACTCAGCATATTTCACTGCTGGAACTTCAACCTGTATGTCAATTCTATCTAACAGCGGTCCAGAAATACGGGACACATACGTCTGGATCTGTTTGTGCGTACATTTACACTCTCGATTTGGGTCGCTGAAGAATCCACAGGGACACGGGTTCATCGCTGCTACGAGCATGAAATTAGCAGGATAGGACAGCGATGCAGCAGCACGAGAAATTGTTACCTGACCATCTTCTAACGGTTGACGCATAACTTCAAGCACATTCCTACGAAACTCGGGGAGTTCATCAAGGAAAAGAACACCGTTATGTGAGAGACTCACCTCACCCGGACGTGGTATATTTCCACCACCGATCAGTCCTGCATCAGAAATCGTGTGGTGCGGGGAACGAAAAGGACGGTTCGTTACCAATGGGGTATCACTCGGTAGTACACCGACAATACTTTGAATCTTCGTTGTTTCCAAAGATTCTTCTGTGGACAACATCGGAAGGATTGAAGGTATCCTCTTGGCAATCATAGTTTTGCCTGACCCAGGAGGACCGATCATAATCAGATTGTGTCCACCTGCCGCCGATACCTCAACTGCACGTTTAACATGTTCCTGTCCTTTAACATCTATTAAATCAAGATATGCTTGCGTTTCATCTGTTTCAACTTCTGAACTGAGTGTGAAGGATTCAGGCGCAATCTCTTTTGTAGAATTCAGGAAGGCAGCTGCATCTGTTAGGCTTTCAACGGGATAGACATTTATTTCCTTAACGATTGATGCTTCCTTTGCGTTTGCTGCAGGTAAGATAAGATTCTTAACACCATTCTGCTTGGCTGCAATAGCAATTGGAAGTCCACCCTGTATACTCCGTATGTTTCCATCAAGTGCAAGTTCACCCAGAATCATAGTACTTTCAAGATTATCCAATTCCACCTGATTAGTAGCAGCCATAACACCAATGGCGATGGGTAGATCAAATGCTGAACCAGTTTTTCGGATATCTGCAGGTGCTAAATTAGCAGTAATCCGACTGGGGGGAAAGTAAAAGTCTGAGTTTTTGATTGCCGCTGTAACCCGATCTCTGCTCTCTTTGATAGCACTGTCCGGTAAACCAACGGTGCTGAAGGCTGGGAGACCATCCGAGACATCTACCTCTACTTTGACAACATAAGCATCAATTCCCAGCACAGCACTACTAAGGACAGTTGCGAGCATACGGTTTTTCCCTTACCAAATTTCTCTTTCGGTATCATATCAAAAAGGATATGACGATTAATTCGATTAAATAATAATTAACCTAAGTTTACCCTACAAAATATCGAGAATAATGCCATATTATAGTGGATTTTACAATTATCTTGACAGTTTCTTTGTAGGCGGGGAATGCCATAGGGCATTCATACCGTTGATTTGAACTCCGGGGAATCATGTGGCATGCCAAACGCGCATGCCGCCAATGGCATTCATACCGTTGATTTGGGGGAATACCTAAATAGTATTCATACCCGGGGAATGCCAATGGCATTCATACCGTTGATTTCTTGATTTCTTGATTTGGATTCCCGAATTCTTTGCCGATTCACAATTTTAGAGTGGACAAAACATTAGGTTTATTTAGACAGATATCTAAAGGTTCTATCCCAATTCAGAGTTAAACATGTAACCTATCTATCGTGTATCCTCTGTAAGCCTATGTAGCGATTGAAGTTGCCTGGGGTCGGATATAACAAACAGCGCATCGCCAGCTTCAATTTGCCAGTTGCCATCAGGATTATAGATGTAATCACCATCCTTACTCCGAATTGCAATCACAACTAAGCCTGTCTCTTCCTTGATACGGGCATCTTCTATGGAAACTCCATCAAGTATAGAGTCAGGTTGGATAATAGATTCTGCAAAACGCGTTGTTTGCCTGTTGACTTGCATCTTCGCAAAAAAATCGATTAGATGGGGCTCAAGGATACCTGAAGCCAGTCTGATTCCACCGATATGGTCCGGCAAAACGACTTCATCTGCTCCTGCAGTTTCAAGTTTAGCAGGTGAATTATTTTCTACAGCTTTGGATACAACACGTAAATTCGGATTAAGTTTCTTGGCAGAAATAACAACAAAAAGGTTATCTTGGTCACGACTTAGGCATGCAACAAGACCCTTTGCACAATCCACCCCTGCACGGATAAGCACATCATCATCTGTGGCATCTCCGACAAGGTAAAGGAAATCATGTGTTTCCGTGAGATGTTCTAAACGCTCCTCATCCACCTCAATACCAACAAAACTGGCATCCGATTTCTGCATTTCTTCAACTACATGTATGCCTGTATCACCTATTCCACAAACAATATAATGATTAGATAATTTTTCTACATCTCGTGTCATTTTTCTATGTTTAAAAAAACTCAACAATTGTCCTTCAACAAGGAATGCAGTTATTACAGTAACACAATAGATATACATGCCGATACCGCTGATGATGAGAAACATCGTGAAAATACGGCCAGCATCACTCATTGCCATATCGCCATATCCGACTGTTGTTACTGTAATTACGGTCATCCAAATACAATCAATTAGTGTCCAATCTAACTCAAGGACGGAATAACCGAATGTTCCTATAATGAGGAGACCTAACAACAGACTGAAGGCGATAATTATCTTGCGTTGATAATTCATTATCCTCCGTTCTAATGTTGTCTATTGAAATCCGCAAATTCTTCAGTAAAAACTTACAGAACTATTGATCATGAATTACTGTTTACCTCTCCATTTGGTGTTACTTCTGTTTCGGTTGATGTGTTTTCCTCGTTGGGATTTTCTCCTGCCGGTTTTGCCTCTTCTGTTATCTCCTCTTTAGGTTCTTCATCCTCTGATGTGCCTTGCTCAGGTTCATCCACTTTGCTATTCACAGCACGGACATATCCCATTCGTAGATCGTAGAGAGAATTGGCAAAAAAATTAGATTCAGGTGCAGTCAAGTTACCCTTCGTTTTTTCTTCAAGCATCTCTAACGTGTCAATCATTCGTTTTGCTAATCCAAGATTGATAATTACCTTTTCAGTTTCTGGATCGCGGAATCCTTGCAGATAAAGATGTGCAGTTGTGACAAGATCCGTTATAAATGTTATAAAGTCAATCGGTGGGAGTTGTGTTTCTTCTTGAATTGTGCTTTCTTCCATTTAACTACTCCTGATTCAACACAATGATTCCGATAAATAGGTATCGGTGGTCCTATGGAATTATGTGTGTATGGAAAACTACAGATTATTCTTCAAAGATAATAATTTGCGCAAGTAGACTTCCTGCTTGGTTGTTATTGTTAGGGTTTTCGTTCATTGCCAGAAAAATAACACCGTCTGCGGGAGCAGGATTATCGTATCGTGAACCTACTGCGAATACAGAACTCCCAATTTTTGCAATAAGTGCACCAATGTTAGTTCCGGGTAGAAGATAACCATCTCCTGCAGGTGTTTTGGGGACACCATCTGCACCGCACCAACCTGTCCTATTTTTCAGATCGGGAGACCATGCACCTTCAGCATCAATCACGAGACGCTGCCCTTTTTCAATACGAACATAACTCTCTTGCCAAACTGGACTCGGACGGGCAGTCCGAATTACCGTGAATGCCATTCAATTTTCCTTTCAGTTGTCAAGATAGACGGTCAAATGTGAAATGAACCGCCAACCATTTTTACTCTTCGTTCCGTTCACGAATAGTGATATTTAATATCTTATCATCCTTTGCAATACTGTCTAATACCTCTAAACCTTTGGTGACTTTTCCGAGGATAGTCCAGCCGTCATTTACAATAGCATCTTTACAAATAAGGAATTCATCTCCATCTGCAACACTTGAACCATCTTCCGTTACCATTAACACAACACCTTTCTCAAGTGGATGATCACTCTTTTCAATAGGTTGCGTTTCATTAATGAGACTTGAACCTGCTTGTATAACGAGTTCTTCAACACGATGAAACTTTTCATTTCTATAGTAACCTTCACTCGCGTTCTTAATGAAGTTTTTCGATGCATTTGGCGCATCAGACGCATAGAATTCAAACTCTATATCGCCTTTAGCAGTGCTAATAACAGCGATTGCATTCGCCGCGTCAATCATCGGTTTGGCTGCTGTTTCTGTTTTCTCGGAATCTTCTGCTGGTTTTATGACCGTCTCAGGTTCTGCTACTTTTTCTGTATCCGTCTGTTCTGTAGTACTTTCAGTAGTCTCTTTATCTTGTGGAGAACAACTAAACAGAATAAGCAGAGATAGACATGCTAAAATTGCAAGTGCAATGGGGATTTGATTAACTTTTTGTTGCCTTAACATATTTTGACTTAGCCTCCAATCGGATTTTAGTTATAACATCGCCAACAACCAAGTGATCAACGACTTCCATTCCTTGAACGACACCACCGAATGTTGTGTATTGTCCATCAAGATGAGGCTGTGGTTTCAGACAAATATAGAATTGGCTTCCAGATGAATCTGGTCTATTGGACCGTGCCATTGCTATCGTACCTCTGATATGTTTCCGCTGGTTGGCATTCGTATACTCGTCTATAATAGTCCAACCAGGACCACCCGTTCCATCACCTTTTGGACACCCTCCTTGAACGATATTTAAACCGGGGTCCTTTACTATTCTATGAAAGGTCAATCCATCATAGAACTTCATGTCAATCAATCTTTTGTAATTTTCAACTGCCACAGGGGCAGACTCTGGGTAGAACTCAATCACGATTGTGCCTTTTTCAGTAGAGAGAACAGCGACCTGTTCCTTCGGCTCCTTTTCTCCTACAAAGGGTAGGATCGCACAACCCGTTAAGGTAAATAAAACAATAATTAGTGGTAATAGATAAGCCAATCTCTTCATCAATCTTCCTTTGTGTATCAATTATCTGGTTTTGATGCGCGCCCATGTTGTCGTTAATTTGTCTTGTGGAAGAACATCCGCTACATTCGGATTTTCCATATCTTCTCTTAATTCATCTTCGGTTAACGCATAGTCGTACATTTTTATTTCATCAAGCGCACCATTGACAAAACGTTGCGTTCCACCACGTGCACCAATATAAAGTGGGTCATTATTCGGAGTAAGTTTTCCCCTACATTCCAATTCTTTATTAAGTTCACCATCAATATACAACTTGATTGTGATGCCATCCCATGTACCTGCTATAAAGTGCCATGTTTCATCCTGTATATTGCCACCAATATTTTCATCGTCACAATTTTCTGGTAAATCAAAGAATTGCAGAATTGATCCGTTCCGGTAGTACGGCGCAAGTGTATATAAACCCGCTTGCCAAGTAGGTCCTTTTTCAACACCAGTTTGCTCTGCACCTGCTGCACGGAGATTTGCCCACATTTCTATTGTTATACCATCAACAATATCCAGACTATCATCGTCAGGAATCTCTCCCCAAGATGCGCCATCAAGATCTATTGCTTTACCAAACTTTCCATCAACTAATTTAAATCCGCCGTTGAAGGTTGCATCATTACCAAATTCGGAAATATCCTCTGCAACGTCTCCTTTCAACTCATCAAAAGTTAGGTGCAAGACAAGATCATCTGCAAAACAGATACCTGCCAACAAAATGCCGTTAAATACGAGAACATATACCAGAATGTTAGTTATAAATCTAAGGTTTTCCCTAAAGTTCTTCATTTATATTCCTCTCCGAATTTATATGAATTCATTTGATATTTAATATGAATTCATTTGATATTTAATGAATATAGCTGCAAATTTAGTCACTCATTAAGAACACATTCATACGCAAATATTGAATATAAGAATAACAGATGCAGCAGAAAATGTCAAGGGTTATCTTAGGTAATTTCAGAACAAAACAATTCTCTCCAAGATGTCACCTTTTGATAAAGACTTCACTCTGAAGGAACGATCTCCGAATCATGATGAAATACTTTGATAGTCGGGTTTCGCAAACTCTACCTGACTTACAAGAAACAATATTGAATTGTGATAATTATATCAAAATTACCAAAAACTAAATAACCCTCCCCTATAATTGACTTTAATAGACACTATGTATATAATACTAAAAACCGCGATAGAACAATTATTCTGGAGTTACAAATGAGATGTTTTAGCACTTATGGTCCCGTTCATCCAGATAGAAACTATGTCGTCTCACGTCAAGAAGAACTCACAGATTTCTTAAACCGAGTGAAGCAGGGACGCTACATCGTTCTATTCGCACCAAGACAAACAGGTAAAACTACCTTATTCAGAAACGCTATTGACACTATTAGGAAAAAAGAAGATACATATCTGCCTATACATTTTAATTTTGAAGGGTATGTAGATACGGATTCTACTCTATTTTATCCTCATTTCTGTAAAAAACTAAGTCAAAAAATCTTAGAAGTAATTGAAATACGCGGTGTTGAACTTCCAGAAAATACAAGAAACCTTCTGTCCAATGTGGAGATAGAGGATCATCTTTCACTTGGAGATTTTTTGTTAGAACTTGGATCACTTCTCGAAAATCAGAAACTTATTATTATTATTGACGAGTTTGATGGTATTCCACAAGATGTGCTACGCGGTTTTCTGCACACATTGCGTCAGATATATCTCTCCGACCATGAAAACCGATGTCCATACAGCGTTGGTATTGTCGGTGTTAAAAATATCACACAACTCAATTATGATCGATCAATCTCTCCCTTCAACATTCAAGACGAATTTACACTACAAAACTTCACACTTGCACAAGTTGAAGAACTCTTTTCCCAATATATACAAGAAGTAGGACAACATTTCGCACCTGAAGTAATTGAAGCAATACACAAGCAAACAGCTGGACAACCCTTCTTGGTCAATAGATTTGGACAAATCCTAACTGAGGATACGGATATTCCAAAATCCGAGCAGATACAAATGTCACACTTTAATGTTGCACACAAACAGATCTTGAAGGAACGTAATACGAATATCTCACACCTAATCACAAATATCCGAAGAGACCCGCGTTTTGAAAAAACCCTTATGAGAATCCTGTTTTATGAGAACGGTAAAAGTTACAATCTTGACGATGATATAATCAGTGAACTCGCAACTTATGGTATTATCGGTGAAGATGAAGATGGCATGTGTCAAATTCGAAATCCGATCTATCTCCATCGTGTTCTCAAGTCGTTTCAACCAATTATTAATGGACTTGAGGATCAGTATTTTCCTGAAGACGGTCCGATGGATTTCACTGAATATGTTTCTCCAAATGGAAATCTCAAGATGCATACTTTGATTGAAAACTACAAAGATTTCATCGCACGGGCGGGTTTCAGAATACTACAAGTGCCTGACACACCACAAGAGTTCGTAGGTCAATACCTGCTTTTCACATACCTTGACGAGTTCGTGAGAATAGTTCGTGCTACAATGCACCTTGAAGTTCCAACAGGTAGAGGTAGAGCAGATCTTATCATCGGATACAACGCAAAGAAGTATATAGTTGAAACAAAAGTTTGGCGAAATGAAAAAGCATATCAAGCAGGTAAACATCAACTTGCAGCTTATCTTAAATTGGAAGGGGCAGAAGAAGGTTATTATATTGTGTTCGATTACCGTGAAAAACCCAATCAACTGGTTGAAACTGACACAATTGACGGATTGACGATTCATTGTTATGTCATACCAGTATTACAAAACCGACCTTCAGATACCGAGTAACTTATTCCCGACACACTACGGAATTCAAAATCAAATTCGAAAGGTAACCTATGCAACAACAGATAATTCAAGAAAAAACATTCACAAACTCTATTGGTATGCAGTTTGTTAGAATTGAACCCGGAACATTCATGATGGGTTCAGCAAAAGCGAATCTTGCAGATGAAGTAACCGCAGGTAAGGAATATCTGCGAGATGGTGATTGGGATGAACAACCAATACATCAGGTGACAATCACCAAACCGTTCCATATTGGAATCTATCAAGTAACAAACGCACAATACGAGGAATTTCAATCTTCACATAAGGAATTGCGTGGAAAAATAGGCTTCTCACAAGATGATGATGAAGCAGTTGTTTTTGTGGATTGGCACGATGCAACCCGTTTCTGTCAGTGGTTATCCGAAAAGGAAGGACTTCCTTACCGACTACCAACCGAAGCAGAATGGGAATACGCATGCAGAGCAGACACAACAACACATTTCCATACAGGTAATACATTACCCGATGAGTTTAAGAAAAATGTTGGTGAGAGTTGGTACCCAGATGCAGGGAGAAGTCGTGGACAAGAAGAGATTATGCCATTGCACGTTGGAAAAACCACACCCAATACATGGGGTCTATACGACATGCACGGGAATGTTGAGGAATGGTGTCAAGATTGGTATGGACCTTATGAATCAAACCCACAGACCGATCCGGGTGGACGCGAAACAGGTTTGTATCGCGTAACACGAGGCGGTAGTCATTCAACTCTGTTGTGTTATCTACGTTCCGCAAATCGGATGGGTGCAGTACCAGAAGATAAACACTGGTATATCGGGTTTCGCCTTGTTTGTGGGGAAATGTCTGAAACACCTAATCTTTTACCTGAACCAAAGGTTGCATTATGGGGACAAAATGTCAAACAAGAAGTGGCAAGTAGTCCTACACCAGAAACACCGTATTTTGCAGAACCTATCCCATTTGTCAGAATTCCAGACGGTTCAAATGGTCCGCTTTTTTCTAAACATAATCATGTCCCAGCAATTACTGAATGTCCAAATGGCGATATGTTTGCAGCATGGTATTCCTGCGTTACTGAACGAGGACGTGAGTTAACAGTTGCTGCAAGTAGATTGCGTTATGGTGAAGAGGAGTGGGAAGTTGCTGAACCTTTCTGGGGACCTCCTGACAGAAACAATCACGCCACAAGCCTTTGGTGTAATGAAAATGGACGAATTTATCATTTCAACGGTCTTTCTGCAGCAGCGACGTGGGGACCATTAGCATTGGTGCTACGGCATTCTGATGATAACGGGGCAACATGGTCAAAACCGCGGTTTATCTCACCAGAGCATAAACTACGCCACATGCCAATTGCATCTGTTTTCCGAAGACAGGACGGTTCAATCCTACTTGCCTGCGATTCAGTTAGCGGCGGAAACGGTGGAACAGCAATCTGGTTAAGTGACGATGATGGAGAAACCTGGTACGACCCAGGTGCAGGACAACCTATCCCCGAATTTGCAGCAGGTAAAAACGGCGGATGGATTGCTGGGATACACGCAGCGGTTGTAGAATTGTTGGATGGTAGACTGATGGCGTATGGTCGCGGTGATAATATTGACGGACGTATGCCAAAAAGCGTTTCTGAGGATGGCGGCAAAACATGGCATTACAGCGCGAGTCCGTTTCCACCAGTATCGGGTGGGCAACGGTGTGTATTCTTAAGACTTATGGAAGGACCTCTATTTCTCGCAACGTTTACTGGAGATCGTAAGACAGCAGAGACGATGCCACTTGTTGATGAATCTGGAAATGAACGTCAAGTTACAGGACTTTTCGGAGCACTCTCTTATGATGATGGAGAAACTTGGACTAATATCCGCCTAATAACAGATGATGGACCTGACCGAGAAATTGAGACGATGGATGGACGTCCTTTCATTATGGGATTGAATAGTGCTGAACCGGGAGGTTATCTCGCTGTCTGCCAAGGTAGAAACGGAATAATTCACCTAATCAGCAGCAAGCAACATTATCGATTTAACTATACATGGTTAAACGAAATACCTCCATCTCAAATTCAATAATTGTATCCCATACATACAACACAATCTATAGTCATCAATCCTGTTGATGTCATATCTACAATTTATGTAGATCTATTGTTCGGTTGCAAAACCGAACTTTTTTATTTAACCTTTAGATTTGAATAAATTACTTTAGATGTAAACTATTAATAGAAAAAAAAGTTTAACCCACACAAAATCTGACTTATTCTCAAGTATTTAGTATCAATTCAGAAGAATTAATCTTCTGTCAAAAAAAACTTGGAGACCAGAAATGAAAAATAAACTTTCAAATCAAACTAAATATATCATAACATGCTTACTCATGATCTTAGCTGCATCAAATATAGCAATGAATGTTTATGCACATGCAGACCATAACCAATCCTATGACGGTAACGATGAGGTATACTTAACACCTTATCACCAGCATACAACAAATGAAGTAATGCATAGACATGCTATTGATAATTCACTCCCAGTTGGGACTGTACATAATGAAATAGAATTATGGAATGGGCACCAACATAAAGATGTTGATAGCAATTGGATTACTTGTACTCTGAAATTACATCATGCTATTGGTGAAGTTCATACACATGATGGTTTAAGCCATAAACACGTTGTTCTTTATGCAAGAAATTCAGACACAAAGATTGCGTCACTGATTCTTGAAAACTTAGACGAACAAAACATTGAGCATTCTGCTGAAAGTAATGTTTATACACTTCAATACATAGGACAACTCATTGTTGGTGACAGTGGAATCCTCCATACACATGAATGGGAACACAAACACGGGGATTTCGGTTGGCATTCACATAGTGTTGAACATTCTCATATCTATGTAGTCAACGAACATCCAGAATGGTTTGTAAATGACGAAGACAGTAGTGCATATCCCTTTGGAGTGTTTCTAAATGGACATGATGTACTCCATTCTTCTGAAAATCACCAAACAAATGTAAAAGCACCTGCAAATCATAAATTATTGACATTACGGTGGGCATCTCTAAAGAGAAGATGATTGCTCAAGTTTATATAGTAAATTTATAGAAAAAATGCGGATATAACAAATTGTATCCGCATTTTTTATTTTTAATTTGCCATTTCCAAATATATATAATAAAATGAAACATATATCAGAAAACAACAAACTATATGTCCATTCTTATCAATAATAATCAAACTTGCATAGATATTATGATTATAATGAATATCCTTAACGAACATACAGAGGAATTAAGATGAAACTCCCCTTTTTACATCAGGATGTAGATGTCAGCACAGATTTACGAGAAAGTAATGACATTTTAGATAATCCACAAGCGTTACATGATAGGATAGCTGAAGACGGTTATCTTTTATTGCGTGGGTTACATGACAAAGAGACAGTCCTTTCTGCAAGGAAACAGATTCTTATGAAATTAGATGAAAAAAGTATGCTGGCATCAAATGTCTCTCTCATGGATGGTATCTTCAACCCAGATTATCCTGAACCTACGTCAACAGGTTCAATGGGAAACAAGGAGTTGACAATGCTCCCTGAGTTTAAGGCAGTTGTGGAAGGGGCACCGATAATGAACTTCTTTGAGCATTTTCTGGGTGGTAAAGCGCGGACGTTTGATTTCAAATGGCTTAGAACGGCAGGTCCCGGATCAGGTTCCCCGATACATTACGATATTGTCTTTATGGGGAGAGGCACACAGAACCTATATTCATGCTGGACACCTTTCGGAGATGTCTCTTTGGATATGGGTCCGATTGTCTTCTGTATCGGTTCAAACCGATTTGATAAGGTGCGTGAAACCTACGGACAGTCAGATGTTGACCGCGACCTTATTCAAGGGCATTTTAGCGATAATCCGTTGGAAATTATTGAGAAATTCGGAGGACACTGGGCAACCACAACCTTTTCAACAGGAGATGTAATCATATTCAGTATGTTTCTCATGCATGCTTCCCTCGTCAACACATCCGACAAAATACGAATAACAGCAGACACCCGCTATCAACTCACAGCAGAAGCAATAGACGAGAGATGGGTTGGTGAAAAACCGAAGGGACATTATGCGTGGAAACAGAAAGATGCAAAGATTGAGACGTTAGAAGAATCCCGCAAAAGATGGGGAGTCTAATCCTTATAGGTTGCGCTGAGGAAGTGAACCTATTAATGGATATCTAAAATATAACAACTTTGAAGGACAATAGATATATGAACAGTGAATCAAGCACAGAACCCAAGAGCAGAAATAGACGGTTTGTCCCATTTTTTCTCATTATACTGTGTGCTGTTGGCATCGGTTTAGCAATCAAGCATTTCAAAGGTAAGTCTCAAATACCACCTGAACAAGGATCATGGGAAGTCTACTTTAGTGAAGTCGACGGTTCAAACAGCGGATTTACTTTAGAGAAGCTACTCGTAATCAAACTTAGTTCGGCTAAGGAGAAAATTGAAGCTGCGCTATACCATCTGGATTCTGAACCAGTAGCAAATGCATTTATTAATGCACACAACAGAGGGGTTAAAGTACAGGTCTTCACGGAAAATAATAATTCAGAGGAACAGGAGATTCAACGACTACTAAAGGAGGGTATCCCAGTCCGGGATGATGGTGACAATGAAGGTTATATGCACCACAAATTTATTGTGGTTGACGAACGATATGTCTGGACGGGTTCGTATAATATAACTTATAGAGGCGCACACACGAACAATAATAACGTTATTTGGATTGATTCTGAACCGTTGGCAGATAATTTCTCAAATGAATTTCGAGAAATGTATATATCTGGACAGTATGGGAGATCATCTAATCCACACATTCCTTACCCAGAAGTGTCGCTGAGCGATGGAACTCTGATTTTTACATATTTCGCACCGGAAAACGCTACCATACCGTCCTTATTAAAAGTGATCAATAATGCAGAAAAATCAATCTATTTCATGGCATTTTCATTTACGCACGATAAACTGGGAGAGGCAATGCGCGATCGGTTTCAAACTGGTATAGATGTAGGAGGGGTATTTGATGAAAATCAGATTACAAAATATTCCGAATATAAAGATATGAAAGAGTTAGGAATGCCTGTAAAAATTGACAAATCCGCAGGCACCATGCATCACAAGGTGATTATAATTGATGAGGAGACTGTTATCACCGGTTCCTATAATTTCTCAAGAAATGCACAGACCCGAAACAGTGAAAATCTGCTGATAATAAAGGGGAACGAAGAAATTGCACGGGCATATATTGAAGAGTATAACCGATTAAAGTAACATTCAGACAAGAGACTACCGTTCACCCAGTTTTATCGTATAATTCTGCGCATCACCGTCTCTTTGAATTTTAATCTTGACTTCAGTATTAGGAAGTTCCCTTCCCACACATCTTAAAAGTTCTGAATAATTTTTCACGGGTGTGTTATTGAACTCAAGAATAACGTCCCTTGGCAATATCCCACCCACGTGAGCAGGACTATCTAATATAACACTGGTTACAAAAACCCCAAAATCTTTCGTATCTATATTAACACCAAGCCAACCACGTGGCACCTTCCCATGTTTTATTATTTCAGTTGCAACAGATGTAACCGTCTCAATAGGTACCGCAAATGTGATTCCAGGTCTATTCAATGCTTGCAAAGGTTGTTGAGTCTGAAAAGGATCTTGTAAAAAAGGTTCGCTTAATACAGCAAGAATCATTCCTACCACCTCTCCTGAAGTGTTAACGACTGCACCCCCACTGTTACCTGGTGATATAGTAGCGTTGATTTTAATCAGTTCACAACAAGGATGATCTGGGAGAAATTCTCGACCACTCACAATACCAAACGAGAGGATCGGTTTACGTCCTTGAGAATTCGCTACGGTGACAACCAACGAACCGGTATCTATTTTTTTAGAATCACCACGTTTTACTTGTACCGGGAATTTACTTTCTGCTTTAAGGACAACAAGATCTGTCAGTTCATCCGTTCCAATGACTTTTGCAGGTACACGTTTTTTATTATTAAAGATGATTTCAATTTTGTTTGGAATCATATCAAACGTAGTTGTTACGATATGTCCATCCTTATCAAATATTATTCCGGAACTAATGCTTTGACGAGAAATTTTTATATTCCGTATGTTTGTGGTGATTTGTGGTGTGTGTGTTGTTGCTATAACTTTGACAACGGTAGGACTGGCAGAGGTGACAACTTTCTTGAATTCTTTTTCAAGCAGTTGCAGCACATTATCCTTTGCGATACTCGGTGTTGCAGCTGAAAGTAGGAATATTAGGATACTTACGCCAAGCACATTGTATGGAGAAAGGTGTTTTATACTTACATTTGTTATAGGTTTGGTTTTCTCAATGCACATGTGATTATCCTCATTAAATCAGTAGTATATCTTCTCTGTAGATTAAAATTCTATAATCCTCCCGCAGTTGATGCGGTGGTGTAACTTACCTGTTTCAAGATATAGTGCTGTTGCATGGGTCGTGTTGAATTATTTCTTGATGATCCAATTCCTCCTAAACCACGAGGAAAAAATTCATCAATATTGTCAATTGGTGACTGCGAACTTGTTGTAGTAATTATTTCATTGTCATCAAGGGAAGGTATGTCACGATTGAATAAGTCATCTTGATAGAAGAAAGTTCCTCCAGCTGACAAAATCAATATGAGTACGCCTGCATATACCCATTTTGGCATGTTGATAATTAACTGTAGTCGTTTCCAAAAAGACAGTGACTCGCGTTGTTCGTGGGAGAGACGTTCCTGTAATGTTGGTAAAAAAGAGGTCGAAGGTTCAACTTGAGGTAATTGTTGTGATGCCATGACAGAATCCCGAAATTGTGCGTACTCCTGTTGACATCCCTCGCAATCCAAAATATGACTTTCAAACTGTTGTAATGTCTGATAGTCCAAGGCATCTTCAAAATGTGCAGAAAAGTTTTCTTCAGCCTGTAGGCAGTTCATAATAACTCCATATAAGGTTTTAATTTGTCCTTGAGCATTAACCGTGCTCTGTTGATACGTGATTTAGTGGTTCCACTTCGCAGTTCAAGTATTTTGCCAATTTCATCATAACTTAGTCCTTGAATATCTCGCAACACCAGAGGAAATCTATACTGTTCCGGTAATTCTGCGATTGCATCTTGGATAGCGTTTTGGAGTTCCTTACGCTCAATCGCTACCTCTGGTTGGAAAGCAACATCCGCTGGTGCACTGGCAATAAGGTCAATCTCATCCTCATTACCACTATCTGAATTATTGTTAGAAACTACACTATCAACACGAAAGCGATCTCTACGTCCTCTGTTCCGCAACTCATTTTTGCAGAGATTTTTAGCAATGAAATACATCCAAGTTTTAAACTGAGCACGTCCGGGTTTATATCGGTTCGCTGCTTTAAACATCCGGATAAATGTCTCCTGTGCCAAGTCTTCTGCGTTATCCTTATCTCCGGTAAATCTCGCGATAAAATTGATAAGCGGCTGCTGATGTCGTCGTACAATTAGGTCAAATGCACCCTCATCGCCTTTTTGAAACCGTTGCATTAATTCATCATCTAATTCTGGCATCACGCACCTCCGGAGATGCTTGCATACTAATACACACCTAACAGCAAATTCGGTTTCAATTTTTTTCTAATTTTAAAATGTTTAATAATGTGAGTTCTAACATGGGTGTCTAATTGAAATATAATTTGATAAATACATTTACAAATCTTATAATTAGAAATACATACAGTTTCAGGCTATATGTCAATCAAATTATGTTAACATTACTCGATTCCAACATTCAGGCGCATATAAAAAAATACACAATTGCAGTCAAAAAACATACATTTTCACAGAACACAAAACGTTACCAAAAACACAAAATAAATAAATTTTATGCAACACAAAATAACACCAATGAACCCATACAGAGAAAGGATTTATCACGCAAAATAAAAATGTTACCAATGTAAAAAATTTTGGTAACGTATTTAGGTAGTATAATCCAATGAAAATTTCCTAAAAAACAAGTAGACCGTACCATTTCACCGTTCATTGTAGGATCGATCTCCGAATCTCGACCGGGAATCAGAGTTACCACTACAATCAATTATGCGGTTAATACCAAAAACTTTATCCACCCTTACAATATTTCTCAAGGTTATTTAGTTTTAGGAATTATCGGTTATTATATATTACTAAGAGTTACGTCTCAGTTCAAGTAGAGCGAAGCAAACTAATAAATGTGTATATAAGGATATGAGTGTATTGGTAACGCATTATAGTCCCATAGGGACGATATGTTTATAGAAAACGATTTCTTTTCAGTTCTTTAGTCCCTACGGGACTAAAGATAAATATAAGATACCAAAATATAACATTAACGTAATAGTAAAAATACATGAAAACTAAATAACCCTGCTCTTACACACCCTATTGTTGCGAGGTTCTGGAACTTCTGCTAACATACCAAGTAAGTGGCAAGATGTTTTTCGTGTCATGGTTCACCTCAAAATCTGGACAGTTTTAAGGTGAAGTATAGCAGATGTAGTGTGATTTTTCATCATACATTTGCTTAGTACAAAAAATAACATTTATGAAAAATATCTAAAACTAAATAACCCTGTTTTGCTAGCCTTTGTTACTTTGTTAGTGAAATTCGAACAGGTCTCCCGGTTTTTTATTGACAGGAATTACGGGTTCTAATACTATACAATTACAGGAACTCGCTGGACAGGAATTCTACCTTAGCACTCCCCAATGCCGAGTCCTGTCTCTGCCAGTAGAATAACCCAAGTTGCTACCTACAAGATCTTAGACATGCGGACTCCGTATTATTCAATAATAGGGTATTAATCTCGTAATTTTGTAGCGTAAACTGTCAATTTGTGCATTCATAGGCACAATCTAACAGATTGTGCTACAAGGTAGCAACTTAGGTTAGAATAACCCAAGTTGCTACCTATAAAACACTTTTTAATCCATGGGATTTCCTCTATAATGTTTTTATCTTTACAAAACATAAGGAGAAACCCCATGGAATTAGCAATTGTAGCAGTTTATACGATTATTGACGACCTTTTAATTTCACTCGGTCATCGCACACATCCACAAGCAAAAATGTCGGATGCTGAAGTAATGACAACGGCGATTATCGCAGCACTCTATTATGGTGGAAATCATCAAAATGCTTGCTGTCCGTTGAAAATGAATGGATATATTCCCAATATGTTGGGACATTCACGATACAATCGTAGGCTACATAGGATATCAAGTTTGTTTGAAACATTATTTGCACACCTTGCTCAAATATCTAAATCCAATAATTCGGAGGACATTTACGCAATTGATACCTATCCCGTCGCTGTGTGTGATAACATTCGGATCAGTCGGTGTCGCATCTATCAAGGTAAACAATGGCGTGGTAAAATCGCAAGTAAACATCGGTATTTTTATGGTCTCAAAATACATCTGATGGTCACCAAAACCGGACATATCGTAGAAGCATTCTTCACACCCGGTGCTTGCAACGATGTATTAGGGCTACAACATTATTCGTATGATTTACCTCACGGGTCTGTGATATACGCCGACAAAGCGTATAATGATTATGATGTTGAAGATGCGCTCCACACAGCACGGATTGCTCTCAAACCACTTCGGAGGAAGAACCTAAAACGACAGTTTCAACCGTGGGAAGTGTTCCTACAACATTATTACAGAAAACGGGTTGAGGTGACAAATAGCCTGATCACACAACTTTTACCGAAATCAATACATGCTGTAACGGCATCAGGATTTGAGTTGAAAGTATATCTATTTATCATCGCAACTAATATAAAACTACTCTTTGGTAATAGGTAGCAACTTGGGTTAGAATAGTAAGGACGAGCTGCGAGTCATACCCCGTTATCCCTAAATTCAGAAGGTTATTATTGAAAATAGACTTATTAAAGTAACATTCAGAAAGTGTTAACTTGTTAAGAAAAGAAGGCAATAACCCGCTCATGTAAAGTGTGTGTTGTTATTTTTAATGAACATAACGGCCATACGGGGTTTTATTTCAAGTTAGCACTCATTCTTTACATGAGCCAACTACTTATTCCGATAATTTATCAACCCAAAAGGGACTTAAACATGGATGTTATAGACGAATATTATGAATTGTCTGACGAAGATAAAAGAGAAGTTTTTTATCTTTTTAATCCCGATGAACCTTGCGATTTTACCACTAAAGAATATTGCTATTCAGAATTTTGGGAACGGAATGAAAAGTTCTGCCAAGTATGCTATAGTGAAATTGCAGAAGAAATAAAAACACATTCTGATGAACAC
This sequence comes from Candidatus Poribacteria bacterium, assembly GCA_963667365.1. Lineage (GTDB taxonomy): Bacteria > Poribacteria > WGA-4E > WGA-4E > WGA-3G > MSPOR6. The sequence goes on along the minus strand of OY763324.1, from coordinate 1,433,032 downwards.
CAAAATCGCCTTATGCAATCATTGGCAAAAAAACAGAAAGATGCTTTTAAAGACAGAGTTTTCCATACATACTTTCCCCATAAATACTGCAACCACAAATACTGTAGCGAGTGCAATGGCAAAATAGAATTAAAACAAGATTATGTGTTGGTAAATCCTAATAACAAACAACATTTATTTTCCAACGTCAAACAAAATTACTTTGTATGTTCCTGTAATGATTTTATCTATTTGCCCGTAGTTGAGAAAGACGTATTTCTTGAACAGCTACAAACAAGTGAAGATAATACAGAAAGAGATATTCTCTCACTTGATAGAATCAAAATGGGATATTCATTATTAAAAAACGCCCTATACCATGATGTCAACACCAAAATAATTAGAGTTAACAAAATTGACATTCAAGATAGAATTTGGGTTTTATCCGACCATATACCCTTGAAATGCAAAGAAAAGCACCCTAAACTAAAAGCACCGAATTGGAATAAGATAGAAAATATGATAAGAGGCTACTATGAAATATGGGTCAAATTAAATAGAAATTATAGTATTCTTGATAGTTTAACACCAAAAACACATTCATTCCAATATGCTGGCGATCCACTAAGATGGGGACTCGTTAGCAATATGGAAACTATACACAATGAGAATCCGGTCTTTTGGTTTGATTACCGTAAAAGAATCTATACAGACATAGTAATAGATATATGTAATTTAATGGATAAACGCACAAATAACGATACCGTTTCCTTCTCTTTTTATATTAACTACGGACATTTAAAAGGGACTGATATTACTAAACAGATTGAAGTTTTATTAGAACCATATCATAATGATAAAAACATTCCGCATGATTTTAAACCCTTGAAAGCATTACGAGACCAATTATTAACTCATACAGATTTGGATTATCTGCCTACTAAAAACGCAGATGAACTATTTTCAGAATTGCAAAATTTGCACATAGACCTTCAACTAATTCACAATTTCTTAAAAATACTTTCACGTTTTTTTGAGACTATTAGCAAATATTACGAATTGCGTATTGATTTTAAATTGAATGAAATAACAACCACTATGCATTCAGACCTTCTTATCGGAGACATTAATAATGTTCTATGTAGATTAGATATATACCCTGTGCAAAAATATACCGCTCACAAAAGAATAGAATTTGATATTACAAAAGAATGTATTGATAAATGTTATAAAGAGAAAAATAAAGTAGATACAGTAAAGAACATGGTTAAAAATAACAATATACACTATAAAGAAAATAAGTGGTATTTCATAAATGATAAAAATGAGACAGGATTAGATAATCACGAGTTAAAAGATTTAATCAATAAATATATAATACCATGGAGAGAAACAGATAATGGCATAAAAATCTCCATATGCCCGGATGATCCTGAAATTATTGATCCTTTAGTTGTAAGTCTAAATAATAGCCCGATTCTCAAAGAAAGTCTAAATGCTCACATTCTTCTTTTTAGATATAGCAACGGAGATATGGGGATAATTCAAGAATTAAGGAATGTTGGAAAGCCTGCTTACACAATTACAGAGGAACTAATCCAATGGATAGAGGATTTCTATGCTGATAAAAAAGTGAATCCCATAACTTGTTTTATTAAACATCAAGGTGTAGATAATTTTACAGGTGCAAACGCATCTAATGGAACAGTTGGTATCGTTGAATAAAAACAACAAGGTGAAATGTTATACTCAATTTAATCAATCCCCAAACTACTAAATGCGTTACTTTAATGGTAGTTTCTCAATTAGAAATGGTATTATTTAGATGCCACGGTAGGTTCGGTTTCCTAACCTACCGGCTTGGTGCTAATAGCGTTCATAAAGGTTTCGCGGAAGGTCCGGTTCGGTTAGGAAACCGAACCTACCGCCTTTAGCACTTAGTAGGAGTTAAGAAATTCCTAAAACTAAATAACCCTGCCCTTACAACATCAACAACTTGACCCTAATCCGTTTTTCGTGTAAGATTATCTCATTTCAATATTCTACTATGCTATTACAAATATTATCATAATAGTCTCATGAGTGTCAATTCAAATGGAAACACTATTATCCTATGGAGGGATATATGTTCGATAAAGTATTACAAGAGGTAGAGGAACAATGTAGAGAAGAAAGAATACCGATGTTAGGTCCAGAAAAGGCAAAATTTCTCGCTGAAAGTGTAGAGAATGCGAAACCATCGTTGATTGTTGAATGTGGAACTGCAATAGGTTATTCAGGTTTGTGGATGTTACGTGTGTTGAAGGCTATTGGAACTGGACGATTAATCACAATAGAAATAGATTCAAACCGTGTGGAACAGGCACGTAAGAATTTTGAAAGTGCTGGTGTTGCAGATCTCGTTGATTCTCGTATCGGTGATGCACAAGAGGTGTTAAAAAGCATTCAAGAACCAGTGGATTTTCTGCTGCTTGATAATAATTTTGACAACTATTTTCCCTGCTTTCAGGCAATTGAATCACAATTGACCAATCCAGCAACTGTATTAGCTGATAATGTAGGAATCGGTGCAGATTCAATGGCAGATTACCTTGAACACGTCCGCACAAACTTTGAATCTGAAACGCATTGGTTTGAGATTAATTTGCCTTGGGTCAAAAAAGACGCTATTGAGGTAAGCATATACAGACGATAAACCACTTCGGTCAGGAGATACTATGTCATATAATTTTATGAGTGTTGCACGGCTACCTTCAGAAAATGATAACGTTGCGATTGCTACACAGAGATTAGATGCAGGTATACAGATTCGTCACAACGGAAACCAGTTTGCGTTATCACACACGGTGTTAGAAGGACATCGCTTCGCAATCCAACCAATAACTGATGGAATGCCACTATTGTCTTGGGGTCTACCATTCGGTTATGCTTCACGATCCATTGATCCCGGCAATTATGTCTGCAATCAGAAAATGATAGATTCGCTATCAATCCGAAATCTGGATTTTGAGTTACCGACCAACCCCAACTTTACAGATAAGATGATACCTTATGTATTAGATGAAACACTATTTAGTTCCGGTGAACAAGTAGAACCCCATGCTGACACTCGTAATTTTCTCGGTTATAGACGTGCAGGTAATCGTGGCGTTGGTACGCGGAACTACATCGTTGTGATGGGCACCACAGCACTCACATCAGGATTCGCAAAAAGACTTGCTGATAAGTTTTCGGGAAGAGTAGACAACTTTGCTAACATAGACGGTATTGTGTCTGTCACACATACTGAAGGTGGAGAAGGAAAAACACCCAATAACATCGACTTGCTACTACGGACATTGGCAGGTTTCACAGTGCATCCAAATATCGGTGCGATACTACTTGTTGACTACGGGACTGAAGCTGTCACGAATGGCATGCTCAAGGAATATATGACCCGCGAAGGATATTGCATTGATGATGTAGTCCACCACTTCTTTCAGATACAAGGTAGTTTTGATGAGAACTTAGCAAGGGGATCTGAGATTATTGAGGGTTGGTTAGAATCGATAAACGCTCATTCACGGACTGAACAGTCCTTAGAAAATCTTAAGATTGCATTACAGTGTGGTGGTTCAGACGCTTTTTCTGGTGTATCGGGTAACCCTTTGGCTGCCTATGTTGCCAAAGAGGTAATCCGTTATGGTGGGTGTGCAAACCTCGCAGAGACTGATGAACTAATCGGTGCGGAATCCTATTTACTACAAAACGTCCGAGATCTAAAAACCGCAAAGAAATTCCTTAATACTGTTGAACTATTTAAGGAGCGCGTTGGATGGCATGGACATTCAGCAGAAGGGAATCCTTCTGGTGGGAATAATTTCCGCGGTCTCTATAACATCGCAATAAAATCAATAGGTGCCGCGATGAAGCGACATCCTGATGTTCGTCTCGACCATGTAATTAATTACAGCCAATTGATGGACGAACCCGGATATTATTTTATGGATAGTCCCGGCAACGATTTGGAGAGCATCGCAGGACAGGTTGCATCTGGTTCCAACATGATTTTCTTTGTTACAGGTAATGGGTCAATTACGAATTTTCCGTTTGTTCCTACAATCAAGATCGTTACAACGACCGGTCGCTACGAAATGCTTGAGAAGGATATGGATGTGAATGCAGGAGCTTACCTTGATGGCATTCCAATGCCACAACTTGGCGAAGAGATGCTTGACCAGACTGTGAGTGTCGCATCGGGTGAACTGTCAGTAGGAGAAAAAGCCGGACACTCCCAAGTTTCACTCTGGCGTGATTGGAAACAGACAGGTCCCACAGATCTAACCCCTGCGTTAGAAGCATCAGACATTATGTCTGGTGAACCGGTGCAAATTACTTCAACGGATGAAACAGAGATTGATACAGTATACACTTTTCGTGCATTTCAGACACCAGAGGGTTGTCGTAGCAATCAACTCGCGCTTATCTTGCCGACAAGTCTCTGTTCTGGACAAATCGCACAGATGATTGCGCACCGTTGCAACGAACAAGGAATTGGAAATGTTCAAGGTATTTCCCGTTTCGTCGCACTTGCACATACAGAGGGATGTGGTGTTTCCAGTGGACGTTCCGAAGAGATTTACACACGCACTATGATCGGACACCTAACACATCCGACAGTAGCACTCGGTTTGTTACTTGAACATGGATGTGAAAAGACGCACAATGACCATGTTCGCCATGAGATTCAGAAACTCGGTATATCCACTGAAAGTTACGGTTGGGCAAGTGTACAGCTAGATGGAGGTATTGATGCAGTGATTGAGAAGGTACAAAAGTGGTTTACAGATGAACTAACTGATAAGCCTTCTATCCCTGTTGTTGATGCGGGGTTAGAACACCTCTGTATAGCGATAACTTCTAATGGTGAGTCAACTGACAACGTTTCACAATCAATTATGCAGGTGGTAAAGACAATTGTTATCTCAGGAGGTACGGTTGTTGTACCTTCAAATGCTACATTCTTGACAAAAACCTTGAATGCATCCCCAACGTTGGCTTATGGACAAAAAGTTGAGAAAAGCGGGTTCCACATCATGGAGACTCCAACAGACCAACCTACAGAAACGTTGACAGGATTGGCAGCAACAGGTGTAGAGATGGCACTTGCACATATTGTCGGAGCACCATTGCAATCGCATGTGATGGTACCACTAATTCAGGTTACAACCGATTTAGAAACGCAGAAAAATTACGGAGTAGATTTGGATTTGACATCATTTGATGTTGATGAAATGTTAACGTTAATAATGGAGACATCTTCTCGACAGTACACACCTAAATTACATGGCAAAGGAAACACTGATTTTCAGCTAACGCGGGGGTTGTTAGGGGTTTCAATGTAAAGTATAGTTAAGGATAAAAGTTCACTCAATAATTTTCAAATTCGGTATGATTCTACGAAGACGATAAACTGGACTCATATCTTGAATAAGATTACCCTTAATACCTAATTCCTTCAAACTCGTAAGGTATTCAACAGCTCCAATATTTTTTATCTTATTATAGGAAATCAATAGTCTGGTAAGTTGTTTCAGTTTTTTGAGGGGAGTGATGTCACTTATTCGGTTAGATACAAGCCATAAATCGTTAAGATGTGTTAAGTTCTCAAGAGGTGTAATATCGCTAATCTGATTTGAAACCAACCATAAACCAGTCAGTTGTGTCAGGTTGGCAAGTGGTGTAATATCGCTAATTCTACTGTATGAAAGCGATAATACCTTTAACTGGGTTAACTCATTAAGTGGCGTTAAATCGCTTATATGACTTTTTGATATTGATAGGTTTGTAAGGTTTTTCAAGCCTTTTAGGTGAGAAATATCACTTATTTGACAATTTGAGATTGAAAGTTCGGTGAGTTGTGTCAATCCTTGCAAGGGCGTAATATCTTTGATTTGTTCACCGCTGATTTCCAAATTCGTAAGTTTTGTCATCCCCGCAAGTGGAGTCAAGTCAGCAATGAGATTCATGCGAAGGTTTAAATCTGTTAGGTGGACTAAGTCTGCTAAAGGTGTAATACTCGTAATCTGATTTCTATCAAGTTGTAGACGTGTCAAATTTGTAGCCTTTTCAAGACCTGATAATCCTGTAATACCAGCATTTGAGGCAGATAAAGTTGTCAACTCATCCAAATTCTTTTGTAGAATCGGTTCGGTAGGGTCTAATCCAAGTTCATTTCGGATTGCTGTTGCTAAGTTCGGATCAGGAATTTCAATAGGTTGCGATGAACAACTGAGGAATAGGATGAAGATTGGGAATAATACACATATCTTTTTCATGTATGATGCTCTTCAAACTGTGATTATGTATGTGCAGGATACATATTCTCAAAATGGAATATATAACAACTGATCTTGATAATCTTCTGGGACACTTGCTAAGTATATAAGTTCAAGGGAATCTATTATCTGTTTGTAAGAAGAATAAGGACGGATTATCAAGATTCCCGGCACATGTCCACCATTCTGTAGGTGTTCTCGCAAATGGATCGGCATGGTACTTCGATTTGATGATACGAGAATGTATCTCTCTCGTTCCAGAAATTCAATAATGTCCTCATCTTTTGCGCTGATTGGCGGGAAACCTTCATCGCCGATGACCTGAACATCAACCTCAGGTTGTCTTCGCTTTAATCCATCCCGTATAGCATGTGGCATATTTTCATCAAGTAAGAAGCGTATCAGGTATTTATTCATTGTTGTTCAGAATAATAACCTTGTGCTTCAAGTTCCGCCTTGATTTTCATTAGTCGTTTGACACCCGGAGATGGGTTTTCTAACTGTTCTTTATATGCAGCTTCTGCTTGTTTGATTCCTTCAGCAATATAGCCTTCAATTTTCTCTTTATTCAACAGATAATAGGTAATCGTGGCATAAATCTGTTCTAACGTCAGATTCGGAAAAATACGTTGAATTTCTCTTGGGTCTGCACCCTTGAGAAATTGCTCAATGACAATTTCAATACCAACGCGAGTACCTTTTATCCGAATCGACATTGGATTGGTAAAATCAAATATGTTGGCAAGTTCCATGATGTTCTCCTTATCAATTATATATTCTCCATCGCAATTACCTTGTTGTTATTATACATCCTTGCCTTGTTCCATGTCAATTGCTTTCAGATTTGGACTTGTCCACATGATATCTGGGAATAAGAAAAAGAAGGTAGATATAAACCAATTCTAAGGATAACACGTTGATTTTTTCAATTAAACCAATCTAACGTGAGTTCAGTAGACGCAACTTAATGAATCGGTAAAATATGCTCTGCAAAAACCTTTGTTATAGTGCCTGAAAAATCATGAAAAGTTTAGAGTCATTCTTGACTATATTAGTCGTAAATAGCCTATAAACCCACTTGTGATATGGGATCGTGGCACATGGCAAAATTCTTTCATTTTTCGATTGACTCTAAAGACTCTAAAACTATACAAGTTATGACTTTGTAAATTCGGCAAATAGATATAAAATCCTGCATGTCTGCTAAACCGAACTCACGGGAATATACAATACAGTAGATATAGGAACAAATGATAAACTCCATCAAAACCATTATGACTATAACACTGATGATAGCATTCTTTGCTGGATGTACAACAAGCGTTAAACAAACAACACCTAATAATAGCACAGATAATCTTACTAATACTGGTGAGAAAACAGACATTTCCAAGACGATGGATCAGAATGATATTAAGAAGGAAAATGATAATCAGGACAATGTTGATGGTTCAGAGATGTACATTGGAAAACATCTACTTGCCGGACTCACTTACCGTAATAGCGAGGGAGAAGTTATCAAACGTTTCCAACTGCATGGAAAAATCACCCGTATCACAAAGTCTGGTATCTTTTTCAATAGGGCAGATGGTAAGGGAGAGTTTGCCCTGCCACCCGACCTTGAATCGCTTGAACCTGTTATCCCCGGTGCTGAATATAGGTTAAAATCTACGGATGAAGTTGTCCGCGATGCAGACTATATCAGTAATTGGATAATTGATTTGCCTCCCGATAAGGAAGACGAATAATTGCTATGGAACAACCTTTTTATACAACACTACCTGTCCATCACGAATTGTGTGGAGCAATAGATTTTTGATGGGATGACGTTTATCATCAAAGTGTGAAATACTTGATGCACCTTGATAGTCAGTAATCTTTGCTAATTCATTCCGAATTACAGTTGGATCAACCGTTCCTGCGTTTTTAATAGCAATTCCAAGTAGAGACATCGCATCGTATCCCCATGATGAGGGACCATCAGGAGGCATCATATACATTTCAGTGTATGCATTGACATACGGAGCTGCATCAGGAGACTCAATGCTAAAGTCTCTGGTAAAAAAAGAACCTTCTAAAGGTGTATTGTCTTCTAAAACACCAAAGAGTTCAGTTGGAATATCCCAAGCATTTGTACCGATAAACGTTGCTGTTATACCTATTTCCCTTGATCTCGCTGCCAGCAATGGCACTTCAGGGATAAAACCTGCAATTAACAATACATCTGGTGCTGCTTCATTGATTTTCGTCAGATGCACATCAAAATTCCTATCACCGTGTGCAAAGTATTCGGTAGCAACAACATTTCCACCGAGTTTCTGAAAGTTCTCTTCAAATGCATCAGCAACAGCATTTGAATAGACATCACCAGCTTGTCGTATGGTTGCAGCGGTTTTAGCATTGATCTCGTTTGGATCCAACGCGAATTTCGCTGTTGTCGCTCCCTGTAATGATGTCGGAGCAACAGCAATAAATACGAATTCACCCGTTGCAGTTACATTCTGACCTGACGAACCGGTTATGATAGGACGTTTCAATTCGGTAACAACCGGTCCTACCTGTGTTGAATTGGTAGAGAGCAAAGGACCAAGAATTCCAACAACACCCTCCTGTTCAATCAACGTTTTTGCAATTCGGACACTTTCGTCTGGATCTGAAAAATCACGCATACCCTGATTATCCATTACAACAAACTCAACTTCCATTCCGAGTAAGCCACCACTGTTATTGATTTGGGTCTTAGCAAGTTCAGCACCTTTAGTGAAACTGGGGGCAAGACCGGAGGGTTGAATTATACCAACCTTTACGGTAGAGATAGTATCGGACGGGATCATTTGGCTAATCTTCTCGCAACCTGAAAATGACACAACCAATATTAGGGATAGGATTACAAATGTTGATAAAAATAATTTTGTGTTCAATTTATGATTCCATTCTGATAGTAAAACTTTTTGGCTACGACAAACTGATCATTTGTTTCTGGGGACCTATAGATAAGAGACAACGATTCCACTTCATACTGAATCGGTTTCCATTCCGCTTGTAGTCTTTGTTGTGACTCGTTCAGGGATTGGTGTGGGAATTGACCAACTGATAGATGTGGGTTGAATCCTCCAGAGAATCTTGCTGTATCGTCATAGTCAGGAAGATGTTGAATGAGGGTACTGTGTAAGTCAACAATGTTCTGTTTCGGTTCAGGCACAAGGAAGAGCGTACAAGATTTACGATGTTTGAAAGCATTGAAAGATTCTAATGTAACAGAAAAAGGTGTTATTTGTCGGGCAGCATTTGAAATTGCAGGTATCACTTCTTGAAAATCTTTCTGTGGGGCAAACGGATAGAGAAGCGTTATATGTGGCATCCACCGCACATAGTTACGATCATATACCTCACGTATTTTCTGGATGGGTGGTTGAACAGTTTCTGGTGGGATCAGAACTACGGCTGTAGTGTGTGTTTTGTTCGTCATTGGTAGGTCAAAGTTGAAATCAGTTTATTATATATTAAGCCTTCGCACTGGCACCACCATCAACGAGAAGCGATGTTCCTGTTATCCATTCAGCATCATCTGATGCAAAGAATACCGCAGCACGTCCGATGTCTTTCGGTAGACCTAAACGTTGTAAAGGTGTCTTTTCCAAGGATGACTCAACCTGTTCCAGTGTTAGATAATCCTGAATTGCTGTCTCAATATATCCCGGACAAATTGCGTTTACGGTTATTCCATCATTCCCGACCTCTAATGCAGTGTCCTTAACCATATTGACAACAGCAGCTTTTGCTGAAGCATAAGCCGGTCCAGCACCGCCGCCAAAGGCATGGATAGATGCAATCTGTATAATACGTCCAAATTTTGACTTTATCAAGTGTGGTATGGAAAGTTTCGTCGCTAAGAAAATACCGCGCAGATTGACACCGACAACTTTATCCCAATCCGCAATAGAAATCTCTTGTGAACTACCAGGTATATGGATTCCTGCATTATTGACGAGAATGTCTAACCCACCGAAGTGCTCGACGGTACGTTGTATCATCTGCTCAACTTGTAATTCATCAGACACATCAGTCTTGATGAAAATCCCTTGTGCACCTAACTTTTCTATTTCGTGGACGGTTGGGGTAATCACATCCTTCTCGTGATATTTACCTTGTAACGGGGATTCCTGTTTATCGGCAATTGCAATACGTGCACCTTCGCGTGCAAATTCAAGTGCAATTCCGCGTCCAATACCTGAACTCCCACCTGTTACTATGCAGATACGGTCTTTAAGAAGCATAATTGATATTCCTGTGAAACAATGAATTTGTAAAAGAGATTTATCAAATTGAATCAATGCACAACCACTATTTGAAACTAATGGTATAATTTGACTTCTTCACTCATTTTTCACCCCAATTTCACGCGCCATTTTCAGACGGCGTTTCATTAAGTCTATTACTCTTTTTGGTGTACTAATCCCACGAGTCGATTTCTTATAATGTAATTAGAAGAAGGAACGTCCAAGTGAATTTCCAGTACCAAACGCATTATAAGGCACACCAGCAGGTAAAGTATGCAGCCCCCAAGTATCTGTAGTAGCATCAAAACCCACACCCATAGAAACTGCGGGTTCACCAATCAAGTTAACCTGGAATGTGAAATCTTGTCGGACGTTATCAAACGGAGGATCGCGTTTAATACCAACTCTACTCCAGGAAATACGCAAGTTCCAATCATGCAAGTTACGGTTGATACTCACCCGTTGAGAGTAAAATTGCTTTTCAATCGGATAGTAGATCATACTAAAGTCAAACTCAAGATCTCTACTTACACGATAACGTCCATTGGCAGTCACAGAACGTGAAGCACGAATAGATGTATGCCGTTTGCTGAATGAATTACCGACACTAACATACCATTTTTGACGTGTATATCGGACATTGGTACGTATGCCAACCATCTTAAACCTCTGTCCATCATCAGGATGTGGGTTCGGGTCATGTGTCAGACGAACGGTCATATTCAGGTTACGACTCGGAAGCGGAACGATTGTGAAATCACTTTCAATCGGTTCATATTTCCGTCTGTGGAGCGATTCGAATTCGGTGAAATCAGCGGTTAAGCGCGCATCATAATAGAAAATACGGTGTGCAGATTGGCTACGTCTGGTTTTGATTTCAAGATTTGTATTAAAGTAATATGTAAGTCTTTTGCGTTCATAGAAATAAGTACTCGGACCAAACGGATAAAGATTATTATCCGCATCAATAGGTGGTTGATAATCAAACGTAATTGAGTTTTGTAATTCATGACGTAACTTTCGCACACCAGGTATAAATCTGGGACTGAAAATACGGAATAATGTATTAGTAGCTTGTGTTCTCACATTGTAGACACCGCGTATAATATTCCTATTTTTCTCCTGATCTTTCGCATGCCAGATGGCATTTGTATTCAGATTCGCACTTAATTTTATCTCCCGCAAAGGTGAAATAAATAGATTTGTTTGTTTACGGAGATCAAATCCTAAGTCAAGTGTCTGAAGAAATACGTTTGTCTCCTCACCCTGCTTGCCACGGTAAGTCTGTCTATAGAAGTTACCGAATTCAATATCCATATCAAAACTGGTATCCTCAAGCGTTGGAAAAGCAAGGAGTGAGAGAATTGGTTTGTCAGATTTCAGTTTTTCTGAAACTGCAACCATCCCATCGTTGATGGTTTCAAATACTGGTAGTCTACTAAACCGCATCCGTGAAAAGTTAACAGTCAATTGTGGAAGTTTTTGGAGTGAAGTAGTACCCTGTCCAGTAAAATCATGGACATGTCGTATTTCAAGTCTACCGGTGAAGTCCCCGATTGTTTCTCTTGAATACCTCAGGTTACCGTCTTCATCAATGTCTTTATCACTTGCAGCAGAAAACGCTGTGCCATAGGTCAAAATACCAAAAGAGTTAAGCGATGATTCACCTTGAAGTCCCAAGTCCTCTTTATAGTTGACAGCGCGCCATGCAGTCCTACCAACAAAACTCAGAGGTCGCCGTCCTTCTTGTCTGCTATCCCATGGTGTATAAAAGGATTGCCTGTGACCCCAACGCATATTCCAACGTCTACCGATTCGAGTTGCGTCCTGTCTGCTAAAGGAATATTCGTCTGCACCGTATAGATAAACATCTCCATAATAACTACGTTTCTTATCAACTTTGATGATGCGAAAGGATTTTTTCGTATTCAATACTCGGCTATATTCACCTGCATACATACTTTGTGCTTCAGACGCGACCTGCCTTGGGTCTTCCCATCGTCCACGATAGCCGTGTTTTCGGTAGACTTCAAACTTTTCTTCCTCTTCAGTCTCTTCCCCTTCACCGACTTTTATTTCAGTAATCGTATCAGTCTCTTCCGAATCTTCTTGTTCAGCAGTCATATCATCTTCTTCTGTAGGTTGCGGTGGAGTTTCGCTTTCAGTCTTCTCAGTAGGTACAGGTGATGGAGGACTATCTGCTTCAGGTGAATCCTCAGTTTGTTCAGAAGTAGTTGCCGCCTCTTCTTCACTGGGTGTAGCTAATACCTCTGCTTCAAATGTTTCCCATTCCGCTTCAAATTGCTCTGCGAGTTCTTCAAACTCAGGTGTCACATCTTTTTTGATTAACTGGAAAAGATATAGACCTTCTGGTGAAAAAACAGGACTACGTTGGGTAATATCCCCAGGTTCTTCCAAACGTCTCACAGAATACTGCCATCCTGTAGCCATTTCATTCAGTGGTAAACCTTTACCTTCATTTATTTCAGATAATTTTGCTTCGGGGAATTCACTTGCAACTTGTTCAAAAGTCTCCCCTGCAAGGACACGTTTGTGTATTGAATCAGCAGTCGCACGAACCGCGTCCTGTGTTTCACTGCTTGCAGTAATAGCTTTATCAATACGTCGCAGTTTTATCTCACGGACCCCGTATATATCCAATACACGTTCCGCTTTGAGCACATGGAAAGCAGATTCAGTTCTTAACACACTGCTTACTTCACCTTCCTTAAGTGCGAATGCTGCCTCTTCCAATATCGGATCAAGTAATGGATTTCCATCCTTGTCTATCTCTCCACGTGCGATGAATCCCATATCACCACCATCGTAACGTGTCTCCGTATGGTCAGATTCACTCTGTGCAACTTGTGAAAATTCAGCATCTTCCTCAGTAAGCCGCTTGAATACATTTTCAGCCTCTTCCTTTGCGCGGTTTGCATCTTCTTCAGTGATGGAATATTCCAGAAAAAGTTGTTTTAACCAATATCTATCATAATCCCCTTCAAGTCGGTCATATATCTCTTTCGCTTTTTCTTCCAATTTTGTACGTTGTGCGGGTGTAGCATCAGGTGGAATAGGAATATGGATTTCTTTGAACTGTGTGTCTCTAAATCGATATTTCCCCTCAATACCGAATCCTTGCCCTCTTCGGGAACTTCTGTCATATAAAAGCGCACCATCGTAACGTCTTTTCCGCGCTAAAGGTAGAATAATACCGATGTTAGGACCTTGATAACTATCCGTGCCTACTCGGACAATAATCTTTGCGACTTTACCTTTTCGTAAATCACGACGAATTGCAGGAAAATAGAAAAGCGGTATCCCACCTATCCGCAACACGATGTTTTTAGCAATCATCTCTTGGTTCTTTTTAACGATAACTTCGGACACGCTGAAATGGTAATGTGGATATTTCAGTGAACAAGTCGTGAGACTACCACTACGAATATAAGACTTATTATCCTCAATCTTGAAAATTTCACTACCTCCGAAATACCACGGATCACTGAATGTATACCCGTTTCTCGCAATCCCTTTCTTTGTGTCAAGATTGAAGACAAGTTCATCTGAATATGTTTCCTCACTCCCCACCTTAAGATACACATTACCAGCAGCACGCATTATATTTTCGCCAAAATCTGCCCACACATGATCAGCACGTAACACAACATCCTCATACTTGATCAGTGCATTCCCGTGTATTTGCACAAAGTTATCATGCAAGATTACCTCGTCACCATCACCAATCACAGTATCGGGGTCAGGCACCATTCCTTCAATATCTAATCCTTCTTTAGCAGTATCAGTCTTGTTTTCTTCCTCAACGGACTGGTCATCTGCATCATCAGAAGGTTGTATTGGTTGGGTCTGTTCCTCTTGTGGTATATCCTGAGCAGGAACAGAATGAAGTGGAAGGAAGAAACAGGATAAAATTACGACAGCAGACAGTAACAGGCAAACAAGTGTACTTGCAGTCCGTCTCTTTTCTACTGTTAGGCATCTGTGATAAATTCTGTGTGGCAAAATTGATGCAGTAGGTATTATTGGGTCGATAGGTAGGTTTTCTTCGTTTTTCTGCACAGTTTTCTCACTCAAACAATGAGATGTTAGTCTTCCTTGGTTTCTTGGGTTGGGATTGCATCCGGTTTTATTTTAATATATGCGTTTTCAATCAGTGAATCGGTATAAGCAGTCCACTCTTTTTCAAACATTCGTTGTCGAAGGATACCAATAATTTGTTGCTTCTCCTGTGCCGTTAATTCTGGTATTTTGCGTTCGTCAACTTTGTAGATATAAATACCTTTGTTGCTCTCAAACGGTTCGCTAAACTTCCCAACTTCAAGCGGTTCAACAATTTCACGGATCTGTGGATTTAGAGCAGTTATGCTTTGCGTGCCAAGGTCCCCACCTTTCTCACGCGTTTCTGTGTCATCGGAATGTGCTTTCGCAACATCAGCGAACTCTTCTCCTGCTTCCAACTTTTTCACAATGTTGTCTGCAGTTTCAAGTGCAACCTGTTTATCCTCATCACTAAAAACGAACGGGATAGTTAAATGTCTAAAAGTTATTTTCTCATCAGATCGTGTTTCGACCATAAAGACATGAATACCATCAGGCTGTTCAATTGGATCACTGATCTCCCCCGCTTTAAGTTTAGATAGCACGGTAAGGATGGCATCAGGCAATGTTAGTATCTCAGCAGGTGTAATTTCAATGAGTTGTCCTGTTCGAGTACTTGGACTCTGTTTATTATTCACACGTTTTGCAACGTTTTCAAATTCTGTTTTATCTACACGAATCTCTTCAAGGACTTGATTAACCAAGTTATTTGCAGCTGCTTTTGCAGCATCACTCAGTTTGAAAGCAATGTATATTTGACTGATACTTATTCTATCTGCTTTAGTTGGAAGTTGATCCCTGTTTTCTTCATAAAATTTTTGGACATCACTCTCCCGCACCTGTAGACGCGGCAGAATTCTACCCATCACAAGTTTTTCTGTCATCAGGTTCCGCTGCAATTGTTCACGAAAAGCAGCAAGGGTGAGACCATCTCTATTGAGTAACCTCTTAAATTCCTCATCCGACGGTATCTTATATTCGGTCTTAAACTTTTCTATCTGTTCCTCTATATCAGTGTCTGTTACCTGCACTTTTAAGGTTAACGCCGCTTCTAACAACAGCATTTGACGGATAAGTCTATCAAGAAGGTCACCACGTTCTTTTTCTGCCTCCTGCAGTGCCTCACGTTCACTGTATCCTTCAATCTGTTGAAGTTCAAATGCTCGCTGATTAACAAGTATGTCAAGTCGACGTTGTGTTATAACATCATCGTTAACAAAGGCTATTATTCTATCAAAAATCCGAGCCGAACAAGTCGTTACAATGCTGCTGAAAACAAATAGCACCAACAGCACTGATAAATATGTTTTGTGTTTCATGGTAGTTCCTCCACAGTTAGTTCAGAATTCAGTCATTAATACGACGCATCTTGACGTTCAACGTGTATATAGCATTGGTTAGGCGGGACACAGAAACCCCGCCAACATTAGTAGGATATACCTTGAATTAACGTGAGTTTGATAATTGGTATATGAACTTCATTTTTACTTAAATATTACTCTCATAGACCCGGTAGGTACGGTTTCCTAACCAATTCAGAATACCAAACGCGTATTCTGATGGAATACAAAAAGTTGATTTATCAAACTCACGTTTGAATTATATAACAACAAACACAATAGAATCAGAAACTACTTCTCTGGTGTAACTTGTTCAGAAGGTGTTTCAGATTCTTGTTCAGGTTCAGCAGGTTTATCATCTGGAATGCGGTCAATGAAGGTTTTAACTTCTGCACGTTCTCTCAGATGCATTCTCCATTCTTCCATTAAAGCATCCCGTCGTTCACGTTCGGCTTTTCTAATTACGTTCTTACGGACATCCTCTTCAGTAAAAGGTCTTTGATACGCGTCTCGTGCTTCCTTCTTGACGAATATCATGAAATACTTTTCACCCTGCACATCAACTTCTATGACAGATGGGTGGAGTACGTCCATTTCAGCATTGAAAGCAGCCTCCATGAAAGGTTCAGTTCCCGGTGGATAAGTGTTTTTGCCAATGAAGTCGGTGTCACCAGGGGCATCCGGGTTTGCTCCCGGACCTATCAATTCCTGTCTATCGGATAATTCTTGGGCAGCAACAGCGATATCTTTACCTGCTTTCAGTTCAGCAAATACCTCAACCGCGCGTTCTTTGTTCTGTAGTGTGATACACATCAATCTGACCTGCTCTGGACGGACATAGTCCTCCTTGTGTGCCTCATAATACTTCTTGTAATCTTCTTCACCCAAAATAAGTTTCTTATCAACTTCCTGTTCAGTAATCTTCTCAATCATTAAATCCTGTAGATAATCCCTGACCTTCTTGAGAATCTCCTCATCCTCGTTAAGGTCGTGCTCTTTGGCATGACACAGGATTAAACGACTTTCTGCCATGAGAAGCATATATTCTTCCAAACCTGCTTTGTCTTTATACAGACGCTGTTTGTATTCCGGGAGTTCGCTGATCTCTTGCATCATCTCTTCAAGTGTAATCCGTTGTTTGCCATCCCATTCAAATTCTGCAATGACAGTGCCATCGGCACCAATCGCTTTATCCCCACAACTATAAACGAAGGGAAGCGTGGCAAGAATAACGAATAGTAAGACTACGGACATAATTCTATATCTGGACATTTATTCTTCCTCCTTACGGTAATGCTGGATTTACTTATCAGTATTTCCTGATTCTTCTTCGGTTTTTTCTGGTTGCACGGGTTCGGGAATGTTCTCAGGATAAGTTATCAGATTTGCTGATGCAGAGATTTCTTCAACCCATTGTATAATACGAGCACGTTTTGAAGCTCGTTTGACTTTACGTTCAACATCAGATTTGACTTCCTCAAATTCTTTTTGACGGTCAGGTTTCTGTTCCTCTTTCCGGAATATGAGGTAATAGGTCACTTCGTTAACATCTGTTTCAAAGACACTATCTGTCATCTCTCCGACTTCCATTTCAAAAACTGCATCAATGAATTCAGACCAACTCGGAGAAGCGTTTTTGCTAAAGAACGAAGTATTGCCAGGATCCTCTTGATTCGTGCCAGGACCATTGGCTATTTTTTTATCTTCAGTCAACTTCTTAGCCATCTCAACAATGTCTGTTCCTTCTAAAATCTGATCTAAAGTTTCATACGCTAAGTCTTCATCATCAAGCGTTATACAAGTGGCACGCGCTGTTGCATTCTCAATGTAGTCTGCCAAATGTTCCTTATAATATGCTTGAAGATCCTCATCTGTATATGATACCTTCGCATCAACTTCAATTTCAGTGAGTCTTTCTAACATGAGTTGATGAGTATAGTCATCTAATTTGTCAAGATGGTCCTGCAGTTTATCAAAACCTTCCTCTGTGGCTTGGAGTAGTTTGAGTTTCTTGTCAATAAAATCCTCTAAATACTCCGCTTTACCTTCTTTAGTGGAATAGTTTTGCTGACGGTAGGACGGCAATTCTGATATAGCATCCTCCAATTCAGCAAGTGAAATCTGATGTAATTCACCATTCCACTTTAACTCCGCCAAGATAATTTGACTCTTGTCAACATTATCATCAGCAGATTCATGATTGTCCGAACTGACAAACGACCAAGTGAGAAGACTGGCTGTTGCAACGACTGCAACAACAAATAATAATTTTTTCACTTTGGAATTCTCCTTTCAATAATATCGGTTAGTATAATACCTAACCGTCAAGATATATTCAATCAGAAACAACAAACATAGTTAATATTTCCTGCAATTCGGTTAATAATTTCTTTCCAGTTAACTTTTCAATACCAATCAGCAGTTGTGCTGGCGGTCGTAATTGGAGATTAGGGTTCTCGCGAACCGTCTCCACAAACTCCGCGACATCTATTCGCGGATCGTGTTCATCAAAGGTCACTTTAACCTTATCTCCTCCAGCAGCAATAGCAGTTATACCCAATTTCTGGCATAGTTGTTTAATTGTTGATATCTCCAGTAGCATATCAACAGGTTCCGGTATGTCTCCATAACGGTCTTTAAGCTCTTTGGTTAAGTTTTGTTTCTCTTTGTCGGTTTTTAGTGCAGATATTTTCTTGTAAATAGATATTTTTTGACGACTATCCGGAATATAATCGTCCGGTAGAAACGCTTCAATAGGTAAATTAATGCTGGTTTCAATTTCTTCCTCAACCTTTTCACCTTTCAATTTTCTGACAGCCTCATCAAGTAGTTTACAGTAGAGTTCGTAACCAACATTCGTAATATGTCCATGTTGTTGTGAACCCAGAATGTTTCCGGCACCACGTATTTCCAAATCTCTTAGTGCTATTTTGAAACCTGAGCCAAGATCTGTAAATTCTTCAATCACACGTAGACGTTTCTGTGCGCGTTCAGTAATCGGTTTATCTTGTGGATAAAACAGATAACCGTATGCCTGTTCATCTGCACGTCCAACCCTACCCCGAAGTTGATATAACTGTGCTAATCCAAAAGCATCGGCACGATTGATCATAATGGTATTGACGTTTGGAATGTCCAATCCAGATTCTATTATCATGGTACATACGAGGATGTCATACTTGTGTCGGACAAACTCTAACATGACACTTTCCAAATCACGTTCTGGCATTTGACCGTGTGCAATAGCAACACGCGCATGCGGAACAAGTTCCTGAATAGTCTTCGCAAATAGGGAGATATTCTGAACCCGATTATGAACAAAGAATACCTGTCCGTCACGAGACAACTCGTTCATTATAGCATCTCTGATAACCTTTGTATTATAAGGCATCACCTGTGTCTGAATCGGCAACCGATTAGCAGGTGGTGTGTTGATAATACTGAAGTCTCTAATGCCAACAAGAGACATGTGCAATGTACGAGGGATTGGTGTCGCAGTTAACGTAAGCACATCTACAGTCTCTTTAAACTGCTTGATTTTTTCTTTATGTTTCACGCCGAAGCGATGTTCTTCGTCTACAATAAGCAGTCCAAGATTGTCAAATGAAACGGTTTCGGAGAGCAACGAGTGAGTGCCGATAACTATGTCAACAGTGCCATCAGCAAGTTTCTTTTTAACCGATTGTATGTCCTTTCTGCTACGGAAACGATTTAGCATCTCAACTTGAATGGGAAAAGGATTGAAACGTTTTTCAAATGTGTCATAGTGCTGCAACGCAAGGATAGTCGTCGGAACAAGAAGTGCCACCTGTTTTTCCGCCATAACCGCTTTGAATGCTGCACGCAAAGCCACCTCCGTCTTACCATAACCAACATCACCACAAACCAACCGGTCCATCGGCTTTTCTGTCTCCATGTCTGCTTTAACGTCTTCAATAGCCTGCATTTGGTCATCTGTTTCTTGGAACGGAAAAAGGGCTTCAAATTCGCTTTCCCATGGCACTTCTGGGGGAAAACTATATCCCTCGTTTGCTTGTCGAGAAGCATAAAGTTTCAACAGTTCCTCCGCCATCTCCTCGACTGCTGCCTTAGCACGTTTCTTCCTATTTTGCCAAGATTTTCCACCCAGATAGTCTATTTTCGGTTCATAGGACTCATCTTTGTTGCCGATATACTGCTGAACCAAATCTACCTGATAGGTTGGCACATACAGACGATCCTCTTCCCTATACTTCAGAATAAGAAAATCTTGGGATTGTCCATCAATATCCATACGACGGATGCCTTCATAAATTGCAATACCGTGAGAAACATGCACCACATGATCACCAACCTTCATATCAATCAAGCTCAAAATCGGTGCTCCGCTGTTGTAGCGTTTCGGAGAAACGACCCGTCGTTGCCGATTTCCAAAAATCTCATTTTCTGAGATAACAACAAGTTTGAGCGAATCGCTCAAAAAACCTTCAGAAATAAAGCCAACAGAAACAGATATTTTCTCAGGTGGAAGGTCCCGTTCAATCAACATTTCAAAAACACGTTTCGACTGTTGCGGCGTTTCGCAAAATACATTCACAAAATAATCTCGCGCAGTCCACCTCTTAATGTTATCAATTACCATCTGATAATTACCTCTACCGAGACCGAGCGGCTTGATATCAAAATGGGGTTCACGCGTGTCAGAGTCTTGATCGACATCCATAGTTATCTTCTTAGTATCAGGACCAGTAGAATGTGTTGCTAAAGATATGGGAATGTTGGCAAATTTCTGTAATTCGGATTCAAGTGTATCAGTCGAAACAAGTATATTGTCAGGAGTCGGCATTAATTTCCCGTCTCCTGTTCGCTGTTCATATATCTCCTGTAGTTGTTCGCGCATCTGTTCTACTTCTCGTTTTTGCCAACGAGGCTCAACAATGACAACCACTGTATCATCCGGCAAATAGTCAGTCATCTGTTCAGTTTGTGGATATAGCATTGGCAGAAAGGCTTCAACACCGTCTATTTCATACGTTTCTTCCCCAATCGATTGTATGCTGTCCGAATGTGTCCTCGCAATATAATCTTCAAATCCACGTGTCAACTCACGAATAGTATTAATGTATTCTGGTGATTTCGCATCTTTCTTCATCAGTCGTTCGGTTTCTACTTTCCAATGCGAAATAGATATGTCAGCAAGACACACCTCTGTCATAGGTGTAATAACAACGAAATTATCCTGTTCTATGGAAACCTGTGAAGTAGGATCAAATAGACGGATTTCGTCAAGTTCATCGCCGAAGAAATCAAGACGTACAGGAGCTTCAGCTGTAAGAGGATAAATATCTAATATATCTCCTCTGTGTGCAAACTCTCCCTTTATCTCAACAAGTTCAACCTGTCGGTATCCGCTACGAATCAGAAATGAAATGAAATCATGATACTCAACTTCATCACCGATTTTCAGCGTGCGACAAGCCGACGTAAGCGTCCTTCGCGGTGGAAGTTTATAGGATAATGCACGAACCGTTGTAAAGACAAGATTTTGTGATACCTGCTCCGATGTATCTTGGATGTTAGCAGTACCGTTATTAGATATAAGGTTATGGAGACAACGCATCCTCTGAACAGAGATATTCTTTGCGGGGGATATTCCTTCAAATAACGTATTTTGCCAAGCAGGAAAAAGATGTAATTCGTTTTGTAGTGTTGCCAATTCAGAAACGTCTTGTTCAACAAGATAGCTACGAAATGAGCGTACCTCTTCCAATGCCTGCTCCGCTTCACGATGTGTAGGGAACACAACAAGGAAAGATTTATTGGGACAATCCTCAATTAATGTTGCTAAGAAATAGGACGTTGATGCATTACGCAACCCTCTAAGTGAGGGAAGGTTTTCTCCGGTTTTTATGCATTCAACCAGTTTTTGGTAATTATCCGTTTTTCGTAAAAACTCTAACACAAACTATTCCTTATCGTCCAGTAGTGCAATGAAAAATGACACATTGGTATATTTTTTATCCCAACGATATGCTGTTTATTAAATTTAGTAAGGTCGAACATCTACCGACGAAATGTTTATCGCACAAATTCCATTTTTTCTAAGTTGGCTTTCATTTTGCCAATTTTTACTTCGGCTTCAATCCTAACAGGGATGTGCCTGCGATCATCGGTCAACCAGAGCTGATAACCGTGGGATGTGGTCACTAAAAGCGTCCTAACACGACCCAAGCCTTTCACCTTTAATATCTTTCCCCGTTGCACACTAATACTAATTTTTACGACCTTCGCTTTGATTATAAGTGGAAAGTAATACCTTTCTCCCGGCACTAACTTCTTACACCTTAAAAAATAAATCATAGAGAGTTCATCTTGTGTACCGAAAGGTATCTCAATAACCTTTTTATCTCGCTTTTCCGGTTCTGTTGGCTTATTCTGTGAGATTTTCTCATATTCCGCATCAGCTCCCTTAAAATCAATTTGGACTCGAGCTGTGTATTTCTTATCAACAAGTTGATTACGAAAACTAATAGGATAGAACCCAACAGTGTCCAAAAAAGTAGACTGACGGTTCTGAAAACGGTGTATTCGGGCAGCAACTGAACCTGTTTTGGCTTCTGATGTTATATGGTAGACATTGTTTCTGCCAAATGGTAATATTTTTTCAATATGGTCAACTCGTTTTCCTGCGGATACTGGCACCCAAGATACTTTGATGTTATATGTTAACTTTTCCCCCACTCTCAGTGGCTGTTCTGCAACTTCATCTACTTCTACAAGTGCTATTTCTTCATTTTCACGGTTCTGAGCATCACCTTGTTCCGCTGCAACTTCTTCACATGCAATTTCAGATAGTAGAAAACTCACCCCAATTAATATTATAATAAGTAGTAGGCATTTCGCATAGTTCACACTGACAACTCCAGAAACAACTTACATCATCCAAGGCACGTACAATTCGTCATAACGATGCACGCTGTCGGAATAGTGCGTTCATACAGAATCACTCCAACCGTTCTACATTAACAACACACATACTATAATTAGATGATATCCGCATTAAAATCGGTGCGTAAAAATTAACGCACGCGTTCCACGGTTAGTTTGTTGCATTTGGATGGAGAATCTTCGTTTATTATATTCTTCAGCGGTTTTTGATGCATCAAGGATATTCCAAACATGCAATCCGATACCTGCAATAAGAAAAAGTGACCCACGAATACTATGGTCCGCAACTCTGGAATTGACTTGATCTTTATCTAAGAAATTCCCTGTTCTTTCATCATAGAAACCTGTATTAAATCTGTCGTGGTTATTATAATGCAAAGCACGTGCAATATTATAACTCGCTAAAGAAAAGACACCTATCTCAGTAGCGAGGAAAAGCGTTGCTTTCAGATAGTTATCGGAATATGCTTGACCTAATCCAGGCATCGTTGCAGATAACAGAGATGCTTTACGCGTACTTCGCATAGGGTAATACTGCGTAGAATGTTTGCGATAAAGCGGATAGACCGGTTCTGTATCGACTTCTTGTGTATAACGTGATACCTGCTGACTCAATGTCTGCTTCTTCTCATCTGCCTCATGTCCTTCTGAAAGAACATCCATTTGCGGGAAAACTATGGTCAAGCAAGCAATTAACGATAATAATAAGTATTTGTTCACTATCCCACCTTTCGGTTGCACACCTAAGTGTCAGTTATGAAGGTTAGAAATTATGGTTAAATCTGTAAAAAGTAGACACTTCTTCTGTAGGAGGGAACTCCCGGTCGCGACATATTACATTCTCTCTTCTGTAGGAGGGAACCCCGCTTCCCGACCTCTTCTGTAGGAGGGAACTCCCGGTCGCGACATATTACATTCTCTCTTCTGTAGGAGGGAACTCCGATTCCCGACCTCTTCTGTAGGAGCGAACTCCCGGTCGCGACATATTACATTCCGTATGAGAGATCCCCGAATCGCGACATATAATCGAGATTCGGAAACCCTCCTACAATTTGAATTGTCTAACGAATACAAAAATCTACCAAGGTTATGGTATTCACTTAACTGGCAATGCAGGTGCTAATTGTATGTTTTCTGGGTCAGTTTGGTACGCCCAATCAAATTCCACATCATCATCAGTTAGTCTACGGACATGAATTTTAGCGAAATTCCCATCTGGTGTATAAAGTGCATAGATGTGACCTTCAATGAGTTCTACAAACAGTGTCGTATACCCATATTCCGGAACAACATCAATACCATCAAAGTTTTCGTGATACCCCAAATCTTGCATCGCAGTTTCGTTGTCGGAATAGAGATAGGTAACATTTACATCCAAATCTAAACCAAAGTAGACATCGGTTGACCTATCATCCCAAGCAATTGCACCTCTACGTGGATTAGAGAAATCAAATCCACTACGATCAGGTTCAAGTACAAAATCATCTAATGTAACGTTTCTACCTTCTGGTCGTGGTGTATCCCATGCGTCGTCAACACTAATCTCGCTTTCATTACCGTCCCTATCATAAGCCGAAACAGCATAGTGATATGTTCTACCGTTCCGTACATCCCTGTCTGTGTAATCAGTTGTTCCAACTGACAGATCTGCAATTTCGTCAAAATCTCGGTTGTTATCACTACGATATACAACGTATCCATCCAAATCGAATTCGGCATTAGGGTACCATTCAACGACAACATACCCATCACCGGTGATAGTACTGACACCGCGCGGCACAGCAGGCGGCTCACGATCTTCTTCATCAACGTCCGCATCAATATAACAACCTGTCAACGTTACGACAAGGATTGCA
This sequence comes from Candidatus Poribacteria bacterium, assembly GCA_963667365.1. GTDB lineage: Bacteria > Poribacteria > WGA-4E > WGA-4E > WGA-3G > MSPOR6. Next base: position 1,408,214 of record OY763324.1, on the reverse strand, counting down.
CAAAAAAATAGCGCAATGAGTTCTGTTAATCTTTTCAACATTTTTTTGTTCTCCGTTGTTAATTTTTAGATATATCCAAGTGTAACGTAATTTATTTGTTATATGTTGACATGATTATTATACTATCATAAAAATCGGCAGGATTGCAAGATAATTTTAGACAGAATATGTGCTGTTAATACAGTAAATGACAGAGCAAACAACATATTCTGTGGACGGGAATGCCTACAGAATGTCAGAGGATTGTCAAATATACCGCTTTCTGTTGCGTTGTTTTAGAATCAATTATAAACCACCCTCAATTATATATTTTACTCAAAATATCACTGACAACCAAAGTTTAAAATCTTGACAAATCTATGACACTATGATATACTTAACTTCATAAGAATTCCATGCGTCAGGAGTTGAGATGTCGCAGAAAAAAACCATCCAATTAACACTAATCCAAATCGCTGTCGGTAGTGTGATAACGCTTATCGGTAGTATGTTTTACCTACTATTTTTCAACAAATTAATTTGGCAGATATTCCTCAAAGATACCATAACACACGGGTTTTGGGTAGGGTTGTTATTATTAATTTCAATAACAGTCTCTTATGGCATGATGATTTTAGGTGTTACAGAAGGTATTCGGTTTGTTGGACGGTATTTCGGACATAATATTCCTTTTAAACCTGTTTGTTCAGGAGCATTTTTGGGTGCACCTGCGATAGTGGGACTTCTCGCACTTCTTAATATCCCGTGGGAAATATTTGGCACGCGTAATATTATCCTTAAAATACTTATCCCAATATTTGAAATTATTGCTTTTATATTATCCTTACCTGTTCGAGTTTGGTTATTGCTCGGAATTCCAGTTATAATTTTGTATGTTCTGGCTATCCCTATAGGTGCAATTGTAGGATACCGATTATCCAACATGGATGAGGTAGAAGTCATTCCCCAAGAAACATAATAGATGTATCCGATCCAGATTTTGTTATATTTGTTAGTGCCACAAAAGTTGTCTCTAAGTGAGGTGTAACATAGTGAATGACGAGGTTCACTCGTAAGTCGGAGGTATCACTGGACGTATGCATACTGATAAACCAAAAGACGAATGCGGAGTATTCGGTGTTTTTGGACACCCAAGAGCTGTAGAATTAACCAATCTGGGGTTGCGGGCACTGCAACATAGAGGACAAGAAAGCAGCGGCATTGTCGTTTCTGACGGTGAGAGAATTACATCTCACCATGGAATGGGACTTGTTGATGCGGTCTTTAATGCTGATGTGATAGCGAAACTTAACGGACACATCGCTATCGGACATAACAGGTACTCAACTGCAGGTGAAAGCACACTTGAAAATGCACAACCTCTGGTACGAAATTATAAACAGGGACCTCTCGCACTTGGACACAATGGTAACCTGGTTAACGCCAACCCTATCCGCAATCATCTTGAAAATCTCGGATCTATTTTCAGCACAAGCTTGGACACAGAAGTTGTCTTCCATTTGATTGCACATTCCCGTCAAAAAACTTTGGAGGATAAAATATTCGATGCATTCCGTGCTGTTGAAGGCGCGTACTCTTTCGTCGTAATGGACAAGATGACATTGATGGGCGCACGCGATCCACATGGATTTCGTCCACTGTGGATTGGAAAACTGGGAGAGGCTTTTGTCCTATCTTCCGAAACATGTGCACTTGATGTCATTGAGGCTGAGCCGGTCCGTGAGGTAGAACCCGGCGAATTGGTAGCAATGCGTTCTATACATCGCGGCGTAGAGTCTTTCCGATTTTCACCACAAAGACCTAATTTATCACAGTGTATCTTTGAATATATTTACCTCGCACGTCCAGATGGAATGATGTTTGGACACGGTGTGAACAGCACACGACGTGAATTCGGACGGCAACTTGCACGCGAACACCCTGTAAAAGCTGATGTTGTAATCCCTGTTCCCGATTCTGCTACGATTGCTGCACTCGGTTATGCTGAAGAAGCAGGTATTCCATTCGATCTCGGATTGTCAAGGAACACTTATGTAGGACGGTCATTCATGAACCCTACACAAGATATGCGTGAGCTTATGGTGAAGCTAAAGTTGACTCCTATCCGAGAAGTCCTAAAAGGCAAACGTGTTATAATCGTAGATGATTCTATCATGCGCGGCACAAATAGCAGGAAACTTGTTAAAATTGTTCGCCAAGGTGGGGCTACTGCAGTACATCTGAGGATCGCATCACCACCAAATAAATTCCCATGTTTCTACGGTGTGGATACGCCAACCCGTTCAGAACTGATAGCAAGTGAACATACAATAGAGGAGATACGGAAATATGTCCGCGCCGATAGTTTAGGATATGTGAGTATTGAGGGCATGCTACAGGCTGTGAAAAAACCAAAAGATTTCTGCACCGCATGTTTTGATGGAAAGTATCGTATTACTGCAAATGACGGTATACCCCGACAATTGCCATTAATTTCAAACTAACTATCATCGAGGCACGAGAGACGGAAGAAGGAATCACATAGAGGAGAGTTATGTGTTTCAAAAGAAGCACACGACTTTAGTCGTCGTTAGTATCACCGTATTTAGCAGATATATGTGTCTTGTGTGAAGGTAATCCAAACTTAGATATAGGAAATTGCTATAATGTATGTACCTACTCCTCCTCCAAAATCAAAAATAGATCAATGGAAGGATTCTGTCAAATCGGATATACGACGTCGAAACAGAATGCGGCATAGACCAAGTTTAAGTAAAAGGATGGGAAATACCCTCTCAACCACACAAGGTATGTCTACATTGAAAATTGTCCTAATATACTCTGTCCTTGGTATGGTTTTGAATTGGGTACTTCCTATGATATTAACACAGTTGTATCCAGAGATGTTAATAGATGATACACAATACTACGGAACGCTTGGTGCAATAGTCATAACCGGTTTTTTTCTAATTGCCAGTCTACTAAAAGGACTAATTAAACGTCACAGATCGCAGCAGGAAACTTCAGATACGCAACCCTCAAATACCCAACTTTTTGATCCCAAAAATCAGATAAATAGGAAATAATGTATGGCAGATAACAAACCATTAACTTATGCTGATGCAGGAGTTTCATTTGAAGCAGAATCCCAAGCAATGCAGCGGATAAAGGGACTCGTAAATACCACATATAGACCTGAAGTCATCAGCGATGTGGGAAGTTTCGGTGGGTTGTTCGCGCTGGGAACGTATCAGCAACCAGTACTCGTATCCAGTACCGATAGTGTTGGCACGAAGTTGATGGTTGCTTTTAAAGCGAATAAACACGATACCGTAGGCTACGACATAGTAGCACATTGCGGAAACGACATCGTGGTACAAGGTGCTGAACCACTTTTCTTTTTGGATTATATCGGTATAGGTAAAATGGAACCTACAGTTGTTGAAGAGATTATGATAGGTCTGGTTTCGGGATGTCGTGATATAGGGTGTGCTTTAATTAGCGGAGAAACCGCAGAACTCTCAGGTCTATACACTCCTGGAGAATACGATTTGGTCGGCACCATCGTAGGCGTAGTTGAAAGAGAGAAACTAATTACGGGTGAGAAAATCAAGCCTGGAGATAAAATAATCGCATTAGAATCTACTGGACTGCATACTAACGGATATTCATTGGCGCGTAGAATTCTATTTGAACGATGCAATTACGACGTTGATACATACCTACCAGAACTCTCTACGACTGTCGGTGAAGAATTGCTCAAACCACACAAAAGTTATGTCCAACCGATTCTACAACTTCGCAAAGTGTGTGAAATAAAAGGAATTGCGCATATCACAGGTGGCGGGTTACCCGGTAACGTGGACCGAATTCTCCCAGAAGGATGTAAAGCAAGAATTCAAAAAAATAGGTGGACAGTACCACCAGTCTTCAATCTCCTTCAACGTGAAGGTGATGTAGAGGAAGCGGAAATGTTTCGCGTTTTCAATATGGGAGTTGGAATCGTCATGGTCGTCGCACCCGATTCAATCACTGCAGCATTGGAATCGCTTAAGGCAACAGATGAGTCAGCATTTGTATTAGGAGATATTGTATCTGGTGACAAAGGAGTTGAGTTGTGTCCGAATCCTTCTTAAATGAAACAACACTTCAAGAATTGAACGATCTGTTTGAAAGAACACCTTTACAAGTTATTATGAAGGCGTTTGAAGAAACAGATGATGAGGATATCGTTGTCTTCTTATTATTGCTTGATGTTGCATCAAGTAAGCTACAGTCAGATAGTTCTGATAAAATACGAAAAGCTCTGGAACAGAACGAGTCTGATAAAAAGCATACTGAAGAAACACTCTCCGATCAAGCTCAAAAGATATTCGCACAGTTTCCTTTTCAAAGACAAATTCGTATTTCTGAACTATTAGCTATCACAGAGATGGTTGATACAGAAAAAGCAGAGCAGGTATGGAATAATATTATCTCGAAAATGAAAGGGACATTGGAAAACACTATGTTTTTCGGAAACGGGGCGAAAAACATAGCAAAATTCATATCTCAACTTGATATAAATCGGCAAAATAAACTTATTGAGTCATTAGAAAAAAAACATCCACAATTGACAAATTCAATTGCAGACAGTTTATTTACTTTTGAGGACCTGGCTGATTTGCCTGATGAAGCTATTATAACACTCCTGCAAGTATTAGAGACAAACACATTAACACTTGCACTATATAACGCCTCAACATCAATTCAAGATAGATTCTATGAGAAAATGTCACCAGAAAAAGCAGAAGCTATTGAAACAGAAACTGAGCAGCTCACCTTTGAACAGAAGCAACTATGCACAACTGCTCAGCAATCTGTTGTAAGTCTGGTTCGCAATTTTGCAGCAAAAGGTTTGCTTACAATTCGCTAAATTCAGTAAGTTTGTTATCCCTTAATATCCGCTCAATAGAAGTACTACCGAAACCTATTCTTCCTCCAACTTGAATTCAAAAGGTATTTGGACCAAGTGTTCTATCTTCTCACCTTTTTTCACTGCCGGTTCAAATCTAAACTTCTTCAATGCATTAATGGCAGCTTCCTCCAAGCCATATCCAAACTCCGTCAGGGCTGTAATATTTGTCGCGTAACCATCAACTCCGACAGTCGCTTGTAAAATAACAGTACCTTCCTTTTCAGCTCGTTTGGCATTCTTAGGATACTCAGGTTTCCTTCTAACTTTTATCCTTGGTGGGGTTACATCTGATCCCGATGTATCAATCTCTGGAACTATTAAAGTGGGACTATTATCTGGTTCTGCGGACTTAAGATCAGCAATCGGACCACCTTGTGTAGTAGGTCTTTCTAATGTAGGAGATACTACTGTATCGACTGATTGGATCGGTCGATTCAAAGCTTCACCAAGACCAGAAAGTTTTGGCACCTCATTTAATGTCGGTCCTACCCCAGATAAATCTGCACCAGGTGCAGTTGGCAGTGTGGCACCACCCGGCGTATTACGGATTCTCGCATTCCTAATAGGTGTACGTTGAATCGGAGCTTTAAGAACCTGTTCCTTCGCCTCAAATACGGGTTTCTTCCGTTTTACATCAATAACTCGTTTCTGCTGAGATAGTTCTTGTGGGAGTAATGCACCTGCAAACTTTTCAGTTGCGGATGTAACTTGATTCTTGATAGCAAGTATACCCAGAAGGATTGCAAGGACTACATGAAGTCCAATAGAGAAGGACAACGCAACAGAATTACGTCCTCCAGTTTTCTGCACAGTAATTGGAGGAGGTTTGTTCTCTTGTGCGGCAGCAATGCCACCTTTCTGGTTATCATCAATGCTGACCTTCTTCAACTTAGCATTGATTTTCGGTTTCTTCCGATCAGCTCTGCGTTTTTGCAATTGGGATGCAATGTCGGAACTTCTACTCATCTCCATTCCTCCTAATAGTTAACTCGTGATGTCGATAGCGCGCTTACAACACACTTACCGGAGTTATGAGATAGGTCTTAAAATCAATCGTCTCGAATATTTCGCTTATGTAATGGAATCAGAATAAGACTATTTAAAATTGAATTATAGCATATACCAACTTAAATGTCAACTATTTATACTGAAATATAAAAATATGTTAACACCTCTTCTTTGTAGGAGCGACCTCACAGTCGTGATGTAGGAACGCCTCTTCTTTGTAGGAGCGACCTCCCGGTCGCGATGTAGGGTCGCCTCTTCTTTGTAGGAGCGACCTCCCGGTCGCGATGTAGGGTCGCCTCTTCTTTGTAGGAGCGACCTCCCGGTCGCGATGTAGGGTCGCCTCTTCTTTGTAGGAGCGACCTCCCGGTCGCGATGTAGGAACGCCTCTTCTTTGTAGGAGCGACCTCCCGGTCGCGAATTTTAGCCTGAATTATCAATAAACTAAATAACCTTGTATGTTAGATTGTATATTGACTGAATTTGTTCAAATTAAAATTTGGTGTGCTATTAAGGATTCCACCAGAACGTCATTTTTGCTACGACCGTTGAACTCTGCAGAACAGTCCTTGTCGTTTTGTCTGTGTCGTAAGTTTGATTAAAAACAAAATAGAAATCACTACCAGGACGGTAAATATAGTTAATCAAGAAATTAGTGGAAATAAGGTCTGTTTCTGTATTCCATTGTGCAAACAGTTTAGCAAATAGTGTTGTAGAAAACGAATAGTTGATTCTACCTGAGAAAAGATTCGCATCAAAACTATGGGAACGTAAACTTACACGATTAAATTCATAATCTACATTAACGCTGATTCGCACAGTCGGTTTCAGATTTCCATCTACAAAAAATTTACGAATTTGACCATTATAGAAATTACCTAACTCAAATCCAGCAGTAGTGCTGAGAAGTCGAATATCACTTGTTGAAATTCGTCCACCGACTCGACTGTATTGGTATTCACCAACGGGAATAAATATATTTTCACGAATTTCAAAGGGTTCGTCAAGTCGTTCGTATTCACGCCTAAAAAACACCATTACCGAGTCGTCAGTCATAAATGATGTCCAATGTACGTAAGACAGAATCAAACGATCAAATTCATTTTCTTGATTGAGTGTATAGTTCACTTCTGGACCTGACCATAGCTCACGAATACCGTATTTTTGGGGTCTCGGTGCCCAACGAAGATCTGCCCGCGCATGACGGGTTCCTGACTGACGGACAAATCCCACCGCAGGATCAAAATCATCATCGATATCAGTGTAGGATGCGCTAAAACGAAAGTCGTCGTTCCGCCATCTTGAACCCAAATACCACGCATTATTCTTACCAGACATATCTGGTGAAAACGTCCTTGCCCACAATCCTCTCACATCAACTCTATCATTCGGACGGAACTCAAAATCAAATCCACCAGCACGGTTGTAATAACCAACTTCATCCTTATTGACCGCTATCATGCCAAAACGAGAACCCGCAGCAGCGTCCTTAGTTATACGCAGGACTGAGAAATTATTATATTGAACGTCAATAGGATCCTCATCCTCTACCTCTTTATAGAATTTATCCGTCAGGACATTAAGAAACCCTACACCATAAGAACCTATCTTTCCACTGGCTTTACCTCCAAAGATAATCGGAATAGAATTTCCCTCAGACAATCCAATGCGTCGACTATAGAAGAGCAGCATCGGTGGCGGTCTTCGAAAACTCTGACGGGGAACGCCAAAATCAAATAGTCCCGCACCTTCTAAAAAGAATGGTCGTTTTTCGGGAAAAAAGAGATTAAACCGTGTAAGGTTAACCTGTTCCTGATCAGCCTCTACCTGCGCAAAATCTGTATTATAGGTGATATCTGCTATTAGGTTAGAGGTAATACCGTATTTAGCATCAAAACCGAGTTTTAATTGTCGGGTGGTTTCTTGTGCGGAATCGTCATCCATATTCTGTGTAATTCCCGGCAGGACATAAGGGAGAATTTCTAAACTTCGTGATGGTGATATTCCTTTTAATCCAACAAGTGAACCAAGATTCGTCGTTCTATATTTTGCTAATCCGCCATAAGACGCAGGAACAGGTGTCCATATTGATTCCTCTTGTTGTCGCATCAACTCGCGACCAACGTTTATCCCCCAACGCATCGGATCACTTTCTTTAAAACGGAGTTGGCTAAACGGTATGCTAAGTTCTGATGTCCAAAAGGTGTCGTGTATTTTAGAATTACAGGCAACCACCGCATCCCAGTCGTCGTTGAGTGTATCACCGTTATTTGTGATTGCTCTATCCTGGATTGCACCTAATGCGTTCGCACGAAAGAAAAAACCACTCCGTTTGTCGTTATATGTATCTAACAGCACGAATACATTGTCGTTTTCATGTATGTTACGTGCGTCTCTACGCATCTCATTTGCAACTAACTGGGAAATATCGGAGTCATAGCAGGTAAAACCGAGATATATGTTCTCATCATCGTAGAGAATGCGAACTTCCATCGGTTCACTACTCTTTTCTCCCTCATTCGGTTCAATTTGTAAAAACTTGGTAATCGGTATCGCTTTCTGCCAATCCGCTTCACTGAGATCACCGTCTATCTCAATACTCTCGTATGTTCGGTACGCTGTTATCTCGTGAGTAGAGGGTTCAGCACTAACATTTGAAATGCAGATGCAGGTGAAAATAATAATATATAAGGGGATTTTTCCTATCTGAGAAAGATAGTAAGATAATAGAGTATAACCCAAAGACGTTACCTCCTAACGCACAAAAGTCCTAATTAAAATTAAGACGCAAAAGGAGGGAAATTGGGTTATAGAAAATACAACAGACTGTAAATTAGAACTCCAAGGTCAATGCAATGAATGGAACTATAGGCAATTGTGCAATAGGAACTTCTTTTGTATACTTATCATTGTAACGCACTTGAAGAATATTAGTGCGGTTGTAAGCATTCCAAAGCTCAATGGATAATCCACCCTTCCAGCTGCGATATACAGGTATAGACCAGTGAAAACGTAAATCTAAGCGGTGATATGGTGCCGCACGTGTTATTTCTCCGTAAATTGGCAACCATGTTTTATTACCAGAAAACGGATTGGTATATTGCTCCCTGTCATCCAAAGGTGCATACAACACACCACTCTTATATTGCCAATTCGCACCGAGTTCAATAGAATCAAACGAGTAGTTCAAACCAACCGACAACACATTGGGTGTACCGAACATAAACTCTCTTTCGTCATCCTTGAGAGAATCACGCCTTTGGGAAAGTGTATAGGAATATGCTAACCATCCACGAAACGCATCACCGATTTCATGTTCTATGGATACTTCAATTCCTTTTACATTTCCTGTCCGCTGATTTTCGTAACGTCTTTCTGAAAAGTTAAAGGTAATCATATCGCGAAGATCTTTGTAATATCCAGCAACTTCAACCTTTGTTTCTACAGATAGGTTTTTTTCTAATGCAAGCACATAGTGTGTCGCAACACTTGGAGAAATATCTGAGTTTTCCTTACCAAGAACGACTTGGTAAAGTTGTGGATTTTGAACATAATTACCATACATGAAACGTAGGAATACAGGTAGAAGCGAAAACCCTAATGTATTGGTTTGTTTCGGTCCAACTGTTACACCGATGAGTCCGCGTGGTTGAAGTACAAAACTATCAATCAGATTGTAATATGCTGCTCTCATACCTATGGTAGCATATAGGTCAGCATAATTAGTTGAAACAAGGTCTCGTGTTCCTTGTAAATATCCCTCAAAACTATGTAGGTTTATTGAAGACTCGGTATGTACCTTTTCTCCATCCTGTTTGAGTCTGAAGTCAAAATCCCAATCTCCTTCTTCAAGCGGTCGTGCTCCAATACTTATGAGATGGGATGGTAGGATTGAAATATCAAAACCCGATTCAAACAAGGTTTCTGGAAATTTTACCCAATACTGAAGATCACCACGTAAAGAAAGAACACTCTCCGCATCCCTATATAAATAACCATCACCGTATTCCAAGCTTGAACGAGAAAACGAACGCGACAAAGATACTACCGATTTAAACTTATCTTTTTTCGCAGAATAGAGATGGATACCTTGTGAATCAAAAGGATTCTCTGAACTCAGCGGACCTCGTAAATCGCTATCAGCAACCTCATCGGATGTAAAGTTTAATTCGCCAGTATCGTTGGCTGCAATTGCATTGACAACTAACTTATGTGTCGGTGTTAAGTCATAAACAAACTTTCCTTGATAACTCCAAAAACTCGGCACCTCGGTAACCAAATCATTCTCAATCTCAAGCAATATTGGTAACAATTCGAACAGCGGTCCCATATAACTTCTACGACCAAATACATACCAGTAACCACGATTTCCTAAACTCCCTTCAAAGAAAGCTTGTGAGTATACAGGATTCAGGTTGAACTTTCCACTTAAACGTCTTGCGGTTTCTGAACGGGAATGAATGTCAATTATCGCTTGTGAATTGGAACCAAATTCTACCCCATATCCGCCGGGGTACACATCTATATTCTGAATAACCTCTGCATTCATAGTTGAGACGATACCATATAGATGATACGGATACCCCAACGGCAACCGATCAAAATAGTATTTGTTGTCTTCCGGTCCTCCACCACGCACAGAAAGTATTCCAACGAAATCATTCAAAACACCTACACTCGGTAGTTGATCTAATACACGAAGTGGATCTCCCCCAGTTCCGACTGCGATTGCAATTGAATCACCCATTATTGAACGTTTCGGTTTCGTTTCGATTATTTTACCTTTGACTACTACCGGTGGCAATACACTAACATTATCGGAGGTTTCATCATTTACTGTATCATCGTCTTGACCAATTGCACAAATTGGGAATAATAGCAAAAAAAGAAAAATTATATATTTCAATGTTACCTTCTGTATGGGTGTGTCTTATGTGATACCAACTTCTATTTAATATTATCTCATTAGTAAATTCAACTGTTTTGCAATATGAAGGCATTTTCTTCTGTAGGCATTCATACCGTTGATTCTTGATTTGGTGATTCAGACATATATTCCGCTCCTCCGTGCTTCAGACACTCTTGTACGGTAGCAGGCACGCTCCGCACTCTATGTCCACAAACACGACAAACAACTATATGTTTACCTATTAGAATTCAGCAGTAATACCCAAATACGGTATTATCGGGAACTGGTAAATAGGATCTTTTTCAGTATAGTTTCTGTTATACCGATAATCGAGGAGATTCTGACGGTTATAGGCGTTGAGTAACTCAATAAAGATTCCCATATTCCAACTATTAAATCGGAAAGTTTTACTCACGCGTAGGTCCAACCTGTGATATGGCGGAAATCTTTCTGAGTTTGTTTCACCATAAATTGGAATGTAGACTGAATTTTCAATAAAATCAGTGACAGTGATATCTTCAGGGTCGGTGTCTTCGGCAAATCTGGGGTCTATTATGAGTTGTGCATCTACAACCGGAGTATACGGATTACCTGTTCGGTATTGCCATTTAGCACCAAACTCCCAAGTCGGTGTAAGATTATAACTTACTGCCAAGGTGGCAACATGTGTCTGATCAAATGAATAGTAACGATACGGTTCACCTAAACGGTCACGTCTTTTTGATAATGCATAAGCATAAGATACCCAACCGAATAATCTATCACCGCTTCGGTGTCGTAAAAATATCTCTGTACCTTGTGCATATCCAACACCTTGATTAAGAAAGACAGATGTTATATCAGAGGTCACCAAATTTACCAAATCCTTGTAATAGGCAGCAATTTTGATCTCTGTATCTTGTGAAAGTTGACGTTTGAGTTCTACTATGTAATGGCTTGCCTGACTGGACTTCAATTCAGGGTTGCCAACACTTGTAGATAGCTGTGCAGGAATAGGAGTCTGGTTATAAATACCATAAGCAAATTGGAGTTCGGAACTGTTAGGAAGTTCAAGCCGAAAACTACCTCTCGGTTGAACTGAGAGTTGATCTATCTGGTTATAATAATCAATTCGCATCCCAAATACAACAGACAAATACTGCAACAATTTATACCTATCCTGGATATAACCTTCGATCCGTTGTCCACGGACAGATTCATCTATAGTTATCTTCTCCTCAAACCGTATGTCATATTCTACTTCTCCTTCATCAGGGATACGACTAAAGGTCCCTGTCACCTCTCCAGGTTCAAGACCAAGGATTAGACCAGACTCCAACCTATGTTTCTCATTTAACTCATAAGTTAGATCTTCGCGTAGCGTATAGGTTGGGGCATCAATATTAAGTGAAAGTGCAGGACCGAAATTGACATCAAATAGGAAATTTGAACGGGTTAAGGATAAATAAGAGGTAAGACGATCGGTGAGTGCAGAACGAAAATGAATCCCCGCTCCCTCAAAACCACTTTCAAAACTGGTATTGCCCCTAAAATCTTCGTCCACATTTTCGCCATCCAATTTGACTGCAAACTTATCACCCGAGGCAAACAAGTTAAAATATAGTTGATGTTTTTCGGTGAGATCGTACCCTGCTTTCAGTTGGTAATCCCAAAACCTTGGAAAGGCAGTGATTGAACCTGTGGCAAATGTCAAATTGCCGATAAACAGATCAATATAACTCCTACGTCCAGCAACATACCAAAATCCTTTTTCACCCAATTGTCCTTGCACTAAGCCTTCTGAATACAACAGATTGAGATTTAGTTTTCCACGCAATTTCTCCGGACTGCTGTTCTGTGAATAGATGTCTATAACCGCTTGGGAATCTACTCCAAACTCTGCACCATAACCCCCTGCATAAACATCTATCCGATCAATGATTTCCGAACTGAGAGATGAAACAAGTCCACCGAAATGATACGGATAACCTACCGGCACACGGTCAAAATAGTAGAGATTATCTTCATCTGATCCACCACGTATATAGAGCGCACCACTAAAATCATTCGCTACTCCAATACCGGGTATAGATTGCAGTGCACGGAGTGCGTCCCCCGCTGTACCGGGTAAACGCGTTATCTCTTGCGATTGAATACTCTTTTTGATAATAGTTTTTGGAACACGTTTCGTAACAACTTCTATTACTTCAAGCTTATATGCTGAGATATTTACGTATATTGTAGGTGTGAGGATCTTATCTGCCTCTACAACTATTTCAGTGTTTTCTGACAATTCAGTATTTGGATATGATATAGATAATGTGTACTTACCTGTTGGGATTTCTTTGAAAGAAAACGCTCCATTTTCGTCTGTCTTAATCGTTTGGTTAATTTCAATTATGCTAACTTCTGCCCCTACTAACGGTTCATCAGTGTCTTGGCTATAAACATTACCCTCAATTGTCCCTGTTTGGGAAAAGGCTGCTATAGGGATTAATAGTAACATTATTAGGTAAAGGATACTCTTCATGACCTGTGACTCCTATCCTGTAATTATATTTCATGTTGTTATTGTGATGTTAAATTATACAATTTCTGTTGTCTAAATTGCAAAATTGATCTGTAATTGTAAAATATCAAAATTCAAGCGTCAATCCAACATAGATAATACGCGGAAGTTGTGATATTTCCTCAGATTCCCATTCTTCAATTCGGATTTCTTCACCTTGTATCTCAAGTGTTGATTCTCTAAAGATGAATTTAACCGTATTTTTCCGATTGTAGACATTCAGAATATCAAGAAATCCTCCTATCTTCATACCTCTAACATCCCACTTACGGCTGATCCTGAAATCTAACTTGTGATACGGTGTTAACTCTGCATGTAATTCTTCGTCAATACCTGCCAATAGAGGATTCAATCCGCGCGTAACAGGATCTTGAATCAGGACAAGAGAACTAATCGGAACTTCTGAGGTGCCATTTAAATACTGCCATTTCACACCCACCTCAAAATTTGACGTGAAGTTATAGTTTGCAACAATACTAACGATATGTGTATTATCAAAAAGATACGGTTCATAACTTAGTTCCGATTTCTCACGCCGCTCAGCATGCGTGTACGCGTAAGAAATCCATCCGAAGAATTTATCAGGAACACGGTGACGTAGAAACCCCTCCACACCACCAACGTACGCAGCACCTTGATTGAGATAGTTTGAAACATTATTCTCTGTTGCCAAGCTACCTCCCTCAGATGATGCAGATTCCGACTCGGATGTCGTTGAAATTGGATCATTCGATACCAATTTCTGTTGGTCTTTGTAATAGGTAGCAAACTTGAATTCCGTCTGAGAAGTGAGATCATGTTCTATCTCCATGATATAGTGGCGGGCAAGGCTGGATTTCAAATCCGGGTTTCCGTTTTCTGATAAGAGTTGATACGGTGTCGGACTCTGTTCATAGTGTCCATAGGCAAACCGAATATTGAAATCACTCGGAAGTTTGAAATTTACACTCCCTCGCGGTTGCACAGAGAGTTGCTCTGTCAAATTGAGGTAATCTAATCGAGTACCGAGTGCAATCGAAACCGACGGAAATGGGTCATACCGTGCCTGTAGATACCCTTCGGAACGATAAAAATCATGTCCAAATTCATAACGTCTCTCTTCCAAATCTGTTATTTCGTGACTTGCGTATCGGGTTGTTCTGATTTCTACCACCTCACCATCTTCAATAATTGTTGGCACGCGTTCTTCAATTTCTATCTCTTCACCGATTGGATTGTATTCGTAAATTTGAACATCTTCAAAACTATTTGCTGGACTGAACAACAGAAGGAGACCCGATTCAAACTTCAGAGTGGGGTTAAATCTGTAGGATACATCTTCGCGGAGTGTCCAGATCGGAACCTTGACTTTAACGTCATAACTATTGTTAAGTATCTCTTCGGCAACTAATTTACCATCCTCCAGTTTAAATTCACCATCTTCTACCGCATAAGCAACTACAAAAGGATCTTCAAATTTAATATTGAGGAAATTGAAGTTGCGCGTAAATGAAAAATAGGATGTTATATCTTCTGTAAAGTTTGATTGGAGATGGATGCCTTGTCCAGAAAAACCGTTTTTGAAATAGAAAGTACCTCTTTCAAGATGGGCATCAATAGAATTTTCTATTTCTTCCTCTTTAAAATCGAAATGGTCTGTTGCGGCAAATGCATTAAGTGTTAAGTGATGTTTTTCTGATAGGGGATAAGCAAATTTGAACTGATAATCAGAAAAATATGGGAATTGCTGCTCTGATCCTGTTTGGGCTTCAACAATCGGTCCGGCGATAAAATCAAAGTAACTTCTCCTTCCAGAAGCAGATATATAACCTTTTTCACCTATCCGTCCTTCAAGCAATCCTTCAGAATAGAGGATATTTAGGTTGAATGTTCCATCTATTCGGTCTTCAATACTATCGCGTGTATGGATGTCAAGCACAGCTTGTGAATCTAACCCAAATTCTGCTCCATATCCACCTGCATAGATGTCAATTTTCTCAATAGTTTCTGAACTGATAGTTGATAGCAAACCACCCCAATGAAAAGGATATCCGAGCTGTGTTCGGTCAAGATAGTAGAGATTAGATCCAGGGTCGCTGCCACGAATATATAGCACACCAAAGTAATCGTTAGGAATACCGATACTTGGGAGTGTGGTCAATCCTTTCAGGGCATCATTCATCACGCCAGGGATACGGAGTAACTCACTTCCACGGATATCCTTGCGGCTTACTGTGGGTGGAACGCGTTCCCCTTCAATTACTATTGTCTCTAATTCAAAAACTTCACCAAGGTACATTTTGACTTGTGTTGTATGTCCAGCAGTGACTTCAACGGTCGTTATTGTGGGTGTTGTAAAAGAACCGTGTGTGATTGTTAGTGTGTATTTTCCCGCCGCAACACCTGTGAACCAGACTTTTCCTGCTGCATCACTTTTTTGACGTTCATCAGTTTCTTTTATGTGTACTTCTGCACCAGCCAATGGTGTTCCTGTGTCTTTGTTAAATACTGTTCCTTCAATTGTGCCTGTTTGTGCAAATACTGAAAGTGGGAGTATGAAAACCAGTAATATCCCAAGAATATATTGTTTCAATTTATTTTCTCCTATTAGATTTGGTGATTGTTTTACATTAGTTTATTCTACCTTTTGTTGTGTTCAGATTGCCAAACTAAAATTCATAGATAACACCAATAGTGAATAAAAAAGGGATTTGTGGGACTTTAATTGACTCTAAGGTTGATGGATCAAAATCATCGGGTAAATCTTCTGGGGAAATGTTTTCAACAACATCTATAAGCTGCTCGGACAAACCTAACCTCATACTGTTTTGATGCAAGAAGAAATAGACATTCCATATCTCAATAAATTCGGTAACAGGTAACCCCCAATACCGTGACTTCCGGCTCAACCTTAAATCTAATCTATGGTAAGGGGGTAGTTCAGCATGGAGAAATGCATCAAGGTTATCAGAAACCACTTTGTTCATGCCAAGCGTCACAGGGTCTTGAATTTGGAAAATCGCTCCTATGGGTGCTGCCGATGTTCCATTTAAATACTGCCATTTCATCCCGATCTCTGAACTATCGGGGAGGGTATAGTTCGCAACAATACTCATAATATGACTGTGATCAAAGAGATAAGGTTTATAGGTATCGTTGGCATGGTTGCGCCGTTCTGAATGCGTATATGCGTATGAAATCCATCCGAAAAATCTGTCCTCGATTCGATGCCGCAAGAAAAACTCTACACCACTAATGAAACCGTCACCTTGGTTGAGATAATCCGTAAAAGGCACATCTACAGTTGCATCTTCAAGGGATTCAATAAACATGTCCAGATCAATATGACGTGAAACCAACTTTTGCAAGCCTTTATAATAGGTGGCAAACTTAAGTTCCGTTTGGGGTGATAACCTATGTTCCAATTCCATAATATAATGCTTTGCCACACTGGATTTTAACGATCGGTTCCCACCCTCTCGTAATACCTGATATGCTAACGGACTTTGCTCGTATTGACCATAAGCGAGACGGAGGTTAGTACCAATAGGTAGTTTGACGCTCATGCTTGCTCTTGGCTGAGTTGAGAGTTCATCTGTCATATTCAGATAGTCGAACCGTACACCAAGCGCGAGGGATAGAAATGAAAATGGGTCATACCGTCCTTGAAAATAACCCTCCGCACGTTGAAACGCGTAACTGAATTCGTCAACTGATATACTCCCAATCAGTTCACCATCATCAGAATCTTCGTTCACGAACGCGCGGGTAGAATATGAAAAACTGTCGGATGGACTGTAGGAAAAAAGAAAACCCGGTTCAAACTGAATGTTGTCTGTTAATCTATAAGCAATATCTGTCCGAAGTTGATATGCTGGAACGTTAGTTTTTGAGTCGGTGAATACGCCTTCTTGCGCTGGACCTTCATCAGGATTAAATGGAGAACCAAACTGCATATTGAGAAAGTTAAAAGAACGGGTTAGGGACAAGTGAGATATGAGGTTTTCTGTAAATTCTGATCGGAGATGAATGCCTGCACCTTCAAAACCATTCTTGTAATATGCAGACAAATTACTACCATCATCTGTGTAATCAAATGTAAAATTAGAGAAATCGAAATGATCTGTTGCACCCAACGCATTCAGTGTCAACTGATGCTTGTCGGTAAGTGGATAAACAAACTTGAGTTGATAATCCGTCAAGTTGGGCAATTGGGAGTTATAGAAGCTATTAAAAATGAAATGGAACAAGGAGCGGCGGGCAGCAGCGGAGGCATACCCTTTCTTGCCAACCTTAGTTTGAATGTAAACCTGAGGGTACAAAATGTTTATATCAATTACGCCAGACCTCTTTTTATCTATCCGATCTGGTGAATGAATATCAATAACCGATTGCGAATCCAAGCCGAATTCTGCACCATAGCCACCCGCATAAATATGAATATCATCAATCGCACCCGAATAGATTGTAGAGAAAAGTCCACCAAAATGAAACGGATATCCCAACGGTACACGATCAAAATAGTAGAGTGTAGACCCCGGTTCACTCCCGCGAATATAGAGAATCCCAAAGAAATCGTTCGGAATACCGATGCTGGGAAGCGTTGTTAATGCTTTCAGTGCATCAGCACCGGTACCTGTGATACGCCTAATTTCTGATCCACGTATCTCTTTTCGACTGATAGTTGGGGGCAAACGCATTCCTTCCACAGTAATTGTTTCCAGTTTAAAAACCGGTCCCAAGTAGATTTTGACTTGGGTTGTATCCCCCGCGCTAATCTCAATATGAGTTTGGGTTGATGAGTCAAATGCAAGATGTTTAATTGAAACGGTATAAGTTCCCGGTGGAATGTCAATAAACCTAAACTTTCCGTCCCTTTTAGTTTCTCGACGTTGCTTAGTTTCCACAATATTTACTTCTGCACCTGCTAATAATGCGCCGGTCTCACGATCATAGACAGTGCCTTCAATATCACCTGTTGCTGTGTCTTTCTCCAATTGAAACGCTGGACCAAAGTAAATTTTGCCTTGAATAGTTTTGTCTGCACTCACCTCAATTGTCGTTTCTTCAGATGTTTTGTAATTAGGATGAGATATGGAAAGGGTATAAGTGCCGACAGGAATTCCGGTAAACCGAAATATACCGTTTACGTCAGTTTTTTGTTGTTGATCCGTTTTGAGGATGTGTACATCTGCTCCTTCAAGCGGGTTACCTGTGCTACGTTCGTAAATAGTGCCTTCAACATTCCCTGTTTGTGCAAAAATTGGTAATGGTACAAAAGCAAATAAAAATACTAATCCCGATAGACTTGTTTTCATTTTATACCAATAACTCCTGTTTAGTGCATTACACGATATAGAACGAAAAAATCTAATTTTTGTTGACTTTATACATAATTCCTTCAATTAATCTTATAGTACGGTAGCAGGCAATCACCGAGTACCGTCCGCGATTCACACCCCTCTTCTGTAGGCGGGGAATGCCCACAGGCATTCATACCGTTGATTTGAACTCCGATTCCCGACCTCTTCTCTTCTATCTTTTTCTTCTGTATTTCTCTTCTGTCCATATTTTTCTTCTGTAGGAGGGAACTCCGATTCCCGACCTCTTTTCTTCTGTAGGAGCGACCCGACGAATACCAAACGCGTATTCGGCGTTGATTTGGGGGAATGCTATATAGCATTCATACCGTTGATTTACTGGTCGCGACCTCTTCTGTATTTTCCGTATTTTCCTCCCCTTCTGGGGAATGCCTTTATGGCATTCATACCCGGGGAACGCCCACAGGCGTTCATACCGTTGATTTCTTGATTTGGTGATTCAGACAAATCCGCGCCTTCCACAATTCACACCCCTCTTTTCTTCTGTAGGAGGGAACTCCGATTCCCGACCTCTTCTGTATTTTCTGTATTTTCCTCCCCTTCCGGGAATGCCTTTATGGCATTCATACCCGGGGAACGCCCACAGGCGTTCATACCGTTGATTTCTTGATTTGGTGATTTCGACAAACCCACGATTCAGACAAATATAAGAGGTCGGGAATCGGAGTTCCCTCCTACAGAAGAGAAGAGGTAAAACATACTCCGAGTGCCGTCCGCGATTCCCGACATCTTTTGTATTATCCGTATTTTCCTCCCCTTCCTCCCCTTCCGTGTTTTCCGTGATTCAGACAAATCCGCCCCTTCGCGATTCAGACAAATATAAGAGGTCGGGAATCGGAGTCCCCTCCTACAGAAGAGGTAAAACATACTCCGAGTGCCGTCCGCGATTCCCGACATATTCCGTATTTTCCTCCCCTTCCTCCCCTTCTGTGCATTCCGTGATTCAGACAAACCCGCGATTCAGACAATACCGCGTAATCACAATCATATTGCCAATCCATTGTCAAACTATTGCTCGGAATCCCACAAACCCCACCAAACCCCACTCACCCTAAGTTACAATTTACTACAACAAAACGCACCGAGAACCAACCGCAAACAGTAACCGAACAAGGAAATCCGAGGGGAACAGAAATGAACACACAAGAAAATCAGGATGCCACCCAAAAATATAATGTGGAAGATCATGTCCACATAAGACTTGTTGCTATATCAGAAATACTTGATGAAAAGTTAGTGAAATTGGAGAATAGCACAGACTCACCTGAACGCGATGAAGAATTTACCAAGTTCATAAACGAGAATGGAAAATTCATCCGTGATTATAATACCATGATGAGACGAATAAACATCCAAACGCGAGGCTACGATGTCAAACCATCCTTCTTAATAAAAAAAGAGATGGAAGAGCGAGAAGCCAAACAGAAGCAGGAACAACAGAACCGAGACAAATCGCAACCCGAAACACCAGAAAAAACGGACACAGATGCAGATAGCCAACCAGAACAACAAACCGAACACCCTGACCAACAAGCACAAAAACTGCAACACCTACATCCAGAGATGCAGGAATATCAAGACTGTCTACCCAAACCGCCTGATCCAGACGGAAACCAGCAAAATGACGAAAACAAACGACCCGCACCCATCATCGCATACGACCCGAAAGGATTCCGACCGTGCGGGCAGATGCAGGACTTCTTCAAATCGGACGCAAGCATAAAAATCGCAGGCGGCACCTACGACGCAGGCAAAACCTATAGCTGCGTCGCATACATGGATCAGTTAGCAAGAACCTATCCAAACGCACGACTTACATTTGTTCACCTCAGTCTCAAGCGAGTCTACAAAAACATCATACCGACCTACGAGAAATATCTCGGCTTTAAACCGAATAGTAATACCAATTCCAACCCGACACCCATCACACGCTACGGTGGCGAAAACCCCGAATTCTACGAATACTGGAACGGTTCCAGAATCTACATAAACGGATTAGACGACCCACAGAAACTGCTATCAGATTTCTACGATGCAGCCTTCGTCAACCAAGCAGAATTGTTACCCTTTGGCACATGGGACGAACTCAGAGCGCGGGTCTCCGAACGCGCAGGAAATATGCCGATTGCATTCCTACTCGGTGATTGTAATCCAAGCATACCGAACCACTGGATACGGCAACAGGCAAAAGACGGTAAACTTCAGTATTTCGAAATGACCTACAAGGACAATCCCGAAATATACAATCAACAAACAAAAAAGTTGATGAAAAGGGGGAACCGTCGTTTGCAAAGATTGCAAGACCTTGACGGACTACGTTACAAACGCGGATACGAAGGCAAATGGGAATCAGCCGAAGGTATCGTATTTGATACATTTGCCCCAGAGTTACATATCGTTGACAACTTCGACATAAAGCCAGATTGGCAACGGTATCTCAGCATCGACTGGGGATTTCGGAACCCGTGCAGCTGTATCTGGTGGGCAAAAACCCATGATGACCGTATCTATGCCTACAAAGAGATTTACAAAACGGGATTAACAAAACCTGAATTCATACGTTTAATTAAGGAAAATATGGACAAAAGAGACCGTATCCGTTATGCAGCCGTAGACAGTGCGGATCAGGAAGGTGTCTCCGAGTTACAACGTGCTGGCATCCGTGTCAACCAACCGAAAAAGTCTCGCATCGCGCAGATTGATGCGATTAAGGAAAGACTAAAGGTAGACGGATCAGGTAACCCCTCCATCTTTTTCTTTCGGGATAGGTTAGTGCATGCACCAGACGCAGTGTTAAAGGAAGCGTACCGTCCCCTCGAAGTCACCGATGAATTCCTGAGTTGCACCTACGACGAGAACACAAACGGCACCAACAGAGACGACGAAGCCATCAAAGGCGACAACCACGGCATCGACAGCACCGCATATTTTGTCATGAGCCTAAAAAACGTGACCACCGTCGGCAGTGGTCGCGTCATCCATGCCGGCGGCTCAGGCAGCAGCTTTGTAACAGGCGGTCTACCAATAGACCAATACACAAAACCCTGATAACTGTCTGGTAGTACGGTAGCAGGCACACTCCGGGGAATGCCTACAGGCGTTCATACCCGACAAATGCCACACGCGCATTTGGCGTTGATTTGGGGGAATACCTAAATGGTATTCATACCGTTGATTTCTTGATTTGGTGTGCCGTCCGCCTTTCTTTTCTGCGACCTCTTCTCTCTGTCTGAATCGCGGATTACGCGGATTACGCGGTTTATGCCAAAAAACGAAAACACTTGCCATATCAAAAAAAAGATGCTAAACTACAATTAACATACCGAAACAAAGGAGTTCTCACATGGATGTATCCTACACCTCAGCAATCGCAGATGTAATCAACAAATTAGAAACAGGCAACCCACTCCCCCCACTTGTCCCAGAAAACGCGTGGAACAACGAACTCACAGACAAACTCGTCGACGTACCGCTCGAAGACCTCTTCCAAGGGCAATCCTTAAAAGACGACATCTATGCAGGAGCAATAAAAAGCGGGTTGCTCCTCTGGAACGATGACCTCAACGCATCCCACGACATATCACAAGAACTCACCAACAACACAGGCAGCTACTGGCATGGAATCATGCACCGACGCGAACCCGACTACAGCAACGCCAAGTATTGGTTCGGCAAAGTCGGCACCCATCCGATTTATCCAGCACTCAGGGAACGTGCCATTACCGTTGCGAAAGAGGCACAGAACCCATCCGATGCATTATCACAGATCGCACAAGCAATAGAAGCACAGGAGCATTGGGATCCATACCAATTCATAGATTGGTGCCAAGCCGCAGAAAACGACACCAATACAGACGTAACACATTTCTTACAACAAGTACAAGCGGAGGAAATAAAACTGCTCCTCGCGTATTCCTATCAAAACGCTATTTAAAAGGTAACGTGTATATTTATAAGGTGACATATATATTTAAAGGTAACGTGTGCACGTATAATTCTTGTATGTTGGGTTGATGAAAAAAACAACAATCTTCTGTAGGCGGGGAACTCCGAAAGGGAAAAATAATGATTACTAACGATAAGATTCTACGCATGAACAGTTTATACTATCTTTCAATCGTACTCATGACTCTACTGACAATAGCATCCTGTGTCCCAACCACTATGGAAACCACAGGCTCATCAAAACTTCGACCAGCCGATGCTTATGATGAGATCCAGAAACTCGCAACGAAACTCGCAACCTCAAGCGATCCCAATGATGCTGAAATGTTGATTGAGAAATCAAAGGTATTCATCAATAGGCACGGGAAATTCAAACATGCAGACGAGGTGTATTATGTACTCGGCATCACTTTAGTTCAGTTTGATCGTGTAGAAGAAGGCATCGCTATCCTTGACGAACTCATCCGCTACTATCCTGTCGCAACTTATTTTGCATCTGCATCGCTAATATTAGGGTTAGCGTATGACAAAATCAGCATGCACGATGAAGCAGACAAAGTCTACACGAAACTGATGAACAACTCCAAGTATAGAGACGGGAAATATGCACAAACCGCACAAAAACTGCTGCAAACAGATTTAGCAGACCGAAGAGTCGCATTCAAAGGGTGGTCTGATAGCACCGAGGCATTCGGGTCAGCTAATTTCGTTGGTCAAGTAGCAATGGATTTTGAGGTGACGGATTTGAATGGACAACCGTTATCATTAGAAAAATATCGTGGACAAGTTGTACTCCTTGATTTCTGGGCAACGTGGTGTCCTCCCTGTCTCGCAGAGATGCCGAATGTAAAGCAGACCTATGCGAAGTATAAAAACCAGAAGTTTCAGATAATCGGCATTAGTTGGGACCGAGGAATAAAACCGCTTGAAGACTATATTGAGAAAGAAGGTATCCAGTGGCCCCAATACTACGATAATGATAGTCGAATCTCTAATATGTATCAAGTGCGCGCCATTCCCTCTACTTTCCTGATTGATGGCAATGGCATCATCCGCATGACGAATCTACGAGGGAGTGCACTTGAGGCCGGGGTTGCACAACTCGTCCAAGAAAACTTGGGACGTTAACATCAACGAAGCATCCATAAACACGAGAGGAGGAAACGATGTTCATCCGAAACAAAACACATTATTCTGCCTACAGTATAGGTATTCTCGCACTTGTTGTGCTATTAGGATTTTGTCCCTATTATCTATCCGCTGACGACACATCACAAACAGAGGCGGATGTGAGTCCAGTACAAATCGGGGTAAAATACCAACAAATAAAGGCACTGTATAAGCAGCTTCTTACAAAAAATAATCCCAAAGATGAATTAGAGACATTAGCCAAACACTCATCTGATTTCGTCGAATCGTTTCCCGACTACAAACGTGTAGACGAGGTATATTACTATCTCGGCAACACATTAGTCCGCTTGAAACGGGTGGAAGACGGTATTAAAGTATTTGAAAAACTCGCCACAGAACTTCCAGATGCACGCTATTTGCAACCCAGTCTGTTAGAATTAGGGATGGCTTATGACAAACTCAGCAACCACGAAAAAGCCAACGAAGTCTATACCAAACTCATAGAACACCCGAAATTCGGTGAACGGTCGTATGCGAAACAGGCAAAAAAAATCCTTGGAAAGGATATATCAGAACGGAAAGGGGAAATACCCGAACCCGCAATACAACGTTCAGTAAGACCCAGTGAGTGGATCGGAAAACCCGCACCTGATTTCAAAGTCAAGGATGTGAATGGGGAAGACCTATCATTGGAAAAATATCGGGGACAGGTTGTGCTACTCGATTTCTGGGCAACATGGTGTGGTCCCTGCATCGTTGAGTTGCCTAACGTAAAGAGGACTTACGAAAATTACAAAGATCATAAATTCCAAATACTCGGGATTAGTCTTGATAGGTCAAAACCCTCGCTGGATGCATTTATTAAAAAAGAAGGTTTGGCATGGGATCACTATTGGGATAATGACGAAAAGATAACGGGTCAATACGGAGTAACTGGTATTCCATCTATGTTCCTGCTCGACGGAACAGGTGTTATTCGTAAGGCAAATTTACGGGGAGCTACACTTGAAAGGGCTGTTGCTGAATTAGTAGCAGAAAACCTCGCGAAACCCGCTGATGTTACCAAGAATACTGCAAGTTCAGCCACGCCACAGCGGACAATACCCGCAACAAAGATGCTTAAAATAGAGGCACCCAAGAATAATGACCCGCAGGCAAAGCCAGATCCAAGTGAGTGGGTCGGCAAACCCGCACCAGAATTTAAAGTAACCGATGTGAATGGTGAAGAACTCTCATTGGAAAAATATCGGGGACAGGTTGTACTACTGGACTTCTGGGCAACGTGGTGTGGTCCCTGTATCGCAGAAATGCCGAAACTCAAGCAAACTTATGAAAAATACAAAGATCAGAATTTTCAGATAATCGGAATTAGTCTGGACGGGTCAAAACCGCCACTTGATGCCTATATTGAGAAAGAGGCACTGGCATGGGAACACTATTGGGATGAAGATCGCAAGGTGAGAGATCAATATAGCGTTTGGGCGATACCCACAGCATTTCTGATTGACGGTGAAGGTATTATCCGAAAGGCAAGCCTCGGTGGGTTTGATGTTGAGACTGCTGTCGCAAATTTGCTGAAAGAAAATCCCGCCAAACCGGTGAAACCTGCGCCACCTAAAAAACCGCCTGCCGACACACCTGATATCGGGCAAAACGACCCCGCCAAAGTCAAAGAAATCGTTGACGCTGCCACTGCAGTTCACGGTGGACTTGAGAAACTAAAAGCCGTGAAAAACATCGTGATAGAATCACAAACTTTTGAATACTTCTCTGATGGTACCGTGCAGGATGAGGGGATAAATAAAACCTACTATTATCCTGATAAATTCCGTTCTGAATGGGATAGAGATAGCCTAATTTTTGATGGCGAAACTCTGTTTCAGATGACTGACGGAATGCTCAACCATATCCCGGAAGACAAGGCTATATCTACTATCAGGTTTATGAAAGATAGCCTATTCCGAGAACCGATCTGGCTGTTGACAAATCTCTCAGAAAACGATGTGCCTGTTAAATATGTCGGAACAGCGAATATAAAAGAGGATACCGCATCTGTTCTCCTTATTACAATGCCTTCTGGGAAGAATGTCAAAGTCTTCTTTAGTAATAAAACCCACTATTTAGTTAGGTATATCTATAACTATGATATGGGTAATGCACAGGATGCAATAACAGTCTCTTTGGACGATTATCGTGATGTAGATGGGGTCAAAATAGCGCATCATCGCACCACAAAGAACGGGGAACATCGGCAAGTTTTGATTAAGGATATCCAACTGAATGCTGATATTGACGATGCACTGTTCCTTCCAAATAGATTAGACGAATAACTGAACTATAGGAGGTCAATAGAATGTTCCGCTTGAGCATATTTACCCTATTATTTGTCTGTATGAGTATGTCTGTTAGTACCGTCATAGCACAAGAGGATGTCGGTAATGGTGCGACGCTGAAAGGTCAAGTTATTGATGCAACCCCTCAACAGAAACCGATTGCAGGTGTTACTGTTACAATATTGGATATTGCTACCGGTGAAATAACTATCGTCATGACTGATAAAGATGGTTTCTACGAAAAGAAAGGATTACCTGCAGGTCGCTATATGCTCGCTGTTGCAAAAGATGGGTATAATCCCTGGCGTGGCAAATCAAAAGTTATCGCTCCAGATGGAGAAATCTTTGACAGAATAAAGATGAAAAAAGAAGCGGCGGAAGTCGAAAAAGAAGATGACGTTGAGGGTGCAACGATAAAAGGTGAAGTTCTTGAGGCAACTCCTCAACAGAAACCGATAGCAGGCGTTACCGTTACAATAGTGAACTCAGCTACCGGTATTGAACATACCGTCAAAACTAATAAAGATGGTTCCTACGAAAAGAAAGGATTGCCTGCAGGTCGCTATATGATTAGTGTTTCAAAACCAGGCTATGGGGACAGAGTCGGCAAATCAAAAGTTGTTGCGGAAGGTGGAGAAGTCTTTGACAGAATAAAGATGAATAAACAAGAAAATGTCTTCACCTTTTTCAAGGATTTATACGGGTATCTCATTATTTCTCATTTCATTCTCTTTTTTCTTATTTTTACAGGAATAGAATAGTAATTTCCTGTCCAGTGATATGTCAAACGCAATAAAGCACTCAGTAATTTCGCTTATCTCAAAGAGGGCAAAAAGATGGCACGCATAAATCTAACGATAATGATATTTGCATGTATGCTCGTTCCTATCAGTATTCATTCTGCACTCGGACAAGAAGCAGTTCCTATGGCTGATAGTGCCACGATTAGAGGTGAAATAATTGATACATCTCCTGAAATGTATCCGATAGAGGGAGTTACCGTTGAAATCATTAACAGCGGTGATGGTACAGAATATACTGTAACGACGAATAAGGATGGATATTACGAAAAGAGAGGACTGCCTGCTGGTCGTTATACGATTAGTGTTTCTAAAGATGGTTATGGTGACAGAATCGGAAAATCTAAGGTCGTTGCAGCAGGTGGTGAAATCTTTGACAGATTCAAGATGAGAGAAAAAGAGAATCTACTTCTCATCTCCCTGAGTCAAGTTTTCACTTGGCAACTTGTCGTCGGATTTGTCTTAGGTTTTCTTATCGCTTTAGCCATAAATATCGGTCGTCCACGTGTTTGAGGATAACTAATGGCGAATGTCATTCTGAAAGATGTCACAAAAATATATGAAGGTGATGTCCTTGCTGTTGAAAAAGCAGATTTTCAAATTCCTGACGAGTCGTTTACTGTGCTTGTCGGACCGTCGGGGTGTGGGAAATCAACGTTATTGCGGATGATAGCAGGATTAGAGGAGATTACCGACGGTGATATCTACATTGACGATGAACGTATAAACGACATCCCACCGAAGGATAGGGATATCGCAATGGTTTTCCAAAACTACGCGCTTTACCCACACATGACAGTGTATAAGAATATGGCGTTTGGACTGAAACTCCGCAAATATCCGACAAGAGAGATTGACGAGAGGGTCAACGAAGCAGCAGACATACTCAGTATTTCGCACCTATTGAACCGCAAGCCGAAACATCTCTCCGGTGGTGAACGTCAACGGGTTGCTGTCGGCAGAGCGATTGTTCGGCATCCAAAGGTATTTCTGTTTGATGAACCGTTGAGCAACCTTGATGCCAAGCTGCGTGTGCAAATGCGGATGGAGATTAGCCGCTTACACAACCGCCTCAACGCCACCATGGTCTATGTCACGCACGATCAGGTTGAAGCCATGACGATGGGAGATCAGATTATAGTCCTCAATGAAGGTAAAATCCAACAGATCGCAGATCCGGGAACGCTCTACCATAACCCCGCAAACCAGTTTGTAGGTGGGTTCATCGGCACCCCTCCGATGAACTTTATAGAGACACACATTGTCAATAATAATGGGACTCCGATACTGCGATTTGAAGACTTTTCTGTTGAACTGAATGCCGATTTAAAGACAGTCCTCAGTGAACTTCCGATGGACTCAGTGACACTCGGCATCCGTCCGGAGGATATTCATATCGGTGAGAATGGAGGAAACCATGTCCTAACAAAAGTGGATTTGGTAGAACCGCTTGGAAACCACGCGCTCCTGTACCTGCGAACAAAGGAGAATAGCTTTGTTGCACAATCCACTCTCGTTGATTTACCACAACACAATACACCGTTGACAGTCAGTTTTGATATTGAAAAAGCACATCTATTCCACACAGATACTGGTGAATCCTTGACTGCATAGTGCTATAGGAACGAATGTCTCGTTACGATCATCCCATCTTCTGTAGGATGCACAACAAAACTTATAGAAGTGTCTGAATCTGTTGCCATGTTTGTGCATCTATTGGGATACCTTCTTGTTCGCGTTTGCGTTGTTCGTGCCAACCGCGTTCACCCGGCATACGAATTACGTCAACACCAGCAGCGCGCTTTGCCGATTTGAGATATGCTATAAATCGCTCTATCTCAGCACTGAAACCCGGAAACTCTCTAAAACTGGCGACGTTAAGCACAAGGACAAACAACCCGTTACCCACACGTGCGTCATCACTACGACTGCACCCCGCACCTGTAAGCGCACCTGCAAGTATATCTACTATCACACTGAGTCCAAATCCTTTGTGTGCTGCAATCCCACCGAATGGCAGTAAAGCGGCGGGTGGCACACCGTAGAAGTCGTCTGCGTCTGTTGTGGTTTCCCCGGCAGCGTTGATAAGCCAACCGTGTGGCAGTGGCTTGTTCCGATGCTGTTGGACACGTATTTTTCCGGACGCGACAACACTTGTGGACATATCCAACACAATCGGTTCTTGTCCTTCAATCGGCACTGCACATGCAAGAGGATTGGTTGAGAGTCGTCCTTCAATGCCACCGTGCGGTGCGACACACGCGCCTCCGCCGTGGTCGTTTGCCATGAGCAAGGCTATCATTCCTGCATCTGTAGCGAGGCATGCATATCCACCTAACCTGCCTACCTCATTGCATCGCGACACGGCAACAGAACTGATGTCTGTTTGCTTTGCCTTCTGGATTGCTAACTCAACGGCACGTGTTGCAATGACAGGACCGAAACCCCAATTGCCATCTAATACTGCTATGGATGCAGATTCATGGCGTGTTTCTGTTGATGCATTGGGATGGATTAACCCTTCCTCCAGTTCACGGACATATTTTGGAAGGTGGATAACACCGTGTGAGTCGTGTCCAACACCGTTGGCATCTACCATTGAACGGGTTACGATTTCTGCTTCGGCAGCTGGGATATTCAGTTTTTGAAAGACGTTTAGGCAGATTGTGGTGAGTTCTTTCGCTGTAAAATTTGGCACTGTGGGAGTCCTTTTGAGAATGCCTGTCCTGCTTCTGAAAATAAAAGGAGGGATTATTCGTCTTCTGTATCTTTTAGGATTTCTGCTATTCGTTTGGCAAAACGGAATGCGCTGTTGTCTTCCGGTTCGTAGCCAATCACCTCTCGTGCGTTTGTGATACTCCAGAATTTGTGTGAGTTGTCGCTGATGCCGTAGAATATCTGGAATGGGATTCCGTTTTCGTCCTCTATGTTCTCTGTCTCAATGCTCTTGACGAAGAGTTGAACCTGATCTCGCACGCTCAAGTACGCACCGAGTGCGCGGTGCATCTTATGATAATTCTCTGCTGTGATGTCATTCAGATCCGTTTCCCATGGCGCGCCGATTCGGATTTGGACATTTTGGATTTTCTTACTTTTCCTGAATCCTGTAGCAAATACAAAACCGAGATGTTCGTAAGCCTCTTTTGCCCACCCGTAGAAGTTATCTGATAATGGACGCATATCGGGTGTTACGAAATCCCATTTGCCTGTCCAGATGAGCCGTTCATAATAATCTGCTGCGTGATTGGAACTACAGACAACGATACGTCGGACATCGGTTTCAAAGCAGGTATGGTAGACGTTGTATGCCATCTGAATGTTATTGAGTTCGTTTTCGAATCCACCGCCTTGGAATGCACAGTGGACAACTGCGTCAACGCCTTCGAAATAGTGTTTATATAGTTCTCGGTCAGGGTTGCTAACGTCTACGATTTCAAGACCTTCTACCTCTTCACCTTGTCGATTGGTTGTTCTTACGTCAAGTAGCACGAGGTCGTAGCGTTCTCGGAATGCTGGTAGCATGCGTCCTGCGATATATCCTGAGGCTCCTGTGACGAGGACTTTTCTGCGATTTGGCATGGGTTATTTATTTGCTTTTTGTAAGGTAAATAGTGGACAAGAATAGATATGTTCACGGAATTTAGTTCTCTGGATTCTATATGACTGGGTTAAGGTGTTACCTTTTTAACTCTCCCTGTGCTATCAACGGCAATCACCCTCAATTTCGTCTCTGACCCCACTTGTCCTGGATAATAAGGACGTTCAAAAGTAATCTCTTCATTATTATCGGTCAGCAATTGCACGGTAATCTTGATACCATCTTTTGTTAATATCTTTGCCTTTATTTTGTCCCCAACTTTGATTTTGGGTTTATCCGTAGATATGAAGTGGATTTCTGTTCTGCTATCATTTTTTGGGCTTTGAATTGCAGTGGATATTTTTGCTGAATCAATTTGGTCTTTTATGCTGTCGAGTTTTGCCCGTATCTGTCTTGCCAGTTCATCTAAAGGTTGCTGGGTGCTGTTTGCAGCAAGTGCAATATCGCTCAAACTTTGCAAGGAAGCTTTATAATTAAAACTGCGACCAGGGGTATTTAGAAAACGAACTAATATTTGAAAAAGGTATTTACCTGGGAGTAAACGGGGGTAATCATCTATTATATGCTGGATACGTTCTGCTGGTGGTTCACGAAAATTATTCTCTTCGCAAAACTTTTTATTCAGTTCAAGTTGTCCTGGTAGAACAATGTCCGATAACTTAACATCCATCTCTAAGGTTTCATTATCAAAAAACTTTTCGACTTCAAAGGCAAACCATTTTATAGTAGCATTTAGCACTTGTCGGTGTTTCCATTTTTCATGAGGATCAATTAGGTTTTCTAATCCTCCATCAATATACAAGTCATTCTCCAGACTATATCCTTTTGTCCAAATTACATTTAAATAAGATTCTGGAGTTTCACGGAATACCCGCATCTCTCGATCCACAACGTAAATGGATAGTTGTCGATTACTATAAATGGACAGTAAGTCATCTCTACTAGTCATTGTAGTTATTGGGGAGAACTTCATTTTGTTCTGTTTCATTAACTCCTTAAGAATATCAGCAGTATCCCCCTTATCAATAATCTCTTTCCTGACTAATCTACCTACTAAAGATTCAGATTTTGATATTGATTCGTTTTCCGGTAAGAACAGATTTTGATCTTTCTCTGGCGGCTTTTGTTCTTCGGACTTAGTCAAGATTTTTTGAGAAGAAATTAACCTCTGTTGGCCAAGATGTCTCCTAATTTCTCCTATTATACCATGTTGTTCTGCCTTATAGTTTACAAGAGCAGTATTATACAAACCATCAAAAGTAATGCCAGAAAACCGTTTAAGCATTTGAAAAAGAAGTTTACCAGGAAATCTAAACAAGTAATTATCTTCTATATCTTTAATAGTACTATCTCTGGGAGGATGATCAAAGCCACGTTTCTCAAGAAAATCTTTGTTTAGTTCCGTTTCACCTTCTGAAATAAGTTCGTCTAAATTGGGAGTACCTCTTTGAATTTTTGTTTCAAAGTATTCGTCAACTTCACATGCAAACCATTTGATACCCGCTTCTTTAACTCTGTCATATTCTATAGTTGGGTTATACTGAATTAATCGTTCTATTCTCCCATTGGAATATATTTCATTTTCAATACTAAACCCTTTCGAATAAACAATATCTGCATAATCCTTAGGAACTTCTGAGAACAACCACATACCTCGATTAGCGACGAAAACAATTGGCACACCAGCAAATTCGCTCCTTCTCTTATAGAGGTGTAGTAGATTATCTTTTCCACCTGCAGCCAACACATCCACATTATATGTGTTGAATAAGTGCTGTTCTATCCACCGATTGTAGAAGCGCATATCATTAGGCTCTTCCACAACAATGGTTGGAAGTTGAGAACTACGAAGGAGAGTAACTAATTCACCAACTTCATCTACCTCGCGTGCTTCAGCAATAATCTTCTTTATCAAAGACATAGATTTCCTCACAGATTATAATGTAGAAGTTTGTTAGTAGACATAGAATCAAAATTAGAGGCATGAAAATGGGTAGGTCTACTATCCGTTTAAGTAAATTCAATGTTTAATTCGATTCGACTATATTCCAGATTTTACGGATCAAGACGGCATTATTAATCAGGCAGAAACGGTTATGATCGACTCCTGACGATCAGGAGGCAGTTTTTTCAACTGTATGTTTATTTCATTACTAATCTCCAATATCAAACGGTTCATTAGCGGACTGTGACTACGTACTGTACTAATTACAAGGTCGCACAAGGGTAAATGCTTTTTTGGTTTCTCACGAGTATTGTTTAATACATCAAAAAGATCTTTCCCCCTAAGCTTAAGTGCGACGTTAGCAGATATGGCTGCATGGTACCTCTTTTTAAGTTGATCGATGTCGGTCCCAACGCCAAGGTCATTAGCCCAATTCGCAACATTCTCTACAAAATTGTCAATAGCATTATTTAACATATCATTATACATCTGTATTTTACTATTAGGTATCAAGCTAATCGGGTCACCATCTGTGTATAAGTCATTCTCAATACTATAACCTGTTGTCCAAATAATATCCGGATATTTTCCGAGCACATTAGCCGGATCTTCCAGCACCAATTCATCAAGATCAGCCATAAAAGCGACAGGTATCTGTGAAGAAAACTCATCCCTTCGCTTATAAATTTCCAATAGGTTAGAGCTGCCCTGCGCCTGCAGCGCATCTATGTTATGTCTGTCGGAATAACGTGTGTTAAGAAGGTCTTCTATCCACCTAAAAATTGTCATATCGTCCCTCCCTTCAACTACAAGGGTTGCCACATTAGAATCAGACAAGGTTGTAACTAATTCCCTTACGATAATTTCATCAAATTCATCTGTAACTTGTAGTGGAAGGTCTGGAAGAATAGCCTGAGGAAGCCTCAATTCGGCATCTAAGTCTTTAGCACTTTTTATGGTACTACCCGATGGAACCATAACGGTTTTGCCAGAGATAGTTACGCCTCGTGAGTTATCATCTTCTTTTACCGTATATCGAAAAAGGAGTTCTGTGCTTCCCGAACCGCTTTGGTATTTTGCGTCATTTGTCATGCCTGGGTGGAATTGTATCTCAAGCGTCGGTTCCCCGGTGACTATCACAGGTTCGCTCATCTCTACAATTACCTCAATATTACCTCCTTCACCAAGTTCGTATTTGGATGAGTTCATGAGTCTAACCGATTCTACCTTCGGTGGATCCTCTGAAGGTAAGGAACTGGGAGTGTCTAATAGTTCTTGCCTTGCTTTTTCTTCCTCCAATTTAGATAATAGACTCTCAAAAGAATTAAAATGTTCCATTAATTGTCTCCTTCTCTTCTCAGCAATATATGTTGCTTTTCCGGATGCTTGGAAACGATATGAATAGTACTATGTGTCGAGACGAAAAATTGTTTGTCTGTTCCCTGGATCATCAGCAGACGGAGCAGAAGTCTTCGCCAATCTGCATGTAGACTTAACTCAGGTTCATCAATAAAAATCGTCCTTGCTTCGCTAAATGCATTATAACATAAAAAACCAAGCAATTGCTTTTCACCAGAGGATAGATTTGCAGAAGATATTATATCCTTATTATCTGGATCGCAAGGTAGGGTTAGATTATCCGTAATCTGGATTCCACCATAATATTTCTGAAATATTTCCTTAATTATTTCTTGTAGTTTTGACCACCTTTCACAAAGTGTCCTGTAGTCCTCATCATCTCGATTGGTGCTTTCAAAAATCTCGGTATGCTTCTCCTTTAGAAGTTCTATCAGGTCATACGTTGAAACCGCAGCGATAAACTTATGATCACCAACTGACATTTCGCTTGCAAGTTTCGAAAGTGCCTCACCCAGAATTTCCCATCCAAAATGTCTTTCCATTCTCCTGAAAGTTGGGAAAAATAGGCTGCTCTGAGTCACATTGGCAATTTGCTCATTAAGTTTGTGAACATCATCTTCTTGTTTTAGTTTAACAGGTTTTGAAGGCTCGCGCACAAGTTGTAAATCTACCTCAGACTTTTCTTCGTCATCAGCAAAATTCCAAACGAGCAAAACCTGTTCAGTATTATCTTGATTCATTTCCATTGATAAGGAGAAGTTAGATGTTTCAATTGAAACGGCATGAAACGGAATTTCAGAGATAACTCGGTGTAGATTCCCGCTTGTCAAAAACCAAATGAGTTTTAGCAGCGTTGTTTTACCTGTGCCGATATGTCCTGTAAAAAGGTTAATGTCTTCATAAAATATTAAATCGTAATCAAATCGTCCATTGAGTCCTTTAACTTTAAGGCTTTGTATCATTTATTTTCGTTTCCTTATTTGTTATGTATAGTTTTACATACAGGTTTGTTAGTATTAAGAATTATCAAATATTATTGTTGCTGAAAGTTAATATTGTAGATTGGGTAGAGCGTAAGGGAAACACAACATTTTGCCCAAAAGCATCCTTTGAAATGTTGGGTTCGTCCCTAAACCCAAACACCAAAATGTAAAAAGCTAAAAGTTAATGTTACGAAGAGATGTCTTTAAATTGGCACAAACGTGGATAAGGACAGATTTGAACACATAAGGGTAGAACGTTAGTAAAATAGACTTAATATTATTATAGCATATCTCAGAAATAATTCTCTACTAAATTATGAATGTCTACGGGATTGAGAGGTTTTCTTTGCAGTAGCGTGCAAGGGTTTTGATCTCGTCAATGACTTGTGCTTCGGTTTGGATGAGTTGGCTATAGTAGGATGGGACGGGTTCTCTTCTGAATAGTCTGTCAAAGAAGCTTCGCTGTTCTTCCGCTGGCACCGAAAACCGAGATGTTGCGGAACGGCATGGGTCTATTCCTAAGTATTCAATTGAGAAATACTGATCTCCATCGTCTTTATTGATACTGCCCTCGTGGATACTACCCTTAATCTTGCGTCCATAACTGACAGCATAAACTCTGCCGGTTGTTTTGTTGAGGACGGTATAGCCACCTTCGTCAATGGATTCATTCCAACACTTCTCAAAGCCGTTTTTGGGGAGACGTTCTCTGAGTTCCTCTGCGGAACGGACGACAAACCTGTTTTGATATAGAATTTTAGAGATAGGTAATTCTGTATCCTGCTCGGTTATTGGAAGAGGACCTGTCAGTAGGTCGACGTTATCAAGTGTCCAAACCACTCCATCTCGTGTTCCCTTTGCTAAGTTAAGGTGTTTTTCAACAAACTCCCCGTTTAGTGGATGGAGTTGATAATTTCCATTACCATTAAATACGGAACGCAAATTTCTGCGATGATCTATCACAGTGAACCGCTTATCAGGAATAGGTATCTCTAACTGAAGTGTATATCCTGTATCCAAATCGGTTGTGAGACTCAGTTGTGATTTACGCAGTTGTGCCAATCGCGTCAATGCTGTCTGGCTTTTCGACAAAACGCGTCCGATTAGATATTCGCTTCGGAGTTTTGGGATCTCAGTCGAGAGTTTGTCAAGTGTATCGGCATCAAGTTTTTCCAACATAACTTTGTGTTCCCATCTTGTGCCGCGTTCGTGTGCGAGTATTTGGAATTGCTGTTTATCTCCGCTGGGACGGATATATCCGAGTGCGGTCCACGGGTCGAAGGTTGCGCGATAGTATCCGCTTGTTTCGGCATCACCACCAGCCAGAACACAATCTCGGCGTTCATATCGTGAATAGAGACCGAATTGGAATTCGTAAGTTTCAAAAGGTGCTAAAGCCTTGCGTAAATCTTTTGCGAACTCACTTCCGCGAGTGTATTTACTGAAAATCTGTTCTGTACGTTGTGGCTGATTGAGCGCATCAAGGAAGGACCCGATAGGAATACCTGCCTCTTCTACACCTTCGTCTTCACTTTTTCCAAAGACCTTTGTTTTTGTTTTGAAAGGTGGGTTGCGAAGTGAGACATCTCGTTGTGAAACGAGTTGTAAAGCGGGATCGTCGGTCATCCCTGCGAGTGTCGGTGCGTCTCCAAGGATTTCAGCTAATTTTACATCGTCAATTTTTTCCATTAGAACTGTGCCGCGTTTGAGTTCAGCGAAATGGATGATGTCATCAAGGCTATATTGAAGTGGTGAACTTGAAGATAGGTTGTCGTAGCTGGAGCGGTGGAACCGGATGCGCGGTTTAATCCTAAAGACAGGTGTGAGTCCGTAGTCCTTCAGCAGTGCATAGAGTGTCACCGTATAGGACTCCTCGTGTACCTTCTGTGCCAGGATACCGTGTTCGTTTATTGTGTTGACGATTAACCGTTCTTGTACGGGACGACTATCGTTTCCAAAAATCATCATCCGATGTTCTTCTCTATTATCATCTACTAACATGATTCCATCCTCCCCTTTTTATCAGTGCCATCCAGTCTTCATAATTTCCCGATGTAATAGTCAGAAAGTCGCGACCGGTTAATCAACGGTATGAATGCTATAGAGCATTCCCCCAAATCAACGCCGAATACGCCAAATCAAGAAATCAACGGTATGAACGCCTGTGGGCGTTCCCCGGGTATGAATGCCATTAAGGCATTCCCCGTATGGTATTCGTCGGGTTGCTCCTACAGCATAGGCACTTCGAGTCTTTGTCTTGCCAATGCGGCTGCACCAAGTACACCGGCATCATCCCCGAGTTGTGCTCGGACAATCTGAACTCCTTTTAAGGTATCGGGTAATGCGTATTTTTTTGCGGCTTTGCGAATATTGTTTATGAATTTATCGTCAAGTGCTTCAACAACACCACCACCGAGTACAATCATATCTGGATTTAAGAAATTTACAATAGAACCGATGCCTACGCCGAGATATTTCGTTGTCTCTTTAAAGATTTTAAGGGTTAATTTATCTTTACTTCTGAGTGCTTTTGCTAAGATACCGCTTTTGATTAACCCGAGGTCACCGTTGGTGAGTTGTGTGATAATACTCTTTTTACCTTTTTTATTGACAGCTTTTCGAAATTGTTTCGCCATTGCAGTTCGGCTTGCGAGTGCTTCTAAGCATCCGCGTGTGCCACATCCACACTTGGGACCATCCGCTTTAACAACAATGTGTCCGATTTCACCAGCAGTTTTGCTTGCTCCGTGGAAAAGTTCACCATTCAGAATAATGCCACCACCGATGCCTGTTCCTACAAAAATTCCGACAAGATTTTGTATCCCCTTTCCTGCACCGTATGTGTGTTCCCCGAGTGTTCCTACGTTAACATCATTGTCAACGAAGGTTGGAATTCCGACTCGTGATTCTAATTCAGTTTTGAGAGGTACGTCCTTCCATCCGAGATTCGGAGCGAAAATCACAACGCCCGTTTCAGGATCCAGTGGTCCTGGTGCGCCAATACCGATAGCCTGAATTGTGTCAGTGGTAACGCCTGATTTTTGAATAGCCTCTTGGATGCATTCTGCAATCCGATCAATAACGATAGATGTATCGTCTTTGGCTTGTGTTGGTATTTTGGCTGTAGATAAGATGTCACCTGATGCATCAACGACTGCGGCGAGTATTTTTGTGCCGCCCATATCTACTCCGACAACATGAGTGTTCATTGTAATTTCCTTTGTTTAATAGGTCTACGTCAAAAAATCAGATTTCTATGAAGCAATAATTTCAAGGAGTTTCTGTTTAAAGCCTGCTTCTGATAATTGTTGCCATTTCTTTAGAAATCTATCATAGTCAGTATTACGAGTATTTTGGGTGCGCGTAATAAGTGTATCAACCCCAGGCAACTCAGTTGACTGAACACCTATTTTGTAATTCATTAGAACCTCTAAGACGACATCACTATCGTGAATATCTCCAAGTATATCTTGTAAATCTATAATAGTTGTAAGAAAATCATCAAAATGAGTATCGTAGTTAACAGCAAAAAACTCCATCGTATATCGCAGTCTTTTTATTGAAATTCGCATGTTGTGTAGTTCTTCACGTCGTTCTGAGTCCTGAATAAACTGCTCCCAACTGTATACCTCTTCAACCTTCTGTGGCAGGATGATACGCGCATTGGTCCGATAATTCTGTTCTGGTTTGAGTCCTGTGATTTTTCGTGGTTTTGCCATTTCATTCATCTGCCTCAAAGAACGTCAGAAATTGTATTTCAAAATCACTTGCGTCAAGTTCTGTAAATAGTTCTAACATCGGCTTTCGTGCTTCTTCACGTTTTTGCTGTAGATGTTCAATCAATCCTTGTATATCATCTTGTTCTGCTATTGATAAGGTCTGTAATTCGTTTTGGAAATGTGCGATGAGGACATCAAGGTCTCGGACTGATCCCATTGTCCGTGTGATAGTTCGGACTTGCTTGTAGTGTCTGTTGAAATGTTCTTTTTGAAAACATTTTGCGAAGTTGTCCATTGCGGCGCGTAGTCGACGAGAAGCGACCCGCATATCATGGACGAATTCAATATCGGTTCCATCACTCGCGCCTGCTTTGTGAGACATCATCTCTCGGAAATAGCCAACGATAATTAGTCGTGCACAGGTTTCCATATTCTCATTGGATGCGACACCTTTGATTTCTATTGCAGCAGACATTTTAACACCCATTATATCATACCATTTCTACAAATGATATTCTCTTTTATTGAAATGTAAGAGGTGCAATACATTGCGCGACAACAATCCGACTATTTCAGGAATGGTATGTTCATTTTAAAATGGTATCATTAGTGATGGATATATTCTTTTCCCTACCCAAGTTCTCAAAATAAGAATAGATTCGCAAACAAAAAGTAGGTAAAAATCCCAAAGACATCAATCGCAGTTGTAACGAACGGTCCTGTAGCAACTGCAGGATCAATATCTACGCGTTTGAAAAACATCGGAATAATCGTTCCAACCGTTGCTGCAATCACCATATTCACAAAAATAGCAAGGGCAACGACAAGTGGTAACTTCCATGCAAATTCCCGGAATTGCGGAAAAAGATAGGCGAAACCACCAAGCAGCATGCCATAGGTTGTACCGAGTAGGGCACCCGTGCTAAACTCGCGCCACAACACCCGCCAAGTATCTTTGATGCCAACTTCCCCAATAGCAATACTTCGCACGATGATGGTGGAGGATTGAGTACCTATATTTCCACCCATACCCATGATGATAGGAATAAATGCGGCTAAGGCTGCAATCTGTTTCAATTGTGCTTCAAATATGCCGATGACATATACCGCCAGTAACCCACCTGCAAAACTGGCAAGTAGCCATGGCAAACGCGCTCGCGTGTTTCTGAAAATTGAACGTGATGTAATATCAAGATTACCTGTCCCCGCCATCTTAAGCATATCTTCTGTATTCTTTTCTCGAATCACATCAACGATATCGTCAATTGTCACAACACCTACCAACTTCCCGATGCTATTGATGACTGGGATTGCTAACAAATTGTAACGAGCAACTACCCGTGCCACTGTTTCTTGTGGCATGTCGGTATGAACAGTATATAAGTTTGATGTCATCAAATCCTTCAGCGGGGTATCCGGCTTTGTCTGCACCAACTGCCGTAACGATAGAACTCCTTTCAGTCTATTTTCTTCGTCAACGACATAGACATAGAAGGTAATCGGCGGTATGTCTATTTCAGTGAGATCCCGTATCATCTCGGTTGCTTCAGCGGCGGTTGTCTCTTGAGGTAGTGCGAAATAATTCGGGGACATAATCGCACCCGCAGTTTTTTCCTCATACTCAAGTAACCGTTCAACATTCTCAGAAGTAGTTCCCTCAATGAGATTAAGCAGTTCCTCCTTTTTCTCTTCAGGAAGGTCGGAGAGAATTCGTGTAACATCGTCTGCAGGCATTGTGTGCAAGACACTTGCAACGGTTGATGCTTCTGTTTTTTCAACAAATTCGTTGATATCTGTAGCGTTTAGTTCACAAAGGACCTCACCCATACGCTGTTCTTCAATTAGAAGCGTGAAAAGGCTGCTTTTTTCTTCAAAACGTAGGCGCGGAAACCATCTTGCGATATCTGCAGAATGCGTTTTTGCGATGATGTTACGAAGGTTCGGAAAGGCACGCCGTTGAATCAAACGAACAACGGTAGAGATTAACAGTTCATCAACATCCTGTGTTGTAATGATTGTTCGCCCTTCCATGTGGTGTCTCTTAGGATTTTGCCTTGTGTCTTAGCAGATGGTCGGTGAGGACAAGTGCTGCCATAGCCTCAACAATTGCGGGTGCACGTACTAATACGCATGGGTCATGCCGTCCGCTTGCCTCTAAAGTCACTTCGTTTCCGTCTACATCAACTGTCTGCTGAGGTTTACCGATTGTAGCTGTCGGTTTGAAAGCGACTTGGAAGACGATGTTTTCACCGTTTGATATACCTCCTTGTGTGCCTCCAGAATTGTTTGTTCGTGTGCGAATCTGTCCTGCCTCGTTGTAGAATGCGTCGTTGTGTTCCGAACCTGTCATGGTAATACCGTCAAAGCCTGATCCGATTTGGAATCCCATCGTTGCGGGTAATGACATCATCCCTTTTGCTAAATCCGCCTTGAGTTTGTCAAAGACAGGTTCACCCAGCCCGACAGGAACGTTTCGGCAAACGGCTTCGATTATACCTCCGAGAGAATCTTTATCGCGTCGTGCCTGATCAACACGTTCTGCCATTTTTGGACTAACGATGGGGTCTGGACACCGTACCGGACTTGCTTCTATTTCCTCAAGGGTAACCGTTTCTGTGTCTACTGTCGCTTCCAAGGTATGAATCTGTTTGACATAAGCGAGTGTTTCGGTTTCACATTGGACACGTAGAATCTCTTTTGCGATTGCCCCCGCGGCGACTCTGCCGATGGTTTCGCGTGCGCTGGCTCTTCCTCCTCCTTGCCAGTTCCGAATGCCATATTTTTGCTGATACGTATAGTCGGCATGTGAGGGACGGTATAGGTCTTTCAGGTGTTCATAAGCAGAAGGACGTGCGTCTTTGTTCCATACCAGCATAGAGATCGGTGTGCCGAGTGATTTGCCTTCAAATACACCTGATAGTATCTCAACAACGTCTTCTTCTTTACGCGGTGTGGTGAGATGGCTTTGTCCCGGTCTGCGCCGGTTGAGTTCATATTGTATTGCGGATTTATCAATGTCAATCTGTGGTGGACATCCATCAACGACAACGCCGACAGCACCGCCATGTGATTCACCCCATGTTGTAATCCGAAATAGGTGTCCGAAAGTGTTCATTTGCCTATGTCCCGTTAGGCACGTTTTCAGGTGTGCGTTTTCTTTAGAGCGACTATTTATGATATTTTACGATATACTATAACAAATTATCAATATTCATGTAAAGCAATATTTGATTGTTAGATTTGAAAGTATCTTGACGAATTAAATTGTATGTGTTAAACTACTGAAAATTGTTTGGAATACTGATAGGTATGCGTAATTCTAATTATCGATCTGGTACGTATCTATCAGCATTTTAACTTAATTTCTAACGCACAACAATTGATAATTAAAGATGTATTTATAGTTGCTTGATTGAGGTGTGTCTCGTTTCACAACCGGATCAAGTTAAGTAACATTTATAGGAGGAAACATGTTTTTGGTAAAACGGTATTTACATTACTTGCTCACTTCATTTACTATTATCGTGCTAAGTTTAGCGATATTAGGGATATGTGAAGCAAAGTTAGATGAAGCTACAATTCAAGGAATGTGGACATTTGAAGAAGGAAAAGGTGAAACTGTAACCGACCTATCGGAAAACGGTAGTGATGGTGAATTTGTCGGTGATCTTAAGTGGGCAAAAGGTAAATTCGGTGGTGGATTAGAGTTTAATGGTCAGAATACTTGGGTAATAATTGGAACACAAAATGATGCCGACTCTTTAGCTGCCTTAGATTTCAAAGACTCCGATGGCTTTTCGATTCACGCATGGGTTTGGGCAGAAGAGGATCCAGTTGCCAAATGCGTGATATGGAAAGGACTTGGATGCTCAACATGGTCGCAGTACCTACTTGGAACTGGTGCCCATGAAAATGGGGATTCGTTATTCAACAATGCTTCATTTCATATTCGTGCAGCAAACGGTGGCGGCAGAAATGAGGCACTTGGAGAACCACTTCCTGCAAAAGAGTGGCAAAAGAGTGGATTCACCTTGTAGGAGTTTGGGATGGTGCGAGTCTCTATATCTATGTTAACGGTGAACTGGAAGGCAGTGGGGACGCAGCAGGTCCTCCGTGGGCATCTACCGAAGCGGTATATATTGGAGCAGACCCTGGTTGCGGTATGCGTTGTCAGTGGCAGGGTATTATGGATGAAATCGTAATCTTCAATGTTCCACTTTCTGAAGGTGATGTTAAATCACTTGGTAATGGTATTGAAGGTGCTTTAGCAGTTGATGCTGGTGGAAAAACTACAACGACTTGGGGTAAACTCAAAGCTTTCGAATAGAGTTCCTTTAACAGAACGTGAGTTCGGTTTAGCAGACATGCAGGATTTCATCTTTATTACCCGAACTTACATAGTCATACCTTTGTAAAGTATTAGAGTCTTTAGAGTCAATCGGAAATTGAAAGAATTTGGACATGTGCCACAATCCCTTATCACAAGTGGGTTTATAGGCGATTTACGTCTAATTTAGTCGAGATTGACTCTAAAACTTTTGATGATTTATCAGGCACTATAACAACGGTAACAATTTCCACATACCACTCCGATGGAGCGGAAGAATAACGCTATATGTCTGCCTATACACATTCCGTCCCGCTGGGTTAATGTAAGAGGCACAATAAATTGCGCGACTACAAACGCGTTATTGTTTATGAGAAATTTTTAGATTTGGTATAAGAAAGTCGTAGTTGGTGAATCCCTACTTTGAGGAGGAAACATGTTTTTTGCAATACGTTATTTGAATTACATGGTCACTATATTTGCTATTGTGGTTCTGAGTTTTGCGATGATAGAGACAGGTGAAGCGAAGTTTGCGGCAGATACGATTCAAGGTATGTGGACTTTTGAAGAAGGCAAAGGTGATACCGTGAAGGATCTGTCTGGAAACGGTAGTGATGGTGTATTTGTTGGGGATGTGAAATGGGCAGAGGCTAAATTCGGTGGTGGCATAGAATTGACCGGAGAAGTGGCACAAAACTATGTTCGTATTGGTAAAGAAGGTGAACCTGCTACATTGGCAGCCCTGAATTTTAAGGACTCCGAAGGTTTTTCAATCCATGCTTGGATATTTGCAACGATACCTCCCGAAGGAAAATGTGTGATATGGAAAGGTAAAGGGTGTTCAAGTTGGTCTCAGTATCTACTTGGTACTGGTGCCCATGAGAATGTCGGTGGGAGAATTAACCAGGCTTCGTTTCATTATCGTCTTAGGAGTGCTCCTGAAAGACATGAAGCCCTCGGTGAAGAACTTCCCGTAAATGAGTGGATTCACCTTGTTGGTGTATGGGATGGTGCGAAAATCTATATTTACGTTAACGGTGAACTTCAGGATAGTAAAGATGCCGCGGGACAACCTTGGGATTCTTCTGAAGCGGTCTACATCGGTGCCGATGCGGGTTGTAACGAACCTAATGGAAGGTGTCATTTTGGTGGCATCATTGATGAAATTGTCATGTTTAATATTCCACTTTCTGAGGATGATGTTAAAACACTTGGTAATGGTATTGAAGGTGCTTTTGCTGTTGATGCTGCTGGAAAGACTACAACAACTTGGGGTAGACTTAAAGCCTCTGAATAAGTATTTTTGATGATACATTTCATAAAACATAATGCAATCAATTGATAAGGCGATTATTCCGATCGCTGGATACGGGACACGCCTCTTCCCCGCGACGAAAGCTGTACCGAAAGCACTTTTCCCGATTATTGGACAGGATGGTTTTGCGAAACCGATTATCCAACTGATAATTGAGGAAGCACTTACGGCTGGCGTGGAAGAGGTGTGTCTTGTTGTACAACCGCACCAAGTTGAACCGATTACCGATTATTTTTCTGGTGACGTTCCAGATGCTATTCGTGAGATACCGGAACTGGCGGTGCAAGCT
The DNA here is from genome assembly GCA_963667365.1 of Candidatus Poribacteria bacterium. GTDB lineage: Bacteria > Poribacteria > WGA-4E > WGA-4E > WGA-3G > MSPOR6. The sequence continues at coordinate 1,363,712 of OY763324.1, read as the reverse complement.
GATAGATTGGCAAAAATCGGGGAACGTTTGGAATTTGCTATTCAAGCGGAACCGCAAGGGTTCGGACATGCTGTCTATTGTGCTAAGGATTTTGCTGCAGACGACTCCGTGATGATTCTGCTCGGTGACCATCTTTATATTTCTGAGGCTGATGTTTCTTGTGCGAAACAGTTGGTGAATGTCTATGGACAAGTTGGAAAATCTGTGACAAGTCTTGATGTGTGTGATGAAAGTGAACTGTCTGTAAATGGAATTGTGCAGGGAAGTTGCTCTCCTAATGATTCCCGTATTTACGAGTTAGCAGGTATGGCTGAAAAACCGACTGTGGATTTTGCGAGAGAACATTTGCGCGTTGAAGGGATATGGGATGCTGAGGATACTTATCAATATCTATGTCATTTTGGGATTGATCTGCTCACGCCGCTGCTGTTTGATATATTGGATTACAACTATCGCAACAAGATTTTGACGCACGGTGAGATTCAACTTCGGGATGCTATGGCTGAGGTAGTGAGGCAGGAAGGTATGTCCGGTTACCGTGTTGCAGGTAGACGTTATGATACAGGTAATCCGCAGGAATTGTTGAAGACTGGTTATGCCTTCGGATTGCATGGTCCGTATCAAGAGATGCTTTAGTTTCAAGGTAAAATTAATAAAAAAAACATTGGGATGAGATTGACCAAAAAGTTTAGTGGACTGTCCACTCTAAAATTCTGAATCGGCAAAGAATTCGGGAATCCAAATCAACGGTATGAATGCCATTTAGGTATTCCCCGGGTATGAATGCCATTGGCGGCATGCGCGTTTGGCATGCCACATGATTCCCCGGAGTTCCCGCCTACAGAAGATCGCGACCAAAGAGGTCGCTCCTACAGAAGAACGGATACAAGGACGCTCCTACAGAAGATGGAATACAAAATACAAGGTCGCTCCTACAGAAGAGGGGTACAAGATGCAGGGACGCTCCTACAGAATGTAAGAGGCACAATGAATTGTGCCTCTACAAACGCATTTATGAAAATGATATATCATCATTCAGAAATGGTATAAGTTTCCCCGACCTTTAATTCAACAATTTCCACATCCAGAGATGCTGTCAATTTTTTGTATTCTTCTAATGTTCCTGTCAACAGTGGGAATGTACCGTAATGCATGGGTAGAATTGCTGGCACATTGAGCAGTTGAGTGGCGTAGGCGGCTTCACGCGGTCCCATTGTGAAATGGTCTCCGATGGGGAGTAGTGCCAAGTCTGGTTGGTAAATCTCACCGATAATTTGCATATCTCCGAACACATTTGTATCGCCAGCGTGATATATTTTATAGCCGTTTGCGAATTCCAAGACAAACCCTGCAGGTTCACCTAAATAGACTATTGTGCCATCTTCATCTATGCAACTACTGCTATGGTTTGCAGTTACCATCGTTGCTTTCACGCCACCGACCGTTACGGTGCCACCTTTATTCATGCCGATTGTGTTTTGAACACCCTTAGTCTCAAGCCATTTTGCTATCTCAATGATAGACACAACTGTTGGTGTGTGTTTTTTCGCTATTGGGATAGCATCTTCCATGTGATCCCAATGTCCATGTGTTATCAGCATATAGTCAAGGGTATCAAAGGTTTTGAGTTCGTCTGGACATACAGGATTGCTATCAACCCACGGGTCGATTAAGAAGGTATTCCCTTCGGTTTCAATTTTGAATGTGGCATGTCCAAGAAATGTTAAACGAATACCGTTGTTGAGTTTCATTTCGTAGTATTTAAAATCTCCTTTATTCTATTTGCAATTATTTCTACTTCCCCTTGCATGAGGGTTTGTCCATTTATTAGGATGCCGTTTGCACCTGCACCTGCGATGTCTATTGCGGGTTCACCTGCTTGTAGTTGATGGAGTATTTCATCACGCGTGATGCCGAGTTGTTCAGCGTCAAATCGGATTTCGGTGCGAGGCATCGGTTGTCCAGCTTCGGACGGGAAGCTGCGATGTACAGAAATGCCTTGGATGTCTTTAAACATATCAGTATAGTAGGTGACTTGGTCTTCGTAGGACTGCATTACTTCGTCGTGGTCTTGATTTAGGTACCACTCAACTGCTGCAAGCAATCCGACCATCTCTTCTTTGCCTACCTTCATACCTCTGCCAATATAGGGGTGCGGTGGACCGTTGAATGCGATTGCGTCTATCAACGTTTTTTTGCCGACTATTAATAATCCGCTACTTTGCGGACCACACAACCCTTTTCCTCCGCTAAACATTACTAAATCTGCACCCATCTGTGTGAAACGCCATAGGTTTTCTGGTGGTGGTAATTGTGCTGCAGCATCAACAATTAATGGTATACCATGTTTTTGTGCAATTTCAATGCCTTTTTGATAGGGAACCCAAAGATGTTCTCTGCTGGGGTTTGCGAAGTAGAAGATTGCAGCGGTTTTGTCGTTGATGGCGTTTTCTAATTCGTCTGGTGATGTGCCGTTTTCGTTGCCTATCTCGACAAATGTGACACCGACTTGTCGGACAGCAAAATCGTATCCGACTCTACCGTGGCGATGCACGATAACCTCGCTTTTCATTGAGTTGTCAAGGAGGGGTAACTTTGCGCGTTTGCTTGCATCAAGTCCGGTGATACATGCGGCGGTACTAAGTGTTAAGGCAGCTGCAGCACCATTGGAGACGTAGGCTGCTTCGTTATGGGTGAGTTTTGCTATTTCTTCGCCGATGCGTTTTTGAAGTTCAATGATGTCAACAAAGTGCTTTGATGCTTCAGCCATCGCATTGACGACTTCTGGTGGCATGATGGAACCGCCGAGACGTGTCAGTGTTGCGTTTCCGTTTATGACTGTCCGTATGCCTAAACGTTTGTATATGGACATTTGAAAGGTTATCCGACTTCCTGACCGTCCAATTTTCCGACGTGTAGGTCAATTTCATCGCGCGATTCAATTTTTTCAACTTTGCCATCTGCCATGTGGAAAATGCGGTCAGAGACATCAAGCATCTTATGGTCGTGTGTTGCAGTGATAATTGTTACGCCGTTTTCGTCATTGAGGCTGCGTAGTAAGTCAATGATTTCAAGACCTGTTTTGGTGTCCAAGTTTCCTGTCGGTTCATCGGCAAGTACAATAGCAGGATCATTTGCGAGTGAGCGAGCGATTGCGACACGTTGTTGTTGTCCACCAGAGAGTTCTAACGGTTTGTGTTGTACGCGGTCACCTAATCCGACAAGAGAGAGTAGGTCAACGCCCTTTTCTCTGCTGTCATCTGCACTCATTCCTGCAAAGATCATCGGAAGAGAGACATTTTCAAGTGCTGTCATAACAGGGATGAGGTTGAAGGATTGGAAGATGTATCCGATTTTCCGACAACGTAGCCATGCTAATTCGTAAGCGTCAAGTTGCGCGATGTCAACTTCGTCAATATATACCCGTCCTTCTGTCGGTTTGTCTAATCCGCCAATCATGTTGAAGAGTGTGGATTTCCCAGAGCCAGAGGGTCCCATAATAGAGATGTATTCGCCGCGCTGTATTTGGAAATTGACACCGCGTAAGGCATCGACTGTCTGTGTTCCCATTTCATAACGTTTGATGAGGTTTCGGACGCGGACAGTATTCTCTTTGGGAAGGACTCGTTTGAATCGTTTCGGTGTTTCGGCGAGATTTGGTTGTACGCCACCTATTTCTGCTTGCATATCTGTTTCTCCTGTTTATTGGCTATTGGCTGTCAGCAATCGGCAATCGGTAAGAGTTATCTGATTGTAGTAGAATTAGTCATTGCGGAACAAGTCAAAATAGTTCTTCTTACCCTCTTGATAAAAATCCGAAACGTTTTTGTTGTGGGTGTTTCTGTGGAGTTGCTTCATTTGTTTTTGTTTCAGTCGGTATAGCAAATCCTATAAAATTTCGTTTTCCGAGTTGCTTTATAAATGTGAAGAGTGAAGTTTCTGCCTCTTTTCTTGTCAACTGATGTTTTTTCTGTAGTGCTTTGATGATCTGTGATATGGTATGTTTCCCATCACACATCTGCCACACAAATGCACCGATGCTGTCCAGCACAACGACCCGTTTATTGGGGAGCATAAAGATTTTGCTGGTAAATTTCACCCAGAATTTGTCTTTCTGTGGAATGACGAGTGAGGCTTCGCCCTTGTCGTCCATTTCCCACGTTATCAACTGATTTCGTAGTGGGAACGCTTTGAGCACCTTGCCTCTATCTACATCAGGTCGTTTTTTTATTTTGAGAGCGTATAAAACTTTGTTGAGCATATCTTTTGAAGCGTATGAAGACGTCTTATGTTAATTTTGTAGGTTAGATTGAAGAACGAAACACAACCTTCTGGTAGTATATGTGTCTACCACCTCAACCTTAATGGCAGTTGATACTTTCTGCGACTTCTTGTGCGAGTTTTTCGGATGCCTCGTTACGTCCGAATGTTTGTACAACATAGATACGGTTGGAATGGTGGCAGCGCCATGTGTAAAACGTAAGTCTTGTTCGTTTTATGATTTTATCTACGATTAAGACAGGTGAAAATGGCACGGTGTCGTAGACTCTTGTCTGTTGCCCAATGAAGGTGACTCGTTCATCTCCGTCTTCGTGATGTGGTGTGACTTGAAACCCATATCCGCGAATCGCTTTGGCGTATCTTGTTCTAAACCATGTCTCTAACTGATTGGGTTCTGCACTGTATTCGTTTAATAACACCTCTGCTGGACCGTAGCGTTCAACACTGATTTTGCGGTTTCTTCCTCTGGTAAATGCAAATAACAGGTAACCGCTGAGTAATTTCTGTTTTTCTAATTTATAGTTGTTTGGCACAGCGAGTCTAAGTCCGTATGCGCTCCAGATTGTGTTTTTTGCGTCTCCTTGGTCTTTAATGGATTGGAATATACGAAGGACAATGGGACGCCAATTTTCTTTTATCCTTCCCATGACTTGTACGATCGTGATACGTTTTGTATCTGGGTTGTGTATGATTAACCCGTTTGCTCGGATACCACCTTTCCAACTAAACCCAAGTACTGTGTTGCCTTTAAGGAAATCCTCGTCTTTGATTAGGTCGACGTTTCTACGAAATGAGACATTGCCGCCGCGTTTGTAGTTTTTACGGACTAACTTGAAATATTCGTCAAGTGTGGCGTGTAGGTCAGGTTTCTTTTTTCGTGACTTTGCCCATTTGAGTTCCAAGCGAGGCATATCAGCGTCATCCAGACGGAGGTATCCGTTCTTTTCATCACCACTGATCCCACTAATTTCCCAAGTGGTGGGGATCTCTAATTGAATGCCTGCCCAACCAAAAAGAGTCCATTCCATATCTGTTTCCTACGACTAAAACGGTTTAACAATAACTGCCTTAGAGACCAGGGCAATTGCGACAGTACCCATCCCTATCAACCCTACACCGCAGGCGAAACCTGCTGCGAGTACTGGATTGAACATAAACCATCTTTTCAAACCGAACCGCTTAATCATATAGAATCTGCCGATAATAGCACCGAGTAATCGCGCGACCATGCTTCCTGGGTCTGCCCCGATTCCGCCGATAATTCCGTAGAACCACATTGATGGGTATTTGAATACCCAAAGCATCCCGTAGATTGCAAGGCTTGAGGTAAATCCTGCAGCAACATAATCGCCGCGTATGGCTTGAAGCATTTCACTATTCCCATCGCGGAGTGATGTTTTCATGAGACATTCGTTTGTAGCGTTGATGGGCCACATCATCTGTACAAATGGATATTGTGCGCTCGGTATTGGTGCGATTTGCCATATAAAGTGTTGTACCAGAATTCCACTGATAATCAGTATAGGCATAATCAGCAGTGTAGCAGCGAGGTTTGATGTAAAGGTTGTACCGGTAAGTTCAAGCACTCGCCATCCTTGTGTGCCTGCTCCGTAATCTTCGTCAGGTAGCGGTGCGAACCAGATGTCAATTTCCTCGTATCGACTGAGAATAAAGGTTATCTCATGTAAATATGGTATTTCAAATAGGTCACGTCCGAGAACACCGTATGTCCTTGCGGTGATATAGGAATTCACTGGGGTATATATAAACGCGAAGCCGAGTAGGAAACTGAGTGGGAAATTCGGCACCATCCAGTGTATAAGCCAGACAAATCCTCCCATTCCGATGAGCCATAGTATACCCATTAACCATAGTGGGAAATCACCACGGTTGGGTGGTGTAGCAAGTGAACCACGTTCTCCTGCTTGTTTTTTGGAACCTCGTAGTTTGAAAAACATCGGAATAGATGCTGCCATGCCGACGAGTCCGAGGCTAAAGTTTTTACCCATACCGTAACTTCGCCAGAAATCGAGATCATTGAAGAGTCCAGTTGCACGTACATCAAGTCCAGGGTGCCATTGGTGCAAAATCTCGTATCTATAGAGGATTTGCGGGTTCAAAACAAATTGTGATAACACCGCTGCAATAAACTCAGACATGACCACTGGGAACGGCAAAACAAAGCCGAAGAGCATCTGTCCGAAATCTGTTCGGAGCGCGAAGACCCCTGTTGGTGCGAATCCTTCAATACTTTGCGTAAAGTCAATCCACGGGATCTTGAGTATTTGTATCGGTGTGCTCATCATAACACCTGAGAGAGCGGGAACACCGATATAGATGAATCCCCATATTAAGCCTGCCATAGAGCCTATAGAGAAGACTTGCCATCGCCATGTCTCCTGTTTACCTGTTGTCTCCGCCAAGGCAGTTGCGCCTTGTGCGGTGATCGGTGCCATGGGATAAGGGAGTCGTTCAAGATCAGCGGTAAGTCTAAAGAGGATATATTGTCCGCTGACAAAACGTAGCGTGCCGAGTAGTTTAGTTAGTAGGTAGACCCCGATAGGTAATAACCAATCGGGATGTAACAAACTCCTCGTCAATACCCCTGCAGAATCACCTGCGGGTACGACCCATGCTGGTATCTTGTCGGCAATTTCGTAGGAAACGGCTTGTGGTGTGTTAACAAAATATGCGTACCATATAAAACTGCGATATTGCATACCGCTGCCGACAGCTGCGCCTGTTAGGCTAAGCAGCATATAGAGTTCTTGCCGACGTGCCGTGGTAAAGGAACGTCTGGCTAATTCGGTGAACAGTATAACTGCGACCCAAGGGGCAGCTGCAGCACCGGATTGTCCAGATACATAACTCAGATATATGGAGCCAGGCATCATGAGCAACCCGACAAAGAGAGCGCCGAAGAACACCTTGACGGTCAATCCGGATTCAAAGGTTCGTACGCCGCCTTCTATGTCATAGCGTCGTGCCCACGATTGCCATTCATCTGCTTGTGAGATTCTCTCTCGCGCCAATTAAGTTTTCTCCTTTATGTTGACTGTCAGTTCTCAGTAGTCAGCAATCAGCCAAGAAATGTCTGATGCAACATAACCGCGTCTGCAGCAGAATCCGAGAACCGAGAGCCATTCAATTATCATCTTTCGGTGTATTTTTGTTCTTTCCTTCGCTGAGTTCTTCCCAAAAATGTGCGGTGAAGATTCCGATAGTCAAAATGAGTGCGGCAAACATCTGCCACTGCCAACGTCCCTCTAAGAACAGAATGCTAACAAACCAGAGGACAGTTCCAATAATGATGATAAGACCTGCTAATTTTTCCATATAATTCCTTGTTTCGTCTAACAATGCTCTTCTTAATGATATAGCATTAACTGTGGAATGTTGTAGGATCGCCCCCGGTCGCGACCGGGAAATCAACGGTATGAATGCCTTATGGCATTCCCCGCGTTTGACATTTAACGGGAGGGAAGTCCGATTCCCGACTATCAAGGTTTTCAGTCGCGATTCGGAGATCGCTCCTACAGAAGAAATGTCAACATATTCTTATATTTTACTTTAAGTCCGATACACCTGTCACCCCTGTTGGGGTAGAAACACATGCATAATACTCATTATATTCCATTGAATTGCGGGACTATCGAGACTCCTTTAATCAGCAGTTGTCAGGACCGGATCCAATTGTGCGGTAGCTTCCTCAGTGTCAGCACTTTCGGTTCTACCACGTTCGTGGAATTCTGCACGGACATCAACGCTGAAGGTACGCCAAATCAGAAGTTGTTTCCGCAATAAGTTGAGGAAACGACGATTTACTCGCTTCCATGATGCGATCTCACCGCTTTCACGATGTACATCTAATGTGATTTTGAAAAGGTCTTCCTCTTCTCCACCCACAGGAGAGGTGATAAACTCAATAGATTGGCTTACGCCTAAATCGTAAGGAGCTAACCATACCATCATTCCAATCTGATATGAATCCTCTTCTTCGGCACTGAAAGTTACATTATCGGTATAGAAGTCGCTTGCCGATTCATCTGCGTGTGCATCAAAGTAGTCGCGCATAAAGACATTCAAACCGAGTGATTCTTCCGCTAAGACGGTAAAAGGTAAATTGAAGTGCCAAACATCACCTTCGGGTTCAGGCAGTTTCCATTTCCGTTCAATATCCGGCACTGCCATACGCGATGCTTTTATAGCAGGATAAAGCGTACTAAGCAGCACAACAATCATCACGATAACGGTTGCAACGACAGTGGACATTGAAGAATAGTTTAATGTTAAGCCTGCAAGCCAACCGAAATGCACTAATGTAGTTGCGATAACTTGCCCCATTAAATAGCCTAAAACAGCCCCAACAATTGCATAAACGCATGCTTCTGCAAGGAATAGGAATGCAATATGTATAGGTGCGAGTCCTACAGAACTGTAAATCCCGATTTCTCGTACGCGTTCATAGACTGCACCGAGCATTGTATTTAAAACAATCAATGCAGCAATCAGAATTGGTACAAATAGGTTACCCATACCACTAAAACTGGTCATACCGATACTGCTGTAAAGATAGGTATCTTTGTCGCGTCCGACAAAGAAGTCAAGTGCGATGCGGTTCATTAGCGGTGCCATGATGAGGTCCAGTTTATCGATTGCGCCGAGTAGTTTGGGGTCGTCTTCATGCGGATCCATATTTACAGCGACACTTCTTAGGGTTCCGCCTTGGTTCATTACGACTTCATAGGGTAAAATTGCGATGCTGTCTGGTGTGAGATGCAGGTATTTCTGGAGTTCACCTTCAAGGGTTTCATCTCCAGTTCCACCCCGACTCCGTTGCTGTTGCATCAATTGATAGTCTACAGGTGTGAGTTCTTCGCCATCGTTATCTGTGAGGTCTTTGAATCCTATCCCTAAAACACCAACGACGGTAAAGTCAGCCCCATATACAGAAATTGTAGCTTTACCCATATCGCTTTCGGTGATTTTTAAGAGATCCGCCATGCCTTTTGGCAGGACAATAGCGTAGGGCCATTCTGTTGGCCAATTTTCGGCATCTGTGCGGTCAAACCATTTCCCGTATTGTAGATATCTATTAATACCAGTGACAGCGGGTTCTGCCTCACTCATACCGACCAGCATGTTTGCTGCAAAACGCATAGGCTCACCCGTAAGTGGGTGCATTGGGGGTACGGGATCTTGTTCGTTTGGACTCCGCGTCAATTGTACAAAAGATTGATCACCAGTTCCAGAGGACTGATACCAAGAGCGCGGTGCGACAATATTCTGAACAGCGAGTATAGGTTCTTCATCCATGTTTGAAATAAACCCGCCTTCCTGCAATTGTGTGAGTGCTGCGGGTATATCTATCGGTGTTTGTCCCTGCTTTGTGAGGAGTATATTTTTCTGTGCCAAAAGCTTTTCTAAATCCGTAATGGTAATTTGCGTTTTCTGCATGTCATTTAGAATTGAGTTCAGAACAGGTTCTTCAAGTGGTCTCCAATACTGGTCTCTGATGAGTAGTCCGGTGTAACGTGGTGTTACTTGTGGCAAACTGGTTCGGTTGGGACGCATAAATGTTCGCACAGATGTAAATGAGATGACAGTGAAGGTAAGGATAACTAACGTAGTACAGGTTAGGATAGTCCGTCCTTTTCGTTTCCGCATATTGGATATACCGAGACTGAATGCCGCGGCACTCGCGCTCAGTCTACCGACATCGGCTTTATACACCTTGTTACCTTGCTGACGTATTTTCTCAAGTTGTTCCTCAAATTTCCTAACGATAATACTAATGACAATAACCGTTAAGGCAAGCACAACGAACGCTATTAAGATAATAATAGGAGTTGTTGTGATTTGGAACGCAGGATGAACTTGACTTAGGAAGTAAAAGACGAGTAGGAAAATACCGAAAGTGGCTAAAATCTGCTTGTTAATATTTGGGAAACCGAATATAAGGCGTTCCATAAAGTAGGCAAACGGCATCAGGAGTGCGAGGTAGAACATAATACCGTTAACGACATCGTTGCCAGTTCTTTTAACGTCTGGGTATGCGCGTGATTCGTATCCCCATGCGGCGCGTGCTAACTTGAGTGCTTGTTGGTAGTCATTTTGAAAAAGTGCGGTTTCTGCCCTTGTTAGGTATTCATGTGCAAATTGGTGTAGTTTGTCGAGTCTATCACTTGAGATACCGAACCGCTTGTAAAGTCGAGATCGGTTTTCATCGAGCCACCACATATCACGTACGACGACATACGGGGTTAATCGGATACTGCCGTTTTCGCGTACGACGAACCCTTCACCTGTATATAGTGTAGGGTTTTTCATGCCGCTTTTGGTTGCTTTGATAAGCAGTAGACGTTTGCCGATTTGCCCATAAGCCATACCGATTTTTATCCGGCTTTGCGGTTCGCTATAGACAAGTGCGATAGGTTCGGCGGCGGAAACACCTTCCTGTTGCCACGGTTTAGACACGCCATATTTTTCGGGAGGACTGTCGGAGAGTGCGTCATAGACTTCTAATTCTCGTAAGGTGCGGAGGTAACGTTGGTCAACCAAGTCATAGATAGTTGTGGACACACATGGGAAGGTAACCACTCTACATCCACGTCGGCGTGTGTTTATCGGTACTTTATTGGGTAGCAGTTTTGCGCCGTAATTTCCGAGATCAGGTGCGTAGACAATATCGCCTGAGTCTGGGTCAAGGATGTAAGCCTCAACTTCTTGTGCTCCACCAAGTCGTCTGGTTGCTCTGCCTTCCATTGCCAGTCCAGCGACTTCAAAATTTCCTTTGTTATCGCCCATAGTGAATAGGTCGCCTCGGACTCCCATCATCGTTTTGTGTTTACGACGGAGTGTTAGGATTGGGTATGGTACAGGTTTGTTTGGTAGTGCCGATTCACGTGCATCAAATTCAACGACATCACCGAAAAGGTTGCAGTAGAAGTTTCCGACGCGTGCTGCTGTAGGCATTTGTGGGTCACGCAGTGCTTGTATCAGCAGGGATGCTAAAGTTTTGGCTTGTTGATGTAGGTTTCCATCTTCCCGTAAATCAACACGTTCAATAGTGTCAAGCGGTGTATCGGTAAGTACGCGTGCATCTTCAATAGTTGCAAAGGCGATACCAGTTTTGCCAACAAGCGTTGCGACCTCACTATCAAAGGCGATTTTTCCTGGAATATAGGTTTTCCATGTTTTTCCACCACTTGCCGAGATTGCATTGACAAAGTTTGTGCCACCACCGAGTCCTACAATTGAGATTAGTGTTTTGATGTCCTCTATCTCTTCTTCAGTGAATGTGTCAGGGTCTTCGTGTCGTAGCATGAGCATAGCATCCAGTTGTTCTCGCATACGGATACTGTTTTTGCGATTTTTCTTTGCGCTTCGCACATCGTTTCGGATAAATCTCTCTACCTCTTTTCGGATATAGTCCATATCCTTAAGCATATCATCGGACGGTTCGCCACGGTTTCGCCACTGCTCAAACTGCATCCTCATGAGACGACTAACGCCGCCTAAACCTGTGAGTTTGCTGTAGTGTGCACTGAGGAGAGTTTCAAGTGTTTTCCCTTCAAGGTCTGCTTTGTCGGAGATTTGACTTGCGACTGTCCATTGGCGTGCCATAACGGCTTGTCGAATCTGGTCATCCGTTGCTCGCCAGAGTTTTCTGACCCGAACACCGAAATCGGCATCTGCTGCATAGGCAGCAAGTTTATTTCCGATACTGGCGAACTCTCGGCGTAGCACAAACTCAGGTTCCTGGTCATAGAACCACCCTTTGTTAAATACCCCGAATTGATTTGATTGAGAGGATAGGTCAATACTACAAAATAGTGATGTGTAATACCTATTGAAAAGGTCTTGTAGAGCAACTGCGGCTTCAATCTGTGCAAGTTTGCGATTATATTCTGCTTCGCTAATGCGCGCCATTTTCTCAACACGGCTCTGAATGTTGCGGAACCGTGCATTTCTTAAGGTGAGCATGTTATCGCGTAATAGCACCTTCGTCTGTGCATCTAAATCTGTGGTAAGGGAGGGTAGTTTTTCAGTGAGATTGTTAAGTGCTACGATATCAGCGGCAGCGCTTAGTTTGACTGCGTGTAGGATTTGTGCTTCAACCAGATAGGCAGCGATGCGTTTGCGTGCCTCTTTTGCCTGATCAAGTTCATCATCTGAGAGGTAACTTTGTAGAATAAGCAACTCCTCATCAAGATATTCTCGGGTAAGCGTGTGATGGGAATCCAATAGATTTTGTATGCGTGTCCGTTCTAACCTTGCGTTCCGTAATGCGATTTCAAAGATACCTTGTTTATCGCGAGTCAAATCCTTAATCAGACCGTCTTCATCTGCACTTATACTTTCCGCTGCATCTGCTTCAGTTAGACGTTGGCGTAGCTGCGCGTTAATTCTATCAATTCGTTCTTGTGATGACTCCGTGAGATATTGAGATTGGACTTGGGATGGTAAGTCGTGCAGACGATCACTGCCTAATTTCGTGATTGTCTCTTTAATTTGAATTGTTGCGGACGTGCTATCCATTTGGTTTTGCTGAACCTTTTGTAGATATGTCCGCTCACGCGCAATTGCTGCTTCCTCGGATTCTGTGGTATTTGCGATTATATTACGTGCTTTCCTTGCTTCTTTGAGAGTGGGTAGGTCAAGGTGTCTGTCGAGTATTTTATCTGGTGTCCACATTAGTGCGAATTTCCGTTGATCACTCATTTCCCAATTTGCAAGGTTATCGTTAAGTATCTCAATGTCAGAGACTAACTCTGGTGGCAGATCGCTGGGTGTTGGTACTTTATAATCAGATCCATTTTTACCGGGTAACAGGTAGGATGTATTTGGATGTGTTCCGTATTGGTCACCTATCTCGCCTGCTTGAAGTTCACGCATTAGTTTATCCACAGCCCATGTGTCCAGACGCGCAGTAGGTAGGGCGATGGTTTCAATCAGTTCTTGCTGTGCGATTCTGCTTGTATCTAAGGCGGATGTCCGTATTTCTGCGAGGCGTTTAACAATCTGACGGAGGAAGTGTGTGGTTTGGAGTGCTTCCTTTTCAAAACGTACGAGATTGGCGTTGAGTCTTGATTTCTCCTCTTCCGTGAATCCTTGTTTTTCTCTTTTTCTGTTCCGCTCTGCATCTTTTTTCTGGCGTTCAGAAAAATCACGTTGTGCTCTGTGTAGTGAATCAATTTGTGATCGGGTAGTAGCAAGTCCTTCGAGCGTTGTAGCGAGTGAATCAAGGTTATCCTTTATGCCGTGAACGCCGTGATAGAAATCTGCGTCAAGGTCAACCAGAATACTACGATCAATGGAGAGGAGTAGTTTGCGTCCTAATTCTTCAAATTCGATGATATCGGTGGATAATCCTCGTCTTAAGCCTTGTAGCGTAGGTGTTCCCGGTGAATCAGTTGCGGTTCCGACGATGTCTTGTCCAATTCCTTCCATAAACGCGCGCATTCCCGCTAATCCTTGAAAATGTGCGTCAACAGCAACGAATAAGACCGAACGACCGGGACGATATTGTGGGTCTCCGAACAAGCGTGCGAGTTCCATCAGTACAGCGATTCCACAAGTTGGGTCTGCACCTGGAGCGATTGCTGGAACGACAGACATAGAATCATAATATGCGGTGAGGACGACTAATTCATCGCGTAAAACAGGATCGCCACCTTCTAAAAATCCGCGAATATTCTGACCTACTTGCCTATCCCATTTCATTTTACCACTCAAGCGGACATTGATGTCTTCACCTGTTGCGATGAGATTTTTCAATTCGGCTGCGTGTTCTTTAGAGACCCAAAAACGAGGGATATTTGCTGGCACGGTGAGAAACTTGTTCTCTGCTTCACCTCGAATTGTTGTTTCAGGTTCTATGAAAATAACAGCAGAAGCACCTAACATTGCAGCGTTAATCCATCGTGTTCCAGAGTTAAACTCAGTGAGGATGATTGCCCCTTTTGGAATAAAGATGTGAGATTCGCTTGCTGCTATGAATTCTCCTGATTCATCTATCTGTCCATCTTTATTGTTATCAAGTCCATCGGTAGCATCCCCCGGAATTTCATCTGTCCATCCGTCGGCATTGTTATCAATTCCATCAGTTGCCCATCCGAGAATTTCTGATAGCAGCGGGATTTCACCGTATTCGTCAATGATACCGTCTTCATCGTTATCAATACCATCGGATGCTTTCTGTAGGTGTCCGTTGAGTACATCATCGGTTATACTTGCTTGTGTGACGCGAAAACGTCTTGCGAGTGAAACAAGTGTGTCACCATCTTGTAGTGAGTACCAAAAGCCGCCGACGTTGCTTCCGTTAAAATCTGCGAGTTGTGCATCGTCTCCGTAGAGCAAGGGACCTGTGAGACCACCCGTGGGAACGAAAACCGTGTTGCCTTCAACAATAGGTGAAGGTAGGAATTGGTTATGTGAGTTTTGCACAATGTCTGTTAGCGGGACAGCATAGTTTTCTGCTATTTTCTCAAGGGTTTCGCCTACTGCGACGGTGTGTTTGACACCATCGGCAAGGAGGGATGTTCTGACGAGGTTGGGCCAAAGCGGTTTGAGAGGGAATGTATATTGTACAGTACCATCAGAGGAAAGTATTTCAATAGCACTGTTGCCATGGTCAATGGGAACTGTAACAGTAAATTCTCGACTTTCAACATTCTTCAATCCCATTTCAACGAAACGGTCAAAGATATATTTACTTCCATTTGCTGCTTGTGGATAGCCTGTAACGCGGCTTTCTAAACTTGATAGACGTGCGAGGTCTTTCCGAATGTTACGGATAGATATTTCATCGCGAATTTGGATTGCAGCTTCTGATAACCCTAAATTCCTTTCACCATCTGCTGCGTAACTGAACGATGTTCCGACACAAAAGAGTAATAAAAGTATTATGATATAATAACAATTCCTCATATAATTCCTCAATTTCCATGTTTCACTTTTTTAGTTTATCAAATTTGACAATTATTGTCAACATAAAATCGGAGAGAAATTAAGAATGGGAGGATGGGTGAAGGTGGAAGGTGAAGGTGATTGAGATTGACTTCAAACTATCCGCGCAGTAATTGCAGCTTGGGTCGGTGCATATTAGGTGGACGCGTGCGTCGTCCATTTCTCGTAGGATTTGTAGGTTATCTCCGAAGTAGAGTTTGTTCATTGTGATTCTCGACCGTGTGAATTGAGTTCTTCAAGTTGTTCCATAATTTCCGTTATAAGATCCGAATTTTCAATCTGTTCTGCCAATTGCAATGCCGTTTGAAAATCTTGCTGAGCTTCGCTGAATTGCCCCAATTCAGACTCTGCAAGACCACGTAACAGATAAGCAGTTACGTCATCAGGATTAAGACGAATCTCCTTGTTGCAATCAAAAATTGCTTCATCATATTGTCGTAGTTCAAACTTCGTGTGTGCGCGCAATTGATAGGAATTTGCTTCATTCGGATTTAATCGAATCGTCTCGTCGTAATCAGCAATTGCTTCATTATGTCGTTCCAATTTGGACTTTGCATTACCACGCCTTTTGTAAAAGCTTGCATCGTCAGGTTTTAGACGAATTGCCTCGTTATAATCAGAAATCGCTCCTTCATATCGCCCGAGTGCGGAATTGGCGTTGCCTCGATTATTGTAAGCGTCCGCGTTATCTGGGTTTAGGTAAATTGCCTTGTCAAAATCAGTAATTGCTTCCTCAGATTGATCCAGTGCAGCCTTCGCTGCACCTCGATTATTGTAAGTCTTCGCGTTATCTGGGTTTAGGTGAATTGCCTCGTCATAATCAGAAATCGCTTCCTCAGATTGCCCCAGTTCAAACTTCTCAATACCTCGATTGTAATAGGCATTTTCGTTATCTGGGTTTAGGCGAATTGCCTCGTCATAATCAGAAATCGCTTCCTCAGATTGCCCCAGTGCAGCCTTCGCTGCACCTCGATTATTGTAAGCAATGTCAAAATCGGGCATTAGGCGAATCAGCTCGTCATAATCGTTAATAGCTTCCCTGAATCGCCCCAGCGTGGACTTCTCAGCCCCCCGATTGTTATACACTCCGACATTATCGGGATCCAAACGAATTACCTCGTCATAATCTTTTATAGCAAGATCATGCTTCTCTCTGGTTTCGTATGCCAAAGCGCGATTGAGATACAAATGAACAAGCAAGTCTTTATCTTGCGGTTGTAATGATATGCCTTGAGTAAAGTAGTCAATCGCTTCATCAATCTTGTTTTCTCGGTACGCGTCATGACCGCGCTGAAGATAAGATTGAGGATCTGGTTCAATGTAAGGTTCACTCTGAGCACGTTGACTCGCGAAACCGTCAAAGTCAGGAAATAGAATTCCTTCAGTAACACCTACTAATTTTTTTAAAGAATTCTGGATGCTTTCCTTACTTTTTTTAAAAACTATGCATTCTGCTGCTGATTCAATTTCGGCACCACCAAATAAGAAAATAGATTGCTGTGCAAACATTCGGCTATTCTGGTATTTGGGCTGCCACTGATACAGTTTATATCTACCGTTTTCATCGCGTTGAAAAAAATGATCAATGTCTTTCTTTTGTGACAATTGGAAGGTAACCGGTTGATATGTGAGTTGAGAGCTGATATCCACAGCATAGACTTTGCCATTTGCGTTTCCACGGGCACCTTCACGGCACGCCATCCAGAGTGCGACCAATGGATTTTTTGTAAAGTCTATCAAACAGGTGGCTGCTCCACGGTGCTGAAGTTCTGCCAGCAAATCTAAGTCTTTTAAAGGCTCTCCATCTCTCCGACCGTGTCCTTGACGCCGCGCATCTTCAAGCATCTCCTCATTGATTTTATGAAGTTTCTCAGGAGTATCATATTCTTGCTTTCTGAAGTTACCGTCTTTGTCCTTGAGACGACGGTAAGTGGACGCTTCTATTGGATATTTCACATTTGAAACACCCCGGAATACGTATTCCCCATCCTTGAATTGTTCTGCCCATTCTATAAAACTTTTCAACGTTTTAACACGTTTTGATTCTTTTTTCGCCATTCAACCTAAACCTTCCATAAAAAATTTACATGTAAGACATGCCATATTAGGTATATCACATTTTAACGGAAGAGTCAAATTTTAATTTCTGTTTATGGGTGTGTAAAGTTTTTGACATTAACCGTATAATTCATTGTAGGAACTCCGATTCCCGATAGGTCGCGATTCGGAGATCAAATCAACGGTATGAATGCCTTGGCGGCATGCGCGTTTGGCATGCCGCATGATTCCCCGCCTACAGGGTTATTGAGCATATTTTCCCAAAAACTTCACATATCCATACAGGATTTTATATCTATTGCCGAATTTACAATGTCATACTTTTGAGTTTTTTGAGTCAATCGGAAATTCAATAATTTGGACATGTACCACAATCCCTTACCACAAGTGGGTTTACAGGCTATTTATGACTAATATAGTCATGATTGACTCAAAACTTTACAAAATTTATCAGGTACTATCACAACGGATTTTAGCAGTGCATATTTTGCCGATTCCCAAAGTTAGTTACACCGAACTCACGTTAAATTGAGGAATCTAAGAGGTATAAAGTAAATTTTAATTTGACAACTGTTATTATATATGTTATAATTAGTATCACATATTGTTTTAATTTAAGTTATGAACAAAATATTGGTTGAATCCTCTTTATATAAAATTGGTTAAATAAGTTTGCATTTCATTAATTTTTATGTTAAACTGTCTTTCACGTTTTTATTGGATTTCGTTTCTTATATCGTGCCAGTAATCCTATTTCTCAGCTGTAACTGGTATTCTATTAGATGGCTGTTACGTTAGGGGTAGTCCTTCTATAGTAAAGAAACCTCCTTGAAATACCAAGAGAAACGTCAAGTGAATTTTTGCATAATTTTAATATGCTTTCTTATTTTATTATATTAGTTGTATATTAATTAATTGAAAGGAACTACACATGAGTGATGAAGTTATTTCCCGGATTAAACAACGTCGACGTGAACTTGATATGACGCAAACCGAATTGGCGAAGGAAGCTAATTTAACTCCTGCAGCTATATCCCAATTTGAGTCTGGAACGCGAAAACCCTCTTTTAATACGCTTTCCAGTTTGTCCGATGCTCTCAAGGTAACAACAGATTACCTGCTTGGTAAAAAAGAACGCGGGTATGAAGACTTGATGGCTGATAAACGGTTGAATTTAATGTTTAGAGGGATGATGGATTTCAAAGAAAGAGATAAAGAGACGCTCTATGAATTTTATAAATTCCTCAAGGACCAAGCGGGAACAGGAGATAAAGGTTCCGAGGATGCCGAGTAGTCGATTGCGTTATGCGAAGGACAGTCCTACAGTTAAAGCATGGGACATCCTTCGCGACCTTAGCATACAAGATTTTCCGATAGATCCGAGACAAATTGCGGCAGCACTCGGTATTGTGTTATGGGAACGCGAACTTCCGGACACTTGTGACGGTTGTCTGATGCGGGTAGGAAATGCGTGGGGTATTCTCGTCAACGCAAACATTCGTTCAGAGGCGCGGCGCAATTTTACTATTGCACACGAAATAGGACATTACTTGTTAGAACGCGATACTGCGCAATCATGTTCGTTGGATGAACGGCTGAATGCTATGATTGCGGAACAAGATGATAACACGGAATATGGAAAGGCTCAAAAACAGGCGTATCTGCTGAGTGAGCAGCGTGCAAACCGATTCGCTGTTGAGTTGTTGATGCCCACGCCAATTTTTATGGCGGATTCATCCTCACTTTCGCAGGTTGGCTTACCAGCGATTTCCCATCTTGCTACCCAATATGGTACATCTTTGACGAGTACCGGAATTCATTACACAAGGTTATCCGATCTTGTGTGTGCTATTGTATTTTCTGAAGCAGGGGTCATTCGATATTTTGCGTATTCTGATGGATTTCGTGAAAACCGGGATTGTTACCTCGTTAGTGGTCAACCGCTTCATCCGGATACTTTAGCATCTAAGTTCAAGAATGGTAGAAGTGCCGGTGAAGTGATGGATAATGTGCCTCTTAATTATTGGTGCCACCCAAAAAACAACCGAATGAACAAATCTCATTCGGCGGGTGAAAAATATAGGATTTATGAACATTCACGCAAAATTCCACGTACGAATCAGGTCGTAACTTTTCTCCTCCTTCCCTGCTGATTGACTGAGGTGAATTTAAAATAACCCAAGTCAATAGTGTCTGTATAAGTAACCCCGTTCAACCTTGTCATAAATGTATCAGTTTTGATGCGTAGAAGTAAGTCTCAATCTATGGAATCCTTTATAGGAACGACCTTCCAGATCGTTCCTACAAGGTTATTGAGCATATTTTACCGAAAACTTTACACACCCCTTGATTAGTTATGAGATGGCTTTCTTTTGATACTGATTATGTACATAGGTAATACTCTCCCTAATTGACTGCACAATATGTCGGTATCGCATTTTTTGAAGTGCATTTTCAGTTAGAAGATACACTGGTTTCCCAAGAATTTCTTCAAGATAAATCGCAAGTTCCATGAATTTGAAACCTATGGGACGGTCAAATTCAACGATGATATTAATATCACTTGTTGGTTTGATGTCTGTTCCTTCACCATAGGATCCGAACAGACCTATCTTCTTAACGCCGTATTCTGAGGCAAGATATTCCGAATTTTTTGACAAAATATCTTTGATTTGCTTTGTGGTTGATGTCATTAGTTTTCCTCCAAACGTTCAACAAACGCTTCTGCGGTTAGGATCTCCACGCCTAATTCAACCGCTTTATCATATTTGGATCCGGCACCTTCACCTGCGATGAGATAATCTGTCTTTCCTGTTACGCTGGACGTAACCTTCCCACCGCGTGCCTTAATCTGTGTTGATGCCTCCGTGCGCGTCATATCTGTAAGGCTACCTGTGACGACAAACGTTTTACCAGTAAAAAAAGTGTCCTCTAAAATTTTTGGTGCTTTTACTACCTCCTCCGTAAAGCATTTCAATCCTGCAGCTTTTAATTTTTCTATCAGCGGACGGTTTTGTGCAAAGAATGTGGCAACACTCTCGGCTATCTGTGGACCAATACCTGGAATGGTTTCAATGGCTTCCGCATCGGCTTGGCTGAGGGTGTCTATAGATAAGAAATGGTCAATCAGTACTTCAGCGACGGTTTCCCCGACATGGAATATGCTCAATCCGACCAAGACTTTTGCTGCTGATGCCTGTTTGCTGTGTTCAATTTGATGTAGAAGATTGTGTGTCAATCCCGGTCCCATCCGCTCCAATTTGCCGACTTCTTCAGCTTTTAACGTGTAAAGGTCTGCAACATCTTGAACCAGATCGTTGTTGACTAATTGGTTTACTGTTGCGGGACCGAGTCCTTCAATTTCAAGTGCGTTACGTGAAGCAAAGTGAGCGATTCGGCGTTTCAATTGTGCCGAACACCCTGCATTTACACATCGGACTGCGACCTCAGTATCGGAACGTTGAACCTGAGTGCTACATGCAGGACATATATCAGGAAATTGGAAAGCGATTTCATCTCCGCTGCGTTTTTCTTTTAGCACGTCGTTAATTTTTGGGATTACATCTCCAGCGCGTTCAAGAACAATAGTGTCCCCTATTCGAATATCTTTGTTGATTATTTCTTGTTCGTTGTGTAATGTAGCATGTGTAATTGTTGCTCCTGCGAGTTTCACTGGTTTCAGAATTGCCACTGGTGTCAACACGCCTGTGCGTCCAACCTGTACCTCAATCTTATCAATGGTTGTAATTGTCTGATGTGCGGGGAATTTGTATGAGGTTGCCCAACGTGGACTTTTAGCGGTTGCTCCGAGTTCCTTCTGTTGCGACATGTCGTTAACCTTCACAACAATTCCATCAACTTCATAAGGGATTTCCTCGCGCTTTTCCACCCATTGGTTGTAGTATATAATGACATCATCAAGAGAGTTATGGAGTTCAGTGTGCGGATTGCATTTAAATCCGAAACCTATTAATTTCTCAAGTGCTTCAGTATGCGTTGTAACTTCCAGTCCTTCCACATAATTGAGGGAATAGATAAATATATCTAATGGTCGCTTAGCAGTGACGTGGGAATTCTGGGTTCGTACGGAACCGGCAGCGGCATTACGAGGATTTGCGAAAGGAGATTCGCCTTCTGCTTCCCGTTGGATGTTGATATCGTCGAGTAGATGTTTTGGAATGAATACTTCACCACGCACTTCTAATACGGGAGGAACGGGGTTGTCTTCTGTATGGGAGAGTTTCAACGGAATGGCGCGTATAGTTCGTAAGTTGCCAGATACGTCCTCACCGAATTCACCATCACCCCGCGTTAGACCACGCACGAAAATACCGTTTTCATAGAGCAATGAAACACCTAATCCATCAATCTTTAATTCTGTAACGTATTCAACGGGTTCGTCTTCCAACATTTTTCGGACGCGTACACCGAAATCCAGCAACTCGTCTTTACCGAATGTGTTATCAAGGCTTAGCATTGGACTGCGGTGGGGTATCCGAGATCCTAATGCGATACCTCCCCCTACGCGTTGGGTGGGAGAATCGGACGGTATGTCGTCTGGAGATGCTTTTTCAAGTTCCTCAAGTTGCTGCATGAGCGCGTCAAAGTCTGCATCAGAAATTTCGGGTTGGTCGTCAATATAGTATTTACGCTCATGGTGGCGTATTTGTTCTCTGAGTTCGTTGATGTCGGTGTTCATTTTTCTGGAATATCACTGTATTTCAGTATATATTTGTTGTATTAACGAATCATTTCACAGAAGATTACATAAAAAAAGGCGGAGTATACTCCGCCGTAGAAAATTCAGTAAAATATTAATCGAGAAATACATAAATAACTTGACAAGGTTATTAAAACATGTTATTATGTTTATAACAAAGAAGGCACGGCTGTTGCGGTGATAACAACGGCTGTGCCTTCTAATTACAAAATGAAAGTGAAGACCTTGATCAGGGTGAAACTGCAGGTCTTCTCTGTCGATCAATCTTAAGCAGTACTGTTGATAATTGGCTTTGTCATGAGTCTGCATTAAGATCAAGTATATTGTAGGGTACTGTTCTTTTTATACATACCGTAGACATGCTTATAAAGTTCCGGTACCCTCCATAGTACTGCATATAAATATGTAGTACTATGGATTATTATATTACTGTCAAGTTGACATATTGTCAAGCATTTTTTACAAATTATATTTGTCTAACAACGAAAAGAGAACAATTTGCATTCATGCATAGGAGAGAGTCATGTTAAATGTATTACTGATTAAGTTAGAAGCACATCGATATATTAGCGATGACTTTGTTGGTGTAGTCGCAGATAACGAGTATGATGTTTTGTTTACAGAGAAACGGGTTCCACTTTTAGTAAATCAAGAATATTATACGGGTAGTGAGGAGTTTAACAAGAAAGAAGATGAAATTAATAAGTTATTAGGTATAGAACATAGCGGGTATGTTGTAGCCATTGATAAATACACTATAGATAGTTATCCTAAAGGTGCTAAAAAAACTGATTGGAGCGGAATCAGTCGATATATGACCGATTTTTCAGTCGATGTCTTGAGTTATGATCTAATTATTCTTTTATGTCCAGATTTTGAACGAATTGTCCTTTCAAAATTAGACTTTGCATATAAGGGTAACGCTTATATTAGCGGAGTAGATGGTCTTCTCATATTTGATAATCGGTCGGTATTATCACTAAAGACATTTTGGGGTGCATTTAGAGGAATAGCTCTTCAGGAATATAACAAGTTAGCGGTCGATCCTAATAAGCCAAACGAGTGTTATGCATTGCGCTTTGAAGAGAGACAGATTCCAGAAGTGGTATTAAATAAACTTTGTAGCCAACAAATGGAAGTAGGAGGATAGTATTATGAGACAAAATATGAGAACAAACAACCTTTTAAACATGGGAAATTTCGAAATTGGTAAGTTAATTCCTGCAGAACATTTAGGATTACCAAACACGGAAGAAGACTTAAAAAATATTGTGAGAACATTTAATTACGAAGATGTCTTGGTAACTCTTTGCAGAATCGACCTTCTTTTCCACCGTAGTAAAAACATTGAACACCATGAACGAATTCTTAAGGAGGCTTTCTGTTGGGGTACAATACTTAATGGGATAGATGCTTCTACAACAATAAGTAGAGATTTTGTTTTCAGTCGACAAGGAACACTTCGAATGTTGGATAAATGCGCATGTTTTTCTGATCCAGAATCCACAAAATATATTGTTACCGTTGAGGCAATGAACGATCTTGCTAAAGCATATCTTATTGTTAACGGATTACTTGATACAGGTTCTTCTACTCGGAGTGATTCAAAAACTATAGAAGTAAGAAACTTATTAGTTATTTCTATTCCTTTTCAAGAATATGCGATAAACGAAGCACCCCAAATATATACTAAACATCTAACGGTTCGTTCAAAAGAATTCTTAAGATTACTTCAGGAAGATACATCAAAACTTGATGTAAATGATATTTTCTATCAGAACACCGGACTAACGTTGCAGGAATATCAAAACCTCATTTTTCTCATGTTTACATATTATTGGAATTATACCGCAGAGGAAATATGCAGACAAGAATTAGTTATTGATAGGTCTTTATTTTTCAATCCTATTGGACAATCGGATGAGTTTACTCCTTTATTTGAAAAACTGATGACACTTATATCTGTCTCGATAGACGATCTGAAAAATAGGGTAGAAATAAATCCAAAGTTCATCAATGAATTTAGATTATGGCGTGAAAGACCTATTTTAAAAATAAATGAGGACAGGGTTATATGTGTTGATTTTACCTTTCTTTTAGATAAACTTCATACAGGAGCATTTTGGCTATTTCGCCAAAAGTTTCTTAAAGATAAGGATGAGAAAGGAGCATTTGAAAAATTATGGGGTGATGTTTTTGAAGATTATGCTGCGTCTGTAATTAAGCGCGGACTCGGTTCTCATAGTTCATCTAAGCAAGAGACAGTTATTATGAAACCTGAATATGACCAAAAACAAAAAGTAGAATGTGCGGATGTTGCGGTTTGTGGTGATGATACACTCGCCTTGTTTGAATGCAAATCAACAATACTTTCTGCTGAATGTAAATTTAGTGGTGATTTTAACAAATTTTATGATGGTTGTAAATCTGTTAAAAAAGGTATAGAACAATTAGGGAGAAACGTTCAGAAATTAGGAAACCTACATCAAAGTCAAAGACGAACTGTTGATGGAATTGACATCTGCGAAATCAAGAAGATCTATCCTGTATTAGTCCTTTCTGATAGTATATTTTCAGGATTATTCATGAATGATGTTTTGGATTCTAAATTCCAAGAGAAAGTGCAGTATCAATATTTAATGCAACATTTACAAGTCATGCCACTTACGGTATTAACAATATATGATCTTGAATTATTACAACCTTATCTACAAAATAAACCATTATACAAACACCTTGATGAATGGTTAGACTTTTTTGAAAAGAACAACCGACGTATAGGTTTTAATGCGTATCTACACAACTTGATTAACAGAGAAGATCGTAGCAATCAGTTTATGGATGATGGGTTCGCTGAAATTGTTTCTAAGGGACAGGAATTTTTAAAGTCGCATGGTATAAATGAATAGATTGTAATAGGTTAACGCAGGACACCTGTATCCTTGAGTTTTTGTATCAGCTGCTCGTGGGTGCCGGTGCCTTTGGTGGAATTACAGGCTCCACAGAGTAGCTGCAGGTTTTCTATACGGTCTGAGCCTCCCCTTGAGCGGGGTGTGATGTGGTCTATTGTCAAGTTGCGAAAATAGAACGGATAAAGTTAAGAAACTTGGGTAATAATTGACCATCTTGACGCTTAATAGGGTTAAAAGACAGACAAGGGACAGAGGGATTGGTTCTGTCCCAAGCACTGCTAAAAGTGGTTAACAATGTTTGTCTTAATTATAAACGACACAGACTGGTCGTAAATAAACTATTTCCGTCACAAAGTGTGTGCAGAGAGGTCGTTTGCGATGGTTAGCCGTCTTTGTCGTGTAAATGTACGGGGTCGTGTATATCCTTCGCCAGTTGGACCAGCGATAGTCATTGCTAAGAAGCCTTCGCCTTCTAATCCACAACATGCGTAGGAAGGTGCATTGACGACGACAACGGAACAGTTCATTGCCTTGTTGTATTGTGTGATGCGCGCAGTGTTATTTGTGTGGATCATCGCGGTGTGTCCTCTGCCGCCATCTGCTGCGAGTGCCCCTTTTAGTGCCTCGTCAAAATCGCGTACACGAACAACTGGCAAAATTGGCATAAGGTATTCGTTGATAACAAAGTTGTGGTCAGCTGGCACTTCTACAACTACTGCGACTGTTTGTGCTGGTGCTGTGATACCTGCTGCTTCAAGGATGGTCTTTGCATCTTTACCGATATATTCTTTATTTGATTCTCCGTTTTCTGTAACAACACTTTCAAGTGCTTCACGTTGACTTGCACTGAGTAGATGTCCACCGTTATTCGTCAATTCTCGGATTGTTTCATTTGCAACAGATTCAACGACGAAAAGTGCTTTTTCGCCAATACAAAGCAGATTGTTGTCAAAACTTGTGCCTGCAATCACGTGTCTTGCAGCTTTTGAAATATCAGCGGTTTCGTCAATAATAGCGGGTGGATTACCGGGACCTGCAGCGATTGCTTTTTTGCCACTTGTCAAAGCAGCCTTTACCACACTTGCGCCGCCAGTTGCAACGACCATTGCAATGTCGGTATGGTCCATAATTTGTTTTGCTGTCCGTAGTGTTGCGCTTGCAACGGAAGTAAGTAAATTAGGAGGACCGCCAGCCTTTACAATCGCGTCGTTGATGACATGCATCGTCTCTTCCGTGCATTCACTTGCGTTTGGGTGCGGACTAAATACAACAGCGTTACCTGCGGAGATCATTATGATTGCATGGTTAATAACTGTGGAAGTCGGATTGGTGGTGGGGGTAATTGAGTTGATAACACCGAAGGGGACATACTCAACTAAAAGAGTGCCATCATCACCGGACATAGACTCCGACATAAGGTCTTCCACTCCGGGTGACAGGTTCACAGCACCTTCATTTTTCATTATCTTATGTTCTGGGTTGCCCATTTTTGTCTCTTGAACTGCCAGTTCTGCGAGTCGTTTTGCGTTTTCAAGAGAAACCTGTTTTATTGCGTCAATAAGTTCACGTCTTTTGGCAAACCCAAGTTTGATGAGTGCTTGTTGTGCTGTTTTTGCTGCGCCGATAGCCTCTTCCACAGTTGCGAAAACTCCTGACCGAGAAGAATTTACCCCCGATGTTACAGGTGGTTTAGTAACCGTTCCATCTTTCTGCAGCGATGTTAAGACTTGCGAAACAATTTGTTCAATCTGTTTCTCATCAATTTGTGCCATTCAGCCCTCCAATACCTCAATAGGTGCGTCGATTTATGTTCAAAATCCAAGCATCGCCATGGTATCTTTGTCGATTCGGCGATTCCTGAGTGTCATGGGTGTGTTAGCAATCTTTAACAATGCTTTGGTAACATCAGGTTGCTTTCACGTTCCCCGTAGGCGCGATTTGCATTGTCGCGCCATGTCCAACACAAACAATGGATTTACGCATCCGAATCGTCATCGGTACCAGCGGCTTTTCCACCGAGAATAGTTTCAACATCCGAATGTGGACGCGGAATGACGTGTATTGATACCAGTTCTCCGACTGCTTTTGCAGCTTCAGCACCGGCATCTGTTGCAGCTTGTACTGCGCCGACATCTCCGCGGACCATGACGGTTACAAACCCTCCGCCTACTTGTTCTTTTCCAATCAATTTGACGTTTGCGGCTTTGACCATCGTGTCGGCGGCTTCAATAGCACCGACTAATCCACGTGTTTCAACCATTCCTAATGCTTCATTGCTCATATTATTTGCTCCTTATCTGTCTGAAAAAAATAGAATACAAGGCACCGATGTATTACCTAATAGATAGGTGCAGTACCTTTGATTGATAAAATGTGCACGTTTAAATAATACTATAAATGTGGAATTTCTGCAAATCAAATTTTGATTTAAAGTGGATTTTACAATTACCTTGACAGTTTGTTTGTAGGAGAGAACTCCGATTCCCGACTATCAGGGTGTTCGGTCGCGATTCGGAGATCGAAATCAAGAAATCAACGGAACGTTTGAAATTCAATAGGTAGCAACTTGGGTTATATAGTAGATTTTAGAATTACTTTTCACTTTTAGGTGTTAATGTAAGTCCAGTAAGTGTTTGGAATTTGTCCAAATCAACACCGAAAACCAAATGCCAAATCAACGACAGACCAAAACAACGGCACTCGGAGAGTGCCTACTACCTTTAAAGAGAAGAGGTCGGGAATCGGAGTTCCCTCCTACAAAGAATTATCCGGTTAATGTCAAATAAAGAGAAGAGGTCGGGAATCCAAATCAAGAAATCAACGGTATGAATGCCTTTTGGCATTCCCCGGGTATGAATGCCATTGGCGGCATGCGCGTTTGGCATGCCACATGATTCCCCGGAGTTCAAATCAACGGTATGAATGCCCTATGGCATTCCCCGCCTACAAAGAATTTAATGTCAAAAACTTTACACACAGCCAAATTTCCTTGAAATATCAGGGAAATATGGTATCATTGCAAGAAACCAAAAAAGCAGGAAATTATGATACAACAAATTGAAATTACCTTACCAGAATATCAGCGCGGTTTTCATCTGATTACTGATGAAATTGTGAAATCGCTCGGTGAGTTGCCGAATGCAGGTATTCTGCATATCTTTATTAAGCATACCTCAGCAGGTATAACTATCAATGAAAATGATGATCCGACGGTGCGTGAAGATTTTGCGAATAGTTTTGACCGTCTTATTAAGGAACGGGAACCTTTCTATAAGCACACTATAGAAGGTGATGACGATATGCCTGCACATATCAAAGCGTCGCTTGTTGGCTTTGCCGTGTCTATCCCGATTACGAACCACAACCTGAATTTGGGGGTATGGCAAGGAATCTATCTGTGCGAATTTCGCAATCGGGGTGGCAGGCGTAACCTAACAGCGACGCTTTATTCGTAGTTCAGTTTCTGGAGTTATGGACTATATTATACCCACGAAGATTTGAGTTCATGCACTTTCAAAGATGCGAGTGTTGCTGAACCACCTTCGGCGTAAATCCCAATATCCGCTTTTTCTAAGTCTGGTAAGAAATAGGATGTCATTGAGAGTGCCCCTGCGTTCCCGAATGCTTCAATAGAGATACGATCAACTAATATTTGCAATTGGATTTTACCGTCTTGTGGAGCAAGAGGACCACTCCTTTCAAGGAACGTCAACTGCTTTTCAGCGACATCGTATCGGACATCTTGACCGCGGATATTGAAGCCTACTGCAGTTGCATCGTTGAGTTCAATTTCTGCGCGAATGTCAAACAACTCACCTGTCAATCCGTCAAGTAGGTTTTCATCGGGATTAAGCGTTACGTTGCTCCAAGCATGCGTGTAGTCATGGATATTTTCGATTTCTGCCACAGGTTCGCGATGTAGACGTATACCTTCATCTGTGGTCTGAAGTGTCAGGACACATGGGAAACTCATCTGCTGGTTGAAAGGCATCTCTGGGGGGTTACTGCCATTCATCCATGCTATTTGAATGCGTCGTCCATCTGAATCTGGCACATCACTCCATGTTTGTGCGGCGTAAAAGTTTTTACCGAAGTCTGCACGTTGTGATTCGCCATCTGGTTTGAAGGTAGTGCCATCAAATTCACCAACGTAATATTTGCCACCTGCCCCCCAAAATACCCATTTGGTATTCTCAGGATCACCATCAACTGAAAGTTCAAAGATATCTGGACATTCTCCATCTGGTATCTTGATATCGGAGAGTCGTTCCCACTCCTTTAGGTTGGTAGAACCAAAGAAGGCAAAATCATTTCCGTCAAGGAATAGTGTCATCACCCATTTTTTTGTCGGTTCGTGCCAGATAACTTTGGGGTCGCGGTTGCTTGCGACGATGTGTTCAATGACGGGATTGCCTTCATATTTCGTCCAACTCCGTCCACGGTCGTTGCTATATGCAATGCTTTGTGTGAACGGGACTTTTTCCGGCGCGTGGTTACCGGCAGAAGTATAAAAAGCCACAAGGACAGCCTCGTCACCTGTTTGGAATCCGCCAGTATTATTCCAATCTACAACGCCAGACCCGGAGAAAATCGTTCCGAGTTCGTCGGGGTGGATAGCGTGTGGCAGTTGTTTCCAGTGAACGAGGTCAGGACTGACAGCGTGTCCCCATGTCATGTTACCCCAGTTTATCCCAGTAGGATTGTGTTGAAAGAAGAGATGATATTCTCCCTTATAATAAATCAGTCCGTTAGGGTCGTTGGTCCAGTTAGTTTTCGGTGTGAAGTGGTATTGTGGACGATATGTTTCCTTGTAAGCAGTTTGAATCATAATCTGTTCCTTTCCGTTTTGAAGATTGCAGAGTGTAAGCGGGTTTACTCTTTATTCTGTTGTAGATAATCTATACATAATTTTTTATTTTGTCAAGTTGCATTGTTATTTTCATTTTTGAATTACCTGATAAATGTATATTTTTCGTGTTTTAGCGTTTGAATCCTCCAATTTATATAAATTTAGGCAACCGTTTGACCTATTACCCGCGTCATTATATATTAATTTACGAATGTTTGGACAATTTCTGTCAGTATTATGTTGAGTTCATCTATCCAAACGATTACAAAACACTCTAATTATTGAATTACTAAGGAGATAATGATGAAGATATTAAGCATAAGTTTCCTCACTCTGATATTGATAATCGGACAACTTAATGCAGACGACCACACGGTAGCGACAGACAAAATCACACTAAAACTTGATGATTTATCGGAAGTGTCAGTTAAAGCCAACATTGCGCCAATAGGTGATGCCGTATCCGACAACTTTAAAGAGTGGCATTCCCTGACAAATCTACGAGTTGTAAAAGCTGAGAAACTTTACCCAGCTTCTACTTTTCAATCTTTTCTACCAAAGAAACAAGTTTCGGTAGGAGAACTCTGGGTAATAAATATGGTAGGTGTCCAGTCACTGCTTAAACAACTGCATCCGAATCCGAGTTTCTTTTTGCATATCAATGCAGGTGACTCTCTCGGTTTATGGGCATGCCTGCGTGCTTACAATGATAAATACGCAGACATCGTGTTTCGTATCCATGCCGAGTTCGTTATGAAAGATGGGGTGTTCACACCTTCACAGTTTACCGGACACTTGGTTATTGACCGAATTCATGAGAAAGTAGCTTTCTTTGAGATGTACGTTCCTGAGGGTACAGTAAACTTTGATGTCAATAGGAAACTTCATGGCATGCGTATAGCAGGTGCGGGTTATTGCTCGCAAATGGAACTCCGAACAGGAACGAAAGATATCTTGGAGAAAATCCAGTTTACAGAATCCATTACACAAAAAGCAGCTGAACGTGCTTTGATTCTACGTTTCTACAAATCGCAAAAAATTAATTGGGTGCATCCGGATCAAGTATTGGAGATGTCAAAAGCACAACAGAAACCGATCCATGCTATTTCAATAGACGGACCGTTGATTGATGAATCGTGCTGAGGGAGCGGCAAAAGCCTGAGGGCAGGTGTCCTCTCCGATGAAAAAAATATCGAATTCTTGAACGAACACTTTATTAATACATGGATATCAAATGTTGAATTAGAACGTACACCTAATAAGAAACAATTGATTAGACTCAGGCGTCAACAAGGATTCAGACCTTTTGATAAAACACATCCGTTAGCACAAGCGATCATGAAGGGGTGGAAGAAACATTCACCAGCGGATACATTAGTGTTATCACCGACACTTGAACTGATGGGTAGACTACCTGTCAATGAACGTGGTGCACCATACAATGGAGCGAAAGGTTACCGTTTATTTCTTGAGAATGCCTTAGAGGGAAAAATGCCCGGATTGAATGAGGATTCCTTGGAACCTACGAAAACAGATTGGGATACACTCGTTGAATCGGGTGCTATTGTGGATAGCGACTTGAAGGTTGTTCTCACTGACACAAAAACCGAACAAGAGGTACTCAGCGTTTTTCGCACACAAGACTACACTATCGTTGAGATTGATTTGACTGCTTATAAAAACGGCGGTATGTTATCTGTTGAAGTATGGATCGGTGATGCTGATCTTGCGGGGTCGTTTGATCTGTTTGCTTCCACTGCGGAACTTGCACCTGAAAACGCGCTTACCTCTGCACAGGATATTCCTCCCAATGAAAGGAAAACAATCAACTATCGTTTTGACAAAGGACGTGTCTTTAAGTTAGGGGTCATTGGTAAAGACAATGAGAAAGGAAAAATCAACGGTTTTATGGCTAATCTTTCTGTTAAACCAATGACAGAAGAAAAGGATGAGTAGTCTGTAAGTTGGGTAGTGAGAGGCGAAAACTGACATGAAATAAATGTGTCAGGTTTCGCTTCTCTATACCCGATCTACAATACCATAGTTAAAACAATTGGGGTTATCCTCTGAAGGTGTCAGATGAAAAATGACGATGTTGAAATGATTCAGAATATCCTTGATGGTGATCAAAATGCCTTTGCGAATTTGGTGCGCAAATACCAGAAACCTATTCATGCGCTTGCATGGCGGAAGGTAGGTGATTTCCACATCGCAGAAGAGATTACTCAAGATACTTTCCTGAAAGTCTATCAGAAACTGGCAACTTTGGAAGATCCGCGTTGTTTCGGTGGTTGGCTTTATAGAATCGCCGCACGTCAATGTAACGCATGGCTCAGGAAAAAACGGATTCAGATGCAGTCACTTGATGATACGGATAATCATCTGTTAGAAAAAATGACCTATTCCAGTTATATTGCTGAAGAGAAGAGGCAAGTATCAGTAGCAGCACAACGCGATGTTGTACATAAGCTGCTTGCACGGCTACAGGAAAGTGAACGTACCGTCGTAACTCTCCACTACTTCGGTGAAATGACGTGTGAAGAAATAAGTCGTTTTTTAGGTGTATCGGCAAGCACCGTTAAGAGTCGTCTTCGTAGGGCGCGACTCCGATTAAAGAGAGCAGAACCTATGATCCGTGAGGCGTTAGAAGGCTTCCACGTTAGTTCGAATCTTATTGATAATATCATGAAAGAGATCCCACATATCAAACCCGACACTCCTACTGGTGGGAAACCGTTTATACCTTGGACAATCGCTCTTTCAACCGTGGTGCTCGTTATGGCAATGTTGGGAATAGGCACTCAATTATTATCTCACTATCAACAACCTTTCAACATTGACGCGCAATCTGATATGATGGTGGAGATTCTTGATGTGCCTATTGTTCTGGATATTACCTCAAAACCCAATGTGCGGACTCAGCAGGCACAATCCATGACACCGAGTCAAGGAAACGGATTTGACGTTAATGCTGCACCTTCGGAACCTATACCCAGATTCCTTTCCACACAAGCGAAGAAAGTTTTACTCAACAATGAAGAAACATCACAAGATGTATTGAGCATTTTCCGAACACCGACAGCAGGTTATCAAGATTATACTGTAGTTGAGATTGATGCGACAGCATTTGGGGATGGTGGAATGTTAACGATTGATATCCGGGTGGGGAGTTCCGAAGCTTCTGGTTCGTTTGTTCTGTATGCAAGGGATAACGATCTGCCTGCTGGAGATGTGCCTAAGACTATGCTCACCGCAGCGTCTGGGATTCCCCGCAGTAAAATAGGGAGAATTACACATGGTTTTGATAAAGGGACAACCTTCTTGTTAGGAGTGACCGGTAAAGCGTTTAGTGGGGAAGGGAGAGTCAATTCTTTTGTCGCAAGTATATCAATAGATCCAGAATCAAAGACGAAGAACGAAAATTAACATGCAATAAAAAATAAGGATCTGACAATGAAAATAACGAAATATGTGTCTTATATTTTTCTCATCACTGTTGCTGCTCTGACGGTAAAAAGTTCTGCACAAGATTTACCTAACGGTGCTATAGCACAAATCAATATCAGTGATAGACCTGTGAATGCAATTGCATATTCTCGATCCGCAAATCAACTTGCAGTGGCAGCAGGGGAAAATATACACATCCATGATGCAAGTACCTATAATGAGTTAAGGCAGTTAACCGGACATACCGATTCGGTATTAACACTTGCCTATTCTCCAAATGGTAAACTTCTCGTAAGTGGTGGTTTAGCTAAGACAGTGCGGTTGTGGGAGACAGAGACGGGAAAACTCAGACGTACCCGAGAAGAACACACAGCACCTGTTAATACTGTTGCTTTCTCTCGTAACGGTAAAAAGTTTTGGAGTGGAAGTAGCAAAGACGACACAATTCGATCTTGGTACCCACGTGATGGTGGTCGGATGAGTTCTCAAATATCCTCAAGGACAGATGTTACATTCATAACAATCGCATCTTCAAATAAGGGAGAAACCGTGGCAAAGGTGTATAATACTATGCCGATTACATGTATTATCGAGATCAGTGGGAATTATTGGCATGTTGTAAGTGGACATACCGATTCGGTTAACGTATTAGTCCTTTACCAAGGTGGGAAAACTTTCGTTACTGGAAGCATGGACAAGACAATCCAGTTATGGCATATAGCAGACAGGGACAAACCTCTTTATACTTTTATAGGACATACAGATGCTATCACCGCTGTGGATTACTCTACAAATGGTAAACTTCTTGCGAGTGGGAGTTCCGATAAAACGGTTCGTTTATGGGATGTTACAACTGGAAAGCATCTGCATACGTTTACAGGACATACGGGTGGAATTGGAGCAGTAACATTTTTGGGAGATAAGGCACTTGCAGGAACTGCCTTTGCCAAAGACAAAGCACTTGCCAGTGGATGTTCGGACGGCACAGTTATCATCTGGGATATTGACAAGGTCATCTCAAGTAAATAAATACCTGTGAATTACACTTTTTTGTGAGAAATGCACCCGTTTTGTCGTTTCACGCGTCACTATGTGTAAAATGAATCGTTAGGATTATGTTCTTGTAGAGGCTACCGATGAAAAAAGATGACGCAGTACTGATTCAACGTACTCTTGCTGGGGATGATAATGCATTCTCTGAATTGGTGAGGAAATATCAGAAACAGGTTCACGCACTTGCTTGGCGACAAGTAGGCGATTTTCACACTGCTGAAGATATAACGCAGGATACCTTCCTCAAAGCGTATGAGAGACTCCACACACTCAAAGAACCGCATAGATTTGCAGGATGGTTGTATGTCATTGCGAATCGTCGATGTCTTGCGTGGTTCCGCAAAAGGCGTTTGCATAAACAAGTATTGGAAAAGATAGATACACCTGTAACAAACAAAGATGCTTACTCACAGCATATTGCAGAGGAACAATCAAGGAATGCCGACACGGAGCAGCAGGAAGTTGTGAAAAAGTTACTTTCAGAATTGAAAGAGAGTGATCGCACGGTGATAACACTCCACTACTTCGCTGAGATGACGTGTGAGCAGATGAGTGAGTTTTTAGGAGTATCTGCCAATACGGTAAAGAGTAGGCTACGTCGCGCGCGGAACCGTTTGAAACAGGAGGAACCGATGATCCGAGAAGCAATCAGCAACTTCCAATTTTCACCGCACCTTGCCGCTGACATCATGCAAGAAATCACAAAACTCAAACCTGCTACACCATCTGCCAGCAAACCTTTTGTGCCATGGATAATAGGTGCATCAAGTGCTATTTTGGTTGTTTTGATGCTTGGATTAGGTAGCAAAGACCTTGGATATTTCCAATTACCTTATAGTTTAGATGCTCAATCTGAAACAACAGTTGAACTTGTGGACGTGTCTATCGTTCAGAATGTTGATGCACAGCAAGATGTGCGGAATCAATTTGGGGAACGTAGCGATAGAAATGGTATAGATGATGGTAAGAATGCGAATCAAGTCGGAGCTGATCAAGGAGACTCCACTCAATGGAATTTACCGATAGGTGCAAAAACCCGTCTGAGCAAGGGCAGCATAAACGGCATTAGTTCCTCGCCTGATGGAACTCAAATTGCTATAGCAAGTCATACAAGTGTTTGGATCTATGATGCTAACACTGGTGCTGAACTCACACTACTTACTGACCATACAACAGACACAGGTAAGGTGGCTTACTCTCCTGATGGTAACACCTTGGCAAGTGGAATGTATGGTAACATTTCGCTATGGGATATAGCCACAAAAAAACTGTTTAAATCACTTAAAATAAAAGAGACATCGGTCGATGCTCTACAATTTATTGACGATGGCAAAACCCTTCTTTGTGAATTCTATGACGGTTCTGTCAGTTTGTGCGATATTACTACTGGGGAAATAAAAGACTTCGTCTCTATATCTTCACAAGGATTTAGTGCACAACTGAAAGACATCTTTGGACATGGTACTACAACCACAGAATTATACCTTAATGAAAATAATGATAACGGTATTTTTGCTGTTGGATACGAGGATGGAAAAATCCGATTGGAAGAAACTACTACTGGACGACATATAAAAACACTTCAAGGTCACGATGAAAGCATCTTATATTTAGTGTTTTCACCAGATGGGACTCTTCTTGTTTCTGCTGATGACACAGGTGCACCAATCCGTTTATGGGATGTTGCCACTGGACAATTACTAAAAAGCTTAACTCAAAAACCGAAACTTTGGGGAAACCATACTTTCTCTAATGACGGTAAAATCTTGGCTTGTCAGACGCGGGATAATGAAATTGAGTTATGGGATGTTGCTACCCAGACGTTTCGCACTAAAATTGGCGAGAAGTTAGACTTTGGTGAATCTCACTTTGCATTTTCACGAGACTCTCAAAGAATTGTAATTGCAAACCGGGAGGGTGAAATACAGGTTTGGGATGTTAACACTGGTGAGAAATTGTCTACTTTTTCAACTGGACATACACAGGGACTACTTTCATTGGAATTTTCACCAGATAGTAGCATGTTGGCATGTGCATACCCTGGCACTATTAATTTATGGGATACACAAAACTTTACCCACAAACCAATCCACATACAACCGAATACTTGGCTCATGAATTTAGTATTTTCATCTGATAACAAGACAATAATATGTGCAGAACGTTTCGTATTTCAGTATGAAAGACGTGATGCGTTTGTTAGGGAGTCAGTCATCGGCACATTGAGTTTATGGGATATACAGACAGGTAACAAAGTATCTGATTTACCTGTAGAATGGCATAAAGGAGAATTACCGATACCTCGTGGAAAATGGAAGACCTCAAGGTCTACCTCAGGAATGGATAATGGGTATGGGAACGTTGTATTTTCTCCAGATGGTTTTAGAATAATGGCTGCTCTCAATACAGATAATGCAACAGAGGAGAGTCGATTCACTATCTTCGTATGGGAAATATGGGAAGATCCAAACCGACGAACATACAAAACTCTCAAAGGACATACGGATACTATTCACACATTGGCATTTTCAGTAGACGGCAAGACAATCGCAAGTGGAAGTAACGATGGGACAATTCGACTCTGGGACTCAAGTACCGGAACCCAGTTATTGACTTTGCCCTCAGAAAAGACTAATAAAATAGCATTTTCAATGGATGGTAAAACTCTTGCAAGTATCAGTGATTACAGTAAAATCATACTTTGGGATATTGCTACCGAAAAACAACTTATAACTCTTAATGGGTTAAACGAAAACGTATCCGAATTAGCATTTTCACCTGATAACAAAATTCTTGCAAGTAGCAACCGTGACGGGACAATTCGGCTGTGGAACTTTTCTACCGGTACCCAATTAACTACCTTCAAGGGATATGTCGATCAGGTTAATATGTTATCGTTTTCGTCAGATGGAAAAACTCTGGCGAGCGGTAGTCGTAATGGTGCAATATTTCTTTGGGATGTCCCGTATAAATAGGCACAACAACCTTTCAGAGATATTGCAGATTCTTTAGATACCCACCAAGTAATCCTAATACCATTTCTAATAAATAATATACCATTTTCTGTGGAATGTTGTAGGATCGACTTTTTAGTCGCGACCGGGAGGTCGCTCCTACAGAAGAAAGTTCCTTCATATTGCAAAAACAGTTGAATTCACTAATGCGACAATATTAAATAGAATTGGTATAATATGCCATTAGATGTGGAATGTTGGAGGCACAATGAATTGCGCGACTACAAACGCTGTTTTTGTCAATGACAGGTGATCAATTAGAAATGGTATAACATATTGACAATCCATTCCAATCTGGTAAAATAGACCTATATTTATCGGATCATTCCTATCGTATTTAATTCCTGTAATATGCACCCGTTTTGCACCTAACCCACGTCATTTATTGTACAGATACAATACTGGACACTAACATACATCAGAAGGCACCTTATGAAAAACAACGACGTTGAATTGATTCACCGTATCCTTGATGGTGATGATTCTGCTTTCTCAACCTTAGTTGAAAGATATCAGAAGCAGGTTCACGCGCTTGCATGGCGGAAAATCGGTGATTTTCATATTGCAGAAGAGATTACACAAGATACCTTCCTGAAAGCATATCAGAAACTTGCAGCACTGAAAAAACCACAACGATTTTCGGGTTGGCTTTATGTGATTGCCTCACATTGTTGCGACGATTGGCTCCGTAAAAAACAGATACAGACGGAATCGCTTGATGAATTAGAGAATAAAGAGATTGACCCAGAAGCCTATTCACGGTATGTCGCGGAACAGGAAACGAAGGTAACCATTGCGGCTCAACGACAAGTCGTTAAAAAATTGCTTGCGTTATTACCAGAGAGTGAACGTACGGTGATAACGCTCCACTATTTCGGAGAGATGACGTGTGAAAAGATGAGCGAGTTTTTAGGGGTATCCGCCAATACGATAAAGAGTCGGCTACGTCGCGCACGGAACCGTTTGAAACAGGAGGAACCGATGATCCGAGAAGCCATCAGCAACTTCCAAATATCACCACATCTTACCGATGACATCATGCGAGAGATAGGAAAACTAAAACCTGCTGCACCTACTGTCAGTAAACCTTTTGTGCCATGGATAATAGGTGCATCAAGTGCTATTATTGTTGTTTTGATGCTTGGTTTAGGTAGCCAATACTTAGCCAGTTTTCAGAAACCTTACAGTTTAGATGCACAAGCTGAAAGGACAGTGGATATTGTCGACGCACCTATTGTTCAGAATGTAGTATCAAAGCCAGATGTTCGGAATCAGCCGGGATTACGTTCCATTGCAGGTGGTAAAGGGACAGGGAATGGTAAGGAGTCCAATCAGGTGTTGGGGAATGAAGGAGATTACACTCAGTGGGATCTTCCAGAAGGGGCAAAAACACGTCTCGGTAAGGGCAGGATAGACGGTATTAGTTTTTCACCAGATGGAACTCAAATTGCGGTTGGCAGTGCTACCGGGGTTTGGATTTATGATATTAAGACTGGTGCTAAACTTTCCCTGCTTACTGATCATACAACACACACAGGTAAGGTGGCTTACTCTCCTGATGGTAAAACATTAGCGAGCGGATTATATGGTAACATTTCGCTGTGGGATACAGAAACCGGAAAACTTTTAAAGACATCTAAAAATGAGATGGGGTTGATAAAAACCCTAAGAATGATTGACGATGGCAAAACCCTTCGCAGTGACTATAACGACGGTTCAGTTCGTTTATGGGATATAACTACTGGCGTAGTAAAAGGCTTCCAACCTCCACCACTACAGGGAACACCTGCATTACCGAATTACATTTTGGGACATGAAGTTAAAGCCATAGACTTATACCATAACAACGTTGACAATAAAGGTATTTTTGCCCTTGGGGAGGTGAATGGTAAAATTCAGTTGAAGGATGCTATGACTGGACGACACTTGAAAACACTTCAAGACCATAAAGACCCTATCATACAATTGGTATTTTCACCAGATGGCACTCTTCTTGTTTCTTATTATCCACTCTGTTTATGGGATGTAACTACAGGAAAACTTCTAAAAACCTTGACTAAAACGAGACAAAATACGTCTTATTCTTTGATAGACCTTACTTTCTCTAATGACAGTAAAATCTTCGCTTATCAGATGGGTAGAGATATTAAGTTATGGGATGTTGCGACTAACACGCATCGCACAACACTTAGTGGAAAGACAGATGGTGCAATTCAGGAATTTGCTTTTTCAGCAGACTCTAATAGAGTTGTGGGGACATACCGTAACGGAAAAATCCGTATTTGGGATGTTAACACTGGTGACGAGTTATTTTCATATAATAAAGGACATACATCCCAACTTATTAAATTGTTGTTTTCACCAAACAACACCCATTTAGCTGCTGGATATACAAGAAGATCTTATGCTAAAACTGGATATACAATTACATTGTGGGACACACTGAACTTCACTCAACTTCCGAACCGTATAGATACTGATGGATATTCTGCTTTCGTATTTTCACCTAATGGGAACACAGTGACCAGTACAAGTAGTTTCATGCATGAGAAACATCGCCGTAATGAGTTTGTCAAGGAGAGTGTCCTTGCCACATTAAGTTTTTGGGACACACATACAGGAAAAAATATATTTGAATATCCAGTGGAATCACACAAAGGAGAAATACCAGAAATTATAGAGGAAGGAAATTTTTCAAGTGGAGGTCACAGCTACCTGGGCATGTATAATCCAGTTATATTTTCACAAGATGGTTATATGCTTGCCACTTTTCTAAATACAAGACGTGAACCAGTTTTTCTACATACAGAACGTGAACAAGTTACGGATGATAGCCGTTTCACCATATTCTTATGGGAAGTATGGGAGGATCCGCGTCGTCAGAAGCACTTAACCCTCAAGGGACATACAGACAAAATACGAGTTTTGGCATTCACCCCTAACGGTGATATTCTTGCAAGCGGAAGTGACGATGGCACAATTCGACTGTGGGATACAAGCACTGGCAAACAGATGTCGAGTTTCAGTTCGGACAAAACCAGTGTCGTAGCAATTTCTATGGACGGTAATTTTCTTGCAAGCGTCAGCAGCGATTCCAGTCAAATCCAACTGTGGGATATTTCTACCGGCAAACAACTTGCATCTCTCAATGGACAAAACGAACCCGTGACAGAATTGGAATTCTCCCCTGATAACAAAATTCTTGCAAGTTGTAACCGTGACGGTACAATTCGACTGTGGAACTTTTCTGTCGGTACCGAATTGACTACCTTCAAGGGACATGTTGATCAGGTTAATACGTTATCGTTTTCGTCAGATGGAAAAACTCTGGCGAGCGGTAGTCGTAATGGTGCAATATTCATTTGGAAGGTCCCGTATAAATAGGCACAACAACCTTTCAGTGATATTGCAGATTCTTTAGATACCCACCAAGTAATCCTAATATATTGACAATCCATTCCAATCTGGTAAAATAGAC
This sequence comes from Candidatus Poribacteria bacterium, assembly GCA_963667365.1. Taxonomy (GTDB): domain Bacteria; phylum Poribacteria; class WGA-4E; order WGA-4E; family WGA-3G; genus MSPOR6. The sequence goes on along the minus strand of OY763324.1, from coordinate 1,322,929 downwards.
CTATATTTATCGGATCATTCCTTTTATAGTGAAATATAAAATATGTTGACACCTCTTCTGTAGGAGCGATCTCCGAATCGCGACTATGGATATGTATGGTCGGGAATCGGAGTTCCCTCCTACAAAGAAACTGTCAAGATAATTGTAAAATCCACTATATTATTTAATTTCTGCAATATGCACCCATCTTTCGCGTAACCCGCGTCATTTAAAGTACAGACACCATGATAAAGATACAATCTTTTTCGACATCAATTGAAATACAACATATCATAAGGTGACCTATGAAAGAAAATGACGTAGAATTAATCCATCGCATTCTTGACGGTGATGATACTGCTTTATCTGATCTTATAGAAAAATATCAGAAGCAGGTTCACGCGCTTGCCTGGCGGAAAATAGGTGATTTTCATATTGCAGAGGAAATTACACAGGACACCTTCCTAAAAGCCTATCAAAAACTCTCAACACTTAGGAATCCGCAACGGTTGGCAGGTTGGCTTTATGTGATAGCAACACGTTGCTGCCAAGCATGGCTGCGTAAGAAACAGATACAAACTGAACCATTAGAGGAAATAGATAGTGAAGAAATCCAACCTGAGGCGTATTCACGATACGTTGTTGAAGAGGAAGCGAAGGATACCGTTGTGTCTCAACGACAAGTCGTCAAAAAATTGCTTGCTACATTGCCGGAGAGTGAGCGCACGGTGATAACGCTGCACTATTTTGGCGAGATGACGTGTGAAAAGATGAGCGAGTTTTTAGGTGTATCTGCAAACACGATAAAGAGTCGGCTACGTCGCGCACGGAACCGTTTGAAACAGGAGGAACCGATGATCCGAGAAGCAATCAGCAACTTCCAAATTTCACCAACTATAACTGATAACATAATGCGAGAGATAGGAAAACTAAAACCCACTACACCATCTACCAGCAAGCCTTTGATGCCGTGGGTCATAGGTGGTGCAAGTGCGGTGCTTATCGTGCTAATGCTTGGTTTAGGCAGTCAACACTTAATGCGTTTCCAACAACCTTATAGTTTAGATACACAAGCTGAAAGGACAGTGGATATTGTCGACGCACCAATTGTTCAAAATGTAGTATCAAATCCAGATGTTAGGAATCAGCCGGGATTACGTTCCATTACAGGTAGTAAAGGAACAGGGGATGGTAAGGAGTCCCATCAGGTTTTAGGGAATGAAGGAGAATCCACTCAATGGAATTTACCGATAGGTGCAAAAACACGTCTCGGTAAAGGCAGCATAAACGGCATAAGTTTTTCACCAGATGGCACTCAGATTGCGGTTGGCAGTGCTACCGGGGTTTGGATTTATGATGCTAACACTGGTGCTGAGCTTTCTGTGCTTACCGATCATACAACACACACAGGACAAGTAGCTTTCTCGCCCGATGGTAATACCTTGGCAAGTGGAATGTATGATAACATTTCGTTGTGGAACACAGACACAGGTAAACACTTGAAAACCTTTAAAATATCACATGCGTCAATGGATACACTCAAAATTATTGATGATGGCAAAACCCTTCTCTGTAAAAATGACACGGGTTGGGTCCGTTTATGGGATATAACTACCGGTAAAAAATCTGAAATCTATCCAAAATCCTCAGGTGGTTTTAGTAGATTTCTGAGTTTAGTTTTTGGACGTACGGTTTCAGCTGCAGACCTATACGATAATAATGTTGACGGTGATAGCATTTTTGCTGTTGGGTACGAGGATGGCAAAATTCGACTGGAGGATGCTATTACCGGACGACATCTGAAAACGCTCCAAGGTAATAAAGATAGAGTTTCCCAGTTAGCGTTTTCACCAGATGGAAAACTTCTTGCTTCTGTGGCTTTTGCATCTGTGTCTATTGGAGACGACAGACCACTCCGTTTATGGGATGTAACAACAGGAAATTTGCTAAAAACCTTGACTCATAATCCCTCTTATTGGGGAATCCTTACGTTCTCTAATGATGGAAAGACCTTGGCTTGTGAGACATGGGATGGTGATATTGAGTTGTGGGACGTTGCTACCAAAACGCTTCGGACAACGCTTGGTGAGAACTTAGAGTTTAAAATTCCTGTATTGGCATTTTCACAAGACTCTAAAAGAGTTGCTGGAGTTACCCGAGACAGTAAAATTCGTATTTGGGATGTTAACACTGGCAATGAATTATTTTCATTTAAAACAGGACATACATACAAACTTAAGGAATTGGCGTTTTCTCCAGATAACAGTCTCTTGGCAGCCGGACAAGATAGGACAATTCAGTTGTGGGATGTAGAGACTTTCACTCAACTCTCTCACCGTATAGATACTGATGGATATAGTGCTTTCGTATTTTCACCTGATGGTAACACATTAACCAGTGCAACAGAATTCACATTTAGGAAACGAACCCGTGATGAGCTTGCCAAAGAGAGTGTCACTGGAACACTGAATGTATGGGATACACAAACTGGTAATATACTGTCCAGTTTTCCAGTTGAATCACACAAAGGCGAAGTTCCGAAACTTCCAGGTCAGACAAGAAGTTCAATGTCTTCTGTCGGAATGGGTAGCTATATAGTAGAGTTTTCTAAAAATGGTCATCTACTCGCTACTGTTCTAAATTCTGATCGGGCAACCAAGGATAACCGGTTCACCATCCTCTTATGGGAAGTATGGGAGGATCCGCGTCGCCAGAAGCACCTTACTCTCAAGGGACATACAAAGGACATTAATGCATTGGCATTCACCTATAACGGTAAAATGCTTGCAAGCGGTGGTGATGATGGGAAAATTCGACTGTGGGATACAAGCACTGGGAATCAGATGTCAAGTCTACGTTCAAGCAAAGTTCGTGGTTTAGAATTTTCTTTGGATGGTAAAATTCTTGCGAGCAGTAGTACTAATAAAGTTCAGTTATGGGATATTTCTACTGGCAAACTGCTTACATCTCTTATTGGATTAAACAGACCCGTGACCGATTTGGAATTCTCCCCTGATAATAAAATTCTTGCAAGTGGAAACCGTTATGGACTGATTCAACTGTGGGATATTTCTACTGGCAGACGATTGGCATCTCTAAAAGGACATACTTATTGGGTGGAGGAGTTGGTGTTTTCATCCGATGGTAAAACCCTCGCGAGTGGCGGCAGTGAAGGGGATATATTTATCTGGAATGTCCCTAACTAACATAACCACCTTCTATTAACCTCAACTAAATGAGGGTGGTTCATAATTGTTTCTAAAACAACGCAACGGAAATATGCTACCACATCCAATCCTCACTTCCTAAACATGCAGAATTATGCAACCGTTTTCCTCCTAAGTCGCGTCACAAGGTTTCAATAATTAATATTGAATCTGTCTTTTGTGGAGGCACCTGATGAAAAATGACGATGTTGAATTGATCCAACGTGTGCTTGCTGGTGATGAAGAGGCTTTTGCTGAACTTGTGAAGAAATATCAAAAGCCTGTTCATGCGCTCGCTTGGCGGAAAATAGGAGATTTCACATCGCTGAAGAGATTACGCAGGATACCTTCCTAAAGGTGTATGAGCGACTTCATACCTTGAAAGATCCTAACCAATTCTCGGGATGGCTATATGTGATTGCAACGCGTCGGTGCTACGCTTGGTTCCGCAAAAAACGTATACGAACTCAACCGTTGGAGGACGCAGATATACCTATGATACGACGAGATGCCTATTCACGACATGTTGCTGATGAACGCACCAAAACCGTTGTAGAAGCACAACGCGAAGTCGTCAAGAGATTACTGTCGAAATTGAAAGAGAGTGAACGCACGGTAATGACATTGTATTATCTCGGTGAAATGACAGTGGAAGAGATTAGCAAATTCTTAGGGGTATCTGCGGGGACGATAAAAAGCCGATTACAACGTGCGCGGAATCGTCTACAAAAGGAGGAAACAGTGATTAGAGATGCACTTGAACATTTCCATATTTCACCGAATCTAACCGATAATATCATGCGGGAGGTATCTCGTCTTAAACCGATTGCGCCTTCTGGCAGCAAACCTCTTGTTCCGTGGGTGATGACTGCATCAAGTGCTATTTTAATTGTACTTATGCTTGGTATAGGCAGACAATACTTATCATATTTTCAGAAACCTTATAGTTTGGATGCACAAGCAGAGATGACGGTTGAACTTGTTGAAGCATCTGTTGTGGTGAATCTTGACACGGAGCCAGATTTTCGTCGTCAACTTGGAAATTCAAATGCATTTGGTAAAATTGATAACAACGGTCAGAAGGTTGATGTGGATTTACTGGCTGCCGCGCAGTCGGAAGGGGAAGATATTTCTGTTGCTAAACAGCAATGGATTCAGTTTGAACCGATTGTAGGTAGCAAGGTGCATGGCATGTTCCCAACACCTGAAGGTGAACTCTACGTTCTTGGAGGAAGCAGACCCAGTATCTTCAAGTTATCAAACGATGAAAAAGAATGGCAACACATCGTTGATATTAGTTTATTGGATACCGCTTGGACACGTCACTCACCCATCGCAAAGTGGAAGAATACCCTCTATTTTATACCATCTCATGAACTCTTCGCATCAAAGGATGATGGTAAAACATGGGATTCGGTGTACTCTTGGACAAGAAAATATGATTCAGTCCAACTTGTGCTAACGGATCAAGCGTTCTATATCGCTTTTGAAAACAGTATTTTTCGTTCCAAAGATGCTGGTAAAACATGGAAAGCAATAAATGATGGGTTAATGGACGGTATCAACTCTATAGTCATAAACCAAAACACATTGTTTGCTGGAACAGACGATGGTCTCTACCGTTTGAATGGTGACAACTGGCAACGTTTAGATTTCCCTGTAACTGCCAAAATGATTCGTTCTGTTGCTTCAGCTGATGAAAAATTGTATGTTGCAGCAGAATTGAACGATGATATGTTAGATAGTCGCAAAGTAGCTCTTGGTGTGCAGCGTTCTTGGTGGATATTCCGTTCTACTGACTTAGGGAATTCATGGACTGATATTACCCCAACAGACGTTTTGGACGTAAAGAGATTTCCACCACATTTCAAACTTGTTGCTTCGGGTGAAACACTCTTAGCTATCCCAAAAGGTATGATGGTACGCTCTACAGATAGTGGTGATACATGGATGTCTATACCAGAACCTGGTACTGCCCCGTCAGTGGATGCTGATGTAGACGTGGCAGTAGTTGTTAACGAGAATAATATTTATGTAGAAAGTACAGATGAAGGACTTCATCTATCTACTGATCGAGGAAAAACATGGAAAAAAGTCAATTTCAGTCCGGTGAGTAGAGTTGATAACTTAGTCCTGTTTAAGGGGAATAGTAGAGAGAAAACCGTATCTTCAATTCTCTATGCGAGAACTGGTGGAACAGTAAGAAAAACTACCAATCAAGGCAAATCTTGGAACATCGTTCAACAGGAAATATTTACGGCAGAATTTCACAAAGAAGAACCGTATATGACGCAGCATGCATTCGCACATGCATATATAACCCATATACTCAAATACGGTAGTGTTATCTATGCAAAAGGTTATGATGCAAAAGGTGGAGGCAAAATACATATATATCGTATGTCTAAGGAAGATGATAAAACGATAATCCCAATTCAAGGTATGCCTATCTTTGACTCAAATGATAGTCCATCTGGTGCTTTTACTGTTAGTAACGACACGTTCTATATGGAACACAATTATAAACTTTTTCAATGGGAACCGGGTGATACAGAATGGTACGACACTGGCATAGAAGAAACTGCTGAACTGTCAACGGACATAGCGAGGAGAGATCTCAAACTTGCGGCTTCAGGGAACACTGTCTATGTTGGGAAACGGGATGGACACCTTGTTGTATCGTTTGATAAGGGAAATAATTGGACTGATCTCACATCTGCGCTGCCATTTGCGGTTAAAACTTTTAATGATATTGTGGTTGCTGGATCCACAGTTTATGCTGCAACGGACGCGGGTGTAACTACATCAGATAATAGAAAAAAATGGCGAGTCGTCACTGACGCTGAAGGTACTAATCTCATCATGGAGCATTTAACTGTTGATGGGAACACCCTTTATGGTGTTACTAATAAGACAGGTTTTTATCGCTTGGAAAGTGGCACTTGGGAACAGGTTATTTCAGAAAAACCGGAAGGTGTTACTTCTCTTGTTGTTGATGGGAACACGTTATACGTAGGCACAGAAAGCAGCGGTATACTTCATTTCAATTTTGAAAATTAATACTTAATTTAACGTAAGTTGCTACCGAAACATAACGTGGGTTGGGTTTAGCAGACATGCAGGATTTCATATTTATTTGCCGAATTTACAATGTCATACTTTTGAGTTTTTTGAGTCAATCGGAATTGTAGGAATTTGGGCATTTGCTACAATCCCTTATCATCATTGGTTTTATAGGCTAATTACGACTAATTAAGTCAGGTATGACTCAAGAACTTTACAAAATTTATCAGGCAATATAACTTTGATAGAATAGTATTCACTGTTTCCAACCATTCAATTTGTAAACGTGCATAATAATGCACCAGTTTTACCTCTAAGTCGCGTCATTATAAAGCAATCAGAGGTGACTCATGAAAAATGATGATGTTAAACTCATTCATCGTATTCTTGATGGTGATGATTCCGCTTTCACCGAACTTGTGAAAAAATATCAGAAGTCGGTTCATGCCCTGGCATGGCGAAAAATTGGAGATTTCCACATCGCTGAAGAGATTACGCAAGATACTTTCCTGAAAGCGTATCAGAAATTAGGCACACTAAAGAAACCTCAACGTTTCGCCAGTTGGCTTTATGTGATAGCCTCGCGCCGCTGCATTGCATGGTCGCGTAAAAAGCGTGTTTTGACACATCCGCTTGAAGCTACGAGCAGTCTACAGGTAGAAAAAGCGACTTACTCACGATATGTTATTGAAGAAAAAGAACGTACAACCGCAATAGTACAGCGTGAAGTTGTCATGAAGTTGCTTGAGAAACTACCAGAGAGTGACCGCACGATTATCACGCTACATTACTTCAGTGAGATGTCAAGTTCAGAGATTGGTACGTTTTTAGGTGTATCGGCAAATACGATAAGGAGTCGTCTCCGTAGAGCACAACAGCGTTTACAAAAGGAGGAAACGATGATAAGAGAAGCACTTGACCATTTTCAATTTTCACCTAACCTTACAGACAACATTATACGAGAAATCAACCGACTGAAACCTGATACCGCTTCTACCAGCAAACCTTTGATTCCGTGGATAATAGGTGCTGCAAGTGCTTTTTTGATTGTGTTGATGTTCGGAATAAGCGGTCAAGACTTGGTGCGTATTCAGCGACCGTACAGTTTGGATGCACAAGCTGAGATGAAGGTTGAACTTGTTGATGCGCCTATTGTGCAAAATGTAGACGCGAATTCAGTTGACCGTCGTCAACTTGGAAGTCCAAATGCACTTAGTGAAAGTGATAACCCTGGAGAGAAACCAAATGAGGTTTTACTATCTGCTGTGCAGGAAGAAGGAGAAGACGAGGTAGCCGCACCTAAACAGCAGTGGATTCAGTCTGAACCCCTAACAGGTACTATGGTAAAAGGTTTACTGGCAACCGCAGATGAAGAACTATATGCTCTCACTGATCGTAGAAACGATCAAAGAAACCTATACAAATTACAAGACGATAGAGAGGGATGGCAGCATGTTAGTGATATAAGTTCAATCACAGATGTGCCGTATGTTGAAATTCCTATGGCAGAATGGGATAATACACTCTATATGCTTCCCTCAGATAAACTCTATGCTTCAAAAGATGATGGCAAGACTTGGGATGTAGTACAACAATTTCCCGGAGAATATGATTCCCCAAAGGAATTGCTGTTAATGAAACATGCGTTTTACATCGTTTTTGAACGTGGTGGTGCTTTACGGTCTGAAGATAAAGGCAAGACCTGGAAGAATATAAACGAAGAATTTTCGACCGAACCAAATTCTATTGTATCTATCCAAGACACAGTGTTTGCTTTAGCAGGTTCTATCTATCGTTGGGATTCAGGTAGTTGGCATAGGTTAGCGGAATTCCCAGTACCCGAAGCAAGGAGTTGTTATTCAATTACTGCAACTAATGATAAGTTGTATGCATTTGCAGTGAACAGGACTCTTGATCCTGATAAGGTATCAGATAGACAACGAGCTTGGTGGATATTTCGTTCAACTGACATGGGGAATTCGTGGAAAAATATAACGCCAACACATGTCTGGAAATCAAGAGTAGGATGGCGCGTTAATATCAGAATCGTCGCTGCCGGTGATACACTGATGGCAATGGAACAAGGTATGGTACGCTCTACCGATGGTGGAGATACATGGATGCCATTACAAGGTTTTGCACCTCCAATGTTTTCTAATTCCCCTGCTGCGGTGGTGAGCGACCGTATTTTTTATTTTGGCAGCTGGGACTACGGATTACAACGTTCAACCGATGGTGGTAAATCATGGGACGCAGTAAATTTCACTCCGGATAATAGCCGAATTGGTAATATAATTGTGTATAAAGAAGATGGTAAAGGGCAAAATACACATCCGATTATTTATGGTAATGTAGGAGAGATGGTAAGAACCACCGACCAAGGTAAGTCTTGGCACGTTATTCCAACCGATATGCCGATGACATCATATAGTAAAGAACAACCTACGGACATTTCCCAAATAGTCAAATCTGATGGTGTCATTTATGCAAAGGGTAGTTCACTTAGCAGTTCATATAGTTATGTTGAGGGTAATGGAGAAACCCGAATATTTCGTGTATCTACAGATGGCAATAAGTTGGTGCCGATTCAAGGCATGCCTGCCTTTGACTCAACGAAATTATATGACCTGATGGGTTTAGGAGATGCTTCAAGAGGGTCAGATAGGTACTACGCTGAAATGTTGCAGAAAAGTTCTACAGGGGCAACACAGTTCTTTAACCAGTTAGCAAAAATGAGCATACCACAATCAGAAACGTTCTATCAATTCGGGGTACAAGGTGCATTTGCAGTTAGTGGTAACACATTTTTTACGGAATACAACTTTAAGCTCTTCCGTTGGGAACCCGGTGATACAGAATGGCACGCCACTGGACAGGAGGAAACAATCGGATTGACTGGAGACATAGCGAGGAAAGGTCTCAAACTTGCAGCATCAGGAAATACCGTCTATGTCGGCAAACGTGATGGACATCTTGTCGTATCGTTTGATAAGGGAGATAATTGGTTTGACATTACGCCAGGTCTACCATTTACTGTTAACACATTTAATGATATTGTTGTTGCTGGTGCTACCGTATATGTAGCAACGGACGCGGGTATAATCACATCTGATGATGGGAGAAATTGGCGTACCGTCACAGAGGTAGAAGAGACAAATCTCATTATGGAGCATTTAGCTATTGATGGAACAACACTCTATGGTGTTAGCAATAGCATAGGCATCTATCGCTTGGAAAGCGGTGTTTGGGAACAAGTTCTTTCGGATGTTCCTGACAACGTAAATTCCTTTGCTGTTGATGGAAACACGCTATACGTAGGAACACAAGACCGCGCTATGCTACATTTCAATCTTGAAAAATAATACAGTATGTATATCATGATATAGGGTTATTTAGTTTTCGGTTATTTTGATATATAGTGAAATATAAAAATATGTTTACACATCTTCTGTAGGCGCGCAATGCCATTTAGGCATTCCCCAGAGTTCAAATCAACGGTATGAACGCCCTATCGCATTCCCCGCCTACAAAGAAACTGTCAAGATAATTGTAAAATCCACTATAATTCACTATAAATACTATCCATTCTTATCAATCCTCTCTCCACCGAATATTTCTTATCTGCAGAATTTGGCAACCTTTTTGCACCTATCTTGTGTCACTATAGTATAATATGTAATTATAGTGAAATATAAAAATATGTTTACATATCTTCTGTAGTGTTCTGTCCACTCTAAAATTGTGAATCGGCAAAGAATTCGGGAATCGGAGTTCCCTCCTACAAAGACAAATCCGTATTCAATAGGAATGATCTCCAAATCACGATATTTATCTGCAAAATAGGAGTGGACACAACAGTAGGTGCGGAATGCCAGTTAGGCATTCCCCAGAGTTCAAATCAACGGTATGAATGCCCTATCGCATTCCCCGCCTACAAAGAAACTGTCAAGATAATTGTAAAATCCACTATAAGCAACTATCACTTTTTAGAGGCACCAGATGAGAAACGAAGATATTGCGATTATTCACCGAATTCTCGCAGATGATGAAACAGCTTTTTCAGAACTTGTAAAGAAATATCAGAAGACGGTGCATACACTTGCTTGGCGAAAAACCGGTGATTTTCACATCGCTGAGGATATTACTCAGGATGCGTTCCTGAAAGTGTATCAGAGACTCCACACACTGAAAGATCCAAACCAGTTTGCTGGGTGGCTTTATGTAATCACAACAAATCTATGCTCCACATGGCTCCGTAAAAGACAGAAACAAACCCAGAAGTTGGAGGATGCCGAGACAACGATGGCACAGATAGATGCATATTCTAAACATGTTAGCGGAGATCGCGCAAGAACTACTGTTGATGCACAACGTCAAGTGGTTAAGAAACTGCTTGAGAAGTTGAAAGAGAGTGAACGCACAGTAATGACACTTCATTACCTTGGTGAGATGAAGATCGAAGAGATAAGTCGTTTTTTGGGGGTTTCATCAAGCACAATTAAGAGTCGTCTTAGAAGAGCACGGAATCGTTTACAAAAGGAGGAGACGATGATAAGAGAGGCACTCGACCATTTTCAGGTTTCACCGAACCTAACTCAGGACATTTTACGGAAAGTCAATCGACTTAAACCTGCTGCACCTACTGCTGGGAAGCCTTTAGGACCGTGGACGTTTGTTGCTACAAGTGCCATCTTAATTGTGTTGATATTCGGTATGAGCAGTCAACACTTACCTTTTTTCCATAAACCTTATAGTTTAGATGCACAAGCAGAAACAACGGTTGAACTTGTTGATGTGCCTATTGTGCTAAATATCGAAGCCAAAGTAGATGTCCGAAATCTACTTAGGCGTTCAAATGCACTTGGTAAATACGATAATGAGGGTCAAATATCGGAAGCGGTTTTATTGTCTGCCGCGCAGTCAGAAGGAAAAGACATTGCTGTAACCAAACAACAGTGGAATCAGTCTGAACCTATCAGAGGAAGTCAAGTAATTAGTTTGCATGCGACACCAGAAGGTGAAGTTTACGCTTTGGCTGATAGGAATATTTACAAATTGGAAACCGATGGGAAAGAATGGCGACACATCTTTGATACCAACCTACTGGATACAGAATATGAGAAGGATGAGGGACTTATAAGAAAGTGGGACAATACACTTTATCTTATACTGACTACAGACCTTTTCGCTTCAAAGGATGATGGCAAAACATGGGACTTAGTTTACTCATGGCCAAGAGATTTTTGGTATCCTTTAGAATTGGTGCCAACAAAACAGGCTTTTTATATTAACTTTTATATAGGTAACGATGTTTTTCGTTCTGAAGATTCTGGCAAGACATGGAAGGCAATGAACGGTCAAATAGATAGATTCATTCCTTCAATTGTCAATATACAGAACACGTTGTTTGCGAGGACAAGATATGCCCTCTACCGCTTTACCGATGACACCTGGCAACGTTTGGAATTTCCAGTGTCTGTTGGAAAAATTCGTTCAGTTGCAGCAACTGAAGAGAAACTATATGTTGTGGCAGAGGCGAGTGATGATGTGTTAGATTCCGGTAAAGTATCTCAAGGACTGGAACGTGGTTGGTGGATATTTCGATCAACTGACCTTGGTGATTCATGGGAAGATATCGCGCCAACAAACGCTTGGCCTGTAAAAGGGTTGCCGCCCCGTCTTCAACTTTTTGCTGTTGGTGAAACACTTCTGGCGATGGAACATGGTATGGTGTGCTCTCCTGATAGTGGGAACACATGGCTGCCTCCACAATTATCGGGTCCAGATCCTTTAATCCATCCTGATATAAGCTTTAAGGCAGCAGCAGCAAACGAAGGTGTTTTTTATGTTAGTGGAAGAAATGGACTGCATCGTTCCACAGATAGTGGTAAATCATGGCATAAGGTTAATATCACTACGGATAAGAGCAAAATAGAATCTTTAATCGCGTATAAAAGTAACGATAAAAGGCATGACATGCCTCCAACGGTCTATGCGAGATATGAAGGAAGGATCGCAAAGACTTCTGATAAAGGCAAGTCTTGGAATGCTGTTCAAATAGGAATTCCGATGACGGACCCCGATAGAGAAAAACCACCAGATATTGTGCATATAATCAAATCTGATGGTGTTCTCTACGCAAGGGGTGGCGGTTCTTTTAACAGAAGCAAAACACAAATATATCGCGTATCTACAGGCAGTAATATGCTTGTGCCGATTCAAGGTATGCCAATCTTCGACTCCCTCGATTCGTATAGCAAGTCGGGGGAAATAATAAAAAACCAATTTAACGAGCCAGATAAATCGGTCCTTGAACAGATGCAAGAGGCAATTCCTGGTGCAACCCAACTCTTCAAACAGTTGACACAAACAGGTCAAGATACTCGGTTTAAACTTTTTAGACTCGCCCAACGTAGTCCGTTTGCTGTTAGTGGTGACACATTCTATATGGAATACAATTATAAACTTTTCCGATGGAAAATGGGTGATACAGAATGGTACGACACCGGTGTGGAAGAAACTGTTGAATTGACTTTAGACATAGCAGGGAAAGACTCCAAACTTGCTGTCTCAGGTGACACTGTCTGCGTTGGGAAACGTGGTGGGGGTCTTGTAATATCGTATGATAGGGGGAATAATTGGGTTGATCTCAGCCCCGCACTACCGTTTCCGGTTAATGCAATTAAAGATATTGTTTTTACAGGATCAACCGTATATGTCGCAACAGACACAGGTATCATTACATCAGAAAATGGAAGAAATTGGCATACTATCACCGATGCTGATGGGACGAATCTCATCATGGAACACTTGGCTACCGAAGGGACAATGCTCTATGGCATTACGGAGAAGACAGGTGCTTATCGCTTAGAAAGTGGCACTTGGGAGCGAGTTGTTTCAGAGATACCTGAAAACGTAACTTCTATCGCTGTTGATGGTGATACACTATACGTGGGAACAGAAAATCACGGCATGCTTCATTTAAATCTTGAAGAATAATACGGTAACAACTTCCACATACCTCTCCGATGGAGCAGAAGATTAAAAGATCCTATGTAAGAGAACGAGAACCTTGAAATTCAATAGGTAGCAACTTAGGTTATAATAGCAAGTATTTGATTGGGTGGTGCTAAAAGCCACCCTTTTTTACATCTATCCTCTTTTCCTCTGAATTATTTATTTGCAGAATTTGGCAACCTTTTTGCACCTATCTTGCGTCACTATAGTTTGATATGTGATTAATCTGCCATCTTGGGTCCCGATGCAAAAAGGCTGTTGAGTGTGAGGAAAATAAAATGCGAAAACTTATTTTTACCGGTGTCATTTCGGTTATTATACTTATAGTTTTGACCATTTATGTGAAGTACGATAACAAGAAATTCATTGAAGAGTTGGCTCTGGAACCGCCACCTAAACAACAAGTCAACAACACTGCAAAGGATGTCATGGAGACTTCCGCAGATGGTATAACCAAACAAGCAGGTCTCGAAAACACACCTGAAGAAACAACGGAAGATGTCGGACAATCTATTGATTCCGATGTAGGTACGGGAAGTCATACGGGTGTTCTGGATCCTGAGCAAACACCAGACGGAACTGGGATCTCTCCAGAGTTAAAGAAAGTATTCTCAGAATACCATAATCTCTATAAGAAATCCGAAGAGTTAAGTCTTGTACTTGGACCACTTATAACCCAATCAGTTGAACTGTCACAACGGTTGACAGTAATTGGACAGGAACTCTCCGCGGCAAAAGATGAAGCAACAAGACGTAAAGTGCAGTCGGAATGGGACGCAATAGATAAATGGATGGAAGAGGAAGGACCACGCACCTTCAAACTTCAATTCAAACTTCAAGACGAAGCAAGGCAATTGGCAAGTGAACGGTTACGTATCATTAACGCATACGGTTTTGCAACCGAAAAAGATTTTTTGAAGGCTCATCGTAAAGATTATGAAACTTGGGTATCTGATGAATCACTCACTCCCCTCTCTATATTTCGCAGGTGATTTTATACCATTTCTAATAAATATAGTGAAATATAATAATATGTTTACACGTCTTCTGTAGGAGCGATCTCCGAATCGCGACTATGGATATGTATGGTCGGGAATCGGAGTTCCCTCCTACAAGGAAACTGTCAAGATAATTGTAAAATACACTATAATATGCCATTAGATGTGGAATGTTGTAGTAATGACCTCTTGGTCGCGATTCGGAGATCGCTCCTACAGAAGAAAGTTCCTTCATTTGGCAAAAACAGTTGAATTCACAAATGAGACAATATTAAATAGAATTGGTATTAGTTATAGAAAAGTATTCTGTATTACCATCGTTTTGGAGATACCAGATGAAAAACGAAGATGTTGTACTAATTCACCGATTCCTTGCTGATGATGAAGCCGCTTTTGAAGAACTTGTGAAGAAATATCAGAAGGCGGTACATACGCTTGCTTGGCGAAAAATCGGTGATTTTCATATCGCTGAGGATATCACGCAGGATGCCTTCCTGAAAGTGTATCAGAAACTTCGCACACTGAAAGACCCGAACCAGTTTGCTGGGTGGTTATATGTGATTACGACACGTCTATGTGCAACATGGCTTCGTAAAAAAAGGATCCAAACGGATCCGTTGGAGGACGCAGAGACAACGATGACACTGCAAGACGTTTATTCCGAACATGTCGCAGAAGATCGGACAAAGACAGCAGCTGATACACAACGTGAAGTGGTCAAGAAGTTGCTCGCGAAGTTGAAAGAGAGTGAACGTACGGTGATGACACTCCACTATCTTGGTGAGATGAAGATTGAAGAGATAAGCAGATTCTTGGGTGTTTCATCAAGCACGATTAAAAGTCGTCTTAGAAGAGCACGGAATCGTTTACAAAAGGAGGAGACGATGATAAGAGAAGCACTCGACCATTTTCAGGTTTCACCGAACCTAACTCAGGACATCTTACGGAAAGTCAATCGACTAAAACCTGAGGCACCTCCTGGGGGAAACCCTTTAGTGCCGTGGACAGTTGCTGCATCCAGTGTTGTTTTGATTATGTTGATTCTTGGCATAGGGAGTCAATACTTAGCACATTTTCAGAAACCTTATAGTTTGGATGCACAAGCAGAGATGACTATCGAACTTGTTGAAGCACCTGTTGTGGTAAATCTTGACACGGAGCCAGATCTTCGTCGTGATATTCGGAGTGTAAATACACTTGGTAATAATGAAAACAACGGTCAGAAACCTGATGCGGTTTTATTAGCATCTGTGCAGTCGGAAGGAGATGATGTTTCGGCACCAGCACCGCAATGGGTTCAGACCGCACCTATCAAGGGGAGTGAAATAGACAATTTACTTGTCACACCTGAAGGCGAACTCTACGTGCTTGGCTCTAATCAAGATATCTACAAATTATCTGAAAACGGGAAAACTTGGCAACACATCTTTGACACTAATTTATTGAATATAAGAAGTTGGGCAGGTCGACAACCTATTGCGAAGTGGAACAATACGTTGTATTACGTGCCATCTGATCAACTTTTTGCTATAACAGATGGAGGCAAAACGTGGGATTTGCTTTACTCATGGGACGTGAGTAAGCATGGGACTCCAATTGAATTAATTCTAACAGAACATGCATTTTACATTGCTTTTATGAAAGGTATTTATCGCTCCGATGACCATGGCAAGACATGGAAACCAATAAGTGAAGGGTTAAGGAAACCAATAAGTGAGGGGTTAAATGGTTACATCCGTTCTTTCGTCAATATTCAAAACACGTTGTTTGCTGGAACAGATAACGGACTATACCGCCTGATGGAGGATGACACTTGGGAACGCGTAAAATTTTCGGTGCCTGTCAAATGGATCCGTTCAATTGCCACTACTGAAAACAATATATATGTTGCGGCAGAGTTAGATTCAAGTGCGGTCACCTCTGAAAAGGAACGGACTTGGTGGGTATTCCGTTCATCTGACTTAGGGAGACAGTGGAGACACATAACGCCATCAGATGTTTGGTCTGGAAGAGAGAAACAACCCTTTATAAAACTTGTTGCTGTTGGTGAAACCCTCCTAATCATTTCGCCAGATATGGGTATGGTCCGCTCTACTGATAGTGGAGACACATGGATGCCTGTACAAATACCCGATACTTATCCTCCAACACACTCTCATTCTCCTGCGGTGGCGTTAACCGAGCGGATTTTTTATGTCAGTAATTATGACAATGGACTCCATCGCTCCACTGATGGCGGTCAATCGTGGCAGGCTGTAAATATAAATAGTAAACCTCCAAGTCAAGTGGATAACTTAATCACCATTAGGAAATCCGATGAAGAGAAAGATATATCTAATGTACTCTTCGCGAAAGTCGGAAAAGAAATCATAAAAACTGCAGATAAAGGCAACTTTTGGACTATTATTAAAATGGAAAAACCGAAGACATTGGATGGAACAACAGAGCGACCTTTCATTACGCAGATATTCAAATCTGGTGATGTTATCTATGCCAAAGGTGGAGATTCTTACGGTGGTGACGGCAGCGGAGATTCTTCTGGAGATGGTATAACACGACTCTATCAGGTATCTCCTGATGGTCGCACCCTCATGCGCGTCCAAGATATGCCGGTTTTTGATGCAAAACCGTTAAGATACCATTTGTTCGGAAGGAGTACTAACACCTTTGCTTCACCAGAAGCAGAAAAAGAGTACATTGAAAAGCTGCAAAGAAGCACTCCTGGAGCAACCCAGTTTTTCAAACAGTTAGCTAAATGGGATCCCGAACAACCGGATATGTATATTAAATTAGGGTTTCATGGACCAATTGCTATCAGTAATGAAACCTTCTATATGGAGTACAATTTTAAACTCTTCCGAGGAAAACGAGGTGATAAAGTATGGCACGACACCGGTGTGGAAGAAACGGATGATTTGACTTTGGATGTAGCAATGAGAGATCTCAAACTGGCAGTATCAGGCAACACTGTCTATGTCGGCAAACGTGATGGTACACTTCTCCAGTCATTTGACGCAGGGATTACTTGGAATGAAATTCCTATGGATCCTATTCCTGTTAGGATTTTCAATGATATCGTGTTTGCAGGATCTACAGTGTATGTAGCAACGGACGCGGGCGTAGCAGCATCCGATGATGGAAAACATTGGAGTCCAGTTACTGATACTGATGGGACGAATCTCATCATGGAACACTTGGCTGTTGATTGCACTAAGATTTATGGTGTTACCAAGAATACTGGTGTTTATCGCTTGGAAAAAGGCACTTGGGAACGGGTTGTTTCAGAAATTCCTGAAAACGTAACTTCTCTCGCTGTTGATGGTGATACACTATACGTGGGAACAAAAGACCACGGCATGCTACATTTTAATCTTGAAGAATAATATAGCAAAGACTATAATGATATGAATACTATTGACAGCACGTCTCGTAATCACATTTTCAATAGGTAAGATAGACGTTTCAGGTTTCACTAATCATTATCGTATGTCAGGGTAGTGTGAAATGCTGCCTTTCTTACCTCAATCCTCCTTACTCCTCCAAAATATCTGTTTTTGCAGTATTATGAGACTTTTTCACTTTAATTCGCGTCCTTACGTATTGAAGAGAAGTGATGAAACCCCTTTGCCAGAGGTATTTGATGAAAAATGACGATGTTGAACTCATCCAACGTGTACTTGATGGCGATGATACTGCGTTCTCTGATCTTGTCAAAAAGTATCATAAGTCTGTTCACGCACTTGCATGGCGGAAAATCGAAGATTTTCACATCGCCGAGGAAATCACACAGGATACATTCCTGAAGGCATATCAGAGACTGTCAACGTTGAAGAAACCACAGTCTTTCGCGAGTTGGCTGTATGTGATTGCAGCGAACAGATGCAAGGCGTGGTATCGTAAGAAGCGTTTGTGTACGCAGTCGTTGGAAACCACAAGTAGTACAGAGTTGGAAGAAATGGCATATTCCAACTATGTCATTGAGGAAAATGAGCGGAATTTGTCAGAAGCGAAACGCGAAGTCGTTAAGAAGTTGCTTGCGAAGTTGCAGGAAAGTGACCGAACGGTCATCACGTTATACTATCTCGGGGGAATGACGTATGAAGAGATAAGCAGGTTTTTAGGTGTGTCGGTAAGTGCAATAAAGAATCGACTCTACCGTGCGCGACAGCACCTAAAAAAGGAGGAGCCGATGATAAGAGAAGCATTAGAGCATTTCCAAATTACACCTAATCTCACCGATAACATCATGCGAGAAATTGCACGACTTAAACCGACTGCACCTACTGGTGGCAAACCTTTAGTGCCGTGGACGATTGCTGCGGCAAGTGCCTTGGTGATTGTGATGCTGCTTGGAATAGGAAGTCAACAATTAGTGCATTTCCAGAAGCCTTATAGTTTAGATGCACAGGCTGATACAACTGTTGAACTTGTTGATACTCCCGTTGTGCTAAATCTTGTAGCAAAGACAGATGTGAGTCGTCAACTTGGAAATACAAATGTCCTTGGTGATAACGAGAGTAACGGTCAGAAACCTGATGAAGTATCATTAGCATCCGCGCAGGTGAATGGAAAAGACGTCTCTGTTCCTAAACAGCAATGGATTCCTGCAGAACACATCAAAGGCAGTCCACTGGAGAGCATACTTGGCACCTCTGATGGAGATATATATGTCCTTGGAAATGAATGGAGTCTATACAAATTGCCATCGGATAGTCAAGAATGGCAACACATCTCCGACCTTTTTTCAATTGATACCGAATGGGTACCGTCAGCACTGATGGCAAAATGGAAGGATACCCTATATATTGTGCCATCTAACAAACTCTTTTCCTCAAGTGATGATGGCAGGACTTGGAAGCTTGTCTACTCCTTTCAAGAGGAATTTGGACCGAGAGGATTGATACTTGGAGATGATGTATTTTATATTGCTTTTTCAACAGGTATTTTTCGTTCTAAGGATAGTGGTAAAACATGGCATGCGTTGAAAAGCGAGGCAATGGAAAATATCCATTTTTTGGAGAGAATCCAAAACACGGTATTTGCAGTAACAGACAATGGTCTTTTTAGATTTAGTAATGACAATTGGAAACACATCAAGTTACCGGAACCAACAATTGGCAGTATTTTTTCAGTTGCTACGACTGAAGACAAGTTATATTTTGCTGCAGAATTTAGTTGGGAAATGATAAATCCAGAAAAAGTTTTCCAAGGACTGGAACGTGGTTGGTGGGTATTCCGATCAAATGACTTCGGGGAATCGTGGAAAGATATAACACCGACAAACGCTTGGTCTCAAAAAGAGATGCCACCCTCAATCGCACTAATTGCTTTTGATGAAACACTCCTCGCGTTAGATCGGGAAATGGTGCGCTCGATTGATGCAGGAGATACTTGGCTGCCACCATTTGTGCCTCGAACTTCTTCTTCAATGATCTCTCATTGTCGTGCTGTGGTAGTAAATGATCAGGCTTTTTTTATCAGTAGTGAGGACGGTCTCCACCGTTCCACAGATGGTGGAAGATCATGGGACAAGGTAAATATCCCTCAAGTAAAGGAAATGAGTCCAATAGACACTTTAATCCTGTATGACGGGAACGATAATAAACAGAACATGCATCCGACTCTCTACGCAAGATTTGGTGGTGAGTACATAAGAATGAAAGGTGAGATAGCAAAAACTACCGATAAAGGCAAATCTTGGAACTCAATTGGTTTGGATATACCAATGAAGGAACGTTCCAAAGAAGGACATCCAAACATCACTCAGATAGTCAAATCTGGTGACAATGTCTACGCAAAAGATGGAATGCATGGTAGATTAAAAACACTTCTATATCGTTTATCTGAGGATGGAAATAAACTGGTGCCAATTCAAGATATTCCTCTATTTGATGAAGGCTTATTGAGAAACTACTATATGTATACAATCAATCGTCCACACACTGATGAACATAAAAAACATGTGAAAGAAAATTCTTTTGGTGCAGCACAGTTCTTCAAACAGTTGACAGAATTGGGTTCTCTACAAAATGAACACCTTGTGCGTATACGAAAAAGGGAACTCTTCGATTTAGGGTTTCAAGGACCATTTGCCGTTAATAATGATATTATCTATATGGAGTACAACTTTAAACTCTTCAAATGTAAGCGCGGTGATACACTATGGTCGGAAACTGGTGTTGAAGAAACCGTTGAATTGCCTTGGGATATAGCACGGATAAAACTGAAGCTTGCTGTTTCAGGGAACACCGTCTACGTCGGAAAACGTGATGGACACCTTGTCGTATCGTTTGATAGTGGTAATAAGTGGACTGATCTCACGCCAGCTATACCATTTACTGTTAAAGAATTCAAGGATATTGTAATTACTGGATCCACCGTATATGTAGCAACGGACGCAGGTATCATAACATCAGATGGCGGAAAACAATGGGATACTATAACAGAAAAAGATGGCACTAATCTTATCATGGAACATTTGGCTGTGGATGGTACAACGCTTTATGGTGTCACCCAAAAAACGGGGATATTTCGTTTAGAAAACGGAACTTGGGAACAAGTTGTTCCTGAGATACCTGATAAAGTAACTTCTCTTGCTATAGATGGAAAAACAGTATATGTAGGCACAGAATACAACGAAGTGTTTCATTTTAATCTTGAAGATTAGTATGGTAAAGTCTATAATAATTTGAATACTAACAGTGGGATTACGAAGCGCGTTTACTATAGGTATTGTATTCAAATCTAAGTATTTACAACTTTGTATAGCAGTATTAATTACTGCCTTTACACCTCTATCCTCCTTACTCCTCCATTTTTTGGCAGAATCATGAGACTTTTTTAGTAGAAGTCGCGTCACTATATGTTGATGTGAATGATGAACTTCCCTTTTCAGAGGTATTCGATGAAAAATGCTGACGTTGAACTCATTCGACGTGTGCTTGATGGTGATGATAGTGCATTCTCCGATCTTGTGAGAAAATATCAAAAGTCTGTTCACGCACTTGTGTGGCGGAAAGTTGAAGATTTCCATATTGCTGAGGATATCACACAAGATACATTTCTGAAGGCATATCAGAGGCTGTCAACGTTGAAGAAACCACAGTCTTTCGCGAGTTGGCTGTATGTGATTGCAGCGAACAGATGCAAGGCATGGCATCGTAAGAAACGTATATGGACGCAGTCGTTGGAAAGCACAAGTAGTGTAGCGTTGGAAAAAGCGACATATTCCAACTATGTCATTGAGGAAAACAAACGGGTATCTGCAGAAACACAACGTGAGGTCGTTAAGAAGTTGCTTGCGAAGCTGCAGGAAAGTGACCGAACGGTCATAACGTTATACTATCTCGGGGGAATGACTTATGAAGAGATAAGCAGGTTTTTAGGTGTGTCGGTAAGTGCGATAAAGAATCGACTCTACCGTGCGCGACAGCACCTGAAAAAGGAGGAACCGATGATCAGAGAAGCACTCGAACACTTTCAAATTACACCGAATCTCACCGATAACATCATGCGAGAAATTGCACGACTTAAACCGACTGCACCTACTGGAGGCAAGCCTTTAGTGCCGTTGGCAATTACTGCTTCAAGTGTTGTTATGATTCTATTGTTGCTGCTTGGATTAGGTAGCCAACAATTAGTGCATTTCCAGAAGCCTTATAGTTTAGATGCACAAGCTGAAATGAAGGTTGAACTTGTTGATACTCCTGTTGTGCTAAATATTGAAGCAAAACCAGATGTCCAAAATATTATTGGTAAACCAAATATACTTGGTAATAGTGAAAATAATGGTCAGAAACCTGATGAAGTTTTATTAGCATCTGCACAGTCAGAAGGAGAAGATATATCTGTCCCAAAACAGGAGTGGTTACAATCTGAACCTGTCAGAGGAAGTTTTGCAAGAAGTTTAGATGCGACACCTGAAGGCGATCTCTACGTCTATGATTCTGAATTTAGTCTCTATAAATTGCCTGCCAATGGAACGGAGTGGAAAACTATCTTTAAAGAATTCCAAACGGATAACATTGGGGACGGGAAGCCATCAATTGTAAAGTGGGACAATACACTATATTTTATACTGACGAACGAACTCTTTACCTCAAAAGATGATGGTAAAACATGGGATTTACTTTATACGTTCCAAGAGGGTAAAGGTGCAACTAAATTTGTACAAATGGAACAGACATTTTACCTTGCATTTGAAAATGGCATCTATAAATCAGAAGACTTTGGCAAGACATGGACAGCAATACACGATGAAAAAATGCAGTATATTGAATCTTTGATCGTTATCCAAAACACATTATTTGTAAGAACTTACAATCAACTCTATCGTTTGGATGATGATAAATGGAAATTACTTGAATTTCCTGAACCTGTCAGATACATTATTTCTGATGCGGGTTCTGATGATAAGCTTTATGTTGCAATATTATTTAATTGGGAAGAGGGAAATGTAGATATTGAAAAAATAAGGCAAGGGTTAGCACGTGGTTGGTGGATATTCCGCTCAACTGATCTTGGTGATTCGTGGAAAGATATAACGCCGACAAACGTATGGTCGGTAAATGGATTTCCACCCGCTTTCAAATTAATTGCTACTGGTGAAACGTTGTTGGTGATGGAACAGGGAATGGTCCGCTCTACCGATGGGGGTAACACTTGGATGCCACCACAATTGCCAGGAACAACACCTCCAATGCATAGTCAACACAGACCTGTTGTGGTGATTGAAAACACTATTTATGTCGGTAGTCAAGATGGACTCCACCGTTCTACTGATGGTGGTAAATCTTGGGACATGATGAAGATAACTCAGGATAAGAAGAGGAGAGTATTTAGGAACTTAATCGCCTATAATGGAAACGAAAACAGGCAAAACAAGGTGCCAACTCTTTTTGGCATAGTTGACATAGGATTTATAGTGAAAACTACTGACAAGGGAAAGACTTGGAAAGATGTTCAAGTAAAAATCCCCATGACTACCCATATTAGAGAAGAAACACCTTCGTATAGCCAGATAATCGTATCTGGTGATGCCATCTATGCCAAAGGAGGGAATACTGGTTTAGGAAAGATGCAGATCTATGGCGTATCTGAAGATAGTAACACATTAGCACCAATTCAAGGCATGCCTACCTTCGCCTCGCGTGAATTAACAGACTATCTGTTTACCTCTCAAAATCCCTCTATCGAAGAACTTCAAGATAACTTTTCTGGATCAACCCAATACTTCAAAGAGTTGCTCCAATTACCTCGTCATGGACGTTGGAAACTTGAAAGATTAGGACTTCTTGGACCTTTTGCTGTTAGCGGCGATACAATTTATTACGAATATAATTTTAAACTCTTCCGATGGAAACAGGGAGAGACAGAATGGTACGACACCGGACTGGAAGATATAGTTGGATTTTCTATTGATGAACCTTGGTTGCCAAGGAAAGACCTTAAACTTGCAGTATCGGAGGACACTGTCTATGCCGGCAAACGGGATGGTCACCTTGTCGTATCGTTTGATCGTGGAAATCAATGGATAGATCTCACTCCCGCGCTGCCATTTGCAGTTAAAACTGTTAATGATATTGTGCTTGATGGATCTACCGTTTATGTAGCAACGGATGCGGGTATCATTACATCAGGTGATGGGAGAAATTGGCACGCTATCCCCGATGCATCAGGAAAACAAGTCACTATGGACAAATTGGCAGTTAATGGCAAAACGCTTTACGGCATTACTAAAATGACACCTACATTTCCAAGGATAGCTATTTTTCGTTTGGGAGATGGCACTTGGAATCAAATTATCAGCGAGATACCATATCTTAACCCATTAGGAAGTTATCTTATAACTTCTTTCGCTGTAGTTGGGAACACACTGTATGTAGGCACTGAGAGAAACGGTATGCTTCATTTTAATCTTGAAAAATAAAGTGGTATCGCCTATAATACCGTGAACCTGTTTATCCAAAGACAGGGATGTAACCACCGCAGTCACGGTATGCAGATTAACTATTCTCCTAATATAAAACTAAAACCAAATATATCAACATATTGATGTCTAAATTATAAGGAGATTGACAATGAAAAAATTAGTCCTTTTACTATTCATAATCATAACTCCAAGTATTGCTGTAAGTGAACCACCAGAGGGCATGTTGTTGGTCCCCGCAGGTGAATTCACGATGGGTATTGACGATGATAACGCACCTGCCGACCAACGACCTGCTCGCAAAGTCCAAGTGGATGCATTCTACATAGACAAACACGAAATTACCAATGCTCAATTTCAAGAATTCATCTTGGCAGATGGCTATAACAAACGTCAATTCTGGACAAAAGATGGATGGGATTTTATTCAGAAGGAACGGTTTTTCTATAGTTACCCAGGGAAGATAAAGTTCCGTATAGAAAAACCACTCGGTTTTGGTGATAATCATATTTCCACAGCACCTGACCATCCTGTAATTGGTGTGAGTTGGTATGAAGCATCTGCCTACGCAAAATGGGCAGGAAAACGGTTGCCTACAGAAGCGGAATGGGAAAAGGCTGCCAGAGGTGTTGATGCACGTCTTTATCCGTGGGGTAATGAATTCCACTTCTCTAAACTCAACTATTTTCCACATCACGAAAAATTGTCACCTGTGGGTAGTTTTCCTGATGGGGCAAGTCCGTACGATGTGCTGGATATGGCAGGCAGTGTTGCGGAATGGTGCATTGATAACACACATGATGAAGATATAAAAATCGTGCGTGGTGGTGGTTGGAATTCTATACGACTCCACCTGAGAAGCACTCACCGTGTTTCCCATCCACCGACATATCGCTATTATAATATCGGTTTCCGGTGTGTTGTAGATGGCGAATGATGGTCATGACAACGCTAAATCCAACTTACGATACACCACTATAGTGTTCTGTCCACTCTAAAAATGTGAATTTGCAAAGAATTCGGGAATCCAAATCAACGGTATGAATGCCATTGGCGGCATGCGCGTTTGGCATGCCACATGATTCCCCGGAGTTCCCTCCTACAAAGACAGATCCGTATTCAGTAGGAATGAACTTCGAATCACGATATTTATCTGCAAAATAGGAGTGGACACAGCAATAGGCGCGTATTCTAATAGTAGACAGGAGGATTATTATGTATAGAATTGTTTTCACTATAATCATAATGTTATGCTGGCTCAATCCTTTGAGTTACGCAGAAGACGTTTCCTTAGACGACCTGATACGCGGCGTGAATAAAGCGCGGTTAGACATAAAAAGCGGTGAAATCATCAGCAAAAATACTCACCACGTTTCCACACAAAAAACTGATGAAGAAATTGCTGAGTGGATACAGACAAAAAAGGAAAAAGAATTAAAAAACTTCAGACCACATCAGATGCATCCTGACGTTGATGTGAAAAAGTTTGAGAAAGAATATCTCGAAGCTAAACTCAAAGACGGGGCAAAGGGATTTCGCAAACATGACCAGATTAAGCAGGCAACCACTATCTTCCATATTCTGGATTCGGATGTCCCAGGACGTCCGACAGAATTTCAATACAAGTTGACAATGGTGCGAGAACCAGGGATCTCTCTTGATAAAATGTCTGACCGGTTCCTGCCATCAGATGCACTCCACCTGCTCGCTTACGATATGCAAACCCAAGTGAAAGAGTACATTGGTAACATCATATTTTCTACTGAACATACAAGTTTTTTTGATTCCAATAGGCATGGTGGTTTCGCGCCATATTCGCTGTTTGGCAGATCACCCTATAGTGTGCCACAAGATGCTAAACTGATAGGTAAAGAAACGGTTGACGATGTGGAATGTTACGTCCTCACCTTTATCCCGTCAGACAATAGGTTGGAAATGCAAATATGGGTTGATCCCGCTAAAGATTTTTGCCTACATAAATTTGAACTGTTTATCAATGTTCCAACGAAACAGATTCGCTGGGGTCAAGACTATAAGAAGTTTAAAAAGTTTGGAGATCTGTGGTATCCTCAAATTGTGATAGACTCCAACTATAGACGAAACAACGTGATGGCTAATCTATATAAGGTCGAAATAATAGATGCTGAATTCAACGTGGACTTTCCTGAAGATTTCTTCAAGATTGACAAAACCTACTACGAACCACCGAACATGGGACAACTCCTGGATGCAGAACCAATACCTGAAACCCTTGCACTGGATACGGACAGACTTCTGCTCTGCGGTCCTCAAAGTCTTATGCACTTATGTAGTCTGCTAAAAGTTGATGCGAATATTGATGAACTGAAGAAGTTGTCTGAATTTGACACTGAGAACGGCACAACGATGAAAGGACTTGAAGTAGCTGCTACATATAAAGGTTTAGCACCAAAATCTGTGGTATCTTCGCTGGAATTGCTCAAGGAGAATAAAGTGTCGTTGCCTGCTATCGCGCATATCAATACAAACCATTTTGTTGTCTTTGAATCTGTGGAGGCTGATGGAGTAAAAGTGTCAGATTCCGTTCAGGAAGACAAAACGCATATCACTTGGGACGAACTCTCTGGGATATGGCGCGGAGAACTCCTGATTTTTGATATAAAGCAAGGTGTGAAACAAGAACCTGCGCCATTAGCATTCTCCGATGTGCCGGTCTACAACTTCGGAAAAGTACTCGCTGGTAAGGAAGTTAAACACACCTTTAATATAAAAAACGTTGGACAGAAACCTTTGAATATCCTTGAGATTACTGATACCGGAGCGTGTACATCCTCTCTCGTGACTCTTAGAGAGATTCAACCGGGAAAAACAGGAAAGATATCAACTGCTATGAGACTTCCGCATGGAACATATCAGATTGAAGAAAATATCCTCGTACAAACAGATGACCCGATACATAATACATTAACGTTGACATTCAAAGGGGAATCATACCTCCCGTTCACAACATTCCCGGACATGTTGTCTTTGGGGAGAAAAAAACCACTTCAGAAGCATTTGGAAAAACGGGTGTCCTTACATTTACAAGACGGTGTAGAACTTATCGGTGTGAGAACCAATTCCGAGCATTTGTTAGCAAAGTTGCATACAGACAGAGACATTCCGATGGCAAGTTTGTTTCTATTGAAAACGCTGCCTGTTGGGTCAGTCAGTCAGTATCTATTGATCGATTATACCTACAAAGGTGAAAAAGCCACGCACGCAATTTTTGTTCATGGTGAGGTGGTTCAGGATTGATTTATAACGGTCAACCACAATTGTATGACTCGCCAAAGTCTGAATATTGATATGACGGGACACAAAGATAACGATCTATAATGAATGATACTGGAGGTATAACATGCTTCGTATAATTTTCACCATATCCATAATGTTATTCTGCATCAATCCGTTAAGCTCTGCAGAAGATATAACTTTAGATGAATTGATACACGGTGCCAATAATGCACGACTGACGATAAAAAGTGGCGAAATCCAAACAGAAACAACAGAAGAAACCGCTGCCAGAAAAACGGAAGAAGAAATTGCTGCATCTATACAAAAGGATATAGAAGCGGAAATGAAAGGATATGTGCCACATGAAGGTGTTGACACAGAAACGTTTAAAAACGAATATCTCATACCGAATCTGAAATACAATTACAATAGGTCACGCAAGTATACAGAAGAACGTCACGCAACAACTCTATTCCAGATTATGGACACAGATACCGATTCATATCATAAACTATTTAAATATAAGTTAACGATGATAAGTTCACCAGGACATTCTCTTGATAGTGAAACCGCACAAAATCACCACGCGGATTTAATCTACTTCCTTGGTTATGACCTGCAAATACAATTGAAATTGGATATTGGGGATATACTCTTTGCCTCTTACCTTCCAAATGCAGCTACAATATCTGATTTTCCAAATTACGTCGGATACGGTCATTATTCAAATTGGGGTAGGTCGCATTTCCGTGTGCCTGCGGGTGCTAAACATGTTGGAAAAGAAAGTATTGATGGTGTGGAATGTCATGTGCTCGAATTTCCGAACGTATACCAACAGAAAACCAGAATCTGGGTAGATGAATCTATAGATTTTTGTATCCGCAAAATTGATATTTTTAGAAAATCAGAAACGGAAATAATCACTTTCCGTGCGAAATATAAAGATTACCGGAAATTTAATGGCGTGTGGTTTCCTGTCATCACCGAAGAAACACGATATAGGAAAGATGGTACGATGAATACACGCGAGGTGACTAAAGTTACATCTGCACTATTTAACGTGGACTTTCCAGATGATTTCTTCAAGATTGATAGAGTTTATTATGGTAAATAGGACTTTTAGGTAATGTCCTACTGATTATCAATTCCATTTAACAGGGAAGGGTGAGGTGTTTGTATCCATCGCAGACATTCTCTCTGTGCAAACGTTCCACAAGTTCATTTCTGTGTAGACAACACGTAGGCAAAGTTTTTACCGATGGCTATACTCTGCGGACGACTTGCCTGAAGTGGTGTAGTAGAAAACCAGGTTTTTCCCTCATTAGATAGTCGGTAAATAGAAAAGAACCCTTTTGCGTTAACTATGTAAAGCATATTCTCCAAAATTTGAAAATCTGTGACAGAACCCATCAATTTTTTGGTGTGAACATCTATTTCCTTGCTCGATGAATTTTGTGCGATTTGCAGCATCTTTCCTGAGTTGACAACATACGTATTTGTTGGTTTTCCACGAATGATTGTCTTTTCACCTGTAGTCTGAAGATGTTCGCGATAACCCCAATCTACTTTAAAGTAGCCTAAACTTTGACTCTGACTATAATCATTTAATTTTTCTGCCGTAGAAATCAGCAGATCACATGTCGGGTCTCTCAAACTTTCCATGACTAAAAAATTAGCCGACGCACGAACTTTCTCACCCCTGCTGCTGTGGAGTTGTAAAAATCCGCGTTTAGATATGAGAGGATCGGATAGAACAGAAGGGATAGTAGGTGTAGTCGAGAGCGGGATCTGTTTCACCTTGGGTGTTTCGGCTTCCGGACTTAGCAACCACCAGCGTTTCATTAGTTTGTTGGATATGACATGGCGTGCATTTCCGGTATGTAATGAAAAAACGTGGAGGGAGTCGCTCTCCCCCAAAACATACAAGTGATCATCACGTATATCAATGTCTTTGATTGCATTTCGCTGCTCGGGTAAGTAATTGGTTGATTGAATTGTTGGCTGTGATGGTTGTGAAACATCAACGGTATAAAACTTTTTAGGACTTGTAACAACGAGAGTATTTCCAGAGGCAAGGACTTTACCAATTTTACTTGGGAACACAAGGGTCGTCAGATATGATGGAAGCTGCGGAGTAGAAACATCAATGACGTGGAGATGCTTTTCAGTTGTAACATAAGCGTGCTTTCCTTCCAAGATAACGGTATTGTTCGGATTGACGCGAAACGGTAGTCGGATAGCAGCAGCGAGTGTCGGATATTCTATATCTTCTATCTCTATTACGGTGAAGATGCTCTCACCTTTTTTTGCGGGTGTTGGTTCAGGTTTTTGAGGTGGCTCAAGTGTATTTTTTTGATTCTGTTCAAGTGTGCTTAAACTACACCCAATGTAAAAAAGTGCGAGGAACATAAGGATAAGTATGGCAAAAATAGAAAAGCCGAAATCTTTTTTCATTGTTTTTCTCCGATTCTGTTACGTCTGAATGTATTATATTGTGCAGGATTTTCTGTGAAATGAGATAAATAAAAAAGGGTTCTCCAAACATATTATAGCACTGTTCTGTGTAATTCGCGACCATTTTCAGGTGTATGACAGGGTTATTTAGTTTTAGGAATTATCGGTTATTAGATATTACTAAGAGTTACGTCGCAGTTCAAGTAGAGCGAAGCAAACGAATAAATGTGTATATAAGGATATGAGTGTATAGGTAACGCATTATAGTCCGGTAGAGACTATAATATAGGACAATCATAATAACAATGCAGATTGAGAGAGATTCATAAGAATGTTGATATCTTCTTAAGTTAACACCTATGGTGCTGCCTATCTTAACCCAACCTTCTTTACCTTGATTATTTCTTTTTTGGGATATTATGAGACTTTTTTATTTTAAGTCGCGTCATTATATTTTAATGTGAATTAATGAACTTCCCTTTGTCAGAGGTATTCAATGAAAAGTACCGATGTTAAACTCATTCAACGCGTTCTTGATGGTGATGATACTGCGTTTTCAGATCTTGTTAAAAAATATCAGAAATCTGTTCATGCGCTCGTGTGGCGGAAGATTGGTGATTTCCACATCGCTGAAGAACTTACACAGGACACCTTCATAAAAGCATATAAGAAATTGGAAACGCTGAGGAAACCTCAATGTTTTGCCAGTTGGCTTTATGTGATTGCCACGCGTCGGTGCATTGCTTGGCATCGTAAAAAGCGTTTGCGGACTCAGTCGTTGGAAGATACAAGCAGTGCTGAGTTGGAAAAAGCGACATATTCGGACTATGTTATTACGGAAAACGAGCGGACAGTGGCAGAAGCACAGCGCGATGTCGTCAAGAAGCTGCTTGCGAAGTTGCAAGAAAGTGACCGAACGGTCATAACGCTTTACTACCTCGGGGAAATGACGTATGAAGAGATAAGCAGATTTTTAGGTGTATCGGTTAGTTCGATTAAGAATCGACTCTACCGAGCGCGGCAACACCTGAAAAAGGAGGAACCGATGATCAGAGAAGCATTAGAGCATTTCCAAATTACACCGAACCTTACAGGTAACATCATGCAAGAAATCGCACGACTTAAACCGACTTCACCTACTGGTGGTAAACCTTTAGTGCCATGGGGAATTGCTGCAGCAAGTGCAGTTTTGATTGTGTTGCTGCTTGGATTAGGCAGTCAATACTTAGTGCATTTCCAGAAACCATATAGTTTAGATGCACAAGCAGAATCGACGATTGAACTCGTTGATGCGCCTATTGTGCTAAATCTTGACACAAAGCCAGATGTGAGTCGTCAACTTGGAAATATAAATGCAATTGGTGAAAACGAGAGTAACGGTCAGAATCCAGATGACATTTTATTAGCATCCGCGCAGGTGGATGGAGAAGATGTTTCTGTTCCTAAACAGCAGTGGATACAGTCTGAACCTCTCATTGGAAGTATGATTGAAGGTTTATTTGGAAACGAACAAGGAGAAGTTTACACTGTTCATAAGGAACACATATACAAATGGCAAGACGATAGAACTGGATGGCAACAAGTTGGTGGTGACATCAGAGACTATCATGATCAACTGACTGATATTGATGGATTATCAATAGTACCTATGGCAGATTTGGACAATACCCTTTATATGGTTTTAGAAAACTTATTCTTAGCTTCAAAAGATGGTGGCAAGACGTGGAAATTAGTCCATTCATGGACAGGTAGTCCCGGGGTTCCACGTGAATTGGTGTTAACAGAACAAACGTTTTGGGCAACTTTTCACAGACGTGCTTTCCGATCAGAAGATAAAGGCAAGACATGGAAGGATGTAACCGAAGAATTTCCAGGTTCCATGTTTTTTGGAGCGATACAAAACACGGTATTTGCTGGAACATACACAGGGTTGTATCACTGGAAAACAGACAAATGGGTTCGTATAGAATTACCTGTCCTTGAAGCAATAGTGGTCTCCTCAGGTGCAGCCACTATAGATCGACTGTATGTAATGGCATCATTAGGTCCAGACTTAGATTATAAGGCAGCAGAGGAAGGACGACAACGGACTTGGTGGATATTTCGCTCAACTGATATGGGAAATTCGTGGAAAGATATTACACCCACAAACGCTTGGCCTCTAAACGGGTTGCCACCGGATATCCAACTTGTTGCTGCTGGTCAAACACTTCTTTTGATGGGACGTGGTATGGTGCGATCAGAAGATGGAGGAGATACTTGGATGCCCCGACAAGACCCGTCCACTCTCCCGATGAAGATGATTAGTTTTTTACGTCCTGCGACATTAAACGAACGAGTCTTTTTTGTCAATGCCTTGGAAGGTCTGTATCGTTCCACTGATGGTGGTAAATCATGGCAAAAAGTTAAAATCACCCAAGATAAGAACAGGCTAAGATTGCACAACTTAGTCGCATATAAAGGCAGCGAAAAAATGACAAATATGCAGGCAACTCTCTACGGGTTAGCTGCTCGACGTGGGATAGCAAAAACTACAGACAAGGGTAAGTCTTGGAAGACTATTCAAGTTGAAATTTCTATGACCACCCCTTTAAGAAAAGAACCACCAAGGATTAATCGGGTAACCACTTCTGATGGTATTATCTATGCTAAAGGTCAAAGTCATTACCCCATCGGAGAATTGCATCACTATCGCGTATCTGAAGATGAGAATAGATTACTACCTATTCAAGGCATGCCGACCTTTGACTCAAGGGAATTAAAAGACCATCTTCGAAAGGCTCAAAATCTCTCTATTGAGACGTTGCAAGAAGGTTTTTCTGGAGCAACGATATTCTTCAAAGAGTTGATCGAAGCGACTCCTCGACAGCAGGAAACATTCATCAGAAATGGACTTGACGGGAAGTTTGCTGTCAGTGGTGACACGTTTTATATGGAATACAACTTTAAACTCTTTAGATGGGAACCGGGTGATATTGAATGGCAAGACATCGGACAAGAAGAAACTTCGGAGATAAGACGGAATAATCTCAAAATGTCTGTTTCAGGTGATACCGTTTATGTCGGAAAACGGGATGGTCACCTTGTTGTATCGTTTGATAAGGGAAATAATTGGATTGATCTTACCCCAGCTCTCCCATTTCCTGTAAGAACTTTCAAAGAAATAGTCGTTGCTGGAACCACCGTATATGTAGCAACGGATGCGGGTATCATTACATCAGATGATGGGAGAAATTGGCATGTTGTAGCAGATGCAGATGGTACTAATCTTATCATGGAACATTTGGCTATTGATGGTACAACGCTCTATGGTATTACCCAAAAAACAGGTATCTATCGCTTAGTAGGTGATACTGGCACTTGGGAACAGATTGTCACAGAGATACCGCATCAGGTAACTTCCCTTGCTGTTGATGGAGACACGCTATACGTGGGAACAGAAAACCTCGGTATGTTTCATTTTAATCTTGAAGATTAGTATGGTAAAGTCTATAATAATTTGAATACTAACAGTGGGATTACGAAGCGCGTTTACTATAGGTATTGTATTCAAATCTAATTATTTACAACTTTGTATGGCAGTATTAATTACTGCCTTTTTCACATCTATCCTCCTTTTCCTCCAATTTTTGCAGAATTATGAGACTTTTTCATATCTTGTTGAGTCACTATATGTTGATGTGAAAAAATGAACTCCCTTTGTCAGAGGTAATCAATGAAAAGTACCGACGTTGAACTTATCCAACGCGTTCTTGATGGTGATGATACTGCGTTTTCAGATCTTGTCAAAAAATATCAGAAATCTGTTCATGCACTCGCTTGGCGTAAGATCGGAGATTTCCACATAGCGGAAGATATCACACAAGAAACATTCCTGAAGGCATATCAGGGGTTGTCAACGTTGAGGGAACCGCAATCGTTTATCGGTTGGCTGTATGTTATAGCGACGAACCACTGCAATACATGGCTTGGTAAAAAGCGTTTGCGGACTCAGTCGTTGGAAGATACAAGCAGTGCTGAGTTGGAAAAAGCGACATATTCGGACTATGTTATTACGGAAAACGAGCGGACAGTGGCAAAAGCACAGCGCGATGTCGTCAAGAAGCTGCTTGCGAAGTTGCAAGAAAGTGACCGAACGGTCATAACGCTTTACTACCTCGGGGGAATGACGTATGAAGAGATAAGCAGATTTTTAGGTGTATCGGTTAGTTCGATTAAGAATCGACTCTACCGAGCGCGGCAACACCTGAAAAAGGAGGAACCCATGATCAGAGAAGCACTCGAACACTTTCAAATTACACCGAATCTCACCGATAACATCATGCGAGAAATTGCACGACTTAAACCGACTGCACCTACTGGAGGCAAGCCTTTAGTGCCTTGGACAATTGCTGCAGCAGGTGCTCTAATAATTGTGTTGATGCTTGGATTAGCCAGTCAATACTTAGTGCATTTCCAGAAACCATATAGTTTAGATGCACAGGCAGAATCGACGATTGAACTCGTTGATGCGCCTATTGTACAGAATATTAATGTAAGGTCAGATGTACGAGCACAGTTTGATAGTCCCAACGCTCCGGGTAAGAACAATAGTGCAGGTCAACAAAACGGTGATCCTGAATCACCTGACTTAGACACGATTATCGCTAAGATAAAGCAATACGATAATGCAGTCACCTCCGTAACTGGTGATTTTATTATTGAACGTCATAAAAATTATAAGATAAGTGGAAATCCAATTCCACCCGGTAATTTGAGCATCGAACGTAATATAGAACCGAGAGTTGAGAAAAATGAATATAAATTGACATTTGAAGGTGAAAAAGTCCGGGTGGATGAAGGGACAAGAGGCTTCGGTCTGATTCAGTATTGGGATGGAAACCAACACTGGGAAGTATCCCTACCGCCACATGATAAACTTCTCTTTAAGGTTGAAATTGCACCTAACAAAGAAAGTACAGTCCTTGAGAGGATTATACAGGCAATCAAACGTGTAGGCATTGAAATTACTGACGATGTACATATTGATGCTGGCGAGTTGCCAAATAGTTTCAGGATCATTGAGAAAGATAAATCCTTCTTTGTATTGTTAGTGAAAGACACAACGGTTGAAGTATATAAACAGAATGTCGGATATGCTGTTCGACCACACTGGATAATCTCTTCTGAGCAAGATCCGCGGTTATTACTCACCTTTCCAAACGACGCATCAGACAATACCTATTTATCCCAACCGCTTTGGCAATTGCTTGAAAAATATGAGAGTGAATTAATCGGAAGCGATGTATTGAATGGTGAAAAGACATCTGTTATTCGTCTAACAAAGCCTGCCCGGTCCATTGGAGACCGCAAAATACGTCTTCAGCACTTTAAACTCTGGATTTCACACGACAAAGGTTTTCGACTTGTTAAAGCACAAGAAGAATATATCGAAAATGATACAAGTGAATTGAGTCCCTTCATAGCCGGTTTAACCTATTTATATACCCGTGAAATTGAGTATCACGAATACCTCCCAGATGTCTGGTTTCCTAAAAGAATTGAGATTTCCATTGTTCCAAAAGCATCTTCGAAAAAACAGAATGGAGACAATGTCCTGTTCAAAAACATATATACAACGAAACATTGTCAACTAAATACCGATGTAGGTAAGTTACTCCGTTTAGATATATCTCCTGATACACCTGTTTATGATTACGGAGTCGGTCGTCAGAGTACTGTGGGTAACCTTGCAATCAAACCGAATTTCCAGATACAAACCGATAGTTCCAATGTGCAGAATAAGAAGGATGCGGTTGTGCAGCAAGTCTCTGATCCAACAACTCCAAATTCGCAGCTATGGCATTTACCCGACGGTGCTAAAACCCGTATCGGCAAAGGACGTGTAAATAAAATCTCGTATTCCCCGGATGGTAAGCGACTGGCTGTAGCAAGTTCAATTGGTGTATGGATCTATGATGCAAACAGTGGAAAAGAACTTGACCTGTTAACAGAAAAGACAGACTGGGTCGATAGCATTGCGTTCAATCCTAATGGTAACATACTTGCAAGTGGGAGTGATGATGGTAGCATACGCTTATGGGATGCGCGCACAAGTACACATCTTCGGACGATGACAGGACATACGTCCCAGATAACGAACGTAGTGTTTAGTGTTGATGGCAAAATGTTGGCAAGCTCGTGTAAAGATAACACAATCCGATTGTGGGATACGCAGTCAGGTGAAATCCGAAAAACTCTCAAGGGTCATGCAGACAGAATCTTTAGTATGTGGTTCAGCTGGGATAGCACTACGTTGACAAGTGCAAGTAGGGATAATACAATCCGACTATGGGATACACAGACAGGTGAAATCCGAAAAACCCTCAAACTTGAACATACAGAGGAAATCTATAAAATGGCGTTTAGTCCAGATGGAAAAACATTGGCGAGTTGGAGTTTTGAAAACCCTATTCTTTTGTGGGATGCACAGACTGGCGCACTCCTCCATACTCTCACATTAGAACAAATGGATCTTGTCAATGAATTGGCGTTCAGTCCAGATGGAAAGACTATCGCTGGTGCGATGCATAATGGCACTGTCCGTTTATGGGATACAGAAACAGGTGAATTTCAACGCATCTTCATAGGGCATACGCACTGGGTCTTAAACGTGGCATTCAGTCCAGATGGGAAGACAATCGCAAGTGGAAGTCATGATACTACTATACGTCTATGGGATACGCAGACAGGAAAACCGAAAAAAACTCTCACAGGTCATTTGAGCCATATAGAGAGTGTGGCATTCAGTGCAGATGGAAAGACTATCGCAAGTGGAATGCACAACAAAACCATCCTTTTATGGGATGCGCAGACAGGGAAACAACAAAAGATTCTCAAAAGGCAAGACATGTTATCAATCACGAGCGTTGCATTCAGTCCAGATGGAAAGACTATCGCAAATGGAGATGATTCTCCAACTATTCGTCTGTGGGATATGCAAACAGGTGTAGTTCACAAAATACTTGGTGGACATAAAGCTATTGTCACGGACTTATCATTTAGTGTGGATGGCACCTTGCTTGCAAGTTCGAGTTGGGACAAAACCATCAATTTGTATGTTGCGCAGACTGGAGAACTCATTCATACTTTCTCAGGACATAAGAACTGGGTTATGAGCGTGGCGTTCAGTCCAGATGGAAAGACTATGGCAAGTGGGAGTAGGGATAACACCGTCCGTGTATGGGATGTGCAGACTGGCAACCTTTTAAAAGGCTTAATAGGACATACAGATGTGGTCTTTAGTGTGGCATTCAGTCCAGATGGAAAGACTATCGCAAGTGGGAGTCATGATGGTCTCGTGAATCTGTGGGATGCGCGGACTGGAGACCTACTCAATACTATAGAACATACAGACTGGGTCATGAGCGTGGCGTTCAGTCCAGATGGAAAGACTATCGCAAGTGGGAGCAAAGATAGTACTGTCCATCTATGGGATACACAGACAAACATAGTCCAGCGGATTAACAAGGGTCATACGGACTGGGTTCCGAGTGTGGCGTTCAGTCCAGATGGAAAAACGTTGGTAAGTGGGAGTAACGACGGCACGTTGTTATTGTGGGAGATAAAACCTGTAGAAACTCAACCATAGTAAATAATAATCTTTTATAGTAAAAACTAAAATTAGGTAGCAACTTGGGTTAACATAATAATTATATCTGTTTTAAACTAAAAAACCATGTATGGTTATAGTTCCGCACTTACAGTCATCTCTAAACGATGTTCAGGTTTGCGTTGTTTCGTTGAAAGTAAACGGTAATTGAGTCGAAATAGTAGGTCGGTGAATTTGCGTAATTTATAATCTGCAGTGGCACGCACTTCATGACTGATGCCTTCGTAAAAGTAGTATTGTGCATAAGGGATACCTCCATCGCTTGTGCCGTAGCCGAGTGTATGGTTAACCTCAATCCGTCCCTTACCGAAAATACCGTACGTTATACTATTTTCAAATGAAATGGTGCGCGTCTTTGCATCTGGTTCATCATCAAGTTGTTCTATATCAGTTGTGCGTTTGTATCCGCTGATGCCGCTCCATCGTAGCGCACGACTGATTTCATACTGGAGTTTTAACTCTGTTATCTGCTCAAATTGACGTAGGTCAGAGATTGGTGTGGGTGGAAGAAAATCGGGATCGGAATCCCCTCCTGTATCCATAGTTTCAGGTTCAGGTAAATCGAAATCTACAAAATTGAGTTGGCTATATCTCTCCGTTTCTCTGCGTTGTTCCCAGTTTGCACCGAACGAAAAACGTTGGGTTGGATTTACAGAAAAAGCCACCTCCCACGTTCTATTATTCCTATGCCGTTCCTGTGTATTTATCCGACGATTGAGTGTGCGTCCTGTGCGTAGATTTACTTCAAAACTAAATAAAGGTGAAGGAGAAAATTCTATCCGATGATATTGGTTGACCCGACCGAAAAGGGTTTCTGCACCTTGCAGACTTTGGAGCAGATATAGAGATATAGCATCTTCCGCTTCCTGTTCCTCAGTCAACCACACACGCGTCTGGACTCTAAGCGCATTTAAGAACCATGTGAATGGCTGTTGACTTTCGGCTTTTGGCTGTTGACTTTCGGTGGAAGGCGTTCCTGCGTTGGGTGATCTATTGACAAATCCTGATGTAGTGGATTGGCGTTGACTTCGTGCGCGTCGTGCAAAGAACTGTCTGGGTTGTATTCGGAGTCGGATAGAAGCATCAACTGCGGTTGTCGGTTTATCTCCGATATTCTGGAAAAGTTTAATGTACGTCCCTTCCTCTGGATCCTCTACATAGCGTAAATCATCCAACCTGACATAATGCCCTTCACCGGGTTGGATTCTATGGTTTGTGAGTGGGTGGATGTCAGTGTATATTTCTCTTCGTTGCGTTGTCAGTTTTTTATCTAATTCGTAAGTAACTTCAATGTCAATAGCGCGGCTGAAGGGTGTGAATTGGAGCGTTGTATCTGCTAACTGGGTTGTGGTATCTGCACCGAGTTCCGAATGTGCTTTTACCATTCGCCGTGCGA
Organism: Candidatus Poribacteria bacterium; assembly: GCA_963667365.1. Classification (GTDB taxonomy): domain Bacteria; phylum Poribacteria; class WGA-4E; order WGA-4E; family WGA-3G; genus MSPOR6. Next base: position 1,283,982 of record OY763324.1, on the reverse strand, counting down.
GGTTTGTCTTAATATTAACCCAGTTACCTTGTTGTGAAAAGAGACCGATTTTCCATGTTCGTCCAGTGGTAGACCGCATCCAGTTAGATATACCTAAATTCTCACCGTCAAGTGTCAATAAAGGTTCTTTGGCAAAAGCCTGCTCAAGTTCATAACTGGTGTGAACAGAAACCCATTCGAAGTCAACCAAATTGACGCGTCCAGAAGTGCGGTTACGTCTGCGGTTTCGGAAAGCCGTGTAATCGTCAATTGAGGCAAATCGGTCAAAAGTTCCAACAAATTCAAAAGGAGACAGAAGATAGGACATCCTCCCTTCTTGACGGGACTTTCTGTAACTTTCTTCTTGGTCAACGGTTTCTTCGTTTTGTTCTATAAGCGAGGTGCTGCGATAGTCATTCCAACGTATATTTGGCAACCTCTGTAGAAATTGCGTATTACCTGTTGAGGACTCGGATGAAAGATCACTTTCCACCGGACCCTTTCGACGTATATCACCAACTTGATATTGCGAGGAGGGACGGAATAAATCTTGTGCTTGCGGGGTTGTAGGTAGAATACCTCTACCTCTGTTTGCGCGAGGTGAAAAATTGGCACCCCAATTGATATTATTACGGCGTGTTTTGGGTCCATCTACCATAGCCTCAATCGTCCGACCACCACCCACACCGAATTGTAGCCACTGATACGGCAGTAACTTGAAGTCAAGATTTAACGTCTGCTCATCGGAAGCTTGTGAGATAGAAGTTGGATCAAACAAAAACGCGTCTTCAAATCCTTCAGTAGCGTATTGTGTACCATACCGATCACGACTCCGATTGCTGCGAGATGCACCGACAGGCAAAAAATTCGCGTCCATTACTCGCACATCAAGATTGCCTATCAGTTTAGGACGCAGCTTATTAGACCAGGTTGGAATGTCCCAACCTGTGTTGCCATTGAGTTTCCACGCGCGATTGACATCTTTTCTGTCTACGGTTGAGTAGGTATTCTTATCAACTGCACTAAAAGCGAGTTCACCATTAATCCATGTCTGTTCAGCAAGATTGAGTCGACTCTCTAATCCCCACACCGTGTGTTTCTGAGGAGGAACGAGAAGTCTGCCGTCCCCATCTGCATCCAGATTATGTAGACGTAGCGCGCTCAGATCGTCTTCATCAAGTAGAACTAAAGCCTGATCTGGGTCATCCAAATCCGATTCTACAGCATAGGAAGCACCGAGTGACAGCCACTCTCCGGGTAATGTGAATACATTGTTTAATCCGTATAGATTCTGTTGATATGTGCGGTCTTCTGGTATATACTCAAAATCAACGCGAATAACGTCATTACTTGTTATGAGGTGCTTACTGTTGAACTCAATAATCGGGTCACCGTATTCCCGGATGATGTAATCGTTGTTTTCACCGCGTTTCATCTTCTCACCGTTCAGCCAAACAATCTCACTTCCAGCTTTAACGATAACGAATTGATTATTGACATCAAGTCTATATTCACTGCGTCCCTCTTGTCCGCGAATTACCTTGCTGGTGGACTGTCCCTTTGGAAGTGCACTCGGAATAAGATGGAACTTTCCCCACTCAAAATCTCCTTCAACCTTAACCCCTTCTAATGCTCGTGGGAAGAAGATAAATTCGGACGGACCTAAGGTGGCATTGAAATCTCCTAAAGTGCCTGTCACGTTGGGATGCATGATGCGTATGAGTTTCTGATTTATGTCCTGAATATCCTCTGTCATTCCCTCTGGTTGAATAGGCAAATCTTGGTCGGACAGCATTGCCAGCACCTCTATATTTTCTGAGACATTGCCTCTGACATTGATACGGAATTCCTGATTTTGTGACAATGCGCGACCACTACCGACAGAAATACCGAACGTCCGACTTCCAGAATACTCTAACTGCGATGGTGAGGTAGAAGTAATAGTGCTGGGAACAGCTGACGTAGGTTTTTCTAAAGTAGGAGAGACATCTTTTTTTGACTCTGTCTGTTCATCAAGGAGTGTTCCGTATAGTTCCCGTTTATATACTTTTTGGAGATTGAATGGGATTGTGCGGTAGGTTATTGTCCATGTTACGTCTTTATGTGCTACGATTGATTCCTCAAAAATAATTTTACCTGATGTATAATCAATCCTATAATCTTTATCTCTTACGAGTTTCTGTCCTCTATTATTCGTTATCTGCTCACTGTTTGTGAATATAGGAGGGTATTTGGCTATCCATTCTGCTTTGTCTTCTTCCAATTGAAAACTTTCAGTCTTTTCTATTACAGAAAAAATGGGGAGTTTAAGGGGAGGATTATTTTTTTCCGATTCAGTCTGTGCGTTAACACGGATCAAAAAGAAAACGAAATTAAAGCAGAGAAAAAATGGAAATATGGAAAGCAGGATTTTAGTATGTCGTGCCATTCTTCTAACTTTCCACTCTTGGTTCCCGCCACTCGTTTTTCTTATTTTGCTTCTTCCGGATTAGATGTAGAATTCTGCTTGAAAATCACTTGGAATACTTTGATGTTCCCAGCATCTGTGTCGCAGACAAAGACCATGCCATTCTGTGAAACAGCGATTCCAGAAGGGTTCACCAATGTCTTCACTGTGAATTCGATTACGGGGTGTCCTGCTGGCGTAAATATCTGAATTCTTCTATTTCCGCTGTCTGTGACGTACAAATAATTCCAAACGTCTATGGCAAGTCTTTTCGGTTCTCGGAACTGTCCGAGTGCACTGCCTTCCTCACCCCATGCTTGGGTTGGATTTCCGCTGAAATCGTAACTCATAATGCGATGATTACCTGTATCCACCACATAAATAGTTCCGTGCGGGTTTACAACGAGGTCTGTCGGATTCCAAAACTGCTCTCGTCGGCTCCCGAAACTCCCCATTGCGAGCACAGGTGCATGGTTTTTGCTGAATTGAACCCAACGATGATTGAGTGTATCAACTACATAAACTTCCCCATTCCTACCGATGTCTATACCTTCTGGACCGTCAAACTGTAGGTCTTCGGAAGTAGTTATTATAGGATAAAAAATCCGATTGACCAGATTGCAATACTGTACTCTGTTGTTTCCTGTATCGGTGACATATAGGGTATCTAAACTGAGTGCGACATCATTAGGATAGTCAAACTCACCTTCACGCCATCCATAACTGCCGAATTCTGCAACGAAAATGCCATTTGTGTCAATCACCTGAACTCGGTTATTACCTGCATCTGCCACGTACAACTGCCGATATGCATCTATAACCAACCCCATCGGCATAAGAAACTCTCCAGCACCTTGACCCGTTCGACCGATTGTTTTAATATAGCGGACATCTAAAATAGGGGGTGCTTCGCGTGCCCTAATTGAAGGTACAATATCAACATTCGGAGATATTGACGGACGTAGACTCCCTGTGCCATCCGGTTCAGGCACGGCGCAACTTATTTGGCATATAAAAGCAATCCAGAGGAGTAATGTTCCGCAGCGGACTAACTTTCTTGAAGCGGTTTTGATAGTAATAAACAAAGGAATTGAGATTCTGGAACTTGAACCTCTAATAAATTGGGTGAATTTGGAATTAACCCCGTTGCAGCTTAAATTTGAAGACAAATGTCGTCTGCTGATCATTGAATTCGCTCTTCACACCAGGGACAATAATACGCAGATTGGTAGATTTCGAGCTACGTTTTGGAAAATAAATAAAGAATTTTGTGAAGTTTTTGGGCATAATATTCGTTTTTTTCAAATCTTCAGTCGGTAGAATAGCAGCATCCCCTTGTACTCGTATAGTCTTGTCATATCGGAAAACATCGGCTGCGAATTCAGGAGGTAATTTTGGTTTAAAATTTTTGGATAGATAGAATGACAACTGGGACTTGTCAATCTGTTTTATGAAGTTCCCTGACTGATCAAGCATCTGACAATTATCTCTATTTAAACTAATCCAATGGTCTGTTCTGTTATGAATGAGAATGCAAAATCCATCAATATTTTTCACATCATGGAGTGGGACTGCCATTGCGACGATTCCATTTTTTTCATAAATAACGGTTCCGGTTTGCGGTGTAATTGTTGCATTTGGATCAAACACCGGTACTATTCGCTCTGGTCGGAATAAATCAGAAAAAAAATCACCCGTTTTTGCACATCCAACCAGAGATATAGTCAGAGCGAACATCACAAAAAGTTGAAATGTACGTCTCCGAATCAGATATGAATTGTGTGCAGTATTATTAGTCGTACAGAATAATCTCATGAATTGTGCTTCCTCCTAATCCATTATTGGTTGCTTGCGAGCATTGCTGCACCGACGAGTCCGGCATCGTTCCCCAATTTTGCTGGAACGATCTCCATCTCTCCAGGAATGTCCATTGCCCGTCTGGTGAATTCCTCACGTATATGCTGAAAGAGTATGTTTTCTCCTGCTGCGGCAATCCCACCCCCGATGATTGCTACCTGCGGGTTTAATATATGTGCTATAGATGTCAACGCTACACCGATATAATTTCCTGTCTCCGCGAAAATATCTTTTGCGAGTTGGTCTCCGTCATTTGCTGCTTCAGCAATCTGTTTCGGGGTTAATCCTTCCGGATTTAGACAGGTTTTTCGTCCCTCTATAATTTGCTGTTGTGTTCGTTCAACAATATGTTTCGCGCCTGCATACGCCTCAAGGCAACCGCGATTACCACACCCGCACTTACGTCCATTTGGTTGGACAACTGTGTGTCCCAATTCACCCGCTGTATTCCAACTTCCATGGTAGACTTTCCTATTGATGACAACACCACCACCGACACCAGTGCCGATGGTAAGTCCTACGACGTTTTCATATCCAACGCCAGCACCGTGATGTAATTCACCTAACACCATCACATTAACATCGTTGTCAATATAAAGCGGTATGTCTAAATCCGCAAGTTCATCAGAGACATATTGCAGGAGTGGGATATCGGTCCAACCGGGAAAGTTCGGTGAAAAGTGTATAATACCGCTGCCAGCGATGATGAGTCCGGGTGCTCCCAAACCGATTCCAATGATCTCCTTCTTGTAATCCTCACTTTGATGTGTCTCTTTATCTACTTGATCAATAACTTGCTGAATGGTTTGTGCGATACGTGCTGCTATTGCATTTGCACCTTCATCTACACGAGTAGAAACGACTGTACGGCAGGAAAGTTTACCATCTGTCGCTAATAATCCTGCTTTAATATCAGTTCCACCAAGATCAATTCCGATACTGTATTTCATTTTTTAGTGGCTGTCGGTATTTGGCTTCCGGCTATCGTTACACACCTCTATATGCAAATCGCAGACTACCAAATGCCTCCTAACTTTGTGAGTTCCAGTTAATACGTGCGCCATCACCAACGCTACATACATAGATGTCAGGTTCAATACCGGTCTTTTGAGTATACTCTTTCATTACTCTATTACGAAATATTTCCACAGAATTTCTATAGACTAAATTCACCGTACATCCGCCAAAACCTGCTCCCGTCATCCTTGCTCCGATGACTCCATCAATACTTTGCGCGATATCTGTTAGCACATTTAACTCATCACAACTCACTTCATAAGCGTCGCGTAAACCTGCGTGTGAGGCATTCATGAGTCTGCCAAAGGTGTTTATGTCCTTTGCAGTGAGAGCAGCCACAGCACTTTGTACACGCGTGTTTTCTTCAATGACATACCTACATCTTTTTTGTGTTATCTGTGGCAATTCTGCTTCATATTTTTTATAATCTTCCAAGGTTACATCTCGAAGTGAAGAAATTGAAGGCATCCATTGCTGCATGATCTCAACACCTCTTTCACATTCAGCACGCCGTTTATTATATTCTGATGTAGCAAGTTCACGTTTGACATTGGTATTACAAATCACAAGTCGTATGTCCGTTAAGTTGAGCGGAACCTGTTTATATTCAAGGGATCTACAATCTAAATACAGTGCGTGGTCAGTCTTTCCTAATAGTGATATTGTTGGATCCATTATACCACAGTTTACACCGACAAATTCATTTTCAGCCCTTTGGCATAACGTTGCCAATTTAGTAGGGTGTAAATCAATCAAAGTGATATTGCTTTTAGTATTTATCCCAGTGTTTGTTGCCTCAAGTCCACACACACCCAAAAAAGCAATTGCCGATGCCACTTCAAGCGCAGCAGAGGAACTAAGACCGGCTCCTATCGGAACATCGCCAGTAATTATTGCTGACATTCCTTTGAGTGTATAACCATTTTCGCGCAACACCATTTCTTGTAACAGGTATGCGACACCTTTTAGATATTTACACCATGCGGGTGTTTTCGATTCATCAGGTATATCCAAACTGAAGATGGCTTTTTCATCCATATCTAAGGCATGTAGATGAACTTGGCGATCAGTACGTGGACTGGCAGCGATGTGAAGGTATTTATCAATCGCAACAGGAAATACATAGCCGTCATTGTAATCTGTATGCTCACCGATTAGGTTAACTCGTCCCGGTGCAGACACAACGAATTCCGGAGGATGACCGAAACGTTGGATAAATTCTTGTTCCAATCCATCGCTTAAAATAGACTCTTTTTGCATCATCCGAATTCTTCCGTAGGTATATTTCCTTAGATTTGCTGATGGTACTTTGTGCTATGTTCAATCATTAGTTGTGGAAGCAGCAAAGAACTTTACTATTCGTGCTAAGACTGAGTGCAACTCTGACCTTGGTATATAGCAGTCTACACCAATGTCCGGTGTTAACTCACGGTTATCTTCAGGGAGTAGCTGCTCTTCGGGGGCATGTAAGGCAGGTTGTGGATGGGGTTGTGTCATATTTTCCATGTGAGATGCACATTCTGCTATTACTATTTCACCAACAGGCAAATGTGCCGTAAGTTGACCAACATCTGTTTCTGTGAGGACAGTGATGTGCGGCAGTGACGCTTCTGCTAACTGCTCCAACTTTAAAAACAGTGGTACGATTTCAGAGAAGGAACATTGCGTTTCAATCGGACTCGCGGTAAAGACAGAAAGTAGTGGAATAGAATTCTCCAAAGCACATGTGATTGCGTCAGTCAACACTGTCAAATGTCTATGTTCCAACGAAGAATCCGGTTGCAGAATAAATAGACTAACTGGATATTCTGATATATCCTCCACAATACTAATCACATCAATAGTATTCTCACTGTCGCTATCCATCTCATTTGAGAGTGGTTCTGAAATATCCGCGGGAAAATCATCTCCGATAAGGATTTTAATCCGATTTTCAATTGACAATACAAATAGTTCTTTACATTTCGGACATGTAAAACCATTTCGTTCTAATTCCCCTCGAAAAGACACCTCACTACAGTGTGTGCATTTATGCCACAAACTGATGCTTTCCTCAGCGATTTCAGTGTTTCGCACGTTTTCCATATTCTAACCCATCAGTATTGTATAAGTTCTATTTATGTATCACCCTGTATAAATCGGTTAAATGTCAGCAGTTGTTATAGAAAACTCGCTATTGCCTCAGCCTCTGTATCGTATCGGTCAAAAATTGTCACAAGTTTCGCCATAACGATGAGACTTCTGATGTTCCCACCGATATTGAGTAGTACAACTCTGCCACTATTGCGACTGATAGATGCATAAGCAGCCACAATCACGCCCAACCCGGAACTATCCATCATCTGTACGCGTTCCAAATTTAAAATCATAAAGACAGGTTCATCACCCGCCGTTTTAATTTGGTCGTCAATGATGTTTTTCAGTGCGACTGTATTGGGACCAACGAGGTTGCCCTCAATATCTAAAATAATTACACTCCCCTTATGCCGTAGGTTGATTTGCATGAATACTCCTTCCCTCTTGAATATTCGTCCCCTGAAGCACAACTCAATCTACCCGAAGTAAGCGTTTGCTCACGGTAAGGTCAATTACATATACTGGATTCCATGTCGATAATAAAGCAGTAAATTGGCTTATGGAGGACTCTAATTTTAGAATTACTTATTTTTCACCATCTTAACGATAGTTCCTCCAGCCTCATACTCTACTTCATCCATACAGGCTTCCATTAGGAAAAGACCTCGTCCACTACTTTTCAGCAGATTTTCTGGTTCAAGTGGATTTGCAACCTCTTCGCGTTCAAATCCGGGACCTTCATCAGTAATAACAATCGTCAATTTATCATCGTCAATAAGAAACTCAAAGGTTGCCGTCTTCTCAATGTCTTCCTTATTGCCGTGTTTGATTGCGTTTGTCCCTGCTTCAATGACAGCCAAGTTCACATGTTCTTGCGCTTCCTCATTAAATTTCATCTCTCTCAGAATATCGCTGATGACAGTATCAAGTAGATATATTAACTGCATTGTGCTTGGGAGAGAAAGGAAAATTCTCAATTGATTTTTCTCACCCACGTGTTAGGCTCCTTCCTTGCGAATGCCAAGTTTCCATGCTTAATCTGTTTATGGATTATACCCAAAACAAACCATCGCCGTTGAGAACAGCACGGTATTCGAATTAATGTGACTATTGCGTTGAAGTTGTGTTAGGCTCAATGCGTTTAATTACAACCACAGCGCGGTCATCCTTAAGTTGTGTAGTGCCGCTATATTCCATCAAGTCATTTTGGAGGACTTCACAGAGTGATTCAGCGGTCATCGTTATATTTTTAGAGAAGCAATCAATCAAACGTTCTTCACCGTAGAAGTCATTTTGATCTCGCCCCTCTGTTTCGGTGACACCATCTGTATAAAGTAAAAGGACATCTCCTTGTGACAATTGACAGGTGTCATAAGAAAAAGTCGCTATATCAAACGCACCTATCAACATTCCACCAGTTTCGAGTAACTCAATACGCACCTCATTACTTTTTCCTTGTTCTACATTTCCATCATCTGTAATGAAATGTATTGGTGGACAGTGTCCTCCGTTTGCATAAGTAAACCTACTTGTATCTAATTCTAATATTCCGTATACCATTGTGGCAAATTGCTCGATGTCTGTGTTGTGAAAAAGTAGGGTATTAATGCGTTTTAGGACTGTTCCGGGACAGTCCACCTCATTACTGAGCAAGCGTGAAGCAGTCTGTATCATTACCATCAAAAGTGCAGCGGGAATTCCATGTCCTTTTACGTCCCCCAACACGACAGCAAGGTGTGTGTCGCTGAGCGGAATAAAATCGTAAAAGTCCCCAGAGACAGAAGTAGAACTTCGGAACAGTGTGGCAAAGTCAAACTCTGCAAAAGTTGGGGGTTTTTCTGGAAGTAACTTTAGTTGTATTTCTGCAGCAGCTTGCAGATGTGACCCAAGTTCTGCGACACCGGCTTCACTGAAGCTGTCCCCCATTGCATTGATTAATGGATTGATGTATTTAACTGGACGTGTTCGCCCCAAAACTGCGTTAATTCGTGCAGTCACCTCTCGTAAATCAAAAGGCTTTGTAATATAGTCGTCGCCACCAATTTCCAAACCGCGCAGCTTATCCTCAGTCTGTGTTTTTGCTGTTAACCATAGGACAGGAATGGCACTTGTCTCTGTATTATCCTTCAGTCGTTTAATAACTTCCAACCCATCCATCTGTGGCATCATGACATCAAGCAAAATGAGATCAGGTTGTTCAACCTTAGCCTTTTGAAGTCCATTTTCTCCGTTACTTGCAGTAATCACCTTGAAACCGTCTGAAGCCAAACTCATTTCAAGCAGTGCCAAGATATCTGTATCGTCATCAACTACTAAAATAGTTTCAGTTGATGATGTAGGTTCAGACAAATAAATAGTTTCGGACATAATTACCCTTAATTTCAGTATGCAGGTTATGTAATCGTGCTGTCAATTATATTTTTGTAATACACAGAACCATCCAGTATTCAAGCTTTTGAGAGTTACATCCTGTTTCAGATGATAAACTTCCTCAATGTCCCAAAAATCCCTTAAGATAAAAACGGAATCCAGAATTGAAAGTTGCAACCTTTATCATTTTCACCTGCACCAACCCAGATTTTGCCGTTGTGCGCTTCAACAAAACCTCGCGCGATAGAAAGCCCTAAACCGGTCCCGCCCTGTTCTCTTGTTTGGATATTGCTAAGTTGTCTAAACTTGTCAAAGACGTTTTCACGGTCTTGCACAGGAATTCCTGGTCCCGTATCAATCACTTCAACATGGATACCGTCGCTTACTTCGGTATCAGTATCGTTGTCATCAAGTGGACATTTCTTGTGTGACAATTTTACGGTGACTTCACCGTTTGATGGCGTGAATTTTACAGCATTTCCTATCAGATTGGTGAAAATCTGACCGAGACGTTCTTCATCCCCATTTAGTTCCGGTAAATCAGGTTCAACACTTAATTCTAATTTGATAGTTTTTTCGTCTGCTTGTGGTTTGAGTTCCTCAATACGTTGTTGGACGATTTCAGCAAGGTTGACAGGTTCAAGATTCATCACGATGCGTCCTGCTTCAATACGTGATATATCAAGCAAATCATTAATCATCAACTCGAGTCGTTTTGACTGTCGGTGTGCGCGAGTCAAACTCTGTTGTTGATCCTTGTTTAGAGGTCCCAACTTTCTGTCAAGTATCAACGCTATGAATCCGATGATTGAGGTTAACGGTGTTCGCAATTCATGTGAGACAAGTGCCACAAAATCTGATTTCATCTTGTCAATCTCATGTTCACGGGTTATATCGTCAAATACAAAAACCGTCCCTGCCAAAGTAGTATTATCATCAGACATTGTATCGCTATTGGTTGATGTACTAATTGAGTGAAAGTGGCTTGTCACAACACGAAGAATACGATTTTCACCTTCCTGATCTAAATTGATTTCAACTGTTGCGCGTGCATCGCTTCCCTGCGTGTTTGCTAAAATACTTAGGTCGGTGGTACTCAACAAGTCGCTGAAACGGTCTGGAAACTCTGATTTTTCAAAGTTAAGTAAATGCTTTGCTGATGGGTTAGAGTATAGTATGTGGTCTTGTGTATCAACGACAATAAGTCCTTCACTAAGGCAATCAACGATAGTCGTCATCTGTTCCTCAGCACTGACAAGTTTCTCAACAGCGATTTTCAGATTGCGGTGCATGTCATTAAATTCTTGTGCCAGCATTCCGACTTCGTTCTTACTGGTAACAGAGATTAGTTCGGTTTCATCACTTTGGTACCATTGCATATTGGCAATCTGCTTTCGGACTTGATCGGAATCTTCTTGTATAACATCGCTTGCTTCTTGCCCAATACGTTTTGCTACTTGCGCCAACTCCATTACAGGTTGGGAAATCTGCTGTGCCACAGCATAAGCAATCGGCACAACGATAATACAAGATAATATAGTGACCCAAAAGACGTATTGATTCAATTTAGACACCCCTGCATACGCCTCAGAACTTGGATATGAAACAAAAACGAGCCAATGGCTGAAATTTTGATGTGTTTTCCACGGCTGTCCTCTTGAAGGTTTTGTGCGTGCCCATCCATATACGCGGGATTCATGGAAACGATCCGTTTCACCTTCTGCTTCATATCCATAGGTTTCCCCATCTTCCCTTTTAGATTCAATAATTGCTTCTGCTGTGGCATGTTCTGATAGTAGTCTATCCCCGATTTTATATCCGCTTCCTTCTGAAACAGCAACAATTTCACCAGATTGCGATGTCAAAATAGTGTGTGCTTTTTCCATATCTGGCAGTAATTCCACAATATTGTTTATTTCAGGTAGCATAATAACGACTCTGAGTACACCGACAACATTCTTTTCAGGAACTGTGGATCTTGGGTTTCCCCTACGGATTGGCAATGCCACTGATAAAAAATGCATATTCTGTGTTGCATCATAATCAACATCTTCAGCATAATAAGACCCGTATTCGTTATTTTTAGCCAAATTCCACCATTCTTGCTTATCAACCTTGGAAGGAATATTTTTGTTCTCATTGTAGTCAAGTGCAGGATTGGTTGAACTGAGGACATATCCCTGTAGATTTGTGATTGTCACCTCATGTATATCTCTTCTATTTCTATTCCTATTTCTTCGCCTTCTAATACCACCAGCATAAGTCTCAAACAATCGAATGCTATCCTCTAAGTTTTCATGGACATTCAAAAGTACATCCTTGTTCTGGATGGCATTGTTTGTCCTAATAACCTCAGCTGTGAGATTTGGCAGTTCTTTCCTGATGTTTGCGATCCTCTGGTAAATAGCCCGATCTGCTCGTGATAGTTTCTCTCGTGCCAGCAAAGCCAACCCTTCACCAACACTGCTTTTCAGTGCTTTTCCACCCAACACCTTGATAGTTAATGAAACAACTAATAATGGAGTAAGCGAAACAAGCAGAAACAGAACGACTTGTTGGCTGCGCAACCCCATCTTAAACCAAGACCGCATTGCGGGTTTTCTGTCTTTCATCCCTGTTCTCCTGTCCGGGATAACTGATCCGCATCTGTACAGCAGCTAACGTAGCATTATGAAATGCTGTCTATAAGAAAGCGTTGCGCGCGGCTTCTTCAGTCTCGTATACTTCTAAAATCGAGGTTAGACGCGTAACTTCCAATACACTTCTGACTGCTTTCTGTGGACTTAGCAGCACCAATTTTCCACCTGATCTTTGTAATACTTGGAATGCTAATATTATGACACCGAGTGCAGTGCTGTCAAGGAGCGGGACATTCTTTAGATCAATAATCAATTTATTATTCCCATTTTGCAGCTGTCGTTCTATTTCCTCGTGCAACTGTGTAACGGTTCTGCCGATAATCTTGCCTTGAACGTGGACAACTGCAGTATTTTGAGCGTCTGTTGTAACATCAAACATTACATAAAACTCCTTCCCTACTGAACCGCTTTTGGTGGCAATAAAGTTGATAACAGCGAACATCTACGCACAATAAGCAAGTCATTAGGGCTTCGATTCTATCCATTTATACGGCTCACAACAACATAGGTGCGATTAAGTTGTGGAATACGACTTGTGTGCATGCTATCAATTGTGGCTCCAAGATCATACAGAATTTCCTTACTTTGTTTTATCTCAGCATCTGACTCACTGGATTTATATGCGATCCACCTACCTGTTGCATTTAGCATCGGCAAACAGTATTTTGCGGACTTCTCCAGTGAAGCGACGTATCGCGTTAATACCCAATCGTATGCATTCACGAATTCGTCAGTCTCAGCACAAACTTCAGCCCGTTTGGCATAAACCTGAATTGATGTATCCAACCCCAATTGGGTAACAAGATATTTGAGAAATGCCACCTTTTTATGTGATGCCTCAATAAGCGTTAGACAAATATTGGGGACATATATTTTTAATACAACTCCAGGAAATCCAGCACCTGTTCCAACGTCAATAACTGTTTGACCTTCCGTAATAGTAAAATGTTCGAGGACACTCAGGGAATCGAGAAAATGTTTGTAAATTACCTCAACGTCATCATGAAGTGCTGTTAAGTTAATACGAGCATTCCACCGCTGTAATTCATTACGATACATAGTTAATTGTTGACTTTGCTCTGGTGTGAGTGGAAACCCATGTTGGTCAAAGACCTCTTCAAGTTGATGACGAAATTGCGTTTCCATGTTTACTGTTTACAACGACCATCCTAACCGATGTCGCAAGCATTTCAATGATGTCAAACTACCGGTTTTGCTGATGTAGCATGACCATTAATATTGAGATGTCTGCGGGAGAAACGCCAGGAAGTCGTGATGCTTGTCCTATAGATGCAGGACGAATTTTATCCAATTTCTCACGTGCTTCTGTTTTCAGTCCGTGCACATCTACATAGTTGAAGGTATCGGGTATGTGTAGATTCTCCAGTCTTTTGAATTGTTGAATTTGCCGTTGTTGTCGTTGTATATAGCCGTCATACTTAATCTGGATTTCTACCTGTTCTTTGACTGCGTGTGGTAGTTCCGTGTCAGGTGGTGCCAGATTCGCTATATGTTCATAACAGAGTTCAGGACGTTTGAGCAAATCTGCCAATACTGTAGGTTGTTTTATCTCTCCAGTTTGTACGATGTCTGCTAACCGTTCAATAGTTGCTGCGTTTGGTGTCAAACGAGTTTCGTCAAGTCGTTCCAGTTCTGTCTGTATAGAGGACGCTTTCTTTTGGAATCTGGTGTACACTTCATCATCAACAAGTCCTATCTTTCTCCCTATTTCTGTGAGTCGCAAATCGGCGTTATCCTCTCGCAATGCTAACCGGTATTCTGCCCGAGATGTAAACATGCGGTAAGGTTCACGGATATCCAATGTAACCAAGTCGTCAATGAGAACTGCTATGTATGCTTGTGATCTATCAAGGATGAGGGATTCTTCGCCTTTAACCTTTAAGGCAGCATTAATTCCTGCTATAAGTCCCTGCGCGGCGGCTTCCTCATAGCCGGTAGTGCCGTTGAGTTGTCCAGCGAAATAGAGTCCGGGAACTGCTTTCGTTTCAAGCGTTGGATGGAGCTGGGTGGCAGGAGCGAAGTCGTATTCAACAGCATATCCAAAACGCATAATCTCTGCATTCTCTAATCCTCTGATACTATGCACCATATCTACCTGTACATCTTCCGGTAGACTGGCAGAGATGCCGTTGAGATAAATTTCATCGGTATCTAACCCTTCGGGTTCGACAAATACTTGGTGTTCATTTTTTTCAGCAAAACGGACAACTTTATCCTCAATTGATGGACAGTAGCGGGGACCGATGCCGACGATCCGACCACTGTACATTGCGGAACGGTGGAGATTTTCTCGGATTACATCATGTGTCTTTTCATTGGTATAGGTAAGGTAGCACGGTACTTGTGGTTGGGTTATTCGTTCGGTAGAGAAGGAAAACGGAAGTGGGTCTTGATCCCCGGGTTGAATCTCCATCTGGTTTATGTCAATGGTATGTGCGTTGACACGGGGTGGTGTACCCGTTTTTAGCCTTCCGATTTCAAAACCGAGGTTCAGAAAACTTTCTGAGAGTTTTTCTGCAGAGGATTCGCCTGCCCTGCCAGCACTATACGACACATCTCCGATATGAATTAATCCTCTCAGGAATGTGCCTGTGGTTAGAATAACCGAATCACCATAATAAGCGGTTTGCGTTTGGCTTTTTATCCCGACACATTGCTCATTATCAACGAGTAATTCTTCCACTAATACCTGTTTGATGTCAAGGTGTTCTTGCTTTTCCAGTACCCGTTTCATCTCATCTTGGTATGCCTTTTTGTCCGCTTGTGCGCGACTTGATCTAACCGCCGGTCCTTTTTTGGTATTCAAGCGGCGAAATTGGATACCGGTCTTGTCAATGTTCTTTGCCATCTCTCCACCGAGGGCATCTATCTCTTTGACGAGATGTCCCTTTGCGAGTCCACCGATAGCAGGATTGCATGACATCTTTGCGATAGTATCCAGATTGATTGTAACGATGAGTGTATCGCAGCCCATTCGTGCAGCAGCGAGTGCTGCTTCACATCCTGCATGACCTGCTCCGACAACAATGACATCGTAATGCTTATGATATATATTCATCTTATTACCTAAACTACTATAATCTTTGACACATTTCTTTAATAGTCTTGTCCCGTTTGAAAAATGTTAAAGTCCTTCATAAATGATGCTGACAACAAGTTTTCCAACAATCTCTAAACTCTTTGGACTACATTTGTCGACCGTATCTTCAAGTGTATGCCAGTGCGGATAATCGAAATCAATGATATTAACCATCGGAATGCCAACTTCGATTAACGGTACATGGTCATCCATCACCGCTGGACCTATTCTGTCTTGAAAAGGTGCTAAATTGAGTTTCTCTGCGCGTTCCCAGATTAAATCAACAAATTCTGCATTTGCCACCAGGGAGTATTGTTCTTTTGGTATTTGCAAATCCTTGTCGCCGATCATGTCCAACAGGATTCCGTAGTTTGGTCTCCATTTTCCCATATTTTTTGCGAAGTATCGGGATCCGAGGAACATTTGTTCTGATGTTTTGCCGTAATCTTCACCATCAAACAAAATAATGATGATTCGTCTTGGTGGTGGTTTTATTTTTAATATGCGTGCGATTTCAAGTAATACTGCCACCCCCGAAGCCCCGTCATTCGCACCGAGAATCGGTTCCCGTTGTCTCTCAAGATCTGGATCTTTATCGGCACATGGACGTGTGTCCCAATGTGCCGCGAGAAGAAGCGTTTCTTGATGCCCACTCCCAAATTCCGCTATGATGTTGTTCATGTGAAGCATTTTTCGCTGAGGTGGTTCGCTCATCGTGTCTACCTCAGAAGTATAAGGTTGTAGCACCACAGTATCAGAATATTTCTTAAGTTCTGTTAACAAATAATCTTGTGTTTTACGATGTGCTTCTGATTCGGGTGGACGCGGTCCGAATTCGCACTGTTTCTTCAAGATATCAAAGGCGCGGTTGCCGTCAAATGTCATAGGTGCATTCTGAACTGGTGGATTCACTGGTTCTGCACACGCCCAAGTGAATATACCACCACACAAGATTACAATAAGAGCACTTAATTGGATGATTTTCATCGTCAATGTATAGGTGTTTATAAAAGCAAATATGGAAATCAGTGATAAAATTAAAATGAATCCTTTCAATCAATCTCATCTGACTTCCGATTTCGTTAACGATTCCTATGAAATATGCTTACACTGTCCGTCTGCCTTCCAAGGCTTTTGCGAGGGTTACTTCATCAATGTATTCTAAATCTCCTCCGACAGGGATACCGTATGCGATTCGTGTTACGGTTACCTGAAACTGTTCAAGTTGCTGTGTTAAGTAAAGTGCAGTAGCCTGTCCTTCTGTATCCCAATTGGTAGCGAGGATTACCTCCTTGACAGAACCGTTGTGAACTCGGTTAAAGAGAGCATCAATACGTAGAGAATCTGGACCGACTCCATCTAAAGGCGACAAAGTACCTCCGAGTACATGATAAAGTCCTTTATGACATTCAGTGCGTTCAATCGCCCATAGATCATCGGGTTGTTCAACAACACAGATAATCTGTTGGTCACGTCTCGGATTTGAACATATCTGGCACGGATTGATATCTGTGATAGTACCACAAATCTTGCAATCTGACAAGTTTTTTTTAACTTCCAATATCGCTTCCGCTATTTGGTTTGTCTCAATGTCTGGTAATGTTAGCATAAAAAAAGCTAAACGTTGTGCTGTTTTGGGACCGACCGTTGGAAGTTTTTGGAGCTGCAGGATAAGCCGCTCCAAGGGTAGTGGATATCCCTGCATGTTTTGCCTACTGCATTAGCAGATTTTCAAGCAAATTACTGTTGTTAATTTGCTGTTACGGAAGTCCCGGAATCTTGAGTGCCCCAGTTAGTTTACTCATCTCATCAGACATCAGTTCTTGTGATTGTTGTAGTGCTTCATTCACAGCAGCGACGACTAAATCCTCAAGCATCTCGGTATCATCTGGATCAACGACTTCTGGTGTAATGCGAAGTGAAACAAGTTCTTGTTGTCCATTGACAACTGCCGTAACCATGCCGCCGCCGACGGTTGCTTCTACAGTCCGGTTAGCGAGTTCTTCTCGTATTTCGAGCATGCGTTTTTGCATCTGCTGTGCCTGTTTCATCAAATCATTCATCTTCATAATAGTAAAATGTACCAACTCTCAAAAGAGAGTTGGAAGTTTCTCCTTAAATGTAATTTATTCTTTTAGCCGAATATAGACTAAATTTAGATTTCTAAAATTCTTGCGTCAAATAACTCAAGCACGGGTTGGATTTGTTCGTCTTCTTCGGCTTGGCGTTTACGCATCATTGGTGTCGTTTTTACTTCTTCCTGTGGTTGTTCCGTCGTTTCCTCTGGTTTTGTGACCACTTCTGCTCTAACAAGTTCGATCTGGACCCGCTTTCCGCTTAAGTCTGAAAACATTTTAGTGATGCGTTGCATTACCTCGTCATCAACAAATGTAAAACTCGCTTCAGGTAAACAAACGACTTTAATACGATCTTCCCCATTTTCAGATGGAATCGCGCCATTAAATGTACCCAGGACTAAATGAGGTGATGTTTCCTTAAGCTGTAGCATCACTTCTCCCCAAATCTCATCTAAATTCCGAGTGGAATTTTGCTGAGACTGATCGTTATCAGTTTCTGATGTACTGGTCTCTGGGTCGTGTTCAATGAATGCTTTAGGTGAGGGTTTCGTTTCTTGTGCGGAACCAGTAGGACTCTCTACTTCAAAGATCGGTTCAACTGGTCTACTTTGAGTGGTAATAGGATGTGTGAGATTTGGCGTGGTGCCCGATTCCATCTGAGTACTACCAAATTTCTGTTCTATGGCAATCAGTTTGTTGACGATTTCGTCAAGTTGAATTGTCTCATTGATGGAGTTAATTTGAATTAGTGCACTCTCAAGATGCAATTGGTCATAACCGTATTCTATAATTTCGCGGTTGGTATGCATCAGTATTTTGATGATCCGAGACAACCTTTCGACAGAAATTTGTTCTGCCATTTCCTTGAGATGTACCAGTTCAGATTTAGGACTCTGAATGAGGTCTTCAAGTTGGTTATCAATAGCGAGTAGACGCAGGTCACGAAAATAAGCGATGACTTGGTGAAGACATTGTGCTAAATCCACTCCCTGTATGGTAAGTTTGTTTAATGCAGCCAGTCCCGAGGCAATGTCCCGCTGAGCTATTGCCTCAATAAGTTCGTGTAGAAGGTGGCTTGAACTGAGTCCGAGTGTTTCTTCAACATTTTCAAGTGTCAAATCTTTCCCGGCAGAAGATACCAACCGTTCCAGTAAGTTTTCGGCATCCCGTAGGCATCCTTCGGATTGACGAGCAATGAGTGCCAACACTTCGCTATCTGCTGATATATCTTCATCATCGGATATAAGTTGTAGTCGAGAAATAATCTGTTCAGGAATGAGATGACGAAAATCAAAG
Organism: Candidatus Poribacteria bacterium; assembly: GCA_963667365.1. Taxonomy (GTDB): domain Bacteria; phylum Poribacteria; class WGA-4E; order WGA-4E; family WGA-3G; genus MSPOR6. The sequence continues at coordinate 1,265,124 of OY763324.1, read as the reverse complement.
TCTTGGCATCGGGAGATGATCGTCTTTGGGATTTGAGAGTGTTCGGTTGTTGCCATGATGAAAATGACATGTGCTGGAGGTTCTTCTAACGTTTTGAGGAGCGCGTTAAACCCTTCCTTCGTAAGCATATGGACTTCATCAATAATGTAGATTTTGAATTTATAGGCTGCGGGGGAAAGTTTTACATTCTCGCGAAGATCACGTATCGTATCAATTCCACGGTTAGAAGCGGCATCCATCTCAATAACATCAAAGGATGAACCTTGTGTAATTTCGTGGCAGGCATCACAGTCATTACAAGGTTCTCCAGTCGTTACCATACCTACCTCGGTTTCTTGTGATGGATTCAAGCAGTTGACAGCTTTGGCAAAGAGTCGTGCCACCGTTGTCTTACCCGTGCCTCTTGGTCCCCAAAAAAGGTATGCATGGCCGAGACGCTCGGACCGAATTTGGTTCTGTAGTGTGGCGGTCACGTGCGCCTGTCCAACAACGTCTCTGAAGTACTGAGGTCGCCATTTCTGTGCAAAAACTTCGTATGACATGTTTGAAACCTTAGACAGGCAAAAATAGAACCTTATGCTTTGCTATTTGTAAGTAGCAAAATAGGTGTAAACTCAAAAAACACACCTATGAAATTGGTAAGTGGAATTAAACATGATAACACCGCGTGTAAATTAAATATAATGGCTATGCACCCAGATTTGACAAGCTTTTCCGGGCGTTGCCCAGGTCGTTGGCTCAAGTCAGGCTACCTTGCGTCACACGAGAAAACTCATCTGCCGCTGCTTCCTTCCAGACCTGACGGGGTTCAATAAGCACCCGTTGCTCAAGACCCGACTATCAACGCTACGTGCTTGGGACAGTCCCCACAAAAACAGGCCTCATACTGGGAATTCAGTTCTGCTATAGCGGATTGCAGATACAAGGCACCGCTACCTCCCCACCTAGCATAGCCAAGGCGTTATATTCTTCATCGGATGTGAGATTTGCCGGTTTAAGAACGCTAAACCGGCGTTGCTCCAAAAAATGGCGGAGAGAGTGGGATTCGAACCCACGGTACTGCAAAACAGCACACATGATTTCCAGTCATGCCAGTTCAACCAACTCCTGCATCTCTCCGAAAAGTGTTACAAAAATGGAGCAGACGGGATTTGAACCCGTGACCTCATCCGTGCGAGGGATGCGCTCTCCCAACTGAGCTACTGCCCCAAGGTAACTGAAACATTGTTTTTAGTCTTATGGACATCCGTCCCGATATATTTGCCGTTTATTCAAGAAGTATATTGTAGCACAAACCGTTAATATGTGTGGAATGGTTCGTTTATACACCGATCAAAACGGAGAGAGTGGGATTCGAACCCACGGTGACTTGCGCCACAACAGTTTTCGAGACTGTCCAGTTCAACCGCTCCTGCATCTCTCCTTATTCGGACTGTTAACTATAGGTATCAACGATGGTTTTTAAAAAACGATTTCAACAGTGCACTGCTTTCTTCGGCAAATACTCCGCTTACCAATTCCACTCGATGATTCAAACGTTCATCTTGAACAATATTGTAAAGTGTTCCCGCTGCACCTGCTCTCGGATCGGTAGCAGCATAAACAACCTTGGGAATACGTGACAAAACTATCGCCCCAGCACACATCGGACACGGTTCCAAAGTCACATATAATATGGTATCTGTCAAACGCCAGTTGCCAAGTTTTTCAGCTGCTTCCTGTATCGCAAGCATCTCTGCGTGTGCAATTGGATTTCCAGTATGTTCCCGAAGATTATGAGCAGCTGCGATACAAGCATTGTCTTTAACAATTATCGCACCGACAGGAACTTCACCTTTTTCGTCAGCCTGCCTTGCTAATTCAAGTGCTTGCTCCATCCACAAGACATCGTTATCCAAAATTTGCATAACAGGAACAACGTTTCAACTATTATTTTCCCTAACTCTTAAGGTCTTTTGCTGCATTATCTCAAGAGTCAAAAAGCGCCTGAGAGGATTCGAACCCCCGGCCTTCTGATCCGTAGTCAGATGCTCTAATCCACTGAGCTACAGGCGCATGTTTCACCAAAGTTTCGGTGATCTAATATGATTTCGCAGGGTTTTTAAAGTTTATCCCAACGACACTGTATGCGTGATTATAAGTTAAAAACGGAGAGGGTGGGATTCGAACCCACGATGGCTTGCGCCATAACTGCTTAGCAGGCAGTCCAGTTCAACCACTCCTGCACCTCTCCATATATGGCGGTGGGAGTAGGATTCGAACCCACGGTGACTTACGCCACAACGGTTTTCAAGACCGCCGCCTTCGTCCGCTCAGCCATCCCACCAATTTTAGATAATTAACCGATTTTAATTTTAACACATATTAATCCGTTTGTCAAGTGAATTGTTGGATTCAGAACCATTCAATTTTCAAGTTTTCTCAAGGTACAGTCAGAAAGTCTCGACTGGGAAATCAACGGTATAAATGCCTTATGGCATTCCCCCAAATCAACGCCGAATACGCCAAATCAAGAAATCAACGGTATGAACGCCTGTGGGCGTTCCCCGGGTATGAATGCCATTAAGGCATTCCCCGTATGGTATTCGTCGGGTCGCTCCTACAGAAGAGGCATTTTGAGCGTAAATAGCAACTACCAGAAAATTAAATTGGACTGAATTGTTGGATTCAGAACCTTGACTTTTTTCTTGAGCAGATGTATAATGAATCTATACGCACAGTGCAAATATAGTGGCTGAACAAACACCACCTCAACCATTTCATGCCGAATAATGTTCCCCAAACCCAAAGGTCCCTCCTCAAGAATATCCTGCTTATTACACCACTCAGTCTCATAGGACGCGCAGGTACATTTCTCATTTACATTGTACTCGCTAATTGGTTCGGTGATACAGCGGAGATGGATTTCATCTACTATTATTGGGGTATCGCAGCATTTCTGATTGAGTTGCTAAGTGCGGCGACTGCATACTCTGTCCTTGTCCCACTGTTAGCAGAAGCGAGGGAGAAAGGTGAAACGGAAGCACAGGAATGTGTCCAATCCATCTTTTCCCGTTATATTACACTTATGCCGGGACTTTGTTGCATTTTAGTTGCTATTTCATGGGGAATCTCACAACTCTTTTTTCCAAACGTTGGACTCACGGTATCTACTACAACCGGTATTATCTTCGGATTTCTTTGTTTAACGATCATTTCATCAATTCGATGGATTTTAAAAGCGATTTTAGACACCTACCAAGTGTTTCACATACCTGTTATTGTGCATGGACTCCGTGCTATTATAGTCATCGCTGCTATTTTTCTATCCAAACCTTACGTGAGTTGGTTTAGTATCCCGATTGCACTTGTCATCGGTGAACTTTTTCAAACAATTATCCTATTTCAACGTTGTAGTGTTGTCCTAAATATACCTTTACACAGTCTATTTAGAGTGACACGAATCCATAAAGGTACAGCAGAATTCCCATATACCAAACAATTTTTGCGACAATGTATGTTAATGGCTGGGGCAGCTATTTCGGATGGCATGAACCCTGTTGTTGACAGAGGAATGTCGAGTACACTCGGTCCAAGTTCGGTCTCAAAACTTGATTATTCACTCCGTTTGTGTGCTATTCCGGAAACACTTTCGGGTGTAACACTTCCTGTCCTGCTTTCCCATTGGTCAAGGATCTCATCGTTAGAGAACGCAGAGGAATTACAACAGAGTGTTTGGAGAGGCGTGTTAGCAGTAATCGTCCTGATGGCACCGTTTCTAATCGGTTTTTATCTGTTTCGGTCAGATATTGTAGCGTTATTATTTGGACATGGAAAGTTGTCTATTGTGGGACAACAGCATATTGCTTCCCTGTTAGGCATTTATCTTATCGGTATGCTCCCACGTCTAATTAGCAGATTGCTGATCCGTGCGCATCTGGCGAGTCAAAATCACATGACAATTCTCTCTGCGACACTAATCAGACTTATACTAAATCCGGTTCTCAATTGGGTTTTTATGCGGTATTGGGGATTAGAAGGGATTGCTTGGTCAACCACTTTGCTTTCTTATCCGATCTTTGCGTATATTGCGATTGAATTCTGGCGGAAAAGTCATACATCGGAAAAACACTCTGGTTGATTAGATGTGATTCCCTGTACACCAAAAGCCAACATCTGTCGCATCCGTACAATATCATCTACTGTCCAACTCCATAAGGCGATACCACGTCTACGGACTTCGTAAGCGAATTCAGCAGTTATCAGGTGGTGATTGACATTAAGTAGAGCGCTACCGAGTGAACCGAGTTGTTGACACAGTTGGACAGTATGCGTGTATCCGTTGCTACTACCGATAAGCCATCCTGTCGGGATCCGCGGTTCTATAGCACGAACGGTTTGTAATACGGATGTATGGAAGGATATAATAACAACCTGTTCAAGCATATTCATATCGCGAATATTCTCAACAACTGTTTCGGAGATTAAAGTATCTTTTATTTCCAAAACCGCAATTGTTTTGTCTCCGATACATGCTAATACTTCAGCAAGTGTTGGGACCTTTTCACCAGTAAACTGCGGATTAAACCATGCACCTGCATCCGCCTGTTTGATAGTCTCTAAGGTTGTTTGGTTTATTGGACCACTTAGGTTTGTGGTTCTATCTAAGGAAGGGTCGTGTATGACAACAATCTCACCGTCTTCGGTTCCGTGTAAATCAAGTTCAATGGCATCCACACCGATTTCAATTGCTTTCTTGAATGCAGCGAGTGTGTTTTCTGGAGCAATTTTCGATGCACCTCGGTGCGCAATCCGAATCCACGTATCCATAATATCCTATGCTCCATTTTCTCCGATTTTGTGTTGCTTCATCTTTTTTATGAGTGTGGTTCGGCTAATACCGAGTAATTCGGCAGTCTTGCTCTGATTGCCCGAGCATTCATCTAATGCGAGTTCAATGATAGTCTTATCAAACATTCCGATAGCATCATCGTATAGTTGTTGACTGCCTTCGGCAATACCTACTTTTGTAATATCTTTTAAGACAGATTTTAGTGAAGTTTCCACGTGTGAAGTATTGGGGATGGTAGCACTTAGACCTGAATGGATTTCTTCTGGTAGGTCGTCCGGTAGGATTACATCAGAACGTGAGAGTGCTGCAGCACTTCTGATGCTATTTTCTAACTCGCGAACATTTCCTGGCCAAACATAATTTTGAAGTAATTTCATACCTTCTTGAGAAATTCCGCGGATCGGTTTACCGAGTTCATCTTGGACGAGGTGTAGGAAATGTGTGATAAGTAACGGTATATCCTCTTTCCTTTCCCGTAAAGGTGGTAGATGGAGTGCGATACGTTTGAATCGGTAGTAAAGATCTGTGCGAAACTGTCCCAGTTTAACCATTTGCCCGAGTTCCTGATTGGTAGCTGCAATGACACGCACATCCACCTTAAGAGTGCGCGTTCCGCCTAACCTTCCAATCTCCTGGGTTTGTAATGTGCGGAGCAACTTTACTTGTAATGCGGGACTCATATTCGCGACTTCATCAAGAAAAAGCGTGCCACCATCTGCCAATTCGAAACGACCCGGTTTGCCCTCTTTTTTTGCCCCGGTGAATGCTCCTGCTTCGTATCCGAATAGCTCACTCTCTAAAAGATCATCTGGCAGTGCCCCACAGTCAACAGGAATGAAAGGCATATCTTTGCGTACACTCCCTGCATGAATTGCACGTGCAACAAGGTCTTTTCCTGTTCCTGTCTCACCTTCGATGAGCACTGTGGTCGTATTACTTGCCAATACCCCGATGAGTTTATATATTTCGCGCATCTGCTCGCTTTTCCCAACGAGTCGATGTCCACGTTGTTCTGTTGAGGAATGGGTTTCTGTCTCTATAGGCAATGTACTTCGGACAGACTGTGTCCGGAATGCTCGCTCAAGCACACTTTTAACAACTTCTAAATCAATTGGTTTTGGTACAAAATCGAATGCGTGTAGGCGCATTGCCTCTATTGTCGTCTCAACATCGTCGTAGGCAGTGATGATAACTACAATTACTGACGGGTGTTGATTTTTAATCTCAGCCAACGCTTCCAAGCCACTCATTCCAGGGAGTCCGACGTCAAGGAGAACGACATCCGGCTTGTCGGATGCAATTTGGCGTAGACCTTCTTCAGCGTTGTGTGCAATGCTGGGAGAGTACCCCTCACCCTCAAGGAATTGCTGAAATGCCCAACAGATTTTCTCGTCGTCGTCAATCACCAACACATTTTTCATGATAATCTGTCCATTACTTCTCTTGTCGAGGACCACCCTCTATTGAAAGTAGAAAGTTTTTACTATCATCGCTCATCTCAGGTTCACTCACTTCCGCTGCTTGTTCCTCAAGTTTTTTCTTGAGTACAGGATAAGAATCAACTATTGGGATCTTACTTAGAGATGTCAAAGTAGGTTTACGTGCATCGGCTGCTGTGATTGCCGTTGCCAACCGCTCATTTTTTTGTTCTGTGTGTGTTGCGTCGCGTGCTTTGAAGTCCGGTAGCACCTGATCAGCAAATAGTTGTAGCGAGTCGCATATATCCTCATGCTGATTCGCACCCGCTTGTTGAATGAAAACAACTTGATCCACGCCTGCGTTTTCCATTATTTCTAAATGTTCCCTGACCTGATCTGGCGTGCCGATTCCCGCGCGTGCTTCGGTTGGGTCATGTTTTGCTTGTTTATACAGGTTCCAAATATCTGTTTCACCGGGAATTTGTGAACCGTTGTAATAGTAGTGTGCGAGGGCAAATCGGAAGAATCGGAATCCATCTAAACCGCGGGCAAGTGCAATCTCCTCGTTTTCATGGCAGGAAAAGCCTGATACCATTGCAATATTTGGGTTCACCCTCTGTGTCAGCGGGGTACATTCGTTTTCAAAGATTTCATAGTATTCCTCTACCCAAAATTTAGCTTCATTTGCATCAACAAAGGCGAAGGTAAGCGCGCCTAATCCGTATCTGGCAGCGAATCGTAAACTATCTCGGCTGGAACAAGCGACCCATGGTGGTGGGTGTGGTGTTTGCAACGGTTTTGGAACAACATTACGAACTGGCATTGAGAAGTGTTTTCCATCATAACCTGCATAAGGTGATTGCATCATCATCTTCGCAGTTTCGCGCGTACATTCCTCCCACATTTCTCGTTTACACTTTGGGTCAACGTTGAATCCACCGAGTTCCATGTGCGATGCTGATTCACCTGTACCCCATTCTACACGTCCGTTTGAAACCAAATCAAGTGTAGAGATGCGTTCGGCTACACGTGCGGGGTGGTTATACGCGGGAGGCATCAGGACAATTCCGTGTCCAAGCCGAATCTGTTTTGTCCGTTGACTGCATGCTGCGAGGAATACCTCTGGCGCAGAAGAATGTGAATACTCTTCAAGGAAATGGTGTTCTACCTCCCATATATAGTCAAACCCAAGTTTGTCAGCCAATTCTACCTGATCTAATGCATCTTGGAAAAGTTTATGTTCTGCTCCTTCTTCCCATGGACGCGGGATTTGGTGTTCATAAAACAACCCGAATTTCATACGTTTATGTTGTTCCTTTCTTGATGCCTATGTATTTTCAAGTGTCTGCATTTCCGTATCTGTCAACTGCCAATCAAAGATGTCTAAATTCTCCCGCAGATGTGGCTCCGAACCAGATTTAGGAATTGTGACAATACTTTTCTGTATGAGCCATCGCAATGCTACTTGTGCTGCTGTTTTCCCGTGTTTGTTTCCGATTTCTGTCAATTCTGTGTCTTCCGCAAGATTTCCCACAGCAAGAGGTCTGTGTGCTGTGATAGGAATGTTGCGTGTCTCACAATACTCACGCAATTCTTCTTTTTTGCTCCGAACATGATATTCAACCTGATTCGTGCATATCGGGAGATCAGATATCTCACATGCTCGTTGTACCTGAGCAATGCTGAAATTGCTGATGCCGATACTTTTCACTTTACCTGCGTCGTATATTTCCTGAAAGGCTGTGAAAGTTTCTTCAAACGGCACGGTGTCACTTGGCCAATGAATTAGTAACAAGTCGACATAGTCCATCTGTAAATCACTTATACACACATCAAATTGGGACAGTACTTCATCATGTTTAAGATGGGTATGCCAAATTTTGGTTGTAATAAAGAGTTCTTCACGATCTACGGAAATTTCTCGAAGTGCTTTTCCAACTGCTTTTTGGTTGTCATACATCCACGCTGTATCAATATGAGTATATCCCAATTCAATCGCTATTTTGATAACTTTTTCACATTCTTTGCCTTTGAGTCGCCAAGTACCCAAGCCTAACATAGGCATCTCGTGTCCTGATGCAAGTGTGACATTTTTCATAGGTTATTATGTGGGTTCGCAAGTAATACCCAACGCTCCTTTTTACTGCATGATATTCTATTCTGGAAAAAAGTCAAGAGAAATATGAGTGGATAGAAAGTTTGAAATCGGTAGTTGGACTTAGTCTGTTAAATGCAATATTGTGTTTACAAGGTTAATATCTGCATCAAAAAATTCAAATATATAGATTTTGACTTACATTAACTCCTAAAAGTCAATATTTTGTTGACTATTCTATTGTAAATAAATACAATATATCATATATTGCATTAGATAAATATTAATCATTCCAATATTATACAATAACGGCTTAATATGATTATACCATTTCTATAAATCACTATGACATTAACCGTTGTAAATGAAGATCGCTCCTACAGAAGAGGAGTGAGATAAAATGGGACACAATCAATTAGAAATGGTATTATTTATCATTTGTATCAAGAAGGATGTATTTCGTAAACAGAAATCCTGAATCTTGATCAACTGATATGACGCGACATATACACCTTGCCCCAACGGAGGCGAGTATAAATATCCGTGTTCATAAATCCCCTAACCGTCCTGCGCGGAGACGTTAAACCCGCGCTATATCTTCTCCTTAATAGAAAACACTCCGTATTTTAAATAGTATGAAAAAAAGTTGACAACTTCTTGGAAATTGTGTATACTATTATTCTATGCAATCGGTCGAGTGGTGGAATCGGTAGACACAATGGACTTAAAATCCATCGCCCCTAACACAGGCGTGAGGGTTCAAGTCCCTCCTCGACCATATTTTTCTTATCGCAGGGTAGAGCAGTCTGGTAGCTCGTCGGGCTCATAACCCGGAGGACGTGGGTTCAAATCCCACCCCTGCAATCCCTTTTCTTCACTCCGTATTTATCACCCGTAAAAATAACAATAAATTTGGTTAGTGTAAGACGGTAACGTCTTCGGCAGGATGCACCGGATAGGGACTTATGTCATAGTTGCCATCTAAGGAAATATCATCAACCCTAACGGATCTCTCTGATAGCGCGGATTGGTGCATAGCGAAAATAGTTTGGATGATATGTAGATTACTAAGTCCATCAGTTATAGGTTTTTTACCTGTTTGCAAGCATTCAATAAAGTGAACCATTGCGTTTCCGAAGGCATCAGGAAACCAAACCCCATCTATCTCAGGTTTTATATCTCGTGTGTCTGGTTCTGTAAGGTGAACCGTCATGTCCGCGCTGTTTCCGTAAATTGCGCCCTTAGTGCCTTGAATACGGATTTCTTCGTGCGGATGTTGAAGGTTATGTCCAGAATTTGCGAGGAATGACCAATTGCACGATAGCAACCCTTTTACACCGTCCCGACACTTGAACATTGCAACAGACATAGTTTCACCCGCTTCAACGGAGCGGTCATGTCCATGTGCTTGGCAATAAATGGTCTCAAATTCACCGAACCATTTATGGATAAGACTAATGTGATGCACCTGCATTACTGGGATGAGATGTTTTCCCGGATAGCCCGTATAAAATCCGTTGCAGGTAATGGAAACGTGATAGATTTCACCGAGGTGATCGGTATTGATATAGGGTTCAATGGCAAGGAATCCAGGAACAAAGCACGAGTTTTGGTTTACCATGAGCTGCACATTGCGCTTTTCACAGATTTCTACCATCTCAATTGCTTGGGACATGGTCATGGAAAAGGGTTTTTGGCAAAAGATGTGTTTTCCTGCCAGTGCGGCGGCATTCACAATGGGGGAACGTATCCACGGATGAACTGCCATGTCCACTATGTTGACATCGGCATCATCTATCAGGTCAACGATGCGGGTGTAACGTTTGTTGATGCCAAACTTATCGCCAACCTCGTGCAGTCTTGCTTCGTCTTTATCACAAATCGCTGCAACCCGTAGATCCTTGCGTTGATAGCCGAGTAGATGCTGTTGCCCTATTCCTAAACCTATCAACCCGATACCGAGGTCTTGCAAATTTGCCATGGGTTTTGTTATTCCCTATTTGGTTCGCTAAATTGACACCTATTATTCAAATTCCCAATCCATCATCAATTTCACGTTGGTAGGTATTGATGGATTCGTCTAACATCTTGTCCAAATGAACGATTTGCCCAGTTGCCCCGGATTCCAACATAGCGTAAGAGATTGCAACAGAACGTGTGCCTTGGTAAGCATCAACTTCAATAGGATGGTTGCCTGCGATTGCTTCAGCAAAATCGCCATATTCAATTGCGATAATCTTTGCATCAGTGTCGGGAAAAGGAAAGTTGAATTGCCATAGACGGTCACCACCGAATAGGTCTGTTGTAACGGCATCAAGACGGAAATCAGGTACAAGTTCCAATAGTTTCTCGTCGTTTATAGTTCCGTGTCCATCAATCTGTAGTGAAATAATCCTGCCACTTCTATCTCCCGGCAGCGTCATCGACCCTTGAGAACCGTGAATCTGACGTACCCAACTGCCTTGTCCCCACGCGCCGTGGTCTTCAATATACTGCCCGACAACGCCGTTTTTGAATGTCAACGTTGCATAGGCAGCATCCTCTGCCGTTGCCTCAAATTCAGCAGGCATTTTACGTTGCCATTCCGTATAGACACCCGCGGGATTTGAACCTGATTCACCGGTTACTGCAGCGGGGTTGTGTCGGATAGGTTCATGGAGACGGGTTTGTGCATAGACGGTATCTACCTCACCGAGCAGATACTCAATCATGTCAGCATAATGGACACCTACGTCAAGCAAGACACCACTTTGATCTTTCTGGTGCCGCCAAACAGAGATCAACATACGGTTTGACCCACCAATAGCATGGTGAATGAGAAAGCGCGGTTTGCCGATAACCTCCGCATCAAGCAATGCTTTCGCGAGTCGATTGACAGGATCTCTCCGATAGTTTTCTGCCACGCTGAGCACGGCATCAGTTTTTTCCGCAGCAGATCGGATTAGGTTACACGCTCGGACGGTTAATCCCATCGGTTTTTCAACCATTGTGTGCCATCCGCGTTGAAGTGTCTCAACGGCAACAGTGTGGTGATAAGGTGGTGTAGTTGTTACGTCTACTGCATCAATACCAACTTCTGCCAACTCCTCAAGGTTTCCGACAACGGTAGGTTTTTTACCGAAACGTTCCTCCGCTTTTTCTGCAAGAGATTCAGCGTTATCAAGGACAGGGTCGCATGCACCGACAAGTTCAAACCGCTCCCATCCTGCTCGATGCAGTTCTGCCAATCCGTACATGTGCCGGTGTCCCATACCGCCACAACCAACAATCGCCAATCGTATTTTATCCATGTCTTATTCCTACTTATTAAGTATTATCTCTAATCGGTTCAAATCAGTTTCCAACAGTTTCGAATCCTTACGATATAGATTCCGACGTGTAATTACCGTATTAGCGTATGCCTTACCTCTGCTGATAAGGGGACCTCTCACCCTAACTTTGCCAGGACCAACATTATATGCACCAAGTGCTAATGTTATATTATTTAGATATTTCTTGAGAAGTCGGTTGTAATAGATCAATCCTGCATTTAGATTTTTTTCTGCGTCAAATCGTTCATCTACATTTCCATCAAGGCTTGGTTTCAGTTTATTTTTGTACATCGGCACCTTTAATCCGAGTTCTCTTGCAGTTGCTGGTACCATCTGCATTAAACCTCCTGCCCCTGATTTTGATACAGCCACAGGATTAAACTTTGATTCAACATAAATGATAGCAAGCATGAGTTCTACAGAGATGTTGTGTCTTTTTGCAATTTGTATACTCTTCTTTTCTGTAGATTTTGGTACCGGATCAATTTTTGTGGGTGTAGGTCTATCAGCTGCTTTGGGTGTGCTGATAAAGTCTGTATCTTTAGGTTTATCTGGTGTCTGCAGCCTATCACTTGAAATTGTGGGTTTACTATTATCCTTATTTGGATTGTCAGATGTTTGTTTTGCCGTACCAAAAGTCAAACCAAATGCAAGTAGGTGCTTATAATTCAGGTTATCTTCATTCAAAAAAGTATAATATGTTTGCTTACCCCACTTATTGAATGCGAGTCCTAAACTCCACGATTGAGCAGATGTTCCAGAATCAAACGAGAAATGCGAACCGACATTAGCAGAAAGAGGACCCGTCACAAATTCAACACTTGTGCCAAAACTTGTTGCGGTAACATTATAGCATGAATGCCATCGTATAAGTGGGTGGGGTGACAGTGTTGTTCCTATAGCAAATTGTGGATCAAATGTTTGCAAAACGATTCCATTTTGATCCAGTATGGATACACCACTAATATCGCGAAACTGCATTCCTATGACAACGTTTGGGGAAAAAGTCATTAGTGCGCCAATGTCATAATTTGGAGCCCAAAGGCTGTTTTTATAGGGTGCCCGACTATATCCTGTACTTGCACCAAGCTGCAGCGATCCGAATTTCCTTGCATAAGAAAGTAGAGCTTGATTGTATCCGTATTCAAACGTGCCTATAGGATTGGATGTGTGGTGGACAAAGAAGCGGTCAGAAGGGTTGAGATCAAGGAGGTTAATACCAAAAGTTCCAATCAGTTCTATAGGATAAGCAACAGATAACGCTCCCTGTGAAAAATCGTAGATTAAGTTTTTATGGTCAAGAGCTGCAAGTCCTGCTGGGTTCCAAAGTGGACTTGTTGCATCGTCAGCGTTACTAATAAACGCGTGACTTAATCCGAGTCCACGCGTACCAACTGCTGGTCTCATGTCATGTTTGTTCTGACTGTTGTGCGAATCTGAAAATACAGATTTTTCAGAGAAAAAACCTGTGATTACGAGGAGTAAGATGGCAATAAGATACCATCTGCGTTCACGGTAGGGCAAGGTGGCGAGCTGGGTTTTCACTTTTCCCTTTGTACCTGATTTCAAAATGGAGGTGGGGTCCTGTTGAAATTCCGGTGTTTCCGGATAAACCGATAACCTGACCTTGTCTGACGATAGTGCCGACGGTAACATTAATTCTGGACAAGTGCCCATAAGATGTGCTGAAATCGTCTTCATGTTGTATGATAACGATCTTTCCGTAACCCATTTTTCTTGCAGCGTATGTAACCGTTCCTGTTTTTGAAGCATAAACCCGAGTGCCAGTAGCTGCTCGAAAATCTATACCTTCGTGCATAAGGACTTTGCGTCTTATCGGGTGTCGTCGGTAACCGTATTGTGATGTGACAACTAAAGGGATTCGCAATGGTTTATTGAAGCCGACTCCCCAATCTCCTGGAATAAAAATTTTCTGACCTGCTCTAATCAGTTTTGGTTTGGAAATACCATTTATCTGCTGAAGTCTACTCCAATCCTCAATATTATGCTTCCGTGCGATACTGTATAATGTATCTCCATTTTTTACAGTGTACCAGGTTCCTCCTGCATTCGCTGGAGTGTTTATCGGCTTATTTCCTATTGGGATTACTAACTTTTCTCCAATTTGTAAGCGGTCCAAAGAAGCAATGCTATTGGTTTGAGCGATGGATTTCATGGGTACATCATACATTTTTGCTATTCCCGACAATGTCTCCCCTTTTTTGACCTTATGTAGCATTCCAATACATGAATTTGTCAACGATGCCGAAAAAACCATTATTAAAATGGCTGTGACTAATTGTATTTTGTTTTTCTTCATTTCATTCCTAATTTGGTTACGCTTGCGAGAACCTATCATATAGCATGAATAATAGTGTCAATAGACCCTTGCCTACGGGTTAGTAATAAGATTTAACTAATTTATAGCAAAATATAAAATATGTCAACATAATTTTATAGAGTACTTTTAAATGATTAATCTTGTGATTTAATATTAGGACAAATCTAACAATAAATAGTTTGTTTTTATTAAAAAAAGTATTTTAGTTGTTTATTTGTGTCAATTTTTACATATTGAAATTGTGAATAATGATTTAATGATTTTTAAACAATGCTATTCACGAACAACTTTTAGCAATATCTCTTTCGTGTCAGAAAAAATCTGGGTATCGGTTGTTATACCAGAAGCGCCGACTGAAACGACTTCACTGATAACCGTTACAACAAGCTGTAGAACTTCAACTTGAGTATTAACTTCACCTAAAGTATCTGGAGCTGTCCATGTAACTGGGTTGTCGTTAGCAGAAGAAAGTGTTCCATATTCTGTAATGTTCAACCAATTTAAAACAACGCTCGTTCCCCTAACCCCTTGTACCGATGCGGTTAACTCCACCTGTTCACCCGGTCTGACAGTTTTTTTCGTAACGGTGACAGATACATCAAGTTCTTCTGCTTGTTCTTCGTCTCCATCATCTTCAACGATCGTATCGTCAGTTTCTTCGGTCATATCAGTGTCAGACATTGGGTTATTCAGGTTGCTACCACCACAACCCGAGATATTAAAAACTGATCCAAAAAGTAAAACAGAAAAAACTAATCCGATATATAGAGATATTCTCATGACTCCACCTTTGCTGTAAATTTCAGGCATAGAACGCGGACGCACAGTCTCTCATATAGCATTTTCCACAGACAACATACTGCCTATTTGAATCATCCATGCAGCATTGCTATATTAATAAGAAGACTTGACTAAATATAAGAACACAATTTTAATTACGGATAGATCAGAAAGGCGGTTACAAAAATTAGGTAAGAACACTAAAAAATTTGGCAGGGAAATATTATCCCTACCAAATTTATAGATTATCTTGCTGTGCTTTCCATTAGATCTCGCAGAAAGGCAAGAATGTCAGCGATATCTTGGTCACTGAGGATATCGGAAGCATAGAACGGCATCAGTGTGCCACCACCACGTATTTTAGTTGCCCATCGAACCATGGTTGTATCAATGTTACGGGGTGCTCTACTTCTGACAAGTTGGCTACCGATACCGGCTTTTGTTGCGGTTGGGTGGCATGTGACGCATGCGCGTCCAAAAAGCTGCCATCCGTTCTTCACATCACCGTCCATTGCAGCAATTTTTTCACCAGCTGCTGCTTTTGCCTCAGCATCTAACATCTCAATTTTAAATTGGGGTCCTTTATTGTCACCCGAAACGGCTTCAAAATAAGCCATGAGTGCTTCCGCATGTTCAGCGGGTATAGCTGTGGGGTTAACATCAGGGGGAGCAACTCTTTGTAAAAAGTGCTCATAACAGAAACCACCACCACCAGCAGCACGTGCGAAATTCGCGCCTGAAATCATCCCGCCTTTAGCAGAACCGCGCTGCGGGACACCGATAATACTATGTCCTGCTCGGATTACACCGTCAGGTTTTGCAGCTTCATCAAAATCTGCGTGGCAGTTTGCACAGGTTAATCCTGTTGCTGCTTTTTTACCGGTTGGACTTAAGGTTCCTTTAAATGTTGGATCGTGGAATAATTCGCGTCCAAGCTGCGCTTTGTCTGACATCTGTTGCGCTTGAGTAAAATACACTATTCCTGCAATCAGTAAAACGCCAATTGAAAACGAAACAAACTTACGCATCAAAATCTCCTTCACTATCAAAATCATTCTCTATGAAGTTTATCAAATTAAAATATTAATTGTCAAGAAAAAACTACAAATATTCATATACAAAACGTATGTTGACATAAAATGTTTACTGAATTTATTTAAATTTACGTATGTATTCCTTTTTCTGATGTAGTATCTAATATAGCAATGTATGGTAAATTTCTATACATCTGTCCATGATCAAGTCCGTATCCGACTACAAAAACGTTTGGTATTATAAACCCGGAATAATCAATAGGTACTGGAACTTGACGGCGAGCGGGTTTATCAAGAAGTGTGCAGATTTTAATAGTTTTAGGATTTAAAGTTTGTAGGTGTTTCACCAGAAACTGTAAAGTCCTTCCTGAATCTATAATATCCTCTACAATAAGGACATTTCTATCTTTTACATATCCACTTCCGGCTCGTATAAATTTTATATTTTTTGATGGTTCAGTGCTATCGTCGTAACTTGATGTTTGCAAGAATTCAAACCTGAGTGGTAGCGAAATTTCACGTGCGAGATCCGCGAAAAACAGCGCAGCCCCTCTAAGCACGCAAACTAAAACAAGTTCTTGATTCTCATAATCTTTGGATATTTGCTCACCAAGTTCCCGAATCCTGTTCCGAATCTGTGATTCAGATAGCAGAACATTATTAGGACACGATTTTATTTCTTGCATAATGTAAATGAAGACACCTTTGTGTTTGTTGGTGAACTTTGAATTTTTCATTTGTGGTAAAACCTATCACCCACAATATTTCATCACCACAAACGAGGATTGGGATACGATCACGTTCATAACGTGGCACTTTTGCATCCATCAAATAATCCTTTATCTTTTTTGTTCCATCCATGCCATGAGGCTGAAACCTGTCTCCGTCCCGTCGATTGCGAATCTTTAATGGTAATTTAATATGGCTATAATCGAACACTGCCTCATAAGTTCCATCAGGTATAGAAGGAACATTGTCTGGCGTAATATCATATAAATCTGCTGTGATAACTGCATTTAATGCAGGAATATCTGTAATGCCAATTATGTTTAACGGGTAGTCAATATCCTCAGTTTCAATATGATTGTTATTAATGATAAGTTGTTGATAAGCACGTTTAAACTGTAACCCGTTTGGTAATGTTAACATCGCATTTGGCTTATCTGAATTAATAACGTCAAGCATCGCTTTGTAATGTTCATAAGAAAAGTTTTTCACATGTCCCAACATATCAGTGATGCTATGTCTTAGAACTCGTCTTTGTAATATAATATGATGTTGTAAAAGTGCGTCTCTATCCAACACAATGCATGTAGGTCGAGAGATGGAAAGTCGGCACACATCATATACTGCTTGCGCGATCCCGTCAAGATACTCCGATTCAGCACCTAATATTTCAGCAGTTCGACTTAATCCTGCCTTAATATTCGGATTATAATTTTGTTCCAACAGTGGTATCAACTCGTGTCGGATTCGGTTGCGGAGATAACGTTTGTCTGTATTTGTTGGATCCTGTCTTGGAACAAGATCCATTGATTCGAGGTATGTTTCAATTTCTTTTCGAGTAAACTGTGCAAGTGGTCGGATGAATTTGCCGTCTCTGATGGGTTCAATCCCTTTTAAACCAGTTGTTCCTGCGCCACGAATTAAGTTCATCAAAACCGTTTCAGCGATATCGTCCTGTTGGTGTCCAAGTGCAACTTTGGTTGCCCCTACCTGCGTGCAGACAGATTCATAGAAGTCGTAACGCGCTTTTCGAGCTGCAGCTTCTACGGAAAGTTTCCACTTTTTAATGAATTGTGGTAATTCAACGGAGTGTCCAGTGAAAGGCAATCCTAAACGAACAGCGTGTTCACGGACGAAATCAGCATCGGTGGAAGAATCTTGTCTGAGACCATGATCAAGGTGAACGACGTGTAGGTGGCAGTTTAGATGTGTATGTAGGGCATGCAACCCGTAGAGCAATGCGAGGGAATCAGTGCCACCTGAGACTGCAACGAGCACCGTCTCACCGTCCTCAATCATCGTGTGCTGTGAAATGAAGTGATGCATCTCTTGCACAAAACGGGGTTCCATGAGGTGGGACCTTCAAAGAACAATGCCGGTGCGGAGAGTCGAACTCCGGACAGCACGATTATGAGTCGTGTGCTCTACCACTGAGCTACACCGGCACGTTAAAATCTATTTTTTAAAGTATATCACATGTTTTTATGCGAGTCAAACATTTTTTATTTATAGTGAAATATAAAAATATGTTTACACATCTTCTGTAGGAGCGATCTCCGAATCGCGACTATGGATATGTATGGTCGGGAATCGGAGTTCCCTCCTACAAAGAAGCGGATTATTCCACAAATCCAATTGTTAGGACACAAAATATCCGTGTTATATGCGTTTGTATATTGCGAATTATGGCTAATCGTGATATAATTTTATTTATGAATATACATCAATTAAAAGGCAAAACCGTCGGAGCTGCGGTCTCAGGCGGTCTTGATAGCTGCACAATTACTAAGTGGTTAGTTGACAACGGTGTTAACGTCGTCTGTTTAACTGCCGACATTGGACAACCCGATGAACGAGACGTTGACGAGATTCGGGAACGGATGTTGGCTTGTGGTGCTCAAGAAGCGGTAATGGTTGACGCGAAGGACGCGCTTGCTGAGGACGGAATTCGTCTTATACAATGTCAGGCAATGTATGAGGGAGGATATTGGAACACGACTGGCATTGCCCGCCACGTTACAGTAAAAGCATTGTTGACAGAGATGGAAGCGCGCGACATTTCTATTATGACACACGGTGCCACTGGACGTGGTAATGATCAGGTGCGATTTCAACTTGCTACGAACATGTTAAATCCACACTTTTCTGTATACGCACCGTGGCGAGATTCCGAATTTCTCAAGCAGTTCGGTGGTAGGAAAGAGATGATAGATTTCTGCCAAGAACACAACTTACCGATTACTGCAACGCATGAAAAGCCTTACTCTACAGATGCGAATTTGTTGGGATTAACGCACGAGGCGGGTAGGTTAGAATCGTTGAAAACACCTGCGGGATTTATTACGCCAGGGATGGGTGTGCATCCGAAAGACGCACCGGATGATATAGAACATTTCACCGTTACATTTGCTCGTGGCATGCCTGTTGAAGTAAACGGTAGTCCTTGCACACCACTCATGAGTTTAATGGAAGCAAACCGCATTGGTGGACGAAACGGAGTCGGTATCGGAATTCATACTGTTGAAAATCGGTTTGTTGGAATAAAAAGTCGTGGTGTATATGAATCACCCGGTATGGAATTACTTGGCAAGTGTTATGAGTATCTTTTACAGTTGATTTTAGACAGACGTGCGAGAAAACTTTTTGATGGTATCTCCTCCGATGTGGCAGAACAGATCTATCAGGGTTACTGGTTCGATTCCGCTACGCAATCTATGTTAGCATCCATTGAACCGTTGACGCGATTAGCGAGTGGAACGATTACGGTTGCACTTTATAAAGGTAATGTAGCATTCCATGCTGCAGGTGGTGTGCCACATTCGCTTTATTCTGAGGAGACAGCGTCAATGGAGGATGTTGGAGATTTCGACCACGCAGATTCGGAAGGTTTTCTGGCAGTGCTTGGTGTTGGTGCGCGTGCTGCTGCCGTTGCGGGACAGACGCAAGAGTAGCAGGAACAACACTACATTATTTGAACCTCCGAACTATTCAAGTGTCTATTCTATAGATGTTTTAGTCGTAAAGTGCTATTTGGAGATCGCTCCTACAGAGGTAAAAGGACAATTTATGATAAGGAAATTGGCTATCATATTGATGTTAACGGCAGTATTTTATGCTTGTAACATCACACAGGAATTGACACAAACTGAAATTGCATCTCGTAACTATGATATTGCAACCGAGGTATATCTCCCACCAGAAAACGTTGGTCATCCTACGTTCATGAGTCCACATGCATCGCCAATTGTTGTGAACGCTGGTTATGTCTTTGTCGTGAATACACCTGCTGATACAGTCGACATCATTGACTCCGAAACCCATGCCATCGTGAAACGTATCAACGTCGGTATTGATCCTGTCAGTATTGCTGTCCGTCCTGATGGCAAAGAGGTATGGGTAGCAAACCACGTTTCGGATTCGGTTAGCGTGATTGATACAAATCCTATAAGTTCAACGTGGCTTCAAATTATTGCTACGGTGCAGGAATTTGACCCCGAAACCCGCGCCACTCACTTTGACGAACCTGTAGGTATTGCCTTCGCGAGTAATGAAAAGGCGTACGTTGCACTCTCCTCCGAAAATCAGATTGCAGTAATTAATGTAACCACTCGTCAAGTAGATAAAAGACTTGACATCACTGCACAGGATCCGCGCGCTATTGTCGTCCGTGGAGACCGACTCTACGTCATCCCTTTTGAATCTAACAACAAAACGCAGCTTTCTGGTGGCACCGGTCCAATTGATGGAAAAATGATAACTTTTGATGCGCAAAAACATGTGATTGATAACAACAATGTATTGTCAATAGGTGCAGTTTTGGACATCATAAAACACCCGAAAGTGCCAGATCGGGATCTGTATGTATTTGATACACACACTGACGAATTGGTTGAGACGGTTGACACACTCGGTACACTGCTTTATGGATTGACAGTTGACTCCACAGGACGTGTTTTTATCGCGCAAACAGATGCTCGCAATGATGTGAACGGTTTGGCTGGCACACAAAACCACGGTTTGGCGGAGATGGAAAACCGTGCGTTTTTGAACCAGATTACGAGTGTCAGTTTCAATGGTGATTCTGCAGAAGAACCGATGTTTTTTGACCTTGAACCGTTGCCGCCTGCACATCCGAAACAAGGTGAGGCGTTGGCAACTCCGTTTGCTATTCAGGTTAGTGATGACGATAAGACGTTGGTTGTATCCGCTGCAGGATCGGACAAGATATTTACTGTTAATGCTGAGAGCGGTGAGATATTAGGGCGCGTGGATGTTGACTCTGTGCCGCGAGGTATTGTGCTTGGGTCTGATGACGACGGTAAACCTTCACACGCTTGGGTTTTTAACGCGGTTGCAAACACGGTATCTTTTGTTGGTCTAACGGATCTTACACGTCCGAAAGTAGTTAAGAGCATTGCGTTAGACGATCCCACACATCCAGCAGTTAAGCGCGGTCGGATAGCATTCAACGATGCTGACGTATCAACAACTGGCACTTTTTCCTGTGCGAGTTGCCATCCTGATGGACATACTGACCAATTGCTTTGGGTGCTGGCTACTCCAATTGTTACAGGTGCTAAACAGATTATGCCTCGTTCAACGATGCCTGTTCGTGGTTTGCGTGATACTGAACCTTATCACTGGGACGGTATTCCCGGTGACCCTTACGGTGGTAATAACAGCGCGAATGTACATAAAAAGGTTGAACCTAACAGTATAATTGGTAACCCAGAAAGCAGTATTCGGCATCTCATAGACGGGAGCCTTGCAACAACCATGAGTATGGAAGGTGTTGACGTAGAAAATGATGAGGGAAAACGTGGCACATTGTCAAAGGTAGAACGTGATGACCTTGCGATATTCTTGTTGAATGTTCTCTACCCGCCTGCCCAAAAACGTGCCTATACGAACGTACTGTCAACAACGGCTAAAGAAGGATTCAAGCTTTTTCATATTGATGGTGACCTCCAAGGGAAACCAGAACCGAATGTGTGCGGAGATTGCCATCGTATGCCGTTTTGGGTAAGCACCAACACACCGGGAACTGGAATGGAAGCACCTACATGGCGAGGTGCTTATGACCGATGGCTGATTCTGCCTCAGGGAAGATTGAACCTAATAGATTTCGATTTCTATGAACGGGTTGCAGAACGTGGAATCCCCGAACAACGCGTATGGCAATTCTCATGGGCAGGCAGACGGCGTTTTGATCCTGTTTGGAATATGGTTTTGGAAGGTGGGACCGGTTTTTCTGGTGCTTTTGCACGACAAGTAACACTCAATAAGGATTCTGCGTTTGCTCGTTCTACTCGAGACCTTTTGAATGCATTGGAACTGTCCGCTAAGGAAAATGGTATTGTGCTTCTTGGTGAAGGCATACTCATTGATGGGGAAGAATCTACAGTTGTTGCGTTGCAGTTCAAGGAAAACACCTACGTCACAACTGATAATGAAGATAAAACTTTCACCCGCGCTCAATTGGTTTTGTTAGCATCTGAAGGGAAATTTGTTGGGACGTTCACAGCAAGACATGGCGCAAAGGTAGGTGTTGATTATCCACAACCGGGGATTTGGACTTTAGGACCGATTGAAGCACAACGTGGACACCAAAAGTTTCCTGTCTTGTCTTCCGACAATACCTCTATGACAGTCAATGGTAGACATATCCACGAAGGGGCATACCTTTACGTCAATGGAAGACGAGTAGATGGCACTATCACCTCCCAGCAAGGTAAGTTTCTTGACCCAGATATCACCGTCAAATTGTAGGAACTGCCAGAGGTTGGTCTGCATCTTATACAGATCCAGAATCCTGATGGAATGTTCAGTAACGATTTCATCTTCCATGTCGCTGATGAGAAGAAGGTCAATGCAGAGAAACCTACGAACGCTGTTGATTTGCTAAAGAGAGTCTTGAGGAAAAAAGAAGAATAGCAATTAGTAATCAGTTGTCAGCCATCGGAAAACCAGAATTGTATTTCGCTATTAAAACAAGGAGGTAACGTTATTATGGAAGGTTTAGGTCTTGGTCTTGCACTTGGTCTTGCTCTTGGTTTGAGTATAGGTTTGTTGACAGGATATGTAGACCATACGCGGAAGAAAATTGAGAGGCAGCTTCGAAAGGCATTAGTAGACAAAAAGATTTCAATTACTGATAAAAAAGGTAATTCGTTGACGGTTGCGAGACTTTTTTTGCTTCTTGAACAGAAATATAAGAGGATTTAAAAATGCAATAATAACGTTATAAGTGTACTACGAAAAGGGATATATAGGCTAATCTACAGACTTTCTCCAACCGGACACTATTCATTGAATATCCATGGAAACAAATCGTAAAAACTATCGCAAGGTGCTCCTTTTCGCAATGATATTCGCTGTGATCGTCGCGTTCTCCCACGCGGAAGATCGTGTTTCCGGACACTGGAAAGGAAAGATAGACACACCAATTCAACCATTAATCATAAAGGTTGATCTTTCTAACGAGGACAATAACTGGAAAGGGACCATTGACATTCCAACTCAAGGTGCGAAAGGATTGCCTTTGTCCGATATCCAAATTGAGGCAACCGAAGATGGTGTGGGTGTAAAATTCACTATTAGCAGTGTACCTGGAAATCCAACTTTCAATGGATATTTACGCGATAGTATCATCAGTGGTAAATTCACTCAAGGTGGTGCCACATTTGATTTCACACTTTCCCGCGACATTGTATCTAATCCTTCCCGTCCCCAAGAACCTAAACCACCTTTTCCCTACAAAATTGAAGAAGTTGCTTTTAACAACGGGACTTTCAACCTTGCTGGCACTTTGACACTACCACCAGATGATGGACCGTTTCCTGCGGTACTGCTTATCTCTGGTAGTGGTTTACAAGATCGTGACCAGACGATATTCGGACACAAACCGTTTTGGGTGCTGGCTGACTACCTAACCCGTGCTGGAATTGCTGTACTACGAGTTGATGACCCAGGTATCGGCAAGTCAACACCATATCCGAAGCAACCAACGACAGTAGACTTTGCAACTGATGCGGAAGCAGGTGTAGCATTTCTCAAACAGGATAAACGAATTAGTTCTATTGGACTGATCGGTCATAGTGAAGGTGGTGCTATCGCAGCAATCGTAGCAAGTCGATGTGACGACATAAGTTTTGTGGTACTGATGGCTGCCCCCGGGGTCTTGGGAGCAGAACTCTTACGTAAACAGAATGAACGTATTTTCAACGCCATGGGAATAGTAGGTGAACGTAAGGATACTTTACTAATGCTTCTTGATGAGTTATTCACAACCTTATCCTCAAAGATGCCTGATGATGAACTGCGGCAGCAAATTGATGCAATTGTGCGGAAACAGTTTGAAGCCAATGGTGTTCCCATCCAACAACAGGACGAAACACAGATACAGACAGCGGTCGAACAAGTCCTTAACCCATGGATGCGATATTTTCTTGCCTTCAATCCACGTCTTGTACTGAAAAAAGTTAAGGTGCCTGTGTTAGCACTGAACGGTGAACTTGATGTGCAGGTTGATGCCGAACAGAATCTCACTGCCATTACGGATGCTCTTGAGCAAGGTGGAAATCGTAGTGTAACGACACATCGTCTGCCGAAACACAATCATCTGTTTCAACGAGCAATAACAGGACTGGTCAATGAGTATGCTTTGATTGAAGAAACAATCTCACCAGAAGCTTTAAGTCTGATACAAGAGTGGGTGTCGTCAGTAACACAATGATGGGTACGAGATAGCACGTTCTATTTCAATAGAAGACGACAAACCATTTTCAATATCTTGTTCAAATATATCGCCAACCATTTGTAATAGAATTTGCTTGTGATTTCTATTTCTATTCTGATATACTATTTCTAACGAACTTAAAATCCTTCGCTAATTCTTTTAAGACATCTGCCAACCACGGAATATATAATCCCGTTGCAGACCATAACACCACACCAATTTATATAGAATAACGGCTTCATCTGTTACCCTCTAATTTTCTAATGAGGTAATCGACGACTATGAATCATTGTAAAAATATCATACTGTTGTTTCTCGGTGGTCTTTTATTTTCTACACTTATAAGTTGTTTAACCGATCCACCTCGTCAATCCACGCGATCAGAAAGAACTGTGAATCGTCAAGAGTATCGGAACCAACAAGATTATCGGAATCGCCAACGATTTGTCAATCGTCAAACCCCTGTCAATATCCCGTGGCCACACACATCTAATTTACCGATTGTGATTATTGACACAAATGGAAGATGGATACCCGACGAACCCAAAATCCCAGCACAGATGAAGATAATATATGATGAATCTGGTGGTAGAAACTCAATAGATAGCCCTAATACCCATTTTGAAGGAAAAATCGGTATAGAAGTAAGAGGGCAAACATCGCGTGGGTTCCCGAAAAGGCAGTACGGTTTTGAATTTCAGGACGAAAATGGTGAAGACAAAGATGTATCTATATTCCAATTACCTGCTGAATCGGATTGGGTGCTGCATGGTCCCTATTCAGATAAAACCCTGATGCGTAACTACTTGGCTTATGAGTTCAGCAATCGGATCGGCAGATACGCCAGCAGAACAAAGTTTGTAGAAGTGTTTCTCAATAATAAGGGTGATAAGAAGATCCAACCAAAACATTATGCAGGAGTCTATCTTCTAATAGAAAAGATTAAGCGTGGGAAAAACCGCGTTGATATACAATCACTGCAGTCCATCCATGTGAAACCACCTGAAATAACTGGTGGATATATCATAAAAATCGACAAAATGGATCATAAAGAGACTTTCTTCTACACCCGACGCGGCACCCATCTTGCCTATGTCTATCCGAAAGGACACGAGATCTCATATATTCAAAAAAATTGGATTCAGAACTATATGAACACATTCGAATCTGTGTTAAGTGGAACGGCATATAAGGATCCAGAGAAAGGATATGCAAAGTATATTGATGTAGATTCATTCATTGACCATTTCATCATCAATGAACTATTCAAAAACACAGATGGATTTCGTTATAGTACATATATGTACATTGATAGAGGTGGAAAACTTGCAATGGGTCCGGTATGGGATTTCAATCTATCTATTGGAAATACAGTTTTTCATAACGGTTGGGAGACTGATAGTTGGCTAATATATACAAACCCTGTTCCATTCTGGTGGCATCGGTTGTTAACTGATAATAACTTCAAACAGAAACTTGTTAGGAAGTGGAAAACGCTTCGTAAAAATGAACTGTCGAATTCCAAAATCCTTGGCGAAATTGACGAAACTGCTGAATTTCTGTCTGAAGCACAAAAACGGAACTTCCAAAAATGGCGTGTGTTGGGTCGTTCACTTTTTGGCAACCCCGGACCTGGACGATTAACATACGAAAATGAGGTAATGGATATGAAATCTTGGCTGAGGACTCGGCTACGTTGGATGGATAAGCATATTGAATTGTTACCTCAAAAACGCCAATATTCTCGGGGGTATAATAAATACTAAGGAATGGCGGTCACCTAATTGCTACAACCTACAATCAATATGAAAAACACATACAAAACAATTTTAATAATCTCCTTAATGTCAACATTTATTTTTTCCAATGTCAATTATGCACAGAACAGTGAAGATGAAACATATTGGAATCAGTTTCGCGGACCAAACGGCAGCGGTGTAATAAAAGATGCTGATATTCCGATCCACTTTGGACCAGATAAAAATATCTTATGGAAACAGAAAATTGATGGAGGACAGTCATCACCTGTTATTTGGGGAAACCGAATCTTTATCACGACTTTTCCACCAAAATATAGTGATCAACTCACAGTAGTCTGCTTTGATCGGCAGAAAGGTGACATCCTGTGGCGTAAATCAGTCAGTTCACGAAAAAAAGCAAAGTATTATCCGTTGATGAACGGTCCCGCATCACCGACCCCAGCAGTTGATAAGAAACATGTTTACGCTTACTTCGGCACTTACGGCATGGTCTGCTATACTCATGAGGGAACCAAGGTATGGGAACGTGAAATTGATCCTCCTGATAATCAGTTCGGTGTGTCAACCTCACCGATATTATATCAAAACACTGTTATCCTTGTTTTAGATGATAACCGAGGAAACTCCCGTCTTCTTGCAATGAATTGTGACACAGGAAATGCTGCTTGGGAACAACCGAGACCTATGTTTCAAGCAGGTTGGTCAACTCCGATGATCTGGCATCATGAACACCGCGATGAACTCGTCGTTTTAGGTTTCAGGAAGTTGACATCGTATGATCCTGCTACTGGTGAAGAACTTTGGTGGTCAGGTGGATTTTCTACAGAAACCATTGGAATACCTGTTGTTGGGGAAGGACATCTCTTTGTAAGTGATGCTGCAGCAGGTGGACGCGGTGAAACTGAGTGGGACGCTGAGGCATCGTGGCAGGTTACACTTGAAGATTTCGATAAAAACCATGACAACAAAATACAACGTGAAGAGATGGCAAAAGGTTTTAGAATCCCTTTACGAAGCGAATTAGAGAAACACGAACTCGGATCTTCCTATCCGATCAAACCTCAACAGGTCAACTATTGGTTCAAACACTTGGACAAAGATGGAGATGGCATTCTTAACAAATCAGACTGGCTGCAACTTATGTCTGGGTTTGCGATGGAAAGCCAACCGACTCTCATCGCAATCAAACCGGGTGCTGAGGGAAATGCGCGACCATTGAACGTTGCTTGGGAAATACATACCGGTATACCTGAGATACCATCTCCGCTTTATAGTCATGGAAGGATATATCTGCTGCGAAAAGGTGGTATTCTGACATGCATACAGGCATCAGACGGTGCACAAATATTCCGGGAACGAATAGGGGCAAGGGGACAATATATAGCTTCACCAATCGCTGTAGGAGACAAACTCATCACGGTTTCAAATCAGGGAACGGTCACGGTTATTCAAATTGGAGATAAACTTGAAGTTCTCGCAAGGAATAAATTTGGTGAAGAGATTTTTGCAACACCTGCAATCGCTGGAAATACACTATATCTGCGAACCACTAATCATCTATACGCCATCGGTGGAATATCTGAAGCCAGTCATTAAATATATCAGGACTTACACAATTATTTGAATTGCGTCATCAGACGAAAGAGCCGACTCCGAAACGATAGATCATCGCGCAAACGAGACAGACCAACAGACCCACACACAACTGACCACGATGATATCCCCTTCTAAACTCAAGAGACAAAGCCATGCACGGTTATATTTTTATCATCTCTATTGACAACGAATCGATTTCCGAAGTAGCCGTCATTATTTATACTGAGGAATAATTATCTGACTATTTTCATTTTATGCATCCTTTCCGACTTAATATTGCGTCTTTAAATTATGAAGGTTATATGGCATGACTGTTTTAACTGATCCATGTCAAATATTTTGCGACAGTTCTGTGTATATTGGATTTCTTCATGCTTCTGGGTTAGAATACCGAATACTAAATGGTTTGCCTAACCCTTGACATACTCCCTAAAGTATGCTAAAATGCTTAAAGAAGAGGTCAAACACATGGCTTTTAGCGATTTCAAAACAATCCCAGAAGTGTTAGAAAAATTCAGAATTACATACACTGTAAAAGATTTCGTCCAAATTGAGGAGCCAACAGTCACTCCATCAGCACAATTCTTGGAAGAATTTGAGTTTTGTACTCAACATATAGATATATTCGCCTCCGAGGCAGCACGTTGTGAGGCTATTATTTTTCCAATTTTGAAGGAGGTTTACAAAGCATACGCTAAAGACTACGCGCTATGGATTAAGAAAGCAATCACCTACGATGAAACACTGAGCGGCACTCCTGATTACTTTATCTCTACAAGGTCTGAGTTAGGACTCCCTGTTGTTGGAATACCTTTGATCATCCTCGTTGAGGCAAAGAAAAATGATTTTGATCAAGGCTGGGGACAATGTCTTGCAGAATTAGTCGCCTCTCAAAAAATTAATGATGATATAGATTTCCCTGTCTATGGAATTGTGAGTGACGGAAAGTTGTGGGAATTTGGACAACTTGTTGGTGATGACTTTACCCGAAATAGAACAAGTGTAACGATGGATAACTTGCAGCACCTTTTCGGAGCAATTGATGCTGTCTTTAAAGCAAGCTGCAACGGACATCACATACATACGAAATCTGAGAATTAACCTGTAAATACAGACCTTCGCTAAATGAGAACATAAAATATATAAATCCTGGTACAGACAATTAAAATACCTTAAGAGTCAAAAAACTAACCTTTTATTCAAAACCTCAGAATCGGATAACGATAACTGACAATCAATAAGGAATCTTATGCAAACGCCACAACACATTGACCAAATGGATGCCGATGACGTTGCTGCAATTGACGAATTACGCGAAGTCTATGACCAATTAAAACAATCGCTTGCGAAGATCATCATCGGTCAGGAACAAGTCATTGAAAACTTATCAATCTGTCTTTTTGCTCAAGGACATGCCTTGCTTATGGGTGTACCCGGTTTAGCAAAGACCCTCTTAGTAAGTCGATTTGCGGAAACCATGTCATTGGAATTCAGCAGGATCCAATTCACACCTGACCTCATGCCGATGGATATCACCGGAACCGACATTCTTCAAGAAATTCCGGGTGGTAGACGCGAGTTTGAGTTCGTAAAAGGACCATTGTTTGCGAACCTTATCCTCGCTGATGAAATCAACCGTGCGCCATCTAAAACACAGGCAGCAATGCTTGAAGCCATGCAAGAATATAAGATTACCGTAATCGGAAGGACCTATCAGTTAGATCCTCCGTTCTTTGTGTTAGCAACGCAAAACCCGATTGAGCAGGAGGGAACGTACCCGTTACCCGAAGCGCAATTAGACCGCTTTATGTTCAGGATTGAGGTAGATTATCCTGCACGTTCTGAAGAAATCGAAATTGCCAGAACAACAACCGGTATGTCACTACCGTCGTTGGAACACGTGCTAACGGGAGAGCGTGTGATAGCGTTCCAAAACCTTGTTCGGCGCGTTCCAGTATCCGAACACATCTACGAATTCGCCGTTGACTTAGCGCGAAGTACACGTCCGAAAGGCGACGCAGCACCAGAATGGTTAAAGCCTCTCGTTGCTTGGGGAGCAGGTCCTCGTGCAGTTCAATACCTTATACTCGGTGCTAAAGCACGGGCTGCACTAAGCGGTAGTTATATGGCACGGCTTGAAGATGTGACAGCAGTAGCAAACCCGGTATTGGCACACCGTGTCATTACATCCTTCGCTGCCGAATCCGAGAACATTACCAGCCAAGACATTGTTGAACGTCTCGTTGAAGAATTATCTGAGCAGGGGTAAAAAATGGCACTGCAACTCAAACGAGACTACCTCAATCAGAAAGTCCTTGAACGTCTCTCAACGTTACAATTGCATGCCCGTTTGCCTATGATAGGCAATGTATCTGGTAAACACCGCAGTCCTATTCGCGGTTCAAGCCTTGAGTTCGCGGAGTACCGTAAATACGTGCCCGGCGATGATACACGTAGGCTTGATTGGCGTGCTTATGCCCGGAATGATCGTTACTACATCAAGGAATTTGAAGCTGATACGAACCTGCGTATGTGCTTAATCGTTGATACCAGCGGTTCAATGGGATTCGCTTATAACGGTATGAGCAAACTGGATTATGCCCGACGCATCGGTGGGACATTAGCCTATATCGCTGCTCTTCAAGGTGATGCAGTCGGACTCTACTGTGCAGGTGAGCATTTTCACAAAGAAATCCCCCCAAAACGAAGCGCAACACACCTCAGCACGGTCTTGGATGAACTCGGAACTGTAGAACCGTCAGGTGAAACAGGATTAGCCGAGATTCTTCACGAAACAGCTGAACGTGTACCTCAGAGAGCACTGATTATCATCATTTCAGATCTGTTCATTGAACCTGAAGTTGCGCGAAACTGTTTTGAACATCTACGATTCCGTAAGCACGATGTAGCGGTGTTCCATCTCATGGAACAGAACGAACTTGATTTTGAATTTGATCGTCCAATGAGATTTGTTGATATGGAAGGTGGTGAACCCATATTAGCAGACCCGATCATT
Source organism: Candidatus Poribacteria bacterium (assembly GCA_963667365.1). GTDB lineage: Bacteria > Poribacteria > WGA-4E > WGA-4E > WGA-3G > MSPOR6. The sequence goes on along the minus strand of OY763324.1, from coordinate 1,234,478 downwards.
ATAGGCGAACAGTACCGGCGTGCACTTGAGGTGTACATTGAAAGCATAAACGAAGTTATCCAAGACACAGAAATTGACTACCACCGTATCTGTATCAACGAGGATTATGGCGACGTTTTAGCAAAGTTCCTATTAGGACGTACTCCCAAAAAACGGGCGTAGGGTGGTTACTGGCTGTCAGTTATCAGCAAATGGCTATCAGCAGACGGCTGGCGAAAATAAGCGATTGTCCATATTCCAATAGAATTAAATATAACAATACATCCTTAAAAACAAATAATACAACAGCAATAGTAAAGAAAATGCTAACCGCTTTACTAAAATACTAATAGTTGACGGCTATTAGCCGAAAGCAATAAAAAATACACTATGAATTTTTTACAACCCTTAGCATTAATAGCACTACCCATCATGTTACTGCCGGTGATCATTCACCTAATCAATCAACAGCGGCACCGAACCGTGCCTTGGGCAGCTATGATGTTCCTCATGACTGCGAAACGGATGAGTAAAGGTATGGCGCGTATTCGCCATATTTTCATCCTACTTATGCGTGTTCTCGCTATCGCAGCATTAATTTTTGCGATCAGTCGTCCACTATCTGGCGGCTGGTTAGGCAGTATTGGATTAGCAAAACCCGATGTCACTATGGTTCTTCTTGACCGATCCTCGAGTATGGAAGCACAAGACCTGCAGGCTGGTGAGTCGAAAAGATCTACAGCACTAAAAAGGCTCACACAGTTGCTGGAACAAGGTGATTACGGAACACACCTGATACTGATTGACAGTGCCACCGGACAACTCCATGAAGTAGACTCACCGAAGGCACTATTGAGCTTACCTATGACTGAGTCAAGTGCAACCAGTGCCAATATACCCGGCATGTATGAATCCGCCTTAGCCTATCTTAAGGCAAACAATTCTGGACGTGCAGACGTATGGCTCTGTTCTGACCTTCGTGGAAACGATTGGTCTGTTGAAAGTGGACGTTGGGACACTATACGCGATGAATTTTCACAGCTTGATGGTGTCCATCATTTCTTGCTGGCATATTCCGCGCCACCTTCAAACAACTTATCTGTTCGGGTGGAAAACGTACAACGTTGGCAACGAGGCAACGAGGCGGAACTCATTCTTGATGTAATGGTTCGTGTTGAAGGGAATACTGCAGCAATACGAAGTGTGCCAATTGAGTTTGAAGTCAATAACGTGCGTTCTGTGGTTGAAGTTGAACTTGATGCACGCGGTGCATCCTTACAAGGACACCGCATTCCTATTAACAACGAAATCACTTCTGGATGGGGATCCATCGGGTTACCGGGTGATGCCAATCCCTTAGACAACCGATTTTTCTTTGTATTTTCTGAACCGCCAGTCAGGCAATCGGTCATTGTCAGTGATGACGCAAGAATAGGTGAAGCTTTTCAACGTGCACTTGTTATCCCTCCTGATTCACGACTTCAACATCAATCAGATGTAATTCCTGTAAACCGCGTTGGCGAGATTGATTGGGAAAATACGGGATTGTTGATCTGGCAGGCAGCTTTACCAAATGGGTTGGTTGCGGAACAGATTCAAAATTTCGTCAACAGTGGACGGGTCGTTATCTTCTTTCCACCGAATGGGAATGCTGGAGAGACATTTTTTGACTCACATTGGAACGTCTGGCAGAATCCTGAAGATGGTCAACAATACGAGATGTCTTGGTGGCGTAGTGATACGGATCTGTTAGCACGTTCGGAAAGTGGTGATGCCTTGCCATTGAACGATCTTCGCATCTATCGTTACCGTTCTCTTGAAAGCACTGGAACTACGTTAGCAAGGTTTGGTGACGCTATCCCGTTGTTAACCCGAATGAATACCGACCGTGGTGGTGTATATTTTTGTAGCACACTACCAACAGCGCAATTCTCTTCTTTTGAACGAGATGGGGTTGTGTTTTATGTTATGCTACAACGTGCGTTAGCAGAAGGATGTCGTGCCTTAGCCGAGGCATCTCAACGCGACGCTACACCTGATGCACTTACAGGTAATGATAATTGGAAAGCGGTTGCACCTGAAGATGGAGCAGTATCCGTCTCACAACGCGGATTACATGCTGGTGTCTACCGAGACGAGGAATATTGGGTAGCCGTAAACCGTAGCGAAGCTGAAGATTCTGCTAAAGCGGCACCTGCAGAGTCTGTTGATTCTCTGTTTGACGGATTATCATATCGACGAATAGATGTAGAGGTGGGAGACACATCCTCATTAGCAAATGAACTTTGGCGTATCTTCCTCATTGCTATGGCAGTAGCACTTATTGTGGAAGCGATTCTGAGTTTGCCGAGTAAGAAGGTTGAAAACAACCCTCTGATTGACTTTGCAACTGCAGATGGAAACGCGGATTAGTAGTCAGAAATCAGTTGTCTGTTGATTTTTAGGAATGAATATGCAAGATTTTCGGAAATTACAAGTTTGGGAAAATCTCATCATTTAACTTTGAGAGTATACGATGTAACAATTTTGCTGAAAATGCTGAGAACTGAAAACTGATTACCAAGATTAGGAATACAAAATATGCAAGACCAACAAGGATACCTTGAATTCTTTTCAAACACTTACGTCATAATATTGGGAGTTATAATCATCACCGCAACCGGTGTGCTATGTTGGTATGCATGGCACCGTAGCGGTTACCGTAAGCAGATCGGATGGCTCGAGTTGCTCCGTTTTGTGCTTGTCTGCCTTGTGATTCTCACGTTAAATCAACCCGAATGGTTGGAATCACAACCTCCGGAACAACGTTCAACACTTGTTGTCCTTTGGGACATATCCAACAGCATGAAAACACGGGATGTTCTCAATGAGCAAGACACGACTGACAATCGCAAAAGTCGTGCTGAAACGATTCAACCACTGATGTCCGAAGAAGTTTGGAAAACAGAGGATGATACCGATCTTAATATTATATTTGAGCCGTTTTCTTCACTTTTAGATCCTGCGGAAGAAGCTACTGATATAAACGCCGGATTATCATACGTTCTGGAAAATCATTCTAATCTTCGCGGTGTGGTATTGTTAACGGATGGTGATTGGAATATCGGTGACTCACCTGCGGTGGATTCAGCACCTCGATTTCACATGCAAGAGATACCGATATTCGCTGTTGGAGTCGGCAGTGAAGTGCCCTTGCCTGATCTTGAGTTAGTTAGCATGGATGCTCCGACTTATGGTGTAACGAAGAAACAACTTCGGATCCCGTTTGTCGTACGGAATACCTTAGGACAAGACCGGGAAGTGAGTCTCACGTTAAGCATAAATAACGAGGCAACGGTTAGCAAAGTAATCACTGTCCCTGCTATGAGCAAAGCACAAGATAACATGGCGTGGACACCAACAGAAACTGGTGATTACGACCTAACGTTACGGATTGCGAAGGATATGCAGGAATTGATTCCTGAAAATAATGAACTTTCTGCCCCTATATCTATACGTAAAGAGCAGTTGAAAGTCCTTGTCATTGAATCTTTTCCACGTTGGGAATACCGATATCTACGCAACGCCTTGGAACGGGATGCTGGTGTTGATGTAACTTGTCTCCTTTTTCATCCAAAATTACCTGAAGTTGGGGGTGGACGCGGTTATATTAAACGGTTCCCCGATGCAAGAGAACTTAGTAAATTTGATGTAGTGTTTCTTGGAGATGTTGGTATAGCACCAGACCAAATGACGGTTGAACAAGCACAAGACTTACGACAACTCGTCAGTGCACAAGCAGCTGGAATCGTCTTTCTACCGGGACGCACCGGTGCACATGATTCCTTGATGAGCGGTCCACTTGCTGACCTATATCCTGTTCTCTTAGATCCTGCTATACCGAAAGGTGTCGGTTCAAGTCTTCAGGGATATTTTGCACTTACCGAACCCGGACAACGAAGTTTGTTAACACGTCTCGGTGATACCGATCTTGACAGTAGTGAGGTGTGGCGAACATTACCTGGATTTTTCTGGTATGCTGGTGCCAGACGCGCGAAGGTAGGGACTGAGACTCTGGCTGTTCACGACCAAGCATCCACAGTTTCCGGTCGGGTGCCGCTCATCGTGACCAAGACATACGGCACAGGTAAAGTGCTATTTATGGGAACGGATAGTGCATGGCGTTGGCGACACGGTGTTGAAGACAAATACCATTACCGCTTCTGGAGCCAAGTTGCACGTTGGATGGCGTATCGACGGCAGATGGCACAAAGCGAATCAATACGATTGTTCTATTCCCCTGACCGACCACACGTTGATGATGTCCTAACATTAAATGCTAATGTGATTGACAACTTTGGTGGACCATTGGATAGAGGTACAGTGATTGTGCAGGCAATTTCACCTTCGGGTAAGACAGAGACAATTCGGTTACAACCGGGCACAGAAGATGCATGGGGATTGTTTATCGGGACATATATACCGAAAGAGGCAGGCACCTACCGTTTAGTTGCAAGCAGTAGCGAAACAGGTGCTTCCATTCAAACGGATCTGTCAGTTCAAGGCTTAAATAGAGAACAACAAGGTCGTTTGGCGCGTTTTGATGTCTTAGAAGAAATCACCAAAATCACAGACGGCAAATTGGTCTCAATTGATGAAGTGGGAACGTTGTTAGATCACCTCGCAGCACTACCAGAACCTGAACCGATTACCAAGCGAACGCGAATCTGGGCAAACCCATTTTGGGGAGGATTCATTATTCTTCTTATGGGATTATTTTGGGTTGCACGGAAGATGGCAGGTACAATATAAACTAATGTATGTAGAATACCCTCTTTTTCATATAATTTAATCCGAAATAGTGTATAATTAACATATCAATTCGTAAGTATCAACTTTTACACACTTTAACTGACGGAATAGAAATATAGAATCTTTAAGGCATTATATTACAGACTTTGCAGATAACGGAAAAATTGAAGTTTTAGCACACCGGGTAAATATAGACTGAGTGATAACGGAATTCTTATCGAAGTATTGCAGAATGTAAAACCAAATAGGAAGTCATTCAAAAGGAGAACTTAAATGAACCAAACACAACCACAAAATAACGGGGTGAACTTACCTCCGCGAATGAAAAAAGCATTAGAACAGTACAAAAAACGTGTATGGATAATCAAACTTGCCGAAGGCACGTTAGCAGCAATCTTTGGTCTTATCATATCGTATCTTATCGTGTTTGGTTTAGACCGACTGTTTGATACACCTACGTTGCTGCGCACCCTCATACTAATAGTCGGCATGGTTGGAATGGTAATATTCCTACCATTCAAGTATTATAATTGGGTCTGGCGAAATCGTCAATTAGAAGGCATCGCGAAGTTGTTGAAACATAAGTTTCCGCGTTTTGGTGATCACGTACTCGGTATAGTAGAACTCGCATCAGAAAGGTCGGATCAATCATCAAGTCCTGCACTGGTTGCAGCCGCTATGCGCCAAGTTGACGAAGAGGTAGCAAAACACAACTTGACAGATGCAGTGCCGAATCCGAAACATCGTCGATGGGCATTGGCTGTAGGGTTCCCATTAGTATTGGTAATAATCGGGGCACTTATAATCCCGGCAACCAGTCGTAATGCCTTAGCACGATGGCTTACTCCTTGGCGAAATGTGGAACGATATACCTTTGCACAATTGGATGGTAATCCAGATCTACGTGTCGTGGCTTATGCAGAACCCTTTGATGTAGAAGCGCAATTGAAAGACGAATCACAATGGAAACCCGAATCCGGTGAAGCACGATATGCGGACCAAGAACCTATAGTTGCAGAACGAGAAGGCGAATCCTACAAGTTTCAATTACCACCGCAAACTGTGGATGGTCAAGTTAACCTACGCGTGGGAGATGCGCGCCGTTCCATTCCAGTTGAACCGAAATTGCGTCCAGCACTGAAAGAACTCATCGCCAACGTCCAGTTACCCGACTATCTACAACGCGAAGAACCGAGAATAGATGATGTGCGTGGTGGAATAGTTAACTTGGTGAAGGGTAGCACTGCCACCTTGGAAGCAACAATTACACGTGACTTGTCGGAAGCAACGTTAAACGACCGTCCTCAAAAAGTGGATGGTGCCAACGTAATAACCGAACCAATTTCAGTAGAAGAGACGACAGAGATGCAGCTGACATGGAAAGATAGTTTTGGACTCGCAGCAAGTGAACCGCAAGTCCTGCAGTTTGATCTGCAAGATGACGCAGAACCAACGATTGCCCTTACCAAACTCAAGAATAATCAGGTTGTCCTTTCTACAGAAGTGCTCACATTTGAGATTCAGGCAGAGGATGACTTCGGAATAAAACAGGTCGGTTTGGAATGGGAAGGTATTGAGAATCCGATTCAAAATCCTGAACCCGCCATTGGCAACAAAACCGTATCAGCAGGATCTCCGACTTCAGAAGCCTTAACCGTACCTGCGACATTCTCTGTTGAACGTGAAAATGTGCCACCTCAAAGCCTACGTTTACGTGCCTATGCGGAGGACTATTTCCCCAACCGCGAACGTGTACATTCACCGCAAATCGTATTGCATGTACTTAATCCAGCAGAACACTTTAAATGGCTAATTGGACAGATGCAGCTTTGGGCAGGTGCTGCAAAAGATGTCCACGATAAAGAGCTGCAATTACATGAAACTAATCGTGAACTTCAAAACCTACCCACCGAGGCACTTGACGACCCAGCACAGCGGAAAAAACTACAGAATCAAGCTGCATCAGAACGTGCCAACGCAGCAAAACTTGATAGTCTCATTGATAGCGGTGAAGAGTTGCTTGAAGAAGCAGGAAAGAACAGTGAGTTTGATGCAGAACAACTCGAATCGTGGTCAGACATGCTTGAAAATTTAGAGGATATAGCGAGTAAGAAAATGCCATCGGTCGCCAATTTACTTGCACAGGCATCCGAAGCACCTGGAAACCCAAGTGATCAACAGTCAAATCCAAGTGATCAGCAGTCAGCAGAAAGCAGTCAGCAAGACAAATCTTCACAGAATTCTGACAGCCAAAAACCGACAGACGCAAACCAATCGGACAGCAAACCTACCGATCCATCACAACAGAAGAACCAAACGCCAAGCGGAAAATCTCAAAATTCTGGTGAGCAACAAAGTGGTTCAAAAGACGATATTGAGAAGTATGGACCCGAAAACAAAGTGCCACTGTCTGAGGAGACAGACGAGGAAACTGACAATCCTGAGGATGAAAATAAATCTCCTGATTCTGTAAGCGTAAATCGGAGTAAACCACCAGAAGGTAGTCAATCAGGTCCTCCTCCACCTCCTGCAAATCCATTCCCAAGTCTTACAGATACTGAATCAGGATTCAATCCACTTGATCCACACTCAGGAGGCACCTGACAGATTACTGGAGGAATGGGCATTCCTACAACTAATTTAATGGGAAGTGGCAGAAGTGATCAAGAACAAATTGAACAGCCGTCAATACCGCAGGCAGAAGAACTCGTTTCGGAAGCAGTTGAAGTGCAAGAGGAATTGTTAGATGCCTTTGCCGCGTTATCAGACGAGATGAAAAAGCTGCTTGTCGGCTTTGAAAACAGTACTTTTGTGAAACGTTTGAAAGCAGCGTCAAGAAAGCAAATTGACATTGCATCTGATCTCAATAATCTGGATAGTTTCGGTCTTTCAGATAGAGGGACAGACAACCGCAAAGCACGAAACCGTATAGCAGAACTTGAGTCTGCTGAGTCCAAAAAAGTGACATCTATCATACAAGATATGGCGGCATATACTGATCGTCGTCCAAATGCCAACTACCTGCGTGTCCTTGCTGAAATGGAAGACGCGTCTATATCAAACCAGATGCGAGATCTCGTTCGAGCAATTAGCAGGAATTTTGTCGGTCAATCAACAATTGAGGCAGAATACTGGGCGGATACATTAGATCGTTGGGCAGAACAACTGGTAGACCCGTTGCCTGAAGGAGAAGGTGCAGGTAATAGTATGTCGGAACTCCCGAACCTACCACCTGAAATTGTCGTGGAGATATTGCGTCTCATCAATCGCGAAATTCAATTACGTGAAGAAACGCGCGAATTGGAACAAGCAAAGGATGCTCTTAACGCCAACACATATTATGAGAAAAGCGAAGCATTAAGCGACACACAATACGAGATTGCTGAGGACACACGCGAAGTGGCAAGGGAGATTACACTATTACCTACTGCCAACGAACCTTTTATCCAGGGACAATATGGTAAAGTATCACGAGCAGCCGAGGTTATGGAAGAAGCAGAATCAATCTTGGCAAAGCCTGATACCGGTCCTGAAGCAATCGCTGCTATATCGGAAGTGATCGAAATCTTGCTTGAGACACAACGCGTACCAAACACTCCTGGAGGAGGTGGCGGCGGAGATTCTCCAGGTGGTGGCGGTGGTGGTACTTTAGCATCAATTGCTTCCGCATTAAGACTCATGGGTGGCGGTGATGACTCAGGTACAGCATTCATTGAAAAACGCGCACCTAAACAAGCAATAGGCAAAACAGGTCGCGTCTTACCAGAAGAATTTCGTCAAGGATTAGACACTTACTTTAATACATTAGAAGGTAATTAATAGATCTACAACGTGCCGTAACAGAGGGAAACCGATGGCAGTGACACCAAAAGATGCTATCCCGTTTGAGGTATTCACTAACTTCAAACGGATAGCGGCAGGGAATCCGATTATTTCTCTGCCGCCACCTCTCTGGGCGGCGGCAACACATGCAATCATCGTTGATAGGACGGTGCATTATATCTGGTGTAAACGCGAAATTGACCGTAGGTGGGTGATGATGCACGCGACTGCACCTATCAGTGACCTAACCGACATCACACAAGATGCACGCAATCCTATTATTGAACCGTCAGCACACGGATTTGATGATGCAGCAGTTGAGTATCCTTTTCCGTTCCTAAATCCGGTTGATGACAAGTATTATATGTACTATCGGGGTAAGGGTAAAACAACCCCTGAGCAGACAGGCTTGCTTGTAAGCGACGGTGACCTTGGCAAGTGGCAACGTGTCCAACACACGCCTGTCATTCCCGCGGATACCGATCACGAACGACACGGTTCAACGCATCCATCCGTTGTAGTGGAAAACGACACGATTCACATCATTTATACTGGCAAGGCAACTAAGTCGTTCGGTGAGGGATTGACGATGTGTCATGCAACTGCTCCGACTGACAATCCAGCATCGGTCACAAAAAATCCTGCCAATCCAGTTTTCATTGGTAGCGGGAAAGCATGGGACAGTCAATCCGTTCGTGAAACAGAATTGTTCAAAGGACCACAATACTTCCATATCCTCTATGGTGGATTTGATGGCGAAGTGTGGCGGATCGGACATGTGCGGACTCGCGATTTCAAGACCTTCGAACCGAACCCGGACAATCCCATATTCACACCATCTGATGACCCTGAAACGTTTGATTGCGATGGAGTCTTAACTGGACAGATACTCGAAATCGGTAATACCTACGTCATGCTCTACGCCGGCAAAAAAGGCAAGGAATGGCAAACCGGTCTGGCTACAATGCAATAAACGGTTCCCGTTCTGGTATATAAGATTTCTAAGCGAATCGTATTTCTGCAAGGTGTTGGAGGGTATACAATGCGACTAAAAAAAATAGCACGTTTGAGTTTTATGCTTATGTCGGTTGCATGTATCTGTGTGTACACAAGTATAACGTTCGCAGAAGACAATATTACAGATGGTGGAACAATCCGAGGTAAGGCACTTAAATATGGCAAGGCTACAGAACCTATTGAGGGCTTAATAGTTACTATCGTTAATGCTGATGGCAAAGAACATACTATAAAAACTGATGTAAATGGTAATTATAAATTTGACCATCTCCCTGTGGGAAAATATACCCTCAAATACAGTCAAGAAGGTTTTGAAAGCAAGGGTAGTGGTAGTCAATCTATTGTAGTGGAAGATGATGGAGACCATGTTGTTGAACTCAAAATGGTTGATTGGTTTAATCATGCCAAACAGATGGTTCATGGCAGAATCCTACCTATGCTCTACCAAGTTACCGATAACATATCAAGTCGACATAATTTGGATAAGAGTGTTGTTAATGCTCTGCGTCAGTCAATCCGTGAATCTATTGAAGCAGCATTAGAAAACAGAAAAGATCTATCTATATTCGCAATTCACTATGGTGACGAAAACATAGATGTGTTTGATGCATTGTTGTTACGTCCCGATATAAAAGGTGCATTTGCTAAACACCTAACCGATACACAACTAAAGGATATTAACGATTTCAGCAAGGTGCGTCGGCACCGCAGAAATCAAGCCTCAATCTACTATTCGACAGCAGTACTTGATAAAACACTTAGCTTCACAGCGGATCAACGTCAAGAGATAATGCCGTTGCGTCTTAGCGCGAAAGATGATGAATCATGGGTGTCTGTATTAACCGATACACAGAAGAAAATATTGAATTGGATAAAAGGAAAAAATGCTGTTGCTGCGATTAAGCACGAGATTCGGAGCACCCAAAATCAAATTGCATTCGATTGGAGTGACACAAAAACCGCTACAGCAAGACTTGATGAGCTAAAGATAAAAGCGGATATGTTGAGATCTCATGAACAAACGAAACAGTTGGTTGAAACAATATTCGCCTCTCATATCAAACAGTTAGGCACACTTAATGACCATGCCTCACAACTACTAACTTTGGCTATCAAAGGTGTGGCTCAAAAATACCTTGAAGCCGAAGAAAAAATGACAACATATCGTGAAGCCGAAGCTAAACTTATTGCTGCTGCCAGATCAAAAGAAATAACTTCATATCAAGCTTATGAGGAACTACAAAACCTGAGCGAAAAGTTGTGGAATGAGAAAAAATCTAACAGCATACCGAATGAAACCATTCATGGTACGGGACTATTCGGTTTCCGATTTTTTACTTACTTTATCCGATTAGCCTCACTTAGAAGAGCACTCCTAAACGGACCCAGAGGATTTAACTCAGAAATTGATATCGTCAGCACGCTAAATCATCCAACTTATGATATTACATATCATCCGCTCTTTCAACTAACTCTAAAGGATGTTCTTTCTGAAGATGAGTATGCAAAATATATAGCAATCCAAACAGAAAGAGATAACTTCCGTCAACAGGCTTTGCGTGATTTAGTGGTAGCAGACCTGGATATATTGATGTTCTTAAACGATATCCAACGGAAGCAGTTAGAAAAGATAGCAACACAGTTGTCCGCGCCTCTATTGATCCAAGATGATGAAAGAGATATGTTTGATCAACTTACTGGACAGATAGAAAGCGGAATGCTGACTCGTTGGCAGGAAACTCAACTTCATACTTTACTTTCAGATATTGATGAAATTTGACAGTCCGGTTTAGAGACAAAAAGAAAAGTACATATCTTTATAAGGATTCCCAGAAAATGACCCGTTATAGTTTTGCGGTTATAACATTTGTATGTATTAGTATTATATCCGTAAGCATCCTTTTCGCAGAAGATAACGCGGTAAAAGGCGGAACAATTCGAGGTGAAATTCTTGACACTGAACTGATTCCAATTGAAGGTGTTGAAGTTAAGATTGTTAGTTCAGATGGCAAGATATTCACTACAAAAACTGATGCTAACGGCAATTATAAATACTCTGGCATCCCGGGCAGACGTTATACTGTCAACTTCCGCAAAGAAGGATACGGTACCCGCACTGGAAAATCTGTAGTTGTGGTTAATGGAGGAACCCACATTGCCCAACGGAAAATGGTTAACACAAAGGGCATTCATAAGAATAAAATTGAGCCTTTAGTCCATCATATTACCGAAAATATCGGTATGCTTTACCACTTAGACAGGACAACTGTCAATGAACTTCGTCAGTCAATCAATGATTCAATTGAAACGTCGTTAAAACATGACAAAAGTATGGTGTCTATCGTCTTAGATACAAGACTTACAACTAGTACCGGTACAGGGATACTTGAAGCATTGTTGTCTCATCCCGATACTAAAAGTGCATTTGCCAAACATCTGAACGCACAACAACTTCAGGATTATATAAATTATACTAAAGCACGACGACAGCGAATTCAACAAGCCTACGCACATCTCATAACTGCATTACTTAATCAATCACTTAGTCTAACAACCGAACAAAGAATACAATTAACACAATTACTACTCAATAAACTAAATACCATTGAAGACCTGAAAATACAAAAAAATATAACGCAACCTTTTCAAGAGATAGTAGACTTCATAATAAATGAATTGAAACTTTCTTTAGACAGTATATTGAACCAAACACAGTCCAAAATATTGCGTGTAATGCTAAATATACACGAAGATAGTAAGCCATTTAAAGATGTAATAGGAGTCGAAGTGCTTGAAGCACCGGGAGAAGCAGCCGCAAAACCAGATAAACAACAGAAACAACTTCAGATCAATACTAAAGAGGAAATCCAAGAATCTCAACTGTGGCAACTTGCAGAAGCAGTCCTTGCGGCACATACAGAACAGTTAGGATTACGCAACAAACCCGTCTCTCAACGTTTAGATTTGGCAGCAAAAGGTGTGGTTCAACAATTCACCGAAACTCAAAATGACTATGCCGATTCAATGGTACCATTCATAGCAAACATAGGTAGCTTCTCACTCAAGGCGTTAACTGACAAAATAACTCGAGAAGAGGCTGTTCAAGAACTCAAAGCTATACTGAAGGACTTACAGGATAATAAAAACACAAACAACTTACAATGGAAATATGACATAGCTGTCATAACTTATATTCCCATTTATCAACAAACACTCAACAGTCTGATTTTTGACAGAATTTCTGGTATTATAAATCATCCGCTTTATCAACAAACTATTAAAGACGTTCTTTCTGTAGATGCTTACGAGCAATATATTAAAAAGCAGAAGGAAGCAGAGACTTTTCTACAACAGACAGCGCATGATGTGATTGTTGCAATCTTTGATCTGCACCTACTTATGAATAATACACAACGTGAACAGTTAATGGTAACAACAGAACAGTTGGCTCTTCCGTTTATAAGTGTTGACGGACTACTTTTTATCATTCTCGAACTTTACCTAAGAACAGGTCCTGAGACTTGGAGTTCTTGGCAACAGAGTCAATTTGAAATTAGAGGAGAATAAAAACATGACACAATACAAAAAAGTTACAGGTTTACTAATGAAAAACCATATACGAATTATTGGTATCATTGGTATATTGAGTTTCATGAGCATATTTGTCAGCGAATCGGCATACGCCCAAGATCCAACCCTACGCTATGGAACAGGTGTCCCACCTGCTGTGAGAAGCATCAATGACAGATGTTTGCGATACCTTGCAAACACCCAGATGAAAGATGGCAGTTGGCAAGGTTCACGGAATGGTGCGGGAACAACAGGTATTTGCGTTATGGCATTCATGGCAAGTGGTGAAGACCCAGATTACGGTCCTTATGCCACACACATACGTAAAGCCGTCCGCAGCATGATCGTCAGCCAAGACCCCAAAACAGGATACATGGGAACAAGTGGACATGCATCAATGTATCATCACGGTTTTGCCACGTTAGCACTGTCTGAGGCGTATGGTGCGGTAAATGAAGACCTACTTTGGAAGGATAGTGATGTCCCTATTAACCGCAGACGAACCCTTAGTGAAGCCTTAGAACTTGCGGTGAGATGTGCTCTGACTGCACAAGAAAAAAACCCATGGGGCGGTTGGAGATACTCTCCACAAGCCCGGGATGCCGATACAACCGTCACTGGAACGGTATTAATGGGGATACTCGGTGCACGAAACGCCGGTATTGAGGTGCCAAATGAAGCCGTTAACAAGGCATTAAATTATTTTCAAACCTGTACCACGCGAGGTGGAAGTGTCTCTTATACGGCATCAGGCAGCCATGGTGATAGCCTGACCCGATCTGCGATTGGCGCACTCGTTTACGCTATTGGAAAGCGGAAAGATACACCTGAATATAAAGCAACTTCCGAATACATCAAACGCAGAGCGAATTATAATATAGGTAGTAGTTATATGTTTTATACTCTATATTATATGGCACAAGCTCTATTTCAAAGCGATTTAGAGGCGTGGCAATCTTGGAATCAACGTACTATTGAACGACTACAAAAAATGCAACAAACTGATGGAAGTTTCAACAGTTCCTACGGAAAAGCCTATGGAACGGGAATGGCTGTGTTAACCTTAGCTTTGAACTACCGCCTTCTACCCATCTACGAGAGATAAATACTATCGCTACTCTGGAATGAAAGTAATATCTTATTGAATAACTACTTTATAACACCGTGGAGCGAATAACTAATGTATGTCAAGGAGAAATGCAATGCGTAGATGCCTACACATCATCTCAGGGATTCTCATAACCCTTGCGGGGATATGGCTTCCCATCAATACACATGCTGAGGAAACAAAATTACGTTGGAAAAATGGTGATTCTCTCGCTGGTGAACTGTTAGAGGGTAAACCTGGGGAAATTCGCTGGAAGTCTCCATACTTTATAGACGATCTAAATATTGACATCAACGTATTGGATTCGATTGTTTTCTCAAAACAAACCTCACCAGTCAATGGTACATTTCGCGTCGGTACAGTATCAGGTGATATCTGGATAGCGGACATTACAGGTTCAGATGAAAACACCATTCACTTTTTCAGCGAACAATACGGTGATTTTAGAGTAAATAGGGAAATGATTTACTCACTCGAAAATCGAGCACATTCCAATCTCATTTTTGACGGTTCACAACTGGCAGCATGGCAATTATCCGAACAGAATGAAAACCAAACAAAAAATAAGACTACAGGTTGGTATGCCGAACGTGGTGGACAACCGCGGACAGAAAAGTCTAAGACAAGCATATTTTATCCCCTTGAATGGCCCACGCGCTTTGAAATTGACGTTGAATTGGGATCTGCTACAGGTCCACCAGGCTTTGTTTTCTCACTCGGCAAAAACCTTTATGAAGCATTACGTGTAGAAACATGGGCAAAAGATCTTGTTGTTGTCCAAGGCACACTTTATGAAAAAATATTGACAATCCAACCGCATCACCGGAACTTCCGGTTACGCCTCGCTTATGACCAAGAAACTGGAGTGTTAAAGGTATTTGATGTTAACGGTAATTTGCTGTTGAAATTGGATGAAGTAAGTCCAACCACTGAGGTACCCGGTATTTATATTTATAACCGAGGACAAGACATGACTGTGCAAAGGTTGAGGGTCTATCGGCAACCCTCTGAATTTAGACATCAGCAAATCGACTTTTCCAAACCGCGAGTCCACATGATGAGCGGAGAAGCTTTTCACGGTAAACTATATATTGAAAATGGTAACACCTATGTCCTTGATACCGATGGCACGAAATCGAATATTGACCTATTGCAGATTGATCGTGTTGTACAACCAGGACGGACGTTGGTAGAGACAGAACAAAACATGGAATTGACATATCTTAATGGTTCCGTTATTAGTGGACAAGTACTACAATTGAACGCAGATAGTGCTATAATCGAAACAAAGTATGCAGTCAAACCTATAACTTGTTCTCTCAATGGAGCGTCTCTACTACGGCTTGGGTCTGACCCTAAAGTAAAGGGACCTATTGCATCTTATGACACAATGTTTTTCCCTTCAAGTAGTCTTCGTGGTCAATTGATTATTGACACTGAAAATAAATCCAGTATCAATTGGCAGCCTGTAGGTACTTCCGAGCCAGTTCAGATAGCAAATAACCTATCTCCCCGCGTCGAACGCCACAATAAACATGTTTCAAGATTACACCCCTTTGATATAAAGACGTTCCCGCATCTAATGCATCTAAAAAACGGAGAAGTTATTCCATCTCAAATCTTGTCTATAGATGAATCCCGCATTAACTTCCGATCACCTTTTGTAGGTAAGACACACATCAGCACAGAACATATAAAAGGTATTGAATT
This sequence comes from Candidatus Poribacteria bacterium, assembly GCA_963667365.1. Lineage (GTDB taxonomy): Bacteria > Poribacteria > WGA-4E > WGA-4E > WGA-3G > MSPOR6. The sequence goes on along the minus strand of OY763324.1, from coordinate 1,218,481 downwards.
CTCACGCGGAAAAACACACGCACGAAAGGAAAACCGAAATCCTATTACTATCACTGGAGGGAACAAACACCGTATTATATTAGAGGATGGTCGAATTTTGGAAGGTGAGATGCACAGAACAAAAGATGGTAATCTGGAAATTGAAGTGGATATCAATGACCCCACGCAGATGCTTAAAGTCGTAATCGGGGGAGATTTAGCAGATAATGATGCTGCTGCTCTTAAACGTGCTGTTGAACTTATGTTTGATCCGCTTGAAACCCAACCAGAGAAATTAGATGTAAATTTAGAACGCGCACTCACCGTCCCACGATTCAACCGAGATAATCCGCCCCACCACATTCTTATTGCAAAAAACGGGGATGTAAAACGAGGTAAATTACTGAGTTTCAACGGAAAAACAATTCAATTTGAATCAAGACTACAAAAAATTACGTTACCTATTGAACGCGTGGCTCGGGTAGTTGATATTAGTGTTGACGCACACGACGAACCAGCAGAAGAGACAGGAAATGGGGAAAATGCAGATGTGTTGCAGAAACCCGATAGCCAACAGTTAACAACTCCCACGTCTGAAATTCGCTTTGCATTGATCCACAATCCGATCCTGATTTTTGAACCACTTGAGGTTAAAGGTGAAAGGTTGTTGGGACGTTCAAAAATTTATGGAGAGGTGTCGGTGCCTATCAACAGTATCCAGTATATTCATTTTGGTGACAAAGCGAAGTCGTTTAAATCGGTTTTTGAAAATTGGGTTGTCCAACATGCAACAGAACCAGATTACGGTGAAGATCGTTAACCCGTTGTCCCTTTAGTTAAGGACACATCTAACACTCTAATTGATAGTGTTAGTGCGGAGGATTTAAATCCCCCGCAAGGAGGAATAACAACCTAATGAAATTGTTATTCAGAAGATAATATTTGCATACCAAGTATATGGAATACGCCTACAGCATTCCATATACACTTGGTTTGTCTTTTGTCGCCTCTCCCAGAGCGAGATGTTTACGTCCTTTGCAACATCGTCATTAATACATTACCTAATGACCACGGTGCGGTTGACAACTTATGTACCAAATGATCAGGTGGCATTTCACCTGACAATGTCATTCTTAACTTCGCTGCATCCGGGTCATCGGCAAAACGATTTGTAGGATTTAGTGGAGGTGTGTCCATTATGTAAGACAATCTCATCACGATTTCCCTGTCCTCGGACCTACAAAAGTCAAGCACCGTCGTCGTATCTCCTATTTCAGATGTGATTTTTCTTGGGTTTTGAACATTACACCCTACAAAGAGTAGAACCACATGAATTAAAAATATAATGAAAACCAATAACCATAAAATTAAAGTTTTATTAAAATAAGATGTCACTTTCACTTTCCTTTCAATGGCATTCAAACAACCATTTTGTGCGGATGAACACATGGGATACCGCACATTACAGTATTAGACCTTTATCGTCAAAGTGAACTGATAAAAGCGATAACCGCTTGTTGATCAGTTTCAGACAGATTAAACAGATTAAAAAATTCCTCTTATGTTTTTTGTGCTTCACCTCCGTGTGCCCGAATAGCACCGCGAAGTGTTGTTGCGCGTCCATCGTGAAGGAAAAACGGAGTACCACCAAGAAATTCCGCTACTAAACGAGTTCGCCAACTTCGTCTTCGTTTTCTAAAATCGTCTCAACTGGTATATTTTCAATAAGTCCCATCCCAAAGACTGGAGGAGGAAGTCGTGGTGATTTGTCCACACCTATTGGAAGCATTTCGTATGGAACATCAGGGATGGCTTTGTCTTGGAACTGGGGTCCTCCCTGATCAAGCATGAGATTATCACCAATACTAAACCGGATAAGAATTAAATCTGGTGTGCCGCGTCCGTTTGATGGATGACAACTGACACATCCAGTATTATTGAATACCGGTCCCAAACCTTCTTCCGGTGTGAATACTTTAAAAAATGCCTTCTCACCTCTTGAAAAGGCTGCTTGCATATCATAGGACATATCAAAAGGTGTTGTGTAATCATCACCCACTCTTTGTAGTTCAACTCACATCAGTCAGTCAATATACTGTGGTACTATTTCTACAAAGTAAATTTATTACTTTTTTGATTAAACTCATCTTACATATAATAAATAAGATATAACCAAGTTGCGTTAAGACTTATATTACTAATTTATGAAATAATAATATATTAGTCCTAATATGGCTAATTATACTCTACAGTAACTTAATATGTCAAATTAAATTTGAATAAATTTAGATTCTATTGCAAATTATGGAAAAACGACACTCTGTGAACTAATCAGAAAGTCCTCTGTACCGGTATTCTCATATTATTGAAAGTGGATTCGATAAGCCATATTATACTATTTTGTACCGCTGATTTAGTTTTCAGATACTATGTAGAGAACTGAAACCGCACAATTCATTGTAGGAGGGAACTCCGGGGAATGCTTAGATGGTATTCCATACCGTTGATTTGGCACGATAGGTCGCGATTCGGAGAGTGCTTCTACAGGGATTTATTGAGTAAATATTGACATAAACTTTACACACCCTTACAATATTCTCGAAAATATTGCTTTAAAATTTAAATTATGTTAAACTAATATATAAGATCCATCGTTCTATAGTTATAATCAACTAACATGTTATTCTGTAAGGCAATTTTGACCTCCAAAATTGTTATTCTTTAGTTATGGATTCCATAAAAGATCTTATTCAGCGATGCCACGAACGGCGCGAAAAACCGCTTCTACAGCGAAGAACAGTGGTAAAACCCGCTCTGTATAATATAGGTTTTCCTTACCACTTAACGGTTTATTGTGCCTACAAATATCCTTTGCTACTTGCCGATTTGGAAAATGCCAAACTCTCATTCATGCCAATAGGACGTGCTCCCGACAATGATCGTGGTCCAAGGACCTTAGGTGGTGAACGCTTCTTGACGCGGCAGGGGATACAAAATTGGGGAATGAGGTATTGGCACGCGTCTTGGGGAATTCAGGTGTATACCGGCATTCCTTCTGAGCTTGACGGTGCAAGATGGCACGACTTCAATTTTACATATACAGCAATTTGTGCCTTCCCTGATGGTGTGCTTAACTGTATAGAAACGCTGACGAACGCTGTTTCAAACCCGTTGTTAGCGATGACGAAATCTGGAGGATTGCGATTTTCCTGTAGGGTGCCAGATTATCTACATCCAAATACCGAGGATGGTAAACCTTATATCTACAAGTACACACCCAAAACGGATAATCCGTATGCTCGTGATATATATCTTAAGATCAATGGTGAAAAAGGTTACAGCCGCTGGGATGCGCGATATGAAATCCTACTTGGGAATCTGTTAGATCCGCCTATCATTGACAAAGAAGTAGTCTTTGCACCTATTGATGCCCTACGTGCTGAATTACATGAACCCGCACCAGAAAAAATAAATCAAAATACAAATATATCTGAAGTACCTATCTCACTGGGTTCGCACAACCTTGACCTCGCCAAAGAGTCACTTCTCCAGCGAGGTTTCTCCTATGTCCGAAAACATAATGAATCATATATTTGGACTCCACCTGGCAAAGTTGTTCGTGACCATAATATCTCATTATGGGAAAACGAAGGCACCGTGTGGATACGCGCCTCCTCCGCTAATATTGAAGTACCCACCATCTCCACACCAATAACGGAGGTATGGAATGACACAGGGATTCCTACACAGATATCGCATGTAGACATACCTTTACCCGACACAATCCTCACAGTTCGGAAAGGAAAACTTAGTCCTTTGGCGATAAAACGTCCTTCACCTATGTTGCAAAAATCAGAACAACCCCAACCAAATGGCAACAAGGCACAAACTATCTTTGAGCAGACAGATCGTATACTTGGACTGATTGCAGATTCAGGCACAGAGCAAAACTATGAAGCAGATTCCTTCGTACATAACGAAGAGGCAACTTGTCTGAACGTACCGACTTACAAGTACGCAGAAAAATTAGAAAATCGCTATCAGAGTCAGAATCTACGATTGTACGAACGCTGAAAACCTCGCATCTACCTGTGGGAGCAGGTGAAAAAGATACCTGTCGACGTTCGCATGGCAACACCCTTCCAACTGGGTAACGTATGTGAAGATCCTGAACGTTGCGATGCCATTGAGGAAAAAGGTGGAGATGCCAGTGAGAGCATCTGTCCACAGTGTTCTGTTTATACTACGTGCCAGCAGCGCGGATTTCTATCACAACCCACATCATTAAATCGCGCTAAGACACAAATAATGGCACTCCCCGAGCTTTTTTTCGATCCACAATACGCAGAAATTGCTGAAGAAATTCTCAAACAGATGGATGACACGGAAAGGCTTTGCATCATTGATAGGATGGAAGCACACAAGTTGTTTCCTGAATGTAATCTATCAAAAAAGGTATTGGAAGAATGGAGTGTTAACTGGCAAGGGAGTGCCTTAGGGAACTTTGCTAAGGCTTTATTGCATGCAGTAGTAATTAAGGATATACCTCATGCAAATGCTGTAAAACGAATTCGTGCAGTAATACAAGCATTTGAATGGCAAGAAGAAAAACTTAATAATCAGATGTGTCAAGTCGGTGTGCGAGGTAGAGTCGTTAAGAAAAGATTTGTTGATACCGACACTGGAGAGCAATTAGCACGTTTTGGCATTACTTTTGAAGGCGGTGCATTTGCTTACATTCCTCTTGACGAGGATGCTACAGAAAAACTCGCTGCTAAAGGTTTACCTAATCATCCATTACCTTCATTTGCACTTAACGAAGAAATAAAAATTCTGATGTCTATGACACAAGCCATCCAATTAGGTATTTTCCCTGTAGAGACTGTTGCAGATATTCAGAAATTACCTACAATCAGTCCTGATCCAAACTGGACATATTGGCATCAACTCAAATTTTTCTTCTCTCATTATACGCGTGATGCAGATTCTCCAATAAGGTGGACAGGTAAAATGTTAAAATTCTGGATGCCGCCGGTTCTACACCCAAACGTCAAACGTCTCTTATTAATGTCAGGGAACTTGTCGGAACAACATCTCCGTAGAGCATTTCCAGATGAGAACATTGAGGTACGTCATTCTGAACCATCGGCTTGGGTTACGGGGAACAGAGTTTTTCAGATTCGGACAGGTATCTATCCGCGGAAAACTATTTTAGAATACAACGACAACTTGGATTTTATTGGTATATCTAAAATCGGACAGCGTTTTTTTCATGGTATCTATACTGAAATTGAAAGATATCCAAAATTTAAGCATGCCATTATTTCCTATAAGGCAGTTGCCCAGCAGTTAACACACCTGGAAAAAAATGCAAACGTATGTGCCGTGGCACATTTTGAAAATACGAAAGGGTTAAATTCTGCTTTTGAAGAGGCTAATGTCGTATGGATAATTGGCACACCAACACTCCCACAGGGAGACATTTGGAAACATTCACAGATTCTGTTTGGAAACGATAAAGAACCCCTATTCTATGACGAAGATACGGAAGTCGGACACTATATAGATAAACGAGTTAAAAGTGTTTATGAACAAAGTGTCATACCGAAACTCTCTCGCATTGTTCAATGGACAAAGTTGGACCAGCTACCTAACAAAAAGGTGATATTACTTTCCAGCATGGCACTGCCCCAAATCACCAACAGGCAAGAAACCATACTTTTTGACTGGGAGGATTTTGAAGTTGCTGGTGGACTTGAGAAACTACCTGAAGTGGTAGCAATACGCGAACGATTTGAAAAAGAACGTGACAATCTAACTGATAAATCCAGCAGAGAACAGGTAGAATATATCTTGGGATGCTCATCAAGGCAAGCGAACCGTGTCCTGCACAAACTTCGAGGCGGAAGACCGCTCCGTATCCCTTTCCGAGTACAAATCTTATCGCTCCTTGCTGATGGTGAAAAAAGAACTGCGGAACTTATTGAAGCCATAGAAGGACATCCAAAAGCAATAAAAAATGAACTTGGTCGTCTTGTTAGTACGGGTGAGATTGTAAAGGTGCGGTGGGGTGTTTATAGCCTTCCGTAACTACATGTCAAAGGTCAACGGTTTAATTCACACCATATCCTTCCTGCTTCACATCTACCATCCTAATAATACCAATAAATTGGTAAGTTGAGTTTGCAAAACCCAACTTACGAAATAATGTTATATCAATACAGAAAATTGTATAGCAAGTCTATCTCCACATAAAGGTAGCATTATTGGGAGCAGGTGAATAGTGCTTCAAGACTGGGTAATTGGATACACAGGCTTGTTTGCATATTGGATGTTTTTAAGGTATACTTAATTAAAAATAAACAGATAGGTAGGATATCATAAAGTGCGAATTATTTTATACACGGGTAAAGGGGGAGTCGGTAAAACAACTATCTCCGCCGCAACTGGCTTGAAGTTGGCATCACTTGGACATAAGACGATTGTCATCTCACTTGATGTAGCACATTCGCTGCGCGATTCTTTTGATAGTGAAAAACGTCTCATTGCAAAAACGAATGAAAAACAGATACAAATTAATGAAAATCTCTGGATCCAAGAAATTAACGTCCAAGAGGCAATCGTTGAATACTGGGACGAAGTTTACAATTACATCCGTTCTATGCTGAATCGCTCAGGTTTGGAAAGCCTCGTCGCAGAAGAGATTGCGGTATTTCCGGGTATGGAGGAAATCTGCGCGCTTCTTTACATTAACCAGTACGTCCGTGAAGACACTTATGATGTAATTATACTTGACTGCGCACCAACCGGAGAATCGTTGAGGTTCGTTAGCATCCCTACTACGCTTGAATGGTATATGAATCGCATATTCAAATTAGAACGTAACCTCGCAAAAATTGCAGGACCGATCATAGAGACTGTCAGTTCTGTCCCGATACCAAAAGATGCATACTTTCAAAATATCCAAAACCTATTTGAGAAACTTGAAGGGATTGACACAGTACTAACGGACCCAAAAATAACCAGCGTCCGCCTTGTTACAAATCCAGAAAAGATCGTTATCAAAGAAACACAACGAGCGTTTATGTACTTTTGCCTTTATGGGTTATGTATTGATGCTGTCATTATCAATCGTATCTTCCCAGAAGGTGTAGAGGAGAAGTTTTTTGAAGTTTGGAAACAGACACAACAGCAATATATAGCGGAAGCAGAAAACTATTTCTCGGATGTCCCGATTTGGAAAGTAAACCTTTTTGACGATCAAATAATTGGAGAAAAAGGACTCCGTAAGTTAGGAAATATGCTTTATTCCGATATTGATCCAGCAGACATATTTTCCGAACAAAGTCCGTATCAATTTAAAAAAGTTGATGATGGATATCAACTTGTGATGCAACTTCCTTTTTTATCAAAACAAGAGGTCGATCTCTCCAAGCATGGTGACGAGTTAATCATAACTATTGGCGGCTTTAAACGACATGTTGCCCTACCTCGTAGTCTGTCAAGCACTAAAGCAACAGGTGCCAAACTTACCGGACAGCAACTTGTTATCACGTTCAGATAAACTTTTAGTAAAGTGAAACGTCTCAAATTGAGCCTTTAGATGAACGAAATGAATCTCAAAACAGATAAAGCCGTATTCACTGTAGCCTTAACTACGTTTTTAACGTTCTTATTATTGTTTTTATTGCCGATAAGGTCGTTAGGAATTCGTGCTATCTGGTTGCTATATCCGAACGTGTTACTTGCAATCGGGTGGTTCGGTTATCTCATCCGGAAAGGTCCAGGTAATGCCGAGGATGAATCGCCAGATATACTATGGCAAAGTGTCCTGTTTGGATTCACAGCAACATTAATTTACCTACCGATGGATTGGTTATTTTCAAAAAAGGTGCAGTTTATTATCTACCGCAGCTCAGACTTTTTTGGAAATGTTACGACCCCGATTGGTCTCATATTGACGTGGGTGGTTCTTGCGACCTTGGCAGTTTACCTCTACCATCGACTGCAATTGTTTGGGCAACACCGTTTTGTTGCTTCAGGGATAACAGGCATTGTGTCAGCACTCGGTAGCATCACAGTCTATGGACTCGGGAAAGAATTATGGGAATGGAACGCCCTACGTGTTGACCACATTCCGAACATCGCATCAGTACCAATCTTTATGCCAATTACATTTTTGCTTACCTTTACCCTATGTCCATACTATTATCATCGTAATCAACCTGCCTTAATTGCAGGGATAAGGTGTGGTCTCTTCATGGGAATAATGATGTTTTTGAGTTTTCTCATCTTTTGGAGAAGTTAAGAATAAAAAAGAAACAACGAATATTCGGTAAATAGTCAAGTAAGGGAACGTAACCTTGCCACACCTTAATATCCAGAATTAGGAGAATCCTATAATAATTAGGAAAAAGGACATGTTTAACTTAGTTGAAAGGAAAAGTATGCGTTCAACAACAATATTAGCAGTACGCCAAAACGGACAAGTCGCTATCGGCGGTGACGGTCAAGTTACTTTAGGCGATACGGCTATCAAACACAGTGCACGCAAAATACGAAAAATATATCATGATCGTGTTCTCATCGGGTTCGCAGGATCTACTTCGGACGCGCTTACCCTCTATGAAAACTTAGAGAAAAAGTTAGAGCAGTACCGCGGTAATCTACAGAAAGCCTCAGTAGAACTCGCAAGAGATTGGCGGAGTGATCGCATTCTTAGACGTGCCGACGCATTAATGATCGCTGTTGATTCCAAAGATGGATACCTTATATCAGGTAATGGTGATCTTATTATCCCTGACGATGATGTACTCGCCATCGGTTCAGGAGGTTCTGTTGCACTCTCTGCATCCAGAGCCTTACTAAAATACTCCAAGTTAAACGCCACCGAGGTTGTCGCCGAAGCCCTACGGATTACAAGTGATATTTGCATCTATACCAATGCACAAATTGAAATTGAATCAATTGAAACTGAAGAATAAGATAAAATATATTATATATCTGTTATCTTGGCTACGACACAAACGTATGTGTCCACTGCCTTTTTAGGAGGTTACTTTGGAGAAAAAAACTGATGAAACGAAAATCTTAGCAGATGCGCTAACCCCACGGCAGATTGTTGAAGAACTTGATAAGTACATTATCGGACAGTTTGAAGCAAAAAGAAGTGTTGCTATTGCGCTACGCAATCGTGCGCGCCGACAGATGCTCGCAGACGATATGCAAGATGAAGTTTCACCGAAGAACATAATAATGATTGGCTCAACCGGTGTCGGTAAAACAGAAATTGCACGCCGACTTGCACGCCTCGTTGATGCCCCTTTCATCAAGGTTGAAGCGTCAAAATATACTGAAATTGGTTATGTCGGACGAGATGTTGAGTCAATGATTCGCGACCTCACAGAGATCTCAGTCAGTCGTGTAAAAGCCGAACAGGCTGTCGTCCATGAAGAAACAGCTTTAGAATTAGCCGAAGAACGTCTGTTAGACAATTTATTTCCAATGCCTCGCTCTTTAAAAAATCCACGCAGTAACAAAACAGTTGATGATCTTGAAGTCGACGAAGACATTGATGAAGTTGAAAGCATTGATCTTAACGAAGACGTTGATGGAGATGAAAGCGATATCCAATTACCTTTTGATATAGAAATGACCGAAGAGCAAGATGAAGTTTCGGAGAAACAACGAGAGCGCTACAAGAAAACACGTGAAAAATTAAAACAACGACTAAAAAACGGTGAATTCGAAGATAAAGAGGTTGATATCAACATGAAAGCCCGGAGTATGCCATTTGTTGAGATATTTTCTCCGGGTGGTATTGAGGAGATGGATATCAACTTCAAAGACATGTTCAGCAATATCCTGCCGAATCAAACAAAGAAACGTCGGGTGCCTGTCTCTGAAGCACGGCAAATCCTGGTGCAAGAGGAAGCAGAAAAGTTAATCGACATGGATGCTGTCATTAGTGATGCCATTGAACGCGTTGAAAACTCTGGGATTGTTTTCTTGGACGAAATAGACAAAATTGCTGGACGCGAATCTCGTCAGGGACCAGATGTATCACGTGAAGGTGTGCAACGCGATATTTTACCCATCATTGAAGGAAGCACGGTCGCAACAAAATATGGATCGGTGCGAACACACCACGTGCTGTTCATCGCAGCGGGTGCATTCCATGTCTCTAATCCGTCAGACCTGATCCCTGAACTCCAAGGTAGGTTCCCGATACGGGTTGAACTCAAAAGTCTAAACAAAACCGATTTTAAGTCTATCCTAACAGAACCGAAAAATGCTTTAGTCAAGCAATACACGGCATTACTACATACTGAAGGGATAGAGGCAACCATCACCGATGATGCGATAGACGAAATCGCTTCCCTCGCCTTTCAGGTAAACGAATCTGTCGAAGATATCGGTGCCAGACGTTTGCACACCATCATGGAAAAGTTGTTTGAAAACCTGTTTTTTGATGCGCCAGATCTTGAGGAGAAGGGCGTAACTATTGATGCGGATTATGTCAGAGGTGAATTAGCAGAAATCGTTAAGGATCAGGACCTGAGTAGGTATATCCTTTAGGAAGTAGGCGAACCGTTGAACCTTATCCCTTTTCCAAAGTCCGAAGCATCTGTATTGCTGTGAGGTGCTGTTGTTTAAAACGAGGTATTCCTTTCGCACGTTGAATAAAAGTGTCTAAATAGCGACGCATCATAACGTGATCACCTTTTTTCTGATATGCAAGTACGAGACGATAATATGCCTCAATTTCATCAGCATCCAGAGATACCCCTTTTTCATAGGCTTGGATAGCATTGAGAGTTTCATCGGTTTCTTCATAAGCGAGACCGAGGTTAAAATAGACCGTTGCGTCACCTCCATCTAACTCTATTCCCGCTTTATAATACTGAATAGCTTCTTCATAAGAATCTCGGTTAAGGTAGGTATCCGCAAGGTTGTAATAGGTATCTACAAATGCGGGGTCAACGTCAAGAGCGTTGCGATATGCTTCTAATGCTTCATCAAACCTGTCCGTCATGTCGTATGCATAACCGAGGTTGTTGTAAAAGGCAGGATTTTCTGAATTTATTTCAAGGGCAGATAAAAACATCTCTATCGCAAGCAGAAATAGACGGAGGTCAATGTAAACTAACCCGAGGTTGTTATATGCATGCTCGTGGTTTTCGTCAAGGGAAATTGCTGTCTGGAAAGATTCTATCGCCTTGTCATGTTCACCCAATTGATGGTAGACTTTTCCTAACTCAATGTGTCCTTCTGGATCAATAGGGTTGAGTTCCTGTCCCATTTCAAGTTTTAATGCTTCACGTTTAAGTTCTTTCTGCCGCACTTGTTCCTCGTCGGGAGCAGGACAACCGCAAAGAGCACACAACATGAATACTATCAATACGACAGAAAAATGCTTAATATCACAATAGTGTAAAATAGAAGAAAGGAAGTTCTGATGATTATTGATACACATACACACTTCTACGACCCGACACGACCGGAAGGTGTGCCGTGGCCGAACCCTAATGATGAACTACTTTATCGCACGGTTATGCCTGACGATTACAAGAAACTCGCTGTGCCTGAAGGTGTAACGGGAACTGTAGTCGTTGAGGCAAGCAGATTGCTTGAAGACAATCAGTGGATTCTTGACCTTGCCGTGGATGAACCGTTTATTGTTGGATTCGTTGGAAATCTAAATCCTAACGACGTTGATTTTGTGGACAACCTAAATCGGTTTGCCGCTAATCCTCTTTTCCGAGGGATACGTCTCGGTAGTGGTCATCTTCAGTCAATCGGTGATACAGACTTTTTAGCAAACATTGAAAAATTGGCTGAGAAAGAACTCACCTTAGACTTATTGATTAACCCCGATGCATTACGAAACGTGCCTGCTTTGGTTGAACATATTCCGACAATACGGGTTGTGATAAACCATATTGCAGGTGTTCGGGTTGACGGTAACCCTCCTGACGCTGCATGGGTTTCTGCCATACAAGAGGCTGCACGTTATCCGAATATCTACTGCAAAGTATCAGGATTGGCAGAACACACAGGACAAACACCCGCACCCGACGACGTTACCTATTATACCCCAACCATTGATGTTTTATGGGAGGCATTCGGAGAAGACAGACTTATCTATGGAAGCAACTGGCCTGTATCGGAACGTTTCGCACAGTATAAAGTCGTGCAGAAGATTGTTGATGACTACTTCAGCGCGAAAGGTGATGAAGCCACAGAAAAGTACTTCTGGAAAAATGCAAAAGCAGCGTATCAGTTATCTATTTAGGCAACCCAGCGTATAAATTCCGCTGCTGGTTTACGATTAGGCTCTTTAATCTCTGCGGGGTACCCGGTGTAGAAAAAACCGAGGATGTATTCTTGGGATGAATCTATTCCGAGCAACTTGTAGGTCTGCTCTTCCATCGTTATTCTACCCGTGCTCCACTGCATGCCTACACCTGCATCCCATGCGGCGAGTTGAACGTTCTGCATGGCACAACAGGCAGCGGCGTAATCTTCACGTTGCCGTTGTTCATCTCCATCTTGTATACAGGACACCGCGATAATCGTTGGTTTTGACATGAACTTCTCGTAAGCCAATTCACCGATCTTTGCGAGGTTGACAGCATCAACGTGGTCTGGTGTATCCTCCATCTTGATTTCTCGGTAGCGTTGTGCGAGGGTCAACTTCGTTTTTTCACCGATTACGGTGAACCGCCACGGTTCGGTGATATGATGATTCGGTGCCCATATCCCATAACTGAAAACTTGTTCAATTACATCGTTCGGTACGGGTTCCTGTTTGAACTTGAAAACGGAACGTCTTGAGATAATTGCATCTTTTACGTCCATGAAATCCTCCTTGTTTAGGTTATACCTATTATACATATACTCTATTCTACGATGACATATCGTTTCAGCTACGGCACGCGGCGCGTGCCTACTACTTTTAATTCCATCCTGCCAATTGCAAATATTTTATCCAAAGCATATCTCCCCACAAAAGCACAACCACCGCAGCCCCCGCGATAAATGGTCCGTAAGGAATTGGACTCTTCCGCTCCTTCCTACCAGTCGCAATAAGTAGTGTCCCAATAATTGCCCCGCTGAATGCGGACAACCCTATCACTAAAACAAGTTCGGGCCATGCACCGAGAAACAACCCGATAATAGCCATGAGTTTGACATCTCCCATTCCCATCGCCTTTTTGCGCATAATTGCACTGCCAACAAATGCGATTATCCATATCACCAACCCACCTGCCACAAACCCGATGAGTCGTGCTCGAAGATAATCTACACTTTTATCCTGAAATGCAATTGCACATACAATCACCACACCGAGTCCAAGTCCGGTAAGACTTATGGCATTTGGTATAATATAGTGTTGTGCATCAATAACAAAAATCGGTATCAGCACAGAGACAAAAATGAGGGCATGCAGAAACTCTAATGTCTTTCCGAATTTGTAATACATCACGAGAAACAGCACTGCCGTAACAACTTCGACTATCGGGTATAGGATAGAGATTTTGGCTTTGCAATATCTACACTTTCCGCGTAAAAACAGATAACTCAAAAGCGGAATATTGTCGTAAAACCTGATCGTCTGATGACATTCAGGACAAAAGGATCGGTGCGGAGAATTGATGGACATATCTGAGCGAGGAATGCGGTAGATACAGACATTGAGGAAACTACCAACAACTAAACCTATAATGAAAATGAAGATCGGTATCCAGATATCGTCCACAGATTACCACCAATATTTCTCGCCTTGCACAGCATCAGCATGGTAAACTTTACTTATTTCAGCAACCCCGCCTAAGCGATATTTTGCTGGAACACGCGGATGATTCTTTGCAATCCCGATTTTAAAGGTCTTTGTCATCAAGACATAGTCTCCACCCCAAGGCGTTTTCGGAACCGATTCCAGATAGGTGCCACGCCATCCATCCACACCAGGATCAGTCACCAATTGATCTAAACTTGTTGGATACGACTGAGTGTGCCTATAGTATTTTTTTATGGCTGTGGCAAGTATTTCAACATCTACATCCGCTTGGCTTACTTTTCGGTATTGTGACCAAGGTGGATATGATAGCACCCCGATGATAATTATCAGTGCAACCAGTATAATAAGTTGAATTCGGGTCATACCACTGTTTGAGTTCATATTGTTGGCTTTCGACTATCAGCAGTTAGCTGAGGTGGTTCATAAATAACGTTCCACCGAAACTTCTGTACGAGTGACCGCTTGGTCGCGACCGGGAGGTCGCTCCTACAGAACGCCAGAGATTTTTTATCGATCATTGTCATCATATTACCTATAGCAATTTATCGGCTTCGGGACGAACAATATTATACTTATTCATCTTTTTATAGAGATTGCTTCTCTCCACTTCCAAAACTTCTGCTGTTCTCCGTATGTTCCAATCGTTTTCTTTTAAGGCAGCAAGTATGCATTCCGATTCAGCGGAATCGACCATAGCACTCAGCGGTGTATTCGGTTGATAGGCTGCGGCTGCATCCAATATCTGTGCTTGATCCTTTTCGAGTGGCAAAATATCAGCTACATCTGTTGGTAAAATGACTTCCCGGTTTACCATAATGAGCAACCGTTCAACGATATTTTTTAGTTCACGGATATTACCAGGCCAATGGTAAACTTGGAATATGGAATATGCTTCTGAGGCAAAGGTTTTCGGTGTAAAAGCCATATTTTTTTGTAACCGCGCTGCAAAGTATTTTACTAACAATGGAATATCTTCCAATCTTTCACGGAGTGGAGGCACCTCTATAGGGACGATTTTGAGCCGATAATATAGGTCTGTTCGAAACTGTCCTTGTTCAATTTCTTCAGTGAGATTTTTGTTGGTGGCTGCGATAATACGGACATCAACATTCCGAATCAACTGGCTTCCAAGCCGTTCTACCTCTCCATATTCAAGGACGCGCAGCACTTTTGCTTGTGCCTTTAATGTCATATCTCCGATTTCATCGAGGAAAAGTGTGCCGCCGTCAGCAAGTTCAAAACGTCCTTGCCTCATAGAATCAGCACCTGTAAACGCGCCGCGCTCATGTCCGAAGAGTTCACTTTCAACAAGTTCTTCAGGTAAGGCTGCGCAGTTTAATGGAATAAAGGGTTTATCTGAGCGTTTGCTATATCTATGAATTGCATTAGCGACAAGTTGTTTACCGGTGCCATTTTCACCTGAGATAAGCACACCCAGATTACTCGATGCGACCTGACGGATCTCGAGGCGCAGCTTAGAAATAGCACCACTCTCACCGACCATTTCATCTTCATCGGTACCTTGTGACTTGAGAATCTCATTTTCTTTTGCTAACCGCGAGAGTTCTAAAAACGGCTCAATATTGGATAAGATTTTATCCATACCCACCGGTTTTGTCACGTAACGTTTTGCACCGAGTTCTATCGATTTAGCAGCAATCTCGACATCTTGCTGTGCGGACATCATAACGACATAAAGATCTGGGTTCTCCTCAAGCAATTTCATCAACGTCTGAACTCCATCTATCCCGTTTTCCATCATAATATCCAACAGCACGAGGTCAACGTCTTGAGATGTACATAGTTGTATCGCCTTTTCTCCACTTGCCGCTGTCAAGGTCTTGTAGCCTTTGATGCTTAACCCTTGTGACAGCATTTTCAAGATATTCTTTTCATCATCTACTATAAGAATCGTATTCATATCTCTTCGCCTCTATATTGTGTATGTTTTACATGTTATCCATCATATAGACATACTGATCACCATTAACAAAACCTAATTGATCGGTTCAGGTGGTGTCAGAACAGGTATAGTCTCAGTAAGGTATGAGGCTTCGTTAAAGGTAATTCGTATTGTTGTTCCGACGTTCTCTTCCGATTCTACTCCTATCTCTCCGCCGTGCACGGTAATAATGCGACGGACAATTGCCATACCGAGCCCTGTTCCATAAGATTTTGTAGTATAGTCTGGTGTAAAAAGATTCTTTCGTGTCTCTGCGGACATGCCGTGTCCATTATCCTGAACTTCAAGTGTAATAAGGTTGTCATTTTTCGATGTGGAATATGTCCGTAGTGTAAGTGTTCCTCCGTCCGGCATTGCTTCAATTGCATTCTTAACAAGATTTCCTACTGCACGCTCCATCTGTTCCCTGTCTAAGGAGAGAGGTGTCAACTGACTCAACTGTTTTTCAACTGTAATGTTTTGCGCTTGAGACAATTCCATATACAATTTTAAAACAGCGTCTACGATATCATTCAAATCAACTGGGTGTCGGTCAGGAACAGGTAGCCGGGCATATTGGTGAAACTCATCTATTAGTTCACGTATACGGTCGACTTCTTCAATAATTGTGTCTGTGCACTCATCAAATATGTTCTCAAAGATTTCTGGTCGGTCTTTTGCGGCTTGCAAGTTCTCAACGGAGAGGCGAATTGGAAATAACGGATTTTTAACTTCATGTGCAAGTTGTCTTGCGACATCGCGCCACACAGCGATTCTTTCAGCAGCTTTATGCTCCTCCAGACTCTGTTTCAACGCAAGTGCCATGTGATTAAATCCATCAGCGAGTTCACCGACTTCTCCCTTAGATTGAACGGCAATCTGATATGTAAGGTTTCCCGCACCAATCTCACTGACCCCTTCTTGGAGTTGAGCAATTGGACGGGTGATCCGCCGACTCACAAGATAGCTGCTGCCGTATACCAAAAACGCTCCAGCCCCGACACTCCAGAGGATAATCGCCCGCATCCGATCTTGCCACAAGATACGATTTTCATGTGAATAAGCGATAATCAATTCTACAAAAGGTAGCCCCTGCGTACCTCTATAGGGTGTACTTAAGATGTCAGCACGGACAACTGTAAAAGTAGGGGTTTGTACTCCGTTATCTGATGCTTCTGCATCATCAGGCTGTTGATTATCCTTCAAAGCAATCACCAACGCCTCAACAGGTTTTTCTTCTGCCAGATTAGCCTGCATTTGCCGTTCCCATTCAGTTTTCAAAGCCAAGTGATCCCCAGCAATTTCATTTAAGGGAACCCACTCCTCTTGTTCATCCTTTTTTCTGACAAGAAAAATCGCATGTTCCACAGGTTGACTCAGCAGCGCGCCTTCTAACCATTTTTGGAGAGATCGACCACCTGTAACAAACCCCCACTCCCACCACTTGGTAACTTCAACAACTAACTGTGAATCCTCACCTGTTTTGATGACCCTTTCACGAATTGTGCCTTTCCACTTTTTGAAGGAATCGTCTGTTTTCGTATTCCCTATTTCAGTCTCTTTATCACCGATTCGGGGGTCATCTATCCGCTTACTCAACAAGATTACCCCGTCAGTGTTACCACATTCAAAAACATCAAAATTCGCTGCGGGAATATATGTGCTTCCACCATTTTCGGCTTTTTGCAAGGCATTGCGTATATCTTTATCTTCACCTCTTGCTGTTACTTCAGATTGAATGGACCTTCGGAACAACTCATACATATTTGAAATACTGGATCTCAAGGTCACTACGTCTCTATCAAGTTGTGCATTGAAAGCACGGTTAATCAGAAAAGTAGCAATGGTAAACATCACAGCAAACATGAGTATAAACACAAGACTATAGGTGAAAAAGATCTTGTTTTGGAGTCGTAGTGAGGATAATTTGCTGATCATTTTCAAGCCTTTTCATTATTTCGTTCTATTCAACTCAACCTAATACCTCAACATACTAAGGTGAATTCCAAAATATATAGACACATCTGTTGTTAACGCCTTTTCATATCACGTGCAATCTCTTCAGTGCGTAGTTTATATCCCTCAACAGCCGATTGGTGATAGGTCAACTCTTTTTCAAGCATCGGAACATCGTCCGTAAGATGGAGACCCTGTAATCTACCTTTAACCGCGACCGTGTCCATCAACGTTCGCATCAATTGACATAGGTTACTAATATCACGCCTTGGCAGTGTTAGCGTAACATTCGGTATGTCTTTATCAGTGAAATCCATCTCTGTTCCACGATAGGAGGCAGTTTGACTATCGTTCATAGAAAGCCCCTTAAACGCATCTAACCCATTACCTTCATTTCCAATCGGAATAGTTAAATCCGTACCGAGGTCTTCCCAATGGATAAAAAGAACTGCCTTATCCTTCGGTCCAGCCAGGATACCGTTGAGGATAGAGTGATTACTTGTGGGACCTTTGGCAGCAATTACGTTAGACCCGTTACCCTGCTCCTGAATAGATTCGGTATAAAGCTGAACAAACCATTCTCCGAGACGACTGTTGTCCGCATAATTGTAAAAAACGATGCTACCCGCGCCGTAATATTTCTCAACAGAGTCAAGCCATAGTGCCAAATGATAGGCACTGTTATTGGGGTGCGCGTAAGGGTGCTGAAAATTTGTATCTGCGCGTTGGACACCACTCACTGCAGCATTTATTATACCCTCTGGACTCTCTCCGACACCAGCAGTCATTGCCAAGAAAAATAAACCGACAGGAGAAAATGCAGAAAAGCGACCACCGACACCTTCTGGAACAGGGAGGATACCGTAGAATGGAGATTCTTGATGAAATTGGTAGAGAAGACTTTTTGATGTCTGTCCTGTTGTTGCAATAATCTGTTTT
The DNA here is from genome assembly GCA_963667365.1 of Candidatus Poribacteria bacterium. GTDB lineage: Bacteria > Poribacteria > WGA-4E > WGA-4E > WGA-3G > MSPOR6. Next base: position 1,199,861 of record OY763324.1, on the reverse strand, counting down.
CGCCAATCCCCTAATTCCTGTTGGAGTCTCTCCTGAATGATCATCAGCGTTGCGAGAGTTTCACCTGTTTTTCCTGATTTGCTGATGACATTGAAAAGCGTTTTGTGTAACAAGTTGCGAGATTTCAACATATCAAGTAACGCTTTAAGTCGGTGCGGATCAAACGTATCACCTGTAAAGTAGACCTCTGGTGCACCACCGCGTTCAGATGGTGACAATAGATTGTGATAGGGATGATTGGCTACTTCGTGAAACACGCGAGCACTCAGATCAGACCCACCAATACCAACAGTCACGAGAACCGAAAAATCGTCTCTCGCTTCTGTAGACAGATCAAGCACTTGCTGAATGTGTTCTGTTTGTAAATGGCTACGTGTCCACGCACGCAGATGTTGTTCTAATACGGATAGCGTTGCGTCCACCTCTTCTTTGAACAGTGCCTGAATGTTTTCTAAACGTTCATCAACCAACGTATCTGCATCTGTTTCCGCACAGATAAGCATTTTGAGCCTTAAGTCCGAATCGCTTCCTAACTCTATCTGTTTTGTAACTGAATTCATTTATAGTGTCCTTATTACCTCCAAGAATAATGTCTACCTAATCTTATCCCCGCCCAAGTCGTGGCGAGTTTACCATGTGCTTCCACTTCAAGGGTGTCTGGTAACAACTTTTTTATCTCCGCCTGACTGAGCACAGTAGCATAGATACGTGAATCTTCAATGTGAGCATCAAGATCACCAGGACCTCCACCCAAACCACCGTGCCGTTTTCCCCAAATAGCCTCAGCATCGTTGTTTGCAAAGGTCACGAATTGACCAAATGTGTAGTCCCCGATTTCGTCTCCATTACGGTATAATCTTACGCGCGCAGTGTCATTATCATTCTCATAGGAAATTGCCACCATAACCAACTCACCAGTTTTCTTTTCCTCAAAACCGGGTTCAGGATCTTTGGTACGGTGGAACCACCCACTACCTGCCATCCAACGACGATTCTGACGTTCACCAAATACAATTCCATCAAATGTTTGATCAGAGAGTCGATCAATAGTTAATATTGAACCTTTTTGTACGTCAAGGTCATCCATGATAGCCCACGACACCAGCGTTTTATCCTCAATATCCGGACCATCATAGCCACTGGCGATTGCCCACTTATTGAGGTCAACATTCAATTGTCCATTCTCTATTTCAGCACCCATGAGCGTAATATCCGCAAAGTTACCCGTTAGATCTTCCAGTTCAACACCTTTCTCAAATGTCCAATGTCCTACAAGGGTTTCTGCTTGCTCACCTTGTCCAACCCCTTGGAAATTAAAGTTAAGCAACAGCAGAACAACACATATCCATAAGCGATAACGTTTCAGGCAATTCATGGCTATCTCCTCAATTGTCATTTCGAGTTAATATATTCAAACTGCTGAAATTCAAGTTACGTTTCCGTGTTCTTTTTATATCCTTCCATATTTATCGTCAAGTCGAACTATGTCTTCCTCATCAAAGTTTCCGAAAGAGATTTCAAGTATCCGATAATCTTGCGATTCACCAATAAGTTGATGTTTCGCACCTTGCGGAATAAAAACCGGTTCCATCGGTTCGGGGTGTAACACCTTATCTTCAAGCCGAACACACGCGCCTTCATCAAGTGGAATCCACAATTCACTCCGATGGTGATGATATTGATAACTTACCTGTTCCCCAGCATGGATTTCCAAGATTTTGACGGTTACCGGTTGATTAAGAACATATTGGATAAAACTACCCCAAGGCTTTTCTGTCGTTGAAATCTCTGCTAATATTTTAGATGGGTCTGTTGTAGGTGGCATCTATCTCTCTATTCAGGTTTATTGAGAATAAACCAAAAGCAACAATTTTGCTATAGTTTAGCACAACATCAACGGGGAAGGCAAGGACAAAATAGGGTCAGGTAAAGGTATTGTATTTTCGGATTCCCGATCGCTGAATTGGTATAAATTGGAAAATATGTGTGCTTTACAAGTATAAATTCACCTCTGCACACATCATTTGAGTTATGCTAAAGGTCAGAAAGCACAGGTTGAAACCCTTCAATAATTGCGATTCGCTTAATTCCTAAAACTAAATAACCCTGACACACCCCTTCTGTCTGTTGACACTATTTAGATAATAGGTTATACTGATGGGTGATGAAGGCAAAAGCAATTTCAACCCTCATTGAACAGAAGATGGCTGAACAAGTATTCCCCGGTGCTGTTGTTGCAATCCTCAATAAAGACAAGATTATCTTCCACGCGGCATTCGGAAACCGTATCATAAAGCCGAATCAAGCACCGATGCTAAACGACACGTTGTTTGACCTCGCCTCTTTAACAAAACCTATCGTCATCGGAACACTCACCATGCAGTTAGTGGAATCTGGACAGTTGTCGTTAGATGTCCCTGCACAGACATATCTCCCTGCTTTTAAGCAACCGCATATTACGTGTCACCACCTACTCACGCATACATCAGGTTTACCCGCATGGAAACCGGTCTATATTGAAACAGATTCTCCAGAAGAAGTAACAGAACACTTAGGCAGCATGCCGCTTGAGTCAGTCCCCGGTGAGAAGGTCACCTATAGCTGCTTAGGATATATCCTGATGGGTAAGCTTATCTCTACACTCACTGGTGAATCGTTAGATAGTTTATCGCACAAGGTCATTTTCAAACCACTCGGTATGAACCGTACCCTATACAACCCGCCACCACAGCATCACGATAACTGCGCAGCAACAGAAGATTCAAATAGTTTTGAACGTAGAATGGTAAATTCCGGGCAGCATGGTCGTTATTACCGAGGTCACAACTGGCGCGAAGGAGTTATCATCGGGGAAGTACACGATGAAAACGCCAATTTTCTGGGAGGTGTATCCGGCAATGCAGGTCTCTTCTCTAATGCAAGGGATCTCATCACTTTTTGTCAGATGATTCTTCAGAACGGTAGCAGTTTTTTGTCCGCTGACAGCATAAAGACATTGGCAACACCACAAACACCACCAGATGCATCCGAAAAACGGAGTATAGGTTGGCACATCCTTGCTGATGGATCAATGTATCATACAGGTTTCACCGGCACCTCAATACGGATTGATCTTGAAAAAGGGTTAGCTGCGATTCTGTTGACAAATCGGGTTCATCCGGATGCACAACGCACCGGCATCATTGAATGTCGCAACCAATTCCACAGGATAGTCTTCTGATGATAAAACTCGGTATCACCCAACTATTGGCAAACCATCAGAAATGGCTCAACGGCAAAACTGTCGGATTGCTAACAAACCATACCGGTGTTGACGAAAACTTAACCTCCAACATTACACTCCTAAACGACTGTGCTAATTTGGTCGCGCTATTTTCACCTGAGCATGGGTTGTGGGGGGCAGCGCAAGATGGGGTAAAAATAGCAGATTCAAAACATTATCAAAAACAAACATTACAAGTCTATAGTTTATACGGAAAAACATCAATTGCATGGACTGAAATTCTAAATGACTTAGATGTGTTAATTTACGATATACAGGATGTAGGGGTGCGGTATTATACATACCTTGGCACGTTGTTGGAAGCAATGAATGCACTGGAATGTGCAATTGAGTCGGCTAAAAATGTTGAGTGTATTGTTGCAGATCGTCCAAATCCAATCGGTGGCACCAGTATCGCAGGACCTATATTAGAATCTGACTACATATCTCTGGTCGGACCATATCCGATTCCTGTTCGTTACGGATTGACGATCGGGGAGATTGCGACACTTTACCATTCCGAACAAGGATTTCGTTTTCCGCTGAAGATCTCTCAAATTGCAGGATGGCATCGGGAAATGTGGTATAACGATACGGGATTACTCTGGGTGCCACCTTCACCGAACATGCCAACACTTGAGACAGCGACGTTATATCCTGGGACCTGTCTATTTGAGGGCACTAATGTAAGTGAAGGACGCGGAACGACAAAACCTTTTGAATATATTGGTGCTCCCTGGATAGATAATCAGAAATTGGCAACGCTATTGAACGAACATCAGTTTTCAGATGTGCTTTTCCGTCCGATTACGTTTACGCCTCAGTTTTCAAAATATGAAGGTGAGGTATGCCATGGTGTTGCAATACATATCACTGACCAAAAACAGGTGAATTCTATTGAAATTGCGGTATGGATGATGCGGTTAATTATTGATGAACATCCCAATGAATTTGAATTTAGAGAAACACATTTTGACAGACTTGCAGGAAACTTAACATTGCGTGGATCTCTGTTAGCAGGAACATCCTGCGATGATATTTTTAAGTCGTGGTCTGCTGAGGTAGAGAGATTCAGTGGACGACGAGAACCTTATCTGTTGTATTAGTTACTGGCAATCGGCTGTCGGTAATCAACAAGAGACATTGATAGAGATGCTTGTTTATCTGCTTATTGACTATTATGAAACCATTTTACGATTTGCTACAGAAACAAAAAAAGAAAGCGATCGGCTTAATGAGTGGTACATCCGCAGATGGAGTGGATGTTGCTCTCGTTGAAATTACGGGGTCAGGTCTGGCAACGGAAATATCACTACTCGCCTTTGAAACGATTCCATACACACCTGAAATTCGTGCGAGAATATTTGATCTTTTTAGCGTTGAAACGGCAAAGGTTGACGAAATCTGTACAATGAATTTCCTGTTGGGAAAGCTATTCGCAGATAGTGTTTTCGCTGTGCTGGAAAAGGTCGGTGTGGCACCACTGCAGGTTGATCTCATCGGTTCTCATGGGCAAACAATTCACCACATGCCTTCAGCAGAAAACCCCGCAACATTACAGATCGGAGAACCAGCAGTCATAGCACATGAAACAGGTATTCCAACTATCGCTGACTTCCGTGTAGCAGACATCGCTGCTGGTGGTGAAGGTGCACCGTTGATCGCATATCCCGACTTTATGTTGTTTCACCATTCAACACAGACTATTGGACTTTTGAACATCGGAGGCATTTCAAATCTGACAGTATTGCCTGCAGGTAAGGGTATTGAAACGGTTCAAGCATCGGATACAGGTCCCGGTAACATGATTCTGGATGCATGCGTAGAAAAGATTACCAACGGTGCAAAGCAGTTTGATGAAAATTCAGAACTTGCACGGCAAGGCACGGTGTGTAAAAACCTGTTAAAGACGTGGCTCGCGCATCCGTTTTTTGAATTATCACCACCGAAAACAACAGGACGCGAAATGTTTGGAACAACGTTTGCAGATACCTACTTACAACAAATTCATGCCTCCAACATTTCAGAATATGATGGACTTGCCACACTCACAGCATTGACAGTTCAAAGTATTGCTCAATATTATATGGATTTTGTAGTGGGAAAAACCCCTTTAGATATTCTATATGTCAGTGGTGGTGGTGCACGGAATCCGCTGATTATGCGCGGTCTTGCCGAAGCATTTGATCCAGTTCCAGTCGTTGATGTATCAGAAACAGGGGTTTCAGGCGATGCGAAAGAGGCAGTTGCTTTTGCTATCTTGGCAAACGAGGCGGTGCATGGCAATTTTGGCAACGTTCCAAATGCAACAGGGGCATCTTGCGGTAAGGTTTTAGGGAAGTTTGTTTGTCCGTGATGGCTGTCGGCTATCAGTAATCAGCTATCAGTGTCTTCCGCGCTATCTCCCTGAACCAGACAAGAAATAGACACAATAAAATGCGCGTCCACAAAAACGTTTTTCTTATGCTAACACCTATGAGTTTTATTGCATTCAACCCAACATACACAAACAACTAAAAAAGGATACGAAGGGAGATACGGTTGCTGATGCCTAATTCGGGTTGTCGTTGATAGGCGTAGTCAACATGGAATGCAGCACCGGTGACGAATCGGAGTTGTAGTCCAGCACCTGCAGTGAGATACATCGCGCGGGAAGTGCCGTTCCGACCATCAAATCCACAACGAAGTGCTAACAGTTCAAACAGAACATATTCCGCACCTGTATGAAATTCGTAGTCGTTGCGGGTATCAACATCGGCAGCCAATGTGAGTCTACTGTTGAAAATAGGAAGTTTCTGATGGTAGGCAACACCTATCTTCAGACGTGGCAATAGCGTCTCTGTGTGAGGGGATTCCCCCTCGTTTTCTGGTGGTGTGTTCCAATAGAGTTTGGTTGTGAGAAAATCACTTGCAACAACACCGAAGGAGAAAGCAGCTGGTTTGTCTTCGTTAGTTTTGACGAGTAAACCAAGATCACTTCCCCCACCGACAGCATTAGCATTTAGATATGTATCAATATAGATCAGTTTTAGGTTGGCACCAAGATGGATGGAGATATCTCGTGGTAACGTTTTCAAAAGTCGCGCACCACTGAGCATAATTGCATTACTCGTATTGCTAAAGGTGCCATCAACATAAGGACGGTTGTCAGGACCAATTGCTCTACTGTTAACAGATAACTTCGTAATCGGTATGTCATCTACACCCACACGTAGCCAACTGAGCCCGAAAACCGTCTTTGGAGAAAACGGATATATATAACTGACTACATCATACGCAGCAAGTCCAACAAGCGTCGAATGCATAAAATTGACTTCATGATGCGTCAACTGTGAAATACCAGCCGGATTATAGTAGGTGGTGCTTGCTTCATTGGCGATGGCTGTAAATGCGTTACCCATACCTAATGGACGTGCACCGGTCCCTAATGTGAGAAAATCTGCTGTATATGTCTGTTCAGCTGCAGCAGGTAGTATTGTGTGTATAGAAAGGATACATATTAGAAGTATTTTTTTCATATTTTTCAAATGGCAGTCAGTATTATAGACCGGGTAAAACGTCAACGAATCTGTAGTAGATAACTACTTCAATTTCATCATTTTCAGGATATGGGTCTGGTCTTCCTCATCACTACTCTTAACTATAAATTTACCAAAATAAACCCCATTTGCAACCTCGTTCCCGTCATCATCTTTACCATCCCACTCAAGTTGAATAAATCCTGATGGAGCATTCGTTTCCAACTGCCTGATAAGTCTACCTGTAATTGTATAGATTTTGACTGTGAGTAACTCCGCAGGACGTGTCAATTCACATGTCAGTGTTGTTTCCCGTATAAACGGATTTGGATAATTTAAGGGTTCTACTAATTGAAGCTGGCGATGTACCTGAAAGTTGATTTCACTCTCACCCGTATTACCATCAAGGTCGCTGGCAGTGAGACGAATTTGATACTCACTGGGTTCAAGCTCAGGAGAACTATATGTCAATATAAGTTGCGTTGAACCTGGATGCTGTGTAAGTTTGTAGTCCGTTTCGTCAATAGGATCAAACTCTCCAAAACGTCCCAAAGCAAGTTTAACAGAACGCGTGATGTAGTCTATACCGCGCGCATCCGTAAGCGTAGCTTGGATAAGCGGTGAAGGGTCGACCGGAGAACCGGAAATAAAGTGGTCTTGATTCCCAACCGTTATCTGAATATCGGGAGGTAGTGTATCTTCACTCCGCAGGCAGGTCATAGTCCCTAAATAAGAAGTTTTCGCTTGAATTGTTCCCACAGTGTTCGTGGTAAAAAGGAATCTGTCACCTACTTCAAAAGGTTCAGGTCCTTGTGTAATCAGCAAATTCATTCCATAGTCACTGTGTTCTAATGGCTCACCGACTGTACCGTATATCGGTGTTCCATCCTTCACCAAGACTCCGCTGTTTTCACCTTCAATTTGAAACTGGGCTGGAGAAATAAACATAATGAGCCATGTGTCCTGCGGCATCGTAGTCTCAGGTTCTAAGTCAAGATACTGAATCGCGCCATTCCCATTGTTTCTGTTGACAAAAGAAGACGAATAAAATTGTGTAGGTTCCTCTCCCGGCACCCTAATTGGTGATATTTTAAAACGCAACACATCACCGAATTGAAATGGTATATCTCCATCCTCAATATCAATAGTAAATCCAAGATTAGAGTTAGAGAAAGTTGTCCCCACATTTCCAAAAGGAAAAATGGAAATCCCTCTTTGTATTTCTTCTAATTGAGGTCTCTCCATGATACCATTTTCTACCCCATTCTGATCATCAGATGTTTCAGGTATATACAGGAGACGGTAGGTTCGCGCGGACTCAAAAAGTATCATCCAGACTCCGATGTTAGCACCTCCTGATGAAATAATTACCTCATCAAGTGCCCCATCACCTATGTTCCCGGAACGTATTTGGGTTGCCCGTGTAGATGTATAGATCTCACCGTTCGTATTTCTTTTTATTTCAGAGTCAAGACGTACCCAGTTGGCTAAAGTATCAATCCATAGATACGCACCAATATTGTTTGCCCTTGCAGCTACAGCAGTGCTCAGAGTTTCTTCAATAGCTGGTCCTACAGTGACATCCGACCCACTCCCAAAAAGTTCACGTATTACTTCCTGTTGGAGTGTTGTCCAATCAAAATCAAGCTCAACGGTAACTGGTGCTTGCAACTTTACCGAGTTCCATTGATCAGCGGGAGTGGTCTCATCTATATGCAGCGTGTACCCAAGCAGGTTTGGGTGTGTTGGTAATGTGACAGGGAAAAGCATTTCCAATTGGACATTGTCTTTTCCTTCACTTCCAATCATAGGAAATGGTACTGCGGGTGTGTCATTTCTCACCTCTCCCGTACCGCCAATATAGTAAGTGTAATCCATGTCCGATGTGTCAGAAACAATGGGACGAACAGACATAACCGAAGTTTTATTTTGAATGGCACCAGCGGGAGCTACTATCCGCAAACCACCGTCAATACTCGCAGCCCGTGTAGGTACTTCTCCAACAATACTGTTGGAAATAGTAAGTTGTCTATATCCGATATTATCTCGCTCATTATTTTCAAGCACTTCTCCAGGTTTATCCGTTACATCAAAAATCGGGTCAACGCAGATAAACACGTCGTGTATACCGTTGCGTAAGGATACAGGAATTGCGACAGTCGCAATAGGATTAATGTTTAGCGTATCAAGTGTATATGCATTAGATCTTTGATGTAGCGGATTCCGTACAACCCAATCGTCCGGTTTTATCTCCGCGCGTCCAATCAGCTTCGCTTCAACATCAATGATACCGTTGCCATCTATATCTGGATTACCAACAAAAAATGCAACTTCCACATCAACATCGGAAAGTCCTAATGCCTCAAGCAGATGACTGTCAGTATCAACAGAATCATCAAGAGAATTAGCTGTTGAGCCTTCAACTTCAATATCAACAGACAAAAACTGCTCATTCAACCTATCACCTTGTTTGCCTAAAGTATAACTGATCTGCCCAACGTTTGTATACCGCTCAGTTACTACAGAAAGATTGGGGTATACATACGGGTAATACCTAAGATAATCGGAGAGCACTACAAAACCATCAGCATCCGTCACCTCAACATCAAAACGAAAAGCAGAACCGTCAGTTGGTGCGGGTAAAGGTTCCGGAAGTCTCCACCATCTTGCAGTGGGTACCACAGTGGACGTTGATTCCGAATTACTTTCAGCTGGGATCATTGAGACCTTATTTCTAAAACCAGTTCCCGGATTCCGCCATTCTAAGACGACAGACACCGTCTCCTTGTCATTATCAGAAATGTGCACAGTAACATCAATCATCTCCTCACCGGACGGTGTGGTAACCAATCGGGGTTTTATATCCAGTATTTTTGGAACATCAACGGTAAATCCATCTCCACCTACGGCGATTTCAGTAGCATTCTCAGCATAATACTCAACATGTGCGTCACCCGACGAAATATTTTTAGGCACATCTATATTTACCTCAGGGAAACTACCGCGTCGTACTTGCAACGTCTTTGTCACAATCACATCACCCGGATAGAATTCCTTCGGTGCCCCGGTTTTGTCTACACCGACAGATAGTTGTCCGGGGAAAATTGCCTTTACAGTCAACTCGCCATCAAAACCGGTATTCCTTGTAAACACCTTTTTCTTTGACACTGCATCATACCGAGCCGTCTGAATAAAACCTGCATCGATTTTGAGAGTATCTCCAGGGGTAACTGTTTTCGTTTCAATCGCAGGCAGGATTTCATAATCTGCCATAGCAATATGCATTGCGGGGTCACCAAAAAGCGTATATTCCAGCATAATATCCAGCTGCGAAGTTCCTTCTGTCAGCAAATATTCAAGTTTAGAATCGAAACTAAGTGGACCGAGTTGTCGGACATCCCGTTGGAAAAGCATATCAAAGATAATTCTGTTGAGATCCTCGTTCCCAGAGCCGTAAGTGAGTCTCGTTGCGCTGAGCATCCCGATGATACCACCTCTCTCTTTACGTAGCAGTTTTTCCGCCATACTCGGTTCGCCTGGTGAATCGAAATACCCGTTATAACAACTCAATACCAACATAAACGGTAGATGTTTTGTCTCTTCAATCTTATCAATAGAGGCGTTATCAAAAATGGCTTCGTGTGCCCATACAATACGTCCACCGTGTCCGGCGTATTGTGCTACGACAGATCCCTCACCTAAAGATTCAATAATTCTACTTTTTGCAACGTGCCGAGGTAGGGATCCAGGGAAATCGTCTGGATTCGCTTCAACTTCGTCTATAACATCTTCAAGATATATTTCAACGGTTTCATATCCGAGTCTGGTGTGGTCTTTAGCAATTTCATTTAGGCTCTTTTTGAAGATATGATCGCCGGAATTGCTTACCTCATCATCGGCGACAGAGATAATTCTGCGTCGCCATGCACCGTTAGGTCGTTGCGATTCATAATTGATTATCTTGTCAACAATGCCATCCGCTTCCTCCACGGTTTCAACGCTCAATCTGCCGAGATAAAAATCGGTAAATTCATCGTGTCCTGAGACCGTGCCGTACCAATGGTCTGCAGAAGTTCTGCCGAAGGAATCCGTTGTAATGTAGTGAGTGGGTATATAGCCTGCGAGTTCTGGCGGTTCAAGATGTATTTCTTTATCTACCCCTCTGAAATCGTAGGTGCCATCGCCTAAAATCACAAGATATGAGAGTGCTGGCGGTGCCCAATTCTGATATGCGTAGGTCAGAAAATCTTTGATCCAGTTCGGATGCACTGTTCCATCACCGAAAGTGTTGTAAACATCCATTATGTCAACAACCTTGGTGCGGTATCCTCCACCTTTTATCGTTGAACGCCAGTTTGCTAATCTATCAGCAGCCTCTTTATATCGTGAATGTGACAAGACAAGGTAATCCACACCGTTCAACGGGTTTCGTAAGTCACTTGGTGGTACAGTTTCAACCTGAACAGGTTTTCGAAGTGCGGCATCAGATACTGCTATAAACTCGGTTGTACGGGTGTCTGGTATCTGGAATGTTGCTGAGTAAGTGTGATTCGGTACACCTCTGAGGTCGCCGGAATTCAATGCTCTGAGCCGTGAGCGCATCGCGTCATCGGTTGCATACCGCTTAATATTCACCCCTTGAAGTTTAGACGTAAGCGTATTCCCATCTGTTTCAAATATCGATACCGTTCGATCAATGAAAGCATCAATCCGAAATTGATGTATAACACCTTTATTCTCATTCGCTTGCGATGCTTTGACAGGAGTGCCAAAACTGAGTTCGTCGTTGACAGCTAAAAAGAGCCGCGTATAGTCAACCCAAAATCTGTTGAGGTATATGTGATACGGATATCGTGTTGTGTCCTCTTCATAGTTGTTGTCAATACGCGTTAGAGATAGAACATTATTTTCACCTTGTGCAATATCTTTAAGGTTATTCCAGACGCGTAGGGTCTTTGAAAGGGTTACTTGTGCTTGACGGTCCCATTTTGCAAGCTCAATTTTCACACCATTAACAGCTGCCAATATTTCATGCGGAACAGGAGTTCCACCTTGAAGAACGAGTTGTATTTTTGGAGGATCAAAACTTTTTGCAACATCATGGAGTGGAAATTCAAGTCGCAGTTCACCAATATCGCTTGCATTTTTGATACCATCCCAGTACCAAAAGTCCAAAGCGTCAAACCATTTGTGCTTATCTCCATTTGAAACGGTGTCCGGATGAACGAACTCAAGGTTGTTGGAAAGATGGTCCTCTTCAAAGATGACACGCGAGCGGAAGGTCGGCACTTGAATTGCTGTTGGATCACTCGGACTTGCTTCTATTTGCGGTACTCGTGCTGGATGTCGTCCATCTGTAGCAATACTTAGCCAATAGACATTCCATAATGTATATGCATTCTTTGGAAAAGGACTCGCTGGGTCAGTAGAACTGTGCGCCAAAAACATAATCGCATCTTCTGCATCAAAACGTCCATCTACTGCACCACTGACGTAGATTGGTATCTCTTTGTCTCCATGTGTTAGGCGGAGTTTACGCGGGTCCGTCCCTATAAGGTCAATACCCCAATCATCCCGAAGAGAAGATGCAATCACCTGATATACGCCAGTTTCATCAATATAGAGTTTGTAACGGGTCTGAGATGTTGTGTCAGTCAATCCTGGTGCAGCAGGAGCAGCGGGAAGTGCACCTGCACGAAAAGGTCCTGCCGCTCCCAAGTCATCATTGAAAACCTTGTGATAGTCCGAATAATTGAGAATATGTTGTTTATATGTCTGTTCATAAGGGTCGGAATTAATTTGCGTGTTGTTAAACACTGTTCCCATATCGCGTATCGCTAATTGCGTTTTAAAAGGGATATAGACTGTAAGACTGTTGTATGAGCGAAGTTCACGCGTCGTCGTATTATACTGTACCGGATACAAAGCCACACTGATAACGCGTTGGGAACGTATGTAACCATCCATCTCTATCCGAGCGAGAGTTGTCGGAAAGAGTTTTACACCCGAATTAGGGTTGGTTTCTTTATTTTTTTGGAGATGCCTACCGCCACTATCTGATTGTATAGGTCCAGATTCAACAGAAACACCTTCGATACTTACCGGTATTTCATCTTGATATGGAAGAAACCTCACTGCATTATGTGTTTGTGAGGGTCCCGCATTAACAACAACTTCAGCGATGTTAAGTTGTGCATCCGCAGGAACAGCTAAAAGAAAGCGCGTGGCAGGAAGTTGTGGATATCCAGGTTCGCGAATCCAATCACAATCTGTATAGTGTACTGTGTGGTATACAGCACCTGTATTTTCAGAATGTGTATCTGGTGGAACTTCTGTAATCTGGAGTTGGGGTAGTTCAAAAGTTACTGTAATTCCATCTGCAGAGGTCACTTGGGTAACTTCTGCATAAGCAACAAAACTAAAGACGAACAAAACTGATACGAAAATGAAAATGCAAGCACACATGACGCTTGCTGATAGAAATCTATTCCGATGTTCAATTGAGACCATTATATAAACCTAAAAATACAACTGCAGGATATATTGACTATGATATATTTTTGAATCGTGAGAATTTTATTTTTAGTTGCAATCCAATTTGCTTTTCTTCAATAAATTTATCATTAACCCAAAACACAACACTCTCCATTTTATCTATTTGCGACTATCTCTCCATCTACACCTTCAAAATTATCTTACCAAGATTACGATTCGCTTCCATATACTCATGTGCCGTACGAGCTTGTGCTAAAGGGAAAACAGAATCAATCACAGGTCGGAGTTTCCCAGACTTTAATTCTGGTAGCCAACGTTCCACAAACCGCTGCGTGATAGCGATTTTTTCTTCAAGCGATTGTGGACGCATTACGGATCCGATAATCTGCAGCCGTTTCCGCATCACCATTCCTAAGTCAATTTCTGTAGTTGATCCACCCATTAACCCCACTTGCAATAAACGTCCTTTTGTTTTTAGTATCTGCAAGTTTCGCTCAAGGTATGGTGCACCAATAAAATCTAACACAACATCAACACCTTCACCATCCGTCAACTGTTCAATTTCTGCGACAAAATCTGATTGCTTATAATTAACACCATCTATCGCACCAAGTTCCTTGCAGCTTGCAATTTTGTCGGAGGTGCCTGCGGTAACATAAACACGCGCGCCAGCATGATGTGCAATCTGGATACCCGCAGTACCTACACCGCTTCCACCCGCATGAATTAGAATAGTCTCACCAGCAGAAAGTACCCCTAATGTGAAAATGTTCTCATTTGCAGTGAAAAACACCTCTGGAACAGCAGCAGCTTCCTCAAAATTCCATCCCTCTGGTATAAACATCGCCATGCGATAATCAATAACAGCCTGTTCAGCATAACCGCCACCACCGACAAGTCCAAAGACATGATCTCCTTCATTAAATCCGGTAACCGCCGATCCTATTCCTGACACCGTTCCCGCAATTTCTAATCCGAGTATTTCAGACTCACCCGGCGGCGGTGGATACCCTCCGCGCCGCTGAATTAGGTCAGCACGATTTAACGCGGTTGCCCTGACATCTACTAATAACTGGGTGTCGGTTGGTTGAGGAGGAGAAACATCACCTAATTCCAGGACTTCTGGTCCACCATCACCTGTTCTTGTAACTGCCTTCATTATTCTATACCTATATGACCAATCAGAATTCTATCATATTATAATGTCGTTCTACCACTTTACTTTACTATTATCTACAATATGTGACCTTACCTATGTGGATCCAACCCGAATCTACTATAACACATATAATAATTACGGGATCTATATGTCCATATACAGAATTTTCTGAGATGTTACAACTTTTCAGATAAAAACACGTCTAAAAACTATATTCTGGCAATAAAATGAAAATACTTAGGAGAATATAATGTCAAAAGACACTCAAAAGACTTCATTGCAACGTCAGTTCAATCCTGTGAAAGCAAAATTAGCGTATATAGAGGAATGTTTCGGACAATTGCAGAACGGTCTCCCGGCAAACAAGGATGAATATGTAGCAGCTGATCGGTTGACGCATTCTTATGTGAAAAGTTGTTTTCTGATGATTGTGCAACGCGCAGTAGATATAAACAACGCTATAATAGAATTTAGCGGTAAAACACCACCGTACCAAAAACATCAAGGTTTCCGTGCGGTTCAAGAGAGTGGTGCCATTGATCAGAAAACGTTAAACTTCTTTGAACACGCTTTAGACTGTTACCAGAAAATTGCCAACCCTTATGAGGGAATCCCTACCCCAGAACTCTATGACGTATCTTCCCAACTGCTGCAACACGGCAAAACTTACGCACGCCAGATTAACGACTTTTTTCAAGATACTTATCCAACGTCCCCTTAACCATATTAAGGATTAGGACACTCAATCAGCTACACAAACAGTATGCGCGGTTTTTTACCGTGCCTACTTGTGTCCGCACACATATTCATATCTCCCATTAAAAACAAGGTGGATAGAAGACAAGACTTCTACCCACCTAACGAATTTGAATTGGTATTAAAGCAATTCTAATTGAAATTAACTCTTCCACCTGTTCCTATAAGTATTATGTCTGGTTTCAGCAATACCTTTTCTTCAGGTTCTTTTTTGAGTCCGGAAGGATAAAGCATATATGAAATTCGGAGTGGCAAATGATTTCCTAAATCCGCGAGCATTTCAATATCCTCTTTGAATATGATTTGACCACTCGCTTGTGTTTGATAAGCGAACCAATACTTTAGGTACGAGGTAATCTTATTGTTATACAGAACTTCACCTGTAGCCACATCAATTGCTTTAAGACGTACTTTGCCAATTGCGGCTTGACGAGTACGTATGAAGGTTGACGTACCTGAAATTCCGGTTTGCCTTCCCTGTTTCATTAGATGCTCATTAAAATCTCTCTTAGTGATTTTAGGTTTATCAACCATACCGGTGATAATGATGTTCGCATCAAGGGCTTGACCTACCTTAGCTGCTAACGTGGGGTCTACATAAACATCATTTAGTGTTAATCCTAATTCCTTAATTTTATCGGCTACCGGCTGTACTTTTTGCGATTGGTCAAATACCCATTCACTGTCTTTTAAGATAAGGTTAAAACGGTTTGCTAAATTAATACTAACTCTTTTACCAAGTGCCTGTGCATCCTCATCTTCAGCAAGGAAATTGGTAATCACAATTCGTGTTGCCCCATTAAAAGTCGGAGGGGTATCAATTTTAATCTCGCCGCTTTCAATGCATCCAACAAATGAAATGAGGAGAATAAATATTAAAAGAAAACTAAAAAAACGCATGATAGAACTAAGCCTCCTTGATTAATCTTTTTCAATCCTTTACTACAATTTGAGTCGGTTAAGGTTTGCAGGTGAGTTGGTCCGGAGCGTTGTGTCTGCTGTGCATTTTATGAAAAGAGCAAATCCCGCAATACCTCGGCATACCTGTGCAGTTCTGTTCTCCACTATTCCGTCTTTAAAGAGAGTTCTTATATCTGCTAACAAATCTTTGACTCCGCGCACAACCCTCATATATCAAAAAGTTTAGCACAGATTGCAAAATATTGTCAAGTAACTATTTAAATTAAAAGGGTGTGTAAGTTTTTGGCATTAACTGCATAATTCACTATATAAAAATATCCCTATGTGGCATCTTATTCTCAACAACCACATAGGGAACTAATGTTTTATCTAATCCATTTCCACTATCACGCAATAGCTAAGGCGCGTACCTCTCCGAATTCGTGTGACAACTTCGTCCATGCGCCCCCATTGTCCTCACTCAGGAAGAGTTGTCCGCTTACACTACAGGCTATCAGCAATCCGTCAACTCTTGTATTATAGCCGAAGCACCAAATAGTGCTATTTGCAGTCATTCCAATATCGGATCGATCCCAACGGATTGCATCCGCATCCTGTGCATCATCCGTATCTCTCATAAAAAAGATTCCGCCTTGGTCACCAGGAGGACCGTTGCCTGCCCCGATAAAGACTTTGGCATTATCACCGTTCAGATAAAACGCTGCACGGCAGTAGGGCCACGGGAAATGGTCACGTACCTGCAACGGTGTCCAAGTGTGCATATCTGTCGTAATACAGACATCATTATTTGTAGCAGCAACGAGTGTTTTTTGCTCACCCGGAACCACCGTCAGTCCATGAATATCCTGACTGCTTAACCCTTCACTTCGGTTATGCCACGTTTTTCCACCATCCGTGCTAAGTCGCATACCATCAATCTCAATACCAGCATAGACAGTATCAGTATCTATCGGATCAATAATAATCGTTGTCACGCGCGGAATGATGGGAATACCTTCACATTCTTGTGCAAGTTCCGCTTCAAGTTGTGTCCATGTCTCACCACCGTCTGTTGTTTTGTAAAACGCTGATGGACAAGTTCCTGCAAAGAGTGTATCTGGAGAAGTCGGATGAATAGCGAGTGACCACACTTCACGACTATCCATTTCGCTCGGAAGATGTACCCAATTATTGCCACCATCTGTGGTTTTGACAACCCCTTTTTCAGTGCCAGCATAGAGAATGTCTGAATCTGTCGGATGAACGACAATTGCACGTATATCGGCTTCCGGGAATATACCGTTACTTGCGCGATCCCACGTTTTGCCAATGTCCCTGCTACGCCAAATACTTTGTCCAATTGTTCCTGCATAGAGTGTGTTTGCCATGTATACCTCCTCTTTTATAGCCACCAATTACCAGAAAGTCGTAAAGTTATATTATACCATAAGTGCTGATTAAAAAATCAATCTTTAAGAGCACCTTCGTCAATAATAGTATCGCCACGTGTAATGCTCCATTTTACCTCAGTAGTTGCCACCTCTGGTTTTAGATGAAAAGCATAACGGTAGACTGCTTTGTCGTTGTTTTGTATGTAAACCATCGGTTTTGCATCAAGAAGTTTACGATTCTGGTAAGTCAAGTTTACGGTAAGCGCATGCGCAGCTGTAACCTCGGTTGGCACAGCAACAATTTCCCAGTAATTCGGATGAACAGGATTTGGAATGATATGAGTGGTATAGGTACCGAGACTTCCTTCAAACGCATCATAATTATATTTTATAGTTTGCTGAGCAAAACTTTGATTTTCAACCTGTAGACTCGGCATAAACATCAAACGTTGGACGGTTGTTCCAAATTTAGGAATATCTAATGAGGCACTCCCATCAGTAGTCTTCAAAGGCAACGACTCCACAAGGATTTCTCCTGTATCGTAAAGATATGCTACCTTGATGTCCACGTTTGTGTTTCGTTGTGTGGAAAAACTAAGGGTAAGACCTGCCTGTCCTGCAGTAGCAACCTTATATTCAATCGCGTGTGAGGCAAAATTAGCAAGTGACTTATTTTTCCCGGTAGCTGGGTAGGTATCATGATCATATAAAGGTTTAATCACCGGGTCAATCGTGTTATATTGATAAGGTTCATCAATAGTTCCGAGCAATTGCCATGTGGTAAGATAGTTCGCTACTTTCCAGTTAGCATAGATGTTCGAAAATTTGTTTGGCATCCCGCGTGTCTCCAACGTATGTGTTATCCCCAAAATACCATCTAATCGATTTTTTACAATTGCAGCAATTGTTTGTGCCCCTCCATAATGATCATGTATATATTGCATGAAAAGGAAAGCAGCACCGTAGTGCGCCAGTAGATTCGTCTGACTCATCTGAGACCAATCAGTTAGTGAGATGTTTGGAGCCTTTTGAAAAGCATGAATATGTTGGTAAAGGTCATAACCACACCGGGACGCTGCATAATCAGCGCACCCTTCATCCACCCACACTTCTTCGTTTGGAGAATGCTTCCAGTGGATAAGGTGTTGGAGTTCGTGAGCGATAACCGCCTGAATCTCGGCAGAATTCGCTGACCGGTTTCCCGAATTGAGATAGAGAATATCGGCTTCGTTGCTACGTATCGGTCCAATGGTTGGATGGTGAAGTACACCCCTCTGCTGATCGATCGGCATGAAATATCCGGAAGTTATGTAGTTATTACCTATATCACGGATATCAAGGATAAGCAAAATAACTTTTTGGTTCCCATCAATGTCTGGTGGTGGTCCAAGGTCATCCGTTAAGATGTCATATATCCCGCGTCGTGGGTCTGCTGGTGCAGCCGTATCAAATGCACTTTGAATAGTTTGGACAGTCAGTGGAGTGACAGTTTCTCGCCATTCAGTATCTTCTACGAAGATATAGCAGTTGGGACCGCTTGCCCAGAGCGTCGCGTTGATTGTATACTGCTGTTTTAGGGCAAAATCAATAGCAAAGAAAGGACGTCGGAATCCAAGTGGGAGTGCTGGTGCTGGTGCTGCTGGATGTGCAGGTGCGGTTGCCACTTCCGTTGAAAGTTGTTGCCCCATCTCCAATTTCAGGTGCGGCGTACCACACCTGAACGCTTCACCAGACTGGGTAAAGAGAGTAAGCGTTAACAAGAAAAAAGTGGGGATGGTAAATCGCATTTTAAGTCTTACCGCACCGACTGCCGAAAATTATTGCTTAAGGCGTTTCTGTATTTCATCATTATCAGGTGCAATTGTTTCCGCTTGTTGCCAAACACGACGCGCTTTTTCTGTTTCACCACTTTGAATATACGCGTCTCCAAGATGCATCAGAATTTCAACATTATCTGGCATATTTTGATTCGCGCTTTCTAAAGTAGTAACAGATTCCGCAATCCGACCCTGTTTTAAGAAAACCCACCCGAGACTGTCAAGAAACATCCCATTTTTCGGATATTTTTTGAGGGCACGTTGGATAAGTGCTTCGGCTTCATCAAGACGTGTGCCTTGCTCAGCATAGAGATAGCCGAGTGCATTAAGGGCGTATACGTGTGTCCGTTGTAGCGAAAGCGTTTTCAGCAGATATGTTTCCGCCTGCTTGAATTCTCCCTGCGTTTGATAAACCGAAGCTATACCGAAATTAGCACCAATATGGTCTGGATCATCCGCAAGCAGTTGTGTAAATGCCACTTCTGCTTCATCAAGTTTTTCATCAAGAACATAAACTTTGGCAAGGGCGTACTGAGCACTGTTTAATAGTTCTTGGTAATTCACACGTTGTGATTGGTTCTCATTGTTCTCAATAAACTCTTTCGCAGAGAAAATAACGCGTTTCAGATGCGTTTCTGCTGCTTGAATGAGTTCCGGTAATTCACTCGACTCATCTAATGGGTTACCATTTCCAGACCGAATTGCGTTTTGAGCAAGTTCTTCCAGAGCTAAACCCATTCCAAAGTTTGCTCCGATGTCCTGAGGTACTAATATAAGCGCATTCTTAAAGGCTTCTTGTGCATCCCTCAATTTACCTGTAGTAAGGTAAAGATTCCCTAATGCCTTAAGCGTGATTTGATCGTTCGGTTGAATTTTTATAATCCTTTGATATGCGTCAATAGCTTCCTCTGAACGCTGCAAATCGTTGTAGAGATCCCCCAGAGCTGTAAGTGCTTCCACATCGTCCGATTTTATTCTAATCACACGTTGATATGCGTCAATAGCTTCCTCAGGTTGTTTCAATTCAACATAAATATCACCAAGTCGTTTATGAAAAACAGGTTCAAAAGGTAGGATTCGTGTTAATGCTTTGTAAGACTTTTCGGCGGTGGAATATTCATTAAGTCGGAATGACAAATCAGCGAGCAAATTATGTGCATTTAAATGGTCAGGGTCTAATTCAGTAACTTTTTTCAAAGCCGTAAATAATTCCGTGACTAATTCATCTCTGCTTTTTTTCCTTGCTGTATTGGAAGCGCGTTCGAAAAGTATTTGTGCAAGTTGCCATGTTGCAGGAATATGTGATGGGTTAAGTTCGAGTGCCCTTTCTGTATCAAGTTCAGCACCCCGTATATCCTGCATTGTTTTACGAAGTTGTCCCCGTTTATACCAGACAAAAGCCGAATCTGGGGTCTGTTGTACTAACCTATCATATATCCGTCTTGCTGCACTCAGGTCCTGATTAAATTCTTGTAAGTATACTGCGTACATTAAATCCGTATATATCTGTTTAGCGTTCTCTGATTTTTCTGTTAATGGTACCTGCTCTGGCATTTCAATTGAGGTATTTTCTTGTGCATCTGTTATCACTCCTATTGAGAATAGTGATAGGACACCCAACAAGATAAAAAATATCCATAACTTGTTTTTCATTGTCGTTCTCCTTATCCGTTCCAAAAATATAAGTAGGCAACGGTGTTCCTTATACAACACACCATTACTCAGAATCCGTTTCCGATATTTTAGCAACGTCAACCAAAGTTTCGTCATCTTGTAAAGTCATCATTCTAACGCCTTGCGTTGTACGACCAATTACGCGTACATCACTAACAGCCATGCGCGTTACGTATCCTGTAGAACTAATCAAAACGAGTTCATCTGTGTTTACAACTAATTTTGCAGAAACCACTGCACCATTACGCGTTGAACGTTTAATCGCAGTCAAACCTACGCCTCCGCGTCTCTGCGCACGATACGCTGTTAGTCCTGTCCGTTTACCATAACCGTTTTCTGTCACAATGAGCAGAGAATCGTTTTCATCTGCAGAACAGACCATGTCTACAACAAAATCCTCTTCCGCGAGCCGAATACCACGTACCCCGCGCGTACGCCGTCCCATACTCCGAACATCAGATTCTTTGAAACGGATAGAATTCCCGTTATGGCTAACAAGGATAACCTCGTAGTTTCCGTCCGTAAGCTGCGCGCCAATCAATAGGTCATCCGGATCTAAATTAATCGCTATGATTCCAGTTGAGATAGTATTGCGAAATTCGCCAAGTGAAGTTTTCTTTACAATACCTTGTTTTGTCGCCATGAGAATATAATAATCCTCATTAAACTCTCGGATAGGCAAGAAAGCAGTGATAGTCTCTGAGTCACTCAATTGTAGCATATTGACTGCTGCTCTGCCTGCTGCTTGGCGCGACCCTTCCGGTATCTCAAAAACTTTAAGGACATAGCACTTGCCTAAACTCGTAAAGAAGAGAAGGGATTGGTGTGCTGTTGCTATAATCAGTTGTTCCAGGAAGTCACCATCTTTTGGGTTACCACCTTTTATGCCAACCCCACCTCGATTTTGTGTGCGATAGGTATCCATCGGAATACGTTTGAGGTAACCAGAATGTGTTAACGTAACAACCATCTCCTCATCCGCGATGAGATCCTCCATCTCAAAACTTTTCATTTCTGAAACGATCACAGTCCGGCGGTCATCTCCATGATCCTCTTTCAACCCTTCCAATTCTGTTCGGATGATGTCAGTAACAAGATCTTCACTATCAAGAATAGCACGGAATTCAGCAATCCGTTCAAGCACCTCACCGTACTCTTGGTTGATACGTTCGCGTTCCAATCCAGTTAACTGGCGTAAGGTCATTGACAACACTTCACTTGTTTGTTCGTCAGTTAATTCAAACTGTTCCTTTAGTTGTTCCATTGCATCTTGTGGAGTATCGGCTGTTTGCACGACATCAATCACTGCCTCTATATTCTCCAGAGCAATTCGGTATCCCTCTAAAATGTGGGCACGGCGTTCATTTCGTGCTAAATCAAACTGAGTACGCCGACGTATTACTTCTCGTCGGTGTAGCAGGTAGTAGCGCAAAATTTCAGGTAGTGTTAATATTTTAGGTATTCCATCCACAAGACAGAGAAGATTAGCAGGGAAATAATGCTGCATCTTTGTGTGTTTGTAAAGCTGATTTAAGATAACTTGTGGAACTTCCCCACGTTTGAGTTCAATGACGATACGAATTTCCTCATCAGATTCATCTCGAATATCCGAAATACCGGTAATCGTTTTATTATATACTTGATCAACTATCTGTTGAAGAAGCAGATTTTTCTTAACTTGATAAGGAATTTCAGTAACTACGATCTGTTCGCGCTCTCCACGAGATTTATCGCGAGTTAGCGGTTCTATTTCCGCTTTTGCCCGCACCGTCATACTCCCTTTACCCGTAGTATACATATCTTTGATCCCCTTTTTCCCAACGATAATTCCAGCTGTGGGAAAATCTGGACCAGGGAGAAATTCCAACAATTCTTCAACGGTTGCATCTGGAAAATCAAGCACGTGCAAGAGTGTATCCACGACCTCATTGAGGTTATGCGGGGGTATCTTTGTTGAATAGCCTATACCTATACCATCAGTTCCGTTCACAAGTAGGTTGGGAAGGAGACCCGGGAGGACGGTAGGTTCATCTAACGATTCTTTATAATTTGGTTGAAAGTCAACAGTATCCTTATCGATATGCAGCAGGAGGGTTTCTGCGATCTTCGAAAGTCGACACTCCGTGTAACGCATTGCCCCCGCAGGGTCATCGTCAATAGATCCAAAGTTGCCCTGTCCATCAATTAAGGGGTAACGTGTACTGAATTCCTGAGCAAGACCTACGAGCGTGCCGTAAATCGGACCATCACCGTGTGGATGAAAATTCTTCATGACTTCACCTACAACCGCTGCACACTTATCATAGGGACGACCACTCGTGAGATTAATTTCCCCCATAGCATAGATAATTCGGCGTGCACTCGGTTTCAAACCATCCCGCACATCAGGGATTGCCCTGTTGGTATTTACACTCATCGCGTAGGTGAGGTATGATGTTTGTAGTTCTGTTTCTATCGCTCGTTTGATAATGTTTTCTTCTTGCATGTTACTTTCTTATTATGATTGCTGGTGGTGTACCGTATGAACCATTAGTCATCCCAGCTTTGATCCGACTAATGACTACTTCCTGTTAACATGTTATGCACCATAAACGTCAAGTTCAACTTGTGCTCCATAACGTTCTATAAATGCGCGTCTCGGTTCTACAGAATCACCCATCAGCAATGTGAACATCCGTTCAGCTTGAGCAGCATCCTCAAGAGTTACCTGTAACAATACACGGGCATCTATTTGCATCGTTGTCTCTTTTAATTGCTTCGTATTCATTTCGGCAAGACCTTTGAAGCGCGTTAACGTCATCCCTCTATTGGCAGATGAGGTTAGGATCGAAAGAAGCTCGCCAACAGTGTTAGCTGCCTGCTGTTCATCCGATTTATTCTCCACACGAAACAGAGGTGTATCCTCAGATGTCGCCCCATCAAAATCTTCAGGTTGAATTCCAAATTCTTTGACACACTCAATATGCGGTGAAAGTTCATTATGAATCGCAGCATTAGATACAGTTTGGGGTTGTAGTCCAGTATAGACAGGAATATCTGATACCACCTCTTCATTCTCAGTGTCAGATTCATCTGAATCAGTGTCGGAATCTGCAGCAGCCTCACCGATTGGAAGTTCAACCTGCACCGAACCTTCTTCTTGTGATTCAAGCAGACTCAAAACTGTATCTACTGGGTCTTCATTCGTAACGAGTGGTTCAATGATACTTGATTCACTATCCGATGCAGACAGATCTTGCTCTTCAATAGGTTCCCATAGATATCTAATTAACTCTTGACGTGTCCAATTTCCACGTCCACTCAATTCCAACAGACGTTTTTCAATATAGTATAATGCCTTAACACAAGCGACCGCCTCCTCATCCGTATAAGGGTTTTCGCGCCGTGTATTTGTTATCTCTTGAGACCCTGCAGCTGATTCCAATAGATATTCTTGTAGTTCGTCTTCATCTTGAAGATATCTCGATTGTCGTCCTCTCCTAATTTGAAAGAGCGGTGGCTGTGCAATATAGAGATGTCCTTCATGAATTAACTGCGGCATCTGTCGAAAGAAAAAAGTCAGCAGCAATGAACGGATATGTGCACCATCCACATCCGCATCCGCCATAATAATCACCTTGCCATACCGTAATTTCTCCAACATAAATTCTTCTGAACCAATACCGGTACCAAGTGCAGTGACAATGTCTACAACCTGTGCATTTTGTAAAATCTTGTCCAACCGTGCCTTATCAACATTGATACCTTTACCCTTTAAAGGAAGAACCGCTTGAAAATTGCGGTCACGACCCTGTTTTGCAGGACCACCGGCGGAATCTCCCTCAACGAGAAATATCTCTGTTTTCTCTGCATCGCGTTCAGAACAATCCGCAAGTTTACCTGGCATTGATGCCGAATCAAGAACACCTTTTCGACGAATGATGTCTCGGGCATTTCGTGCTGCTTCCCTTGCACGTGCTGACTGAATACTTTTGTTAATTATACGTTTTGCAAGGGCTGGTTGTTCTTCCAAATACTCCTTGAGTTGTTGATTCACAATAGTCATCACAATACCTTCTACTTCAGTATTGCCAAGTTTTGACTTCGTTTGACCCTCAAACTGCGGTTCAGGAACTTTTACACTAATAACGGCTGTAATTCCTTCACGTATATCCTCACCTGTCAACGGAATTTTTACGCCTTTCAGCAAATCGTTATCTTTGCTATAGGCATTGAAGGTCCGTGTTACAGCACTTTTAAACCCGCTTTCATGAAACCCACCCTCTGTTGTCCGTATATTGTTAGCATACGAGAAAATGTACTCCGAATAGGTCGTATTAAACTGGATTGCAATTTCAACCTTAACATCATCTACCTTCCCTTCTAAGTAAATAGGGGTAGCGTGGAGCACATCTCGATTCTCGTTTTGGAATTGCACAAAAGACGCTATACCGCCTTCATAGTGATAAACTACCTCAGCATCACCCTCTTGTTCTTCCTCTAATTTACCTTTGCGTAGGTCTTTAAATCGGATGCGGACCCCTCGGTTGAGAAACGCGAGTTCACGAAGACGTTCCTTTAGGGTTTCAGCATTAAAATCAAGTGTGTCGAAAATCTCATGGTCAGGCATAAACGTTGTTACTGTTCCATCGCTTTTCGCTTTTCCAATTATCTCTACTTCTGTTGTTGGGATTCCACGTTTATACTGCTGTTCATAAAGTTTACCATCTTGGGACACCTGAACTCGGAGCCATTCCGACAACGCATTTACACACGACGCACCTACACCATGCAAACCACCGGCAGTTTGGTAACCAACTTCGGCACGACCTTTAAATTTACCACCTGCATGAAGAGTCGTCATCACAACCTGAAGTGCAGAAACACCAGATTGATGTTCCCCAACAGGGATACCGCGTCCATCATCGGAAACAGTAACACTGCCTTCTGCGTTCAGTGTTATTCTAATCTCTGACCCGTAGCCGGCACCGAACTCATCAATAGAGTTGTCGACCAGCTCCATCACAAGATGATGTAACCCAGCAGTCCCAGTACTTCCAACATACATTCCAGGACGCAGTCGTACAGCTTCCAACCCTTCTAATATTTCAATAGAAGACGCATTGTAGTCATTTGACATTATATATAAATCCTCATTTTAGGTTATCAGGTACGAGTTAAATAAACCCCTACTGTAACCATCCTTGATTGTTTTATTGGTTATCAGTTGTCGCTAATTTGGGTGAAAGTTCTCTACAACTTGGATTAGGTGTCAGTCTTACCAATCGTAAGCACAAAAAATAAAATAGAGGTTGGGTAAATAGCGTGGGAAGATTGTGCTGTTTTTTCATTTAATCTTCTTTCTGACAGGTGTTGTTAAGCATTGAATTTAAAGATATTAAAACTAATCTACAGATTATTACGATTCGTAACAATTTTTAGCAGTTTGTTATAGCAGTTGAAATGATTTAAAAATAATTTTCACCTCAAACCTGAAGTGAGTTAAACTCCGTCAATTCTATCAATAAAAATAGGTTTATTCTATACTTAATTATAGCATGTTTTCTGTTTATGAGCAACCTATTTTATTATCTGTTTGTGAAAATTTATTTGTAGAAAATATTTCCGTCATTCTGTGGTTTCTGTATCACTACACTGTGTTAAAAAAAGTGTTTTTAAAGCATCTCGTAACTCAGAATCACTTACGACCGAAACAGCTGCATCTATCTGATCCTTCATCTCAGGCGATACAGATTTCAAAACCCGTAGAATGTCATAAGACGTTTCCTGTTGATTAGGTGTAGATTTACCCCCATTTTCAACTATCTTTACCTTAGAAACATGTGGGTTCAAGCGAAACTGGATATCAACCACCTTTTTGTTATCATTATTCGGGATAGACCTTGGCATCCGTGAATTAAAATCATTAAGTTTATTCTCCAGTTTTGATATGATTTCAGTTTTCATCACGGACAACTCATTCGCATAAACTTGATGTGCTACTTCAACTCTCAAAACCCCATCGAATAAGGATATCGGAGCACTTTGTGCAGCAATAGCCTTGCCAACAACGGATTCCCATACATCAAAAACATTTTTCTCATAAAGTTTATCTGACCACCCGCGCTGACGTACCACAGCCTCCACAATCCCTTGTACCTTTACTGTACCACGCGGCATTTGTGGATTGCGCTTTACTACACCTGATTTCTCAATACGTTTGCTTCCGGTCTTCTTATGTCTCATTTTAATAAGATTGTGGCAGTTTGGCAGCCAGATAAAAACTTTTACTATATGTAACGTTTAATTATCACGAACGATTACACCTTCCTCAACCACTAATAGATGAACATCTGTAAGTTCGTCACCCATCACGTCTTTATCAGTTGCCGTAATCACAGTCTGAGCAGCAACACTTTGGAGATAGGCTAATAGGTATTCTCGTCTTTTCACATCTAACTCAGACAAAACATCATCAAGCAGAAAAAGCGGAGGAGCACCAGTATCCGCACGGATATATTCTAATTCCGCAAGTTTTAGTGCAAGTGCAATAGTTCTACACTGTCCTTGGGATGCATAGGTTCGCGCTGTTTCACGGAGAGGTGTTTCGTTTCCGTTCAGTGTTTCCAAATCCAAGGTAAAGTCGTCACGATGAGGTCCTACAAGTGTTATGCCACGCCGCAATTCATCTCTACGCGCACGTGCCAAGGCTTCACCAAAACTGGCGGAAAGATTTGTAATATCAGGAAGTTCCATGCCGGTAGAATCAAGCCCTGGCGTATAATGTAATAAAAGACGTTCTCGTCCACCTGTCAACGATAGATGTGTCTTCTCTACAACACCACTTAGTTGTGCTAACGCAGTATATCTTGCCCCAATCAACGCTACCCCAGATTCAAGCAGAAGTCCATCCCATACCGATATTTCGCTGACCGAGCCCTTGCCTATGCTTAACCGCTTCAACAATGCATTTCGATGCTGCAGAATATCCCGATAACGTTGGAGTTCTTCAAGATATTCCCGGTTCAATTGTGATAAGAGTAGATCAAGCCAACGTCTACGGAACGTTGGTGATCCTTTGACAATATCCAAAGATTCTGGTGAAAAAACAACAACGTTGAACTTACCTATCCAATCAGACCTTCTTCGCTGTAACACACCATCGGTTTTTAGGCGAAACGCTCCTTGACGAGGTTTAACCGCATCAAGTCGTATTAGCGTATTCGGTCTCTTATCACAACGAAAATAACCGATAACAGCAAATCCTTCAGATGTATGACGAATTAACTCTGCGGAGGAATTAGCACGGTGCGATTCACCGGTACATAGAAAATAAAGAGATTCAAGGAGACTTGTCTTACCCATTGCATTCTTTCCAACGACCAATGTCACTGGAGAATGAAATGTTATGTCACATTCTATATAATTGCGAAAATTACGTAGACATAAGCGTTCTAAATACATCTGAACTTTACCATCTATTTCCACCCTTATTTATTATATCAAAATTATTATATCAAAGAATATCAATAGAATATATTTATTATAATTCAATTTCTTTTAACAGATTCCTGCAGACTCTAATTATATTATTAAGTACAATTTATAATTTAAAATGTACCTTAGTAGTAGTAGTAGTAGTGATAATATGGTAATAACTGCTCTTAACCCTGTCTAGGAACGGCTTTGTGGGTGATAATAACTTGATAATAAATTCAAAGTTATTACCATATTATCAATCCAACTTTAAAATAGAAAAGTTATTAGCAATTTATTAGCAATAATTGGGAGTTATTATCAGATATTATCAAGTTATTATCAATTGATGATAATAACTGGCAAGAATCGTGTCTATGAGTGAATTCCTTCTAACTGAATCTTACGACAATTCATCAGTTAAAAGTTTTACAACTTTTTTTGTTTCATCATCTTCAAGTAGTTTTTCAATTTGTTCACAAGCGTATGTAATAGTCCTATGGTTTTGCCTGTTGAAGGCTTCTGCAATATCTGTCAGAGAAAGTTGTGTCAGTTCCCTACAAAGATACATCGCAATTTGACGGGGATAAATAAGAACTTTTGTCCGTTTTGTCGATGTTAGATCATCGCTATTCAGTTGAAAATGTTCAGTAACAATTTCTTGTATCGTTTCAGGTGTAACACCGCTTCGCCGGGAGCCGTCTCTCGTCGTTGTGGACGTATCCTTTAATACACTACGGGCAAAATCAATAGTTAACTCTTCGTCAAGGATCGTTGCTCGTGCCTTCAGGCTTACCAATGTTCCCTCTAATTCGCGAATGTTTGCTTTAACTATCTCTGCTATATAACTAAGTACTTCATCGGAAATATTGTTAAAACCTTGGTCATTACATTTACGCTGCAGAATCGCAAGGCGAAGCTCATAATTCGGTTTATCAATTTCGGCGACCATTCCCCATTCGAAACGGGAACTTAGCCTTTCTTCCAGGTTTTCAAGCATACTGGGTGACCGGTCACTCGTCATCACAATTTGACCTGAGTTTAGATATAAATCGTTAAAGGTATTAAAGAACTCCTCTTGTGTCCCTTCTTTACGTTGGATAAATTGGATGTCATCAATTAACAACAGATCTGTCGTACGGTATTTTGAGCGAAATCCTTGAGCCGAAAATCTTTTGACAATAGACTCAATATATTCATTCATAAACGTTTCAGATGTAACGTAAATAACTTTCCGTTGTGGTGTTGCATTTTGTACCCGATTACCAATAGCATGAAGGAGATGTGTTTTTCCGAGTCCCACGCCACCGTATATAAAAAGTGGATTGTACTCTCCGCCTGGGTCGTCTGACGCAGCAAGAGCTGTCGCATGGCATATCCGGTTACTTTGTCCAACAACAAAGTTATCAAAAACGTAGTTCGGATTCAAACCAGTTGTTACTGGTATAATATCTTCGGAACCAAGTGTAGTTTCTTCATATTCAGGAACTTTGGCAAGAGTGGCATCCACCGAAATTTCCAACTCACAGTCAGGACTAATTAGAGCCGCTAATGTCTTATTAATGTCACTGAGAA
Source organism: Candidatus Poribacteria bacterium (assembly GCA_963667365.1). Classification (GTDB taxonomy): domain Bacteria; phylum Poribacteria; class WGA-4E; order WGA-4E; family WGA-3G; genus MSPOR6. The sequence continues at coordinate 1,169,859 of OY763324.1, read as the reverse complement.
ATCTGTTTTCAATTTCGTCTTGTGTATAATAGGAAGGAACAGCTATGATAAAAGCCCCATTATCAAGTGTACGAGGGGTAACCTGGCGTAGAAAAATATCGTCGAGGGCGGTTTCACCAAGCGTCTCAAGTATTTCTAACCAAAGAGAATTAACGGTATGTTGCATGAGAATCTTCCTAACAAACAAGGTTGTCATTTGGAGCAACTATTTTGTTAAAATGTTAACATGATTACTACAAAATATACTAATGACAAGGACGTAAATTATAGCACTTTTCAATTAATAATTACAAGTTAAATTACAAATTTAAACCAAATTTGTAACTGTTGATTATTTAATAATTTAAAGATTTAGTTTGAGATGCCTATGCTACGGCACTGACAAATATTTATATAGTATTTAATGGGTGAGATTTAAGGATTCAAGTAGTGGATGGACGGTGCGATTTCTCGGACCGGGTAAATGCGTTTACCTAACCGCATCCGATTTTGTCTGAATCACGTATGATAAAGGCTTTTTGTAGCAGAATCTGTTTGGATCGGGTATTCTCATTGCAATGGTGAATAATCAGTCGGTTCAAGGATTTTATTACTTACTACATTGACTAACGGACCGCCCACTTCTGTAAGCCGTTTTGCTGCCTGCCATTCAGGATCCGAGATGAACGCATCCCATGCACGTTGATAATGTCCCATATCTTCAAAAGCAAGTAGGTAAACCAACTCTGTTGTCGTGGCTTCACCAATAGCAGTTTCCCAAAATCCGATCACCTTCATATTATACTTTTCAAACAAAGGTAGCGTTATATTAGCAAATCGGTCATTGATATTTTTCATTTTCCCAGGAACGACCTGATACGTCCTCAATTCGTAAATCACCTATTTCTCCTTAAAAAGGGTAGACACACTATGTGCCGCTATAGAATCCCATATTTATCATATACTTCGCGAAGTGTTGCACCTTCTCGGAGTTCATCTCGGGTTCGGTTTTCGCCACTCACCTTTTCCAAAGCAGCCTCAATTACTGCCTGCTCAATATTCTGCGGGATAACTACAACACCATCTGCATCACCAAATATGATATCACCAGGATTCACCGTAACACCACCACATTCTATTGGAACGTTATATGCCACAACTTCTCCACGTCCGTTAGAATCTACTGGTGACAAACCTGTTGTAAAGACCGGAAATCGCATTGCCACAATCTTACGAATATCACGGATGAAACCTTCAATAACAACACCGCGCGCACCACGCGCTTGTGCCGCTGTTGAAAGCAATTCACCCCAAAAACAGATGCGAGTACTTCCGTTGGTTGAACAGATAAGTACATCGTCCTGTTTGAGGCTATCTACCGCTGCAATTTCATGTTGATACGGCTCATCAGGGAGCTCATAGACATCAAGACACAGAACTGGCATAGCACGACCAACAACAACCGTCTCTGGTAGCAACGGACGAATGGTGTGACGCAGTACCTGTTGGCGAAACCCGGCTGCGTCCAACGCATCCGAAATCACAGCGGCATATAATTGCTCATGCATCATATCAAACAGTTCTGTATCGTTTTCCAACTCTCTTTTTTCTTCGGTTTCCATAATGGTTTTCCTAAATTTAAACGTCTAATAATTTTGGTAACCGACTTCTTGGAGACGCGCAGCTTTCTCTGCAACACCATCACTCATTTTAGTTTTATAGGCTTGTAGTTTTGCTTCCAATTCCGGGTATTGAAGTGCCAGAATTTGCACAGCGAATATCCCAGCATTTCTTGCACCACCGGATCCGATTGCCATCGTTCCAACAGGAATACCGGGTGGCATCTGTACTGTCGCATAAAGCGCGTCAACACCATCAAGTGGTCCTCCATCAATCGGCACGCCAATAACGGGCAGCGTTGTATGTGCAGCAACAACACCTGCTAAATGTGCTGCGCGTCCTGCACCTGCAATGATTACCTTACCCCCTTCTGCTTTAATCTTTTCCGTCCACGCAAGCGTTCTTTCCGGTGAACGGTGTGCCGAAGATATCGTTATCTCAAACGGAACTTCAAAATCTTCTAATACCTTCGCGGCTTCTGCCATTTTCTCTAAATCGGAATCACTCCCCATAACAATGCCAACAAGGGGTGAATTTTGTTCTTGAACTGACATATTGTATCTGCACCTCTGGTCTAAATAATTGGTTGTTAATATATAAGAATTGCTGATGACCCTCAACTTCCAGCAATCGGATGAAGGATGTGTTCATTTCAAAGGTATCCGATAACTGACTGCTGATAGCCGACGACTAATAAATAATATGTGTGTTTCTTTCAACGATAAGCGGTTCTGGTCCATCTTCCGGAAACTGCGCTGCCCACTCGTTCGGGTCATAATCTCGAGTTACGAAACAGGAACGATGTGCAGGCACTGCATGCTTCAACCCTATGCGCGTCGCCATTTTTACACAGCCATCAAAGAACGGAAACTCACCCTCGGTAGGATGGTTTGTCAAAAAACCGATATCCGGTTTGTGTGCTGTCACTGCTGAAATCAGTTCGTCATGTTCCGCAAAATTATTGATCGGATCACCGCTGAAGTAAAGTGTTACACCATCGCTGGCAATAACATAACCTAAATGTGTAACATCGGGAGGACCTATATCAGCAGAGGGATCGCCTTTAGGTGGTTTCGCATAGATAGCATGAACGGTAATACCGTTCAGTTCCGTAGATCCTCCTGCACCAATTTCTGAAACGTTATCAGCTGCGACATCTGTATCGGATGAAATTTGGCGCACACTTTCTTCCGGACCGATAAATCGTGTTGCAGTACTGGTCTCCCAAATTCTGCGTATGGATTCTGGACACGTATGATCACCGTGAGCATGTGTCAACAACACAAAATCAGTCGGAAGTTCGGATTCATCTAAGGGAGGTTCAGTGTGAATGAAGCGGTCCGAGGGACGGTTTCTCGGAAAATAAGGGTCAATTTGGATTATAGTGCCCTTTGAGTCTTTCAGGGCAAAACTACTCTGTTCAAACCAGTGAACAGCGACTGATCCTTTCGGAACTGTCAAGTCAACAAGTGGATGCATGTTAATTCCTGTGATGTAAGCGGTTAAGGAAAGTTCAGGAACGATTTAAAAGTGAACTCTCCGTTTTGGTAGCAATAGAAAAGTTATGTGGTTAAGAGTGTAGAAAAAAAGTTAATTTTTGTCAAATTATTTCTCATATTCATCAGTCTGAGGTGTATTAAAGTCTCGCACTCTTTCGTCTAAAAATGTTGACAAAACATAGTTTTTTTTATATGATAACAATCCGCGGCACAATGCACGCTACTGAGATCTATTTACTTACTTTTTCTCTTAAGTAAAACATTGCATAGGAGGATTGTTTTCATGAATTTACCTAAAAAAGATGGGCATTGTGTCAAGACAGCACCCACCTATCCCGAAAACATGGTGTTGATACCTGCTGGCAAGTTTGAGATGGGAAACAGCGATACTGAGTCTTTTTACGAGCAGCATGTGCATACGGTGCATGTGAATGCGTTCTATATGGACACGCATGCTGTGACGAATCTTGAATATCAGCAGTTCCTGATTGAAAATCCTAATTGGCAGAAAGATCGGATTCAGAACAGGTTTCACGATGGTGACTACTTGTTGAGTTGGAATGGTAACAACTATCCAGCAGGACAGGCGAAGCATCCTGTTACTTGGGTAAGTTGGTATAGTGCAATGGCTTATGCTATGTGGATAGGAAAGCGTTTGCCGACGGAGGCGGAATGGGAATATGCTGCGCGCGGCGGACTATCAGGTAAAAAGTACCCGTGGGGAGATGTGCTATCTGCTGCGAATGCGAACTATGGTAGAAATGTTCAAGATACGACGGCGGTTGGTAACTATCCGACGAACGGTTATGGTTTGTATGACATGTCTGGCAATGTTTGGGAGTGGTGTCTGGATCTTTATGATGATGACTTCTATTTCGCATCGCCTCGCAAGAATCCACGGTCAGGTACGAATGAACCAGAATGGATAATAAACAATTTCATGGACATCAAAACTGAGCGCGTGTTGCGCGGTGGCGGTTGGAGTGCTGCACCACAAGACATCTGTGTCTCCTATCGGATTTTGCTTTCACCTATGAACACTATCTATGACTACGGTTTCCGTTGCGTACGGTAACGTCTTACGGGATGTCACTCCTTTTCTTGTTTTGTCTTCTATAATACAAATAAACTCCTAACACACCAGCAATAGAACCGATTACATCAGAAATCCAATCAGAGTATGTAGCGAATCTACCAGGCACAAACATCTGATGCAATTCATCGCTTGCACCATAGAGAATTGAGATCAGTGCAGCTACAACCCATATCCAACCTTCTCGTAACCATTTCGGTGGTACGTTTACAAACGCAATCGTCAGCAATACACTCAGGATACCGTATTCTATAAAATGGTAGAGTTTATCAATTGACAACCACTTAAATTCTGGCGTCGGGAGTGGTGGCTGTTGCATGGAGGAAATAGCAAAAATAAGTGCCATATAGAGAATAGGTGGTACCCAATATTTAACATAACGCATTGAGAATCGCATCCACGTCGTAGACACACCCACCCCAAGTGCCACCACCGACAGACTGCAACGCTGCCCACAGTCGCGTATCGTCAGGTAAATTCTCATCTGGAGAAAGATCGGGGTTGGGTTGTCGTTCTGTTAACACCTTTTCACCCGCTGAGGCACCGAAATTCTCACTACCATCCCCTACCAGATCAATACTCCCTACCAGTTGCCGCGTATCAATCTCAATATGAATGATGTCACCATCAAGCACTTTACCAATAGGACCTCCAGCGAGTGCTTCTGGTCCAACATGTCCAATACACGCACCAGTTGACACACCTGAAAATCGAGCATCTGTTATCAATGCGATATGTTTTCCAAAAGATAGATGTTTGAGTGCTGCTGTGAGTTGATATACTTCTTCCATTCCGGTCCCTTGTGGACCACGACAACATAATACCATGATGTCGCCAGGTTTCATCTCGGTTTCTCCCTGACCCTTAAGTGTCTGTATCGCATCGGATTCACGTACAAAAACACGTGCGGGACCCGTCAACCGATACACACCATCTGCATCAACAACACTCGGATCAATGGCTGTACTTTTGATAACGGAACCTTCGGGGGCAAGGTTACCACGTGGAAACGTAACAGTACTCGTTAATCCTGCCGCTTTTGCAGAATCCGGATTCAAAATGACATCATCAGGCGCAACATTATCACATTCTTCCAGCAATTCCCGAACGCGCTTCCGCCGTTCAGATGTTTCCCACCAATCAAGGTTGCTACCGAGAGATTCACCTGTTGCAGTAATCACATCTTCGTTGAGAAGACCACCCAGTTTGCGTAAATGCAGCATAACTTCGGGCACACCACCAGCAAGGAAGACACGAATAGTAGGATGTCCTATCGGTCCGTTCGGCAACACATCTACAAGACGAGGAACGCTTTGATTAATTTTTGTCCAGTCATCAACTGTGGGACGTTCAAGTCCAGCAGCATGTGCAATCGCAGGGATATGTAACAGGAGGTTAGTTGATCCACCAAACGCCGCATGGACGACCATTGCATTGCGAATCGCTTCTGGGGTAACAATGTCCTTCATCGTTAATCCCTGCGCAGCTAAATTCACAACCGCGCGGGCAGAACGTAATCCCATGTCTGACCAGATGTCCTGTCCCGATGGTGCTAACGCTGTATGTGTCAAACTCATTCCCAACGCTTCCCCGACAACCTGAGATGTCGCTGCAGTTCCCAAGAATTGGCAGCCCCCTCCCGGTGTGGCACAAGCACGACATCCCATATCCGCTGCATCTTGCAGACTGATCTCACCGTGTGCGAAACGTGCACCGATTGTCTGGATCTTCCCCGCATCCTCACCTGTGGTTGGGGGCAAGGTTACGCCTCCCGGCACAAGCACAGCCGGCAATTCCCGCATTGAGGCGAGTGCCATCATCATAGCAGGTAAACCTTTATCGCAGGTCGCAACACCGACAACTCCCTTTCGTGTCGGTAGCGAACGAATAAGCCTACGGAAAATCTGTGCTGCATCATTACGATAGGCGAGACTATCCATCATACCGACGGTGCCTTGTGTCCGTCCATCACACGGATCGGAACAGTAGCCAGCAAACGGAATTGCAGCAAGTTCTTTAAGTTCATGTGCAACCGCCTGCATCAGAAGACCTACCTCCCAATGTCCAGTGTGGTATCCAAGGGCAATAGGACTGCCATCAGGTGCGCGGATTCCGCCTTGCGTGCTGAGAATCAAAAATTCTTCGCGACGTAGTTCTGTCGGTGCCCACCCCATGGCAGTGTTGTGGCTCAAACCGAAGATGTCTCCACTTGGCTTATTAAGTAGCATCTCTGCCGTAAGTGGCAAACTACCTTCAGGACCGGCAGCATGTGTTTGGATGTCGTAAATATCGCTATTGCCTGTTTCTAAGATGTCAGTATACTTTATCGGTTTTGCCATTGGGTATTCCCTTTCTGTTATGATCTATTGCTGGAAAAGAATCAATTCGTTTTCACAACGTATCTGTAAAAGTAGTTAGTTTCTCAAGGAATTATCCGACTATTCACTCGGTTCTAAAGTCCATCCGTTTTTACGGCAAGTTCCGCAAGGGCAAGTTGTAGCAATTTGAATACGTTTCCTTGCTTGTTCTCTGAACCAAAGAATTCAGGTTTTACAATAATTTGCGAATGTGCATCTGCTTCCTTCTATCAAAAAATAAAGATTAGATCTCTACCAAACTACTGAAAACTGACCACTGACAGCCGAAAGCTAATTCTTATGACTTGAAAGAAGTTTTATCACCTCAACCCTACCTGCTTTGACCTTTTTCTCATCTACTTCCATTTGTAAGAGGCTAACCACAAACGCTGTCAAACCCCAGTCAACTTGTGCAACGTCAATAGCAGTCATTCCATCATTTTTTCGTAGGTTTATATCTGCGCCTTTCTCAAGAAGCAGTTTCACCGTTTCAACGTGTCCGAGAAAAGCAGCACTATGCAGCGATGTGGACCCGTCACGTTGCAGTCCATTGACATCCGCGCCTTTTTCAAGTAGCAATTTCACCGCTTCTGTCTGTCCATTCAGCGCAGCCCATCCTAACGGATTTATGCCGAATTGCGAATCAAGAGTGCTCAAATCCGAACCACTATCCAAAGCTTTCTTGATAGTTGAAATATCACCTTTCGCAGAGGCTTTCCACAAATTGAGCGACGTTGGCGCGTTCTTCGCGTGTTGCGTAAGAATCCTCACAACCTTTGCTCTACCTGCTTTTACTACTGCTTCATCTACCTCAAGTTGGATAAATGCTAATATTCCTTGTGTGATTCCCCAGTCAAGGGTTGCGCTCTCTATGGCACTGCCCCCGCCATTATTACGGACGTTGGCATCTACACCGTGTTCCAAGAGCAATTCCACAGCGTCAGCACGTCCAAGGAATGCAGCAGCGTGTAAAGGTGTGTTTCCATCTCCATTCCGGACATTGATATCCGCTCCTTTCTCCAGCAGGAAAGTCATGATCTCAGTGTGTCCCATAAGTGCAGCTGTTGATAACATCGGTTCTCCAAACTGCGGATTCCTCGCATTAACATCCATTCCACCGTCTATTGCCTGCTTAACCACATCAAGATCTCCACCGAACACGGCTTCCCATACGCCGTCTGCTGCTACTTGTGGTTTTGGGGAGGGTTTTCCATTGAGCATCTCTTCTATTTTAGCTCTTCCTGCTTCAACTTCCTTTTGTTCCAATTTAATGTCAAACATGTTTGTCAAAAACCGCGTGAACGCCCATGGTGCCTTCAATCCGGATGCAGGTATATCCCCACGAAGGTTTTTCGCGTTAAGATCCGCGCCTTCTTTGAGCAGGAGTTCGGTCAGTTCAAAACGTCCTAAAAACATAGCAAAATGCAAGGGTGTCCCTCCATCCTCCTGTTTTATGTTAACATCCGCACCGAGTTGAATGAGCAATTCGGCAGCTTTGATATGTCCCATCATAGTTGCCAATGTTAATGGAGGCATACGCAATCTTGAATCAATTTCATTAATATCCGCACCCTCTGCAAGGTGTTGCTTGATATAGTCAAGATTTCCTGCCAGCGCAGCACCCGATAAACTGTCTTCCGGTTCGTCCATAAATTGCCTCATGAAATTTCCATCAAACCCTTCAGGTCCCATAGTGATTGGTGGACGTGGTCTTCTATTCCATTCAGGCATACCATTGCTAATCTCAGCTATAATCTCACTTTTTCGGGTACGAATAAAATCGCGTGTTGATTCTAACTTCTCTTCAAAAGTGGTGCTTCTTCCTCTGTCCCTATTTCCAAAATCTGAAAATGAAAGTTGCGCAGGTATCATGTGCCGTTGAATCATCTCAGCAATTCTATCCACTTCAGCAAGCAGTTTGATCTCATTCCAGTGATTTTCAAGGAGTTCCATCATTGTTTTCGCATACCGTTCTTTACCCGACTCAAGTTGATAGAGTCTATAAGCAACCATACCTTGTACCTTGACTGAAATGGGGGAACGAGAATTTCTCGGGTTTTCAAACATACTAAATTTAGTGAACAGTGAATCCGCACCCCACGGTATGAAATGAAACTTGTCAGTCTCTGGATTCAGATACACAAAGAAGTTATTATTATTACCAGAATACCCATCCCAAAAACCGAGCAACCCTTCTGTTGCCCAAAACCGATAAAAACTATCCAAATCAACATGTTCACCGATAACCTGTTCAGTCACCTCATCATCTGCCAGAACATTAATCAACGTTTTTATTTTTTCTCTACCGCGCTTATCATCACCCCTTTTATGTTCAAAACTATTTTCCCATTCTTTGTGAAAATCTACCACAGAACCTTCATAAACGGTGCCTTTACCATTTCCAAAAGCACGTATTAGCAACGGTTCACGCATACTCTCTACGTGGGAGTAAATTCCTAAGTTCTTACCGTTGACCGTCACCTTTGCATACGCACAACGCGGTGCCGGAGATCCGATCGCATTAAATAGCGCATATCCCATAAACTGACTAACTTGACTTCCATCCTGCTGATTGTTATTGAGTGTCAAGTTATTCAGCCCTTCAATTTCACCATTTTTATCTGTATGATTCAATTTAATTTTGAGTGATGGTCGTGTGCTACTTTGAGATCCGATGAATCCTTTCTTTCGGAGTCCAACTTTTGAGAACTCCACACCATCAATACTTACATCCGCATCAACATACGTATACGGATGCTCAGGTAGTGCAAATTGCCGAGACTCGTTCAGCACCTCAACAAAATTCCGTGACTGAAAACGTATCTTATTCCAATCCTTTTCCGAAACAGTGATTTGTACATCTAAAACACGGTCATCGGGAAAAATGTCGTTCATGGTCAGTTCCTTCGCGTGACCATTGTAGGTAGCAACTCCCAAACAAAGAATCGTTGTCGTATATAATATCCATCTTGTCATATTCTTACTCCTATAATACCCCACGTTCGGTGGAAGAGATATATCTGTCAAAATACTATGAATTATACCCTTACAACCAAGGTAGATGCGGTTTCCTAACCACACTAATTCACATAATTGCTATATAGAACTCCCGTTATAATATATTCTATATAGTCTCTTATTCCCTATTAGTTTAGCACATTTCGGGTTTTTAATCTTGCTTATTTTGAGGCACTTGCTATGATTTTATTCTATGTAAAATGAGACACAACTCGAAACAATGTAAACATCATACAGAGTTCTGTCGTTAATTATACTTGATTTAGAAATCGTCAGATTAATATAAATGGAGTAAATAAATAATGAAAAAAGCAATTGCTTTTAGCACACTTATGTTTATGTTGTGCACCACCCTGTTATATCCGATTGCAGCACAGGAACAAATGAATGAGGTACAACAAGCAGAAGCAGATGCACGTCGTGATGTGAATCAAGATATTTCTACCATTTCCTGGGGAATCGGAGGTTTTTTTTGTAGTGTGTTTGCAGTGGGATATGCATACATCACCATACCTCCAGTACCTGCCGCTCGGTTTGTTGGAAAGTCCGCTGAATATATAACCTTCTATACACAAACCTATGAACAGCAAGGACGGAAGCAGCGTGGTCAGGCTGCAATGATTGGATGCCTCGCAGGTTCAATTTTCAGCACTATAACCTATTATCTCTCTGGTCAATCGCAACAATAACCTTAAGACTATTAGTAAGCAAAAGGGCACGACATATTTGTCGCGCCCTTTATGTTAAGTTAATTTACTCTAACTATCTTGACTTCAAATCACCCCAAGTTGTTGTAAGTTTTCCAGCAGCATCCACAGCAAAGATATCTTTGGAGGTCATAACCTCCATTACCTCCTCCTCTGTCAATGCGCGATCATAGACTATCAACTCGTCAAGTAATCCTTTGTAAGCATTCTCACCCGTTCCCCGTCCACCAAATTCAAGAGGATTGTCATTCCAAATCATCACAGGACCGTGGGCTGGCACGGGTTTATCTCCCGCGAGTTCACCGTCAAGATATATACGAAGTTCCTTACCATCAAAAGTACCAACAACGTGGTACCAGTTATCCGCTTTTAAACCCAAGTTTTGCAATGGAAGTGTTGTATCAACATCAGCACCGTCAAATGGTCCCATATTTTTCTGTCCGGAATTGATATACCAATATAATCCTTGTCCGCTACCAAGTCCAAATTCTACGTTATCATCACTTGCCCCGGACTTATGAAAAAAGATATTGCCATAGACATGTCCGGTACCGAGAACCTCGTCCGATATTTCATACGGATATATCCAAACTGCAACGGTCAGATGTTCCGTCCAGAGGTCACTCTTCCCACCGGGTTCCATAATCTTAGCAGATCCTGCAGAGAATTCTATCGCACCACCCTTTTTGCCATCTTCAACAAATTTAGCAGTTTCGTGTAGTATCGCTTCAAATCCCTTTGGACCAACATCCATTGCGATTTTACCATCACCTTCATCAAATGGCATGTAGAAGTGTAAACCTTTTGTAACCTTAGCCGTAGCATTGAAAGACATAATACAAAATGCAAAAATCGTAAGAATAAAGTAATATCTCCCCATTTTGTTTCTCCTTTTTATTCACATACCATACACATTACAAGCATTATTGTAATGATAAATAATGCCCATTTTACTACTCTTGTGAATTGCAGACAAGTAAAAACGAAATTAATATTTTTAATTTGGCAGACACTAGATGGGCGATATAACTGCAGCAATCGCCGCAATTATTGATTTCCAATAACGGAGTGGATCACCTACCATTTCTACAATAGATCGTTGCAACTACAGTTGTATCATCTATCTTGAATTCGGGTTCAGGATTTCCATTTTCCGACAACAGCCGTCTGGCTATAGGGATACCGATACCAAAACGCTGCACAAAACCGAAAACTCGCATCGCTTCCGCCAAATTAGGGTTCCGATAGTCTGTTAGTCCAGGATCTCCAAAATTATTAGCAGTTACACGACCAAAAGTGCCACCAGGACTTGAGATGTCAATTCGGTTATTGAACCAAGTTACACGGACAGGTGCGTTTGTCCCTTCATAAGTCCTGTGCATAATCGCATTTCGGGTTATCTGTTGTAGTGCCTCAATCGGATAGAGAGATGTCCGTTTCTCAACAGGGCCGGACAAAATATCCACAGCAACTCGGTTATGAGCAATGAGTTTATCGTCTAAACGTCGGATCTGGTCATAAATCGACCCGCGGGTTACCTCACTGTCAATAATCTCATCTGTTAATTCATTACCGTCAATTCTAAGGAATTGAATATATGCACCGTGGAGGAAATCCTGCGGGTTTTTCCCAATTGTGAGGATGCCAAGAACAGTAGGAGATGGTTGATCAACAGCAGTGATCATTTTTGTGGCTGCCAATTGTTCATTCAAGGTGCGTTCATTTTGTGCCAATATTTCATCAGAAAACGCTTGAGGAACGTATTCGTAAGTGAATAGTGCAAGATTGAGATCCGAAATACTGGCAGTAGGAATTGGATATAGGTCAAATGGACGGTCACCATATCGCCGTTTTTCATTAAGTTTTCTTTCGTCTTGTGCATTGGCTATATCTCTTCTTGGTCCTGTTCTAATATGGATCGCTCCTCTGTAGCGAACAGGTGGTGAATTGGATGGTTCCACACTAACCACTGCAATATCTTTTCCAACCAACACACGTTTTTCAACGGTCAGAGATGGTGGTGGTACAATATTTCCATCGGTTTTCATATCTGCTAAACGACGTAACAATTCATCAGTAATTGGGATGGTTCCAATCGTTGAATTGTCTTTTACACCCACAAAGATAAGACTCGGTGACCCGTACTCAGGTAGATCGTTAGAGAATGCACAGATCGCTTCCCTAATTCTTTCTGAAGCATTACCAGACAAAGATTCTTTAAACTCAACGCGGTCAGATTCACCCTTTCCAATGGTTTGTAGTAACTCTTCGTCTGTAAAACGTGACATAGTTGTTCCTGCTATATTTATTGAAATTGGTAATCTTCACATAAAGTATATCTTAGGACTTTGAATTTGTCAAAATCAATACAACACATGCACCCGATTTTTACCACGCAACGTCTCGTCAGGCATCATAATAGGCATCTCAACGATAGCAATAAGCGATCCATCAGCACTTATAGCAAGCGTATCGTAGGGAAGTTGTCCCTCCGTCCGATAGGTATACAGATATTTCACCAACCCACTACCTTCTGCGGTCAGATCAAACACCGAAACGCCGTGAAGACTTTCATTCGGATTTTTGCTCCTCTTAGATACTGCCAACGCAGCATAACGTCCATCAGAATCAATACGTAAACCTTGCGGCATATTCTCAAGTTTCCACTGCCAAACCTTTTCTCCACCCCACGAATAGGCAAAAACCGTCATCCCGTTTGGATGCATAGTAGACGGACGTTGCGAACCTTTTTGAAGATGATAGGGGATGTATGTGTCACCAGTAACGAAAAGCGCAGTCGCATTTGTCGCACCAATAGTGCCGGTTGTGGCAATAATCGGCACACCGCTTACCTCAAGAGGAGATGCTAAATTCTGTTTCCAGATCGGTTCTGGACGATTCACATCAAAAATGAATGCACGTCCATCGTCTGTTGTAACGTTGACATATTTTCCATCAGCAGACATGCTCACACCACGCCAAAAGGTAACTCCTTCAAAAAATGGCGTGAGAGGTTTAATATCTGTATGCCATTTTTCTGTTCCTGTCTCAACATCAAACACCGAGATTATTCCGTTGCCTTTTCCACTCTCATCTGTAACAAGAGCAAGAGTCTTTCCGTCAGCACTCACATCAAACCAGCGGAATATTTTATGTTTAGCACCAGTATCCGGCCATTTCCATTTGACATCACCTGTTTTCGCGTCAAACCGATAAAGCAATGACCTTTTTTGAGGCACTTCATTTTGTGTCCACGCATGCACACCTGCAACCAATAGATCGCCATTGGGAAGTGTCCGCATGCAGGACTGACCAGGATAACTCACCCACGCATACACGCTATCAGGATTAGTTGGCGTAGATGTCTCAATATCATCTGCTGTTCGGTATTTCCAACGAAGGTTTGGGTTTGCCCCAGTCAGTTCATAGCAGTAGATAAAGCCGTCTGTCGCCTGTTCACCAATGTAAAGCAGAGAACTATCAGGACTAAAGGCAATATGTCTGATGTACCCTTCTGATATGCGTGTTTTCCAAACTGTCTTACCAGTCATCGGTTGAAGAATAGCAATATGTCCTCTATCTGTTGCAACCGCAAGCTTCTGCATACCATTTCCATATCCAAATGCAATTGATGTTGGCTTCGCCGGTTGACGTAAATTTTCCATCAGTGACAAGAGTCCATCTAACTCAATCGTTTGGATAAGATAGGAAACAGGTTTCAAAGGTGAAGTCGCTTCTATAATGCTCTTTTCTATGCGAATCCGATAAGTCTGATTTGGATGCCATGAAAATTGCAGCAGAACGCGTTTCTCATCTATTTTTAGAGATGGTACTTCATTAAATAAGGTCGAGTCTTGTTGGTTTGTAACTTCAATTTTCGTGTTAAGTTTGCCATTCGAATCAGATTCAAGCACAACACCGGAACGAACCCAGATGACGTTCAGTTCAGCCATCACCGTACTGATAGGCAAAATGATGAGAAGAAATAGTAAACTAATAATTCTGGTAAGTTTCATTATATAGCCTCACAATATTACATAAGTTTGATATAAGAAATATGAAGTTCTTAATAATTTGAATTTACTTTAATTACAATGGTAGCTGCGGTTTCTAACCACAGCTTGTAACATAAACTTTCAGTTCGTGGATTCTTTTGTATAGGCACTAATAGCATGTGCTACAATCAGAAAACCCTATATTTGGATGCATGCTAATCCTGTAAATCCTGGTTCAGACTAAACACTCTAATCCGACACTTTCCACAAACCGTGTCCTAATCTGGCACCGAGTAGCACACCGATGAATGTATACGCGAACCCTTCAACAAGAAAGCGGAGCCAAATATACCAATCTGCGAAAAAGAGACGGTAGAATAGGATAGAGAGTTGAAAATCAACATAAACGGCGATTGCATCACAAATACCCAGCACAAGTGCCCAAGCAAGCAAACCGCGCCTTCGCACAAGCAGAAAACCTGTCTCCAAAAGAAGGATGCTTGTGCCAGTGTAGATAATCGTCATCGGAGTGAAAAGTCCAAACGTGATGGCACCAAGAAGTAACCGGACTGCAGAAACAAGCAAAATGACACCACCCTGAAGGTATGTTTGCGATGGATGGTTTCCCTCCTTCATATTTCCACCAGGGGCACCGTAAATGTAGATTAACAAGGCAGTAAGCAACGCATAATACAACGTCTCATTAATCAATCCTGTTAGTAGAACGGAGACAGGTCCGAGGATCACGCGGATCAGGTTCAAAAATAGGGTTGATGGCACCACGACTGCTACGAATATCGTTGTGCCGAATAAGGCAATCACAATGAGTTGCTTTGTTGAAAAGCGGACAAAGAATTGTCGGTGAAACCGAAGTAACACAACAAATCCGATGCAACTTGCAAAAATCGCCAATCCACTTATAATCAGAGCGTGTCGGTTTGGAACATTTATGTGAAGCGGTTTTCTGGCACTTAGGACAGTCCTATCACTTCCCCATATCTTTACAGCAATCTCACGTTCGTATTCACCGGCTTTGGTAGATTGTGAATGTAAATAGATAGGTAGAGAGATAGAGGTTAGTTCTCCTCCCGGTAAGCTTGCAAAACTGATACTACGATCTGTGCCAGCATTCACTGCATCTGGAGGGGCAAGGAAAGGTACTGCTTCTCCAGTTTTTACATCACGGTTGATTGATGAAACTACCACATGGATAGTATCTTCACCTCGATTATTAATACGGACTGTCTGGAAGGTTACAGGGGCATACTCGTCGGTTTGCTGTGTTTCAAGCCAACTGAACAGAGGTCGTGGGTGATATATAGTATCTTCACGTTGCCGCAAATCTGTTATTCCGGCTGCATCTGTTGGCATATCAATTTCTTCAATAGTGATATGTTCAACAATCTCAGGAACGGTTGCTATCCGCAATTTAACCAACGCTTTCTGTTCCCAAGTTTCATCGTCAACAGTTGTGAAACGGACAACCCCTGATATTTCTTGCGTGTCTGACTGGTTCGAATTTTCAATAGAATCTTCGGGTATATTTAAAACCAGTTCACGATACCAGATTTCCGATGCGACTGTAAACGCTCCTGTTGTTGAAATACAGGTTTGCATATCCGATGTCTCTGCTTTCCAATCTTCTTGCAAACGCATAACAACAAGTGTTGATGGTAGACATAACTCTAAATCAAAGGTGGCGGGAGCATTTCCATTTGTTACAATAACGGTTGCCGTCATCTCGTTTCCCCGCAGTAGCAGTGCTTTCTGATTGCTAACCAACGGATTTTGTATATCTGTCCTCAACGCTGCACCGTAAGGGATAGCAATATCCAAGCTGCCCCGTGCATACTTATGTGGTGCTGTTACCGTTTTAACGCTAACAGCCTCTGAGGATAAGGTCGTCTCAAATCTGTAAGTTACACCTTCCTCCCATTCAAAATAGAGTGATTCTGTTTGGCGCGGTTGGACAGGGAAATTGATTTCTGTGACCAATGTCCCAGCAGAATTGAAGGCAGATATTTTCTTTATTTGAGTAGGGTCTTCAAATTGCACTTTAGCCCCGAGGGGGATAAAAGTAATCTGCCATGAGAGTGTACTCTCATGTTTTTCCTGTATGCAACCTATGAATAGTATCGGTAGAACCAACAATAATCCCAATCTACTCATAACAGACAACCTACAAGATATTAATCCTTGTAAAAGGTAGGTGCGGTTTCCGAACCGCACCATTACCATATCATTGACGTGTTGTTCCCTAACCGATAATACACAAAACTCCACGTTGTCATAAACTATTAGAAATGCTGAGCAATAAGAACTAAGTCTAAAATGTTAACTTCGTCATCTCCATTAACATCACCAAGTATATCAGAACCTTTTTGTCCGAAATTCTGACCGACAATCACGAGGTCTTTTATATCAACAAACCCATCGTCGTTCACGTCTTCATTCCGTGGCACTATTTGTGCAAGTACCACTGCATCGGTGCCGTGTCCAAGTTGGTAGGTTTTGATAAGTGTCTCATCCGATCCCATCACAAGCATGGTAGACAACCCACCACCTGTCCAGTCAGGTTTAGTGATGTAAAGGTTACCATCAGCCCCAAAGGTCATTCCTGAACCACCAGCAAACTCAGCAAGCGTATTATCCTTGTCACGAATCCACTCTTGTGTTGGCACATCGTAGATAAGCAGACCTGGATTCAGCCATCCTCCTTGGATAAATACCTGTTTCTGCGAATTGATTGCAAATGATCCTGGTGTCATCTTAAGGTCAACCGTTTTGATAACTTCATCGGTAGTAGCATTAATCAGGACAAGTTTACCAGAAATATCGTTATAGTTTCCTGTCGTCTTCACAATCACGGTGGAATCACCATCATTGAGAATTCCACCAGCATTAATTGGCATCGCGATAGTCTTTATTACCGAGTCTGTCTGTGTATCTATTACAGTGACAGTACTTTGATAATAGACGGATTTACCCGCTTCCGCATCCCATATCCAAGCAGGATTGGTCACGTATGCTTTTCCATTGAGAAGGGTAATACCGGTCGTTTTGTTAAATGACGGATCCGATATAATTTTGGTAACGCTGCGACTACCAATATTAACGACATGAACTTGATGGACGTTATCACAGGTAACATACATCTTATTTGGGGAAACCAGTGCAAGACTTTGCGGGTATGAACCAGATTCAAACGGAATGACACCCACAATCTCACGCCGTTCTAAATTGACTATTAATATGCTGTCGTGAGAGGGTTGAGAGAGCCAATCAAAATTTGATATATAAGCGTGATGTCCATGAATGAGAATATCACTGGGAACACCGCCAATAGAAATGACTTCACTGTCAACAGCACGGTTCAGGTTCGGTTCATCTAAATCTATTATTGAAAGTGAAGAAGTGATATCCCAATCGTCCTTATCCAATGCATTTAAAACAATGGCAAGATTTTGAACTTCTGTTTGTGCAATTGCGGAACTGACAAGGAGTGTGAAAAGCATCACCCCTATAAGTAGCAGCGAAGGGAGTTTGTGGTTGAAGCCATGTGGGAAATGTCGCCTAAAGAAAAAACTTCTGTTCATTATTACCTCCGTAATGAAACAAGAAACCCCTGCTCTCATTGAAAAGACAGGGGAAAGGCGACACGTTCTGAAATCTAATCCTGTAATTCTGTATATGGGTGAATACTTTCTATTGATATGTGTATTCTAAATTTGACAGGATATTGCCGTGCACTGTTCCACCGCTTTCCCGCGAAAGCAGACGCGTGAAACATGATCCAGGCAGGTCTCCTGACTTCCGATCTTTTGACATAGCATGCAAGACAAAATTGTGCTACAAAAGTCCGCTGTACCTTCCCATCAACCGTTGACAGTGGTCTTTTCAGCGGAAATTCCCATTTGAGGGATTAATCGTTTACAGTGGCGGGGCCGTGGCGGAATCTCACCGCACTTCCCTATTCTCCGGGTTTTATCGCAACTTTTGCGACCGGCACCTGAACCGTTCATTATATTCAATTGTATGCTATGTATTATAGCATACAGCACTATTTATTGCAAATTTATTGACGTTATAGGTTGGGTATGTATAGTTTTTGTCAGCAATAGTATGTGTTTAAAATCAGCACAGTATGTGCAAATCAACATTCATTTAGGGTAGGTATTTTTCTTGTGATAATCTGCATGATTCAATAGGTATAACTTCACTCTACATATTCCACAATAAAATTGCTTCGTGTTAAAAACTATGTGATACCAATTCTATTTAATATTGTCGCATTAGTGAATTCAACTGTTTTTGCAATATGAAGGAACTTTCTTCTGTAGGAGCGACCTCCCGGTCGCGACTAAAAAGTCGATCCTACAACATTCCACAGAAAATGGTATATTATTTATTAGAAATGGTATGAGATATAACATTGTTAATGGTTGTGTTTTTTATCTAATTTAACCCAAGTTGCTACCTATTGAATTTCCAATGTTCTCGTTCTCTTCCATGGGATGTTTAATCTTCCGCTCCATCGGAGCGATATGTGGAAATTGTTACCGTTGTTATAGTGTCTGATAAATCATCAAAAGTTTTGAGTCAATCCTGACTATATTAGTCATAAATAGCCTGTAAACCCACTTGTGATAAGGGATTGTGGTACATGTTAAAATTCCTGAATTTTCGATTGACTCAAAAAACTCAAAAGTATGACATTGTAAATTCGACAAACAATTCGCATGAAAGCATTCCGATTCAGCGTTCAAAAAACGGTGAATTATTCTGTACATCTCACTATAAAAACGTGTATCAACATAAAATTTTCATGGTGAATATTTACCGTATTTCTGGTATAATTTAATAATAAAATTAATTGAAATCTTAATCCAATATCCATCGTAAATTCCAATAGAAATCTTACAAACAGGAGAATCCATGTCTTCCGAATTTATCCATCTACACAACCACAGTGAGTACAGCATGCTTGACGGCGCGTGCCGAATTTCGGGTATGATTCAGTGGGCAGTTGAGAACAGTGCCCCCGCTGTAGCACTCACAGATCACGGCAATATGTTCGGGGCATTGGAGTTTTACACTAAAGCAAAAGAAGCGGGTATAAATCCTATTGTTGGATGTGAGGTATATGTCGCACCAGGTGACCGAAGAAAACAGGGAAAAGACCAAGGCAGCCCATACCATCTAACACTTCTCGTTGAGAACGCAATTGGCTACCGAAATCTCCTTGAATTGGTCTCAAAAGCTTATACAGAAGGCTTCTATAGTAAACCACGCATAGACATGGAAATTCTTCGGGCACACCGAGAAGGCATAATCGCTCTGACAGGATGTATCCAAGGACAAGTCCCAAAACTCCTCTCATCAGATAGACAAGAAGAGGGTATACAAAACTTCAAAACGCTGATGGATATAATGGGACCTCGGAACCTATATGTTGAGGTACAAAATCACTTTATTGATAAGGAACTCCAAGCATACCCGATTATGGTTGATTTGGCGAAGGAATTTGAACTTCCTATCGTTGGCACAAATGATTGTCACTACCTCCGCAAATCAGACCACCACATGCACGATGTACTCCTCTGTATTCAGACGAAGAAAACCGTACACGAACAAGACCGTATGCGGTTTGACAACCATTTCTATTATAAAGACATTGATGAAATGCGCGAAGTGCTTAAGGATTTCCCACCAGAAGCCATAACTAACACACTCGAAATCGCTAATCGGTGTAATCTTGAATTGGATTTCGGCGAGAGCGTAATGCCGAAATATGAAGTGCCAGAAGGACATACGAATGAGAGTTACCTAAAAGAACTCTGTTACAAAGGGTTACGTGAAAAATTGGGGGAACTCTCCTCTGAAGTTCAACAACGGTTGAATCATGAACTGGATATTATTGGTAAGACTGGCTACCCAGGATATTTCCTGATTGTGTGGGATTACGTCAAATATGCAAATGAGCAGGGATATCCACTCACAGCACGCGGATCTGCTGCAGGCAGCCTTGTGCTATATGCCCTTGATGTAATTACTTTCAATCCAATGGATTATGACTGTATCTTTGAACGATTTTTGAACCTTGAACGAGTTAGTCCACCTGACATTGATATTGACTTCGCAGACCGAGCACGTGACTTTGTCATTGAGTATCTCGTTGAAAAATATGGACATGATTCTGTTGGAAAAGTTGCTACATTTGCTACTCTCGGAGCAAAAGCAGCTATCAAAGATGTCGGGCGCGCACTTGACGTGCCTCTTGAAAACGTAATCAAACTAACACAGTTGATTCCAAGTATTCCGGGAATTACACTTGATGATGTTTTAAAACAGGTACCCGATTTCCAGGCACTTGCAGAGCAGCCAGAAAATAAAGAATTGATGGACCTCAGTAAAGCTGTAGAAGGTATGAAACGACACGTCTCCAGCCATGCTTCAGCGATCGTCGTTTCAAACGGTCCATTAACAGACTTCGCACCACTGTTCAAGGATAAATATGATCAGGTCGCAACACAGTTTGAACACAAAACTGTTGAAAAAGTAGGTATCGTCAAACTTGATATCCTCGGTGTCCGTAGCCTTACAGAGATATACGACTGCCTTCAAATGATTAGGGAGAATCATGGGAAGGATATAACGTTAGAAGATATCCCATTTGATGATGAAAAAACCTTCTCACTCATCAGTAGAGGTCTTATTGCCGGATTGTTCCAACTCGAAACTTCATCTGGTATGTATAGGGTTGTGACGCAACTCAAAGCGGACAACTTTGAGGATTTCTGCGCAATCCCCGCACTCTATCGTCCAGGTCCATTAGAAAGCGGCATGATGCAGCAATTTATTGACCGAAAAAATGGATTAGAAGATGTAAAATATATGCACCCATTGCTTGAAGATGCACTCAAAAACACTTACGGGGTGTGCGTCTATCAAGAACAGGTGATGCAGATTGCACGGGATATGGCAGGTTTCACTCTTGGGGAAGCAGATGTGCTCCGCTCAGCAATGGGTAAGAAAAACCCCGAGCTTTTGCAAGCACAGCGAGAAAAATTCGTTGAGGGTGCACTCAAAAATGAAATTTCTAAAAAAGAAGCTGAAGAAATATACGACCTACTTGAACCTTTCAGTGGATACGCTTTCAACAAATCACACTCTGTCGCTTATGCTATGCTGGCTTACCGCATGGCATATCTGAAAGTGTATTACCCACACGAATTCATGGCATCTATGATGACTGGAGAGTCTGGTCTTTCCGACAAAATTACACGTTATCGCTCCGAATGTGCCAAACTTGCTGACTTTCTTGAGGTAGAAATCAACCTGCTGCCACCAGATGTCAACAGCAGTAATAAAGTTTTCACTGTTGATGGAAATGATATCTGTTTCGGACTCGTAGCTGTGAAAGGTGTTGGTGAAGGGGCTATTGACGCAATCGTGGATGCACGGAAGGAGAGCGGTCCATTCTCATCTTTACAAGATTTTTGTGAGCGCGTGGATACAAAAGTTGTCAATAAACGCTCTATTGAGGGACTTATTCTCAGCGGGGCATTTGATGCACTTCAAGGGAATCGCGCACAACTCTTGGCAAACTTAGAAAGTGTCCTGAAAGCTGCACAGAACGCACAGGCAGAGCGGGAACGAGGACAAATGAACCTCTTTGAGGATGCAGCTGATGTACAAATTAAATCTGTCACACTCACAGAGACATCAGAATATGAACCGCTTGAACGGCTTAAACTTGAAAAAGAACAACTCGGGTTTTATGTCTCCGGACACCCACTCCAACAATATACTGACATTATTGAGTACTATACATCTGCAAGCACTCAAACACTTGGTGAACACAAGATTGAGTCCACAGTTTCTGTGGCAGGTATGATTACGGATGTAAAGAATATCACCACAAAGAAAGGCGACTCCATGGCAGTACTCGGATTTGAAGATTTAGAAGGCTCAGTTGAGGTTGTTGTCTTTCCAGAGGCATATAAAAAAGCAGGCGAACTCTTTGAAGGACGAATTGTCTGGATTGAGGGGATAGTAAAAATCAATCAAAACGGAAAAAATAGGAATGCTGATGACGAAACCGAAACCGAAGAACGTCAAATACAGGCAGACACAATTTTAGATATTGAGACTGTCGCAGCGCAACAGACTTTTGCTCTTGAGGTGAAAGTCCCTGAAGATGATCTTGAAAACCTTGATAAACTAAAGAGTCTCAAAGAGATTGCACTCGCAAACAAAGGCGAACTACACTTAATTTTGCGTCTTATGACACCGCGTTTCGGAGAAGTTATTACACGATGTGGTTCTAATTATAATATAGCAGATACGGATACCGTTTTCAAACAGGTTGAAAATCTATTCGGTGAAAATTGTATCAAACGAAGCAATCGCACGAAGCCAAAAAGCAAAAACGGAAATCGCACTTTCCGAATGAATTATGTTTAGTTCATAGTCGCGCAATTCATTGTGTCTCTTATATTCTGTAGGAGCGACCTCCCGGTCGCGACCAATAATTCGCTCCTACAAAAAACGAGATTATTGGGTAAAGCAGCAACAAACACGACAAATGCCACAAAATCGCACAAGAGGAGATTAACATATTATGCAGTATCGCACACTCGGTAAAACTGGACTCAGCGTTTCAGAAATCGGCTATGGAGGTGGTAGAGTTCGTCCTGAGCATGATGAGAAATCGTTGGTCAATATGCTCCATTATGCTATAGATTGTGGAGTTAACTTCATAGATACAGCACCGAACTACGGCGGTGGTTACAGCGAAACGGTCATCGGCAAAGCGATAACAGATCGCCGAGACGCTTGTATCCTCGCTACGAAAACAGAAGCGTATGATCCGGACGGTATTGCATCTGATCTGGAAGGCAGCCTAAAACGACTCGGTACAGATTATATTGATATCCTTCAATTTCATGGTGGTTGGTTTTATGCAAAAGAAACCGAACAGATTTTGAACGGTGGAGGGTTAACAACATATCTAAAACTGAAGGAAGAGGGTAAAGTCAGGTTTATCGGATTTTCAGCAGATGGTCCATCTGGTGGTACGGAAGAACTGATTGCTACTGGCGAATTTGATATGATGCAAATCCATTACAACCTGATGTATCAAAGCACCTGTGACACTTTCGGTAGACGCGGTGTTATTCCTGATGCTGTCGAACAAAATATGGGTATCGTGCTGATGCGATCTACTACAAGCAACGTATTCCAAAATCTTATGAAACACTGCTTTCCCAACGAAATGGCAGAAGTTGATGTGGATAGTTTTCTACTCAATTATTCTCTCTCAAATCAGATGGTAAACGTTGCGCTGATGAGCCTGCAAAGCACCGATGATGTTGACTGGACAAACGCGGTATCGGATGACGTGGATGCACGCCTGGATCTAAGAAAAATCCATGGAAGGTAGTTGCGTGCTTACAAAACACCTATTCTGTTGTAGGTTTGCGCGGAGGTCTTTCATCAACAGATGCTTCTTCTTTGCTTAGTACCTCAACAAGACGATAGGCGTAACGTCCTACATCCTGAATCCCCTCAGGTCGTTCATGGAGACTGACTTTCAGTCTATAGATGAATCCTGGCTCAAAGTTAAATCCCTGTATGTTTTCATAGAAAAACTCCCACCGTTGCCTCTCTTCGTTGAATTCAAGATAACATTCCTGTTCAAAGGCACCAACACAGGTTGTTTTATAGGGACCTATGATAAGAATCTCAGTATTTGCAGCACACCGCGAAATCCATGAACCAGCACACGGACTCTTAAACTCCGAGTCTGGTCCACAACCGATTGTAAGAAATAATAAGATGAAAGAGATTGGAAGTATAAGTTTTGAGAGAGATTGTATGATTTTTAATTTAAACATTTAGTCTACCTTGGTGAATATTAAAGTTTTATTTTACTTTAACTCTGTTATTTTAATTGTTGTAATGTTCTCTCAATTTGGGATTTGAACTCAACCAAGTTTGTCTTTTTCACGAGTTTTAATGCTTCTTGGAGATCCTGTTTTGCCTCTAAAGTCCGTCCCAATTTAACCTTTGTTATTCCGCGACTATAGTAGGCATTGATATAATTGGGTTGTAACAGGATTGATTTGTTATAGTCCGATATTGCATTCTCATATTTCTTCAATTTGAAATGTAGATTCCCGCGATTGTAATAACCTCTGGGGTCATCTGACCTGAAACGAATAATTGTGTTATAATCAGACATAGCCTCAATATACTGTCCTATAGCTTCCTTAGCACGTCCTCGATTCCCGTAAGCAGCAAGAAAATTTTTATTTATTTCAATTACCTTGTCATAATCCTTGATGGCTTCTTCGTATTGTCCCAATTGTGCTTTAGCAATCCCACGGTTGTTGTATGATATAATACTATCAGGGTTTAGACGAATCGCAATGTCATAATCGGAAATAGCAGCGACGTGTTGTTTCAAATGGTCCTTCGCTATGCCGCGATTGATGTAAGCTGACTCATAATCAGGTTTTACGCGGATTGACTGTGAGAAATAAGCAATAGCTTCTTTGAAGTCTTTCATCTCAGATCTGATATAACCCCATCTGAAGTAGGTTACTGCGGATACAGATTGTTTCTGCTGTGTCAATGGTGTGATTTGTCCGGACCGTGCAATCAATTTCTTTAGATAATTTGAAGGGATGGCAAAATTAGCTTGCTGTTTTCCTTCAATTGAAAAGAAGAAAACTCCAACCACTTCTCCATTATTGTTTAGCACAGGACCACCACTGCTTCCTGGGAAAATGGGGTTTATCATCTGAAACCATTTGTTGGATTTCCCGGCACTAACACTACTAATAGCATTGTCTGACATTGTACCTCCAACCCCTTTACTATTACCTGTGATGTAAACGATCACTCCTCTCTCAACAAACTCACTCTTACCGATATAAGGGTGTTTGATGCCAGATACATTAACTTTTAGTAGAACGAGGTGGTTATCTTCATCAACTGCTGTAATACCTTCAATATTATATTTCGTCGGACGACCAATCAATTTCACCGTCCCGGTTGCCGCACCTTCGATAACTTGGGAATTCGTAACGATCTGGTTGGGGGTGACAAAAAATCCGTTTCCGAATCCGAGAGGATTTCCGTTTTTGTCCTGCATTTCTAAATGTACGGTTGCGTCTAACGCTATTTTAGCGAATTCTGGCACAGGTACAGCAGTAACATTGTCTGTTGCAGAAAACAACAATATTACGACAAACGTCGCCAAAAACAACTTCCACAAAGATCTGTTGATATATCTCATCATCATACACCTATTTGCAGAAGTTGCTAAGGTAGATAGAATTCTTATTAAACATCCAAGAAATTCCGAATCACATAATCCAGAATCCCACCATTTTTGTAGTATTCTACCTCTACAGGCGAATCAATTCGGATTAACAATTCCGTTGTGTCCGTCTCACCGTTTGTTCGAGAAATCTTCATCGTTGCAATCTGTCCTGGCTGAAGGTCATCAGCAAAACCTGTAATACTAACAATCTCACTGCCATCAAGGTTAAGCGTCTGTGCATTTTCACCGTCCTTAAACTGCAGCGGTAATATACCCATACCGATTAGATTACTTCGGTGGATCCGCTCATAACTTTCTACCACAACCGCTCTTACACCAAGCAGTTTAGGACCCTTTGCAGCCCAATCCCGTGAACTTCCCATGCCGTAATCCTGTCCGGCAAAAATAACCGTAGGAACATCGTTTTCACTATAGTGGAGTGCCGCTTCATAGATTGTCGTTTGTGTTCCTTCTGGATACTGAAGCGTGTATCCACCTTCAACATCAGGTGTCATTAGGTTTCGGACGCGTCTGTTAGCGAACGTGCCACGACTCATCACCCGATCATTGCCGCGTCTTGCACCGTAGGTATTGAAATCTCGCGTTTCAACACCACGTTCCTGTAAGTAACTACCCGCAGGACTCGCTGCAGCTATCGCACCTGCAGGAGAGATATGGTCTGTAGTGACAGAATCACCAAAGATACCCAGGATTCGTGCTTCAGTAATATCCGAAATCTGTGTAGGTTCACGTGAAAACCCATCAAAGAAAGGTGGATGCTGAATATAGGTACTTCTTTCGTTCCACGGATAAAGTACACCTGTCGCACCAGCAAGTTCTTCCCATTCTGGTGCCTGATTGCCGATTGATTCATACATCTCCTTAAATGTCTTTCTGTCAACAGCAGCACCGACCATATCAGCAATCTCTTTGCGCGTAGGCCAAATATCCCGTAAGTATACTGCTTCACCAGAATCATTGTGTCCGATCGGTTCTTTAGCAAGGTCAATATCAATCCGTCCTGCCAGTCCATACGCAACTACAAGTGGCGGTGACATAAGGAAGTTTGCTTTTATCTCTGGATGTACACGCGCTTCAAAGTTTCTATTTCCGCTCAAAACGCTTGCGGTTACCAGATTATTTGCGTCAATAGCTTCTTGAACTACCTCATTGAGTGGACCACTGTTACCAATACAAGTTGTGCACCCATAACCTACAACGTTATATCCCAATTTTTCCAGATAAGGTAACAAACCTGTGTTCCGCAGATACTCTGTCACGACACGCGAACCTGGAGCTAAACTTGTTTTCACATAATCAGGCACGTGCAAGCCTTTCTCAACTGCCTTTTTAGCAAGCAAACCAGCACCGATCATCACAGAAGGATTGCTCGTATTTGTGCAACTTGTTATCGCTGAGATGACGACCGACCCGTGAGTGATACTGTCATCGCTTGCATCCTCGGTTACACCAAACCCGTCTTCCGCTACTGGACGCGTAAGGAGTTCATTAAAAGTTTCTTTGACATCCGATAACGCAATCCTATCTTGCGGACGTTTCGGTCCTGCGATACTCGGTTCAATGTCGTTGAGGTCAATCTCCAGCACATCGGAGTATTCAACGTCTCCAAGACGTGGAATGCCAAACAACTCTTGAGCCTTAAGATACGCTTCCACAAAGTCAACATGTGTTTCGTCGCGTCCGGTGAGACGTAGGTAATTCATCGTTTCAGCATCGGGTGGGAAAAATCCGATCGTTGCCCCGTATTCAGGACACATGTTAGAGAGGGTTGCTCGGTCGGGTAGCGAAAGTGCTTCTACACCTTCACCGAAGAACTCAACAAATTTGCCGACAACTGCAGCCTCTCTAAGCCTTTGTGTTACAGTCAATACAAGATCTGTTGCGGTAACACCTTCTTTGAGTTCTCCTTTCATGTAAACGCCGAGTACTTCTGGGGTTAAAATATATACCGGCTGCCCCAACATCGCTGCTTCAGCCTCAATGCCACCAACTCCCCAACCGACAATACCCAGTCCATTAATCATGGTAGTATGCGAATCTGTGCCAACAACAGTATCAGGATAAGCAACAGATTCTTCTGACATCACGACTTGCGCGAGGTATTCCAAATTCACCTGATGCACAATTCCAATAGATGGTGGAATGATGTTGAACTTATCAAACGCCTGTTGTCCCCATTTCAAAAATTCATAACGTTCCTTGTTTCTTTCAAATTCTCGCTGAGTGTTAAACTGAAATGCATTCTCTGTACCGTAAGCATCAACTTGAATCGAGTGGTCAATCACCAAATCAACAGGAACGAGTGGTTCAATCTGTTGAGCATCACCACCGAGTTCTGCAACAGCTGACCGCATCGCAGCAATATCAACAACAAGTGGTACACCAGTGAAATCTTGTGCAACAACACGGGCTGGTTTAAATGGGATTTCTGCAGCCTTCGGGGAATGGGCATCCCAATTCGCTAAGTTGACAACGTCCTCTTCTGTGATTTGATGTACGTCGTAATTCCGTAATAACGATTCAAGTAGGATGCGAATACTAACAGGTAAGGTTCCAATTGAACCCTCAACTGCGTCTGCTAAGGCAGGAAGCGAATAGAAAGCACACTCAAACCCATTGCTTATAAGGGATTGGCGTGTATTAAATAGATTATGAGAGGTGTGAGGCATCTGCAAACTCCTTAATTATAGTAGATGTTTCTATTATGTTATTTTACCACAACAAGTGCTCTGTTTCAATAGTTTTAAAGAGTATGAAGTATGTATATATCTTGCTGAATACCTATATCGTATTTGGCGTGAATATGGGTTTGATGAACAATATATTTGTAGTACAAACTATCCAGTATGTGCATAGAAAATGGACTGAACCAAGATTCGTAGGATAAGAAATTTCAACAGTCAATACGCATTATCTAAGAAACTAAGATTTTCGCTGGTGTGATCAATTAAAATAAAAAACCTGCTTTAGTCAATACGTAATGCAATTTGACCAAAGCAGGCTAAGGAACGATTAATGTTTAGGATTTCGTTAGAAAACAACCAGATATGGAAGTCTGTCTATTTCCTAATATCGAGATTTAAGACTCCCCCAAATTGTTGGCAGTTTATTAGCAGGTTCAACTGCGGTAGCTGATGCAGTGAGGAGTTTAGCATCACCTAATGCTGAGTGATCGCAACCTAATCCATCACCACCATCCCCCATTACAATCGTGAGTTCAGTGGCGTTTTCAGGGATATCAAATTCAACTTTGAATGGTTCCACATTTTCACCATCGACTGTACCTGTTAGAGTTTCGGTCGCGGTCACCTCTGTTCCATCAAGTGAAAAGACGAAATGGCTACTACCACCGTGTCCACAATCACCAGGATCTTTTTCATCAGACATGCCAGCATATCCCTCAAATCTGACGTAGTCGTCCCCGGTTAAATCGTAAACAAATGTTCCAATGGAATGTGCACCGAAACCACGTTCGAAATAGGTGCCGCCTATAACTATATGGTTACGAGTTGTTGCACCTTCACCGATAGTAACATTGTCAAAGTTTAGGGGACCACCCCAACCTGTCCATTCACCGACAGGATTTTTCGGGATAAGACCACAACCGTTCGGGGTCGGTTGGCTTCCACCAATTAATGCAAGGTAAACAACACCATCACGGTCATCCTCTTCAACGACCATATCATAGTCATTTTGGACAGCAGCATCTTCTGAGTCAACTTTTGTAATAGGTTTGGCACCATCACCATCTAAGTTTGTACAATCGCTTTTGTCGGCATGAACACCGAAAACGAGACATACGATTAGTAAAATACTCAATGCAAATAAACTATTAAATTTCAACATTCTGTACCTCCATAGTTTTGATTAAGCGTTAATGTCTAATAACTTGCTTTCAGATGTCCCCAAATTGTGGGAAGTTTGTTAGTGGGTTCAACTGCGAGTGCTTGTCCAGTCAGGAGTTTAGCATCACCAATTGCTGAATGGTCGCAGCCATTGCCATCGCCTCCATCACCCATTACAATTGAGAGTTCTTTTGCGTTTGAAGGGATATCAAATTCAACCTTCAAAGCATCAACGTTTTCACCACCATCCGTTCCTGTAAGAGTATCGGTTTTGGTGACTTGCTTTCCATCAATAGAAAAGATAAAATCACTACTACCTCCATGACCACAATCACCCGGATCTTTTTCATCGGACATGCCGACATACGCCTCAAATTTGAGGTAATTATCGCCAGTTAAATCATAAACAAAAGTGCCGATTGCATGTGCACCGATGCCACGTTCAAAGTAGGTGCCACCAATAACAATATGATTGCGTGTTGCCGCACCTTCTCCGATAGTAGCATTGTCAAAGTTTAGAGGACCGCCCCAACCTGTCCATTGACCGGCATCATTACTGGGATTAAGTCCACATGCATTTGCCTTCGGTTGACTTCCCCCAATAACAGAAAGGTAGACAACACCTTTACGATCATCTTCCTCAACGACTTCATCGTAATCATTTTGAGTGCCAGCAACTTCTTCTCCAACTTCCTTAATCGGTTTGGCACCATCACCATCTAAATTTGTACAGTCTTCTTTTGCAGCATGTACGCTGAAAGCTATTCCAATAATCAGTATCATCATAATGAAGGCGATACGTTCAACACGACTTACCCCATTGGCTGTTCTAAACATATTAACT
The DNA here is from genome assembly GCA_963667365.1 of Candidatus Poribacteria bacterium. Taxonomy (GTDB): domain Bacteria; phylum Poribacteria; class WGA-4E; order WGA-4E; family WGA-3G; genus MSPOR6. The sequence goes on along the minus strand of OY763324.1, from coordinate 1,139,549 downwards.
TTTTTCATTATTATAACCTCCTATATTAGCTTAAATTTAGAATAAAGTTTAACAAATATAAGGCACTGCTCAACGTCTAATGACATCTAACTTTTGTCAACATCCGCCATATTAAAAGGTTGTCATTCCCTCCTTATATTTACCATATAGAGATGAATCTCTATATGACGTGGATACTCAAAAATGTTAACGAACACAAAAAGTTATATCGTTACATGCTTACGATTCAACGGTATTAACAGAGTTCTTCTGGTGAAAACAGAATGGGTATTTCGTTCTCGGCGTTTTCCACGCAATCCGACGCATGCACAAGGTTGCGTGTGATGTCAGTTGAATAATCACCGCGAATACTACCCGGTTCGGATTCAACTGGATCGGTCGCGCCATTAATTATACGTGCTAATTGAATAGCGTTCTTGCCCTCAATAACAAATGCCACAATAGGCGTTGCGATCATGAAATCAATAAGTCTATCATAAAAAGGTTGTCCCTTATGGATAGCGTATAATTCCTCCGCTTTCGCGCGTGAGAATTGCAACATTTTCAGTCCAATAAGTTTGAGTCCTTTTCGTTCGTAGCGGGATATGATCTCTCCGATAAGTCCGCGTTGAACACCATCTGGTTTCACCAGAATCAGTGTCTGTTCTATTTCCATTTCGACTCCGTTTCAATGTATAAAAGCAGATTCCTATATTCTTTAAAAGGTGTCTGTTCTTGACACCTAATTACTTTAAGTATATTATATTGTCGTAATTTTGTCAACTATTTTGAAGTAGAAATGTGAGGTAAAAATGTACGAAAAACTGGAAGATATAGAGCTGAAAACTGGGGAATATATGGAAGTTGGTGTCATCCGTGTGCCTGATAAATTACATGCAGAAGAGATAAAGCAATTTCTGGGACATAAACCGGGGAATTTTAAATGGCATATTGAACGGTGTGTCACAGAATCACTTGACGAATTGGAAACTCGCTTCTATATTGGAAAAATTGATGGGAAAATCATTACCAACATCATGACAGTTGAACATCAGGGTATCGGAATTTTAGGTCATGTCTTTACATTGCCAGAACAACGTAGAAAAGGTGCGTGTAAAGGGGCAATGGCATATCAGATGGAAGATTTTAGGCAACGGAATGGGCGCGCACTTTATCTTGGAACAGGATACAACGGTCATCCATACCACATCTACCATAGTTTTGGATTTGGAAGCGTTATTCCAGAGTCAGGTTTTATGAAATATCAGGTGGATGACGATTTTGAGGAAACATACTTCGCTACCACGACCGCGCATCCCAAACCTATTGAATGGCACGATTGGCCAAAGTTGACTGCGTTGTCTGGTATTGTCGGTCCGGAAACACTTCGTAGTCTATTATGGAGTGTCTATGGACCATCGAATCTGGAAAGTGGATTTCTGTCTTTTAAGCATACTTTCGAAACGGAGGATATTTATTATGATGCAAAACTGATGACAACTGAGAATGGCACAATTGTCGGGTGGGCAACGGTGAGTAGGGATAGTCGGTGGCGAAATACTATAGCTCTTCTTGACCTGTTTTTTCATCCAAACTTTGTCGATTCTGTGCCAGCATTACTTTCAGCAGTTGAGTTTCCTGAGTTGAAAATTCAATGTTATATAGATAATACTGCTGATAAGAAGGCTGAAGTTTTAGAGACGGAAGGATTCACCTGTGAAGGAAGGTTTACAAATCAGTTTTCGCATCAAGGTGAGAATTACGATGTGTTAGTGTTTGGACGCGAAGCATAGTATTAGACGATAAACATACCTTATTTCAGCACAACAATCTTACCAACCTTTTGAACACGATCATCGCCTTGGGTAGCAGTGAATTTGTAGATATACACACCGTTCGCAAGTGGATCACCATCAGCATCTAAGCCATCAAAATGGTATTCGTTGTAGGAAATCGACGCATCAAGCGTATCAATAGTCGTGATTAGTTTACCGGTGAGTGTATAAATCTTAAGAACAACTGTATCTGCCCCTCCTGTTAGGTAGTAAGCAAAGTCCGTGCCCTTTCCAGCACCTTGTCCAGGACGGAACGGGTTTGGGAAGTTAGCGATATTTTTTATGTCAAAGCCACCAGCCACTTTTGCTGTTAGAGCAGAATCCTCTACATTACCGTTTGCATCTTGCGCCTGCAATCGAATTCGATACTCACCTGCCTCCAATGCATCTGTTGGAGAATAGGTGATTAGAATAGTGTTGCTACTCGTCGGAGAAGCGGATACTGTGTACTCATCTTGAGGGACACGTGCACCATTCTTAGTAAGAATGATCTTTTCTGGACGGGAATCAATACCGTTAGCATCCTCTATTTTCGCAGTGATAATAGGTGTCTCGGAGATATAATCACCATTAATGAAACCTTGATTTTCAACGGTTACTTCTACGGAAGGTGGTTGAGAATCTGTGTGCGACAACAAAGCGAACGTCCCCGGAAGTTTTACCTCTGCTGAGATAGATTCACCGTTATCTGTTTGTTTTCCCACTCGAATCCAATTTCCTGTCTCATCATCTCGCATATAGATATAAAAGTCTTCACTCACATTTTTCACAAACGTAGCCGTTCCTACCAATTCGGTTTGTTGGGTGAAGTTAAGGCTGTATGCGGTAGGTGTTGTTTCTTCGTTTACTGTAGGAACATGGGTGATATCTGGTTGGTTTTTGATGGTCAAGGTTTCAGTATCAAACGTTATTGTACTATGTGTTTGCATGCTTCCGGGTGGAATACTAAGACTAAACATCCCATCTAAACTCTGGATCGGTTTATCAATATTTTCGGAGTCAAGGAAGACACGGTTGTTAACAAATTGTTGTGATGCACTATTATTGCTTTCTCGCAGTTCACTAAGAACACCATCTGGATTTTGTTCTGAGGGCATGTCCACAAACACTGTTACAAGATATGTACCGGGATCAGGTTGCCACGGCACACTCACTACAACAGACTCTTTGGGTGAAAGTTCCGGAAGTAAACGGACATCTCCTATTGGTATCGCGTCCCGAAGCATCTCAAGCGTGACCCTTTGTGTTTCCGAGTCCCCAGTTGCTGGCATTTGAAAAAAGCGAACAGGTACAGCTTTTACGTCCAGAAAACCAACATTTTCAATATGTGCTGAAAGGTGGTACGGAGCATTCGTGTCCCAACTTATAGTGTGTCCTATAACCCTAAGATCTGCTTTTTCACCCACGGTATAGGTGACAACCTCTGTTTGAAGTATACGGCCATCCTTTGTCTTGACGAGTACATAATAGTCAATTAGATAACCTATTTCATGTCCGGGGATAGGATGCTCAGTTTTATAGGTATTTCCCTCGTGTTGCACCATCCGGATTGTGTCAGTTTCTGTACGCCGTGATTCTATATAATCTATACTCCAATCGAGAGTAATTTCGTCAATCGCACTTTCATTAACCACCTCAACATAGACATGGACAGGTTGAAGATTTTCAACAGGAAATGGTTCGAGACGAACGTTATCAATATATTGATCTAACGATGTGTAAGCCATGTACCCAATTGCATCTTCATCAGCACTCCAAGCATAAGTCCTTACATCCCAAGAATCGAAAGCACTGTTATACGGGATTTGAACTTGTGCTTTGAAATGTCCATCCACTACTGCTATAGTTTCCTCGCGCGGCGTAACGTCCATACTACGTCGAGGAGTTGTGGACGATGAACGGAAACTTGACCGTTTCTTCTTCCCTTCTCTGTCTGGGATGTTTGGAAGCACTGTTATCTCTACTTCGCCGTTAAATTCCGGATCAGGCAGAGTTCCAGAAATAGATAATAAAGTTCCCGCATCAAAAGCATCACGATGTAAGACTTTGCCTTTCTCCACTTTCAGCTGCATCTCCGTTTGGGGTAATCTCAAGCGGGTTGCCGGGTCACCGAAAAGCGTAAACACTTCTGCCAAATCAGGGAATCCTGGCAGATTGATCAAAAATTGTGTCTTTGCCTCAGCGAGAATAGCACCGATATGTTGTGTCTTATCATTAAAGATAACATCAAATATTTCTTTATTCAGGATATGATCCTCCAATAATAGACCAATGCTTGTTCCACCAATGACAGCAATGGCACCGCCACTTTCCGATCGGAGCAACTCTTCCGCAAGACAACCTGTAGGACTATCAAATTCACCTGTAAAACAGGTCATGCTAATAACAAACGGCAGCTGCGAAATATTAGTTAAGTTCTTGTGTGGATCCTCTAAATCCATCATGCGGCTGGATGCCCATCTGCCACCAGCACCATGACCAACATAATTTACAAGACTCGCACCGTCGTTGAAACCATCAATCACTTGTCTCCCAACGGGGGTGGTTCCTTCACCTAAGGACAGTTCATCTTCCAACGTGGGAGGTGCATAGATACGTTCTGTTTCATATCTCATATTGAGTCGACTCTTCTCAATAAGTGTTTCGGTTTGAATGTGAAAATCCTCATCAGAACCTGCAAGCATGAGTATACGTTTGTGCCATGGACCTATTGCGTCAGAGCTTTCATAGTTTATTGCACGTTCAACAAATATCCGCACATCTACGCTATTATTTGCTGGTACTCTCCCGATAAGCATGTCCGGGAAACTATCAGCACCACGGAAGGTAACGAAACTGTGATCACTTGCAGATGAACCGTAACCGGGAATCTGCACCTGAATCGTTGGAACAAAACTGGTCCGTTCTTTTGGATTTGTGTCTCCAACCAAAAACACATAGGTCGGGGCTGGGGGTTGCCAGTTGTCGTAAGCATACTTAAGGAAATCTCGGAGAGAATACGGATTAGAAATACCATGATTAAATTCATCATAAATATCTTGGACATCAACGACTATGGTCCGCAATCCTTGTTGTCTTCGGAAGTTAGCAAGCGGTTGCACATCTCGTAAAAATTCTTTATCGGTAATAATGATGTAATCTGCGCCATTGTGTAGACCGCGTAAATCGGATGGCGTATCTTTGACAATCTTTTCAGGACTAAGGTATTTGTCGCGCGTCAAGGCAATATATTGAATAGATGTATCAAGGTTCTGTGGTTCATCAGGATGGTATTGTGGTATGCCACCAATCCGTGAAGATTGAAAAACGACTTCATAGACACCCGGATTATTATCATCCTCTATTGGAGCCAAACCGACGTAGCGTGTGCCATCAACGCCATAGATTTCTATATTAGGGTCAGTAAAGTTTTCTAGGACAACCCTAAAATTAGGATTGACTTCACCTGTTTCGTCATCGGGTAATAAGGTGATAGAATAGGATAACACATTTCCATTCGCTTCATAAGTACGCCAAAAATCAATTTCAAACCAATTCATCATCACCAGATCCAACTCTTGTGCTCGAGGACTAACAGCATTCAACATATTTCTACCATTTTTTAGGGTAGATTGTGAGATCTCTTTTTTTTCAAATAGAAACTCTGTATCCCCTTCCCACTCAAAGCTGCCCAAGACGATGTCCTTATTCAACCACATTTCTGTAAAGTGTAAACCGTCGGATCTCCCATTTAATGCGACGCGTATTGTCGCTTTTTGACCGGTTCCAGCTACACCATTGATCGTAAATGAAAAATCACTAATTTCTTGTGCACTTATCTGCAACCAAAACCAACTGTCATCTGGTAAATCGGGTAATACATGGATATCGAAATTGCGTTGAAGGATACCGGCACCAAATTCGTTAAACTCGTTGCCAGCTTCCAGACCATAATTTTTAAAACGCCGAAACTGATTGTCCTTTTCAACATGGACACGTGTGAGAAAGTTCTTCGGTTCATAGAGTGCCGATGATGTGTCGTCAGAAAGTGTTTTGGTTTCCATCCGGAGTCCCGGTCCTCCATTCCATGTTAGCCAATAGATATTTTCAGATGAATATGGGTCAAAATAAGTTTTTTCACCACTGTGTCGTTGACCGTAGAAAATAATTTCACCTTCAACACCAAATCCGGAAGTCCCTCCTCCTGTTTGACCGTTACCTTCGTTCCGCACAAAGATTGGTATCTGTTTCTCTTTGTTTGAGAGTTTAAGTGTAGAGGGTTTGATTGTTGTTAAATCAACTCCAGCAGCTGCTAAATCGCTTGCCGTTATGCGGTACATACCTGAATCAGTTATATGGATTTTGTAGCGGGGTGTGGTGATTGAGGGGGCACTCGGTAAAGAAAAAGGAGTAAGTGTTCCGACTGTGGAAGTATCTCTCTTTGAATCTGTGTTCAATACTGGGGAACGCCATTGCTTTGCAGTTTGTGGATTAATTACCATGTTTCCGAACATTTCTTCGTATGCAGAAGATTCTGGACGAGGAAAACCTTGATATGAGGATGGAGTATTACCTAACCCATGGAATTGAACCTCTACAACAAGTCGATGGTAGAGTTTAACAATGCCACTCACAGGATTATATTGAACAGGGTTCAGTTGAATAGGAAGAATACGGTTTTCTCTTATCCATCCTGCCATTCCGATTGTAGCAAGATCGTGTGGGAAAAAGCGATTGGTTGTATAAATTGAAGTCGGATTCGACACTGTTCCAGCAGATTTGTCTTGTCCAAAATAAATACTCATATCTGCAAGTGCGTGTTGGAGTTTATATGTGCTAAACTCACTGCCCTCAACAATTCGCACCGTAAAATTTGCATCGGCTGGAACCCCTAACAATGCAGTTTGTATTGGGAGACGCGGAGATACTGATTTACCCGTAAAACGGCAACCGGGGAACGAAAGAGTTTGGAACTGTTTTCCATCACGTTCCAGTGTTTCAATCTTGAAGTCTGATTTTGAAATGGAGAGTTGTAGTGTAATCCCTTGTTGGGTAGCATTCACCAACTCAACCTTTCCACTGCTGGGTGTGATTTCCTTACCAGGGGCAGCTTCAGAGAACGACACTATCTGCACAAGGAACAAAAGAACTGTTATGAATGTTATGTTTTTCATATTGATAATCAAATATTAATGGGGAACTTGTGGGTGCGGAATTATGTTACTTATTCTTCGCAAGATGATAAACCTCAATTTCTCTAACTTGCGCAATTGAAGGTCGTACCACCCTATAATGGGGAAGGTATTGGTCGCCAAAAGATGTCCGTTGGTCTACCACTTTGTCTCCGGGTTCTTTTTTAAATTTATTCACAACAATATCGTCTACAGTTCGAGTTACGGTAACGCGGAGCATCTGCGTGTGAAAGTTCAACCTATCAAAGACAAACATGGGTTGTGCGCGTTTACCATCAAGGTTACGACGTTGTATCACGGAATCGAATGTCTCCCACGTATCGGTTTCAGGGTTAAGGTAATCTACCTTAAATCGGAATAGGTTACCGTTGTGAACGATGATTTTGCGTACTGGTTTTACCTCAGTAAATCGAATGAGAAAATGACGTTCATTAGTAGGAGGAAGGGTCGCAACAGTTTCGAGGTTCCCATCGTTTAAACCAGGATGGTTTGCCTCGGCACCTAAATTGGCACGCGCGATATTATCGCTGTATTGAGTTGATAATACCTGAGCAAGCCGGCAACCAGTCATACTTAAACAGATAAAAAGTAAACAGAAGACACAGAGTACGTTATTCCGAGCCACCTTATCTACAACAGCAAAGCCTTGCGATATAACTTTGACTATGGATGTTAAACGATTCATTCTGTTTCCTCCAGAAATTCCACATCAAAATGGTCAACAATACCCATAATGAGTTCACGGATAGGTGCATTCTCTATGCCAAATACCTCTTGTGCTACGCCGGGACCCGCACCTACAATTACCGTATCACCTTCACCCGCACCAACATAATCAACTGCAATCGTTGGCGTGCGAACAAGTTCTGACCGGACACTTAACGGTTGAACCAGCAACAATGTTCTATTTTCGTACGCTGGATGTTTAAGTACGGAAACGACTTTACCAATAACTTTTGCTAAGTACATAATAACCTTATCTGACGATGCGTTAGGAAAACATTTAACCCTGTTTTTCAAGCAGAGATACAGAATCCACAAGACCAACAATCGCTACATCTACAGGCATTCGCTTCCCGGGGACAACACCCACCGCATCACCACCAGTCACCATGTAGACTATTTCACCGACCCCTGCGTCCTGTAGTGTATCCACTGCGACGAGGGGTTCGGAAATAGGAGCATGGTTTTCATCCAAAGGTTGAACAACCAGAAGCCGTGTTCCTTCTAAACTCGGATCTTTTCGCGTCGCTACTACGGTCCCAATAACTTTTGCTATATCCATTAGTATTATCTCAATTTCATTTAATTCATTTTATTTTCGGTGGTTCATAATTGTTTTCTACACAAAACAGTAGACGGTGGAATACATCATATACCTCTTACATCCTGTAGGAGCGAACTCATGGTCGCGACCCGACGAATGCCATACGCGCATTCGGCTATTTGATGTCGTACTCGTTCAACTTTGTATGCAAAGTGTTTCGGTTTATCCCAAGAATCTCCGATGCTTTGCTGCGGTTGCCTTCAGTATGTTTGAGAATAATTTCAAAGAGTGGCTTCTCAAAAATAGAGCGAATTGCAGCATATAATTGTCCAGCATCGTTTTCGGTTTCCAAATATTCTTCCACTTGTCCTTGAAGAAGCGAGTAAACTTGTTGATCCATGTTTTGATCGTCTACAGTGCTATCGGATATCGGTTTCTCAAAAATTGGAGAAAAATGTTCTGTCAGCAACATCTGTCCGGAACACATAACAAGGGCACGTTTGATCGCATTCTCAAGTTCACGTACATTGCCGGGCCACTCATACTCAGTAAGTTTCTTTATTGTTTCAGAGGATATCCCTATTTTGGGTAGTTGATATTCTTGCGAAAAACGGCTTGTGAATAGGTCAATAAGATCTGGAATGTCCTCTTTACGTTCTCTAAGCGGCGGCAGCGAAATCGGGATAACATTCAAACGGTAGTAAAGATCGTCACGAAATGCTTTTTGTGATACCGCCGTATCAAGTTGCCGGTTCGTTGCAGCAATGATTCGGACATCTATAGGTCGTGTCTTATTACTACCCACCGGTTCTATTTCTCTTTCCTGAAGCACACGCAGCAACTTCATCTGCACTTCAATTGGCAATTCCCCGATTTCATCAAGAAAAATAGTTCCACTATCCGCTTGTTCAAACTTACCTTTACGGTCGGTATGTGCATCTGTAAAAGCACCTTTCACATGCCCAAAAAGAGTGCTTTCAATGAGACTTGACGGGATAGCACTACAATCAACCACAACAAAGGGATTTTCGGAGCGAAGGCTATTCTGATGGATCAAATCCGCAACCAACTCTTTTCCAGTTCCACTTTCACCCATAATGAGCACTGTTTCGTCACTAACAGCAGCACGACCAATTATCTGATAAACAGTTTGCATCGCTGGACATTGTCCCACCATTCTCCCCTGTCCATCAATCGCCTGTGCGGTTTGTGCTACACTGATTTCTGTTTCCTCTTTTGTAATGCTCGCTGCAGACGCTGCACGATCCACCAGATCAAGTAATTCATCTCGGTCAACAGGTTTCGTAAGGTAGCTATATGCTTGACGTTTAGCCGCTTCAATCGCAGTTTGTGTTGTACCGTGTCCAGTGATAATTATAATTGCTGCTGACGGATTCAGTTCTTGAATAGACGCTATCAATTCCAATCCGTCCGCATCCCCTAAGAAGATATCAAGCAAAATGACATCGAACTCGTTTTTCTGAACACAATCAAACACCTCTTTTCCATTTTGTGCTTTGACTGTGTCATATCCTGCTTTATTAAGTGCTGAACTTAGAACTGAACGTAAGCTATTGTCGTCATCCGCAATTAGGACTGAATAAGACATAATTTATGCTCACATTTTAAGGTTATCGGCAGCTGACTATAAAACCTTATAGTCCACCAATGGGTTATTTTACTGATTGCAGACTGCTGCCTATTTATAGTTTATTCTGTACAGGTAACGATATGATAAATGCGCTACCTGTTGTTAGGTTCGTATCAACTTCAACACTGCCCTCATGCAATGCTAAGATTTTTTGACTAATGTATAGACCAAGTCCTGTTCCCTTCTGTTTAGTTGTGTAGAAGGCATCAAACAGATGAGGGAGTTCATTAGCAGAAATACCAGGTCCCGTATCTTGTATACGAATACAAACGGTTTCCAATTCTTGTTTCGTGTATGTTTTTATCGTTAACATGCCACCTGTTTCCATCGCTTCAATAGCGTTAGAAAATAGATTGAAAATGACCTGTGTTATCCCATCTTGATTGATGTTCACGGATGGACATTCTGCGTAATCTTGGATGACTTCAATATTATGTCGGTCTAATTCCGGTTGATATGTAGCAAGACAGTTATCCAGTAATTTATCAATTTTACACTGTTCTGCATCTGCTATTGCAGGTTTACCGAAGGCAAGCAATTGCTCAATAGACCTGTTAAGCCGATCAACTTCTTTGATGATAATTGTGGTATATTCGTCTATTTCTGCCTGTTCTTCTTTGGGCAGCGGAGCAAATCGGTCTGTAGGTTCACTGAGAAGTTGTGTTGCCAAGCGGATACTACCCAGTGGATTTCGAACCTCGTGCGCAATTGTCGTTACCAATTTACCGAGTGCTGCCAAACGTTCTGATTGAACCAATGCGTCGATTGTCTGCTTAATTCTAACCCGCTGAGCGATGATTGACGCAATGATAGTCAATACTTGTTCATCTTCAGCAGCAGAAAGTTCATCTTTCGCTTTGTCAATTATCAACGTCCCGACAACCCGTTCTTCAACAAAGATAGGTATCACCCAAAATGCAATATTATCTTTGGATTCAACCCGTTCAGGTGAAAAAAGTTTAACAGATGAACGAGGAATGCGATACTGTGGAACCCCTTTTGCTTTACCGTCCGCTAAAACTTCTTTCTCAATTTCCTCTATCTGGTGGTCAGCACCACGTTTCTGTTCTGCTACTGTCAACCCTAAAACAGCATTAACTGTTTTCACCACTTGACCATTTTCATATAGGTTTAAGGTGCCACGATAGATCCCAAGCCGTTCAGAAAGGATTTCAATAATACGATGAAAGAGTTCTTCAAGTTCAAGCGCAGCATTTGCTGCTTGACTTACTTCAGATACGATAATTAGGTCGCGCACCCGTTTTTCTAAAGTGGTTTTTTCACTACTAACCCTATCAATCTCTTTCGCGCGATTCAAACGTTGAATACGCAGTTGACGAATCGTTCTGACAAAAATATACGTTATAATCGGATATAAGAACGCTACAGCAAAACTCTCTATCTGTTTTGGATGTTGCAAGGCATATAGCCAATTGGCAGTCGTTGTCAATCCAAGCAATAAATTCTGGTTACGCGCACTTTCGTAAACAGCAGCTAACAACATCACACCATAATAAAGATGTGAAACGGTAAAATAATACTGATGTGCTCCCGTCACATAAATGATAATATTGGCACATAGCACACCGAGTGCTAAAAATAGAGTTTTCATGAGACATCTGCGTGCCGTTCGGAAGTTATGACTACTCCCAAAAATCAATTAACAATCTTACAATTTTAAAAAGTTCTCCAACATTTTCAATCCCACGCGACCACTCTTCTCCAAATGAAATTGTGTCGCAATGAGATTGTTATGCGCAATTGCACTACAGAACTCAAGACCGTACGTTGTTTTCCCAATAATTGTTTCTGTCAACTTTGGCACAGGGTAATAGGAATTGACAAAGTAAAAGTGAGCAGGATTAGGAACGTCTTCAAAGATCTTATGGTCCTGAACCTGATGGACTTCGTTCCATCCGATCTGTGGCACTTTGAGGCGGTCTTCGGCAGGATATTTTTTCACGCGACCGGGAAGCATTCCAAGGCAATTAGTATCTTCTTCCTCACTGTGTTCAAAAAGGATTTGGATACCGATACAGATGCCTAACATCGGTTTGCCGGAATCATAAAATTTGAGGAGAACATCGTCAAGGGAACCTTTCTGCAGATTTCCCATAGTCGCTTTTGCAGCACCGACTCCGGGGAAGATAATGCGCTCTGCGGATAAGATGGTTTCAGAATCATCAGTAATCTGGTTTTCATACCCAAGGTGATCCAAAGCACGCGCAACACTCGTAAGGTTTCCTGCTTTGTAATCTATAATTGCAATCATTATTTTAATCTTTAACAGGTTCTGGATACATCAAGATTCAAACGTTTCAAGTTGTTTGCGAAGGTTTGCCATTTCAATTGCAGTTACAGCTGCCTCAGCACCTTTGTTTCCTGCTTTTGTGCCTGCACGTTCAATAGCTTGTTCAATCGTATCTGTCGTAATTATGCCATAGATAATCGGAATACCTGTTTGCAGTGAAACATTCGCAATACCTTTTGCACTTTCACCAGCTACATAATCAAAGTGCGGTGTAGCACCGCGAATAACGGCTCCAATACAGATAAGTGCATCGTATCGGTCACTTTCAGCAAGTTGTTTAGCAATACTTGGTGTTTCAAAAGCACCAGGAATCCATACAACATCTACCTTATCTAAATCACCACCGTGACGTCTGATCGCATCAAGTGCACCATCCAAAAGTTTTGTGGTGATGAAACTGTTAAATCGACTTACAATGATACCGAATTTGAGTCCGTCGCAATTCAGGTTACCTTCATATATATGTGGCATATAAAATTATTTCCTACAAGGTGATTGGATTGTGTAGTTTAGAGGAGGTGTCCAAGTTTCGTTCGCTTGGTCTGCAGATAACGTTTATTATAAGGGTTCGGTGTTGTTTGCAAAGGGATCTGTTCAACGATCTCCAACCCATAACCCGACAAACCTTTGACTTTGTGAGGGTTATTTGTCATCAGACGCATTTTTTCCACACCTAAATCAACAAGAATCTGTGCCCCGATACCGTAATCACGTAAATCTGGTGGAAACCCAAGCCGTTCGTTTGCTTCAACGGTATCCAAACCTTCGTTATCTTGCAGGTGATACGCGCGAATCTTGTCCTTGAGTCCCATACCTCTGCCTTCTTGTCGCATATACAGCAACACACCTCTGCCCTCTTTCTCAATGTTTTGAAGCGCAATTTGGAGTTGTTCTCCACAATCACAACGGAGTGAACCGAACATATCTCCTGTCAGGCACTGCGAATGCACCCTTACTAATATAGGTCCCCCATCGGCTATTTTCCCTTTGGTTAACGCAACGTGTGTATCAGTTGGTTCACCCGGTGTTGGTTCCCCATCAACATTGCTTTCATAAGCGTGGAGTTCGAATTCTCCGTGAATGGTTGGGATGGTTGCAGTTGAAACCTGTTTAATCAGCGTTTCTGTACTACGGCGATATGCGATAAGATCAGATATAGTTATGATTTTGAGGTCGTGGTGTTGTGCGAATTCAAATAACTCAGGGACACGCGCCATAGTGCCATCATCGTTCAGAACTTCACACAGAACACCTGCGGGGTATAATCCGGCGAGTCGTGCCAAATCAACTGTTGCCTCCGTATGTCCCGCACGTCGAAGCACACCTCCGGGTTTTGCCTCCAATGGAAAGATATGTCCCGGTCTCACGAAATCGGACGGAACAGCGTTCTCATCAACAAATTTCCGAATAGTAAACGCGCGTTCTTGTGCGGATATTCCAGTCGTGACCTCCTTCGCGTCAATTGTCACAGTAAACGCGGTTTGCATCTGTGCGGTATTGTCAACGACCATCGGATTAAGTTGTAATTCAACCAACCGTTCCGTGCAAGTAGGAAGACAAATCAACCCGCGTCCGTGTTTCGCCATAAAGTTGATGGATTCTGCTGTTACCTTCTCAGCAGCCATAATGAGATCGCCTTCGTTTTCACGGTCAGGTTCGTCAACAACAATAATCATCTCACCAACTTTAATAGCAGAGAGGGCTTCAGGAATAGTGCTAAATTTCATGATATATGCTTCACTTTTCTTCTTTAACCGTATCCATGTTTTTGTAAGAATTCTAAATCAAGCGTCTGCGATGGTGGTATCTGGTTCTGCATGAGTGTTTCAATATAGCGCGCCATCACATCAACTTCAATGTTCACGATTTCGCCGTTTCCTTTTCCACCAAGAGTCGTCACTTCTAAAGTGTGAGGAATTAGTGCAACCTCAAATTTATTATCAAATACCTTCGCAATAGTTAAGCTTACACCATCAACAGCAATAGACCCTTTATAAGCGATATAAGGTTTCACTTTCGGACTGACCATTACCTGCATAAGCGAAGAGGAACCTTCGGGTTTCCATCCGCTAATAGTAGCGATTTCATCCACATGACCTAACACCAAATGTCCACCAAGACGATCACCTAACCGAAGCGAACGTTCCAAGTTGACACGCGTGCCAACTTTACATGAACGTAAGGTCGTTCTACGGCATGTCTCTTCACTAATATCGGCAACAAATCCATCCTGATCAAGATCACGTACAGTCAGACACGGACCGTCAACAGCGATGCTATCACCTACTTTGGCATCTTCCAGCACCGTTTCTGCCTTTATTTTTACAGTTACACCACTGGATTTCGGATGTACTTCGGTAACCGTTCCAATTTCTTCAATTATTCCGGTAAACATGATTAGCGAAATACCCCTCAATCAATAGGTCACAACCGACTTCGGTGATTGTCAATCTTTCTAATTCAGGTGCGTCAGCCAAACGCGCAATCCCTTCTCCATCCAATACGCCTGGTGCTTGATTTCCTCCGATGAATTTGGGGGCAACAAAGCACATCACTTTGTCCACAACACCAGATGCAAGTGCACTCGCATTCACCTTGCCACCACCTTCTACCAAGACACTTGTTATACTACGTTCTCCTAATGTCTTCATCAATGTCTTAAAGCAAACTCGTCCTTCTTTTGCAGGTGTGACAATAACTTCGGCACCAGATTTTTCCAAAATAGCGATGTTTTCAGCAGATGCTTCAGGAGTAACGACAACAATGACACCTGCTTCACTATCTGTGTTAAATATCTTTGCTGATGTAGGTGTTCGTGCGTGTGAATCTAAAACAACCCGTGTTGCGTCTTTTCCTTGTGTATTCGGTAATCTCGTCGTCAAAGCAGGATTATCGCTCAAAAGAGTTCCGATACCAACAAGAATTGCGTCTACTTCATTGCGTATCTCATGCGCTCTTTCCCGTGATGCGTCGGAAGTAATCCATTGTGATTCACCTGTAACCGTTGCAATCTTTCCGTCAAGACTCATCGCCATTTTCAAGATAATAAACGGATACCCGGTTTTCACATGTTTTATATAAATCTCATTCAGTTTCTCTGCTGCCTCTTCACACACTCCAATGTCAACCTTGATACCTGCTTCTTCTAACTGCTTGACACCTTTCCTCGCAACCTTTGGATTCGGGTCAATATGTGCAATGTAAACATGTGCGATTCCTGCTTTGATAAGTGCATCAGTGCAAGGAGGTGTCCGTCCCCAATGGCAACACGGTTCAAGATTCACATAGAGTATCCCGTTTTTTGCCTTATCACCAGCAACGCGCAACGCGTGAACTTCAGCGTGTGGTCCACCTGCTTTCTGATGATAGCCTTCACCCACAACCTTTCCAGCATTAACAATCACCGCGCCGACAAGTGGATTCGGACTTGTGTGTCCTTTTCCACGTTCTGCCAAATTGAGTGCGCGGTTCATAAACGCTATGTGCGTCTCGTTCATTCTAATGCATCACCTACAATGCTGTACATATAAGTATACCACAATTTCACTGCAATTCAAAATCATTTTTCCCGTTGTCTACAGCCTTCAAGTGCTCAAGTAACTCAGTCTGATCAACCAAATCGAACTGGTGTGAGCCAATAAACATAAACCGGATAATACCCAGTTTGTCAATAATAAAAGTAGCAGGTCTGGCGATATTGTAAGCCTCAAAACTCAGCCAATGGTATACGCCATAACTCTTGATGACACTCCGATCTTTGTCAACAAGTAGTGGATAGGTAAGTCCTTTACGTTCTGCAAAACCACGTAGTTCCCGAGGCCACTGTCCCGCAATCCCAATCGGTGTCGCGTTGTGTTCCTTGTAATCGTTTAAATGTTCTTGTACTGCAGCCAACTGACGGCGACTATTTGGTCACCAAGTGCCTCTAAAGAATGTCAAAATCACGTGTTTTTCATCACGATAAGAGGCAAGTGACACAGTCTGCCGTCGATGCGATGGCAGTGAAAATAATGGTGCAGTATCACCTATGCTGAGTATCTTGTTTTCGCGTGGCATGCGGTTATTTTCGCAGAAAATAGGAGTTATGTCAAGTGTATGAATATGTTAAAGAGCAGTGGAAGCAATATTTACCAGAAGATGAGAATAAATAATATTAAGAATATTCGTATTATCGTTGGTTAGGCACCGATTGCTTAACTTACGTGGTTATCATTGATCCATAATCCTGCATATCCTCTAATCCTGATAATCCTCGGTTCAGAAATCTTTATTGACCGTTGACAACTGATAACAAGCATATTGGAAATATATTGGATATCTATTGTTCCAAACCACCCAAAACCCTTCCATTACACATCCACCGTCAGTTATAATACTATCACTATGAAAAACCATAAGAGAAAAACCCAAGAACAACCGAAAAATGTATGTCACAGAAACCAACAACCATCACAAAATAGGAAAAACAAAATCATACCAAACACCGATCAACCCATATATAGACTGCCGCTATAACCAATATTTTTACATACCACGGTATGAAAATTCAGCCAATTTGGTATGATTTGAAAAAGGAGAAAATAACGAGAACAGTTTGCTACAAAGAGCCAATTTTGAAGGTTGGTTATGTTTGCGAAACCCAACTTTCACACTGGAATGTTTGTGTTGGTGTATAATCCTGAAAATCCCGGTTCAGATAAAACCTATAAACATACCTCACATCAATTCCACAAACACCTCATTAGCAAGAAAAAGTCCGCGCTGGGTAAAGCGGAGATGTGTCCCATTCTTCTCCAACAACCCTAAATCCATCCACTTTTGAATAAACTCCCCAAACACCACATCAAGTTCTTCACCGAAACGCCGCTCATAAGTCGCTAAACAGATACCCTTCCGTTTACGGAGTGCAAGCATCAAAGTCTCTGATTTTTCAGCATTTCCAGTCAAACGTTCCGTCTCCGATATCGGTTTGTTATGTTGATGGAGGACTTCAATATATGACGGAATCCCTCGGATATTAGTATAACGCATACCATCAACATACCCACTTGCCCCTACACCGAGTCCAATATATTCCTGTTTATTCCAATAAACAAGATTATGTTTAGACTCTCGGTTAGGCAGGGAAAAGTTACAGATTTCATAGTGTGTATATCCGTGTGAGGTAAGTGTTTCAATAGTCCATTGGAACATACTTGCTTCAGTGTCTTCAGAAGGGAGAACCAGTTCACCTGCTTTCCACCAATCATAAAACAGCGTTGACTCCTCCATCACGAGGTTATAGTTTGAAATATGTTCAGGTTCAAGTGAAATAGTTTCTCTTAAGGTGTGCTGCCATGCTTCCATTGTCTGCTTTGGAAGGGCAGAAATTAGATCTATATTAATGTTGTCATAACCGTGCTCACGCACCAAATTGTAACTATGAAGAAATTCCTTAACAGTGTGGATTCTACCTAACCGACATAACATTTCATCCTGCATTGCCTGCAAACCTAAACTGAGACGATTTACACCAGCATTCTTCATCACACTAAGTTTTTCGCTGTCAACCGTACCTGGATTGCATTCTACAGTGATTTCAGCATCAACAGATACATGAAAATGTCTATGGATGTCAGTAAATAACTGATCTAAGGAATTGGCAGAAAGAATTGATGGAGTACCACCACCGATGAATATTGTTTTTAAGGGAGAGGTCTGCGGCGCGTAAAGTGCCATCTCTATTCGGAGCGCGTCCAAGTATGCTTTCGCTTGTTCCTTATGGAAAGAATAAGTATTGAAAGCACAATAATAGCACTTCGTTGTACAAAACGGAATGTGGATGTAGACAGAAGAAGCCATTTTACAGGATTGTTGATAGTAGTAATATGTTTTGAACGGATGTCGTGCTTTTTATGGATTTGTTTGTAACCTGTTTTCGCGTGCTTCTATAGAAAATTTAAAACCCAATTCGTGCAATATTTTGCGCATTGTGTTGAGTTGCGGATTTCCATTTGCAGAAAGCACTTTGTAGAGTCCTTCATCGGTAAGACTCACCCGTTCAGCTAATTTTGACATATCTCCTTGTGCCTCAGCAACATCTTTGACTGCAAGTAAAAAAGCGTCTATATCCTCGTTTTTCTCATAATCCTCAAGTGCAACAGAGAGATATATCTTTGCGTCCTCCGGATCACGTAGTTGTTCAATATGATAGTCTTTGAATTTTCTGTAGTTATGCATTTATTAACTCCTTGTATTGTGTTCTTCCCAGTCTGTTTTTGCTTTTGCAAGGTCTTGACTTTGCGAACTTTTGTCCCCACCTCGTAATAGTAAAATGGTATCAATCCCTATTTTGCCAAAGTAAATTCGGTATCCTGGTCCAAACTGCAGTCGAAATTCAAACACACCGCTTCCTACTGATCTAAAATCACCTAAATTCCCGGTTTCTTCAATCCTTCTCAAGCGATTACGAATTCTTGCAGTTGTCACTTTATCCTTAATAGCAGATAGCCATTCTGTGAAAGGCTCATTCCCATTTCGGTCTTGATATATTTCTAATTCCATAGTATCAATTAACCTCATCAAATCCCAATCCGACTCTAATAGCAGAACCTGCATCAGCGTAGGAAAAAGCTTCGTTGATATCGTCAAACGGGAAGGTATCAGAGATGATCTTATGGAAAGGATATTTATCTCGCGTACGACTTAGGAAATCAAGGCTCGTGGAATTACCCAGGGTTCATATACAATTACACCACGGATAGTTTTACTACACCGAACAATATTGCCAGGATCAATTTCTGTCGGAAAACCGAGATTGATGTTACCTATCCAGAGATAACGTCCACCCCAACGAAGCATCTCAACACCCTCTGCCAGAACGCGTGGAGAACCCACAAATTCTGCAACAAGATCTGCACCGATGCCACCTGTCATATCAAGGACGTAATCAACCCGTTCCTTCATGTCAAGTTCATCTACGTTGAGTGTGTAATCCGCGCCAAATTCGTGTGCAAGTGAAAGACGTGCCGGAAGCCGATCAAGCACAATGATGTTCCCTGCTCCCATTTCCCTCGCAACCGCAGTCGCATAAAGTCCAAGTCCACCTGCACCTTGAATCACAACCGTGTCGCCAAGCGTGATACCTATCTGATTGAGTCCGTAGATAACTTCCGATAGAGCACAATTAATCGGGGAGACGAGTGTATCCAGCAGTTCATCCGGCACCTTAAAAACCCAATGTCCTGCCTTCATATAGTAGTATTCACCGTAAGCACCGTGAAAGTGTGGAGGTTGTTCACTGGAGACACCAAGCCAATCACGGTAGCGATTCGGACAACCGGGTTTCCCGTTAAGACACACCCAGCAACGTTGACACGGCTTGAAATAGGAGTAGACAATCCGATCCCCTTCAATTAGTGGTTGTCCCATACTGTCAACTTGCACATGCCGACCCTTCGCTTCAATGGTACCGATCATTTCGTGACCAAGGACCTGTGGGGATACCACTTGCGATTTTAGGTCCATGACCGCGCCAAAAATGTAAATCGGAACCGCAGATGTTTGCCATACTAATTCGCACCAGCATGTCTTCAGGTGTTACATCTGGAATAGGATATTCACGGAACTCTAACAGAGTTTGTGCCTGTGTAAAGATAGCAACCTTACCGGTTTTCATCGAATATCTCCAGAGGTCCAGACAAAGTCCATACAAGCACAACTATTAATACTCATCAAAATTGACAACCTTCCATTTTCCATCAATGTTTTCTGTGGTAATAACGACATTTCGGGTATGGGTTGTTGTCCCACCCTGATTTTTGATGGTCAATTGATAGTTGAATAACACGTGCGTCACACCTTCAATATCATCCGATGTCTCTTTTCCGATTTGCTTATATTCCATCTTAGGCATTTCAGGCATAGGATCGTTTTGAGTACGCACCTCTTGCAGTCGGGTGATTTCTGCTTCCAATTTTTCTGTCGCAAGACCGGAGGTCAATTGTAGTGCTGCCTCTTGGTTCGCAAGTTTATAGTAATTAAAGATAAAATCTTCAGTGACTGCTGGTGGGGTATTTCTATTGGAGCAAGCGATTAACAATAGGAAGATTAGGATGGCATATCGTGGTTTCATGAAATTATTTATTTTTTTTGCGAATCAACGCAACATTAAAGATACGTCGTTCATAATCGTGAGCCGGTCTATTCACAATATCTCCCAATGCCCACAAAGCGGAGGAACTGCCGCCATCAAAATTAATAGCGTGCTTGACTCCTATGTCTCTAAAAAATGATGCCATATCATAGAGCGTCATTCCCAAACTGTGACCGGAACGTCTGCCATCAACAACAATCAGAAAGAGTTTATCCTCATTAAATCCTAAAGCACTTCTCGGATGTCGACTTGCGCCATTGCTATGTCTATATGCACTACCACCTCTGGTACGCGCAAACTCTATCAGCTCGGGTTCAATTTTCCCGTCACGTAATAGTCGAAGATTTCCACCAATTCCTGTCTTCACTGTCTGCCATTTCTCTGGCGTAAGCGCAATATCTAACTCGCCTGTGGCAGATTTAACGATCTCTTTATACCATCTGTATCCTAAACGAGGTTCAATAGCGAGGACAACACCGTCAGACGGTATAATACTGCTACCACGAGAATTAACTGCAGTGACGACAAAACGGCTTGTGTATTTTCCTGTGAGTGGAAGCGTTAGTTTTTTGAGTGTAAATTCATAGCATCGGCGTGTTAAAGTTGTTCTACCAAAGCGAGGCGTGTAAAGCACTACGGGACATGACGAATCGCAGATTTGGTTGACCGCGTCTATTTCAAGGGTTTCGTCACCTATACGGAGTTTGCCATTTAGTTTAACAGCTTGCAAAAGGTATTTACCATCAGGTGTAACCCCAAAACTTGTTTCACCCCACGGTGAAGGTGGAGAGTAACCCCATCTATCGATCAATTTAGGAACGCTAACAAGCTCACCTTCTTGTATATGAAGGTTGAACAGCATACCCCCACGTCCATATCCATCACTTCGGATACCGAAACTACCATTTACTCCTGCCAGAGTTTGTATTCCTTTTCTCTTAAGTCGTCTTGTAGCACCAGTGATAGTTTCACGTCCGATAATTTTTGCGTTGGCAAGTTCCACATCAAATCCAAGGTCACTTGCATCACGATCCATCTCTGCAACGTAAACAGCAGCATTTCCAACCCAATAATATCGGTAAAGTCTAAATCCATCAGGCCACCGTCTTGCATCAAGACTATCCCTCTTTCTAACAGATTTTGGACGTGTTCCTTGTGCCTCAATCGTAAAATTTTTTGGAAGCGTTTCCTTCACATCAATCTGAGTAGTAGATGGTTGAGGTGTATTATCCTCCAGCATCCGCATCACATTGATTACTATAACAAAAAGCAGGAGCAGAATACATAATACAATCAGTTTAGGTAAGGGGTTCCAACGATTATTTTCTGCGTGCATTTAATTTTCCTATATTTCATGGTGGTAGTAGCGTGCCTAATTTTCATACGGAGGTTGTTATCCGACTCCACTTGGAAGGTTATGGAAGGGGTCGTGCCTCTGACACCACTCGATTATGCTATTATCAATTATAACTGATATTTTGCTATTTTGCAAAGGGTTTGTTGCAGGTGCTCAGGGATTGGTAGGTCGTAATGTTCTGTTTATGTTTGTATCGCGTATCATTCGGGTTCTTCTTGTTTCACTATTTTAAACATCACCTCACCGGGTTTGACATAACCAAACTTTTTTCTCACAAGACGTTCTTTGGTTAAGGTATCATTTTTTAGCAACTCAACGCGTTTCTTGAGATCGTCACGTTTGGTTTCAAGTCTATGAAGTTCACCTTGGTAACTTTCTTCGACTTGCAGTGCTTCTTGCCAAGCTTTATATCCGTTCATGAATTGCCTCATGCTGACTACGAGCAAGGCAACTGCTATAATAAATAATACTACGCGAAAAATACGCATTAGACTGCCTTCAATTTAGAATCTTGGGACAGAGCATATACACTGTCCCAAGAAGAAACAAGCGTTTATCGGAAATCTGCTAAATTATAGAAAACTTTCTTGCCAGCAAAAATAGCACTATCACCCAGTTCTTCTTCAATGCGCAGCAGTTGGTTATATTTGCAAACACGATCCGTTCGGGAAAGTGAACCCGTTTTTATCTGTCCTGAGTTAGTCGCAACAACAAGATCAGAAATAGTCGTATCTTCTGTTTCACCTGACCGATGGGAAACCACAGCAGTGTAGTTGTAACGACGTGCAAGTTCAATAGCATCAAGCGTCTCTGTCAATGTTCCTATCTGATTGACCTTAATCAGAATAGAATTCCCAATCTGTCCATCAATTCCTTGCTGCAATCGGGTAGTATTGGTTACAAAGAGATCGTCACCAACAAGCTGCACCTTATCACCGATTGCCTCTGTTAGATGTTTCCAACCTTCCCAGTCGTTTTCGTCCATACCATCTTCAATTGACACGATCGGATATTTTTCACAGAGTTCTGTGTAAAAACCTACCATTTCTTCTGGTGATTTAGTAGGTTGTGCTTCTGCCTTTAATTCATAAGTACTAGTGTCACGATTGTAGAACTCGCTTGAGGCAGCATCCAACGCTAATAGGACATCTTCTCCAGGGACATATTTAGCACGTTCAATGGCTTCAATAATCACCGAGATGGCTTCCTCATTTGAACCCAAATCAGGTGCAAAACCACCCTCGTCACCGACTGCAGTGTTACAATTACGTGCTTGTAAAACAGCTTTCAGACTGTGAAAAATTTCTGCTCCCATCCTAAGTGCTTCTGCAAAACTGCTTGCCCCTGTTGGCATCACCATAAATTCTTGGATGTCAACATTATTGTCGGCATGTGAACCACCGTTTAATATATTCATCATCGGCAACGGAAGTTCTTTTGCATTTGTTCCACCGATGTAGCGAAAAAGGGGTTGACCGAGTTCATCTGCAGCAGCTTTTGCTACAGCAAGAGAAACTCCTAACATTGCGTTCGCGCCGAGTTTGCTCTTGTTATCTGTGCCATCAAGTTCGCACATAGTGGCATCTATCTCGTTTTGTGCAAATACATTCTCGCCTGCAAGGGTACCTGCAATGACAGTATTCACATTTTCAACGGCATTCTGAACACCTTTGCCTAAATAGCGATCGGAATCCCCATCGCGTAGTTCAACTGCTTCGTGCTCACCTGTAGATGCACCAGATGGTACCGCTGCACGTCCAAACGCACCAGATGCTAAGTTAACGTCTACTTCAACCGTGGGGTTACCTCGTGAATCCAGTATTTCTCGTGCATGGATATAGATTATTTCTGACAAGTTGATTCTCCTTCCGAAACTTGTATATTTAATATCTGTTGACTTTTCCTTATGTGATCTATCTGTTTTCACATTTAGGTCATAAGCAATGACTACTCTTCAATAACATTTCTTCTATCGGAGCGACCTCTTGGTCACGCCCTTTTTCTTATACTACTATTCCTCAATCACGGCATCAGCAAGCAAATACGCCGATGCCAAATAGATAAGGCTTGAACCTATTAACATATTCAGCCAGAAACTCTCTTTCAACCCACCTGTTACCAGAATAGAGACAGAGCATTTTGTACCACTCATAATAATTGGGATGACAAGCGGAAGAAGTATGACTGAAAGTAGGCTTTCCCCACCATTTGTGCTTGTTGACATACCCGCCAACAGTACCCCGACAGCACAAAAACCGAGTGTGCCGATACTCAGAACGCCAAACAGTTTGAGCAATATACCTACCGTCACTCCATCGAATAATTCAAAGAATTGGAGTGCAATCGGAGTTATAACAATTTCCAATAGAACCAAGAAAATAACGTTACTGACAACTTTGGAAAGGTAAATATGACCTGCATCAACACCGGTAAGACGTATACCATGCAAAGCACCGTGTGCACGTTCTACTACAAAAGAACGATTCAAGGTGATAATACCAGCAAAGACAAAGGCTGCCCAAAGCACACTTGCAATTAATTTGCCGCGATCACTCTTTTCTGGAAAAAAATTCGGACCGAATGCAAAAGCAAAAATGAGGACAACGAGTACGCTAAATACAAATATTAATGCCAGCGTCTCCTTTGAACGGAATTGGAGACCCAGATCTTTGCGAATCAACGCGCCAATTTGACGGAGTGCATTCATGTTTGTCTCAATTTGAAAGAACCATCTGTGAACGCTTTCAAGCTGTGTCTATCAATCTCTCCTCGTACATCTCCAATAACGTTTCTTCGGAAATCTCATCTTTCTGCGCAATCTCTTCCAATTCACCATTTATCATGAACAGAAATCTTGTTCCAATAAGATAACCCAATTCGGTGTTGTGTGTTGTAATTAGGATACCTTTCCCGTTTTCCCGTTCTTGCGAAATTCGATCCTGAACAAACTGCTTCGCTGATGCATCAAGTCCAGAAAAGGGTTCATCCAGTAACAGAATTGATGGGTGATGTAGGAGGGCTCTGGCAATCATAAAACGCTGCGTCATACCGCGTGAAAAGATGTGTAGCGGTTCGTGCACAAAATGCTGCAAACCAACTTCATCCAGAAGTGTCTTGCATCGTGATTCTAAATGTTCAACTCCATACATCTTCCCAAAAAACTTTAGATTCTCAAACGGGGTTAAGGTCGAGTATGCCAAATGCTCATGGATGATAACGCCTAACATGTTACGCACTTTTGCGTTGTCTGTAATTGCATCTGTGCCTTCAATTTCAAGTTTTCCAGATGTTGGACGGAGGAGTGTGGCAAGAATCTTGATGAATGTCGTTTTACCAGCACCGTTAGGACCAAAAACCGCAACTACTTCTCCAGGATTAATAACGAGGTCTGCATCTTTGACAACCGCACGGTGTCCGAAATGTTTTGTGATTTGGGAAGCAGAAAGACGCATAGTGTGTAGGTGAAATTTGTGATTTTGGACAGCGATGATAAAAAGAAAGGGCAGGCGTTATACCTGCCCTTATCATCTCGTTTTACATCATGCGTTTGATAATTGCCTCTCCCTGTTCAGGAGTAACACCGAGGGGTTGATGTGCCATAGGACCATTTTCCAAAACAGGTTCCATCTGATCAAGCGACTGGCTATTTGTATCGTGATAGAATAAACCGAGTTGGGTATCATGTCCGGTCTTGACTGCTTGTTGAAGCGCAGCAGCTTTGTCACTTGTGTCATGATTTTCAAGGAAGTTGATTCGCTCGTCCCAATAATCGAAAATCTCATCACCTTTCCACGTTATACAAGGACTGATAACATCAATAAATGCGAATCCTTTGTGCTGCATCCCGTTATACATTAATTCTGTGAGTTCTTTACGTGCAGAACTATACGCTCTGGCAACATAAGTTGCACCTGAGACGATTGCCATTGCAACAGGATTGAGTGGAGTTTCTATATTACCAAAAGGTGTGCTTTTAGATGTTTCCCCGACCACAGTCGTAGGTGATGCTTGACCAATAGTCAGTCCATACGTTTCGTTGTTCATAACAATGTACAGGAGATCAACATTTTTTCTCATGGTATGAATGAAGTGATTGCCACCAATACCGTATCCATCTCCATCACCACCAGTCACGACGACATTCAACTCATGATTAGCCATTTTAGCCCCAGTTGCTACGGCAAGTGAACGTCCATGCAGGGTATGCATGCCGTAAGTCTTAATGAAGCCAGGGAGGTTCGAGGAACACCCAATACCGCTAACAGTGAGGTGATCATGATTGCCACGACCAAGTTCTGCATAAGCATTTTGTAGGGCACTCAGTACACCAAAATCACCACATCCGCGACACCAGTCTGGATGGACACTTTTAAAATCTTTCGCTGTCGGAGCACCTTTAATAGGTCTTTCTTTTTTTGCCATCTGATTCTTCCTCCTTTTAGACAACTATTTCCTGATAAGGCACATATAGTTCTGTCTTACCGATGAGTAGTTCACGAGCACCATCAACGATATGGTGCGGCATAAACGGTTCTCCATCATACTTCCGGATATGTCCATCTGCTTTAAATCCTGTTTCACCTCGCAAGAACCGTGCAAACTGACCCGTGTAGTTACATTCAACAATAATAGAACGTCCTGAATTTGCCAGTACTTCATTTACAACATCTTCATCAATCGGATAGAGCCACTTGAAATGTATGTGGTTTGTCACAATGCCATCATCATTTAACATTTGTGCTGCTTCGCTAATGACTCCGTGTGTGGAACCCCATCCAATGAGTGTAACTTCTGCATCTGTAGGTCCTTCAACGGTTGGCGGTGGGAGAAGTTTAACAATGCCGTCCATTTTCCGTTGTCGTTTCTCCATAATATCACGACGTTTATGTGGATTAGTATATTCATCACTAATTAATCCGCCATCTTCATCGTGATCATCAGTAGCAACAACGTGTATGTGTCCTGGAACACCAGGAATAGCACGAGGTGAAATACCACTGTCTGTAATCTGGTAACGCAGGTATTCCTCATCCATCGGTCCGAGTTCAGTTATCATCTCGCCACGGTCAATTTCTGGTTGCCAGTTAATTGTATCGGGATCAAACGTCGTAAATCCCATTGAAAGTGTGAGATCTGACAGAACCATACCGGGACATTGGAACTTATCAACGAGGTTGAAAAGTTCAGGAATCGTATCAAATCCGTCCATGATACTGGTAGGTGCCACAATAATCTTCGGGAAATCTCCTTGACTTGCACCGAGGAGCTGCCACAAGTCACCTTGTTCAGTTTTCGTAGGTAACCCGGTAGAGGGACCACCACGTTGTACGTTAATGACAACAATCGGGATTTCCATCATTGCCGCGCTACCTATTGCTTCTGACATGAGCGCAAATCCACCACCGGATGTTGCACACATTGCCCGACATCCTGCGTGGGCAGCACCGATAACCATATTAATAACACTGATTTCATCCTCACACTGGCGTACCATAATGTTCAAATTTCGGGCGTTTACTGCCATCCAATGTAATACACCTGTAGAAGGGCTCATTGGGTATGCGGCATAAAACTTAACACCTGCCGCTGCACCACCCATTGCCATTGCGCCATTCCCTTCAACGAACGCAAGTGCAGGTTCCTGTTTCTCAAACTTAGCATCAAATTGCGTGTAGTTTTCAGTGGCGTGGTCATAACCCGCATTCCCAACCATGAGGTTGGCATCCACGACTTCTTGTCCTTTCCGTTTAAGAAGCGCACCGATGATGATCTCCTCAAGCACCTTTAAATCTGCACCTACAAGCCTCAAAGCAGCACTAAGCAGACATGTATTTAGACATGTTTTTTGTAGCTTTCTATCTTCAATTCCGCTGGAGAACTCTTTGTAGGGGATAGGACACATCTGGATATCATCTCGTTCTGGTGCTTGTTTAACATCGTCACTGTTATAGATGAATGCGCCGCCAGGTCTGACGTTGGGGATGTGTTTTTCTATACTATTTTTATCAAGGGCGATAATTAAATCAATTTCGTCGCCATGATTAGCGACCGGTTCAGAACTGATTCTGATGGTGAGGAAGGTATGGCCGCCACGGATGAGGGATTGATAGGCACTGTAAGTGAAAACGTGCAGTCCGTATCGCGCACAAATTTGACCCAGACTTTTACCAAGTGTTTCTATACCTTGTCCGGGTGCCCCTCCTACAGCGACTACAAAATCGTACTTTGCCATTTTGGCTCCTTTCAAATTGCTGACAATTTGCTCGCTATAATTAATTATTTTATTAATTCGCGTATTCTTAACGAAGTTCGCAAAATTTCCTTTATAAACAATCCTTATATTCTTCTTTTTTTAATTATACTATATTTACATATCGTTTTCAAGTTTATTTATATCCAAGAAATATACCGAAATGTTTATAAAACGATCTTGTAGATCGGGTAAAGTTAGCGAAACCCTACGATTTCTGTATGTTTTTTAGGGGAACTTTCTGTATTGTCTGGTATGACTTTATTTTACGCTTCAATCAACGATTTAAGTGCTTCCTGTGCTTCTGGTGTTCCGATCTGCTCCAATGCAAATGCCACATGATGTTGAACACGTTCAGATTTATCTTCAAGTGCTATAATGAGTGCAGGCACAGCCTCTGCTGCAGCCTCACCCATTTTAGATAGTGCGTAAGCAGAATAAGTCCGCACCTCATCTTCGGAGTCCTTCAAAGCTTCAATAAGTGCTGGTATCGCGCTAACTGCAGTTACCCCCATCCCGCTGAATGCGCGAACGGCATATTCTCGGAGTTCCTCGTTTAGCTTATTATTTAATGCTTCAAGCAAGGCAGGTATTGCTGGTTCGCCTATACGTGTAAGTGTGCTGGTGATCGCATATGCTTGGTGTTTCGGTGCAAGCACAATTTCATCCATGAGAATCGGAATAACTGATTCTCCGATTGCTGCCAATACATCGCCTGCTTCATTCGCGACATCCGATAGATTGTGGGCAAGTGCTTCAATCAGTTGTGGTACAGCAGGTTCACCGATTGCAATCAATTCTTTTTTCACAGCTTCGCGCAAGTCGTCGTCAAAATCCTCAAGATCTTCTATCAATTCTGCGATATGTTCTTCATTACTCATTCAATCAAATCCTTGTTCATATTAAATTGACACCTACTGCTGTGTCCACTCCTATTTACCTACAAGATAGGAGTGGACACAGCACTACATTCATTTATTAATTATCTATTCCCCGTTCTTTTTGCTGGTCAAGAATCTCAGTAAGACGATCTGTCTGTTCGTTTCGTAATCGATTATAAACCCGTTCAGAAATTTCCTGCTTTTCGTGCATCGTATCAAGCTGTGTTATGAATTCAAGACGTGAAGTACGTGCATCTTCAAGGTCAGTATCATTGAGTTTACGAAGCCAACCCATATCAGTTGGTGTGGACACCGATTCATCGGATTCAGTAGATGCACGACGCGCACCCCGCAACGTGAATATCGCCGCGACAAGGAATCCACCTGCCAGAGCAGCAGCAATTGCAATAAATATCATCTGTCCGATATTTGATTTTTCTGTTATGGACTGTTGTGGTGTCAATTGTTGTCTTGATACTGCTAAACTCAGATCCGGTGTATTTCCAACTGGGAACCCACCTTCAGGGGATGCTTCATATTTAGTGAAGACAATACCATGAAATTGTGTCCGTCCAACACGCTGAAATAGTCTTGAACGAGGAACAATGTCGATCCCTTCAGGAACAAGAATTGTAAAGTGGTCTGTATGGAATTGCATTGGACGGGAAAGTTTGATGTTTGTGCCTGCAGCCTGAATGGAATAGGTAAATCCGCCTTCTAATTCTCCAGGTTGTAACGTGTTTGTCATTATAACATGGTCTGCGTCAGAATTAAGTTTTAGGGTTTCTGGGGAAATCCGTTGAAACTGCTCATGCCCTTTTGGCAGGGCAAAATAAAGACCGGCTTTTTCGTTGTTCTGTGTTGTTTGGTACGGTAAGGTGCTATTATTTTCAACAACAAATACTTCAATAATTGACAGTATACCTTTTGACAAATTTTCATCAGAAGCAAAGCTAAGAGCTATACTATATGTTTTTATCCGTATTTGGGATGGATCATCTGTCACTCCACCGATATTGATGTCAACAACAAGGTTTGGCACGAATGAAGATAACACCAAGTCCTCTTCTTTGTGTTCAGTCTCGTCATAGGTCGTAGTGACTGAATAGTGTGTCGCAAAATCAATCGGCAGCTTCTCAAAATGGTAATGTCCGTCTTCGTCAGTAGTCGTTTCCTGTTGCGTAACATCCCCCGCTTTATGGATATTGAGGGTTACAGGGTGATTAGCAATAGGTTTGTTTAACTTTCCGTCAATCAGTGCACCATGAATAATGCCTACTTCGTTTTGGGAAAATGTCGTGGGAAGCAACAAATGAAATGCAAATACTACTGTTAACAGGGTAACGAGGTGCTTAAAGGTTTCACGATGACTTATGGGGATAAATCTCTTTGTTTTTATATATGAGGGGGAGTGTATTTTCATTATCCGTTTTTTTGTTGCTTGAACCTTTCAATCTCAGATTCTACATCTGTCTTAGCATTGGTTTCCAATTGGCTAACAATGCGTGCTGTATCTTGTAACAGTGCAGCCCGTAATTCCTTGTAATCTTCATCTGAAAGTTTGCCAGTTTCATAATCTTCATCAAGGTCAGCTAATGCAGAATAACTCTGTTTACGTTCCAGAGATAGGGTTTGCATGCGTGCTTCTTCTGGATCAACGTCTGGAAAAGTTCCCATACTTTTAAAAAGTGGGTAGGCGATATAAACCAAAACCACAACCCCTAAGATCACAGACCACAAGAGTACATAAGAAATCATAACTACCTCTAATTCTGTTCCTTGTATTTTGCAAGTTCTGCCTCAACCTGTTGCTGAAGTTCATCGGAAACCTGTTCATCAGATTGTGTCAAAGACGACTCTTCCCTGCGGAATCTTTGTAGGACAATATAGACTACACCACCAACAACTATCAGTATAACTGCGGGCATTAGATATGCAAGAAGGTTGATTCCTTTTGCAGGCATGAGTGCTGAATACCGAGGTCCATGTTTTTTAAGATAAGCTGCGCGAATGTCCTCAACCGTTTCTCCTTTTGTCAGTGCGTCACGAAATCCCTTCTTTACGTATGTTGCGGTACCACATTGACAAACTTCAAAAGTCATCCGTTCACACCCACAAAAACAATAAAGTGAAGTCTCCAACTCATACATTTGGGATTTAATATCTGTGCTATCTACAGATACTATGTCCTCTATCTGGTCTTGTGCAATAACTGTGAAAGCATGGAGGAATACAAATATTAGAATAAAAATAGAAGTGATGGATGTTCCAATTCGGATTTTCATACTACACCTATGCCGTAGCCGTTTGCGTATTATGTTCGGATCTCTGAGCTATCGCAATAAGTCCACCCAATACCATCACAGCAACGCCGAGCCAGACAACCCTTATCAATGGGTTGTGGTAGACCGAAACGTTAACATAAGTATCGGGCTTAATCTCTGATGGTAACGGACCGAGGGCAATATAAAGATTATTTAGACCTATCGGATGAATCGCTGATTCAATCGTATCTTGATCTCCTTGACCTGCTCTAAAGTAGAAGTGCCGGGCAGGTCTCATCGTAGCCACCTGTCGTCCATCCTTTTCAACAATAAAAATAAGTTCTGACCGATAGTAATTTTCGTGTTCCTCCTGATGGGAGTTTGCCATCGTCAGTTGATAGCCTCTTACTTCCATTGTGTCACCAAGTTTAAGACTTTCTGATTTGAGTAAAAAATATCCTTTGGAACCCATAATTCCTATGTAAACGATGACAATACCGATATGGATAATATAACCACCATATCTGCGTTTGTTACGTTGGATTAGAAGCCACAAACCCTCAAGAAAGGAACCCTCTTGCCGTTTAGCACGTAGTTTGGCACCACGATAAAATTCACTAAAGATCGCTGCAATCACAAATACGCTTGCAAATACACAAAGCACAGAATAAATTGGGATTGACTGTCCGTTGAAAGTAAGAAATTCTGATGTCCGCTTTAGCAAATTAGGTGTGGAAACTTCAGCAGTGACTTCAGTAGCATGTGCTCTGTAAGCAAGGAACAGCCATGCCGCCACTCCAGCTATCAATCCCATAATGAGCGGGGATACAAACATACGTTTGAAATTGTTCGGTGTGATCTTTTTCCACGAAATAATAGGACCAGCACCCGTTAAAAAGAGAAGTAGTAGTCCAGGAATAATAACAACTTTGTTGAAAAATTCTTCGGGAACCGATGCCTTTTCACCCTGAATCGCTTCGGAAATAATTGGCCACAACGTTCCCCACAGGATAATCATGGTCAATCCTACAAGAAGCCAATTGTTCAGAACAAATGCACTTTCTCTGGAAAGGAGGGATTCAAGACGGTTGGCACTTTTCAAACGTTGCCACCGGTATATGACAAGTGCGATGACACCACCGGTTGATGCCAGAATAAAACCCAGAAAATACCCACCGATATCTGACTGCGCGAATGCATGCACCGATGATATAATTCCACTACGAGTTATGAATGTGCCTAATAATGTAAATTGGAATGCTAATGTAATCAGTAGGATATTCCAAAGTTTCAGCATATTCCGCTTTTCTTGAATCATCACAGAGTGTAGATAAGCGGTACCGAGGAGCCACGGCATAAAGGATGCGTTTTCAACCGGATCCCATGCCCAATATCCTCCCCAACCAAGTTCCTGATATGCCCAATTACCTCCGAGGGTGATGCCAACAGTTAAAACAATCCATGAAAACAGCATCCATCTGCGGGAACGGAGTATCCAATCGCTTCCTATTCTGCCCGATACAAGTGCACCGACCGCAAATGCAAAGGGTACCGTCAGACTAATCCAACCGATATATAACGTTGGGGGATGGATTGCCATGCTTGGGGTCTGGAGAAGCGGATTCATCCCATCACCATCAGCAAACACCTTTCCGGCAGGAACTCGGTCAAGTGGGTTGTAGACCCCTTCTACCAAGCCAGTGACGAGGATAATGAAGAAAAGTTGGACAATCGCGATGGGAATTAACGCATAATCCCCAAGTGTATCAGTCGCTTTTCTGTTCTGCCAAACGACGATAGCACCAGCAAAGGTAAGCAGCCAGAGCCAGAATAGGAGGGAACCGGACATGCGTCCCCAGAGAGCAGTAATCTTATAAAAAAGGGGTTGGGCAGCACTGGATACCTCAACGACATACGCCATTGTGAAATCATTAGTCACAAACCCGTAGATTAACGCACTGGTGGCAAGACTTATTAAACCGAAAGTAGCGATAACGGCGTTTCTACCGCTCTTGACAAGGTTAGGATTTCTCGTGCGTAACCCAATGAAGAGGGAACCTATTGCCCATAACGATGAGAATAGGGTAAGCCATATCGCAGCTTGTCCAAGTTCAGCCGCTACGCTTTGTATGCCTGCCACAAGGTTCTCAATGAACATATTGACCCTCTAAATTCTTAGACCGACGTTACGGTATAGCAAGCCTTATTTAAGTGCCTTCTGTTGTCTTAGCACTTTCCGCACCGTCGTATTTAGATGCACATTTAGTTGTTAACTTAGTCGCAACAATCAGGTTCTTCTGTGCATCATATTTTCCTTCTACAAAAACGTTACCGCCATCTATGAAGTTATCGGGTTTGAGTTGGTTGTAAATCACGTTGACTTTCTCAGTGCTTTCGCCTTCAAGTTCGCGCACGGCAAAGGTCAACTCAAAATTCGCTGAATCCCATGTAGAACTCCCTTCCGAAATGGCTCCGACAAGCTGAACATTTTGATTTCCCATCGTATCAGCATTGGCGAGAAGTTTGGTAGGGGTCAATTCCGGCATACTCTCTTTTTTCGTCATAGACAACACTAAAATCGTGAAACCGCTGAGCAATATAACACTGGCAGCGATAATTTTCAGTCTTTTCTGTTTCATGTGGATATCCTCTGTAACAATGCGAATAGTTCTCAAAGACACGCCGATGAAACATACAATCGCATGTCAACTATGTTATTGAATAACCCTAAAATAGATGTGATAGATCCTATATCATTATAAAAATAATACTTGACTTTGGATTTAAAATCAAGTTAAAATGGTGCTAAATTGAAGTCTATTACGGAATTCCGTGTTTGTAGTTGCGCAATTCATGCGCCTCTTATACTTACCTATTTCCTTATCCGCGACAAAAAGAGGTATTGATAAATCCATGAATCTAAATTGGAAACACCATCCTTGGGCAGGTGTATTTCCCGCAACCCTCTGTCCATTTCACCCAGATGAATCAATTGACGAAGAAGGTTTACGTCAGTATATGCAGGAACTTGCTGGCGTTGAGGGTATTAAAGGAGTTGTTTGTAACGGACATACCGGTGAAATCATGGCACTCCGTCTACACGAACGCCAACGCGTCACCCAAATTACAGCTGAGGCTGTTGGTGATAAGGTTAAGATTGTTTCAGGTGTTAGTGCGGAGGGAAGTCTACCCGCTATTGACGATGCACTCGCTGCGAAGGAAGCAGGAGCGGATGCGATTTTGTTGATGCCTGCACATCACTGGTTGCGTTTTGGCAGAACTCCTGAGACCGCAGTTGGCTATTTTCAAGATGTCGCCGAAGGTGCAGATATACCGATCATCGTGCATCAATATCCTGCGTGGACAAAAGCAGGATACAGCCTTGAAGAGATGTTGGAGATGGTAAAAATCCCACAGGTTGTTTGTATAAAAATGGGTACCCGTGACATGGCGCGTTGGCGATGGGACTATGAACAACTTAAAGAAGCAGCACCACATATTCCAATTTTAACTTGTCATGACGAATATCTACTCGCTTCCCTTTTAGAAGGCAGCGACGGTGCTCTCATCGGATTTGCGGGGTTTGTCCCCGAATTGATGGTAGCAGTAGTCCATGCAGCACTCAATAATGATTTGATGGGTGCACGCAAAGCACGTAATCAGGTAGATACTTTGGCTCGGATTGTTTACAACTTCGGTGAACCAAGCAGTGATGCACATCAACGGATGAAGTGTGCCAGATGGTTAATGGGCAGATTTCCATCAATGACCATGCGCCGACCACTCCGCCAATTATCCACCACAGAAATAGACAAAATCCGAAATGAGCTTGAGTCAGTTGGTTACAATTGCGTCAATTGAGGTGTAGGTGTGTACTCGTAGGTTAGGGTACGCAAACTCTATCCGAACTACTTCATACATATTGAAAGAGAATAATGGCACGTATAAAATACGCATTAATCGGTCACGGACGACGCGGTTCAGCACATTTGTCAACTGCTGTCGCACTAAAGGATACCTTTGAAGTCGTCGCAGTGTGCGATGCACATCAAGAATCCGCAGAGACAGGTGCAGCAAGATTTGACGTAAAAGCATACACCGACGTACGCAAACTTGTTGACGAAATGTCACCCGATGTCTGTGATGTCGTTGTGCCTGCTCCACTACATCATATTGTTTCATGTTACCTGTCAAGGTGTGGTATTTCACATAACGTGGAAACACCACTGGCACCAACACTCGGCTTGATGGATATGATGATAGCAGATGCTGCTGAAAACGAGGTCAAACTCCAGACTTCAGAGAACTTCCCTTTTGTTCCTGTAGAGCAGTTTGTTTGCAAGCTTATACAAGAAGGCGTAATCGGCAAGGTGCATAAGTGCTACAGGCTATTTTCCACAACCGGTTATCACGGTCTTGCTGCAATACGGTGTAGAATAAACGCCACACCTACATCAGTAAGTAGCATAGGACATTCAATGCCGGTTATGCCTTATGTTGACGGGGCAAAACGCGATTTCAACCGAGAAGGTTTGGAATTTTATGCAGTTGATTTTGACAACAATGGACTCGGTATAGCGATGGTAGGAAACAAGAACGGGTGTCTCGGACGGAACAGACTTGTCGGCTTTGAGACGTGCGGTGAACGCGGTACTATTATCACTAACGGCAACCAAGGGGCTTCAGGTGGCGAAACTGTCAACGTTTGTACAGATGAAGATCTTAAAGAACGCGGCGGAAAAGCACAAACCTACGAATTTCAGAGAGAATACGGTGCGGATAAAGTTCTGCAACGTATTTATGTTGAACTGCCGAAATCTCTTGGTGGAACGATTGAATGGCTTAATCCTTACCGACATACCCAAATATCAGAAGGTGGTATTTCACTCGCTACAATGCTTGACGGCATCGGACGTGCAGTGAGAGATGACACACAACCGCTTTGGACAGGAGAAATGGGTAGGGAAGATCAGGAAATGGTTATCGCCGCACACCGTTCTGTACAGTTGAATCGTCAACCGATTCAACTCCCACTAAAACCTGATCCAGACGAAGAGGACGCATTTGATAGGAGTTTTGAGGAACAATTTGGGGTTCATCCTCGTGAAGATATTGAAAGAGCTTTACAAGTTAATTTTAAGGCACGTTAACAATAAGCTGCAGTATCCAACAATTTGGATAATATGCAGCTTTGAATTTGTCTATAGACATCAAATAATAGAAAGGGAATTATGAAAGAAATAAAAATAGGCTTTATTGGATCCGGTGGCAATGCAAATGGTCACATGAATCGCTTATCTGAAATGGAAGGTGCGAACATCATAGCAATATGCGATATTGTACCCGAGAAGGCACAAAGGGCAGCTGAGAAACACGAAGCAGACCCATACACAGAACACCGTGCGATGTTGGAACGCGATGATCTTGATGCAATCTATCTTAGCCTCCCTGTGTTCGTACACGGACAACCTGAGTTAGATGTAATTGAACGCGGGTTACCGTTCTTTGTGGAGAAACCGGTAGCAATCAATATGGATATCGCACGTGAAGTTGAAGCAGCAGTAACAAAAGCAAATCTGATAACTTGCGTCGGCTATCAACTCCGCTATCTCGGTTCAACAAAGATTACGAAAGAAGTTCTTGATGGTAGAACAATTAACATGGTTGTAGGTAAGTATTGGTGTGGAACCGGACGAGGTAACCCAGAAGGCTGGTTGCGTCAGATGAGCAAGTCTGGTGGTCAATTGGTTGAACAAGCCACACACACATTTGATATGATGCGGAACCTACTTGGAGATGTGGATTCGGTTTATGCAATGCAAGCGAATCGCGTCCTGAAACAGATTGATTGTCCAGATAGCAATAGTGTGTCCCTACAATTTAGTAGCGGAGCCGTTGGTTCTATGACTGCAGCATGGGCGTATGGCGGTGGTTGGGACAATGCCAATGTTTTAGACATCCTATATGAAGGTGAAATGCTGAATTGGAACCCGGCAAGAGTCCATTTGAAAGAAGATGGTGAATGGGTAGATAAAACAGAACCTGGTCCCACAATTGATGAAGTTTTTGTTAACGCTGTCCGCAGTGGTGACGCGTCCCAGGTTTTGAGTCCGTATACCGATGCAGTCAAAACGCTTGAAATATCACTCGCAGCAAATCTCTCAGCACAAGAAAATAGACTTGTAGAGGTTACTTCACTATAAGGTGTGAACTATGACGAAAAAATATCGCGTAGCAATTGTTGGGTGCGGTGGAATCTCACATGCACATGGAAACGCTTGGCGAAACGTCCCAGAAATTGAGATTGTCGGTGCTTGCGACGAGAAATTTGATGCACTCTCCCGCTTTGCTACTGAATATAAGGTAGAAAACACATACAACGACCTTCGGCAGATGCTGGAAAAACAGCAACCGGATATCCTCGTGGTGGCAACGTGGCCCTCAAGCCATCTCAAAAATGTCCTTGAAGCAGTGCGGTGTGAAATTAAAGGAATCCTCGTCGAAAAGCCTATT
The DNA here is from genome assembly GCA_963667365.1 of Candidatus Poribacteria bacterium. GTDB lineage: Bacteria > Poribacteria > WGA-4E > WGA-4E > WGA-3G > MSPOR6. The sequence continues at coordinate 1,101,936 of OY763324.1, read as the reverse complement.
GCTGTCAACACATCACAGCTTGAACAGATGATTCAGGTGACAGAAGGTGCCAACATTCTTTTGATGGAAGCTTTTATGTACCGACACCACCCGTTGACATTAGCCGTAAAAGAGAAAATCGAAGATGGTGCAATAGGGGAAGTCCGATATGCACGCTCTACCTTTTCAACGGGACTCACAGACCGGAAGAATTGGAGGTTAAGAGGTGATCTCGGAGGTGGTGCTGTGATGGATTTAGGCTGCTACTGCATCAACATCATACGTTACCTAATTGGACGAGAACCTGAAATGGCATGGGCGACAGGCAAGTATGAACCGATTAACACCGTGTGGGAAACACTCATCGGCACAATGGATTTTGGAGATGGTGTCACTGGTCAATTCGACTGCAGTTTCGGATGGACCTGGCGTGAGTGTTATGAAGTTACTGGTACAAAGGGCACCATCTTTGTTCAATCGGCATGGGGAAACCGTGAAGGTGAGTCCAGTTTCACAGTTAACGGAGAAACTATTGCTGTGACAGGTGTGAATCCTTATGCTGCTGAAACACTGAATCTATGTGAAGCAGTACAAAACGGGACACCACTTCGTCTACCAATTTCAGACGCACTGGGGAATATGCGCGTGATTGACGCACTGCACGAATCTGCACACACCGGACAACGAATCCGCATACCAAACTAAACCTACAAGATTACCTCTTTGTAGCGTAAACTTCTTGTTTGCACATGCTTCTGATTTTCTATCAATATCTATCATCCTAAGAAAAAACTGACAGATAAGAATATGCCTATCCTGAAAATCCTTGTGCAGACAAGAATCCTAACAATAACGTGAGTTCGGTATAAGCAACTTTAGGAATCGGTAAATATCCACTGCATAAACCTTAGTTATTGTGCCTCATAAATCATGAAAAGTTTTAGAGTCAATCCTGGCTAAATTAGTCGTAAAAAGCCTGTAAATCCACTTGTGATAAGGGATTGTGGCACATGACAAAATTTCTTCAATTTCCAATTGACTCTAAAGACTCTAAAACTTTACAAAGTTATGACTTTGTAAATTCGGCAAATAGATATGAAACCCTTCATGTCTGCTAAACCGAACTCACGTTAACAATAAGAATATCTATCATAAACATTGCATACTAAGCGACAAAATTCAAAATAGGTTGAACAAAACCACCACTACCGTGTATAATAGTAGTAAGCAGACATTGAAACTGAATTGTCAAAATTGAATACACCGTTTTTTTTTGAAAACAAACTGTTGATAAAGGTAACATACCATAATGTTTGAACAACTCATGAAGTACCCGATTGATGTATTTCGGGAAGGTGATTTCTCGTTCGGCATTCCAATACCGGGACTTCTTGTTTTTGTCCTGATGGTTTCACTCGTCGCAGCAACCATTTGGGCATATCGGAGCGCGAGAGGTAGATCTGGACGTGTATTCCGCGGATTTCTCATTGTTCTTCGCACTATTGTTCTCTGTTTCCTTGCATTCTGCCTACTCAAACCTTTCCTGACGATTTATCAAAATAACCCAGATGACTCCTACCTTTTAGTCATGGTTGACCGTTCCAAAAGTATGCAGATTACCGATTCTGACGATGGACAATCTCGACTGGATAGGGCAAACCAACTGCTATTCGGTGAAAATACTGAGGATGACAACGGACTAATTGAAGAATTGAATCAAAACAAATTCAAAGTTAGACTATTCGGGTTTGATACGGATGCCAAACGAATTAATAATGAAGTTGTACAGAGTGCAGAGGGAGAGAACACAAACATACCAAAAGCTGTAAATGAAGCACTTGATGATTTACAAGGCATTCCGCTTTCCGGAATTGTGTTGTGCACCGATGGCGTAGATAGAAGTGGTACAGATATACAAAAACTTGTCATGCAAGTCCGAGAAAGGAAAGTACCTATCCATACTGTCGGTATCGGATCAGAAGAAGGTATCGCAGACCTTGAATTGGTCAAGGTGGATGTTCCCCGGACAGCTGAAGAAGACTTTCCCGTTGAAATAACCGCTACCGTCAAACGCACAGGAAATGCTCAAAAGAACGCTACAATACTATTAATACAGGACGGAAGAGTTCTTGAATCTCTTCCCATGTCCGTAAAAAATGACACAGTTCGCGTTCCATTCAAATTTACACCACGACAACCGGGCACCCAAAAATATGAAGTGCATATACTACCTGAAAAAGATGAAGCAATTCCGCAAAACAACACCAAAACCTTTATCCTGAAAGTCGCACCTACCAAACGTGTAAAAGTCCTATTTGTTTCTAATCCGTTTTGGGGATTCAAATTCATCAGGCGCGCTTTAGAAGATGACCCCAATATTGTGTTGACTGTTCGATTTACGACGAGTGACCGCAGCTTCGGCGGCACACAAGGTAGTTCTACCCAAAACTTCAAATTATATCCAGATACGAAAGAGATACTTTTCAATTTTGATGCAATCATTTTCGGTAATATCGCAGCCTCCGAATTCACACAGACACAACTTGAGAACACGGTTGAATTCGTGCGAACGCGTGGCGGCGGGTTTCTGATGTTGGGTGGGACGAAATCGTTAGCCAATCCAGATGTGACAGGCTCATATCTCAACACACCAATAGCGGATTTACTTCCTGTCGAATTGGAGTTAGGGGAACAACCAAAACCTGCACCGTTACATCTATCACCTGCACAAATTCCACATCCAAAAGGATTCAAATTAAAACTGACAACAGAGGGTAAAACGGAGCAGTTAATGGAATTGGCAGATAACCTAACTGATAATTTGAAACGTTGGGATCAGATGCCAGAACTTTTCCGTTACAGTAAAGTCAAACGAGCAAAAGCAGGGACAACAGTTCTCGCCGAACACCCAACTGAGCGTAATGAACATGGAAATCGTATTCTCATGGCAACCCACAATTTTAATGCAGGACGTGTCATGGTGTTCACTCCACATAATTCATTCCGATGGCAAATGTCCCAAGAGAGCATAGATGACAGCCACCATAGATTCTGGAGGCAGGCTGCGAAATGGTTGACTACCGCACCTAAATCTGCTCTCAAACTCAATATTGCAAAAACCGAATATACTTTGAAGGAACCCGTCATAATTGAAGTAACGGCAACAGATGAAACATTTACATTGACAAATGATGCAAAGTTGCGTACTGTCATTGTTGACGAAAAAGGCACACGAAAGGAACTGCAACTTGAACAGGAATTAGGCACAGATGGCTTGTACACAGCACGGTTTATTCCCAATCAATATGGAGAATATACTGTTACCGCAATGGGGACTCTTGATGGTGAAGACCTCGGTAAACAGCAAGCACTTTTTGAAGTTAAACCCTCTTATGCAGAGTTTAGCGATGCAGCACTAAATGTCCCTCTACTTTCAACCCTCGCTAATATGAGTGGTGGGAATTACTACCCCATTGACGAGGCAAGCCAATTGGTCAATCAGATATCGCTGGTTGAAAGCGCAACATCAGAAATAACCGATATTGACATCTGGGATCTACCACTAATTTTCGGGATAATCATCCTGCTACTGGGTCTGGAATGGTTCCTACGAAAACGCGCTGGATTAGTATAAAATCATCTATCATACTTCGTTTGTAGTCGCGCAATTCATTGCGCCTCTTACATTAGAATGTTCATAATCTATACCACTTTTTAGAGAAACTATGAAAAATTCCTATAAAAATGTAATGTTTGTTATTGCGGACGATTGGAGTCGTATCGCAAAATGCTACGGCAATGAGATCATCAGGACTCCCCGAATTGATGAATTTGCTGAACGCGGTGTTGTTTTTGACTATGGTTTTTGCACAAGTCCCTCCTGCGCGGTAAGCCGTGCATGTATACTTACAGGGCAACATAGCCATACACACGGACAATACGGACACTGCCACGGGATACACGGTTTTCGCACCCACGAATATATGCAGTCAGTTCCAAAGATTCTCAAAGTACACGGATTTGCAACCGCATGTATCGGCAAGAAACACGTTGAACCCGTAAAAGTATACCCTTTCGATTATGAACCAAAGGTTAACCCTCGTAGTCCTGTAGATGTCGCAGACAAAGTTGAACAATTCCTTTCACAAAACAAGGATACACCGTTTTATTTACATATCGGTTGTACCTATCCGCATCGTGCAGGCAAAGGTTTCGGTAATGATCGGCAACATGCAGGGATTGAACCAGGTACCTACAGTCCTGAAGAGATTATTGTTCCAAATTTCCTCCCAGATGTCCCCGCAGTGCGCGAAGACCTCGCTGACTACTACGAAAGTGTCTCACGATGGGATGCTGTTGTTGGTGCAGCTTTAGATGCACTTGATGCTTCTGGACGCGCAGACGATACCCTTGTATTTGTTACTACAGATCATGCAATGCCGTTTCCCGGTGCAAAAGCATCCAGTTTTGATAGTGGACATCACTGTCCACTGCTGATTGCAAGTCCTTCGCAACAGCGACGCGGACTCCGCAATCAGGCACTCGTCAACTGGGTTGACTTCTGTCCAACTATGTTAGATTGGTGTGGTGTTTCCCACCCTGATGGAGAGGACGCACTCCCCGGTAGGTCACTGCTCCCTATCCTTGAAGATGACAGTCCGAACCCCGGCAACGGACAGTGGGAAGAAACATATTACTCGCACTGCTTCCACGAAGTAACAAACTACTATCCATATCGAGTCCTACGCGGACGGAGATACAAATATGTCCGTAATTTGGCATATCAATTAGAGACACCACTTCCGAGTGATCTATTTCGTTCTATTTCTTGGACTGCCGTGCGGAACGACAACATTCAGGAGTTAGGAGAACGACAACGAGAAGACTTTGTGCATCAAAGCCGTGAAGCGTTATTTGATATGCAGAACGACCCAGCAGAATCGAAAAACCTCATTGATGCTCCAGAATTACAAGACATAACCAATGAGATGCGCCGAAAAGTCATTGAATTCAGAAAGAAAACGAAAGACCCATGGCTTGAGCAGTCCTTTCAAGAAGGAGAAACACAACCTTTCTTCAAGTAATTGCCATTAGAAACCAGCAGTCAGTATAGTAGGTACAACGGTTTCTGAATGCTGATTGCTGACAACAGACTGCCATTAAAATATGCAAAACTACGATTTAGAAGCGATAAATGCCAGAATCCAAGACGATAGCAGCCTAATACAGGATATCCTAAACGAGACAGGGAAAATTATCGTCGGACAACGCACACTTCTTGAACGATTAGTTATTGGATTGCTATGTAACGGACACATACTGCTTGAAGGTGTCCCCGGACTTGCGAAAACCACTGCTATTGATGCACTCGCAAGAACTATCAATGCCTCTTTCCACCGACTCCAATTCACGCCTGATCTACTCCCCGCAGACCTCATAGGCACCTTAATTTACGACCAACGAAAAGGTGAATTCTACACCAAAACAGGTCCCATTTTTGCCAACGTTATCCTTGCAGATGAAATAAACCGCGCACCCGCGAAAGTGCAAAGCGCACTACTGGAAGCAATGCAGGAACGGCAGGTCACCATTGGAGGTACAACCTATCCACTTGACGATCCATTTATCGTTTTAGCTACCCAAAATCCAATTGAGCATGAGGGCACATATCCACTCCCCGAGGCGCAAGTGGACAGATTTATGCTAAAGGTTAAGGTCAACTATCCATCACATTCTGAGGAGCTGCAAATCCTTCGCAGGAATACGACTGAAGAAATTTCTGAAATTCAGGAAGTGGTTTCTTGTGAAGATATTATCAGATTTCGTGAACTCACGCGTAACATCTATATGGCAGAACAACTGGAAACTTACATCGTTGATCTCGTATGTGCAACGCGCGCGCCAGAAGCATATCAATTAGACGATTTAAGTCCCTTGATTGAATACGGTGCATCACCGCGTGCTACTATTTTTCTTGCTCTTGCTGCAAGAGCACAGGCATTCCTCTCTCAACGCGGATACGTTACACCCGAAGATATTCATGATGTTGGAATGGATGTATTAAGACACCGAGTCATCCTTAGCTACGAGGCAGAAGCTGAAGGAATTGATACTGAAACCATCATTACACAACTATTCTCTAAAATTGAAGTACCCTAATCATCAATACTTCATATCATAACCCTACTCCTTAGAATGGAAAACACTTTGTCTCACTTTAGTATTCCTCACGCGGTAGATGCGTTTTCCCAACCTCACCAGATATGACTTTTGCTTACCTATATTTCTTATTGATTTTGTAGTCTATATCTGCTAAAATAACCCCAAAATTCTTGTGAGGATACAAATTGATGGAGTGTATCTTTTGTGCAATTGTTGACGGGAAAATTCCCTCCGCAAAAGTATACGAAGACGAACATGTCTTCGCTTTTATGGACATTGCTCCCGCAAATCCGGGACATCTACTGATTATACCGAAGCAGCACTATCGGAACATATTTGATATGCCAGCGGAAGTCGGCAGTAAAATTATGGAAACCGCAATACCTCTTGCTGCAGCAATCCGTGAGGCGTTAAACCCAGATGGTCTCAATCTGTTTCAATCTAACGAAGCAGCTGGATTTCAAACGGTTTTCCATTTCCATCTCCACCTCATTCCGCGATGGGAGGGAGATCCACTACGATTACCTTGGAAACCGAGTGAAGGCAACATTGAAGAGATTAATAATATCGCTGCAAAAATTAAAGACGCTTTGTAGAAATTATACCAACACATAAATCTTAGTGAGAAATCTTATGAATGTTTTGATTACCTCAGCAGGTTCGGAATTGGCACGCAAAATAGCAGCAGCAACAGTTGAATCACATACTATCCGCCTAACAGAACTTGAACCTATTGATACAGACTTCGAATTTGTGCAAAGTGTGTTAGGGCACGATGAGTCAACCAACGAATTAGTAAAAGGTATAGACACCATCGTTCACATCGCAGAAACCCCACCTCAACTTAAGGCAAAAGCGGAAGAACCAGAGAACTACGAGATTGACTATCAAACCCGTTGCACCTATAACTTATTGATGGCTGCAGCAGCAGAAGGTGTCAAACATTTCATCTATGCAAGCACACTCCGTTTGTTTGAACAACACGGAGAAGATTGGACCGTGAAAGAAAATTGGAGACCGCGTCCAAGCATTGATGCTTCTGTCCTTGCAAAACACCTTGGTGAATTCACATGTAGAGAATTCGCACGTGAAGGGAAAATAGAGGTAACATGTCTACGGCTTGGAGATATTATCACTGTTGAAGAAGCAGCCGATGCCGAATTCAATTCCATGTGGCTTGAAATAAACGATGCAGTTGCAGCATTCCAAGGTGCAATTGAAGCACCATCAAGATGGGGTATTTTTCACATACAATCTGAGTTCCCCGGTTCACGTTTTGCTATCAACAAGGCTAAGGGACACCTGAAATTCAATCCACAATTTGTACCATCAGCACAATAATGAACACACACTCCATCCAACACATCTTATGAAGGAATAACAATGAAAGTTCTCATTTTAGGTGGTAACGGCCATCTTGGACCACACGTTGTCAAGGCATTGGAACCCTATTACACCCTGCGTGTTACAGACATCAACGAGATTGACACAAAACATGAATCCATGCATATTGATGTCAGTTCATTAGACCAAGTCTTACGTGTAGCAGAAGGGATGGATACTATTATCAACTGTTCTGTGCTTCGTCACGACCGGCAGTTAGCATTTGATGTTAGCACACGCGGTGCATACAACACGATGCGCGCTGCTGTAAAACACGGAATCCGTCGTGTTATCAATACTGGTCCCCATTTCACCATCCAAGGGGATGCGTATACAAGTTACGATTACGAGATTAATCCAGATGTTCCACCAAAAACAAGCACAGGACTCTATCCTTTGACCAAAGGACTTGGACAAGAAATCTGCAAAGTCTTTACTGAGAATTACGACATTTTTGTCCTCTGTTATTTATTTCTCAGTTTCCAGCAACTCAATTATGAGGCAGAAGGCACGGATCTCAACCCTTTTTCCGTCAGTTGGCGAGATGCTGGTGAGGCATTCCGATTAGGATTAGAGATTGATCTGGAAGATCTACCATCAAAATGTGAAATATTCAACATCTGCGCAGATCTACCGCATCAACAATTCTCAAATGCCAAAACGAAACGGATTTTAGGGTTTCAACCTCAGGATAACTTTGAGTGGATGTGGAATAAGAAAAAGGAATCATAATCTTTTCAAACACTACCTCACACAATGGCTTGCAACCACTAAAAATCTGTGCTAAACTTATGATATATAAACCTCAATAGAAGCGATTTCTAATTGTCTAAGATTTCGAATACCAAATATTCTTGGAGAAATTGTGATGGCAACCACTGAGATGTCCGCAGCAGTAAAGGTTGAACATTTGTTGAATAGTGTTAAACAATTGTCACCAGTTGAGTTAGATGAATTCGTTCAGAAGTTTGCTGAATGGCATCAACAGCAAGAAGTGCAATTAGACGAAAATGTTGATACAGATGCATCAGACGACGAAGTATTAGCCTTTATAAGAAATAACTTGCTGTTACCAGAAAAAAACAACCAGCGTTATTGGCAGTTACGCCGTAAGTCTGATGATGAAACCTTGACTGATGACGAGTTGCCTGAGTATCAAGAACTTGTACGGCAGTTAACGGTTTTAAATACAAAACGTCTCAAAGGTATTGCAATATTAGTTCACCGTTGGGGACAACCGGCAGAGGAAATTATCGCAAAATTTGGATTAAAAGCAGGGAACGATGTACTCTGAACGGGTTTCTCAGGTGTTACGTCTTAGGGTGCAAAGACGTGCTAAAGGTCTCTGTGAATACTGTCAAGCACCAGCCAATTTTGCCAGTGGTTCTTTTCACTGTGAGCATATCTATCCTCGAAAATTTGGTGGTAAAAGCACACTTGACAATTTGGCATTGGCTTGTCCATGGTGTAATACCGCTAAACATACTAAAACCCATGCACATGACCCGTTAACTGGACAACGTGTACTGCTTTTCCACCCTCGCCTGAAAAGTTGGCAGCGTCACTTTATGTGGAGTGATGGATGCCTTTTTATTATTGGCAGAACTCGGTCTGGCAGAGCCACAGTTGAGACATTAAATATGAACCGTCTTGAACAAGTAAATATGAGGATGGCACTGCGTGCCTTGCGAAAATATCCACCGGGAATTGACAGGTTGAAAGATTGAACTCTTAATCATGAATATACAACTCTTCGCTCATCGCGGTGGCATGGCGCGCGCTCCAGAAAACACTCTTACATCCTTCAAACAAGCACTCACAGACGGTGCAGATGGATTTGAAATTGATGTCTGCCTAACGCAAGATAAGCAACCTGTCCTAATCCACGTTGATTTCAATGAAAATGATATACGTGAGGTTACCGGATGTCCAACACCCCTTGATAAATTAGACTGGCAAGATGTGCAGAAATTAAAAGTGAAAAACTCGGATGAACCCGTGGCACATCTTGATGATGCATTCAGATTTACACGTGAAAACCAAATACCGTGTTTTGTTGAACCGAAGACAGACACACCAGAACTTCTTCCTATTGTCATAGAACGTATAAAACACTTTGAAATCGCACATCTCGTCAGTATCCTCACCTTTCACCATCGAAAAAAATTGCTTATTGATGCTAAACGTCTTGAGCCAAAAATGGAAACGAGTGCGATTCTGATTAATCCTATGGCTAACTTCCTAAAAGCAGCCACCGAGGTAGATGCAAACCGTATCATTCTCGGTTGGAGCAATATTAACCATTTTGGACTTTACAATTTCTTTGTCCGTTCTCTCCCGCGAAAGGTTGAACAACTCCAAGCAAATGGCATTGTTGTTGAAGCCGGTTATATCCACACATTCAAACATGTTTCATGGACATTAAATAACAATATCCGAGGGTTGTGGGTAGATGACTTACCTTACATCAAACGCTGTATCCAACAAATTGAAGACGAAACTGGTTCATAAAATCAATACAATATGAACGTTACCATCTGTAATCCGCTCCTCAGAACCCCTCTATCCCTTATTGTGGACGATTCGTGTCCCGTAATTAACTTAACATACTACTGGATTCAGCAACGGCATGCGTGGAAGGCACGACACAAACCGGGTATTCCACCAGATCGGTGGGAAGGTGATGCTACTCAACTAAAAAAAATACCACCTACTGTTCCCGCAGATTTTGCATGGGAATGGGCAGAATGGTGTTGGGAAAACGGTGTGAAAGGCAAATTTAGTCTTATCCCATATCCTGCTGGTATGGGACGCGTAGACGAAGGATTTCCAGATTTTCCAATACATGAATATCAATCATGGTTGCGGATATACAGAGAAATTATCTGGCCAAACTTCGATTTGACACCAGAGATGCTCACCCATACCGCTGTCGTTGATCTCAATACCTTCTCATTAACTGAAGAGTGGGAACAAGTTGAATGGGTAGACCCACCTATTGATAATAGACTTACCGATTATATCATCACAGCAATGGAAATGCTAAATAACGTCGGTATCCCATGTGAAGGTGTAACAAGCCCTGGTGCATTCGCCAAACGGCAAGAAGAAGCCTATGCCAAAGCCGTGTTAACTGCATCGCAGCTGGTCAATAAAAATCCTTGTCCTTTCTATTTTCTCTGGTTGAAACATGATGAACTTCCAGATGTACCTATTTGGCACGCTGACAAAGAGAACGGGAGCGCGGTTGCCAGCATCGTAGCGTGTGCAGGGGATTGGTTTGGCGGATGGACAGGATACGATTTAGGAAGTGCGGACCGTTTCATTACTGAAGACCTAAAGTCAGGACGCTTGCCCCCGATTCTCGAAAAAGAACTCCCATGTGTTCTCGTAGGACATTGGCCAGGGTTCTATTTTAACGGGGAAAAACTTGGATTTGATGTGTTGAAAACTGTCAAGAAACGACTTGACAATTACGATCCAGATGGAACAAAAACGCTGTGGATGAAGACATCAGAAATTGGACATTACTGGATGGCACGTGAATTCACCGAAATATCAGTGCCAGAAGAACAACAGATTAAACTTACAACGCAATTCCCAACCGCAAACTTCACCTTAAATATTGATGCACCGTTACGTCATGTCCAAGCCAACGGATGGGATCTACGACAAGTGCACTCTCGACGAGATTTTCAGAGAGATACCTTTCTCATTGAAAACGAGCAAACATCCATCGCTTTTGATTTGGAAATTGGGGATACAGACCTTGCAGTTACGGTATAAGAATACGTCCCACTCGCAAATACCGTCTAACCAGACATATCAGAAATATTTAATTGTTAAATGGTTGCTTTTTTCTGATAACAGTCTTCTGTAGGAATGTTCTCCGAATCGCTACTTAAAAATAAACATGTAAAATAGCACTAATTGAATGGTTCTGCTCGTTATATCCCATTTTCTTGCAAAAATAAAGCACATGATTTAAAATGTCATAAATAGGTGAGAGACATTGAGAACATTTTTGGCAAAAATACTACCTAAGATAAAAGGAGTTGGAAACTGGCTATATTTCGTTTTCGGGTTTATTGCGCTGACATTAGCAATCTTAATATTCGCGCACGTTATTAACCTACATTTTACGAATTCTTCCAACGATGAAAATCAGTTAGATACCCCCGATTCTCATAACCTGCCTAACCTACTTCCCTCTGAACTGTCTATAGAGGTGTTTCCAGTTACTCCTTTTAAAGAAGGACGTGACGGGAAGTATACGCTAAATGCTGGAGAAACAGGACAAATTCGTATTAAGATTACAAACAGTGGTGGACCTGTAAAGGATGTTCAGGTGGAGATTGAGGATTCTGCAGCAAATGGTTTGACTTACCAACAACCTGATCCAATTCAAGAACTCAATACAGATATTTCAGAGACTGTAAATATTCCAATTACCGTGGAGGAGAAAGCAGAAAGACAAAGAATAGTGTTAACAATCCAATTGTTCCATGCTGAAAAATCTGACGCAATTAAAGCGAACTTTATATTTGAAGTCATTCCTATGCCACCCAATTTATCTATGGAGGTTTCTGTAAATGGGAGTTGGCTAAAAGCACGAGATAAGATTACCTTTAAATCTGCGGATGAAGTAACGATGTTGATTACGGTAGAAAATAGCGGGGGACCTGCCGACAACGTACTGGTGAAACTCGATGCGCAGCATATAGCATTAAAATTTGACCCAACTGAGAAGAAGATTTCAAAGATCCCCGCTGAGGGTATTGAGACAATTACAATTTCAATGACAGTTGAGAAAAGTAGAAAAAGGAAAGGTGGAACTTTAACAATTCAATTGTTGGATAAATATAGAAAAACACTTAAGACTAAACACTTTCCGGTTGAGATCTTACCTATTCCCTCTGAGGTATCAATTGTCCGGGTATCTAACGCAGGTAGTCTACTTGGAAACCAAGGGAAAATAAGTGTACTATCTGGCGAGGAGAGCACAATTCAGATTACAGTTAAAAACAGTGGAGGACCAACCGATGACATTCACTGGGTAAAACTGGAATTTTCTTCTGCACTGATGCTAAAGTTCAATCCTTCTGAAAAACAAATTTCAAATTTAGATGCTGCTGATTTTAAAACTGTTGCGATCCCAATTACACCAAAGGAAATTAAAAAGCGAAAAGAGGGAACTCTGACAATCCAATTATTCAACAAGGGTTGGGAACCTCTTGACACAAAAAACGTCTCTGTTGAAGTGCTACCTATTCCTCCAAATCTATCTGTAGAGGTAACACCAAAAGGACACTTCAGAATCGGAAATAACGGTAAAGTTTTGCTGGACCGTGGGGAAAAGGGAACAATCCAGATGACAATAAAAAATAGTGGAGGACCAACCGACAACATTCAGGTGAAACTTGTAACCTCTTCAGATGTTGATGGACTGCAATTTGATCCACCAGAACGGATTCAGCATTTAGATGCAGACGCGGAAACACCGCTAATTGATATACCAATATTAGCAGAAAAAGGTGGTGGGTTAAAAACAATAGATTTGAAAATCCAATTACATGACAAAAATGGAAATCTCCTACATCAAGAAGATTTTCCCTTCGTAATTTTAGCTGATAGAGTAGATCGTTAAGAAATCTAATCAGTGTTAATCTGGTGTTAAAAGTAGCCAATTGCATTACAAGTGAAAAGGAGAACATAATGAGGCACACTGGAATTTGGGGTGTCCTCGGTAAGTTTGCTTGGACATTCGCATTGTCAATCCTGTTTATAGCCGGTTGCGGTCCAAAGGCAGGAAAATTCATTCGTACCGGCAAAGAATCCATGAAAACAGAAAGGTATGTTGACGCTGTAGATGCCTATCAAAAAGCACTTGAGATTGAACCGGAAAATGTTGTTGCACACAACGATCTCGGTTCTGCGTATCTAAAATTGGAGAAGTATGACGACGCAGTAAGCTCATACCAGAAGGCAATAGAACTTGATCCAGAAAACGATACAACGCATTACAACCTCGGATTTGCTTACATAGACATAGAAAAGTATGTTGAAGCGATAGAACCATTACAAAAAGCGATAGAACTAAATCTAAATAATAAAGCTGCACACTACAACCTCGGATTTGCCTATCTAAAAATAAAAGAATATGCCAAAGCAATAAAACCACTTCAGCAGACAATAAGACTTGATACAGAGAGTGAAAAAGCACATTATAATCTGGCACTTGCATACCAAGGTGTAGGCGAGTTTAACACAGCAGTGGTTCAGGTGAGGAAAGCTTTAGAACTTAATCCAGAATATGAACTTGCCCGTCTACTCCTTATAGAGCTGCAGGCTATTATCAATAAATGATAGATTTAATGTCAATTTCTCTTGCCATCAATTGTATATTTGGCTATAATCCTTACTAAATTTAATACTCGGACAATCCGACGGAGAAAGGAGGAAACTTATGAGGAGATTTTTCTCAATCCTTTTAATAGTTGTACCGATTATATCGATTCTTGTGTATTTCAGAGTGGATATTGGAAAATTACTATTAAGTGGGTCAGATGTTGTAGTAGAGCCTTTGCCACCAGAGTTATCAATAGAGGGTTTAGATTTAGTGGACTCTGATGGTAAGACAGTTCTTAAAGGAAATAACGAATTTATTAAACCAAATAGTAGTGGATTCATCAAAGCAAAAATCAAAAATGACGGTGGACCTGCCGAGGATGTCGTGATAAATTTTAAGTTCCTGAACCCAGAGGACGATACTGCGAAAATGCATTGTCTGCCTAAGCTTAATAAACTTCAAGAGGGGGAACAACTTAAGGAACCGAAGAATTTAGACTTTGGGGAGTCCTCACTGAAGAAAAAACTTGAGAATGGAACAACAGAATTACAGACGGAAATAAAGGTAGGTAAGGTGACATCAAGATATGTCTGTATAGAAGTTGAATTGAGTGTGGAAAATAAAGAAGCAGACCAGTTAGATGTAAAGGATTCTGAACACTATGTGTTGCTTGTTTATGATCCGTAGGTTATTTTTTTACCAATTTATCCATATTGGTACACTGCGGTTAAAATCATATAGATAGATTTATTTTTCTAAGAATTAAACGGCATAGATTATGTTGGGACCAATAAGAGGGAAATATGCGTATGTTGATATGTAGAACCTTTTTCTTATTACTTTTATTCATTGTTTTCGGTTGTGGTGGTAAATATACTCAAAAACAATTTGATAAAGGGATTGACGATGCTGAAAAAACAGCTCGCGTGGGGTGGATTTCAAATGAGGAACACGAAAAAAAAGTTAATGCTGCTAAAAGAACAGCTCGCGTGGGGTGGATTTCAAATGAGGAACACGAAAAAAAAGTTGATGCTGCTGAAAAAACAGCTCGCGTGGGGTGGATTTCAAATGAGGAACACGAAAAAAAAGTTAATGCTGCTAAAAGAACGGCTCGCGTGGGATGGATTTCAAATGGGGAACACGAAAAAAAAGTTGATGCTGCTAAAAGAACAGCCCGACAAGGAATGGTCTCCAAAACAGAATATGACTCGGTGGTAGATCAGTTACGTAACACTCAAAAGGAGATAGCCACATCAAAAGCAAAGCAGACGATTGAACTCGCAAAACAAATCAATTTCTTTGGTTTTGCTGTGGAAGAGGGTTCAATTCCAGACGAGGTAGTTTCTTATCTGGACAAGGCAAAACGGGAGTTAAAGAATGCCGAGCAAAAATTGAAATACCCTTATACAGCAGAAGAATCGGCTGAACATGCCGCTAAAGCGTTTAAGATACGTACTGAAATTGTCTATTATTCTCTTATACGCTATCATTACAGGCTTGGTGAGAAATATAAGAATGAACGTGGGGAAAAGGATAAAAAACAGGAAGCATATCAGGAAGCATATAAAATTGCGAAACAATTATTTGAAAATACAACTGAAATTGATCCTAAATCTCCTCTTTTTGCTGAGACTTTTTACAAACTTGCTAAAATTGCAATTGATTACTATACGGACAAAAAAGTCACAGAAGCGGGAGAAATATACAAACTAATAAAAAAGTATCCCTCACAAGAGAGACGTGTGCTGAATGAATTAAGGAAACTTGATGGAAAAGTAGGGGATTAACTTTCTCTGTTCTTTTCTATAACAGTATCACGTGTATATGAAAGTGTTGTTTCTTTGAATTTATGTTCCTTGTTATTCATTATAGGATGGTATCTCTTATAATGTGAATAAGATAGAGACTACGTCGGTGTGGCTTTACGGAATGAGAATACGTCCCCCACTTGCAATCACAGTCGAACCCGTCATATAACTGGACTCCTCACTCAATAGAAATGCTATCACATCCGCCATCTCATTCGGTTCACCGAGCCTACCCAGCGGTGTTGTAGAACGTAGTTGTTCCACCATCTCTTCAGATACCTCACTTAACATATCTGTCGCGATTGCCCCCGGTGCAACCGAATTAATGCGTATATTGTGCTTAGCAAGCGGTCCACAACACGACTTTGTCAGGGAAATAATCCCAGCCTTTGCTGCCGCATAAGGCAGCTGATCCGGACGAACTGCCAACGCTGCAATAGATGATACATTGACAATACGTCCAAACTTTTGTTCTATCATTCCCTGTTTGACTGCCCACAACACATTGAAGGGACCGGTCAGGTTTATAGCAATTATCCGATCCCAATGTTCAGGGGTGAGTTTATCAAACGGGACATCACCGACATCCCCAGCATTATTTACCAATAATTCTATTACACCGAGTTCTTTGGTAACCGATGCTACCATTCTGTTTACAGCTTCCCTGTCCGAAATATCAGCTTGAAAAGGTAATGCTTTTAGTCCATATTCACCGTGGATTTCAGCACACACATCTTCCGCTTTAGCAGCTGATTGGGAATAGTGCACAGCAACAGTCGCACCTTCACTGGCGAGTTTGTAAGCCGTTTCCTTTCCAATACCACGGCTACCTCCAGTTACCAAAGCAACCCTATCCAAAAATTTCATTCATATCTTCTCCTGCAATAGTTCCAGTAGTTTTTCCCACACGTCATCGGAAACAGGTGTTGTGGCAGCAGCGTAATTTTGTTCTATTTCTATTGCATTCTTAGAACCCGTCAAAGTTGTTGTTATCAAAGGTTGACGGGTGCTAAATTGAATAGCGAGGTTTAGAAGGTTCAGATTGTGATCATTTGTCCACTGCCATAGTTTGTGTGCTTTTTCACCTTCAGGCGGTCTCGCTTTAACATCCGGCTCAATTCCCGATAACAATCCCATTGCGATAGGACTCCCATTGATGACACCGATGTCATTTTCAGAAGCAAAGGACAACAACCAATCATTAGCAGTTTGGCTCAAAAGCGTATAATCCAGATATGTTAGAATTACATCCACCACACCGGTTTCTATAGCAATCTTATGGAATTCGTGTTGCCTCACTCCGAGACCGATATATTTTACCAATCCTTCCTCGCGCATCCGTTGGAGTTCATCTAACGCACCACCTTTAGCAATAACTGGATCCATGTTCGAAGGGTCATGCACTAAGCAAACATCAAGATAGTCAGTACCCAACAGATTCAGACTATTTTCAACGCTTCGTCGAGTGCCAGCACTACTATAATCACCACGCCATTTCGGATGCGTTCCCGTTTTCGTAGCAAGATAAATCTTATCACGCCAACCATCAGCCAGCGCGAGTCCAACCCGCCTTTCACTCTCACCGTATAGCGGAGAAGTATCAAGATAATTTATACCCAACGATATGGCACGACGAACCGCCTCAATCGCCTCATCATCAGAGACATGATTTCCACCGATACCTGCACCTCCCATTCCGAGGCAGGTCACATCTAATCCTGTTCGTCCTAATCTTCTCTTTAACAATGGATTTGTTTGTGTTGACATTGTCCACCAACTATGGTAGATGAGGTTTCTAACCTCGTCAATTTTCAGTTAAAATCTACTTATCGTTGTAGATGCCCGCGGCGCGCATCGGGATGTATCACACTCACCCACTGCACACCTTTCACAACATCGTCTGGAATATGTCCATGTTCAACACCTTTTGGCGTGACGACCAAGTCACCTGGTCCTATACGATAGGATTCAGATTGTCCATCAGCGGTACGGAGTGTCACCGTTGTTGTGCCTTCCGTGAAATACCAATACTCATCAAAATCATGATAATGTAGTTCGGTCGGATGTTCTTTGGTTACAGCAAAAGAGCCAATTGTTGTCATATCCGGGGTGTCAAGTACTTGTCCGAGCGCATCGCTAACCCGTTCACCATCACCGAGTCGAATAATACAAAGATTCGTATCCATCAGATAACTCCGATGTCTTTCAGGTGCTGCAGTGAATCTGCGACGCGAGCCTTAACACCTGCTTCATCAAGATTCTCACCCTCAATACCTTCCAATTCCATTGTGAAGGGTCCGTAGAAACCAGCATCGTTCAATGTCTGGAATACCGCTTTATAATCAACTACACCTTCTCCGAGAGTTGGAAAATGCCAGGTCCGAAAACCACCATTTGTATCCTTAAGATGTACAGCACCGACATGCTCAACAATCTTATTGACCTCAGAGACAGCATCCACATCATGGTTATAGTAATAGACATTACCAGTATCAAAGTTGATACAGATATTCGGGTGGTTAACTCCCTTCATCGTCTCAAGTGCGATGTCACCGTTGTGTGCCATATCTGGGTGCGTTTCTAAGCACACTTTTACTCCCAGCGGTTCTGCATTCTCACCGATGGCACGGAGACGCTCATATACAACCTTTCGGTCTGTTTCCCCTGCATTAACACTGACAAAGATTATCTTCGTTCCCATCTCATTCGCTATGTCTAATGTCGACTGAAAATCTTCAACAACTGTATCAGACTGGACATTACAACCGCCGAGTAAACTGGTAGCAGTCAGTCCGTGTGCTTTCAACTGCGACTGTAGTGCTTCAACGCCATCAGCCGCAGGAGTTCTGATCTCAACGTTAGTCAAACCGATCTCTGCTAAGTGTGAATATGCATTCGCACCAAACTGTCTATAACTACCCAAGTTACACGCAATGATATTTTCCATTATAATCTCCCGAAAAAATTGGTTTTATTTATAGGTTTATGGAATTTTTCGTAGTACCGTGTTGCTCAATAAAATTTCGAGTCCAAACAGAAGTGCTGCCGGTATCAAGAAATATGTTGCCAACTCTTGCTGATTCGTATAGTTAACAACCTTAAATTTAGTCTTTTCAAGTTTATCAATCTCAGCATAAACGTGTTTTAAAGATTGGAGGTCTGTAGCACGGAAATAACGCGCACCAGTCATGTTCGCGATCTTCTTAAGCGTTCCCTCATCCAAATAGGTTATTACATCGGTATAACGTTTACCAAATGTAGTATCTTCATACGGGATACGCGTGCCACCCTCTTTACCCATGCCGATGGTATATACCCGAATATCTAACGATTGTGCTAACGATGCTGCTGCTCCAGGGTCAATCGTTCCTGCGTTGTTTTCACCATCTGTCAAGAGAATGACTATCTTCGTTTTCGCATCAGATGTTCGCAATCGACGCGTAGTCGTTGCGATTGCATCACCAATAGCAGTACCATCTTGCAGCTGACCACCCATTTCAGCCTCTACATCATCAAGTAATTCTGCTAATACAGTATAATCCAACGTAAGTGGACACAACGTAAAACTTTCACCAGAAAATACGACCAATCCAATCCTATCACTTTCGCGGAACCTAAGAAAATCACGAATAACAGACTTCGCTGTTTGAAGTCGGTTTGTTTCATTAAAATCCTCTGCTCGCATGCTATCAGAAACATCAAGAACTAAGAATATGTTGATACCTTCGGAAATACGCCGTTCTTGACTTTGGGAGAGTTGTGGTCTGGCAAGTGCAAAGATTAGAAGCGCTATTACGATAAACCTTATTACTTTAAGGAATGGTAGTAGTTTGACAGCGAATGTCCGTGGTATTTGGCGGACACCTTCAAGTTCAGCGAAACGTATAGCAGGAGAGGCTGCTCGTTTATGCTGCCACAGAAGATACAAGGCTAATAGCGGCAATAGAATATATAGACCGAGAAAAATGGGAGATGCAAGCACCATTATTAACCAACCCTTTCAGACCAATGAACGTTCTTCCCTTGGCTTTGTGGGGACACTGCATTTAAGGTTGATAGTATACATATACCGATGCCGATACCATTAAAAACAAGGAACGTCACCCAATCCACATGAGGAATCTCAGTTGCCATGAAGTATGGGATAAACCCAAAAATCACCGCAAGTGGTTTTAGGCGACCAGCAAGTAAAGTGCTCCCAAGTGAATAAAAGATGGCGGTTTTACCACATAACGCCAGAGGCACCAAAAGGAAAATACCCAATAACAGAAAAGGAAACCCTACAATAGAAAGTATTAACACCCACGATACTACAGGAATCACAACAAACATGAGGACACCAAATAGGATGCTACCAATCGGTTTGCTTGCTAACATTGAGCTTATTGCGTTTATAGGTCTTGGAAATGCCACCGCAATTAACAGATAAGTCAGTAACAAAATCCCAAACTTGATGGTAGTCAGTCGGAAATTTCTATGTTTCTTTATATCCCAAACGGAATGCGGATGCATCAACAGTTGTGCCGCAGCAGGAGCTATTCTCCAACCGTTATTTAGACTAATATGCTCCACAGATTCAAGGTTGCCGTATATCTGTCCTCCAATAACTTGGAGCATTCCTTGTACTTCAGCAGTGGGAGCGAGGTCAACATCTCCACCGATGACTAAGACATTACCGGTTACTGTTCCCTGGAGAGTCGCGTTACCAGCAATCATGACGATCGTAGTCACCGCCTCATCGGCTTCTAACAGATAATCGTTGACAATTTTGAAAATCCGTCGTTTTCCTTTCCACATTGGTAGTGCTGGATCAGAGGATTCAAAGGATTCTTCGCCTTCTACCTCTTCAGTAATGGATGTCAAATCCTGTTCATCACTGTCTGTGGGAGTTGCATCAGTGGTAGATGTGGAAGCATTATCGTTATCTTCTTTTTCGTCTTCAAATACCTCTTCTTCTTGTGTTATGGGTGATTCTTCTTGTGTTGATGGTGTAACGAGTTCTGTGTTCTGATCCTCATTCTCCACAGATTCCTCTTCTTGCGGTAATGGAGAAGGTGATTCTATTGTCTGTGCAAACAAGGGGTGGGAACCAATACATACTATGATGATAAATATATATACAAATTGCTTCATGTTCATTTCTTCTAAAGATAGAAAGGGAAAGCATCCCTATGGTTTTGATAATACCTTATGTATTATAGACAGAATAGATGTTGATGTCAACTATTTTTCTGAGGCAATAGAACAGTATCTACACTGGGTTGAGTTTGTCATATCAAACATGTTTTTCTGTCAGTATCCCAGAATATGCGTTCGGTAGCACCTTTGGTTAAACCTATATATATCAACTTATAGTGAAATATAAAAATATGTTTATACATCTTCTGTAGTCGCGATCTCCGAATCTCGACTATGGATATATATGGTCGGGAATCCAAATCAAGAAATCAACGGTATGAATGCCTTTTGGCATTCCCCCAAATCAACGCCGAATACGCGTTTGGCATTCGTCGGGTATGAATGCCATTTAGGCATTCCCCAGAGTTTCCTCCTACAAACTGTCAAGGTAATTGTAAAATCCACTATAATGTATTTCAAAATAACCGTAAACCAATTACTCCTGCGGAGTTGTAAATTCAGGTTGTGTTTTTTTAGTCCTATTGCTATAATAACCCAAGTTGCTCCCTATAAAATACTTTATAATCCATAGGATTTCCTCTGAAAAATGATATTGAATGTTATACAATAATATGAGATAATAGGAAATATTGTTATACCAATTTTAAAAAATAAAGTCGCATTAGAAGATTTATTAGGTTTTGTGAATGTAAGAGACACAATGAATTGCGCTACTACGATCGCAAGTCTTGGTAATGGTAAATTATCATTTAGAAATGGTATTATTATGTATCATAGATTAGTAAAGTTTGGTATGGTAAAATGGGGGCAGTTTGTTCAAATTCACCTACTTAACGCGAAACTCACGTAAAAGTGAGATTCATTTCTATAGGAGGTTTAACGACATGAAAATTATGTCGGTATTAGCAGGATTTCTGTTGATGATAGCTTGTTTTGTTATCAGCACGAACGACATGGCACAGGCGGAGGAAGTCTTGGGAATAGGCACGGAGTCACTGCTTGGAGAAGACCTAACCGACCCAGAAGACGATGGTGCACCTGATGCAGATGAGGGTTACAACGCCATTTTCTCAGCTAACGAGGAACCCGGATTCGGTGGTGGGGAATTTTCGTTTAACGTATTCGATAACATCCTTGGCGGCGGTAATGCCAAATGGTGCTGCGGACGTGGGGGCGGCATTCCGGAAGAAGGTCTACACATAACAGCTGAGTTTGAGGAACCGCACGCATTGACACACTTCACCGTATCCTCAGCGAACGATGTTCCTGGGAGAGACCCTACAGTGTGGGAGATTCAGGGGTCGAATGACGGCGAGGAATTTACGACCATCTTTTCTCACGACGGGGATAGCGTTTGGGATCAGCGACTGCAAGTCGTCCGTTTTAATGCAGGGGAAGATTTCGACATCCAAACCACCGGGTATCGGTTTTTTCGGTTTGTTACCTTTAACACCACATTGAACCCGAATGGGGCGTACTTTCAAATTGGCGAAATTGAGTACTTCGGCGATGATAATTTTACCGCAGTAGACCCTAAAACTAAACTCACAACCACATGGGGAAGCATCAAAAACGTCCGATAAGGGCAAATATCAGACATTTTCTAAATCGGCTTGAATCCAGTAATAACTTGGTTTGAGCCGATTTTCATATCCGCTTAAACTGTATAGACAATACTGGAAGGACCATTTTGATATAGTGTTTTATAGGTAGCAACTTGGGTTATAATAATGTTAAATTGGAATCAGCAAAGAACTGTAAGGAGACCTATATGAAAGATTTTGCATTTACAGGAGGCAGACCTGACCCTTATACATTTCCAACCGAAGAATTGATTGAGGCAAGTGCAAAGGCACTTCGTAAATTAGGAGGACAACTGGTCAATTATCCAGGTGAGTCTGGATACCGTGGGTTGCGGGAATTGGCATCAATGCGTTTTGAACGTAGAGAAGGTGTCCCACTTCCAGTGGATAATACCTCAATTACCTCTGGTTCAATGCAGGCACTGGAATTGGTGTTGGGTACGTTTATACAACCGGGTGATACGGTGTTGACGGAGGAATATACCTACAGTGGCACACTCGGTATTATGCGTCACCTCAATGCGAACATAGTCGGCATACCAATGGATTATATAGATGGCATGGATATGGACGCGTTAGAGGACAAGCTCAAAGAACTAAAGCGTCAAAATGTCACACCTTCTCTCATCTACACCACATCCAATCACCAAAACCCGACTGGTGCTATCCTGTCACTTGAACGACGACAACGCATGTTGGAACTTGCTGAAGAATACGATACCCTCATTGTTGAAGATGACTGTTACGGAGATATTGATTTTGTGCTGAATCCAACACCCGCTTCACTCTTCAAATTAGATACTTCAAATAGGGTAATCTTCATTGCCACATTCTCAAAGATTTTGGGAGCTGGTGTACGACAAGGTTACTTCGTTGCCAAACAACCGTACTACGGCATGATTCATAACAACCGTTGGGATGGTGGCACGAGCGCACTTGCAAGTGCTATCGTAGCAGAATTTTTCATGGAACACCTTGAAGCACATCTTGAAAAGACGAATGCTGCTGTTGGGGCAAAATGCAAAGCAGTTGTAGACACACTTGAGGAACATGTCAGTGATATTTGTAGTTGGACAAAACCGCGCGGTGGACTTTTCCTCTGGATAGACCTGCCGGAATCAACCGATATGAAAAAGTTAAATGAACTTGCATCGGCGAAAGGAGTCGGCTATAGCAATGGTAGTGCATTCCACTATGCAGGTGCGCCGGTGAAAGCTATTCGGTTGGCGTATGCATATTGCCATGTAGATGATGTCCCGGAAGGAATTACCTATCTGGCAGAAGGTATCCGAAGTGCACAGATGACAGCAGTTGATGCTGCTGCAGCAGATTAACTGCAACCTCAATCTATCGGCAGTGTGACATTTAAGTATAAATTACCTCTGGAGAAATATATTGCGTAATATCATCCTATTCTCATTAGACACGTTACGTGCATCAAGTATGAGTTGTTATGGACATACACACCTGACGACACCTCACCTTGATGCAATCGTTGAAGATGCTACCCTTTTTGAAAGTTGCATCAGTCCCCATATTCCGACACATCCTGCCCATACAACAATGTTTACTGGAAAAGATGTATTGACGCACCAAATTATAACGCAAGGTGGTCGATTAAACCTTGCTGAAAACATCAAAACATTCCCAGAATTGCTCAGTGAAGCAGGTTATTTTACTGTGGCTGCTGATAATTTAGGAAGGTGGTTTCAACGTGGGTTTCCAGAAGATCTTTACCGTGGTTATCGATGGGAAAGTCGTTATCAAAATGCGCGAAAGGCGGAAGCAGTAAATCAGACAGCGATTGAACTGTTGGAACTCGCACAATCGCAGGATAAACCGTGGTTTGCATTTCTCCATTATTGGGATCCACATACTCCATATCTACCACCACTCCCTTTTGAACGAATGTTTTATAGTGGTGACGAATGCGATCCGAACAATCGGAGTATGGATGATGTTTATGCATGTGAGCCATTTACAGACTATTTTCGGCAGTGGATGTGTAAACCGGACCCAGATGACCCTGACAATATTGAGAAAAAACGACTATGGACAGACCGTAGATATGTGAACTCGCAATATGACGCTTCTATTGCTTATATGGATGCATCTCTGGCACAACTATTTCAATACCTAAGCGACAGTGGTCTTTTGGAAGAAACCCTTTTGGTAATTACTGCTGATCACGGCGAGGAACTTGATGAACATGAACTATGGTATGACCATCACGGCTTGTATCAGACAAATTGCCATATTCCGTTGATACTTCATTGTCCCGAAGTAATTCCAAAAGGACAACGTCTTGAAGGTATAGTGTCGTTGAAAGATATTGCCCCAACAGTTCTCGATTATGCGGCGCAAAACACGTTGGCTGAAAAAGAAAAAATGGAGGGCGTAAGCCTACGCACCTTGGTCGAAAATGGATCAGATAACGGTTCGTGTGACGCACTCTACCTCACTGAATGCGGTTGGATGAAAAAACGGGGGTGGCAAACGAAAAAGTGGAAACTTATTGTTGAAACAGGTGGAACTCCTGCTATCTACAATACGCCAGAGGTTGAACTCTATGACTTGGAAGAAGACCCTGATGAGATATATAATTTGGCTGAGGAAGCACATGATATTGTGGTGCAATTGAAAAACGACATGGATAATTTTTTGAAATGGCGATTGAAAGAAACAGGACTGCCGGACCCAACAGTTGAACAGGAAATTACGATGCGAAGGATTGGAGATAAATCAAAAGCGGTTCCACTGCCTGAGAAGTGAACATCAATTGTGGATTCTGATGCAAACAGCACATACCACAAAATCCAAAAATCATAATATAGAAAATAGATAGAACCATGAAATATAGAACTCGATTTTTACATATCGGCGGCGTGAAAATTTACATCATACTTGTTCTGATTGCAATTGGATTTGTGCTTAATGGATGTCCCGCATTACATGAAGCGCAGCTAAAAAGAGAAAAACGCCTTAAAGAACGTCGGGATGTCAATACACTCCTGCTGACTCCGTCAGATGCAACCATTGAAGTAAATCCAACCCCACTGGCAGGCACACCACACGGTGTAAGTGATCATTATACATTGACATTCGCTGAAGATTTGCAAGTTATGGACGATTTTGATGAAGGAATAGAACGGGAGGCGTTTGCAATGAGTTCACTTAGTTATATGGAAAGTCTCTACAAGGCAATGCACAACATTTTCGGATTTAAACCCAAACATAAAATACATGTAACACTCTACGATTTCTATAATGAATCAAAGAAGATGGCAGTTACTGGAACCCAGTATAATTACGGTCAAAATATAAAATATGTGACAGGTATTGAGATGCATTTTCCAATGGCAATGTATGAAAAGCATGGCGTTCGGGTCCATGAGTTGACACACGCATTTACCAATATTTACTTCTTACCTACCTGGTTTTCGGAAGGAATTGCAGTGCTGATGCAGACAGAATATGCAAAAGGTGGCACACACCCTAAATTTGATAGTCTTGAACGTAGTCTTAAACTCGACCTGAATGGAATAAACGAGTTAGAAAATTGGGGAGGACATTTAGAAATCAGACCATTGACACGATGGCGATATAGATACGCTTATACCGTTGTGTCCGAACTCCGAGAACAGTATGGAAATGAACTTTTTATTAAGGTTTTTGAACTAATGGAAACTGACCAACTCCACCAAAAACTCGAAGGAGAAATGCCAACCAGCTTTTTAGTTTATTATATCAGTCAAGCAGCTGGAAAGGATCTTGTGCCATTTTTTCAGAAGTTACAATTTAATGTACGCAAATTGGAAAAAAAGGATATATTGCAATATATTCAACAGATAAATCAACAATCACGGAGGAGAAACCAATGAATACAAAAGGTCGTGAAACCTCTTGGAATTATGTGTTTTTTTTAGGTGTGATTTTGCTGTCTGCTTGCGTTGTCGGTCAACAGTGGAGTGAAAACTATTCACTAATGGATGGCGTAAGGTCAAACGACCCTGTTATTATAGATGGTGACCTCAAAACAGTAGGACAGTCACAGATAAAGAAAGGATCAGGTAGTTTAGATCTTGACATCAGAAACAATTCAGAATCTGTGATTATTTTACCTGAAAAGAAAAAGATCTATCGAGTAGTAATTCATTCCTCAAATCTGAAAGATTTTCAACTGATGGCACTAAATACTCAGGACAAATGGGACCTGATTCATGATCATCAGGACAACAAGGAAGATGTGGTAGATATCCGTTTAAAACGTTCTGTTGCTACTGATGGAATCAAATTGGTTGTACGGCAAACCTCTGATGATTCTGCCCGAAGACGGCAAAATATAAGATATGAGCGTGAAAATGAAGTGACATCCGGTGGTAATGTTCGCAGAGGACGGCATGTCTATAAAATTTCTGGACCACTTACAGCACCCGCAAACATTGCGGAGATAAAGTTATTCGGTTACGCTGATGCCGCACCATAATGGATTGAATGCAGTCAAATCGAGTCCTAAAATTCTTTGACCGATATGTCGGCATTCCCATCGGCATATTGTTGTCCATAATCAACAATGTTAAAACTTTTCTGAAGAGGAAAGTTGATGCACAAAACCGAGAATTGAGTCCCCAAGGTGCAACAAATTCTCCTACAGACACACCTAAAAAAATCCTATTCATTCAACTGTCTGCTTTGGGTGACACAATATTAGCGATTCCTACCATACGTGCCATCCGTCTTAATTTTCCACATGCAAAACTCTCGTTTTTAGCATCACCGACAAATCTCTCATACTTAGAACGGTGTCCCTACATTGACAATCAGATACTTTTCCGATACCCCCTTTTTCAGTTAATTCAGACACTTCGTCAAGAACGTTTCGACTGGGTGATTGATCTGGAACATTGGTCCCGCTTTAGTGTGCTCCTTGCCTATGCGACAGGTGCACCGCGCCTTATTGGATTCAGCACCGCACAACAATATCGCCACTATCTGTTTACGGATACCGTCCCACATATTCCTGGAAGGCATGAGGTGCATAATTTTCTCAGTATTGCACATGTATTAGGCATCAATAACCCAGAAGATACTGGACTTGCTGTTTGGACTGACGAAACAGAAGAGGATTGGTGTCGGAGTGTGTTAACACAGGAACATGTGGATCCATCTGACTTGCTGATTGTGCTTCATCCCGAAGCGGGACGTCGCGGTGAACCTCGTCGTAGGTGGCTACTTGAATATTATGTTGAATTGGCAGATACGTTGGCTGCACGTTACAATGCACAAATTGTTTTGACAGGAGCACCGGACGAGGTTGCGGTATCGCAGTGGATCTCGCAACGGACGAAGTGTGAGACTGTCTGTCTTGCTGGAAAAACACAGGTGAATCAGCTTGCTGCATTGTTTGCAATGGCGGATCTGGTTGTTAGTGGGAATTGTGGACCGATGCATCTTGCTGCAGCAGCGGGAACACCGGTTGTTGCTATTCACGGACCGACAAATTCGGAACAATGGGGACCTTGGACTGAAAAGTCAACAAGTCTTGAAGCAACTTTACCGTGTAGTCCGTGTCTCAATTTGGGGTTTGAATATGCGTGTCAGGCGTTGCCAGATGGTACATCACCTTGTATGCAGACAATTGCGGTTACGGATGTATTGAGAGCATGTGAGGTGTATTTAGTTTAAAAAACAAAAATCGGATGGATATAACATCCACCCGATTTTTGTAACGAGATTAGTCTCATAAACCCTATCCACAGGTTGTTCCTGTTTACTATTTATGAGAAAGTCTCTATGATTAGTACATGTCACCACCGGGAGGCATCGGAGGTGCTGGTGCTTCCTTCTCAGGAATCTCAGCAATGAGCGTTTCAGTGGTAATCATCAATCCTGCAATACTGGCTGCGTTTTGAAGCGCGACCCGTACAACCTTTGTTGGATCGGGGATACCTGCTTCAAACATGTCAATGAACCGTTCTTCGCGTGCATCGTATCCAATGTTTCCGCCATCGTCTTTGACTTTCGCAATAATGACAGAGTCTTCTTTTCCAGCGTTTTTAGCTATCTGGCGAAGTGGGTCTTCAAGCGCACGAGTAACAATAGAAACACCGACCTGTTCGGTAGCATCATCAAGTTCGAGTTCGGAGAGCGCGGTTTGTGCTCTGACGAGAGCAACACCACCACCGACGACAACTCCTTCTTCAACAGCAGCGCGTGTAGCGTGCATAGCGTCTTCAACCCGAGCCTTCTTCTCTTTCATTTCAACTTCTGTTGCTGCACCGACGTTAATAACAGCGACACCACCGGCGAGTTTTGCAAGACGTTCCTGCAATTTTTCGCGGTCGTAATCAGAAGTGGTATCTTCTATCTGCCGTCTGATCTGGTCAATACGTCCTTGGATAGCTTCAGTACTACCATCACCTTCAACAACGGTGGTGTTATCTTTATCAATAACAATACGGTTAGCTCTGCCAAGATCGTTTGTCGTGACGTTTTCAAGTTTGATGCCGAGGTCTTCAGAAATAACGCGACCATTGGTCAGGACAGCGATATCTTCAAGCATGGATTTTCTGCGATCACCATAACCAGGGGCTTTGACGGCGGCACAACGGAGTACGCCGCGAATCTTGTTGACGACGAGAGTTGCAAGTGCTTCACCTTCAACATCTTCAGCG
The DNA here is from genome assembly GCA_963667365.1 of Candidatus Poribacteria bacterium. Lineage (GTDB taxonomy): Bacteria > Poribacteria > WGA-4E > WGA-4E > WGA-3G > MSPOR6. The sequence continues at coordinate 1,072,859 of OY763324.1, read as the reverse complement.
ATGATCAATAGCGGTTTGCCCTGTTGTGCAATGAGGTCAAGCAGGGGTCTAATGTCTTGGAGACTACTGATTTTCTTTTCATGAATGAGGATCACAGTCTCTTCTAAGACAGTTTCCATACGGTCAGGATCTGTCACGAAATAGGGTGACAAGTAACCTCTGTCAAACTGCATCCCTTCAACAACGTTAAGGTTCGTATCAAGACTTTTGGCTTCTTCAACAGTGATAACACCGTCTTTTCCTACTTTATCCATTGCATCTGCAATGAGGTCGCCTATAGCATTATCGTTATTGGCGGAGATAGCTGCAACTTGTGCAATTTCCGTTTTCTCAGAGACCTCTTTGCTGAGTCCTTGAATAGCATTGACAACTGTCTCAACTGCTTTTTCAATACCGCGTTTGAGTGCCATCGGGTTGTGACCAGCGGCGACGTTTTTCAAACCTTCGCGGTAAATAGACTGTGCCAAAATGGTAGCAGTTGTTGTTCCGTCACCAGCGACATCACTGGTTTTGGATGCGACCTCTTTGACCATCTGCGCCCCCATATTTTCATAGGGGTCTTCCAATTCAATTTCCTTTGCGACCGTCACACCATCTTTTGTTATCGTAGGAGCTCCGAATTTCTTGTCAAGAACAACGTTGCGTCCCTTCGGTCCAAGAGTGACTTTGACCGCTTCGGCTAACTTGTCAACGCCTTGTTTAATAGAATTCCGAGCTTCTTCATCAAACGCTAACTGTTTTGCTGCCATGTGTGTAACTCCTTACTTGTTTAGTCAACCTTGGCTAAGATATCATCTTCGCGCAAGATGAGAAATTCAATGTTATCGTAAGTAACTTCGGTACCGCCATATTTTGCGAACAAGACTTTATCGCCGACTTCAACGTCAACAGCCTGGCGTTCGCCGCTATCAAGCATACGGCCTTTACCGACCGCAACAACTTCACCTTCTTGAGGCTTTTCTTTAGCGGTGTCTGGGATGATAATCCCGCCACTGGTTTTCTGTTCATCCTCTTCAGAACGTTTCACGAGGATACGATCGCCAAGGGGTACAAGTGCCATATTTAATATTCCCTCCTAATGGGTTTTAACGTATTTCGGGTTTGTTTAGATTAGTATTGCAAAACCCGATATTAAATTGTTCAATACGCTACTAAGTATAGCAATATACATGCCAATTCACGAAATATAGACGTACTCACACTTGACGGGTTTTACACCACTTTCAACAACCAATAATGTGTGACAATATGTCTCATATTTCAGAGATAGTAAAATAAGTGTGTCATTATGGCATACTTGGTGGGAACGATCAACGTAATTAATTGGTGCGTAGTTCAAAAGTATATTAACATTGGATAACTCTACCAGTTTGAGCAGATCGGTACGCTGCGTCTAAGATGACATTTGCTCTGAGACCGTCATTACCGCTTGCGAGGGGTGCTGTTCCTGTCGCCACACATTCTGCGAAATGTTCAAATTGGTGTTGATACAAGTCTTCGAATTCTGATGAGATAATCTGCTTTTCACCATCAAAGTATGTCTGGATTTTCCACCCATCGTCGTTAATTACCGATACAGAACCTTCTGTGCCGTAAAGTTCAAAAACCATATCACACTGTGCAACAGAAAAACTGAGATCTGTAAAACCTTGAGCACCGTTCTGGAACTGCATGAGGATACCACCTGTTTCTTCAACCTGATAATTATGAATTGCAGTGTTACAAAATGCGGTTACATCCGTGACCTCTCCAATGATGTATCGTAGCAAATCAACACTATGTGGGCCCAAATCCATTAGGCATCCACCACCACCTTGGTCAGGTTGTGCGCGCCATTCGTCTGCTGTCAATAGATATTTTTTTAGGAAAGGCATTCTACCGTGAACTATCTTTCCAAGACGATTTTCATCAACCCATGCTCTAATCTGCTGAAAGCAGGAGTGAAATCTAAAAAGAAAGCAGACCTGTAGATGCACATCATTCGCTTCACATGCGGCAATCATCTGTTCACATTCCTGTGGGGTACGTGCCATCGGTTTGTCGCAGAGGACATGTAGTCCGCGTTCTGCGGCAGCAATTACCTGTTCACAGTGGAGATTGACGGGTGTTGAGACGTAAATTGCATCAAGTTCTGAGTCACTAAGAAGGTCGTCAATACTGTTGTATCCTATTGTAGCATCGTGTTCTGTTGCAAGTTGTTTCGCACGTGCTGCGTCTCGTGAGAAAAGTGCATGCAGTTCTGCACCTGCTGCTTTGTGAATTGCAGGCATAGCACGGCGTTGTGCGACACTACCTGGACCGAGAACACCCCATTTTAATGTCATATATTACTCCTAATTGGTTGTTATAGTAGATTTTGAAACTCATCATCGGAGAGGTGAGGAAACCTTACCTCGCCGTGGAATATAAAAGGCGCGTGAATTGCGCTACTACATATTTTACCTTTATTAATTACATTTAGAATAACAAGAGATGTATGCCAGTTGCAAATAATACGATGAGTACGATTCTGGAAAAGTTGCGTTCTGAAAAACGGTTGTTCAGAAATATACCTGTCTGCACACCGAGTCCAACAAACGGTAGAAGTGCTAATGCCTCAATGATGATTTCATAAGAAAATAATCCGAGTTGAATATAGGCAGGTATTTTTGTAAGATTGATGCAGAAGTATAGTAATGTTGTTGTAGCAACAAATTTACGGTTACCTAATCTTTGCGGCAGAAGATACATGATGATGACCGGTCCAGCCATGTGAGCAAGTGTTGAGAAGATACCTCCGAGGATACCTAATAGGACACCATGCCATGCTTTGAATTGTAGTGCTGGTGTCTCATTTGTGGAATCTGGGTTTAGACGCGGCGTTATTCGTGACCGAAGAAATTCTAATATAGCAAATAGGCAGGCAATTCCTCCGATTGTTTTCTTTAGGTGGACATCTGAGATGTCTTTTAAGATGAAACTTGCGAATACGATTCCTATGATTGCACCAGGAATCAAACGCCAGATGCTTTTGCTATGCCACTGTTTCCAGTAGTGTCCAAGTGAGATAACATCTGTTGAAAAGAGCAAGGGGAGCATTATAGCAACGACGTTTCGGGCGGGACGGAATTGCGCGAATAGTGGAACGACTATCATACCGATACCACCACCAAATCCAGCTTTACTCACACCTGTTAGCCATGTTCCAAAACAAAAGATTAGTATTTCGTAGATAAAGATTCCCCTAATTCTGATTTTATAGTGGGTTTTACAATTCTTGACAGTTTGTTTGTAGGAGGGAACTCCAGGGAATGCCTAAATGGCATTCATACCGTTGATTTGGATTCCCGACCATATATGTTGTGTACGGTTTATGATAGTGATTTATGTTGGTTTTGTCAAGTAGGGTATATCAGTTTTTGACAAAAGTTTATGCCTCGCAGCAAAGTATGTATCAAGACACAATTCATTGCAATATCAACGTCCATATTGTTTCATCACCTGCTTCAATCTATCCAACGGAATAGCATGCATCGTCCTACCGTTGCGTCCCGTCGTTGTTGTTGCCATCGTCATGGAATTGATAACCGCTTCCTCAGTTGCCTCAATAGCTGCTTGAAACAGCGAACTCAAACGTCTGTTAACGACCATCTGAATTTGGAAGGTCCCAGTTTCGGTGTAACTTGGAAAAACATTTGCCGTTGAAAATGCAATGACAAACTCACCGCTGCTGTCTGTACTCGGTGTGCCAGTACGAGCAAGACCGTGTGTCGCACGTATCGCTAACTGCTTCAACTGACGGTGCGACAGTGGTGCATCCGTTGCAATGACAATAATGAACGAACCATCCCTACCCGGTTTCAATTGATCGTCGTCCAAAGCTGTGCCGACCGGTACACCATCAATGCGCAACTGGTGCCGCCGTCCACCATTGGAATTCACCAATACACCTACCTTCCACCCGCCGCTGTTCTGCGGTAGCACACGCGAGGCAGTACCGATACCAGCTTTGAAACCGTAGCACCGCATTCCTGTACCTGCACCGACACATCCCTCTTCCACTGGACCAGATGTTGCCTTTTCAATCGCTTCAATAGCATGTTCTGGTGTTACGTGTAGTCCACTGATGTCATTCAAACCACCATCATAACATTCTGCTACAATCGGCAGCACAATGTTGTTATCAGGATATCGCTTGATAATATATCGGACAACACCATCGTGCACAGCACCGACACTGAGCGTATTCGTCAACAAAATTGGTGACTCAATCCATCCTGCTTGGTTAATTCGGGCAATGCCGGTGGCTTCTCCGTTGCCGTGTATAGTATGTCCGGCACCAAAAAACCGAGATTTCCAAATGTCATCGTGAGGAAGGATAGCAGTAACACCTGTGCGAATGGAGTCACCTTCGTTCAGAGTAACATGTCCGACTTTCACCCCCGAAACATCTGTAATAGCGTTATTTACACCTGTAGGATAGATCCCAATGTGAATACCGAGTTCGCGTGCACGAACCCGAGGATTCTCTGACTCTTGTGCATCGGTAAAAAATACAAATCCGAACATAGATACACAGAGCGTCAAAACTATTAGGATTTTATACCGTGTGTGCAAACAGCAGATACCACCTATACTGGATTGATTGATTGACGAATTACATCTTATCATTTGTTGAACTGCTCCCTATAAATTGTGCGGATATGATTAAAAATAGTGATGTAGGTAGGAGAACGATAATCTGGATAAGTCCATTCCCATGGATGGAAAGTTTTGCGGTAGTAACGTAGTGTTATTTCCGCATAGATACCATCTTTGAGGTAGATACGGTGTGCATGGTCTTTCGTTGATGCCAACACCAACTTTGCCATACAAATATAACCGACATCTAAATTGACACGTCGACGTGAGGTGTTTCCTTCGGCAAATTCCTGTTCTACCTGATTTGTCCAGAGTTTTTTGCCAGCCAATGTCCCAGCATCAATTAGGTTTTTAAAACTAATAAATTGCCTTTGGATTCCTGGACCCATTTCGATTTCGTAATAATCTGTACTGGTGAACGGTAAAAGTTCACTTGTATAATCTAAGGCACCGAATTGATCTGTTAGTCGTTTATAGACGGTCGGCAAAATTGCAGGTTCAGCAGTCAGAACTCCGATAATTGCTTTTACAGGTATTTGTTCTATAAGTGTTCCCATAATTCGCTCCGTCAATAACACATTTTTCAGAGTTAATGCAAAATATAGCTATAAAATGGATATTTTCACAAAATTCTGCATTTATTCTTGACATTTTGTAAACCTTGTAGTATAATTCTACGTTACGCCTTTAAGAAGTTTAAAAAGTATACGTAATTTGTAAGGTGACTTTATAGGAAGTATATAACTTCTACGGAAAATAGGCAACTGTTTTTGAATATAAATAAAAATGTATATAATCGTTTGGTTTATACCGGAGGTCGTCAAGTACTTCATCCGCATTTTCTGTCGGGTATGTGAAGTCAAAGGACTTGTCGCGTCCACTGCCTGATAGTATTAACTTACTCAGATTTCATCGAATTCACACACTACTCCGCTGGCGCGGAGGAATTGATGTAACAAAAGACAAGTCTTAATTTTACTATCCCCGTAACCTAAATCATGAACATTAGGTCTTCTGCGAGTTCGTATCTCATTGGAACAAACACGAATTGAGTCCAATTCTTAGTTATGTGAAATAGAATGCCAACGACTATTTCTCAAGGTAACACGATAACGTACTGCTGTTATAAGGATAGCATGATAGGAACTCAACAATCTGTCAGAAGATGTGAAGAAAAATCAATCAGAAACTGTAAATATCTGTTTTCGTTAAGAACCCTTTTGCCGAAAATAGAAAGTTAATCTCTGTCAAATCGTTCGGAACAGAAGTCCAATCGTTAAAACCTTCAATCCATCCGCTACCGTGCAAGGTGAAAATTTATGCCCAATATAACTAAAACTAATGGAAGTCCGGCTGCGTTAAGACAGCGCGTCTCCTTTGCTAAAACCCCCTCGGTCCTTGAACTGCCTGACTTAATTGAGACACAAAAGCGTTCATACGCCGCATTTCTGCAACGTTTTGTACCAGATGATGAACGCGAGACAAAAGGACTTCAGGCATTGTTCAAAGAAGTTTTTCCGATTTATGACTTTAAAGAAACCACAAGCCTTGAATTCGTCAGTTACACACTTAGTCCACCGACACACGATCTATCGGATTGCCAAGCCCGCGGTCTGAACTATCAGGTACGGGTACAAGCGAAACTGATGTGTGTTGAGCGCGAAAAAGATGAAGACACAGGGCAAACGCGTGTTTTAGACATCACTGAATCAGAGGTATATCTTGGTGATATTCCTTTGATGACTGAAAATGGCACTTTTATCATCAACGGATCGGAACGTGTCATTGTCAATCAGTTACAGCGGTCACCCGGTGTAATATTTCTCGATAAATCACATGCAACAAGTGTACAGAAACTCCCGACAGGACAGATAATCCCTTATCGTGGCGCATGGATAGAATTCGAATATGATTCAAAGGATTGCATCCACGTCAGATTAGATAGGAAGAAAAAACTGTTAGTTACCGTGCTCTTACGGGCACTCGGTTGGGAGACCGATGCGCAAATACTCAAACTATTCGGCAACACAGAGATCGTTCCGATGACACAGGAGGTTGTTGGACGCGTCATTGCTGAATCTGTCGTTGATAAAGAGACTGGTGAAGTTCTGCTTGAAGCAAATACAAAGATGTCTGAGATTGAATATGATAGACTTATACAGGCTATGGTCTCAGAAGTAGAAGTGCTGGTGGAATCTGATGAACAAGAGCTACGCTTTTTGCGAAATACCCTGTCGCGTGACACGGTCAAGGCTTACGCGGGCGGAACATTGCAAGAAGGCGCGTTGCTGGAGGTATTTCGCACATTAAGACCTGGCGATGCACCGACACGTGAGGCAACCGCAACTTGTTTGGAACGCCTATTTTTTGATGGAGCACGTTACGATTTAGGCACCGTTGGTAGATACAAAATTAATTCTAAACTCGGAGACCTGTCTACATATCAGGAAGAAACTGGTGGAATGCCATCAGAGGAGATACGTGTACTTCGGAAAGAAGATATTGCCGCTACATTGCAATATCTTATGGATATACGGAACGGACACCGACATGTTGATGACTTAGACCATCTCGGAAATAGAAGGGTACGTGTTATCGGCGAACTTCTCGAAAATCAATTTCGCATTGCACTGTTGCAGATGCGTCGGGCAGCGCGGGAAAAATTAAGCACTACCACCGATTCACAACTAAAGAACCCTAAGAATATAGTGAACCCAAAGCCTCTCATGATGGCACTCCGGGAATTTTTCGGGTCTAACCAACTTTCCCAATTCATGCAACAGATTAATCCGTTGGATGAACTCACACATAAACGACGTATTTCAGCGATCGGTCCTGGCGGTTTGCACCGCGACCGTGCTACTGCCGCGGTACGTGATGTTCATCGAACGCACTATGGACGAGTCTGTCCGTTAGAAACACCTGAAGGTCCCTCTATCGGTCTTATTGTATCATTAGCCACCTTTGCGCGTGTTAACCCTTATGGATTCTTGGAAACTCCATACCGCGCAATACGCGATGGTAAAATAACGAAAAATGTTGAATATCTCACTGCAGATGCAGAGGACAAATATAATATCGCTCCCGCAGATGCAATCACTTCAGGGAAAAGATCCAAAATCCTACGCAGTCGAAAAGGGGAAGAGGTAATTGAACGCGAACTTGCTGACATTGACTACATCGGGATTGCTCCGCAACAGATTGTAGGTGTCTCCGCAGCACTCGTTCCCTTTTTGGAACATGAAGATGCGAACCGAGCACTTATGGGTGCTAACCACCAACGACAAGCAGTACCTTTAATCCGACCAGAGGCACCGTGGGTCGGCACAGGTATGGAACATCGTGCTGCACGAGATGCTAATGCAATGGTCGTAGCACACCGTGGTGGTGTCGTCTCCAGTGTTGATTCGCAAGAGATACTGATTCGGACCGGACAAGCACTCCATCTTGAAGAAGGTGAACACGCTTTCAGTGAAATGGGATACGATGTTTACAAACTGAAAAATTTCAAACGAAGCAACAGTGGCACTTGCATTCATCAACGTCCGCGCGTGAATATCGGAGATGTTGTGGAAGCTGGTGATGTTATTGCAGATGGCACTGCTACCGAAGGTGGAGAACTCGCTCTCGGAAGGAATGTGCTGTGTGCATATATGCCGTGGGGTGGACATAACTTTGAGGATTCAATACTCATCAGTGAATCGCTCATAAAAAACGATACATTTACCTCTATTCATATAGAAGAATTCGAAGTTGCGGCAAGGCAAACGAAAATGGGAGACGAGGAGATTACCCGAGATATACCTAACATGTCTCCCCGAAGTCTCGCACAACTTGATGATGAAGGCATCATTCGGATAGGGAGTGTCGTTGGGACTGGTAGTATTCTCGTCGGAAAAATCTCTCCGAAGGGTGAAAGTGAATCCGGTCCTGAGGAGAAACTCCTACGTGCTATTTTCGGAGAAAAGGTCAAAGAGGTGAAAGATGCCTCCGCCTACACCCGTCCTGGTGTTGAAGGTGTCGTTATTGATGTAAAGGTCTTTTCTCGTCAGATGTCCCCTAATAGCGAACGAACTGCATGGCGACAAGAAGCACTCCGCAAACAAATTGAGCAGACATATCAGGAACAATGCCAACAGGTTTCCGAACGCTTGACTGAGGAACTACGCGATACCTTGGCGAACAAAGAACTTGCTTATCCGACGACTATTGGCATTGAGAATGACAGCGAAGATGCTGAAGATGCCGAAGCACCCAAGCAGTTGAATGCCGGGGATGTGTTGACGCGTGAATACTTGGAAGCACTGTCTCTAAGTGAACTGGAAACGCTTCAGATTACTGATGCAGATGCATCGACTTATATCAAAAGCCTTCAGGAACTGGCTACCGGACGTGTTAACGCCTACACTCAGGAAAAAGATGATGCATTGGAAAAACTCGATGCTGGTGAGGAACTGAAACCTGGCGTTTTAAAACTCGTCAAAGTTTATGTGGCAAGCCGCCGTCCTATCTCTGTCGGGGACAAAATGGCAGGACGTTATGGTAACAAAGGTGTTGTTGCAAAAATTCTACCCGAAGAGGATATGCCATACCTACCGGATGGCACCCCTGTTGATATCGTTCTAAACCCACTTGGTGTGCCTTCTCGGATGAATGTGGGGCAAATCCTTGAGATTCACTTAGGATTAGCCTGCAAGGAACTCGGTCTACACGTTTCCTCACCTGTATTTGACGGGGCTACGGAAGATGAAGTGTTTGGCATGCTTGATAAAACGGGTTTACCGGAAAACGTCAAAAATACAGGTAAGAGTGTACTATACGATGGACGAACTGGTGACCCCTTCGGACAGGAAGTAACAGTCGGTTATGTCTATTTCCTCAAGTTGAATCACCTTGTCGCGGATAAGATGCACGCACGTTCAACAGGACCATACTCCTTGGTGACGCAGCAGCCGCTTGGCGGTAAAGCACAACATGGTGGACAACGTCTCGGTGAGATGGAAGTGTGGGCATTGGAAGCTTACGGTGCAGCACATACGCTGCAAGAGATGTTGACTATCAAATCCGATGATGTAAAAGGCAGAACCAAAATCTATGAATCTATTGTGAAGGGGCAAAGTCCTATGAAACCCGGTACTCCCGAATCTTTCAATGTCTTGGTGAGAGAATTGCAGAGTCTCGGTTTAAATGTAGAGTTATCTGAAGGTGATCCAGCCGATGCCGACGCAGATCCAGCAGGACTTCATGATACAGACTTCCCACTCTTACACACATTGGATACAATGGAACCCATAGAAGATGATCCACCTTTGAAACTGACATGGGACACCGACGATTCAGAATAGTTATCTGTTGTCAGTTATCGGTTAAGAAAGCAGATTTTATCTGCGAACTCTTAACTGATAACTGATACTATTTTATAAGGAGCAGAAAAATGGCAGACAAAGAAAATCGTTTTAATCGTATATCTATCAGTATCGCTTCACCTGAGCAAATAAAAGATTGGGCAAAACGCACATCTTGTAAGCGCCGAAATCCAGCAAATGATGAATGGACTTGTGCTGAAAAAGATACCTGTGATTGCGGCGAAATTAAAAAAGCAGAAACGATTAATTACCGCAGTTTTCGTCCTGAACATCAAGGTCTGTTCTGTGAATCAACATTTGGTCCTCAGAAGGATTTTGAGTGCAGTTGCGGGAAGTATAAACGGATTAAGCACAAAGGTCTTATTTGTGACCAGTGCGGGGTTGAGGTGACAAAATCACAAGTCCGGAGAGAACGTCTCGGTTACATCAAACTCGCAACACCTGTCTCTCATATATGGTTTTTCAAAGGGATACCATCGCGGCTCGGAACATTCCTTGAACTCGCATCCAGACAGGTTGAGCGCGTACTCTATTTTGATGCGTTTATTGTCACAGAGGTGATGGATGAAAGTTGCGGATTAGCAGTAAAAGATATCCTCAATGAAATGGATGTAAATGCTAAGTTACGTGAACACCCAGATTCATTCAAAGCTGGAACCGGTGCTGAGGCAATTCAGGAACTCCTGGGCAATATCGATCTTCCGGAAGACGTAAAAAAGTTTAGAGAGGAACTTGAAGCAACTTCAAGTCATCAGAAAAAAGTAAAACTCTCAAAACAACTCAAGATGGTCGCTGGTTTTGACAAGGCAAAAATGCAACCAGACTGGATGATCCTTGATGTCCTACCGGTAATTAGTCCTGACCTGCGTCCCTTAGTATCTCTGGAAGGCGGCAGATTCGCAACAAGCGACCTTAACGATCTATACCGTCGAGTCATTAACAGGAATAACCGTCTACAGAAACTAATTGACCTACGATCACCAGAAGTTATCCTACGAAATGAAAAAAGGATGCTTCAGGAATCAGTCGATGCCTTTTTGGATAACGGTAGACACGGACGCCGCGTAACAGGTCCCGGAAAACGCGCACTCAAATCTTTGTCTGATATTCTCAAAGGTAAAGTCGGAAGATTCCGTCAAAACCTACTTGGTAAGCGAGTAGACTATTCCGGCAGAAGTGTGATTGTTGTCGGTCCAGAATTAGAACTCCATCAGTGCGGATTACCAAAATTAATGGCTGTAGAACTTTTCAAGCCGTTCATTATTGAGAAGCTTTTAACATCTGGAGAAGTACAGACTATCAAACGTGGTAAATACCTGACCGAACACGTTACACCAGACTCACCTGTCTGGGAAGCCTTGGAAGAAGTGATTGCCGACCATCCAGTACTCCTGAATCGTCCGCCTACACTACACCGACTCGGAATCCAAGCGTTTATGCCGGTTCTCGTTGAAGGAAAATCTATACGCATTCCGCCTCTCGTCTGTAAGGCGTTCAATGCTGACTTTGATGGTGACCAAATGGCAGTTCACGTGCCGCTATCTATTGAAGCACGTGCAGAGGCAAAGATGTTACTGCTCAGCAGCGGTAATATTCTCAAACCCTCTCATGGAGAACCTATTTCAGTGCCAGAACTTGACATGGTATTGGGAGCAAGTTTTCTAACGAAGGAACTCCCAGAACATCAAGAACGAGCGAAAAGGCTACACGCTGCATACACTGAAAAAACAAAGAAAAAGAGCACGTTTGCAAAATTAGATAGCGAAGACTGGGCAAAACGACGCTTTATTTCTGTGGATGAGGTGACACACGCACACGGTTGCGGCACCCTAAAACTGCATGATTCGGTACTACTCTTTTTCAAAGGTGAACGCGAACCGATCCTTACAACCGTAGGACGCGTAATCTTTAATGAGGCACTTCCACATACAAACGGTGCTGCATCCCTCACATGGAAGGATGAAATAACAGAACTTGAATTGCCATTTTTCAATGAGGAAGCACGGAGCAGACGTTTATCAGAACTTATCAAACGTTGTTTTACCGAGCTTGGAACTGCAGAAACTGTATCACTGTTGGACAGGTTACAGAAACTTAGTTTTGAATATGCTACACGCAGTGGAATCTCACCTGGAATAAAGGACTATCTGATACCTGCTGATAAGGAAAAAATCCTTACTGAGGCAAGTAAACAAATTGAAGGTCTCTACGAGCAGGCAAATCTTGAGATTGAGGAAATTGAGAACGAGAAAATCAGGATATGGTCTAATGCTGTTAATAAAGTGGGAGAGACGCTGTTTGACGCGCTTCCTGAAACAGCAACACATCTGGTTGAACAAGGTAAAGACGTGGAAGGATTCAGTCCGGTTCATTTGATGGCAGACAGTGGTGCACGCGCTCGGAAAAATCCATTCACGCAAATCAGTGCTATCGTTGGATTGAAATCGAAACAGAGTGGTGAAATTCTATCAACCCCTATCCAATCTTCCTATCGTGAAGGTTTAGATGTCCTTGACTACTTCACCTCAACATACGGTTCACGAAAAGGGCTGGTGGATACTGCTATGAAAACAGCAGCATCTGGATACCTCACTCGAAAACTCGTTGATGTTGCACAAGATGTCATGATTACTGAACAGGATTGCGGCACAACGAATGGCATTCTTAAATTTAACACCGATGCTGGTTCAATCAGTTTCAAAATTAGTGGACGTGTTACTGTGGAACCTGTGGTACATCCCACAACAGAAGAAGTTTTGGTTGAGGATGAAACCTTCATTACACCACAAATGGCTCAAATTATTGAAGATGCTGAAGTTCCCAGTGTACGAGTACGATCTATACTCACTTGTGAAGCAGAAAAAGGTGTCTGTGCATACTGCTACGGTTCGGATTTAACATCTGGTCGACTTGTAAACGTAGGTGAAGCAATTGGCATTATCGCCGCACAATCCATCGGTGAACCCGGAACGCAGTTGACAATGCGGACATTCCATACTGGGGGTGTGGTTGAAGATGTGAGTGAAGGTCTCGCACGAAAAATCCTTGCGAAGGCTGCAGGCACTGTCAGATATCGAGATTTCATACCAGGACGCACCGTGCGTGAAGAGAGTGAACTCTGGATTGCACAACAGGTCGCTGAACACCTTGACCAATCAAAATATAAGGTCAAAACTGTACAACATCCTGAATGTAAGCTGCAACCTGATGAACTTCTCACTGAGAAACAGTTCCAAGAAAATCTTGAACGCTTTCCTGGATTTAAGGCAGAAAACGTCGTATATGAGGTTGCCAAAGTGAACCGTCCGGATGTCATTGAGGCGAATGCAGGAAATGACCTGACGTTACAAGAGGGACAGTATCTCTCTGAACAGGAATACAGTGTTTGCTCACATCGGTTCTCACTGTTACGATGTTCTGAAGCACATTATCGGGTTGAAAGCGTTAAACATCCAGATACTTCACTGAAGCCAGGGACAATGTTGACAGAAAGTGAAGCAGAAACATGGCGTGCAGAAATACGACCTTTTGACGGTGAATGGGTATACCTAACGGATAAAGGTGCTACGCTGACAGAAAGTGAATATTTACAGAAGCAGAACAGCGTTACAGCTGAAATGAAGTATCTAATTAAGTCAGTAACGCATCCAAGTTGTCCATATAAGGAAGGTAAGTTACTATCCCGAGAGGAAGAGAGCCAATACCATCTGGAACTCGGTGAACCGGTATATACCGTGACAGAAGTTAGCGAAGGTATTGAAACAGAGATAGGTGAAGAATTAACCGCTGCAGAATTCCGACGCTTGCAAGAGATGCATAAAGCGTTTGATGTGCAACGTCCATCAACGCCATTCTGCAGAGTAACAAACGTTACGCATCCAGATTGTCCGTTACAGGTCGGAGAACTCATTGAACATGACAAGTTACAGTCACTCCAGGATAAATTCAGTGGATTTACCGCTGAACGGTTGAAATACCGAATTACTGCTGTGCATCACCCAGATTGTAATTTAGACCCCGAAACACTGCTTACAGAAAATGAGAAAAAAGCCGTGTTAAAGGTATATCCCGGATTTGAAGTAGATGTCATAAAAAATGAAGAGCCTTTTGAAGTCGACCGCCTCTATCGCATCGTAACTTCACATCACCCAGACTTTCCAGTCGCTGATGATGAACTCATCACACAATCTGAGTCAAATCGCTATCGTCGAAACTATAAAGGATTTGACTTTGAGAAACTTTATATACGTATCGTTGATGGTGAAGAAACTGAAGAGGTATTAACTGAAACCGATTACAAAGCACTTGTTAAACAGCATAGAGACTTGGATACGCCTCTACCTGAGTTAAAACTTGTCTATCATGTACTCGCTGTTCATCATGATGAATGTACGTTCACTGCGGGACAACAGATTGATGAAACTGAATACAAACGCGCACAACGCCTATACAAAGGTTTTGATACCGCAAGAGTATTTAAAGTAACGAAAGTTAACGCAGCGGATTCCAAGGTTGCTGTTGATGACATCCTTAGCGATATAGACTACAAAAAAGAGATAGCATCCACTTCAAGGCATACTTATCAGGTTACGAAAGTAATGCATCCTAACTGCACACTTGAGATTGGTCAAGAACTGAAAGACTGGGAATATAACACAGCTCTTGAACAATACACTGGTGTTGATGTGGACAGCTTAATCGAAACCTTTAGAATTGAAATCCATTCTCCACAAGGAGGACATAAGTCTCACCTTATTCCCGCCGGTTACTCCGTTTCTGTGAAAGATGGTGACAAAGTCAACGCACAACAACCATTAGCAGAATTGCACGAAAAAACGACTAACCTTGACATTGTGGTTGGTATCCCGCGTGTTACCGAACTCTTTGAAGCACGTCGTCCGAAACGTGAGGATGCTGCCGAAATCGCAGAGATTGATGGACACATTCAGCTCACAGGTCAGAAGGCGGGTGTTCCCCAATACCGTATCGTAGATGGTGCTACAAAAAGCCGTCTATATTCAATACCTGATGAAAAACGACGAGTTGACGACGGTGACTGGGTTGAGGCAGGTCAGCCTCTAACGGATGGATATCTCAACCCACACGATATTCTTGCTATCGGTAGAACTACCCTAAATGGACATTCACTTGAAGGTGAAGAAGCACTTTGGACCTACCTCGTTGATGAAGTGCAGACTGTCTATGGAACCAACACGATCAACGACAAACACGTGGAAGTGATTGTACGGCAGATGCTTCAAAAGATCAAGATACTAACTGTCGGTGACACAACCTTCTATGCAAACGATGAAGTCACGAGATACAGGTTCCATGCAGAAAATAGGCGCGTTCTGCAAGAAGATGGAGACCCCGCAACTGGTGAACCTGTTTTACAGAGTATCAGTAAAGCATCGCTTAGCACGGATAGTTTCATTTCTGCAGCAAGTTTCCAGCAGACTCCTAAAGTCCTCACTGATGCCGCTGTTGAAGGACAAACAGACCTGCTTACTGGATTAAAAGAGAACGTCATTCTCGGTCGACTCATCCCCGCAGGTACTGGTTTCTCTGAGTGGCAGGAACTTGATGTATCTTATGAGGCAATCGAAAATCCAGAACCGGAAGGACTCCCAGAACCGATTGCCGAAGGTGTTGAAGACTAGTTGTAAAGTACACTGTTTAGTAACGTAATCAACGCCAAATGCAACACATGCATTTGGCGTTGATTATTATTAACAAAGTGTGTCTCGTAGGTAGGAACCGTTTCTATTACAACGATTCCAAAAACGCAATCAGGGCATCGCGTTCAGTTTTTGTCATCTGCAAAGTAGTTTCCCGAGATTTTTCTGCTTCTCCACCGTGCCAGAGAATGGCTTCCATTAGGTTTCGTGCCCTACCGTCATGGAGAAAATTAGTGTGACCGTTAACAGTTCTTACTAAACCGATACCCCACAGTGGTGGTGTTCGCCATTCAGTACCGTCTGCATGGAAATCGGGACGGTTATCAGCTAAACCAGGTCCCATGTCGTGCAATAATAGATCTGTATACGGGTGAATTGTTTGATTGCTGACGGAAGGTACACCCGATAAAACACCTGTTCTTAAGGTTGGAATATGACAACTTGCACATTGTGCTTGTGCAAAAAGTTTTTCACCATGTATAACCTGCGGATCGTCCAAGTTTCGTCGCGCAGGTACAGCCAACGTTTGCACATAAAAGGTTACAACATCTAAGATTTCATCACTAACCTCAGGTTTTGTGCTGTATCGTGTGAGTTGTGGTTGTCCTGCTGAATTTTCAATGAGAAATAACGAAGTGGTTAAACCCATATCATCGTGATACGCGGAGGCTACCTGCTGAACAAGTGATGGTTGATTAGCTTTCCATCCAAAACGTCCGAGAGCATAACGTTTTTCTACCACGTCCCACACAAAATTCGGCTTGCCAGAGATTCCATCTCCGTTTACATCTGATGCATCAGCATAAGTTAGGATAGTTTTTTCAGGAATTGCTTCCAACAATCCGAGACCAAATACAACTGGTGCCACACGAGGTGATACTTCAACATTATCAGGTAACGGTTGATAGGTGTCCGTAATATTGTAGTTCGGTTGACGAAGATGTATACGTATTCCATCTTCTGTTGTTATTGTCTGCTCTGTGTAATCAATTTCGATTGAACCTTCTGCTGGTGTTCCGTAAATTGCACGGTTGTTCAATTGGGTGCCGTAACCCGGCACCGGAATTGGTGGTTTTCCATCCGTTTCACTTTCTGTATTTGGAAGACTAAGTCTCAACAGCAACGACACTATTTTTTCATCAAGTCCGGGTGGACGACCACGTCCATCACGACTATGGCAGTTTATACACGATACATTGTTGTAGATAGGTCCTAAACCAGGATTCACATCAGCAGGTGCGGTGACAAAAACTGCTTCAAATTCAACATCACCGTCAAGGTGTTTTTCAAGTGCTGCTGCGGAAAGATTAGGGGCGGGTATAGAGAACGCATGGCTTGATGCGTCAAAGATAGTTGTTTCTCCACCAGAAAATTCTCTTGTGGAATCTATTGGAGTTTCTAATTCAAAAATTCCAGTTGGTGAATCTGTGTTACAACCCATCATAATGGTTATCAACAGAAAAATAGAGAGTAAATTGAGAGGATATTTCATCTTTTTGTTTTAAAAAATCAGAGTATATTTTGGAAATATGCCGTATGTTAATAATATTCTGAAAGCGTATGCCTAAATTATGTGGGAACAGTCAGCGGACTGTTCCCAACAATAACGAAAAAGTCTTGCGTGCTGACAGGGCACGCTTAGGTTGTGCTAATTAAACTCACTCTCCTGAACAAGTGGGAGTATATCTTGTTCAAGCGTTAACTGGACCTTGCTGACAGCATCAATTGCCGACTGAATAGCTGAACGGTTGGAAGTAATTGAATCTCGGAAAGGATCCGGTATTGCACCGATGGTATCAATCGCCTTCTGCACTTCTGTTTGGAAACGAGAATCTAAATCAGTATTGTTATTGTTCACAAATTCGTTCAACCCCTGTCCGTCATTCATGAATTTCCCCATGTAGACATTTTGAATACCTCGAATGTTGTCTTGAAAATCAGAAATGGAATTAAAACTGAATTGGGATTCGACAAGGGTGGTGTCCTCTTCGCTGTATGGATCAGAAATTTTACCATTAGCTACTTCATCGGCAATAGTTATCATTCCGTTCACCATTTCCTGCACAGCGGAACTCTGTGATGGATAAACAGCATTTCCCTCTCCTGCTGAAGCAACAGTATTACTGAAATTTTCACCTTCAGGTGCCCAAGCCAGTTTTAGTTGTGATGTGCTTGCTTTGAGATTCATTGTCGTAGAAACGAGGTATTCCAATTCACGATCCGTTATATCTGATGCCTTGCGCTGGTCACCATCTCGGAAGAGTAGAAACTCAATTGTGTGGAAACCTTTCTGTGTGTCTTCTAATCCACTGACGTACTCTACTGTTAAGTCATCGTTACTATCTAAGACAGATTGTAGGTTGACATGATCCACGGGCCAACTATCTAAAGCTGGGTCAAGTCCTTGTGTATCAACAGGTCCAAACAGGAATGATTCACTCTGTTCCCAAGGTATTCGTGTTGCCTTCCATGCCTGTTGTGCATTTTCAAGATTAGCTTGCGTGGTATTCTCTGCTAATGCCTCAACAGCTGTTAAGAGTTCACCTGCTTTGTTATCTAATTCGGTGTAGGTTGCTAAAACGACGGTATTAGCAAAATCATCAAGCATAGTAGCGGCATCATAAGCCTCAGCTTGATCGCCGTCATCGTCATCATCTCCTCCACATCCTACAACAAAAGCGGATGCGAGTAACATACACCAAAATATTCTCCAGATTTTATTAAACTTCATAAAAATCTCCATCTTTATATTTAATATCACACGGTATCCAACCGCGCCTGTTAATACTGAAAACCAAAGCCAACTGCAAATGTATTTTCTTTATTTTTATTTTTCGCGGCTAACCGTCTCAGTGAATAGTGACTCTTGAAAACCAATTGCGGATGCATGTGCAAGTTAAATCCAAAAGTCAACGTCGTTCTTTCCCATCTCGGGTTGTCAAAGATAATACCATCAACACTTGCCATCGTATCGTAATAATCAAAACGCGCAAACACATCCAATTCAGATGAGGAGTCGTCTGTTTTGAAAAGCGATAGAATATCGTAACCTGCCTCAACATAAAAGCCGACAGCACTACTACCTATCGGTGTCCGCTTCACATTAAGATTATTGGAAAGTGTGCGATTGGCTTTAGACAATCTATCCGCATTTTGAAGTGCTCCTCCAAGAAGTACCCCACGCACTTTGACTCCATTGTCCTCGTAAAATCCGTGAAAACTGACAACGCCGACGTACGCGTCAAAATTCACATCAGGTTTAGGACGGTTTGCTGCAGTATCTCCAACATAACCTGAGATACCAAGGGTAAAGTCCTCATCAAACTCATAATCAAGTCGTCCTACGAACGCTGGTGCCTCAGCGTTAACTGTTTCAAACCGAAGTTGATGTCCAGGCACTATCCAATGTCGTGAACTAAAACCCGTTGAATCCAACCCATTGATAATTTGGGTTTGATAATTCAACGGTCCCAGTGTGCCAAACAGTTCAACGCCTGTTTCGTGCCAAATAGTTGGAATAATATGTGTTTCAGCTTCAGGACGGGTTGTCGTGAAGTAGTGTTGAGGTCGGTGTCGTTTGGCAACAAGACCGACAGGGACAATGATATGTCCAACGCGAAAGTTTAGCATAGGATGAATTAAAAAAACAGCAGCGAGCTTTTCGACAATAACTTCACCACCTTTTTCAATTTCCGTTTCGAATTCTCCAAACTCTTCAAATTTGTCGAATTCCATCGTGCTACCTGTGCCACCATGTTCAAATTCTATTTCCGCCTCAAGGCGAATTGTATCGTTAATACGGTATTTCGGCGCAACCACAAAACGTTCTACGTCAATAGCAGCGCGTCTATTCGGGTCAAGTTCCCAATCAAAATGAGCGTAGTTTATTACGCCATACCCAGAAACCGAAAATGGGTTAGTATCAGCACCAGCACTAAAACTAAACAAAATAAATATTCCCAGAAAAACTGAGATAATAGGTTCTATTTTCATAAATTTAGAAGATACATATTACGATATTGAGACTCAATATCGTAATATGTCGTTAGTTAAAACTTTTCTCAGATATGTATGAGAAAATGTTATATATTGATAACTTATCTCATTATTTAAACAGTATTTGAGAACTAAATTAATATCAAACTCTCAGGCTAAATTTGTACCACTTTGCGAGATTGTTGATAATTATACTCACTAATTTCAAGGATGTCAAAGAAAAATGCAATATTTTCGGTATTGATTGGATAAATTGTCAAATTTAATCAATGAATGGTGTAAAGTTAAGGATTAATTTAAGCGAAGGAATGGGCGGGACGGGATACATTCCCGTCCCATGGGTATAAGATAGTAATTAACGGTTTTGTAAGAGTTCCTTCAGTGCTGCTTTTTTCTTTTTCAAACGACGTAATTGACGTTGACGAATTTGAGTTCGCCGCCTAACTTGTCCGCTTTTACTCCGTGGCATCAGACCTACCTCCTTCTTCAAATGTTTTCGCGAGATACATTAAAGCCGATTGACAATGGGCTTCAAGTGCTTCCATCGCTATATTTAATTCTTCCGCAGAATGTGTATGTAGTTGGACACGATTTTCCGTTACCGTTATATACAGTTCTTGTTCCTCATTAAACATATCAAGTTGCGTATCAGTCTGTATTTCAAGTAATTCACCTTGCCACTCTTTTAAAACTTCTCTAATTGCCATGCCATCAAAGTTTTTATACAGTGCCTTCGCGGGCATTGTATCCGGTGATGGGGGTGTAATAGGATTATTTGCTGGCAACTCCTTTTCAGAAATCAACATGGGGGATTCCGATACAGGTGGCAGTTCAACTTGTGATATTGACGGATCTCCCGAAATCGCGTTAGAGAACATGTTTGACAGTTTTTCCTCTTCGTATTCAGAATTATCCGATTCAAGCACTTCTGATAGGATTTTTTGTACAACAAGATGTACCGTGTTGGTAGATGGTCGTTGCTCAGCCAGATGATGCAAAGTTTTAATACTGAAGTCTTGAATTAACGGATGATCTGCCATAATATCTGGCGGCACTACTTCAAAAAGTGAGTGATTGACAAGGGCGACTTCAGCGAGATCACGTTCACCTATTCGTCTCAAGCGAATTTCACAAGCGTTTAATGCTGATAATAAGGTGCGTATAAATCTTGGTGTAATCAGACGTGGCAGGATTTCTGTGTGGTACCTTTCATAGATATAATCAGAACTGAGAACCTGTGTGTCCTCTCTTTCTTCTGTGGTTTCAAGATCAGCACTAACGTCAGATTCAGACTTTACTACTTTTATACTGTCAATAAATAAATTTGCCAACTCTTCGAACATCGGGTCAAGATCAAAGTGCACTCTTTCAAATTCTGGTTCTTTTAGCAAATCAACGCTATTTACTATGCACGTGTGTAATCGCTCCTCGTCTATCTTACCGTAGTGTGAATTGCGTTGTTTCTCAACCGCTATTTTCTTCTGTTTTGATTTACGGTCCCGATTTCGCTTTTCCCGCTTTCGGGCAATATTCGCCGACCTGCTTTTTTTCTTCGCCATTTTAATATCTTTGACTTGATGGAGATGCCACATCCCTATATAGAGTGAACAAACCCAAGTTTAGATTGTATATAAGTATACCCAATCATCTTTATTCTGTCAACTTTTAATTCTGAGTCTAAGGATACCCTTGTGCTAATATCTGATTTGACAAACCTATCCTTCTATGGTATTATTAACATCGGTATATAAATTCTGAGAAGGAACATCTTCCATGTCAAATGTCTTTGAAACCTTACGAGAACGCGGTTTCGTCCAACAGTGTACGAATGAAGAAAACGTTACCCACTTGCTTTCTGGGGAACCTATCACATATTATGTTGGCTTTGACCCAACAGCAGACAGTCTCCATGCAGGTAGCCTTGTACCTATTATGGCGATGGCACATTTGCAACGCGCCGGACACAAGCCAATAGCCATTATCGGTGGTGGTACCACGATGATCGGTGATCCAACAGATAAAACAGAGATGCGTCCTATGATCTCTGCCGAACAGGTAGAAAATAATGGGAAAAGCATACTCAGACAATTACAACGTTACCTTGACTTGGGTAATACGGCGGGATCTTTTCTGAATAATGCAGAATGGCTACTTTCACTAAACTATATTGAATTTCTACGTGATATTGGCAAACATTTTCGGGTCAATGAGATGATAAAGGCTGAGGGGTATCGACAAAGGCTTGAACGTGAATTGGGACTCTCATTCCTTGAATTTAATTACCAACTGCTGCAAGCCTACGATTATTTGTGTCTTTTCCGGGAATACAAGTGTGTTCTGCAACTCGGTGGTGATGACCAGTGGGGAAACATTCTTGCTGGCGTTGATCTGGTGCGTAGGATTGAAGGTAAACGCGTTTATGGTCTGACATTTCCATTACTGACAACTGCCGGTGGTGCAAAAATGGGAAAAACCGCGGATGGTGCTGTGTGGCTTGATGCAGATAAGACATCTCCATACCAATTTTATCAGTATTGGATTAACACCGATGACCGCGATGTTGAACGGTTCTTAGCCTATTTTACTTTTTTACCAATGGATGAGGTCCAGCGACTTGGTAGGTTAGAACATGATGCTATCCGTGAGGCAAAAGCAGTACTCGCTTATGAAGCGACTAAACTCGCTCACGGAAAGATAGAAGCAGACAAAGCACAGGAAACATCTCAAGCTGCGTTTGGTGGTGGCGGACTTGATCTTGATGCAATGCCGACCACTGCTATCTCTAAAGACCGACTAAACGTAGGTATTCCTATATTAGACCTGTTTCATGAAGTTGGATTGAGCACCTCAAAAAGTGAAGCACGACGACTCGTTCAACAAGGCGGTGCCTATATCAACGAAAAGCAGCATAAGGATATAGGTGATGTCGTTGATGAAACCCTATTAGAAGAGAATGCATTGCTCCTTCGCGCAGGTAAAAAGCGTTACCACCGTGTCGTCCTTGAGGATACGTAGAAGTAATTACTTTCTCCCCCGTCCTTGTCAGTCATAATCCTATCTTTTTTCTGCTTCTAATTGTGCTTTTTGCCATCCATAATCAACATTACCATCGTAAAATTTGTCGGGGTGTTCTACTACCCAAATCTGTTTATGGATAATCCAATTTTTGGGATCTAATGCAAGTGCCTTTCGCCATTCCGCTATCGCTTCCGTCTTTTTCCCTACTTCTAACAGCGTGAGTCCGAGTTGAAAACGTGCATTCGCCTCAACGATATTTGGTTTTTTCAGTTTACCTATCAGTTTCACACTACCGAGCAATGTCGCATTATAGGTAGGCTCCGATAACCATTTTTCAAGCATCACGATTGTTTCTTTCTTAGCAACGTTTATATTGAAAGGTGATTTGACCAACCTTCCTGCCTCGTCAATCATAACGCCGTATGGAATTGCTTTGAGATTGTAACGGTTCCCCAATATATTATGTGTATCCACAAGCGAGACGAATTCCGCTTTAGCTTTATTGTGCCATGGTCGCACTACAGATGCACCTTGTGCATCAATTGCTATAGAAACAAGATTTAGTTTATCGTGGTGTTTTGCGTAAAATTTCTGCCATCCTGGCAGTTGTCCACGGCACGCTCACCACGAACCCCAAATATAGAGAAGTGTCTTCTTTCCGCGGAAATCCTGCAAACGTCTTGGGGTATCATCAAGATCAGGTAGCGTAAATTTTGGTGCAAGTAGGTCTGGATGTACAACCTCTAATTCCATTTCTGAAACTTTATATATTTCATAACCGAACGGTTCTGTAATATCTTCAAGTTGTGCGTAAGTAACGTCGTCAATATTGAACGCGTTCTCACCGAATTGGAGCGGCAGACACAACTCGGATCCTCCTTGACCACAAATAACCACCATTTCCGAGCCATCGGGGAATTCAGTTTTTAGTCCCAATTCTTGACAAATAGGTTCTATCGGCACTAACCACGCGTCATTTTTAAATATAGGATCTGAGGAAAAGGTTACCAATTGGTTATCAATTGAAACCTTGAGTCTATTGACAGGTTCTGCTTGTAACCCGATTGTAAAAAACAACATGACACAAGTCGTAAGTATCAGTTTTGTCATGGGGTAGTTCTCTCCCGATGCTGTGCATCGTATATTAAGAATTTGATTATCTGTTCAGACGTTTTGGGTGTGAGTCCGGAACCTGGCTTTCGCATCATCTTCTGCACATATTTTCGCCATTCTTCCGGTGTAAATGTAGAATTAATGGGTCGCGCCACTGTATGACATCGGCTACATCTCCGAGTAAATAACTCGTAAAGCGTTTGCATTTCCTGTGGGTAGTTTGATACATCAATAAAGTTAGGACCATCATCTGCGGGGTATGTTTTAGGTGCGGTGCGCTGAGCATTTAAGGCAAAAAACATTCCGATACCTACCAGAATGATCACGCCTATTACTATAACCCAAACAATAATTTGATTCACTACTTAGACCGTCTCACTGTTCTTTTAATTTGATACCATCAAGACCTTTTAAGAATGAATAAGGATCTATTCCATCCTTATCATAGTCTAACAATATAAATCCTTCTGGCACAAGACTGCCATCGGATTCGTAAAAGTCCAACTCATACTGAGAAAAAGCGGGATCACCAAAGATCTGAACTGGAACTTTGTATGTTGTTCCATCATCAAGGTATGAAATTTCCCATTTTACATATACGGTATTTGGATATTGCGGGTATACGTTATCTGAATCACTTGTAAGATTAGCACCACTGGGAGTGCGACCTTCATTCCAAAGTTTTATCAATACCCTTTCTGCGAGTTCTTGTTTTCGTGCAGTTTCTGGGTCTGTTTCGGCAAGCTTTTCGAAGTGTAACCAAATATCTTCAACACCTCCTAAATCTCGGTATACTTGAGGTATAGATGGATATTCACCGAAACCAAATGGAGAAACACGTGCTTTTGATATTTCTGTATTAGATATACTGCTTTTTTCTGGTGTTAATATATCAGTTGCCGTTTGCGGTGTTTTCTCTGCGGTTGGCGTGCTTTCCGCAGTTGCTTGCGTTGACTCTGTTTCTGCTGTTGGTAGTTTTGTATGCTGTCCTTGTTCTTGTTCCGACGTTTCAACGGATGACAGGTTGTTTCTTGAAGGGGCTACGCCTTTGTAAACAATAATCGGTTCGGTGTCTCTTGTTCGCAATGAAAAGACTGCAGATACACCGATGAGTAGGATGATGAGGACACCGAGTCCCCAATACACTTTCTTATTCATGTGTCTACTCCTTTTTATGTTTATATCTGCATTAAAACTTAACGATTCATAAGTCAACTGAAAAGATATAACAATTATTGTTGAGTTTCAATATAATTTTTGTTTTCAATACTTTGCTTGATTATATCTATGTAGACCGGTTTCTCTTTGTTTAGGTGGGGATCAGATTGTAGTTTTTCTGCTCCAAACCTGAAGCAAAGGTGAACAAAATCTTGAGGATTTGTTTCAAGCTGTTTTTTAGAGGCAGTATCAAAACTTGCCATTTCACTCCTGTCTTAATTCTGTTTATATCTTTTATTACACCTGTTTGCTACTACTGCAAAGTTGTCTATGTAGTATGGCATTACGTTATAAGAGGACTCTCCTTGGAGACGTTTGATGTATAGTATAGTGAAATATACAAAAAAGTTGACACATCTTCTGTAGGCGGGGAATGCTCTATAGCATTTATAGTGTATTTTACAATTATCTTGACAGTTTCTTTGTAGGAGGGAACTCCGATTCCCGACCATACATATCCATAGTCGCGATTCGGAGATCGCTCCTACAGAAGATGTGTAAACATATTTTTATATTTCACTATATACCGTTGATTTGGCACATTCGGCGTTGATTCACACTTATAAGTGTCCAAGTAATTCTAAATCCACTATATATCAGACGATGTGCTTCACCTTCTGCACAATAGCATTCGCACTAATACCGTGATGTTCCAATAACTCCTCCGGTTTTCCAGATCTCGGCATACCCGTAACAGCGAGTTTATGTACGCGGACATCTTCAGTTGCAACTGCATCCAGCACAGCATCGCCTAAACCACCTTCAGGATAATGGTCTTCAACGGTGATAATGGTGCCGTTTGTTTCAGCTGCAGCGGCTATTAGTGCATCCGTATCAATTGGTTTAATGGAATATAGGTCAATGATGCGGATCGCGATACCCTCTGTAGCAAGTATCTCGTGTGCCTTTAGTGCCTCGTGAAGGGTAACCCCTGCGGTAACGATGGTGACTTTATCGTCAGCACTTTCCCGAACAACCTTACTTCCACCGATTGGAAAACTATCAGTAGCATCATATAGCATCGTTGTTTTCGGGCGCGAAGTACGGATATATACAATCCCTTCGTGGGCAGCTGCTTCTGCAACAAGACGTTCAGCAGCGACAGCATCGCTTGGGTATAGCACAACAGCGTTAGGAATCGCACGGAACATGGCAATGTCTTCTAAACCCATCTGAGAGGGACCATCTTCTCCAATTGAGACACCGCAGTGTGAACCGGCATATTTTATGTTCGCTTGTGAAATAGCAGACATCCGAATTTGGTCATACGCACGAGACAGAAATGCAGCGAATGTGGAAACAAACGGAATCTTCCCCCGCTTTGCCAGACCTATACCTGCACCTACCAAGTTCTGTTCCGCGATAAACATTTCAAAGAACCGATTTGGATAGAGTTCCATGAATTGTTCGGAGTAGGTAGAGTTTTTGGTATCTCCGTCCAAGGCAACGACATCCGGATTCGCAGTCCCGAGTTTGGCAAGTCCCGTGCCATAACCACCTCGTGTTGCTACCTCGTCGTCAGATGCATACTCAGGTGGTTCACATTCCTTAACCGTAGATGCCTTCTTATTATATGGGGTCGGGGAATCTATCTGCAGTGGAATATCTTTCTGCAGCGGTCCGAGTTCTGCTAAAGCCTTGTCAAGTTCTTCCCCTTTTGGAACTGCTTTCCCGTGCCAGTTATCTTCATTTTCCAAGAAGGAAACTCCCTTTCCCTTAAATGTTTTTGCAACAATCATTGTCGGTTTATCGGTGGAGGTTTTGGCTTTCTCCAATGCAGATAAGATTTCATCAAAATCATGACCATCAATACCGATTGTTTGCCAACCGAATGCTTCAAAACGCTGGCAGTAGGTATCAATATCAAAGGCATACATAGTACGTTGGCTTTGTCCAAGTGCGTTTACATCTACAATTCCGATAAGGTTATTCAACTGATAATGAGATGCTAAAGCAGCCGCTTCCCATACACCACCCTCAGCTGTTTCGCCATCACCGAGTAGCACATACACGCGGTAATCAGATTTATCTAAGTATTTACCGTTGAGTGCCATCCCGAGACCGAGTGATAGACCTTGTCCAAGAGATCCTGTAGCGACCTCTGTCCATTCAAAACGTGGTGTCGGGTGTCCCTCAAGAATGCTATCTATCTGACGCAATGTAGTAAGATTTTCAATTGGAATGATTCCCGCTTCTGCATAGGCAGCATAAAGCAGCGGTGCTGCATGTCCTTTTGATAAGATAAATCTATCATTGTTTGGATTTTGCGCATCTGTACAGTCGTACCGCATTGCATGAAAAAAGAGAGCAGAAACAATATCTGCTGCTGAGAGGCATGTTGTTGGGTGTCCAGAACCTGCCTCTGATGTTGAAATAATAGAGTGTATTCGTAAATTAGTCGCCTTCTGTTCAAGAAGATTCTTCAAGGTGTCCACAAATTTCCTTCTTCCTTTCCTATTTAAGAGTGTTTTGCCTTCAATGTTTCCGCACGACGCCGCGCCGCAATAGTCAGATAATGTTCACTACAGGTTTCTACAAGGGTCTCAAAAGTAACAATAGCATTTGGAATGTCCTGTGTTTTGACGTAAGACTCTCCTTGCCAATACAATGATTTGGCTACAATTTCGTTTTCCTCAAGTTGTTTGCCTTTCGTTTCCTGTTCTACATTTTTTATAGCTTCACCAAATTTCTCAATTGCATGTTCATAATTGTTGTCTTCATAGTAGGCTATAACGGCTTCTGTGTAAGCAGGTATTTCCGCTTCTTCCTGATTAAAAGGGTCTACATCAATAATTTCTTCTAAAACCAGTGAGGCAGATGTTTCGTCATCCTCATCTTCATCGTACTCTTCGTTAAGTTCATCTGGTTCATAAGCCACCTTATCAGCATCTTCTTTGTCAGTCTTATCATCAAAACCGAGTGGATCGAACTCTTCCTCATCAGTGAAATCTTTATCGTTGGCTTCATCTGAAGATTCTAATTCTTCCACATCTGAGTCGTCTATTTCTTCAAGTTTGAAATCCATCTATCTTCTCCTTATTTGTGAAGTTTTCTAAGGTGCAGTTTTGTATTTATATAGAATAATGGCAGGACAATGGGTATGTCGTGTAAATAAACCATACGTATCTATATCATATCAAATTTAAGCGTATATGTCAAGAAAAACTGATTTATGGACATGGCTATTTTTGTGAAAGTGAATTAAATAAATATGTTAACATTTCTTCTGTAGGCGGGGAATGCCAACAGGCATTCATACCGTTGATTTGGGGGAATGCCAACAGGCATTCATACCGTTGATTTGGGGGAATGCCAACAGGCATTCATACCGTTGATTTGGGGGAATGCCAACAGGCATTCATACCGTTGATTTGGGGGAATGCCAACAGGCATTCATACCGTTGATTTGGGGGAATGCCAACAGGCATTCATACCGTTGATTTGGGGGAATGCCAACAGGCATTCATACCGTTGATTTCTTGATTGATCTCCAATCGTGACCAATTGGGAATCGGAGTTCCCTCCTACAATGAATTATGCGGTTAATGTCAAAAACTTTACACACTATCCTATACAACACCATTTGACAGTAGAGATTCCAAATCCTTGTAATTCATAAAACTAAAGATCCTCCGCAATTTATCTTGAAATAACACCTTGTTAATGAGATAATTAGACAATATATACGCATTAATATGATAATATGTCTATACCAAAATCAGAAACCCTACTTATATCCAGTCAGTGGTATATATACTTACGTCTCTGAATATTGGATGTGTGAGATGAAACCTAAATTTAGAAAATCCATCCGCAATGCACTCATACTTTCCGTATGCATTCATGCTGTTCTGGTTTCTGTTTTCACCGGTCTGTATCAAACTGAACAAAGTACATTTAGCAATATAACATATCTTGAAATATCAGAGGTGCTTACAAAACGTGATTTACGACCCTTAAAACGAGACAAATATATACCACCCAAATTCATACCTGTCAAACACAAGCAGGTTGAGGTTAATGTTAATCCTCCCGTAGAATCTATTCCTACTCCACAACCAATAACACACCAGAATCCTATCACCACGGACAGTAGTATTGTCCTGCCAACTTCCAACACGTTGGGAACTGGCAATTCAGTGATTAATTCTACGACTCCGACGGTTAACCAGGATATTGGCAACAGTTCAGGTGTAGGTATATTCAAATCACAAGGTGTGGTTCGAAACAAAAAACAACAGTCATTCAAACCCCCTATTGATGATGCACTTCCACAGGTCAGCGATCTTCCATTGCCAAATGTGATTCTCGCAAGAATTGGACAACACATCGTAGGAAACCGTAACACGGATAACGTCGATATCGTCTTTGTCATTGATGCCAGTGGTAGTATGAAAGATAACATCAACGCTGTCAGAACCCATCTAAACCGTATGACCGAACTATTTGATGAAGCTAATATAGATTTTACGCTTGGAATCGTTGTCTTTCGTGAAAATATGTTGGGATATAATTTTGAATTATTCCCACAGACGCGTTCTGTACCACAAATCAAGAGACTACTGGCACAAGTGAAGTGTCGCGGTGGAGAAAAGGCTTTAGATGCACTGATCCGGGCTGCTGATGAAGTCGTTTTGAGACAGAATTCCGATGTCCACTTCATCCTTATTACTGATGAATATGTAAGTGGAAATTATTCAGCAAAAGATGTATTAACCAAAATCAACAAGGCAAACATCAAAGTGGATGTCGTTGGACGCGATGAACCGTTCCAAAAATTCATTGCACGCAGCACTGGGGGTTTGTGGTTACCTATTTCAAGCTTAGGTGCACATTAGAATCAACTCAATGTTTCTCCAGAAATATTCACAATCCCGACAGCATGTAGATGCGTCAAACACCCCAAACTCCGAATATCAAGTTCCATCTGCAAAAAGTGACCTGTACTACGCGATTGGTGTGACCACACTATTCCTTCTCGTCGGGGGATATGGTGCAATACACCATGAAATGTGGCGGGACGAAATCCAAGCATGGCTGCTCGCAAGGGACAGCGAATCCATTTTTGAACTCCTCGCGAATATGAAATACGAGGGACACCCTGCGTTATGGCATCTCTGCCTTATGCCTCTTAGCCGCATCACAGCATCTCCTATTATGATGCAGGTGTTTCATCTCTTGCTTGCTGCATCAACAGTCTTTCTATTTACATGTTATGCACCCTTTAATAAAGTTCAAAAATTCCTCTTCTCTTTTGGATATTTCGCACTCTATGAATATGCAATCGTTGCCAGAAATTATGCGATCGGTGTGCTTCTTATCATTATCTTCTGTGTGCTCTATCGGGAACGTTATAAACGGTTTCTGTGGATCGGTGTTGTCCTAATTCTGCTTCCTCACACCAGCGTGCATGCGTTAATCGTAACTATCGCCATCGCGTTAGGTCTCATGTGTGAGTATCTCTATTTCTACTGCTGTAGGGATGAAGCAGATCAGGTGTCTTCTACGAAAAATAAGCAACACATCTGGATAGGCTTTGCTCTCATCGGTATCGGTATTGTAACGGCTATCATACAACTCAATCCGCCTTCAGATACCGGATTTGCTGTCGGATGGAACTTTAACTTTACCATTCAACGCATGAACAACATCATCAGAATCATAACAAATGCTTTCCTCCCTTTCACAAAACCAGTTACGGGGTTTTGGGGTAGCAGTCAGCTTAATAGTCTTAGTTTATTCAAAATAATACGTCTGCCACTCTGTTATCTGATTATATTCTGGTGTCTACTACGATTCTTGAAACGACCTACCTCGCTCATAATCTATATGACTGCCACCGTCGGACTTCTCGCATTCTTCTATATCAAATATGGAGGCAGTATACGCCATCACGGGTTTCTATTTGCTACATTCATCATGACAAGTTGGATTTATCATGATTGTCCTGAGATAAACCTACCAACTAACCTATTAAGTGATTTAGCACAACGTTGTTTCAGTTTCGTTTTCACATGTATCCTGATTTTTCATTATCTCGGTGGCATCACCGCAATTTCAATGGAAAAACGACATATATTCTCAAATGGGAAACGGACTGCTGAATATATCAAGTCGCAAGGTATGCAAGACCTTATCATGGTGGGTGACACTGATTTTGCTATAAGTACTGTCGTGGGATATTTGGAAAAAAAGGAGGTCTACTATCCCAAAGGAAGTAGATTCGGTTCATTTGTCAGATGGGATAATTTGAGAACACACGGTGTTACCAATCCAGGAGTAGTGGATGCAGCCAAATTGCTAAGCACGCACACTTCACAAGATGTACTTATCATCATGAATCGCACTTTAGGTGTAAAGTTGATTGAGGAATACCAGCTTACATATTTGGAGAAATTTATGGGTGGCACGATTGGCAGTGAAGGGTTCCACCTCTATCTTATGCATGCCTTATGATATGAGGTGCTCTTGTGGACAGTTTCTGTGTCCCAAGACAGATTAACCTTTTGACTTTACACCTAACGTATGATATACTAAAACTAAACAGAATATAAACGCATCAGCATAAAGTAAATTGTAAATTCTACTATTCCACGAATTTATTGTCTATGGAAAACAAAGAAACAGAGGAATTATCATTTTTCGGCTTTCCGATTGAACATTTCCATGATCGCGGCACACGATGGCTGCTTGAAGATAGGGAAAATGTTCGTGGTCTGTTAGAAATAGTCGCCGAGAATCTGATATCGCACCTTGATTTCAGTCAACTTACACACATTAATAGAAGTTTCATTCCAGATAACCTACGGGAACAGGAGTCTGATCTCGTTTATAAAGTGCCGTTTCGCAGTGAATCAAAGTCAGAAGAACTCTTGATTTATATCCTTATTGAACACCAATCTACGGTTGATGTAACAATGGGATTTCGAGTGCTATTTTATATGACGCAGATTTGGGACTTTCAACGACGTGAGTGGGAATCAAGCAACACACCTAAAAGTCAGTGGCGTTTTCGTCCAATTATTCCAATCGTGTTTTACACTGGAGAACAGAGGTGGCAGGAACCGATAACGTTCAGTTCGTTGGTAGATTTGCCAGATATGCTCTCTGAGTTTATTCCGAAATTTACAACGCTGTTCCTGAACGTAAAAGATGCGGATATAGCAACGTTAACGAAGACCGATCACCCATTTGGGTGGGTGTTGACGGTCCTGCAGAAGGAACATGCAAGCAAAGAAGAAATCAGCAATGTATTAAAAGAAGCAGTTGCACATATTGACACTCTTAATGAAAACGACATGCATCAGTGGAAACGTGCGATTTTGTATCTATACCTACTGATTTTGCATCGCCGTCCACCAGCAGAACATGAAGAATTGAAAACATTGGTTCAACAACAAATTCAAGTACCGTCTCGCAAAGAGGAGGGAGAAGCAATGGCACAAACAATGGCGGAGTATCTATTAGAACAAGGTGAGAAAAGAGGCGCGACACGTGCAAAACGTGAAGTTATCCTTAAAATAATCAATCTCAAATTTGATCCCATTCCTGAACCAATAATCAAAAAAATTACTTCAATGCGTAGCCACTCTCGGCTTGATTTACTCATTGAGAAAGCTACAACCGCACAAACACTTGATGAAATAGATTGGGAATAACCTGAATGTTTAAGACTCACTGAATTCAAATTTTTAGACCCTATGAAATTATCAATTCCTTACCGGAGAATCCCATGGCAACTGCTGCAGCACAAACATACCTCACACCGGAAGAATACATCACTTTAGAACGCAAGTCTATACCTGATTCAGAGATAATCAGAAGCGAATATATAAACGGTGAAATAATTTCAATGTCTGGCGCGAGCCGCGCGCATAATCTTATTACTAACAATATATCTGGTGAGCTTCGCAATATCTTGAAAGGTAGCGGATGCGAAGTTTACGCGAACGATATGCGTGTAAGCACACCCATCACAACATCCTATTTCTACCCAGACGTGGTTGTCGTTTGTGACGAACCTCGCTTTGAAGACGATGTATTTGACACACTCTTAAATCCAATTATTCTGGTAGAAGTCTTGTCACCTACCACAGAAGCCTATGATCGTGGGGAAAAATTTGGTCACTACCGTCAACTTGCATCATTACAAGAATATGTCCTTGTGGCTCAAGACAAGATTTGTGTTGAACACTACCGTCGTCAAGAAAAAGATTGGATCTTCACTGATTTCCAAAACATTGAAGATCTCCTACCCCTCATTTCAATCCAATGTGAACTGCCTTTGCAGGAAATATATGATCGCGTAAAATTTCCTGATTAAGACTGTAGGGGCGAATCTACACACCATTACCATCCTCATTTGAAACAACATCCGCATCTTGAACAGACTCCACACTGAGTGCTTTCTGCTCTGTTGTTTTCAAGGCATGTATCAACTGCTCCAAAACCGATACAAGTCCATCTCTATCCCCGCTAAGTGCAAGTTGTTCAGGTGAATCCAGAGCAACCGTCAACCTTTCCAAAACTGCCACCAGCTGCGGTGAAGACAAATTCGCTGATCCAGGTTGCTCAGCCACTTTCAACTTGTGCATACCATTCAATGTCTCGGTTAGCGAACCCGTCAAAATATGTAATTCATTAGCGGTTAAATTATTATTTTCAATCATTTTATTGATAGTCTCAACATGTTCAGCTAACAACGCTACATGTTCCACTGTAGAAGTTAACGGAACATCGCGAATAGATTGTTTATACTCTGTCCGTGCCTCACGCCACACATCACCATACTTCTTTTTAGGCCACCCAGATGTTCCCGGTTTCAAATAAGCCAAACTATGAATTAATCGTTGTCGAAGTAGATCCACACCTAACGCGTCATCTCG
The DNA here is from genome assembly GCA_963667365.1 of Candidatus Poribacteria bacterium. GTDB lineage: Bacteria > Poribacteria > WGA-4E > WGA-4E > WGA-3G > MSPOR6. The sequence continues at coordinate 1,038,965 of OY763324.1, read as the reverse complement.
TCCAAAAAGGTTCAGCGAAATGTGATCATTCATCAATTCCAAAGCAGCATCACTTGTTGACAGACCGCGCGCATGACACCGTACTACAAACTCTCTGTCTACATCCGTTATAAAATATTTGACCCAATGTTGTAACTCGTTTCGCATCGCTTCCTGAATCGGCTGCAATCCAGCATCTTCTATAGGATGCAATTCACCATTATTAGATTGAGACACACATGCAACCGCATACCTCCGTACTCGCTTGATAACAGCCTCAGCAAGTTCATAACCACTTAATCTGTGGAACAACGCATTCAAATCTGAATGTAAATCCTCCTGCAAATCAGTCGTATTACTTTCCGAATCGTTATTCATAACAGATACTGTTTTCCCCAATCTCTTTTTCCTTTTTCTTCGTTTCATCTTTCCCTCCTTTAAATAGAAACTTTGGAGTCAGTTTTAGATTATTTATACAAAGACCAATTAAAACCCTTTCGTATGTTGGGTATATTGCATAATTACGAAAGCTCAAATTTCCAGTGTTACTCCGAAAAATCATAAACTTTATTGCTTGAATCAAAAGAAAATCTCAACCTTTTTCAATATTGTCACATATTATATATCATAATGTTAATTATACTCCATTAAAACTTCTATTGCAAATTTATTCCTAATACAAAATCAGAAACATGCAGTTGTAATAAATTGCAATTATTGAACAGGTTTCTTACCTCAACCTACACACTCTATTTGTTGTTTCTCGAATTTATCATCCAAGCTATCCGACCTATAGAAAAATGTAAAACTTTTGAGTCATACCTGACTAAAATTATCATAAATAAGCCCTAAACCCAGTATTGATATAGGTTTTAAACTTTTGCATAAATTTGCAAAATTACGATTGACTCAAAAAACTCAAAAGTATGACAATAAAAACTATTCAATTGTTACGGATATTTGACTGATAAGCAATTCTAAAATTATATTTGTTTCATGCAGTGTGGAAGGATGAGTGGGAGGTGCATTTTGTTTGTATAACGGACGCATTCCTCATACTTTATATCTATTCATTATTCAGATACGATTCAGATACAACAATCCAATGTCTCTGATCACGCTTTATTTTTACTTGACATAACCCGCCACAGGTGTTAAGATAATTAAAACTTACTTTGACGAAGAATAATGGAGAAATGTCGGACGCATGTCAATGCCGAAAAGAAAACGCAAAAACAGACAATCTGAAGACCAAACCGTAGACGAAATACCTCGTTTAGCTAAAACAGAACCGCTACAACTCAGATATTACGGTGATCCCGTCCTCCGCAAAAGAGCAGAACCTATTCAGGAAATTACCGAGGCAGAAGTCAAACTTGCAGACGATATGTTAATGACACTTTACGCTACTGGCAACGGTATCGGTCTCGCAGCAACACAGGTAGGGATCTTAAAAAGATTTCTCATTGTTGACATTGGGGATCCAGAAGATGAAGAAGAAGAAAAATTTGAACCGTTGCTACTGTTTAATCCTGAAATATTAAGTGCTGAAGGAGAATCTGTCGCTGAGGAAGGTTGTTTGAGTATACCAGATATCAGAGCAGATGTGAAACGACCAGAGGAGATTGTCGTTAAAGCAGTGGACCTAAGGAGTAAAGAAATTGAAATTGAAGCAGGTGGACTCATTGCACGTGTGCTTCAACACGAAATTGACCATCTCAACGGCACTCTTTTTATTGATAGAATTAGCGGCTTGAAAAGACAACTACTCAGAAATGAACTCAAGAAAATTCTACAAGCTGAACACCCTATGTAGTTCGTTAGGATGTGAATAGATGTTACCGATACCTTTACAAACAAAAGTAGACCGACTTTATGGATGCCTGCGCGATTATCAAAAGGTTATTGTTGCCTTCTCAGGTGGGGTAGACAGTACATTTCTCGCAGAAGCAGCACAAAACGCATTAGGGGAGAACGCACTCGCTGTTACCGCAATCTCCGACTCATACCCCATACGAGAGATGAAAGCTGCACAGGATATTGCAAAACAGATCGGTATCCGCTTTGAAACGGTTCATACTGAAGAGTTGGAACTGGAAGGATACGCAAGCAATCCGACAAACAGATGTTTCTTTTGTAAATCCGAGTTGTTCGATAAACTACGTCCAATTGCAGATAAATATGATGTCGGAACAATCATCTACGGTGCAATTCCAGATGATGTCGGAGACCATCGTCCCGGTATGGATGCCGCGAAACAAATGGGTATCCAAGCTCCTCTAATTGATGTTGATCTAACAAAAACAGAAATACGTGAGATATCAAAAGCATGGGAACTTCCGACATGGGATAAACCCGCCTTTGCCTGCTTATCTTCACGGTTTCCTTACGGCATGCGTATCACACGTGAATTGCTACGACAAGTGGATGCTGCAGAACAATTTCTCTACGATTTAGGTATCCGTCAATTCCGTGTTCGCCACCACGGTGAACTTGCCCGAATTGAACTTGAAGCACAGGAAATTTCCTTATTAAAGCAGAAAGAAAGGCGAAGCCAAATCAGCGAGTACTTTAAAACAATCGGATATGCACACGTCACACTTGATCTCCAAGGGTATCGTTCAGGTAGTCTCAACGAAGGGATAACAAAAATCATCACAGGAACATAAAATGGACACTACTCATGCGTTTACCACCATAAGTAAAATTGTATACGCAGAACCGAGTCCTGTTGATCCAATTGAATTCCTACCATTAACAGATATTCTTATTATCGTTGTTGTCTTGTTTGGAACTGTGGGAGGTGTTATAGTTTTTCGTATCTTATATAGAAAGTGGAAAAGCGGTATTTACAGACGCAATCCCTCAGATTTGCTTCCTACTCAAAAGAAAAATATGACAGATTACGACAAGCGAATGCTTACGGAAAAAATTAACGAAAATAGAACGGATAATCTTAAGAAATTTTCTGCAGTTACTGAAAATTCCAATTTTATGATATTTGGAACAATCATTTTGATTGCACTCACACTCCTATTTGTAATTGGGATGATATTGATGAAGTTCCAAAAATATTAATACTGATTATTGAAAGTGAAAGAGAATACCACCATTTGACATGTCCACCCAACAAACGCAGCCTCTAATCGGCATGGAGACCTTTAATTGGAAAAAATGGGATGCATGCACCCACTGTGGTCTCTGCCTACCCACCTGTCCAACATATCGAGAATTAGGATTAGAAACCGATTCCCCCAGAGGACGGTTATACCTTATGGGGAGTGCTTTCAAACCGCAAGACGCAACGCCACTCAACGAAGATTGGGCAGAATACATCTATCGGTGCTTGGATTGCCGCGCATGTGAGACCGCATGTCCTTCCGGTGTTCACTTCGGCGAACTTCTCGAACAGGCACGGGCAATCTATGAACAAAACGCTAACCGATCAACAACCCACCGATTCTGGAGCAACCTCGTCTTCAAACAAATACTGCCTAACAAACAAAGATTAGACCTCATCTTTGAACTCATGTGGCTCTATCAAAGACTGGGTATTAGATGGTTAGTCCAGAAATCAGGTATACTCAAGTTGATGGGACAACTCGGACAAATGGAGTCATTGCTACCGAAAATACCACCACCCCATCTCAAATATACTATCCGTGACATCACACCCGCAGTAGGTGAAACTCGGTATCGTGTCGGATTTATTCCCGGTTGTATCATGAACCAAGTTTTTACGGAAACCAACTTGGCGACTATACGCGTGTTAGCAGAAAATGGATGTGAAGTTGTCACACCGCGCAAGCAGACCTGTTGTGGTGCACTGCACCTGCATAACGGTTCGCGCGATGACGCTTCAGACCTTGCTAAACAGAATATTGATGCGTTTGAGGACGAGAGATTAGACGCTATCATCATCAACTCCGCAGGGTGTGGCGCAACACTCAAGGAATATGAGTCACTGCTCGAAAACGATGAGGAGTATATAGAAAAATCGGAACATTTCAGCAACAAAATGCGTGACATCAGCGAGTTCTTAGCTGAAATTGAGATGATACCTCCAAAAGGTGAAATCCCGCGTCGTGTCACCTATGATGAACCATGCCATCTATTACACGGACAACGCGTGAAATCACAACCCCGTAAAGTCTTACAAACAATACAAGGACTTGAGCTAATCGAGTTGACGGAGTCTGAGTGGTGCTGCGGAAGTGCAGGTATCTATAACATCACACAACCTGAACTTTCACAGGAGATTCTTGAACGGAAAATGGTACACATTGCAGATACCGACGCGGATATTGTAGCCACAGGCAACCCCGGATGTTTACTTCAAATTCAACTCGGAATCAAAAAGCATAACTTGGATATGAAAGTAATGCATCCTGTGACACTCTTAGACTATGCTTATCGCGGTGTTTCCCCAGAAAATTGGGAAGAATAGAATCGTTTCTCCAGTAACATCACTGAAATACGATAACACTGAAAAGGTTGGCACAGCATTTCAGTCTTGCAAACTCCAACAACATACACACCTTAAAATACGTGACAACTTTGCAAAATTATGGTAACATAAAATATGGTTTTATCAAATGTAGATATTAAAAGATATATAAGCGAAGGGAAAATAAAAATTACCCCTGAACCAGATTCAGATACACAGTGGGGAAGTTGTTCAATTGATTTCAGATTAGGTAACATTTTTCGAGTTTTTGAACATAGCAAACATCCATTTATAGATTTGAAAGAAAAGGTTGATGCAGATGATCTGATGCGGAAAGTTGTTGTACCTGAGGGTGAGGGTTTTACAATGCAACCGGGAGAGTTTGTTCTCGCTGCAACACATGAAAAACTGGAATTAGCTGACGACGTAATGGCACGACTTGAAGGAAGAAGTAGTCTCGGTAGACTCGGCATAATTGTTCACAGCACAGCAGGTCTATTTGACCCCGGTTGGGTCGGAAACGCTACTTTAGAATTAGGAAATCTCGGACGGATGCCTGTCAAACTCTATCCAGGTATGCGAATTTGCGCTTTTACCTTTGAAAAACTTTCATCCCCATCAAGTATGCCATACCGAATAAAACCAGCGAATAAATATGCTGGACAAGATGGACCCGAAACCAGCAGATTTGCTGAAGATGTTGAATTGAAAACAGAACAAAAAAAAGAAAAGAATAATAAACCAAAGAACAAGAAAAAATCTTAATTCTGCTGAAAATTTGGGCAATTCTATGCCTAATAATTTAGCATATTCTTTGGCGCGTCCTTGCGTTGTCCTATATTGACAACTTGTTAACATCGGCTTAGTTATACTACATAACTTTATATTCTCTGTGATTTGTCGTCATCGGAGTGTGTCCAAATTGCCAAAATCTGTCAGATTAAACAATTGGCATAGACTTTGCATAGTATTACAAAGGAATCTTGTGAAACTTAATAAGTTGCGCGCTCAATATGATAACACATCACGAGTTATGATTACTATATTGATTCATTAGGAGGAAATGCGAATGACACCAAGTGAGGTGGTTGCACTTGCAAAAGAAAAAGATATTAAAGTAGTTGACCTAAAATTCATGGACCTGCCAGGGATGTGGCAACATTTCTCTATCATGGTTAATGAATTGGACGAGGACTTGTTTACTGAGGGAATCGGTTTTGATGGGTCAAGTATCCGCGGCTTTCAAGCAATTAACGAAAGTGATATGTTGCTCTTTCCAGATCCCGCGACAGCATTGGTTGATCCTGTCTGCCAAATACCCACATTGAGCATTACGTGTAATATCAAAGACCCTATTACTTTGGAGAATTACACTCGAGACGTACGCCATATTGCACAAAAGGCTGAGGCATATCTACAGTCCACAGGCATCGCTGATATTAGTTATTGGGGACCTGAAGCAGAATTTTATCTATTGAATGATTTGCGCTACGGACAGAACCAACATTCTGGATTCTACTATGTTGATTCCGTTGAAGGAAGTTGGAATTCTGGACGTGAAGAAAATCCGAACCTTGGATACAAACCGCGCTATAAAGAAGGGTATTTTCCTGTTCCGCCGTCAGATACACTGCAAGACATACGTTCTGAGATATGTCTTAAGCTGATTGAATCCGGTATTGATGTTGAAGTACATCACCACGAAGTAGGCACTGCTGGACAAGGTGAAATTGATATACGATATGACACCCTAACCACTGTCGGCGATAAGATCGCTTTGTATAAATACATCATCAAGAATGTTGCACGATCCCACAACTTGGTAGCTACATTCATGCCGAAGCCGCTCTTCCAAGATAACGGATCAGGAATGCACGTTCACACAAGTCTGTGGAAAGACGGGAAAAACGTGTTTTTTGACCCACAAGGATATTCCCTGTTGAGTGAAACAGCACTCTATTACATCGGTGGTTTACTCGCACATGCACGGTCATTGTGTGCAATCATCGCACCTACAACTAATTCATATAAACGGTTAGTTCCAGGTTATGAAGCACCCGTCAATATCGCATATTCACAGAGAAACCGAAGTGCTTGTGTCCGAATCCCTGTCTACTCTAAGAGCGAAAAGGCTAAACGTGTAGAATTCAGAACTCCGGATCCTTCTTGTAACCCGTACCTCGCATTCAGCGCTTTGATGATGGCTGGTCTTGACGGAATACAGAATAGAATACATCCAGGTGATCCGCTCGACAAAGACCTATACGACCTCGAACCAGAGGAACTTGATGATATTGAATCAACGCCTGTTTCTCTCGGTGATGCTCTTGATGCTCTTGAGGATGACCACGAATACCTCCTAAAAGGTGATGTATTCACGGAAGATGTCCTTGATGTCTGGATCGATTACAAACGCGAAAATGAAGTAGATGCCATTAATATGCGTCCACATCCGTACGAGTTCTTCCTCTATCACGATATATAGGTCGTAATTATTGCTGGGTAAAATACCCCGTACTGAGGCATTGCATAAGCGCAATCGTTGATTTGAAGATAAGCGTGGATTGGTTCGTTGATTGTATTTTTATTTCGCATAACGGGGTTCTGCAGCACGCAAATCTCAAGATGATACGAGTACATACGCGTTAATTTGATGCCTCAATTCATTTGTAAAAACGGATGTCATGTCCGTTCACAAAACAACCTTATACAAAGTAAGGCGAATCTCTGGATCCGCCAAGATAACCCTATCCAATTTGCGTAGGTATTAGGAGAAAATCCATGAAAAAATTAGAGTGTATTATACGTCCCTTCAAACTGGAGGAAGTCAAAGAAGCTCTTAGCAATGTCGGTGTCCGGGGAATGACAGTCAGTGAAGTCCGTGGATTCGGACGTAGCCGGGGACATACCGAACTCTATCGTGGTAGTGAATATACGATTGAGTTTGTACCAAAGTTGAAAATCGAAATCGTTGTCGCAGAAGAGAATGTTGATAAAGTCGTTGAAGCCGTGCAGCAGGCAGCATCTACTGGGAAAATTGGTGACGGAAAAATATTTATCATACCAATTGATGAAACCATCCGCATCCGAACAGGAGAAAAAGGTCCCGCCGCTATATAATTTTCTATTTCTGTTAAAACAGTAAGGACAGGTATATATACCTGTCCTTACTGTTTTAACTTTATCCTAATTTTGGGTGGTGTATATTAGGGAATGCTTAAATGGCATTCATACCGTTGATTTCGACCTCCCGGTCGTGACCAAGAAATCAACGGTATGAATGCCTTACGACATTCCCCCAAATCAACGCCGAATACGCGTTTGGTATTCGGCGGGTCGCTCCTACAACATTCCACAGATAATGGTATATTATTTGTTAGAAATGGTATTATTTCCAGAAAATAAATACTTAATTGACATCAACATTTGTGTATTATACCTAATACCTTTGTAGATCAGGATCAATTTCACTTGCCCACCTATCAATCCCACCAACCACACTTAGTACTGACTTGAAACCGAGTTGTTGCAGAAGACATGCGGCATCAAGGCTACGCATGCCGTGATGACAGTAAACTACTATCTCATCTATCGGTGTGAGTTCTCGGATCCGTCTCGGCAGCTCCCCAAGCGGGATAGACACTGCCCCTTTTATATGCACCAATTGATACTCCCATTCTTCCCTAACATCAAGCAAAACAAAATCTCTGCCTACATCTACCATCTGTTTAAGTTCGAGCGGATGAATGGTATACTCCTCTGGGTCATACGGTAAGATCGCTTCTTCTACGCTGGGTGCAGCCCGTGGTAAACCTCTATTCTGTGAGGTAATTCTCGCGGAATCCCATATTTTATGTAACACTTCTCTGATACGCTTAAACATGTCCTATATTTCATCCAAGATAAATTTATATATTCTTAAAATGTAATCGTCATACCTAACGTCGGAACGATTGGAAAAAGAGGTTCATCTTCAACGGCACAGTCAATAATAGCACCTGTTTCCTCATCCAGCACTTCACTAAATGCATATTGGTCTACATTGGTGTGGTTATAAAGGTTTAAGATTTGGAAATACCATGTGAGTGACCATCGCTTGTAAGGACTGCGTTTTGTAATTCGAAAATCAAGGCTGTGGTAAGCCGGTAGCCGTTCCGAATGCGTTTCTCCAAATTGCCGGTTACATGCAGTTCCGTCATCCGCAAACTCGTGAATCAAAGGTGTACTCGGATCACCGGTGTGAAAACGCCAACTGAGATACAGATGCCACGTTGAAGTAATCTGATGACTACTGCTCAAAAAGAGAGAATGTCGCCGATCATACTGCCGAAATATTGTGATGTTTTCCGATGTCTCTTCGGCAATACCGAAAGCATAACCGAGTCCCCACGTAAACCTTGATGAAACTGCCTGTGTCGCGAAAATATCAAATCCTTTTGCCTCTGCAGATTCCGGAGATGTGAAAATCTGTGTTTGCCGTCCAAATTCCCTAAGTCTACCCACAAGATTGTCAAAATTTTTATAATAACCTTCCAGGCGAATAAGGAAACTGTTGAGGCTGTATTCACATCCAAGAATGTAATGCGTGGACTGTTCTGCACGCGCAACAGTCTGAATGCCATCTTCCACTGGCACTGACATCAAGTCAACCGGTTGATGATAGATACCCCATGCCCCTCGAAATACTAAGTTGTCCTTCGGACGAAACGCAAGTGCAACACGTGGACCTATCTCATAGTTTTGAACATCCGGGTTTCGATAATTTTGAACGACATAACGACCCCCTACGTTGACAGCGAGTTTCGGGTGAATCTGCCATTCATCTTGCAAAAAGAATTTTAGGTCGTTCCCACTGTCATCAATATCTGCTAATATCTGATTATAATTATTTACACCTGCCATACGTTCCGATACATTATATTCATATTGCGTAGCTAACCAACGCCACTCAATTCCACTGCGGATTGTATGATCCCTTAAAAGGTTTGCTGTTATTTCCGCTTTGGTGCCAACAAAACGAAAATCTCGGTTGTCAAAATCAGACTCCCTTGTTGTCCTTTCTTGGCTTGATGTTCCAGCAAAAACATAAACATCTGTCCAGTATGATGTGTCAAACGTATGTCGCCATTTTAACCAAACAGTAGTATTGTCATATAGGGAATCTAAATTGTTGTCCACATCCTCTATGCGTATTCGGTTCTTATCCCAACCGTATAAACCATTAAGCGTGAATGTATCTGCTTCAGTCAAATGATACACAAGTTTTCCATACACATCAGCATATTGTGGCTTGTATTGTTCGTCTATATCCATGAGTGCGAGAATAAGGTCGACATAACCCCGACGCACAGACAGAAGCCATCCTCCCTTTTCAGTTAAGGGACCCTCCACCATAGCAGTGGCGTTGATAAGGTCTATACCAATATTAGCAGCTACCTTGTCAGTGTTTGGCATCTTTGTTGAAATGTCAAAAACACCGGACATTTTATGTCCATATTCTGCTGGAAACCCACCCAGCAACAGATCCGAACGTTGTACTAAACCGAGTCCAACCAAAGATACTGCACCACCAAAATCCTGTAAATGATACGGATTATAAAGCTCCATGCCATCCAATCTCACTGAGACTCCATCCTTTTCTCCACCTCGCACACTGAACCGTGCACTATAATCACTTGCGATAACACCAGGGAAAACATGACCGGAACGCATAATATCGTTGTCTATTAACGGGAACCTTTCTATCTCTTCCTTTGAAAGTGAAAGATGCGGTGTTGCACCATCATAAATCGTAAATCGTCCAGGTGTGACAACGATTTTCTCAAGTTTTGTAGGTCTTTGGATTTCTTGTGCCTCAACCCAAAGAATGCTTGAGATTAAAAAAAAGAGTATGTGGAAAATGAGAAACTTGATGGTGGACATCTGTTATCCCCAAGGCAGTGATTTACAGGTCATGGAAATTATATCATTCTTTGTAATGAAAGTCAATATATAAGAATTGACTTTCACGATGTTCCATGCTATACTCGCAACAAGGAGAATGTCTCATGGTTACACAAAATAATCAAACATAAAGGCAGATTTTAACACGTGAGTTCAGGCACAACAATAAACATCCCAAAATTAGAAATTACAGCACAAGAGCGTGCTGAAAGCAAACCTTCACCTGAGAGCATTGAAGCAGGGACACGCCTCTTACGCGAGACAGGATTAGTTGTCATTGAGAGTGTGCTCCCACGCGACTGGATAGATGAAGTTAATAACGCAATGCAAGAAGTTCTTGATAGGGAAGAAGAGGAACATAACGGGACAAACCCGATGTTAAAAATGCCGTTCATGGATGCGCGTATCATTGACAATCCCTTTGCAATGCCAATAATGAAAGCTGCAATGGGAGAAAAGATATTCGCATATTTACCCTACGGTTGCAACGCAACTTCCCCCGGTTCTGACATACAATGGATACATCGTGATTCCGGACAACTTTTCCCTGAATTGCCGTTTGCACTACCTGTGTCAACAATTGTTGTGAATATCCCACTTGTTGATTTTACGGTGGAAAACGGAGCTACCGAAGTTTGGCCTGGGTCACATCTCATCATTGATGATGACGCAGTACGCAATACACCTTATAATGTCTGTGAAGAAGATCGCGCTGCACAACTGCCTTCCTTTCAGTTAGTCATGCCTGCAGGGTCTGTCGTGGTGAGAGATATGCGGTGCTGGCATCGTGCTATGCCGAATCGGACACAAATACGCCGTCCCATGCTTGCACTCGTCTACTTTCGCAGATTTCATCATGCACCTGATGCTCCGGGTATATTCAACGCAAAAGTTACAGAAGATATGTGGACGAACATGTCCGAAGATGCACAAGAAGTGTATCGTTTTCAGGCACACGATTAACAATATCATAAGATTAGGAGGAAATATGGAACGTACGCTACTTATTCATCCAGATATGTCGGATATTGATAGAGAACACGGTTTCTCCAATATCAATGGACCGTCACTTGTTCGCGTACCGGAATGGGTGAACAATCCGATGGGAAAATACTATCTTTATTTCGCACACCATCGCGGTGCCTATATCCGTTTAGCTTATGCGGATGAAATTGAAGGTCCATATACAGTCTATCGTCCTGGAGCACTTCATCGTGATAAGACCGTTTTTAAGGGATGCGATCATATCGCTTCACCTGATGTCCATATAGACGAGGAAAACCGTCGTCTTATCATGTATTTTCACGGTAATTATCGTGGTGGTCAAGCAACCTGTTGGGCAACCTCTCCTAATGGTATAGATTTTACAGCAACGGAAACGTTAGAGAAACAGCAAGGACCCTATTTCCGCGTCTTTTGGTGGAACGGACTTCCTTATGCAACAAACCACAACCTGATAAACCGTGGTAAAACTCCCGAATGGACAACTGTATTTGAGAGACGTGAAGCACCCCTATTTACAGGAAAAGGTCGAGATGGCACACCACGTCACACCGCAAACCATCTTGTAGATGATACGTTGACGGTCTATTACTCGCTATATGCGGATACGCCGGAACGGATATTGAAAAGCACAGTGGAACTTACAGAGGATTGGAACGATTGGCAGCCATCTCCACCGATGGAGGTCATCGCACCTAAATACGACTATGAAGGCGTGGACATACCGATTGTCCCCTCAACAAATGGACTTGACAGGGAAATGGTACATCAACTTCGCGACCCGGAAATCTATTGTGAAGATGGAGATACGTGGCTTCTCTATTCTGTAGCGGGGGAACAAGGGATTGCGATTACGAAACTTACCTCTGAGTAGGATCTTTATTCTATTTCAACGAATCTGTTGATCAATTGCAGAGAGAGTTCCGCATCAACTGATGCAAGCGGAAGAACATCCTCAAGCGAAGTTAACTCATTGGATTGCCACATTCTCCCCTGACGAAAATAGTGTTCAACAACAATGATGGCTAAAATAACAGGATTTTCGTTTTTTATAGAAGCCGCTAATGCAATATAATCAATTAGAAATGGTATTACTATATACCTGGATGAAGACGATCCTGAATTTCAAAAGGCTGCAACTGCATTTAGTAATCCACTACGTGCCATCAACAGTAAATATCCGTATGGTGCAAGACTTATGGATTTATCTAAATTAATATGGGTTGGTACAACAATATCAGTTACTCAATATGATCCAGGTGGGACTTCGATATACCCGTCAGATTATTTCCACATCATATTTCTGATCTAAAATAGCACTAAAAAACCAAAAAGGATTTTATTTATGTTTAAGAAAATATTGCAAACCACTCTCATTTCCTTTATAGGAGAAAACCATGACACGAAAATACTACTGGGGACTCGCATCCCTCATATTATTAGTCATTGGTGTATCTGCAGTCTTGTTATTGCGAACCACAGACACCGACCCGATTATTGTTTGCAATGTCGTAGACCCTTTAGACGCACCTGATACGTGGCAAGGGGAACCTGTAGTGCAACCCGCCCAAGCAAAGAAAACGCCAACGTATACCGGTCCCTTGACATTCCACGATGAACTGCTCAAAATAAATCCTGTCAAAGCACTTCGACTACAAGCCGAAGAACGCGGACATTGGAGTGCACAATGGATACCGCCATTCCCGCCTGATGACACACAAGCTTCAGCAATTGCCAAAAATATATATCTTCTTCTCTACTATGATAGCATCGGAAAGAAGGACACCCCCGAAAGGAAAAAGGCACACGAAGCTCATTGGGATAACTTGAGTATATTAGAGGATATGCCATTTGGTGCGCGCGTCTGTGATTTAATGATGTTACTTTATTATGACGTTGAAGAGGATTCTGTCCTACCTTTCTATATGCCCGGACACCGCTTTGATGAGTCCGGTATCCGACATGAGGATAGGATACGTCGGTTACTCTCAAACTATTTTCCACTCTATTTTTCTGATATAAAATAAAGGAGATATTTCAGATGTTTAGCAAAATATCAAAACTAACCTTTTTGACAGAAAAATGAACGGAGGACAATAGCATGACAGGTGGAGCGTATCTTCTTATTTTCTGTAGCATCGTTTTTCTATCTATTTTTTTTTATACAGGTATTCACTTTGAAGGAGAAACAAATGAGAGTAAGACTTCTTATTTGGGGCGGCATTGTTTTTATATTCACTCTTGGTATCCTTTTTGTGATTGATGTCTATCGTGGCTGAGTCGGTGATGGAGCGGTTGCGGTTTGACGACAAATAACCTCTTATTTCAAACGATTATAGGCAGGTATCCTTTGGGTATCTGCCTTTTTATTGTTTTTCCGTCATAGTGACCGTGTCGAGTAATAGTTTTGGCGTGCCACGTTTTCTTATGAGCGTTATGTTGTCAGCATCTGTCGGATTTCTTTTATTGCATGCCTGAGTGTATGCAGCATAGTGAGCATAAGCAGTGTCGGTGTTCTGAATGAGTTGTTTCAGCTGTTCCTTTTTCTGATCAATTTGGCGTTGGGTGTCAGCACGCCCTTGTGTGAGTGCTTCCTTATTTTCGTAGCTGACTGCTAATCTGGCTGCGGCTTCCTTCACCGGTTCTAAATTTGGCATATAGATAAATGAAGTGCCATCCGATGCTTTTCTGTATAAGGAAAAATAGGCTTCTTCTGCCAGGGCTAACGCTGTTTCACACATCCACTTCTTATTTTTACGCCATTGGATTTGTAAAGTCGCATCCACGATTTCTAATGCCTGTAAACTTACCCAATGATATAGAGCTACCGTATGCCAGTAAAGGTATTGCTCATAAGCGTTAAGGGCATAGTCCACCGTATCGGTGCGTAGGTGTTCTGCGCCGGTGGTGATTATTGGATCAACAGGCTTGTCTGTATACTTTGCTTGGTGGAATGCAAGCAACCGTGTTTCTGCGGTGTCCGCACTGATCTGCCCTATTTTTAAATCTGCCATGATTGTCTCAAAGACTTCCGTTTTTTGGGTCTGCCGGTTATACGTCATTTTAGCTATTGGGCGTGTGTAGTAAAATGTGAGCCCGCCCACACCTGTTATTGAAACCGTACCTGTGTCCGCGGTAACACGTTGTCTGATCTGTTTTGTCTGTTCAGGGGAGAGATCAAACGGAGGTGTAAAAGCCGTCCCGTAACAGAATGATTCATTTATGGGAGAAAGTTTATACCAGCTGAAATAGACATAGACCCCGGTAGCACCGAAAATGCTTACGAGCAAAAGCGTGCCGAAGATGATATAAGCGCGTTTCCTATACATGCCAGCGTCTCCCTTGATACAAAATATAAGTCGAATTATACAGCGTAACCGGTATAAGATGTAGATAAATGTTTACTTTTCCTGGTTTCTTTAGTATATTCTATGATAACTTTTGTTTCCTGCCATGATTTCTGAAAAGGAGTAGTAGAGGATAGTTTGATGAATAGGAAATTATACTGGGGACTGGGTATCCTCATGATCTTACTGATTGGTGCTGGTGGTTTTATCTCGGGATATAAACTGGTAAAGCATGGCGACCACTTCCACGAAGTGCCGATTGACGCACCTGATACGTGGCAAGAACAAACGTCTGTCGTGCAACAAGAACCACTTCCTCCTTTTACACCGCAAGACAAAGAAAAGTTGTGGGTCTTGAAAACGGGCACACACTCAGTACGTTCACTGCAGAGGGATGGTCAATTCCAAAAGGCACACTGCCAAGTGAAATTGACCTTGAAGGTGCCAACGCACTTCGCAAAAAACTTTTTACAGGACTCACCAACAGTGAGGTTCATACCTATGACACCTCAAAGTTAACACAGGCAGAAATCAAGTTATTTCCTCAAGCGATACGGACTGAACTTTATCATCGCAATCCTGAATTGGACATAGAACTGCGAAAAGCTCACGACGTCTGCGCGACGTGAAAATAGCAACCCCCGAACTTTTCGGTGAACAATAGTGAAACATTTTTTGTTCTAAGCGCACCCATCTGGAATCACAATATCACAACGTAGCGGTTCACCAAATGGTGAACCACCCTTCTAATCGCACCCATCTGGAATCACAATATCAAAAGATTATATGCTATTGACAGAAATATTATAAAGTTTTAGTATGCAAAGCACGTCTAAGAGTAATACTCATGATGGGTACCCATTTTCTAAAATTTGATTTTAGAGTATTGCTTTGATACGGCAGGGGTACCCACACCTTTTTAAAGGCAATGGATACCCGATATAAACAATCACGCTATACACCGCGCAAGGTATAGCAAAACGATAAGGAGAAATAATACCACTTCTAAAAAATGAAACTTCATTGTGAAATTATCGGTACAAGCAGAGATGAAGATTGTAAGAGGCGCAATGAATTACGCGACTACAAACGCTGTTTTGCCAATGACAGGAGATCAATTAGAAATGGTATAAGAATATATTCCTGCAATGATTCCAGTTGTTGATAACGCGTAAATTTCACACCTCTGTCATACGTCTCTGTTGACTGCGAAAGCACTTCAACGACGACTATTGGGTTGATAAGGGTGTCAAATTCATTATCCTCAAAGCGCGGTTTTTCACAGACAACAGAAACATCTGGATAAAAATAGGAGTCTCCAGCGTTTATTCCGATGCACATATCGCTTGCAAAAACTTGGCATCCACGGTCTGCTAATTGGTTGTAAAGACCGTATGCAGTATTCATCGTAATAAGATTATGTGGATAATTTGCACCGAACTTTGCGACAATCTCACTGCTAAAGTATTCACTTTTGAGAGTTGCCTTTCGTTCGGCAGCAATGTATTCTTTAGGAGTTAGTATAGAACACCTTTGCTATTCTGGTGCCAAGGCACGTAACTGATCAACCGTCTTGATGACTTTCCCAGCGACCATATCCACCTCTTCTGCGGTATTATATCGTCCCAAACCGAAACGGATAGTAGTCACTGCCAATTCATTCGGAATCCCCATTGCCACTAATACATGCGATGCGGTAACAGATTCGGAATCACATGCTGAACCAGTTGACACCGCAACATTCTTTAGTCCTGCCAAGAGTGCATGGCTTTGCACCCCAGCAAAACAGAGATTTAAGTTCCCTAACAAACGATTTTCAGGGTGACCGTTGAGATGGATATCTGTTAACTCCGATGCTAATTTTTGGTAGAGTTTGTCGCGCAATGGTCCAACAACTTTTTCCTCTGTTTTTATGTCCATTGCTGTCTTACACGCCTCACACGCTGCACCCAGACCGACAATTCCTGACACATTCAGTGTTCCAGGACGGATTCCTCCCTCCTGACCACCACCATAGAAATGTGGTTTAACACCAACTCCATCCCGTATATATAGGGCACCAATACCTTTCGGACCGTATATCTTATGAGCAGTAATTGATGCCATATCAAGTCCCAACACTTCCATATTTGACTCAAGTTTGCCAATACCCTGCACCGCATCTGTATGAAACAACACACCGTGTTTTGATGCAATACCAGCGATCTCACGAAGCGGATTGATAGTACCTACCTCGTTATTGGCATACATGAAACTTATTAAAATGGTTTTCGGTGTAATAGCGGCTTCCACATCGTCAGGACTTACCATTCCGTATTTATCCACTGGAAGATATGTGGTTTCAAATCCTTCTGCATCTAAGGCGTGGCATGTATCAAGGACGGCGTGATGTTCTGCTGTGCTTGTGATGATGTGGTTACCCTTATCTTTGAACGCATAAGCAGCACCTCTAATAGCAAGATTGTCAGATTCAGTAGCACCGCTTGTGAAGATTATCTCTTCTGTTGAGCAACCGAGTAGATCTGAAACTTGTTGCCGCGCTTTATCCACCGCACCCTTAGCAGCTACACCGAACGCGTGTGTACTGGCTGCGTTACCAAAATGAGTCGTTAAATACGGTAGCATTGCATCTAACACTTCCGATGCAATTGGTGTTGTTGCATGATTGTCCATGTAAATTATTTTATTCACGAAGATTGTTCCTTCTTTCAGCAACGTTCTTAAAAGCACTGCTTATTCTTCTGTCGTGTTACCAAATGCTTGTGCTACCAATACAAGGTCTTGTATATTAATGACCCCATCGTCGTTGATATCCTCACGCAGCGTCGGTGAATCATAATCCACACGTGCTCCTACTGCCTCAATACATGCCTACCACTTTATAGACTCTCTCTGAACATGTCCATCATTCCATCTGGTGGATCGAAAGGTAATTCAATAACGGTGTGGCTCAAACCGCTATAGTAAATTCCAAGGAGTAGATTAAATTCCGCAAGAGATTGAGATAGGTGAGTCGGATGTACCTTACTTTCATCGTCAAGCCAATCAAACACAGCTTCTGTCAAATTAGTTTGTGACACAGCATTTTGTGCACCGTAACTGAGGTTGCCACCTTCATAACCTCCATCAGGCGTATAACGTTCCCAACTCTGAAACCGCCAATGTACAAATCCTGTTTCACCAAAGACACAGACGCGCTTATGTTGATTATTGCCAGTTCCAGGATTCACACTTGGTGCCATCTCTGGTCCAAAGGCTACCGAGGCTTGCACACCATTTTCATAGGTGACAATCCCAGTAGCATTTGCGGGTGAAGGTTGTGCCCCATCCAAATTACCTGCACCTGCGATTTGTCCCATCACCTTTACCGGTTGGGAGTTGTCAATATACGAGGAAACTAATTGAAGTACGTGGGGTGCTTGGTCTACAGGTGGGTTACGTGCACTTGCCTCAATAAACTTAATTGCACCTATTTTGCCTTCTGCTACATCACGTTTCAACTCAAGATTTTTCGGATGGAAGTTGAGTTGTGTGTTAATAACAATCTTTGTCTTAGTGCGTTTAGAGAGTTCATAGATTTGCCGCCAGTCTTCACTCTCAACTGCAATCGGTTTCTCAATAACCACTGCAGGTACACCGTGCTCAGAGGCTTGATTCAACAACGGATACCGAATCCGTTCATTGGTGCCGCGCATCACTGGCGCAGTCACAATGTGTAAGAGATCCGGTTTCTCTTTAGAAAGCATTTCATCAAGATCAGTGTAGCGGGTATCAATATTGAATTCTTCTCCGAACCCATTGAGTAAGTCTTCTTTCATATCGCAGACAGCCGCGAGTTTACCACCTTTAACATTGTCGTAAGCACGGGCATGTGCGCGTGCACGTCCACGACACCCTAAAATTGCACACTTGTACATACATTTCTCCTTTAGTTAGAATAACTCTGAATTCCCCATAGATGTGATGGAATTACCGTTAGCATACATCCGCTATTATACGCTGAATTCACATTTTAAGCAAATTGTATGATGATGATGAGAAGAAAGTGTGCCTATTCAACGATATCCTGCAATTAACTTGCAAATGAAACAAAGACTACATATAATTAAATCAATATATTAGAAAATAGGAGTAACACATGACTATAAAGAATATTGTTGTTTTGACTTATTGCGTGCTATTTGCATTAGGCATATCTGTTGGTATGAGCGACGCGAAAATTGATCCTGAGAAGATAATCGGAATATGGCTACTTGATGAAGAAGAGGGTAATACCGCTATAGACTCATCGGAAAATGGTTATGACGGAACTATAACTAATTCAGGTTGGGTTGATGGGAAAGTTGATGACGCACTTGAAATAAAAAGGGGTGGTACAGTAACTATTCCGTTCGGCAAAGCTGTCATGATTGATAAAGTGAGTTTTATCCTATGGATTCAGTTCACTGATATTGCGGCACAGCAAAATTATTTCTCTCTATGGGATCAGAGCAACAACCGCTATGTGCCATATAAAGAAATACCCAATACACTTCGTAGTTGGAGTAATAATTGGAACGTTTCCAGTGGTCTCGTGGTGAAGGCAGGAACATGGTATCATGTCGCCAACACCTACGATGGGAACATGGTAAAAATATATGTCGATGGAGAAGAGAAGGTCGCACAAGCTGTACCAAAATTTCAACTTCAAGATCAAAACCAGACAGCATGGCTTGGGACAGACCAAGGTGCCGGTTTTCAATCAGCTTGTATTATGGATGAGGTTGGTCTTTTCAACGATGCACTATCCAAAGAAGAGATTCAGAACATAATGGAAAACGGCATATATCACACCGCTTATGCTGTAGAACCTTCTGATAAACTTCCTATGCTGTGGGGAAACTGAAGCAACAGTAATTTGGGTTGTGTATGCCTTAATGATGATAGTGAATAGGACCAGTCTCAATATTGAGGGAAATGTCGACATTACCGAGGTCTGTCTACCCGTGATCCAGCGTCCGATGTCCAGTGATATACAATTCCGTCTTCATAGGTATATAGGTAGATAATTGGCTGTATCGTCCCTTTTCTACCTCGTAAACGTCCATCAGGAAATGTTGTTGTAGCTGCATTAAACTTCCATGTATATATTTCTCCACCTGAACTCTGCTCAACGACTTTGTGGGGTGGTCCCCATTTCTTGATAACTTCTGAAATGTGCTGCCCCTTCCATGATGCATACCCCGACGACTTGATGATTCATTTGCTGAAAACGACTGTCTTTCTGTAGGGGTATGTGTCGCACAACCTACCAATAAAACAAAAACGCTTGTTAAGATTGTAAAAACATGTAATATTTTCATGGTCAAATACTCCTTTGATTGTTAAGAAGTAGAACCAACAAATATTGTTTCAGTTTACAAACTATGTCTTAAATCACTCGTTTCACATATACATAATAAGCCCCAAGTGATAATTCTCCTGTTTCGTCTGAGAACTGTGTATGTAAACGCGTCTGTCCAGCTTTTAGATCGAATGTAAAGGTGACACCTAATGCATCAGGTTTAATAGCCTGCGTTGCGGATTGATCATCAATACGAATTTGTGCCGTTTTCAAATCTAATGCGCGCCCACCGTTATATAGGTCTATGTTTTCACCGGGGATACCTTCTGTGATCGCTCTGTTTTCTTCACGAGGCCAACGACGTAACTCAAAACTATACTCACCATCTTCCGGTATCTCAATTGCCCAATACCCATTGCATTGCATCCCGTTTCGAATAGAACCTTGATTCCAAGCATTTCCACTACCGTGCCAATCATGTGTTGTTATACATGCAAGTTGTTCGTTTTGTGTACCAACGACAATCGGACACTCCTCATCAAACCGTTCAGATACTAACGTCCACCATGATTCATAATGCTCACGGAGTTCGGCAACGACATCGGGATGTTCAGCAGCGACATCATTACGTTGTTCGGGATCTGCTTGAATATCATAAAGTTCGGTACCATTGATAAGTCTCCACCTTAGCGACATTGTAGCACTTTGTCTCCACTTAATTGGATTTTCAACACGCTGCGAATCCGTAACGATTACTCTATCCTCCCATTCAACTGATTCATCCTGTAATAACGGCGTGATGCTTGTCCCGTGGAAACGGGAATTATCAGACACGTCTAAATCACAGAGATCAATTAAGGTCGGTAGCAGATCAATATTGGCAGTGAGTTCATCCACCTCTTTCTTTTCTGATAAGCCACCATTGGGCCAATGCATAAAGAGCGGCACACGATGTCCACCTTCATAAGGCGAACCTTTTTTACCACGCATCCCAGCATTGTATCCAGACTTAACATACTGCTGTCCGTCTAAGTCGCAACCGTTAGCAGAACCGTTGTCGGTCATGAAGATGAGTATAGTGTTTTCCTCAAGTCCGAGTACTTTGAGGTGATGACGCAATCGTGCCATGTTATCGTCTATATTGGTAATCATACCGTAGAAACACGCACGCGATTCTGGTTC
Organism: Candidatus Poribacteria bacterium; assembly: GCA_963667365.1. Taxonomy (GTDB): domain Bacteria; phylum Poribacteria; class WGA-4E; order WGA-4E; family WGA-3G; genus MSPOR6. The sequence goes on along the minus strand of OY763324.1, from coordinate 1,017,742 downwards.
ACCTTTCCTTCGGTAGACCTCACTGTAGGCATCAGGTACACGAAACGGACCGTGAGGTGCATTGGTTGGGATATAGCAGAAAAATGGACGGTTCTGATTCCGTTCAATAAACTTCATCCCTTCCTGAAACCATACATCGGTACAGTAGCCTTCAAAAGGTTGTTCAGATCCGTTGCTAAAATAGGTGTCGTCAAAATAGTCGTTGCCCCAATAGTCGGGGGTTTGGCTAATGCCTCCGCCGCCGTGGTAGAGTGCTTCTTCAAAGCCTCGGTCATGTGGACGGAACGGGTAATTATCACCGAGATGCCATTTGCCGAACATACCAGTTTGATAGCCGTTACGACTGAAGATATCTGCCATCGTGACCTCATCGCTGCGGAGCAGTGACCTGCCGCCAATAGTATGCCACACCCCTGCTGAGTTGCAATATCTACCGGTCATGATACCTGCGCGCGTCGGCGAACAAGTGGGACCTACATGCAGATTTCTTAGCTGCACACTCTCTTCTGAGAGCGCGTCCAGATTCGGGGTGTTGATGACTTGGTTGCCGGTACATCCCAAGTCCCCGTAACCTTGGTCGTCGGTGATAACAAAAACAAGATTAGGTTGTGTCACGATAATATCTCCTTTGTATTGAAAATTGCTATTTCCTGTCGTAAACCGACACTCTATTCCAACGCTTTTTTAATCCTATCTAATCCTCGGTTAATCTCTGTCAAAGAGGTAGCAAATGAGAGCCGTAAATTTTTATCCGCTCCGAATCCGTTACCCGGAACAACGCCGACACCTGCAGAACCAAGCAGATAATCCGTTATATCCATTGAACCTTCAATCTTATTACCATCAAGTGTTCTACCATAGTGCTCAGAAAAATCAGGGAAGATATAAAAAGCACCTTGCGGTTTAACATAACTCACACCGTCAATTTCATCAAAACGTTGACAGATAACATTGCGACGTTCTTCAAAGGCTTTACGCATCTCTTCAACGGCATCTTGAGGTTCGTTTAGTGCAGCAACGGCTGCTTTCTGAGCAATCGAGGTCGGATTTGATGTGCTGTGTGACTGTATACGAGACATCGCTGAAATCACATCTTCGGGTCCTGCTGTATAACCGATACGCCATCCTGTCATAGAATAGGCTTTGGATACACCATTGACGACAAATGTAATCGCCTTTGTCTCCTCATTGAATGAGGCAGGACTCTGATGCGTTGCACCATCGTAAAGCAGTGCTTCATAGATTTCGTCTGAGATGAGATACACCTGATTTTCGACTGCGATAGCTGCAATCTGTCTGAGTGCTTCTACATCATAAGTGGTACCAGTAGGATTACTCGGACTGTTAATCAGAATTGCTTTTGTTTTGGCGGAAATTGCTGCCTCAATCTGATCGGGTTGCATGCAGAAGTTTTGTACACCAGTGGTCTCAATCACGCGTGGAACCGCACCTGCCAACTTAATCTGTTGCGGATAACTCACCCAATAGGGTGCGGCGAAGATGACTTCGTCGCCAGGGTCGCAGATTGCTTGCATGATATTGTATAGGGTATGTTTTGCACCACAGGAAACTATAACTTGGGACGTGGTATAATCCAGTCCATTGTCTTTCTTGAATTTATCCACGATTGCTTCCCGAAGTTCGGGGATACCGGGGACAGGTGTATATTTTGTAAATCCAGCATCAAGTGCTTCGATTGCGGCGGCTTTGATATAATCGGGTGTGTCAAAATCGGGTTCACCTGCTCCGAATTTGACGACATCTACGCCATCAGCGATCAGCGCGTTGATTTTTGCGGTGATCGCCAAAGTGGACGAGGGTGTTACGTTTTGACTCCGTTGTGATAGTGAAATCATTAGTTCTCCTTACATTAAAATTTAATCCTGTGTACATTTTCCAGATATTAATTGCCTGCTAGTACCGTTGAACGAAGATTTATGTAGACAGATATCAATTACCCTATATACATTTCTGAAAGATAATATTACCACTAAGGTTCAATTCCCATTTGATGACAAGATGTGCTTGAATTCATTAAGACTCGGCACTTGAACCGCCTTGCACAATATTTGCTTTGAAACAATATCGAATTGTCTGCTTAGTTATAGCATCACTTCAGAATCTGAAAATTCTTTTGTCATAGTGTCTTCGCAAGTTGTTTCAGTAAATCTTTCTGTTTGCGCGACAATGATTTAGGAATTTCCACAACAAGGCGTACTCGCAAATCTCCGTTTCGTCCAGATGGGTCTACAATCCCTTGTCCACGGATACGTAATTGTTGTCCAGGTTGTGCACCCGATGGTATCTTAAGATCCACGTTGCCTGTAAGTGTATTCACTCGAACGGTGCCACCTAACGCTGCTGTCGTCATCGGCACTTTTGCATCAGTCACCAGATCAAGTCCATCTCGCGATATAGTTGGATGTGACTGAACTGATATCTTGACCAACAGGTCTCCTGCTGCACCAGCACCGATAGATTCTCCATGTCCCCGAACCCGAAGTGTTTGTCCGTCTTTAATGCCAGGTGGAATCTTAAGAGTTATACTTTTTCCTTGGACACTTATCTCTTTTTGTGCACCAAGCACAGAATCAGCAAACGGAATAGCGAGGTTAATGCGATGGTCACGTCCCCGATAAATACGGGTAGATCGACGTTGCTGACCAAACACATCACCAAAAGCATCACCAAATCCACCGTAAGCTCCACGACCGAAAATGTCGTTGAAGTTCGCGAAAATGTCGTCCATATTGGTGAAACCTTCAAAACCCATACCTTGAACACCCGCATGTCCACGAACATCATAGACTTTTCGTTTGTCAGGATCGGATAACACAGAATAGGCGTTGGATGCTTCTTTGAATTTCTCCTCAGCAGCTTTATTTCCAGGATTCTTATCGGGATGGTATTTTACTGCCAATTTACGATAGGCTTTTTTTATATCTTCTTCGGTTGCGTTTCGTTTCACACCGAGTATTTCGTAGTAGTCTCTCATAGTCTCCTGAGGCATCAATATTTTAGATTGACATGTCTGTCATTATTAAAGTATGCCGTCCTACAATTGCTCAATCAGTTCAGTCATAGTAGAAATATTTTGATGTTGTTTTACAAACGTGCTGCCGAGTTCAAGTATAGCAGTTTCTACTCGAAGTTTTCGTTGTACATCTGCAATGCTCTCAATGTCCTTTACATGCGCTGCCCCGATGATACGTCTTAACATCTCCATTCCAGCAAACCCGATTGAATCGTGAAAGATTTGCTGTAATGCATCAGACTTCTTCACTGCATCAATCATCTGAAATTCTGTTGTGTAAACATCCCACGTTTGAATAATAGCAGTTTTAAGTTCCGATTGTACATTGATATTGTCCATGTGTGAAAAATAGGATAAAAGATAGTTTGCCCAGTACAAACCGATGTCAAATCCAACTGGACCGTAAAAGGCAAATTCGGAATCGATGACCTTAGCTGAATCCCCATTGACCATAATACTTCCAGTATGGAGATCCCCATGTGTTAATCCGCGCTGTTCTGCAAGAAAATTTGACTTTAGTTTTCGCGCTTGCTGCAAGAAATTTGCATCCGATATCAGACGTTTTACATTAGGTTCTAATCCATCAGTATAAAAATTCGTCTCGTGTTCAATAAAAGGAAAAGTGAAAACGTAATCAGCAGTTATTGATTGCATGACAGTATTCGCAAAGTCTTCTTGATACTTATTTACTGAAGTACTGTCAAGATTGTCAGCAAATGTTTGGCTATGCACCATACCCATAAATCTACTGATCAATTCAGGAATTGTCTGATTGACATGTCCTACAATGAGATCGTCTCGTAATAGATTATAGCCATGAAGATCTTCCATCACAATTACCGCTGAATCGCTGTCAAAATAATATTGCGTTGGAACTGTCTCACTTGCATATTGATTGTATATCTCAAGTGATCTGGATTCGTAAGTCAAGCGATCAGAAGGCAAAGGGTAGTCAGGTCCTAATATCTTTATATATGGGGGTGCCTGTTTCAACACAAGTGAACGTTCAGGCTGTGCTTTATCAAAAACACGATAGACAAAGTTGAGATTACCATCGCCGATTTCCTCAGAATGTAGGTTGGCATCCGACTCAAAAAAACCTATCTCAACCTGACGTTCGTGTAGATATTGGGGGATGGTTTCTCTGTTTAGTTCCATCTTTTATGATAAGGGCAACCGACAAGATGTTTTAAGTCAAGAGTTGTTCAGCGATCTGAATTGCATTCAACGCTGCACCTTTACGGAGATTATCTGCGACAACCCACAGATTTAATCCGTTCGCGATTGACTTATCTTCACGGATACGTCCAACATATACATCATCTTTGCCAGCAGCATCTATAGCCATGGGATATTTGAAATTGTCAGGGTCATCAATTAGTTGCACACCAGGTGCTTCTTCGAGACACCTACATGCTTCTGCAGGAGTCAGTTTTTCATGAGTCTCAAGGTTAATTGATTCAGAATGTGCAAAGAAAACAGGCACACGGACAGTCGTTGCCGAAACCCCTATAGTATCATCAGAAAGGATTTTATGGGTTTCATTGACCATCTTCAGTTCCTCTTCGTTATCCCCTGTGTCTGTGAAAGGCCAATCAAATGCCACGTTAAATGCCATTTGATGTGGAAACCGATCAAGTGTAATAGGTTTGCCTTCCAACGCCTCTGTTGTCTGTAGAATCAATTCATTTACAGCGCGTCCACTTTTACCGGAAACGCTCTGGTACGTGGAGACAACGATTCTTTTGATACCAACTGCATCGTAAATCGGTTTGAGCGCAACCATCATCTGAATAGTTGAACAGTTTGGATTTGCGATAAGACCATTGTGCTCAACAGCAGCATCCATATTGACTTCTGGCACAACTAAGGGAGTGTCCGAATCCATTCGGAAAGCACTTGTGTTATCAATAACTAATGCACCTTTTTTGACAGCAGTAGGAATGAATTCACGGCTAACTGACGCACCCGCTGATGAGAATACAAGATCAACTTCATCAAACGAGTCGTGCGTCAACTCCTCTATAACTATGTGCGCGCCTTTGAATGTCAATATTTCTCCTGCAGACCTATGAGATGCCAACAACTTCAGGCTGCCAACAGGAAAGGAACGTTCCTCTAATAGTTCTAACATAGTGTTGCCAACTGCCCCTGTTGCACCGACAATTGCAACACGATAACTCTCATGCATTTTTGTGTTACCTCAAAGTCAACCTATTCTTTATTTTATATAATGTTACCACAAAAATGAGACTTAAGCAAACCTGTTTTACTATCACATTAGTGCCATGGTGTAGTGTATATAGAGTATGTCTCATGGGGCTTCGTATACTGATAACATATTCTGTTAATGTGCGTTCTACCAGACACAATCTGGCAGATTACGCTACAGTGAGGATGAAATCGCAGTCACAACGATAAACAACTACCTTGGGATAATCATCGATTATAAACTGACAACATAGATATAAATTCCAACTCAATTCAACGTTAATTCTTATACCTGTTGTGTTTAGACCACCCAATAAGTAACCATATTCAGAAAACAACGTTAATAATAGTAGACACATAGAATTCCATCGTTTTCAAAGGTGGAATACTGTAATGTTAAACGGTCTTGAATAATTCAGTTGTACCTTGACAAGACTTGAATTATATGGTATCATTATATAGAAACCATATTAAGTTAAGTTATTTGTGACATATTATATTTTTAGTCATATACTATACTGAATTGTTTCTATCAATTTAACTTCAGTCTGATGCGAAAACGCCTCATTTATGTGATTCCAAATCCTCGCGTGCGGATTTTGCTTGGCTGAATAACATTATTTTAAAGGAAGTTGAATCATGGCAAAGAAATTGATGAAGGATGACATCATCAGCAGCGTTGTTGAAAAGACAGGTCTCACTAAAAAAGATGCAGGGGCTGCTGTTGAAGCGTTTACCTCTACTGTTCAAGATGCTTTGAAAAAAGGCAATTCGATTGGCCTTATCGGTTTTGGAACGTTCGAAGTCAGAACCCGTTCTGCACGGGAAGGTCGCAATCCACAAACCGGCGAACCTCTCAAAATACCTCAGAAGAAGGTTCCGGCATTCAAAGCTGGTAAGAAACTTAAAGACGCTGTCTCCTAAACTTAGTTGTTTGATTTACATTAGAAAAAGTCGTAGATATATCTCGTTACTGCAGAGGTATTTCTACGGCTTTTCTATTTCCATAAAACATTATCTTCATACCAGCATTTCCCAGTATCTGATCATCTGCAGTGAGATTGCTGTGGTCTAAATCGCTTGAATTCTCCAGAAAAAACAATTGATAATACTCAAACACTATGCTATTATAGGTAATATGCGTCTTCATAGGTCTGTTACTGAATACTCAGTAATACTTGGAGCCATAACATTATGATGGTAAAGAGGCAATGTTAGGAGAATTGTGATGTTAATCAGGACAAGAGCACCTGTGCGTATTGACTTTGCTGGGGGTTGGAGTGATGTCGCCCTTTTCACAGAAGAATCCAAAGGACTTGTTGTCAACGGAGCAATCAATCGATACGCCTATGCAACGCTTGTTTGTGAAAGCCAAACGAATTTCCCCGAATCCGTGGAACTTCAACGCGTCTTGGACAAAAGGATCCGTATCTATTCTGCCGATTTTGATACGTTTGTTGAAGCTGAAGATGTCCGTCAACTTGAATATGATGGTAATATTGATCTCGTAAAAGCAGCGGTCCGTCAGATGTCGTTACAAATCGGTAGTTTTGATCTCATAACACAATCAAATGCACCTCCCGGAAGTGGACTTGGTACTTCTGCAGCAATGGGTGTCACACTTATTGGCGTGCTTGGCGCGCTTAAGGATATTACGTATCTTCCATACCAGTATGCCGAACTCGCAAGTAGTATTGAACGCCATGAACTCGGTATACTCGGCGGTAAGCAGGATCATTACGCGAGCGCAATCGGTGGTATCAGTTTTATGGAATTCCAAGGGGAAGAGGTAAAAACTTCGCCTTTAAAACTCCCACCAAATATCCGATATGAATTAGAAAAGAACCTTGTCTTATGCTACACAGGACAGTCTCGTCTTTCAGGTAATATCCATCAGAATGTCACACAGGCATATAAAAGCGGTGAATCTGGTGTTAGGAAAGCTTTAGAAAACCTAAAAACCATTGCTGAATCCACTAAAAATGCCCTAATTCGAGGACGTTTAACAGATTTCGGTGAACTTCTAACTGAAAATTGGCAAAATCAGAAAAAACTACATTCATCTGTAACAAATGAACAGATTGATAAACTATTTATGATTGCAAAAGAGCATGGGGCAATCGGTGGGAAAGCCTGTGGTGCAGGCGGTGGAGGTTGTCTACTCTTTTACTGCCAACCGACTCGCGAACATAGCGTCCGACAGAAACTTGAGGAAGCAGGTACACGCATTATCGATTTCAACTTTGATTTTGACGGACTTCAAATGTGGAGAACCGAATAATTTACACAACACTGCTCCCGACTAAATAATCGGCACATACCATGTGCCGTTTTCTATTACTATCATTCTCAGAATCTCAATAAATTCCAACTATATTTTGGAAGGAATAAAATGCAAAATAACCACATTGAAACCGATTTAGAAGCAGCGGAGTTCCTAAAAACCGCTCGTGAAAACATATTGACCGAACTAAAAAAAAGAATTATCGGTCAAAGTGATGTCATTGATCAGCTTCTCATCGCTCTTTTTTCACAAGGACACTGTCTCCTCGTAGGTGTGCCGGGATTGGCGAAAACATTACTTATCAGCACATTCGCTAAAATACTCAAACTACCATTCAATCGCATTCAATTCACACCAGATCTGATGCCTTCTGATATTATTGGGACAGATATTATTGAAGAAGAAATGAATACCGGAACACGCTCATTTCGTTTTATAAAAGGTCCCGTTTTTGCTAACGTTGTACTAGCAGACGAGATTAACCGAACACCACCGAAGACGCAAGCGGCTCTTTTACAGGCAATGCAAGAATATAAAGTGACAGCAGGGGGCAATACTTATGAATTGGAACTTCCGTTTTTTGTATTAGCCACACAGAACCCAATTGAACAGGAAGGAACATACCCACTCCCTGAAGCGCAACTGGACCGATTCATGTTTAACATATACATTGATTATCCTGAAAAATCTGAGGAAAGAGAGATTGTCTTGACAACTACTTCTGCTTATGAACCGAAAATTGAACCGGTTATCACAGGTGAAGAGGTGCTTAGATTACAGCAGATTGTCCGGAAAGTACCCATTGCTGAAACGATGGTAGATTATGCTGTTGAATTGAGTTTTAATACGCGTCCGACACATCCCGACGCACCCGATTTTATTAGAGATTGGGTCAATTGGGGAGCCGGTCCTCGCGCTTCACAATATCTTGTGTTAGGTGCGAAGGCACGTGCAATTATGCACGGACGTTATCATGTTAGCTACGAGGACATCAAAGCAGTCGCAAAACCTGTCCTACGGCACAGAATCTTGACTAATTTCAATGCTGAGGCTGATGGAATTACCAGTTTAGATATTATCTCACAGTTATTAGAAAAAGTAGAACCACCAGCAGAAAATTGAGTTTTATCCAATGTTTTGGTAAGGTATAGTTTTCAAAAATCGGAGGTTTTAGACACTGTCATGGATGAAAAAGATACTACCACTCTTCAGGAACAAAACCGTTTTAGAATGGACAAAACTGCATTTTCTGTTACAACGCTTTCTGATAAATCAGGTGATAAGGAATATTGGCTTTCCAAAACACCGCAGGAACGATTAGTTGCACTTGAATTGATGCGGCAGTTAAACTATGGCTACGATCCAACTACCACCAGACTTCAAAGAGTTCTTGAAATTGTTGAACTCACATCAGATTAAATATCTTCTCATCGGTGGATACGCAGTTAACTACCATGGTTATCCACGTACAACTGGGGACATGGATATATGGGTACCAATACAAAAAGAAAATGCTGAAAAATTGGTTGATGTCTTAAGTAAATTTGGATTTGAGAGTGCCAAATTAACAGTAGATCTTTTTTTAAAACAAAATCAAATTATCCGAATGGGTATTCCACCTTTCAGAATAGAACTTTTGACTACGATCTCTGGTGTTAACTTTGAAGAATGTTATGCAGAACGGATTACTGATGTCATAGATGGTGTTGATGTTGAAATTATCAACCTTGAACACCTGAAATTGAACAAAAATGCGAGTGGACGATACAAAGATTTGGATGATTTAGAAAATCTTTGATATTTTACAGTTCTGTTGCAAATCTAGAACCTTATAGGTAGGTTTGGCTAATCCTTGATATTAACAGGAGGGAATGGAACCATGAGTAGCAGAGAAGTCATTGTTAACTTATGGTACGTAATTGATGATCAAGGATTAATATATTCTTTAAGGGCAAAAGCTTATGTTGTAACAGGTTCCGACGAAGAAAAACTCAAATTTTTGCAACAACGTGCCTCGTTAGATTATCTTATAGCTGAACCTTTTGAAATCCCAAAACGATTTCATATACGGATCGGTACCGGTCCTGGATCAGAGATTATGCCAATTGCACACAGCACTAGTTTAGAAGTTATGGATTCTCCAATTGCGCTTTTTGAAGATGCTCTGAAGATTATAGAGGGTCGTTTTCCATCTCAATCTCAAATTGATATTCCTCATGAACCATTAGTTTGTACAACACCCCTTATGCAGAATAGACACAAGGTAATTGAACCCAATTTTTCAAAGCAGACACGATTCAATGATTCGCGTTGAGCTCACCCGAGTACGGTGGAATTATCTTAGAAATGTACAGTCTATCTCATAAATCCGTAACTAAGGTTTTTCTTAGAATACAATCTACATCGTACGGTGGAGGGTTTGAGCACCCAGAAACACAGAAATATGACGAAGCACGGAACCTCGCCCTACAAATGATTTATGAGATAGGTTGTACATAGTAGTCTACAGAAGAATCTTCATTATGTCATTTTCATTTGTAGTATTTCAATATTGTCAATGTATCTGTGGTATTTGATGCATGTTTAATATTTTAACGGCAGTGGAATGTGCCTATAACTTTTAAAATTATTTTAATCAAAGTAATTTATATTTGTATTTATCAACCTTTCATATACCCGAAGTGACAAAATGGCAGAAAGAGAACATAATCTATCCAGAACAGAATTACCACCTGCTCAACTAACACTTCTGACTGCTGAAGACCTATGGAAACGAGCTAATGATGGTTATCAAACGATACCTATACTGAAGTTGTGAAAAAGTAGATGAATGGTTAGATGCGGGATGTGCTATGGTGTGGGTGGTAAATCCGTGTAGGGAAACAGAAGAGGTGTACAGTCTATTGAGAAGATCACCGTTCTACGTGGTGAAGATATCCTTGATGGTGGTGATGTTATTGCAGGGTTTCAATGTAAAGGACAGGATTTATTTGTGTGATGTTAGTAATACATTGCTATTCCTGAACCAACATATCATCTCTCTTGTCCGCTTCCTTTTTGTAATCATCCAGTCTTCTATGCAGTGTCCGTACCCCAATACCAAGAATTCTCGCCGCCTCAGTTTTATTTTCTCCTGTTTCCTTGAGCGTTTTATAGATAGCTGCCTTTTCAATTTCTGCCATAGTCATACCTACCCTACCGATGGATTTTTCCTCATCAAGTATAGGTAAATATTCGCTCTGCTTCTGTGAATCATCTTGCTGTTCCACAGAACTAACGATTGATGTCACCTCTTCCTGTGTTAGATTATCAAGTCCTTCTCTGCTTGCTGAAAGGACTTCTAAGGCTTTACTGATAACATCTGCTGCGTCGTCTGCCTCGGTAATATGCATCCAACCGTTATCGTCATCAAGAATTGAAAGGGAATCCTGATCTTTAGGAATCGCTGTAGACTTAAGTAAGTGGACTGCATAAGCAATAAGTCCAAGAATCGTCTTGTAAATGGCTACATTATCTTGTGCAATCGTCCCGGAATCTGGTTGGACAACCTGTAGAGATGTTCCCGGTTCGTCTATTATTTGAACAGGCAATTTGGTATGTCCTATTTCTGTATCTATGGGGAAATCTTTTAGTTCAAGTTCCTCAGAAGTTGCCAATATTATTGCGGATTCAACGGCATTTTTGAGTTGACGGATATTTCCTTGCCAGTCTGCATTCTGTAGATTGTTGAGCGCGTCAGACTCTATACCAGTAACAACTTTATTGTGTCTTGCACTTAATTCAGAGATAAATGCGTCTACAAATAATGGTATATCTTCGCGTCTGTCACGTAACGGAGGAATTTGAATATGGAAAAGGTTGAGTCTGTAGTAGAGGTCTTGTCTAAACTTCTTATCCTTGACCGATGTTTCAAGATTGACATTTGTTGCAGCGATAATTCGGACATCAACTTTAACGCTTTTCTCACCACCGAGTCGTGTGAATTCTTGTGTTTCTAATACGCGGAGAAATTTTACCTGCACTTCGGGAGACATTTCAGCTATCTCATCAAGGAAAAGTGTACCACCATCAGCAAGTTCAAACACCCCACGTCGAAGGTTCAACGCACCGGTAAAAGCACCTTTTTCATGTCCAAAGAGTTCACTCTGAAGAAGGTCTTGATAAAACACCCCACAGTTAACCGCTTTGAAGAGTCGGTTTTTGCGAGGACTATTTTCGTGGATAGTTTGCGCAACGACCTCTTTACCAACACCTGTCTCCCCAGTGATGAGAACAGTCGCATTCGTAGGTGCAACCTGTTCGACTTGATGCCAAACTTTCCGCATCGGTTCCGAATCACCGAATACATATTGGGAATTAGGATTGGAAAGGGGGGTTGGAAGTTTCATTTTGGTCCCTCTTAAATCCTTGAGACAGGTTTACCTAACTCTATTGTTGGATAATATCAAGCAACCGTCGTGGGTCCTTTTTCACCTCTTCAAACACCTGAAAACCATCACGACATGCAGCCTCACACAATCTTCTCATCACAACACCTTTAAGGTTATATTTAGTGGCACGATCAAGTTGGTTCGCTAAATCCTCTCCAGCATAAACAACATGGATATCTGATAAAAACTTAGAAAATATATACTTCCAACTCGGAGCTGCAACAAAAATTTGAGTGACTGAATCTGGAATCTTAAATGGAAGCTGCAATGCTTGGACGTATGCTTTACCTAATAAAAAGAATACCAATTCGTAGTCAGTGATTATAGTCTCTACATGTTCATGTATGTGAAGTCTATCACTACGCTTCAAAATTTCTTTTTGCTTAAGTTTTTGAAATGTAACGTTGTAAGGAACAATAACATCATTTTCTCTAAGTAAACCGTAACCTGCTGAAATAATATGTAGATTAACAACATCTTTTTGATATATCATTCGCAATTCTTGTAATCCTTCCATCAGGTAGCGGTGCTGCTGTCCGGTGTACATCTCTGCGGCTGGAGTTTTAAAATCTTTCAATTCTGCTGTTTGCTGTCTAAGACGCTCAGGTGAAGTAAAATCTTCATACAGAAGTTGGTTTGAAACTTTATATTTTTTTCGACCTGTGCAGGAGGTGATCACTAATATTCGCATCTTACACTCTTACTGATTCTGCACAATATCAAGCAACCGTTGTGGGTCCTGTTTCACCTCTTCAAACACCTGAAAACCATCACGACATGCAGCCTCACACAATCTTCTCATCACAACACCTTTCAGTGCATAATTTGAAGTGCGGAGTTTTTTCTGCAAATCTCTTCCGGTTTCAACAACGTGTATATTCGGTAAATCTTCATTGACTGCCTTTCTCTGACTTTTGGGAAGCAGGAAAATCATCGTTACATTTCGTTTTACCTCAAAAACGCGTCGCAATGATTCAATATCATCAGGTCTCAACAGAGAAAATACAAGGTCGTAACTTTCGAGTAATTCCACCGTCCGTTCAGGCACACCACTCGCATCAAATTCTAATACCTCAAGTTCGTGAAGTGCTGAAGTGTCAAAGGGAACAATAATGTCTTTCTCGTTAACCGGACTCTTTTTTCCGTCAACCCGGCAATAATACCATGGAAAATATAGGTCAATGGTTGTTTTACCATATTGCTCGTGTTCACGAATCTGTTTCAAACCTTCACGCAATTGAATATACAGAGGTCCAGTAAACATCTCACCAGCAGGTAAGCGATAGTCACTACTATTGTCATGCCATCCCTCAGAATTGAACCCACACAACTCTTTTATTCGTGCCTTAAGACGGTCAGATGAATTACAATCTTCTGCACTAAGAGGATTATCAAGTTTATGCTTTTGTCCCGTTGTATAAGAATTAAAAATCAGTATATTCATTAGGATATGTCTACGCTTTCTGTTGTTTTAGATTCCAGATGTACAGAATCGGACTGGCGATGAAGATAGAGGAATACGTTCCTATTAACACACCGACGATGAGTGCTAAGGCAAACGTGTTAATCTCCTCACCAGAACTGGAAAGCACAAAGATAACAACGACAACAAACAAAGTTGTTATAGAGGTGATGACGGTTCGGCTCAGTGATTGATTGATACTTCGGTTAAGCACATCGGTGTATTCGGTGCCGCGCAAAGATAAACCGTTTTCTCGGATACGGTCAAACACAACAATAGTGTCGTTTAGTGAATATCCTATTATCGTGAGAAATGCCGCAACAGTTGGTAGATTAATTTCCTTGGATAAAACAGCGAAGATACCTAAGGTAATAAGCACATCGTGCACAAGTGCTGCAATCGCACCGATAGCAAAACGAAATTCAAATCGCCAAGAGATGTATAACAGTAAAATACCAATTGATGACAGAACAGACCAAAGTGCCGACCATTTTAGGTCGCGACCAACGCTTGGTCCAACTTCTGTAACATTGACACCATCGGATTCAGCCTTCCAACCATCTCCACCTTCGCGCAGTGCTTCTGTGAGAATGCCACCTACACTTGCTTGTATTTGTATCGTCGCGTTTTCTGTCAAATCTATACCGAATTCTTGTGCGAATTCCAACTGAATCGTTTCGCCTTCAGTATTAGGTTGAACAGCACTAATTTCATTACGACGTTTCTCATTACCATCAACTAATTCAACTGTATCCTCCGCTTTCAGCAGATGTACTTTCTCTCCTGAGCTGCTTACCTGAAGACTTGTTGCAGTCGCATCTCCAGGATCAGCAACGATAGGAATATTTATGGTCTGTTGCTGAAATTCTGGACGATGTCCCATAGAGATAAACGCCTTGTTTTCATTTGGCTCAAGTTGTATTTTGACATCCTCATAGCCAATTTCGGACAACTTAGATTTCAACTCGGTTTCAGTTACTGCCCTATTAAATATCGCCTCAACCTTAACACCTCCGCGGAAATCAATTCCGAAATTCGGTCCGCCTTGTAAAATAAGAAAAACAACACCGATACAGATAAAGACAGCAGAAAATAAAAATCCAGTGCGATGTTTATTAATAAAATCAAAATTTGAGTCTCTTAGTAGTTGCAATTTCTATATCCTTTCCATATTCACTTTGCCCGTTAGGAAATCAGTATACGTCATTTTGGGCAATCTGAATGGTATGTACAGATTTTAGATATGGCTTCGTATTAGATGCTTAACTTTTTCACATCCCGATTTCCGATTGTCAATCCATATATTTCGCGTGTGACAATAATTGCTGTGAACATACTCGCAAGAATTCCAATACCGAGTGTAATCGCAAAACCTCTAATCGGACCAGTACCGAATTGATAGAGTACGAGCGCAGTAAAGAACGTCGTGAGATTGGCATCTAAAATTGTTACAAATGCACGTTGATAACCACTCGTAATCGCTGACCACACAGCTTTGCCTGATCGCAATTCCTCGCGTATTCGCTCAAATATAAGCACATTCGCATCTACAGACATGCCTATCGTAAGCACAAGTCCAGCAATACCCGGTAGTGTCAATGCCGCACCGAAACCAGCTAAAGCACCGAGAATAATAACCATATTGAAGACAAGTGCGGTAATCGCGATTATACCAGATAATCTATAGTAAAAAATCATAAAGACAAGGACACCAAGAAGTCCGATGAGCGCGGCTTTAATACCGTTATCAATAGACTCTTGACCGAGAGTAGGTCCGACAGCACGTTCTTCACCGACTTTAACACCAACGGGAAAAGCACCAGCATTCAAGATATTTGAGAGATAGTTTGCTTCCTGAAAATTAAAGTTCCCTTCAATAATGGCACTGCCTCTTATCTGGGTGTTAATTACTGGAGCTGATTGCACCTTATCATCAAGAAGAATCGCCAAATGTTCACCAATATGTTCACCAGTAATCTTGGCAAATTTTGTGCTACCTTCTCTATCAAATTCAATGTGGACAACGATTTCAAAACCTGTGCTTCCAGAAGTGGGTTTAGAATCCTCAATGTTATGACCTGTTAACAGAACTGGACTTTCCAAAACATACCAGTCCCCTGTTTCATGATGAAACCGAATTTCTGTGTCCTCAGGGAGATTATCCGGTGGTGCTGTATTTGCTGAGCCGGACCAAAAATTACCACCTGAGGGAGATTTCTTGACCATCTTAAATTCTAACCTACCCATTGTCTGAACAATACGGAGTGGTCCAGAGGAATCCTTCGCACCCGGCAGCTCAATGATAATACGCGGACGATTTGCTTCCTGACGGATGGAAGGTTCAGCAACGCCAAAAGCATCAACGCGATTTCGTAAGACAATCAAGACCTGTTCAATTGCTTGATCACTGTATTCTTGCATTCCTTTACCACCCAAGCGCAGCTGATAGGTAGTTTGTGTTTCTTTCTCGGTGACGACCTCTGCATCTTCAAAAAATTCTATTTCGTTTAAGAAACCTACAGCTTTTTCCAAATATTCCTTTTTTTGCTCCGGATGAGTTCTCAATCGAGAAGGGATTTCAACAAGCACGTTTAACGCATCTTCTCCACTCACCTGCTCAACTTGACGACATAAAACTTGTTCTGCTTTTAGCATCTCAGGAATAGAATATGATCTTGCCTTTAGCAACTCGCTTTTCGATTTATCCAGATCAACCTCAAGGACAAGGTGAACCCCACCCTTCAAGTCTAAACCTAACTTCAATCGATTTGCAGGGAGAATTGGTCTAAGCGCAGTTGGAATACTACCGTATAGATGCAAATTCTCAAAGGTCGCAGTAGGGTTTTCTTTTGCAGTATCTGAAATAAGTCTGACGATAAATTCTCTGGCTTCAGTCGTATCAAATTCGTAGTCCGTATCCTCAATTAATTCTAACTTTTCTAAATGGACTTTGAACACATTTTGGAGTTCAGCGACCGCCTCTTGGAAGTTTTTACCCTCCGGATAATCTACCTCCGCTAAATTGACCTCATAAGTATTCTCTTCAGTTACTTCAAAGGGAGGTAGTGAATCCTGTATCCACAGCGGCAAATTACCATATAATGGAAGGTAGAGACTATCTGGCGTTGGCATAAGGTATAAAACTGATAATAGTAAAACGCCAATGATTAAAACAATTTTCCAGATATTAAATCTGTACATCAAATGCTCCTATATTCTAAAACTATTGTGACGGATGTAAGAATTAGACTCATTAAATTATAATCTTAATGCTTGTCTGTTATGTCCAAAAGACCCAATAAATTGAGTGCTGGACAAAGTGTTTGTTAGTTAAGCGTGGTACATCTTTCATCCCTAATTCATCTATCAATAGCGCACATGTGAACGAGTGATAGAATAGCATAGATATGCTTACTAAGATTACCACCCATGTAATTAATTAAATAGCTTATTAAGTGCGCCTGGGAGGAATCGAACCCCCGACACGAGGCTTAGGAAGCCCCTGCTCTATCCCCTGAGCTACAGGCGCGTCTACCTTTAGACCTTGGACAATCTGTTATTCTCCCTGAAGATATGCAAGATTGAATAATATTATCCGAGTCTCGCTAAAATTCAACAAGAGAAAAGATTGGTTGATCCGCTACCTTTTCCCGACCTTCAAATTCCGTGAGTTCTAATAAGAGTGCAATACCAGCTATATCGCCTCCCATTTTTTTGACAAGTTCAATTGAGGCAGTAAGTGTTCCACCTGTTGCCAAAACATCATCACATATCAGCACACGACTTCCTTTCGGAAACGCATCCTGATGAATAGCAAGCGTATCAGTACCGTATTCAAGATCGTAGGTCACTTCATAGCAATCAAAAGGTAACTTCCCTCTTTTGCGAATAGGCACAAAACCGAGGCCTAACCGATTCGCGAGGGCTGCACCCAAAATAAATCCACGTGCATCAATTCCAACGATTACGTCAATTAACTCAGATTTATAACGGTTTACGAATACCTCAATAGCAGCGTTAAAGGCTGACCCATTTCCTAAAAGGGGAGTAATATCTTTAAATGTGACACCTGGTTTGGGGAAATTCGGTATATGTCGGATAAATTTTGAAAAATCGCTCATTGTTTTTTCTTTTAACCTTTGTAAGCGTCAGCCGCCTACCGTCTCAGGTTGTGTAAAATAACATATAGTTAGTATTAGTTAGGCGGGTTACTAAGCACTCCCCTGTGCGTCAGAAAACCGCAGCAACCGATATATCTTGTAAAATGTATTATGTAACTAAAAACCCTAAGCTGCACATTTTACATAGAAGCAGCGTGAGGATGTATCATTATCTTCATACCCTTTCGGGATTCCATTGTCTCAAAGGCTTGGTCAATTTCAACAAGTGGGAAGTGATGTGTGATGAGGGGCTTTACACGAACTAAACCCTTTTCAAGGAGTCTAACAGCCAATTCGTGATGACGAGGAACGCATCCGTGGGAACCTGTAACGAAACATTCCTTATAATGGATTGTGTTAGAGAGAACACTCATTGGACGCATAGTTTTTGGCAATCCACCGAACAAGTTAACATAACCACGGTGTGCCACCATTTCTACACCTTGTTCATGTGCTTCCACAGATCCACAGGTCGTAACGACGATATCCGGTCCCTCACCATCCGTTTCTTCAAGGCAACGTTCCACAACATCCTCTTCTTCAGATGCGATATAGACATCCGCCTCATAGAACTTTGCTATTTTCATCCGTAGTTTGCTACGTTGAATGCCGATAACTTTCGTAGCACCCATGACGCGGGCAAGGTCAATCATCATACAACCAATCGGTCCTAAACCGATAATCACAACACTCTTACCGAGAGACATATTTACTAATTCAAGACCATTGATAGCACATGCAAGGGGTTCAGCGAGGGCAGCTTCGTCAAAACTCAGACCTGTTCCAAATGTTGTAACAGGTCCTTCTTCCAAAACCAAACGAGGTAGTTTCATATATTGTGCAAATGCACCTGGAATTTGGTAACCGATGGCGTAATTAATATGACAATTGTTACCAATACCGTTCCGACACCAATGACATTCTCCACACGGCACATCCGCACCAATTGAAACGCGGTCACCTTCCTTCACACGCGTGACGTTTTTGCCAGCTTTGACTATCACACCCGAATTTTCGTGACCGATAATGGTTGGTGGCTCAACACGGGGATTACCATGATGAAAAATGCGGACATCGGAACCACATATACTAACCGATTCAATTCGCATTAATGCGGAGTCGTTATCAATTTCCGGTTCTGGAACATCTCGAACATTAAATTTTTCAAGGCTTTCAAGTATAGCCGCTATCATATTTCCCCTTGTAATCCATCGTTACCTATCGGATATTTACGATGGGTGAATAAGCACTTTTGCGTAAAATTCTCTTTTGTCCTTCATCATGTATAATGCTTCAGTGCTACCTGTCAATGGAACCTTATGCGTAATTAGCGATGAGAGATCCAATTTGCCAGATGCTATGGTTTGTAACACTGTACGCCAATCGTCGTCGTTACCAGACACACTGTAATCAGAATTCCATGTCCCTAAAAGCCTTACCTCGCGGCGCATCAGCTGCGATATAAGAGCCGCAGGTAACGTCACATCTGCAGTAGGATTCCCAAGTAAAACCACACTACCACCACGTCGGACACTGCCTAATGAATATAGATATGTTTGCGGCACCCCTGCTGCTTCAATACAGACATGTGCCCCATTTTCATCAGTGTGTGTGTTTGTTACTTCAACAGGATCTTCTATCGTACTGTTGAAGACGTTTTCAAATCCTAAACGTCGCGCTAATTCAAGCTTTTCAGTGACAATATCAAACAACAGCACCTGTGTTGCACCCATTATCCTTGTCCACTGTGCCACCATTAACCCGATTGGACCTGCACCAAAGATAGCAACCGTTTTACCTACAAGTGTTTCTTGAACCCGACGGATCGCGTGGAGTGCTACAGCTGCAGGTTCAGTCTGCGCTGCCTCTTCCAACGTTACACCTTTCGGCACACGAATTATATTCTCTTTCGGTGCAACAACGTATTCTGCAAAAGCACCGTCGCTCCGCGAACCGAGATAGTCGTAATCACTACATTGGACATATTTTCCGTTTTCACATGCAGAACACTTGCCACACCAGATCAACGGAAAAACAACAACATGATCCCCCTGTTTAAAATCACTAACTCCTTCTCCACATGATTCTACAGTTCCAGCAAATTCATGTCCACAGACTGTAGGAAAACTGTATGTGCCTTTGGCAAAAATCCTTGGGATGTCAGAACCACAAACACCACAAAAACCGATTCGAACTCGGACTTGTCCTGCCGAGACGGTTGGAATAGGCATCTGTGCTAGCCGTAAATCTCCTACACCGTGCAGCACAAGTGCCTCCATCAAACCGTTACGCATCACATCCCTCTTTCTGCAAGTCCAAGCGAAATGGCTTGATGAATCTGTTGGATATTTTCAACACGGGAACCTGTTTGGTTGAAAACGCTACTGCTACCTCCGACCAATATATCCGCGCCAGCTGCTACCATTTTAGGGATATTCTCAAAACTAACATTACCATCAACTTCAATCGGAAGGTTCACACCACGTTCGTTTAAAAAAGATCGACATTCCGAAATCTTCCGAAGAGTCGCAGGCACTAATTTCTGACCAGCAAACCCCGGATTCACAGTCATAATCAACACGAAATCAAGCCGATCAATTACATACTCTATCGCGGAAAGCGGGGTCGCTGGGTTCAAAGCAACACCCGCTTTTATACCATGTCCTTGAATGACCGATAGAGTTCTATCCAAATGTATAGCAGATTCAATGTGGACAGCGATTTGTTGCACACCAATGTTCGCAACTGCTGCCACAAAAAAATCGTTGTTTTCCACCATCAGGTGTATATCGAAAGCGCATTCTGTTTTTTGACGCAATTGTTCAATGAGTGTCAATCCAATCGGCATGTTTGGCACGAAGTGTGCATCCATCAAGTCAAAATGAAGTAGGTTAATTCCTGATTTTTCCAGTTCCTGAATGTCTGTTTCCAAATTACAGAGGTCTGCACACATAACTGAAGGTGCTATGCAGATATTATTGTCTGTGGAACTAAGGCATTGACTCTCAGGAGTCGGCAAGATAATTCTCCAATTAAATTCTGGTTTACCAATCTAATAATTATAACATAAAACGCGTGAATTGTCAAATTTTGGAAGGCAGGAAGGATGTATATAGTTTTGTTATCTGCATCTCGGATTATCACTGATTAGGAAGATGTCAAGAATTTGAGTTCTCAATTATAGTGGTATGAAGACTATATAAACAAGCGATGGAATGGTTTCATTCCGTAAATTCACCCTAAAACACTGATTCCTCTTGTATTTTAACCCAAGTTGCTACCTATTGAATTTCCAACGTTATCGTGTTCTTACATGGAAGGTTTAATCTTCCGCTCCATTGGATCGATATGTTTATAGCACGCATATAGCGTCATTTTTCCGCTCCATCGGATCGATATGTGGAAATTGTTACCGTTATGAATAGATTTTTGTCTTAGGTTTAGCGTGAGTTCGTTATAAGAAACTTTGGGAATCGGTAAAATATGCACTGCAAAAAACCTATGTTTTAATGTCTGATAAATCTTATAAAACTTTTGAGTCAATCCCGACTATAATTGTCATAAATAAGCCGTAAAACCAGTACTGATATAGGTATATAGGCTTATATGGAATTGGCAAAATTACGATTGACTCAAAAAACTCAAAAGTATGACATTTTAAAAACATTCAATTGTCGCGAATAATTATCTAAAAAGCGTTTCAAATATATCCTATGATTCTACAAACAACACTCTTTAAAACAAGAACCGATACATTGGCGTATTCATCGTTATCCCAATAAGACTCCAAACACCCCCAACAATAAATTCTCCGAGTATCAACCCAAGAAAAAACGGAATAAGTTTGCGATGAAGATTCATCCCACCTTGCTTCAATATAATCCACTTGATAACAGAACTAACGAAAATTGAAAACCAAAACACATTCATTGACCAACTACTTGAAATAGCAAACCCCGCAGGATGAAAGGGCCACCAAAACAGACGTATCCGCATTATCATCAAGAACCCAGTTATCAAAAAGCCGACACACATAGCAACAATTGCAGGAATATCCGGCACTTTCGGGGAAGTGAGCCACCCCTGTAGTCGATTGAAAGGTCTACCAGCAAACCAATCACGTGCACCTTCAATGTATGAGATATGGTAAAATGCCCAAAACGAACCAAATGTGCCGACTATAATTGCCACACACATTGCTATGAGGAGTCTCCGATTCGACATACGTGTGCGTTCTGCAAGTTTAAAGCCTTCAAGGATATGTGGCATCGGATGTCCACGATAGGCACGATTGAAAGAGAAGAGATAGGCAAGCATCGTTAAGTTTCTCGGTCCAAGCAAGCGCGTCCCAAAGATACGTGGCATCATCTCATCAGGTCCGATGAAATGCAAATCATGCACCGGTGAACCGAGTTCAGCGCGCATACGGGTAACAGCGGTGGAAATAGCATAGTAAATCCCGAAGAAAACCAGAATTGTCCACACAGACATACCGGCAACGTTACAAAAGATACCGATAAACATCAAACTTGCAATAAGGCAAAGAATCATCCAGCGATAAGACATCGGTTCATCAGAATCGCCACCTTCATCCGGATTGATAATTTTGCGTGCCACCTGTGCAAGGTGTTTTCGTGTGGCAATCACAGCGATGACGAACAAACCAATATATGCACCAAACGACTGCTCATCAGTAAACGGAAAATTGGGCATTCCTCTGATTCCCAACGCATCACCGAATACCCGTTCAACCTTCCAAAACAGATAAAAGAACCAGCAAGAAAATGACAGATCTAACGGAATAAAGAATGCCATCCCAACAGCAAACGGAAACACAGCAACGGGAGTCCATCCAACCGCGCTCCACGGTTTCTGTGTAAAAAACGGACGTAAATCATACAGACGACCACCGAGACTCGGCACATTTGGAAAAAGATAGTGCAACCCATTAAGTATATCAATAGCACCCGCAATCCCGAAACCAAGCCACATCACCTTGTTTGTCAGCAGATTCGTTTTACCGACGTTTGTTAATTCAAGCGGCAGTTGAATAATCGGGTAGCTCAGCTTCTCATGTTCAGTCCACTGCTTACGAACGAGCGTATTGATGAATACCATTACGAACACAAGTGCACACAAAAAACCACCCCAAGTTAGGGTGGTAGTAAGCCATCCTTCAATTATTTCCCAACGATATAAACTGGCTTCACCGCGGTAATACTCTGTTAAAAAGGTCTTATCTTTTACCGCCATCCAATCGGGGACATAACGATGAAACAAGTCTCCCCAGTCGTTTTCAGTGGTGGCATACCAGAAAGCGTACGGAATCATCGGAATCAAGACGCGGAGAACATCATGACCCGCTAAAGAGGAAGCAATAGCAAGCATGACATATATAGTCAACAACTCACCTTGTTGGAACGCAACTCGCGGCACAAACCTTGTCAATACCAAATTCGCACCTGTAAATATAAAGATGCAGAAAATGACATTAAAATAGAGCGAAATCGTCGTCGGATACCCTTGTCCCGCTGAATCTAATATCCAATAGACGTTGGGTATAGTGAGTGCTGTACCGATTAAGATAGCACGCCAGGTAGCACCGAAGTGCTGTCCTCTCGGTCCTGTTAGGTCACGATGTCTTGTTTCTTGAACGCTGCCTGATTGATGTGAGGTAGTAGGTCTCAATTTTGATTACGAACTTTCCGCGGTGTAGTCTCGCATTCTGATGCGGTGCTGTATCTTAATTACCTTGAGATTTTCTGTAAATCTTTGTATACTTAAAAACTATAAGACATTTAATGCTAACTATCAGATTTACATAATATCTTGAATAAAGGTGAATAAAATGGATACGATGAACGATTTGTCTGATGCGATACTTCTTACGCCAGAGCAAAAACAGTTTGTTGATAACAACGGATATCTGTTAATTAATAACGCCTTACCTTCAGATGTCGTGGCAGAAATTGATGCTGCTGTTGATGAAGTTTATGACAAGCAAAAGGAAGAAGGAAATCTGGAAGCAAACGGTAAACTGAATCTTCGTAATTGCATTACGCATCATGAGGCTTTTCTCCAACTTCTGGACTGGCACAATACTTTTCCACTTGCATGTGGTGTGTTGAATTGGAACATCCAGATGATTACATCACATCTGATTGTACTCCCTTCAAAAGAGGAACCACCCGATAAAGTTAAAAACCAGATCGGACTTCACCGAGATGGCGGAACATCATATCGTGAAATGCAAGAACCACATCCCCGCATTTTGCTCAAGATAGCTTATGCTATCAGCGACCAATCTGATCCTGCGTCAGGTGCAACGGTGTTAGTGCCAGGAAGCAACCGATTAACAGGCATGCCTGCACGTGATCCAGAGACCGGTTGGGCGCGCGGTGCAATTTCTATGAACGTCAACGCTGGTGATGCATTCCTCTTTGAACAACGTACATATCATGGAATAGGACATAACTGGTCTGGTCTCCCGCGCAAGACTATCTTTATGGGATATGCATACCGTTGGGTCAAACCGATGGATTATATACTAATGCCAGAGGAATTGGTCGACAAATGTAATCCAATTCAAAAGCAACTCATCGGGGTTGTTGACGATCCGTTGAGCTTCTATATTCCGAAAGATAAGGATGTTCCGTTGAAATCGCTACTGAATTAAATGACTGAAGTTCAGACTTCGCTGGAATGATAATACGGACATGTTGGAGCATACATCTGCTACCTCAAAGGCAAACGCCTGCTACTTTATATCTGCTTTCAAAGATAGACTGTGTTCTAACAGGGCGCGAGCATAAGGGATATTGTGTAGTCCGTAACCACTATCTCCTTTTACCATGTCGTAGTTTAACTTCGCGTCAATATAGGCTTGTGAGGTCTTATCCTCAGCCTTGTCCAGCATTGCTTTGACATCCTTCATTTTTGCTTCTATTTCAGCTCGATACACAGGGAGTTTTTGTGTCATATCGTTGTCAGCAGTATCATGGCATCCTGCGCTACTACAAGTTGAGAAATCTGCCTTGAAGGTGTGACCTCCATGTTTAGTCATATCTTCCTTCTCGTCTGTTTTCTCCTCGACTTTTGCCATGTGGCAGTGAACACAACGTTTCTTCATTGCACGCACGTGTGGGGATGGCATGCGTTTTACACCCGCACCTTCACGTCCCAAGAACATCTCCGCTTGTGATTGGTGGATAATACCTGCACCAGCACAACCACAGTCCATCTTATGGCAGGTGATACACAGTTTTTTTGCGGGTATTACCAATAAATGTTCTTCTTTACTGGCATGGGAATGGCAGGAAGAGCAAGCAACCGCATTGACGGCAGTATTTTGGTTATACGGGTGTCCCGGTATACCACGTTCAGCAAACATCGCATATCCAGATGAGTGGCAACTCAGACATGACGTACGAACTTCATAAGGTCCCTCAAGGAGATTTACAAGTGCATGCGAATGTCCAGCCTCTGTCCATTCTTTGTAGGCGGATTCGTCCCCGTGGCACTTGTTGCATCCTTCAGCGAAAGGTGTTTTTACATTCTGCGATGTGCTGTTCTCAGTATCAGTAGTATCCGCTTCAAGAGACGCAATTTTGAAAACAACAAATGCACCTATCAGTACGGATAAAACAAAAAATAAGAAAGCTTGTTTCATAAACTATAACTTTTCCTTAATATTAACGTGAGTTCAGTATAAACAACTTTGTGAATCGGCAAAATATGCACCGCAAAAAACCTTTGTTATAGTGCCTGAGAAATCTTGTAAAGTTTTTGAGTCAATCTTGACTAATTTAGTCGTAAATAGCCTCTAAACCCAATAGTGATAGAGGATTATAGCAAATGTCCAAATTCTCCATTTTCCGATTGACTCAAAAAACTCAAAAACTTTACAAAATTATGACTTTGTAATTTTGGCAAATAGATATAAAATCCTGCATACCTGCTAAACCGAACTCACGTTAATGTTAATATGATTGTAGGAGTTTTCTTTTATTACAATAAATATATAATTTCATATAAGATATGTCATTTTTCAAAATTTGTCAATGAAAAGTTTTTAGGTATGTCCTAAAGTATTTAACTCATTTACATAGGAGGAATTAATCATGGAAAATACCAAAAGCGTATTTGACCAAGTTGCTCTATTTAATGGTAAAAACCTTGATGATTGGCATGCAAGAGGTGGTGCCTCGGAACATGCATGGTCTGCTATCGGTGGAGTCGCACTCAATCCAGATGATAGCAAGTTGTTAGCAGCGACTCCCGGAGAAGGGATTTTTTACAACGGTCCCACAGGACGAACTGCCGACCTCTATACAGAATATGAGCACAGTGATTGTGAACTGCACGTGGAATTTATGGTGCCACAGGGTTCAAACTCAGGTGTTTACGTTATGGGTAGGTATGAAATTCAGATACTGGATAGTTGGGGGGCATCAGAACTCAACTACGGGACGTGCGGAGGAGTCTATTGTCGCTGGATTGACAATAAACCTGTTGATGGAGTACCTCCCCGTGTCAATGCAAGCAAACCTCCGGGTGAATGGCAAGCGTATGATATTACCTTCCGCGCTCCAAGATTTGATGCAAACAATAACAAAACCGCAAATGCAACCTTCGTCAAAGTCGTATGGAATGGACAAATTGTCCACGAAAACGTTGAAGTAGCAGGAGTAACACGCGGTGCGATGTTAAATGATGAAGCCGCTAAAGGTCCTTTACTGCTTCAGGGTGATCACGGTCCAGTAGCATATCGCAACGTCGTTTTAACACCGAGCACCTAATAAAATGTTGACTAAGGTTCGGTTTCCTAACCGAACCTTGTCAAAAACCTATAATATGGCATCCTCTAAAATCCAATAATCTAAATAACCTTCTTCTTTCAAATAAAATACAAGCTACACAACCTAAATGAGACAGATATGAATTATTTACGTGTTTTTATTTCCATAGTTATGCTCTCAACTATATTGTTTCCATGTTTTGCTCAGGAAGAAGCACCCGAAGAGTACATCGTGAAGATTGTCTATTTTCTTGCAAATGACAGAACGACTCGGGAAGACATAGATGCGAAAATTGAAAAAATGGTAACGCGTGTTCAGACCTTTTACGCAGACCAAATGGAAAACTATGGATATAATAGAAAAACTTTTAAAATTGAAACTGATGAAAATTCAAATGTTGTTATACACCATGTCGTCGGAAGAAAAAAGGCAGCGGATTATAAGAAAAACCCAGGAAGTTGTTTTGGTGAATTTGCAAATAGAATTCAAACACGCAATACTATACTACTCGTTTTTCTGGATCACGGTGGTGGCACAATAGGAAACGCATGTGGTGTGGCTTATACTGGAAAACGCACACTCATCCCTGCCTCTGGAGGCTGTTTTAATTGGAGAACTATTGCCCATGAAATCGGACACAACTTTGTCCTACCTCATGATTTCCGAGACGGAAGGTACATCATGTCATACGGACCAGGTCCGCAAGACAGGATCTCTGAATGTGCAGCGGAATGGTTAGACCTTAACTCTTACTTCAACGGTGGAAGACTTGGGATAGAGCAAGGTTCTAAGGTCAATGTGTTTTCAACTATCGTATATCCACCAGATAATACGCATGCCTTTTTTGAGGTGACGGATCGTGACGGACTCAATCAGATATATTTTCTACACGGTCCTACATTGATGCATAGTTGTCAGACCATATCTGGCAATCGGGCAATCGTCCAACTCGACACAGCAACAATAAAAGACCACAAAGTAATTGTTAGGACTGTAGATGTCAATGGGAACGCAAGATATCCTGGCAAGTTCCCAATTGATGATATTGAGCCATCTATGGTTCTGAAAATTTCTACGCAAAGATCTGCTATAGATGATGGGTTAATCGGTTATTGGACTTTTGATGAAGCAAAAGGAAAATATGCATTTGATGCAAGCGAAAACGGCCGCTACGCACGTCTCAGTGAAGCAGCATCACTCAAATTTAACGAAGGGAAAATTGGTGGAGCTTTACACGTTCAGGGAAGAAAGGTAGATGCCCTTGTAGCAAACGGTGCAGAATTAATCAACGGACTGAGTGCATTTACTCTCTGCCTTTGGGTGAAGTCATCTAATATCAACAGCGAAAGAGGTTTTATTTTTTACAGAACCCCCAACGACAAAGATGAGGTCTTCGCAATGCGTTACGACGCGGAAGGCTATCAGGGCGGTGGGAAGAATGTTATCAAAGCAGGTATTACCACAACAGGTGGCACACAGGTTTATGAGAGTGCAAGCGATGTGCAAACTACTGAGTGGCAACATTTGGCACTGACATGGCAGACAGGTAGCAAGTTGAACCTTTACATCAACGGTGTGCTTGATCAATCAACATACAATAGCACAGCAACCGAAGGTGAGATTACCGACGTTGAAAGATTAATAATCGGTAGAGGCAGTAAGGATAAGAACAATTCTTGGAATGGACTCGTTGACGATGTACGCCTTTACAATAAAGTTTTGAGTGCTAATGAAATTGCAAATTTACCCTATGTTACCAATAAAACGAATCGCATTCACGGTGTAGCCTTAGCAGGTGTAGCCAATTTTACCACTGAGACGGTCGATGCAAGAACAGGTATTGAATATATCTATACCGTCACTAACACCGGTAACACGGATGACACGATAAAATTAGCAACATCAGGAAATGTTACTACCACATTAAACGAAACATCGGTCCCGCTTTCTCCAAGTGAATCTTCAGTTGTGACATTGACGGTTCCGGGGAAGGCAGCTATTGCAGGTGATTATACGGTTGAGGTTACTGCCACATCGGAAAGTGATCATACGAAAACTGCTAAAATCACTACCTCCACAATTATTAACCCTATTTATGGTGTTTCACTTGAAGGTGTCCAGAGTTTGACTGCTGAGATGCAGCACGCAAGCCAAGGCGTTCAGTATACTCTTACTGTCAAGAACATAGGGAACATAGATGATACGATACAATTGGAAACAACAGGTGATGTTGATGTTACACTCAGTGAGACTTCAGTATCATTTGCAGCGGGTGCTTCTAATGATGTGACATTGACAATTGCTGGAGATGTGCTTACCTCTTTGCTTTCAACTCCTGGTGCGTATGTGGTCAAAGTTAAAGCTACCTCAGAAAGTGTTAGCACAGAAACAGATGAAATCACTACCACCATTACAATAGAACAGATACCAGTGGATATCACTGCTGATGGTGTTGTGAATATCCTGGATTTGGTGAAAGTCGCTAACGCATTTGGCAACGTAGGGGACGATCTCACTGCGGATGTAACTATGGACGGGGTTGTGAATATCCTGGATTTAGTGAAAGTCGCTTCCTATTTCGGTGAAACACAGGTAGATTTTGCTTTGGCTAACTTGCAGGTATCTCACGAGTAATTTGTATTGAAATTGGCGTTGAACGAGTATCTTGTTCATTCCTTGGACTAATAAAACGGTGAGGCTTTTTAGGTAGTTCAAGGATATTGAGAGTATAATATTTCTACATCAGTTAAAACGGTGAGGTTTTTAGGGAGTTCAGGGATATTGAGAGTATAATATTTCTACATCAGTCTATTACAATAAAGGTAGATGTGCACCATGAAACTCAATTCAGAAACGTCATCCTCAACTACAAAGCGGAGGGGAAATGTCGGAACAACAGGACGACTCGCAGCTAAGCATCAGCAAAACTAATATTGATTTCCATCTTCGAACAAAAGGGTTGACAGATATTCTGGATTCATCTCTTAGTATGTATTGGAGACATATTCGCGTATTCGGAGCGATAGCTGCTATCTATTTTGTCTTAGATTCATTACGCGAAGGAATATTCCTATTACCTGCTGAAAGTAAACTCTTTACCATCTTAGATGAGTTCATAAATAATCTGATTTTCACATTAATATGTGGGTTATGTGTCGTCGTAACGAGTGAAACCTATCTTGGTAAAGACATAACACTACGAAAGGGGGTACGATGTTTACAAAACCGATTTTCACCTTATATCGTCTGTACACTCATTTATTTAATTCCGTTTTTACTATTATCTCTTTCACCAGATCAAGATGAAGGTTATCCTGCAATCATTGCTCTAATCGTTGTATTCATTGGTTTTCCTATAGGAATCTATTATTTAATCTCTCGTATATTCTACGGTCCTGTTGTCGTTGTTGAAGGGGAGCTATCTGCCAATGCACTAAATCGCAGTCGTGATTTAGTGCGTGGAACGTGGTGGCAGATATTATGGAGAATCATTGGTATTTTGGTACTCACCTCTACAATTGGCTATATTCTAACTGTATCTTTTGGGTTGATGTTTGCTTTATTTGGTCTTATTCGTGAAGTCAGCGCGAGTTCTACAATCTTATATGTGCTTCAGTCACCCCTTGACCTAAATCGTATAAATTCAGTTGCTTCCGCAATAATGACATTTCTTAGTCTCGGGACATATGCCTTCACAACACCGATTTACGCAATCAGTGTTACACTTCTTTATTTCGATTGCCGTATTCGTGATGAGGCGTTTGACATAGAGTTGAGAGTGTCCCAAAATCAGGATCCATCAAGTCCTTAAGTCTATGCGATTATTGTATTTGTTAGTATTAAGTCTTTGATTTAGTCCACGTGTCCTTAGTTGGAGTTTCCAATTGTCCGATCCTCCAGACTTGACAAAGTATATGTGATTTTATTATAGTGAAATTGGACTTATTATAGTGGATTTTACAATTAACTTTACATTCCTAAGTTGTAGGAGGGAACTCCGATTCCCGACTATCATGGAGTTTGGTCGCGATTCGGAGATCGCTCCTACAGAAGAGGTGTCAACATATTTTTATACTTTACTATAATAAGATTAATAAGATAGTTGACATCGGATCATAAACATCTTGAAAACAAAATAAGTTCAACAACTGGAAAACTATATGTAATAAGCGTCTAAGTGTTTTATCTTATAACTGTATGATTTAAAAGGAATTAGAACTATGGATAGATTAAAACTCGGTGTTATAGGTGCTGGTGGAATCGTATGCAGGATGCATCTACCTGATTTGAATAAAGGTGACGATTTTGAAATTACCGTTATTGGCGGCAGACGCGAACATCGCCTTAAACATCAGTGTCAAGAATTTGATATTCCGCGTTGGACGCAGGATTACGAGGCAATTATTGCTGACGATACGCTTGATGCTATTCTTGTCGGAACGCCGCATCCATTACATGTTCCATGGGGTGTTAAAGCATTGGAAGCAGGCAAACATGTGTTAATGCAAAAGCCGCTCTGCGGTGATATGGATGAAGCAAATCAGTTTGTTGATGCTGCAGAAGCAAGTGGCAAAACAGTGATGTGTCTACCACACTTCAATGCGGGTATTTATAAAGTCCGGAAACTCATCGCTGAAAACGCCATAGGGCGTGTATCAGGGGCAAGGATGCGAAGTAGCCACGGTGGTCCTGAGATATATTATGCTGAAATCCGTGATATTTTCGGGGAATCTGGAGACGATTTATGGTTCTTTGATGCAAAGCAAGCAAGCGTCGGTGCTCTTTTTGATATGGGAGTTTATGCTGTCTCCGGACTCGTTGCTATGCTTGGAACTTTCAAACGTGTAACAGGCATCGTATCCACCTTTGACAAACCGACAGAATTAGAAGATGTCGCAACACTCGTACTTGAGATGCAATCGGGAGGGATTGTCACAGCAGAAACAAGTTGGTGTGATCCCGCACGAACAGGTGAATCCAGTATACACGGTACTGCTGGTAAATTCACTATGCCCGGTAAAGACGGCGCAGCACTCACACAATACACACCTACCTCATATACGCGCGAACATGCACCTGTTGATACCAAAGCAATTGACTGCAGCGATGTTGCCCCAAGCGGGATGCATGCACATTTTGCTGAGCATATTCGCGAAGGAACACAACCACCTCTCTCCAATGTCTACACCGCACGGCATGTAACTGAAATATTGCTTGCTGGATTGGAATCATCTGAAACAGGCAAAGTGGTTGAACTAACGACAGTATCGGACAAGTAGTCAGGATAATAAATCATAAATCTCCATGTATGCATACGTTTCGCGCCAACATGGAGATTTCTATACATTTAAACGCAGAAGATAGGTCTGATGAATACGAAACAAACAGATGATCTCGATGCGACTACATGGCAAATTCCTGAAGGTGCGATTGCCCGTTTGGGACGAGGCGACGTAAATGACATCGCATTTTCACCAAATCAACAGTATCTCGCAGCTGCCACGGATATAGGGATTTGGTTGTATACATTGCCTACGCTATCACCTGTTGCATTATGGGATATAGAAAATGGATATACCGAGGTCGTTACTTTTTCACCTGATAGTCGTTGGGTTGCTGCTTACAGTTATAATGAAGAATCACTAAAGATTTGGGATGTTCAGACAGGTGTATGCTTAGCACAAATGGAAGATTCATATCAACAAGATAGTTCACGTCCCATCTTCTCACAAGATAGCAAGTGCCTACGTGGGTGCTCTCTACAGTGGTGTGCACAAACAGGTGAATTATATGACGAAATTGAATTATGGCACCCACACCCTACTAATACCGCTACATCTTTCACCTTCTCTTCAGATGGTAGTCTGGTGGTAGCAGAAAGATTTGACTCCAGTAATGATCACACAGAGATTGTTGTATGGGACGTGGAGTCTGGCGAACAAATTGCATGTCTGACTGATAAATGTAATAGAGATGAATTAGTTTGGATGTATCCTTGCTTTTCTCCGTGTGGACACTATTTCGCTGCCGGTGATTGTGATGGAAGGATCCGTGTATGGAATCTTGCAAGCGGAATATTGGAGAATACTTACACCGACTACGGTGACGCGAAGATGTATCCATGCTATACACCGATGGGGAATCTGATTGCTGCCAGAGTGTTTCCGCAGAAGGTAGAATTATGGAATATAGAAAAACATGACAAAATCGACGAGTTTGAAATTAACGGAGAATACGTTTCACGACACCGTCTCCGTTTTTCTGACGATGGCACACGACTCGCGGTATCAATACCAAACGAACTCACCCTCTGGACAATAGAAGAAAATGGATGTACTACACTCACTATACTAAATGGACATACAAATACTGCGGATACCCTTGCGTTCTCATCTGACGGAAAAACGTTAGCGGCTGCATATTGGGGAGCAAATGTTATCTTATGGGACGTACCAAGCAAGCATGCACAACGTCCATGTGGAGAAAAACTGCGCGGGACAGGACATGCTGTTTATCTGTCTGCTAATGACAATTTTATTGCCACTGGGGGAGACGATAAAGATATACTTTGGATTTCAGATATTGGAAATCCTCAACCAATAGCAGAATACACAGCACCTTGGATTGGGACAATTTATTCTAAGGCATATTCACCTACTGCTCAAAGGTTAGCAAGCTCCGATGGTGAATATAATATACACGTTTGGGAGTATATACAACCTTCCATAAGTAGAACAGAAGGACATGGTTGGCGGAAACATTCTACGTTCATCGGGCACACTTCACCAGTAAGGGGATTGGCGTTTAGTCCAGATGGAAAACAACTCGCGAGTATATCATGTACAACAGAAGAGCAAAGCACACGTGATGCCCGATTGTTGGAAATTGATGAAGGTAAGCAAATTGCGGATTTATCGCTACCACCTTTTTTGAATCAAATGGAGAGTTTTCGGGAATGGGATATGAGAATTGCGTTTTCACCGTGTGGTGATTTCATTGCCGGAGGACAGTGGGGAGAGATTGTGTTATGGAATGCAACAACTGGTCAAATACACACAACGATCCCGCAACCGGAAGATAGCCAAAGACCTATTACGTTGCGTTTCTCACCATGTGGAAGATATTTAGCCTCTGGCGCATGGTGGCAACCGGAGTTAAAACTGGTATCAATACGTTTGTGGGAAATTGCGAGTGGTAAAAATATCACCACTTTTTGGGACATACGACAGATGTTCAGGATCTTCAATTTACATCGGATGGTACTATTTTCGCAAGTGCGGGTCATGATGGTGTAATTTTTCTGTGGGATATGAAACCATTTATCGGTTCTTAAGGTATGGATTGAATAACTCAGTTTAAGGAAAAAGGGATTGGTAGTGTCAAACATTTCTGACGAAAGATTAGTAGTTGAAGCATTGAAGCACAATCAACAGGCATTAGAAGAGTTAAAAATACGTATAAAACCCAAGATACGTAATATTATCAAGAAAGGTGCACGCTCATATAAGGGAGATATCGAAGCACTTGAGGTTCATACGTTGGAAAATGTGGTAAATTCCTTAGATTCTTATCAATTTAAAATTCCTTTCCAAGCATGGATAGGTACACGATCAAGAAATATTGTTATACGTCATATCCAACAACGTGGTGACTATGTAAAGGTAAAGCCGCTATCAATAGCGCAGCTACAATTAAGCAGTACCTCGGTTTCTAAGAAGCAACCACAAGTGGAACAGATTGACGTGGAAATTCGTTCACTTGTTGGTTTGCTTAACCAATCGCGTGACATTTGCACAATATCTTCTTGTAGTGGACATCCAGACAGAAAAGTATGGGGAACTCGTCGTAACTGGGAATCGCGGCTTGGTGGATGGATCAGTATTGTGCCTACTGGTAACCCCATTCGTGCCTTAGAGTTTCTAATCGGAGTGCTAACAAAAATAGATAATGCCGAACACAGCAACCCACCAAGTCAAGCCACTCCTGACAACACAATTCGCCAACGATACCAGAAGGTAGACGCGAATGCTCTGTTCTGCTCTGGAATTCCAATTGTAGGTGTAGGTGTAAATTTATGTTTTTTTGCATGTCATCCGAATGTGAAACACAATTTAGAAATTTGGAAACATCTTATCACAGTTATAAGAGAGATGGAACCAGAAAACGAGGAACTCACCACCGAAGTTGATACACCAGAAATAGCGGTGCAGCTTTTGGAAAAAGCGTTACCACGGTTACATTCCATATTTAGTGCCAGATATGTAACAAGTCAAGAGGGTTATCCAGGAATTAAATTGCATAAAATGGTAGATCTTACACTATGTCAGCAGCTTTTAATCTTAGTCAATCGGTTGTATGAACGCCTTGATAATGCAGGGTATAAAACTTGTTATGATATTAAAGAAAATCCATCATTTGTAGAGAAATGGAACTTCAACCTTCAACCAATACTTAATTCGGATTTGATACGGCTACCGCATCTATCCAAAACAACTTGGGAACAGCGCACAAGCGAGGACCATCTAAATATATGGAGACTCCTTGAGTTAGCAGTTGCGGAACAACTTTGAGTTTGAAGGTATTATGTAAAAACTTATACCAATTCTATTTAATATTGTCTCATTAGTGAATTCAACTGTTTTTGTCATCTGAAGGCACTTTCTTCTGTAGGCGGGGAATGCCTGTGGGCATTCATACCGTTGATTTCTTGATTTCGACCTCCTGGTCGCGACCAAGAGGTCGCTCCTATAACATTCCACAGCTAATGAGATATTATTTATTAGAAATGGTATAAGTATATTTGTCTTTATTCCTATGATTAGTTTTGAAAACAAATTAGGCATTTTCATATAGGCGTAATCCACACATACATGAAAATGCCCGAACATTTATAGCATTAATCTATACTTGCATGAAATTCATACCAATCATCAAGGTTGTTAAGGTTGACAGCATCTAAAATTGTGCTATCGTCTTCAATACCACTTGCTCCGAGAATGCCCGTACGGGTATCGTCATCGTGATTATACCCCGCAATTGCAGCATTCAACTCAGCAACTGCGTCAGCATCAAGACTACCCCCTTTTTGTTCTAATACCCAAGCCTCAAATTGGGGATATGTGGGTGAGTTGTCACTGATATATGCCAACGTTGCATCTTTATCAAGTCCAAGACCATCTAACACCATCTGATCAAATCCTGCGCCACATGCAGGATAGTCTTCGTGAAGGACACCCTTGGCATCCATCAATACTTTCGACCAAAATCTCGGGAGATGTAACACACCGAGAGGACCTGAGACCCCTGAACTAATTGTCGGGATCAATGTTCTCTTTTTCCTTCCAAACATAACAAGCCTCCTTGCTATTATGGATAAGTATAAGTCATAATTTGCAAGAACATCTTGCAAGCTACTTCATTATATCAAAATATACAAAAATGAGAAACAATAATTTACTCCAAGATATGTTGGTATGCAAAATTTGTATGTTTTGAAATCAGTTATCGTAATAGCGACTATAGTTGATTGGCTTGACATCGTCATAAAAATGATGGTATTCTATATTAAAGGAATTCGCAACACAGTGAACAGAGGTATTTCTTATGACGCATGATCTTGCAATTGCATGGTTAATTTTCAATGTCATTCTTGTAACGATTACCCTCGTATGGGGTATCTTTCGTTTTCGACGAGGAATATGGTATCGCAAACTCACATTGAAAATCCAGGCATATCTACTATGGGGGATAGGTGGAATAGCACTACTGAGCAGTTTTATTCCGTTTGCTTATCTCTTTACAGAAAATCTCTGGTATTTTGAAGAAGCCGGTTATACAAATGTCTTTCTGACAATCATAAAATTACGTTGGGGTCTCTTCTTTGGGTTTTTCTTCGTTGCATTAGTGTTTATGAATTTAAATGCATTTATAGCGAAAAAGCTTTGCCCCGAGCCGCGAGAGTTTTCCCGCTGGACACATGATCGCACAGTTTCTTTTCATCGCACCTTCTTCTGTGGAACAGTTCTCCTTGCCATTCTCTTTGCTATTCCAATGATGTCTCTCCATGATGAATTCATACTTTATACGGGTCAACCTAAAGAGGAAAAAGTTATACTCGCTGATGCCGAAATAACCGACACTGAAAAACTTGACACTGAAATAACTGATGCTGAAATAGTGGATACCGAAAATTCTGACATTGAAAAACTTGACACTGAAATAACTGATGCTGAAATAGTGGATACCGAAAATACTGACACTGAAACAACTGATGTTGATATTAATCAGACATCGATAACGAAAACACTCTTTTATGGAAAAGATACGAATTTTTATCTTTTTTCCTTCCCAATGCATCAAGCAGTTAGCCGATGGGTGCAGTTTCTTTTATGGGCAACTTGTGGAATTGTGTGTTTGCTCTATAATTTCTACTATCGCCGCGACGCACGATCTATGGGATTCGTTAAAAGAAATATCGTTTACCACGGTTCTGTACTGTGGCTTATGTTATTGGCAATAGCCATCTGGAGAGGTTATGTTAATCTGTGGAGCAAAGTGTATACTCCCCCGCTGTCAAGTCGTCTTTCTGAATTTCATGGACTGTTTTATGCTGATAGTATGCTTGCCGGTGCAACACAATTATACTGTATAATACTTTTGATAATCGGTGTTGTGGTTTTATTTAACATCTTCTGGAGAAAACGCATACTATGGTACGCCTCAATAGGGATATCCATAATCAGTTATATATGTTTGATTCATATTTATCCAATAGGTGTAAATATTTGGGTTGTCCGAAGTGCAGGTCAGGCTTATCCTGTAGAAGAACCCTTTTTAGAACAACACATTATAGATACACGCATAGCTTTTGATTTAGAAACTATTGAAGAAGAACAATATGAAAAAAAACCTGTTACAATAGAAACAATGAGTCTCACCGAGAATGTTGGAAGAAATATACAATTCTGGGATCGTCGGGTATTCTATAACATCCTACGGAATGAAGAGATCAAACGACATCATGACTTTCATCCTTATGCAGATGTGGATAGGTATCGCTTAACACCCAAACGCACATCCGACACTATTCTCCTTGAAGCACAGGGTGATGAATCGTCTGACAACTCATTACAAGCAAACCAGAATACTTCAGATAACACGTTGGAAATGATTGAGCAATATAGGCAAGTCCTGATTGCTGCCAGAGAAATTGATCCAGATCCAGGACCTAAAGAATGGGGAGAACTCAAACTAAAATTTACACACGGATACGGGGTCTGTGTAGCACCTGTTAACGCAGTTGATGGATTTAAACCGTCTTTATGGGTAAAAGGTGTACCGATCACACAAAGTGTTACCGGATATGAGTACTTCAGAACCCTTGACGATGATGGTGCATTGATAACAAAAGGTGTCCCAATCTCAGAAGCGGCTGGTTTGAATTATTCAGAAGAATTAGACGTGAGACAACCACGGATTTACTATGGAGAAATGACTGACGATTATGTTATCGTTAATACAAAAACACCTGAATACAATATTGAGGAAGAAGAAAAGAAAGACAATAATGGAACTCCAGAAACCGAAAAAATCGGATACCACTATCAAGGAACTGGTGGAGTTCGGTTAGGTGGATGGTTTCGGAGACTATGTTTTGCTGTACGATTTAACTCTATCTTTATTTTACGTAACTCGCAATTGATGCAGGACAGTCGAGTAATGTATTGGCGCAGGATCGGCACAAGGCATAACAACCGATTGGTCATTGATCGACTTTCGCATATCGCACCATTCCTTGATTTTGATCCAGACCCATACATTGTTATTGATGATGGACAGTTGTGGTGGATTGTAGATTTTTATGTGACAAGTAATAGATACCCTAATGCCCAACTCTATAAGGATGATACTTCACCTATTGAATATAATGATCTTGAACTATACACAGAACCACGTTTTAAAAGGTTTAAAAAGTTTAATTATATACGTAATTCTGGTGTAGCAGTTGTAAATGCATATAATGGGAATGTCAATTTTTACACTGACATAGTCGATGAACCGATTACAGAAATCTATCGTAAAACGTTTCCGAAACTCTTTAAATATATAGATGAGATGCCGGAAGGATTGAAAGCACACAGACGGTTCCCTGACTACTTAACGCGAATTCAAGCTAAAATGTATGGTAATTATCACGTTACGGATACGGAGACCTTTTTTGATAAGAAGGAACAATGGAAAATCCCTAAGGAAGCATATTATTCAGAGACACCGAATCAAGAGATGATGCCGTACTATGCAATGTTAAAGTTGCCCGGTGAAGAAACTGCGGAATTTGTGAATATGATCCCGTTCACACCACCACAAAAAGATAACTTTATGAAAGGCTGGTTGATTGCTCGGTGTGATAAACCAAACTATGGACAACGGATTGTTTATACCCTCCCGGATGATATTAACGTGATAGGTCCGAAACATGTGGAAGACGAAATTAGTAAGGACACAGATCTATCTGAATTATTTTTTAGTTTGAGAGATAAAAACAAAATTATTCGCGGAAATCTGCACGTCATACCACATGAAAAAGGTATATATTACGTTGAACCAATATTTGTTATTCCTAAGGTGCCTGAGGACGAGGAGACAGATTCATCAGACCCAATTAAATACCTACCAAGCCTGAAAACCATTGTAGTAAAAACCGCTGATCATAAAACGCTTGCTGCTGATATATCGTTTTCTCAAGCATTGTTAGATGTGTTTTTGAGGGAAGACCCACCAACAACTTTAACGGAAAATGAAAATGGAGTAAAAGAACCTACCCTTGCAGATCTTTATGAAGATGTACAGAAAGCCATGGAAGCGTTTGGGAAAGCACTAAAGGCTGAAGAAAACGGTAAAAAACAGGCAGCTCCTAAAAACGCAGGGAAAAAGAAATAGAATAATGAAAATTATAAAATAAAATTACCGTCGTAATCCGAAACGCTGCCGCCATTTCTGGTTATCTATCCACTTTACAGAGAAATGGAGCAGATTCTCCATCAATTTATTGTTTATTTCTACATCCTTCTCTGTATCATTCTTCAAACTTGTTACAATGTATAACCCTTGCTGAAATGGAAGCGTAAGAAGTGCCGAGGCTTCTTGCGTAGTTGATTTGGCAAGGGAATTCCATTTACCGAGAGGGTCTACCCACATATCGTCAAGCCGAACTAACGGAATTTCTTTCGTGTCTGGTGTGGTATTAAGTGTATTAGGGGTGTGAAAAATACGACTTCTTCTGCCTTGAGATGTTGGGAGGAGTTCATCGGTCTCATCAT
Source organism: Candidatus Poribacteria bacterium (assembly GCA_963667365.1). Taxonomy (GTDB): domain Bacteria; phylum Poribacteria; class WGA-4E; order WGA-4E; family WGA-3G; genus MSPOR6. The sequence continues at coordinate 978,044 of OY763324.1, read as the reverse complement.
ATTCTATACCTGTCAGCGGTTCGGGAATCCATCCAGCACCTCGTCTCTGTCTGTAGTTTGCCTTCACATCCTGACCCGATACGATAACAACCCCACCTTGGCTAACGAAATTTTTGATACGGTGTTCTGTATCAATATTAAGACGGTAACCCGCTTTATAAATTTCACCGTTTCCAATCCATAATATATCCATTTTCGCAAGTCGGTCATTCCGTAAGTTATCCACAGATTCATACAGCATATGGTGTTCATTAACATATTCAAAACGTTCAAGGAAAGGATATTCTTCATCGGTACCGTTGCCAGTGAGTGCCATCACTTTAAGAGGCAGACGCAGTTCACCATTTGAAGGTAGTAACTTCATCAACGGAATTCGCAACCGTTTTTTGGTTCGCTTAGGATACGCTAACTGAGAAAATGCTTCTTTTTGAAGCTCGTTCTCGCGTATCTGTTCAACAAGCGCGTTCTGTGCGACCAATTTATTCGCATAATACGGAATCATCCGACGATGAACTGGTACTCGGTGACGCAAGGTATTATCAAAATGTGTGTAGGCACTTTCTACTTCCCAACGTCTGCTATAACTTGAATCAATGGTCTTAAGGTCAATTCGGTCTTCATTAACATTGGTAACATAGCCATGAACAAGGTTCATACCGTGAATTGGTCGTCCATGTGTGTCCTGAATTGCAATTTCTTCAGTTTCACTCCGGTCGAGAATGGCATCTGTCAAGGCAGTTATACTGAACAATTCCTGCTGTTGTTTTTCAGCACTTTCAATAATCGTACACACACCACGAGGGAAAATAACATCCGCATCCCGAAAAGAACGGAAATCAAGTCTTATCTTCTTGAAATTTCTCGGTGTTCGGTGTTCAGGAACCGTGACACGTTCAAAAGGTCCTACTCTATGTCTTGAAACAGGATTCAGACGAATTCTTCTCACGGTAAGTGGTTCAATATGGAACTTAAATTCAAAATTTCTTTCCCAGTTCGGTGATCCGTCATGTAACAGCACCTTGCCTAATTGTATAGTATAGGCGGTATTGTTTTCAAAGACTAAAAAGTATTTACCTTCGTTCTCTTCCATACGGCACCTGAGTCCGCGTTCATCGCGTCGGTTGAAATTGTTGATGTCGTGTTTGTATTCATGGTCATAACCCCAATGGTCTCTGAAACCTTTACCGTCTTTATCCTTCAGATTCATGAAAACCATGTGCTTTCCATTGTAATCTTGGAAAAGACCTATATATTCACCATTACCATGCTCAACACCCCCTATTCTAATTTTAACACGTGTTCCCACAAGACGTTCAATTATCCTCTCATAACTTTCCTCTTTTAAGAATTGCTTGGATTCATCTTCCAATGCTGTAATTGTTTTCATCGCCTGACCTTCTCCACCGAGTTCTGTAGCAGTCGTATCAATTCGTTGCAACTGTTGTTGCAGAGGACTTGCAGCCCTCCTGATACTACCCCACACCATGCCGATAGCATTTTGGACAGCCTTATTCAGTTCAATGAACATATTTCTGATTTTTCGGATGAGACGTCGGGAAAGTGGAGGATTAGATAGATGTTCAAGTTCCCATGCACGTTCCCTCTTTTCTCGGTCATTCATCATATCATGGTAGCGGATATATGCACCGATTTTACCTTCCAATTCACCCTTACCAAAAATATAACTCGGTGCTTGACCACGTTGCCGAGATTCTTCGGAGATAATTTCTGTCCCTTTGGTGTCCAATCGCATTGTACCGCGATAACGGTGTCCATTCTTCATATGGAATACTACATATTTATTTAGAAGCGTCTTAAGCAGTCTGTCTTTTTTAAATAAACCTATGATATAAATGGTACCTTGGAAAACAAACATCAGCAAGGCAGCGATAACAGGTAACTTAATCTTATCCCAAATACTTATTGCACCATCCCCAACTTCGTCAACAATACTATCCTCTTGTCCTATCGCTGAGTACGCCGCGAACACCATCCCTAAAACGAGAATCAGCAATACGATTTGTCTTTTCTTTAACATGGTGCAAATCCTCCAACTAATAGATATTAACTCCATTTTCAGATGCAATTTTGCGTACATTTGTGTTCGCAAGTGGAATTTTTTCCAATGGTAAATGCTCTATTAACCCATATCCATCCGGATAGAGTGCGTCAAATCTCTTTAAGGCGGTACTCAAATCCAATTCTCCCTCACCGGGTACTTCCTCATTCAGATGTAAAACTAAACCGTTATCAACGCGAATGTCTTTAATATGTGCCATAGGTGCAACCGGTCCCATAACATCAAAGATATGATTGAGCCGTGCTTCACTTTCATAGACCTGTCGTAATGTTTGGAAATGGTTGACAAAATCCATGACGATACGTAGCCTATCAGAACCAACTTTCTCAACTACCTCTCTACATGTCTCAGGTGAATCCATAATAGAAACAGCATGTGTTTCCATAACGAGTGTCAATGCTTCACGTTCAGCATTCTCCGCAATAGGTTTTAACGTCTCAATCAACCTTTCCATCGATTCAGGTAGATAGTTATCTCTGTGAGAAGTCCATGCCCCATCAGGATTTAGGCTGCCCGGTCGGAATAGATAGAAATGGGCACCAAGTTCCCGCGCCACTGACATACCACAATTTACTGCTTCAATTGCCGCTTCGCGTACTGAATCACTCGGATCAAACAGACATTCTGCATAAGTTATACCAAATTGTACCAAATCAAGCTGTGCTTTTTCAAGGAGAAAACGACATCGCGTACATTCTTCCGGAGAAACAGCCGGAATCTCTGAACTTGCAAAATGATAACTCACACCAGTAAACTGCAATTTTTGGACTGCTTCGATCTCTTCCTGATTCAACGTACGGAAATCTTGACAGATTCCTACAACACCAAGTCTCATGATATTATTTCCTCACTTAGACTCACATCAGCAGTTATCATACCTTTTCTTCACTTAAGATATGGAGTAACTCACGCGCCTCTATCAAGTCAACGGTTTCAAATCCTTCTGTAAACCATTCATAGATCGGGTTAAGCAGAGTGTACGCCGCATCATGTCGGTTCTGTGCCATCATAAGTCTGCTTAAACTGACAGCAGTTCGGAGTTCCCACAATTTTGCTTCTTGGTTCTGAGCAATAGACAACGCCTTCTCAAAACATTCCTCAGCCTCTTGTTGGCATGCTAATGAACATCTGTTTTGATCGTCTTTCTCTACAGAATCCTCTATACTTGTTGATGGTAGACCATTAACCGAATTTAGTAAAAGTTCACCTTTGAGTCGATAGAGTTCTGCTTCATTAGTTCGTTCCCCGCTTTCGGCTACTGCATCAAGTGCTTTTTCTATTGTCTGAAGACCTTCTTCAGGTTTTCCTCCGTGCCCATAAGCGTGTGCTAATATTTCAAGGTAAACCGGACGTAATACCCTTGATCGATTATCTTCCCATTCGGTAATTCCTTCTTGGATCAAGGCTATAAATTCTTCGTGTGAATCGTCAGAATTCTGTTGGAGTGCCCACCCTTTATAGATTTTACCAGTTGGCTCCCATACGGAAAAGCCGTGTTCTCTACAGATCGAGAGTAATTCCGTAGCATACGTGTTAACTTTCTCCGCTTCACGACGTTGCTGGTAAAGTAGCGCGCCAAAATGTAAAGAAACCACTTGACTGAACGGGTGTGGTCGTTCTTCACCCATCTGTTGAGAGGCACGTAATTGTGCTACTGCTTGTTCTGGGTAACCTAAACACCATACTAATGGCGAAGCGTAAGCATGTAAGGTCATCCCTGGGTCAGCAAGATAGTGAAAAAATGCATCTACCGGGTGTTGGTGTGGGTCATAACATGCAATGCCTGCTTCAACATGAGCACGTGCCATTTTTAACTCACCGAGGTAGTAAAGTGTTGCACCTAAGGCACGATGCGCTTCTACCTCCAACACAGCATTTTCTTGATGTTGTGCCATTACAAGACACTGTTCTCCAAGTTCCCGTGCTGTTTGTAATTTCGCTCGCACCAAATAGGAAAGCCACAATCCAAACAAAATCGGGAAACGGAGAAGCATACGTTCATTATTAGGCATAGTTTCCAACAATGCTTTTGCACGTGTATAGGTTATTTCTACTTCAGGTGCAGCGTACCCCATCGTCGCAATAAGTGCTGGACCCAGAGTTGTTTGAAGTACCAATTCCCGCGCAGCACGTGCAGGACTTTCTGGCAATGTTTCTAACAATGCTAAACCCTGAGTCAAGTGACGAACACCTTCAACATTTGCTGATCTTTCTACCGCACGTTGTCCTGCTTGTTGCCAAAATTCAATACCTCGCTCATGCAATTCACCCTCCGTATAGTGATAAGCTACCAACTCAGGTTGTGCACGAACTACATCCCCAAATGACTTCCGTAACACAGTTGCAATACGACGATGATACGCTTGGCGTGTGCTTCTTAGCAATGCTTGATATGCAGTTTCACGTATTAAGGGATGCTTGAACGTATAAATCGGTTTATTCTCATGGGTCTGTCGAGTCCGTAAGATCTCTGCTTCAACAAGCTGCTGTAATTCTTTTTCAAGCCATGTAATATCGTCCCTTTCTGCTGGAAATGGACGATATGCTGCGAACTGGTCAGGGTGTGCAAGAAATTCACCTGCTTCAGGTTCTTCAGTCATGCTGACGATAACCTTACATAACAGTTCCGCAGTCCACTCTCTACCGAGTGTTGCTCCAAGTTGAACAAGTTCTTTCCGCGTACCGAGTCTGTCGATGCGTGCAGTCAATGATGCTTGCAGTGTCGCAGGTATCTCAGTTGAAACATCAATATTTTCCAGATCAGATTCAAGCGCCATGCGTGTTAATTCTTCCACAAATAAAGGTACGCCTTCCGTTTTCGCTGCAATTTGTTTAGATATATCTGCAGGGATCGTCTGTTCCCCTGCCACCTCTGCAATCATCTGTGATACCTGTCTCCTGTTTAAACGTTTTAACGACATCTGAGTTACCCACTCTAACTCAGCAAGGGTTTTCAGTTTTGCTCTACCTGCTACATGTGTGCTATCCTGATTAAGACCCATTTCTGCGCGTGATGTCAAAATTGCAAGGAGTGCTGCGGTTTCCACACGTGAGATTAACAGGTGTAGAAATTCCAATGTAGACGGGTCAGCCCAATGTAAGTCTTCTGCAATCAGTAAAAGCGGTTTTTCCTGAGCAGTTCTCAGGAAAATCTGAACGAGTGCTTGTAATGTTCGACGTCTTAGTTGTGCTGGTTTCAATTCCACAGTTCTGTAGTCCCCGTCTATCTCTAACAGTTCCGCTAAAATAGGTAAGAGATTTATTGACATTTTATGAGTGTTTAGAAATTGTTCCAGTTTTTTTAGACGCGTGTTCCCTGTTTCCATCTCCCCGAACTGTAGAAGTTGTTGTTTTAACAGCGACAGAATTGGATGAAGTGGACTATTTTGTGAATCGGGTGAGCCTCGGCATTCCAAAATCTGAGCCGATGACTCTGCCGCTTGTTCGGCGATGACAGCAACAATTCTTGATTTGCCAATTCCGGCTTCGCCTTCAATCAATACAACCTGTCCAGATGATTCAGTGGCGCGTTTCCATCGTGACTTTAGAGTTATTACCTGTCGAGTCCTTCCAATTAAAGGGGTTACACTACTTTGAAGCAAAGGTGTTGCCAGTTCGCGCCTGAAAACGGGGAGTGCACCTTCTGGGTGTTCGTCAAGTATCTGATAAATTGGCACGGGTTGCGAAATCCCTTTCAGGGCAAGCGTTCCCATGTCTTGATAGGTGAAAAAACTCTCAATCAATCTAAGTGTAGTCTCGCCTATCACAATACCGTTAGGAGGGGCAACTTGTTGCATGCGAGCAGCAATATTCGGGGTTTTGCCCACAATGTCTATCGCATCACCGTGATAACGTTCCTGAGAAGATATACCCTCACTGGACTTGCCTGTCGGCATCCCAACTTCCCAAACAACTACCAAACCCGTATCAATACTAAGACGCACCTGAATCCCGATACCGAATATTTCTATCAAACGCGAATTCAGTTTTTCTAAACCCGCAACAATACCCAACCCTGCCTGTACAGCCCGACGGGTTGCATCTTCATGTGCAATCGGATATCCAAAATATACTAAGATACCATCGCCAAAATAACGGGCGATGTGTCCATCATAGTCTAATACGACATCAGCGACAGATGCTCTATACAAATCTAAGACTTGTCGTAAATCCTCTGGATCCAGTTGTTCTGTCAATGCAGTTGAATCTATAACATCACAGAACAGAACTGTCAGTTGCCGTCTTTCTGCCTTGCTGATATGGGTTGCATTTAACTGTGAGTCTGTTTCATCAAGTGCGTGACCACAGTCACCACAAAACTTGACTGTTGGGTTCATATACCCACAATCAGGACACCGTTTATGCGTTAGGCTTTTCATAATAACTTTTTAGAATGTCCATTGCACAGATTTCGTGAGTTAGAAATAAAACTGTATAATGCTATGTCCGTGCATCCAAATTGTTTCAGATAAGTGTTGATGTTTGGAAAAAGTTTCTGTCGTTCATACTGTTAATTTGTGGAGAGAGAATACGTTACAAAAACATGTATACATACGAAAAGGTGCATCGGACACACAGTAGTCTATACGAAGACATTGGTTAGTAACCACTTTTTAACTGATACAGATATTCTGCGAGTTCTTCATCACTCGGTTCGCGTTTGAAGGCTTCCTGCAAATAATTTCTCGCTTTGTCCCTAATTCCAATTTTCATATATAACGAACCGAGATTACGATAGGGAGCGGCATAGGTAGATTTCAACTCTATTGCCATAAGATAATATGTATATGCTTGTAATATATGGTCTTTTGTCGGTCCAATCAAAATATTCAGTGTGGTTTCTGTGTTCCCGTGGTAAGGAAAGACAGACGCACCTTTTACCTGTGCTTCATCTTGAATTGCTTGTGCGATATCATTTGAACTTGTTTGAATACGAAAATATCCTGACTCTACATTTTGGAGAGCGACATTAAGGTCGGTAAGTGCTTCTTTGACAGATCCATCAGAACTTATATCCTTCCATGATGGCCAGTCAGGACCAGCGTTTTTTAACGCATAGTTATAATGAACAGCACCGAGATCGTTACATATTTCTGCATTCTCGGGACGTAACTCTAAAGCCTCTTCATACAACTGGATGGCTTGGCTAAAATTATTTGCGGCATGAGCATTCTCGGCATCAATCCGAATTGATCGGAACTCATTGCTTTCTTCATTGCTTTCTAAAACGGTCTGCGTATCTTTCCCGCCTAAGAAATGGATCGCGAGGATAAGTATAATTGACAGACAGACGATGATGATTGTGGGTAGTTGCAATTTCATTTTGTAGTCTCCATTGTCATACTATAGTGGATTAGTAGATCATCCAAATTTTATATCCGATTACTTTCTACTAAACATCGAATTTTCTGTACTCCAATTACCCTTAAAAAACACTTATCTCCAGCGATTGTTTCTATTAAAAGTAACTTGTATATGCCTATCCTCGCCATTCCTCTCAAAGAAGAGTTGAATTATGCTTGGGGCACGAATCTGTTCATCCACAAGTTTGAACACCTCAAGCGTGGGAATACCAAAGTCGTTAATTTTATAGATGACATCTCCTTTCTTGAGAGGTCCGGCTAATCCACTGTCTTTATCAATGTGTGAGATGATAACACCGCGATGCTTATATCTTCTCGCTTTATCTTTATTCGGCTGCGTGAGTTTAATCCCCCATCTGCGTGGTGAATATTCCCATTCCAATGTTCTTATTTTCAGGTTTGCTTCTTGCATCTTTCCACGTCGGATGATTTCACATTTGATGTTTTGATTTAACGGAAGTAACCGAACGACCGCCTTAAAGTCGTTTTCATCCTTAACACGATGTCCTGAGATGGTTGAGATGATGTCACCACGTTTAATGCCAGCAACAGCAATAGGACTCTGTTTTTCCAGTTCAGATACTAAAACTCCGCGTAAAAAGGTAGATTTCTGTGATGTCTCTCTACCAAATAGTTTTTCAGCCATATCCTCGGTTACAGACTGTATTTCTACTCCAAGATATGGCGGAATAACACATCCGTGTTCTGTAATCCTTTCAATAACCTTTTGTGCTTTATTTGCAGGGATTGCAAAACCAACGCCTTGCGACCCACCGCTTGTTGACCGAATGACGGTGTTAACACCGATAAGTTCACCGTGGACGTTTACCAATGCACCACCACTGTTACCTGGGTTAACAGATGCATCTGTCTGTATCAGTGCTTCATAGAAACGATTGTCTACCGCCAATGAACGTTCTGTAGCACTGACAATACCGACTGTTACAGTAGGTTGAGCATTGCCGATTGATAATCCAAATGGATTTCCTATGGCGAGAGCCCATTCCCCAATGAGTATATTATCGGAGTCACCCCACTCAATTTGAGGTAAATCTTCCTTCGTATCAACTTCCAAAAGTGCAAGATCCGAAAGAAAATCGTAACCAAGTATATCAGCATCAAATTCACGTCCATCTGCGATGGCAACTCTTATCTTTTCGGCATCCTCAATGACGTGATGATTGGTAAGGATATAACCACTTTTGCTTATAATTACACCTGAACCGACTTCACGGAGAGTATGTTCGCGATAAGATCGTTCATAACCCCAAAATCGTTCGTAAAATTCATCAAAAAGTGTTGGTCGCATAACACTTCGTGTTGCACTGATATTCACAACTGCGGGACTCGCACGTTCAACTGCTGTTACTATCGCAGTACGTCTCGATTGTGTAACGGCACGTTGTAGGTTCTGCTCTGCGTGTAAACCAGAAAACAGCGAATAACTAAATAGTAAAAGGATAATTCCAATAGCTGTAAATAAGACAAATTTGCGTTTACAATACATAATAAAATAATTCTTAAAGTTTTGAGTTATTAGATTAAATCTTATGATGTAATTGTTGTTAATGCCTATCAGAATAGGCTCCACAGACATTTAGATGTCAGCTGTAAAACTTACTCTAAAATTTAGAGATTTCAACAAGCGGAATAAACTATGTTTAATCGTTTTTCCATTTGCATCAATCAAATCATCTACGTTTTCAATTTCAAGGAAATTCGATATCCTTCTAATCCCGGGTCTGTATCTACTATTTGTTGAACTTCCGATTTTGACCGTCGTTTTGCAGGAAATGTCTCTGCATTTGCACATCGTAGAGCAATCCGCGCACCGACCGAACTGGCGCGACGTAGATTATCCAATTCCACCTTTTCGAGTGTGTCATAGGCAGTATGTCCAAACCCGCGTCCAGATGGTGCTGAAGTTGGATCACCCATGTGGCATGATGGCACACCTTCAAGGAAAAACGGAAAATGGTCAGAGTAGGAATGCACCTTTTGTCCAACAGGCATATCAGCATGTATTTGTTGCTGTGCAGAATTAAAGAACGGTTCCAGTGTATCCCAATGATGTAGGACAATTCCTTTTCGACTCGTGCCGCCAGCTGCATCCATATTCAACATAAAACGAATGTTATCTAATTCGTTCGCATGTGCTTCAACATAACGAAATGCACCGGTAAGTCCAATTTCCTCTGTGCCAAAAGCAATAAATCTAACGGTACGTTTTAGGGTATCGGCTGCATAGGTAGACAAAACACGTGCAGTCTCTATCACAGATACCATGCCAGAGGCAGGATCGTGTGCACCCTGTGATATGTCGTGTCCATCGTAGTGGCATCCTAAAACAACCATCTCTTCAGGAAGATCCTTCCCAGGCAGGTCAGCAATCACATTCCATGAAGTACGAGGTTCATTTATGTCTGTTGTTTGCAGATGCATTATAACTTTTTCGTAACGATTAAGACATCGTGTCAAAAAGTCACCATCTTCCTTACAAACAGAGATACCGGGTATTGGGGCAGGTCTATTGTTCTGTAAGCTTCCAGTTTCCGGTCCAACGCCGGGATGTTCACTCACAAAAATGAACGCACTTGCACCACCGAGAACTGCCCTTTCATACTTTTCCTTGCGATGCACCCATCTGCCAAGGTCTCTCGGTGAAGAACTTTTCGCCATTACGAGTTTCCCGTGTGCGGTATCTCCAAGTTCACTATATTCTGGAGGACTTCCATGTCCAACAGACACAAGTTCAGCATTAATATCATCTGCAGGACAGTAGGGAAGCGAAATGCAGTGCAATGTTCGTTCAATCGGTTCAGTGATTGTAAGGGTAGCTGCACCTCGCGTCCAACCTGCGTAAGGGTATTCCTCTAATCGAACGTTTTTGAGTCCGTAACGTATAAATGTTTCTGAGATATATTTAGCAGCCTTGTACTCTTCAGGAGTTCCTGCGAAGCGGGAACCGAAGTCATCACACAGAACGGTAAGATTGTCCATGGATTCGCTGCTCGTATATATATCACCAACCATTTGCTGGTCTAAGTTCAAATGTGGATTATTGTTATTCATATTCCTTATTAAATCTGTCCTATTCTTGTATTAGGTAAAGTTAAAATTGGACTATGCGGATGAAATATCCGAACCAGATTCTATTCTGTTTTCGTTTTGAAGGTTACCAAATATTTCCAAATCATTTTCAAGGTCAGAGGTGGTCGTAGGAACTTTACGTGGTGTTAATGTTTTCATACGTGCATCCGCAATTTTCTTTAACTTCCACGCATTCATAATCTGGATTCTGCCACGTCGAGTTTCTATCACATTATACTGTTTAAAGGTATTTAATAGTGTATCAATTGTTTCCATAGAACTTCCAATTAATTCTGATATACGCTTGTTTGACAAACGCGGCGCGAATATATTGCCATTATTATCTGAAACAGTGGATAGATGCTGCAAGAGTAGTGCAAGACGAGAGGACACAGTTCGGAACGCAATGTTTCCGAATGCATTGGCGTGTTTATGATTAGGAATTGCGACTCTTTTCAATATGTCATGTGGACCGAGTTGTCCTTCTTGAAGCTTGTTACCATATCTTAAAATAGTGGCATTGAATATCCCTAACCGTGTTCTACGTAACATAGGTAGTGCTAAATGCGGCTTCCTTTTTAGATAAAATGAAAAATCGCGAATTGTCGCAAAACCTATACATACCTCAGTCAAAGTTTCCGCGTAGGTAAGTGGTTCTGAATTTGCATTCCAAAAACCGCCATCAACGGAAGTGACACCAAATATCTCTCCTTGTTCCAGCACCTCCTTAGTCTCTTGACTTTCGTCTTTATCTGAATTATTAGCGCTATTTGTGTTCTTATCAGAATCAGTATCAGGAAGATTCTCAGCGATTTTAACGCGACCCTCTTTAATTAAATATACACCTTCCTTGGAAATACGTTCCTCATGTTTTAGGTCTCGGAAAGTGATAATCTGAGCCAATGCATAAGCATCTGCTTCGGATAGGTCTCTGAAAATATGAAGCTGCTTGATGTACCAAAATTCTTCTGTATTAAAATTTTTCATGTGTGGTAGATCGGGTATACGTGTGCCTCAAAGAATAAATCTGAATCTAAAGAGGGTTATAAGTATTTTTATCCCCGCCCGGATACTTCCGATAACAGTGCCACTTATTTTTGATGTGCCGATACGTTTACGATAACTAACATGCACCTCACACACATTCAATCCCATTTTTGCAGCTTTGAGTTGCATCTCTATTGTCCATCCAAAATTCTTATCTTGCATTCCCAATGCTTGAAGTTGTTCGTAACGAATAGCGCGAAAAGGACCTAAATCTGAATACTTGACACCAAAAAATATTCGCATCAGGAACGTGGCAAGTTTGTTTCCGAACTGTGCCTGTGGAAGTAATGCACCTTTTTCACACGGCACACGTGCACCAATAACAAACTCTGCAAGACCGTCTTGGATCGGTTGTACGAGGGATTGCATCTCCGTTGGGTCATCGCTATAATCACCATCTAAAAACACAACGATGTCGGGCATGTTAACAGCTGCGATTCCAGCCAGACATGCACTCCCGTAGCCTTTCCGTGGTTCAACTACAACCCTCGCACCATGTTGAATCGCAATCTCTGCTGTTCGGTCAGTACACCCATTGTCAACTACGATAATTTCTTGGACTAACGTCTTCGGTATATCGTTGATGACGTTTGCAATCGCACCTTCCTCATTCAGGACGGGAATGATAACCGAGACATTCATGGTTTTGCATCCCAAAGTGGCACAATAAGAGATTATGCGTCAGTTCTTACACACGGGAAATTACATACCGCCTGAAGGCTCTTGCACTGTTTCAACCAAACGTTCTACAACTGCATCAGGGTCAATCCCTTCCGCTTCAGCATGGAAATTTGTCAATACGCGATGACGTAACACTGACGGTGCAACAGACTTTACATCTTCAATCGAAGCGTTGTAACGACCTTTAAGAATGGCTCTGGCTTTAGCACCTAATATCAGATATTGACCCGCACGAGGACCAGCACCCCATCGCACCCATTGCTGGACGAAATCTGGCGCATCTTTCTCTTTAGGACGTGTTGCTCGTGAAAGTCTCACTGCGTATTGAACAACGTTATCTGCAGCTGGCACTCTACGCACGATTTGGTGCAGCGCAACTATGGCTTCACCAGAAAGGGCAGTCTCTAATTCAGGTTCTTCTGCTCCTGTTGTCGCGGAGATGATGTCAACTTCCTCTTCTTCTGCTGGATAATCTATGACAATTTTGAACATGAACCGATCAAGTTGTGCTTCGGGTAATGGATATGTACCTTCCTGCTCAATCGGATTCTGTGTAGCAAGCACAAAGAACGGTTCCGTCAATTTATATTCGTTACCACCAGCGGTGACATGATGTTCCTGCATCGCCTCCAAAAGTGCTGCCTGCGTTTTCGGTGGGGTTCTGTTAATCTCGTCAGCGAGGAGAATATTCGCAAAAATTGGACCTTGAATAAACCGGATTGTTCTATGTCCAGTCGTGCGATCTTCCTCAAGCACATCAGTACCAATAATATCCGCAGGCATTAAATCCGGTGTGAACTGAATTCGACCAAATTTAAGATTGAGGATCTCAGCAAGAGTCTTGATCATCAATGTTTTTGCTAAACCCGGCACTCCTTCAACAAGACAGTGTCCACCAGCAAAGAGTGCCATCAGCATCTGAGTGATAACTTCCTCTTGACCGATAATAACTTTTTTAAGTTGTGCCACAATTAATTCTTGGCTTTCCATCAATTCTTCAATAGCTTTGATTTCTTCAGTTGCTGGCATCTACTCGCTCCTTTATGTGTTCAAAATTAAAAAATAACAAAGAAAATTGATTATTCAGGTTTTTGCGTTAAGATAAATCGTTTTGTGCTTTGGCTTGAGGCAATTCTAACTACATCACTGAGATGCTTGAATTTAGTGGCTTCCACAGTCGGTGCATGGAAACGAACGTTCTGCTTCATCTCAGCTTTCCGTCCAGCTTTTTTGTAACTTAATTGGATGTCAGCGATATCAGTTTGCAATTTTGTTGCTACAGGAACCATGTTGATGACAAATGGTGTCTCTACATTGACAGTGATATTGTCTTCAAAAGTAAGTGCTTTCCCAATAACAGCGGGATGGTCACGCGCCCCTTCTCTCAATAACTTGGCGTACGGATGTTTGACAACAGGTATTTCCAATATATATTGATTTGCAATTTCGTATAGATAGTCTTTACATGACCACGTAAGGTTAATTTTTAATTCAGGCTCTAATGCTTTAAGTTCCGATATTTCAAAATGTTCCACTTTTGCACGTTCGTCTAATTCTAAAGCATCACGAAGGAATAGAATTCGTTCTTCACGATGGCTGGTTAATAAAAGCCGCGCGCGAAATCTTGAGTTGAAATCGCCAGAAACTCGAAGTTCATGCGTCACCTCTACACTCATATCCTTATTGACCTTAACATGTGTTGTGGTTTTCCTAACATTTGAATCTGCTGGCAGGGCAGGACTCTTCTGAAATGCGTATAGGTGATTCTTTATTTCCTCTCCATCCAGTTTTTGGTATTCATCTGTAGGAGTGTCTACTGTAACTACACCAATACCGGTCGTTGTCGATGCATCCGTATTGATAATTAACGTCCAACGGTTTTGGTCACTGGAAGGAAAATCTCCGTAAGCACATGTATGTACGGTCGGGTCAAGCCATATTATATCTTTATTTTTACCACCGTCTACTGCAAGGATCATGTGATTGAAATATGCAAGTGATGGAACATCAGGGACAATTCTACTCGCCTTACCAGCAGAAATAAGGACAGGATAAGAATCAATACCAGCAACACGAAGCATCGTAGAAAGTAACGTCGATTTACCCTTACAATCTCCCCACTCTTTCTTCAGCACCTCGGCAGCAGGATACGGTTTAATTGCCCAAATACCACGTTCATCTCCTGCATACTGTATATTCATCGCAACATATTCGTAGAGTCTTTGGATTTTTTCTTTACGTGTCAGGGCACCAATGAGTATCTCTTTCGTTTTTGCCTCAATTTCCTTTGTAACTCTATCCTGTTCCCGAATTAGTGTAGCGTACCACATCACCAATTTATCCCAGGAATCGATAGAGGAGAGACTAATGTTATAAGCAAGGTCCGAAACCGCAGGCATCAAAGGTTCTCGACGTAGACCTGGAACGTCTTTCACCTCAAAAGTATAGGTGCGTGTATAGTTGTTTTCGGAAACCGTAGGTTCAATTTGTGGACCGTCGACCCTATATAGAAGATGCTTTTTCTTTGGAATATGTGTCGTGAGTCGGTAATATTGAACTGGTTCCTCAACTTGGAAAAAGACCTGACGCCAAAACTCACCTTTCATAACATCTCGCAAATTCTTGGCAGAATAAGCATAGTCTATGATACAACCATCCGTGATCTTCGGTAATTCAAAATACATCAGGCGAGTATTCACGAGCAGACCCGCTTCTACAGCACTTGACGGAGGAATACCGCGAACAATTTCACTTTGATCCAATTCAACTTCAGTACCATCAGGTAGAAGTGTACGGGCATGATGGATCGTGATATTGTCCCCACCAACTGCATACGGAATATTGATTTCACCGAGGTGATATCCATCTTTGTTGAATATCTTCACAACTCGTCGGGTGGAATGTACACGTTTACCATCCTCATCAAGGTCAAAAACATCTGCTTCCCACAATACAACAGCACCATGTTCAGGATGGTCTATCTCAGAAGGAGCGTTTTCAATACGCATTTGGATAGCTTGTTCGTCTGCTTCACTAATGTAGTTATACGGAAGTAACGATCGGGCATTCATCCCGCCTTGTTCTTCTTCGTCTACGGTGTCCTCACTATGTTCATGCCCGTTGTCTTGTGTATGTGGAATAGGCAGCACTCCCTTATCTTCCTGCGGATTTTGTGCGGGGGTTTCCTGTATCGGTGGAAGTGGTGAAAGACGATCACCTAAAAAGGATTTATCAGCAAGTGTACCTTCCCCGTTTGCTTCCAAGTCTTTACGAGAGGCGCGACCATCTGCGTTATCATCGAGGTGTGGGTGCTCTGATTGAATTGCACCATCTTGTTCATACCACTCGTCTACGCGAGTTTGCATCCAGACGAACGCTTCTAACAGCGATATTGCACCATCTGTATTCGTATCTGCAGTTGGTTCGGAAAACACATCTACGAATAGGTCCCCGAAATTGGCTTGAGAGGCATAACCTTCCCTTGTAGAACTGGATGTTATGATAATTCGACCCGATGCACTGATGCCTTGAACCATACTTGTACTATATGGAAAACCAAAGACTAACAGCTGCTGTTCTGCGGGAATGTTGTTAATACTATCGGTGTATTCTTGCTGACTGATATCGCGTCCTGGCAAATTGAATTTCACACCGGATGATGTCCGTGATGCGTGGCCAATCATGAAGAGGATAAACCTGTCTGTCGGTTGAACCGTTTCCGCAAGTGCTGCGAATGCCTCTAAAACAGGTTCCCGCTTTGCTTCACCGGAGACAAGTTCCGGCAACATGCCTTCATCTTCAAAAAGAAAGGTAATCTGTTCGGCAGGGTAACCGTATTGTTGTGTTAACAGTTGATGAAATCGAGAAGTCGCACTCCAAAACTTGTCATAATAGGATTTCTCTCCACCAACCCCGCCGAGAATTAGTACGTAATCTGATGCAAAAGTCGTGGTGGAAAACGATAAAAGAACAACGAGGATTGCTATGATAATTCGACGCATATTTTTTCTCCACTTCAGCTACGACAGGCACATACACCTGTCCTACGATTTAGCGATATTTATTTTATTTATCTGTTGACAAATTGAAATCACCGCTTCTGCCACCTGTTTTCTTAACTAACCTGATTTCGGAAATACGCATCTCTCGGTCAACGGCTTTGCACATATCGTAAACGGTTAAACCTGCTACGGATACAGCAGTGAGTGCCTCCATTTCCACACCAGTACGTCCTACGGTTTGCACCTCTGCTTCAATCTCAATTTTTCCTTCTACTATTGCCACATCCACACGAATAGAGGTAAGATTTAGAGGATGACACAGCGGGATAAGCTCACTTGTCCTTTTTGCTGACATATAACCAGCAAGTCTTGCAACTTCTACAACATTTCCCTTCTTCATCTGCTGTTCGGTAATGAGTCGCAGCGTTTCGGGTTGAGCGGTCACATGTCCTTTAGCAATAGCAGTGCGGAGCGTTTGCTGTTTTCCTCCAACATCAACCATCCGCGTATTGCCTTTTTCGTCAAAATGTGTTAATTCATTCATAGTAGCTATCGGTTGGTCGTTGGCAGTTTTTTGCCTTTTACTACACAGGGTTTTCTTTCATGATTTTTTCATAGATTTCGCGGAATCGTTGGAGATAATTGCCATCTCCGTGATATGCAGCGACATCAACAGCGTGTGGTTGAATAAGTTCACCACGTTTCAGAACATCACCACTAAACGTCTCTATATCAAAAGGTGTGTCTATATGGTTACAATACGCTTTCACACCTGCCACAGCAGCACCAAGTGCAGCACCGCCTTTTTCCACAGAGGCAACAGGTCTGTTCCAGATTCCTGCGACACGCCGCATAATTTGAGGACTGTCTGTCGCACCCCCTGTAACAAATAGCGGCTCTTGTGTCTGTTTTGTAAACACCTGCGAATAGACATAAACAGCGGCAAGACTTGTCTCTATAACACCAGTATAATCATCTGCTAAATTTGAGGTGTCAGAACCGTTTGCTCGTATCAGGTCAAAAGCACCTGATACCGGAAAAGATTCTGTTTTCGGTTGCCAAAATGTCATGATTTGTCCGGGTGAAACATCTCGCAAAGCTGCTTCCGCTGGTTCGTATTCCTCTTTTGAAAGTCCGTAGTTATTTCTCACCGCATCCCACACCATAGCACCATTTGTACGGCATCCAAACATAAACGGACGACCAATACCATCATACATCGCATTGGCAAATCCTTCAGGGTCAAGTGTATTGCCATCTGTAGATACCATATTGACAAAACTGGTGCCGAGACTGAGAAGGTCACCTGCAACAGGGACTTTCGCCTGTGGATTATCACCTGAGCCAGCTATGATTGAGCATTCTGAATCAAACCCATATTTTTCTACAAAATATGTTGTGATAGTTCCTACAACTGAATCCGGCGGGGCAAGTTCCGGTAATTTCCCTATCAATGCTTCCGTTCCGCCGGGTAAACCGTCCGCTGTTGCTGCTATCAGTTCAGCATCCCATTCTTTGTTCCGGTAGTTCATAAGCGACATACCACATCCATTACCTGTATCAATCGGTAATGACGGATTTGCAGACAGCACTGCGGGAATAAAACTGCTGATAAGTTGGATTTTGTCTGTCGCACCGTAACTTCGTGACGATTGTTCACCAACGCGACGTACCACTGCACCTGTGAACCGAAGGGGTGCATCCGAACCAGAAAGTTCAATCATCTGCGCTTTTCCACCGACTGCTTCTCGCACATGGTTTGTCTGTGCAACGGTATTAGCAGTCATCCATATCGGGGCAGTGTAATACGAGAAGGCACCCGCTAATAGTGTCTTTAATTCTAATGTACAACTTTCTCGCCTTAGCATGTTAGAAAAGATAATCGTAGCGTTTCGGTTTAGATAAACATGTCCATGTTGTTGTCCCGATGTGTTGATAGCAACGATATTTTCTAATGCAACACCTGCTTCACGCATATCAGCAAACATGGCATCAAGTGACGCAAGATACATTAATGGCGGTTGTTCTGCTTCACCTTCAGACTTCGGGGGCAAGATATAATCCTCACCAATACCAAATCCATTAGTCCGTTCATCTGCACGATAATCAATGGAGTGTTCAAAACACTTCTCCGCAGTATCAATATTGATGACAATTGCCGATAAACTCTGTGTGCTTGAATCTAAACCCAGTGAAAGTCGTTGATTTTCTTGATTAGCCACTTACTAGATTTCCTTTCAAGTTCGGTTATGATCGTCTAATACCATTACTAATTTAAGAATAATACCATTAACGAAATGGCTGGTTTGTAGTCGCGCAATCCATTGCGCCTCTAACATTTAAATAAAAGTGAAAACAATTTTTAGAATTGTTATAAGTAATTTACCGAAGTAACATACATCTAAACTTGTTTGGATTTATTCTCAATTCTTTCCAAATACTGTATGAAATCCTCACGACTTTGTGATTGTAGTGCCTTGTTATGTAATTGCTTCAGAACCTGAATGTCACCAATTTCCTCTAACAGCGGTCGCAACATGCGGACAGTGATAGAATTAAACTGATGCTCAAGGACATTATAGAGAGATTCAAGGGCATTTTGTCGCGCACCTAACTCTGTCCCTTTTTGTAAACCTTCTTGGTAACGTTCTTTACCTGTAGTCTCTAACAAGTGTTGATAAACTGAAGATTCTTGCACGATTCCCTCCTGTATAAATTCAGAAATTGCTTCATGTGGATGAATTAAACCGCTCATGACCCACTGTGAAACGAGAAGATTACTCCGAACATTTGAGGATAACGATAATGATTTTGTTTTTTCATTACATTGAACTGCCCATTGGTAATTATTCATACCAGACGGAGGCTTCATCAATGGGACAAACGGTACGAGTCCTATATTGGGTGTTTCAAAACTGATTCTCCATCAAGCTCAATCAGACGAATTACCTTATATTCAACTATGAAACGGTGTCCTGAAATCTCTTGTATATATCCTCCAGGATCTTTGCGACCAGCATTCGGACGAAGATAGACAACATGAGATAAAATGGGCAACCCATACATTTCATAACATCTGCCAAGATAGCCTACATTGCGACGAACCATATCAGGAGAAGTGCTATCACTTACCTGAAACTCAATATGTATGAGAACGATTTCATCACCGAGTCGCACCTTAATAAGACTATCTGTCTGTCTCACATCAACTGTAACAAATTCACCATCAACGAACTCAAGAAAAGTAAAATCTGTTCTTGCTAAGACTGACTCTAAGATGTCATGAGGATATGACTTGACAGTATCCTTGGTTATAATGTCGTATTTATTGTGCGGCAGTGTAGTATAGTCAGGGTCCGTCTGATCTCTCAAATAGATCATATCAACATTAAGCTCTTCATTGCTTTAGAATATCATCGTTCATTATCAATTCCCAGGATATGTACGATTTTCCAATTCAGCAATGAATTTCTCTGAGGCAATCGCTGCTGCCGCACCTGCACCTGCAGCGGTTATTGCTTGACGGAATACATGATCATGCACATCACCCGCAGCAAAAACACCATTGATGTTAGTCCGTTGCATATCATCTACAATGATATATCCTTGTTCATCCATATTTATGACATCTGTGAATAGGTCTGTGTTCGGAATATGTCCTATAAAGATAAACACACCGTCAATCGGGAAAAGTTCAGTTTCATTCGTCTTGACATTTTTGAGTTGTGCACCAGTGACTTTATCATCATCTCCGCAGATCTCTTCAACAACAGTATCCCAAATAAACTTGATTTTATCGTTTTTGAATGCACGTTCCTGCATAATTTGACTTGCACGCAGTTGGTCACGACGATGGACAACATATACTTCGGATGCATATTTCGTTAAAAAGATACCCTCTTCCAAAGCTGCGTCCCCACCGCCGACAACGATAAGTCTTTGGTCTTGGAAGAAAAACCCATCACAAGTAGCACAATAGGAAACACCGCGTCCACCATAGCCTTCTTCCCCAGGGATGTTGAGAGTTCGGGGAGAAGCTCCTGTGCATACAATCACAGATTTAGCATGATACTCTTTATCATAAGTATTCACGACAAACGGATGTTGTGCGAAATCAACTGCTGTTACTGTGTCAAATTTTACCTCTGTCCCGAAACGTTCCGCTTGTTCCTGCATGCCTTGAATAAAGACCGATGCCTCGTTGCCAAAAAAGCCAGGATAATTCTCAAGGTCAAGTGTTAGGGAAAGCTGCCCGCCAAGTGCCTCACCTGTAATTAGTACCGGTTCCAGCATCGCACGAGATGTGTAGACACCTGCAGCAAAGCCAGCAGTTCCACCACCAATTATCACGATATTACGATTTTCAATGTTATTGGTATTCATTTTGTTTATAATCAATTCTTTTATAATAGATGTAATTGTAACTTGGAATTATAGCGCAGTTGCGGGAGTAAGAGCTAATCTCGGAATCCCATCAATAATCGGATAGGATCGATCACAATTTTGACAATGAATATTTTGTTCTTCCCATATTACCCCACCCTTGCATTTCGGACAGACAAGAATCTTTTCCAGTGATTTGGTTGGTCGTTTCCTACTCTTTGCTAATAGTGACTTTGCACGCGATATAATACTGCGCGGCATAGCACTTTTTAGCGTCAGCAAAAACTCATCGTGAATTTGCTTTGAAGACGTGGTTGCAAGAAGGTCTTCAATAGTCTGCGGAGATTTTAAATCCAATGTTGACTCTTGCGAATCCAATATCTCGTAATCAATCTTATCTTCCCACTCATATTGGACAAGGAACAGGTTATGATGCATAATATGGAACTTCCGCCAGTGCTTATCATTTGCTGCCAACGTATGGAAAAGTTGACCGAATTCGGCTTTCCTATCGTTCTCCTTTAGCACCAAACGATCATGAATCCTGTTGACAACCCAGTTGTGGTAATGCCATCCATAGATACGTTCTCCGATTTCAGATGGTGTTTCGATATAACCGCGCGACGATACACGCATTATTTCGGTAAGAAGTAAATCAGGATCTTCTACGTGTTCTAAAACATGCAAACAGATGACATAATCGAAAACACCGTCGGCAAATGGCAGAAACTGTCCATCCGCTTCAACCATCGGTCGATCCTTGACAATCGTACCGCCACGCTGTTCGTCATCATCTATAAATTTATCAACCAAAACATCGGATCGTATATTAGGGTTGTGACCACTGCCAATTTCTAAAACAAAATCGTTCGCACGAATGTTCATTTCTGGACAACCATTGTAATATAAGGACTCATATAAGGTGACATGCTTGCAATAATTCTCCCCTTTATGCCAAAGCCAACAGCTTTCTTCACTATGCTTAACCCGTTCATCTTGAAAAATTGTGCAAGATCAATCGGATTGGCGTAATATGCGCTGTCTGCATCTCCACCAATAGCATCTGTTTGTAAATCAGGGTCACGATAAATAAAGTGTGGTCTTTTTGTCAAGATACGTTTTCTTATGTAGAGACCACAGTTCTGCATAAACTGATGAAATGCTTGACGCTTGGTTTCTGCCCATACAGGTCTACCAGGTTTACCACTCATCAGACGAATCCAGTCAACAAATGGAGTTAAGGGTGAACAGAGATTTGGTCCGGAAAGCACAATCTTGCCATCTTTACGGACAACTCGTACCATCTCTGTTAAGGCTGTTTCTACATCAGGCAGATGTTCAATCAGTTCGTTAGAACAGATAACATCAAAAGACTCGTTTTCAAAGGGTAGTTCTAAAACATCACAGACCTGATAGCGTAACTTTGGATTTTCCCAGTTTCGCGCTTCTTTGAGAAATAGCGGTGAGATGTCTGTTCCAACAACATCAAAGTCCACCTGATTTAGCAGACGTGCGGAAATACCGTTACCACAGCCAAGATCCAGAATTTTTGATCCTGTTGGTGCATAACGGATTACCAATTCTACGTAGTGTTGGAGATAGTTTTCGTCGTGTGCATCTAAGAGATCCTTATAGGATTCCGATGTTTCGTAGAACTCGCGCATCCGCTGCCTAAGCTGCAATGATGTTTCGGATACTGGTGTTACAACCATATTGTCCAACTCCCAAAGTCCTGATAAATTATATACAATTGGTTGCAGGATAACAAGTAAAAATGAAAATAAATTGGAGAAAGCTAACTTGATGTGTCAATTATGATCGGAGCGTGTTCCAAGGTGCCTCGTCAAATACATCGATGAGTTGATATCCTTCCTCACCTTTGCTCGGACTCAACGTAACAAATAACTTCGCGGGTTGAGAGGATACGTTGAAGGAGGCATGCACTATATCAGCAGCAATGAATACTGAATCACCAGCGTTTAACGTCTGTTTCTTATCTTCAAGCCATTGTTCAACACTACCTTCAATAACGTATATTACCTCTTCTTGATCAGGATGTTTATGAAAATCATGTCCGTATCCAGGTGAGAGACTAACTTCCATCGCAACAATATCTTTCGCACCTGTCGTTGTTGGACGGCTGAGCCAACCGATTGTTCCCCAATCTAAATGATCTCTTTCAACTTCTGAGGTTGATATAAATTTTCCGTTCACGTATATTATACTCCTTCTGAAAGGGTGTAGGTGAACCCAAACGAGTTCACCTACAACAAATATTTGAATAATGACTACTATTTGTTATTTATCGGATTTTATGGTACCCCAAGTCGTTGCTAATTTATCAAGCGGATCAACTGCGGTTCCTGCTTCATATCCGGTTTCCATCTCTTTGATTACTTCCTCTTCGCTGAGAGCACGGTTCCAGATACGAACTTCATCAATCAATCCAAGAAACCTTCGATTGGCACCTTCGCCTGTGGATCCAACGTAAACAACTGAAGTGTCAGCGGCACCCGGTAAAGCACCTTTTCCGCCAAATTCACCAATGTTTTCACCATTCAGCCAATACCTATGTGTATCGTTATCAACTTGTCCTACGACATGTACCCACTCATTGAGCGGAATCTTTGTCGCACATGTACTACCACCACCCGCACTCAAGTGTAAACATTCACTCGGTGATTCAGTGTAGAAACTGTAAGAACGTGGACTATTCCCTTTTGCGATAATACCTTGCCAACGTTGCTCGTTGGGTCCCATGTGTCTTTCGGCATTGATCCATGCCATCACAGTAACACTGTTCTCAACAGTGAGAATCGGGTCATGTGGCACTTCTATCCAATCACTTTCACCATTAAATTTCAGTGCCTTGCCAAACTTACCATCAACCAATTCAGGGGAACCCATTATCTCGCCATTATTCCCATATCTTGAATGGTCGATTGTTGTATTTCCATCTACTTCATCAAAAGAGAAGTAGAGAATAAGCGAATCTTCAAAATCTACTGCTGCGTGTGAAAAAGATACTATGAACGCAACAAGTATAAACATAACAAACAAATATCTCATACTTGGATTTTCTCCTAATTAAACTTCGGTAAAATCCGAAGGTGTATTATTAAATATAATGTAGGGATAATATGGATAATATCCCTACTTAAATGAATTTATCATTTATTTGTTTTTATAGAACCCCAGGTAGTCGTGACTTTCTGACGTGGATCGACAGGAAAGAGTTCAAAATGTCCCTTTTCCATCTGTTCGTTTACTTCATCTTCAGTAAGCGCACGGTTCCAGACACGGACTTCGTCAATCAATCCGATAAACCTTCGACCAGCCCCTTCCCCTGTAGTTCCAATGAAGACAACGGATGTGTCAGCTTTGCCGGGGGGTGCATTTTTACCACCGAATTCACCAGCCATTTCACCATTGATCCAATATCTGTGTGTATTACCATCAACTTGAGCAGTTACATGCTGCCACTCATTTAGCGCGACTTTTCCATTGCAGACACTACCTGATCCACCAACACTGAAGTGCAGACATTCGCTTGGAGATTCTGTGTAGAAACTGTAGGAACGAGGGTTATTACCCTTTGCGACAATACCTTGCCAACGCTCTCCACCGGGTCCTGTGTGTCTCTCAGTATGAATCCAAGCCATGACGGTAACATCCTTACTAACAGTTAGTATATCATCATGTGGAATTTCAATCCAGTCAGTTGTTCCGTTAAATTCTAATGCTTTACCGAATTTACCGTCAACATGTTTTGGATCTCCTTTCATTTCACCATGGTTTTCATATTTTGAATGATCAATTGTGTTTTTTCCATCGATTGTATCAAAAGATGTGTAAAGGATGAGCGAATCCTCTGGTTCTTGCAATGCATGGGCAAAAGAAGCCACAAACATTACAAAAATTAACATTATACATATACGTTTCATTTTTTTCTCCTTATATTAAATTAAGAGTTTCAGCAGAAACCCTTTGAGGACTAGTCAAGTTGACCGTCCTTTATCACTGTTGTACCTTCAAATTTCCCCAAGTGGTGGTTAATTTGTACTGAGGGTCAACAGTGAAAAACTCAAAATGACCTTTTTCCATCTGTTCATTAACTTCCTCTTCGGTGAGCGCGCGATTCCAGATGCGAACTTCGTCAATCATACCGAGAAAATATCGTGTACCGCCTCCACCTGCAGTTCCAATGACGACAGGCGAAGTATCAGCTGCACCGGGAGGGTCCGGTTTGTTACCAACTTCACCTACTTGCTCACCGTTAATCCAATAACGGTGAGTTCCGTTATCAACTTGTGCAACAACATGTTGCCATTCATTTAACTTGACCTCACCTTTGCATACACTACCCCCACCATTAGGTGGACCTACACTGAAATGCAAGCACTTACTATTTCTCTCAGTCCAGAGACTATAGGAACGTGGATTGTTACCCTTTGCTAAGATACCTTGCCATTGTGCGTCATCAGGTCCTGTATGTCTCTCAGTGTGAATCCAAGCCATAACGGTCACATTCTTATCAACGGTGAGTGTTTCATGATGTGGAATTTCAACCCAATCATCCTTACCGTTAAATTCCAATGCTTTACCGAATTTGCCCTGAACATGTTTCGGTCCGTTTATCATTTCGCCGTGGTTTTCATACTTTGAATGGTCAATTGTGCCTTTTCCATCAATCTTATCAAAAGACATATAGAGGATGAGCGAATCCTCCGGTTCATCTACAGCGTGAGCAAAGGATATAGTGAACATTATGAGCATCAATATAATAAATATATATTTCATTGTACCTCCATACAATTTTGCCGACGCATGCTTTTATTTTATAATTGATTGGTCGATTGGAACGATTTTACTACCTTCAACAACTAAAAACCTATGATTAACAGAAAGGTTTGTACCACTGTCTATTTGACCAGAAGGCCACCGAATCTCAAGGAGATCAATCTGTTCCGCTTTTCCTACACCAAAATGAGCACGCAAATCATGAAACGAGAGATAACTACCACCACTCTGCACTTCCCTATACTGAAGGTGTCTACCTGTTACGACCTTAATTTTTGTACCAATACCAGAACGGTTGCTTTTTTCTCCAACAACCTGAATTTGTATCCAATTGTTCCGATTACCGACAGTGTTCTGAAGCAAGTCTGGACGTTGATTACAGTTGGTAACAAGGATATCAAGGTCACCGTCATTGTCGTAATCCCCAATAGCGGCACCACGACTGACTTTTTTTAAGGCTAAACCACCTGTTGGCGGCATCACATTTGCGAACGTGCCATTACCTAAATTCCTAAACAGCAGATTTCGTTGAGGATAAGACACGTGCTTCTCAAGCACGGATATATTATCCATCAAATGTCCATTCGCAACAAATATGTCTTGATAACCATCGTTATCATAATCAAAAAACTTGATACCCCATCCGAGGTAACCATGTGTAATCTCGGCTATCCCTGACGGTATGGTATTGTCAATAAAAAAGCTGCTATCATGGTTATGGTATAACGTATTTGTCTCTGTCTGATAGTTGCTGACAGTCAGGTCAATCTTACCATCATTGTTGTAGTCGCCAAAATCCGTTCCCATTCCAGCTTCTTCTTTACCCATATCATTGTAACAAACACCAGAAATTAATGCAACCTCTAAAAATTTACCTTTTCCCTCGTTTTGGAATAGGAAGTTTGGGTCTTGGTCATTCGCTACATATAAATCCGCATCTCCATCACCATCGTAATCACCGAATGTTACACCTAACCCGTGCATCGGAACCAAGTCTTTAGGACGATATAGGGCAGATACATCTGTGAACGTGCCATCTCCATTATTTTTATAAAAGGTATCGTGAGCTGCTGGGTAGGCATGGGGACCACAATAGACATGAACACCGCGTTCGTCACACCGTTTATCTTCTTTCGGGTCGTATGTCGCGTAATTCGCCACATATAGGTCTAAGTATCCATCGTTATCAACATCTCCAAAGGCACAACTTGTTCCCCAGTTAAGATTACCGACTCCTGCATGTTTTGTTACATCAGTAAAAGTGCCATCACCATTGTTCTTATAAAGTTGATCTTCTCCAAAGTTGGTAACATAAAGATCAAGGTCACCATCATTATCATAATCTCCAACGGTTACACCTGCACCGTAAGCTGTACTACCGACTCTTGCCTGTTTTGTTACATCAGTAAAAGTGCCATTACCGTTGTTTCTATAGAGTACGTTATGTAATGTTTTGTCTTGTGCCTTTCCTATCTGATTAGCTCCGTTGACGAGATAGATATCAAGGTCTCCATCGCCATCATAATCGAAAAAACCTCCACCAGATCCAAGAAATTCATTAAAAAGCCTTAATCCGCTTCTACCATCAGTATGCTCAAACTGCACACCAGCTGACTCGGTGACATCAGTGAAAATCTGTTCAGTTGACGCAATAGCATTAAATTGGAAACAGAGAATATTCACAACCAGAATTGGGAGGATGTAAAGTTGGGGATTCAGGATTCTATCTGGGGAGATCTTTCGCATAACAGAATAGAACATAAGATAACTTACTAATTCGTTTCTACTCCTTACCTCAAACTTTCTAATTTCCGCAATGCTGTCCAAGCGTCTCTATCATTTGGTTCAATATTCGTGATGTGCTGGTACACTTCAATCGCTTTCTGAATGTGACCCTGTTGTACATAAATTTCCGCTAATCCATGATACGCCAAGGTCAGTTTCGGCATCTTCTGTATAGCCTTATGAAGATGTGATTCTGCTTTGTCAAACGCTTTTTGTACGCTATAGAGCCATCCTAATCTGACATGTGCCTCAACAGCATTTGGATTTAACTCAAGCACTTTGTGAAAAAGGGGGATCGCATTCTGAGGCATGTTGATTTCCATATACAACCTTCCCAACTTATCATATCCTTCAACATAATTTGGATTTAACTGTATGAGTGATTGGTAAGTGGAAATTGCTGCCGAGATATTCCTGTGCTTAACATGGATTTCTGCCAACTTCAACCAGAGACCTACATTTGTTGGGTTCTCTGCCAAAGTGCCTTCAATTGCGTATGTATTGTCATAGTATGTTTTCATCTGACGGAAAAGTTTCAGATGTTCTACAGATGATTCTATATCCCCGAGCAAACGGTATGCCTTAGCAAGGTTATAGTAAGCACTCTGAACATACGGCTTTTTCTGAATTGCAGTCTTATAGTGTGATACTGCATCCTGTGGTTTGTTTTGCATAAGCGCAATCAAACCAAGCCATTCATATACCTCAGCAAAATCAGGTTTAATTTCTAATGTCCGCTTAAACACTGCAAGTGCCTTGTCAAACTTCGCTTGATGCGTGTAAATATAACCGAGTCTGTAATGTGTATCAGCAACCGCAGGACATCTTTGAATTGCTTCATCTGCATGCTGCTCAGCAATGTCTAATTTGCTCTGTTTGCAGTAGATTTCAGAAAGCAGGAGATGTGTAAATCCGAATAAACGCTCATTTGTAGATGTGTTATCAGATGCTGCAATTGTGATAATATCGTTAGCAGTCTCTACGGCTAATTCTAACTTATCCTGCAATTTATAAACATTTGCCAATTGAAAGAGAGCATTAATATCTGATGGATTTCCAGATAGAATTGATTTAAAGGTATCAACCGCTTTTGTGTAGAGTTTTAGCTTGACATATTCTACACCTTGCCGGATTTTCGCTGCTGTGTCAGCTATACTAACAGACGGTGTTAGCAGCAAAACAGTAATGAGAATTAAAACCCCACAGTATCGTTTTACGAACATGAAATGTTGGTGATTTTGTTCAACTTCCATGCAAATGTTCTCAATCTGACTGCGACTGTTTATCCGCGACATCCTGAATCCAAGACAAGGCTGCCATACTTGATGACCAACCGATAGATGTAACTGCAAGCAGTGCTACCTGTTGTATCTCCTCACGGGTGATACCTTCATGTAGCGCACGCCGTGTATGAGAATGCACAGCACCTTCCGACTTCGCACCGATAGCCAAGGCAAGTTTGGTAAGGCGCACAGTTTTTGGGTCAAGAGGTCCAGCAGTACCGCATGCTTCACCCAATGCTTGATATGCCTTCCAAACATCTGGGTATTCCTCTATGACACCCTGAAGAAAATCTGGTAGTTTATCCTTCATAGTTTAGTATAAAATTTAACCAACTTCCTCTTTCTGTTCCGTTTGTCCTGTAGTTTCTGTCTCGTCCGACTGTTCATCCTTGAGTCCGGATTTAAAATTTGTGACACTTTTGCCGAGTCCACGTGCCAATTCGGGTAACTTCTTGGAACCAAATAGGAGTAACACAATCAATAATACAATCAGTAATTCCGGTATACCTACGCCAGTAAACATATTTCTGCCTCCATTACTATGTTTTTTGTGCATTGAGAACATGCATGACAATACTAATTTTAATATTGTACCACATTAAGTCAAATAATTCATCCTTAATTTCTCTGAATATCTTCTAACTCACAACAAACGGCGTTAAAAACATAACTTACAGAAACACTAAATCTTATACCAATCTCACGTTAAAATTAATATGAGATTGGTATAAGCAACTTTGTGAATCGCAAAATATGCACTGCCAAAAACCTTTGTTATAGTAACGTGAGTTTGATAATTGGTATATGAACTTCATTTTTACTCAAATATTACTCTCATAGACCCGGTAGGTGCGGTTTCCTAACCAATTCAGAATACAAAAGTTGATTTATCAAACTCACGTTAATTATAGTGCAATATATCTTTATCCCAAGAAACCAATCCAGATACACAAAGGTATTTCTGTATTTTCCTCTTCTTCCTCCCCTTCTGTGCGTTCCGTGATTCAGACAAATCTTCCGCCCCTTCCGTCATTCAGACCACCAACCTATTGTCTATATATTGGATATCTATTGTTCCCAACCCCTAATCCCCTTCCATCCGCCAACACCGTCAGATATAATACTACCATTATGAAAAAGCAAAACCGCAAAAACCCAAAAACAGCAGAAAAAAACGCAACCAATCTCACACCGAAAAGAAAATTAGAAAGGAGCACAAGGAGATAAGTAAAAGAATACAGAATTTTAAGCTGGAACCATACACACCTCAAAAGTTAGAAGAATTCGACCAACTCATAAACGATTTCGAAAGACTCATTGATAAAAAATTCGGACAGCCACAAAAAGTGATAAAAGTATACAAAAATGGTAAATTTCAAATCATACCAAAATCATAATTTTTTATTTTTCAGAAAATACCGATGAACCCATATACAGATTACCGCCACAACCAATATTATTACATACCACGGTATGAAAATTCCGACAATTTGGTATGATTTGAAAATGGAGAAACAACCAACACTGGTAGGTTCAGTTACTAACTCAAACGATCCCATCAGAGGAGAAAAACCGATGATTTTAGAAGAAAAACACAAGGAATATGCAATCAAATGTTTCGCACAATTTGACTCTAAAGACTCTAAAACTTTACAGAGTTTTGACTTTGTAAATTCGGCAAATAAATATAATTACCTGCATGTCTGCTAAACCGAACTCCCGTTACAATCAGATGAGTGTGGTTCATAAATAAAGTTCTATTGAGTCTTCTGTAGGAGGGAACTCCGATTCCCAACTATCAAGGTTTTCGGTGACGATTCAGAGATCGCTCCTACAAGGTTATTGAGCAAATTTTGCCAAAAACTTTACACACACCCCAGCGAGGCAACAGGTGTATTGAACCCATTGTAAGAAAGAAAAATGTTGCAGTGAAAATTGATTTAGCAATAAACCGAGTTTCAGACGAATATATAACCCACGTCATCCTTGTAATTCATGTAACCTGATATTTTGAAAATACTTATGCAAGAACTTTATACAACCATAAAAGAAAATATATGTTGCATAATTTTTGTAATATTGTGTAAAATTGGTTAATTTCATACTTCAAGGAGCAAATTGGATGACACCTGAAGTCGCCTTAGAGAAACGGAAGCAAATGCTACGCGATGGCTTCTGCGTTGTAGACGATGTTTTGACAGAGGAATTCTTACAGGAACTACACGATGAATCGGAACGACTCATCGCAGGACACGAAGAGCCAGATGAGATGGTATATCAGGGACAACATGTGAATGTTCGTGGTGCAGACAACCCATACATTCAACGGTTGCTGGAATGGCAGCCATCACGGGACGCACTTGAACAACTCGGTTTCGGGGATTTCGCAGCATCAGGCGGAATTATTATCTTAACAAAGGAATCCGGAGGTCCACCACTGTATTGGCATCAGGACTGGATGCGTTGGAATGACCCGCTCAGCACAACTCCGTGGCCACAAACCATTTTTCTCAATTACTATCTGTCAGATACTGACCCTGAAAATGGGTGTCTAAAGATTATACCCGGAACACATCTCAAACGTATTGATTTGCACGACCAACTTGTGCCTGCACATGAACAGGGAGCAAGGTTTATTGGTGAGGATCACCCTTTGATGTTCAGTGATCACCCAGATCAAATAGATGTATGTGCCAAAGCAGGTTCATTAGTGATTGCAGATGCACGAGTATTGCACTCTGCACACAGAAATCATACTGACATACGACGAACACTAATCCTTGCATGGCACAGTCGTCCAAACACTATCCCTGACTATTGGGATGAAGAGATCCCTGAACTCATTGCTAATCGTGATGAAAATGGAAACTACCCAGGTTCGCGTATTCCAGGTGATTTATTGAAACCGTAGAATATTGGTTGTCCAAAGATGATTATGGAAAATGGGAAGTTAAGTGGGTACTATGAACACACATATAATACATTACGAAGTCTTGAATGTCTTTCATCCAGGTGAAACTGGGCAACATTGGGATGTGGAAGTGCATGCAACCCCCGATGAATTGCAAACATTTGCTGAGACAGGTTATCTCATTCGCGATGAACTTTTTCAAGGTGAAGCACTGCAGAAGTTAAGAGATGCGCTTGACCGGTTGGAAGAACGAGAATGGAAGAGTAGGGATGCAGCTATTGCCTCAAAACATGGATGGGGGTTTATTCCTCGCCATCTGATGGATAAGGATGAAGCGTTCCTTGAACTCCTGAAATTTCAACCGATTTTGTCAATCGTCCGAGCAATGATGGGACCACTTGTTCATCTACGCGGATTGAGCGCACGGATCACTTACCCTGGAGATGACAGACAGCACCAAACCCCTTGGCATCAGCACATGCGTGTTGTCTCAAATCCCATACCAACTTGGTTCTCACGACCACACTGTATTGATTGCTTTATTTATCTTGATGAGTTAGACGATGATACTGGTGGCGTTGTGGTTGTTCCCGGTTCTCACGACTGGTTAGACAAAGCAACACCAAGCACTTTGAACCGTTAGATGGTGAAGTAGAACTTAGGGTGAAAGCGGGAGGCACGGTACTTATACACGGGAATCTCTGGCACCGAGCCTTGCCAACACTCCGTACAAAACGTAGAATGTTAATCCTTGGTTATACGCCGACGTGGTTGAGGAGGTCACCACACGGTGGAGAACCCCCTGAAAAGGGGTTGACCAAAGACTTCCTAAAAGATGCAGATATAGAAGAAAAGATGTTGTTAGGTGTAGGTGGTTATTCTTAAGCAAACTATAATATTCATGCGTATATATACGCGTATACAATACAGGAGAACTATAATGAAAACTAATTTAGTTTACATCGTATTGACGTTAACGTTAATACTAACAGGACCGATGTTGACTGTCCACGCACAGGGAGTAAATGATAATGAGCTTATCATCTATTATAGTTTTGACGAAGATACAATGAAGGACGGGGACGTTTTGGATCTTTCCGGCAATGATAACCATGGGTTGATCCGCGGTAATCTCAACAATGTTGATGGTAGAGTCGGCGATGCCCTACAGTTCCCTGGGGGTGCAGCCAACTATATCGCAGTACGAGACCATCATTATTCAGATCTATTTCCTGAACTTACACTATCGGTATGGATCAAGACCGCGACAAGAGGGATGATTGCATCATGGGATCGAAGCGAATTTTTCCGGTTTGGAGCAGGAGATGATGTACTTGGTAATACTACTTTTGTCGGTTTTGATGTCTGTTGTCCGATCAAGGATTGGCACGGTACCATTAATGTTACGGATGACAAGTGGCATCATGTCGTTGCAACCTTTGATGCTGAAAAGAAACGGATTTACGTTGATGGAAAATTGGATGCAGAGCAAGCTACAGCAACAACCACAAAGATGATCGGAAAGGCAGTCACTCGTTACGGATTTCTCGGAATTGGTTCCGAAGCAGTCAATTTTAATGCTGCTGTTGGACCCAACTGGGCATTCAATGGACTGATGGATGAGTTTCTTCTGTTCCATCGAGCTGTTTCTGAAGCTGAAGCTGAGAATCTGGCAAATGCAGATGGCAATCCTCTTGCCGTTGAACCTGATGACAAACTTAGCATTACCTGGGGAAAAATAAAGAGCACGAAATGAGTTTGTACCAGTCACGTCACTTCTTTACATTCTAATTCTCACAAACTTAAATTGTTTGGTTTTATTCAAATCAACCTACTGAACTCAAATTATTGACACTTATAGTTAGGTGTCAATAATTTGAGATTATTAACAAATTGAGGAGAATTAAAATGAAAACCTGTTTAATTTCCCAACTATTAACCCTAACACTAATTTTAACAATACCAGCGATGATTACCCACGCGCGGGGTATAAGTGATGAAGAGTTGGTCATCTATTATAGTTTTGACGAAGCATCACTTAAGGGTGAAGATATATTGGATGGATCCGGAAATGACAATGACGGTTTCCTCCATGGCGACAATCTCAAGATAGTAGATGATGGCAAATTTAACGAATGTATGGAATTTCCAGGTGGGGCAACCGAGTATATAGCGGTACGAAATCTAAATTATACTGAAGGTATACCAGAACTTAGCATCGCAGTATGGGTCAAGACTGTAGATCGGGGAATGATTGCATCTTGGGATCGGAGTGAATATTTTCGTTTTGCAGTTGGAGATGCAGCAATCGCACAATTTACCTTTGTCGCTTTTGATGTCTGTTGTCCTGTAAAAGATTGGCATGGTGACATTAAAGTAACGGATGACGAATGGCATCATGTAGCGGTTACTTTTAATGCCGATATGAAGCGGATCTATGTTGATGGTAAAGTGGATGTGGAGCAAGCAACAGCTACTACTAATAAAATGATTGGTCCGAAAGCACAAAGGTACGGATTCATCGGGGTTGGTTCTGAAGCAGCTGAATTTAATGGTGCCGCGAGTCCCACGTCGTGGGCATTCAAAGGCTTGATGGATGAGTTCCTTATGTTTCACCGTGCACTTACTGAAGATGAAGTGGAAAATCTCTATAAGTCCAATGGGGATCCGTTTAATGTTGAACCTGTGGGTAAATTGAGCATTACATGGGGAAAATTAAAAAACGCAAAATAGAACAACGCAAATCAGAGCCGTTCAATTATACAATAACCTGAATGGCTCTGATACACAGACATTATCCTAACACTAACTTACAATTTTAGTTGTCTGATTCTTCTACAACTTCCTGAATTCCAGGCCATTCACGCCAAATATCGGTATAACCATTATAACCGTTTTCAGCACAGTCCACATGTCGGATACGAAATATAACCGCATAACGGATATCGGATGATGCATTCGGGGCTGCAGAGTGAACGATCTGATGATGTGTCAGCACAACATCTCCCGCATTCCCAACTATTTGCGTTGGTCCTTCTGGCAGCTCTGGACGTGGCATTCCATTTGCTAATATCTCATGTCCTTCCTTCTTGAAATAGTCCGCGAAAAAACTGTGGGTTTTCGGCCATACCGTGAAATTACCGCTATACGGTTCAGGTACATCTGCTAAATAAACAACTGCTAATGCGGTAAACCCGCGTCGGTATACCCCTTTTTCCATTCCATTCGTACCACTTCCCAATCCATCCAAGTGTCCGCGCGGTTCCTTTGCATCCCGGTCTAACGGCATCGGAAACCGAAGTGCTATCTGGGCAGAACCCGGCACTTGCACGTTCCCTTCACCTAACATTGATTCTGCGATGTTTTGGATAGGTGTTTTATTGAAAATCTCTACAATTTGCGGGGTGTTCCTAAGTTCGTTACAATAAGATTGTGCTCGAAACTTCTCCAAGTCACCTTCGTGCAACCCAACAGCACCAATAGAATGATTAATCATTTTGCGAGCGGAATCCACCATCAACTTCGGCACAACACCCGGAACTTTGATAAAACCATTTTCATAGAATTCCAACTTCTGTTTTTGTGTAAGCATAATCTATTACCTCTGTACATTGATTTCAGGTATATTCAATCTTTGAATTTTAGACTATGTATGAGGATAAAAGTTTAATGAAGGGAATTAACTGGCAATCCCAAGCATTTATGCTTGGGTCAAAAAACGCTTGATATTTACATATATTTTGTGATATAACAATAAGACTGACTCTGTGGTAGGTGCGTCAACACCTGCTACACCTTTGGCGAGGGGTCAGCATTTTATCAGGAGTCAGATATGCCATACAAGACCCATAAAATCACATTAGATCCGACATTTAAGCAGAGGCGTTGGTTTTCCCAACAATGTGGTTATGCGCGTTTTGCGTATAATCAAGCGTTGTCAGATTTTAAGATTGGATTAGATAATGATAATTTCCAATCATGGCGAACCCTTAATAACAACTTCAACAAAGCGAAAAAGCGTTATGAGTGGACACGTTCACAAGACCAAAGAGCTGCCCTGTATGCCATCAGAAATCTTGGGCAAGCGCTTGCCAATTGGGTATCCAAACGTGCGAAGTTTCCAAAGTTCAAAAAACGTGGAAATAGAGACGCTTGGACAACCGACGAACAATCTGTGCAAACAGACGGTAAACGTATCAAGTTGCCAAAAATCGGTTGGGTCAACATGTTTCAAACATTGCGTTTTGAAGGCAAGATTATCAGCGTGACGATTTCAAGGACGGCACACCGTTGGTTTGTATCTATCACCGTAAAAACAGAGGACACCGCAGCAGTTGACACTTCAACACACCCTGTAATCGGTATAGATGTCGGTATCAACACATTAGCAACCTTGAGTGATGGCACGAAATACCATAATCCGAGACCGCTAAAACGCTATGAACGAAAACTAAAACGAGAACAACGCAAGTTAAGCCGCAAAGTGTTCACGTCTAAAAACTGGTATAAGCAAAAACATAAAGTGGAACGAGTTCATTACAGGATCGGTTGTATCCGAAGCGATGCACATCACAAAGCAACAACTACTATTGCTAAACGAGCAAGTCGTATCACAGTGGAAACACTAAATATAACGAACATGCTAAAAAATAGAAGTTTAGCAAAAGCATTAGCAGATAGTGCATTCGGTGGATTTCTACAAAAACTCAAGACGAAAGCAGACGCATTAGGAATACCCATCACAGAAGCACCGCAATTCTATGCATCCAGTAAAACTTGTTCCAGTTGCGGACATAAGAAAAAAGACCTAACACTTTCAGAGAGAACCTATCACTGCAGCGTATGCCAATATCAAGAAGATAGAGATGTAAACGCTGCAATAAACCTTGAAAACCTCGCTGTCGGATAGACAGAGAGCATAAACGCCTGTGGAGTCCGAATAAGACCTCACACAGTTCAGAATAGAGGCACGAGAGACGGAAGCAGGAATCACATAGAGGAGAGTTATGTGTTTCAAAGAAGCACACGACTTTAGTCGTCGTGAGTATCACAATCCGTCGTATTTCTCTGTGATAGATATCACTACTTTAGCCAATGATGAAACAACACCTCTTTTTCGTTGGGTTCAACCACTCTTAGAAGCACCTTTCCATTTGTAAGAAAATCTATCACCATAAAACCTGTGTGCTGATGTGCAAATAGCGTATTATCTCCATGACTCACTTCCGTTGCCTTTTCACTGGAGGCGAGACCACTCACAAGTAGGTAATCCGTAACGTCTCCCCGCAAAACCTGTAAAGAATGTTCATGTCCAGATGCATAGATTAACAGTGGAGTCTTTTTCGGAATAGAAAAAGCGTTGTTAAGCTGCTTAACCATATATTTATTTTGTGTACCGCTGAGATCCTGGTCCGATTTGACCAGATACCACCGAACTAATGGATACAGAGAACCAACGATTGGAACAGGCACCCACAACCATTTTTTCGCTACTCTAATTGGAAAGAGATGTGCCTTCCATTCATAAAAACCCCCGTGTATACCGTAACTTTGTAATGGATGGTGTCCCACTACAACAACAGGCAATTCGGTATCTAACATATTTTTAAGTTCTGCTATAATTGATTCCGATGCTATTTTCGGTTTTTCATGCCGATGTAACCACCACTGCGTATCCAAAACTATCATCCGCACAACGGGAGCAGACTTCGGTAGTTCTAACATAACAGGTCCCGGAGAACCCCCCTTAGGAAGAAACTTAGGTTCACGAAAAAGGTTGTCATTGATATATTTTTCCTGTGCAAGAAGCGCACGATATCCCTCTTCTTTGCCATTTGTCCAGTCGTGGTTGCCGGGAATAAACAATCCGTGTGTGTCAGCAGATTTGACGACCTGAAGTTGCGGACCGAGTCGTGCTGGTGCTTCGTGCTTCTTTTCTTCTGTCATCCCATCGGGGTACATATTGTCCCCTAAGAAAACAATACTGGTTTTCTTAGGGGATTTTTCTGCCCATGTCTGTAAGGTCTTAAGGACTGGTTCATCCTGTTTCGGTTGTCCACCATCACCAAGCAATAAAATGCGGTAGTGAACGGTGTTATCTATTACAGTATTCTGTCTTTCAGTGGCAGGAATCTCAGGATGATAGTATGGCGACGTGTGGCTGCACCCTATAATTGACAGTTGCACCACCTGAACAATCAACCCGAGTATAAAAATACTCCAAAGGACACGTGAACGTTTGTATAATTTCATCATCTTTTCTCTCTGTATTAATTGTCTGTTAATCTAAAATGTGATTTCCGATGATAATCCGTGTGGGTTTCTAAGCTCATCGGAACATACATTATACCATATCTGATGCTGACTGCAAATCCCTGATTGATAAATAACTGAGGGTGTTTCATATATAACGTCCTACCGAGTCTTCTGTAGGAGGGACCTCCTGGTCGCGACCGGGAGGTCCCTCCTACAGAATGTCAGAGGCTTGTGAAATATACCGCTTTCTGTTGGGTTGTCTTAGAAACAATTATGAACCACTCTCAAATAACTATAGACTTTCAAGATGTGATGTGATACAATCAGCAGTTAAGGAATTTACGAATATGGTGAAAAAATGAGACGTTTTGGCACACAAGGACGTGTGTATCCCAGTCAACATTATGTAGTTCCGAGAAGCAAGAAAATTGACGATTTTCTCACACGCGTTAAAGAGGGACGGTATATCGTTCTCTTCGCACCTCGCCAAACTGGTAAAACAACATTTTTCCGAATGGCACTTGACTCACTTGCATCTGAGTCACCAGACTACTTTCCCATTCAACTCAATTTTGAAACCTATAAAAACCTTACCACGTCCGATTTTTATGAAGCCTTCTGTAAAAGGGTTCGTAGAGAAATTGAGCAAGTTGTCAAAACGCGCGGACACACACTTACTGAAACACTTACACAATTTCTCAATAACGTGAACATTACGAATCACATTTCTATGATAGAGTTCTTTGAACAATTTTCAAGTGTTTTGACTACCCAATATAATCATCAGAAAGTTGTTGTAATCATAGATGAATTCGATGGAATCCCACAGGCTGTTCTAAGTGATTTTCTCCATTCATTGCGCGATATCTACCTTTCCGGTGAAACGCGTTGTCCCCATAGTATCGGAATCGTCGGAGTCAAGAGCATTTCACAACTCAATTACGACAGGTCCGTTTCTCCATTCAATATCCAGGACGAGTTTTATTTACCTAACTTCACCCTCAAGCAAGTACAAGAATTGTTCACGCAATATACAGATGAAACCGGACAACCCTTTTCATCTGATGTTATTGAAGCACTCCATAAACAGACTGCTGGTCAACCTTTCCTCGTCAATCGATCCGCACAAATCCTTACTGAGGAATTAGATATTCCCAAAAACGAATTGATCACAACTGAACACTTCTCAAAAGCACACGTAAAACTCCTTCGTGAACGAAACACAAACATTGATCATCTGATAACAAATATCCGTAGAGATCGACGATTTGAAACGCTTCTCATGAAGATCATTTCTTATGATAACGGTATAGAATTCAATTTATACAATGAACTCATCAACGAACTCGCTACTTATGGTGTCATTGCTGAAGGTGCAGATAATATGTGTGAGGTCGTCAATCCAATTTACCAACATTGCATTATTCAAGTATTCCAGCCTTTAATCAATGGACTTGAGGGAGACTATTTTCCCGAAAATACAGATAAAGACTTTGAAGATTACATCACTCCAGATGGAAATATTGAGATGGAACTACTTCTTAATAACTTTCAAGATTTCATCGCACGTGCAGGATTTAAAATATTACATGTCCCAGATACCCCGAAAGAATTTGTTGGACAATATCTGCTCTATGCCTATCTTGATCAGTTTGTCCGAACCGTGAGCGGCGCAATGTACCTTGAAGTTCAAACCGGACGCGGTAGGATAGATCTACTTATCCTCCACAACTCTCAAAAGTATATCGTTGAAACAAAGATTTGGGAAAACAAACGACGTTATCAAGCGGGAAAAAGACAACTTGCCGCATATCTCAAATCGGAAGGGGCAGTGGAAGGATATTATGTCGTTTTTGATCATCGTACAACATCTGAGCCACGCATAGAAACCGAGATATTAGATGGTTTTAATATCCGTTGTTATGTGATCCCAGTGATACAAGAACAACCCTCATCTGTTTAGAACGAGGTTACGATCTTCAAGCAGCCTCTATCATCGCTTTAACACGTTCAACAATCTTATCCAATGGAACACTCTCTTGCTGTCTGGTTGCCAAATCCCGGACAGCTGCAGTACGCGTCGCCAACTCATCCGAGCCAAGAATAACAGCGATAGGAATCCCTTTAGAATCAGCATATTTCATCTGTGTGCTTATCTTGGTCGGACGGAAATAGACCTCTGTTCGGATACCACCTTGCCTTAACAATGTTGCCAATTTAAGTGATTCTTCCATCAGATCATCATCAAAAACGGTCATCAATACCTGCGTAACCGTTTTCCCCACAGTAGTCGGAAACATGTCAAACTCTTCCATTACATCAATAATCCGTTCAATACCGAAACTCGTACCAGTTGCGGGGAAACTCTGTTTGCTAAAACTACCAATGAGTTCATCATACCTGCCACCACCTGTGATGCTGCCGATCTTCGGTTCTTCAACAACCGTTTCATATATCGGTCCCGTGTAATATTCCAACCCGCGGACCATCGCAACGTTTACTCTGTAGCATTCTTCAGGAACACCAAGGGTCGTAAGATAACCAATTAATTTCTCCAAGTCAGCAATACCTTCACGAGCAATGTCTAAATCTCCAAGATGTCCATCCATTTCATTAAGCACCGTCGCCGCATCACCTTCAATCTGCAACAGTGCAAGCAACTTTTCAATCACATCTTCCGGTATCTCATTTTCTCGTAATTCTGCAGTCACGCCATCCAAGCCTATCTTATCCAACTTATCAATAGAACGATAAAGTCCACCAAGTTGTTCAGAAGGAACACCTGCGAACTGACCTATTCCCGTAATCAGTTTTCTATCGTTGATGTTAATCTCAAATTGTTTGAAACCGAGACGCGACAACACTTGATAGATGAGATTGACATTTTCAGCATCAGCTAACATACTATCGCTTCCCACAGTATCTGCATCACATTGAAAAAATTGTCTGTAGCGACCTTTTTGCGGACGTTCAGCACGCCATACCGGATCAATTTGATACCGCTTAAACGGTTTCGGCAGCTGCGGATACATCGCAACAACACGGCATAGTGGAACAGACAAATCGTAGCGTAATGAGATATCCTCTTTACCACCCGTGTGTCCTGCTTGGTAAATCAGTTTTTCGGCATCCGGTCCATATTTACCTGTAAGAACTTCAGACAATTCAAGCGCGGGGGTCTGCAACGGCTCAAATCCAAATTCTTCAAAGACATCACGAATGACATCTATAACATATTGTCTGCGAATCATCTGTTCAGGTAGTATGTCTCGCATACCGCGTGGCACGCGTGGCTTAATAAATGTTGCCATAATTACTGCTCCTTAAATGTGACCGGGAAGTGATTGACTACGTCGTCTTCGTAATCCTTTTGCTAACGTCTGCTTCAGTTCGTCAATCTTTTCGCGTTTCCATGGATCCTTCAGTGACTTCGGGTTCGCTATGAGGGTTGATTCAGATTCTCGTAACACTTCAATGATTTTGAGATGATTTGCCTTCAGTGTCCGTGCTGAACTACAATTGTCAATGATTGCATCCGCTTCTTCAGGTGGTTTCCCCTCGGTTGCACCGAATGACAACATCAGGGTAATAGGAGACTGGTAAGTGCCAAGCGTATTCAGTCGTTTCCACGGAGTTAATATCGCAGGTGCAACGCGGTTTTCTGTCTTTTCAAGAATATACTTTTCTGCAATGTTGAGATATTCCGTAGAAATACGGATATTTCTATCCGCAAGATTCACCAAATCCGTGAACGTATTGATGTCTTTACGTTCTTCACGAACTGCAAGCACGATACTAACGAACCCATATTCTAATGGCAACACTTCCTCAACATTCGCATCGGTCTCTTCAACCCAATCTTGTCCGGTTATTCCCAAATCGTAGAAGTCGTCCATCCCAACATAGACCGGTATCTCTTGGGGACGAGAAATCTTTATCTGAACTTCACTGTCGTTGTGAAAGGTCGCACGATACGATCGGTCGGTTGACTTGTATCCGTTCAGTTCGTAGCCTGCACGCTGAAACGTCTCAAGTGTTTCAGACTGTATAGTACCTTTCGGTAAAAGCAGATTCAATTTCCTTTCTGTTTTCATAATTAGTTTTCCTCAGTCTAATGTATGGTGTAGTTTCCGTATCTATCTATAACCATTTATCAAGTTCTTTGAGGGTAACTTCCTCCGTGTTTCCAGTCTTCAACTCAATTCGTTGCAACGGTTGATCTTGAATTAAGTTAAGCACATAATCGTAGTTTGATTTAACAGCATAGTCATGTTGTTCTTTCAGTTCGCGCCCCATCAAATCTAACTCTACGGTCTTACCTGATTGTCTTATTTTTTCAGCCAGACGTTGTGCAACCTTGATATTCTCTTTGGTTGCTGCTGCAATAAAGTAGTCCTTTTTCGCTTGAATAGGTTCGTGCTGTGTATCAGCATAAGCCTCTATGAGCGAATCAAATTGGAACGCAAATCCTGCCCCAGGAAGTGATGGACCACCAAAACTTTCGATCAAGCGGTCGTATCTACCACCACCACAGATCGGTACGTTTTTCTCTGACACTTCAATCTGAAAAACTGTACCAGTATAGAAATCAAATCCACGTGTAATTCCCAGATTGATTTCAAAGTCACTAATCTTATAGTTTTCCAGACACTCACAAAGTGTTAGCAATTCTTGACGAACACCTTGCGCGTTATCTCCAACATGACTTTCCCATGATCCCATAACGGTATCCTTATCACCACTAATCTTTGATACATCAATACATCGTTGTGCAGTCTCCTCTGAGATATTGAAATACCTGTTCCATCTCGCTATATAGGTTGCTTCTGCAACTATTGGCAGCTTTTCCACCCAAACGTCGGTGCTGTTCTCTGTTAAACCCTGAATTGTAGATGTCTCAATCTTGTGTTCACCTTGATAGTCAACTCCTTGCAAACGCCGCAACATATTGAGTTCATCTTGAAGTGTTTCTATGTCCAGAAAATCGCTTTCTGTTCGCAGTCGCGAAAGATGGTCAATATCCAATATCACTTCACTATGATCTTTAGGATCAAGTGAGACCTGTTTAAAAATCTCGCGAAAGACGCCAGTATTACCAATCTTTAAAGTGGTCTGTGAAATGTTGAGTTTCTCAAGAATCCGAACTGGAAGTGCGATAATCTCCGCATCTGCAAGTGCCGATGCAGGTCCAATCAATTCTACACCCGCCTGTCGAAATTCGCGCCTGACATCCGGATTGTCGGTTTTCGGTTCCTGACGCACACATTGTCCGATGTAGTAGAGTTTATACGGATAAGAAAGATGTTGTAGATCCCCGTTAGCAATGAGGCGACAGACTGGTGCAGTAAGTTCTGGTCTCAGCGCATAATCTACCCTATCTGGACCAACAAACGTAAACATTTTGTGACGTATCTCTTCACCGGATTGTGCGGATAGTAAGGCAAAAGATTCAAACAACGGTGTCTGTATCTGTGCATATCCATAACTTTCAAATGTACCTCGAACGATATTTTCAACATAATTACGTTGAACCATCTGTTCAGGCAAAAAATCATTCGTTCCGGCGGGTTTCGTAAACTTTTCCATAAGCATTGCTCCCAAACATTATTCTATATTGACTTTCAACTTCGTAGGTATATTGTAACAAAAAAACCCAGCAAACAATATGCTCCTTATCTCAACGTGCCGACAGTCCGACACGGAGGAGAGCGGTTAGTTTACCAGGATTGTAGCAAGGTTCACTTGCTATATGTCCACTATGATGTATGAAAATCACCTCATCATTCTAATCCGCCCTGCTCAGGAATGGATTAAATGATGATGGTTGCAGAATAATTGTATCAACATATACGTTATAAATATAAAACTTATTTCTGCAATATTATACCCTGTCTTAACGGTAAAGTCAAATAATTATTTTTTAGTTTGTAGGTCGGATAGAACGTAACACATAGGTGTTAATCTTAACAGTTCCCATGTCCTGTAGGTGCGTTTTCCTACCCGTTCAACCAATCTACAGTTACCTGTTTGGGTGTGTAAAGTTTTGTAGAAAAATACAATGTCATACTTTTGAGTTTTTTGAGTCAATCGGAAATTGAAGGAATTTGGACATGTAACATAAACCTTTATCACCATTGGGATTAGAGGCTGTTTACGACTAATTTAGTCAGGATTGACTCAAAAACTTTACAAACCCTCCCTATTTTAATTTACTTGACATTTTTCACGAATAATGACAAACTAAATTAAAAAATAAAAAAAGCAAATTCGGAGAACGTAATGGGATTTCCTGTTTACGACTATCGCACTGATATCCGTAATGTGTTGATAACACCACAGATTCGTTCGCGGTTCTTAAAAATGGACCCCGGACAGAGTGCACAACTTCATAGCCATGACCTTGGACATGAGATTTTTCTCATTCTGGAAGGGCGCGTCGAATTTGAAATTGACGGTGAAACTGAGGAGTTAGGTCCCGGGCAAATGTGTATCGCCTTAGCCGATCAACCACACAAGGTGCGTGTCCTCGGCGACGAACCGATGACGATGTATCTGTCCGTTACTCCGCATATCCACCCAACACATACGCCACGAACAGAGGATGGCGAAAGGTTACCTCACAATTTCGCACCACCCAGTGCTTATGATGTGGAACCAGATATGCAGGTATCCATAACAGAACTGGTTGCATCTCAAGTACAAACTGCGCAGCATCTTGCAGAACTAACACAAGAATGTGCCGCTGTACAAGAGGAAATGGGAGAGCAACTCACTACTGCTGTTAACCAAGGTGATGAACAAAGTGCTATTGCTGCCCGAAAGGCAATGTGGGATGCACTTTATCCCGTCTACAAAGCTGTTGCAGAGTTAGGTGATGTTTGGAATAAACTTGCACCTCGCGCAACCAAATAACCCAGTTTTTTAATTTGCTTAAATTCTGTTCTTTGTTGTATAATTAAATAAGATTATACTAAGTAATAGATATTGTTCTATCTAATCTGAAATCTAATTTG
Organism: Candidatus Poribacteria bacterium; assembly: GCA_963667365.1. GTDB lineage: Bacteria > Poribacteria > WGA-4E > WGA-4E > WGA-3G > MSPOR6. Next base: position 933,352 of record OY763324.1, on the reverse strand, counting down.
ACTTGACAACGTTTTTATGTTAGTATAAACTTACTTGGTAAATACGAAAGTTACGTTTGAGCGTTCGTTTTTGTGTATATAGTGGTGGCGCGTTGATGTGAGATTGTACCAAAGGTTTCTGATGAAACTGTTCCTCAAACGAGAAATTAGACCTGTACCGATAAGGTAGAGAAAACGTTACAATGTAAATAAATTAGTTTAAGGAGTGTTTTATGAATAATCAGCTTTTAAAAAGGAATCTACTTTTTTCCTTGATGGCTGTTGTAATGTGTTTGGGATGGACAGCGATGAGTTACGGTGCAGCCACCGTTTCTGTTGATCCCGCAACGGTTGACTCCCCAGCAGTTGGGGAACAACTCACCATAAATATTAATATCGCGGGTGGCGTAGGTGTCGCAGGATTCCAAGCTACCGTTAATTATGATAATACTGCTCTCAGTTATGTTTCCGCTGCAAAAGGAGATTACCTCCCTGGAGATCCTGCTGCAGGAACATTTTTTCCAGTGTTACGACCGGGTGATTCCAATGTCGTAGTTGGTGGTACTGCAATTGATGTCGGAACTGGAGATGGTGACGGCACGCTTGCCACGGTAACATTTCAGGTCGTTGAAGTGAAAGCATCTTCTATCACTTTGTCAGATGTCACCCTTGCTGATGCTGAGGCAAATGAGTTAGAAGTCACAACTGCAGATGGTTCGGTTGCTGTTCCTACAACGGATGATGATGGCACCACCGATGATGATGGCACCACTGATGACGACACCACCGACGATGGAACCACTGATGACGACACCACCGACGATGGCACCACTGATGATGGCACCACCGACGATGGCACCACTGATGATGGCACCACCGACGATGGAACCACTGATGATGGCACCACCGACGATGGAACCATGGTAGATGACGGAACCATGGTAGATGACGGAACCATGGATGATGTTGATGATATGCCAGAACCCATTGTCCCCGAACCCCAAGTATTCAGTATTACCCTCACAAACCTCACCGCAGGCGAACCCGGAATGGGTGGACAAATATTCTCACCTCCAATCTTCGCAACACACCTTGCTGGTGCAAGAATCTATACAGTTGGTGAAATGGCTAATCCAGCACTCGTTGCCCTTGCTGAAGGTGGAATTACCGAGGGACTCGAAGCAATCGCAGCATCCGTAGGTGCAAATAGTGTCGTTGCAGACGGAATGGTACTCCCTGGTGCTTCCGTAACCGTTATGTTAACAGCAGACGCAATGAACTCTGCACTCTCTTTGGCAACAATGTTGGTTTCAACAAATGACGCATTTGTTGGTACTACAGACTTAGCTCTCTTTGACGAAGCGGGTATGCCAATTTCAACAACATTAGAGTTGAGGTCTTACGATGCAGGTAGTGAACAGAATACCGAACGTGGAACTGATATTCCCGGTCCAGTCGGTTTGCCAGCAGATGAAGATCCCCCAGGTAGTAATGAGCGTGTCCCCACAGAAGGTGGCGTAATCACAGCACACCCCGGTATCATGGAGGTGGGTGATGTCCTTCCATCTTTCGCATGGACAGAACCGACAGCTATGCTGACAATCGCTCCTTATGTCCCAGAACCAGAACCAGAACCAGAACCAGTTATACCCACCTATGATGTCAAGCTTGCAGCAGGATTAAACATGATCTCTGTACCGCTTATGCCGGCAGAACCATACACAGCAAAATCTCTTGCTGAAATGTTAGGTTCAACCGTTGTCATCAAATTAGATGCATACTCACAGAATTTTGTGGGTTATGTCGTTGTTGAAGACGATCACGGTTTCTATATTGAAGGTGGAAAAGGATATATCGTCAATACACCAGAAGGTGGAACGGTAACCTTCAGTGGTAATGCATGGACTAACGAACCAGCAGAAGAAATGATGGAAGAAGCAGCTATGGAAGATGCAGCAGCTGCGCCTAAAATCGCTACTTCTCAAAGTGCATGGGCATTTGTCATCGCAAGCGACTTACAAGATACAATAAGCGGTGCTACTTACTCCATGGTTGTCAAGAACCTACGCACTGGTGTTGTCGCATCAGAGACAGTTTCCAACGACAATGGATACGTTACTGCTGTATGGGCAGATGTAACTCGTAAGAGTGTAGTGGAAGCTGGCGATAAAGTTGAGATCGCGCTTGTGGACGAGAATGGCACTGTCGTGTCTGGTCCGTTCCAACGCACAGTCCAAACATCCGATATTAACAACGCATTTCTCAGTGTACAAATGCGTGTTGGCGATGTACGTCCAAAAGATACTATTCTTGGACAGAACTTCCCAAATCCGTTCAACCCAGAAACTTGGATACCTTATCAACTCAGTCGTGATTCCAACGTAACGATTGAGATTTATAATGTTTCCGGTCATTCGGTTCGGACGTTAAACTTGGGTCATAAGTCCACAGGTTCATATATGAATAGTTCTAATGCAGCCTATTGGGATGGTAAGAATGAAGCGGGTGAACCTGTTTCGAGCGGTATCTATTTTTATACGTTCCAAACAGATGATTTCTCAGCAACCCGTAGAATGGTTATCCTCAAGTAGGTTTCGCAACTAAAACGTAACAACAAAAAACGCCCCGACTGCCGGTTTTCCGACCACAAATCAATATTGATTAACGTCGGCGGTGGGGCGTTTTTTCGCGTAGGTAAAGGAGGCTTTTTTGAATTATATGAAAAAAATCTTTTCTATTTGCGGAGTGATGATGCTCCTTTTCGTTTTAAGCAATAGTAATGTCCTTGCGTTTTCTTTCAATCCCCCAGATGAGAAGACGGGGGCACCTAATGAAGGCACTTGTTTGGATTGCCATGTTGGAAATGATCTAAACGCATCGGGTGGTTCACTGATGTTGACAGTACCACAGGTATATACTCCCGGTCAAGTGTATGACATTATGGTAAATTTATCACGTTCCGGACAAAGCCGGTGGGGATTTCAGATGACTGCGTTGAATGAAAACAACGTGCGCGCCGGAACTTTTGCCACTGCAGATGGAAATACACAGTTAACAGAAACGAACAAGTATATTGAACATACATCTGCTGGAACCGCTGCGGGAAAAAGAAACAGTAACCAGTGGACGTTTAAATGGACTGCCCCTAATATAGATGTTGGACAAATAACGTTCTATGCTGCAGGAAATGCTGCCAATAATGCTGATGGGACTGCAGGTGATTATATCTATACCCAATCAGAAACATCAGATGCTCCTGCGTATGGCGTTTCGTTAGCAGGTGTAGGTAGTTTGAGCAAGACTGTTGATACAAGTGAAGAGACGCGTTATACCATCCGCGTAAGAAATACCGGTAACGCAAGTGATACGATACGTTTGACTACTTCAGGACTTACTTCAACCAGATTAAGCCAGCCATCAGTAACGCTTGACCCGAATGCTACAAGGGATGTGACTTTGACGATTCCCGGTACTGCATTATCCACTGCTGGCAAATATGAGGTTAAAGTTAAAGCAACCTCTCAAAATGATAGTACAAAAACTGATGAAGTTACAACGGCAACAACTGTTCCAGCGGTTTATAAGGTTACGTTAGCAGGTGTGGGTGATTTGAAGAAAACGGTTAATACGGGTGTAGGGACGAGTTATACAGTCCGCGTAAGAAATTCCGGTAACACAAGAGATTCGATACGTTTAACTACTTCAGGACTTACTTCAGCCAGAATATCTTCGTCATCAGTAACGCTTGACCCGAATGCAACAAGGGATGTAACTTTGACTATTCCCGGCACAGCATTAACGAAGGCAGGAACTTATGATGTTAAAGTAACTGCGACTTCACAAAATGATAGTTCAATCACTGATGAAATCACAACTACGACAACTATCCTCGCTGTATACGGTGTTACGTTATCAAGTGTGGACGACTTAACTAAGGAAACGACAAATGTAAGCACGCGAGTGACATATAGAATCAACGTGAAAAATACCGGTAACACATCTGATACAATAAGTTTAGCAACATCTGGTGATGTAGGTGACGTGACTGCTTCATTAACACATTCATCAATAACACTTGATGCGGATAAAGACATGAATATTGTATTGACGGTTTCGGGTATTAACTCTGCAGCAGCCGGGGATTACGATATCAAGGTTACCGCTACTTCACAAGGAGATAGTAAAAAATCCGCTGAAATCACGACGACCACAACGATTCTTCCGGCTTACGGTATTACATTAACAGGTGTGGGTGAGTTAACAACCGAAACGTCAGATGCCAGTGAAGGTGTCAGTTATACCCTCAAAATCACGAACAACGGAAACACAGATGATGTTATAGATTTAGCTACATCAGGTACGACTGCAACCTTGAGTCAAGCCTCAGTTTCACTTGGTGCTGGTGTCTCTGTTGAAGTCATGTTGACTATATCTGGAGATGACCTTGCAACTGCTGGTATTTACGAAGTCAAGGTTACTGCGACATCCCAAGGAGACGACACACAAACTGCTGAGGTTTCAACTACTACGACTGTACTACCTGTATACGGCGTGATGTTAGAAAGCGAAGATGCACTCACAGGGACAACGATGGATATGGTTGCAGGTGTGACTTATACCTTAACAGTGACCAATAGTGGAAATACTGAGGATACGATAGTTCTCAGTTCGTCTGCGGAGGTAGGAATTGGTGGTGCTGTTCTCGGATCTTTCAATTTGTCAGATTCTGAAGAATTTGCTACAAGCCAGTTGGAGATATTGCTTGCACCAGGAGCGTCAGCAGATGTGTTATTTACAGCTGCGGGTGATCTTCTCACACAGCTGGGTGAATATGAAATTATAGTAACCGCGACTTCCCAAGGGGATAGCACAAAAACTGCTTCACTTACGACTACAACGACGATTACCACTATTCCACCGGTATATGGTGTGAAGTTAGAAGGTGTAGGTGAACTCAAAGGAGCGACGTGGGATTTCCTTAGAGGTATTACATATACCCTTACCGTAACTAACACAGGAAACACTCAAGATACGATAGTTCTCGGTTCTTCAGCAGAAATAGGGATTGAAGGGAGTGTTCTCGGTTCATTCAGACTACCTGACACTACATTAGCTACAAGTCAGTTGGAAATTACGCTTGCTGCTGATGAATCAGCAGAAGTCATGTTTACTGCTGCAGGTGATTTATTCACAAAACTGGGTGACTATGAAATTTCTGTGACTGCTACATCCCAAGGGGATAGCACGAAATCCGCTGAAATCACGACCACAACTACGATTGAATCTGTACCGTGGGATCTCAATGCCGATGGCACAGTTAATATCTTGGATTTGGTTACAGTTGCGAACCAATTCGGTGAATCTGGTGAAGGACTCTCTGGTGATGTCAATATGGACGGTACAGTTAACATCTTGGATCTGGTTGCAGTTGCAAACTATATTGGCAAAACACAAGCAGAAATTATCCAAGCGAACCAGTAGTCGCAATATGATGATAATCCGATGGGCATACTTCATAGTGTGCCCATCCTTACGGAGAAAAATATGGCAACAAAATATAGGGTCGGAATTATCGGTTGTGGGGGAATAGCAAACGCGCATGCCCGCGGTTATCAAGGTGTTGAGCAAACAGAAATAGTCGCACTTGCAGATCCAATACAAGCTGCCCTTGACAAGTTCGCAAGCAACTACGATGTCCCACAAGAAAACTGTTATTTGGATCCGCGTGATATGCTGGATAATGAAAATCTTGATATTGTAAGTGTTGCCACCTGGCATAAACTTCACGCACCGATGACAATCGCAGCATGTGCAAGAGCACCGAAAGCAGTCCTATGTGAAAAGCCTATGGGTGTCAATCTTGGTGAGTGCGATGATATGTTAATCGCAGCGAACAGAAACAGTGTTAAGATCGTCATTGGACACCAACGACGGTTTAATTCCGCATGGACAGATGCACGGAATCTCATCGCTGAAGGTGCAATCGGTGAACCTCGACAAATCGTCTGCCACGGTGGACAAGGATTATTAAATGATTGCTCACATCTCTTTGACATGATGCGCTATGTCCTCAGTGACCCAGCCCCACAATGGGTTATCGGCAACGTTGAACGGAAAACAGAACGTTACGAACGAGATATTCAAATTGAGGATCGGAGCGCAGGAATTGTCGGGTTTGCAAACGGATGTATCGGCATGCTCATGCAGGAGATCGGTCGTCCTAACTATCAAGGCGGTATTGTATACGGGGCGGACGGAATCGCAGATGTTACTGAAGGACGAGTCCGTCTACTCAACAACAAAGCGACCGATTGGGAAGAACGTCCCTCTGATGGTACAAACCAGCACGTCGCACAAGCACAAGAATTAGTCGAATGGCTTGATGGTGGTCCAGAACACCGTGGAGAAGCAAAACACGGTCGTCACGCGATTGAGATTATTATGGCGATCTATGAATCCGCACGCATGCACGAAGTGGTACAATTACCGCTACGCACACATGCAAACCCACTCGATTTGATGATTGAAAACGGGGATTTACCTGTTGAACGTCCCGGTAGATATGACATCAGAGCGTTTTTGTTACACGGTGAATCCATGAAACCTGAGTGATTACAATAACATACTGGACTTGAGAAACCATGCAGATAACGCAAGGTGTTAGTGTCGGTTTAGCAGCACTAAGACGAAACAAGTTACGTTCCGTACTAACAACATTGGGCATAATCATCGGTATTGCAGCTGTGGTTGCAGTCGTTTCTGTCGGTGGTGGCGCAGAACACCTCATCTTGATAGAAATGGAACGCATCGGTGGTGCAGGAATGATCGTCTGTTTCCGGAAAGACCATATTCGTAGACCAAATGGGTCCTATATGGAAAATAAGCATCCGGAATATATTGAATATAAAGACCTTGCTTTTATACTTGAAACATGCCCCTCACTTAAATCTGCTACTGCACAATCAGGCAGAGTTGCACGAGTGTCACACAGACACGTTAATCAATCCCTCCAGGTGCACGGGGTTACACCCTCTTTTCAAGATGTGAATAACTGGTACGTTAAATCAGGACGATTCTTTACCACTGAAGAAATGGATAGACGTGAACCTATCTGTCTGATCGGTACTGAAGTACATAAAGACTTTTTTCAGATGGATAATCCAGTTGGCAAGGAACTGAAAATAGATAGAGAAAGGTTCACCGTCATCGGGGTTATGGAAGAGAAGGGTAATATGATGGCGACTGAAGGTTGGGATAACCGTGTGATTATACCTATTTTGACGTTGGGGACACGTTTTATAGGGAAACAGAAAGGCTGGATAATGCTGTTCGGTCAAGCGGAAAGTTATGAGAAAGTTGAACAAGCTGTCGCTGAAATAAAAGTCGCTTTTCGGCAACTCCATGGAGATGAAAAATACTTTGACTTTTTTACCGCTAAGGAAATGATAAAACAGGTAGGAAATGTCAGCCGGATTGTTCAGGTGCTACTTGGAGCTGTGGCAAGTATTGCACTGTTTGTCGGTGGCATCGGAATCATGAATATCATGTTGGTTTCCGTTACAGAAAGAACCCGAGAAATCGGTTTACGCAAAGCCATCGGCGCAAAGCGATCCGACATCCTAATCCAATTTCTGATTGAAGCGATAGTCTTAAGTATTTGTGGTGGTCTAATCGGTATTTTTATCGGAAGTGGACTCGCAACGGGTTCAGGTTGGGTCATCTCAAAATTTCTGATTAAAGACGCAGCTTGGCCCGCTGTTGTATCGGTTCAGGCAGCTGTGATAGCGTTCGGTGTCTCCGCATTCATCGGCATCTTTTTCGGAATCTATCCAGCCAACAAAGCAGCAGGACTTGCCCCAACGGAAGCACTCCACCACGATTAATCCACCCATATTGAATTATCTAAACATCTGGCTTCTTTGTATGTCGGGTAGACCGTAGCAAAACTCATATATGCCAATTTATCAATACACCATAACGGTAGATGCGATTTCCTAACCGCATCTGCTTATCATAGGCTTGTTGAACATAACAGTAGGAGTATATACATGCCGAGCACAAAAGTTAAGGCAGCTGTCGTTGGACTTGGATGGCCAGGGATGCAACATCTTAAAGGATACACCCTTGACCCTCGTTCAGAAGTCATTGCCGTCTGCGATCTTGATGAAAAACGCACACAAGAAGTTGCCAAAGAACATAACATCCCACACACCTATACAAACCATTTGGAGATGTTAAAAAACAAGGATATAGATGCTGTTAGCGTCTGTCTCCCGAATTTCCTACACGCACCTATAGCCATTGACGCGCTGAATGCAGGAAAGCATGTGCTATGTGAAAAACCACCTGCACGGAGTGCACAAGAAGCAAAAGCAATGGCAGATGCAGCAAAACAGAACGACAAGACGCTTATGTACGCTCTCGTACAACGGTTCGGCGGCAATAGTCAGAAACTCAAGCAGCTGGTCCAGGAGGGAGAACTCGGAGACGTTTATTTCGGTAAAGCCGCTTACGTTAGACGACGTGGTATTCCGATCGGTAAAGGTGGTTGGTTTGTTGACAAAGAGCGTTCAGGTGGTGGCGCGCTCATTGATATAGGTGTTCATGCCTTAGATTGTGTGTGGTGGTTAATGGGTTCTCCAAAACCTGTGGCGGTGATGGGTGCAGCATATTCGCACTTTGCACATCTCGTCCCGAAAGATGTCAAATACGATGTTGATGATGCCACTTTTTCCCAAATCCTATTTGAAAATGGAGCAACGGTCATCCTTGAAACAACATGGTCGCTAAACTTACCCGGAGACCATTACATCAAAATTGCCGGAACCAAAGCAGGTGCAACGCTCAATCCTTTCACACTCTACACAGAAGAGAACGGAAAAGAATTAGACAAACCGCTTGAAGCACCTTCCATTGACGGTTTCAACGAAGAAGTTAAACATTTCGTGGAATCTATCGTAGACGGGACAGAACCGATCTCCTCAGCAGAACAGGGCGTAATGCTGATGCAAATGCTTGACGGTATCTATGAGTCTGCAGAAAAAGGACAGTCCGTGCAAATTACACCGTTTTAAAACCTTATTGTAGTCGAGTTCCTCGTTGAACGGAGAATTAGTACGGAATCAGATAACGGGTTAGTCGTCTATCTCGCGTAGAATTGTCAAATTTTCACCGAAGTAGAGTCAGTTTATTCGTATGACTCTAAACTATAGTATGTCTCTCCTGCTGCGATGGCATCTCGGATGTCCTCAAAGAGATTGAACGCTTCTTCAAATTCAGCAAATTCGGCAATAACACGTTTTGAACCATCTTGTGCTGTTAAAACGAGTTTGCCTTCTCCAGGATCAACCCCTTCCACACTCAAATTCTGATACTGATTAAAGTTTATGATCTCCAAGTCATCAGTCACAATGAACATAATTGCTCTCCTTTAGAAGTCGATAGTAGGGTAATGTGGTCACTGAGACTCACATCGCAATAAACATGGAATTAGTTTATTGTAAATTCCCAAAATTGTTTACGTAAATTTGTTCCACTTCTCGTGGTGAAGTTATGAACCACTCGGTTCCTGGAGCATCCTGTTTCTGCTTACCTTGAAGTCTCAGAATATTCTGTATTGTCGTTTCCATCAAATTTAACGCATCCGTTTTAATGAGGAGACCTATCTTGGGAAATTCTGGAAGTGCTGTACGAGTTTGTGAAACAATTCTACCGATAGGATCGCTTCTGGATTTTCCGATTTTGCATGCCCATACCTCCTCAGCCTGCAATTCTGCTAAACGCTGATAAGCTGGATAATAGTAGAGATAGACTGACTGTTTACCCAAACCAATGATCTTTTCAGGTTCTAAATCATTGGATTTTGAATCAATACTTTCAAAATCCGCGTTCTCGTTTTCATGAGTACTTGAATGAATACGGAAATTTCCTTTTCCAATTTCCTCTGCGAGTCCTTCTCTCTTCATGTTCCATAATGCAAGTGTGACAGGATTATTACTGCGAGCTGCTGATGGTAATCCCCCACGTTCAGAATGATGTCTTGGCACAACTTCAATCATTTCTTGTTTTGGAATAGACTGACCTGAGAATAGTTCTTGAATAAGTTCTCGGGCAATCTTTGGTGTAAGAGTCCTACCTGTATATTGATATCCATCATTCATTGACACATATTCCTTGTTTCAAAAGTAATATTAATAATGAGATCTACAGATACGGCACGAGCACGTCATCCACAGAACGCGTATTTCGGAACCACCCAACAATCTTACGCAACACCTCGTCAAGGAGAATATCTGGACAAGAAGCACCCGCAGTCAAAACGATATCAATAGGACTCCCATCAGAATGTTCAATCGGCAGCCAATCCTCAGACATCTCCACCTCTTTTGTATCAAGCGATAGATGGCGAATCTGTTTCGGACTAAGCAACTCCTGAGCATCTCTGACAAAGTAGGTCGGCAGCTTGTGTTCACAAAGTTCTACAAGATGACTTGTATTGGAGGAATTGTAACCACCCACGACGACTGCAACATCCCCACCTTCAGCAATAAGCGCGAGCGTTGCATCCTGATTCTCTTTCGTAGCATAGCAGAGCGTATCCTTCGTATCAGCAAAATGTTCCACAAGATTCTCTTCACCGTATCTTGTGATGATAGCCTGTCGTAATAAATCCGCAATCGCTTGTGTTTCGGTGGCAAGCATAGTAGTTTGGTTGACAACGCCAATGCGTTTGAGGTGTATATCTGGATGGAAACCGTCAGAGAATCGGTCAGCAAATTTTTCAAAGAAAAAGTCTGCATCGGATTCACCACATATTACGCTTGCAAGGTCTTCCGCTTCAGCAAGGTCACGAACGACGACAACAGGTGCTTCCGCTTGTGCATGAGAAAATGTAGCGCGCGTCTCCTCATGATACCGCTTACCATGCACAACTACGGTGTAATCCTGTTTGCCAATCTCTTGGCTGCGCTTCCACACCTTTTCAACAAACGGACACGTTGTATTATAGGACGAAAGCGTAACGCCACGTGCGTTGAGTTCCGATTCAACTTCCAACGTTGTGCCGAAGGCAGGAACAATGACAACATCATTTGGCACCAAGACATCAAACGGTAGCAATGGGTTACCTTCAGTATCAGAGAGAAATTGCACCCCGTTATGTCTCAAATTGTCGTTGACGCGAGGGTTGTGGATAATCTCTGAAAGCAGGAAAATTCGCTTGTCTGGATTCTCTTCAAGGGCGCGGTATGCTATTTCAACAGCATTTTCAACACCATAACAGAATCCGAAATGACGTGCGATCTTAAAACGGACAGGTCCAAAATCTAAAATGGAGGGGGATAAATCCCGTTTGCGGGTGTCCATATTCCGCCGAGATGCCTTAACAGCAGAAATAATAGGACTTTCATAAAAGCGGGGTAAATTAAAAGTACGAGGCATCTTTCAAATTGTTTGTTGGCAACTTTATGCACTGAGAACTTTTCTACCTTTTGCTCTGCGGCGCGATATGGTCTTTCTGCCATGACGGGTAGACATCCGTTTCCGAAATCCAAGCTTGTTTTTTCGTTTCCGCCTATGTGGCTGATATGTGCGTTTCATGACTCTTCCTTTCTTTTTCTTACCTTATAATAGCCACTGAAATTTCTTTATCTTAAATAATAAGGATACCCGATTTTTTCCATTTTGTCAAGTTTTTCTACGAAGTCAATGAGAAAGGTTAGTAGGTACTGATACTCAATCTGGACAAGCAATGTCAACGTAAAAAATGTTAACCGAAACCTATGAAATGTCGTTTAATATATTAGCACACTCAGATGGTTATCCATGGGTGATGCCAAACCTGAAACTAATATAGTGTTTATTTGCAATCTTAGTACTATGATATATTGTTTTATATTATTGAAAAGCATTGTATTAAAACTCGACACATAACGATAGGAGAAAAACATGGATCAAGGAAAAAGAGACGCACTCATTGAAGAATTGACGAAAGTATACTGGATGGAATTGGAAGCAACTATTAATTATCTGGCAATTTCGGTTGATTTGGACGGCATCCGTGCTGAAGAGATTAAAAAATCTCTTGCAGCAGATATTCAAACTGAAATTACACATGCACAGGATCTTGCCGCACGCATCAAAGAAATCGGAGGACGTGTCCCCGGTTCGTTTGCGTTTAAGCCTGAACAAACATCTCTGCAACCCCCCGAAAATACTACAGATGTCGTCGCAGCCATTCACGGTGTGATCGAAGCAGAAAATGCAGCTATAGAACAATATAATAAGATAATTCGACTATGTGATGGTAAAGACTACGTAACGCAAGACCTCTGCATCAGACTCCTCGCAGACGAAGAAACACATCGACGGGAATTCAGAGGGTTTCTTAAGGAATACGAATAAACGTCATACTACTGATATAGAAATAGAAAACGAACATTGGATGGCATACCCAATGTTCGTTTTTTATTATCAAGTTTGGAAAAGGCATTTACTGCTTTTCCAGAACCATTGTATCTTTTATGGAACCTGTCCCTTCAAGGTTTAGGGTCTCTCCATCTATGGATATCATGGTTTTTGCAAAGGGATTGAAGACGTGGGACCTGAATTTTTCAAGAATCTCATTTTTTGCTTCTATTTCGCTTACTTCAAACACATTGTCAATAAAATCTTCTGGAACAGACGTTATATCCACATCTGCTTCTACCTTAACTATAGATAGGACAGAATCATCAACACTATAGGTGCCTGACCATATCCCAGTTAATTCAATCTTACCTTCAATATCGGGAACTTCCGGAAATTCCTCCATTTCAAACTTTACGTTCAAAGTCCAAGAATTATCAGAGTCAAATACATAATAAAAGTTTATTGTATTTAATTTCGGTCTGTCCTCTTCATCTGGTTCATCGGCATTGACAAATGCCAAAGGATCGTCTTCGTTTATTGATACTACATCCCAAGAACCGACTAATTCTTCAGGTGGTAACATTGGTTCAGTCGTAGTTGGTTCAGTCGTTGGCTTCTCAGGTTTTTCCTCATCATCTCCACAGCCAAACATTGTAAAAAACATCAAACTAACAAGTAGGAATGAGATAGCAAAAGGTTTCTGTGTCATTTTTGCCTCATATAATTGGATAGGATAGTTTTGTAAATTTTATGGACTTTAACGTAATTTACATTGATTCTGTTACCTTAGTTGGATTGTGGTATTACTAAGGTTGTAGGACAGTGTCTCAAAACATTTGCGGTTTACCTTAATATATACTATAATTGTCATAAACACAAGAATATGTATCGCACACATAAGGGGTAGAAAAGGACACTATGAACGATAACATAAAGTATATGATTCAATCAAAAGCACGGAAAGCAAAAGAGGCAATGCGTGTTTTGTCGCGCAGTTCAGCAGATATCCGAAACAATGCACTTTTAGCAATGGCTGAAAACATCCTGAAAGCAAAGAATGATATTCAGGAAGTAAATCGATTTGACCTTGAGAACGGTAAAAAAACAGAACTCGCTGCCCCGCTTATGCAGCGGCTCCTAATAGACGATCAAAAGATTGACCGGATGGCAGACAACCTACGCCAAGTCGCTGCGCTACCTGACCCAATAGGTGAAGTTATCAGCATGAGAGAGCGACCCAACGGACTCAAAATAGGCACAGTCCGTGTTCCGATAGGTGTTGTGGGCGTGGTGTATGAGTCTCGTCCCGATGTAACCGTAGAAGTGTCTGCACTCTGCATCAAATCAGGAAACGGTGTTATTTTAAGAGGCGGTTCCGAAGCAATCCACTCTAACAATTTACTTGCACATATTCTCAGCGATACTGCAGCCAAAGAAGGTGTTCCAGACGCTATCCAGTTTGTTGACACAACCGATAGGCAAGCAGTCTATGAACTTATCCAATTGCCAGAATACATTGATCTTGTTATTCCACGTGGAAGCAACGAATTCGTTCAATTTTTGATGAAGGAATCCGATATCCCTGTTCTTGGACATGCAGATGGTATCTGCCATATTTATGTAGACGAAGCTGCTGACCTTGACATGGCTGCCCAAATATGCATGAACGCGAAGGTCGGGTATAAAGTCGCTGTCTGTAATGCTTTAGAGACACTGCTTGTTCACTCTGATGTAGCAAAGAAATTCCTTCCCGATTTCTGTGATACGTTGCACGAGGAAAATGTTGAAATCCGTGGATGTTCGCAGACACAGCAGATTTATCCTGGTGCAAAACCCGCAACGGAAGAAGATTGGCGAACAGAATATCTCGATTACATCGTTTCCATACGGGTGATAGACGATATAGACACCGCAATTGACCACATTGAAACTTATGGGTCACATCATTCGGATGCGATTATCACAGAAAGTTATTCAGCGTCGCAGCGTTTTCTCAAAGAGGTAGACTCTGCTGCGGTCTATGTCAATGCGAGCACTGTCTTCACAGATGGTTATGAATTCGGATTAGGTGCTGAGGTTGGTATTAGCACACAGAAACTCCACTCACGCGGTCCAATGGGACTTGAGGGATTGACGAGTTATAAGTATATCATCTATGGGGATGGTCAGGTACGTGAGTAAGTGAAGCCGTCTAAAGACTCATTTGGCGACCTTGATAATCGTGAAGCTATCTTACACATTGAATTACAACTTCGCGATAGCACCCGTAAACCGATGTGGGCACGAAACGCAGCATATCACGGATACCTCTCCGATTAATTAACTCACCGTCGCCGTCTACGTTTCTGTGGACGCGATGATTCTTTCTCTGGTTCAGGTATTTGCATTTCAGATTCCGCCGCTGCCCTTGGACGCTTGTACATCCAAATCATAAAGAAGATTCCAAAACAAATCAAAAGAATACTTACCAACTGCGGGGATGTCAGCCATGACAAGGATGATGTTGGCGGGAATACACGCGGGGTAAGCCTCCAAAATTCGGCTATAAACCTTTCCACACCAATCAAAACAAGACTTGCACCAAAGAGCAAACCTGGAACTTCTGCAGCTTTTTTGCGTTGGGACCAAAGAATACCGAAACAGATAAACGACATTGAGGTTTCATAGATAGGTGTTGGGTGGACACGGTCATTTGTCGGGACGGTGCCGTTTGGAAACGCCATTGCCCACCAAGCATCGGAAGGAGGACCGTAATCTCCATCTCCAGCAAGCAAGCATCCGATCCTGCCAATACCGTACCCGACTAACAAGAGCGGACCAATTACATCAACAGTCGGTAAAAACGGGTTAGGAGAACGATAAATAACCCAACTGACAGCAGCACTACCACCGATTAATCCACCATACCAGACTAATCCGCTGGGAGAGAATATCTCAGCCAATTCTATCCTACCATCAAGGAACACAAAATAGATTTTGGCACCGATAATCCCACCGATAGCACCAGCAATAACAATAGTTGTAGCAAACTCGCCTTGTAAACCTCTCCTGTCCAATTCGCGGTGGATAAGCACACTGCATGTTATGAACGCAGTCGCCAACATTACACCGTAACTATGAACACCGATAGGAATAGATAAAAACGGTTCCAGATCTATAATCGTAGGGTACATCTATATTATTATTCTCCCAGATAAGCTTGGCGAACACGCTCATCTGCCAGAAGGTCAACAGATGCCCCTTCAATCGTTATTTCCCCAGTCTCCATTACATAACCTCTGTCTGTTGAGTTGAGAGCAAGTTGTGCGTTTTGTTCAACCAACAGAATTGTTGTTCCCTCTTCATTAATCTGTTGAATGATTTCAAAAATCTGTTTGACAATAAGCGGTGCCAGACCTAAAGAGGGTTCGTCAAGTAGCAAGAGTCTCGGATTTGACATCAATGACCTACCAATCGCTAACATCTGTTGTTCACCACCGCTTAGACTACCCCCTCGTTGTTTCCGTCGTTCCGCCAGCACAGGAAAATAATCAAATATTTTGTCTAAGTCTGATCTTATCCCAGCAGTATCTTTTCTGATATAGGCACCGAGTTCAAGGTTTTCAAGAACAGTCATATCGGCAAAAATCATTCGACCTTCTGGCACTTGCGAAATCCCGCGGGCTACACGCTGCTCCGCCGAAGTACTTGTAATGTCTACCCCTTCAAAATTTATAGTACCCTCTTTCGGTGTGTAAACACCGGAAATAGTCATCAGGGTAGTAGATTTTCCCGCACCATTTGCGCCAATCATACACACCTTTTCACCCGCGTTAACCACAATTGAAATTCCGCGCACAGCGCGTATATTTCCATAATACGTATGAATGTTTTGAAGTTCAAGCATCATCAGATGTTCCTAAGTATGCCTCAATAACACGTTCATCATTTTGTACGTCAGCGGGTAATCCGTCACTAATTTTTTCACCGTGATCAAGCACAGTGACCCAATCGGATATTTTCATCACCAACTTCATATCGTGTTCAATGAGCAGGACAGAAATCCCTTGTTCGCGGATAGTATAAATTAAATCAATAAGTTCTTGGGTTTCCTGCGGGTTCATACCCGCAGCAGGTTCGTCAAGCAGAATAAGCATAGGTTTCGTTGCCATTGCCCTTGCAATTTCTACGCGCCGTTGGTCTCCGTAAGATAGATTACCAGCTGTTTGGTCGCTAACGTCCGCTAATCCTACAAAGTTTAGCATCTCCATTGCATATTCTGTAATTTCCATCTCTTCTTTTTTCTGTCGATAAGTGCGAAATACTGCACCTATAAATGCACTTGAAGTGCGAGAGTGCCTTCCAATTTTAACATTGTCCAACACTGTTAGGTCAGTAAATAGTCGTATGTTTTGAAATGTCCTTGCAATACCGAGTCTTGTCACCTCATCAGGACGTAAACCTGTGATTGGCTTTCCGAGAAAGTTGACCCTTCCCAGTGTAGGTGAATCTAACCCAGTAACACAATTAAACAGTGTCGTTTTTCCCGCACCATTTGGACCTATCAGGCTTGATATCTGTCCGGGATGAATCTTCATTGCAACCTTAGACAGTGCAATTACGCCACCATAGTGCCGACTCAATTCTCGTGTTTCAAGAATATTTATAGGTTTATCTTCCATCTGCTTTTCCATATCTAATCTCCTCTTTTATTAGGATACCTTAAACTACATTCAGTGTCAAATGATTTCTGGGAGTGTAAAGTTTGGTATATATTTTCAATTCTAATCTAAATTTATATTTTACAAGTATATTCACTTATGTTATAATTAGTGATACATATAGTTTTAGGGTGTGAGTCAATCCAATTATGTTAACATTTCACGATACGAACATACAGACGAATATTAGAAATTATATGCAGTCAAAAAACAGCCAATATCACAAAACATAAAACGTTACCAAAAACCGATAATTAGAAATTTTTAGAATCTCAATAAAACACCAGCAAACCTTTACTCAGAAAGGACTTATCAGAAAGATAATAATGTTACCAATGTAACAAAATTGGTAACGTATTAAGGAAGGAATATTCAATGAAATTTGAGTTATTTAGTCTCAGTTTGGGTAATGTCTACAGAAATGCAGTGATTGATTGTGTAATCGAAAAGAAAAAGCACAAAATTATATCCTAATCCCCTATGACATGAGAATGCCCTTGGGACGCGCAAAACGTCCTGCATTCTATGACAAAAACTTTACATACCGTCATTATATTTTTTTATTGTAAAATATAACAAGATATGTTACAATTAATATAGCAACTATGATAATAAAAGAATTGATAGATTACATAATCCAAATTTCAGTATGCACGTTAATACTATTGGAGTTTTACATCCAGTATGACACATTCAACCGAAACGGACGAAAAAAAGCATCGTGAATATTTGTTTGCACTTGCTTCGGTTGAAGGAATCGGTCCTGTTCGCATCAAACGTTTATTAACACGTTTCGGTAGTGCTGAAAATGTTTTTGATGCAGAACTGGTTGAGATAGCACAGCTACCACAATTCAATCCTACCATCGCACTACGAATTATTACTGCGCGTAAGAGATTTACCGAATTACGTCAGAAATTAAATAAACTTGCCGACCAAAACATCACGGTTCTTTTTCCTGAAGATAATGAATATCCAATACAACTAAAAGTTTTACCAGATGCACCAATTGTCCTATGTAGAGTCGGTGGATTATCTGAAGTAAGTGATAAATGTGTTGCAATTGTAGGCACCACACGTCCAACACCTCATGCTATTAATGTAACTTTGGAACTCTCGATTCGGTTGGTTGAAGCAGGATTTACGATCGTGAGTGGACTTGCAAACGGTATAGATACTATTGCACACAGCGGTGCGTTAGAGGTAAACGGAACAACTATCGGTGTTATATCAACCGATTGTTCCTCCATCTACCCGCCTGAAAACAACGAACTTGCTCGTAGGATATCTGAGACAGGTTGTCTTTTTTCTGAACACCCATTCCCGACCCCACCAACACCAGCTAATCTTGTTTTACGAAATCGGATTATCAGTGGACTTTCGATGGCAACAATCGTTGTTGAAACTTCCAAGGAAGGAGGCGCAATGCACACCGCACGATATGCGCAACTACAAGACCGACCTGTTTTGGCATGTCAATGGGATGCAAGCAATCAGAAAAGTAACGGAACACGGCAACTCATTAGCAAAGGATCTTTGTCTTTCTTACCAGATAAACTTGATACAGTCGTTGACATGTTGACACATCCCGAACACCTTCAAAACCATGCCATGGGTGCTTCTGCTGAGCAGATGGCACTTTTTGACAATAAGGAGACTAATATTTCTACAAATATATAAAATAGTTTATTAACATGTACCAATTTATGTTGATAAACGTTATAAATTATGCTATTCTATAGCAATTTTATAAAAAACATTAATTTTCGCTTTACAAAAAACATTATATTTTGTATAATTATTTGCGAAAATCGATTTTTCACCTTTACAGATTTTGCAATTTTTGCTAAACTTAAAGGTATTGAGTTTGGGCGTTGACTTTCGGAACTGAATATTTACCTTCCCAATAGTATTAGAAGGTTACGGTTCCGCAGAAAGTTTTATTCTCAAAGCATCGTCTATCCTCTAAACTTCTCGGAGGAGGACAAACGAAATAGTCTGGAATTACTTGACTAAACATTGATATGATGGTTGGTTTCCGACTCGTTCACAATAATAACGAATAATGTTACGGAAACCCTAACTATATATGAAGTTATTAACCTGTACCCATTTACGGGTACCTTACATTCTGATAAACCTTAATTAAGGAGTTACCTACTCATGAAACTTTTTTTTAGAACATTGGCAATAGTTATGGCAGCATTGCTTGCCGTTTCATTGGTTGGATGCGGTGGAGATGATCCCGAGCCTGATACTCCAGATGCAGCGTTGGAAAGCGCTACACCTGCCAGTGGGTCAGAACTTGCAGCTAACGGTACTATTTCAGTCAAGTTTGACAATAACCCCGGTGAAGTAACAGTTACTGGCGGTGGTTCAGCCTCTACATCTGGCACAACCCGGACCATCTCACCACCCGCTGCGGGTTACCCAACTGGTTCTCTTACCATTACAGTCTCTTGGGAAAATGGTGGTGGATCAGAGGATCTTACCTATACCATCGTCGCAGCAGATGATACAGCCCCAGAAGTCACATCCAGTGATCCCGAAGATGGTGCTGAAGGACTTGATCCCGCTGCCGTGTTTGAAGATGGCATTGAAGTTGTCTTCTCCGAACCTGTCACTGGAGATCTCGAGCTACAGGATGCCGGCGATGATGTCGGTTGGACATCTGCCACTGATGGTGATACGATCACTCTCACAGGTAATGCTGGCCAAGAACTCAGTAACGAAACTGAGTACACGATTGCAGGTACAGTCTCAGACGGTGCCGGTAACGAAGCCGAAATAGAACTAACATTTGTCACTAAAGCTAAAGAGTAAATTTCTGACTATTTCGCTTACTGGGACAGCGTGTCTATGATACGCTGTCCTTTTTTATGATATTATATTGTCCACGTTCCACTCACATATTTATTTATCCCACTGTTATCTGTTTAACTTATACGAGAATTGATTGTCAAAATTTAACCCCAACGCATGTAAATTAAATATCATTTAATACACTTTCTCAGTGCTTTGCTTTGCGAATAGTTTCGTTTCGCATAATCAACTAACCTAAGAAATAACAATATGCAGTTCTCCTTAAAAGAAATACAATAATCTCAATAAATACTGGTTTAGACGATTCCCTGATGGTATGCTAATTTTTAATACACAATATATTGATTTATGCTATAATGTTTTTTAACAAAAATTGAACAGTAATTAAAATGGTGTTGTCTAATAGTAGTAACCGAAGGAGAATTTTTTCGTGGAAAGAACTGAAGCATTACTCATTGACCATCTCCGGGAAGGAGATGAAACAGCGTTAGCCCCGTTGGTTGATAAGTATAAACGGATGGTGCATCGACTCGCGTTGCAAATTACGAAAAACCACGAGGATGCTAACGATGTAATGCAAGAGACTTTCATAAAGGTCTATCAGTCAATCCACACCTTTCGGCAAGAGGCAGCTTTTGAAACTTGGGTGTATCGAATAGCTGTCAATGAGGCACTCAACTTCGTCAAACGTCGTGAACGAAGACGTGAATCTCCGCTTGACACTACCAAAGAGATTGAATTTGATCCAAGTATACGACAAAAAGCAGAGATGGCGAATGATCCGCAAATACACGCGGAGAAAGCAGAACTACGGCATTGGGTAACAAAGGCAGTCAACAGTCTCTCACTTAAACATCGGATTGTAGTAATTCTTCATGAGTTAGAAGGGTTAAAGCATGCAGAAATTGCGTCAATCTTAAATTGTTCTGAAGGGACTGTTCGTTCACGGTTACACTATGCCCGAAAACAACTTAGGACACTTTTAAAGCCGTATGTTGATGCAACCTCCGACTTTTAGTCAGATAACGCTATTGTTCAATTAGATTGAAATGTGTTTGGACTATCCTCGTGGGAGCGGTTTCAAATATAATAAAAGTCCTTGAAACCGAAAAAGTTATGAAACTGAAGTGTAACGCAATACAACGTTTTATATCAGATTACATAGATGACGCTCTTTCTACCAGTGACACCGAAAGGGTTGAGGGACATCTAAACTTTTGTCATACCTGTCAACATGAAGTTACCGCTCTAAAAAAGACGCGGGACCTTGTTGTTGATTACTATGTTGAACCTGAAGTGTCTGATAATTATTACCATCAATTTGAGGTAGAATTGCACCGTTGCATTGAGAGTAAAGGTCCCACTCCTTTATATGATCGTCTAAAAACATCAGTGGGACAGTTTACGTGGTCTTTTCTGACGGGAGTTCGTCAAAGTTTTGGTAGATATAGTTTCATCAGTAGGAATGTGGTACCATTAGGCACGCTCTTATTGCTAATTGTAACAGGATTTGTGGCGACGCATGTATTAGAACAGGAAGATTCACCGCATTCCAAGAAGTATTCACAACAGGCAGATAAACCGACCATTGCCAAAGAACTTGCTACTGTCAACGAAAAATCTGAAGTGCTGCAAGGCAACCACAATGATTACATAATAAAGCGGAAGGCTCCAAGTGAAATTAGTTCTACAAACCTTGCGGCAAATGATCAAAAGGTAGGATATTGGAAATTAGCAAAACCTTTAACCACAGAAACTGAAGGTCATATTATCGTTATGCATATCAGCAATGATCGTTCTGTGCCAACTGATGATGCTAATTCCGAACTGATTGTTTATGCACAACCGGACATCTTAAGCAAAAAATCACTTTTACAAGATGAGGATTATGCAATGTCTCCGTTAGAACTTCAAGTTGCACACTACTTAGAACAATATCCGCGGAAGCATCGCAAATCACTACAGTCTGTTGACAAATTGATGAATGTACCTTCAGAAGTACTTACTATATCTGAGTCATACGATTTTAGCAAAATGTAACCACATTTCGTATCAATGAGGCATTCGTAATGCTTCGTAACATTACCTTGATGTATATCAAGGAGGATTCCTAAATGGAAGGACGGTTGCCAGATCCCGTCCGTATACACAAAATTGATGGAAGAATAATCCGAATTCCACTCAATTTTTCTAATAATATCTAAAGGAGAATGTAATGAATCCAAGAATTTTGGGGATTATTGGTGGTCTTGCCTTGATAGTTGCGCTCATCTCACCTTTTATGATGGGTAGTTCTAAAAAGGTTGAAGAACTCTATAAATCTGCTGAAGTATTATATGGGCAAGCAGATTATGAAGGGGCGATCGATAAATATACTGAGGCACTTGAAGAATCAAAAAAGCGCGGTGTAAAAACAGAAGTCATTGACAAGGACTTCGCAACGCTCGCAAACTTTAAAATTGCCGTCACATATTCAAGACTCGCAGAACAGAGCGGCGATGTCAATCATTATGACACTGCTATTCAGTTTATTGAAACAGTCGCACCTAACGCTACTATACCGAAACACATAGAAGGGTTAACATACCTTTGGGGACATATCCTGTATAGAACTGAACAATATGAACTCGCTGAAGCAAAGTTTATGCAGTTGATCGAAAACTTCCCAAATAGTTTACAAGTTGAAAATGCATGGTACGCTATTGGGCAGTTGAATTATAAGTTGGGCAACTTTGAACCATCCCGAACTGCATTCAGCAATATCTTAGCAAACTTTCCAAACTCCGATTTTAAGGATGATGCTCAACTTCTCATAGCACAGTCATTCCTTGATGAAAACGAATACGAACAGGCATATCCAGAATTCGATAAATTTGCTACAGAAGAGTTCAAGAACTACCCCGAACTTCAAGCCGAATCTATGTATAAGGCAGCTTACTGTTTGAACCAGTTAGACAGACATGATGAGGCGATTAGTCGATATACCAACTTCATCACCCAGTTCCCAGACCATAATCTCGTTACCGCTGCATACTTCGACCAAGGCGCAATTTACGCTAAACAGAAGGACTATGACAACGCACGGGTTAACTACGAGTTGGCACTGCAAAATACTGCAGATCGTGGACTTCAATCCGAAATTCAGTCTGCAATTGGACAAACATATTTCGATCAAGCTGATTATGATAATGCTATCGGAGCATACACAGTACTTTTGGAAGAATATCCTGAAAGTGCCTTCATAGGTGACGCAAAACTCGGTATCGCTGATAGCCAGTTCAAATTGGAACGTTGGAATGATGCTGTCGAATCATATAAAACCGTTATCGAACATGAAAAAACAGCTGGAGGGGATGAAAGTTCAGAAAATAGTTTCACACCTTACTGCTCTTTCCAAGTTGCGGAAGCATATTATAAACTTGGCACTAATCAGCGAGACGCGGGCGAGGATGAACAAGGATCTCAGACACTTACACACGCTTTAGAATGGTACCAGCAAACAGTTGACAATTATCCAGAAAATCCTGTCGCACCGCATGCATTATATGGCGCAATCTGGACACTGAACGACTTAGGACGCAAGGATGAATTAGAGAAAGTCGCAAGTGATTTTATTGATAAAAACAAAAACGATAACGAATTTGATATTCTGGCAGCAGAGGTACAACTCCGGTTTGCAGACATAAAACGTACCGAATTTCAACAATACCTTGATGCCGCTGAGGAATATGCTAAATTGTGGGATTACCGACCACTCCCGAAATTCCATGTTCTCAAGTTGATGGGAAAATTCCTTGAAGGACGATCCTATTATGAAGCTGCAAAACCTGAAGGTTATCAGGATGGGGATCCATCCTCAAATTTCAATATAGAACATCTCCAAAAATCTGTTGCAGCATACCAGCAAGCTATCAGCATGTTCTCTGATGAAGCATTCCTTCCCGGAATTAGTGAGGGACGGTATCAAGATTTCCCAGAACGAATTGGTCAAGTTGAAGCATGTATCATGAACGAGGCACTATCTCACGAAATGCTCGGGTCATGGGATGTAGCACGCGAACGATACGCAATGATACTTGACACCAGTGAATACTACCAACGTGCACTTCTGCTCATCGCAAATAGTTATGTAAAGCAAGGCGATAAAGAACAAGCTATCACATACTACAACTCAATTTTACCTGAACTTACTGATAAGGACAACCTTTCATTAGCAGAAATTAAACTCGCAGATCTGCTCCGCGCCGAAAGTCGTTTTGAAGAGGCTGCTGCACAATATCAGGCTGTTGTTGATGGTGATCCAGCGGGTGAATATGCAGATGATGCGCTCTATCTCGTAGGACTCTGCTACTATCATGCTTCATCTGAGAAACCGGAATTGGCGGAACAATCCATAGCAGCTTTCAATCAAGTTATCTCTGAACACGGAGACAGTCCTAATGCTATTGAAGCTTATTTTGGTTTAGTCCTTGTTTATCAAGATGCCGCCCAAAAACGGGGCGACACATCACAGTGGTCTCTCGTTATTCAGACAGCGGAGGCAGCAAGTAATCATTTTGCAGATAGCAACGATGAAATGATTCTTAGAAACCTTAGCCGTATTGATCTCATCAAAGCAATCGCTCTTGAAAATACAGATCCAGACAATATTGAGGGACGCGTCGCAAGTCTTCAACAAATTGTTGATAACCCTGGCGCACCTGAAGATGCTCGAATACGATCACAACTCAAAATCGGACATACTTACTACAGCAAAGAACTGTACCAAGAAGCACTCGCTGCATACAAAATGTTCGTAGAAAGTTTCCCAGACAGCGATATTGCACCGAGTGCACAATATCAAGCCGCAGTCTGCTATTACCAGATAGCCGTGAAATCCGAAGATGCACAATCACAACAACTCGCATATTCGAATGCCGTTGGCGCAGCAGTGCGAGTCGCTGAAATGACGGACAACGTTGACAACAGCATCAGTGCAGGCTATACGCTCGGATTGGCAAAATTGGGATTGAAAGATTCAAAAGGTGCTATTGACGCATTCCAACAGGTAACAGCATATGAAGGGCAAACCGAAGATGAGGCACGGTTGAGTCTTATCTCACAAGCACATTCCCGTCTTGCAGAATTACACAGCAGTGTCGGCAATTACAAAGATGCTGTGAAAGAGTATCAATATATCATTGCGAATAATGAAGATCCCGATCTACGCGGACGCTCCTACTTCGCAATGGCATACGCGCAAGATGAGCACCTAAAGTTGTATGATGATGCTTTGAAAAATTATCAGCAGGCAATTGAATTAGCTGATAACGTCGTTAAAGCACAATCTTACTATAGAATGGGTTTGATCTATCAGGAAAAAGTTGATCAACTTGACAAGGCTTTGGATGTGTTCCAAAACCTGATAGAGAACTATAGCACTGAACAGAATACTGGGGTTGCTTCAATGGTAGCAGATGCAAGCCTACGTCGTTCTGAACTATACGTCAAATTAGGACGTTTAGATGAAGCTATTGCGGAAACAGTGAGTTCGGTGGAAGCACTTAAGGCAAGTCCAAAAGCAACAGTTTCACAAAAAGCTGCTGCACAATATAACCTTGGGTACCTCTATTCTGATAAAGCTCGTTCCCTCTTACCCGCTGACCCACCTGATGGCTTTGATGCTGGACCTTACATTGATATGAGTAGTCAAGCGGCGTCTACTTTCTATGTAGTCAGCCAAATTGCATCACCCGTTGAAAAAGCGGATAAACAGACGGTCATCCCGTATGTACAAACATCGCTTTTCCAAGCAGGACAGATTTACTATTCTCTCGGTATTGGCTTCAAACGACGTCCAGAGTTAGCTCTCGCGGTTGATCCACTTACTGAATTTGTAAAATATGCGAACACAGGCGTATTCCCCGCATCGAATAACCTGTCAGCAAATGTTGAGACCGCATCAACATATTTAGCATCGGCGCACTTTGACCTTGGACGGATGCAAGTAGGTCTTGACGAAGAAATGTCTCCTCAAGCTGTAGCCTACTTTGACAAGTCTGCGAAGCTTTTCAATGGATTAGTTGAACGCTATCCAAATGCTAAAGACGCTGCACTCTGGCAATATCAGGCTGGTGAAGCTTATTATACAACCGAACAGTTCGAGAAGGCAATTGCTGAATATGATAAGGTCCGAAAGGTAAATAGTTCGCATGAAAAAGCACCTGAATCCTTATATGCTATTGCAACATGCTATCAATACCTATCTGAAGCAGCGAAAGAGGCAGGCAATCCAACTGCTGAAAAAGGATATCTTGACAAACTATTCGCTACAAACAAAACCCTTGTCAAGGAATATAATAATAGCAAATTCGCTGGTGAAGCCTTCATCAATATCGGCAATAAACACTATAACGCCGCATTAGATCCAGAACTTCAACCAGCCGAGCAAATTGATCTTTTCCGAAAAGCGATCGACAATTATGAACGTGCACTGGCTGCACCCGGTCTTAGTTCAGATTCCAAAAACACAGCACAGACTTTTCTGAATGAGACAGCGAGTTTCCTCGCTCATAATGAATACAAGTTTGCTAATACAGCACTTGGTCAGGCTCAAAGGGCAGGCAAAAAGGCTGACATTGAAGATACAATTAAGCTATTCAAGGCTATCTCGGAAAATTATTCAAACACTAAGTATGGTGATCTTTCTTACGGAAAGTTAGGTGAAGCATATACAATTCTCGCAAATGATGAAGAAAATTATTATGCAGATGCATTGTATTACTTTAATGTCTTACCTAAGAAATACGCAACCATAAAACCAAATGACCCTCAGGTTGAAGAGGTAATTAACTACTGTATTATTAAGGCAAGTGAGATTAAGAATTACATGAAGGCACGGAACATTCCAGAACGCCAAGATCCCGTTGAATCCGACTAATCACCTTGTCTAACGAAACTGTATATCGTAGGGACAGGTTATATGCCTGTCCCTATCTTATTTTTTAGGAGATACGAAAAAATTGTATGATGAATTAAAAGTTCCACCACGTATTCTTCTCGGACCTGGTCCGAGCATAGCAAACCCGCGCGTCCTCAAAGCAATGACTACACCCATGCTTGGGTATTTAGATGCGGATTTTGTTGATGTCATGGATGATACAGTTACATTGTTACGTCGAGTCTATGGAACAGAGAACGCTATTACCTTTCCTGTCTCCGGAACCGGTACTGCGGGGATGGAAACAGCACTTACCAACGTCATCGAATCGGGAGATCAAGTGATCGTTGGAATAAACGGTTATTTCGGTGGCAGAATAGCAGATATAGCGGAACGGTGTGGTGCACTCGTTACACCTGTCCAAGCCGAATGGGGAGATATCATTAAACCGGAACAGATAGCTGAAGCATGTGACAAAGTTAACCCAAAACTCGTGGCAGTAGTACACGGAGAGACATCTACAGGCATTTTGCAACCTTTAGATGAGATTATAGAGATTGCACATCAAAAAGAGGCACTATTTCTTGCGGATTGCGTCACATCACTTGGAGGACAACCTGTTGAGTTAGACGCACGTGGTATTGACATCGCATACAGTTGCACGCAGAAATGTCTCGCTGGTCCTCCAGGACTTTCCCCAATCAGTTTTAGTGATCGCGCAATGGAAGTAATTCGGAACCGTAAGACAAAAATTCAGAGTTTCTATATGGATGTGACACTGCTTGAACAATATTGGATGGGGGAAACACGAAAATACCATCACACTCTATCTATGTCACTTGTTTATGCATTACGAGAAGCACTTCGAGTTGTTGTAGAGGAAGGTGAATCGGCACGTTATCAACGCCATGAACTCAATGCTCGTGCTTTGATCGCTGGCGCAGAAGCTATCGGTCTACAACCCGTCGCAGCAGAAAACTATCGCTTACCAATGCTTACAACACTACATATCCCCGATGGGATTGACGATGCAACCGTCCGAAAACGTCTTATTCAAGAATACGGAATTGAAATTGGTGGTGGATTGGGTATTTTTGCAGGAAAAGCATGGCGAATAGGACTTATGGGAGATGCTGCTAATGAACAAAATGTCTTGCTTGTTTTGAATACAATTGAGAGACTTCTTATTGAATACGGACACGGAGTTGATACAGGAACAGCCGTTAGTGCCGCAGCTGCGGTTTATCAAAACTGCTAACTCAACAATCCTATATCTGATACAATTATCCGTTGTTCTATGTCTACTTAAGTTGGTATCAAAGCATGTTTGATCGCTGTTTGGATAGCCATTACGTGGACTTTGATACGTGCTTCCAAATCTAACTGTGTCGGTGTTTCAAGTATTAAACATCGTGTTTTTATCTGCTCAGCCAAGTACCTTCCGCGTGTCCATCCCTTCGTCGTAACTGTATCAAGCAGTGTGATGACTCCGTTCTCGTTGTGATGCTCTTCAATCATGGTCTCCTGATTGATGGCACACACCTCTACAATATTTTTCACAACTGCATCACCGATTGGAAAACATGCTGAAGCGCGACGTTCCCATAGGTAAAATCCATCGCTATCAGTATCTTCGTGTAAATCCAGAGCGAGTCCAATTTTTGCCTTGAGATCAGTTTGTGTCCGCAGTAGTGATTCTGCAATGAAGGCTGTCTCTGGACACTTGTTTGGCGTTCCAAACATACGATTGAGGTCAATTCCTACAGCATTTTCCCGGATGCATTGCTCATATCCATAAGGGTTGTCACAAGGGGAAATAAGCCAATTGAATTCATCTAATGGGAATGAGAAGAGGTTATGGTGTGTTCCAGCGGCAAGTTGCTCAATAAGACGTAATGCACATTCAACTCCCGCAGGTTCATCACCGTGGACACCTGCTGAAACATATATAGTGGCAGCACCCACTCGCTTTGTAGCAAAATGAAGGCAGTATAAAGGATAAGACGTATCCTGTACTAATTCCTTGGAGGAAGTAGTATATGCTTGATGCCAGACTGTGAGGCTATCAGTTTTTCCAATAGATTCATGAATACGTTCTACGACATCAGCATAGTTTCGGATTGTCATCCGAATTACTCCCATTCAATTGTGCTTGGTGGTTTCGAGCTAATATCGTAAACAACGCGATTAATCCCTTGCACCTCATTGATAATCCGTGTGGATATTCTCGCCAAAACATCATCAGGGATTCTCGCCCAATCTGCTGTCATAGCATCACTACTTGTTACCGCTCTCAGCGCAATCGCATTTTCATAAGTCCGTTCATCCCCCATCACACCAACGCTTTTAACAGGCAGAAGAACTGCCAATGCTTGCCAAATATCATCATACAATCCTGCCGCTTTTATTTCATTGATAAAAATAGCATCTGCTAAGCGAAGTACCGCTAACCGTTCTGTAGTTACCTCACCCAATATTCTCACAGCGAGTCCCGGTCCAGGAAATGGATGCCGACCAAGGACATGGGGTGGTACGTTGAGTTCAGCACCTACTGATCGCACTTCGTCTTTGAATAGTTCTCGGAAAGGTTCAATTAATTCAAACGGCATATCGGGTGGGAGTCCTCCAACATTATGATGTGTTTTAATAGTTGCGGAAGGACCTTTGGTGGAGACACTTTCTATCACATCTGGGTAGAGTGTGCCTTGCGCAAGAAAACGACAGGGACCGAGTTGCTTCACTTTTGACCTGAAGGTTTCGATAAACTGTGCACCGATAATCTTTCGTTTTTGTTCTGGGTTTACGACACCTGCTAAAGCATTCAAAAATGAGTCTGTAGCATCCACAAAATCAATTTTTATCCCTATTGCTTTACAAGTAGCCAATACCTGTTCCACCTCATTTTGTCGCAGGAGACCGTTATCTACAAAAACAGATATCAATGCGTCATCTATTGCTTCATGGAGGAGTGTTGCTAACACCATCGAATCTATGCCTCCACTGACTGCACACAATACCTTTTCGTCTTTTACCGTTGTTCGGATGTGTGATATGGCTTCTGCAATAAACGTATCCATCGTCCAAGTTGCATCACAACCACAGATTCTTCGTACGAAGTTATGAAGGATTTTGTCCGAATCACGTGTATGTTCAACTTCAGGATGAAATTGCAAACCGTATAACCTACTATTTGAGTTGACCATTGCCGCGATAGGCGAGTTCGGGGTCTGTGCAATTGTGTGGAAATCTGTAGGAAGTTTGTCTATCCTATCTCCGTGACTCATCCACGCCGTCACTTCCGATGAAAGACCTGTAAATAATGGTTCCGATGCAGTATTGACTTGGAGTTGTGCATTACCATATTCTCGCTCTGTAGCAGGATGCACTTTACCACCTTCTAATAGGAAAGCCATAAGTTGCATACCGTAGCAGATGCCTAAAACTGGAATACCGAGTTTTAAGAGTGCAGCATCCATCTTCGGAGCATCTGCCTCGTAAACGCTTGCTGGTCCACCCGAAAGGATAATCCCTTTTGGTGCTATCTTCTCAATGCTGGCAAGCGGTAACGAATAGGGTTGAATCTCACAGTAAACCTGTTGCTCTCGAATGCGTCGAGCAATTAACTGCGTATATTGCGAGCCAAAGTCTAAAACGACAATAGCGTCTCGCTTCATGTCTTTTCTCCATTTTTAGATATTGGGTTTTCAGCAGAAGTGATTAAGAATTTATCGGTGAAACTAACTGTATCGTAAATTTTTAGTTTGCATTACAAGACATATCTTTGTCATGATTTCGTATGACATAATTAAGATAATGATGTCTTACATATCATCGTTGTGGTTCGCAATCAATAATCTCCCCTGTCTCTGGTTCAAATATCACACCGTAGGACCCCGGTGGAGCAAATGCTATATCGTCCCACATCGCCAAATCAGTATTTGCATCTTGTAAATAATAGCAGCCTTTGTAAGGATGTCCCTCCGCGTCTATTGTCCGCACATGATAACAGTGATTATGGAATTGAATCGTATTGCCATAGATGATGATATAACGATCACCAAACAAGCTTTGTGCGATCTGATTTATAATATATGGTTCTATTATTATATTATGCAATACGTATTATTAACCTCACATATATCTGCGTAGTCCGTTGTCTCAATGGTTGGGAGGTTATTGCACTTTACCGATAATAATATCAATTCTACGGTTTTTTTCTTGTGAATTCTTATCAATCGGCTGTGATTCACCTAAACCGATAGAGGTTAAGCGTTTGGCTGTGACTTTACCTGTATCAATGAGGAAAGTCTTAACTGCGTTTGCGCGCTTTTCGCTGAGTGCCCGATTAGCTGCGGCAGCCCCGAGCGAATCGCTGTGTCCTTCAATCCTTGCAACATAATTGGTAAAACCTTCTTGTTGCAAAATAGAGGCAAGTTTGAGAAAGGTAGGAAAATATTCCTCTTTTAAGCGTGTGCTCGTGGTTGCAAATAGGTTGCCACTAATTCTGATGATGACCCCTTCTTCACGTTCAATGACAACCGCTTTTGGTATTTGCTTTGTTGCCTCAACCAGAGATTTTTGTGCTGAATTTTGTAGGTTTGTCTTTTCAATTGCGCGTTTCAGATAATCATCGCTTTGCTGTGAAGCGTCAATAGCTGCAGAATATTCCTTTTTTGCGAGTGTGGATTCAGCGGTTGCGAGTGCTGATGTCGCGAGTTCAAATAGTTCGGGTGCAATCTGCGGTACATTGGTTTCTGCTTGGACTGTAATTGCCTCTTTGGCTGATGCCACAGCACCTTCTGCTTTACTGATTTTGGCTGTAAGTTCCTGTTGTGCGCGTCTGCGGTATTCTGCGATTTCTGAAGTCGCTATCACCTTATCAACTATCTGTCCCACTCCTTCTGCTGCTTGACGCGCATCATCATATCGTTTTTCTTGTAACGCCTTATTTGCTTGGTCCAGTTGAGTCCGGGATTGTTGAAATTGTTTTGGATCGTGTGTCAATGCATTCAGAGATTCTGCGCGCTCAACTTTAAGTTGTGCGCGTGCGATAGCAATAAGGGCTGCTATTTCGGCTTCAGCACGGATTTGTAGATACTGATTTGCCAACTCATAGAGTTTATTAGCTTGTGTTTGAGCGTCAGTTGCGACTTTTTCCGCATCGTCAAACTCCTTCCGCTCAAGGTGCGATGTTGCTTTTGCAATTGTTGATTGAACACGTTCATACTCTGCGGTATTCACAATATCCGGATATGTCTGTTTTGCAAGGGTGACGAGGATTTCTGTTCCGGTGATTGGCAGACGAATTTCTGCCCTACGAACAGCAACTATTGTCTCCGCAAGATCGGATAAAAGTGTACCCGCGCGTTGTTTTTCTACCTCAATTTCTCTCAACGCCTGTGCATTTTCCATTTCTTTCATCTCATTGCGGATCTTCACCATTTCTATCTCATAATCTTTTTCTGTTATCACCTCTTGGTACATCTGTTCGCGAATTGTAATGAGTTGTGATCGTGCTTGTTGCTGTTTAGCTTTGTATAGAGCGATTTGTGCGACAAGTTCTGCTTGATAAGCAAATTCCATGCTTTGTGCTAATTCTTCTCGCTCTTGTGCTTGTCTGGCGAATTTTAAAAGTTTGGCTGCGCGGCTATATTCGTCAGCTGCTAATTGCTCAGCCCCTAAATCGGCTGCAGTGGAAATTGCCTTTTGACCGTTTTGAAGTTGTGTTTCTAAAATAACATCATCAATGTGGGGAGGTGTGCATCCACTACTGATTATAAAGGCAATAAGAAGTAACCATCCATAAAACCGCATTAGGACTAATCCTCATTTTTTCGCATATCACGTTCTATTCTTAGAGATTCAAGATTATTGAGCACCTCTTCAGTCGTTTGTTGTCGTAATTCTAATTCAGCTTGTGTTTCCAGCACTTGTGACTCCTGCCGAACTGCTAACGATTTCTCTGTTGCGATTCGCGCGTGGAGATATGCTCGCAATCCTAAACGATATGCGCGCTCTACATTACCGGATTGCAGAGAAGAATCTGCACTGACAAGCATCTCCTCTGCGGATTTGATCTCACTCACAGCGACATCACGGGCGCCGACGCTTTCGGCTGAAGCAATACTTACTCGAGCATTGTCCATAGTTTCCATCGCTAATTGTCGGACTGGTGCGGTACCACATCCCAATACCACAGTTAGCAATATGATTGGGATAATCCATTTCACGTTATTTTCCTCATTAATTATCTCTATTCCTATGCGTATTTGAGACATTGTGCAATAAGCAAAAAAGCCCCACACGGAGGTGAGGCTTTCTAAAATACGTTTTAGAATGCAGGACGTTCTGTATAGACACTCACCTTGCGACGGTATTTGTCTTTTCGCTCAAACCATACATAACCATCAATCTTTGAGAAGAGCGTGTAGTCTCTGCCAACCCCGACGTTTCTTCCAGCGTGTAAATGTGTCCCTCGCTGTCGGACGAGAATGCTCCCCGCAGAAACATAGTGTCCCGAAAATCTTTTGACACCAAGCCGTTTTCCTATACTATCACGACCATTGCGTGTGCTTCCGCCACCCTTCTTATGTGCCATCGGATTCAACCTCCTCTCCGTCAATAGCGGCAGTTTCTTCTCCACCTATTGCGGTAATTTTAATACGTGTAAATGATTGACGGTGTCCTAACTTACGTTTATAGCCTTTACGACGTTTGGACTTAAAAACGATGACCTTTTTTGCGCGTCCCTGCTCAACGACTTCACCTGTAACCGAGGTATCATCAAGATAGGGTGTGCCTGTTTGCAACTGACCATCTTCACCGGCAATCGCTAAAACGGAGGGAAACGTGACCGTTTCACCGACAGCATTGTCTAATTTTTCCACATCTATAAGGCTTCCTACCTCAACACGATGCTGTCTTCCGCCGCTTGCAAATACTGCATACATTTTATTTTCACTCCTTTTAGGTGTAGAAATTCCAATGAATTCAGGGAATATTCTTTTTTTATTTTGCCCTCTTTTTCCACTTGTGATATAAAAAATGTGATGAGAGTGTTGGGCGCACCTATCCGCCCATATTTGTATTTATGCCAATTACATGATGCCACATTTTAGTTCAAATGTCAAGTCTTTTTCAATGGTTATAGGACTATAATTTGGACTGAGGACGAATTGTTTTTCACATTAATCTAAATACAATTCCTCTCCGTTGGCAGCAAAAATGCGATAGTCTTCAAGATGCAGATCCGCGTCCTGTTCAAGCGTCAAATCCAGTTTCAAAGATCTTTTGAGTTCACGAAATTTTGAATACATTTGCGCGTTGAGTTGTGAAACGATATGGTCATTCGCGACAATTCGCAGTTTGGATTGCCGAGTATGTCGATATGCCCTTTTTATTGCGCGGAACAATCCGATTACAACGGTTTCAATTGACAGGATTGTACCATGTCCTTCACAGTACGGACATTGCTCTGTAAGTAAAGTAGATAGGCTTGGACGTGTGCGTTGACGCGTCATTTCTACCAATCCTAAATCCGAAAAATGAAGAATGTTGGTGCGTGCTTTGTCTTTCCGAAGTGCCTCTTGTAAAATTTTGAAAACCTGTTTTCTATGTGCCGGTTCGTCCATATCAATGAAGTCAACAACAATAATACCACCTAAATCTCGCAATTGTATTTGCCGAACGACTTCATCAACTGCTTCAAGATTCGCACTTAAGATCGTGTTATCCGGATCGGATTTCCCAACGAATCGACCTGTATTGACATCAATTGATACCATCGCTTCAGTTTGTTGAATGATAATGTGTCCACCACACTTGAGCCAGATTTTTTCACTCAGTGCTTTCTGCAGCTCTTCTTCAACACCATAAGCTGCAAAAAGAGCTTTGTCTTTATCGTAAAGAGAAATTCGATCTTTCAAATTTGGCATCACAGAGGTAACATAATCTATTGTTTCCTTATAACCTGATTGTGAATCGATAAAAAGCTGCTTTACATCTTTGGTAAGCATATCGCGAACAATCCGATTTGTGAAACTTACGTCTCTGCTAATTAAACTTGGTGCGGTTTTTCGTTTGGTACGTTCGCGTACTTGTTTCCACTGGTTGATCAGGTGTCGGATTTCTGCGGCAAATTCATCTTCGCACAACCCTTCGGCAGCCGTTCGAATAATAAAACCTCCCTCAACATCAGCTTTCAAGTTTTGTGCCAAGTTACGCAATCGGTCACGTTCACTTTCAGATTCAAGCCGTCGCGAAACCCCGATAGTGGATGAATTCGGCAGATAAACCATATAACGTCCTGGAAGTGTGATATTGCTGGTAACACGCGCGCCTTTACTGCCTATCGGTTCTTTCCCAACTTGCACAAGAAGTTCCTGATTCTTTGATATTAAGTCGGTAATGAGAAATGGGAATCCCCTACCTCCACGAGACTTGTTTGGCAGTGTTGTCTGCATATCTAAGGTCGGTAAACTGTCATCTGAACTTCCATTTTCGGAGTTATTGTTGTATTTTAGGTCTGAGATATGTAAAAAAGCATGTCGTTCCAAACCGATATCAACAAATGCCACTTGCATACCCGGTAATACGTTTTCAACTCGACCTTTATAGATGTTGTTTAAAACAGGTTTCGTAGCTTTCCGTTCAATGTGAATTTCATTCAGCACTCCTTTTTCAAGAACTGCACAGCGCGTTTCATACTCATCATCAGATATAAGTATCTCCTTTTCCATTATTATTGTATCCTCCTATCATGTCTTTTTTCCAAAAGACATCTCGGTTAGTGAATTCGGTCATTTCAAAAAGCGGCAGTTCATTATTTGAATGATGCTTCGGGTTCAATATATGTAAGTTTGTAGAATTTGTCCGTATTGAATCCTCAATGTAGAAACATCGTTGGGTGTAATGAAAGGGTGTAAAATTATTTACCATAGTCTTTATACTACCTAAAGATCAGTTCAGGTTGGGAACGAGTGTATCTGAGTGACTATACGTTCCTTGGGGTTAAGGTTACCACTGGCGTAATTAATTCTCCCATTGAAATACCGCCATGTTGGAAGCCTCCCTGAAACTGCCGCTTGTATTTGTAAAAGTCGTTTGGATAGACGAAGTAATAATCGTCTTTAGCGAGAATATAATCTTTGCTTGAGCTTTCAGCTGGTAGTTGATATTTCCGTGGTTTTGGAATGTACACAGCTTGGTTGTCATCGCAATTCAGATTATTCCCTATTTTAAAGCGAAGGCTTGTGCTGGTGTCTCGATTGCCGTATGCACGCGTTGCTCGGTTGCAAAACTCTGAACCGTGGTCGGTCGTGAGCACAACGTGAGCACCGTGGTCAGCAATAAGACGTAGGATATCAAACAGTGCCGAATGTGCAAACCAAGAACGAGCTAAAGCTCGAAAAGCGGGTTCATCTGGTGCGAGTTGTTGTAGAACTTCTGATTGTGAACGCTGATGCGTTAAGATATCTATGAAGTTGACAACTAATGCAGATAATCCTACTCGGCTGGCTGCGGCGGCGCGTTTTTTATATTCATTACCTCCGCGTATATCAAATATCTTGAAATATTGGACTCCAGGCTTTATCCTGATTCCATTTCTTTTTAAGTATTCTTCAAGTAACTGTCGTTCAAACTGGTTTGTGCTGGTACCATCATCCGATTTCTCCTGCCAATATTGTGGATAATCTTTTGCTATTTCAGCGGGAAACAACCCGCTAAACAGCGCATTCCGAGAATACATCGTTGCACTCGGCAAAATCGAATAACTATAATTGCGATCAATAGAGAAATAAGGATGCAATAGTGGTTCTATTGCCATCCAATGGTCAAGTCTGAAACAGTCAACGACGATAAAGTAGGTTGGAACTTTGGCTTGAAGTAGCGGCATCACATATTGGTCTAATACATCTACCGACAATGTCGGTCTCTCTTGGTTTCCGTTCACCCATTCCGGATAATTTGCTTCAACGAAATCTGAGAATTCAGCATTACACTCTTTCTTTTGTTCTAAGTGCGTCTCTTCTAAGCCTTGTTTAGACAATTGATCAGATAGCAGATCCCATTCCAGCAATTTGACGTAAATATCAATCCAATCTTGCCAACTCGGTTGTGATGCCTTCAGCGTGCTAATTGTATTAAAGTCGTAAGTGTACCGTCCCGGTATTTGGGTTTCTACAATATTTTTTTGTTCAAGTACCCGTTTAAGCGTAGATGCAATTTGTGCCACACCGATCGGTTTTACTAAGAAATCTGTTACCTGTTTGCCTAATGCAACATCAACAAATTTGTCATCGCTCGATTGCGTCACCAATATGACAGGTACCTGTGCATCTATGGTTCGTATTATATCAAGTGTTTCCATGCCATCCTTACCGGGCATAACTTGGTCCAGTAGGATAACATCAAATTGGTTGTTTTCCTGTTTTAGCAGTTCAATTCCATCTTCACCATTAGTAGCAGCGGTCACATCGTATCCGCGTGTCTCAAGGGAACGTCTATGTGGTAGCAATGCCTCTATCTCATCATCTATCCATAGTATTTTCTGTAATTTTTGTGGCATATCTGTTCCTTATAACTCGTTAGGATACATTACACGGTAATCGGATTTCAAAAGTTGTACCATCAGGACTACTGCTAACCAAGCGGATACTACCGTGATGATATTCTCTAATAATTCGTTGGACTATTGTCAACCCAAGTCCCCATCCATGCGTTTTTGTTGTCATCCCCGGTTCAAAAATTGCGCGTTGGTTTTCCTTGGGAATTCCGCTGCCGTTATCTGAATATCGGATGATAACTTGTTTCTGACGTTCATCATAAAGAGGTTCAATTTCGATATGTCCAACTGTTTTGTGCATTGCATCCAGCGAATTGCGTATTAGGTTTTCAAAAACCCACTGCAACAAATGGGAATTTGCAGAAATCTCGGGTACATCATGCGGTGTAACGCTTATATTGATGTTTCGACTGAATTGAGGTAATCGCTTCTCAAAATATGTAAGTACCTCTTCAAGTACCTCTTCAAGACTAACGTTTGTTATAGTCGGTTCCGTACCGATCATTCCAAACCGAGTAGTCGTGTTTTGTAGACGTTTAAGGTCGCTTTGCATGTTGGTTGATAGTTCTGCAACGACTTCGTCTCCAGATTCCTGACTCCGTTCATCTAACATCTCAGACCATGCAAGCAATGCAGAGATCGGTGTGCCGAGTTGATGTGCTGTTTCTTTTGCTAATCCACCCCAAATCGCGGCGTGTTCATAGGATTGTAATCGACGATATACAAGAATCGCACCGAACGCGAAGAGCGGCAAAACAACAGACAACACTATTGGTGTTATTAATAAACCGTAAAACGATTTTATTTCGTAATAAAAATATCCTTCTTGCCAGTCGGGCAATGTTTGAAGTGAAGCATACGCAGGTGTATTTTGAACGAAGGTTTTGGCGCGATCCTTTTCCTCCTGTGTTGCATTCTCAGCAGTGATGACATCATTCCACATCTGCCACTTCAGAGGTGTTTTCTCAGTATCAGTAATTGCGAAGGGGAGTTGTGCCATCTCACTCGGTGCTGCATCCCCATAAAAAAAATAACCTGTAATCTTTCTATCTTCTTTGAGGAACGGTATTTTTCTTCGGTCATTTTTGTTTTTCATCCGTTCCAAGGTTGAATTTAGCAGTTTTTTCTCATCTACTGTTAACGAAACAGTGTTGCTTTCGTTGACTTTCTCATCTAATTTGGTGTCAATACCTTGCGATATTTCAAATTTTCCTTCGGCATCAGTTATAATAAAGGAAAACCTACGCGACCTATTCTCAGCATAAAGTTCCTGTCTCATGACTGTAAGAAGTCGTTGTTGCAGTTCACGGTCTTCAATGCTCGGTAATTCGGCGGCGAGAGTCACAAAGATTTCTATTTGTGCCTCAACATCTGTGTTTAACTGGGAAATCTGGCGCGTATAATAGGCAAACACAAGAACCAAAATGCAAACACCAACACCGAAATATATGAGCATTAAACGACCAGTTGGATAAGTAGAAGTAATACTACGTTTCCACCTCGACATAACGCTCCCGAGCAAATTTATTACGCTTCAAACATATCGGCATGTTAATATTATATCCTAATTGATACGATATTTCAAGTAAGTTCTTCATTTGGTTCGATTGAGGGTTAAGGAATCAACACCAAATACCTGCAT
This sequence comes from Candidatus Poribacteria bacterium, assembly GCA_963667365.1. Taxonomy (GTDB): domain Bacteria; phylum Poribacteria; class WGA-4E; order WGA-4E; family WGA-3G; genus MSPOR6. The sequence goes on along the minus strand of OY763324.1, from coordinate 894,317 downwards.
GACATTCAGTGTTGATTGGGAATCTGAGGGTATATGTTGGATTTTCTGCCACCTGTGTGGTTGTATCTTGCAATTATAACGCATCTGAATAAGTTAAATTAATTGAGTTATCTGGTTCTATCGGTTTGATGGTAAGTTGATGACCAAGTGCTTTAAGAACAATTCCAAGTGCATCAATCGGAGGGGTATCTTCGTTGGATAGAGTTTTTGATAAAGATACTGGGTCCATATCTGCCTACTTTGCGAGTTTAGAAACACCACCTTGTGCTTTTACGATAGTCTGTAGTATATCTCTAACTACGGAAGAATTACCGTTGATATGGATATCTTCAAGGATCGCTGTAAGGTGTCCAATTGCCTCATCTCAGAAGCTGAGTACTTCAATTAGATACTCCTGCCATGTTCTCATTTTTCTTATATTATAATGGATTTTACAATTAACTTTACATTCCTAAGTTATAGGAGGGAACTCCGATTCCCGACTATCATGGAGTTTGGTCGCGATTCGGAGATCGCTCCTACAGAAGAGGTGTCAACATATTTTTATACTTTACTATATAATCTCATAACAAACATCTTGCAGATAAAAGGCGATTGCTTCCCATAACAATTGGACATGGAAGCAATCGCCTTATCAGCGTTTTATGACATTACGAACCTATACGGACTAAACTAACTTACTCACCTTTCTTGATAGTCAGGCGATAGTGTTTTCCAATCTTCTTGGTGTCAAGAATGTCATGTCCATCGTTGGTGAGACTCTTCGGCACGTTTTCAAATGGTTCACCATCGTCGATAGTGATTTCCAAGAGTTGACCTACATCCATCGTTTCCAACCGAACCTTCGCTTGGACGTAGTTGAATGGGCATGCAACACCCTTCAGATCAAGGCTGTCAGTGATTTCCTCAACAGATTTCGTCTTCTTGATCACTTTCGGTTTCGGTGCTGGACGCGATCTACGTGTCTTACGTTTACTCGCTTCCTCTTCCTCCTGTTTAATCCGCATACGTCCGTAGATGTGATGCGATTCTTCAACAAAGAGGGTAGATTCTTCCACACGGCGATGTGCTAATTCGTGGTCAAAAGTAGAGCTATTTTCTTCGGTTGCCTTAAACAGATGGGCACCGTATCCTGCGAAGAAGTTGCCTGTGTCAAAGAAATGTTTTCTGAACTCGTTTATAGTTGTCTCATCATCAATGTGTTGCAAGCCAACAGTCGTCAGAAGACCGTCCGCGGCTCTAATCATCGCATCAAATGCCTTGTCTGCACAATCTTCATAAGTACCTTTTTCCAAGCTCAAACCGGATTCATAGATAAGCCGGTCTGCTTCTTCTAACTTCATAGAGACAAGTGCGACTACCTCTCCAGCACACTCACCGACACCGGTTTTGAGTTGGTAATCTTTTGTGTCACCTGTGTCCACATAGAATTCGGGTGCTTCCTCGTATGAAGGGATGTTATCATACTTGGATAAAATAGTCTTAATTTCCGCTTTACCGAGTCGTGCAACGTATTCGGTAAAGGTTTCCTCATCGGTTCGCTCTTGAGTATACTTTCCTGTTAACTCCTCAATGAACGTTGGGATGTACTTACCGTGGATTTTACCAGTGGCAAGTCCGTAAGAACTGGCGTTTTCCACCATATGTCCACCGAGTAGTACTTGGTAGTAGGGAGCACTATGTCCACCCACTCGTTTTGTGCCTCCGAAGAAGCCAATGTTAGCAATATGGTGCTGCCCACAGGAGTTTGGACATCCGCTGATCTTAATCCGGAAGTCTTTGATATCATTTTGCACACCGGTTTCAATGAAATGGTTTCGCAGATGTGCTGCCAGACCCCGTGAAGAAGAGACACCAAGTTTGCAGGAGTCAGTTCCAGGACAAGCAGTAATATCAACCATTGATTCCGCACCAGGATCCCCTAAACCGATTGCCTTCAATTCTTTGTATAGTGCTGGTAGATCTGTCATTGTTACCCAACGGAGTACAATGTTCTGTTCCACTGTAGCACGAATGGTGTCTTTCACATATTTTCGAGAGATATCTGCCAAAGCACGTGTCTGGTCGGAAGTAATATCACCAAGAGGTAACGTAATGGTTACAAATGCGTAGCCTGGTTGTTTCTGTAAGCGAATATTGGATTGATACCACTCATCAAAACCTTCTGGTTTTGATACACCGTTAAGTTGTGTTGGTGCTTTGAGAGGACTTTCGTCGTATGCATCAAGATTATCAAGATAATCTGTCCATACTGGGTCGTGCCGTAGTGTTTCCCGATCTTCATACACCATTCTGCGGAATTCTTCAATGCCGTATTTAGCAATGACGAACTTCAAGCGAGCTTTATTCCGATTTCTGCGTTCACCCAACCGTGTAAAGACTCTGCAAACTGACTGTGAAATCGGGAGCAGCTCTTCTGCAGGTATAAAGTCATCTAAGATTTTTGCTTGATGTGGCACTGCACCGAGTCCACCACCGACATAAAACTTGAAGCCTTTCTTGAGTTCACCGTCAACCTCTTTGACTGCAGCAACCGCGCCGATATCGTGCATGTTTGCTAAACCGCATGCGTGTTCTTCACATCCAGAAAATGCAATCTTGAACTTGCGACCAAAATCTTGCGCGTCAGGGTGACCTAATAAAAACGCAGATAACGCCTTTGAGTAGGGTGTTACATCAAATGTCTCATCTTGGCAAACGCCACTAATGGGACATGCAGTGACGTTCCGTACGACATTACCGCATGCTTCTTTTGTGGTAATGTCAACGCTGGCAAGGCGGCGCATCAACTCAGGGGTGTTGTTAATGTCTACATAATGGTATTGCACATCTTGACGAGTCGTTATGTGTATGATGTTGTCCGAGAATTCTTCACCAACATCTGCTAACATTTCAAGTTGTGCTGCTGTTAGTCCACCGAAAGGGATTTTGACTCGGATCATCTGCGATCTATCATCACGTTGTCCGTAAACCCCATGACGGAGTCTAAATTCGGTAAAGAGAGATTCTTCTACTTGACCTGCTTGTACCCTGCCAAGTTGGATCTCATAAATTTCAATTTCGCGGGCAACATCAGCAGGAATAGCCGATGCATCATAAGCTCCCGCGTATTCAATAGCCATTCTATACTCCTTATTACCTCATATTTATACATATCAACGTAGAAAATGCTTGTAGCATTCGTTGTATGCGTTAGTTGATGTCCGGTTACTTCTATTGGGTCTAATTTCCAAGTCTATAATGCTGCAAAGTATCATGTGGTAAGAATTGCCTTATTAAATAGTATAGTATACCTTAAAAAGCAATTTAAATCAAAAGAATTATACATTTTAATCATTTGGGGCATCTCCCCAATCCGGAATTGGGAGCAATTCACCATCTCGGAGAGCAGATTCATGTGCCACAATTCCCGGGGAACAATACCGAACTGCTTCCCAAATATTTACACGTGGTAACCGCTGCCGATTGACCGAATCCACAAATTCGTGAACCAAATAGGCGTGTGAACCTCCGTGTCCACCTAAATTATCCTTAAGTTCCTCAGGTAGATATTCATGCATCTGTTCAGGTTGGACATGTTGTGTACCGTGTTTATCTGCCCAAATTTTTCCAGCGAGGTTTTGCTCGTAACTTCCTTCAGTACCGTAGATTCCGCTGACGCGTTCAGAACCGGGATGACCTATCCGTCGAAACTCACAGATCTGCATTGTGGATCCATTACTCATCGTGAAAAGACCTACCTCATTGGAATATGGGTTTTTATGGATTGTGTCCAACCGAAACCAATCATCGTTAGGATAGATATAACCTTGAGCAGAAACGGATGTAGCGTGAGCATTCATTATAGAGATTGGGAAACAGGTTGAGTGTGTTGGATAATACATCGGAATGCTACCGGTTTTGTCACGACCGAACTGTTCACCCCAACGGTTTTTTAACACATTGTAGAGTCCATGGTCCATATCGTGGAAATACTCAGCACGACAGTGAACAAACTCGCCAAATGCACCTTCAGCTGCTTTCTGACGACAGAAAACTGCCTCCGGACGAAAATAACTTGTTTCACCGTTCATATAGATCATTCCCGTCCGTTCAACTGTTCTGACCAACTGTTCACATTCATCCAATGATACCGCTGCCGGAACAGCAGTGTAGACGTGCTTTCCAGCTTCCATTGCTTGAATAGCTTGTGGTGCGTGCATCCAATGCTGTGTTATGATAACAAGCGCATCCAAATCTGATTTACAGATGTCGTCAAGACTTGAATATGTCTCTGAAATCTCAAATTGCTTTGCCCATTTTGACAGCCTCTCCGGTTGTAAATCACACAAGGCAAGCCGATGTACATCTGGATGTGCTTTATAGGATTGGATAAATGAGGGACCGAACATCCCTAAACCTACCATTCCGACACTTATACTCATCCAACTGCTCCTTCAAGAAAAGGTGTGTGGGTCTAAATTAATGCAAGATAGCATGTATCGGTATTGCTTGTCAAGAATTACTTTAAAGTAATCATCCACTATAATTTGACTTTTTCTTTTAATCCATGTATACTATATCATTGCAATGCCGGGATGCTGGAATTTGGTAGACAGGCTAGATTCAGGTTCTAGTGTGCACATCGCGCGTGAGGGTTCGAGTCCCTCTTCCGGCATACTTATTCTTTTTGCAGCGTCTCAGGAACAAGCCAGAGAAAGATGCTGACCGCAAGGTAGCCAATCCCACCTAAAGCGAACCCAGAAAACCCTAATCCAAATACATCCGCTAAATTACCGACTATAATAGGACCCGTTGCACCCCCAAAATCTCCAGTTAACCTCCATAATCCAAGAAATTCTCCTGTTCCCTCCTTTGGTGCCAAATCTGCACCGAGTGTCATCATTGTCCCAGATGCGATTCCGTTACCAAACCGCATCAGAATAGCAGCCAGAAGGAGCCATATAAAAGTGTGTGTAAACGGCATCAATACCATCCCCGTAGCGAAGATGCAAATCCCCGGCACAGTTGCATATCTTCTACCAAAACGGTCCATCATCAACCCAGCCACAGGAAACATTGACATATCAACAGCAGAAGAAATCATTTCTACCAAACGCACACCTTGCGTGCTTAACCCTGCGACATCATTCGCATATAGTGGAATGATAATATGGCAACCGCGCCGCAGTGTTTGAACACAGACCTGTCCAATTCCTGCTGTCGCCAATAGTTTATAATGTTGTTTAGATACCTGAAGTAATTGTGTAAGATAGGGTTGTTGTGTCTTTTCCGATTGAACCTTCGGTTCCCGTTTTGTATCAGGTATAGAGAAAAAACAGATAAGTAACGTCAGCACGGCAATACCGGTAAACACGAAAAACGGTAGTCGCAGGTTTGCGCCGAGGAAGATTGCCCCGAACTTTCCCGCAAAAGTTCCCATACGGTTCACACCACCAAATAACGCAATTGATCTTCCTCGCTTTGCTAATGGTATCATATCAGTCATATAGGCATGTCGGGAGAGCATCCACAAAGCATTTCCAACACCACCAATCAATTGAGCAACAAACAAGTGCGTAAGATTCCCCGCCGTTCCCATTCCGATTGTTGAAATTGCTATCATCACCAATCCGATCAACATTGCAGGTTTCCTACCAACTCGCTCCACCAAAATGCCAGCAGGGATATTCCCAACAACGCTAATCGCAATAACGAATGTGGTTAATGTATAGGATAAATCAAACGATTTAATATAGATTGGGAGTGTTGGAGAAATGATGCCCGCGCCTGTGGATAGAAGCAAGGCAGGAAGGTAAATCGGTAGGATCAGAGAAGTCCGGCTAAAATTTTTGGATGCCAATTTGGGGTTGGCTCCCTTGGGAGTGTCGGACATTGTCTACAGTAGGGTGTCTTTTGAGTACAACTACGAGTGTCAATTTAGCAATGTTACGTACCATAACGGTAGATGCTGGTAGTAACCGCACCTACCGTAAAAGTAGATTTATTCGTCAAGCCAACTCATCATACTACGTAGATTTTTACCGACTTCCTCAATTTGCAATTCTGCTTCCTGTCGGCGAAGTGCTCTCAATACAGCTTGGTTAGCCTGATTCTCAAGCACCCATTCACGTGCAAATATACCACCCTGCACGTCTTTTAGAATCTGACGCATTTTTTCACGAACACTATCGTCAATGAGTTGAGGACCACGTGTGAGATCACCATATTCTGCAGTATTACTGACATCGTTACGCATTTTACTCAATCCACCAGTATAGATAAGGTCAACGATCAGTTTTAACTCATGAAGGCATTCAAAGTATGCCATTTCAGGTTGATAACCTGCTTCAACAAGTGTGTCAAAAGCTGCTTTTATGAGGGCAGCGGTACCACCACAAAGCACGGCTTGTTCACCAAATAGGTCGGTTTCGGTTTCTTCTCGGAATGTTGTTTCAATGACACCTGCGCGTGTACCACCAATGCCTCTTGCATAAGCGAGTGCTATGTCACGCGCCGCACCCGTTGTGTCTTGATGGATAGCAATAAGACACGGTACACCACCACCGCCTTCAAATACTTCGCGGACAAGAGAACCGGGACCCTTTGGTGCAATCATGGTGACATCGATATCGTTGGCAGGTACTATTTGTCCGAAGTGAACACTGAACCCGTGCGATACCATTAGCATATTACCCGATTCCATATTCGGTGCAATCTCATCACGGTATACGGCAGAATGTTTTTCATCGGGAATGAGAATCTGAACGATGTCTGCCATTGCCGATGCCTCTTCAACTGTCTTGACGGTTATGCCTTCTGCTTCTGCGCGTGGTTTTGAGCGGCTACCTTCATACAATCCAACAACAACGTTCGCGCCGCTGTCTTGTAAATTTAGTGCTTGAGCTCTGCCTTGTGCGCCATAACCGATGATGGCGACGGTACGTTCTTTAAGTAAATCAAAATTGGCATCGCTATCGTAATAAATTGTTGCCATAAAGTTTTTCCTCTTTTACGAATTTTCCTAATATAGTTATACCAATTCTATGAATTATGTTCTCTTTTGAAAGAAGTATATGATGTGCAATGAATTGCGCGACTACGAACGACTATTATTTTAAGAGAAGTCAATTTTTAGAAATGGTATTATGAGTTTTCTGCAAAATATACCGTTTTTCTATTAAATATATGTAAATCCTATTCCGTGTCTACCACTCACACCTGCTTACTAAAGCGGCTTTTCCATCTAAAATATACATTGTGCCATCTCTTTCATTTTACTGTTTCAGGTTGCAGATTCACAAGATAAATGCCTGCTGCCACTAATCCAGTACCCATTAATAAGTAGACGGTTAACGTGTCACCTAAGAACAGGTTGCTAAACAATACTCCCGACACCGGCATGAGAAAAGAAAAGACCACAAGTTTGCTTGCCTTGTATTTTCTTAGTACCGATGTTAAGACTAAAAAGCAGAAACCTGTTGCAACCCATCCTTGGTAGAACAGACCCGCACTACTTGCCAATGTCCACTCAATTGGTTTCTCATGCTCGAACAGGTAACTTAAGACGAAAAATAACGGAATGCTTATCCCTAATAACCAGACGAGGAGTCTATACGGGTAAATCTCTTGAACAAACAATTTTGTCATGGTAATGCGGAATCCGAGTAAACAAGCCGACAGCGTTACTATCAAGTCCCCGATGAGGTGCTCCACAGCACCTGTGCCTTGTAGATTCGGTGCGAGTGCTACAAACATACCACCGAACGCAGCGAGGATACCCAATAACTTTCTGGGAGAAAGTCGATCACCCGGAAGCCAGAAATGTCCGAACAGAACCACAAATACTGGATACAGTGTATGACAAATAGTAGAACGCGAAGCCATCGTGAATTGAGTGCCGACATTCATTGTAATTATATGTAATGTTTGAAGCGCTGCAAGCAAGAGTAGTCGTGGCAATTCCTCAAAGCGCAATCGCATTGACACCCCATAGTAGAGTCCTATCCCTCCAACAACGATAAGACCTAATATGCTACGAAGAAGTGCCATTTTCAGTGGTGGGAAGCCCTGCAAACCAATTTTAACAGATAATGATCCCGCACCTAAAAGAGAAACAACTAACAATATTAGGGCTATAATCTTACCGGGAGGATCTTCATTTCTAAATTCTTTTTCTAACATAAGTGCTTTCTTGACTTTTATTCTCTCTTAGATCTCCCAATGGTAAGTCGATTGATAAGGGATTGTGTTGCCTGTTCTTATGCGTGGAGTAATGATGTTGCAGCCCAAAATATCTACATAACAAAATCAAATAATTTTGATTTCTGACATTTACCTCCGTTGTTTTGTTATAACCTATATTGATGGAATGTTCAATAGTTCACATAACGATTGATATTCAAAAGTCCTTGGTAAGGACTGAGGGTTACTGTCAAAATTCTCTGAGCACTTGCTCATACAGTGAGAGAGGATCATTTAGAATGATATAATATGGGACAGTAACTACCCAAGAATTGAACGGTTACACTAACAAGTACTAATTTGTAGCACCACGCATCATTGCTATTTTTCCGGTGCGTGCTAACTCAAGTATACCGTAAGTACTGAAAACGTTAATCGCTGCTTCCAATTTACCCTCATCCCCGGTAATTTCAAGCACGATAGAGGCAGGTTTCATATCAATCACACGTCCTCGGAAGACTTCAGCGGTTTGGAGTATCTCTGCGCGTTTTTGGGCATCATCGGTGGCAATTTTAATCAGCACTAACTCACGTTCAACATGTGTACCAGCGGAAAGGTCTGTCACCTCAATCACATCAATCAGTCTATTCAGGTGTTGATAGATCTGGTCAATTATCTGTGCATTCCCGTGTGTAACAACGGTGATCTGTGAAACGCTTTTGTCATGTGTTTCAGCGACGTTGAGACTATCAATGTTAAAGCCGCGTCCACTAAAAAGTCCCGCAACGCGTGCAAGGACTCCAAATCGGTTTTCGACCATGACTGAAAAAATGTGTCGTTCTTCTTTATTCATATTATTTATCTTAACCGCCAATTTATTGGACGTTTTTTGACGCGCTTAGATGGCACGCCAACCATTTTTATAGACTAAGATAGTCCACGGATGACATCGCCAAGTCCTTTTCCTGCGGGTACCATCGGGAACACGTTCTCTTCTTCATCAACAATGAAATCTATAACGACAGGACCGTCGTTGATGCCTTTTGCCTTCAACAATGCGGGTTCAACATCTTCAGGATGTTCCACCCGAAGACCGGTCGCACCGAATGCCTGTGCAAGTAAGGCGAAATCTGGATTGTCGTGATAATCAACAGCAGAATAGCGTTTGTTGTTGAACAACTCCTGCCATTGACGCACCATCCCTAAATACATATTGTTGATGATGAATATCTTCAGGGGTAACTTCATCGTAATCGCTGGCACCAGTTCTTGAATGGTCATGATGTATGAACCATCACCGTTAATATTAACAACGGTTTGGTCTGGACAACCGAGTTGCGCACCGATTGCAGCTGGAAGGCTGAAACCCATTGTGCCAAGTCCGCCTGAGTTAAGCCACTTGCGAGGTTCAGTAAATTTGAAGTATTGTGCTGCCCACATCTGGTGTTGACCGACATCTGCTACGACTATAGCATCGCTGTAATGTTCATATATCTTCTCTATGACATATTGCGGCATCACATTGTTGCCTTTTTGTTCGTATTCAAATGGGTATTTCTGTTTCCATTCCTGAATCTGATTACGCCATGGATCAATATCTGCGGTATCCACCAACTTATTTAATTCGGTGAGGACATTCTTTGCATCTCCAACAATTGGCACGTCTACTGGTACATTTTTTCCGATACAAGATGCATCAATATCTATATGTATTTTTTTAGCGTTCGGAGCGAATTTGCTCAAGTCACCCGTAACCCTATCATCAAACCTTGCCCCAATAGCAATGACAAGATCCGCACCAGTGAAAGCGTAATTTGCGCAGCAAGATCCATGCATTCCGGGCATCTCCATCGCTAATGGATGTGTTTCGGGAAACGCACCAAGTCCCATCAATGTGACGGTAATCGGGATCTGTGTTTTGAGGGTTAACGCTTGCAGTTCTTCACTTGCATCGGCAAGCACGACACCGCCGCCAGCATAAAGCATCGGACGTTTCGCTTCTTTAATCAATGCAGCGGCTTTTGCGATTTGTGCAGGATCACCATCAACTTGTGGTTTATAGCTGCGAATGTCAACTGTATCTGGATATTGATACAAAGTTTTATTTTTCTGAGCATCTTTTGCGATGTCAATAATGACGGGACCTTGTTTCCCTGTGCTGGCAATATGGAATGCTTCTGCAACAACATCGGCGACTTCGTCTGTATCTTTGATAAGGTAGCTATGCTTACAGATGGGTCGTGTTACACCGATAACATCACATTCTTGGAAGGCATCACTGCCGATAAACTCTGTGAACACCTGTCCGGTGATTGCTACCATTGGGATTGAATCCATATACGCAGTGGCGATTCCTGTAACAAGATTCGTAGCACCGGGACCGGAGGTGGCAAGTGCCACACCGACTTTTCCGGTGGCGCGGGCATATCCGTCAGCGGCATGAGAAGCACCTTGCTCATGACGCATCGGGATCAATTTTACTTCTGTTTCATCGTAAAGGGCATCAAAAATGGGCATTGCCGCGCCACCGTTTACACCGAAGATATATTCGACACCTTCACGTTTGAGACTGTCAACCAGGATATGTGCACCTGAAAGTTCCATGCCAATTTTCCTCATAGACGGTAGTAGGCACATTCTGTTGTGCCGTAACTTGTTGAAAGTAAAAAACCCTCTCGTTCCAACTTTGGAGACGAGAAGGGTGCGGCTTATATAGCACGTTCCGACTTGTGAGTACTGCCGAAACCAACCTTACCGTGGTACCACTCCAATTCCCTCCCTCAGTTCAAGGAAATAAAACTATAAGAACTACCTGAAACGAGGAAAAGCACTCTTGGGATGCGTTAACGGACATCACACCGACTAATCCTACTGAGAAGTTATTCCTGTTCAGATTAGCAGCTCCAGGGCGACCTTCAGTCGTAGGAACTTGAGGCGACCTTTCAGCCTATGAGTCACCATCTCTTACAAGTCCGGAGGACCTACTCTTCCCTTTCAACGCTTTTACGTAAACTATTCAATTTTATATATATCGCCATTTATGTGGCGTGTGTTTGTGAGATCTTTTTCTATACCGTAGTAATTATAATACATCTGAATAGAATTGTCAAGAAAAAGTATAGAGACATACAATTATTGAATTGCTGAACGGTGAATAGAATAATAGCAGGAGTAATACGTGTCGTTTTACAAACAAGAATCAGGCTTGTCCTCTTACTCCCCACATCAACTTTCATTCACCTCTTCCTCATCTAAAATGATTAATGGATTTTTATACGTTTTTACAACAAAATTCACGACAATTGAAATGCTCTAAGAAAAGTAGGAATTGTTGTATGAAGAATGAAGATATAATGTTGACAATTTATGCATATCATTAATTTGTCAAGAAGAAAGAGAATCTAATGCCTGATCAAGATCAGCAATGATATCCTCAGTATCCTCTAACCCAATTGAGAACCTGACTAAACCGTCCGTGATACCGGTCTGTTGACGGACTTCGGAAGGGACATGTGAATGTGTCGTTGATGCGGGATGACAGACTAAGGTACGCACATCACCTAAGCTAACTGCCAAAGAGCAGATTTGAAGTCGGTTTACTAACGCTTCACCAGCATCACGTCCTCCCTTAAGTTCCATTGTAATCATACCACCAAATCCATTCATCTGACGTTTGGCAAGTCCATGCTGCGGATGACTATCTAACCCAGGGTAACGAACCCATGCGACTGCAGGATGTGTTTCAAGATAAGTTGCGATACTGACAGCGTTCTCACAGTGTCGTGTAAATCGAAGCGGTAATGTGGGAATACCGAGAAGTGTGAGCCACGCATTGAATGGACTGATGACTGCACCGAAGTTTCGCAACGCACCCTTTCTTGCCTGTTCTATGAACTCTTTTTCCCCAATTATTGCCCCAGCGATGACTGCACCGTTGCCACTTAGGTATTTTGTCATGCTGTGTAGCACTACATCAATACCAAGTGCTATTGGTTGTTGACCGCAAGGTGTAGCGAAGGTATTATCAATGATTGATGTTATATTGTGCTTCTTAGCAATCTCAGCACACGCAGCGAGATCAACAAGTTTGAGTAACGGGTTTGTTGGACTTTCAAGGTATATGACCTTTGTATCAGGACGAATGGCACTTTCAATTTTGTTCGGGTCTGTTGCATCCACGAATGTTGTCTCAATTCCCATCCGTGTGAGATCTTCGTTCAGCAGATTGTACGCTGCAGAATATAGAGTTTCCATAGCCACAACGTGACCGCCATCAAGCAAAGCATTAAGCAATGCCGTGCTTATTGCACCCATCCCTGAAGCTGTTGCCAACGCTGCTTCACCTGTCTCAATGACTGCAAGTTTCTGTTCTAACACCTGTTGGGTGGGATTTCCCCATCGTGTATAGATGTAACCACTTTCCTCATCAATACATGCTAATTCACATTCTGCTGCTGTCTGGAATTGGTATGTGCTATTCTGAAAAATTGGTGGAAGTAAGGGAATTCCAGTTTTGTCTTGTGTACCTGTAGGGAGTTGTGACAAAGATTCCCCTGCATGAATAGCCTCAGTTGACTTGCCTTTATAATTCTTATTTTCCACTTAATACCTCAATTGGATATCCTTCGAGCGTTAGAAAATGACGTTTTCGTTCAAGACCGCCACCATAACCACCCAATTTACCGTTGCTCCGAACTACACGATGACAGGGAATTATGATTGTAATCGGATTGCTTCCAGTAGCATTGCCGACAGCACGAACAGCCTTCGGTCTACCGATCTGTTCTGCTATCCATTTGTAACTGCGCACCTCACCATACGGAATCTGATGGATTTCGTTCCATACCGAATTTTGAAAGTCGGTTCCACTTTCTATTTTAACTGGCACCTTGTGAAAATCTACCGACTCCCCAGCAAAATACTGATCTAATATATCTTTAGTGCGACTGAGTTGATTAGTCTGCGGAATAAATGTCGGTTCAAAAAATGTGGAATCGTCATTGAAAAATATGTGGGAGATATGGGAACGGGTTTGAATTATATCAATATAACCTATTGGTAATTTATATCGCAGATTATCTGGACCATAAAACTCTTGAAAAATTTTCGATATTTTTTCTATCTCGTCGGAATCCAGATTTTTTTCAAAACCATTACCAAAAATGTGAAATGGGTTCTTAATCATTTTTAATTTGACCTTCTATTTGTTATAAGGTATTCTATACCGCAAACTATGGCTATATTTGAAACATCAGAACAACTTTATAGTTACATTAGCGAACTGTTTAAAGAAATTGCGACATTACCTGAAGCACAAGAGGCACTTGAATCACTAACGTTATGTGTTAGATTTAATTATACCATGCCCGATTGTGTGATGACTTTAACTGCTGCAAATGGTGAATATACCATTTCTTGCGATGGGGACGACGATGCTACTCCCGATGTAGAACTCAGTATGACAGGTGATGTAGCACACAAATTTTGGACTGGTGAACTCAATGTTATGGGTGCGATCACGACACGTGAGATCGTTATTGCAGGTTCATTGGGCAAAATTATGCGTCTTACCCCGCTTATTAAGGTCGCAATTCGGCATAATAAGGACCGTAACTGAAAATAAGTAGACTGTATCAATCCTTCCAATTTAGTCTTCCAAAGGAGAAGTCAAATGACTGCTGATAATTTATCAGAAGCAACCAAACCATCTGTGACGCAACTACGAGAAGAAGGTTGGTGTGTGCTTGAGAATGTTATCCCCGCAGATGTTGTCGATTCAATTCGCGAAGAGGTAGAAACCTCAGAAACTGACTATAGTCAATTCAGTAAAGATAATGGTAGATGGGCGCGCAATGTTATAAGTTTTATGCCGCGCTTTGCAGAACATCTTGCAAATGAACGGCTGCTCACGGTCCTTCGTGAATTATTAGGACCGCAGGTGCGTATCTCCCAAACAGAGTATAAAATTCGTCCTCCACATTATAAACTTATGCGAGCATATCACTCCGATTTTCCGTATGACTTAAACCAAAAATGGCATATCACACAACCTTTTCCGACTGCTGTTATCGGTATCACCACACTCTGGATGCTCACCGATTTTACGACTGAAAACGGTGGCACTTGGATTGTACCGAAATCGCATGTTGACCTCAGAAATCCGAGAGGTAAAGAGGATGGTATTGGAGACCGCAATCCTATCACGGGTGAAATGCAAGCTGTCGGTAGTGCGGGGAGTGTGCTCATCATGGACAGTCGAATTTGGCACTCTAATGCGGAAAATCCAAGCGATGGTCGCCGCACGGCGGTTGTTGTAAGGTATGCCCCGTGGTGGTTGAATCTGGAACTCTTCGGTGTTAATACCGCTACGATTCCCGGCGAAACGTTCGATAATTTTCCTGATGATGTCAAACTACTTTTTGAACACCGCGCTGAAGACAGAGAACCAACTGTATGGGTTTGATACAGAAGGCAACACCTTCTACCGTAATAAAGGAGAATATTTATGTCAACAACACTTGTACACATCGGTGTCCGCACAACGAATTTAGACAAAAGTATCCGTTTCTGGCGTGATGCCCTTGGTCTAAGAATTTCCTCAACTAAGAACGGATGTTATGACCTGACTGATGGTTATCACAATTTTCGCGTGTTTCAACATAATGGTCCCGACCGTCCGAAACATGTCGGTGGAATGTTGGACTACCTACATATAGGTGTCCGCGTCCCGGATCTACGCGAAGCAGCACAAAGATGTGAGAATCTCGGTTTTGAAATTACATGGGAAGGTTTAGACGGAACCAAACCTTACGATCCGAATTCCAACGAGTTGCCTTCAGAGGCTTTCAAAGTTGAAGATCCTGACGGGATTGTCGTTGATATTACTGAACGGAACGATCAGTGGCCCGGTGTTGATATTGAAAGCAAAGGATAAATCGTTAGCTCCCCTTAACAGGCGCGGTTCCACACCGCGCCACCGACATTGCTTACTCATCACCACCCAAAAGTCCTAATCGGAACAAATAGTAGAGAAGTATGAATAGACTTGTAACTGCTGCTGCGAGATACGTTAGAAATGCTGCGTTGAGTACTTTGCTTGCATGACGATTTTCTTCAAGTGAAAGCATCCCCGCATCACTCATGGCGACTTTGGCACGCCTACTCGCATCCCATTCCACTGGAAGTGTTACCAATGAAAACACTACACCTACCGAAAATAGTATTACACCTAACAATATTAGGTTACTCATCTGAAGAAGGAATCCGGCTATCATCACGATATACGAGAAGATCGAACTAAAGTTAGTCGCAGGTACAAGCGCGGTGCGAAGACTTAGCATTGAATAACCGTGTGCATCCTGCATTGCGTGTCCAGCTTCATGACATGCAACCCCTATTGCCGACAACGAATTACTTGAGTATACATCGGTGGACAACCTTAACACCTTTTTACGCGGGTCGTAGTGGTCACTTAACCGACCACCTGTTTGTTCAATTTTAACACCGTCAATGCCGTTTCTTTGCAACATAAGTGCTGCTGCCTGTGCTCCTGTCAACCGCTTTTGCGAACCGATTTTCGAATATTTTGCGAATGTTGATTTTGTTTTCCATGTCGCATATAGAGACAAGGCAAGTCCCGGTGCAAGAAATACGAAATACATTGGGTCAAACAAACCTAACATCTTTTTACCTCCAAGTTCTGTGTTTATATCCGTTTTTATAAAGAATTGGTATGTATTAGAACTATGATATTATACCAGATTTTAGCGGGAAATTCAAATGGTTATGTAGGGAGCCCAATTTTGTTACACCGACATCGGTTCTTGAACACTATTCTTTGTACTCTCATTCAACTTCTGGTGCGGTTGTGTTTTCCAACGGTTATGTAACCAAAGCCATTGTTCTGGATATTTCCGTATATATTTTTCCAACTGCTTCAGAAGTTTGGTTGTATAAGTTTTGACATCCCTGTCTAAATCACCAGATGGTTCCATATAAATTGGAGGAGAAATATAGACATGATGTTTGTCATTTGGTTGTCTAATGTCCAATGAAAAAATGAGTGGTGCATCAGTTTTCAGTGCGATGGTAACCGGTCCTCTTGCCGTAGAAGCAGATTTGCCAAAAAAATCGATAAACACACCTTGTTCTCCAGCGTTTTGATCAGCGAAAAAACCGATAGCCTCGTTGTTTTTTAATGCGCGTAAGGTCGCACGAATTGCGTTTTTTCGTGGAATTAGTTCTAAACTCAAGAGTTGTCTAATACGCCATATATAGGCATTGAGTTGCACGTTTTTCAGAGGAAAGGCTATCGCTTTGGCACGGTTTGGGATAAGTGCACCATATACAAGTGAGAGAAGTTCCCAATTCCCAAAATGTGGTAAAAAAACGATTGCACCTTTACCTTTTTCCAGTGCTGCATTGAGATGTTCTTCTCCATCAACCGTAACTTCACGCCATATATTCTCAGAATTCAATTGAGTGAAACGCATGAATTCAATAATCGTTTTACTTACGTTGATAAAACTTGCTTTACAAATGTCTCGTCGTTGTTCCTGAGTTAAGTCGTTTCCGAATGCTATCTGCAAGTTATTGAGGGCAATCTGCCTCCGCTTTTTGAGTATCTGAAAGAGAAGTCTACCAATTATTGTGCCGAGAGTCATAGCCCATTTTTTTGGAAGTATGCGGCAAAACCAACCAAAGATAATCACATACAGATAAACGATACTGTCTTTCCACCTGTTTCGCTCCATTTTATCCGCCTCATTATGAATATCCGTTAACAACCTGAATGTATATTTTCAGATGTTTAGAGTATACCATACATAGTTGTTGAATGCAATTGTTGGATTAGATGTCAGGATTATTTCGTGTTAGTCATTATGCTAATTTAGGCATAAAATCTCGACCAGGAGGTCTCTCCTACTAAGAAGAACCTGAATCACAATATACTTTTTTAGTAAAACCAAATAACCAATATTGATGTTTATTTCAACTTGATAGACATAAAAGTGTGTGGTAGAATAACAGAAATAAGGAGGATTTCCTATGGGAGAAAAAGTGAGAACAGACATTAAAGGTATTGACCGGTTTATCTTTGAATCTGGATCAGATAGGGGACAACTTAGTCTTCATATTTCTGAAGTTGGACCGGGACAACGCGCACATCCACCTCATACTCATGATGGACAAGAGATTTTCTATGTATTTTCTGGAGAAGGGGAAGTGCTATTCGGGGAAGAAACACACTGCATTAGCGAAAACGAAGCAGTGCATGTTGATTGCCAAGTTTTACACGGGATACGGAACATTGGTGAGAGTCCGTTACGTTATGCTGTAATTATCTCGCGTTGAACCACACTAATATCTATCAAGTCCTATCACATCTGTTATTCTGATGGGTGTTCAGGTAATTCAGCATAACGCAATTGATATATTCCATAAATACCACCGATGATTAAAAGTATGCCGATAGTGCTAATTCCGCGTCGTATCCAAACAGGATGTAAGTAAGGTGAGATGTTGAGCATTGAAAGTGGTTGTAACAATCTGGATACGCCAATATTCACATAAAACGCACCATAAGCAATCAGACACATCTCGCTGAGAAGTTGTTGCTTCTTGGAATCTACAGGAAGTCCAAAGGGGTTGATGAGGTAGTCTCCTGAGAAAATTAGGGTTAAACCGACTATGAAAAAGGCAAATAGAGTCATAGTTGAATATGCGGATTGTTGCAATAATATAGCTAATAGTATACTTACTCCGCCCAATATAACACTTATTATTCCCTGAAATATTTGAACTCCTCTGCTGTGTGCTATCATTTTACCTTTATATATAGTTATAATTAATGTAAATGCTGCAGTAGGTAGCGCGAACGAAACCCGATAGGTAATTCATTTGTCGTGTCGCGGCTGGGAGTTGCTCCTACAGAAGAAATCTTGTTAGACGAAATGATGGGTTTTGTTTCGCTCTACCCGACCTACCATAATTAGAATGAATATAGAACTGTTACAGAGACCAACGGTCCGAACTCAAATGCATCACTTTCTTCGAATTTTGCGACATCAAGAGCGTCAGTATCATCATATAGTGTTTTTTGATGCAATGGTAACAACAACGAAATTGATAACGGAACGTTGAATGGTGTTGTGATAGATGTACCCAAAGATGCCATACCGAAAAGGAGTCCTGTATTTTTATCTATTTCACCATCCCAATGCGCGAAAGATTGATAAATGCCAAGGTAACCCGCTCGGAAAGTAAACCATTTATTCAGACGAAAATTCAATCCACCAGAATATGTAAGTTCATTTGAACCGCGATATGTTTTGCTGTTCTCGTAGAACGGTAATTTTGCACGTAGACTGGTGTGTGTTGCCAATCCTTTATAGACAGGTAGACTATAGTGTAGGTCTACGATAGGGTTAAAAGTACCTGTTCCAAATTGGATATGCAGATGTTCCTCTCCGTTTTCTCCAAGTTTCCATGGGTTTTCCTCAGTATTGCCAAATGGAATCGAAGTTCCGATACGTCCCATAAAATAATCATCATCTGTGAAGATACCTACATTAAAATATCCAAGAAAAAATTCGGAATCGGATAGACCGGTATAAGTATCATTGCGATGATGAATATACCCGTTCTCTTCAATCGCATCCCATTGTTCTTGAGTATACTCAACACCTTCAATCTTCTCAATGGTTGCTTCTTGTACTTTGGATTCATACGGTAGATTTGCTTCCAATATCAAATTAGAACCGAGTAGATATTTCAACGCAACATCAACACGGTAAATATTTAATATGACATGATGCCGATGCTGCGGGACTGTGTCTATTTTTCGGTTTCCGTTTGAGTCAATGAAAACTCCCTCATCTTCAAAGTGTCCACCTTGTGCATCATACCATCGCATCATACTAACAGATACTTGAAATTTCTTTGCATCTGAAGTCAAACTGACTCCACCCAACCCTCCACGCGGGATTGCGGGATTGCTTCACGCGCCTCAACTTTCCTGTCCGATTGCGCTGTGCAAGATACCGAATGGGAGCAAAAGAAATTGAAGTGCGAGTATTATGTGAAAAATTCGTGTTTTCATTATGTATTATTTTGGCATGTAGTTTGTGCCTATTACCTTTTTATTTTATTATATATTTTACGACGCATCAAATAAACAACGTATGCGCGTTTAGCATTCGCAGAAGTGTGCCTATTGCCTTGTTTTATATTTCAAGGTTTAGCCATGACATTTCGTCATCGGAAAGTTCAAGATTCAATGCGCCAAGGGAAGATTCCATCTCTTCTAAGTTTGCAGGACCAACAATTGGAAAAATCGGGAAGGGTAGGTGTACGCAATAAGCAAGAGAAACCTGAATAGCGGAAAAGCCTTTTTTATTCCCTAATTGTTTTGCACGTGCGAGTCTTTCAAAGTTATCATCGTTGTAATACACACGTACCATATCACCGTTATTTGGGTTATCTTGGGTAAATGCACCGCTGAAGAACCCTCGTGCTTGCGATGACCACGGCATGAGCGGGAATTGACTTTCCACATGCCACCGTCGTGCGTCATCGTCAACATTTACGCAGCCACCCCACATCGGTTCCATTGGTACAGCGAGGCTTATATTGTTACTACAAGAAACAAAACCACTTAGATTGTTTTTGGATGCGTAAGTATTTGCCTCAACAATGCGGTTGGGTTCCCAATTTGAAGCGGCGATGGTTCGTATACGTCCTGCGTCTATCTCTTCGTTCAAATAATCAATAATAGTGCTAATTGGCATTGCAGGATCATCTCTATGAAGCATATACAGGTCAATGTAATCGGTGTTGAGACGTGTTAGGTTTTCATCAAGATCATGCTTTATATATTCTGGTGACACACGATTTGGTTGACCGCCATAAGGGTGTCCCCCTTTATCAATCAAAAAGACATCTTCCCTGTTTCCACGCTCCTGCATCCATTGTCCGATTAATCTTTCGCTATTCCCGCCTCCATAGATGTGTGCAGTGTCAAGAGTATTCCCACCTGCCTCAAAGAATGTATCAAGCATTTTGGTGCTGTGTTCATAACTATCAGGTGAATACATCATAGTTCCCAGAATCAGTTGTGAAATCCCTTGGTCAACTCCGGGAATTTTTATCCGCTTCATTTGATGGTGTTCCTCTTTTCTACTTATAATTTCTGCTTAATATCTACGATTCTGACGAATTACATCAGAACATTATATCACATTTGAAGGGTTATTTCAATGTAAATTAATAACTGTGCAAGGCTATTTAGTTATTGGTATTTTTCTAATTTATGTATTAATTCGCGACCAGGAGGTCGCTCCTACAAAGAAAGATTCGAAACACAAGGGATAACATATAAATTCGCAAACGAAAGTTCACTCCTGCAAAGAAAGGTGCGAAACACATGAGACAGGGTGTGTGAAGTTATTGGGATTAACCGCATAATTCACTCCAGATCATCACTCAAAATATTTTGAAATGTCATTACAAAATATTCACAATAATTGATTCGTTTTAAATGTCATACTTTTGAGTTTTTTGAGTCAATCGCAATTGTGCCAATTTTGGTTTAGTGCAAAAGCCTATATATAGAGTGGGTTTACGGCTTTATTATGACAATTTTAGTCGGGATTGACTCAAAAACTTTACAGTTTACAATAGATCGTGTAAGTTAGGTTAAAAACGCAAAAATAATAATCAGTATGTGTCAATTTAGGTTGGAATCCACTTCAATAATTGCGATTCACGACAATTGACTTTCTCTGATATCTTCAACTACTTTTAGATGCGATTACGATAAATGGCTTGAACGAGTTCCATAGTCTTGATTGCATCCTCAAAACATGTTGATGGTTGCTGGTTTTGCTGAATGCAATCAACAAAATGACGGGTTTCACCATAAAATCCGTATGTTCTGTGTGTTGTGTCAGAATCAGCAGCTTCCTCAGTAGAAATATTGGTTATCCCTTGTGGAGAGTGGATTGTAGCAGTTCCACCTGAATCCGGATTTATGTAGGCGGATATTCCTTGTGCGTGCATCTCAAAAGTATGAACACGTCCACCGACAGCCCAATTAGTGGATAGATATCCAGATGCACCACTTGTGAACTTGACAATTGCGTTAAAGCTATTCTCTCGGTCAGAATAGAAGCTATTGATGTCACTGGCAACAGCTTGTACCTCACCACCTCCGAGCCAACGAAGCGCATCCACAGCGTGAATGGCATCACATGTCAGAACATCAATTACACCGTCATAATAAAGAGCATTTGGTGCATTTTTGTGGAAGGTTGACATACATTGTATAATGGGTCCGTTTTCCTCCACGATCTGCTTGGTTTGTTGCATAAGTGGAATAAAACGACGGTTGAAACCTACCATTGTTTTGCATCCATGTTTTTCTGCTGCCAATGCCATTTCCTTTGTTTGATGCAGCGTTATGCCGGGAGGTTTTTCAATAAATACATGAAGATTCTGCGTCAGACAGTGGATAACAAGGGGAAACAGATGTTGTGGCGGCATTAGGATATAAACAGCATCAGGACTCGTTTTCTCAAGCATTTTCCGATAGTCTGTAAAGGTGTGTTCTATCATAAACTTCTCTGCTGTTGCATGCAGTTTGGATTCCACTAAATCACATAATCCCACGAGACGGACATCTTCACATTCCGAAAGAGATGGATAGTGGACACCATTTGCCATCCCACCTGCTCCGATTAAAGCGATGTTAACTTTACTCATCTTTACCTGTACTCCGTTAGTTTTGGTTGTATATTACAAGAGAAAATGATAAAATGCAACATACTTCTAAATCCCGATTTACCTCAGCGAACAACTTATGAACTTTGACCCTATCAAATTAGAATTATATAAGAATATACTAACCTCTGTATCTGAAGAAATGGGTGTTACGCTACAACGGACAGCCTTCTCTCCGAATATTAAGGAACGTCTTGACTTTTCATGTGCGGTTTTTGATGCTTCCGGTCAGATGGTTGCACAAGCTGCACATATACCTGTGCATCTGGGTTCCATGCCACTTTCCGTATTGGCAGCAATTGAGCATACCGAGATGGAACAAGGTGACATGATTGTGCTGAATGATCCGTATCATGGTGGAACACACCTGCCGGATATAACTTTGGTAGCACCTGTTTTCGGAGAAGAATCTACGAGTTCTCCTACCTTTTTCGTCGCGAACCGCGCGCATCACGCAGATGTCGGTGGAATGACTCCTGGGTCTATGCCGCTTGCGACGAGTGTGATTCAGGAGGGCATTCGTATTCCACCTGTAAAACTTGTCCGAGGTGGAGAACTGGATACCGATCTGTGGGAATTAATTCTTGCCAATGTGCGGACACCGATAGAACGTCGTGGAGATATGGAGGCGCAACTTGCCGCAAACCGCATCGGTGAACGTAGATTACAGGAAATGGTTGCCAAATACGGTATAGCGGAGATTGAGTCTTATATGCAAGAGTTGTGTGCCTATTCAAGCCGCATGGTGCGTTCATTTTTACGAGAGATCCCTGATGGCATTTATACCTTTTCTGATTATTTGGATAACGATGGTATTACTGATGAACCGATAGAAATTCAGGTTGCCATTGAAATTAAAGATGACACGGTAGTTGTAGATTTCACAGGAACATCGGGACAGGTTCGTGGATCTGTTAATGCGATTTACGCGATCACGGTTTCAGCAGTATTTTATACGTTCCGTTGTGTTGCGGGAGTTGATGTGCCTTCCAATGCTGGGTGTATGGAACCGATAAGTGTTATTGCACCAGAAGGTAGTGTAATCAATGCTAAATTCCCTGCAGCGGTTGCTGGTGGCAACGTTGAGACCTCACAGAGAATCGTTGATGTGCTTTTCGGTGCGTTAGCAAAGGCATGTCCTGAGCAAATTCCTGCTGCGAGTTGTGGTACAATGAATAACATCACAATAGGTGGACATGATGTTTCACGAGGAAGAGATTTTACCTACTATGAGACTATTGCTGGTGGTATGGGTGCGCGACCTACTTGCGATGGGATTGACGCTATACATACACACATGACAAATACGATGAATACACCTATAGAGACAATTGAAACGAGTTACCCGATGCAGGTAGAACAGTATGGGATTCGTCGCGGTACAGGTGGCGCGGGTAAATTTCAAGGTGGGTCTGGGGTTGTGCGTTCCCTTCGGATTCTCACTGCTGCTGAGGTTACTATCCTATCTGAACGACGAGAGTATAGTCCTTACGGATTACAAGATGGGGAACCCGGTCAGATAGGACGGAATGTGCTTATCCGTGATGGTGAAGAACATCCACTTGATGGAAAAGTAACTATTGCTACTCGTGAAGGTGATGTTGTTCAGATTGAAACACCTGGGGGTGGCGGTTATGGGAAGGCAAATCTGAAATAGTGGCGTTTTTGTAATCGTGAAATGTGTAGCACCTTCATATTTCCAAATGTAAGTTTTAGACTGTATAACAAATATAATTTTGAATAAATAAAATATTTCACAAAAAATCAATCAAATATTAACGAGGATATTCAAAATGTTAAACAAAATAGGTTATATTATTATTGGGGCTTTGCTTGCGACTATTATTTACACGCTCGGAAGTCTTAATCCAATAAATGCAGACAATCATACATTGCGTGTAAAGGAATTAGTTGTGGAGGATAAGTTGACTGTAGGAAACGGATCAAACCATACTGTCATTAGAAAAGGTGGAATATATCTTCAGGCAGATCATCTTAGGTCTATTACAATTTCACCCAAACCTCGATTTTTCTTTAATCTTCCGCATCGATCAAAGATTGAAATAGATGATAAATTGGAACCTGTGATACTTTTGAGAAGTGGCTCTGAAATAAATCAAATTACTGCAGAAGATAATCAGAATTGACCTTGCACTGTCTTTAGCTAAAATTCTGTTGATTATACCCTACAATGTCAACTCTAAATTGTGAATAATAGGTAGATTTCAGGTTATTTAGTTTTAGGCGTTATTGCAAATTTAAACATAAAGGAGCGACCCGGAAATCAACGGTATGAATCATGCAGAATACCAAAAGCTTATTCTGCCAATGCATTCCCCGGGTCGCTCCTACAAAGAAGAGTCTGAATCACAAGATATATTTTTTTGGAAAACTAAACATCTCTGACAAGATTTAGGATAAACCTTCTAAAATTCCTGTGCTGTCACCTATTTTTCTCAAATTAACGTCCATTCGGTGTAACATAGAAAGCCATAAGTTGTTGAGTGGCGTTTCCTTTGGATACTCAATATGTCGTCCACCTGTAATTGTGCCACAACCGCCACCTGCTAATAAGGTAGGTAGGTCGTGATGGTGGTGTCTGTTGCCATCAGAGTTTCCACTGCCATAGGCAATCATAGAATGGTCAAGTAATGTCCCTTCTCCTTCAGGGATGGAGTCAAGTTTCTCTAACAGATATGCGAGTTGCTGCATGTGGAATAGGTTAATCTTACGGATTTTCTCTATTTTTGCTTTATCCCCACCATGATGTGACAAGTTATGATGTCCATCAGAGATTTCAATAGTCGGATATGTCTTATTGCTACCTTCATTTGCCAACGCAAAGGTCACAATACGGGTAATATCTGTTTGGAATGCAAGAACGACAAGGTCTAACATGAGTCCGACATGTTCTTGGAAATCTGCTGGTATCTTTTCCGGTGCGGAATATTCAATATCTTCAATGGGTGGGAACTTTTCAGAAGATGCGATTCTCATTTCAATGTCTCGAATAGAAGAGAAGTATTCATCAAGTTTTCGTGCATCGTTTCCGCTGACTTTGTGGATTAGGTCTTGTGAATCCTGCTTTACAAAATCAAGGATGCTTTTTCGTTCATCATCGCGTTGTAGTTTCTCTGCGTTAGGTCCAGTAGAGAACAAACGGTCAAAGGCAAGTCTGGGATTTACCTCTTTTGGAAGTGGTTGTGTAGCGGACTTCCATGCCATAGTTGCTGAATAAACGCAACTATAACCGGAATCGCAATTTCCTGCTCTGTAACCTGGTTCAATTCCGAGTTCAAGCGAAGGTAAACGTGTTTGATCTCCGACATGTGTGGCAGCTGCTTGGTCGACAGAGATTCCTGCGTGAATATCTGTACCGCTTGTTTTGCGAGGTTGCGCGCCTGTCAGGTATGCTGCCATTGCCCGTGCGTGATCACCACCACCATCACCATTTGCGCGTGCTTTATCTGCCGTCAGTCCGCTGAGAACGAGGGTTTTTTCTTTTATCTTTTCAATGGGTTTTAAGAGGTCCGTAAGTTCAAAGTGTGCTCCTACCTGTTTCGGTTTCCAATCCTCCATTATTTTCCCATTCGGTGCATAAATAAATGCCATTCGATTTGGTGGTGTTTGTCCTGTAACCGCTTTTGTGGCTGCGGTTGCCCAGTTTGTGAGTGGACCCATCGATTCTAACCACGGTAGGGCAATACTTACACCTAAACCCCGTAAAAATGTTCTGCGTGAAAGTTGTTTTGAAAATTTCATAACTGTTTCTAATTACTCCTTTGTCAGTGCACGATACATCTCAGGTTCAAAAGTTTTATTTGAGACGCTCAGCAAGTTTTTCAAGCGGAAATCCATCAGCATCCCAAACGGTTTTCTTGACAAGTACTCCAGACTTGCCTTCTTCAACAACCAATTCAACTTCAGGATTCTCTTCAGTTATAAGATTACGAAATCTTTCAAACATTTCAAGGTTCCCGCACAGTTTGTCAACACGATTTCCAATGTTTTCTATAAACAACATTTTTTCTTTGATATTATCTAAATTGAGTTCAGTGTATTCCTGTTCTAATTGAACTACACAAAGTAGGTAGCGTTCTCTTTCTTCCCTTGCTTTTCTCGCTTGTGTAGCACTCATACGTACACTTGGTTGGACACTCTCAATTCGTGTAGACTTTACTTCAACTAACCAACTTTGGTTTTCCTTTTTTATATCCAATTGTGTTATGGTGCCTGTTTCTGTTGTATCCTTTTCTATCTCAAAATCTGCCCCTATATGTATACGTTCTACCAAGAACCCTTCATCTTCTAAACTATCGCGCACCAAATCTTCTACTTTACTACCCACGCGTTGATTCTGTTCCCAAGCACGTCTGGTTTTCCGACGATCTTCAAGCACTTGGTAAAGTTTATCGTCATCCTTTATGTCCTGTACGATTTCCCGTATCTGATTTGTGTTGATGTCACCAACACATAACTCTGTAGCGAGATCAACAGCTTCATTTCGTTTTTCTTCGTCCGCTGCGATTACTTCAAGTTTTAAATCAGATGGTCGGATACCGAGAGCATCTAGTAGTGCAACAGTATCAGGAGACTCATTCAAAACAGTTAGTTCCCATTTTTTTTCGCGAAGCAGTTTTCCAAGTGACTCGGCATTTGGAAAACTACGATCCCCTTGTTTATCCCGAATCCAATACTTTTTTCGCACATTCTTCAACCAAGCAACTGGATAGTACTCATGTTTTCCTTCACACGCACAATCTGCGTGTTTCTTATCTAAAACGGTATATTCCTTTTTGATAAGCCACTCAGTGAGAAATTGCCAAAATAGATATGAGCGAACATGACTACCATTATGTAACCTCGTCATAATTGCATCACTATCAAAAATATCCGTTACAGTTATAGGTTCTTCAGTACGATGATCAATTTTATTTTCTTCATTTTCATATACACTTGGGGCCAATGCCTTTAAATCTGTTTCTTTCTTTTGTATTATAGGAATCAATCTTATAAGTCTCTGTTGTTGAAGTTGATCCCAAGTGTCCCTGTTTGAGACCAAATCAAAATAAACTTCATTCATTATATTATTAGGTGGGAAAAGATCTGAGAATTTTCGGATCTCTTCTGGCCAAGCTTTAACTGGAGCGAACGGTGAGTTTCTGGAATTTTGGGGACTTGGTAATTGGATAATAGTTTCACCGTCTGATGTGAAAACAGGAAAATTTGATAAAAATGAGTATTTCCCATGTTTGACTATCCAAGAAAAAAGACGCACACTCGCGTCTTTAACTGTTTCATTTTGTTTTTCGTTGGTATGTTCTTGAAGCTTGCCGATGAGACTCTGAAGGACACGATCATTGTCCAAATCTCCTTTACCCACATGATTTTCTAACGATGAAAGATGAGTGTGGCGAAGTTGATTTCGTAGAGACAAACCAAGTAACTCGGCAATATCTTTCAGTTCTTCACCTATACCTGTGTCCCGGTATAGATTCGTTAGTAGTAGAAACTTGCCCTTCTGATTCGGAAAAAGTTTATATTTACGAATTTCGTCGTTAAATAGTCCAGTTGCTTTAAGGAAGTCAAAGAGTTGGTCCAACCATTCAATAGGAGAAACACCATTTTGGAGTCCGGATTGAAGTTCTTCAAGGCTACTCCATTTATTTGTTATTATTTCAATGAGTCTACTTCCATCAATGATTGCCTTAGAAAGTTGGGGAATGTTCCCACCATACATCTCTTCCCAACTTTTAATCGTTTTACACCACCCTATTGCCTCAATTTCTTTTGGTAATCTACTACGAAATTCCTGACATTGATCCAATAATTCCCAAAGATGTTCAATATGCATATCACATTCTGCTATTGGGAATATAGAGGAATTAGGTACTAAAGGATTGTTTTCTGCGTTTAGAACCACTGGAGTGTTTATGATTTTGGCAATGAAATTTTCTTTAATGCACGTTTTAAGCCAAATGGAATCAATCCAATTCCGATCGGGTATTGGAATCACTCTTGCCCACTGATATATATGAGACCATCCTTTTGTTCCTGCAAACTGAAGGAGATTAACAAGCAATGAATAGGCAATCTCTATAATCTTTTGATTGTTGGCTAACTTTAGAAGTACTCCGTCTCGCGCTTCTGTAGTTCTAAAAGCCAAACAATTGATTACAGCCGGGAAACTAAAATTTTCTGTGCCTACTAAAGGAAATCCTAAGAAAAGCCGTGGTATCTCTTCAAGGTATAGGCATTCTGCACTGTTTTCATTTAAATTAAGTGGGACAATAATCGAAGTTTTTTCTCGGTGTGAAGGGTTATCATCTTCCACAAGAAGGTAATTTCTTTTCTCTGATTTTCCATCTGTAACATTAAAATAATGCACCCCAAATTCTTCATTACTTTGTGTTTTTACAGCTTTAAAACAAAGTTCTTCGTCTTGATTCTTTATGTTAACACTGGCGAATTGCGGATTGGAAATAACTACAAATGGTGAGTATTGCTTTAATGTTTTGATACCTGCTTCAACCGCTTTCTTTGCAGATTCTCTGTTGATTGGGTACGTAAACCGAGTTGTATACCCTTCAGTTATGGAAACAGTATGAGAGAAAGAGTCTTGAAAATTTTTCCAAGCTTCGCGCATGGATTTCTGCAAAGCATCTACAGATTCTGGTTCACGCACTAAGTGGAAATCAAACCATTGATCAGTCTCAGAAAGTTTTCCAGAAACTTCTATTTCCCATGACAATAGATGTGTTGTTAGAAAACCACTACCGTATTTACCGATTGTGTTTTCATCTTCAACTTTCGTTGAACCATGAAAAATAAGATGCATTATTTCATCTGCCGCAAAAACGCTGCCATTGTGTAAAAACACAAGTTTTTCGTCTTTATATGAAACTGATGCGATTAGTTGTTTGTCAAAGTCCGTAGAAACATCACGAGCATTTTGCAAAAGTTCCCAGATCCATCGCGTGTGCGTTTGTTCACCGAGTCCGCTCAGTTGTTCAAGGTCTTTAAGTACAGTTTGGGCAGTGTTTACTGTCAGTCCCTTTTCCAGAATTTCGTGAAAATCTAACGGGGTTGTCATTGGAATTCCTGCTATGAAATATTCAAGAAGATGTATATAAGATGACTACTATTGACTTTGACAGGATCGTTCATACTGCAGATTGAAAATTTTAGGATAAAATACAGAACCTAATATAAATTAAAAAAGCGGTGCTCCTTGTGCTTCTACATAAACTGAATAGAGAGACTGACTTGCAGTCATAAAGAGTCTGTTCCTTTTAACGCCCCCGAAGCAGATATTGGAACAAATTTCTGGGAGATGGATCTTTCCGATTAACGTGCCATCTGATGCATAGATATGTACTCCATCGTATCCTTCTCCGACCCAACCTGCTCCTGCCCAAACATTGCCATCAATATCACACCGAAGTCCATCAGCATTGCCGGGTGCAGTCTCATAAAAGACCTGTTTGTTGCCGAGACGTTCACCGTTAACTACATCAAATACAATGATGTTTTTCGGTGATCCTGTGTCAGCAATATAGAGTTTTTCGTAGTCCGGAGAAAAACATAATCCGTTGGGTTTTTCGAGATCACTTGTTACAACTGTGGCTTTACCTGTATCCGGATTCAGACGGTAAACGGATGTAGGCAATTCAAATTCCGCTTTATGTCCTTCGTAATTAAACATGATACCGTAACCAGGATCGGTAAACCAGATATTTCCATCGGGATGAACGACCACATCGTTAGGTGCGTTGAACCGTTTGCCTTCAAAGTTATCAATCAGAACAGTAATCGTTCCGTCATATTCGGTTCGTGTGACGCGGCGTGTTCCGTGTTCGCAACTTATCAATCGTCCTTGTCTATCCCGCGTATGTCCGTTGGTATAGTTAGAGGGTTTTCGGTAGACACTTACTTTTCCTGTTGCTTCCTGCCATTTCATCATACGGTTGTTTGGGATATCACTCCAGAGGAGAAATCCACCGTCTCCGAACCAGACAGGTCCCTCGGACCAGCGTGCACCAGTCCACAATCGTTCCACAACCGCGTTTCCAATTTTGTATTTTTTGAAACGCGGGTCAAGGACTTCAATAGCGGGATCGGGGTAACGGGTAATCTTTTTTACACGTGTAGATTTATCCGCCCACGCTGCCAATGGTCCCATTGCACCGATACAGGGCAGCGCGACACCAACACCTAAATTACGTAAAAAGGATCTGCGTGAAAGTTGTTTTGAGATGCTCATAAGCGTTCCACCGTTGATGTAATTTTATCATATACAAGTTGAATTGTCAAGTATATTACATTAGAGACGTAAGATGGAACTGTGACATTGTTACAATGGAGTCAAATTAAGAAAGTGCTAACTCGGTCGGGAATTCTGTTAGTAGTTGTGCAGCACCATTGGAAATATGGAACGTATCCTCTAACCTTACACCACCTGTGCCGGGGATGGAAAGGACAGGGTGTCCAACAGTAACCGTCATCCCTTCACATATCTGAATTCCAGAGTCACCAGGATGAATCGTCGGTGCGGGTGTTTCTTCAAAACTGAGTCCGATACTATGACTTATACCTGCAACATAATATTCACCATATCCGTTATCATTAAACACCTTTTTTGCTGCTGCATCTATATCCCTTATCTTTACACCTGGTTTTAATGCCTCTATTCCAGCGGCTTGTGCGTGCTTATAAGTTTCATACATATCTGTTTGTTTTGCTGAGGGTTTACCCACCACAAAAGTCCGACAAAGATTTGCACAATAACCGTTATACCGCGGGACTAAATCAATAACAACTAAGTCTCCCTCCTCAATGACTTTATCGGATGCTGTTCCGTGTAACCATCCTGAACGTATCCCCGAATTAACATATACAGGTGTTGCAACACCATGTCCACCTACTTTTCGCATTGCATATTCTATTTCCGCTGCGACTTCGTTTTCAGTTATACCAGACTTGATCGTCTCAACTGCCATTGCCATACCAATTCCTGCTATCTCTGATGCTCGTTTCATAAGTTTGATTTCAGAGGTATCTTTTATCATGCGAAGTGCATCCATAACAGATGCAATGTCAACAACGTTAACAATCGGGTTTGCTCTCTGGAACATATTCAACAGGAATGCAGGTGTCCCAAACCACATCTGAACTCCGATATTGAGTTTTTCTTTATCCCCAATCATTCCACGCATTATTTGGACGACATCTTTTATCTGTTGACCAACGGAACCGAAAATACGAATATCTTCCACACCTAAAGTTTCTCGCACCTCATCTTCTTCGCCTTTAAACGTAACAATTATAGGCACACCGTCCGCTGGAATAATAGCGCGAGGTTGATACCGGTCCTCCCCGAAAAAGTAAATGTAGTCATCGTGTGTCAAGATAAGATATGCATCAATTCCTTGCTGTTGCATTCGGTCCTGTGCTTTTTGTATTCTTTTTCTGTTTAGCATGAATTCCTTTTTATATTTGGTTTGCCGAAATATAACGTTCCCTATAGGTGAGCATTATCCTATTGTGGATGAAGTTGTATTTTTGCATGCAACAGTCCCGAAGTCTATCTGGGTCGACAAGATAGAATGCAAGGCTTTCCGCCATATCCTCATTCGGATTTTTTTCGTGCGCATAATCGGATACAAATCCTTTTCGGTCTTTATCCGTAGACCACCCTTCCTCACTCTTCGGATTTTTATACCAACCTCCAAGTTCTTGCCAGTCGTTTTTTAGTTGTTGTGGAAAAAGATGTGTCCATAAGAAATGTGCTTTTTCATGAGCGATTACGCGGCGAGTATCGCTAATATAATCACGGCGAAACATAGATTCGACTAACTCGATATATTCGTTGGTCGTCCAGGCAACACCCGCTGCTCTGATGTCATCATCAAGCCTACAAATAATATACTTTAATTGCGGTACTTTATGTAGTTCTTGTGGAAAATCTTCAAGTATTGAGATAAGCAGCATTAGATCTTCGTTTTCAAATTCTGTATAATGTGCTTTTGTTTCCTTTGTGGTATTCTGGGTTAAGACATCATAGTATTGCACATCTACTAAAATACCATATCTTTCAATCAA
Source organism: Candidatus Poribacteria bacterium (assembly GCA_963667365.1). Taxonomy (GTDB): domain Bacteria; phylum Poribacteria; class WGA-4E; order WGA-4E; family WGA-3G; genus MSPOR6. Next base: position 862,274 of record OY763324.1, on the reverse strand, counting down.
TATCGTTTTTAGTGCAGATCTATTTGTCCCATTTTCAGTGATGAATTGCGTTACAGCATGAAAAAGTCGTTTGTAAGGGGATGCAATCCCTTTTACATCTCCAATAGGAAACACATCACTACTAATGGTAATGGATTTTATACCGTCTTGAGATCCAATGTAAATATCGTCTTGTATCTCATCGTTGCTTATCTTCCATGTAGAAGTCGTTACATTTATATCTGGTTTGGGTGATATGGATTCAAAGATTTTTAGGAGTGCCTCTGCGCGATCTGTAGTCCACGTAGAATCTAAACGGATAGAATATTTATAGGCAAGTTGTTCAATAGGATTATCTTTTCGTATTTCAAGTGGAACTGTATAACAACTGTTTAATAAAATAATGGGTGTAAGGAGTAGGAGGTATTTTATTAGCAATATGTATTTTAATCGCATCATTAATCATCCTTTCGTACCGCGTCGCAAGCGAAAAGGATCGCTTTTTACAATTTCTGTTATCAAAACCGAAATCCTGTAATCATTGTTTTCAAGTTTGGTTACGATTCGTTCAATCGTTGGTCGGTCATAAAACTCTAAGCCTCTCCCCAAAGCATAGGTTAACATTTTTTCTGTTAAACATTGTGCGAATTGTTTTTTTCTGTTTACAAGAATCTGTTTTAGATCTGCGATACCGTCAAATGTAGTACCATCCGGTAGTTGTCCTGCTGAATCTATTTTTTGTTCACCATCTTTTGTCCGAAACTTACCAACAGCATTGTAGTTCTCCATTGCAAACCCGATAGGATCCATTTTGGCGTGGCAGTTTGCACATGCAGGATCATCTCGGTGTTGTTCAAGCCGTTCTCTTAGGGTGGTTCCGGTAATGGCTTCGTGGTCCTCTTCTAATTCAGGAACATCTGGTGGCGGCGGCGGAGGTGGTGAACCGAGTATTTGTTCTAAGACCCAACGACCTCTTTTCACAGGAGATGTGCGATTTGGATTGGAGGTTACCGTCAACACACTTGCTTGGGTAAGGATACCTCCACGTGTAGGATTATCAAATGCAATGCGTTGAAATTCGTTGCCTTTAATCGGTTCTCCTTGTGCATTTTTCCAGATACCGTAATGTGCTGATAAACGTTGGTTTAGAAAAGTGTAGTCTGCATCAAGCAGGTCAAGTATGCTACGGTCTTCACGAATTACTGACTCCAGAAACAGTTCTGTTTCTTTCAACATATCTGCTCGCATTTTTGGTCCGAAGTTTGGAAAACGTTCTGGGTCAGGTGTAACCGTATCCAATCTCTGGATTTGTAACCACTGTACACCAAAGTTGGTAGCTAATTCGTTTGCTTTAGGATCCGCGAGCATTCTCTTGACTTGCGACTCAAGAGATGCAGTTAGTTGGTTTTTCTCAGCGAGTTCAAGGAGTTCATCATCTGGGATGCTGCTCCATAAAAAATAGGATAGTCGGGAAGCGAGTTGGAATTCATCAATAGGACGAGGTTCTTCGGTTTGTGGAAGGTCATCTAATTCCAATCGGAATAGGAATTTCGGAGAGCATAGAATGACTTTAATAGCATGCTGGATAGCTGCTTCCCATTTTGCACCCCCCGCTTGGTAAGATTCAGCAAACTGTGCGAGTTCTTCTACCTCCTGATTACTTGGTGGACGGCGATATGCCTTTCGCAGTAACCTTGTTAGTACTTCGCGAGTCTGTTCAGCTTGCGGGATATCTGGTGTGCATGCCAAAATTTCAAGGTGCGATTTGGGTCTGGTCTCCAACGGTCCTACTGATGTGATAGACCGAATATGGAGTTTTGCTTGTGGTTCACCGTGTTCAGGTTTTACCATTGCTATTCCTGCCAATTGGATATTTGGTACTCGACTGACAAGATGCCTGATTGTCTGAAGTTTCTTTGGATCCCGCGATGTAATTTCAAATATTTCTAATATTTTAAAAGGTAGTTGTGCATTTGGGTCTACACCGACTAACTGTGCGATTTCTTCTGGTGAGGAAACTTCTTCAAGGTCCTCACCTTGAATGAATAGCGCGACGTGTACAGGTGTTTCGCTTTCTGTTTCGGCATATAGCGTTGCACGGAAATATGTTTCTACATCGTGTAAGAGTTTGAGAGTTGTTGCGTATGCTTTAAATGGTCCAGATAACCAAGGTTCTGTTGCATTTGGATCAAGCAGACGAAAACGTTGGTCAGGAACACTATCGTGACGTGGGAGTAGGTATTTTGTATTTTGGTAATTTGTGGTGGGTTTGGGTGGATCCAGTATAATTACACGCGTAACAATTGCCTCTGCAGCTTCAAGATACCGTTCCATCAACAATGGTGACATTGTTAGCACATCACCGATATTATCAAATCCGTGTCCAACATCATCGGCAGGAAAACTTGCTGTGGGATCAAAATCTACACCCAAGAAATCTCTAACACTGTTTCTATATTCAACCTTATTGAGTCTACGGACTGTTACCCTACCAGGGTCAGGTTTTGCATTACGGCTTGCATCTTCAAAAATTGCATCAACGTGCTGGACAAATGATTCCAATTCCTCCATAGAGGGTTGATCATTACCGTCTGGTGGCATTTGATGTGTCTCTAACATATCAAGTACTCTTTCCCAAACATCGTGGTTCTTGATTAGCGACACGTTGTCTTCATAAGAGTCAAGCGCGACACCAGCTTCGGGTTGATCTCCCGTATGGCAGCTAAAACAGTATTGCTCTAAGAAAGGAATACCTTCTTTTGCAAAGTTAGGGACACCTTTTTCACCATTACTGGGTCTTAATATGGTGAATGCGAGCAATATGATGAGAAAAAGGGGTAATGATAGAAATTTGATTGATTTTAGTTTTTTAGGTATCATAGAAATATGTGAGACTGAATTATAGAGTATGTATCGCTATATTATAATTTTACTGCGAAATGCTGTAAAATGTCAAATTACTTGCTAAATGGTGTATTTAATCAGGTTGCTTTATAAGCTTGAGTTGAGAATAAGCCGGATTCTGTATATGATGATCATTCATCTTGGATCAATGTTGCCATTAACCTCAAGCGGTTACCCGGGGACGAGGCGAGCACACCTTTAACTGTCCCCAATTTTACCTTGCTCCAGATGGGGTTTACCAAGCCCCATAAGTCACCTTATGGACTGGTGCGCTTTTACCGCACCGTTTCACCTGTACAACGTTTTTGGACGTTGTAGTCTGCTTTCTGTTGCACTTTCCATAGCGTTACCGCTCCTGGGGGTTACCCAGCACCCTGCCCTGCGGAGTCCGGACTTTCCTCATCCCATTCGGGACGCGACCATCTACTCAACTCAAGCGTCATTTAAGGGTAACATATTTTTATGCCGTTAGGCAATATCAATTTCTATTTTTGTGTTGTGATTTAGATAGGAAAAAAAATTAGGACTTACGCATATCCTTCTCTGGATTGCGTAAGTCCTAATCATATCAGAATGGAGGGTTTATGAGCATCCGCTCGTTGCACCACAATTAGCACATCGATAACAGACTCCGCTTCGAATCATAATTGCACCACAATCGTGACAAGGAGGTGCATCTCCGTGACGGAGTGTAATCATTTTCTCTTGATCTGCCCACGGATTTGCATCACCGTTATTTCCATGCGATTGCGATCCGGTTTCTTTAGGTAATGCCATCTGACCATCTAATTCAAGAGCTTCTGTTGTCTCTTCGTGTCCGTCTTTCGGTAGAAACTCTTTACCGAGATAGCGGAAAATATAGTCAACAATTGATTGTGCCATCGGGATATCAGGATTTTGTGTGAAGCCTGACGGTTCAAATCGGACATGACTGAACTTATTGACAAGCGAGTCTAAAGGCACACCGTATTGTAGTGCCACAGAGATGAGGATAGCAATTGAGTCCATAAGTCCTGAGATGGTAGATCCCTGTTTACTCATAGTAAGGAATACCTCACCCGGGGTTTGGTCTTCAAAGAATCCAACACTCATGTAACCTTCATGTCCACCGACACTAAATTTATGAATTCTTGCTTCTCGGGTGTCGGAGAGTCGCCTTCTAACTGGTTGGTCGGAAGTTTCATCCTGTGCTTCCTGCTGGCTGCTGGTTGAGAGAGGTTGGCTGCCTTTACTCCCGTCACGATAAATAGCCAAGCATTTGACCCCGAGTCTCCACGCCTCCACGTAAAGTTCTTTAATATCATCAACAGTAGCTTCACGCGGGACATTAACTGTTTTTGAGATAGCACCTGAGATGAAGGGCTGCACAGCTGCCATTAATTTTAGTGGTCCCATGTGGTGAATAAAACGTGTTCCGTGCTTACCAGATTGAACCGCACAATCAAATACTGGGTAATGTTTAGACGACAGATGGAGTGCGCCTTCAACAGTTCCTGTGCCACAGATGATTTCCTCTGCACCTGCAATTTCACTTGGGTTGAAACCAAGATAGGTGAGTAGGTTGAATTCTGGATCCGCAGCTTTATCAGCGGTGATTCCTAACCTTTCAAGACATTCTTCCCCGAGGAAACCGGGTGCGAAAGCGAGATTCAGATCAAACGCACTCGGTAACATTTCTTCAACATGCGCAATATCTTCATCGGTGAAACCTTTGTATTTGAGTGATTCTGGATTGATATAAGGTGTTCCTTCAAGTGTCCCAGTTCCAACGATATGTGTAACAATCGTTTCAATATGTTGTGGTATGTAACCGAGTTTTCTCAAGGCATCGCGTACACTCTGGTTGACAATCTTGATGTAACCACCACCAGCTAACTTTTTGAATTTGACAAGTGCAAACTCAGGTTCAATGCCGGTTGTATCACAATCCATAAGGAGCGCGATGGTTCCTGTTGGTGCAATAACACTAATCTGTGAATTCCGATATCCCCAATTTTCACCTTTTTGCTTGCACAGATCCCAATCTTGTCGTGCTGCTTCCAATAGATCTGTCGGACAAGTTGTGGCATCAATTTTGTATGCAGCATCACGATGCATATTGATGACACCTAACATAGAATCACTATTCTTAGCGTATCCAGAGAAGGTTCCAATACTTTTGGCGATTTCTGCACTTGTTTTGTAGCCATGTCCACTTAGAATAGCAGTAATTGCCCCAGCATAACTGCACGCTTCCGCACTATCGTAAGGGATCCCTAACCGCATCAAGAGTGCACCTAAATTTGCAAATCCAAGTCCGAGAGGACGATATTCGTGGGATTTTCTCGCTATTTTTGGAGTTGGATATGATGACATACTAACGATAATCTCCATTGCAGTGATAAATATACGGACAGCTGCCCGGAAACCATCAATATCAAATGTATCATCTTCATTTAGGAATTTTACGAGGTTTATGCTGGCGAGATTGCAAGCGGAATCATCTAAGAACAAATATTCACTGCACGGATTACTTGCATAAATCCGATCAGACTGTTTGCAAGTATGCCACTTCTGAATTGTATCATCAAATTGGACTCCCGGATCGGCACATGCCCATGCTGCTTCAGCAATTTTATCCATCAGCATTTTGGCTTCGTACTCATTACAAACTTCACCGGAAGTGCGATATGTTGTTTCCCACTTTTTACCATGTAGATAGGCATCCATGAAGACATCTGGAATTCGGACGGAATTGTTACTGTTTTGCCCACTGACAGTACCGTAAGCCTCACCGTTAAAGTCGGCAGGATAACCTGCAGCGATGAGTGCTTTCGCCTTTTCTTCCTCTTTCATTTTCCAGTCAATGTAATCAACGATTTCTGGATGGTCCATATCTAAAATGACCATCTTGGCGGCGCGTCGGGTTGTGCCACCAGACTTAATACTACCAGCCCATCTGTCAAATCCCTCAAGGAAGGATAGAACTCCAGAACTTTCTCCGCCACTGGAAAGGTGTTCACCTTTCGCACGAACTTTACTAAAATTAGAACCTGTTCCACTCCCATACTTAAAGAGTCGGACTTCAGCTTTTTGTAGTTCAAGCATGGAATCTAACGAATCATCAACACTTTGGATAAAACATGCAGAGTTTTGTGGGTACTGATATGCGTTTTCCGATATGCTAACTTTCTGTGCTTCTCTGTCCCAAAAATAATTTCCCCCGCCACCTTTAATCCCGTATTCATGCCATAAACCACAGTTAAACCATACGGGAGAGTTGAATGCACCGCGTTGCGTAACAAGGATGTGGGTCAACTCCATTTCAAAAGTTTCTGCATCTTCAGGTGTAGCAAAATAACCGCCGATTTCATCACCTGCACGGCGAAGAGTACGAGCAACACGGGTAACTAATTGACGAACACTTGACTCCGATTCTACATCCGGAACTCCAGCCTTTCGAAAATATTTTGAGGCAGCAATATCCGTGGCGAGTTGAGTCCAAAAAACAGGGACCTCAACTTGATCTTGTTTAAAGATGACATCGCCTTTCTCATTGTAAATGGCGGCATCACGGGTTTCCCACTCTATCTCATCATACGGGTGTACCTCTGATTTCGTAAAGTGGCGTGCAAAGGCAAGTCCTGTCCCGTCGCCCTCCATCGGATGTGTCACTGCTTCATCAATTTCATTGATATTGTTAGCAGCCATAATATTTCCTCCTAATGTAAATTGTAACAAAAATGTGAAAATACTTCAAGGATAAAACGGAATATTTTGTCTAAATTATATTCGATATATTATCCGAGGTTCGCATATATTACTTTCAATCTTAAACACATTAATTCTATAAAATTAGTTATACCGCACTCTCACGAGATGGAAGATATAAGATTATGTGCGAAATGCAACGAGCACCGTTTTTCCTTCTCTTAACTTCAATATATAACGTTGAAAATCCATAAATTAGATACAATATATTTGTGGAATTAATAATCATGAAATTAAGGTTTTGTAATGATAAATTAAGTGAAATTGTGTTGGTTGTACGATTGATCTGATGTGGTAAGGGAACCGTAAATGTGGGGATTGGGTCTTATAATGTGTCAACGCAAAATGGCAAGTTTTCCTATCTTTTCCACAGAACCATTTTCAGTTTGTGCGACGACGCGATAGAGGTATACGCCGTTTGCACAGCGTACTCCTGTCTCATCTTTTCCGTCCCAAAAAGTCTCATTGTCTCCTCGGTCTGCACTTGCATCTGATATAGTTTTGATAAGTCTTCCGCTAACCGTATATATTTTTATGGTAACTTTATCTGGGGGTTGTAACAATTGGTAGGTGAAAAATGTCCTGCCATTTTCCATGGGATTTGGAACGTTGAACACATTACTGAGATTAACTTTCTCATCAAGAGTGAAGATTGTATCAATTTCAGCGGTATTTTCACTCGTATCTGTTGCTGTCACCTGTAGCCGATATGTACCGTTTGGTAGGTCGGGTGCGAAACTGAAGTTTGCACTAAGAGGATCCTTTTCATCAAATTCCCATTTTGCTTCATCAAATTCACGATAACGGCGTATGGTATCACTCACTGCTCCATCTGTACTAATCTGATTGAATGTAATATTGAGCAGAGTATTGTCAAGTGCTGTATCATCCGTAACCCGTATCTCACAGTGTGGTTGTTCGGTGATACGGTTTTTGTCCATATTTGCCTCTGCACTAAGAGAATTAGAATCATCTCCAATAAGAATTTCATCGTTTACGAGAATTTCGATGATGGGTGGCGTAATGTCAGGCATTTCAATTACAACAAAACGTGTTTGGATTTTCCCCTCTTTTCCACCGATTGCATTTCCATTAAAATCACTTGCTTCAATCTCAAAAGCGTATTCACCCGGAAAAAATATAGGTTATAGTCAATCGGGACGGAATTAACATTTTTAGGATTCCGTACTATGTAATCAGAGATAGGTTTAAGAGGGCTGCCGTTGTCTCCTCTACGCACAATCAAAGTATCCAAATCTACCCCGTCCGCATCCTCAAGTAAAATGGAGATAAGTGGACGCGGTGCAATAACACTACCTGTTTTGGGTTGAACACCATCTATCCACATATTAAATGTAGGAGGTGATACATCATCACTACTCAGTAAGGTAAAAGGTGAAAGTTCAGTCGTTTCTGCTGTGATTGTTGCCACTTGTGCAGTGCTGAATTTAATCTTATCACCGAATTGGAATTCTTCAGAACTTGATGAGACAAGTATCTCAAAACCGAGGTGACTATGGTAGAAACTCTTATTGACTTCGCCGGGCACAGGTTGATTGCTGGATGAATAGACTTGTGCTCCAGTATTATCTCGTATCTCATAATATTGTTTGGATGTAAAAAAGATGAACCAATCTCCTAATGCGAACTCTTTATTTGCACCGATTTTCGGTGTAATCGTTGCAGTGCCGTTGCCTGCATTCTGATTTCGTGTCCCTTTCAGCACAGCATTAGCTTCTACATAATCGGTTTCAAAGATGACGATATCTCCAAATTCAAAGGGGACAATAGGTGTTCCGTCAGCAAGTTCTGGCGGTATTTCCCAATTTTTTGGAATGGTAAATTCTAATCCGTAATTTTCTATGCGATAGGGGTAATCCAATTCACCATGTTCTGCAAATTTCTCATATTCAACATGATGCTTCCTTTTTAAGTATACTACGTATTGTGTTGGATCTAAAAACAGGATAACCCAGATACCTGCGGGTGTTAGCTGTGGGTTAATCTTAATATCTTCAAGTGGGAGTGGTTGTTTATTCGCGTTTTCAGTTTGAATAGGTGTGATATAGTTTTCAAGTTGAAAAATAGGTCCCTCATCATCAGGTTGTGGCTTTTCAATACCATTAACATAACCAACTTGTGATGGTAGTCGTTTCCATTTTTCGTATGAAGATCGCCATGTATAAATGCTGAGTTTTTCCGCTTCTTCAATCATTGCTGCTTTGAAATCTTTACTCCCTTCCTGCCATGGTGTGTTTTCTCTGACAATATCCTCTAAACTGCTAATATCAAACCGCAGCTTTAGAGTTGCGGGTTTTTTCAATGTGACATCTGATGTACGGAAAGCCACTTCATACTGTTGTGCATACTCATCACCCGTGCGGAGTAGACCTCTTCGGAGTGCAGCCACACGAGGTATCGTTGCATAATCTAAAGAAGGTTGTGTTAATCCAAACGGTTCGCTTGAAGATATCGTCAAAGGAACCTGATCCCCTTCTATCGATGCTGCTGCTGCTGGAAGATCGATCTCAAATACTCTGTCAAGACTAAAGGCTGTCAATGGTTCGGTGGGAGAATAGAAGAACTCGTTAACGACAAAAGTGACATAAAGCACATTATCAAATTCGTTCCATTCTGCGACATTACCTTTAATCTTGTTTTCATCTTTTGTGTCTACATCAGGGTCAGCAACAACATATATCCTATGTATACCGGTTGTCAGACTTGTGTCTAACTTAACTTCCACAGTTGTTCTTTGTAAGACTGTATCACCCTCCTGCCAGTCATCAGGTGTCACTGTGATTGTGCCTAAGATATCAGCGTCTTCGTCTATTATTTGATTTTGGTCTTTATCAGGATTTCCTTCTGCAAAAACAACATCAATATCCGTTTTGACTGTTCTACCACCGTTGTTAATCAGTTCAGCAGTAAGAGAATACTTGTCAGTCTTTTCATCAAAAGTATAGCGAATTGGTGCGATACTTATCCCATCTGTGTTAATTTGGAGATTTGGTCCCTCCGGAACATCAATCTTGATTCGTTGTTCAGACTTTGGTGGATAGGCAATTTCTAATCCACTGCTATCAGTAACGATAATGCGATAACGGATTTGACGAACACCGACTGGTAACGGAATAGGTGTTTCAATTCCGTACCACTGTCCGTCCGGTTTTAGTCCACTGGTGCCAGAAGGAGGTGAGATTTTGACCATGGGTGTGAGAACATCCGTATAAGTGGCAGTATTATCCGCATGAACTATAATGGAACGTATCCCTTTATCACCCCCTTGGTCATCATAAATGAGTGCTTGGATGTTCAGTGTGTGAGTATCTATAACATCTAATTCATCACGTACATCACCAATAATCGGTGTATCAACCCAGAAGACAGCACCGCCGATAGCAGTACGTTTATTATCATGAGCAAATAACCGCACAACGCCTCTACCTGGTAAGGCTTTGGGTGGCACATCCAACCGAATAGTTTCAAAATCACCTTTCCACACTCTGCTTGTAGACCGTAGAGTGAATTCATTCCCATATATAGTATCAAATTCATTCTGAAATACAGCAGATGCGACAAGTCTGTTTGCGCTGAATCCATCAGCTTTCCACCATGCACCGTTTGTATCGTAAGTGCCGACCTCATTGTTCGGAACGACAATCTGTTTCTCAGAATTAAGTGCAAATTCCTGCAAATTTACCTTAAAATCAAGTGTAGGGAGTGCAAGCCGTGTAGCAGGATCACCGATAAGTGCGTATTGCTCTGTTCCGGGAATCCATCGTCGATTACCAATGCGAGTAAGAAATCTTATTTTGGCATCGTTGACTATTTTACCAATACTTGGCGGTGTTGCACCAATTTCAACGGCACCTTGTTTTGCCTCAAAAGGTTCACGTACAAACATAGCAGTAAAAAGGTCTTCATCAAAATCGGCGTTCGCTTGCGCGTATGTTAGTCTTGTAGCGGAAAGTGTAGCGATGGCACCATATTCTCCGTGCAAAAATTGTTCACTAAGAGAATGTCTATCGTATTCTTGTGGTTTATCAAATTCTCCATTTAAGCATGTGGTTGTTACCACAAATGGTAGATATTTGTTCCGTAAATCAACGACATCTTGTAGTCTAAAAATTCCTTCATCTGCCCATGTTTGGTTCCCGCCGTGACCAGCATACTCTATAACGAGTGTTCCTTCATCCAACGCCTGAAGTATAGCGTGATGGGTTAAGTCAGGTCTTTCGATCTGTCGTAAATATATCTGTTTTGTGTCAAATGCTACGGGGATAAAATCTTTTATCAGTTTGTTTCGTGTTCTCTCAAAGATGTCATCAGAGGGATTATCCGAATGGTCATCAGAGACTTGGACAAGTGTGGCTTGCCACAGACCAATTTTCGGTTTCGTTTCATAATTGATTATTTTTTTTACCATTGTATCAAGATGATCTGTTGATTGCACTGATAGTCGTCCGATGAACATATCGGGCAGATGATCCTCTCCACTCACATTAACAAACCTTTGATCCATAGCGGTTTCACCACTTTCTGGCGACCATCCATGGTAGGTTGGAACAAAATTCGGGTAGAGGTCATAGTTCCTGTTGTGTTTTACAATAACTTCTTTATAGTCATAATGTGCATCACCAACGAGTAAGACATACGTGGGAGCAGGAGGCTGCCATGTATGATAGGCATAACGCAAAAAGTGTTGAATTGCAAATGGACTGAAAAGACCAGAACTAAATTCATTGTAGATATCGTCAATATCCACAACTTTGACTGTCAAATCTTGTGAGCGTCGAAACTCCACAAGAGGGGTGATGCTATCTAAAAATGTATTATGTGTAATAACGATATAATCCGCCTGCATTGTTGCATTTCGTAAAGTACTAGGTGGAACTTCAGTAAGTTTTCCAATACTTGAGTATGTGTTGTTGGCGATTGCATAGTAACCCTCACGACCTGATACATCATCCTCAAACAAAATCTGATATGTATTGTTAATCCGTGATATCCTTCCGTCAATCAACTTTGAAGTTATACCGGTGCTGCGACTCAATGCATAGACATCAATTGCATCCGAGGAGAAATTGATTACTTCGTAGTGTGTCTTCCCATCAATTATTGGCTCTGTATCAGAGTTAAATTCAAGACGATTTGATTCAGCACGAAAATCTCGCCAGTACTCAAATTCATACCAATCAAGATAGAAATCGAAAGATCCTCTTGGCGTATTGTTGTTATCAAGTGCTTCAATCACCAATTCATTTAGGTTATTGTGGTGAATCTTGTTCTGTGGAAAATTGCGTGTAACAACTGGTGCTTCTTGTCGTCTCCAACTGGCTAAACCCCCAAGTTTCTCACCATTAAAACTTATTTGAGCTTTATGGACGGCTGCACTTCTTCGATAAGAACCTTGAAGTCTAACCCGAATGATGGCATCTCGATTAATTATATCAAATCGTGGAACTGTATTAGGTAACACAACCGGAAAAGGTTTCTTGCTTATATCTGACCTATCGCCTCTAAGTCCAGTCCAGAAATAGTGATCAGCCAATTCACTTTTTATATCATCTCCATCAAGCGCATCGTGGTGAATGTCTTCCTCGAACCGTAATTTTGTTTTAAAAGCAAATGGTGGACTTATACCATCAGAAACTGGTGCAGCAGACCGTGTGCCGATGCGGCGTGTAGCACCTACATTTTGAGCAGATGTGCCTTTTTCAGAAAAACTGAGCCAGTAGACATTCGTATCCGTAAATTTATTACTTATACTGCGTGCATAAAAGACAATCATATCCTCTTGATCAAAGGTCTCATTTAGGTTTCTATCAAAGATATAATACCCCTGTTTTCGGCTATTTTCTTCTACTGGAGTACTATCCAAATCAATCAGGAGACTATCCAAGTCAATATTTTCGGGGGTTACTCCCGCTGCTGTAAGATTAGTGTAGCTGATCCGATACATATCGTTTCTCGTAATGGATATTTTAAATCGTCTGCGGGTAGCAGCTGCAGCAGGTGCAGCTTGGATAGGATAGGAATGCAACCGATCTAATCTGTGTCGCCACGAGTATGCTTGTGTGTTGTTAATCAACATCGTCTGGAACATATCTTCATAAGCGGTACTCTCAATAGAATGAGATGAAAGAGGGGGTGGTGCATTTGTTGAAGCACCAAAAAAATCTATACGGAAGGTAATGTCATTTGTAATCTTTATCTGTTTAGTTGAACTGTTATATTGTATTGGGTGGATGTGGAGTACACCAATCCGTTGTGAGCGCACATACCCGACAGGTATAACCTCTACCATTTCTGTCGGATATAAAGTAGTTGTTATATTACCAGCAGATACAGCGGACTCTGAGATCAGGTCGTCCCTTTGGTGTGCATCAGGAAAAAAAGGATCAACTGCTTGATTATTAATTAGTGGTCGGTCTATTTGCTTAAATGTACTCTGTTTTTGAAGCACAGTAGCAGTAACACTGCTTGCGGAAGGTAGCCCAACTTGAACAGAGTAAATTGGAAGTTTCGGTTTTCCGATTTCTGATGTCCAATATGCCCCCTTAAAATGTATATGTGTGAAAGATTCCTCATCCTGTTGCAGCTTTTGAATCTCAAGTTTGGAGAGTCGGAAGCGTAGGATAAGAAAATGTGGTTCCGTTTTTACAACCTCTAACAGTTTATTGGGGGATGTGTATGAATTACCATTCAGTGAAGCAGATGGATATCCATCAGAGATCGGGTTACAAAACCCTATTACATGTAGTATACCAAACAAAAAACATAAAACAAAAATAGAAAATAGTTTGTGTTTATTCATATTTGAGAACTCGCTAATTGTGAAGCTGCTGCTAATGCGGCGATAAGACTTGTTTCACTCGCAATACCTTTTCCAGCAATGTCAAATGCAGTGCCATGGTCAACGCTTGTACGGACAATTGGTAAACCTAATGTAATATTTACAACCTGCCCAAAACCAACCAATTTAATTGGGATATTACCTTGGTCATGATACATTGCAATGACAGCATCCCATTTACCACGGATCGCCTTTTGGTATAACGTATCTGCAGGTAGGGGACCATCAACTTGTAATCCTTCTGTGTTTGCTTGATGGATAGCTGGCAAGATGTAGGTCTGTTCCTCTTTGCCGAACATACCTTCTTCCCCAGCATGAGGGTTCAATCCTGCAATAACTAACCGTGGTTTTGCAATACCAAATTGCACCATGGCATCATGTGTTATTCGGATGACATCGCTGATTCTTTCTATTGATAGTTGCTGTGATACATCTGCAATCGGAATATGATTGGTGACAAAAGTAACAGTAAGATTTTCTACGGTGTTTGTAGTAATATCGGAATTTTTCTTCACTTTTTTTAACTCATCGCTGGAACCCATTGTAAATTGTGATGAAATGTTCCAAGTTTTTAGCATCATTACAGATTTTTGTGTGCGTGTCAAACTTGTGAGCATCTCAGTGTGAGCGGGGAACGGTGAACCTGCGCGTTGAATCGCTGCCTTGCAAATTGGTGCAGTTGTGATAGCATCAATCGTGCCTTCAAGTGCAAGTTTTACCGCAGTTTCAATTGCATTAACAGCAGCAGTGCCACAGTCTGAGTCGATTGATCCATACGATATATTTTCAGGTTTTAACGAACTTGTTTCAAGTACATCAATTCTACCGTATTTCGCTGTAAAATGCTCAGTTAAAGGGAAACGTGAGACTACGGTAAGATTATCTGTATCTTTGGGAAGTAGGTCTTTTTTGGTGAGGAAATTAAGTGTATTCTGAATGATTGCTGGACTACCGATGACAATCGGATGACACATCTGGTAGACATTTTGGTTGGTGAGGACTTTAACGATAATTTCAGGACCGATGCCGGCAGCATCACCCATAGTTATTCCAATGCGTGGCAACATGTTTGTTTTCGTTTGTAATATGGAGGATCTATTGATTCACTAAACAAGACGATAGAGTGTGGTCGCTCGTGCTTTAGACACGTTACCTGTAGGCACATCAAGGATCTCATAAGTCAATTCTTGTGCTTCCTCTGTAGGGAGTCTATCAGCAATAATGGTAATGCGATCACCGACACTCACAACTTTACCTGCTTTTGCAGGGTGATTGTTGAGCAATACATTGCCACGACTACATAACGCATTTGCTGCGTTGCGCCGTTTGACAAGTCGTGAAATTTGCAGAAATTTGTCTACTCGCATTTTCCTGTGATAAACTACGTTATCTTGTCTAAACGTAAGTTAGTTTCCTGTCTGTCCGATTACATCTGAATTCTGTAAGGATGCTTCGTCTGCAGCAGGTGTAATTCCATCATGTTCAGTATCAGCGACACCGTCAGTATCTTTTATTAGTGCTATTTCTAGGACCTGCGTCATGTCATTAACCTGATGCCACCGAATGTTCTCCCGTATCTCATTTGGCACATCAGCAAGATCTTTTTTATTATCGTCTGGCATTATAATATCAACAATACCGTTTCGATAGGCTGCCAGTGACTTTTCTTTTAATCCACCAATTGGGAGGACATGACCGCGGAGTGTAATTTCACCCGTCATTGCGACATCTTTCCGCACCTTCTTCCCGGTGATAGCACTAAGTATAGCAGTGGCAACGGTGATACCTGCAGACGGTCCATCTTTTGGCACAGCACCTTCTGGAATATGGATATGAATATCATTCTTTTCAAACGTGTCTTTAGCAATTTTAAAATCGTCAGCACGTGATCGGAGATATGCGACAGCGGTCTGGACAGATTCCCGCATTACTTCTTGGAGTTGTCCTGTCATATCCAACTTACCTTCACCCGGCATAAGGGTTGCCTCAACAGAGACAATATCTCCACCGACTTGTGTCCATACCATTCCAGTTGAGACACCGATTTCATCATGTTCTTGTGCTTTGGTCCGCGTCCACTTAGGTGGTCCGAGGTAGTCACTCAAATTGAGGGAAGTCACATTAACCTTCAGATCCGGTGTATCATCCGTAACAATCTGCTTAGCAATTTTTCTGCAGACACTGGTAATACTACGTTCAAGGCTTCGGACACCTGCTTCACGCGTGTATTTGTGGACTATATCGAATATAGCAGAATCAGCGAACTCAATATTTTCTTCCTTCAGTCCGTGAGTATTCAACTGCTTCGGAATAAGTCCATTAGGATGGAAGGTAGCAATTTTATGTTTTTCAAAATCTGTATATCCTGGCAACTCAATGACTTCCATGCGATCTTCAAGCGCGGGTGGTATCGTGATCCGTGTATTCGCTGTGGTAACGAACATAATATCCGATAGATCAAATTCAACATCCAAGTAGTGATCTCGGAAGGTCTCATTTTGTTCTGGATCAAGCACTTCAAGGAGTGCTGATGCTGGATCACCTCGCCAGTCAGAACTCAGTTTGTCTATTTCATCAAGCAGGAATAGCGGATTTTTCGTTTGAACATCGCGTAACCCTTGAATAATGCGTCCAGGGATAGCCCCAATATAGGTTCTACGGTGACCACGGATTTCAGCTTCATCGCGTACACCGCCGAGGGACATCCGGACGAATTTTCTACCGGTTGCGCGCGCAATAGATTTACCCAATGATGTTTTACCAACACCCGGAGGACCCACTAAACAGAGAATTGGACCTTTAACCTGTTCGACCAATTTCAGGACAGCGAGGTATTCTAATACATTCGTTTTAGGTTTTTCCAATCCGTAATGGTCTTCGTCGAGTATCTTTTCTGCCTGATCAAGTTCAATAGTATTTTCAGTACGTTCTTTCCACGGAACAGCAAGGAGCCAATCTACATAGTTCCGAATCACACCGGACTCTGCCGACATAGGGGGTATTTGTGCGAGTCTGTCAAGTTCTTTGAGTGCCTTCTTTTCTGCTTCTTCAGTCATACCAGCATTTTCAACTTGCTCGCGCAAATCATCTATTTCATCAACCTCATTCTCTCTTCCAAGTTTTCGTTGAATAACTTTTAACTGCTCTTGCAGATAGAATTCACGATGTGTCTTCTTGACGGATTCACTAACTTCAGATTGAATTTCATCTTCAAGATCAAGTAAGTCAAGGTCTGCTTTCAGAAAGGCTATAATTAATTTTAGTCGCTTGATTGGGTTCAGTTCGGAAAGTATTTCTTGCCGTCTATGTGGTGGAATTTCTATAATAAAACGTGCGATATTATCAGCGAGGATCCCAGGTTCCTCAATTTCACGTGTATGCCTGACCATATCAGGTAGTATATCTTTTGAATGGGTAGTTGCGTAACTACGAAATACAGTGTGTGCTTCATTTATAAGTTTTTTAGATGCATCCCCAATCCCAGTGAGTTCAGAAACGATTTTGACGGATGCCCTTAAATATCCATCAACCTGTGTGCAATGTGCGACGATTGCACGTGCAGAAGTCTCTACTGCGATACGAAGTGTTCCATTTCCGAGGTCAAGGTCTTGTATAATATTTGCCACAATACCGACGGTATGGAGGTCATCCGGATTCGGTTCTGCATTTTCTTCAAGTTCAGTTTTTTGATGGAGGAGCAAGACCTTGTTATTTGTATTTATAGCCGCCTTAGCGGCAAGAACCCCCATTTTCCGTTGGATGGTCAACGGTGTCCAGTCCTCTAACCTTTGGTCAAGTACTGCTTTTGTTTTTGGGAAAAAGGTCTCAAAATGGGGTGGCAGAGCGATAACTGGTAAAAAAACAGTTGAATCGCTGTCAAGTCTTTCAGAATCTTGACTCATGGTTTGCTCCTTTAAGCGGTTTTTAGAGCTTCAGACGTCGTGTCAACTAATTCAGGTGGACTTTTACCTAAAACACTATCTTCGGTTATCTGGCATGCGTTGACTTCGTCAAGTGACGGTATCTGATACATCGTATCAAGCATTATTTTTTCCATAACTGCACGTAAGCCTCGCGCGCCAGTTTCGCGTTCAATTACTTGATGCGCAATTGCAGAAAGCGCATCATCGGTCACATCAAATTGCACACCCTCATAAGCTAAAAGTTGCCTATATTGTTTAACGAGGGCGTTTTTCGGTTCGGTCAGTATTCTAATTAGGGCAGATTCATCTAATTCATGAAGAATCGCTGCAATAGGTAACCTTCCAATAAGTTCTGGAATGAATCCATACTTTGTAAGATCTTTTGCGGTAGCATGTTCCAGAATTTCGTGAATCTTTCGTTTGTTTTTGGATTGAATGGTGGATCCGAAACCGATACTCTGTTTACCAAGTCGGTCTTTAATAAGGTTTTCTAAACCGATAAAAGTACCTCCACAAATAAAGAGGACATTTTTAGTATCAACTTCTAACATCTCTTGATGTGGATGTTTTCTTCCCCCGCGTGGCGGCACATTAGCCACAGTGCCTTCTAATATCTTAAGAAGTGCTTGTTGCACTCCTTCCCCCGAAACATCACGTGTAATTGATGGGTTTTCGGATTTGCGCGTTATTTTATCTATTTCATCAATATAAATAATTCCAGTTTGTGCACGCTTGATGTTTCCGTCTGCTGCCTGAACGAGTTTCAGAATAATATTTTCTACGTCTTCACCGACATATCCTGCTTCTGTTACAGTAGTAGCATCCGCAATAGCAAAGGGAACATTTAATACCTTTGCAAGCGTTTGAGCAAGCAGTGTTTTACCAGTACCCGTGGGACCTATCAACAAGATGTTACTTTTGTCTAATTCAATATCGTCTGTATTATCATGCTGCAAACGTTTATAATGTGTGTAAACAGCGACTGACAGGATTTTTTTGGCGTGTTCTTGTCCGATGACGTATTCATCAAGTTTCGCTTTAATTTCCGCTGGTTCCAAGAGCAAAACAGGAGGTTCAATATCTTCCTCTTCAGGTTCTTCAGCGTCGGGGGGTGGTTCAGGTAAATCTACAGCAGGATTTCCCTTTGCGAGTATTCTATTACATTCATTTATACATACATCGCATATCTTCGCTTCTGCCCCCTGAAGGAGTTCGGATACTTGGCTGCGTTCTCTATTACAGAATGAGCAAAACATTCTGTTATCAATTGATTCTGACATTCTATCCTCCGACTTCTATACCGACAGTTCGTGTTAATTATGTGGGTATCTCGTTTTCCTGTAAGTGCAAAGACATACCCTAATTAATTATATGTTACTGACGATGCGTTACAACGGTATCAACAATACCGTACTCAAGTGCTTCTTGGGCAGTCATATAAAAATCTCGGTCTGCATCTGTTTCGATTTTTTCAAATTTTTGCCCAGTATGCTGCACTAATATATTGTAAAGCCGTTCTCGTTCCCGCAAGATTTCGTTGGCATGGATACTGATATCTGCTGCTTGACCACCAATACCCCCAGCCATAGGTTGATGTATCAGTGCTTTAGCATGTGGCAATGCGTATCGTTTTCCCGGTGTTCCCGCTGCCAATAGGATTGCCCCCATGCTGTAGGCTCTTCCTAAACACCACGTTTGGACATCCGCCTTGATATACTGCATAGTATCGTAAATTGCTAAACCTGCAGAAACTGAACCTCCTGGTGTATTCAGGTAAAGAATGATATCGGCATCTGGGTCTTTTCCTTCAAGAAAAAGCATTTGTGCAGTAACCAGATTTGCCACTGAATCATCTGCAATCGTAGTGCCGATCATGATTATCCGGTCTTCAAGCAACCGAGAATAGATGTCGTAAGACCTTTCACCTCGATTTGTTTGTTCAACAACAAAGGGTACAAGATTCATTTTTGTGTCCGTAGGGGCAATGTATGTTGTGTTTTGTTATATAACAGTTATTGGAGCAATTGAAATATAGTGTTAATCAAATGGTATGGTCATTGTATCAATAAACATACCACAACATCTTACCATCTCAGATAATTTGAAACTATCCAGTGATAATCAATGACTTTTTGGCTGATGCTCTCTCAATTAAAAACTCATAGATTTTTTCGTGTTTTAGTTGAACCCTAAAGTCCTCTAAACGATTGCTTGCTTTCAACAAATCGGCATATTTTTGAGTATCACGATTCATTTGTTCCGCAGTGCGGCGAATCTCCCACTCCAATTCATCATCAGTAACATTTATACCTTCAAGTTGTGCAATTTCATCAAAAATCCAATTCTGTTTCGTCTGTTGAATTACATCGTTGCGTAAATCTGTTGGCAACGTCTCCAAGTCAATTCCTGCTTCTTCAGCGGTTTGATGTTGTGCTTTTAACTGCTTATGTACATTCTGTAATGCGTTCTCAACATATTGGTCCACCAGATCATCAGGAATCGATATATCTGTCTTCTCAATAAGCTGCTCAAGTATTTCAACCTTCTGTCTATCAATATGAAGTATACGTTCATTTTCAACTAAAGTATTCCAGATAACACCATGCATCTGATTATATGTTTCATAACCGAGGTCTTTGGCAAATTCATCGTCAAGTTCAGGCAGATGTTTCAGGGTGATTGCATGCAGCGTTGCGTTATAGGATACCTTTTTGCCAGCAAGTGTAGGCACCGGGTGAGCCGTATCAAAGTCAACATCAATCAATTTCGTTTCCCCGACATTCATTCCAATAAATCCAGCAACCAAATCAGCGTGAAGATCTTGTGACGTTAGGTCAAGATCTATATCCTGTGCAGATTCGTTTTCAAGTTCTTCACCGTCAACGGAGCATGTCCAATCTATACGTACACAATCGGTTGCTGCAACGGGACGTTCTTCTTCAATCGGTTCAAAGGTGGCGGATTGTAATTGCAATCGTTTAATATGAGCCTCTACATCCTCACGTGGCACGTTGACAGATGTTTTGTCTGTTTCGATCTCTTCGTATGCGGGGAGGGTAATTGAAGGCTTTACATTGACGGTTGCAGCAAAAACAAGTGGTTGATTTTCGGTGACTTTTAGTCGCTCTAATGGAGGGTCAAATGTCGGTTGTTCAAGTGGCATCAACCGTTTAGTAGCCAATGCATCCTCGTAGGCAGGGAAAACCAGTTGCTTTACTACTTCGGTATTGACATGTTCTGGGAATCGGGATTTGAGTAATGTTAAGGGTACTCGTCCCTTTCTAAAACCCGGTAGGGAAACATAACTACGCAAGGCTTGGTACGCCTCTTGTAATGCTGCGTCTACATCTTCAGCAGGCACCTCAATCTCTAATCTGACTTGCGTACTATCAAGTGTTTCGACTTCAACTCTCAAGTTAGAATCTCCCTTTATCTACCCACAAAAAGGTGTGTCCGATTATGTTGTCATTATGTAATGGGCGAGGAGGGACTTGAACCCTCACGAGGCATAACCCCAATAGATCCTAAGTCTATCCTGTCTACCAAATTCCAGCACCCGCCCTTTATTCTGACCCTCTAAGGATTTTCTTTTCACTGGAGAGAGTCTACAATTCGGGCATCCGTTCATTTTATAGAACCGATGCGCCGTGAAGGAATCGAACCTTCAACCCTCTGATTAAGAGTCAGATGCTCTGCCAATTGAGCTAACGGCGCCCGCGTCCGGAGGGATTCGAACCCCCAACTTATAGCTCCGAAGGCTATTGCTCTATCCATTGAACTACGGACGCATCAGAAAGGTGGATGATGGGATTTGAACCCACGACCTCCTGATCCACAGTCAGGCGCTCTACCCCTGAGCTACATCCACCATATACAATACACGCCTAGCAGGAGTCGAACCTGCAACCTACGGATTAGAAGTCCGTTGCTCTATCCAATTGAGCTATAGGCGCATGTGAAATCGGGGCGAGAGGATTCGAACCTCCGACCTTCTGCTCCCAAAGCAGACGCGCTAGCCGGGCTGCGCTACGCCCCGATAATCAAATAATTACTTTCAAATTAGGTGCCTATATTATAATACATTTTCTTGACATTTGCAAATTAATTGTCAAAATCTTGCTTATTTTATAGCATCGTGTTATAATCATTTTATATCAAATTGATATGGCACTTTCGGTTTTAAAACTCAAATTTCAAGTTGAAATATCGTATTGAAAATGGGTTTTTTAAGCCTTTATTGTGATGGAGAAGATTAATTGAAATTTTGGAAATATACTATCCTCTTTGTATGTTTATTTACATCCATATTGTGTTATCAAAACGTTGATGCACAACAGAATCTCGCACAGGAGGCTTATGCGATTTTTGATCAGTCGTGCCTAATTTGCCACGGGGAAAAAGGTTCTTATACTGAGGCACTTATCATTGAACATACCGCTCTCATTGATGACGGAAAAGTTATTCCCGGTGATCCAGACGGTTCGGTGTTCTATCAACGTCTCATCGAAACGGATGTTGCCAGACGGATGCCACAAGGACAACCACCACTTGACCCCGCTGCGATTGAGACAATTCGACAATGGATCTTAGCAGGCGCACCGGATTGGGATGCCGTACCAAGACCAGATACCAACTTCATTACAACCGACACAATGCTTGAAACGATTGAAAAACACGTCAATTCTCTTTCGTCAAGTGACAAATCGTTTGCACGTTATTTTACGTTAACACATCTCTATAACGCAGGTGAGATGACTGAGGCACTCAATGCATATCGGCGTGCATTGTCAAAACTGATAAATAGCCTTTCTTGGGGACGTGATGTTGTTATACCGATGCCAATTGATACCGAAGAAACCATTTACTATATTGACCTGCGCGATTACGAATGGGATATCAGAAACGATGCATGGACACAGATTGAACAAGTATATCCCTATCAAATGACGTTTGATACACCAACACAAACGCATTTACATGAAAAACTGACAACACTACAGCAAGAGACAAATTCCGAAATGCCATTTGTGCATGCGGATTGGTTTCTTGCAACTGCATCGCTGCCGCCGCTCTATAATGACATTCTTGCATTGCCCCAAACAGACCGTGAATTAGAAGAAGAGCTTGATGTGTATGTTGTAGATAACCTGAAAAATGCCGCAGGGAAACGTGTCTGGCGTGCAGGTTTCAACAACTCTGGTGTTTCAAGACATAACCGCGTTGTTGAACGCCACACCTCTCAGCATGGAGCATATTGGAAAAGTTACGACTTTGCAGGGAGCGCGGAGTCGCAGAATATATTTACACATCCGCTTGATTTCATACATGATGGTGGTGAGATTATTTTTAATCTGCCGAACGGATTACAAGCATACTATCTTGTAGATGCCGGAGGCAATCGACTGGATGTAGCACC
Organism: Candidatus Poribacteria bacterium; assembly: GCA_963667365.1. Taxonomy (GTDB): domain Bacteria; phylum Poribacteria; class WGA-4E; order WGA-4E; family WGA-3G; genus MSPOR6. Next base: position 839,443 of record OY763324.1, on the reverse strand, counting down.
GACAGAGATTGTCTCTAATCCTGCCGCAAGTGATCCTGCTGTACGTAATGGACTTTCCTGCATCGGGTGCCATACAGAAGGAATGAAAACGTTTGAAGATGAGGTGCGTGCTGTTGTTGAACAGGCAGATAACCCACCTTATAACAAGGAGCGTGCGTTAGACCTTTATGTAGAAAATACGGTGATGCATAACCTCCTTGACAAAGATACGCAACGTTATAGGAATGCACTTGAGGCAGCAGGCGGAATATTCGGAGGTATTGAACCGATTCAGCGGTTTTATGAGGTGTTTCACGGATCTCTTGGTGCTGCGCATGCTGCAGCAGTGGTCGGATTGGAAACTGAGGTGTTCCTTGAAAAAATAAGCCAGAATGTGAGTCTACAAAACTTATTAGGTGCGTTGGTGTTAGAAAACGGGGCAATCAAACGAGATGCATGGACATCGGCTTTTCACGATGTGATATCTGAGTTAAATAATAATGGGAGTATTATACCACCTCCGATTCCTATCCCTGATCCACCAATTTACATCCCTGATCCAAACCTTCGCGCTGCACTTGAAGGGGCACTCGGTAAAGCACCTAATGAAGTAATTACAGTTGAGGATATGGAAACACTGACGAGAATTGAAGCAAATGATAGAAACATTCGAGATTTGACTGGAATTGAATATGCAATAATGCTAAATTACTTTGAAATTCGTCGAAATTTGGTCTCAGATCTTTCTCCCCTTGCTGGTTTATCCCAACTGCGTAACCTTCGTGTGCAAGGAAACAATATTTCAGACATCTCATCAATCGTTGACCTAATCAACATTGGTGGACTTGAAATATATGACAATGAAATAACCGACATCTCACCTATTGCAGGATTTGCTAAGTTACATTGGTTATCAATGTCTAATAATCCTATATCGGATATATCACCACTTGCAAATTTGAAAAATCTAATAGGGATACGGTTTAATGTTGAAGAGGGTACCGACCTATCTCCAATATCAGAATTAACCAACTTAGAAGATTTCTTTTACTGGGATCAGGGGAATCCAATTCCGGATTTGTCACCTATATCAAACCTATCTAAATTAAAATATGCAGATATACGTGGCGAAGGAAAATCGGATTTGTCACCTTTTGCAAGGATTGATACATTGGAAAGATTTGAATTTTGGGGATCGGGTGAAAATCTACCTGATCTATCACCTTTAGCAGATTCAATAAATTTGAAGGAACTATGGGTCATCAAATGCGGAATTACAGATCTAACTTTTTTAGAGAACTTCACAGATTTGGAACGGTTGAATCTTGACGATAACAACATCACAGATGTGTCCGCGTTAGCAGCATTAACTAACCTGAAATGGTTAAGACTTACCAAGAATCCGATATCTGATTTCTCACCTTTAGCGGAACTCGCACAAAATACAAATATAATTGCAGGTAGTGTTAATATACCGGACCGAAACTTACGTGCGACAATAGCAGAAGCACTTGGGAAAGGGGACACTTCTATTGTGCCGATTAGTCATGCAGATATGCAAACACTAACAACTTTAAGAGCAAGCAATAGAGACATTAAGGATTTGACAGGACTCGCTTTTGCAATTAACCTTACAGAATTATATATCTTTAGCAACCCTTTATCAGATATCTCACCCCTCGCCTCTTTGACAAAATTGCGTCGGATAGGGCTTCAGGACACTGAAGTAGCCGACCTTTCACCCCTCACCTCTTTAAGCAATCTTGAAGAGATAAATATTGCAGCAACTCGTGTATCAAATCTCGCACCTTTGGCAGGACTCAAAAATCTGAAAAAGTTAGACACCATACATTCTGATATTTCCGACCTCTCACCCCTTGCGGGATTAACGAACTTAACGAGACTCCTCTTATACGATTGCAAAGCAACCGATCTTTCACCTTTAAAAGGCTTAACAAAACTGAGATGGCTTGGTTTTCCACATACCGATAATATCATTGACTTTTCACCCTTGTCGGGATTAATAGAGTTGAGACATCTCGACCTATTCCATACTGAGATTTCGAATCTTTCCTCGTTAGCAGGATTGGTTAATTTAGAAACGTTGATACTGAATGAAAACCAAATCGTAGATGTTTCCCCGCTTGCATCTTTGCGTAACTTAAAAAGGTTAGAACTACAGGTGAATAACATCTCAGACTTCTCACCTTTGGCTGGCATACGCGAGACTATAGAAGTATTCCATTGGTACGCCAACCCGGGTTTTCCCAAAGGCGGTCCAAAAATTGCGGGACCTTGGTTATGGATGACTTTGCCAGCAGAAGCAGACGAAAACGTAATTCATACGGATTACTTAGCAAAAGCATCCAACAGTAAGGTTACAGAAGAACAGATCGCCACCGTCGGTGCCTCGGAGAGAACTGTTATAGGAGAAAGTGTATGGTCGGTTGGAACGCTTGAGCCTTATAAAGTTAATGGCACATGGAGCAATGTGGATAACCTTGAAAGATTATTAAACTCTCAAGAGGCTATTGAATTTCGTAACGACGAGAATTTTGTTGTCTACGGTTCTATCATTTTGTATTCTCCGAGAAGACAGCAAACAAAAATTTTCATGGGTGCCAGTCATCCTCGAAAAGTCTATCTTAATAGCGACTTAGTTCATGAAGACAATGCAGACTATTATGCCGGAGCATGGGCTTATGATTACCAAACATTTTTTCCGATCACACTGCAACAGGGGAAAAATGTGTTGTTGGTGAAGCTTGGTAAGTCCTGGAGGATCGATCTATTGTCTCTCTTTTTCGGGTTTGAACCCGATACGGAATATATGACCGGTGGTTTCTCATTTTCTGCTACCGGAACAGCAAACCTTCTTGCGGGTGATGCGTTTACGTTGAACCTCAATGCTGAAAACATTTCGGATTTAGCAGGATGGCAAACGGATATTGCCTTTGATCCGAATGTGCTTGAAGCGGTTGAAGTGACCGAAGGTGATTTCTTGAAATCAGAAGGTGCAGATACCTTTTTCGGAGGTGGTACGATTGATAACGCGGTAGGCATAATTACCGATCTATTTTCGGCACGGCAATCTGAAGTCGGTGTCAGTGGTACAGGTGCGTTACTCACGATAACATTCATGGCGAAAACGAGCGGTGAATCCGAAATTACATTAGAGAACTTTGAATTTGGATCTATCACCGGTGACATTATTCCTGCTGTACCTCCGATTATTACTATTACTGTGGGAGATTATCCTGCTTGGGATGTGAATCAGGATGGACGGGTGAGTATTTTAGATCTTATCCTCGTAGCACAAGATTTCGGATCCGACGCACCTACGAACTTACGAACGGACGTAAATCGTGATGGTGTTGTCAATATCCAAGACCTCATCATTGTTGCACAGCATTTCGGTGAGACAACAGACTCCGCCGCGCCGCCTTTTGTTGCTATAGATAGCAATGAACTCACACCTGCTATGGTCAAAGCATGGATAAAACAGGCTCAAGTAGAAGATGATGGATCAGTTGCTTTCCGACAAGGCATAGAGAACCTCCAACGACTGTTAGCATCCTTGATTCCAGAAAAGACTGTACTGCTTGCAAACTATCCAAATCCATTCAATCCGGAGACGTGGATACCGTATCAACTCTCTGATCCTTCAGAGGTGACCCTAACTATCCATTCTGCAACAGGAACAGTTGTGCGAACCTTGCTATTAGGACATCAATCTGAAGGGGAGTATAAGACTCGGAACCGTGCTGCATACTGGAATGGACAAAACGAAAATGGAGAACCCGTGGCAAGTGGAATCTATTTCTACACGCTAACGGCAGGAGATTTCATAGCAACTCGCAAGATGTTGATTTTGAAATAAACACAGAACCATGCTAAATCCTGAATTTCTTGCACAACTTGAACAACTCCGCATCCATTGTAAAAAACCTTTTCGTGGAAAATACAGAGGAGACCGTCGAAGTCTCAACCGCGGACCTGGTGTCGAATTTTCGGATTACCGTCAATACGAACACGGGGATGATCTCAGATATCTTGATTGGAATATATACGCACGTTTGGAAAAAGTGTTTATCAAATTGTTCCAAGCGGATGAAGAACTACCAATCTCTATTTTATTAGACACAAGCCAGTCTATGCAGTTCGGAGAACCGACGAAGTTAGACTATGCGAAACAGGTCGCTGCATCCTTAGGGTATATCGCATTAGCGAATTCAGATCGAGTCTCATTATATACGTTAGCGGAACGTCTGCTTGCTGCATTACCATCTACCTATGGAAAATCACAGTTCCCACGCATCCAAAAAGCCTTGACGACCATTGATGCTGGTGGGATAACCCATTTGACGGAATGTTTCAAGCATTTGGCAACTTACCAACCACAAGCGGGAATGGCGATCGTACTCAGCGATTTTCTGGACACAGCAGGCTATTCCGAAGGTGTTAATTCGTTATTAGGACGCGGATTTGCATTGACACTGATACACATTCAATGTATAGAAGAAATTGATCCACCTCCACCTGGTGATTGGCGATTGCAAGATGCTGAAACCGGTGAGACAAAGGAGATTACGATTAACGAAGAAACTATCGCACACTACCGAAATAGACAAAAAGAGTTTTGTGAAAATCTACAAAACTTTTGTATAAAGCGAGGAGTAGGATATATCCACATGCGTACAGATATGGCAGTTGAATCTGTAATATTGCATGATATGCAACGCGCAGGATTCATCCAACGAAGATATTGAACTTTTTACGATACACAGCAAGGAGCAAATCAAATGCAGAAACAGTTTGCACACACAACCTTACAACTTATCCAAGGTGACATAACAAAAGCAGAAGTTGAGGCGATAGTAAATGCAGCAAACGAAAAACTCATCGGAGGAGGGGGAGTTGACGGAGCAATTCGTCGTGCTGGTGGTGATGCAGTTGTGAAGGCATGCGACGAAATCAGAGCACAACAAGGGGGTTGTCCAACAGGAAAAGCTGTTATCACCACTGGCGGTAATTTGCCTGCACAATACATCATCCATACCGTCGGTCCAGTTTGGCACGGAGGCAAATCAGGTGAGGAAGCACTGCTTGCGAGTTGTTATAAAGAAAGCCTTGGATTAGCAGCAGAAAATAACATCAACTCAATCGCTTTCCCATCAATCAGTACTGGTGTCTACGGGTATCCAACAGAAAAAGCAGCATCAGCTGCCCTTCAAACAATACGTAAATTAGCAGAAAGCGGAGAGAAAATACCTTCCAGCATCCAGTTTGTTTTATTTGACGATGCTACCTATAGTTGTTACGCAGATGCTCTATCTGATCTTGAGTAAGTATTCTACAACAAATCTCACCCATTCATAACATAAAGATAGAAGATCATTAGTTGCCTAACGCCATATTATTCATCTTGTATTGTAATGATTTTTTTGCTATAATAGCATATAGATTTCCAGTTGAACCACTATCCCTATGAAAATAGGTTAAGACAATGAATTCCTCAACCTATTGACCACAAACCGTAGCGTGCATTCCCAATATACATAAGGAGATAATAATGGCAATTGATTTTCGTAAAATTAGGAGTAAAAACCGTCAGGTGCGTGCTTTATTAATATCACTTGCCATTCACAGTGTTGCAATTGTTGTGTTAGCAGTATGGTTGTTAAAACCGACCATTCAAGATATAGATGATAGCATGCACGTGGAATTACTAAACTCACTTACGGATCAAAGAAAAATTAGACAGGATGTGCCAAAGCCAAAACCTAAGATGATACCAAAGGTAGAGCGTAAAATCGCCACATCCGGACTCAAAGGGGTATCAAGCGCGCAACGTGTTCCAACACCTATTAACCCAATTTCTCCTGTTCAAGAAGAGATTCCATTAGACGCACCGTCAATGATACAGAACGTTACGAGACTTGCCCCATCCCCAGAAAGTATCTTAAATAATTCTCAACTTGATGGTCCAGAATTGACTGGCGGTGACGGTCCAACAGAAAGTGTTTCACCCGTCCGAAGTAAAGGAAGTAGCGGTTCATTAGGAGTTGCCAATCGAGGCAAAGGCAGTTCAGGATTTGGGAATTTTACGAAAGGAACAGGGACAGGTTCGGGATATGACGACTTAGGTGAAGGATACGGCAAGTTGCCAACGCTGCGAGATGAGATCGGGGACAAATTAGGTGGTATCATTAAAGGCACTGGGTCAGATCTACAAGCGCATATCCGTATTATACGTCTGAAGCATTCACTCAGTGATTGGTGGCAAGATCCGACTGCAATTCCATCATTAATTAAGTGGTTGGAAGATAACACCCCAGGTATACGTGCAGATATGAGTTACGCTGGTGGTGCATTAAGGTTGATCAACCCCCTAATTATGGACGCACCACTCATTATTATGACTGGACACGAGCAGGAAATGGTAAATAACCGCAACTTGATGAAAGATGGTGAGAGTAGAACATCAGGCTTCTCCGATGAAGAACGCGCTGCTTTACGAAGATATGTACTTGAACAAGGCGGCACACTATTCTTTGATGATTGTGGTCTGAAAGCAGGTTTTTCTGGACTTATGGAACGCGAACTAAATCAGATATTTCCTGAGTATGCTTTAGAGAAACTACCACATGATCACGAAATATACAATATCTTCTACCAAATGGCTAAACCACCCGAAGGCGGTGAGGTGTTTTGGGAAAGTGAAAATAAGGCGCGTCCTACAAAATATAAGTACCATCGCGGAATATATGTACCACGCACACCAGGTGCAAGAAAAACACCAAATCTAACGTATAAAGACACAAGAGGCGTACTACGGACGACAAACAGACTCGGTGTTATTTTTAATAGAAAAGACTATCTTTGTGCGATGGAAACAGCGGAGATAGATTCCAGAACTGCACTCCGGAATCGTCGTTCCACCGATGTATATCGCTTTATGACAAACCTTATGGTGTATGCTCTAAAATATGGTGGTAACACTGACCGATCAAAATATAAGGAATAATCTAACGTAGTAGCATCGGTAAAGATACAGCATATTACGTGAACTCGAAATTAGAATTCATCCCAATCTATTCATATAGGAATAAGAATCAGGAACTAACACTATTTCAATAATTCCTGTAGTTTAGACGAACGATATTCAAAGATCTTTTCTATATCTGGACGAACAAAGAGTTTATTTATCAGTTGTCCTCCCAGTACACCATATTCAACTTCGTCCCCAACAAGTGTCCCACCATCCGTTTCAACAAATGTATGCTTGTGTATCCAGCATTGATAAGGACCTCTGCGTTGTTCGTCTGCGAAAAAATGCGGTGGATCCCACTCTGTAATTTCGGTTTGCCATCGAACAGGGATACCATGGAGTTTAAATCGGTAGTCTATAAGGGTCCCAACTTCCATCTCAATCGGACGAGGTGTAAGCACCACCAAATGCATTTGTGGTGGTGTAATCTCTTTAAGATTATGTGCATCAGAGAAAAATGTAAAGACTTCATCCAAAGGCTTATTAATCAGATGCTCTGATGTTAGTGAATAGGTTTTCATTATAATACCTCCATGTTATTTCTTATGTCTGCTGACAATCATTCTTCAAGATAGTTATCATTCACATAACGCGTAATCAACTCTACCTCGTACTCCTCAAGAAAGAGTCCATGTTCTATCATACGACTGATAACCTCAGTCGTCTCCTCTCTTGAACGAGGTGGATAGTCTTCAACATCGGTAATTGGATGGCATTGTGAGCATTTGTCCTCAAAAAGTAATTTTGCTTCGGTTTCATTATAAGTATCTGCTGTTGCGACTGCAGTCGTTTCATTCCCCATGATAGTTAACGCTATTTCAACGGCTGCTTTTGCTTCATCGGTACGCATCTGTTCCACACGCTGTTGTTTGACAGAAGATTTGATGTCAGGTGTGATTGCTATCAGATATGCAGAAACACTCCACTCCTCTGCTTCAGATATCGGTTCCCCGATAACCGGTTTTATCGCCATCCGATGGACTAAGCGTACCCAATCCGGTGGTGTACGTGGCTTAGCAAGAATCGTTCGCAAATCATGACAGACTACACATTTCCGCTGAAGCACATGTTGTCCTTCGCGTAATTTCCGCTTTGAAGCCAGTTGGTCAAGGGGTGCTTCCGTGGGTAACTCTGCAATATCTAACAACTGACGTGTCCTGGTAATCCCTTCATCACTAAATGCGCGTGTTTGAGATCTGAGGATGGTTTCATGAAATGAAAATGGCACAGACAATCCGATCAATAGATAGGTACATATAAGTAAGGATACACCGATATACGGCATTGATTCCTCAAAATGCCGAAAAAAGCGAAGGATAGCAACCTTAATTAAAATCAATACGCCTATGGTAATTCCGAGCATTAAATGTGCAACTGTACGAGGGGGTAATTCAACCTGATAACTCCATAAGCGCGGAACCATGTACCACATCATAAAGATATAGAGTAATGCATACGCATAACCGAGGCAACGATGCAAAATGGTCAATGATCGCGGGGCTTCACTCTTATGTGTTTCCTTGTTAAATGGATATCCCCACAGTTTAAACATCAGAAAAACGGAAGCATTCGCTAATCCTAAAAATATAAGTCCGAAAATAGCACTTGTTGAAGATGACATCATAGATTTTCCTTTGTGGAAAGTTATCCACAGATTCTTGCTACGGTAAACACGGATTTAATCCTAAACAAATAGATAATTAGTTCACTATGAAAAAATCTGTGGCATACCTAAAGATTTACGACTTATGTATCCAACGTAGGACGATTCAATCGCGAATGATATGGAGGTTCCATAACTGCACGTTGTCGCTCATTTGCCCATTCAGGCACCTCATAAGCAGGAACATAAGCCATATTACCTGCGGTATAGCGTGTCAAAATTGAACGTCTCGGATGGTCAGCAGTCCACGGTAGTGTTCCATGTGTAACCGCCTCTGTAAAAATAATTGCATCACCAGCACCGCAAACAAGTTGTCGGATGTGTTCTTGGTGTTTCTGGTAACGTCGCATCTCCTGCGGACAAGGATAGTTACTTTTATGACTACCCGGTATAACAATCAGTCCACCAGCACCGGGAGGAACATCCGTTAGTTGGAAAGTCACCACAGTTAGACCGTTGTGCATCCGACCATCACGAAAGATATAGTATTGATTTGGATCGAAACCAGGACCAGATGATCCGTGAAAAATGAAACCTTCTGCACCTTTGTCCATAGAAAGCAGGAACATCTGATGATCCATTCTGAAACCTTTACCCAAAATAACATTGAGATAGGGAACAAGCGATGGATGTGCCAGCATGTCTCGAAATGGATTACACCACGGTTCTTCCCATCCAAGCATCCCACCAAGTTCTCCTCTTCCCTGTTCTCCTTTCAATTCCTCAGAACCACCATCAAGTGTTTGCTCTCTCGGACGCACACGCATCTGTTCACTATGTTTATCAATCGCCTCATTCGCTAAAGCAACCTCTTCAGGTGTCAACACATTTTTTACAACAAGATAACCGTTCAGATCAAATAGATATTTTTCATCATCGTTCATCTTATAACTCCTATACGCTGGAAATCGTTTACTTTAGGTAAAAGGTTTATACACGTCAGTCTTCTAACCGTTACTTAAACAGCATACGCAACAGATCCATCTTCACGTAAAGGTGTTCTGCCAGTATTCATAGGTTGATACGGTGATTCGGATATTAAACTATCATCAAGTTCTACACCTAAACCGGGAACTTCTGGAATCGGAATGTAACCTCCCTCACGTTGATATGCAACTTTGTAAACAGCGTAAGTATCCGATTCATCTCCTTTTGTATATTCCTGTGTGACAAAGTTTGGTATGCTTGCGTCTAAATGTAGAGATGCCGCAGTAATCAATGGTCCCAAGAAGTTGTGAGTAACCACCGCACTGTGATAAGCTTCTGCAATAGCAGCAATCTTTTTACAGTGCGTCAACCCGCCTGCTAATCCGACATCAGGACGGACATATTGAGGTCCACCTACCTCCAAGATCTCACGGAACTCCCAAATACTTACATTGCGTTCGCCTATAGCAAGTGGGGTTGTCATACGCTTCGCTAATTCGGCTTGTGTTGTTATCGTATCTATCTGAATAGGGTCTTCAATAAAATAGAGATTAAAGGGTGCCAAGGCAGACTCAAGAACGATACTATTCATCGGTGTCAGTTTCCGATGCACCTCAACGATCAGGTCAAGATCAGGACCTCCACCTTCTCTCGCTGCAGCAACAAGGTCTCGTGCTGTCTTAACTAACCGATCTACTGCCATATCCTGAAAATTCCCTACCAACGGATCAAACTTGAGTGCAGTAAATCCTTCCGCAACAGCAGCTTTCGCCGCATCAAACATCGTTTCAGGTGTGCTTCCACCACCAAGTAGATGCAATCGGATTTTATCTCGACAGTTGCCACCCAATAATTCCCAGATCGGTACCCCCAGATGTTTACCCTTGATGTCCCACAGTGCGATGTCAACCGCACTTATAGCACCACTCAGTGCTGTTCCTTTAAATGGACCCATTCGGTAGAGATATTGCCAATGATGTTCAATTCGCAACGGGTTTTGTCCAATAAGATATTTCTCAAAGGTATTGACAATCTTGTCAACCGCCTCTGGATATCCCCAACATGCTGTCTGTCCGATACCACTCAGACCTGTATCCGTATGAATGCGAATCACATAACCGTTTCTGATGAAAAACGACTCAATTTTGTCAATCTTCATATAATCCTCCAATAAGAAGCAGTTTTCTTGCTTGAAGGTATTGTAGCACAGAGGTTAACATTTGACAATAATGAAGCAACAATGGATGTGTACAGTTTTTATGTTGAATTGTTGACGGAAGTGTGTTAATATATGTTTCTAAACAGAAAATAAGCATACATTACATAAGGATATCACGTTGAACATTCTGGTTATTGGGCAAGGAGGACGGGAACATACCCTTGTCTGGAAAATCGCGCAGAGTCCCCTCGTCAATAAAATCTATTGCACCCCCGGAAATGCAGGTATCTCTCAAATTGCTGAAACAGTTCCGAATAAAGATGACTTTCAGGAACTCGCCGATTGGGTAGATTCCAAGAACATAGACTTAACAGTAGTCGGACCTGAAAATCCCTTAGCAGAAGGTATTGTTGATGTTTTTCGTGAACGCGGTTTGAACGCTTTCGGACCCGATAAACAGGCTGCACGACTTGAAGGAAGCAAAGATTTCGCCAAACAGTTGATGGTGGAAAACGATATCCCTACGGCAGCCTATCAGACATTTAATGATCCAGATGAAGCAATAGACTATATCAAAACTATCAACACCTCTGTTTTTGTTAAAGCAGATGGGTTAGCTGCTGGTAAAGGCGTTATTCCAGGACGCACTATTGATGAAGCAACGCAAGCAGTCAAGACAATATTAGTGGATAGAGACTTTGGAGATGCAGGAGATAGTGTCGTCATTGAAGAAGAATTAATCGGGGAAGAGGCATCGTTTACTGTCCTCACAGACGGAACTCACTGTGTACCGTTTGTCAGTTCACAGGACCACAAGATGTCGCACGATGGAGACACTGGCAAGAATACTGGCGGAATGGGAGCATATTCACCCGCACCTGTAATGACACCTGAACTTCACGAATACGTGATGGAACGCGTTGTACATCCAACTGTTGAGGGGATGACAAAAATTGGATCTCCCTTTAAAGGTGTGTTATATGTTGGTCTGATGATTACAGACGCAGGTCCAAAGGTGCTGGAGTTCAACTGCCGTTTCGGAGATCCAGAAACACAAGTTCTTTTGCCACGACTAAAAAGCGATCTTGTTCCTTTGATGATGGCATGCATTGATGGAACACTTGACCAACACACTGACATAGAATGGTACACTGAAGCAGCAGCATGCGTTGTCATGGCTTCTGGAGGATACCCAAATCCTTATGAAACGGGGAAAATTATATCAGGTCTGACTGAAGCAGCGTCAATTGATGGCGTTACTGTTTTACATGCGGGAACAGCACAGGATGGAGAAAATGTGGTTACTGCTGGTGGACGAGTATTAGGAGTCACCGCTTTAGCTGAAGATCTAAAATCCGCTATTGAACAAGCATACCGTGGCGTTTCTGCAATCCATTTTGATGGTGCACATTGGCGGAAAGACATCGGATACAGAGCATTATTACGAATCTAAATGTCAATCCTAACCACTAATTGTTTGTCAGGTATCTGGAAATGGCAGATGAACTTACATATAAAATCGCTAAGTGTTGCGCACCAGAAGAGGATAACAGGATTATAGGTTATTTCAAGGAAGATGGCATAATCACTGTCCACAAATCAACATGTCCAACAATTCCCGGTCTAAGAACAGAAAGATTGTTAGATGTATCGTGGGATGAGATCCATAAATCCGAAATACCTGATACCTCACAGGATATCCCGTCTGAGGTAATGGAATTAGACGAAACAGATTACTATATATTGAAGCACCATCAAGAATTAGGCATGGATTATTCTATTGTGGTTGCTGAGACCCTGAGAATCCCGCTTGAAGAAATGCATAAAAGGCATCGCAAATTAAGGGAACTTGGCGGCTTAAAACGTGTGGAAGGACGTATCATTCACTACCGAAAAAATATAGTTAAAGGTAAATGGATTAAACATCGGAACCATACATATTATGAACTGACACCAGAAGGTAATCAGTGGATAAACGCATTTGAAAGGATTTCGTCAAGTACTGATTGAAGTCTTTACAAACATCAGTAGGAGATACCAATAATGTTAGATGAAATGGCAAGCCGCTTTGCTGAAAAAAGACAACGTAGAACTCGAATGCTATCAATCATATTGCTTTCACTTATTTTTCACCTGAGTGTAGCTATAGTCTACCTTTTCTTACCGTTGGGTAATATAATCAATCAACAAACAGATGCACTCGCTTTTGATCTATTTAAAGAACCAGATCCACTACTTCAAAGAAGAATCAGACCAAAACCTCCTCTAACAAAAAAACTGTTGGATCCAAATCAGAAACTTGCCAAAGACGCTGAAAAGAAGAAAATTGATGCAGCAAAGAACGAGCGTGACGAAGTTGTCAAATTGAGTGAAAGGGTTGTTATCCATGATGTTGAAGTCAATAACGCACCCATGAACGAATTGGTGCCAGAGTTAATGACAGACGCAAAACTCAGGGAAGCTGAGGCTTCAAACCTTAGCAGACTAATCTCTCAACCCGGACGGACAGATGGAATTGGTCTTGTTACAGGTCGCGTCAGAGCACGCGGAGATGGTTCTGGGAAATTTCGCGGATCATCTCAGGGTGGCGGTGGAGATGGACTCCTTGAAGGTGGTGGAGCTTCAGGTTTCGAAGATCCTCTCGGAATTATCAAATTCCTCAACGATCTTGACGGTCCACAAAATGTCGTCTACTGCCTTGATGTTTCCGCAAGTATGCAGGCGCCGGGTCACAACAAACTTGAATTGGCAAAATATGCTATAAAAGATTCAGTTCTAATGCTTGGTAGTGATGATACCTTCAATATCATACCTTTTTCTAAAGAAGCTAAAATCATGAGTGAGAAACTGCTTCCTGCAGATGAAAAAAATATCAGGCATGCTCTGTTTTACCTTGATACTTTTACGAGGGAAAGTATCCAATATAATATGGGAACTAATATCCTTGAAGCACTAAAAACTGCTTTTACGCTTGACACCTCTGTTATTGTATTGGTTACAGACGGACTTCCTCAAACAATCAAAGGACACGATATTGAAGAAGATCCTCAGGTGATTCTTGATTTTGTGCGTGAACAAAATATCAAAAACGCCAGAATCTATGTTGTTGCACTTGAAATTGATTTGCAGCTTTCTCCTGGAGCATATCTACTCTCATCTCTCGCCTTGGAACATAACGGAGAAATCAAGGTTGTTGGATCGAAAGACTTAGTTGAGTTAAACCAAAAAACCGGAACATCGGAATAGAGGTATGAATCAAAATTCCGCTTCAGATACAATTCAACTTTTCCGATTAGATGACAAGGTGAGCCTTGTCAGTGGTGCAAGTCGAGGAATCGGCAGAGCGATGGCAGAAGGACTCGCTGGTGCAGGTTCTGACCTTGTCATCGCGGGTAGAGAGATTGACACCCTCACCCCCGTTGCAGAACAAATTGCCAAAGAAACAGGAAAAACAATCCTCCCAATTCAAGCAGACATTAGCAGCTTACAAGAAGTAGACGCGCTCGTTGACCAAACTATTGAAACATTTGGAAGACTTGACGTGCTGGTTAACAATGCAGGTGTGAATGTCAGAAACCCAGCACTGGAATTCACTGAAGAAGATTGGGATTTCGTCACGGATGTCAATTTGAAGGGAGCATTTTTCCTTGCAAAAGCCTGTGGCAAAGTCATGGAAAAACAAGGTCATGGCAAGGTTATCAATACTCTTTCCCTCACTTCAGCAATAGGACTTCCAACAAGCGTGGCATATACCGCAGCAAAGGGTGGTCTCTTGCAACTTACAAAGCTGCTTGCTGTTGAATGGGCTGAGCATAATATACAGGTAAACGGCATCGCACCTGGCTTTATCAGAACAGAGATGACTGCCCCTGCGCGTGAAGACAGTCGAAACGAATGGATTCTCAACCGAACACCAGCAGACCGTTGGGGTGAACCGGAAGACTTGGCAGGACTAACAATCTTCTTTGCATCTAATGCCTCAGACTTTGTTACAGGTCAAATGGTGTTCGTTGATGGTGGATTTATGGCAGGAAGTGATTGGAGAAGGCAGAAATAATATGGAAACTCAGTCAGCACCTTCTGCAATGCAACAAGCGGAAAAACTTCTTGCAGAATTTGGCATTGAAGGTGCATCTCTATTTGATCATAAACCAGTTTTAAGAATACAGGTCCCCGATTCTGAGTTCGCACGTGTCCTTGAATTACGATCCACCCTTACTGAAAAACTCAAACCCACCGGCTTCCGTTTCATCTCCCTTGATCTCGATCACACATCAGAATCATAGATTACCCACCTATTCAACATCCCTCAACAAAATTCAACACATAGCGTTATCGTAATAGTGAATTATATATAGTGGATTTTACAATTATCTTGACAGTTTCTTTGTAGGAGGGAACTCCGATTCCCGACCATACATTTCCATAGTCGCGATTCGGAGATCGAAATCAACGGTATGAATGCCTATTGGCATTCCCCGCCTACAGAAGATGTGTAAACATATTTTTATATAATTCACTATAAATCAGTATAGCAACATGAACATATATTCTAAAAGTCCTAATTGGAATCATAGTTTTAACTTAATCAAAACACAAAGTTTTGATAGAATAGGATTACTCAGAACTTCGATACTTCCCAATATTAATTCAGTAGAAATCGGAAAGGTAAAACGATGGAAAAGGAAAGACGTCCAAATATCCTGTGGTACTGTACAGACCAACAACGTTTCGATACCATTGGAGCGTTAGGAAATCCGCATATCAACACCCCAAGACTTGACGAGTTTGTCCGTCAATCAACATCATTTACGCACGCCTATTGCCAATCACCTATTTGTACTCCCTCTCGTGCCAGTTTTATGACAGGTATGTATCCTTCAGCAGTAAGCGTTACTGGGAACGGCAACCCAGTTTTTCCCGAATATTATGAAGATAGGTTAATCTCTCATGTGCTTGCTGACAACGGATATGACTGTGGGTTGATCGGTAAACTTCATCTTGCGAGTGCTTTTGACGGACAAGAGAATCGTGTGAATGACGGCTATCGGTACTTTCAGTATAGCCATGACCACGGTAAACCAAATGCATTTGGACACGAATACGCGGATTGGCTGCGCGAACAAGGTGAGGATCTGGGTAAGCTGCTACAGCAACGTGTAGTCGTACAAAAACCAAAGAGAAAGACAGGACGTTTTCCTGAACCCACACCGGATTGTGACAATATCCCACCACATCTCCACCAGACCTACTGGTGCACCGAAAAAACAATCGAATTTATCAACAAAAACCGTAAGAAAGACCAACCGTGGATGTTAAACATCAATCCATTTGACCCCCATCCCGGGTTTGATGCACCTTGGGAATATTATCGACGGTATGACCCGGAAACACTACCGGGTTGTCACTTTCAGGAAAGCGATATTCCTTTTCAGAACAAATTGACTGATGCTGGCATTGATTTTCAATCTCAAGCAAAACCACCTGCAGAGTGGGACGATAAGCAGATGCAGGCTTCTTATTACGCAATGATTGAGCAGCTTGACCATGAGTTCGGACGTATTCTGGACTACCTTGATGCAGAAGGACTCCGTGAAGATACTCTCGTTATCTTTACATCCGACCATGGGGAATCACTTGGAGACCACGGGTTAGCCCACAAAGGATGTCGTTTTTACGAAGGATTAGCACGTGTACCACTTATCATTTCATATCCATCACGGTTCTTAGAAAACGTACAAACCGAGGCACTTGTTGAACTGCTTGATATTGTCCCTACACTATATGATATGTTAGGTATAGATATACCTTATTATGTTCAAGGTAAATCGCTTACTCCGCTTTTGCTTGGTGATGTTCCTGCAAATGAACATCGTGAGGCGGTTCGTTGTGAATTTTTCGGAGCACTTTCAACGAAAGACCAGACTCACGCTACCATGTATCGGGACAGACGTTGGAAATTCGTGAACTATCATCAAAAAGGAATTTGTGAGTTGTATGATCTTGATAATGATCCTTGGGAACACAACGACCTATCCGAAAATGATACATACCAAGATGTCAAGTGGGAACTAATGCAAAAGAGTTTCGACGCAACCGTCTACGCACACCCACAAATGATACCCCGTGTCGCTTCACATTAGTGTTAAACTTGATCAGAAAAATGAATTGCTTCCTTCATATAACGAGGTAAATAATAGATGACCTTGAGGGCACTATTAATCGGTTTAGCACTCGTCATCGTCCAAACTGCAATTACACCTTACAACGACTACTACCTTCAAGGGACTGACATCTCTGGAAATCACTTTCCTTTAGGGGCAGTCTTTACCCTGATTTTTCTTACGCTTGTCATCAACCCTATTGTGAAGAAGATTTTACCGCAAGCGATGTTAAATCCAGCAGAGTTGATAGTTATATGGGTGATGATGGGTGTGAGTTCGGCGATTCCATCAAAAGGGATGATGGGGTTCTTGCTGCCGTATTTAGCCGCACCTATCTATTATGCAACATCTGAAAACGAATGGGCAGAAACGCTTCACCCACACTTTCCTGAATGGTTAATTGTGTGGGATAAAAATGCAGTCACTAATTTCTATGAGGGAGAATCGTTTGTTCCGTGGGGACTCTGGATAAAACCGATACTTGTCTGGACTGTATTTATCCTACTGCTCTATTGTGTGACAATCTGTGTCTCAATAGTATTGCGAAAACAGTGGGTTGAACGTGAAAGGTTTATATTTCCGCTTGTCACTGTCCCAGTAGAGATGGTTCAGCACACCTCAACACCCGGAAATATAGGAGGAATTTTCAGGAATCGATTCATTTGGATAGGATTTGGTATCGCCGCAGCGTTTCATCTACTTAATGGACTGCACGAGTATATTCCTTCACTCCCGTTTATTTCAAATCGATATGACCTATATAAGCCATTTACAGAACGTCCATGGATTGTGATGGCATGGTGGCCCCAATTCCGGTTCTTCCTCTATTTCTCTGTCATCGGTATCACCTACTTTCTCGCGATGGATGTATCGTTTAGCTGCTGGTTTTTCTTTCTTGTGTTCAAGATACAGTACATTATCATCAATGCATTTGCAATCCCTATCAGTCCTTGGATTTGTGCAAGGGGACAGACAATGGCAGCTTATGTTGTGATGGTCATTGCTTTTCTGATTAACAGTCGGAGACATCTAATGGATATACTGAGACGAACATTCCAGCAATCCTCAACCACAACGATTGACGACTCAGATGAAGTGTTACCTTACAGATGGGCAGTTGTAGGAGGATTGATTA
The DNA here is from genome assembly GCA_963667365.1 of Candidatus Poribacteria bacterium. GTDB lineage: Bacteria > Poribacteria > WGA-4E > WGA-4E > WGA-3G > MSPOR6. The sequence goes on along the minus strand of OY763324.1, from coordinate 821,365 downwards.
GTTTTCTGTTGCTTGTCGCACTCTGTGCCTATGCGGGGATGTCTCTTTGGGTAGCATGTAGTATTATTGTGCTGTTTCTGATTGCTTCCACCGCACTATCGTGGATGGTTGTTAATGGAGGGTTGTTGCTAATTCAGGCACCAATGTATCCTGTAGAATACTTTGAAATCGTTACAGGTTCAAGGATCATCAATGCAAACAGTATGGCACTTTTAGGATTTCAACGGGTCATGATGCGGGATTGGGGAGGTATTTTGATGCCGAGTGTGCTGCATGGGTTCAAAGCTGCAGACCCACTTGGATTAAATCGTAAAAAGATACTCGGTGCAATGGGAATAGCAATTGTCGTTGGTGTCGGAGTTTCATTCGCTGCATCGCTTCCCTTAATATATGAAAAGGGAGGTTTAAACATGCAACACGGTCCTTTCGTTGGAGCACCGAGATACTTTAATCACATCGTTTCAATGATTCAGTATCCCAGAGATGCAAAATTGGGAGAGGCGTATAGTATGGCTTTGGGTGTGGGAATCACATCGTTTCTACTCATTATGCAGCGTCAGTTTATGTGGTGGCAAATACACCCAATTGGGTATGTGATGGGTGCAGTTTATTCCTCTTATTTCCTATGGTCTTGTATGTTTATTGGTTGGTTCTTGAAGTTCTTAATACTGAAATCAGGGGGTATTGGATACTACCGACGTTTTCGTCCGTTGTTTATGGGACTGATAATTGGTGAGTTTGGCATTGTTGGCATGTGGATGGTGATAGGTATATTTACAGGTGTAAATTATCAGAATGCTCTACCAGGGTAACATAATCTTTGTAATAATTTAATTTTTTCAGTTGCACATTTTTAACTGTTTTGCTACAATTTCATCCGACTTAGGTATCAATATGACAAATTGCAACTAAGAAATATTAAATCCGTTATTGTTTTCTAAGGAATGAAACTAAAATTGTGTATTCAAACTCTACGTCCTGACTCAAAATACATATTTGATTAGGAGTAGGAAAATCTATTAATGTTGGAGGAAAGTAAAGATGAAATTTGGTAATCACAACAGATCTATGCTACTCTGTTTGGGTATAATCATTTTTGTGCTGTCTGCAACTGCTATGTCTCATGCACGTGTGATCAGTGATGATAATGTTGAAGTTGTCTACCTTTTTGATGAGGGAGACGGTGATGTCGCAATAGATTCCTCTCCAAATGGTAGAGACGGAACAATCGTCGGGGCACAATACGTGAATGGTGTTTACGGAACCGCATTACAGTATGATGGAGTAGATGACAATCTAATCATCACAGGTTATGCAGGTGTCGGTGGTGTAGATCCCAGAACAACACTCTTCTGGTTTAAATCTGAAGGCACAAGAGATCATTCTTGGGTCAAATGGGGACCGAATGCTTCCGGTGAAAAATACTACATTCGGGGACATGTAACAGGTCAAGAATGTTATTTGAGAATTGAGGTAAATGGAGGACAAAACTACGGAAATACTGACGTGTGTGATGGTGAGTGGCACCATTGTGCACTTGTTTTCCCCGCAGGTTCGGACTCTGTGCAAGACCACCACCTTTATGTGGATGGCGTGCTACAAGAAAAGATTGGAAACGATAAAGAGATGAACACGAACTCCGTAGCACAAGATGTAAACATCGGCGCACGTCTGACAGGTCACACATTTATGTTGGGATTTTTAGATGAACTCGCTATTTTCAGCACAGACTTGGATGCGGATCAGATTAACAATATCAAAGATAACGGTTTGTATGGAAGTGTCAGTGTTGACCCGAAAGGGAAGTTAGCCACGAATTGGGCAAGTATTAAGAAGTACTAAAATAGGTTAAGACCTATATAATTCTCAGGTCTCTGAGGTGATTAGAATTCATTTCAGAGACCTGTACGTTTTTATAAATATATTATAACCCAAGTTGCTGCCTATTGAATTTCCAACGTTATCATGCTTTACATGGGATGTTTAATCTTCCGCTCCATTGGAGCGGTATGTGGAAATTGTTACCGTAATGAATGGATTTTTGTCTTAGGTTTAGCGTGAGTTCGGTATAAGCAACTTTGGGAATCGGTAAAATATGCACTGCAAAAACCCTTTGTTATAGTGCCTGATAAATCTTGTAAAGTTTTGAGTCAATCCTGACTAAATTAGTCGTGAATAGCCTATAATCCCTTATGTGATAAGGGATTATGGCACATGGCAAAATTCTTCAATTTCCGATTGACTCAAAAAACTCAAAAGTATGACATTGTAAATTCGGCAAATAAAGATGAATTCCTGCATGTCTGCTAAACCAAACTCACGTTATTAACAGGATTTGTCATATTTCTGGACGGTGAATCAACGCCAAATGCGCGTATGGAATTCGACAGGTGCGGTTTCCGAACCGAATCAATAGATTGCAAATGAGTTGATGTTGGTATAAATCCTGTTAAAAATATGCATGAATCCCCATACCAACGTAAACACCAGCAAGACCCTTAGATTGAGATTCGGAATTTTCTCTACCAAATCCTTGACCGACTTCCACATTTAAACCGAGAGGGATCCCTCCCAGCGAAAACACAAGCTCACCTCCAAAGGCAAGACCAACTCCAAGTGTCGTAGTCAGTATGTCTTCCTCATTGTTATATTGCCATGCACCTTCTAATGTGAAATAAAGTCTGGATATGTTCCACTTGCTCTGGTGTTCAAATATGGCATACGAAACACCAGCACCCAACATGTGATCACTATCTTCGTCAATAAGAATAATACGTCCAACAGTTTGAAGATATACAGGTGCCAGTCCGGTATAGCGAAAACTAACTCCCCCAAACTCAGGAGTTGCTCCCTGAAGTCCAATACCATAGCTTTTATTTAAGTCAGCTGCTTGCGCCTGAGTGGTAAAACAGAAGGTTATTACTAATACGATACAAATTAGGTGAAAAATAGTACGGGTCAATATTGTTCTCCTTGAATATGATCCTTGTTTTAAATTAATATACTACCGAATTTGCTCAACGGGAGAGCAGAATTGTCACCCGATGCGGTTCGGTGTTAGATGTGTGATACATGACTACATCCCGTTTCTTATCATTATTGAGGTTTGCAAGCCAAGTATATTCCTCATAAGTAGGCATGGTGACAGCGACTTTTTTGCTTTTTCGCTCGAACAGGTCTGGATGCTGAACACCTCTATAAATACGTAGGTTTTTGTTGCTCCTTCCTATCAACAGGTCCAATCGTCCATCCCCACTAACATCTCCGAGTAGTACAGGTGGAAATGCAGTTCTAATCGCTGTTTTATCCGGATGACGAGATCTAATCTTACGGATCTCCGTAGGTTTGTCAGGATAAATACTGTCTTCTATGCGATAGATCTCAAAATTCAATGAACCGGAATGTGTCAGTACCGAGTCAATAATCATACCGATTGCGTTAAAGATATTAGGATTGATAGTTGTAATAGCCATATCAACTTGACCGTCACCATCAAAATCTTGTTGCAGTATTCCGAAAGGAATCCCGTCCGAAGCAATAGAAGTGCTGACTTGTGGTGCAAAGGTGGTGGCACCATCAGGTGTTGGCATGCCGAAATGCACCTCGTAAGCGGAGTGCATGTGCCACAGGCTTCCACCCTTTAGTGAAAAAATACAGAGATCAGCGATACCGTCACCGTTAATATCGGTTAACGTATGCAACACCCTTCCTGTCAGGTGTCCAAACGGTTGGTTATCTCTTAACCGATAACGAACACCTTCTGGTGCAGCAAGCGTAGCAAGCTTATCGGAGTCGAATACCACATCAGTCGTGAAAGTTGTTGCTACAGTGGAAAAGAGTCCATGCTCATTCTGAGGATGCACCTCAAAATGTTTACCGTTCCAAAATACAAGATCGTTTCGTCCATCACGATTGTAATCTATTTCGTGAATACGACTCATATCCCATGGTGTGTGTTGATATCCATCGACTCTGTAAAGTATATCCACATGGGTGGGAGGACCGATTTTCACAGGATCGGCAAATGTACCTACTGCCGTTTGAGTGAATATCCAGAAACCGTCAACATCCGGTACAACCAAATCATCAAGGGTATCACCGTTTACATCACGAGTGATGTCTACATGCGGAATGTTCTGATTAGGTGGTAGAGTCGAAGTGACGTTAACCAGAATGTGTTCAGTTGTCGTCTCAAGGTCAATCCAGTTAAGACGACCATGCTCGTAAGCAATCAGCCGGTCAAATCCCCCAATATTTGCTACATCAATAAACAAAACTTCAGGACGCAAATTGATATTATGTTTCAGCACCCAAGTCTGATTGTTAAAAACATAGATCCGCAATAATCTTTCGTTCTTTTGATTGATGTTAACCACGGCAAGTTCGGCGATACTTCCTCTCAAAAAGAAACCTGTCAATACGGTTTGGTGTTTCGCTGTCCCCGTAACCACTTCGTGCTGATCGAAAGTAATTTCCACGGATGTAGGTATCTTTGGATTTACCTTTTCGTTTTGTTTACCCGAACAACTCAACAGGAATACTACAGAAATCAGTATATAGAATAGGCTTCGTTTTAAATATATTGTCTGTTTCCCTACCACACTTAGTATGTCAGAAATAAAAAGTAGATGAAATACGTTTCTCAAATTCATTATAATCCCTTATCGGGTTCAAACCCTCCAACAAAATTGTTATACTGAAACATCTGGTGTATTGTACTCCCAAGAAGCGTAGAACACACGTCTTCGAACAGCAGGCAATCCCCAATGATTATAATTCGGATTTGTCCTAAATGCCTCATAATCGCCGGCAGGTTCATCGTTTATGGAATTGCTAAACACGGTTTTTGGTGGTTCAAAAAACCTGTAGATACACCGTATCGTTTCGTAGACACACGCCTCTATGAGACGACGATAATACCAATGATCATCCTGAACTTCTGAGCAAGTTGTTGCAAGTTCTGATCGGTATACAGTTTCCATCTCTTGCATTACTTCGTTTGGAAACCGTGATACATCTGCCCACATGTCAAGATGAATACGAATCTGAAAACCATCCACGAGAACATGTTGAAAGTTGCCAAATTCGTAGTCAAAAACATATACTTTTGATTTGGAGATAGACTGATAGACATTTACGGGATAAAGGTCGCCGTGGGTGAGTCTGTGGAAACGATTAGAAGTATCAAGGAAGTCAGTGAGTGCATGTAACTCGGTAATAGATTCTTGATGAGATTCAACACCTGCTGCATTACATATCTCTGTCAGTTTTTCTGCATAAACGCTATGAAAGTCTTCACCTTTCTGTTCAATTACCACAATTGAGTCCCGAATATTGATGAATGTCTTTATCCTGCCAATAGTCTGTGCATGTATCTTTCCGAGAGCTTTTGCGCATTCAATCAGAACCATTTTTGCTGTTTGGCTATCATCAGAAAGTAATATTGCTCTGAGGTCCTGACCTTCTCCCATATCTTCCATCTCATAGTGCTGTGTCTACTCGTATTTTGCAGATAAATATCGTGATTTGGAGATCATTCCTACTGAATACGGATTTGTCTTTGTAGGAGGGAACTCCGATTCCCGAATTCTTTGCCGATTCATAATTTTAGAGTGGACAGAACAATAGTATTTACAATTTCATAACTTCATAGTTTGTCTATAGTCTACTTGACTTCTACTTGTTAGTCAATGGGAATCACGTTAATATGTACCACTTGCTTTCTGTTGTGTTTTTAAGATAATTTTGTTAAAATATGGTAAAATTAGTTCCTAAACATACACCTATAATTCTGATCATTTATTATAAGTGGAGGAAAAATGAAGTATAGATGTCAAAATACAAGAACAGTAGTATGGTTAACAGCCCTCATTTTCTCGGTGTCAATTGTCGGTATTATCCATGCAGCTGCAATAGAGAAGGGGACTGTTGAGGTAGCATATCTCCTTGACGAGAATGCCGGCAATGTTGCCAAAGATGTTTCTGGTAATGACCGACATGGAGAAATCACTGGCGCAAAACGCGTTGAAGGTGTGTTCGGAAAAGCTTTAGAATATGATGGATCCGACGACAATCTCATTGTGACAGGATATAACGGTATCGGTGGTACTGAACCACGAACGACTGTCTTCTGGTTTAAATCGGCAACAGTCCGAGACCATTCATGGGTCAAATGGGGAGTGAATTCTCCAAGCCAAAAATACTACATACGCGCACACGTCAGAGGAAATGAGTGCAATTTGCGTGTAGAAATTAACAGTGGAAACAATTTTGGCACTGACAACGTGTGCGATGGTGAATGGCATCATTGTGCAGTGGTTTTTCCGGATGGGTCAGATGCGGTCAAAGACCACGATCTATATGTAGACGGTAAACTTCAGGAAAAAGAGGGAACCGAATTTGCAATGGATACCAATATTGATACTCAAGCGGTTAATATTGGAGCAAGATTGGCTAACCATACCTTTATGCTCGGCACATTAGATGAAGTTGCTATATTCAATGTAGACTTGAGTCTGAGACAGATTAATACAATCCGTAATAACGGTTTAAAAAGTGCACTCGGTGTTGATCCACAAGACAAATTAACAACCAGTTGGGGAATGATTAAGGAGTATTAATCTATTTTCTTGTAGGCGCAACCTCCCGGTTGCGATGCTGATTAATCCCACAAATCAAGTCCCAGCAGTTTTCGTCCTAATGGTGTCAATTCCGGTGATCCATAGTTGTTCGCTTCCCATCCGCGCGGGTCACCGGGATAAGGTCCTCTGCCTAACGCTCTACGTTCTCGCCACAGTGTGATGCGTTCCTGGCGACGTTCTTCATTCATCGGGTTAGGTGCACGATAATAGTTCATGTATTGTGCCAATCTCGGTTTATCGGATGTGTTGCGACCATTGCCGTGTGGAAGTGCTACATGCCAAATCAACAGTGAACCCGCCTTCGCTGGTACTTGAATGAATTTCTCTCTATATACTTCTGGTGTAAGTTCAGGCACCCACGGATTTTCTTCGTCAATTAACGACTTATGTGCGCCAGGCCAACAGACAAAAGAACCTTGATTTTCTGCAGTATCTCTTAGGAACAAAACCCCTTGTGTGCTAAACCTAACTGGTAGTTTTGATGTGTCCGCATCCCAATGATACATGCCTTTATGATCCCATTCAGGATAGTTAGGATGTTTTGGCGGTTTCATGTTGACTCTGTCTTGATGAACCCAAATCTTTTCAGTGCCGTATACTTCGGAATAGATTTGGTGAATAGGCGGATGTTGGTAGACGTTCCACATCGCTTGATGAAAATACATTTCCACCATACCAGCACCAGGTTTGTGGGGAGCACGATACCAGTCATTTGAATCTGACGGATCCATTTCCAAAAATGCGAAAATCGCGTCAACGACTGCTTCACAAAGGTCTATCGGAACAGCATTTTCAATAACCATATACCCGTATTCATCAAAATGTTCACGATGTGCTTCTGTTAGTATTGCCATTCAAATACCTTTAGTGATAGTATGTATTATTAAATTATGTTACCAGCGCTGTGTCAATTATACCACCGTTTGTTCAATAATTCAAGAAAGCACATTACCATGTTGGGTTCCACCTGCAGTTCAACCCAACCTACAGAATTAAAAAAAATAGTTTCATTACCTCAAATTGAGGTCTATGGTGTGGTTAAGGTAGCGCTTTTATCAGACTGGAGGCAATTTGTCTTCAAAAAGCATTGGATTCAGGATGCAGATATGTCCTACCTCACCAATCGGTTTAACAACGATAGGACGCAGCCCACTTGAGAACTCCAGAGAAAACGAGTCAGTATCAATGTGTTCTAATGCTTCTATCAGAACTCGCGCATTAAGACGGACATGGACACTCCCAGTAACGGATTCCACAGGTAATGTCTCAATTTCTTCATCCTGTGCGGAAGGTTTTGGTGAAATCCGAATGTTCTGTTCACCTATCTCTAAATATACCGAAGGACATTTCGGATTTGAGAGCAACGAAGCCTTACGTGCCGCAGACAGAAGCGGATCTTTTGGCACAACGACACATCCCTCAGTAGACTGGTCAATAACTTTCTCATAAGGTGGATATTCTGTACTTATCAATTTCGTGGTCAACGTGACGTGTTCATCGGCGAAGAGAATTTGGTTCTCAATGCGCGCGATCTTTATCTGTGAAGAATTTGAAAATGTTCGCTCCATTTCTTTTACAGCTTTTAACGGCACGATGAATCCGTCACTATATTCAGCCAACTTTATAGATTCACAATAAGCGAGGGCAAGCTGTGTTACTCCATCGGTCGCGACAACTTCAGTTCTGTCTTCAAAAAGGTTAAAATAGAGTCCATTTAGTGCATATCGTTTTTTTTCTGTGGATGCAGCAAATTCCGTTTTGTGAAGGACAGATCGAAACGTCTTTCCATCAATAGCGAATGCTTTTTCGTCAATAACAGGGAGTTGTGGGAACTCTTCTTCAGAAAGTTCTACGTTTGTGATTGCCCCATTCCCACCAGTGATTTCAATACGGTCAGTTGACGTTGTAGCTAAGTTTATCGGTTTCTTAGGATGCCATTCTTGGACGATATCTCCCAATTTCTGTGCAGAGACAACGATTTTCCCCTCCTCTTTGACTGTGCCTTCAACCTTCATTCGGATGCCGATTTCTGAATCCGTTGCCATACACTCAATTGTATCTCCTACCGCGTGGATGTATATATTAGAGAGAATAGAGGACTCATCCTGTTCACTCGCGATTCCCTGCAGCACTTGCAGGGAATACAAAAGATCGTCTCTTTCAAAAGTTAATTTCATGCCAATACCTCCGTTGAAGTGTTGTCCTTCTTCAATTGTAATGTCTAACGTTTCTTGTATCATGAATTCGTATTTCTTTAACCGTTGTCGTGCACGATGCAGCCGACTCTTAATCGAACTTTCTGATATTCCTAAATATACGCCTATTTCTGAATATGTCATATCTCTAAAGTAGTGAAGCGTAATTATTTCTCTATCGTCCTGCTTCAACTTTGCGAGCATTTTCTTCACAACGTCATGTTGTGTTTCAGCAGTCGTTTTCGCGTGTTCTGCTGCAACATATTGGGAATACGCCTCTGTCTGTATCTCTGAAGAGTCGGTTTCTTCCAACGATTCGGTTCGTATTCGGTTTTTTCGAAACCACGCAATACAGAGCCGATTCACAATAGGATAAAGCCATCTTGAAAACTGCGTTGGATCTTCCAGTGTTCCCAATTTCTGATAGACTTGCAGAAAAGTATCTTGCGTAATGTCTTCAGCAATATGGTAATCACCCGTTCTCCTCCATGCATGTGAGTGAACCTGCTTCCGATATTTTCTAATCAAATTCTCAAAAGCAGATTCATCACCTGAAAGGATGCGTTGGATCAACATGACATCATCATTTTTCATCAGATACCTCTGTAAAACGTGCTTAATGCATTCGTATATAATGACGCGAGTTTAGGATAAAATGTTGCACATTTTTGTGCCATGTAAATTGACACCGAATATACATATCATTCAGGATATATTGGGATTAAAACATTTCTACCTGAGAAATGGAGTGGTAAGTACAAAACTATAGAAACTTTCATCGGTAAATTAACTTGACATATTTTACAGGTCTCCATATAATTTTCAACACAATTCAACAGATTAAGCGGAGGAATCTGCCGATGGCGAAAACAGTATGCATTGTCGGTACAATGGACACCAAAGGCGTAGAGTTTGGCTTCATCAAAGCACAGATAGAATCAAGCGGCGTTTCAACGTGCGTTGTCAATACAGGAATCTTGGGGGACCCAGATTTGGCTCCTGATGTTTCCGCTGATGAGGTAGCACAAGCGGGTGGTTCGTCATTACAGGTATTGCGAGATGAAGGTGACCGTGGCAACAGTGTGGCAGTAATGGCACAAGGCGCAGCAACGCTTATCGCTGATAAACATACTGCTGGTGAAATTCATGGGATCATCTCACTCGGAGGTTCCGCTGGGACTACCATTGGCACAACAGCAATGCAGGCATTACCTGTAGGAGTGCCGAAACTCATGGTCTCAACGTTGGCATCTGGTGATACAAGTCCCTATGTCCAGTCCAAAGACATCAGTATGATGTATTCTGTTGTTGATATCGCAGGCATCAACCGACTATCACGACAGATTCTTGCCAACGCTGCTGGCGCAATCGTCGGTATGGTAAATGCTGAAGTTCCTGAGGCAGCAGATGACAAACCTTTAATCGCTGCGACAATGTTCGGAGTAACCACACCTTGTGTTACAAAAGCGCGTGAAATACTTGAAGAAGCGGGATATGAAGTTCTCGTTTTTCATGCAACAGGCACTGGTGGACGTGCAATGGAAGACCTCGTGAAAGGTGGATTCCTTGCTGGTGTGCTTGATGTAACAACGACAGAACTCGCCGACGAATTGGTCGGTGGAATACTTAGTGCTGGACCAGAACGATTGGAAGCCGCTGGACAAGAAGGTTTACCTCAAGTTATTGCTCCTGGTGCTATAGATATGGTTAATTTTGGACCTCCTGATACCGTACCAGAGAAGTTTAAGGAACGACATTTCTATCAACACAACCCGACAGTAACACTGATGCGGACGACTGCTGAAGAGACAGCAGAATTAGGCAAAATCATGGCGAGAAAACTCAGTGAAGCGTCAGGACAGACAACCGTTCTCGTTCCAAAACAAGGTGTATCTGCAATTGACAAAACCGGTCAACCCTTCGACTCACCCGAAGCACGAGATGCATGGCGAGAAAATCTGAAAATGCACATCGGTGATAATGTTACTGTTATTGAGTTAGACGCTCATATCAACGATGACGAATTTGCTACAAAACTGGCAGAAACCCTATTAAATAGTATGAAATAAGAGGAAGTTGATGGCGAAAACTTATACAACACTTACCGAATCGGATGTAGACCATTTCATAGACAAGGGACATGTTGTCCTGAAAGACTGTTTTTCGCGCGAATTAGCAGCAGAATGGCGAGAATTTGCTTTCAAACGTCTCGGTTATACCCCTAACGATCCTACAACTTGGGAGGAACCGCGCATCCATTTACCATCTATGAACCGTATCCCGATCCGTAAAATCGCACCGAGGGCATGGGATGCAATATGCGACTTACTCGGTGGTGAAGACAGGATTGCCAATACGGATCCTTCTTGGGGTGATGGTTTTATCATCAACTTCGCATTAGGTGCAGATAAAGAATGGCAACCCCCTGAGTCACACTATACTGGTTGGCATAAGGATGGGGATTTTTTCCGACACTTTTTGGACAGTCCTGAACAAGGGTTACTGACTATCATCGTCTGGTCAGATATTCAACCGAAAAGCGGCGGAACGTTTGTTGCTTGCGATTCGGTTCAACATGTAGCACAGCATCTGTATTCACATCCAGAAGGTTTGCTACCGGGACAAGGTTTCGGTCAACTGTATGAGAAATGTAATGATTTTGCGGAAATTACTGGCAATGCGGGGGACGTTGTCCTCTTACATCCATTCATTTTGCATTCCGCATCACAAAATCCTTCGGGACGTGCGCGGTTTATCACGAATCCACCGGTAGCACTAAAAGAACCGATGAATTTCAACCGTACTAATCCCGACGATTTTTCACCAGTAGAGTTAGGAGTCTTACATGGGTTGGACAAAGACCGTTTAGATTTCAAACCGGCTGCACCTCGGGAACGATTAGTACCAGAACGTATAAAACGTCAAAAGAATATGTTGGAAGAACAGAAAAAACGGCTTGCCATGGAATAAATAAGTTGACGCCACCCTATAAATTGTGTTATAATATTAAAAATAGTTTTATTTTTAAACGTTTTGTTTAAATAAACGTATTATATCTTATAGAAAACTCAGATAAGGCTTACAACATGAGCAAGAATTAGGGATCTTTTGTAATGCAAAAACGTGAACACACTACCACCTCAACAGTACAGCGGTCTGCTCTAACATTATTACAGGGCTATTCTTTTGACCTTTGGACGTTATTTACGTTCGGGTTGTACCCGTTTTTGTACATCGGCGGTAGGTGGTGTTAATTTGTAAGCACTTATGAAAATGTTATAACCCAGCCAATTCATCACCACCCAGCGTCGAGAACAATTCGATGTTGGGTTATTTTTTTACAAATTATTCAACATTGACTTGAAACAAAGTTAGTTGTCGGAGGGAAATCAATACAATGGTAATCGTTACCAAAACGGATGCAACACCTGAACAGATTGACGCGATAGTCAGCAGGATTGAAGGTGTGGGGTTGAAGGCACAGGTTTCAACTGGTGAACAACGCACCGTCATCGGTGTAATAGGAGATAAAACATTGCTTGGCGATATTCCGTTGGAGTCAATGTCGGGCGTTGAAAGGACAATGCCGATCACTGCCCCATATAAATTAGCAAGCCGCCAGTTCCGAGATGAACCCACCATTATCGCTGTCAACGACACAAAAATTGGTGGTAAGAAACTCACAGTTATGGCGGGACCCTGTGCAGTTGAGAGTACTGAGCAGATTGTGACTATTGCACATCAAGTAAAAAAAGCGGGAGCAGGTTTTATTAGAGGTGGTGCATTTAAACCTCGCACAGGTCCGTATAGCTTCCAAGGTTTTGGTGTCGAAGCTTTGAAAATGCTTGCTGCTGCAAAACAGGAAACAGGTTTGGGAATTGTAACTGAAGTTATGACACCCCATGAAGTTGAAATAGTCGGTGAACACACAGATGTTTTTCAACTCGGCACACGAAACATGACGAACTTTTATCTGTTACGTGAAGTTGGTCGTGCAGGTAAACCAGTTATCCTGAAGCGTGGCTTAGCTTCAACAATTGAAGAATGGTTGCTTGCAGCAGAATACATCTTATCTGAAGGAAATCCAGATGTCATCCTATGTGAGCGCGGTATCCGGACATTTGAAACTCATACGCGGAATACGCTTGATCTCAATGCTGTTCCTGTAATCCATGAATTAAGTCATTTGCCCATTATCGTTGATCCGAGTCATGGTACAGGTATCCGCACCCTTGTCAGTGATATGACAAAAGCATCCGTCGCTGCAGGTGCAGATGGTCTGTTGTTGGAAGTTCATCATGACCCAGATAATTCTATGACAGGTGATGGTGCACAGTCACTGTTTCCTGACCAATTTGAGACACTTATCAAAGAACTAAAACCGATTGCAATCGCTGTCGGTCGTGAGATATAATAAAGAACAAATATAATTAAAACTGTAAGGACTTTCTAATTTCCTTGCAGCAAGCGTGTAAGCTTTGGAGGACACAACCGTGGACGAATTTGAATCTAACCAAGAAAAGGTCTATATTTTTGATACAACACTCCGAGATGCGGAGCAAACTCCCGGAGCCGCTCTCGGCATTGAAGAAAAATTGGAGATTGCTAAGCACCTTGCTAAATTGAATGTTGATGTCATTGAAGCAGGATTCCCAATTTCGTCACCGGGTGATTTTGATGCTGTTCAGAGAATAGCCAACGAGGTTAAGGGACCCGAAATTTGCGCGCTTTCACGGGTCGTTGAAAAGGACATTACGGCTGCATGGAAAGCGATCCAGGATGCCCCGCGCGCACGTATTCATACATTTGTCGGTACATCCAATATCCACATGGAGCGGATCACTCGCACAACACCAGAAAGAACATTGGAAATGGCGGTGGATGCGGTTGCTTATGCTAAAAGTTTGTGTGTGGATCACCCAGATGCAACCGTTGAGTTTTCACCAATGGATGCAGGACGGACAGAGTTAGCATACCTATATAAGGTCGTAGAAGCTACAATCGCCGCTGGAGCAACCGTCGTCAATATACCGGAAACCGTCGGATGGACGGTACCTACAGAATTTAGCAACCTGATAGCCGGTATCAAGGCAAATGTCCCGAATATTGATGATGCCATTATTAGTGTCCACTGCCACAACGATTTGGGGTTAGCCGTAGCAAACAGCCTTATTGCGATTGAACAAGGCGCACGACAGGTAGAATGCACCATCAATGGACTTGGTGAAAGAGCAGGGAATACATCCTTAGAAGAAGTCGTCATGGCGATACGAACACGACGCGACTACTTTAAAGATTATTACACTGAAATTAACGCGAAAGAGATTGTTCCTATTAGTAGACGAGTCAGTCGGACTATGGGTATCCCTGTTCAACCGAACAAGGCAATTGTCGGTGAAAACGCATTTGCACATAGTTCGGGGATTCATCAGGATGGTATTATTAAGTCACGTGTTACCTTTGAAATCATTGATCCAAAAGAGATTGGATGGAAAGAGAGTCAGTTAATTCTCAGTCCACGTTCCGGACGAAATGCCTTAAGACACCGCCTAAGTGAACTCGGATATGAATTGGATAAAGAACAGTTAGAGAAAGTCTACGAACGATTCCTACGTGTAGCCGATAAGAAAAAAGCGGTTCATGATGCCGATCTCGAAGCGATTATGACCGATGAGATTCGGACGGTACCAGCAATATTTGAACTTGATTACATTCAAGTCGTCAGCGGAACTAAGATTTCATCGACAACTACTGTTGGAATTCGCACTGATGAAGGCATAGTTGAAAATGCATCTACTGGAGACGGTCCTGTTGACGCTGCCTTTAAGGCAATAAATCAGATAGTCAAAATCAAACTAAACCTTATAGATTATCAGATACGGTCTGTGACGGAAGGTGAAGATGCTATCGGTGAGGTGACTTTGAAGGTGCAAGACAATGGACACGTCATCACAGGTAACGGTGCAAGCACAGATATCATTGAAGCAAGTGCTAAGGCTTATATCCACGCTGTCAACAAACTGATTCAACTTCGTTCAGAAGGCTAATTCTCTTCACGATAATTCCAAGATTGTTAATGTTCGTAGGGTGTCTTTCGTCTATGTTCAACCTATTGGTGTCAATTTAAGGATATGTTCTTGCAAGAGTAATTTGAATTCCCAAATTTCTTCTATAGGAGCGACCAGGAGGTCGCTCCTACAAGAAAATAAGAGGCGCAATAAATTGCGCGACTACGTATGTGTATTATCTTAAATTGACCTATAAAGGCACCAATTTGTAGTATTTCAAAAAATGTCAAGTGTCGTTTACAATCAATAGTTCATGAGATCGCTTGACATGTCCAGTTCCATTTTCCATCCGATTTTTCCCGATACGGGTTTCACCTTGTCCTAAGGTGTATTGCCATTTTACCTCAAGAATGCGAAAATCAGCATACCACTTTCGGATAGTTTCACAATCGTTATACGAAAGGACGAATCCACCTTTATGCTCATGGAGCAGGTCTCGTAGCAATTCGTGATTGAAGCCTTTGTGGTGAATAGGAAAATTCCGTTGCGGATAGATACCGCGAAACATTTCTCCCTCATCAAGATAATAGGGTGGATCGCAGTATAGAAAGTCATCCGAGTGGGTTAGTAGGGTTTCCTCAAATCTTCCTGTGTGAACAGACAAATTTGGACATTTGAAATTACGGATTGTCTGCAATGTCCGAATATATCTCTCTGGAGATTCATATATTTTTGACATCCATCCCAAAAAACCGGGTCCATACGAGAGATTGTGATTGAACCAGTAATGTCCCGCTAACGCCAACGGATCCGATATAGGTGTATCACCTGTCCAATGTGCTTTGAGGCTGCTCTTTATCTCTGCATATTGTGTTTTTGTAGGATGCCACTCTTCAAGCCAATCGGCAAGGTTACCCCCCGCAGAAAGTTGAACCTGCCAATAGTTGACGAGGATGTCAAAGATGTCGTATGCACATACCTGTATGTTGAGTTCTTTGCCACAGGCGATTTCAACCGCACCTCCACCCATAAACGGGGATACGAGTTTTTCAAGTCCATCAGGGATACGCTCTATAATATGTCCAACCCCAAGACTTTTCCCACCAGCATAGCGCAAAGGAAGTCCCCTGTAGCGTGCATATTTGTACTTACCCCGACTTCTAAGATTATTTAAAAATAAGTGTCTATTAGATGTTCCACCAAGACTTGGTTGTATTTCTTTTGTGTCCATTTTATGTTTTATGATTTGTATCCTTTAGATTAATATCTGTTTTAGACATTATACTTCTCCGTTAATATTGTGTCAATTTATTTATAATTCTCAATTTTCTTTACAGAGTTCATTATATGTGGTAAATTTGGATTAAATTAAATCTTGAGAATGCGCGTTGAAGCGCACAAAGGAATAAATATGGAACCTCTTCGAATTGGATTTCTTGGTGCTGGTGGTTTTGCCAGACACACGATTTATCCCGCATTGCATTTAGCACCTGTGGCATTGCAAGCGGTTTGCGATGCAGACGAAAATCGAGCGAAAGCTGCCGCTGGTAAATTTGGCACAGGAAGATACTACCTTGATAGACATGAAATGTTTGAGAAAGAAGACTTGGAAGCGGTCATTATCTCTATGGGACCAGATCCGAGGCAATCACTCGTGCTGGAAACACTTGAGGCAGGATACCACGTTTTTACACCGAAACCGCCTGCCCCTTCGCTTGAAGAGACCCTCACTTTGGCAGAAGCTGCTGAAAAGCATGGCAAGACACTAATGGTCAACTTCCAACGTCGGTTTAGTCTTGGTGTACGAGAGGCGAGAAATATCATGCAGACCGAATCATTCGGTCAACTCACACAACTTTTCTGTTCATTCTGTAGTGGAAGGTACGGATCAGTCAAACACTACCTACTTGATTTTGCTATACATCACTTCGATCTGGCGCGACACATCGCTGGCGCTGAAGTTAATGAGTTGAGTGTTTTCCACAATGAAGTTGATGGACAAGGTTCATTTGCTGTAGCTGTGGAATATTCCAACGGTGCAGTGGGAAGTATGCAACTTAGTAGTCAACGTTTGTGGCAACGAAATTACGACTACATTGAAATTACTGGACAAAGCGAATATATCGTTTTAGATGGATTATGGGGTTATGAACACTATACAGGTGGTGGAAACACTTTTAAATCAAACTTTTCTGATGAACGTAATGGCGAGTTGACCGGTGATGGCATCAGTCTAACCGAGTTTGCGAATGCAATCCGTGAGGATCGTGAACCGAT
Organism: Candidatus Poribacteria bacterium; assembly: GCA_963667365.1. Taxonomy (GTDB): domain Bacteria; phylum Poribacteria; class WGA-4E; order WGA-4E; family WGA-3G; genus MSPOR6. The sequence continues at coordinate 804,244 of OY763324.1, read as the reverse complement.
AGCAAGTATCCAAGACTGTGTTGGGACAATGCGGTTCTATGATGCTGTGCTACAACGGAAGAAGGGTGTTATATCTCTCGCGGGTTAGTTATTTTATTCCATTTCGGACATTCTATGAAGGCGGGGTAAATATACCTCGCCATTTCTTTACGATTTTTCCGAATTGATTGCTTCTAATACCTCAAGACATGTTTTCCCGTTTACTAACTGGTGATAATAATCCACAACGCGCCTGCTAAAGTCTTGATTCTGACTTAATGCGTTGTCAGAGATAGGATGCTGGGGTGACCACAGAGTTGTATTAGAGAATATAGTTTCGATTCGGTTTTCCACCTCTGTTTTGCTTGCACCAAATGCATCTTTCAGAACATTCTGAATCGTTCGGTCAGGATCGCGTATTTCGTATTCTGTGTCAGTGTCGGTAATGCCTCTGTAGTCGTCGTCACCAGAGATAGTATGCGGTGTCAGAAATCGGAGCACTGTTGCAAAGGAATACGCAAAATCGGATTTGAATAATTCTGTGCTGGCATTATAGTTTGATGATCGTACAATGTCTGCGGCACGTTCACGGAGTTTTACCGTTTCAATGATGTTAATCCGTGCGTTGTCGTCCTTAACACGACGAATACGGTCAACGAATTCAAGCGAATACGCACTGGCACTTTTCCCCAATATTGGAATATCCGCTTCAACAATTTTAGCGTATCCATTCATCAACCGTTCCAGATGAGGTGCAAATATTGGATGGGATGCTGCCTCATTGACATACTCAATACCAGAGAGGAAGCCTTTGTGTGTAATCCCAGGTACATGCACGGAATTCACAAGGAGCAACTTCCAATCGTGATAAGGTTCAATACTCTCCTGCTTAACAACTACACCGTAGTCGTCAAGTTCACCGAAAGGGACACGTAGATTCTCGTCTAAATCTTCTAAAATAAGTGGGGTTGCTGGCATCTCCTCTGCGTAGGTTATCAATTCATCTGAACCTTCTATCTGTGACTTTGCGGCTTCCTTAATATCATCAGGAACAGCGTAGACTTGTGGGACAAGTCTATCCCCCATCTCATTGAGAAAATCAACTTTAGTTTCTAACCATTCCGCATAATCATCAGTTCGTTTCGGATATTCATTGCATAAAAGATCTCGGATAACATCTCCATTATTACGTAGGTTATCTGTATTGACAACGCAGAGTGGTGCATCAGCACCGTGATTGCCAAAATAGCGAAAGAGGGTTTCATCCAACACGTCCATCGCCAGTTCACCCATTGCAATTCCTGCTTCGGTTACACCGATGAGAACGAGGTCTAATGGATTTTCGGTTTGAACATAGAATTGCTCGCGTCCTGCTTCAGTTGACAGTGTGGTTGCACCTACAACACTTGAGATTTGTTGGATTTCATGAATACCGTTTAGGTCAAACGTGACGACGTGATATACCCCGTCTTGTCGGTTAAAGGCATCGGCTTTTTCAGTGCCACGTGGTTGTCCAACATAAATCCCTCCATTATATAGATTACGTTTATTGAGGATGTGAACGAATTGATGTGTTAAGGCACGTTGTAATCCGCCTGCACCGATAGCAAGGATTTTTATTGGAAGCATGTGTTATTTATTTCTCCTTCTTGAATCGTGGTCGTATACCATAGTGTCTTGAATCCAATTGACTGGTGCGGTTAGGAAACCGTACCTACCGTTCAGGTAATCGGAATGATTCTATTAATTTGGTGTGAGTATTTGGTCATAGAGCGCAAGATAAGCATCAGCAATGTTTTTCCAATTGTAGCGTTCGTTACGTTTCAGCATCTCAACACTTTCCTTACCCATTTTCACGCGCGCTTCACCGGTGTCAATAAGTTTTATCATACAATCCGCCAGTCCGTCAACATCCCCAGGATCAAACAGCGCGCCGTTAACATCATCCGCTACAAGTTCATCAATTCCCTCAACACGACTTGCGATAATTGGAAGTCCTGTTCCCATTGCTTCTAAAACGACAAGCGGCATGCCTTCTGCCAATGAGGGCAAAATGAAGATATCTGCCTGACGATACTTTTGGGGTAAATCTGAATACGGAATTCTTCCAGCAAAACGGATATGTGAACCCACACCGAGTTTTTCTGCTAAACCTACTAATTCATCCTCATAAGGTCCATCACCGACAATTTCTATCTCAAAGTTTTGTGTTGTTTTGTCAAGAATCTGCGGGAGTGCACGAATGAGAAATTGGAACCCTTTGCGTGGAATGAGTCTGCCAATCGCAAGGCATTTGACAACTTTTGGATTCGCATTTCGTGGGACAGGTTCAAAACTATCTGGATCTAATCCGTCAGGGATGATGTCAATCTGGACATCCGCATCAGTTGTACGCGCAAGGTCACGCAAACCTTCGCTACATGATACAACTGCTGCAGCGTTGTCCCAAATTGCTCGGATCATAGGTTTTAACAGCATGTATAGCCAACGATAGTAGGATGGGTCTGGATCGGGACGAGGTACGTCTCTACCTCCTAAAAACACAACATAGGGTACATCTCGGAATTTCTGTAATAGGTATGCTCCACCACCCGCAGGAATACCGAAAAACACTTGAACAATGTCCGGTTTGAACTGCTTCGCGAATTTCAATCCATAAATGCTGGAACTCAATGCATACGTCAACATCTCGTGTACCGCACATATATTGGAACTTTTTCGTAGTGCGCGAACGCGATGCACATGAATACCTTCTACTTCCTCCATTGCTACACAGTCACGGAATTGTGATGTAATCAGATGCACCTCGTGTCCTGCCGCAGCGAAATGTTTACCTAAAAAGTAACTTACCCATCCACCACCTCCGCCTATAGGAGGAAACTCATGATTGAACATCAATATCTTTCGTTTATTAATATCCAATTAATTACCCGTGCCTTTTCGGGAGCGATTTTCGGCTAAATGAACAGCACACTCAATCATCGCTTTTGCTATATCAATTCCTGTAACCAACTGCAGTTCCTCAAATCCAGGTGATGGATTGACTTCAAGGATGACCGGTCCGTTTCTTGTCTGAAGCAGATCCACACCTGCAATATCTAATTGGAGTGCAGCGGCTGCATCAGTTGCAATACGTTTATATTCGTCTGTTAATATAATCGCTTCACCATTTGCACCTTTATGGATGTTCGCTCGGAATTCTCCATCAATAGCACGTCTTTTCATGCCGGTTATTGCATTACCACCTACGACAAGTATTCGGATGTCAACGCCAGCAGCTTCTGCAATAAAGGATTGAATAACATAATCTCTATGTAGGTCACAAAGTGCATCTACGGTAGAGGTGAGTGATGTAGGTGTGTCTAACAACATAACACCCATGCCGTGAGTGCCGTAGAATGGCTTCAAAATAAATGGATAATCGCCTATATCAGGTGCATTCTCTTCTAAATATGTAGCAGAACCGACGGTAAGACTTGGTGGGACGGGTAACCCGTTTTGTGAAAGGATACGTAAGGAGCGGAACTTGTGACGTGCGTTTGCAATTGCGTCTGCGGAATTCACCACAGGAATACCAAGCCATTCAAAGTGGGACACTACCTCTCCACCATATCTTGCTGTCGCGCCTGAGAGACGTGGAATTACGACATCAAAATCTTCAACTGAAACACCCTCATAGGTAATACGGTTTCCGTTTCCACCGATTTGGAGATAGAAACCGAAAGGGTCACACACATTGGTGGTGTGTCCTGCTTTTTCAGCAGCTTCAACGAGGTTACGGGTTGAGTGGTTCTGCGGACCACGTGAAAGGACGGCAATATTCATAATTAGGGTAACTTTCAGTTATCAGTTTTCAGTTTTAAAACACTTGCCGGTGAATAACGAAACTAATACTGACAACTAACAAAACAACTTAATAATATATTTGCTTCGGTTATTGGTACGTTTCCTTTAGGAAATCCTCTAACTCCTCAAATGTATCAAAAATTCGATCACATAGGTTCTCAAAAAAGATGCTTCGCGTTTCGTTGTAGACCGCATACACCGGCTTATTATGACGACTGGCATAGTTCATCTCACTAAGTACACCTGGTGATAATTTATCCGTAGGATAAAGCACGACAACAAAATCACTCTGGTGGACAAACTGATAATCCCGCGAAATAGTTCGGGTCTTAATCTGCTCAATTACATCATCGTCCAATTCACTCATCGTTTCGGGAACATCCAACATGTCATCATCAGCACCCTCCTTTTTAGCTGTAACAAGTGCCATATCCTTAATCGTCAACGGATCAAAAACAATAAAAGAGTGTTGTAATTTTGCACCGAGTTTACGAATGTTCGCTATTTCCTCAGGTGTGTCTGTAAGGAGTGTAATTGGATAACTGAGGTAAAATTTCGGTTTGTCTGAGAAAAGCAGTTCGTAGAAATTGGCAAGTTCGTGTTGTCGTGCGACGGTGTAGTGCGGTTTTTCTGTAAGATGTGCAAGTTGCCTTGTCAAAAATTCTTCTTCATCTAACCAAACGTTGAGTGCTGCCTTTTTGATACCCTTCCACTGTGTGCTTTTTTCCATACGTCCGTAGATGTCGGCGATATTGTCAACGACATTGATATACATATCTGGTGGAAGAATATCAATATCTTTGAATGAGAATCCTTCAAGTAGACTACCACGCCATCGGAAGCAGGCGTGTAATCCTATGATCGCGTGTTGATAAGCTTTGGCATCCCTTGCTATTTCGTAGAAAGCAGTGCGTCGTGCTAAAGACAAGACTGCTGGGTCTGAATCGAGAACTTTTTCTGTGAAATGGACACGCGACTCGGCAGCAACACGGTGCATATATGCACCCACATTGAAAAAACCGATGTTCAGTTGTCTCTGGACACAGAGTGCTTCAAAATCTTTTAATAACTCTTTGCGTCCTGAACAACTGATGCCTGTACAGATGATATTCATAGTTAAGTAACCGTCTGATGAGGTTTCAAATTGACACGTTTATGTGAAGAAAAAATGTTTCGGTGAATTCTCAGAATACGGCAGGTTCGGCTTCTTAACCGAACCTGCCGTATGGACTAAGATTTAATTGCTATTCCCTATCTGCTGCTAATGATTTTAGTTTTGCGAGTGCTTCCTGTTCCTCTGTTTGCCAAGGACGTTCGTCAGGATTGTCCAATTTCTGATGCGGACCACTGAAGACAAGAATATATGCCCTACGTTCCTGTGGTGTGCTATTGGGAGCAGAATAGTGTAAAGTCCGACAGTGATGAAACGTCGCACCACCCGCAGGTATAGGACATGCAACCGCCTCTGATGGATCAACATCATCGGTTATTAAGCCATGCACAAGTGGATCGTTGTTGATATGACGATGCCAACGCACGTCACCTTTGTGAGATTTTGGGATAAATTGGAGACATCCACTCTCTAATGTTGCTTTGTCAAGTGGCAGCCAAACACTCAGACTATGCGGTAAAACTGACGGATTCCAGTATGCCTCGTCCTGATGCCACGGCGTTTCGTTGCCGTAATGAGCAGGCTTCAATATCATGTGTCCGCCACCCCCAACATTTTCCATTTCTACACTGAGCAGTTCCGCAGCAAGTCGTCGAGCGTTTTGGAAATAGACAGATTCTCGGAGTTCGGGAAATTGTGCCTCTGGACCCAATACCTGTGGTAATGTTTCTTTATCGGTATGTCCACGGGGACCTGCAAGATCAAAATAACGTCCCTGTTCCTCACCTGTCCGTTCAGTGAAGAGTTCATCGTAAATACACTTGAGCCATTCAATCTCTTCGTCCGTTGTGATGCGCGGAATGCTTAGATATCCGTTCTCTTGAAAAAAGGTAACCTGTTCGTCAGTTAAATCAACATGAAAGTTATTGGTATTCATAAATCACCGAATTGAAATATCAAAAGGTAAGGCTGTAACCACTCGTTCTTTTTCAAATAGGGTTAACCATGTTACAACCTGGTGCCAATGTCCGCTTAGCATCGGAAACAATGGGTGCCGTTGTGCTATTTGCAATGGTAACGACCCTGAAATTTCCATCTCTACTTCAAGCATGCTTTCTAAGAATTGTTCAAAGAAGGGTTTCTGTTCTGGTAAAACGATAATGTCATATTTGTCTTCATCTGTGATTTCTGCCTGTTTTTTGGCGATAGACAGCGCAGTTTCAAGTCCACCGAGTTCATCAACGAGACCGAGTTCCAGTGCCTGTTTTCCTGTCCAAACTCTTCCTTGAGCAACCGCATCAATTTCCTCAAAGGTCTTCTCTCTACCAGCTGCTGCCTTGTTGACAAAATCTTCATAGACCGTCTTCATAAACTTTTCAACGCGAGCACGTTCTGTTGGTGTAAAATTCCCGTAATCCGAATAGATGGTGGCGTTCTGTCCATGTGTGATAATCTCTTTTGTTACACCGACTTTGTTATACAGACCTTTCATATTGAGTTTGCCACCGTAGACCCCGATTGAACCTGTGAGCGTGCCGGGTTGTGCTACGATAGTACCGGCAGCCATTGATATGTAATAACCACCAGATGCTGCCATATTTGCCATAGAAACGATGACAGGTTTTTCGCGTTGTGTAAGCATCACTTCTCGCCAAATTAAATCGGAAGCGAGGGCAGAACCACCTGGACTGTCCACGCGGAACACCACTGCTTTAACTGCATCATTGGAACGCGCTTTCTTAAACGCTCCTTTTAATGCCTTCGGTGTAATCATAGACAATGTGGGAAAAGGTGAGTCAATATCGGGTAAGATGGGACCGCTGGCATAGATTAATGCGATTTGCTTATCTGCCGGACGCGGTTTTGCACGCTGTTGTGGACTCAACATATTGAATAACTGCATCATTCCAGCGAAACTATTCATATCCGGCATTGTACGTTTCTTATCTGTGTCTCGTATAACAACCTGTGCCTCTCCCTCTTTTTCCTCATTGACTGTATCCAAGAGTTCATCGTAGTATTGTAGACTATCAACGAGATTTAATTCGTGTGCTTCTTTAGCAGTAAAGGGACCACTATCAATCAGCTTTGCTGCAAGTTCTGGAGAAATTCCATCTCTACCAACGGCGATCTTTTCCAACATTTGCGTATACAGATCATCAAGTAATTCGGTCATGGATTCTCGAAAGGCATCGGACATACTGTCGCGAATATAGGGTTCAACACCAGATTTGAATTTTCCCATCGCGAGCATATCCGCTTCAATGTCAAGTTTTTCTAAGAGTCCTTTGAAGAAAAAGATTTCTGAACGTAAGCCGATTAGATTGAGGCTTCCTGCAGGCATCAGCACGATTCTGTCCATCGCAGCGGCGAGGAGATATTCTGCGTTACCACCACCTTCAAGATAAGCAATCATCTCTTTTTCGGAATCATGTATCTCATCTAATTTTGTTCTTATTTCTTGTAGGTTTGCCCATCCTATACCGATATTTCCGATTTTAAAGATTATGCCAGCAACTTCATCGTCATTTTTAAGTGTGTCCAATTTCTTGAAAAGTCCACGCAGTGTTTTTGTTGAAGTTGTACCAAAAAGACTAAGTTCTTTTGTGTCAGAATAGGTGCCGCCAAGTGTGAACTCAACGTATTTTTTCAATGGGGGTGGTGCTTCTTCAAGTTGTTCCTCGGCAGACAGGGGTATTGCAAAAAGGAGAACTACGAGCAGTGCAATTGCTGTTTGCGAGAAGATTTGTAAAGGTTTCATTTTGTCTCCTTGCTGGCGGATATGGTGGTGCCGCCGCTACGATTTTTGTTTTATTTTACAATTAAAAATGTGAATGTGTCAACCAAAAAGTGGTACGGGTGGGAATATAAAGGAGTCCAGTTACTTCTTCGGAGCGGATAGGAAACCGTTCCTACCGTTGGTATTTGAAGTTAGAAATAGTCCTTTATTTTTTTGAGACCTATGGTGTGCGTCTTTGCTCTACTTGTCGTACGGAACTACTTTTTCAAATCAATTATCTTATTCCGATCCCATAAATAGATTAGACCATCAGTACTTCCGCTGACAAGAGTTGTACCATCTAACGAAAACCCCAATGTATATATTTCACCAATGTGTCCTCTGAGGGTTGAAACTTCAATACCTGTTTCCGTATTCCAGATTCGGATAGTAGAATCTTTACTTCCACTGGCAAGTAGTTTGTTGTCAGGTGAAAATGCAAGTGCTTTCACAGACCATGTATGTTTATTAAGAGCAATGGATGTTGGATTGCTATTAACATCAGATAATAATATCTGTCCATTCATGCCACCGCTGGCAAAAAGTTTGTTATCAGGTGAGAATGCCATACCTACTTTGGATAAACCTGTTCCAGTTAAGAGCACATCAGCCGCTGATTCATGGGAGGTGATTGTAGTTAGCAAATTACCTGTACTGAGTTCCCACAACCAGACTGTTCCATATTCGCTCGCAGCAGCAAGGTATTTATTTTTCGGAGAAAAAGTTAAGTTATTCACCAATTCCGCGCTTAGCAGTGTAGGCGCATTTGAAAAATTCTGCATTTTACCCGACTTAGCATGTTCAGTAAGTATTCGGATTTGTTCACCAGTGCGGGTGTTCCACAACCTTATACTTCTATCATCGCTACCACTTGCAAGGACAGACGCATCTGTGGAAAACGTCAATGCATTGATATTTCCTGTATGACCTTCAAATGTCAAGAGATGACTCCCTATAACCCCGTTCCATAACTCAAGCACACCATCCTTTCCTCCGATTGCATAGAATGAGTTTACCGAAGAAATCGCAAGTTCTTCAACATTAGGAATTTGTTTGTTGATATTTTTCCAAATAGATGAAATGTCACCATACATCTTCCCAGTATTTGTTTTCCGTAACTGAAGGATATTGCTTGCCTTCAAACAAAGAAAATTGACTACATTTATTGAGAGGCAATACATTCTCGGATGCTCAGTGAAAGTTGATATAAACTTGCCATTCCCAACATCATATAATTGAAGTGAATAGTGTCCACCGTTTTCACTACCATCTGTTGCAATAGCAAGTGTTTTTCCGTTGGGGTGAAAAGTTAAGGCACTAACTCCTGTCTTGTGCCAAGGGATTTTGGGTTCTGGGGAATGAATTGTAGATGTTGATATTAAGTCACCTGTGTTCACATTCCACAGTTGAACAGTACTCCCCTGATTTGCAGTTGCAAAGGTGTTTCCATCAGGTGAGAACGCTAAACAAAGTGCCTTACGGATGTTTTCTGATTGCTTTGGTGTAATCGTAGAAATTTCACGACCTGTGCTTGTATACCAAAATCGTATCTTGATATTATTTGTTCTCTTGTTATTTCTATTACCCCTATGATTAACCGGTCTTTTTGTTCTGGATTCTATCCCCGCAAACACTGTGCCATCTGGAGAAAAAATGAGATTGTTGATGGGTTTCACCGATTCCACAGAGTCGTTAGGTACTGAGTCAGGAGGATTTGTCATTACATTGATCAATGGAGGTTCCAGTTCTCCTGTGCGAACATCGCCAAACATTATTTCCGTTTTTAGGAATCCATTAACTACAGTTGAACTGGGTTTTGTTGCAGCGAATGTTGTTCCATCTGGTGAAAGTGTCAACGGCTTGAAGTAATTACCACGTGTTGGATTCACTTGATTTGATGGGTCACTTGTATCTTCTGAAAAAGTCACACCATCATTTTGAGTTAATTTCCTATCTATACGACCCGAAACATCAGATAACAATTTCCCTGAGGTGACATCCCACACTTTCATCCTATTAAAGTCAGTTTTCTCTAAACTCGTAAGTGTTTTTCCATCTGTTGAAAAAGCCAATGAAATGGCTGGTTTTCCAATCAAACTACTTGGGCGCGTCTTCTCATTCTTATATAGTGTATGCCGCTTGCTATAGGTTGTGAGATCAAACAACCTAATTGTGCCATCCAAACTTGCACTTGCCAACAATTTACTGTCTGGAGAAAACACCAACGAATTCACAGTAGAATTTCCACTGATACCGTAGTTCAATTTTGTGGTATGTTCATCTTTATGTACTGGAAGTAGGGCAAGTTCTTTGCCGGATTCTGCATCGTAGATCCAAATTCCTACAGAACTGGCAACAGCGAGTTGTGAACCGTCGGGTGAGAATGCTATCGTGGATATTTGCCCTTTACCGATACGTGCTTTTGCACCATCGGGTAACCCCAACGTTGTATATTCTTGGGGATATACGTTCTCCGAGAGCAACATCAATAATGAGAGGAGTGTGCAGAGTAAATATCTCATTGCTATTGTGTCCCTTGTGGAAAAAGAGGAAACTGGTATCAAACAGTCGTTTTTCTTAAGACTAACAAATATTCTGACTTCATACCATCAGGATTTTTATTTTTTCGTACACCGAAGAGTTGTCTTGTTTTTATCCTGTCTTCATATACCTTTTCAAACCTGAAACCGCGTTCCGAAAAATATTCCACCAAGATTCGCCATAATTCAACGGTGATGCCATCAATACGTGGATTACCGACGAAAATACATGCGGAAACGTTCGGTTTCAATCGGTTCATAGAATTTTCAAGTGCGTTTATCGTATGACAAAAATAGGAGTCAAGTCGGTTCAGTAAGTCTGCACGTGTGAGTTTGTTCCTAACCTTATCCAATGTTTCGGTATGAATAACCCGATCTGCCTTCCGATACGGGATTTCAAGACGTGATAATTCTTGAATCTCCTCATCTGTGTGTCCTAACCAATAGAGATAGAGTTTTGTTGAACGGATGTATTCTTGTGCTTGGAGATAGGGAGGCGATGTGATTAATGCGTCACATTCACGAGGCACATCAACATAAGAAGAATCAACACCTCCCCGAAAATCAATCTGATTTCGATGATGTTGTGTTAGGGTTACAAAGTCGTTTATGCTTCTTAACGTTTTGAAAGAATGATCGTACACAATTTCTTTAAGTTGTTCTCTCCAATTTTCACTGAGTAGTTCTTCTATCGCAGCTAATTTACGTTTGGATCTGGCTAATTTTGGCGTTCTATGTTCGGTATAAGAGAAGTTTTTGCTAACCTTCAACAGTGCTGATTTGATAATGCCGGTATAGACATTTTGTTCTATGCTATGTATGAACCCCCAGTAGTGCGAAAGTAGTTCAAGGATTTCTGGGGCATACCAGTAGTCTACATTTGACCAAGAAGGCTGAAAACGGTGTTTCGCATTATCCTGCATGCCATCTAACAATTCACACAATTGCCCTTTACTCAACCGTTCTTTCCCACGGTATACCTTCAACGGCATGATGTGATTTAACAGTAGGTTGAGATCAAGTAGAACAGCGTTCCGTTTGCACAGATACGCTTCAACCCCTACTGTTCCCGAACCAGCAAAGGGATCAATAATCCAATCATTTTCTTTTGTATAGATGTTGATAGCATATCTGACAACTTGCGGTATGAATTTCGCAGGATAAGATACGATGGCGTGTGTCAGGTAACCTGTATCTGTAATTTCAGGCACTAATTCCCGAAACGATACAAACGTTACACCGTCATCCTTATGCGCAGAAGATTCGTTAGGTGTTGGGGCAAACATCTCATCAAGATGGATTTGCATGTTACGCCTGAATATAGTTTCTGAACAAGGATTTCAAAGTTTACTAAATTTACAGGTTAATTGTGATATGGATTCAATAATTGAGTAATTTACTTGAACGTCAGTCTCAACTATGAAAAAAGGTGATTTATATGGTGACGGAGCCGATGCAAAAGCCTTTTGAAATGACGAGGAGGATTGTCGGGAACGTTAGTATTACTTTCTGCAGTATCTGTCGTTTCTGCTTGTAAAACTTCCCATCGCTGTTTTGCAAGTTCCGAGACATCCTCTGATAACCCTTTTTCTTTAAGATAATCATCAAAATTAGTTCCAAGGTGCTTGTTCATGCTATTAACTCCTTGCTTTCCATTGTTTGCTTCGTTTTCGTGCTATACGTAAATCTTTTTGTGGTGTCCTTTGAGACTTTTAATAAAACCGTGAAGCAGAATAATCATTCCAGATTCAACAGTAAACAAAAGTCGCGCATTACGTTTTCCATCACTGATACGGCTGCGTATTTCCCACAAATTGCCTTCTCCATGCAGCTTTTTAACAAGACTTGTCCGTAATACTTCTGGCCAATGTTCCACAACAACGACTATATCACCATTGATTATCCTTTCATCTTCTTCTCCAAGACTTTCAAGCCATTCTCGTACAGGTTCGTTTCCTGAACCTGTACGGAAAAAGACAGCACGAAGTTGAGGTAATGCATTCATAAAAGGTAAATCCTAACTCCAATTATACAACATCACATCAACAGTAATCAATACGAATCACGCTACTGCAATTCTTCCTCAGTCAATTGGAAATCGAACACATCTTCCTCCTCATCGGTTTCTTCTATTTCCGTATCAGACGGGGTAACTTCCTGCACCTGTTCTGTAGGCAGTGTTTCATCTTGAGTTTGTAGTTTCGGAGCAGTTGCGCCGAGGATCGTCAATCCCACAATTGCAACAACACAAAAACTTGTGACCGTCATCGCAACCGGACGTTTCCAGAGAACTTTGCGTTCGCTTCTATCTAAGAAAGGTAGAAATAACAGTAACAACATGCCAACTGTCGGAATTACAAATGTCCCAAGAATTTCAAAAGGACCCTTGAAGTATTTGAGCAGTTGAAATAGGAATAGGAAATACCACTCAGGACGTGGATCGTAATTTGCGTTCGTAGGGTCAGCAACATCTTCAAGCGGAACGTGTGCAAACAGCGCAGCACAGGAAAGTATGACAAAGAGTATTAGCATGCCGACAACATCTTCAAAAACCTGATCCGGGTAGAACGGTTTGCCGTTTTTCATCTCTTCGGGTGAGTTTTTCGGTAGACCTGAGGAACCGTAGAATCGGACAAGGAAAAGGTGGACACCGACCAAACCGAATGCTAACCACGGCAGCCAGATGGTGTGTAGTGCATAAAATCGAGATAGCGTTACCGCACCAACCTCAGTACCACCGCGCAGGATTTTAGCAACCACATCACCCAGCACAGGTGCAGTACTTGAGATTTCTATACCAACAACCGTTGCCCAATACGCCTTTTCGTCCCACGGTAGCAAATAACCCGTAAACCCAAATCCAAGGGTAACTATAAATAAGAGAACACCAACGACCCAGGTGAGTTCACGCGGTGCCTTGTACGATCCATATAACACAACACGGAGGATATGTAGAAACACGATGATAACCATCGCACTCGCACCCCAATGGTGCAACCCGCGCACAAAACTCCCAAAAGGCACTTCATTAGAAATATATTGGACAGCATTATGGGCATGGTCTGGTGAAGGAGAATAGGACATTGCTAAAAATGCACCCGTTACTGCTTGAAGTATCAGCAGAAACATTGCTAAACTGCCAAGTGAGAAAAGCAAGTTGATATGTTTCGGCAGCGGCTTGCGTAGATGCGCCATCATTCCGTCTAATGGGAGACGATCATTGAGAAATTGCTTCATTTACACCTCCTTTACATATAAAACACCAGATTCCACTTTGGTTTCAAGTTTCTGTAACGGTTCTGGTGGTGGTCCAGCAACAACGGCACCGTTCTTATCAAAAATAGCACCGTGGCATGGACAGAGGAACGATTCTTTACCCTCATCCCATCTCACAAGGCAACCAAGATGTGAGCACGTCCGTGTAAAGACATCCCACTCACCGTCACCTACGTCTGTCACGTAAACAGAACGTTTTTTCGTTGCTTTCACCCAACCATCTTTCGCAGTAAATGTATAATTCACCTTTTTGAAACGGCTGTTTTTGAGACGGTCTACTAAACCCAAATCAACCCACTGTGATTCACCTTTTTTCCATGCGGGTGATATCGCAAATCCGATCAGCGGGATACCGGCAGCTAAACCTAATAACCCACCAATACCGGCAGTTGCAATTTGTAAAAAAGAACGTCTACCCTCATTTGACATCCGATTTCTCCTTCGTAACATAACATTTCTTTAATGTGGGGTGCTTATCCCCACTAAATGAAAACTCAGGGATACCAAAATATTGATATACTAATTGTGTATTGTTAAGATTATTATACCATAATTCTAACTTGAAGAGAAAGATATTCTGTAAGGAAGGAGTGTGTAAGTTTTTGGCATTAACTGCATGATTCTTTGTAGGAAGGAACTCCGAGGAATGCCTTGATGGCATTCCCCGCCTACAGTGTTATTGAGCAAATTTTGCCAAAAACTTTACACACCTGTAAGAAAGTCAGAGCAAGTGATACTCACGACGACTAAAGTCGTGTGCTTCTTTGAAACACATAACTCTCCTCTATGTGATTCCTGTTTCCGTCTCTCGTGCCTCTATTCTGAACTGTGTGAGGTCTTACTTGGACTCCACAGGCGTGACTTCCCGTGTATCCCACGGTAGTTTATTAGTGAAGGTAGCAGGGGCGTTGTTGTAACAACGTAATTGGTTTTTCTCTGCTACATTCTAATGTTTTGAGTGATTTCGCACCAGCATTGCATACTTTATCACGGGTAAGGACAGGACTCAACACGGGTGAGTATTGAGGTGATAACCCTGTCCTATGATGCTGCATATAGTATAGCATGCTTTAGTGCAAAATTCAAGCGTTTTATGACACAAGCATAAATGCTTGGGATTGCTAATTAATTCCCTTCAATTGTCGAGAATCACAATTATTGAAGTGGATTCCAACCTATATTGACACATACAAATTCTTATTTTTTTGCGTTTTCTACCTGACTTACACGATCTATTGTAAACTGTAAAGTTTTTGAGTCAATCCCGACTAAAATTGTCATAATAAAGCCATAAACCCACTATTTATATAGATTCTTGGCACTATACGAAATTTGCACAATTGCGATTGACTCAAAAAACTCAAAAGTATGACATTTAAAACGAATCAATTATTGTGAATATTTTGTAATGGCATTTCCAAATATTTTGAGTGATGGTCAGGAGTGAATTCTGATTCACGACTTGCGCGATTCGGACATCGCTCCTACTCGGTAAATGCAAAATACTGTACACAACATAGAACATCATCTATAGATTTTAGTTGCATTTCGCGTTTAGATGTGTTAATATTATGTGTGAGTTAAGTCTGAAAGACTTGCTTGTAGGAGGACAGGCGAGTGGATGTCACCGTTTTGGTACTAAACGCAAGCTATGAAGCAATCAATGTTTGCAATCTCAGACGTGCCTTGAAAATGGTTTTCAAGGGAACAGCTCAGACGGAAGAAGTGTCTGAAACAGAAATACAGTCACCATCAACTGCTGTCAAAGTGCCGCACGTTATCCGTTTGGTAAACTACGTCCATGTTCCGCGCAGTGTCGTCAAGTTTTCCCGTAAAAACGTCCTTGCGCGCGACCAGCACACCTGCCAGTATTGCTATCGTGAACTTTCTGCATCGCTGCTCACACTTGACCATGTTGTGCCGTTATCAAAAGGTGGAAAAACAACATGGGAGAATGTTGTGACCGCATGCAAACGATGCAATAATAAGAAAGGCAGTCAGATGCTTTATGAGACGCAGTTCAAGTTGAAACGTGCCCCGAAAACGCCTTCTATATTGACGTATTTACAACTCAACCGTCATTTTCGAGGTTATCATCCCTCGTGGAAAAAGTATCTTTATATTAACTGAGGCAGAATGGATACCGCTTTATCCAAGACACGGTTGATGTTGCAAAACGGCGAAGTGAACCTTGCTGCATAGTGCGAAGGAGGGGCGGGATCAATATGAACGTGTCCTGACGTTATGTCCTATCAACCGCACCCGGAAAGACTGAAGAAGTCATGGGAATTTCAGAGAACCTATAAAAAGGGTAAAAAGTATTGGGATGCATACTTCGTTATATATGTCTACAACACACAACTCCATCAACCCCGATTAGGTATAACTGCCAGCAAAAAAGTTGGCAATAGTGTTCAAAGGAATCGAGTCAAACGGCTTATTCGTGAAGCATTTCGGATGCTTAAGCATAAACTCCTACCTTACTATGATATTGTAGTTGTAGGCAGAACGGCTGCCTGTAGTCTTACAGCACATCAAACACGAGAAAGTTTGCACAAATTGTTCCACAGAGCATCAGTCTTGACGAACAGAAAAACAAATATATAGTGTAGTTGTCAGGTTGAATCTCTGTTGGAATCGTTCTCATTGAGGATTAGAATTAGGAGTGAATCTTAGAGATTATTAGCAGAAAACGTCCTCAAGAACGCGATAATGTAAAATAAAATGAGCCTCTTCATTCTCTACGCTATCCGCGGGTATCGCCGCTTCATCTCTCCACTTTTACCACCATCATGCCGATTTCATCCGACCTGTTCACACTATGCACAACAAGCATTTGAAAAATACGGTGTATTCAAAGGCATCTGGTTAACGTTAAAACGATTGGTGAAATGCCATCCCTATCATCCCGGCGGATTTGATCCGCTGCAATAGCAATAACGCTGATCTTATGACCACATATTTTCATCCAAACATATAGGAAATATTACAAATATCACGCACAATATATAGTATGAGGAGTATCTAAATTTAAATGGGATCACGTTATATTCTCGCAGTTGTTCTAATGCTTGCTGTAATGATTGCATGGACTCTGATATATGGCAATCGATTCGCACCAGAACAGAATGAACCCCCAACATCCGAACAGACACCTCCAATCGACACAGCCAAAGATAAGGAAGAGGATTCCCCTGATTCGGGTCCAACACTGACTTTTCAGGTTAATCCTGACGATCCGATGGTAAATGTCAAAACGGATACCTACGACATTATCTTTAACGAAAAAGTAGCTATAGCTAATCAATGGAAATTAATAGAAAAGAATGAAAATAATGGGTATCGTTTCCCCGACAGGTCAGACACCGATACAGTAGTACCGTTAAACCTTATACCTGAGACTGCCTTGAACTGCCTTGCATTAATACTTGGAAATACGGAACTACAGGACAAATTAGATCAACGTCGCGCTACGTGGGAAGCTGATAAGGAAGAGGTTACACTCTCGGATACAAGAAACACAGATACACTTACCTTCACAACCACAATTGCTGATCAACTGAAAATATCTAAAAAGTTTACATTTTATAACAACAGTTATACGGTTGATATGGACTTGATATTTGAGAACGTGTCGGATGATTCTGATACACTGCAAATCGGGGGAGAGGGAAACTCAGATGGATATCAACTTCGTTGGGGAGAGGGAATTAATGCTGACATTCTTATCCACGAAAAAGATTCTGGTAAACGTGGACGTTTTGATCCGAAAAAAGAAGGCGCTAAAACCTATATTGGCACGGGAAAACCGAAAAAAGAGTTGAAAGATGAATTTGCCTATGCAACTGTACTCTGGACGAGTTTCGACAACCGATATTTTAGTGCATTCATGATTCCTGACCCGCAACTTCAAGCAACATATAAACTGGAAAATCCAGAACCAAAAGCACCCCCAGATGTGTTCATTGCAGCAGCGACTGAGACCGCTGTCATGACAATCCCAAATTTTCCACTTCCATCGCAGAAAAAGCAAACCCATTCTTTTCGTCTTTACGTTGGTCCCAAGGATGATGCGATGCTGAAGGAGATCACAGCACCGAACGATCCGGAACTACCGATCAACCTTTCCAAAATCATTGATTTCGGCTTTTTCGGACCTGTGGCATGGGCAATGTTATGGTTAGTTCAGATGTTACATAATGTCTTTGGGAACTATGGGGTATCTATTATATTATTGACTGGATTAGTGAAGGTCATTTCTTTTCCTCTCACACGTAAAGCGCATGTATCCATGAAGAAGATGCAGCAACTTCAACCGCAATTAGTTGAATTGAAAGAAAAATTTCGGGATGATCCTCAAAAACTGAACAAAGCAACAATGCGGATTTATAAAGAAAATGGGGTGAACCCATTGAGTGGGTGTATCCCATGGCTACCGCAGTTACCTATATTCTGGGCACTCTTTGCACTACTTGGGACTGCAGTGGAATTCAGAGGAGCACCTTTCTTTCTCTGGATAAATGATCTTTCAGCGCCGGATATATTGTTCAAACTTCCATTTACAATACCGTTAATCTTTATAGATATTGACGCTATACGGTTCTTACCGATATTAAACGGCCTGACGACTTGGTTACAGCAAAAATTTGTTGGTGGAATGTCTGCTACTCCTGCCACGTCAAATACACAGGCGAAAATAATGCAGTTCATGCCGTTAATCTTTGTCTTCCTTTTTTACAACTGGGCTTCTGGATTTGTGTTATACTGGTTATGTAATAATGTCTTTACTGTAGCACAACAATATATACAAACAAAGTATTTTCATGATGGCGAAACCGAAATACAGGAAACTACACCTAAGCGAAACCAGAAATAATAACGTTTCTAAATAGTCCGAAATGTAAATGTAAGAAGCGACAAATGGCATAAGTGCATTTACAAACAATGCAGATAAAAAGAAATGTACAAGTATTTTCATTTAACAATACAAACGTTTTGTCCAATAAAGAAATTTTTGTCAGAGAAATTTGCATTTATATGCGTTAATCTCCACAGGACAAAAGGAGTATTGCCAATTGCAAAACTATATTGAAGTTGAAGCCGAAACTGTTGAAGAAGCAATTGATATTGCTCTCACGGAACTTGATACAACACGCGAACACGTAAATATAATCATTATTAACGAACCGACGAAGGGCATTTTGAGTTTTGGTGCAAAACCTGCAAAAGTTCGTGCTACTCTTAAGGAAGATATCACGACTGCTCCTGAAACCGTTTTGAAAGAAATTCTCACGCGAATAGGTATTGATGGCGAGGTTATATCTGACAATATTGAAGGCAGCTTACACCTCAACATGATAACCGATTCCCCGGCACTTCTTATCGGGAAACATGGACAGACGCTTGATGCTATGGAACGTATCCTCAATTGTATCATCAATAAGAATTCACTGGCTAAGAAAAAGGTTTTTGTTGATACAGAAGGTTACAGAGAACGTAGAGAACAATCCCTTGTTGACCTCGCACATCAGGTTGCTGCAAAAGTCAGACGAACAAGGCAGGATGTCGTGCTTGCACCTATGTCCGCAAAAGATCGTCGCATAATACATCTTACCTTACAAACTGAAGATGCCGTTGCAACCTTTAGCCAAGGAGAAGGCGATATGCGGCGCGTTGTTATTACAAGACAAGAGGACTATTGATCCCGCGATGTTCACCTCCCTTGTGATACACCAACGGAAAAGGACGATTGTCGATTCCTCGGAGACCTTGCACTGTTGATCAAAAGCATGGGAACTGCAATATGAAATTTGACGATACCATCGCCGCCATCGCCACACCCAGAGGTGAAGGAGGTATCGGGATAGTACGCGTCAGCGGTTCGCTTGCAATCCCGATCGCCTGTCAGTTATTTCGTCCCTCACGCGCTATTTCACCCGAAGAACTCCCTACACATACACTATCTCACGGACACGTCATAGATACGTCAGCATCCGATGAAATCGTTGACGAAGTGCTGCTCGGAATCATGCGCGCTCCCAACACATATACCACTGAAGATATCATTGAATTCAATTGCCACGGTGGTTTTATTCCATTGACCACTGTGTTAGAGTTAGTGGTAAAAGCAGGTGCAAGGATTGCTGAACCGGGTGAATTCACAAAACGTGCCTTTCTCAACGGGAGACTTGACCTTGCACAAGCTGAAGCAGTAGCAGAACTCATTAGTTCAAAAACGGAACTCAGTCGTAAAATCGCAATTGACGCACTTTCAGGGAAACTATCGGACAGTGTGAATTTCCTAAGCGATCGTCTTGCTGCACTGCTGGCAGAAGTTGAGGCATCAATCGATTTTCCAGATGAAGACTTGGATTTTATGAAGGTTGACACACAGCTGCAAAATGTACTTGCTGTTCATTCAGATTTAGTACAACTATTAGATACTGCATCAGAAGGACGAATTATCAAGGAAGGGGTTAACGTCGCTATATTGGGTAAACCGAATGTCGGGAAATCAAGCCTATTCAATGCATTGGTCACCACAGCACGGGCAATCGTAACAAACGTTCCTGGAACCACGCGCGACACGATTGAGGAGGTTATTAATGTCTGCGGCATTCCGATAAACCTCGTTGATACAGCAGGTATACGACAGACAGACGACATCGTTGAACAACAAGGAGTTCAAAGGAGTAGAGATGTTTTAAATAAAGCAGAATTTCTACTCCTTGTGTTTGACGCATCTCAATCCTTGAACGAATCGGATATTGAATTATTGCAGGTTGCGAATTCTCATCGGTCAATCCTAATCCTGAATAAAATTGATCTTCCCACCGTGACACAACCGCAGATGTTATCCAAACATTGTCAAAAGGCGCGTGTAATTCAGACTACAATAACCGAAGGAAAAGGTATTGATACGTTGAAAGCTGCTATCCGTGAGGAACTACTTGGTGGTGAATTCGTTATGGCAGAATCACCAATTGTTACTAATACTCGGCATCAAGATGCACTACATCGTGCGAAAAAGGCATGTGATGATGTTATTGAGAGCTTAAAAAACGAGATGCCACCTGATCTCGTTTCTGTTGACCTGCGTATTAGTCTTGATGCACTCGGAGACATCGTAGGTAAAACAACTACTGAAGATATTCTGGATCGTATTTTTTCACAGTTCTGCGTTGGTAAGTAAACGAGTTATATATGCATTACGTTGCTATACAAACATGTAAGTCTGTAATAATTGCAACCTTAATCTTACACACGGTGTGTAAGAAATAATATGAGATGCCTAAAACGTATTACATTCTCAAGTATGTGAAATCTTTTCTGGATATTCTTTGTAATATATGATATTATGTTGATCACTACTATAGCGATAAACGGACATGTGGATTTTCCGCATAAGAACATTGGTAAGGCAAATGCCTAATATTATCGCTCAAGTAAAAATAAGGAGAGAATTAATGATTAATTCTGTTTTTCACAGAAACTCATCCTATCTGGTAGGACTCTGTGTCCTCTTACTGCTCACGGTATCAATACCTGTGTTTGCAGAAGGAGAAGAAGTTGTATGGGGAACATCTATTGCGGAAGCTAAATCACAATCCGTTGAAACCGGAAAACCGATTATGATGGATTTCTATACTGATTGGTGAGGATGGTGTAAGCGGCTGGATGCTGACACTTTTACTGACCCTCGTATTGTTGCTATCGCTGAAAATTTCATCCCTGTTAAAGTTAATCCCGAAATTAAAGAACAACCTGAAAATTTGGAAGCACAGAAAAAATATGGGATTAGAGGGTTTCCCGCGATTTTGTTCGTTAGTCCGGATGGTGGTGTTATAAAAAATCATTCAGGCTACATGCCACCGGATGGCTTTTTGCCTGTTATGGAAGATGTCCTGAAAAAAGAGACTGAATTTCAAGTGAAATTGAAGAAATTCAAAGAGATGCCTGATGATGTTGAAGCGAACCGCGATATCGCAATCCTTTTCCTGCAACGTCAACAATTGGAAAAAGCACTTCCGATCAGTGAGAAAATGCCTGATGATGCCGAACTGAATAGGGAATTTGCTAACTATTATCTTGGCAAGGATCAAATTAAAGAAGCACTTCTAATTAGTGAGAAAATGCCTGATGACGTTGAACTGAATAGAAGTTTGGCTTTCTATTATCTTGGCAAAAAACAGATGGAAAAAGCACTTCTAATTAGTGAGAAAATGCCTGATGATGTCAAGTTGAATAACCAAATCGCTATTTCTTATCTGAAACAGGGAAAAATAGAAGAAGCAGACCCATTCAGTAACAAGGTTTTTTCAAAAGATCCGAAAAATAAATCAGGACTTCTGTCTTCCCTGCATTTACAGTTCGGACTCGCCTATGCTGTCAAGGTTCAGGCACAAGCTGGAAGTGACAATTCTGATTTAGCCGAAATGGCAGTCAAACATTTCAATATAATCATTGACAAGTATGCGAAAAGCAATAATTTTGATCCTGCACAATACTATCTTGGGATCACATATTCGCTCAACAAACAGTATGACAAATCAATTGAGGTTTTTGAGAAGTTGATAAATCATACTGACAATGATCCGATAAAAAAGGCTGCCGAAGCACAATTGGCACAAGTCAGGAATTTGGTAGCAGAAGCCGAAACTGATAATTAAGATTCTATTTCAGCAACTTCCGCGGGAGTCAGTAATCGATACTGACCCTGCGGGAGATTGCCTAATCCTAACCTTCCGACACGTGTCCGCTTCAAACGAATAACGCGGTGTCCTACCGCCTTAAACATTAAACGGACCTGCCGTTTTTTTCCTTCGTGGATAATTACCCGATATTTCGCCACTTCACCATTTTTAGTTTTTTTCTTTTTAGCGGTAGGTATATGTGCTGTTTTGACATTTAGTTGCTTGATTTTGGCAGGTGCAGTTTTTCCGCCGGGGATTGCAACACCATTTCGCAGACGTTCAAGTGCACGTTTACTCGGAACACCATCTACCCAAGCAAGGTAAGTTTTTTCAATTTCATGGCTGGGATGCATTAACCGATAGGCGAAACTACCATCGTTAGTAAATAGCAGTAGACCCTCTGTTTCCAAATCCAAACGTCCTACAGGATAAATAGACTGCGGCAGCTCCGTCAAAAGATCCATGACGGTAGGACGACCTCGTTCATCACGACGGGTTGTCAAATAACCGGGTGGTTTATTCAACATAAGATAGATACGTTCTGTTAGCGGTTCAACTTGTTTTCCTTCATATTCGATAGAATCCGTTTCCACGTTTATCGGATGACCTGGCAAAAGGATCTTTGTACCGTTAACGGTTACAAACCCCTCACGAATTGCACGTTTTACTGCTCTCCGAGAAGCAATACCTGAGATAGCGATATATTTTTCAAGTCGCACTGTTGAATCCCATTTGTGGCTACAATTCTATATGCCAATTTCGCTTTGATGCAATACGACGGAGTTCCCGATCAGGGTTTACCGCAACAGGATTTCCAAATAGTTCCAGTTTGTAAACATCTGAGTGATGGTTTCCATAAGCATAGGAGGAACTGAGATCAAATCCATGCTTATCAGCAAGTTCTTTGGCAAGGGCAGCTTTGTTCTGTGCGTAAGGTCGTATTCCTACACGGTTACCGGTAAATCTACCATCAGTCACTTCCAACTCGTCCGCTACCATTATGTCTGTCTGAAAATGTTCATGAAAATGTTCGACGAGAATCGACAACGAACCAGACATCAGTATAACTGATCGTCCCTCATTGCGATGGGTACGTATGAGTGTTGAAATGCGGGGGACGATGCTTGCACGAAGTGAATTGACAAAGCATTCCCGTGCTATTTCACAAAGGTGGTGTTGTTCTAATCCACGGAGATGAACTTTATTTGATTTTGCTAATGTGTATGATCCTACTTTCAAAAAATAGGATGTCCATTTTAGCAAATTTGATATAGGGATTTCCCCATGACTCAGCAGGTGTTTGAGAAATACTTTCTCTGAGGATAGATGAATTAACGTTCCATCAAGGTCAAAAATTGCACATGATTTTTTCATTGTATTGTATGTCCTAACGCGATCCGGTAAGCTTTGACCGCAGCTTCCAACCCGATATAGAGTGCATCTGCCATAAAATGGTGTCCGATCGAAACTTCAAGCAACCCCGGTAATTGCTGCATTAAAGGGAGATTGTCAAGATTTAGATCATGTCCAGCATTAGTGCCAAGACCTAAATCAAGTGCCTTTTCACCCGCCTTTTTCAAGAGCGTAAATTCGTGCGTAATTTCCACATCAGTTTGTGCCATCGCATAAGGAGCAGTGTAAAGTTCAATTCTATCTGCACCTATGCCGGCAGTCCTTTCTATCTGTTCAAGATCTGTACCACTAAACAAACTAACACGGATGTTAGCATCATTTAGTGATTGGATGATAGGTTTTAACATATCCCCATCTTTTTTTATATCCCATACGGTGTGGCTTGTGATTTCTCCGCTAACAACCGGGACAAGGGTACATTGCGTCGGTTTCACATCCAACACCATATCAATGAGATCGGGACGCGGATCACCTTCAATATTATATTCAATGTTTGTATTTATTTCTGAGTTTATTTTGGTTAAGTGATCCGAAATCTCATATACATCCGTCGGTCTGATATGTCGTTGATCTTCGCGAGGGTGTACCGTAATGCCTTGTACACCTGCATCAATACAGGTATCAACAGCAGTAAGGACTTTCGGGATGTCACCTCCTCTCGAATTTCGTAAGGTTGCAACTTTGTTGACATTGACGCTCAAGCAGATCATCTTCTCTCCTTTCTGTGTTTATGCTGTAGGTTAGATTGAATGTACGATCCAATAAATCAACGCTATGAATGCCTATATCACATGCAGAGGTGTCAATTTATGAGGAATGGCAAACTATGCAAAGTAGTAGGCACATGGAGTGTGCCTACTACCTTTAAATCCTTACTAAGTTGACACCTCTGGTGTATCACATGTTCAACTACCCAGCCAACATACTTTACTGATAAATAACTACGGAAAGATTCCAAGTTGCATATATGATTGCGCAATTTTATGTATAGCATTGATAAACGCTGCAGTCCTACTGTCCATTACTTCTCGTCCATATCTCATACGAGTTTCTCGGATTTCTTGATAGGCATTTATCATAGTATCCTGAAGTCCCGAGTTAACCAAATCTGTTTCATCGGCACCGTGTACATGTCCGCGTTCGTCATCGGAAAGTTGGACTCCCGTGGCTTGTTCAATAAATTGGAGCATGGCATTGTAGGCACTTTCTTCATACCGTCTGGCAAGTCGACCAAATCCAACGTGTGAAAGGTTTCTCAGCCATTCAAAGTATGATACGGTAACACCACCCGCGTTTAGATAGGTATCCGGTATAATAAGCGCACCACGTTTTTGTAGTATTTGATGGGCTTTTGCTGTAGTAGGACCATTCGCTGCTTCACCGATAATACGTGCCTTTATACGTGGCGCGTTCTCGGCTGTTATCTGGTTCTCAAGTGCTGCAGGGACAAGGATATCGCATTCCAATTCTAAACCGACATTTGGATTCTCAAAAAACGTAGCATCTGGATAATGCCGAATTGAGCCAGTTTCATTACGAAACGTGGATAACTTTTCAACATCTAACCCATTTGGATTATAGACTGCGCCGTCTATTTCCGCAATACCGATAACTATTGCATCCGTTTCAGTTAGGTATTTAGAAGCATGATAACCCACATTTCCAAAACCTTGAACTACAACGGTTTTCCCACGTATACCAGGATCAAGTCCTACCTGTTTCATATCATCATCAAAACTACATGCCTCATCTAAACCGTAGGCAACACCGCGTCCAGTAGCCTCTTTCCGACCTTGAATCCCGTTTTGTTGTATAGGTTTTCCTGTAACACAAGCTATGGCATCAAGTTTATCTGGAGACATTGTAAGGTATGTGTCCAAAATCCATGCCATCTCATTTTCGCTTGTTCCAAAGTCAGGCGCGGGGACATCTATACCGGGACCGATATAGTTCTTTTGTATCAGTTCATACGTATAACGCCGTGTAATCCGTTCTAATTCGCTTTCGGAGTATTCTTTTCTATCAAGTTGGATTCCTCCTTTCGCACCACCGAACGGTAGATCCACAACTGCACATTTATATGTCATCAAGGCAGCAAGTGCCATAATCTCATCTTCGTTCACCAACGTGCTATAACGAATACCACCCTTTGTTGGCAGAATGTGGTGGCTATGTTCAGCACGCCATCCGTGGATCGTCTCAATCGTACCATCGTCCCGTTTTAGTGGGAATGTAAAATGACAGGAACTGTTACAAATCTTTATCTGTTCCAATAACCCTTTCGGATAATCTGTGAAATTCGCTGCTTTGTCAAAGTTCTCGTTCACTTTCTGGAAAAACGATAAGTTTTCTGCCATATGTGCCAACCTTTCTAATTATTGGCTATGTCGTTTTGTGAACCGATGCATATCAAGACAATAAAATCTGTTCATTTCAACCCAAGGAACAGAGATAAGTTACCTTTGCCTGATGTATTTTTGTAATCTTGCATCTGCTTGTACTTCACCAACATACATGTCACCGTGAGAATCTAACCAGATACCGTGTGGACACGCTAAAAATTCTCCTGGAACAGTACTGCCGCGTTCGCTACTCCATTGTGATACGACTTCTCCATCCAAAGTCATAATTGAGATACGCTGCTCGAGTTCAGCAATATATACAAGATCATCTTCATCAATAAAAATTGTGTCAGGCTGTAGGAGATCGCTCCATTCCTCAATATATTCTCCATCCAAGGTGAAAAACTGGATCCGATTGTTTTCCCTATCCGCAACCATGAGTCTATTACGCGGATCAACACGCACGCAGTGTGGTAGATCAAATTCACCCGGTCCTGTTCCCGGTTTTCCCCAGGATTTAATCAGTTCCCCATCAGGTGAATATTTGTGGATGCGCGCGTTACCATAACCGTCACTGATAAACATTTCTCCATCAGGACCGAGTGCAAAATCTGTTGGTAGATTGAAGGGCTCTCCTTCTGTACCGGGTTTATCCATAGTGCCAAGTGTCATAAGCAGTTCACCATCTGTTGTGAACTTGTGCATCACGTGCGTCTCACGTTCCACACAGTAGATGTTATCATCTGCATCAATATAAATCCCGTGCGCGTCCTTGAGGATATCATCTCCCCATGATGTTAGGAAATTACCATCACGGTCAAAGACCACCATCGGATGTTCACTTCGGCTATATACATAGACTCGGTCTTGAGAATCCACTGCGACAGCAGGAATCCACCCGAATTCCCAACCGTCTGGCAATGTCCACCAATTTTCTTCCACAGTATATTGATGCGTTCCTTGTCCAAAAATCATTAGGGTCTCCCAATATTCAAATGAATTGTGAGTCATTTTAACAAATACATTATGATATATCAAGAGGAATTTATGACATGACCATCACTACTATCTGCTCTTGTAAGAATAACACCAACCTACTAAACTTTGGAACTTCCGATTCCTTGTTGAAGATGGTTCTCTGGACCCAAATATCTGTTGATTCTTTAGAGAAAACAGTGTATACTTCTATCAGACATCAGCAGACGAATTGCAGCCGAACAGTGTTGTATTTTATGCCTCATAAGAAGAGTATTAGTGTATTCGGTTTTAGTTCTATATATACCTGAATTATATTGACGGTGGAAAGATGGAGGTTATGATGAAGAACATCGTGGTAACAGAAGAAATTTGGAAAGAAGGTAATATGTACACCGCCTATTGTCCGGAATTAGACGTTGCAAGTTGTGGGAGAAATATTGAAGAAGCACGAAATAACCTTATTGAAGTTATAGAAATTCAGTTAGAAGAAACTGCACAACTTGGTACACTCAAGACTTTTTTAGAAGATGCTGGATATGATTTAAACACCTCACAACCTACCCTTAAGCTTGATAAACAGGTTGTTGCCTTCAATCAACTCACAGTTTCTCTTGGAGGCATATAATGCCTAAACTTTCGCCAACGGATTGGCGAACTCAAGTTAAGATTTTTGAAAAATTCGGTTGTAGTTTTGTTCGACAAAAAGGTTCACATCTCATTTATCACCATGCTGATGCCATAAGGTCTGTGGTTATTCCACGCTATAATGAAGTCCCGGTTACCGTTATTAAAAATAACATGCGAACTGTAGAGATGAGTAGAGAAGAGTACTTTCGTCTGCTAAAAGAAGATTAATCTTCCTGTATGGATAATACAACGAATTACACTTCGTCATATTCACGGTCTGTTAAGTGAATTCCTTCCAGTATATCATCTTCCAAGACTTTAAGATCCAAGACTTTAAGAATTGTGATTCAAAGTATTACAAGTAATTCTACCCCTGTACCTTCTCAGCAAGTAATCTAAAATTTCTTATACTAAATCTAAAGAAACTGAAGACTTGCACATGTCACTCAACAATGCTATAATTTGTGGTTATGTATGACTTGATATAATGAAAGTGATGAAAAAGGAATAATGAAGCAGATTTTAACCATTGCAGGCTCAGATTCAGGGGGTGGTGCTGGAATACAAGCAGACATCAAGGCGATTTCTGCGAACGGTGGTTTTGCAATGTCCGCGATTACCTCCGTAACAGCACAGAATACAGTTACAGTCACCGATGCTTATGACTTACCTATTCCACTAATAGAGGCACAGTTGGATGCAGTTTTTACTGACTTTGATGTCGCCAGCGTCAAAACAGGCATGCTCTCATCATCAATGATTGTGGAAACAGTTGCACAGAAGTTACGCCAGTACACACCAGAAACTATCGTGATAGACCCAGTAATGATATCTAAAAGCAAGTTTCCGCTCCTAAAAGCTGAAGCAATCAACAGCCTTAGACATGACTTAATTCCACTCGCAACGGTCATTACACCTAACATGTATGAGGCTGAACTCCTTGCAGAAATGGAAATCCAAACTACAGACGATGCTAAAACTGCAGCGAAAACTATTGCTAAATTAGGTTGTCATGCAGTACTTGTAAAAGGTGGACATTTTGGTGAGGAAAAAGCAATAGATGTTCTTTATTGTAATGGTAACTGGTCGTTATTTGAGGCGGATCGGATAGAAACGAAAAACACACACGGCACTGGGTGTACCTATTCAGCAGCGATCGCAACACATCTTGCTCATGGGAAGGATTTAATTGAAGCGATTCAGGTGGCAAAAACGTATATTACAAATGCCATTCAACACGCATTAAATATCGGGAACGGACACGGACCAACAAATCATTTCTATTTTTTGGACTAACTTACAGAGGTTTTCGTCCGGAAAAACCACTTTCCACCTCATGCCAATAGCGAATCTCCTTTTCACCATACCGCCAGCAGAGATATACCTCTTTACCATCACGAATGTGTGGAAAATCTATTAAGGCAGGATCAAGACCTTTGATATGGCAACCACGATGTTCTATGTCTTTCACGATCTCCCTAAATTCTTCACCGATTTGCATGAGTAAGAAAGCGTTTTTGTGACCACCGTTGTATGGTATGACTTCTAAAAAGGGTGTGAGTTCAGCGTGTAGTTTCTCCATATCCTCTTTCAGCTCCATAAGTTTTGAGATGTCTCTAATCAATTCTGGAATGGATTCATTCGCTTCGTCAATTGTGAAATATCTTTTGTCTTGCATTTGTATGTCTCCTTTATTTTCAATTTATACGAATCCAGGTAAGATGTCAAGCATCAAATAAATCAAAGAACACGTTATGTTATCAAAATAATGTTTCCTTTTTATGACTTTGCATCTGCTGCTATGACCAAACACTGAAACATAATATGGAAGAAATTGAAACTAAATCTGCTGATGAGCAGAATCAAGAGGTTACCCGTGCTGCTGGAGTTGTGAGTCTCGCTGTGATGGGTTCACGGGTACTGGGACTCGCCCGCGAAATAGTAATCTTCAATTATTTTTCTACGAAGGTTAGCGCGAGTGCTTTTCATCTTGCGTTCCGCATACCTAATTTCCTCCGCGATATGTTTGGCGAAGGCATATTAAGCAAGGCATTTATCACTACTTTTCTTGCTACGGAAACCGAAGATGGTGAACAGGCAGCATGGAATCTGGCAAACCGAATTTTCAATCTGACATGTATTGTTTTGATGTGTATCATTGTGTTCGGTATCGTTTTCGCACCGAATATCGTAGATGTATTAGCACGCGACAATTTTGACGAGACATTAGATAGCGGCAAACATTTTGGGTTTGATACCAAAGTGGAATTGACGGTATATCTGACACAACTGATGTTTCCTTACCTGCTTTTTGTGTCCCTTGCTGCAATTGCGATGGGATTATTAAACAGTAAAGATAAATTCGCTATCCCTGCCAGTGCTTCCACTTTCTTTAACTTCATTTCACTTGTGATTGGTGTCAGCGGTTACTATCTGTGTCAAGAGTTTGGAATGCACCCAACAACAGGTATGGCTGTCGGTGTTGTTGTTGGTGGAATGGCACAATTCTTGATACAAGTGCCATCAATGTACCGAGTCGGATATCGATATAAACCGCTCCTTAGTCTGAAAGATACGAGGGTTCGTGAAGTATTGCGATTGATAGGACCTGCTATTTTAGGTGTGGCTGCAGTTCCAATCAATCAACTCGCTAATACATGGTTTATCACCTCAGCTGACGAATGGCTGCCGTGGATTCAAGGTGCGTACCGTATTATGCATCTACCGCTCGGAATATTCGGTGTGGCGATCTCAACAGTAGCACTCCCGCAACTTGCAAGGTTTGCCAATGCTGGTGAAACAGAACAATTCCGTAATGCACTCTCTTATGCACTTCGTTTGATGTTGACTGTGATTTTGCCAGCATCAATTGGGTTAATGATATTGTCTGAACCGATCTGTCGTTTGCTTTACGAACGCGGTGCCTTTGTCGAGTCCGATACAATTGCCACAGGAAACGTGTTATTTGTCTATGCATTCGGTCTGTGTGGGTTCTCCGCACTCAAAATCCTTACAGATGGATTTTATGCATACAAGGACATCCGCGCTCCTGTTATTGTCAGTCTATGTGGGGTTGTACTTAACATCTGCCTAAACTATGTTTTTATATACCAACAACTCATTTTGGATCCACGAGCAATTGTGTTTTCAACTGTGTTCACAGTGACTCTGAATAGTAGTGTCTTATTATTATTGCTTCGTCGGAAGGTTGGTAATTTAGGACTGAAATCAGTTCTTCCATTGGCATTTAAAATATTAATTGCTTCAGCGGTGATGGGGGTTGTTTGCTGGATTACAAATGGATTTATTGAACAGGATTTGCTGGGTACAGTGGGTATAATTCAGCGTATTGTGAATGTCTTTGTACCAATCGTGTTCAGCGTGTTGGCTCTCGCGTGGATGTATAAGGTTTTGAAGGTTGCAGAGTTTGATGATATTTTGAACATATTTAAACGGAAATTCCAGAACGAATAGAATTTGAAAAGGAATAAAATGCTAACAAAACGAATAATTCCATGTTTAGATGTACGTGATGGGAAGGTCACCAAAGGTATCGCTTTCAAAGGCAATGTTGATGTCGGTGATCCGGTAGAGATGGCGCGGTTTTATTATGAAGCTGGCGCAGATGAACTCGTCTTTTATGATATTACTGCCAGTAATGAGCGACGTGATATTATGATTGATGTGGTTTCTGCTGTTGCTGCGGAAATCTTTATCCCGTTTTCAGTCGGTGGTGGATTGCGCACGCTTGAGGATATGCGACGCGTTCTACTCGCTGGTGCAGAAAAGGTTAGTATAGATTCTGGTGCCGTGCGTAATCCGGATATTATTTCTGAAGGCGCGCATGCGTTTGGCAGTCAGTGTATTGTCCTGAGTATGCAGGTGAAAAAAGTTTCCAAAAGTGAACAGATACCCAGCGGATATGAAATCTATATAGATGGTGGACGCAAACCGGTCGGTTGGGATGCGCTGGAATGGTCTGCTCGTGGTGTTGACTTGGGAGCTGGTGAAATTGTGGTCAATAGCATCGATGCAGATGGTACAAAGGCAGGATATGAACTGGAACTAACGGGTGCAATCGCAGATCTTGTACCGGTACCTGTAATTGCTTCTGGAGGCGCAGGAAATCCGCAACATCTACGAGATGTTTTTGTCCAGAGCAATGCGGATGCAGCAATTGTTGCTTCCATAACACACTACGGGGAATTCACGATTGAAAGTATAAAAGACTATCTGCAAGATGAAGGTGTGAGTGTGCGGGATACTTGGTAGAAAGTATATTTGTAATCCCAATCTGTTGGTAATTACCATTTTCTATCCTATCCACTCCGCTTAAGTCTACCCACGCGCTTTGCATATCTTTCGGCGAGATGGAATACCCAGAATCCAAGCGGAATGAGGACAATTCCAATTACCAACAACAATAACAGATTCCCTGCTTGGCTTTCAACCGAAGCATTTTCCAACATCGCTGCACGGATAGATCTGAGGGTATAGGTTGCTGGAGAAATCTTAGATAGCGGTTGAAGCCATTCCGGTAATACCTCTATCTCATAATAAATACCGGATATTAGCAGAAGCACTGACTGAAGAATTCCTGTTGCCGCTTGTCCTTTTTCGGGTGAGAGTAGCGGAAAAATTGCAGCCATCAAACCGATGCCAATAAAGGATAAACTGGAGACAGCAACGGTCACTCCCATGGTTATCCAATTCGCACTCCCTAAGTCAATATGTTCACCAAAAAAGAATGGAATGATAGCCAAGACTAAACCTGTTCGTAATAAACCATACAGAATTGCGAAAAGACATGAACCCACAAGATGCGTGATGCGGTAAATCGGCGCCATAAACGTATATTCAATCGTGCCTTCCCACCGTTCCCAGGTAATCGCATCGCTTACCTCACGCATCATAATAGAGAGAAAACCCCAAATCAGTGCACCAATAACGAGATAAAGCACATCTTGGCTGCTGCCACGTCCGACCATTATTAAACCTATTGTTAGTGCATTGACAATAGAGTAACTGAAAAACAGTATTTCCCAGTTCAGATACCGCTTTAACAGGTTAAAGTTTCGCTCAATGAAAGCGTATGATATAACAGTTTCTCGTCCGATATTCAGCATCGATTTACTCTTCCCCCTCTTCTAAATCTCTTCCGGTAAGTGCGATAAATACGTCTTCTAAGGTCACAGGTGCATCGGTTTTAGGTGGAACTTTCGCAATTAATTCCTTAACTGTGCCTTCAGCGATAAACTTGCCATTATCAATAATCGCGATCCTATCGCATAACCTCTCTGCCTCTGTCATATCGTGTGTTGTTAGGACGATAACAGCGTTCCGTTCATTTCTGATATCCTCAATAAATGCTTGCACATCGCGTTTCGACTTCGGGTCAAGTCCTGTTGTTGGTTCGTCAAGTAGCAGGAGCATAGGTGTTGTTAGGAGTGCGCGCGCAATCGCGACCTTTTGTTGCATGCCGCGTGAGAGTTGTTCCATCTCTTCGTCCATCCGCTTTGCTTCAAAACCGAGTCTCTCTAAAATACTGCGTGCATTCTTAGTAGCTTCCGCAGCAGAGATTCCGTAGAGCCGTGCAGCGTATATCAGGTTTTCCGCAGAAGAGAGACGCTTAAAGAATGATGCTTCAACAGACACACGGTTCATGACACGTCTTACCTTCATACTATGCCTGACAACATCATCACCAAAAACGTGTATACTGCCAGCATCTGGCAACAGAAGCGTTGAGATAAGGCGAATAAGGGTAGATTTACCTGAACCGTTAGCACCGAGTATCCCGTATATTTCACCGATATTGACATCAAGTGAAATACCGTCAACAGCACGAACTATCTCTTTTTCGCGCTTGAACAAACGACGAATCTTCTGATGAAAACGCAGTTTTTCATCCGATTTTTTTGTTCGATGAAAATGTTTTGTTACGCCACGGACGGTTAATCCATATATTGGTGCTTCCACCTGTTATCCTTTCCTAAAACGATATTGTATCTAAAACAATTGACATTTCTGACGAAGTCCTATAAATTATACTCAATTTCTGTCGGCATTTTGCAACCTATTTTTATAGATTTGAGAAGAGACATTTTCTTGTGAAGGTACGCAAAGGAGAAAAATATGCAAACATCAAGTGAAACACCCCGTCCTGATAATGAACCGTTCCGCATTGGATTTCTGAACGTTGATTCCTATTCACACATGCCGTTGTGGGCACCATCCATCAATCCGCGAGTCGGTCAGAAAGATACACCTTTCACTGGCATGCGAATCACACATTGTTGGGATATAGAATATGATAAAGCGAAAGCAATCTCGGAACAATACGGTTGCGAAGTTGTCAAGAATTTCGATGACATGGTCGGAAAGGTAGATGGCATAATATCCGGTGGTTACTATAACCATCCATGGAACCACATCCTACATGAACCTTATCTTGAAGCCGGTTTGCCGAACCTTATTAATCGTCCATTTGCCAATTCTCTTGGAAAAGCACGGAAAATTGTATCATTGGCGGAAAAACACGGAGCAAAGATCCTCGTCCCATCAAGTCACGAACATAACGATGCGATCTTCCGAGCAAAGGCATGGGCAAGTGATAAACAGATTGTCTGCTACACTGCTACCAACTCGTTTGATGACTATCCAACCCACGGAATACACGGTGTCTATATGGTTTGCAAGGCAATCGTAGAAGCTGGAAATCCTGTCGTTTCTGTCGCATATCAGGCAGATAGTTGGCATAGTCCTCCCGGTGTTATTACTCTTGAACACGTTAATAGTGAGGGACACCAATTCTATGGAACACTCCATCAGGTGAACGGTTCATGGGGTACAGTCCAGATTCACACGCGAGAAGCTTATGGAGGTGAGAATTTTCGAATTCATACCGGCACTGGTTATCCTTTTGACAAGACAGAGATATGGCTCCCAACAATTTGGTCATTCCAAAACATGGCACTGCACAACGAGATGCCACAGACCTATGGACAGATTATGCATAAGACCAACGTTTTCCTTGCAGGTTGGAAATCAATTTTAGAGAATGATGGTAAACCTGTTAAACTGACAGATATTACTGAAGACTGGGAGGCACCCGCTGAACTACCTAATCATCCTGACCACGATACGATGTCTCTGTTCCAAAAGAAGTTTGGAGACAGTTAACTATAAACTGTAGAAGATGTTTGTATTTCTAACCTACAATATTAAAGTGTAGTGAGATAGTTGTTTCTCACTACACTTTATTTTTCAGAGATAATAATGTCAGATATAGACTCTATTGTGCCTTATGTGATAAAAATTTACTTTTTTACACGCGCCCAAGTAGTCGTAAGTTTACCGATTGCGTCAACCGCTGCAGCACCAGGATTCATATTCAACTCAATTTCGTCTTCACTCAGTGCTCGGTCCCACACCATAACTTCATCAATGATACCGTTGAACTTTTGACCAGTTGCTCCCCAAGAACCTACCATCGTATCCCCTGCGGTTCCTTTGTAAAGGGATTTACCTTGATCTTGAGCCTTCTGCACTCCGTTGATATAGATTCTTCTGGTATTTGAATCTTCATCACACCAGAAACAGATGTGTGCCCACTCGTTTGCTTTAACTGCGGCAGCAGCGTCAAGGTCATTGCCATAAAATCCCATGCGAACGGTGCCATTGTTGTAAACGCGGTAGTGCAGACTCGTGTTCCCAGCATTGACTTGTGTCTGTGAGAATACACACTGTTGATCACCACCAGCCAACTTCGGATTTGCCCATAATGTCACCGTAAAACTTTTATCGTTCAAGGGAACATGTGGTGCCTTAACCTCTCCACCTTCGCTGAACATTAATGCTTGTCCGACTTCTCCATCAACATAATCAGCAACCCCTACGATTTCACCGTCGTTGCCATGTGGAGAAAGGTCTTTGACATCTACTCCTTTATCATCATCAAAGGAGAAATATAACAGCAGCTCCTTATCATTTAACTTGAACGCTGTTGCATGAAAAGGTATCACCAGCAATCCGGTGATAATGGTAAGTGATAATATAATTCTATACATTTTATTCCTCCTGAATAAATTAGTTTATTATAGATAGAACATATCACAAAAGATAAAAAATGTCAACTGTTTTTCTAACGAAATCAGAGGTATCCTTTTGTCGCAATTCGCAATTATTGTGGGGTACCAACCTCAATTGCCTATAAGTTTCATCATTTCCAATATTAAGCCTGATATATGTTTTTAGACTAATGCAAAGTTATACACAATTACGATTGACTCTAAAGACCTTAAAGTTTTGCAATTGAAACCAGTCAATTGAAGAAAAAATATGTGAATACGTTTCTAAACTTTTTTGGGTGTGAAGGTTGGGATGAGAATGAGTGTGGGAGAA
Organism: Candidatus Poribacteria bacterium; assembly: GCA_963667365.1. Lineage (GTDB taxonomy): Bacteria > Poribacteria > WGA-4E > WGA-4E > WGA-3G > MSPOR6. Next base: position 768,257 of record OY763324.1, on the reverse strand, counting down.
AGAGAAAAGAGGTAACTATTGTTTGTAAATCGGACGAATTCTTCCGACTGTATATCTTTCACCGTTGAGGAATTCGACAATTGAATATCGCTGCTACCAAAATCTCTTTCAGTTGTATCTAAGGTAAGAATGTATACGATGATCTAATCCAATCACGAAAATTGTCGATTCCAATCATGATGTGATTTCGCAACAGTCTCTGGATTTTTCTGACTCCGAGCAATAAAACCGGGGACATGTGCGCGTCCTGTCGGGAGACCAATTTGACTATAGCGTGTATCAACACTCCATCTGACTGTGTTCCCACGGTTCGGCAGTCCGCGGTGGACAACCCGTTCATTCGTCAATAGAATGTCACCGACATCAAGTTCTGCAGTGAATACCTCACCGGGTGGTAAATCCGTTTCACTGATACCTTTACCGCCAGTATGACCGGGTGTCGGAGCTTGGTAGTTATGTTCAATGAGATTAAAGTGGTGTGACCCTTTTATTACTTGCATGCAACCATTCTCTTCATAAGCCTTAACCAACGGAAGCCATACATTCACAACCAATGTTTCCCCTGCCTCTTCTGGAATGAGATATGCAAGGTCTTGGTGCCATGGAATCACGGTAATATCCTGATTGGGTAACTTCGCGCGAAAATTAAACTGCGGATGTGCCAGAATCTCATTGCCGATGACGGAACCAACAACATCAAGCAATTCGGGGGTAGTTCTGAGGGTAAACATACCTGCTGTTCGTATTTTCTGATGGCTGAAACTATTCCGCCAAATCCAATTCGGTTCGGAACATTCCTGTGAAACCATTCCCAATCGGGTATCAAAAGGTGCGTCGTCAAAAGTTTTTGATGGATCAAGGATACCTTCTTTAACCGCAGACTGAGTGCCTTCCTCTACCTTTTGTGATAATTCATCCATCAAAGGTTGTAGTGCATGTTGAGGGAGTACGTCTTTTACAAGAAGGAATCCGTCATCAAGGAATTGTTGTTTTTGTTCTGTTGTTATACCTGCTTGTTGGCGTGTTTCCGATTCATTTTTTGTAGACATTGGAAATCTCCGAATTACGCATTTATGTGGTAGTTCCAAGCATAGATGCTGACCCTGCATCCAGATATATTATGCAATCCTGATGCTTTTGCAAAATAGAGGCAGGGTGCATCGGTGTTATATCTCCATCAACGCAATTGCGAACTGCCGCCGCCTTACGTTCATCTGGCACAGTGCATATAATCGTCTTAGACTTCATAATTTGACGGATAGACATTGAAATTGCGTGTGTCGGCACATCATCTAATCCGTTAAACCATCCTTCACCGACCTGCTGTGTGCGACACGCTTCATCTAACTCAACTACGATATAGGGTTCTTCTGTCTCAAAATCCGCAGGTGGATCGTTAAATGCGAGGTGTCCGTTTTCACCGATACCCACAAATGCAACGTCTATTTGATGTTGCGATATAATCTGATTGAGTCTGTTACATTCAACTTGTGGATCATCTGCTTCGCCATCCAGAAAGTGCACCGTTCCCGGTTGTACGATATCCACCAAACGTTCCTGTAGATATTTACGGAAACTTGCAGGATGGGTCTCTGAAATCCCGATGTATTCATCCAAATGAAACATGGTCGTCTTATTCCAGTCAATTGAATTATCATCAGTCAGTGCGTTAAGGAAATCGAATTGCGATGCACCTGTTGCGACGATGAAACTGGCTTGTCCGTGGCTATTTATTGACTCACGCAACTTCGCACTTGCAGCGATAGCTGCTACTTTACTGGTTTGCTGTTTTGTTGTCGCTATGAATAGATTCATGTCAAATAGTTTCATGTTATTTATAGTAGATCTTTCGCATTCAAGATACGGACGAAATCTTTCTTCCAACTCGGTGAGAGTGCGGGTAGTTTTCTCGCTTTTGCTATCTTTTCGTGATTGTTTGTATCAAAATAACGTAGATTGAGAATCTCTGTGACGCTCATCGGTTCGGATGCTTCCTCAACGCGTGATATTGTATCTCCTGCGGTGATTTTTCCTTCTGCAAGCACTCGGAAATAGAACCCAACACGACGACTTTCCAAAAACTGTTTCGGAAATTCTGGCATGCCCATTTTGTATCCCAATTTGAAACAAGGGACACGCGGTTGTGTGATTTGAAGTTGTACTGTTGTGCCTATCTGATATACATCTCCAATATGAACGTCCATTTCTAACATGCCTTCAACAGTGAGGTTTTCTCCAAATTGTCCATACGACAAGTCGTCTCTCTTCAACTCATACTGCCAATGTGAATAGTGTTCAATTGGATAACCGTAGATAGCTTTATATGTGCCACCATGCACCTTTAGGTCGCCTTGACCATCACCGTCAATGTTGTTTTCTCTCAGCATCACCGCACCTGTTACCGGTTCCTTGAAAATACCGGTATGGACAGTTTTTCCATTGTATTCAATAGGTTTCGGTTTTGAAACATTTATGGATAAGAGTCTCATCATGTGGTTAAATATATATGTTTGTTAATGTTGTGTCAAGTGGAAAAACTGTAGATTAAGCACATTAGACCGTATGTTAGGTTACACACTGTTCAAATCAATCTGCTAAGTAAACAAATTGCACCAAGATAAAGGTTTTTTCAACTTTTTTCCCAAAATGCACCTTTTTGACCTGAAAATAACGTCACTTATTATCGTAAACCGATTTTTTGTGGAGAACTCCAATGGAAAGAAACGATGTTGAACTGATTTGCAATACCATGTCCGGTGACGATTCATCGTTCAGTTTCTTAGTTGAGAAATACCAAAAGAGTGTTCACGCACTCGCATGGCGGAAAGTTCAGGATTTTCAGGTTGCAGAAGAAATTGCACAAGATGCCTTCCTCCAAGCATACCAGAAACTTGCTACACTAAAGAATCCGAACCAATTTGCCGGATGGTTGTATGTAATCACCAGTAACCTTTGCCACGACTGGCACAGAAGGAAGAAACCTACCATGCAATCCTTAGAAGCAACCAATAGCAGTGCTCTGGATCAATCCGCTTATGAACGATATTTAGTTGAACAACGGGAAAAGGCTGCATCTGAGCATCGTCGAGAACTTGTTAGAGACCTTTTGGAAAAATTACCGGAGAGCGAACGCACGGTGGTGACACTCCACTACCTCGGAGAAATGACTTCTGAAGCAATAGGTAAATTTTTAGGTGTGTCGGTAAATACAATTAAGAGTCGGCTCCGACGTGCACGAAAACGTTTGAAAGAGGAGGAACTGATGATTCGTGAAACTCTTGGCAGCGTCCAACTTTCTAACAACTTTACGGAGAACATCATGAAGGAGATTACGAATATAAAACCATCTCCTGCTTCGAATGGCAAACCTTTTTTACCGTGGGCAGCGTTAGGTTCAGCCGCCGTTCTGATATTATTACTGATGGGTGCAAGCAATCAATATTCTACTCGTTTTCAGCAACCGTATAACTTAGAGGTGCAATCTGACACTACCGTTGAAGTTGTTAACACACCTATTATCCTTGATATTCATTCAAAACCTGATTCACATCGTCGGATAGGAAATACTGTTCTTGCAAAGAAAAATGGTGGAGCGAATCAACCCATATCCGATGGGGTTATAGCATCCGATGAAAAGAAAGATTCGACAACCGTTTCTCCCATAACACATGAATGGACTCAAGCAATAGGTCCGCCAGGTGGAGATGTGCATGAGATATTTCTTACATCTGACGAAAAACTATATACTGTTCTGTCTACGGGTATCTATAAAATGACAGAAGATAAGAGCGGATGGATTCTAATCAACGACACTGTTCCCATTGAAAGTTATTTAAAAATGCCAATGGCAGAACGAGGAGATACATTATATATAGTCTCTGCCGATGATATCTTTGCTTCAACGAATGGTGGCGTTACATGGAATTCAATTGGAGCACGACCAAGAGGAACGGTTATTGAGTTACTAATAACCGACGACGCGTTATATCTTATAATGGACGATGATTTATACAGATCCACAGATTCCGGTAAACAGTGGACACAATTTAACGTTGGTATAAAAGGTAGAGAAATCTTTGCAGCGGATGCTATCGGAAACACAATATTTGTTGGAACAGACCGTGGAACCTACCGTCTTGATTCTGATAAGTGGGAACAGTTGTCTGTTGGAACTTTTAGAACAGTCAATTCAATAGCGGTATCTGATAACACAGTCTATGTTTCAACGCAACCTGATGACAAAAAATTGAATCCTTCCGAGTTGAAAACCAAGTTGGTAAGAGAGATAATGCGGAAGGAAAATTCTAAAGGATGGGAGATTTTCCAATCAGGTGACTTAGGTGAATCTTGGACAAAAATAACTCCTCCAAAGAAGTCTTTCATAGAACTGATTCTATTAGAAGGTAGGATTGTTGCTGTTGGTAAAACGCTTTTAGTAACCGGAATGAATAGTTACCGATCAAGAGATGGTGGATTAACTTGGACTAATCTCGGGTACATATTAGATTCACGTCCAAGCATAAATTCTCTTGCTGTTGCAGTAAACAAGGATGTTTTCTATACAGAAAGTTTCAATAAACTGTCACGTTCAACTGATGCTGGTGAATCGTGGCAACCATTTATGAAGGGAATGGTCGGCAGCGATCTCAAGAATATAATAGTGTTCAATAACCGAATGTATGCATATTTCGGATTCAAAATTGTCCAATCTACAGACGGTGGTGATACGTGGACAAACGTTCGCGTGGATTCTGTAAGAGAAATTTTACCGGGTAAAAAACTATTGTTAAATGACCCAATGTTGACGGTTGCTGGCAACTCTCTTTACGGGATAATACGTGATGGAAATGATGATACACGTCTATATCGTTTAGATGCCAGTGGCGATGTGCTTGTCCCCATTCAAGGAATTCCCTCTATTGAGGAGTATTTCTTGTCCAATCAAGACTTGAAGAATAATGATGGTGACAAAACCTCCCACCACAATGATATTCTTAAGAACGGTGATTCATCGCGAGATAGGGCGCGTTTTCTTTTAACAATGTTAGGAATTCCAGATGTCAGAGGGTTGGCGGTGAGCGGTGATACGTTTTACGTTGGATACGATCGTAGACTTATGAAATGGGAACCCAGAGAATCAAAATGGATTGATACAGGATTTGATACAGGTGAAGAGTTTAATTTGTTAGGGTACAATCTGGCTTCTTCAGGTAAAAATGTCTACGTTGGGAAGGAGGACGGTCATCTATTTCAATCCCATGATGCTGGAAATAAATGGGAAGATATTACCTCATCTCTTCCTCTTAAATTTGAGCGCTTCAATGAGATTGTCTTTCTGGGGTCAACAGTTTATGTTATTACGGACAAAGGAGTCCTAACTTCACAAACTGGGAGACAGTGGCATGCAATAACTGATAGTGCCGGTAAGATTGTTGTCATGGATTGTCTTGCGGTAGATGGAACTAAGGTATATGGTGCCTGCAGAAAAGGTATCTACCAATTGGACGATCAGGGGGAATGGGAACTGATTTCTCAATCTCTTCCAGATTGGGTTCGCGACTTTGTGATTCATAATGATAAATTCTATGTTACTACTTCTAACCGTGGGATGTTTCATATTCCACTAAAATAGCAATGCAGATGATTTCACGCCATTTATATGGTATTATATACTATATAGAAATTAGAACAATTGTTGTCTGTATCATGCTGAGTTGTCAAAGATATTTCTATTTATCTACAAATAATGATCATTAACGTAACTCATAAAAAACATATATTGAAATCAGTAATGTGCAGTCCAATGGACAACAAGTGTATAGTATACTATAGCAAGGAGTATATAAAATGCTAAGAAGATTTTCGCACTTATCCCTCATCACGTTGGTTTTATTGACAATGCTTCAGTTTGTTGGTTTTAATGCAGACACATTCGCACAACCAGAACAGATCACACCAGATGTGTCGTCGGAAAAAGTTGCAATCCCTGACGATAGTGTCCTGCAATTAATACCACAGGATACAATCGGAATTATCTACTGTCCAAGTCTAAGTGAATTGGAAAAAAGAATTGACATGTTGGTATCAGAATTAATGCCCCAACCAGGTTCAGTAAATATGCTCGCGAAAACTTTAGCAGGCGCATTTGGAGCGGGATTTGAAAGTCTGGATGAATTGGCAGAGATTGGACTTGATTTGAATAAAGACTTTGCAATATTCTTTTCCAGTATGAAACCGTTAATTGTGTGTGCAACTGTTCATTTAACAGATCCGGAGTCAATCAAGGAGGTTATTAAAACTGAAGTTGATGGAAGTGAACCTGCGGAATATAATGGTGTAACCTACTGGAGTTCCCCTGATGATGGTGGCAACTTTGTTATAATAGGGAAAATCCTTGTCTACTCACAACAGGTAGATGTTTGTAAAAAAGTAATTGATACACATAACGAGACGATGCCAGCAATAACAAATGATGCTGATAACGGCATGTTCACAGATGAAATTTTGAATGGCACTGACCAACTTGGCGTCTATTTTGACCTTGAGGTAATTGCTACTCAACTCGGTGATACTCTGATAGAAGCATTGGATGATCAAGTTATTAATCTTGAGGATGAAGAGGATCCCCTTACTGCAGCAATAGAAAAGATGGCTAAGGATGTATATGCCAATTCAGCGGAACTGATTGAACAAATACAATATCTTAGTGCAACGTTGCAAGTAGAGGATGCCGATGTGCAACTCAAGCCGTTCTTAAAATTCAAGGACGACAGCAAATTCCTAAATGAGATCGGACAAGCTTCAAGGGAGTTGTCAAACATTGAGGAACTCCCAAATATTTGCGTGATGAATGCTGCATTTCAGGGTGTGCCACAACTGTTAGTAGATATAAGCACTTTCTGGATTGATGTTTTACCGAAAGATCCACAGGAACAACAGAAACAGTTGAATCCACTGTTTCAAGAGGTGAAAACCTACTATGAGTCCCTTGCGGATCGGTGGAATATGTCTGTCAATTTTGATGATTCTATTGTGCCAGATTATCTTTTTATTTATGAATTAAAAGATGAAGAAAGCGCAAAATTCTTTATGGATGAAGAGTTCTTAGAAAAATTGCATACCCATCATAATGCCTATTCAGGTGAGACTTTATTGCATAATGATGTTGAGATTAAAAGTTTCATCTTTCCTGATTTCGAAATGGCAGATGAAACAGGGATGTTACAAGGTTCTGATATGGTGCCAACCGAATGGCATTGGCATTATGCGTTTACTGATGGACACCTATATTTTGCTACAGGCACGAGTCCTGACATTATCAAATCAGCTTTAGATGGAAAAATGGGAATTGGTGATAAGTTTTCACAAAATCCGAGTTATCAAAAACTTGTTGAGAACTTAGGTACAGACAATAATGTCTTTTTGGCAGTTTCTCCAATTATAGCGATAAAAAACATGATGCCATTATTAGAAAATTTTGATCAGCAAAACGCTATGACAATGCAAATATTATCTGGTTTTTTTACGAATCTACCTGATAATTACAGCGTCGGTTTTGCCGCCAAAACACAAAATAATGGAATTGATGCGAAACTTATCTTAACACTTGGAGATTTCAAACAACTTATTCAGATGTTTGCTACGGTATTTGGTGGCGGAATGATGCAATAATTCCTTTGATTTTCACGAATATTGTTTTTCCCTTCAAAAAAAGACTTCAATTCAGCATCATGATCAGTGATCATGATGCTGAATCATTTGATAGTAAGTTAATACTGAAATACAATGATGCATCTTAATATACATTGCAATCTGTATTGGAAAATGCTACGATAAAATAAATAATGAATGGGAGCATCAGATGAAAAAACCAACTTGTTTAATACTTACTGTTATAGGAGTACTATTACTTGTTCTTGGATTAATCTTTGTAGTACCTTGGATTGTAAATATAATTCAAGAATTTGAGGAGATGGCAGATAAACACGCCGAATACATGTACTCTTTAAGACAAGATGCCAGCAAATCGCTGACTGAAGAACAAGAACAACTTCTTTCTCAATTGCTTGAAGGTGCAAATGATACAACAGATCCACAGAATCCAGACGATTTAGAGGACATTTTGTCTGCTGAACCTTACCTGGCATATCTTAAAATGCATGATGGACAAGATTACGCAGATTATCCCGCGTATGTCGCTGCTATGCCTACTGAAAATCATAGATCACTTGTTCAAGCAAGACTTGGTCAGTTTTTAGATGCGGAAATAAAAACCGAAGAACAAGAAATATGGGTTAATTGTTATTACACAATGCGTGAATGGAGTAAGACAGGAAATGACCAATTAAATAATCGGAAGGAATTTGGAGAAATATTAGATGAGCACTTAACACAACCACTAATGGATCTACATTCTGGTAAAGAGGGATTCTCTACCAAATTTGTAATGATGGGGATGGTTTCTGCGATTATGACAACAGAAAACGAAGTGTTTCATAATGCGTGGCATGCGCGTTCACAAACTCATGGACAACAGGAGGGTTATCTACGTAGTGCAATTGCAACCCCAGCAGAATTTGCATTGATGCGTTCATTTTTTGAAGATACTACCACATTTGTAAACTGGATTACGGAACCATTTATTATAGATGAAGAAGAAGAACAGGAGAATCAGTAGGGAATTGTCATCAACTTTTGCAAGTAATATAGGGATTGTTGAGAATAATAACTATTTTTTCTGTATTTGCTCTGCAAGTATTGAGATCAATTCACTCAACGTTGGGAACTGGTCTCGTGCCTCTGGCGATATGTCCGAAAGGTGTGTATCACTCACAAGACGATACATGTCCGCTGCTCCTGTCAATATATTCGGTGTCAATCCTACATGTGCAAAAGTATCTGATATTTCTTTCATTTCACCAATCCAGCGTCTTGCTTTCGTAGGCATACCGGGTAGCCCTCTTTCCATCCGTTCATATAAGGCTGCTTGACTCAGTTGAAACTCTTGTGTGAGTGCATCAGATACCCCTAATGCCTCTGCTGCGGTGAGTAACTCAGTGCAAAGCGCGGTCAATCCTTTCGTCAAAGAAGCGTAGCACATCTTAATCGCGGAAGCGAGTCCAATCTCATCGCCAAGTGTGCGCACATCTAATCCATATTCATTCAGTTGTGTGAACTTGTCAAGTTCTGCTCCTGAAGCATAGAAACGAGTTGATCCAGATCTTCGTGGCGGTGGACCGATGATAGACGCGTCAACGAAATTTCCTCCTACAGATGTAATAATATCACCGATTTTACGAACCGTCTGTGGTGCGATTGCGTTACAGTCAGCATAAGTTACATCCGTATCAACTTGCTGCAACGCATCGGCGATATTCTCCGCGGCAACAGTTGCTTGTGCTGGAACCATAATTGATAAAATCAGATCTGCTTCAGTAACAAGGTGTGTATATGTCGGGACATCTGCAATGCCAACTTTTTGTGCAAGTTCACATGTGCGTTGGCTTCTCCCTTGAAGGCATGTGATAACGCGTAAACCGTTCTGACGAAGCACATCCCCAACGGTATGTCCCATATCGCCAGGACTTAAGATTCCGATAGTGTCAGGCATTAGTTCCCTTAAATTCAGTGGTGACTATGTATATATTAGGATGTTTAAATCTGAATACCAACATCGTTAAGTGCCTTGAATACTAACAACGCACCAAGCACAATAACAATGGTAGCACTGATAATCGGCATGCGTTGCAGCCAAATACCTCTACCGGTAAAACGTTCAATAACCGGTTTAGCCATTACCATGAGTATGCCGATGGCAACGAGAACAGCCGCAAGTCCAAGCGAGAATGCACATAAAATAATCACACCCCACGTAAGTTTGTTGAGACTAATGGCAAATAGGAGTCCGATGAGTGCATCAACACACGGCACAATTCCACCTGAGATACCAAGTGTTAGTAAACTCCAGAAACCGGTACGTTCTGATGGGACATGGCTATGTGTGTGTCCACCACCATGTGAGTGTGAATGGTCATGGGAATGTGTATGGTCATGGGAATGTGTATGGTCATGTCCGTGTTCATGGTTTTGTGCTTTACTGCTATAATACTGCTTCATATTCCTCGCAAGCAGCCATCCTCCAATACCTACAATTAACAGACCAGAGAAGAGACTGATCCACAGTACAATATTCTCTTGTTGAATCCGTCCTTTTGCCAACAACAGGACAACACCAAGTGTGATGACACTGAATGTATGTGTAAATGTGACGACAAGTCCGAGGAAAATTGCGTCAATTATCCTACCTCTGGTGCCGACGAGATACGCTGCGACAACAGCTTTTCCATGTCCAGGTGTTAAGGCATGCAAACCACCCAGGATAAATGAGACGACTAAGGCAAGGATTGCTAACTGTAACGTTAAGGGTTGCGTTATCAACTCTTTTATCTGATTGCCTGAATGTTCATGACTTCCGTCAGCAAATGCGAAGGTGCATGCAACAATTGTGATTATGATGAGATTAAGAAGTAGAAGAATGTTCTTTTTCAAAACTATTATACCCTCACAAACTTTTGGAAACGTCTTTCAGCGATCACTTCGCTGACATAGATGTCCCCTTTTGAATCTATCCAAATACCGTGTGGTGAATCGCTAAATTGTCCCGGCGCGGTGCCTTTCTCACCCCAACGTCCAATCACTTCTCCCTCCAGTGTCATTATGCAGATGCTCTGACGTGCTTCTGCAATGTGAATGATATTGTCTGAATCGATGAATAGATCGTTAGGTGAACCGAGATCTGTCCATTCAGTGAGAAATTCACCATCGTTGTTAAATATTTGACATCGTAGATTGCCACGGTCAAGGATATAGACTATATCGTTATGGTCAACAGTAACATCGTGCGGCAAGTTGAATTCGCCAGGACCAGTACCGGGTGCTCCCCACGAAACGATAACTTCACCATCAGTTGTCATGCGATGAACCCGAGATTGTCCGTACCCATCAGAGACATACATTTCCCCGGACGCAGAAAGTACCGCACGGGTCGGTTGGTTAAAAGGTGTACCCGGTTCTCCCGGTTGATTAACGGTGCCAAATGTCTGCAATAATTCTCCATCAAGCGAGAATTTCCGCACAGTATGGTCTATGGTGTCTGTTGTCCAGATTTCGTCTTCAGGACTAATCCAGACTCCATGTGGTTTTTGGAATATGTCCTTACCCCATTCTGCAACCAAAGTGCCATCTGCATCAAAAACGAGCATTGCAGGTTGTGGACTGCGATTGTAGACATAGACACGGTCATTCGAGTCGCATGCTACACCAGAAACGAGTCCGAGTTGTGGAATCATTCCCCAACCTTCAACTACCTCATATTGGTAGTCGCCAGTGCCGATGGTTGCCATAAAATGTCTCCTGTTAGTTGCAGATTTGCTTATAGATGATTGAAAACATCAATTGGATGGAGTGTTAATTCCAATATTTTGTAATTAATAGCAGGATTTTATGTCACTGTGTAGATTATATCTCCCTGCTTTTTGATTGTTAAGTATAATCATACGTTATTTTTAGTAAAAATGCAACTAAAAAACACTTTAATATCAATGTACATATAGTTTTATGACGTAAATTGAAAATATATCATTAATTTAAAGTTAATTTTTGTTAAATTTAAGGATATTATAAATATTAAGTATGTTTAATATCCTTGCACAAAATTTTCCATTTCTGTATCATACTGACAATAGAGTTGTATTATTTTGATTTACATTTTGATAACACCATCTCTATTTTCTCTGCAAATAGTCAAATCTATGATCGGGAGATCGGGATGTAATCTAATTAGCAACAAAAGGAGAAAAAAGTGAAATACAGTGTTATTTTGGTAGTAGTTACCATTTGTCTCTGGTCAATGAGTGCTTTTGCAGCTGGATTGTCTGACGGTCTCGTCGGATATTGGCCTCTGGATGGTAATGGCAAGGATGAATCAGGCAATGGACATGATGCTGCCTTGGAACAAGGTGCAAAATGGACTGTTAACGGCTGGATGAATGATGCACTTGAGTTAGATGGTGCAGGTGCTCATGCGGTTGTTGATGGTGGATTTCAGCTGGTAACGACTGCAATCACAGTTGCCGCACGTATCAATGGGTGGAAAACGATTGACTGGTCTGGTATTGTCGTAGGACGTAGTGATCCTGCATCATTTTGGATGGGGGTCGCAGCAAATAATACTTTAACTTATGTTTGGAACAATAACGCCGCAACTACTTGGAATTGGCAGGGTGCACCAGCAATTCCGCAAGACAAATGGGCGCTTGTAGCGATTGCAATTGAGGAAGAAAAAGCGACGAGTTACATTTATCATAGGGATGATGGGACACTTGATTCCGCTGTGAACGAAATTGCGCATATTGAACAAACTGTGAAAAACTTAAAGTTCGGATGGGACGAGTGCTGTGGTGCCAGATATTTTAAAGGTATAATTGACGAGGTAATGATTTTTGATAGGACGTTGAGTGCTGACGAAATCACAAATCTTGCAGTCGCTGGCTTACCAGTTGAGAGTAAAGACAAACTGGCGATCACTTGGGGTGCATTAAAAAAATAATTAGATGCAGTTTACATAGGGATTAGAAGAAGCCGTTTATAAACAAAACAGCACGTATCGTGTCCGCTTCTTGAAATCCTGTTGCATAAAGGTCATTGGTTTCGTCAATGTATGTGTAATTATTTTTGCCAAAGAAATGAGTGATTTCAAAGTTTAATCGGAATGTTCGGCTTAAGTCGAAATGGATGCCGCCACCCCAATCCGAAAGATTTGCATTGAAGTCGAAAAATCTGAAGTTACTCCGATCAAGCGCGTCGTTGATGAAATCAATGTTTATTGTGCTGAAGTATGCGTAAACACGCGCCTCACGATAATTGTAGATGCTATGGTCTCGTATCCAAGTGAAATTGAGTTGGACTCTGTTATCCCACGATGTCTCTGTTGTCTTATCATCTTGATTAAAACTGCCACGGAAATCCTCAAAATCTTGCGCGCGGTAATAACTCGTATCGGTCATACGGATAAATGTAAGTTGGTTGGAGAGACCGATGCGATAGTTCTCATTTAAGTCATAAGAGAAGGTAAGGTTTACGTCTGCAGCATCTTGAACAATCTGTTCGTCAAAGTCAGATTTTGTGTATAGGTCAGCATCCAGATCATCCTGATTGTCTATTTCAATGTCGTGTATATCCCTTGTATAGCGGAGTTTCAGTTCGGTTTGGATCATGGAAGATAACAGGGATGTGGTTGGTGCGTATACCCTAAACCGCAACGTTGTCCGATTGAGATAAAAGAGATTTCCAGACGGATCTATACCTTTTAGTTGAAGCGCGGTATCAGACTCTGTCTCTCGTTGAAAAGGTATGAGCAACTTTTGCGTATACTTACCATCAGTTGTAAATCGTTGGATTCTGCGTATTCGATAACGGAACGACCTTGTGTACCCCTCAATACGTCGTGTAGGGTCGTCAAGCCGTTTTGGCAGCGTAGAGAGGAAATCCTTTAGATATTTTGCCTTATCCGCAACGAGGATGGTTCCCTCTGTTAGAGCAGTTATCCGATATGGTGCGATAAATTGTCCTGTTGCATCCCCGTATTCGCCGAATGCACGTAAAAACTTTCCCTCCGCACTATATTTCACGACACGATGTCCCTTTTCATCAACAATGTATAGGTTTCCTGTTTTGTCTACTGTCATATCAACAGGATGGATTACTTGTCCTACCCCCGGTTGCGCAATAGCATAACGCGCAATAGGCGTACCGTTTGCATCCAACTTGTAGATTAACCCTTCGTCGTGGACATATAGATTATCGTTGGTATCAATCGTGAGTAGGAATTCACGTTTTGTGTCACCTTGAGGGATAATGAGAGCATATTTACCATCTTTGTCCAAACCCGGTGCAGCTGATTCAAAGTTGTCAAGTCTTTTACTTAAATCCTGTAACGGAAAAGTCGCTACAAATTGTCCGTGTGGGTCAAATTTGTGGATGCAAGGTGCATAGTTGAAGATTTTCGGATTATCTGTGCCGGTTATGTGCTTGAGAATCCAATCCATCACATAAATAGAGTTGTCTGTCCCAATAGCAGTGACAGTCGGTTTGATAAATTGAAACGATGCGGACTCAGTTACCTCAATGTCGAAGACAAAGACACCTACCGCATTAAACTTGTGGATTTTGAAGTTATTTGTATCCGTGACATAGATAGCACCATCACTTCCGAATGCAATAGACAAAGTTTCAGCGAATTGTGCTTCTCCTTCCCCTTTTCCGCCGAATTCCCGAACAAATTGGAACTCTTGTGCTGCGTTTAAACACAACGGAATTAGCAACAGAATAGAAAGCATTAAGGTTTTTAGTTTGAACATTTGGTTTTTTTTTGCGTGGTTGCCTTCTCAATTGGAGAGTGGTATAGGTATAAGTTAGATAGGTTGTGTTAGGGTAATATATCGTGTCTTTTCCGTATGTTGTCAAGGATACCGTTGATAAATTTGGGTGAATTCGGGGTGCTGTAAGATTTAGCAAGTTCAACTGCTTCATTGATTGATGTCGCAGCGTCGATTTCGTCTATATAGAGGATTTCGTAGGTAGCAAGTCTCAGAATAGAGAGGTCTACAATAGGCATCCGATGAAGTTTCCAATTTTTTGAGGTGACTTGGAGTTCAGCATCAATTGCTTCAAGGTTAGATGTTGTGCCTTCAATGAGTTGCTTTGCAAATGGTCGTAGGTCTGCTGAGATATCCCGGTTCAGCCAAAACTGTTTTATGACAAGTTGCACCGGTTCTGCGTTAAGGTGAATCTGATAAAGCATTTGCATCGCTACGACGCGAGACTGTCTACGAGTGGGCATTAGCATTCCATTTTCATTGTGTTTACAATGTGTTATATTATACGGGTATTTTGACGGTATGTCAAGGGAAATGCTTTGCGTGGTTTGTAAAATTGTTACATTCAAACAGTTTCGGTTTCTCGCATTGATAGGCACGACTTGGAATCGCGCCTATCAATCCAATTGTTCTATTTGTTCTTGAGTGCATCTACTACGAGACCTTCCAACTTTTCTCCTCTAGTGCTGTGTCCACTCCTATTTTACAGGTAAATATCGAGATTCGGAGATCGCTTCCACTGAATACGGATCTGTCTTTGTAGGAGGGAACTCCGGGGAATGCCTAAATGGCATTCATACCGTTGATTTGGATTCCGAATTCTTTACCGATTCACAATTTTAGAGTGGACAGTCCACTAGAATGAAATGTATCACTACAAACAGAACTACAATAATATCAGATTTTACAGTGCTTTGACCGACCTATTCCACATAATACCTCTACCCAAGGTCAGAAAAACTTGACAATTCTGTGAAAACCCTTTAAAATTCCTTGTATTATCCTTCAACAAAGGAAAAATATGTGAATTCACACAGAAAAGAGTATGGTACTGTTGTCGGTCCACATCCGCGCACTGCAGAGGCAGGATTTGATATGCTGCTTGCAGGAGGGAATGCTGTGGATGCTGCTGTTGCCGCTGCATTTGCAGAGGGAGTCGTAGAACCTTCTCAGAATGGAATCGCTGGCTATGGCGGTTGTGTGCTGATCTATCGCAAGAAAACACAAGATGTCGTAGCGATTGATTACAATTCCGCCGCACCTGCCGCAGCGTCCGAAGACATGTTCACAATTGAGGAAGCACCTGATGCTGTCGCAGGATACCGCGTACCGGGACGCGTAAACGTTCACGGACCGTTATCTATCGGGGTACCGGGTGTTGTCGCGGGTCTCTGTTTAGCAATGAAGGAATATGGTAGCCTTCCACTTGCGACAGTCCTTCAACCCGCTATCAATTCGGCACGCTTCGGGTACGCACCGAATGGTTCGAATTGTAGTGGCATCGCTGGAAATGCTGAACGGTGGAAACGGGAGTTTCCAGAAACTGCACGTGTGTTTCTCAAGGATGGTCGCGCGCCGAAAAAGGGAGACAAACTAACTAATCCTGATCTCGCTCGAACATTAGAGGCGGTAGCAGAAGGTGGACACACAGCATTTTACGAGGGTCCAATCGCAGAAACAATTGCTAATCATATTCAGGAATTAGGTGGTTGCATAACTGTTGATGACCTAAAAAGTTACCGTCCCTTTATTACACAACCTTATGAAATCCAGTATCACGATTATTCGGTCTATACATCACCTCTCGGCGCTGGTGGATTAACTACTTTGCAGATGCTCCGTTTAGCAGAGAATTATGATTTAAAGAGGATGACTCTTGTAGAGAGATTCCATCTTTTCGCTGAAGCCATGAAGATATGCTGGTTTGAAAGACTAACTCGTTTTGGAGATCCGAATTTCGTTGACATTGACATAGATGAGGAACTATCAGACAGTTTTACAGAGACACTCAGCGAGAAATTGAAGGCAGGTCTTGAATCCCCACAACGTGGAGAGGTGGTCTACTACGAACCGATGAGTTGTACGAGTCATATTTCGACTGCGGATGCGGAAGGGAATATGGTGTCGTTAACACAGACACACGGTGGCGGATTCGGTTCAATGGTGACTGTACCCAGTACCGGATTGCTTTTTGGACACGGTGTAGGTCGTTTTGATCCGAGACCTGGTTTAGCGAATTCTATCGGACCAGGGAAACGTCCACTTCACAATATGGGACCATGTCTTTCTACGTTAAACGGCATGCCCTTTGCGACATACGGTATTCCTGGTGGTCGCACCATTCCCAATAATCAACTAAATATCAGTGTTAGTCTCATGGACTTGCAAGTGACTGCACAAGCAGCAGTAGATGCACCACGTTTTCACAGTGATGGTGCCGAACCTATCCAAGTTGAATCACACGCTGGTGAAAAAACCCTTGCAGGTTTACGAGAACTTGGACATGAAATCTCCGCAAGTGGTGGTATCGGCGGACCTGGTCACGCAATTCGTGTATGGGATGAAGGCACTTCCCAAGATGGTGGTACTGACCCGCGCGGTGAAGGTAAAGTGATAGCACGTTAATAATTCATTTAACACACGATTCGAAGCGATCTACAATCTCGATTCAAAAGTATAATACTATTGGAGTTTGAACAGATATGTCACAATTTGTAAAAGCTGCGACAACCGAACAGATACGACCTGGTACCTGTATCGGTGTCAAGGTTGAAGGTGTTTTTATCGGTATTTATAATGTTGAGGGTGAGTTTTTCGCCATGAACAATATTTGTCCACATCTCGGTGGGGTATTGAGTTACGGTTTCATTGACAAAAACTGTGTTACCTGCCCTATGCACATGTGGGAGTTTGATGTGAAGACAGGGGATTGCGTTTGGCCTGGTGAGGAGAAGATTCCCGTCTATCCTGTTAAGATTGAAGGTGAAGATATTCTCGTGAATGTTGAAGAACCAATGAATATGGATAAACCTCAGTAAAACAGATTCAATCCGACAATCGTCATTTCTCAATAGTGTTATTCTAAAGGAGAAAAATATATGGCATATCTGATCACCGGTGGTATGGGATGCATCGGCACTTATGTGATACGCGACCTATTAGCCGCTGGTGAAGATGTGGTCGTTTACGATTTTGCATACGACTTAACAATTCCTAAAATGGTGCTCACGGATGCGCAAATTGAAGGGTTAACTTTTGTGCAGGGTGACATCACAGACCTTCCTCATGTATTACGTACAATACAAGAACATGATATTGATCAAGTTATACATCTTGCTTCGTGGCAGGTCCCTGCGTGCAATGCAAACCCTCCGCAAGCCTTAAAGATAGTATGTGAAGGGACGATAAATATCTTTGAAGCGGCGCGTATTTTTAATCTCAAACGTGTTGTGTGGGCAAGTAGTGTGGCGGTATTCGGTTCACCAGAGGATTATAACCATCAACAGATTCTAAACGATGCACCTCACTATCCAAAGTTTATTTACGGTGCATGTAAATCCCTTAACGAGAGATATGCGACGCATTATTTCGACGCTTATGACGTTGATTCAATTGGATTTCGGTTTACTGCTGTTTACGGGGTTGGTAGGACGCGAGGGATGAGTTCGTTCACGACCAAAATGATTGAAGATGTGGCAATGGGTGAACCTCATGTTTGTCCGTTTGGGGATGATTCGGTGGACTGGCAGTATGTGGAGGATGTGTCGCATTCAATCGTGATGGCGTGCACCTGCCCGACAACAAAAACGCGGGTCTTTAATGTCAAAGGTGGTATCCGACCTGTAAAAGAAGGGGTTGCGTATCTAAAGAAATTGGTCCCAGATGCACAGATTACATTGGAACCTGGAGTGTTTGGTATCTCGTGGGATTACGATGCAACTGCTATTGCAGAGGAGATGGGTTTTACACCTGCATATACGATGGAACAAGGAATTCTAAAAACGTATAATAAGTTTCGGGAACGTGCAGGATTGGAACTAATTACATAGTAAAGGCGGAGCATGCCCCGCCTGCTAAGTAAAACAATAATGTTGTTGTTTCAGATTAGTAATACTTTTCATTTGTGCCCAACTGACGGCTAACTTTCCGCGTGCTTCAACAGCAAGCACTCTGTCCCAAGGGATATTATCACCACCTGCATCAGCTTGATGTACATCGTCAAAGTTCGGATGTCCCCAACCACCGCCATTATTATCAACGACGACAAGTTTTGCGGTTTTTCCCTTCAAGTCTGACACATCCCATTCTTTTCGACTCATAGTTTCAGTGGCATTACCTGTTGATGTTCTTTCAACATTGTCATCAATCACAAGGTTAACACAACAAGGAACATTACCATCCCAAGGATGGTTACCACCACCAATAAGAAAATTCATTGAATTACCGATTATCTTGAACTCAATTGAGGTAAGAGTGCCTTGAGGTGCATCTCCCTGAACACCCCCAGCATTCTGTCCGAGTTGTTTGCCTTTTTCTGGTCCCTGATACTTTTCAAAAAGCCCAAGCCACCATTCTCCTTGATGTTGAGAAGGTTGTCCCCGATTTCTTGCTGTAGGGTTATCTCCCCAGGTCGGTTGAAAATCAAATGCTGTTCCTGTCTTTTCCCAATCAGTTAGGTCTCCTGTCTCAAAATCGTTGTTAAACGCCCTTGCCATTACGGGATTGTCAGACAGAAGAAACAGGATTGCGATCAAGGAGAGAATCATTATTAGGACTATCATTTTTTTCATTTGATATATCTCCTGTGATAGATTCTTATAATTGTAATATCAATATAATGGATTTTTGGAAACTGGTGCGGATCTAAAACCGCACCAATCGAGGTTATGTGAGTAAAATTGAACTTGTGTAGTTAATAATACTTTTTCATCTGTGCCCAGCTAACGGCTAACTTTCCGCGAGCATCAACGACAAGCACCTGATCCCACGGTATATTCTCCCCGCTGGCATCGGCTTGATGTACGTCGTCAAAGTTTGGATGTCCCCATCCTCCGCTGCTTTGGTCAATAACGACAAGTTGTGCGATTTTTCCTTTCAAATCGGAAACATCCCACTCTTTCCGTGTCATGCTTTCGTTGCTGTCACCGGTCACTGTTCGTTCGACCTTATCATTAATCAAAAGGTTGACACAGCATGGCTCAGCAGTATCCCAAGCACGGTTACCGCCACCCATAAGAAAATTCATTGTTTCACCGACAATTGTGAACTCAATTGAGGTTAAGGTGCCTTGTGGGAAATCAGGTGCAACACCGCCATTGGCATTCTGTTGCATATCACCTGGTTTCTGTCCAAGTGCTGCTCCTTTTTCCGGACCTTGATACCTTTCGGCAAGTCCAAGCCACCAATCACCTTGATGTTGAGAAGGCTGTCCACGGTTTCTTGCTGTTGGGTTGTCTCCCCAAGTTGGTTGAAAATCAAACGCTGTTCCAGTTTTCTCCCAATCAGTTAGGTCTCCTGTCTCAAAATCGTTGTTAAACGACCTTGCAAAAACAGGATTGTCAGATAGAAGTAACAGGATCGCGAGTATGGAGAGAATCATTAACAAAACAAACATATATTTCATCATATATCTCCTTCTGTATCTGAAAGGTTGTGTGTTTCAGGAAGTAGTTCATGAACCGAAATAATGTTATACACGTTTAAGAGTTGAACAACAAAATCATTCCTTCATTCTTGTAGATATAGAATAGGTTGGGAAGGACATCAACTCTGCTAATATTAGTAATTGTTAAGCAGATAATCTATACCGTTACTTAACAAATATAATATAAACATAATACACTATAAGTATGGTCGTGTCAAGAAAAAATGAATTTCATTCCAATAAATAGCAACGATAGAATTCAGACCAGTCGTCTCACAAGGATAAATCCGATGACACAAACTATTGCAGTTAAGGTGCGTCTTTCACTTTTGAAGGCGCGGGCTAAAGAGAAGTCGTGATGTGAAGGGTGTGCGTATGGACGAAAGTATGGAAGGAAGCGCGGCACCTGTTCTTGATATGTCTGATACACAGATCCGCAGGACTCTAACAGGTATGACTCTTCTACAGTGATGATGGGAAGATATTGGATTAAATATCCGACAATTAGGATTGGAATTAACCACAGAACATTGGATACAATACAGATTCCGAAACTGAGCAGGAAATTGCCGAGATAGAGTGGGTTACGAACATAACTATAGGGACCTGTCGTAACAAGATCACGCGCGGCACCGAGTGTCGTTGCACGGGTAGATCCTCCTGCATATCCGACTGCCCATATTCGGAGAAATTCACCTATAGCGATGAATAGAATGCCTATTGATGTGGTGTACCATGTTGGTCTTGCAAAATACAATAACGCAAGTATAAACGGAACAGGTGTGAAACTGCGGATTTTGAAGAAGAAATTACCGAGTTTTTGGGACATCATGGTGGGTTTGAAGCAGTGGGATAGACCAAATTCGTATAGGTAACAGATAGGTAAGGTTCTATAATTGTATGTCTATCTTGGTGTGCGCCATATTAAGATGGTGCCGACAATACCGTATAGAATGTTTGCTCCCCAACATGCTAAAAACGGATGGAGTTTGCCGTTCTCACTTAGTCCTTCAAGCGTTGCAAAAGAGAGTGCCCAATAAATAAATACGAGAAAGAAAGCAATAACTAATCCTGCAAAAAATCCAGCTTTACCGAAGCGGATTGCGATCGGCGCACCTAACATCACTACCACAACAGCTGCAAACGGATATGCCATTTTATGGTGTAACTTTACCTGTTCAATTCGAGATATTTGTCCTGCTTCTTTTTTATATGCAATCTGTTCTTTCAGTTCCTTAATTGTCATGGCGCGCGGATTTTTGTCGCTACCTATGAAACGTTCGGGATCTTCGTAGCGTTCTAAAGATTTCTCTTCATAAGTTTCAAAAGCGACTTCTGTTCCATTTTCAAAGCGACGAATGTCCCCGTTGGACAGTTCCCAATGTGTTGGTGTCCACGTGGCATCCTTAGCATAAATAATACGTTCAAGTTCACCCGTTTCATCCGATTCCCAAATTGTCATATTACGGATTTTCTTTTTCTCAAGATATATATTTTGTGAATAATAAATGCGATTCCCTTTCCCTTTAAACACGATGTGCCTTCCTTGTCGAGGACGTACTTTTTTCTGCAAGAGATTCGCTTCGTGGTAAGCGGGGGATGCAATGCGGTCATAAAAAATGGCAAAAACTGCACAAATTATTAGGGTTACGATCAGGATTGGGGTTAAGATACGATAGACACTTATTCCACCAGCTTTCATTGCAACAAATTCATTGCTGCGAACCATTCGACCAAGTACAAAGAAAATAGCGACAAAACCCGATACAGGCACGATCTCCATTATCCGTCGTGGTGCTTGGTACAGAACAATTTTCACTGCCGTGAGATAAGTGATATTCTCCTCAAAGTGTTTTATGTCCTTATCTAATAATCGGACTACAACAACGAGTGCACTGAAGAATAGGAAACCGATAAAAAAGGCTTTGATGTATTCTTTGATCAGATACCGGTCTAAAATGTTCAAGCGATATTTCCTATTTTTTTGGCATTAAGATTCCGCGTTTCTATTGACAACGAGCGGTATTTTGCGATCTCTATCACGCCATGTCCGTAGTTTACCATCTCCAAACATCCTTGTAAGAAGTGCTATGCCGAGTAAAGCGACAACAAGGTTCGGGAACCACATAGCCAAGGCAGGATGTAAATTTCCGCTTAACCCACTGCTTTGTCCAATTTGAAGCAGGAGATAATATAGCAATATCACAGCTAATCCTATGCCAAACCCGATCATTCTTCCGTTCTTTTTGACAATAAATCCGAGCGGGATGCCGATGATACCAAACGCCAAGCAGGCAAATGGAAGTGCAAATTTTTTGTGGTATTCAACCCTTGCATAGCGAAGTTTATTAGTGGTATATTCAGATGTCTTTTCTGAACTCTGCTTTACAGTATTTTCCAATTTTCCGATATGTGCTCTTAGTTCTCCAACACGCATTGTTTGTGGATGCTGAGACTTATATTCACCGCGCTGTAAGTCTTTCTTGAAATCAAGAGCAAGTCTTTGTTCCTGAAATTGGGTAATTCTAAAACCTTCTGAACCGTCTGTTAAAGGTTCATAGGTTTGTCCGTCGTAAAGTGTTAACTTAGCATCTCCGTTTTCATAGCCGAGACTTGCAGTTTTTGCAAGTGTGAAACGTGGTTGTCCGGGCCAAATTTCGTCCCAAATTTTCACATTCTGCATCCGTTCTGTTTCTGGGTCGGTGGATTCAAACATCCAGAGTTTGCCTTCAGTCTCAAGTTCTTTCATGATAGTGCCTTCTTCCAAAATGAGGGCAGGATTGTGTCTTTGAATGTCGCGTTTGAGTGAGACCGAGGCGAGTGTTGCTTTTGGTAAGACGTATTCCATTAACGCTAAGTCAACGACACTTAATAGGACAGTTGCACTCAGGAGTGGGATCATGAGTTGGTGATAACCAACACCGTGTGCACGCATCGCCATAATCTCTGAATCTGTGGAGAGACGACCTAAAGCCAACAAGATTGCAACCAACGCCGCCATCGGAATTGATAAAACAACCGTTGCTGGCATTACATACAACAGTGATTCAATTAAGTAAAGGGGACTTACCCCTTTCTTAACGAAGAGTTTGACAAGTCGAAAAAGTTCATCGAATAGTATGATACAAGTAAAACAAATGAGTGATATTAGAAATGGTGGAATGAACTCTTTTAGACAATAACGTGAAAGTATTTTCATGTTTTCTTTGAATCTATGCATATTCCATAGATTCAAGGTGTTTATATCAAAGTTAATTTGTACTCTATTCTTTATATTTTATTAGACAATAGATAAAATATTGGGAATTACCACTTTCAACCTAACCTACAAGACTTAATCTCTTACGATGCAGTTAGGAACTGCATCTATCGTTTTGACGCATCGCTAAATTGATACCTGTGGGTTTCACATCTTTCAATCTGACCTACAAAATTGCTGAGTCAACAGTTGGCTTAATATATGTTAGTTGCATTTCATGTTGAAAATGTTTAATAAAAATGTGTTTTTTATTAGAAAATGCGTTGTGAACATGCTATCATGTTTAGTATGAACATTACATTGGAATCAATTCAGTTAACTGAAACGGACCTTTCAGAGTATTCAGCACGTCTAAGTTCAACACAGGAACTTTATTCGTTGACCGCACCCGCTAAACCTATTGCGCAGTTCGGTTGGCGCGACCGATGGTGGTTTAATAATGCACCTTCAGAGCAGCTTGCACTTAATTATTGGTTTTATCAAACAACCGATGAAGCGTATACCGCTGCTGATATTGGTCGTGTTCGATTGACCTCGCATACTATGCCAAAATACGGTGGACGTCAAACTGTTTATCAACCGGTATCCAATGATCAGGTAGACCTTGGAGATTCTGTTTGGCAGGCAGGTGCGAATTGGCTTTTTGTTCGGGACACTGTCGTCATTTTAGTTGCTGAAATCGGCGGGCAAATTACCGCTGAGACCACCCTCCAAATCGCACGCAAAATTCTGGATAAACTTGATAAAGTGCTTACGTAGAATAGATTGATACGAGTGTTTAGCGTGGACAGGTGAGTATGATTTCTACACTTGTGGAAACTCCATCTCCACCTATCCACGATAGGAATTATCAATCTGTTTCACGCTACACTATTAATATTCCTGATGCCAGTTTTCAGATTGTTTTGCGAGTTGGATGCTTTCCACACCTCCGAAGTGACGATGCTCAAACCACGGTAAAGCGTTTTCTGCGGCAGCATTTGCATTATGGAAATTCGTTGTTGCCTCATTTTCGAGGAATTCTGTGACTGCACCGGTGTCAGGGAAATATTGTACAGCATCCTTCCAAATAGCGCGCCCGCACAAGAATCCGCTTGCACCAGCCGCTGTTGCGAGTTGAACGTTTTCAATAAATTCCTCAATATCTACTCCAGCACTCAAAATAACCCAGGGTAACGTTGAAGACTCATCCAATTTCTGACAGACATCTTTTACTTCATTTAGGTCGTAGGCAGATGCTCCTTCATAGAAGGTGCTATCCTTATATTCAGATGTGTATTTCAGATCTGCAGGGAATTCTAACTTCAAAATATCCACTTTATAGGATGGATCAGTGAATTCTTGGACACTACGGATGACCAAATCCGGTTTTTGTTTTGCAAACTCAACGCTTTTCGTTGTGCCTTCAAGTGCATAACTTACGAGTTCAAGAAGGAACGGCAAGTCATGTTTCTCACATTCATCACCAACATGTCGGACAAATGCTTGCTGATGTTTCAGGGTTGCTTCGGATGCATCTGGATGATAATATGCAAGTAGTTTGATAGCGTCTGCACCAGAACGTTGTGCTTTTCCGATAGTCCAATTATCAATTGGGTTGGAAAGCCGTTCATTTTCACTGACACCTTCACTTACATATCCAGATTCCTCATAAGCCAATAGCAGTGCGACATCGCGTGGTATTTCTGTAATTGAATATGGGTGTCCGTAGATAGGGTCGGTTAATACAGCTGTAGAATTTGGCGCAAGAATTCTTGTTATCAAGGTTTTGATCGATGCGACATCATCGTAATTTACATCGGTTTTTTCAATACCAAGGACTTCTGCGAGTTTGGTGACCATAGACCCGCGCTGGTCAATCGCCATCATTTTAAACCTTCCGCTTGCGTCAGAGAGTTTTATGAGTCCTCTTAATTTTCCAGAGGAAATAGGTGTTGTATCCATAAAGATTCGTTCTCCTTATTAGTATTCACGTTCAACAAAAAAATTAATTAGGGATAAAAACAAGTGCTTTGCCCTATTATTTGGAAGGTGGGCAAAATTCTGAATAAACTGTTCTGCTGCTTCCTGTAGTAGTGTTTTAGAGCACTTTTGTGCATATTGAATTGAGTTGTATTTTTTCATCAAATGCAAGACACTTTGGACATCTGCTTCTGTTTTTTCATCACGTTCTCGTGCCATGATGTCTATAACATTTTGTGCTTCTGCTGGGGTGCATGAATTAAATAGGTGTATGAGTACAAGTGTTCGTTTACCTTCACTAATGTCTCCGGCGATTTCTTTGCCGTATCTCCCAACATCCCCAATTAGATTCAGAACATCGTCCTGAATTTGAAATGCTACTCCCAACGATTTACCAAGTTCAATAAAGACATCTGCCTCTTCAGTACTTGCACCTCCGATGATTGCTCCCACACGACACGGTGTTATACATGTGTACCATGCAGTTTTCTGAATACACATTGTCCAGTAATCTTTTTCGTTGAGATTCCATTGATTATTCCGTACCCAACTCAGTTCAATGTGTTGTCCTTCAACGACTTGGTTGCTCAGTTGTATGAATTCGGAGAGGATCTGGAAGGCGAGATTATGTCCGAGAATATCAGTGTTTCTGTGAAGCATCTCCCACATTTTACAGTGTAGTGCATCCCCAACATTGATAGCCATCGGGATTCCATGCTTTTGATGTAGGCAAGGTTCACCACGTCGGAGTTCAGAACCGTCTTCAATGTCATCGTGTATAAGTAGCCAATTTTGGAGTAGTTCAAGTGCTGCAGCAGTATTGACAGCACGTTCCGCATCTCCACCGAACGCTTCACAGATAAGTATGCAGAGTGCAGGTCTCAATCCTTTTCCAGAACGTTGTGGATAGTCTAACATCATCTGGTATAATTGATGTACGTCCTGGTGCTCATGTGTATCGGGAAGAAAATCAAAGATACATGCATCTACTCTGGTTTTGACTTCCTTTAGATATTCGGTGACGAGTTCTTTGGTGGGTGCTGGTTCACTCCCAGATTTCGGCATTTGTCTTCTTCAATCTCCATTGCTGCATGTATCAATCTCAAATTATACCACATTGTGTTGTGAAAATCAAGTTTTTTGTTGTAGTTGGGTATGTAAAGGTTTTGGTATTAACCGCATAATACATTTTAGGAGGGAACTCCAGGGTTATTGAGCATATTTCGCCAAAAACTTTAACACACCCTTGAAGTTCGCTGCTGATTCTGTCTGAACAAATACCATATCTAAAAAATGAAACTTCATTGTGGAATTATTGGTTCAAGCAGAGATGCTGAATGTAAACTTACAAATGCACAATGACACCTAATCTATTAGAATTGGTATTATAATAACGTGAATTCGGTATAAGCAACTTTGTAAATCGGTAAAATATGCACTGCAAAAAACCATTGTTATAGTCACTGATAAATCTTGAAAAGTTTTGAGTCAATTCTGACTAAATTAGTCGTGAATAGCCTGTGAACCCATTGATGATAAGGTATCGTGTCACATGTCAAAATTCCTGAATTTCCGATTGACTCAAAAAACTCAAAAGTATGACATTGTAAATTCGGCAAATAGATATAAAAAATCCTGCATGTTTGCTGAACCGAACTTACATTATAATTACTGCAGATTATTTCAGACTGTGCTGAATACCACAGTTTCTCCTTCTATCTTCTTTACCTCCACCATTGCATCTTTTATTGGAATTATGCAACCGTTTTTCATATAATTTGCGTCATTATAGTTTGATATGTGATTATTCAACCTATCGTTATCTGGAGACACCTATGAAAAACGAAGATGTTGAACTCATCCGTCGATTTCTCGCTGATGATGAAGCAGCTTTCGCTGAACTTGTGAAAAAGCACCAGAAACCGGTTCACGCACTGGCATGGCGAAAAATTGGGGATTTCCATACCGCTGAGGAGATCACTCAGGATGCCTTCCTTATCGTGTATCAGAGGCTTCATACCCTTAAAGATCCAAACCTATTTTCTGGGTGGTTGTATGTGATCACGACTCACCTGTGTGCTACATGGCTACGCAAAAAACGGATTCAAACCCAACCGTTGGAGGACGTTGAGACAAAGATGTTAAACGGAGATGCTTATTCACAACATATAACAGAAGAACGTTCTAAAACCGTAGGACAAGCGCAGCGGGATGTTGTAAAAAAACTGCTTGCGAAGTTGAAAGAGAGTGAACGCACGGTGATGACACTTTTTTATCTTGGTGAGATGACTGTTGAGGAGATAAGCCGATTTTTAGGAGTGTCTGCGGGGACAATCAAAAGCCGTTTGCAGCGCGCACGGAACCGCTTACAAAAGGAGAAAACGATGATAAGAGAAGCACTTGACTATTTCCAAATTTCACCAAACCTAACAGACAATATCTTACAGGAAGTCGCACGACTGAAACCTGTTGTACCTACTGCCAGCAAACCGTTTGTTCCGTGGGTAGTTGCCGCGTCAAGTGCAGTTTTGATTGTGTTGTTACTTGGAATAGGGAGCAATTACTTAGTTCGTATTCAACGACCATATAGTTTGGACGCGCAAGCGGAAATGAGTGTTGAACTCGTTGACGCACCCGTTGTACTAAATCTTGATGCAAAACCGGATGTACGAAATCAGATCGGGAATACAAATTCACTTAGTGAGAGCGATAATAGCGGTCAGAAACCCGATGAAGTTATATTTGAAGCAGCACAAGCGGAAGGAGAAGACGTTTCTCTTTCTAAACAGGAGTGGATTCCATCTGAACCTATGTTTGGAAGTTTTACGGATATTTTCCACGCAACACCTGAGGGTGATCTATATACCCTGATTCCCACTACTGGGAAGATCTATAAATTGCCTGCCAACGAGGAAACATGGCAAGACATCTCTGATATTTCTACATTAGATCATTCGGGATTGGGGTATAAAGTTATTGCGAGGTGGAATGACATTTTGTATTATACCCAGTCAAGTATACTTTACGCCTCAACAGATGATGGCAAAACATGGGATTTACTTTATTCCTGGGAAGAAAAGCATCAGGATCCTATTGCATTGATCTCAACTGATGACGCATTTTATTTTGCTTTTGAAAACGGTGTTTTTCGGTCTGATGATACCGGTGAAACGTGGGAGAATATTGGTGATGGATTAGAGGGGAGTATTAATTCCTTAGTTGAGGTGCAAAATACACTGTTTGCTGGAACAAACAAAGGATTCTATCGCTTAGAAACAGACGGTTGGAAACGCATGGAATTTCCAGAGGCTATCTCACAGGTGTATTCAGTCGCTACGAATCAAAAACGGGTTTATATATTGGCAGAACTCAGTAGTGCAGTACTTAATCCCCAAAAAGTGTCCCGAGGACATGAGCGTGGTTGGGGAGTATTTGGCACAAGTAACCTCGGAGAAAGGTGGCTTGATATAACCCCAATAAATGCGTGGGCAGTAAATGGTTTTATCCCCGAAGCCAAACTTATTGCCGTCGGTGAAACACTCATGTTAATGGAGAGAGGTATGGTTCGTTCTAATGACGGTGGTATTACATGGTTACCCACACAATTAGCAGGCACTTCACCTGATATGGATACCATAAATCCTGCTGTGGCAGTTGGCACGGAAGTTGTTTATGTCAGTAGTAACGATGGTCTTTATCGGTCCACTGATAGCGGCAAATCGTGGGACATGGTTAACATCACACCGGATAATGATAAAACTGGTATATATAATCTAATCGTAAACACGGCAAATGATAAAGGACAGAATGGACTTCCAACTGTATATGGGAAACTTGTAGGTGCAAAAAAAACAACAGATAATGGTAAGACTTGGATGGATGTTCCCGTTGAAATACCGATGGCGAAACCCCACAAAGAACAATCCCCACATATTAATCAGATAGTCATCTCTGGAAGTGTTATTTATGCAAGTGTAGATTATGATGAAAACGGAGAAAAAGTGGGGATATATCGTCTGTCTACAGATGGTAGTAGGTTTGTACGGATTCAAGAAATACCAATTATTGACTCAGACTATTTTGAACCGTTGGAACGTACATTGTTAAGAAATCCTACTATTGAACATTTACAAGAAAATTTTTCTGGTGCAACCGAGTTCTTCAAGCAATTGGTTAAAGCTGATAATCGGATACAAAATGTACTTATGAGGGAAGGTTTACGTGGTGTGTTTGCCGTAAGTGATGATACATTTTATTTAGAATATAATTTTAAACTCTTCCGATGGCAGCGTGGTGATAATGAATGGTACGACACCAGACAGGAAGAAACAGTAGATTTCTCTTTAGACATAGCAAAGCAAGATCTCAAACTTGCTGCATCAGAGAACGCTGTCTACGTCGGGAAACGAGATGGAAACCTTCTCGCATCGTTTGATAAGGGTACAAATTGGCTTGATTTCACACCTGCACTGCCTTTTACTGTAAATGATTTCAAAGAGATTGTGGTCGCTGAGTCCACAGTGTATGTAGCAACGGACGGGGGTGTGGCTACATCTGAGAGTGGAAAAAATTGGCGTGCTATCACTGATTCAGAGGAAGCGAATCTAATCATGGAACATTTGGCTGTTGATGGCACAACTCTCTATGGTGTGAACATAAAGACAGGTGTTTATCGTTTAGAAAACGGTAATTGGGAACAGATTATCTCAGAGATACCCGATGGCATTACCTCTCTCGCTGTTGACGGCAACACTATATTCGTGGGAACAGAAAGCAACGGTATGCAACATTTTAACCTTGAAAATAAATAGTGTAGAGATTATAATTACTTGAATATTGATGACAGCAATGCTTCAAAGTATGTTTCTGTAAAGGTATTATAGGAGTTACCCATGGCATCGGTACGAAGTGCATATTGACCACTATATTCGTCAAGATACGTTCTGGAAACCAACCGAATTCCGAACTCTTGAGAATGTTTTATCCCTTACCTCAATTGAATGTGAGTTATCTTTGCGGGATATTTATAGACGTGTTGAATTTCTTGAGAACCAGTCGTAGACGTTCTACTAATCCCAATTGCCAATTCTATCAATTCATCTTGAAAACTGAAATTGTATTTGTTTTAAGGAGGCATTAATGCCGGTTGTATCACATGTTGTATTAAGAAAGTTTGTATACGAAATTTATCGAGGGGCGGGAGGCACCGAAGAAGATGCATGCATCGTTAGCGACCACGTTGTTGATTCAAATTTAGCGGGACACGATTCTCACGGTGTTATCAACGTACCGAACTACATCGGTGGAATGGCAGGAGGTCCTGCAGCAGACAAAATGGAGATCGTCAGACAAAGTGGAGCAGCAACAGTGATAAACGTTAACGGTGCACTCGGTATGGTTGCTGCACGCAAAGCAATGGAGATGGCAGTTGAAAAAGCGAAAACTTGCACCATCGGTGCAGTCGGTTTACATCGGTGTGGACATGCTGGACGGATGGGTGAATATCCACCAATTGCAGCACGTGCAGGTATGATTGGTATTGTTTTATTGAATGGTGGTGGCAGGTTTATGCATCCACACGGCGGTACTTCACGTAGACTCCCACCGAATCCAATTGCAATATCTGTACCACGCGCAAATGGAGAACCGCTACTGCTTGATATGACGCTCAGTGTGGTTGCGGGAGGAAAGTTTCTCGTACAGTCTGCACGTGGTGAACCGATACCAGAGGGATGGATGATAGACTCTGAGGGAAATCCTCTTACCGACCCGGATGCCTTTCGTGAAAGGTCAAGCGATACTGCGGTTATGCCACTCGGTGGGTTTCAGTTCGGACATAAAGGCTTCGGACTCGGTATGATGATTGATGCCATCGCGGGTGGACTTTCTTGGGCAGGATGTAGCCGCGAACAACCGACACGAGGTGCAAGCGGGATCGTGATGTTTGCTATAAAAATTGAGGATTTTATTGACTTAGTTGACTATGAGCAAGAAATTGAATATCTTGTGGAGTGGGTAAAATCATCAACGAGGCTGCCGGGGATTGATGAAATCTATGTCCCTGGTGATTTTGAGCAGCGGAGTCGTGAAAAACGTCTAAAGGAAGGAATACCGATAGAAGACCCGACGTGGAATCGTCTTGTGGAAGCAGCTGAACGTTATGATGTTGCTATACCGACAACTTTTCTCACCTAAAGTCATACAGAACTTACGCAGTTTCGAATTGTATCTTTTTGTGATGATATAATGCCGTTAAACACATCAAATTCAATTTATTTTCTTACGATGCATCCTTTCCGTCCTGATAGTGTGTCTATAATTATGAAAGATAATTGAAACGGGTGTATTTAATGTTCCAGGTCAAGTATTTGCGTAAGTCCTATAATAGTGGATTATGATCATCAATATCTGATTACTTGTATGTCAAAAGGAGAAAACAAATGAGAATCTTAAGCGTTCTGTCCATTCTGCTAATTTGTGTTTTAGGTTGTGCAGTCTTGAACCAACCAACTATGGAAGTTGATCCTGCAAGACTTACAAGTCAAAACAATCCTGAACTCGTAGATGGAAATATTGAAACAGCAAGTACATTTGCCGCAAAAGGCCATGTGGAGAAAGGTTATAAGGTATATAAAGGTCAGACACTACAAGGAATCAATTCTGATGAATTGAAATATGCTACAGATGTAATAGGTAGTATTAGAACAGAGGCAGTGATAAAATTAGATGTTCCAACCTATATATCATACATTGAGGTATATCCAGAATCACGCATTCCCAAGTTAGCATTAACTACAACTTTGGAAGACCCACCACAGTTTGATACATCTTTTGATGTGGTGCGTGATAAACAACATATCAACGTAGAAGGCAAAAAACCCGTTCGAATCCAGATCAATCGAAAGATCTTATATTTGCGGTTGTCTGCTGACGGAATTCAGGATAAACAAAATTCTGTTCGTGTGAAAGATGAAAAGAACCCTTTCGGTGTTAGAATTAATAAAACAGGAAAAATTAAAGACACTCGTATTCAAATTCCCTTAAAAGGGGCTTCAATCCGTGAGGTAAAATTTTATGCTCGGTAGTAAATTGACCATTATTGTTGTAAGTATATTTATATTAGCTTTTAGTATGTCAGGGTGTGCTGTACTTAAAAATGCACCAGTTGTAGAACTACCACCATCGCGTCTCACGTGTAATGCTAATCCAGAATTTGTAGATGGAGATTTGAGAACAGTAGGAGAGTTTAGGGCACATGGTTCTATCAGGCAGTTGTATCATATAGAAGCGAAGGTAGGTGCTGTCACTAATCTTGGAGATTCTACGACAACCCATGACGGCAGCCTTAAAACAGAAACACTCATAAAACTGGATAAACCAACCTACGTGTCTTATATAGAAATATATGCTGGTTCTGATATTAGGAAGATTGCTCTTGATTCAACAATTGAGGATAAATCACCGAATTGGGCAAATTCGTTCGTACCTGTAAAGGATAAACGATACACAAATATAAAAGACCGGCAGATGAAAAGGTTCTATATTAGACAAGAGGTGTTGTATCTGCGGATAACTACAGATGGCATTGAAGATCGTAGATATAGAAAGGGTATCGCAAGTACCGATCCCAACTTTTCTCATGAATATGTCACCCCTTTGAAAGGGGCTTATATCCGAGAAGTCAAATTTTATGAACAAAAGTGAGAAACTACTTGAATTATGTTTAACAATATTGTAGAATATAAAAATTACTCACGAGGAAAACCAATCCCTAAGGTTTTTCGCTGAAATTGGCTTTACATTGTGTCTGCAAAGTGTTTTCGTTTGGCTCTTTCTTTACAATCGTGTTATTTTTAACACATTACATTCTTGGAGGATCAAAATCCGATTGGAAAAACAAGAATTAAAGGGTGTTCCTATACAGAACAACGCTGAGGTGCAAGCCCTCTTTGGGCAAAGCGATGCCTTTTTAAAAATTATTGAAGAGGATTTTAATGTACGTGTTGTATTGAAAAGCGATAGCATCGCTGTCCTTGGTGAAAACCCAAAAGAGGTCAACAGAGTCGTGACGGTGTTAGAGTCGTTACTCCACCGTATCCGAAAAGGTGAACGAATTCAGACAACCGATGTCAACTATGTCATCCGCGCATCGGAAACAGAAGATGCAAGTAGTTTAGATCAAAGTACTGCAGAATCCATACCTGTGTTTTCAAAACGTGGTGTGATTCGTCCGAAGACTGGCGGACAAAGAAGGTATGTTGAAGCGATCAAACACAACGACCTTGTATTTGGTATTGGACCCGCTGGAACAGGTAAAACCTACCTTGCTATGGCGATGGCTGTTTCTGCGCTCAAAAATGGTCAAGTGAGTCGTATTATCTTAACCCGTCCTGCTGTTGAGGCTGGAGAACGTCTCGGTTTTTTACCCGGTGATATCGCCGCAAAGGTACATCCGTATCTACGACCATTATACGATGCGCTGTATGATATGATGCCACCTGAGGCGCTTGACAATTATATTGAACGTAATATCATTGAAGTCGCACCGATTGCTTTCATGCGAGGTAGAACACTCAACAATTCTTTTGTCGTGCTTGATGAGGCACAAAATGCAACTGTTGAACAGATGAAAATGTTCCTTACACGACTTGGGTTTGATTCAAAAGCCGTTGTAACAGGCGACATCACGCAAACAGATCTCCCAACGCATAAAGTCTCTGGACTGGCTGATGCCCAAGAGGTACTATCAGGAATCAAAGGTATTCACTTCATTTACTTCTCAAAGACTGATGTCGTTCGGCATGAATTGGTGCAGCGTATCATTGAAGCCTATGAACGGTCAACCCCGCCTCCAGATATGAGGCGAGTACTAGCAGAATCTGAAAAATCTGAAGGTTAACGGTTTGACTGACGTTACCAATATCAGTAGCAATACAACATTTGATGTTGAGATAGTTCGTCAAGCAGTAATTGCAACGTTAAAGTCACATAACTCAGAAGATTGTGAAGTTAGTGTGTTGTTAACAGATGATCCTCGTATAACCGAACTTAATCGTGATTATCGTGGAATTGATGGACCAACAGATGTGTTAGCATTTTCCCAACTTGAAGGTGAGGATGCAGAATTGCTGAATTCCAACATCCTTGGAGATGTTGTCATATCTTTGGAAACAGCAGAACGACAGGCAAAAGATAAACCCTATTCCTATGAAAAGGAAGTCATGATTCTCACAGTACACGGTGTGCTTCACCTGCTTGGATATGACCACCAAACACAAAATGACGCTGCTATTATGTTTAAAAAACAGGATACTATTCTGCAACTATTACATTCATAGACGAAACCGAAGTTTAGATATATCAATGCGAAACCCAACATTTTAGAGTAACAGATGTGCTTACTATGTGTTGGGTTTCATGTTATTCAACACAACCTATAGTCTTAGTTGTACTCACGTTGTTTAGACAATCGTTATTTTACCGAAAGCAAGTCACAAAACAGTATCTGTCGGAAAAATATCCGTATCGGTAATTGATTCACAAACACCCATTTAAGAAATTTAACGGAGGTGTAATTTTAGGCTTGGATGACCAACATATAGCTATAAGATTAGTTTGTTTAGGAATTCTTTTAGTATTAAATGCGCTTTTTTCAGCAGCAGAGGCTTTACTTGCGCGATTAACGCGGGCAGATATCGTGGAATTTGCGGAGGAAGGTGGAAAACGCTATGAGGTGTTAACCTCACTTTTACGCCACCCACGACGGTACTCGTTGACCATTATCACAGTGAAAACTCTACTGATAGTGGCAAGTGTAATACTTTTTGCGACATTTTGGGAAAATCGTTTATTGAGTGGTGGACTCGCAGCATTTACCCTTGTCGTTTTCACAGAATTATTTCCTAAGAACTATGTCCAAAATAGTCCCAGCGGAACAACTATCCATGCGTTACGTGCCTTACGCATAGTTTATTGGGGTGGGTTTATTATTTTAACCCCCTTGAATTTTCTTGTAAATCTGATTGTGCGTATTTTCGGCGGTAAGGTTACGTCAGTACAGGATAGCCTTGTCTCTCCAGAAGTTTTGAAGACCCTTGATAACGTTGCAGAAAGCCAAGATATCTTAGAACCAGATGACCGTGAAATGATCTCTCGAATTTTGGATCTTCCAGATAAAGTCGCAAGGGAAATCATGGTGGCGCGCACAGATATGGTATGCCTTGAAGTTGGAACACCTGCTGCCGAAGTCTTACAGACAACAATCGCTTGTCGTCATACTCGCATTCCAATATACAAAGAGGCAATTGACAATATAGTCGGTATTTTGCACGTAAAAGATATGTTGGATTGTTGGGCAGAAGACAAACCAATTAACCTTAGTGAACTTATTGTTGGTCGTACGCCATTTTTCACACCAGAGAGTAAGAAAATATCGGAATTGTTCCGTGAACTACGTGAGCACAAACAACATATAGCTATTGTTGTTGATGAATACGGCGGCACAGCTGGAATCGTAACGCTTGAAAATATTATTGAAGAAATCGTAGGTGAAATCCAAGATGAGGATGAAGTGGATGAACAGGATACATACATCCAAACAGATAAACACACCTATTCTGTTGATGCAAGACTAAACCTTGTTGAATTGAACGAAAAACTTGGAACAGATCTTGACGCAGAAAATGTTGATACTATCGGGGGATTTGTTGTTGACCACCTTGGACGAGTACCTGAAAGGGAGACCGTATTTAAATTCCGAGGTATTGAGTTTACGATATTAGATGCAGACGAACGTAGGATACACCGAATTAAAATTCAGATGCCAAAAAATGCAAACAATGATGTTGACTCTGAATAGATTTTAGTACAGAATAGCAATAAATAGATTCCCGCTTATAGTCTGTATTGCAAACGTGTAATCAATGGTATTGAGATAATATCAAGGTCTACTTTAAAAAGATTTGACAACGATGATAAGGTAGGGGTATAATTAGAATTGAAACGGGGCGTAGCGCAGCCCGGCTAGCGCGCCTGCTTCGGGAGCAGGAGGTCGGAGGTTCAAATCCTCTCGCCCCGATTTATCCCGCCTTTTATCGTTTAATTGCAACTACTCTCACACAATAAACATGCCTGTTCAAAAGACCCCAGCAATTGTGATTCGCGCTTTTCCACTACGCGAAACTCACAAGATCATTACCTTCTATACTCCCGATTTTGGTAAAATTAAAGCCGTTGCGTACGGTGTTAAAAGTCCCAAAAGCAAGTTGAGTGGAAGTTTAGAACTGCTCAATCACGGCATGCTCCTATTTAACTATCGAGAAAATAGAGACTTACAAAGCCTTACCGGTTTTGATCTCATTGAAGGTTTTGACGGCATTCGTGTCGATTTCGCTCGAATTACTTACGGGTGCTACTTGGCTGAATTAGTTGATGCTATCGCTTCAGAAGGCGATGCGAATCCTGAGATCTTTGATTTACTGCGAAATACATATCAATTTTTAGCGGATACTGATGATGTCCCATTGCTCGCAAGGGCATTTGAAATCAAGTTTCTTGACCTTGCAGGTTACGCACCACAACTCTCTCAGTGTACACATTGCGGTTCTATTCCAACTCCAACACCAGCTAATAAATCACATGTTGCTCCTACGACTTCTTTAGTATTGCAGTTTAGTGTGCAACACGGCGGACTGCTTTGTGGAAAATGTCAACATAGAGACACCTCAGCATTTTCAATTGCACCTGGGAGTTGTGAATTGTTAAAAACATTACGGAAATCCGAGTTAAGTAAGTTAAATCGGATTCGCGCATCCACACGCAATCATCGTGAAATGAAACTTATGCTTAGTAGTTTTATCCAATACCATACAGAACGGAGTTTAAAAAGTCTCAAATTCATTGAAAGTGTGTTAGAAATATAAGGTGTGCAAATCACCCGGTACGTTCCCAACGCGTGCCACAGAAGATAAGGAGTCGTCCATTGAAAGTAGATAATATCTTTAAAGTATCGCTATTTTTTCTGAGCATTATCACATACTTAGTCATAGTTGGCACATTCAGTGCCGATGCTGCTACAATCGGTAAAATATCAGGTATTGTTACCACAGAAGGCACAAAAGAACCGTTAGCAAATGCAAAAGTGACAATTGTCGGCACAAGTACTACTGCGACAACCAACGAATCTGGCTACTATGTAATGACCAACATTGACCCCGGTGGATACGATGTCCAAGTTGAACTTACTGGCTACCAAGTTAAAACCGTTCAGGAAACAAAGGTTTTCGCTGGTCTGACCACAACTATCAACTTCGCATTGGAAGCTGCCGATGTGGCTAAACTTGAAGGTGTGACGGTTACCGCTACAAAGCCGCTGATTAAGAAGGATGTTACACAAACAACGCGGATAATTGAAGCGGAGGAAATTTCCTCCATGCCACGCGATACCGTTAACGGGATTCTCCAAACACAAGCTGGTGTTGCTGTGTTAAACTCTTCCGGTTCACTCCATATTCGCGGTGGTAGGTCAATGGAGATTAAATACCTTATTGACGGAATTCCAGTTAATGACCCAATAGGTAGAGGTTTAGGACTGCAAATTAGTACAAACGCGCTTGAACAGATGGAGGTTATCACGGGTGGGTTCAATGCGGAACACGGAGATGCACAATCCGGAGTGATTAACCTCATTACAAAAGCTGGCACAAATGAATTTACTGGTAGAATCAGATATCGTGTCGGTCAATGGGGTCAGCACCATGGTGACCCAATATACGGACCTTGGTTAGACCCAGATAACGGTTTTCGTCCGGTGGCACTTGAACCTTTTAGAGGGATATTCATCGGAAAACCTTACGATTATCAAACACCTTATCGCGGAGATTCCACTACTGTTGGGGAATTTGCCGATAGAGAAGGTGATGATCGGATTGTTTTTGAAGAAATTGTGCCGGGAGTTTACGCAGACAGAACAGAAAACCCAATGCAACCGGTTATTGATCCAGAAACGGACGAACCCATGGTTAACGAAGAAACGGGTGAAGTCATCATGGAAAGACGACCATACATGGACACAGATGGCACCGTAATTGACTATGAGAATAAACAGGTTGTACTATTAGATGGTTATGTCGTAGATCTGGAACAGTACAGTGGACAGTTCAACGATACGAAAAAATATAGTTTGGCTCCGAGTCATATCGGTGAATTCGCCCTCAGCGGTCCGATATGGGACAATCGCTTGACATTCTCCTTTGCCAGTCAGTTGCGTCGTGATGAAGGTTACTTACCCAATAGTGGTAGTTCGGGACACACACTTCAAGGGAAACTCAAGTTTGAAGTAACCCCACAAATTAAACTAACTGCCAGTGGACTCTACGATATACGAGAATTCAATAATTATGGTGGGAGTCTGCGTTTTATACCTACTGCAATTGAAGTAGACAACAGAGATGGACGCAGCCTTTCAGTTCAACTCTCACATAATATCAACTCAGGCACTTTCTATACCTTGACGGTTGGACAATTCTACCGTTCCTATAAAAGCCATCAACCAGGGAAGCTATGGGATCCCTTGAATAAAACATTTGAGGAAAACGCATGGGATCCTGAAATAACTGTTGACCCAGAGATTGCTGAACAGTATCCAGACCCCGAAACTGCTATTTTTATGCAGAATCAAAAAGAGGGTAGAATTAGAAATCCGGCGCAGCAGGCGTATAACGACACAACTTACGACGTTGCAGGGGATAACAACTTCTGGACTACCCGCAATTCAACAACCTCCATTTTCAAAGGAGTCTTTGCAAGTCAAGTTACTGAAAATCATCAAATCCAGACAGGCATTGAATTCACATCAAACGAACTTTACAACCTTGGCACAACAAATTATGGGAGTTCA
The DNA here is from genome assembly GCA_963667365.1 of Candidatus Poribacteria bacterium. Lineage (GTDB taxonomy): Bacteria > Poribacteria > WGA-4E > WGA-4E > WGA-3G > MSPOR6. Next base: position 729,060 of record OY763324.1, on the reverse strand, counting down.
AACCTTTACATGGAGTTTTATGACGTTACGCCCACATCCCTTAGTTTATATGCCCAAGATAAGATGGAATATGATGGCATGATCGTCAACGCTGGATTACGATACGACTTGTATAACCCGGATGGTGTTTCACCTAAGGACCCACTTGATCCGCTTGTCCTGAATGAAGAGGATGGCACAATTAAGTTGGATAAAAGTGAATATCCTGTTGGACTGCCAATTATCAAAGATCCTGTTGAGCCTTCTACGAAACACATGATCTCACCGCGTCTCGGTATTTCGTTCCCAGTTACGGACCGTGCAAAATTGCACTTTACTTATGGACATTACTACCAGATACCACGGGGAGATGATCTATACGAAAACCTCAGTTTTGATATGCGAGGCGCAATCCGTAGAAGAGGTAATCCCGATATGGATCCAGAGCGAACGATCGCTTATGAAGTCGGTATTGCCCAGCAGTTCACCGAGGACTTAACCGTTGACATCACGGGGTTCACCAAAGATATTAACAACCTTGTTGATAGCGTACATGTCGATATTAACAACGATTATAGTTATTTCATTAACAACATTTATGGACGCGTTCAGGGATTTGAACTCTCAATCCGCAAGTGGCGTACAGGAGGGAGTCCGGTTACTGGAATGCTCAGTTATACCTATTCTGTTGCAAAAGGTAAAGGTTCCAGCAGAAATCTTGGATACCTCACCTATTACCGCCAGCAGCCTGAGGTAACCGAGAGTCATCCGCTATCTTGGGATCAGCGTCATATAGTGTCTGCAGCATTAGACATACAATTGCCCTTTACTTCTGCTGTGAACTTTGTCGGCAGATACGCCAGCGGTCTACCGTACACACCCAATCCGAGAGCACCCATAAAACCTGCTATCAACTCAAAACGTTACCCGGCAACTTACGATGTTGACGCACTTGTTAGCAAACGGAGCAAAATTGGTGGGATAACGTATACCTTCTTTGCGGATATTCGGAATATCTTTAACACGAAAAACCTGAATAACATACTTGATGCGGTTACGTATGATCGGTATGGTATTCCTTTGACTGCACAGAAGCATACCAGTCCAGCTTCATGGAGTTCTCCGCGTTTGATTATGGTTGGTGTGAGTTTGGATTTTTAGGAGTATAAATTCTGAATGAAGTTAATCACTCTTTTTTATCGTCGGTTTAACCAAAACGGTAAGATTGAACTCTTGAAAACACCAAGTGATGTATGCGTGCCATTGTAACTTTTTTCACCCGGTTCTATGGATTTGAAGGAACGCGGGATTGACAAAGTACAAGCAGCAAATTTACGAGCGCGTTTCTCAGCATTTGTTGAGGATTGGGAAAGTTCTATAATGGAAATCTATAACAACTATGATGAGGAAGTAGTCAAGTTACATACTCGGTAGAATGTGTAAAAATCTATCACAATGTTCATAGTAGGTGAATCAATGAACCTTCAGGAAACAAAACCATTATCATCTATTTATAAACGAGAAGAAGATTTCTCTGCTGATCTTGCAGATAATCTTGATGCACTCAATGTCGGCAAATTTGAAGATGCTGAAACAGAAGCCAACGTTGGTACACGGAAAGCGGATATTGTAGCTACTGGTGAAGATGGTACAATTGTAGTTGAAAATCAGTTTGGTAATGCAGACTATGATCATTGGGGTAGACTCGAGGCTTACGCACGGCTGAAGGAAGCCGATGTAGCAGTGTTAGTGGCTGAAGACTTTGAAGAGTTAATGATTGTTACATGTAATCTACGTAATGAAGATAGCAACGTAAACTGGTTTCTAATTCAAGCACGTGTAAATTCACATAATGAACTCTCTTTTCATCACGTCGCAAGACCCGCAATAGATATTCAAACTGAAAAGAAAGAAGATATTGTGTACAGCGAATTTTGGGAGCCAATCCGTCAGGGTAAATTCGGTGAACTATTTGCAGGAAAACCAAAATCTCACCATAACCAAGGTTGGATGGGAAAGACAATTAGAGATATAGAACTATGGTTAAGACTTTTAAATAGTAAATCCTATATTAGATTATATTTTCGTGGAACAAATCCTTCAGAACAAAGAGATGAACTAATGACCTTATTTCAAAAATCAGACTATCAATGTGTGTATAAGGATACAGAAAGGATAATAACAGTGATATTCCCCGTTCTTAATAAAGGGAAAAATGACCGAGATGATTGGGATGAAATTCGTGAAAAATTAGTCAATATGGGTACCGACATCTACAATAAAATTAGCGAATCTGATTTATAGTGTGGAATTTGATATTAGACACGATATTGTTTAAAAAAAGGAATTATTAATGGACAAAATATATAAGGTTGCAATCATCGGTTGTGGTGGGATATCCCACATGCACGCAGGATGGTATGTGAATGAACCGAAGGCAGAGATAACCGCAATCGCCGATATTGACGAAGGTCGTCTAAACTCCTATGGCGAAAGGTATGAGGTCGAAAAACGGTACACCGATTTCATTGAAATGCTGGAAACAGAAGATATTGATCTCGTCTCAGTCTGTACGCGTCCAAAACACCATGCACCGCTTGTAGTTGAAACTGCGAAACACGGTATCAAAGGTATTCTGTCTGAAAAACCGATGGCAGAGAACCTTGGACAGGGTCGGGCAATGCTTGAATCTTGTGCACAAAACGGTGTAAAGTTAGCAATTGACCATCAGGTGCGGTTTAGTTCAGCCTATCAGCATGCAAAGCAGATGATTGATGACGGTGTCATCGGAGACATCTTCCGCATTCATGGCATCTGTGGTGGTGGTGACCTGAAGGATAATGCAACGCATACCGTTGATCTTATGCTCTACCTCCACGGTGACCGTCCTGTTAGTTGGGTGATCGGTCAAATAGAACGCATCGGCGCACCGACTAAATACGATTTACATTCTGAAAATTTTGCAATCGGTTACTTCAAGTTTGAAGACAATGTTCGTGGCATCATAGAATCGGGGAATGATACTGCCCCCGGCTATCACCACATCTACTGCTACGGTACAGAAGGTGAGATAGAACTTGCTACCCCTGGTGGACCAGGGTGCCGTTATCGTAATCAAGAGTCTGGTGGTGAATGGGTATCCCCAGAACTACCTCCTGAAATAACTCCTGTACGTGACCTTATCAATGCCATTGAGGAAGACAGAGAACATCGTTCAAGTGGTCATTGTGGATACGCGACCCTTGAGCTGCTTATGGCAATTTATGAGTCATCGCGCAAACGACAGCGTATTCAATTCCCTATGGAAGAGATGGAATCTCCATTAACCCTGATGATTGAAGATGGGTGGGTATAAACGAAACAAAGGAACGTTTACACTACCTTGAGGAGTAATAGATGGATATTAATATCCGCATATATTCAATTATTTTACCAATTTTGTGCGGAGTTTTAGCAGCATTTTTCTTGTTCGTCGGATTGAAAGGTATCCTGACAAGAAAACCGTTCTTGCTTTCTAATAGATGGCTGCTTTTGCTTATGTTTATTGTTTTTATACCACTCATTCTAATGCCTTTCTTGATTGGGTTATCTGAATTTGATCTCATAGATATGTTAAATCCTGCCATATTTACAGTGGTTCTTGTAATGATGTATTTTACAATGAAAGGATACGCCGCTTATGGTGTTACCGATATCTCATTCCGTGAAGCACTGCACTCCGCTCTTGACAAACTACAGCTGCCCTATGAAGAAACACTTTCTACAATGAAGTTAACATCTATAGATGCAGACTTACAAGTTTCCATTCAGTCTTGGGTCGGAGCAGGAATGATTAAGATGAAACAACGTGAGCACCGTTTACTGCTATCAAATATAATCACTGAAATGAATGAGCATTTCAGTCTTTCAACCGGACCAGTAAAACTCGCTGTCTGTATTTTCTATGTAATTATGGGAGTGCTGATGGCCATTGCCGGAATTGCCCTGGTGATTTTACTCCATAACATCGGTGCACAGATATAACTTTTAAAATTTGATTGATGAAAATATTACAAGGCAACAGGCATTTCAGATGGATATATTGCAGAACTGATGATTCCAGATAAATTTCAAGCAATAAATGAAACTATACTAATAAAAATCATCCTATCATTTATTCTGATTGTTTCTTTTGTTTTGGTATTGCGAAATCTCGGACACAGTAAGATTCACTTTTGGGATGAAGGTTTTCATGCGATTGTCGCTCGAAATTTAACGAAACATCCGTTAAAATTTACGCTTTACGATCAACCGTGGCTACAATATGACTATAAAAGTTGGGGGAATAACCACATCTGGCTACATAAACCACCTGTTGCCATGTGGAAAATCTGTCTCTCACACTTTATATTTGGCATCAACGCTTTTGCATTACGATTACCATCTGCTATTAGTCTTGTGCTATCAGCATGGTTAACATTTAGGATTGCATCTGATCTTTTCGATAAACGTGCGGGGTTAATCGCTGCATTTTTACAAGCCTTCAATCCGTTTCTCTTTGAATCTGTTCACGGTTATCGGTTTTCTGATCATATTGACATTGCACTACTGCTTTGGGTTCAGGTTTCGTGTTGGTTTTTACTTCGTGCGATACGAACTGGGAAAAGGAGGAATTACATCCTATCTGGAGTGGCAATGGGTATTGCCTATCTCTCAAAAAGTTATCTGGCACTAATAACTTTCGGTATTGCTTTTGTCGTTTGGTTCGTTATGTGGTTCAAACGAATTATACGCAAGCTCAAAACCTCTACTGTTGAAACTGGTCCGATTGCGGTTCAAGAAGTCGGTGATACTATACCAGATGAAGAAGATACACGGATTCGACTAAGTGATGTCGGCATACAACTCCTTGTCGGCATTGGTACTGTCGTTCCTTGGGCAGTCTATTGTTTGATAAAATATCCGCGGGAATTTATTTGGGAACATAGACGTGTTCTTGAGCATCTTAATACGAATATTGAAGGATGGAAAGCAAGTTGGGATAGACCACTATTTGAATATATGCCGCTGTTTTACCCGTTTTTCTATGCCGCAATTTTTGCAATTGTGTTATGTCTGCTTGTGATACTGTTCAAACGTTGGCGTTTACCGGAACTATTTGTGTTATCATGGGGAATCGGTGTGATTGTACCGCATACACTTGCTCAGACGAAAACGCCATCAGCAACAATGATTGCTGTACCACCCTTGCTAATTTGTCTGGCAGCGGTAATCAGTAGGGCATGGCAACACCGAAACAATGTGCAGTTAGAAGAAGGTCTGTTTCCTGCACGAGGTATAAGTTTAGTAAGTCAAAGAGGGAATTGGTTTTACACAGCAATTTGGGGAGCAGCGATGCTTTCTATTATTACCATCACGACTATTGCAACTGTGGATAAAGGACAATATCAGTTCCGGAATATGATTCCAATAGATGGCATAAAAAGTATCGCACCATTTGCACATAGACATTTTTGGATTGTAGAACAACTCATCGGATTCGGTATACTGCTTGCAATATTCATTGGTATCTATTGGTTAATCCGACAAAAAGATTGGCAGAAATGGGTTTGGATGGGGGTTCGCATAGTAGCACTTGCAATCACTCTATTATACGCAGGACGTTATGTTTACGCAGCCTACAAAGTCACTGAACGTAATGTGCAGATTCCATTATATGTCGTAAGTGGGAAACGTATTCAACAAGAAATGCCTAATAATGCATGTTTTTTCCTTGACGAAAACCGTACTGGAGCACATTTTGATCTGATGTATTATGCTGACAGATCAACATATCCAATAAAAATAACTAATGATGAAGAGTTACGCAATCTTGAACTGAAAGCGAAGGAAGCACGTCAAGCAGGCGCGATTCCTTATCTATTCTCTGTCACAGAATTAGATTATAGTTATCAACTCCTTATTGAAGACGAGGTAGATATAGGCAACGGAAAGAAACAGAAGTATCGGATCTTTGAGATCACAGACATGCATTGATTAGATTTTCTCAAGTGCAACCCATTATAATGGTATAATAAACGCATGAGAATTATATCGCGCCGAACTTTGAGGGAATTTTGGATGAAACATCCTATTGCTGAGAAAACACTTCAAGCATGGGTATGCTAATGTGAAACGCGTAGATTGGAAAACACAAAGAATAGGATCTAATTGATACAACCACGAACTAAGGTGATTATTATAGAAATCAAACCAATTAAAACTGAAGTTGGCTACAAAGATGCGCATAAAAAATAAATCAACTGTGGAATGTGAGTTACAATTCCCATAAGGTGATAAATTAGATATTCTTGTAACACTCGTGGAGGAACATCATCCTATTCCACCAACAGATCCTATTGAGGTGATCCTTCATTATATGGAGAGTCAGAGACTTTCAGAGCATGACTTGGAACCTTATATCGATTCACAATCAAGCATAACAGATATCTTAAAACGACAACGCAACTTATCTTTGGATATGATCCGAAATCTCCACAAGGTCTTGGAATTTCCGAGCACATTCTGATTCAACCGTATTCGTTACGAGATACGTCTTGAAATTTCTAACAACATTGTGTATGAGAGCTTTTTATAATCACACTCCGCAACATGGAGGTAAAAGAAATATGAAATTACTGCGATATAATCTTGCGTTAATAATTTTAGTACTTGCTACACTACCTGTAAATGCTGCCGAAGATTGGGAGGCACTTGATGTCGGAAATATTTCGTCTGCAATCTTCAACACCGCAGTCGTAGGGTATCCCAGGAACCCTTCTCAAAATCCATCAGGTTGGTGGCCAGCAGGAACTAATGACTCCTACATCTATGAGGGAGATATCTGGATTGGAGCCAAAAAAGGTGGAGAGATTGGTGTTGCTGAAGCAGATGGCAGGCAAAGTGAAATATGGCCAATTCCAATTGAAGATCCAGATACCGGTGCATTAGTCGACATTCTATCCAAAAAACCAAGTGTTACGTCAAAGGGAACACCTACAAACCAAGCGATCAGATTCAAATGTTCTGATACCAATCCAGAAGCAAATAAAGGATTGATCCTCGGTTTAGAAATAGAAGTTAGCGGATTCCAATGGAGTTACGCACCGCTTTACGATTTCTTTATTCTTGAATACAGTGTCAAAAACGTCGGAAGCGACACACTTGAAGATGTGTTTATGGCTTTCCGATACGATGTTGACATCTCCAGTAACGAAACCGGGACAGCAAGTTACTCCGCTGATGACTTCGTGGCTTTAGATCAAACACCAGACGGACTCAATCCTGATGATCACCCGAATCGTTTTCTCTCTTACGGTTACTCTAACGCTTCTGCACCAGGGTATATCGGCTTACGCGTGCTTGATGCATATTTCGGAGATGACTCACAGGATGAATCTGCCAAAATACCTTTTATTGCACATAAGCGGATTACCATTGACACAGACCCAACAACCGATGCTGAAATGTATGCGCTCATCAGCACTCCCGGTGTTGAACCACTCCCCGCAAACTACGATGATCAACGTTTTATCCAATCCTATGGTCCAGTTGAATCGCTTGCCCCTGGAGAAACATTCAACGTCATCATCGCAGTCGCAATTGGTGAAGGTCTCGCAGGTTTGCAAACATCATCGGACTGGGCACAGAAGTTGTATGACGACGAATATGTAGCACCCGCACCGCCACCTTCTCCACTCGTCGCGGCATATCCTGCAGATGGACAAGTCTCTCTCGTCTGGGAAAGTGCAGAACGTTGGGTTGATAACGGTGTCAATAAAAGTATTGAAGAATATATCGACGTAACCGATCCAGAAAAGATCTTTGAAGGTTACAGAGTCTATAGACGAGATACCGCTTACGATGAAAACACTGGTAATCCTGTTGAAGACTGGGAATTGCTGATGGAGTTTGACAAACCGAGTGCTACTGGTAATTACTTCACTGTTGCACACGTCGGAAAGCAGTCAGACGCAACCATTGAAAACATGGGGGACGAACCCTTTTTCGCTGACTTCTTCAAGAGTGCAACCTACGCAATCAAATTCAATTCCAGCACAAGTTTTGAAGTGATTAACACGACACTGTGGGAAGTAATGGCATATAATCCCGAATTTCCAGCAGATGGTGATGGATATGTTGTAATCAAGGAACCTGATTCAGGTGAACCGTATCCAGATGGAATGTATCGTTCTGGAGCGCAGATCTATTTCGGTGGACTCTACGTGAAAATTACTGATGGTCCCACAGGACCCCCAGTTGCAGGTGATATCTTCCGCGTTGTTTCTACACCATCACAGGCACTCGGAGAAGATGCAGGTATAAAGAATTTCTACACAGACACAGGTTTAACCAACGGAATTCAATACACCTATGCTGTCACCTCTTACGATACAGGTAATCCTAAGAAAGCGCTACCCGCTATGGAAAGTAGTCAGATTGAAACAATGGTTCATGTTGTTCCACGTGCACATCCCGCGGGATATAGAGAACCTATTGTTGGTGTAGAACAGGACGGGTCTGTTGCTGTTGATGTTGAGCCGATGGTTATTGTTCCAAACCAAGTTACTGGAAATACATATAAAATAGTCTGGTACGGAGCTAAACAGATCGGACCCGCTGCCTATCTCACAGGTCCCGGACATCAACCTCCAACTTACGAAATCATCGATACGACAACGAATCAGACGGTCGTTGAAAAACAGACATTTGATTGGTATGATGCAAACCATTATGAGGCTTTTGAGGCACGTACCCCGATGTTTGATGGCATCATCCTGAAGATGACAGGGGTTGATGTGACTTACGACACTCCTGACGAAAACCCAATCCTTGATGTTAAACTAACGGCAGGTACAGTAACAGACTGGTCAGTGAATATTGAGTCTCCAGGTGCTGGTGAAAATACGTGGCCAAACATTTTCTGGGCAACCTATTATTTACCGCATACATTCTCTATCACGTTTACGGACGATACGCATGTCAAGGTGGTAGACGAAGACACAGGTGAAGAAGTCAAATTCAACGACCAACGTGCTGATGGTTATGCAATCCTGACAGGGGCAGGTTGGAGTGATGAATATGTACCAGAAGACACAGTAGGTTTTTTCCGAATTTTCATCCGCGGTGCTTATGTCTACATCAAAGATCCCAATGGTGAAATATCCGCAGGGGATGTATTCACAGTTAAAATGGGTGGGGTTGCTGCACCACAGGACGGAGACGAAATTCTGCTTGTAACAACAGGAGAGTCACTTGAACATGACAATATTGAAGCAGATCTCGCAAGAATTCGCGTTGTGCCAAACCCATACTTTGTCACAAACAAAGCAGTAATCGCTGAAGGGACAGATAAAATCTTCTTCATGCGTCTACCACCGCGATGCACAATCCGTATCTATACATTGGTAGGTGAGTTGGTGCGGGAAATCAAACATGAAAGTGCAACACCCTTCAATCCAGATGAACGTCTGGCACAAGGCGACAAAGGTGGCACCGCTGAATTTGATCTTCTCAATCGCTATAATCAGGCACTCGCAAGTGGTGTATATATCTACCATGTTGAGGCACAAGATGAAACCAACAATGTCATCGGAAATAAGATCGGAAGGTTCGCCATCATTCGATAACGGGAAACGCGTTTTGAAACTAACGCATAGGAGATATGTATGCACAATACTATAATTAATCAGGATTTACAGAATTTTAGGAAGACGAAGATCAGTAAGACAGCAAGGTTTCATTACCAACAATTTTTCCTCAGAATCTTGGTCTTAGCAGCCTTGATATTTTTATCAGCAATACCAAGTTATGCAACTACAAATGTTGGAACAGCTGGAGCACAATTTCTCAAGATTGGACCGGGAGCGCGGGTGGATAGTTTAGGAGGTGCATTCGGTGCTATTGCTAACGATGTAACTACAATCTATTGGAATCCAGCCGGGTTAAGCCAACTCAAAAAGACCAGTTTTTCAGATACGCATACGGTATGGCTCGCGGATGTCAGATACAATTTCCTTGCATTTGGAATACCGATAGAAAAGGTAGGCACATTGGGTGCCAGTGTTACGTTTGTCAACGTTCCTGATACCGAAATCACAACTCTTGACAAACCTGATGGCACAGGACTTTGGTATTCGGCATGGGATACAGCAGTATCGTTAGCATATTCCAGACAACTCTATCAAAAAGAATCCGGTGCTACACTCTCCTTTGGTATGAATGCTAAATATATCCATCAACAGATTCACCGGGAAAGCGCAAACGGTGTTGCTATAGACATCGGCACTCTATATCATACAGGTTGGCGGAGTCTGCGTATCGGTATGTGCTTCTCAAACTTCGGACCCGAGATGAGTTTCAGTGGACCCGATCTTGTATCTGGGAACGAAGTGGGTGGAGATGAACAAATTGCAGATTATTCACCTCACCCAGATACCACAAACCCAAACCGAAAAGCAGAATTGGATACCGTTGAATATCCGTTACCCTCCAATTTCCGTCTTGGGATTGCTTACGACCTTATTGATGATGATAGCAATCTTCTCACTATCGCGCTTGATGGAAACCATCCGAATGATAATAGCGAACGTATAAATCTCGGTTTAGAATACTGGTACAAAAGGATGGCAGCGATTCGTGCAGGATACAAATTCCGCTTAGGTCCTGATCTAAGTGATGATGAAGAGGGTCTTACACTCGGGTTAGGTATACACGTAAAGTTTAGTCAAACGATGATTTCTCTCGATTATGCTTTTGCTGATTTTGGAAACCTTAATCAAGCACATCGTGTTAGTTTGGGACTAAAGTTTTAACCTGTATTACATTCCGAGTTTGTAGGGTGGGTCTCCACTGGATGCCATAAGTGCATCCACTGCGTTGATTTGGCACCCACCCAAGTTTTGCACACTATACAAAATGAGACATCAACATGACAAACAACCCCAACATCGTATATCTCCTTTCAGACCAAATCCGTGCCTGTTCATTACCAGTATACGGCGAAACTCAAATTGAAACACCACACATTGGCCGACTCGCACAAGAAGGCACCGTGTTTTCAAACGCAATTGCCACAGCACCTGTCTGTACCCCCTATCGTTCCATGCTACTCACAGGACGACACCCGCAAACTACCGGTCATCTCATCAACTTCGTCAAAACCCGACACGATGAAATTGGACTCGGTGATGTGTTCAATCGTAACGGTTACCGTACCGCATGGGTCGGCAAGTGGCATCTCCACACAGGTTCATTCCCGGAAATCGGTGGACGTGATTATGTCCCTGAAGGACGTGACCGACTCGGATTCCAACACTGGCGCGGATATAACTTCCACACCGACTATTTCAACGGTACTGTAAACCTTGACAATTGGCGGAACGAAAGATGGGAAGGATACGAGACAGATGCACTCAACCGATACGCCTTTCAGTTTATGGATGACATGGATGACGATAATCCGTTTTGTCTGTTTATTTCGCCACATCAAGCGCACGGTACACCTTTCGAATATGCACCACAGGAATACTATGATCGACTTCCCAATGAACTTCATCTACCTGAAAACGTTCCAGATAAGCATCGAGAACAGTCGTTAAAGATTTACCGAAACTATCTCGCTATGATATTGGCTATAGACGATATGCTCGGAGATTTGATGGCATATCTTGAAAGAACGGGACGTGTTGAAAACACGCTACTTGTTTTCGGTTCTGACCACGGAACGCAAGGCGGTGCTCAAGGTATCAATTTCTGGGCAAAGAAGAAGCCTTACGAAGAATCAATCAAAGTTCCGCTCATCATGCGACTCCCCGGTGTGTTTGAAGATAACCGCACTTGTGATACACTCACATCCCCCGTAGACCTATTCCCTTCTCTCTGTGGTTTAAGTGGAATTCAGCCTCCCCGAACAGTGGAAGGTTATAATCTCTCCGCATCTTGGCGTGGTGAAACGGATGCCTTTGAACAGGATGCTGTTCTAACGATGAACTTCGGGGCAACCTACGATTATTTCGTTGATGGCGACGAATGGCGCGGTGTCCGTACAAAGTCTCATAGTTACGCGCGTTGGCTTGACGGTAAACGGATGTTGTATGACATTGAAGCAGACCCACTGCAGATGAACAACCTGATTGACGACTCCGAAGCAAAACCGTTGGCAGATGAAATGGAAGTCACCCTCCAAAAGTTGATGGACGTGCGAAACGACAAACTACAACCTGCGACAAACTACACGGATTGGTATGACGCGCAACGCCGCATTGTTCGAAATGCACACGGTCCCCTCGGCGACCCCGAAGATGAACCTGACTGGTCGTTATTGAAATGATTAATATCAATTGAGAAGTATGAATTAGTTTCTATAGGTTGGTTGGAACCTGTGGATGTGTCTGAATCACATCTGATGATTCAGTATTAGCATTAGTCACACTTAGAGGTCCTATTGACAGTTGGCATTCAAGTGCATTCAAAATAGTTCTGAGCATGTCTAACCGTGGGGCATTCTTATTAGAGAGGGTATCTAAGAGGGTTTCGGTATCAATACCAGTTCGTTTGGAAAGTTCGGTAACTCCACCTTGCGATTCTACAAAGGTCCGAAGTCCTTTCAAAAAGAAAGGAAGGTCTCCGTCAGCTTGGTATTCCTCTAATGTCAATTGCAGATAATCAATTGTCGCCTCTCGGTCTTTAGCCAGTCTTTCAATTTGGCACTCACGCCAGTTTCCCATCTCTCTCATCGGATATATCCTCCGCATCTGATTAGCAATTATACTGCTTTTTTTTAAATGCAGTGGAAATTCACGGCTTTGAAAATCCCATTGCTTAAAAACCCTCTTTATGCTACAATAATTACCCGAAACAACCAACGGAAACGGAGCAGACAACAACTAATAGATATGACCTTTCAAGAAATAATATTAGCATTAGAGAAATTTTGGGCAGAACACGGATGTATCATTCAACAACCTTGCGATATAGAAGTCGGGGCAGGCACATTTAACCCGGCAACATTTTTACGGTGCCTCGGTCCAGAACCTTGGAATGTGGCTTACGTAGAACCTGTCCGCCGACCCACCGATGGCAGATACGCAGAAAACCCCTTCCGACTTGGCGCATACTACCAATATCAAGTAATATTAAAACCAGCACCAGAAAATGTGCTACCGCTCTACCTCGAAAGCCTTTACCATCTCGGTATATCTCCACGCAAAAACGACATCCGATTTGTAGAAGATGACTGGGAATCCCCGACACTTGGTGCATCAGGACTCGGCTGGGAAGTCTGGTGGAACGGTGCGGAAGTTACGCAGTTCACCTATTTTCAACAGATGGGTAGTATTGACCTCGACCCGATATGTGCAGAGATTACCTACGGACTGGAACGCATTGCACTTTATCATCAGGATGTTGATACCTTTTTTGACATTCGTTGGAACGAACATCTCAACTACGGCGATGTCCATCATCAAAGTGAAGTGGAATACTCAACCTACAACTTTGAACATGCAAACGTAGACATGCTTTTTGAGCAGTTTAGCACCTACGAGAAAGAAACCCACGCGTGCCTTGATGCGGGTTTAGTTCTCCCCGCAACTGATCATGTTTTGAGATGCTCACACACCTTTAATATGCTGGATGCGCGTGGTGTTATCAGTGTCACGGAACGGGTGAGTTATATTGAACGTGTGCGGAGACTCGCACAACGAATTGCTCGCGCTTACGTCACACAACGCGAAGAGATGGGGCATCCTCTCATAGGACGTTTTGAGACAGAAACCACCTCTACCACGGTAGATACAGTTTCAGACAACCCCGAACCTACCACTACAAATGGAACTGAAACCGCAGACCTTCTCTTTGAGATTGGAACAGAAGAGATCCCCGCAAGTTATGTGCCGCCTGCTCTTGACCAACTCAGCAAAATCGCAATCGATTCACTCACAGAACACAGAATCCCGTTTGGAGAAATTCAAACGTTTGGCACACCGCGCCGTATCTCACTATCAATCAAAAGTGTCCAAACATTGCAAGAAAGTCAAGAAACAGAAATCACCGGTCCCCCCAAAAGTATTGCTTACGATGAAGATGGCGAACCGACAAAGGCAGCAATCGGTTTCGCAAAATCACAAGGCGTTGAAATCTCTGACCTTCGCATCGTTGAAACCGAACGTGGGGAATATATCGCTGTCTCCAAACTCGAAAAGGGAGTATCAACACACGACCTGCTGGCAACACTCCTATCTGAATGGATTGAGGCACTCCGATTTCCTAAAACAATGCGGTGGGAAACAAAGTCTGAAGAACCTCGTGCATTTGCCCGATTTGCACGTCCCATCCGTTGGTTAGTTGCACTGCTCGGAAATCAAGTTATTAACTGCACTTATGGTGCAGCACAAGCAGGACGGATAACTTACGGACACAGGTCCTTACATCCTGACCCAATCACTTTGGCATCAGCAGATGTGGACACCTATATTCAGAAAATGCATGAAGTTGCTGTTATCGTCTGTCCGAAGGAACGTCGTAATACAATCGAAAAGCAAGTGCGAACCGTCTTTGAATCTGAAGAGTGTATCCCTATACTGGACGAAGATTTGTTGGATACAGTAAACTACCTTGTAGAAAATCCACACACGATTGTCGGAAATTACAGTAAGTCGCATCTGGAATTACCACCCGAAGTGCTGATTACGGCAATGAAAAAGCATCAACGCTATTTTCCTATGTGGAAAAGCGATACCGAACTTGCACCAAAATTCATTACCATCTCCAACGGAACAGATGGCAATATTGATGGGGTTCAACACGGGAATGAACGCGTTCTCCATGCTCGCTTAAACGATGCAGAATTCTTCTACAGAGAGGATCAAAAATCCAATCTTGCCGATAAAGTTGAACGTTTAGGTACAGTCGTCTTTCATGCAAAACTCGGATCGCTATTAGATAAGGCAAATCGCATGAAGGCATTGGTGAAGTTTATTTCCACAGAACTGGAGTTATCAGACAAGACCTCCCGTCACCTTGAACGCGCAGCGTGGCTCTGTAAAACAGATTTAACTACACAGATGGTCATTGAATTTCCATCACTGCAAGGAATTACAGGTCAATACTACGCCAAGAATTCTGGTGAACATGATGCAGTATCAACTGCTATCGCAGAACACTATCAACCACTCGGAGCAGATACACCATTGCCACAAAGCGATGTCGGCGCAATACTTGCTATTGCAGATAAACTTGATACCATCGTCGGATACTTCGGCATAGATGAACGTCCCACAGGTTCACAAGACCCATACTCGTTAAGACGGCATTCCCTTGGTACAATCCGCATTCTTCAGGACCGGCAGTTGCCACTCTCTTTAGATGCCGTCGTGCAAAAGGCAATCTCTTTGTATGAAGTGGAATTAGTTGAAGATACAAAAACAAGTGTTCTTGAATTTATAAGAGAACGTATGCGCGGTATTTTACAAACACATCAATATACACCCGACCTTGCCGATGCAGTATTAGCAGTCGGTGATGTTGACATCGTGGATATTGTCAAACGAGCAGGAGCACTTGCCGAATTTCGCTTGACATCCAATTTTGAGGAAGTATATAATGCACTCAATCGGGTGCTTAGAATCTTACCTGACAATGCACCCACAACTGTAGACACTGCACTGTTAAGAGACGATGCAGAAAAAGAACTATACACTTGCATAACCGACGCAGAACCTGACTTTGAGATAAGCACTAATGAACGTGCTTATTTCGAACTTTTAACGCAGTTAGCAGAACTGCAACCTGTTATAGACAGTTTTTTTGACGATGTCCTTGTTATGGCAGAGGATGCGGATTTACGAACAAACCGATTAGCATTGCTAAACCGTATCGCGAAACATATCTATGTCGTAGCCGACCTAACGAAAATAGTAATTGCGGGGGAGTAGATACAATTTTATGTTGAGGGAATACACTATGAAACGATTTTCTATTTTATGTATCCATCTCATACTTAGCCTCACCCTTATTACAGGGTGTGGACAAAAAGAAGACAAAGCGATTCTCTCCGCAAGACAAGCAATTGTTCAAGGGGATTATGCAGCAGCGGAATCTGCTGTTCAAAAATCACGTAGTAAAGATCCAGAAAATCAGGAAGCGATTTTTCTTGGTCGTCTACTTCAGTTACGGAACAGTAATGATACAAACGGTTGGCACCAAATCATATCACAGGTATTGACACATCTTGAAACGTTAAATACCGATATCCAAGGAATCACAATCATGGATGATCCAGATTCTGATGAACTAAACCGACAGGAACGGCTTATCAGATCACGGAGTTCAATTTCAGGGTTGCTTGCTACCTCACTTGCTACGGCAGTTGAAAAGCAACCTACCCTGCTTCCAGACTTAGCAAATAGACCCGATTCCCTTGTTGTTATTGCACTGTTAGAGGCGCAAAAATGCTATCAGCCGGTTGTCCGTCAAACAGTCGCACAACTCCTGAGTCAAATCAGTAGTGGAACAGATTCTAACTTCGTTACATTGTTAAAGAACGCTTCACAACACCAAGACCCTCAGATTAGAAAAGCAGCGATTCGCGAATTAGGTACGTTACATAACAACGATCTTATTGCTACGTATCAATCAATTCTATCCAAAACAGATGAGGAACCGGAAACCGCTTATAGTGCCATTGTTGCGATAGGTGCACTATGCAAACCTGAATTCAAGTCAAATACCGATATCGTATCAATTCTTCAGCTCGCTACAAGAAATAACAATGCACAAGTTCGAATGCATGCAGCTAAGCTTCTCGGCAAACTCCAAGCCGAAGCAGCTATTGATGATCTTATCAAACTCTTAGCAGATTCTAACAGTTATGTCAAAGACACTGCTATGATAGCCCTTGATAGAATTGGTGAACCTACAATCGCACCACTGTTAACAGTGCTTGAAACCCGTGCGAGAAATATCATTCCAGACGTAGATGACGGTTTTTCAGAACAATACCGATATATCGCAAGCGCGTATATTGATGATTCTTGGATGAAAAAATACCGTTTGAGGGCACAATCAGCTGCAATTGCCACTCTGGGAACAATCAGAGCGGATGCGGCAGTTGTCCCAATTATTCAACTTCTGGCAGACGAGGATTTGAAGGGTGCAGCACTGGCAGCACTTATTGCCATGCGAGGAGCCGCAGTGCCAGCACTTATAGACGCTCTCCAAACCGGTGAAAACCTTGTGCAATTAGAGTCTGCCAATGCATTGAGCACCATTGGAGATAGACGTGCCATACAACCCTTCATTGACATCTTAACAGGTGATGCCAGCAAAGAGGTGAAAGCCATTGCTGCTAAAGGTCTCGGTAATATGCGCGCACGCGGCACCAATAACACTGCTGTCACAGCACTTACAGATGCCCTTCAACTTGATGATACAACAGTTACACAGGCAGCAGAGGCACTCGGGAAAATAAATCTATCATCGGAAGAAACAATACGCAGATTGATTGCTATTTCAATGGATAGACTACGTCGTGAAACTGTCCGATCCGCAGCAATCAACGCGTTGTGGCAACTCAAACCCTCAGAGGCAACACAACCGATGCTGTTGCTCATACTTAGTGATGAAACAAGTGCTGTTATCCGAGCAAACGCTGTGAAAGTACTCAGTCGCATTAAAGACACAGAAACTCTCCCAATACTTTTCTGGGTTTTATCAATGCAATTTGATGAAATCTCAGATTTCCAACGTCACATGAAACGGAAGTATAAAACACTTGACGCTCTCAGATCTCATCTTGATTCTCTGAATATCGAATGGACTGCAGAATATCGTCGTCCCTATTATCGGATTTGGGGTGAACTCAAGCCTATTCCCAGTTTGGTTCGCAGTGAAGTCGCACGCGCACTCGGTATTTTCAAAGGAGACACCGTCGTCGAACCGCTTGTGAACGCATTGGTGGATGACCAACGGGCAACTGTTAGACGCAGTGCCGCATGGGCACTCGGTAGAGTTGGAGGGGACATCGCTGTTGACGCGCTAATTACTGCCCTAAAAAAGGACAAACAGGGTGTTGTACGTCAAGAAGCAGCTGTAGCATTAGGAACAATTAAGTCTGCAAAAAGTGTTGATCCTTTACTTGACATAATCAGAACTGATAAATATGAAACAGCACGACTGGAAGCAACAAAAGCACTCCGTGAGATAAGTCCTGATCTCGCTGATAAAGGACTCGTTGACATCGTCAAAAAGGGACGGGGTAGCTTTGATGACGGTCATGAAGTTCAGTCTGTTCAAAATGAAGTCATCGGTGCACTCGTTAAGGATGGAAATGAGACAACAACCGATCTCCTACTTGACGCACTCAAATCCGCTGACGACGAATGGACTCGCTGGGCAATCGTTTATATGCTTGGTGTTATACATAAGAGTTCAGCATTAGATACAATGCTCGCGGAATTGGAAAATCCGAGTTATGTAATTCGAAAAGAAGTAGTGACTCGACTGGGAGGCTTTAAAGACCGAAAGACAGTAGAACCTTTGATTGAAATCCTTGAAAATCAAGAAGAAGCAATATCTATTCGTGCAGCGGCAGCTGCCTCATTGAACGCGCTTCGTGACGAACGCGCTGCTCCCGCACTCCGGCAAGCACTCAACGATGAAAATAGTACCGTACGTCTGCAAGCCATCGCTGCCTTGGGAAGTATAAAGGATGCAAAAGCAGTTCCTAAACTCAGCGAAATGGTAGAAAATCGGTTAGAGGCTGATGTTATCCGTGCTGCAGCTGTTACTGCACTTGGCAACATCGGCGATAAAACAACCGAGGATCTCTTAATCCGGGCAGTTGACGTACGCATCGGTAATATTTCCAATAATGCCATCATAGCACTCGGAAAATTAGAAAGTACAAAAGCCGTTCCTCGTTTGATTGCAATCTTGGAGGATAAACGGATTCCTTTAGATGCGAGCACAGCAATATTGGCAAATGCTTCACCCCGCATAAAAGCTGCGGTGGCACTTGGAGCAATTGAAGGAGAAGCAGCAACAGAAGCGTTTGCTAACCGCATATTTGACGAGACAGAATATATTGTTGCCCTTGAAGATGCGGCAAACAGACGCAATTTGGCACTAAACGATAGGAAAAGGAACTGGAGTTGGGAAATTATTGTCAGATCTGCAAAAAAACTTCAGTTACCTGAGTTCATTTCCGATAAAATGCAAACACGCACAGAGGACAAATGGGAAGGAAATCCAATCAGAAACGCTGCGTCCATTGCATTGGCACGTACACGGTCACTTGATGTTCCAGAACTCAGGCAGGCACTCGCGGATACGGATGTTGATACTCGAAAAGATACAGCAAAGAAAATTGGTGAAACAGGTACTATGGCATTAGTCCCAGACCTTGTTCTCGTCGCAAATGGGGAAAATGAAGACAATATAGATGTCCGACGATTGGCAACGCAAGCATTAGGTGAACTCGCGGACGATTCAACAACTGAACCGCTCATTGAAGTCATGAATAACGATGAAAATCATATTGACATCCGCAGAGATGCTTCACGTGCACTCGGTAAAATTGGAAACGACAAAGCAGTTTCAGCACTCGTTGCGAAACTAACTGAATTACATGCTGAAAAGATAGAACGCGCATTTCAAATTGATATTATCAGAGCACTCGGTGACACAAAAGACAGAAGCTCTACACAAATTCTGGAGACATTATTGGAAGATTCAGATGCAGACATCCACTTTCTTGCAGCATCTGCACTCTTTGAAATTACTGGTGATGGTTACGGTTATGATCGGTTATAAACATTAATTTAAGCAAGGAGATGTATATGGCATTTTTTGAATTACGTCAATATCGAACCCAACCCGGACAACGAGAAAACTGGGTCAAATACATGGAAGAAACGGTTATACCGTTCCAGATTTCTAAAGGAATGGTCGTCATCGGTAGTTTCATCGGTGAAGAAGAAGATGATCTCTACGTCTGGATCCGACGGTTTGAAAGTGAGGAACAACGGGAACAACTCTACGCAGCGGTCTACGAAGATGATCGATGGGTAAACGAAATCTCAGCACGTGTTGGAGAACTCATTGACAGATCAAAAATCGTTGTCACACGGATGGAACCGACCTCGCGCTCACCACATCAATAAATAGGATGGAGATGTCGTATGAACGCTGAAGAAAAATATCTGTTTGACTTGTGGGGATATGTTAATATAGAAGGTGTTTTAGAGGCAGAAGAACTTGCACAACTGAATGCGTTGATTGATGCACAAGACTATCCTGATCCTGCGGATGATAACATACATTCACAACGATTCGGTGGCTTTCTGAGTTGGGAAGACGAGGCTTTTCGGAAACTTCTCAATCACCCACGTATTATGCCGTGCTTAGCAGAGATCGTAGGTCCAAAATTTCGGCTTGATCATGTCTACGGCATCTTGATGATAGAGGGAAACCCAGGTGGAACGTTGCACGGGGGAGGTACACCTTACGATCCATCACAATACTACGTCTTCCGAAACGATCGGATGTATAACGGGTTAACCGTTGTCTCATGGGCATTGACAGACATGCTTCCAGGACACGGTGGTTTCTGCTGTATACCCGGCAGTCATAAAAGCAACTACCCGTGTCCACCACAGTTCCGACCCGTAGTGGAAAACAAAACCTGTATGGCACCAGTACATCAGAAGGCAGGGGATGCAGTCATCTTTACAGAAGCGTTGACACACGGTACATTACCTTGGACTGCCACACATCAACGCCGCTCAATTCTGTTTAAATACTCTCCCGGACACGCCTCTTGGGGACAAGGTAGATATGACGATGCACTCCGAGAACTTATGACTGAAGAAGATCAGAAGTTGATGCTGGAACCGCCTTATGTTGCACACCGCAAACCTGTAGTAGAATAGTGTTGCTTTCTGTGATAACGCGTAATCTTATGTTGTTGACCACAATTGTAAATGAAAAAGATTAAACCTTATCTATTATTTTGGTTATTTGCAAGCATAATCTTAGGATTCATCTTAGGATCTTCCTATGGTAATGAAGATTTGTTTATCGCACTTATAGTGAGTATGCTTCTTGTCGTCAATCCGATAATCTTACCCAAAATATGGGAGTTTGTGTTGGTGAGAATTCACGAGATAGCAAAGGTTATAAAATAGACTAAGCGTATATTTCCAATGTGATTGCAAGTATACCTTTGTCGTAATTCAATAAATTGAGCGGTTAGTTTTTGTGTTACCAATCCGCTACACTACCATCAGTTTCATAATAGTATTCACCACCGAGTTCTTCAGGATAGATGTCAAGTATCTGTTCTGCTTCTTTTTCATTAATCTCAAATCCGAGTCCAGGTTTAGTTGGTAATTCAATGTGTCCATCTTTTACTTGCCAATCATCTATAAATAAACCTGCACCTAAGCCGTCATCAATTTGCTCTTGAATCAGGAAGTTTGGAACAACTGCATCAACGTGAAGGGAGGCAGAAAAAGCAACCGGTCCAATCGCACAATGTGGCGCGATATGCATATAGTAGACCTCCGCCATGTTAGCGATTTTCTTCAGTTCAGTTATACCGCCAGCATGGGATGTATCGGGTTGTAGATAAGCAACCGCCTGTTTCTCAAATACCTCACGGAATCCCCAACGGGTCAACAAACGTTCACCAGTTGCAATTGGAAACGGAACGTGGTCGGATACTAATTTGAGAGCATCAACATTCTCTTGTGGTACAGGTTCTTCAACGAACATTGGACGCATACCTTTGAGTTCATGGCAGATCTCAATCGCGAGGGCAGGTGTCATCTTACCGTGAAAATCAAAGCCAAGTTCAACATCGGGACCAACCCATTCCCGCATCAGGTATGCACGTTCAACAAATGCATCTATAACCGCAGGTGGTTCATGTCCGCGCCATTTTCCACCGGGACCGCTTTTAAACGCTGTGTAGCCACCTTTTCGTTGTAAAAATTCAAGTCGTTCTTTTGCAGAGGCTTTTCCTTCGTCAGTTAGACTTCCGATACCCCAATGTGCATATACTCGGATACGGTCACGCACAGCACCACCTAAGAGTTGATAAGCAGGCACACCGTGGTATTTTCCAGCTATATCCCACAACGCCTGATCAATTCCGGACAATGCAGACATCAAGATATTACCACCTCGGAAGAAAGCAGAACGGTAGACATGCTGCCAATGGTGTTCGATACGTAACGGGTCTTTACCAATAAAATAGCCAGCAAGTTCTTCAACTGCTGCCCATGTGCTTTTCGGTTTACCTTCAAGTGTTGTTTCACCCCATCCGACGATGCCGGTATCTGTCGTAATCTTTACGAGTCGCATTCGACGACGTGGGTAAAATTGTTCAATTGTCGCAATTTTCATTAGAATATCCTTATTGTCTTTCATTAAAGTAATTACTAACCAACAACTAATATGATAGGAGACGTTATGTCCTCTCAACCTAATATAGTATTTATGATCGCTGATGACCATCGGTGGGATGCCATCGCGGGTATGGGTGATCCAACAGTAAAAACACCGACAATGGACTCACTCATGGAACGTGGGACCACGTTCCGACAAACACATATCATGGGTTCCCTTGTTGGTGCAGTATGCGTACCAAGCCGTGCTGCTGTCCTCACCAGTGCCAACCTTTTCCGTAGCGGTGGTAACCAGCTTAACAGAGATTTGGCAGTTTGGCCACAGGTGATGCGTGAAGCAGGATTTCGCACTTTTTTTAGTGGAAAGTGGCACAATGACAGACAAACATTTACCAACAGTTTTGACGATGGTGCAACAATCTTCTTTGGGGGAATGGGTAATCAATATAAAGTGCCAATTTTCGATTTTGATCCGACAGGTGCTTATCCGAAAGATGACAAGTATATTGGTGATAAGTTTTCAACGGAGTTGTTTACAGACTCCGCAGTGCAATTTATTGAAAACTACGACCAAACAGATCCATTTTTCGTCTATCTCTCCTTTACTTCGCCGCATGATCCGCGGACTCCACCAGGTGAATATGCCACGATGTATAAACCTGAAGATATACTTGTTCCAGACAACTTCGTTGCCGAACACCCGTTTGACAACGGGGAAATGCGGATTCGCGATGAAGTGTTAGCACCGTTCCCGCGCACACCTGAAATCGTCCAACAACATATTGCAGATTATTACGGTATGATTACAAGTCAGGATGCCGAAATGGGACGTGTCATACAAACTTTAGAGGCAAAAGGGCAACTTGATAACACCATCGTAATCTACACAGCTGACCACGGTCTCGGTGTCGGGCAACATGGATTGCTGGGTAAACAGAATCTATATGACCATAGTATTCGTGTGCCATCAATATTCGCAGGACCGGGAATCCCCGAAGGGCAAACAGTGGAAGCATTGACCTACCTCTATGATTTATTTCCCACCGTGTGCGACCTAACCAAGGTTGACTGTCCGGATACTGTTGAAGGTTGTAGTTTGGTGCCATTGATGGAAGGTTGTGTTGACAAGGTGCGCGACTCAGTTTTCGCTGCATATAAAGACATTCACCGTACCGTCAGTGATGGACATTGGAAACTCATCCGTTATTATGTCTCTGAAGAGACTGGTAAAGGCACTAATTTCCTCCAATTGTTTAATTTAGAGGAAGATCCTTGGGAAACTAACAATCTTGCTGATCTGCCTGAACATGCGGAACGCGTCAAATCATTGGCGACTGAACTGAAAAGATGGCAGACTGAGACCGATGATTTTATGAAAGATATCCCAATATTGCCAGTGTAAGTTAACTATTGTCTGCAGGAATGGGAGGTAGGAGTGTTAGTATCACGCTCCTACTTCCGTTCCCATCTCTCTTTTAACTTAGCCAAATTTCGTTTAAAGGGTTCACGCTGACCAATTGCAACCAATCGCGCAGCCTGCTCAGCGGTGTCAGCTAACAGTTGTATCGCGTCTTCAACTGCATCTTCAAGCGACATGGGTGCTTGCACAATACCCAACATTGCGTCTATACCCGCATTATAAACCGCATCAGCTCCGTCACCGATACCACCCGCAATTGCTATAACGGGTATATTGTCCGCTTTCGCTACTTTGGCAACACCCACAGGAGTCTTGCCAAATGCTGTCTGAAAATCCAATTGTCCCTCACCTGTGAAAACAAGGGATGCACCTTTCATCCGATCCTTCAGTTTCACAGTATCAATCATAATATCAACACCGAGTTTCAATTCTGCGTTCAGAAATGCCATCAGACCAGCACCTAACCCTCCCGCAGCACCTGCACCGGGAATATCGTCAAATGACTGTCCATAAGTCTGCGTCAATACCTTGTTATAATGTTTCAGATTTGTATCAAGCGTATCCACCATCTCAGGGGTTGCACCTTTCTGTGGTCCATAGACGTATGATGCTCCTTCCGGACCTGTCAACGGATTGTTGACATCACACGCCACGACTGTTTCCGTTTCTGCAATCGCGGGATGTATACTTGTAATATCAATAGATTCCAATTCATCCAGTCCACCCCCTCCTCGTTTAATAGGATTTCCATCTGCGTTCAGGAATTGTACTCCGAGAGCTTCTGCCATACCAGTACCACCATCATTTGTCGCACTACCGCCAATACCGATGATTAGCCTTCTACAACCTGCTTTCAAGGCACCACGAATAAGCTGTCCTGTTCCGTAGGTAGTCGTCAAAAGTGGGTTTCGCTTATCAGTAGGAACGAGCGTAAGTCCGGACGCAGATGCCATCTCAATCACTGCAGTCTGTTCATCTGCAAGGATACCATATTCTGCCTCAACTTCATTTCCGAGTGGTCCAATTACACGTTGCGTTTGAATATTTCCACCAGTGGCATCAACAAGGGATTGTACTGTACCTTCACCACCATCAGCCATCGGTATTTTATCTATAACGGCATCGGGAAACACGCGACGGAGTCCTTGTTCAATAGCATTCGCAGCTTGTAATGCAGTGACACTCCCTTTAAATGAATCTGGCGCAACTACAATCTTCATAACGGATAATCTATCACATACCTCCCAATTTGTCAAATTCAACTGTTCCACACAGATATATACCTGCCAGACCAAAGAGATACCTATTTTGTAGTAGTTATCTCCTGGTCTCGACATTTACTGACAACAAATAAATTGCTTGACATCTAATACAAATGTATGCCAAAATCCAAAGCGAACAACCTTGGAGGTGATCGGAAATGAAACGTAGATGTGACAAATTAATGATGTTCTGGTCTTTTATCAGTGCTATAATACTAATTTGTACCACACAAGGATTTACAGTCGTTGACCCCGATACCGCGGTAGCCGTCTGGCTCTTCAATGAAGAAAAAGGCGATATCACAAAAGACTTAATGGATAACGCACTTGATGCGAAACTCACAGACCCCGTGGAATGGACTGATGGTAAATTTGACGGAGGATTGGAATTCAAAAGCGGTGGTTTAGTTGACGCTGGTATTTCACCACTCCTGAACGTTGGAAAAGCAAATTTCTCTATGGTCGCATGGTTCAAGTATTCAAAGACACCCACCGAATGGTACGCAACCCTTATCTCAAAGGCTGACCTCGCTATGCCGAGACACGGCTACATCTTAGGGATTCGCGGCAACCTTGACCCAAATAACAAAGGGAAACCCCTATTCTGGTTCGGATTAGCACAAGGTGCAGGTATACATCTCTTCGGAACATCACCCATTAACGATGGGAAATGGCACCATCTCGCCGCAACTGCTGACCGAAAAGGCGCGATGAAATTATATCGTGACGGTGAACTGGAGGTTGAAAATGATATTGCCGCACACGCGAACCAGAATGAAGATAATCAAAAGCATTTTACGATCGGTGGTGAAGTCGGCATCGCAGCTCGAACCCTTGTAGATGG
The DNA here is from genome assembly GCA_963667365.1 of Candidatus Poribacteria bacterium. Lineage (GTDB taxonomy): Bacteria > Poribacteria > WGA-4E > WGA-4E > WGA-3G > MSPOR6. Next base: position 703,128 of record OY763324.1, on the reverse strand, counting down.
AGCAATGGACGAAGTCGCACTCTTCAACGTTGTGCTAACAGAAGATCAGATAACAGAAATTGTTGAAAAAGGTCTTGCACGGATGTTGGGAGCAGAAGATGTCTCGCCAAATGATAAACTGGCTATCACCTGGGGAAAAATAAAAACGAGGTAAACTGACGCTTTTGGAAGCGCGTATACTATACGGTATAGAGTTCCACCACACAGTGTACGCCTCTGGAGTGCAAGAACCCTTCCACCGTCATATCAGCAACAGGGTGATATATGAGTCAGGTGCATCTAAAGCCTTTAGCAAAATTCCGGTTACAAATAACGACATACTGTTACTGACAGGTTTTGAAACCTGCACAGCAATAATCAATTCTAAAAACAGGTGACACATGAGTTGGGAAACACAAACAACAGTCTCCGACGAACAGGTTAAATTTTACAAGGATAACGGATATCTAACTTATGGACGAATCTTCACTGAAGCAGAGTTAGACGAACTTCGTGATTACGTTGATGCAATGATTGAGAATTTGCCGGAAGGAAAACGTCCAGAACAGATGGATGTACCACATTTTGAGCATCCATATCTTTTCAAATATCTCACACATCCGAATGTGTTAAAGGTTATGGAGCGATTTATCGGACCGGATATTGTGCTTTGGTCAAGCCACTTTATTAGTAAACGCGAAAATGACGGCATGGAAGTGCCATGGCATCAAGACGGTGTTTATTGGGGCAAATCCCTTGAACCGATGAACGTCATCACGATGTGGTTAGCAGTTGATGAATCGAAGATTGAGAACGGGTGCATGCGTGTCATCTCCGGGAGCCATAACTATAAAGATAGACGTTATGAATCGGTGGATAGAAAAAACAACCTATTTGGCAGTGAAGTTGTAGAGGAAGACTTAGATGAATCAAAGGTGGTTAACCTTGAACTTGAGGTAGGTGAGTGTCATTTTCACGATGCATGGATAATCCATAATTCCAGTCCAAACGTTTCACAAAAACGACGATGCGGCTACACAATGCGTTATATGCCAGCAAATGTTCGTTATCCGGGTGCAGAGTGGCGATCTACACACAAAATCTACCTGTTGCAAGGTGAGGACAAAACTGATGGCTTTAACTCCTACGCACCTGTGCCAGAATTTTAACACTTTAAAAGAGGATTACTTATGCGTCCCTATTTTGATGTACATTGTCATATCGGTATGACAGTATCACGCGCACCGGTCATAGGACAAAGCGTCGGACGTTGCCTTGCGAGGATGGCTTCCGCAGACGTTATTGGTGCAATTCCCTGTCCCACTGCTGGTGGACCGCAAGCACACGGTGTATTGGACACACGGGAACAGAACGAGACAATTGCCAATGCTTGCCGAAAGTATCCAGAACGTTTCCCTATCGGACTCGGTATAGTGGAAGTACGACATGAGCAAGCAGGTGTTGACGAACTTGACAGAGCAATGTTGGATGACGGTTTAGTCGGATTTGTGTGTCATCCCGCATTGTCCGGACATTCACTTGGAGGTGAATTATACGCGTTCCTTGAAGTCGTTGGAATGCACAATGGATTGTGTCTGCTACACCAAGCAGGTTCAACACAAAATATCGCTGCGTATGCAAAAAGGTTTCCTACGGTAACCTTCATCATCGGACATGTCTCAATGAGCAAAGCAGGACAACTTGATGCTATTGCACATTGTGCAAAGCAGGACAATATTTGGTATGACGTTGCACAAAAACCTGAAGGCGCAGATGAAAGTTGGGACTTAGTACACCTTGTAAATCATCTCTGCAGTGAGAGACTTATGTTCGGTAGCGATCTACCGTATTATGATTTCCGCTTAGTCCAAGCACAAATAGAAACTGCAAACCTTGATGATGAGACAAAAGATCGTATAGCATATCAGAATGCAGTGCGATTGGTTCAACAATTTCGACCAGACTGGTTACCAACACTAACTCCAATAACACCCCCGCAGATTTACTCCGAGACTGAGATGTGGGATGCCAACGGCGTAAGACTTAAGTGAAAACAATAAATCGTGGAATATGTAAATGCGTTGTGTATATACACAACGCATTTTAATTTTTTGAAAGAATCACCCTCATTCTCCAACATCCAGGATTACATCAGGTATTGGTGCTTCAGGTGCTACATATTCTGATAATTCAGTATCTAATGAATTGAAAACAGTGTCGGGGTAATATAAGTACGGACTTGGGACTGGTAAGACTAATTTGTGATAATCAATCAATATGAAGTTGAAAATATCAGTATCGCTTCCAACTTGCTTGCGAAAAATTCCAAGAATTTCTTCTTCCGTCTTTTCTGGATACACATAAGTGATACGAAGATAGTACGCAATAGGTATTAGATTAATAAGACGTTCTTGAGACATTGTAATATATAACTCTAGTACTAACAATGGGTGTGTTTCAAGGATTATATCAATGAGATGAATAGATTGCTCCCAAGTAACTCCTGTTTCTTCAAACAAGATTCTTTTTGTATCCTCAAAGAACATATTAAAATATTTTTCATCTGTTATATCCCCGCCCTCATCCTCTATGGTTGTGAGCAATGCAGTATCATTTTCCAACATTCTCTGAATTGTATTCACCAATACATTTTCAGCTTTCCGGTCTGCTTCATTAACAGACAGTGGTTCTTCCCCTGGTCTTACTGGTTTAGGGACTTCCGTCATCTCAGGATCATCTTCCATCGGTGGTTTCTCATCCATATCCGGTGGCATGGGTTTTTCCATATCCATCGGTGGCTCTGGATCCATATCCGGTGGCATCGGTTTATCCATAACCGGTTCCATCATTTTCATTCCTTCATCACATCCGGTAAGCATTATTGTTCCGAATACGGTTGCAATCAGTAATAGTGAAATGGGAAATTTCTTCATTCTTAATTCTCCTCATTGTTGTTTTAGATTAGTCGGTGCACCCTACAACTGGTTTTATACGATATACCTACATTGGCAGGTGCTGCAAAACACCAATGTCTGATGGACTTCCGCGCCGTTACATCAATTCGAAAGTTATCAAAACATTGCTGCAGTGTGACACAATATAATCCAATAGTCGTATTAGGTCAAATATATATTATTAGTTATATATTTATATTCTATTGACTTAATAAGATAGTATAGGAGTATTGACTCATTGTGTCAATATTAAATTTACAAAAAATGAATGCTTAATTTTTGGGAAATGTGAGGTGTCATGAAATTGACGGTTTTTCCCGATTATAAGGACAGATAAATTTGGGAGGATTTTCAAAGTGAAACACAACAAAGTTGTATTTATGGATGGATCGAGTACAAATTGTGAACTATTTAACTATCTCAACCGCACGTATCCTATGACGGAGAACAAGGATACAGCATGCAGTCAACGCTGATAATATCAAGAGCGTCCAAAACCAGTGTGTACTGTAACTGCTTTCTGAACCGAAAAGGACAGTTCCAAGACGATCATAATTCGCCCAAACAGAAACTAAAGCAACTGAACTTGTTCGCAGAACTCCTTTTAGGACAAGATGGATTATAGGTAATCCAAACCAAACGGCACAAAAGCCTATTGTCGCATACCGAGCATTTGTTGTAAGCGATGAGAACAATAACATCAATAGACTTGTGATAGCAACGATAACCACCGAATATCCGATGATAGAGAAACCTATCCAATAATTTTCTTTGAAAAAGGTTAAGTCGGATAGTAGCAGTTGTTCAATAAATAACAACAAACCAGGTACCAGTGTTATACAAGTAAGTAATATTCCAACTACAGTAAATTTTCCTATGAGGTAATCTACCCATGAAATAGGTTTAGAGAGATAAAGGGAGAGTGCGTTACTCTTTAGGTCATTGGCAATTAACCCTGCACCACTAAAAATGGCAATTAGGGCGACAAAGAGTCCAGATACAAATGTCGTTCTGAATAAAAATTGCTGAAAAAACGCTGGGTCAACCTGAAACGGAAAATCAACCGCGTCAAACTGGTTATATATATAAATTAATACTGCATGCACGACGATGTAAATTACCGGTGGAATTGCAATAATTAAGCGAACTATTCTGCGTTTCGCAAGCAATTTCAATTCTGCTTTGGCAATAACCCACCACCGTGTGTAGTTGCGAGGTTTTAGGGTTCCTTCCCAATGACGATAATCTTGTGTATGAATAGGCATTGTTAATTCTTATAGATAGCAGTATTTTCTAAGGTATCCGTAAAAGGTCCCTGTTTATCGGTTTTAATTTCGACGATGATAATTCCGTCAGGTGTATCGCGTTCAGGATCTTGTTTAATTAGTGCCCGCGGTATTTCAGCCTTCAGGAGTCTATCAAGGCTATTTAACTCCTGTCCCCATCGCACGTCAACAAGTCTATCATCGTAAACCAAACGATGTTTCTCTCCATTGCGCATTGAATAGACTTTAGCATTTGTGGTAAAATCAGCATCAGAAATAGTGCTAACGCCGACACTTGGACTGAGAATACTTTGGTTCCATATAAGTGGTATTCCGTGTTTATCCGTCAGATAGATTGAGAGGTTTAGTCTATCTACACGCGGTTCCGATATGATGCTGATACCTTCAAAATTTTGTATTTCTCCTGTTCCGCATGCAAGTAACACGAATAGGCAGATGTATACGAGTATTATCCCCCGAAATTGCAAATTTAAGCGAAACACGTCTATATCTCCTTATGAATTTTAATGGCATCCACAGACTCCATTGACGAAAATCCGTTCATACATTATACTCTTTTTAGGGCATGGGTGTCAATCCAAAATATGCCCAGAAATTTGTAAGGATAACATATATTTTCCATAGGTCAGTAAGTGTAGGGAGTAGAAATATTGAGAATTGTGACATCCGATTTTGTCGGTGCAGTGTTTGCTCCAGGGACAAAGGTTTCATTTTTAACCGATACAGGCAGTAAACTGCACGGCACTGTACAACGGTTATTTTTCAGATATGCGCGGGTTGCAACAGACGAGGGAACATTATGGAAAGTTCCATACAAAGGCTTGACGATTATTGAGATTCCACCAAAACCGTCTATGACGTTGTCAGACATAGAGATTCTGGGTATCAATTTAATTCGAGAACATGAAAAAAATAGCGGACTTGAAGCAGGTTGGAAATTTGCATTTGACCTTGCACCTGCCCGCGCTGGTATATGCCGCTACACGGAAAAGCAGATTACGGTTTCGGTCACTTATTGCCAAAAAGTATCTAAAGCAGAAATTGTTAATACTATCCTGCATGAGATTGCTCATGCCATCGTTGGACCGAATCACGGACACGATGCGGTATGGAAGGCAGTAGCGAAACGGATAGGGTGTACTGCAGAACGGTGTCATCGCGTGCAACATACCCCACCACGATGGTTAGGGAAGTGTGGATGTGGAAAACAGTGGAAACGACAACGCCTGAGTCAACGCACCAGAACAGGACTGTGTCCGTCATGTGGTAATAAAATAGTGTGGAGAAGGGAAGGGGTTAAGTAGTTTACGCTATATATAATGCCAATTCTGAAATACAATATCCCATTTAGTACTCATTAAGTCAATGGAATTTCATCAGATAACTGAGTGTAAGGGGCACATTGAATTGCGCGACTACAATCGTATTATTTCCTAAATTGACATCTATGGGTATTGCAATTTCACCAGAACCGATCACCTATTTTAGTATACCTTCCATACGCGCGCGTATCCACGATTTGTGTTCAGGATGTGTGTGAATATAAAATGTGCCAGTTTGGATTGCTTTGTAGACATGATCCGCTACTTCCGCAGGTGAAATTCCTGATTCCATCTTAGCGCGACCATTCTGAAAATCGGTAATATCTTGACGTAGATGATGCGATTCAACATCTGGACGGTTACGTACAGAATCCAGTATTCCTGTCCGCACCCAACCGGGACACAACACATGCACCTGGATCTGCGATTCTTTTTCTGCTAACTCATCGGCAAGAGTTTCTGAAAGCGCAACAACACTATGTTTACTGACTGAATAGATACCTATACCCGGTCCGCGCACTAAACCGAGGATAGAAGCTGTATTGACAATATGACATTCGGTTTCTTGTGCAAGCATGCGTGGCACAAACGTCCGTATGCCATGAATTACACCCCACAGGTTGACACCTAACACCCATTCCCAATCTGCAAGTGTATGTTCCCAGATAGGACGACTACAAGCAACACCTGCATTGTTGCAGAGTATATGTACTTCCCCAAAGGTATCCAATGCTTGCAACGCCAAGTTTTCAACATCTTCTGCATTTGAGACATCTGTTTTTACTGCAAGGACAGATGCACCTGTCGCACGTAGGTCTGCCTCAAGTTTAGCTAACGGTTCTTCTTCAATATCTGCAAGAACAACCGACATCCCTTCCACAGCGAATCGTTCCGCCATACCGCGTCCGATGCCACTTGCAGCACCGGTAATCACAGCAGCACCTTTCATTCAAATTTCCTCTTGTCGTTGCTGATGATATGCTTCCAACTCACTATTTGCATTTACAATCATTGCTAACTTATCAATAATTGCATCAATATGTTCACCCGGGAACGCGAAGTAGAAATCATCGTCAGAGAGTGCCGTATAAACGCGGTTGCCGATGCATCCCAAACTACTTGCTCCCTGACCAGACTGTATAACAGCGGGTATCACTGCACAAGTCGGTCTACCCATTGCACCGTTTCCGACCTCTACCTCCGCAGCAGTTGCAGCTTCAGCCAAGAGCATCATCTGTTTCGGTGTGCCAGAAACCATAACAACATCCGGTGGATCCATCATGTCGGTTAAAGGTGCATAGACTACATTCTGGAAGGGATTTTCTCGTTGTGGGATACCTGGAACCTCATCCATACCAATATATCCGAGTTGTCCCATCAGGTTAAGGGTATTTTCTAATTCCTTCATTTGTGCATCTGGTAATTCAACGTTATGTGTATAGCATCCTATCGGACAGTTATAGTGGTCAGATGCTTCAGTGTAGAAAGTTTTGCCTTCCGATGCGCGCTTCCAATATGTGCAACCAGAGGCTTCGACTTTTTCTACACGTGGCACGTCCTCTGGTGGAGCGTCGTGAAACGTTACTGCGATAGGTGCAGTTTCCAAATCAAGTAATTCTTGTAGTTGTTTTGACATATTTTCTCCTTATTGCTTTTATTGAATCAAGTGTCTAATCTCACCGCGAGGGAATATCCCAAAGTATGAACGTTCCATCATAATGTCCGGTCGCGATAATCTTGCTATCGGGGAAAAATTTAAGTGTATTTACACAATTAGAATGTCCTTTGAGTGTTTTTAGGTGTTTACCCGTTGAAGCATCCCACAACCGCACCGTTCCTCCAAAATTGCCAATAGGGATCGTCGCGATTGTTTTGCCATCCGGAGAATACACAACATTGGTAGTGCCTCTCGATGGATCATCTTTGTGGGGTTTTATCATTTTTCCTATCCGTTTTCCCGTGTCTACATTCCACAGTTGCACCGTTTCGTTATATCTGACCGCCACAAGCGTTTTGCCATTCGGTGAATACCTAACACTACGGATATGGTACGGAGGGGGTCCAAAGGAATTCTTGGATTGTCCTACTCCAAAAAAAGGTCGTCCTGAGGATTCAAATGTTTTTATGAGTTGTCCTGTTGCAACATTCCAAAGTGACACCGCTTCTTTATTGACAGTTATTGCAATTGGATCGGTATCCGAGGAATACATAACTGTAACGGGGCTTTCTGTTATACTGAGCGTTTTAATATGTTCGCCTGTGTGTGCATCCCACAAACGGACCGTCCCATCTTTAGCATAAGTCGCAATCCTATTACCATTTGGAGAAAACACAGCAGTATAAACACGTCCCGTATGTCCAATCAGAACTACATTTGTTTCCATTGTATGTGCATCCATCAACCGCACCGTATCATTGAATCGGGTCGCGATTCTTTTTCCATCAGGTGAATATCTAAACCATCTAAAACCGTGCACATCTCCTTCAAATGTTGCCATGTGCTTTCTTGTGTTCGTATCCCACATCCTCAATGTATTACCACCGCGAGTTATGAAACTATCACCATCAGGGGAAAATACAGCATTATAGACAATCCTCGTATGTCCTGTAAGTATTTCTATGTTTTCTCCAGTGTGCACATTCCATAAACGCGCTGTCTTATCAGAACTACCAGTAACAAGGGTATTTCCATCAGGAAAAAACGTAATTCCAGCGACATACCCTTTATGTCCTGTTAGGGTTTTTAAGTGTTTCCCCGATATACTCCACAGATTTACTTTTCCTCCTGCAGTAACTGCGATCTTTTTCTTATCGGGTGAGTAAGTAATAGTCCGAGAACCACTTACATATTCTGTGAATGTTTTTATGTTTTCTCCAGTTTGTGCATCCCACCACTGCATTTTTCCATCCGAACCAGCAGTAGCGATTGTTTTCCCATCCGGTGAATATGTAGTGTACGTGATGGCACCCCCATGTCCCCGTGCGAAATAGAGGTCCCCTTTATATACTTCATAAGTTTCTAAAGGTTGTCCGGTTCGTGCATTCCATCGATGCAACATGCCATCCCAACCACCAGATACGATGGTATTCCCATCCGGTGAATAAGCAACTGTAGCGACAATATCCTTATGTCCAGAGAGCGTTTTTATGTTATCCCCAGTATGTGCATCCCACAATCGCACCGTCTTGTCCCTACCTACACTTACGATAGTGTTACCATCCGGTGAATATGTAACTGCAAGGACCGCATCTGTATGTCCTGTAAATGTTTTTATGTTTCCTCCTGTGTGCACATCCCACAATCGTACTGTTTTGTCCCCGCCACCACTCACGATTGTTTTGCCATCCGGAGAATACGTAAATGAGGTGATAGACGCGTCTGGATGTCCGGCGTATGGGGTGCTAAGTTTTTCATGTCCAACGAGTGTTTTTAGATGTTTTCCTGTGCGTGAATTCCATAGTTCTATAGATTTGTTTCTACCGTCGCGAATAGCGATTGTTTTCCCATCTGGAGAATATGCGACTGAAGATATTCCGTAGGTATGTCTTATGAGTGTTTTGGTATTTTTTCCTGTGCGTGTGTCCCATAACCGTACTGTACTATCCCAACTACCTGTAGCGATTGTTTTGCCATCCGGAGAATATGCAGCAGAATAAACTCTATCTGTATGTCCACCTGTTATCAGGTCAAGTTCTTCACTAGTCTGAGAATCATAAATCCAAACACCAATAGAAGTAGTGACAGCAACCCGAGTGTCATCAGGAGAATATTCTATCCTCCATATATCTCCTTTCCCGAAACGGGCAATAGCACCTTCGGGTAAACTTTTTTGTGTGTAGGGTTCATATTGGGCAAAAACAGTTGATAAACACAATACTGTAATAACAAATTGTGTTAGAATTAATAGTAAATTTTTCATCGTTCAACCTCCTTTCGTAAATAATTTCTCTGACAGATTAAACAAGAATTGGAGCAAACTGCCCTTCAGTAGGTTCTGCTCAGCAGAACCATGCTTCTGTGATTCGCGGTGCGGGTAGATGGTTACGGCACAACGGAGTGTGCCTACTACCTTGCATATCGGTGGCGAGTTCACATATCCGATAAAAGGTATCAAGTGCATCAACATCGGCACGAGCGTCGCTTTCTACGAGTGTATTTACCGTTTTATGAAGTTCATCCATACGAGCGTCAGGATGTGACCATAGATAGCTAAAGGCGGTCTCATCAAGTGTGAGGGAAAGTGCTTTTGTCTCAGGTCGGTTTAGTAGATATGAACCGGGAGGAATGAGCAACCGAACAGCGAACTGAACAGGATCAACATGGTAGACAAGTCGGTGCGTGTCAACGAATTCAAGGATTTCAAGGTAGTCATCTAAGGTTGTCCACGGGGTGAACGGCACCCATGTTGGACGTAGCGCGATACCAGCACCGTGAACGATTTCAAGTGCAGCTTCTACATCCGCGCGGGTGTGGTGTTTTTCCAATATCGTTAACACCTGTTCGCTCAGAGATTCCACGGCAGAAATGACAAACCGACATCCGAGTTTTGCGAATTCCGGAAAATGTTTGCTGTGTTTCAGCACATGCTCTATTTTGGTTGTAAAGTCAAAGGTTAGGTTTGGAAAGGTGTCGTGCATTATTCGGAGGATACGCAGTCCGTGCATCGGACCGTTGAGGAAATCAGGGTCGCCGAAAGTAATATGTGTTGCACCTTCTGCTACCTGTTTTTGAATTTCTTCAAGCACTGTTTCGCGCTGTACAGGGAAAAACTTACCGTTATAGACAGGTGGAATAGGACAGTGCGTGCAAAGATGTTTGCATCCGTGCGTTGTCTCTGTGTAACCAACGGTTCGCACCTCACCGTTATCTTCAAATCGTGCGTATTTTTCTAATGTCGGAAGTTTTCCATTATTGATTGTAGGACGCGGACTCTGTTCTTTCTCAGTAAGAGATTGTACTAATGCTACAAGTTGTGTTGATGCATCACCACTTATGCAATAATCAACTCCGTATGAAAGTAGGTAGTCCGCATTAAGTTCAGCGTAAAGTCCATACATGCAAATTGTTGCATTTCGGTTGAGGTCACGAATCCGTTGTAGAAGGTGAACACCGAGTCGTAAGGCAGTATGCATCGGAACAGAGATACCGATAAACCGCGCACGTTTGACCTTTTCAGCATCTAACGGTTCAACAGCAATGTCAATCGTATCGGCAGAAAATCCGGCAGCTTCAAGTGCACTTAGCGGACGCGTAAGTCCCATCGGTCTATGACCGAGTTCATAGCAGGAAATTAACAAGACTGCACCAGCGGAGTGCATTGCTGAAGGGGTTCGTATTGCGGTTTCCATACTGAATAGGATAGCACGCAATAACCGAATACGCAACAGTATTTGATGCTATACCCTAAGCATCTTATAAATATGGATAGGTGGCATCGGGTTGATAGTCTGGCAGTAATGCGTCATGGTGTTGTCCTGCTATCAGGCTTTTGCCATCCGTAAATCCTTCAGGACGGTCGCGGAGAAACTCTATTAGACGATCCCTCCAAGGAGTCAAGCGCGTTTCTGCATCGTCCTGAAGTGCTAAATCTGTTATTTCGTGCGGATCATCATCCAGATTGAAGAGGTGTTCGCGACCTGTTTGAGAATACCAGATGTACTTGTAGCTTCCATCAGTAATATAATGGTTTCCGTGCTTGTAATTGTAACAACCGGAGTGCTCACCGTGTAGACAGTCTCGCACCCTTTCAGTATCACCTCGCATGATGGGTAGTAGGCTTTTACCGGTACAGGTGTCGGGAATATCAATTTCTGCAGCATCAAGAATAGTAGGCATAATGTCCTGCAAACCGACTGGACTGTTGCATACGGTTTCTTTCGGATAACGCCATTTCGCGGGTGCACGCATGAGAAAAGGCACTCTTGCACTGGCTTCATAAGGAAATGTTTTGCGGAACATGTAATGATCACCCAGCATCTCACCGTGATCAGAAGTGAAAATAACGAGACAGTCATTCAGACCACCTACGTTTTGAAGCAACCGACCAATCTGATCGTCAATGAAATTAATCATACCGTAATAGGCAGCACGTGCACATTCCATATCGTGACTGTCAAGGTTAATCTCCCAAGCATTTGGATTCAATCCCTTCTCAGCAAGATCAAGGTTTAAAGACCATTTGCCAATAACTGGAGATGGAAGATTCCGCTGTATGTATCGTTGGTAATAGTGTGCTGGTGGTGTCAACGGTGGATGCGGATCTATAAAGGAGATGTTGAGGAAAAAGGGGACTGATGGATCGCGTTTTCGGATGAACTTGAGGGCGCGGTCAACACACCAGAAGGTGTGCATCTGTTCTTCGGGTAGGTGATGTGGACGACCAACCCATCCGTTTGCGGAGACACCGTGTGCCATACTGGGTTCAAAGTCATTACGACGATGGTATTGTTGCAACCACTCGACGTAGTCGTTGTTTGCGGTCCCATGTGTAGCATCGGACAATTGGATGTGATCGAAACCGTATCGCTTGCGCGGAGGAGACAGATGTAGTTTACCAATCATCTCGGTTTGATAACCGCCAGCGGATAATTCGCCTGCAAGCGTATGTGGTGGATTCCATTGTGCTCCTGTATATCCAACCATTCCATTGGCTGCAGGTGCGGTACCGGTCATAATACCACGTCGGGCAGGAATACAACTCGGACATTCAGCGTAACCTCGGCGGAAGTGCGTACCAGAGCGACCAAGCCAGTCGAGGTTTGGTGTTTGCAGGCAGTCAGGACCGTCAGGATCAATACCTAAACAGTCACCACGTTGTTGGTCAGTAGTAATTAACACGATGTTAGGACGATTTTCAGCCATCTCAATCTCCATTTTCTGTAGGAGCGATCTCCGAATCGCTACTAAATACATCGAAAGTTGGAAATCGGAGTTCCCTTCTACAACTTAAAAGAACAAGTTAATTGTAAACTCCACTATACATACCAACTTACTTAGCAAGCCGTTTTAAAACATTATGCGTAATCCGTTCCACGACAGCATCCCCACCTGCCAACCCGTGCGACCAATCCGTCGTAGCAGCAGTAAAGACAGTACCACCTTTTGTGTAAAGACCCATCGTTGCAGCACCTGTATGTCCTTGTTCCCAACGTTCATACCATTCGCAATCATCTGGATGCCAACGGACAGGCGCAGTCGCGAGGATTGTGAACCCTTCGGGAGTACCATCTTGATAAGTCGGCACAGGTAAGCCATCTTCAAGGGTGAACTCACACCCATCACATTCGTAGCCGACAACGGTATTTTGCCCGCCGAACTTGTCATCCCGTGCCAAGTCTGTGCCTTCAAATACCCAGTGTTCTGGACGGTGTGCGGTGTATGCACCATCACCATCCATAAATTGCCCATGACTTAAGTGATAACCACCTTGCCGGAAACCGACACCTGTCAGCTGGTTTTCAGGACGTTCCACTAAATAGTGACTCCACAATGTGCTGAGTGTGCTGTAATCATCGGTTTTGTAAATAGGGTCTTGATTGTAACTTTGCTTCCAACAGACAAGAGCACGTCCTTCGTCTTCAGAACGTACCTGCCAACACACAGCATTCCCACTGAAGAACGCTACGTTTCCACCCTTCGCGATGAATGCTTCAAGATTATCACGCATCGGGGCAGACCAGTATTCGTCATGTCCAAGACTCAGGACAAGTTTGTAATTTTCCAACATTTCAGGTCGAAACTCCAAGTCACTATTCGCTGCATAATCAAGTGTATATCCATTCTGTTCTGCCCAGACAACAAATGGCAACTCCCAAGTCCTGTATTGGCTTCCGAGAGGTCGGTCAAATGAAACACGTCGTCCTTGCATTCCATTCTGTCCGTGATACCCGTAAAGACTAAAACCACCCCAGTTGGTATAGGCGTTATATGTATTGGTAGAGAGTTGAAACAACATCGAAGTGTCTGCTCCCGGCTTTTTAGGACGGACGATAAAGAATAAGGAACTTTCAGCAGTACGATGGTTTCTGTAGATAGGGTCACCCCCTCCATCTGATGCGCGGAGAATGCCTTCATAATAACCGCTTTGCCACGTCTCTGGCACCTCAAACGTATAGGTAGTCTCCCAACCACACCCGTGTGATGCAGCATTTACGGGTATCGGTTGCGCCTTCCCCGGAAGTCCAGATTCACTGAATACTACCTCGCGTTCCGCTCCGATACGCGCAATTTCCAGAGAATGACTTCCTGCACTTGTTGAGACATTGAAAGCGATCTCCTCACCGGGGGCATAACTCAGTTGGTGAGTGTATCCGTCAATATAGAGTGGTCTAATACGGTTTTCGGTTTGCGTCAAAGTTGCCATGTTGTGTCCTCCTTGATGTGTAGAGTATCATTTCCTAAACAAAATGTCAATCTTGGAAAAGGTATTAATTGACGGTTTTTGCCAAATATGCTATTATGTTAATCATTCAATAAAACAATTTAAACCAATTCATATCAACAACCTTATATAATTGTGAGAAAAATGACTACCGATAAAACACAACCCACTCCCCTTTCTCCTGAACAGATGCATCAATGGGAAAACGATGGATATCTTTTACTTAAAGACGTTGTTTCAGAGGCTACTATCAATGGTGTGCGCGACAAGTTTGCATCAGTCGTAGATGATATTATTCGGCAACTGAAAGAACAGGGAATCGTTGAAGATGAAGGTACAGAACTCCCCTTTGAAACACGGCTTGCGCAAGTTGCTAAAGAACATTCCAACCGCTTCGGTCGATCATGGCGTGGACAAGTTGCAACAGCAGAAATATTCGACCTACATCACGCCGCGCGCCTCGTAGATGCAATCGGGCAAATTACAGGAACTGACGTCATTGGACATCCCGTATTCAATGCACGTCCCAAACTACCCGGACAACAATTAACCGTCGTGCCGTGGCACCAAGACAGCGGCTATTTCGGAACGGTCAGTGAAGATTCACTCATCCCAACTGCTTGGATTCCGCTCGTGCCTGTAGATGAGTCCAACGGTTGTTTACAGGTTGTTGCCGGTTCGCATCGGTTAGGTGTTGTTGACCATCATACCGAAAACCGAGAAGGTAAGTTTCTTGAGGTGATGGATGAACTTATAGAGGACTCTCGTATCGTAACCTGTCCTATGGAGATAGGGGATGCACTGGTTTTCCATAACCTCACCCTCCACAGATCTTTACCACATACCACAAGCAAGATTGTGCGTTGGGCGATAGACATCCGATATCTACGGGATGGAGATCATCCTGGATCAATCTATTGGAAAGACCCCGATTTTAAGTGGGTTATCCGTAGTCAAACACAACCCTTGACAACCCTCGCACAATGGCTTGAAATGTGGTAATCCTACATCTTTATAGTGAAACAATATTCTTGCATTCTTCACTGACATCAGGCATAATACTTTATAAACCATGAAGGAAGAATCGCATGATACGTGTCCCTTTCCAAACTTTATCTGATGAATTTTATCGTGTACTCACTGCTGTAGGTTTTGACGGTGAACGTGCCAAATTATGTGCAAAACTATTTGCTGAGAATCAACGCGACGGTGTTTACTCACACGGACTCAACCGCTTTCCTGGATTTGTCGCAGGCTTGCAAAGTAAACAGATTAACTTCCGTGCAAAACCCGAAAAAATTGAGTGTTTTGGAGCCATAGAACGGTGGGATGGCAAGATGGGAGTAGGTCTTGTCAATGCACACATCTGTATGCAACGTGCGATGGAAATTGCCAAAACACACAACATCGGTTGTATTGGTCTCTCAAACACAAACCACTGGATGCGTGGCGGTGCTTATGCACTACAAGCAGCAGAAGCAGGATATATTGGTATCTGTTGGACAAATACAACTAAACTCATGCCACCGTGGGGTTCCGCTGAGAAAAAGATTGGTAACAATCCCTTGGCAATTGCCGTACCGCGCAATGATGGACATATTCTGCTGGATATGGCGATGAGCCAGTATTCAAACGGAAAATTAGAGGTACTCAAGCTGCAAGACAAACAACTTCCCTTACCGGGTGGATATGATACCAACGGAGACCTAACGGTTGAACCTACAGAAATCCTTGAATCCCAAAGAGCACTGCCAATAGGTTATTGGAAAGGTTCAGGTTTAGCACTGGTGCTTGACACAATGGCTGCCGTCATCTCAGGTGGACAAGCTACACATCAGATTGGAAAGCAGAAATCAGAATACGCTGTCTCTCAGGTCTACATCGCGATAAATGCTACCGGAATAATGGGGCAAGCAGTATTGAACGAAACAGTAGAGGCGATTATCAACGATTTCCATACTGCTGTTCCGTTAGATGACAGCGAAAGGGTGCGGTATCCAGGGGAAGGTATGTTACGAATACGACAGGAGAGTCTTGAAAAGGGTGTCCTTGTAGACGAGGCACAATGGCAAACATTGTTAGAAATGAATTGAAGCAGAGTCTATTTATCGTTTCTAAATTGAAATCGGAGAAAACTTGTGATATTACGTGCGGGGATTGTCGGTTGTGGTGGAATTAGTCGTAGCCACGCTGCCGCTTATGATGGTTTGGCAGACGTAGACCTTGTTGCAATGTGCGACATCAATCGAGATACCCTCAATAACCGTGCCGATGAATACGGAGTATCTAACCGATATACTAACTACGAGGAAATGTTTGCAAACGAAACACTCGATCTTGTGAGTGTTTGCACGCATGCACCTTTACATGCACCTATTACAATTGCTGCAGCAAAAGCCGGCAGCCATGTATTGTGTGAAAAGCCACTTTCAGTTGATTTAGAAACTGCTGACAAAATGCTCACAGCATGTAAAGATGCAGATGTCCATTTGGCAGTTAGTCATCAATTCCGATTCACTCCGCTGTTTCGACATGCGAAATCTTTGATTGACGCAGGGAAAATCGGTGAGCTGCGGTCAATTCGTGAAGTAGGTAAAGGACGCGAAGCAGGATTCGAATTGATGGAGATGGGTGTTCACTACTTTGACGAAATGGATTTCTTCTTAGATGGAATCTCTTGGATTCAAGCACACATCACATATCAAGGTCACGATGTTACAGACGGAGACATTATGCATAGCAGTGAATTATGCAAAACCGACCGTCGCGACAATGGTATCGTAGCAGGAGATACTATGCTTGTCCATATCGGTGGTACCAGCGGTGCTTATGGAATTATGGAACTTTACAAACGTGAACAGAGACACGGGTGGATGATGGGACCCCATCTCCTCGGATCCGATGGACAATTGATGATAAAGCCAAACCCAAAAACAGGTATAGATGAGATGTGGTACTGCCCTTTTGATGTCTCATTTGCATCACATACACCCGCATGGGAACAGATAGAACTTGATACATCCGCGTTTCAAATTTCTGGAAAATTGTGGAAGTCCCGACACACTATCTGGAGTGCTAAAAATATGAGAGACGCAATACTAAACGGCAATCAACCCGAACTTGGCGGACGAAACGCACTTACCTCTATTGAGTGTGTAAGCGCAACCTACGTGTCTCATTTTACTGGGAAAAAAGTGCAACTACCATTGGAGGAGCGGTGCCATCCGCTTGTCCTTTCATAGCAAGTATTTTCTTGCAAATTACAACAAAAAGTCTTAACACAGGAGCAACAACTGAATGAAACTCGCATTCTTTGATGATTACCGCCTCGGGGTGCTAACAGAAAACGAAATAGTTGACATCAGCGATGCAATAAGTGATATTTCTTATCACACACCGCAAGAACTAATACAGATGGTGATTGAAAGCTTTGATGATCTGCGTTCCTCAATAGCAGATGCAGCTGAAAACGGCACCCCAATTCCTTTAGAAAACGTCAGTCTTAAACCCCCACTCCCACGTCCTGGACAACTGGTATGTCTCGCAGGCAATTACATTGAACCAGACGCTCCTTCTCGCGGCGATTTCAATGCCTTCCTAAAATCACCAACCAGCGTCATCTCCACAAAAGAGACTGTCGAACTCCCTGAAGCAGACGTAACTGTCTTTCATTTTGAACCGGAGTTAGCAATTGTTATTGGGAAAACTGCGAAGCATCTCACAGAAAAAAATGCACTTGATTGCGTGTTCGGCTACACACAGTTTATAGATGTATCTGCACGCGGTTTACCTGGCGGCTTCTTTTTAGGCAAAAGTTGGCACACATTTGCACCGATGGGACCTGTGCTTATCACTGCAGATGAAGTTGAAGATCCGAACGCGCTCGGAGTTCAGTTATGGATTAACGATGGTTTGCAACACGATTTTTCCACCAATTCAATGGCACGTTTCGTCCCAGAATTGCTTGCTGAAGTAACCAACGTGTTAACGCTTGAACCGGGAGATGTTGTTTCTACAGGCACACATCATGAAGCACTCACAGCAGTTGGCGACGGAGATACAGTTCGGTTAACTATTGAAGGTTTTGGTCCAGAATTAGCTGTTAACGTGAACGACCCGTTAAAGCGTACATCTTGGCGCGGGTAACAAAAAAGGTTGACAACCACATCTGTTTGCATGTATAATTTTAAAAATCGTGGATTTTGGGTGTAGTTTAAGCAGAGATGACAACTCGGAATATGATGTCCCAGGTTGCATGAAATTATTTTTTGAATAGACAGAACAAACACGTTCTTGATAAGGAGAAGCGATAAATGAATAAACACAGAAATATAGCGATACATGCTATCTTCGCATTTATCTGTGTGTGGATGGTAGGATGCGGAGGCTGTAATCCGGAACCGGTACCCACAGGGATGACCCCTATTGAGGGTCCAGAAACCGGCGGTACCACTGTCCGTATTACCGGCGAAAAATTCGATATGAAAAACGGTGTTACTGTAACATTCGGTGGACAAACAGGTCAAAATGCTACTGTGCCATCTAAAACGGAAGTTACTGTTATAACACCTGCTGGCACCGCGGGACAATCAGTAGATGTTATTCTTACAAACAATGGGAAACCGGATGCACCAGTCACACTCTCACAGAAATTTACATATACGGATGCGACACCGCCAACGGTAACAGGAACTGAACCTGCTGATGGCACCGTTTTCTCTGAGTATGAAAATTCCCTGAATGTTAGGGATAGTTTCTCGGTGACCTTCAGTGAAGCAATTACAACTACTAGTGTTACAATTGAGGTCGCAGTTGCTAAAACAGAAGATTCTATGAGCGAACCCTCAGACGCCACGCTGACTGGCACAATAAGTGGTAGCGGTGATTCCGTGACCTTTACCTCTGGTATGCCGATGCGCGCCGGACGGATGTATACTGTCACCGTATCTGGGGCAACTGATATGGCAGGGAATACCCTCGCTACGGCACACAGTTTCAGTTTTAGTGTTACCAGTCCTGAACCGGTTGACAGATATGTCGTTAAGGAAGAGGATATTGAGGAAGCAAACGGTGAGGCAGCACTAAAACATATCGCTGCGCGTCCTGAGATTTACGATGATGCCGAGAAATGGACTCGATTAGTTGCGGGAAATCAAGATGATTATATCTTTAACCGAACAAGATTGAGCGTTGGACAACGTTTATGGATAAAACGCGGTCCTGCTTGGGGCGATAAATAGTCGTAAATATATATCATTAATGAGAATGTAAAAGCCGTGTATCTGATACACGGCTTTTCTGTTTTAATTAGTAGCTTATGTAGTCTATCTGAAACAAGATTTGCATGAGCTTAGGATATTCAGGATTGTTAGTACACTGAAAGTTCTTCTCATATAAACATACGTTCTTCTTATATCAATGTACATTATCTTAAGTACGATCATTCATTATACATATCCCTAATCCTGTAAATCTGGGTTTCAGACATATAATGCTCGTAATTATCGGACTTACAAAATCTTTCCACAGGACTATCGGTTTGGAATCATACACCAAAAGAAAAACGGATTGACAACACATAAATGTTTTGCCAATCCGTTTTGTAAGTAATGTGAGATGTTTTAGGCACCATTGCCGTTTCCAGCACCACCATTCATGTCGTCAGAGTCGTCATTCATGTCGTCAGAGTCGTCATTCATGTCGTCAGAGTCGTCATTCATGTCGTCAGAGTCGTCATTCATGTCGTCAGAGTCGTCATTCATGTCGTCAGAGTCGTCATTCATGTCGTCATCACCCATACCGTCGTCGTCCATTTTGAGTGATACGAAAACGTACTTTCCATTAGGGGCTTTTACGTGGCAACTATCGCATCCCATACTTTGTTCCATACTGAGGGCATTTCCACCTGCACCGTATATCCAGCCACCACGATCAGCATACATCGGATCGTCTGTTTTTGTCATCGATACGATCTGAGTGATCATAGTATTGTCAGCATTCATGGCTTCCTTGTAAATCATAGAACCGACAGAATATTCCGTGCCTGCTTTGTTTGCCATAGCTGCGGCTTCGTTGAAAAATATGGTGCGTTCTCCCAAATCATGAGCAGTAGTTCCCGCAGGTTCTGGAAGAACAACATGTTCCCATGACGTGTAATCAACCATCATTTCCGGTTCGGGCACCATGACATTATCTAATTCATCCATTGTACGATCACAAGCCACAAAAGCGATACAACCGATTAAGAATAAAATTAGGGTTAATTGATATTTTAGCATTTTAAATGCTCCTTCCCTATAATATACGAAAATAAAAATTTGAAGAAGAGTTACAAATCTATATTGTTAGGCTTTAAAATTAAAAGTCCATCAACTGAGTTGGTCACTCTTCAGATTCATGTACTACAAAACCTACCTTAAATGATACTATAATTGGTATTATTTTTCAAGAATTTTATTTGTGTGTTTATAATAAGTATCCTAAGACACTATAACCTAACTGAATAATTCAGGCAATCTATCACCTTACTTTGAGGGAATCTGTAGGATTTCTGAACGAATTTTTATAATGTAGGGATGCTTCGGGGTTTGCGAAAAAGCCTTATTAATTTCACGTTTCGCATCAGAAATACGTTTCAGCCTGTAATAAACAAGGGCAAGTGTCGCAATGTGTGTAGGTCGTTTATCACTCGCTACAACTGATTCAGCAAGGGAAAGTGCCTCATCAAGCAATCTGTTTTCTGAAGCGAGTAATGAAGCTAACGCATCTTTTGGATAAGGTGCATTTGGTGCAAGTTGAATGGCGCGCCGGAAATCTGTCTCTGCTTTAACTGACTTTCCGTGTTGTTGGTAAATTTGTCCACGCCACAAATATCCAGGTGCCCACGTCGGTTGATGTTGAATACCCATCGTAAACGCAGACTCAGCACCCGCAAGATCACCTGATGCCTTTCGGATATTTGCAAGTTGCGTATAACTATCCATAAAATCCGGCTCATGTTTTATTAACGAGAGGAAGTTTGATTCCGCTACATTTTGATTCCCAAGTCTTGCTTCTATCATTCCCAGATGTAGCAATGCTTGACGCGAAGTCGGTTCTAACTCAAGAACCCGCTTATATGTCTGCTTAGCTGAATCCAAATTGTTCATCTGCATCTCAACATATCCGTAATCTCTCAAGGCAGGAATATACGTATCATCCGTATCAATTGCCTTTTGCAACAGCTCAAGTGCCTGCTGCCCCTGCTGTTTTTCAATAAACGGACGTGCCTGCTGACGATAGACTTCTGCTAACGTTTGCCTGTAACGCATACGAGCAGCGTTAGATGCCTTAGTTTCGCCAAGTTGTTTAAGAACATCAGAGAGTGCTTTATGAAATATCGGTTCATGTGGCGTGTTTTGTATAGCCTGTTCATAATAGCCTCTTGCTACACTGAATTGACCACGTTTTACCGCAACCTCACCTCTTCCATACGCAGCACTGGCAACCGTTTTGTCTAACGAAAGTGCTTCACGAAACACAGCATCTGCTTCGTCAATACGGTTGAGTTTTAACAGGACATGTCCGAGATTGTTATAGGCAGCTGTTGTGTCTGGCTGCATTTGCACCGCATTGATGTAATACCGACGCGCCTTTTGCAGGTTGCCGCGTTCAGTTTCAATCTGTCCCAATGCAATATACCACGTAACAGGAGCATTTTCTCCTGCGGTTACAACAGCATTCTGAAACAACACATCTGCCTCATCAAGTTGCTTATTGCGATGGTATGCAGTTGCGAGTTTGGCTTGCACTGTCGGTTCAAAGGTAATACGTTTAATCTGTGGAAACTCTGAAATCAGCTGCAACGCATGTTGATACGCATCTATTGCACTTGGATAATTTCCCAACTTCGCAGCTGCATCACCCTCTCCAATATATGCAATCGGAAGTTTAGACGCATTTTTTATAAGTATCCGATACAAACGGAGTGCTTCCCCGAACTCACCTTCTTTAAATGCGCGTTGTGCTTTCTCCAATTGCTCCTGCACCTCATCAGGATAGGTGGATATATCCCACGACAAAACGTCGCTAAAAACTGGGACAGTAATAAAGAAAAGAAGAAAATAGATAGTCGTTCGTATCTGTGTCAATTTCATCTGATTATTTTGTGGATACAATTTTTATTCTGGAGACTCGCTTTAACGCATCTTCAAGTATATACCATTGTTCTCTTTCTTTTTTCCTTATTAACCACATTTTAAACTCGGACTCTGCTTTACTGTGTCGAATCATCTTTGCAATCTCATCTTTTACTTCCGAATATTCTTTTTGACGTGCAGGTGTTTTCTTCACAAGTTTAACGATCATATATCCCTTTGGAACTGAAATCGGTCCCTTACGTTGTTCGGGTTCCAATTCCGCAACAATCGCACCTAACGATGTATCGGTTGTAAGTGTTTGTGAACTAAAACTGATAGATTTCTCAGCTTTGTAACTTTTCTCAATCTCTTCATAAGTTTCTCCTTGCAATAAACGTCCCCTGATTTTTTCAGCAAGATGTTTGGCTGCTTGTTTCTCTTCTTCTGAACTGTCCGATGGCACTGCAATCAATACAGAACGAAACGTCACCTTAGCAGGCGCGACAAACTGAGACTTATTTGCTTCAAAATACTGTGGTGCTAACTCATCAATCTCCCTGCTATCTACTCTATTGATAAACTGACGCCTATAATAGGCATCATAAATTATCTGATCATAAACCCACTTCTCTAATGCTTCAATTTCTAATTCCTGTTTCTGTAGGACTTGATGGAACGCCGCATCGGAAGGATATTTAGCACGTATTTCTGCCATCCGTTCTGCTACCTGTTTATTACGATCAACAGCAGTAATTCCTATCTTCTTAGCAGCTTGAAATACTAACCTAAGACTAATAAGACGATCTAAATACGCCTGTATTTCTGTCTCAGTCGGTTCTCGTGTGAGAGGTTTCTCCAATATAGCAGTGATACGAAATTCGTCAACGAGTTCACTTTGTGTAATTGCTTGTTCATTCACAACAGCAATCACGGAGTCAATTAAAACCTGCGCATCCACATTCCCAGCAAATAGGAGAAGCAAAATGGTGGCGTATAGTATTATGTTAGAAAGGTATTTCTGTGTGTTCATCATGGTATTGATATAATAGCGTAAAATTGGGGTTATAGGCAAGGGGTTTTGTTGGATGTGAAATTTTCAAGTTCAGTTGAAAATTGTTGCTCAATATGTTATCATTATCCATGTTATCATTATCCTCAAGGAATTCCAATTGTGTAGGAGAAAAGCGATGCAAGGATTAAATCAAGGACTTGTTAATTCCTCTTACAATTCCAATTTTATTTACGCAGAAAATACACCCTCTCACAAACAGGATAGAGCCGAGTCATACAATAACGAAGGAATTAACCTTGCCAAAAAAGGTGAGTACGATCTTGCTATCGCAAACTTTGGAATAGCTATTGAACGGAATCCAAATAATGCTAATACATATTACAATCGCGGGCTAACTCACAACAGAAATGGAGATCATAAACTTGCTATCGCTGATTACTCCAAAGCGATAGAACTCGATTCAGATTTTGCCGATGCGTATCACTTTCGCGGTAATGCGTATAGCAATAAAGGTGTTTTGGAAAAGGCAATTGCAGACTATACCCAAATGCTCGTTTTGAAGCCAAAGATACCGATATTCTACTACATACGAGGTGATGCATACTTACGCGCGAAGCAGTGGGAAGAAGCGAAGAGAGACCTATCCGATGCCATACTTCAAGGTATAGATATATCAGATGCATTTCATAAAACACACGAAGGTATTGCAGGCTTTGAGGAAAAAACAGGAGTTAAAATACCCAAAGACATCGTACATCTGCTTACTTCAAAACCAGAGACTTTTGAAATTGATAAAGATGAACGTATAGCGTTGGCAATGAAGTATTATGAAAATGAAGAACTTAGTAGTGGACTCGCTTCGCGACTTGCAGGTGTGTCACGCGAAGCGTTCTGGTATCTGATGGGAGACTATGGACTTTCTCTTTTTGGTACAGTTGAAGATCTGAAAGAGGAGATTGAGAATGTCCGCAAAGCCGATCATCAGAATTTTGAAGGTTAATCCTGTAGAGACTTTTACTCCACCAACCCAACCACACCACACCCAATACGAGAACCACCACCCGGTCTAACCTGCAACGCTTCCAATACTTCAACAATCCACTCCCCGAGTATTGCATCGTCTCCTTGAAAATAACCTAACACCCATGCAGTTGTCCGATCATCCAAAAAATTAGTCAGCAGCAGATTATACCCAACCATATCCGTTAGATTTGCAATATCTATTCCAGACGCGATATAGAGATCCGTTAACCGCTTCTGCATCTCTTGTTCATATTCCTTAGGCGCACCAGACTGGAAAGTCTGCTCATACTGATTTGTAAAAAAATCTGGATCTACAGGCAATCCTATAGACTCAAAGAACTCGTGGTATGCAGCTAAACTTTTGGGTTCAATATTCAAAAATGACTGATATTCTGATGATCCCACGAATGGAATGTTAAACAGAATCCTCGGATCAGTAAGTTGTTCAGGACTCAAAAAACATTTTAGCAATAATTCCAACAAGTCATGGCTATGAGGGTCTACCGTTTGACCGGGGAGATGGTGATCAACTTCTAAATCTATCTGCTGACTGAGCACTGCAAGAGTGCAAGCGTGTGTGGCTTGTTCCGTCTGCATTTGTACAGGATTATGGGTATGCATCCCAACGTTTGCCGTGGGATCAGTCATTGTCGTAAAATGGGTATGTGGGTTTGTTTGGAAGGTATCGCCTGTTTCGTGAATAAGTATCAGTTTACCAAGAATATCGGTGGATGGATCACCACCAACTGACCAAAATGGGGTCGTAAATTCTAATACACCCTTACCATCTTCACCAACAGGAATATTGCCGATTTCACCTACTCCGATTGGTAGTTTGTCAAACGTCGCTTCTGCCACAGGAACACCAACTGTACCTGGCAGAACACCAATAGGATGCCAATGTGGTCCTATATCATCACAACTGCCAAGGTGGAGGTGTGTTGCATGCAAGCCGGGGGTAGCATTCTCAATCTCAATCAAAACGCGAACACCACCGTCTATTCCCGTGAATGTTGCTGTACCGGTTAAATCACTTTCGTCTATAGCAGAGATAGTGGCAACTGCGACCTTTTCTATAGGTTCCGGAGTGGTGATCTCTGTTGGAATCCATTCACAACCAAGGTAAAGGCATGAGATAATGAAAACAACTAACACACTGATTGTGCTATGTCTAATATATCTAAACATAAATACTTTATTGAATTAAGTTATTTGCAGCACGGACAGGTCTAAATAGTGTCTGACGTTTAGGAGGCATTTCTTCCAGCAACTTCGGATTCGGATTCCAATCGTGCCACTTACTATTCACAGTATTATAGCAACTGAAAATTGCCAACCTATCGTTATCCTCGTTTGTCCATTGATGTGTGCTGTGCGTCAACGCCTCAGTGAAAAAGAGCAACGATCCTGCTGGACACTCGTAAGTATCCCATATCGGAGAATCTGGAGTCCTAATACTATCAGGTGCTGTATAGACTGCCTTATGACTTCCCGTAATGAAAAGCGTCCCACCCTGTCTATATTTTACGGGATTGAGTTCCCAAACAATTCGGGTCAAACCGCTATATCCCCTACCCGGTATACACCGATAAAGATGTGAATCACCGGGAAATCGGAGCATACCGTTACCGTTGTGCGGACCAAAGTTTCCATCCCCTACCGTACGATAGAACAGGTTGCACGATTCCATTCGAAAGCCGTAACATTCTGGACTTGATAGTGCAGGGTGTGCAAGAAACTCGTTTAAAAATCCAACAACGTTCGGATGATCAGCTAACTTCTCCATCGGTCCACCGAGTGGCGACCGTTCGTGTGCCGATATAGAATCCGGTTCATGACGAAGACGATAACAGAAATCCTGCATCTCCTCCAGTTCATCACCTGATAGCACACCGGGTACTAAAAGCCAACCGCGCATATCAAACAGATATTTCTGTTCCTGTGTAGGTGGAACGACAGGCGTTCCATCAGCAGTAGTTTGTGGTAGTGCGGCATTGTCTATATCAAGTGCTGCACCTAAATTTTTATCAACAATAAACGGTTTTGTATGGTCTTGTGCTTGTTCCATAATAATTTCCTAATTAATTTATGTTACCGCCTTTGCGTGTTTGAGTGCATCCTCAGAAACACTCAATGTCTTTGCGATGTCTTCATCGGTGTGTGAAATTGACATGAACCAGATGTGTCCTTCAGGGAGATACAACCCACCGTCTAATGTCGCTTCATAGAAAGTTCTACGAAATTGACCTTGCTTTTCACCATCGGCATTCAAACCGAAAAAAGGCATAGGTCCAATTCCACTGATACGTGCTTGGTCGATTCCTAATCTGTCTGTCATTTCACGATAGCCATCTAACAGTTTTTGTCCCTGTTGCCACATAAAAGCTACACCGTCTTTCGCTTCCAATTCAGCAATCGTTGCCATAGCTGCAGCAACAAGAGATACCTCTCCGTGGAAAGTCGCGGCGACCCATACGTTAGAAACTTCGTCCATAATTTCCTGCTTACCAACAACAACTGCTGTAGCAAATCCATTAGCCAACGCCTTCCCAAAAACGGACATATCGGGTGTAAGACCAAAATATTCCTGCGCGCCTCCTAAAGCATATCGGAACCCAGTTTTAACTTCATCAAAAATTAGCAGTGCATCGTTAGAATTAACAACGGACTTGACGCTCTCCAAATACCCATCAGCAGGTAGATCATGTCCAGAAGGTTCCATAATCAAACACGCAATTTCTCCAGGGTGTTCCTTAAAAAGGTCTTCAAGCGCGTCAATATCGTTAAAGGGTACAGAAATCGTTGATGCAGCACTACTTGGTAGGTGTCCACGAGTATTGTGGCACCAGTCGTGCCAGCCGTGGTAACCGCAACGAATCACTTTCTCCTTTTCTGTGTAGGCACGGGCAAACTTAAGCGCGCCAGTAGTCGCATCAGAACCACCGACAAAGTAAGCTACCCTATCAGCAGACGGAATAATCTCAATGAGTTTCTCTGCGAGCTCTATTTCCAGAGTGTGTCCAACATTATAGACATTCCCGCGTTCAAGTGCCTTTGCAACCGCTTCTATCACAGTGGGATACGCATGACCGAGAATCATCGGTCCATATCCCATCAGATAATCGATATAGTCGTGTCCATCGGCATCCCAAAAATGTGAACCTTTCCCACCAGCAATCATAATCGGTTGCGGAGGGTTGCTCTGTTTATGTGGTTGTCCACCGCCGACTAACGCAGCCTTTGCCCGTTCCCGCCACGCTAACGATTTATCAAAAGTTCTTCCCATGCTTTACCTCCACACAATTTGATAGACAGTATACCACAATTCACATTTGTCTAAACATTTTTTGTTGTAAATCGTAAATATTAATGACATACTATACTAATTTCAGGTTTTAATATGGTTTAGATAGATACCGAACCATTGGAGGATATGACAATGGCAGAAAACCTCTTAACTGACGCACAAATGCAGCATTTTATCGTGAACGGATTTGTTACCGTAAACACAGAGTTACCGTCCGCTTTTCACGACGACATCTTTGAAAAAACGGTTGCTGTGTTTGATAAGGAAGGCAATCCGGGAAACAATCTTTTACCAAGAATACCAGAGATACAGAACGTATTTGACGATGCAAACGTGAAAGGTGCTTTGACAAGTCTGTTGGGACCAGATTACTATATGCAACCGCATCGGCATCCGCATTACAATCCACCCGGTAGCAATGGGCAGGGAATGCATCAGGATGGTGGAAAACGGTGGTCGCACCATACACGCAGATTGCTTGTTTTCTATTATCCACAAGATACACCTGTGGAACGTGGACCAACCGGAGTTGTTCCTATCAGTCATTACTTCAGCACGCAGGAAGGAAAGGAAGTTGCTCCTGAACAACCCGTCAGTGGAAAAGCGGGAACAGTTGCATTCGCAAACTATGACTTATGGCATCGTGCCATGCCGAACCAGACCGATAAGAAACGTTATATGATGAAGTTCCTTTATGCTCGGATGACAGAACCACAAGAACCTACATGGGCAAATAAGGAAACAGAATGGGAAAATGGAACAGCAGTTGGACCAGCGGAACATCAGGAAATGTTTAAACATCTATGGAACTGGCACCGCGGTCCAAAGCACAGTGAAACCCAACCTTCTGCAAATGGCGAGTCTTTATCAGATTTTATCAGTTCATTGAACAGTACTACTGAGTCGACAGGATTGAAGGCTGCATACGAAATGCCGAAGTTTGGAGAGAAAGCGGTACCGGCATTGGTAAGATGTCTGCATGACGAATCGGATATGACTCGACGGAATGCGTGTTATGCGCTGAATGCAGTGGGTGCTCCTGCTGTTGATGCTCTCCGTAAAGCATTGAAAGAATCACCTGAACGCGTTCGTGCAGATGCCGCAGAAGCACTCGGAGATCTTGGAACGAAGGCGGAACCCGCTGTCCCTGATTTGGTTGAAACAATAGAAAACGAATCCGGATCAGCCCGGGTACGAGCGATTGAGGCGTTAGGCACAACAAGTCAATCAAGTTCAATAGCAGTACCGGGATTGACAAAGGCATTGGAAGATCCAAACGAGGGGGTTAGGCGGACTGCTGTGTTTGCACTGTCTCGGATTGGGAAGAATGCGGAAGATGTGGCGGATGTGGTTGAGGGTTTGGAAAATCTACTGTTTGATGGAAACCGTTATATCCGTGGTAATGCAGTGCATGCGCTTTACCGTATTGGCACACCAGCGGCAAAAGATGTGTTGGTACGTCACCTCCAAACAACACGATGGTGTCCGATTACTAACCGTGATAGCACATTTTAGTGGACTATAAACTCTTATGTAGCGTAAACTTTGAGCTTGCGCGCACACCATGTGACACAAACTCAAAGTTTATGCTACAGGAGAAAAACACTTACACCTCAGCAGCCATAATAATGCAAATCCTGGTTCAGACAAAATTCCGATATGTAATTCCTAAACTGACTGAAACACATCATAAATCTCCCGCGCACGCTTTTCAATACCTTTCAAATAGTCCTTACCGATATACTCACCATAAAGTTTCGTAAGGTCACCACTCGTCTCCCCAAAAGCTTTAGCATATTTCCGACACTCATCTTTATCACGACCAGAGGCATAGGCTTTGGTTTTTGCATCTGTCCCAGACTTTCGCACTTCAACAAACTTATCCGCAAATTTCAGGTAAGTACCATCCCCGACAAATCGGACACTCTCAAGCGTTGTGAAATCAAGATCAGGAAGTGCATCGGATAGGATAGCACGCGCGTGTTCCATATCTATTTTTCCATCCCTCATTGCAATAGCAATCCCAAGGAAAAACAGGTCGTTCTTGTCGCGTTTTGCTTCTCCCTCACGTTTCGCTTCGCGCAGTTTGTCAGGATTCGGTTCAGACTCGTTGTAGTAGGTAATATCTTCTCTCACATCACATGTTGCGGAGATCCGACTCTCAACAAAAATAGAATCGAGGTAGTCAGACAAAGGTATATTTTCCTGTTTGCAATGCGCCGCAAGTGCCGTTACCAATACCATAGATTCTCCTGCCGATTTCTCACGCATCGCAATGGCAGTCCTACCACCTTGACTTTGGATAAGTTCTTCTGGACCGGTAATCATGCCACCACTCTCCTCACCTGCAAAGATAAGCCGCGGCTGTACACCGAGTGAAATAGTTTCACCGTAAATATCTTGGATACTTACTGATGTGTCAGGTGCATCGGAAATCTGCTTCTCAATCTTTTTCATAATTGCTGCGATTTCCTTGAAACCTACTGGCACGTTTATTACATTCACCCCATTAGCATCACCCCATTGATCCCAAGCGAGTGCTGACGGAGTCGTCTTAATCATGAAACGCGGATGGTCATCCCAAAGTCCTGCAGTTTTAAGTTGTTTTGTATGGAAATCCATCAACATCAAAAACGCTTGATTCGGGGTGTAAATCGTCAACAACCGATTGTCGCCAAGCATGAGATAATCAACACCGAGACGTTGAAGTGTATCTGCCCGCGATACTTCTTCTATTTGACAAACAATAAGCCTGTCCCCATCTGGATCGGTCGCCTCAATAATTGTACCAATGGGTTGGTTTTTGAGCTTAGTCGCGTATCCAGTAGATTCGACAACATTCAGAATGCTAAAATCGCATCCAAGATCGTAGAATTCCGCCTCACCTGTCTTCGGATTTCTGTCCAGTTTCCCGATGTTATGATAGAGTGGATCTGCTTCAACATGCAACCAGCGAATAGAGTGAGCAATACCTAACCGTTCAAAAATTGCACGCATCGGACGATACATACATCCTCCCACACAATCAACAACGATGGGAGGTTTCGTCTCTCGGATAAGGTTGAGATTCGCATCTGTGGCAACACCACTTTTTAGGTAACCGACATAAAGCTGCACTCCATCATGAAGTTCGTCTAATCGTTCAAAATCTATATGGTCGTCTGCTGCTGCACTAAACTGGATTGGATACCCTTCAGTTTCAGCGTCTTTGAGCACCTCTTCAATCTTGTTGACAAACTGCATAGATTCTTCAGGTAGATATTGACTCCCCTGATTATTGAGATCCTTTGTTGCGTTTTTCGTGCTAACAGAGTGGCTTGATGTCACATGCTCACCACCGTCCAAGTCAAGCATGAAAATAAGAAACGATGCCATCCATATCGGCAACGTGCCAAACCCTTTCGGCACATAAGTTCGTATGCCTTGTGCTGCCTGAATACGAGCAATGAACTCAACGTATTTTTGAGAGTTATACCGCACCTCACAACCAGCAAGTTTCTCCACAGGCTCCCCATCAGATTTTTCCTTCGCAACGAGACTTTTGCCAAGTGTCGCCAAGATAATACCAACCTGATTGATTGGGAAGCGGGTATCCCACGGATACAGAATGTTTTGCGGTCCTCGTATCCCTGCGGTTGATACCTGTGCTTCCTTAGCATAATTGCGGAACCATTCCCACAGGTTCAAACGTTCAATCAGTTCTTTATCAAGTGTGAATGTGAATGCATCGGGGTCGTCTTGGGGAAAAAGGGGTGTTTTGATTAGGTCGGGGGTGTTCTGTTCAACAACTGCGAATAGTTGCTGCTCTGTTCGGTTACGTTTGTCAAGGGACGCTGCATCTACAGCAATAACCATCTCCGCGCTCCAAAAAAGATTTTACGGTTATTATAGCATATACACGTATTTTGTAGCAGTTAATTTGGTGAGGTTGGATGTGTTTCCCTTTGAATTCAAGTGCGGATATAGCACAACTCTTATCGGTTATCTTTACAATCAAAGAGGCATAACTTATGGTTAATTTTTCCAATCTTCCAAACGTAACCCCAACTCTACTATTCTCTCGAAATCGGAATCAGAAGCAACAAGGATGGCATCAAGAAATAAAGCCATAGCAGCAATCCAAAGGTCGTTTTCATCTAAAGATGTTCCTTGTTGTTGTGCAGCAACTTTTATCTGTGCATAGGTATTGGCAACATTTTCAGGGATTGAGTCACATGGAACTACAGTAAATAGTTCATTTGCCTTTTGCTCAAGACCCTGTTTTCGTTTTCCTTCAGGGAGACGACCAATTCCAAACAGTATCTCACCCTTAACGATAGTACAAGTAAAATGGTAGTCCGACTCAGTCAGAGAATCTAAACGCCCTTTTACTCTGGGATTATCTTGCATCAACAAACTACAGGTTGATGTATCCAAGAGATATTTGTTCATTATTATTCGTTCTCATCGAATTCAAAGGGCGAATCAAACTTTATTGGTATTTCCCCTTCTTTTATTGACTGATTCAGTGCTTCAATGTCTTCATCAGTAAGATGTGGTGGCTGTTCCATCGCTTTGATGAGGCGTTGTGCAGCGGGATTTTTTCCTGTTGCATGTTCCTGTTTCTGCTGCGATTCTGTCCAAGTACGAAATAATCCTAAAACCTCAGAAGGAATTCTGACAGAGATTGCATGTTGTACAGCAAGTAGTATCTGACCGATTTTTTTCTTACCCGTCTCACTGCTGTTACAGGCTTTTTCTATTTGTGGTACTGTAATCTTAGGTGTTTTCAACAGAACTTTAAACTGTGTTCTCTCAAGCCACTGCTCAGAAATAAGTTTTGCTAAATCTGTTACGACATAGTTTTCCAATGGGCTGCCAATGAAAGTAGTTGTAATATATGTATGAGCATAATAGAGATCTTCAGGTTTAGTTTTATTGCTCTGAACAACCTTTAATGAAGCAGCAAGTCTATTTTCAACTTTGTCATCTTGTGTTTTCATAACTGTTAGGATATTATTTTGATCTCTGGATAACATTGATTCAATTAGATCAAGGGCAATAACCAAATTTTCTTTTATTGGTAAATCTAACGAATTTGTTCTCCATATAGTAAGAATATCATGCATATCTTTGTTTGTTGTTAATTGAGTAAGTAGTCCTGCTATAAAAAAAACTGTGATACTCTCAACAGACGCAAAATTAGTTTGTTCCAGAATAGATATAGAATTTAACCCTATTTCAATTTCTTCTTTATTTTGATTATGTTTTTGAATTAAAGTGAAGTTAATTATAATATGATGTATACGCTCTGGCAATTTATTAAGAGTTTTGTTTCTAAAGTCGTAGTGAAGTTCAAGAAGAGCAAGAGAACCTTGAAATTTTGGATCTGTAGTTTTCTCAGCAATCTGAATACTATGTTTCAACGCTGTAATACCATTACCAAATTTGCACTCAATTCGTGCTAAAGCCAACCAAATCTTTTCAATTGGAGAATCTGGAAGGTCAAGTACCTCTTCATTTATCTCCTGATTACTACAAAAAGCAACATTTGGTTCTAAAGAATCTGAGGTAAAATTTTCGTCTTCGTGATATGCTATCCAACCTATAGAACCCGCTAATCGTTTTTTCAAAGCATAATATTTTAGGTCTGTATTGTCTTGCGTGAGTTTCTCAAATTTTTGTAACGCAAGAGTCATCAGTTTTATACTATCCAACATATTACCTGCCTTAAAGTATGCAAATCCTGCATCCGCATATAAACCGATATATATGTCGGTGTCCTCAATCTCTTGAGTTTTTTTTGCACCTACTTCAAGGAAGTTAGCTGCTTTTTTCCAATCGTCCAAATTGGATGCACATATAGCGGCTCGACGATATTCTTCTGAAGGTGCAATGTTTGATTGTTCTGATGGAGGATTCCACTCAGGAAGAATACGTTCATAAATACGAAGTGCTTCTTGGTAGCGTTTTTGGTTTAGATATACGACTGCTTGTGCTTCCTCTGTAATCGGTAGTGTTCCCACTTTTGATTTAATATCTTGAAGAACTTCATGTGCCGTATCTGGGTGGTTCAATTTTTCGTCATGTATGATGGCTTTACCTTTTGCTGATGCGGCAGCAATATGAGGAGAACCCCATTCAATAGCTTTTTCAATTACTTTACCAAATACATCAAGACACCTTGTCCAATCGGGATTTTCAAGGTTTGCTTCTGCCAACCAAACACCACTAATCAAAAGCTGCGCTTCAATACTATTCTCTCCAAAGTCAGCCAATAATAAAGTCCGAATTTCTGGCTGAAGTTTATCCAACGCATCAATAAGGTCGTCAAGGAAATAAGTGTTAATGTAGGTTCGCATATAGATGAAACTAAATAGAAAACTGAAAATGTTGGATTCATCAATGTTATTTTCTTTTAATTGTTCCATGGAATTAAAGTATGACTTCCAAACCTTTTTGTCCATGTTTTTTATATCATAGATTTCTTTTAGATAACTCATCAATTTCTTAGCTGAAAGTTGCACTTGATTATATTTCAATGCTTGTGTTGCTAGCATTAGACGAGATTGCGGATATGACTGATGTGATTCGTATTTTTTGGTTTCGTTATCCCAGATTTGAAGTATTCTTGGTGCAAATTCCGGTTCTACTTCAATCGAAAATTGATACTGCAAGTAACGAAACATATGATTTTCAGAGAAATTCCCTGGGAAAAGTTCTTCGGGAGGATTGGTTTTGAGAAATCTGATCCATGAGAATTCTTGACAGATATTCTCCCAATTGTCCTCTGAATCAATTATCAATGAATAAATGACAGAGACTAAACCTTTTTTATTCTGTCCATGCAAACTATGATGAAACACAGATCGTGCTTCTATCGTAGTCAGATTATCTGCTTCAAGTATTGCGTTTGCAATCTGTGCGTGAAGTTTGGTTGTCATGTTCTTGGGCCAAACCTGTTTAGCTGCGTCAGTTAGTAAAGGTGAAATAGTGAAGTAAGTTTCATTTACACGATCTATCCATGGACCGTCCAATTGATCAAGTGCGATTCCAGGATTCTGAACGGCTTGTGGAATTTCGCCTATGTTGAGAGCATAATCTCTCCTAAATACAGTATGCATTAGGCTAAGTCTATAGAGAAATTTCTGTTGATCTTCAGGTAATTTGGAAACTAACTGTAGTGCTGCTTTACGTTCGTCTTTCACCTCTTGGGGTATTTGCAGTAGACTTTCTCTTGTGTGTTTTTCTTTCCAGTTTTTCTCCCGTAATTGAACTAATCGAGCGTGCACAAGTTTTGGATGTCCATGTGTATATCTTTGAATGGAGGTTACACAAGTTTTTAAGTCATTAGTTGGACACCCCATTTGTTCAGCAAATTGCTCAATTTCGGGAATGGTAAAGTTAGGAACATCTATGACGATAGATGATGGTAAACCAAGACTAGGGGTGAAATTAGGAGGAGGTTTATGTTGACTTGTAATCAACAATTTGGCACCACGTTTAAGGACATTATAGACCACAACACCCAAGTCTTCTTTATACCGATGTAGGTTTTCAGATAGTAAACTCAAATTATCAAGGACAACGTTGACCTGAGAAGATGCATTATGTATCGCAATAGCAAGCTGTTTTAACTGTTGGGTAACCTGAAGTGAAAAATCTTTAGATAACGGATCCAGGTTTGTGAAACTCTGCCATAACCATTTTCCGCTTATAGTGTTTGCAGTCAATTTTGCGAGGGTTGTTTTTCCTTTTCCCGCTCCTCCATGGATTATAGATATACCTTCTGATTGGAGTCTCGTCTGTATACTTGTTAGTAACTCTGTTCTTGGAACGAGGACATCCAAGTATGCCTGAGGTATATCAGTTTGTATTAGAGATTGAAATTGGATAGCAATATCGGAGGAACCCTCAAAAGTTGACATTCCAACTCTGCGCATCATTGTCACTTGACTTTGCAGTCGATGCAAATGATGTGTAGGAATCCTTTGTGTAGTTTGTTCTTCAAAAATCTCGAGAAATCGAACTTTCGTAAGAAAACGATTTCTTTCTTCCGTAGCTATCTTCAAGGCTTCTTTAAGAAGAGGATCTACCACTTTCCTGGAATCAGAAGGTGGTACTGGAATGGGTTGTAGATTGCCATGAAGGACTAATTTATCATTTATCGATCGCTCAACAAAACTTATAGATTTGCTGCCTGTTTCCCAAGTTATTGGTTGTATGATCTGTTCGTAAATGTCTTGAAGTGATTCCTCCTTGAGAAAGGTTTTCACTTCATCTGATATTTGTACCTGATCTAGCAAACATTCACGTATTTTTTTAATTGTTTCCTTATCTCCAGAACAACGGATCCAACACTCAATACCCTTATTATCCACTCCGAATGGGTTGCCTCGTTCTTTACCAATTTTAGATGTTGTAAGAAAACGGAATTTCACACATTGATCTCGATTATTGGTTTTTAGTTTCCAATAATTGCTGATTGCGAGAGACACTTCCTCGGATCTGAGTGTTATGTTGTTTTGTTTGTGTTTGACTTGTGTTACCGTGGTAATGTCACTTGATATTTTATCAAAGTCTTCTGCACCTTCCAGATAGAGAATTTCATCATCGGAAAGGTCAAGCCAAGCATGAACACTATGCCAGATTTGGTAGAGGTATCCTCTTAACTGTGCATGTGCTTGACGCTTGGGATTTGCTTTTAAAGGGCGTTTTCTTTTATTGTTTTTCTTTGCCATTTCTTGGATCACAATATTGGAAGACAGAATTACCTACGGTTACTTTATTATAAAGTTATTTAACACATTGACAATATGAATTGTACCACATTTTTTGTAGGTTTTCAAGGACTATTGAAAACTATTACTGATGTAAGATGTATTATACTTACATTAACACTTCTCAGCCACGGTGGCATGGAAATGGTTGAAATTTTGACAATAATACTTTATACTTAACATAGAGAATCATATAATTGTACCTACAATAAGGATTGACATTATAATATGCTTGTTATAGAGGTGTCCCAATGACAACGCTACTTGAACACGCTTTTACTGAAGCCTCAAAACTTTCACCAAAGGAACAAGATGCACTGGCAGAATGGGTGATAGCTGAACTCCGTGCTGAAAAACAGTGGGATGAATTATTTTCTCGTTCTCAAGAGACATTATCTAAACTGGCTTCGGAAGCACTCGCCGAACATCGTAGTGGTCAAACACAGGAATTAGATCCAGACCAACTATGAATTCAAAAACTACGAAACGTTTCCGTCAGATGCTCTCGAAATTACCGAGTGACATTCGGCTGCAGGCAAGAGAAGCATATAGACTTTTCAGCGAGAATTCGCACCATCCAAGTCTGCGATTCAAGAAAATACACGGAACAGAGTCAATTTACTCCGCTCGTATAAACATTAACTATCGAGCAGTTGGCGTTGTTGATAAAGGAGAAATTGTTTGGTTCTGGATCGGTCCACATACAGAATATGAGAAGTTGCTTACTGAACTTTGAAATTTCACACTCCTGATATAAGAACATTCCAATTGTCGCGAATCCCAATTATTGAAGAGATACTCAATCTCAATTTACACACACATATTCTCCTGTCTCAAGGATTTTCAATCCGAACTACACCACTCAAAAGAAAAATGTCATACTTTTGAGTCAATCCTGACTAATATTGTCATAAATAAGCCATGAATCCAGTAATGACAAAGGTTTTTAGACTTATGCAATAATTTACAAATTACGATTGACTCAAAAAACTCAAAAGTTTTACAAAAAAACTTCATCCAATTATCGCGTATATTTTCTGAAAAGAGTTTCTAAAATCCTTCTCTTTTGTAGCGTTTAGGAGAAGGAAGGCATAGCTGAATTTTGTATAATAAACGGACGTAGACCTCCTACTTTATAGTTATTCACAGTTCAGAAATACAACAATCGATTGTTTCTCCTACCGCTAATAAATTCCCTTGACAAAATCAATGAAAACCCTTTTAATTAAAGAGGTTATTCTGATCAATTGTATTTGTCACACCTTTAATTACGAACTTATTTAGGAGATATTAAATTACATGAAAATTGAGAAACGACTTGAAGAATTAGGCATTGAATTACCGCCTCCTGCAATACCAGTAGCAAATTACGTCACCACAGTTCAAACAGGAAATCTGATCTTTACATCTGGACACGGACCCGGCACAGGTGAGGGAAAAATCTATAAAAGCCAACTTGGAACAGATGCAACCATTGAAGAAGGATATGAATCTGCGCGTCAAGTAGCAATCGGATTGTTGAGCACTCTCAAGCACGCATTAGGCGATCTGGATCGGATAAAACGTGTGGTCAAGGTTGTCGGTTTTATCAACTCATCCGCAGATTTCACTGACCAACCTGCTGTTCTCAACGGTGCATCAGATTTCTTTGTTGAGGTATTCGGTGATAAAGGTAAACATGCACGTTCGGCAGTCGGCATGGTGCAATTACCCGGTGGTATTCCCGTTGAAGTCGAAATGGTCGTTGAAATTGAAGACTAACCTTAAAAAAAGAAGGATATAATGGCAGTTCAAATTGTCAAGCCCCGTATACGTGGTTTCATCTGTACGAATGCCCACCCCGCTGGTTGTCAGGCAAATGTTCAAAGCCAGATAGAATTAATTAAAGAGAACACCCCTAACAAGGAAACAAGTTTGAACGCACTTGTCGTGGGTGCGTCAACTGGTTATGGACTCGCTTCTCGCATTGCATTGACGTGGGGATACGGTGCGAAAACGTTAGGACTCCTCTATGAACGACCTGCAGATGAACGACGTACCGCATCAGCTGGCTACTACAACACCGTCGCCTTCCATCAACAAGCACAGCAAGACGACTATTTTGCTGAAAGTCTCAATGGTGATGCCTTTTCAGATGAGGTGAAGCAGGAGGCTATAAAACAGCTTAAAGCAAATTACGGCAAAATAGATATTCTCGTCTATAGCATCGCTGCTCCCCGCCGAACCCATCCACGCACTGGTGAAATACATAATTCTGAGTTGAAACCGATAGGCGAATCATACACAGGTAAAACCATTGACCTAAGTAACGAAGTCGTTGCACCTGTAACGATTGAACCTGCAAATGACAAAGAAATCGCAGATACAATCGCTGTAATGGGTGGCGAAGATTTAGAGATGTGGATTTCGGCTTTAGCAGATGCTGAGTTACTCGCACCAGGGGTTAAGGTTGTTGCATATACCTATATCGGCAGTGCCTTGACCTGGTCCATATACCGAGATGGCACCATCGGCAAAGCAAAGGATGACCTAAAGGCACGAGTTGACGCACTTGATGAAAAGCTTTCAAATCAGTTCGGTGGCAATGCGTATATCTCGGTTAACAAAGCTGTCGTTACGCAAGCCTCTGCAGCAATCCCTGTTGTACCACTTTACATCAGTATCCTTTACGATATAATGAACGAGAAAGGTATCAACGAAGCACCGATAGGACAGATGCAGCGGTTATTCTCGGAACATCTCGGTCCTGGACTACAGCCGCAACTTGATAGTGATCGTTACATTCGGTTGGATGACAGAGAATTACGACAAGATGTGACCGATGTTGTCACTGAACGTTGGGACAAGATTGATACCGACAATTTCCATGAACTCTCTGATTACGATGGCTACAGAAGACGCTTCCGAAACCTATTTGGATTTGAGGTAGAAGGTGTTGACTACGATGAAGCAGTGGAAACAGAAATAACATATTAAGGAGAATTTTATGTCGCAACCATTTGTTACAGTTTGGAACGAATTTAGACACGAGAAAACGAACGAAAAGATAAAAAAACTATACCCAAAAGGCATTCACTCCGCTATTGCCGATGGATTAAGTGAACATGGAATTGAAACACTAACCGCTACTTTAGATGAACCTGAACACGGGTTAACTGACGAAGTGCTGGATAAAACAGACGTGTTAATATGGTGGGGACACGCCGCACACGGTGCCGTTGAAGACGCAATCGCTGATAAGGTAAAAGCACGGGTACTGCAAGGTATGGGGCTTATCGTCTTACATTCTGGACACTATTCTAAGCCGTTTATCCGTTTGATGGGAACATCTTGCAGCCTAAAATGGCGTGAGGCAGCGGAAAAAGAACGTATCTGGGTGATAGAACACGGACATCCAATTGTCGAAGGACTTGACGAGTACTTTGAAATTGAGCATGCCGAAATGTATGGTGAACCGTTTGACATTCCTGAACCGGACACGCTTGTTTTCATCAGTTGGTTCCCGGGCGGAGAAGTGTTCCGTAGCGGTTGTTGCTACTACCGTGGCAGAGGTAAGATATTCTATTTCCGTCCCGGTCATGAAACATATCCTATTTATTACGATGATAATGTACGTAAGGTGATAGCAAACGCATCACGCTGGGCATCCCTTGGAGATGCACCGAAACCCGTTTTTGGACATTCACAACCTTTAGAACCGTTAGAATAGAAGTTATGTAGTCTACGGACTCATCTGAGTCTGTCCATTTAGATCTGGAACACTTTTGGTTTATATTCCTACTGTAAATTTGATGTAATTACCACTAACTCTGAACCTTAAAGGGAGATGAACCGTGGAAGATAATAAAACCATGATTTCGCAACTATTACAGGACGGTTACGTTTTAATAGAGGGTGCATTGTCACCTGATGAAACCCAACATGTCCGCCAACGTGTAAATTTCGCCCGCGAACAAGGTTGGGAAGAGGGTTTGAACGCAGTTGGTAATATGTGGTTTGATTCTCTGCTTGACAGAGAACCGGATACCTACGCACCGCTTGTTGGACATCCCAGTGTTCGTCCTTATCTTGAGGGGTTGATGGGTAAGCAGTGTCAACTCCGTAGTCTACGTGCACATATCAATCCTGGACCATATCTACAGGAATGGCATATGGACTTCTACGGCTATTGGCACGAAAAGCGATATGTAGAAGAACACCCATTTGCCATGGCACCCGCTGGTATCAATACCACCTACTATTTTCAGGATAATGGTCCAGGTGAGGGGCATCTCAAATTTGTAAAAAGTGGACATATCAACGAACCACCACATCTATATCCGTTAGATAGACCAAAATTTGAGGAATGGTGTGAAGCACAAGAACACGCCATCCTGTATCCGAAAGCAGGGGATTGTGTTGTGTTCATCAACCACATGCCACACCAAGGTGCAAAAGAACGTGATGATATGGAACGCAGCAATGTCGTGTGCCATTATCAGGTTACACCGATGTATGATGGCGTTTGGCATGTCTCACGTCCACGTGGCTACCAAGGCACCTTCCCATTTGTTTAGAGATATACAAATGTTTCACTGGCAGGTGTGCTTTACATCTGACCGTTTCGCTTAACAAACTAACCCATATAGGAATTGATGGACACTTACTACAGCAATAAGTTCTTGTAGGCTGGCTTGAGGAACAAAACCCAACTTTCTGGTGGCAGGTTTCGTTACTCAAACTAACCTACAAGACTACTTAGAATCATACAAAAGAAATGATGAATTTCAAATCCTATTTCACAGTAATAATCCTGCTTCTGTTTACCGCGTTCACTCTCGCGCAAGAAGAGAATGTGGAACGCAATGAAAATATGAATATTTCAACAAAAAGACTACGTGTAATCATGACATCGGATTTTCCACCGATTGGTGTCGTCAAGGGTGGAAACGCACCCAATCATCAGAAGAGTGATCCCGATGATATGCAGTCGATGGTCCGCTTTCTATTGTATGCTAATGAGTTTGACATTGAAGCACTGATTGCTTCATCAGGCACCTTTGCCAATATTGCCAAAAAACAACACATACTGGATGTGATTGACCGCTACGAAAAGGTATATGAGAATTTGAAAAAACATGACCCCTTGTATGCTACCCCGGACTATCTGCGGTCAGTTGCTTTCCAGGGACGTAGCGGCACATGGGGCAAAAAAGGCACTGTCAATATCGGTGAAGGTAAAGACAGTGAAGCTTCGGAGGCGATCATCAGTATCGTGGACAAACCCGATCTCCGTCCGGTCTATATCGGCATCTGGGGTGATTGCAGTGTTGTTGCACAAGCGGTGTGGAAAGTGCAAAATACACGCAGTGCTGCTGCCCTGGGTACGTTCCTAAGCAAATTACGCATCCATCAAATAGCAACCCAAGATGGAACGATTGGTTGGCTGCGTGATAATTTCCCTAAATTGTTCATCATTCACTCCAAAAAAACTTACCAAGGGATGTTCGGAGGACGTGATCCGATTTCAAACCTTGCATGGGTCAACGAGAACATTCGCAAAAACCACGGACCTCTCTGCGATGTGTATCCGCACGAAGGGATGGGATGCACCGGGGTGTGCGAAGGCGATTCGCCTTCGTTCCTGTGGCTGGTGAGTGCGAATCGTGGGTTGAACGATCCCGATGACCCTACCCAAGAAAGTTGGGGTGGACAATTCAAACGAGTCGAGAACACCAATCACTATGTTGATGGACCCGGTGGGTCGAGCATCTCCAAATGGCGTTCGGATTATCAGGCAGAATTCAAGATACGCGCAGATTGGTGTATTAGTACCCCTTAGTACTTCGTCCACTTTAATTTTCTGGTGCATTAACAATAGGGTGAGGTTACTCATCCGATACCAATAGATACCATCAATTTGAAAATAAACTGAACCTTATACGAATTGGAGGACACTCATGCGAAAATTATTAATTTCTCTGTGTGCTGTGTATCTGATAGGGAGTTTACATAATATCGTTTCTGCCGCAGAATTGGATGGGTTAGTTGTATATTTTGCATTTGAAGATGGCAAAGGTGGAACCGTCTCAGACCTATCAGGAAATGGAAACCATGGTGAATTAGAAGGTGATACTGACTGGAGTGACGGTAAATATAGGAATGGACTCAATTTTGGTGGGGAGAACGGAATCGTACGAGTTAAACATACCCCCAACTTTGTATTCACAGAGGGTATTACCATTTGTGCGTGGATTCGTCCCACGTTGGCTGTAGGTCCCGGCACATGGCAACTGATTGCTGCAAAAGGACCTGATGTAGACGAGTTTTTTGAAATACTTCTTCATCCAGATGGTTATATTTGGATGGGATGGAAATTATCCAATGGTCGTCAAGTACCTGCAAAAAGTCCTGTTAAGATAGAAAAAAATGAATGGCAGCACGTTGCCGTTTCCTTTCAAAGGGCAGAATGGTGGACGGTATATCTGGATGGTGAAGTGTTAATTGATCATCCGAAACAAGAGGGTAAATTGGTTTCTGTTGAATCTCCTCTGATTCTTGGCACTGAGGAACCGCTTAATCTAAACCGCTACTATAATGGCGATATGGATGAGTTTGCTCTTTTTAACCGTGGACTTACACAAAAAGAGATTCAAAAGATACAGGGAGGAATTGAGGATATCTTAGCAGTGGAACCAATAGCGAAATTATCCACAACATGGGGCCGCATTAAACAGAAGTATTAACATTCGTAGTGTGTCAAATTGACATTAGCAAACCAAAGTTATATTAAGGCTAAAACTGCCAATTTGACACGGTTACTGTGTGAACTACACAATCTAAAGGGTTTAGGTTGGCACAGATATTGCACTTATATTATTTATATTGTAAAAAGATAGAATTTATAACTCGGAGATAAAAATGAGTAAAGTAATTGGAATTGATTTAGGAACAACAAATTCTTGTGTTGCCGTTTTAGAAAGTGGTGATGCAAAGGTTATTGAAAACGCAGAAGGAAATCGGACGACTCCCTCGATTGTCGGCTTCACGAAAGAGGGTGAGCGTCCGGTCGGGCAAGTAGCAAAAAGACAAGCCATCACGAACCCTGAAAATACAATTTTTTCT
Source organism: Candidatus Poribacteria bacterium (assembly GCA_963667365.1). Lineage (GTDB taxonomy): Bacteria > Poribacteria > WGA-4E > WGA-4E > WGA-3G > MSPOR6. Next base: position 659,884 of record OY763324.1, on the reverse strand, counting down.
ATTAAACGGTTCATGGGACGAAAATATAACGAACTTGGGGACGATTCTTCCCGAGTACCTTATGAATTAAAAAGTGATAAAGATGGCGATGTAGCAGTAGACATTGATGGCAAAGAATACTCTCCACCCGAAATCTCCGCAATGGTTCTGCGGAAAATGAAGGAAACCGCAGAAGCGTATCTTGGGGAAGATGTTACACAAGCAGTGATCACCGTACCTGCTTATTTCAACGATTCGCAACGACAAGCAACCGCAGATGCTGGTAAAATCGCTGGTTTAGAAGTCCTACGGATTATCAATGAACCGACCGCAGCGTCACTCGCTTACGGACTGCAAAATGAAGGTGATAAAAAAATCGCTGTTTATGACCTCGGTGGTGGTACGTTTGACATATCTATTCTGGAAATCGGTGACGGTGTCTTTGAAGTAAAAAGCACAAATGGTGACACACACCTCGGTGGTGATGACTTTGACCAAGCAATAATTGATTGGATGGCACAAGAATTTCTTAGCAGTCAAGGTATTGACCTGCGAAACGATCAGATGGCACTGCAACGATTGAAAGAGGCAGCAGAAACTGCAAAATGTGAACTTTCCAGCACACTACAAACCGACATTAACCTACCGTTTATCACAGTGGATGCCAGTGGTCCGAAGCACCTTAATTTAACTCTCACCCGCGCAAAGTTAGAACAAATTACAGATGATCTGGTTGAACGTTCTCTTGAACCATGCCGACAAGCACTCAACGATGCTGAGATGCAACCTTCCGATATTGAGGAAGTTATACTCGTCGGCGGGCAAACACGGATGCCAAAAGTTCAGGAAGCAGTGGAACAACTCTTCGGTAAAGAACCGCACAAAGGAGTTAACCCTGATGAAGTGGTCGCAGTTGGTGCAGCAATTCAGGGTGGCGTGCTTGCTGGTGATGAGGAAGTCAAAGATATTCTGCTGCTCGATGTGACCCCACTCTCACTCGGTATTGAGACACTCGGTGGAATGTTTACGCGACTAATCGAAAAGAATACCACGATTCCGACGAAGAAGTCCGAGAAATTCACAACCGCTGACGATAATCAAACCGCAGTTGATGTACATGTCTTACAAGGTGAACGGGAACAAGCTGTTTACAACAAAACCATTGGTAGATTCCGATTAGGTGATATCCCACCAGCACCCAGAGGCGTGCCACAAATTGAGGTTACGTTTGATATTGACGCAAACGGTATTCTGAATGTATCTGCTAAGGATACCGCAACCGGCAAGGAACAGAAGATTACGATTACTGCCTCCTCAGGTCTTACTGATGCAGAAATTGAACAGATGGTGAAAGATGCGGAGACACACGCTGAGGAAGATAAACAGAAGCGAGAAGAAGTTGAGACTCGCAACCGTGCCGATTCTTTAGTCTATGAAACAGAGAAAAACCTGAAAGAATTTGGAGACAAAGTGGACGATGCGACTAAAGAAAAGGTTAACGCTGGTGTTGAACGCGTCAAGCAGGCATTGGAAGCGGACAACAATGCTGAGATTAAATCTGCGACTGATGACTTGATGCAAATATGGCATGAGGCTTCAGCACAACTATATCAACAGACTGCCGATGCTGCTGATCCAGGTGCGGCACCCGGTGAAACTCCACCTGAAGACGCTACACCTGAGGATGTCGTTGACGCTGAATACGAAGTCGTTGACGAGGACGAGGATAAGGAGAAGGAGTAAGACTTACAATTATTTGTGATTGTCTTATAGTTCGTTCAGTGTGCGTGAGAAATCAATTTGACAGAATTAGATTTTCCGTAGCAAACCTCAACGCACATTAAATAATTATAAAGGAGAATAATAATGGCTATTAAACATGATAATACCGCACAACATATTGCAAACCAGAAAGGTACAGACTATAATAAAGGGCAGGGTCCAGATATTCAGACACCACGTCAAGTCATTGAGGTGGAAACAACTGATACAATTGGAGACGCTGCCCGACAACTTCAGGGATTTAACCGTCCCGTCTACGTGGCAGGGGCAGACGATGCAGCTACTCAAGCTGCTTTGGAACACTACAAAAACACAACAATTGGCGTTATGGATCCGCCAGGTAATATCATAAAATCGTCATCACGTAAAAAGTCATAGAGATTCTGGCAACAAGGGGTTACATGCAAGTGTAGTTTGATTATGAACGAAGCCGAAACGCGTATTAGAAACATAGATCCTATGCTGAAAGAGGCTGGTTGGAGTGATTCAAACAATCCGGACGTACCATCTTTTAAACGGGAACATTATTTCACCGATGGTAAAATAAAAGGCGAAGGAATACGCGGGAAAGCGAAACAAGCAGATTATCTTCTTTACTACAGGCAACCCCATTTCCCTATTGCTGTTGTTGAGGCAAAAGCGGACTACAAACTTCCATCTGATGGTCTCCAACAGGCAAAAACTTATGCTAAAATATTAGGGCTTAAATTTGCCTTTTCTACTAACGGCAAACTTATCGTAGAATTTGATTTTACAACGGGTAAAGAGTCTAAATTCTACGAAATGCCTCAACCATCTAAACTTTGGGAACGCCTGAAAAAGCATGAAGGTTTTACTTCACAACAAGAAGGAGACCTTATTCTATCACCGTTTGAGCTTACTGGAGGCAAAACTCCCCGATACTACCAACAAGTTGCGATTAATAATGTTATCTCATCCATAGTAAAAGATCAGAAACGAATTCTTCTTACAATGGCAACCGGAACAGGAAAAACCACTACCGCTTTCCAAATTTGTTGGAAACTTTGGCAGCAGCGTTGGAATCTCAAAACAGACCCGCGTCGCCCCAAAATTCTTTATCTATCCGATAGGACAATCCTTGTGGATGATCCGATGAATAAAGAATTTGCAGCCTTTGGAGAGGCTCGGCATCGGTTAGAACATGGTGACGTTGTCAAAAGTCGAGGTATCTATTTCGCGCTTTATCAGTCTATCGGTCCCCGAGAGAATAATCCTGGCATCTATCGCGAATACGCAAAAGATTTCTTTGACCTCATTATTGTAGACGAATGCCACCGCGGATCTGCTCAAGATGATAGTTTGTGGCGGTCAGTACTGGAATACTTTGAACCTGCGGTGCAACTTGGAATGACTGCAACACCTCTTCATGAGGAAACCCGAAACACCTATCAATATTTTGGCAATCCTGTCTTTACCTACACACTTAAACAAGGTATTGAAGATGGGTTTCTCGCACCCTATCGTGTTCGGCACGTTAAAACTACAGCAGATGCGGAGGGTTGGCAACCTACTCCTGGACAGACTGATCGACATGGCGAAAGAATACCTGAGAAGGAGTACAACACTGAAGACTTTGAAAATACACTTGCTTTAAGACCGCGTACGGAAGCGATTGCTAAACATTTGACAGGTTTATTAGAATCTGATCCGTACGCCAAAACTATTGTCTTCTGTGTTGACCAAGAGCATGCAGACACCATGCGGGAAATCCTCTCTAATCTAAACGTTGAGCATGTCCAAAAATACCCCGACTATGTAAGTCGTATCACTGCAGACGAAGGTGATTTTGGGCGTGAACGTCTTAGTCGATTCCAAGATATTGAGGATGATTCTGTTATCATTGTAACTACTTCTAAACTCCTCACTACCGGTGTTGATGCACCGACAGTGAAAAATATCGCTATTGCCCGAGGTGTTGGTTCAATGGTTGAATTTAAGCAGATGATTGGTAGAGGTACTCGTGTCTGTGAGGAATACAAAAAATTTACTTTTAATATAATTGATTACACAGGAGCTTCGTTTAAACATTTTGCAGACCCTGATTTTGATGGCGAACCAATGGACGAAGATGAAGAGATTATAGAAACAGAACCCGAGGGTAAGCAAAGCAAAGGTGGGAGAACTGGCACAACTGTTGAACCATCAGGAACACGAAAGTTTTATGTTGATGAAGGCACTGTGACAATTGCTGAGGAAGGGGTTTTTATCCTGAATCCTGACGGAAGTCAACAACATAAAACATACATAGAATATGTTGGTGGGAAAATCTATACGCTGTACGAATCAGAATCAAAACTGCGTGAAAAATGGATTGACCAGCAATCGCGACGTGAAATTATTGAGGAATTGGAACAATTCGGTATTGAAAGAGAACAGTTAGTTAAAGAATTACAACTTCCAGATAGTGACACCTTTGATTCAATTGATCTGTTTTGCCATGTCGCTTTCGGAGCTGACCTCCAATCAAGAGAGCAACGCGCACAACGAGTACAAGAAGATACAGAATTTTTTAAACAGTATAATGTTTTTGGACAGTATGTACTGAAAACGTTACTTGATAAATATAGTCAACACGGACCCGACGAACTGAAAATCCCTGAGGTATTAAATATGCCTCCTATTTCTGATCATGGTAATGTTGCTGAAATCGCTACGTCTTTCGGAGGCGCAGACCGGCTCCGAGATGCCGTCACAGAACTTCAAAAGTTGATTTATGAGGCATAATATATACAAAGAAAGGAATGATATGACACAAAACCCAAAACAGTTGCAACTATTAGAGAAATTAGAAAACTTGCAAACAACGGCTCAGGAATTAAGCACCCTTATCAAGTCTGCCCGTGACATCATGCGTAAGGACAAAGGACTTAGCGGTGAATTAGACCGCATTCCGATGCTAACTTGGATTATGTTCCTTAAATTTCTTGATGACATGGAACATATCCGAGAATCAGAGGCAGAACTTGCGGGCAAAGATTTCCATTCACTTATTGAAGAACCGTACCGTTGGCGAGATTGGGCAGCAGATGAAGGCGGCATCACTGGGAGCGATCTGATAAATTTTATTGAACTTGAAGAAGCCAATCTACCAGATGGCACTAAAGGACAAGGACTTTTCCACTATTTGTGTAACCTCCGTTCTGCAGATGGAAAGGGTCGCGAAGATGTCATTGCAACTGTTTTCAGTGGAATCATTAATAGGATGCAATCAGGTTTTCTCCTTAGAGATGTTATTAACAAAGTCAACGGTATTCATTTTGATGCCTCAGAAGAGATGCATACACTAAGTCGATTTTATGAAACGATGCTTAGAGAAATGCGTGATGCTGCTAAGGGTTCTGGCGAATTTTATACGCCTCGACCCGTTGTCAAATTTATCGTTGCTGTAACCAATCTTCAACTCGGTGAAACTGTGCTTGATCCAGCTTGCGGTACGGGTGGCTTTCTCGTTGAGGCATTTACCCACCTTGAAAAACAGTGTCCAACCATTGCTGCTCGGAAAACGCTCCAGGAATCGACTATTTATGGGATAGAAGCTAAACCGATGTCTTATCTTCTCGGTCAAATGAATCTACTTTTGCATGGCTTGGAAAATCCACAGATTAACTTTGGCAACTCTCTGACTGTCAAGAGATACAACGAAATTGGTGACAGTGACCGATATGATGTTATCCTTACCAATCCACCCTTTGGTGGTGAAGAAGAGGTTAGCGTTAAAAACTATTTCCCAACCAACATGCAAACCGCAGAAACCGCGTTACTATTTCTCCAGATCATCATGCGAAGACTCAAACGTCCTGAACGCAATAAAGGAAAACCGGGGCGTGCCGCTGTTGTCGTGCCAAACGGAACGCTTTTTGAAGATGGAGTCTGTGCTCGTATCAAAGAAGAACTCCTTAAAAACTTCAATCTTCACACGATTGTCCGACTGCCAAAAGGAGTTTTCGCACCGTATACTGGCATTCCAACAAATTTACTTTTTTTTGACCGTTCCCATCCGACCAAGGAAATATGGTTTTATGAGATTCCACTGCCTTATGACCGAAAAAATTATACCAAGACAAAACCGATGAAATTTGAAGAATTCTCAGATTGTATCAATTGGTTCCATCCGATTGCTGAAAGGCAGGAAAATGAGTATGCATGGAAGGTTAACGTTGCGGATGTTTTGGAATACGATGAAGAAGGTAAAATTGCCTCTGCGGATTTAGATATCAAGAATCCAAACAGTGCTGAGGGTTTGGCGAATCTACCGCCAACTGAAATTGCTAACAGTATCATAGATAAAGATCAGAAAATGCTGGAATTGATAGAAGAAATTAGAGCGGAACCTCTTGCAGAATTCTTAGAAGATACGACTAAAATAGCAAAGTGGGAAAAGATTAACCTTGATGAAGTACTTACGGAACGGAAAGAGACTCCAGATCCAGTTGCATTGGACACTGGGGAAATTCGTATCGTTTCCAAAATCAGTTTTAATACCGGCGAGATAGAATTTCGGGAAAGTACTGCTACAAAGACCAAAATGATTCAGTTTCAACCCGGGGACATAGTTTTTTCTGGAATTAATGCTGCTAAAGGCGCAATTGCTATCTATCCACATAATGCAGAAAAGCCAGGTTCAGCTACTATGCACTACAGTGCGTACTTTGTCAATCCTGAACGGGCTGACGTAACATTCTTGTGGTGGCTATTTAGGAGTAAAGCGTTTCAGCATATTTTGTTACAATCCTTACCTGGTGGGATCAAAACTGAATTGAAACCTAAACATCTCCTGTCTGTTTCTGTCAAATTACCACCGTTATCGGAACAACGCCACATTGTAGAAAGAATTAATAACTTTCTTACCAAACTCAATAAGGTTTGCGTGTTAAGCGAACAACTACAAGTTGAATTATCTGTGTTCGTCGGGGCGGTGGCGATATTTTGACACCGCGTGAGGTTGTGTGATTAATAGCGTTGACAAGTGATAAAATTTTTCGGCAGGCTGAGTAGATTTCCTTATCTTTATCAGTTTTATGGAAGGCACTATTGATTTTTCTCCGCTTGCTTTCTTTGTTGAATTTCTTTTTCTATCTGGGTGTTTTCTTCAAAATTGCGTCGAAGTTGTTCTTTACTCCGATAATCCCCCGGGTACCACGTGTGTACAGGATAAACCGGCAGTTTCAAATGGAGTGATGTCCAATCATCATAAGAATATTTCGCGAAAAATGAAATGTCAGTAAGTCCGTCATCAAGTGGTTCTAAGCTAAAACTCAATACATAACCTAACGGAGGAAATGCAATCTCACTGGAGTAAAGACTTTTCGCGTAATCACGCCCGTACTGACTGAGTGCATTGTCCATTGTATCTATACTTACTTCATTGGGATCAATCTCAATTGCTGATATTGATGTTCCACCTGCAAAACGCGCATGTGGACCAAGTGTAAAATAAACTAAAATTCGAATGTTGGGATTCAGGTAACGTTCATTTTTGTTGAGAACAAACTTTACCAAATCAGGATGACTGAATCTAAATTGATCTTTGTTAATGCTAAAGAACATAGTAATGATCTGTTTAATAACTCGCAAAGGATGGATGCGAAATGGATAGTAGAGCGATGGACACCCCCTTGCATGTTTAAGGATATAAAGACTTTGGTGTGCAAAGTTGGCAAATGCATCTCCGTACCATGCCCCTGTATCGTTATTACATTTCTTGCAAAGCGTATAAGCACCAGCACCACGTTGGGATTTATGTCCTTTTCCTGATGTGTATTCGTCGGGATCCTTGTTGATTAGATCGAAGATATGTTTTCCTACTGCGGGGCGGTCATTAAATGCCGATTTGGGTGGGACATGCTCAAATGACAATTCTTCTGTATATGTTCCACAGATACGACAGATACCGGGTACTTTTTTGCGTGCCATTTAAAATATTTGAGGGTTTTCGTCTAAATAATGATATTAGGTTGCGTCTGCCCGATTTTCAAGGTCTCAAATACGTCTCCATTGACCCGGCATCTTGCAAATAAAGCGACTGTCAAGTTCACCATCTCGGTGCTCTTTGAAACGATAATAGACTTTCGCTTAAAGCGTCCGAACCAATGACGCATTCGGCAATTGTTGCGCTCAATTGCGTGTGTCTCTGATTTCGTCTGACCCAAGAGTTCTGCGGGAATGAGACTTTTATATGGTTTCCAATCATCAGTGTAGTCCATCTTCACCTGCCAGTTTTCCAAACGTTTGAGAAGTTTTTTCAAGGTCGCTTTATCTCTATCACCACACTCCCATGCGATAAGTTCTCTTGTATCACGACATAAAGCTTTCCAAATCCAAAGTTTGTTTTTTTTTCAAATAGTGCCACATCTCATCCCTTCGAATGTTAATCGGCAAGCACAACGGACCCCTGTTTCCTGGGGTTCAGGCGGTTTTGCGTGTTCGCCTCCGAAGTTTCGTATCCAATCAAGGATGGTGGAAGGCGATGCGTGAAGCATTTTTGCGATGGCATTCATAGAAAGTGCGTGGCAATAGAGCCTGGCAGCGAGTGCTTTCTCTGCCAGGGGGCTGTCTCGGTAGGGACGGTTTTCTGTCTATTGATAGGCACAGTCTTTGCACTTATAGCGCTGCTTTTCGTTGATATGTCCATTTTTGACGAAGTGTGGGTGTTGACATCTTGGGCAGTTCATGGTAATTGTCTCCTTGTGGTGTGTATAGATTGACCTTTAAGGATACCGTTTTATTCTTTGTGCGTCAAGAAAAAATATCCCATTTTTTCTTGATACTTTTTCAAAAAATTGTTATACTCGAGATGGGACTTGAACAAAGATGAGACAAGAGCGGTATGAGGGGACTCTATCACATCATCAATTTACCGAAAACCCTCAACATTATAAGGAGCAATATGTTGATTAAACAACGATGGATTTATATCGGTTTTTTGTTTATGCTGTTTCCGATTTCCGCGTATTCCCAACTGTCATTTAAAAAGCTGCAAGTTGGCAAAACAGGTTACGGTCTTGAATTTAGTCCACAGACAAATGTTACTACAATTGGGGCAAGAGTAGACTACGGGATAAACAGAAATTCAAAAATATATCTTGGTGCTGCTATAGCATTTACCGATGACAAATTAGGTTCTTACGGGAGAGAGATGCCACCATCACCTGGAGTTGGTCTCGGTGTTTTGCATATTCAACCTTTAGGACGATCTGATTTAGAATATTTTTTGCATGGAGGGTTTGGTGCTGCATTAGGACGGATCGTCGATAACACTACAAGTGATACAATTGCCAACTTAAGGACATACACACTTTCAGGTGGCACAGGAATCCTAAAACGATTCAAAACGGAATCTGACTGGGTGATAATTCCGTATTTTGGCTTGTCATATACAAATACCTGGTCAACATATGAAGACAAATTGTTGGATTTTGAGGGAACCAATAGTGATGGGAGTTTTGGAGGAACTGTTGGAGTGGAAATTGAGGTGTCTCCAAAAATGAGTGGTGTTGTTGCTTTTGGGTTTCTTTCCAGTTCAGATTTTAGTTTGAGCTTAAATTTTCACTAATAAGTGATTCACATTGTATTCACGGTTTGAAACCGTGCATACAATGTGTTTTCTAAATTCAAGTGCTTTTAATACCCCAACAATGCAATCCCCTCACGATAAGTATTCGCAGATGTTTGCAAGGCGTTCAACTCATCATCTGTCAATTCAATCTCAAGGATCTCTTCAACACCATTTGCACCAAGTTTTATAGGAACACCAATATAAAGGTCATTGATACCGTATTGTCCTGTGAGATGCGCAGAACATGGTAGTAGTCGTTTCTTGTCCAAGATGATGGCTTCTGCCATCTGTGCTAATGATGCAGCGGCGGCGTAATATCCACTCGTTTTGAGGAGATTGACAACCTCCGCACCACCATCCCGTGTGCGTTGCGCCATCGCTTCAATACGATCTTCTGGTATCAACTGCGGAATTGGAATACCGTTGACAGTAGTATAACGTGGTAACGGCACCATCGTATCACCATGTCCACCGAGGACGAGGGCATGGATGTCTTCTACAGATACCCCAAGTTCAAGCGAAATAAAATAGCGGAATCTTGCTGAATCCAAAACACCTGCTTGTCCTACGACTCGGTGTGACGGAAACCCAGAAACCTTCCACGCGTGGTAGGTCATGATGTCAAGTGGATTGGTAAGCATTAATAGGATCGTGTCTGGTGAATGCTTCACTACATTTTCTGTTACGCTTCCGACAATGTTCGCGTTTGTTTGTAATAGGTCTTCGCGTGTCATACCCGGTTTGCGTGGGGAACCTGATGTGATGATAACTAAATCGGAATTTGCGGTTGCGGAATAATCAAGGTCACCGCTAATCGCAGCGTCAAACAGTTCTACCGGTCCCATCTCTGCCATATCCAACGCCTTGCCTTGTGGCACTCCATCAACGATGTCTATCATGACAACATCCCCAAGCTGCTTTTGTGCGATAAGGAATGCTGCAGTTGCACCGACGTTGCCGGCACCAATTACACTAATTTTCTTTCTTGCCACTTTTTCCTCCGTTCTGTGCTCTTTTGTCTTACGTTATTGTTTCACAACAAAAATTATATCAGCTTCAGTTGAGTAAGTCTCTCCTTCCCAATTGAAATCAAACTGAAAACCCACATCTGTATTCACTTTTTCCAGATAATTCTCTACATGTTTCATAATCAAAGGTCTGGCTCTTTTTAATTTCCAAGATTCAAAAAAGTTCGTTTTATCTACTAGCACCAAGAATAATCGGTTTGAAGCATCAAAACGCCGCACCCCCTGATTTTCATAGAACCATTGCCCAAGTAATACAGGATTCGCAATAGAGATGTTTAATAACTCTTCCCTGCATGTTTGTAATTCAGCTATCAATCCGCGCGCACTTTCACTTGGATTGTCATCAAGTTTATACCATAAATCAGGAATTAGGATAGAATCTGGAACAGAATTGTCAAAACCAATATTTAAATCTCTGGCTAAGGATTTCATCAACGTCAATTCTGACCGGAATCCATTACTCTTTCTATACTCTTTAATGTACCCCTCTGGTAAGTATGTTACTTTCAAATCGAAGGGTTTATCATTAACAAAAAAGTCAATTTTCTTTATTTGTCCAATTGCTGGAACTACGTTTGCTTGTTCCTTAAAAATGTCCTCAATAATGATAGAAGTCCAATTATTGTACCATGACGCTAATACGTAAGAGCGTAAACTATTGTGAAGATCGCCTTCTATTGCTTCATACAAGGCCTCGTAAGAAATGATCTTCTTCACATACCTGTTTACAATAGTTGCTTCTAAACTGTTCTGATGCAGACCTCCCCATTTAAAAGATTGAACTTTATACAGTTCACTAATTAATTGTTGTTCCGTATCACGCCGTGTTTTTCTTCTTAACTCAAACAATTCTTGGATAGTTTCATCAATTTTATCGTAATCAAGATATGAGTCAAATATAAATCTCAATTTTTCATTATTTGACCTACTTTTCCCTATATCCATTTCAAATTTATTGATCAGGTAATCAAGGTGTTCTTTTCGAGAAAGTGAACGGAGTTTCAAAAATCGCATTCCTTCATCTGTTGATGAGAGTTCACGAATTTTATCGTTCTTGAACAGACTTGTGGCAGTACTATAATCCAACATCTTCAATCACTTTTTAGGATATCGAGTTGTCCAACCTTCTACTTGACTAAAATCCGCTATGACATTGGTACGCTTCTTCTCGTCAATCAACTTTCCGTACAACAAAACAAAATCAGATTTTAACCCGCCTTTTCTATTGTCTTGAAGGACTGAACCAGCAGAATATGCACTCGGATAACATCCGATATATCCAAGGTCTGTGGACTTTTCTAATTCACTGAGACTTTGCCAATAACAATCAGTTCTTGCATTAAACATAATTGCTAAAAACCCATTCTTTTTTAAAACACGGGCGCATTGGTAAAAAATTGAGGCTAATTTCTTATTATAGGTTTCAGTATTTTTGCCACGCTCCTTTGCATTTGAAACGACGAGTTCCTCTTCATAGTTAGAATCTAATCCTATGATGCTGTTCCACATCTCACTAAGTTCTAAATAGGGAATTCTATCTCCGTGTGGTGGGTCTGTTAATATAAGGTTAATGGACGATGATGGTATATCTTTTAGAAGTTGTTCAGAATCACCTTGCTGGACATAAGCGGTTCTTTCTTTATTTAGGAAATCGGTCAGAGATGTTGAAATTATAGCAGATTTTAGATGTCTATCTTCTTCAACAGCTTTTAACAATTTGGTGGCTTTAGTTAAATAACAGTTCCATGCGTTTATCTCAAAGTGCTGCGTGGGACACCAATATCCGACTACCCAACTCCCAACTTCAACATTGTTTGTTTCGATTCCCTTGGTTTTCCCTCTGTTTGAAACAGCAAAAACCATTTTTGACATTTGACCCACCGATGCTGATAATATTAACAGCAACGCTCTTTTTAAGTCGCCAGAATGCTTTTCAATCTCACCTTTAATTATGTCAATTGCTCTCAATGCTCTTGGAGTAAAAAGTGTTTTTGCAGAGAATGCTTTTTTTGAATTTATTCTTGAATTGTCAAACAACTGGAGTTCTCTAATTCTTACTGGTTGGTATTCTTCTATATTTTGGAGATTTTCAATTTCTAACTGAGTTGGGGTAAGTTCAACCCTTTTCCTACCGCTTTTTGTCCAAACTCGCTTTATTTGATTATTGTTCCATAAGAAATGTGTCGCTATAACGCCATCTGATAATTCATACATTGAATTGATTTGCGATTTAATATCACTTTCCATTCCATAAACTGCCTTAGCTAAATCTATATAATCTGGAGGGTGTAAATAGAGTTTTGTTAATTCTATGCTAATTGGATTGACATCAAAACCGATGAACCGACAATTGCTATCTACACATTCTTTTGCGATTAGCCCCGATCCGATGAACGGGTCTAAAACGATATCGTAGGGTACTGTCAGGTTTTCTATTAGGAATCGCCACACTTCGGCAGGTTTTTTCCCCCAATATTTGTGGAAGTTGGCAAAACCTTTATAACCTGTAGGGGGCAATTGTCTGTTTAATGTCTCTTTTTCATCAAAATTGAATGGGATTTGTAAGTTATTCGACATTTTGTGCATCCTGTGCCGTTTGCTGCTTTCTATTTTCAGGTTCTATTTCGGTCTGCTGTGATTTTTTCAAATATTTGGTCCCAATTCATGATTATTTTTCTACTTCTCAACATGCTCACGAATTGCGATAACTTCTTCCAAAATACGTTTGTGCAAATAGTAAATCATATACACCATTAGAAAACCAATGCCAGTCAACAAACTTACACTCAGTATTATTTTAGTTTTCAATGACATCTGTTGTTCTCTTGTAAACCGTAACAAAATGTTTTTACTGAAAGTTTTCAATAATTGCTTCACCATATTCAGATGTCCGAACTTTTGTCGCGCCTTCCATCAACCGTTCCAGATCGTAGGTTACTTTCTTTTGAAGAATAGTTTTCTCAAGTCCAGCAATAATCAAATCGGCAGCCTCTTGCCATCCCAAATGCTCTAACATCATCACAGCAGATAGGATTAGTGAACTCGGATTGACGACATCCTGATCAGCATATTTCGGTGCGGTGCCGTGTGTTGCTTCAAAGAGGGCAACTTCGTCGTTGAGATTTCCACCGGGTGCCATGCCGATACCGCCTACTTGTGCTGCCGCTGCATCAGAAAGATAATCTCCGTTTAGATTCGGCGTGACAATCACATCGTATTCATCGGTTCGTGTTAGGATCTGTTGTAACATGCTATCGGCAATTCGGTCATTGACAATGATTTTACCTTCTGGAACGTTCCCATCATATTCGTCATAGAGTTCTGCTTCAGTAATGGTTTCATCAGCAAATTCCTCTTTTGCAAGTTCATATCCCCACGCACAAAAGGCACCTTCGGTAAACTTCATGATATTACCTTTGTGAACAAAGGTAACGCTGCGTCTGTCGTGGTCAATTGCGTATTGGATCGCCATCCGTGTCAAACGTTTCGTGCCAAAAATGCTAATCGGTTTTATACCGACTCCAGAGTCCTCGCGAATCTCTACACCCATTTCTGTGCGAAGTAGTTCAATAACCTTTTTCACCTCTGGTGTACCTTGTTCCCATTCAATACCCGCGTACACGTCTTCAGTATTCTCACGGAATATGACAACATCCATTTTTTCAGGGTGCGTGACGGGGGCAGGCACACCTTGGAAATAGCGGACAGGTCGCACACAGGCATAGAGTTCAAGAACTTGTCGTAATGTCACATTTAAACTGCGAAAACCACCGCCCACAGGGGTTGTCAAAGGTCCTTTCAAGGCAACACGAAAATGCTCTATTGCATTGAAAGTATCCTGTGGTAACCATTCGTTGTATTTATCCATGGCGTTTTCGCCAGCGTAGACATCAAACCAAACGATCTTATTCTGTTCACCGTAAGCCGTTTGGACAGCGGCATCAACGACACGGCGCGTTGTTTTCATGATGTCTCGTCCAATTCCGTCACCTTCAATGACAGGGATGACCGGGTTATTTGGAACAACCATCTGTCCGTTTTCAGATTCAATTTTTTCACCTGTTGTAGGGACTGTTAATTGGTCAAATTCAATCACTGGGTTTCCTCGCTGATTCACACAGAATCTCCATAGGTCTGCTCAAACTTTTTGTGTATTATAGGGAATTGCGGCAGAGAACAGTCTATCAATCAAATATTTCAGCACCTGCCATCCGATCATGTAGTGAGACAACTTCATCAGCGATCGTCAGATCGTCAGATGGAGTTGGAATAATATCCGGATCTGGAGGAATGACTGGTCGGATAATTTTTATTTGGAGTTGCTCCCGCGCATCCATTATCCAACCAAACCCGCGGAAGATGTAAGTTAGGAATGTTCTGTCGCTTTCATAGATATCCAATCCTTCTTGAACTGCCCATCCGCCGAAGTCTGTATTAGGGGTTAATCGGAGGGGTGGTTCGTTTTCACGACCAGGACGGACGACACCTTCAATGAATGCGATCTGATAAATACGTTGCATAATTGCTAACCGTTTTTTCTGTCTATCGCTGAGTTGAATCTCGCCTTTTTCAACAGCATCTATGAAAGGGTTAAAATAGATAGCAGGTCTTGGATCCTGTTGAATTTCATCAGATCTGCCAGCAGCAGCGATTTCAGGGTGTCCAAAGGTTGGTAGTGCAATACGCATACGATCTCGTATTGCTGTTTCCCTCGCTTCAGTATCAAGGGGTTCTATTTGATTGATAAATGCTGTCATATCATGAATGGCACCGAAATGACGATCACCATCTAAAGCCATTTGTGAAGCAACGAAGAAATCGGAAACAGCTCCAGCATATAAAGTCGCAAGATAACGAGCAACAACGTTTGATCCAGCAGAACCGTGGTGAGTCTGTATAACTCCCATCCGTTCTAAGATATTCGATTCAACAGCACTTGCTTCTCTACCCAAAAGGAGGCTATAACATGTTTGGAATGCTGTCTTTCCACTTTTTTGGTGTTCTAAAATAAGGTCATTGGCACGCATGGCAAGAACATGTGGGTGTAAAGCACTGCTTTCTCTCAACTGGTGACGCATGTAGACAGATACTGTGGCTAATGCGACGTTTTCCATGTGTGTTCCGATGAGATCTAACAGCAGCGCACCAGAATTCCTTGTGCCTTTTATACCTTTCTGATTCGGGATGCTTAACTTGCGTAGTGTTGAAAAATGTTGAATGACTGCTTCAGGTCCTGCGTCTGGAAAGGATTTTACAAATTCTGCGACCTGATTGATGAGGCGATGCTTCCCTGTAAGACCGTCCCTGCGGAGGTCAGTGAACCTATAGAATTTCTTATTAATTAATTCTGATATTATTGCTTCTTCATCTATTCCATCAGAATGTTTTTCAGGTTTCCTACCAAAAAGACCAGCGAAAATAACATAAGCGGGACTAAGTTTGTTGGCAATAATCTCACTTTCTGAGACGACCCCGCGGATAGCAAAACTACGGATATTTAAGGTAATCTGTGCATTATTACAGTTGACAGATGCCTTGTGTAACACGGGATTCGCAAATACGTTTGTAGATTGCGGCATAGAACTGAAACTTTTGAGTACCGCCGCAATTTTGTCCTCCCCCAACTCTGTCGCCCTATCCATTGACTCTGTCACAGGGGAGTACGAAGAGGCATCGGGAACTTCAGACAGGATTTTTCTGACTGCCGCTACCTGTTTCGCCTCCAAATTCTTATTCAACATGAAATCTCCTTCGTTCAGAACCTGATTCGTCCCAGTACACACAACTACCTGAAAACGCCGCTTGCAAACCTATCGAAAAGTTGCGTTTGGATGGTGAGGTATCCAGATTCTATCTATTAAGAAAGTTTACTGACTGATTATTTATGTCCTTAAAATATGGTACCAAAATTTGGAATAAAAGTCAAGGCAAAAGTTGAAAATACATTTACCTTATGTATTGAATTGTCGAATTTCTGAATGGTGAATAAATAAAAAGTAGAAGGTATACATATGTGTTACTATCATAATTTACCTTCTAAATCCCACCTAATAGATACAATTTAGATACGATTTATTAGATATAGTGGATTTTACAATTATCTTGACAGTTTCTTTGTAGGAGGGAACTCCGATTCCCGACCATACATTTCCATAGTCGCGATTCGGAGATCGAAATCAACGGTATGAATGCCTATTGGCATTCCCCGCCTACAGAAGATGTGTAAACATATTTTATATTTCACTATAAATATTCGTTAACAAAAAGAAAAATTAGAGTGTGTAAATTGAGGTTGGAAACACTTTCAATAACTACGATTAGCGACAAATGAATAGTTCTAACCATTATCCTTGATTATTGAACTAAGGTGTGATAAAATTCGGACAATGGAAGCAAATCATAAATCATATACCCTCATTCAAAACGATAAAGAAACTCAAGCACGCGTTGGTAAACTTCACACAGCACATGGTGATGTAAATACCCCAATTTTTATGCCTGTCGGTACACGTGGCACCGTCAAGGCATGCACCCCCGATACACTATCAGATCAGATTCAAGCAGAGATTATCCTGGCAAATACTTACCACCTTTATCTGCGTCCAGGACATGAAATTGTCCAAGAAGCAGGTGGTCTACATCAGTTTATGGGATGGGATAAACCCATATTAACCGATAGTGGTGGATTTCAGGTCTTTAGCCTTGGACCGCTGCGGAAGATAACAGAAGAAGGAGTTAAGTTTCGGTCTCCTATTGATGGTACAGAACGGTTTATTAGTCCGGAACGTTCTATTGAAATCCAGAATGCACTTGGTGCCGATATTATCATGATTTTTGATGAATGTCCGGCGTTGCCTAACGAATACGAGTATCTCAAGAGCTCTATGGAGATGACATTGCGTTGGGCAGAACGGAGTAAAAAAGCACATCAAAATTCGAATCAATTGCTATTTGGGATTGTGCAAGGTGGTATGGAGCGTGACCTTCGCCAAGCAAGTGTGGAAGGAACGGTATCAATTGGTTTTCCAGGTTATGCAATCGGTGGTTTGAGTGTTGGTGAAGAGAAAGATTTGATGAATGAAATGTTGGCATATACCGCGCCACTGCTACCAGAAGACAAACCGCGCTACTTGATGGGTGTTGGCACCCCTGAAGATTTGGTTTATGGTGTACGTTGTGGTATTGATATGTTCGATTGTGTGATGCCGACTCGGAATGCACGTAACGGTTCACTCTTTACATCTGAAGGGATTATCCGAATAAAGAATGCGAAATATACACGTGATTATAGTCCTTTAGACCCAACGTGTAGTTGCTATACCTGCCAAAATTTCACACGTGCGTATCTGCGACACTTGCATATAGAAAATGAAATACTCGGTTCGCAACTGCACACGTTGCACAACCTGCATTTTTACGTCAATCTGATGCGCGGAATTCGGCGTGCTATCTATGATGGTAGTTTTGCATCACTATCATCTGACGAACCAAACATCGCAGCATTAGTGCAGTTAGGTCAACCTACGGATGTGGTAAATTTGGCAGAGTAAATGATGCAAGATCCCAGAGAAGTATTGTACCATCACTACTTCCACTTGCAAGTGTTTTACCGTCTGAATTAAATACTACACTCACAACACTTGACATATGTCCTTCAAACGAGTTTATTTGTTTTTTGGTGGAAATATTCCATAATTCCACCGTTTTATCTGTGTTTCCACTTGCAATTATTTTACCATCTGGACTAAATGCCACACACACGATGAAGTCTGAATCCCCTTTAAGAGTCGTTGAATGTTGTCCAGAAGGTAGATCCCACAATCTTATCGTCCCATCGTCTCGTCCGGCACCACTTGCGAGTATGTTACCATTAGGACTGAAGGCAACACTATAAACGACTCCTGTATGTCCTGTAAGGGTAGTTTTTAATTTTCCTGTTGGGACATCCCAAAGTTTTATCATCTTATCAATGCCACCGGTAGCAAGAGTATTACCATCAGGACTGAAGGCAATGCTTTGAACACGATGCTTGTGTCCTCTAAGCGTTACTTTCAGTTTTCCTGTTGCAACACTCCACAGATACACTGAGAAATTTTTATGTCCACCATCACTTGCGAGTGTGTTTCCATCTGGACTGAACGCGATGTTTCCAATATAGGATCTTACATTGGATTCAACTGTTGGTACTGTTATTTCTGCCTTTTGTTGTCTTGTCTCCATATCCCAGATTAGAATCTTGTTATCTGTATTACCTGTTGCAAGAGCACTACCGACTGGACTGTACGTAACACGTGCTACATTAGACCCTTCTGTTTTGAGTGTACCCATCGGTTCTGCAGTATTCACATCCCATAACAGAACCTGATCTCCTTTTCCACTTGCAATTATACGACCATCTGGATTGAAAGCAATACTATTTGCACTTTCTGTATGTCCTAAGATCGTAGTTTTTTCCTGCCTTGTGATAACGTCAAAAAGCATCGCTGTGCCATCAATTGCTGATCCAACTATGGTATTGTTATCAGGACTGAACACAAGATGCGTCCAATTTATATTTTCTTTTTGGATAGTAACATCGGGATTGCCTCTGTTAATTTTCATAGGCAAATCTTGTTGATAATTCCATAGTCGCAGCTTGCCATCAAAACATGCACTTGCAAGAATGTGTCCATCTGAACTAAAAACTACATCAGAGACATTTGCACCATGTCCGTATAAACTTCCTATATATTTTCCTGTCACTACATTCCATAATTGCACTGATGGGTGGGTTGATCCTGCCACTGCAATTGTGCCACTGTTATTGTCAAATTCAACACTGCCAATATAATCAGTGTTCATTGTAAGAGTGGATTTCATTTTTCCAGTATTCACATCCCACAAATATACTTCATTGTCGGTAGTCCATCCAGCAATTTTATCACCTTTAGGGTTAAAAACTATACCAGATATGCTTGTTTGGGATTTCGATGTAATTTTTCTATTTTTCCCAGTCCTTACATCCCACAATCTGACTGTTGCATCAAAACTTGCACTTGCAAGTATATCACCTTTGGGATCATACACTACACATGTTACAAAATTCTCATGTCCGATAAGTGTTTGTTTGTGTTTTCCTGTGAGAACATCCCATAGCATTACCGTATTGTCTTCACTACCACTTGCAATTGTATTTCCATTTGGACTGAACGCGACGGTAAGGACAGATCCTGTATGTCCAGTGAGTAATGTCAGTTCTTTGCCAGTATGTGCATCATATAACCAAATTCCAGTACCACCTGCAACAGCAAGTCTATTTCCATCAGGAGAGTATGCTATATCACGCACAATACCTTTACCAAGTCTTGCTTTCGCACCTTTGGGTAAACCCCATTTTGCATAATCCACATTATCAGATAAAACCTGATTGGATTCCTGTCCAGTGCTATCATCTTTACCTATATCAACAGCATTTTGTCCTAACTGATTTCGGTCAGCCGGTTTCGCATCCAAATTCAACACAATAGGGACATCAACGAGTTCTACCGTCAATCCAGATTGGACATCTAAACTATAGGGTTGCTGGAATCGCGCTAAGTGTTGGCTGCCAAATCCGAGCATCAGAACTATCAAAAGAGCACTTGACCCACCTATTAGCCACGGAATAAAAGGTTTACTTCCTGACGGTGCGGTAGGTTTAACACGTTCAACCCTTTTCATGATATTGTCGGTAAGGTTGGGGGATAGTTTAAAGTTGCTAAGTGCCTCTCGGATCATGGTTTCCTCCTTCTGTAAACGCTGCCTTGCCCGGTGAAGTCGAAGCTTGATTGCACTGGCAGATACTCCCAAAAATCCGCTTATCTCCTCAATCGTCATCTCACCGAAGTAGTGGAGTGTCATGACTGTGCGTTCGCTCTCTTTGAGTTTGGTAAGCAGCTTCTTTACCACCTCACGTTGCGTTGCAACTGATACTTTTTCTTGTTCATCGGAGACATATCGGGAATATGCTGCTTCATCTATCCACTCAGTGTCTGCGTCTTCTAACGACGCAGTTTCAATCCGTTTCTTACGAAGCCATGCGAGACATTGACGGGACGCAATGACATAAAGCCATCCAGAAAACCGATTTGGATCTTTGAGTGTGGAGAGTTTTTGATAAACTTTTAGGAAGGTGTCTTGTGTAATTTCCTCTGCGATATGGAAATCACCTATTTTCCGCCATACGAGTGCGTGAACCTGCTTTTGGTATTTATCCACCAAATCCACAAAAGCATTCTCATCACCCGCGAGAATACTCTGTATAAGTTTAACATCATCATTTTTCATCAGACACCTCAAAAAAGTGGTTGACAGCTTAATGTCCTATCAATACATAATGACGCGGGTTTAGTATGGAATGGTTACATAATTCTGAGGAAAATCGAATCAAGGAGGGTTTAGTAGAATTCGTAAATGTTTCATTCCTATCGGGACGGAACCTAACCCAGCAGAATTCTATCTTTGAGATACCTCTATTTATAGTTTGTATCAAATGACCCATGAGTTATACTATTAGTATGCGTTATACTAACGAGTAGATGTATTCGGATACCCGTTAATCTATTCATGGAGGTCAACATGAAACGCAAAAAGGATACCGCTTACGGTATTAACCGGCTCGAATCCAAAAACGCAAGAGCCGCGATTATGCAGAAGATTTCATCAGACTTTAATCTAATGCCTCTCGTTGCTGAAGCCTACTATAAACAGATTTCTACCTACTTTGCACAACACGCTGTTGTGCAATTGACATCAGGACAAATCTGCTACGAGGCAGTCGCCGCCGAGGAACTCGCTGGTAAACACATCGCTTTAACGATGAAACAACATACCAAGGAGAAGCACAATGATACCTAACTCCCTGTTCCAGACGAAATTTATTCAGCAAAACCGGATCGGTTGCCTTGAAGTTACTTGAAATAGGGTTGACAACCACTACCGGTTTTGCTATACTTTAGACCCGTTCCATTCATCAAGATGGTACGAAGCTAATAAACATCAGCACCGCAGCTATACTATGGTCATTTGATACTATTTCAGTATCAACATTTTCCGCGTTGCAGTAAAGTCGTCTGCGGTCAATGTATAGAAATACACGCCCGTTGCTACAGGTTCACCGACTGCGTTCTTCCCATCCCAATACGCAGCACGTCCCCGACTATTGTAAAACCCTGCGGATTGAATACCGATCGAAAGTATGCGAACCACTTTACCAGTTGTATCATAAATGGATACCGATACAGGACTGTCTTCCGAGAGTTGATACGGAATCCACGTCTCCGGATTAAACGGGTTCGGGTAGTTCTGCAACAACTGATTTTGTGTCGGTTGACCGATGCCATTAAGCGTAACAGCCAAGTGCGCGTTTGCCAAATTCTCAGGGGTCACTTCAGCACTGAGGGTTTGCGATTCGATGTTTCCATCTGGACCGATAACGCGTAATTCAATCACGTCTCCGACTTGGACAACACTACGCTGCGTCAAATCGGCAGTCGCAGCAGCGAAGTAATCACCTCGCACCGAGGCGGTTATTATGCTGTTCGTTCTCAGGTTACGGGCGATTACTTGGTATCCGTCAAATGCTGGTTGTCCTTCCAGATGCCCACTGACAACAAACGCCCACGCTTCTTGGAGTATCTCCGTGGACATGGCGGGTGCCGCAGCAGCCATCTCCTTGGTTTGATTTGTCCACCGCGATCCGACGAAAGCAAAGTTCCGTGATTGTGGGACATTGACGATATAACCTTGTCCACCTTCAATTGGAAACCCGTCGTCGGGTGCACCTGGTGTCCAACCGATAAATCTTTGATTTGCGGCATCAAGTGCTATGACAACGGTCGCACCAGATACCCCCGCAAGTGATTTTGCAGTCATTGGTGTTGGTGATGCTAAAGGCACAGAAATCATGTTTAAACCTTTAGACAGCGTTACGGTGTAAGCGTTGCCAAACTGAGTGCTCTCTTCCTCGGTAGTGAGTCTGGCGACAAACCCATGTCTACGTCCATCGGGTGAGTCATAGTGTCCAACGACAGAACCATCCTGATTGATATTCCAGCCCTCTGTACTGACACCACCCGGAAACTTCAATTCATGTAACCCATACCGGTATGAGCCAACATAGGAGCGCGGGATGTCTCCCACAGTTTGGGCTCGGGCAATCATAAACACACCGCTCCCCTCTGAATCGTTAATACCGTGCACAAAAAAGTATTCCAAACTGGAGGGTTCCAAATAGTCCAGAAGTATAAACCTGCCAGTGAGCGGAAGCGCGTAGGCATGATATAGACCGTCAGTATCTACGTAGCTGCCTACGATAGAACCTGCCGCATTCACAAAATCGGCATAAGTTGCTGTTGCCTCAGGCACCTCAACGATTATGTCTCCTGAGAAGCCGCGGCGCACACCAGACACATCTATAAAACTACCCGTCAGTTTCCCTGTTGAATCGCTGTAACCGTATATCTCCGTTTCGACGGCACCCGGAAAATCATATTGCCGCAACTCACCATCTTCTAAGATGACACCGTGATGAAGACCATCACTATCTTCGTAGTGTCCCGCAGCTAATCCATTATTACCGAACGCATAGAAGTAAGTGTTCTGTGAACCGGGGAAGTCATACGTCGTAAAAACGCCGTCTATGAGTGTAAAGGCGACCGTTTTTTCACCATCAGCACTCCGCGTGTTGCCAGCGTAACCCTCAAAATCGCTACTCGCCGTCAACGCTAAAAAATCTACACCTGGCACATCAATACTCTCATAAGTAAAGGTGAATTCAGGAGGTGGAGGATACGCTATATCTCTAAATTTTGCAGCAGTTTCCGCAGTAGGTCTGGCGATAAACCCGTGTCTACGTCCATCCGATGAGTCGTAGTACCCGACGACAGAACCGTCCTGATTGATATTCCACCCCTCCGTGCTAACGCTGCCCGGAAACTGTAATTCAGATACTCCCTGCTGGGATGTGCCGACATAGGAGCGTGGGATGTCCCCCACAGCTTTGGCTCGAGCAACGATAAGTCTTGTATCGGTGATGCCGTGCACAAAAAAGTATTCCAGATTGGATGATTCCAGATAGTTGTGAATTACAAACGTGCCACTTAGGGTACGCACATAAGGGTGATATAGACCGTCAGCATCTATGTAACTTCCCGTGACAGAGCCTACCGCATTCACAAAATCGGCATAAGTTGCTGTTGCCTCAGGCACCTCAACGATTATGTTCCCTGAGAAGCCACGGCGAACACCAGACGCATCTATAAAACTACCCGTCAATACCTCCCTCGAATCACTGTAACCGTATATCTCCGTCTCGATGGCACCCGGAAAATCATATTGCCGCAACTTACCATCTTCTAAGATAACACCGTGATGAAGACCATCACTATCTTCGTAGTGCCCCGCAGCTAATCCATTATTGCCAAACGCATAGAAGTAAGTGTTCTGTGAACCGGGGAAATCGTATGTGGTAAAAACGCCGTCTATGAGTGTAAAGGCGACCATTTTTTCACCATCAGCACTCCGCGTGTAGCCTGCGTAGTCCTCAAAGTCGCTACTCGCCGTCAACGCTAAAAAATCTACACCTGGCACATCAACACTCTCATAAGTGTAGGTGAATTCAGGGGATAGAGGAGTTAGGTCATTCTCGGTTTGTGCATCGGTGTTGCTTAGGAAAAGGGAAAAAAGACATACAAACAACATAAATATGGAAAATAAAAAACGGTTCTTAATTTTAATTAGCATAATGAAACCTCCAAAAATTATTCCTGTGCGGAGATTTAGCGTCTCCCCACAGGATGTGTGAAATGCTATTTTGTAATAACACGGTGGATACTTTCTCTACACGCTTCCACCAATCGCGAGACCTTGTGTGCGACGATACCTATCTATAAGGGTGTGTAAAGTTTTTGTCACAAGAATGTACTGAATACAGATCTTACTTAGTATGAAGTAAAATGGTATCCTTCTAAAAAACTCCATTTTTATCAGAGAGGATACCAATGTTTAGTATATCATTAGCAAGTTGTGAAGTCAAAGAGTTTAGAGAAGATGCGATCCATTTTGTAGAAAAGATCAATAATGTTTTACACACCCAACATCAACCTAAATTAAAGTATGTGAAATATGTAAATTACATACAAATATGTAACTAACACAAATCGTAATTGTAGTAAAAACGTAAGCAATTCTACTGTGGTTACTAACTTAGAATATGTTTGCTTTGGTAGGAGTAGATAGTTAACCAACCAAGTACTTAAAGACAGCGGAGAGGTTGTCGTCAGGTGAGTAGAGTTGAGAGACGTTCAACTCGTTTTCAATGAGAATTTGGGGGAGACGCGCGTAAAAAGCATCCGGTTTTGCTGTTTCAATGATAACATCACCCGATCCATCACCGAAGGTGACGCTGAGAATATCCTCAAACGGCAAGGTAACTTGTGCCAAACGTCGGGGTTCATCAGCACTTAGATAGACTTTATGTGGATGTTCATCAATTAATTCTCGAATATCAGAAATAGTTCCTTCAGCGAGAATTCGTCCTTGATGAATAAGTAGGATAGTTTCTGTCATCGCTTCTATTTCATAGAGTATATGGCTTGAGACAACAATGCTGATGCCTTGTTTTTCAAGTTCGGCGAGAAGATTAATGATATGCCGCCTTCCGATTGGGTCAAGTCCGGTAAGCGGTTCGTCAAGGAAAAGAAGTTCCGGTTCATGAACAAGTGCTTGGGCAAGTTTTATGCGTTGCCTCATTCCTTTGCTGTAGGAGCCGATCGGTTTGTCCTTTGCTCCAAGCATATCTACTGTTTCAAGTACTTTCAAACTTTGATGTTGTGCTTCTGCTTCTTGATATCCGCTTAACGTTGCAAAAAAAGTTACAAACTCATATCCGCTCATAAATTGGTAGGCTAATTCAATATCGGGACAGTATCCGACACGTTGCGTTAGTATATAGTTATTCCAAACGGGTTGATTTAGGACAGTGATAATCCCCATGTTAGGTTTGAGTTGACCTGTCATTAATTTGAGCAGACTTGTTTTTCCTGCACCGTTTGGACCCAACAAACCGGTTATTCCAGGATGAATGGACAATGTAACATCATTCACACCCATCACTTCTCCATACCATTTTGTTAAGTTTTCTGTTTGGACTATCGCGTTTTCATTCATAATGTGAGTCCCAATTTGCATCCTTAGGATGTCGTGCTCCCATGACAGATTTTCAAAGTATCTTCAAGATTATGGATTCCTGCGGTGGTCCCGATTGCTGTTACACATGCAGCACCAGTGGCTGACGCTAATTCTGCAGTTGGTTTTAGGTCCCATCCTTTTACTAACCCCGCAAGAAAACCTGCTACATAAGCATCACCAGCACCAGTTGCATCAACGATGTCAACAGGATATGCAGGGACATGTAGATTTTCTTCAGGTGTTGAGACATAACTGCCGTGCTCACCCATTTTAATTCCAATTGTATTGATCCCGTAGTTTCTGAAAAATTCGGTGATTTCATGGAGTTCGGATGTTCCTGCCAGATATTGTGCTTCGGTCAAACTCGGCAGAAAGATGTCAACGAACGGCAAACAAGGCTCTAAAGTTTCCAACCACTTCCCTGTTGCGTCCCATGCGGTGTCAAGGGATGTAGTTATTTCTAATGCTTTTGCTTTTTTAAGGACATTTGCCATCGGTTGTCCGTCAAATTTCGGCATTACGAGTGAGCCTGCAATATGAAGGATATTAGCACTTTTTATAATATCCCAATTTAGGTCATCTTCACAAAGTTCACCGTTCGCACCGATATGGTGGAAGAAACTTCGTTCACCATCGGATGCTATCGCCACGAATGTATAAGAAGTGTTCTTGTTTGCATCGCGCTGCATGCCAATTGTGTTAACCTTGTTTTCGGTAAGTGTTTGCAGTACCAAATTCCCAAAGTGGTCGTTTCCGACTTTTCCCATAGCACCGACAGAAACACCGAGACGTGAGAGTGCAATCGCTGTGTTGTTAGCACAACCACCGGTATGAATTTCCAGTTCATCAAAAAGCACTAATTTGCCTTTTTCAGGAGAAGAATCTATAGGTTTTCCGAGCACATCAACTACAAATATTCCAAGTGATAGCACGTCCATTTGTTCACCTGTCATCTTTTACGTTTGTAGAGAGATTACATTCCTGTGTCTTCTTCATTGAGATACATTATTACCAATGTTTCGCTATCCCCAGCGTCATTCCTGTTTGACCACGTAATTGGAGTTGCTGTTGGATGCCATCCAATTAGTACAGTTCGCGTCTGTACTTCGTCAGTGTTAAGTAGGTTTTCCGGATTAGAAAGATATAAGAATAAACCTTCCTGTTGCAATATTCTCGCGAACGTTTTGCGATTTCCATCAAGTTCTTCGTCGGGTGGAATTTTCTTTACTTGTTCATTTAGTGGTTCTTGTGGAAGTATGTTATTCTTTCCGATTGTGATTGTCCCCAATTTTATTGCTTTTTCACCTTTTATTATCCAAGCATTCTCAAGTGTTATTTCACCTTGTTGTGCGTCTACAGTAAAATATATATCATACACATAAGTGCTTGGAGCCCAAGGTCCAACAGCAACATCTTGCAGAGAAAATGATGGTTGTTGAAAAAACTTAGCCGGATGTGTTCTACCTTCGTTTAGTAAGGGACGAACAAAATTGTCCTGATATGAATCAATTGACGTCTTAGTAAATGCAAAACTCCTGAGAGAAACATACGTTTGATAATGCGCGTTCTTCCGTTCTGGATAGATCGTTAGGATAGAAAACATGTCTAACCCTATGTTTTTTGGTAAAACCACTCGCGCAAATCCAATTGCACTAACAGACACGAAGACCGTTATTAGTCCACCGAGCCAATAACCGCGCATTCTCTTTTGTGGTGAACAACCGCGTCTACCAACATAGAATGTAATCCCACCCCAACTTATCAAATACAACGGCAATACAATAGCCAAGAGTTTAATAAGCGGAACCTGAGTAGGCATTTTTGACAGAAAATGTTTATTTATCTTCTCATCGTGTTGCCGAAACGGTGCGTACTTGTCAGCAAATAGTTTTGGTGATTTTCCGTTTGTTTTTAGAAGCCAACGCCAGAAAGTTTCACCTGCTTTCAGGTTTGAAAATGATGGTGCATTGTAATCGAATGCCAGACATATAATCTGTCCACTGCCGAAGTTTCGTTTTGCTATGAATATCTGATCATCTGTTCCGAGTAAAGTTTGACATCCCTGTTTTGGTTCAAAATGGATATTTTTAAATGGGATATTTTCAGTGTTTGAGGTGGTAATTACTGAATCATTATTTTCTATAGTAAGTCCGAATTGTTTTCCTAAAGTAGGTGGCACCATATCAAGTGTCTCTTCACGAACCAATTTGACTGGAAGAAATTGTTCAATGAAACTATCTTTCATCAAACGGAAGTTGCTACCGCCGGATAAGATTAATGTCCCTCCACGCTGCACCCAATCTAACAGTGCTGTCTGCTGTTGTTTTAATATCCTTTTGTCTGTAAGTGATACCCCACGAATAATGACAAGATCAACAGCATCATATCCTACCCACCTGGTAGGCATTGCACGTGTGTTTGGCACATACTTAATATGCACATGTGTTCCATCATCATCTAATTGTTTATTATTGATATTTTTTTTTAACTTGTCTCCATTCGGTGCCAACACCAACACCAAATAGTCTTTGTTTGCGATGGGTATTGGTGGTGTAATCTCATGTATCGCGCGTGGTTCTGTAATAGATATTTGAATATCTTGATCAGATATATCTTTTCGTTCTAATTTAATGACTAACCGGACAGTAGATTTAGGATGATAGATATAAATATGTTTCTGTTTACGATCAGTTTTACTCAACTGTAGTGGTGTGGCATAACGGTAAATTGGTGTATTAGAATTATAATTACGGACTTCTACAATAAGTTCCCCGTTGAATGGAATGGGTTCATTTTGACTACGAATAGTAACATTCAGAGGCACCCATTTTTCTGATTTAAATCCGTTATTGTACCCAAAGGTTACTTCTTCAAAGTCTATCGAGCAGAAGGCTGAAGATGAAATAAATAACACCATGAAAATTGTCACTTTTGTTTTCATTACAACTCCAGTTTTTGGGATTCGTGATGAATTAGACGTAAAAAAGGAGTTTTAGATGAGTCTTGCAGGATTTTTCAAGAGTTGTGTCTCCGTTGCCCCATCGAATGCATGTGTACTGAAAACACCGTTTCCTAACATAATCATTGATGCAACGCCACCTACTGCTTCAATCTGTGCAATTGTGTCTATCACCCGACCATCACTGAGCAAACCACTTTCGACAGAAAATTGCTTCGCCACGGCAAAACACGCTGTAAATAATTTTGGGTTTGATTCTCTGTATGTGAGTCTTTGCAAAGTTGCTAACGCTGTATCAGCAGCACTGTTTATACGTTTCGTCTGTTCCCTGTTTCTGAGTACTTCGCTTGTCTGAATTGGTCCAAAGTATCGGTAATATATTGGTGATCAGGTACTGGTAATTTGTCTGCAACTAAAGGTAATCCCTCCTTCAACTTTACGAGGCATCCCCCGTGATATTGCGAGCAGACATCTCCTAAACCCGTTCGATTTTCAACTTCAGCCACGTGCGTAATCAATGCTAACTCGTCAATTTTTTTCTGCAACCCTATGAGTTCGTTCAATGCGTAGGCTGTTGCGAGCGCAGCCGCCCCACTCAAACCGAAACCGCACCCCAAAGGAAGCGGGGATGTGAGATCGACTTTTATGCCTGACACATCTGTTTGTTGAATTAACCGAATGACAACAGCATGGACTGTCGGAAAATTGATGTCCTGTCCGTTAAAGGATATCTTAGTCTCATGATGTTCAGAAACAGTGACTTCTACACCTTCTTTGATAGTGAAACCCATGCCGAGAGAATGCATACGTGCAGGATCGACATGTGGTATAATTTTAAAGACACACGAAATGTTGCCGGGGGCAAACGCACTCGCCATATCACTCCTTATTATAATTTAGTTTCTTGGTATTGCATTTTCAGTTATGCATTTGGGGTGCTTAGTCAAAATAGAAACCCACATAATTTCTTAAATGGTATACATCCCAAATAAATATGCAGATTACTGTATATTCTGGCGTTGTCTTGGTTGTCTTATCTTGAAGGCATCTTCACCATACTTGCCATCTCCAATTTTTGCAGCTTGTCCGCCACCAGTGACACCAAATCTTGATCCATCTAATCGTGGTATTACATACTGCTCAAACCATGCTCCCATCTGTCTCCGCATATCCCTAATCAGAGCATTATGTTCCTTGCCATCTACGAGATTCTTCCGCTCGCGTGGGTCATTAACTATGTCATAGAGTTCATGCGGTCCGTAAGGATAGCGGTGGACATATTTCCACTCTTGTGTGCGGATCATTCGGACAGGTCCATACTCGTCAAAAACTACAATCCTATCCTGTGCTTCGTTTGTCTCTCCAGAAAGTGCGGAGACAAAACTTCTACCGGGTGACATATCGTCATTCGGATCAGGCAATCCGAGATAATCAAGAAGAGTCGGCATGAAATCATACTGACTTACCATGGCCTCATTTACGCGTCCCTCAGAGATTCTTCCCAGTTGACTCATGATAAAAGGCACCTTAACAGAATTCTCATACATATTCAATGGGAAGGTTCCGTTACCTTTATGCCAAAATCCGTTATGTCCACATGAGTATCCGTTATCACTACTAAAAACAACAAGTGTGTTCTCGCGAATATCTAACTCAGTAAGCCGTTCTAAAATACGTCCGACGTTTAGATCAAGTGCTGTTATCGCAGCGAAATATCCTTTCAACGACGCGCGATTTCCCATGTGAGGTAATGTGCCTCGTCCTGCCCACGGATGCAATGCCTCCTGTGGACATGTCTTAAATGGGCAGTCATCATAAGAAGCCACAATATCCTTTGGATGTCCATTAAACGGGGTATGCGGTGCGTTATAGTTGACACTCAGATAGAACGGACCATCTTTATTCTCGGATATAAAATTTAATGCATCATCGGTAATCACGTCAGTCAGATAACCAGGTTGTCTCTCTACCTTTCCATCTCTAATCATGTTTGCGTTGTTGTATTTGCTTCCACCTAAGGGCAAAGCAAACCAGTGGCTAAAGCCATGTTGTGGTGTTAGGCTATCACCAAGATGCCACTTTCCACTCAAACCTACCGTGTAGTTATTTTCAGCAAGTACATCAGTATAGCAGGTCAAACCTTCAAGATAACGTTCTGCATTTGGTGGCATGCTACCATCTCGGCAAAAATCATGCACACCGTGTGCTGATGGGATACGTCCGGTCATCAAGCTTGCACGTGCAGGCGAGCAGACAGGTGTTGTACAGAAAAAATTTGGAAAACGCGTGCCTTCCGATGCGAGTTGGTCAATAAAAGGTGTACGCACCTCATCGTTGCCACAACAACCCGCTGCCCAAGGTCCTTGGTCGTCCGTTAGAATAAAAATGACATTTGGTTGGTTTTGCATATTATTTCCTCCATTTTTCTCTGCACCGAACAATAACGTTGGAGCAACAGTCGCAGCAACAGTACCTGTGCCTACGTTCTTCAAAAAACTCCGTCGCGATATAATCGTGTTATTGTTTTTCTCCTGACCTGACATGTCTACCTCTATCCAGTCTCACCAAATGCATATATGGTATTTAACGTATCTGATTCAAATGGTGATTATTATCTATACATTTCGTCTGGGTGGCGCGTATCTTGGATGGAAAGAATTTTCTCCGTAATTACCGTCTCCAAGCTTTGATGCTTGTCCACCACCTGTTACCGAACATCTTGCACCGTCCAATTCAGGAACTACATACCTTTCGAACCATGTCCCCATCTGTTGCCGCATGTCAGATATTAGTGCGTTATGCTCGTTCTCATCCATTAGA
Organism: Candidatus Poribacteria bacterium; assembly: GCA_963667365.1. Taxonomy (GTDB): domain Bacteria; phylum Poribacteria; class WGA-4E; order WGA-4E; family WGA-3G; genus MSPOR6. The sequence goes on along the minus strand of OY763324.1, from coordinate 628,533 downwards.
TTCTTCCGTTCACCTGGGTCATTCACCAGATCGTATAATTCATGCGGACCGTATGGATAACGGTGCACATATTTCCACTCTTGCGTGCGAATCATACGGACTGGTCCATATTCATCAAAAACAACTATCTCATCTTGAGCATCGTTTGTTTCACCCATGAGTGCTGATGTGAAACTCCTGCCTGGGGACATATCATCGTTAGGGTCAGGTAGACCAAGATAATCAAGAAGTGTCGGCATGAAATCGTATTGACTTACCATCGCTTCGCTAACACGTCCCTCTGGAATCCTACCCGGATGGCTAATAACAAATGGCACTTTGACCGAATTATCATACATATTTAGCGGGAACGTGCCGTTGCCTTTATGCCAAAATCCGTGATGTCCACATGAATAACCGTTATCACTACTGAAGACAACAAGAGTGTTATCACGAATACCTAACTCTGAAAGACGTTCTAAAATGCGTCCGACGTTTAGATCAAGTGCTGTTATCGCAGCGTAATAACCTTTCAACGACTCGCGATTACCCATATGCGCTGCTGCACCCTGCACTGCCCATGGATGTAACGGCTCCTGTGGACATGTCTTGAACGGACAATCATCATAAGAATCCACGATGTCTTGTGGATGTCCATTGAACGGAGTATGTGGTGCGTTATAATTTACACTCAGATAAAATGGACCTTCACTATTTGCTGAAATGAAATCCAATGCATCATCGGTAATTATGTCTGTGAGGTAGCCGGGTTGCATCTCTACCTCTCCATCACGAATCATATTGGCATCGTTATATTTGCTTCCACCTGTTGGCAAAGCGAACCAGTGACTGAAGCCGTGTTGTGGTGTTAAACTATCTCCGAGATGCCACTTACCACTCAAACCAACGGTGTAATTGTTCTCGGCAAGAACATCGCTATAGCATGTCAATCCGTCAAGATAGCGAGCAGGATCAGGGGGCATGTTCCCATCGCGTATCCAGTCGTGTACCCCGTGCGCTGATGGTATACGTCCGGTCATTAGGCTTGCGCGTGCAGGTGAACACACAGGACTCGTGCAGAAGAAATTGGGAAACCGTGTGCCTTCGGCAGCAAGTTGGTCTATATAAGGTGTGCGGAGTTCGTCGTTACCACTACAACCCATTGCCCAAGGTCCTTGGTCGTCTGTTAAGACAAAAATTACATTTGGTTTGTTTTCCATATTACATTCTCCATTTTATGACAATTTACATATATCTTCTAATAAACGTTGAATCTTGCATCTCAGCACCCAATTTTGTTACGCTACTGGAAATCCATCTCCGGTAAGGGGTTCTCCATCTTCTACCTCTATTGTAGGAACAAGGACGTGTCCAGGTGATTGCGCGTTGTTATAGCGCACCCCCTGCGCCATGAAGATCATTACAAATGCTCTACGTTGATGGTCTGTTACATTTGGTGGTGTACCGTGCCAGTTTAAGCAGTGATGAAACATACACTCACCTGCTTTCAACTCCACCGGAATTCCATGGCTTATGTCAAAACTCCGTCTCTCTGACCACGGATTCGGAGGTGGTTCGCGTCCCTCTTCTTGTGCTTTTGCCGTTTCCGCATTAAATACTGCTCTTGCTTCAACCGAAAAACGTTCATCTTTATGACTTTTCGGCATAACATGCATGCAACCACTATCCACAGTTGCATCATCTAAGGCAAGCCAGCAACTCACAATGTTCGGTGGACTTAGGGGCCAAAAGAAAAAATCATGGTGAAAACCGAAGTGTCCGTTGTCTTGCGGTGGTTTGGAAATAACTTGGTCATGCCAGAGTCTGACTTCTGGAGTTTCCAATAATGCGCGGGCTGTCCCTGCAATTAGCGGATTATGGATGGCTGCTTCATAACTTTGTTCACGTTTCCACATATTAACGAATTGGTGGATCGCACGCGGGTGATCTCTGCCTCTATGGAGTCGCTGTCCTTGGCGGTCATGTCCATACTTGAATTCCGGCGATGAATCGTCGCCATCCTTGAGTTCTAATTCAATAATGGTATCTAATCCTGCACGCATGGCATCCACGCCATCATCATCTAAAACTTTACCGAACTTGAGGTAACCGTTTTCTTGAAAAAAGTCTACATGTTCTTGTGTTACCATTGTGTCTCTCCTTGTGAATATAATGTTCAATGACTTTATATATTTGCAAGCATATAATCAATTCTATCCATTTAGATATAAGTATACGGATGCCTTAGATAGGAAACTGATGATTACCAGCAGTCAATCCACCATCTATAACAAAAACCGCACCTGTAGCAAAACTCGCCTCATCAGAAGCAAGGAACAGCGCGGCATTTGCTATGTCAATAGGTTTTCCAATCCGCCCCAACGGATACCACGGCGTGATTTCATCAAGGATATGTGGATTGCGTTCAATCATCGGTTCCCAAACTTCAGTCTGCACGGTACCGGGACAAATACAGTTGATACGGATATTGTCTTTTCCGTGTGCAACTGCCATAGAGCGAGTCAACGCAATAACACCACCCTTCGCTGCAGAATAGGCGTGAATTCCCTGCAATCCGATGAGACCGTTGACTGATGCAATGTTGACAATGCTACCGACATCATTTTGTTGCATGACTGGTATCACAGCATTACTGCAATGACTTGTGCCTTGAAGTGCGACTGCTATATTTGCTTCCCAGTTATTATTCAGGACATCATCCGTAGAACAGATAGCGTTATTTACGAGTATATCAACGGTTCCATATAGATCAACAGACTGAGAAATAAGTTTTCCAGCATCCACAGCATCAGAAACATCGGCGTTAATAAATAGTGCTTCACCACCAGCATCGGTGATGGTTGACACAGTTGCTTTACCAATAGCATCGTTTACGTCATCAACAACAACCTTAGCACCCTCTTCTGCAAACCGAATGGCTACTGCTCTGCCGATACCGCGTCCTGCTCCGGTGACAATGGCTATTTTGTCTCTTAACCGCATTTGCTTTTTCCTCACATTTCGGTTAAAATCCTAATGTTGCAGCGTTTGCGAGATAAATAGTTTTGTCCGTTCGTGCTGTGGGTTATCAAAGAAATCTGCAGGTGCAGCTTCCTCTACAACCACCCCTTCATCAAAGAACATGACCCGATCAGCCACTTCCCGTGCGAATCCCATCTCATGCGTAACAACCAGCATCGTCATCCCTGAATGTGCAAGTTCGCGCATCACATCTAATACCTCTGAGATCATCTCAGGATCAAGAGCACTCGTAGGTTCATCAAACAGCATAATCTTGGGTTCCATTGCCAATGCCCTGGCAATCGCGACACGCTGCTGCTGTCCACCCGATATTTCTGCTGGATATTTATACGCTTGATCAGCAATACCCATACGTTCTAATAGTGCTAATGCTCCCTCTTCAGCAGCCTTTTTTGACAATTTCCTAACTTGGATTGGACCTAAGGATATATTCTTTATATTTGTCAAGTGCGGAAACAGATTGAACTGTTGGAACACCATACCGACTTCCTGACGTATGAGATTGATATTACGCAAGTCATTGCTTAACTCAATACCATCAACAATGATTGTGCCGCGTTGATGTTCTTCAAGACGGTTGATTGTCCGTATAAACGTAGATTTGCCTGAACCTGAAGGACCGCAGATTACTGCCTTTTCACCTTTCTTGAAAGTGGTAGTTATACCTTTAAGGACATGAAAATCGTCAAACCATTTGTGGACATCTTCACAGATTATGATTGGGTCATTTGTTGTATTTTCGTTTTCGGTCATTTTTTGTTTCCTTCTTTTCTGATGTACATATTGTACGGAATTGATCCTTCATATATTAATGCTTACCAACTCCTAAATCTGCTTCTATTTCCTGACTAACATAGGACATTGAATAACAGAAAACAAAATAGATCACTGCAATAAAGAGATATATTTCAACATAACGACCTTGCCAGTTTGGGTTTCCGAGTACACTTCTGGCTATTCCCAATAATTCAAGCAGTTGGATAATAACTACCAAAGATGTGTCCTTGAATAGCGAAATAAATTGACCCACTATCGCTGGAATAACAGCACGGAGTGCTTGCGGAAGAACTATAAATAGCATCGTTTTTGGATAGGTAAGTCCAACTGCTTGTGCCGCCTCAACTTGCCCTTGTGGAATTGCCTGGAGTCCGCCACGTACGTTCTCTGCCATGTAAGCAGCTGAGAAAAGGGTTGTTGCAATCATCGCCCGTATAACTTTATCCAGTTGAAAATCTCCCGGCATAAATATCGGAAGTATTATACTCCCCATGAACAGTATGGTTATTAACGGCACACCACGAATTGTCTCAATATAAATAGTGGAAGCCCACTTAATTGCGGGGAGTTGACTCCGACGTCCAAGTGCCAAAAGCACACCCAGTGGAAAGCAAGCGACAATTCCAACAGATGCCAGAATCAACGTTAAGAGAAGTCCTCCCCAATATGTCGTGGAGACGGCATTTTCACCAAAACCGTGTAGCGTTATCATAGTCCACGGAAAGGAGAGAACCCATCCACCGATGACCCATCGCTTCAATTCATTCTTATCGCGTCCGAGAATGAAGCTGCCCAAACAGAGCATTAAGCCACCTAATAACCATCTCCGCTTAATAAAAATTAGATAAATAATATTGAAGTTAAATTCAAGAGTTGCATATTCTGCCTCACTATTTTTAACAATATCCAAAGGTATTAGGAGTAAAATCAGTCCAAAGATTGCAATAGTAGTAGAAATGCGGAAAACCAAACCTTTCCAAACACCCGCACTCAGCCCTAACAAGACAAACAAAGTATAAAGGACTATCCATATCCGCCATACCTGTTCTATCGGATAAGATCCGATCATCAGTATTTGCAGGTTAGCAGGAATTACCTGCCATTCCGCCCGCGTAAACACCCAAGTTAAAACTCCCCTAAAGACAAGGAAGAGAAACACAAGTGCTAAACAAGTCAAAATAGTATTATACCAAGTGTTAAAAAGGTTATCCTGTACCCATTTCAATGGACCTTTTGATGTATTTGGTGGTGTGACTTCTTGTGTATTTGCAATATTTTCCACTTTTCTACTTCCTTTTTCACTCCTAACTTGATCGACCAGTTCGGGTAATTCTATAGTTGTACCAATTCATGAAAGCGGATGTCGTTAAACTCATGATGAGATAACTTACCATAACCATCCCAAAAATAGGAATGGATTGTCCCGTCTGATTCATCATCGTGTGTCCGATGTGAAGCAGTTCCGGATAACCAATTGCAGTAGCAAGACTGGAGTTTTTGGCAAGGTTCAGATATTGGCTGGTAAGCGGGGGAATAATAATCGGGATCGCTTGGGGGATAACAATTAATCGCAACACCTGTGATTCTTTTAAACCGACTGCTCTGGCTGCTTCACGTTGTCCTTTCACTACGGCTTGTATACCGCTACGGACAACTTCTGCAATAAAAGCACTTGTATAGACTGCAAGTCCTATTAAAAGCGCGGAGAACTCTGGTGTAAAGTTCATCCCTCCGTCATAGTTAAAACCTTCAAGCACAGGTCGACTTACAGCAAATTTTGGTTCTGATATTAGAAACCATCCTCCAATAGCGACTATCAAAAAAGAAGGTGCGGCAGTCCACTTCAAACTAAAAATAATATCAGAGATGAAGGAAGGACGGTCTGTATGCTCAAGTTCACTAAGTCGTCCGAAATAACGGAATGCTGCAACAGCAAATACAACAACAATCGCTAAAATAACTCCCACAAGCAGATACCACAACCAAGTACTAAATCCTGCATCCGGTACAAATGTGGAAAGGTACATACCACGTACGTTTAAAACTATATTATCGGAAATTACAATACTTTCATGGATCATAGGTAGCGCACGGGTTAGTGCTGACCAGAAGAAAATCTGTAGAAGAAGCGGAATATTACGAAAAATCTCTACGTAAACGGCAGCAATTTTTCGGATTAACCAATTGCTGGATAACCGAGCGATCCCAAATAGGAAACCTAATATCGTCGCGAATACTATCCCTACGATACTCGCTTTTAATGTATTGACGATACCCACCCAAAATGCTTTGAGATATGAATCTGAAGGTTCGTAATCAATACCTTCGGATATTTCAAATCCTGCTTCGCTACTTAAAAAGGATAAATCAAGTGCTAAATTCTGCCTTCTGAGTCCTCCTAACATGTTTGAATATAAAAATCCTGCTAACAGAATAATGCCGATAACGAAAAGTATCTGAAAAAAGACTTTCAGAAACCGTATATCTCGATAGAAAGGGATATTATCTGATACAATCTTAGGTGAATTGTCTTCCATATTTTCTATTGTGGTAGTCCTACAAGATTAAAGTAAGATGCTCCAGATGTAGCACAACTTTATGTAGATTATGTATTTAATTCGGAAATTCGAGTTTCCTATAGGATTAGTAGGTTCGGTTTTCTAACCGAACCATAGGTATCAATTTTAGGATTTTCACTGCGGTTTCTGTCAGAAACGCGGATTATTCACCTACTCTACAGAAATGCTAATCCTGTGAATAGCACCTTGAAATACCAAGCAAATAATCCGCTATTCCAACAACAAGTAAATTCTAACGGAACGGCATGGCATAAAGCAAGCCACCTTGCGTCCACGGTTTATTCACACCACGAGGCAAACCAATCGGAGTCAAGTTACGCTCAAAAATCTCTCCATAGTTCCCAACTGCCATAACAATCTGTTTTGCCCAATCTTTAGGAAGTCCAAGCTTTTTACCCATTTCACCGGAATCACCCAAAAACCGTTTGATTTCCGGATTATCGGTTTTTAAGGACTTCACATTCTTCATAGTAATATTGTGCTCTTCAGCAAAAAATGTCGCGTAAACAACCCAACTCACAACATCATTCCATTTGTTATCACCGTGAATAGTGAGAGGACCCAACGGTTCTTTTGAGATGGTTACGTCCAATATAATATGATCATCTGGATTTTTAAGATCCTTACGACGCGCAACAAGTTGAGACTTGTCACTCGTGACGACATCCACACGTCCCGCATCATAACTGCTGTAAAGTGTGTCAATATCTTCATATACAACAGGTTTAAATTCAAGTCCTAATGAACGCATCGTGTCTGCAAGATTTAACTCTGTTGTACTGCCTGCCGTGACACCAATACTCGCTCCTGATAACTTTTCAATCGATGTAATGTTCAGAGATTTAGCCAACATGAATCCTTGTCCATCGTAAAATGTCGGTGGAGCGAAGTCAGTACTCAATTCAGCATCACGGCTAAGTGTCCAAGTCGTATTTCGGATTAGGACATCTATTTCACCAGTTTGGAGTGCAGTAAAACGTTCAGCAGCATTTAAGGCTACGAATTCTACCTTGCTCGGGTCTCCAAGAACAGCAGCAGCAATAGCACGACCAAAATCAGGGTCAAAACCATCCCATTTGCCATCTTCTCCAAGGAAACCGAATCCCGGCAAACCACCGTGCACGCCACAGATTAATTTCCCTCTTTTTTTCACTTTATCAAGGGTACTATCCCCGTGATTATCTGCAAACAAAGGTGAAACCATTAAAAATGCCAAAAGTAATACTGAAATGCGAAAACATATTTTTCTCATTATCTTTTCCTTTCAAATATAATAAAATAGTTATGTTAGATGAATAACTATAACAAAAGGATTCATCTAAACAGTTATATAAATAGTTATACCATTTCTGAACGAAAATTTATCATAATCAGAAACGCGTTTGTAGTCGCGCAATTCATTGCGCCTCTTACATTCAAATGTCATAGTCTTCGTAATGACACTAAATATAAAACATCACTTGATTCGGTAAGATTGAATATAAAATAGAATCACAGATAATCGAACTTACTCTCCAATTAAAGCACGTCCTGTCATATCTTCAGCTTGAAACAAAACTAAACTATTCCCATCAGGGTCTTTAACCAGCCAGATATGACCAGCATGCGTATGATGAATGCTAAAAGCATTCGCAGCAGCACGTCCTCGGTAAGACTCATTGCCATCAGCATCTATCCAATAATATGTGATATCTGCATCAGTTTTATTTACGAAGAGAACAGTTGTGTGGTCACCATCATTAGACTTAAAACTTGAAAGTTCGTTCGGTTCATAACGTTTCAAATCTGTCCATTTTTCACCACCCTCACTGTTCTGATCAAACAACTGTTCATAGCACACAGAAAGTTCTGCAGGCCACTCAAACTTTGGTGAATTCTCAGGATTAAATCCTTGTAAATGTGGCAGATTGAGACGTTTGACGGCATTAGTATACCGCCAGTCAGTATCTCCATAAATATCGGTGAGAAGTTCTGCCAAGTCAGGATCATATTCTTTCAATATTCCCCGTTTACTAACATGATTATGTTGTGCATCGTTTTCACGGTTTGTATTGAACCAAGATTGTGTGCCTTCAGCCCAATATTCTTCTTTGTTTGTGGAGGCGTATGTACCTTTCCATAACCCTTTTTCCATCGCTGCCTCATACAAAACCTTAAGCCGTTTGTCAAAATCTGGATCAACGGTGCTAAGCCCCATTTGGTGTATTGCATGAGCGAACTCGTGAATAAGAATGTTTTCAGTCCCGTAAGGATCACCTGGATAATTAAGTAAATTCTCTTCCCCACAACTGACTGACGGACGCGCTGATGTTGCACCCAATCCGCGTGCTCTCCGATCCCAATAAAAATCTGGATTTAGGTCGCTATGTTCAGGAACCGTTGTCGTCATTTCATCGTAAGCCATCACAGAGAAACGAACATTGTTTTCTGCTAATGCTTGCAGTAAATCCGGACGGTGTCCAATGACTCGCTCGATAAGCCACGCTGCCTCTTGCAAAGCATGAGGATTCACCTTATCCGATGCGACAACAGGAAAGCCACCAACATCAATCCACTGTTGGTAAAAAGGTGACATATCAAATTTTCCACGGACAGTAGGTGGAGGTTCGGTTGGGTTTCCAACGATGTCTGCAGATGTGGATAAAATAGTTGATGTAAAAGATATAAATACACTGGCAGTTGTAAATAAAGTAGAGGAAAGATTCATAATGACGTGATTAATCCTATTGCTTTGAAAGTTTCGTCCAATATCCTTTGCTGCTTTCAATATATTTAAGTATAACACCAATCCGATTAATTTTCACTGAAAATATTAGGATATAATTGGATTTCAGAATAAGTCTGATTACCAACAACATATAACACCATTTCAAAATAATTTATCCTTATTAAAAAATACCCGTTTAATCCCAATTCAGTGTCCATCTTATACCATTTCTAATTGATCGCTTGTCATTGACAAAAACAGCGTTTGTAGTCGCGCAATTCATTCAATCTTGACTAATTTGGTCGTAATAAGCCTCTAAACCCATTGCTGATAAGGGATTGTGTCACATGTCCAAATTCCTTCATTTCCGATTGACTCAAAAAACTCAATAACTTTACAAAATTATGACATTGTAAATTCGGCAAATAGATCTAAAATTCTGCATGTCCGCTAAACCGAACTCACATTATAAATAGGCATGCACCATATTGTGCAATCAAAATAGAAGATGCACATTTCTGTGCAGCAGATTGTCCATACGGATGGTAACTCCGTCCATTTAACAGATCCATAATTGGCATATAAATTGCTTGTTCATAATAACTGGACTCTATAAACCAATAGGTAAATGAAGATCATACAATAAACGATATACATCAATTTTCCGTACTTGACATGTTTTCAATGCCTTGTTAAAATGCTGAGAGAAATACCGCACTCATAGTCTAAGGAGAAAATATATGAAAAAGTTCATAATAGTGGAGATCTGCGTTGTCGTTGCACTCGTTGCAGGCTTTTGGATCGGCAGATTTACAAGTCCTTTTAATGATTTCGCACATTATTACGAAAATGCCGATAAAGCCATGCTAAAAGCACAACAGTTGGATAATCCACCAATATCTTTTGATGAACCTGACAAAAATCGTCTACGCCAAGTGCGTGCAGCATACCGGGCAGTTTTTGATAATTATCCCGACAGCCGCTGGGCAGATGATGCGATTTACGAGTTGGCATCACGACTGCCACGCACAGATGAGGAAGGATTCGCTCTCTTCCGAAGATTAATTCGTGATTATCCTGACAGTGAATATGCAGACGATTCAATGTATGCTGTTGCCTATGCAACCTATCAAATTGCAGAAGAACTTCAAAGAGCGGGGACACTTGAATCCCTTGCAGCATACTATGACAGAGCACTTGCATTATTCAATCAATTAATTGCAACATATCCCGGTAGTATTCTACAAGAAGAAGCACAAATAAATGCAGCCATGTGCTACTACGGACGAGGGGATATAAGTATTGCACTTAACCAACTTGAAAACCTAAAATTGGAACTTAGAGATAGTCAAGTTCGTTATAGGATTTTATATCTACTTGGAAACATTCATTTTCAACAACAAGACTATTTTAATGCACAAATTGAATTCTTAAATGTGTCAGATTCCGGTGACCCAACCTATGCACCACAAGCAAGTTTCCTTCTGTCAAGAGTCTATTTTGCCGAAGGACAAGTAAAGGAATCTGAGGGAAATTTAAAGGAATTAGAAGGGAAAACTACAGAAGCTGAAATAATATATAAGGAAGCGAAAGGAAAATATAACCAAGCAATTTCTGGATACCAAAAAGTAATTGATTTATATCCTGATACCCAAGCCGGACAGGACGCACATTTCTATATTGGGTGGGCGTACGAGAAAACAAAAGAATATGATGAAGCAATCTCTCGACTTGAGGTAGCAATAGAAAACTATCCTGATAACGAAAACACTATTACTGCCAAGTTTTACATCGGTCAATTGGCTCATGCAAACGATGATATTCCACGGGCAGTTGAGGTGTATCAAAACTTTGCAGATGACCCATCACACAGCTACGACTCCCGCCTACAAGCGCAATATAGGATCGGGAAAATATATCAAGAAATTGGGGACATAGAACAAGCTATCGTTGCTTACGAAAAATTCCTCGTAGATTTTCCTGAACCACATCAAAACTCTGAACATGAGTCACGGAAGATTACTGAAGTTTATGTCCAAAAATTGAAGTCAGGACAATTGGATGAAGAAGAGTAGAATCAATAGTTAACAATTTGCTCTGTTGTATCGTAAACTTTTAATTTCCACCTGCACTTCTTATCAAAGATTAAGATCGTAATTCGGTATTAAAAACACAGTAAAAAAGGCAGACGTGCATTCAAGCATGTCTACCTTTTTAGTGATTCAAATTAAATATTAAGCGTTTGCGTCGTATATTTCATTAACCTTTGACCAGTTGACAACATTTTTCCATGCCGCAACGTAATCTGGACGACGATTCTGATAATTCAGATAATACGCGTGTTCCCAGACATCAATACCGAGAAGAGGGGTATGTCCCTGCATAATTGGACTATCTTGATTTGCTGTGGAATAAATCTCCAATCCATCATCACCAATAACAAGCCATGCCCAACCGGAACCAAAACGTTTGGTTGCAGCAGTAGTAAATTCTTCATTCGCAGCTTCAAACGATCCAAATGCAGATTTGATCGCTGCCGCAAGCGCACCATCGGGGTTTCCGCCATCACCATTAGGACACATAATTGACCAAAATAGTGAATGATTGGCATGACCACCACCATTGTTAATGACAGCCTGACGAATGTCTTCTGGCACCTGATCAATATTGCTTAGTAGTTCTTCAACACCTAATTTAGCAAGGTCGGCATGACCTTCTAATGCAGCATTAAGATTATTTACATAACCTTGATGATGTTTACCGTGATGTATTTCCATCGTTTGCGTATCAATATGAGGTTCCAAAGCATCGTGTGCATAAGGGAGTTCTGGTAATGTGTGTGCCATTTAATAATAGCCTCCTTTTAGTTTTTGGTCATGGAAAAGTATAACAGAATTGGATAAAGTACGCAAGCATTTTGAGGAGTGTGTAAAGTTTTTGGCATTAACCGCATAATTCTTTGTAGGAGGGAACTCCGGGGAATGCCTAATGGCATTCATACCGTTGATTTGGATTCCCGACTATCAAGGTATTCTGCCAATGGCATTCTCCGCCTACAGGGTTATTGAGCAAATTTAGCCAAAAACTTTACACACCGTATTTTAAAAAAGACGCAAAGACAATAGTTAGGATGCTAATTAGGAAGGATAGGATGAGATATTTAACCGAAAGTCATGAATTATCAGTCTGTTTGGTACTCTTCAGCAAATGCACCAACACGACAAACCCGTTTGTAAGCACAATAACTACACGGTTTGGTGGGGTCTTTAGGTGTGAGAGGAGAGTCTCCTTCCTCCACTGAGTCCACATAAGTATCAACACGCGTGATGAGGGGAAAAATACCGTTGGATATGTTTTCAACGTACTGTTGAACATAACCGCTTACTCGTTCAAGTCGTATTTCAAAAAGCATGTCATCTAACAATTGTCCACTTTTGCCAAAAGGTTTCCACTCCGTACCATTGAAATTTCTATATGCAATGTCATTGTAGAGGTCTACTCCAATACCAAGTTCAACTCTGCATTCATCCAATCTGACTTTATGGTAGAGTCCCGCTGCTGGTTCTAAACCCGTTTTCCCTTTCTTCTCTAATAATTTCTGTGCGATTTGTAGGTATATCGGAAGTTGAATACTTCTACCTTCAAGGATATCTTGAATTCTTATCGTCGAACTACCTGTCTTATAATCAATTACATTAAAATTGCCGCAACTTATATCAATACGATCTATTTTGCCAATCATGCGAACGTTACCGATGCAAATCGGTTCGGAATCACTTAATTCCATATCCTTCTGTCCTTGTGGTTTTCCGATACTAACTTCAAAGTAACTTGGGATAATATTTGGATCGGAACTACGTTCTGCCTCAAGCCATTTATGCAGTGCAGCGCGCTGTTTCTCTATCTCAATTTTCCAAAAGAGGTTATCCTCGCTCACATCTGAACGATCTTTACGTCTATCTTCAGATCTGTTATGTAATATTCCATCTAATTGTTGTTTTGCTTGTTCAAAGTTATCATCGGTAACTGCTGTACTATTTTCTCTGCGATTTCTATAGAATTCGTAGAGGACATCATGAATCAATGAGCCTTTTTCAAGACTGGACGGTTCGTCTTCAACTTCTTCCTCTTTTTCTTTAGGATTTAGAACTTTATCAACAAAATACTGAAACGGACAATTAGCATAAGTTTCCAATTCTGTAACGGAATATGTTCTTTCACTACGACTATTCAATGCAGCAATACTTTCTGAAGATATGTTTCCTTCGTTCAATACACCTTCGTAAGCCAAATGTTCATGTGTCTCTTCACGACTCTTTTCAACTGAAACAACATGGTCAATTAAGGAACGCATGCCTTCAATCTGTGGTGGAAATGCACCTTCGGACGGTTTCTCTGCTGTCCATACATGATTGCCATAACCACTGAGGAAGCCGGGTATACTGCCTAAAGATGCATTGATTACTTCTTTTTCCCCTATGCATGCGATTGTTTGTAATTGTGTCAGGAAGAGGGAAGGAATTAACTCCGATACATTCTCACGTTGAGGAATAAGGAAATATAGTCGTTCACGAAAAGATTTCAGCACACGATAGAATAGGAATCGATTATCGTGCAGCTGCTCTTCTTCAGTACGATACGGATTATCTGGAAGTATTGGATCAGGACTATAATTCTGCGGAAATCCACCATCCACAAAATCACCCAAGAAGACGGTATCATACGCTAAACTTCTGAGTTCACCGAGTGTGACAATCTTAACGGTGTCTCCTTTTACTACTGCCCTATTTTGATAATGTGTGTGCTTTGCAATATGACGGAGTTTTCTAATATACTCATCAAGTGGATAAGTATTATCGCCTTCTTCCATCAGCACGGAACAAAGTTCTTTAACGGTCTTATTGAATTGATGATATGCGTTCACTTCACCTTCAACAATTTCTCTATTTTTTTGTAACATCGGGTTTAGAATGTTCTGCAGTACTTCGCCATTCTTAAGTAAACCTTCAACATATTCCTGAAATTCTTTGGGGTGACACGGACTTGAGGGTGGTGTTAGTTCAACAACAGAGAAATAAGGATCACCTAAAAGGTCTCTATTTGATGAAAGACGGGAAAAAATCGCTTTGACTACCTCTGACTTTGTTAACGGTATGCTTTCTGAAAGAGAGTAGGGGATATCAAATGCATGAAATATTTCGGTAATACGTTGTTGATATTGACCTAAACTGTAATATGCAACACAGATGTCTCCCAATTTGCATTCTCCACTTGACACATGTTGTTTGATTAGATACGCAATCTGCTCTACCTCTTCTGTTCGGTCAGCAGGTTTCACAACTTTAATCTTTTCACTAAAATCAATTTTGTTTTCAGGGATGGTATTCGTTCGGAACAAGTTTTCAGCGAAATGTTGGTGTTTGTCGGGATTGCGTTCATAGTCGGAATCAATATGTACTCCTGCAGTTCTAAAATCTGAGACAAGGTCAATTATATTTCTATATAGATCAGAATTATCTTCTACACAGTCAGTGCGAAACCACATCTCTATATCAGGCATTCGCGCAATATTAGTGAATAGCTTGATGTCTGATTTAGAGAGGACAGAGAATCCCTCAACACTAACAAGATCAGCACGCGGAAATGCCTTTTTGAAGAAGTTGTATTCAAAATGGTTGGCGAGGTGGAGATGTTTTCCCTTATCATCTATCCATCGGTTTTGAAGCCTTGCTTCATATCTGGTGTATATGTTAGAAAGATCTGCCTCTGCATGAATGTCTTGAGCAGTATCACCGCGATCTCTTAGGTTATTAATTGTGGTAGCGATGAGGGAGAGTGTGCTGTCTGGAATGGTCTTTATTGGGATTGGTCTAAATACTTCATAAGTATAGGTTTCACTTCCCGCTATTTCGTGTAACCAGAGGTTTTGTATACCTGATGAGATGTGATGCTTTGGTGGACGAACTTGATTGTATAACCTCTGCACAAAATCTTCAATGGAAAGCACATGTAAATTGGCAACTGCTCGGTTAGGGTGATACCCGATTAACTCTCGTTGGCGTTTCAATCTCGCTGCATCGTTGGGAACAATGACAACAAAAGTTGATGCTTCGTTATTCTCAATGCGGGTTTTGAGGGTATTTTCTATATCTTGCATTTAGGGAATTATAATGTGCGGTGTATGTCTACTAACTTACTTGTGTACCGAGTGGAACTTCGGTTTCAGGACTTGCTAACACAACAGAATCGCCGCTTGCAGCGAGAATCATGCCATGTGATTCAACATTACGTATAGTCGCCGGTTCTAAATTAACGACTACAATCACCTGTTTTCCTATCAGTGAAGCTGGTTTGTAGTGCTCTGCTATCCCCGCAACAACTTGTCGTTTTTCTGTGCCGAGGTCTACCTGCAATTTGAGGAGTCGGTCTGCACCTTCAATCGTTTCAGCGGAGATGACACACCCAACCCGTAAATCCAGTTTCTGGAATTCGGTAAAGGAAATCAGATCGGTTTCTTGTTTTGCCGTTTTCTTTTTTGGTTTAGTCGATTCTTTTGGTTGCGGTGCTTGCTGTTTTTTGAGATCAACGCGCGGGAAGATAGGTTCACCTCTACTTACCTTTAGGTCTACTGGTAAATGTCCCCATTCAGCAACGGAATCAAATTCTGCTAAACCGATCTGTTGCTGAATCTTTTCAGCGGTATCCGGTATAAATGGGGAAAGCAGCACAGAGATGTAACGCAGTGCTTCTAAACTATTGTAAAGGATAGTTCCCATTCTCGGTTTTGTCTCTGGTTTAGCGAGTGTCCACACTTCAGTTTGTTGCACATAACGGTTGACGCGTCGGACAAATTCCCAGATCGTTTCTAATGCACTATCAAAGGCGAACGTCTTCATACGTGTGTCTAATTGTTCCGCTGTCGTTTGTGCCATTTCCTTGATTTCAGTGTCAAAATCACCCGGTGTTGTCGGTGCTGGTATCCCTTCAAAATTTTTGTTTACCAAACCTAAGACACGATTTAACAGATTACCCAAATCATTTGCCAGATCAGCATTATAACGTTGATCCAAGCGAGCAGGACGGTAATCACCATCGTTGCCGAAACTAAACTCGCGCAGCAGATAATAACGAAACGCATCCACACCATACGTCGCAATGTCCCCATCCATATCAATGAAAATGCCGCGTGTTTTGCTCAATGCCTCACCGTCTTTTGTCAACCAACCGTGGGCAACAATCTGCTTCGGAAGTGGTAAGTTCGCAGCCATCAGCATTGCGGGCCAAAGCAAAGCATGAAAACGTGCGATATCTTTTCCCATCATGTGGACATTAGCAGGCCAAAAAGTACGGAATTCTTCGCTTTCTACCTCAAAACCGAGTGCAGTAATATAGTTACTCAAAGCCTCTATCCAAATATAGATGATATGCTCAGGATCGAATGGAAACGGAATCCCCCAAGGTAGGGAAGCACGGGAAATACTTACATCCTGTAGACCAGACTCAAGAAAGTTTAATAACTCATTGCGCCGAGTTGCGGGATAGACAAAATCCGGATTCTCGTGGAAATGCGCAATCAAGCGATCTTGATATTTGGAAAGTCTAAAGAAATAGTTCTCTTCCTCCAACCATTGCAGCGGCAATTTATGAGTAGGACAGACTTTTTCGTCTGTTAGTTCTTTCTCTGAAAAGAACTCCTCACATGAGAGACAGTAATACCCTTCGTACTTACCTTTATAAACATCACCATTGTCATAGAGTACATTCAGGAAATTTTGCGCGCCGCGTTTGTGTAAATCACTGGTTGTACGAAAAAAGATGTCATGTGAGATATTCAGACGTTCCCACAGCTGAACAAAGGTTGGCGCGATCTTATCGCAGTAGGCTTGCGGTGAGAGTCCTTCCTCTTTAGCAGCGTTATACACATTGGCAGCATGTTCATCAACACCGGTAAGAAAGCAAACTTCATTACCTTTGAGACGGTGATATCGCGCTAAGACATCTGCGGCAATAGTGGTATAGGCGTTTCCTGCGTGCGGTTCTGCGTTGGGATAGTAGATAGGCGTGGTGACGTAAAATGCACTCATATATTTCTTTATCAGACTCCCATTCAGTTCAAGTTGCTGATTGTAATATAAATTGAAATTAGGTAATTCTTATTTTAATCTAACGGGGGTCGTTTGTCAAGTGCTATTGTGTTAGTCAAGGTTATTAAGATTTACAAAAATAGAATATTGTAATTCAGGCTCTTCCTTGTAGGAGCGACTTTTTGGTCGAGAATTTATGACTAAAACTAAATAGCACTAACTTAAGTGGACGTGTGTTATTTTCAAGAGAAAAAGTGGAAAATAAAAAGGAACTTGATTCTAAACTAACCAAAACTCATTGATTAAAATTTTCCGATACCCAATCCGCTGTAGCTTCTGCAAATTCTTTGGAAAGGTCTTCAGAAATTGTTTGTTCAATCAGTTCGATTAGATCCTCTCGGAATTTTACCCAGTCGTCTCCACGACGCGTAAATCTATGCATACCAGCAATTTCAACATACATTGTGTCCTGTGGTTCAGACATTGATTCAAAATAACGATCAACTTGCATTTTCACTCCTCATATAAAAATACTATCTATAAAGTTATGGTGCCTTCATCCATTCATGGATTTCCCAATCTGTGTCAAGCGCGTGCTGCCGAAGACTCTTACTTGGATTTACTGCGATGGGAATTCCTACACACTCTAACATTGGTAGATCGGATTTGCTATCACTATAGGCATAACAGATATCAAGAGATATTTCTGCCTGTTCAGCAAACTTTTTCATGGCAATTGTCTTTTGTTCTCCGATAAGAGGGTCGGTTGTTAGTTCACCCGTAAACTTCCCGTTAAATTGTTCAAGTTCAGGGGCAATAACAGAATCTGCTTCTAAATACTCAGCAAGTGGTTGGACAATAAAGTTAAGGGATCCAGTTACCAAAACAATTTGATCACCTCGTTCTTTATGCTCCTCAATTTGGGAGATGGCTTCGGGAAAGATTTTCTGACGGAGATAACTTGCGAACATATCAAGTGCTAATGCTTTCGCTTCAGCTGGGTCCATTCCACGATAATTCCGATAGAACACACGATTAAACTGCGGTCTACTAATCCTATCAAGAATGAGATAGTATATAACTTTCGGCAGGAAACCGATGTACCAAAAGAATTTGAGGATGGGAGTCAACGAGGAAGTTCGCAGCCAGACATAGGCATGCACAATGGTCGTACTGATTAACGTGCCATCCACATCAAAGAACGCAATAGGTTTTTTCTGAAGCAATTCCAATTTCAATCCTACTGTAGTGTCTCACCGAGTTCTGCCACACGGTTTTCAAGTTCAGTCAAAAAATTCTGGTATTTTTCTGTATTTTCCGAGATGTTCTCTGGGTTTTGTGATACATCAAAAAGTAGCGGTTTTCCAAATACGATCTGAATCGGATGTTTTTTTGGTAAATTTTGTCCTTTTGGGAGAACTTGATATGTTCCTTTTATATAGGCAGGTATAATCGGTACCTGCTGTCCATATATCAGAAGACTTAGAACACCTGTTTTGAAAGGCTGCAATGTTCCATCAAGCGAACGCGTACCTTCTGGAAAAATAAGTAATCCGTTGTTCTGTTCCATTACTTCGTTAGTCATACGTAAGTCTTGTAGAAACTGGCTAAAATTCCCATCACGTTCTATCGGAAGAGCATTGAGACAATTGTGTGCAAACCATCCTTGAAACCGATTTCCAAACCAGTAATCTCGTGCAGCGAGTGTCCAAAGCCGGTGGGAATTCTGTCCAAGTGCCGTAATCACCGTAAGTGTATCTAAGTGGCTTGTGTGATTCGGAGTGATGATGTATGGTTCCCCTTGTGGAATATTCTCCAGTCCAAAACACTCAAACGAGAACCGTTTGCGGTATATGCTTCGGAGGCAAGCACGAAACGCACGTGCATACCAATACGGTTTTTGGCGTAACTTCACAGGTTTTGCAGAAGTATCAGTTGTTTGTGAGACTTCCGTTTTGTCAAAAGTTTGTGTTAATTCAATTACATCGTTAACCGTCTGCACATTCGCCACCATCGACTCAGGAATAGTTTGTCCGAGTCGGGATTCAAGCAGCATTAGCAGATCAAGCCGTGTGAGCGAATCCAGTCCAAGGTCAGTATCCAAACGGCTATCTCTACGGATCTTATTCGCGGGCATCCGAGCCAATTTTGCAAGTGGTGATAAAATCTCTTCAGGAATATTCTCGATTTGAGAATCATGTAGTTTATCCTTCTCGTGATCTACTGCTTTCTCGTTAGCCAGATATTGTACTAACTGTTCCTTCACACGTTTACGATCAATCGTTCCATTCTCGGTCTTTGGTAAAGCTTCATGAAACAGATGCGATTTCTGGAATTGTTGATAACTTGGGAGTTGCTTTGAAGTTTGCTGCAAATGACTGTAAATATCCGCTTTAGTAGTCTCTTTATTGTCAGTCGGGACAATTACGGCATGAACATCTGTATCTGACCCATCTTCATAAGGTATGCCAACGACACACATTTCAGCAATAATAGGTGAATT
Organism: Candidatus Poribacteria bacterium; assembly: GCA_963667365.1. Taxonomy (GTDB): domain Bacteria; phylum Poribacteria; class WGA-4E; order WGA-4E; family WGA-3G; genus MSPOR6. The sequence goes on along the minus strand of OY763324.1, from coordinate 608,862 downwards.
CTGGTAAAGCACCTCTAATTCCACAGGATATATGTTTTTGCCAGAGGCAGGGACAATAATATCCTTACAATGTCCAGTTAGATATAAATAGTCGTCCTCATCAATATATCCAAGATCACCCGTGTAAAGCCAACCGTCACGAATAGCTTGCTCAGTAGCAGTTTGATTTTGAAAGTATCCTTTCATATTACTGGGACCCTTGGCAATTATCTCACCGACACCGTTACTATCTGGATTAACTATCTGTATTTCTACGCCTTCAACAGCCGGACCAACAGAACCGAGTTTGCTTTTTAGGTATGGATTGACACTAAGGACAGGTGCTGTTTCGGTCATTCCATAACCTTGATAAAGCGTTAGACCGAGTTTTTGGAATCCATCATATATTGCATCGGATAGCGGGGCACCACCACTAACAAGGACGCGAATGTGTCCTCCCATAACAGATTGTGCCTTTTCGGCTAAAGTTTCTCCGGATATGTCTGTTCGGGATGCCTGTCGCTCTATTGTGGTTTGAAGCATTTGGTAGAGGCGCGGAACACTAATAAAGGCTGTGGTCTTATCAGCACGCATCGTTTTAAGGAGTGTTGTTGGTCGAAAGGCATTCACATAAGTTGCAGTAGTGCCACTATAAAGTGCCATCAGTAGGCTACATGAAAAACTCAGTGCATGATATAGAGGTAATGCAGATAAAATACGTTCAGCTTCTGTAGGCGGCAAGGCTCTTGCAACCGCTTTTACATTTGATATGAACCCACCATGCGTTAACATCGCGCCTTTCGCATCCACTGTGGTTCCCATAGTAAATATTATGGAAGCGACGGTATCAGGGGTAACCTCTACGTTGGGAAAATCTGGCGGGATTTCTTCCTCCGTATTGACAATTTCATTGAACTTATTGATGTTTTGCAGGAGTATATTTTTCTCTGTCAACTGTGAATCTGACTTTGATAAAACTGCATCAGATACTAAGATCGCTTTTGCGGTGGTGAACTCAGCAATGGATGATATTTCTCGTATTGGAGTTTGAGCGTCAAGAGGAACGACTGCACAGCCAATTTGCGAAGCTGCAAGGTATGCGATACACCATTCAGGTTGGTTTTCCGAGACCAAAACAACTCTGTCCCCTTTTCGTAGACCACAATTCCATAATTGGAACGCTACCTGTCGTGAATAGGTGTAGGTTTCAGCGTAGGTATATCGCTCCCATTCAGCATCGTTTACCATCTGAAGTGCAATTTTATTGGGGATACGTTTTGCCTGAATCTCAATTAAATCAACGATTGTTCGGGGAGAGATGTCATCTATAGGGTTTGGAGCTGGTGCTGGTAATTCATCTACATCTTCTTGAGATGGAGTTTTTTGTTCTTTTGAAGAGTCAGAAGTCTCATCCTCCAGTTTAAGCACATGTCGCTTGATACCGGGTATATGAATTTCCTGAAAATACTGCTTCCAATTAATTTGCGATACATCAAAGTTGAAATTCTGTCTTTCTTTAACTGAGAGATTTTCATAGAGTGTCTGCAATTTGTTAGTTTCAAATTCAAAGTTCGTTCGTGTATAGGGGGCGTAAATCTGGATGTAATGTAATGCTGCTTTGATCCCGCTCTGTTTCACGAATAATCTACGACGTTGTCGTTTTGCAGATTTCAGAGGTATTAGTGTAAGTGTTTTGATTATGTGATCAAGTAGACGCATCTTGCTGTCTAACTTCTTCCTGAATATCTCTAAACTTGGAAATGTCCAGACTGGCACAGGGATCGGTTTCCCATTCTCCATCATGGGGTTTTCAATAAAGTATTCATAAGTTGCGTCAACAATGCCGCGGAAGAATAGAGGGTTCTGTGTGCCGGTTGCGACGTGATACACTTCAATTCCACCATTTTTTCCAATTGCTTCAGCAGCGGCTAACATAGCGTTAACTACAAAATCAACGGGTATAATGTCTAATATAATATCTGGATCGGCAGGAAAATCTGGGAGTCGTCCCTTCGCAAAACCAACGATAAGGGGTTCCGACATCCGATACTTACCGAGCCAACCAGGATGCGGTTCTGCAAAACTACTTTCAATGATTGAAGGACGAACTATGGCTGTAGGAAGGTCACCTCGCAATTCCATAATTACCTGTTCAGCCAGGAACTTCATATATGTATATGTATCGTTCCATCCGCGTGCTCGTGCGTGTTTAAGTCCTGCCTCAACAAGACGTGCTTCCAGCCAATCTGTTTTTGCTTCTTCAACGAGTGTATCTATATTTTTCCGTTTGACCCGTTTGTCTGCTTTTAATTGTTGTTGTGCAATCTCCTGAAAATGTGTAGTTTGTTCGGGAGTTTCAGCTTCATTACGGATAGACTGGTTTAGTGTAAGTAGATAGTCAATCTCATCCGATAACGTAGATGGGATTTTCGTTTCACTCTTTTCGTTATGTTGTTGTGCAAATTGTTCGTAAGGAAGGTGGAGTTCTTCAGAAACTTTTCCCGGATTATCACCGCAAACATAAGCTGTTGAAACATGTAGAAAAACTGCATTGGAACAACCCTTGGCGAATGTCACAACATGTTTTGCAGCAAAGGCGTTACCTTTTAGAGAGGCATCAAAAGGGGGATCAAACTGAACGAGACCTGCAATATTAATAAAGATGTCTACTTCATTCTGTAATCTATGATAGTCGTCATCATTAAATCCGAGTCGTGCATCCGTCAATTCTCCTTCAACAGGTTCGATTTTTTCCTTGACCCACGCCTCAAAATTCTCACCGTGCACCTCACGCAACGCATCAAAGACATCGGAAGTTATCAACTCTTTATCAAATCGTTCTTGTGCGGAGGTGACCTTTCCATTTGATTCAACCCGACTTCGAATTAGGAGATATATTTTTTTTACTTCTGGGAGAGAAGTTAATATTTTGGCAACCATCGGTTGTCCAAGGAAGGCAGTGCCACCGGTAATAAGTAGAACCTTCCCGTGAAAAAAATCGCTTATTGACATAATTCCCTTTTTGTCTATTGCAATATACGGTATCCCGATAGGACGAAATAAACAATCCTGTCAGATTTACGTATGTCTGAGTCAGTCACAGTGCATGTATATTTTTAAGGTAATTTCATTCAGATATACTTTAACACAATTGGAATTAAATGTCAAATGTATGTTTGTCGTGGGGTGTGTAAAGTTTTTGGCATTTACCGCATAATCCACTCCTGACCACCACTAAAAATATTTTGAAATGCCATTACAAAATATTCACAATAATTGATTCGTTTTAAATGTCATACTGTTGAGTTTTTTGAGTTAATCGCAATTGTGCAAATTTATGTATAGTGCCAATAACCTATATAGAGACTGAGTTTACGGCTTTATTATGATAATTTTAGTCGGGATTAACTCAAAAACTTTACAGTTTACAATAGATCGTGTAAGTCAGGTTGATAACGCAAAGAATATTAATCAGTATGTGTCAATTTAGGTTGGAATCCACATCAATAATTGCGATTCTTGACAATTGAATGACTCTTTTGTCGGGGTGCAAAGCTTGAGTTACAAACTACGTTCAGCGTATTATGAGGGATCGTTTCCTGTGCTTGCCCTACAAAGATAAAAAGGAAATGTTCGGTATAATTATACTCTATCCAATCTACAATTCTAACCACTCCTCAGCAGTTCCCTTCCCCAACACAACCCACGCCTGTCGATTCTTTTTCTTTTTTGAAATCATAGCATCATATTTACAGACATTTTTCACATGCATGAATGTAGCGTATTTAGACTCGCACCATTTCTTTCTGAATGCATCACGATACATAATCATAACATCTTGAAGTCCAAAGATTCTTAGACCGTCTACTTCATATATAGACTGAAAAAGTGCGTCATCAAGGCATGTGTCTGAATGGAAAGTATCAACTTTAGCAACTTCAAACGCACCTTTAATGGGACCACCGCTTTGTTTCATGATGACGTGGTCGCCGACTGCAACGGTTTGGTATGGTGGGAGTTTGATTTTGCTGATGCGGGTTTCGATTGTTTTGTGACCGTCTAATACCAAGTCAAGTAGAGGTTGGGTGAAAATAGCAAGATGTGTTGTAAGCATGAGTTTATCCATAGGTTTGGTTTTGCAGCACTCTACACATAACTGTCAATTTAACAATACGCAAAAACGGCACCAACCATTTTTGGGACATTATTCCTGTTTTCCTTTCTTCAAGTTGACACTTATAGATTCGTTACACGTAATACATGATATATACAATATGAAAGAATACTGGACCTGTAACCGCCAGTGAATCAATTCGGTCTAAAATACCACCATGTCCGGGAATTACAGCACCTGTGTCCTTAAGACCGATATCCCTTTTAATAGCAGAAACAACAACATCTCCAATAAAACCGGTAATTGCAATTACACCACAAGTGATTAGTATCTCAATTTCAGAAAATGGTGTCAAGAAACGTAAAAAGTAACCAACAACGACTGAAGTAATTAAACCACCTATCAGTCCTTCCCAAGTTTTACCTGGACTCACCTTAGGTAGAATCTTGAACCTACCCAAAAACTTTCCCCAAGTAAATTGGAAGACATCGTTCATTTCAGTTATGAATACAATAAACAACAGTAATGCTCTTCCACCCGCATCAAACCCTTCGATTTCCGGTAATGAAATCAAAAACGCTAAATGACTAACACCAAATACCGTCAACATCAATTGGGCAGGCAGTACACTCATTGAACGACTGATATCCTCTGTTTCACCGATTATCACCAACACAAATGCAATCCATAGATACATAAATACCGGAATGAAGATAATAAACAGACTATATTGACCGATATAAGCAAAATAATATTGAATTGGAATACTCAAAAAACACCAAATCAGAACTTTACGATCAGCCTCTCGGACATTTTTACTGATTGATGATAATTCCCGTAACGCAAGAAATGAAAGTAATCCCAACGAAATAAAGGTGATGACAGGATGTAAAATGACTGCTAATACGAAAACAGTAGCCATTACCCACCAAGACTTTGTCCTCATAACTAATTCGGAAAGATTTGCTTTTGGTTTTACTATACTAATAATCCAAAAGAGGATACTGACAAAAACCAGAATTCCGAAAATAAGTCCAATAACTATGGCTATTTCCTTTTGCTGAACTATGAGTAAATCAAGTATATTCATTTTCGACTCCCGATTTGAGATAATCCGTTTTTAAGTCGTATTACTGAACTTAACACCAGTAAAACACTCATTCCCAAGAAAATATAATTGAAAGTTACACTTATGGTTGGGATAAAGAAAAACAGCAAACAAGTTAATCCTAATACGAATGCTCTATCACTTTTCCCCATTGGTCCATCATATCTTCTTGTCCCTGTTGCTGCTTTTGTTAATATCCCGATATACTCATTCAGCATAGAAAGGAATATAAACAGTAACACCCACCTGAAATCCACACCTATCAGTTTAATCAAAGGGAAAAACATGACTGCATCAGAAACAACGTCACCAAGTTCGTTCAACATTTCTCCTGATGCACTTGTCATGTTATACGTTTTTGCCATCATGCCATCGAGAGCATTCAATGTCATTCTTACTAATAATGCGATAGGAAATATCCAGAGCATGTGACCATTAGGAAAGAGCCATAACAAGAAACCGATCGTAATAGACAAGAGTATCGCCATCCATGTAATACCATTAGCGGTAAAACCTGCTTTATAAAACATATTTAGTAAGGGTTTCACCAATTGCTGAAATTTAGGTTTTATTTTATAAAATGAAATCATACTGTTTCCTTCTTAGTTGTGTAGTATTGGTAATATTTTTGCTGATACTGCTTAGAACAGTCGTAAGAAGTTTAGAAATAGGTGAGGATTTGGTTGGAACAAATTGATGTGTAGGTGTAGATATTTCAAACGTTTTTCACTGATAGTTGTAACAGCATAATACCATATTATCCAAATTAATCAAGTTTAAAGATAGTTTCAACGTGACTTTTGTAAATACCGTAGACTTGGTTGAGCATGAGCAAAACCATTCGCTGCAGCCATAGACGATTATGCTGGATTCCGTTATCGCTTTACTCAATCGATGGTAGTGCAGCCTACAATACCAGAGTACACCTACAACATTTGCATTATGACCACAAATCATGCATGATTCCCTACAAAATATGCATTTTATGCCTATATGCGCCGAGTCAAGAATTACAGAATCCTATAACGGTCCGGGTTTGTGGATTTGGCATAATATTTGCGCAATAGGTAAGAGCGGTTTTCTAACCACAACACATCACACACGAATCTGTTTATATGCTGCATATTTCCGAACAGTGTCATAAAAACAAAATACCGTCGTGTGCAAAACTTCACATAAGTTTGATGCGGTTTAAAACTGAAACCACCGAGATTAGAAGTATATTATCTGAATGAATCAATACCAATGCGCTTAATACATTTGGCATGAGTCAACTTTGTGTTGCATTTTCGAAATACCTTGCTCAATATAGTGCAATTAAATGGCTTTAATTGCACTATGTATGTTGACTTTTGTATGATATTAAGAAAATTAGTCGTTTATAGACATAGATAATTATTTTTGATATAGTATAATATGGCTTTCAACGATTAGAAGTGGGTAATTCTTTACAACAAATTAACTACCACAATTCGTTATATAATTGTCAGAAAAGAGGTACAACTTATGAAAAACGGACTTAATCTTATTCTTACACTATTCACTATTGTCCTGCTTGCATTTTTGCCAACAGGATTCACCCAAGACGATGTACCTGTTGTGGAAGTTGAAGAAGAGGAGGAGATTTATGATGAACAAGGAGAGATAATAGAAGTAGAGGTGCCGCAGCCAGAATTTATGGTGAACACATCGGAGTATATAGTGCAGCTTATATACTTACTGCCAAACGACCGTGAGGTACAACCGGACATTGACACGACATTTGATGCTTCCATAAAAATGGCACAGAAGTTCTACGCAGATGAGATGGCACGGCACGGTTTTGGTAGAAAGACTTTTAGATTTGAAACGGACGAAAACGGCAATGCGATTGTTCATCATATAGTTGGGAAATATAATGACGCATTTTATCAGACCAACTCATTCAATAAAATCTTTGACGAACTGGAAGGACAACTTGACTTCGCCAACAATATCTATGTCATCGCCGTTGAGATCAGCAGTGGTGCTTTTAACGGGACTGTGTGTGGTATCGGTGGAGACAATAAAAATGGTGGTCATGTTTTAGTCCCTGCATCAGGAGATTGTAGTAGCAATGTTGCGCTTATCCCACACGAACTCGGACATGCATTTGGATTACAGCACTACTTTTTCAATTCTGCCGATATTATGTCTTATGGATCAGCTCGCGAGGATTTGTCTTCAAAGGAATTGTCTTTATGTAATGCTCAATGGTTGAATGTTCATCCTTATTTCAATTCAGACAAAGTAATCACTCGAAATCTGAATACAAACATACATCCGTTATCAGCCGAGTATGATGTGAAACCGCCCCATGCATTCAGGCTTCGTTTTGAATTAAATGATCCGGATGGACTTCATCAAGCACAATTTATTGCATCTAAAAGCGCGGCATTGAATGATAGCAGCGAACCAGAGTTTATAGATTGTCAAGTGTTAAGCGGGGTTAGTGGACATGCGGAATTTGACACAACGCGAATGTTGGATTATGTCGTGATTCAGGTGATAGACAAAGAGGGCAACTATATAAGAAGATTCTTTAAAGTTGACTCAACAGTGCCACCTCCCGATACCAATACCGCCTTTATACCTGATACAAACTTAGCTTCAGCGATAAGGGAAGCATTGACGATGCTACCTGCACAACGGATCACCACATTTGATTTGGTCAGACTCTCGTCTCTAAAGGCTGTCAACCGTGGGATAACAGATCTCACAGGACTTGAGCATGCTGCGCGGTTAGAGTTTTTAGATCTTAGTGATAATCAAATTCAAGACATCACACCGATATCAGCGTTGCCACTACTCCGCTCGTTAATTCTTAATAGTAACTCTGTCAATGACCTAACGCAGTTGTCCAAGTTGACACAACTGACAGAGTTAAGAATCGCTAATAATCAGATCCGAGATATTATGCCGCTGGCAAACTTGACGCAGCTCGAATTGTTAGTTCTTTCTGGAAATCATATCCATGATATTAAGCCACTGGAATATTTGATACAACTAACAGCGTTATCACTTGCAAATGGTCAACTTGAGTTCGACCCCAGCACTGAGGAAATTAGACCTGCACGCGGTTTCAATGAAATCAGTGACATTAAGCCGCTGGCAAACTTAACGCAGCTCAAACAGTTGCTTCTTATTGGAAATCATGTCCTTGAGGATATTAAGCCACTGGAAAACTTGACACAGTTACAGGATTTACATCTCGGTTATAATCAGATCCGTGATGTTACACCCCTCAAAAATCTAATTAATTTAGAGATTTTAGTACTTCAGCACAACCAGATCAGTGACATTCGTCCCCTCAAAAGGTTAGTCCGATTAAGAAAGTTTTATCTTGACAACAATAATCTGGTAGAGGATATTTCGGCACTCGAAAATATGACACAATTGAGATCTTTGCAACTCCCAAGTCCCATGATCACAGACATCACGCCACTGTCACGGCTCACGCAGTTAGAAGAATTAGATATAAGGAATAATCAACTACGCGATATAAGACCCCTTGCAAACTTGACGGGATTAAGAGCACTTGCCTTGTTTGACAATCAGATTACAGACATCGAACCACTTGCGAAGATGACAGAATTATATGAGCTTGGCTTGACTAACAACCAAGTTACAGACATCACGCCTCTGTCACGATTAACAAAGTTGGAACGACTTGCTTTGGTTAACAATCAGATCAGCGATGTTCGTCCACTTATAGGCTTGGTAAATCTAAAAACACTATGGATTTGGGGAAATCCGATTACGGACCGAGGACCGCTTCTCACACTCCTGCGGCGCAACCGAGAAATAAAAATCATCCACAAGCGAGAAGGTGAACCGCTCCCTGTTACATTAGCCAGTTTCAAAGCCGTGCGAACTGCTGACGGTGCTGTTATCAACTGGTCAACTGCATCGGAACTGAACAATGCGGGGTTTAATATCCTGCGAAGCGATAGCAAAAAAGGTGAATATAAGCAGATTAACACCAAACTGATAAAAGGTGCTGGCACGACAGGCGAGCGTAACACTTATACGTGGACAGATACATCCGCAAAACCGAACACGGTTTACTATTATCGGATTGAAGATGTGTCTTTTGCGGGTGAGCATGAAACGCTTGCGACGACGCGTTTGCGGGGTTTGGTTTCTGCTAAAGACAAATTGGTAACACAATGGGTACATTATAAAGGTTCGCTGTAATGGAAATATTATATGTTGAGTTGGAAAACGAAATCCAATAAAATTATGTCCCTCCTCTCAAGTTAGGAGTGGTTAGAAAACCGTTCCTAACTTGAGAGAATCGTCCCCGGACTATACTACCTCCGTTGACCCATAAATATTATCAACCGCATTTCGAAACTTTATCACCAATAACTTTGCGACTGTACTTTCCCTATCTTATCGACTAACAAGCCGTGAATCCGTCACACTGTCAAAGGTGGTGTGCAGTTATTTTTCAACACAACAGTTAATACAAACGTCAAATATCCAACGAAAGTGCCAATACTCCGTAGCGCGCATTGGTCCCTTCCTCCCAATATCATCATATTCACTATAGGTTAGTAATAACACGATAATCGTATCCTGTTTGTCTATTTCGGTAGACCGATGTTGTCTTACGCTTAAGACAGCAACCCGCTCACCAAAAATCCGACAAAAAATAGATTACAATGAAAAGTGATTTGACATATCATACGTAGGTGAGTATAATAGCACGATGTATTTTAGAATCCTTTTTTATTAAATTTACCTGACAGAGATACCCAAGAAACATACTGAAAAACACCGCAAGGATATGAGCGTTTATGTTAGCAGAAGAAAAATTGCAGTTTCTACAGAAAACTGAACTTTTTGCAGAACTCTCAGAAGCAGATTTAGAATCAATTAGCGATATTGCACACGAGATAGAATACACTGCAGACCATACCATTTTTGAGGAGGGGGCAGATGGTGATTCGCTTTACCTGCTGGTTGATGGGGAAATTAGCATCATAAAAGCGGAAACTGAGGTGTTATCCTTTAAAGAGAAAGGATACTGTTTCGGTGAAGTAGCTCTGATTGATGATAAACCGAGAAGCGCAACGATTAAGACTGTTACGCCGACACGACTCCTACGTATAACTCGGAACGAATTTTACCAAGCATTTGCACGCGAACCTCTGATTGGTAGAGGGATGTTTCGTGTCCTAAATAACAAAATTCGACATGACCTTGAAGTTCAGATGAGTGCTATCCGCAAAGAGGTCGCACAAGAGGAATCAATGCGGCTTGCCGCCGAGGTACAACAATCGATTTTGCCAAACGAAGAGATAGTACACCCGTGTATCACCTCTGCTGGATATTGTAAACCGACAAACAGTGTTGGGGGTGATTATTACGATTACCTATATCTACCAAACAAACAGGTTGGGATTTTTATCGGGGATGTTATGGGACACGGGTTTCATTCCGCTATGGTTGCCGCAATGACGAAAAGCTGCATACAGACACAAATACGTTTTGATGCATCAGTGCCAGAGGTGATGAAGGCTATCAAACGAGTTACCGATGAGGATGCACAAACCTTCATCTATATGACATGCTGTTATGTTATCATCCATTTGGACAATCGTTTTGAGTTTGCGAATGCTGGACACCCAGCGATGCTTCTTTTTCGGACAAACAGCGATGAGTTTATTGAGTTGGAATCGCAATTTACACCTGTAGGTATCGCTTTACCGGACCAAAACCCAGTTACACACTACCACAGTACAGAAACGACATGGGAATCTGGCGACCTACTTGTGCTTTATTCGGATGGAATCACTGAAACCTTTAATGCAGATACAGAGATGTATGGACTTGAACGATTCAAAAACCTACTGTATAAAAAGCGACATCTGTCTCCAGTTGAAATAAGGAAGGCAATCCTTTCTGATCTTGAAACCTTTCAGCAAGGCGAAAGTCTTCATGATGATATTACTTTAGTAGTGGCAAAGTTTCTGTAGTGTATGAGGAAATCAATCTGGTTGAATCACCGCTTCTGCTGCTCAATCTGATTAACAGCATAGTGGATTACATTTTCCATAAGTAATTTATTCATGGATACCGTATATTGGCTGTCGTTGCGAAGGCTTGTAATAAGGTAAAGACCCTTTCCATATTTACGTGCACCAATGACGAGTTCGTTACGTTCTTGGGTAGTTGCAAATATCTTATCGCTACTTTCCCAATCCACCCATGCATCATCAATATAGATTCTACCTGATTGAATTTTGTTGGGTTTGGAAAAGAGGGATTCAGACTTATCTGTAACAACAAAATATCTATCTGGTGGACTTTCAACACCTGTCAAATTGCCTTGCAACCATCCGATTCCACACGGTTTTATCGGAGTACTGTCTTGTCCTGAAACGACTACAATACCACCACCATTGACGAAGTCTTTGATTTTTTTATCAGTTGTATTGGTAAGGAGGTACCGACCAAAACTGGAGATCTCTTCATATCCAATCCATAAAATATCTGCATCTTTTAAGTTTGGCAGCGATCGCATTTTGGTAGATTCATAAGCCACTGGACGTTTACCAACCTTTTTTATATCACGTAATGCCTTGTATTCGTACGTCATACTATTTGTGTGGACATAGGTTTGCCCCCAAGTTGTGGCAGTACTATTTCCAGTTAGAACAAGAACTTTTACCGCATTTTTCGGTGCGACAACCCACATCTTACCATCTATCATGTCCCGTACAGCCTGTTGGAACGCTATCGTTTTGCCATCATAAGTGCGTGACATCATCGGGTCAATGTGCGTGAAACTCCACCATGAACCGCTGTTTCTGTTTGAATTGCTGCGTCTACCTTGATAACCACGCATTTGGAACCATGTGTTATCTATAAAACACATACTATCAATACCGTAATGTTCACGATAAAACACGATAATCGGCATGCCTTCTTTTAGCAGACGAACCATCTTTTGAGGTGAGGTGTTCTGTTTATATTGTCCTGTGGAAAAATTCATCTTTATTTCTTTTAAATAACTTTTGCCTTTTACATCTTCTTTGACTTTAATGACTGCCTGTAGCCGCCGAGTATTAACAGTTTCCACTTCACCGAAAACGATATTTGTGCAGGCATCAATAACTTCGCGAATTGTATACTCACGTTCAATGAAACCAAATGAAGAGGATGGAACAAAGAAACCGATTAGAAATAGCGAAACAATTAATGTTAGAAGGACACGTGTTAAACGCATTAGCAAACCTCCAATGGTAATGGGTAATTTATAGAATTCTATCATGTAATATGGAATTTGACAAGGATATAGTTAAGTTTTTCTGAATAAATCTGTAACAGCATTTATGTTAAAATTAAAATCTTCATTGAAATCAAATTTCACGTTAGCAAATTTTTTCACATTTTCGGTCTACATCGGATTTTTAATCTTTGTCCTATCACTCCCATTCGACTATACATCGTTGTATTTAAACATAGGTATGTCGCTTGTCCTATTTGGATGGGTAGGACGCATCATTTTTGAGTGTAAACTCAACTGGCATCGTACTCCTCTTGATGTTCCCATTGTACTATTTTTAGGAATAGCATTAGCTGCCTCAATTTTTGCACCACATCCTGACACGAGTAGTCTCGGTTATTTTTGGAAACTACTTCGTGCAGTTCTGCTTTTTTATGCTGTTATACACTGCCGTCTGGGAATTCGGTTGCGTCATGTCCTTATCGCTTTTTTTGTCTCTGTGGGTGTCTCATCATTCCTTGGTCTCTTGTCCTACTTAAACGACACAGGATTAGCACTCAGTTTGATGGGACGAGTCGGATCAGAATATCAGGGAGAACTTTCGGCAAGGGAAGGATTTTCGGATGAATTACGTGCTGAATTGCGTCAGATCAACATACCACTTACCCAGAGCGCGTCTATCTTGAAAACAAAATTAACTAATGAATGGCGGATAGATGACTTAGCGAGAAATAGACGCTACTTAGTCCGAAAGCATGAAACGGACCTTATGGTATATATGATTGAACAACGTCTCGCTGGAACTTTCAAGGCACCAAATTACCTCGGTGCATATCTTGCCCTCAGTCTTCCATTTGTAATTGGTTATTTTGTTGCAAGCTGGCAATCTCTACGCACTCAGAAAAATGGATTATGGGTAATCTTAATGCTGGGAGTAGTTGTTGCCATGATGAGCGCGAATCTGTTGTTAACCCTCACGCGTGGTGCTTGGGTAGGTGTTGCTTTCGCGACATTATGTATCTGTTGTTACTTGGTTGTCCGTAGGTTATCAGGATTAGAATCTACTGTAGATGCTATAAAGCGTGTGTTAATTGGCACCGTTCTGTTGATAACGGTTATTGGTTTATCTATATTTCTGATGCCTAACCATATCAAAACACGTTTTAACACTATGATTGAACGACCAATGGGTTTTATGGGAGAACGTCCACAGTGGTGGCAGACATCACTCGAACTTATACAGAAATATCCTATTACAGGAATTGGACCGGGTAGGTTTCGCTATGAAGCACAATTAAATGCACTACCTAATATGCATGATGTCCCTTTTCATGCTCATAACATTTATCTGCATATCGCTGTTGAACAAGGTATTCCTGCCCTCATTCTGTTTTTGTGGATGATTGGTCAATTTTGGAAGCGGATATGGGAATATCGTTCCAGTATGAAGACTGAAGGTGATTTTTGGAGTATAGGGGTATTTATCGGAGGAAGCGGATTTCTGATCTCAGTGCTTGTCTACGGAATAGCAGATTACATATTCCATCACCGTTCATTATTGCTTTTTTGGTTTATCATCGGCATAATATATTATATCCAAATACATAAGGATGAAATGCATGAAAAAAGACTTGAAACCAATTGACATGTCTAATGTAAAAACGTATCCACTTAAAGATCGGATCAACAAAGTTTCTGTTAAGGATTTTGCAACACTTCCAGACTCACAAGTTGATTTATCTCCGCTTTTAGATTCACTTCCTAAGATACTCAAAGGAACAGACTTCATAGAATTTATTGACAAGATCGTTACAGCATATAAACGAAAAAAGGCTGTTATAGTAATGATGGGTGGACATGTCATCAAGTGCGGTTTATCACCACATTTAATCGCACTGATAGAATGTGGGGTTATTACTGGTTTCGCATTTAATGGGGCAAGCAGCATTCATGATTTTGAGATTGCGCTTATCGGAGAGACATCTGAAGATGTCTCTGTCTATCTGCAGACAGGACAATTTGGGATGTGGGAAGAGACAGGAAAACTGATGAACGATGCGATCCAAAATGCTGCGGATACAGGTATAGGAATGGGAGAAGCATTGGGTAAGAAGTTGATAGAAATTGACGCACCATACAACGAGTCAAGTCTTCTTGCCGCAGGTATTCGACTTGATATTCCGATTACTGTGCATGTTGCAATTGGGACGGATATTATTCATCAACACCCATCAGCGGACGGCGCTGCCATTGGCGAGGCGAGTTTTACCGATTTCCGTTTGCTAACACAACTTGTTACGGAGTTGGAAGATGGTGGGGTTGTACTAAATCTCGGTTCAGCTGTGATTTTGCCTGAGGTTTTTCTGAAGGCTATAACGGTTGCTCGGAATTTGGGACATACGGTGTCTCACTTCACTGCTGCCGATTTTGATATGATACAGCAATATCGTCCTGCAGAGAATGTCGTTAAACGACCGACAGAGATGGGAGGGAAAGGTTATTCTTTCACGGGACATCACGAGTTGATGATACCGCTTTTGGTGCAATCCGTTCTTTCACGTCTATAATCCTTATATCGGTACCCGCTTCGTTCAACTCATAGATGTCAATAGAGCAGGGATATTATAGTGGGTTTTAGTATTACTTTGACACTGTTAGATGTAGGAAGGAACTCTGGGGAATGCCATTTAGGCATTCCCCGCCTACAGAAGATGGGTCAACTTATTTGTATATTTACTATAAATGAAAATCAGGAACTGGAAAAATATTGAAAATTCCGGTTCAGATAACAATTGGCATTTGTAGGTTTGCGGGGATACTGAACCTTCTATACTGAACGCTTCTTATACAGCATATGCCGAATTGCTTTCAAGCACTTCTTCTTGGAAGTCTCACAGCGATTTAATTTAGCTTTAATCTCAATTAACAATGCGCGGGCAGCTTGCAACTGCGGCAATGATGGGGTTTTCAGATATATGCTCAGCAATTCTTTTCTTTTAGTACTATCCATTTCATTTTCAGATTCTATGATTTTACGATATCGTGAATAGTCCATAGTTTTGTCTCCAATTCTGCCATGCGCGGTTAAATTGTGTCTGTTTTCTTTATTACTTTTGTTTTGGCAGTTCACTGTATGAAACAGCAATCGGTTCTGCCGAGTTTAATTCAAGTGTAGTTTTAACGTGTTGATGTTCTTTCTTTGCTTCTGCTTCAGTTTGTCCTTGAAATACCGTTTCCAATTCAACAAATTCACCTAAATCATCAACAGTATCAAGGTGGATTCTGGTATTTTGGAACATCCATAGCGATCTCTGTTTTTTCACGATTGTCTTTATACCCAACGCAGCAGTCAAAAGTTCTTTTAGTGCCGTTGGTTCAGAGGTTGAGCATAGTTGATATATACTATAGCGAGATTCTAATTCATTTGGACGTTCATAGTAGATAAGCCAACCTTCATCGGATCCCTCTGATTCGCGTAGTTTTAACCTGCCTTTCGGGTTGTGGAAATAGGTATCCACTTGGTGAATAATTTCACGGTGTGTTGCCTTCAAATCTGCTAACTTGGGCAGAAGCGAATCAAGGGATTTGCACCTCACTTTGAACTCTAAGTTTTTTGCCATTATACGATTTAAATGTGTTTTTGAATTCTAATCCTGTATATTATCAAAATGCATGATATCTTCTTCAGTTTGATAACTATTGACACAGGAGCGATTACATCGTTCCCCGTGTGCCTGTAATGAGCAAACGCTATGTCCCATCCTTAAAGAACTAATCAGACAGGTTCGCAGCTGTTCTGTATCAAAATTACGTCCTACTAAGAAACTGTAACTTCCCAATCTCATCATCTCACGTGCTCTGCCTTCATCCGGAACAATGGAAATAATTTTGATGTGAGGTTGATACCTTCTGACATAAGAAAAGACGTTGGAACGTCGGTATCGGGTGAAGTCTACAATAATCAGCTGATATTTTGCCAACCTTAGCATGCCGACTGCTCTTGAACTTCCTTCAGCGACATCACACTTATAACTTTCTGATTCAAGAACACCTCTTATTCTCTCTTGCAAATCATCATTATAGGTAACAATCAAAACTTGACCGCTCAATTTAGAGATACCTTTATTCTCTTGTATATTAAGTGGTACAAGTGCTTGACGAACTTGCCATCGTAAACGACCGCGAGCTTCACGTACCTGTTGATTAACCTTAGCAAGTTTTTCGTCTAATTCTGGTCTCCGTTTTCTTGATCGTCGCATAATTAATCTCTATGCCTCTTTATACTGTGTGGAATGCGTATCAAATCAAAGAGTATGTTTGACATAATATGTCGTTTAACAACAATTCTACATGACAAACGCAATCCCAACAAATTTAGTAACGAAAGAATCTGTAAAAGAATTCATGTTTTTCAAAAAATGTCGAAACACCTGATTAAGTAACTACATTATTAGACAGGTTAACCCCGTTTTTTGTTGTAAAAAAAAGTTATGTGCTATAAAATAACGACAATTCATGTACTACGGGCTGCGGTTATCCTTATACTAATAATTGAAAACTCTATAAATTATACCGAGCACACCTTTTTCATCCTCGTTACATATAATAGACTATTTGGTATAAAAAAAGATAGTAAAAACACTATTTTGCATTGTGATATACATTAGACGCATTTAATCTGTAAAGGATAGAAAAGTGAGTGACATTTCTTCAACATCCCAAATTCCGATTCCTGAGCATTTCGATTCGGCTAAGGTCGGACAGGTTTGGCGTATTCCATATCAAGATCGGCTGCATGATGCTCGTGCATGGGCACAAGAATACGACATTGCACCTGCTTCCGAGGATTCTGTGCGGACATGTTTGCTGCTTGTTGATGTCCAAAATACGTTCTGTATGCCAGATTTTGAACTTTTCGTGGGTGGTAGGTCAGGAACGGGTGCTGTAGAGGATAATGTGCGTTTATGTCAATTCATCTATCGTAACCTTCCGCATATCAGTAAAATCGTATGCACTTTGGATACACATACTGCTATGCAGATATTCCACGAAATCTTTTGGATTAATGATGCAGGCGAGAACCCCGTTCCCTTACAGACCCTCATTACGCAAGAGGATATAGAAACAGGAAGATGGCACGTCAATCCTGCCGTTGTTGACAGTTTGAAGGGAAATGCTAATCAGTATACATGGCTCAAGGAATATAGCGAACATTATGTCAAAACACTTACCTCTGAAGGTAAGTATCCGCTCACGATATGGCCCTACCACGCTATGATCGGAGGAATTGGACATGCTGTTGTTTCTGCTGTTGATGAAACGTGCTTTTTCCATGCAATTGCCCGTAATAGCCAAACGGAATATGAAACCAAGGGACGTAACCCGTTGACAGAAAACTACTCTGTACTTCGACCAGAAGTAGTTAATGATGCAGAAGAAAACCCAATTGATCAAGAGAAAACGGACTTACTGCAAAGGCTTTTAACGTATGATCGCGTGATTATAGCAGGACAGGCAAAGAGCCACTGTGTTGCTTGGACGGTAAGTGACCTACTCAAAGAAATTCAGCAAACGGATACAACATTTGCGGAGAAAATATATCTGATGGAAGACCTAACCTCTCCAGTCGTTGTCCCTGGTGTAGTGGACTATACAGAGTCGGCAGATGCAGCTTTTGCAAGATTTTCGGATGAAGGAGTACATATCGTCAAGTCAACTGAACCGATTGAAAACTGGATTTAAGGGTAAGAACTTAGAAGTGAAACTCCGAAGTTGATAAGCACGGAGATAGTCATGACAAAAAGAGCATCAGAGATATTTACCTTTTCTCGTTTGTCGGGAATGATGTTTCTGCAATTCACTATATGGGGTGCGTGGACAGTTCTCATTGCCGGTCACATGGATAATCTTGGGTTCACTGGTAAACAGATAAGTTATGTTTTTGGCACAACTGCTATCGGTTCAATTATTTCTCCTATCAAAGCCGGTTGGGTTGCAGACCGATTGATGCCCGACCAAATATTCACTTCGATCTCACATATACTCAGCGGTGTCTTCCTTCTCATCGCTTTGAAACAGACAACTCGTCTTAACAGTTATTGCCGCGATAGTTTTCTTTATTATGTTCAATAAACAGAAATATCAGGTAGATGCGGATGCCGAATAAAAAGACATGCTGCATGGCAGAATTGAGGAGAAGATTATGTCAACTATCAAGACACTCGTGTTTCAATCATCTGGTGCGAATTTGTCGGTCTCAGTGATGCGGAATTGGCGAATTATCATCTCTGATGATGCTACAGCTTCAGAAAGATATGCCGCCGAAGAATTCCAAAAATGGTTTAATCAAGCAACCCTATTGGCGTTACCACTTGGAAATGCAGACGAAAACACATCTAAGTATGATGGGCAAATTTTTATTAACGCATCTGATATAATGGATGATGAGGAGATCCGTATCACTGTTAATAAAAAACAAATCCAACTGAGTGGCGGCGTATCAAGAGGTGTACTATATGCTGTGTATCAGTTCCTTGAAGAGATAGTCGGTCTCCGTTTTCTAACTGCTGACAATACCCATATTCCGAATGCCTCAGAACTGGAAATACCTTGTGGAAGTTATACCTATACGCCACCGTTCTCATTCAGGTGGAGTTACTATCGTGAAAATTCAAACCACCCAGAATTTGCAGCGAAACGAAAAGTAAATACAGTCACGGATGCTGAAAAACTTGGTGGGAAAACCCCTCAACAACTCATCAACCATTCATTTCATGTGCTCGTTCCCTACGGCACGTACGGAGAAAGTCATCCAGAGTATTACGCATTAGTTGAAGGAAAACGTGATACAAATACGCACGGTGGTGGACCACAGTTGTGTGTCACTAATCCAGAAGTTATTGAAATAGCAGCAGAGTCAGCAATTCAACGTCTCACAGACAATCCTAATGTTGCGAACATCAGCGTCAGTCAGGCAGATACTGCCGCATACTGTAGATGTGAACCGTGTGAGGCACTAAACGAAACTGAAGGTACTCCGATGGGTTCACAGTTGACCTTGGTCAACGCAGTAGCAGAACGCATTGAAAAAGCACATCCGGATGTCAAAGTTGGTACACTTGCATATTGGTATACACGCAAACCACCTAAGACAGTTAAGCCTCGTCATAACGTCCAAATTCAACTCTGTAGCATTGAATGCTGCACGCTGCATGCAATTGATAATCCTGATTGTGAACAGAATCTGGCGTTTTGTGCAGATACAAACGCATGGGGGAAAATCTGTAATGACATCTGGATTTGGAATTACAACACCAACTTCCGATCCTACGATTTGCCTTTTCCAAATTTACGAAGTATTGGTCCAAATGTCCGCTACTTCTTACAAAACAATGCAAAAGGTGTTTTCATGCAGGCAAATGGCAACGGGTTAACAGGTGAATTCTCCGATTTGCGAAATTATCTAATATCACATCTCATCTGGAATCCACGCCTCAACGATCAAGCAATATTAACTGAATTTGTCCATTTGCATTACAAAGCAGCAGCACCAGCAATTTTGAAATACATTACTTTTCTCCACGATAACGTTGAGGAGAGAAACCTTCACCCAAGGTGTTTCCCATCACCAGAAGATGTCGGATTAGATGCGGAGAGTTCACAACGTGTGTTTGACTATTTTCAAGAAGCGTTGGCACTGGCAGAAAATTCTGAGGTACAGACACGCGTAGAAAAAGCGTCTATTCCTGCTTATAAAGCAATGTTGGTAGCAGGTGGTGATATTGAACCGAAAAGACGCCGCACCTTGATCGCTGAATATATTGCATTGTGCAATCGGCACGGTTTGACACACACTGCTGAACACCAAGTTTCTGAAGCCTATTTTGAAGAATTGCACCAACAATAAAAGTCAGGTATTAACTACTTGACTTACTTCATAGCGGGGTCGTCAGGAGAATTAACAGATGTTGGATTTCCGCTCACCTCTCTTTTTAATCCTCCTCGCGGTAATTCCCATTTTAATCTATATTCAGTCACGCACAAGTGTGATTGCTGCCAAATGGCGAAAACGCACCACCTTCCTTCTCAGATGCACTGCACTCTTATGTGCTATCCTTGCCTTAGCCAATCTACAACATACTCACCAAGAACAACGGCTCGCTGTAGCATTCCTACTGGATACATCAGATAGCATTGCACCATCTCAACAGGAAGAGGCAATTAATCAGATTAACGCATCTATCGCAAAATTGAAACAGACTGACTACTTTGGGGTAATCTGTTTTGCACAGGAACCATCTGTCCTTATTGAGATGGGACCAGTGCAAGAGCAACAGTTGTTAACATCGGATTTGGTTCAGTCAAATGCTGAAGTGAGTGGCACTGATATTCTCATTACTCTCAAGCAGACACTTGACCTACTACCAGACAATTACCATCCAAGAATAGTACTTTTTAGCGATGGAATACATAACACAGGTAATTTCACAGTCGAAGATTATTTACCGTTGTTTGCTGCAAGTAATGTAGAAATATTGACTGTTCCATTATATTCTGTGGAAGATGCAATTCAGATTCAGGAACTTCTGTTACCGAATATGGTTAGAAAGGGACAGTCCTTCACCATACAGGCAATCGTTGTCACAGACGGCAGCATTCCAACAGTAACTGCTACGCTATACCACAACGATGTTCCAATATCTGATCTGGAATTCACTCTGGAAAAAGGTAAAAATGTGTTAACGCTGCCAACACAACAGGTTTGGGAAGACCTTCCGCATACATATCAATTAAAATTAAACATCACCGATGAAATCCTTGAAAATAATCAGGCGTATGGTGTGGTGCAAACTGTGGACAAACCCCAGATCCTATATGCAGAAGGGGATATGGAATATTCGGATAATCTAAAAAATGTGCTTGAGGAGAACGGGTTTTCCGTAAATATGTTGCCTGCAACAGAGATACCCACAGAACTGGTAACGCTTCAACATAACGATGTATTAATACTTAGCAACATTTCTGCTGACACTTTATCATCAGAACAGTTGACAGCTATTGAGACTTATGTCCGTGACCTTGGACACGGGTTGGTAGTTATCGGTGGTGACCGTGCCTATGGTCCGGGAGGATACACGGATACTGCATTGGAACGCGTACTTCCTGTAGAAATGACACCGCGTGAACGACAAGAGTCTGTTGCTCTTGTGTTTGTTATTGATACTTCAGGAAGCATGGCAAACTATATTGGATCACAGAAAAAGATTGAACTTGCCATTGAGGCAATACGTGCGGGTATCAGAAATTTGGAAGATGAAGATCAAGCAGCAATTTTGGGTTTCGACGTAAAACAACGTGATATATCACCACTCACATCTGACCATGATGTACTGGTTGACGCAGTTGGTAGGCTTAAACCAACTGGGGGTACGACTGCAATGACAGAAGCAATTGAAAAGGCTGGTCAGATCCTCCAAGCTGCTGATGTAAAACGGAAACATATCATTTTATTGTCGGACGTTAAGTCTGGTGGAGACCGTGCTGGATTTGTTACGAAAGCGAAAAATCTGACTGACGCACGAATCGGTCTTACCGTAATTGGCATTGGAGATGCTGACACAATACTGCTAAAGGATATTGAGGATGCAGGTGTTGGGAGAACAGTTCCTGTTAAGAATATACAAGAATTGCCAGAGGTATTGATGGATGCCGTCAGAGAAACGCAAAACTATATTGTCCAGGAACAGTTCCAACCCAAAATAGTCAACCAAACAACACAAATGTTAGAAGGTATCAGTGCATTACCTTTGCTTGACGGATATGTTGCTTCAGCAGAAAAAACAGCAGCACAGGTTTTCATTAAATCACATAAAGAAGAACCTATACTTGCCGCTTGGAATTACGGATTGGGAAAATCTGTCGCATGGACATCGGATGTCAAACCTTCGTGGAGCAAAGAATGGATTTCGTGGGCAAACTTTGGTAAGTTTTGGGGACAAGTTGTCAATTGGACTTTGCCGACTGAAGGCATAGGCGCGGATTTCGATCTAATCGTTTCATCGCGTAATGGAAGCGCGGAAGTTGTCATTGATACGCAACATGCATCACCTACATCCTATACGGTACAAGTTGCCGGTCCAATGAGTGCGAGTCAATCTGTTCAGATGCAGCAGCAGAGTGCAACCCGTTACGTTGGGACATTTCAGATAAACGATAGCGGTTCCTATATTGTCACCGCAAAACGTGAGGACGATGAAAGCAGGCAGACAGAGACAATTTCGCTTTCCTATCCTGCAGAATATGCAGTTTTTGATGTTAATCAAGATTTACTAAAGAGACTATCCGAAACTACGGGAGGAATTTATCAACCAACTATAACTCAGATTTCTAAGTCAGCAGGTATTCCAACTGAAGAACGTAAATCATTATCCCAATCGTTATTAATTATTGCGGTTGTGTTGTTTGTTTTGGAAATGATTCTCCGTCGTTTTAGCATAGCGAGTGGATATTTTGCTGAACTCCGCGCGCAGTTTCGTAGAAAATCTGAAACGGTTATACCTGATACATTAACCCGTCTCACACAAAAAAAAGACAACATTGCTACAATTTCTAATCCAGATATCCATGCACAGGTGGAAGATGTTCCCTTACGGGAAGTCGTTGAGGAAAAGGAAACGCATGAAACTGCACAACCAGCTGAAGGTACAATGACGCGATTGTTGGCAGCAAAAAGAAGGTCCGGTACAGTATAACATCAGATACTCCATACACCTCTAAACCCTCCTAACACTTGACTTTCTCCTTGTTTTACAATAAAATAGGGTTGTGATTCGACAAGGTTACAAGAATATAAATACATTATACATTCAGGAGATGACGATGGCAAAAATAGGACTTATTGGCGTTGGTAATATGGGTACAGGTATGTCAAAAAACATCTTGAAAGCCGGTCATGAACTCACGGTATATGATGTCAGAACGGAACCATTGGAGGAACTTGCACAATTGGGAGCACATGCCGCAGCCTCCCCAAAAGAGGTAGGTGAATCTGCTGATACAGTTTTTATTATGGTGCTCAACGTCGATCAGGTCAAAGAAGTGTTGCTCACTGAAAACGGTTTGTTAGACGGGTTAAAGTCGGAATCTACGATTATCTGTACTGCGACCATTGGACGTTCACAGGTGATTGAGGTATCCGAACTGGTAGCGTCAAAAGGAATTAATATCATTGATTCACCAGTTAGTGGTGGTGCACCAGGTGCAGCCGCAGGCACACTAACAATGATGGTAGCAGCAAAGAAAAAGTTATATGAGGAAGCAATGCCAATTCTAAAAGCAGTTGGGAGAGATATCTACCACGTTGGAGAAGAGATCGGTATGGGACAAACCGTCAAGTCTGCACTTGCAGTCCTGATAGGTACCACTTATGCAGGTATATTTGAATCTCTGACACTGGCAGTCAAAGCAGGCGTAAAACCAGAAACACTTCGTGAGGTTGTTAGCACAAGCGTTGTCGGTAATTTTCTATTTAAAGATACGACAGAGAACATATTAGAACGTAACTTTAAAGGACAAAGCAATATCGGAACAATGTATAAAGATCTCAGTCTCGCAAAAAGTATGGCGAATGATTGTGGTGTGCCTCTGTTTGCAGCGAGTGCTGCTTTTGAGTTATTCCAAGCAGGAAAGGCAGTAAATCCTGATGAGGATAATTGGACAATAATCAAAATTCTTGAAAATATCGCAGGTATTGAAGTAAGAAAAACGGACTGATTGAACTTAGAGTTGATAGGGGGTTAAATGGTAAATACACCGAAAATAGGGATTATAACAGATGGAATCAGCAGAAATTTCGAGTATGCACTTAATACTATGGTCGAAACCGGATTGGAATATGTTGAATTACAGTATCTGTGGGAGAAACAGATAGGGGAGTTGACAGATGCGGATGTTGAACAGGTAAAGAGTCTTATACAAGCACGGAATTTGAAGGTGTCGTGCATTTCACATCACAATTTAGCAGGAATTCCTGTTGACACTTCAATGGATACTCAAGAATATCGAGACCAACTTAACACATTACAACGGTGTATAGAAATAGCACAGACACTTGGAACAAATCTGGTGCGGATATTCAGTTTCAGCAAGGAGATGGTGTTATTTGGTGCGGAACCAATTGTTTCTGAGGGAGCTTGGTTAACACTCTTGAATCGTTTAGAAGAACCGCTACAAATGGCTGAAGATGCAAACATTACATTGGTGATTGAGACTGCGATCTCTTCAAACATTACATCGGCTTTGCTTGCACGAAAATTGATTGATGAATTAGGAACAAACCACCTCAGAGTGCTATGGGATCCGTGTAGTTCACTCTATTGTACCGAAACTCCTTATCCTGATGGATATGAAATTATTCGTGATCATATCGCGCATATCCATCTCAAGGACGGTATTGTCAATCTTCCCGCAGCAACCTTTGATTTCTGTGCAATGGGACAAGGACAGATGGTGTCATATTACACGGATATTATGAACGTGTTAAAAAGGGATAGGTATCAAGGGACAATTTCTTTTGAAAGTGTTTACACCCCAAAAAATGGCACGCGAGAAGATGGGTTTAGGGAATCGCTGCCGGTGTTTATGGGATTGATGGAATCGTTGAAAGAATAGTTGGGAAAGAAATATCTTACCAAGGAATTAAATAATAAAGGACAGTGGTGTACCACTGTCCTTTATTTATTGTTATAAATTTATGGTGTTACTTAGCACCTTTGAGTTTACCCCAAGTTGTGACGAGTTTGTCCTTAGCTTCAACAGCAGTGTCAACATCAGTTGATCCAGGTCTGTAGGCTGTTTCCACATCGGCACCGATACCAGCATACATACCCCATCCACCGCCGCGTTCACTGACCTTAACCATCAACAAGTTATCACCTTTTTTCAGGTCAACATTGAACTTATCTTGGAAGCTGCCAGCACCACCACGACCACGGTTTACAGCGTTAGTATGAACGACTTCGCCATTGAGCCAAACTTTAATGGAATCATCACTGCTAACACCCATCACGACACCTTCCATGGCTTCTTCCGCGACGAGGGTAATGACCGCATAAGACGAAACATCGTTTTGATCGGCGTTTTCTAACACACCTGCTTCCACGAGCATAGCATTAATATCACCGTTAGCTGGGAGTTCAGCGAGTGTCCAATCGTAATCGCCGACGCTATCGCCTTCAGTTGCGCCATCCTCAGCAACCATTGCTTCCGTAACCTCATCATTACTTGCAACTGCGAGTGAATCAATATCAGTAGAATTAGCACCACCCTGGTTCGCTTCTGTATAAGTCAATATTTTTTTTCATAAAATATTAGTTATTCTGCTACCAACTGTTTGTGCACACTATCAACTTTATCTTCCATCGTTTGTGCTTTATCAGTCCGAGTGCCAAACTTAAGCGTTGTGGTAATTCTTGGCGCGCCAATTTCATGCACCACCTCATGACACCGTTTTATCGCTGCGAATACATCATCCCAGTCGCCTTCTATGTTTGTGCCGTAGGCGTGCAATTTTGTCTTTAAACCCGCTGCTTTCAGGACTTGTTCACATGCAGTCACATATTTTGACACAGATACGCCAACACCCATCGGAACAACACACAGATCTGCAATAACTTTCATGCAATTTCCTTATCCTTAATTGTCACGCAGTTTCTTCAAAATTGGAGATGGAAGACGGACAGCACCAGAGGTAGCCACACCGTCATCAACTTGCGCGGGAGTCATCATTCCCGGTGTAACACTACATACCGCAGGATGTGCTAATATAAATTTTAACGCCGCTTGCGGCAGACTTCGTGCTTTACCACTAATTACTGCTTTAATCTTATCTACTTTTTCTAAGTCAGCCAAGAATTTCTCACGGGACCACGTTTTTCTGTAGTCGTTTTCAGCGAATTCGGTGTCCGCATTGAGTTTCCCAGAAAGCAAACCTGACGACAAAGGTTGACGGACTACGACAGCGATTCCTTTCTTTGCAGCTGTTTCCATCACAGTCTTTGCCATGCCTTGATTCAAGATATTGTATGTAAGCATGAGGGAGGTGATACCTGTTTCATCTATCGCTTTAATCGCTTGTGCTTCATTTCCAAGGCATAACCCATAAAACCGGATCTTTCCTTCGGATTTAAGTTCCTCCATAGTACCGAACGCTTCATCCCATATTTCAGCAGGAGGTGGCGTGTGGAATTGATAGATGTCTATCACATCCCTTTTCAATCGGGTGAGACTTCCTTCTACTGCTTGTCGGATATAGTCACGCGACGCATTAAATGCTGGAACCTTACCACCTTGACTAATCCATCCATCCGAGTCCAGTTCATATCCGAGTTTTGTTGCGATGAGAACCCTCGTACCGAGTGCAGAAAAAGCTTCTCCTAAGAGACGTTCAGCGCGACCTCCACCGTATTGGTCAGCGGTATCGTAATAGGTGACACCTTTTTCAAAAGCGTACCGAAGTAGGTCAACAGCTTCCTTTTCACCGATGTCTCCCCATTCGCGACCACCGAGTTCCCAGGTTCCCATACCGATTTCAGAGACGGTCAATCCTGTTTTTCTAAATTTGCGCAGCCGCATCGTCTTACCCTCCCCATGTTGACTTGATGTGTATATTACAATATTTGCTCTTTTTTGTCTACAATATTTTTCTATCATGACGCACAATAACATTGACATCCTGTAGGTGTATCTGATAGGATATTGTCAGTCAAGCACACTGGAAAGTATTTTACGCGTCTTAGTAGATTAAACATGCTTTTTTAGGAATATAAATGAAATTATTGGTCACTGGAGGTGCAGGATTCATCGGCACCAACTTTATCAGATACTGGCTTAAGGAAAATCTTGATGATGTTATAATCAACCTCGACAGGCTGACGTACGCAGGAAATCTTACCAACTTGGCAGATATCGTTTTGGCTTATTCTGACCGGTATGTATTTGCCCACGGAGATATTCTTGATGTATCATGTGTTTCAGAAATAATAGAAACACATCAACCTGAGATAATTGTCAATTTTGCAGCAGAATCACACAATAGTCGTGCTATTTTGAATCCGCGTGCATTTTTTGAAACCAATGTGATTGGGACGCAGGTTTTATTAGATGTTGCACGACATTACGAAGTCCCTCGGTTCCACCATATTTCTACGTGCGAAGTATATGGCGAACTACCATTAGATTCACCCCATGCTTTCACAGAAACCGCACCCTACCGACCCCAGACCCCATATAATGCATCAAAAGCATCCGCTGACCATCTTGTAAACACATATTTCCATAGTTACGGATTACCGATTACGATTTCCAACTGTTCCAATAATTACGGTCCCTATCAGCATCCTGAGAAACTGATTCCTCTTTTTACAACGAACGCCTTACAGGATCTACCTTTGACACTCTACCGAAGTAGCCACAACCGCAGAGAATGGTTGCATGTTGATGATCACTGCCGCGCAATTGAATCGGTTATTCACAACGGGAAAATAGGAGAAACCTATAATATTGGGAGTGGTGTTGAGAAAAGCATTGAAGAGATAAGCGATTTTATCTTGGAGGTGCTTGGAAAACCTCAAAACCTAAAGACTTATGTTCCTGACAGACCTGGACATGATTGCAGGTATCTCTTAGATTCAGGAAAGATTCACCGTGAACTTGGATGGAAACCAATAATACCTTTTGGAAACGGTATGCGACAAACGATTCAGTGGTACGTTGGAAATCGTGAATGGTGGGAGAAAATTCAGCAGGACACAACTGAAAACGTTGAAGAGGACAAATGGGAAAAGTTCTCTCAGCAAAAGAGGTGAAGAGATGAAACTGACAAATAACCAACTTGCAACCTGGAAACGAGACGGAATTATCATTGTGCCTAACGTATTTTCGGAGGAAGCAGTTTCTTCTGCGTTGGAAGCGGTTGAACAAAATGCTTATGATGGATTAACATACAAAGAATATCGCGCTAAATGGGATGAAAAACCGGACGAACTGAAAAGTGCCTACGAAAAGAATGATCTAATGAATCGACTCGCGGGTCCCTTTGCTAAGGTCTCGCACTTTCCAACAGGATTAGCACCTGTGGACAAACTTATTGAGAATGAAACCTATACGGCAATTGCGAAACAGTTGTTGGACACAGATGAAATTCGTATTAGTTACGGGCAAATTTTTCTGAGAGAAGGATTGACAGATTCGCGGTATAGTGAACATCCGTGGCAAGGGTATCACATTGACAACGGGACGAATTCCGCATTGCCACCGCATCCCGATTGGCTACGATACGGATATATTCTATGCAGCATTATGCTGCACGATGTTGATTTGGACGGGGCACCGATGCTCATCTGTCCTGGTTCACAAGACCAACTGGATATAATATGGGAAAAGCAGCCAGGAAGCGCAGGTGGTCTTGGTATTCCGGACCTACGTGAATTTAAAGAATTGGCGAAACCTGTTCCTCTCATCGCGAAAGCAGGGAGTGCTATCTATCGGTCAAGTTATATAGTCCATGCAGCACAACCTTTTGCGAACAGAAGCAAACAACGGGTTTGGATGGGGTATCATTTTCACCGTGCCGACAATGCTGATTGGTGTAACACGACACGACCCATACCACGGTCAAGTCCACACTATATGAATTTTATCACACAGACAACACCTACCGTGAGAAATGTGTTAGGATGGCCTACCACTGGTGATCCTTACTACACACCGCAAGCATTAGACCGTATGGCACAAGCATTCCCAGGGATTGATTTGGAACCTTACAGGAAAAGTCTTTAAGTTATTGTGGACACCACGCCATCACCGTACCAAAACTGGCGAACATGCTGTCCTCTCCGCTTGTTAAAATACGTGAACCTTGTACAACAATTCGTGCATTACGGCTTGTGATTTTGTAACTGACTGGTGCATCTTTAGCAATCAGTGGTTCACCATTCGCGTCCTTTAGTTTATCCAACCGATAATGCACCGACCTATGTGCAGGCACATCAAACTCGCAAGAAACATTATCCATATCAGTGTCCTCGTAAAGCACCTCTAAGAGACATATAGTATCAATATCTGCGGTATTAGAAATGCAGATAGATTCGTGTGAAAAGTATCCACCACCATGTTCCTCCCATTCCTGTTCAGATGCAGTTAACCCTGCCATGTAACCATCAGGAATTACCCAGACATAAGCACCGTCCCCATCTGAAGAATAGAATTTTAGTGCCTCCTCAACTGTCTCTGGATTTACTATATCCTCGTCAAGCGAAATCACGAGAAATCGTGAAAATAGTTGTATATCATTTAGAGGATTGTGCTCTTTGAGTTGTCCCGTCACATTCAAGCACAACCTGCTTTCCTCCAACACCTCAAGATGACTTATCCCTTGAGATATTAACCAATCTCCGAAAGTATCGTTGAGAAGAGTAGTGAGAGTATCAAGATTAGTGATACCTGCCTGTTTGTATTCTCGAATCGTTGTAAATAATACACCAAATGTCATACATTCTCCTTAGGGTATTGAATTTTCATACCATCCATCGTCCGTCAATACCGAGCAACGCCATTAACACCTGCATTAGCACAACCTCTTCCTCAGGTCCAACAAACTGACGGTGGGTATCAATATAGGTGCCGTAGTCGGCTGCCCACTCCTGAAAGTAGGTTTCGTATTCCCATCCGTTTGCAGTACGGTGAAAACTGGAACGTTCTGGGTAGGGTAACTTCTGGTTTAAAAGTGTGTGTAGTTGTTCAGCGATTGGTATCCAAAGAGTTTTAGAATTTTCTGTGTTTGGCTTAAGTGCTTGAATTGCGGGATGTTGGCACATTTCAAGGTATTTCTGTTTATCTGATGGATTCATAGGTGGGATAGTGTTATGTAAAAAATAAACCCAGTCTGTTTACGGTAAAACCCATTGCTGTATGTGATTTGCAATTATGTCAATATCAGTTATGGAACCATCTGCGATTTTTAGACCGAGTTCAATAATTGAATCATCTATGTTGGGTTGAAATTTACAACCATTCAAACCTAAAAATAAAATTGCACTATGCATGCCGATGCGTTTATTTCCATCAAAAAATATGTGTCCGGAAACAATATGATGTGCATATACAGCAGCTTTTTGGAATAGAGTCGGAAATAATTCAGTATCACCAAATTTCGCACCTACCGCTTCAATCAAATAATGTAACTGCTCTTCCTTAATCACCTGGAAGTTTCCGACGTGGTCCTCAGCAACTACCAGAATATCTTCAATCGTCAGATATTTTATATGTTTCCTAAGGTTTTCCATGCTCGGTCATATTTTTTTCGTATCTCATCTGAGGCAACGATGGTATCCATTTTCATTTCTCTGGCAATCTCAAGATCTGATCTGGCTTTTTCCCATTCTTCAAGACGTAACCACGACCCGCCACGATAATAATATGCCTCAGCAAAATCGGGATTATGTTCTATTGCTTTCGTATAGTCTTCAATAGCAAGTTCTACCTCTCCTTTTTTGCTGTTTTCTAATCCACTGTTTAAATACTTTTCAGCAAGTTCCTGATTCTGATGTTCCACTGTTTTCTCCAGTATATCATTATCTTATGAGGTTATGATAACATATATTAACCAGCCGATTCAATCAATTTTAACAGGATTGCTAACAAAATCTGACTCACTAACAAAATACTTGAAAATCCTAACGAACTTCATTATAATAACCGTCATTACAAATTACCTTAGCACAACGAAAATAACCATGAAACTAAGCTGCCTACCTGTTTCCCTATACGATGACATCTTTACTGGAAAAAGCACTGTTGCCGATTGGATCCGATTTGGTGCAAAATTGGGACTTGATGCAGTAGACTTTAGCATAAAATTTTTACCACATCGAAATACAAAAACGGTGAACTTAATACGTACGATCCTTGCCAAACGCGGTATAGAAGCGTGTATGCTCGCTTGTTATTCTGACTTCACACATCCCGATGAAACACAACGTAAACAAGAACTAACGAACCTGAAATCGGACATTGAATTGGCGAAGGCATTGGGGGCAAAATTTGTTCGGGTGACGGCGGGACAAAATCATCCTGGAACAAAACGAGATATTGGGGTACGTTGGGTTATAGACGGATTTCGTCAGGCACTTGAGGTAGCCGAGAAAAATGGTATCACACTCGCTTATGAGAACCATACCATAGGTGCACCGTGGCAGTATTGGGATTTTTCACAACCATCAGAGATTTTCTTAGAAATCCTTGATGCATTATCGGATACACCACTCGGAGTATGCTTTGACACAGCAAACCCTCTTGTCCTAAAAGAAGATGTACTCAGCCTTCTGGACAAAGTGATTGATCGCGTTGTCGTACTTCATGTCTTTGACATGCACGAAGCAGGAACGTTTGAACCTGTCCGCGTCGGCACAGGCGCGTCTCCAATCCCCCAAGTCTTTTCCCGAATGCGGCAAGCAAATTACGACGGTTGGCTTAGCATAGAGGAAGCCAGTCGCCAAGGACAGCAAGGGTTTGAAAAAGCGGTCACGTATGTAAAGCAAACGTGGCAGCAAACATCATCCACGTGATGGTTCACTCATTCGTTCCTGTGCTTGACGTGACAACTCTGCAAGATGGTCATCGTTCGCCATCACCTGTTCAAGGTGAATCTTCCGCTCTGGAGTCGCTGTCCTTACCATTTTCTCTCCATATTTTCGATCAATCCAGAACCTTGCGGAACCCGCAATATAGGCTTGCAATGCCTCGATTTTCTCATCTGGATATCGTTGACAGAGATTCATGGTAAACATACGTCTACGCGTACCACCTCCGTAAGCAGCGTGTTTTGTGTTATGGTTAAAGAGCACAAGATCACCAGGAGTTGTTTCAAAGACAACCGCTGGCACATCTTTTCCGTGCAATTCCCACACCTCTTGGCTTTTTCCAACTTGCTGGCTCAGTCCATCAGCATAGTTATCCCCGAAGAGATGGCTACCGGGAATGACTCGGAGCGCACCTGTATCCCGTGTGAGTGGATCCAGATAAAATGCAATTTTGATGTGCATCGGATCTTCTAAACGATGTCCACCATCAGAATGCCAACCTGTATCACCAACGTAAAAATTACCATCACTCCCCATATAGTTAAAATCGTCTCCGAGCAATGTTTTCGCAATTGCAAGAATCCGCGGATCATCAAGTAGCGATGATAACTCCTCACTCTGATCGATAAAAGGAACAATACAGGAACGTGCAGTGCCTTCGTGTGGCTTGCCGTTATGACCACCGCCTCGTTCTACCCACACGGCTTCAAATGCATCCTGAATTGCATTAATTCGGTCTGCCATCAGTTGTGGAAAACTGAGGTAACCGAATGTCTTAAAGAAATTAATCTCCGAATCGGTGAGGTTGAAATCGTGTTGATTCATACCATATACCTCCTTGTATATTGATACTCACATCATACCACATTTTCCGTGACCGTGTTCAGAAAGAAACATATTTAACTGAAAAATAATAACTATAGATTCGGTGCTATCATGTCACTTGGCACAACAAGCGTATCAAACTCTTCTGCTGTTAACGCACCTTCCTCAATTGCTACCTCCCGTAGTGTAGAGCCTTCCCGATGTGCCTTCTGTGCAAGTTTTGCAGCTGCATCGTAACCTATCTTTGGCGTAAGTGCTGTTACCAACATCAGCGATGCTTCCAAATACCCAGCAATTGCAGATGTATTCGCTTTGATTCCAACCACACAATGCTGCCGAAACGCATCGCACGCATCTGCCAACAGCCGAATGGATTGGAGACTGTTAAAAGCAATTACAGGCATAAATACGTTCAGCTCAAAGTTACCCGCACTGCCAGCCAATGATATAGTTGTATCATTGCCAATCACTTGTGCACAAACCATCGTCATAGCCTCACACTGTGTAGGATTAACTTTACCGGGCATGATAGAACTCCCCGGTTCGTTCTCTGGCAATATCAACTCACCGATACCGCATCGAGGACCGCTCCCTAACAAACGGATATCGTTAGCAATCTTATACAACGCACAAGCAAACCTTTTCAAAGCACCACTTGCTGATACAAGTGCGTCTCTACCTCCCATCGCTTCAAACTTATTCGGTGCACTTACAAATGGGTGTCCAGTACGTTCAGCAATACGAGATGCAACAGCATCAGCATAATCAGGATGTGTGTTTAGACCGGTACCTACCGCCGTTCCACCAATCGGTAGTTCATAGAGATGTGTCAATGTGTTCCTAATCGCCTCCTGTGCATGTACCACCTGATGTGCATACCCTCCGAATACCTGTCCTAACGTCAACGGGGTTGCATCCATCAGATGTGTGCGTCCCGTCTTAACAATGTCTGAAAATTCTTGTGCTTTATCCTCTAATGCTCCTTGTAATGCTGCGGCTGCTGGTAATAGCCGTTCAACACACTGCGTTACAACGGCGATGTGAATGGCAGTCGGAAAAACATCGTTCGTAGATTGTGAACGGTTCACATGATCATTCGGATGCACAGGGGACTTCATACCGAGACTTCCACCGGCAAGTTCATTCGCACGGTTTGCAATGACTTCGTTGATATTCATGTGTGTCTGTGTTCCACTTCCTGTCTGCCAAATTCGGAGTGGGAATTGGTCTGCAAGTTTGCCATCTGCGACTTCATCCGATGCACTACAAATTAAGCCTGCTATCTCTGAGGTAATACCACCGAGTTCGGTATTGACAGTCGCTGCTGCCTGCTTAATAATAGCGAGGGCGCGAATGAAAGTAGGTGGAAAATGTTCGTCTCCAATGTCAAAGTTAATATATGCGCGCTGTGTCTGTGCACCCCAATATGCCTCTTCAGGTACCTCTACTTCACCTAAACTATCTTTTTCTATTCGTGTTTTCATCAAAATCCTCTTGTTTACAATTACGTTTTAGTGCTGACGGGAATTATCTTTGTTTATTACGTGTAAAGATTCCGTCTGTTTTCTGTAGCAGTTTCAATTTTAACGCAAAAGCGGATATGTGTCAAGTAATGGGCTTAATTAACAGAACCGTCCAATTGTCGCGCTACATAATTATTGTAGTGTTCCGACCTCAATTTACTCACACTTAATTCTTGGTTCAGCGATTTTCAACACGAACAACCTATCCTATACGACTATTATAAAAGTTTTAGAGTCATTCCTGTTTCATAAAGTTAATTTACTAATTTCATATCTAACCCGTTTTATGTATGCAGAGATATATTTTACTTGCAAAGTATATGTTTTCCAATTTATGACAATACAACGTTCAGGATTTCCACAATTGAATCTCTCTATCAATCAAACGTTTTTACTTGCCAATACCTCTGAAACATGGTATATTTTAAGGTAAAGATTTTGGAATAGAAAAGACAATAAAAAGGTACAAGTGGAATTTACATTAGTCAATCCTTATCTGACACAACAGCAAACACCACCACCAGCACATAGTTACCGTCACCAACAATGGTGTGCAAGGGGTTATCAACAAGGTCTCCACCCAATTTCACCTGATAGTGAATTGGGCACATGTATCGGACAAATGGGTTGGGTAGGTGCACATGCACATGCACACAATTACCTATGGGCATCAGCAGGTAATATGGGGGTGATATTGTCTGAATTGGTAGATGCGAAGTGTCTTATTGATTACGACGAGTCGCCTCGGCATGCACTACCAGCAGCAATTGTCGTCAAAGGATTAGCAGGCAGACATGTCCTTTTGACCAAATCGGGGTCTCGGTTAGATATGATAAGCATAGAGCACCCCGCACTAAATCTCACTGTCATTGAAGTAGAACCGGACGGCACACACTACCGAATGCGGTATGGCACACAAACACAAACAGAGATAGATAACACCACAGATACAGATAACGCGTCAAGCAGCTGTGTTCCGACCAGTGAGATGTTCCATTATCTACTGATTTTTGAGCAATTAGAGAAACAGGGATTTCAAGCATTAGTCCACTTACAACCGAAGTTTTTGAACTTAATCTCTCGCACAGAACACGGTCACCCTGATCGTTTTTATAACTTCTTGAAGGGATATGAACCGGAAACACCGATTATTTACGATCCTTCTGGTGGGATTGGATTTGTGCAGGAACGTGTACCTGGGATACCGGAATTGTCTTATGAGAGTTTACGCCTATTTGAAAACGGTGCTGATCCGATGCGACACATCCTTTATTGGGTTGGACACGGAACCTTTTCACGCGGGACAAACCTTTTAGATGCATATAAACACGCTGAGTATTTTGAAGCTGTCGCGCGTATGGCATGGGAAGCAAATCAGCGACAAGTCTCTGCAGAGGCATATAGTGAAGAAATTGTTAACTGTATCCTCCGGGAGTTTAACGCTAATCGCACTCAACCAACAAACGAGACTTCAGTCCAATTAGACGTTGATAACGAGGACAGCACACCGGAAAATTTATATAATTATCCATAATTCCTTGAGTTAAGGACTTAGATTGGCGAAGGAGATAGTTAATGAATGAACCACAGCAACCAGTTGTAATTGAAGAGACAACAGAATCAGAACAACAAAATCCGCAAAACTTAGAATCCTATCTCAGGGACAGCATCTTTGGAGACGACTTCCGTAATTACAATGAAAAGTTTGAAAAATTGACTCAAGAGATAGAAAATACCCGACAGAATATCGCTGAAGTTGAAGCGAGGTTGTTAAAGGAAATCTCGGATGTTAAAACGCAATACGGTAATATACCGGACAACATAGTACAACGTGTTGATACACGTATTGACGAACTAATCAGTCGAAGTGAAAATGATCTTGAGAAATTATCAATGCTTATCAATGAGTTTGCAACAGAATTTCAGGCACAGATTGACGGATTACAGAAAGAAACTCAAACTCTCCAAAACACGAATCAGTTAGACAGACAATCTTTGGGAGATGCATTGATTACAATAGGTACTCAACTGAAAAAAGACTCATGAAATACACTCACTACTTTCTCATTTTTGTCCTACTAATCATTCAGAACAGCACCTTATCCGAAGCATCTCTGTTGGATACTGAAGAGATCTCCGTGATCGCGATTGGGGATATCACAATAGGGAGTAACTTGACACCAACAATAGAACAGCATGGTGCAAGCGTATTTTTTGAAGAAACTACATCTGTCATTCAATCAGCAGATGTCGCTACAGTATCACTCAACACCAGCATTTCAGATAGAGGGGAACCGGATACAAGACGAGAACTACATTTCCGTGCGACACCTGAACTTGCACGAGCAATCGCAAATGCTGGATTTGATGCTGTCTCCTTAGCAACACCGCACATCATGGACTTTGGAATTGAAGCACTTGAAGATACATTAACCCATTTGGAATGGTATAACGTCAAACCTATGGGTGCAGGAATTACACCTGCAGCGGCAAATGCCCCTGCATGGTTGGAGGTCAATTCTAAAAAAATTGCAATGTTTGCGTACTTACGCGGGAATGAATTCAATATGGCTTCGTTGAACGTTGTAGCTTCGGCTGCCTTTAGTCAAATGACGCGTGCTGTTAGAGAGGTAAATGATACCGCAGCACTTGTAATTGTATGGCTACATTGGGGTAAAAGAGAAGCAGACACAAGCGCACAACAATCGACTATTGGTCGTCAAAGGATATTTGCTCAAGCACTTATTGATGCTGGTGCCGATTTGGTCTTATGCCAACAACTTCATACACTTGGCGGTATTGAACTTTACAACGAAAAACCGATTATCTATAGTCTCGCAGATTTTATTTACGACACATACGCATTACAGCATGCACGGACAATTATACCAAAAGTGACTTTTGTAGAAGATACACTTAAATCTATAGAATTGATACCAATCTTGGCAGACAAACCAGGGGCATCCTTTCCACAACCGAGTCTCCTCAAAACTATAGATACTGCAAAGGAGTCTCTTGATGTAAAATTGGAAGAAACCGCTATAGAGACATTGAAGGACTATCAGAAACGTTGCGCCGCACTAAAAACAGAGGTAATTATTGAAGGTAAACGCGGATGGATTAACAGTGTCAATATACCTCAGTAGAATATTTTACAAGAACATCAGACTTACATCACAGTTATGAAATACTGGTGAGAAGTTCCTGACATATCGCTTGACGGAACGTTTATTTATTGACACTAACTTTAGCAACGTAGTGATACCTGAGTGAATTTTGAAAGGAGAATAGATAGCAATGGAAAATGAAAACATTACAGAATATGAAAATCCAGAAGAAAATGAGATTGCTGAAGAAAATTTGGAGACGGTGGAATTACCTATACTACCAGTTGATGATCTTGTAATTTTTCCTTATATGCCACCTGTTCCACCATTTCCACCGCATCACGTCGCACTGTCAGGAAAGATGGTGATGGATGCTGTTGACGATGCGATGCTAAACGGCGAACGTGTACTCTGTATTTTCCAAACGACTACTGGTCGAAGTCTTGACACGGACCCGCGCGCAGCGAAGGACATGACACTGGAGGA
The DNA here is from genome assembly GCA_963667365.1 of Candidatus Poribacteria bacterium. Lineage (GTDB taxonomy): Bacteria > Poribacteria > WGA-4E > WGA-4E > WGA-3G > MSPOR6. The sequence continues at coordinate 570,828 of OY763324.1, read as the reverse complement.
ATTACGTCCTATCGGTAGTTTAATTCACATTCTCCGTGCTAAAAAAGATGATGAGGATGTTCTATTTCTCGCGAATGGTCGTGCACGTGTCATGATTGAAGAAATACTTCACACAGAACCGTTCCTCAAAGCACGTGTCCGACTCATACAGGATGAAGAGGATATTGAAGAGGAAGAAATTATTAAAGAAAAGGTAAGTGTCGATGATAGCGAGAACTCCGAAGAAGATGAAGAGGGTAAGTTGGAGTTAGAGGCACTCGTCCGCAGCACTGATGAAATGTTCCAACGGATTGTCCATCTCTCCTCACGTTATCAAGAAGAGCATGGGTTGATGACGAAGAGTATTGAAGAACCTGGACGGTTAGCAGATTATATCGCTGCTGTATTAGACCTAAAACCACAAGAGAAACAGCAGATTCTTGAGACAATCCCTATCGCTGAGAGACTGAATAAGCTTACTGTTATCCTCGCTAAAGAAGTTGACCTGCATGAATTAGAAAGTAAAATACAATCCAATGCACAAGCCGTTATAAATAAAGGTCAACGGGAATACTATCTACGTGAACAGCTCAAAGCAATTCAGACAGAACTCGGAGAAGCAGATGATTTAGCTTCCGATATTAACGATATGCGTGAACAGTTGAAAGAGACTGATTTACCGTCCAAGGCAAAAAAGGCAGCAAATAAAGAACTTAATCGTCTTTCCAAAATGCAGTCTTTTTCTCCAGAGTCAACCGTATCACGAAATTATTTGGATTGGCTTCTCAATCTGCCGTGGTCGACTCAAACTGAGGATTCTATCAATCTATCAAAGGCAATGAAGATTCTTAACGAGGATCACTATAATTTAGTTAAAGTCAAAGAACGTATTGTTGAACATCTCGCTGTACGCCTTCTCAAATCTGAAATGAAGGGACCAATCTTTTGTTTCGTAGGACCGCCGGGTGTGGGTAAAACTTCTCTTGGTAAATCAATCGCACGTGCTATCGGTAGAAAATTTGTCCGTCTTTCTTTAGGTGGAATGCACGACGAAGCTGAAATTCGAGGGCATCGACGAACCTACATCGGTTCCATGCCTGGACGTATTATTAAAGGAATACGGCAAGCAGAATCCAACAATCCTGTCTTTATGCTTGATGAAATTGACAAACTCGGGTCCGATTTTCGAGGGGATCCTGCAGCTGCACTCCTGGAAGTGCTTGATCCTGAACAGAATCATGCGTTCACCGATAACTATTTGGATGTACCATTTGATCTGTCACAGATCATGTTCATCACAACGGCGAACCAAATTCACACAATTCCACCTCCACTTCGTGACCGTATGGAGACAATTGAGTTGCCCGGTTACACTTCAAATGAGAAAAAACAGATTGCCAAACAGTATCTCATTCCACGCCAACTCAAGGAAAACGGTATTACGAAAAAACAGTTAGGGATCTCTGATGCAGCTATTCAAAAAGTTGTCAAAGAATATACTCGAGAGGCTGGTGTTCGCAATCTGGAGCGCGAACTTGGCACGCTCTGTCGTAAATCTGCACGACGCGTAGCAGAAGGGACAACTGAACGCAACAAGATTGGTGTTAAGGATATACCGAATTATCTTGGTCCTCCGAAGTTTGATTCTGAAATCGCTGGAAGAACTGCTGATGTTGGTGTTGCTACAGGACTATCCGTCACACCAGCAGGTGGTGAGATACTGTTTGTAGAAGCAACTGCAACACAAAAACAAGGAAGTAAAGGTGATCTCCGAATCACAGGACAGATAGGGGAAGTGATGCAGGAATCCGCGCAAACCGCATTGTCTTATATAAAATCGCAATCCTCTTCATTGGAATTCGATACGCTCGCACTACAAGACGATATTCACATCCATGTGCCTGCGGGTGCTATTCCCAAAGATGGTCCTTCCGCGGGAATTACTATTGCAGCTGCACTTGCTTCTATTGCTACAAAGCAAGGGATTGACCCAGAAATAGCTATGACTGGAGAATTAACCTTACGAGGAAGGGTTCTGCCTATTGGTGGTGTAAAAGAGAAAATCCTTGCAGCGAAGCAAGCAGGTATTAAAAAAATAATTGTTCCACAAGGCAATCAAAAGGACTTTGTTGAAATCCCTGAGGATATCCAAGAAGGACTTGCATTCCACTTTGTTGAAAATATGACAGATGTCTTTACCAAGGTATTTGAATAATTTAGTTGGAAGATTTATAGACCTGAGACGCTTTTAATACTGACCTTGACAGCGGTATCAAAATATTGTAGATTACTGCAAAACATTGTTAAAATGGTAAACGTAACATCACCATAGATTTCATTCCTTGTTCAAGGAAGGAGATATGACATGAAAAGCGTAAGATGGAACAGTATCGTTCCTCTCTTCATAGTATTTGCTATTACAGCATTTACATACATGCTGGCTTCCCCACCATGTTGGGGAAATACTGACAGCGAAATACAACACGATAATGAAATAAAAGAAGAAGCACCGCTTTTTCTTAAAGATATCGCACCTATCCTCGACAAAATGGGATGTTCTGCCGGACTCTGCCACGGTAAATTCGGTGGGCAAGGTGGTTTAAATTTATCCTTACTCACTCTTAACCCAGAAAGTGATTATGAACCTATTGTACACCATAACCGAGGTAGACGTATCAATCTGCTTGAACCTGAGCAGAGTCTGCTTTACCTAAAACCGACTGGACAGATTCCACATGAGGGTGGATTGAGATTTGATTCAAATTCTGATGAAGCGGAAACTATTTTGGAATGGATCTCCGCTGGTGCTCCCTTCTCACCTGACGAACCACGTTTGCAAAAACTTGTAATTGAACCAAGCGAAACTGCGTTCACTTCTGTTGGCGAAACAAAGCAACTAAAAGTTCTCGCACATTTTACAAATGGGTCCGTGGAAGATGTTACAGACCAAGCGGTTTATGAATCCAAAGATGAACCGGTTGCTATTGTCACGGAATCCGGCTTGGTTACCAGCACTCGTTGGGGTGGAACTGCTATCTTGGCAAGATATTTAGGGGTTGTTTCCTCCTCATTCATCACTGTTCCAAGAGAATCCGATGGAAAACCTTACCCGGAACTTCCTACGAACAATTTCATTGATGAATTCGTTGCAGCAAAACTGGAAAAATTGAACGTACGCCCATCCGAACTCACATCCGATGCAGAATTCATACGGAGAGTCTATCTGGATACAGTCGGAAAGTTACCCTCTTCTGATGAGGTGAGGGAGTTCCTTGCCGATTCAAACCCAGACAAACGGACACGTTTGATAGATACACTCATGGAAAAACCGGATTGGGTTAATTTGCGTACATTAAAAATGGCGGATATGTTGCGTGTGCATCCACGTAGATTAGGAAACGGAGAATTTGGGGATAGGGGTGCAACTATCTTCCATGAATTTATTCAAGATTCCGTTAAAGAAAATAAACCTTATGACCAGTTTGTACGAGATATATTAACCGCTACTGGCAGTACATACCAACACGGTCCAACAAACTATTACCGGATTGAACGACAACCTGCGGGCAGAGCTGAAACGACTGCACAAGTCTTCCTTGGAATTCGTCTCAGTTGTGCACGATGCCATAAACACCCATTTGACGAATGGACAACAGACGATTATTGGAACTTCGCTGCGTTCACGGGTAAAGTCGGAACCCGTGGAGGTGGACTCTACCAAGAACTGGTAGTCTATAACAATCCCGCAGGAAGGGTGATTAACCAGTCTGTACAAGGAAATCGCGGTCAGGTTGCACAACCGACATTCCTCGGCGGACCAACGCTACCAGAGGCGTATAGAGATGAGGCAATACAACATCTCTCTGACTGGATCACTGCCGATTCAAATCCATACTTTGCAAAGGCAACCGTCAACCGTTTATGGAGTTACTATTTTGGTAGAGGGATTGTTGACCCTGTTGACGATATGCGTGCCACAACCCCCGCAAGTGTTGAGGGACTATTGGAAGCATTAGCAGAAGAATTTGTTCGGAGTGAATTTGATACCAAACATATTATCAAACTGATACTTAACTCCAGAACATACCAACTTTCTGCTGAACCGAATGAAACTAACGAATTAGATGATAGATTCTTCTCTCGCTTCATGCCACGTCCTTTAATGGCACAGGTACTGCTTGATGTCTTAAACGATGTCGTAGGATCATCGGAGAAGTACGGACGTTACCCGGTAGGTATGCGAGCAATTGAAGTACCGCTACCAGTAAGCTCACGGTTTCTCAATCTTTTTGGTCGTTCTAATAGGGAATTCTTAGGCAACTTAGACCCCTTACTTGAACCTACGCTCACGCAGGCACTTCACATCATTAACTCCCCGTATATAAATGGAAAGTTAAGAAACAGTAAGACAATAACCCAACTTCTTGAACCAAAGACAGGTGAAAAAATGGAACCAGTAGAATTGGCTACGGAGTTGTATCTGACAACATTGAGTCGTCCTCCCACGGATGCGGAACTTGAGACAGCTGCGACATATATTGCCGATGACTCAACAAGACGCAAAGATACGGAAGATCTACTCTGGGCACTTATCTCATCCCGTTCCTTCCTTTTCAATCGGTAAGTGTCACTTTATAAAATAACCTTTGGGCAGGTAAGATATGCTGGATGTAAGTATCCATCACCTTAACCTGCCCAATTTATATCAATCGTGGTTCAGACTCTCCGTACGGTAAAATCTAACTTACACACCTATTCTTTACTAAAAAACTGAAAATATGGTATAATTATTTTCATACTATGTACTGCAATCAGGAGTAATTATATATGAGCAGCAGTCCAGCATATAACCTGTTAGCTGAAAAATTAGAGATACAGGGAATTCATATAGAGGAAGTTAAGACGCACCTAAGACAACAACATATTGAGACACCATCTTGGGGTTATGGTAATTCTGGCACACGATTCGGAGTGTTTGAACAACCTGGGGCAGCGAGAAATGCTGCCGAACGGTTAGAAGATGCAGCCACCGTCCACCGATTCACTGGCGTTGCTCCAACCGTGGCACTACACATTCCATGGGATAAGACAAACGACTGGGGTGCATTGAAACAATACGCTGCGGATGTCGGAATTGGCATCGGTGCGATTAACCCGAACGTTTTTCAAGATCAAGTCTATAAACTCGGTAGCGTATGCAACCCGAATGCAGAAATACGCCGACTCGCAATTGATCACATGTTAGAGTGTGTAGACATTATGGAAAAAACAGGATCAGATCTGCTCAGTTTGTGGTTTGCAGATGGCACAAACTTTCCCGGTCAAGCCAATTTCCGAAAACGTAAGCAGTGGATGACTGAAGCGTTGAGTGAGGTATACAACGCACTCCCTGAAGCCACACGTATGTTGATTGAATATAAGTTCTTTGAACCAGCATTTTATCATACCGATTTAGCCGATTGGGGCACCGCTTACCTGATGGCTACGAAACTTGGACCGAAAGCACAAGTCCTCGTCGATCTCGGACATCATCCCCAAGGAACCAATATTGAGTTTATAGTGGCATACCTCATCGATGAAGGCAAACTCGGTGGATTCCACTTCAACTGCCGGAAATACGCTGACGATGATCTGACGGTTGGATCTATTAACCCACAAGAACTCTTCCTAATCTATACTGAACTTGTTGCTGCAGAACTTGATCCGGATACGGAAACTGATATTGCATATATGATTGACCAGAGTCATAATTTGAAACCAAAGGTCGAGGCGAGTATCCAATCTGTGTGCAACCTACAAAAAGCTTACGCAAAAGCACTATTAGTAGACCGACAGGCATTGACTGAAGCACAAGATTCCGCAGACCTTGTTGAAGCAGAAAGTATACTCCAACGTGCATTTGAAACAGATGTGAACCCACTTCTTGAACGGGTGCGTTTAGAGATGGGACGAGACCCACATCCATTGACAGCATATCGGAAAAGTGGCTACTACGAGAAGATTAGTAAAGCACGGGTCGGTGGCGAAAGTCAAGGATGGGCATGAGGAAAATAAAAATCGGTATTATCGGTTCAGGGGGAATGGCGCGGCACCACCTTGAACGATTTTCATCAATAGAAACAGCCGAAGTGGTCGCCATCGCATCCAGAAACGAGAAAACAGGTAATCAACTCGCTGCTAAATGGACTGCAACATTTATTTCCGATTGGAAACATCTCGTAGAACGTGATGATTTAGACGGTGTTGTGATCTGTACACATAACAACAGCCATGGGGAAATTGCGATTGCAGCGTTGCAATCGGATAAACACGTCTTTGTGGAATATCCTCTGGCAAACGATGTTGATGAAGGTGAAAGTGCCTTGCATCTCGCCAAAACTCGTCATCGTGTCCTCCGTGTTTCACATCCAGAGGTAGCATCTAATACCCATACTGCACTCAAGCAAAAAACAGGTGAATTGGGGGATTTATTTCTCACATCATTTATTCGCTTGACTCCTGGACGCGGTGCACGACCAGAAATCCTGTTCAATCTGTCTGTGTCAGGAACTCCCGCTCATTTCTTTATCTACCATATATACCCTATTGTTGATCTATTCGGTGAAGCTGTATGGGTAGAAGGTGATGCTTGCTATGAGGGATTAACTGAATCTGGACAATATGACCGTTTTGTTAATAGTGTCACCGTAGCGTTTAGACGTGGAGGTATTGGACAATGGAGTTGGGCAGGTGGTATCGCTATCAACACCGCTGAACAGCATGAACGGTATGTTCTTACAGAAGGAACATTAAGCAATGATGGACACGGATGGAACTGTTCTACACCAACGGAAGTTACAAATTTGGCAATCCAAAAAACTCCTCAACCCACACTTCAAGATCTCTGGTTATCCGAAATTCTAAACGCAAATCAGCAAGAACCCTGTTTCGCAGATACTGATGTAGCACTTTCAGCAATCCGCATAAGTCTTGCCTCAGCACAATCAATACATAAAAATAGACGGATAGAACTATGAAGATAGAACACTTAAAAAAGATTGCAGCAGAAAAAGCCACAGAAGAGATTCGTGAGGGCATGGTACTCGGATTAGGCACTGGTTCTACCGTCTACTATGCCTTGTTGAAAATCGGAGTGATGGTTCGTAACGGACTCAATATCATTGGAATTCCTACATCCTCGGGGACAGAGAAAATAGCCCGAGAACAGGATATTCCTCTATCAACACTTGCAGCACATCCCTCAATAGAATTAACAATTGATGGTGCCGATGAGGTCGATACACACCTCAACTTAATTAAAGGTGGAGGCGCAGCCTTAGTCAGAGAAAAGATTATCGCCAATGCCTCAAAACGAATCGTAATTGTCGTTGATGAAAGCAAGGTTTCCCATGTTCTCGGCACTTCGTTCGCACTACCTGTGGAGATCGTCCAATTCGGATGGGAAGCAACAAAATGTGTCGTTGATGAAGTGTGTGGTCAATCAGAACTACGAGGTGGAACTGAAAACCCATTGATTACCGACAACGGAAATTATATTTTAGACTGCAACTTTGATGGAATTGCTGAACCTGAGAAGATTGAGTTACAACTGAACAATATCCCTGGTGTAGTTGAGAATGGGATTTTTGTTAATCGTGCGGATAGAGTGATTATTGGCACAATGCACGGTTTAAAATATATGGAGTAACATAAATGGTCAAGTATCTGCATTTTTTCTGTATTTTACTTGTTGCAATCCTAACCTTCTCTGGTCAAGTTAAGAGTGAAATATTCTTAGATAGTGGTTTAGTGGATATACCATCAGGCAAGGTGCTGAAACACGGCATATTCGGAGTAGGCGTATATGCTCCTTTCCAAAATACCACACATTTTAAACGGTTTCCTGTTGCTTTCCGTGTCAACTTTGGGATGTTTGATAGAATTGAATTTGGTGCATCACACATATTGCCGCAGGATAATGATGCCTCACGCTCCTTTTTGGGACACGTAAAAGCACAACTGTTAAATGAATCCGGGAAATTACCGTATGTCGCAATCGGTATTGACAATCTCGGAGATAATGTGATACAACGGTGGAATACCTATCATGCTAATTCCGCATATTTCGTTATCAGCAAAACTTTTAATCTACCACGAATCCATCTTGTATCAGGACATATCGGTGTCGGCAATAACCGCTTCGCGTTTGATGAACGTCCTCTCGGATTATTCGCAGGTGTTAGCACGGAATTTAACCCAACTTTTGCAAGGGGAGATATCTCACTGAGTTTGGAATTTGATGGGGAGGGTGTGAATACTGGAATCCGGCATACTGCTGACAGTGGTCTCCAAATAGCACTCGGAGTTGAGACGTTGAATAAACCTGATGATATCCGTTATCTTGTCTCAATCTCGTGGTCAAATGCACAAATGATGGAACAGATTGATGGGGCAAAACGACTTGCACGGCAAGCTGCAAAACTCGCAAGTCAAGCAAAGCGCGAACCAGCAAAAGAAGAAGAGTAACCTAAAATATAAATGTATCCTTTACTTTTCCTCAATAGATTCCACTACATTTTGCAGCGATTTGAGCAACTCTGGTAAGAAATCTTGCGGTGGCACAAGGACAATCTCAATCCTGCGATTTTTCGCCTTCGCTTCCGCTGTCTCGGCTACATCTATCGGTTGATAAAACGCATATCCTGTCCCCGACAAACGCTCAGGATCAATACCAGCATTTTCTTGTAAATACTTCACCGCAGAAATAGATCGGTCTGTAGAGAGGTCCCAGTTCCGAAGCGCGTCTCCTGCAATAGGGTTATTGTCTGTATGTCCTTCAATGCGGATACCATAATCTGAATAATCTTCGTTTAGCAACACCTCTTCTGCAATTGCATCAAGTAGTGCTTTCCCGTCTTTACTAAGAGTCGCACTACCTGTTTCGAACAGAATTTTGCCTTTCACATCAAGTGTCAACCGTCCTGCTTCATCCAACACAGCACCGACTGTATCTTTAAACCTTTCCTGAATTGCGGTAATTGAACGTTGTGATTGCTCTCTAATCCGCTGCAATTCCGATTCAATCTCGGTCAGTTTTGATCGGAGACTCTCCTTTTCACTTTCAAGCTTACTTTTGTCCTGTTGGAGTTTGTTGCGATCAGCAGCGATCTTCCGAGCGGCTTCACTTGCATTTTCCAATATCTCTTTTGTTTGAGTGAGTTCTGTCTGCGTTTCTTTGAGTGTCTTCTCAGATTTAGCTAACTTATTTTCTAAATCGGTTTTCGCTGTCTCAGTCGTCTTCAATGTCGTTTTGGTAGTAGACAGTTCTGCCTGTGTCTGTTTGAGTTCATCAGAAGTTGTATACAACAGAATTCCTAACACAACCGCTGCAACAGCAGCTATGACAATAGATGTAATCGCAATTATTCCTTTTGTACCCATTTTATTCTCCTTGTAAACTAAGTATGGTATCAAACTTGTCGTTTCTTGAGGTTTTATTTTTTTTTATTATCCCACAGACGGTGCAGCGGTGGACGAGTATATAATCTCCTCGTTTCATTGTACAACTCACTGGTTCCATCAAGCCTTTACAAACCTCAGCACGATCACCCGGATTGATATCTACATGCTGACTCCAGAGACATTCTGGACAGTGATTTGTATAACCATCTCCCTTCACAAAAACCCCGCAATTTTCACAAGTAAAATCTTCGATGTGACGTTGAAATCTTTTGTTCACAGGTTAGTCTCTTACAATTCTGATTCGGTCTAATGTGCGTTTTAGACTTGGGGAAACGGTGGCAGCACGTTCTAAATCCCAATGGTCTTGGACAAATGCTCTTAATCGGGTATTATAGCCATACCCTATTGGAATTCTTGATCCTTGTTGCGGTATCAGTTCATCTCGCAACTTTCTTTTTTTACTCAATCTTGCAAGCGAGACAAGGAATTCTTTTGGATTGCGAATATCATCTGTTACAGTCGGTATACGATGTATAGGGATTGATAGAAAGTTTGCAAACCCTACTCTATCTGCCATCAGCCAAGACTCAACCTCCATAATTGCCACGCGAAGCATAAATCTTGGACTGAGAGGACCTTTAATCCAAGAGTGAATGAGTCCTAAAGGACAATTTTTTGGCGAATCTAAATCAGTCAATAAAAAAATATCTAACTTATTAGCGGCTCTATTGAGTTCTGAGGCTTTTTCTCGAAGATAAGCATTTCCACCATCTTTTAGCGTTATCGTGACTTTGATAGCAAAACTATTTAAAATCTTAGTCGAGATTGCCTCGCTAAGTTCATCCTCTACAGCAAGAATTACACTCTCTAATTTCATTCAAATAAACTCAATTGTTCAGCATTTTCTGGTCTAGTTCGTGAAAACACAACTTCACCAATAGTAAACCCATTCTCAAGAAGTGGAGGAATTTCGTCTATATCAGAGGCTGGATTAACTGCTGTGCCTTCTTTGGCAGGTAGAAGGAGAAGGACTTCCCTGCTATCAATACCTCGTTCTTTAAGAAGTGCATCACTGTGTGTACTAACTAGTACCTGAGATTTTCTACTTCTTTGCATCCTGGAAATCAGCGGAGCGAGTTGTGACACAATTCCAGCGTTCAAGGAAAGTTCTGGTTCTTCTAATAAAAGAACTGAGTCGCTTTCAAGTAGTGACCACAAAAGCCCCACGAGTCGGAGTGTACCATCAGAAAATTGATCTTCTTGTTGCCAAATCCCTTGAGATCTCCAATGCGAATAGAGTGCTCGTAAATGGGGACGTCCCGTATTTTCGTCACGAATAAATTCCAATTGCTCAAATTGCGGAACAGCAATTTTAAGTGCAGATTCTATTTTTTTCAGACGAGAACGGCGGGTACGTTCAGTAACACTGGCAACCCTTTCAAGAAAACCTTGCCCAAAAGGATCTTCTTCAACAATTCTTCCTTGAATTGAATCCGCATAACGAAGAAGTTGTGGAACAAGATGTAGATAGGTGACATTTCTTATGAACTGTGCAATCTCTCTAAACTTGGCATTCATATTGACTTGTTCAAGGAAGGTTTGAGTGAGACGATCAGGATCCTTCTTGTCATCTTCATCTGGCCTATTCAGAAGTTGTTTACCTCCTTTCCAGATCAATTCATGTGTCAGAAGATTTCGACGGTATCCACGCGGCTCTTGGCTAAATCCTAAGGCATATCTCCAAGTTGTAGGGGTATCTGTGGTTTCCGCCATGTGGATCTCAATCGCAACTTTAGGATCACGTCTTGCTGCTAAACACCGAATTCTAGATACACCACCCCGATCTTTAACTGCTTTCTGAAATCCTCCGCCCTCCATTTTAACAATATCTCGAAGAAAACGAAAAATATCAAGAAGGTTTGATTTACCAGAAGCATTTGGACCGACAATAAACTGCCGTTCCCTAAGTGGAACATCAATTTGTTGAAAATTTCGCCAGTTTTTAGCAATCAGCCGATTGATAATCATAAAGAGAAGTTTCCTGTATAGTAATATGTACGCGAATGTGATATAAAGATAATAACATGTCCAAAGTATAAATTCCCATCCAAAATACCTGCAAACATTTCCATGAAATAGTAGTGCAATCAGCTCATTTGTTCAGACAAATCTTTTCGTATCTATTAATGGTTTTAAATCCCATAGCAGAATAGTACCATCATCCGCGCCACTCGCCAGAAGCGTGCCGTCAGGTGAGAAGTCCAGGGACTGAACGTCGGTTGTATGTCCCCAGAAGGTATGGATATTCTCTGCGGTAGCAACATCCCATAAACGGATTGCCATCTTCTCCATCCCCGGCTGCCACCAAGTACCCGATACAAGATACTTGCCACACGGTGAAAAAGTAAGCGCATACGTATGTCGACTGTTCTCAGGTTGCGGAATTGTGCGTAACATCGTCAGCTGCTCAGCACACCAAAAACGAATTTCGTCGTCCATCCCACCAGCAATTATCTTGCCACACGGTGAGAACGTTATCCCCATAGTCGTGCGCGGTTCATCCAGAGGTAGTGTTGCAATTTGTTCACCTGACTCAACATCCCACATGCGAGTGGTGTCGTCTCGTGCTCCACTCACTAACCGCTTACCATCCAGTGAAAACTCCAGTGATGTAACGTAATCCGTATGTCCAGTGAGCAATATTGGTTCTTCTGGGTTCTGAAAGTTCCATACATAGACCGTGCCTTCTCTGCTTCCGGCTGCAATCCGATCACCAGTAGGAGCGAATATCTCGTGACGTACCCACTCTGAAGGTTCCTTAGATGCTATGAACTCAGCGATAGGTTCAGTGGGTTTATCAGTATCCCATACTTTGGTCTCATTGCTGAGATTGGTAGCCAGTATCCTTCCGCAGGGCAAAATCGTGTAAGTATGAATATACTTATCCTTCAACAATGTTTCGCGTGGACACTTCTTGATAACATCCCATAACTCAATACCTGGGTAATCGCGGGTGCTTACGAGCGTTTGGTTATCCAACCAAGCTACTTTCGGATAGGGCCACGGAAAATGAGGTTCACGCAGTGTTGGTAATGTTTGGGTCTTGCCATCTGTTTGCTTGCTGGACAGAGCGTAGGTGATAGCCAACTGTGTACATTCGATAAACCACTTCGCACCAACACTCCCTACCAAGAATTCGATCGTTTGTACTCTTTCATGGAGTTCTACCCCCCAGATGTCAATGGCTACAGTCTCGTTCTCATGGCGAAATACAACAGTAAATAACTCCCCTTCTGGTGAGTAGAAGGGAAGTCCCCAATCTGTTTCGGCGTTAGTATAAACTTTCTTTTGCACACCCTTTGCAATGTCCCACACGCGTAGGCTTTTATCCCTACTACTTGACACCAGAAACTCACCACACGGTGAAAAGGTTATATCATCTACCCAATCCGTATGCTCCGGGAAGTGTAAGGTCCGCTCACCGGTTGTTACGTCCCATATTGAAACGCAATGGTCAACGCGATCGGTACTACCAAGCGTTTCGTCAGCAGCTGCACCCGCCAACAGACTGCAGTCTGGAGAAAAGACAAAATTTCTACCCGCAAACTTGACGATTACCTCACCCGTCTCTGGATGCCACACGTAAGTTTGCCTGCCTTCTGAGTCGGGATTCAAGATTTTACCATCGTTTGAATAAATTTTGGGATTGCCCGCTGTAGCAGCAAGGAGTTTGCCATCGGGTGAAAATTCGAGTTGGTGAATATCATTCGATTGGACTTCGTGCGCGCCTCGATCCATCTGTGCAATGCACTCACCACTATGGATATCTAATACCTTCACAACCCCATTCATCGCTGCAATAGCAATCCACCTACCGTTCGACGAACAGGCAAGTCCACCAAAAGCGTCTAAACCCGCCATCTGCGTGATACACTCTCCACTTTGAACATCCAACACTTTAATGACTTCATCCGAAGTATTGATGATAATCCATTTGCCATCATGAGAAAAATCGATGGAATTAACCAATCCCCTTTCCGTTTCCCACAATGAAATCGGAGACATTGAGGATACGTCATACCACCACAGTCCCATCAGCGTTCCAGCGGCGAAAAACGTGCCATCTGGAGACACTTTAACATCTCCCTCATCCCCGCTACCATTTCCAAATCGGACGATTGCCCCTTCCGGTAAAGCCCAAGTTGCTCCTGTAGGGTCACCCTGTACAACATTGAAAAGTGCAGGTTTTGGTGTTTGCATTGTGTCATTCCTTTATAAGTTTGCACCAGTGGCTGTTAGTCTTGAGAACGAATAAAAGGGTTCACATCCCATAGTAGGATAGTGCCATCAAAACTACCACTTGCTAATAGTGTGCCATCTGGTGAAAAATCAAGTGTTTGCACGTCAGTCGGATGTCCCCAGAAGGTATGGATATTTTTACCGGTAGCAACATCCCATAAACGGATTGCCATTTTCTGCATCCCACTTTTCCGCCAAGTTCCTGATGCAAGAAAACTTCCACAAGGTGAAAAGGCAAGCGCATAGGGACTTGGACTGTCCTCAGGCTGTGGAATTGAGTGTATCAGTTTAAAATTTTCAGCACACCAAAAGCGGATTTCACCCAACATACCACCTGCAATTACATTGCCGCATGGTGAAATTGTCAATGCGTTCGTGGTGCGCGGTGTATCTAAAGGCAACGTGGCTATTTCTTTACTTGTCTCAACCTCCCAAATCCTTGCAGTTTTATCACTTGACCCACTTGCTAATCTTTTTCCATCTGGTGAAAATGCCAATGACCAGATGTGTTCCGTATGTCCTATGAAGGATCTCGGTTTTTCACTGTGCTTTGGATCACACAGATATAGATTACCACCTTTACCTCCAATAGCAAATCGACAACCTGAAAATGCGGCTGTATGCCGTTCCAACGAAGGAAGTGTGAATTTACCGATTACAACTTCATCTGTTTTACTAATCTCCGATACCGTATAATCATCTTGATCCCTTTTTATGACAAGTATATTTTCATCAGGTAAAAAAGCTAATGCCCCAACAGATTTTTCTTTGAATATTAGTTCTTGTTCCTGCTTTCGTTCAACATCCCATAACACAATACCATTATTATGTCCTCTGCTGGCAAGTGTCTCTCCATTAGGAGAAAATAGCCCCGGATATAGATAACCGTCAGATTCTTCAAGTGTTGGAAAGGATTGTGTCTTGTTTGTTGAATTTAGGTTGTCAGACAGAGCATGGGCAATCAACAAGTTTGGGTATCTGGAAAACCATTTATCACCAATACTTTCATTTTTCCGTTCATGAGTCCATAGTTTTTCCTGCTGTTCCACGTTCCACATCTCAACCGTTTCACGGTTAAACACGGTAACAAGTAGCGTTCCATCCGACAAATACTCAGGTCGAATCGCTGACTTTTCATAATCAGTATAAGTTTCTTTCAGTAAACCTTCGGTTGGATTCCATACGTGTAGTATACTCTTTCTATCACTTGAGGCAATGAGTTGACCATTCGGTGAAAATCTGACAGTCGTTACCACTTCCTTATGTTCCGTAAAGTGAGCGACGTGTTCACCTGTTGCTATATCCCACACCGAAATATCACTAACACCTTGAACGGGTGTGGTATTAGGTATTCTATTAGTATTCACACAGGTCAACAAGTGACTATTTGGGGAAAACACGAAATTCCATCCTGTAAACTTAGCGGTTAGTGATCCTGTCAATCTGTTCCACACATAAATTTGTTTCCCTAATCTGGTTGCGAGGTGTTGTCCATCCGGTGAAAATTCCAGTTTGGAGATATGATATTTTTGATCTTCGTTTAATTGTTGCTCTATTTGGGTGATGTATTCACCGCTTTGAACATCTAACACTTCAACATTACCATCCTTATTTACGATGGCAATGCAACAACTATCTGGAGAAAATGTTAAATTTCTACAAACGAAATGTTCTTCTGTCAGTTTTATCTGGGTTATACATTCACCACTCTGAATGTCCCGTACTTTAGTGAAACCGTCCCAATTGGCATAAGCGATCAGTTTACCGTCAGGTGAAATATCTATGACAGAGATCATTCCGCGTTCCGTTTCCCACAGTGCTATAGGGGACATTGAGGATACGTCATACCACCACAGTCCCATGCGAGTTCCAACCGCGAAATATGTACTATCCGGAGAAAGTGCTATATTAACCCTTTGTGAGTCTTGGTACCCTTTACCCAATCGGATTATTGCACCATCCGGTAATGCCCATGTTTTTCCTGTGGTATCATCTGGTAGAACATTGTAAGGGAAGGGTTTTGGAGTTTGCATGGTAATCACTCCATTATTATAACTCAGCACGTGTCATAAAGATCGCATAGATAGCAGAAGTCCGAACCAGATCAGGAATATGTACACGCTCATTTATAGCATGTCCGCCTTCACCGCTCGGACCGTATCCAATACCCTGCAATCCTGAATTGACAAAATAGTGCAAATCTGTAAACCCTGCAGTGCTCTTAAATTTCGGTTGGTTGTAACGAACTGTACGCACGGCATCAGCAAAACCTTGTGCTAATGGGGAATCGGTATCCGTTAGACATGGCTCAATACGCAAGATTGCGCGTACATCTGCTTTCAAATCTGGATAGTATTCACATGCTCCCGCAATCGCTTCACGTAACTCCAGTTCAGCAAACTCCAGTTTTTCATTTGGTGTAACCCGTCGGTCAATAGAGAACGTGAGGCGTGCAGGAACAGTGTTGACTTTATCTCCTTCAGTGCCGCGAAATGTTCCGCCAATATTTATAGTTGGAAAACGTTCACCACCATCTGGCAGTTTAAATGCACGTTCTGGCGACTTCAAATCCCGTTTAACCCGTTGTAATGCAGAAACAAGTTCGGCAGTTTTCTCAAAAGCATTAATACCCTTATTCGGCTGAGACCCGTGTGCTGCTTTTCCATGAACATCAATGTCTACCCATAATACTCCGTTATGTCCGTTGCCGATATTCATCTCCGATCCACCTTCACAATTGACGACGTAATCCGCGTTGACTAATCCTTTCTCAACAATATATCCAGCTCCTAACTGTCCACCAGTCTCCTCATCACAAGTAAACGAACATTCAATGTTAAACAACGGTACTATGTCACTCTCCTGAATAGCTTGAATTGCGAATAAAAGGGCAGCGATGGCATCCTTCATATCATCCGCACCGCGTCCATAAAGCCATTCCCCTTCTATCTTTCCACTGAACGGATCTCCGAAACGCCACTTCCCCGCAACTGGCACCACATCGTAATGTGCATTGAAATGTACCGTCTTTTCTGCACCAACATCCCAACGTGCAATCAAATTCAAACGTGGATCAGTTGATGCATTTGAAATAACCTGATCTGCACGCCGTTTTGTAACCTTTACGACTTTCGTCTTCATTCCCAACGTCTTGCACTTTGCCTCAAGTAGTGCTACAATCTCGGCATAATTCTCTCCGGGTGGATTGACGGTTGGGATTCTGACAAGTTCTTGTAGTAGACTACACAACGAATCTTGATTGTCCTTAATAAAGTCTTGTACGGACATATTTTATATTCCTTCAGCGATTTCCTGTTTAGGACACAACCGCTTGGTCACCTGCGGACAAATGTCCTACCGTTTCACCGGTCTCTGTAAAGGTGCGGGTCACTTCAACAGAAGCGTATGTCCACAAAATCTTCATCGGTGCATTGCTTTCATTCCAAAATCGGTGTGGTATACCAGCAGGGACAAAGGTCGTGTCGTAGGTGTCCATCGTGAAGATTTCACCATCAACTTCACAAGTAGCTTTACCTTCAAGAATAGTCACAGATTCATCGCAGTTATGGTAGTGGCGTGCAATTGCAGCACCGGGTTCAAACATCGTTATACCGTTGGTAAGGGATGTCGAGTCAAGCCACCTTCCTGCCAACGGTACCGTTCTAACCCCTGTGCCTCGGTCAATAGGGTCTTGTTTATCAAAGTCAATTACATGTGCTTTTGTGCTCATTATGGTAGGTCTCTCAGATAGGATTTGTCATAGTTTCACATAAATACACATTAATTTCAATATGTTATTGTCAACTCTGATAAGATAAATGAACAATTAGAAAGAACCCAACACATTCTTAAACCCGTGCAAGGCATGTTCTATATCTCTATCTGTATGCGTTGCCATCACGGTAACACGTAGACGACTTGTCCCTGCTGGAACAGCAGGAGGACGAATTGCAGGTGCAAACACATCTTCTGCCAGTAGTGCTTGGGTAATGTCCGTTGCGAGTTGCGGGTCACCTAAAACCACAGGTATAATTTGGGTCTGACTTGGCAATAGCGTATATCCCATTCTTGTCAACGCTTTTTTGACTGTATCCGCATGTTCATGTAGACGTTTCCGCAATTTTGGTGAATCACGCATAACGTTCAGTGCTGCATTGGCTGCTGCTAATGTTGCAGGTGGTAGTCCTGTTGTAAAGATAAAGCCACGTGCACGGTTGATAAGCAATTCAATTAACGTCCGACTTCCCGCAATATATCCTCCTAATCCTCCAATTGCTTTACTAAGCGTACCCATCTGGACGATATCTTCACCTTCTAACCCACAGTGAGCCACAGTTCCACTTCCACGTTTTCCCAGTACACCGAATCCGTGTGCATCGTCTACTAACAGCATGGCTTCATAATTCGTTGCGACTTCGTATATATCCCGTAACGGGGCGATATCACCATCCATGCTGAAAACACCGTCTGTAATAATCAGTCTACGTTTGAATTCCGTTGATTCTGCTAATAATGTCTTTAGATGTTCAACATCACAGTGTCGGTAGATTTTTTTAGTTGCACGACTGAGACGGCATCCGTCAATGATGCTTGCGTGATTCAGAGCATCACTTATAATAAGATCGTTTTCCCGTGCAAGTACAGGAATTATACTTATATTCGCGGCATAACCTGAGCTAAACACGAGTGCTCCTTCAGTACCTTTTGTTTCCGCTAAGTTGTTTTCCAATGTTTCGTAGATTTTGTTATTTCCAGAAATAAGACGAGAACCGCTTGCGCCTGTGCCATATACCATTGCTGCAGATGCTGCTGCCGACATAACCTTGGGATGTGTGCTCAAACCCAGATAATTGTTTGACCCAAGCATCACAACATAGCGTCCATCAACAGTGACTGTGTTTTGTGGAGGACTCATTACGGTGCGTAGGTGGCGTGCTAATCCTGCTTCTTCAAGCTCAGCGTACTCTGTTTGAATCCAGTCATATTGTTTCATGCAGCTACCCGATGAATTGTCTAAGGAAGATATGACTTTGTCTTAAAGCGCGTTGTCGTGATTCTAATGTTTCTTCATAAGCGCGATCCTCTACCTCAACGCAGACAGCCCCTTCATAGCCTGTATCGTTCAGAACAGAGAAAAAACTGCCCCAATTGACATCTCCAAGTCCCGGCAATTTTGGAGTATGATAGGCAAGCGGCGTTGCGAGGATTCCCACCTCGTCAAGCCGTTCTCTATCTAATCTAACATCTTTTGCATGCACATGGAAAATGCGGTCAGCATAAGTGGCAAGGGGTTTCAGGTAGTCCATTTGTAACCATATAAAGTGGGATGGATCAAAGTTAAGTCCAAAATTCGGTGAAGGTATCTCGTCAAACATCCGTTCCCATATCGCTGGACTATATGCGAGGTTTTGTCCGGCGGGCCATTCGTCTTCGGTAAAGAACATTGGGCAATTCTCAATGCCGATGCGAATTCCGTTGTCCTCTGCAAATTGGATGAGCGGTTTCCACACCTGTTTGAATCTATCCCAATTGTCGTCTATTGTGCGTGTCTGGTCTCTACCGATGAAGGTATTTACAATTTCCAATGATAACCGTTTCGCTGCCAATATCAGTTGTTTGAGATGTTCGCTATATATTTCCGCTTCTGTTTCGTTGGGAGTTAGTGGATTTGGGTAGTAACCTAAACCGCTAATTGTAATTCCTGCATCCGATACACAATGCAAGATTTGATCAACTTCTGCCTCGGTAAGTGAAGCCACGTCTACGTGGGTTACACCTGCATAACGTCGTTCCGCTTTTCCTTTGGGCCAACACATCAATTCAACGCAATCGTAACCTGTATCTGAAGCAAATTTGACTACCTCTGCTAAGGTCTGATCTGGTAAAATTGCACTTACAAATCCGAGTTTCATACACATCCTCCAAGTTATTATCTAACATTATACTACGTATATCACAATTTTTGGAGATTTTCAATTCTACAAGTAGGTGTTGAGTTGTATAGTCAGTGGTAGTCAATTGTCGAATTTTTGAACAGTGAATAGATAAAAAGTATGAGTTATACGTCCGTTTTACAAACAAGATTTACTTCTGCACACTTACAACGGGTAGAAACCATTCTTATAAAAATACATTGTTACAATTGAATGGTTCTAAATGTCATACTTTTGAGTTTTTTGAGTAAATCGCAATTTTTCAAATTTGCGTATAAGGAAAGAACCTATATCAGGACTGGTTTTATGGCTTATTTATGACAAATATAGTCAGGATTGACTCAAAAGTATGACATTTTTGCAGTAGGTTGTGATGTTCTGGTTGAAAACACCTTAAAACAACAAAAGTGTGTGTAAATTCGATTCTGTTCCTATTTATTCTTTCTAATGCGATGAATTTTGTTTCAAAATATAATAAATATGATACAATTCATGCCATATATGTATAAGGAGGGTATTTATGACTCCTAAACAACGGTACCTATTTGACTTGACAGGGTATCTCCACTTAAAAAACGTTCTCAATGAAGAAGAATTAAAAAATGCACAAGATGCTGTTGAACGCTGTGTCCAGACACCCCCAGACGAACTCCCACCGGGTATAAGTTATGGTGGAGGTGGTTTTTCCAACGGATTTTCGTTTGATAAATCGCTTGAGGCACTCACACTCCATCCAAAAACGTGGGGCATTGTAAAGGAATTGACCAGTAATAGACCGCGATTTAATCGAGGGTCTTTAGTAGCAAAGGGATCTGAGCATGATCAGGTTATCGGTAAGTTACATTGTGCCCGTGAAGACTGTGGGTGGCAGACGCGCCGCTACGTCGCGAAAAATGGAAAAATACACAACAATGACTTTGCAATCTTCTTCTACTTCACCGATGTTTATCCAGGTGATGGTGGATTAGTTGTTTTACCGGGTTCTCACAAAGCGAATTTCGAACGACCAGAAGGGATTTTCTTTCCAGACCCAGAGAATCCTGACGATGAACTTCATCCCGCTCTCGTTAATGTTACCGCCCGTGCAGGAGATGCAATTGTCCTCTCTGAACTATTGACACACGGTGTTCTTATATGGAAACCGAAGGAACGGTATCGTAGATTTCTCATCTTACGTTACAAGACTCAATTTTTTGAAGATAACAGAGGAAAAAGAGACGCGTTTCCACCAGAAGTGATGGAACGTCTTTCTCCTGAAACCCGCGAACTCACACAACCTACGCATTATACACATATCAAGGATATTGTTAATAAGGAACATGTCCAATTAACCTAAAAGGACCTGAGAATGACACCAGAACAACGTTATCTATTTGATGTTACTGGCTATTTACACATAAAAAATGCGGTCACGGGGGATGCGCTGAAAGCAGCCCAAAATGCTGTTGACAGATATATCCACATGCCGCTTGACGAACGACCCGAGGGATTTACGACGCGTCCGCGTGATTTAGAACCCGGCAAAGGTGGCAGATATGAACACGGATTTGCATTTGACCGTTCGCTTGAAGCGATGACGGTACATCCGGCTATTTGGTCACTCGTTAAAGAGTTTACTTTTGATATGCCAAGGTTTGTAACAGGCACCCTCACATTAGAACAGCACAATCCTGACAGGCAACCGTCGGGAACAAATCCTGCGGGATTGCATTGCGCGCGGGAGGGTCGACATTGGCTTACCCGATACGAAGTAAAGAATAAACAAATCTACTGCAACGATTTCGTAGCTTTCTTCTACTTAACCGATGTCCAACCCGGTGATGGCGGACTCATTGTCATTCCGGGATCACATAAGAGTCAATTTGACCGTCCTGAAGACCTACTGACACCAGGACCAGACGGTATTGATCCGGAACCAGACGACGTTTTTACCAACCTCACCCCGAAAGCAGGTGATTTCCTTGTTATCTCTGAACTTTTGACACACGGTGTTTTGCAGTGGAGACCAAAAGACCGAGACAGACGTTTCCTTATACTTCGGTATCGTCCGCAATTTGAAGGTAAAGCCGGTCTACCAGAGGCAATCGTCAATCGTTTGTCACCAGAGGTGCAGGAATTGACAAAAACGGCATCTTATGGACATATAAAGGAAGTAGTCAAACAGGATGTTGTCAAATTAACGGCTTAACCGAAAATACAACGTCCAAGACAGAATTTAATGGAGGAATCCGATGGAAACGACACAATATCGTGTCTGTATTGTTGGTTGTGGACGTATGGGTGGCACTATTGATGAGGAGGTTAGCGGAACACCACACGGTGCATTACCGTATTCTCATGCTGCGGGTTATACAGCTTATGAACGAACAGACCTTGTTGCTGCTGCAGATGTGGTTGAAGAAAAAGCACAATATGTTTGCGACAAATGGGACATTCCGAAGTATTACCTTGACTATCAAGAGATGATAGTACAAGAAAAACCCGATATTATCAGTATTGCCACACGTCCTGGAAACCATGCTGACATTACACAATTTGCTGCAGAAAACGGTGTGAAAGGCATCTATTGTGATAAACCACTTTGTGCCTCTATGGAAGAGGCGGATGCAATGCTTGAAGTATGTGATAAACACAACATCAAATTTAACCTTGGCACGCAGCGACGGTTTACTCCAGGTTACATGAAGATGCGTGAAATTCTTGAGAGTGGTGAATTAGGAGAACGTCGTTCTATCATCTCTTATACGGGTGGTTCTGCCTTATGGGGTTATACACACGCCGCCGATCTGATCCTCTTTTTGGCAAGCGATTCACCGATAGAATATGTCCAAGGCAATGTCGCTGTTGATGATGCTGATTTTGAGGATAACCGCACTGAATCGGACCCAGGAATTGTGATGGGATTCATCTGTTTTCAGAACGGCATCAAAGGCATTAGTATTCCTGGTACTGCTTACGAATTTGAAGTGAATTGTAGTGAGGGTACAGTCCGTTCTCTTAACAATGGGCTCGGCTTCCAACTTCGCAAACGACAGGGACAGTTTAACGAAGTATTAGATACCCAATTCCCTCCTTTTGAACGTAAAAGCGGTACCGTGGGTTGTATTGAAGACATCGTTGAAGCAATCGACACCGATACTGAAACTCAAGGCAACATTCAACTCGCGCATCGTAGCACAGAAATGGTATTTGCAATTGTTGACTCTCAACGACAGAAAGGTGTTCGGGTACCCATCCCGATGGAAAACCGAGGTCTCTATCTCGGAAGGTGGTAAACTGATGAAAACATTCCAAAACATCCGTAAGAAAAGTCTGAATTCCAGAAAAACCACAAGAA
Organism: Candidatus Poribacteria bacterium; assembly: GCA_963667365.1. Lineage (GTDB taxonomy): Bacteria > Poribacteria > WGA-4E > WGA-4E > WGA-3G > MSPOR6. Next base: position 547,839 of record OY763324.1, on the reverse strand, counting down.
TCTTTGTTTGTATCGTTGGTGTGTTGCTACTATTCAACCATGTTACCACATCACCGCGAGGCGATTCTCATAAAGAAACTGACCCGACTCGTCCTGCAAGCACACTATATGAAGAACGCGCTCCCAGTAGAGATGGTATAGGCAAATATTACATGGGACGCGAAATATCGCAGGTGATGGGACATCTTGCTGCGGGATGGTTGGAACGTCCTGAACGCGAACGCGAAGAGATGCCGAATCGTCTCATCGAATCGCTAAAGCTAAAGGAGGGAGATGTCGTCGCTGATATTGGGGTTGGTACAGGTTACATTGCCCGACGTATTTCGCCTATAATCGGCAATACAGGCACGATTTACGGGGTGGAAATTCAGCAAGAGATGCTTGATATTCTCGCAGAGAAAATGGCGGAAGAAGGTATTACTAATATAAAAGGGGTATTAGGTACTATTACTGATCCGAAGCTGCCACCGAATTCGGTTGATCTGGCTATTATGGTAGATGTCTACCATGAATTTTCGCATCCGTATGAGATGATGCAGAATATTGTCCATGGACTAAAAGTAGGTGGTAGGGTTGTGTTTGTAGAATATCGCTTAGAAGATCCGAATGTGCCTATCAAACTTTTGCACAAGATGAGTCAATTGCAGGTGATGAAGGAGGTAACGCCTCATCCGTTGTCTTGGGTAGAGACGATTGATGTCTTGCCATGGCAGCATATTATCATTTTTGAGAAGGTAAGGACTGAATAAAGGGTAGAAAGTGTTGACAACAAAACCTTCTGCACCTTAAAATGGTTTAATCACTATTAAACTTTTTGATTGCTATAACGTTATATAACTTAATATTTTGATTTAACAAACTTCAGATTGCAAGCCATATTGAAAAGGGAGTGAATTCCAGTGAAAAGTTCTAAAAGTTCTGTCCCACTAACTGCTATGTTGGTATGTTTATTCTTCGTTATGTTAGGGATTCCCATTGCATCTGCAGAACATCATGAATCCGCAGAAGCCACAGTTGATTATAACCAAGACATCCGTCCTATTTTATCGGATAACTGTTTTGCCTGCCATGGACCAGATGAAAAGACCCGACAGGCAAACCTACGACTTGACACAAAGGAAGGCGCGTTTTCTGAACCCAGTGGATATCCGATTGTCGTCCCTAATGAACCAGAGGAGAGTGAACTCTACCTACGGATTACCTCTGAGGACGAAAGTTATCAGATGCCACCAGCAAACTTTAATAAAACACTCACACCAGAACAAATTGAAGTCGTCAAACAGTGGATAAGTGAAGGTGCAAAATGGGAGGAACATTGGGCATTTACAACACCTGTACGTCCAACACCTCCCAACGTCAAGAAATCCGATTGGGTCAGAAATCCGATTGATGCGTTCATCCTTTCGCGTCTTGAAAAGGAAGGGCTGCAACCAGCTAAAGAAGCGGATAAGCGCACACTCATCCGACGAATAAGTTTTGACCTGACAGGTCTACCACCAACACTTGAAGAGATACACCAATTCCTCAATGACGATTCTCCTAATGCTTACGAAAAACTAATTGACTCTTACATGGCAAAACCCGAATATGGCGAACATATGGCACGATTTTGGTTAGATGTCGCACGTTATGGTGATACACACGGACTGCATTTGGACAACTATCGCGAAATGTGGCCCTATAGAGACTGGGTTATCAACGCATTCAACAAAAATATCCCCTTTGACCAGTTTACGATTGAGCAGTTGGCAGGTGATCTCTTACCGGAACCGACACTTGATCAACGCGTTGCCACTGGATTTAACCGATGCCACGTCACAACAAGTGAAGGTGGATCCATCGCTGAGGAATACTACGTCCGATATGCAGTTGATAGGGCAAATACCACTGCCACCGTCTGGATGGGTTTAACCGCGGGTTGTGCACAGTGCCACGACCATAAATATGACCCTATTTCTCAGAAGGAATACTATCAACTTTACGCCTATTTTAACAACATTACTGAAAATGCAATGGATGGTAACCGCAAGGATTCTCCACCTGTAGTGAAGTTACCGACCCCTGAGCAGACAGCACAACTCGCAAAGTATGATGAACAGATTAAAGACTTAGATGCTCAGAGCAAAGGATCGATTCCACATATTGATGCTGCCCAAACTGCATGGGAAAACAGAATGCCGCGATGGACATTCATCAAGCCAGATGTTGTCCTTTCACAAGGTTTGGCAACGGTTAATATCAGTGAGGATAATTCCGTTTTGGCAAGTGGCATGAATCCTGACAAAGAGGTATACGAAGTCTATGCGAAACTACCTCCAGGCAAATGGAGTGCAGTACGATTGGAAGGTATTCCAGATAAGTCTTTGCCGGGAAGTGGGATTGGACGCAGCGATAATAGCAACGTGGTTTTAACCGGATTTTCTGTTGACATTGTACCTGCTGCAATGGCAGAAGAAATGCTTAATTCTGCTAAGGAAGCAGCACAAAAAGCGACTGAAGAGGCAAAGGCTGCCGCTGAAGCAAAAGCAGCCGCTGAGGCAAAGGCTGCTGAAGAAGCCAAAGCTGCTGAAGAAGCTGCTAAAGCAGAAGAAACGAAAACCGCTGAAGAAACTGATGAGGAGAAAACTACTGATAAACCAGTTGATGAAGCTGCTCCTGAAACCGATGAAGAGAAACCAGTTGAAGAGGCTGCTCCTGAAACCGATGAAGATGCAGCACCAGAAACTGAGGAAACGGATACCGCTGAGGATGCAGCACCAGAAACTGAGGAAACAACTGAAGAAACTGCAGAACCCGTTGAGGAAAAAGATCCTTGGACATCCGTACCCATCGTAAAGGCATGGGCAGATAAAGAGCAAGCAAGCGCTGATTTTGTCATTGCAAATGTAATTGATGATAAATCGGAAACAGGTTGGGGATTGGAAAGTAACAATAATCGTGGCAACAGTCGCCAAGCGATTTTCCTTGTTGCCAATCCGTTTGGTACGGAAGGTGGGTTGGTAAGGATTCGTATTAGACACGAGTCTGAACATGCAAAGCACCACTTTGGTCGGTTCAGACTGGCAGTCACAAATGCACCTACGATCTATCCCATTGGTTCTAAGGTGGCACTTGGGAACTGGCATTCAGCCGGTCCGTTTACTGCTGAACACGGAAATATCGCTTTCTATAATGTTTATGAACCGGAAACGAAACCTGTGAATACGGGTGATAAATTCACTGTCGATTCGCAGGAATTGACGTGGAAACAGCAGACACATTGGACAGATGGAGAAGTGCATAACGACATTGTTGGTGAAAATAGTGCCACATATCTCTATCGTAACATCTCATCTGAAACCCAACAGAAGGCAACACTATTTCTCAGCAGCAACGATGCGTTGAAAGTGTGGGTAAACCAAACAGAAGTGCTTGCCAGTAATATCCAACGCGATGCGACACCGGATACGGACAGAATCCAAATTCAGCTTAATCCGGGTAACAATGCTTTGTTGTTAAAGGTTGTTAACTATTCTGGACCGTCTGGTTTCTACTTCCGCATGGAATCTGATACTCCGATGGTAACAGCAAATATCGTTGATACGATAGCAATTGAAAGAGGAAAACGTAACGGTGATCAACAGACGCAAATTCGGGAATATTACCGTCGGAATGTATCAACCGATGAAGGTTTGAAGAAACTCTACGCTGACATCACGGATACCCAGAATAAGCGGAATTCCCTAAACAATTCGCTTACCACAACATTGGTGATGCAGGAACGTTCGGAACCGCGTGGTGCGTATGTTCTTGAACGCGGTGCATACGAACATCGCGCAGAACAGGTCACTCCACAAACTCCAGCAGTTCTACCACCGATGATAAAAGGTTCACCACCGAACCGACTTTCATTGGCAAAATGGTTGGTCTCAGCCAAACATCCGCTAACTTCACGTGTTACGATTAACCGTTTCTGGCAACACGTCTTCGGAACAGGCATTGTGAGAACGTCAGAAGACTTCGGTACACAAGGCACACCGCCAGTGCATCCGGAACTTCTGGATTGGCTTGCAACAGAATTTGTCGAATCTGGTTGGGACATGCAAACAATGCTGAAACTTATGCTTACCTCGGCTACATACCGACAGAGTGCACAGGTTACGTCAGAAAAATTAGAACGTGATGCTGATAATGTGCTACTCTCTCGTGCTCCAAGGTATCGTTTTGATGCAGAAATCGTGCGCGATAATGCACTTGCTCTCAGTGGATTGTTGTATAAACGTATCGGTGGACCGAGTGTAAAACCACCACAACCGGGTGGACTCTGGAAAGCTGTCGGGTTCACAGGATCTAATACTGATACCTTTAGGAAAGATTCTGGTGCTGATAAAATCTATCGTCGTAGCCTCTATACATTCTGGAAGCGAACCGCACCACCGCCTCAGATGAACATATTGGATGCGCCATCACGCGAGGCTTGCACAATTCGTCGTGAACGGACGAATACACCGATGCAAGCGTTAATGTTGATGAATGATCCACAGTTCTTTGAAGCGGCACGCGTTTTTGCTGAACACACGATTAAATTTGGAGGTAATACACCTGAGGAGCGGATCTCCTATATGTTTGAGTTGGCAACTGCACGCGAACCGAAAGCAATGGAAGCCGCACTAATACTCGAAACGATGCAGGCACACGAAGAAGAACTGAATGCAGCTCCTGAGGCAGCCAAAGAACTCATCGCTGTCGGTGAATCCACACCTGATGAAAAATTGGATGCGGTCGAAGTTGCTACATGGACGATGATTGCAAACCTAATCCTCAATTTAGATGAAGTCCTAAATAAAGGATGATTTAACCTTGATGGGTACTGTTTATAGCAGTACCCATCGCATAAGAATATGAATTCTACTCCTGTTACAATACCAGATAGCAACTTATCTGCTGCAGTGCGAGATGCACTCGGTTTAGGCACAACCGATCCTATTCAGCAAAACAAGTTTACAGAATTAGAGAAACTGCATGCTGAAGAAAAAGACATAAAAGACTTAACTGGACTGGAGAAGGCAACAGGTTTAAAGGTTTTAGAATTTCAAAAGAATCATATCACCGACATCACACCTATTAGTGGTTTGACACAACTGACTAATGTAGAATTCTGGGACAATCAAATTAGCGATATTTCCCCGCTGGAAAAGTTAAAGCAAATCACAAAATTGGGACTTGGTGATAATCAAATTAGTGACATAACACCGCTTGCGGGATTGACACATCTCACAGAATTAGGACTTTGGGACAATGAAATCACAGATATAACACCGCTTGCTAATCTGACGCAGATGCAGTTTTTAAACCTTCGACGGAATCATCTTTACAATATCTCGCCTCTTACGAATCTGAAGCAGATAACGCACTTATGGCTTAGCGGAAATCAGATCAACAACATCACACCTATTGAGGGATTGTTACATTTGACACACTTATCGCTGGATAATAATCAAATCAGTAATGTGAGTCCTATAGCGAATTTGGAGAGTTTATCACGTTTACATATCAAAGATAATCCGATTCAGGATTTGGAACCGCTTCAAAAACTCAGGGATTTAGAATTGGATATTCCATCTATTGTTGACAATTAAATTGAGGTCTACAATATGAAGTCTTTTTTCATTATAGTTCTCATACTCATATCTTCGCTCACATTTGCATATAGCGATACTGTGAAAATACCGGACGAGAACTTAGCTTCTGCTGTCCGTGAGGCACTCAATTTAAGTCCAACCGATCCTATATCGGAAAACAAATTGAAAGAATTAGGACAACTTAGTGCAAGAAATAAAGACATAAGTGATTTAACTGGTTTAGAAAAAGCAACAGGACTAATAGCGTTAAATTTGTCGGTAAATCAAATAAGTAACATTGGACTACTCGCCAAACTGACACAGTTAAAAAATCTAAATCTCGATAATAATAAGATCATTAATATCACACCCCTTGCTGACTTGACACAACTTACGGAACTGCGGATTCAAGCCAATCAAATAAGTGACATAAAACCGTTATCTAATTTGAAACAAATTACATACTTACGTCTAAATGACAATAAAATCAAAAATGTCTTGCCGCTCATACGAATGTCGCAGTTGACACATTTATATCTCACCAGAAATCAAATCAGCGATATAACACCTCTGGGTGCATTAACACATTTGACTGAGTTAGCACTTGGTGGCAATCAGTTTCGTGACATCACGTTTCTCGCAGACTTGACTAACCTAAAGATGCTATGGCTTTGGGGAAGTCAGATTCAGGACATCACACCACTCAAAAAACTAACCCAATTAACAGGCTTAAACCTTCATAACACACAAATTCATGATATCACAGTCCTTGGTGGAATGACAAAATTGACATGGCTCCGAATTCATAAGAATGCAATCAACGATATTACACCACTCACGAACTTAACAGAACTAACAGGTATACTGCTTCAGGAAAATCAAATTACAAACATTAAACCTCTCGCTGGGTTGAAAAAATTGGATAGTTTGAGTCTCCAAAGAAACCAGATTGATAATATCACACCACTGAAAGATTTAACAAAGTTAAAAGAATTAAATCTGGGTGGAAACAAAATTACTGACATAGCACCTATCCAAAATTTACGAAGTTTGACATCATTTTGGGCATGGGATAACAAAATTACCGACATAACACCATTAACTGAGTTGACACAAATGCAGAAGTTGTGGCTTTGGGGGAATCAAATCAGCGATCTCACACCATTAACCCATTTGACAGAATTGGAAGAATTAAGCCTTGGAGTTAACAAAATCAGTGATCTCACTCCCATAGCCGGAGCAACAAAGTTAGAACTATTGGATATAGACAGAAACCAAATCACTGACATTAGCCTCCTTGTGAAGTTTCCAAATTTAAGGAGTCTAAATCTCAGGGGAAATCCAATTCAAGATATGGAACCTCTTCAAGTACTTTTGAAACAAAATGAAAAGTTGAAAGTAGATATCCGAACATCAAATGAACTGAACATTCAACCACCACCTGGAAATAAGTAAAGCATAGCGATGTCCAAAGAAGCAGCAGACATTGCAAAAGGAGATAACAATGGACCCGATTAAGGAATATTTGAAACTTGAAACACGCCGCCAATTCTTCGGTAAATGTGCCGCTGGACTCGGTGGTGCAGCCCTTGCCTCGCTGCTGCCGAGTAGTATTGTCCATGCTCTTGAACAGCAATCAGGAGTACGAGTTGGCGGTCTACCAGAACTCCCGCACTTTGCGCCTAAGGCAAAACGCGCAATCTACCTATTTATGTCTGGCGCGCCTTCGCAAATGGATCTGTTTGACTACAAACCGAAGATGGGGGAATTCTTTGATAAGGACTTACCTGAGACCGTTCGGATGGGACAACGTCTCACCACGATGACCTCTGGACAAGCACGTTTTCCAATCGCTCCTTCAATCTTTGAGTTTAAAAAGTATGATAATGGAAGCGATGGTGCGTGGCTTAGCGAATTGCTCCCGCATACTGCATCAATGGTAAAAGATATTGCTATTGTCAAATCGGTACATACCGATGCTATTAATCACGATCCTGCAATCACCTTTGTATGTACTGGAGACGAAACCCCCGGCAAACCGAGTCTCGGTGCATGGCTAAGTTATGGACTCGGCAGTGAAAACCAAAACTTACCGGCTTTCATTGTGATGAACGCTACATGGAGCGGTCCGAAGGGAGCACAAGCACTTTACAATCGCCTATGGGGTTCTGGTTTCCTCCCTTCTGAGCACCAAGGTGTGTTACTCCGTAGTCAAGGCGATCCGGTGCTGTTCCTCTCTAATCCGAAAGGTATGAGTGAAAATGCACGAAAACGGATGCTTGACTCACTTGTCAAACTCAACGAGGAAATCTATGAGGAAGTCGGTGATCCAGAAACGCATGCGCGTATCTCACAATATGAGATGGCATTCCGTATGCAGACCTCTGTTCCCGAACTTACAGATCTGAAACAGGAAACGGATAAAGTCAAGGAGATGTATGGTCCTGAGGTTGACACACCCGGCACATTTGCTAATTGCTGTATTCTTGCACGTCGGATGATGGAACGCGATGTACGACTCGTTCAAATCTTCCATCGTGGTTGGGACCAGCACGGAGACCTTCCCAATAACATACGGAATCAGGCACGCGACATTGACCAACCTGCAACTGCACTCGTTCAAGACCTGAAACAACGTGGTATGCTTGATGAAACCCTTGTGGTGTGGGGTGGTGAATTCGGACGAACTGTCTATTGCCAAGGTGCGCTCAAAAAAGACAACTACGGACGGGATCATCATCCGAAGTGTTTCACGCTTTGGATGGCTGGCGGTGGAATTAAAGGCGGTATTGTCCACGGTGAAACCGATGACTTCAGCTATAATATCGTCAAAGACCCTGTTTCTGTTAGAGACCTTAACGCTACTATTCTCAACCAACTCGGTATTGACCACGAACGGTTGACCTATAAGTTCCAAGGACTTGACCATCGCTTAACTGGGGTGGAGGAAAAAGCGCGTGTCGTCAATGAGATATTGGCATAACTCAGATCATTAAGGTCTTTTGGTAGTTAGTTTCTCATGCGCTCAGAGATATAATTACGATCGGCTGCAGCCTTCATCTCAGTCTACATTCATAACTTTCGCACTACAGTTTTCAAGACGTATGGAGGTAATATGGAAATTTATCATAGTGCCGAACAGACGCTTGATGCAGATACGTTCCTTTCGATTTTGCGATCAGATTGTGAAAGCGTGTTTTTGACAAATTGTATAATTGAAGGAATGATTGACTTTTCATCTGAACCTGAAGCGGATGTTGAAGTACAATTGGTAGTGGATAAGGAAATTGTTTGCATCCGGTGCACGTTTAAAAACCTTGTCAAATTCGAAAACACCTGTTTCCAAAAGGATGTGTTTTTCGGGAATTCGAGGTTTCAAGATGCTGTTTATTTCCGCAATAGTGTCTTCCAAAATGCATGTGATTTCGGGGAATCGGTGTTTGAAGGTTCGTCCCTTTTCCGTGGGACAGTCTTTCACGGAATGGTACGGTTTGCACAATCACACTTTCATGAGGTAGCAGATTTTAATGAGGTGCAATTCACAGAAAACGCAGTTTTCAGAAATGCAACCTTTCAAGATACCGTGCATTTCAGACAAGCATTTTTCGGTAGCGAATTAGACTTCACACAAGCACGATTCTCAGAAACCACAGTTTTTAATGAGTCTACGTTTCTCGGAAAAACTGATTTTACAGCTGCACGGTTTGCTGTTACTGCATCCTATCGTTCCGTGAGTTTTACCCCAAACACCGTGTGGCAATGGTTGTTTAGCAAGTTACGCCATCAACCCGAACAACCAACAGAATTCTATTTAGATAGCGAAGACATTAATGGCGTTTTGAATCCGTTTTTCAAACGTTACGTGGCGGATCAACAGTACATACGCGCTTTCAAAGAGAAGCACCCGTTTTGGGCATCGATTTGGAGAGGGAGTTCAGATTATGGTCGCAGTTTAGCCCTTTGGGCATTCTGGTCACTGCTCATTGCGCTGTCGTTTGCATTTGTGTATATGCCGTCACCAGAAATGTACCCAGAATGGCTACAAGAAACGATGCCACAATTTCATCAAGTAACCGGCACTGGAGCAAACGAAGATTTTACGTTTTGGAAATCCTTTTACTTTAGCATCGTAACCTTTACGACGTTGGGATTCGGGGATGTAGTTGCGGACAATACCTCAGCACGTATCCTCGTTACACTTGAAGTCATATTCGGATATATTATGCTTGGTGGACTAATCAGTATTTTCGCCAATAAACTTGCCAGTAGAAGTTAATATTAACAGGCATCTAATAACCTATCGGATGTGGAACACATATTGAGGCATTACTGAATTACGGAGAAAACATTAGACATTATCTATTACTAACAGGCGGGTATTGCAAGTCTGCTTGTCAATTATGTTCAGTTATTCTTAGCATACAAATAACTTCAAAATAGATGGTTTTCTTTATGAAACATTTTTCTACCATTATTGTTTTTCTTATTGTTATCTGTAGTTGTTCATCTAATCAAGATGTAACAATACCAGATCCTCACTTAGCCGCTGCTGTAAGAGAATCACTTGATTTAGCTTCAACCGATCCGATTCCACAAAAGAAGTTAGAAGAATTAGAACAGTTGGATGCAAATGACAAAAGAATAAAAGACTTAACGGGGTTAGAAAAGGCAACAAGATTAAAGACTTTAAAACTGCAGAAGAATCAAATCAGTGACATCACCCCTATTGCTGAATTAACTCAGTTGGTCCGATTAGAACTTTTTAAAAATCGGATTGACGATATCACGCCTCTTAGTGGATTAACAAATTTAACGATATTATGGCTTGACTATAATCAGATAAGTGACCTAACGCCACTCACTGGCTTGACACAGATAACAATATTAGGACTTAATGGGAATGAGATCAGCGACCTAACGCCACTCACCAAGTTGACACAGATTGCAATATTACGACTGCGCGACAATCACATCAGTGACCTAACACCGCTTACCAGATTGACGCAGCTAACACATTTAATTCTCATGGAGAATAACATCTCCAATCTCACACCACTCAAAGAACTAATCCAGTTGGAAGGATTATGGCTTGACAAGAATCAAATCAATGACCTTACCCCACTTGTTGGGTTGGCAGAATTGGTAGAATTGGGACTCAATGAAAATCAAATAAATAATGTCACACCACTCACTGATTTGACACAGATGATGAGATTACGGTTGAATCGTAATCAAATTAGCAACATCAGTTTTGTTGAAGACTTCAGGAATTTGGAGCGTTTATATATCAGAGAAAATCCGATTCAGGATTTGAAACCACTACAAACATTATTAGAACAGAATCCGGATTTGGAACTGGATATCCCACCAACAAAAGGACTGGATATTCAACCCCCGCCTGCAAATGATTAAGCATCACATGTCTGAATTAAAGGAAAGACAGACAAAGGAGACAAACAATGGACCCAATTAGAGAATATCTTCACCTTGAAACACGCCGCCAATTCTTTGGCAAATGTGCGATGGGACTTGGTGGTGCAGCCCTTGCCTCACTACTGCCGAGTAGTATCGTTCGTGCTCTTGAACAGCAAGCAGTGACACAGACTGGTGGGTTACCTGAACTGCCACACTTTGCACCGAAAGCAAAACGTGCTATCTACTTATTCATGTCCGGTGCTCCCTCTCAAATGGATATGTATGACTATAAACCAACGATGGGGGAATGGTTTGATAAGGACCTACCAGAGACTATACGGATGGGACAACGTCTCACCACAATGACTTCTGGACAGAAACGTTTTCCGATTGCACCTTCCATTTTTGAGTTTAAAAAACATGACAACGGTGGTGATGGTGCATGGGTTAGCGAATTACTCCCCCATACTGCATCAATGGTAAAAGATATCGCAATTGTCAAATCGTTACATACTGATGCGATTAACCATGATCCTGCTATTACTTTTGTGTGTACCGGAGATGAAACTCCCGGTAAACCGAGTCTCGGTGCATGGCTAAGTTATGGTTTAGGAACAGAAAACAGGAATCTACCATCTTTTATTGTGATGAATGCTACATGGACAGGTAGAAAGTCAGCACAGGCACTTTATAACCGACTTTGGGGTTCTGGATTCTTGCCTTCCGAACATCAAGGTGTGCTTCTACGTAGTCAAGGGGATCCCGTGCTATTCCTCTCAAACCCAAAAGGTATGAGTGAAAAGGCGCGGAAACGCATGCTTGACTCACTTGTCAAACTCAACGAGGAAATCTATGAGGAAGTGGGCGATCCAGAAACGCATGCACGGATTTCTCAATATGAGATGGCATTCCGAATGCAGTCGTCAGTACCAGAACTCACGGATCTAAATCAGGAGTCGGACAAGATAAAAGAGATGTATGGTCCCGATGTTAACACCCCCGGCACATTTGCAAACTGTTGTATCCTTGCACGTCGGATGATGGAACGAGATGTCCGTCTCGTCCAAATCTTCCATCGTGGTTGGGACCAGCATGGCAACCTACCTAACGATATCCGAAACCAGTGCCGTGATATTGACCAACCTGCAACAGCACTTGTGCAAGACCTGAAACAACGTGGTATGCTTGACGATACGCTCGTTGTGTGGGGTGGTGAATTTGGACGGACTGTTTACTGCCAAGGCGCTCTCAAAAAGGATAACTACGGACGAGACCATCATCCGAAGTGTTTCACTATGTGGATGGCAGGTGCTGGTATTAAAAGCGGGATTGTCCACGGTGAAACTGATGACTTCAGTTATAATATCGTCAAAGACCCCGTATCTGTCCGAGACCTAAACGCTACCATCCTCAATCAACTTGGTATTGACCACGAACGGTTAACCTATAAGTTCCAAGGACTTGATCATCGGTTAACTGGGGTTGAAGAGAAGGCACGTGTTGTAAATGAGATATTAGCATAACCTAAAACATCATTTGATTGCATATATGTGTAAGTTGCGAGGGTTATATGAGCAAATTAAGAGCGGTTGTTGTTGGTGCAGGATGGTCAGCAGAAGGACATATAAAGGCATTTCAGCATTACGGTGTTGAAGTAGTTGTCATCTGTGCGCGCAAACCCGAAATCGTTGGGAGAGTCGCCACCGAATTAGGTGTTCCAAATGCCTCAATTGACTGGCGAAAGAGTTTGTTGGAACATAAGCCTGATATTGTTGCGGTTACAACACCTGCTATTTTACGCACTGAAGTCATTGAATTAGCAGTTGAACTCGGATGCCATATCATCTGTGAAAAACCGCTTGCACTTAACGCCGAAGATGGTGGTCATATCTACAATACCATCAAAGATACTGGATTGAAACATGCATTCGCCGCAACACATTTGTATGATCCGAGTGTGGCTTATGTGCGTGAACTGCTAACGCAGCAGAAGGTTATCGGAGATATAACAGCAGTTGATGTTGGATACACCCGCAGACTTCCAGGTGGACAACCTTCAGATAAGGTTAAACCTTGGAATTGGATGAGTTCTCTTGCTCACGGTGGCGGTGCATTAAACAATGGTTTGACACACCGACTCGGCATGCTTGAACGTATGACCGGCATGAAAATGACTGCTGCAGTTGGTGAAGCAAAGATCCATCCGCGGAAAGCTCCTGTCGTACCAGAGATTCGCGACTGGCGAGTGTGGCGAAGCACAATGATTACTGCAGAAGAAGCATCCAAACTTGAATGGCGTGAGTGCGATGCAGAATGGGATTACTCTGCGTTCTTCAAGTTGGGATATCCAAACCCCGATTCCAGTAATTCTATACTTGCGACAATGCGAACAAATCCGGGTGTGCCTTCACACAAACCCACTGGTGGTTGGTTTTTCTACGGCACACAAGGTACATTGGTCGGTAAAGGTGGACATATTCTATATGAGATCACAAAACATGTAGGTGAAGAAACCGAAAAATTGTCTGTCCCACAGAAATTTCAAGACGACCTACCACAAATCGGAGACGAAATCCAAAATAAGTGGACTGCGTTGGTGCGTGATTTCCTTGCGGATATTCAGGATCGTCCACACGAACCGTATTTGACTTTCCATGACGGATGGCGTTACCAAATCGCTATTGATGCTATACGCGGAAGCGAAGGATGGGCACAGATGCTTGATTGAGCATTAGGTATAAATGTCTTATTGAGGAAAATATTTAATGTATGAAAAGAGTCGGGAGACGATTAAGGCGCGTGAATTTCTTGAGGCGTTGGAAGGCGATGCTTCACATATCTCCCTAAATAATTGCACAATAGAAGGTGTTGTTGACCTCTTTTCTGCTGAACTTGAACGCGACGAAAATGACCGAATCTGTATCAATAAGACGTTATCATGTATCGGATGCACATTCAAAAACGTTGTGAATTTCAGGACAGTCGTTTTTGAAAAAGAAGTCTCCTTCCGACGTTCTGTTTTTCAAGCAGACGTAGATTTTGATGAAGCCACCTTCCAACATCAAAGCGATAATCGTGATACCGCACTTCATAGCGGTTTTCGTGAAACTACATTTCATGGTCGTGCTAATTTCCATAGTGCTGTTTTCCGTAGAAGCGTAAGTTTCTGGCGTGCGAAATTTCACAATGTCGCTGATTTCCACCAAGCACAATTTCATGATAACGCAGTTTTCCATGAAGCACAATTCCAGAAAGAAGCAAACTTTAGTCGTGTGCTTTTCCAACAGACGCTTGATTGCACAGGTACAAACTTTGCTGGAGTTGCTGTATTTAATCGTGTAACATTTATCGGTACCACTCTGTTTACTGCTGCCAAGTTTACTGCTGTCGCCTCTTTTCGCAATGTTCAGTATATCCCGAATACAATCCGCCAATCAGTTACCAATAGGTTCACCAAGAAACGGAAGAAACCGACCGAATTCTATTTAGACAGCCAACATGTGGACGAAGTTGCGAATCCGTTTTTCAAACGTTATGTTGCAGACCAGCAGTTTATCCGTGCATTCAGTAAAGCGAATCCTATGTTGGCACGCTTATGGCGATGGAGTTCCGATTATGGACGCAATCTCGGACTTTGGGCATTCTGGTCACTATTCTTCGCTTTTCTGTTTGCGATAGCATACTTACCCTATCCATCGTGGATGCCTGAGTGGATGCAGATGTTGTCGCCACAATTTCATCAATCTACAGGTCAATTTAGCGGTGAACCCTTAACGTTTTGGAATTCCTTCTATTTTAGCATTGTCACGTTTACCACACTCGGTTTTGGTGATGTCGTTGCGGACAATGCCACTGCACGTCTGCTTGTTACGTTGGAAGTGATTTTTGGGTATCTGATGTTGGGTGGATTGATAAGTATTTTTGCGAATAAACTTGCAAGTCGGAGTTAAGTTATATCCATTGAAATTTAAACAATTCTTTTGACACTATTGCGCTTTTTTCTTATTATGATATTATAGAAGATAAGTTCACAAAGCAGACTTAATGATATTGGAGGCTATATATGGCAAGAAACAGTAAAAAAGAGGTTATAGATTACCGACACGACTCATCCAAACGAAAAAATAACCCACCCGCAGGCATCGCTGGACAAGGCAGAACTCCCGAAACTCCGAAACAGGAATACGCCTATAACCCACACCTATCACCGATACTACGATCCGATCCGAACGGTGAAGTTGACAAGCTTCACGAACTCCTCCAAAAAGCACAACATGAACCGATTACACCAGAAGAAGCAGAGATAATCGCAAATGCACTCAAACACCACGAACCTTGGTTGGAATGGACAGGTAAGCAGGAAGCCAAATCTTTTACCGTAGATCCAGTAGCATTACATGTGCATGAACGCGTCAGTGCTAAAGCCATCCTGAAGGTAGTAGAACGAGAAAACGTCCAACGAAATCTATTCGCCGACCCGCAGCAGACTTATGACAAAGCAGTTGAATTCTACAAACACGACGTTGAATGGACAAACCGCCTGATACTTGGGGATAGCCTGATGGTGATGAGTTCTCTCGCACAACGAGAAGACCTCGCAGGGAAGGTGCAGATGATTTACATTGACCCTCCCTACGGTATCAAGTTTTCCTCTAATTTTCAACCCACCGTTTTTCAACGTGATGTGAAGGATAGAGACCAAGATTTGACGCGCGAACCAGAACAGATAAAGGCATACCGCGATACGTGGAAACTAGGTATACATTCTTACCTCACATATCTACGTGACCGACTGATTGTGGTAAAAGATTTGTTGACGGATAGTGGGAGTATCTTTGTGCAGATTAGTGATGAGAACATTCATCGGGTACGTTCTATTATGGATGAGGTTTTTGGTCCAGAAAATTTTGTTAGTCTAATTACTTTTACTAAAACTGCACCATTGGGTAGTAAGCTGCTTGTAAGTCGTTGCGACTATATTATTTGGTATGCTACCGACAAAAGCCAATGTAAGTATCGTCCAATGTTCGTGACGAAAAACATAGGGGAAGGATCATCATATAAATATGTTGAGTTAATTGATGGCACAAAACGGCAAATGACTCAGCAGGAACAACAAAAACCCTCTCTTTTACCGGAAGGATCTACACCATTTACACTCGGTAATTTATTGTCTACAGGATATACTCAGACATGTTACTATGATTTTCAGTTTGAAGGTCGTATGGTCAAACGAGGACGTTACAGTTGGAAAACCACTGAAAAAGGTATGAAAAAGTTGCTTGATGCAAATAGGATATGGGGTTCAGGAGTAAGACCTGGCTATGTACAGAAACACTCTGATTTTCCTGTTAAGAGACTAGATCATTTATGGTATGACGTAGGAGGTGCACATGATCGTAAATACGTTGTGGAAACCAGTACCAGAGTCATACAACGTTGTCTACTGATGACTACAGATCCTGGTGACCTTGTCCTTGACCCGACTTGTGGTGGTGGCACTACTGCTTACGTTGCAGAACAGTGGGGTAGACGGTGGATTACCATTGATACGAGTCGTGTTTCGATTGCCTTAGCACGGCAACGGCTTTTGACGAGTAGTTTTGATTATTACAAACTCAAGGACGAAGTAAATGGTGTTATGGGTGGGTTTATCAATAAAATCGTACCACACATCACTCTTGGAAACATTGCACAGAACACCGCACTTGACCCTATCTTTGAAAAGCATGAACCTATCCTCGCAGAGAAGTTGGAGACACTAAACAACGCATTAGCAGATATTACACCAGAAATCCGAACGAAACTACTCGCTAAACTTGCAGAGAAGGAGCGACGCGACGGGAAAAGATCTATCACAGATGCGGATAAACGACGTTGGGAACTGCCAGAGACAACTTGGCAGGAGTGGGAAGTGCCGTTTGATACCGACCCCGATTGGACAGAAGCATTGCAGAATGCTCTCACCGATTACCGCAAGGCATGGCGTGCAAAGATGGACGAGGTGAATAAATGCATCGCCGATGCATCCGAGGGTGAGGAATTAGTGGATCAACCAGAGGTGGATAGAAAACGGATACGCGTTAGCGGTCCCTTCACCGTTGAAGCCGTGCAACCGTCAGAAGAATATCTTGATATGGACGACACTTTTGATGATACCAACACCGACGGACACGAGGATGTCAATGCGGAGGCGTATCTTGACAAAATGATTCGTTTATTACGGGAGGGTGGTGTCAAGTTTACAGAAACTGAAAGACAGGAATTCGCTACATTAGATCCGCTTGAAGGGGATATACTCCAAGCCAAGGGGAGTTGGAAAAATGTCAAGGCAAACCGACGTGTCGCAGTTGCAATTGGACCTGAACACGGATCGGTGACGGCAATGCAAATCGAGCAGTGTCTGCGTGCTGCATATCGGTCCGGTTACGATGATCTTGTCTTTGCAGGTTTCAGATTTGATGGTACTGCACAAGCAATAATACAAAGCGATCCGAATCCTGAAGTGCGAATCCACATGGCAAAAATCGAACATGATGTTGTCATGGATGACCTTCTCAGAAACACATCTACAACTCATTTGTTTACTGTGTTTGGATTGCCTCGCACAAAGGTTGAAGCGAATGACAGCGGAGAATATGTTGTTACGATGGAGGGTGTAGATGTCTACAATCCGGTAGATAACACCGTGAGTTCAGCGGGTGCAGACAAAGTGGCAGCTTGGTTCGTTGATTCGGATTATGATGGTCGGACGTTCTGTATCACGCAAGCCTTCTTTCCTGATAAAAAGGCTTGGAGCAAAATCGCTCGTGATCTCAAGGGTGTAATTGACACGGAGAGTTTTGAGATGTTCAGTGGGACGGTGTCGTTGCCGTTTCCTGCTGGGGAACATGCATGTGTAGCAGTTAAAGTGATTGACCCACGCGGAAACGAAGTCATGCGTGTGCATAATTTGGAAAATTAAAATCTGAAGCACGGATTCCGCAGATTACGCGGATTTTAAGAGAAAATGTGTTTGTAGTCGCGCAATTCATTGCGCCACTTACATTTACATGATTTTGTTTACATGATTTGGATATTACGATAACATTGGTATGAGTGTGTAGGAAATGAAAATAAACATCGTCTATTTACTATTGATAACATTATTAGGACTTACAGTTTCCACGCCAATTGCTCAGCAAAATCAGAACGTACCAAAAACGGATACGGAAGTTGAGAAACTCAAAATCCAACTTCAGACTGCGGAAAATGATAAGATAGTGTTAGAAACGAAACTCGCTGAGGCAAAAGCGAAACAGGCTGAGGCGAATGCAAAGCTTATCGGTACAGAATTTGATAAATTGAGATTGGAATTGAAAGATTCTAATCAGCAATGGTTAAGAACATGGATATTCATCTTCTTGGGCATTCTATCCGTGGTAGGTTTAGCTATATGGTCTCGGTTAACAAAAAAGATGGATGACTTGATTGCAGATGGGGTTGAAAAAAGACTTGACGGATTTCAAGATTCTATTGAACAAGTAGAAACACTAACGAATGAACTTAAGGAAGCCGTAGAGAAAGTTAATATGCTGGAATCCCAAATAACTATATTGAACAAGGAACATGCGGCTGACCTAATAGAGAAATCTATTGTCCACCTCCAGGACGAAGCTTATTATTTAGAATTAATTAATAAGGTCACTGAAGAAGCACTATTAGATTTATTCAACGATAATACACGCTATATTAGTGTCAGAGGTAGAGCGATAAAAGTTTTGGCAGACAGAAAATCTACAAAGTTTATTTCTCCAGTGCTGGAATTCTTAAATTCAACCTTGGATTCTGATACTTATAAGGATGCAGGATTTGAAACACAACTTGAACTAAAGAGACTTGTAAATTATATTGGAATGATACACACACAAGAGTCCTATGATGGGTTGACGATATTTCTAGACCGGTTATTACTGGAAGATACTCAAATGAGGGATGTCTATATAACTTGGACTGTACTTTCGCTTGCGTCTGCTGGTTCTGCATTGAATATTGGAAGTTCAGTCCCAAAAATGAGGGAAGCTATACAATATTTAGAAGCACGTTTTGATGAAAAACAAGCGTTTCAAAACCTTGCAGGATACTTTGATAAATTCAATGAACCAGATGGTATTAAAGAAATTCTGAGAGATTTTGGTCCTATGACTTCAGATATAAAAGAGACCTGTTTGGCTTTATTGGAAAAGCATGATCCTGAGTTTGTAAGAGAACAACGAGAAGAAAAAGAAAATACTGATACACAAGGGGAGGAGATTGATGAATCAGAGTCAGCAGAATGATATTCCGATTCAACCTGTGGAACAACCGATCTTGTGCAGTCCTTATGATGAACCTGATATGCACTGGATATATGATGCCAGCACGGGTGTGGCGGTGAAAAATCCCGGACGGCGTGAGGCGGGTTATTGGTATAAGAATAAACGTTCGGGGAGTGCTCAATTGAGTCTCTTTCAAGAGGAGGAACGCGATGATCTTCCGTTGGTGAACGCGCTCCGTGCCGATGTGAAACGGTGGCGTGAGACCAACTATCGCAATGCCACTGTCGTCACCCGAGAACTCCTACGACACTGGGCGCGATGACCTCTTACGACGACTCTTTTTCTGTCAACGCGAGGCAGTTGAAACCATCATATATCTTGTTGAAATACGGCAAGGTGGCAAACGTATCGGTTTTAACCCGACTTTCACAGACGAAGACCTTGCTAAGTTGGTAGATACACCTAACGAACCCGGTATTCCAGACCTCATCCGCTACGGGTGCAAGATGGCGACCGGTAGCGGTAAAACCGTTGTCATGGCGATGCTCATCGCGTGGGCATTCTGCAACCGTGGAAAGTTACCAACTGATGAAAGGTTTCCACACGCCGCACTTATCGTTTGTCCGAACCTCACCATCAAAAAACGGCTACAGGTGTTGCGTCCAGATGATGCCGATAACTACTACGACGAATTTGAACTGATACCGACAAAACTACGTCCGTTGCTCAATACCGGTAAAGTGTTGATTACCAACTGGCATCAATTTTCACTGGAATCCGAACACAGCGAAGGTGGACAAACCTATGCCGTTGTGAATAAAGGTGAGGAAACACCCGATGCCTTTGCCAAACGCGTCTTAGGTGAACTCTACGACAACGCGCCTATTATGGTGTTGAACGATGAAGGACATCACGCCTATCGTCCTGCCCCGACCGATGAAGATGATCTCTCCGCAGATGAAAAGAAGGAACGGCAAGAAGCGACCGTGTGGGTGAGTGGCTTAGACAGATTCAATCAAGGATGCGGTGTGAAGTTCTGTGTCGATCTCTCCGCTACGCCTTTTTACATTCAAGGAAGCGGTCACGACGAAGGAACACCTTTCCCGTGGCTTGTCAGTGATTTCGGTTTGGTAGACGCAATAGAAAGTGGTATCACAAAGATTCCGCGACTACCTGTCAGCGATACAACTGGTAGACCCGAACCGAAGTATTTTCGTCTCTGGAAAGCCATCAACGATGAGATTCTACCAGCAGAACGCTTGTCAAATAAGAAACCTAAGCCAGAAGCCGTCTACCGAGAAGCGGAGGATGCTCTAAATACCATTGCAAGTCAATGGAAAGAACGTTTTGAATACATACAGGAAGCATCGGATGCACATGACAAAACCCCACCTGTGCTGATTATTGTCTGCGACAACACGAACACCGCAGAACATATCTACCGAATGATCTCCGGTGAACGAGAAGTTGAAGTTCCTGATGAAAAGGGCAAAGTCAAAACACAGATACAATATGAACGGGGCAAGGTTTTCCCAAATCTACTTGGTAACAGCCACGGTGTTACACACACAATCCAGTTTGATAGTAAAGTATTAGATGCAGTGGATAGCGATGATCCGACAAAAAGTCGTAGTCAGGCAGCAGAGGAACTCCGTGAAGTAGTGGCTACGATTGGGAAAAGAGGAAAACCGGGGGCGCACATCCGATGCGTTGTCTCTGTCGCAATGCTCAACGAGGGATGGGATGCAAACAATGTCACGCATATCCTCGGTATACGCGCTTTCGGAAGCCAGCTGCTCTGTGAACAAGTCGTCGGTCGTGGACTTCGCAGAATGAACTACACACCCGATCCTGAAACTGGACACCTCACCCCAGAATACGCTGATGTCTACGGTATCCCGTTCTCTGTTATCCCCTTCAAAGGCAGGAAAACGAAAAAACGGGAAGAAGGCGACAAACCCGTAAATCACGTCAGAGCAATGGAGGAACGCAAGCATTATGAAATACGCTTTCCTATTGTGGAAAGATACTCCTTCAAACTGGATAAAAAGGATATTGAGGCGGACATAGAATCTATGGATAAACTCTGGCTTGAACCTGAATATACACCAACTGCAGTTTTTCTTGAAGCTGCCGCTGGATATCAGGTCGGAAATATATCCACACTTCGTCCCGGTAACTTCATCAAACAGACACGCGACCAATACTATCAGCAAACGCACTTACAGACGATCAAGTTTGAAATCGCTAAACAGATCGTGTTTAAATTGGTTGGGGACAGACAGACTGCTCCAGATCCAGAGAGTAATCCCGAGCTTCGACTCATTTCTCGTCACAAGTTATTTCCACAGGTCTTCAGATATGTTGACAAATATATTGAAACGAAGGTGGATTTCCGAGACTGTCATCCGTGCGAACTTGGACACCAGAGATATGTTATGTCAATTGTTGATAGGCTGATGACAGCGATTCGTCCCGACAAGACGCAAGGTGAAGTGTCGTTGACACCCATCTTAAACCGCTATAAATCTATCGGTTCATCATCAGATGTAAACTTCTTTACCAAACGTCCTTGTCAAGGCACGCACCGCAGTCAAGTCAATTTGGTCGTGCTGGATACGAATACATGGGAACGTTCTGCATGCTTCTACTTGGAAGCATCTGATGTGGTAAAATATTATGTCCGTAATGACCATTTGGGTTTGAGCATCCCATATCAACATCAAGGTGTTCCGCATAATTACGAACCGGACTTTATTGTTAGACTAAAAAATAACACAAACGTTCTTTTGGAAACGAAAGGATATAAACGTCAACTGGAGTCTCTCAAATCCGAGGCTGCCAGACGATGGGTTGCCGCCGTCAATAACTGGAATCGTGAAAGACTTGGTGATGAGGAACAACAGGGTCGATGGGTGTTTCATATGTGCGAAGACCCACAACGTTTAACAAGGGAATTGGAACGGTTTGTTCTATAAATAGACTTATACAGTGGGTGCATAAGTTATTATACTAACTTTCTCAGAACTAATGTAGGGAGGGTACTTGTGTCGCTCCACATAACTGTCAATTTATCAAACTTCAGATTATGAGTGAAGCTCTTCTGTACTACAAATGCTAAACGCACATTTGACCTTGATTTGGCGTAATCCGTGCCCTCCCAAGTCAGACAAATAAACCATAAACTACCACACCAACATATTGGAACTATATTGTCCACCACCCCAGAAAACCTACATACCACCTCATATATCAGGTATAATATTACCACTATGAAAAACCTAAACACACAAAGGAGACATCTTATCAAAACACTAAAAAATACAACTAAGAAACAACTGTTGACAGAATCTGTAAATAGAAATATAATTGAATTGAAAGCACCTTACCTAACATTACTCAACCACAATACATAATTCGCTTTAGGAATCCTTTATGTCAACCAGAATATTACATACACTTTTGATTGCTACCTTCATTCTCTTTATATCCACAACATCAGGAATTGCACATCAGTCTCCCAACAGCGACGCAGCAGCACTCCCCGCACAAGATTATTTCAATCACATTACCCTCTTCTCCGATGGTAAAATAACACGTTTTGCACAGATGCCGATACAGGTATATATTTCACCTGTCATAAAGGAGAGTCCATACCTACCGGAACTCCAATATGCTATGAGCGAATGGCAGACGAAATCACATGGATTGATTCAATTCCAGGAAACTGAAACACCTATAAACGCGGACATCCGAGTCAGTTGGGGATTCAGCAGTCTGATGGAGATTCATGACACTCGGCTTGGAAGTGCGCAGCTCAGACGTATACAGGGTAAAACAACATCGAATCAGGTAAGCACAGATGATATTGATGTAGAAATAATACTCATGCTGGAGGGTGATGAAGCCATCACAGAATTGTCCGAGGTAGAGATGCGGACGGTCTGTCTACACGAGTTCGGACATGCAATCGGATTATGGGGGCATAGTCCACATCCTGGTGATATCAACTATCCAACTGCGACAGCACAGTATCCGTCAGAGCGCGATCTAAACACACTACGTAAACTCTATAACACACCGATTGACACACCACAGCATGACGCTGCTATCAAAGCCTTAAAAACCGAGATTTTGCAGGAACCGAGACAGCACTATCCCCGATTCCTGCTTGGAAATGTCTACTTTGATAAAGGCGATATGGAATCCGCTATTAGCAGTTTTAAGGATTGCCTAAAAATAAATGAACATTTCCAACCTGCTATTGAAAAACTTCTACAGACTTATGAAGCAATAGGGCAGTTATCCACGGCGATTGATTTGCTTGAACAGAGGGTTAAAGCAAAACCGAGAGCTGCTGATTACAACACTCTCGGCATTCACTACTACAACAAAGGCGAAGTAGATCGAGCAGTAGAGGCATTTAGAAGTGCTGTTGACCTTGACCCATTTCATAAGGCTTCAAAACATAACTTACACCAACTTTTAAGAGAGAAAGCACTCCAATCCCTAAATGCCAAAGACTTCGATTCTGCAAAAGAAATGTTTGAGAAGATTAAACAACTTTACCCGATGGATACAACGACGTATATGTTGATGGGTGAGGGTTATGCGCGTGCCGAACTTTACAAGACTGCCATCGATTACTATAAGAAAGCACTTGAGTTGAATCCTGTTAGTAGAATAACTAAACGCGGTCTTGCACAATCATATAATAACTATGGAGTTTCACTTAGGAACAGTAAGAAGTGGGATGATGCTATCGCTGCATACCACAAAGCACTGGAAATACAACCAACATTCCATGTTGCTCGAACTAATTTGAGTGATGCGTATTGGCAGAAGGCAAACACCTTACGCAATTCTGGAAAATTAGATGAAGCTATCAACACCTATCTGGCATTACAGAAACTTCACCCAAAAGACACGCAAATCTTCAGTCTACTCGGAGAATTGCACCTTAAGAAACGTAATTTTTCGGCTGCGGTCGATGCATTTCATAAAGTATATCAGGCAGACCCCGATGCACCTCAAGCACGGCATAACCTGATTGCAGCGTATCATCAATCCGCGCAAAATTTGATAGAACGTAGAGACTATCGTTCCGCGATAGAACTCCTGCAGAAAGCAGTGGTAGTTGCCCCCACCGAGTCTAATATTCGTTTGAGTTTGGCACACGCATATCAAGGTATCGGCGATTATGAACGTGCTCAAACCGAACTTGCACAGGTCTTAAAGAGGGATCCGCATAACCAGCAGGCAACAACTGAACAAATAAACCTCTATATTCGGCGCGGAAATGACTTGGTTAAGCTAAAGAATTATCCTGCAGCACTTGCTCAATTTACTGCAATCCCTGAAAAAGAAAGGGATATTGTTATCCATAACATCATCGGTTACCTATTTCTTGTTCAAAATAGATATGATGAGGCATTAACAGTCTTTGAACAGATTATTGCTCAAGATCCGCGCAATAATTCAACATACTTAAATATCGTATCACTTGAAGCACAAGTTTCCAACCGCATTTTTGACCGTAACAAAACTGATAGGCTTATCCGCGCACGATGCATACTCTCCATCTGCTTGTTAAACCAGAATAAATTCGACGCTGCACTTACAAAGTACAAAGAAGCAATAGATAGCAAATCAGAGAAATATAAAGAATTGTTATATAATACTGGAAAAAAAATAGAAAGTGGGTTTGAAGCGCAGAACGATTTGGTACGAAGTGCTACGATTCGCCAGTGGATTGGTGAACTAAATTACAACTCAAATGAGGTCCTTGATGACCGTTAGTAAACAAACTTTGCGAGAGAATCGAAAGTTCAATTAATGCAATAAAAAAGGTCGGGTTAAAACACCCGACCTAATTATTTGTATCAAAACATTATTGAGAGGGACGTTGACCTCGTTGTCCACCTTCACCGCCTCGTTGTCCACCACGTTGTCCACCTTCACCACCACGGAATCTGTTTGTTCGTTGCAGCAGTGCTGCCTGCCGTTCTTTTGTCAATTCGTTAAGTTTTGTCAACTGTTCTTTACTCAAAACCTTTTCTAGACTTGCTTGAAATTCTATGCCACTGCTTTTGAGCAAAACACCCACTTCCTGATCTGCCTCATCCCGAATCGCTTCGAATCCTGCTCGCTGGTCACCAGATGCAAACGCCTCTTCCACCTTAGGTTTATATTTTTCAAGTATTTCTTTCATCTTCATCTGAAAATTCTTGTGAGTTGCCTGATAGACAAGGTATGCATTCATGAGCGTTTCTTCATCTACGCCAACTTTAAACGATAAATCTATCCAAGAATTTTCAACAATAGATACGGGATTGAGAGATACAAGGTTATTCATAACCATACTCCTATTACCTCTATCACCGCCAGGACGTTCACCACGTTGTCCCTGTCCAGGTTGTGTGTTCCTATCAGGACGTTGTGCTGACGTTACATGTTCAAAAACAAATAGACCGGCTATTGCTATAAGTGCGATTGCGCTGATTACGAAAAAGTTATTCTTCATCTTTTCTCCTTAGCGGAACCAATAACCCCAATTTGATACCAAGGTCATCGTTCCAAAGATAGTAATTGTGTTAACACCCTACTGAATAGCAAAAATCATTGCCGAAAGAGTGTTTAATTTCGTTTCGTTAATTTAGTCAAGTCTCCTGTAAAAAGGTTCGTATTAATTCCACCTTAGCTAAAGTCCAAATAGTTTGTTAGCATTTTTGACGATCACCCTGTCTCCATTTAGATAAACTCCGTCAAGAAATTCGCGCAGCTTTCGTTGCAATTCCATTGCAGAAACTTCTTTCCTCATTTGTTTCTCCTATTCTTGTTGGTCTATTACGAAATATCATATCTAACAGTATATCATAATATAGTTCACAAATCAACGAACCCACAGTTTAATTGGAGACATTCTGCCATTTTATACGTTACTAATTACAAACCCAGTCTCACTTAATTTAGAATATTGATACCTACAAACCAATATGTTATAATTCATAAAAAGGGAGTACCTGATGAACTGGAAAGACGCATTACAGGAAATTGTCACCGAACCCGAAACACGACTCCGCTTTGGAGAACCGCTGGCAAAACATACACACTTCGGCATCGGTGGAGAAGCGACTGCTTACATAGAAATTAGCACGATAGACGAATTAGCAGCATTGGCACGGTTTCACATCAAATGGGAAGTTCCCGTTGCAGTCATAGGTAGAGGATCAAACTTACTGGTAAGCGATAATGGTTTCAAAGGTATCAGTGTTAAGTTAATCGGTGAATTGGCAAAATTGGAGTTAGACAGTAACGTTGTTTCCGTTGGTGCGGGACTTTCACTTCCACGGCTATCTAAAGTGATGTCAAAAAGCGGGTTAAGTGGTGTTGAATTTGCACTCGGTATCCCTGGTGCCGTTGGCGGTGCGCTCATCATGAACGCAGGTGCATGGGGAAGTAGTTTCGGAGATGTTGTAACGAATGTTACCGTGATGTGTGATACGGGGGAACTTATAAAGTTGACTCACGACGAAGCATGTTTTGAGTATCGACATAGTGGATTGGATGCTTATTTCTGCGTTGTAGGTGCTACCCTCAAACTTCTACCTGGAGATGTTTATAGGATTACGGCACAGATGAATAACTTCTTCAAACAGAAAATGGCAACGCAACCCTTCGCTGAAGAAAATGCGGGATGTATGTTCAAAAATCCGCCTAACGATTCTGCGGGACGACTCATAGACATCTGCGGGTTGAAAGGACACCGTATCGGTGGCGCAGAAGTCTCTACAGTTCACGGAAATTTTATTCTCAATCTTGATAACGCAACTGCAACAGATGTTTTAGATTTAGTCGCATATATCCAAAAACATGTCCGCGAAAAGACAGGGATCTCACTCCAAACAGAGGTCAAACGATTGGGATTTGACTAAGTGATTTTGATGCTTTCATACGCATACTTGAGAACGGTAGCGAATCTGTCTAACTCCACACCCAAATCTAAGGACGGATAACCGTGCCATCCATCCGACGGACTGGTGCCCAACTACCGTTGAGTGGATGTTCTGGGAACGGGAATCTCGCCGCGAGTTCCTCATTTACATCAATACCGAGTCCTGGTGCTTCATTTACCCAAAAACAACCGTCCCTAATTTCCGGACACCCTGGGAACACCTCTTTTGTATTTTCTCCAAAGACATGTTGCTCCTGAATACCGAAGTTATAACATGCCAAATCTAATGCGACATTCGCGGCGTGTCCAACAGGTGAGACATCACCCGGTCCGTGCCATGCTGTGCGTATACCGAAGAATTCGCAAAACGCAGCGAGTTTCCGAGCAGGACTGATACCTCCAATTTGTGATATATGCACCCGAATAAAGTCAATAAGTCGGTCTTTGATTAGATGGACGTATTCATTTGGGTTGTTGAAGAGTTCACCCATTGCAATTGGGATACTTGTCTGTTGTCGCATCAGTTGGAAATAGTCAACATCCTCTGGTGCAAATGGATCTTCAAGGAAAAAGAGGTTATACGGTTCCAATCCTTTGGCAAGATTAATCGCTTGGATCGGTGGTATCCGTTCATGTACATCGTGCAGAAGTTCAACCTCGTCTCCTAACTTTGTTCGTAGATGATCAAACAGTTTGATGACTGTGTTGACATAAGGTGTCGGTTCAAATGCTGGAGAACTCCGCTTTCCACCACCTGCACCATAAGTTGTATATCCAGGAATTGCAACTTGTGCACGCACATACCGATATCCCTGTTCCATATAACGCCTGACGCTGTTCTCTACTTCCTCAAAACTACTACCTCCTGCATGTCCATAAAGCGTTGCTGCTTCACGACACTTGCCACCGAGTAGTTGATAGACAGGCATGTTTGCACGTTTACCCATAATGTCCCACAGTGCAATGTCCACACCGCTGAGTGCGTTGTTTAACACGGGACCATTTCGCCAATACGAACTAACAAAACTCGTCTGGAATATATCCTCAATGTTGGTAGGATCTTTTCCTATCAGGAAGGGTTTTAGGTATTCATCAACAGCAGTAGCAACGGCAAGTGGACGTTGTGTGAAGGTTGCACAACCGACCCCGTATAAGCCGGGTTCACTGGTTTCAATCTTTACAACGACAAGCCGTGTCCCATTTGGTGCAGTCAGGATAGTTTTGACATCTGTTATTTTCAAAGTAGCGGTTCTCCTATTGTCTGAATTCTAATGTCTCTATATTCAGTAGTATTGCCATCTTTTGATGATTAAAATTACCAAACTGAACCTTGCTTGTCAAGAGAAACCTTATGTATAGTCTGATTGAGATGAATTCTGTTGTTGTGTTTTGCGTATTCTTTCAATAATCATGTTAAGTGATTCATGGAAGAACCTGACATCTTAGTCCTGTTGCGGTTTATATGTTGGGTGTGGTGCGTTCGGTTTTTCATAATACTAAGCAAGATCTGTATTCAGTACATTCTTGTGGCAAAAACTTTACACACCCCACAAAATTGCGTTGCATATTCGTATAGTATGTGATATGATATAATTGATGTTCATAAATAAATATTCCGAATATGTGCCAATTTTACCGCAGTAGGGTACTCTCATGAAAAGATTTACATTGTCCTTCATCGTTTTAGTGGTCGCTATCGGGCTTCCTTTGCTAATCATACACTCCACTGAGAAACATGCAACGAGTGATGATGAACGGATCCCAATCAAGGTATTGAACGAAGCACTTGAAGTCGCAATCTCCACCGCAGAAGAAAATTACTATAAACCGGTAGACAAAAATGCAATGTATCGGGGAGCAATTAAGGGAGCTCTCGCAGCAATGGGAGACCCATATACCTATCTCCTATCAGAACGCGACCATCAACGTTCTGTCGAAAATCTATACAATGCAAATTTCGGTGGAATCGGTGTCGGCATTTACCCCGACCATCGCGGTTTTATTAAAATATCTAAACCTATTCCGGGAACTCCAGCAGACTCGGCTCATTTACAAGCTGGAGATTATATTACTAAAGTCAATGGCACGCAAATATACTTGGGTGAAAGAACAGGGATGACTGTTGATGATGTTGTTGATTTACTAAGAGGTCAGGTTGATACCAATGTCACGATAACCGTACAACGTAAATTCCTTGACCCCTTTGACGTCAAACTAAAACGCGCAAAGATTTCTGTACCGAGTGTTACAACTACAATGTTGGACGACAAAATTGCATATATCCGAATAACTAAATTTATCGGAACAAATAGGGTTGGTGGCACAGAAGAGGAATTCAACAAAGCACTCGCAACACATCAAGAAAATGGAATGCAGGCACTAATATTGGATTTGAGAAGCAATCAAGGTGGATTACTTGATGCCGCATACCATATCGCTGATGCCTTTATAGACAAGGGTATTATCGTTTCAACAATAGGTAGGAAAAACGATTTTGATGAGAAATATCCTGCACATCCTGAAATGTTGTGTGACCCTGATATTCCGATTGTTGTTCTTGTTGATGAATACAGCGCAAGCGCATCCGAAATCGTTGCGGGAGCAATTAAAGATACCGGTAGAGGCATTCTTGTCGGCACAAAAACTTATGGAAAAGGTGTTGTACAGAAACGATATCCTTTGACAAGCATCGGGGCAATATCACTTACTATCTCATCCTATTATACACCGAATGGAACGTCAATTGACAAATCGGGAATATCCCCTCATGTCCCAGTCACTGAACAGCAACCTGAAAGAATTGAACAGATGATGCAGCGACTTGTCGTAGAAAAAAAATCGGTGGAGAATTATGTTGCCGATTGGATTGAAACTGAGATCAAAAGGACAGGGAAAATTCCAAAGGACTTCGGTCCACTTGAGAAAACGCTTCCGCAATTTAGGGAGAGACTTGCTTATGATGGGTACCGCGTTAGCCTACGGTGGTTGACAATACGTGCAGAGCAGTTGTTTAATATAAATGTCGGTATTGAACGGACTGTGAATTTGAGACATGACACGCAGCTACAAGAAGCAATTCGTATCATCAAGGCAAATGAGGTAGAAAATACTATTCTGCTGTATCAAACACTTAATCAAATCCTGGAATATATAGGACAAGAATTGTATACTCTGGTCCAGGGTTAATGAAATTTTAGGTGGTGATAGATTTTATTATATTTCGTACACTCAACACATAATTGTCAATAATAGGATACTGTTCTTGTGGGTTGACGAACATTCAACACCGCATACATTGCATTGATGTTGGTTTCACTTGTCGTTCAACCCAACATACCAAGGAATGTCCACATTTTTTTACATTTTCTAATATACAGTGCCAACTTGAAACATAAATAACCGCTGAGTTTTATTCCCACACAAAAATTAATGAATCAACAATCCTCGCATACTACCGAGGTTATCACCAAAAAAGCGATAATTGTTGGCTTAATTCTCGTCATCGTTAACGCATACTGGGTCGGAATAGCCAGTGAACTCTGGTATGCAGTCTACACACTTGTCTCCCCATTTTCCAATGCCGTTTTTACGCTGGTAGTTCTGCTCGCGTTGAACGTCGTACTCCGCAGAATCACACCTCGAATAGCATTTACACCTGCTGAATTGTTACTCATCTATATCATGGTCACGATGGTGTCCACAATCTCTGGGCATGCCATGATGGCAATCCTGATGGGAACTTTAGCACATCCTTTCTGGTTCGCTACTCCAGAAAATGAGTGGGCACAACTCTTTTTACACCATATCCCTGAGTGGCTAACGGTACAGGATTCTGAATGGTTAGCCGGATATTATGAAGGTGAGTCAAGTCTCTATTTATCCGAACATTTCAGTATATGGATAAAACCGGTACTGATCTGGTCTACTTTTATCTTGTTTCTATACGGATCGTTACTTTGTTTGGGACTACTGCTACGGAAACAGTGGATGGAACGCGAAAAACTAAGTTTCCCTTTGACACAGTTGCCGCTGCAAATGACAACGAATCGCAGTTTTTTCACTTCACGGTCGCTTTGGATTGGGTTTGGAATAGCCGCATCGCTTCGGATTATTGCAGGATTGCATGACCTGTTTCCGGTAATACCCGCATTACCTTCGAGCTATCGGCTTGATAGACATCTCACGGACAAACCATGGAATGCTGTCGGTTATGTCTCCATGTCCTTCAATCTTGCAATCGTTGGTTTGACATATTTCATGCCGCTTGATCTCGCATTTTCCACATGGTTTTTCTTCTGGTTAACGCGCGCTGAACGTGTGATTGCAAGTGCTGTGGGTATATCAAATATCAGCAAACTTCACCTCAATGACCGCGCATCTGGAGCATGGATAGGGATTGCTGTGCTAACCTTATGGATGGGACGCAGACACATTCTCAGGTTTTTTAGACACGTTGTCGGACTTGAACGAGGTGATGATAGCAACGAACCATTATCTTATCGTACAACAGCAATTCTCACTATTCTTAGCGTGGGTGCAGTGTTTGTTTTCTGTTATATGGCAGGGATGTCGTTATGGGTTATTGGCGTATTTTATGGGTTATTTATCGCGTTTGCATTAGCAATTGGAAGGGTTCGCGCTGAATTGGGACCACCTTACCACGAGGTAATTGGGATTAATCCGCGTCAAATAATGGTGAATACATTCGGCACGCGCAGCTTGGGTGCAGCAAACCTTACCGTGATGACCTTTCTATATGCATTTAACCGCTGCAATCGATCACACCCGATGCCAAACCAAATTGAATCACTCAGAATCGGGGATCAAGCAAAAATTCCAGGTAAAACCTTACTTTTATGCATGGCACTTGCAATTGGGGTCGGAGCACTCGCTACATTTTGGACATATCTACAGGTAGCATATCAATACGGCGTGCTGGCAAGGTGTCAAGGTCATGTCGGACATTTTGGGTGGGAGAGTTTTAATCCGCTTCAAAGTTGGTTACAACATCCCAAGGAAGCGAATTTCAGCGCGGTTATATTTATGGGGGCAGGATTCGTTTTTGTTTTTCTTCTCAACTTCTTGCGTACACGCTTATTGTGGTGGACACTACATCCCTCAGGATATGTACTTTCTGGTGCATCGTGGGGTGGTCTCATCTATTTTTGGTTTCCTGTAATGGTCAGTTGGTTAATAAAGTTTATGATCCTACGATTCTCAGGATGGCAAACTTATCGTAGAGCGATTCCGTTTTTCCTCGGATTGGTTTTAGGGGATTTTGTACCGCGAAGCATACTGAGCATTATTAGTTTTGTAATGAATCTTTACATGCCTTCTTCAGGTGCGGGTCATTCCTTGTAGCACTTAAATATGATATAATGTAGTTATATTATGACACCACTACTTTCTGTTAAATCCATATCAATACAGTTCGCAGCAACACCCATTGTTACCGATGTTAACTTTGAGGTATATCCAGGAGAAATATTCGCATTATTAGGTGCAAGCGGTTGTGGAAAAACGACCACTTTACGTTTGATTGCAGGGTTTGAGAAGGCAGATAAAGGCACAATTTCAATGTCAGATCGAGTTCTGGAACACCGAGATGTACACATACCTCCAGAATCACGTGGTATCGGGTTTGTGTTTCAAGATTACGCACTTTTTCCTGATAAGAACGTGCTTGAAAACGCAGCATTTGGACTAAGTCGCAAGATAGCAAAAAAACAACGACACGCGAATGCTATGGATACTCTTGAGAAAGTGGGCATTGCACACCTACACGCACGGATGCCACATCACTTATCTGGCGGTGAACAGCAGCGGGTCGCATTAGCGCGCTCACTTGCAACACAACCGAAGCTACTGCTGTTAGACGAACCATTTTCAAGTCTTGATGCAGGACTACGACAAGAGACAAGGGAAGAAGTGCGCGGATTGTTAAAAGCCGCAGGAATCAGTGTGGTACTGGTGACACACGATCAAGAGGAGGCATTGAGTTTTGCCGAACGTGTAGCCGTGATGAATAGTGGAACAATTGAACAGATCGGTACACCCGAAGAGGTATACAGAAAACCTGAAACTGTATATGTAGCGAATTTTTTGGGAAAAACAAACATCATTGAAACAGACATAAAAGACGGTATCGCAGACACACCTTTAGGATCGTTGGCGCTTGATCTCCCCGACACAAGACAAGCACTCCTCTCAATCCGTCCAGAACATTTTACGATAGAGAAACATAATCCCGATTCTAAAAATAAAAAACATGGTCATATTACTTCTCGTGAATTCAAAGGACATGATCTTACTTATTGCGTAGAGGTAAATGGTAATCCTTATTATATCCAAACCGACTATCAGTCGCATTTTGATGTAGGTGATGCTGTTACATTGAAACCGATTGAAGCGGTTATTATCAAAAACAAGACGTAAAAATCATATAAAATGGATGATATAATTACGAACTATTTTCATTACCTTTTTAAGTCTTAATATGTTAAAATAATAAGGAAAAAGATACGTGCCTTTACGAAACTTTTTTGAATATTAAATGCTAACAGTAAGGAATTCTGATGGAAGCAAAAATATTGATTGTAGAGGATGAACGTGATATTGTGGAGTTGCTAAAATACAACCTGCGACAAGAAGATTTTGAAGTGGACGCTGTCCGTAATGGTGCTGATGCTTTACAACGCGCAGTAGATAATCCTCCCGATCTCATTTTATTAGATCTCATGCTACCAGAAGTTGACGGCTTAATTGTCTGTCGTCTACTAAAAAACGACCCACGCACAAAAAATATACCCATCGTCATGCTAACCGCAAAGACCGATGAGAGTGACCGGGTGACCGGACTTGAGTTGGGTGCTGATGATTATATCACCAAACCTTTTAGTCCGCGCGAGGTTGTTTTACGTATCAATGCTGTTCTTCGACGGTTAAAAGCAGGTAGTGAAGCTGAGGAGGAAAACCAGATCGAAACGCACGGTGTGACAATTGATTTGGATAGACATCAAGTGTTGACAGAAGACGGTGCTATTGATCTCACTGCTACGGAGTTTAAACTTATCACTTTGTTTGCACGTTCACCGGGACGCGTTTTCTCACGTGATATTCTTATGGATGTCATTTGGGGACAGGAGTACTACGGTATTGACAGGACTGTTGATACGCACGTCAGTCGTCTCAGACGTAAACTTGGGAATTTAGGTCAACATATTGAAACAGTCTACGGTGTAGGGTATCGACTTAAGGAAGAAAAATATTAAGTTGATACACAATAGAACAGTAGACATAATACTTTTGTGATTGAACGGAGCTATTTAATGAATTTGAGACTAAGAGACAAAGTTGTTGTCGTTACGGGAGCAAGCCGTGGTATAGGTAGAGCCATTGCAAACGGTTTTGCTGAAGAGGGTGTGCGGTTGAGTGTCTGCGGCAGAGACCCGGATACATTACAATCCGCTACCGAGGAACTCAGTGGACACGGAATAAAAGTGTTTTCGAAACCAACTGATGTAACTGACACCGCTCAAGTAGAAGCATTTATAACAGAAACCTTGGACCGGTTCAGCAGAATTGATGTGGTCGTCAACAATGTAGGCGGGAGTCGGTGGACACCAATAAACGAGATTTCTGATGAGGAATGGCACGAAATTATCGATCTCAATCTCGTTTCTGCAGCACGGATTAACCGACTTGCTATTCCAGCAATGCAGAAGCAAGGCGGTGGCGTGATCCTCATGATTACCTCTATTTACGGCAGGGAAGGTGGAGGACATATTACCTATAACGCAGCAAAAGCCGCAGAAATCAGTATGACGAAGTCTTTGGCTAAGGAACTCGCACCAGACAACATCCGTGTCAACAGCATTGCACCAGGATCAATCCTCTTTCCCGGCGGTGGTTGGGATCGTCGTATAAAAGCGGATCCAGAAAAGATGAAAGCATTTGTTGAAAGCGAAATGCCACTGGGTCGGTTCGGTAAACCGGAAGAGATTGCAAATGTCGCTGTTTTCCTCGCTTCTGAACGTGCAAGCCTGGTAACAGGAGCATGTATCAATGTTGACGGGTGTCAGTCACGGTCTAATATATGAGGACAAAATAGACCTATGTCCTATAATCCGCATTAATCCGAATGTAATCATAGGAATAATCGCAAGTCCACATGGTTATCTCAGCATCACCAGCGCGTAGGTCAATGGTAATGCGTACAGGATCATTGTCAAACAATTGCGTGGCTTTCTCCTCGTCGTAGCCAGCATCCATTCCGTTTCTAACAAGTGTGTAATCCCCGAGTAAAACATCAACTTGGTAGGGGTCAAAATCTGCACCAGATTTACCAATTGCCATCATAATTCGTCCCCAGTTCGCATCATTAGCAAAGACAGCAGTTTTAACAAGGGGAGATTCAGCAACTGCACGCGCTGCTTTTTCCGCATCAACCCTATTTTTCGCTCGTTTGACAACGACTTCAACGAGTTTGGTCGCACCTTCACCATCTCGTGCTAACATTTTTACCAATTCAGTGCAGACAAACAGTAATCCCTCACAAAAAGTTTCATAATCCTTACCATTGGAGGTAACAATCTCTGCATTCTCTGCGTTTCCTGTTGCCAGAATAATGACAGTGTCGTTTGTGCTGCGGTCGGTATCAACGGTTAGAAGGTTATAGGTGTTATCTACAACACGGGTTAAGGCAGATTGGAGCGTTTCACTATTAATTCGTACATCCGTTGTCAGATAAGAGAGCATTGTCGCCATGTTAGGAGCAATCATACCGGAACCTTTGGCGATACCACCGATCTTCACAGTTTTTCCACCTATTTCTATCTCCACAGCAACAGACTTCGGGTGCGTATCCGTAGTCATAATGGCTTCAGCTGCATCGGCACCGCCATCAGTGCTGAGTGCATCGGCTGCAAGTTGAATTCCTTTCTCAATTTTATCCATTGGCAATTGCTGTCCAATTACACCTGTTGAGGATACGAGTACCTGTGTTTCATCTATTTTGAGTTGTTCAGCAGTTACTGTCGCCATCTTATGTGCATTTACCATACCGAGTTCACCTGTGCATGCGTTAGCATTACCACTATTGATAATAATTGCTTGTGCAGTTGGTTCGCTCAGATGTTTGCGGCATACTATAACGGGGGCAGCAGTGACGCTGTTTTTAGTAAAAACACCAGCAGCAGTCGCAGGCACATCGGTAAAAATAAGTGCTAAATCTTTTGCTTCTGCCTTTTTAATACCTGCGTTGATACCTGCCGCTTGGATGCCTGGAACAGCGGTAATCCCACCATCTATCTGTTTCATTTATTGCTCCTCGGGGAAAGTGTAGCAGAAATTGTAATACATCAGAACCCAATTGTCAAATGGAAAACATATCCACCATAAAGCAACAACTCTTGACATTCGCTTAGAAATCCGTAAAATAGACAAACAACCTTTCTCACTTTTGGAGGAGACAATATGGCTAAAATTCGGATGGCACAATATGGGACGAAACATGGACACGCTCGCGGAAAAATGCAGGCGATGCTTGGGAATCCCAATGTAGAGGTAGCAGGTGTTTATGAACCTGACGAAGAACGTCGTGCAAAACATCAAGCAAACGGCAGCTGGTCTTACGATGTGCGCTGGTACAAAAATGCCGCGGAAATGTTAGATGACGAAAGCATCGTTGCTATAGCTTCTGAGGGGAACAATTCGGAAAGTCTAAATCAGACTGAAGAGATTGTGAATGCTGGCAAACATGTGTGGTACGATAAACCAGCAGGTGAAAATTGGGAGCAATGGCAACGCGTCATTAATACCGCTCAAGAGAAATCGTTATTGGTTCAGATGGGATATATGTTGCGGTATCATAGCAGTTTCAAGCAGGTCACAGAGTGGGCACGATCAGGATTTTTGGGAAATGTGTTTTCTGTTCGAGCACACATGTCTACCAATATTTCCAAGGAAGCACGGACACGGATTAGCGAACATGTCGGTGGAATCTTCTTCGATTTAGGTGGACATGTCCTTGACCAAATTGTATGGATGCTCGGAAGACCTGAGAAGGTAACCAGTTTTCTACGCAATGATGGTGGATCAGTGGAACCGTTCAAAGATAATACACTCACAGTCTATGAGTATGAAAAGGGAATGGCGTTTATTACAATTTCTGCTTTGGAACCGCGTCCGATGGCACGTAGATTTGAAGTGTATGGTACTGAAGGCAGTGCAATCATCGTGGAACCATTTGAGCCAGGACATACGATCCGACTATGCTTGCAAAGTGCTAAGGACGGATATTCGCAAGGTGAACAGATTGTTAATATTGATGGTGAAAGTCGCCAACGGACGTATGAGTTGGAGTTAGAGGCATTTTTGGCGACTATTGCAGGCACACAACCACCTGACAGACCTGTAGAACATGAATTGTTAGTACAGGAGACGCTTTTACGCGCAACAAGGGTAATAAAACAGTAGCACAAACGAACAGTTTGTGCTACATAAGACGTCAAAATAATTAAAATATGTCTATAGGATTCGTTTTGTGTTTCTTCGAACTCACATTGTGTAGATTATTCCTCTAAACCAGCTGTCCATTTTAGGCAACCGGTAATATGTTCGTGGAACCACGGTTGACTCCAAAGAACATCGGGATGACCAAATGCAGTATACATAACGCGACCCTCACCATAGGAATGACACCAACCGAGGGCATAATCGTCATCATCACGGTTACCTCGGGATACATCAATAGAATCGTTATCTAAACGCATCAATACATGCGTATTCTCACGTGACCAATTTTTGAAAGTATAGATTTCATCAACAACCTTAAAACTTTCTCCAAGCATGCGGGTGGCGGGATGGTCAGTATCCTCAACGATAACATTGACTTCTTCGTGCCAAGGATGTCCGTTGAAATAACCGCCTATCATTTCACCAAATTCGGGCCAATCGTAGCAGGTATCGGTAGCGTTGTGTATTCCGAAGAAACCTTTACCGTTACGCACAAAATTGAGCAGTGCATCTTTTTGAGAATCATCAAACGGTAAATTTCCTGTTGTTGCGAATGCAACGATATCGTGTTTGGCTAAATTATCTTCGGTGATACGGTCACATCGGTGTGTAGTTGTGACTCTCCATCCGTTAGCTGCACCAATCTCTTTGAGTGCTACTTCAGCATTCGGCAAGTAACTATGCTCAAAGCCAGCAGAATGACGTAACATCAGAATATTCATGTTCTTTCCTTTCGGATTATGTATTTTGTTGGATATTATACAAAATTAATGAAAAAATGGTAACAGAAATAGTCTCGCGGATTATATTATAACAAGCAATTATACCCCGATGTATCTGTGCATCGTTTATTTTGGTTAGAAAACACCATGTGGACACGGGAATCCGTACCTACTATAAACGCTTGCTACGTTGGCATATAAACTACGATTAGAGTAAAACATCTAAAGTCGATCTACCTGCATTCCACGAGAGTGCCACTATATAGGTAAATAGATTGGCAATTCCGTGTATTTTATGGCATTATTATGTAAAGAGACTATGGAGAAGGAGTAAGACATTGAAATTCTTTAAAAAGGGTGACAAAAATATAGAAAAGACTAACCCCGAAACAAAACCGCATCCTGAACTACAAGTTATCAGCGGATCAGAGATTTCTGGACAACGTCAACAACAGCCAACTCCACAGCAACAAACTCCGCAACAGAATATCACATTGCCAAATATAAAGTATAAGATTGCCGTTGCAAGTGGAAAGGGAGGTGTCGGTAAGTCAACCGTTGCTACTAATTTAGCCATTTCACTTGCGAAAGCCGGTGCTGCAGTCGGATTGATGGATGCTGATGCTTACGGTCCCAGCATCCCAACAATGATGGGGGTTCAGGATAAACCACGCACCAGTCCTGAGCGGAAACTTATCCCTCTGGTACGGCATGATATAAAACTAATGTCAATCGGGTTTATGGTCCCTGAAGAGCAAGCGATGATCTGGAGAGGACCGATGTTACATAGTGCTATACGCCAATTTCTAACAGATGTGGCGTGGGAAGAACTGGATTACCTGATCATTGATCTACCTCCCGGAACAGGCGATGTTGCCCTCACCTTGTCCCAAGCAATTCCACTTACAGGTGCTGTGATTGTGACAACACCACAAGATGTCGCATTGGCAGATGTACGGCGCGGGGTTGCTATGTTTGAACGACTCGGCGTACCAATTCTGGGTATTATTGAAAATATGAGCTACTTCCTATGTCCACACTGCAACGAAAAAACAGAGATTTTCAGTGCAGATGGTGGAAAAAATACAAGCGAACAGTTCGGTGTATCATTTTTGGGTCAGATCCCACTTGATCCGGAAGTTTGTACCGCAGGAGATATTGGCGTTCCAATTGTTGCTGGACATCCAGACTCACCGCAATCAGCGGCATTTGGTGCAGTAGCTACAGAATTAGATAAAATTTTACTTGAGAGTGGAGAAGAGGATGAATTGACTATTCTTTAGATAGGAACGTATCATTACAGAACAGAAAAGCCGTTGCTTCCAAGCGACGGCTTTTTGTTTTAGGTATTCAATTGAGAAGGTTAGATGGCAAGTGATTCGTCGTCTATGAGTATTATGTCCATCGCATCTGCAATCAAACGCATCGCATGCTGGAGCAGATCACCTTCTGTAGCAAAGTCTTGGTTAGGTGAGTTGCCGAGATTATTATTCAAATCTTCAAGTGGAGAGAATCCGAAGTTTTCCATACCCTCAAGCATCCCCTGAAGATATCCGAGTGATGGCATTTCTAAGTCGTATGTGTCATCAAGCATCCGGTAAAACATGATGTCCCGTTCATAACATTTCTCATAGAGGGTCGGATATCCCTCATATCTATCAAGTGCTTTTTCGTCTTGTTCAGAGATTTTCCAGAGACCACCTTTTACAGATTGTCCGGAGGCAGGAATAATATCGGCATAGAAACGGAAAACAAGTTTATACCCTTGCAATGTGAACACGCCAAGGGGGACAGCGTTCGGACATCGCCACTGCATCTGTTTAATATTGAGATTTGACCCATAGGCGAAGTATTTCATGACAAGGATCAATACTGAGCATTATTGTAGATTTACCATTAGCATACATAATGGTAGACACACATACATAGCGCCTACCAGTGATTGTTAACTAAAAAAACAACAGATCACTTTCTTCTACACGAATATCATCAATTGGGTCATCTGTTGTTGGTTCGGAGGTCTTGTATCCGAAGATTTCAATTTCACGTATTTTTGCTGCTGCTCGGAGGCGAACTGCCCCACCGGATGTAGTACCACATCATGTACTTCCCGAACTTCCGGTAGTAGCCAATACCCTACCGATCCCGCTTGCATTTTCCCTTCGTGTCAACGCTGCATCGTCTGTTGTGCCTAAAACAGTGATCCGAATTTTGTCAGTAGGAAAAGAGTAAAGCACCGGTATGATAATAGGATTGGAACTGACACTCTGTACTTCTTTAATCATTTGCCAGTCCGTATCTGATAATCTGCCTCCACCTTTATCCGCGTATAGTTTAAATTTCTTTATATTATCTGAGTGGATTACAATTCTACGGATGATCTTTTTTTCTGGTAAACTTACGATAATTTCTGGGGAAGGACTTGAACCAGCACGAGAATTGGCTTTTTTACCTGAACTTATTTCACCAACGGTGTTGATATCACCATCAATCACTTGCATATTGGTTGCTTGAACACCGTCA
This sequence comes from Candidatus Poribacteria bacterium, assembly GCA_963667365.1. Taxonomy (GTDB): domain Bacteria; phylum Poribacteria; class WGA-4E; order WGA-4E; family WGA-3G; genus MSPOR6. Next base: position 506,813 of record OY763324.1, on the reverse strand, counting down.
AGTAACGCGTAGTTCTCGCTCCATTCTTGTTGTGTAAGTAAGGCACTACACCCAGCCATACTTACCACAAAACATACAAGTGCAAGGGAAAAGGCAAATTTAGTATACATTTTGGACTCCTTGTGCCGTTTTGTAGTGTGTTATTTTCTGTCACAACCGCATCACTACCAAAATCTTAGAATTATCTATTCTATGTATAAGAACTATTTTCGGCGGTGTTTTCCGTAATATATTGTGACAGACTTATTAAATATACTTCTCCCCATTTGTGATATACTATTCTAACAAAATTTCAATATATATGTCAAGAAAAAGATATTATAACAAACAGTGAAATTGTTGCAACATTTTTACAATTTTGTTATACTCGGAACTTTCAGATTGTGTTTGTCGTAAGGATAGTTTAAACAAAATAAAACATTATAGTGGTTTGATGTAAAACAACCTATATATTCACGTTGTTCATTATTCTTTATGGAGGAACATTCTAATGACTACTAAATATCGGTTAGCAATATGGCTTATTCTCTGTCTGGTATTGACAAGTGCTTATGTGAGTTTTGCAGTAGAAGAGTTCAAGATTTCAGAATACGGAAACGGAAAACAAATTTGGTTTCAAGCGGAACACTTTGACGAACGCGATTCAGAAGATGTATACAAATTGGGTATAGCAGAAGGGGCAAAAGATCCCACTGATGGTGCTTATGGTGATATCGTCACAAATGTAGGTGGGGACGGCTGGTTGCGCTATAATTTTGACATTAGCCATGCCGGTGGAGTAGCTGGAGATTGGCGGTTTATCGGACGAGTCATTAACCCCAATAATCATTCAGATTGGTTATGGGTTCTGGGTGACGATGGGGATGAAATTCCTAAAGCCAAACCTCAACACTTTTTAAAAGATGTGGAAATCATCTTTGAAGAAAATACACCTACTTGGGCTTGGGTACGAACCGGTATTTTTGGCGCGGATGGAGGAACCGTCAATGCACTGCAAGATGGTGAAAACGTCATGATTATATATACACGTCAAAGTTCAAATTTAGTCGAATATGACGTTTTTTGTTGGTCAAGTGATTTAGAGTATGAAGCAACAGATGAGGATTATGATAACGCTAAAGTCGCAACTTTACCGGTTAATCCAAAAGGTCTGTTAACAACAACTTGGGGAGATCTCAAGAATCGGTAGAGGTGGTCGCCTCTAACTCCGCCTGACATTCTGCACAGTGACCAATAATCTCATTACGGAAGCGCACAGGTTTAAAGTGGTGTGCTTCACATACTGATTTTTGCAGAGCATCAATCTGCGGTTCTTTGAACTCAACAATCTGACCACACCGAAGACAGATGAGGTGGGCATGCTCTTTTAACGAATGAATACTCTCGTAACGAGTATTTTTATGTGCGTCGATAAATTCTGTTAGCAATCCACTTTGAACAAGCAACGGTAGGGTTCGATAGATTGTTGGACGCGATACGTTGAATCCGTTTTGACGCATCTGAACCAAGAGATCTTCTGTCTGAAAATGTCCTGGATATGCAAAGACCTGGTTTAAGACATCCATTCGTTTTTGAGTCAAACGGAGTCCAGAACTTTTCAGAAAATCTTCAAACTGTTGTGTAAAATCTTCTGTTGATGTTTGTTCTTCATCGGGATTCATTTTTTTACCTATTATGGGATTTATTTTGTTGTATGAATTGGTTTTTTTCTGATGTATTCCATCAGAAAGGACTTTTATGTGAGGTGTGTATTAGCGAATGATATAGTTTGTCCTGTTTCAACAAGTCTATTTTTTACAGCAAGTTTATAAAACCTTTCAAGTCCTGCAATTGATGATTCATCTAAGTCGTAATGAAGGTGATGTTGTAAATATTTTCTGCAAAGCTCCTCTGTGAAACCGAGTTTAGGTGCTTCACTCCGGGCAATTTCGGGAATTTGCTCAATACCAAGTTTTTTAGCATTTAAAAGCAGATTCGGCACATTCCCAAGACCTATTTCTCCTCTGGTGACCCAGCAGGCGTATACGAAAGGTAAACCTGTGAGTTCATGCCATTCAGCACCGAGATCAGTACTATACTCTGTAGAACCCAAGTTTTTGAGTGCTGCATCTCCAATGAGTAACACAGAATCTGTTTTGGCAGATGCAAGATCAATTGAAGGATCACAAGACACAAACCTTGGATTGAGTTGATACTTTTCAGCAAGTAAAATTTTAAGTAGAGCAACCGAGGAACGCGAACTTGTATCTATAGCAATCTGCTGAATGTCCTGAATAGGAACATGACTGAATAACTGGATACTTAACACACTACCGCGCGATCCAATTGCTATATGAGGAAGAATGCGATAATTTGCACCTTGTGCGTTTGCCCGAAAATATTCAACAATTGGGATTAAACCAACATCCAATTCAGCATTATACAATTGAATTGCGAGACGACTTGGAACCTTGACGCTAAGGGAAATCTCTTCTGTTTGAAGTTGTCCGTTCAAAAGCGGATAAATGAGTGGTTTAGTGTTCAAGTATGACACTGCCCCTACTCTTAAGCAGCTTTTCTGATCCACCTATTTCCCTCACGAATAATTTCATTGTAAAGCGTATCGCGTTCGACCGGGACATAGCCTGCTTCTTCAATGAGTCGAGTGAGTGCGTCAACTGAAACTGCTTCCGGAGTATCTGCCCCTGCCATGTGTGTTATTTTTTCCTCAGTTACTGTACCATCAATATCGTCAGATCCGAACCGTAGCGCAACTTGCGCAGTTTTCAATCCAGTCATAATCCAGTATACTTTTATATGCTGAATATTGTCCAACATCAACCTTGCTACAGAGATGTTACGTAAATCTGTTAAACCTGTTGTTGAAGGTAGATATGCCATACGTGTGTTTGCTGGGTGAAATGCAAGAGGGATAAACGTCACAAAACCACCAGATTTATCCTGCTGTTCCCGCAATCTAATGAGGTGGTCAACCCTATCCTCATCTGTTTCAAGATGTCCGTAAAGCATAGTCGCGTTTGTTGGGATACCGAGTTGATGTGCAATACCGTGAATTTCAAGCCAACCTTCAGCACTCAGTTTACCCGGACATATTTTTTCACGTGTTTCTTCAGCAAAGATTTCTGCACCACCGCCAGGAAGTGAATCTAAACCAGCATCACGGAGTTGTATCAACACATCCTCAATGGACATTTTAAATATACGTGAAAAATGATGAATTTCAACTGCTGTAAAGAATTTTAAGTGGACATCAGGCATACGTTCTTTGAGTCCACGCAGCATTTGTAGATAATAGTCGAAAGGTAATTTTGGATGTAAGCCACCGACACTATGTATTTCGGTGCAACCATTCTCAATAGAATACATCGCTTTTTCTAAAAATTCATCAACACTCATCTCCCATGCACCTTCTGTTTGCATGTTTTTTCGCGCAAAAGCACAAAAATGGCATCGGGCATGGAGTATGCACACGTTTGAATAATCTATATGCTGATTGATATTGTAGTAGGCGACGTTTCCATTAATCCGTTCACGAGCATGGTTTGCTATAAATCCAACCCCTGTTATATCCGGACTATTGTATAGTGTAACACCCTCATCAAACGAGAGTCGCTCTTCTGCTTTAACTTTGTCGTATATGTTAGGTAACTTAGGATCGGTAAACAGGTTATAGTTCTCCATTATTATTCCTATTACTATAATTTTATCATTCGCAAAAACTGCTTGACAGGTATCTCTCAATAAGGGTATTATAGCATAATAATATATAGGATGCAAGAATTCTTTGGAAGGAAACTTATAGAAACATGGCAAAACTCGGACTAATCCACTACAACTACGCAGGCAAAACACTTGATGAATTTCTAAAATTTACAAGTGAAACTGGATTCGGATATGTTGAACTCTCCATAGGAGATGTTTGGAAATCGGATACTGCTGATCCCGAAAAAAATGCTGAAAATGTGAGAGAACGGGTTGAATCTTACGGTTTACAGGTCTCTGCCCTCGGAGCCGGAAACGATTTTGTTGTATTAGAAGAAGAAGCTATTCGTGCACAAGTTGAACGGATGGAACGTATAGCAGGACTCGCAAAACGCGTTGGTACATCAGTGCTACGTACAGAAGGTGGTTCTATGAAAGATTCTGTGCCAGAAAGCCGATGGGTTGAGGCTATGGCGGGATGTTTGACGCGATGTCTTGAATTTGCTGAACGGGACGATGTTTATTTAGCAGTGGATAACCACGGTTTGGTCACCAACGATGGAGATCTTCAGGTGGAACTGTTTGAAACCGTAGGTTCAAAACATGTCGGTGCAAATATGGACACAATGAATTATCGGTGGGCAGGTCATGATTTAGATACCGTCGGCAGATATTATGAGATAATTGCACCTTGGACATTACACACACATCTCAAAGATGGAACAGGTTCTCGCGGTAATTACCGTGGAGAGGCACTTGGTGAAGGTGAAATTGATCTTGCGAAAGCAATCAGTTGTTTGCGAAATGCTGGCTATGACGGTGTCTGGTGTTGTGAATATGAAGGCAGAGAAAACGATGGCACCGGTCAACGAAAGAGTTTCGCCTGGATGCAAGACAATCTATAGTATCTTGAACTAAAGATATCGGAGTCAGTCATTGGCGCGCTTTTAAGCGCGCTATTTCAGTCCTGCAAACTTATAATTATATTTCTACGAACATCGTTAAATGGAAAAACCATCTCCTATCATTACCTTAACAACTGATTTCGGAACAAGCGATGTATATGTTGGTGTGATGAAGGGTGTAATCCTAAACATTAATCCAGATGCCCAGATTGTTGACATTACACATGACATCCCACCCCAAGATATCCACGAAGCAGCCTTCACAATCCATGCTGCACAACGCTATTTCCCAAAAGGCACAATACATATCATCGTAGTAGACCCGGGTGTTGGTAGTAATCGGCAAACCATAGTGTGCCATACCGATAACGCATTCTTTGTATGTCCTAACAACGGTGTGCTGAGTTATGTATTACAAGACGTTGAAACGGAAAACAACCCCGATACTATTGCTATAGATAACCCTACCTACCTAATGCCTAAAGTCAGCAATACCTTCCACGGTAGAGATATTTTTGCCCCTATTGCCGCACATTTATCTCTCGGTGTCACAATGAAAGAGATCGGTACTCCAATTCACGACCTAATTTCGCTTCCACTACATACCGCAAGCATTTCGGACAACACATTGACTGGACAGATTATCAAAGTTGACAGTTTTGGTAATATGATTACGAATATATCCGAAGAAATGCTTGGATTATTTCTGTTTTCTTCAACGCAAAATAAAACATTGGAAGATGAACTTTCAAAACATGCGAATACTATCAATTTTGAAATTAGGATTGGCATAACGTGTATAAATAAACTAAACAGTTCTTACGCTGAATCTGAGGCAGGTGTAACTCTGGCAATCATCGGAAGTTTTGGGCTGTTAGAGATTGCTGTCAATATGGGAAATGCGGGGGCACGATTAGGATTAAAAGTTGGTGATACAGTCGTTGTAACAAAGGATGCGTAAAAATTTTCACACATAACACAAACAGGAATTGTGTATTATAGTGAAGTATAATAATATGTTGACACCTCTTCTGTAGGCGGGGAATGCTCTATAGCATTCATACTGTTGATTTCGATCTCCGAATCGCGACCTAACGGGATTCGGAGTTCACTCCTACAATGAATTATGTGGTTAATGCAAGAAACTTTACACACCTCATGCCAATGTAAGTTTGACATGTCCGAGTTTGCAGGATATAATAGGAACAGAACAAACAAAGGAGAACAGAATTGAAACAGATCGCATTAACAGGAATCAAACCGACAGGACAACCCCACATTGGCAACTATCTCGGTATGATAAAACCTGCACTTGAACTCGCACAAGACTATCAAGCACTCTATTTTATTGCTGATTACCACGCACTCACCACAGTGAAGGACAAGAAGGAATTACAGGAATTGACCTATCAGGCAACAGCGACGTGGTTGGCACTCGGCTTAAACCCAGAGGATGTTATTTTCTACCGACAATCTGATATAACTGAGGTGTTTGAGTTAGCATGGGTATTAGCATGTTTTACTGCAAAGGGGTTGCTCAATCGAGCACATGCCTACAAGACTATTGTTGACGACAATGTTGCCGCAGGTCGTGAAGAGGATAAAGGTATTAACACTGGATTGTTTACATATCCTGTTTTGATGGCAGCAGATATTTTGCTTTACGGAACACATGTTGTCCCAGTAGGACTTGACCAAAAACAACACATGGAAATTACACGTGATGTCGCTATCATGTTTAACAGTAATTATCGGGAGGTATTGGTCGTTCCAGAAGCAGTAATTCGGAAAGAGGTGATGACAATCACAGGACTTGATGGAAGGAAAATGAGCAAAAGTTATAACAATGTCATTCCGATTTTTGCACCATCAAACCAAATCCGCAAACAAGTTATGCGCATCGTAACGGATTCCAAAAGACCTGAAGAACCGAAAGACCCAGATGAATGTAATGTTTTTGGCATTTACCGTCATTTTGCCGATGACAGTGCCGTTGAAACCAAGCGACAACTTTATCTTGACGGTGGACTGGCGTACGGTGACATAAAAAAGGAACTGTTTGAATTGTTAGAGACCTCTTTTACAAAACAACGTGAGCAGTATGATATACTGATGAAAAATCGTAATGAATTGGACAAAGTGCTTGAGAACGGTGCGGAAAAAGCACGCGATATCGCTGTGCCGATTATGGCAAAGGTTCGCAAAGCCGTTGGCGTAACTGGCGCACGGTAGAGTATGGTCTTCATGTCTGTCTAATACCAGTACTATTTTGTTTCACCAATAGCGTTTGGAGTAGGTACAACGTCCCACAGCAATACAGTTCCATCATCGCTTCCACTCGCGAGTGTTGTGCCATCTGGGCTGAACGCTACGCTGCTGACTCCTCTTCCATGTCCTCTGAATTCATTTTGTGATTCACCCGTTTTTATATCCCATAATCGTGTAGTTCCGTCATCACTTCCACTCGCAAGGGTGCGTCCGTCTGGACTGAATACTAAGCTCTCAACTGTATATGTATGTCCCGTAAGTGTCATATTGTGTTCACCCGTTGCACTGTCCCAAAGACTGATGATACCATCCCAATTTCCATTTGCGAGTATCTTACCATCAGGACTAAATGCTAAACTGAAAACCCTTCCTGTATATCCAGTGATTGTCTTTTGGTGTTCACTTGTTGAAGCATTCCAAAGGCGAATGGTTTTGTCTGAACTCCCACTCGCAAGTGTTTGTCCATTCGGACTAAATACAACACTCCAGACAGTATCTGTATGTTGTGTGATTGTATTTTTTAGTTCACCCGTGGTAGTATTCCAGAGACGAATCGTTTTATCATCACCAGCACTTGCCAAAATACTACTATCTGCATTGAAGGCTAAACTACGGAGATAAGACTTGTCATGTCCTGCAAGTGTTGTTTGTAATTCACCGGTAGAGGCATCCCACAGACGAATTTTTCTTGAACTTACAGTCGCAAGTGTCGTGCCATCAGGACTATATGCTAGACTGAGAACGTTCATACCGGGTTCTGGAATAGTTTTACGTAGTTTTCCTGTTCCAACATCCCACAGATGAGTACCGTCACCACTACCACATGCAAGTGTCCTCCCAAACGGACTGAATGCTATGCTATCAATGTACCATGTATGACCTGTAATAGATTTTAAGTTTTTCCCAGTTACAGCATCCCACAAAAAGATGACATTATCACCTTCACATGCAAGTGTTTTACCATCCGGACTGAGTTCTATGTCGTCAATTAATCCTCCGATATTCTTACGATGTCGGAGTTTGCCTGTTGCAGGATTCCATAGACGAACAGTTCCATCCCAACCCGTACTTACCAGTGTTTTACCATCTGTACTGAACTTTACGCTGTTGATTCTTCGTATATGTCCCTTTAGCGTATATTGGAGTTCCCCGGTCTCAGTATCCCACAAACGGATTGTCCTATCCTGACTTCCACTCGCTACGGTGAGACCATCAGGACTGATCGCAATACTGTAAACTTGTTCTAAATGAGCATTTATTGTTTTTAGTAGTTCTCCAGTGGCGGTATTCCAGAAACGGATTGTCCCATCTTCGCCACCACTAACAAGTATCTGTTCGTTCGGACTAAACATTATGCTTGGACCGATTGCAAGACTGGGATTGGGATCTGTGTGTCCAGTGAGTATATTGAGTTGTGTACCACTAACAGTATCCCACAGATTAATTTTTTCGTTCCAACTTGCTCCTGCAAGTATCTTACCATCAGAACTAAAGGCAAGACTGGAGATACCTTCTCTGAGTCCTTCGATCATGATTTTTAGTTCACCAGTAATTGGATCCCACAGATTTATCCTGCCAGCACCAGTACCCGCAAGTGTGTTGCCATCCGGGCTGAATATCAACTTTCCAACCTCAAAAGTTATTTCGTCTCCTGTAAATAGAGTTATTTCTTGAAGGGTGTTTGCATCATAAATCCAAACACCGATGGAACTTCCAACAGCAATACGACTACCATCAGGACTAAATTCAAGGTCTTTAATTGATCCTTTACCAAGACGACTTTTAGCACCTTCTGGTAAATTCCATGTAGCGTAATCTTGTGCATTACAAATCGGTATATATACTAATGACACGAATAGCATTACCAATAAGATATATCCTAAAGTTTTGTTCATGTGAAGTGCCTCCTTACTTCAAAATCAAAATCTTACGTGTAGCAGAAAATTCTGCTGCTGTGAGTGTATAAAATAGCTCCACTTGCCACAAACTCCCCAACATCATTTTTCCCATCCCAATACGCTGCACGACTCCGATTTTGATAAAGTCCTGCTTGTTGATTACCTAAATATAGTGTACAAACCAACATGCCCTCGCTGCATTTTCACCATCTTCTCCAAAATTAGTGGCAATAAGCATTAAATCTTGGATATTTACGACGCAATCCTTATTTACATTTTCACTAATAGTAGTTGAGCAAGTTATACTTTCACCATCCTTTGTAAGAACACTTTTTAGTATCTGTGCACCCTCAATCCATGCATAAGATTTACTACCTTCACTGTCATATACAACATCACCACATACAATTGACTTACCATATCACAAATTCTAAATGACGATGTGCTTCACGCAAGGCTGATTCTACCTTCTCAGGTGTTTTGGCACGTGCGAAAATGAAACCGAGGTATTTATCCCCCTCAGGTAAAGGTTCGACTTTTCCTCCAATAGCGATTGTGATGTTAACCTCTTCAATTCCATTCACACCATAAGCATCAGTTTTTCCCCTTACATCACCTAAAATGCCAGCCTTCGGAACAGGAATCATCATCACACCTGCTGCCTGCTTTTCTCTGTTGAAAGTATCAATCGGTTGTCCAATTGCATGTCGTATGACGAGTTCCTCCAATGACATTCCCGTTCCAAATCGTAAGGTACGCGAACAGAGTCCACCAATTGTCCGTGCGGCAATTTCAATCAGAAGTGCCCCTTTTTCGTTGTATCGCAATTCCGCATGCACAGGTCCGTGTTGTAGTCCGAGTGCAGTAGCCGCATCTGCTGTTGCCAGTTGCAGCTCATCCTGTATATCTTCTGGCAAACGAGATGGCGTGATGTATAGAGTTTCCTCAAAAAATGGTCCTTCCAGCGGATCAGGTTTGTCAAAGAGTGCAAGTGTTTTCAGTTCACCATCAAGGAGGATGCCTTCCAATGCCACCTCTATACCAGGGATGTAGTCCTCAACGAGAAGATACTGATAGCTATCCTTGTTGGTATCTGCACCTCTGGCTTCCATCACGGTGTGGAGGATTCTTGTAATGCGTTCAACAGACTCTGAAAATTGCAGTGAGTTATCTGCTCGGATAACACCACGGCTGGCGGAAAGGGATAGTGGTTTGATGACACACGGATAATTGACTTGGTTACTTATTTCGGTAATATCATCATGGATAGAGAAACATCTGTATTTCGGTACAGGGACACCGTTTTTATCCAAAGTTTGCCGCAAACGGTACTTATCACGGGTGGCTTTTGCAGATGATATTGGGTTGTGAGGTAGACCGAGTGCTGCTGATGCCATCGTGGCAAGTATAGTGGTGTCATCATCTACACCGATAATGGCTGCAATAGACTTTGTAGAGGTGTATTCGGATATGATCTGAGTTGCATCGGTTGGATTGCGAAAGTCAAGAACCAATGTATCTGTAGGTGATAGTTCAGCAGTTGTTGCGGGTTCCTCTGAGGCAATAACCACCTCTACATCCAGTTTTAGAGCAGCATCAAGAAAGTCGGTTGCGCGGTAGGTGCGGGTCGGAAGAAGTAGGAGGACACGCTGTTTTTCAGATGATTGTACCGACATGGTGAGACCTATGTAGGATAGTATCAATTATCGCTGAATACGCAAATGTCTGAACCAAGATTTCAGGATTGTTAGAATTCTAATGTGAATCTCCGATACAGGTGCTTTCCTTATTAAATCAATATCCATCATCTGAAGAAGATACTAATCCTGAAAATCCTAGTTCAGACAAGAATTAGGAATTGCGCAACTACAAACGCTACAAATCAAATTGCACGGCTATTAATTCTGTGTTCGGATAGTTTTCTGATAGTCCGCGTGTGCGGTTTGCGGATCAGATTCACCATCAAGCACACGACGAAGGCATTGCACAAAACTGATTGGATCATCTTCTCCAAAAATTGTGCGACCAAAAAGAATGGCGCGTCCACCGTTCTGCACAACGTTATGTGCAAGGGCAAATGTGCTCCGGGCATTTTGGCGTGCACCACCCAATGCGCCAATTACCAACGTCGTATCAAATTGACATAACTCGGTCCAAACCTCTGCTGTAGTATAAGCAGTTTTGATAAAACGAGGACGTTGATGTTTGCGAAGATAACTCATCGTGCGGACAATAGAATCGGCAACATACATACCACGTTTTTCGTCATCCATTCCCGGCAATTTTACATTTGGCAAAAATACTTCTAATAGATGATCAAAACCCTCAATTTCACCCACGACATGGGCAAATTGGATATACGCATGCAACATTCGTTCGTCTACAGTAGGGTCGTTATTGAGTGTTATTGAATATAATCCAAGGTTGACTCTACATTCAAGAGCTGGTCCGATAAGTGCCTCACAATAACGTTGCATATCTTCTGGAAACACCGTTTGAAAAGGCATCGACGGTCGAGATGTATAAACACCAAAACGCGGATTCCAGATTGCAGTTTCTGAGTTCATCCGAACAATAGGAGTGATAGGTGTGTTTTCAAACAAGTTTTCCTCAAGCGCAAGTATCTCTGAATCTGCGGGTGTCATCAGAAGACCGTCAAGTTGTCCATCTGCCACAAGGTCGCGTTGGAGTTGTAAAAACTCTGCATGGGTACGATAGTGTGGTTTTGGATGTTGGACTTGTCCGAGTCCTTTAATTCCTGCAGAAGCAAGCGGGTCTGCAGCAAAAACAAGAATAGGACTCTGTCCAATCAGGTCTGCATCAGCGAGTTTCTCAAATATCCGGTTTCCCATATATAAAAGTTCCTTTATGTATTGTGTGGGATTACGCAGAAAACTGCATAATTTTCCCTACACATCGGGTTAAGTTGGTATTATAAAGTATTTGTAGGATCAATATCTATAACATATTCAATAAAATTAGATTTAATTACCGTCGGTGGATCATCGTCTAATAGTTGTAAGAGTTCACTGATTTTTTTTACATTCTGACTTCTGAATAGGAAATGCCATCGGAATTTCCCATCTATTTTTGAGAGAGGTGCAGGGGCGGGACCTAATATTTTTACCTCTGAAAACCGGTCAGTTTGTAAGATTTCAAGATGATTACGAATCTCATGAGCGGCATCAATTACCCCTTTTTCATCCTCACCACGAAGCAAAAGCGTTGCAACATGACTATATGGAGGGTATTGTAAAGTGCTTCGTTCTTCCACCTCTTTTTCGTAAAAACTGATGTAATCGTGATTCTGTACAGCGGAGATACAGTAATGGTCCGGCATATAGGTTTGGATCACCACCTCACCTGGGGTATCTGCACGTCCTGAACGACCAGCAACTTGTGTTAGGAGACTAAACGTCTGTTCACTTGCACGGAAATCAGGTAGATTTAAGGCAGTATCCGCAACAATCACCCCGACAAGACTTACGTTCGGAAAATCTAATCCTTTTGCCACCATCTGAGTACCTATGAGAATGTCAATTTCCTGACGTTGGAAAGACTCCAAAATATGTTGATGCGCGTTTTTTCGTGTCGTAGAATCTGCATCAAATCTTTTTGCTTTCGCCATTGGATAAGACTTTATCACTTCCTGTTCAACGGTTTCAGTACCAAATCCTTTGCGTCCAAAGTAATCAATAGCAGAACCGTTACATTCAGGGCAGGAAGGGTGCGTATCTCGCTTATGACCACAATGGTGGCAGACTAATTTTTTTGTTTCAAAGTGGAATGTCAACGAAATTGAGCAGTTTAGACACCTCTCTACATACCCACAAGTGCGACAAAAAACATAACTTGAATGCCCGCGTCTATTCAGGAACAAGATAGTCTGCTCGCGTTTTTCCAATCTGGTTGTGATTGCATTTCTAAGATGTTCCGAGAAGATAGTCCGATTGCCTTTTTTCAGTTCATTTCGCATATCCACGATGTGGACTTCAGGCATTTTTCTGTCCATAATCCGAGAGGGTAAGCTAAGCAGTTTGTAGGTGCCGTTCTTAGCGTGATAGAAACTTTCAAGTGACGGGGTTGCGCTACCGAGAATAAGTGGACATTTTGCGAGTTCAGTACGCTTCTGTGCTACCTCCCGTGCGTGGTAACGGGGTGCAGTATCCGATTTATACGAGTCAGAATGTTCTTCATCAATAATCAGTAAGCCGAGTTGCTTAACCGGTGCGAATATCGCAGAACGGGGTCCTATAACAATATCTGCCTCACCTTTTTGGATACGGTGCCATTGGTCAAAACGTTCACCATCACTGAGACGACTGTGTAAAAGTGCAACGCGTTCTCCGAAACGTCCAATAAACCTTGATGTAGTTTGCGGGGTAAGAGAAATCTCCGGAACAAGGACAATGACCGATTTTCCGAGTGCAAGAATCTGTGAGATTGTCTGCATATACACTTCGGTTTTACCGCTACCGGTTACACCGTGAAGCAGGAAATCTTGTTTTGATCCATTTTCAAATTGAAGTCCATTCACAATCTCTGTGTAAGCTTCTGATTGGTACGGGTTTAAGGTGTAAGGTTGTGTAGGTGCGACAGGTTGACTACTCAACGGATTGCGTACAGCTGCTTCGCGTGTGATTTTAATGAACCCACGTCTTTCAAGAGTACGGAGCAGTGAAGGACTTGCTTTTACACGTTTTGTGAGTTCAGGTACGGCTAATGGTGTGCCTTCGTCAAGTAGGATTTGAAGGATTTGTGCATGCTTGACAGCTGCTGCGTGTGGAGCGCGCCTTTTTTGTTGGTTTGTTGTTTTTTCATATCCATCACTACCAGTTTTTAATTCAGTAATCTCAGTCTCTATATCAGCAGATGGTAGTGTTAACGCCGCAACATTGGTGAACTGCGCGTTCGCTTTGGGTTTGTGGCTGACGATTTCATCAACTACTCCTTTTTGTTGGAGTGCTGTGATTTTTGGACGGAGATTGGCATTACTTACACCAAGTCGTCGCGCAAGTTGTTGTGGTGAAAGTTCACCCTCTGATTCCAAAAGTGCGATTATCTTTTTTTGAACTTTTCCTATTGGAGCAGTATATTCAGGTTGCAATCGAACCAGTTTCTGTTTTTGGTTCCTTACAGCTGCAGGAACCGCACAAAACAGAGCATTACCCCATGAAGACAAGTAGTAATCTGCCATCCATTTGGTTAGTTCAAGGAGTTCTTCGGAATATGTGGGAGAATCATCAAGGCATTCAGATATTTTTTTGATCTTGTCAGAGGATAATTCGGTTTTATCCATCCGTTCAACGACAACGCCTTCCTGTACATCTCTGTGGAAAGAAGCAAGTACACGCATCCCGGGTTGCACAATTGCATCCAAATGCTCGGGGACGGAGTAAGTGAACAGTCTATTGACTGCGATAGGAAAAGCGACGTTTGCGTAACTCATTTCTCTTAATCTGTCCAAATTAACCGTATACTTCGGTATGCAAGATTGTGCTACAATTTGAAAAAATTAATTTCCTTTTAGTAATTCCATTACTTGTTGCATATCTTCCCAGACTTCTCTTTTGGCGTTCGGATTCCTAAGCAGATATGCAGGATGGTAGGTCGGCATAATGACCGGTGCATTTTCGCTCTGTTTAGCGAGGGCAAATTTTTGGAAATTTCCACGAAGTGCTGTGATCCCTGTCTTGGTTTCAAGCAATGTTTTCGCTGCGAAACTACCAAGGGCTACAATGATTTTTGGTTGAATCAACGCAATCTGTCGTAACAGGTAGGGGCTACAAGTTTCCACTTCATCAGGTGCAGGATTCCTGTTACCAGGGGGACGGCATTTTAGCAAGTTTGCGATGTAAACATCCTCGCGTGTATAGTTCATTGCCTTAATGATATCTGTGAGTAATTTTCCTGCTCTACCGACAAATGGTTCGCCCTGTTTGTCTTCATCAGCACCAGGAGCTTCACCGACAAACATCAGGTCGGCATTCGGGTTACCGACACCAAAAACTACGGAATTGCGTTCTGCATGTAATCCACATTTAACACAACTTTGTGCATCTGCATTTAGAGCAGGCAGATCTAAATCGGCATATTGATATTCTGGTTCAGATTCATTTATTTCTGCTTCTAAAAAACCGAATTCAAGTTGTTCCGCCACGTGTTCCCTCACAGTTGCAACAATGTTTAGGTATTCTTCTCTGAGGTTATTACTATCCATGCGATACCCCTTGCTGTTGCAGTTAGTTTCGCAATTTATCAAATAGTGTTAGACTGTCAAACCAAGTGATATATAAGAATAGTGCAATGATAAGGACAACGCTAACCTGTTGAACAATTTCCTGTGCCTTCCGCGGCACCGGACGTCCTCGAATTTTCTCTAATGCGAAGAATAGTAGGTGTCCTCCATCCGCAATCGGTATAGGTAATAAATTAACGATAGCGAGATTTATACTGATAAACCCAATGAAAAAGATTATGGTCGTTAAACCGACACTTGCGAACATGCGACTTGTAACATCAGCAATACCGATGGGTCCCGATAGATATTTCGGGGAAACTTCTCCACCAATCAGTTGTTTTAACGTTCGGACAATAGATGTGAAGGTCAGCCAAGTAGTTTCACATCCGTTGCTAAATGCAGTGAATACGTTATACTTAGGTAATGGGGGTCCATCAAATTTCATCCCACTAAGATATACCGGAAATTTCATCCCAAAAAAGGTGTCAGATTCATCATGTTTTGATTTTTCTGAGGGATTAAGTACTATCGTTTGTTCAGTTCCCTCTCGGAGTACCCCAAGTGTTATCGGTCTCTCCTCCACCGTATTCAGTTCTGTAAATAGCGATTTGCTGTCTATCTGCGTTCCGTTAAAACTGACAAGAACATCTCCGTTCTTAATCCCTGCGATTGCTGCGGTACTATTCTCCTGGACAAATGTATTAATCTGCCATGTGACAGGCAACTTCAATGTAAGATTTTCAGATGTATCTTTATCAACACTCCTGCGAATACCCAGTTCAATGTGATCTTGTTTCTGATCAAGATAATTGTAATATGTTTGGTATTTTGTGAAACGCCAGTCTGGATCAGGTTGCCAAATACCTGGATTAAATACGGGGACATTATATATTTTGACTCCATCAATGGTTTCTATCTGATCCCCTACCATTATTCCCGCTTGTGCTGCCAAACTTCCTTTAACAACATCAGCGACGAAAGTATCGTTGGTGCCAGAAACCCTTATCTCACCAGTTGCACCCCTCGCATTAGATACTGCATCTGGAACTACTGTGAGTGTTTCCAAGTCATTATCCCGTTGCACAACAACTTCTAATTCCTCGTTGGGATTGGTGAAAATTTTGGTTTGGAAAGCAGCAAAGTTTGTGATATTGTCGCCATCTATTGAGACAATAGTGTCACCGGGCATTACACCACCGATACCTGCGGGACCATAATCGTCAAGCATACCTATTTGGACTGCTTCTTGTTTTTGTTGGAAGGCTTTTCCTGTTAACCTGCTGATTAACCCTGCGGAATGGTCATCAAGACCAACAGCAAAGACGAACCAATAGGCTAATAGACCGAACAATAGGTTCACAGCAGGTCCCGCAATTACAACAAAGGCGCGTTTGCCAAGTGAAGCACTCGCAAATTCACCTTCGGCACCTGTCTGTTCGCTTGGATTTTCACCTTCCATTTGTACATATCCACCAAATGGCAATAGGGAAAGTTTGTATTCTGTGTCTCCCTTCTGAAACCCAACAATTCTTGGACCGAAACCGAGTGAAAACGTATTTACTTTAATTCCTGACCGTTTTGCAGCGAGAAAATGCCCGAGTTCATGGATAAAAATTAAAAAGCCAAGGGGAATAATTGCGAGCAATACCGCTTTGATAACAGGGAAAATTCCGAGTATAACTTGGATGATAAATTCCATTATTTGTCTCCTATTATATGACTGCAGAGTAAGTAGTATTCTATATGTATATTGATTTAGTGTGCACTACCCTTTAGCACTTATGATTGAATGTGTTGTTGATTTCGCCCATTTGTCTACTTCTAATATATCATCAAGTATAGGATTTGCAATCACATCATGTTTGTCCATAACACACTGCAAAATTGCTGGAATATCCATGAATCCAATACGTTCCTCAAGAAAAGCATTTACCACAATTTCATCTGCGCTACTCAGAACAACTGGAAGTGTTCCTCCAACTTTTGCAGCGGTATAGGCAAGTGAAATACAAGGAAACTTATCTTTATCAACAGGTTCAAAATGCAGCGTACGGGATTCGCGTAAGTCTAAACGTGGAACTGGTGTGGATAACCTATTTGGATATGTCAATGCATACTGTATCATTATACGCATATCCGTAGGTCCAAGCTGCGCAAGGGTTGAACCGTCTGTCCATTCTACCATTGAATGCACAATACTTTCTCTATGGACAACAATATCTATATTATCAAGTTCAATATCAAACAGCCATTTTGCTTCAATAACTTCCAATCCTTTGTTCATCATGGTTGCTGAATCAATCGTAATCTTTGCCCCCATATCCCAATTCGGATGCTGTAGTGCTTGTCGTGGCGTTACTTCATAAAGCTTATCTTTCGGTACATCCCGAAATGGACCGCCGGAAGCGGTTAATAGCAATTGATGTATGTCAACTTGCCGATCTCGCGCTCCTTCTAAACATTGAAAGATTGCGCTCATTTCACCATCAATAGGTATTAAGTTAACACCGTTTCTTTTGACTGCCTCCATCACTATAGAACCGCACATCACCATCACCTCTTTATTGACAAAGGCGATGTCTTTTCCAGCATTGATGGCAGCGAGTGTGGGTAATAACCCCGCACTGCCCCCCATTCCATCTAAAACTTGTTCAGCTTCATCTATAGTGGCAACAGCCTGAATTCCTTCCTTTCCAGACAGGATTTCAGTGTCTTTGATGTCGCGTAACCTTTCGCGTAAACATACGGCTGCATTAGCGTCATTTAGTGCAGCCAACCGTGGACGATACTGTCTCACCTGATATTCAAGTGTATCAACATCCTTGTTTGCAGCAAGAGCAACAACTTTGAATTCTTCACGATGTGTTTCAACAACGTCAAGGGTGTTTTTTCCAATAGAACCGGTACTACCTAAAATGGCGATGTGCTTCATGAGTATTGTTTATGTCGCCAGTGCAGAAGCACTTGCGTTTTGTTAGTAGACAGGTTCTATTATTCGTATGTTAAACACTATACTTTTTAGATCAAATGGTGTAAAGTGATTAGAATCTACTCGTTTTGAACTATATTGATTTAAACAAATTAACTAATTCAATATAGTAATAGAGGACAGGAGCACTAAAAATTAAACTATCACACCTGTCAAGGAAACCTCCGTGACCAGGTATGACATCCCCCGAATCCTTGACTCCAGTAGTGCGTTTCATTAACGATACGCTCAAATCACCAAGTGGTCCCAGAACACTCAACAGCAAACCGATGAAAGCAGCGTTTACAAGCGAGAGTGTTTCCTGTAAAAAAATTAGACTCAGTACTATACTGGTTATTGTGCCGATGACTAAACCGGCAATTGTGCCTTCAATCGTTTTTCGTGGACTAATCTGAGAACTCAGTTTATGTTTGCCAACTGCTCTACCGATGAGATAGGCACCAGTATCACTACACCAAATCGTTCCAATGAGTAAGAAGATAAGGTGCATCCCGATGTTATCTATATTTCGTAGCAGTATACAATGGTAACCGAATACCCATCCGATTGTTAGGATACCGGTGAGTTTTAGAGTGACAGAAAGTAATTCCCCTGCTACTTCTCCCCGGTAAATGCTTGATGCAAAGGCATATATAAACACGATAAGGAGGTAGCCGAACATTACTACTGATGTATTAGCAGGTTCAATCAGTGTATCCAAGAAATACGCCAACACGCAGAATCCTACCGTAAGAAACGCAGGAATAACCGGATTTAATTTTTGGCTGAGGTGTTGCGATAGTCTGCAGTATTCAACCTGCATCATCAGGACAGCGGCGGAAACGAGGAACAGGTAAAACCAACGTCCGAAGTAAATAAATAATAGGACAAGCGGAACCCCAACAACAACACTCAAAGTTCGCCGCCAAAACATAATTAGTTCTCTAAAAGTTCAGCTTCTTTGGCATCGGCTAAATCGTTAATTTGGTTGACATAGGTATCGGTTAAATTCTGTACCGGATCAGCGTCACTACGTCCACTCTTCTTATCACCACCTCTGCCCTTGCTTCTACGGCTACCGGAACCAGCGTCACCACCTTCCAATTTCCGTATTGCCTCATTTGCATCACGACGTATGTTGCGAATAGCAACTCTACCTTCCTCAGCTAACTTTTTTACCAGTTTGGTGAGTTCAACACGACGTTCGGTGGTTAATTCAGGCACCTGGATCCGAATAAGACTACCATCATTACTGGTCGCTAATCCTAAATCAGATTGTGCAATTGCTTTTTCAATTTCCGTAATTAATGTTTTATCCCAAGGTTGGATGACAAGTTGACGCGGCTCTGGGGTAGTAATTGTTCCGACTTGATTTAATGGTGTTTTACTACCGTAATAGTTGATCGCTACTTGGTCCAACAACGCAGTTGTAGCACGACCCGTTTGAATATGTGACAACTTTGTTGTTGTCGACTCAACTGTTTTTTTCATGCGTGATTCAGCATTTTGCAGTACTTCTTGCATCTGAATACCCTACTCCTTTCTCATTTCACAGATTTCGATGTAAGGTGTGTTGCCTATTGTTAATTTATTGTCCGAGGACAAAGAGCACAAAACGTTTCACAACAATGTTCTCACCGAGTTGTGCGATGGCATCCTTGACAAGATCCTCAACAGTTTTATCAGCATCGCGAATATAATTTTGTTTTAGTAGACATGCTTCCGAGTAAAATTTAGAAAGTCTTCCTTCAACAATTTTATCAACAATATGGTCAGGTTTACCCTCTTGTAGTGCTTGTGTTTTCAAGATGGCTTTTTCAGCCTCAAGTTCCTCAGCCGCTACTTCGTCTTCGGAGACATATCTTGGTTTTGCAGCGGCGACTTGCATAGCGATCTCTGTTGCCAACTTCTGAAACTGCTCTGTACGAGCGACAAAGTCCGTTTCGCAATTCAACTCAACTAAAGTACCAACCCTGTTACCGGGATGGATATAAGAGATGATAAGTCCTTCTTCAGTTGCTCGTCCGCCTTTAACTTCAGAAGCGCGCAAGCCTTGCTCGCGCAATTTCTTAATTGCAGCATCAATATCTCCATCCGTTTCAGTTAATGCTTTTTTGCAGTCCATGATTCCGGCACCAGTGCGCGAACGTAACTCACTGACCATTTTTGCTGTAATTGCCATAGTTCCTCCAATATAGATCCAAATTATAGGTGCCAGACATACCACACAAGGTTAACTCAGGTTTCTGGCACCGTCGTTGCGTCTTCTTTAATTATAGACCTAAGTCTCGTTTAAGTTGTTTCTTAGTATCAATTTGAAATAGTCCAGAGTATTAACTACTGTTAAGGTTTACGTGTCCGTCGAGTAGTTCTTCTTTTCGGACGAGGTGGACGGGTTTGTCGTTGTTCTCCATCACCAATTGCCTCGGGTTCAGCTGAAAGTTGTTCTGTATCGACAATCTGTGCTGTTTGCTCTTCATGACGTTCGGTTTCAGCAACCTTATCAATCTGTGTTTCTTCAGATTGAGCCTTTTCTGCACCAACTTCTTCCCCTTCTAATGCTTCCCCGCGCCCCTCAATTACTGCTTCTGCCAATACTGAGCAAATCAAGCGGATAGAACGAATCGCATCATCGTTGCCTGGGATCGGTAGGTCAATAGGATCAGGATCGCAGTTTGTATCTACTATAGCGATTATCGGGATACCGAGTTTGTTAGCTTCAGCGATAGCAGTGTGTTCTTTGCGAGTATCCGTAACAATAACGACTTCAGGAAGGATAGACATCTCTTTGATGCCGTTAAGGTTATTGGACAATTTCCCTTTTTCACGTCTGAGTCGTATTACCTCTTTTTTCGGACGTTTTTCAAGTTCACCACTCGTTTCTTCGGATTCAAGTGATTCTAACCTACTGATACTTTGCCGGATTGTCTGGAAGTTTGTTAACATACCTCCAAGCCAACGGTGATTGACGTAGTACATACTACATCTCGCTGCTTCTTCAAGGACAGCTTCCTGGGATTGACGTTTCGTTCCTACAAAAAGAGCCGCGCCTCCTTGTGCAGCGATACTTTTTACATATTCCACCGCAGTTTCAAGCATTGTCAACGTCTTCTGTAAATCAATAATATAAATACCATTACGCTCAGCGAAGATGTACTCAGCCATCTTCGGGTTCCAACGTCGTGTTTGGTGACCAAAGTGTACTCCACATTCAAGGAGTTCCTTCATTGTGACTGCCAAAAATAACCTCCTGGGTTTGCAGGAGCCTCAAGACTCCTTGTTGGGTTTATACGTCCACCTCCTTCATATTTGCATCAGACTCTCATGACGAGAGAACCCGCCGTGCAAATCTGGAGGTGTGTATCTCATGTAATTATGTTGTCATCTTACGATTAAATCTCATTAATTATACCATGTATCTACAGGGCTTGCAACAATTTTTTCCAAAGTGGAAACGGGTTTTGCCATATACTATCTCAACCTCAGTCCTATCTAAACGTCTATTTAAAAATATGAGGTACAGATATGTATGAATTACTTGAGCAAGTTGCAGCACATTTCCAAATCAATTTATCTGAGATACAAGTTGAACCAATTCAGCATGGTAAATTACAAAAGCACAACGTCTGTCGCTATAAAATCGGAACAGAGAGTTTTCTGTTGAAACAGCATGACATTACTGTTCCAGTAACCGAATCAGGTTTTACGCCATTTCAAATTGAAAGATATACTTTATCAACACTACATAGAGGTGGTCACCATGTGCCAAAGATCGTATGGGAATCTGAACAACATAATACCTTAGTATTGGCATGGTGTGGAGATGAAACGCTTGATTCATTAGCACAAAACAAATCGGAGACAGACCTAATGCCTGTTCTCAACACTATCCTACACGAAATGTGTCAACTTGAAACATTTTTTATGAAAAATAGAGAGCAATTCCTACCTTATGTATTTCATTTTAATTTCAAAAAGACTTTGTACCTGTTAATTCAACAAGGAAAAAAAACTGTTGGTTACCTTCAGCATCTAAGTAAGACCCCACTCACCGATTCACGAAAAAAGCACCTTGATTCAGCTTGGACTATTCTTTCTAATCGATTGCTTGAAGCACCAACTACATTAGACAGTCTTGATTACCAAGCACACAACATTGTGATTGACGGTGAAGCACCATTTTTTATCGATTATGCAAGTATTGGATGGGATTCGCAAGAACGTAGGTTGGTGCAGTTCTTTAACAGTATAGGGGCATATCAGGAAGGAGGAAACTTTGTGAGTCTGTTAAACCGTGAATTGGTTGAAATATACTCAGAATGGGTAGTTCAGCACAGGGAAGACTCCCCAGTTACCGACATAATCGCACGTGTAGATGCTCATCATTTGCTTTTCTACCTAACTGTTGTCCATAAGATTATAGAAGCGGTTGCAAGACCTGATGCATCTGAAAACAAAAACCTAATGAAATCATGGGGAGATATGCGATTAAGATTTCAACGTGCCGTGTCGTTGATTATCAATGTTGGTTTGAGTGATGATGTGAATATAAACCTGATTCGTGAGATGATTGGAGAATTTCACGCAGACACTTCGTAGACTGAACCCTATTCTTCAGATATTATTGTTTGCTCAAGGTTTGACAGAAATTCTTCTACCTCTGGGTCTGAAGGCTTTACTTTTTCTGTTGATAACCCCGGATTATGAAATTTAGTTTCGTAAGACTTGAGCACTTCATATAATAATTTTAAGTCAATCTGCCGACTGCTAATAGCCTCGCGAACCGTCTTAAATTGTGCTTCTACATCTTCTTGTGGGATACCGTCAGGTCGGTTTAATAAAAGGAGTTTTTCTGTGCCGTCTAAGGCACGGCTTGCTGTCCAATACCTCAGACCTACAATTCCACCAATCTGGTAATATACTATTGCACCGATCCCCGCGCTTACAATGAGAATTATCAGTAGAAACATAAGAACTCTACGATAACAACCCCTAATCTTTTGTGCTATGAGTGACATCTAAAGTATTTTCCCCTCGCGAATTGTTAATGCTGCATTGATTTTTTGTGTACCAATAAACTTTGTATCGTGTGCATCATAAAATTCAAATTCCCCATCAATAAGTTCCAAGACTGCTACATCTGCGGTAGTTCCTATCTTCAGATTACCGAGTTGTTTGTCGCGTTTAATGGCTTTAGCAGCATTGAATGTTGCTTTTTCTATGACTTCCTCAAACGATAGTCCAAGATGCATCAGTTTTGATAACGTCGTTGGAAGGTCATATACGGGACCATCAATATTACCTGTATGTAGGTCGGTGCTGATAACATCTGAAATAAAACCTTGCTCCAAAGCACGTTGTGCAATTTCGTAATGGAAACTCCCTGCACCGTGTCCAACATCAAAGATCACACCATCTTGCTGTGCTTGCCAAGCTTCAGGAATAACCCTACCTTTATCGTCAACGATGTTATCTCCATTTCCTTGAAAGCAGTGCGTAATCACATCACCCGGTCTTATCAACTCCAATACATCTGGTAGTGGCACACCTTCTCCGATGTGACACATCACGGACGTTCCTGCTTGTTCCGCAGCTTGAATAGCAAGTCTCAGCGGTTCTACACCGTTATCCCCTACTTGCATCTTGCCTTGTCGCACTTTTACACCGACGGTGATATCCCGGTTTGCTTGTAAAGTGTCAGCAACGCGATCTGGATCAGCGTATGCCAGGTCATGCATCTCTCCGACAGGACCATAGACAAGACCAATACCAGAGATGTGCACGTAGTTTAGGATTTGCGTTTGAGCAGGTTCAGCGATGAACTCACGGAATCCTGGGAAAGTTGCCCAACTGGCACTGCCAGCATCAACAATAGTTGTTGTACCTGAAGTCGGACAAATGTTATCGGCTTTAATTCCCCACGTTGTTACTCCGTAGTAGACATGTGTATGAATGTCAATCAACCCAGGTGTGATGTATTGATTCTTGACAGAAATGGTCTGTTTAGCTGCTGTTTCTGGAATATCGTCATCAATCGCAGCAATAACTCCATCCGCAATAGCAACATCACGTTGTGCATTCAAACCTTGTGCGGGGTCAATGACAGTGCCATCTTTGAGTAGAATATTGTATTTCACTTGCTATACACCACGTTTTTCACCCCAGATATCAACATGCACTCGCGGTGAATAGCGATACCCGTTTTCTTTACAGAGTTGAACTAACCATTCCTGTTTCTGATTTAACACATCAGGTGTTTTCCCTTGTGGCATCAGTAGGATAGTTTCCGACGGAATGTCAATATTTTCTTGCAACGATTGAATCTCCACAAGATCATCCGGTGTGTCTACGACAAACTTTACTTGGCACGTATTGGTATCTAAAAACTTACGGATTACCTCTGGACGGATTCTTTCCCGGTCGTGTCGTTTGAAAAAACGATTGTCAATTGGTGGATTAGAATTACGTAACTTAGGACTCATTGAAATTAGGTGTGCATCAACATGTGCGTAGACCGTTGCATTCGTCTCAATCGTGATGTGATGTCCACGTATATCTAACTCACGACAAAGAGTTATCAATTCCTTTGTTTGAATAAATGGTTCACCACCTGTGATAACGACATGCTTGCATCCAAATTGTGTTATTGCGTCAACACTTTCAGCCACAGTAATGTCCTTATTTTCAGGGGTCCAAGATGTATAAGGAGTGTCACACCAAACACATCTCAGATTGCAATAACTTGTTCGAAAGAAAACAGATGGAACCCCGATTAGCATACCTTCTCCCTGAATTGTATGGAACAGTTCGCTATATTTCATAGGATACCTCACTGTTCAGGATTCGGAACAAGATATACATTTCTAAACCGCATTATGCTTCAATTAGTTCTATCTGCACGTTATCTGGTCCCTTGAAAAATGCCATCATGAGTCCTGAAGGTTTTAGGTCTTCAAGTTCGGCACCTTTTTCCAGTAACTCAGCAACAGCAGTATCAAGGTCTTCTACTGTAAAAGCGAGTTGATAGACTCCCCAACGTGGGTTACCACTGGTAGGTTCAACATTCATATCACCAAATTTGGGTGAAAGGAAGATGTTTTCACCTCCAATTTCCATTCGCACAATCTTTAAACCTCGCACCTCAACGGTATCGGTAACCTTTCCGTCAAACATCTTCTCATAATATTCGACAGCACCGTCAAGGTCTTCACATCTAAGATGAATATGATGAAATGTATATGCCATAATTTGACTCCTTTTGATAAATAATAATATATTTCCTGGAACCCATTCTATTATAAATATTTTATTCGCAAGTTTCTTTTAACAATTACGTCCCTGCAAAGACGTGTCATATATTGCCAATTTACCTTTATAATATACCTTGTTTAGGATAAAATAATCAACTCAATTTGGATCCTGCTAACCGTACACATCGGGATACTGCCTAATCCACCTGTATAGACTGGATATCCCAAAGCAGCATAGTGCCATCGTAACTCCAACTTGCGAGTGTTTTCCCATCAGGACTAAACACGATACTACTAACCGCGCGTGTATGTCCAGTTAACTTCAATAAGTTTGTATATGTTTGTGCATCCCACAGCAGCACTGGACCGAAATGACTCCCACATGCGAATGTATTTCCATTTGGACTAAACGCTATGATTGTGAGAAACTCTTCTATAATTTCTCGTATATGATTACCTGTCTGTACATCCCAGAAATTAATATTTCCATCACCATTCGTGCATGCAATGATCTTCCCATCTGGACTAAATGCTATATTATTGTACCAATCATTTTCTATCTTAAATGTTTGAATATGTTCACCGGTTATCACATCCCACATACATAAGGTATTGTCCTTACTACTACTCGCAAGTGTCTTTCCATCTGGACTGAACACCAGGCTATGAACAGTATCTGTATGTCTTTTTAGAATCTGAATCTGTGTGCCTGTCCATACTGCCCATAAGATTATGGTGCCATCTTTATATCCACTTGCGATCATAAAACTATCCGGACTAAACACAACACGAGAGACAGCACTCAGTTCTCTGTTTAACGTCATTAAGTGAGTTTCTGTTTGTATATCCCACAGACGAACTGTACCATCCAAACTTCCACTTGCAATTAACTTTCCATCTGGACAGAAAACAACATTATTGATATGACGTGTATGCTCTGTAGGAATCCTAAGGGTTTTATCTGTCTTCATATCCCACAAACGAATGTTGTTGTCACTCACACCTGCAGACATAGTTCCGTCTTGATTGAACTGCAAACTGTGTATATACGATATATGCCCTGATGTCAATATAGTGGATGTACCTGTTTGCGTATCCCACAGACGAACTGTGCCATCATAACTCCCACTCACCAACGTCTTCCCATCTGGATTAAAAATAACGTTTGTGACAAAACCTGTGTGTTCTGTGAGTGTCATTAGAGTGGTTCCCGTCTTAACATCCCATAAACGCAGGGTTTTGTCCCAACTTGAACTCGCTAACGTTTTTCCATCAGGACTGAAAACCACACGGTTAACTCCAGATAGATGTCCTGTGAATGTCTTAATAGTCGCTCCTGTCTGCACATCCCATAAACGCAGGGTTTTGTCATAACTTGCACTCGCCAACGTTTTCCCATCAGGATTAAAAACGACACTTTCAACACCTGCTGAATGTCCTGTGAAAATCTGAATAGTCGTCCCGGTCTGCACATCCCAAAAACGAATAGTACCATCGTCACTACCACTAACCACTATCTGTCCGTTTAGACTGAACTTAACGCACTTAACACTATCCGTATGTCCTTTCAGTATTCCAATTTGTGTTCCTGTCTGAGTATCCCACAAACGAATAGTCTTGTTAAGACCACCACTCACCAACGTCTTCCCATCCGGACTGAATGCTACACTATAAACCGCATTCTCATGATTAGTCAATGTCATAAGAAGTACATCTGTCTGAGTATCCCACAGACGTACGGTGCTGTCCGCATTTGCACTCGCAATTGACAAACCATCCGGACTGAATGCTACACTATACACAAGATCCGTATGTCCAGTGAATAGATTAACTGCTTCACCCGTTTGCGCGTCATAGAGCCAAGTGCCAATATCACTTGCTACTGCTATACGTTTCCCATCGGGAGAGTAGGCGATTTCACCCGTCCCACCTTTACCAAAACGTGCTATCGCCCCTCTAGGTAAATTCCACTTCGTAGTGTTCTGTACAAAGGAATATAGCACAAAAGGATGCATTGAAAACATGATCACTACTATAGAAAACAGGACTATTTTCAAAGTGATGTTTCTCATTTTATTCTTTCTCATAAGATTAAATATATACCACACGTTTATTCCATAGCATCAGGTTTAGGTTCCCAAAGCAGCACGGAACCATCCATACTCCCACTCGCGAGAGTTTTCCCATCAGCACTAAAAGCAATACTATAGACACCATCAATATGACCAGTTAACGTCAATAAGGAAGTGTATGATTGTGCATTCCACAGCAGTACGGTGCCTTCATAACCTCCACTTGCGATTGTCTTTCCATCTGGACTGTATGCTATTCTGCTTAACAGACTCATCTCATCACTGATTTTCTGAATATGTGTTCCCGTCTCTACATCCCAAAAATGAACAGTTGCGTCACCACTCACACTTGCAAGTGTTTTTCCATCTGGACTGAACACGACACTATCCACGCATTGCATATCTGCTTTCAACGTCCGAAGATGTTCACCGGTAATCGCATCCCACAAAATTGCAGTTTTGTCTCTACTTCCACTTGCGATCATTTTTCCATCTGGACTAAACGCTACACTAACGACACCATCCGTATGTCCTTTCAATTTCTGAATAAGTGTACCTGTTCGTACTGCCCATACCAACACGGAATCATTCCCACTTCCAGCTGCAAGCATAAAACCATCCGGACTGTACGCAACACTATAGATACTATCCGCATTTCCAGTTAACGTGTTTAAAGGAGTCGCTGTCTGGATATCCTGTAGACGAACGGTACCATCCAAACTTCCACTTGCGAGAGTCTTTCCATCCGGACTAAAAACGACACTATCTAACGGTCGCGTATGTTCTGTGATAACTCTTATGGGTGTCTTTGTCTTCAGATCCCACAAACGGATTTCGCTGTACCCACTTATACCTGCCAACATAGTACTATCTGGACTAAACACCAAACTTGTCATACCATTTGTATGTCCTTCTATTGTCAGGTAGGATTTACCTGCTTGAGTATCCCACAGACGAATGGTGCCATCAGAACTACCACTCGCAAACTTAGAACCATCCGAACTAAATACCGCGTTTCTAACAGAATCTGTATGCTCTGAGAGTGTTCGGATAGACTCACCTGTCTGCACATTCCAAATACGAATGCTTTTGTCTCCACTTGCACTCACCAACGTCTTCCCATCCGGATTGAAAACGGCACTATTAACACCACTGGTATGTCCTATAAGTGTTTGAATAGTCGTTCCAGTCGGCACATCCCACAATCGAACGGTTTTGTCCCAACTTCCACTTGCCAACGTTTTTCCATCCGAACTGAACGATACATCATAGACACGCTCTGTATGTCCAGTGAGTGTTTGAGTAGAGGTTCCTGTTTTCACATCCCACAAACGCACGGTATTGTCTGCACTTCCACTCGCAACTATATGTCCGTTTGGACTAAACGCTACGCTTTCAACACTGTCTGTATGTCCGATAAAAGTCTGAATATGGTCTCCTGTCTGTGTGTCCCATAGACCTACGGTTTTGTCAGAACTTGCACTTGTAATCATCTTTCCATCCGGACTGAACGCTACGCTGTTGAACCCACTTGTATGTTTTGTCAATGTCTTAAGAAGTGTGCCTTTCTGCACATCCCATAGAAGAATGGTTTTGTCCCAACTGGCACTTACTATTGCCTTTCCATCTGGACTAAATGCTATGCTCCTCACACGATATGTATGTCCTACGAGTAGGTCAAGTGCTTCACCTGTCTGTGAGTCATATAACCAGATACCGATACCACTTGCTACTGCTATACGTTTCATATCGGGAGAGTAGGCAATTTCACTGATCCCACCTTTGCCAATACGCGCTTTCGCTCCTTTAGGTAAATGCCATTTTGTAGTGTCCTGTGCCAAGGTATATAGGACAATAGTGTGCATGGAAAACCAAACGGTTACAATCGCAAATAGTGTTCTTTTCATCGGAAAGTCTCCTTTTGATTAATAATTGTAATTTATGTAGGATTGATTGCAAAGTTGGTATAAACCCAAGGATTGAGTGTGTTGCATTTTTTAAGCACTGTTGACACCACCTCTGAATGGTGTTATAATACCACATACATTTAAGGTAGTCAAGAGAGTGGCGGTATGTCAATAGACGAATTTTCGACAGTTCAATCCGAACATGTTACGTTGTTAGCATCAAAACTTGCAAAGCAAGAGATTCCTATAATTGACCAATTTGAGCCGATTGCTGATTTTGAAGAACTCCTCACCTTTGTTGAAACAAATCCTACTCCAATTGAATATGTTGATCGGCACCCAGCATGGCGGCTTGAATCGGTAGCAGCACGCGTCATTGAAGCACTCGGTATTGCAACACATGAAACTCTTTATGAAACAGCATGGGAACCGTTAGCCAAAATACTCTTAGAACATATTGAATATCTTTATACCTATCCGGAAGCACCAACAGCGCGGGAAAGGTTGGCTGCGGGGAGTGTGTTGGCATTAGTAGGTAGTGTCTGTTCTGGGTTACCGCAATCCGAATTATGGAGACTTGCAGGATTTGGACGTATTGCTGCGAATCTCACTGAAGTCTCTCCAACACCGTCAGACACACATATCATCCAACCAATTGAATCAGCATTCTTACTCGCAAGCACACTCAACCTTCCAATTCTGGGTTCAGCGATAAAATGCTATAATACAGTCCTTAACCACAATTTTACATACCATAATGAATCAAATTTTCCGTTAAGTGATGAAATGTTCTTTCACTATCTCAATTTGGAATCTGAAAGGTTGGAAGATGTCCAATCTGTTGTTATGATGGGTGACATATCCACTGCAATGTCCGCATATACAACCTATCGCGGGGAGTATATGAAGCACTTTGACGGTTTACCATATTTGGCAAAAACGGATACAATTAATGTAAGTAAATTATATCTGGAAAGTTTGCTGAAATTGTCAATTTATCCCACACCACCTATTTTGGCGACTGCAGAAATAGGTGTTGCTGCGATTCTCTTCCCAGAATTTCGTATTAGTTCACAACTCCTCACGCTCGCATCTCGTCGTTATAAGTGGATAGTTAATACGTTCTTTTATCCTGATGGTTTTCATGTAGACATATTGCTGCGTTCCCAAGTAGAAGCAATTACCGATTTTTCCAGATTTCTAAATGTTTTTGATAGGGTTAAGGAGAATTGGCAATTTGAATGTGTTGATGAATTACAGGCTTTGTTAGAGAAGTTGATAAAAGCATGCATCTATATTTGCCAACCTGATAAGTCTTTTCCACCTTTCGGTGCAAATTGCCTTGACAATGCAGGTGTTGTTGAACTGCGTAATATCACTAATTCTTATCTAAAAGATAGTAAGCCTCAGGTATTGTCGCATGCGTTACCATATACTGGTTACTATGTGATGAGAGATAGTTGGCAACCTGATGCACAATACCTCTGTTTTGATTGTGGACCTTTAGGAAAACAAGGTTATGAAGATAAGTTGAGTTTCGTTGTATTTGCACATGGACGACAGCTTATCACCCACGACCTTAGCAAAATTAATGCAGAGCCCTCTTCAAAATCAAGCGAAGCACACAACGTTGTTTTGATTGATGGAAAAAGAAAACTAACTGAGTCGGATTCTGTTCCGGATCCTGATACTCGATGGATTACAACATCTGTTTATGATTATGTGGAGGGGTGGCATAAAGGATCTAATTATCATCATAAACGATCCATTTTTTACATCAAAGGTGAATACTATATCCTACATGACACGGTTCTTGGTGTTGGAGAACATTCGTTAGAGCAGATCTTTCACCTAAACACCGCACATATTGATCAAGATATCGGACAAGCATGGACGCGAGAATCTGGTCACAGTAATATATATATTGGGGCTACAGATAACACCAACCTTGTTGGCAAGTTGGATGATAATAAACTTACTTTTCATACCAAACGCGAATTACCCGCGGTATTGAATGTGATCTTGTTTCCTATGAAACCCAATACAGAATACTTTCCCAAGATAAATCCAATTTCAGTGAGTACTGATGCAGATGTGTTAGCTACCGGTTTCACAGTAAAATCAAATGAGGTAACAGATACATTTCTAATCTCCGATGATGGATATGCGAAGATGTCAACATCTGAAACTGAGGAACACATAGAATTTGAGGGAGAATATCTGTTCCTACGCAAGGATAAATTCGTGATGCTAAATGGAACATATCTCAAAGTAGGGACGAAAGTACTTGCCGAGTTAGATAAACCACAGAATTACCGGACTTTGATTGCTAATTCCACAGAATATCCAGAATTGAGATAAATCATTATATCTGTTATATTAACATACATAACCTGAGTTTATAGAGGTATACTATGAAATTCTTACGGGACATCGTGGAGTGGTTTGCATCGTTGGAATCTGGTGAATCTTTTCAAAAGTGGATACAAATTATTCTCAAGGTTTTTGGTGTAGGAGTGTTTATTTTAGCATTGGTTTGGAGTATTGTGCTTATCATAAGTGTAATTGCAAATGTCGATAACACAAGTTCACTATTGTTCCCTTTAGGTGGTTCAATTATACTTGCATTGTTCACCATAGTTGTTGCATCAGTCATAATAATGTTGATTTGGAACAGATGCAATCAAATCAACACACTTCAGAATGAATCTGATTATACTATATTGAATATCGCTGTCATCCTGATAAGGTTATCAGGAGTAGTAGTATTTATACGAATGGTTGCCACAAGAGTTCATGGATTGATTGCAGGACTATTTGGGATTGAGGTACCAGGTATGGTTGATATGTTCTTCTTCCCAGTTGATATTGGTATATCTTTTGACTGGACTTTTGGATTAATTTCGATTATTGTATCAATAATATATGGAATAATTATTATAATTTCTTCTTATTCCATTGCTGCCTTGCTCAATTTGGTAGTGGGAATGGGGAAGGATCTCAAGAACGTTGACGCAATCTTGTCAACTGAGCAACCGACATCAGATTCATAATTTAACGTGAGTTCGGTATAAGCAACTTTGGGAATCGGTAAAATACGCACTGCAAAAAATCATTGTTATAGTTCCTGATAAATCTTGTAAAGTTTTTGAGTCAATCTTGACTATATTAGTCGTAATTAACCTGTAATCCCACTGGTGATAAGGGATTGTAGCACATGTCAAAATTCCTTCATTTCCGATTGACTCAAAAAACTCAAAACTTTACAAAGTTATGACATTGTAAATTCGGCAAATAAATATGAAATCCTGCATATCTGCTAAACCGAACTCACGTTAATTTAGGAATTACCAAGTCAGGTGATTCACTCAGGTTACACATAGGGTTAGACTCCCATCATAGGTTTCTACGGAGGAATATATAATGGCTGAACAACATCACGAACTTGCTCATGTTTTTACTGACCCAACACAAACTGTTAATGACGCACGAGGTGCTGCATCACGCGATACTAATACACCTTATTCTTTTCCAAACTATACGAAAGCAGAATGGACAGAAAAAGCTGCCGCATTACGACAGCAGATTCGCGTGGCAAACGGATTAGTACCTGAGCATGAACCAACCCCACTAAATGCCGAAGTCTTCGGTAAAATTGAACGAGGAGATTATACAATTGAAAAAGTATACTTTGAACCGTTTCCAGGTTTTTTAACAACTGGAAATTTATATCGTCCAAAAGGAAAACCCGGTCCGTTTCCGGGCATAGTAAGTCCACATGGACATTGGGGACGTGGAAGGATAGAAGACATTGAACGCGGTTCAATTCCCGCACGATGCATCAACTTTGCAAAACAGGGTTACGTCACATTTGCCTTCGATATGATAGGTTATAACGATAGTGCTAAGCAGCTTGAACATCGCTATGGTGGTGCAAGAGAAGGTCTCTGGGGGTTGAGCGCGATGGGACTTCAACTACAGAACGGGATTCGTGCTATTGATTTCCTGCAAAGTCTTCCAGATGTTGACAAAGAACGCATCGGTTGTACAGGGGCATCCGGTGGGGGATCGCAAACCTTTATTTTAACTGCAGCAGATGAACGCGTAAAGGTTTCTGCTCCAGTGAATATGATTTCCGCAACCATGCAAGGTGGGTGTCTATGTGAAAATGCCCCGAATTTGCGGTTGGAAACAAGTAACATTGAAATCGGGGCATTAATGGCACCGCGCCCTCTCCTGCTTGTATCATGCACAGGAGACTGGACTTCCAATACACCAACAGTTGAATATCCTGCTATCCAGAGTGTATATACACATTTTGGTGCGAAAGATAAAGTGCATCAGGTGCAAGTAGATGCAGAGCATAACTACAATAAGCAGAGTCGCGAGGCAGTATACGCCTGGTTCGCAAAATGGTTGTTAAAGGAAGAGAATACATCCGCATTCAAAGAGGTATCGTATCAGGTTGAATCGGATGAGGCGTTGCTGGTTTTCTCAGATCGCGACCTTCCTGAGCATGCACTCAAACAAAATGAAATTCTACCTGCTTGGATAAAACTATCTCAAGAAGCAATTGAAACACGTAAGCCAACAAATGAAGCTGAACTTCTTCAGTTTAAGGAGGAGATGGGGAGTGCGTTGCAACACTCACTCGGTTTGCACTTACCAAACAGTGATGAAGTCACACTTGTTGAACCTGATGGTGCTTTTCCAACTACATATCATCCAGAATATTCTGCGCGCCACGTTGTCATCGGTAGAAAAGGTGTTGGAGACAATATTCCTGCTATTCTATTTCGAACAGAACCATTGGTAGGACACGATCCAGTTGTTGTCATCGTGCATCCTGAAGGAAAAGAAAAATTAATTAATCCCGAAACAGGTCAACCTGTACCATTGATTACAGGATTGATTAATTCTGATCGTAAAGTCTTGATTATTGATGTATTTGGAACAGGGGAACACGGGGAATATGAAAGATCAGAGGATTCAAACTATTTCACCACATATAACCGAACAACTGCGGCATTGCGCGTTCAGGACATTTTAACGACATTGCTGTATTTCTCAACCAGAGGCGATGTTTCAGATGTGAGTTTAATCGGGATAGGGGAAGCCGGTTTGTGGTCAATACTTGCGGCAGCCTTTACGAATATCAAAAACGTTGTCGCTGATGCAGCTCAATTTGATAACAGCAGCGATGATGCTTATTTGGAGACTTTACCGATTCCGAGTCTGCGTAAAGTCGGAGATTTCCGATCTGCAGGCGCGCTAAATGCTCCACGGAATCTAATTATTCACAATACAGGCAACGCTTTTGACACCACATGGATAGAAGATATATATCGGAATATCGGTGCAGAACAACAACTGCTTGTGAGAAAAGAAGTATTATCTGATGCCGAAATAGCAGGAAGGATAACTCAGGAAGATTCTGATACCATTTCTGAGTGATTAGAAACTATCTTCTTTTGTATCATAAACTTTTAGATTGTGTCAGATCGGTGTGTAAACTAAAAGTTGGCACTACAAAAAAGCATGGCGAGGTACAGACACCTCGCCATACAATGTAAATATTTTGGTTTATAGGTTATAGCCGCGTTCGTTATGTTGTGATAGGTCAAGACCCATACGTTCATCATCCTCTTCAACACGTAGACCAACAATAGCATCAACGATTTTAAGGATTATAAACGAAAGCACACCACTCCAAACAATAGTGATAACAATGCTAAGGAACTGTGCCCAAAGTTGACTTCCAATCATTATATCTTCTGAACCACCTAATACTGTAGCGGAAAAGATACCTGTCAACAATGCACCGACAATACCACCGATACCGTGAACACCAAACGCATCTAAAGAATCATCATAACCAAGTTTAGATTTTAGACTCGTAGCACCCCAGAAACAAACAGCGCCAGAGACGAAGCCGATAACAAGTGCGCCAATAGGACCGACTGTACCTGAAGCAGGTGTAATTGCAACCAAACCACCAACAGCACCTGTAACAATACCCAGAACACTTGGTTTCCCATGTTTTACCCACTCAATAAACATCCACGTTATTGCAGCTGTAGCAGTTGAAACCTGGGTGACAAGCATAGCCATTCCAGCGACTCCGTCAGCGGCAAGTTCACTACCAGCATTGAATCCGAACCATCCTACCCATAGCATTGATGCACCGACTACCGTGATTGTCAAACTATGTGGCGGCATTGCTGTGGTCTGGTATCCCAAACGTTTTCCAACTAAGATAGCAGCTACTAATGCTGCGATACCTGCATTAATATGCACTACATTTCCACCAGCGAAATCAATTGCTCCAATTATATCACCAAAGAGTGAACCATCACCTGACCATGCCATATGACATAGAGGGGCATAGACTATCAGTGACCAAATTGCGGAGAAAAGTAGCATCGCAGAGAACTTCATCCGTTCTGCAAACGCACCCGCGATCAGGGCAGGTGTAATAATCGCAAACGTCATTTGGAAAACAACAAAAACGGTTTCCGGAATAGTTCCGCTTACAGTATCTACACCAATACCAGCAAGGAAAAATGTACCAACACCCCAACAAAAGAGTTGAATGTTATCTTCCCTGCCTCCATACCAGCAGTGTTGAAGGCAAGACTATATCCGATGACAATCCATAGAATAGATATTAGTCCAGTCAAAGCGAAACACTGCATCAGGACAGACAGCACGTTTTGAACGCGCACAAGTCCTCCATAGAAGAGGGCAAGTCCT
Source organism: Candidatus Poribacteria bacterium (assembly GCA_963667365.1). Classification (GTDB taxonomy): domain Bacteria; phylum Poribacteria; class WGA-4E; order WGA-4E; family WGA-3G; genus MSPOR6. Next base: position 470,849 of record OY763324.1, on the reverse strand, counting down.
GGAATAGTCATAAACAACACAAGTGCTGTTGCTGTAAGCATCCAGGCAGTATCACCAGAATTGAGAGTTGCCTCTTCCGCATCCGCGGGTGTTTCTTCTACTGCTGCCTCTCCTGACTGTTCGGTAGGTGTTTCTTGTGCCAATACGAGGACTGGCACGGAACACATCAATAATATTAGAATTAGCGTTGCAATTCGCATGTAATCAAACTGCTTCTTTGCAGTTCTTGATGCACATCGTTGTTGCATCTTATTCCTCCTTAGTTTTCCAAGCTATATGTTGCTTGTTAATTGTTCTTAATAGCATACAAATGTCTGGCTTCGAATAAAGTAAAGCAATTTCTTTCTCTACACGATACGTACAGCACAAAACTATCCCTTCTAAGAGATTGCAGCTATTGTATCAAAACATCAAATTGTAATAAAATTAATTTTCTATTAGAACCCAATAAAAAATGACAAAAAGGAACGCCCACCAGCCAAGAAGTATAACTCAGGGATAAGTGAAACTTCCCGTGGGCGATCCTTATTTGGTTTGTAGTATTTACCTTCGAAACGGAGGTAATCGTAAAGTCCGATTAACGGATTGATGAGACATTGAAATCTGGATAGGCACTTGCACCGTGTTCTTCATAGTCAAGTCCTGCCTGTTCTTCTTCTTGTGTAACCCGTAAACCAGTGATAGCTTTGATTGCACCGAAGAGAATGAAACCTGTAACAAGACACCATACAAGAACAGCAATAACACCCACGAACTGTGCCCAGAGAAGTCCGAATCCACCACCGAAGAATACTCCGCTTGAACTATCAAAAAAGCCGAGTAAAAGTGTGCCTAATGCACCACACGTTCCGTGAACAGAGATAGCACCAACCGGATCGTCAACACGTAGATTTTCAAACATCAAGACACTTAAAACAACCACGACACCACCAAGTGCACCCATGATAGCAGCAGATGTCGGACTAACTGAAGCACAACCAGCAGTAATAGTAACCAATCCTGCAAGAGCACCATTGAGGGACATACCAGCATCAGGTTTACCAAGCATAATCCATGCTGTAATCATTGCGGTGATCGCACCTGCAGCAGCTGCCAAATTCGTTGTCACGGCAATGCTGGAAATAGGTGCTGCATCGGCTCCCATTTGACTTCCAGGATTGAAACCGAACCAACCTAACCACAAGATAAAGACACCAAGCGCGGCAAGTGGAAGATTATGACCGGCAATTGGTCTCGGTTTGCCTTCCCCATCATATTTACCAAGGCGCGGTCCAAGAACGATAGCACCTGTCAATGCAAGCCAACCGCCTGTTGAATGCACTACTGTTGAACCAGCAAAATCTGACATGCCTAAACTTGATAACCAACCGCCACCCCATATCCAGTGACCAACAACTGGATAGATGATACCGGTTATGAAAACACTATAAATTAGATAACTTTTGAACTGTGTCCGTTCTGCCATTGCACCGGAAACGATTGTTGCAGCAGTTGCAGCAAAAACAAGCTGGAAAAGCCACGCTGCATGTGTCGGTACAGAACTCCACTCTAATGAACTGAAAACACCAGATTCTGCTGGAACGAACCAACCGCTTGTACCCATGAATGCATTACCAGCACCAAACATAATTGCAAAACCAATTGCCCAGAAAGCAATTGTACCCATTGAAAAGTCCAATAGGTTTTTCATGAGAATGTTCACAGCATTTTTTGCACGTGTGAATCCAGATTCCACCATCGCAAAACCTGCCTGCATAAAGAATACGAGAAATGCTGCGACAAGGACCCACAGCGTGTCTGCCATATACTTTGAACCTGGAACCTTAACCATTTCTGCTTCGTAAGCCGTGCCTTCGTAAACCATTACCTTTTCACCGTCTGCCTCAAGGTCGTCAACATTCCCATTTAAGGCAAAGGCGTTCAGGCTTAGTAGACAGGTTAGAAAGAGAATCGTTATAATAACCCCTTTTTTCATCTGAAAGATCTCCTATATTTCAATAAAACTACTTCTTGTTATTAAACTCCGAGGAACTGAGAGATAAAATCCGTTTGGCAATACGTTGAGTTCATCGCGAATCACGTGGGAGTTGTTTCCAGGAGATTCGCGATGTTTCAACCAGGGAAGGAACAGCTCAATGCTGTTCATAATACATTAACTACCAAGAGCGAACGAACGTCATTCTGCCAGTAAGACCCGTATCTTCAGAATCGTCGTCCAGTTGGGTTTCAACACCGACAAAGAGTCCGAGAGTGTTATTTTCACCGTAACCGAGGTTAATCCGTCCACCGACAATAAGACTGCTGAGTCCACCATCATCACCTAAATCAATTGTTGCTTCAACTTGCGGACCAATTGCGACTGTATCGTTTATTGAATAGAGGATGAAATCGCGTGTATAGAACGAATCTGCGCCTTCTTCATCAAATGGAGAATTTAAGAACACTTGTATCCACGATTCAAAATAGATTGAACCAGCGGTAAGGTAGGTGAACAATTGGGGTGCGATCAATGTAGTTGGACCATTTGCTGTAGCATAGTCAAACCCAATACCGACCATCGGGAGGAAACTAAGAGACAATGAATCACTGTCAACAGCAGGAATACCAAGACCAAGATCAAACTCACCGAAAGTATCTACGACATAAATATCGCTATCTATTGAGATACTTCCAACCGGATGGCTTGCACCAACCCAAATTTGTGTTCCTAAACTATCTGTATCAGTACGGAACCAACCAGATATACCCGATTCTTCTTCCATTTCCATTTCCATCTCTTCACCCGCTTCGTGTGCGTCAGCAAAAACCATCTGAACACCACCTAATGCGAGGATGCAAACTATTGCCAATAATTGTGGTAACCAATACGATTTAAATTTCATCAAAATCTCCTTAGATTTATTTACTTCCAGCACGTACAATCACCGTGCCATAAGATAGTATCTGCCAGTATGTTAATCCAAACACTTGATTTCTGGCATAAACTTGTGATAGAATCTGTGCTTAGTTGCACTGCTTCTTTTGTAAGTCGGGTAGAGCGAAATGAAACCCGACATGATAGAATCTGTGCTTTGTTACACTGCTACCCTTAAAGCAATATGCGTGCCAATAATGTAATTGTGTTAACACTCTGATTTTTTATGGGTATCTTGTTATTCAGTTTAATATAGGACTATCCTTATATTAACCTTATGTCTAACCTTCATAAAGCTAATCCGATTGCAGGCAAGTAGTTAGTCTACTTACTCCGTTTGAGGAGATAAAAAACTGCTAAAAATGCTGAAATTTTCATCACAAAACTGCCTAAAAAATAAGCATATTCTGCTTATCTGTATTGTCTGCATCGGTGCACTCCTACGATTATGGCATCTTGGGACGTGGAGTTTTTGGATTGACGAGGTACTCACTGTCATTGATGCTGAAGAATTATCTTTATCTAATTCACCTATTAATCCGATTCCATATATTGCTGCAAAGTTTTCTGTTTATATTGGTGAAGGATTATCATTTATGACAGAGGGTAGTGGTGAGTGGAACAGTCGTTTTATCTTTTGTGCCGCAGGCATCCTATCAATTCTTATCATCTTTATCCTGGGACAAAGCTTATATAATAGTAGAGTTGGGTTATTAGCAGCTTCATTTGTGGCGTTGTCAAACTGGCATCTGTTTTGGTCACAAAATGCACGTTCTTATATCTTGACCTTTCTGTTCGCTGCGATGACAGCATGGTTTTTCTACCAATCTATTGAAAAAGATTCTACACTTTGGACAATATACGCTCTCATTTCCTGTATCTGCTTGATTCTATCGCACCTATTGGCTGCAGCAATAGTGCCTGCCTTAGCAACCTATGCGATATTTCAGTTACACGCTGAACGTAACCGAAAGCGATGGAAAAATATGTTCTTGTTTTTTATACCATTTGCAATTCCTGTGCTCATGCTCGCGCATCCACAGATTCGTGGTTACATCTCTTCTGGATGGGGTCTTAACGAGTGGGGTCGTAGTCCTCTCTATATCATACTTACCATTGTCCAAGGGGTTAGCATCCCGATAGCAATTACTGCATTTTTTGCTGTAATTGTCCGTCCTATAGACCGTCCCACCCTCTTTTTGATTTGCTTTGCAGGTGCTCCTTTAGGTCTACTATTGATTGCATCTCAGCTGCAGAACGTGGCAGGTTATTATCTGTTTTGGTCAACACCCGCATATTTCATTCTCGCAGCAGTTACGTGTGATTATGTTTGGGAAGGGATAAAATTGGAAGGCAGCAGCATCTTGCGTATACTTGTACCGTGTGTATTACTGCTGACGCTACTGTCACAAGTTTTTCTCTATTTCCGCTATGAAAATGGTGGAAGACCTAAATGGAAAGAGGTATTTGAAGCAATTCAGACAGAGCACAAACCTGCTGATAGGTTAGTATTATCCGAACCTAAAATGGCACGGTATTATCTGCCGAAATCAGAATCAATTCATGTTGGTGAGTTGTTAAGGGATAGGGCTGCATTTGAGAGGGAGTGGAACAGTTCTGGTAAAAAACGGTTATGGTTTATCGTAGACGTGGCAAGTTTTAACGTGTTTGATGCAGACAAGGTTGTTCGGAAGTGGATTCGCGAACGAGGACGCATGGTAGATACCTTGCCAGCATTCTCACGCGCAAAAGACAGGACGATTCTTCTCTATGTAGTGGAATAGAAGTTGTGTCAGTAGTAAGGCGCGGTTGGCATCCGCGCCCTAAACCAAATTCATCTACCAGAAACGTGTAAAATTCATCCTACCGGTAAGTCCGGTTTCCTCATCACCTTTCTTAGTCTCATATCCGACGTAGATACCGAGGGTATTAGCCTTACCATATCCAATATTGAGACGCGCACCCAAATTGAATGCCCACAGTTCCCCCATTTCCCCGAGACCGAGAACTGATTCAACTTGAGGTCCAATGGCAATTGTGTCATTCAAAGAATAGGTGATATAGCTTCGATTGTATATATCATTAATACTATCTTCATCAAAAATAGTTGATATCGTGCTGATGGTCCAGTGGAAGAGGAAAATATCTCCAGCGTTAAGGAAAGCAAATATTTGCGGGTAGAGCGCGTCAGGGTTATCCGCACTGGTATAATCAAACCCAATTCCTACCATCGGTTGGAGTAATAGTGACATTGAGTCATTAGCCACTACAGGGACCGTAACACCAAGATCAAACTCACCTGTATACTTGCCTTTGTTAATATCGTTGATATAGATATTGGAAGCAATTGAGATTCCACCAACTGGATGGCTTGCACCAATAAGGACATAAGATCCTAAACTATCAACGTCAACCTGAAACCATCCTGTAATTTCAGGTTTTTCTTCCATTGCTTCAGCTTCAGATGCCATTTCACCTTCGGTTTCATGAGCATCTGCGAAAACAGCAGAAGTACCGATAACAGAAATAACTCCGATCATTAGTAAGATAAAGGTTAACTGAAATGCACTAAACTTCATATATAGTCTCCTTAGGTTTTGAAAATAAATTAATATGTTCAATGCTACATATTTTCCAAATACAAGTATATCTATAATTCGCAACAATTTCAACATATTTGGGTGTGCGATTTAGTAAGTGTGTTGCCACGGGTTACATGTAATCTCGCACTAATCGACACGATTGTTAACTGGCTATTCTGACCTGATGCATAAGTTGTTCAAGTTTACGATTATCTTTGACACCTTTTGATGCCTCAACACCTGAGCAAAGGTCTATCCCGTACGGATTAATCATTTCAATAGCTGCTTTAACATTTTCTGGTCTAATTCCCCCTGCTAAATAAACAGGGAGCGGACTCTCCGAGATGAGTTCTGCAGCGATATTCCAATCATATCTTTTGCCAGTGCCACCATAACGTGGTGGTTCAATGCTAATATCAACCGTGTCAAATAAGAGATAATCCGCACCAGCATCACGGTATTCTCGCATTTGTGTCCGTACTGCTGTCATATCAACATCCTCTGGACTTCCTGCGGGCAGATAGACAGATTTCCAAAATTGGCATTTTACGTGACTTTTGAGTTCTTCAACTTGCTGAGGTGTTTCTTGTCCGAGAAGTTGCACTGCAAATGGCTGAATTTGCGACACTACTCCTTGAATATCCGCTGTCGTACGATTGTATAAGAGCAACACCGTCGGAATAGGACTGTTATCAGCGATTTCTGCCGCTTGTTTAGAAGACAAGGAACGTTCTGAAGATACCACGTCAACTAATACACCAGAATAGTCAGCACCAGCTTCAGCAGCAAGACCTGCATCGTGAATCGATGTGGTACCACAAATCTTGACTTTGCACCTTGATTCTTTGGACATAGTTCATAATTCCTGTTTAATGGATGTTTTGTGGTGTTTTTCCTATAACATTTTCTTAATCACAGAAGACCGTCTGTCTATCAGCATCTGAGTAACAGATAATCATCGTCACAGGTTGCCAACCGGTGTTGACAGCATTGTGTTTAACATTACGTGGAATGCGGAGCATCATTCCTGGTTTCAGTGGTATTATTTCATCTCCCAATTTGTGATCACATTCACCAGATAAGACATAGATAAGTTCCTCACAGTTCGGATGGTAATGGGTAGGATTGCCTTCACCAGCATTAATATAAACCACACCGAATGTCATCTCAGCATTTGGATCAATCTGATCATTGCATAGCCATTTTATCGCACCCCATGGAAATTCGAGGGCACCGGCTTCGTTGCTATTAGTTAACGTAACTTCCATTGTGTACTCCTTTACTGCCAATTTTAATGTATCACATTTCGTGTGTGTCATCTGTTACAGAGAAACAGTTCAAACGTTTTTCCGCGTAAGCCTTCAAACCCTCAGTTGGTTGTTTATGAAGGTAACCAATAGGTGCACAGATTGCTTTTACGTTTTTAACCTGTTGGTTAACTGTATAATGGACATGTCCAAAAAGTGCATGTGTAACAAGCGGTTCCTGCAAACACAACATACCAAGACCTTCGCTACCGTAAAACGCACGAAAATAATCCCAAGGTAATTTGGCATGGTAGTGGATACACTCTCGAAAAGGGACATGATGTGTGACAACAATTATACGTTGGACATCATCCCTAAGAGAAGCGATCTGTTTTTCCAGTTCTGCCTCAAAGCGGCGTGCGATGTTCTCGTCTGTATCCTGCCACTGGACATATCTCTTATCACTATAGACCGTCCCCATCAACTGTTTTTCAGCATACTGCTCAGTGGAAAAATCGTAACCTTCAGGTGCAAAAGAGTAATCATACCAACCGATGGTGCCGCAGAACCCTATTCTATCGGAAATATACGGAGCATCCATGAGTGAGTAAAATCCGTGATCCTTACAAATTTCTGAGATTACACCACATTTTTGCTCACTCGTCATGTTTGCTTTTTTGTTTACCCAGACATCGTGATTTCCCGGCACAAACAACTTCTGACATGTCAGATTTGCATTGTCAAATGTTCCAAGTATTTCGTAAAATTCAGTTAACTTCGGGGATACATCACCTGCAAGGATAAAAACATCAAGATCCGCTGCTTTGATGGCATTGATGAGATAGGGGATAATTGCCTTATTTGCTTTGGTTGCTTCAGTATGCAAGTCTGAGATCAGTCCAATTTTCATTATCTTCTGTTGTCAGACTATATTGCGTTTTGTGAGAAAGGTTAGACCTTTAATTCGCAAATAGACATAGTTCCATTTTACTTGAAAGAATCATGGGTTGATTACTGCTCCACCGAGGTAGTCAAGCTGCTGAATACTTCATCGAGAAAGATACGGATCGCGGAGTCGTCTTCTTGAAAACGTTGTCGTTGGCGTTCAAGTGCACTGAGTGAGGGTTCGTCACCTATTTTGGCAATTGCATCTACAAGTGTTAATTGTATCGCGGGGTCATCAGTAGTTTCTAAAGCTGTAATTAGAAAATCACGTGTCTGTGTTCCGCCTATATTTCCAAGCGCAGATGCAGCAATATCCTGAGCTGTAGAATCAGCTTCATTAAATACAGCAATAAGTGCATCAGTTGCGGGTTCTCCAATACGACTCAACCCTAAACCAGCTTGGAATCGGATACCCGGAATTTCGTTTTGATCCCTAAGCACCTTGGCGAGAGGCATAATAGCAGAAGTCGGCTTAAGGATACCGAGCATGGAAAGACAAGCTCTGCGAATTTCCTGATCCGGTTCAATTGATTTCTGAATATATTGTTCAGCAAGTTCCACAAGTTGCCCTTCATTAACTTTCTGATGTAATGCTTCAGAACGATATCGGAATTGGATACCGAAGGGTGCTTCAAGTGTTACTGTATTTGCTGTAGGGTCTACAAGTAGCAGCCCTAAAATTTCAGCGGATTCAAGGTGAGATCTGTCAAGTGTATCTGCGGGTAGTTGATTCACATTTTCCTGTTGGAATATCTGAAAGAGAGGATTGAGTTCGCTCAAGGCAACAAGTCGTTCTAAACTCCGTGCTGCGGCTTTACGGAGTGCCAGTTCTCGGTTGTTTTTAAGAATATCAATCAAAGATTCTATAGCACGTGCATCTCCTAAGTTTCCAAGTGCAGTGACAGCGGCTATTTTTACACCAATCAGTTCTGTTGTTCGGAAGGTCAATCTGGAATTTAATTTCGTAAACTCAATTACAGTTTTCTTGTAGTCGTCTAAACCTTGTATTTTTCGTTCGTCAACAATCTTTTCAACAATATCACCGACCTGAATGTTGTTAGAATTTGATGCGGGAGTTCCAGGCAAAATTTGCTTGATACGCACAGGATTGCTTCCTTCTACCTCTATACCAATTTTATCACCGGATTTACGGGTTGCAATGCGGAGCGGTTGCTTATCTTTCAAATAGAGCAGCATGTTGTTATCGTCATCCATGGCTTTTTTGACTGCTTGACTAAAGTTCGCAGGACTCTGAATAGGGTATTCACCAATGACAAAGGATATAAGTTCTCCGGGTAAGAGATCTGCTTTTTCTCCGGGACCATTCGACCCTATTGAACTTACCACGACACCACTCGTAGACCAGCGATTTTCAAGATCACTGTCAAGTTGTTTCACTTCCATTTTCAATTGTTCATCATAATAGGAGTTGTCGCATCCAAGCATTACAATTATGCTGATAATAAACAAAATAAGTAATATATTTTTCTGCATCCTCATACCTTCCAACAAATATATGATAAGTTCTAATTACCTAACTCCACAATGATTTCACGACTACTCTTCTCTTTCAATGCATCTAAAAGTGGTTGTACTGCCTTTTCGTCACCGAGTGAAGATAACGCACGAATCGCATCAACTCTGAGCGAAGACCCCTTGTTTCGTGTTATTTTCACAAGTTCAGGAACAGCTTTACCACCGATTTTTCCCAGTGCAGCAACAGCCAACTGACGCACTTCCGCTTCCTCACGATCACGTACACGCTTCGCCGATCCCGAATCAATTAACGCTGCAAGCACCGGTATTGCTTCTTCACTACCAATTTCTCCGAGTGCCTTGACAGCATTCAAACGTGTTCCCATCTGTTTGTGTTTTAGCAGCTCAACCAAAATCGGTACCATAGTCGTAGGATCAGATCTACCAATGTTTGCCATTACCCAATGTGCATCGTGCCTATCCCGATTATCATTTGACTTAATTGCCTTTTCGAGTTGATTAAGTAGTTGTTTACGACCACCTTTTTGGTAGACTAAAGTCAATGCTTCCAATGCAGCGTTTTGCACATCTACATCATCGTCTCGTAGCGTATCAAATACCAGAATTTCAAGGTATTCACGCTGCTTTTGCTGATACGCTTTAAACATGTGTAGTCCTCTCTGTGCGATGGATGCCTGATTCCACTCAGGTTGATTTAATTCGTAGAATTCCTGCGAATCGTAAAACCCAAGCAGATAATGTGCTTCAGCATTATCCTTCTCTTGTTCAATAGCAAGTTTAAATTCGCGAACAGCGCGTTCCTCTTTTCGTCTTTTGTCGGATTTGATTAATTCTTTGCCTTTTGCAAGGTGTTCGTTCTGGTTTCCACATCCAACAACTAAAAATGCTAATCCAACAATAAGTATAATACTTTTCATAATCCGTTTCATTTGTTCTACCTGCAAGATAGTAATACACCGATTTTGGAATCTGTCCTTTAAGTTCATTATTATTCTAAAAGTCCTGGTTGTTCAATAGATGATTGTTCATCAGATGATTGTTCATCTACTGTCTCTGTCTCGGTTTCCTCTTCAGGTGTTTCTTCTGCTTCAGCATTAAGCGTTTTTTGGAGTGTAACAATCGGTTTTTCAGAAACCCCCATTCTTTATACCTTTGTATGACCGGTTTTTCTGACGGTGCAAGTTCTATTTCAAGAATTGTCAATCCCATTTCAGCAGCGGCTACTTCAGCTGCTTCAATAAGATGGTCTGCAACTCCCAATAACCGGAAGGGACCAGAGACAGCCAAATTGCTAATTTGCCCTACGTTTTCATCCACCGGATGCTGTTTCACCGAAATGTGTCCGACTGCATACCCACTTGAATCTGCAACAAGTCGGGTAGTTCGATTCTCTTCCGATAAATCTGCCTTCAGTTCATCAACTACTTCGTCTATCGTTTTCTCGGGGAAGCAGTAGGTTTGCAGATGAGACGCATCGTCTTCATTAGCCGATCTGACTTTGAGTGTACCTTTCAAGTCGAAATCCTGATTAGCCATGTTTATTTCCTCCATTCTCTTCTTTTACTATGTATTTTTTAAATTATATTGTTCGTCATACTGATTGTGTCCAAATTAACACGCTAAAATAACACTTAGTTTTTCGATTAATCTAAAAACAACCTATAGGTTTGTCTCACTGGAAGTTACATTTTCCGTTTCCTCATCATCAGCAAATGGATCTTCCTGACCAATTCGCAGCTGCCGTTCAGCATCAACGACATCACGATTGATTTTGCCTATACAGCGATTAAGCTTATCAACAAGAGCAGTATGTCCTGTCATAGCACGTCGTATCTGACGAAGTTGATCGATAACAAGTCGGAATGTTCGTACAAAGTCTCCTGCATCAAGGGCTGCATAATCTGTCAACTGATCAAATTCACAACCACGACTCCAAGCAAGCATGGCAGAGCACAGACGGAGTTCCAAGAGAGGTGTAATTTCAGAAACATTGAGTCCTTTTTCAACCCCTTGAATGTCTATTATCTCGTTCCAAGCTGTACCCAGAATTGATAACAATCTTTTTTGCTTCAGTCGTTTGAAATATCCATCTTTACGAGGCTCAGACACAATCGCTACCATCAGACAATTTATTTCATCCTCGCTCAGTCGTTCAAAAAATCCTTTAAACAGTAGTTGTGTCAATTGTAGTTCGTAGCCGTATATATGCGATGCGGTGTTTCCACGAGGTAACAACTTCTGTTCTTCAACATAACCAAGTGCTTCAAGAACGTTTAGACGTGCAGTAATCTGACCAATTTGAAAATTCTCAATATTTGTTTGTCGTTTTGTTATGTTCTGTATATACTGTTCCTGTTTTCGGATTGCATGATATCTACTGGTACATTCGTTTCGCTCGTGGCAATCGTGGCAAATATTTTTAGAAAGTTCGGTATTAAGCCTTTTCATTTTATTATAAATTGGTGCTAACTTTTTCTTGTGTGCCTTTTTCCCCGATTTACTTCTTGAAGTTCGAGATTTGATTGTCGCCAATTCCAACTGCAGACTTTCGCGATTCTTTGCATTTTTCCGTTTGAACCGATGATAACTCTCAACCTGTTTCATTCCATCAATATTGTCGTGGATACAGGTAGGAAGTGGTAGAGATTTGAGTTCTTCATCAAGTTGTGTAACCTGATTATTGAGATCGGTAATTTGCTTATAATTCTGATGGTTGCTCAAACTCATCTTATAAACATCGTAGATATCATTGCCATATTTTTCATACAGGTTGAGTATACTTGAATATGAGAGATTAAACTGACTGTTGATAGGTTCAATCTTATCGGAAACTGCTTTGCTAACATCGCTATATGTTCCATATTTTGGTTCAACTTGAGCATACACATATCCGATAGGGTCAATTCCACGTCTACCTGCACGACCTGCCATTTGATGATATTCACGTGCCTTGAGGTAGCGGAAACTTACTCCATCAAATTTCTCAAGACTATCAAATACTACTGTACATGCAGGCATATTGATGCCAACGGCAAACGTCTCAGTAGTAAATAGAATCTGAATTAATCCAGAAGTAAACAGCCTTTCTACTACCTCTTTAAGAGTTGGTAGCATACCAGCGTGGTGATAGGCTATGCCACGTGATATTAATTTCCGAAATTCAGTTATTACTTTTTCTTCAATAATATCAAATTGGATACAGAGTGCGTCAAACTTTTCTAAAATCTGATCCTGCTTCTTTGTGTCAAGGAACATCGTTGCACCCAAAGAGGCAAAATAATGGCCGTTGCTCTCACATCTTTTACGGCTAAAACAGAAGTAGAGACAAGGGAGTCGTTTCTTTTTGTAGAGGTAGGGGATTAAGTCGGTGTCTATAATGTCTTTAGGGATTGTGGGGTTGTTGTCCTTCGGTTTGTCTTCCCAATATTGATCTGAGTATTTATCGTTTTTCTTTTTTGTTTTCTCCTTTTTACGACTTTGACGTTTTGCTATTTGTTGAAGATCTTTAAGGTGGTTCAATTTACCTATGCCAATCCCTTGGTAATAAATGTGATGTTCCAAAGGCACAGGACGTTCTAATTCTTCCACCACTTTGATGTCAATTTTTCGGACACTTTGCATCCATTCCGCAAATGAGTCGATATTCGGAATGGTCGCACTCAGACAGACAAATTTGATATGTTGCGGGGCAAAGATAATACTTTCTTCCCAAACAGTACCTCGTTCAATGTCATTGATATAATGTATTTCGTCAAATATGACATAGGAGACATCTTGTAATCTGTCAATATCATCAAAGATAGTATTTCGGAAGATTTCGGTGGTCATCAATAGGACTTGTGCATAAGGATTTAAGACCACATCACCTGTGACAATACCGATTTTATCACCATATTCTGATTGGAAATCTCGGTATTTTTGATTGCTAAGGGCTTTAATCGGTGCAGTATATATAACGCGTTTGTTTGTCTGAAGGCATTTTTCAACTGAATATTCTGCGATAACAGTTTTGCCGGCACCAGTGGGGGCGGTAACAATTACGGAGTGTTCACGATTAATCGCGTCAATCGCTTCCTCCTGAAACCGATCCAACTCTAAGCCTTTATACAGCATCTATCCCTCCTTTTGATAACTCCTAATGATATAGTATACCGATTCACCTATTTTTTGTCAAGTAAGATTAATTTGAACAAAATATTAGCGATAATTGACTGGTTATATATGCAAAACTTTAGAGTCTTTAGAGTCAATCATAATTATGTCTATTTTTGTATAAGGCTAAAAACCTTTTTCAGGACTGGGTTTACGGCTTGTTTATGACTATTTTGGTCAGGAATAACTCTTAAACTTTACACGTTCAACATACATTCATTTGATAATTAAATGCATATTTGTCATAATAGAACTTAGCAGTATAGAACAAATGATATTTTGATTAGACATTTTATGATAAAACTGGAGTTTAAAAGGAGATGTAAAGATGATTCGGACATTAACCGTAGACACATTACATAAACTCTCTTTCCTGACACTATTTTGTGTGATTTTGTTCTATTTTTTGTTTTTACCTATCATGCAGGTAAATGCAGAACGAGATGAAGCAACAGTTGGAGGAAACTGGACATTTGACGATGGAACTGTAAAAGATACTTCAAAGAACGCAATAAACGGCAATTTGGTTGGGAACCCGATATCCATGGAAGGAATAGTTGGTAAGGCATTACAGTTTAATGGTGAAAGTAATGGAATTAAATTTCCTGATTCCCCTCATATCAATACAGGTGGACCTTATACTAATCGAACGGTTGCTGCCTTTTTTAATTGTAATGACACTTCATTAAAAGAGAAACAGGTGATTTTCCAAGAAGGTGGAGCAACACGAGGTTTAGTCATGTATGTACACACTGGTAATGTCTATGTTGGGGGTTGGAATCGTGCTCAGTACAACTGGGATGGTGCATGGTTATCTGATAAAATAAAACCAAATCGATGGCACCACGTTGCTGTAGTCATTCGAAATGCCGCTGATAAAGTTGAAAACGATAGGGTGGAAATGTGGTTAGATGGCGACCTTGTTGGTAAAGAATCAGGTGGACAACTTCATGCACACACAAATGACACCTCAATTGGGTATGTTACCCAGAAGACTATCTACCATGATGGTGTAGAAGAGTTAAGCAATGTGGGTTGGTTTGGTGGAATCATTGATGAAGTGATTGTCTATAATTCAGCATTTGACGAGAAAGATTTTGTGAAAATTACCCAACCTTTAAGTGTTGAACCAGAAGGTAAATTTGCTACAACCTGGGGATATTTGAAGAGTAAGCGGACAAACAATTGAAAATATATGATTAATTTGACCATCTATATCTGTTCATGATATAATATACAACCATTTACGGTATGGAGACATTTGCTTATGGAACAGCAGTTCTTCTTACTCGTAATAGAACTTACTCTGGGTCGTGTGAATGCGTTACCGGGTCGCAGGTTCGACTCCTGCCAGCAGGTCGGGTGTAATGCGAAGCCTGCTGTAGCTCAGCGGTAGAGCGATGTATTCCGATCTTTATCCAGAGTTATCTTTGGCGGGCCGAAGTATTACTTTACCATCCACGTAAGTGTCGCAGTAAAATGCGCCTATGTAATACATACTTTGTCCGCTCCTTTGTGAAAATAGATATAATCCAACGCGGCTCCGGGTCGATTGAGTTTGTTATTTTAATGATGTGGTCACAGGTTCGAGTCCTGTTAGTAAGTTTGTGTTTTATACATGAACTTGCTATAGCTCAGTTGGTAGAGCACATCAAAACGGACTCTGACCCTTATCCGGAGCATTCTTTGTGCGGGCTGAAGTATTGTGTTAACCTATAAAATTTACGCAATACAATCCTTGTCCGCCATTTCATCAACATAAGAGACATCATGAGTTATTTGCGTAAGTATTCACCTTTACACCCAAACCAACGGCAACCTTTGGATGAAAAGCAGGTCGAAAATTCTGCTGGTGGATACGTTTATCCTGTAACCATCTGGACAAATCTTGACAGATTCCTCATTTTGGGGACTGAAGGCGGATCCTATTATGCAAAAGAGCAGGATTTGACGAAGGAAAACGTGGATTCCGTCAAGCAATGCATTGCCGAGGACGGGATTCAGGTTGTTGAACGGATTCGGGAAATTTCTGTTTCTGGACGTGCACCGAAAAACGATCCGGCTTTATACACATTGGCACTTGCCTTTGCCCACGGTAACATGGAAACAAAGCAGAAAGTGCAAGAGGTATTCTGTGACGTGGCGCGTATTGGAACGCACCTATTCACTTTTGTTTCGTTTATAGACGGTATGCGCGGTTGGGGACGTTCTGTCCGTCGGTTGATTGGGGAATGGTACCGAACGAAGGACGATGACGCATTGGCGTATCAAGTCCTCAAGTATCAGTCTCGCAACAAATGGAGGCATGCAGACGTGCTTGCAAAAAGTCACTATGGTGAGAACCGAGGTATCTACCGTTGGATGAAAGGACTTGATACAGACAAGCGGGTTGTGCAACGTGATACAATAGATGGCACACAGATTTCTACTACTTACGATGCTACAGATGCTATGCCTGAATTGCTTGCCGGTTATGAGGAACTGAAACGGACGAAGAAGCGCGCAGATGTCGTTACACTGATTGAAAAGCACGAATTTACGCATGAGATGGTGCCGAATGATTGGAAGAATGAAATTCAAGTCTGGGCAGCGTTATTAACCAATATGCCTGTGATGGCAACGGTGCGTAACCTCGGTAAGATGACGCAGATTGGATTATTGAAACCGTTTGCCCCAGAGGTCCAAACAGTGCTGGAAAGACTCTCAGATGATGCTATTAAGCGTTCGCTTATCCATCCTATACAGATTCTGATTGCCTTGATAACATATAGATCCGGTAAGGGAGACAAAGGTAGTTTGACATGGGAACCAGTACCGCAGATTATTGATGCTTTAGATGCTGCTTTTTACATGGCATTTGATAATGTTGAACCGAGTGAAAAAAATATGCACTTGGCTCTTGATGTCTCAGGTTCAATGGGACGGGGTGTTGTTGCAGGTTGTAATGGACTTACACCGCGTAACGCTTCCACCGCGATGGCATTGGTGACTGCACGGACCGAACCGAATTATCACATCTTCGGTTTTTCTGATGAGTTTGTAGACCTACCTATTACTGCAAACGATACGTTAGCAGGTGCTGTTGAAAAAGTCTCTGGTTTACCGATGCGGCGTACCGATTGCGCGTTACCTATGCTTTATGCGATAGAGAATAAGCTTGAGGTAGATGTATTCATCATCTATACAGATAATGAAACGTGGTATGGTGATATTCATCCGAAAACCGCGCTGGATATGTATCGTCAAGAGATTGGAAGACCCGCGAAGTGTGCTGTTGTCGGTATGGTAGCAAATAAGTTCTCCATTGCAGACCCGAATGATGCTGGCATGATGGACTTTGTCGGTTTTGATACTGCTACACCCGTACTACTCAGCGACTTTGCAAAAAGTCCTGACATCTCGCCTAATACCCTCGGTGAATCCAAGACTTCAATTTAGTCATGTAGATTGGATTTTGTCCCTTCAATCCAACCTACAAGAACATCTATCCCTAAGTTGACACCTATAGGTTTTGCACCTTCAACCCACCGTAAATGTCATTATTTATTCATTTGCTTGAAACAACACCATAATATATAGGTTGACAAACCTCATTTAACCATATAGAATTGAAATATAAAGTCTATTTTCACAAATTGGAAGGAAATAAAAATGGCATTAAAAGTTGGCGTAGTCGGCATGAGTGGGATTGGAAATAATCATGCTAATTGCCACTCAAATAATGATTTGGCAGACCTTGTTGCAGTATGCGATATTATGAAAGATCGCGCAGATAGCGCGGCAGAACGTCTCGGTGTGAAAGCTTACTACAGTTTGGCAGATATGATTGATGGTGAACCGGACATGGAAATCGTTGATGTCACAACAGGTGGCAATGAAAACGGTAGTTGGCACTATGAACCGACGATGGAAGCACTTGATAATGGCAAGCATGTGCTTGTAGAAAAACCTATCTCCAATGATATTGGACAGGCTCGTGAAATGGTAGCGAAGGCGACAGAAGAAAACCTCTACCTTGCATGCAATCTCAACCACTACTTTACCCCACCTGCTGAACAGGCAAAAGCATATATTGACAATGGCCAGATAGGAGAGATGGTCTATATACTTCATAAAATGGGATTTGCAGGTGGAGAATTCAACTACAGTTACTCCAAAGCACCACGTTCTGATGGTTTCCCATATTTCCACGTTAAAGCATTCCTATCCCACCCGTTCAGTGTAATGCGTCATTTCTGCGGGGACGTAACACATGTTCAAGCATTTATGGAACGTCCACATTTTCGTCGTCGTGAAGGGGATCTGATGGTTTCTATTAACAGCATTCACCTTCGGTTTGAAAATGGATGTATCGGTTATCTACTCAGTCAACGAGGAGATGCTACCTTTGGACTCGGTGGATGGTGGAGCGTTGAACTTGCTGGAACACGCGGCACATTTTGCATTGAAAACTGTATTGAAAAGGTGACTTTTTGGCCCTCACCCGGTGCACCTGAAGGAGGAGATGTGGTCGTTACCGACTCGGGAATCTCTGACTTTGGTCAAACCTTCCCACTAAGGATACATGCGTTTTTAGAAGACATTACAAACGGTGTACCGAAAGAGAAAATCCGTGCCTCCGGTAGAGATGCACTCGCCGCGCTTGAATACACATGGGCTGCAATGGAATCTTACGAACAGGGTGGAATTTTGGTGCGTCCACATCCACTACCTACGCTGAGTGGACTGTAAAGAAACAACTGAACGGAACACCTATATCATGACATTATAGAAGGAGAAATCACATTTGAAATTAGGAGCAAATTCTGTATTATTTGGCGGTTACGATATGGAAACCGCCTTCAAGCACATTGCCATGGCTGGTTACGATGGCATTGAACTATCTGCAATTGATGGAATGAGTCAGCATCTTGTCCTTGCAAACTGGCAGGAACTTGCCGATGACATCAAACGCTATTCTAAAGAATATGAGCTGGAGTTATTAGCAATGGAGCAGCCCTCACGCGATCCTGAGAGGATGGAGTTAGCATTTCAAGCTGCTGTTGAGATCGGTATTCCGATTGTGAATTGTGGTCCTGGGGGTTCATCTGATGACGAATCTGCATGGGGTCCGGTTATCGATTCTTTGGGTAGCCTATCTGACCGCGCAGAACACTATGGTGTAACGCTATGTGTCAAGGCACACGTCGGTGCAAGCATATATAACACTCCGACAACCCTTCGTGTTATGGAAGAGATTTCCTCACCGGCATTTGGTATTGACATGGATCCGTCACATATTCACCGTGCAGGAGAAGATCCTGTGGAAGCGATTGCTGCTGTTGTCTCGCGCGTAAAACACGTGCATATACGTGATTGTAAGGGGTCAGAACGTGGTCCCGGTGCCCCTGAATTGCAGGCAAATGGACGGGGAGATATTGACCTTGTTGGTTACATTCGTGTTTTGCATGAAAACGGCTATACAGGTCCACTTAACCTTGAAGTGATTGGGGCAAGAGAATATAGTATGGAGCAATGCTGCACAATCGCTGCTGAATCGCGTGGACACATGCAGGCATGTTTACAGGCGTGTGGTGCGCGTTAATACAGCAGTCATTCAAGTAGGTGGGTTATATAATAGCCTGCCTACTATTGAAAATTTTAAACAAGAAATCATTGAGGAACCTACCATGAGACAGAATCCCCTTATACTCCCTTTAGTAGGAAGCGTCATTGCCTTTCTCTGCTTCTTTTTTCCATGGTTAAAGGTTGATATGTCGTCTTTGGGTCAGGAATCTATTAGCATTTCGGGCATTACGTCCGCGGTAGGGAACATGAACATTATTACCCTTGCTTTCATTGCATCTGCTGCGATTATAGGTATTAGTATCTATATGATGAAGCAAGATACACCTAAGAAAGTAAAAAATCTTGTGTTAATTTGTAGTAGTATCGGGGCTTTATGCATTCTGTTAACGTATATTCGAATTGCATCAACCTCGCGCTTAGCAGAAAACTCAGGATTTTTCGATGGTTTATATATGAAATTAGACGAAATATTTAGCATACAATTCGGAATATTCGGTGCAGCCATTGGGTTTTTTATTGCTCTTATCGGCGCGTGGTATATACCAAAAGCGAATACCTCTATAGTAAATAATGAGTAGTTTGTTGTGTGTGGACTATAATGTCTAACGTGAGTTTCGTATTTGTAGCATAAACTTTTACTTTGTGCATTATAGGAGACTATCTAACAGATTGAGCTGAAAGATATCTGTAGATTCTATAAAACACTTTAAGTTTATGATCCATTCTTCCTTGAAGGAGAAGGAAATGAAACAATATTCAATTCTAATATCATTGGCTGGTAGTATTCTGGTAGTATGCTGTTTTGCATTGCCATGGGTTACATTTACGAGCGGTGAATATAAGAAAAGTTGGGAAACCGACGTAAAAAAAGAAAAATTAGCGAGTGGTGCCATCGCAAGATTCAGCAGACCTGTCACAGAACAGGGAATGATTAGATATGATGTCCCCGCGACGCATCACAATTACTTAGGTTTTAATATTGCTGCCGGTTGGAATATAATCACGATTGTTCTAATTGCATCCATTGTCTCTGCGGGTTGTAGCATCTATATGTTAACCCAACAAAATCCAAGGAAATCTAAACTATTTGTTCTCATTAGTAGTGGTATAGGAAGTGGTTGTCTTCTACTCACATTTTTGCTGGTAATGGTAGTAGACGAAAATGGACTTCGTAGCATAAGTAATACGACCTACACTGCAAATGGGAATATCCAAATCGGTGGGATTGCAACAGTCATTTGTTTTTTTATTACGCTCATCGGTGCGTGGAACATACCAAAACCAAACGATTCTTTGCAATATAATGACTAAGAGTATATCAAATAGGTAGACAGATTCAACGAAGATTTGGCAAAAAACCTTCTGTTTTGTAGTAGTTTCTGTCCCAACATAATTCAATCATATAGGAATTAGGGAAAATGATGAGACGTTACTCGCTGTATATTATGTTCTTAGGCGGGATTTTGGGATGTTTGTGTTTCTTTTTGCCATGGATGGTAATTGACATGTCTGCCATAGGAGATGCCTCAATTACTGAAATAATAGGTTTTCGAGAAGCAACAAGTGATCTAAACTTTACAACCTTGTCACTCATCACCGTAATTACGATTCTTGGTATCTGCATCTACATGTCAATAAAGAAAACCCCAAGGATATACAGAACTATTGTCTTAATGTGTTGCATTATTGGTGCAATCAGTATTTTTATTTCAATTAATGAAATAGCATCATTTCATAGACCTAATATTACCTTAACGGCAGGTACAAACTTAGCAAGAAATCCTCAGGCAGAAATTGATTTTACTAAAGTATTTAGCCTTCAATATGGTGGTTACGGTGTAATTTTTGGATATGTAATTGCTTTCATTGGGGCATTGAACATTCCCAATTCCAATCCGTCCTTGGAAGAAGATGAGCAGGACGACCAGAGAGTACATCAAGGTGATGAGGAATGAAACAAATTGCACATATAATCACAGTGATAGGTGGAATATTAGCATTTTTCAGTTTTGCACTACCGTGGGAAGATGGTATATCAGGCTCATTCCTTGCTAATGCAGGTGAAGCCACACTGGTTACCATGATAGGTGCGATTGGCATAGCAATCATCTTTCTAAGTTTTTATATGTTAAATCGATACACCACCTGGCATCCATTATCAAAAATAGTCGCACTTGTCATTTCTTGCATATCCCTCTTATTATTTTCTATCATTGCTGATGTGATTATCAGTTTGTTGTTCGGTGTTTGGAGAAACAATCTTACCGAATTATCCTATTTTCTAAGTACATTCATTGGTCTACCAAGTCTATTCATTCTTGCTATGACAGTAATAGCAATATGTGTTTATATTTCAAATCCACAGGTCTATCTGAGATCTTGGCGCAAAGTTCTCGCACTTATTATCGGTGGCATAGGAATCATATTCTGTTTCGTTTTATTGTTTATTATTCATGAATCTGGAATTAACTTTATTATGGTTACCTTTATCGCTGCAGTCACAATTGTTGGTGTCAGTATTTATAGGTTGATCCGACAATCTCTGTGGAAATCTTGGTCCACATCCATAGTCTTAATTAGCAGTAGTACAGGACTCTGTTGCTTTTTAATCCTATTTCTCGGAAAAAGTATCAATCTGAAAATGAGTGAGAATTTGCTATACAATATCCAATACGGTGCGTTCCTAACAGCAGTTGGATATCTCCTTGCAATTATCGGTGTATTGAGCAGCATTGAGACTAAAGATAATCCAGAATCTCAGCAAATGTCTGAAGAAGAAACAAACACAGAATGATTGGTAACACGGGAGGAAATGTGAGACATAATTCAAGGTTTATTACGCTTGCAGGTGGAATACTTGCATTTTTCTGTTTTGTCTTGCCATGGAAACACATTTACACTGGGGCAGTGTTAGCAAATGGTAGAGGATGGACCATTACACTTGCATTTATTGCTTCATTGATGATTGGCGCGACAGGTTATTATTTATATGACCGAAAATCACCGAAAAAGCTGCTGATCCTTTTTCTTTCTTTTTTCATGATATGCATTGGGGTCATCTTTTCTGTCCTAACGCTTCTTCTGTTCTTCCAAATGGGAATTAATTTCGTAACAATGTCTTTTGTCGCTTCTTTAGTTATTATAGTTACTACCATTTATATGTTGAACAAGCAAACTCCACGGGAATCCATATCTACTTTGGTAGTACTCATTAGCAGTATCGTAGGATTGTGCTGTTTTCTCATTCTATTTTTTAGTGGAAGTCAATTCTTCAGTACTGATAATCGGGTTGACAATACTAAATATGGAGCGTCTCTTTCAGCTATTGGATTTATTCTTTCTCTGATCGGTCTATTATGTTTTCCTAAATCGGAAGTTAGTTCGGGAGTCAACCATGAATAAGTAGATGAGGAACTGACCTCTAAAGAAAGATGTAAACGCTGCAATAAACCTTGAAAACCTCGCTGTCGGATAGACAGAGAGCATAAACGCCTGTGGAGTCCGAATAAGACCTCACACAGTTCAGAATAGAGGCACGAGAGACGGAAGCAGGAATCACATAGAGGAGAGTTATGTGTTTCAAAGAAGCACACGACTTTAGTCGTCGTGAGTATCACTAAAAGACGGGACGAATCCTTGAACCTTGTAGGTAGTTTTAGTTATTGTCTCACACAAGAAACACGATATACTACAATAGCATTGGCACGCAAACCAATATATCGTTGGAAAAACTATGTACTAAAGGGTGATCTCTGACAATGGGATACCGCTATTGAACATCTTGACTGGTGGGAGGGTTTCCTCAACCTCTGTCAATCCACACAGCCAATTCCATGTCAATTGACCTCTCTGCCTATCTCGGTAGGATTCCACCTCTGTCACATACGGATGTCTGCCTTTGTGTTGGTAATGCGGAATATCATCGGACTCGCACACCCAATCCCGTTTAGGCATTTCTGTTCGGAAATAGGAAAATTTAATCATGCCGCGTCTATCTGCATTGAGTTTTGGACCAGCTTTATGCCAAATTCCGTAACGTGTCATCGCTACGGTACCTGCTGGGACGGTGAGCGATAGTTGTCCCAAGATATTACCATAATGCGCAATCGCTTCTCTGTCTACGAGTCTAAAATGTGACCCCGGTAGAATCATTGTTGGACCATCTTCTATTTTTACCTCTTTGGGATAGTAATAACATTGTAGATGTGTAATACCATAGCCGTATTCTGTGAGTCCATCGGAATGCCAGGTCTGTCCACGGTGTGGTGCTTCAAATAGGTGATGGTGTGCATTTGTCGGGACAAGAAAATTATCACCTAAAAGCGAACGAACAACGCCAGCTACCTCTGGATGAAGCAGGACGTTTCGACGAAATTCACCTGTATGGACAAATTCATTTAGACGTCCACCATTTTTGGTATCACATTCTCGATTGAAATCCGCATCAATAATACCTTCTAATGTTATATAACCGTTGTGTATAAACTGCATGACATCATCGTCATTTAGTGTAGGTTCTATGTTATACATTATGGTCCTCCTTCAAACTATTTTCTCCAGTATAAATTCAAAACTGAGATACGCGTTTTCTACATCCGAAAAACTATGTAGTTCGGGTCTTGGAAAATGCACGATTCTCCATCCGTCACGAACTGCGTCAAGTACTGACGCATAAGGTGGTTCTTGAGATGGGAGTTCGGGTTCGTCAGGTACAGTCGGGTCGAATAGTGCCCATCCACCAAGCGGGGAACGCAGATTTGTAGATTTAGAATAGAGGTAGAGGATGAGTTGTTTTTCTGAATTCCAGACATTAATTACATCCTTCAGGTCAACTTCAGTTAACTCATCTGCGTTAAGTTTATCAATACATTTGTCAAGCCAATCATTTAATGCTATTTTCACTCACAATACTCCCTTCGATTAAGTTTTGGCATTATAGCATTATAACTAAAAATATGATATAATTGTTCAAGAGATAGAAGAGTCATTATGAAAGGAATTAATTATGAGGCTGGAAGGAAAAGTTGCAATTGTCGCAGGTGCTGCGTGGGGTGGAATCGGCGCAGCAACCGCTTATAGGTTTGCTTGTGAAGGTGCAAAGGTAGTTGTGAATACGCGCCGCAGAAAAGAAAAACTTACTGAAACAGTAAGCCGTATTCAGAATGCAGGTGGTGAAGCGGTCGCTGTGATGGGTGATGTTGCCGATCAAAAAACGTGGGAAAACCTTGTTGAAGCAGCATTAACAAATTACGGAAAAATTACAACACTGGTTCATAACGCTGCACATTCATATACCAAAAAAGCAATCGAATTTACTCCAGAAGAATGGAATGAAAGCCTTGGGGTGACACTTGGTGGTCCTTGGCTCGGAGCAAAGTATTGTATACCGGAAATGATAAAAAACGGTGGTGGCAACATTGTTTTCATCTCTACCGTCAATGCTACGATTACAAACCCCGGTTTCGGTCTATACGGTGCTGGTAAAGGCGGATTGAACGCATTAACGCGAAGTATTGCACTTGACTACGGTAGAGAAGGTATCCGTGCTAATGCCATCGCCCCCGGACAGATTGTTGGAGAACGCGGAGAAATATCACTCGCTACGGATGCCTTAGAGGAACAAGCATCACGTGATTGCTACCCAATTGGACGCTACGGTAAACCTGAAGATATTGCTAATGTAGCACTCTTCTTAGCATCTGATGAAGCAGATTTCGTTACTGGTATTGTGCTGACTGCTGATGGCGGATTGACGCTACAGTCACCAGAAGCACTTGTCCGTCCCTCCTTCCGTCTTCGCTGGAGAGATGACATATTAGTACCACAAACGAAATAAGTCGCATAGTTTGATTATCGGCTTACTTCAAAACCTAATCGCAATAAACGTTACGTTTGTTTCCGTCCGAGTTGGTTTCCTTGATTGAAATAACGGGTATTTTGAACCCATTATTATATAAAGGAGATAAAAAATGTGTGGACGATTTACCCTCGCAAGTGATCCGGAATTGTTGCATGGCATATTTGACAATTCAGAACTACCAATAGAGTTTTCACCACGATATAATATCGCACCTACTCAAGATGTGGCAGTTATTGCTAACACACAGAACAATGGGGATGACAAAAAGATCGAATTCTTTCAATGGGGACTTATTCCATCTTGGGCAAAAGACCCGAAAATCGGAAGCAGAATGATAAATGCACGCTCAGAAACGTTATCGGAAAAGCCATCCTTTCGTAATGCATATAAACGTAGGCGATGTCTTGTTTTAGCTGATGGATATTACGAATGGCAAACGGTTCCCGGTGAGAAAACCAAACAACCAGTATATATACGTTTCAATTCACAAAATCCATTTGCATTCGCTGGTTTATGGGAGGAATGGCAGGCGAATTATATGGAAAAACCACTCCGATCCTGCACTATCATTACCTGTCCACCAAACCCGTTGTTGGCGAATGTTCATCACAGAATGCCTGTGATTTTACCAAAAGATGCTTATGCAAAATGGCTTGTTCCGGAAGAACAATTGCCAGAGACACTACAACCGATGCTTATACCTTATTCAGATGAAGAGATGGAGGCGTATCCTGTGTCTCGGTTCGTTAACCGTCCGATGAATGACACACCGGAATGCATATCACCTTTGTCTGATATAGACACAAATAGTGATCAGGATTTAGGCATGAGTTTATTTTAAATTTTTTATGAAATCTTTAACATTACTATTATCTTAGGAAGGGATTATGTCAAAACCCAACAAAGAGCAGATGCTCTTTATGTATCGCAAAATGGTGGAGATCCGCCAATTCGAAGAAGCCGCTGGGACGTTGTATCAGAGTGGTCAACTGCCAGGATTTTTGCACTTATATATCGGTGAAGAAGCTACAGCAGTAGGTGTTTGTGCACATCTTAATGATGACGATTACATCACCAGCACACATCGCGGTCACGGACATCTTATCGCAAAGGGTGGCAAACGCGACCGAATGATGGCAGAATTATTTGCCCGAACAACTGGTTATTGTAAAGGTAAAGGCGGGTCAATGCATATTGCCGATAAAGAGACAGGAATTCTCGGAGCAAACGGTGTTGTCGGAGCGGGTATTCCACTTGCAGCAGGTGCAGCACTCTCTGCCAAAATCCGCGACTCTAACCAGATTGCAGTTTCCTTTTTTGGGGATGGTGCTACCAATCAAGGCGTATTTCATGAATCCCTAAATCTTGCTGCCGTGTGGGAGCTCCCAGTAGTTTTTGTGTGTGAAAACAACCGTTTCGGTATGGGAACACCTCAACATGAACATCAACGGGTAGTGGATATCGCTGTTCGTGCTCCTGCTTACGATATTCCAGGGGTTACCGTTGATGGAAACGATGTTCTAAAGGTCTATGCTGAAGCACACGAAGCCGTTACACGTGCTCGTGAAGGTGGCGGACCGACCCTCCTCAATTGTGATACTTATAGGTTCCGTGGACATCATATCGGAGATCCAGGGACATCCTACCGTGATCGTGAAGAGGTACAAGAACAGGAACGTCAACGTGACCCTATCCGTAGACTTGCGCAAGTGCTCATTGATGATGAAGGTGTAACACAAGACGAACTTGATGCACTTGAAACGGAACTTGCAAACGAACTTGAGGAAGCATTAGAGTTTGCAAAAAATAGTCCCGAACCACTTCCCGAAGATGCGTTAGATGATGTCTATGCTGGATCTATTCAACCGTGAGAAGCACTCACTTATTCTGTAGTAAATCGAACATAGAAATAGAGAAGAAAAATGCTAAACACAACTACGACGATGGGGATGTCTGCATCCGATCTTGAAAAATGCAGAGAAAACCTAAAACATCAATGGGAAAATCGGCAGGTAGACGAACAACTGCTACAACGTGCTTGGAAAACTGTACATCGCGTTGCTACCGTCCTCTACCAAGATTATGGTGCGTCGAAAGTTGCTGTCTTTGGTTCACTTGCAGAAAGAGAATGGTTCTATAAAAACTCTGATATTGATATAGTTGTTTGGGGTATTGCAGATCATAAGTTAGAAGAAGTAAGTATGAATATAAAATCTAACGGTAATGAATTCAAAATTGATCTAAATATTTTTAAACATGTTAATGGGGTGATTCAAAATAGAATCATTGAACAAGGAATCAAGATAAATAATTGTGTAACGAATATACAGGAATTCATGAATAGTATCTCTTCAGTTTTTCAGGTAACAAACCATGACTATTACGAGATTATAAAAAATAGCTTCATTCTTCGGATAAAAGATGAAAACCAGAAAATTCAAGATACGGTTAATGAAATAACAAAAGCAGTGAAAGATATTGAAGGTGCTTCAACGAAATGCCAGTTATATATACAGAAATCAATCGTAAATAATCTCCTTAATATATATAAAAGCATAGAAGATATTTTCAGACGAATTGCTCGTGAAGTGGACCAGTGTCAACCACCCGGAAGTGAATACCCAAATGATCCTGCCCCAATTGGTTCTGAATGGGCATATGTTCTGATTCTACAAATGGCAGAAAAAAGATCTACTAGACCTGCAGTCATTTCCCCACAAATTGCCAGCCAGCTAATTCAATATTTAAGATTCTGTTCCATATATGATGATCCAAAAAAGCATGATTGTATGTATAAAAAAGCCGAGAAACATGCAAAGCGGGTGGGTAAACTCTTTGATAATGTCTCGAAAGAACTAAACGCTTTCACTGATTATTTGCGCGAGACCTAAGGCGACATGAAAGATGATGAACGCCTAAAATTACAAGGAGTCACATGGAAATCTGTCATCATTACGCTTGCGTTGATACCGTTTAATTTCTACTGGATTATCGCAGGTGAAGTTGGACTTGTCGGCTATGCGTTGAATACCTACGCTGTCCCGTTTTACAATGTTGTCTTTGTCGTTTTCGTATTCACACTAATCAATCTTATCGTTAGATATACCACGCATATCCGTTTATTCACCGATGCTGAGTTGCTTACCGTCTACATTCTGCTCAGTGCCGCTTGTGCCTTCCCATCCATCACCCTAATGACGATCCTCGTCACAACCGTTGGACACGCATTCTGGTTTGCAACCCCCGAAAACGAATGGAAACAACTCTTCTGGGATTACCTACCAAGATGGCTTCTTGTAGATGACACGAAAGCTCTTGCCGGGTACTACACTGGTGAAACCAATCTCTCAACGTTTGAAATCGTTAGTGCGTGGTTTGTACCGATACTATCTTGGACGTTATTCATCACTGTACTTGTCCTCGTAATGTTATGTATCAACGTCATCCTACGGAAACAGTGGGTAGAGCGAGAACGACTCGCATACCCTATTACACAGATTGCTTTTCATGTCACCCATAATACAAAATCACTGTTTTCGCACCGCATAATGTGGATAGGCTTTGGCATTGCCGCGTCAATTGCCATACTCAACGGTTTCAGTTATCTATATCCGACAATCCCTTACCTACCGATTAAACGGATCGGTGGATGGAGAGGATTTGGTGAGCTGTTCACAGAAAAACCGTGGAATGCAATTGGTGGCATCAGCATGTCCTATTATCCGTTTGTAATCGGATTAGGGTTGTTGATGCCACTTGACCTTTCCTTCTCCAGTTGGTTTTTCTTCTTTTTCTACAAGGCACAATTAGTCCTTACAAGTGCTGTTGGACTGTCTAACGTACCCGGATTTCCGTATATTGATCGGCAATGCTTTGGTGCAGCCATCGGCATCTTTATCTCTGTGTTAGTGCTAAACCTACGTCATTTTCGCGGCGTGTTTCGCATTGCACGGCATCGTACGGGTGAAGATTCTGATGAACCCATCTCATATAGACTTGCACTGTGGGGTATCGTTGGTGGATTTACTATTCTCTTTTTCTTTTCCAAACGCATCGGCATGTCAATATGGTTGATACCGTTGTTTTTTGCGATCTATTTCATCATCGTGTTGGTGTTAACACGCATGCGTGCTGAGCAAGGATTTCCCGTGCATGCAATGGAAAACATGCCGAATCACCATATTCTAATTGACAGTTTCGGTACGCGTATGTTAGGAACAAATAACCTTACCGCCTTGACACTCTATCGTTGGTTTAATCGCAGTTATACAAGCAATCCGATGCCACACCAATTAGAGGGATTCAAACTCTCGGAACGTTCAAGCATCGCACCAAGACGATTGTTCTTTTCACTACTCGGAGTTTCAGCGTTTGCATCAATCATGGTTTTTGGTGTGATGCTATATATCTTCTATACGTATGGAGCTTTGAACATGAGTGGGAGTAGCAGCTGGAACATAGGTTATGGGGAACGCGTGTTCAGCGGACTACAACGTTGGCTATATTATCCAACTGAACCGAATTTCTATGCTACAGGTGGTATAATATTCGGTTTGCTGTTTTCAACGCTTTTGATGTTTATGCGTGCACGTTTCTTCTGGTGGCCCTTTCATCCGATCGGTTTTGTCGTTTCAAGCGATTGGGGTATGCGATATTTATGGAGTTGTATGTTAGTCAGTTCGGTTGTCAAATGGTCAGTGTTGAAAATCGGTGGACACCATGCATCACGACAGTTGGTACGGTTTGCCATCGGGTTAATGTTAGGTGATTTTATCGTAGGTGGGATCTGGAGTCTCATAAGTGTTATTACACAGCAACCGATGTATAACTTTTGGCCGTAAGTGGATACGTGAATTTTACAGACTAAATTAGTTTGAAGAATTACTACAGATATGTTAATATTAATCCCATAATTACAATCAGCGTTGCCATCGAAACCACGGAACAAATGGATGGTGAATAAACTTCCGTTCCCTGTCAGTGTGAAGTGAATTTCAACATAGCAATTGGATGGAGTTTTGATATGCATCAACCCACAGACATCCATCTCACAGCAAAAGACCTATCCCAAGAAGAATCAAAGTTATACCGCAAGAGTCCTTATCAACATCTACAAGATCGAAAGGTAGATGAGGAATTGTTACAGCGTGCATGGCACACCGCACATCGAATTGCAGCGATACTCTACGAAGATTTCGGTGCAACACAGATCGCTGTATTCGGATCTCTTCCGAAAAGGATTCGTTCTCAAAATGGTCGGATATTGACATTGCCGTCTGGGGTATTCCGAATAGTGAGTTTTTACGTGCATCGTCAAGAGCATCAGACATCAGTGGATTGTTTAAGGTTGACTTAATTGATTTTAAAAATTGTAAAGGTGTTTTTCGAGAGAGAATTCTGAGTCAATTGGCACCAATAGAGAAAGGAGTAGTCTATAAAGTGGATAGAAGTGTACTCATCCGACGTATTTCTGATGAATGCAATAAAATTGAGGAAACTGTAAAAAAAAATAGCAGCAAGGTTAGAAAAGATTAAGACTGCCCCTGTTGAATATATAGAGGAAATACAAACAACAATTGTCAAAAATCTCGTTGATTGCTATAGAGGTATAGAAAATATTTTTAAACAAATTGCACTTGATGTTGACTTGCAAATGCCTGACGGAAGCAGATTGCATAAAGAATTACTGCGGCAAATGTCTGAGACACAAGATGAACGACGACCTGTGATTTGGCCAGAGACTTTTGAACTACTCCAGGAGTTATTGGAATTTCGTCACGTTTTTCATAATATATATGGCGAAGAATTGGACTACGACAAAACTGAGAAAATTGCAGGGCAAATTGATGAGTTGTATGGCAAGTTATCTGAAGAGCTTAATATATTTGTTGCTTCCTTAGAAAAATAGAAACATGAGTGAACACACCCTTCTCCAACAAATCAACGACTTTTGCCGATTGCTTCGACAGATGAATGTTAATGTAACCACAACTAATCAACTCAGTTGGTGTAACAGTGTTAAGTTAATAGACATTAGTGATCGGGAAACGTTTTACCATACAGCACGGACAAACCTCATCGCAAACCAAACAGACTGTGAGACATTTGACACGGTATTCAATCTATTTTGGCAATATCCACGACCCGATTTTCACGCTGTTGATACGGGTGGAGAAGAACCTGAACCATCTGCACTCCAAGACCTTTCCGATGCAGATGATCAAGAAAACGTCATTGAGCAATGGTTAGATTATGAGGAGGATGAAGAGGAAGGACAGGAAGACGATCCTATTGCTTATAGTGTGGAGGAAATACTTACGCAGAAGGATTTTAGTGAGTTCACTGAGCTGGATATGGAAAAAGCACGGAACATTATTGCAAAATTGGCAGCTGTATTGGCGACAAGACTGAGCAGAAGAAAGGTCTTTAGTAAAAAAGGGAAGGTTATTGACTTCCGAAGAAGTTGGCGAAAGAGTCTTGCACACGGTGGAGAACCGCTTGAGTTAATGCGTAAACAGAAAAAGATCAAAAAGACAAAGATATTGCTCCTATGTGATGTGAGTGGTTCAATGGATTGTTATGCAAAATTCCTCATCCAATTTATCTACGGCATGCAACAGGAGTTGAGAGAAGTAGAAGTAGCAGTCTTCAGCACGCATTTGACTAACATTACTGGACTACTAAAGCGAAAAGGATTAGTAGAAGGTTTAAATGAAGTCGCAAATGTCGTTCCAGACTGGTCAGGTGGCACAAAGATTGGCGAAAGTCTATTAGAATTTTGTCGGCAGTTTGCAACATCTTTATCAACATCTCGTTCAGTTGTGATTCTCATCAGCGATGGTTGGGATAGAGGTGATGCAGATCTGCTCAGACGATCTATGGAGATGCTGAATCGACATGCATATAAGTTAATTTGGCTCAACCCGCTACTCGGTAGCGATACCTATCAACCCATTTGCAGAGGTATCCGCACTGCACTCCCTTATGTGGACTATTTCCTCCCCGCACATAATTTGGAGAGTTTAGCACAATTGACAAAGGTATTGATACCACTCTGGGCACGGTAAAGGGTGCCTACAATCTATAGACAAGAAACAAGGAATATAAATTATGCAAGTTCAAGCTGCGGTGATGCTCCAACCGGGGCAGATAGAAATCCGCGAATTTGAAAAACCTTCACCTACACAGGATTCCCTTCTGTTACAGGTTGACAAGGTTGGGATCTGTGGTAGTGATAAGCACATGTATCTGGGACACACTTCGCTGAAGTTTCCTGTCATCCCTGGGCATGAAGTCGTCGGTACGGTCGAAGAGATCGGCACAGAAGCAAATCAAGTAATGAACGTGATGGGTGGTCCGATTAAAGAAGGAGACAGTATCACTGTAGTACCCGGTTCAAAAAACTGTGGTAGATGCTACTACTGTTTGCATGTTCCTGGACGTCCTACGTTATGTTCAGGACGAACTATATACGGGTTTAGCAACAGCGAATCACCACCTTATTTGACGGGTGAATTCTCTGAATATACCTACATTCACGGTAATTCTTGGGTTTACAAAATACCTCAAAGTATTCCAGATGAAATTGCTGTCTTAACTGAACCTGTTGCGGTAGCGACGCGTGCTGTTGAACGCGCCTGTGCACCTGGATTGCCACAGGTAGGTGATGGATATAGCATTGGAAGCAGTGTTGCCGTGTTGGGTTGTGGACCGATTGGTCTCCTTGTTGTTGCTGTGTTGCGGGATAGTGGAGCAGGAACTATCATCGCTACTGACCTTGTAGATAGCAGATTGGATATGGCACAACAGATGGGTGCGGATGTAGTTATAAATGTTGGGGATACTACTCCTGAAGAACGGGTTGAACAGATTCAATCTCTTACAAGTGGTGTTGGTGTAGACATTGCGATTGAGTGCGCGGGGATCCCTGGGGTTTTCTCCGAAGCATTGGATGTCGTGAGGAGAGGTGGCAAGGTGATTGAAGTTGGACACTATACAGATTCGGGTGATACACAAGTGAGACCCCATCAAATCTGTAATAAAGACCTTGATGTCTGTGGGGTGTGGGCATATCCACAAATCCAATTCCAAACTGCATTGGATTTTCTACAGCGGACACGCGCGCCTCTACACAAGTTGATCACCCATCATCTGCCACTGAATCAATTGGAAGTAGGCATTGATATGCTTGGGAGTGAAGGCGTTTACAAGGTCGTGGTTGAACCACAATCCTAAGAAGTTAGAAAGCATCGGATTATTATTAAACAATCAATCAAATCAATATGCATAGGTGAGAAAATGGAAAAAGGAAAAATGACGTTCATTTTACTATGTTGTCAGTTGGTGTTGTGTCTTTTCTGTTTCAACATTGCGAAAGCCGATTCCTATGTTGTTCCGCCTGAGAAACCAAATAGATTATTTAAGGAATCTGCTATTTTTAAAACGATAGAAAAAGCAAAATCCTATATTGTGATGCATCAAAATATAGATGGCGGTTGGCCCTTAGTACCGGGTGGGAAAAGTGATGTAGAAAATACTGCACTCGCAATCTGGGCGTTAACTGAGGCTGGTTGGGGAACTGGATCACGTGTCATTCGTCGTGGAGTCAGATATATAAGGAACGAACAACGGGAAGATGGTAGTTGGAACAACAATACCGCTCACACCGCTTTTACACTTATTGCTTTGGCAAATGCAAAAGCAGATGCAGAAACACAATTTAATGGATTACAGTGGCTTAAGAACGCACAGAATTCCAGTGGTAGTTGGGGACGTGAAAACAGAGGTCCTGGACATATCCTCTATACATCCGCAACACTTGTAGGATTCAAAAACCTTGGATTTAAAGAAAGACATTTCAAACCAATTCTTCCGGGATTGGAATGGCTTGCTGACCAAAATAATTTTGAGAACGTTTGGAATCTTCCCGGTAAAACTCAATCGGATATATATGTAACCTCATGGGTATTGCAGGGTATGTCACCGGACCGAAATCATGATGAAACTGTCTACGATCTTGATGAACAGATGGTGTGGATAAAACAATTCCAGAACTCAGATGGCGGATTCCCCAGATTCAAAGACGAACCGAGTGATCCGGAAGTTACTGCTACTGCCATAATGGCATTTGCAGCTTATAATGACCCGCTAAATACGCGCCGCATTGCAATCTCCTATCTAACAAAAGCACAAGAACCAGATGGCAGTTTTGTTAGCAATGTTCCAATTGAACTCAAAACACCTACTGCGAATTTGCAAACTACCTGTTTCGTTCTAATTGCTATTTACACAAAAACAGGTGGCGAGTAATAAACGCAAAGTTATTTCCGATTATGATACATAACCTCACACAAACAAGGTAATCATTTGTACTTAACAGAATTAGCATGCTTGCAAAATTGTCTGTGAATTTATAGACTCATTCTTTTAATTCAATGCTATTTTGAAACATTCTGCTTGGTAGATGCATAATCCTTCGCGGCAGGATGCGGTATGTGGATATGTTTGACTTGAGATTCGGTAGCAACCTGAGATATACCATATCAGAAATTTGGAACCTCGTAAAATCAACATGACAATTCTCCAACATTTTGGGATTTGACATGTCATTAATTAGACATGTTTGTAATTAACAGTATAAAGGAGATAAATACAGAATGGCTCAAAAACCAAATATTCTTTTTCTCATGAGTGATGAACATAGTCCGCACGCTATGGGATACGAAGGCAACGATATTGTGCAGACTCCAAACCTTGATAGACTCGCAGAATCTGGCAACTATTTTGATGCAGCATATTGCCAATTCCCACTCTGCACTCCTTCACGGATGTGTATGTTGACAGGAAAATACGCGCATCGATGCTCCGCTTGGAATAACGGATCAATCCTGTATCCTGAACACCTGACGATGCCAGCACATTTCGCAGAACACGGTTATTCTACAACACTTGTCGGCAAAATGCATTTTGGCGGAAAAGAACAAAATAACGGCTTCCAATCGCGTCCTTACGGTGATTTGCGTGGGAATGCAGGACACCAACGGGATCCACTGCGAGGTAACCGTAATCGTACAAAGGATGCGGGAGTAACAGAAATCCCATCCAGTCTTCTGCAGGAACGTGTGATTAACGAAGAAACTATTGAATACTTAAGATCTCATCCTGATGATCAACCGTGGTTCCTGCTTGCAAGCTACAGCCGTCCTCACTTTCCGTTGACTGCACCCAAAAGGCTTCTTGATAAATACTATCCTGACAATGTGGACATGCCTAATATACCACCGGGACACTTGGAACAGACACATCGTTTCGCGGAGGGATTACGAAAAAACTTCAACACAGCAGACATAACAGAAGAAGAAACACGGAAAGCCCGCGCTGCCTACTATGCTTGCTGCGAATTCCTTGATGAAACTGTTGGTGACCTACTGACAATCTTGGAACGCGACGGTCTGTTAGAGAATACAATCATTGTATATACCACTGACCACGGTGAAATGGCAGGGGAGCATGGACAATGGTGGAAATCCAGTTATTATGAGGCAGCAGCACGTGTACCGCTCATTGTCTACGACACGCGATCAGAAGGAACCCACGGTAGACGCGTCAATTCTCCTGTTGAATTAAATGACCTATTTCCGACCTTATGTGCAAGGGCAGATATTCCTATTCCCGATGGTTTAGACGGTTCGGATTTGTCAAACCTGATGTCGGGAAATGACGATGGTTGGCGAAATACTGCAATTAGTGAATATTTTGCACCTCAAACAACAGGACCAATGCGTATGTTAAGGACACCTCGCTATAAATACGTTGCTTTTCCCCAAGATGAGTCCATTCTCTTTGATTTAGAAAATGACCCCGACGAATTTGAAAATCTTGCAGGAAATGATGAAGTTAGGGAGTTAGAAGCATCTTTACATGAACAACTCATGAACGGGTTCTCTTGGGAAGATGTTGAGAAACAGAAAGAGTCAGATAAAGAACGAAGCAAAGAATGGAAAGCACCATGGGGAGGTGGTACTCCGAATGCGTATACTTTACCTGATGGTAGAATTGTAGATGCCGAACTCTGTCTCTATAAACCTGTCCTTCGTGATGAGAGTGAAGGTGATTAAGAATGGTAATAAGGTGGCAGGTGTATAGCGCGGTGAGAAGAAATCGGCTTGCACCGCGCCATACGGTTCAATAACAAATGATATTTGAACCGCTATACATCGTTGGAAATTGATATATGCCTCGCCACCCAAAAATACGATTCTCTGCAATCCTTGTAGGACTGTTCTTAGTAGGGGGAATGTGTGCAATCACCCCCTACAACAACTATTTTATTGAAAATTCAAGGATAGCAGGAAACCACCTACCTGTAGGTTCTATATTTGGTTTACTCCTCCTTGTTTTTGTTGTCAATTTACCCTTACGTCTTCTAACACGGAACAACCGATTTTCATTCTCTGCTCTTGAATTAACAGTCATTTGGATGATGTTAATTGTCGCTGTCGGTATCCCTTCAATGGGATTACTACAGTTCCTAATTCCTTGTCTCGTAGCACTACGTTATTTCACAACTCCCGAAAACGATTGGGCTGAGACGCTACAACCCCACATTCCAGAATGGTTAGTGGTCACAGACACACATGCCGTAACAGATTTCTATGAAGGTCTTTCGGCTGGTGGTGGTGTCCCATGGTCGCCTTGGATCAAACCGCTGCTTATCTGGGGTCTTTTTGTCCTCATCTTCTATTTCACAACGATCTGCCTATCCACCATCCTACGTAAGCAATGGATAGAACGCGAGCGATTTTCATTTCCCTTAGTTCAGATTCCGGTACAACTGGCAGCAGAACCCGAAAGCGGCACACTTCTCAACGCATTTTTCAAAAACAAACTGCTGTGGGTAGGCATGACACTTCCTGTGCTCCTCCATTTTCTCAACGGAATGCATGCACATTTTCCACAGATGCCGCACATCCCATTGATCTTTAATATACATCGCGCTTTTACAGAAAAACCTTGGCATACCCTTGGTATGTGGCCTGGAATGAACATCGCTATCTATTTTTCGGTTATTGGTGTAGCCACACTGTTAACGCTTGAGGTATCCTTTAGTCTCTGGTTTTTCTTCCTCTTTTTCAAACTCCAATACATTATCATGAATGCATCTGGATTTGGAATAGGACCGTGGGTGAGTTGCAGCCGTCAAGTGATGGGAGGGTATCTCATTTTTGTTCCTGCTGTTTTCTGGGGTGGACGGGAACATATTAAATCAATTTTTAGAAAAACGTTCGGTCTACAAAGCAAACAGTTGAATGCATCTGGAGATAGACAATTGATAGACGATTCCGATGAACCGATTCCATATCGCTTAGCACTTCTCGGTTTTTTATTCGGATTTGTTACACTTGTCTTATTCTTTATGGTAGCTGGCATTACAGGTTGGGTCGCTGTTGTTACACTCCTTTCTATCTTTATCACTTCAGTTGTGTTATCGTGGATGGTAGTAAATGGTGGTCTACTACTTGTTCAGGCTCCTTTTTTCCCATCAGATTATATTACATTTACGGTCGGTTCGGGGGCAATGGGGCAAAAGAGTCTCGCTGTACTCAGTTTCCAACGAGGTTTTTTAAGAGATTGGGGAGAATTTATGATGCCGAATTTCCTGCACAGTTTTAAGGCAGCAGATGAAGTGCAGCTGGTACGTCGTCGTATTGTCCTTATACTCGGAATCTCAATCGTTGTCGCTGTGGTCGTTTCAGTTTATGTCTCTTTAACGTTGGTCTATGACAAAGGAGCGTTGTTTTTACAAAATTGGTCCTTTGTCGGTGCACCTCGTGGATATTTCAATCGGATGAACAAAATTATCCAATTTCCTATAGAAACAAATTGGCTTGAAGTCTATAGTATGATTGGTGGGGCATTATTCACAGGATTTATGCTTTGGATGCGTCAAAGTTATATCTGGTGGTCACTTCATCCAATCGGGTACTTATTAGGTGCTACCTATCCTTCTTTTCATCTATGGTCTTCCATTCTTATTGGATGGTTCATAAAATACATCACATTAAAGTTTGGCGGTCCATTGATGTATCGGCGAATTCGTCCTATTGCATTCGGATTGATATTCGGTGAATATGTAATGGTAGGAATCTGGATGGTGATTGGATTCTTCAGTGGTATAGGTTACCATGCCCTACCGCGCTAATGTGTTTTCACCAACAGGAACAAATCATGCAATTAAACGAAAATACCCTCAGTTCACAATGGAAAACGCGTGCCAAAACCCGACACACTGTAGCAGGCATCCGTACTTGGCATGTCAATCTCAACCCGCGCGCAATGCAGACACTCGGTTTTGCAAAAGGTGATATTCCGGGTCAAACTACCCCCAAAAATGTGCATGTTGATTGGCGCGGTCCCTTTGCAGCACAAGCAGGTGCGTTAATCGTAGAAGTAGCGACAGATAAAGGGCTAAAGGGATATGGACTCGGTGGTGGTGGACTTGCAGGTGCAATGATTATTGATAAACACCTACAACACTTTGTCCTCGGACGTGACCCGCTTGATGTAGAGGAGATTTGGGAACACCTCTATCACATTACCTCTATCTATGGACGGCGTGGTCTTGTCATCTATGCATTAAGCGGTATAGAACTTGCTCTCGTTGATTTGTGTGGAAAGATTATGGACACTCCAGTCTATAGTCTATTTACAGATACACCGTGGCTACAGATACCCGCTTATGCCACTGGTGCAGATGTCGGTTTTTATGCAGAAAACGGGTTCACAGCATGCAAGCTTCCGCTAAGAAATGGACTCGCTGAAGGTGAAGATGGTTTCGCACAAAACCTTGAGATGATAAACACCGCACGCGATACTATAGGACCGGATGTAGAACTCATGTCTGATATTTATCTTCGTTGGGATGTGGACTATACGCTACGTTTTGCAGACACTACAAAGGACATTAACCTGAAATGGATTGAGGAACCGATACCACTTGACGATTATGCAGGTATGGCGAAGTTAGTACAAGAGATTGATCCGACATGGATTGTCTCTGGTGAACACGAATTCACCCGTTATGGATTCCGTGAGTTATTGAGATGGAAAGCAGCAGACATGATTCAACCGGATGTTAGTTGGGCAGGCGGGTTTACAGAATGCCTTCGTATTGCACGTGAAGCTGCCGAACTTGGCATACCGACATGGTTACATCAAGCAGGTACACCGTGGGGATTGCATCTCACTGCCTGTTTGCCTTTGCCGTGTATGGCAGAGACGTTCGGTCCCTCTCGTAATGACGTTGAAAATGAACTATACCGTCGACTACGTCCTTCCCCTCGCGACGGCTTTTTCACACTCAACGATGCACCAGGGTTCGGTGTTGATATTGATGATGAGTTGCTTGATGCGTATACTGTTGATCGGTTGTAGAGTAATTCACAATCCCACAAGAAACCACCTCTATTCTCATATTTCAATGAATAATAAACGCCAATTGTAATTCCTTCATTTGGCGTATATTAGTTCATTCAGCATTCCCTTTCGCTTGTAAATTGCCCTATTTATAATTTGCTATTCAGATATCCTGTAATCCTAATAATAACATTTCTAAAAAATGAAACTTCATTGTGAAATTATCAGTTCAAGCAGAGCTGAAGTATGTAGTAGGCGGAATGAATTACGCGACTACAAACGCTGTTTTTGTCAATGACAGGCGATCAATTAGAAATGGTATAATATATTTAAATTGGGTAAATGAGGGTATAGTGTGAACTACAATCTGTGCTGTGGATAACATAGATTATGCAGATTTAGGTAGACAATTATTAGGATTATGTCATTCCTCCAAAATGCGACTTTACCTTATTTTTATCTACTTGGTATTCTATTTTACATACATATCTTCCGAGAACATACTGGCTCTAACTCCAGATAAATTGGTGTGAATTCGAAATCTGTATAATGAACTCCTCTTAAGTTTTGTCTCCCAAAAGGGTTAGAAGTATTCTTACTTTTTTTGACTACTTTCCTCAATCCAAACTGCAGAAATTAAGAAACTTTAATCTATTGCAAGCGTTAATTTTTTTGTATAGGACGCAAGTTTTATGAAGCATTTTTTAACAAATTTCAATCCTTTTCCAAATACAAAATAATACAACATCTATCTAAAACCTTGCCACGTTCTTTACCGGAGATGCTTCTGAATGAACCCGAATCAGAAAATAGAAAAACTGACCTCGCTTCTCAATAAACACCATCAATATCGCGAAACCTGTCTGAACTTAATAGCATCAGAAAATACACCTTCTCCGTTAGTTGAGGAACTTTTTGACGAGAGGTTGGCTCGTCGATACGGGAATTATCAGGGCATTGACTTACATAAACGGAGTTATAAAGGCAATCGTTATATCGCAGAAATAGAAGCGTATACGCAGGAGTTAGCAAAAGAACTGTTCAATGCAAAATACGTTGATTTTCGTCCGCTTTCTGGGAACATAGCTGGAATTGGCGCGACATTCGCACTGGCAGAAAAGGGAGATACAGTTTTAGAGGTGCATGACGGTCATAGTTACGCACAAAAACTCGCGACTTCACCACTCAAGATAGAACTGCAGTCAATTCCGATTCCGTGGGATGGTCACCGTTCAAATATAGACCTTTCTGAAACGCTGAAACTGATTAAGGAATACAAACCGAAAATCGTCAACATCGGTTCTGCCGTTTTTCTCTTTCCACAACCTGTGTCAGAACTGAAAAATGCGATGCGTAAAGCAAATCCTGAGTCATACCTTATCTACGACGCAGCACATGTCATTGGGCTCATTGCTGGCGGACGGTTTCAGTCACCACTTGCTGAGGGTGCGGATGTCATCATTTCCAGTACACACAAAACCCTGGCAGGTCCACAAGGTGGTATGATTCTAACAAATGATAAATCAGTCGCTGAACGAATTGGGGATACACTATACCCATTGTTGATGAGTAATCATCATTTAAATCGGTTGCCAGCATTAGCAGGGGCGTTTGTGGAGTGGATGACTTGTGGCGCAGCTTATGCAGATGCAATAATCGCAAACGCAAAAGCATTGGGACAAGCATTAGTAGATCGTGATTTGCCGTTGCTCGGTGCAGATCTCGGGTTCACGGATTCGCATACATTAATAGCAATGGTGGATGATTATGGGGAAGGCAGTGAACTTGCTGATAAATTAGAAGCGTGTCATATTATTGCGGGAGCTGCAAGGTTATCACCTGAAGTTGGAAATTTTGGTATCCGTCTTGGTGTGCAAGAGGTCACACGATTGGGTATGACTCCAGAAGATGCTCCAGAAATTGCAACCTGTATCGTTGATGCACTCTCTGGTAAAGATCCTGAAAAGGTCAAGTCTAACGTGGCAAAGTTAGCAAAACGATTTAATACTATCCAGTTTACGATTGAGAATGACAATATTTAAAAATTCAGAAAATTGATTAATATCAATCTCTCTATTAATTGCTACTCGATTTCAATATGATAAATGATTTACGATGTGTTTTTGGTTTTTGTGATGTAATTTAGTCACAATATGTATAATTTTTTGAATTGTTATTAACATTCAAAATAAAGTTAATGTAATTTAAAGTATGGTATAACAAAAAAGGAACAAAACTATGGAAAATAAAGTACTCGGTTGGGTGAAAGTTGCCGAGTTAAGCGAAGTGCCTGAAGGACAACCGAAGGCAATTAAGATGGGAAGAGGTCGTAGCATTGCTATCTTTAACGTAGATGGGAAGATATATGCGACCGATAATCAGTGTCCGCATATGGGTTACCCGTTGACACGTGGTACAGTCCGTAATGGTATCCTGACATGTGATTGGCACCGTCGCAGCTTCGATTTAGAGGGTGGTGGATGTTTCCACGTCGAATGTGATGACCTGCGCACATTTCCCGTCGATGTCCGTGGGGAAGAAATATGGATTGAACCCGGTGATATGACCTACCGCCGCGCCGAAGAACACAAGAAGTTGCTCAGAGAAGGTCTCTTAAGTGAAGACCGATGGACAATGTCCAAAGCAATTGCTTTGTTATTAAAAGGTGGTGTGCCAGAAGAAGAGGTGATGGGGACAATCTTGGAACACGTTGGTCGACACATTGCCACTGAACACGGGTCTGAAGGTGGTGGTGATGTCTCAAAACTCATCAATGGACTGAAAGTGGGGAAGAGATACGAAGGTCCAGACAGACTCATTGCTGTTACGACAGCAGCTTGCTCCGCTGCGGGACCCGCTTCACAACGTCTTGAAGTTGTACCACTGCCTGAGCCAGTCACATGGGAAAAGATAAGTAGATGGGTACGTATATTCTCTTATGAAGGGCAAGCTGGACGAATTGAGCGATGCTTATACACTGCATATCATAAAGGGGATGCGGATAAATTACGTCCATTGCTGTTTGAATGTGCTGTCGAACCTAATTTTATTGACAACCCTCAAATCCCTCTTTATGTCAGTTACCTCTCTGAAGTAGTTGATGAATTCGGTTGGGACCGAACTGCGGATCTGTTCTTCTATTTAGGTGCAGACCTTGTCGGACATCACCCGTCTGATCCCGAACGGTATCGTAGAGACGCAATTAACTTGATGCGAGAAATGCTGCCGAATGTTGAAGGAGCAAACTTAGACCAAGACGCTGAATTTGACGAAGATGCCTTTGTCGCAGAACTCACAAGCGTCAATCTCCAACGTTCCTTTGAAGCAGTACAATCCGCTTTGGTAAGTGGTGTTAGTTTAGACAAAATTATTACAACCTTAGTGCTGCTTGCAGCAGATAGGATGGCAAGTACGCCAGTGAATGTAGATGCTGGTTGGTGGAACTTGACAATGGAACTCAACCTGGCATCGTCTTTACGTAGTGCGAAAGCGGTTGGTGGCAACCTTGTTGCCGCGAAAGGTATTTTCCATGTAGCATGGCAGATATTCGCAGACCGTTGGATCAACATTCCCACACGTCCTATTCGTGAACCGCTCAGTCAAGAAAAACTTGATGTCGCAAATCAAAGGGATGGAGTTAAGCACATTATTGATACAGTTGAGACGCTTGATGTCCAGAACGTGGCAACACAGGTACTCGGCTATCTAAATTCTGGATATTGTCCACAACGATTGCTTGAAGAGATTGGTCATTCTGTGCTATGGGATGATACAGGTAGTGAAGTTTTACCGACTTTGCGAACTATGTTTGAAGAATGGCAACACGCTGAAGGACATCCTGCACAGGCTCAGTTGTTGGTCGGATTAGCACGATACGTCACAGATATCCGCTCAAACACGGACAACAAATCCGCTGCTACAACCGCTATGCGTTTTGCTGAAGGTAGAACAACGATTGAAGTTTTTGAGGAGTAATCCCTGATGAGCCAAAACCCTTGGCAGTTACCACGAACAGATTATATAGAGGCTGTGAATAAAGGGGACGCAGACCGAGTCAAATCCCTTTTTGCCAATAACGATGAACTACTTGAGTTCATTGATGCACCTTGGTTTTCTTTTGATGCACCAGCAATTGTATATGCTGCTGGAAAAGGTGATCATCCTCTTGTGGATGTGTTACTTGACATAGGGGCAGACATTGATGTCAAAAGTTCTTGGTGGGCAGGTGGCACTTCAGCACTGCAACACGTAACGGGTTCAATGCTTAGTTACAACAGAGAATTAGCTGAACATCTGATTGAACGTGGAGCAACAATAGACGCTCATGCTGCAGCGGGTTTGGATATGTTAGAAACGCTTGAGGATTTGATTCGTGAAGATCCAGATGTAGTCAACGCATTGGGATCCGATAGTATGTCTCCACTACATTTTGCGGGGACACCTCGGATAGCCGATTTGTTACTCAAGCACGGTGCAGATATAAATCTGCGCGACCGTGACCACTGGGGAACTGCAGCGCAATGGACAATGCGGAGACGACCTGAAGTGTGTCAATACCTACTTGAACACGGTGCTGAAGGAGATATTGTCCTCTATTGTGCAATGGGTGACGTGGAACAGGCAAAGGTGGAAATTCAAAAAAATCCTGAACTCCTCAGACTTCGGATTAATATGCATGCCCCTGAAGGTTATATCATACCTCCGTTGAAGCCATCCAAGTCAAACAGTGAGCAAATAAAAGGTGTTCCCGGTGGACATGTTTATGTATATCAGGTAGGACCTACCATGCCGCTGCTTGAAATTGCACTTATGTCTAAGCAGCCTGAAATAATTGATCTACTCATCGACTCAGGTTATGAGATCAACTTGCGAGATTGGTATATGCTGGTTGGACAGGGACCTAATCGGTTTGATGAACTATTAAAAAGTTTCATTGCCAAAGGTCGGGATATCAA
The DNA here is from genome assembly GCA_963667365.1 of Candidatus Poribacteria bacterium. Classification (GTDB taxonomy): domain Bacteria; phylum Poribacteria; class WGA-4E; order WGA-4E; family WGA-3G; genus MSPOR6. The sequence continues at coordinate 426,714 of OY763324.1, read as the reverse complement.
CGCGCTTCAAAAGCATAGACGTGGTATGTGGACACCGTTACATTGGGTTGCACAACGCGGATTAACTAATGGGGTCGCCTGTTTATTGGAGAGCGGTGCTAACCCGAATGCTACCGACGATAAAGGACAAACACCGTTACACTTTATTGCGCAAAAGGGTGTTGGTAAAAACCAAGTCCAGTTGTTGATTGAGCATGGTGCTGATCCAAATGCTCGTGATGATTCAGGACAGACACCACTTGATTATGCAAAAAAAGCCAAACGTCAAACGGTTGCAACGTATCTAAAAGAATTGGCTCAAAAGCACAATATTTAATCTAATTTCCGGTAAGAACAGATGTATCTTACCATCATATCATAGGAGAAGAATACAGTGTTATCAGAAAATGGAAATTTCGTTAAGGTCGCCGCACGCGGTGATATAGCGGAAGGAAAACCGAGGGCAATCAGAGTTGAAGGACATAGCATTGCCCTCTTTGAGCACGAAGGTAATGTTTACGCAACGGATAATCAATGTCCGCACATGGGATATCCGCTGATAAGAGGACATGTCAAAAGAGGTGTTTTGTCGTGTGATTGGCACGGCTGGAGTTATGACATGGAAGGTGGTGGGTGTTTCACCGGTGGTTGTGATGACCTTGCTACATTTCCTGTTGATGTGCGGAACGGTGATATCTATGTGGATATCGGTAAAGGTGGAAAAAAACGGGATGACGCACATTTTCTCTTGTTGAAAGAGGGTCTATTTTCCCATGACAGTTGGACACTTTCCAAAGCTATTGCCATTATGTTAGCGAAAGGCGTTTCAGAAGAAGAGACGTTGGAGATTATGGTGAAGCACATGGTGCGACATATTACGACTGCTGAAGGATTTCGTAGTGGCGGTGGACGTGTTGCTACGCTGATGCATGGCATTAAGGTCGCACACATGTATGAATCCGATGACCGTCTTATTCCGTTGATGATGGCGGCAACCCATGCAGCTGGCGGACACAATGATCGTCCTGACCGAGTACCGCTTCCTCCCCCAGTGGACTGGGAAAAACTTGAAAATTGGATTAGAGTTTTCACTGCCGATAAGGAGTGGGAAGGTATTGAGAAATGTCTTATCACTGCGAGAGAGTTAGGTGGACATGAAGACAAATTCATACCGCTTTTCTTAGATTGTGCGTCAGAATGGTTCTTTCTTAGCAGTTCCAGGAACCTTATCGATCTTTGCCATCTGGCGGAATTGCTTGAAAAATGGGGTTGGGACATGACCGGCGAGTTAGTGTGTAACCTCGGTGCAAAAATTCTTGGACAAGGTCGTGGCAGACCCGGTGAACGCCTCCGTGAAGCACTTCAAAAACTCAAGGAAATTGAGCATATCTTTGATGATCTACCGCAGGAAGAATCGCCTAATGCAGATGTTGACTTTGACGAAGATCAATTATCTGCCGATCTGGTCAGTGGAGATATAGACACAATTTTTGATGCTATAGCGAAAGTTATTACCGATGGTGTTCCAATCAATACGATTGCTACTACTATGGTCATGACATCTGCTGATAGGATGGCAAGAACACCAGTAAATATGAGTCCCGGTTGGTGGGATTTACAAGAAGAGATGGAAATGGCTGCCAACATCAGAAAGGTACTACGTTTTGGTGGCACTAAAATTGCCGCGAAGGCACTCTTCCATTGTGGATGGAGATTTTTCGCTAACCGATGGCTAAACATACGGCATCAACCGATTTCAGAAGCGAGAACGCCTTCATCAACTAAAGTACTTGATGAAAAAATTGCAATTGATGCAATTATTGATGGGATTGAATCTGTCCGCATACAGGAAATCGGACGACGTACCCGTGAATATCTCAACTCAGGCTGTTCCGCGGAACGGCTGATGCAGGAAATGGGACAATGTATCCTCAAGGATGATAACGGTGAAAGCCTTCTCAGCACCATTCACATTGTAGATAGAGAATGGCATTACTGTAAGAATCATCCGGCAAGGAATCAACTGATTGTTGGGTTAGCACGATGGGCAACGGATGTCCGCAGAAATGCAGGCAACGATTCTGCTGTGCAAACTGCACACCGTTTTGCCAAAGGTGAAACCGCTACGGAACTATACGAGTAGCATAATTAACTCATTTTGTAGGGCGAGGTGTTTGTGCCTTTGCCCTACTTCTTGCATACAGATGAAAAAATTACTCCTATCCCTTCTTTTTAGTCTATTCTGTCTGTCAGTTCACGGTATATCGTTAGAGTCTGCTTTTCAGCTTGGTGAAAAACAGAACCCACGACTTGACAGATTACTCCCCGATGTAGCACGATATATCGCTTTTAATAAGGACAGCACAAAGTTGATTGCAAAAAATATGGATGGTAATTTGGTTGAATGGGAGATACAAACAGGCAACAAACGGGAAATAGGAAACATTCAAGCAAAGCGGATGTTTGTATATGCTGCAGAAACCGATCAACTCTTAATTCAGCAAGAAGATGCTGTTACTATTCTCAATCTTATTGATGGAAATGAAACACCCGTAACAAAAGGGCAATATGAAAGTGGAAGTCTCTCGTCTGATGGAACTTTCATAGTATTGTCAAATGGTGACAAGGAATTTGGTCTTTGGCAACTTGTTAATAAAACATATCAATCTGTTAAGACATTTCAGGCAACTCTACCGATTAGGAATGGACTCACACTATCAAATGATGGTAGGTATATTGCAGCAGCGGAAGGCACATATCGAGACGGTGAAGGACATCGCACAATTATCGAGATTTGGGATGCAAAGGATGAAAAGCAACCTATACGGGTTATCAATACAGGTGAAATATTCGGGATGTGGAACCTGATATTTTCACATAACGGTACGATGCTTGCTGTTGACACACAACTCAACGCTAAATCCGGAATTCGCGTATGGGATATAAAGACAGGTGCACAACTCCTCAATAAATCCGGTTTTGAAGCATACTGGACACGAGCTCTTGCTTTTGCACCCAAAGGAAACCCAAATTCAGCAGAATATCTTGCTTCGGGGGATGAGGAAGGCAATCTAAAATTTTGGAAAATACCCGGAGGAGAATCAACTATACGGGTAACCTATCCAACTGGTATTCAAGCAATTGCCTTCTCACCAAACGGACAGTATTTGGCAGTCGCACTGTGGGATACAACAATTCAGATTTTAAGGTGGAAAATCAATGGACAATAAAGGATCTTATACAGACGAAAAAGGACGTACCCGTTGGCATGTTAATGATGAAATCGCGTTAAGATTAATGGAACTTCATACCTTCCTGATTATGGCAGATTATCCAGAAGACCATGCTTCACGATATCCGCGTTTAGCGCATTCCATCTCACGTTTTCCAGAATCAGTTGCAGACCTTGTTGAACAAGACCGATTAATTGAGGAAATCGGTGGGGTTGGTGAAATAGTTGAGACTATCATAACGGAATACCTACAGACTGGAACCTGCTCGAAAATAAAAGAGTACGCTGGAGACATTCCCGATACTATTGTGGAGTTGGTTCCTATACCTGGTTTGGGGGCAAAGACGATTAAGCGTCTATATGAGGATGTTGAGATTGATAGTCTTGCTTCTCTACGTACTGCAATTGATGAACGTAGACTGAAAGGTTTCAAGGGTATAGGTAAGAAAACCATGGAGAAAATTGAGGAATACCTTGATGCAAACTTATAATATGTCTTCTACAAAGCGGGTATAAATTATGGCAAATTCAAAAACAACCGGTGAAATGGTTGACGGTAAAAAGCATGGCTATTGGATTACTTATTATGCGGATGGTGGAAAACGCAGTGAAGGCAACTATATTCATGGCAAAAAGGACGGTCTTTGGATTCATTACTACAAAAATGGTAATATTTCAGGTGAAGCCTCCTTCCGAGATGGGAAATATGAGGGTGCGTGTATAACGTATCATGAAAACGGGAATCTTAGATCCAAAGGTGCATATCCTGAACATGTCGGTAAATCTTATGATGGCAAAAAGGAAGGTGCGTTTTACAATTACGAAGAAGATGGCGAGACGGTATGGCTAATTATAACATACAAAAAGGGTGGATCCCGCGCAAAACCTGATGAATATCCGCTCGGAACATGCGACGTTTGCGGTGAGGTAAAACGTCTAAGTTGGACTGATAAATGCCCACGGTGTGAGGCAGCGATTGATTAGTATAAAATTCTACGACGGAGAACACATCTACTCATGACAAACGATCAAATTGCACAAAAACTAATGGAACTCCATACAATACTGATTGTAGCCGACTATCCAGAAGACCACGCGACGCGTTACCCTCGCCTTGCATATACAATCTCTCGTATGGAGGAATCTGTTTCGGATTTGGTTTCACAAGGACGATTGCAAGAAGAGATTCCGGGTGTCGGAGATATTGTTTCTACTATCATTACCGAATATGTTGAAACTGGAACATGCTCAAAATTACAGGAATATGCAGGTGAAATACCAGAGACAATTACGGAACTCATTCCTATCCCAGGACTCGGTCCCAAAACAATAAAACTTCTGTATCAGGAGGTAGGCATTGACAGTCTTCAATCACTCCGAACAGCAATTGATGAGGGAAGGTTAACAGGAGTCAAAGGCATCGGTAAGAAGACGATAGAGAACTATGAAGAATACCTTAATGAAAATTTGTAGAGATTATTTAGTACCGGTTAAGCATGGTTGCTCCAACAAAGAGGTGAAAAATGGCAAGTTCACGAGATACAGGTGAAATGGTCAATGGAAAAAAGCATGGATATTGGATTACCTATTACGCCAACGGTCTAAAACGTAGCGAAGGCAACTTCGTTCAAGGCAAAAAAGACGGTAAATGGATTCTATATCACAAGAATGGAAATATATCCAGCGTAGCGTACTTCCGTGATAATAAGTACGAAGGCGATTATATATGCTATCATGAAAATGGAAATCGTAAATGGGGTGGTCCTTACAAAGTACATGATGGCACCTCTTCCGATGGTAGGAAAGAAGGTGTCTGGCACTGTTGGGAAGAGGATGGCGAAACTGTATGGCGTATTATCACCTATAAGAAAGGTGGTGCACGTGCTAAACCGGATGAACATCCTTTCGGTGAATGCCACGGGTGTGGTGAAGGCAAACGTTCAACGTGGACCGATAATTGTCCACGGTGTGGCACTGAACTTGACTAATATTAACGTGAGTTCAATATAACTAATATTTTGTAGGATAAACTTTAGTTTGCGTACACATCACCCTATCCAACCCAAACCTATATCTTTGGAAATGCACATTGTCAGTTAAAACCAACAATCCTGAAAATACTGGTTCAGACAATCCTCCCATTCAATTGTCGCGAATCGCAATTATTGGTGCGATTTCCAATCTCAATTTACACACAATTATTGTATTTTTTAGATTTTTCAACCAGGACTATCCCACCTATAACAAAACTGTCATACTTTTGAGTCAATCCCGACTAAATTTATCATAAATAAGCCGTAAATCCATATCTGACAAAAGTTTATAGCATTATGCATAAATTTGCATAATTGTAATTGACTCAAAAAACTCAAAAGTTTTACAATAATAACCATTCAATATTCTTGATTCTTTCGATAGTTTAATTGTTCAGTCACGATTTTGAGATCGATCCTACAGTGGAATGGCTGTTACCAGAAAGTAGCAACAACTTGAGAATATATTGGCTCTGGTAGATAAGCATCTATATTTGACAAAGTAGACTCAAAAACGTATAATATAAATATTAATGAGCATGAAAACAAAATCACGAATTATTCTATATAAGTGTTTATTTGAGAAAACATTTCCGGATAGGGACCGGTAATAGGAGGCAAGACAGATATGGCTGATTATGCATATCCTGATATTTTGGTAAGTACGGAGTGGGTTGCTAATCATGGCAACGATGCAGGTATACGCCTGCTTGAAGTTGATGTTGATACCGATGCTTATGGAGAAGGACATATAGCTGGAGCAGTTGGATTGAATTGGCAGACGCAGCTATGCGACCAAGTTCGACGCGATATTCTTACAAAAGATCAGTTTGAGGCACTTTGCAACGACTGTGGTATTGCTAATGATACAACCGTTATTTTCTATGGTGATAATAACAATTGGTTCGCTACTTATGCATTGTGGCAATTCCGATACTATGGACATGATGAAAATTTGTTGAAGGTGATGAACGGTGGTCGTCAGAAATGGATTGATGAAGGCAGAGACCTCGTAAAAGACGTTCCTTCCTATCCGAGCACCGGGTATCAGGCGAAATTTCCCGATGACAATGTCCGCGCAACTAAGGACAACATTCTACCCACACTTGAGCAAGGTGTCATAAATCTCGTTGACGTGCGTTCACCCGCAGAATTTACAGGTGAAGTCATAGCACCTCCGGGTATGAGTGAAACTGCACAACGCGGTGGACATATTCCAGGAGCAGCGAATATCCCATGGGCAACTGCTGTTGCAGAAGATGGCACATTCAAGTCCTACGACGAACTACAATCTATCTACGGTGGTGAAGGTGTTGACTCCAGCAAAGAGACAATCGCTTACTGCCGGATCGGTGAACGTTCATCTCATACATGGTTTGCGTTGAAATACCTACTCGGTTATGAGAAGGTGCGAAACTATGATGGAAGTTGGACAGAATGGGGTAATCTGGTCGGTGCACCTATTGCGCGTGATTAAACCTGTAATTGGGGTGGTCATGGTATCACCCCAAATTCATTGCAAATGAGAAAGATCCAATTATGAGATTTGTTTCTACCCATGCAATCGCATGTATGACACGGCAAGATGTTGCACGACTGCTGAAACGATTCAAAGAGGAATCTAACGATGATGTCAGCAATATTCGCCTGCTGTGTGATACATTATCAGGAAGACTGGTCTGCGAATGGGAGGCACGAGACAAACTAACGCTCATTGAGTGGTTGAAAAAGTGCAACGTACAATTGCGAGGTACAGGTGAGTGGGTCATGACGGTTCAATACGAATCAGTTGGGGATGAACTCAAAGTACCAACACAAACGCAATAGGTGTCTTTATTATACACCTATTATTTATTCTCTGATGTATTATCTAACCCGGCAGACCGCCTTTGAGGCATCACATTACAATCGGATTCCCGAACTAAGTGAAGCCGAGAACATTAAACTGTTCGGTGCCGCAGCGAATCCAAATAGTCATGGTCATAACTATGTGCTTGAGGTAATGGTGAAAGGGGATGTGGATGTAGATGACGGGATGGTCATTAACTTAACAACTTTAGATGCGTTGTTGAAGTCGGAGGTGCAAGCCAATTACGACCACAAGCACCTGAACAGTCAACATCCGGTTTTTTCTAAGAACCCCCATTTACAACCGACATGTGAAAACATCACTATTGATATATGGCAACGACTTGAACCAACTTTGCCAGATGGACTATTGCACCGTGTGCGGCTTTATGAGTGTTCAACATCATTTGCCGACTATTATGGGGAAGAACAAATGGTATATCACACTAAGGTCTACGAATTCAGTGCCGCACATCGCTTACATAGCAAAGTTCTCACTGATGAAGAGAACCGAGACATATTCGGGAAGTGCAATAATCCTGCTGGACATGGACATAACTATATACTTGAAGTCACTATAAAGGGGGGTGTAGATGTGAAAACAGGTCTGGTTGCAGGTCTGAATCTACTTGACACGGTGGTTGAAAAACAGGTTTATTCCCGTTTTGATTACAAACACCTAAATCTTGATACACCAGAATTCGAAACCCTCAATCCGACTTCTGAAAACTTCGTGAAAGTACTTTGGGATTTGTTAGAACCTAATTTAAGACCTGTGGTTTTGCACCGTCTCCGCTTGCGAGAAACTCCCAAAAATCATTTTGATTACTATGGAGAATCTTCTTAATCTATGAATACTGAACAAGATAGTGAAGCTGATCATAAACATGAACATGATAGGTCAGCGAATTTAGAATCTCTCTACACACAGATTCTTGAGAATCTGGATGAAGATCCTAACCGTCAAGGTTTGATGAAAACACCACTCCGCGCAGCAAAAGCATTAGAGTTCCTAACAAGTGGTTACCATCAAGATATTGATCAGATTTTAAATAAGGCAATCTTTGACGAAGATTTTGATGAAATGGTCATCGTCAAGGATATTGAGTTTTATAGTCTTTGTGAACATCACATTCTACCGTTTTGGGGTAAATGTCATGTCGGTTATCTACCACAAAAACGGATTATTGGTCTTAGTAAGATCCCAAGAATTATAGACATGTTCTCACGTCGTTTGCAGGTTCAAGAACGCTTAACACGCCAAATTGCTGAAGCATTGCAGACGGCTTTGAATCCAACAGGAGTTGGGGTTGTTATGGAGGCACAACATATGTGCATGATGGCGCGCGGTGTTGAAAAGCAAGCCTCAAAGATGACTACAAATGCTATGCGTGGAACTTTTCGTGAAGACAGTTCAACACGTTCTGAATTTCTGAGGTGTATTCAAGTCTCGTAAAGGTAGTAGACACACAACGTGTTACGTACACTTTTTCATTTTAATACTTCTTTCCAACGGATGGTATAAACGTGCTGCAAACAAACAATCTCAAAGATCAAGTTGCCGTTGTCACCGGTGCATCTAAAGGTATTGGTAAAGCAATTGCGGTTGCATTTGCAAATGCAGGTGCAAAGGTTGTCCTTGCAGCGCGTACACACGATGTCGTGGAAAAAGCAGCAGCCGACCTCAGAGAAAAAGGCACGGACGCAATCGCTGTACCCACGGATGTTACAGATGTTGACGCAGTGAGCAATCTCATTCAAAGCACAATTGACACCTATGAAAAACTGGATATTTTGGTCAATAATGCAGGGAACGGTATATTTGGAACCGTAGACGATTTTGATCCGGCAGATTGGGATAGTGTCATCAATTCCAATTTGAAGGGTGTTTTCCTCTGTGCAAAATATGCACTGCCACATCTGTTAGCACACGGTGGAGGGCAAATTATAAACGTGCTTTCTGTTGCTGCGAAGGTCGCTTTTCCCGCGTCAAGTGCATATTGCGCTGCAAAAGCTGGGGCACTTGCATTAACGAAGGTATTGGCTGCTGAAGTACGACACCAGAACGTCAGGGTGACCGCAGTCCTACCCGGTTCCGTTGAAACCCCGTTTTGGGATGAAATTCCAGAACATCCTGATTTTGAACAGATGCTCAAACCGGAACATGTTGCAAACGCCGTGCTGTCTGTATGCCAACAGCCAATTGGCATGGTCACCGAAGAGATTGTTGTAATGCCACCGCTTGGAATTTTATAGGTGCAATCAATAAACAGTTATCGGTCAGAAGAAAACAGTCTTCTGATGACCGATAACTATTTTGTTTTACTTGTGTTATCCACGGTTAAGGATTAAAGCGACCTAACCGTCGACGAATCCGAAGTTTGCGTATAGCGCGTGTATCAGCATCTAAAATAGTGATAACCGAATCGCCGAGGTCAAGTTCAGTTCCTGTTTCTGGGATTGTACCAGTCCGTTCAAGGATATAGCCAGCAATCGTTTCATAATCCCCTTGTGGAATAGAAAGTCCGTAATGTTCTTGCAAAGTATCAACTTCTGTCCTACCATCGCACTCAAGAATATCTGGTGCTACAATACGGATCATATCCGGATCATCACGTTCATCCGCAAATTCTCCAACGATTTCTTCAACAAGGTCCTCAACTGTCAAAAGTCCGACGGTGCCACCATATTCATCAACAGCAAATACCATCGTATGCTGAGTAGTCTGTATTTCTTTAAGGAGAGCATTGATATTTTTTGATTCAGGAACAACGTGCAGGTCTGTTCGAATAAACGGTTCAACCGTTTCAGGTAGGCTTTCTGCATAGATAACATCTAATAGATTGACAATTCCTATAATATCGTAAACACGTCCATCGTAAACGGGAATCCGGGAATAACCAGATTCAGCTGCAATTTGTAATAACTCTTCACATTTCGTTGTTTTTTCAATAGCAATAATATCAACAAGGGGGACCATAACCTGTGCAACAGTTCTGTTTTGGAAGTTGAGGAGACTATGAATCATACGCCGTTGTTCTGTCAGAAGGTTTCCCGATATTTCACCCATAGTTGCCAGTAACCGCAATTCCTCACGTTGTGCATCAGGGTTAGGTGTACTCGCACCTCTATCTATGATGCTGACAAGGAGTTTTGTCACAGTCTGCACAAGGGAAATAAGGGGAGCTAAAACATATTCAGATAGCCGTAATACATAAGCGAAACGGAGCGAAAGACTGTCTGCCTTGACACGGAATATAGTTTTTGGCAGAATTTCACCAAAGATTAGTAGTAGAACGGTTATATATATAATTGAGATTGAACTTTGGAACTTTTCGGGAAGATCTTGTAGTACATTTACAGTCAAACGATCTCCAAATAGTGAAATCAAGACATTTGCGAGATTCGTTCCGACCAAGGTGAGTGCAAGCATCCTATCCGGGGATTCAACTATACGATGAATTATTTTTGCCTTCGAATCCTCTGTTTCAACAAGCTGATTAATACGTGCCTTATTCACTGAGACGAGTGCAGTTTCCGAACCGGAGTAAAAGGCGGACAGAATAAGACAGACAAGTACAGCTAATACCAACATACTGATGAGTATTGCAATATGCGTTGAACTACCAGCACCAATTATAATGAGGGATAATAGAAATGGTTTCAATTGAACTGTCCCAACTATACTTGCATTTCAGGTGTTTCAGTTGAAAGAACTCTGATTAACAGACCGGTGATTTGATTGCCTTGAGTGGATGTAATTTCAAATTCTATACCGTTATCGTCAACGTGAGATTCTCCGACAGAAGGAATGTGACCAAATAGTCCAATTGCATAACCGCCGATAGTATCTACATCATCTTCAGCAATTTTTAGTTCAAATTGCTGGTTGAGTTCACGTATACTCATGCGACCGGTAGTTTCAATCACTAATGGGTCTTCTGAGTGTTTTATATATTCAGGTGGAGAATCGTCCTTATCATGTTCATCTGTGATGTCACCGACGACCTGTTCAATTATGTCTTCAGTGGTAACAATCCCTGAAGTGCCGCCGTATTCATCAAGGAGGATTGCTATTTTGGTTTTTTCGTGTTGTAGTTGGAGCAACAATACACCGATTTTACGTGTTTCAAGTACTAAAATAGGTTCTCGAATAAGTGGTGAACTCTCTGCAATTTCTATGAATTCGTTTCTCTGTTTAATAAATTCATCAATCGTGAGCGAATTGACTTCTGTATGCCGCCACTGGATATAATCTTTGACATAGAAGATACCACAGATATTATCAATCTGTTCACGGTAAACCGGTATCCGTGAAAACCCGTGTTCTTTTGCTTTTGTTAAGGTCTCTTGGATTGTGTTTGAGGCGGGTACAGCAACAACTTCAGTTCTGGGTACCATTATTTCTTTTGCTTCAATTTCTCGCAATTCAAGAATGTTGTTTACTATTACCCTTTCATCAGCAGGAAGTGTTTCTTCGTGGAAGGTCTTGAAAAATTCTTGTAAATCTGTTGTCGTGAGTTTTTCAGGAGGGGGTGACTGTCCACCAAATATTGGGACAAGGAAGTCAATTATTTTTCGTAGAAGGGCACGGATTGGAGAAATAAGAATCGAAAATATCCACAAAGGGGGTGCTGTTATTTTAGCAAACGTCTCAGCATGCTTAATGGCACAAGTTTTCGGTGTCATCTCACCGAAGATAAGCATCAGGATTACACTAAGGGTAGTAGCAACGACAAAATGGATAAAATCTGATAATTGAGGAAACTCTCGCGTCACAATCCGTACCACAAGTATTGCAAACGTGACATTAACCAGATTGTTACCGAGTAGGACGGTAATGAACAACCGGCGAGGGTTGTCAACGAAATTGACAATTGCCGATGTGCCTCCCCGTTTGAGACGTATCTTTTCTATCTGTACCCGCGATAGAGCACACAATGCTGTCTCAGAACCGGAGAAAAAACCGGAGAGGATGAGCAAACCTACCAATCCAATCAGATAATATAGTAGTGGAACTTCCATTCGTTTAATTAATGGGACGATGATAAATGAAATGTTCGTCCGGGTGTGCTAAACCTCAGTTTCTGGGATTAAAGATATGAACGTTCAAAGACATTATGAACGTCTCTGTGTTAATCATAACATGTTAACATACTTAAACGCAACAAATAATATCATCCCAGAAGACTACAACGAAATTTGTAGTTGCAATTTATTTGCCAAAAGAAGATACTTAAATTACATAAACATACAAAAATGAGGCAGCCTATGACAAAGTTAGAACAGATGCAGCGAATTGAGGAATGCGGCATTGTCGCTATCATCCGAGCAAACAGTTCAAATGAACTGATTAAAGCAGCAGTAGCCATCCAATCTGGAGGTGTTGATGTTATTGAAATAACGATGACGACACCTAATGCGTTGCAAGTAATTGGTGATGTATCAGAACGTTTAGGAAATGCAGTCTTAATCGGTGTCGGGTCAGTTTTGGATGCGGAAACAGCACGTACAGCTATACTTGCCGGCGCGGAATTTGTTGTCAGTCCCGTTACGAAACCCGAGGTGATTGAAATCTGCAATCGGTATGGTAAGGTTGTTATACCGGGAGCGTTTACACCAACAGAGATTTTGAGTGCATGGGAAACAGGCGCGGATTATGTAAAAGTCTTTCCTTCAAGTGGTGTTGGTTCATCATATATAAAGGATATAAAAGCACCTCTACCCCAGATTCCACTTATACCAACCGGTGGTATCAATGTAAAAAATGCAGCTGAATTCATACAGTCCGGTGCCGCTGCACTCGGAGTCGGTAGTGCACTCGTTAGTAGTGATATTATAGAATCTGGTGACTTTGCTGGACTCACTGAAAGAGCAGAAAATTTGGTCGCTGCTGTTAATTCTGTCAAGTGATAGATAAACATAAATTGTGGAATTAACGTCACACAATTGTAGGTTGAATATTTTTTGGTCATTTTTCTTTAACATTAAATGTGTTGACAGTCATTTTTGTATTGACAGTTAAGGCATTTTTTGCTAATGTCATTAATTATATTCAACACAATCAGACAACAACAGTTACAAAATATAGGGTTCTATTTAGCGTAATACTGCTATGAAAATTAATGAGTTAATATTAGGTAAATATAGGCTACTTGAATACCTCAGTTCGGGTAGTTTTTCGTCTGTTTTTCGAGCACGCGAAGAGATGACGAATCGGATTGTTGCAATCAAAGCGCTATCCAGAGATGCCTATCCAGCAGACAGAATGCGCTACCTATTAACTGAACTTCAAGCAATGTCAAATATCTGGGGTCATCCAAATATTGTTTCCATACATACTGTTGAACCGGGTAAAGATAATTATCTCGCTTGGATAGTTATGGAATATATTGAAGGAACTAACCTACATCAACTCGTTCAACAGGGAGACTTAACCTTAACGGATGTCCTAAATATCGGTATTGATATTTGCAATGGTTTGAAAGCTGCACATGCCCATAATATCTTGCACCGGGACATAAAACCCCAGAATATATTACTGACTTCAAAGAAAGAGGCGAAAATAGCAGATTTTAGCATCGCACGTATTTTTGGAGAGTCCACTGAATTTGCAGTCACAATGACTGGAACACGCCGCTATATGGCACCAGAACAGAATTACGGGGCATACGATTACCGAGCAGACCTATATGCCACTGGCTTAGTGTTGTATGAAGCAATTACAAAACAGTTTCCTTTTTCTGGAGAGGCTGATGAAATAGATAGAAAAAAAGCCTCAGGAGACATAGAAAACCTTGAAAGATGTCCAGAGGAGTTTCGAAACTTTTCCGAAAAAGCTCTCCACAGAGAAGTTGATAAACGCTATCAAACCGCTGAAGAAATGTACAACGAGCTTGATAGAATACGACGCTGGCAATATGAACAGCAAGCCTCTGTTCTTATCGCAGAAAGTGCTAATTCACCTGCAACCGAATTAGCAAGTGCGCTTGAACGTTGTCGAAAAACATTCCGATTACAAATTGATATTGCTGAACGGATCAACCAATACCTTTTCTTTGAAATGCGGAGCAAAGTTGAAAAAGAGAATAGAGAAAGACTACGGATACGACTCAAGCAACATTACACTGATGCAATAGAATACGCTCGCAACAAAGATATAGATGGGACTCTTCAAGAACTTCATAAGGCTCACAACTTCTATTTTCAAGATGCCGACCTTGTTGCACAAGCAGACACACTATTTAAGGTGTTGAGTTCTACCCCTTTGGTGAATAATGCGCTGACAGTAGATGGGATCGCTGAGTTGATTCACAAATTGTCTGAATCAGAAAAATTGCTTCTACTTGAGGAGTTAACCCAGACCGAAGAGCAACTTGAACCAGATGTTGAGTTTATCCCTGAAGAACATTACGACGAGGATTTTCAACATGAAGACTTTGCTAAACCACCTGTGTCCAATAACCGAATACAACCTGGAGGTGATTATCGAGTCCTGATAGAAGAAGCATCTCCCGAGTTTCTATTAGATAAAGTTCATGAAGATATTCAATATCCGCATGAAGAAGAAGCAGCTTATATTTATCAACAAGCACAGATATTCACACAACAAGAAAACATGCGTCAATGTCTAAGCCAATATAAGAAACTTGGTGCCTTCTATTACAGACACGCCAGACGTTTTGTCAAATTGAATGAGGTAGAACTCGTTGCGAATTGCTATACACGCGCACGGTTTGCCTATGCAGCAGGGAAAAAACCACGGGTTGCGAGGAAAAACGCAAGGAACGGTGCAGTCTATTATGTTCATTTGGCGCGACAATTAGAATTGCAACGCGCTTGGATTGAAGCAGGAAAATCTTATATACTTGGTGCAGACAATTATCGTTATGCACAACTTAGTATGGATGTTGAAAAGTGCGAATCCTCCGCAACTGTGTGTTATTTTAATGCTGCCGAAAGTGCACATCTCAATGGTGACCTTCAAACTGCGTATAATTTTTATATGCGAATCTTATCAATCGGTGAGAAATTTCAAAATCCACCAAGAGCTGTAATTGAGGCAAAAAAATTGGTCGACGAAATTTGGCAAGAAAATACTGGATGAGTACTTTTGTGATAACACCCGGTGCAGGTGTTACAGGTTACACCCAATATAAAGTAAATAATGTACGGATCAGACAACAGGAATTCTTGACAAGTTCTAATATAGTGAATTATGATATTACGTCGATATCTTTCGGATAGACTCAACAAACTCTCAACTCGGTAGGTACGGATTCCTAACCGCACCGATTAATATATCAAGTAATTCTAAAATCTACTATTCTAAAATAAAATAGTGTCTATGGTCTCGGAATAGTTACAAGTTTCTCTATAGGACATTATATGGCAGAAAATTATGATTTTCTCGCGATCGGTCGGAGTTCAATAGACCTATATTCAAATGATATTGGAAGTCCGTTTACTGAAATAAAGAGTTTTGGTGCATTTGTTGGAGGGTGTCCAACAAACATAAGTGTTGGGACACGCCGTCTTGGACTGCGTTCAGTTCTTCTTACAGCTATTGGTGATGATCCTGTCGGGGAATTCCTACTCAAATTTTTGAATGATGAAGACGTTGAAACACAATACATAGTCAATAAACCCGGACACCGCACAAGTGCGGTTGTTCTTGGAATTGAACCTCCTGATCGATTCCCACTTATATATTATCGTGATAACTGTGCCGATATTGAACTCACGATCGACGATGTGATCGCTTCACCGATTGCCAAGAGTCGTGCCGTGTTAATATCTGGAACAGGTTTGAGTAAAGAACCTAGTCGTAGTGCCACGATGTATGCCGCAGAACAGGCAAATGCAATGGGTCGTCAGGTATTTCTGGATTTGGATTTTCGGGTAGATCAGTGGCATGACCCGCGTGCTTTCGGTGTCTGTATTCGATCTCTCCTACGTAATGTTGACATTGCAATAGGAACAGAAGAGGAGATTAAGGCAGCTTCTCTCACTGATGTTTCACAGATGTCAATAGAACATTCCCAAATCTCAAATCCCACCATTGAAGGGGATATGGACACTGCCATCGCAACAATTCTGAATGCTGGACCTGAGGCACTGGCAGTTAAAAAGGGAAGTGATGGTGCAGATATATACTTAAATGATGGAAAAATCATCCATGCCCCACCTTTTCCGGTTGATATTTATAATACACTCGGTGCAGGAGATGCGTTTGCAAGTGGGTTTATATACGGTATCTTAAACCGATGGGATTGGCTTAAATCAGCTCGTTTTGGTAATGCAACAGGTGCAATTGTCGTTACACGACACGGATGTGCGAACTTTATGCCTACGATAGCAGAAGTCAACACTTTTATCGAACAAAGAGGTGGACTATAAATCTTAGAGAATATAAATAGAGGATTAATATTATGAAAACTCGAAATCTTACAATGGGACAAGCTATAGTCCAATTTCTCAAACATCAATACGTTGAACGTGATGGAATTGAAAAAGCCTTTTTTGCAGGTATGTTTGGAATCTTTGGACATGGCAATGTAGCAGGTATAGGTCAAGCATTACACCAATACTCAGATGAATTCCGTTTTTATCAGACGCGTAATGAACAATCCATGGTGCATACTGCCACCGCTTATGCCAAGATGTTAAATCGACTCAGCACATTTGCCTGCACCTCTTCCATCGGTCCAGGCGCGACAAATATGCTTACAGGTGCTGCAGGTGCAACGATTAACCGATTACCTGTTCTTCTATTGCCAGGTGATATTTTTTCAACTCGTTTAGTCGCACCTGTATTGCAGCAGTTAGAATCCCCAAATTCACAAGATTTTTCGGTCAACGATTGCTTCAAACCTGTATCCCGTTATTGGGACCGTATCAATCGTCCAGAGCAGATCATCACAGCATTGCCAGAAGCGATGCGGGTACTCACTTCACAAGCCGATACTGGGACAGTTACATTAGCTTTGCCTCAAGATGTTCAAGCAGAAGCATACCCTTATCCTGAACAACTTTTTGAAAAACGGGTTTACAATATTCAGAGACCACGTGCAGATGAAAATCTCTTAAAACGTGCATTAGAATGGATTTCAACCAGTGAACGTCCATTAATCATTGCAGGTGGTGGAGTAATTTACAGTGAAGCGACTGAACAGTTAGCACAATTCGCTGAGCAAACTGGGATTCCTGTCGGTGAGACATTTGCTGGTAAAGGTTCGTTACGGTATGACCATCCACAAAACCTTGGTGCTATTGGAGCAACCGGTACCCCTGGCGCAAATATCGTTGCACGTGAAGCCGATTTAGTCATTGCCATCGGAACACGATTGAGCGATTTCACGACTGCATCTAAAACCGCATTTCAAAATCCGAATGTGCGGTTTATCAATATTAATATTGCTGACTTTGATGCTGCGAAACATGCAGCACTACCGTTAGTTGCTGATGCTCGTGTCACACTTTCTGAGTTATCAGATGCAATTGGTACATATCAAATCAAGAACGAATATGCAACACAGATAGAAAATTACAGAGATGCTTGGGAAGAAGAAGTGGAAAGACTTTTCCATCTCGACCACCAACCAATACCAAGTCAGAGTGAAGTTATCGGGGTTGTTAACGAATTTTCGCGTCCTGAAGATGTTGTCGTATGTGCTGCTGGAAGCCTTCCGGGTGACCTACATAAACTGTGGAGGACGCGTAATCCCAAACAATTTCATCTGGAATACGGATATTCCTGCATGGGATATGAAATCGCTGGCGGTTTAGGCATCAAAATGGCTGACCCAAGGCGCGATGTCTATGTCCTTGTAGGAGACGGTTCATATCTGATGTTAGCGCAGGAAATTATCACCTCAATTCAGGAAGGCTTTAAATTGATAATTGTGCTTATAAATAATGATGGACATAGCAGCATCGGAGGTCTGTCGGATGCAACGGGTGCACAAGGATTTGCAACCCGATTCAGATACCGTGATGATAACACAGGAGAACTGAAGGGTGATATTTTACCCGTTGACCTTGCAGCTAATGCAAAAAGTCTCGGTGCAAATGTCATTGAAGTAACAACACCTCAAACATTAAAGGCTGCATTGCAAGATGCAAGAGATGCTGACATGACAACTGTGGTTAAAATTGATGTTCACTTTGACACAAGAGTTCCACAATATGAGTCATGGTGGGATGTTCCTGTAGCAGAGGTATCAGAAGTAGATACTGCTAAACAGGCATATCAAGCGTACGAAGAAGCAAAGCGAAAGGAAAGGTATTTCCTCGGTTAGGTATCCTTATGAAATCTATTTCTTTGTATTTGCAGCGTTTGTAGTTGTGCAATTCAATTCGCCTACTATCATAATAATTGAATATTAAAGAAGGAGAATCTTACGTTATGAAAGCATCAGAACTGTTAACTAAACTTAAGGCAGGTGAAGAAATTCCGTGTGACAACTGTGAAGGGACAATTCCCGCAGATGAGATGTTGAATTTTGCCTTTAAATTAGGAAAACTCGCACCGCGCATGGAAAATGCAAATGTAGGTGACATCACCTGTGTCCAATGTCAAGTTAATGATCCTGATATCAAGATTACACCACGTGGACCAGATGTCAAATTTGTACGCGGAAATTAGGTTAACTTATTCAAAACCAGAATTTTGTATGCTCTACTTTGAGAAATCCGTATGTCTGAAAAAGTAGTTGGTAGAAATCCGGTCATGGAAGCACTCCAGAGCGGAACAAGACAAATAGAAAAAATCTTGATTGTCCAAGATAATGAGCATACACGCCTACGTCAAATAATGAATAGAGCAAAACGGGAGGAAATAACTTGTCAACGTTGTCCAAGACATCAACTTGATAAATTGCATCCGAATCATCAAGGAGTCATCGCATTTATCAGTGAGTTTCAATATACAGATTTGTCGACGCTACTTAAGAATATTCAGAACAAAGTTGATGTTCCTGCAGTCTTAGTCATGTTAGATCAGATACACGATCCAAGGAATTTGGGCGCGATAATACGGACTGCCAACGCTACGGATGCAGATGGGGTGCTAATACCGAAAAACAATTCCGTTGACATTACAACAACAGTCAATAAAGCCGCAGCTGGGAGCACTGAATATACACCGATTACCAAGGTGACAAACCTCGCACAAACAATTGAAAAACTAAAAACAGTCGGGGTGTGGGTTGTAGGTACTGCTGAGTATGCTGAAATGCATTATACTTCTGCTGACTTTACAGTGCCGACATGCATCGTTTTAGGGAATGAGGGAGATGGAATTCGCAGGCTTATTAAGCAAAAATGTGATTATCTCGTACACTTACCGATGTTAGGACAGATACGCTCGCTGAACGTATCTGTCACCGCAGGGGTATTGTTATACGAAATACTCCGACAACGTAGTGCTAAATAACACCTTCCTCTTTTAAACTATAGAAGATACCGTCTCCGATAATAATGTGGTCTAATACCTTGATCCCTACATAGTTTCCTGCTTCAATCAACTGCTTAGTAGCACGAATGTCTTCTTGACTCGGCTTCGGATCACCAGAAGGGTGGTTATGTGCCAAGACAATGGAGTTAGCAGATTCCTCAATGGCGAATCGAAATATTTCTCGAGGGTGAAATACGCTGGCGTTTAAAGTGCCTTCAAATACTGTATCCTCAGAGAGCAACTTTTTACCCCACTGAATCTCATTATCTGAATCACCTGAAATGCCTTGTGTTGTTATTCCTCCTTTGGTGTCCAAACACATCACACATACAACTTCCTTTCGGAGATCGCGCATGAGCGGCATCAATAGACTCGCAACATCACTTGGAGATGAAATCTTAACACGATCTGCATGAGAGCGAGCTAAACGTCGTCCTAATTCAAAGGCGGCTACGAGTTGTGCAGCTTTGGCTGCACCAACACCTTTGATAGATTCAAATTGTTTTGGACGGTTTTCTGCCATCCGTTTTAAGTCGTTATTGTATGTAGTTAGGATTTGTTCACCGAGTTGGACTGCTGTAGTACCTTTAAAGCCACTTTTGAGTATTAATGCAATTAGTTCGGAGGTTTTTAAATGTGAAGGACCGTGTTTATATAGACGTTCTCTGGGACGTTCATCTATTGGAAGGTCTTTGATTTTTATTTTGTCAACTTCGTACATCACATTCCTTTCAATTTATTATGAGTATTATAGATGGAATTAAGTATAGTCAATTCTGACAATAAAGACAAGCGAATTCAGCTTGGAAGTAGTGTTATTGCTGAAATACCGAGATTGAAGTTCGAAGGTTGAGTCATACGAAACGCTTTTCAGGTATTATTGTAAACTTATAAATATGATGATCGTTGCAAACTAAACCTAAGCAACCAAATACGTCAAACTCATGTTTACTGAACATTACATGCCAAAAATGCTTGACAAATGTAGAAAAAATTACATATAATAGAAACAGAATTAGCAATAATGCCGTATAACTTAAAAAAGATATAAGGGAGAATAATAATGGCAACAACGGTTCGCTACAAAGATGGTGTCACAATTTTGGAACCATCAGGTAAAATTATGGGCACTGGGGTAACCGAACTGCGTGAGGTAATTACATCGGAAATAGATGCCTCCGATACGCCAAGGATTCTGATTGACTTTGAAAAGGTCAACATGATGGATAGTTCTGGACTTGGGACCCTTATGGGGGCTCATGTCACAATTACTCGAAAAGGTGGTAGGGTTGGTGTAATTAACGTCGGTAAAAACATAAAAAACCTAATTGTACGGAGTCGACTTGCAAGTATCTTTGAACATTTCACCTCAGAAGATGAAGCAGTCTCAACGTTAGGAAGTGAAAACTAATACACATATTCATAATCGCAGCAACTTGGAGGCTGCACTGATGGCGATCATTCAATTAGAACGTGACGGTGTACACATTTTTAAACTTGACGGTAGAATAATAGCGCCTGATATTCAAGAAATAGCAGACACCGTTGAAAAAGTCTTATCACAAGCAGAGGACCCACCAAAATTGGTCTTTGACTTCAAAGATGTTACTGGAATGGATAGTTCAGGTCTTGGTGTGTTGATGAAAATATATACAGATATACACCCACGCGGCGGAACAATTGCTGTGATTAATGTTAATAAACATGTCAAAAACCTAATTGTCATGGCAAGACTAATCACGGTGTTTCGTAACTTTGAGACTGAAGATGAAGCGGTTTGGGCTCTCCTAAACACTCCATCCGAATCATCATAAAAAGATAAAAGGGTTTTGTCCAATGATAAAAAATATCCTCGTTTCTATTGGCGATACCGATTACGAAAGAAATGCCTTTGATTACGCAGGACAACTCGCTGTTCTTTTAGGAACACACCTTTCATGTGTCTTTTTTCAGGACAGTTCCCATGGTGGAAGCACTGAAGTCGCTGAAACGGTGATGCGCAGAACAGAAAATGAATGTGCTCTTTATGACTTTTTAGATTATCATATAGAAACTGTTGCAGGTAACCCGCGGCAAATGATCTGTCAAAAAGCACATTCTGCAGATTTAGTCGTGGTTGGACTCCCCGAAGAAATCAAAACGCGCGGGTTAAAACTAATACAAAACCAGATTGACGATGTCCTCGCGCATATAACAAAACCCATCATTATCGTGCATGAACAGTGCACTTTATTGCGCAAAATATTGGCTGTTCATCATGGTGATATATACTCTGACCACGTCTTATCCCTTGCTGCAGAGATTGGAGAATTAACTAAGGCAAGCATTCTGGGTCTCGCGCTTTCGGATACCACGCAGGAAGCGACAGAGATTAAGCAGCAAATGGGATCTTACTTACATTTCTATGATGTTCCCACCGAATTACTAACTGCCCTCGGTTTCACAGTAACTAACATTCTGGAAAACGCTGAAGAGAACGATTGCGATCTCATTGCTCTCAGTGCGAGCCATCACGGAAGATTGTATGAAATGGTTTTCCAAGGTACTACCCAAACTGTCGTTAAACTTGCCAATCGTGCAGTTTTGGTGACGAAATAATGAGGAACACTCATGGCAGCTGTATCCGATACACTGAAAAACCTACCTTTTTTGCAGATGTCATCGGAAATGTTCGGATATATCTACCTTGACGGAACATTTCTTCCACTCAATCCCGCTTGGGAACAAGTTCTCGGATATACATGTGCTGAACTTCAAACACAAAATTGGATAGAACTTGTCCATCCCGATGACAAGCAACACTCGGTCGCAGAAATCACCAAATTGAATACAGATACAGACAATGCTGTTTCTTTTGAGAATCGCTTTCAGTGTAGTGATGGTGGGTACAAGAAGTTGCATTGGTCAGTACAGCCTGACCCAGAACATTCCCGCTATTGTGCTGTTGTTCGTGATACCACAAGGCAAAAGAGGATTGAAGCAAAACTCCGAGAAAATGAAAAGAGGGTTCGACAATTAGCACAAACTTATTCTCAGGAAAGTGAATTCCTTCATACTCTCATGGATAACAACCCCGACCATATTTACTTTAAGGATATTGAGAGTAAATTTCTTCGGATTAATCGGTCACTTGCAAATCGATTTGGATTGAAAAATCCTTCCGAGGCTATCGGAAAAAGCGACTTTGATTTTTTTACGCGCGAGCATGCACAACAAGCATATCAAGATGAACGAACAGTTATTGATACAGGTAAACCGATTGTAGGAAAACAAGAAAAGGAAACCTGGATCGGAGGACAGGATACATGGGTTTCTACCACAAAAGTGCCAATTCGAGATAGAGGTGGACGTATAAAAGGCACTTGTGGTATCTCTCGGGACATCACAGAATACCAAAGCTCGGATCAGGCACTTCGTGATTCTGAAGCGAAATGGAGATCCTTGGTTGAAAGCGCACCAGATATTATTTCAACACTTGATCTTAACTACAAGATGCAGTTTATCAATCACATCCCCGCAGGTGTTGACATCACTACGGAGGATGTCGTAGGAGAAAGCATTTTTGATTTTCTGACACCAGAGCATCATGAGGGTTTCCGACGGGCGTGTCAACAAGTACTTGATACCGGAGAAGTCGCTGATTATGAAGTTCAAGGGAAACTTAGCCAAAATTGGTATGCTTCATGGATCGCTCCTATCACACGCGATGGTGAAATTGTTGGCTTTGTTACGACTTCAACGAATATAACAGCCAGAAAGCAAGCAGAAATCAAATTGCAGGAGAGTGAGGTGCGATTCCGACGAGCAGTCCTTAATGCACCGCTGCCAATTATGATACATCATGAAAATGGAGAGATTATTCTGATAAGTCGTGCATGGACAGAACTTACAGGTTATACCTCTGAAGATATGACCACTGTATCCACTTGGTTGACACATGCAAATAGTGATATGAGCGAGGAAATACAAGAATTTCTTAGACAACCAAATCAAGAAAAGGAACGGGTTGCACCTGAGCAATATGAATTTATCACGAAAGATGGTGAAAAACAGATATGGGAGTTAAACTCCTCACTTCTTGGGGTACAGCCTGATGGAAAACGGATTATTATAAGCATGGCACTAAACAATACGGATCGTATAAAAGCACAACAAGCCATGCAAAGTGCTAAAGAAACTGCTGAATATGCAAGCAGAGCAAAAAGCGATTTTCTTGCAAATATGAGTCATGAATTACGTACACCTTTGAATGCTATCATCGGATTCGCTGAAATCCTCAGAGATGAACTCGTCGGACCAATTAACGATGAACAGATGGAATGTGTAAATGATATCCGCATTAGTGGACAACATTTACTGGAGATGATTAACGACATATTAGATCTATCAAAAATTGAAGCTGGAAAAATGTTCTTACATCTGGAGGAATTCGAAATCGTTGATGCTGTTGAGGAAGTAAACGCAATTATCAATGCGCTTGCTCTAAAAAAGAAGATAGAACTTGATCTGATATGTCCCCAAAATGCCATAATTGAAGCAGACCGCGTCAAAGTAAAGCAGATCTTTTATAATTTGCTATCAAATGCTGTAAAGTTCACGCCAGAAGGCGGAAAAGTAATTACACAACTTAAAGTTACATCAACCACTCTACAAGCTAAGGTTATAGACTCGGGAATTGGTATTGCCGAGGAAGATCAAATGAAACTATTCGCACCTTTTACACAAATTGATACTTCAAAATCGAGACGTTTTGGAGGCACTGGACTCGGTCTGGCAGTGACCCAACGCTTAATAGAGTTGCATGGAGGTGAAATCCGAGTCACAAGCGAAGAGGGAAAAGGGAGCACTTTCTTCTTTAATATACCTACAAGTCAGAAGCGAGTAACTGGTAGTTCCTAACATATAATTACCTAAATAGTTACATAAGAATTAAAAAACATAATCTAAAGTTACTGTATCCCACCAGTATTCCTTGTTTTCATAATCTCAATCACTATTGTGACAAATAATCCATTGAAACTAAACGAATGATGTATAACGACGTTTAGTTCAATAATAGTATTTATATGCTTTGGTACGTAGGAGCCATGCATTGAACACGGAAAACCCGACATCCATATTAGTTATAGAAGATCAAGCGTTGAATCGAAAGGTCGTTCGCATCCTTTTGCAATCCAAAGGATATGAGGTAATTGAGGCAATAAACGCAACTGATGCGCTGGAATGTTTAGAAAAGGACATCCCAGCACTCATACTAATGGACATTGCTTTGCCTGGACAGAGCGGTGAAGAATTAACCCGACAAATTAAAACCAATCCGGATTGGTGCAGCATACCGATTATTGCATTAACTGCAGCAGCAATGTCAGGTGACCGTGAACGACTTCTCAAAGCAGGATGCGACGATTATATCAGCAAGCCAATTGATACCCAAGTCCTTCTACAACGTATAGCACATCATATCAAAGGAAGCACTACATGAACTCTGAAGAATCAGCGAAGATTCTTGTTGTTGATGATGAACCCCGCAACGTAAAGATATTACAGATACAACTACAGGCGCGCGGTTACACCGTACTTACTGCTGGTGATGGTGCCGAAGCATTAAAGATTGTCTCAGATAAAATGCCGGATCTTATCTTATTAGATATTAACATGCCGAAGGTAGATGGATTTGAAGTAGTGGCAAGGGTTCGATCGTCTAAGAAAACAGAATTTATCCCTATCATCATGATAACTGCAATGCGCGACACACAAGAAAACCGTATTAAGGCAGTTGAGGCAGGGGCAGACGACTTTATAGAAAAACCGTTTAATAGTTTTGAGGTATTAGCGCGGATTAAATCCCTCTTACGTATCAAACTTTATCACGACACCCTTGAGCAGCACAACGCGCGTTTAGAGGCAGAACTCCAAATGGCGCGTAGCGTTCAAGAGATCATAATCCCTCCGAACGGTTCGCAAAAGTTATCGGGATTCCACATCGCATCCTACTGTTGTCCGACTCTCGCAGTCGGCGGTGATTTTTTTGATGTATGGGAGATTGATGAAAAGCGGATAGGTGTATTAATTTCTGATGTAATGGGGCATGGTGCTTCTGCCGCACTCGTAACTGTTTTTATTAAGACTGTTTTAGCAGAACATAGGGAACATATTAAGGATAATCCTGCTCAACTCCTACAAATCCTCAATATGCGTTTCAACGATATAATTAGTTCTCGTCTATTCATGTTTGCAACCGCTTTCTGCGGTGTATTGGATTTGGCAAAAAAACAACTCGTATGTGCAAACGCCGGACATCCATCTCCGTTCTTACAACACAGTTCACAAACTGATTGCGAGCGTGTTACCGTAAATAACACTGGAAACGGTTTGGGCATTCGGAGAGAATCCGTTTACGAAAATTGCCATTATACATTTCATTCTTCAAGTAGAATTTTCCTCTATACCGATGGTGCTTATGAAGTTAAAAATCCTCACGGTAAAGAATTCACGGTAGAACGATTACAAAACGTACTAACAATGTGTGAGGGAGATTCTCCTTCACAGATAATCGAATTTGTTTCTGATACCATTTCACAATATGCGGATGCACACTCCTACGAGGATGACTTAACACTGATTGCAATTCAGGGTTAACATCCACCTATTGGACATCTCGATAAAAAATAGCGGTCACATCCGTACCGCCAACATCGTTAGTTTGCATTTTATGATCATCAGTAAGATGTTCTATTAGATACAAACCATGTCCACTCTCACCCGCTGGTGAACGACTCGCCTGAATCTCCGCTAATCTCTCAGGTGTTAACCAATCACGTGTGTTTATTCCACCTTGATCACATACAACAATTTCAAGCGCATTTGTATCCACAAATATTTGCAATTGAATCCCACACGATACACACTTGGAACCGTGATATACAGCATTGCTACAGATTTCGTCCAGTGCAAGCTGAATATCGGCTATGCGTTTCTTGGAAAATCTTAGCGTTTCAGTTAACTTTCCTATAAACGCACGTACCGATTCAAGATAGTATACATCACTCGGCACTTTCAACTCAATGCAGGCTTTTTCCATGGTAACACCATTCTTACATTTATTAAAAATAGATTAAAAAGCCGCAATAGCACTCTTCTCAGATTCATATATTTCTACGACACTGGAAGCCCCTATGAGGTTGAAAGTCCGAGTAAGGGTTGAGGCTAAGTTGCAAAGTTTGAGGTCACCTCCGTCTTGACGAAGTCGTTTTGCAATCCCCACTAATGTCCCTACCGCCGTGCTGTTGATGTGACTAACATCGCTGAAATTTACGACAACTTTACTCACCTTATCTATTAGAAGATTCTCAAGAACCTTCCGCAAATCAGAGGCAGCGTAACTGCTTAGATCAGTCTTTACATCAATGATTTTAATATCTGCATTCTCACGAAGGGTAATAAATTCGGTTCCGGTCATAAAAACCACCTTCCGCAATTATAATCCGTATATGTATTGTAGATTAAATTCATAATTATATCAATCATTATTTCAATCTATTATATTTTTTATTTATATTCACATACATGCAGTTATCTATCAAAGTAAGATTATTGTTGCATTTCTATGTACATTGTGATATACTATTAAGTAACCGATTTGAAAGTGCCAGAGGCACTTCGCAACAAGGAGGAACTGGCGGACTTAACGCTTTTTTGCGTTTTGAGGAGACCCAGGTATCTTAATGAATAACGAACAAAACCATACAGATGATTCCACAGTTGATGTGGAAGAAGAAAAACAACAAGTTGAAGATTCAACTGAAGTGGCTCATGATGAAGCAGATGAAACAGGAACATCAGCACCGACAGACCAAGATTCTATAGACGATACGGAAGGTGAGAGCAACAAGACTGAATCAGATACAGACGAGACTGAAACTATACAAGAAGAACCCACAGCAGAGGAGACAACACAGACAGACCCCGTAGATGACACTGCACAAGTCGATGACCCTGTTGAAGATGCTAATACTGTTGAGGGGCAAAGGGATACATCAGATAATGAATCTGAAGAAACAACTGAGGTCGTCGCAGCCGAGGGAGATGTGCCAGAAGTTGAGTCTGAAGAAACCATCCCAGAATCCAAAACCGAAGCCGATTCACCCGAGATTGTGACTGAAGAGGCTACTCAAACGGAAGAAACTGAAGCCGATTCACCCGAGATTGTGACTGAAGAGGCTACTCAAACGGAAGAAACTGATGCTGAAACAATTGACGACCAATCAACTCCGATGAGTCAAGAATCTCTGGAAGAGGCTTATGATAACTCACTTAAGGCTTTTACTGATGGAGAGATTGTCAAAGGAAACGTCGTAGATGTAAGTCGTGATGAAGTGATGATTGATATCGGTTTCAAATCCGAAGGTTATATACCTGCAGCTGAATTTGATTCAGATGAAAACGATTTGCCCACTGTTAAAGTTGGTGATGAGATTGATGTATATATTGTCCGACGTGAAGATTCAGAGGGACAAATTGTTCTTTCGAAGAAGATAGCTGATCAAACATTAGTTTGGGATGAGATTACACAAGCTCATGAGAGTGGATCCCCGGTTGAAGGTCAAATAAAAGAGAAAGTAAAAGGCGGACTTCAAGTAAATGTTGGTACTTTACGAGCATTCCTACCGGCATCTCAAGTCGAATTAAGACCAATCCAAAACCTTGAACAATACATCGGTGAAGTTTTTCAGATGAAAGTCATCAGCATGAGTAAACGACGAAACAACATCGTTTTGTCGCGACGTGCATGGCTGGAAGATGAAATGGCTAAGAAGAAAGAGGAAGTCTTAAAAACTCTTGAGGTTGGTCAACTCATAACCGGTGTAGTAAAAAACATTACCGCATTTGGCGCATTCGTTGATCTCGGCGGTGTTGATGGGTTACTTCATAAAACCGATATGGCGTGGAAACGTATCCACCATCCGTCCGAAATAGTCAATATCGATGATGAAATTGAAGTACAAGTCATCGCGATTGGCAGGGAAAGCGAAAAAATCTCTTTAGGCTTAAAGCAAAAAACAAGCGATCCTTGGGAAAACGTTGAGGAAAATTACGCAATCGGTTCAAGAGTTAGCGGCACAGTTGTAAATATCGTCAATTACGGCGTATTTGTACAACTTGAAGAAGCTGTTGAGGGATTGATTCACGTCTCTGAAATGGCATGGACCCGACGTAATGTCGCACCATCACGTATTGTTACCAAGGGTGATGAAATTGAGGCTATCGTCCTTGAAATTTCAAGAGAGGACAAACGAATCTCTTTAGGAATTAAACAATTACAACAGAACCCATGGGAACTATTAGAACAGAGGTATCCTGTTGGGACAAAGATTACAGGTCGTATCCGTAACCTAACAAACTTCGGCGCATTTGTTGAAATTGAAGAAGGTATTGACGGATTAATTCACACCTCTGACCTTTCTTGGACAGACCGATCATCTAACCCACAAGAAATTCTAAAGGAAGGTGATGAGGTGGAGGTAGTCGTACTGCAAATTGACGCTTCAGAACGACGTGTTTCTTTAGGTCTTAAGCAGACTCAACCTGACCCCTGGGATGAAGTGCCAGAAAAATATAAGGTCGGTTCTGTTGTGCGAGGACAGATCGTCAATTTGACCAGTTTTGGAGCATTCACAAAACTTGAGGAAGGTATTGACGGATTAATCCATATTTCTGAAATCGCAGATCGTCGGATTGAGAGACCAGAAGAGGTCGTCTCTGTTGGGGATGAATTAGATGTCAAGGTCATAAATCTTGATCCAAAAGGAAGACGTATCGGATTGAGTTTGAAAGCAGCAGTTGCAGACCAAGAACGTGCTGCAACCCCGCCTGAAGAACGGAGAGAACGACAAGAAAGACCAAGGCGAGAACGTCCTGTACGAGAACGTGAACAGCGACGACCCAAACCCGTTGAAGAAGAGGAAACCATTATGGGTGCTCTGCTCAAGCAGGAAATGGGAAAAAACAACGTTGAAAATCTCATGAATTCTCAAGAGACTGAAACACCCGAAGCATCTGAAGACCCAGAAAACCATGAGCAGTCTGATGATACTCAGGTTACCGAAAACGTAATTAACACTGAGGTATCTGAAGGTTTAGATAATACTGAGGTGTCCGATGACGCTGGAAGCACTGAAGTATCTGAAGATACTGATAACAATGAGGATACTGAGGCAACCGAAGTCGCTGAAACCAATGAAGCGCCTGAAGATACTGAAAGTTCAGATAGCACTGAGGTTTCTGAGGACGCTGAAAATGCTGAAGATACTGAAAGTTCAGATAGCACTGAGGTTTCTGAGGACGCTGAAAATGCTGAAGATACTGAAAGTTCAGATGGCACTGAGGTTTCTGAGGATACTGAAAGTTAATGACACATATCTCATAATCCGATTTTGTTAGGTTCGCTTCGTTTTTTCATCGTATGCACGGATGTCCACTTCCATTGTAGGGCGAGTTTCTGTACTCGCCCCTCGTGAAAACCCAAAAAACGAGACACACTGACACCTAATGCAACAATTTAATTATGGGATTGGTTGTAGGTATCACGAAGCAACCTAAGTTAAAATGTACACAAGTGAGTCCCATGTATTTATAGTTTATGTAATCGTTGAATGGTGTGTTTCTGTTTGATACCGGTTCAGTAATGGACAGAAACGAGTCTTTACAACGAAAATAGGAATGAGGGTTCAATCGTATGTGGGAGATGATAAAAGTATGCCGACAGGAGAACCGAATTGAGTCGTAATTTTTTGTTTTCGTCCGAATCTGTCACAGAGGGACATCCGGACAAAATCGCTGACCAAATTTCTGATGCTGTTCTTGATGCAATTCTAACAGAAGATCCTTTTGGAAGAGTAGCATGTGAAACGCTCGTTACAACTGGACTTGTTATTATCGCTGGCGAAATCACAACAACAGGCAGTCCAAACCTACAAGAAATTGCTCGTGAAGTTATAGCTGACATCGGATACACTGATGCAAACTATGGCTTTGATGCAGAACATAGTGCTATATTAGTTACCATTGACAAACAGTCTCCCGACATTGCAATGGGTGTCAACCCAGGTGGTGCTGGCGACCAAGGATTGATGTTCGGTTACGCATGCACCGAAACGTCTGAACTAATGCCTTTGCCTATCACCTTAGCACATCAATTAACCCATCGTTTAGCACAAGTTCGTAAAGAGAATATACTCGATTTTATCCGTCCGGATGGAAAATCCCAAGTAACAGTTGAATATGTTGACAATAAACCTACACGTGTAACGACGGTTGTCGTTTCATCGCAGCACAACCCTGATGTTTCAGATTCCGATCTCAAAGAGGGCATAATTGAAGAGGTAATCAAGAAAGTTATCCCCGAAAACCTGATGAGTCCTGATGTCGTATATCACATTAACCCGACAGGACGTTTCGTGACAGGTGGACCCCAAGGAGATGCTGGATTAACAGGTAGGAAAATCATTGTGGATACCTATGGTGGGACAGGACGACATGGTGGTGGCGCACTCTCTGGTAAAGATGCAACAAAAGTTGACAGAAGTGCTACGTATGCTGCACGCCACGCTGCTAAGAATCTTGTTGCTGCAGGTTTAGCTGAAAGGTGTGAGATCCAAATTGCTTATGCAATTGGGTGTAAAGCACCAGTCTCGGTTATGGTTGATACTTTTGGAACAGGGGATGATGAACTGGCGGCTAATTTAGTCAATAAACATTTCGATTTGACACCGGAAGGTATCATTGAAAGATTGAAACTACGTGAACCAATCTATAGAAATACTGCTGCTTATGGACATTTTGGACGCACTGAACCAGGGTTCACATGGGAAAAAACTGATTTTGTTGAAAAACTTAAGGTGTAAGGAGGAAGATGGACTACGATATTAAAACAACAGACCTTGCAGATGTGGGAAAACAGCGGATTGATTGGGCAAATAGGTTTATGCCTGTATTGACATCTATCCGTGACCGTTTTGAGAAAGAACAACCATTGCAAGGATTAAGAGTTGCCGCGTGTTTACATGTTACAACGGAAACAGCAAACCTTATGCAGACTTTACAGGCTGGTGGTGCAGAGTTAGCATTGTGTGCCTCTAATCCGCTTAGCACACAAGATGATGTCGCTGCTTCGCTCGTTGTTAATGATGACATCGCGGTGTTTGCTATTAACGGTGAGGATACAGAAACATACTATAAACACATACACGCTGCACTTGCAACGCAATCAAATATTACAATGGATGATGGTGCAGATTTGGTGTCACTGTTACACTCTGAGGAAACTAATCCAGCACTTGTTGAACAGGTTATTGCGGGGACAGAAGAAACAACAACGGGTGTTATCAGACTTAAAAGCATGGCAGCTGAAGGTGTGCTGAAATACCCAATTATCGCTGTTAACGACGCAAATACCAAACATTTTTTTGATAATAGATACGGCACAGGTCAAAGCACTTTAGACGGTATCATTCGAGCAACTAACCTACTCATCGCAGGATCAACTGTTGTAGTAGCAGGATATGGATGGTGTGGTAGAGGTGTTGCAAGTCGGGCACGCGGTTTAGGTGCAAGCGTCATTGTGACGGAAGTAAATGCTTTGAAAGCGTTAGAAGCCGTTATGGATGGATTCAGAGTGATGCCGATGCAGAAGGCAGTCCAAGAAGCAGACCTTGTTATAACTCTGACAGGTGATATCCATGTCCTTCGAAAAGAACATTTTGAAGCAATGAAGGATGGCGCGATTATCGCTAATTCAGGTCATTTTAATGTTGAAATAGATATACCAGCACTTGAGGAACTCGCCGTTGATAAAGCGAATGCACGTGAATATGTTGATTCTTTCACACTTGCTGATGGTCGAACGCTATATCTCATCGGTGAAGGTAGATTGGTAAACTTAGCATCTGCTGAAGGGCATCCAGCGAGTGTCATGGACATGAGTTTTGCTAATCAAGCTTTATCCCTGGAATTTATCGCACAAAACCAGAATAAACTTGAAAATCGGGTCTATGATGTTCCTGAATCTATTGATGATGAAGTAGCAAGACTAAAGTTAGATGCGTTTGGTGTTGAAATTGACACACTCACGGCTGAGCAAGAAAAATACCTCAATTCCTGGGAGATGGGTACATAAACCCATTTCCTTTTCGATGCCTGCCGTGTACTATCCTTAACGATGAGTAGATATGACCATATCTTACCTTATTAAACCCCCACCTCAAATATTATGAAAAAAGTAGAAATCTGGGAGGGAGTCATTCTCCTACTTGCAGCACTGCTCTTGCTACCAATTTGGTTAGCACAAACTGGAAAAGTCCAATTCCCTCCAGCAATTTTCACATTACTTCAATATTTGCGGATACCTCTTTTAATCGTGCTTGGTTGGATTTTAGTCCGTCGTGTGCGTCGGGTCATCACCGCAATGCGTGAAAACAAAAACCGACCAGGTCCATTTTAGATACACAGATGGAGAAATTATGGGAGTTTTAGTTGTTGGCACGGTTACCTTAGATACTGTGGAAACTCCAGCAAAAAAAGTTGAAGATGTTCTTGGTGGGTCTGGCACCTATGGTGCAGTTGCCGCAAGTTTTTTTGGCAGTACCGTCAGACTTGTCGGTGTTGTTGGTGATGATTTTCCACAGGAATATACAGACTTCCTTCAAACACAAGAAATCTGTTTAGATGGATTAACACGTGTCGCAGATGGCAAAACCTTCCGATGGGGTGGTAGATACGCTGATGACTTCAATGTCAGGGATACACTCTTCACAGAATTGAACGTCGTTATGGATTTCCATCCTGTTTTACCGGACACTTACAAAGAAACACCCTACCTTTTTTTAGCAAATGATCCACCCCAATTACAACTGAGCATCATTGAACAGGTATCAAACCCTAAACTCATTGTCTGTGATACGATGGACTTTTGGATAAATGAGGAACGCAAGGCATTAGAGCAGACAATTGAACGCGTGGATATCCTTATCTTAAACGATAGTGAAGCAAAATTGTTAACGGGTGAATCTAATCTATTGCGCGCAGCGCGGGCAATCTTAGGTTATGGACCTAACCGAGTTATTGTCAAGAAGGGAGAACACGGTGCAATCAGTGTAACGGAAACATGTTTCTTTAGCGCGCCAGCATACCCGCTTGCACAAGTAGAAGATCCCACAGGTGCAGGTGATAGTTTCGCAGGAGGGTTTATGGGATACTTGGCATCTGTTGATGATATATCAGAAGGTTCAATACGTAAAGCGATGATGTATGGGACTGTTGTCGCCTCATTTAATATTGAGGATTTCAGCATCAATCGGCAGAAGTCCGTGCAGTTTGATGAAATTGAGGCGCGGTATCGCGAACTTCAAGATATAGTGCGGTTCTGAGTGTTTTGGGTTATCTTACACTATCACTACTGTTTTATGTGGTAAAATACATTCACCGAATTTCTGCATTTGTAGTTTCAATATTTTAAAGAACCCATTTACGAATCAGATTTACAGGTGTGGTGTCACGAGTATTGGCAATCATTTTAAGTGCTTCTAACTCCTCAGGCTGTAATGTAACTATCAGTTCAGTCTGAAGTTCAAACACAGGTTCGTCCACTTCCTCAAGATCATCTTCAAAATCGGTTAATTCATGTGTATCCCAAAAATTAGCAAGTTCATGAATTGAGTCTGTCTGTGGAATCTTTCTACCGTTCATCGGTCCCTTCATCGTCTATATCGTCGTTTTTCTTTATAGGTCATTGTTCTTGCTGTGACAGGATATCTTTTCCCATCGGAGAATCGAACGATGACACAAAATAAATACCATCCTTCGTTAGTCTGCCCCAAGACATAATTAACTGGATTATTACCTTGAGATTTTGTCCGTTGAACAAATGGTTTTCCTAAACAAACTTCTTCTACCTCGTTTGGTGTGACGTTGTGTTGTGCAATGTGTTCAATTCTGTCTGAGTCCCATATCAACTCATATATTCTCATGTCCTACCCAAATAACGAGTTTTGCTGTTTCCGGAATATTCTCAATTGTTAAGTCAACAAAACGCTTAAACTCTTTTTAGTGTATAGACTGATTCTCAAGCTCATACCTCATAATTATCATATTATAACTAATAGTGCTTATTTACACCACATGCACCGCACGACCATACGCAGCCTCAGCAGACTCCATCACCATCTCAGAAAGCGTCGGATGTGCGTGAACAGTATGCGCAATATCTCTCGCAGAAGCACCCAAGCGAATAGCAACCGCAGCCTCATGAATAAGCGTCGAAGCATGCACACCCACAATATGTGCACCGAGGATATCTCCACTATCAGCATCCGTGATGGTTTTTACGAATCCATCTGCTTCTCCCATCCCTAACGCCATACCACTTGCCCCGTAAGGGAATCTTCCAATCTTAACCTCATAGCCTTCATCTGTTGCTTCTTTTTCAGTCATTCCCGCATGTCCAATTTCTGGTAACGTAAAAACACACCACGGGATAACTTGATAATCCATCTCAGTAGTTTCACCAAGGCAGTTTTGAGCAGCGACTTTTCCTTCTGCAGAAGCCACATGCGCCAACAGATACCGACTTGCGACATCACCAACAGCGTAAATTCCGGGAATGTTTGTCTGCATCTGTTCATTCACACCGATTTTACCGTTTTCAGTGCGTACACCAACCTTATCTAACCCTATCCCTTCTGAATTATATCGTCTACCTATTGAGACAAGCATCTTCTGAGCGGTAACACTTTCACCAGATTCAAGTTCAGCAGTAACACCCTCATCCGATTTTTTGACACTGGTAATTTTCGCATCCGTTTGGATAGAGATACCTTTCCGCTTCATAAAAAGTTGGATATGTCGGACAACTTGGATGTCTTCAGTTGCTAAAATAGTAGGAAGGAGTTCCAACACAGTCACCTTGCAACCGAAAGCATTGAAGATAGAGGCAAATTCACACCCCGAAACACCTCCACCAACAATAATAAGACTTTCGGGGAGTTCTGTAAGGTTAAGAATCCCTGTCGTTGTCAATACATCGGTTTCATCAATCTCAAAAACAGGGGGTTCGGCAGGTTCAGAACCAGTAGCAATGATGACGTTTTTCACGTTTACCTGTTCGCTTGTGCCATCCGTTTTACTCACTGCAATTGTATTTTTATCGGTAAGGGTAGCATGACCGTTTAGAGTCTGAATTTTGTTCCGTTTCAGAAGTTGACCTATCCCATCTGTCAATTTCTCAATGACTTCTGTTTTATGTGTTAAGGTTTGTGAGTAGTCAACGATAGTGTCTGGGACATTTAGGGCAGGAGTATTTCGAACTTGTTCCGCAAGATGTGCAATAGAAAAAAGGGTTTTTGTTGGAATACACCCTCTATTTAGACATGTCCCACCCCATTCACCTTTTTCCACGAGACAAACAATACCACCAAGTTGTGCTGCTCTGATAGCAGCAACATAACCACCAGGTCCCCCACCGATAATTCCGACATCATACGTAGACATAACTGCTCCTGTTTTCTGATATGAATATAATTCTATCACAATAGATTGGGGTTGTCAAGTTGCACGTTATCTGGAGTGTGTATAGTTTTTGTCAACGTATTCAATATCCATGCAGGTAAAAAAATTGCATGAAATTAGATCGGAAACACTACCAATTACAATGTTATGCTACCTATAGTTTATGACATGAATTAATTATGTTATGGAATGTGTGGAGTGAAGTTATACGCGTTGAAACATGCATAATATCGCATGACAAACTAATTCCTACGCTGAATTAACATTTGTTTTGTGCATACTGTGCTGATATTGTGCAACAACTATTGCTGACAAAAACTTTACATACCCTTGTTAATGCGTAGTTCCTCAATTGTCAAATTGATGGTGTTTACTGATATTAGCCTTTCCTCTATATTAGGAAATGCACACCCCTAAGTCATAATTTTACTTGACGATTCTGCGAATTTAGGATATACTATTAACTTGAGAAATGAGTTAACCTAAGGAGAAATTGGAAGCAAAAAGCCTTTATATAATATTATACGTGGTATCCTATATATTGTTCACATACACTTTTCTGCAATTCCATAATTTCACGGATACCTATAATCTTGATTACTTGGAGTATGAGTTTACAAATGCACGCACATTTATATGAGAAAGATGCCTGTGGAGTCGGTTTTATCGCAAACCGTTCAGGAAGTCGAAGTCATGCTATCCTGAAAATGGCGATACAAGCGGTTACAAATCTGACACATCGAGGAGCAGTAGCAGCTGATGCAAAGACAGGAGACGGCGCAGGCATCCTGACACAGATACCGGAGAAACTATTTAAAAAAGAAATAGAGAAACTTGGAGTAAACCTGGATTCAATTAACGACCTCGCCGTTGGTATGATTTTCCTACCGGGGAATGACTCCGTTGCACAAAAACGGGGATACCAAATCGTTGCTAACATCCTACAGCAATACGGATTCCCACTCTTAGGATGGCGTTCAGTTCCTATTGATGTTTCCGCTCTTGGAGATAGGGCACTCGCAACACTGCCGTTAATACAGCAAGTACTTATTGGTAGACCAACCCATATCCCCGCTGACCAGTTTGAACGACGTCTCTATCTTGTCTGTAAGGAATTGGAACATCGGATTACAGATGAGAAACTTGACGGATTCCACATTGCATCTCTTTCACATCGCACTATTCTCTATAAAGGATTACTTGTTGCCCCTCAACTTGCAATGTTCTATTCAGACTTGCGCGATAGTGACTTTGAAGCAGCATTAGCCGTTTTCCACCAACGGTATAGTACAAATACCTCACCAAGTTGGTCGCTTGCACAACCATTCCGAATGCTTGCGCACAATGGTGAGATAAACACGTTGATGGGAAATAGGAATTGGATGCGCGCACGTGAAGCAGAGATGAATTCGCCTGTATGGAATGATGATATCAAGAAACTTGCACCGATTATCAATCCTTATGGTAGTGATTCCATGAGTCTTGATAACGTACTGGAGTTGCTAACACATTCTGATCGAAGCATACTCCATTCAATGATGTGTCTAATGCCAGAGGCTTATGAGCAGATACCTGATATGCCACCTATTTTGAAAGCATGTTATGAATACCTATCATGTGTCAGTGAACCGTGGGATGGTCCGGCTGCTGTGGCGTTCACGGATGGAAACATCGTTGGTGCCAGTTTAGACAGAAACGGTCTAAGACCCGCTCGATATAAGGTAACCGATGACGGACTTGTGGTAATGGGATCTGAGGTAGGAATTATTGAATTGGACGATAGTCGTGTCGTCAAAAAAGGTCGGTTAGGTCCCGGACAGATGATCGCTGTTGATACTGTACGGGGACAATTGCTCATGGATACAGACATCAAAACCGAGGTGGCAAATCATAAGCCTTATGCCAATTGGGTAAAACAGATTACCTCCATAGATGAACTAAAACCTCAGCCTTTAGGTGCTATCACGCCAGTAATCAATGATTTACAGACACACCAGAAAGCATTTGGTTATATGAGTGAAGATGTGGAACGTTTTATCAAGCCAATGGTCCAGCAAGCGAAAGAGGCAATTGGTTCAATGGGAGATGATACACCCCCTGCAGTCATTTCAAGAAATCCACGTTTGCTCTACCACTATTTTAAACAACTTTTTGCACAGGTTACCAACCCCCCAATTGATTCACTCAGAGAACGGTTGGTAATGTCATTGACGACTTATCTGGGAAAACGACACAGTTTACTCACAGAGACCGAAAAGCATGCTCGCGTCATCCGATTAACTTCACCTATATTGACAAATGAAGAATTGGAAGCCTTGAAAGTTCAGAACATGCCTGAGTTCAAGCACACTACCATACCGATTTGTTTCCCTGTTGCTTCCGGAACGCAAGGGTTAGAAAGTGCTCTGGATTCGTTGTGCGAAACAGTCTTAGACGCAGTAAATGCAGGGAATACGCTTCTGGTTTTGAGTGATAAGGATGTCAGTGCTGATTATTCCCCGATTCCAATGCTTCTTGCAGTTGGTGCTGTTCATCACTACTTGATTCGAGAAGGCAAACGCAGACAAGTCAGTTTAATCCTTGAAGCAGGTGACCCTCGTGAAGAGCATCATTATGCCGTCCTACTCGGATATGGTGCTGATGCTATAAATCCCTACCTCGCTTTTTCAACTATTGTGCAACTTGCTGAGGACGACGAATTTGAGGAACTTTCAACAGAACAAGCCATTAGCAATTATAAAGAAGCGGTTGAAAAAGGTATATTGAAGATAATGGCGAAGATGGGTATATCCACTGTCTCCAGTTATCGAGGAGCACAGATATTTGAAGCCATCGGAATCAATTCATCGGTTATTGATCGATGTTTTGTTGGAACGCCATCAAGATTAAGTGGTATCGGTTTTGAACACATCGCCGCAGAAACACTACATTTCCACACGAAAGCCTTTGGTGCGACGGATGAAAGAAAAATATTACAAGAAGCAGGATATTTCAGATTCCGAAGAAATGGTGAATTTCACGCCTTTAACCCGACCGTATTCAAGGCACTACATAAGTTCGTCAAGAGTGGTGAAGATGAAGATTATACCCAATACGCTGAAGCAGTTGAGGAGGGAGAACCTTCAAGTTTACGAGATTTACTCGCTTTCAAACCGAGTACGCCGATTCCAATTGAAGAAGTAGAACCCGCCGAGGATATCGTGCGTCGATTTACTACTGGAAGTATGTCTTTTGGTGCGTTGAGTAGAGAAACACACGAAACCCTCGCTATTGCCATGAACCGACTCGGTGCCAAATCAGGAAGTGGTGAAGGTGGCGAAGACAGTGGACGTTTTGAAAGACAACCGAATGGTGATCTGGCATCCAGTGCTCTTAAACAGGTCGCATCCGGACGCTTCGGGGTAACACCTCAATATCTTGCTTCAGCACGGGAATTAGAGATTAAAATGGCACAAGGGTCCAAACCTGGAGAAGGTGGACAAATTCCTGGACACAAAGTAACCTTGGAAATTGCCAAAATCAGACACTCAATACCGGGTGTCCCTTTAATTTCACCACCACCCCATCACGATATATATTCTATTGAAGACCTTGCACAATTAATTTACGATCTTAAACAGGTTAACCCGCGTGCAAAAGTCGCGGTGAAACTTGTATCAGAGTTTATGATTGGCACAATCGCATCAGGTGTTGCAAAAGGATACGCAGATGTGATCCAAATAAGTGGGCATGAGGGCGGGACTGGTGCATCTCCGCTTAGTTCAATCAAAAACGCAGGGACACCGTGGGAACTCGGTCTCGCGGAAACTCAGCATCGCCTTGTCGAGAATGAATTACGTGACCGCGTTGTCCTAAGGGTAGATGGTGGGATGCGTTCAGGTCGTGATATCGTTATCGCAGCAATGTTAGGCGCAGAAGAATACGGATTTGGAACAACTGCAATGGTTGCAACTGGATGTGTAATGGCACGCCAATGTCACTTGAACACTTGTCCAGTCGGTGTTGCTACACAAGACCCCGCTCTTCGGGCAAAATACCCCGGAACCCCTGAAATGGTTGTCAACTTTATGCTCGGTGTAGCAAATGAAATACGGACAATCCTTGCTAATCTTGGATATCGCAGTCTCAACGATGTTATTGGTCGACCAGAGTTGTTAGATTATGCTGACTTAGTAGAATATCCAAAGGCTGCAACCCTTGACTTGACAGAGATTCTCTCATCTGCTGATCCAACTGGAGAATTACCTCGCTATCATTTACAGGAACGCAATGACCGTGTAGATATTCCTTTAGATGACCAAATCTTGATTGATGCCGCAGCAGCAATTGAGAAAAAAGAGCCAATTCAACTGTCATATCCGATTCGCAATACCCACAGAACGGTTGGTGCTAAGTTATCTGGTGAAATTGCTTATCGTTACGGCGACAACCCGTTACCTAAAGAGACTATCAGAATCTACTTTACAGGCAGTGCAGGACAAAGTTTTGGTGCATTCTGTATCAGTGGAATCCAACTTATTTTAACTGGTGAAGCGAATGATTATGTCGGAAAAGGTATGGCAGGTGGTGAACTTGTCATCAAACCTTCACCTGAGGCTCGTTTCAAAACCCAGGATAATACAATTATTGGGAATACTGTGCTGTACGGTGCCACCAACGGATTCTTATACGCCGCAGGTAGAGCGGGGGAACGTTTCTGTGTCCGAAACAGTGGAGCAACTGCTGTTGTGGAAGGTGTCGGTGACCACGGCTGCGAATATATGACAGGAGGCACTATCGTCATTTTGGGTGAAACAGGACGTAACTTTGGAGCAGGAATGACTGGTGGAACTGGCTATGTCCTTGACGAAAACCAGCAGTTTGAAAATAAAATCAATCAACAACTCATAAAGTTAGCACGTATTACTGAAAAAATGGAGGAAGATTCGTTAATCGGGTTGATACAAAAGCATCTTGAGTTGACCGGTAGCCAACGTTCTCAACAAATCCTCGACGAATGGGATAAGTTCTTACCTCTCTTTTGGAAGATAGTTACACCTCCACCTCCACCTCCGCCAACACAGACTCGGCGAGTGCGTAAGACACCTCGTAGGAAAAAGTAATACATTTACTTCTCAATAATCAGTTTGTCCAGATATCAAACATAGCGATGTGTTAAATACGAAAAGCCTCTAATTGAAATTAAACATTCAATTAGAGGCTTAACGCATGTGATTCCGATCAAACTTCACTAATTTGTGGTGTGAAGGTTCATAGTACGTAATGCATTTTCATACTTGATGAGTAAAACTCATCATTTGTGTATTGCACATTCAATTGCCTGATGTTCCGCCGCCTTCGTCTTCAGCAACGGCAAAAGCAACTTCAAGTCCTTCAACTTTAGCTGATCGCATTTTCGCTCGTTCTACCACGTCAATGACTCGACCGTGTTTCGCACGTTTATCTGCTTTTATGATCAAAGTACTAATTTGGTGTTCATGGGCAGCTATAAAAAGTCCTACCTCTTCCAAAGTTTGCATCTCTCGATCATCAATAGCAATTCGACCGTCACTGCTGATAAACAAATTATATTTTTTCCTCGGAAATTCGTGTTCTGTCGAGGAATCCGGTAAGGTGACACTAAAAGGCGGTGGAACCCGCATGATGGCAGATACCATGAAAAATATGAGTAATAGAAACACACAATCAATCATAGGAGCCATCGGTATATCGTCGTCGCTTGAGGTATTCCGTCTACGTGTCATTTGGAGCGCCATGTGTATCCTCCTTCCAATATGGTTCGCACTGTAATTAGATTACACGCGTCATTCTCGCGCGGTAATAGCAAATCCAATTTTATCTATACCCGCATCTTTTGCCGTATCCATTACCCTAACAATCTGTTCATGTAGAACATCTCGTCCAG
Source organism: Candidatus Poribacteria bacterium (assembly GCA_963667365.1). Classification (GTDB taxonomy): domain Bacteria; phylum Poribacteria; class WGA-4E; order WGA-4E; family WGA-3G; genus MSPOR6. The sequence continues at coordinate 384,700 of OY763324.1, read as the reverse complement.
ATTGGATAATCAGCATCGTTTTCTGTTCTTCAGGTGCATTGAGAAGAAGTGAAAACATTTCGCCAATCTGTACAACCACCCCATTCAAGAGCATTGTACCATCTTTATCATTGACAGTAGGATTGTCAATTTTTACTACAAGCCCCTTTGGTTTGTCTTTTGACGGTTCACCAGGTGGTGGAAGTTGCACACGAATGCCCGGCATCGGTGCGAATGTTGTTGACACCATGAAGAAAATCAGGAGCAGGAATACACAATCAATCATAGGAGCCATACTGAGCGTGGGTGGTTTCCGTTCACGTATTCGCGTTGCCATTAGGCTTAATTTGGCTTCACCAAGTTGTTGCATTTCAAGATTCTCCCTTGTTTAAGAGCATGACGAGGAGCCATGCCCTCGCCAGACTGTTATTAAGCATTCGCGTCACCAACAATCAGCTGGTTCACAATTTCTGTGGAAACCTGGGAGATTTCAACCATATGCCTGTTAACCCAGCTATCAAAAAGTTGGAAGAAAATCAAGCACGGAATAGCAACAGTCAAACCACCAGCAGTCGTCAGAAGAGCCTGTGAGATACCACCAGCAAGCTGTTGTGGATCACCAGTACCTTCAAGTGCGATTGTGGTAAAGGCAGTAATCATACCTGTAACAGTTCCAAGCAAACCGAACAATGGTGAAACAACTGCTACTGTTCCAAGAACTGGAAGATTTCTTTCTAATTCGGGTATTTCAAGCAAACTTGCTTCTTCAATGGCTTCCTGGATTTCCTCTTTCGTAATATCCCTTTCTTCAATCTGGGCTTGGCTATATCTGAGTAATCCAGCTTTTAGAACGTTAGCGAGAGGTCCTCCCGCCTCTTCACATGTTGAGACCGCTTCCATAATATTCTCTTTACGTAATGAATCGGCAATACTTGCAATGAACTGTTCGGTACCAATTCGTGAACGGCTACGAACAAATGTGAAAAGTCTTTCAATAATAAAGGTTAAGGCAACAACTGAACAGATTGCTAACGGATAAAATACGAAACCAAATTTCTTGAAGAAAGAGATGATGTTATCTTTTTCTCTCATTTTGATGCGGTCAAATATCTCACCACCCGCAGCAACCACTTTTGATTTACCAATTCGATCGCCATAACCTTCTTTAGATACACTGATAGTGTAACGTCCAGCGGGGAGACCGGTTTGTTCATAAAATCCATCTTTGTCTGTAGTTATTGTATACTCTGTACCGTCACCACTATTTACGATTTTTACGGAAACACCATCAATCGGTTTTTGTTCTGTAGAAGTATCAATAATTTCGCCTTTAATTGTTGCACCACCAGTCATGTCTACATCTTGAGTTTCTTCACCTTCAGATGCTACATCAACACTTGGCGCTTCAACAGCTTCTTCATCTTGAGCCATAACAATGCCAGCAGACATAAACATACAGGCTACTAACATTAAAATTAAACTTAAACGAGTCATTCGTCCTGATTCTCCTTTAGTAATCTGCCAATTCGGCAGTTAGTTTTTCGGCAGTTAGTTTCAATAGGTATTATAATCTGATATTATGATTAGAACATATCCAAACGTGCTACAGTTTACGCACTTGTTCTGTATTATCAACACCTGATTACTACAAAAGTTACGCGCACTTAAGATTATTGCGCTATATTATAATATTTACTTCGTGAACATCTTCATTTGATAATAAATAAAAGACAGAACCTATCCAATAAGTTTTGCTGAACACGAGGAATTCGTGTCCAGCAAAACAGTAAAGAATTTAGAAACCCATCATCGCTCGTACAAATGTAGTATTACTGGTTGTATTCTTGAGCAGGATGGTGGTTCTGCGGTAACCCGCCAGGACGACGATATTGAAACCGAGCCATTCACCTCTGTTAATAGCTTGTATCTCAAATATTCGCTTCCGCAGATCTGGTCTGTAACGAACCGGTACCGATTCATCTGGACCGAATATAGCCAGATAGTCTCTAAAGTTTTTATCGCGGTTAGTAAACTTCCTATATTGGAATCCGCCTAAGATATTCATCCTTGGTGTGAATTGGTAATCAAGACGTATACCAAGAACGTCTTCTCTACTTCTACGGTTAAATCGTAGATATTCAATCGGTTCATCATCTGTAGGAACAAAGTGCCGTGGATTCAGAACATCACCAATTTCTTCGGCGGTTCTATCAAATGCACGATCCCATATATATTTAACCATCGGTGTCAGTGTCAGGTCTTCACCGATCCTATCCACATATGGAAGATCTCCAAGTGGGATTTCGTATTTTGCCTTGAGAATTGTTTGCTGACTACGTATGTTTCGTTCCGGATATCGTCGCAACTTCCAGTTATTCACATCGTAGATTAAACCAGTGTCTGCTGAATCAAGTGCATTAATACCATGGTCAGGATAGAAGGGGTATTCCCGCCTTTGTCCACTTGTTCGAACTTGTTCGTCAGGAACAAGGAAATCCACTCGTTCATCCGGTTCAAACAATTCTGCTCCCGAATCATACTCGACATCTAAGAATATAGCATCCTCTTCATCAAGTTCAAATTGCTTCTGCAAAACTACGAGGAGTTTTGCTTCCAATGTAAGGTTCGGGACAGCAGTATAGAGGAACTGAAGTGTTGTTGTGTTTACACGAGCATTGTAATAATCAAGCTCATCCTCAGTCTGATCAGCCTCTAATTCACCAACCTGCAAGGTAATGGTATAATCAGGGATATCATCTCTGACTCGGACAAATCGGTTTTGGAAGAGAATAGTTCCAAAATCGGGGATGTCGCGTTGATAGGTTATGTGTAGATATTTTGAATCATTTTTACGACGACTTGACACTTCACTTTCATTTAACCATCCGACTTGTAGTGATAGGTTATCCAATAGATCGTATTCTGCTTTCAAATGATAACCTTCGCGGTCAATACCGTATTCGTATTGCGGTTCAAAATCATCTTCTAAAGAATCAATTGTTCCATTGTTATTCAAGTCAATCAGGTCAGTAAAGACAGGAGGATCAGCCTCAAAAATTAGAAAATCTTCTTGGTAATCTAAGATACCATTCTGATCTCTATCGTCAGCACGTGGGAGAACCCCATCAAAATCGACATCATCAGGCCAATCATCATCATCATCGTCATCTTCAACAAGTGCATAATTCGTTTCATCCCACGGAGCACGTTCTGTAGAAGGTCCAGAGGGAGGGAGAGTATATGTTTGATCACGTCCACCATTTGAACCAAAGTTCAAATAAGTGGTAGTGTAACCAGGATCAATGTGGTATAAGACACCTTCAAGGTATAGTTTCCCAAAGCGAGATTTCAGTTGGACAAACCATGCAGTTTCTCTACCTAATTGTCCATCACCGTCCTCATCTGTACCATCTCCACCGAGCATTGCTTCAAAACGCTCACCCTCAGTTTCTGAGTATGTGGGTATACCATTTGGGTCTATTGCGACTCCATCCGGTCCGATTGAGATATTGGTCGTTTCTTCACCGTCCTCAGTTTCGATGATGGTTTTTACTCTGCTAAATCCTACCTTATCTTTGGGGATAGTAGGGTATTGTTTATATTTGCCGTTGATAGAATAGTGTGCTCTAACAAATACATTCCCAACTGTTCCTTCCAGATCTAAACCATACAGAAGTGCAGCCCGTGCAGCGCCATAGCGGTATTGTATTTTTCGAGGTCTTCCCTCACCTTCCCACTCTGCAGGATTATCCTGTAGAACTGCTCGGTTATCGGTATAATCTGGGGATTGACCATAATTACCCGGTGCCTCTATGATGTCACGATACGGCATTTGAATATGACCATCTTCAGTTTTTATCCATTCTTGAATCTCAGCATCAGATTCAGCCAAATTGGCTTCACTAAAACCGATAACAGCAATGTTGTAATCACCCGCGACGACCATTTCAAACATAACATCCTTTACCGTACGCGGGTCAATATCGTGGTCAGCAAATACAAGATCATATTTCATCTTGCTGAATCCATCTGCGATTTTCCATTCACCATCAACGGAATCACGTACCTGATCAACAGCGGGGTCAACAGGGGCAATATCGTCAATAAAGACATCAATCTCTTGCTTTGCTTCGGGTAGAAGATTGGGTTCATAGCCTTCTGCCAGGTCTTCAGCTGATACTTCTTCAAGTGCTTGAGTAAGAACAGTGATTTTCATCGTTTTGAAAGCTGCACCGACACCACCCTGAAACCTATCTTCAAGAATATTCTGGAGTTCATCGCCAGAAAGTCCTTCACGGTCATTCGTATTAATAAAAGTTTCATAGAGGTGATTGTCTTCGGGTGAGTCGTCACGGAAGACAACTGTAATGCTTTCTGGTGGAGTATTTGCAACGGTTCCCATAAACGGATTTTCAACGCGTTCTGGGTGTTCTTTATGCATATTAATATAGGTAAACCCAACACGGAAAATGTCACCTAAAAGACCTTGTCCTCGGAAACCGACAAGACGCGCGTTTTCAATATGTCGTAAACCTGCATCTTCGTTTAACCCATTTCGTCGACCAAGATTCGGTGCAAGGTTCGCCGCTGCGTCTGCAAGTTGAACAGGGTTAGAGATACGTGAATTGATTAGGGTAAAGAGATGTCTCTCTTGTGCAAAAGAAATATCCCACCGTAACCCATCAAATTCTGTTTTATATATCGCATACCGATTCGGGAATAAGGTTGACGGCTTCAGGCGTATATGGTCACCAATTGCAAATTCGGTATATCTACCTCTATACGCATCTTCCGTCAAAATAGTTCGGTCCAACTGAATTGTGAAACGTTCACTATCAAGTTGACCGGTCCATCCGACAACCAATTCACCGTTCTGATTGTACTCCTTCCGTTCGCGATAGTTATGCACTTCGCTACCTTCAAGAAGTTCTTTACCGAAGAGGTCATAGAAAAACTTGGGTTCCTCTTCCAATCGGAAACGATCTGAGAATTTAGAGTCTCCCTCAATAGTAGGCAAGAGAGGTTCTTGCGGTCCAAGACTTTGTGCTCCACAACCGTACAGCATAAGTCCACTTAGGATGCAAGTAACTACAAGCAAAACATCAAGGATTCGTTTTAACTTGTTCATTAGTTTGGTATTCCTCCTTAGGAAAAAATTAATTCGGATATTAGACAACCCGCGTTATTATGCAACGGTTTTTGTTGTGTGCAGGTATCGGATTTCCGAAAACCTTAATTATGTATTGAACCTAAATTTTATGTAAACCGATAGAGAAAATATCCGTTATGTATTGTAACAGACCGCAAAAGTTAGTCGATTAGATCTCATCTCGGTAAGTTGTTTAGTTCTGCTCATTAAATTAAAAAATAAAGAATAGCAGAAATTGGTTCTTTTCATAAGTTAAGAGTGTTTTGGGAGAAACTCTCCACAAAACGCATATTCAATGTTTAGAATAACAAAGATGTGATTTTTTGTCAAGTTTTTGACGAAAATGATTGAGTCGTAACTTTATAAATCAAAAAAATCATATCATAAGTGTCAATATTTTGCAACAATAAAAAAATATTACCAAAGTACATAAAAATCTCCCATTTCTACACTACGGAGACGGGAGTTGAAATCAACTTTGGTAACTATTATTTGAATGGTTTAAATATTCAATTAACAACGAAAGAGATATGCCGAAACATAACCCAACAACACCGGCAAGAATTACAATCAATTTATATTGAGGGCTTACCGGAACCTTTCTTGGAACAGCGATATCAACAATCTCAATTCCTCCTTTCTGGTTAGGGGTAACATCGGTCTCGGCACTAATTATCTCCGATTCAAGATACCGTTTCTCTATCTCTTCCTTTAATGTACCAGCAAGTTCTATTTTGCTCCGAAGCTGCGTAAAAGCCTGTTGATTTTCAGGTATTTGGTTTAGTAATTTCTGAAGTTCTGAATTGGTATTTTCCACATCTTTTTTTAGTTGAGTTGTTTCTTGTTCAAATCCTTGAATAATTGGCGGCAATTCAATCAATTGATTTTGAATGTACGTATAATGTGCCGAGGTACCGTAAGTGGTCGTAGTGATCGTTTGGGGAGTAGTTTCAGTCTTCTTACGGTTATCATCTATTTGCGCGTCTAAACCCGAGATCTCATGTGAACTTTTACCTGCTTTTTCGCTTTCACCTATACGTTGATTTTCTAAGTCAATTGTTTTCTCACTTCGGTATTGCCAAAGTGGATTTAGATTGTGAGTTTCAGAAATTGGTGTCTGCTTTGGCAGTTCTTTGAGTTGATTTTCATAGTGAGTTAATTGACCACGCGCTTTGTGAAGTGCTTGCTCGGAGATTCTAAGTCGTTCCTGCAAGTTGCTATGTTGTTCCAATAAGCTTGCCAACATCGGGTACCATGTCTCAGGACTTCTGTTTTCTCGGATGAAGTGCAACGTCTCGTCTATGAGTTGTTGAATTTTACTATCTATTTCCTCACGTTTCCGTACAAGGAATTGTTGCCGTCTTGCCAACCTTGTTTTTTCATCTTTACTACGTAATGTTTGCATATCTCGTGCCAGTTGGTTAACCAATAGCGCGGCATTACGTTCCCCTCCTTCTGCTTCAGTTAATTCAATTGACAGTTTAATATAGTCAGCCTCTGGGTCGATTTGTGCTATCAGTTTCCGTTTTAGGTTACCTATACTTGGAAGGTGTTGTATTCCTCCCAATTCATTATCTTCAAGGTTCTCAACCGCAGCGTTTAGCATAGACTCAGTAGCAAATCTTTTACTAATTGTAGACATATCTCTCCGGTCTACACCACCAGAGAACACAGTTTGAAATAAATTAGCAGAGGAGATGGGAGAGGCAGCGTTAGATTGTATGAGCTGCATCAAGGTTGAGGCGGAATAGGTCTTAGGGATACGGAGCGAGATAACAAGGGCAGTTCCTAAGACTAATAGTGTGCTTAAACAGATAACAAATACATACTTCCGTATGAAATTTAGGTAATCACGTAACGGTTCCTCTTGCTGAGGCATGAATGTCAATTTTCTCCGAAGAATCGAGTGAAAATTGTCCTCCTTTCATGTAGTCTGTGGTGTTCTATAAATTGTTAGCAAGACGAATTTCTTCATCGTTGAAAGCTTCGTCATGCCATTCGGTGATACGCCATTCACCATCTCTTTTTTCAAAGATAAATATGTTGTCACCTTCTGCGAACCATCCAGTAAATCCACCTTCAAGGGATTCACCATCTGCAACAAAGCCTTGAATTCGGTAGTGATTTCGGACTTCAGCTTCATTCCCATCCTCATTTATCGCTATTTCTGGTGGAACGGAAAGTTCAATCTCTATATCTTGAAATCGACTAAATACACGGGTAGCAGAATCACGTTCGTCCCGTATATCATCAAATTCAAGGTCGTCAGTTTTATCGCCGTCGGTACCCATGTCTGATACATAGCGAAATCCATCTGACCAATATGCGCTCATATAGGTTTCTACATCTTCCGTCTCATATCCTTCGCGCCACCGTTTCAAAACCCCGTTAATTGCCAAAAAGTCCTCTGGCGGCACTTGATTCACCTTATCAACGTCACCGCACCCTACAAAATATGCTACTAAAATGAGCATGCCGCAAATTTTTGCTATTTCCTTATACATAATAATCTCATCTCCAAATTAAAATGTTTTGACGACTCCTAAGTAGAGTCGTGATGGAGTGATTCCAACTTGGAGCCCCAATTTTTCGATTTGTTGTGCATCCTCTTGAATCGAACGAACATGTGAATTCGCATTATAAAAGTTAGCACTTACATAGGAATCAATAATGCTATATGCCCAGATTCCTATTCCTGTGTAGATAAAAAACATCTTGAGTTTATATTTTTGATTTGCTTCGTCATAACTTGCTAAGACAACATCAGTATTTTCTGGTTCATTACTTGCTGTGAGTACATAGTTGTTATATTCAGATTCAAACGATTGTTGTGCAAAAAATGCTCCCACCGCTGAACTACCGATTCCGAGGAGAATTAAACTGCCACGAAAATAGTTTCGACTATGAAATTGGCCCCAACTGGGAAATATAGTTGAACGGACCATCGTTCCGACCGGTGAAATGAGTCTTATTGATTTTTCTGGTTCCGCTGGAACGACGATATTGTCAATCTCTTGGGCAAAACAAAATTGCAGACTCAACAACAAAATAAGTAAACTTAAGAAAAAACGCATTGATACCTCAAAATATCAGAATTGTTAGTAACCCAGAAATTATCTAAGGGTTAATAATACCAAAAGATGTGTCTACAAGGAAAATGTTAGAGACAAAGAATTTCATAATATTGTTGACGATGCCCTACGCAAAAATTGCGCAAGGCATCGTATATTTCACAAGCTGATATTACTTATGTAGTTTATCTTCTTCGTTTTGATCGTTCAGAAGTCCGACTCCGAGTTGTCTTGTCATCATCATCGTCATCACTGCTGGAACTTGAACTTGTTGATGTTCGAGAACTTGTTGATGACCGACTCTGAGAACTTGATGACGAAGTACGACTAACCCTTTTTGGTTCGGTTTTTGTCTGAGTTGTTCGTGATGATATGGCAGACGTGTTCCTCTGTTTTGTTCGATCAATGAGACTACTGCGTGTACTTGAACTTGACGGAGTACTCGTACGACTTGAAGAAACTACAGATCTTTTTTGAAGTAGAGAAGATCTCTGAGAAACTGCTGAAGTTCTATTCCTACTTGTATTCACAGTTGAACGTGAATTAAGGACAAGTCTTCGCTGTCTATCTGTTGTTTGGACAGAAGAACGTGTCCGACTACTATATGACCGGACTGTACCATTCTGTTGAGGTGTTAATCTCGCAACAGATGCTCGCTGTTTTTGAGAAATGATAGTAGATCGACTCACACGTTCCGTTGGTGTCGGTGCTTCCCTTCGGTGGTTTTCAATGACAACCCGAACATCATTTTGGATTTGAGTCCGTTGTGTAGATCGGGAAGGTGTTGCTAACCGGCTCCGAGAATACTGTTTACGCACTGTATCGTGTTTTGCACTCCACCTATTTAACTGTGTTCGTTTCCGGTATACTGGAGTCGCTCTACCGTAACCACCATAATAGTAAGGTGAGTGGTAATACGAATATCGTGCTGGATAATGGGTACGGTAACGACCTAAGTATCCACCGTAATAGGAGCGAATAGTCAGGAAATGATGATCGTATACTGGATAACTCCAACACAGATAGGAATCATATCCAGAACTGTAAAAAATGGGACCATCGTAAAAATAGAGGTAGGTGTATCGGTGCCATGGACGCCAATGATACCGTGGTGTATAGTGCTGAATTACACGGACTTTGGGTGCTCTGCGGTAGGTGGAAACTTCAATATATTCAACATCCAACTGTTCACCACCCTCAGCAACGATGTGAAGTTCCATCCACCCCTTGTCAACATGTCCTGCTGTAGGTATTTTGATTGTTTCAGAGCGGTTTTTGGCACGAAGAACAAAGGTATCACCATATCGTGTTTCTGATGCACTTTGGTCATGGTAACCACGCCGTGTCGTCTCTCGTTTCAGATTGCGAATCCAAACACGACCCGCTATCGGTTCATAGTCGTCGTTTATTTCAAACTTGTTCGGTTCACCTTTATACCGTACTAAAATTTCAATAGATTGTGCGTTATGTGGAATTTCAAAAAGGTATACACCGCTTGCAATGGCAAATTCGTATTTGTCTGTATCTACATGTGTACTTGCCCAAGCTGTAAGACGCATGCCATCTTCAAAAATAGGACTGGCAGTAATTGTCGCATTACCACGTTCTATCCATTCATCAACATCACTGGCAATTCTGTGTTCACGACTCAGTCTGTCCGCGTAATATCCGTAATCGGCGTAACTCACTGCTGCCAATGTTCCGATTAGCATGCAGCTGAGGAGTCCTGCGATTGTTAAAGTAAAAATTCGTTTCATCTGAGAACCCTCCAAAGTATTAATCTTAAACCATCAGGTATACCCGGTAGTTAGTAAGATTTAGCAAATATTCATTTCTTCTGTCTGTATCTTAACTAATTTCTGTAAATACTCAACCTATATAAGTGTACTTCTTTCATCAATATAATGGACTTTCTGTCTTTTTTAATAGTGATTAATTCGTATATACAATAAGCATTATACAATTTCTTGCCGTAATTGTCAAGAAATATATTATCTCAGAAAACAGATTTTCTTTTTGAGATCTGACTAATTATATTACGACTTTGGTGTGAGTTTAATACCCCGCTTATGCGCGTGCTCCCGTGCAAGGGGTGTAATGATAGCAGGTTTCGTGTAAACCAACTCTTGGATATTGGATGCCAGATTAGCAATCACAGAAGTGCTGATTACAGGTGTTGTAATACTTGTGCTATTTGGAATGCTACCTTCACTTACTGTTGTTGCTATCTGGTCAACTGTTACCCATATAACGCCAAATTCGGTTAACGCGTTTACATGTGCAGGAACAATTTGGTCAAGAGTTTGTGAATTCTTGTCTATATACTTCTTTATGTTTGAAAGGTCTGGTGCTGCTATAACCCGTTTTCCTTGGCAAAGGGCATGATATACCAAATATGTACAAGGAGTATCAACTAACTTTAAAGCCAACTTTCCTACCATTGGATAGGAAAGTGCAGGTAAAACAATCTGTGAACAACTTTCAACTGTAGACGGTATATCTGTTATATTTTTCTCCAGTAATATGTTTTCTTCTCCAAAAGTGGAATATATTGAATCAACATTTACTACTTTAGTTGCCAGTTCGGATAAAATAATTCTAATATTCCATCCTTCTTGTATGCAAGTTTGGAGTTGTTGAAGAACCTGTTCTAATGGGAGTTGCGTTGCACCAAGTATCGCAAGCAGACTTTTTTCGGTTTGTTGGGTGCTATTAGTATGTTCTTGAAGCACTCTCTCAACTATTTTCTCAATTTGTGCAATTTGTTCTGGTGTCATGTTTAGTCGCGTAGCAGTTCAACGGCTTCGCCACCTTTCAAACCAGCGGCATTGGAATCATCGGTATCCAGATGCATCTGAAGTACGTAGGATTCATGAATTTTCGGACGAATGTTTTCAAAGGTTAACGCTCGTTCACCAGGGATACGTATTTTTAATTGATCTGTTTCTGTGATACCGAAAGCCACAGCCTGTTCAGGAGTCATGTGGATATGTCTCGCCGCACAGATTGCCCCCTCTTCTAAGTAGACGCTTCCAGCAGGACCAACAAGGGTGATTGCTTCAGCACCTGCAAGATCACCTGAATCCCGAATCGGTGGGTTTAAACCGAGGCGGATCGCTTCCGTTTGTGCTACCTCTACTTGCGAATAATCCCGCACAGGTCCGAGAATACGGACATGTTCAATGGCACGCATCCGTTTTCCAACAACAGTAACTGTTTCGTTCGCAGCAAACGCTTCTGGTTGATAAAGCGGTGCGTAGACGGTAAGGTGATGTCCAACTCCATAAAGGATTTCAAGGTCTTCTTGCGTTACATGTGCATGCCGAGCGGAAACCCCAACCGGTATTTTTTGCTGTGCTAATGCAACATCACATGCACGATTACCCGCATCACAGGATCGCAACGCACACCCACTGCAAGATTGATCGTTGGACAATCGATCCACTACTCGACGGGTAATTAGTTTGACTAAGTCTTGGTCATGCATACGTCTTGTTTCTATTTGAATTCAAATATTCCTAAAAGAGGTTAATTGAATTAAGATTCACTTGGTAGGATAGTTTCAACTTCGGCGTGTGGACGTGGGATCACATGAACTGAAACAACCTCCCCAACACGTGCAGCAGCTTCCGCACCAACATCCGTAGCAGCTTTCACAGCACCTACATCCCCGCGCACCATTACAGTGACATAACCGCCACCGATTTGTTGGTAACCCATGAGACGAACATTCGCTGCTTTCACCATTGCATCTGCTGCCTCAATGCTGCCAACCAATCCTCTTGTTTCAACCAATCCCAATGCTTCTCCAATCATATTGATACTTGTTTCTCCTATTGTATTTTGTGGATTATGTGTAAGTTGACTTATTTGCTGCACACGTTGTAAGCTATGGCTAAGTCTCTTACCGTCGCCAAAACAACTTTTTTATTCCCTTGCTCACAAAGACAACACCTTGTCCAATTTTCTTTGGAATATAGGTTACAACGGCTGCCGTCTTTTTTAGGATACGAACTAATTTCCCATCATTATCTAACGATAATTTCACTTCTGCAGACCACTCGTATTGTTTGCCGTCTGGTGTATACTCGTTGTTAACTGTTACCTGAGTATCTTCGTCTAATTGCTTGGTCAACACTTGACGGTACCCGTCTGCGGTAAATGTTTTAAGTACATTTACTTGTGGTTGTTCCTGAGTATCTGTTCTCGGCTTTAGCGTTTCGTCCTTTTCATCAGTATTTGTAATATTGCTGGGTGTATCTTCCATTTCCTCTTGTTGTTTCTTTATCTGCTGTTGTTCAGTTTCAGATGTTGAAGGATCATTCGCTTGGATTTCCATAACCCAAACTGATAAACCACCAACTATAAAAAACACCCCAATTAATATGCTTATCAAGTTGCGATACATTTTATATTTCTCCGTAGTTACTGTTTAGTATTGTGTGCCAAGATTAAGTAAACGAAAGACCGCCATAATGAAATTATAATATTTTTTGAATTAATGTTTATTCAAAAAGTATATCAGAAATCCTAATTTTTTTCAAATAAAATTGAGTGAACAGTTCATATATCTTATTGATGTCATTTTGTGTCTTGTCAATCTGGTTCTTTTTCTTGTATGCCACTACACGCCACAGATAAATAGGAATTAAACTAAGTTTATCATTTCTCCAGTTTTGGATCGCCTCAGTTAACAACTCAATAGCCTTGGTATAGTCAGATTGTACCAAATTCTGTTGTCCCAAATCTCCATAGATCTCGCTTCGATTCAGATATGCTATTGCAAAGTGAGGTTGCATTTTAATTGCATTGTCAAAATCCGATAAAGCGAGTTTTAACAGTTCACTCTTATTTTTAGAAAGAAGAGACTTCTTTTGGTATGCCCTACCACGGTTGTAATAGGCTATTGCTGTGGGACGGTGTTTTACAATGTAGGAATAGTCGGTAATTGCTTCATTAATGTTACCTGTTTCCAGATAACATTTCGCACGTTTTGTCATGATAAGTGCATTTTTACTTTTTTCAAGGGATGCAGTGTAATCTGCAATGGCACGTGGGACATTATCTAAGGTGCGGTAAACATCTCCACGACTTGCATAGGCATCGGCAGCGTACTGCTTTAGGGACAAGGTTTTGGTATAGTCAGAAATTGCCTCTTCGTAATGTGCTAAATGGTAGTAAGCACGTCCACGATTGATATAAGCTTCCGCATATTTCGGCTCAATCTCAATCGCTTGTGTCAGGGACGCTATTGCCTTGTATGTTTTCCCTTTCCTCAGTAATTGTGTGCCGTATGTTAGGTGTTCCGCAGCGTCAGTGTCAACTCCCTTTAGTTTATCCCATGTAACAAAACGTGATGCCAGAATAATAGTTAGAATCAGAATAGGGGTCATTATGTAGATTAACGCACGCATACAACGCTACTCATATACTACTTCGGATATAGTCGGTGAATGTTAACACCAAATTTCAAGTCCTCAACAGAAGGATAGGATTTGGCTAAATCAATTTCAATATAGGTTTGTCCACCGTTGAGTCCACCGTAACCTGTGGAAAAGATGAGTTGTTTTTCACCGAGACGGACAACGTTGTCCTTAATATTTCTGGGTGGAAATAATTCAACAGGGGTATGTCCAACAACTAATATATTAGCGTTGAGAACATTGAGAAAATTTTCGGTATGTTTTAATGTATATCCTCCAAACATTACCACTTTTGAACGGTCCCACAACAATTCGTCAAGGGTATCGGGATCTGGGGTAACCAGGTCGGATAAGCTGAAAATGGAGCGAGCTGGTCCAGCATGAACAGCAACAAATCCTTTTTTTCCGATAACGACTGTCGGAAGTTTCATAAGGAAATCGAAATGTTTGTCGGTCATTCGCTCAATGAAATTAAATTGTCGGTAGTAACTACCGTTAATGCCATTGTATAATTTGTCAATATAAGTTTGACGGTTTTGATCCGTCATACCGTGACTTTTCATCTTTGCATAAGTATCTGCAGCTGCAAATTCATGGTTACCTCTAATATAGATTAGCCTTTTTCCTTTATCCCCAAGTTGTTGCTGTGTTTCAATAACATGGTCAACTATTTGTGTGTCACCAAAAGGTGGTTTAGGTTTTTCATCTGGCTTATAGTCAATTGCATCTCCAAGCATTATCCCGTAAACATCCTCACCTGCTTTAATCCGTTCAATCAATCGGGTCTGTTTCAACCACTGATTGAAATCATTCCAATGTGCATGCAGATCAGCAACAATGTATACAGTGCCGTGGTCGGGAAGGACGAGGACATGACCATCGCGTGTGAATTGATTGGGATACTCAGAAAGCTGATTGGATTGTGCATTTGCCATCATAGTGGTAAATACGAGCAGAAGGGTAATTGGTAAAAAGTAAGTGTTCATAAATATTTTACTCTCTAAAGAAGGGGTCTATAACTTCTTCTTGTTGTGCGAGTCTATTGAGTCGCTTACGTCTACGGTTCAAATTGATGAGATATCCAAACAGTAATAAAACTGCCAGACTTCCCCAAAAAACATAGGAACTGGTGGTGGACAAGAGGGATGCCCAATGATAACGTTCAGGTAGCGATTCTCGCCACATTATATCAAATTTTGTAAGATCATAACCAAGGACAGATTCAAAAGCAGCATTCAGATTTTTTCCATTATGGAGACGGTCAATTACTGCCCATAAAGGCTCAATACCGTTGACTTCAACGAACCATCGGAGGGCATCTTGACTTTGTGCATAAGCCAAATCCGCGCCCTTCTGTGATACAGGAAATTTCATTGTTAACTCATGTAGTGGCATAATGGATCTTGAAAATACATTTTTAAGTAAGGTTTCGTGGCGACCAGGCACCCATTCCTTTGAGAAATGTATAGCGATGCCTTCCACAAACCATAACGGCATACCTTTGACCGCTTTTCGCGTGTATTGACCAAAAAGGACATGCGCAATTTCGTGACGAAGAACCTGTGCCAACTGTAGTTTAGCTGTAGTTATCTGATCCGGATTTTGGATTATGATGCGACGACTCAGTGGAAACGCGCACCCAACTGCCCAATCCAGAATCGGTGTATGGACAGATGCTTGAAATGCTTGTTGCGTATCACATACATAGATTTTAATTGTTTCATCTGGGATATGACGTGTAATACGAGGCATTTCGGCATAGAATTCTTCTGCAATTTGAAGTATTAATGCAGGATCAATTGTATCTCCTCGGTAGTAGACGCGGAAATGAGTACTTTCTGATGATTCCCATGAGGCAGATGTAGAAAAAACAGGTAGAAGTAATAAAATAAAAATAAAACTTCTCATAACTTTCCTCTAAAAATCCAATTATCCACCAATACGCTCCTGTAAATTGATAGATTGACTCACCAAGTTAATTAATTCAATAACCTACTCGGTCACAATTTTAGGTTGGATCTCTTCAATGGTCTGTAACACTACTCCTAAATCACCCTAACACTCCTACAGAAGATGTGTCAATTTATTTGTATATTTCACTATATATTACAGTCTATAAGTAATGGATACTAATTGAAAGTGTCTCTGAATTAGAAAGCACGCCTATAAAAAGTTGAAACTATATATAGTTTGTTATATGAGCATGATTCACGTTATGGCTGCGGATCTACAACAGTACCCATAAACAACACTGTTCCTGTTTCGTTATCGCGAATAGCAAAGAAAAACGGTCGGTCAGCAATAAACTGTGGCGGTAGTGACGTAACTGCAATACCGATACCTGTTACTGCGGCAGCTTCTGTACCCTCTTCGTTGACGTCAACGAAAGTTTTATGTTTCACCTCTGCGATATACAAATTACTATCTAAATTCTCTAAAGATGCCATGCGACTGAAATCTGCTTGTATTTCATTAAATGCTACAGACATACCGAGTGTTTTGAGAACGTCAATCAGACTTGTTTCATATTCTATTTTAAATTTAGGAATTTGCACCCAGATTTTACGTTCTTGGAACTGTGAAATCCAGTTTTCCCAATTCTCTGCGTTCAAACTATCTAAAAAGGTTTTTAGGTCAGATTCACGAGAAGGCAGGAAGATATACATGCTAATCTGTCCATCACCATAAGGGAGACTAATCGCCTGAAAATTCTCTTCTTGGTTTACGTAGTGCTTGTAATTATCTGTCCTATTCATCATTGGAACTTGCTTGAGGTTTCCGGATTCAAGATTGAAAGTTCCATCACGCGTATGTGACGGATCGAATTCCGTTTGCCAAGATCCTTTGAAATAGATAGCATTAATAAGGAACAATACCATAGCAGGATCTATATTCTCATCAACGATTTTTTGGATTTTGCCATTGGTGTTGGAATCCACCCACATATTAATCGTATCTGAAGCACTCGGATCGCTAAAATCCAATGTTGTAATATTTGCGTTGAAAAAGTGGGAATTTCTATCCAAGAAATCCTGCTTGAAAGTGAAACCTTGTTTTCCCCAGAGTGAGTTTGCTATCGTAAGAGTCACTTTTGGATCTGCTGACTGAAGCGTCTCATTCAATTGCGCAAAACTTGGGTTAACTGATTCAGCATCTATATTTTGTAGTTGTAACGTATTGGTCATCGCTTGTTCAGTTTCACCCGCTGCACCATTTAATGTCATCGCAAACGCAACGGAAACACTGAACGGGGAGATAAAAATATTGTCATCTTGCTCAATTTTTCGGATTTCATTGAATAGATTAAAGCCAAATTTCGTATTCGCTGTAACGACATTCGGGTCAAACGGTCCAATTTCAGGTTTGGTAATTTCCGGTTCTATTGCGCGCTCACAACTGGTGAAAATGGAAAGAATTAGGGCACATATCAAGGGAAAAATGCTATATTTGTAGATTTTTCCAAATTTGGAATTCATAAAGAAAATTTCCTTTTGTTATTTTGTGGTTGTTATATCTATGGTTCTACAACTGTTCCAATAAACAACACGGTGTTTGTTTTATTATCTCGAATAGCAAAGAAAAAAGGTCGATCAACATAAAATATTGTCCGTTGCACTGATTTAATTCCTATGCCAACACTTGTTGCAGCAGCAGCCTCAGAACCTTCTTCGTTAACTTCGATGAACGTTTTATGTGCCACTTTTTGAATAAATAAATTGCCACCTATTACGTCTAAAGGTGCCATACGACCAAAATCTGCGTGATCTTCATCAAAGGCGATACCCATACCGAGGGAAGACAATGCATCCTTTAGTTCCTTCGTCCCATATTCCAATTTAAATTTCGGAAGATAGACCATCACTTCCTGTTCCCGTAACTGTGAAATCCAATTTTCCCAATTCTCTGTATTCAAACTCTCTAAAAATGTGTTGAGGTTAGATGTGCTTGACGGAAGGAAGATATACATACTCATCTGTCCCTCTCCATAAGGGAGACTTATCGCCTGAAAATTCTCTTCGTTATTTGCGATGTACGCGTAATCACCTTTCCTCGCCATCATCGGAACCTGCTTTGTGTCGCCAGTTGTAAGATGAAAATTCCTGTCCCTCGTATCTGAAGGATCAAATTCTGCCTGCCAAGATCCCTTGAAATAGATAGCATTAATCAGAAATAACACCGCATTTGATTCTATTTCATCAAGGATTTTTGGGATCTTGCCGTTTGTATTTGTACTAACCCACTCGTTAATTGTGTCCAGTGAATTTGGGTCTGTAAAATCAAGTGTTGAGATTTCCGCATTGAAAAATTGGCTATTTCGCTGTTGAAAATCCTGCTTAAACGGAATACCTTCACTACCCCAAAGCGAATTAGCAATATTGAGAGTAATTTTCGGGTCAGATGTCTGAAGTGTCTGAAGTAATTGTGAGTAACTCGAATTGATTGAGTCGGTGGTGATACCTTGTAATTGTAATGTATCAATCATTGCTTGTTCTGTTTCGCCAGATGCACCATTAAGCGTCATGGCAAGAGCAGTGGAAACACTGAATGATGATATAAAGATATTCTGGTTCTGCTCAGTTTCCCAAATTGTATTGAATAGGTTAAAACCGAATTCAGTATTTCCTATAGGAACATTGGAATCTATTGGTCCTATCTCAACACCGTCATCTGTTGTGCGAAGTGCATCAAGAACAAAATTATTACACCCAACGAATAGAAATAAAACAAGATACACCAAACATGGTAATGTCTTATTGAATATATGTTTGTTAATCATCTGATTTCTCCATATAAATACAATGGTTTAATGTCTGGGAAGTTATCTTATGTTATGTGAGTTTAGATAGTGCAATTCATTTAAATTTCAGAGTTTTCAGAGTCAATACAAAATTAACATTCTTGTGAAAAGTGATAAGAATCTATAGCAGGACTAACTTTGTACGCATTTTATGGTGTAAGTACTTAGAATTGACTCTGAAAACAATGAAAATTTGGCAACAGAGAAATAGGTTGATTTTTCTAACCTTTTAATACAGATGTGCGACAGATTCGCCATAACCGTTGTAAATCATCGTTGGATGTCTGTCCATTGAACCAATCATCCATTCAGAGGCTTGTGACCATCGTGGATGTGAAACTTTTGGATTGACGTTTGCTTCAAAGCCGTATTCCCGTGGAAGTATTAAGTTCCAGAAATTACGCGGCTTTTTGTCTGTGAGTTCAATACTAACAATGGATTTTATACTCTTGAATCCGTATTTCCAAGGCACAATCAATCGTATAGGTGCACCGTGCTGTGGTGGGAGGATGTGTCCATAGATGCCTACAACCATAAGCGTAAGTTCATTCATGGCTTCCGCAAGTGTTAATCCTTCAACATAGGGCCACGGTAGACGTGCATCATTTTGCTGAAATGCCACATCAGGGTCCATAAAGGTAACCATCTCCACATATTTTGCTGAAGATTTCGGTTGAACTTTATCAAGAAGTGCTTTCATCGGGAAACCGACCCATGGCACCACCATTGCCCAAGTTTCCACACAGCGAAAGCGGTAGATACGCTCTTCAAGTGGCATCTGTTTAATCAGATCATCCACATCTATTGTCATCGGATTTTCTACATGTCCGGATACTTCTATCTCCCACGGACGAGTCTTAAACCTTTCAACCCGTTTCCAGACGGTACTCTTTGAAGATGTGAACTCATAGAAGTTGTTGTAGGTTGCTGCGACGATTTCCTCAGTTTGTGGTCTGGTGACAGTGTAATTATCATTCTTTTTCGCATTGAGTGTCTGTTTTTGATAAGATTCGAGTTGCTTCGCAACACCTTTATCCTGTGCACAAGCATTTGTACCAAACAATGACAATGCACCCGCACCTGCTATGCCGAGGTCTTTGATAAACTTTCTCCGGTTAATGTAGGCTGATTCAGGAGTTACAAGGTTTTCTGGGATCTCCCACCCTTTTGGAATCTTTATGTTTGCCATCGGAATCTCCAATATCTATTAAGTTCTTGTGAGTTCACATTCTGAATATATGTAAAATATAAGTTAATTGCATTATACAAATTATACAGATTTCTTGTATCAAGTGCAATCCTTAATTACGAATGTGTTCTAAGTCACGATTTTCTTGCAACTATTTCAAGTTGTGGTGTATAATACCCTAAGAGAGTATAATTGTTCCCTTTAATGAAAGAAACAGTGGAGTTATTAAGCAATGTCACGTAAACAATGGCAGTATCATATCTTACTTATTGCATTAGTCGGCGTTCAATTCGTATGTCCGCTCTTCTGCGCGGCTATTGAACAAAGGTATTGCAATAGTATGTCTGTTGAATTACAGTTTGAGCAAACTGAATCCGGTATGTCATGTTGCCATAAGACAAAAACAGATACAACGGATGAATCTGAAACACCGTCAGAATCTGATACCTCATGCTGTGTTTCCGATTTTAACCTCGTACTTCCTAACGAAACGTACAATGACCACTCTACTCGTGCGTTGGATGGAATACCTATTGTATCTATCATTCCCATATCTACGATTCAGCCTGTGGCTCAGGAACATTTACTGCACATTCCACCTCCACCAAAATTATTTATCTCTGCACTTAATCGCACCATTTCCCAACGCGGTCCTCCCAACATCCGTTCATAGGTAGAACCTTCTACCAGTAATTAAACGACCATTCTTTCCTTATTCTTACAAGGAAATGGAAATTAACGGACATTATAATTTAAATCTTATAATATGGGTTTAATATATGGAGGAATCAAAATGCAATCCCGGAATTTCACTTTTTTCATTTTTCGCAATGCTACAGCAATCGTCCTAACTACACTGTTATTTGTAAACTTGAGCTATGCAGAACAACATGCAAAGCACGAAACACATAAGAAACAACAAACCAGCAGCTTAAATGTCGCTCTTCACACGGAACCGCATAAGATTGAGGCTGGGAAACCTGCTACTCTTATGTTCAAACTTACCGATGCAATGGGTGAACCTTTTACTGATCTGATGATACACCATGATCGGGTTCTCCATGTGCTAATAGTTAGCGAGAATTTACAGATTATTGGACATGTCCATCCAGAAGACTTTGAGTCTCGTGATATGATGGCTGAACTTGAGGGAACGTATACAGTACACTTTACTTTTCCTGTCGCAGGTAGATATATATTAGCACTTGATGTGATGACTTCGGATGAGGAATTCGCAGAATACTTATACGTAGATGTTGAAGGTGAAAAGAAGATGGCAGATATTGCAGAAGACCTTCGCACCGAAAAAACTGTTTTCGGCTATACCGAAGAAGGGGGAGATAGGTTTTCAAAAGCAGTTTCCATTACTGATGAAAATGGAACATCAAAATACCACGTAAAAATCAATGTGCCAGAACAGATTAAGGTTGGTGAGATGGTACATATCACCTATCATTTTTCGCGTGATGGCAAACCGATTGATAACCTTGTTCCATTTTTAGATGCACCAATGCATTTTGCTATTGTAAGTACCCGTTTAGATGGTATACTACATACGCATGGTACAGTTCCTATGAATTCCGATAAAGGTAAAATGGCGAAGAAAGATCCGCATGCCGGACATAAAATGAAAAAGGAAGCTACAACTGGACATCAACATCAAGGTACTACACCAGATAAATTTGGACCTACCGTGATGCTCATGACAACATTTCCGAAGGCAGGACGTTATCAGATTTTCGGTCAACTCAAGCATGATGATCAGATTCTGTTTCCTACTTTCATGGTCGAAGTTGTAGACTAATACAACGGGTCTGCTGTCGCTATATAGACAGTGACAGCAGACTACTATATTAAAAGGAGAATACAGATGCTATTCCAAGACTATCGTCCGACACGTTTAAGTCTTCTGCTCGGGTTAGTTTTCTTAACGGTAATTTCACCACTACTTAGTAACGCACATGAAACAGAATGGCCAGGAGAAAAACTTGCGACTTTTTTTCCAAAAGCGAAGAAATTTATTCAACGAAATGTTGTTCTTAATGTTGCCCTTAAACCGGACAAAATAGCTGCAATTGAGAAAGAATTAGGCACAAAACTTAGGAAAGAAGACCAGAAACCTATCTTCTATATTGCAATTGACGAACAAAAGAAACCCAGCGGTTTAGTGTTATTCGTTGATGTGAAGGGACCGCGTGGAACTATTGATGGTGCTGTTGGACTCGACATGCAAGGGAAGATCGTAAAAGTTGCTGTCTATGAACACAAAGAATCGGATGCGATTGCATCAGATAAGTTCCTCAAACAATTCATCGGTAAGGGAATAGACGATGATCTGAAGATAGGCAAGGATATTGAGCCAGTTAAGGGACATGAGGAAGCATCAAAAGCAGTGTTACTGATGCCAAAAAAGACGTTGGTCATGAGTTATGCACTATTCCTTAAACGTAAGCCAAAAACAGATGTGGAAAAGAAACCACAACCTGAAGAACCACAAGAAGAGTTGCCTGAAGTTGAAGATCTAAAAGAACTCATGATTTTAATGGTCGATGAATACTTTGTTATCTTTGATTATTTTGATAATGAGGAAGGCAAAGCAGATGCAGTTGCAGCAGCCAAAAAACTTGCTACTTATACTAAGGCAATCTCTCAATTTGATCCACCAAAGAATGCTGATCAAAAGGAAGAGTATGTTGAGATGCAGGATAAGTTTAGCAAAACACTCAAAGAATTTGCTGATGCACTTGATAAGAACGGAATTACTGACGATACGCGTAAACAGTGGGAGGAGATTGACGCATTAATTAAGCAAGCACATATCCGATTCAGCGAAGAGGAAATTGACCTTGAGTCATATTAAACGCTGCAATTGTAGAGAGTTGATTTGAATGTCCACGCACATTGACTACATAAGAGGAATATACCATGCGTAAAATAATAGTCTCCTGCTTATTGGCTTTCTTTTTTATACTACTTGCTGAACAGTCCTTTGCACTTCCAGCATTTTACAAAATGTTCCGTTCACAATATCGTTGGTCAGGTGGTTGTAATGTCTGTCATTTTTCAAAAAAAGGTGGCGATTCACCTAATCCTTATGGCAGAGCATTCCTACACAACGGTATGAATCTATCAACCTTCATTCGTATCGCTGAAGCTGATTCAGATAAAGACGGATTCAGCAATATTGCTGAAATTATCGCTCGTTCATATCCTGGAGATGCTGCAAGCACCCCTGAAAACGTAAAATCTACAAACGAACTCTCTGAATCAGAAGATTCATTGAATCTTGATGATAACGTCTTTAGTTTTGATGACATAGAAACAACAGAGGGTGATGGTGGTTCCGATTTTCTTGGTGGAGCATTTAGCAACTTAGTCTTTGGTGGAGCATTAGATATTCGTCGGATTACACGCGGACAAGATTTAGTGCCAGATGCTACCAATTGGGATACAGGCACAACGCTTATCCACGTCGCAGAATTTGTAGTAACAACAAGTGTTGGTGATAATGTCAGTTTATTAGGAGAGCAGTTGCTGACGACTTCTCCCTTGGGAACACAGGTTGCCGATGATCACGGTTTCGTTTATGCAATTCTGACAGGTCTACCTGTTTTACCGAAAGGATCATCGTTGAAAATCGGAAGGTTTCGACACGGTTTCGGTATTGATACAAAATCAGATGCCGCTGCGAATCCGCTATACAATTTGGTACGGAAGAATATAGGCTTTATTTCTGACCGTGGTTTACAACTAAATGGCTTTGTTGGACCCGTTTCCTATACATTATCACTGGCGGATGGTCCGGATGCACTTCGTACCGTGACAGATGGAACAGTAACAACAGGTCTCCGAATCGGTCCACATGGAAGTGGTGGGGGAGTGTTGAAACCGATTCGAAATAACAGTCCTCCGCTGTTTTTACATCTGAACGGCACAATTCCGATTATTGGCAAACGGATTTGGCTTGGTTCATCATATTTTGATGGAAATAGTTATCCCTTTAATCCGGTTAACGGTGATGTCAACCCCTCAACTTTGATATACAAACGACGCGTTGGTCTCGCCACAAGTTTCAAGATATGGCGTTTTGACTTAGCTGCAGAATGGGTTCGTGGACAGAACACACAACTCATGAAATATCTACATATTCCGATACCAGCAGAAGACCGTAAGGCAACGGTGGAAGGGTATTATTTACACGCTGAGTTACCTTTAACTGATACCTTAGATATTCGGTTGAAGTATGATGTATGGAATCCGAATATTGCCAAATTTAATACGATTGCCTTCAATAGAGAACAGGATGAGCAGGTGTGGTCAACCCTTGGAGGGGCATTGTCATGGCATTTTGCAGAAGGTGCATTAGCCAGACTTGTTTACCAAGTAAATAACGTAGAAAAGTCCACACGGAGTGCAGCAATAATTCCTCAATTACTGATTGAGTTTTAAGTGGCATTAGTCAATATCGTAATTGTGGTTATATATAATTGGAACAGATAACTGACTACAACTATTTCAATGTGGGGGTTCTGCCTTTCGTTTACCAACCCCCATTTGAATAGCAGGTAAGATGGTATCTGATATGTTGACAGAATAGTCAAAGATTGTCCAGCCAGATGCACCTAAGAATCGAGCAAGATGTATCTGACCGATGACAGCATCTGGTGTTAGCAAAGAATTAGATGCTGTCGCACCGATGCCGGGATAAATTGCAACCTTTTTAGGCATAAGGGCAAGTTGATTTTCTAAAAGATCAGTAAAATATTTGGAATCCTCAGTATAGTTCATTGGGCAAACAAAATCAACAATACCTGATTTTGCCCACGAAATCCAATCCTGACCAATTGAACGTACACAATCAGGATACGCACCGAAAACTGCGGTTGAAATCTTTATGTCCGGTTTTATCTTACGGGTGCGTTTATGGATTAATCGCACTAAACGGGTTATCTGCTGTGCGCGCCATTCAATATATGCCTCACCATGTTGTCCCGTTCTTGGTAATACAGATGCAGGCCATTCCTCAATATGTTGCCGTGTCGCAAGCATGAATCTTCTATGGCACTCATCACAATAACAAGCACGACTACCCGGATATCGGATATAATCAAGGTGGATACCATCGACATCGTAGTTTCTCACAATTTCCATTATAGCATCCAATTCTAACTGCACGTTTTCTGGATTCGAAGGACAAAGCCAAGTAATAGGATCACCTGTTGATGATATTTGAGTTCGTCCTTCCTTCTGCATTTTTTCAACAAATTCTTTCGGGGCACCCTCCAAATTCCATGTAATCTTCCATACATGGACTTCCAACTCGTGCTTATGTGCTGCCTCCACACATTGTGCAATTTGATCACCATATTTAGTGAATTTCGCACTCCGTGGCAACACACTGCTATCATAATGTGCTAAACCACCCCATGCCATATTCGGAAAGATCATGTTTATACCTGCAGCAGATAATTCTTTCGCAGAACGGTCCCAATCCCCCGGATATGCACCAAGACCTGAATGATTCCACAGAGCACGTCCTTCAGTTTCATCACTCAGATGGGATAGATAATACGCTTTTGAAAGGGCATCTCGACTCTCACGAGCTGCGGCCATTGTTTTGTAATAATCCTTACGGGCATATTCAGTTCGTGCTTGGGTTGTCAAGATTTTGCCAGTTTGTAATGCTTGTTTCGCTACTGGAACACCACCAAAACCTACAAACTTCGTTAACGTCGCAAGGTTGTTGATGTGTCCGACTGTCGTTAATGTGTCCAATTCACGTTTAGCAATTGCATGTTGAAATTCGGGGACGAGATGTCCGAGAAGTGCTGCAAGCAGCTGTGTTTTGGTTCGGATATCGTCAGGAAGAAAAACGTGGCTAAAAAATATACCGGATTCATTTAAGAAAAAGGCAGGATATTCTGTTTGTTCACCATTTGCATTGTACCAATGTCCGATTATTTTAGTTTGTGGACTTGTGGATTCTGCCACCGTGATGTTCCAAGATACTTGTCTTACAGATTGAGGAATACCTAATATTTCAGGGGCATTGAATTGAATGGACGAAAATTGTCCAGCGACTTCCGCACGATGCCATTTTATACTTCGCAAATCCAGTAACGATGCAATCTCATCGGTTAGGTTGTAGGTCACAAATAGTTTACCACCACGGGAAACAAAATTCTTTAGAAGAGTGGCTGTTTCAGGACGTATCTTGGGGTTCAAGGGAAGGATTATCAAACGATACGGACTGGAAGATGAGTCCTGTAAGCGGGAAACATTGACTGCGGTTGCCTCCTCAAATTGGTCTGCGGAAAAACCGATACTATTCAGCATACGGACGATCCGCCTGCTAACTGTACGCGCGTAACTAACATCGCCTTCTGCAACTCCAGATGCTGTTGATGGATTGAGGATAGCAATGTCCACTTGTTGTGCAGATAGGTCGGTTGCCATACCAAAACAGCAGACGAAAACTAAAACGAGGATTAATATAATCTTCGTGAAAAAAGGAGGGGAAGAGATAAATTCACGATTACCTAAATCAAATAACATTACCTATACCCTCAGCAAAAGTATGACGGTTATTGTGTTCTGTTGGGTCCGATTGATAACCTATGTAAGTCATGTTGAATAAAGTGATACCCAGAGGAATCAATTAACTATGCAGAAATGAGCAATATTTACTTTAGTTTAGTTTCTACGGGACTAAAGACAATATATGTCATAATGTATAATTAAACTGATACCTCTGGGATATACTTACGTTTAACCCAACCTACGTACTTAACGTCTTGAAATAGCCAAAGTCTTCTGGTATTTATCTGATTTTTCTTCACTAATGTGTTCAGTATTTCCCAAAAACTTTTCAACACCTCGAACGATAGCAGCGGCAACCTTTTGTTGGTAAGTATCTGATGTAAGTTTCTTACTTTCAGTCGGATTCGTAACAAAACCTGTCTCAATAAGGATGGCAGGGACGCGCGTTCCAATCAGCACAACAAAACGTGCGTGTTTCACACCACGGTCTGCTGCACCTGTCGCAGCAACCAACTCCTGCTGTACGTGGTTCGCCAATCGGCGGCTATCTTCACTTTTACTTTCTACAATCAATCCTTTCAAGAGTGTTTCCAATTCTTGAATACTATACCCAGAGTTAGCATTTTCTCTCGCAGCGATGATCTCAGCATTTTTATCTGTACTCGTAACATCTAAATAATAGGTCTCAATACCGTTTGCTCCTGAGTTTCCACTTGCATTTGCATGAATGCTTAAGAATAGGTCAGCATTATGTCTCGTAGCAAATGCTGTTCGTTCTTTTAGTTCAATGAATCGGTCGGAATCTCGCGTTAACAGAACAGTGTAACCTTTAGCAGTTAAGATCGCACCAACTTTCTTTGATATACTAAGAGCAATCGGTTTTTCATATTGATTCCCCGACCCTATCCCTCCAGGATCTTTTCCGCCGTGTCCAGCATCTATCACAATCGTTTTAGCAGATAAGCCGAATTCACGTGTGAGTGATCCAGGTGTTAGTGTTTCTGGTTCAGATTTGGGAGGTTTCGGTTTCACTTGCGGAGGAGGTTGAGGAGTGGTTTCAACGGGTTGTGTCGTAGGATTCTGCGGTTTCTTCAGAGCCTTAAGTTCCTCAGTGGCAATAGTTACGATTTCTTTATTCGTCGCAGATTCTACGATGTCAACATACAATGTTTCAGCACGGGTTTCGTATCCGTGTTCTGCATAAGTGCGTCCTAATGCCAACTGTGCTTCTGCTGCGATATCCATATCGGCATATCGGTTTGTAACTATCTGGTAATGATGTGATGCTCGAGCGGAATCCCCTATAAGTGTATAGCACTGTGCAATCCAGTAATGTGCATGAGGTAAATGTTCTGAATCGGGATATGTATAAATCAGTCTTCGGAATGCTGAAATGGCGCGTTGCGGTGCCTCTGGATCTCCGGCTTTAATGCACCACACCCAACTGGAGGCGATAACATACTGTGCATCAGCTGCCTTTTCACTTTCTGTATCTGTACGTATAAAGTTCTCAAGTTCCGAGATTAGCGCGTGCCACTCCTCAAGGGTAACTTGTTCATTTCCGTTTGTATAGTTGTAATGTCGGTGTGCTAAGTCATTATAACTTGTGATGGTGGCACATCCTGAGATAAGTGCTGCAAATGCAAATAAGAGAATTACTATCCAAGGATAATATTGTCTCACTGTATTTTACTCCTACCGTTATGTATTGTTAATGAAATTTAAAATCTATTATCACGTTGTAAAACGCAATTTATACGACTTTCGTTACTAAAAAGTTTCTTGACTCAAAGCACAATGAATTGTGTTAGTTACGAACAAGAAAATACAAAATTAAATATGTATCAAATTTTGTTGATTTCTTAGCGCGAAAAACGCTCTCGGTGAATCTGTCGCAAGCGGCGTGTATTTCTATACGCTAAAAGCAGGCGAGTTTTCTACAACGCGGAAAATGTTGATAAGGAAGTAATAACTTTGATGGTTAGGTTATAGTTTGTCAAAAAAATCAAGTTTTCTTGACAAATATAAATCTATGTGTTATACTTAATATCGTCCTTGAGATGAGATGGTATCACAATCTCATTTTGGGCGGGTAGCTCAGGTGGCTAGAGCGACAGCCTTACAAGCTGTAGGTCACAGGTTCAAGTCCTGTCCCGCCTATTTGTTTGAGGAATCTTAAGGGCTCGTGGCGCAGTTGGTTTAGCGCGCCTGCCTGTCACGCAGGAGGTCGCGGGTTCAAGTCCCGTCGGGCCCGTTTACATTTAAAGAATTAGCCACAGGTTGTGTTAAACAATACTGTGGTTTTTTCGTTAAAGAACACACTACATATTTCACTTCTATACCGTGCATACTAACAACACCTTACAATAGAGGAGCATAACCGAAGTGCTTGACCTCAAGTTTATTCGAGAAAATACCGATGCCGTTTGCAAGATGTTAGCAGACCGTCATACAGAAGCAGATTTAGACAGACTGATTGAATTGGATACACAATGGCGTGAAAATTTGACGCATACTCAGACGCTACAGGCACACCAAAATCAGGTTTCACAACAAATTGCACAATTAAAAAAGGAAAAACAGGACGCATCAGATACAATTACTGAGATGCGGAAACTCTCACAGGAAATAAAGGAGCGTACCGCAGCAGCTAACGAACTCAAAGTTGAAATAGATGCTATCCTATTGACAATACCGAATATGCCAGAGGAAAGCACACCATACGGTACGGGTGAAGAGGATAATTCTGAAATCAAAACATGGGGAGAACAACCGAGTTTCGACTTTGAACTCAAACCACATTGGGAAATTGCAGAGGAATTGGATATCGTTGACTTTCAGAGGGGTACGAAGGTCGCTGGTAGCAACTTTGTGCTATTCAAAGGATTGGGGGCACGATTGGAACGTGCTTTGATCCAATTCATGCTTGATTTGCATACCACTCAACACGGCTATACTGAAGTGTCACCACCTTTTCTTGCAAACCGTCCAACAATGACCGGTACGGGTCAACTCCCTAAATTTGAGTCAGACATGTATCGGTGTGACAGAGACGAAGAAAATCCTGATAGCGACCTATTTCTGATTCCAACTGCAGAAGTACCAGTGACAAACCTATTTGCGGGTGAGATATTATCTGCAGAAGAATTGCCAATCTTCTATACTGCCTATACGCCATGTTTCCGTCGCGAAGCAGGTGCGTATGGAAAGGATACACGAGGTTTACAACGTATCCATCAATTTGACAAGGTGGAGATGGTAAAATTCACCACACCTGAAACTTCCTATGAGGAACACGAGACGCTTTTGGCAAATGCGGAGAGTGTTTTGCAGGCACTGGGATTGGTTTATCGCGTTGTACAGCATTGCACGGTGGAACTCTCTTTTGCCGCCGCAAAATGCTACGATATTGAGGTGTGGTCACCGGCAAGAAAAATGTATTTAGAGGTGTCTTCCTGTAGCAACTTTGAGGCGTTCCAAGCGCGCCGTGCAAATATCAGATACCGTCCAGAAGCAGGAGCAAAACCGGAATTCATTCACACGCTCAATGCATCTGGCACTGCACTACCGCGTGTCGTCATTGCACTTCTTGAGACCTATCAAAATCCTGATGGAACAGTGCGTCTACCTGCGGTGTTGCAGCCATATATGGGTGGTTTAAAGCAAATAGGTTGATATTCACGAATTAAATATCAAACCTATGTGCGGTTGATTTGCATTATTAAATGTTCATTCCATCCGCGGGCGAAGCACTTCCAACTCTTTGAGTAGCACCTCTCCCTTCTCAACCTGCGGCTGAGGTGAGAGTTCCGAGATATCCCCGTTGGTTTCAATGGTAAATCCCGCATCTTCTATCATCTGAAGCGTACGTGCAGATTCTTTACCCATCGCATTCAGATATCCATCTATAAACATTGAATTCGCAGGATAGAGCGACATCACCTCCATTCCTCGTAGATGATGTTCCCTACCAGCAGCTACACGAATCTCAGCACTCGGATTTACAAGACGAAATAGACATAGCACACGCAAACAGTAGTCCGGTGTTAACGATGATGTTTCCTTAAGCTGCGTACCATCAATCGGTAGAAAAAAGTTGACCGGAATTGACGCTACTTCTAATTTACGTAGTTCCTTAGCAACCCTGATTAAGTCACCGTTTTCTTCACCCATTCCAACAATTACACCTGAGCAGCAGGCGAGTCCAGCAGCTTGTGCAGCAATTAATGTATCCATTCTATCCTGATAAGTATGCGTGCTGCATATCATCGGATAGTGGGATTCAGATGTGTTAAGATTGTGGTTCAATCTATCCAGACCGGCGGCTTTCAAAGTACGTGCAGCGGGTTCATCAATCAATCCAACGGATAAACAGACCTCAATCGGGTATTTGGATTTAACCGCTTCGATTAAGTTAGCCAATTGTGCAACACGTTTAGGGGACGGTCCTCGTCCGCTCATCACGATACAGTAACGATACGCACCAGATTGATAAGCACGTTTTGCCTCAGCGAGAATCTCAGACATCGGTTTCAGTGAATAGGTATCTATGTCTGTTGTCGCGGATTTAGCTTGCACGCAGTAAAAGCAATCCTCTGGACACTTGCCGTTCTGCGCGTTGTTAAGGATATGAAGTTGCACTGTATTTTGGAAATATGTTTTACGAATTTGATACGCCGCGTCTAATAGTGGCAGTAACTCTACTTCTGAGGACGAAAGTATCTCTTCACAAAAAGTATCTGATATGAGTTTGCCGTCAAGACTTGTAGATACCAATTCGCTATAATATGTTCGTTTCATTATTTTATGTATTTTCTATATTTTACTAAATTTCCCAAGCGATATCTGTTGCATTAAAGACGGGACCTTCGGTGCAAACACGCTGATATTCAATGCGATTGTTATCAATACGGACAGGACAAACGCAGCCGAGACATACACCCATTGCACAACCCATCCGATTTTCCATAGCAACCTGTGTAGGGACATCAAATTCTTTTGTAATCTTTGCAACCACCGAGAGCATACCGTGAGGTCCACAAGCATAAATTGTTGGACAATGCATGCTATTATTGCTGAGAATACCTGTTAGGATATCCGTAACAAAACCGTGGTGTCCAATGCTTCCGTCATCCGTTGCGATATGTACTTTTACTCCGATGGATTCCAAATCATCTACACTTAGGAGTCTGTCCTGATGTTGTGCACCAACCAAACCGATGGTTTGTGTGCCTTGTTTACGTAAAGCAACTGCCAACAACATCAATGACGCGATACCAGCCCCTCCACCAACTAATATTACCGGTTCAGGCTTTTTCTCTATGTCAAATGTGTTTCCAAGTGGACCCAGAACCTGTAGTGATGCGCCTGTTTGCATCTCAGACAAACGTCGTGTACCCTCACCGATGATCTGGTAGAGCAATGTTATTTCTCTATCAGCAACTGTATACACCGTAAACGGTCGACGGAGTAGTAGACCAGCACCGTGCGAAATCATGACATGTATAAACTGACCGGGTAAAGCATGTTGGGCAATCTCAGAACACTCACAACGTAGCAGATAATGATCTTCTGCTACTTTCTCATTTGAGAGTATAGTGGTATGCGTATCAAAAGTGTTCATGAGCAGGTTGTTGCAACAGAATAACCATTTTGTGAAAAATAAAAGTCCGAGATTCCGTTCTTAGTCTGATTGTATCACTTCTCACGGTTCGATTAAATAGTGTTATATTATACCACTACATGTAAGGGAACACAAGAAAAACCTATAGTCTACTGTGGGTAAACTGTTAGTTTGTGTTGAACATCATATCTGCTAACTTGTGTGTCATGTCATCACTTTAAATATTAAAAAGTGTCATTCATTTACATGTTATTTATGGAAGTTGTGAATAACAGTCCCAGCGAGACTGAATGTATATAGCAACGGGTATCATCAGTTCTCTTTAGTTCCAGCGGGGCTATAGGTATATAGAATCTTCATATTGTCTACGGATTCTGGTATTACAGAATAAACAGTCTATAAATAAGAATGTGCAGGTGAGTCTGCAAACTAACAGTCTACGCTACGAAATAATCGTGAGAATGAATTGTTCTTGATAAAAAACGGTGTTTATTATCTATAATCCAATAGGTAGCCGCTGGCGGTATCTTAAAAAGAAGTGGTAACTGGTATATTTTTTCTCACGCGGAAATGGGAGGATATACCACGCCACAAACCCAATAGAATACCAAAAAGTGGCCATAGTAAAAACCCAAATTCTGCCCCCGGAGTGAATATTAATACCACTTTTTGTGGGACGGTGAGTTGTACTCCTTTTTTGGCAAGTTGGTGTGTTTCATTGACAATCCCATAGAATTCAATCAAATCTCTATCCATCTGCTGCTTCATTTCAGAATCCGCGAGAGTGTTGTAAAAAAGAAATGGCATTATAGGATAATACCATAGGACTCCCAAAAATACAAAAACAGTGAAATTGATACAGATTAATAAAAGTAATTTTTGCATAATTAATCACCTGATTTGGTATGTATCCTGTTTTTTGGAAACCTAATATTTTTTCATGTGGGTTGCACAACATACAGTGAGTTATTGGCTTACTCCGATTAACTATATTGATGTAGGTATCATACCTTAATCATACGGCTCTGCAAACCACAAGATTGTTGAATCATCCAACTAATGTATGTTAACGCAATTCATGTGCCAATCTGAAAACCTTGACTGTGGTAGAACTTAGCGATTAACTGATATAGTGGTCAACAAATTATGTGTATTAAGCATCCCTTAACATGCATTTTTTGCTGGTGACATGTAATATTAAATACTTTATCTTTTGACTACTCTGCAACTAAATCATATTCTCAGTAATATTGAACTTAAAATAGCGTTGTTGACTTGAAATGATTAACGCCTCTTTTTTATATCTGTTACCAAAATTAATGTAATATTGTTTCCACATTTTCAAATGTTCGGCTTAAAATTGATAAATAAATTTGCTGATTTATTTACTACATTATGTCTTGAAAAGACCGATATACAATGGGATGTTTTACGATCAGACCCATTGAGTATACATGTCATACAAGGAACTATCCTTCCCAGAAGAGGTGCATTCGTCATAAATAAAACGTACTCAAGGACAGAACCCTTCAACAAGTTCTTTAGGTCAAACTTGTATGTCTTAATAACAGTTATTACAATCCTTTTCACATTTAATGTCTCTATTTATAGCGAATATAAGAAATCTCCTTATTCAAAGCACAATTAATGCATGTTGATTTAATTCTCGGTTACTTAATTGTTTTTTATTGCTTGCATTTTTTTGGAATTATGTTTATAGTGATACGGGAGGAAATTATAGAAAGTGGAAAATGAATTAAAGTTCCGTGAGAACGGATGTTTTAAGATTGTCCAGTACACCGATATTCATTGGCAGAACGGAGAACTTCCTGACCAGAAATCTGCTGCATTGATGGAAAATATAGCCAGAGAAGAATCCCCAGATTTGATAGTGTTGACGGGTGATATTCTGTCTGGTGGTGGATGCAATGATGCTGTTGAATCACTTAAACAGATTGTTCAACTATTAGAACAGTGTGGTATTCCATGGGCTGCGGTTTTTGGAAATCATGATGACGAAGGCACGGCAAATCGCCACGAATTGATGGCAGCAATGCAGGAAAGTCATTTGTCTCTTGCTGAACCGGGACCTGAAGAAATTCCTGGTGTCGGGAATTATGTGTTAACTATTCAACATGCAAATGAAGACAAAACGGCAGCACTGCTTTATTTTATTGATTCTGGAAGTTATGCTACCACAGAAATCGGTGGTTACGATTGGATTAAGCGCGCCCAAATAGAGTGGTTTCTTACTGAGTCCACAAAATACAATCTGTCGTTAGAACATCCGCTCCCTGCTCTTGCATTTTTTCACATCCCAATTCCTGAATACGATGAAGTTTGGGATTTTCACACCTGCTACGGTGTAAAATACGAGGATGTTTGTCCACCTCGAATTAATACCGGTCTTTTTGCCGCCCTACACGAAGCTGGAGATGTTATAGGCACCTTCGTTGGGCATGAACATATCAACGATTATTGGGGAGATTTGCACGGAATTCGACTCTGCTACGGTAGAGCTACCGGATACAATACTTATGGCAGAGAAGGTTTTCCGCGCGGGGCACGAGTAATTGAATTACAAGAAGGTGAACGTCAATTTAATACTTGGCTACATCTTGAAAACGGAATTAAAGTGCTTGAGCAACAAGAACATACCCCGCTACAACGCACTTATACTGAAGAATAACAATTATGTTTGTTATTTTAGGATTGATACTTGATTTACCGACCTTGATAGGTTAGGTTTGAAACCGATTCTACTCTCTGAAATATTATTATCCGTAACATAATTATTTAGTTAGAATTCAGTTCTTTAGGAGGAAAATGTGAGAGCACAACCACAAATCTCTATTCGACACGAAGACGACGTTGCCATTTTTGATATTACGGGATATTTAACCAATGAATCTGAAGAGGCAATTAATGATGCCTATGCTGACAACGGTGTGCAGGAAGCAACAAAACTTTTGCTTAACTTTGATCGACAAAGTTTTATTACAAGTAGTGGGTTCGGCACGATTATAAAATTGCTCTGGAAAACACGCGATAAAGGGCAATCAATGCGAATTGCACATCCCGCAATGCAGGTGCGAACTATATTTAATACTATCGGTTTGACACAGAGCATCGGTGTTTATGCATCCGAAGAGGAGGCTATGGAAGATTTCTAACTTGCTATGGAAAAAGCGTGTACATGTTTTTATTTAACAGTACACCTAATAAACTCCATAGACTGCCTGCAAGGAATTGACCGAAGATCAATCCTAAGAATAATGGTAACGCTCGGCGATAGGCACGTACACCTCCTCCGGTGAATAGTATCCGTTTAAATAGCCATCCTAAGAAGATTGAAAACCACATCCATCCGATTGCCCAACCGTTACCCACCGCATACCCTACTGGATAAAACGGCCACCACAGAAACTGCCGTTTGAGTACCGTCAACACTCCTGTTAACAAGAAACCAAATCCCATGTGTTGGATGGCAGGAAGGTTCGGTGCTCGCGGTGAGGTAATCCAGTTTTGCAATCGGTTGAATTCACCAACTCCCCATCTCGCAAATCTGAATTCATAGTAGAGGGCAACATGTCCAACAATGGATATAAACGCGCCGACTATTGATGCAACTATCAGAGCGATGACTAATCTATTCTCTCGCAGACGAAAGTGTCTACCAATTTTAAATGCCTCTAACTGATGTGGCATCGGGTGACACCGATAACCGTATGCAAGCCACGATAACAACGTTGTGTTTGTTAAATTCTGCGCACCCAACGGACGACTACCTAAAAATAAAAGCATAATACGGTCAGGATGCATACCGTGTAATTCATGTGTAGGAGGTCCGAGTTCAGCACGCATACGCGTCATTCCTATGCACAACACTAAATAGATACCGAAATATCCAAGGGCAACCCACATTGATAACCCCGCAAAATACCAAAATACTAATACTATCGCTAATCCAATCATCAACCCAAAGACAGCAAGTTGATATAATCCATCTTTTGATCTAAACGAAAATACCCCTCCCAACACCTTCAGAATCTCTCTTCGACTTGTTACCAATGCAAGCAATCCTATTCCAATCCAAGCACCTGTCCGTTGTTCGGTTTGAAATCCAATTTCAGTTGTCCATCCTGTAGCACTGAATAAGACACGCTGTACCCCCCAAAATAGGTAGAAACTCCAGAACGACAGTGCTAAATCTAACGGCATTAAGTAACCAAGTCCTATTGCAAATGGATAAACATAGACAGGTAATCGTCCCATAGCGTTCCAAGGTCTATCAGGAAAGAAGAGTTGATATTTTATCTTCAGTGATGGTATGACAGGATATAGATAATTTAATCCAGCAAGTATCTCAAGAGCAAATGCTATCCCGAAACCGAGCCAAATCAGTTTATTACGGAAAAGGTTGGAGGTGTTTCCAAGCAATTCGACAGGTAACGTGGTCAACGGATAACTCAACTTTTCATGGTCTATCCACTGCTTCCTAATAATGATGTTGATACATAACATCATAAACATCAGCACAATCACCAAACCACTCCACGCAATAATTGGCCACATCCAAGCTTCCATATAACGAGGTTGCCAAAACGTATCATCGGCTTCAAAATAGCCTTGTAGTATTTTGCGGTCGGTAATCGTCAGCCATGTTGGGAGGAAGCGAAAAAAGATTTCTGACCATTCATTTTCAGGTGTTGCAAACCAGCCCGCGTTAGCTATCATTGGAACCAATTGTCTCACAATATCGTGTCCGGCAAGTGCTGTGGCAACCGAGACCATGATATAGGTCATGGCAAGTTCACGCGAAGTGGGGGCAGCGCGTTTTAATACTCTTCTCAGGAAAGGAGAAAGAGCAGCCAACAGAAAGAATGTGAATAGTACAGTGGGAAAGATTGAGAAATCTGTGAGTTCCCATACTACACGATTTTCTGCCGAGATAATCCAGTAACAGGTTAATATGATGAGGATAGAACCGAAGAGGAGAGTACCAACAAAAAAGCGG
The DNA here is from genome assembly GCA_963667365.1 of Candidatus Poribacteria bacterium. Lineage (GTDB taxonomy): Bacteria > Poribacteria > WGA-4E > WGA-4E > WGA-3G > MSPOR6. Next base: position 347,911 of record OY763324.1, on the reverse strand, counting down.
AGTGTTGAAGGTTTCTCAACGTCCTGAATCGAGCTTGGATCATTTTGAAGCATATATCCATCATACCATATCTGATGAAGCAAGGCAATTGTTATTTCATGATTACGAAAACTATCGTACCCACCTTATCACCTTGCAGCTTGTGTTGAGGAACGAAACCCAACATTCCGTGTTAGTATTAATAAACCACAAGAGTCGACTTTAGGATATAGTTCTGCATGTGTACATTGTATACCCACATTTCTTCTGTAGACGGGGAGTTCCTAAATGGCATTCATACCGTTGATTCGATCTCCGAATCGCGAACACACCTCTTCTGTAGGAGCGACCTCCCGGTCGCGAAAATAACTCTTCTAATTTACACGACCTTATTACCCCATAGATTGTCTTTATCCTCTCATTGTGTTATAATAACATTTAGGATTATCTTACTGTTGAAGGAAAACAACATGTCATACTATGGTAACCAAAACGGAGATATACTCCGTGACATCGATAAGATACTCATCATCCGCGCAGACGGCATAGGTGATTTGCTTAACTCAACACCAGCCATTGCATTGCTGCGTAAGAACTATCCATCAGCAGAAATTACGGTGTTAGCACGACCACTCAATGCACCTGTACTAATCGGAAATCCTGATATAGACAAGGTGATTGTGTTTGACTGGTACGGAGAACATCAACAATTATCAGAAAAACTCCGATTTTATCATAGCTTACGCAGGGATAATTATGACCTCGTTGTTGCGATGCAGACCGCTTCATGGTCCCATTTCGTCTCTTTTCTTTCAGGTGCGCAATACCGGTTAGGTCGTTATCAAAAAAGGTTTAAGTCAACACTTACACATGCATGGCGCGGGAAATACCAAAAAGGTGAAACACACGAAGTAGACAGAAACTTGGAATTAGTAAGGATAATCTGCAATGGTCAAGGTACACGGCAACTTGTTTTCAATCTATCAACCAATGAAATTGAGTATGCAAAAGCATACCTCACATCTGTTAGTGTGGGGGATAATACGTATCTCATCGGAATTCATCCAGGTGGGAGTTCTTTCGATAAACGTTGGCCCGAAAAGCAGTATGCTGAACTTGCAGACAGACTCGTTCAACATTACAACGCAAAGATACTACTATTTCGCGGTCCTGACGAAGCAGAATTGACAGACAATATTCAGCAGTTGATGCAATCAGATGCTATTGTATTCGCGCCAAAAACGATACGTGAATTGGGTGCATTGTTATCTCGCTGTGATCTGTTTGTCTGTAATGATTCCGGACCAATGCACATCGCCGCAGCATTGGACGTACCAACGACTGCGATCTTCGGTCCAACCGACCATGTTGCATGGAATCCAATGAGTGAAAACGCATCTGTCGTGCGAAGGGATATGCCGTGCTGGCCCTGCAGCGCACACAAATGCAAAATCGGATGGGAATGCACTAAGAAATTACCGGTTGAAATGGTTTGGAATACTGCCATGACGACTGTAGAAATGAGTAGAAAGTGAAAATAGCTATAGCTGCTTGGGGGACAACAGGCGATGTCTACCCTCTATTAGCACTTGCTGAACGACTGCTAAACAATAGACATCAGGTGCGAGTATGTGCACCATCAATTTATAAAGACAGGATTGTTGAGATTGGTGCGGAATTCTGCGAAGTGGGGGACAGTTTTGATTTAGCTGAATTCCATCAGACGATGGACACTATGATAGCAATGCGTGACCCTATGGCTCCGTTGTTGCTAATTGCCAAGGAAGGTGTTATAAAACGTGGAGAAAAGTGGTATAACGATTGTCTAACAGCGATGAAAGACTATGATTTAGTTATATGTCACTCCATTGACATTCCTGCTCAGGAAGCTGCTATACGAAACGATTTGCCGTGGATAACAGTAACGTACTGTCCCGGTTTAATAAAAACATCTGACCATGCCCCATATCCATTTCCAAATTGGAGTCAGACGTTCAACGCATTCGTATGGAAGTTAGTAAGGTTGCGGCTGAAACATTCTGTTGATCCGCTTTTCAATCAGTTCATCGTCTCTGTCGGTGGAAAACCGAGAGCATTTATGTCATCTGATGAGATGTATTCACCGTATCTGAATCTGATAGCAGCCTCTCCTTCTCTTTGTTCATCAATCAGATTTAAACCGAACCACAAATATACAGGTGTTTGGCATCTTGGTCAACCGGATTACGAACCACTATCTGAACTCACAGATTTTCTGTCTGAAGGACCGCCACCCATCGTAATTACGTTTGGATCAATGGGAGGCAGTGATGGGAAAGAGACAACGGAGATATTAGTTGAAGCTATCACTATGACAAATCAACGTGCTATTATCCAAGCAGGTTGGGGACTGTTAGGTACACAGGATGTTAATACAAATATCTACTGTGCAGAATACATTCCGCATCAATGGTTGTTTCCACAAGCGCGTTGTGTAGTGCATCACGGGGGTGCGGGGACAACTGCTTCAGTTTGTCGTGCCAAAGTGCCGTCTATCGTTGTGCCACATATCGCTGATCAATTCTATTGGGGAAAGTTGCTATATGACCTTGGTGTAGCGCCGAAAAGTCTACACCGACGTAAACTCACTGCCAAACGCCTTGCCCAACGGATTCAGCAGGTCCTGGATACACCATCAATGTCCGAAAAGGTAAAAACCTTAGGTACAAAAATGGAATCTGAAGACGGTTTGTCCACTGCGATTGATCTGATAGAATCGTTTCCCCTATCTGAAAAATGAAAAAGATCCTCGTTTTCAGTTTTAGTTTTATCGGTGATGCAGTCCTATCCACCGCTGTAATCCGACCACTACGAAATCACTTCTCATATGTTCATATCACTTTTCTTGTCGGACCAAGTGCTTTTGATCTTCTTAACAATGACCCACAAATTGATGCTACCTTTGTATACGACAATCGAGGAAAGCATTCGGGTTTGAAAGGAAGGATGAAACTTATCACATCATTACGTCGTGAGAAGTATGATCTCGTTGTGAATCTGCGAGATAGTTTTACTGCACGTTGTATCGGAGCAGAACATTGGGGATTGGTGCGCGGGGATAGTCAACGGCATGCTGTCACCCGATATCTGGAAGTTCTCAGCAAACACGGTGTTGATACCACAGATGCATATCCTAACTTACAACTGACTGAAGCAGAATATGCAGTTGCAGACAGTTATCTCTCCAATGCAGGACATACATCTGAGCGGAAATTAATTGGTATTCATCCGGGAGGAAATTGGGAATACAAACTGTGGAGTACTGAGAAATACGCACAACTCGCTAACACATTATCTAAAGAGAATAACGCTTCAATTTTACTTTTCGGTGGACCAAATGAACGGAAACTTCAAGCACAAGTTGCGGGATTGATGCGAACCCCACCAACTCTTGTTGAAACCTCAAACCTGCGAGAGTTAGCAGCATTGATTGCAGCTTGTGATGTTTATATCGGTAACGATACTGGACCAATGCACATCGCGGCATCAGTGAACACACCTGTAGTTGCCTTATTCGGTTCAACAAACTACATACGGAGCGGTCCTTATGGTGATAAACATGTCGTTGTGCAGAGTGGCATTGATTTGGGATGTAATCCGTGTCATCCAGGACAAAACCCAGGAGGGTGTGGTGCTGGCAGCTGCGCTGTTATTGATGGGATTTCTATACAACAGGTTTTGAAGGCTATATCCCTTTACGAATAAATAAACGTAATCAACAACACATACCCTAACAACCTTGAGAACGATGGAATGGATTGCATATAAACTACCTATCTAACGATACCGTACCGACTTTTCAATCGGATGTTTCCTGCGTAGGTACGCAATTTCAACAATTTTCCACCTTCTTTGATAATGCCACGTATCCTCTCTTTTCTGATTTCAGTTCCTTGTACTAAGAAATCCGTAGAGATATTTCCTGCACTTGTCTGTGCATCGATTTCTGCTGCAAGATTAGAAGGGAGAACTAAAACTATATTGCCAGCAGATGACTGCAAATTCCATTCATATTGAGGTTGTAATGAAGTTACAGCGTGGATGTTACCCGCTGAAGTTTTTACCTCAACTTTACCCTGACAATGTGCCAAATTAATATTACCAGCAGAAGTTCTACCTGTAATAGGTCCTTTGACTTTATCAAGTCGTAGATCACCAGCAGCGGTTTGCATGTTTACTGTGCCAACAACGTTTTTTACTGTTACATCTCCTGCAGAACTTTCTGCTTGCACCTTTCCAGTAACGCCAGTTATGGAAAGATCTCCTGTTGGTGTGTTTAAGTCAACATCGTATTGGCGAGGAACAGTCACATGAAAGCGTATTTTCAGATTATTCAGTTGCTTACGCCAATAGTTTCGCCTGTGTTCAAATTCACCTTTAATTGTGAGATCGGAACCTTTTTTGTCGAAAGTCACCTTAAAATCGTCGAGTGCCTTTTGTGATACATCTGACCTATTTTTGGCTTCTTTTATCATTATCACCTTAGCTATGTCATGTGCAGCAGATTGCACATCAATATTACCTATCTCCGTATCAATTGTCAAAGTTCCACCTGCATTGACATCAAAAGTCTTTTCAATTCTGTTTGAATCTGATTTACGTTGATCTGTATTATTTTTCAGACGCGGAGAATTAACTAAAACACTGTTAGGTTTTTCTAATAGATTTTTTAGAACATTTGAAGATATCGCAAAAGCACTATCACCTATTTTGATTTTCGATTCAGTAATAGTAATTCCACCGACTTTTGTTGAATTGAGTGAAACAATACTACCACCATTTTCAAAGGAGATGGATATCTTTCCATCATCGTAAATGAATTTACTATTTAATTCTGACAATAGTATAGAAATCCCTATGACTTCACCTTTGCTATTGAGTAACGGACCGCCTATATTCTTCCGAGAGATCTCATTAGAAACACGAATATACTTCCCGTCTTTTGAGTTGCCTTTTACAGTCCCTTTTACCAGCATAAGTTTTGAAGAATTGTTAACAGAGTACACTATTCCGGTATGTTTTGTATTATTACTGATCGGAAGTGGTTTGGCACCAGGAATTGAAACATCTAAAAGTACCAAATTATTGGTTTTATTTGGGATTGAGATGCCATCAACAAGATATCTTGTTCTTCTACCAACCAGTTTGATATAGACTTTTACACCTTCTGGTAAAGGGGTAAAGTCTTTGAGGTTGGAGAGATGGGTTACAACCTGATTTTGGGATACGAAGAATCCCATCCCACGTGAAACTGTTTTACCTTGAGAATCATCTATGTCTATTGCTACAATAGAATATATTGATTTCTTTACTACACTGGGTGTGTTTTGTGCGGATGCAATTATAGTTATGTTAGTTAGTAATAACAATAAAACTGTAATAATTAACAAAATGTGTTTCATACCAAAACTCCTGTTTATTGATGTAATTTCCTCCTCTGTAACCGCAGACTATTTAGCACAACAGAAACACTACTAAACGCCATTGCAAACGCTGCAAGCATCGGATGCAACTGACTTAACATTGTTGGCAAGAATGCTAATGGGAACAGCACACCCGCAGCAATAGGGATTAACAGGACATTATAGAAAAATGCCCAAAAAAGATTCTGTTTAATCGTGCGGAGTGTTGCACGACTTAATCGGATGGCATCGGGAATAGCACTAAGGTCACCATGCATCAATGTCAAATCCGCTGTTTCCATAGCAATGTCTGTCCCTGTACCGAGTGCCATACCAACATCAGCTTGCGCCAATGCGGGAGCATCGTTGATACCGTCACCCACCATCGCGACATAACCGTCCGTTTCTTCTTGTGAATTTTTGACAGCTGCTGCTTTATCTTCAGGTAGAAGTTCCGCCATAACGTCTGTTATACCAACATTTTTCGCGATAGCATTGGCAGTATTGTGGTTGTCACCGGTCATCATTGTCACTTCACATCCGAGTTGGCGGAGTTCAGCAACAGCAGCTTTTGCATCAGACTTCACCGTATCCGAAACCGCAAGAAGTCCACTTACCTTTGAATCCACTGCTACCCATAACACCGTTTTAGCATCTGCTTGCAACCGCTCAGCCTCTTTCTGAAGATCCTCAGTCTGAATTTTGTGCTGTTGCATCAGGGACAAATTTCCTATGACTACGTTTTTTTCATTCAGTTTTGCGATGATGCCATTGCCAGCAACAGCAGTGAATTCTGATGGAACGGAGGTCTCAATTCCGTCCTCAGATGCTGCGTGTACGATTGCCTTTCCAATAGGGTGTTCACTACCACGTTCCGCAGAAGCAGCTAACTGAAGTAATTGCTTCTCGTCTCCATCATCCACGATAATATCTGTTAGGGTTAGGTGACCTTGTGTCAAGGTGCCGGTTTTATCAAGAACGATCCGAGAAACTGCACCAACATGTTCTAACGCTTCACTGTTCCTAAATAGAATACCACGATGTGCACCTATTCCTGTGCTGACCATAATAGCAGTCGGCGTAGCAAGACCCAAAGCACATGGACATGCAATCACTAAGACCGCGACCAAACGTAACATTGCAGGTGTAAATCCTTCACCAACGATAAACCACCATACAAGGAACGTTACAACAGCAACACATAGAACAACAGGTACAAACACACTTGCGACAGCATCTGCAGTACGCTGTATAGGTGCTTTACTCTGTTGTGTCGCTTGCACTAACTGGACAAGTCTGGCAAGGGATGTTTCAGAACCAACACGCGTTGCCTCTACTGTAAGCATACCGCTCTGATTAATAGTTGCGCTTGCAACAGTATCACCGACAGATTTGTCTACTGGCAAACTTTCACCAGTAAACAAACTTTCATCAACAGCACTTGAACCTTCATTCACAATACCATCTACAGGCATACTTTCACCAGGACGAACAATGAGTAAATCACCAACCACTACCTGTTCTACAGGGATATGTTGTTCCTCACCATACATAAGGACGCATGCTGTTTTCGGTGAGAGTCGCATCAGTTTTTTGAGAGCAGCACTTGTTTGACCTTTTGCACGTGCCTCCAGAAGTTTTCCGAGTTTAATAAGTGTGATGATGACTGCAGCTGTTTCAAAATAGACATGGGTTCCAAGTCCTTGTAGATTAAATAAGGGAGCACACATAACAACGACACTATAGAGAAATGCAACTGACGAACCCATCGCTACGAGCACATCCATGTTAGCGGTACGATTCCGCAACGATTTAACGCTACCGACATAGTAATCCCAACCAACATAGACTTGCACCGGTAGTGCTAATCCAAACATCACCCAGTTAACCCAAGCAGCGTTTGACCATCCACCTAACAACCCCATATCCCTACCCATGCTGAGCACGAATAGAGGAAGTGTGAAAATTACTCCCACACGGAATTGCACCTTTTGTCGTCTGAACTCTTCAGCACGCGCAACCGCTTCAGAATCCGAATCAACAACGTCGAATCCAATGGATCGGATTTTGTCAATAATCGCGTCTTCGCTGAGAGCAGACGGATTGTAGGTTACCGCCGCCTGCTCTGTTGCAATGCTGACATCCGCTGAAAGGATACCCGCCATCTCTTTGAGATTTCGAGAGATAGTGGTAGCACAGTTTTCACAATGCATACCGGTTATGGGTAGGGTAATCTGCTGTTGCATTTATATCTTACACCAAGATTTATATTACGTCAGATGGATAGGATCACCGGTTGCCAAGGATTGGTTCGCTGCGATAGACAATATCGCAGTTTTTGCTGCATCAGGATACGGAGAACGAATCGCACTGCCATCACCTTTACGAACAGCCTCAATGAAAGTGCTATCCATGTCGATCGTACAATTATTTTCGGGGTTCCATGTTTCTTTACCATCTGCAGTAGAAAGTACAAGTGCACGCCGCAGATGATATTCAATTGAACCATCCTCACAGAAGATATCTAACCCAGAGCGACGGAGACCGTTGGTCGTAAAGCACGCTGAGAACATAATCCCAAACACACCACTTTCAAATTGTAAGGAGACTGCAGACGCTTCCTCAATATCGTAATCGGTATCAGGAATCAGATCGTATCTCGCAACGGCGTAGACGGTTTTGACTTCACCAAAGAGATAACGCGCCATATCAAATTCGTGTGTAGTCTGCTCCATGAGTTGACCACCAGATTTTGCCTTATCACGCCACCATCCTCCGGGCATGCCACCCATCCAGTAACCCATGAAAAACCCGACTCTTCGTGAAGCGAGTAATTCTTGTGCCTTGTCAATAATATCAAGGTAACGTTCCTGATAACCACAAGCGGTAATGATACCTTTGTCCTCTATTTGTGCAGCAATCTCCATTGCCTCATCGGCATCCATGTGGACAGGTTTTTCAACGAACATCGGCAATCCTACAGCGACAACAGCCTTCTCAGGTGCACCGTGTGCGAACGGTGGAATGGAAATGTAAACCGCATCCAATTCCTCTTTTGCAAGCATTTCGTTGTAATCCGCGTAGGCTTTGCCTCCATATTGTTCAACGGCGCGCTCCGCTTTCTCTATTACAATATCGCAGAAGGCAACGAATGTGTTGCCACCAATTTGGGTTAATTCTCGCAGGTGACGATTCATGTTACCACCTGTACCGATGAAACCTAATCTTACGTCTGACATATATTCTCCTATATGAAAATGTAAATTAATAGTAAATCTTAAACACGTGAACAATCCATTATAATCGGGTCAAAACTGTGCCTGACCCCGTATATGCAACAAATATCACTTGTTGTGCTCCCACAGGATCACGGTCCCGTCTACACACCCACTCGCGATCATGTTTCCATCTGGACTAATGAGACACTATAAAACTTACTCGTATGCCTTGTGATTAGGTCAAGTTCTTCGCCAGTCTGTGCATTGTAAATCCAAATACCTATTGCGCTGGCAACTGCAAGCTTCGTACCATCGGGAGAGTAAGTTATTTCGTTTATCTGACCTTTACCAAGACGCAATTTCGCACCTTCGGGTAAACCCCATCGGATATAATCTTGGGAGAAACTACTCGGAACAGTTGTAAGTGCTATGAACAGTGTTATCAAAATTAGACATAACATGTTAGTCATGAACTTTTAAACCTTCAGTAGAACTCACATTGATATTACCATTCAAATACGGTACCAAGCAACTGCATCGGTTCATCTCGCAGCAAGTCGTATATCTGAGATGCGTCGTTGACACTTACCCGATGCTTGATTAGGGGTGCGATTTTAACTGATCCTTGCTGAAGAAGACGACACAAGTTTTCAAGATCATCACGTGTAAAGTGACTACAATGTAAAATACTTACCTCCTTGAATTGTCCTGTATTAAAGGTATAGTTAACATCGAATCTCCCCGCCACTAAGAGCACACGTCCACGGGTTTTGCAAGCCTGTATCATAGGTGTGACCAAATCGGGTGCACCCGCGAAATCCATCACTGCATCATAACCACCGTCTGCAATCTGTGCCTTCCATCCATCTCCACTGGTGTTGAAAACCTCTTCTGCTACTCCGAGTTTGCGCGCCTGTTCTAATCGAGATTCATCAATATCACATACAGACACACGTGCTCCCATTGCATTCGCAATCTGCGCAGCAAACATACCGATGCATCCTTGTCCTACAATCAGCACTCTTTCACCGATGCGTGGATCAACTCGTCGGCAGCAGTGCATAGCTACTCCAGATATACCGAAAAGAGCTGCATCAGCTGGATCAACATCATCAGGCAATTTCAGCAGTAACCCATTTTCCTGAATAGTAAACCGTTCAACATGATCTACACTTGCATAAATGAGATCACCAACCTGAAGTTGTGTTACGTCAGGTCCTGTTTCAATGACACGTCCAACGTTTTGATATCCACCTCCACAAGGTAAATGTTCATCAGAAGGAGCGTAGTTTCCACCGATAAGTTGATTGCGTTCAGTGCCGTTAGTTAATCCAGTAAATACTGCTTCACACAACACCTCATTACGGATAGGTTGGGAAGGTTCTTTCCAATCGGTGACGATGGATTTTTCGCGACGTTTGTCGGGTAGTAATTTGATGACAAGTGCTCTCACGATTTTATGACTCCTACAGAGATACGTTAAATGATGAAAGGGTGGTATTCTTTACCATATTAACTTACCCTATTCCTGCATAATTGTCAAGTGGATTGAAATGTTGGGCAGGACTATTGTGTTATATGAATTACTTGTTGACGAGTGTTACTGAGAGTTTCTATTGTAGGTCGGTATAGCAAAGAGAAACTTCATTAGTGTCAATTTATTCTTGTATGAGGCCTTTGTATTCACAGACTTCTTCTGTAAGAGCGACCCGGGAATGACAATGGCAGCATACCGTTAATTTGCAAATCCTGATTCAAACAAACATAGCATTCAGTATTAACCTGTCTGTGAAATTATCCGCTTTGCTGACCGCTGACTGCTACATCAAACATCTTGGAAATAAATTGGATATCTATTGTTCCTACTAACCGATGAACCTTCCATTTCCCACCACTATTAGTTATAATAATAGCACTATGAAAAAGCATAACCGCAAAATACTTATAAACATCAGAAAAATCGAAAGGTGTATCTCGATGGTTGCGCATATCGTAAAGAGTTGGAGAAATTTGACACAAAACTACGGTGACCATCGAAAAATAAGAAATTTAAAATCATACCAAAAACTTAAATTTTATTTTTTATCAAAAACCGATTAGCCCATACACAGACTGCCGCTACAACATATATTTTTACATACCACGGTATGAAATTTCAGACAATTTGGTATGATTTAAAAAAGGAAAAATAATGATATTGGATGAAATACACATACAATTCATCACAATAAAATAACAAACCAAATGATCAACAATAACCCAAATTATTGTTGACAGATTGCTGGACATTGCTATAAGATAAAGTTCAATATCAACTACAGATACATACCCCACTATTCATAATCAATCACGGGGATTGCGAAGGAGCATTACAATGCCCAAAAGGGTGAATAAAGCAATTGAATTGTTAGAAGCGGATCAACCTGTTTTCTATACAGGGAGCCACACAACATCAGACTTAAATTATGATGCTGGTCGTGCAGCGGCAAATACATGGGCAGACTATATAAACATCGGTATGGAGCACGGGTGTTTTGATCTGTCCGGATTAGATAGATACATGCGAGGACTGGCAGATGGCGGTCCCACGAAGAGTGGACACAAAACTCCAGCAGTGATTGTTGAGTTGCCGGTAGATGGCGTGAGTGCAGAAGTTATTCGCGCAAACGGATGGCAAATGCGACAACTGCTTGCCCGAGGCGTGCACGGTCTGTTGCTCTGTCATGCAGAATCACCTGAGGCGGTCAAGGCATTTGTTGAAGCATGTCGTTACCCATTCCAAACGATTGGTGTAGGAACGCAATTAGATGTTGGCAGACGAGGTTCTGCTGGACAGGGTCCTGCTTCACATATCTGGGGTGTTTCCGTCGACCAATACCTTGACACTGCTGATCCGTGGCCCCTTAATCCAAACGGAGAATTGCTCTTGGGTCTGAAGTTTGAAAATAAGCGAGCTTTAGCAAATGTTGAATTGACCGCACGTGTGCCAGGTATCGCATTTGCAGAATGGGGACCAGGCGATATGAGTATGTCTTTCGGTTATAAACATCAACCGAACCCACGTCCACAAGAATTACAAGATGCAAGGGATCGTGTATTTGCTGCATGTAAATCAGCTGGTCTCAAGTTTTTGGAAAGCGCATCACCAGATACGATTGAGGCAAGTATTGATACAGGTGTAAGAATCTGTGGTTCAGGTGAAGAGACTGCACGTAAAGGACGTACTTATGCAGGTAGGACGATGCCTGTGTAATACCTATTAACACGATTTATCTCGGTAGGTGTGGTTTCCTAACCAATTCAGAACACCAAAAGCGTATTCTGATGGGATACAGAAAGTTGATTTATCAAACTCACGTTAATTTATATATTTGAACAAGACTACACTTTAATAATATGAGGAAAACTATGACGTTAACTGAACAGGAAATGTTGGCAGAATTGCGGAAATATGACACTCCATCAATAACAAATGTAGTCGCGACTTATCCGGGAAATCCGCTTTGTCTTGGACTTTACAATCCTTGGACAGAGAATTGGTACACGGACACAACTATCCGATGCATGTATCCTGAGTTAGGGGCGGTTGCTGGGTATGCTGTTACTTGTGTCTACGGCTTACCAGATCCAGGTTTTTCTGAACTCTCTTTCATGGATGTGATCGATGCGTTAGACGCTTGCAAAAAACCGACAATATTCGCATTTGAGCAGAAGTTTCCACCTGAATTAGCGGACAAAGTAGGGTTAGCAGGTGGGAATATGACGGCTGCAATGAAGTCTGTGGGTTGCTTAGGTGCGATTTCAAACGGTCCTTCGCGCGACATTGATGAAATCCGTCCGATGGAGTTCCAGTACCTGTTGAGTGGAATCACACCCGGACATGGCGGGATGGCGGTTCAGGCTGTCAATGTACCTGTTTCAATAAGAGGAATGGATGTGGCACCAGGTGAGATTATCCACATGGATGAAAATGGTGCATGCAAGTTTCCAGGGGATAAGTTGGAAGCGGTTTTGACAAATGTCAAGGCATTGTTGGAGGAGGAAGGGGACAGAATCGGGAAATTGCTGTCTGGACCGAAAACAGCGAAACAAGTAAGAGCAATTTTCAGCGGACATTCCTATGCTGAAGACGAAGATGAATAAGGGACAGTACCTTAATCTGAAGTTCTCCTACTGTAACGTGCTTGCCATATCCACCACAAAAGTGCAGGAATAAGTGGAAGAGTAGTCATACCCCACAGAACAACTTGCACATTAAATATATCCATCATTGCACCGACGATTGCAGTTGCAACAGCACCCATAAGCGTAAAAAGCGCAAACTCAGTACCAAAGATACGTCCACGTATCTCGTTTGGAGCACGTTGGAGGAGAAGTTGAGTTGAAAATACCCATGCAATGCCACCACCAATACTTCGGATAAAACCACCGAAAACCACAATTGGTAAACTCAGAAGAGGTGCTGTAATGAACAAACCTACGGAACCTATTAGATAACCAAGACTAATGCTACGACGAAGCGGTTTGTCTCGGTCACCTGTCCAATGTCTTGCAACAATAGGTCCTATGCCACTTCCTACACCACTCATACAGTACATCAATCCTAAACTGATCGCGCCATCAATACCTATTACGAAGTGAGACTTGGCAATTTCAACTTGTGCCACCTGAAATCCGGAAGACAATAGAAGTGCTATAGCCGCTTTATGCAGCGATATATAGAAAATATCGGGATGACGGACCATATAACTTAGGGTCGTAAATTTTGATCCACCCCGCACCTCTGATGAAGTGTCTGAACGGTGCGGTAGTTTAATCTGAAGAAGGAGTCCAGCTGAAACGAAAAAGGTTAGTCCATCAATTATAAATGCAGTATACACTCCAAACAGTCCAGCGGTAATGCCACCGAAAGCAGCGCCAAGAGCAAGCATTACTGACCACGTTGTAGCACTCAATGCATTAGCAGTACCGAGTTCATTTCGTGAGGTAACATCCGGCAGAATTGCACTACGGGCAGGACTGAAAAAACCACTTACACCAAATAGCAATGTCGCGAGTAAGTAAAGTAACCAAATATCGTTCTCATCCTTGACAAAGAGGAAACCTATAAGAAGAAGACCTCGTACGATGTCGGTAGCGATTAAAATGTGCTTTCGGTTGTAACGATCCGCACATATCCCAGCGATCGGTGCTACACAGAAAGGAGCAAGCATACGAATCGTAAACAACACACCTAATGCTAATGCAGAATCTGTCAAATTGCGAATCAAAATAGCAGATGCGATTATATTAAACCAATCACCTAAAAGGCTGACAACCTGTCCTGACCACAACCAACGGAAGTTCGGATTGGTTTGTAGTATTTCAAAGTAACCGACAATTTTTTCGCGTTCTCTCTTTTGAGAACGCTGTTCAACTACTGAATCAGTTGTTTTGGCGGTTGCTTGTTCTATATCAGACAACTATAACCCCCACCGCTCATTGATCGGTTTCTGGTATACCTCAATTTCGCCTGATACTACATCTTCGTAATTAACAGCCTGTCCACATGCATTAGATTCATAAATTGCTTCACAGATTGACTTTGCACGAAGACCTGCTTCTGCATCGAGTTCCGGAGGACGATTATTTTCAATTGCATCAACAAAGTCGTAACACTCAAGAACTACACCATCGGTTAAGTTGTGTGGAAAGAGACGGCTTTTCTCTTCTTCAGATAAACTTGCCATGTATTCCTCAATAAGGCTTTCCATAGAGTGTCGGGAACCATCTTTGAGAATGACTTCTGCACCTTCAAACGGTCCGTGGAAAATGTCACCATCGTCCAGTAGACATCCTTCGCTGCCGTAATAGACGACGTGGTTAAACCTATGTCCAACTGCTGCCCATGTGCATGTCCAAAGTCCAATCACACCGCCCTTGAAGTTGATTGTTGCTACCCAAGTATCCTCCTGTTCATTCTTTACAATTTCCCCTGCCTTAGTCACTTCAAGATTTTCAAATTGGCAGACGCGTCCATATACGGTATCCGGATCACCAAAAAGATAACGTATCGTATCGCAATAATGTGCTCCAGAGTCCATTACCATGCCTCCGCCACCGAGTGTTAGGTCAAGTCGCCAATGCCATTCACTTTGCGGGTTAGGTGTACGATGACTGGCGTGTTGCGCGTGGAACATTCTCAGATCACCAAGCATCCGCTTCTCGTTCATCAACCATTCTGCTGTTCGGCGACTTGGCATTCGACGGATATTCTCTGCAGTTGCTGCGATTTTACCATTTGCTTTTGCTGCAGCAATTATCGCATGCGTTGCTTTGACGGTAATCCCCATCGGTTTTTCTACCATAACATTGACACCAGTGTTGAGACATTTAATCGCATTGATATGGTGATGTGCGTGGGAAGTACAAATATCTGCACCATCTAAATCCACTGTTGAGAGCATTGTGTCTGTGTCATCAAAAACAGCAGGCTTTTTACCTGTAACCTCTTTGACACGGTTAGCGAAGTTATCTGCCCGGTCTTTGACTTCATCACACATTGCGACGAGTTCTACTTTTCCGGGTTCTGTATTATGAATTGTAAGATACGCGTTGAGATGACCGTTTGCCATCCCTCCACAACCGATTATCGCAATCCGAATGGACATAGGATTCTCCTTCTCCGATATGCACATAGATTCTGTAAGACTTATGGTATAAGGAACGCAAGGTAGGATACTACAGATACGAATTTTTGGCAATCAGTAGGTAATTCGTGTAGTACTAAAAGTCCATTATTTACTCTAAGTTGAAGAATTCCGGACAACAACATATAGAATGTTAATTGAAAGGATATAACCAATATATTTCTCTTGTGTTTGATACAGTGTAAAATTATAAATAAGAGAATTAAAGGTTCACCGTGAGATGTAATTAAAAGATTGCATCTCACGGTGAACCTTAATATGATTTGTTATAGATTATAACAACTACGGATAATGTATACCTAATTTACGGCACATTTTGCGAATTTTGTTAATCGCACCACCAATTCTCCTTCCACCACGCGTCACACCAAAAAGGTGTTGACTTACCACTCGGCGAGAAATACCGAGAATATCACCAATCTCATCTTGTGTTTTCCCTTCATAAAAATAAAGTCTGACACATTCATTTTGACGGTCAGTGAGTTCTTTGGTAATTATCTGACGAATCTGTTTTAGGACTTTCTGTCGTTTGATATGACGCGCATTAGAAAATTCATCAGATGAAGCTTGATACCAGAGGTGGTCTTCCGTAGTCAGTTGGTCAAAATAATCTGGCGGAACCGGAATTTCCCAAAAATCCGGATTAAAGTTGGACATAGATAGCGACTCCTCAGAATGAGGCGGGTACCTATGCCATTCCCAATTAATGTATTGATAATGGACAGAGGCACCATCGCCTTAGACACAATAGGTTTGAATTAAGGGTGGTGGGGTTCAAAGACATCATAATGGCAACCTCCTTGTTTAAAATGTAAAAGTCAAAATGGATTAGGATGTCAAAAAGACATCATCAAATTTAGACGTGTGTATTAATATACATATAACAGTATACAATAACACTTAAAAAAATGCAATGATTTTACCTATACACATTTTCGGATGCACTTTTAGATGAATCGATGACGTATTTTACTAAATATCCGAGGAAGATATATAGAAGAGCATGGTAAAAAGTTCAGGTGTACAAAAAATTGGGGACAGGGATAAAATCCCTGTCCCGACAGAAAGTGTGCGACACTAAGTGTCACACCAAAGGGCGTAACACTAAGTGTCACACCTCCTCTGATTTGATAACATAAACAAATACCTCCTTTTCCGCAATTCAGCGGTATTAGGATACCATTATCAAAAAATGATAATGATTCACTAATACACATTATTGGATGCACTTTTGCATTGTATTACGAAAAAGATTATTGATATAGAGGTATTTAGGATCCCGGATTTCTCCAGACAATCCGACCGCGTGTTAAATCATAAGGTGAAAGTTCAACAGTAACCTGATCTCCCGGCAGCACCCATATTTTATGTTGCATCATTTTTCCAGCAAGGTATGCAACAACTTTGTGATCATTCTCTGTCAACTCCACACTGAATAAATTCCCGGGCAAAGATTCGAGAACAACTCCTGGCACACGGATTGCAGAATCATTTGTTGATTCCAATTCTTCTTGCTTTGTGTTTGCATTTTTTACAGTGTCATTATTTTTCATCTGTTTACTCCTCGCTATTCTGTGGTTATCCTATCTATGTTCTGTTTATTGCAGTTTTCCCAAGCGGAACAATCAACTCCAATTGCATATACCATTTGAAAATCTGTTAGTCGGGTTTACAAGTAAAATGCTAAAAATAAATTAATATTGACTTCAGTTTAAATATCATGGATATGGTGGATTCTCAGTTGCATTGTGCTATTATTTACCGTTTTGACTTGACACATTATTGGATGCATATATTAACGGAATGTTCAATAAAAAAGTTGACATGCCATCTAAAAGTTGTTAAGATATAGAAAAGATACCCTTTCATCAGATAGGTTGTATTTTGAGGAGAAGAGATAATGACCCAAGCGTTACCACTTATAGCGTATCCTGATCTTGAGAAACAAGTACAAGCGATGGAAGAAGATGGATATGCTTATTTGCCACGAGTAATCAATTCGGAAGAATTGGCAGTACTCCGCGATGCGATGGATAAATTAACAGCAATTCCTGAGAGTTTTGATAAGCATAGCGTGCCAGAAAATGGAGGTGGTTTCCTCAACAAACATATCAATAATGCCTTTAATCGGGATCCAGTTTTTCTGGACTACCTTGACAAGTCCCCTGTTATTGAGTTAGCGGAAGCAGTGCATGGTGGAGATTGTCATGTAATTGGAATGACTTCATGGATTACAGGTCCTGGTCGTCCGGATCAAGGATTACACAGTGATTATTTACCTATTTCCCTTCCTACGGATGTGATGGAAGATCCTCGTGTGAAAGTGCCTATATTTATCACAACTGCCCATTTTTATTTAGATGACCTTTATGAAGACCTTGGTCCAACGAAATTTGTCCCCGGCAGCCACCTATCGGGACGACGACCTGATGGTGATACGGAGTGGAAGGGTGCTAAGGAGCAGAGCATCCTATGCAATGGTGGAGACGTGGTTCTTTTCAGGAGTGAAGTCTGGCATAGAGGCACTGCAAACCGTAGCGATCAGACACGTTATCTGTTACAAGTTCATTACGCAAACCGAATGATAACACAGAAATATCCACCCTACTTGAATCGGTTTCAATTTGATGAATCAATCTTGGAACAGGCTACAGAACGTCAACTAAGACTGATGGGAAATCATCGTCCTGGTGCCTATGATTAATATACCTTTATATACTACTGTAATTGCGCCTCGAATGAGGACATCAGTTTCTTTTGAATAAAAAAAACGCTACCGGGACAGCACCAAGTCGACATGTTATCAGCGAGGATCCACACGGTAAGATTATTGCCATTACTCTGCTCCTTGCTTTTCTTTGGGGTGGTAATTCACTATCGATAAAAGTCGGTTTGGAAGACCTGCCTCCAATGGCATTAGCATTTATACGTTTTGTTATAGGTTTGGTTGTTGTTGGTATATGGTCTGTTTATCGTCGTGTTTCGCTTGGTCT
The DNA here is from genome assembly GCA_963667365.1 of Candidatus Poribacteria bacterium. Classification (GTDB taxonomy): domain Bacteria; phylum Poribacteria; class WGA-4E; order WGA-4E; family WGA-3G; genus MSPOR6. Next base: position 329,591 of record OY763324.1, on the reverse strand, counting down.
AAAACGTGGGGAATTCTTCCCTTTGGTGCTTCTCACCGCGATTTTCATAGCGCAAATCATCACACTCAACACTGGCACCCTTTTCACATCAGCTTCACGTTCAACCATCTTTGTTAACACCTACCCATTTTTTACAGCACTATTTGCACATCTCTGGATACCGGGTGAACGTCTGTCTGTTACAAAGACAACGGGGATAATTATTGCCTTTGGTGGTGTATTGGTAACCGTCGCTCCGAATCTTGGAAACGCTGAGGAGTACTTTCTTGGAGACATGATAGTACTTGTGAGTGGATGTTTTTTGGGATTACGAGTTGTTGTGACGAAGTTGTTAGTCCAATATATTCATCCTTATCGACTTTTGGTCTGGTACTTGACTTTGAGTCTCCCAATCTATGCAGTGTTGAGTTTTCTGTTTGAAAGCAATAGTACATTCCAAATGTCACTCGCAACCGGTGCAGCACTCCTCTATCAAGGTGGTGTGATTGCGGGTTACTGTTTTTTGGCTTGGACATCAATTCTTGAGAGATATAGTGCAAGTAAACTTGTCGTGCTGTTTTTTGTAACACCGTTATCTGGTGTATTGTTTAGCCATCTACTCTTAGGTGATGAATTGACGTTTAGTTTGTTGGTTGGTGCTATTCTTGTTGCTGCAGGGATTTATCTTGTGAATATGCGCCGTTGATGAGGACATCCGGATTAGTTTGTGTATCGGTATCAAGATTGACCGTTTTAATAATACAGTCTACTGTTGTTAGATGATGTCCGGTCCGGTTATTAAATGAAGACTGTAAGTAAACAGACTTTTATTTCTCTTACACCGAACTCACGTTTTAGCTGCGTATCTGTTCATTTACGGTGGCAGGATAGATTTCAAGGTCGGAACGAGAGATGAGTTGTCCAACATAAAAGGTGAGCCAGTTCCCACAGAGTTCAATTGACATCAATTCATCATTTTCACTGATGTATTCATGAAGTTCTGCCTGAAATTCCTCTTTTCCTTGTGCATCGGTGACGGTGAGTTTTGCAGGGACAATCTCCTGTCGATTATATACAACAGCGATCTCACCGTCATCATCATCTGGGTCTGGATAATAAAGTGTCATCTCATCTGGCAACGGATCCCCAAGTTCTTGTTCGCCATCAACTATCCAACGTGAGATTTCGTATTCATCCTTTGTGCCAGCAATATGATCAACCCCGACGACTATCTCCTCATCCACATCTCGTGCATGATACATATATCGGAGAAGAGCTTCACCTTCGTATTTTTTTCTCGTGAAGAGGGTGTAAGCGTGAGAAGTATCCCCAGTCTCCTGAAATGTTGTTAGGTCGGAGAGTTCTATTATGCTTTCAATAGGGATGTCAACTAACTCATGTCGTTCCGGTTTTTTCTCTACATCCTCTTTCCGTTTGCCAAAAAGGGATTTCCCATCTTTTCTGCCAAATAGTGCCATGCAATCTCCTAAAAATAACCTTTGTTATACAAAACCAACATAATTCCACCGACGATGAGAAAGCTGCCAAATATTAGGATGAACCAAGTTCCACCGGATGTTTTATTCTCTACGATAACCCTTTGCTCAGCGGGTTGTTGCGGTGGTGCACGTTGTGTATTCTCGTTGGCAGTAGGCGTTTCAGCAGTTGCGAGAAGTTCCTGTTTTATCGCCTCTTCATCTGGTAGTTCCTCTACCGTAACAACCTCTACATTGTCACCATAGAACTTATCTGGATTCTCTTCAACAAAACTTGCGACAAAATCTTCATCTCGGTTTGTACCAGGATCTACATAATTTGGGTTCTGTTCAATTCCTTGGTTTTCGTAATACTCTTTGTAAAACTCGTATTCCTTCTGTTTCTCGTTACTCCAATGTGACCGATCATAATCTCGATGGTGATAGTGCCACAAGTAACTATGTCGAATTGAATGGTTGTAGTAGTCATGGAAATAGATTCCATACATGAGGTTTTGAAACGCCATGGATGCTGCGAGACTATGGTATGGATATGTTGTGACCGGATAATAACCGCGATAGTTGTTAATTGTGATGGTTGACCGTTGTTGTCTGCGCGCACTTGCGGTTTGTCGGTTCGCTGTTGTGACTTTGCGTTTCAAGCTGCGGTTTTCTGCCTTAAGTTGACGCACCTGTTTACGGCTTTGTGCTGTGGTTGCCCTTTGTTGGCTTCGCGTAGCAGTGTTGTTTCGTGTTGACGGAGTGTTTGTTGTCTTGGCACGATTCGTTGCAGTCTGTTTCTGACGTGCTGAAGTGCTTCGTGTCGTAGGAGTTCTTGATGTACGACTTCCACTATAACTGCTCCCTGTACTTCGGGTTGAAGTAGAAGTCCGTGGTTTTGTATAAGTGCTTCGTGAAGAACTACTGCTCGTACGTTTCGGTGCTGTATAACTCCTTGAACTACGACTGTAGCTGCGACTTGAACTTCTACTAAAGCTTCGGCTAAAACTACGACCTCCTCCGAAACTCCGACGACTTTCTACTTCTTCTGGTGCGTAAGCGAATAATAGTAGGACAATCCCAAAAATAGATAATGCACGTTTAATTGTGCTACCATAAGATTGATGCTGGAATTTGTGCTTCATACTGAAATGCCTCCAAGTGTTCTCACAAAATACTTGACAATAAAATCTATATTTGTTACACTATTACGACAATGACCTTTTTGTACATGTGCCTGTAGCTCAGATGGATAGAGCGTCAGCCTCCGGAGCTGAAGGTCGGGCGTTCGAGTCGCCCCAGGCACGTTTTTGTTCCTTCTCGGTTAGGAAACCCCTTAATTTATATCTGGCACTCCATTTATTATATGTTATCATTAATATTTAATGAGTGTCAAGGATTTTGAAAGGAAAATATGGCACTTGATGTACGTGATCCACGTTTATTGGATTTGGTTGATGAAGATGCAGAAGTAGAACAATTGGCTACCGGATGTAAATTCACCGAGGGACCACTCTGGCATTCTATTGGTAGGTATCTGCTATTCAGTGATATTCCTGCAAACAAAATGCGGCGATGGGATGAACAGTCTGGTATGACTGTTTACAGAGACCCGTCAGGGAATTCAAACGGATTAACTTATGATAGAGGTGGTCATCTGATTGCTTGTGAACACGGCAACCGTCGTGTGTCACGTACGACTGCAGATGGTGATGTTCTGACGATTGCATCGCATTATAAAGATAAACGATTGAACAGTCCAAACGATGTAGTTGTAAAAACTGATGGTAGCATCTATTTTACAGATCCACCGTACGGGATATCCTCTGCGTCGGAAAAAGAACTTGATTTTCATGGTGTCTACCGATTGTCTCCTGATGGTGAAGACCTGACACTACTTGTTGATGACTTTGATAGACCGAATGGAATCTGCTTTTCACCAGATGAGTCTATCCTCTATGTTAATGATACAAAACGGATGCATATACGTGCCTTTGATGTGCAACCAGATGGCACATTAGCAAATGACCGAGTCTTTGCTGTAGAAGAAGGAGAGAACGGGGTGCCTGACGGTATGAAGGTAGATGTGAATGGGAATGTATATTTAACAGGTCCGAATGGAATTTGGGTTTTCGCACCTGATTCCACACATCTTGGAGTCATCCTCGTCCCTGAACGCGCTGCGAATCTTGCGTGGGGTGGTGATTATTGGAAAAGTCTATTTATCACAGCAAGTACATCTGTCTATCGTATTGAATGTAAAGCAGAAGGGATAGCGGTGTCATGATGAAGGTAAAGATCAAACGTGTTGATAAATCGCTGCCGTTACCGAAATACGAAACCGATGGTTCAGTCGGGTTCGATCTTCTGTGCCGAGAATCCGCTGAAATTGCTCCACAGAGTATTGTCTTAATACCAGCGAACGTTATTGTGGAAACGCCTCCTGGCTACATGTTGATGATATGTTTACGCAGTAGTACGCCACGTAAATTCGGTTTAATGATGGCACAGGGTTTAGGTATCGTTGATACCGACTACTGTGGGGAAGAGGATGAACTTAAAATTCAGGTTTTCAACTTCACTGATGAACCTGTGACGATTGAAAGAGGTAGCCGGATTGCACAAGGTGTTTTTGTGAAAGTAGATACAGCAGAATGGTATGAGGTAGAGCAGATGGGCGCGCCATCTCGCGGAGGGTTTGGTAGTACTGATCGGTAACTTTATGCTCCTTAATCCGTTTTTATTGGAAAACTGCATTTATTTGAAGGAGTTTGATAGTAAATATGAAACAGTATCTTGAAGGACTTCAACAGATATTAGACACCGGTGTTGACCGTGAGGGAAGAAACGGTATGACACGCGCCCTCTTTGGTATGCAAATGCGATACAATCTGGAAGATGGGTTTCCTGCCGTAACGACCAAGAAACTTGCTTTTCGGTCTGTGAAAGCGGAACTTCTCGGTTTTCTGCGGGGTTACGATCATGTGAAACAATTTCAGAATCTTGGAACTCAGATATGGAACGCAAATGCTGATGCATGGGGACGCGATGGTGCTCTCGGTTGTATTTACGGTGTTCAATGGCGTCGTTGGCGAAAAGAGAACGGTAGAATCGACCAATTGGCGGAGGTAATTGAACAACTCAAGACCTGTCCTCACAGTCGTAGACATGTTGTTACTGCTTGGAATCCGGCAGAATTAGATCAGATGGCATTGGCACCGTGCCACATGTTCTTTCAATTCTTTGTAGCAGATGGCAAATTGTCGTTGCAGATGTATCAACGTAGTTGTGATATGTTCCTTGGAGTCCCCTTTAATATCGCATCCTACTCTTTACTCTTATCTATGGTAGCACAAGTTACTGATCTACAACCGAGTGAATTTATTCACGTGTTAGGGGATGCACACATTTACCACGCACATTTTGATCAGGTAAAAATACAACTACAGAGACAAACTTACCCACCTCCACAACTTATTATTAACACGAATGTAACCTCAATTGATAACTTTAAAATCCAAGACATTAGGTTAAAGGACTACCAACATCACGATGCAATCCGCGCTAAAATGATTGTTTAAGAGGAAAGCAAATGACCAAAATTAACGGTCTAATAATACTCTTGGTAAGTCTTGCAATAGTGCTTAGTGGTTGTGGAGAACCCAACCCCGGTTATAAAATTCATAGAATTGATAATACGCTTTTAGTCTTCTTGTCTATAAATGACAGATCTAAAATTGTTGATACTAAAATTGATAACACCGCACTGCATGTGGATATTAAAACCGGTAAAAAGATTGAGAAACGCGTAATCTCGCTTCAACATACATTTGTGGACCAACTGATTACACCTAATGAGACTCTTGAAATTCATGGGACAGACAGGATTAACGGGTATGGTGTAGTCCACTTAACAATCTCTTCTCGCATCCCGAGAAGGTTTTCAATGTCCTTTAACTGGACAGGTATAAAAGTAAAAGGTTTTACAAAGAAACCTGGACCTTTTGGGAATTCCAGTGCATTTCGTGTTGGTGATAGGTTGATAGCTTACAGACTCATCCCAGAAATCAAAGAATCATCTTGGAAAGTTTCCAAATTCGGAATTACTGTTGAATTTACGGACACCGCACCAATTGATGATGTGGAGATTGATGCAAGAGGTAGTAGAATTTTTAATATAGAAACTGATGACTTGGATATACCAATTCAGAATCTTAGTTTTCTTCTCAAGGGGATTCTACCTCATGAAACAGTAGAAGTTGAGAATAAGAAAATGTTAGGAGGGGATATTTTTCTCGCTTATTTAAGGGTATATCCAAAGTAAACTGAGCCAATGCAGGTAGTTCCAAAAAGAAGTCGACCGACTAACCATCCCTATTTATTAAGAGATCGTTGAGTTTCTACTTTCTTCATAAAATCCAGTGGGTACAATGAAAATTCGAGTTAGGATCCATTTCGTAGCATAAAATACTCTGTTCGGTGATCTTCATTCTCACAACCTGCGAGAGTACTATTATGGGGATGCCGATCAATTTGCTGGGGATAATCTCAATCTCATTGACGGTGTATTACAGTTCAAATTTGGAGAAGATTACCAAGGAAATCGTAAATTCCCTATACGTGAGTTGGTAGAACTACATGATAAATTCGGAAGCGGCGCAGGTGGAGGCGGATACGGGCAAAGAAAAATTGAATGGACATACAACTACGATTTAAACTCTACAGTGGAAGAGAAACGTTGATCTATAACGAACTGTGACGAATACCTTAGGAGTAGAATAAACATTGCAGATCTCAATGATTGCCGCGTTAGATGAAAACCGTCTTATTGGTAATGGACCGCACATCCCTTGGAAGTTACCTGCTGACCTAAAACACTTTCGTGAGATGACGATAGGCAAACCTGTCGTGATGGGGCGGAAAACCTTTGAGACACTTCCGCGTCCGTTAGCAAAGCGAAAAAATATTATCTTAACACGCAATGAGAACTACAAAGCACCGAAAAGGTGTATTGTGGCTAATTCAGTAGATGAGATTATCGTTTCAGTGTCGGAACTTTATGATGACACAACTGAACTCATGATATGTGGTGGCGCGCCTATCTACGAAGCTTTTTTACCGCATGCAAGTCGAATCTACCTTACACAAATTCATGCGACTTTTGAAGGAGATGTCTATTTTCCTGAATTTGATTGGAATGCGTGGGATGAAGTGAAACGGACTGATTGTGAAGCGGATGAGAAGAATCCGTATGACTATAGTTTTCTGTTATTAGAGAAGAAATAGAATATAATTATTGGTTTTTATGGAGTTAATTTAGTGCTGAAATTATGTATGCTTTCCGGTTCTTTTGAATATGATTCCGAAACTTCATTGAATACATTTAAAACTTTTGTTGAAAAACACTACCCTATCCAAGCGAATATGATAGTCTACGAGTCTGAAGATGACGATCCATCTTTGGATGCTTTAGATGATGCGGATGCTTTACTGGTATTTACAAGAAGGCTTAACACAGATGGAGCATCTCTCAAACAATTTCAAACATATTGTGAACAGTGTAGACCGCTTGTCGGTGTTAGGACTGCAAGCCATGCCTATCAGAATTGGTTGGAATTTGACAAAGTGGTTTTAGGTGGAGATTATCAAGGACATTATGGACATGGTCCTACCGTTGAATTAGAAACGGTGGCACCAGAGCATCCAATTTTGGACGGTATTCCGAAATTTGTAAGCTATGGAAGTCTATACAAAAATCCATCACTTGCAGTGGGGACATCTGTGCTGCAGATAGGACACACAGACGATCATTCTGAACCTGTTTCGTGGACACGTTTGCACAATGGTGGACGTGTCTGTTATACTTCTTTAGGTCATCAGAAAGATTTTGGAATAGAACCGTTTTTACAGTTTCTCGCACAAAGTGTTCTTTGGGTTTCAAAACAGATTTAGTCTGTAGGTTAAGTATGTTAACCGAACAACTACTCTTGTGGTATAACAGAGGTATTTCGGATATATGGAAACACTGACGATTGCGAATGGCGATATTTATACACCGACACATTATGGACATGGTACCGTTGCCATTCGTGGTGATACAATTTCGACAATAACAAAAGAACAACTTCCACCGTCAGATGAAGTAATTGACGCATCAGGATGTCTTATCCTTCCTGGACTGATTGATGGGTTGATACACGGTGGTGGTGGTTGTGATAGCATGACCGGAAAAGTTGAAGACATTGCTACAATCGCACGTGCCCACGCTGTTAATGGTGTTACCTCGTTAGTTGTCGGCATTTCCTCTGGGAGCATGGAACGGATAAACGCCTCTTTAGATGCTATTGCACAGGTTGCTGACGAACCAGTTGCAGACGGTGCGAGGATTATTGGGTCGTATGTTGAGGGCAAATTTGGCAGTATCGCAAAAAATGGCGCGCAGAATGCTAAGTATATCACACCACCGAACTTTGATGAATTCCATGCAATGTGGGCGGCGTCTGATGGCACTTTAAAAGTAATTTCTATCGCACCTGAAAACGATGAGGATTTACAGTTTATTAAACATCTTGCTGAGTATAAGGAAGATGCGTATAACAACATCGTTATAGCAATGGGACACACAAACGCAACGTATCAACAAGCAATGGATGCTATTGATGCGGGAGTGACGCGTGCTACACACACTTACAACGGCATGAGTGGTATGCATCACCGGGACCTTGGTGCACTTGAAGCAGTATTTGATCACCCTGACATACATGCCGAATTAATTATTGACGAACATCACGTGCATCCTTTTTGGGGCAAGCACCTGATACAGAATAAAGGGATTTCGCACGTAGGTTTGATAACAGATTGCACGGAACATGCGGGACTTACGACAGAAGAATGGCAGAAAGATGCTGTCTTTGAAGCAGATCTTGACGCTTTTCGACTTGATGAAACGGAAGAAGTGGATTCACATAAATACATAAAAGATGGTGCAATGTGGTTAGATGTTGGTAAACCTACCGAGAGACTTGCAGGTGCAATCATTACGTTAATGGACGGTGTTCGTAATGTAATGGATTGGGGATTTTCTTTGGAGGATGCATTGACGATGGCGACATTAACTCCTGCTCAGAATTTGGGTGTAGATGATAATATTGGTTCAATTGCACAAGGCAAAGCTGCGGATGTCGTTATCGTAGATGGGAATTTAAACGTACAGGTTGTAATTCTGCGTGGAAAGGTGATTAAATCTTAACAATTCAACAATATTGTATAAATTACTAATAATTATTGTAATTTAACTTGACAAATAAGCGAATTGGCATTATAATATAAGTTTTGAGTGTTGTAGTTAGTTTTGTCCACAGAAAAACACAGGGGGCATTCAATTTGGAAGCAGTCTAACGTCGTTTTCTTCAGAGCAACGTTAATGTGGTCAGTTGAGTTTTAAGCCCTGTGAGGGCTTTTTATTTTGTCTATATAAAGTAGATTACGACTTGTTGTCGTTATGTCATTGAGGTGTGGAGATGCCAACAATTAATCAGTTAATCAAGAAACCGCGCAAAAAGTATCGTAAAAAGACGAAATCCCCGATCCTCCAACAGTGTCCACAACGAAGGGGCATCTGTTTACAGGTGAAAACGGTAACACCAAACAAGCCGAATTCTGCTTTACGGAAAGTTGCACGTGTGCGATTTACCTCTTCTGCTGATGAAGCGACTTGTTATATTCCAGGGATTGATCATAATCTGCAGGAGCACTCAGTCGTGTTAGTACGGGGTGGACGAGTCAAGGATTTATCGAATGTGCGATATCACATTGTTCGTGGCAAATTAGATACTGCTGGTGTTGAAAACCGTCGCCAAGGACGTTCTAAATATGGTGCGCGGAAACCCAGCTAATTGAATTACAGTATTCAGTTCATCGTAGTGAGGAATACAACGGGTTCTAATGCAGGTATGAGCGCGAGTTCTGCTCGCGATTTTCTGAAGGAGTTATAGATGCCGAGGCGTGGAAACGTCACTAAGAGGGAAGTAAACCCTGATGCCGTTCATAACAGCAAATTAGTTTCAAAATTTATTAACCACATGATGTGGAATGGCAAAAAAGGCACAGCACAACGGGTTGTGTACACCAGTTTTCAGTTAATTGAGGATAGGACGAAAGAGGAAGGTTTTTCCGTGTTTCGCCAAGCCATCAATAATGTAAAACCAGTGTTGGAAATCCGTCCGCGGCGCGTTGGAAGTCAAACGTATCAGGTGCCAGTAGATGTAAAGGCAGAACGGCGAACCACATTAGCAATTAACTGGATTATTCAATCTGCGCGTAGTCGTGGCGAAAAAGGTATGGCAGCACGGTTAGCGGGAGAGCTCATGGAAGCATCGCAGAACGAAGGTGCAGCGATTCGAAGAAAATTGGAACAACACCGGATGGCAGAGGCTAATAGAGCATTTGCCCATTATAGATGGTAAATTAATTAATTATTGACATAGACTTTTATGAGACGGTTTTGTAGAGACCGTCTAAACCCAGGAGTAACTTAACCGTGGCGGACAAAAATCAGAGGGTGCCACGTCGGACAGCCCTATCGCATACGCGAAACATCGGTATTATGGCTCACATTGACGCGGGCAAAACAACTGTAACCGAACGGATCCTATTTTATACAGGTAGGGTATATCGAATCGGTGAAGTTGATGATGGCACGACCACAATGGATTGGATGGTGCAGGAGCAGGAGCGCGGTATTACCATTACAGCTGCGGCAACTACCTGTAACTGGAAAGAACACCATATTAATATCATTGATACACCAGGTCATATTGACTTTACAGTTGAAGTTGAACGTTCACTGAGGGTTCTTGACGGGGCAGTTGCTGTTTTTTGTGCTGTCGGTGGTGTTGAACCGCAATCCGAAACCGTTTGGCGACAAGCAGATAAATACGAAATCCCTCGCATCGCTTATGTAAATAAGATGGATAGAACCGGTGCGGACTTTTTCAGAACTGTTGAAATGATGGGTGAAAGATTAGGCACAACAGCCGTGCCTATCCAACTACCAATCGGGTCTGCTGAACAATTCAGAGGAATTGTAGACTTGATTTCAATGAAAGGACAGTTGTGGGATGAGAGCAGCCAAGGTGCTGTTGTCCATGAAACCGATATCCCCGCAGAGATGGAGGAAACGGTTCATGAATGTCGGGATCAGTTGTTCGCAGCAGTTGCTGAATGGGACGATGAACTATGTGAAAAATATCTTGATGGGGTCGAAATTTCCCCCGAGGAAATTAAAGCTGGATTGAGGCAAGCAGTACTTAGTAGTAAAGTCGTTCCAGTGCTTTGTGGAAGTGCCTTAAAAAACAAAGGTGTCCAACCGCTATTAGATGGTATTGTTTCCTACCTTCCCGCCCCCACAGATGTCAAATCCGTTGTTGGTTTTAACCCCAAAACAGAAGAAGAAGAAACTCGACCTGCAGATAAGGATGCACCATTCTGTGCACTTGCATTTAAAATTACCACTGATCCGCATGTTGGAAAACTGACATACCTCCGTATTTACTCTGGTGTTCTAAATAAAGGTGATACCGTTTACAACAGTAAGCGTGAAAAATTCGAACGTATCGGTAGATTGATGCAGATGCATGCTAACAAACGTGAAGAACATCAATCCGTTAGTGCTGGGGACATTGTTGCTGCGATTGGATTAAAAGAACTTTCTACAGGGGATACTATATGTGATCCGAAAGCACCAATTGCTTTAGAGACAATGGTATTTCCGTTACCAGTGATTTCAATCGCAATTGAACCACGATCGCAATCAGATATTGATAAGTTGAACCTTGCACTATCAAAATTGGCTGAGGAAGATCCGACTTTCAAAGTACATCAAGACCCAGATACTGGACAGACACTGCTATCTGGTATGGGTGAGCTTCATTTAGAAATCATCGTAGATAGACTCGTGAGAGAGTTTAATGTTTCGGCTAATGTTGGTTCACCAGAAGTTGCTTATCGGGAAACACTTGTTAAACCGGTAAAAGCAGAGGGCAGATTTGTTCGTCAATCAGGTGGTAGAGGTCAGTTTGGACATGTAGTAATTGAAGTTGCACCGCTTGAAAAGGGTTCTGGATTTGAGTTTTCTGATGAAACTAAAGGTGGGGCGATCCCACAAGAATACATCCCTGCGGTTCGTAAAGGAATTGAAAACGCAATGAATGTTGGTACTTTAGCAGGATATCCTGTTGTTGATGTAGGTGTTCGTCTTATAGATGGTTCCTTCCATCAAGTGGATTCCTCAGAGATGGCATTTTCTATTGCTGGCTCTATGGCATTCAAAGAAGCTGCTAAACGTGCAGGATCAGTATTACTTGAACCGATCATGGGTGTTGAGGTAATAGTTCCAGACGAGTATCTTGGGAAAGTGATAGGTGATCTAAATTCCCGACGTGCTCATATTAGAGACACAGAGGTACATGCGAAATCTCGAATTCAAGTGGTTCGTGTAGATGTACCACTATCTGAAATGTTCGGTTACGTCAAATCGCTTCGTTCACTGTCACAAGGACGTGCAAACTATTCTATGGAATTTGCACATTATAGAGAGGTACCCACCAGCGTTGCGGAGGATTTGATTTCAAACACGGAATCAACATCATAAGAACGATGAAGCATGAAAATGCTTTAAAGCAAATGATTGTTGACATTGTGAACAACTGCATTTAATTAGAGAAAATAAAAATATGTTACGCCGAGGCGAATTATCGTTCGGCTATTAGTGAATGTCCGAGAATGTTCGGACAAAGTTGAAACACGTTGTGTGCAATACAAGACGCACCTTTGAGAACATTGATTAAACCAAGGTTGTGCGATATAAAACCTTATATTTAAACCTATAATTTGGAGTTCGGACAGAAATGGCAAAGCAAGCATTTGAAAGGACAAAGCCGCACGTTAATATTGGTACTATCGGCCACGTTGACCATGGGAAAACTACACTTACTGCAGCTATTACTATGGTATTATCGAAACTCGCTGACAAAGACTATGTGATGACCTATGAGGACATCGACAAGGCACCCGAGGAAAAAGAACGTGGTATTACGATTAATACCGCTCACGTTGAATATGAGACAGAAAACCGTCACTACGCTCACGTTGACTGTCCTGGACACGCCGACTACATCAAAAATATGATTACCGGTGCTGCCCAGATGGATGGTGCCATTCTGGTTGTTTCCGCAGCGGATGGTCCTATGCCACAGACACGTGAACACGTACTCCTTGCACGGCAAGTGAACGTTCCTTCCTTGGTTGTCTTTCTTAATAAGGCAGACATGGTTGATGACGAAGAACTACTTGAACTCGTTGAACTGGAAGTTCGCGAACTGCTGGACGAGTATGAATTTCCTGGTGACGATACACCCATCATCGCTGGTTCCGCTTTGGAAGCAATGGAATCCGCTGGTGATCCAACAAGTGATCAATGCAAACCGATTCTTGATCTTATGTCTTCTGTTGATGATTTTATTCCAGAACCGATCCGAGACACTGATAGACCTTTCTTGATGCCGATTGAGGACATCTTTACTATCAGTGGTCGTGGAACAGTTGTTACGGGACGTGTTGAACGCGGTATTGTTAATGTAAATGATACTGTGGAGATCGTTGGTCTTCGTGACACACGAGATACGGTTGTCACTGGTGTAGAAATGTTTAATAAGTTTCTTGATGAAGGTAGAGCAGGCGACAACATCGGAGCCCTACTACGAGGTATTGATCGGGAAGAGGTTGAACGCGGACAGGTGTTGGCAATTCCCGGTACAGTTAATCCTCACACCAAGTTTGAAGCCGAAGCATATATCCTGACCAAAGAAGAAGGTGGACGTTGGAATCCGTTCTTCAGTGGATATCGTCCGCAATTCTATTTCCGGACAACTGATGTCACTGGTGAAATGAACCTTGCTGAAGGTATTGAAATGATTATGCCCGGCGACAACGCTCAGATCACCGTTGAACTGTCAAAACCGATCGCAATGGAAGAGCAACTCCGATTCGCTATTCGTGAAGGTGGACACACGATCGGAGCTGGTGTTGTCTCTAAAATCCTTGAGTAACGAGATAGTCTTCAACAAGACTTAGTTCCTTAGTTCGCTTAGAATACGACGTGTTTCTGTTTCTCGTCGGAGCGTTCAAGGTTATCACCATAATAATTGTGTAGATTACCAGAATAGTTCCGACAAGATACATGTCAATCATCCAAGAGTATGCGATGAGGAATTACCCGTTACATTGGGAGAAGGAACCAAGAGATGAACAATCAAAAAATTAGGATTCGGTTAAAGGCATTTGACCACCGTCTACTTGACCAGTCTGCAAAGCAAATTGCGACTACCGCAAAGCAAACCCAGGCTCGAGTCTCTGGACCGATACCGTTGCCCACTAAAAAACATATCTATACCGTTCAACGTTCAACATTCACTGACAAGAAGTCGCGTGAACAATTTGAAATGCGTATACACAAACGGTTATTAGATATTCTTGAGACCGCACCAAAAACAGTGGATGCACTAATGCGGCTTGACCTACCCGCTGGGGTTGATGTCAAAATTACGCTCCTGTAGCAGAGGTCAGAGGTAGAAAAATGGTAAACGGAATTATTGGCAGAAAAGTTGGAATGACTCAAGTCTTTGAAGAATCTGGTAAAGCTATTCCTGTTACAGTTATAGAGGCTGGACCTTGTCCGGTTATACAAGTGAAAACACAGGAACGCGATGGATATCAAGCAGTCCAATTAGGATTCGGGGCACGGAAAGAAAACAAGTTTAACAGTCCTGAACGTGGACATTTTGCAAAAGCAGATATACCACCAACGCGAGTACTCCGTGAGATTCGCGTAGAAAGTCTTGATGAAGTTTCAGTCGGTGATACTGTTGATGCTGGTCTATTTGCAGAAGGCGAATTTGTGGATGTGACAGGCACCTCAAAAGGACATGGATTCACCGGTGTTGTGAAACGTTATGGATTCAAGGGTGGTCGAAAGAGTCATGGCGGTGAGCAAGATCTACGACGTGCTGGGTCTATCGGTGCCAGTGCTACACCTTCTCGCGTTTTCAAGGGTAAGAAAATGCCAGGACGTTACGGCGCAAAAAGACACACCGTTCAGAATTTACAGGTTATACAAGCCGACCCTGAACGAAATTTGTTAGTTGTAAAGGGAGCAATTCCGGGGCCACCTAACGGACTCCTTTTAATTAAAAAAGCTGTTAAAGTTTCTGAAGGAGACAATACTGAAAGCTAACTTGGTAGAAAATGACAGACATTTGACCCCAGCACCTCTGAGAGGATAGCAGGGGTAATTCATGCCGAGTACAGCACACTGGAGAAAAGACAACAGAGTTATGGCAACTTTAAACGTTCACAATCGTTCAGGAGAAATACTTCACGAGAAAAATCTGGCGGATACCTTTACAAATGCAAAGGTGAATACGGATGTTGTTCACCAATGTGTGGTAGCGTATCTTGCTAATCAGAGAAGTGGGACAGCTTCTACAAAAAGCCGAAGTGAAGTCAGAGGAAGCGGTAGGAAATTATATCGTCAAAAGGGAACTGGTCGTGCACGTGTAGGAGATGCAAGATCTCCAATCAGAGTGCATGGGGGTACGGCGTTTGGTCCGAAACCTCGCAGTTATCGGCAACGAACCCCTAAGCGGGTGCGACGACTCGGTTTAAAAAGTGCCATTGCGGACCGGTTTCAAAATGAACAATGTATACTCATTGAAGATTTCACGCTTGAACGTCCGCGCACAAAAGATATAGTAGCACTCTTAAACGCATTGAACTTAGATGGAAAAGTATTGTTCGTTCTTGATGAACACGAACCGAATATCCATCTATCACTACGGAATATCCCACAAGTCCATTGCTGTACTTGGGATATGCTCAATGTGTACGAAGTACTGTGGCATGAAAAACTCGTTATCACTGAACGTGCAGCAGAAAAACTGGAAGCCAAATTTGTAGATTTAGAAGGTTAGCATTATGAAAGACAATTACCATATTATTCTAAAACCTCATATTACAGAAAAAAGCACGCTTCTCCGTGAGGATAATAAGTACTCATTTGTTGTGAGTCGAGATGCAAACAAAACAGAAATACGTCGTGCTGCTGAGGAATTGTTTGATATTAAGGGGAGTATCATTGATGTCCATACGATGCAAGTTCGGGGTAAGATTAAGGGCAGAATGAATCGTTATCAACGTGGACGACGACCCCATTGGAAGAAAGCAATTATCACCGTTGTAGAAGGGACTCGTATCCCTGTGTTTGAGAGTATATAATCTAATCACATGTTTTCGTTCATGTCCGTGCCGAGTGGTTACCGCCAAGCCGCATGAAAGAATGTATTACGAGAGGAACAGAGAGTGGCTAAAACATATAAACCTGTTACACCGAGTCGTCGGTTCATGACGGGATATACATTTGAAGAGATTACACGTCAGAAGCCGGAGAAATCACTCGTCAAAGGGGCGAAGAAAAAAGCCGGACGGAATAACCACGGACGATTGACGGTGCGCAGACGAGGCGGCGGACACAAACGTAGGTACCGTGTTATTGATTTCAAACGGGATAAATTTGATATTCCGGCAAAGGTCGCAGCGATTGAGTATGATCCAAACCGTTCTGCACATATAGCGTTGCTTCACTATGCAGATGGTGAAAAACGTTACATTATAGCACCACTCGGTCTTCAAGTCGGTGACACTGTCACATCCGGTCCTGATTCAGAAATAAAAGTCGGTAATGCATTACCCCTTGAAAAAATACCTTTGGGTTCTTCTATACATAATATAGAGATGAAACCAGGTAAAGGTGGACAACTTGTTCGAAGCGCAGGTGGCGCCGCACAGTTGGTTGATCGTGAAGGTAAATATGCACGTATCCGTCTACCATCCAGTGAAATACGGCTTATTCCAGTTAAGGCAATGGCAACTATAGGACAAGTCGGAAATGTGACAACAATCTCCATCGGTAAGGCAGGACGTTCAAGATGGTTAGGTAAACGACCTAAAGTCAGAGGTGTCGCAATGAATCCGGTTGATCATCCACACGGTGGTGGAGAAGGAAAAAGTTCCGGTGGAAGACACCCGGTCACACCTTGGGGAGTTCCGACGAAAGGATATAAGACGCGGAATCCTAAAAAGAAATCGAGTCAATATATCTTTGGAAAACGCAAGTAATTCATTCATCACGGACATTTGTAAGAATCTACTTCAGAGTATAAAGGAGACTTCTAATGGCGCGTTCTATAAAAAAAGGACCTTATGTTGACGCAAAACTCGCGAAACATATAACAGAAATGGAACAATCAGGTAGTAAACGTGTCATCCGCACGTGGGCACGAAGTTCTACTATTACACCTGAATTTGTTGGACATACCGTTGCTATTCACAACGGGAAGAAATTTTTTCCGGTTTATATCACTGAAAATATGGTTGGTCATAAGCTTGGCGAATTTGCACCGACTCGCACATTCCGTTCTCACGCTGGTGGTCAAAGAAGATAGTTTGGCTTTATTTTGATTCATATCGTAAAAAGTGCTTCTCTTTTAAATGCACTTACTGTTTTAAATCATAGTTAAGAAAATATAGAGCAAGACGTTCTGCACAAATTTGTGTCTAAAGTCTTGTTAGGAGAAACTGATGGAAGGAAGGGCAAAGATTCGGAACGTTTCGGTAGCACCACGAAAAGCACGGCTTGTTGCCGACTTGGTTAGGAATCAGTATGTTGATGATGCGCTGAATCAACTGCTCTTTACACATAAAGCGGCAGCACCTATAATTCATAAGCTGATTCAATCCGCCGCAGCAAACGCCCAATTTCAAGATCCTGCTGTGGATTCCGCTGATTTGTACGTCAAAGAGATTCGTGTTGATGAAGGAATTACACGAAAATGGATACGTCCCCGAGCACGAGGTATGGCAAACCGTATTTTTAAACGACAAAGTCATATCACTGTTGTTGTGGATGAGGAGAGCGAAAATGATGGTGAGTAGTCAATACCACTTCAGCACCTCCAAAGTCGCAAATGGGATAGTGTCCAACAGGAGGTATGTGTGGGACAAAAAACTCACCCACGTGGGTTACGCTTAGGAATAATTGAAACTTGGGATTCAAAGTGGTATAGTGACCGAGATTACGCCAGATGGTTGCATGAAGATCTTAAGATCCAGCAATACATCAAAGAACAGTTGGTGCGCGCAGGGATCTCACGCATTGAAGTCGAACGCGTTGCCGAAAGATGTACTATTAATATCCATACTGCCAGACCCGGTATTGTAATTGGACGACGAGGGGTTGAGGCAGAAAAATTACAGACAGAAATTGCAAAACTCATTGATCGACCAGTCAAAATACAGGTCACTGAGATAAAGGTTCCTGAACTTGATGCGCAACTTCTTGCTGAAGCTGTCGCAACCCAAATTGAACGCAGAACCAGTTTTAAACAGGCAATGCGGCGGAATATCGCAGACTCAATGCAAGCTGGAGCACAAGGCGTTAAAGTTATGGTGAGTGGTAGGCTCGACGGAAAAGAGATTGCACGATCCGAATCCAGCCTTGAAGGGCGCGTTCCGTTACATACCCTCAGAGCTAATGTGGATTACGGGTTTACAGAGGCGAATACAACTTACGGAAAAATTGGTGTGAAATCTTGGATATTTAAGGGTGAAATCCTCGGTGTGCCAGAAGCGTTAAGTGGGGAAACTCCTCCACGCCGTCAACAGAGTGGTCGTCGAAGCAGTTCTGGAGGTGCACGGAGCGACAATCGACAATCCAGTAACCGTGGTTCTTCAAGCAGGCAACGAGATCAAGGACGGAACAGACGCAGGCAACAAGGAAATAACAACAGGCAAAATAACAACAGGTAAGATGTTAACACCTCCGATTGTAGGGCATTTTGCTTGTGTGTTTCACAATGATTTTAGGAGTAAGTTCAAATGTTGATGCCAAAACGTGTGATGCACCGGAAGGTTCATCGTGGAAAACGTCGTGGAAAACCGCGTAGCGGTTCAGAAATTAACTTCGGCGAATACGGTTTACAAGCTATGGAAGCTGGATGGATAACAAGCAACCAAATTGAATCTGGTAGGGTAGCTATCACGCGTGCGGTTCGTCGTGGTGGAAAAATGTGGATCAAGATCTTTCCTCATAAACCGATTACCAAAAAACCCGCTGAAACTCGGATGGGTGGAGGAAAAGGCGCACCAGAATTCTGGGTCGCTGTTGTTAAACCCGGCAGAATCATATATGAATTAAGTGGTGTTTCCCGTGAAGTCGCAAAAGAAGCCATGACACGTGCTGCACACAAATTTCCTATCAAAACCAAATTCGTAGTGAGGGATGAGGTATAGATATGAAAGCACACGAATTACGAACCAGATCCACAGAAGAATTGGAAAACGAATTAGAATCTCTGAAAGAGAATCTATTTAACCAAAGATCCAGAAGCATTCTTGGGCAGTTAGAAGACACAACACTTATCGGGAAAATACGCAAAGACATCGCACGGGTGAAAACTGTGTTACGTACCCGTGAATTAGAACCCCAGGATTAGAGTCTGGGGCAAATAAGTTATTCAGTGGTATCGGCATTGTTATGATGTTTACAATTACTGAATGTATCTGAAAGAGGATAAATTGAACGTGGATAAACGAAGACACCGAAAAAGTCGAACAGGTACGGTTGTCAGTAATCGCATGGAGAAAACTGTGTCCGTGGCGATAGTTCGAAGTTACCAACATCCGCTTTACAAAAAAGTAGTCCGTTCAACAAAAAAAGTTTTGGCACATGATGAACAGAATAATTGTAATGTGGGAGATGTTATACAAGTAGTTGAATGTCGCCCGTTGAGTCGTCACAAACGATGGCGGGTGCAATCTATAATATCAGCGGCACAGACAGCCACTGATTAATTGGGAAGGAAGGTACGGCAATGGTTCAATCTTATACTCGATTAACCTGCGCTGATAATACAGGTGCCAGAAATTTAATGTGTATTAGTGTGCTTGGGGGAACCCGCCGCCGCTACGCGCGAGTCGGCGATATTATTGTTGCCAGTATTAAAGAGGCAACACCGAATACTCAAGTCAAAGCAGGTGAAGTTGTTCGCGCTGTTGTTGTCAGAACTACTAAAGAGTATCGTCGTCCAGATGGCTCTTATATTAAGTTCGATCAGAATGCGGCTGTTCTTGTTACCCCGGAAAATGAACCACGGGGTACACGTATTTTTGGACCAGTTGCTCGTGAACTTAGAGAAAAATCTTTCACGAGAATTGTTTCTTTAGCCCCTGAAGTGATTTAGGAGGTCAGAATGTCTAAGAAAAAGCTGCATATTAAAAAAGATGATTTAGTGTTGGTCTTGAGTGGTCAAGATCGTGGTAAGCAAGGCGTTGTGTTGGAGGTTTTTCCAAAAAAAAATAGAGCTATTGTTGAAGGTATTCATTTCATCAAATGCCATTTACGTCCAAATCAAATGGGACAAGGTGGCGTTGTTGAACGCGAAGGAACTATCCATCTCTCTAACTTGAAAAAGATTGAAGGATAGATCTTAATTACATTTCGAAGATAGTCTAAGAAATATTGAAAAAGTAAATAATACAACAGTCAGGCTATAGGAATAAGGCGAATGAGCCAATTTAAAGCATTTTATCAAACAGAAGTTATACCAGCATTACAAAAAGAGTTTAATTACAAGAATGTAATGCAGATTCCAAAATTAGAAAAAATCGCGCTAAATATCGGTGTCGGTGAAGCGAAAGAAAACCCGAAGACACTTGAAGATGCTGTTGAGGAGTTAACGCTTATTTCCGGTCAGCGTGCAATTATCACGCGGGCAAGGAAATCAATATCAGCTTTCAAAATTAGAGGTCCATCAAGAATGTCGCGTACCCCCGGCGATGCTATAGGGTGTAAAGTTACGCTCCGACGTCTTCGTATGTATGAATTCCTTAACCGTTTGATTAACGTTGTGTTACCTCAGATTCGAGATTTCCGGGGTGTTTCTCCTGACGCATTTGATGGTCGTGGAAATTACTCATTAGGGTTAACCGAGCAACTCATCTTTCCGGAAATTGATTATGACGACGTAAATGATGTCCGTGGTATGAATGTGACGATTGTAACATCCGCCGCAACCGATGAGGAAGCACGGTCTTTATTACGTGAACTCGGCATGCCTTTTCGGCAGTAACCTTTTTTAACAAAAATAAGGTATATCTATTCGAGATATCACAAGTAAGTTCCGACTAAAGGAGTACTCAAGTTGGCAAGTAAATCATGGATTGCCAGAAATAAGAAAACCCCTCGATTTAGCACACGCAAATATAGCCGATGCAAAAATTGTGGACGTGCAAGAGGGTATCTACGTAAGTTTGAATTATGTCGTATCTGCTTTCGTCTCTTTGCACGAGCGGGTAAAATCCCCGGTGTGAGAAAGGCGAGTTGGTAAGAAGGAGATTTTTTCATGTCAATGACTGACCCGATCGCAGATATGTTAACACGTATACGTAATGCTAATATGGCTGGACATGAGCGCGTTGAGATTACAGGTTCCAACCTAAAATTAGAGATTGCTCGTATCCTCTCTGAAGAAGGTTTCATACGAAACTACCGTCTAATTGAGGATGGAAAACAAGGCATTATACGTATCTATCTGAAATATGGTGCACAGAATAAAGAGAAAGCTATTACCAATCTAAGACGTATCAGTAAACCCGGTAGACGTGTTTATAGAAGGCGGGATAAGTTGCCTCGAGTTTATGGCGACTTAGGGATCGCTATTCTTTCAACATCGCAAGGTGTCAAAACCTCAATTGAGTGTAGACGCGCAAAAGTCGGTGGAGAAGTCCTTTGTTATGTCTGGTAATCAAGTATCAGCACCTTACAATATATCTGCAGTGTTAAATTGTAGATTGGAGAAATAGAATGTCACGCATTGGACAAATTCCAATTCCAATTCCGAGTTCAGTGAAAGTTGCTTTCAACGACAGTGAAGTCCAGGTAGAGGGTCCAAAAGGCTCATTGAATTGGATTATCCCACAGGGAATTGATGCGAATATTGAAGATAACGTTATTACCATCGCACGCGCGAACGATAACAAAAAACAAAAAGCACTACACGGTCTAACACGAAGCCTTATTTCAAATATGGTGACTGGTGTTTCGGAAGGCTTTGAGAAAAAGTTGCGCGTTGTCGGTACAGGATACCGTGCTGAGGTCACTCGTCAGAATGTCTTAACTCTTGATGTTGGATATTCACATACTGTAACCTTCACACCTCCAGAAGGTATCACATTGACTGTTGAACCTCAGGAGAGTATAGATGGTCAAACGCACATCCCTATTACTGTGAGTGGGATTGATAAACAAGTAGTGGGGCAGGTTGCTGCCTCTATCCGTCAAATAAAGAAACCCGAAACCTACAAACCAAGTAAAGGTATACGCTACGAAGGTGAACGTGTCCGCGACAAAGAAGGTAAGGTCGCTGGATAAGATACCAACGGACAACAAGGTGAGGGTTTATCAAGTACATCTGAAGTGTTTTAGCTGCGGGAGGAAATCCGTTGGATAAGACGAAGAGAAAACAGGAAGGTCATCTCCGCCGAAAAAAAAGAGTTCGGCGGAAAATTAACGGCACAATACAACGGCCACGCCTTTCTGTAAGTAAAAGTTTGAAACATATATATGCCCAAATCATTGATGATGACAAAGGCAATACACTTGCCCACGCCTCCAGTTTATCCCCTGAAGTAAAGGGAAATGCTTCTGAGGGTGGAAAGATACAAATTGCTCAAAGCGTTGGACAACTCATCGCGCAAAAGGCAAAGGAAAATCAGATTGAGGGAGTGATCTTTGACC
Organism: Candidatus Poribacteria bacterium; assembly: GCA_963667365.1. GTDB lineage: Bacteria > Poribacteria > WGA-4E > WGA-4E > WGA-3G > MSPOR6. Next base: position 307,229 of record OY763324.1, on the reverse strand, counting down.
GAGGTGGTAATCTATATCATGGTCGAATCAAAGCCCTCGCTGAAGCTGCAAGGGAAGGCGGGCTTAAGTTTTAAATGCCCTGATTTGTCCCATAAGAGGAGACTTTTTTGCGAAAAGAAAGAATCAATCCTGACGAGTATGAATTTGAAGAACGTCCTATTGACATAAATCGTGTCATGCGGGTTGGAAAAGGAAGAAGAACTCCAAGTTTTAATACGCTTTCTGTCGTCGGTAATCGAGACGGTATTGTTGGAATAGGGTTCGGGAGTGCAAGTGAAATCGCTGGGGCACTTCGGAAAAGTTTTGCCGATGCACGGAAAAATCTAATCCGAGTCCCATTGAATGATGGCACGCTCCCACACGAAATCCTCTGTCAATTCAAATCTGCAAAAGTATTACTAAAACCCGCAAGACCCGGTACAGGTATAATCGCTGGACATGCAACACGCGCGATTCTGGAATATGCGGGAGTCACAGATGCACTCACAAAATGTCTCTCTTCCAGAAACGTCAAGAATATCGCTGAAGCTACCATAATCGGATTGAGAAGCCTAAAAGATGTTAATGATGTGGCTCGAATTCGAGGCAAAACCGTTGAAGAACTCTTACATAAACGTCCTACTAATTCTAAAAACTGACACACGTCAGTCATATCTAAGGAACGAAAGACTCAATGAAACTTAATGAACTCAAACCTGCTCCTGGCTCAACCCGTAACCGCAAACGTGTGGGACGGGGAAGAGGTTCGGGTAAAGGTGGCACTGCTGGTCGTGGACATAAAGGACAAAAATCACGTTCGGGGAGTTCTATCCCCGCATGGTTTGAAGGCGGACAAATGCCTTTGGTCAGACGCGTTCCAAAACGTGGTCCACGAAGAATAGCACATAAACGGTTAGAGTATGATGTCGTAAATATAAAAACACTTAATTTATTTGAGGATGAACTGGAAGTTAATCCTGAACTATTGCGAGAAGTCGGCATCATCAAACGAAAAAAAGCGCTCATAAAAATACTCGGCGACGGTCAACTTGACAAACGACTGAAGGTGCGCGCACATCGCTTTTCAAAATCAGCCATTGAAAAGATTGAAGCTCAAGGCGGTACTGCCGAGGTGATTTAAGTGATTAAGCCAATTCAAAACGCTCTAAAAATACCTGAATTGCGCAAGCGTATTATTTTCTCTATATTGCTGCTGATTGTTTACCGTCTCGGTGCACACATCACTCTTCCGGGTATTGATGATGCGGCACTTGAGGTGTTCTTTAATCAACTCATGGAACGTACGGGTAACGTTCTCGCGTTGATTAATGTCTTCTCAGGTGGTGCATTTGGTCAGATGACGATTTTCGCTCTCGGAATTCAGCCATATATCACTGCAGCAATTATCATGCAGATGCTGCCGATGATCGTCCCTGCCTTAGAAAAACTTTCCAAGGAACCCGATGGACGCAAAAAAATAACTCAATACACTCGTTATGGAACCGTTATACTGAGTATCATCCAAGGTATAACGATATCTATATTGTTGAGAAATCCTGGTGCATTATTCGGTGCTGGAACAGGTAATATCGTTGACCCGAGTGCGACTATTTGGTGGCATGTTTTGGTTGTCATAACATTAACCGCTGGCACTGCATTTGTGATGTGGCTTGGGGAACAAATTACTGAACGTGGAATCGGACAAGGAATCTCGATAATTATCACTGTTGGGATTATGGCAGCGTTTCCAAGTGGAGTCGCAACTGTTTTCAGAAGCCTGATTTTTGATCCACGTTTTGGACTTATTCATCTCGCTGGTTTACTACTGCTCATTGTGGTCGCTGTAGCTGGAACAATCTTTATACACTTGTCTGTCCGCAAGATTCCAATCCAATACGGTAGGCAGATACGAGGTGGAAAAGTCTTCGGTGGACGCTCAATGCATTTACCACTGCGGGTGAACGCCGCAGGAATGATTCCCATTATCTTTGCTGTATACTTGATGACGTTTCCAAGTTTTATCATTGGGATACTACCACGGGATTGGGAGTGGGTTATAGGCTTAACAAATCTGATGGATCCAAATAATCCGTCAATTTTCTATCTTAGTATCTATGCATTGTTAATTATAGGATTCACCTATTTCTACACAGCAGTACAAATCAATCCTGTTCAAATGGCAGAGGACTTGCAGAAAAACGGAGGGTTTATACCAGGTCTACGTCCCGGTAAACAGACTGCGGATTATATCAATACAACCTTAACCCGAATAACCCTTCCAGGTGCATTGTTCCTTGCGGGTATTGCTGTAATTCCTATCGCTATTACCAGTTGGCTAAATGTCGGTGGTATGGTTGAAGGTGCTTCAGTTTTGATTGTTGTAGGTGTTGTATTAGATACGGTATCACAAATAGAATCTTACTTAACGATGCGTCATTATGACGGATTCTTAAAAGATAGACGTATAAAAGGACGCAGAGGAAGATAAACACATACAATGTATTACATGTGTATCCTATGTAAAAAGATTCATATACGGAAAATTTATTAATAAGAGGAAACTATGAAAGTCCGACCATCTGTGAAAAAAATGTGTAACCGCTGCAAAATAATTAAGAGAAAAGGAATTGTCCGCGTTATATGTCCTTCGAACCCGAAGCATAAACAAAGACAAGGATAACCTGTCCTACACATAAGGAGGAAACCATGGCACGCATAGCAGGAGTGGATCTACCTCGTACTAAACGGATTGATATTGCATTGACAGCTATCTACGGCATTGGTCGTTACACTGCAAAGCAGATCGTCACAGACCTAAACATTGACCCAGGTAAAAAGGTTGATGCTTTGGCTGAAAACGAAGTGAGTCAACTCCGAGATAGAATCACTGAAGTATATAAAGTTGAAGGTGACCTACGACGAGATGTTGATCAAAACATTAAACGGTTAATGGATATTAACAGTTATCGTGGACTGCGCCATCGCAGGCAATTACCCGTGCGAGGACAACGCACAAATACTAATGCTCGCACACGTAAAGGTAAAGCACGTACGATTTCTGTCGGAAGAAAAGCTAAAGAGGCAGCTCGTAAAGGTGGTTGATTTAAACAGAGTGCTGCAGTGTTTTCTCTTTATATTTACAAGAAACCACTGTTCGGTATTCTACAACGCATTTACGGTTAAATAAAGGAGAAACAGATTGCGTTCACGAAGACGGGAACGAAAAAATGTACCGGAGGGGATTGCCCACATCCAGGCTACGTTCAATAATACAATTGTAACTATCACTGATCTCAACGGCAATACAGTCGCTTGGGCAAGCGCAGGAATGACGTTCCCCGGTTCCAGGAAGTCAACTCCTTTTGCTGCACAACAGACTGCAGAAGCATGTGCCAGAAAAGCAATGGATCACGGTATGAAACGCGTTGAAGTGAGAGTCAAAGGACCTGGTTCTGGGAGAGAATCTTCTATCCGCGCACTCGCCGCTGCAGGATTAGAAATTACTTTGATGAAGGATATGACACCCATTCCACACAACGGATGTCGTCCACCAAAAAGAAGACGGGTATAACCAAGGAGACACATGAGTAGGTATTTAGATTCTGTCTGTAAATTATGCCGTCGGGAAGGTGAGAAACTTTTTCTAAAAGGTCGCAGATGCATCGGACCAAAATGTTCATTTGAACGGAGAAGTTATCCACCTGGTGACCACGGGCAAAAACCACCCACACGCGCTCGTGGAGAGTTCCGACGGCAATTGCGCACTAAGCAAAAAGCTAAACGAATATACGGGGTTTATGAAAAACAGTTCCGCAATTACTATTTCAAAGCGGCACGCCAAACCGGTATTACCGGTGAGAATCTAATCGCTCTACTTGAACGACGATTGGATAATGTTGTATATCGTCTCGGGTTTGCAACATCCCGCAAACAAGCAAGACAATTGGTCAAGCACAATCACTTCACTGTTAACGGGAAACGCGTAAATATCCCTTCGTATCTGGTTGATATTGGAGATGTTATTACGCCTCGCGAAAAAAGCCGAGAAAGCATCACGATTCAAGAAGCGTTAGAATTTTCAAAGCAACGAGGTGCACCAGAATGGCTCGAAATCGATGCTGATAAACCCGAAGGACGAGTACAAGGAGCACCGATTGTTGAGCATATAGCAGCTGAGTTGGACACACAACTGATAATTGAATTGTACTCCAGGTAACAGTTTTTACCTTTGTATGTTTTCCATATTTGATCTCGTCAACAATGGTTGACTTCTGATTAAATTCGTTTGAAAACAGGTTTGGCGCGATTTGTCATAGTGCAGTGTTATATAAAAACCGCTATACAGTTAAATCATATCCAACCCAAAGAGACAAATCAAGTTGTTTCAAACTACCTCTCCCTGTCATGACACTCTGACTGTTCCTGAAGCACCACGGGACATAACAAGGGGATAATTGTACTTTTATTTGAGAACCTGTGTCCATAAACAGATTGATCTATTATGCCGATTGTATACCACCCATAACAAAAGGATAATACCACAGTTCTAATGAACCAAAGCAAACCAACACACCAGATTGATGTACAGATTGGGTATGTTTCTGGACAATATCTGTTAGACACTGTTTTAAGAACAACTCAAGCCGATAGGAGGAAATAGATGGATAGGTTGAAGTTAACAATGCCCGAACGTCTGGTAGCCGATACAGAAACCTTAGAGCCAAATTATGCAAAATACACCGCAGAACCTCTTGAAAGAGGATTCGGTACTACTCTCGGCAACTCGCTTCGACGGGTACTGCTTTCCTCAATTAAAGGAGCTGCCATCACTGCAATTCAAATTGATCAAGTCAAGCATGAATATTCAACTATTCCAGGAATTTTAGAAGATGTTGTTCAAATAATTCTTAACCTCAAGTCGATCCGGTTTCAACTACAAGAAGATGACACAATGATTTTAGAACTCAAAGCAAGCGGTTCAGGAGAATTGACAGCAGCCGACATCCGTTCTAATTCACTTGTTGAGATAATCAATCCTGACCAACACATCGCAACACTTGATAAGTGTCAGGGGATAGATATGGAAATTCAGGTGGAGATAGGACGCGGCTATTCACTCGCGGAAGAGCATAGAGATCCTAAACAACCTATTGGTTGGATTCCTGTTGATGCAAAATTTTCACCAGTGGAAAAAGTTAACTTCTCTGTAAACGAGACACGAGTTGAAGATGTGACTGATTTCGATCAACTCAATCTTGAAATCTGGACAGATGGAAGTATAACACCCAAGCAGGCTATTACGCAGGCTGCTGAGATTTTGCGTAGTCAACTTGATATCTTTACTGAATTTGATGAAACCTATGTTGAACCGGTACCCGAGATTGACGAAGCAAAAATCTTGAGAAACAGATATCTCGCTAAACCTGTCGCTGACCTTGAACTCTCAGTACGAGCTGGAAACTGTCTTGAGACAGCAAATATCAAAACAATCCGTGAACTTGTCGTCAAGAATGAGAAAGAGATGTTGGAATACAAAAATTTTGGTAAAACTTCTCTGAATGAAATTAAAGACCAACTTGCTAACATGGGACTAACTCTCGGCATGAATTTGGATGACGACAATTATATTGAAACGGACGAGGAGGAATAAGATGCGTCATAGAAAACGTGGAAGAAAATTAGGACGTACCACAAGCCATCGAAATGCACTCTTCCGCAACCAAGCAACCGCCCTGTTTGAGCATGAACAAATCCGGACGACTATACACAAGTGTAAAGAACTCCGACGTGTAGCAGAAAAACTTATAACGCTTGCAAAACAGGATAATTTACACGCACGCCGACGGGCCGCACGCTACTTGTATGGCAGCAACCTACATTATAAACCGAGACGCGGTGAATCAGGTGTGCAGCAAAAGCATGCTATCCTTCAGAAGCTATTTGAAGATATAGCACCGCGGTACCAGGATCGAAATGGCGGATATACCCGCATTATACGGGGTGAATTAAGACGCGGTGATGGAGCACAAATGGCATACATTCAACTTGTATAATGTGATAAAGATAGCATTAACTATTTAAACCCTATGGTTGGAACGGTTTAATTGCCATACCTACCATAGGGTTTTCATTTGTCAGATTATGGTATTAACACAAGGTTTAAGAAAACTCTACCTAATTAAAATCGGTATGCTCCCGATACGAAAACTCGGTGTGAATTTCGCTTGGTAGTCAAATTGCTTCTGGACTGCTGCCAATTACCCCACATATAGGCAAGATCAAATTTTATGGATTCTTCAAAGATCTTTCCTACACCGAATGTCAAAAAATCACGTTCATTTTCAATCTCAGCATCTGTAAATGGAATAGTATCGCGGAAATAACCAGCACGTACATACGAAGCAATTACGGGAATCTGATATTCAATCCCAAGTCTTGTCTGTAAAGTTGTGGCATAGAATTCTTCAAAGAAATCATCGGGAATGTTTTCTGCAGGTGACGGATTATAACGTGTCTGTCGCCAATCCGTAATCTGAATATCACCTGCCAAAATCAACTGTTTATTCAACAATTTGACTGCAACTCCTGTTCCGATTTCAATAGGTCTCTCAATGTCAAACCCCAATCCACCGTCATCAACCTTAGACTCTCCTGCGTTATTATCATCACTATATGTTATCTCGTATTGACGCCAGAATTCATCAACTGTCAGTTCTGTCGGTGCTACCAACGTAACACCAAGGCTGATAGCGTCTACAAAATGAGCCAAAACACCTACGCGTCCACTTATACCAGAATATTCTCGGTCAATTTCATCATCATAACTGAATCTGGACAGATCTTCTCTTATATTTAACGTATCTGTTGCTGTCACATCCAATTCATTGAGACTATCTCCATTCCAATAGTCTATAGATCCACCAATGAGTAGGTTCTTAGTGATATATACGCTGCCACCAAAACTCCAAATACCTATACCACCTGTGTTTCTGTTAGTTTCATTAACAACCAGACCACTAAAAACGTCACCTGAATTTGGACCAATACCTTGAATCTTGGTCTGAAAATCGAAGTTCTGGACACGGTTATAACCGAATGCTACTGCAAATCCGCCTTGTTGCGTAGCAATAGGATATACAATACCTATAGAATTCGGACGTAGTCGTGAACGACTTGTACCGATTGTCTCATCGTTAGTAAAAGAACTATCTATGCTTGCAGTATTATGCGAAACACTTGTGAACAATTCAAACTTCTGTATCTGTGCCAGTCCTGCAGGATTCCAATATAGTGCAGTAAAATCGTCAGCAAGACCAAGAGAGGCTCCACCCATACCCATTGACCGCGCACCTACACCAAATGTGTTGCCGATTGCTACCTCCTCCTCTTGTGCTGGACACACGACTGCCAACAAACCCGTGAGGAGTAGACAGACAAAAACTCCAAAAAATACTCGTGTCATTTTCGTTTCTCCTTTATTTTCTGTATTCACCTCAATATAAAACGCATGAGATGTAAAAATTTTTTATCTATGCCAACTTATTTCTCTTTAGGATGTGTATATCATTGGTTAAACGAGGTTACACTACGTGAATATCGCGCCCTACGGTACTCAGTACGGCGCGTTTTCGATACAGCACCTCGTTTGGATGTGCCGCGGAAAGCAGGATAAAATGTACTGCCGCGATATCTGCCATAGTAGCTTCTGTAAGGGTAATAACTTCCATAATAACCGTAATACGGAGCATAATATCCATAATACCAAGGATGTGGAGCGTAATACATAGGTGTTGGATAATACCTATACGGATATGGTGTATAAGGCACCCGATAGGAATTGTCCGCGTAAGAATAGGTAGAACGATATGTAGACTTCCGCCGACCATAATATCCATTAGTGTTACTCTGTTCTGTTCCCATATCGGCTTCGGAAGTATGTTCCATCTTTTTGTCGGTTTTTTCTATTTGTTTATGTTGCTGTTCCATGTGATATGTTGGTTCGTGATAACCGAATTTGGTATAACAACCAACAAGCGTAATCGTTGTAAAGAGAAGCAGTAGTATAATAGCATCTTTGAGATTCATTTTCCACCTCCTGTAGATTCAACCATAACTATTGATAATTATAACATGCCAATTCTGCTCTGTCCATCTAATTCCTTATTGCGTGTGTAATCTGTTGTGTATTTATCGTGGTACCCATTGACATATATGGTCATACTTTTCACTTGCCATGACCGATTGTAAATGCTAAACTGAGAGCATGAAGGTCTTTATCCAAATCGGGCATGGTATCATCGGTGCAGCTGTAATATCCTTTTTCTGTATCTGGGAAGCAGGCAGTTACGGTGAGGCGAGACATACAATCAGTATCATCGGTGCCATCGCAATTCTTATTGCAAGTCTATATCTTCTACGAAGCCGATGGGTACGTTGGGGTAGTCGTCAGGTATGGTTAAAATACCACCAACGGGTTGCATCTCTTGGTCTGTGCCTTGTGCTGTTCCATTCAGCATTTCAGCCGCTTGTATGGCATTCATGGCTAACATTTATTCTCGCCATGTCGAATTTAGGCACGGGAATTGCCGTTAGTCTTACTGCTCGCAAGGTTCGACAAACACTGCTCCGATGCCATCTTATTCTCGCACCAATTCTGTTGATTAGCATAGTCTTTCACGGGCAAGCTAAACTTGACCACGATGACTTCTTCCCTCTGACCGATGTGCACGATGTCCCCTGTGCAAAATGCCACACATCTGATCCATTACTCTTCCATGTTGATGCCACCCTACAGAATGAACTGGACATTTCCGAAACGATTCCAGAAGATATACAGTGGTGGTTCATGCAACATGATATTGATATGTCTCAGACTGCCGAAATATTAATCAAGGAAGTTGCCAAAGCATGGACAATTGAGGATAAAGAGAATAACCGAAAATATCATGCAAATAATAAGACAGATAAACTTGCACTCTTTGCCGATACTCCTTATCGCAGCTACACGTGTATTACCTGCCATGAACATAACACACCTGAAATTATTTCTGCACACGAACTACACGGTGTTACCGACTATCATAGATGTTTTGTCTGTCATCAGACCGAAATTAACGGTACACTTTACGGTAGGCAACGCACGAATTGGGACTACGACCCTAATTGGTAATGTAACAATTCTCCCGTGTTTGGAAGCTAAGTAGTTCCTATTAAATCATTTCGAATAACACCTCTCCTTATTTGCAGGGATATTACGTAGAAGGCTTGGTTTGTCACGAGGCAGCGAAATTACCGAACGGGTAATGTTAAAGTTGACGAAACTATGGTAGGTTTTAGATTTTTTTGATATTATTGAACTGTAGGATGGAACTCCGATTCCCGACTATTTTAGCGTTTGGTCGCGATTCGGTGATCGCTCCTACATGTGAGGTGTCTGATTACTTCTAAAATTCCCGTATATGTATATTATGGTAGTACTTGTTAATGGGTGGATAAAGTTTATACACAAAATTATTGTAGGTCGTGTATAGTGAAACTAAGTCAATAACTGATAGCCAATAAAAAATGGCTTGAACCCAGCAAAATACTGAATCCAAGCCATTAACAAATGGACTATTACGTTATTAACGTGCCTTAATGTTACCCCAAGTTGTCGTGAGTTTGTCAGTTGGTTCAACGGACAGAAATCCACCTTCCATAACCTGATTAATCTCATCTTCCGACAATGCACGTCCAAACAGGTAGTACTCATCCAACAGTCCAGCAAACCAACGATCATTTTTATGATGACCGATTCCTGCTGTGACACCCCATTCAGCGGAAAGTTTTCCATTTCCTTGTGCTGAATGCGTCTCTTTCCCATCAATATATGTTTTCACATCACCGCTACCACTATCATAAGTTCCAGCAAAATGAACCCATTTATTCGCTTCAATCACGGGACCCGGATTTATATTGAAAACCTCTGCATTTGCCTCATTTCGATGGAAAAATCTAAAGCCACCAGGTCGAATTTCCATGTGGTAGAGTCCACTGGCGTGTCCGTTACCAATCGCATCAAGTAATGTCTGTGGATTTGCCGAACCGGTATGGTTGACCCAAACCGCAAGTGTGAATCCATCTTCTGGTCCGTTCTTAAATTCCGGTCCGTTCATATTGATCCATATATTGGTATCTAACTTAATAGCATTACCGATAACGCCTTTTTCCCTATCAGCATTACCTTCTACTGTTCCATCGTTACCGTTCAATGAACCATCTTCAACGGTAGCACCATCTTCATCAAAACTGTAGTAAACAGATAATGCCGGGTCTTTAAGGTCAGCTTGTGCTGAGAGCATACACGCTCCCATAATTACCATTACGGTAATATAGACGTGAATAAATCTTATCGCAATCAAACGCATTTGCGTCCTCCTATAGGTAATCATGTCTTTAACATGTTTTCAGATAGTCAATTCTCTTCAAAAATCGTCTCATAAACTGCTTGTCAGTTATTTGTTGTGGTATTGATTTTTTTACCAATCTTACGTAGCAGTACTATGAGATGAGTTATGATTTGGCATAATATATCACTTAATACTTTTTTTATCAAGTGATATTAATATAGGTTGATAACATGCAGCGATATCAGACAGCACAATGCTTAACTCCTAAAAACGTTTGATTACAAATTTATGTTGCACTAAATATATCATTTTGTGTTATTATAAATACTAAAATGAATATGGAGAGACAATCTTTGGAATTTGTCCATCTACACAACCATAGTGAATATAGCATGCTTGACGGAGTTTGCCGCGTCCCCGATATGATTCAGTGGGCAGTTGAGAATAGCGCACCTGCTGTTGCTCTTACCGACCACGGTAATATGTTCGGTGCATGGGAGTTTTACACCACTGCACAAAAGGCGGGTGTGAACCCTATTGTCGGATGTGAGGTATATGTCGCGCCCGGCGACCGTAAATCACGCGAAAAAGGTCAAGGTAAACCGTACCATCTAACGCTTCTCGCAGAGAATGCAGCTGGCTATCGAAACCTACTCAAATTGGTATCACTCGGATACATAGAAGGTTTCTATAACAAACCGCGCATTGACATGGAAATTTTGCGGGAATACCGTGAAGGGGTTATTGTGTTGACAGGTTGTATCCGAGGACAGGTGCCACAACTCCTCTGTTCGGGTAAACGTGAGGAAGGTATCCAATGCTTTAAAACACTGATTGATATAATGGGAACACGTAACCTCTATGTTGAGATCCAAAACCACTATATTGACAAAGAACTTAAAGCATACCCGATGATGGTCAATTTAGCGAAAGAATTCGATATTCCAATCGTCGGGACAAACGATTGTCACTACCTTCGCAAATCTGATCATCGTATCCACGATGTGCTTCTCTGTATCCAAACAAAGACCACCGTCAACGACCCGAATCGGATACGATTTGATAATCATTACTATTTTAAGAGTGTCAGTGAAATGCGTGAGACACTTAAAAAATATCCACCTGAAGCCATCAGCAACACTTATGAGATTGCTAAACGGTGTAGTAATTTCAAACTTGATTACGGCAACCTTGTTATGCCAAAATACGAGGTTCCCGATGGACAGACAAATGATAGTTACCTAAAAGATTTGTGCTATCAAGGGTTGCGTGAAAAATTCAGAGATGAGATCCCGTCAACTGTTCAGGAACAGTTGGATTACGAACTTGATATTATTCGTAAGACAGGTTATGCTGGCTATTTCCTGATAGTGTGGGATTACGTCAACTACGCTAATAGGCAAGGGTATCCGCTTTCTGCGCGCGGGTCTGCCGCCAGTAGCCTCGCACTTTATGCGCTCGGTGTCAATACCTTTAATCCGATGGATTATGACTGCATGTTTGAACGGTTTTTGAACACCGAACGTGTTAGTCCACCTGACATTGATATTGATTTTGCAGATCGATCACGCGACCACGTCATTGAGTATCTTGTTAATAAATACGGTCAAGAATCTGTTGGCAAAGTTGCCACCTTTTCCACATTAGGTCCAAAAGCTGCTATTACCGATGTCGGACGTGCACTGGAAATACCTCTCAAAAACGTGAGAAAATTGACGAGACTAATTCCGGGCATGTCAAAGGTCACGCTTGAGGATATATTAGCACTTATTCCTGAATTTCGTGAACTGGCGCAGCTGCCTGAAAACACGGAATTAATAGATATTAGTAAAGCGGTTGTGGGCATGAAAAGGCATGTGTCGTGCCACGCCTCCGCAGTCGTTGTTTCAAGCGGTCCCCTTACCGATTATGTGCCACTGTTCACAGATAAACACGGTCAAGTCGCAACCCAATTTGAAGGTAAAACTGTTGAAGATGTCGGTATCGTCAAATTTGATTCTCTCGGACTACGGAGTCTTACCAAAACGGATGATTGTATTCAGATGGTTAAGGAAAATCGCGGTAAAGATATCAAGTTAACAGAAATTCCTTTTGATGATAAAAAAACATATTCACTTGTCAGTAAAGGTTTGATTGCAGGCTTATTTCAACTGGAGACCTCTCCCGGTATGTATCGCGTTGTTACGCAGCTTAAACCAGAGAACTTTGCGGATTTCACCGCAATTCCTGCAATCTATCGTCCTGGTCCTTTAGAAAGTGGCACGACGCGTCAGTTCATTGCGCGGAAAAACGGATTACAAAAGGTGGAATATATACACCCATCGCTCAAAAATGCCCTTAAGAATACTTACGGTCTATGTGTTTATCAGGAACAGGTGATGCAGATCGCTCAAGATATGGCAGGCTTCACGCTTGGCGAAGCGGATGTGTTACGCAATGCGATGGGTAAGAGAAACGAAGGACTTCTGAAAGCGCAACGGCAGAAATTTATCACAGGTGCAGCCGAAAATAGTATATCCAAAGCAGAGGCTGAAAAGGTTTTTGACATACTGGAACCGTTTGGTGGATACGCGTTCAATAAATCGCACACTGTGGCATATTCCATAGTAACTTATCGGATGGCGTATCTGAAAACGCACTACCCGCACGAATTTATAGCGGCTATCATGACGGGAGAAGCAGATGATATTTCAAAAATTATCTGTTATCGAGAAGAATCTAAAAGGCTTGCTGACTTTTTGAATGTCCAAATCAACTTACTGCCACCAGATGTTAACAAAAGCAGTAAGTTTTTCACGGTAGATGGTGACAATATCTACTTCGGTCTTATCGCCGTGAAACACGTTGGTGATCGGGCTATAGATGCCATTTTAGAAGCAAGAGAACAGGGAGGTCCATTTACATCGTTACAGGATTTCTGTATACGCGTTAATACAAGAGTTGTTAATAAACGAACGATAGAAAGTCTTATTTTGTGCGGGGCATTTGATTCGCTTGAAGGACATCGAGCACCACTCATTGCTAACTTACAAACCATTATGAAAGGTGCAAAGATAGCAAAAGCAGAACGGGAACGCGGGCAGTTAAGTCTCTTTAAAGATGCTGCGATGATATATACCATCAATCCAGCCCACATGGCTATTCCGGAATATGAACCGTTTACACGGTTTCAGATGGAAAAGCAACTCCTCGGATTTTATGTGTCCGGACATCCAGTCCAAGAATATATGGATATTATAGAAAACTATACAACTGCGAATACCCAGACACTTGATGCAAACCCTGATGTGTCCGAAATCTCTATCATTGGGATGATAACTCGTGTGAAAAAACTCCTTACGCGGAAGGGTGATACAATGGCACTACTCGCTTTAGAAGACTCTGAAGGGATGGTAAAAGCTGCTGTTTTACCTGAAATATATAAAAAAGTTGGTGGACTTGTTGAAGGGCAGATTGTTTGGATCAATGGGGAACTCAAAAATAATCCGCACACAAAGAACCGAAATAATCATGCCCGAAGCAGTATGGAAAAATATCTAATTCATGCAAATGAGATTATAGATGTAGTAGATGTGCCGGATCTATTGACATCTACTGCGGAGGTGACAATTCCAGAATCTGATCTTAAAAACTATAACAAATTTCAGGCTTTCAAAGAGATTGCGCTTGCTAACAGGGGTGATCTGCACCTAATTCTGCGTTTGATGAGTCCACGTTTCGGTGAAGTTATCGTGCATTGTGGTGCGAACTATAAGCTTGTCAATAAGGACTCCGTTTTCAAACAGGTGGAAAGCCTATTCGGACAGAATTGCATCAAACGCAGCAATCGCACGTGAACCCGACTTACAAGTAGTAGGGGTGGTTTCTAACCGCTCTGTATTAGGTGTGGGATTACATTCTCGTTCTTTTTCTCCGCTCTTCATCCAGAATTGCGTTTTCCGCTGCATCCATAACGAGTTGGAGAGAATGGAAATATGCCATCTCTGCTTTGACAAGACGACTCGTCTCTCCTAAGCCTCCATTTGCACGCATTTTCACAAGGACATTCCAGTTTTGCACAAGTCGTTGATTTGCTTGTTCAAGTTGACTGAAATGTAAATCAGAAATCATATTTTTATCGGAAGCCATAGTGATCTTCACCCTTTTTCTGTTCTGACGGTACTATCCAATATAAGGTAATATCCAGCGACGACAACCTGTTTTAGAGGTTTGCCTTCCCGATTACCACTCCGGTAGTTGTAGATGAAATCGTGTATCTTATCAAATAATTCCCTTTCAACAAGGACCGCTATCACCTTCTTTTTCTTTCCTTTACTCACGACAGCTCCAGTGAAGGATGTATTGAGTTTATTACGATTCCCTTTGGGATAAGGTCCACCTTGCTTTATAAGCCGATAGGTGATCGGATTTATATGTCGTAATGGAGGAGCTTGTTGATATATGTCAACTTCGTTCCAATCTATTGGAGGTCGCGGTTCGAGTTCTACACAACCGAGTTTCCAAATTGTTTGAATTTCATCAAGAACATCAGCGTAATCCTTAATCATCATAGGTCCGCTGGCAAGTGGGTCTCGCATTGATCCCCACGGACATGTTTCGGAATGTGGATTACCGGACAAGATTTCACCTTCCACGGTGACAAAGTAGTCGAAAGCATATTTTTTTCCATTTCGTGTTCCCGGATATACTTTCCGAAGACAGCGCGGACATTGTGCAAGTTGTATCATATCAATCTCCTTAGAAAGTGTCTTTAGAACAGACCCACATCTCTATCCAAGCAGAAAGTTCTATAAGTGCTTTGGAAAGGTCTGTGTCATTTCGATTTATATACCTTGGGATAGCCAACATTTTTTCAGAAAGCAAACTCCACCAAAGATGGTCATTTAGTTTCTGACGACCATTTAAGTTGATTATCTCTTCTCGCGCCTGTGCAACTTTCTCGTTATAGATTTTACGATCAATAGCCATTTCTTACCTCTACTAACTTCTAAAGTGATTAATTAATAATAACGCATGTTAATAGTTTTAGGCAACAAAAAAATAATAAAAAGTTAACATTTAGGTCTTTATATCTGAATCTTGGATTATGGGTTTGTGAAAGATGAGGTTTTGTAGCACAATCTAATGGATTGTGTTATAGGGATGCTTGGATGTTAGTGGGAAGCATGCGAATCAGAAAAAACAAGGTGGGTGAACTGAAAAGGAATATTCAAATTCGCAGTGATATATGGTCTGAATCACGGATTACGCGGATTACACGAAGAAGGGGTGTGAGTGTGGTCAAGGTTTCGTTGGATCGGCAACTTTTAGAATGCACATACAAAGATAGCACAGACTAAAAGTCTATGCTACAAAGAAACACTACATCACATCTGTCCTCCGAGTTTTCCGTGATTCTGACAGAAAGAATGTCGGGTTCGCAGGCTTACCCAATCTACAAGAACATGTATCCGTAAGTTGAATCTATGGGTATCGTAGGTTCAAACCCAATCTATGGACTTAATCTTGGATTATGTAGATTTCACCGGTTTATCGGAATTATTTCCGTCGCGCTTTAACGGCATACATAGGCCACGAAAAATAGAAATCATCACCTGCTGGTTCAACGGTATAATGTTTTTTTGCCTCATCTGGTGAAAGTTGCGCGAACGCTTCACGGATTTCTCCGACAACTTCTGGCGGATTTTTCTGGGGACGTACCCACCATAAAAATGACATCTGTGCATTTCGCGTATGTGCTGTCTTTTCAATATCAAATCCAGCATCCAAAATCATTGCATCCCATTGGGAAGGTGGATACCCAAATACATGGGAATCGTCGCGTAATTTTTCTACGCGGTTCTGCCACGCGATCATTTTTTCTGATTCAGGTGAAACGGAATCTACAAGGCAAAAAAATCCATCTTTTCGTAGAACACGATGGACCTCGCTTAAGAATTTTGGTACGTCCTGAAAGTGGTGGGGTGCAAGTCGGACGGTCACTAAATCAAACGCAGCAGTAGCAAACGGTAAAGATTCTGCAGCGGCAACAGAAAAAGTAATGTTTTCAATAACTTGCTCTTGTGCTAACTCAGATGCTTTGGCGACCATCTCTGGTGTTAGGTCTGTAGCGACAACATGCGAAACTAACGGTGCAAGCGCGAACGCAGTGAAACCTGTTCCTGTCGCAATGTCCAGAGTCTTTTCTGTTCCTTTAGGATCCGCAAAGTCAAGGATAACATCAAGGGTGTCACCTTTGGCATGCGCGCTACTCTGGGCATAGTACTCGGCATGTTGGCTAAACTGTTCGCGAACAGATGTGTGGATGGACTTCATTATTTCGTGTTCCCTGTTTCGCGATGAAAAGGAAGGACATCAATTAAAGGTGATAACGCCGCGGGCATTTTCACCGGCTTCCATGTCAGCAAACGCCTCATTAATCTGGTCGAGTTGATAGTGTTTTGTAATCAGTTCGTCTAACTTTAACTTCCCTTCAGTGTATAGATTGAGAAGTTTCGGCATATCAACACGCGGTTGGCATGAACCGTAGAAGGAACCGATTATTTGTCTTTCAGATGCGACGAAGTGCTGCGCCGGAATGCTAAATTCCTTTTGATGGTGTGCCATTCCTACAATAACAGCAGTGCCAGCAGCTCGCACCATACGATACGCTTGAACGATAGTTTGCGGATTTCCGATAACTTCAAATGCATAATCTACGCCGCGACCATCTGTCAATTCACGAACTGCTTCAACTGGGTCACTATCCGTAGCATTAACGACATCCGTAGCACCAAAACTTTTAGCAAAGTTAAGTTTTTTCTCAGCGATGTCAACAGCGATAATTTTTTCCGCTTGTGCAAGCACAGCACCTTGGATAGCGTTTAAACCTACGCCACCAGTCCCAATAATTGCGACAGAACTACCGGGTTCCACTTTTGCGGTGTTAAGAACTGCACCAACGCCTGTTGTTACACCACATCCCACGAGCGCGGCTTGTTCTAACGAATAGCGGTCGTCTATTTTAACGAGGTTTTGGTGTGGCACTACCATGTATTCCGACATTGTCGCAATACGTGCCATCTGAAGGATACCCTCACCCGATTTGTTGTATAAGCGATAAGTGCCATCTAACTGAAATCCGCGCGGTACGTCGTAGGATTCGCACAAGCATACTTTTTCCATCTGACACATTCGGCAGTCACCACAATAAGTGACGAAAGACAAGATTACATGGTCTCCAACACGAAAATCTGTTACATCGGATCCAACATGCTCAATAACACCTGCCCCTTCATGCCCGAGAACTACAGCTGCATCGTAATAGATAGCACCCGTAACAACCGATAGGTCAGAGTGGCAGACACCACTCGCAGCAGTTCGCACAAGGACTTCGTTTGCTTTCGGGTCTTCTAACTCTAATTCTTCAACAACCACGGGTTGGTTGTGCTCATACATAACAGCGGCGCGGGTTTTCATTTTTAGTTCTACTCTCTTTACAATAAAGATTCCAGATGGCTTCTTGCTTTACGCATCGATTCAATCGGATCTGATTCACCTTCATAGACAACTGATAGACAACCGTTGTAGCCAACCCCACGTAAAATATCCAAGACCCGTGGATAGTCCAACCATTCCTCTACACCGCTATCAATTTGATAAAACTTGGTTCGGACATAAACAGCATGCGGTGCTGTCTGTTCAATACTTGCATAACAATCGTAATCCGGATGTGGTGAACCACGATGTCCACTTGCACCTGGAGAACCTGCATATTGTCCTGTATCCAAGATGTGCGTGAAATATGGATGGTCGGTTTCATTTAGGGCACGTAAAACTGCATCTCCATCGCGTGTAACGTTATTGTGGTTGTGATTTTGTAGACCGACAAGTATACCCGATTCATATCCGTATTCAGCAACCTCTTTAAACCCCTCAATCATTGGTTTCCATAACGTTTCTTCATCTTCGCAATCAGCAGGCACATAAGCAGCAAAGACGCGAACTATAGGACAACTCATAAAAGCAGCGACGTCAATCCATTTCTTAATGAGTGCAATTTCTTCAGGATGTTCATCAACAGGTTTACCAAAATTATTGCTGATGCCGATATAACCTAACGGTAAACCTTTCCGCATCAGGTCTTTCTTCAATTCGCGTAGGTAGTTTACATCAGTGGATTCAAATGCCCTATAATGCAGTTCAATTACATCAAAACCGAGGTCATATACGATCTGCGCAAATTCGGAAGCAGTCGTGCCTTTTACATTCAAAGACATCGTGCCAATTTTCATCATGAAACGGCACTCCTTTCAATAATACATTACTGTTTTATACGGAGTTAATTTTCAGGGTTGAAATCATCTGGTTCGTCACTAACTTCTCTAAGCAATGCTTGCGTCTGCCGGATTGACGTTTTAAAATATGTTGCTAAAGTTTGTTGTAACTGATGAAGATGGTGGCGGTCAGTTTCAAGTGAGTTTATCCGTTTATCAAAGTTTTCCAGCATGTTGAGTTGATCGAAAATGTCTTGGAGTAGCTTATCTTGTTCTCGGTTACGTTCTCGCTCTTCTTCCAACAATTGTACTCTTTCAACCATTAAAGCAAGATTTTCAGTAGTTTCTTTCAATTCAGACTGCAGCGTCCGAGTAAAAGTGATTAATTTCTCCAATGTATTTGTTGTTTTATATACAGGTATTTCTGTATCTGTCTGCGAGAAAGTTTTAGGTATAACAGATTTTTCCTCTTCTATCGGAATTTCTTGTGTAGTATCTTCAGAAGTGGTAGTTTCAATTGCTGCAGTATTGTCAGGAATATCAGGTTCTTGATCTGGAGTATCAACAGGTAGGATTGGGGTAATACCTAAGAGTTTGATGTTATACGTAGCTGGAATATAACTCTCTTTCCGCTCGGTATAATTAATTTGGACTCTGAGTTCCTGATCAACTTGAAGGGAATTCAGTCGGGTGTGGATATTTCGGATTGCGACTTCATTATATCCGAATGCTTGGTTAGGTTTCGGATTTAACTGCCGAAGATAGCGGTAGAGTTCCATCACATCGGTGCTTTCTCGCGATATACCTTCTTTCGTTAAAACCCCGATTATATCTTCATCTTCGGAATCGGTTGTTTGCATGGTCGGTAAAACAATGTCAAGTGGAATTTCCCCTTGAATCGCTTTCATTCCAAGAGTCCACTTGTTTTCAGAAAGCCTACCACTGTATGCAATGAAGTCGTATGTTATTGTCATCGTTTTTCCAATCCTAACATATTTCAACAGTGAAAACACACAGAAAAGATTGTGTGAGTTTCTCTGATTTATAACTCAAACACAGGTTCCATCATAGCCCACCATTCATCCGGTTGTGCTTCTTCAACAGGTTCCTGAAAGGTTCGCATCAATTCATCCCACTCTCTACACTTCGGATGTTCTTCAAGATAACGTGGAAAATCGCGTTCTATGTCAAAAGTATCCACGGTCTCCATTGCCATAAATAGACGTCTTCCTATAAGGTATATATTCATTTTCGTTATACCGACTGCTTTCAGACCAGCCAACGTTTCGGGCCATGCATCCCGATGATAAGTTTTATATTGTTCAATAACATTTGGATTGTCTTTTAGGTTCAATGTTAAACCGAAGTGTTTCATTTTATTCCCTTTAACGCCTTATGTATGATTTCACTATGGTCAAAAGCGAGTTGTGGTAAATCAGATGTAGAAAACCACGCAACTTCCGCTGCATCGGAACCAGCTACAACTTGATGTTGTTGCTTAGATTGAATAATACCAACATAAGCGACGGTGATTACGCGTCCACGCGGATCACGGTCCGGATTTCCAAAGGTCTCTATTTGTGTCAATACAACGTCTGATATATCAGTTTCCTCGTGCAACTCGCGAAGCGCACTCTCCTCAAGTGTTTCATCCATATTCAGGAACCCTCCCGGCAATGCCCACAGGTCTTTAAAAGGTGGATTCTTACGACGAATTAATAAAACTTGTGGATGCGGATGCACATCCGTCAATAGGACAATATCAACAGTGACTGAGGGTCGTGGATAATCGTAACAATACACTTAATAGAATATAATATCAGATTTTAAACATTATTGTCAATATTTTTTTAGATGTGTTTAGAACTGTCAAATTTTTGGATTTTACACATCATTTTAAGATTCTACTAATAAATGGCAAAAGTGATAGGAAGCGCGCGGATTTGGTATTCTGGATAATATTTCGGGTCTTGCTTCCGCTCAACCAACCTATGATATCAACACTAAGTAATACACATCAAATGAAAATTCTTAAAACTAATTATCCCTGTCGGTTGTTTGATTGACAACATTAGAGAATTAGATTAAAATACAACAAAATTGAATAATACACGCGAGAAAGTCTATTAGGTTGAACAGATTTTAAGGAAATATATATGAGCAAAACACGAAAAGTTGTCATGAGAAATGATGCAGGTCGTATCTGGACTGAGGAACAGGAAACACCTGTACCAAAACAGGGGCAGCTGCTAATCGAGGTGCATGCCTCGATGGTTAGTCCGGGTACTGAACTCGGTGGCATCAAACGCAGGCGCGAAAACCCAGGATCCGAAACACAAAAGCGGTCATTCGGATATACTAACGCGGGTGTCGTTATAGGTAAAGAAGGTGATTGCGATGAATTTGAGATCGGTGACAGAGTGGCAGGTATGGGTGGTGGTTACGCACTGCACGCTACTTATGCATGTGTCCCGCACAATCTGTGTGCTAAGATTCCTGATACTGTAAAGGATGAGGAAGCTGCATGTATTCACCTTGCAGCGACAGCACTGCACGCGGTGCAACGTGGACGTATCTGCATCGGTGAGAATGTCGTCGTTGCAGGATTAGGCATAGTTGGTCAATTCGCATCACAGATTGCAAAGACTGCAGGTGCTTATGTCATCGGTTTAGACCAGTTACCGCTGCGGTTAAATATTGCTGAAACGGCAGGAATAGATGTCGCAGTAAATGTATCTGAAACAGACCCTATTCCAATTGGAAAGGAATTTACCGATGGATACGGTATGGATTGTGGTATTATCGCCTTCGGTGGCGATGCTACAAGTGCTTTTCAACAGATCCGTGCAATGCTAAAGACAGCACCCGACACGCATAAAATGGGTCGGATTGTTATCGTTGGCGGGGCAAGTATTACGCACGGCTTTGCAGCTGGACTCGGAAATGTTGATGTTATTAGTGCTGCACGTACTGGTCCTGGTTATCATGATGAGGAATATGAACACGGAGCAGATTATCCACCAGTAATAGTACCGTGGCCGACACAGCGTAACTTAGAATTGGCTCTGAGATTGATATCGGAGGAAAAAGTCAAGGTGCAACCTTTAATCACAGATATTGTACCGATTGACCAAGCTGCTGATGCATGTGAAAAATTAATCCAGACTCCGAACGAAGCGTTAGGGGTTATATTTACAATGAAGTAAAGTGGTGTTTGAAAATGGAAATAAGAGCAGCTCACGAATCAGAATTAGAACAGGTAGTTGAACTCAACTGCATGGCGTTTAACTCTAATCGGTATGAACGCTACTGGCAGTATCTCCGAGGTGATAGTAGTTACAGGTTATCACAGACACGAGTCGTTGTTGTGAACGATCGCGTAGTTTCGACTTTACGCGTCTGGGAACGGAGGATAAGGATCGGTAGGTCTCTTGTAACGATGGGTGGTATCGGTGGTGTATGCACACATACAAAATACCGTGGTGTTGGTTATGCATCTGCACTCATGCGGCAGACAATTGACTATTTACAGACAGCAGGATGTGATATAGGTGTATTGTTCACTATTATTCCAGAGGAATTTTACCACAGATTAGGCTGGATTTCCTTTCCATTAAACGGTTTCCAGATGAAGTGCAATTCAGCAAAAATAAAGGAAAGTCAGTCTGCTCTGCATGTCCGTGATTTCAACTTAGAAACAGATTTAGATGCTGTTGCGGGGATACACAATCTCGCCAACGCACAGCAGAGCGGAACTCTTTCGCGCACACGTGCATATTGGGATATGAAACCCTCAAGGATTCGTGGTATCCTCCCTACAGTTGTTGCACTCCGAAATGAGGACATTTGTGGATATCTTAACTTTCAGATAGATGGTAAGTGCGCGGAGGTGCTTGAGGTAGGTGTTGAACCTGACAATGCAGAAGTATTGGATACTCTTGTACTACATCTATTACAAACCTGCAGCACAGATGGAGTTGAGGAGATAAAAGGAATATTCTCGCCTAAACATCCTTTTGTTGAACGTCTTTTTGCAAAGTGCAATGGAGAGGTTACACCCGTTATAGATACTGCGATGATGCTATATGCTGTAAGTTTGCCTGTGCTTCTGCGCCGTCTGGTTGTTGGATGGGAATCACAGATTGCTGACTCTGATCAGACGTTCCCATCGCTCGCTGTGAGATTTCCTACTGTCAATAACCAACAAGCGGTGCTTCGATACGATGGAAATGGCACGATTCAAATCGTGGATGACGCGCCGGACGCATTTCGTATGGAAATAAGTGAAGAAGATTTCTGGCAATTGTTATTCGGTGAAATTGGGTGGGATCAGTTAAAATCGGATGCGTCGGTTTCTGATGAAATCTCGGAGTTTTTAGGGATACTGTTTCCGAAACGTGACGTTATTTTTTGGTATCCGGATCGGTATTAAGGTAGATAGAAGATATGGATAAATCAAAATCGGATTCTCAAAGGAAAGGCACCCAGACCAGTGCATTCGGAGCACCGGGAAGAATCAACCACGACTCCAGCGAATTTTATAAGGGAAAACTCTACGCTGACCAAAATCCTCCAGAACCTGAAATGTGGGTAGAAAACCCAATTCCGACTGAAAATCTTGATAGACTCTATTGTACCTCAAGCGAACAGATGTCCGAGATTCCAGATTCCAGTATCCACTTGATGGTTACTTCTCCTCCCTACAATGCGAAAAAGGAATACGACGAGGATTTATCATTGGATGCGTATAGAGAACTTCTACGAACCGTATTTGCTGAAACTTACAAAAAATTAGTGACGGGTGGTCGGGCGTGCATTAATATCGCCAATTTAGGACGGAAACCTTATATCCCAATACATAGCTACATCATAGAAGATATGTTGGAAATAGGTTACTATATGCGAGGCGAAATCATCTGGGATAAAGCTGCAAGTGCGGGGAGTTCCACTGCATGGGGAAGTTGGTTATCGGCAGCGAACCCTGTGCTAAGAGATGTTCACGAATATATCCTTGTTTTTTCCAAAGACTCCTTTTCTCGGAAACGTAACGACAAAGAGAATACGATTAGCAAAGAGGATTTCTTAGAGTGGACAAAAAGCGTGTGGACATTTTCTTCTGTGTCTGCGAAACGGATCGGTCATCCTGCCCCATTTCCTGAAGAACTACCCCGCCGATTAATACAACTATACACCTTCGTAGGTGATGTTGTTCTGGACCCATTTTGTGGGAGTGGAACAACATGTTTGAGTGCCGTGAAATCGGATAGACACTATATCGGATACGATATTGAGAAAGAATATATTGATCTGGCTAATGATCGGATAAGCCAATATACCGATCAAATCCGTTTGCCGATATAGGTTATAGATGTTAATTGTCGCGCTGCACCTGCATTCTTTCCAAATTACGAAACAACTTGCAGTCTGTCACATCCATTGCTATAATATAGACTATGACATTTCTTGAAGCGATTCTTCTCGGTGTTTTACAAGGTCTCACCGAATTTCTCCCCGTTAGTAGTTCAGGACATCTTGTCTTGGCACAGCATTTCCTTGGATTGAAAGAACCACTTGTATTTTTTGATGTGATGCTACACGTAGGCACATTAGCTGCGGTACTTGTTGCATATCGCGAGGCGTTAAGTAGATTGGTAGTCGGTGGACTGTCAACCCTTGTTAAGCCTCAGTTTTATCGGAACCCGATCACAACCGTCAATGCGTCAGTTGAACTCAGATATATATGGTTATTACTACTCGGTACTATTCCGACAGGTATTATCGTAGTGCTTTTCAAAACAGAGTTGGAGTCTTTTTTTGAGGAAGTGCAACTTGTCAGCATCATGCTGATTGTTACTGGTATCATTCTTCAATTACCCCGACTACGCGAACATGTCAAGGATAGTAGCGAATCTTCTTCAGAAAAAGTG
Source organism: Candidatus Poribacteria bacterium (assembly GCA_963667365.1). Lineage (GTDB taxonomy): Bacteria > Poribacteria > WGA-4E > WGA-4E > WGA-3G > MSPOR6. The sequence continues at coordinate 282,680 of OY763324.1, read as the reverse complement.
AAATCTTGGCATGCGCCACTTGTCGGAATTGCCCAAGGTTGTGCTGTGACACCTGGCATCTCACGTTCTGGAACAACAATTTCGCTCGCGCTTTTTTTAGGTATTCCAGCAAAAACTGCTGCAGAATACTCCTTCCTACTCTCGATTCCTGCTATACTCGGTGCAGTTGTGTTTAAAATAAAGGATATTGGGGAAACGACAATACCGTTTCATATCACTGCTATTGGTATGCTGGCTGCATTTATAGTCGGTTATATTGCGTTGCGATTCCTATTGGTGGTACTAAATCGGGGTCAATTCTCACTATTTTCGTATTACTGTATTGCATTAGGACTTGGATCGTACTTGGTTGCTCTAATCCAGTAGGTTGAGACACATCCAAACACTCTTTTGTTGTGATGTAGGACATCTGCAGTCATACCGATACTATTCAGAATCCGGCACACTTTCTTATCGTTCTGCAGTGTATTTCGGATTAACTTTTTCCCTGTACATCTATATATGATGCTGGCGAGATACATCTGCAATGGTTTCGGTCTGAAACGTTTGAGATAACGGAGTGGAAATCCTAACCCATGTCCAGAAATAGCAAGCGTACCACCCGGTTTTAAAACACGCGCGAGTTCTGATAATGCTGTAGTGTCATCAGGCACATGTGGCATCACAAGGAAACAGGTAACAAGATCGAAGGTATTATCTGCAATAGGTAAAGTTGGAAGTGAAGCACGAATCAGTGAAGGAATTATGGAAGAAGGATTTATTATTTCCGTAATTTTGGAACGTCCTATTGTCAAGAACATCTCATCAACATCAATGCCGACAAGCAGTTGCGGGTTGCCTGCAGATAGTGCGACGAGATGATTTCCTGGACCGCATCCGACATCCAAGACATATTTACCAGTTGCGTCAATATTGAGCGCGTCAAGTTGATTTTGAGTTGTACCACTTTCTAATTCGTGATATGCGTTCTGGATATAGGCTTGGTGCCATTTTGTTATTTCGTTTTTCGTCATTATGTGATAACCATCTGTGTTATAGTAGGCATTTTGTTCCTATCAGAAACTCTGATAAATCTCCTCTAACTTTCGGATTGATTCTGTGTTATTGAACTTCTGCTGAATAGTTGTGCGTGCATTTTTCCCCAACTTCTGTGAAAACTCAGTTTCTGTCAGTATGCGATGTAATGCGTCTGCTAAGGCAACAGGATCTTGTGATGGGGCACGTATACCATTCATATCATTTTCAATCAGATCTTTGATGCCGCCAACATCGGATGCTATGCATGGCATGCCGATACCCATAGCCTCAATCAGTGCATTTGGTGAACCTTCATGTAACGAGGGTAAAACAAAGACATCTGCTTTCAATAGTTCAGGAAAGACATCCTCACAAAACCCAGGAAACATTACTTTATCCGATATATCGTGTTCAGCAGTGAGTGCACGCAGTTCAGACTCAAGTTCTCCATCACCGAGAAAGGTGCATTGCCATCTAATATCCTTTTCGTTCAGTAAACTCAACGCCTCTATTAAATAACGGTGTCCTTTTTCTGGGGCGAATCGTCCAACACTTACTATTAACTTTTTATCGGTAGCATCTTTTTGCTTTTGAGTCCAGACCTTATTAGGTAATTCCAATAAATTTGGAATGCTATATATACTTTTATTTGGATAGAGTTGTTGGAGATGTCGTTGAATCTGTATTGAATTCGTCAGAAGGCAATCCGCAGTATTGTAAATCATTTTTTCTGTGAGCCAGAGTCGAAATTTGCTATATCTTGCATGGTAGTCACCACGTTGTGATGCGATGAACTGCATCTTTCGCAATAAACCGAACTTACGCGAAACACCGCACAGGAAATTAGAATACCACAACCAACTGTGCACAATATCCGGTTGAATTGCCTTGATAATACCTCCAAGAGTGAATGCCTTTTCTATAAGTTTCCTTCGGCTGCTTACACCTATAAGTGTGGTTACATCCTTTACACAAGGCAGTGCAGCGAGTTCACCGATACGTTCTCCTTCAGCACGGCTTAGCACTACATACACTTCGTATTGATCGGGTGAGAAATGTGATAAGGTTTTGAGTAGTTGCGACTCAGCACCGTCTTTTGTCATAGAATCAATGACATAGAGAATCCGCATTTTTATTTATTACCAATATGTGTAAAGGAGGACTTCTGACAAAATAAGTTGTGCAACTAACAGACATGCAACCCAATATAAATCTGAACGTGGTCGTGTGGAGAGGTATTTAGCAACAGGAATAACAAAAAATGGTGCCATGAAAATCCAGATCCGTTCTACCTCCATCGTAAATAGGGTTGAAAATGTAAAAAAGAGTAGTGTTATCAGGAATCCGATAACGAATGTGTCTGTCTTTTCGGGGAAGAATATCCATGAAATACGGGTCTGACTGATACTATTTGCAGATGATGTACTATTCTGCTTCCACTGGTGTACCGTTGTTACCAAATTGCGGATCCAGACGACTATTATAGGTATGCCTATGCCAATCAGAAAAGCAAATAGATTGGCGAAACTCAAATGCAAATAGCGATCCAAGTATTCATAACCTGTACCCATTCCTCCTTCATCTTTTTTAATTGCTGCCCAGAGTGCATCAAACGGTTCGAAACCGGTAAGTATGAAAAGCAGTAAGTAGAATCCGATGAAACCTGTTGCTGCAAAAGCGAGTACTTTCAAATACTGCACAAACCGTTTTCGTTCCAATAATGCAATTGCGCACAAAAAAACTCCGATAACCACCGTTACATAAGACATAAACATACCGATTGCAAGTGAAATTCCTGTTAATAGACTATAGGGACGGAATGTGTCTAACGCAATGTCTGCTGCTGTTTCTCGTTCCCTCGCTTTGTAAAATAGGTAGAGACTTAGGATCGGGAACACACTAAAGGGACCGTCCATAGAGGTGGTGGTGAACATTACGAAGTTTGGGGTGATTAGGAAAAGCAACAGCGCGAAAAACGCAGTCCTTTCACTGTAAAGACGTTCACCCAGTTTATAAAACGGAATCACTACAAGTGCGGTGAAGAGGATTGATACTAACGATGCCGATAGGAGATTATAGCCAAAGATTTTGCTGATAATCCATAGGAAAACAACACCACCAGGCGGATGAGTTCGTGTGTGACCTGACAACGTTTCATGGAACTCCTTATTGCTAAAATCCCGCAAAAATACCCCAAGTCCCAATTCGTCAATACGTGGTACATCTGCATAATATTCCTGTCCTGAACGAGTATACGGTTCTAAAAGTGCTGAAATCCGCTTTGGTTCCTCCTCTGTACCTATATCGCGGAATCCATCAATTTGTGCAACACTAATATTAATAGCAATGAAACAAACGATGGCAATCAATATAAACGGTTGAGTACTAATACTGTTAGGAAGGAGGTATCTATAGCAGAAATAGAGGAATCCGAGACATACAATAAGTGCAGGTAAAATCCACAAACTCAGGTCAAGTTGGGGTATGGCGTAGAGTGGGACAAAGTGTTTGCTATAGTTAACTGCACCGAGGTTAAGTCCAGTCTCGCGCATGATAAATTTTAATATTATGTGATATAAAAGGAAAAATAGTGTGAGGATTAGGGATTGTCCGGGAATTGATCGGATAACTTTTTGCAGGTATTGCATTTCTATTATTTAGCAAGATAAGGACGTGATTTACAATATAATCTACTATATAGTGGATTTTACAATTATCTTGACAGTTTCTTTGTAGGAGGGTACTCCGGGAATGTCATAAGGCATTCCCCGCCTACAGAAGATGTGTAAACATATTTATATATTTCACTATATTACCATTTATTGTGCGGATGTCAAGTGTATTTGTGTGAATATCGGATTTGACATTGTAAGAGGTGCAATGAATCGCGCACCAAACGATGGAATATCAGCAAACATATCCTGTCAAGATAACAAAAAATCATAGTATTAACGTGAGTTTGATAATTGGTATATGAACTTCATTTTACTTAAATATTATTCTCATAGACCCGGTAAGTGCGGTTTCCTAACCACACCGAATACAAAAAGTTGATTTATCAAACTCACGTTAGTATTATAACCCAAGTTGCTACCTATTGATTTCCAACGTTATCGTGCTCTTACATGGATGTTTTATCTTCCGCTCCATCGGAGCGGTATGTGGAAATTGTTACCGTAATGAATAGATTTTTGTAGTCGCGCAATTCATTGTGCCTCTTACATTCTTTAGCTCTGCTTGAACCGATAATTTTACAATGAAGTTTGATTTTTTAGAAATGGTATAAGTATGATATCGCCTCCGAAGAGATTACACTTTTGACAAAAGTTTCTAATGCCGATTGGCATGGTGGGGAGCTGTCAGTTTCAGTTGTAGGTAAGCAATCGGTGCGTTGGGCAGAAATAAAAAAATCGTATACAGTTTCCCAGTAGTTTTGTATTTCTGCATTGCAGATTTTAGTGATTTCGTTTGTGTTCTGAATCTCGGATTACGCGGAAGGAATTGTGTAGTATTCAACCCACTGTTAAAATTAGAACCTAACTTGGAGGTGGAACTTTGCACCTAAAACTCATTCCGCGCAATCCGGGAAATCATGCACCATGCCAAAAGTGCATGTTTCCAAGGCTTTCATACCGTTGATTTGGTAAATCCTGATTCAGACCAAAGGAATCATGTACACAAAATCTCTATTTCACAATCAACATTTTACGAGTCATTGAAAAATCTCCTGCATTGAATCTACAGAAATAGATTCCCGCCGAAACCTTTTCACCGATACTGTTCCTTCCGTTCCAATACGCAGCGCGACCACGACTCTTGTAATAACCCGTAGGCAAATGTCCAAGAGTTAACTCACGCACGATTTCACCTTTCATATTGTATATGATGAAAGACACATCAGCAGATTTCGCTAACTGAAAAGGAATCCACGTTTCCGGATTAAACGGATTAGGATAATTGACCAATACCTGAGTTTCTAAAGGTTTATCCGATATACTCACGGCCGCAATCATGGGGACAGGTACATTCTCAGGTAGCACTTCAATAGGTTCACGATTAACGACATGACCATATCCAGAATGTCCAACAGGATTAACAATAACTTGTTCAATATATGCACTAACTGCATTTACATGTTCTTCATTGCCCCTAACTACAGACAATGTCTCGCTTTCAGTGCCACCGATAGGAATAGTCAGTGTATAGTCCCTATCGACTGTTGCCCCGCCTGTGACTTCTACAAGTATGTCCATTGTATAAGATGCACCCGATTTCATCACCGCTTTGAACTTACCGTCTACCACTTTTTCAAGGACAGGATTAAGTCTTAAGAATGTATCAGGATCACCATTGGATAAACGAAGAGTTTTCAATGCGGTAAGACCTACGAATAAACCATCTGGAATTGCAGTTAACTGGTTGCTATCCAGATCAAGATTTTCCAGTGATGTGAGTACATTAAATTCGGTACCAGACAAAGAGGTCAATGGGTTATCTGATAAGACAACTGAAGTCAACTGGGTTAGACTATCAAAAAAGCCAGAAGGAATTGAGGTTAACCCCATATCAGACAGGATAAGTTCGGTGAGCGATGTCAAATCATCAAACATACCCACTGTGAGCGTTAACGGATTACTTGACAGGTTGATTGATGTCAAAGTCGTAATAGCAGACGCAGCTGCTGGTATTCCAGACAAACCGTTATCAGCAAGGATTAGGGATGTCAGTGACGAGAGATCATCAAATAGATCTGATGGCAACGAACTAAATTCGAGTGAACTCATATCAAGCGTTGTCAACGCTGTCAAGTTCTCAAAAATATCTGATGGCAACGATGTTATGGGGTTATCTGATATATTTAGATATGTCAACGCTGTGAGTGCATCAAATAAATCTGAATGCAATGATGTAAATTCATTTTCGCTCAAATCAAGCGAGGTTAACATTGTCAAAGAATTAAAAGTACCCGAGGGTAACGACTCCAGTTCGTTTTCACTCAGATCAAGTTTCTCCAGCATTGTCAGACTATCAAAAACAATTGAGTCTAATGACTGAAGATCGTTGCCATGCAAATCAAGACAGGTCAGTAAACCCAATACATTGAATACCGTCGACGGCAACGTTCTCAACTCGTTATTTGAGAGGTTTAGATTAGTAAGTGTTGGTAGACTGTTAAAGATATCAACCGGCAATGACTCTATCTTATTCCCCGTCCAAGTGTATTCCGACGACAAATCAAGGGTTGTGAGAGATGACAATTCATCAAAAATACCAGCTGGAAGAGACGTCAACAGATTGTCCTGTAAGTATAACGTTTCCAAAGCAGTCAGACCATCAAAATCAATCGCTTGTAGTGTCGTAATCTCTTTTGATTGCACATCAAGCGTGGTGATACTTTCAAGGTGCGTGGCTGTAATTTGATCCGATCTGGTTACATTCGGGTCTGCAATCGCAGCAATAATAGCATCAATCACTGCCTGTGTTCGGTCGCCAATTTCGACCGCCTCGGGTTCTACATCAGTGACATTGATTGTAACAGAGATGCTCACACTGGGATTAGTATTATCAGTGACCGATACGACGACCGTATAGCTCGGGTCTGTTTCAAAGTCAAGACTATCCTTTGTTTTCAGCTGACCCGTAGAGTCGTCAATATCAAAGGAATTTGCATCCGTGCCACTGAGTGTATACGTCAAGTTATCGTTTTCCGGATCAGTCGCGGAGACAGGAGACCCGATGTTGGTATCTGGTGCACTGTTTTCCGCAATACTCCGAGTCGTGCTTCCACCAACATCATTAAATTCGGGTGCTTCATTGACATCAGATAACGTTATCGTAACGGCAATGGTATCAACACCACCCCTATTATCGCGAACGGTGATGGTAACTGAATAAGATGCCTTATTTTCACGGTCAAGCGGTGATTTCGTCTTTAACTGACCAGTTCCATCATCAATATCAAACGCAGCAGCATCCGTGCCACCAAGACTGTATGTAAGGCTCGTGTCATCCTGATCTGTCGCACTGATTGGTGTGCCAATATTCTGATTAGCCGCGGTATTTTCAGCAATGGAACGTGTTGTGCTTGTATCCTCTGTAAATACTGGGGCATCATTTACATTGCTAAGATTGATGGTAACATCAATAGAATCAGTACCGCCTCTATTGTCTGTTACAGACACAGAAACAGAATAGGTCGGTTTCGTTTCAAAATCCAGAGGATCCTTTGTTTTGATCTGTCCAGAACTATCATCAATATCAAACGCAGCAGCATCTGTGCCGGTAAGACTGTATGTAAGGCTCGTGTCATCCTGATCTGTCGCACCGACTGGTGTGCCAATATTCTGATTAGCCGCGGTATTTTCAGCAATGGAACGTGTTGTGCTTGTGTCCTCTGTAAATACTGGGGCATCATTTACATTGCTAAGATTGATGGTAACATCAATAGAATCAGTACCGCCTCTATTGTCTGTTACAGACATAGAAACAGAATAGGTCGGTTTCGTTTCAAAATCCAGAGGATCCTTTGTTTTGATCTGTCCAGAACTATCATCAATATCAAACGCAGCAGCATCTGTGCCGGTAAGACTGTAGCTCAATGTATCGTCATCAGCATCCTCAGCGGAAACCGGTATGCCTACGTCTGTATCTGCTGGACTGTTTTCTGCCACGCTGCGGGTTGTCGTCGCACCATCCGTAAATGTCGGTGCATTGTTTTCAACAATTACCTCTGTAACTTCAATGGTGACAGCAATGCTATCACTACCGCCTCTGTTGTCAGTGACAGACACAGTAACAGAATGGGTCGGTTTATTGTCAAAATCAAGTGTGGATTTCGTTTTCAATTGACCCGTGCCTGTGTCAATGTCAAACGATGCAGCATCCGTGCCACCAAGACTGTATGTGAGGTTAACGTCATCTTGGTCAGTCGCAGCAACCGGACTACCGATATTGGTATTCGCAACGGCATTTTCAGGAACGGAACGGGTCGTGCTTGTTCCTTCTGTAAATATCGGGGCATCGTTAACATTTGAGACTCTTATCGTAACACCAATGCTGGCATTACCCCCGTTGTTATCGGTAACAAACACCACAACCGAATACAACGACTTAGATTCAAAATCAAGAACATCCTTTGTTTTCAATTGACCAGAGCCTGTGTCAATACCAAACGTTAATGCATCTAATCCACCGAGACTATAAGTGAGGGTATGTCTGTCTTCATCTGTAGCAGAGACTGGATTGCCAATATTTATATTTGTGGCACTGTTTTCAGAGATTGTGCGTGTAGTCGGATTACTTTCTGAAAACACGGGAGCATCATTCTCATTCGTAAGGCGTATTTCAACATCAATAGAAGTTGTTCCACCTCTGTTATCAGTTGCCGTGATGATGACTGAATATAACGACTTCGTTTCAAAGTTAAGGGGTTCCTTTGTTCGCAATTGACCATTGGAACTATCTATACTAAAGTGAGTTTGATCTGTACCATTAAGCAGATAAGTCAAACTACTATCGTCATCATCTGTTGCTGCGACCGGTTGACCGATGTTAATTCCTGGACCAGCATGCTCACGAATGGAGCGTGTAGTTTCTGTGCCATCAGTAAATACAGGCGGATCATTTTCGTTCGTCACGTTGATTGTCACGGTTATTCTGTCACTCCTATTATTATCGCTAACTGTAACTATCACAACATATTGCGATTTGTCTTCAAAGTTTAGTGTGGCAAATGTTTTCAATTGTCCTGTGTTTGGCTCAATCCGAAATGAGGACGCATCTGTACCACTTAATTCATATCTCAACGTATCGTTATCGGCGTCTCTTGCAATTACAGGATTGCCAATGTCTGTATTAGACGGTGTGTTTTCCGCTACGGTACGGGTTGTGCGGATTCCCTCCGCAAATACTGGGGCATTGTTAGTAGGGGTTTCATTTACATTAATTATGGTTATAGTAACCGTGATGCTGTCTGTTCCCTGTTTACTATCGTCAGCAGTTATAGTTACCGAATAGCGGGATTTTGTTTCAAAATCCAAATCTGAAAGTGTGCGTAACTGTCCGTTGTTTGAATCAATACGAAACGCTGATGCATCTGTTCCGACAAGGCTGTAGATCAAAGTATCATTATCAAGATCCGTAGCAGAAACAGGACTACCGATAGCAACACCCGCGAGCGTATTTTCAGGGATTGAACGTGTTGTGCTGCTGCCTTCTGTGAACATAGGCGCGTTGTTCGTAAATCTGAGTGCAACCACAACCGTAATAGACGTGCTACCGCCACTGTTATCGGATACATGCACCATAAACGTATAAGTGGTTTTCGTGCTGAAGTCTACAGATTCCTTTGTGCTGATCTGCCCTGTGGATTCATCTATGTCAAAGTATGAAGCATCATTCCCATCAATGCGATAGGTTAAAGAGTTGTTATCTTCATCTGATGCAGATACTGCCGAACCGATGTCAACATTTGCAGATAACACATTATCTGTAACCTCTATCCGAATGCTGCCACCGTATGAAAACACAGGTGTATCGTTTTCATCTGTAACATTGATAGTGACATTGATGGTCGCAGTCAGGCTATTGTCCGAGACTGAAACAATTACGCTATACACATTCCTATCTTCATAGTTCAACGTTGACAATGTTCTCAATTGACCTGTCCTGCTATCAATGTCAAACAAGGACGCATCTGTGCTACTCACACTATAGATGAGCGTATCGTTATCGGCATCTGTTGCTGACACAGGTGTGCCGATGTTCGTGCCTCCGCTGGCGTTTTCGGACACATACCGAATAGTATCCGATCCATCCGTAAATACAGGTGCATTATTGATTACTCCTTCTACTATGTCAGTAATAATGATGGTTACTGCTATTCTATCAACACCCGTATTGTTATCAGATACAGAAATGGTTACGGAATAAGTGGATTTACTTTCATAATCAAGAGGTGTTTCTGTTCGCAACTGTCCCGATGAACTATCAATGCTAAATGAATCTGAATTACGACCACTTAGGCTATAGGTCAATATGTCGTTATCCGCATCCCTCGCAGACACAGGCGCGCCGATATTGACACCCGATCCTGTGTTTTCAGCAACAGAACGCGTTGTGGCAGTTCCCTCAACAAACACAGGTGCTCGATTTTCATTGACATCTCTGATGTATATCGTGATGGAAATTGTATCGTTTCCACCATTTCCATCTGAAACATTTACAACCACAGAATAGGTGGATTTGCTTTCATAATCCAAAGTTACCTTGGTTAAAATTTGTCCCGTTGAGCTGTCAATGCTAAATAGTGATCCATTAACACCACTGAGTTTATAGGTCAATTTATCATTATCAACATCGCTTGCAAAAATTGGATTACCGATCTTCACACCCGATGTTGTGTTTTCCTCTATCGTTCGGGTTGCGCGTTCTCCCTCAGTGAATACGGGTGCACTATTTATAGGTGATTCGAACACGTTACTAATAAGGATAGCTACCTCAATAGAATCTCTTCCACCATGGCTATCGGAAACAGTAACAGTCACAACATAAGAGGATTTGTCTTCAAAGTCAAGAGCCGCGGATGTGCGCAGCTGTCCTGATGCACTTTCAATACTAAACGATGCGGCATCTGTTCCACCGAGACTATATGTCAATGTGTCACTATCGGAATCTGTCGCAGATACTGGTTCCCCGATGTTAACACCAGACGCAGTATTTTCTGCTACAGTGCGGGTAGCACTGTCTCCCTCAATGAACACAGGCTCGAAGTTATACTCGTTTATTTCTATTACATTAATAACATACACAAGAACAGTAATGTTTTGATTGGCATTAAAACCATCAGATACTGATATGATGACTGTATAGGTTGTTTTGCTTTCATAATCTAATGGAGCACGTGTCTGCAATTGACCTGTTTCGCTATCAATGTTGAAAGCAGATGCATCCGCTCCACTGAGAGAATATGTCAAAGCGTCACCATCGGAATCTGTCGCAGATATTGGTTTCCCAATATTTTCACCTGCCTCCGTATCCTCAGACACAGTACGGATTGATTCCTTCCCATCGTTAAATACTGGAGGTCTGTTGTCAAATACGTCAGTGATTGTAACCGTGACATTGATACTCGTTCTCGCGTTATATATATCAGATACAAATACGATGACTGAATAAGTTGATTTGCTCTCATAATCAAGCGGTTGCAGTGTTCGCAACTGTCCAGTTCTATTATCTATGTCAAATACATCAGCATCTTTCCCACCAAGACGATATGTTAAGGTGCCACCTTCTGCATCTATCGCGGTGATGGCATTGCCTATGGCAATCCCAGCCTGAGTATTTTCCGCAACAGAACGTATGGTGTTCGCACCTTCTGTAAATACTGGAGCGGTATTGATACGAGGGATAATTTCCAATTGATACTCACTGTCTTTTTCTAATACATACCCTTTATGCATTAGCGGTATATTCGGCATATCACCTAATTCAACAGTAACAGGATTCTTTGTCCCAGTGGTACGAATTGCAGTGAATAGTCTACTACTCTCACTACCTAACGGAATAGTAATGGAAGTAATACCATCTTCTATAACACCATTCTCTATGCTAATTGGAACCTTAATGTCAAACGGTGCACAAGCAGGAACAATTACTCTGAATATACTATCCTCCACCCTCTCTAATGATACTGTAAGCGATAGAGGATTGACCATATTACCACTTAAATCAAGTTCCTTCAGAGATATGAGTCTGTAAAAAAGACCGTCAGGAATTTCTTTTATCTCATTGTCTTTCAATGAAAGTCTGGAAAGTGATAGCATTCCTCTGAAATCATAACTTGTCAGTGATTTAATACCCATATTACTCATATTAAGTGCCGGTATCTTCGCAAGATCAATGTCTGTTATATTATAGCAATCGGTTACATGCTGAACGATCATATTGATTGCATCTGCAACCTGTTTTGTGCGACTGCAAACAGTCGATTTCGCGATGACATACCCATAGTGATTTACAGGTATTCTCGGCAAAATACCGATGTCCACATACGTATCGCTAATAGAGCCGGTGGTGGAAATCACGTTAAATATTGGACTCGTCATACTACCTGTCGGAATAGTGATCGAAGTTTCTCCACTTGTTATAATGCCGTTTGTAACTTCAAGGGGTAATACTATATCAAATGTTGCACCGGTTGGCGCTATCGCTTGATATGCACCTTCACTAACCTGTTGTATTGACACAACAAGTGGTAACGGTTCAACCATGTTTCTTGCAAGTCGTAACATTTTAAGGGATGTCAACCCTTCAAAGATACCGATAGGAAGTGAAGTAAGTTGATTTCCGTGCAGATTGAGACTAACTAAACCTGTCAATCCCGAGAAATCTCCACGTTTGAGTTTTGTAATACCAGCGTCTCGGAGAACCAGTTCAGAAATCGTTGCTAAATCCGATGTGGTCACTTCATCCGCCGAATTTACTCCGGGTAGTGCAGCAACAATCGCATCGCGCACGACAGGTGTCCGTACACTAACCGGAATTATCGTCTGCACATAACGGATATCATCTGTATTGACTAACGCAATGAGCACATTGATACTATCAGAAACAGCACCATCAGAAACGAATACTTTCAAAAAACATATCTGCTTTTTTTCAAAATCCAATCCTAATTTCGTTTTTATTTGTCCTGTTTCAGAATCAATAGTAAATAAAGGAGCATCCACGCCACCTAAACTATATGTCAAGATATCCATATCCATATCAGACGCGGATACTGCCGGACCGATATTAACACCTGGCGGTGTATTCTCTGGAATTCTACGAATTGCAAACTCACCTTCAAGAAACACAGGCACCCTATTTTCAACGACAGCAATTATGACGATAATTTCATCGGTCAGACTACCATCTGAAACTATAAGTCTCAGGTAATAGACAGATTTGGTCTTGTAGTCTACAGAGGCTTTTGCTTTCAATTGTCCAGTAGTAGTATCAAGGTCAAAAAAGGATGCATCTACACCTTCTAAGCTATACGTCAAGGTATCATTATTCTCATCGGTTGCAGAGACTGCATCACCTATAGCAGTACCTGCGAGTATATTTTCTGATATTGAACGAAGAGCAATTTCCTCTGATGAGAATAATGGAGCTATGTTCTCTGGCACTACAATGACAACAACGATCTTATCTGTAAGCTTACCATCAGATACTGTAAGGGTTACATAATAGGATGACTTCACAGTGTAGTCCGTTGATGCCTTTGCCTTCAACTGTCCGTTTGTTGAATCAACATCAAACAGGGCAGCATCCGGTCCACCTAAACTATAGGTGAGAGTATCATTTTCAGCATCCGTTGCAGAAACAGGATTACCAATATTGTCACCCGCAGCTATATTCCTGTCCATAGAACGTGTAGCGATAAGATCATCACTGAATTCTGGTGAAGTGTTATCTTCAATCTTCAACTTAAGGGGTAGTAAAGCAGACTTACGGAGATAATAACCGAAATGATAATCTGGTAACCATGGCAACCCATTGATGTCTACAGAAACTTCCTGCGTGGTACCAGGTGTTCGAGATAACGTGATTGTTTCACTGAATAATTTACCGGCAGGTATAGTCAGGTTGAATATATCTCTTGGAAAAGTTCCACGAGTGATTGTCACTGACATATTAATCTTAAATGGCGCGCCGGTAGGCATTTCCGCTCTAAAATGGTTATCTTCAACGGATTTCAGTGAAACTAAAATGGGAAAAGGATGAATCAAATTATGACTTAATCTTAATCTTTGTAAGGATGTCAAACCTTCAAATATTTTCGCCGGTAATTCTTTCAAACTATTGTTAGATAGATTGAGGCGAAGCAGATTTGTCAAGCCAGAAAAATCACCAGATTTCAATGATGATATGTTTAATGAGCTAAGATTCAGTTCTTGAATCTTGGCGAGATCTGATTCATTTATATCTCCAGCAACATCCACATTAGGCACTGCTGCTACGATAGCATCTCTTACCTGCGGGGTGCGGTCACTTACGGGTGTAATTTCACCATAACCTATTTGATTTATAAACAAATTAATGAGAAGGATAGACAAAAAGGATATGGGCTTTATAAGATTTATCTTATTTAGACTGGGTTTTAGTTTTAGTTTTAGTTTGTTTGTTTTAATTTGGTTTACAGAATTGGTGTTTTTAATTTTTGGTGTATCTTTATTTTTATTTAATTTTTTCTGTAATTTCAATCAATTCTCCTATATTATTTTATCAGAACAATTTGTCCTAATAGTTATTTATAATCATAATATCCTTCCATGTTACATTTAAAAACTCTTAAATATAAATATAGTCTTTATATGATTATACATAAATTTTTACTTTTTGTCAACAATTCAACTCATAGGTCGATGGCGTTTTATGTATCAATGTCTATTTCTGGGTTTTCATCTAAGATGCGAAAGGCATACAGTTCATATATTTGTCTAATCTAAAAATCAGGGTATTTTGGCACACATCCATCTGGAAATTTATCAAACCGGTAGTGCGGGAATAGACAATCCTTTGCGGGTTGAATGTGGATGTTTTATCTCTCATAGTGGTTGGAGCCACTTTTGTAAAACAGAAGTGATATCTGCTTCAAACTTTTCCGCTCCAGCTACCTTCTCGGCAGGACATTCTACTCGTAAGCATAGACGATGTAACAGTGTTTTTGATACACATTATCGATTAATGTAAGTCTATCTCTTTGCCAACTAAACTGGAAATGTAGGTAAGTAAAATCGTTTGCAGTGGTTGTGGTGGTGAGTAAGGGTATGTCTATCACCGAGACGGAGAGTAGAGTGTTCGGTATTAGCGGTTTTTTTGGGGGAAGGGGTTGTCTTTTTTGGTGGGTTTATGTTATCTGGTATGGTGTTTGTGTGTCAGGTATATTTCTGTTTTCTGAATTGGGGAAATTGTCAGAAATAGGATTTACCAATCAACGGTGTGAATGCACGAATGACATTTGTCGCCGATTGTGTTTTGCTAAAATGTCTGAAGCACGATGAATTGCAAGGTGCAAATGCTAATTTCCTTAAATTGACCGTAGTAGGTTGATTTGGTTTCATGATTCAGACGTTTGAACTTGCTTTGCTGCATCTAATAAAGCCTTTGATAAAAACTCAGGATTCACCTCGTCTTTACCTCGGAAGGTACGCACCCGTTCACCATTAATTTTTAGGACAGCGAGTTCTTTGCCACCGAGGTGGATACCGAGTTTAGCGTTTCGCGTCTCACCTGGACCGTTGACTTCACACCCCATCACTGCGACAGTCATATCAATACCATTTTTATCCAAAAGTTCCTCTGCGGCAGCAACGATATTTTCATAATCAGCTTCGGGGTCACCGCGTCCACAGAATGGACAGGAGATAACATCCAGTATATTATCAGCCATTCCGAGTGCACGCAGGAGTTCCTTCGCCGTCAATACCTCTTCAACTGGGTCACCTGTAATTGAGATACGGACGGTATCGCCTATACCATCTAAAAGTAGTGTTCCAATACCGAGTGTGGATTTGACATGTGCGCGTCGAGGTGTGCCTGCTTCTGTTACACCGAGATGCAGCGGGTAGCGAACCTTGGCAGAAAGCAATCGGTTTGCTTCAATCATCCGAAGAGGATCGCTGGATTTCACAGAGATTGCAATGTCAGTAAAATCGTGTTCTTCGCAGATATTGATATGCCTCATTGCACTCTCTACTAACGCTTCAGCAGTCGGTGAGGGATATTTCTCTAACAGGTCTTTTTCAAGCGAACCTTCGTTTACACCGATACGAATAGGTATATTTGCTGCTTTGGCTGCGGACAACACCTGAGCAATCCGTTTTTCGTTGCCAATGTTACCGGGATTGATTCTGACTTTTGCTACCCCTGCATCGACAGCATCAAGCGCGTATCTGTAGTTGAAATGAATGTCGGACACAATTGGCACAGGGGAACGTTTCACTAATGTACTGAGTGCTTTTGCGTCTTTTTCTTCTGGCACTGCGACACGTACAATTTGCGCCCCTGCTTCCGCGCAACGTTCAACTTGTGCCAGTGTTGCATCAACGTCGTGTGTCAACGTTGTTGTCATCGTCTGAATGGAGATCGGATTACCACCTCCAATTGGTACGTTGCCAACATGGATTGTTCTTGTAGGTTTTCGATTATCTATCTGAATTAGTTCTTTCATATTTATACTGGCTATCAGTATTCAGCCATCGGTTGTCAGTTAAATAGATTTGCATCATAAGTTTGTAAGTTAAATAGACATAATAGAATCACGGTTAAAATACTCTTACATGGCACTTACAAGTGGTGTGAGAACTTCAAGGAAACGTTCGTTTTCTCTTTGCTTGCCGATTGTTACCCGAATTGCATCCGGGTAACCGTAGCTTGCCATTTGGCGAATAATAACTCCATTTTTCATCATGGCATCAGCTAAATCTGTACCGGGTTGGTTTACAAACACCATGATAAAATTACCCTCTGTTTTTATATACCGAAGACCTAATTTATCAAATGCGTCGTAAAGGAAAACTTTACCTTCTGCGTTCAATTTTTGGCTTTGCTTAACGTAATCAGTATCTTTGAGTGCTGCCCGCGCTGCTGCTTGTCCTACAGCGTTGCAGTTAAAAGGTTGACGGACAGGATTCATCGTTGCTATTACAGAAGGTGGTGCGATACCGTAGCCTACCCGTAAACCTGCAAGACCGTATATTTTGGAAAATGTTCTGGTAATAATGAAGTTCCGTTCTTCCATCACATAAGGCAGTGTGTGTGGGTAGTCAGGATTTGTGACGTATTCATAATATGCTTCGTCAAAAACTACTAACACATTTTCTGGAACTTGTGCCATAAACTGTGCTGTTTCTTCAGCCGTTACCATTGTCCCTGTCGGGTTGTTTGGATTTGCAATAAAGATAACTTTTGTTTTTTCTGTTATTGCTGCTGCCATTGATGATAGGTGGTGTGTGTCGTTCTGCATCGGCACGACAACAGGGGTGGCATTGTTAACTGTGGCGACGAGTCCGTAGACGACAAATGCCCCTTCTGCGTAAATAACCTCGTCTCCAGGTCCGAGGTAGGTTTCTCCAACGAGTTGTAGCACTTCGTTAGAACCGTTTGTCACTATCAGATGATCTTCGGTAACACCGAGATGTATGGCTAAATCGGATTTGAGATAGTATGCATTTCCGTCAGGATAGAAATGCACCTGCTTGGAACTCTCCTGTATTGCTTGCATGGCTAACGGAGAAGGACCAAGCGGGTTTTCATTTGATGCTAACTTGATGATATCAGAGATGCCGAGTTCGCGTTTGACTTCTTCAATCGGCTTTCCTCCCTGATAAACTTTAATCGTTTCAATTCCGGGGTTCGGTATTAAGCTATTCTTTGATGTGTTCACGGGTTTCCTAATCTAATATCCTGTTGTCTGTAGATAATTCATTAAATCTGTAAGATGGAGATATCTATGTTTAGCATTAATAGTATAGCATAGTTTGCGTCTTTTTTCACTGCAAAATATAAATCTGAAACAACATTCACTTAGTGGCGGGGTTGGAATTGATGACATTTAACACATACGCAACTAACACAAGGTCTGCAAGATAAACAATTCTGTCCTTGTTGACATCCGTATTTTGTATTTACCAAAATATTACAATTTCAATCTACTTGCTATCTACACAAAAATGTAGTATAATTAAGTCGGAGTAGTCTGATAAGGAGGGAAGATTAGGAATGGCTTATATAATATGTGAACCGTGTGTAGACGTAAAGGATACTGCATGTGTTGATGTATGTCCTGTTGACTGTATACACACTTCCGATGGTGAGAAACAACTATATATTGAACCTGATGTGTGTATTGATTGTGCAGCCTGTGTACCCGCATGTCCTGTTGAAGCAATCTATATGCAAAGTGATGTTCCAAGCCAATGGGAATCGTATATTGAAGTTAATAGTAAGTTCTTTGAGACCTTTGTTAAACCTGAAGCTGCTGAAGATGCTGCTGAAGATAAAGGAAAATCGAAAAAGAAAGAACAAGGTGTTCCAGAGGAATATGTGCAGCTGCCAGATGCGGTCGGTTCGTCGTTGCGACCACCATTAGGTTTGATCACCATGCTCGGACAACCCATTCTCGGTGCGTTCTCAGCAAAATTTAAAGCACAGTTAGAAGAGATGACTGGAAACCCTCGTGTCTTTAATTCTGCGATTTCTACTGGGATCAACAGTTTGATCAATCTGATTCTTTACCCACTTGTGCTTTTTTTCGTCGGAGTTAAGCAAGGTGGTGGTAGTTATTTCTCTACTTCTGTTAATTTAATGATCTTTTTAGGTATAGTCATTGCTATTGGTGAAGGTATATTCCGATTTAAAGATGAACTTACTACTACACCTGATGATGAGCAATCTCGCTACGGTGCATCACTTTATGGATGGATTCCCTCACTTTTTGCCACACCACTCCTGAAACTTATGCGTTCTGCTCTGGTTAAAGACCCAGCAACACCACGCACAACAATGCCTGGTGCTGTTCAGACTGAAGGTGCAATTTACTCCGATGATATAACAGAACGATACCGCCGCTACGGAATGGTCAATCGCGTTACGGAACTCACAGACCACTACCGGATTGAGATTGAGTTCCCACGATGGGTACCCAATTCTTCTGCTAAAGATACTTACGATCTACCCGACAGAATGCCAGACTATTCATACGAAGTCTATCTCAGTTCCCCTTATGCTCCCGAATCTACACTCACCCATGAGAGTGTTGTGACCGTTCAAACGCAGTTACCAAGAGATGATAAGAATCCTATGTTATTTGCTGATCCACGATTTGAAAAGGTCGTGGGACGTACCAGTTCATTTCCAGATGGTTTCAGAAATATATTCTCTATTCCTGGACAGCCAGAGGATTTCTACACAAGGTATCAGAATAGAATGCTTGAAATTGTCGTGCCTAAGTCGGGGACGTATGATGAACTCGCGTTAGAACAACCTGTTCACTATGCAAAACTCAAGGGATAGAGAGACGCTAACCGCTTGGGATAAAGATTATCTCTGGCATCCATTCACACAAATGCGTGATTGGTTGACAGAAGAACCTGTTATTATTGAACGTGGTGAAGGGGTATATCTGATCGATGTTGAAGGGAATCGGTATCTTGACGGTATTTCTTCCATGTGGACGAACGTTCACGGACACAATCATCCTAAACTCAATGCTGCACTCAAGACACAGTTAGATCAGATTGCTCATTCCACACTGCTCGGTTACAGCAATATTCCTGCCATTCAACTTGCCCAAAAACTGGTTGAGATCACCCCAGAAGGTCTCAACAAGGTTTTCTACTCAGATAACGGTTCCACAGCGGTTGAAGTTGCACTGAAAATGGCATTTCAATACTGGCAACATAAGGGACAATCGCAACGTAAACTATTTGTTCACTTTGACAATGCCTACCACGGTGACACAGTTGGTGCAATGAGTGTCGGTGGTATTCAAAGTTTTCATAGCACCTACAATTCTCTCCTGTTTAATAGTATCCGTGTCTCTCCACCAGAAACTTATCGTTCTGCGAATATTGAAAAGGAATCTGCTGAGATTAATCATAATCGTTGGCTTGATGGGGTGGAACGGGTATTCTCCGATAATCCTGGACAAATTGCAGGTATCATTTTGGAACCTTTAATTCAAGGTGCGGGAGGTATGTTACTCGCTCCAAAAGGATTTCTAAAAAAACTTGCCGAATTCGCAGAAAGTCACGGAACACTCTTGATTGTTGATGAGGTGATGACGGGGATTGGACGAACGGGGAAAATGTGGGCATGTGAACATGAAGACGTTACCCCCGACCTATTATGTACTGCTAAGGGACTCGCAGCAGGTTACCTTCCACTCGCAGCAACACTAACTACAGATGAGATATATAATGCATTTCTTGGTGAATATAGCGAACTTAAGACCTTTTTTCACGGACATACCTTCACTGGAAATCCGTTAGCATGCGCTGTTGCGTTAGAAAATATTGCGATTTTTGAACAAGAAAACCTAATTGACAGACTTCAACCAACTATTACACATTTCAAAAAACGATTACAGGATTTTTACACACTACCCCATGTTGGAGATGTACGTGTTTGCGGCATGGCTGCGGGTATTGAGTTGATGAAAAATCCAGATACAAAAATACCATTTCCATTTGAGGAGAAGGTTGGAATTCGCGTATGCAAAGATGCACTCTCACAAGGTGCAATACTCCGACCACTTGTCAATACGATTGTCCTGATGCCACCATTACAGATTACTATTTCAGAATTGGATTCCCTTCTTGATATTACCTACCGTGCTATAGATGCTGTAACAAAAATAGGACGGGGTTAACCCGCCCTATAGATAATCTGTTACGATCACAGTTTTAGAAACTTTCCCGACCCGTAGCAACATTTTGTGCTTTGTCAGTCACCCGAATAGTGATGCTATGTGTACCTTCGGACAGTTTGCCAGTTTCTAATAACAGTTGTTCCTCTTTGGAATCAAAGATTCCATCCTCTGGGAAGATGACCTTCCACTGTTCATCGTTATCAATCTTGTAAACAGCTTTCTGGACGGTGTTCATCAAATCTGAGACATTACAAGTAATTTTATAAGTGCCGTTCCCGTTTTCTTCTACGTTGATATCACCGACATTAGGATCGGTATTATCAATAGTGAACGGGGCACTAACCTTTTCTGATGATTTTGCCCATCCGACTGGATTGCTTAACTTATCAGTGGCAACTACTTTGAGTTCATATTTGCCATCTGCGATTGAGGTGATATCCCAATCATAACTGGGAGTCATCAGTTCCTTTTTAAGAAGT
Organism: Candidatus Poribacteria bacterium; assembly: GCA_963667365.1. GTDB lineage: Bacteria > Poribacteria > WGA-4E > WGA-4E > WGA-3G > MSPOR6. The sequence goes on along the minus strand of OY763324.1, from coordinate 261,767 downwards.
TGCCAATTTTCTTCACCGACAGAACTATAGTAAACGGTATACTGTAATGTATCCTTATTAACATCTTCAACTTTCCACTCAACTTTCCATCTTTTTGGAGATGCAGCTGCGGAAGAACTTCTACTTGAGCTGCTTGGTGATGGTGGTCCTGCTGAGGAACGTTGTGAACTACTTCTACCTGATGCACCGACACTGATACTGGTAAACCGTGGTCCAACATTTGTCTGTGCAGAAGCAAGGACAACCTTGTTCAGTATGGGACTCATAGTTGGGTCAGTGGTGGTGAATTTGGCACGCCATTGGATGTATTGTGCATCTGCATTCGGAATTTGGGATCCTTCGGCAGTTGTAAGTTCCTCTGACCATTTGTTCCATGTATCATCTGGTTTGCGAGTATTACCTGAACGGGTTGCAAAGGTGATAGCAGTACTTTCTTTTATCTCTGCTTCCCAGGAGAGTTTCCCCCAACGCGATAAACTTTGTGCGTTGTGGACAGAGGATTCAATGGTGCCTTCCTCAACATGCGTTGATGTAAGTGCGAAAAGTTTACCGGGATTTCCTGCAGCGAGAATGGTTTTCATCTCATCAGAATTTTTCGTTTTAAGTATCCCTACGATGTCCTTAGATGAGCATTTTCCAATCGCTTCAAAATCACCATTTTTTGTGGACACACGATACAGTTTACCATCGTTTCCAGTACCGACTAATAGTGTCTTATCATCTTCTAAAACAATGGAATAGATAATCGGTTCCGTTGAACTCCACACAAGAGCGATTGTTCCATCGGGGTGTAGTTTATAGATAAACGATTTGTTTTCTTTGGGAGGACCACTACTGGGTGCCTGTGGTGCAGGAACAGAGGGACCTCTGCTGGGACGTGCACTTGCACTTCTACTACTTCTATCCATTGGGACTGACGTAATCAATGAAGCGTAGATGTTACCATTACTATCCATAACAAGATTGCGAACATCTTTCTCTTTGGCTTGGTAGACTACATTTGCCGTGCCATCTTCGCTAATTTTATAGATAATCCCATTGCCGCTACTACCAGCATAAAATCCACCATCATCGGTTGCTACTAATGACACGAGATTTTTTTCTTCTGCATCAAATAGTACACTGGTTTCACCATCAGGAGTAATTTTGTAAATTTTACCTTCAAGTCCAGTTACCGCAATAAGGTTTCCAGCATCGTCAATATGCATTTCCCAAACGTATTTGTCACCTTTGCTCAATATCGTCGTTGGTGGAGTAGATGCATCGGTGATTTTGTAGATTAACCCGTCTGGACCTGTACCTGCATAGAGGTTGTCATCTCCATCTATAGCAAGACTATAGATCTCTACCTCTGGTGAATCATAATAGAGATCCATGTTTTTACCATCAGCACTAATCTTATAAATTTTGCCTTCGTTGCCTGTTCCGGCATAGATGTTTCCCTCAGAATCTTCAGCAAGTGCCCAGACTCGAGCCTCATCAACCTTTGAGAAACCGTCTATTTTCATGGATAGACTTGCTTCGCCTTTACTTGAGACTGAGATATTCTTGATTTTACCTGCTTCAAAATCTGTTCTCTGCTGTTGTTCCCACAATGAAGTTGTCACAGCGGAAGCAAGACTTGCGTGAATTAAGACAATTGCCATTAGGCTCCAAAAGCGAAAAAAACTGCGCATAAAACATATCCTCCTGTTGTACTTGCGCTAAAACAATACATAAAATACTAAATTTGGTTATTGTGCATTTCTGTTAACGGCTACCTGCATAGTCCTACTGCCGGATATAATGTAGTCTGTTTCAACCTGATCTGCATGAATGGCAGTGCCGAATGTATACCCACTTTCACCGCTTCGCAAAGCAGTATTCATTACAGACATCACAGAAATAGGCAGATTAGGGAATTCCTCACCCTTGACGGTCAATCCGGGTTGTGGTCCAGAAAGTTCCAGAATGAGATTTGTGTTAGGTTCACCATCTTGCAATAATTTTACCAACTGATTGATATTATTCGGACGGAAACTACCTGGTGCACGAGAACGTTTCCAACCTTGATATGAACTTGCACTCATTGCACGTAGCAAAACAATTCCATCAGGTGTATCCTTTGGAATGGTTATTGTGCCTGTCAAAATTTCTTCTTGCTCAAGGTAAGGTCGCACAGTAAGGATCATTTTTATTTCCTCACCAGGACGATAGGAAAGTTTATCCAAACGCGCCGTGAGAATTTGTGCAGTTTTGCGCTTATCCTCAATTTTAATATCTAAGTCTATAGATTCGATTCTGACTTTTGCATAAGGATTCACTAAAAGATCCAACATTGGGAAAAGAATCGTCCGAGAAACATTCAGTCCTGGGGATCCACTTGAAGAGAATATGTTATTTGTGATAATTTTACGATTGTCTAATTCTGGATGTGCTTCAAGTGTGATTTTTGTCATTACATTGACTGTATTATCATTAAAAGAAAATTCTTTTGCATTAACTAAACCTGAAATACCTGATGCAGCATAAGTTGCTGTGAAGGTCTTATCACGAGCAGCTTCATAGTAAAAATCATGCACCTTCATATCAGATGTTTGTACTTTTGCTGTCACTGGAATATAGTGATGTCCTTTTGGTACTTCCTTAATTATTCCTGCAATAGCTGGCACTCGATCTTGTACTAAAGTACCAATAGGTTGCGTTGGAGATGCAACTTTGGATGACCGTGTACGACTGGGAAGAATAAAGTGAACATATCCACCGGACAAAGGGAGATTCACATTCCCTTCACCAAAAGCTGAGTGTCCATACGCGAGTAATTCTTTTTTCTGTTCATCAATGTAAGTAATTGTCCCAAAACCAAATGCCGTAACGTCTCCGCGCATAACTTCATTTCCTATAATCTGTCCCGGTTCTACGGGAGATTCCTTTACAGGTGCACCTCCACCAGCTGCCTGCACAGGCATCATATTGCCTCTTTTCAAAAACGGCTTAAGAAGCTGCATGGATGCTGGATCAAGTCTTGGAAGTGCCACAGGGATTGCTAATTGGGTTGAAAATTCTTGTGTATTGAAAAAATTATCTGATGATCTGTTCCTATTCTCATAAGGGTTTCGGTATAAAACACTGTCACCCTCGGGAATAAGGGATTGTACCATATTCAATCCTTCTGATGCATATTCCGTTCCAAAGTCTAAGTATTGACCACGTGCATAAGTTTCGTTGGGTTTCATGCCGCGTTTTGCAACATTTATCATTAATTCAATTGGTGTTATTCCAAAGAGATTTGAACGTTCGCGCTGATTGAAGTGACCAAGCGAAATTGCACCCATCAGTCTTCCATCAATGTAGACAGGACTACCGCTCATACCGCCAGCTATCCCTGTACGTTTAAAGTTTTCGCTGGTGCCTTCTGCCCATACTACATGCCAGCCAGGATATGAGTTATACTCAATGCTCACAACTTCATACTCAAATTCCTCTGCGTTTGTTCCAGAAAATACCGTGTATCCTTTGCCTGTCATGCCGTCTTTTACTTCAGACAACGGTATAAATTTTTCAACGTCCCATTCAATTTGTGCGTTAGCGTGGAGTATAGCCATGCAGAAAACCACAAGTGCACAAAGTAAAATCTTTTTCACTACTTAACTCCTCTCTGATTAATTGAATATTGATTTCGTGTTTGACAAATCCAAAGATATATTAGCGGATAACCGTAGTAATCCTAAAAAGTAATTTGATTTCTATTTAGTTGTCATAACACAATTGACAAATGTTTCAAAAATCAGTGTAATTTTGTAATGGATTTATAATACCATGTCAATCTGGGAGTGTCAACTTAAAAAGATATAATTATTGTCTCATTATTTCCACAGTGAACAATTTTACATAATTATATAGTGAAATATAAAAATATGTTTACACATCTTCTGTAGGAGCGATCTCCGAATCGCGACTATGGATATGTATGGTCGGGAATCGGAGTTCCCTCCTACAAAGAAACTGTCAAGATAATTGTAAAATCCACTATAAGTTGAATTTTATATTTTACTAATGAGTGACATTTTAGATTTCACTTGACTTGCATCTATATACTCAGTTAAAATTGATGTAAATTGATACATTCTAAAACGTAAATGCAAAGTTCTACTCACATCCTCTCAATTGACCAAGGAACAACCGGGTCCATGATACTTCTTGTGGATAAGCAAGGTAATATAGTATCCCAAGCGTATCAAGAATTTACACAACATTATCCTAAGCCTGGATGGGTGGAACATAATCCCGAAGAGATTTGGAATGCAACATACCATGTGATATCTGATGTGATACACAATCTGGATAAGAATAGTAAAATCGCTGCAATTGGTATTACGAATCAACGCGAAACCACTGTGGTGTGGGATCGAAAAACAGGAAAACCGATTTATCCAGCGATTGTGTGGCAATGCCGTCGGACTGCTGATGTCTGTGCTAAACTAAATGCACAAGTGGGTATGTCTGCACAAGTAAAAGCGAAAACGGGGCTTGTCATTGACCCATATTTCTCAGGAACAAAGGTGGCGTGGATTCTTGACAATGTTAACGGAGCACGTGAAAAAGCGGAACACGGTGAACTCGCTTTTGGTACTATTGATAGTTGGCTCCTGTGGAAGTTGACGAATGGAACTGTTCATAAAACGGATTATACAAACGCATCACGAACGTTGTTGTTTAACATTGATACTCTTTCGTGGGATGATGAACTTTTAGACATCTTTAATGTTCCTAAGACTATTTTACCTGAAGTCTGTCCATCCGCGAGTCTTTTTGGGACTGCAAATATCCCTCTATTGGATGGAATCCCGATTGCAGGTATTGCTGGTGACCAACAATCGGCACTGTTCGGTCAACTCTGCTGGAAACCTGGGATGGCTAAGAATACCTATGGCACAGGATGTTTTCTGATGCTAAATACGGGTCCGGATCGAGTGGAATCAAAATCGGGATTATTGACGACACTGGCTTGTAGTCTAAATGAAGAACCGATATATGCGTTGGAAGGAAGTGTGTTTATTGCAGGGGCAGCTGTACAATGGCTTAGAGATAGTCTACAAATAATAGAATCTGCTGAAGAAACTGAGGTAATTGCTAATCGTGTGAACGATTCAAAAGGAGTCATCGTTGTACCTGCATTTACCGGACTGGGTGCACCCTACTGGGATGCTGAGGCGAGAGGTGCAATATTTGGATTAACGCGAGGATCTAATAGAGACCATATTGTACGTGCTACATTGGAATCAATTGCCTATCAATCTGCGGATGTGGTTTCTGCTATGATGTTAGATGTAGATACTCCACTTGTAGAGTTGCGCGTGGATGGTGGGGCAGTTGCCAATAATTTCTTAATGCAGTTTCAAGCAGATATATTGGGGATATGTGTGGAACGACCTACACAGATTGAGACGACAGGTCTCGGTGCTGCTTATCTTGCTGGAATTACTGTTGGTGTGTGGAATGAGGTAGAGGAACTTGAAACACACCGACAAGTTGATAGTGTTTTTGTGCCACAGATGAATGCCTTTTTACGTCAAGCGAAACTTTCACACTGGCGGGATGCAGTACAAAGGTTAAGCTGAGATACATTAGGAGAATAACTATGCGTTTGCAATGGAAATATTCTCTAATTATCAATTTAACGGTGATTGCAGTTCTTGTCGGTTTTTACTTTTTTGATGGTATTCGTATGCGGAAGGAGATGAGTGCACTTCATGCGTTAGGTGCTGAACAAGGCACTACCTTAAAGATTATTACTGAAACCACCATCATGAATGCGATAGTTGGAGAACTTACTACATCACAAGCATTCAATCCGCAAAGTATTGATCAGATTATTGCTAAACTAAAGCAAGAACACCAGGATATGAAGGATGTGATGAACGTGGAAGTCACCTTAGGAGACACTCGCGTTCGTTCCAGTTTGCACGCCCAGGAAAATATAGTTAATTTCAATTTGGATGAAAAAGAAATTCATGAGATTAAAACAAAGGGGGCAATAATAGATACGATTGCCGGACTGAGTGCAACATCTATAACCATAAAATATACTGTTCAGCCTAAACGGTTAGAATCGACACTTCTGGAATCTCAAACTACATTGAAGGTGGAGGATATACCATCTGATTACATTTACCAGACTTCACTTAACCAAGGGACATTTCCGTATGATTTGTGGCGTGTATTCATTGCAAACCAGATCTATCTATCCCCTGATGCAACGGTGAAAATCGATGAAGATAATAACCGTTGGCAAATTACAGATTTGGAAAGTGGACACATATATAATTTATGGCAGGATGAAAACGCATTTTGGATACATATTGCAAGTGCCGATACTGGTTTTATCAGAGTGCTTTTTGATGTGCCGTATATTGCACAATCTATCCATTCATCGTTGTTGATGCATGCTATTTTCATAGTAATTGTCGGTGTGTTGCTGGTAGTTCTGATTGATCTGATGACAAACAATATGATTATGAAGCCGCTTGCCCGAATGACGCAGATTATTCAGAATGCTGAAACCGGGAATTTCTCAAACTACTTACAACAGACTTATGCCTCAAATGAGATTAACAAGGCAACCCGTAATTTGGTACGGATGTTTCTGCAGTTGAAAACATCACATTCAAGAAAGATTACAGCACTCGGTCAATTTGCTGCTGGTGTCGCCCACGAAATTCGCAATCCACTGAATTCCATAGGAATGACAGCACAACACTTAAAATCTATCTTTTCTCAACCTGATGTAAGTCCTGAAGATATTAGTGAAGCAATAGAATTATTAGATATAGTTGATGAAAAAATAGAGGACCTAAAACAAACATCAGAACAATTCTTAACAATCAACCGTCCGCGAAAACTTAACCTAACACCGGTCCAACTAAATGAATTACTGGATTCTGTCTTATCGGAATTCGTGCTTATTGCCGAAGAGGCTAACGTACAAATAATCAAATCCTATAACACAGAACTTCCTGAAATGCAGTTAGATGAGATGCTGATGCGTCAAACTATTTTTAATATTGTGCAAAATAGTATACAAGCAATGTCAAAAGGTGGTAGTGTCTACATTACTACGAACATTGAGGAGCTTAGTTCCATTCCTTATGTTGTGGTAGAGATTCGGGATACAGGTATCGGCATTCCAGAAGAGAATCAAGACCTGATTTACGATGCCTATTTCACAACAAAAGAGTCTGATGGAGGAGTGGGTCTTGGACTTGCAATGTCACATCAGACGATAACTGCACATCAAGGTAAGGTTGAGGTTAGGAGTAAAGTCGGCATGGGGACAGCGTTTAAGATCACTCTACCTGTCAAAAACACAGAGAAGAAATAACAAATGGAGATATAAGAATGCCATCCATATTAATTGTAGACGATGACCAAGCACAACTCACCATTCTTCAACGTATTTTACAACGAGAGGGTTATGATGTTGATACGGTCGAAGATAGTCCTGCAGCACTTGGAAAGATAAAGGAACAGATGTTTGATGTCGTGATTAGCGATATGTGGATGTCTTCACGGTTTGACGGACGCGATCTACTACGTGAAATAAAGAAAGTTGATCCAAGTCTACCGGTGTTGATTATTACTGCGTTCGCTGAATTGAATGATGCTGTGGATCTTGTTGCGAATGAGGGTGCATTCTACTATCTTGAAAAACCGATTAAGATAGATGTACTTAAACGGGAGGTGAATCGCGCATTGCATACTCGCGGTGTTTTTAGTAATGGTGAACCAGATTCAGATACCACTTCCCCAGAGGAGGTGCAGATTGATTATATCGTCGGTGAAAGCGATAAAATGCGACAACTCTTCAAGAATATGACGAGAGTCATTCATCGTGGTGTTAGACAAGTTCTTATTACAGGTGAAACGGGTAGCGGGAAGAGTCTGGTTGCACGAGCACTCCACGAATATGGAGCCCGCAAAGATCGTCCATTCGTATCAATCAATTGTGGTGCTATCGCTGAGACCTTAATTGAGAGTGAACTCTTCGGACATGAAAAAGGAGCATTCACAGATGCAATTCAACAGAAAAAAGGTATCTTTGAAATTGCGGATACTGGCACTCTTTTCCTTGATGAAATTGGTGATATCTCTGTCCAAATGCAAAGCACGTTACTCCACGTGTTGGAAAAACATGAAATACGTAGGATTGGTGGTTCCGAGAATCTTAAAGTAGATGTGTGTGTGATTGCAGCAACAAACAAGAATCTGGTAGAGGCAGTTAAAGATGGTGCTTTTCGGTCCGACCTATACTTCCGATTGAACGTTATTCCATTACATATTCCGCCACTCCGCGATCGCGTAGAGGATATTCCACTGCTCGTAAATTTCCTAATTGAGAAGTTTAGCAGCGAATATGTTGATGCTGAACCGAAACAGGTCACTCCTCGTGCTATGTCCGCGCTCTGTCGATTTAATTGGCCCGGGAACGTGCGTCAGTTAGAAAATTATCTCCATCGTATATATGTTTTGTCAGAAAACACTTCAATTGACTTAGACCAACTTCCACCGGAAATAATAGACACATCCCTACCAGCAACAGATTTTGAGATTGACATCCCTGAGGGTGGTGTTTCCTTAGAAGACATTATTAAGGAATATGTAAGTGCGGCTCTGACAAAAACAGGTGGAACACAAACAAAAGCTGCGGAACTGTTGGGTATTTCTCGTCGTCAATTACAACACCGAATGCAAAGTTACGGATTACAAAGCCAAGATTTCAAAGATGAGGAATAGTTTTACGGGTGTTGACTTGATGACTCATACAAATCGTTACTTCCAAATTTTTCTTACATAATAAATTCCTATCCATTTTTTCTTGACAATCCCAAATTTCCATGTTATTATTAAAACGAATTTTATTCCTAATGGATGTTGGTTAGAAATCCTTTTCGCCAACCGCATCTCTATAATATATTTTAAGAAGAAAAAATAAGTCGTAATGATTGAAGTCAGAGAACTTACCAAGTCTTACGGTCCAACACTTGCCGTTAATCAGGTTTCATTTGATGCTCATGCGGGTGAAGTTGTAGGATTCATTGGACCAAACGGTGCGGGTAAGACCACCACAATGCGCATCTTGACCTGTTATTTAACCGCAGATGCAGGAACTGCTACAGTAGCAGGATTTGATGTTCTTGAACATCCTATTGATGTCAGGAAAAACGTTGGATATCTACCTGAGAGTGCCCCACTGTACGCCGACATGGGGGTGGTTGAATACCTTAAGTTTATGTCCGAAATCCGAGAAATACCCAAAAGCCAACGTAAAGAACGGTTAAGGACTGTTGTTGATATTTGCGGACTTGAAGGTGTGATACAAAAAGACATCGGAGAACTTTCTAAAGGCTTCCGCCAACGCGTCGGTTTAGCACAAAGCCTTATCCACGACCCACCCATTCTGATTTTAGATGAACCTACCTCTGGACTTGACCCAACCCAAACCATTGAGATTCGGAATCTGATTAAGGACATTGGACAAGAAAAACTTGTTCTCTTCAGCACACACATCTTGCCTGAGGTGTCAGCAACTTGTAGTCGCATCCTTATGATCAATCGGGGTCAGATTGTTGCCAACGGAACATTGGAGGATCTGATTAATCAAGTTCGAAGTGATGAAATATTCCAAGTTACTATCAGAAGTACAGAACAAGATGAGATCCCCAAAATTCTACGAGAAATAGACGGTATCACTGGTGTTACACCTGTCAAAATAGACAATGGTATCGTAAGATATGAAATCACATCTGTACAAGAAGGATATGATGCATCGGATGCTATCTTCAAAGCTGCTGTTAATAATCGATGGGATCTGGTGGAACTCCGTCAAGAATTCATAGATTTGGAAAATATATTTCTCCATTTTACAACTGGACACAGCAGTGGTACTTCTCCAAAGCGAGAATTGCATGAGGATAATGATTCTACAGAAGAGGAATAAACCAAGGTCAGTGTTTTCGGTAATTACATACCATGTGCCGATTGAACAAAATTAAATACTATGCAGAACATCAACTCGATATTTAAAAAGGAATTTAGAAGTTATTTCAATTCACCCATTGCTTATATATTTATAACATTTTTCCTCGGAATTTCTTCCTGGTTATTTTTTCAAACCTTTTTCTTTACAAACCAAGCTGAAATGCGAAGTTTCTTTGGGTATATGCCGTGGATTTTTCTGTTTTTCATCCCTGCTGTTACTATGAAACTGTGGGCAGAAGAAAAAAAGATGGGAACAGCTGAAATCCTGATGACATTGCCTATTCGAGATTATGAGGTGGTAATCGGGAAATTTCTTGCGAGTTTCGGACTGCTCGCAGTTACGACTCTATTTTCACTTTGTATCCCCATTTCTGTTGCTTTACTTGGTGACCCAGATGGTGGAACAATCGTATGTGGTTACCTTGGGTTGCTATTGATGGGTGGTGCGTATTTGGCAATTGGGTTATTCGCTTCAACATTGACCGAGAATCAGATTATTGCGTTTATCTTAGGAATCTCTGTCTGTTTTGCATTACTGATTATCGGCACAGATTATGTGCTTTTTAATACTGCAGATTGGCTTTTCCCAATTTTTAGTTATCTCGGTCTTGGTGTTCATTACAGCAGCATCCTACGCGGTGTTATTGATTCCCGTGATATTATCTACTATTTAACAATTATTGGGTTCTTTCTATATTTGAGCACTCTGATGGTTGAAAGTCGAAAGTGGCGTTAGATTAAGGAGGAATACTGTTTTGGCTGATAAACGAATCGGATTCGGTGCTAACACCGCTGCATTTATTGCTCTCATATTCGGCATACTCGTACTGGTTAATTTCCTTTCTACTCGTCGTTTTTTACGCGTGGACCTCACTGAGGATAAACGCTACACGGTATCAAAAGCAACTAAAAACGTGATTAGGAACTTAGACGATATTGTTACTATTACTACATACTTTTCTTCAGAACCAGCAAGAGTTGCTCAGATCCATCGTGATATTAGAGATGTTCTTGATGAATATAAAGCATTTTCAAAAAGACTACAGATAGATTATGTTGACCCAGTTGATTTAGACGATGGAGAGAAGCAGGAACTCCGTTTTAAAGGTATTCAGGAAGTTCAAATCAATGTTCCTGGGAAAGACAAACTTGAAATTGCCAATGTATTTATGGCGATATCTGTCGGCTACAGTGGCAAAGAGGAAGTGCTCCCAATTGTTCAATCGACGGCTAACTTGGAATATGAACTCACCTCAACAATTGTTAAAGTAACAACCAAACAAGCGAAAACAGTTGGATTTTTGACTGGACATGAGGAATACGATATAAACGCTCAGGAACAAGGCAATCAACAACTGCGACAACTCTTAGATAAAAACGCGGATGGACAATATAACCTTACTACTGTTGATCTTCAAGGTGGAGAACCGGTTGACTCGTCAGTGACAACATTAGTTGTAGCGGGACCGAAACAGGAATTGACTGAGAGAGAAAAATACCAGATTGACCAGTTTATCATGCGTGGTGGCAGAGCAATATTCTTGATCGATCCGATTACGATGCAAACCGGAACACTACAGGGTACACCACTCGCTACAGGATTGAACGACCTGCTTGAACATTATGGAGTTAAACTCGGAAATAATCTGGTTGGGGATCGCAGATTTCATGATAACGTTCAGTTGCAACAAGGCAGAATGACATTTATTCAACCTTATATTTATTTTGTAAAAATTATAAGACCCAATTTTTCAAAAGAACACTCCGTTACAAATCAGTTGGAAGAATTGACCTTGCCTTGGACAAGTTCCTTAGAGATGTTGACGAAAGAAGGTGTTGTATCCACCTCGTTGGCAACAACAAGCGAATTTGGACAGAGTTTCCAAGGGGTTTACAATCTAATGCCAGGCAACCCAATTCCTCAAACCGATTTACAAGTTTATTCTGTGGCGGCTGCATTGGAAGGAAAATTCAAGAGTTTCTATACTGATAAGGATATTCCTACGGTAGAACCTGCACCCACTGCTGATGACGGAAGCAGTGAGGAAACAGACGATTCAACACAAAATACAGATGATACAACAACTATTACTGAAAGTGTAGATACCCAGATTGTTGTTGTCGGAACCGCACAATTTCTCACTCGGTTGAACAGAAACAGTGCAGATTTCTTCTTAAATTGTGTTGATTGGTTGACGCTTGGTGAAACCCTCATTGGAATACGTTCGCATACGATTACGGATCGTCCATTAGTAGAAACTTCAGAGCTTATAAAGAACACCATCAAATACTTATGTATATTAGGTATCTCGTTGTTGGTAGTCCTATTTGGACTAATTCGTTATCTCATTAAAGGGAGAGTAAGACGATTGGTTGAAACCCATGGTGCGGATCTTTCCCCTGTCGTTCCAACATCAATCGATTAATTATATTTTTTTGGATGAATTGATGAAAAAGAAAAAACTTTTTATATTAGGTGGCATCTTTGTATTTTTGCTACTCGTAGTACTGATTCTTGAGAACCCTTTCAGGAAGAGTGATTACCAAAAGAAGATTGAAGCAGCAACTGCCCTATTTCCAAGCTTTGATAAAGAACAGGTCACGAAAATAGAGATCCTGGCTAAAGGTCTAACATCAACCCTCTCAAAACAGAAGGATATGTGGGTTGTCGAGTCTATGGATAATTATCCTGCAGATAAAGAGGGTGTGGACGAGTTGTTAACAAAAGTCGCTGAATTTGACAATGCTAACCTCGTTTCTGACAATCCAAAAAATCAGACTGAATTCCAAGTTGATAATAGTGGTATTGAAACGAAATTGATGGGGGCTAATGATAAAATGTTAGTACACCTATTTGTTGGGAAAAATACACCAGGATTCTTAAGCAGTTACGTGCGGGTAGCCGATTCCAATGATGTTTATACAGCACAAGGTTATCTTCAAGGGGTTTTTGATAAAGGAACACGAACTTGGAAAGATCGTACAATATTCGATTTCAACAAAGGTATCGTTACACAAATATATATCACTTCTCCAGACGAAACGGTGGAATTGCGATTAGACGCGGACAATAAGTGGCAAATGCTCCAGCCTGTGACAGCTGCTGTGAACCAGACAGAAGTTGATAACCTACTTACCTCCTTCAGTCAATTGAAAACCGATGATTTTGCAGAAGAAAAAGAACTTTCGGAATACGGATTAGATGTCCCTACGTCAACAATTTCTGCCATCTTAAACGATGGTACAACGATGACTCTGCATGTTGGAAAAGAGGAAGGCGGCAAACATTACGTCAAAAGTGTTGATAAAGAACCGATTTTTATGATGTTCAAATCAAATGTTGATAACCTAATAAAAAAATCCGACAAACTTACTGAAAATGTAACCCCACTAGAAACAGAGAACACAGACCCTTCACAGACGGTAGAAGGTAATCCTTTAGAGTAAATATGAGAGGTAACAGGCAATTTGTTGTGAACAGATAACAAATGAATATCATTAAATTATTGTTGTGAGAAAACACTTGACTTAATCACCTAATACGTATAAGATATAACATAATTTCCTTTTTCTCCGTGTGAGTAAGGAGCGTTACAATGAAAACTATAGTCTGTTTTGCACTCCCCTTTCTCATTCTTCTCACAGGATGTGCTACCATCACAAACACACTTTCCGGTGACACCAAAGACGAATACGATTTTCGAGAGACCCAGTGGGGATTCAGTCAGCAACGTGTACTTTTGGCGGAACAAGATAGCCGACTTTATCTTAAAAGAGAAGACGTACTTATATACAATAGTGAAATCGCAGGTGTCCCCGCATACCTTATCTACACTTTTAAGAATAACAAATTACGTGCAGCAGGATATATTACAGAGAAACCGGTAAAAAACGTACAAAAAATTACCGATATGAGTGTAGCTCAACTCGGAAAGCCAACAGAAAAACTTAAACAGGGCATGGCTTGGAAAACTCCTGATACCGTAATATATTCACACGCATATCCGTCACAAGTCACCTTGGGGACGATAAGATATGAACAGGTATCTGGTGGTGTCTTTGCAAATATCAGGCATAACATTACAAAAGCAAGACATGGTGCTGTTGAACGTTGGGATGCTGTGTGGTCATATAGTGACATATCGTTTTACGAGAAACATCACAAAGTTGGTGCAGATTTGTCCGATTTATCTTTCTATGAGAAAGTGTTAATCGGTGCGATCAAAAGAAACGAAATCATGAACTTTTCAACCAGAACTGGTCTAAGTTTATCTGTTCCGCAAAATTATATTAATAAAGGTTTTATAGATATATTTGAATAACATCCACTTGAGCCGTCGACAAAGTACGCACAGTCTTACTTTTCACGGTACAACATCTTGGAGACTGCATGACTACAACCAAAAATTATTCCTTCAGATTTACTTCTTTACCAATTATTAATTATTGTTTAATAGCACTCACTTTATTATTATTAGCAACACTTACTGCTTGTGATACAAATGTCGCTTCACAGTTATTGTCCGCATCGCCATCGGGAAGAACTATCCATGTAACAGGAAGCGGATCTGTTGCTGGTGAACCAGATATTGCAACGCTCAATTTAGGTGTTTCTGTTGAGAAACTAACAGTCGCTGAAGCACGCGAAGAGGCAGCAAGGGCAATGACAGCGTTGATTGATTCCCTGATAGCAAACAACATCGCTGAAAATGACATTAATACTCAGAATTTCAGTATCTATCCGCAGTATGATTATTCAGAAGGTGAACGTAAATTGCGTGGTTACAGAGTGAACAACACCGTTAGAGCTAAGGTGCGGGAATTGGAAACCCTGAGCGATGTCATTGATGATGCAGCTGAGGCGGGAGGGGATAGCATCGTTGTCAACTCCATTCAATTCATGATTGATGATACAACACCCTTGCAGACTCAAGCGCGTAGTTTAGCGGTAAAAAATGCTGAAGCTAAAGCACAAACCTTAGCTGACGCAAGTGGTGTAGTACTTGGAAAACCTGTAACTATCACTGAAAACACATATTTTGAAAGTCCGCCGATCCAATATGCGGCTGAAGCAGCCTTCGCTGATGATGGTGCGCGCACTTCCACACCTATTTCGCCAGGTGAACTTACTATAACAGTGAATGTCACTGTGACCTATGAAATTGATTAAAGTGAATTTGTATATCTAATAACCAATATTTTCAAATTAAGATATTACGTTGTTGTAATAAATCGTTTTTACAACAACGTATTTTCTTTTTGTGACCTAACACTTTTAATTTTACGATATTGGTATTTCCTCATGTGTTTATCACCGATTCATATACGGTAAGCAACTTTTTCCCAATGTTCCGCCAATCATAATCCTGTTCTACACGCGCCCGACCTTTTTCCCCGATTTGCTGTCGTAGTACCGTGTCTGTGAGTAGTCGGGTAACTGCATTAGCAAAATCTTCCGGTTCGTCAGCAATAATGATTTCTTCTCCATCCTGAAGTGCTAAACCTTCTGCACCCACTGCGGTTGAAACAACCGCTTTTCCCATTGCCAATGCTTCCAAAATCTTCAAGCGCGTACCACTTCCTATACGTAACGGCACAACAAATACTGTTGCTTCTGCAAAGTAGGGTTTAATCTCAGGCACCCGTCCTGTAACAACGACCCCTTCACTATCTGCTAACTTTTGCACACGAGCTGAAGGATTGCCACCAACAATTGAGAATTTGACATCAGGAACGTTAGTTTGCACCTGTGGTAACACCTCTTCGGCAAAGAATGATACCGCATCCTCGTTTGGGTACCAATCCATACTACCGATATAGATTAGATGTGCAGGTGATTCGGATTTGAAATCGGGACGATAATGCGAAACATCTACTCCGTTCGGTATTACCTCAACAGAATCTTCAGCACAATATTGTTGAAAAACCGCTGCGTCAATATCGGACGTACACGTCACTGCATCAAAATGCGGACTTAACACCCGTTCATACCGTTGAAATGCGAGTTGCTGGGTCCAGTACGCGCATTTATAGAACAGATTTGTAGTTTCACCTGTTAGTCTATGCCAAATAGCGGAGTCTACGTTTTGTTGTGAAAGTACACTGGGGAGGTTTGTTTCAGTGTAAAATTGTGCGGTGTGAAACATCTCATAGTGAACGAGATCAAAGTTTTCTATTGCTAACAATTCCCTTATTTTCTGACGATAAACAGCAACATTGTAACGTGCTACAGTGATAGGTTGTCTCTTGAAACACGCTGATAGGAGTATCTTGGGGGATATCCGCGGTAGGGTTGAGGCATTCGGTATAAGGTGAACAGTAATGTCCAATTGTTCTATTTGGGTAATACTTTTAGTATCTGTTGGTTGGGTTTCTAAAGCAAGAAGTGTTACGTCGTTCTTTTGAGCAATCTGTTTAAGTAGGTTAAAAACACGGATACGTCCACCGTCAGTGAGGGGATACGGCACGGTGGGAGAAAGAAAAAGGATTTTCATGTTTTACAGGAACAACCCATCAGGTGTCAAGTAAGATATATCCTGAATATTACTTAGTAAGTTCAACATTTTTAGGTTCATCAGATTCTTTGGTGTCGCGATCTTTCCTTTTAAAACTATCCATGAAAGCAATCAACTTTTCTTTCATTTGCTGACGTGAACTGAGTGACGGCTTGGGTGGGAGAAAAATGGTACCGCTTTTACTGGGTATCCATCCCTTAAGAGCGTTACTAATTCCGATGTAGAGCCATTTACTATCAAGATCAAGATAAACACTTAACCAACTGTCTGTATGTTTTATTTCATATTTTTGTGTGCCGTCGATTACTTGCCAACTCATGCTGTCCTCGTCAGCAATCAATTTAGCATTTAACGACAATGGTATTTTTTTACTCTTAAATCCATCGCGCAATTCCGCAGAAAACTTTCCTTCACTTAAAGTCGCTGCGGATGCTGTATCTACCTGAAACAGTAAAGTCTGGATAGGGTACTTAGATTGTTGATATACATTTAATTTGTTGTTACCATTTCTGATTTCATAACTCTGCAGATACTTATTATCTTTCATCAACCAGTGTTTATCAGTTTTTACCACAGATAATTCCAGATCATCAGAGAGATTAATCTTCTTTGCGGTAAATGCATCCTCAAAATTAGGCAGATAGATATCCAGTACGTTTTTATTTCTGGAAACGGTATAACCTGCCCCAGTGCTATCCGTGAGAAGCCAGTCCTGTCCACTAATCAAGACCTTGACTTTTGGTGAACTTGATGTAATCCGTATTCCACCTAAAGAATCATCAAACATCTCTTTCCAGTTAAACACTGTTTTTAATTCCTTATCTAATGCTGATGCTATTAACTTTGCTCGTTGTGCCAAAGCAACACTAAACAACATTTCCCTGGAATTTACACCGATGTTTAAATTACTGATATATTTTTGATCAATGCTAAAAAGATATTGGTTTTTGGTGTAGACAATTGGTTTTGAGTTGACAGTGGGTCTCCCGCGCACTGCTGTTCGCTTATGAACCTGTAACTTCGTTGGTTGCGATTGTGCAATTGAAGGTGCATTCAGAATATACACGCAGAAGAAAAAACCGATGATTATGACAATAAATAGACCTACGAATAGTGTTTTAAGTATAATTTTCATGATCTTAATGTTATATTTTAAATTAAATAGTTCGCATTATTATGTACTTATCAACCGCCATTTATAAAATTGGTTGACATTAAGTTGATCTCAACACACAATTACTATATGACAAGTTGACATTATCTTTAGTTGAATTATAACATTTCGTACAATTATTCACAACAAGAAAACTATGCAAGACATAAATCCATTAGCAACTAAGTTAAATGAACAAATTCGTGACTCTATGCCATCTGTATTTCCATTACTTTCGGATTTAGGAAAACGTATCTACTTCCCAAAAGGGATATTAAGCCAGAGTGAAGAAGCAACTGAAAATGCCTATCGGTATAACGCAACCCGTGCAATTGCCTATGATAAAAATCAGATTATGCATTTAGACGTTTCACGTCAGATTATGCCTGCTCTTACTCCTGATAGTATTTTCGGTTACCCACCTGTACTTGGAAATACGGAATTACGAAAACTATGGCAAACCCACATTAGAACAGACAACCCATTACTCACGGATGCACCAATTAGCCTACCTATTGTGACTTGTGGATTGACACACGGTTTTAGTCTACTTGCTGATCTATTCGTCAACCCAGGTGATATGCTAATTTTACCAGACAAAATTTGGGGGAATTACCGACTCATTTTTCAGACGAATGCAGGTGCTGAAATAAGTACTTATCCGTTCTTCGACACAAATAGACGTTTCAACCACAGTAGCTTCAGCAAAATACTATCTCAGACTGCTACCGATAAGTTATTGATTCTACTGAATTTTCCACATAATCCGACCGGATATGCAATTAGTCATGACGAAGCACAATATATATTAGATGCAATTGTAAGATGTGCTGATACTGGTTGCCAGATCCTTGTAATGGTTGACGATGCCTACTCAGGCTTTTGGTATGACGATGAGGTAATGCATGAATCCATTTTCGGTATGTTAGTTGGTTGCCACCAAAATGTTGTTCCTGTGAAGATCGACGGTGTATCTAAAGAGGAATATGCATGGGGGTTACGCGTCGGGTTTTTGACTTTCGGTTTTCCAAAACAAGTGATGCATGGAATTGAAGGGAAATTAAGCGGGTTAATTCGTGTGAACACATCTGGTGCTCCACAAGTTTCCCAAACGCTTATTCTTGAATCAATGCAGTCACCAAGTTATATTGAGCAAAAACAACAGAATTATTACACTCTTAAAGCGCGAGCATTGAAGGTGAAAGAGGTAATCACTGATGATCAGTATGCGAATCTATGGGAAGTTTACCCAAGCCATGCTGGTTATTTCGCATGCCTATCTCTAAAATCAGGGAATGCTGAAAAAGTTCGCCAAAGCCTTCTTAATGAACACGGTATTGGCACTATCGCGCTGAGCGACACCGAATTGCGGGTGGCGTATTCGTGTCTTGAAGTGTCCGATATTGAAGTTGTTTTCCAAGAAATTGCACAGGTTGTTAAATCACAATTATAGATAGAATATGATTCTATTGTCAACGGAGGTTGATTATAGGGAACGGCATAGGGTACGTCCCCTATAATTTTAATCTTACCGTGATGATTTCAATGCTCCCCAAGTAGTTGTGATTTTTCCGCCAGGTTCAACAGGAAGTTCTCCGATTGTATAACGAAAATAAATATCGTCTTCTACATCATTTGGACCGCACCATACCCAATTCGCTGTGCATTCCGGCTCTTTAAAGAAACCCCGCATAGCCGCTGCACCACCAGCCCAAATACCGGCACCGAATTTATCCATTATTTCAAGATCTGTTTCCCAATCACTATCATCAAAACCAATCTCTTCCCATCCATCATTTCGTTCTGCGATGGGTTTACCTGCTTCACACCGCCAACCTTCTTCACCAGTACCGATATATTCAGGTTTATCATCCAGTATAATATCAGCGAGGAACCCACCTCTGCCAGCATTACCTGGTTCGGCATCGTGGACATAGACTGCGATAACAGCGAAACCTTTATCCAATTCAAACTCTGAGACAGTAGGTTGGTTCCAATGAATATGTTCGGCAACTTTTTCACCATTAACGTAAGCGATCCATGTGTTATCTCCGCTAACACGTAATCTACCATTTTTGGGTACAGCATTCGTAGTTTGTATCAGAAAAACAACTCCAAACATTATTAGTGATACACAAACAATGATTCGTTTGTACATAAATACCTCCAATTTTGTATGTTTTGTGTAGGACAATTTTGATATGACTCTATGCATATATTTATATTACATTTATTATTTACAAATTCACGATTACGACTCCATTTGTGTATTCAATAACATATTTAGTTCACGTCATAACTTCAAAATAGGGAAGGAAAGTGTCGATGTGGATCCGCCGGTTCTCGGAAGAGAATCTTTTGACGTTCTGTTAATTCTATACCTTCCGGGTGTGCTACACGTCGGGAAGTCCATGCAATGTGTGAGACACAATATTTATACAATAGAGACCGTCGTTCATGCTTTCCATTCCAAGCAGCTGTTCCGTGTGTTAGTGCTTCAGAAAACATTATCGCTGAACCGGCAGGAGCATTGGGTATAATAACACAAGGTGCGTTTTCGGGTGCTGCAGCAATCTCATGCGGTAGTCTATAATTGCTCTTATGGCTACCGGGTATACAGCAAAATCCACCTAGTCCCGGACCGGTGTCAGCCAAATTCCATGTTACCACGACAAATCCGTTGTGGATCTCATTATCTCGAAATGGGAAATACTCTCCATGTTTTGCTTTTGATGTAGGGGAAGTGGCACCGTAGTCAGCGTGTAATCCCCCTCTTGTCATACCTTCACGCATATACATCCCGTAAATCCGATCAAGTCGAAAGCAGTCCCCTAAACGTATACGGAGAATATCCATTATCTTTGGATTGTCAAGTAAATTGCAGAAGGATTTACCCCACTGTAAAAAACCAGCACCATCTGGTGCACTACCAAATCTTTGAACCTTTCCCGGTGTTGGAAGTTCCTGTTCGTCAATTCGTTGATTGAGTTCAGCTACCTCTTCAGAATCCAAAACGTCTTCAATGACTAAGTAACCTTGTACATCGAAAAGGTACTGCAGTGTCTGTAGGTCACTCATGAACTTACCTTCCTGTTTGTATAGAATTTGTTGAATCTAAATACTACTTCTGTGTCCGCTCTTATTTTGCAGGTAAATATCGCGAATCGTAGATCACTCCTAACTGAATACAAATCTGTCTTTGTAGGAGGGAACTCTTGGGAATGCCTAAATGGCATTCATACCGCTGATTTCTTGATTTCTTGATTTGGATTCCCGATTTCTTTACCGATTCACAATTTGAGAGTGGACAGAACACTACGTTTACACCTATTTATTATTCCTAAGTGCTATTTGCCCCGCAAGATTTGTAACGAACTGATATGCAACTCGACCAGAACGTCCGCTGGAGGATGCTTCCCATTCCAACGCTGCGCTATATAATTCTTCTGTAGGTAGATCAAGACCCAATTTTTGTGCGTAATGAGAAACAATTTGTAAATAGGTTTTCTGTGAAATTCGGTAGAATGCGAGCCTAACTCCAAAACGGTCGCTTAGTGATACTTTCTCTTCGGTTGCTTCTCGTGGATAAAGTTCATCTTCCTCATTTTGTGGATATTGGTTTTCACCTACTTGTCGTGGCATCAAGTGACGACGATTTGAAGTGGCGTAAATCAGAATGTTATCCGGACATTCAGAAATTCCTCCTTCAAGCACTGCCTTCAATTCACGATATTCTGCTTCGTTTTCACTAAAGGCAAGGTCATCACAGAATAGTAAATATCGTTCTGGACGTTCCCACAATAATTCAGCTATTTCTTGTAAATGGACAAGTCCTTCTTTACCGACTGCGATTAACCGCAGACCTTCATCAGCATAACGTTTTAACATTGCTTTGATCAGAGAAGATTTCCCTGTCCCACGATCTCCCCAGAGTAGAACATGATTTGCAGGTAATCCTTGTAAAAACTGACGTGTGTTTCTGTCAAGGGCAGTACATTGAGATTTTACGCCTATGAGATCTGTGTCATCAACAAGGTGTGGATGTTTTACTGGAACAAGGTGTCCATTTCCGTTCTGTGAGTGCCATTTAAATGCAATGTAATTGTCAAGACATTCACTCGGTACTTGTTTTGTGTTTGCATCTAAACGTGTTAACAGAATGTCAACTTTTTCAAGCAGTTGTATAAATAGTTTTTCCTGTTTCCGTATTTGCTCTGACATTGTTTAAGTTCTGTGAATTTTTAGTATGTAATAAACTGATTTCAGAATTCCATTATGGTTTTATAGTGGATTTTACAATTATCTTGACAGTTTCTTTGTAGGAGGGAACTCCGGGGAATGCCTACAGAAGATGTGTAAACATATTGTTATATTTCACTATTAATGTCTATAGTTTACTATTATCAATAGAGATTGTCAAACTATTTGTAGTTTTCGGGTATGTAAAGTTTATGTCAGCAATAGTATTTGCTCAAAATCAGTCTATGTGAATTCTAATGCCAACCCAAATTTCTCAGTATCTTTATGGAAATACAATTAATGTAATATTCCTTTCAATCGTCCCCATGTGACCGCTAATTTGCCAGTTGCATCTACAGCGAGTGATCCTTCAAACTTCAAGGTACCAAGATTTGCTGAGTCATCCGGATTCAATGCGTTCCAGCACATAAAAACAAGATCTGCCTTCTCTTCAAGATTATCAGTTCCTTCTTCATATCCAGGTGTAAACCCTACTACAGATCCTTCCTCAATATGTTCTTTTGTCAGCCATTCAAAAGGCATTGCTACCTCGTATATCATGCCTCCTTTACCCAATTCTGGAGTAGGGACGATGGCTATATCGGAGTTAGGTAGATTTGCATTTTTTACGCCACTATAGTCAGTTAAATGTGCTTTATTATTAATACGTGCGAAATTAGGTTTACTTGCTGGTTGTCCTGCCCCTACTTTTGCCCAATCAATATACAAGAATATGGTATCACCTTTCCAGGAATCCGCGGGAATCGCTGCAGGTGTAAAGAGATCGTCACGGACTGCTGCAGCAAAATAGAAATTCTTGTCATCATACATTGTTGACCAAGTCATTGTAAGGTCATCTTTCCCCAACCAAGCACCTTTACCTCTAAGCAGTTCTTTTTCAGAATCGAAGGCTACCCAGACAGCATATCTCCAGTCGTCAAGTTTGCCGTCAATTTTCGGTTTACTCGGTGGCATGCCAACAATAGACTCTCCATATTTTAATCCAAAATCATCACTGTTGTCTTCAGGTAGAAATGCTCCCATTGCTGAAACGACAAATAGTATACATAAGATGGTTGTCAATGTTGTAAGTTTTAACATTTGAATATACTCCTATGGTGTAGATATTTATCCATCATTTATTGGCATTGTTGAAAATACGTTTCAGCCAATCTTCAAGTTGTGGATCATTATGAATAGCAGTAATAAGCCACAATCCACCTAATCTGATACCCCAAGCAATTGCAATAGAAATAAACACTGTTGCAAAAATTGTAGGGACTAAATAGAGTAATGCTCCTCTCAGAATTACGTCGATTAATTGCACGATTTACTCCTTATGTAAAACAGTTCACCAATTTGCTACATTTTAGTCATTCAACTCACATGTGTCAATCAAAATCTAAAATCATTGAGTTATAATGACATTGGATTTTGCCCGCCGAAGTTTATAATCCGACTTAATAAACATATTGATTATATATGCGTCGTATGATATACTTTTTAAACCGCAATATTTCTTATATTCTTATATTTACAATATTTTCCTCTAATCCGCCAATTTCTTTATTTAATTGTTATAGTATTTCTTCTTTTTCTGTAACGTAATATAGTTTTGTTTCGTTAATTTAGCGAAACTGGTTTCTTTAATCCTTTGGCTAAAGGAGGACAAAGGAGGGCTTAGCCTATGGCGCGCCAAGCGAAAAATGACCTATCGGCTACCGAAGACACTTATTTGGCTACACAAGCTAAAGAAGGGGACGAATCTGCATTTAGTCAGTTGTTTGATAAACACTATAATTGGGTCTATAGTAAAGCATATCGAATATTAAAAGACCATCAAGATACAGAGGAAGTTAGTCTTGATGTTTTTACAAAAGTCTGGCAAAAATTGCAAAACGAAAAATGGGACCCCAAAAAAGGTAGTTTTCAAGCGTGGTTAAATATTGTTGCAAGAAATACTATTATTGATGCGATACGCAAGAGAGATCGGATCCGTGAATCGTTACTTACACTTGAAGAACAAGATGATTTACCTCTAAATGAATATGAAGATGGAAGACCCGGACCCGATAAGCACATTATTGCAAAAGAGGCACAAGAAATATTAGAAAAGGCTCTTGAACAGGTAACAAAACCAAACCACCGCATCGCCTGGATTTTGCGACATCTTGAGGGATGTAGTGTCGCTGAAATATCACGTATTCTGAACCGGAAAGATGGAACAGTCAAAATTTGGATTTTCCGGTGCACACAGGAACTGAGACAAATACTAATCAATAGAGGAATTCGATGGATACAATAATGAATTTTTATATTTCTATAATATGGAGGATAACTAATGCGTTTTCTTAGAAAAACTCCAAAGACCGCTCGGTATAGCGATACCGATGTAAAAGAAGCAGAGATTCTGGAAGCATATACTTGTTGGCTGAAAAACGAAAAACTCAGTCGTAAACAGAAAAGCATTCTTAAAAACATTCAGGGTTCAACCCAATTTCATACTGTAAAAGATCTGATTGATTTCGCACATTATCGTTTTCAGGAGACAGAGAGCGTTACACCTCGTGTAGGGTCTAAGGAACGCGTCGCTGAAAAACTGATGGAAGCGATTAAAAGTGAAACAAAACAGACCGGTGCTGTTCCTCAACCAGCTTATAGTCCAGAAGTTATGGGTAATATGGATACCGATGTAATGCCAAATTCCCTAAATACTCCGACTGAAGAAGAGATGAGGCATTGGCAAAAACCTGAAAAGACTGAAAAACCTGAAACACGAACCTTAGCTCATCTGAATCTATCTATTGAAATGCAGGAGGATGATGAGGTATCTATCACAGATTTGGGTAGTCCAACACCGACCTATGTTGATGGGGTACGCGTAAATGACTCCGCTCCAATTCAAGAAGGTACAGAATTCAAGTGTGGAGATATTACTTTCCAAATCGTTGATATTGATAAATCTTAAACTATTGGGAGAACAGGGGAGATACATTATATACTATTACATTATTGTCTCCTGCTATTAGCATAGAGACTTGCACTATGTCTATACTCCCCTTTTGTTCTCAACCTACCAAAAACCAAATTCGTGCGTGATAAGTCTACACTCGCCTTATCCTATTTTCAACAAGCGGCGACTTTTTATCAACAATCCCGTTACGTTGAAGCAATACAGCACTACTTATCTGGTTTAAAATACGATAAGAGTCGTTACCATATTTACGCTGACCTTGCTAAGGCATACGAAATGGTTGGCAAATGGGAACAAGCGTTGTTATATTTGGATATTGCGCTTAAATTATGTCCTGATTCACCGACAGTATTGAGACGACAAGCGCGGATCAAAGAAGAAAAAGAATACTATCAAAAGTTAATATCTGATTCTGATTTAGTTGAGGACCTACCACATGGGTTTGCTCCTACCATTATATCCGATAATTCGGTGCGTCCCCAACACATTGTAGACGACAAGTTTTTCAAACTCACTGTTGAACCTACCATTGAACCAAAAACACTTTGGTATCTGTGTCAACTCATTGAAAGAACATACAATGAAGTTGGTGCAAAACTTGATTGTTACCCAAATAGACAAATTTGTATTTCAATCATAAATACATACGATGCACCTACACAAATGCAGACAGACCTACCAAAATGGGTAAGTGGGTGTTATGATGGTAATATCCATTTGAAGTATTGTGCTGATGGAGAACCAGAGTTGGGTGTATTATATGCTTTAATCCGTCACGAGTGGACACATTTGTTAGTTGATCTACTAACAAACGGAAACTGTCCAATCTGGCTTAACGAAGGTCTGGCACAAACGGTTTCCCGTCCATTATTATCATTTGAAAAACTGACATTGCATCAAGCAGACAAAAACAAGACTATTTTAACGTTATCTGAGATCTCGCAACCGTTCAACGAATTTCCTACCCCAAAGAGAAAAATTGCCTACCTCCAATCTGCAGCAATTGTTGCTGCCTTGATTGATGACGGAGGATTCCGTTCTATTAGACTACTCCTCAGTCTCATAGGAAATGCTATCCCTATTGAAACGGCGCTGCACCAAATTTATAAAAAAAGTATACTACCAAATTAACTGTCAAAATAAAACCATAATCTCGTTTCTCAATTTTACATCCTTTATTTGAATTTCCACGTTAACATCCGTATTTATAGTTGCTAAAACCATTTTGACACCTTTTTACTATGTCTATTTTTGATATAATAATCCTTATCATTGTTGGATTAGCCGGATTTAGTTGTTTTAAAGCTGGATTCACCAGAAGTGTATGGGGTATTTTTGCGATTGGAGCAGGACTTGTCGTGGCAAGTTTGTTATGGGAGGAAATTGCCTATCTTCTTGAGAATATAATTCCACATGAAGGCGTCGCAAAATGGATTAGCATTATTGGCTTGATTATTATAATATCAATCATCACTGATATCATATTTGCACGGATAAATCAAATTTTTGAGAAGGGTATTTTGGGATGGGTAAATAGTCTGGTAGGTTTAGGAGTAGGTATTGCTTCGAGCGTACTTGTTATTGCACTTCTTTTGACTTTCCTTAGTCCACATCTAAGCGATTATTTATTGGAAGAAATAGATAACTCATTATTCGCTTCCCACTTGATGGAACTTGGTGAAGAGATTTGGGATTTTGGTAAAGAGAATGTCAAGAGACATCTTGGAACAGAGTGACCCTTCTCCGTAGGCATGCTGACGAAGCACGCCTACAAGGATTATCTTATTCTCCAGAATTACCAATCTGCCAGTTTCAAGAATTCTAACGCCATCAAGGTATGTCCTTCTGCGTTAGGATGCACACCATCTCGTGTTGTCCATAATGCACCAGGTCTCGCAGCGACTGCTCTATCAAACGCATCATTTGTCTGTATTAACCGTGCGTCAAACTCAGCAGCAAGCCTATGAATACATGCATTGTAGGCATCTACGGCTAATGGACGTGGGGTTTCAACATCCTCTTCAATATAGAAAATCTCAAATAGGAATAGTGGTGCATCTAATTCACTTTTCACCCGCGTAAGTATTCTCTGATAACAAGATTCCCATTCTGGTAGATAATCTTCATTGGAAATGTCTTGTCCGAGTTGACGACTCGCATTGTTGATTCCTATTTTCACAGAGAGCCAATTGGGTTTTTCATCTATTACATCGGTATCCCACCGATTTTCCAAACCTTCAACAATATCCCCACCAATTCCTTTATTTACATAAGTAATATCGCGTTCAGGATATTTAGCGGTTATCAATTCTGTTATTTTGCGGACATACCCATGACCATAAGGCGCATGGTCACCGCGTCTGCCACAATCTGTGATGCTATCTCCAATGAATAGTACTTTATCGCCGGATTCAAATAATAAATTACTCACAAACTATCTCCTATATATGGTATACTAATTATGGAATTATTATCTCTATTTTGGTCATTACTATACATACGTTCCCATTAACATACCACAATTTCATCAGAATGCCAACATGAAAAACATAGGAGTTCTCCACGTCATTACTGACACAACACACCAATCCCGCTTTACGCATCCTCAACTCGCGGAGTTAGCAATTCAGGGTGGCGCGGATACCATCCAATTCCGACAGAAAAATGGAACAACACGCGAGTTGATAGAGATTGCACAACAGGTGCAAGAAATATGCACAAAACACAACGTTCCTTTGATAGTCAACGACAGGGCAGACATAGCGTTGGCAGTGGGAGCGAAAGGGACGCACTTTGGGCAAGATGATATGCCTGTACCCATTGGAAGAAGTATTCTATCAACTGAGAACGTGATCGGGGCATCAGCAAGAACAGAAGAGAAGATACTTGAGGCAATTTCTGAAGGTGCAGACTATATCGGGTTTGGTCCTATCTATCAGACATCCTCAAAACCTGATGCCGAAACACCGAAGGGTTTAGATCGATTACGAAGAATGTGTGAGATTGCTGAATGTCCAGTAATTGCGATTGGTGGGATTACGTTGCAAACAGTAGCAGAGGTGATACGTGCAGGAGCACACGGAATTGCAGCCATTTCCGCTGTGTGTGGACAACCAGATCCTCTTGCAGCCACACAAAAACTTATGCAAGAAATTCAGCAAGGCAAACACACGTAAAAACCGCACGGAGAATACTGATAAAATGAACGAGAATTTTCATGTCAATGATACTACCAATACAAGATTTCCACCAATGGAGTTTAGGGAGGTAGATCAGGTATATGAACCAGACTTTGAAAAGATTGATGAAGATTTCGTGCAGAAATTGTGGAATGGACAACGTTTTTTTAATGCAAGTCTCATCTCAATAGGCGGTAAGGAAATACGTGTGTTAAAACCTGGTGTCTGGAACCATGAAGAAGGACCAGATTTTATGCATGCAGAGATTGAAATAGACGGTAAGTTGTGTATCGGTGATGTTGAAATTCATGTCAAATCAACGGAATGGTATATGCATAAACATCACCTTAATTCAAGATATAACCGTGTTATTCTGCATGTAGTTCTTTTTGACGACGATTTCAATCTTCGTACCCGACTTCAGAATGGTAAACGTATTCCTACACTTGAACTTCTCAAATGGATTGATGCACCTATCGGAGACTTATTCGACGAAACAACACAAACAGAAGAAGACACATCTAATTACTGTCGGGTAACAGGAAATCAACTTAACATAGACGGTATAAAAGATGTTTTTGAGTCATTAGGGATGGAACGTTTTTTAGAAAAAGCAGATGCTGTACGTCTGTTAAGAACACGTTTGAACTTTGAGCAAATCCTATATGAAGGAATTATGGAGGCGTTAGGATACACACAAAATAGCAAACCCTTACGTGAATTGGCACAACGTGTATCATTTTCCGAATTTGATAACAAGTCCGAACACGAAATTCAAGCAGTACTCTTTGGTGTTGCCGGTCTGTTACCATCTCAATTAGAGAAACCGCTATCCACTAAGGAGACAGATAACCCATACATTGTTGCGTTGGAAACGTTATGGGAAACATCGAAAAATACATATAAAGATTGCATGACAGTATCGCGGTGGAGTTTCGGTAAAATGCGTCCAATGAACTATCCGACCAGACGTATCGCTGCTATGAGTCAGTTGATTTTTCACTGCAATGGGAGTTTGATGATGTATTTTCTACCTATGTGTGAAAAGGCAGCAACTGTGGATACAACCAAAATGTTACGAGATATTGGTAAGAATCTGCTTGATCTACTGATGCTTGAACCTGCAAGTTACTGGGAATCCCATTCGAACTTCGGCAAAGGAGGGACCAATAAAGCCAAACTCATTGGAGCAGCAAGAGCATTGGACATCATGGTTAACAAAATCCTACCTGTTGCTTATATATGGGCAGTGGAATCGGAGAGTCGACAATTACAAGATGCTATTCTGAGTCTATACAGTTGCTTTACTAAAACGCAAGACAATACGATTATTCGAAAGGTCGCGCAGCAAGTATTTACAGAAACACAACCGATACGGATGATTAAACCTACTGCCAAAAAACAACAAGGGATTATACGTCTATACAAAAACTACTGTGCGGATCAACTCTGTGATCTTTGCCCTATTTTCCAGCACAATGCCGTTCAATTAACCGAGTAATCTATCTAAATGATTAGGAAATTGGCATAACATCTAAAAAGATGTTAACTTTCAAAAATTGAAATGAAATTAAAATCGTGTATGTGA
This sequence comes from Candidatus Poribacteria bacterium, assembly GCA_963667365.1. Taxonomy (GTDB): domain Bacteria; phylum Poribacteria; class WGA-4E; order WGA-4E; family WGA-3G; genus MSPOR6. Next base: position 232,102 of record OY763324.1, on the reverse strand, counting down.
CACATTTTAATACTTACACAAAATGGGAACATTTGCTCCCATAATTTAAAATAAAGGAGAGATTTTATGAAAACCTTGTGTATCATAACAATTCTGCTGTTATGTTGTTCTATTGCTATAGCAGAGGAGACATTCTTTTCTGCGCTTGAAAGTCAGGCGGAAGTCGAAAAAGAGGGCGGAACGGTTGACGGTGGAAGTTTCGTTCCGGGAAAATTTGGCAACGGCTTTATAAGTGAAAACGCTGGCGATGTTATCCACTTCCCTGTTGATGATCGGTTTGTAAATCTAAAAGAAGGCACTATCGAGTTATGGGTAACGATGGGAATGGATATTTCTACAGTTACCGGAGAACTCTTTCTGTTCATGACATATAAACGTGGAACAGATGCGGTATTCCTGCAATTTGACAATGGCGGAAAAGCGCGTATGCGTGTAAAAAGTGCTAATAGTTGGGTTAATGCCGATAGTGGTGCACTTAATTGGAAAAAAGGTGAACATCATCACATGGCGGGTACCTGGGGACCAGACGGGTTAAAACTTTTTTTAGATGGAGAACTGGCTGCAGAAAATCCTTCGGATAAGGGTCCTACTGTTTTCGCAGAGACCTTTGAAATTAACAACGCTTCTCCACCAGATCCAAAATTCCCAACAAATTGTGTCGTAGATGGACTAAGAATCTCTGACCATCAAAAGGAAGAAGGTGAATTAGTGCTTGATGATCCAGCGCCAGTCCAGCCTAAAGGGAAATTAGCGATCACTTGGGGACAATTGAAAGCTGTAAAATAACAGATTGGGTGGGACTTAAGTTTCACCCTTTTTCGTTTAATCGGTTGAAAATATATCTGTAGCAATTGTCATTCAACCGAGTTATTGATTTCATATAATACCAATTCTATTTAATATTGTCTCATTAGTGAATTCAACTGTTTTTGCAATATGAAGGAACTTTCTTCTGTAGGCGGGGAATCATGTGGCATGCCAAACGCGCATGCCGCCAATGGCATTCATACCGTTGATTTCTTGATTTCGACCTCCCGGTCGCGACCAAAAAGTCGCTCCTACAACATTCCACAACTAATGATATATTATTTATTAGAAATGGTATAAGAATATAGCAAACACTCTTTACACTATCCAATTGGAGTTATGAGTCTCTATATGTGACAATAATGTATGTTTAATTTGGTTTCTGAGAAGGGTGTTATTTCCATTCGCATAACAATAGATTGACAGAGGATTATATATGTATAAATCAGAAAAACCACTATTCACTGCAGGGACCGAAGGTTATAACACATTTCGTATTCCAGCACTTGTCGCATCTAATGAAGGAACATTATTGGCGTTCTGTGAAGGAAGACGAAAAGGTGGGGGAGATTCAGGTGACATTGACATTGTACTGAAAAGGAGTTTTGACAACGGGGAAACATGGCAACCATTGCAAGTTGCTGTATCAACAGGACCAGATACAGACGGAAATCCAGCACCAGTGGTTGACCGAGACACCGGTACAATTTGGCTGCTAATATGCAAAAACTTCTCAGATGGTGGAGAAGGAAAGATTATTGCTGGAGAAGCACCGCGTACTGTATGGGTAACCTCAAGTACCGACGACGGTGAAACTTGGGCGGAACCGAGAGAAATTACATCTGACACAAAATTAGATACGTGGACATGGTATGCGACAGGTCCGTGTCACGGTATCCAATTGGCAAGTGGGAGAATGGTAATTCCGTGCGATCATGTGCTTGGACAAAGCCGCAACTATGCAGAGAATGGGTATTCGCATCTTATCGTGAGCGATGACCACGGTGAAACATGGCGTTTTGCTGGCAAAGCACAACCCGGAACTAACGAGTCGACTGTGGTTGAGACTGTAGATGGAGATCTATATTTTAACTGCCGAAACTATGTTGCACCAAAACGGCGCGCGTATGCTTGGAGTTCTGACGGTGGGGATACATTCACAGAATTTGGTTATGATGATAATCTTATTGAACCTATCTGTCAAGCAAGTCTGGTTCGGTATACGGATGCCAATACTCACGATAAAAACCGTGTGCTGTTTTCAAATCCTGCAAGTACTGGACGCGAAAAGATGACGATACGTATCAGTTATGATGAATGCAGAAGTTGGAACGATGGCAAAATCTTACACGACGGTCCTGCTGCTTATTCCGATATGTGCATAGATTCTGACATGAATATATGCTGTCTCTATGAACGGGGTGAGCGCGGTGCTTATGAAACGTTGTCGTTTGCAAAGTTTGATTTAGCTTGGTTGACCGATGGGGAGGATACACTGTGATTAAAGGTTAATGGCAACCTATAAAATAGTTTGTTGATTTGTCACAGCGGTTATCCTCGCGAATTATTGGTGATCTATTTAAGTTGATTTGGTAGAAGATTGGCTTTGATGGAGGATTAACTAAATCCACCCTCATATAAAAGGAGGTTACCGATGGACTTAAGACGACGAATCAACAAACATCTATATGAGAATACACGAAGTAAAAGAAAAAAGAGAAATTGGTTACTCTATTTTCTTGTATCCTCTTTTGCTGTATGTGATGTTCTAATTCTATTTGTCCTTTTCAAGATACTAATACCCCATTTATTAGATACCACACCTTATCTACTTCCCGACCATGCTCAACAGTACACACGTATTTCAACATTCTCAGTAACAGGACCTGCAATCAATACACTGGAATTCTCTCCAGATGGTAAAACACTCGCCTATGGTTCGTATAAAGATGTGCCTAAACATGATTCTACTGATCAATCTGAGGAAAGTTGTTGATTGTCATCGGAACTTAGTAACATTTCATTTTGTTACATTCTGCCATCTACCGGAAGTCAGAAAAGTATTGTTGTAAGAAAACTGATGGGAACGCTTACCGCACATATTCCTCTCCACGATGTTCTGCTATCCATGTCTTCAAAGGCACATCAGCATCAGTGGGTTGCCACCATCCTTTAATATTCACACCGTCCCCTAACAGCTGCCGACGAATTGGGTCACATTTTTCGAGGAGTTCAGGTGGCATTAGGTTGTAATCTAAACCACGCAACCACCGATAACTGTATCCCATAAACAGGACTTTCCGAGTTACTTCAGAGAAATTCCAACCGCGTGAATGCCACATCCTCCGATCAAAAAGCACTGCAGTACCCCTTTTGACAATTAGATCTATCGCACCTGCTGGATCTCCATCAGGATCGTTATTGCTATTTGGTGGACGGGTATCAAGTTTGTGGCTACATGGAACGATACGCATCGCTCCGTTATCTTGGTGGGTAACATCGCTTAACCAATAACTTACCTTCAACGAAAGTCTGGGATGCGGACGTTCCATCTCTGGAATAGGTCTACCACCGTCCTGATGCCAATGAGCAGCTTTACTAACGCGCGGTGTATCGGGAGGTTCGGGAGGATACATGATGAGATGTGAGATGTAAAGTTGTATATTCCATCCTAAGATGTCCCAGAGTAAGGGAAACACCTTCTTATTATCAAGCAATTCCAGCAATATGTCATCTTCAATGACAGCTCGAAACTTTGACAACAATTTGTGTGGTGACAACCCAGTTTTGGCGCGCTCTTCAGCATCAATTCGATCCGCAACCTTTTCTAACGCATCTGTCATTTCAGGTCTTATGGCATCCTCAACAATGAGATAGCCGGTGTCGTTAAATGCTTTGAGTTGTTGTTCAGTAGCACAGTATTCAAGCCAACTTTCGTCCATAATTAAATACCGAATTCCTTAACTATTTTCCTCAACGCGCTCAATTATTTCACCGGTTTCGCGATCTCTGAAGATACGTTTCATTCTACCATCCGGCATCAGTTCATCTTTTAGGTGTGCCAACCGTTCATCATCGGACTGATCCACTTGAGTGTCAACTGCTTCTGCTTCGCCACGCCAGTCATCAAGTTCAACCGTTTCCCACTGTTTTGACTTCGCAGATTTATAGCAGGCATCAATGATTGTGTTGACTACATAACCGTCATAAAAGGTTTCTAAAGGTTCTCTATCCTCATCAATTGCATTGAACATATCAAGGAACATATCCCGATATCCAAGTTCAGCCACCTCATCACCGACAGGGAAAAGCCAACCAGTGTCACCCTCTGCTTTTTCAGCCACATATCCACCTTGTCCTACAGATGTAAACATTTCAAAACCAGTTCTGAGCCAGTGATTAAGCCAGATAGTTCCTTCACTTCCAGATACTTCGTCCCGCAAATCCATACCCCCACGAAATGCCCAACTTACCTCAAACTGACCCATCGCTCCACTTTCAAATCGTATAAGCGCTATGCCGTGGTCTTCCGCATCAATAGGATGTACAAGTGTGTCTGCCCAACACATCACTTCAAGGGGTTTGTTGTTCTTGCCAACGAAATTTCGGATAATCTCAATACAGTGGCATCCCATATCAACGATTGCACCGCCGCCTGCCTGCTCCAAATCCCAAAACCAATCACTATGTGGTCCGGGGTGTGTCTCACGTGAACGCACCCACAGAATCTTGCCGAGTGCACCGTTTTGAACAGATTCTAACGCCTTCAGAGTCTTGGGAGGATATACTAAATCTTCAAGGTAACCACCAAAAACACCAGCGTTTTCAACGAGGTCCAGCATTACTTTGGCTTCTGCTGCGGTACGCCCAAGCGGTTTTGTGCACAGGATCGCCTTACCTGCTTCTGCTGCAAGTTCAACTGCTTTCAAATGTAGATTGTTCGGTAGTCCGATGACAACAACATCCGTATCGGGATGATTGATGGCTTCTACTAAATCAGTTGTTGCATGAGGGATATTCCATTCTTCCGCAAATTCATTTGCGCGTTCCTCACGTCGAGAGTAGACAGTGTGGACACGGTCTGACCCACGCTGGTTGTGGAGCGTCATCGTGTAAAACATACCGATGAGTCCAGATCCAAGCATTGTTACTTTATGGCTTTTCTGTCCTGACATTCAGTTCTCCTTTGAGAATGTATGTATATAGTAGGCGAAAGGATTGATTGTAAAAAATAAACTAAAACCGAGGTTACAACTACTTTTTGTATGCAGAGATGACACCCCAATCATCCACTGCCCAACAATGGTCTTTATCTGTGGCATGCACACCTTTAATAGCACCACTTCCCCCGACTTTCGAGGCTTTCCATGTTTTTCCACCATTCATAGTATGTAACATAGCACCGTAATCACCAGCTGTCCAACCAACCATTGCATCAACAAATATAATGTCATAGAGATTGTCAAAGGAATCTGTTTTTTGCTTCTTCCAAGTTTTTCCACCGTCGTTGGTATGGAGGATCAGTCCTTCCTGTCCGCTAATCCAACCTGTTTTTTCATCAAAGAAATGTATTCCAAACAGATTGTTATCAACACCTGGGTCCTGTTTTTTCCATGTTTCACCACTATCAGTGGTATGCAGAAGTGTTCCGTAGGAACCTATTACCCAGCCAGTTGTAGGAGAGACAAACAAGACATTCTCAAGGTTGTTACGTGTTTCCCCGACACGAGCACGTTCTGAACTTCCAATCCAAGTCTCACCGCCATCAATGGTTTTGAGAAGCGTATTTTCAGATCCCGCGATGAAACCAATGGTTTCATTTATCATCTGAATGCCCATGAGGTTTGCACGTATTCCGCCACCTCTACGACGGTTGGCATTCTGAGCAGCTGCCTCACTTCTTGCCATTTTGCGGTTCCAAGTTTTTCCACCATCTTCAGTTTTTAGGATTGTTCCTCTTGCACCTGTGATGAATCCGATCTTTTCATTCACAAAATAAATCTTATAGAGTGTTACAGCACCTCCACCACCGAAACCTGCAGGTGGTCCCCCACCTGCACCAGCAGGACCGCCAGGTCTTTGTCCTGTACCTGTCCCGGGTGGACGCATGTTTACCTCTTTTTTCTTCCAAGTTTTTCCACCATCCGATGTCTCAAGTAATAAACCGTTATTGCCAACAACCAAACCGTTTTGATTGTCTATAAAATAGACATCTTGAAGCATTCCTTCAATACCATCGCCACGGATGATATCGTCTTCTCGCACGACAGTCCAATTTGCTTCAACTACTGCAAATGAAAAAAGGATCGTGATACTGACAAATACAATGGCAAAGAAAGTAATCGTTTTAGTCATCATAATCTCCTTTTATTTATTTTTGTGTGTCTTACACGTTTCTATTGACTTGCTATGTGAAAAATTCTTCGTTATGAGGACGAACATCTACCTCAAAACTCCATGCGCTGCGTTCTTGTTGTACAAGTGCCCAATATGTATCGGCAATAGAGTCTGGCATGAGCAATGGTTCATCCTGTTCCATCTCATACCGTTCTCTGAGACTTGGTGTGTCAATTACACCGTCAATAATTACATGCGCAACATGGATGCCATTTGGACCAACTTCACGTGCAAGTGAAGATGCTAAACCACGCATTGCGTATTTGGCACTACTAAAGGCAATTGCACCCGCTCTACCGCGCACTGCAGATGTCGCACCAGAAAAGAGGATCGTACCATCTCCCTTCTCAATCATTCCTGGTACTACTTGCTTAACACAGAGAAAAGCACCAAGTGTGCAAACCCGCCAGGCGTTTTCAAATGCATCGGGTGTGAGTTCTGAAAGGTTACCCCACGCTGCGTTTCCAGCATGATTTACCAAGATATCAGGAGTACCTAATTCCTCACGAATTTGCCCAAAACTTGCGGCAACCTGTGCTGCATCCGTAATATCTGTTGGGATTGGAACAACAACCGCGCCTGTTTCTTCCAATCTGTTTGAAAGATTGATAATATATGGAGAGGAACGGGAAAGTAGTGCAAGGTTGCATCCTTCGCTTGCAAATTTACGTGCAATTGCCGCGCCTAACCCCGGTCCAACGCCTGCAATTACTGCGATTTTTGACATGTTGTCTCCTTCTTAATCGTAGTCGTAAGGTCAATTTGTAACTTTTTATAATGTACCTAATATATATTTACTCATGTCTAAGAGCATCAATCGGATGAAGTTTAGCTGCTTTCCAAGCCGGATATGCCCCAAAGAATACGCCAACAAGCGCACTTACAATGAATGAAAGAATACCGTAAAATGGAGAGATGACCGTCCGCCATCCCCACAGGGACGGAACCATATCTGCACCTATTATTCCAACACCAATTCCTACAAGACCCCCGATTAAGGCTAACGTTGTAGATTCTACGAGGAATTGGACAAGGATATCTAATCGTTGAGCACCCACAGCTTTACGCAGACCAATCTCCTTGGTACGTTCTGTAACTGAAACCAGCATAATATTCATAATTCCAATGCCACCAACAAGTAATGATACCACAGCAATACCTAAAATCATGTTGGTGAACGTCTGACTTGACTCTTCTAACGTTTCCATAAATTCTGCCTGATTCCGTACGTGAAAGTCAAGATCTTTATTTATAGGGATTTGGTGTTGTTTGCGTAGTAACTCCGTCACCTCTGATTCTGCTTTCTGAATGAGTTTATCGGAATTTGCTTGTAAACTGATACTTGATAAATATTCTGAACCAAAAACGCGTTTCATTGCGGTGGAATATGGAATAAAAACCTGATCATCAGGATTGCGAAATCCAGTCGCACCCTTTTCCTTCATAACACCTAATATGTGAAAACTGATATTCCGGATTTTGACCGTATTTCCTACCGGGTCTTTCTTGTCAAATAGATTGTCTACAACGGTTTTACCAAGGACACAAACTCGTTTTCGGTAAAGGATGTCGTTTTCGCCGAAGAACTTTCCATTTTCTACAGTATAATTTGCAGTGACCAGATATTCAGGAGAGGTGCCAATAATGGTGGTGTTGGTATTTTTATTTAGGTATTTTACCTGTGCTCTGCTGCTGATTTCAGGTGTAACATATCCAAAAGTTTGTCCACGTTCTCGTAATATACCAAGATCTTCTACAGTCAGACTTCTACGTGCATCTGCGGAACTACGCCCGCGAAACATACTTTGTCCTGGACGTACTGCAAGAATGTTTGCACCTAATGTCTGAATCCTTTCAGTGATATCAGCTTTTGCCCCTTCACCGATTGAGGTAGTTGTGATAATTGCACCAACACCAATAATTACACCTAACATTGTAAGAATTGATCGAAGTTTGTTTGACAATAAACCGCGAAATGCGTTCGCAAGACTTTCAAGTATACTCATAGTTTTCCTCCTTAGCGACTATCTGCCACCTCTGGGAGGTCCACCACCGCCACCCATTCTTCGTACTGTGGAAGCAGGATTCTGCATCATGCGGCGGAACATTTCACTACGTTCATTACCTTGCTGAAACCCACCAAGAGCAACTATATCCCCTTCAACAAGTCCTGAGATGATCTCAATCTTGTCAAAACTACTTACGCCAACAACAATAGATTGTGGTCGTCCGGGTTGACCATCTTGACCGATTATTCTTACCATTTTCCTACCGCGCATATCCAGAACGGCTTCAGTAGGTAACGTCAGAATACCAGTTTTATTCACAGCAGAAATTTGGACACTTGCGTTCATACCCGGCTTGAGAAACGGTTTCTTAGGTAAATCAGGTTGTGGTTCTGGTATATTTGGTGTGTTTTCAGGAGGCGTTTCCACTATAAATCCACCAAAGAGATTACCCATATCGTCTTCATTTTCCGTCTCAGCTTTAGCAACTGATGGTTCGGTTGTTTCTTGTGAAGTGGATTCCTGCTGCTCAGGTCTTTCCCTCTGATCTGGATTTTCACCATCTGCTTGACGTTGTTGACGCATTGAACGGAATCGTTCACGTTGTTCCTCTGTCATTTCACCCATCTGTCCACCTTGCCATCTACCCGCACCTCTGTCCATTCTTTGAGAAGTACTTGCTGCACCAACATTTCTCAATTCTGAGGTTACTTCAAATGTTGTGATGTTTTGAATAACTTGCCCCAATGGTGCTATTTTCAAGACTTGCCCTTCAAATGGCATGTCGGGGTATGCTTCAACTGTAATCGTTACAGGCTGCCCAATTTGTACTTTTCCAATGTCGGTTTCATCTACCTCGGTAACAACAAAGACAGAATCCAAGTCTGCCATTGTCACTAACGTTTGTCCCTCTGAAGAAGTAACAGACGAAAGCCGTGAAGTGATTACCTGTCCCTCCTCAACTTTCTTTTCCAAAATAGTGCCAGAAATAGGTGCTCTAATGACGGTGTCTTCAAATTCAATTTGTCGCAGGTCGCGTTGTCCTTGACTCCTTTTAAGAGATGCCTTTGCACTTTGCAGGTCTCGTTGTTTTCTGTCAATCTGTTTTTGGTTAGTTATGGTAAGTTTCAATGAATCTCCAGCTTGAGAAATCCGTTGTTGTTGCAATTCAATATCCATATCACGGGATGGTTCACCTTCAATTCGCTCATGTGCCACCTCTAAAGCGAATTCAGCTTTTTTGATATCTGCCTGTGACAATTCAAGTTCTACCTCACTCGCAGGCTGTTCAACCAACTTCAGTTGTTCCTGAGCAGATTCGTATCGTGCTTTGGCAGAACTATATTGTGCTTCTGATGAGTCAAGTGATGCCTTTGAGATAAGCTGTTGTCCAAACAATTCAACATTTCTATTATGCTCTTTTTCTGCTAAGTCAAGATTGACTTTTTCCTGTGTAACAGAGGCTTGCGCACGTTTCTTATTTTCATCACGCACAGTTTCAGATGTAAGCAATTTATATCTTAGGTTAGCAATCTTAAGACCATTTTCGGCATCTAATACACCCCGTCGATTAGCGATTTTTTCAAGTCTGATTTGTTCTTTAAGCTGTTCTAATTTCTTGTTTGCCTCAGCAAGAGATTCCCTTGCTTGTCTTATTTGTATCTCCGATTGTTCTTTCTGTAGTTGTATGTCTATTTCAGCTTGTTCAAGTCGTGCTTTCGCTGCATTCAAATCTGCTTCTGCTTGTTCTAAACTAATCTGTACGTATGTTGTTTCAATCACCGCTATAATATCATCTTTTTCAACATAATCTCCTGCATCAACATTAAGCTCCAATATCTTGCCGCTTGCCTTAGAACTGATTTCAACGATATTCAACGGCTTGATTGTACCAGTCGCATCGATTGTCACATCAATATTACCACGTTCTACTGTTGCTGTCGGAATTGCTGTTGCATCAGCATCATTAGTGTTCCCTTTTTTAGCAAATACCATGCTTCCGATTACTACCGCGGTTCCTAAGACAAGAACAACTACACCAATAATTGTTATAACTTTCCACCTATCCATCGGAATACCTCCATAACTACCGTTATATATGTCTACTCAAGAAGCACCATTAAGAACATGTGTATCACTATCACATTACGGAAAATATAATAATAAACCTTTATATTTTAGTCATTTCATACAAAGAAAAGTTCGCTTTTTTGTAGACGCGTTGATTGAGGTGTAGAAGTATGTGAATATTGGTGATTAATTCTAAAATCAAGGTTGTATTAAAGGCATATCAACAGCGTTATCCCTGCGTTCGTGCATATTCTTTTCCATAGCTTCGGGGTATCGGTCAGGTAGATGACTTACCTTATTTAATCTTTGGTGTGCATTTTTATCTAACTTCCATCCAGCAGTACCAAGATTATCCTCCAAATGTGTTACGTGTCGTGCACCAACTATAGCGGAAGTAATCGTTGGTTGTTCAAGCACCCATCGGAGCGCGACCTGAGCAGGACTATGTCCCAATTCCTCTGATACTTCAAAGAGAGTTTGTAATGTCTCGTCTGCATTCGCAGCAAAATACCGTTGTGGAAATGCCCATCCTTCAGATGACCGTGATGCTGTTTGCGTGCGTTCACCAGGTTTGTATTTACCAGAGAGAAATCCACCTGCTAACAGACTCCACACAACAACACCTAAACCTTTGTGTTCACATAGTCGAACCAATTCTTGCTCTATATCACGCACAACGAGGTTATATAGTGGTTGATAACACATAAATTGTGCTAAATTATGCGTTTCGCTAAGACATAATGCTTCAGATAACCGCCAAGCCTGATAATTGCTACACGCAGTGTAACGCACCTTTCCCTGATGGACAAGGTCATCTAATGCGCGGAGCATTTCTTCTAATGGTGTTTGCGTATCTACATGATGGATATAGTAAATATCCACATAATCCATCTGTAGACGTTTTAGGCTATCGTCAATTGCCTGCATGATGTGGACGCGAGACATGCCAGAATCATTTGGACCGGGACCCATCGGATTGAAAAACTTAGTGGCTACAATAGCATCGCGTCGTCTGCCTTTGAGTGCCTTACCAAGTAATAATTCTGATTCTCCCTCACTGTATGAATTGGCAGTATCAAAGAAGTTCACCCCCGCATCCCATGCGAGATGTACCAGGCGTTCTGATTCTGCTTCATCTGCACCATGACCAAATGTCATCGTCCCTAAACAGATTTCTGAAACCTTCAGACCACTTTTGCCAAGTCTTCTGTATTCCACGATTCCTCCATCTTTCGGTTAAGGCAAACAAGTTAAGTCCTATATTTTTACTGAATCACCTTCTGAACGGAGTCCTGCCTCATACACCTTCATAACCTCTAAGGCAAACTCAAGAGACCCTTGTTCAGCAGGTTTTTCCTCAAGAATACAATCACAGAAATACCGCATCTCTTGGTAGAAACCTTGTATGAAAAGACCTTTATTTTCTAAAGTGCCGAGACTGTATTGTGGTTCCCAGACGATGGCACCACTGTCAAAACCATCGTCTACGAAACTTGTACTGCCAGTATAATCGAATCGCATACCCCGTTGTAACAACACCTGCGTTCCATTCCGTATTTCAGCGTGGCAACCATCACCGAAAAACTGATATAGTTCCGAAGGTTGCCCGTGCCTTGCACCATCTGCAAGATGAAAATTTCCGAGTGCACCGTTGGCATATTCTAAGACGCAGACACCACCGCCGCGTTCACCTCGATGAACCGTGACAGCCGAAACCTTTCCTCCGACTGCTAACAGAAGCGATAACGGATGAACCCCATTCTGAAGCCAGTTCGTGTGTTCTCGTTCGCGAAGAATGCGTTTTCCATCAGATGGAATAGTCATTGGGTAAATACCTAATAACGTCCGTAGGGGACCATATTCCGCAGAGTCAAAGATTTCAATTATTTTCTGTGTGGCAGGCATAAATGCCTTTTTAAACCCTACAACCACAACGCGGTCTTTCCGATGACGAATCATCTCTTCAACTTCACTGGCAAACATTCCTGGAGGCTTTTCTAACCACACATGGACACCTGCATCTAATGCCTCGCACGTCAGTTCTGGATGTAGACGGGGTGGAACACATAGGAATATCGCATCTAATTCCTCGTTCCGAAACATATCTGCCATGCTTTCATAACAAGCCTTAACACCATACTGTTCTGCGGTAATTTTTGCACGGTCAATGTTAACATCACAAAATGCTTTCAACCGAATCGGGAGAAATGTCAAGGTTGGTAAAATATTCCGATAGCCGTGAGTTCCAACACCAACTACTGCTACGTTTAGTCTGTTTTCAAAGTCTCTCTGGTAACTCATAACTACCTTTGGAAATACCCAACTGAAGGTGATTATATCTCAGAAAGCACGTCGTCAAGGTAAGCATCCATATCTGCTTTCATTTGTTCTAATTCATCCATATCAATATACATCATGTGTCCTGCTCGGTAGTAAGACATTGAGATGTTATCCTGCAATGATTTTTCCAGACCGAGATGCGTAAACGTATATTCTGTCGCCAAGAACGGTGTTGCCAAATCAAAGTATCCATTTGCAACATAAACTTTCAAGGATGGATTAGTCGTCATCGCTTTACGAAGGGTATCAGCAACGTTCACATACTCATTCTGATGGCTGCCATAGTCCCAAGGATGTACACGTCCACTAAGAATCTCGTATGGCAAATCACTCTCAAATTCAAGGTCACCCCGAACATAATCATTAAGAGTAGCCGTATATGCTCCTTGAATTACTGCAGAACTCGGATCGTATTCATAATTCTCACCAGCTGAATCGCGGTCAATACCTGTAAAACGGCTATCAAAACGTCCAACCGTACGTCCTTCTTCACGAAGCAGTTCCTTACAGAATCTGTTAATTTTTATCCGTAAATCAGTCTTTTCAACGTATTCGGTTGTTAGACCCGTATACATTGCCAATTTTTTAACAATTGCTTGCCTTTTACGATCCGATATGTTTGATCCCTGCATCAAGGCAGCAGTGTAATCCCCCAAAGCAAACTCTCTCACCTCATCCAGAATCTTTTCAAAACTACCGTCATTTGTAGTTTCCAGTTCATTTAACTTATTATGCCAAAAAGCAGTTGCGGTATAGGTTGGCAGAAATAGGATGTAAGGTAAATCATTCCCAACCGCAAACCGTATCGTCTGAAAGTTGAGTACAACTGACACAAGCATGATACCGTTGAGATACGTGCCGTTTCTGTCTTGTAAATATCCTGACAAACCACATGCACGCGTTGTCCCGTAACTTTCACCTATGAGGAACTTAGGTGAACGCCATCGCTTGTAACGACCCAAATAAAGAAGAATAAAATTCCCAACCGATTCAATATCTTTTTGAAATCCGTGGAATTGTTTCGCCTGTTCACCCGGAACTGCTCTGCTAAAACCGGTGCTTACAGGGTCAATAAAAACCAAATCGGTTTTATCCAGAATGGAAAACTCGTTATTCGTTAATTCATACGGGGGTTGAGGTGGGTTTCCATCTGCATCCGGCTTAACACGGCGCGGACCTAATACACCTAAATGTAACCATACTGATGAGGAACCAGGACCACCGTTAAAGGAAAATGTAATTGGACGTTTGGATGCGTCCTTAACATTATCAAGTGTATACGCGACGAAAAAAATAGAAGCTTTAGGTTTTTCACCTTCTTTTTCATCTTCTGCCTTCAACACAAGTGTTCCTGCTATCGCAGTATACTTAAGCTCTTTACCATTAATCGTTACGTTATGGTGCGTTACAGAGAGTTTATCCTCTGGACTTGACTTTTCTTCAGACTTATTCTCTTCAGAGTTTTTTTGTTCTTCTTTACTCATATATAATTCCTTTTTCTATGATTTATACGTTGTCATTATAGCAGTTTTTTCAAAACTGGTGTTATAAAATTCCAGAGCCATTCAAGTGTCGTGAAATGCAATTATTCGAGGGTTTTCCAAACTAAATTTACATTATTTATTGATGTTTCATAATATTCTACCAGTCCAATTATAACCCAAGTTGCTACCTATTGTATATCCAACGTTATCGTTCTCTTACATGTGTTGAATAATCTTCCGCTCCATCGGAGCGGTATGTGGAAATTGTTACCGTAATGAATCGATTCAATTACCCCGAATATTCTTATAGAAAATGAATCTAAATCCTTTTTATTTTAAGGATGGAGGAGTATCTTGTTTGTAAAACGTACGTTTGCAACCGACTATATATCTATTCACCGTTCAGCAACTTGACAATTGAATGTCTTTGATAATATTGTGTAATATAAAGATAAAATATGATACACTTTTAATAAAGGAGAATGTAATGAATAAACCAATTCGTTTAGGACTTATTGGCTGTGGCGGTATAGTCCAAAAAACACATGCGCGTGCATACCTCGCGCTTTCAGATACCGTCAAAATTACCGCACTTGCAGATGTTGTACCAGAAAACCTGCAAAACGTTGGCGATCAATTTGATGTCCCAATAGAAAACCGTTATACAGATTATCGGGAGATGTTGGCAAATGCCGAAATTGATGCAGTCACAATTGCCACACCCCATTCATTTCACGCAGAACAGGTAATAGAGTCCGCCAAAGCAGGTGTAGCAATTATTTCCGAAAAACCGATGGCGACATCATTGGAAGAAGCAGATAAAATTCTGGAGGCTGTAAATCACAATAATGTTCCTTACACAGTGGTGCATAACTACCTCTATACCGCAGGTATGCAAGCAGCAATTGCACAACTTCCGGAAATCGGCAAAACCTACTTTGGACGCAGTACAGGTATGGGGTTAAGATCTACCGATTTTACAGCTAACCATCCCAACCCAGCTTTCGCGTGGCGCGCAAGTAAGAACAAAGGAGGTGGTTGCATAAGTGATACAAGTTATCATGAAATCTATTCTGTATGCACATTAATTCAATCCCCGGTCCGTTATGTTGAGGCGCGTGTACATACGATGGTTCTTGACATTGATGTCGACGATTTTGCCATGTTATTATGTGAACATGAAAACGGTGCTATAACCACTGTTTCTGGTGCATGGAGCGTTCCAGCAACAGACTTCGGTTGGTGCGAAGTCCATGCAGAAAACGGATCCCTACGAGTCAAACATCGCTACAATGTCCGAGACGCGTTTAACCGATATTCCAGAGCGGATGGATGGAAACAAGTGGAACTCACAAACCTTGATGATGAAGGACTCAAGGATGCAAGCGGACATGGCGGTTATTTTACTGCTACATTCAATGCTCTCGCTGAGAACAAACCATTACCCATAAGTGCCGAGAAAGCCTATCACAATCTTGCGATTATTGATGCTGCACGTAGGGCAACAACTGAACGGCGCGCAATCGAAATCTTATAGTAAAATATAGGCACATTTAAAAGTTAATGCTATTTGCAGTAATATCCTTGTTCTAATTAGGAGCATTCTGACATAGGAGGATGACATTGAGTAGTGAATTGGACCAAGCACGTATTTCAGCCGAACAGGATGCAAAAGCTGCAGTCAACATAGTTCTTTGGATTCTTCTGGGTTTATTCCTACACTTCATAGGTCTGATTATTGCATTTGTATATAAACCCTCACCTACTATTTCGAACTTCATTGGAAAAACACAGACATTTGCAGTATTCTATGAGAGGGTATTTAAAACAAAAACTCGTAATCTTCAACTCATATATTGCTCCATCGGTTTCTTGTCAGGTATCCTGTCACTACATTATTTACCACTGATTCTGTTCCTGATTTGAAAAATTTTCCAATAAAATACTGTACGGAGGAATCAAAATGGACGCGAATCGTCACCAAATACAATTAACTGCTGAACAGGATGCAGAATCCGATGCAAGTAAAATACTCTGGTTTGTTGTAGGTTTTGCCTTAAGTGTTTTAGGTCTTCTTGTCGCATATATATACCAACAAGCACCACCTATATCTCGTCTTTATGAAAAATCACAAGAATATACGATGTTTTATACGGATGCATATAAAGCAAAATCTCGTGCGATACAAGTAAAATATGCGTTAGTTGGTTTTCTTATAACTGTTGTCCTCTTAATCTTATATATTGCATTTATTATAACTCTTCATAGCAATATATCAAGACGTATGCAGGGCTGACTTTTTCTAACCATAGTTTAGATAAATGTAATAGGTAATCATAAAATCATCACCAGCGTTACACACCTATAATCTTAAATGTGGTTGACATCTGCCTGAGGATTCAGGTAAAATCAAATAGACAATATATAACAAACGACGAGTCTGTATGGACTGATAGAAAGATACATCCTTCTGTGTTACGAAAATATTCAGGATTAACTTATCATTGGCTTGTCAATGTGCCTAAATCCACCAAAATATTGAACTATAATCTAATGAAACTACTTTATTAATAGGAGATCTGACAAATGAATAATGATCAACACCAAGCACGGATTCAAGCTGAACAGGATGCTGAACAAGATGTCACTAAAATTCTATGGATTGTTGTAGGTTTTTTCATCAGTCTAATAGGAATCCTTATCGCATACATCTATCAACCCACTCCTCCGGCAACACGTCTGATTGATAAATCCCACGAATACACTATGTTTTACACAGAGGCATATAAAGCAAAGTCCAGGAGTATTCAACTCACGTATTCGGCGATAGGTTTTGCAGTCGCCGCGGGTATAAGTATTCTAATCTTTATAGCTGGTATGGCTATGATTGGGAGCATGAGTAGTAATTTCCCATATTAATAATTTACTATCAAGATATATCAAGCAACACACACAGATCTAAATATTTTCGGTTTTATCATAAGTTTTGTTTTAGTTAATATTCTCTTGTTTATCCTTTTCGGTAGGCAAAGTTTATGCAATCGATAAAAAGCACTACACGTTGGCAAGTTCTGTAGGATTTTGTAAAGAAAACTTTACCGAATTTCCACTAACGCATCAAATTCTTACGGTCATTCTATACAATACCTATCCTAATATTACGATCCGATACCAAATGGAGAAAAAATGAAAATCAAACTGACATTATCTTTAATAGTTTTTTTCCTATCAATACTAACCTTCTATTTACCCTTGGCAGTCTATGCACAACATGGTTCCGTTTTATTGATTGACGACCATCCAGGCATTGAAGAAGTTGATGCACAAAGTGCAGCGATGTTGGTGGCAGCAGAATTTCGTAAACTCGGGATTTCTGTTGGCGATCCTGTCTACAAAGCACGTAACACAGGGGTGATCTACCGTATAACTTTCCGTAGTTTAGGTGACAAAATCCTTGTACATCTGAGTCAGGAAAACCCTCCCGATACTATTGTAATTGAACGGAAACTATGGATTGATAGCATTGAAGAGATAATTAAGGCAGCTCCCAGATTGGTTGATGCACTTGTAAATAATAAACCGATTGAAACTACTGTTGACATGGAGACAGTTACCGGACACGAGGCAGCAAAACTAAATAAAATTACCGGTGAATCTCTTTGGAATATAGGTATTTTTGGAACTATAATACCGGGAACAGATGTAGTTGGTGAACCGGGTTGGGAATTTGGTTGGTCTTATGAAACACCAAAATATGCTGTAGGAACTGAGTTCCGTCACAGCGGAGACGAAGAATTTACGTTCTTTTCTTGGTCAATTGGTGGACGATATTTCTTCAATAATAAAAACATATCCCCTTATGTAGGTGGCGGATTTTCTATTTTTAATGGCAGCTATACAACCATAACCCAAGAAAGAGAAAAACGCTGGTTCAGCGACGAATGGGACTACTATGACTACCATGATACTGAAGACGATAACGGTTTAGCTACTTATGTTGTCGGTGGATTAGAAATGTTACGTCTTACCAAGAGTCGTCTAAGGCTTGAATTGCGTGTAGATAGACCCTTCTTTTCATTACCAAGTCAGGACATGATGCCAATTACCTTTGGTATCTTCTTCTCTCAACATTATGTTCCTGGCAGGTCTGGATGTTCCCTGTTTTGATTTAGAGGTGTATTTATAGTGACCGTAGTTTATCAGTTTACAGTTAGATAATAGAAGAAACCTAACATGGTTATTTGACAAGACATTCAAGCTACTTGTGATGATATCGTACGCGAATTTGCACCACTTCAAGTTATTCTCTTTGGTTCCCACGCTTATGGTTCCCCAACGAAGGAATTGGATGTAGACCTACTTGTTGTATTACCTATCCCGAAATCGGAGTTTCGCAGTAAAGCTAACGAACTTATCCCTCCTAAGTTATGCCTACATAACACCCATTATATCAAATCTTAGAATTACTTTTACACTTATATGTGTAGGAGGGAACTCTGGGGAATGCCTAAACGGCATCCCCCGGGTATGAATGCTATATAACATTCCCCGCCAACAGAAGAAGTGTCAACTTATTTACATATTTTACTATATATCGAAAACTGTATTATTTACTTGACAGTTTAAGTCTAACAATCCATAATACTCATATTAAAACCTTATTTAATTTATTTTCCAACGCGTAACAACTGTAATACCAAATATTATAGTGGATTTTACAATTATCTTGACAGTTTCTTTGTAGGAGGGAACTCCTGGGAATGCCTAAATGGCATTCCCCGCCTACAGAAGATGTGTAAACATATTTTCATATTTCACTATAATGTAGTAAAATCACCAGGGAACAACATAGTGGTAATGGCTAAGTCAACCTATATAGTCCTTTAAGTTTGTCGTGGGTTGCATGATATAACATAAACAATTGTGTATATGAAATATTAGAAATTGATACCTGAATGTGGGTTGATAGTATGGCGTGGTATCTTCTAACAAACATAACAGAACTATTGATTTATTGTTCTATAGTTATGATAGCGTTAAGAACACATGGCAGGAGGTATTATGCCAAAATTACGTATCGGTATTATTGATCTCGCTACTAAAGGTAAAACTAAGTCCTGGTGGAACCGTGTAATTTATCCCAATTATGCAAGTATTATGCCGCAAACTATCGGTGTATGGTGTGAAGAGCAAGGGCATGATGTTACATTTATGTGTTACACAGGTTTTGAGAATCCGGCTGAGGAGTTTTCAGACGATTTGGATGTCGTTTTTATCGGTTCGTTCACCAACACGGCACAACTCGCCTATGCTCTGAGTAATCTCTTCCAGAAAAGAGGCGCGGTCACGGTAATCGGAGGTCCTCATGCGCGTTGTTACCCACAAGATGCACAGCAGTACTTTGACTACGTGCTCGGTTTCACAGACAAGGAAATAATTCGCGATGTCTTGAGTGATTGTGTTCCACACAGACCAATTGGAGTACGCCTTGCTGCTAAGCAGCAGCCTATAACACTTCCCAGTGTGAGAGAACGATGGAAGTTTATTGAACCGACGCTTAACAAAGCTATCTTTATTAAGTGCGTCCCAATGCTCAGCAGTTTGGGGTGTCCATATACTTGTAATTTCTGTATTGACTCGGTCGTGCCATATCAACCGCTGGAATTTGACGTAATTAAGGAAGACCTACGTTTCCTATTGACCAAGTTTAAACGTCCACACGTAAGTTGGCATGACCCTAATTTCGGTATCCGATTCAATGATATCATGTCAGCAATTGAGGAAGCCGTACCTCCTGATAGTATTAGTTTCATTGCAGAAAGCAGTTTATCTGTTTTGACGGAACCACACTTAAAGCGGTTACAATATAACGGTTTCAAAGCAATATTACCCGGTATTGAATCGTGGTACGGTATGGGTAACAAATCAAAATCTGGTAAAGCGGTGGGTTTGCAGAAAGTCAGACAAGTTGCAGAACATGTCAACACCGTACTTAGGTATATTCCGTTCGTACAAACTAATTTCATTTTCGGTCTTGACACTGAAGAGGGACCAGAACCATTTGAACTCACGAAAAAATTTGTCGAACTAACCCCTGGCGCATATCCTATCTATTTGTTACTCACAGCCTATGGGGAGGCAGCACCTCTAAACCTTGAATACCAACGAGACAACCGTGTCTTGTCTGTGCCTTTTCACTTTCTGAACAACAGTCATACCACGAATGTTGTACCTAAACATTACTCATGGCCCCAACTCTATGACCTTGTCGTCGATCTGTCACAGTACACCTTTTCACGACGTGCAGCTTACCGTCGTTTTAAAGCAAATGATAACGGTATAGTTCGGTGGATGAATTTGCTGCGCACAATATCAACACCAGGTCGAGGGAAAACGAATGACTTTATGAAAATACGGAATCTTCTCAATACCGATAAGAAGTTTCGAGGGTTTTTTGAGAAAGAGACTAACGATGTGCCACAGTTTTATACCGATTGGGTACAAAAGGACTTGGGTCCTTTATGGGAGAGTCTTCCATCAGGGGCAATGCATCACGACTCAATGGCTTACCTGAAGTCAACTTCTGAAGAAGAGAGACTACCGCATACGTTACAGACAATACAACAGTTGGCATAATCGCATTGTTAATTCAAAGGGAACTGTCAAATATTTATTTACGATAGGATTAATAATTGTGTATGTCAATACCCGTTCACGCGTTGGATAGAATCCTAAATGTAAACAGTTTGTGCCTTAGAATGGGAACAAATAGACATAATATGTCTTACACCGATCCCTATGAGATAAAGATCTAATAGCAAATTATCCAGTACTAAAAAAGAAAAAAGATGAAAAATATATATCAATTACCCATTCTGTTCTTATTAATATTTCTTATTGCTAACGTGCTACAGGCAGCACCGTTAAAAACCCTATCTATGGATTTTACACGTGAACTAACCGAAAATAATAAGACTGAAAAAATAACCGGTACACTCCACTACGATGTAAATACGGCACGGGTTGTCGTTGAAGTTGATAAACCACTCAAACAGATTATGGTAGCAAAAGATAAAATACTGGAAATTTATTATCCAGAAGAAAAACAAGCGTTTCGTTTTATTTCTCAAGGACGAGTTCCACTACCATTTGTTGAATCCATAATTCAGACCACACAAGCGGAATATGGATTAACAGCGATAGGCTATTCCTTGAACAGGCACGATGTTGTTGATAAAGTGCTTTATACCTATTGGAACCCACCTGACAAATCTAAAGAGACACTCGGTTCTATCGTCCTCGGTATGCATGATGATAAACTAATTTCCGCAGAAGTTAAGAATCCGAAAGGTATAATTATTGCACGATCTATATATCAAAACCATAGTAAGATTGGTATAAACTACATCCCAATGACTGTTACATCCAGTACGTATGGTGCAAAGTCCATTGTGATTCAACATGAGAAAATCGTATATAGCAACCCTAAAGTGAATTTAGAAACACCAAATCCAATCTTAAAATTCACTATTCCTGATTCGGTGGAGGTAAAAGAGATTAAATGGTAAATATCCGTATCTGTCGTACGTTTATCCTTTTCTATTCAGTGTTTTTGCTTTCTGTTATCTTCACATTCTCTACGTTTGCAAGTGAAGCAACCGACCTTGCATATATCCGCCAAGTGAATCCTATCACTACAGACACCCCCAAAGAGAATATCCGCTTTAATCCGCAAGAGATTTCCGAGCTAAAGTTAGTTGCTACCGGACTGATACGTCTGTATCAGAAGTTCGTCTCAAGTCAAGATGCACCGACCTGCAACTTCACACCCAGTTGTTCACGTTTCGGTATGGCGTGTATACAAGAATTTGGTATGTTAAAAGGAATACTCCTCACTGCAGACAGATTACTCCGATGTAATGGATCAAAATCAGCTCATTACCATAAAGACCTGAAAACAGAAAAGTACATCGATCCAATTTCAAATTATGCAAAATAAAAAGATATACGGAATTGTGTTGATTTTACTCCTCAATTCAGGATTTACATTTATCGCTAATTCCGACCAGTCGTTAGACTATCACAGTCCTGAAAATATCCTTAAATTCGCGGAATACTTAATGGAACAAGGGGATTATCTCCGCGCAGCAGGTGAGTATCAAAGATATCTATTTTATCAACCACAGGAAAGTGAACAAATACGCTATAGAATTGCATTATGTTACCGTTTAGGTGGAAAAACTGAACAAGCAATAAAATCATTTGAGGAACTGCTACAGGAGTCTTCAGATAAAAAATTATCAAGCGGTGTATACTATCAGATCGGTGTTTCCTATTTTCTACAGGAAAATTATGGGAAATCAGTAGACTTTTTTAATGAATCACTATCACGCATTACAGATATTAGATATCGCGCCCAATCGCAACAATTGATCGGTCTCTCATATCTTATGCAAAGTGAATGGATTGCAGCTGAAAAGATCTTCAATACCCTACAGAAATCAGATGTGTTAGAAGTAAGTGAAAAAGCAGTAGTATATAACAAATATGCAGTCCGGGGGAGGCAGCTACCTACACGTAGTCCGTTGTTAGCGGGGTTTCTGTCTTCTATTGTACCGGGGGCTGGAAGGGTATATACGGGTCGTTACGGTGATGCGTTGACATCTTTGATTACCGTAGGTTTTATAGGTTGGCAGGCTTACGACGGTTTCAGTAGGGATGGAATCTCCTCAGCAAAAGGGTGGACACTCGGTTCGCTCTGTAGTATATTCTATGTAGGTAACATATACGGATCCGTAATTTCAGCAGGTGTATACAATCGTCACGTGACGGAGGAATTCTTGGCGACACTTTACATAGAAATACCATATTAAGTGATCAACGTCTATAATTTGAAAGAACTCCATATCAGTTCTCCCGTATTGATACCTTGTTCCTCCCAAGCCAAATATGTGCGATTATTTTTCTAATATCTCACCATCAAACGACGGTATTTCATGACGAATATCAAGTACACCACTATTTACACCTTTAACTGATACATCGAAAGAGACAACTTGTTTAGCACCATTTCGGTTATAGACAACCCAACCGTTTTCATATTCTCTAATAAATAAACCTGGTACCGCATTATATACAATACCTTTTTCTTGTATCGGTTGTCCCAGATCGGTATCCCAGAAATCGTACCAGTTGTGCAAATGGTCTGGACTTGGTATGGCATTGTCATCAGAAAAAAGAACATAACCGTCAGAATGTGTCAGACTAAGTGTAGTAATCATCCGCATCCATTTTCGGTTTCTTATGTTGTTTCTTTCTATCACACGTGTATTTTGGTCAGCCATGTAATCAATCACTGTCCGCCAACCCTCTAAACAATTGATTGTCGGTTTTCTAAGATGCTGCTCTGCCCATAACAGCGTTTCCTCCATCCGCTTAATCTGATTTAAGTCGTATCCTTCATCAAATTTTGGTTTGTAACATTCCATGTAGATACCGTTCACATAAGGTGCAGATAATGGAATTTGTCGCATATTTGCATTTACGAGAATTAAAAAGTCATCCTCCACCTGTTCACGAATTTGCTGTAAAATGGACAACCTTGCTTCTAATTCTAACTCAGGTGTGAGGATTGTATCCGACCAATCATCAATACCGATTGGACTGGTTGCATTTTCTTCGTTCCACCAATCAAACATGACACCATCAAACAATCCAGATTGATGTAATGAAAATACTTTTTTGACTATGAGGTCTTGGACTTCAGGATTCGTAAAATCTATGAGATAATGTAGTATTGTATCGTTCTCATCAATCTTCATATTACCATTTGTATCCTCACCCCAACCGATAGCTGGATTTCCATTCTTATCCTTTAGCCAATAGGGTGAATCTGGTGGATAATAACCGATTTCCCACCAATTCTCCGCCTTTATTTGATTGTACTTTGATACATATTTGGCATCTCTAAATCGTATTTCTACGAGTAACAGTAGATGAGGGTTTAGAGACAGAAGTTCGTGCTTCCTTTGACGTGCATCGTTTATCTGATTTTGAGAAAGTTCTGTTGCAAGTCCTGAATATGGTTGGGTTTTTGTAATATTCCAATTGATCGTTAAGAGAGAGTACGGATGACCAAAGGCAAGGTCATGGCGAGATAGACGTTGTATTTCACTCTCAGCAGGTAGGTTTTCAATACCGTTCCATGCCTGAAAGATCAAAGGGTAACTTTTTTTAGATGTACTGACTTCATTCATACTATCGGAATATACCACGTTAGTGATTGGAAGCATGATTATGAAAAGTAGAAGCACACATATTCTGTAATATGTGTGCTGACTCACTTTCATTATATCAGATAGAATTATTCTGTAGATAGCAACAGGAAAGATTGACATTGCTAAATCCAAGAAGTTTATCATGTCTCCATTTGACTATTGAATAACTTTAGTTTTGAGATATCCCCATGTTGTTGCTAATTTATCTTTCGGTGTTACTGCTAATACCCCATCAATGCCAAGTTTCATCAACTGCTGTATTTCTTGTTCTGAACGAGCGATGTTGGATATGCGTACTTCGTCCATATACCCATCTAAAAAAGGTCCAGCACCGCGACCCAACCACAGCACATCATTATTAGCGACAATTTTACCACCACCAATATCCCCTTCATTATCTAACTCACCATCTATATAAATTTTACCCTCACCAGACTCTGAATCGTAAGTACCTGCAATATGTACCCATGTCTTCAACGGTAACTCTTTGTTTCCGTTAACAACAGCAGCACCCCAAGCTTTTGCTGCAGTAGTCATACGCAACAAAACCTTTTTGGTTTTTTCCGGACCTACTTTATAGGTTGACTCTTTAGTCGCACCTGTGCCTCCTGCTGTTGAATAGGTGTTAAGAAATACCCACATCTCTACAGTTAATCCGTCAATTAAATCAATGCTATCACTGTCAGGAATTTCTATGAAGTCTTTTGTAGCGTTACCACCAAAAGAGAGTCCATCACGAAATTTACCGTCATCCCACTTAGGACCCATAAGTTTGCCATCATTCCCATTTCCAGATAGATCTGTTACGGTATCTCCGTCCCCAGTTTCAAATGTGTACAGAAGGACAGTGTGTTCATCTTGAGC
The DNA here is from genome assembly GCA_963667365.1 of Candidatus Poribacteria bacterium. Taxonomy (GTDB): domain Bacteria; phylum Poribacteria; class WGA-4E; order WGA-4E; family WGA-3G; genus MSPOR6. The sequence goes on along the minus strand of OY763324.1, from coordinate 206,857 downwards.
ATATATAGACGGACATATCACACTTGTTAAAAGAAAAATAAAAAGCAAACAATATCTCATATATGTTAAGTTTCCCATCATATCTCCTTGATTCTATCTACTGAAATCTTACAATTGTGTATATTATATCATAGGTTCACATAAACGACAACTTTAGTAGAATTAATTATACAAAGTTATTGGTGCGGTCATTCACGTCAATGCGTGTTAGAATACGCGTATGTATGGTATTCTACATCACTCAACGGGAAACCACATCTTCCGAGGAAAGAGTCTTTCGAATATGCTACAAAATGACTCCTTGTTTAGCTAATTCATCATATTTTCAAATTATATTTTTAATTATCTACTATTATTGATTTAAGTTGTCCCCACGTCGTTGCTAACTTATCACGTGGTGTTACCGCGAGCATAACTTCAATACCAGTGTTCATCAACTGCTGTATTTCTTTCTGGGTACGTGCAATATTGCTGATTCGCACCTCGTCCAAGCTACCATCAAGAAACGGATTACCACCTCGACCAAGCCAAATCACAATATCATTCTTAACGATCTCACCACCGATATTTTTTTCGTTATCTATTTCACCATCAATATATATCAACCCGTCACCAGAATCTGCATCATAGGTTGCAGCAATATGTACCCATTTACCAAGGGGTAACTGGCTATTGCTTATGACATTAGCACTACCCCAAGCATTGGTTGTTGTTGCCATCCTGAGTTCTGTCTTTAAGTTGTTACGTGGACCTACTTTGTATGTTGTTGCCTTAGTCACCCCCACACCGCCAGCTGTAGGTTCGGAATTCAGATAAACCCACATCTCAATGGTAAGTCCTTCAACTAAATCTAAGCTATCATCATCAGGAATTTCCACATAATCCTCATCTTCGTTTCCACCGAAAATCATACCTCTTTGAAATTTTCCATCTCCTCTTTTTGCACCCAATAGTGTACCATCGTTTCCACTGTCAGATAGATCTTGGATGACAAATCCTCTAACAGTTTCAAATGAGTACAGTAGAACAGTATGCTCATCCTGAGCAGAGGTAGGCAAACTAATACTACTTGTTATTAAAATAAGTGGTATCAACCAGTTTCTTATTTGTGTTAAGTCATACATAGACATATCTCCTATGTATAATTATATAATATAAAATATTATGCCTAATATTATATCATAATTATTAAAAATATTTTACTGTTAAAAACAAATGGATAGATAAAAAGGTATTACAGTATAAAAATAATAGTTTTTTCTGAACAAATTCAACCTTAATTTGCCTAATCTAACATACAAATTGATTTTATTTTCCAAGATAATAGAAATAGTCCTATATAATGAGGCAACCATGAAACATAGATACAGCAAAACCATATATGCTTTTGTGCTTATAATTTCACTTATAATTGTCCTAAACATTTGGGCTCAAGATACACTCTCAAAAGATGAGATGCGGTTTGATCTTGATGGGAATGGTGAACTCACCGCTGCAGAGAAAGATTTGATGACAAGAGTTCTCAGAATCGAAGCCGATAGAGGTAGACAATTCAGTGAGCGCGAGATACGGGAAATTCGTAATGGACAACGCGACCAATCTCGGACGAGAGGAAGAACCGGAAGATCACGTGGTTCCAGAGAACCTACGGGACCACGGTTAAACCCAGAGCAGGTTGAGTTCAGGGATGGTGCAGCGACAATTCCTGATAGAGAGACATTCAAAAAATTGTCGTATCAAGGAACAGATGTCCGTATTGATACTCAACTAATTGGTATTGAGTATGTGAAATTTCAAGTTGAGAATACAAATACACAAAAACCACAACTTTATTTTATGAATACAAAGACACACCGTTCTCACGGAAGTTTTATGCAAGCTGCTGGCTTAAGTAGAGGTGGCGGACAGATGCGGGGTGTCCTTAGTTTTCGTCCACTCACCACTTCCCCAAACGGTGAACAGGGAGTCTACACCTTTGAGTTCAATCCAAACGATGCCTTTTCATTTACTGAAATTAAGCGCGTGCATGATCTGCTCGTATCAAAAATGCCTATCTTAAAAGGAAGATTAGGCTATTGTCCTTTATGGGGTGCCATCGGCATTTATAGAAGTGAGAAGACGTTATATGATGCTGCAGAATTTCCTGTCTATTTTGAGGACGATATTTATGCAAACATCGGTTACCTTCCGCTGAATGAGGCAGAGTCGTATGGAAGACTACGTATGTTAGAAGCAAGTGAACGTCCTTCCCCACGCGATATAGTTATTTGTAAAACCTTACCCAATGAGATGCCACGCGTTGCAGGTGTTATCACTGGTGTACGTCAAACACCACTTTCACACGTAAACCTTCGTGCTATCCAAGACAAGGTGCCTAATGCATTTATTGACAAAGCATGGGAAGACCGAGTTATTGCGCCACTCATCAGTAAGTATGTTTACTTCAAGGTAAATCCTGACGGCTATGAAATTAGAGAAGCTACACAAAAAGAAGTAGAAACTCATTTTGAAAGTTTGCGTCCTACGAATATTCAAAAACCTAAACGTAACCTCTCTACAAGAAAGATACTACAACTTAATGATATTGGTTTCACAGATTCTTCCAGTTTCGGTGTCAAAACGGCAAACATCGCAGCATTAAGGACATTTGGGTTGCCAGAGGGAACCGTCCCCGATGGGTTCGGTGTGCCATTCTATTTTTACGACGAATTTATGAAGCATAACGGATTCTATGAAAAAGCTGAAACGTTTCTCAGAGATACAAAATTCCAAAATTCTTATGAAGAGAAAAATGCTGAATTGAAGAAGTTTAGGGAAGAAATCAAGAAAGGTGACATGCCAACGTGGATGATGACTGCTTTGTCAGATCTGCAAAATTCATTCGGAGACAATACTCCCCTACGATGCAGATCAAGTACTAACAACGAGGATTTGCCGGGATTCAGTGGTGCGGGGTTGTACGATTCCTTCACCCACAATTCAGAGGAAGGTCATCTATCAAAGTCAATTAAACAGGTTTATGCAAGCCTTTGGAATTTTCGCGCTGTTGAGTCACGTGATTTCTTTCGGATTGATCATTTCACAACTGCAATGGGTGTCCTTGTACATCCAAATTATGATGGTGAATTAGCAAACGGTGTCGCAGTAACAGAGGATGTCGTTTATCAGACAGTAGGGAATTATTATCTCAATACACAGGTTGGAGAGGATATGGTGACAAATCCGGAAGAACAATCAATTCCTGAAGAGATACTATTGGATTGGAGTGATAGTAGTCTTTATAGGGTTGTGTCAACTTCAAATCGGAAAACAGATGGCAGTCAGATTATGACCGACAGATATTTGCGCGAATTAAATGGTTATCTCGGAACAATTCACAACAAATTCAGTCGTCTTTACACTTCATCACAGATAGAGGATTTCTCTATGGAGATTGAGTTCAAGATTACTAAAGAAGGAAAGATTGCAATCAAACAAGCACGTCCTTGGGTGCAATAGACATTCGTTATATTCATTTGTTGTGCAGTTACTGGTTCCACCAATATGTCATTTTTCCGATGACTGTCCAGTCCAGAGATTCTAAGTTCCCATCATGAGTACCATAGTTCTGGTTGAAAACAAGGTAAAAATCACTGCCTGGGCGGTATATGTAATTAAGCAGTATGTTTGCAGAGATAACCTCTCTGTCACTGCTCCATTGTGCAAACAGTTTAGTGAATAATGTAGTTGAAAAGGAATAGCCGATACGTCCACCGTATGCATTTGCGTCAAATTCCGTATCGGGAAGTGTTATACGGTTAAATTCAACAGTAGGTTCAATACTCAGACGGACAGTTGGTTTGAAAGTTCCATCAACTGCGAAACCGCGTCTATTACCGTTATAATATTCACCGATTTCCACATCAAACGATCCAAATAATTTTCGACTGCTACTGGTCTGTATTGATGTGCGAAATGATGTGAAAACATATTCCCCTGGGGTTATTATGATTCCCTGAATTGGAAAATCTTCGGTAAGATGTTCTGTTGTGTTCCTGACTAAGAAACTTAGGCTATCCCCAGATTCAAGAGAGAACTGTGTATCAAAGGTAAACTCTTGTGTTTCCAAAGTGTTTTCGCGGTTCAGTACGATGTCTACCTCAGGACCAATCTCTATACTCCGAATCCCGAATTTCCTTGGCCACGGCGTATAGAATGCTTTACCAGTAAAACGTCGAATCCCTCTACGTTGAACATAACCGACTTCTGGATTATAGTTTTCACCTATGTCGGTATACGATCCGTCGAGTTGGAATAGGTTTGTTCGCCATCCACTGCCGAAGAAATATGCGTTTGTGTTTTCAGTTACATCCTCTTCAAATGTGCGCGACCATAGACCACGGATATCAACTGTTCTGGTAGGTCTATACGAAAAATCAAATCCCGCCGTTCGATTGTACGAGTCAGCATCCTGCTTGTTGATAACTATAGCACCCACTGTTGAATCACGGAAAAGGTCTCTATTTACACGTAACACTGAGTAGTTTGTTAGTGGTTCATTTACCTCAGTATCCTGAAATTCATTTGTGAACACATTGAGAAGTCCCATACCGAAGGATCCTACTTTTCCTGTCATCTTTCCACCAGCAAGAATTGGAATCGCCCTATTCTGATTTAGTCCGATTCTACGACTGTAAAAGAGAAGCAGCGGCGGTGGTCTACTGAAACTGGATCGCGGAATGCCGACATCAAAGGTACTCGCACCTTCTAAAAAGAAGGGACGTTGCTCAGGAAAGAATAGGCTAAATCGTGTTAGGTTTACCTGCAGCTGATCACTTTCGACTTGTGCAAAGTCAGTGTTTATGGTCAGATCTGTTGTCAGATTCGGTGTGATACTATACTTGAGATCAAAACCACCCTCATACACTGCTTCATTTTCTTCCTCGGCTTCTGTACGGCTTATTCCTCCCAATATATAAGGTAGTAATTCCAGATGTTTTGCAGGAGAAATGCCTTTAAGTCCCTCAAGCGTTCCGAAATAGGCAGTTCGGTATTTCCCCAAGGGACCGTAGGTTTTGGGTGCTGCATGCCACGCACCAATCTCATTATTTCGTGCAATTTCACGACCAAAATTCAATCCCCATGTCATCACATCACTTCTTTCAAAACGTAATTGACTGAACGGTATTGCAAGTTCTGCAGTCCAGTTCGAAGGTGCCTCAGTATTGATAGTGCAACGACACTCCCATACAATATCCCAACTGGTGTTACGTGTGTCACCACTATTTGAAACGGCTGTGTCCTCCATTCCTCCTAATGGTGTAAATCTGAAGAAAACAGCGTTTCTACGGTCATTATAGGTATCCAAAAGTAGAAATCCATAATCATTTGAACGTAAACCTGACGAATCTCTACGCATTTCATTCGCAACAAGTTTGTCAATTTCAGTATCATAAAAGATGAAGCCGAAATAAAGTTTTTTCGCATCATAAAGGATTCGGATTTCTGAAGGTTGTGTAACAGGTTCACCTTCGTTTGGCTGTATTTGGTATAATTCCGTAATCGGTTCTGTATTTTTCCAAGCTGCTTCGTCAAGTCGTCCATCTACAGTTATGTTTTCTGAGATTTGATGTGCAGTAGTACTGGGTTGCATAGTACTTATTTGTCCATATACAACCTGTGGAAGGAATAATGTAGAAGTCCAAAACAGATGAAAAGACTTCTGACAAAGAAAAAATATCCATCGCACAAATGTTAACATTGTTATGTGAGATTTCATAGAAATTTTCCTCATGATGATAGAAGAATGTGACATCAAATGTATCAGTCTATAGATCAAACTTATAATGATTATTACTATAACCCAAGTTGCTACCTATTGAATTTCTAACGTTATCGTTCTCTTACATGGGATTTTTTAATCTTCCGTTCCATCGGAGCGATATGTTTATAACAGGGATATAGCGTCATTCTTCCGCTCCATCGGAGCGGTATGTGGAAATTGTTGCCTTTGTTTTAGTGCTTAATAAATCTTGTAAAGTTTTGAGTCAATCCTGACTATATTAGTCATGATTAGCCTATAAACCCTTATGTGATAAAGGATCGTAGCACATGTCTAAATTCCTTAATTTCCGATTGACTCAAAAAACTCAAAAGTATGACATTGTAAATTCGGAAAATAAAGATGAAATCCTGCATGTCTGATAAACCGAACTCACGTTATGTTTAGGTAGCAACTTACGTTAATATAGTTTAGCATAAATTTACTAATGTTGATACTATGAATCCATTGATAGGTGTATAAATGTCCTTTACCCAAGTTTAACAAATTTGATATTTTGTATAAAGCATTTTACACATCCGTGAAAGAGTTTTGCTTGAAAACCTGTCTAAAATCTGGTATAATACTCTGTTGTAATTTGACTATTATCAAGACTGATGAACATTTTTCTTTTGCTAACGCAGATTGGATTACCATTTATGGAAGCGTTTGATTCTGATTTGGCACAACGCGTTATATTCGGTGAAAACAGCATTGATAAACTTGCTGAAGCAACGATTACCCTCGGTGGTAGTCGTATTCTAATTGTATCTGACCCCGGTATTGAAGAAGCGGGTATTTTAAACCGTGTCTATTCTGCACTAAATAGTGAGAAGATTCCTTGTTATGTTTTTACTGATGTTGAACCGAACCCAACCACGAAACATGTTGATGCAACCGTTAATTTTGCTAAAGCTAACGCACCCATTGACCTCATTGTTGGACTCGGTGGTGGGAGTGCAATGGACTGTGCTAAGGGGGCAAATTTTCTACTTACAAACGGTGGAAAAATGGAGGATTATTGGGGAACTAACAAAGCAACTCAACCAATGCTGCCTTCCATCGGCATTCCGACAACAATTGGGACAGGGAGTGAAGCACAATCCTTCGCATTGATTGCACAGGAAGAAACACATATCAAAATGGCATGTGGCGACAAAAAAGCACAATACGGTACCGTTATATTAGACCCAACGGTAACTGAAACCTTGTCAAGATCTAATGCTGCAATCACTGGTATGGACGCAATCGCTCATGCAATTGAAAGTTATGTTTCGACCAGACGAAATCATTTGTCACAGATGTTCTCACTTCAAGCTTGGAATTTGTTAAATACATATTACAAATTGGCACTTGATGCGAAAAACATTGAAGCACGTGGAAAGATGTTATTCGGCGCATATCTTGCTGGACTTGCAATTGAAAATTCAATGTTAGGTGCAGCCCACGCATGTGCAAATCCGTTGACTTCCAAATACGGAATCACACACGGTATTGCTGTTGCACTTATGTTACCCCATGTTATTCGACTCAACAAAACAATCGCCGGTGAATCCTATAACGAACTTTACCCAGATGGAAATTTGGCAGACAGGATTGAAACATTAATGCATGCGGGTGAATTACCGAACACATTACATGATTGCCCTGTCCAACATTCTGTCAGGTCAACAGATATTGCTTCTTTAGCAAATGAAGCAGCGACACAGTGGACAGCCCAGTTCAACCCGCGTTCGTTGGGTATTCATGATATTATGAGGCTTTATGAGAAAGTATATTGAAAAACCGATTTTCAAGGATGCTTACTTTCTGTTTGTAGAAATTAGTTTATCCTTGCTTCTTCTGTCCTTTGTTCCATTTTTCGCTTCTGCAGATTGGACGAGTTTCCGAGGAGACCCACAACTCACTGGGGTAGCAAATTCACAACTTCCCGATAAACTTGAATTTCTCTGGGCATTTCAAGCAGAAGATATGATTGAGTCAACAGCTGCAATCGTTGATGGCACTGTATATCTCGGTGTTTCAGATGGAAATCTATATGCGATTGATGTACAAACTGGGAAAGGTAAGTGGAAGTATCAAGCTGCGGCTCCGATCAAATCTTCACCCTCAATTAATGGGGGAGTCATCTACTTTGGAGATGGAGATGGTATTTTTCATGCTGTTGATATCGCCACACGAAAAAAGAAATGGCAGTATACAACAGAGGGTGAAATCGTTTCCTCCGCTAATTTTGCTGGTGATCGTGTATTATTTGGTTCTTATGACGGATTTCTTTACTGTCTTAACATCAATAATGGGGAACTTGCATGGAAGTATGAAACAGAGGGATATGTTCACGCGACTCCAAGTATATGGACACAAGTTGTAAACGAATCCGGTGATACTGGAAACTTTGCTATCGTAACGGGGTGTGATAGTTATCTACGGGTTATAAATACAGATGATGGGACACAGAACCAACAGGTTAATTTAGGTGCGTATGTGGGTGCGAGTCCAGCTATTTCACAAAATCACATCTATTGTGGCACTTATGGATCCGAAATATTGGGTGTTGCTTTAGATACAGGAGATATCACTTGGCGGTATCAACATCCTGAACGTCAGTTCCCGTTTTTTGCATCTGCCGCGCTCACAAAAGATCGGATAATAATTGGGGGACGTGATAAGTTAGTCCACGCAATATCTCCAGAAAAGGGTGAGCCGATATGGACATATACAGCAAAATCTCGTATTGAATCATCTGCTGTTATAGTTGGAAAACGCGTTTTTTTTGGAACAATGCAAGGGGTATTCATCGCTCTTGATATTGATACTGGTAAACCAGTTTGGAAATATGAAACGGGTTCGTCTATTGTTGCCTCGCCAAGTGTTGCTGATGGAAGAATATATATCGGAACTGAGGATGGAATCCTCTACTGCTTCGGAGAAAAGTAATAATGTCTAAAACAAAGCCGGAACCTGCAACAGCAGGAATAGAATCAAAACAGACAACAGTCGGGAGCGTTTTTGTTTCCAACTACCCACCTTATTCTACTTGGAACGACTCCGCAGTTCCAGATGTACACAATACACTGTCTGAACAACCGCATCCAGATGCCACACTTGGACTTTACCTACACATCCCTTTCTGTCGTAAACGGTGTAAGTTTTGCTATTTTCGCGTATATACAGACAAGAATAGTTCAGAAATTGACACCTACCTGAATGCTTTGGCAAAAGAGGTAGAACTATACAGTAAGCAACCGGCAATTACAGATAGACCCTTAAGGTTCGTCTATTTTGGAGGAGGCACACCGTCCTATATCAGTGTCAAACATTTAACAACCTTAGTTGACAGGATCAAACAGGTCATGCCATGGGATGCTACCGATGAGGTGGCTTTTGAATGTGAACCTGGTACGTTAACACAAAAGAAGTTGGAAGCTATCAAAGCGATCGGTGTAACCCGTTTAAGCCTTGGTGTTGAAAATTTGAATGACGAAATCCTTGCGGAAAACGGCAGAGCACATCTCTCAAAAGAAGTATATCGTATCGCACCGTGGATAAAGGAATTGGCATTTGATCAGGTAAACATTGACCTTATTTCAGGTATGATTGGTGAAACATGGGACAGTTGGCGGGATACAGTGCAGAAGACAATTGATCTTGATCCTGACAGCATTACCGTTTATCAACTTGAACTACCGTTTAATACCGTCTATTCAAAGGATATTCTTGGAGGAGACGCATTACCAGTTGCAGATTGGAAACTGAAACGAGAATGGCACCAATACGCTTTTGGACAATTTGCAAAAGCTGGTTACGCACATTCCAGTGCTTATACAGTGCTCAAAAAGGACAATCCGTGCAAGTTTGTATATCGTGATGCAGTATGGCAAGGGAGTGATATGATCGGTACAGGTGTCGCATCTTTTTCACATCTCAGTGGAATCCACTTCCAGAATGCACCGTCTTGGGGAGACTATCTCCGCAATCTTGAAGAAGATAAACTACCGATATATCGTGCATTGAAACCCACGGAAGCAGAACGGTTGACACGAGAGATGATTCTTCAACTGAAACTTGGAAAAATCAGACCGTCCTATTTCAAAGCAAAATTTGATGCGGATATCCTATCACAATATGCCGATGCCTATGAGGAACTACAAAACGATGGCATGTTGCATGTAAACGCTGAATCGGATGAAATCCAACTCACACAACGTGGATTGCTTCAAGTAGATAGTCTTTTACCAGCCTTCTACGCACCTGAATACCAGAATACGCGGTATACGTAAATATATGGATATAATAACACAATTGCTACGCTTCCACGAGATGCTTGCACCAGTATTGGAGACAAACACCTTCTACAAGCAAAAACTCACCGAAGCCGGTATCAAAAATCCAAACGACATTCAGACATTTTCAGACTATCAGCAACTTCCCTTTACAACAAAAGACGAACTCAGTGCGGATCAGGTAGCTCGTCCCCCTTACGGCACAAATCTTACCTTTCCTTTAGATAATTACACGTGCCTTCACCAGACATCAGGAACTACAGGTTCACCATTGCGATGGTTAGATACCAGAGAATCATGGGATTGGTGGGGAAAGTGCTGGAGAGATATATATGCAGCTGCAGGAGTGACTTCCGCAGATCGGTTCATGATAGCGTTCTCCTTCGGTCCATTTATAGGATTTTGGAGTGCTTATCACGGTGCACAGCAACTTGGAGCACTTACTATAGCAAATGGTGGTTTGACATCAGAACAACGGATACGCGCTATAATCAGGAACGAGGTCACGGTAGTAATTTGCACACCGACCTATGCCTTACGTCTTGCTGAAGTCGCAGAACAGGAAGGAGTTAACCTCAGTAATGATGCCAAAGTCCGCGTTACTATCCACGCAGGAGAACCCGGTGCAAGCCTTCCTGCAACAAAACAACGAATTGAAGATCGTTGGGGGGCACGTGCCTACGACCATACAGGTGCAACCGAAGTTGGAGCATGGGGTGTAATGTGTAGACCTCAAGCAGGAGTCCATCTCAACGAAGATGAGTTTATCTGTGAAGTACTTGACACAGATACAGGGAAACCTGCAGACGAAGGTGAGTTAGTTATCACAAATTTAGGTAGAATCGGAATGCCAGTGATACGCTATCGAACAGGTGATTATGTCAAACTAAAAGCTACAACCTGCGAATGTGGAAGCAAACACCGTATTCTTGATGGAGGGGTCATCGGACGGATTGACAACGCTATTATCGTTCGTGGTTTGAATATATATCCCGCTACAATTGAAAACATCATCCTTAAGTTCCCAGATGTCAACGAATTCACTGTGCGTGTGTACAGAACAGAAACCCTTGATGAACTTGAAATTCAGATTGAATCCACAAATCGAAATCCCACTGAGACAGCAACTGCCGTAACTTCCGCTATCAGAAACGCATTGGGTCTACGTGCTATTGTAAAAGTGGTACCACATGGAACATTACCAAGGTACGAGTTAAAATCAAAGCGATTCACTGATGAGCGCAACCTGTAATAATGAGTGTTTTCCTTGACAACTCAAGTCTTGAAAGGCTATAATTGCTTGTGGATATTACTCAAACGGCAGACTATGAACTTGATGAATACCTGGGATACGTCGTGAAATCTCAGCAAGATTTAATCATAATGTGAATAAACTTTCCGCATATTTTCAGTCATTAGAAAGGGAATACCGCGAGTCTGGAAAATACAAATTTGCCGATCTACTCCAGAAATTCTGGAACCTATGAAAACCAGCGATGAAAAGCTGCGGATTAAGGTTAAAAGTTTACAATATATCTCTACTGTAAATTTGTGATAATTCAAATACATGAACACTCACCAAAAATACGACACTATCATAATAGGTGGCGGACCTGCAGGCAGCACCGCTGCCACGCTCATCGCACAGCAAGGCTACCGTGTTCTACTCTTGGAACGCGACGCGGAACCGACCTTCAAAATCGGTGAATCCCTCATTCCTGCCACATATTGGACTTTCAAACGACTCGGAATGCTTGAAAAACTGAGAGCAAGCCATTTCCCACAGAAGTTCAGTGTGCAATTTTACACACGTACGGGTAAAGCTACCAACCCGTTCTACTTCTTTGATACCAATCCACATGAAAGTGCTGTCACATGGCAAGTCCTACGCAGCGAATTTGACCAGATGCTATTGGACAACGCTGTAGAGAACGGTGTAGAAGTACGTCGAGGTGTTAGTGTTCGTAAAGTGCTGTTTGAAGGTGATAGAGCAGTAGGGGTAACTGCACAGAATGGCAAAGTTGGACAGAATCAGTCCAAAAATATGCTTGAAACGATACATGCAACCGTAATTGTAGATTCTACTGGACAACGTTCTCTCATCGGTAGGCAGCTAAACCTCAATACCATAGAACCCAACCTGAAGAAAGCATCACTGTTTACGCATTATGAGGGTGCACATCGTGATAATGGACTTGACGAAGGTGCAACCCTTATCATGCACACCGAAGAAAAAGATTCTTGGTTCTGGTCTATTCCGCTGCCATACAACCGGACCAGCGTCGGTGTTGTTGGAGAGTTAGATTACCTATTACAAAATCGCAGGGAACCTGACGGTAAACTCATTGCACAAAAAATATTTGAAGAGGAATTGGAAAAATGCCAACCTTTAAAGCAACGACTTGAAGGTGCAAAGCAACTCTTTCCCATACAAACAACAAAGGATTTTTCATATCGTGCAAGTCGTATCGCAGGTGATAATTGGGTATTGATTGGTGATGCTTTCGGTTTTCTGGATCCGGTCTATTCAACAGGTCTGTTTTTAGCACTCATATCAGGTGAAATGGCTGCAGATGCGATCATTGAAGCATTTCAAAAGAATGACTTTACAGAACATCAGTTGGGGAGTTTCGGTCAAAGGTTTATGGATGGAATGGAGGCATTTCGCAAGTTAGTTTACGCTTTTTACACTAAAGAATTTAGTTTCGCACGGTTTCTGTCAGAATATCCAGAGCATCTTGGTGGCATCGTAGACATTTTAAGTGGAGATGTCTATAGACGGGACGTAACCCATATCTTTCCAGACATGTCAAAGACGTGTTATTTTCCACCTGAAATGCCGCTTGTCCATTCTACATAATGAATTTAACAATTCGCAGAAAATACATAATGCCAACTCGGTAGAAATAAAATAGACAATCCTCCGTTATGAAAATTGGCTTTACTCCTAAGGAGAACATCAATGAAATATCTCACATCGTATTTACCTCTTTACTGTCTCATCATTGTTATGTGTATCAGCATTGGCTGTGATAATACCACAAAACAAGACTCTGCCAACGATGGTAAAAGTGAATCAACAGCAAAGGTTGAGGAAACCAAAACAGAACGTCGCTTTATCAGTATAGGTACTGCTCCAATTGGTGGAGCATTTCACCCCGTTGGTTCCGCAATTGCGGACGTTGTCAGTAGAAATATTACAGAAAAAAATTGGGAGGTTACCGCTGAGGGAACCAAAGGCACACAACAAAACATCCGTCTACTTGTGAGTAAGGATAGTACTTTGGAATTTGGACTTGCCAATGCAGCAATCTCATATTTTGCAGTTCGTGGGGAAGGTGCTTGGAAAACCGAACACCCCATCCAATCAGTTATGACGCTTGCTCCTAATGTCGGTCTTTTTGTCACCACGAAATCTTCAGGTATCAGTTCAATTGCTGATCTTAAAGAGAAGCGCGTCGTGGTAGGTCCTGCAGGTGCTGGTTTTGAGTATTTTTTGGAACCGATTTTAGCTGAACACGGTGTGATGTATGAGGACTTTAAACCTATCAACGCGACCTACAATTCAGCAGTCGATTTGTTGGCAGACGGTGCAGCGGATGCAGCATTTATGGGTGGTGCAGTTCCGACACCAGCGGTCACACGGGCAAGTACGACCCAAGACATCATTTTCATTCCCTTTGATGAATCAGCGAGAAAAACACTAATTGAAAAATATCCTTTTTTCACTCCTATAACCATCCCCGCGGATGCATATAGTAAAGTGTTGACAGAACCCTTTGATACAATAAATGTTGGGTCAATGCAACTTATCACCGCTGAGAATGCAGATGCAGATATGGTATATCATTTTACCAAAACATTATACACACATCGTGCTGAAGTCGTAGCGGCACATAAGGCTGGCAAAGCCATCAATGAAAAAAATGCTGCTAAAGATGTAGGTACAACTTTTCATCTCGGAGCAATACGTTTCTACCGAGAAATAGGTATTTGGAAGGAGTAAGAATTACCTAAAATTATTTGACAACCGTTTTATTTAATGGTATTATAAATATTCGAAGCCGAGATAGCTCAGTCGGTAGAGCAGTAGACTGAAAATCTATGTGTCGGCAGTTCGATTCTGCCTCTCGGCATTTCTTTTTGCATACTATGTTAAGCCGGTGTAGCTCAGTGGAAGAGCAACTGATTCGTAATCAGTAGGTCGGAGGTTCAAATCCTCTCATCGGCTTCTCTCTTTCCTACATAGATACTAAATCTACATCAAACATAGCCAATTAAGTCATCAATTTACAAAACTTGTGCAGCTTTCTATCTGTAATCTATATAGGTAGATGTTTTTAGACTCGCAACTCAGGATGGAAGTCTTTTCTAATTTTTGTGGAGGAAATAATAATGATAAGCATCACAGCATTAAGACCTGCAGTGAATGCAGTGATTCCACATTTGCCAAAGGCAGCAGGTGTAGCATTAACGCGTTCATTGCCGTATTTACCTTTAGCATTGGAACTTGCTACCATATTATATAAACATCGAGAGAAAATAGGGAAAGTCGCGGGTAACCTTGCTACATATACCACAATAGGTGTTACTGGTGTGGCAAGAGCAGCACCGTCTTTGCCAAAAAAGGTTGGAAGGAAAGTCAAAGACTGTCTGCAATATCTACCGTTGACTCTTGAGATTGCTAAGCAATCATTAAAGAATAACAAAAACTTACAGACACTAACAATACATTTACCGAACGAAGTTAAGCAAAAAATTGAGAGGGCATTCGAACGACATCATTATGAATGTTGCCTAACCCTTTTAAGGAATCCTCAGCGTAAGCACAGTTGACATGCGGTACAACAAATACCGCGTAATTAAATCGATGATGTTATTCTAAATCTTCATTTATTGCATCAATGTCTGCTTCAAGTGTTTGGATTATTGCTAAAGTAGTTGCATGCGGGTCCAGTTCGTAGACTTTTCGGTACATCTCAAGGGCTGATTCTTTATCCTCAAGAAATCCATCATAGATGTCACCCATCTCCTGCCACGCTTGAACTTCTGTCGGATCAAGTTCCACAATCCTTTCATAGACTTCCAGAGCATCATCATACGGACGTGTTGCAGCTTCGCGCTTTAAAGCAATTGCACGGACATAGAGTAGACGTATGAGATCATCAATTATCTCTGGCATACCGTGTTTCAATTGAATAGCTTGTTCTAAAAGTATGATTGCTTGTGATTCAAGTCGAGAAATCTCATCATAATCTTCATTGGTGAGTTCTCGATCAAGAAGTAAGTAACTTTGAAACTGTCTATTGTATGTGCGTGACAATTGAAGTCGCGCAAGTATACCGATAGGAGCTTTTTCAGATGGAATGTGTATGAGTTCAGGATCATATTCTATTGCTTCACTATAATGTTTAGCTGCTTCGTCATACTGCTGATTACCTTGATACAGTATACCGAGTAGATAATGTGCCTCTGCATTATCTGGATCCTGTTCCAACACTGCAAGAAACTTTTCAGTAGCTTTTTCTGGTGAACTCTCATCACGAGAGAATTTACCACTTAAGAGAAGAACTTCAGTATGGTCAGGTTGAATTTGTGCTGCATATTCTAAACGCGATTTTGCATCTATCAACCACCCGCTCTGAGAATAGATCTCAGCAATACGTAGGTTAACATGCAGACGATCCATTTTGTTTTCATCTGTTTTATCGGTTTCAAATGCATGTAATGCTTGCCAATATAGATACACTGCACTTCCTAAGTCCTGCTTTTCATAAAACGCATCCGCATCTGTAATGAACTTTTCTACTTCAGAGATCGTTGGGGATTCAAGTTCTGCACCACCTCGCTGTGTGTAAAGTGCAGCAAGTAAAACAAAACCGATGACTGCTAATATTTCGGTATACAATAACCAACGATCAAATGAAAAGAATGACCTTTTTTCAGTCTGTTGATCAGGTTCCATTTTTGTTCCTCATAACCTTCCAATTTTAGCAGATTTAGCCTCAGCTTCAACTTCGTCAATTATTTTAAGCATCTCTTCCGCTTTAACAAAACCTTCTAACCGTTTATATATTTTACCATTTGAATCCATGAATATGACAACCGGTAAGCCCAGAATCTTATATTTTTCTGTCAACTCTTTGTCAGACTTTGTGCTAAAATCGAGTTTGACAGTAACATAATTCTCTAACTTATCAATGACGGTTTGATCTGAAAAGGTTTTATGATCCAATTCATTACAAGCAGCACACCACGTGGCATAAAAATCAAGCATCACCAATTTATTCTCCTGCTTCGCAACTTCCAAAGCAGCAGGTTCGTCATCAATATAACCCCAATTCAGATGTGGTCCTGCAATGGGTTCTTGCAGTCCTCCTACTATCATAAATGTACCGAGTACTGCAAGCAACAGTCCGAACGCTTTTCTAACCCGAATCTCTGAAGAGAGTCCACTGAATCGTTCTTTCAACTTACCAAGCCAAAGTCCAATGAGTACTAATACCCCAGCAAAAGCAAAAAACGGTAGTGAGTTCTGCAGAAAACTTTTCAAAAATGCAAATTCTGCAACGTCTTTGAGGAAGTGGAGTGCCATCGTAATAATCGCTATACCAAAGACATTTTCTAAAATATACATCCATCCACCTGAACGAGGTAGAGCAGAGAGCAAACCTGAAAACGTCCCAATGCAGATGAACAATAAACCCATTCCTACCGCATAGGTGAACATCAGCCAGAACCCAAGCACAGTACTACCTGTTGTCGCAATATAGGACAAGACAGCTGCTAAGGCAGGACCCGTGCATGGTGCAGCAATGATTCCTGCGACAGTTCCCATAGCAAATGCACCAATAAATCCTGTTCCTCCGACTGTGTTGAGTCTGTTTTGCACTGAAGATGGGAGGCGAATTTCAAAGACACCAAACATTGACAGACCAAGAGTAAAAAGAATCAAACATATAGGTCCGATAACCCAAGGATTTACTATTAACTGACCAAATACGGCACCTGTCTTTGAGAAAACCAGTGCCACTAAAACACCCAAAATTGAATAGGTAACAATAATACCTGCCACATATACTACAGAAAGTATAAAGGACTTTAAAATACCTGTAGACTCATTCGCTCCGAAGATTGAAACCGTAATAGGTATGAGTGGGTAAACACAAGGTGTTAAACTGGTAGCAATTCCCGCAACAAACACAAGAAGGAATGCAAGCCACCAATTTCCTCCTGACAATGCACCTGTAATCCCTCCTTGACTTTCTTCATCAAAAATAATTCCGGCAAAAATACCCTCATTAATAGGTGTAACTGCTTCATCTGCACTCACAACTTCTATCGGTATATTTATATCCACGGTCTCAGGGAAGAGACACTGTTCATCATTACATGCCTGATAGGTGAGTTGAAGGGGCAAAGTAGTTGGTTCAATCGGGGCACTCTTAAGTAATCTTGCAGGAACCCCTATCGTAATAGTATCGTGATAGACCGAAGCAATGCCGATTGAAGCTAAATTCAGTGTGTCACCAGCGGGATAAACTACTTCACCGAAAGTTATGTTCGACTGTTCGGGACGTATGATCTCTGTAGGAATATATGGGTCACGTGCAGGATTAGCGTTTACATGCCATCCTTCTGCTATTTTCACAACAATCGCAATTTTGAATTCCTTCCCCGGTTGTACTTTGTCTAACGAGATATATCCTTCAACATTTAGTATTTCAGTTGGTTGATCTTCAGAAGATTCAAGACCAAGTTCAGGAAACTGTGCATGTGTTGAAATAGGTTGTATTGTTGAGAGAAACGTTAACAGAATTAACATATAAAAACAGTTTTGCTTGCAAACTTTTAACATTAATTTGTATCCTTTGAAGAGTACTTGCTTTTTTGATGCCACATCAGGTTTATTATGTATATATTTACGGGTTCATGCCTACTACACACTTTACCGTGGTTCCAGAATAATACAAGGCAAAATCATTTCTTCAAGGGATATTCCCCCGTGTTGAAAACTGCCCTGGAATATCTCTTTATATGTATTAAACTGTCTTTCGTATACAAAATAATAATCCTCTTTCGCGAGAACATAATTTTTCTCCGAAGCCTCATAAGGTAACTGATATGCTTTTGGATCATCTATGAGCATGCCAACTTCTGGATCACAATTAATGTCCCTACCCTCTTTTACTCGGAGACCACTGGAGAGTTCATGACGACTGGATATCTTGGCAGCATTTTGACATAGTACCGAACCGTGATCTGATGTTAATATTATAGTTATTCCGCGTTCCGCTGCAAGTCGAATTAGTTCATACATCCGAGAATAGCGAAACCACGTTTGCACATGCATTCGGAATGACTCTTCATTTGGAACAAGTTGCTGAAATAGGTCTACATCACTTCGCAGGTGAGTCAGCATATCAAGGAAATCAACGACAACTGCTGCTAAACTAATACGTGGTGCTTCAGATAACCACTGTAGGTATTGAATTTCTCCACGTGCATCAAATATTTTGAAGTAGTGTGGGGAAGGTTTCAAAACTATCCCGTGCCGTTCAAGTTGCATATGCATCAATTCTTTCTCAAAGCGATTGATACTTGTATGTTCATCATCTGGTACAGCATATAGGTTAGGGTAACGTTGTGCCAAATCTCGAGGAAACAGACCACTAAAAATCGCGTTACGTGCATAATGCGTTGTTGTCGGTAAAATAGAGTAGTAATAATGCTTAGTCATGTGGAAGTCTTGATAGAGAAGTGGTTCAATTTTCAACCAATGGTCTAACCGCATACAATCCATTACGATAAAAAGTATAGACTTTCCAACTTGTATTTCGGGAATGACATATTTATAAAATACATCCATGGATAACGTAGGTGAGTTTCCCCCATCAAGCCAAGAACTGTATTTATTTTGAATATAGTCTCCAAAAGCTGAATTGGCTTCATGTTTTTCTCGGGTATGTATAGTTTTAAGTTCATCTACGTTGGAAAGACCATCAAATTTAATGTCCCATTCTACAAAATCGATATAGGTGTCTATCCAATCTTGCCAATCGTTTTCATGAAATTGGTTAGCCAAAGTATGTGGCTGTTGTTCCAAAGTATTCTGATTATTGAAGTTCTTGACATACGCTTGAGGTGTATATGTCTCACGCAAATTATGTTTTTCAAGCAAAAATTCAAGTGATGAAACCAACTGTCTGGGATTTGTTGGCATTATCAATACATCGTCAACACCATGAATACTCGCCTGTTCTAATACCTCTTGTCCTCCGGCATAAGTTAGCAGAATGATAGGAATGTGGGCATCCACTTTCCGTATGTGTGAAAGTTGGTCAGTGTCGTTAGTTGGTACATCATAATTTATTAATACCGCGTGGAATGTCATATCCCTGAGTAAAGCAATACCCTCTACATCACTGTCTGCAAAAAAGACACCATAATCCAGATATTCTAAAAAGCGTACGTAGGGTTTCAACTCAGATTGTGAATATGGACCTGCATGCGGTGTTTCAATTGCATTATTTATCCACAAAATCCTCCCCTTTAATTTATCCATGTTTCACCCTTCCTTTATTAATTATAGATATACAGGATTAACTTTAGTCTATCTGAAACTGACGTGGATTATTTAGTTCAAGAGAGGTATAGTAGGAAACGAACAGATTAGATTCTTGAAACAAAACGACCCGGATTCAGAAGTTCCGTGTTATCAAATTTTGCTTTCAACTGTTTCATTAAGTTAAGTGTGTCACCTATCGGACCCCAGACATCAATCTGACGTTTTAGTTCAGATGGTGCAGACTCTATGATGAGATTTCCACCTAAATCTGCAGCACGTTGACGCAGCCGTGTAAGCATGTTTGAAAGTTGATGAAAATCTGTATCTTCGCCTATAGGAATTTTGAGATATAGTACACCATTTCCTAAAAGTGCCATCATCTCATGTGTATCTTCAAGAGCATAATCAGCAAAATTTGCTATATCCGTTCGTTTGAGATTAACCTTTATCAGGATACCATTGAACGATTTTTCAACCGCTGGGAATTCCCGAATTGTATTACATATACTTTCTTGTGATTCTCTTTTTATTCTTTGCACACTAAAAACATCAGTTTGTTCCACAAGTGATTGAACTGTGTTCAACTGCCACGTTACTGTTTCAGGGTCACCACCGAATCCAACAAGAAGGGTCGGCTTTTTTTCCTCAAAGGGATTAAGGGCAACATTTATCAACATATTTACAAATGTTGGTAGGGACTGTGAACTGACGATACTTAATCCAGTTTTTACTGCATCTTCAATGGTCAGAAACTGAGCAGCGATGATTGCTTCGTGAACAGGTAAAGGTGCTAATTTGAACGTCACCTCAGTAATAATACCAAGTGTGCCATAAGAACCTATATAGAGCTTGTTAAGGTCATAGCCAGCAACATTCTTTACGACTTTTCCTCCACTTTTGACGACAGTACCAGAGGCATGCACCACCCGCATTCCTAAAACCAGATTTCTTGCAGTTCCATACCGAAGCCGTAGTGAACCACTGACATTCGTTGCCACAATCCCACCGATAGTACATTTTTCTGTATATGGAGGATTCAACGGTAAAAACTGCCTGTGTTGTGCCAACTCTTTTTGCAGGTCAGCCAAACTTATACCTGCTTCAACAGTTACAGTTAAGTCCGCGGGTTCATATTCAACTACTTTATTGAGACGAGTCATTGACAGAACGATAGCGGTATTTTCCGCTAAATTGCCAATTCCGAGTTTCGTTCCTGAGCCTGCAGGCAAAACAGCATAACCATGTTCTGATGCATAATAAAGAACATCTTGAATTTCATTGACTGATGATGGTAAAACAACTGCCTTCGGAACGATACCATCATAAGTATAGTCCGATACCTGATCTTCAGTGAGGATACATTCCTCTCCAACAATCTGTCTGAGTTCGTTATATAATGATCTTGTATTTTCCATGTGCTTCACAGTCTTTCAGATTATAAATGGATTTTGGTTGGAATACAGATTGATTCCAACCAAAACAGTAAAAATTAACCAACAAAATAAATCATTCTTTACCAGATTCAGGCTTGATTACACTATCATCTGGAATGAAAAGACTTTCTTGATTGTCAAGATTTTGCAATAAAAGTTGTGCCTTTCCATAATATTCACTTGATTCGGGAATAGACTTGTAGAGTTCGAGCGTTTTATCCGAATTACCCAATAGTTGATGTGATAGTGCTGCATTCATTGTTGAAGCATGTACGTATGATATTCGCTTAGGAAAATCTTTATACAATCCTTTCGATACCCCTGGTAGAAAAGCATTGTCAGAATAATGATTAAGTACTTCTTGATATGCAGCAAGTGATTTTTTTAGGTATTCAGCACTGTAAGGTGCGTTTTGTTCACCTGTTTCATTGTCTTCCAGTTTTGCAGCATCGAAATATGACCGTCCTTCAAAATGTTTTGCCATCAATTTGACAAGATGGAATTTGGAGAGTGTCCGATAATCCCATATTTTCGCATATTCTTCTGCGGCTTCAACGTAATGCATAAAATTTATACGTTGAGTGTCAGCTAACTGGAGTTGTGCCTCAGCAGCAAGGATGTCAAACTCATTGTCGTTTTTGTTTGTTTCAATAAACTCACGAGCGAGTTTCATCATATCTTCTTTACGTTCCAAGTCGTTCAATGTCCATATTGCACCATACACCGCATGCTGTGCGACAGGATTTTCTGGAAATTCTTCGTAAGTCTGCTGCTGCCATTGCAATGCAAGTTCCAGTGTTAACATTCCTTGTTCTGTTTCACCAGCTTGCATTTGCTGTTTAGCGAGTTTGTAATAAGCATCTCCAACTTGAAAAGAGCAATAGGGTGTGAAATTTAAGTCTACACTTTCAAAACGTTGGATTCCACTTTTTTCGTATTCAATTACATCCTTAAATGCAGCAATTGCCTTATTCCAACTTTTCAAACGGAAATGACTGTCTGCAAGACCAAGTTTTGCTTCTGCAATAAAAGTGCTATCAGGATAAACTTTAATTAAAGCTGTATATGCATCAATAGCGTTTTCGTAGTCAGCTTGATCAAAATAAGTTTGTCCGATTGCAGCCTGAATTTCAGATTGGAGACCCTGATTCATTGTCTTTTGTAATGCAAGCTTGTAGTTAGCACGTGCCCTGTCGTAGTCTGACTGTTTAGCATAAATTGCACCTTTGTCGAAGTATACTGCAGTGATTAGATTGCTATCCGGAAACCGAATAACGAAATTCGAATATCTTTTGATTGCTTCATCATATTTTTCAAGTTGTTTCAAACAATATGCCGCTTTATACATAGATTCTGCATGAAGTTCCGGATAGTTCATAAATTCTTTAGTAGCAAATTTATCAAATTCAGGATAAGCCTTTTCATAATTCTGTTCATCAAGATAAGTCTGGGCTATCAGTAACTGTGCATCGTCTTTGAAGTCAGACGCGGGATAGTTAGTAAGTAGTTTTCTGAAGGCTATACGAGCTGGCTCATGATTTAACTGTTTATAGTTTAGTTGTCCAATTGCATATAGCGCATTTTCAACCTGTATACTGTTCGGAAAGTTATCTATCAATTGTAAGAACTTTTCTTCTGCATGTTCATATTGTCCCGTACGATAGAGAATATGACCCCAAAGATATGTTATCGCTTGCTGATGTTTTGGTACAGAAGCAGTTGGTGCGACTTTTTTGATATGTTGAAGTGCGGTATTGTAGTGATTGACATTACCGGTCTGTTCTGCAAGGCGTGAGTAGGTGACTGCAATTTTATAGTTCGCCAACGTCGTAAAATCCTTGTCAATATGATTTGTTTCCACGCCTTCCTTCTTAGATTCTTGTAGTGCTTCCTGATATTTAGTTAATGCACCTTCATAGTTCGCTTGTCCATATAACTCGTCAGCAGTATGGTAAAGTTGCATTAAATCCACTGAATTATCTGCAATAGTTGTAGTACAAAAATGAAAAGAAGTAACAAGAATCACTGTAATTATAATCCCAAAAAGTTTAGTTGTCATTTTTCTCTCCTTTAATTATTTGGGTATGTAGATATATTAAAAAGTTAGACAACTCAATTCAGTATCCTGTTGAATAATTATTTATCTGTTTCAGTCAGTTCTATGGTTGTTGTATCTCATACAAATATATCTCATTTACAGTAAGCAGTAACTTCTGCGGGATGATAGGTATATTTAGAACTAAAGAGTAATCTCACAATTGTCTAATCTGTATTATGCTTTGTCCTCTTCAGGATAGTCAATTGCCCATTTACCGCGTCCTTCCCCTGTAGGCGGTTCTTGCCAAAGTGCAAGGAAATTCTCTGGTGCGTTGTGTTCCAATAGGTGTGCCATAAAGAGTTGATGCAGTTCGGCGACGAGTGCTGCATTCTCCTCTGCAAGGTTGTTCGTTGCGATTGGGTCTACTGTCAAGTCAAACAACTCAGGTGTGCCGTAAGCACCAACAGGTGCATATCCCCAACGTTCTGTTACAAGGAAAGGTGTTGTTGCCCGACGAGGCATATCCCCTTTTCGAGAACCGATATGAGTTCCTGTCACCGCATATTCTCTATGTTGCGAATCACTACTGAGGAGTGCATCGGAAAAAGATCTTCCTTCAAAAGGTTTTGGGGGATCAAGCGAGACACCAGCTAAATCGCATAACGTCGGTAATATATCCATCGGTTGAGCAATCAAATCAAGACGTTGTCCCGGTGGTACATCACCACCAGCAATCAAAAACATTTCATGGTTTATCTCTGGATAGGTAGGCCAATACCTTGGGTCTTCAGGATCAATGTTAGATTTTCCTGTTCTCTCGTGTTCTCCAATTGACATGCCGTGGTCAGACATCACGACAACAAGCGTATCATCCCAAATTTCCAAGTCTTCTACTTTTTGAAGTATCTGTCCTATGTGTCGGTCAACCATCTCTGATTCACCTGCATAATGTGCCCAAAGGTTATGCAACTCAGCATCATTATATATAGAGGATCGTCCATAATTCGGATGTAGCATAGGGGGTCCCGTATATTCCGGATCGTACCGTTTTACAATATATTCAGGTGGATCCCAAGGTTCGTGCGGATCGAAGAAGTCGACCCATAGGAAGAAAGGTCCAGACCGATAGTTCTCCTCTAAGAATCGAATTGCAGTTTGTGAAGTTCTTCCAGAGAACGTCTCCGCTTCATATTGATAGTATCGGTTTGTCCAACGGTGGGTATTGGGTAATGTGTTACCACGGAAGGATGGTTGTGGACGCGTCTTTTCATATGGCATGATAGTTTGGATTTCATCATTGAGATGGAGTAAAGGTTTGTCACCCTCTTGTCCACGGTGTTGAAATGCAGCTTGGAATCCTTGTTGGAATCGCGCATTAAACAGGTGCGGACAATCGCAGATCAATTGCGTTGCATACCCCTTACCACCCAAGAGTTTAGCGATATGGTTTGGTCCACTCAAATCAATGGCTTGCCAGCCGTAGTGAGGCCAGCCCAATGTTCCAGTCGCAACATCCGTGCGGTGTGGAATTGTTGGAAAACTGCTCATATAAAACTTGTCAATGGCAGTTGCGCGTTCTGCCTCAAAATTATCAAGCATCGGTGTACGGATAGGCTTTTCAGCCCGTTCACCAAGGTTGTCATAACGGAAAGTATCTGTAATTAGTAATACGATATTTTTCATGTTGTTCCTTTAATTTACTATTCTTACAATAGAAAATGGATTAAATACAACTATCAAAATCAGACCTCTTGTCGGGTTGTTCTCAACAAGAGCATAGTAACAAACAGTAATGGAAGAATCACTGCCATAGAAACGAGGATAGAAACATGTGCACCGATCAGACACGGAAAAAAGAGAATTGAACCTATCATGGATCCCTTCAATGCAAAATATCCGTTTTTCTCGTTCGGTTGTAAAAATAGCGGAATCCTTGTTATTACAGCCGCAAGTAATCCAAGAATTACCCAAATTGTATAAGATTTTTGGATAGACGTTTCTTCCAACCAATATGGCAATAGTGCGATAACAAAAGCTAATATGGTAGCAGACGCAGACAATAACAGCGCAGGACGAATACCAAGCTGCACAGGTGTTGTTGTTATACCGTGTTCCTTATCACGTGTAATGTCTTTAAATGTAGTTGTAATATGCGTTCCTAAATCGTATAACGTTATCGCACCAAATGCATACCAGACTAACCTCGGCACATTACCACTCACAACTAACGCACCAAAGACACTCAGCAGTCCAATTCCCAGTGGTAATGTCAAACTACCTAAGATTCCACGTGCTTTGAAAAAAGCGTTATAGAGATGAGAAATTGCAACCAATGACATCACCAATATACCCGCTTTTATACTAAGCAAAAACCCACAGATGACACATAGGGCATAGATAACGCTGGCAGGGACAAGTGCTTGTTTAGGTGTCAACCGATGCGAAGGAATAGGACGGTCAGGATTCGTCAACGCATCTGTTTCTCGGTGGAAATAGTCGTTTTTTATCATGCCAGCGAAATAACCAAACATAGCAATGACTAACGCCGCAGCAACCCGCCATGTCCATTCTCCATCACTTGCAATAAGCGCGCCGGGAAGTGTGGCAACAATCGGAATCCCAAAAAGTGGATAGCGAATGAGTTCAAGATATGCTTTGACTCGGCTCATTTGACTAAAAATTATCCCTTGGCACACCTGCCTCTGTCACGGGTGAATTTCTTGGATCAAATACCTCATCAACACCATAATACTGATCGCTTTGCGTACTAATACTCAACTCAATGACATTCGGTGCAACCTGTTTATTTCCACTGATATAGTTATCGCGCAGCCGTCCACCGTCGTATACTGCCCAACCATTGTTTAATGTGATATTGTTAGATACGATTTCTGGTGATGAGGTTGAGTAGCAGATAATAGCGTATTCGTAGTTTGAACGGATAATGTTATGTTGAATTCGTGGACGTGAATCGTCTTCACATACTATCCCAAAGCGATTAGCTGTGAATTCATTGTATTCTACTTCAGGCGAAGAAGAACCTCGAAATTGTGCACCACTACCGTTTCTGTTAAACTCGTTGGCAGTAATAGTTGGATTGGTATTCTCGCAAAGCACGCCAATGTTGTTCTCGCTGAAATAGCACCTCTCAATTTGGACGGAATCTGTTTCACATAGAATACCGTTTGTTGCGTGTTGGATACGGCAATATGTGAATCGACTATTCTGACTCTGTGATTCAATCTTAATGCCTTGCCAATCCCCTGCTTTTGGAGGTGCAGCATTTAGGTTTGGGGTTGCCGTTTGTGTTGGTTTTACGGTTTCCTGTTCTGATATTGGTTTTTCTATTGTTTGTTGTTTTCCCAGAGAACCGAAAACTATCATTCGGTCAGGTGCACCTTCTGCATAAAGTTCACCATACACAATAATTGCGATACGATCCTCTATAGGTTCAAAACCGACAATGGTTCCTGAAAGGATCGTTAGTGTTATACCTTTAGGTACAATAACGGTGTCTGTTACATACACGCGTCCATCCCAAACTTCATCTTCTGTGAGTTCACCAGATTTTACAAGGATACCTGTACCCGATCCTCCAGTGGAATTGAATATTCCACCTTGACACCCGAAATAGAAGCATGCAAAAAATATAAGTAATGTAATTTTGAATAATGTATTTTTCATATCATGGTTTTATCATAGATACAGAATAATGTCAAGAGTGTATAAAGTTTTGGGTGTGTAAAGTATTTGGCATTAACCACATTATTTTTTGTAGGAGGGAACTCTGATTCCCGACCTCTTCTCTTTAAAGGTAGTAGGCACTCTCCGAGTGCCGTTCTTTTACTCTCCTGTCTGCCCTTTGCCTAAATCACGGTGCAGCCTCCCTCTTCTGTAGGAGGGAACTCCGATTCCCGACCTCTTTGTCTGTAGCACGGAAAACACGGTAAACACGGAAGTGATATTCGCAGCCTTAATGTCAAGACTTACTTGACATAAAACTATCCGTATGGTATTCCGCACATCAACGTCAGTTTGGTATAAGCAACTTGGTGCCAAATATGCATTGCAAAAAATCTTTGTTATTGTGCCTGATAAATTTTGTAAAGTTTTGAGTCAATCTTGACTATATTAGTCGTAAACAGCCTATAAACCCACTTGTGATAAGGGATTGTGGAACATGTCAAATTTCTTCAATTTCCATTTGACTCAAAAAACTCAAAAACTTTACAAAGTTATGACATTGTAAATTCGGCAAATAGACATCAAATCCCGCAAGTCTGCAAAACCGAACTCACGTTACATTATGATTTACATTGTCAGGTGTTGAAATGTCTGATTAAAATTCATTACCTTACACAATTCTACAAGAATTGCCATTGAGTCGCATCTTTCCCTTCTATCTCTTCAGTCCTGAAAATCCAATAATTCTGTAAATCTTGGTTCAGACACAAACATTCCTACCTACTTACTGACAACCTACAATACGAAAAAAACTTGACAGAGACCAATATATTTGCTATAATTCTTTAATTGAACTCCCCATAGATAAAAGGATATCTTGTCATGTTTGAGAGCTTAAGCGAACGACTACAAAGCACCTTCAAAAAAATAAAAGGGCAGGGGAAAATGACAGAGAAAAATATCTCTGATTCCCTGCGTGAAGTGCGTCGCGCCTTTTTAGAAGCAGACGTAAACTTCAATGTCACGCGCGATTTTATTGAAAGTATCAAAGAGCGTGCACTTGGTCAAGAGGTGATAGGTAGTCTTACACCTGAGCTACAGATCGCAAAGATAATCAAAGAAGAATTGACCATTTTGATGGGTACTGAATCTGCAAAGATACAAATTGCACCCAGCGGACCAACAGTTGTAATGTTGGCAGGTTTACAAGGTGCTGGTAAAACGACAGTTGCAGCAAAATTAGCACTCAAATTCCGTAAAGAAGGTCGCAACCCTATGTTGGTCGCAGGTGATGTTTACCGTCCCGCTGCTATCAAACAACTCCAAGTACTTGGTGAGCAAATTGACACGCCAGTTTTTTCACTCGGAACAGATGTTTCACCTGTCAAAATTGCCAAAGATTCGGTGCAAGATGCCTTACAACGCGGTTACGATTGCGTGATAATAGACACTGCAGGTCGTCTGCACATTGATGAAACCTTAATGGGGGAACTACAAGGAATTAAGGACGCAGTAAATCCTTCTGAAATCCTTCTGGTTGTTGATGCAATGACTGGTCAGGATGCAGTGAATGTTGCTGAAAACTTCAATAACGATTTGGATATTAGCGGTGTGATCTTGACGAAAATGGATGGTGACGCACGTGGGGGTGCTGCACTGTCTATCCGATCTGTTACTGAGAAACCGATAAAATTCATTGGTGTAGGTGAGAAAATTGATGCATCCACACTTGAAGAATTTCATCCTGAACGGATGGCATCGCGTATTATCGGACAAGGTGATTTCCAAACCTTGGTTGAGAAAGCTGAGGAACTCTTTGACGAAGACCAAGCACGCGAATTAGAACGCAAACTTACAGAGAAGAAAGGTTTAGATTTCAACGATTTTCTCACACAACTTGAACAAATAAAAAATATGGGACCGCTTGACCAATTGTTGGATCTTGTTCCGTTTAAAAACCAATTGCCGGTCAAAGACTTACAGCCAGATGAAGATCAATTCAAATATGCCAGAGCAATGATACAGTCAATGACTCCAACTGAACGGCAGAACCCAGTAATGCTTGATAGAAGCCGGAAACTTCGTATATCCAAAGGTAGTGGAACATCGGTAAATCAGGTTAATCAATTGGTGTCACAGTTACGCATGATGAATAACATGCTAAACCAGCAAGGTGCAATGGCAATGCCGAAGTTGGCAGGAAAATTAGGTGGTTTCCCAAAAACACAACGTAAGTCAAGAAAACCACGGAAACGCAAAAGACGCAAATAACACCCGAACAACTGTAAAGAGCATTTACGATTTTACACGATTGCTGGGAATTCCCAGTTACACGATTTATACCAGGAGGTATTTTTTGGCAGTTAGAATTAGATTACAACGACTCGGTAGGAAAAAGCGACCCTTCTATCGACTCGTTGCAGCAGATGCACGTGCATCCAGAGACGGTGTCTTTTTAGAACGTATCGGACATTACAATCCAATTACACAACCAGCGGATGTCGTTATAGACGAAGAAAAAGCTTTGAAATGGCTAAGACGAGGAGCACAACCCTCCGATACAGCTAAGAGATTGCTTTCACAACAAGGTATTTTGAAGAAATTTACCTACGAAAAACTTGGAAAACCGCTTCCTGAAGAAGAAGTTGAAACTGACGAAACATCTGATGATGTGGATACACCATCTACTGATGGTGAACAGGAAGTTACTCTCTCTGAAGAAGTTTCTGACGAATCTGAATCCTCTGAAGAAGTTTCTGACGAATCTGAATCCTCTGAAGAAGATTAATTGTTAACCGAGTCCTGTTGAGTTTGTTATCTTCATATCCTACAATCTTTATAACCACAGAAGTTAGTTATGTTCCAATCACTTATTGAATACATCGTAAAAGCACTTGTTGACTACCCTGAGGATGTAGAAGTCCGCGAAGTAACTGGCGAAAAGGTGGTTATAATAGAACTTAGTGTTGCTGAGGCGGATTTAGGGAAAATCATCGGTAGATATGGGAGAACTCTTAAAGCTATTAGGACACTCCTTTATACTGCGGGTTTAAAAGCCAACAAAAAGGTGATGCTTGAACTAATTGAGGAGCCGAGAACCGAAGAATAGTGATTATAGGTAGATGTCAAAATGAAAATGGATGTCCTCGCGCTGTTTCCGGAGATCATCGCACCAGCATTGCAAACTGGAATCCTTAGGCGAATCCAAGAGGCAGGCGGACTCACCATTAATGTCTTTAACCTGCGAGATTGGGCAACAGATAAGCACAAATCAGTTGATGACTATCCGTATGGTGGTGGAGCAGGGATGATTCTCAAACCTGAACCACTTTTCGCTGCTACCGAAGCATTAAATGCTGAATCTGATGCACATATTGTTTTTTTGACACCGCAGGGCACTCCGTTGACACAACCCCTTGTTGAAAAATTGTCGTTAGAGGACCACATAATTCTAATATGTGGTCGCTACAAAGGTGTTGACGAACGTGTACGCCAAAAAATAGTCACTACTGAGATCTCAATCGGTGATTATGTTTTGAGTGGTGGTGAGATTGCTGCACTCGTACTAATTGATGCTATCGGTCGAGTCTTACCTGGAGCATTAGGAGATTTTGAATCGGCACACGAGGACTCATTCAGTCAAGATTTACTTGACCATCCGCACTATACTCGTCCTGCTGAGTATGAGGGTATGAAAGTTCCTGACGTTCTATTAAGCGGACATCATGAGAATATAAAAAAATGGCGACATGTTGAGGCATTAAAACGCACAGCTCAACGCCGACCAGATTTATTACAGCATCTTGATCTTTCAGATGAGGAACTTGCAATTATAAAAAAAACCAAATAATATATCTGCAAGAATTCATCATATAAACATATTTGTTGGGTTCGATACCTTCGACCCAATATACAGACACATATATAATAGAAAGGAGGAAAGAAAATGAATTTAATTGAATCAGTTGAAAGCCAATATGTGAAAGGTGACATTCCAGAGTTTAGTCCTGGAGATATTATTAGAGTAAATACCCGTATCCGAGAGGGGCAGAAAGAACGAATTCAGGCGTATGAAGGCACAGTCATTCGACGTGCACACGGTGGTACCCGTGCAACTTTTACGGTCAGACGAGTAGCATTTGGCACAGGAAGTGAACGGACATTTCCGCTACATTCACCCAATATTGAGAGTATTAGTGTTGTTAGGTATGGTGCAGTCCGACGTGCAAAGTTATACTACTTGAGAGACCGTACTGGAAGAGCTGCACGTGTCAAAGAACGCAGAAGATAGCAAGATGGACGCTTTTGAGCGCACCTGTAGAGAGAACGGATATACACAAATCGCTGGCATTGATGAAGCAGGAAGAGGTGCTTTGGCAGGTCCTGTTGTGGCAGCTGCTGTCATTTTACCTATTGGATGTCAAATTGATGGTTTGAATGATTCCAAGCAATTAACCCCAAAACAACGCACAGAGTTGTTGGATGAAATCCTAAAGGTCTCAATTTCAGTAGGTATCGGTTCTGCAGATAACAAAGTAATTGAACGTATTAATATTCTACAAGCCACGCTGCAGGCAATGAAGGAAGCAGTAGAACAACTCACACCAAAACCTGATTATCTTCTTGTTGACGGTTCTAAGTTGCCAAATATTGATATTGCTGCAGAGGCAATACCAAAGGGTGATAGTCTTAGTCTATCCATTGCAGCGGCTTCAGTTGTTGCAAAAACGACGCGCGACAGTCTAATGGTGGAATTCCATCAGACATATCCGAAATACGGGTTTCATCAACACAAAGGCTATCCCACCGCACAACATCGTCAAGCAATTGCACAGTTCGGAACATCGGCAATTCACAGGAATACCTTCAAATTGCTGGCAGATTAGTAAAAACGTCCATTGATCATCTTCAACCGTGTAGCGAATTCAAGGGAACTCAAATGCGTCGTTCACAACCAAACATTGCCAGAATTGGCGAAACATTCGCTGCAGAACATCTCAAATCACACGGATACCAGATTCTTGCACAAAATTACCGTTTTCAACGTGGGGAAATAGACCTAATTGCACAGCAAGGAAAAAGAATAGTATTTGTTGAGGTGAAAACTCGTCGCAGTCTAAAGTTCGGGTTGCCACAACATGCTGTAACAGAGCAGAAGCAACGCAAAATATCTAAAATCGCATTGGCATATCTTCAAACTCAAGACCTGTTAGATGCACCATGCCGTTTTGATGTGATTGCAATTCATCTATCCCCTCAGTTTGAGGTGCTACGACTTGAACAAATTGAGAGCGCGTTTGATTTTCTACCCGATACCGATATGGTTTAAGCTAACTTTCGCAGACCGCTAAGGAATGGGTTCATGCAAGCGATTATTCTCTGTGGCGGACTTTCCACCAGGCTGGGTAAGACAACAGAACAACTCCCGAAAGTACTTCTGAAAATTGGTGAGAAAACCGTATTAGAATGGCAACTGGCACTATTAGCTACTGCCGGAGTAAATGAGGTGATCCTTGCATCCGGACATTTGCATGACGTGCTTTATGCACACGTCGGTGAGAATTATGCTGGTGTCAATATCCAATTTGCAAAAGAAGATAAACCACTCGGGACCGGTGGCGCAATTCGGAATGCACTACGTTATGTTCACGAATTTCCTATCTTTGTTTTACACGGCGACATTTTGTTGAAAAATTTTACATTAATTGATATGTTGTCACAATTGCGTCCTGAAATGGATGGATTATTGCTCGGAATTTCGGTGCCTGATCTAACATCTTACGGTGAAATAGTTGCCGATGCAGAAAATCGCATCATTGAGTTTCGGGAGAAGCAACAGATTGCGCGTGCTGGATGTGCGAATGGTGCTGTTTTTCTTTTCAATCGTTCTATCGTTGATGCTTTTCCAAATAAGGAAGTTTTTTCTATTGAACGAGATGTATTACCTTTCCTAACTCATCTCTACGTCCACAAAGTTAAAACCGAATGGATAGACATTGGTGTGCCAGAACGACTTGAATATGCACGACAACATTTTACAACATAAGCATTTGTAGTAGATTCTGAATCATCATATACAATTTCTTTCTATTTTCATGGTTTGTAGTTGTGCAATTCATTGCACCTCTTACATTCACAATATCGGAACACAATAACTTTATATTGCACCAAATATTGGAGAAACTTATGCCTGTTTTTAGTAAAGAAGACTTAGAATTTTGGGATGAACACGGTTATGTCGTTGTCCGTGAAGCAGTTCCAATTGAAAACTGCCGCGCAGCAGAACAAGCAGTATGGGACTTCCTGGAAATGGACGGAGACAATCCGGAAAGTTGGTATCCAACAGATCCACCACGAAGAGGAATCATGGTGGAAATATATCAACACCAAGCATTATGGAATAATCGTCAATACCCGCGAGTTCACCAAGCGTTCTCAGAGATCTGGGAGAATGAAAAACTCTGGGTCAGTTTCGACCGTGCCAGTATGAACCCTCCTGAACGCGATGATTGGAAGTTCCCAGGTCCCTACTTACATTGGGATATGTCCTTAGATGATATGCCAGTCCGTTTAAAGGTTCAGGGTGTTTTATATCTCGCTGATACACCCGGTAATCAAGGGGCATTTACTTGTATTCCAGGTTTCCATCGGAAATTGGAATCGTGGTTAAAGAGCCTACCTTCTGATGCAAACCCTCGACACGTTGTTAGGGAATATCAGGAGCAAGCCGAACCCATTGCTGGCAAGGCAGGTGATCTGGTTATATGGCATAGTGCATTACCACATGGCAGCAGTCCAAACTCTGCTGAACGTCCACGGATGGCACAATATATCACAATGTCCCCCGCGCCAAATGGCGGAAAAGATACCAGCGAAGGTAGGATTACAGGATGGAAAGAACGTCTTACCGGTCTTGGCAAAAATCAGAAAGAGAAGGAACATAACCAAGGTAAAACTGCAGATTTGACACCTTTAGGGAAAAAACTTCTCGGTCTGGAACCGTGGGCAGCATAATTATTATGATATTATGAGGCGGGTGTAGTTCCCGCCTATTTTTATTGTCTTATCCTTTTCTAATCTCAAGGTGTTTTGTTAAAATATATGTGACTTCTGAAATATTCAAGTGTTTATAAATCAGAATCTTCTATAAATATGGTGAATTGCAATGAAACATCTTGGCAAAACAAACTCACGTCTGATGACGATGCGAATGCGACAACGTTGGGTGCCTAAACCAAATATGGCTCCTATGATTGATTGTGTGTTCCTGCTACTTAT
The DNA here is from genome assembly GCA_963667365.1 of Candidatus Poribacteria bacterium. Taxonomy (GTDB): domain Bacteria; phylum Poribacteria; class WGA-4E; order WGA-4E; family WGA-3G; genus MSPOR6. Next base: position 172,773 of record OY763324.1, on the reverse strand, counting down.
ATTCTTCGGTGTCAAGACCCCGTTGCTTTAGCACGGGGATGTAGACACCGCCCTATTGTATCAGACCAAACTTTTTGGCGACTTAAAACATATAAATATGATATAATAGAAATAACATAATATATATAGTTGAGAATCAAAGGCGTATGAGAACATTTAGATACAAACTTCAGAGACATGTGAGAACCAGACATATAGCGTCTGATGTTCGGACGATGGCAGAAGTCTACAATCATTTTGTAGCGTTGTCGCGTAGGCATTACTGTATCTATGGACATTGTGATGGATACAAACGTGCTTCTTATACTCGTATGAGTCGACACCTCACAAAACTGAAGAAGTTGCCGAAATATGCACATTGGAACACACCTTATAGTTGGGCATTGCAAGAGGCATTAAGACGGCTTGAGTATGGCTATAATTGTTTTTTCAAGAAACTTGCGAAACGTCCCCCACAATTCAGAAAATACCGCACCTATACTTCCCAAACGTTCTCTGGTAGTCAATGTCCTGTCTGTGTTCTTGAAAAACAAGATGGCTGCCCTGTTGCGAAAGTCCGTATCAACGGACGCTGGTATCGTTTCTGGTATTCTCGTGAAATACAGGGCACTGTCAAGAGAGTGACAGTAAAAAAAGACGTCGTTGGTGATTGGTATGTGACATTCACGACAGATGATGAAGCACTTGATCCGGCACCTAAGACAGGTCGCGCTGCAGGGTTTGACTTCGGGCTCAAGGATTTTCTCACCTGTTCGGATGGCACAAAGTATCAATCGCCTCAATTCTATAAACGGACAATTAGCACTCTTAAGAAAGCACATCGTAACGTATCCCGAAAAGTCAAGGGTAGCAACCAACGTAGAAAAGCATTGAAACATCTTGCGCGGCAATACAGGAAAATATCTAATCAGCGTTCTGACCATCACTGGAAACTTGCTTTGGAACTTGTCCGAAAGTTTGATGTCTGTTTCTTTGAAGATTTGTGCATCGATGGCATGAAACGGCTCTGGGGACGTAAAGTTTCCGATCTGTCCTTTGCTGAGTTCATGCTGAAAATGCAGTGGCAAACCACAAAAAGAGGTAAGCAGATTCAAAAGATTGATCGGTTCGAACCGACGATGTCTATTTGCAATAAATGTCAGCAAAGAACAGATATAGATTTGAAAGTGCGGAAATGGACTTGTCATCAGTGTAAATCTCAACATGATCGTGATGTCAATGCTGCAATGAACATCGCTCAGGTGGGGGCATCCACCTATTCAGGAGGAGACGTAACTCTCGCAATAGCAAGCTGTCTCTGACGATAGAAGAATCACCGATCCTTTAGCTCGGTGAGTATGTCAAATTCTTCATGGTGTCTACCACTTTTACACCCATGCGAGGGATCTGAGTACAACTTCCGCCTCATGTTGATAGTAAGGAACACAAACCCAATAGTGTTGTTATCAGGATTGATAATCCTGTGAATAATAACCTATTTGGTACTATGCTGTTAGATGGGAAAGTCGTTCAGTTTAACGAATTATTTTCGCTCTTACTCAATACGACATCTGAAGAAAGAAAAACATCGCTTACGATCCAAGCAGGACGAGATGTGTTTCATGAACAGGTAGTCCAAGTCATGGATACTGCTAAAACTGCAGGAATGGATAACATACGATTTGCTATCGTTGCACGAGAATAAGTAGCAAGGTATGACCCATAGCAGCGAACATGGACTCGTTCTACAATGATATTGATGTACATATCACACACTAAATTGACACTTGTGGGTTTTACAAACTCAACCTATACCACAAGTGTCCTTTTCATATTTTGATGTCCAATTGAGGTATAATTCTTATGGAAGACCTTTTAGCTGCACGGGCGCAGATGGCGATGTCTCTCGCTTTCCACATTATATTTGCCTCAATTGGTATAGCAATGCCGTTGCTCATGGTGATTGCCGAAGGGATGTGGTTAAAAACCAATGACGAAACATATCTCACACTTGCAAAACGATGGTCAAAAGGCACAGCAATCATGTTTGCTGTGGGAGCGGTCTCTGGCACAGTTTTATCTTTTGAACTTGGGTTATTATGGCCGACTTTCATGGCTTACGCCGGTCCCATCATCGGCATGCCGTTTTCCTTAGAGGGTTTAGCGTTCTTTATAGAAGCAATCTTTCTGGGTATCTATTTATACGGATGGGAACGCGTTCCAAAGACTGTACATTGGTACGCTGGAATGATGGTGTTACTGGGTGGCACATTATCCGGTATTTTTGTGGTCACTGCAAACGCTTGGATGAACACACCCACAGGATTTACGATTGTTGATGGAAAGCCAACCAACATTGACCCTATTGCCGCGATGCTAAACCCCTCTTCATTCAGTCAAACACTTCACATGACCCTCGCTGCCTTCCTCGCTGTCGGATTTGCCGTTGCTGGTATACATGCCTATTTTCTTAGACGTGACCCAAGTAATCCTTTTCATAGAAAAGCATTCGCAATTGCCTTGAGTGTTGGTGCTGTAATTGCAATCCTCCAACCAATTTCTGGGGACATCAGTGCTAAACGGCTTGCTAAACATCAACCTGTAAAACTGGCTGCAATGGAAGCACAATGGGAGACAGAACGCGGTGCTCCATTACGAATAGGCGGTATTCCAGACGAAGAAGCTGAAGTGACCCGATATGCTATAGAAATACCCAAAGCACTTAGTTTCCTTGTACATTTTGACTTCAACGCTGAAATTATGGGACTCAAAGAAGTTCCACCCGAAGATCGTCCACCGGTTGCTATTGTTCATTACGCTTTTCAGATTATGGTAGCATGCGGTATCGTGATGATTGTCGCTGGGATTCTGGGTGGATGGTTAGCATGGAGACGTAAAGGATTACCTATCAATGGTTGGTACCTAAGGTTTATTACATTCTGCACACCGCTCGGTTTTATCGCCATTGAAGCAGGTTGGACGGTGACAGAAGTTGGAAGACAACCTTGGGTTATCTATAACATCATGCGAACGGCAGATGCTGTAACTCCAATGCCAAACCTCGTTGTGCCTTTCATAGGATTTACACTTCTTTACATTTTTCTTTCGGTTATCGTTGTCATCCTCCTACGTCGACAGATATTCCATTATGATTAACCATATACCTTGTTATTATTATTGTGGTTTGCGGAGATAACTATGTTTGGTCTTGAAATCTGCCTTGCTGGCGTGATGTTGATCTCACTTATTATCTATATGTTGACAGGAGGTGCAGATTTTGGTGGTGGGGTCTGGGATTTGTTCGCTACAGGTAGACGTGCCAAAGATCAACGCGATCTTATTACACATGCACTTGCACCAATTTGGGAAGCAAACCACGTCTGGTTGATTGTCATCGTAGTTCTGTTATTCGTAGCATTTCCAGTTGCATTCGCAACAATCGGTACAGCATTACACATTCCACTCACCTTAATGTTGGTTGGGATAGTGCTTCGCGGAACAGCATTTGTCTTCCGCACTTATGACGACCAATCCGAAACAACACATCTCCGATGGAGCCGTCTTTTCGCAATTGCCAGTGTTATAACACCAATTATGTTGGGTGTGACTTTAGGTGCTGTAGCATCAGGTACTATTCATGTAAATCTGGAAACAGGAGAAGTAGACACCGATTTTATCTCCTCATGGTTTGCCCCATTTCCTTTTGCAATCGGTATTTTCACTTTGACACTATGTGCATTACTCGCTGCGGTTTATCTTACTCTTGAAACTGATAATCCTGAATTGCAGGAGGATTTTCGTATACGTGCACTCATCGCAGCCATCAGTGTAGGAGTAATGGCAGGCATCAGTTTTCTTTTATCAGTAGATGGAGCACCTTCAATACGACAAGGTTTGGGTAACAGTATCTGGTCTGTGCCATTCCATCTCTTGACGGGTGCAGTAGCTATCTGGGCAATTTGGGCAATTTGGAAACGGCACTTCCCACTAACACGGATACTTGTTCCCGTACAGGTTACCCTGATTATCCTCGGTTGGGGATTAGCTCAGTATCCTTATCTTATTACACCAAACCTTACCTTTTCAAACACCGCTGCATCCAAATCTGTGCTTAAACCAGTTTTAGTTGTAATCGTCATAGGAGGTATTATGTTAGTCCCAGCATTCTGGTATCTGTATGCTGTGTTTAAGGGAAGACCTAAAGCAGAATAGAATTCAGATTTTATAAATTTATTACTACCAAATTTCTTATGATCAATTCTGTATTCAATCTATTGTCTGTACAACTGATAGCATGAACATTTATAGGTTTTCAATTATCCAATTTTTATTGACACACCATAAAATTATTGCTAAACTATAATGTACATCTTGTGTTGGAAGTAGACGGGTTGATGGTATAAGGACAAGTATGCGCGCATTAACCTTATCGCAATCTTACGATACTCCTCAGCGAAAGGACAGGTTCGCAGTATCTTTTGAAACTGACTAAACAAAACTTCATTCTACCTGTCGCTGTAATACTTAGTCTATTTATCCTCGCCGAAGTCAACTATCCGTTGCTAAAACCCCAATCTGCGTTAGCACTCTTTACTATGTTGGGGCTTATTGTAGTATTCTTAAAATACCCGCTTCATCCCCGTTTTGCTGAAAACCGAATCTGTCATATTGTTGATTATGTACTTGTAGGTAGTGTTATAATCTGTTTCGGTTATGTTGTCTTTCAGACCGAACCGATATTTAAACAGTATTGGTTGAACGGAGTATTTCTCGGACAACGTGCTTCCGCAGAACACATATTGGATTTCTATATCGGTGGGTTTGGACTCCTTTTGATATTAGAGGCAACACGACGTGCTATCGGCTTAACCCTACCCATACTTGCTATAGTGTTCCTTTTGTATGCTTTATTCGGTAATTTATTACCGAATTGGTTATTTCCACATCGCGGATATTCAATCCAACGCATTATCAGTCAAACCTTCTTACACGGTGGTGTTTTTGGTGTCGCACTTCGGGTGATGTTCACCTATGTGTTCCTGTTTGTCCTGTTTGGTACATTTCTTGAGCGGACAGGTGCAACAGGATATATATTGAATTTGGCAAGACGGATATTTGGAACGAGTACTGGAAGTCCAGCAAAAGTAGCAGTGATTGGAAGTGGAATGATGGGGTCACTATCAGGTTCAGCGGTAGCAAACACTGCAACAACTGGTACATTCACAATACCCTTAATGCGGAGCGTAGGTTTTAAACCAGAAATTGCAGGAGGTATTGAAGCAGCAGCAAGTTCAGGAGGTGCATTAGTCCCACCAATTATGGGTGCAGCCGCCTATATGATGTTAGAAATCGTTGAGCCTTCTGTCACCTATTTGGAGATTATCCGAGCAGCACTCTTACCAGCTATTCTGTATTATACTGCACTATTACTGATAGTGCATTTTTACGCAAAGCGAACTATCAGCACAGCACCAGATACCACACAAACAGTGCCAATTACTGAAGAAAAAGATTCCACAGAAAATGTATCAACTGAAAAACTTCCGAAGATGCAGGGTTTAGTGTTTTTCGCTGCATTTCTAACACTAATCGTATTTTTACTGATGGGTGCAACACCTTTCCGTGCAGTAAGTTGGAGTTTGTTAGTTGTTTTAATCGTAAGCATATTCCATTCAAAAACCCGCGTTGGCATTCCGGGAATTTCGAAAGCAATGGAAAACGCAGGACATAGTGGGGTGTCTCTGATCGCTGCAGCAGCGTGTGTGGGGATTATACTTGGGGTTGTTACACTTACCGGTGTCGGATCAAAATTACCAAGAGTGCTGTTACCACTTGCAGAAACTAATCTTATCTTAGCACTGTTCCTACTTATGATCTCCACTATTATATTGGGAATGGGACTTCCTTCCTCAGTATGTTATCTTTTAATGGCTATTTTGGTTGGACCAGTTTTACTTGATTTAGGTGTCGTTCCGCTTGCAGCACACTTTTTTATCTTTTACTTTGGAATGATGTCAATGGTCACACCTCCTGTTGCACTGGCGGCGTATACTGCTGCTGCAATCGCGGATTCTGGTATAATGCAGACAGCGTTCGCAGCATTTCGGTTTGCGCTTGTAGGTTTTGCGCTGCCTTATGCTTTTGTCTTGCGTCCAGAGTTACTATGGCTTAGTGCTGAGGGCAGCAATCCAGAATTATGGCTTGTCATTATCAATCTCTTTTGGACATTGGTCGGTACCGTCATATTAGCAGCGAGTATTGCTGGATATGCTTTTAAGGTATTTCCCGTATGGGTACGTCTTGTAATGTTTATCGCAGTGGCAATCCTCTTTTTTGTGCCAACTGATATGAACTTGATATGGATTCACGGAATTACGCTGCTTGCAAGTGTTTTAATCTTCTACTATAATTGGCGTAAAGGGGAGATTAGTCATGAAAACTACGTTTAAATGGGTCCTATATTGTTTGTTGGTGTTGCTGTTCCTTCTACACAACGATTTTTGGTTCTGGCAAACACCCAAATTAGTTTTAGGACTACCGGTTGGATTGCTATACCACATTCTGTTTTGCATTGCCGCATCTCTGGTCATGTATTCCTTAGTCAAGTATGCATGGAGGGATGAATGATCCTCACAGTCATAATATCCTATCTTGTGTTGGTACTAAGTCTTGGGATCCTGAGCCACAAATTCTTTCGAAACACAGGAGAAGACTATTTTGTAGCAAGTCGGAACATTAACTGGTTTATGTTGTTGATGTCCCTTTTTGGTACTAACATGACAGCATTTTCTATACTTGGCGCGTCTGGTGAAGCATACCATAGAGGTATAGGTGTATTTGCATTAATGGCGTCCTCTTCTGCTCTTATTGTGCCTTGTATATTTTTCTTTATTGGAACACGACTATGGAGACTTGGTAAAAAATATGGATATATGACCCAAGTACAATACTTTCGAGACAGATGGGAATCCAATAACTTAGGGTTACTTCTTTTTGTCGTACTTGTGCTACTTCTCATACCGTATCTATTGATTGGTGTAGTTGGTGGTGGAGACACGTTAAACAAAATAACTCAAGATACCATTCCAAAGTGGGTTGGTGGGTTGCTGATTTGTGTTGTAGTACTCTGCTATGTAACCTACAGCGGAATGCGCGGCACGGCATGGGTGAATACATTTCAAACACTAATCTTTATGATACTCGGAGGTGTTACCTTTGTTGTAATTCTGTATCGTATGGGTGGATTTTCCAATGCGCTCTCTCAAGTTGATACAGGTTTGCTAATGCAGTCTGATCACATAAAACCATTGGAACTGCTGACATATACATGCATACCAATTTCTGTAGGTATGTTTCCACATATCTTCTCACATTTCTTAACTGCCAAAGATGTTAGCACATTCCGCTATCCTATTATTTTATATCCGATATGTATAGCAATTGTATGGATTCCAAGCGTGTTTCTTGGGATATTAGGTAATGTAGATTTTCCCGGTCTAAAAGGACCACAAGCAAACTCAGTACTAATCCAAATGATTCGGCATTATGCCCCAGGTGTCTTATCAGGGTTTTTAGGTGCAGGTGTCTTTGCCGCAATCATGTCATCACTTGATTCTCAAACACTCTCTATTGGTAGCATGTTCACACACGATATTGTTCGTCCTTATCTTAGAAACAAGGGACAAGAACAGATGTCCGAAAAACAGCAGGTATGGATTGGACGATTATTTGTCGTTAGTATCCTTAGCATAACCTATATTATCTCCCTAATTGCTACACCGAGTATTTTTAAACTCGCTATCTGGTCTTTCACAGGTTTCACTGGACTTTTTCCCATTGTTGTTGCCGCGCTGTTCTGGAAAGGGAGCACAAAGTACGGCGTATTCAGTTCTATTTTCAGTGTAATAGTATTATGGCTCTATTTCTTCTTACGGTATTGGAAGACTTCTGGGTATACTGTTGGCGGAACAGGTATAATGCCTGTAGCAGTAATCATCTTTGTCTCGTCAATGACTTTGATAATTGTTTCTCTCATAACAAAACCGCCATCTTCAGAAACAATTGAAAGATATTTCAACTTATAGAATAAGTGAAAGGAAATTTGCCAAGTAACAATACTGTTCTTGATGCAAATTATAAAATGAAAGTTGCTTATATTACAGCAGGTGCTGCAGGTATGTATTGCGGAACATGCATCCATGACAATACTGTCGCAACCGTATTAAAAAAACAGGGGCATAACGTTGCTTTGATTCCCACTTATACCCCTACCCGAACGGATGAAGAAAATGTAAGTTTAAATCGCATATTTTATGGAGGAATTAACGTATACCTACAACAAAAACTTTCGCTCTTTCGGCATACCCCGTGGGCGTTTGATAGAATGTTGGATAGTCCAAAGCTATTAAACAACCTTGCACGTTTCAGTGCTTCTACAGATGCACGTGATTTGGGTAAGTTGACAGTCTCAATGCTGAGTGCTGAGCAAGGTTATCAGAATAAAGAATTGGCGAAATTAGTCAAATGGTTACAAGAAGACAACAAACCAGATATCGTTTATCTCACCAACTCCATGCTTATAGGTATGGCAAGAGAAATAAAGAAAGCATTGGATGTACCCGTGGTTTGTGCACTCCAAGGGGAAGACATCTTTCTACGAGACCTTATTGATCCTTACAAAACTAAGGCATTAACACTACTGGCAGAACGTGCTACAGATGCGGATGGATTTGTTGCTCCATGTAACTATTATGCACAATTTATGGCAGAGGAATATCTTAAAGTTCCTGTTGATAAGGTTGATGTGGTACCACTCGGTTTGAACTTGGAAGGGCATGGAGATGTAACTGAAAAACCTGATCCGCCACCGTTAATTATTGGTTATCTGGCGCGTATATGTCCCGAAAAAGGATTACATATCTTGGTGAGTGCTTTCTATACATTGGCAAAAGAGTTGGGTGCGGATAACGTTGCACTACATGTTGCCGGTTATCTCGGTAAAAAAGATGAAGCATACTTTGAGGAGTTAGTGAATCAGATCCGTGCATGGGGTTTACAGGATAGTTTTGTACATTATGGGGAAGTCACACGTTCTCAAAAGATAGATTTCCTGAACCGTTTACATGTTTTCTCTGTTCCTACAGTTTACCGTGAATCGAAAGGATTATCTATTTTAGAAGCTATGGCAAATGGTGTGCCGGTTGTCCAACCTCAACATGGGTCATTCCCAGAAATGGTTAAGGCTACCGAAGGTGGTATTTTGGTTGAACCTGAATCAGCAGAAGCTCTTGCTGAGGGGATTTTGCAACTGTACCGAGATTCTGAGAGGAGAAGGTATTTTGGCAATACAGGAAAAATAAACGTACATCAAAATTTCAGCGACGAAATTATTGCACAGCAACTGATGACGGTTTTCAAAAAGTATCTATAAAGGTATTCACTAAGTATGTAACGTGGGTTGTAAAATAAAGTCGTTGGAACCCCGTCGCATTTATTATGCAGATTCAGCGGGATTTTGGAGCATACGTTGTATAAAATTGAATATATAATTTGGTGACAGCGGTTTTACCCAATTCATGTAGAATGTCATACGCGCAATTGGTTTGATTCACACCTAATTCAACAAACACAGAAGAAAATTTAACAGACGTATTGCACCTATAATGCAATTCAAAGGAGAAATTAATGACTAAAACGTGGATTATCTTTGTTGTCATGACTGTCGCATCATGGGGACTCTACGGCGTTTTTCTACACAAAGGTCAATTGAATATGTTAGACGAGGTGCATGGACGTTACAAGGCATTCCTCTTTGTAGGTCTTGCATACCTGTTAGTCGCTGTCATCGGTTCAGCATTAATGCTAATTGTTAACGGTTCTGATTGGTCTTTTACTGGGAAAGGTGTAAGATGGTCTTTCTTGGCAGGAGTTGTAGGGGCTGTTGGCGCATTTGGTGTCCTGCTCGCTTTCGGTGCAAAAGGTAGACCTGCTGTTGTTATGTCTATTGTGTTTGCTGGGGCACCAATAGTGAATGCTGTTGTCGCAACCCTGTCGCATCCTCCTCCAGGTGGGTGGGGTGCTATCCGGTGGCAATTTGTTCTCGGAATCTTGCTTGCAGCAGCAGGTGGATGTCTCGTGACATTTTTCAGACCGGGTACTTAGCACGAATATAAAAGAGATATACGCAGTTAGACACATTCAACTGTATCACAATAAACCTGTTAGGGGTTGGAGTCAAAACCATATCAGCAGGAATTAAGGGTACCCTGATAATCCTGCTTATGAATCTGTTATCCGCAGCATCTTGCAGCGAATTGAGTAAAATACTATCCTTTTCGGACAAAAATGTCTCTATTGTATGTAGGAAAAGGAGATTTTCATGGGTGTAGAAGAGTTGAAAGATGTTGACGATGCGGAACTGATAATAGCGGTGTTGGCAGGTAATCTCAAAGCATTTGATGAATTGGTCTTACGTTATCAGCGTGCAATGTTAACGGTGGCTCAACAAGTTGTCCGAAACCCTATAGAAGCAGAAGACATTGTTCAAGACGCATTTCTACTCGCATTTGAAGCATTACCACAACTTGACAATCTGAATCGGTTCGGTTCATGGCTATATTCAATTACTCGGAACCGTGCACTTCGATTCATGAAACGATCAAGCAAATTTCAACTTCATGAGGATGAAGATGCAGAATTACAAGTTGCTGCAGAACCTGCTTCTACTGACCCAGCACAAATTTTAGTACAAGAATCTACACATGAGGCTGTCCGAGACTCAATTAATTCATTACCGACAGACTTTCAAGAGGTCATCACTCTCTATTATTGGGCGGATATGCCTCAGAAACGAATCGCAGAAACCTTATCACTACCCCTGACAACTGTGAAGTGGCGGCTACACAAAGCAAAAGATTTGCTAAAATCGCAATTAGAAAAAAGGGGATATGGAGAGATATTATAAACCAAGTTTTGTAACTGATAGAACTGTAACGTTATTTAAATCATCATTATTAAATACCTATATGTTTTCTTAGGTTTGTGATGTTTGTAGACGCGCAATTCATGCGCATATTACATTTTCCGAGTATACATAAAGAGGTATCTCACATGGAACAGGAACGTCAACAAGAAATTCGCGGACTCTTCCAGATATTAGAACAGACTGCAGAAATCGCTGACGATTCTTTATTGACTGAAAACTATAAAGATAGCGAAAGCAGATGCATTTCCCAATTTAACAAGGTATTACAGCGACTAATTGACATTAATGCGGTGCCTAAGGAGTTGTTTGATCCATTACAAGAGGATGCATCTTTTAGCGAAATTAGTATTGCATGCAATCATCTGGCAGCTTACCTCAGTGAAGGTTTAGGGACTTCATCCGATTTGAAGGGGATGATGACCAACATTCTTGGAAAAAACATCATTGACAACATTAGTGATGAGTTGAAAGAGGGTAGAATAGGTGATCTAATTCGCAGTGCTATGCCGGATTTCCTAACAGAGACTACTTTAGATGATATCAATGAATCGTTCAGTGCAAGTTCAGATGGAACCATGATAATTGACGCAGACTTAGGAAGTATTGATATTCGAGGAGCAGATACCGATGTTGTCAATGTAGTCGTTCACCGTGCTGCCCAACTGAAAACAGATAGACATGCCGCAGAGATTCTAAAAGAATTCCACGTTACTTTTAACCAACAGGATAACGAACTCCATATCAATGCAAAGTTTAAGGAGGGCAAAAGGTATTGGTCAAAAGCGATTGATCGTTTTGGGATTCATTTTGATATTACAGTACCCCAAACTTATCACAGTGTCCTTTTGAAATCTGCAGGTGGAGATATTTCTGTTACTGAATTAAACGGAAATGTACGGTGTCGAACAAATAGTGGTAAACTTCGTTTTGAGAAAATCACAGGACCTATTGTTGGACATACCGATAATGGTGATGTTAGATTGATGAAGTGTGAGGGAGATGTCCGTATTACTACATTACGCGGTTACATTGAGATAAATGAAAATGTTGGTAGTGTGGACACTACAACATCTGGGGGTCATATCCGATGTGCAGACATTAACGGGACACTTAATGCCGAAACATCTGGAGGAAATATTAAGATAATCAATAGCATAGGCGGAGCAAATGTTGAATCTTCAGGTGGTGATATAGACGTGGAAAATAATGGTCCTATCACTGCAAAGGCTTTTGGAGGATCTATCAAGGTAGGTGTAATAGGACAACTGCAAAAGGATTCAATAGTTGAAACCTCTGGTGGAGACATCACTATTTCGCTTATCCCTGACATAGTAGTAAGAGTCGATGCAAAAAGTAACGGTGGTGAGATTACATCTGATCTTCCAATCGATACGTCTGAACAAGATCCTGCAATCCCTTGGCATTTGAAAGGGTCTATTAATGGTGACGGTCCACTTCTAAAACTACGCGGTATTGGTGGAGATATCAATCTGAAATGTAAGAACTCTCAAGACAATGCTGGGTAGATAATGTGAATTTGTTCTATCATTTGACTTAATTACAAATCAACACAATCATTGTTGATGACAAACTGCTTGACTCATATTGCCATTCCGCACTATCCAATCATTGGATAATAGATAGGATATTCTTTCAATATGTCCTATGCCCTCCTATTAAAATCGCTTGCATAAAACATATCTAATTTGCTATAATCATAAATAAATTTGGGATCGTTAGATCACGCTGTACGTTTCAGAAAGAACGTCCTATGCTGATCAAAAGTGTTACAGAATCAAAAGGAGTTACAGCAATGAAACGTTTCTTTATATGTTATATCATCTTAATGATGATAATTATTGTGGGGTGCAACAATCAGAAAGATGATGCACAACCTGCACCAGAAGAATCACCAAAAACATTAACGATTGTCTGGGCAGAATGGGATCCAGCCAACTACTTACAAGAACTCTCTAAGGATTTTACTACAGAAACGGGAATCGCAGTTGATGTCATCCAGATTCCGTGGGGTAATTTCCAAGATAAGGTTTTCAATACATTCGTTGGCAAAGGTGATCTGTATGACATCGTGATTGGTGATAGTCAATGGCTTGGAAGAAATTCTGTTGGAGGGCATTACATTGATATGACCGATTGGATTAATGAAAATATTGATGTCGCTTCAATATATGCACCCGCGATGACTGCTTTTGCAGAGTACCCGAAGGGCAGTAAGAAGTATTGGGCATTACCCGCTGAAGTGGATGCAGCAGGATATGTGTATCGTAAAGACCTCTTTGAAGACCCAAAAGAAATGGAAGCATTCGAAAAGAAATATGGGTATGCACTTGCACCACCAACAACTTATGCTCAACTTCGCGATATATCAGAATTCTTTACCCGTCCAGATGATGAACTTTATGGGATTGCCACTTGGTACAGTAAGGAATATGATGGAATTACAATGGGCTTCCAACAGGTGATGTGGAGTTTTGGTGCATCTTACGGTGATCCAGAGACCTTCAAAGTTGATGGTCATATTAATACAGATGATGCTGTCAAAGCACTTGACTTTTACAAAGATTTACTAAAATTTGCTCCACCTGATGCACCCAACTACTATTGGTCTGAAACATTGGATGCATATCTTGCAGGTAAGGTCGCAATGGCAATGAACTACTTTGCCTTTTTCCCAGGTGTTGTTGATCCAGAAAAGAACCCTACCTCTCATGATAAGAGCGGATTCTTTGTCGCACCAAAAGGACCGAAGGGACATTTTATTAGCATAGGTGGACAGGGCATGTCAATTTCCTCCTATTCCAAACATCAGGACATTGCCAAACAATATCTAAAGTGGTTTATGCAAAAACCTGTGCAGGAAAAGTGGGCAAAACTTGGTGGATTCACACCACATAAAGAGGTTTTAGAATCTGATACATTCAAAAACGCCACACCCTATAATGAAGCATTTGCTGCAAGTTTCCCATATCTCCGTGACTTCTGGGCTGTTCCAGAATATGCTGATCTACTCAACGTGTGTCAAACGAATTGGAGTGAAGCAATCACTGGCATCAAACCACCCAAGGAGGCACTTGATAATATCGCTCAGAAACATGAGGAAATCTTTTCCGAAGCAATGCAGGAAAGCACTGATACAGAATAGGTCCATACGACAATTACCAAAGTTCATAAGGCGCGCTTTGTAAGCGCGCTTTTCCTTCTATAATACCTTAGGTTCTCTTAGTCACCATATTTTCCAAAAACTGTATCTTCCTTTGTTTAATCCGTATGGCAATGTTAGGACGAACTCATATTACAATATCATACTAATATGCAGACCAACCGTTTCTCGCGTGGAATGAGCGATTATCAGTTGAAAATGGCATTCATTATGCCGACGATGATTTTGCTCATTTTGATGAATATTTTTCCGCTTTTATGGTCACTTTATTTGAGTTTCCATGACTACGAAGCATCCATGCGAAGACCTCCAGTATTCATCGGCGCGAAGAACTACGTAGATGTACTTACAGATCCTGATATATGGAGTTATTTCCGCACTACTGCATATTTTGTCGTTTTAGCTGTAACTGCTCAATTCCTGATTGGGTTTGGGTTGGCTCTATTACTGAACCGTAGTTTTCCTGCAAAAGGGTTAGTAACGACACTCCTTCTGCTACCAATGATGTTGTCTCCAGTAGTAGTCGGTATATTTTGGCGATTTATTCTCGCTTCTGATAATGCAGGGTTGCTTAACTATCTATTGAGTCCACTCCTCAACTTACCAATAATCAGCACCATATTTGACCCACCTATTGAGTGGACTACCGATCCCAAGATAGCAATGTTGGCTGTGGTAATTGTTGATACATGGATGTGGTCACCATTTATGATGTTGATTTCATTAGCAGGTCTGAGTGCTGTACCAAAATACCTATATGAAGCAGCTGATGTAGACCGAGCATCAGCATGGTTTAAGTTTCGTTGGATTACATTACCGTTGGTGTCTCCACTTCTACTGATTGCCTTACTTTTCCGAACTATGGATGCATTTAAGATGTTTGATATTGTATATGTTCTCACCCGTGAGGGAGGTCCCGGTACTGTTACTGAAACCGTGTCCATGAATCTGTATAGAATTGCTTTTCGGAATTATGACACAGGTAAAGCATGTGCAATGGCGTATATTCTGCTTATTATTATCGTTGCGTTGAGCAATATATATGTCAAATACCTCAACCGTGTAAAGGGAGAAGCATAAACAAGATGGCAACCTATCCTAAAAGGAACTGGATTGTATTTACCGTTTTAATGGTATTAATTGCTTTTGCTGTTATTGCCTACATACTTCCGATTTATTGGATCGTGGTAACTTCGTTGAAGGCACCAGCAGATATCAATACCAAAGTGCCGAAGTTTATCTTTAATCTCTCGTTGCAAAACTATCAAAAGTTGATGCCAGATGGGAATGTTTCTACTGTAACATATCTTTTTGTAGGACAGGTATTTTCTGGAATAATACTATTTACCTTATTTTCTCTTGTAAATTTTAAATTTCCACATCGTGCATCACTTCGAATTCTCGGAATTATCTGGAACATTCTATTTATAGTCACGTGTCTCTACGGATTTTTCAGCACGCATCCTCACCCTCGGCTGAAAGTAGATGTGCGTTTTCATTTTTTCACGTTAATAATTTGTTCTGTTATTGCTTATTTTCTGTTTATACCATGGAAGAAGAAAATACCTGCTGTATTGGGAAATTCCAGTGGAAACTCAATTCCAAATAAAAAGGAGAAGTTTGCATTTATCATTCCTGTTATTTTTGCGACAATCGGTGTGTGTATTGCTCTCGCAAATGGTGGTTCAAAGTATTTCTACCAACTTTTCAACAGTATAATTATTGGTGGTGGTAGCACAGTTCTTGCGGTAGGATTAGGAACTATTTCTGCGTATGCTTTTTCTCGGTTCAAAATTGCGGGTAAAGACGATCTCCTCTTCTTTATCCTCAGCACACGAATGCTACCACCTGTTGTGGTAGTGATACCAATTTATCTCATGTATATTGCCTTGAGATTAAAGGATACACACTTCGGTCTGATCCTACTTTATACGACTTTCAATGTTTCGTTTGCAGTTTGGCTTATGAAAGGTTTCATTGATGAGATACCAAAGGAATACGAAGATGCTGCCCTCGTTGATGGATACACACGATTTCAAACATTCTTGAAAGTTGTGTTACCACAATCTGTCACAGGAATTGCTGCAACAGCAGTTTTTTGCCTGATAACTGCATGGAATGAATTCGCATTTGCCCTGGTTCTTACCGAAACCGGTGGTATAGCAGTGACTGCACCACCGTCCATTCAAAGTGCTACAGGTTCTGCAGGTATGGACTGGGGTAAAATTGCTGCGTCCACCTTTGTATTTCTGCTGCCTGTCGCCATTTTCACTTTTTTAATGCGAAGCCATTTGTTGCGTGGTGTTACATTCGGTGCTGTTAAAAAATAGTTGGCAGTACTTGCATAAGATATAAGTGTGTGCTATCATTAGTACACGTTGTTAGAGATACTCACTGAATAAGCATCTACAAACATAGTGTATTATATTCCCAAACGAAAATATATCATCCAATCAATCCTGAATGCACCCATGCATTCGTCCATATAGGAAAATGTCTATTTAATCTTTACATTACTAATGATGGTAAAAGTGCATCCAAATAGTAGTTTAATTGGAGGAAATAGATGGCTAAGAAAATAAAGGAAACCCAGAGAAAAATAGAGCTTAAACAACTGCCACGGAAGATGCGTGAGCATATACAACAACTCGGGTTTTCTTCGGTTGCCCCTTATAAAATCTGGTGTCGTAGACATAATTTCAGTTGTGGATTGAATAAAGATTCGCGTCAACGCCAAAATGAATTGAGAGCGGTAACTACGATAAAAATCTCAGAATTAATGGCGAAAGAGAAAAAAGGACGCAATTTGAAGGAGATTATTCCAAGAATATGTGAAGAAGAACTTGAAGCGGAAAACCTAAGGAATCCAATCGCGAAAGAGATAGCAAACGCTTTTGGTCGGAGTAATTGCCGGGATGTCCTTCAACGTCTATTATTATACATTGGGGAAAACTCAAATATATTGAAAGATCCTTCCTATATTCAGGGGATTGAAGCAATAGCAAACCATTCAGACAGTTGGATACGTCCCTTAGAAACATGGCATGTCAAAAGACATAATAGAGATCGGCAGTTTTCGGATCTTCTACGTCACCTCTTCGTTCAATATGATGTTCCTCCCTTCATGGATCGTGTGTGGTTTACAGAAAACGAAACCCATCAGAACTGGTATAAACATATTGGCACAGGACAAAATATACGTACTGCACCAGAGATACCTGTGACGTTAACGAAAAAGATGGCACACAATTTTCTTAATGCACCGAAGCAATACTCCGTTGACGAAGCACTCAGATGGGGACAAGTACAAGCACTGGGTGGAGATAAAAGGTTAATGGACGCGCTCCGTGGAACACGGCTTGTCAGAAACTATAAGAATGACGAATTCTGGCTGAATGTTATCCGTTTCTTTATTGCGAATCCTATGTTGGATGTTAGTCATGTGCATCCGATCATTGATTTCATCTGGAATCAGAAATTCCAAAATCAACGCATTTTTGTTGAAAGAGGAGTTGCTGAGGAAATAGATCCGCCTCAACCCAATTTTAGTATGAAGGGTAGGACACCAAAAGCACTACTTCAACAAGTAAACGATTGGCATCGGCAGCTCGGAAAGGAAAGACGACAAGAGAATTTACAGTGGGAGCGTTCACATATCAATGAATTGCAATTGCAAGAACGGCGTGTGGAATTTAAGGGTATCAGAAACTGGCGTATAAGAGAACTCCTGAGCACAGAGGAACTCATTGACGAAGGGAGGAAAATGAGTCACTGTGTCACATCTTACGCCTATTCTTGTTTTACCGGAAAAAAATCTATATGGTCTATGGAGTCTGAAGATGAGGGTGGACGGATGAAAGTTCTGACGATTGAAGTCGATTTAGAGGAAAACCTTATCCGTCAGGTACGGGGGAGGCGAAATCGTCTACCAACATTAAAAGAAAAAAGCATGCTCATGCGGTGGTCAAGAAAGGAAAAACTCGAAATTGCTGATTATGTGAAGTTTGAATCCTGATAAGATATTTTGTTCGCTGCAAAATAGAATTTTCACTTGACATTTGTATCAGTTTCTTGTAATTTAAAATTGATATATGTAAGGTAATAAGGATAGTATTTAAGAGGGTTTTACACACTAATGATTTGATCAGGCTGCACGATAACCCTCTGCATCGCGCATTTTGCTATCAACTTTCATCTATGATAACATTTTGCAAAAAAAAATCAAGAATATTATCTTTTGTTTTATGGTATACTTAAAATATAAGATCTTGTCCAGTGAGGTTTACTGAATGTCCTGTCCTCATTGTGAGCATGTGCAGTGTGTCAAAAATGGTAAAGTTGAAGGGAAACAACGTTACAAATGTCCATCGTGTGGGTTTCAGTTTACCCGTCTTACACCGCGTGGATATCCGCCTTGGTTACGTGCGTTATCAGTCTATCTCTATTGTCATGGATTGTCAATGAATGCGATTGCGAAAATGTTTTCTGTTTCACCCACGACTATCCTGTGATGGATACGGCAGTTTGGTATTCAACACGCACAGCCACCTGAACCGGAAACAGATACTGCTGTTGTTCTGGAACTTGATGAGGTGGGGCACTCTCTAAAAAAAACAAAAGTTGTGGATTTGGAAAGCTTTGTGTCGTGGGACAGGAGAACTTATCGCCTGGGAATGTGGTCATCGGGATAAAGCGACCCTGAAAAGACTACTCAGCAAGTTATCAAAGTGGCAAGTAAAGTTGTCCTTTACAGATGATTGGCACCCATATCAAGCAGTAATACCTCCTACTTTGTTGATACAGAGTAAAAAAGAGACACATCGTATTGAACGTAATAACAACAGAATGCGGCATCGGTTTGGGCGATTTAAGCGAAAATCTATTATCGTTTCAAAAGTTTACAAATGGTTGATATAACTATCGCATTGTTTGCAAGGTTCCGAGTAAATGGTTCAGTTTTTGACATTTTCAAAATGACACCTGAATTTCCATAGAATATCATTAGTTAGGGAAAACTCTCAAATCTACTATAGTGAAGAATAAAGTAGCCGCAGGTCTAAAATCTTGTAGATAGCAACTAAGGTTATGTTCAAGGTAAATATGAAACATACAATACTGCAAACCCCAATCACAATAGATTTGCAGTATTGCATGAACCACTATACCAACAGGACACCATAAAAACCACGGCAATTTTATTGCCGTTGATCGACTACCTTGAAAAAGATAACAAAGTCAGTAACCATAAGGGACGAAAGGCAATCACAGAAAAAATTAAAAACGAAAATATAATTGCCGTGCACGACAGTCGCAGCACCACAACAATTAATCCTGGGGTGCTAAAGATTTTTGAGGAAAACAGCGCATAGGGGAGAGATCCCTCACTCGTTGGTATAAAAGTGTCTAACACCTTTCGGAAATCACTATAATACCCTAAATTGCCACCTTGTAGCACAAACTTTATGAAGATTAATTAGGTAATTCTCATTTTCCCAAACCCTGTAGGTTCGGTTTCCTAACCAATTCAGCATACCTCACGCGTATGCTGACAGACCTCTCAAGGAAATTACCTGATTTATTTCTTAATCTTCATCTAGTTTGTGCCATAAGGACGCAAACTGACAGTGGACGCTACAAAACTTCGAGAATACTGCACTATTATTGAAGAATAAGGTATCCGCATGTCTAAAATCTTGTCCGTAGCAACTAAGGTTATTTAGGTAACCCTCGAAAATAAAAAGTAGGTTTTCTATGAAAAATAAATGTTTTTCTATTATAGTAATTCCATTTGTTACATTTATTTTCGTACTAAATACCTTTGCCCAAGATCTTTCACAACAGAATCTGCCTGAAGGCGCGAAAACACGCCTCGGGACAGGAGTAATGGGTTCGGTCTTGAGCGTATCGTTCAGTCCGGATGGCAGCACCATCGCATCGGGGGGTTTTGACGAAACCATCCGTTTGTGGAACGCACACACTGGAAAACACATCCGAACCCTAACAGGACATACGAGTGGGGTCTATACCGTATCGTTCAGTCCTGATGGGAACACCATCGCATCGGGAAGTTCGGACAAAACCCTCCGTTTGTGGGACGCACATACTGGCAAGCACCTCCGAACCCTAACAGGAGATATGAGTACGGTCTTTAGTGTATCGTTCAGTCCTGATGGGAACACCATCGCATCGGGGAGTAAGGACAGAACCCTCCTTTTGTGGGACGCACACACTGGAAACCACATCCGAACACTAACAGGACATACGAGTGGGGTCTTGAGCGTATCGTTCAGTCCTGATGGGAACACCATCGCATCGGGAAGTTCGGACAAAACCATCCGTTTGTGGGACGCACACACTGGAAACCACATCCGAACACTAAAAGGACATACGAATTCTGTCCATAGCGTATCGTTCAGCCCGGATGGCACCACAATCGCATCGGCGGGAAGTTATGACAACACCCTCCGTTTGTGGGACGCACACACTGGCAACCACGTCCGAACACTAAAAGGACATACGAATTCTGTCGAGAGCGTATCGTTCAGCCCGGATGGCACCACCATCGCATCGGGGAGTTGGGACAACACCATCCGTTTGTGGGACGCACACATTGGTAAGCACCTCCGAACACTAAAAGGAGGTACGGAGTTGGTCTGGAGCGTATCGTTCAGTCCGGATGGAAACACAATCGCATCGGGAAGTCAGGGCGGTGTCCTCCGTTTGTGGGACGCACACACTGGAAACAACATCCGAACACCAACAGGACATACGAGTGGGGTCTTGAGCGTATCGTTCAGTCCTGATGGGAACACCATCGCATCGGGGAGTAAGGACAGAACCCTCCGTTTGTGGGACGCACACACTGGAAACAACGTCCGAACACTAACAGGACATACGCATCAGGTCACAAGCGTATCGTTCAGTCCGGATGGCACCACAATCGCATCGGGGAGTTGGGACGACACCATCCGTTTGTGGGACGCACACACTGGAAACCACCTCCGAACCCTAACAGGACATACGAGTCGGGTCCGTAGCGTATCGTTCAGTCCGGATGGCACCACAATCGCATCGGGGAGTTGGGACGACACCATCCGTTTGTGGGACGCACACACTGGTAAGCACCTCCGAACACTAAAAGGACATACCGATTATGTCCATACCGTATCGTTCAGTCCGGATGGGAACACCATCGCATCGGGGGGTTTTGACGAAACCATCCGTTTGTGGAACGCACACACTGGAAACAATATCCGAACCCTAACAGGACATACGTTTTATGTCCATAGCGTATCGTTCAGTCCGGATGGCACCACCATCGCATCGACGGATTTTGACGAAACCCTCCGTTTGTGGGACGCACACACTGGAAACAATATCCGAACACTAACGGGACATACGGAGTTGGTCAGGAGCGTATCGTTCAGTCCGGATGGCAGCACCATCGCATCGGGAAGTGTGGACGAAACCCTCCGTTTGTGGGACGCACACACTGGAAACCATCTCCTAACCCTAACAGGACATATGAGTACGGTCGAGAGCGTATCGTTCAGTCCGGATGGCAGCACCATCGCATCGGGGAGTGTGGACGGCACCATTTTAGTGTGGGATATCAGTACCGCGCAACCCACCAACACACGCCGGGCAGTCGCTCACTCCCAAACATCTGAGCACATTGCCAAAACCGCTTTAGCTTCTACCGTGCTTATCGTGATGCAAAATGCGGATGGAGAGAAGATCAGTACCGGCAGCGGTTTTATCATCGGCAAGGAGACGATCGTTACGAACCTACACGTCGTTGAGGGGGTCGTTAGAGGGTATGTGAAACTCGTGGGCAAAGACCGTAGACATGACATCACAAGACTCATCGCCATGGATACGGACCATGATTTGGCACTCATTTCAGTAGTGGGCATCGCAGCCCCGCCGCTGCGGCTTGCCAGCAAAACAGTGGTTACCGTGGGAGAAACGGTCTATGCTGCTGGGAATCCTCTCGGTTTTTTAGAAGGCACCTTCTCGGATGGCCTGGTCAGTGGAATCCGAGATTTAGGTGAAGGGCGTCAGCTGCTTCAGATCAGCGCGCCCATCTCCGAAGGTAGTAGCGGCGGACCGGTGTTGAACAAACAGGGCGAAGTTATCGGTGTAACAGCCGCCTTGTCGAGGACAGGGCAAAATCTCAACTTTGCGGTGCCGGTCAAGTATTTGATAAACTTATTGGATAAAGTTCGCAATTGAAGGGGTGTAGCAAATACCTTCGCCCAAGATTTTCACAACAGAATCTGCCTGGAGGTGCCGCAGCGCGCCTCGAAATATGCACAAACTAAAAGTTTGTACTACTATGTAGTAACTGCAGAAAAATACTTTGGACGATTTTATCTGCGACTGAAAGTGTTTCACTCTCAACAAGCATATCTCTATATGTAAGATATGGCATATGCACACGGTTCCATAACGACGGGGTCTACCCCGTTTCTGTTTCTTCGGTTGTTTCGGTAAATGAAAGAACACGGCATTTGACCTTGCGCGGCAGAAAATGTGGTGCTTTTGCGAAAGGAGTTCTGTGAATACCGCACGCCTATTAAAGCCTCTGTCAAAGACGATAAGACCACGGGGCATCATAACACACAGGCGTTTCAGCACCGTAAAACTGTTGTCTCGTTTCTTATGCGGACACATCACGCGGGGGCGGCCAATGGAAACAGACAAACGCCTTGTGGCGTTTCGCAGAGCCATCCGATAGCACCGAACGGGTGTCCGTGTTGAACTTCGGGTGGTTCTTGTGCCGTGTGTTATACCAAGTATTTTTGTAAAAGTGCGTGCCACATTGTTTCTTGCCGTTATTACACGAATCGGTTTCGTCATAGACATAGACACCCTCACTGAAAGTATTTTGCACTTGCCGGGTCAAAAAAGATGTGAGTTTATCAACAGACCATTTGCTACGAGAGAGAAACTTCGGCAGCGACCCATAGGTCCCGGATTGTTCTGTTGATAAATATACTTGTGTCATAGTTCCACGATGTGGCGTATTTATCAAACCACGAATAAAGGTTTGAAAATGAACGAAATTGTTGGACTTGAAGAGACTTCTATAATCTGATAAAATGTGTTCAAAGCGGAGAAGAGGATTCATTAGAAACTTCCTTTCAAAATGTTTAATAATTTATTGAAAGGATACCCTCTTTTCTGCTTTTTGTCACTCAAAAAAATAAAACTGTCCAAACTATAGTTTTGGTACGTAAGACCTAAACCAACGGACTGGACTGGGTTTCCGTAGCACAAACTGCCAGTTTGTGCAGGAGTGTACGCAAACTACCAGTTTGCGCTACAATTGTGTGCAAGTAATTATAGATTTCACTATAAAATACTTGAAAGTGTATATAGTAAAACCTGTAATTAATAGGACACTTCTGTAGCGTTCACTTTTATTTGCGTCAAATATGCACAAACTTTTAGTTTGTGCTACAACTTCTATTGAGGGGTATATTCCAAAATAGGTTTAGCAAAGTGTACCAATAATTTCAAAGTTCGCTATAAAATATGTCCAGTTCATTGTAAAATCTACTATAATATAGTGAAATGTAAAAATACGTTCACACTCCCGGTAGATGCGGTTTCCTAACCGCATCTATGAGACTGAACAAACACCAGTTCGGTTAGGAAACCGAACCTACCGTCGTGTGTAAATAATTATGATTTTTACTATAGATGAGAAAAACCCTACAACCGAAGCACTCAATAGCCTCCGTGAAAAACTGCGTGAGATGTTCCATTTTACACATACAGATCTTGACTTTGGGATCTTCCGCATTCTTAAGATCAAACGCGATGAGGTAAATCAATTCATAGATGACAAGTTGACAGCGATAGTTGATGAGGCACTAACAGATGTAACAAATAAACTTTATGACCTTCAACTTACACAAGTCAAAGAATATGTCCATGAATATGGTAGTAGAAAAATTAGAGAATGTCTTGACAATATTGCTGAAGAAGCGCAAACGCTTATAGAATTTCTGCAGAGTGAGGATATGGAAGAACTCACTACACCGTTAAAAACTGATCCTATAAAACTCAAAGAACAACTCGCATTCAAAGTCTATAATCACATCCACAGTTTTTTTGAAGGATATTACCGAGATGGGGACTTTGGCTATAACGATAGGAGCACCGCACAATATAAGGTGGACTATCCAGATGAAACTGACTATAACGGGGCAGATGTCCTGTTCCATTGGAAATCTCGGGATAGTTACTACGTGAAAACGGCAACGGGTTTCAATAGTGTCCCTTTTGAGGTAGATGATAAACGAATTGAATATCGGTTAGAAGGTAAGGCAAGTTCTGCTGTTGCACAAAACAGTAATCAAGACAATTTCAAACACTACCGATTTGATAGAATTGATCCTCCTAAAGATGATGATTCTGAACAGACATGGCGCGTTGTACTCCGCTTAGCAGAGACTTCAACGTCTAAAGTTGAAATTTACAGTCAGATGAACGAGCAGATTTTCGGTGAGAAAGATGATGTGCATATCTACTTACATGAACGCCTCAAAAAGGGTGAAGAACAAGGGAAACCGATCTTTAAAAACTTAGCGGATACTTATGACAAGGTCCGCGATGGCAGGTTACAGGGTATAAAAGCATTGCATGTTAGTTTAGAAAAATATGCTGAGAAGTTGGCAGGTCACCCCGATTTCAAGGAACTCGGTAGAAATAAAGATATAAGGCAGCAGGCACTCCAAGAATGCCTAAAAGTTCAACGGTTCCACAAATTTGATAAAAACCTAAATACCTTCTTTGTTGGTATGGATTCCGATTACTTCATCCACAAAGACTTAGACAAATTCCTGAAAACCGAGCAACGCCGTTACATCCAAAACACCATCCTTGGCGATTTAGACACACTCCTAAATCTCAATCCTGAAAATCCTGCGTTTGCGATAGCATCGGCATTTCGCAACGTGACTGACGAGGTTATTACCCTCCTTGTAGCAGTAGAAACATTCCAAAAGCAGCTGTTTTTAATGAAGAAAAAGGTTGTCTCTACTGATTATCTTATCTCCATTGGTAAAATCGTTGAAGTAACGAAAGATTATCCTGAAAAACGGGATGCACTTTTCACACAGATTTTGAAAAACGAAGCACAGCTTGATGACTGGCGCGACACCTTTGGTATTGATATTAAAGAACAACCACCTCTATTTCTTGAAGGACATCCGACATTACCTTTGGATACTCGGTATTTTAGAGAAGATGAGCCATTCGTTGACAATCTTCTTTCACTTTTTGAGGATTTAGAAGAGCAAATTGACGGTCTACTACTGAATAGTGAGAACTTTCAGGCTTTAAATTTACTTGTTGAAAAATATAGAAGTAGACTAACATGTATTTATATCGATCCTCCATACAACACTCAAGGTTCTCCAATTCTATATAAAAACAACTATCAAAATTCTTCTTGGTTATCATTAATGAATGACCGGCTTTTCTTATCAAGAGAGTTTTTAAAAAATGAGGGTATTATATGTGTTGCCATTGATGATGTGGAAGTATCCCCGTTGCGATTTCTCTTAACAGATATTTTTGAGAAAGAATTGGGAATTGCTGCAGTACGTTCAAATCCACAAGGACGAGCCAGAAAAGGTTATTTTTCACCAGCACATGAATATGCACTTTTCTATGGGAATTCCGTAGCATCACCAGGTAGTTTGCCAAAGACAGAAAAGCAGAAAAACAGTTATCCACACCACGACGTACAAGGAAAGTTTACCTGGGACAATCTTATCCGTCGACCACCAGGGGATAATAGAACAGATGTACCAACTATGTTTTTCCCGATTTACGTTAAGCAAGATGACACAATCCGAATCCCAAATATGACTTGGGATGAGTTGGCACGTGCTTATATTATTTTAGAAGAACCTAATGAGGATGAAGAAGCGATTCTACCAATTAAATCAGATGTAGAAAAAAGATGGAGACATGGCTGGGAGAAAGTTTCAAGAGAAACAAACGAATATCGAGTTAGACGTACAGATAGCATTCGTATAGAATATAAATCGCGTATGCAGGAAGATGCTGCTCCAAAAACATGGTGGAGTGAAAGTATTTATGCAGCAGCACGATATGGAACAACAGCTCTGGAGAAAATTCTGGGCAATGGCAACTTTAACTTTCCAAAATCAACTTTTCTGGTATCTGACTGCTTATTGGCTTGTGGCCTGATATCTGATGGCATGGTATTAGACTATTTCGCTGGTAGCGGCACCACGGGACATGCAGTCCTTAACCTTAATAAAGCTGATAATGGCAACCGCAAATTTATCCTCGTTGAGATGGGAGATTATTTTGAAAGTACTTTGAAGGAGCGGATTCGTAGAGTCATGTTCTCTGAAAATTGGAAAGATGGTAAACCTGATGCGAAAAAGGAGATTGATGGCACTATTGGCATTGTCAAGTATCAACGTTTGGAACAGTATGAAGATGTCCTCAATAACCTCGTGATCTCTACCCCCGCAGCCGTTACTACGCAACGCAAATTAAGCACTTCTGAGAATTTGGATGATACTTGTATTCCTATCCAATACCTATACCGCCCCGAAGAGCAAGAGATTCGTTTGAGAATGGATATGCACGCGCCGTTTTCTAATAAAATTATTTACGGCAAGGATAGTACGGAAGGATTTGTTGATATGTTAGAAACCTACTGTTATCTCAAGGGATTCCCAATTCAGAGACGGCTACGGTTTGATTTAGAGGATCGGGTCTATCGTGTTGTCTTAAGCGACAAACGTGCAATAGTGTTCCGTCCTGTAACTGATGGGATAGACGATACAGAGAAGTTATTAGAGATTCTCGGAGATGGACGGTTAGAAGGTGTTACACAATTGGACATTAACCATCATGCAAATAAAAATGACTTAAAAACAGGATCGGCACTGAAGAAAATTCATATTATCACAACATCAGATTTTGACTCGGGGTCCGTATGGGATCCTGTTGAGACTTAGAGAAAATACATGGTACTATATCAAGAATACGAAACCAATATCTTAACCGAAAAAGGTATTGACATCAGTAATGACGGGACAAAACGGGACATAGAGTATTACGATCCTGAGAAAGTGTTACAACTGCCTGTTGAACCTTTGGAACGCATTCAAGAGTACCTTGGTGAATACAACTATTTCACAAAGAACAATTTTAAACTCCGCTATTATCAGGTTTTAGCACTGCTTTTTACTGAGCAATATTTTGCCGATCACCTGCCTTCAATAGGAGATGGATTGGAAAACGGTAAAGATGAACAACGGATGCTGGCGTATTGGATGGCAACCGGGAGCGGGAAAACCCTTGTCATGCATCTCAATATTTTTCAATATTTGCACCATTTCTGTAAAGAAAACAATACCCGTCTTCAAATTTTCCTGACAACGCCTTTGGCAAATCTAATCAAACAGCATAAACGCGAATTGGCACCTTACGTGCGCGAACTCAATAAGAGTTATAACAATCGAATTGAACTCATAATTGACACGACACAAGGACTTTTACAGAAAAACGCAGATTATTTCCGGTTGCCAGATGATGGGGAAATCTGCCGCCTCATTTTAGTGGACGAAGCACATATAGGGTTGACAAGTCAAAAATCTGGAGAATTTAGAAAATTACGAAACCGTCTCAATGTTGGAAACTCATTTCTATTTGAATATTCAGCTACCTTTCACAATGTGGCTACGGAACTAAAGGACGAATACGATAACGCGATCATCTACCGTTACGATTATGCTCGGTTTTATAGTGATGGGTACGGCAAAGACCACTATTTTAAATCAATAAAAGAAGATGAGGTTACTGATGAATCAGCAGAAAAAATAAAAGACAATTTAGATGAATGTCTAAGAGTGATAGAGGAAAAGTTACAAACTTATGAAAGGGTGCGAAATGACGGAGAATATGACAATGACCTGACTGTGCATCGTCCTTTGATGGCATTTATGGGACACACAGTGGAAAATCCGAAAGAGGAAGGGGAAACAGACGAAGTCTCGGACATTCAAAAAGTGCTTGATTATTTCGCGGACCTGAGTGATGGTGAACGACAAAATTTTAGAAATATTTTTGGTAATCATATTATTGGACGATTGGTCGTTGCACGCAATCCTGAAAACAACAGCGAATTACTTTTATCTTATGGCGATGGTGAAAAATGGGGCATGATTAACGTAGGGGACGCGTCAAACTTTTTCAATAGCATCGAAAACGACCGTATTGAGACGCGTGATGAATCTATCATCGATCCAAAACTGCAATTTGAAAACCTTGACAATGAGTCCTGCCCGATAAACATATTGATTGGAAGTCGTAAGTTTGCAGAGGGGTGGAACTCTTACCGACTATCCGTAATCAGTCTGATTAACTTGGGAAGTTCTAAGGGAAATCTGATTATACAGATTTTTGGACGAGGTGTTCGTCTACGTGGAAAAGGCGGTGATGGAAAACGACGGAATATTGACCACGGACAGGATTATCACTTACTCGATAATAGTAAAGAATCCAATATACGTAGACTTGAAACTCTAACCGTCTACAGTTTACGACGCAGTTACCTTGAACAGTTTCTTGAGGAAGTGCGAAAAGGAGGTATCACATTAAAACACGTTTTCAAGATCCCTGTTAATCCAATGTTATTTGAAGTGAACGGTACCATTTCCGTGAAATTTGAAGACTATAGCCAAAACCTACATATCTTTAAACAGGGGAACACATCTGGAATCGGCTATAAGCGTGTTACTCTCAACGGAAGAGAAATTAATTATACCTATTGTGAGGATGGCAGAAAAGAAGAAGGTTCTATCAATAACTGGCGAGAGTTGGTATTAGACTACCGAACTGATAGAGAAAGAGAGGAACGTAATGTTTATGAGGATCTACGACAAAAAAATGAAAAGTATACTTGTTATCTGAATAGGGCAAAACTTGCTACCGTGATACATCGTGAGGCAGAGAAAAACCAGTTACAACTATTTAGCAAGGATAATGGCATGCCTACTATAACGGATTTTTTATCACTTGTTGGTGAAATTCAATATCGGAAACCCGGGAGGGATCCTATTGCATGGACAGACCGACTCAATCGTCAAATAGTGATTGATGTTACACGTAAACTTCAGAACCGTATTAATGCACATATCAACCGTGCAAACTACGTTTATGAACCGTTGGATCATAATGATTTTATCTATGAATATACAGTGACAAAGGAATTTGACAATCAAGATGAATATGATAAGTTTCATGAACGTATTGAAAAAGCAGAAAAAGAAACAGATAAAGCAAAAGCAGAACGAATAAATCCGGAATTACGGATACGACGTGAGTTGTCTCGTTTTTTAGATCCTGGACATCGGCATATTTATAAGCCGTTAATTCCTCCTCAGACAGATGAGAATATAGAATCCCGTGATGTAAATATATCCCCAGATAGACTAAACAGAGGAGAAAAGAAATTTGTTGAAAATCTGACAGAATATATTAAGATCAACTATAGTCGTAACAAAAGGTATGAATTCTATCTTATGCGGAATGTTCAGAAAATTGGTATCTATTTGGAAAGTGATGCAGGAAGTTATTATCCTGATTTTGTGTTATGGGTGCTTGATAAAGAACAAGAGATAACCCACATTCTCTTTATTGATCCGAAGGGAGAACGAGAGATCATTGGTGGGCAATTAGGTGATTATAAGACTCATCCTAAGGTAAAACTTGCCCAAAAAACTGAGGACGAAACACTTAACACGCTTGAAATGCAATTGGAGGTGGAGCAGGATCAGAAATTCCGACTTAATTCCTTTCTTCTATTGCGAGATAGTTCTGAGTTAGGAAGTGGAAAAGATGTTGACTGGATACAAGAAAATTTGTTGGATTACAACATTCTACGATTGGATTGGCACGATAAAACAGAAGACGGTTCTACAAGTAGTAATCCTTTCAACGATGACAGATCATATTTGGATGTGATGTTTGAGAAGGTTGGAATTCAACCGTGAGAGATAGCAATAAAAATAGGTGGGTTCAGAAAACCCACCTACTGTGGAATTTTACTATTTTTTCATCCTATAATCTTTCAATATTCCGTTAATCTTATCCAGAAACTCTTGAGAGTATATATCCCCTACTAATGCTTTGTGAGTTTCAATGGCAAGGTCATCCCAAGTAGCTACCGCATCCTCATCAAAGTCAACAACTTTAATTCCTGCCTTATTAGTTAATGCTTCAACAGACGTGTCATTATCTTTACGAATATCTTGAATCAACTTATTCATATATTTATCCCCAGCATCACGTAATACTTTCTGCTGATCAGGTGTAAGTTCATCGAACTTTTCCTTTGTAATGACTATCGCACCGACACCAACATTTACCGGAAGTTTCGTCATATATTTAAATTTTGTATACCATTGCAGTGCAATGGTTACATAGGGTGATGCGGTTAACGTATTGAGATGTCCCGAATGAAGGGATGGTAACACTTGTGTGACTTCTCTGGGTACAGTTGCTATTTTCGCTTTATCAAAGAATTCAATCCCAATCTTGTCGCTTGTTCGTACCCACATCTTAACATTTGGCGATTGAAGATCGGCAATGTTCCTGATCGGTTGATTGCTGAAAATGTAGTAAAAGCCTATATCTCCCATCCCGATAAGCACATAACCTTTTTCCATAAAAACTCTGTCTAAATCTTCCTGCAGATAGTTCCGAACATAATCAAGTTCTTCGTAGTTTCTAAATAATCGGGGTAATTGAAAGATCAATATCTCTTCATTTATCTCACCAAGTCCCGTTGCTGTCATTGCCCCTGCATGAATTAGTCCAGTTCGCATCTTGCGGATGACATCAAGTTCGTCTCCCTGAATTCCGTTAGCAAAGAATTGGAATTTGATTTGACCGTCTGTCTGTTTGCGAATTTCTTTTGCCATTGCATCAAAATTTCTCATCCACGATGATCCTTTCGGTGCAAGTGTAGCAAACTTAATAGACTCAACAGCGAGTAGTGTTGTCGGTAAGCACAGCATACTGAAAATTAATATAAACGCGCATACACCGTATGCCCCATGAGTTTTAAAACTTAGATTCATATCTTTCATTATTTAGATTCTCCTTCCATTTCTATACCAAAGAGTACATCAGTCTGTGAGAGCCAACGTTTTGCACGTGCCTTTGCTATTGAAGTCGCTGCTTCTTCTCCGGGATAAAAGTCTGCGGGTGCATCAATAACTGATTGTAGTGAATTCTTATACAATTCAATATCCAGTTTCGGATAGGCGTAATATCGAGCCAGATAAAATTTGCTCATCAGGAACTTACCATCGTTAATTTCATCAACCTTATCAATGTGTTCCTTTGCCATTTCAGGATCCCCACCGATAGCTGGCGACCTGTCTCCATAGTAGACAGCATAAAACAGGTGTGCACTACCAAAGTAGAAGGTTTCGTCTAACTCAAGGACACGACGCATCATTAATTCCACGCGAGCGAGGTCAATGATTTGCATCGGGTCATCTTTTTGAAGACTTATACCACGACCAACTGAATAAGCTGCCCAAAAAATCGGTTCTACATCCTTCTTTTTCAATTTCTGAAGTGCATTCTCAAACGATTCTGAATCAACAGATCTACCCTTTTTGAATAATTTATTTGACTTTGCCAATGCCTTGAACGCATACATTTCAGATCGTGCGTAGTGTGCAATTGCCTTATTTCGCATCTCTTCTGCAGTCTGAATATCACCTGCTATCTCAGCATCTTCCATCTTATCTTCCAGAAATCCACTATATGATGCGTGTGCACGTGAAGTCTTAACAATCAGAGATTTATTCCCCAACTTAGCTAACCGTTCAAGTGTCTTTAGGTTTTTCTCAAGAGTTGTTTCTACTACTGCCAAGTCACCTTCCTTTTGAATATTCGCTAACTTACTCAGACCACATCCACTAACGGATATAAGTAGTAGAAGTAAAAAGACTATCTTAAAAAATAACTTATTGAATATCATCGGTGTTGAAATTACCTCCTATAACTTTCGCGCTGCTAATACGCGCTTATATGAATTATTAAGAAATACGAGATTACTAATCTTCACTAATGGTAAAGAAAAAGTGGAATATCAGTTTCTTGAATTAGATGTTGTGTCACACTTCCAAGGAAAAATTCTCGGACACTCATTCTCCCATAAGCACCCATTACGAGTAGGTCAATGTCATTTTCGGCAATATAGGATTTTATTACAACATCTGGAATACCACTTTCCCGAACAAGATTTGGTTTGATACCGTAACTCTTAAAAAAGTTCTCTAAATTTGTCAATAGTACATCAGCTTCATCTGCATTATCACTGACTGTAATCAGGGAAATATCACATGAGTTCCATATTCCGAGTAGAAGGAACATGTGTACAACTTTGGCAGCTGGAACGCTATTATCATATGCAACCAATACTTTCTCTATTTTTCGCACAGAATCTGGAACTGCAAGAACAGGAGTGAGACCATTTTTCAATATTTTCTCGAGCGTTCCATAGGTTTCATGGTCAGTATAACCGAAGAAGGATTTTTTGCCAATCACAGTAAAGTCGTGGAATTTAGATTCTTCTATGATTTCAGAGAATGGACTACCTGTATCAGCATGCAAGAAGGATTTAATGTTTCTGGAATCACAATTCTGCGAAAATTCATCAAGAATTGCTTTTGCTTTTTCTTGTGTCTCTTCTAACAGGTGTTCTTCACGTTGCACTTCATAGTGTGCCCCACCAAGCGGCACTGGACCACCTGTTGATCGAATGCCGGGTAGATCAATGATAGCGACACCAGTAACAGCGGCATCTTGTGTGGATGCAATTTCACATGCGTATTCTTTCGCTGCTTGTGCATAAGTTGAACCATCTAATCCGAGCAGAATTTTAGCAAAATCTGGGTTTCCCATTATAAGGGATTCCTCCTTTCTTATAGACATGTGATTTTATGCTCAATCACATATACAATGTATTAATGATATAAGGAAACAAGATTTATCTTACTCCACAAGAACGGCAAGTGCGGTTGTGATTTGCAATGCTGACTAACTCTAAAGATGGTAGACTGAAATTACATAAAAGAGCGATTAGTGTTTACTGTAATTTTGCTTTTAATTCTGCCAAATCGTTGTCTATTGATGCCTCTTCAGCATAACCAGCAAATTCTTGGTTTAACTTTGTATCTGTTAGGTCAACATCTGCATCGGATGCTGCCTTTGCCAATGTGGCAGCTTCACTTACGTTCTGTTCCATTTGATGGAGTATTTCAAAAGCTTCACCATCCTGCACCTCTGTTAATGTCTGTTGCAAATGTTTTTGTGCATCAACATTTCTATGTTGTGCAATAACAATATCCCTTTTTCTCTCCGCTTCTTCAGTCTTCATTTTGAGTGTTTCAAGCAGATTGGTCAGTTCTGTTACAACCTGTTTCTGTTCCTCCCACTGTGCTTTGTATCTGTCTGCAAGTTGTTTACATTCGTTTCGTTGTGCTATGTCCTCTCGTGCTAAGTCTTCACGTCCTGCTTTAATCGCTATTGTTGCCCGTTCCTCACATCTTTCTGCTTGAATAAGAGCACCTTCATAGGCATTCTGGAACTGCTTTTCAATTCCAATAGATGCATCAACCTTTTCTCTTGCCTCAGACAACCTTTTTGTCATTTCAACGATTGCTTTATCTAATACCTTTTCGGGGTCTTCTGTTTGAATAGGTACTTCCTGAGAATAAGGTTCATATTTTACAACAACCGTTTCTGCGAATTTATCTCCCATCCGCTGCTTTTTTTCACCGAGTGAAAAGAGCATATCAAATGGCTGGAACATGCATGTAATACGTCGAACGAAAGAGTCCTTAAAACTACACGGTTTTCCATCTTTCAAGCGGATAACCTGTAATGATAGTAACCTTTTTCCAAGTCCTTGTCCATTTTTGAATCCATCCATAAAAAGCAGACCGGCACTCCATATACCAATACTTAGACAGAACATTATCCAACCGCTTCTTAGAAATCTTGGTATCACTGCACCAAAAATTGAAACCAGAACTACAGATGCCCAAAATGTAATCATACCGTCCAAAAAGAGCGCGAATAAACGTGCCATTCTTGAACCTAATTTTAGTTTTTTCCCCGCTATTTCAATCAAGTTCATAGTAGGCAAATCCTCTTTATATTGAGAAAACCCGTATTTTGATGAATTTTGTATATGCAATAATATGTTACAGAACAGATTTCCGTGTTTTCTCTGTCATCCACTTATAATATAATTGAGTCTTCAGAAGTTAAAAAGGATAGCCAATTGTTTGTTTACAATGTTGGCACTGTAACTGCCACCTCACGTCCACCATTCTCTGAGGAATCAATGACTCCCTGGATGATAACGTTAGTTAGCAGAACCCCATAAGGGTCAATCGGAGAAGGTTTTCCTTCACGTACAGCATCAATAAATGCGCTATCCTCTTCGTTGAATACACTTACTGATTTGAACTCAGTGTATGTTTCATCATGTATATCACCATCTTTGTCTCCATAAACCCGTACGCCTTCTTGTGGACCACGGACTTCACCGATTCCGATTCGCAGCCCCGCCTTTTTACCGAGAAATATTGTTCCACCCAGTGAATCCATATTCATACACCAACACGTCTTGAAGACCATACGTGCGCCATTATCAAAAACAACCCATCCCACACCAAAATCTTCTACTTCTGTCTCTTTAAGGGCGGCATTCCATGTGTTGTGTAGACTAAGGTAGTTTGAAGTAATACCAGAGACAGCAACAGGTTTGGGATGCCCCATTAAATAGAGTGCTGTATCCAAAGCGTAGACACCGATGTCTGCAGACGCGCCTAAACCGGCTGTTGCTTTACGAATAAAACTACCACCAGGATTTCCACGTCTCCGGTCAGCAACGGTTTCTACATAGTATATATCGCCAAGTGTGCCAGCGTCTACTATCTGTTTGGCTTTTATGACTTGTGGCGAGTAGCGAAGTTTGAGTCCGATCATTAGTATTTTATCATTTTCTACAGAGGCGCGCCACATAGCTGCTGCTGCATCCAAGGTCGCCTCCATCGGTTTCTCACAGAAGACGTGTTTTCCTGCATTCAGTGATGCGACTGTTGGTGCAGAATGTACACCTGTAGGGGTACACACATATACCGCCTCAATCTCGTCCATTTTTAGCATTTCGTTGTAATCGGAAAACGTGTTTTTGATTCCCCAACGTTCTGTTGCGCGTTCTAAATTTGCTGGCACAAGATCTGCAGCGGCGATTATTTCTGCACCTTTAATCTCTGCAAGCGTTCCACAATGTGCCTGTGCAATACCACCTGCACCAATTAAACCTAATTTGACTGTTCTCATAGTCATCTCCTCGTCACAGATTTGTTCTATAGATTTTATACTATTTTTCTCTTAGAAGTCAAGTGTAATTTCTGATTCAGACCTATGTAATGTTGACAGATTCATTTTCGGTGGTGGAATGTCAAATCTAAACAATGGGTAGGTCTCCGATAATTGACTTGATATGTAATACGAATGCTGCTAAAATAATTCAGATATTAAATAATGCTACTAAATTTGTTTTAAATACATTTGCAGTATGTAATTATTATAGATATCATTGGGAATCAGGATCTGGAGAATCAACCGTATGACAGCAAACGCTATTACGCTTTTTCGTCTTTTCTTAACCTTTGTAGTTCTTATTGTTTTTGGACGACATGTTTATATAGATATTGTGTGCATTGTTGCAATCCTTATAATATTTATTCTTGATTCTGTTGACGGTATTGTAGCGCGAAAACAAAACCAGACCTCTAAATTCGGTGCTGTGTTTGATATTGTTGCCGATAGGATTGTTGAAAACGTATTCTGGATTTACTTTGCAGATGTAATTGATTTCATACCGCTATGGATGCCAATTGCTGTGGTAACTCGTGGTTTTCTGACTGATGGGATTCGCAGTTTTGCGCT
This sequence comes from Candidatus Poribacteria bacterium, assembly GCA_963667365.1. Taxonomy (GTDB): domain Bacteria; phylum Poribacteria; class WGA-4E; order WGA-4E; family WGA-3G; genus MSPOR6. The sequence continues at coordinate 136,582 of OY763324.1, read as the reverse complement.
CACAGAAGGTCAAACACCTTTTGATATGATGACTATCCCTTGGACGCGTGCATTGACGAGTTCCCGCTTCTCCAGGGGACTTTACGGATTTGCCAAAACGGTTCTGTTTCTCCTACTCCCTGCCGTTTCAGTTCTTGGGGATACCTACCCAGACACCACCACCACTGATATATTTTCGTTAGTGTCTTTAATAGTTGCATACGTTACTGTAGCGATGTGTATCATTCGAGGAATTCCTGTACTTGTGGATGGGTGGAGATATATAAAAAATTAATTCACAGTAGATATGAGTGAAACATATTGACGAGATGATCGCACTGCAAGATACCATTAACGTTGGACGCGCTATAACATTAATACCTTAGTTGGCACCATTAGAATCACAGGTAGGTATCATCCGAAAATCTACCATTTCTATTGCTCCTTTGTAGTTGCGTTTATTTCAATTCTGAAATCTACCATTTCTAATTTTCAAATTATCCTCTTAGTTTTATTTACGAATTTCCTATTGGTTGACTTCGTTCTGTTGATCTACGTGATAAACTTTTCCACTGATAATTCTATACTAAAAAACTCTGTATTAACTGCTTTCACATATATTTAAAATCTGTAAATGTGATATAATATTCAGAAATGGTATAAATGACTATTTGAACATGTGGAGACATATATGAAAGCAGCACAATTTTATGGAGGAAAGGACATCAGGGTAGAAACAGTACCTGATCCGACACCAACACCAGAACAGGTCCTCATTAAAGTAGATGCAGCGGGAATTTGTGGCAGCGATCTACATGGGTATCACCGACAGCCAGAGAAACCGTTATCACCGCGTATTGGAGGACATGAATTAGTAGGAGAAATCGTTGATATTGGTAAGGATGTTACTGAACAGAAAGCAGGGATGCGTGTTGCCATAGAGCCGATTAGTCCTTGCAACAACTGTCCTGAATGTTTAAACGGTTACTACAACATCTGCTCAAATTTGCGGCATGCTGGTGGTGGTTTTGCTGAGTATATGGTGGCAGCAACATCAAATGCTTATACGCTCCCCGATAGTGTCTCCGTTGAGGGTGGTGCAATGGCAGAGGTATATGCGGTGGCTGTTCATGCTGTCAACAGAGCGATGGTATCTCCCGGTGACCGCGTTGCAATTATTGGGAGTGGACCTGTCGGTTTGACGATTGCACAGGTCGCGGATGTTGCTGGTGCGACTTCCATCGCTGTATTAGGAAAACCGGATGCACCGATACAGATTGCACACGATGCAGTTGGTGCTGTACCTATAAATGTAGATAAGACCGATTCAGTAGCAGCCATAATGGATTGGAGTGATGGACGTGGTGCTGATGTCGTCTTTGAAGCGGTTGGTGGTAAAGCCAATACGTTGGAACAGGCAACAGAAATAGCAGCAAAACGGGGACGTGTATGTATGGTTGGTGGACATGGCGCGCCACTTACCTTTTCAGAACGGTTTGCCCGAAGCAGAGAACTTACAATTATCTGGTCATTCTGTTATGGTAGACGCGGTGGAAAAACTGAATTCCGAATTGCGATTGACCTTCTCGCTGCTGGCAAACTTGATCCAAACCATTTGGTTACACATCGGTTTCAGTTGGATGATATCTCGGAAGCATTTGCGGTCGCAGCAGGACGTGATGAACACGGATCTGTCAAGGTCCTTGTAACACCAAACAATTAAATGGAGATACTAAATGGATATAGTAAAATCACTTGTTTTTGTTGGAACAGAGGGTATTTATCATGATCATGAAGGAAATGGAAAGTATATCACATCAATGCTCAATGAAACTGATAACATTAAAACCGATTTCTCGCGTGATTACAATGTCCTTGCTGATGGTCTTGATGCATATCATACAGTACTGTTCTATACCGATGTTGGTGAACTGACCCCCACACAAGAAGAAGGTTTGCTCAACTATATCAAATCGGGAGGAGGTTTTTTCGGTCTGCATACCGCAGCCGCATCCTTCAGAGATTCAGAGGGTTATCACGGTATGCTAAACGGATTTTTTAATGGTCACAGTCCATATATGGACTTCAAGGTTAGCATTAGTGATGCCGAACATCCTATTACAAACGGGTTGACTGATTTTGACGCAAGAGACGAACTTTACTACCTGAAACACAATCCTGATACATCACACCATCTGATGCATGCGTATGACCATACCAAAGACGAAACACATGTTATGGCGTATCATCATATATACGGAGAAGGAAGAGTATTCTACTTTGCGTTAGGTCACGATATGGCAGTTCTTGAGAATCCGAGTTTTCAGGAAGTGATACGGAATGGTGTTCTGTGGGTGGCTAATCGGATTTAAGGGTGGAAATTAATCTTGTCAGATGGTTGGAATTGAAGTTAGACTAAGGTCACTGTGCAAGGATTTCGTTGGCAACTGCAATATCTCTATGTATTTGTTGAACTAATGCATGTTTATTTGAGAATCTACGTTCATTGCGTATCTTTTCGATATAGTATATTTCAATAGTTTCACCGTATACTATCTCGTCAAAATCAAACAAATGGCTCTCTACCTGTAATTTTGTTCCATCAAAGGTTGGTCGGATTCCGATATTCAGCACACCATCAAACAACTGATTTGCTAATTTTACACGGATGGCATATACCCCGTTCGGTGGACATAACTGTTCTCCCGGTTCAATGTTAGCGGTTGGAAAACCGAGTTGCCTTCCGCGACCTTCCCCCTGTACGATGGTTCCACTTATTGAATATATTCTACCCAGCAGTTGTGTTGCTAAACCGAGGTCTCCTCTTGATATTGCTTGCCGGATTCGTGTGCTATGTACTGGTAACCCATTTAACTGTGTTGGTGGAACAATCGTAACGCCAAAATTAGATTGTTGTCCTATGGATTCTAAAAGCTGCGCATTCCCCTGCCGATCTTTTCCAAATTGGCATGCATACCCTACAACTACATGTTTTGCACGACATATCTTTTGCAAAATGCTATCTACAAAGGTGATCGGTGACATAGAAGCAATATTCTCATTGAAGTTGACAAATATAGCAATATCAAATCCAAGTTTCTCAAGAATTTCGATTCGTTTAGGTAGACACATTAGAACAGGAGGACATTTTTCTGGAGCAAGATATGAGAGCGGATGTGGATAAAACCCAAAGAGAACGCTTCCCAACTTTTCAGCAACCGCACGTTCACGAACTTTTTTAAGTACATCTTGGTGACCAATATGTAATCCGTCAAATACCCCAAAGGTAACCACCGAGTCCTGTACTAATTCAGGGATAGATTCCAAATTATAATAGGTTTGCAAAATTTTTCTCCACGAGTCAATGTCTTAAGAATATAATATAATGACTAACATAGTAAGGTATTTGTTGATATATTTACTTTAGCATTGTAGATAAGTAGTGCGATGTCTCAATGTCCGTCTTTTGTGACCTGATAAGTAATTCCAAAGTTATTTATACCAAATTAGTGAATCCTATATAATCTTAACTACTTTATTGAATATGTTGTTTCGCACTATCTACAAGCATCTTTATCGCTGATGTATATGGTAGATTAATACGACATCCTGATGCACGTTCATGTCCTCCACCGTTGAATTCCGCTGCAAGTGCTGCAACATCCACACGACCTTCGCTACGTAAACTAACTTTTGTATTGCCATCTTTCAGTTCACATACACAGATTGCGACTTCAACCGTTTCTATTGCTTGAATCTGATTGACGAATCCTTCAACATCATCCAATGTTGTATCGGTATCGTTTAACATTGCCTGTGTAATCAATACCCATGCGATCTTACCATCAGAAGTGAGTTCTAATGTTCGCAGTGTTCGACCTAACAAGTAAATCTTTCCGAGCGGTATATGTTCGTAGACTTTCCTGTAGACTTCGTCAGGGGAAAAGTCACCGATATCCATCAAATCTGCCGCAATCCGATGTGTTTCAGGGGTTGCATTACTATATCGAAAACAGCCTGTATCAAACATGAGTCCAGTGTAAAGACACAATGCACCATCAGGATCAATGGGTGTATCTGTAGACTTTATAAACTTGTAGATAATTTCTGCTGTTGAAGAAACAGTAGGTTCAATTATGTTGTAGTCTCCAAAAGCCTTCGCAGAAATATGATGGTCAATGTTAACGACAGCATGTATAGGAATCAAATTTTTACTGAGATACTTACCAATCCGCTCATGCGAACTTGCATCTACAATAACTAACACCTCTGGATAGTAGTCTGTGGATGCTTGTGCGGTTTCAATGTTATTCCAATACGGAAGAAATTGATATTTTTTTGGTACAGTATCCGTATTAAAGATTCTTACTGTTTTTCCCAATTTCCTTAAAAATAAGAATAGTGCTATCTCTGAACCAATGGCATCTCCATCTGGATTTACATGAGTCGATATTGCAAAGGTCTGGTATCGCGTAAAAAGATTTTGAATGTCGTGGAAGTCATTCATGGCAACTCAGTATCTTGTGCTGAATTATCCATATCTTCATCTTCATTGTCAATATCCTTAAGAAGTCCATCAATTTTCATCAGATGGTCAACTGAATCATCTAAACTAAAACGTAGTTCAGGTGAATATCTAAGAGACAAACGTCTGCTTATCTCACGTCTAAGAAAACCTGCAGCACTTTTTAGTCCGGTGAGTGTTGCCTCCTTCTGCTCTATCCCTCCGATAACACTTACCTTCACATCAACATATTTTAGGTCAGAGGAGGCTTCTGCATGGGTAACGGTGCAAAAAGCGACCCGCGGGTCTTTCACAACACGATGTATAACCTCGCTCAACTCTCTTTGGATAAGTGCACTCACCCGGTCCTGTCTTCTATTTTCAATCATAATTGATGACCTTTCTGGAAATCGGAGCAATCGTTAACTTATATGTGTTTTCTTTGTATTGTCACAACTAATAAATGTACCCTATTCTTTAGAAGAAAAACTCTGTTTCATAGTCAACCAAAACGACAGATGTATTTCCCTCAATGAATTTAACACTTTGTGATAAAATTTGATTTACAAATTTTGCTTCATTTGCTACTGAGACTGCTCCCAATACGGCAGATTGGTGTATATCAAGCGCATCAATTTCAGCAACCGCGACATTAAATCGGTTTTTGAGTCGTGCTATTAGGCTTTTAAGTACCCTTCGCTTTTCTTTCAGAGACTGACTCTCTGGCAAATATAACTTGATTTTACAAACACCAATATGCATCTATACCCGTCTGTATATTTATAGAATTTATAATTTAGCCCATGAGATCACAGCCGATGAAATTCCTATTTTGTAGGTGCGCTGCGTTCATAACTGAAAATGAACCTGCGGCTGGATCAATCACATAATCACCCTCATTTGTAACAGCAGCGATGAGTTCCGCTTGTAATTTCAGAGGTTTTTGATGGGGATGTTCTTTTGTTTCTTTTCGTTCACGCCATACATCGGGTATGTTATGTATTTTCCATACCCCTTTTGCCTTTTTGGGTTTTTTCTGTAGAACTACACAGTATTCACTCGTCCGTCTGCTTCGATAACCCATCCCGATTCGTTCTTTATCCCATACTATTAAATCCACAACATCTAACTGAGTTTCATCAAACCAATCGTTAAATCCTTGGCATAAATGAAACTTGTCTAACCAAAGAAAAAGGTGTCCAGTAGGTATAAGCACATTATCAATACACTTTATGAATTCAGTAATCAGTTCTTCAGTCATTTGCATCAATGATGTTCTTCGTTTTTCTCGACTTTTACCCTCATTACCGTAATTCATCTTGTCAAGTACACCTCTATATTGAGGATCAAGAAACGCCACTGGTATTGTTTCATTTGGCAAATGAGATAAGAACTTCAAACCCTCCATCTTTATCCGTGAATTCGGTTTAAGAAAGTCGGGTAATTCAATAGGTGGGACTTGTACTTCCCGTTCAGTCGAAAAGACATTATTTGTGTACATATCCTGTGTTTCACGAATAAACCAATTTTGATAAAAAAGGTATGCACATAGTGAATGAAGAAGCCATGGGAGAACATCTACAAACACTAATATGTCATATATATTCTATTGCAAAATCAACTAAAGATTTGTCAATACTTAACAACGTTTATACTTAATTATTAGATACGAATACAACAAGATTTTAGAACGAAGTGAACAGTTTAGTATCAACCATTTTCTCTAATAAACCGAGTAGAGAATTACAACAGGGATTTAATCATTGTGTCATGTAATATAAACCTGTAAATTATATAGGATTCCATTCAAATCAAGGACACACGTGAAATTCAATATATTGTTCTGTACCCCTATTGTAGAGTTCGTGCAATCTGTTCATGGACGTAACATTCTAATACATCTCCTACTTTTATATCATCAAATTCCTCAATGCCGATTCCACATTCATAATTGGCTTGTACTTCGTTGACGTTGTCTTTGAAACGTCTCAGTGAATCAACCTTTCCCTCGAAAATCATCCGGTTATCGCGTAAGATACGAAGCGGTTGGTTGAATGTAATCCTTCCCCAGTTGACATAACTGCCAGCAACTAATCCGCTACGTGGCACTTTAAAGATTTCTCTAACTTCAGCACGACCGATAATAACTTCCCTTACTTCTGGGTCTAACAAGCCTTCCATTGCTGAACGGATATCAGATATGATGTCGTAAATAACTGTATAAGTGCGAACATCAATTCCCTCTGTTTCAGTTGCTTTGACAGCTTCTGTAGTAGGGTATACGTTGAATCCAACAACGATTGCATCGGAGGCTGATGCGAGTAAGATATCTGTTTCTGTAATACCGCCAGTGGCTTCGTGTATAATATTGATTTTTACCTCAGGTGTGCTCAATTTTAGTAGAGATTCTGTTATGGCTTGAACAGAACCTTGCACATCACCTTTAACAATCAAATTTAATTCTTTGATGTCACCTTCTTGTATCTGTTGGAATAGGTCATCAAGGCTAACATGACTATGTGCACCCAATTTAGAAATCCGATATTTATCTTGTCGTTCTTCACTGATTGCGCGAGCATCTTTTTCCGTGTCAACAACGTAGAATGGGTCTCCTGCCTCTGGTACCCCAGTGAACCCAAGAACTTCTACAGGTGTAGAAGGACCAGCGGTCTTTATACGTTTACCATCATCGCTCATCATTGCTCTTACTCTACCGGAGTATCGTCCGGTGACAAATGAATCACCAACTCTCAAGGAGCCACTCTGAACTAATACAGTTGCAACTGCTCCACGTCCTGTATCTACTTGTGCTTCAATTACAACGCCACGTGCAGGTTTTGAAGGGTTTGCTTTTAATTCGAGAAGTGCTGCTTCCAAAAGTAGCATCTCTAAAAGCAACTCTATTCCTGTGCCTTCTATTGCTGACACTTCAACGCAAATAGTTTGACCACCCCAGTCTTCAGGAACCAAATCGTTGTCTACAAGTTGTTGTTTTACGTAGTCTTGACGTGCCCCCTGAACATCAATTTTGTTAATTGCAACAACAATGGGGACTTTTGCTGCTTTTGCGTGATTTATAGCTTCAATTGTCTGCGGCATAACACCATCATCTGCTGCAACAATAAGTACGACGATATCAGTTGCTTGTGCACCACGTGCTCGCATTGCAGTGAACGCAGCATGTCCGGGGGTATCAAGAAATACGATGCTCCCATTATCCAATTCCACATGATATGCACCGATATGTTGTGTGATATTTCCTGCTTCGGATTCACTCACATTTGACTGACGGATTGAATCCAATAGTGATGTTTTGCCGTGATCAACGTGTCCCATTATTGTGATGACAGGTGCGCGTGCCACCAATGATTCTGGAGGATCCTCCTCCTCGGTTAAGAGTTGTTCTTCAAGTGTCATTTCCTGTACAACTTCAAAACCGAAGTGTTCACCTAAGATTAACAAGGTTTGGTAATCTAACCTTTGGTTTATTGATGCCATCACCTTTAACTTCATCAGCTGCATAATCAATTGTGTTGATTGTAGATTCAGTTGGGTTGCCAAGGCTCCGACTGTAATACCCTCTTGTACCTGCATGGTGCTATCTGAAGGTGTTTCCTCTATTTCTTCCTTTATTTTCGCATCTATTTCCTCTTCTGTTATTTCTTTTGTTTTTTCCTCTATTTCAACACTGGTTGCGGTTATATCAACGTCTATTTCTTCCTCTGTAGTTTTCTCTTGTTGAGGATCCAATTCGGCTTCAACTAACATAATAGTTTCTGGATCTAAACTACTCATGTGGTTTTTTATGGCAACACCCAATTCTTCAAGAACTTTAATAAGTTCTTTGCTACTCAATCCGTGACGTTTTGCCAATTCATAGACTCGGACATTTTGACTCTGTGTTGATTTTTGTTCAACTTCAGCGGATTGCTGTCTATTTTTTCTCATCGGCGATTATCTCCTTATCAAGAAGTGTCTGTTTGAACTCGGTGATAACCGATTTCGACAGTTGCACTCGTAGCAATGAGTTTATCCGTTTAGGCACTTTAAATGCTTCATCAATACAAGACTCAGAACGACAGACATAAGCCCCCCGTCCGGGGAGTTTGGTTAATTCTTCCATCTGCAATGTCTTTTCTTTGTAGCACACAAACCGGATTAATGCTTTCTGTGGTAATTTACAACGACACCCAATACAGGTGCGAATAGGTCCTTTTACTTTTTTCATTGATTAACTGCCGAAACAAGGTTCTTCAAACCGATTTCCGACAGTGATTCACGCGAACATAATTATTGTGTGTCAGTTAATTCTCATCAGATTCAGATGTAGATTCATCATCTGTTTCCGATTCAGAAGTGTCTTCTGATGTGGATTCAACATCATCATCCGTGTTTTGTTGATCCTCAGATTCCGAGGATGTTTCTTCAGCATCTACAGATGTATCCTCTGCATCCAATTCTACATTCTCCTCAGTCTCTTCCTCGTCTTCTTTAAACAGTGTATCCAATGAAGCTGGAGCTTCAGATTCACTTTTTATGTCAATATGCCATCCAGTTAATTTTGCGGCAAGTCGTGCATTTTGTCCTCTCCGACCAATTGCCAAGGATAATTGATCATCTGCTACGACGACGTTTGCACTCATATTTGCTTCGTTAAGCTCAACTCTACGGACCTTTGCAGGATTTAATGCATTCGTAATAAATACGCGTGAGTCATCATCCCATTCGAGAAAATCAATTTTCTCGTTTTTGAGTTCTCGGACCATTGTCTGGACTCGTGCCCCTCTAACACCTACACAAGTGCCTACTGCATCGATTCCATCTTCGGTTGCAGTAACAGCAACTTTAGCGCGGTAACCCGGATCTCGTGCAACTGCAATTACGCGAACTTGTCCTTCATATACTTCTGGCACCTCTTGTTCACATAGCATTGCAATAAGATCGGGATGTGTTCTGGATACAACAAGCTGCTCACCTGTCATAGTATCTTTTACTTCTAAGATCAGACACCTTAAGGAATCACCCCGGCTATACCGATGTGGTTGGGGTATCTGACTTGCTGGTAGCAACGCCTCTGTTCGCAAAACGTCTGTCCGTTCTAAGTCTATAATAGCATCCTGACCGTTATACCTTTGCAGGTATCCAACAACTACTTCTCCTTCACGACCTTCAAATTCCTTATATATTAACTCACGTTCTGCTTCTCTAAGTTTACCGAGTAGAATCTGTCGTCCTAATTGTGCCTGTATCCGACCAAATTCTTCAGGACTTATTTCAACTTCAATAGAATCACCGATTTCTGCATCAGGTTTTAGTTTTTGCGCTTCCTCAATCGGTATTTCCGTAGAGAAATCCTGCATAATATCTACAATCTTTTTCGGTACATGACACTTTATTTCTTCGCTGTCGAGTTGTATATCAATTGATACTTTTGCCTCTGGACCATAATGTCGCAAAGCGATTACTCGTAAAGCATCCTCAATCGCGCTAATAAAGACATCTTCTGGTAAATCGGTATGTCCCATCATTTGCCGAATAGAATGTTGTAAACTCTCTCTTCTTTGCTCAGTTTTCTGTTTCATATTTCTCCTAATCATGGCACAGTTTGCGTTCCGATTTTATATTTGACTGACTACCATGTCAGTTGAATAGAACCTTTACAAACCTGTGAAATATCAATGTGTACGGTCTTACCCGATAATTCTTCTAAAACAATACACCCATCAACGACATTTTTCACTTTTCCTTGTACATCAATAGGTTTTCCATTTGTAGAAGTAGCCTCAATTTGAACGTTTCTGCCTATATTCCGTTGAAAATCGCGCGTCGTTGTCAAAGGACGGTCAATCCCCGGTGAAGCGATCTCCAACTGTTTATATTCATTTAATATTTGGTGTACTTCCAAAATCGGGCGTACCGTTTGATCCACAACTTTGCAATCTGATAAAGTTAGTCCCCCCTGCTTGTGTACTAACAGTCGGAGTATCTGATTTTTAATGTTTCCTGCAGTCTCCACAGCCACCAATTCATACCCCTCATTATCAAGTGTAGGGGTTAAAATCTCAGCAACGGTATTTTCAATTCCTGCTGCCATTTTTTATAACCTCTATAAAAGCAAAAAACGCGATCGTTCTCGGTTGTTTCGAGCCCTCGCGGTTCTTCGTTAGCGGTTATCCATTCCTGTGTAATAGGAATAGGTTTCGCTGTTACCACTGTTCTAATAGCAGTATTAAAATTTGACCTGCAAGTCTTAGGTTAGCATGTTAACACTTTCCTTTTTGAGAATCAAGCCAAATTCAAGATCCACGTTAATGTGTTTAGAAAAACCTGATAACTTCACCGTGAGTTCCTTTATGAAAACGGTTTCAGTTTAAGACGTTAGTTCAAATAAAAGTTTAACCTAATGTACATACTTTTGTCAAGATATATTTTTTTAAGCCATAATATCTAACAATTTAAGAATAGTTGTATCGTATAGCACCCAGAGACATTCAATTGTCATACTATTGAGTTTTTTGAGTCAATCATAATTATGGATAATTTTGTATTAGTCTATAAACCTTCATCAGGACTGGATATACGGCTTATTTATGATAAATGTAGTCGGGATTGACTCAAATGTTTTACAGTTGTGCAATAGGATGTGTTGATCCGCTTAGAACTCCTTCAAAATAACAATAAATGAGTAGAAATTGAGATTGGAAACCCCTTCAATATTTGCGTTTCACGACAAGTGAATGACTTAAGTATTACAAGAAAATACCTTATATTATTAAATCGAGTATGCTATAATATTATTATGAGTATGTTTCGCGAACACTGGATCGGTGGGTTGACAGCATATAGCGTATTTTTCATAGCTTCGCTTGTGATGTCAATTTCCGTTTCAATAATATATGGAATACCATTTGACTGGAATCCAACTATTTCAATGGTCCGAGTGGAAATCTTGGGATGCTTCATCGTTGCATTGCTCTTCGGATTGTGGCCCGATGTAGATATAACAAGTAAGAGTCAAAAGATATTTTATACTGTCTTGTTTGTGCTGAATGTCACGCTTATTATAGTCTTTAAGATGTACTTAGAGTCAGCATTATTAGGTTTGTTCGCGATGCTTCCTATACTTAGTAAACATAGAGGATGGACTCACTCTAAAGTTACAATGATTCTGCTGCCGAGTCTGTTTCTGTTAATACCAATGTATATTGAATATACAAGCTTAGGTGTTGGATGGGAAGAACTCCCTGTTTTATATGACTCATTGGTGGCGTGGGATAATATTCCTATGTCATTCAGCAGCGGTCTTGCATTTTATGTGGCTGGTTTGATAGGTTATGCTTCACATCTCTATCTTGATGGTATCTTATTTCGTTCACGTAAAGCACAGCGTCGCAAGGCTCGGGTTAAACAATGAATAGTGCATCTGTCAACACTCAAATATTAGGTGATAATCCTGTCCTGCAGAAACTACATGCTTATGCTAAGTCCCATGAGATTCAACTATATCTTGTTGGTGGAAGTGTCCGAGATCTACTACTCAACCGACTGATAACAGATTTTGATTTCACAATGGAGTCTGATGCAATTCAGTTTGCTAAATTATTCGCAGATAGTATTAATGCACCTTTCGTGCCTTTGGAGGAACACCCACCGACTGCTCGCGTGATAGTGAAAACACAACAACCTACCAAAGCGGAATTGGACTTAGATTTCGCACAGTATAGAGCCGATACTCTTTTGAAAGATTTGTATTTGCGGGACCTAACAATCAATGCAATGGCAATTCCATTTGATTCTCTTATGGAATCAGATCAACCTGAAGTAATTGATCCGTGTAATGGCAAAACTGACTTAGAACAACGTCAACTCCGTTTTCCAAGTGAACAGGTAATAATTGACGATCCACTCCGTCTAATGCGTATTTATAGAATTTCTGCACAGTTAGATTTTCAAATACCTCAGGAATCAATTAAGTTAGTTAAAGAACATACTCACCTGTTACCAAAAGTCTCAAAAGAACGGGTTCGCGACGAATTATTTAAACTCCTAAATACCAATACATCAAGATGTTACTTGCAGCAGATTTCTAAGGTGGGTCTGTTGGACTACGTCATACCATCAATAAAGCAGGATTCTTGCAGTTGGAAGGCACTAAAGAAATTTGAGGATAACCCGATTCCTGAATCTCTATTCAAATATCAAACTGAAATTTATACATATCTGAATACAGAATTGGGTTTATATGCAAGTCGACGGTCATTGATAAAACTCTGTATTCTTCTTCAGAGGAATCTTGGAGAAATTGGTAAACAGTTACGACTTAGCCGAAAATCAGTGCAGTATCTAAAATGTCTCATAGTGAAACAACAGCAACTTACAGAAGGAGGAATGACACATAAAGAGATGGTCAATTTCCTAAGATACTCTGGATCCGACTGGTTGGGAGTTCTTTTATACTCGGTAGTGTTGTATCCAATGACTCCAGAAGTACAGATGGATATTGCTGATACCTACTACCTACATCTGTTACCAATACTCAAACAGGGACGACTTATTTCAGGAGAAGAACTGAAAAATAAATTTCAATTGAAAGAGGGTAAGGAAATTGGAAGGTTGTTGAAACAAATTGAGGAACGACAACATTATGGTGAAATACAGACTCGGGGAGAAGCATTCGCTGTAGTGAAAGAGTTAATTCGTACACAAAACAACTAATACAAATCTGGTTGACGTTTACGGAACAATTTCGGAATTAGCGATACCAGTAAAATGAGGACACCCGCAATAGATAGATACAATACTGTCTTGGTTAGATTACCTTCACCACTGACAAGCGCGCCGCCGATTTGAACGTACGCAATTGAACCGGGTAGCATAAATATTGATGAAACCAGAACATAAGTGGGGAACCTTATTTTCGTTAAACCGTATGCATAATTTTGTAAATTAAATGGGAATATAGGAACTAACCGCGTAAACATCAAAATCCGCCAACCCTCCTGTTCCACCTTTACATCTATTTTTTGGAATTGTGAGTTACCCGAAATCCAACTCTCAACAAGACCACGTGCGATATAACGTCCTACAAGGAAAGCAAGCGATACCCCAATAGTTGCCCCTATCCAAACATAAACAACACCCCACACCGGACCAAAGGCTATGCCTGAAAGCACTGTAATTGGTAGACCCGGCAAAAAGAAAAGCGTAGCAACAATATAGAAACCGATATAAATCAGAGGTGCTATTATTCCGAAACCTGAAACCCAATCTTTGATTTTGTGGACATTATTTAGGTCAATATATTCAGTTATGCCGTAATACCTCAGAAGAAAATAGGTTGCAGCTACAACACCGAAACCAAGCATGACCCGAATTACCTTATTTTTCATCAATTTTAGCAATTGCCTCCAAATAAGCTTTAATCTGTGATCGGTACCGCACAGGAATTTTATCGTTTTCAATAGCTTGCGCGTACTCACGCTGTGCATTTAGAACTGCATTACTAAACGGTATATATTCTGGTTCAGATCCATCCTTACCAGCATTTCCAGTGAAAACTCTTGTGATAGTTTGGGTGTCTGATGCTGATTCTGAGTTTAATTGTAATTCATTACCTGAAACTTGTAATGATGTGGTTTCATCTCCTACAAGTGGTTTAGTTGTTGAGTCGTCATCAGGAGTGGAAGTAGCATCATCAGGAGAAGATAAAATCTCGGAAGTATCACCCGAAACAAACGATCCTTGTGTTTCTTTGTTCCCAGATTCCAGACCCGGAGCACCATCATTATTAGCAAATCCACCGTTAGATTGTTCTGTTTGAATGCTTGCTAATGCAATGTCTTTTCTGCTATCAATCACATGTGCTTCAAGTTGATTAAGTTGTTTGATTTGATTGAGTGCATTAGCAATCTGTTGTAATTTATCAGGTGAAACTGTAGTTCCCTGAATCTGATCTAATGCCGTTCTAAGTTCTCCTTGTGGAAAACTCTGTTGCATTTTTGCGAATAGTTTTGCAAGTTCTGCGCGAAGTTCGGGTGTAAGTTCGTCCTGTCCAGCAAGTCGTTCAAGTTCCTCCGCAAGCGTAACAGTATCCATTCCTTTAAAGTGGATTGTTGCTTGAGTTGCCTGTTCTATATCAACCTCTTCAGGTAATTCCGATCTCTGTTTCCGTACCACATTATTTAAATTTCGTAGATGATCTTGTGCTGTTTCTACATCTTTAACATTTCTTAATTGTTTTAATGTCTTATTTATTTCTTCTCTGATTGTTGGATTGTCAATATTTTCATATTCATCTGATAGATTTTTTATTGTATTATTTATCGCTTCCCCTTCTGCGATTATAGGCGGTTGCGGGAGTTCATATTGTCGAGGTATAGCGAAAGATAGTGTGATTATTAACATTGGAATAAAGACCCATTTCAGCAAGGGAGGGGTGACGAATGGCAGAATATTTCTTGGATCTGCTTGTGATATTCCTTCTGCAGAATCGAGTATTTGCAGGTCTACCAATTCGCCTTCGCGATTTTCCTGTATTAATTCTAACGATGTGCTTACGCGTTCCTTGAGTGTAAGATTTTCGTCGACATAACCTGCAATTTCAGAAATAGATTTTCGGTACCTGAAACTCAGACAGGTACCGATAACAACGGAACCTATCACACCAAAGGGTATGACATACATAATTGAAAATGGGATTTTAACAATGCGAATCCCAATTGAGATCGCTGCAAGAAAGCACATACCAAAAAAGAGAGTCCGTATCACTGTGTCAAATATAGTTTGCCGAAAGTCTCGGTTTTGTAGAGATTTTAGATAACTTATTATTATTTCTCTTGAGTTTTCCATATCAACTTCTCCGATGCTTCAAAAATCATCTCAGGTTTAATTGCATTGAGATTAGCGCGTGCCATACTTGCATGGTCGTCCCACTCTTTGGGTGATAGTGTCTGCATATACTTACATCCCTGTCGTGCAATCACAGTATGTTTATCCCATGGTGGACCCCATTGTGTTGGGTTTGACCCACCAAACAGTGCAATCGTCGGAGTTTTGACTGCAGTGCTGAGGTGCATTGGTCCTGTATCGTTGCTGACATAAAGATGACACTGTTGTAGAAGTGCAGCAAGTTGCATCAGGGATAAATCATTAGCAATAATAGGTGTATGTGTCAACAGGTTCGCAACTTGATGTGCGAGTTTTCCCTCGTTTGGTCCTGCTGTGATAATCACATGGGCACCGTATGTTTCATAAAGCATATCTCCGAGAATAGCAAAGTTGTCTGCTGACCACCGACGGTAAGAGGTAGCAGCACCCGGATTGATACCAATGATAGGTTTGCCATCCATCAGATTTAGGCTTTCAAGAAAGTCCTTACACCATGTCTTGCCAGTATCATCTACAAATACCTCTGGTTCATCATCTACTACTTCAATCCCAAGTTCTCGCACAACATCAAGGTAACGTTGTGTTTCGTGTTGTGCCGTGTTATTCGGGACTGAGAAATGTAATAATCTTTTCCCACCAGTATTGGTTTCAAACCCTACCCGTAACGGAATTCTGGCAAGAAATGTATGTAGTACTAAACGAAAAGTTGGTTGCAGTACAACTGCCATCTGGAATTTTCGACGAACCAACTGATAGATAAGTTTCGGTACAGATGATTGATAGGTTAACACCTCATTCAAGTGTGGGTTTGCTGAGACCAATTCCTCTCGTGTCGGTGCTACCATGTATGCAATATAGGCATCTCGGAAGTGTTGTCGTAAAGCACGAATAATAGGCGTTGTTAATACCGTTTCCCCCAGTGGCGCAAGTCTGATGATTAAGATCCGATTAATCTGATCAGGTGCATACATCGTGAAACTTCTTCTAATCCTATCAATTGCTAATTTCCTCTTGTAACGGTATAATACCTCAAAACGGTTAGGGTGTCAAGGTGAAACAATATCTCCAAACATTAAGAGAAAAGTACCTACAAGGATGGGATCAACAAACTACAATTATCTTGCTTGCATCTGCTGTGTTGTTGACATTACATAGAAAATATAGCCGGACAGGGATATTTCGTAAGCATTTGTCTGGGTTTTTTGATGATCTGCCTTTGGATGTAAGTCACCCTTATTATTATTGGTTTCTGTCAACGGCTCTCACCTTGTTTCTACTACCCGTTATCGTCTCTGTATTCGGGACAAGACAGAGACTGATAGATTATGGAATTCGTCTTGGAAAACAGAAACTGGGTTGGAGTGTAACATTATCAGCATGGGTGTTGATGCTACCTGTAATTATTCTTGCTGTTGTCGTGTATCCACCTTTTCAGGACAAGTATCCGTTTTGTAAGGAGGTTGCTGGTAGTTGGCAGGCGTTCCTTCCATATCAACTTGCATACGGGGTTTACATGTTTTCATGGGAGTTTTTCTTCCGTGGTTTTATGCTCTTTGGTTTGGAAAAGAGATTTGGTAACTATAGCATCCTAATCCAGACTATTCCGTTTGCTGTGATGCACTTTTCCAAGCCGTTACCTGAAGCACTTGGTTCAATTATTGCAGGTTTGTTGCTTGGAGTACTTGCATTGGAAACCCGTTCGTTTATCTATGGTGCAGCTATCCATTGGCTCGTTGCTATGACAATGGATACAGTATGTGTCATCATTTCATATCTATGAGGTATAATTCATAAACACCAAATTACAGGACAATTCTACCCAGATTGTATCATCTAAATCGGAGTTCTTTATTGTGTTTATTATTAAATTATGCTATTATTCACTTTATTCAATAACAACATCAACACTCGAATAAGTTGAACGTGAATTCGGTTTAGGAGACATGCAGGAATTTATATTTATTTCCCGAATTTCCAAAGTCATATCTTTGTAAAGTTTTATAGTCTTTAGAGTCAATCGGAAAATGAGAGAATTTGGGAATGTGCCACACTCCCTTATCCCAAGTGGGTTTAGAGGCTATTTTCGACTAATTTAGTCAACAATGACTCTAAAACTTTACATGATTTATCAGGCACTATAACAAAGGTTTTTGTAGTGCATATTTTACCGATTCCCAAAGTTGCTTATACCGAACTCACGTTAAGTATATTCTAAATGCTTTTGTGAAATAGAGGGAAATGGTAGAAAGGAGCATTATATGTCAGAAAAGCAATTTAAAGTTCGAGCAGCACATTGTGATTATCGTGCAACTGAAGAGGAAATCTACAATACACTTCGCCGCATAACAGATCCGCTTCCTCGCGCTTGGAAGCCAATTGAGACAGCTAAAAAGATCGTTATCAAGTTCAACATGATGAAACCTCACGAACGTATCATCTATTTTGAAGGGAGAAGGCGTGAACTTGTGGATGATGCTGTGTGCCGTGCCGTTCTGCGACTGCTAAAGGAACATACCACAGCACAACTCATTGCTACAGATACGAACCCGTATACACATGGAAATCGAATGCCCCCAGGTTTTAACTATGAACATCATCTCAAGGAATTTGATGTGCAATTTGTCGATTCAAATCTACCTCCGTTTAAAGACTATGATGTTCCAGGTGGTGGTTCAATGTTTGATCGCTACACGTTGAGTGCATGTTTTGACGATGCAGATGCTGTTGTTTCTGTAGCGAAGATGAAAAACCACGCCTTTATGGGAATTACTTTATGTACGAAAAATCTCTTTGGATTACCACCGATGTTGCTCCCAGAAGGTAGGACACGAAGTTACTATCATCATCTCATCCGCCTATCCTATGTTTTACCTGATCTTGCATTGATTACAAAACCGTGTCTTAATATTATTGATGCACTGACAGGACAATGGGGACGCGAATGGGGAGGAGAAGGTAGAATATGTAATGCACTAATCGCAGGTGATCATCCAATTTCTACTGACACCGTAGGGATGCATCTTATGGGACATGATCCTGCATCCGATTGGCCAACACCACCTTTCAAACGCGATCGCAACCATATACTCATTGCAGCACAACGCGGATTTGGCACAGTTAACTTGGATGAGATTGATTGGGAGAGCGAAGTTACAGCACCACTTGCGGAGTTTGACTCGGTGGAAACGGATACTCCAGAAATGGTTTCAAATTGGAGAAGGACGACATGTGAGCAGGGAATAGTCTATCTTGAAAATCAGAAAAACATGATTGACAAATATAGAGACAATTTCATCTATTTGCAGGGAGGTGAAGTTGTGTGGAGTGGTCCAGATCCCTCCAATTTGGGAAGTCGTCGTCAACTTAGTGGTAAAAAGAAGGATAGTGCGTTATGGTTAAAACTCGTTGACGCTGAAGAACTTGAAGGTGAACGTTTTAATGTATATGATGAGTGCCTGAAAGACTTCGCAGCGTAAAACATGGGTTGGTTACACGAGTTATGTAATGCTTTTGATGATAAAGGAATAGAGATATGGGTATCACCGAAGAACAAAAGAAGCAATTGGATGAGCAGGGGTGTATAGTCATTCCGGAAGTGCTTTCCAACGAAGAAATTGAGTTGTTTCGAGCAGATATACTTCGGTTGGCAGAGCAGGAGAAACAGGATGGTTCTGCACTCCGTCATACCAATGATCACGGACAACATGTGCGTTGGTTAATGAACAAAGGTGAGATATACGAGAAACTTGTAGCACATCCCAAAGTGATGCCTTTCTTTGAACACCTTCTTGGTGCAGATTATACACTCAGCACTCTTACTTCTAATATCATTGATCCAGGTGCATCCGATGGAGGATACCACGTTGATAACGTATTAGGTACAATGCCTGAGCCACTACCGAGTTTTCCATTGGTTGCAAACAGTTTGTGGTTGCTTGACGATTTTACACCAGATAATGGCGGTACACGTCATGTTCCTGGCATTCATCTACAACGAATCAAACCGCCGCCGGGAACAACCCACCATCCTGATGAGGTGCGACTCTCAGCTCCAAAAGGGTCTGTTTTTCTATTCAACGGTGCGATCTGGCATTCAGCGGGTGCAAACAATACTGATCGTCAACGCGTTGCACTCATCTGCTTTTGCTGCAGATCATATATCAAACCGATGTTCGATTTCGTCCACCACCTAAAACCTGAGGTGGTGGAACGCGCATCGCCTACGATGCGTAGAATATACGGTTTTGATTCTCAACCGAAACCACCAGATCGTCCCAAGCAATAATAGAGTATGTTAACATGAGTTCTGTTTAGCAGACATGCAGAATATAATATCAAATTGCCGATTCCCAAAGTTGCTTATACCGAACTCACGCTAAACCTAAGACAAGAATCCATTCATAACGGTAACAATTTCCACATACCGCTCCGATGGAGCGGAAGATTAAACATACCATACATGTAAGAGCACGATAACGTTGGAAATTCAATAGGTAGCAACTTGGGTTAATCTACAGAATATTCTTAAAACTAAATAACCCTGTAGTACATAATTATGTCTTGAATTACAGCAAAATTGCTGCTATAATTATGTTTAAACACAGAATTTGTATGAGGGCAAGTGAAGTGAATTGCGAAATGAGCGAAATGCGAATGCGGATTCTACAACTATTGAAGATGCGTTGTAGCCTGACTGTTAGTCAACTGACGGATGCGTTGAACATTAGTGCAATGGGAATTAGGCAGCATCTATCAATTCTTGAAGAGGAAGGCTTAGTTGAATATCATATAGAAAAGAAGGAACGTGGTCGTCCACATCATCTTTACAGTCTGACTGAAGAGGCGAGTAGTCTATTTCCAACAACCTATGCAAACTTTGCTATGGGTTTAATGCAAGAAGTCGCAAAATTCAATGGTCCTGGATTCATCAACAAAGTGTTCCGTAGTAGGATGAAATCCCAGTTACGTATGTATCAAGAACGACTTCATGGTAAGGACTTGGTTGAACGTATCAAGGAACTTGCACTTATTCGCGACGAAGAAGGTTATATGGCGCGATATGATGAAAACGACACTGATTATGTCTTGATTGAACACAATTGTCCCATTGCAGCAATTGCTCAGGAATATCCACATGTCTGTGAGATTGAATTAGCACTTTTTAAACAATCCTTAGACGCTAAGGTGTATCGCGTTGAACACCTGATGGCGGGGAGTCATAGGTGCTGTTATCGCATCCCGAAAGGTGATAAAACCAATACGGAAAATGTATCTCAATCCAATAAACAAGTAAGTCAAGAATAACGTATGACAAATATTGAGTCGTGCCCGTTTTCAATCCACCATTCCCATTTCATTATTAAGATAAAGGAAAATTGAATGGCTGACGAATCAGGTAGACGCGACTTTTTTAAGGAAGCATTGAATCAGATCATGAAACCTGTTGCAGAATTTATTGATGACAGGATTATTGATCCGTTTCCCATTGATGAACCGACCAGTATAATTTTCCGACCACCTGGTGCTCTACCTGAATCTGACTTCTTAGATAAATGCTTACGTTGTGGTAATTGTGTCAAAAACTGCCCGGCGAATGCCATTCAACCTTTACAGAGCCGAGACACCATCCTAAGAAATACACCCTACATAGATCCTGATGAGCAGCCTTGTGTTATATGTGATTCGCTGGCATGTATGCATGTCTGTCCAAGTGGTGCATTACAACCTGTTTTTGCAGAGGACATTAGGATCGGACTCGCAGTCTTTGATGTAGAATCATGTCTCCGTTCAAAATCTGTTGAGTGCAGCTACTGTGTAGATACCTGTCCTATTGGGGAGGATGCTATCAAGTTTTCTCAAGAGGGTATAGTAGAAGTCTTGGATTCAGGATGTACAGGGTGTGGAGTATGCCAGTATGCTTGTCCGACTGACCCAAAGTCTATAGTGATTATGCCCTTGCCTGAAACACAATAGCATCATGTCCGTTCTCCCTCAATTCCTTTTGCAGATACCTTCAAACGCTCAAAGATTGCGTGACATCAAACCTCCTTTGGATGTGCCACATAGCCTACTCCCATATATTCTTCTTGGAGGACTCATTCTTGTTACTGTTATCGGTACAATATGGGTATTTACCCGAAAACGTCAGCAGACAATCCTTTCACCTTCACCCGAAAAAGTAAATACTCCCCTTCCCCATGAAATTGCTCTTAAACATTTGGCAGCACTTGAAGCCGATTCGTACGATATTGAGGCTTATCATGCCCGTATATCTTATGTTATTCGAGAGTACATTGCAGCACGATACCATATTCCTGCATTAGAGTTAACAACTACTGGTCTTCTACAACAGATGACACGTGAACAAATAAGTGATTCTTATGTCAAACATGTCAGGCAGTTCCTTGCTAACTGTGATAAAGTAAAGTTCGCAACATACCAAGCAGAAGAGTCTGAAGCAAATAAACGAATGGTAGATGCCCGTTGGTTTGTGGAGGAAACAAAGGCAAATTGAAAAGCACCTTGATTTTTACCATTCTAATATGTCATAATTAATTTAATAACTATCTGTTTGTACGGATTTGGCTAAGCACAGTTCGGTGAGTATCATAAAGGGACAAATCAAAGGCTTATCATTGGGTTGACTATGGAAGGTGACAAATTAAACTTCAAGATAACAGACCGAGTAGTATGAATACAGAAAGAGGATATAGTGAAAAGACTTGAAAAATATTTATAACTTTGGTATCCTTTTATACGCTATATATTGATAGTAATTGCCAAGTAATTCTTTATCATAAGCCTATGAATCGGATTACTCTAAACAAGGAGGCAACTCAGCGTGGCAAATACAATCTCCAATGACCAAGTGCTCCTGACTATACCGATGCGACAGGATATGGAACTTGCAGCGGCTAAATTGGCTTCTGTCATTGCCGAATCTATGAGTTTTAATGATGATCAGATTGAAGAAATTCAACTGGCAATGATTGAATCTTGTATTAACGCCTTTGAACATAGCAAGAGTCCGGATCAATCGGTAGTTATTCATTACATTATCAGGACAAATGAATTGGAATTACAAATCACTGACCAAGGAATTGGTTTCAACCCAGGAAACAGAGGAAAACGTGGGAACAGTCAGCCAGATTTACATTCAGATATGCGGAAGCGAGGATGGGGGTTAGAAATTATGCATACACTCATGGATAGTGTTGATATTATGAGTGGGGAAAACGGAACAACTATTACTATGGTTAAGTCTAAGACGGCATAAACATCAGCGAAGTCTACTCTCATTTTAAGGAGGAATAAGTTTGGCAAATAAATTCGATATTCAGGTCCGTGCTGAGCACGAATATGCTGTCCTTGAAACTGCAGGATATCTAAATGACGCGCTTGGTGAAGATTTGTCCAAAAAAGCCCAAGAACTCATTGAAAAGGGGTATACCCAACTTGTAATCAACTTAGATAAAACAGCTTTGATTAACAGTATTGGTATCTCTATTCTGATCGAAATAATTGAAGCACTTGATGAACGTGATGGAACGTTGAATTTCTGTGGATTATCGGCTACACAGGAACGTACTTTTCGTATGATGGCAATAGCCAAATATGCTGGGATCTTTCCGGATGAAAAGACTGCTATCGCTAATTTTTAGCAATCTCACGGCAATTCAAAATTGCATTACTCACCATTCTTTAAACACAATGGGTTGATAGGATTGATCAGGTAACATAAGTTTAGAAGAATAAAAAGGAACAATCCAGCATGCAACTAAGTTCTGCAGAAGAAACTATCCAAAGGTTGATATTCAGTTTATCTGAACTGGAGCAGTTAGGTCAAACCCTAATATCTGGTCACGGTAATTTTAATGTCTCCAGTAAAACATATCTTCGAATAACACTCGGGACACTGAAGGTAACACGCGGAGCTATCCTATGTTATCATTCAACGGATAATAATCTGACTATTGCTGCCTCAACACCAGAACATGAAGCAACACAGATTGAAATTGAACCTGACGAGGTAGCCAGTCTACTTGAATTTCCATTTATTGAGTTGCACACGCCACCGGAAAATCTCCAAAATTTCATTGAAAGAAACTCAGAACAACTAAATGGTAAATCGATACATCGACTCTGGGTGCCTTTAAAAATCCATGATGAATTCCTTGGAATCCTGAGTTTAGGTAAATTTTTAGGTCGTGCGAAGTTAGAAGAATGGGAGCATGAACTACTAACGATTCTTGCACATCAAATTTCTATTGCGATTGCTTATTCTCGTAATGAGGAACGTATTCAGAGTGAAAAGTTTCGGTTGTTTATGTTGGCTGAAAGTGCTCCCCAAATTTGTCAACTCTTACAACCCGATGATGCTGCTGAGCAGGTCGTTTATCAAGCAGTCGCTCTCTTGGATGCTAATGTTGGCGCACTCATGCTGATTGAACCTGATCAACAGAATCTTGAACTACATTATGTATTTCCACCTGAACTATTAAATTCTGAAGATGGTCAACAGGAATCTGGCAAAGAACTCATTATCAAATTAGATGATATTGACCCGAATACGTCTGAAAATCAGACCGCAACGTCTTTGGAAATGTTAGTTAATGTTGTCAAGAATGGTAGAACAGACCAATGTTCTGCGAAAATGGATACGCTCTTTGGCGGAAGTAACTTGATGGCAGGTCCAATTATGGGACGCGATGGTGATATTTTGGGTGTGCTTGTTGTAGGAGATAAAGAAGAGCGCGGAGGAAGTATCACTGAGTTTACATTTGAGGATGAAACACTCTTGGATTCATTTGCAAAGCAAGCCGGAGTAGCAATAGAAAACGCTCATCTTCACCAAGAAGCACTTGATGCACGACAATTACAAGCAGAGATGGAAGAAGCGCGAAAAATACAAGAAAATCTGATTCCCGATACACTCCCCGACATACCTGGATACGAGGTTGCTGGACATTACGAACCACGTGGTCCTGTTGGGGGTGATTATTTTGACTGCATTGAACTCGCTTCTGGAGGTTGGGGACTTGCTATCGCTGATGTATCTGGTAAGGGCATGCAAGCAGCACTATTGATGGCTACGCTTCGAGCTGGACTTCTATCTGAATTAACAAGTGCAAGAGGACGGGAAGAAGAAAATACTGTAGAGATGAAAAATGAACTAATTGACATGGCAATGACGCTGAATTCGCTTCTGTATGTCAGCGGAACAGAAGAAAAATATGCTACGTTCTTTTATAGCCATCTTGAACCGGAAACAGATATACTGACAACGTTGAATTGTGGACACAATCCACCATTAATTGTAAAAAACGATGGGACAATCGTTTGGCTCGGAGAAGAGATAGGTGGTCTACCAATAGGTATGTTTCCAAATGATATGGTACCCCTCATAGCAAAATACGAGGCAGAGCAGGTCAAACTTGAAAGTGGTGATCTTATCATCTTCTATACGGACGGTGTTACTGAGACTGTTAATATTGATGATGAGTTTTATGATGAAGAACGACTTGAGCAACTCGCAAAAACATGTCACGATGCAGATGCATCACAAATATGCAATTTAATATATCGGTCGGTAATGGATTTTCAAGGGGATGCAGATCAATTTGATGATTTGACCCTACTCGTTTTGCGAAAAAAATAGGAACAACACGTATGCAACAAAGAATAGAGGGACGACGATTCTTAAATCCTACAATCCTTGCACAAATTGGAAATCTTGAACTAATTGCAAAATATGTTGTTGAAGGATTTATTTCCGGCTTACATAAAAGTCCTTACCACGGTTTTAGCGTTGAGTTTTCACAATACAGGCAGTATATGCCTGGAGACGATACAAAACATATTGACTGGAAAGTTTATGGGAGAACTGATCGCTATTACATCAAACAGTTTGAGGAAGAAACCAATCTTAACTGTTATATCCTATTAGATACCAGCCAATCTATGGCGCATCCTTCTCCTGAAGACTTAGACGAAATAGACGAGTCTCAACAAACCGACACCTCGGATAACACAGAACCTTTATCAAAACTCCGCTATGCATTTTTTCTGATTGCTTCCCTATCGTATTTCATGGCAAAGCAACGTGACGCTGTCGGATTCGCATATTTTGATGATAAGGTACATCAGTATTTACCTGCGCGTAGCAGCGCGTCACACATGCACTCTATCTTACTGACATTAGAGAGTATTCAGACCGAAAAAGAAACCCGAATAGGTGAACCGCTACACCAAATTGCAGAACGGTTGACAAAACGTGGTTTGGTTATTCTAATTTCTGATTTATATGATGAAAACCCTGATGAGGTTATTGAAGGACTGGAACACCTTCGTTATGATGGACACGAAGTCATTGTTTTTCATATACTATCACAACAGGAAGTAGATTTTGAGTTTGAAAGGCTGATTCGCTTCGTTGATTCGGAGACCGACCAAGAAATCATCACTACACCACAAGTTATTCAGGATAGTTATCTCAGCAATTTTAACGATTTTATTAACCATTATAGGACGACCTTGAACCAATCGGATATTGATTATAACTTGATCAATACGTCAACCCCGATTGACCGATCCCTCTCAGCATATCTCGCGAAACGACAAGGCTTTATATAGGATGTAACAGGCACATTACGTGTGCCGATGCACGAAGGAGACAGACACGATGGGTTTTTTAGTTGGAGCGTTTGCTATTGCAGGTGCAATAGGTGCATCTATTCCTCTCGTTATCCATTTACTCAATAGAGAACGCGCACGCAGGTTAGTCTTTAGCACTGTTCGTTTCATCCAGATGTCACATCAAACTAATGTGCAACGTCATAGACTGAAACGGCTGCTACTTCTACTTATGCGTATATTGATGTTAATACTTCTTGGTCTTGCCTTTGCACGTCCATATTTCGCCGAGGATCCAGCATCTGCACCAGAATTAGGTGGCGTCCGAAATGCTGTTATCATCTTGGATACCTCTTACAGCATGCAATATAATGACGTTTTTGCTCAAGCGCAAAATGAGGCTATCAAACGTCTGGACAGTTTAGAAAGTGCAGATGCTGTTGCACTTATCCTATCAGCAGACAAAGTGCGAAGAATTTTGCCGATTGATTCAGAGCATAACCACATCAGAACAGCAATAGAAAATGCCGAACTTACAAACTATACAACCGATTATCTTGACGCAATCCAAACTGCTGATGAGATACTAAAGGCTGTTTCAGTTGGACAGAAACAGATATATCTTATTGCAGATTTGCAGAAAAGTGGATGGGATAACTTCTTGGATACCGATAGACTTAGTCCCGATGTTGACATTGAATTTGTAAATGTTACAGATGAACAGTCAGTAAACCGCGCAATTACGGATATCAACGTTCCGCCTGTTGTTCTCCTTGAGCAAAAAGATACTGAATTGGTTGCGCGCGTCCACAATTATAGCACTGAGCGAGTCGAAAATCTTCCTGTGAGTCTTTTCATAGATGATGCAAAGGTTGAAACAACTCAATTAGATATTGAACCGAGTGATAGTTCTGATGCAACTTTTAAAGTAAAAATAGATCTGCAAACAGAATCTGCACACACAGGTTGGGTTGAAATTGATTCAGATGCTCTGGAAATTGATAACCGTCAATATTTTACTGTGCAAAGCATGAAATCTATCAAGGTACACTGTGTCAATGGGGAACGGATAAGGTCTGACATCAAAGACGAAACATTCTTTTTAACAAGGGCATTAAAGGATACAGGTAATGAGGGTGCACCTATTGATTACACCGAATCTACCAAATTTCCTTCTGAAGACGTTATACAGCGATATGATGTGCTTATCCTGGCAAATGTCAGCGGATTCACAGCAGCAGAAGCGGAAAGAGTGAAATCTTATGTGAATAGTGGTGGTGGACTTATTATCACTGTCGGGGATCAAGTTGATTCAAACATATATCAACAACACCTCGGTGGGATAGATAATCCATTATTGCCTTGTACATTCATGCAGGCTTCTGGTGATGCCATTGGTAAAGAAACGTTCCAAGTGATTGCAAGCGTTGAATATCGCCACCCTATTTTCATGCCGTTTAGTAATCCAAACCATGGGGATTTTGCTAAGGGAAGGTTTTATCGTTATTTTCAGTCTGTTCCCACGACTGATTCAACAGTTATCGCTGCTTATGATGATGGCAACCCGGCAATAGTTGAAAAAATATATGGGAACGGTCGTGTTCTCTGTTATACATCTACTATAGATCGTGAGTGGAATGACCTACCGATTCATGGTGTCTATTTACCGTTTCTGCATGAAACAATCAAATATCTGGCATTAAAACAAGCAGGACAAATTCCAGACTATCGTGTTGGTGATGGTGTGGAATACAGTGGGTCTCAGGAGAGTGCTGGGAAAGAGGTAGCAGTATTTGACCCAGATGAAAAAGAAACCCGATTCAACTTAAGTGAACAAGGGAATCTATTTTTTGAGAACAGTGAAAACCCAGGTATCTATTCAATACATAAGTCTGGAGAAAAACCACATTTTTTCGTTGTTAATGTTGATACTGTGGAGTCAGACCTAACACCCCGCAATCCAGAAGAATTGACCAGTATGCTTGTCGGTACAACTGAAACAGACCGAACTCCGACTGAACTTACACCTGAGGTAGTGAAAAAATATAAAGAAGATGTTGAGAGCAACCAAAGTATCTCTACCTTTCTTTTATTAGCAGTATTTGCACTCGCAATAACGGAAATGTTCCTTGCAAATCGGGTATAACACCTTATTTTCAATGAATTAGGAGGATAATGTAAACAAATGGGACCTGAAATCACAGAACGAATTGATGTTCCAAATATCGTTTCCGATGAGGAATGCCAATTTTTTATTGATAACGGATACCTTGTTGTTCCTAACTTACTATCCGAGAGTGAGATTGAGGAACTTAGGCAAGATACTGTTTCACTTGCACGGGGAAAATATGAGTGCGATAGTCTCAAACCCTTGCCAGAAAATGTTACTGATGAGGATGCCATAGGAAGGATACTATGTATCCACCAACCTCATTTTATTAGTGATACGATTGGGAAGTATGTCAAGCATCCTAAAATCTGTGGAATCCTGAGTCAAATCACCGCTGCCCATCTGCCTTTTTGGGACGGTAGCGTCAAATGTATGCAGTCAATGCTTTTCGTTAAACCCCCAAAATTTCAGGGACAGGCGTGGCATCAGGATGAAATATACATACCCACACGCGATCGGTCATTAATCGGTGCGTGGATTGCCATGGACGATGCAAATGTCGAAAATGGGTGTCTATGGGTGTTGCCGGGTTCTCATCGTCAAGGATACCTATATCCGCAACGCAATCACGATAATCCCGATGAATTTGATTTCACTCCAGAGAGTTATGGTTTTGATGCATCTGTTGAAGTGCCTGTTGAAGTTGAAACAGGTGCATTAGTTTTCTTTAACGGTTATTTACTACACCGTTCACGCAAAAATCGTGGAGACACATTCAGACGTGTCCTTGTAAATCATTACTGCAATTCATGGTCTCTATTGCCGTGGTCAATAAAGGAAGGTGAACGACCTGCAAGTGCAGACCGTCGGTGCATTATTCCTGTATCAGGTGTTGACCCCTATTCATGGAAAGGCTATGATGAACCCGGAAAAAACGTAGGGTTACGGACGTGCAAAGCCATAACCGAATTACCACCTATCAATCCTGAAGAGAATGGAAAACAATGACAACACAACAAGCCTCTGAACTACAGACAGCGTTAGAAGATATGATGAACTGTATTACCTCAGGTGAGGATATTACTGAACAACTTCTCTGTATACACCAGTTATCTGCTGATATAGAGTCAACCGCACCAAAAATGCTTATGCATTATCTGGAACGCAAGAGTTATACAAAAGCCTTAGATTTTCTTAAGGAGTTGTAGGATAATGATCTAATTATTGCTGGAACATATCAACCTACTTGCAGACATATAGTGGTTCTTAATTATCACATGTTTTCAGAAATGAGGAGTCCATGATAAGGGAAGATGGCAGAAAAACAGATGAGTTGCGTCCCGTGACAATAACACGGGACTACATTAAACACGCTGAAGGTGCTGTTCTTATATCAACTGGAGATACCAAGGTAATCTGCACAGCATCTGTGGAAGAGCGACAACCACGTTTTATGCGAGACCAGAATATACGAAATAGAGGATGGGTGACAGCAGAATACTCAATGCTTCCACGTTCAACTTCAGAACGTATGCAGAGGGAAGCATCACAAGGTAGACTTGGGGGACGAACACAGGAGATACAGAGATTAATCGGCAGATCGCTTCGTGCTGCTGTTGACCTTGATGCATTAGGGGAACGGACAATCTGGATGGACTGTGATGTGATTCAAGCCGATGGTGGTACCCGTACTGCAGCAATCACTGGTGCGTTTATTGCACTATGGGACGCATGTAAATGCTTGCAAGACCAAAGAAAGATAGACGTATTACCCATCGCTGACAATATTGCAGCCACAAGTGTTGGGGTCATTGAAGGCACACCTATGCTTGATCTTTGTTATACTGAAGACTCTGCAGCGGATGTAGATATGAATATCGTCATGACGGGTAGTGGGAAATTCATTGAGATCCAAGGCACTGCTGAACATAATCCATTTTCTCGTGAAGAGACAAACCAATTACTTGATTTATCTGTAAGCGGCATTCAACAACTTATCCGCTTACAGAATCGAATGATGCTTGAGAATCTTGATGAAGCTTGTACTAGCAACCCGTAACATCGGAAAAGTGACTGAGCTTACTGCAATGCTCAATACTAACCGAAAACATCAGAATATACAACTTCTCTCACTTCAGGATTTTCCAGATGCTCCAGAAGTGATTGAAGATGGTGATACATACCAAGAAAATGCTGCAAAGAAGGCTTCGATGATTGCGGATTACACAGGTCTTCGTACACTTGCAGATGATGCTGGCTTAGAAGTTGATGCACTCGGTGGGGCACCAGGGATTCACTCAAAACGGTGGGCAGGTGATGATGCCACTGATGCAATCCGTATACAGAAGATGCTCCAAGCTATGAAAGATGCTGATAGTCGGAACGCTCGCTTTGTTGCAGCGATTGCAATCGCTGAACCAATGCCAGATAATACAGAACCTGACCATAACACATTGAACCAACAGCGATCTTATCTAACAGAACGTGTACAAGTCGTGGTGGGGACATGTGATGGATATATAACACATTCTCCGGCTGGAGACAGTGGTTTTGGATACGACCCGATTTTTGTACCTAATGGTTATACGAAAACATTTGCTGAATTAGGCGAGACAATAAAAAATCAAATCAGTCACAGAAGTGAAGCATTGCGATTAGCTCTTAAGTTATTATAATATCAAATGTATTGACAGTTATAAACTGACAAACTTACTAACGAAGAATAATAAATCCAATATCTTAACAAAGGAAATACATACTTCGCATTTATAGAAGGGAAATTTAATGGCAGCATTAAACGCTTTACGAAACGGATTAGTTATCAGAATTGATAATATTGTCTACACGGTAGTAGACTGTCAACATGTAAAACCCGGTAAAGGAGGGGCATTCGCTCGGACAAAAATAAAAAGAGTTCGTGATGGTGCTGTTCTTGACCGTACATTTCGCGCAAGCGAAACAATCGACACCGTTCGTCTTACCGACCAAGAGATGCAATTTCTCTATAGTGAAGGGGAGATGTTATGGTTCATGGACAATGAAACTTTCGATCAGCATCCACTTCCTACGACTCTCCTTGGGGAAGGTGTCAAATATCTAAAAGAGGGAGAAAATGTCACGGTCAAAATGGATGGAACTACACCGCTTGCAGTAGAATTACCGACCTTTGTTGAGCTACAAATAGTCGAGACTGACCCAGGGTTACGTGGAGATACCGTCAGCGGGGGTACAAAACCTGCCAAATTAGAAACCGGTGCTGTTGTAAATGTTCCTCTCTTTGTAAAAAATGAAACAACAATCAAAGTTGACACACGTAATGGGAAATACGTTGAAAGGGTGTAAAACATGAAAAAAAACGATAAGAGTAAAGATCAAGACCCCTCTGCGGATATAGACGTTCATGCTGATCCTCTTCTTGAACGCCTTGAACAAATTATAGCAATTGCAGAGAAAGCGGATTTGGCAAGTATTCGGATTAGCGAAGGCGATGTTGAAATAGAAATATCACGTGGGACTGTCCAACCCGTGGCAAGTGCACCTGCCATTACAACTTCTGCCGCACCGACACTCGTTACGGAAGATGAAACAGGTGATGATATAATTCGCTCACCTATGCCAGCACGTTTCTATCGTTCACCAGCACCTGATGAACCCCCTTTTATTGAGGTGGGTGACTCTGTTTCATCTGGTTCTTCCTTGGCTACACTTGAAGTCATGAAAACCTTCAATGATGTTGAGGCACCATTCAATTGTGAAATCCTTGAAATCCTTGTTGAAGATGGTCAGGCTGTTGAATACAACCAACCCCTCTTTCGTGTGAGGCAAAACTAATATTATGTTTCAAAAAATACTGATTGCAAATCGTGGTGAAATAGCTATAAGAATAATTCGTGCTTGTAAGGACATGGATATAAAGTCTGTCGCTGTCTATTCCACAGCAGACAAAGACGCACTTCACGTCGCATACGCTGATGAAGCTTACTGTATTGGTCCACCGCCATCTACCGAAAGTTATCTAAAATACGCTAACATAACGACCGTTGCTGACATAGCAAATGTTGATGCCATACACCCAGGGGCAGGATTTCTTGCAGAGGATGCACAATTTGCTGAAATCTGTGAAGCTCATCAGATAAAATTCATTGGTCCGTCTATATCGGACCTGAATACTATGGGTGACAAAGTTCGCGCTCTTGAGACAGTTTCAAAGGCAGGTTTGAAACTCGTACCCGGCAGCCAAAGCAGAAAACGAAGAAAAGATAAAAGCGCAACCGTTGAAACTGTTGAAGAAGCTGCTGAACTCGCGGATAAGATCGGATACCCTGTGGGAATCAAGGCATCCGCAGGTGGTGGTGGACGCGGGATTCGTATAGCAAACAATCGTCCCAGTTTGTTTAACCTTTTTCACACGGCAAAAGCAGAAAGCGAAGCCGCATTTGGCAACGGAGATGTATACATTGAAAAATGGATTGAGGAGGCTCGTCATATTGAAGTCCAGGTTCTGGGAGATGTTCACGGTAATGTCGTGCACCTCGGGGAACGCGAATGTTCAATCCAACGCAAACAGCAAAAACTCCTTGAGGAAGCACCCGCTGCATCTATTCCACCTAAACTTCGTAATGAAATCTGTAAAGCAGCCGTTAAAGCAGCCAAGTCTATCGGATATTCCAATGCAGGTACAATTGAGTTCGTTGTTGATAAACACGATAACTACTATTTCCTTGAAATGAACACACGAATTCAAGTGGAACATACTATCTCAGAAAGTATCACCGGTATAGATCTAATCAAGGAACAGATTCGATTGGCAATGGGAGAGGAACTCGGATACAACCAATCTGATATCCACATCAAAGGACATGCTATAGAGTGCAGAATTAACGCAGAGGATCCCGCAAATCAGTTCATGCCATCACCAGGTTTAGTTACAGACTATCAAGCACCCGGAGGCATCGGTATTCGTATAGACGGTTATATCTATACTGGCTATACGGTGACACCTCACTATGATTCCCTCGTCGCGAAATTAATCTCTATTGGTAGAGACCGTGACGAAGCGATTGCTCGAATGAAGCGAGCACTCTCCGAATTTAAAATTGATGGAATAAAAACCACCATACCTCTACATCAAAATATTCTGAATGATGAACGGTTTCTTAACCGAAACATCTTTACGAACTTCCTAAAAACATGAACATTTCTGTGGATCATACAACAGATGAAGACAATTTTAAATTAAACTGGTCTATAGAAAAGTTTTGGAACATAACTTTTCCCCTTCTATTA
Organism: Candidatus Poribacteria bacterium; assembly: GCA_963667365.1. GTDB lineage: Bacteria > Poribacteria > WGA-4E > WGA-4E > WGA-3G > MSPOR6. The sequence goes on along the minus strand of OY763324.1, from coordinate 103,184 downwards.
TTATTCCGAAATCATCTATTTAGTTTAAACTTATATAAATCCTTTAACGGTGAATCCTTAACGAAATATAGGATTCACCTTGTTGCAATCATAGTTGTCCTAACTCCGTTAACTACTTATGCAGCAACCTTTGAGGATGTAACACACCAAGCTGGTATCCGTTTTCAATATTCCAGTGGAACACGAACGAGTTTGCTGCCAGAAGACATGGGATCTGGTGCAGGATTCGCTGATATTGATAACGATGGGGATCTTGATCTCTACATTGTAAATATACCCGGTCCATTCAAAGAAACATTTTCCAACAAAGACGTAACTAAATTCACTAACATTCTTTACAGAAACGATGGCAATGGCACTTTTACAGATATAACGAATTCTGCAAATGTCGGAGATGTAGGATACGGCATGGGATGTGTCTTTGCTGATTACAATGGAGATGGTAACATTGATCTATATGTGACAAACTACGGTGATAATGTACTATATCGCAATAATGGAGATAGCACCTTTACGAATGTAACAGAAAGTGCAGGAGTTGGTTGTACATTATGGAGTACAGGTGCAGCGTTTGCAGATTACGATGGAGATAACAATTTGGATCTATATGTTTGTAATTACGTTGACTATGATCTTGAGAAGTTTGAACAGAAGAAAGCGGAATCCTTCCAATCCGGAAAATCAGTACCCAATGCACTTAACCCGACCGTTTTTCAACCACAAGACAACGTCCTTTATCGAAACAACGGGGATGGCACGTTTACTGATATTACCGATGATGTAGGGGTTACTGCACCCGGTGGAAGGAGTATGCAGGCAATTTTCAGCGACTTTGACAATGACAACGATGTTGATCTGTATGTTGCAAACGATACATCAGAAAACCACATCTACCGTAATGATGGGAACGGAACTTTTACCGATGTCAGTGCTGACTCATGGGCTGCTGATTTTCGAGGATCCATGGGGTTAGCTGCTGGAGATTACGATGCAGACGGTGATATAGACCTTTTTATCAGTCATTGGATAGATCAAGAAAATGTCCTTTACAGAAATCTGCTGAACGAGAACACATCAACAGAAAACACCGATCACACGCGTATACGATTCGTAGATGAATCCTATACTGCAATGCTTGCAGAGATCAGTATTAAGGAGATAGGTTGGGGAACATCCTTATTTGATTATGATAATGATGGAGATTTGGATGTCTTTGTAGCAAATGGGAGTACTTTCCAACACTTGGATCAACCTGAATTACTAATACCGCAACACAATCAGTTGTTTCAAAACGATGGAAATGGCTTCTTTAGTGATGTAAGTGAAAGCACAGGTATTACAAATCTACCTGCACGTGTTAGTCGTGGTGCGACCTTCGCGGACTACGACAACGATGGTGATGTTGACACTTTTATCGTTAATAACTATGGTCCACCAACTCTCCTACGGAATAACACATCTTCAGAAAGTGATAACAATTGGTTACATATTAGGTTAGTGGGAACAAACAAAAACCGAAATGCTATCGGTTCGAAAATTATACTAAAAACTGCTAATTCTTCACAAATACGAGAAATATACGCTGGTGAAAGTTACATGTCCTCTAATAGTTTCATTGCAGAATTCGGGTTAGGGAAATCCACACAAGTTCAGACACTTCAAGTTATCTGGTCAAACGGTAAGTCGCAAACACTGAAGAATATACCAATAAATAAAATGATACAGATCACCCAAACTCCATAGATGGCAGATACAACTTCTATGAACACCAACTCTCATATCTCAAAACAATGTCGTCCTAAGTCAGCGTTATTGACAGAATCCGAGATGGCACTTTATGTTGACTACTATCAACTCACGATGGGGCAAGCAGATTTCAAAAGTCAAAACGATGCAATTATCACTTCGAACTACTATGTCCGCAAAATTCCGCAAGGACAATATCTCATCGCGACAGGGCTGGAACAGGTCATCCATTTCATCCTGAATTTACATTTCACCGATACAACACTTGACTGGTTGAGGGAACGGGGTGAATTGGAAAATGATTACCTCGATTCCTTAAAGGATTTCCGATTTGACGGTTCAATTTATGCAGTACCAGAAGGTACACTTGTTTTTCCGAACGAACCGATAATCAACGTCACCGGTCGTTCACGCGATGTTCAACTTTTTGAAACTTATTTGCTATGTGTGATGAACTTCCAAACATTGATTGCCACAAAGGCATCACGTATTGTCCATGCAGCAAGAGGAAGACCTATATTCGATTTTGGGGCAAGACGCGCACACGGTAGAGATGCTGGAATCCTCGCTGCACGTTCCTCCTTCATCGGTGGTGCAAGCGGTACGTCTCTGGTTCTCGCAGGAAAGTATTTTGATATTCCGTATGTCGGCACCATGGCACACAAATTTGTCTTGGAACGCACGTCTGAGGTTGACGCATTCAGGGATTACGCCAACGCTTTCCCTCATAACACTACTCTCTTGATTGATACTGTTGATACATTACAGGGTGCAACAAATGCATGTATTGTTGCGCATGAGATGGAGGCACGCGGGGCAAAATTACGTGCGGTTAGATTAGACAGTGGGAATCTCTTGTCATTGAGTAAGAATGTGCGACGTATTCTTGATGCTGAGGGGTTAAACTATGTGGAGATCATCGCAAGTCATGAACTTGATGAATTTGAGATTTTCTATCTGCTTGACAATTGCGCGCCGATTGATGGTTTTGGAGTTGGTACCCGCCTCGTAACAGGGGACATCTCACAGACGAATATTGGCAGGGCATCTGCTCTCGGTGGAGTCTTTAAATTAGTTGAACACGATGGAAAACCCGTTGGAAAACAGACGCTTGATGAACCTTCCAAAGCCACCATTCCAGGTAGGAAACAGATATATCGTCAAACTGATGAATATGGACACTATTGTAAAGATGTTGTAACGCTCTGGGATACACCGATAGATGATGGAGAACCGCTCCTAATTCCTATCGTCAAGGATGGAGAATTAGTCTATAATTTTCCCAAACTGACAGATATTCAGCAAAGAACTAAGACAGAATTAACAAAATTGCAGGAATCTCATAAAGTATTGAAAAAGGCAAAAACATATCCTGTTGATATACATCTGTGATTTAGAAATAAAAACAATAAAACGAGTTAGATTGATTATTCCGATGAGATATGGTATTCTTAATTAAACATTGATTCACAAAAGTGTCACGCGACCAGAATATTTTTGATTGGTACGCAACAATAAAAATTCTATGTTCATAACATCGTTGTTATGTTTTAATAGTAAAAAACTGAAAGGAGTACTAAATTAGTGTCTACAGAACCATGTAACTCAAACCCTCATGATGAGGACGACATAGTTCACCCTCGCGTACTACCATTTATTTTTGTTCATCTTGCCTGTCTTGCGATTTTCTGGGTAGATGTTCAACCTACCGACTGGATTCTATGTGGTGTGTTATACGTTATCCGTATGTTTGGCATCACAGCAGGATTTCACCGATATTTTTCACATCGTGCATTTAAAACTAGCCGTGGATTCCAATTCTTTTTAGCGTTTCTTGGACAAAGTTCAGCTCAGCGAGGTACACTCTGGTGGGCAGCAAAACACCGTGAACATCATAAGTACTCTGACACCGAACAAGATGTACACTCGCCTGTAAGACATGGATTCTGGTATTCTCATGTGTTGTGGATTTTTGCTAAAAGCGGACGCACCCCAAATTACGGTGGAATTAAGGATTTTCTGAAATATCCAGAACTTGTTTGGCTTGATAAATGGGATAAACTACCACCATTCATTTTAGCCGTACTCGTTTGGTTGGTTGCTGGATGGTCAGGACTCATCGTAGGATTTTTCATAAGCACAGTACTTCTTTTTCACGGTACTTTTACCATTAACTCACTTTCACACATTTATGGCAAACAAACCTATGTCACCGGAGATAATTCTCGCAACAACCTTTTTCTTGCGATCATAACGTTGGGAGAGGGATGGCACAACAACCATCACCATTTTCCAAGCGTAACACCTCAAGGATTTCGTTGGTGGCAAATTGATGTCACGTATTATATCTTGAAAACGTTATCTATCTTTAGGTTCGTTTGGGATCTTCGACTACCACCCAAGCACGTGGTTGAGGGAAAACGTAGGATGTCTCTCGCTACCATTGAGACTGCTGCGCAGCAACTCGCTGCGAGTTTTTCGATTGAACAGATCAGCAAAACGGTTATGCAGGTATTGGCACATACTCCAAAATTAGATGAGCTCCGCAATCGTGCTCGTATTGGTCATGCAGAGGTAGAAGCATTTCTCAAAGAAATAAAGATCCTTGAGTACCCGAAAATAGGAAATCTAAAAGATAAAGCTCAAAACATGTTTACTCACGTCCCATCCTTAAATCCGATAGTTGAACGGGCAAATCAAATTATCGTTCAGTCAGTTTCAATTTGGCTACTTCAGAACGACATTTGCGATTCAGCGGATAGGGTTTAGCGAATATAGTGTTATGGGTTGGATTTAACTGATAGTATGATACATTTGTCCTTGAATCCGTGTGAATAACGATACCCGTTGAACAAGTAAAATCACATCTTGCAGTGCATCAATCTGGTTGATGGAACGGTGTTCTGTTCAAAGTAAATCTGGTAGATTATAGGAATATTTATACTCATTGAACTGGTGAGGTTTCAACTTCACCTACCGAGGGGTAATTGTGTTTATTTATTCTCAAAATACACCACAATAAAAGAATGTATAAATTTGATATTCATACAAAGACGAGAATAACATAATTCATAGTATTTTTTCTAATACACTTCGTAGAAACTATCAGATATCTGTATCATCATTTCTATACAAGAACTCTCTTTCAGTAAGTTGCCATCCACGTTGTTTGTTGGATTTTTGACATGCTTCAATACGGTCTTCACTGTTTAATTTTATAAGTAGACCTCTCACAATGGAATCGTTTAGAGCGGAGTTCTCATTTTCTAAACTCCGATAGATACCACTCCGTTTACTTATTTCAGCAACACCTATACATTCATCCTTATTTTTTGCTGCAAACAAGACATCTAAGACTGCCTCTTCAAGATGGAACATACCGATTCGTGCATGTTTTTTTGGTTTCATAACATAATACATATCAAATACTCCTTCCTGACGGATTAGTCTAACGAGATTAATTATAATTACTTTTGCTTATATCTTTATTGTATTATCCAAAATGTTACTTCAAAATTTAATCTTTGTCAAGATATGAATAGGTTAATTCAGGACGATATAGTCTTCGGTTTTCTGGCATACTCAATCCCACATGTTTATCTTATCTGATGGTATTGAGAGTAGGGTATTTCACTACTTTGTCCTACCTACAATATCAATTTCCAATAACACTCATAAAAAGAATATTCTTCAAACTAAAGCACCCACTCCGTTTGGTGAAATACATTGCGGTTATTGACGTTATATGATAGACTGAATCAATCAAAGGAATATAAGACTAAGTTAAAGAGTAACGTTAGAGAAATTCGAAAAAGGAGTCTATATTCTCTTTTGTTGCCCTATTCTGTGCAAAATAATATAAATCTGCACCTTTATGTGCAGTAATCTCCAGTCAATATATCAAGAATCTTATGTGTGTAGTATGTTCATACTGGCACGGAATTTGCTTTTGTAATAATAGTCGGACGAAAGGAGTCACCCAATGGAAACCAACCCAAAATATCGTCATGCACCACCCGGATTTACACTGGAACAGTGGAAGACATTCAACGAAGAAGGTATTATCTTTATTGAAGACGCAATTTCTGATGAGGAAATCCAGACGTATAAAGATGCAATAGATCAGGTGGCAGCCAGAAACAAAAAATTTAAACCTGGTGGTTACCTCGGCATGGAGAACATTGTTGAACGTGATCCTGTCTTTACAAGTTTAATTGATCATGAACGGCATGTGGGTTATGCCTATGACCTATTTGGAGAACTCCTCAAACTGCACCAGAGTCAATTTTTCCTACGACCACCCGGTGGTAAGCAATATAATATCTGGCATCCCGATGGTGCCCGCGCGCTTCCCTACGGTGTATTCTCACCCCAATTACCATTGCAGATCAAAATTGGTTATTGGCTAACAGACCTTCCGCATGAGAAGATGGGTAATCTTGTAGTTCTTCCGGGTAGTCACCGTCAACAGTATATGGATGGATACGATACTCATGACAGCGTTCCGGGAGAAATGATTGTCTGTCCCCGTAAAGGCACAATGACGGTGATGCACTCCAGCATTTGGCATCGTGTGGAACCGAATGAAAGCGATGTCGTCCGTTACAACATCTTCGTGGCGTATTGTCCATCATGGGTTACACCTGCGGATCGATTCCATTCTAAACCAGAGTGGTTAGAAACACTCAATCGTGAACAACGAATCATAATGCGGAGTTATAGTCACGCATATCACAACGCAAAACCTCCTGCATCCGAATTTCCGTTATTCTTAGACCGTGAAACTGGAGCTGAAACGGATGCTGATACGTATTTGGATCACGTACAGTTACACAGACGAAAACGGCAGATAATGCCAGAACGGATTGCTGAAATGTAAAGGCTGATGCGAAAATGAAAAACCTATTCCTCAAAGACCTACGCTATCGTCAAGCCAGAGTGGTATTGACAGTACTCGGAATTACCGTGTTGATTTCGTTGATTCTGCTGCTTGGTGGTATAATGAACGGTATGCGTATCCAAGCACAACAATATGTCAAATCCACAGGTGCAGATATTTGGATTTCTGCAGAAGGGTCTGGAGGTGCATTTATTGGTTTCTCACTGCTTGGAGAGGAATATATGGCATTTCTGGGTTCATCTCCGGGATTAGTACCGAATTCTTCCTCGCCACTGATCTTTGCTCAAGCGCGTCCTACAGTTAAGGGAAAGCCTACGAAAGCAATGGTTGTCGGATATACATTAGGTAAACTTGGTGGTCCAAAGCAGGTCGTTGAGGGTAGAATGTTCACACCACGCAATTTTATGGATTATCGTCCAGAAGACGATGTTCCGTATGAAGTGATTGTTGATGAAAAAATGGGTCTTGAAATCGGACAAAAAATCAATATTAGCAAAGAGGAAGTCAGGGTTGTAGGGAAAACTAAAAGTCTGATGTTCGTTTTGGATACACCGTTGCTGTTTATGGATATCCGCGCAGCACAACGTGTCTTACTGGAAAACACCCCTTATGTCAATATGATGGTCGCGAAAACAGATGTTAATCATAACCCCGAAGAGGTTGCAGCTAATTTAGACGAATTTGGAACGATTGAAGTGCGTACATTGGAACATACTCTCAAGGATATTATGGAGTATTGGGTTGACCAACCGATGAAAGCGGTACAGTTTTTGCGTGTTATGTTGTGGTTGGCTGCGGGTTTGATCGTTGGTATGATAACCTATGTTACGATGCTTGAAAAGACACAGGAAATTGGAGTACTAAAAGCGATCGGTGCCTCAAACAATTATGTTATGGCACTTTTGTTAAAACAGGTTGCCTTAATATCAGTCATCGGGGTTGGTATTGGTTTTTGTTTGTCCTACATATTTGCGGCTGCAGCACCAATCTTTGTGTCAATTAGTCTGGTTGAATCTGTCATCGTTGCGAGTATCAGTTTTATTGTTTGTTGTGGAAGTGGCTATCTCGCCGCGCGTAAGGCAATTAAGGTTGATCCGATGATTGCATTTAGAGGTGAAATTGATAGTTACTCAATGCAAAATTATAATCTTCCACTTGCAAGTGTAGCTAATAATAACATTGGTGAATAAAGGTTTAGTCTTGGGGACAGTAGTATGGCAACAATCATAGAAGGAACAGGTCTAACCAAACGTTTTGGCATGGGTGATGCCGCTGTTACCGCCATTGATTCGGTTGATATCCAAATAGAAGAAAGCGAATTGGTGATGATTATGGGAGACAGCGGATGCGGAAAGACTACACTGATTAGCCTTCTCGGATGTATACTCACGCCAGATGATGGTGAGCTGCGTATTGAGGGGAATGAAATTGATCTCGTCCATCAAGACCTGAGTGCGATACGTAGAGATAAAATCGGGTTTGTTTTTCAGATGTTCCATTTGCTACCATATCTAACTGCTCTTGAAAACGTTATGGTTGCTATGGACATCGCTAAAACAAAGGAAAAAGATGCAGAAAATCGGGCAATGGAACTGCTTACACGAGTCGGTTTAAGTGAACGTATTCATCATCGTCCTGCACAGTTATCTGGTGGTGAAAAGCAGCGCGTCTCTTTTGCAAGAGCACTTGCAAACCGACCAAAAATCATCTTCGCTGATGAACCTACTGCCAACTTAGACAGCCGCCAAAGTGATAACCTGATGAACCTAATTCAAGAACTTCGACAAGAACACCAAACAACCGTTGTGATTGTATCCCACCATGAGGGGTTGAGAGAAAACGCGGATCGTATAATCCACATGAAAGATGGAAGGATTGTACTGCATGAACACATATAAAACTAATTCAATTATTAGAAACAGTTTTATTGTCTTTTTAACATTTCTTTTTTTCTTTGTTCCAACTCTATATGCGCAAAATACTTTAAACCCAATGACAGAAAAAGACTTCCTTACAGGTGGCTTTTATGGGGGTGGTTTGTCATTTATTAATGGTGATGCTTTTGTTCGTATCCAGATCCAACCAGAAATCCCGATTGGGAAATTTGGTTTGGGTTTTGATTTTGTTTTACTTTACAATCCATACGCAGAAAGTGGAGAGGATCAATTCCTCGCAGAGGATGGTGAATCTTGGGATAGCGCAAGCACTTGGTTAAGGTTAATTCGCTACTTTAGCTATGCTGAACCTTATGATCCGTTCTACTTCCGTCTTGGTGAATTCGACTATCTCACGATTGGACACGGATCAATCATGTCTGGATATTCAAATCATGATCGACGCGGTCTGCATCTAAATCTCAGAGAAATAGATAGCAAGTATGGTGTTGAAACAATGGTCAACGATCTTGGATACCCCACAATATTTGGTGGTCGTGGGTTTTATCGACCATTCCAACGCCCTGAAAACAATAACCTTCTGACACGATTTGAACTCGGTGCAACCTATATCACCGATTCTGACCCAAATTTGCAGGAAGGAATTGTAGATCCTTTGCAAGTTATCGGTATGGATGTAGGCTTTCCCATTATTGAACAGAGTTCGTTTCGTCTTGATCTTTATAACGATATCGCTGTGCAGAATCCACCTCCTAATCCTGCAGAATCAACTGAAACTGAAGATGTATCTGATACAGAATCAGAAAATAACCCAGATATTGGAGAAACACAGATTAGTGAAGTAACTTGGGGAAACGCTACCGGTATTGGTTTGGCTTCATCCATAGTAATATTCAAAGTTGAGTATCGTATTTTTAGTGATGGTTACATTCCCGCAATATTTGATTATACCTATGAATCTGGTTACACAGAATTTTGGGGATATGAGACCAATAGTGAAGCAAGACATGGGTATTACACACAACTTATCTGGCAGCCGATGACGGAACTCCAATTCTTAGGTGCGTATGAACGGTACAATAACAACACATCTAAACTCTATTTAGGGATTAGTGAATCGGGTTTAGTTCCAAGATTCGCTTTTCGTGCATTCTATACTAAACGAAATATTGGTGAAGATGGTGAAACTGGTTTCTTTTCTGATCTGATTGATCTTGATGAAAAATCTGCACTCAACTTAGAAATCCGCTATGTAGTCATTCCACCTGTTCAAACAATCGTCGTGCACGAGTACCGATACAGGCGTGTTCAAACAGATGAAGAAACTTCACAATTTGAACCTATACACAAAACCTCCGTTATGATAGGGGTTTCAACAGAATTTTAGTAATTTATGGAACAGTCTGAAACAACAGAAGTTACAGGATTTTCCACACAACGTACTGAACTAAAAGGTATCTCAAAATGGTTTTTTGAGATCAGTGCAGTCTTTTTTGTTGGTTTCTACATCTATAGTGCAGGTTTCGGCACTTCTTCTGAACAATATCATCTCGGCTTATATCTCCTCTTCACATTTGTTCTAATTGGCATCCTTTATAAGTTACGTAAAGGTTCTCCTGCTACGCGTCCATCTATACTTGACTTGCTACTGGCAGTACTCAGTGTTTGTGCAATTGGCTATTGGATCGTAGATTATGCTAATATCGCCGACAGAGCAGGTGCATATACGAATTTAGATATTGTAATGGGTGCTATCGGACTCATCGTTAGTTTTGAAATGAGTCGTCGCACTGTCGGATGGGGATTGTCTATCATCGCTGCGGTCGGCATTCTATATGCACTCTTTGGACGTGTGATGCCGGAAGTGATCCAAAACCCCGGTTTCTCGTTTCGAAGGATTATTGAACACTGCTTTTTCAATCAAGATGGCATTTTCGGTATCATGGCAAATGTGATGGCGACCTATGTCATCCTTTTTATATTCTTCGGTGCATTTTTAGAAAAATCTGGTGTAGGACAATTCTTTATAGACCTACCGATGTCGCTTACAGGGAGGTCTATTGGTGGTGCAGCGAAGGTGTCGGTTGTCACTTCTGGCTTCTTCGGTTCTGTGGCAGGAAGTGCGATTGCCAACACAGTTACTACGGGTGCTTTTACAATTCCGTTGATGAAGCGGACAGGGTTTCGTCCACACATTGCCGGCGCAGTGGAAGCATCAGCATCTGTTGGAGGACAATTCCTACCGCCTGTGATGGGTGCAGGAGCATTTCTGATTGCAGAACGCACAGGTCTACCTTATAGCAAAATCGCACTCATATCAATTGTTCCTGCAGTTCTCTATTTTATGTCTGTGTGGGTAATGGTGCATTTTGAGGCGAAGAAACAGGGAATTAAGCCTATACCTGCTACAGAAATTCCCAAATTTACAACCCTTCTTAAAACTGGTTGGTACTATCTGTTACCGTTAGTTACCCTTATTGCATCACTCATGTTAGGTTATTCCGCATTCAAGGCAGCATTCTTCTCAATTCTTGTCACGATTGTCGTTAGCTACTTCCGTGCAGAAACTCGGTTGACCCCACCCCGCATTTGGGATGCGATGGTCACTGGTGCTAAAAACTCTCTCGCAATCGGCGGAGCCGTTGGCACAATCGGAATAATAATCGGTGTAATCAATCTGACAGACTTAGGCACGAAATTCCCGGATTTGGTTTTATCTGTCGCTGGTAATAATCGCGCAATAGCAGTATTACTCCTTGCAGCTGCTTCGCTAATTTTAGGGATGGGAATACCTGTTACTGCTGCCTACCTCATTACCTCACAACTCGCAGTGCCAATTCTGACGAGTCCTGAGATGGGTATTTCCATCATAGCCTCCCACCTGATTATCTTTTGGCTTAGTCAAGATTCCAACATCACTCCTCCTGTTGCGTTAGGTGCTTATGCTGGTGCAGCGATTGCCCGCGCAGATCCGTGGAAAACTGGATGGGCATGTTTCAAGTTTGCTAAACTGTTATACATCATGCCACTTCTGTTCGCCTACACACATATCCTGTTTTCAGGCACACATCTTCAAAATATCATGTCAGTCTTGACAGCATCGGTGGGAACAATTATCTTTTCCATCATGACCATTGGCTATTTTTTGAGAAAAACACATTGGTATGAATCAATACTACTTGGCATGGCTGCTTTTCTCGCTTTCACTCACAACATCTGGACTTTCATTATTGGAATGACCTTCCTGGGTGTGGTGTATTTCCTTCAGAAACGAGTGGAATCGTAATATTACTTTCTTGTTGTGTCAACAGCAATCTCTTGAAGTCGTTCCAAAATGTCATTCGTTGCGCGTTGAGATATTTCATTATTGTATGTCTTTACTGCAGTTTCCGCTCTAAAGAAATTCCCTTGATAGTATCGCAAGAATATCAAAAACGTCCATAATGCTGCATCAGCATAGTGTTTATCTAAAACGGCATCAACTGCCACATATCCAAAAACACCGTTTAGAAGAAGTGCATTTAACCCGCTGCGCCAATTGCCAGTGTAGATCTGTCCTGCCCCCGGTAGTATTGTGGATGACACCTTAGCGACTCTGGGAGATTTATGTGGAAGATTTTCTGCCTTGTCAAATAGTATGTCAAGTTTCCCGTCAGTAGTATAATCTTGTAACAATTCACGCGCTTCATCCCATCGAAACTGATAAACATACGCAACCGATCGCAAGAACATAACCCGCCTATCTAACTCTACATTTGGGTCTCGTAACATAACTCTAATTAATTCTAACTGTGCAAGATCATAGTTTTTTGATGCAATAAGTGTTACTGCGAGATTTATTTGGAATTCCGATTTATCATCTTCCGTTGTGGCGTTTAAAATAGCATTTCGCATAGCAACAATGGCTTCTTGCCATAATCCTTGTGTGCGATAAGCAAGCCCTATTTGATAATAGGCTGCAGCTACATGCGTATCATCTGGATGAAAGAAAATAAAACGTTTATATTCTGTAATCGCTGCATCATAATTCTTTAATTGAAATAGATGGTCACCAAGTGCAAGTAGGTCATTCTCAGCAATTGATGTAGTATTGATGAATAGTATGAGCAGTATTGGAAGATATAAATATCTGAGAGAGTTTATTTTCATTGAGTCTATTTTGAAAGTTATATTCTGATGTGGCACTCAGTTTAGCATATATGATACTAATTTACAATCACGTTTCAGAATGCTGCATTACGGGTAATGTAGTCTGAACCAGACAAGGACGTAAATTGTTGGCTCTCACCCCTAACCCCAATCAATTGAATTGACCTATATCTCATAGACTGCTAAAATGCTCCAGTAGGTCATGTGTTAAGTCAATTCATTGACAAAGGAGGAGAAATTGTGAATAAAACTAATGAACAGTCTAACGGTAAAGCAAATATGCACGTAGGAGTTCAAGGTATTGGGACATCTTCAAAGGAGTTAGAATTCCTCGTTCGGCATGGTGTGACACATATGGATGCTTCAGTCAAAAACAACCAACCAGATACTTTGATGAAACACAAAGCAGAGGCAGAGGCTGCAGGTGTGAGTCTTGAGATGATTCACATCGGAATTCCGAGAAGCATTACGCTTGCACAAGATCCGCAGCGTGGTAAAGATATTGATGGTGTTTGTAAGATAATCGAGAATGCTGCAAAGGCTGGATTACGTGGTCTGAATTATAATTTCTGTATCCTAAACCATCAGCGTACTGAACGCACAAACGGTCGTGGTGGTTCTAAATATAGCACTTTTGATTTTTCCAAGTATGATAACGAAACACTTTCGGATGCGGGTGAGGTTAGCAGAGAAGAGGCTTTTGACCGCATTGCATACTTCCTTGAACGTGTTATACCCGTTGCCGAAACTAATAAGATTCAAATGGCATGTCACCCAAACGATCCACCTGCACCTGTTCTTCGTGGCGTTGAACGTTGGAATTACCCAATCTTTGATGGATTAAAACGGTACGCAGAGATAGTTGATAGTCCGTATAACGGTTTTAACTTTTGTTGTGGTGTTGTGTCTGAAGGATTAGAGGATCCCGGCACAGAACTTTACGAGATAATTGACTATTTCGGCAAGCGGAAGAAGATATTTAACATCCACTTTCGTAACATTCGCGGGGGATTACACAACTTCCAAGAGGTATGGCCCGATGAGGGAGACGTTGACATGTATAAAGTGGCGCAAACGCTACGAGATGTAGAGTATCCCTATATGCTGATGCCGGATCATGCCCCTTCTCACGATGATGATACCGCTCCAACTGGTGTATCTGGACGGGTTCGTCAAGCGTGGGCATTTCAGTTTGGATATATCATCGCATTGATACAGGCAGTTAATTCTGCAAACTAAATAGCCCTGCTAAATACTCCATTGTTGTTGATATAGAACAGTGGATGTGTTATAATTCTAACAAACCATTTGTCAGGACTGTGCTTTAGATGGTAACTGATTAATGAATAATAACAGATGAATTCTAATCTATTGTGAGGGGAAAAATGAAAATTGTTACAAATCGTACTGCTATAGTCTATATCGGTATATTGGTTTTTACATTCGCAATTGCATCACAAGTTCAAGCGGAGATTGAACCAGAGAGTGCTATTGCAATATGGCTACTTGACGAAGGTGACGGAAATACTATCAACGATAGTTCTGGAAATGAAAATCATGGTGAACTAAAAAGTGGAAAATGGGTCGATGGTCCATCTGGTTCTGCATTGAGTTTAAATGGAGTTGACGACCGTGTGATCATCCCAGATTCCGATAGTTTATATGCACCAAAAGCATGGACAATTACTGCGTGGGTTTATGTGAATGGTGCAGAGAACGGATATGGACATATTGTCGGCAAAAGAGCTGCGGATGGTGCAGTGGCAAATTACGCTTTCAGAACAAGTCCCGACGGAAAACAATGGGATGCTTACTTTAGCCGTGGCGGTTGGAAAGGAGTATGGAGACAAGGAACTGTAACGAAAAATACTTGGTTGTATATGACAGCTACCTACGATGGGGTGGATACCATTAAACTCTATGAAAATGGAACCGAGTTCAGTTCAACCAGTGGCTATGGCGGTCCTCCTCCAAGGGATACATCCGAAGTTAACATCGGTGGTTGGACTAATAACACATCTGAAACACTAAATGGCATGCTATACGATGTTGCGGTTTTTAGTGTCGCTCTGTCTGAAGCGGATATTAATGAACTGATGGATGATGGTATAGAAACGTTACTACCCGTAGAACCAACCGATAAACTTGCAACTACCTGGGGTAGCATCAAATCAAGAAAATAGTCGTTTCCTTTTGAAGGGAATTAACTGGCAATCCCAAGCATTTATGCTTGGGTCAAAAAACGCTTGATATTTGCGATAAAATGTGGTATTATATATTCAGCATCATAGGACAGGGTTTCTACCTCAATACTTCCCAGTATTGAGTCCTGTCCCCAATCGTAGAAAATTGGTGATACTGGTGCGAAATCAGATAAAACATTAGAATGTAGTAGAGAAAAACAATTACGTTGTTACAACAACGTCCTTACTCCATTCGCTAATAAACTACCGTAGGATATACGGGAAGTCACGCCTGTGGAGTCCGAATAAGACCACATTTTGTGGCACGAGAGACGGAAGCAGGAATCACATAGAGGAGAGTTATGTGTTTCAAAGAAGCACACGACTTTAGTCGTAGTGAGTATCACCCTGCATGTGAATTGAACCGCTTGGCATGTAATCATATTTCTGATGGCAATCTTGATGAAGTGAAAGAGATATTAATTGAAGCAATACATATAGCGTCCAATTTGGCTGCACCGTACACCAATTTGGACGTTCTTGCTGCATAGTGTGATATAGTAGATTACACCCACATTTGTTGATAAGACAACCAAATCATATATGGAGATGACTATGGCAAAATCACCGAATATACTTTTAATTCTCGCAGACGATCATGGTTATGGCGATATTTCAGCACACAACGGACCTTCGATTCAAACACCGAACATAGATAGAATTGCTGCAGAGGGAACACGTTTTACGCAATTTTATGCGAATTGTTCTGTCTGTTCACCGAGCCGCGCATCCCTTTTGACGGGACGCTATCCTGACAGAGTCGGTGTCCCAGGGGTGATACGGACGCATACACAGAATAACTGGGGATACTTTCAACAGGACGCTATCACGCTGCCTTCGATGTTGAAACAGAAGGAATATCGGACAGCCTGTATTGGAAAGTGGCATTTGGGACTTGAGGATGAGAATCACCCCTGCAAACGTGGTTTTGACCACTTCCATGGGTTCCTTGGGGATATGATGGATGACTATTATACACACCTACGCCATAATATAAACTATATGCGGCACGACTTAGAAACTATTGATCCGAGAGGTCACGCAACAGACCTATTCTCAGATTGGAGTGTGGACTTTATTCGTACTCACGCGCATACATCCCATCCTTTCTTCCTCTACCTCGCTTACAACGCGCCACATACTCCGATCCAACCCCCAGACGATTGGATTGATCGGGTGAAGGAACGCGAACCTGATATTTCACCTCAACGTGCAAAATATGTCGCGCTCGTTGAGCACATGGATGCCGGTATTGGACGCGTACTTGATGCACTTGAGGAAACCGACCAACTCTCCAATACACTTGTTATCTATACTTCCGACAACGGCGGTGCTATGCAAGTTGGTGCGAATAACGGACCGCTGCGTGGACAGAAAGGCGAGATGTACGAAGGAGGTATACGTGTGCCTACATGTGCAATGTGGAAAGGAAACGTGCCAGAGGGACAGGTTACAGATCAGGTCGGGATGCTAATGGATTTATATCCGACGGTGTGTGAAGTGGCGGATTCACAGGTCAATCACGAAATTGAGGGACTTTCAATTTTGAAAACACTTCAAGGTGAAAAACAGGACTTCTCAGACCGCTTACTTTATTGGATACGTAGGGAAGGTGGTCAACAGTTCAAGGGACAATGTCAACACGCGATTCGACGTGGTGATATAAAGTTATTACACAATCGACCTTTTGAACCTTTGGAACTATATGACCTGTCAAACGATCCGTTGGAAACAACTGATACTTCCAAGACAAATGATAAGTTATATAGAGAGATGGGAAATCTGTTTCAGGAAGAGACGCAGAAGGCAGGAAGTGTTCCGTGGCAAAAGAGTTAATCAATTCCTGCATGGTATATCTTGCTATCCTTTTAGACAAGAGATGTCTCAATAAATTGGGAATTCACTATGATTGACATTCCACCTATTCCATTGTATAATCTAAAGAGGGTTTGACAAAGTAAAATAACTTCCTCCCACGACATAATTGTTGTTAGGTAGGAGGATTAAATTTTGGGTAAGCAGATGAATGAAAATGACGGTACGCGACCAGATACAGATTCATATTTGGAGGAGAAAAGCAGCTCATCAGACGTAGATTCGAAAAAGGATTCGACAACAGTTTCGCATGATCAACCGAATGAACTTTCAGATGTTAAACAAAGTTTGGTTGCATTACAAGATCTATTTGAAAAGCAGATTGCTCGGAACACGAATCAGACTGAAATGTTTGATAAAATATATGCTGAAATGAAAGAATATAAAGAGAGTTTTCTGCTTGAAGTGCTTCACAAACCGATTATCCACAACTTAATCCAACTATACGATAGTTTTGTTGCACTTGAGTCTCAATTTGAGGGTATATGCGGTGGAAATGAAGAAAAAATGTTTGATGAGTTGGCACAATACCGTAAGAATTTGGAGAACTTTAGGTTCAAACTGGAAGAGGTGTTATACCGTATGGATGTAACACCCTTTGCAGACTCATCGGATACACTTGACAGGCAGCTGCACAAGACGCGCCAAGTAATACCATCAGATGATCCAGAACAGGATCGTAAAATCGCGGAAGTCCATAAAATTGGCTTCAATTGGCGAGAAAAAGTATTCCGTCCGGAAGAGGTGACAATTTATCGCTATACTCCCTCGGCACAACAATCTGAAGATATATTAAAAGATTTTTCTTCCAGTGAGAAAGGGGGAAGAACGGATGGGTAAAGTCGTTGGGATTGACCTTGGCACGACATTCTCTGTGATAGCACATGTCAATGAACATGGACAACCAGAGATAATTCCGAACCTTGAGAGTGAACGTATCACACCTTCGGTGGTTATGTTTGAAGACGCACTCGTTACTGTCGGAAAAATCGCAAAGCAAAACGCCAGAGCAGTACCTGAACAGATTGTGGAGTTCGTCAAACGCGAGATGGGAAAATCTAAAGAAGAATTCTATCGTTCATTTGATGAAAAGGACTATTCCCCAGAGGAACTATCGGCTATTATCCTCACAAAACTCAAGCAGGACGCACAAACATATCTTGATGAAGAAATCACGGATGCTGTTATCACTGTCCCCGCATATTTTCACGATGCAGAGCGCGAAGCTACACGAAACGCTGGCAAAATTGCTGGATTGAATGTACTACAAGTGTTAAACGAACCTACGGCAGCCGCACTTGCTTACGGTATTGATCAATTGGGTACTAACCAGAATGTATTTGTGTTTGACCTTGGTGGTGGCACGTTTGATGTAACTATCATGAAGGTTTCTGAATCAGAAATACAGATGCTTGCAACCAATGGGGATCACAGGCTTGGTGGTAAGGATTGGGACGATAAAATCATCACACATGTTGCTGAGATGTTTGAGATAGAACATGGTGAAAATCCGTTGGTAGACCTTCATACGTACCAAGACTTACAACTGGATGCGATTACTGCCAAGGAATCATTGTCATTGCGGCAACGAGCACTTATCGTTTGTGGATATAACGGTAAAACAACACGAGTGGAATTAACCCGCGAGAAGTTTGAACAACTTACTGCAGACTTACTGGAAAGATGTCGTGTCTTGTGTAATGTTGTGCTCTCAGAAGCAGATATGTCGTGGGGAGAAATTGACAAAATCCTGTTGGTTGGTGGTTCAACACGGATGCCGATGGTGCAGGAGATGATCTCAGCAATCAGCGGTAAAGAAATCAATCCGTATGAAGTCAATCCTGATGAGGTAGTTGCAATCGGAGCAGCTATTCAGGGAACACTCCGCCAAATTTCCGAAGGTAGTACAGAAACGGTTGAAATGCCTGAGGCTGTTATAGACAGGTTCATCGGTCCTGATGGTTCACCAAAGGTAACCGTGACCGACGGTGCAACACATAATCTTGGTCTTGTTGTCCTCAATGCTATCCGTCAACATATTATCCATGTTATGATACCCAAAATGACTGCTGTTCCGTGTGAAATAGCGGATAAGTTTCTGACGGTTGACCACAATCAACCTTCTGTGCTAATTGAAGTAGTACAGGGTCTTGAGCAGGATCAGCGTAAGGACGATATTGATCTATTTGAGGAGTATAAATTGGGTGAATGTACCCTTGAACTACCCCCAGGATTACCACAAGGATCCCCTATTGAGGTGAACTATAAATACAATTTGGACCAAAATCTTGAGGTGACAGCCAAATCTCTTTCTAACGATGAGGCAACTGCTGTCTACGACCTATTTTCTATTATTGATAGACCTACCCTTAATGAAGAGGAAGTTGCACAAGCAAAAACAGAACTACAAGACCTTATTGTTGAATAAAATTTCATAGCTTTTCTAAAATAGTTCAACACCCCTTATGGACTCATATCTAAGCAAAACAAGTTTCGTCCATAGTAGTACATACTTTCGTTTGTCCTAAAGTAGTGTAATATACCAATCCTACGTCTACTGTTTCCTCAAGTCTGAATCAAAGGAAATTAGCCTATGTCCAAACGCGAGGAATTTATAGCGATAATCAACGCACTCAGAACTGCTTCATCGTCTATTACTGATGATCAACGCAAAGGATTCCTACGGTTAGCAGTTCAGCAACATGGTCTCACTGTTGATGAAGCGACAGACATCCTAAATGGATCTGGATTGGTTATCGGTGAGAAGGTTGATTTTTTTCGGATATTAGGACTCTCAATCTCAGATATACAAAGTTTAGACCAACCTACTATAGTGACCCGTATTGATGCTGCACACAAGAAGTTGTATAGTGCTTCGTTAGCAGCAGGTGGTCGTCCTCGTGCTGATGGTAGAACTGAAGAACAGTGGCGAATTCTTCTGAATCAAGCATGTGATACACTAAAAAACCCTCAAAAGCGTAAAATACACCTGTCAACATTACATCCAGAGCCTCATTTCATAGGCAAGAAAACGAAACCCACGAATTTTGATAATATGGTTCTGATTCCCGCAGGTGAGTTTGAGATGGGGAGTGATGATGACGAAGCATTCGGTGATGAACATCCAATACACACCGTATATCTTGACGCATTTTATATTGATAGGTATCCAGTGACGAACGCACAATACAAGGTGTTTTTAGATGAAAATCCGCAGTGGAGTATTCAAGATGTTCCTGAGAAATACTGCGATGTTGACTATCTAAGGCATTGGAAAGGAAATAGTTATAAGGAAACAGAAGCCGAACATCCGGTGATCAATATCAGTTGGTATGCAGCTATGGCTTATGCGGAATGGCTTGGAAAACGACTACCAACAGAAGCCGAATGGGAGAAGGCTGCACGCGGCGGTGTCAACGGTAATAAATACCCCTGGGGTGATGTCGCTGATCCATCTAATGCAAATTATGACTGGAATATTGGTGGAACCACACCGGTTGGGAAATACTCACCGAATGGATTTGAATTATACGACATGTGTGGCAACGTATGGGAGTGGTGTCTTGATGCGTATCATGATGGTATTGCCATGGGTTCGTCTCTAAGGAATCCTATTTCCGGTGCAAATACAATTGAATGGATTGTCCAGCATTTTTTAGATGTGGAATCAAACCGTGTGATGCGGGGTGGTTCTTGGCGTATTCCGGCATCGTTAGTTAGAATTGCTAATCGGAACGCGGAATCTCCATCGTTTTCTCTCAATGTTATCGGTTTTCGCTGTGTGTGTGGAGTATCCTTACCAGACTTACCGTCTTCAAATGGATTGCAGCCGAATCAAACTAACTCTTAAAAGAGAAATAACAGATGGCAAAACGTGATGAATTCATTACAATCATTCGTGCACTCAGAGATGCATCACCGAATATTTCCAATGAGCAACGCAAAGGCTTCCTCCGACAAGCGGTGCAAAATTATGGTCTCTCCGTAGATGAAGCCATAGAAATTCTACAATCTTTAGGCTTAACTGTTGGTGGAGATGAAAACTACTTTGAGGTGTTGGGGTTCTCAATTAATGAATTCGATACTATAGATGAAACAACTATCGCGAATCGTATTGAAGCATCACACAAAAGACTGTACAGTGTTTCATTGAGGGCAGGTGGTCGTCCCCGTACTGATGGAAGAACTGAAGAACAGTGGCGGTTACTTTTAAATCAAGCACGAGATGTTCTCATAAATATAGATAAGCGTCAGGCACATCTTGCTATGCTTGAAACAGATGTACACCTTTGGACAGAATCCTCTTCAGATGAATTAACTGCTACCCCTGCACAATCAATTTCTATTCCAACAGAACAAGATGGAATGGTGCTCATCCCTACTGGCGAATTTCAGATGGGATGTGAGGACGATGATAGTTTCAATGATGAAAAGCCTGTACATACAGTCTTTGTAGATGAGTTTTATATGGATAAATATCCAGTGACGAATGCACAATTTAAGGAATTTATTGATGAGCACCCGCAGTGGCGTAAACCATCAAAGTGGTACCGTCAGGGTAAAAATGCTATCGGATGTATACATAAGATGTACCACAATGGTGAGTATTTGAAGACTTGGAAATACAACAACTTTCCAGTGGGAGAAGGAGACCATCCGGTTACTTGGGTTAGTTGGTATGCAGCGATGGCTTATGCAGTGTGGATGGGTAAACGACTTCCGACAGAGGCAGAATGGGAAAAGGCGGCGCGTGGAGGGTTGACTGGTCAAAAATATCCATGGGGTGATACAATAGATTCCAGCCATGTAAATTTCAATCTGTATGTCGGCAGAACAACATCAATAGGTAAATATCCAGGGAATAACTACGGTTTACATGACATGATAGGCAATGTATATGAATGGTGTCTTGATAAATGGGATAAAAACTTCTACATGCATTCCCCAAAGACCAATCCAATTTCAGGTGAAAGCATAACTGATATAGTAAATGATTATACTGAAATTAAAACTCCTCGGATTTTACGTGGTGGTTCCTATGTAAGTACCCCGCAGAACGTTAGGGTTGCCTATCGTGCGCGGAATATACCGGCGCGTACGTGCTTTAGTTTGGGTTTTCGTTGTGTTAAGCCAGTAAGGACATGAAAAGCCACATACTCTTTCCTTATGTATACTGAATGATCAAACCTGTATAGGACGCATAAGTATGTCAAAACGTGACGATTATATCACCTTCATTAATGAATTCAAGACGGTTTCTCCAACGATTTCCGAACAGCAACGAAAGGCACTTCTGCGAAGGGCAGTACAGCAATACGGTATTACGGTTGATGATGCAGTTGAAATATTCAATATCTCTGGAATATTAATAGGTGAGGATGTTGACTATTTTGAAGTATTAGGTTTATCAATCTCAGATATTGAAAACCAAAGTGAGGAGGAAATTGAAAGACGTGTTGAAGCTGCACATGGCAAACTCTATAGTGCATCGTTGAAGGCAGGTGGTCGTCCCCGTGCAGATGGTAGGACAGAGGAACAGTGGCGGACATTATTAAATCAAGCAAGAGATGTACTTGCAGATCCTCAAAAACGATATACGCAGCTTGCAACTTTACAGATAGAGGAAGAAACATTAGAACCTCCACCAGTCCCTTTATTTGTTGAAAATATGGTGCATATTCCCGCAGGAGAGTTTGATATGGGTAGCAATGATGTTGATGCGTTTGAGGATGAGCAGCCGGTTCATACGGTTTACGTTGATGATTATTTTATAGACCAATATCCAGTTACAAATGAGGAATTTAAGGTGTTCGTTGATGCAAATCCGAGATGGCGAAAACCACAAGGGATAGCAAAATTTATACCTAACAAAGTTCATGACGGTTATTATCTCCATCACTGGGATAAGAATGTCTATCCAGATGAAAAAGGAGACCATCCGGTTGTCCACATCAACTGGTATGCTGCGATGGCGTATGCAAAGTGGATAGGCAAGCGACTTCCAACTGAAGCTGAATGGGAAAAGGCAGCCCGCGGAGGTTTGACAGGTAACAAATATCCGTGGGGTGATGTAATAGATATACAAAATGCAAATTATGGGAATAATATCACATCAACATCCCCCGTAGGAGTGTATCCAGCTAATGATTATGAAATATATGATATGCCCGGAAATGTATGGGAGTGGTGCCTTGATGAATGGGATGATAACTATTATCTGTCATCACCCACTTCAAATCCTATCTCAGGTGGTAGTATAGACGGTATCAGTGTTAATTTTTCAAATTCAAAAGCACTTCATGTGTTACGCGGTGGTTCTTGGTATAATACGGCTGTGAATGTACGTGTAGCAAAACGTTCCTCCGCTTTACCGAATTATGCAAATTCAAATATAGGGTTTCGTTGTGTTATGCCAGTAATAACTTGACACTATACGAGATTCCTATAGCAACTGTGAGCATTGTAACAGGTATATAGAGTAACTTCCATGTCAAAACGTGATGAGTTCGTATTATTCATAAATAGATTCAAAGCAGTTTCACCAACTATTTCTGAGGAACAACGTAAGGGACTTCTCCGTCAAGCGAATCAGGAGTATGAGATTACTACTGATGAAGCAGATGAAATACTGAGAGAGTCGGGTTTGATTGTTGGAGATAGAGAAAACTATTTTACTGTGTTTGGTCTCACAGTTGAGTCACCTGATAATATGGGTGAGGATGCATTTATCACACATGTTGAACAAACACACAAAGAGCTTTATACTACCTCGTTAAGAGCAGGTGGACTCCCTCGTCCTGACGGTAGAACACAAGAACAGTGGCGGACACTCTTGAATCAGACAAGAGATGTCTTGATTGACCGAACAAAAAGGAACGAATATATTACATTTATCCAAAATGATACCGTTGAAAAGCAGATTGGAAAGGATTCATCCCTTATCTATGAATTATCTGATCCTGATGAAACAACACACCAAAAGTCAGACAGAAATGACAATAAGGATGACTTAGATCCGTATTCCGATATGGTGCTTATTCCTGCAGGTGAATTTGTAATGGGTAGTAATGGCATTGAATCAACAAAAGAAGAAAATCCTGTTCATTCTGTACACGTTGATGCATTTTACATGGACAAGTATCCTGTGACGAATGCACAGTATAAGGAATTTATAAATGCAAACCCACAGTGGCGTAATCTTGGGTTGTATAATATACAACTTATTTTGAGAAAATACCGAGATAGCGACTACTTGAAGAACTGGTTTAAAGATAATTATCCAAGTGGGAAAGATGACCATCCAGTGAATTGGGTAAGTTGGCATGCAGCGATGGCGTATGCCAAATGGGTAGGCAAGCGTTTACCAACAGAAGCAGAATGGGAGAAGGCAGCACGCGGTGGATTGGTAAGTCAAAAATATCCATGGGGTGATACGATTGATACTGGTAACGCAAACTTTGATAATCGTGTTGGGGAAACGACATCTGTAGGAAAGTATCCGACGAATGGGTACGGTTTGTGTGACATAGTAGGAAACGTGAGTGAATGGTGTCTTGATGTATGGGATAGCGAATTCTATAAGTATGCCGAAAGCCATAACCCTATTTCAGGTGGTAGTATAGAAAGCATCCTTGATATCTCTACAAAATCTAAGAAATACCGAGTGATACGGGGTGGTTCTTGGTTTTCTGCCGATCGAGAGGTGCGTGTCTCATATCGCGATCGCTTAGCTGCATGGAAAACAAGCAGCCGCGTTGGGTTCCGTTGTGTTAAACCCATATAGTCATAATATTACTGAATATATGCTAAAATTGGGCATATTATGAAAAAGGACCATATCATGAGCGAGCGCAGTGAGTTTGTATTATTCATAAATAGACTCAAAGCAGTTTCACCAACTATTACGGAGGAACAACGAAAAGGTCTTCTTCGTCAAGCGACTCAGGAGTATGAGATTACTACTGATGAAGCAGATGAAATACTGAGAGAGTCGGGTTTGATTGTTGGAGATAGAGAAAACTATTTTACTGTGTTTGGTCTCACAGTTGAGTCACTTGATAATATGGGTGAGGATGCATTTATCTCACATGTTAAACAAACACACAAAGAACTTTATGCTGCCTCGTTAAGAGCAGGGGGACTTCCGCGTTCCGATGGTAGAACACAGGAACAGTGGCGGAACTTTTTGAATCAAGCAAGAGACATCATGATTGATCCGATAAAAAGACGTCAACACACTGCTATGCTCCTGCACGATATGTCAGACTCACTGTCTGATGATTTCGAAAAACCTGTCTTTGATCTATTTGATATTGATGAAACAACTAGTACAGAACTTAGCCATCAGGTAGTCCCAAATGAAATAGATGTGCCTGATGGAATGGTATATATTCCAACAGGAGAATTTGAGATGGGAAGCGATGATACAGAAGCAAACGAAGACGAGAGTCCTGTTCATACTGTTCTTCTTGATGCGTTTCTTATGGACAAATATCCAGTTACAAATGTAGAATATATGGAATTTCTTCATGCTGATGCACAGCAATACAAACCAGAATGGCTCATAGATACCATAAAAATAAAATATCACGATGGTGGTTACTTGGAGCATTGGAATGGTAATTTTTGTCCCTACGGTAAAGACCATCATCCAGTTACTGGTGTCAGTTGGTACGCTGCGATGGCGTATGCACAATGGGCAGGTAAAAGGTTACCGACAGAAGCGGAATGGGAGAAAGCAGCACGCGGAAGGTTGAGCGAAAAGAAATATCCATGGGGTGATTCAATTAATACTGACGATGAGAATTATCAGTATGATGTAAACGATACCATCTCTGTTGGTCGTTACCCTCCAAATAGATACGGTTTGTATGACATGTGTGGTAATGTATGGGAGTGGTGTCTTGATACATATTATGCGGATTACTATGAAAGTTCACCATCACGTAATCCATTTTCGGATAGGAATGCCGTGTCGTGGGTCGTAGAAAACTTCAGGAGTGTGAAGGATTCCCGCGTCCTACGTGGGGGTCCTTGGGGTATTGATTCTCAAGTGGTGAGGGTATCTCATCGATTCAGAAGTAATCCTATTGATACCCTTCCTACATTCGGTTTTCGTTGTGTAATGGATGTAACAACTTAATTCTTGTATACATTATAGGTTATTAGAATTTTGACTGATAAGATATAGGTAAAAAATGTCTAAACGCGAAGAATTCATTGAATTTATTAACACCTTCAAAACTGTATCACCGAGTATTACAGACATACAACGACGCGGGATGTTGAGACAAGCAGTGCAAAATTTTGAACTCTCTGTTGAAGAAGCCACAAAGATTATGGACTCTCAGGATTTGATGGTAGGTGAAGAGGCAAACTACTTTGAAGTGTTAGATCTATCCGTAGATGAAATACAAAACCAGAGCGATGCAGATATAGAGAAATGTGTTGATGACGCACATAATAATCTTTATAGTGAATCATTACGTGCAGGTGGACTACCTCGCAGGGACGGTAGGACACAAGAACAGTGGCGTAACCTGTTGAATCAAGCACGTGATATTCTTAGACACCCACAAAAACGACAAGACTATCTGGCAATCTTATCACAAGAAATTACAATTGATGCCATTCCGAATCCAGATGTCGAATTTCAAATTGACGAACCGATAAAGTCAAGTACTTCTGAGACCACTTCAGCACTAAGGACACCAACAAGTGAAAATGAATCAACTACAGAAGCTACCTCACCAAATGTTGATGTACCTGATGAAATGGTTTTAATCCCCGCAGGTCAGTTTCAGATAGGTAGTCAGGACGAAGAAACAAATTTTCCTAACATGCCAGTTCAGACAGTATACATAGACAGTTTTATGATTGATATACATCCTGTTACTAATGGACAATTCCAGCAATTTCTTGAAGAAAATCCTCAATGGCAGAAAAGCATGTTATCTCACAGTTATCACAACGGGAACTACTTACAAACGTGGAGTGGCTTCAAGTATCCTCGCGGTAAAGCTGAACATCCGGTCGTAGATATTAGTTGGTATGCTGCAATGGCTTACGCGCAGTGGATTGGCAAACGACTACCAACAGAGACGGAATGGGAAAAGGCAGCACGCGGAGGATTAACTGGAAAAACATACCCCTGGGGTAATGAAATAAATGTAAGTATGGCTAATTACGGTATGCAAATTGGTAGCACTACACCTGTCGGAAAGTTTCCACCTAACGGCTACGGTGTGTATGATATAGTTGGTAATGTGTGGGAATGGTGTCTTGATGAATATGATGAAAATGTACCGCATCCAGGAACTTATCTATCTCCTGACGACATTAGTCAAATCACCAATAACTATTTGAGTATTGGTGATTTCCGTGTGCTTCGTGGTGGTTCTTGGGCAAGTAGCGAAAGAGCACTGCGGGTTACATATTATGGATGGGCAGCACCGAATTTCACTTACTACAGCTATGGGTTTAGATGTGTGAAGGACATCACACCTTAAATTACTTTCCTTGTTTAACGTGAGTTCGGTATAAGCAACTTTGAGAACCGCAAAATATGCACTGCAAAAAACCCTGGTTATAGTGTCTGATAAATCTTGTAAAGTTTTAGAGTCAATCCTGACTAAATTAGTCGTAAATAGCCTCTAAAACCACTTGTGATAAGGGATTGTGGTACATGTCCAAATTCCTTCATTTTCCGATTGACTCTAAAGACTCTAAAACTTTACAAAGTAATGACACTGTAAATTCGGCAATAGGAGGAACTCCGTTTTTTATTGTCTATTGCCCCATACCATGCTAAAATTCGGATATTCAATGCAGATCATTAACCAATAATAAAGATTGATGTGTGGTGTCACCAAGATATAATCTATAATGCGATGGTGGTATATTAGAGTTATCTTGAATAGGTGTAACAGTCCTAAATAAAATAAATCATTGATTAGTATTAGCACAAACACATGTCTAAACGCGAAGAATTTATCACAGTCATCGACACACTAAAGGCACTTTCCTCAATAATTACCGATGAACAGCGTAAAGCATTACTCCAGCAAGCAGTTCAGCAGTATGAGTTCTCATTTGATGAAGCGAATGAGATCCTCAAAGAGTCTGGATTAGCTGTCGGTGAGGAAATAAACTATTTTGATGTGCTTGGATTATCCATAGAAGAATTTCAAATCCAAGATGAGGAATCTGTTGCTTTTCTTGTTGAGGAGACGCATAAAAAAGCTTACAGTGCATCTTTACGTGCTGGTGGACTTCCACGACCAGACGGTAGGACACAAGAACAGTGGCGTAACCTATTGAATCAAGCACGTGACACATTGATTGACCGACAAAAAAGAAGCGAACACATCGCTATGCTACAGACTGAAATATCCAATCCTGAAATGACTATCCGGCAAGAGGAACTATCCAATATTGGACCGATTTCAGCACCAGAAGGAATGGCACACATTCCTGCGGGAGAGTTTCAGATGGGAAGTTCTGATGGTGATCCTAACGAAAAGCCAGTGCATACTGTTTATGTAGATGCGTTTTATATGGATAGATTTCCCGTTACAAATGCACAATATAAATCGTTTGTGGAGGCTAACCCGCAATGGAGCAAATCACAGAAGTGGTACGAGTTGAAAAAAATCGCACCATCTATTTTAAGTAAATATCACGATGGGGACTATCTAAAATATTGGGATTCCAACAACTTTCCGATTGGGAAGGGTAATCATCCTGTAACCCATGTGAGCTGGTATGCAGCAATGGCGTATGCTCAATGGGTAGATAAACGATTACCGACAGAAGCAGAATGGGAGAAGGCAGCACGCGGTGGTTTAACAGGACAGAAATATCCGGGTGGAAATGACATAAAGACAAACGAGGCGAATTTTGGCATGAATGTTGGAGAGACTGCCACAGTAGGCGAATATCCACCGAACAACTACGGTTTGTATGACATAGCAGGGAATGTATGGGAGTGGTGCCTTGACGCTTATGAAAGTGATTTTTATAGAGATTCTCCACTGCGAAATCCGGTTGCAGGGATATACACTCTACAGGAAATAACATACGACTTCATGAATATTGACAATTACCGTGTATTACGGGGTGGCTCATGGGGAAGTGAAGCACGGAGGGTTAGTGTTGCTTATCGAGACGGGTACCATCCGTCATGTGCCTGTTCTTTCCGTGGTTTTCGTTGTGCAAGAACTGTAAACTCACATATTTAATTTATTGATAACAATAGGACAAGATATGTCTAAACGCTATACACAATGGCTCGGAAAGCGTTTACCAACAGAAGCTGAATAGGAGAAAGCTGCGCGAGGAGGCATAGTTGGAAATAAATATCCATGGGGTAATTCGGTCAATTCCAATGATGCAAACTACGGGTGGTATGCTCGCAATACCTCATCTGTTGGGAGTTATCCTGCTAACGGGTTTGGTTTGTATGACATATGTGGTAATGTATGGGAGTGGTGTCTTGATTATTATGTTTCAAAATTTTATTCATATTCTCCAATCCGGAACCCGTTGTCTGGTTACATAAAACCCAACGACGACATTGACGTGATAGACAAATCCGAAGATGAGAATGTATTTACAACAAACTTTCTCACAAATGTAGCATATTTTATGGAGCGCAATACTGTTCGCGTATTGCGAGGTGGTTCTTTTAGTGCAAAAACTCTGGACTTACGTGTCTCTAACCGCAACAGTTTATCACCGGATAGAAGAGACACTAACATTGGTTTTCGATGTGTAAGGTCTAAATCACTATAAACCTTAACTTTCAATTCAATAGTTAACATTGATATAATCATCTCAGAATAGAGAGATAAACCTATGAAATATACAAATGACTGTGTTTTATGGTATGACAAACCTGCTAATGCTTGGACAGACGCACTACCAGTCGGTAACGGACGACTCGGTGCGATGGTGTTTGGTGGTGTGGAACGTGAACGCATCCAACTAAACGAAGATACCCTTTGGGATGGCGGTCCTCGTGACACCAATAACCCAAAGGCATTGGAAGCACTCCCGATAGTGCAAAAACTGTTGTTTGAAGATAAAAATGAGGAAGCAACAAAGATCGCAGGTGAAACGATGTTGGGTGTACCACACCGAATCAAGTCGTATCAATCCTTGGGGGATATTGTCTTTGAGTTTCCAGAGAGTGGTGATGTTTCAGAATATCGCAGAGAACTTAATTTAGACACAGGAATTACCAAAACGACATACCGTAGTGGACAGGTCAACTTGAGCAGAGAAGTTTTCGCATCTGCAGTAGACCAACTCATCGCGATCCGAATTGATTGTGATCCATCGGAGAACATCACTCTTGATGTTACAATGACACGAGAGCAGGATGCGACCATTACTACCATCTCCGACAATACACTCAGACTCAGTGGACAGTGTGGAGATGATGGCATGCGGTTTTCTGCATATCTACAGATACAGGTTGATGGTGGAGATGTCAAGTCTGAAGGAGACCGTATTTCTATCCACAAAGCGAATGCTGTTACTCTTTTCCTTGCGGGAGCAACAAGTTACATCAATCAGAAAGATGCAAGCGGTGACCCTCACAAACTATGTGAAGAGTACCTCGCTGGAGTTGCAACCAAATCTTATGACGCAATACGGGAAGACCACATTGCTGAACATCAATCCCTATTCCGTAGAGTTGATATGAATCTCGGTACTACAGATGCAGAAAACTTGCCGACAGATGAACGTTTAGCATCAGTAAAGGAAGGTGCATCTGATCCAGGATTAGTTACACTTTATTTTCAATTCGGACGTTATCTGCTGATGGGAAGTTCAAGACCGGGTAGTCTGCCAGCAAATCTGCAGGGAATCTGGAATGAACACATGCAAGCACCTTGGAACAGCGATTTCCATACCAACATTAATCTCCAAATGAACTACTGGGTACCCGAAGTCTGCAACCTTGCTGAGTGCCATATACCGCTATTTGATTATATG
This sequence comes from Candidatus Poribacteria bacterium, assembly GCA_963667365.1. GTDB lineage: Bacteria > Poribacteria > WGA-4E > WGA-4E > WGA-3G > MSPOR6. The sequence continues at coordinate 72,375 of OY763324.1, read as the reverse complement.
GATACACTCGTTGAACCGGGAAATCAGACTGCGAAACGTCATTACGGTGCTGATGGGTGGGTTGTCCATCACCTATCTGATATATGGGGATTCACAACACCTGCCGATGGTATCTGGGGAATATCACCCATAGGAGCAGCTTGGTTGTGTGAACATGTGTGGGAACATTATCTGTTCGGTGGTGATGAAGAGTTTCTTAAGGAACAGGCATATCCATTGATGAAAGGTGCTGCACGATTTATGCTTGATTTCCTCGTTGAGGCACCGGAAGGAACACACGTTGCAGGAAAACTCGTTACGAATCCGTCACACTCTCCTGAAAACAGTTTCTTCAAAGCTGATGGCACGCGGTCTTTGTTTACTTATGCGGCAACGATAGATTTGGAAATTATCCATGAACTCTTTACAAACTGTATCGCTTGTATAGATGTTCTCAACACAGATGCAGACTTCCGTGAAGAATTAGCATCTGCGCTTGAAAGCCTCGCACCGCTACAAATTAGTGAAAAAACTGGACGGCTTCAAGAGTGGATGTTTGATTATGACGAACCTGAACCGGGACATCGTCACATGTCGCACATGTATGGTCTTCATCCGAGTTGTCAAATAACATTGCGTGGAACACCTGAGTTGGCAGCAGCAGCAAAGAAATCGTTGGACCATCGTTTAGCTCACGGAGGTGGTGGTACAGGATGGAGTCGGGCATGGTTAGTCAACTTCCTCGCACGGCTTGAGGATGGAGAAGAAGCATACAATCATCTCCAAACTCTGCTTGCAAGGTGCACCTTGACGAACCTGTTTGATACGCATCCACCTTTCCAGATTGATGGTAATTTTGGTGGAACTGCAGGGATTGCTGAAATGCTGCTACAAAGCCATGATGGTGAGATAAACCTACTACCAGCACTTCCGACAGCATGGGACACTGGATACGTTAAAGGGTTACGTGCTCGTGGTGGTTTTGAAGTTGATATAGAATGGAAAGAAGGACAATTCACCCAAGCTCGAATAATATCCAATCTTGGGAGAGACTGTTGGGTCCGAACACATGGAAATGCAACTGTGACTTGTGATGGAGAACGTGTCAAATATTCTCAGTCCAAGCATGTTGTTAATTTTCACACGGATGCGGGAAAAACATATACGCTAAATGCGTCCTGACTGGTAGACACGGCTATCAAATATATGCAAAATTCACTATGTATATTCTATCAAGAATAACTGGTGTTGCTGTGTCTGTAACTGAAGATTAGGTTATCACACGTTACTTTACACACTTTGTTCCGTTTGGATAAAGATTCATACATTAATTCTTAAGTTAACTCCAATGGCACTTCAAGGAGTTAGCTTAAGGATTTCACACAACACAATATGTCTGTCTTTTGAAATCTGTTTTATTTTCACTTAGATATACTTTCAATACTATTATAAGCAGTATAATCTACAAACCCCAAGAATATTTGCAGTTTGACTACCGATTAAATGTGTGATACAATTATTCAATAACATTAATGAACAAAACTAAAGAAATATACACTAACTCAGAAACATAATAGTCCCCATAGGTGCTGAAATACTTAAATTTATTATATGGAAAACTACATGAAAAGGATATTTCCCTACATACTTATCCTAACTATCATTCTCCCATTTTATCCAGCTGCAGCGGATAACACCGACATCCACGAAAACGCAGGGACACGTGCAATGACATTTCTAAAGATTGGCATCGGTGCAAAAGCAATGGGAATGGGAGAATCTCAAGTTGCAGCTACAGACGATTTATATGCTTCCTACTGGAATCCAGCAGGTCTCATTAACCTTGAAAAACCACAACTTGCATTAATGCACAACGAATGGTTCGCGGAGATAAATCATGAGTTTTTGGGATTTGCATTGCCAATTGGGGATAGTAACACAGTGGGAGCAAGTGTGAATTTCATATCCTACGGTGAACTGCAAGGACGCGATCAAGAAGGAAATGAAACCCAGGTATTCCGACCATACAATCTTGCTTTGGTTCTCTCCTATGCGCGTAGTATCGGTAAGACTTTGGCATTGGGTATTAACGCTAAATTCTTACAAGAGCAGATTGCAGACGAAAACGGCAACGGCTTTGCATTCGATTTTGGTGGATTGTATGCTTTTTCAGACATTCCCTTATCATTTGGTATAAATGCACAACATGTTGGTCCGCGAGTACAATATGTAGAAGATGCGTTTCAACTTCCCTTTACGCTAAGAGTTGGTACTGCATATAGACTTTTGAATGATACTGCGATTGTAACGATTGACTTGATACGTCCAACCGATAATGATAATTCTATAGGGACGGGGATTGGTTATACGATAGCCAATGTCCTGCAACTTCGGACCGGCTATAAATACAAATTCGGTGGAAATGACTTAGGTGTGGTCTCAGGTTTCTCGGGAGGTTTTGGTTTGATACTAAAACTGTTCCAGATTGATTACGCACTCGTACCGTTCGGTGAATTGGGATTAACACACCGTTTTTCTTTAATTGCAAGTTTCTAACCGTAGAACATTGTTGGAATGTCCTATCCGTAGAACTTTGTTGGAATGTCCTATTAAGTTACTGCCTCAATAAATGCATCAAATAGTCTTCCTCTGTGTTCACGATATTCTGCTGTGTCGTTCATTCGTTCTGGATGATATTGCACCCCTATAACAAACGATTTTGAAGGATTTTCTATAGCCTCTATTATACCATCTTCTGATCTGGCAGTAACAACAAAACCTTCACCAATGTCGTTTACTGCCTGATGATGTGCTGAATTGACTCCAACTACACTCTCACCAATTATTTTACCAAGTATACTCACAGGTTCAATCTCTATTTGGTGTAGTGAATCTTCTCCATATATACTTGGATGTGTGAGTGCTTCATCAGGATAGTCCGTTTCTATATCCTGATAGAGGCTGCCACCCATCGCAACGCTCATAATTTGGATTCCTCGACATATTCCAAAAACTGGAATGTCTTTCTTGAATGCTTCCTCAAATATTGATAATTCCAATTCATCTCGCGCTTCATTGACGTTTTTAATCTTCGGATGCCATTCTTGATTAAAATAGTCAGGATGTATATCACCACCACCAGGAAGTAGTAGTCCATCAATATCAGCAATCAATTCCTCAGCAGCACCTCTGCCACGGACTAATAATTTTATCTCTCCTTCACGTTCCTCAATTGCGTTTACATAATTATCAAAATTATGGCTGCCATCTCTGTTCACAACGGGGATTCCAATTTTAGGCATCTTTGATTCCTCCTATCAGTTTTGGTTTAAAGTATAACTCAAATTCATATCTATTTACAAACCTAAAAACATACACCTTACCTCACGGAATAACGTTTGCAATATCAGGACAGGTATGGTATAATTAGCACATGGAATTTAGACTGGAAGAAATTCCTGGAAAAGAGGTATCCATCACAGAAAAGGATGAGTCGGTACTCACCTACTGTTATGGTGAGTCGGTATTGCATTCACATATTCATCCGCTTTATGCACCGAATGGACAAGTGGTTACGGAGGGATCTGGAGAAAAGCATCTACCCGGACTCTGTTTCTCATTTGGCACGGTGAAAGACGATAAAAGACAATCTATCGTACGGCATCGAAGTGCTTCAACACTTGACTGGGAAACATCCGAGAAATTTGTTAAATTCATTAGCCAAACAACTTGGCAAGTATCCAACCATGTATTGATTGAGACATGCAAAACTGTTGTTCACCCACGCCAATCTGATGTGCAAATACTTGACTTTATCGTGGATTTGCATGCACCAACTCATCCCATTTCCATTGAAGAGGATATCGGATTAGGCTACTACGCAGTTGAAATGGAACATCGAAAGGCTGCAGATTCTGACGGGAGAATCGGTGAATCAGAGGTAAATGGACAGGAATCAGAATGGGTAACGTTATATGGAATCACAGGTAACACTGTTGTTGGATTGGCAATTTTTCCACATCCTGAAAATGGAAAAACCACATTATTGGTTGAGGATGCATATCTCGGGTATTTGTTTGCACAGACACAACCTTTTACCTTAGATGTTAACGCTATGCGGACTCTAAAATATCGTGTGATAATCTATGTTGGCGACCTATTTACTATTGAGATATCGGAATACTATCATAAATACACAAGGTCTGATGTAAATATTACATAAATACTTCAATATAAACTGTAGAGAAATAATGAATAATCAATCGACTCTTCCAATCTACAAACCTAAATCCCAATTTCACCCCGATAAAAAGTTGTTTTCACAAAATGCTGACATGAGTAACGGAGCAGCAAATGTCAATACACAATTCGCACGAAATGTATATATTGAAACTTACGGATGCCAGATGAATGTCAGTGATAGTGAATTGATGACAGGTATTTTGACACAAGCAGGACATCAAACTGTTTCTAATATTGATGATGCCGATGTAATTCTGCTCAATACATGTGCCATACGTGAAAACGCTGAAACTAAAGTCATCAACCGTCTTGAACATCTGAATCATCGGAAACGTCGAGAAAATAATCTTATTATCGGAGTTTGTGGGTGTATGGCACAACATCTCCGTGATAAGCTTTTGAAGGCAGCACCTTATGTAGACCTTGTAATGGGACCAGATGCCTATCGTAATTTACCGATGGCACTTAATGCTGTAGTTAGTGGTGACCCGTTTTTGGGTTTGCAGTTGGATAAAGGTGAGGACTATGCTGACATCGCACCTATACGTAAAGAAGGAATTCGCGCGTGGCTTACAATTCAGCGCGGGTGCGATAAGATGTGTACATTCTGTATTGTGCCATTTGTCAGAGGTAGAGAACGAAGTCTCCCAATGAAAACCCTTACAGATGATGTCAATAGGCTTGTTGACGAAGGTTTCAAGGAGATCGTTTTACTTGGACAGACAGTAAACTCCTATCACGACGGAAACCATGATTTTGGTGAACTTCTGTGGTCTATCGCTGAAGTCGACGGTGTGGAACGTGTAAGGTTCACATCTCCACATCCTGCAGATGCAACCGACAGCATGATAGATGCAATGGAGAATTGTCCGCAAGTGTGTAAACAACTCCATCTCCCATTGCAATCTGGATCCACTCAGGTATTAGAACGGATGCGGCGCACCTATACAGCAGAAGAATATCGCGAACTGGTTTCAAAACTTCGTGAAAGAATTCCACAGATTGCACTTTCAACGGATGTGATCGTCGGTTTTTGTGGTGAAACAGAAGAAGATTTTCTGGAGACATATAAGTTGATGGAAGAAATACGATTTGACTCTGCGTTTATGTTTAAGTATTCTGACAGAGAGGGTACTTTAGCAAATAAAACGTTACCTGATGATGTACCTGAGAGTGAAAAGGCAAGACGCTTAAATGAAATTATTACGCTGCAAGAGAAAATCTCAGGAGAAATCAACCAGACAGTAGTTGGTACTACTATACCTGTTTTGGTCGAGGGTGACAGTCGACGTGACACTGAACAGTATCAAGGTAAGACAGATACTTTCAAAACCACAGTTTTCCCTAAGGAAAACGCGCAAGTCGGTGACATCGTGAATGTTGCAATTGACTCTGCTACCACTCATACGTTGATTGGTGAAATCGTAAGATGAAATGGTTATCGGTATAAGCAACTTTGGGAGTCCCAAAATATGCACGGCAAAAAACCTATGTTATAGTGCCTGATAAATTTTGTAAAGTTTTTGAGTCAATCTTGACTAAATTAGTCGTAAATAGCCTCTAAACTCACTTGTGATAAGGGATTGTGACACATGTCCAAATTTCGTCAATTCCGATTGACTCAAAAAACTCAAAAACTTTACAAAATTATGACATTGTAAATTCGGCAAATAGATATAAAATCCTGCCTGTCTGCAAAACCGAACTCACGTTAATTTTACCAAGACAGAACACTTAACTATATGCAAAAAATTAGAATTAAAAACAGAACCGAAATTGAAAAAATGAAGCGCAGTGGACAAGCTGCAGCAAAGGTATTACTGAATATCGCAGAAGCCATTCAGCCGGGGGTAACTACTTACGAATTAGAGATGGTCTCCCGAAAAGCAATTGCGAACCTGAACGCTACTTCGTCGTTTCTTGGATATCAAATTCCAGATCACAGTCCTTATCCCGCCACAATATGTGTTTCTGTCAATAACAGCGTTATTCACGGTATTCCAGACAAAACTGAAATTCTGACTGAAGGTGACATTATTGGTGTGGACACTGCTGTCAGTATAGATGGCTATCACGGTGATAATGCCTTTACCTTTCCAGTTGGAAAAATCCCACCTAATGCTCAGAAGTTACTTGATGTGACAAAAGAATCGCTATATGCTGCAATTTCCATGGCGAAACCTGGGAACCGTATGGGGGATGTATCATATCAACTACAGAATGTTGCTGAAGTAGCTGGGTTTTCCGTCATTCAAAATTTCTCGGGACACGGAATTGGTCGTAACCTACATGAAGCACCACAGGTGCCTACCAACGGAACACCTGGACGTGGTGTTCGTTTACGACCGGGGATGGTGCTTGCTATTGAGGCAATGGTAAACGCAGGACACTCTGACGTAGATATATTGGAAGATGGATGGGGTGTAACAACATCCGATGGAAGTTTGTCTGCTTTATTCGAGCATACAGTTGCTGTCCTCACAGATGGTCCTGAAATACTTACAGGGAGTCCAATATGGGAAAATCAGTAAAAATACTTACAGTTGTAATGGCAATCATGATTTTCGCTTCTATCTACCTTATTTTTGCGTATGCACCGATGGAACAGAGCATGTTGGAAATTCAAAAGGTTTTTTACTTCCATGTATCAGCCGCGTTCACAGCATTTGTTGCATTCGGTGTCAATTTTGTCTTTAGTATCAGATACATCATTAAAAGGAAAGTTAATCATGATTTGATAGCGGTAGCATCTGCCGAGATTGGACTATTGTTCTGTACTGCCGTGTTACTATCAGGACCGCTTTGGGCGCGTGTGTCGTGGAATACTTGGTGGGAATGGGAACCTCGGTTGACAACAACACTGGTTATGTGGTTGATGTATATCGGGTATTTTATTCTTCGCACTATATTAACAGGAGATAGACGCAGAATTTATTCAGCAGTCTTGGGAATCTTTGCAGGTCTGAACGTCCCAATTGTCTACCATTCGGTTAATATATGGCAAAAAGCGTCTCAATTACATCCGGACACAAATACGAAATACGATATGCCACAATCCATGACACTAACCTTATGGTTCGTGTTTTTCTCTTTCCTCTCATTCTACGCACTAATGCTGATCTTACAATATAGATTGGCAAAATCAAACCTGCGATATGAGACAATTCGGCAACAACACCTTGGAGAAATGTAAAATGCGTATAATTGTTTTGTTTAGTTTTCTAATAGTTCTTGGATTGTTTCTGATGTCACAAATACCTGTAGTACTCACATCGAACGAAGTTGACGAGGCAGTTTCGGACGCCATTGCACAAGTCGAGAGTACAGCTGAAAAGAAAGGTGAAGCGGTGCCACAGATTGATGAGGATGAAGTTACTACGGCGGTTAAACTGGCTATTGAGAAATTGGAAAATGATCAAAAAAGACGTCTAAAATTTCTGTGTGCAGCTTACTTTGTTATATGGCTTGCGATTATGTTGTATGTGATAAGAATAGGTAGAAAGCAGCATGCATTAGATCTTCGTTTATCTCAACTTGAACAAGATTCACCGAACAGTCAAGAAGAGCCACCTGAGTAATCTCTTTTACACTGTTTTACGTTTATGTATTTTAAACGCAGAAAGATCTAATGACATGACAAAAACAAAAGTCGCTAAATTCAGCGAACTCAATGACAGAGAACCCACCTACGCCCTCGTTGCGAATGTAGATTTAGTCATTATCCGATATGATAACCAAATTTCTGTCCTATACGGACGATGTCATCATCGTGGTGCATTGCTTGCAGACGGTTATATTGATGGTAAAAACCTGATATGTGGTGTCCATTATTGGGACTACCGTTATGATACGGGTATTAGCGAATACCTGAATTCTGAACGTCTTGCAAAATTTGCTGCATGGATAGAGGATGATGTCGTATATGTTGATGAAGATGAAATCCGTGAGTGGGAAAAGGATAATCCTCAACCGTACCACCGCGATCAATATCAAGGAACATATCAGGATATTCACGGAACACTTGATGAACCCTATGTAGCAGAGATTAAGGAATTAGCGGACAATGGACTAAGCGGCGTCGGACATCATGGACAGACTGCATCTATGGGTGTGCTTCGGAAGGACTTACCCAATTGGGATGATTTGCAGTTTGTTGTAGCACAACTTCACAAAACACCACATCTTGATGAAACACCAGTTGGCACTGAATTAGTTGTCGGACCGAGGGCAAAAAAACCACTTAAATTGAAAATACCTATTTTTGTTTCCGATATGAGTTTCGGTGCACTTTCTGCGGAGGCGAAAATAGCATTATCTAAAGGTGCTGAGATGGCAGGAACGGGTATCTGTTCTGGTGAAGGTGGCATGCTTCAAGAAGAGGCAGAAGCAAACAGCCGTTATTTTTATGAACTTGCATCCGCACGGTTTGGTTTTTCATTTGACAAATTGGATCAGGTTCAAGCCTTTCACTTCAAAGGAGGACAAGGTGCAAAAACAGGCACTGGTGGACATCTTCCCGGCAACAAAGTAACTGATGAAATCGCAGCGGTTAGAGGATTGTCCGCAGGTCAACCCGCAATCTCACCTGTTCGGTTTCCTGATTGGGAAACCCTTGACGATTATGCCAAATTTGTTGAATTGGTGCGTAAGGAAACAGATGGTGTTCCTGTTGGGTTTAAACTCTCTGCACAACACATAGAAAAGGATATTGAAGCTGCACTTAATGTCGGTGTGGATTACATTATCTTGGATGGTCGTGGTGGTGGCACTGGTGCTGCACCCCTTCTGTTCAGAGACAACATATCAGTACCAACAATGCCTGCCTTAGCACGTGCACGCAAATATCTTGATGACTCAGGGAATAACGACGTAACACTCATTATCACAGGTGGATTGAGAACAGCAGCTGACTTTTCCAAGGCATTAGCACTCGGTGCAGACGGGGTGGCTATTGCGAATTCCGCAATGCAAGCGATCGGATGTATAGGAATGCGAGCATGCCATACCAATAACTGTCCCGTAGGTATAGCTACACAGAAAGATCATTTACGTGCAAGACTAAAGGTAGAAGTCGCTGCTCAAAGGTTGAATCGATTTTTGTCTGCTTCTGTTGAATTGATGCAGGTTATGGCGAGGGCATGTGGTCATACTCATCTGAACCAATTCAGTCCTGATGATCTAACCACTTGGAAACGGGAGATCGCATATTTGACAGGTGTAAAATATGCTGGTATTGTACCGTTGTAATTCTGTTATAATTAATTATCCGGAATTTCTTCCCAATTGTGTTCAGGTGAATATCCTAAATCTCTTTCTGCTTGCTTCCAGTCATAGCGTGAGTCTGTTCGTCCGGCAACTGCGTTGTATGCTCCGTAATTGACATTTTCTGTTTCTATAGCACGTTCCACACATTGTGCTACATCCCTCGGATCAACATAGACAAACCAAGGATCTTTCACGACTTCAGGTGCTGAAGGACCGGGATTATGTCCATCTCCATCAATTACTCCCGGACGGATGTGAATAACTTTCAAACCGTGTGCCTGATGGTAGGCTAAACCTATCTGCTCACCGAGGTATTTGGAAAGCGCGTAATAGATATCACCTCCACCAAACCGAAACTCATCCTCAACTTGATATGGTAAATGGACTCCCGGTGCTGGTGGACACGCTGAAATACTGGAAATGTTAACCAACTTTTGCACACCTTGTCGTACACATGCCTCCGCAACATTCCATGTTCCCTTTACCATCACATCAGCAAACAGTGAGATAGGCTTACCGTGCCTCTCTCTCACGAGCGCGACGAGGTGTACAACAGCATCTTGATCTGCACATGCTGCTTCAATTTCAGAAGCAATCGTGACATCCGCCTTTATATATGAAAACCCGCGAAAATCGTCTTTCGGTTCAACAATATCAGTCAATGTTAGTTGATATTTGGTTTTTAACCGTTCAATAACAAACTGCGCGAGGTATCCAGAGGCACCGGTAATCAGTATCTTTTCAATAGCCATAAAGTATTTATGTTATCCACTTCCGAATGGTGACTGAGAATAAAGCGCGTCGTTATACCCTACATAAAAGACGTCTCCAATTTGCACAGTCGGTGCACGCAAGCTTCCACTTCGTCCAAGGACTGCTTTCAGAAGGTCATCCCGTACATCGTCAGAAGGTACAAAGGTTTCCACTTTCTTCCCTTTTGCTACAACTATCTGCTCAGCAGATCTTATCAATTCCCATACAGCATCTGCTTCAAGTTTATCTTTTCTCGCATCAGATCGGTTTTCTGCTTGTAAATTATTTGTGTCAAGAACCTCTTGCACTTTTTTGCAGGAGTTTCAACTATTCCGAAAATATATCCAGTCTATCATCATAATTCCTCTACTTTAATGAATCTGCCAGTATTGCGACTTTTTATTGCCGCGTCAATTAATGTAAGTGTTTCAAGTGCATCAGCGAAAGGAGAACGGATGAGTGTTCTATCATCTGTCTCAATAGCCTGTAGCCACGCACCAGTTTTGTCTAAACCCAAACTATTTTGTGGTGCAACAGGTTCATTAATTGTTTCACCATTAAGATAACCTCTAATTGCATTATTCGCCATTTCTGCTTGTAGTCGTAAATGCGGTCCTACTACCTCAACGTCAAAACAGAATCCTTCAGTTCCGCAGTGATTCATGTGGGTTCCAAAAACACCGTTGTCTAATTCGTAAGTCATCTGTATAGCATTTTCAGCGTCAAATTCGGTACGTTCCAGTGCCATATTTTTAACTGTCAATGCGTGCGCCTGCAAAGGTTTTGGGTTTCCCATCACATATCTTGCACAATCTAACACATGCACTGCCTGTTCTGCTAAGGGACCACCGCTAATCTCTGACTGTAAGAACCATGTAGGCATTTGAAAATTAAGATAGTAATTAATTGTGCACACCGTTCGCACCAAGTGAACAGTTTCTGTTGCAAGTAATGTCTGAAGTCTTTCATAGAGAGGATGGTAACGGAGTTGGAATCCGACAGCTGCGATGACATCTGACTTGATAATATATTCAAGGCATTTTCGTCCGTCAGCAATATTCAGAGCAGGTGGTTTTTCAACCAACAACGCGATACCTTGTTCACACGCCATCTTAATCGGTTCTAAACGAACAGGGGGTGGTGTTGTAATCACCACCCCGTCCAATTCTACATCAAAAAAATCACTCAGTACATCGGTAACAAGTTCCACATTGGTTTGCGTTGCAAGTTCTTGCGCTGCTTCAATCCGTACATCGTGAATGGCAACAACACGCGCACCATAGTTAGTGATTGCAGTAAGGTGATGTTTACCCATCCTACCCGCACCAACTATACCGATGGCTAAGGAATCACCTCTGTTACTCTTAGGTGCAGAGGATTGTTTTTGCATTACTTACGTTTCAAGTTGCCCCATGTCACGGCAATTTTACCTTTCGGTTCAACAGGTGTTGGGGATCCACCTGGTGTTACGACAGTAATGTTATCGTACTGTGCGTGTTCGGCACCGCTCATGCGAAAACCGATTTTTCCAGTTGAGAATGCACCCTCTGAATCTGTCCATTCACTTACAAAAGATAAGTCGTCAGATTCACCACCTACGGGTCCAATGTAAGCCTTAAAATTGTGTCCTGCCCGCACCTCGAATTTTGCTCGGTACCACACATTTGCTTTTCGATCAACACCATCTTCAAATGCTCCTGGTTCTGCTGCCCATCCGCCATTGACTCTTCGGTGCCATCGGATATGCTGTGGTGTGTGTCCTGATCCATCGGTTGAAACCTGATGCATGTAAATGTTGTTAGCATCCTGACCGTGGAAGACAAATCCAGTCAAGCCATTCTGCGTTGCTTTGAAATCTGAGTAATAATCGTATTCTTCGGGAAAATCATCAACACTAAGCCCAACGTCACCACCTGGTACGAAAAGTACACTATTACCGAGGGAATCGTGACCATCGGTATTATCTTCAATCACCCAAGTGCCTTGTGGTGACCAATTATTAGTATCAATCTCACCGCCCTCAAAATCATCATGAAACAGAATGTCAGCAGAAACTATTCCAGCAGACAGAATCAACATTAAACAGATTAAGTATCGCATTTTACATCATCTCCTTGTGATAATAGGAAAATTCAGAAAACTTAGTCGTCAGTTCCTGTATTACCTTATCCAGTTTGTTATTATATTTTTACAGTTGAATCAACTGTTGTTAATAATTATACCATACTTTTCGTTTATTTGGAAACCCAAATGTGTAAGCAGGGCTTGTAAAGTTTTTGGCAAAATATGCTCAATAACCCTGTAGGAGAGATCTCCGAATCGCGACAGGTCGGGAATCCAAATCAAGAAATCAACGGTATGAACGCTAGTGGGCGTTCCCCCAAATCAACGCCGAATACGCGTTTAGTATTCGTCCAAATCAACGCAGAATGCGCGCATGGCATTCTGCGGGTATGAATGCCATTAGGCATTCCCCGGAGTTCCCTCCTACAATGAATTATGCGGTTAATACCAAAAACGTTGTATACCCGTGTAAGCAAAACTAATATACTGATGTAATAGTTAAGTACAAATATCACGCTATTGGTATATCTTATTTACGTTTCAGGTTTCCCCAAGTTACAGTGAGTTTGTGTTTGGGTTCAACCGAGAAAATATCAAATTCCGGTTCAGCAACGACAATGTTATCGTATTGAGCACGTTCACCACCACTCATGCGTATCCCAATTTTTCCCTTCTCAAATGCTTTTTGACTATCTGTCCATTCACTCACAAGTGTAAGTTCATTGTTCTCAGCACCTACGTCACCGAGATATACCTTAAATTTGTAGTCCTTACGCACTTCAAACTTTACACGATACCACACATTCTGGTCACGATTCACTTTATCCGCAAAGGCTAATGGTTCGGCAGCATATCCACCACCTACTTTTCTATGCCATCGGATGTGTTGTGGTGTATGTCCGGAACCAGCTGTTGAAACTTGGTGCATATAAACGTTATTACTGTCTTGCGCATGGAAAACAAAACCTGTCAAACCAGCAGACACAGTTTTAAAATCAGCGTAATAATCCAATTCTTCGGGAAACGCATCAACACTGAGACCTATTTCACTGCCTTGGACAGCAAGCACTTTTTTACCGAGTACATCGTGGTCATCAGCATTATCTTCAATCACCCAGGTACCTTGTGGTATCCATTTTTTGTTATCAACATTACCATTCTCAAAGTCGTCTTGAAAAAGTATTTCACCAGAAACGGTGCTTGCACACAGAATCAGGATCAAACAGATTGTATATCGCATTTTTTTCCTCATATATTGTTAGTATTTGTCAGTTTTTACTTGTGCCCAGATTGTCGTTAGTTTGTCATTTGGTTCTACTGCCATGGGGTCAGTGCCACCATAAATCTCAATTTCATCTATACGTGCCCCATTATTTGTACGTATGTGTATGCGCAACCATCGTGCCTCTACATTGTCAAAAGTTATCTCAGTAGTTTTGCTAATTGGGGCACCATCGTGTGTATATACCTTTTTCCATGTACCTGCATTTGAGTCCGCATCAGCTTTAGTTGTTGCGACAAGGATGTCAAAATCAACTGCCATTCGGTCAAGGAAACCTTGTGAATGATCACTTCCAAAATATATACGGTTTACATTGGCAACAGCACCGATGTCAATCTGTGCCCACCCGGGAATTGCACCAATAATCCAACTTCGGCAGTTGTTGTAGAAGCCGTCGTTAAGGTATTCTGTGCAGTGCCGTTGTGGACACCATCCATCTAATAGAGAAGATGCATCCGGTTTAGAATCTTTGAGTAGTGCCAAGTTCGGTTGTTTATCTCGGACAGTTGGTACAAATTCAGGTCCAGGTTTACCGCCAGCTTCACATGCATCAGTTGCAGCTTTAATATCCTGCTCCTTGAATTCGTAACGTCCAAATTTTTCCGGTCCCTTATCCTCGTTATGTACTGCGTAAACCACGGGTGCAATTATCATTACGACCATTACATACAAACAGAAGATTGTTAATCTCATCGGGAATTCCTCCTTCTGAAACCAAATTTGAATGGGTTGGAAACATTGACAGAAGTTGAAGAGTATACAAGGACTACACTCTTACTGCGGTTATTTTATTTGTGGTTGTCTTGCGGTTGGATTTCTTTGTAAACGAATTTTTGAGTTTTTCAACGGTAGTTCAATCCGTGCACCGTTGTGTAGATGTGATTCAATAATACCAAAAATTAATTCAGTGCTGGCATACGCGCATCGGACACCACCCCGTGTTGGTTGTCCGGTATCTAATGCATGAACAAGATCTTTTATCAAGTTGGCTGTGCTACTGGAACGTTCAAACTTTGGAAAGGTATCGGGAACCTTACATGTTCGCCATCCCTGTACATCTTGTTGCTTCCGTAGGTGCCACTGCCATCCATTATTCCAACATGTGACGGTACCTCCATCACATATTTGCCTCCCATTCACTATTACGGGGAGGTAATAGTCACAGGCTTGTACCTGTGATAACATGAAAACCAGCTCTGTCATTATATGTCAATGGCAGGGCTACGCGCTGATTGTGCTTTTCTGGTAACTTAGCACTTTCGGCGCGCCCCCACTTGGGGGTTTGCTTGCCCTGGTGTAATACACGCCTCCCCGTGCATTTCTAACACCTTCTCTTGATTCTACTAAAGAACACAATATATGTCAATCACTCTAAAGTGATTTCCCATATTCAGAGGATTATAACATTCCTATAATTTTGGTGTCAACAACTTTTTTCTTATTTTTTCGTATGGGGTGTGAGAGATGTTTAGGAACGGGGGAACTGGATCGGCAAAAGCGATTCAAATAACTGGATATACGTCTCGGCTTCCTCTGGGGTGCACTCCACTTTATGACACAACTTCGAGAGAACTTCAGCGTAGCCGGTGTCCTCCACAACGCACCGAAGCAGATACGTGAGGATGTGTCGAGTTTGTGTGTCAAGCCCGTTGTTTGCACCACACAACCCCGCAATTTCAGCATCAATAATCTTGCCGCGTATCTCATTCCACTCCTCGCGTCTACGATCACGATTTTCGGACAACGTTGAGATACCAATACCAAAATCTTTCGCGATGGCACTCAGCGTTTCACCATGATAATGACGATACACAGCACTCACAAATTTTGAATCCGTTAGCACTTTTCTCATGACAATAGACTAACATAGACACAACGGATTTGTCAAGAACAGCACCCCTATTCTCTCATCTTTCCAGTGATACTTTACTGTAAAAAAGTTTTGTTGCTAAGAATATCTTCATATATTCCGGTTCTCCTGCTTCAGTTCACTGTTTTCAGGTTTACCCACATTGTTGTAAGTTTTCCTTTTGCCGACACAAGTCCCCTCACCCGAACAGTTGCTAACCGCTTGCGAACCCCTGCATGGGATACATCTTCTATCTGATAATAGTAGACAGTATTGGCTTGGACGGTGGTGTCCGTCCACTTATATTCAGTCCGCTCGCCTATTGTGCCATTCCCCTGTATCATAGTAGGATTGACCACTTGGAATTCACCATCCTTTGTTTCACTGCGGTAGATGTAGAACCCCGCATTGTCTAACTCTGATTCTGTCGTCCAATTGAGGATAACACCAGTATCAGTGAGTTCAGCACGGAAATGGGATAAGGTAACCGGCAATGGATCGTCACCTTTCAGATATATCTTGACATCCGGGTTCTTTTTCAAGAGTTCAAGGAGCGGTTTTCTGTTCTTAATTGGGTTTCCTACGAGGTATAAATCCCGAAGATTTACCAAACTTTCAAGAGGACTCACATCGTGAATATTGTTGCCACCCAGATGCAATTTAACTAAACTCGTTAGTTCTTTAAGCGGTGTAATGTCCGTAATTTGATTGACACCGAGGGATAATGTATATAAACTTTTCAATTCTTTGAGAGGTGTAATGTCCGATACTTGCGCCAAACTGATCGTTAATTCGTCAAGTCTCGTGAGTTGTGCAAGGGGTGTAATATCCGATATTTTATTTGAACTTAAGAATAACGTATTTAGTTTTGAAAATTCGGCGACCACCGTCAACATTTCATCGTTTATTTGATTGCGATTGAGATATAATTCCTCCAAATGCGTCAATCCTTTGAGGGGGGTAATGTCAGCAATTTCGTTGAATCCAAGCCCTAAGTGTGCAAGCCCTGTTAATCTTGCGATAGGTGTCACATCGCTAATTTGATTGGATCCAAGCCAGAGGCTATCCAAACGTGTTAATCCTTCAACCGGACTTACATCCGAAATGTTATTCTGTTGTAGGATTAAGACATTCAGTTTCGCTAATTCGGCGAGAGGCGTAATATCGCTTATCTGATTGGAACTAAGATTTAAGTCAAAAAGATTAGTTGCATGTTGAATACCTGTGAGGTTTCTTATCTGCTTTTCAGCGGCATTTAGCCTTTCTAAGCGCACCATATCTAATTGCGTGATAGGACTACTATGGGCTAAGCCAAGTGCTTCACGAAGTACCGCTGCTAAATTTGTATCGGGGATTAGGATAGGATCAGAGTCCGGTAGTAAAACGGTCATATCAATCGGGAAAGCGTAACTACCATAGTTACCATAAGCATCAATAACTCTAAGATGGACATTTTCACTTCCGATCGTTAATGCAGTCGTAATGAATTCAATCGTCTCAATGTTTTGATTTAAGGATTTACAATCACTCAATAAGGGATTCACCCCTGGTCCCCATGAAGGTGAATTCGTAAGGAACTGTGCCTGATGGAGTTTTACGGGATGAGTTATCTCAAATCGGAGACGAATCGTATTGGGCGATGATACAAAGGAAGGTTCAAGCATCTCAATAATCGGCAAGCCGGTAAAGGTGTTATTGGTCGTGTTAAAGCAACAATGGACATCCAACCATTCTGCGTTGCAGAACGATAATTTACTTGGGAGCGTAGAAGCACCGTAAGACATTATGTAGTGACGGTCACGGAAATCGTGCGGCAATCCAAAAGCGTGTCCGAGTTCGTGAGCAATAACTTTAAACGCTCTAAAATAGAGTGCTTCTGGTCTTTTGTCAAAGTTATATAAGGTAACCGAAGCAGTTCTTCCATTGGCTTCGCCACCAACTCCGCCCCCCTTATCATTACCCATATCATACAGAATCAGATTAACGTAATGCTCTGACAGGTCAAACTGTTCATTAATCTCCGGCGCAGCTGCGCTAACTGTATAGTTAACTGGTTTATTGGGCTTGTAGTGCACATTGCTGAACTTCCCTTTAATATCGTGCCGGACTGTCTGCCCAAGTGCATCGGTTTCCAGCCGAAAAGTTTTTCTGCCAAATCCGTGGCGTTCCATCTCATCGGCATAGAACTGTTGAACGTCTTTTATCAATGTATCCAGTTTATTATCAATGTCAGGAGCAGGTTCTCGGTCATTTGGTAGAAAATAGATCACGCGCACCGTATATTCAGGGAGAGTGTCTTGTTCAGGGAGAGTGTCTTGTGCAAAACTTTTAGGCACAAATGCTAACATTGTAAAAGTGAGTAGTGTGAGTGTAAAATAGCGAATTGATTTCATGGGGTGATCCTCCTTCTCCTGAAAAAGCATGCTTCTCTACAGGATATAGAAGCATACCCAATATCTGTAACTCATCTTAATTTCCTTAATTTTACTTAATCTTAATGCGAATCTTTCCATTTAAATACGTCAAAGTAGCACCATCTTTAAGCGGATAACCAACTATTGTTCTACCCAATCGTGCTATATTTTTATAGTCAATACCTGGACGCTGCTCCTGATATTGTAGAATGAAATCTCCATCTGTACCTTTCGAAAGTTGGTAACCATTGTTCCTTAACCACTCTTTTGACTCTTTTTCATCTAAATAACCCTCTTCATCCAGGGGATCCACCACCGTTCCCTTTATAGGAATTATAGGAAATTCCCTTGCAGCCACGCGGCGGTTGCCAGTCGGATCAACCGCTATCTTAATCTGGTAAGTCATCAGATGTAATTCCATTACATTATGCGGGTTACCAAACTCAATCTTATCAGGAATATGTATCTCATCTTTATGTTTTTCTATCCAGGCTTCTGACGCTTCAACGCTCAGAACCTTATATTCTAACACATCCTTATATCTCCTTAACCAAGATTGCCATACCTTCTCTGGCGTAAGAATTTCTTTGGCACGCACGCGGTATTTACCCTGTGGATCAACCGCTATCGTAGTGTCTTTCGCCACAAAAAGGGATTCCGGCACCTGATATAGTTCTCCAAACGTAATCTGATCGGGAATATGTATTGCGTCTTTATGTTTTTCTATCCAGGCTTTTGACGCTTCAACGCTCAGAACATCATATCCGTGTCTGTGCTGATCCTTTAACCAAGATTGCCACTCCCGATCTGGCTCTCCATTTTTGGAATATAAGTATAAAAACCCTAATATTAAGCCACAAACACATAAAAATATTGTAATCTTCATCAATGTTGTACTCTTCATCATATCTCCTTTGCTTATGAATACGGGGTTAGGAAGGTAATTTTTAGTCCTCTAATCACCAACTATATTTCAACATTCTAAATATTAAGAGTGCCTGTGCTGTCACACCATTCTCAAATTGTATTGTCCCTGCTCCCGATGGATCTACTTTCAACACGTCCCCATCAAAAATTGAATCACCTTGGGGGAGGTAACCTGTAATCCAACTTGCAGGTTCATCGCTGTTCAGCCTTAAGATTAAGTCAAGATTATGGCTTGCAGTATTGAATAGTGTGCCATTCGAATAGATAATGAGTGTTCGCAGTCTGCCAATTTCACCGCTGTCAATTACCTCTTTCATCTTGTCAAAACCTGTGTGCCAACGCCGATTGGTCCCGAGGTTAAAGGCAACGTTGTTTTTCTCTACTGCTGAAACCATTGCTGCAGCTTCATCCATAGAAGCAGCCATTGCTTTTTCTGCGTATATTGCTTTTACACCGTGTTCAGCAGCGTAAATGACAATTTCCGCCCGATGTTCGGGTTGCGTAGCAACACTGACAATATCGGGTTGTACTTTCTCAAGCATCTCACGATAGTCAGTGTACTGATTCTCTATAGGGACATTATATTGATCACCAAAATGCTCCATTATTTCAGGTCGCAAATCAGCACACGCTACAAGATTAGTACGTTCTTCTGCAAAATAGCCTGCTGCGTGAGAATAGGGTAACGTTATCGCTTCATAATCAGGAACTTCGTTATCAATAAATGCACCCATCCGACTACAACCGATAACTGCAGCGCGGTACGTATTCATTGGTATACCTCATTAACCTTAATACTTGTAATTAATTACCGAAATATCTATTTGCTACCTCTTCCACAAAGTTATTGCCCATGACTCTATAACCTTCTGCATCCGGATGTAAGTTGTCAGGTAGTAGGTCTACAAAATCAGGACCGAATACGTCTAAACCGCTGACATAGTGGATATTCTCGTCACCGTAGGTTTGAAGTGCATTTGCTGCTGCTTGCACCTCTTCACGCATTTTCTGCAGATTAAAACCAACGTTGTTTGGATTTTCTTCTCTGTTTGGACAATAGATCGGAGACATCAGGACAATAGGAATATCTGTATGTTTCTCACGAATAATCTGTACTGCTCCGACAATCGCTGGTCTAAAAGCACGCGGTCCTAAACTGGACGCACCTTGAATGTTAATTCCGAGACACATTGAGATATAATCTGCAGGAAGGTCGCGAATCATCCGTGCTACCATAGAATCGAGATGACACTGTCCACCATAGCCGAGACAAGTTAAGTTGAAATTCTTACTACGCGCCACAATGCCTGGCCAAGTTTGTGTCGGTGATGCAGCAGAACGACACTGCGTGATCGAACTTCCATAAGTTATCCATTTGGGTCGTTTGTCAATGAAAGGATCTAATGATGCACCATCGTCTATGTCTAAATGACGGAGTTGAAACCTACCGAATTGTGGTAACCATAATTCGATTAATTTTTCCTGATCAGATAACCCTTCAAAAACAAAACTGTTCTTTCCTCTTAGATCAAACGATGTGACGAACTCTCCATCACAGCATAGGTCAAGCATACCTGATTCGCGTTGTTCAACAATACTGCCCGATATACGTGTCGTGTTACTGCGAAAGCTAATGCGCACACCTGCTGGCATCGCTGAACGTTCTAACAACGGTTCTGGAAAAAGTACATGCATCTCGCGGGGTGTACGCCACGGCATGATGGAATCATCTGTTTTTTCGGTAGACACAACTCCTTGCCAACTCAGATGTGCTGCGTCAGGTTTCAAATGCATATCAATTTACTCCTTACTTTTGTACTATGTTACATGCCATCAACCACTGCACGAAGTTGGCGGATACCATCCAACATTTGTTGGGGGTTACCCCAATGTTCTATACTTGCAGCACCAGTAAATCCGTCATCTATCAGTGTTTGCAGCAGTTGTTCATAGCGTAAATCTGTATCTCTAATTGGGTCCAGATTTTTCTCACGATTTGGCTTTACATGCACATGTCGCACGAGTCCCTTTATAAATGAATATCCATCTGGCAACGGTATTTCTCCGCAGTGTATACCGTTATTGACATCCCAACATGAAGCAAGTGCTGGACTATTACCGAGTGCATCAATAACAGAACGTGTTTCTTCGCAGCTACCAGCAAGTGTAGCGTCTTCGTTTTCAAATGCAAGAATAACATTTGCACTTTCTGCAATTGGAACAACTGGAGCAAGTTTTTCAGCTATCTGATCCAGGTAATCGTTGATATCCGGTCTGGAAGAACCTTTTAGCCTACGATTTGGATTCCAAAATGCAAACCCACGTATAATCTGTGTATCAAAAGCGTGTGCAAGTTCAACCATACGGTCAAAGTGTCGTAAGTGCCGTTCATACTCCTCAGGATTGTCTATTGGACACTTTCCAAAGGGTGAACCGATACTTGCAACGGTGACATTGAAATTACTGAGAACATCTTGTGCTCGTTTTACATCGTCATTGTCTATCTCGGTTACGTGCTTACCCCAAACACCACCACGTACTTCCACAGTTGTGGCACCGGCTTCAACACCAAGTCTGATAGCTTCCTCAAAATCGTCTCTGGAAACTTCATCAGCAAAAAAACATACTTCAATCATTATTATATTCCTATAAGAATTACTATTTTCATTCAATTATTTGATTACTTAAGCATATTCTGAACTTTATTACAACAGCAGTTTGTCAAATTGCAAGAATAATAAAAACCATATCATTTGTATCAAAATATGGCTACAAAAGTTAGGATAGCGGCGATAATAGAAACGATTGCACCTAATACATTCGCAGTAATAGACCGTGAATGATATGTAAACAAACCGCTTAGAAGGAAAAGCAGACCTGAAATGAAGGTTAACCTACTTGACCAATTTTTTGAAAAATATGTATAAGCTCCTGTGGTAAGATATACTCCCATAATTATACTCAGAGAAAAACCCAAGCGTCTGAACCAATCTGCATTTTGGTAGAAAGTCCTAAGTTTAATAAACATTAATATATTCCTCCTCTTAGCCAATCTACCCTGAGATTCCAGTAGTAATATAAGGGAGAAGTTTAATAAACAATTCAATCGGTGACTCTTTATCTGGGAAGGCGATTTCTAACATAGCCTCATTATCTTTGACTGTAATCCAAGCGAGAAGTAGTGCTATGTCGTCTATTTCTTCTTCATTATCAATCATCAATGAATCATCAACCAATTCGATCCACTTCATTATATTAATTTTAAAGAACGCCAATGGTTTTTTAGGTACTTGTTTTAAATATGAAATTTTCTTTTTGTTTTCCAGTCCATCTACCATTGCATACATCTGGTCTTCAGAAAAACTTAAAAGAGATAATCCATTCTTTTCAGCATAATAAATATTTGAGGCGAACACAGACACATCTGTGCCTTTATAATCTGTTGTAGAAACGGAGGTGTTCTGTAGGTTTGACATACTGTTCTCTACCTTATTCCATTTTGATGGGTTCGCAGAATTGAATATTATACCCCCTTGCGTATGGACGCTGTTTGCATCTATCTGTAAGGTGTTCTCAAAATCAATATCCAGACTTTCAACAGCCTCGGGATTAAACATCGTGATATCATCCACAGTCAAAGCGATTTCACCTGTTAAGCCTTCAATAAAATCGTCCTCAAAATTTAGATTCGTAATACCTTCCAAGTAGGTAATAAATGCATAGGCATCATCTGAATCATCATTTTGAAGTGCGTCATGTATAAGTTCCCACGTTGTTTCTACAATACCTGGTGCAACTGCGATAAACAAATCCTCGTCGCCAGACATTTCTTTGAGTGTCGTCAGTTCTTTCCCTTCTTGTAAGAAGCGACTAACATAACTCTCAGGAATATTTGGATCAAAATTTGTATATAGCTGAATAAAAGGACCTTTTTCCAATAGATTAAGTCCAAGTCCAACTTTTGAAAAGGCTTCAAGTTGTATCCGTGCTTCGGCATCTATTTCTTCTATAAATGGAATAACTCTTCGCAGGTCAAGATAGAAGTTGATTTGGTCAGACCCTATTTTTTTTGATGTTTCAACATAAGATTCATTTTTGCGTATGGATTCGGATTTCTTTCGGTATGTATCAATCATTTTTTCAAAGCTGTTTTCCCCGATACCAACCACGAGAAAATCACCGACATAACCGTAAGTAAAAAGCACATCAGGTAATTGCAGTTTGTTGTATTTTATCTTCCGATGTTCTCCAGCATCAATGGATAGTGTTCCTTCTGACATGCCAATTAAACCTGTAAGGATTTTGGTTAGTCGTTGTAACTCAGCCAGATTCCCGCCAGAATGTACCACAAATCCCCCATGTGGGTTGTCTACATCTCTCTGCCACATCGCAACACCAATTTGATATCCAAGTGTATCAATTACACCGTATAGATCAGTGCCAATTATGTTTTGAACCAGCATCATTCCATGCTGTATTTCTTCAATATCCGATCCACCCAAGAGTAAATCACGGGAATTTTTCCAATTATCTGACATATTTAATTCATTATAGACTTCGTTAAGTTCATTTACTTGGATGTATAGTATACTTTCTTTAGGTATAAAGTCAGTAACCTTTGCTGCGTGTGCGGATAATTGACACGTAATAAATAAAAGCGGAATAATGTATATTTTAAACTTGTTAATCCAATCTAATGTATATTTGTAGTGATTTTTAAGTGAAATTATGGATTTCATCAAATTGCCTCCTATTCTATGGAACTCGAATATCTTCCACCATTGCTTGTACGTCCGCAGGTGGTTGTGGCGTAAATGCGGATACGATTGTAGCGACAATAAAATTCAATATCATACCGAGAGTTCCTATTCCTTCTGGGGATATACCCCATAACCAAAATTCAGGTTTGTCAAGATCTGAGTTGATGAATTTGAAAAAGATGATATACGCAGCAGTAAATGTAATACCAACAATCATTCCTGCTACTGCACCTGCTTTGTTCATCCGTTTAGTGAAAATACCCATAACGATTGCTGGAAAGAACGAACTTGCAGCAAGACCGAATGCAAATGCAACAACTTCCCCTACAAATCCTGGTGGGTTTATACCGAAATATCCTGCAATACAGACTGCTACACCCGCAGCAATTCGTGCCGCTGCTAATTCCTGTTTCTCCGTGAGTTGTGGTGCTATACATCCTTTTAATAGATCGTGTGCAACTGCTGTTGAAATAACTAATAGTAAGCCTGCAGCAGTCGACAATGCTGCCGCTAATCCACCTGCAGCAACTAACGCTGTTATCCAATTCGGGAGTTTGGCAATTTCAGGGTTCGCCAATACCATGATGTCTCTGTTGATAGTAAGTTCATTTGTCTCATCTGATTTTGTGCCACGGTACTGGATTTTGCCATCTTCATTTAGATCATTAAATGTAATTAGTTCTGTATCTTCCCAATTATTAAACCATTCTGGTACATCATCATATCTTATATCTTGTAATTCTCCATCCTGTTTATAAGTTACAGTCTCAAGTAGGTTTGTCCTTGCGAAAATAGCAACTGCAGGTGCAGTCGTATAGAGCAGTGCGATGAATAGTAATGCCCATCCTGCAGAAGCGCGTGCTTCTGATGCTTTGCGTACTGTGTAGAATCTGATGATAACATGGGGAAGTCCAGCTGTTCCCAACATCAACGCTGCCGTAAAGCATAAGAGATCAATTGTAGATTTCTGTCCATCAGTATATCGGTCAAAACCGAGTGCTTCGTTCAAGCCGTTGAGACGGTCTAATAGGTAAACTCCTGATTCGTCTGTTGCACCCAATCCTAACTGCGGAATAGGATTACCAGTGATTAAAATAGAGATGAAAATTGCAGGCACCATATAGGCAAATATAAGGACGCAGTATTGTGCGACCTGTGTATAGGTAATGCCTTTCATGCCACCGAGTACAGCATAGAAGAATACAATCCCTATCCCAATGATTACACCAAGAGTAACATTGACATTCAGGAATCGAGAGAGGACGATACCGACACCTTGCATCTGTCCAGAAACATAGGTAAAAGACACAAATACTGCACAAACAACAGCAACTATCCGTGCTAACTGCGAATAGTAGCGGTCACCTACAAAGTCAGGAACAGTGTATTTCCCGAATTTTCTAAGGTATGGTGCCAATAGCAGTGCCAGCAGCACATAACCACCAGTCCAACCAAGCAAATAGACAGAACCGTCACGTCCCATAAATGAGATAAGACCAGCCATAGAAAGGAAGGAAGCAGCACTCATCCAATCCGCAGCGGTTGCCATACCATTTACAATTGGATGGACATTACTGCCAGCAACATAGAAGTCACCCGTGGAACGTGCTTTTGACCAAATTGCAACTCCAATATACAACGCGAAGGAGAGACCTACCATTACGAAGGTCCAAGTTTGAACATTCATGTTTATTCAGAATCCTCCGCATTATCTTGGTTATCCTTGAATTTTTTCTCTAAACGGTTCATCAACCACGCATAGATAAAAATCAGCACAACAAAAATCCATATAGATCCTTGTTGTGCGAAAAAGAAGCCGAGACCAATTCCACCTATCTGTATTTTGTCAAGTTGATCAACAAAAACAATTGAGAAAAGACATGATGTAGTAAACCAGATCCCAAGAAGGATAGCAAGATATTGTAAGTTTTTCCGCCAATATGTACGGTTTTTCTGTGATGATGCCAAAAAGTGTTACTCCTTGGTTGTTTTCAGGTTAATGTGTCGTCTTCATATTCCTCCATTCCTGTACATAGTAGCAGATGATGGTATTTGTGTCAATAATTTTCAGGAAACATAATTCGTTCTACATGTTCAATCAGAATATGTAATATCTTGATATGGATTTCCTGAATGCGATCCGCAGTATCACCAGGTGCTATTAAGTAACTATCACAATAGTGTATGAGCTTCCCACCATCTGTACCGAGTAATCCGAATACTTGCATCTCTTTTGATTTTGCTGCCTCTGCAGCACGAACAATATTCTCGGAATTTCCACTTGTTGAAATTGCTATCAGAAGATCACCTGAATTTCCGAGTGCCAGCAATGGACGCGCAAATACCTCAGCAAAACCGAAATCGTTTGCAGTACAGGTTATATGTCCTGCATCGCTGAGTGCAATGACTGGCAGTGGTTCCCGATTGTCACGGAATTTTCCGGTGCATTCTTCTGCAAAGTGGACAGCATCACAGAGACTCCCACCATTGCCACAGGTGAATATTCTACCTTGCTGTACAATAACATGTTGTATCAAAGTCGCAGTTTCTGCTATGGTCTTGATATTGTCTGGATTATTGATGAACCGATTCAGTGTGTTTTGCGCATCCAATAGTGAACTATGAATGCTATGCAAGATGTCCATTATTTTTCTCCTACATTTAATGTGAGTTCAAAAAATACACTTTTCTACTATGTTATACGATGGAATTTTCAGAGTCAACTTTAGGAATTGTATAGTAAAATGGCCATAAAGCCAGTAAATATAGTGATTCTCACCATTTTTTAAGTATCAGCAATTAATGCATTGACTCTGAAAACTCTCAAACTTCTACTTGTAACAAGGTGATTAATTTATTATCTTTGAAACTCTATCTATTGTATGGAACTCGTGTTAAATCCGAAATATTTCTCCTAACTTTCCTCCAAGGACACGACCAGCACCGAGTAGACACGCAATTAAAATAAACATACCAACAACACCGAGTGCACTGGCAATGTATGGACCTTCACCAAGACGTTGAGAAAGTGAGTAGATCGCTTTCGTAATTGGATAGTGCTGATCTTGTTGTGCTAAAATCAGACTTTCACTCACTTCAAGCATGGAGAACGAGAAAACCAGAATTGCACCAGCAAGAATATTCGCGAAAACTAATGGTAACGTGATTTTATAGAGCGTCTTTAGTGGTGTTGCACCCATATTCTGTGAAGCTTCTTCATAGGAAATACTGGTTTGCTGGAAACCTGCATATATAGAACGTAACATATACGGTAACCGTCGCACTGAATAACCAATAATCAAGAGAAGGGTTGGGTTTTTTCTTGGGTCTATCACAGCAATTAGTTCGTCCGGGAGATATTTAATAAGTAATGAAGTATCTGAAAAACTCCCCATATACCCAAATGCAATAGCAACACCCGGTAATGCTAACGGCAACATGGCAACAGCATCTAATAGATTTTGGAATGGAATGCGTTTACGCGTCAGGAGATATGCAATCGAAATACCCACTAATAATGCAATCACCGTACTGAAGATACTATATTTCAGACTATTTAGAATACTCGGAAAAGTAACGGAATGTGTGAATATATCAGTATAATGATTAAAAGTGATCGATTGCGGTAGAACAGACATACCCCATTGGCTTGCATCTGGTGTTAACGAAACCAAAATCACACTGATATGTGGCATTAAAGCCATGAACGTCAATCCACCGATAAACAGATATATGATACACCGCATCAACAAATTAGCATCCGTTTCACGGGTGGTTACATGTCCACGTCCAAGCATCTCGTAGTGCTTTGTACCCGTCCACCTCTTTGAGACATAGAATGCGAATGCAGTCAATACAATCACAAGCACTACAAGCGCGTAACCCATCGGATTTAGGTTAGCTGCGTTAACAAGATTAAATATCTCAACTGCTATGACATCATTATATTCAAAGATTAATGGTGTACCGAGGTCTGTAAATGCCCAAATAAAGACGAGAATCGCACCAGCAAAATAACCAGGCATCATTAAAGGTAGAGTGATTTGCCGGAATATCTGGAATCGAGATGCACCGAGATTTTCTGCTGCCTCCTCCAAACTCGGGTCAACATTCGCCAATGCAGCAACAATGTTTAAATACATTATCGGATATAGGTGTAATGTTGACAGTAGAACGACACCCCAAAAACCACCTTCAAACCAATCAATCGTATTTGTAATATCCATTAACCCAAGTTTGACGAGAAACATGTTGATGCTTCCAAATTGTCCGAAAAACTGTTGCATTCCAATTGCACCAACAAACGGTGGCATTATCATTGGAATTAGTATGACTGACCGGAAGAGATTACGACCCGGATACCGAAACCTTGTCAGAAAATATGCAAGTGGAAGACTAATAATGCTTGTAAATAGTGTAACCATTACACCAATATTGAAACTATTGATCACCAGTTCCCTTTTGTTGGGATCGGTTACCATCAGTTTAAAAAATGTAAGGTCAAACCTATTATTAATCCAAAATGCTTCTTTGAAAACATATAAGAGGGGGTATATGAGGAATATAACAAAAAATAGTGTTGTCAGACCGAGGATAAGAGTTATTGAAGGAGTAAGATCATATTTTTGCCTTAATTTTTCAATTATGGAAAGGTTTTTGTGTGGTTGATCTGTTTCCTCTGGGCGATTGAACATCTCTTACTCCAATTTATTTTTGGACAACACTGTAATACAATTGTCTGTATAATTATACCTTGAAATACGTTGTATTGCACCAAATTTTTTACATTTAATTAACATACCAAATAACCCACGTAGTAATAATTGTATTTAAGCATGTTTCAATTTTGACACACCTGTCAAAATCCTATCCAAATCGTTTAGTTGGAAACTATCCATATTTATATTATATTTCCTACGGATTTTACTCATATATAACAACAAACATCTGATGTATCTTCCGTTTTACCTATACCAAAGACCGATAAACGAATCATTACAATCATCAGTTTTTAAGTGGCATCAATTTTGCTATAATATAACAAAGAACCAGATTGTTTTGAAACCAGAAAGATAGATTTTTCGTTTTCTAATGCAACACTTTTGCTACATTTAGATATGTTTAGGAAAAGTGTGTATAGAGGAACAAACCTTTGAGTTATGAATAAACAAATAATAATGGTAAAGAAACCTTAGTTATTTGTTTTAATACCACAAAGGAATTGCTTGATTAAGTAATAGATACTTTGTGCATCTCAATAGAAATATACAATTATACAATAAACTCTATCCGCTGATGAATTGCAAACCTTGGAATAGTTTTTATGTAGAGTATTCTGGTAGAGTACATTACAAATTTAGGTTTGCGGGAGACATAAGCATATGTTTAACGTAATTCTGCTGGGTGGTATAGGCTCCATAATGGGGATTGGTGCAGGATACTTGATCCTCAATGCATTTTTCGCTGGAGTTCAACATATCTCCAAGCCAAACCTTGAAACGTTGAAAACAAAAAAGTAGTACAATATATGTTTGACAACTGACAATGTAATTGTTGTTATTTAAAATATTGTACTAACTGGTGTAATAATCGGATGTAACAGATTTTGAAGAGAATTAAGTAGTAATATGCGGTATCAAGACCTCCACTCATGGGATGTCACAACTGATGAAGCAAGACAACTTCAAAATGAGTTACACAAACAGATAATCCAGAGTGACCGATTTGAGCAAATCAGGACCATTGCAGGTGTAGATATAGGACTTAGTAAGGATATTGCTTTTGCATCTGTAGTAGTCCTAAGTTACCCTGATTTACAAATAGTAGATGGTGTAGTTGCTAAAAGT
This sequence comes from Candidatus Poribacteria bacterium, assembly GCA_963667365.1. Classification (GTDB taxonomy): domain Bacteria; phylum Poribacteria; class WGA-4E; order WGA-4E; family WGA-3G; genus MSPOR6. The sequence continues at coordinate 42,994 of OY763324.1, read as the reverse complement.
CGTGTCAATTTCCCGTATATTCCGGGATATTTATCCTTTCGCGAAATACCACCGCTTTTGGTGGCTTTCGCGCGCCTACAAACTGAACCAGATTTGGTTATAGTAGATGGACAAGGGATTGCGCACCCAAGACGGTTTGGTCTGGCATGTCATTTAGGGTTGGTTTTGGATAAGCCAACGATTGGATGTGCGAAGTCCCGTTTGTGTGGAGAATACATTGAACCAGACAAAAATAAAGGTTCTTACACACACATTTTGGATAATGACGAAATTATAGGGGTTGCTCTTCGCACACGTACTAATGTTAACGTAGTCTATGTATCTGTAGGACACAGAATTACACTGGATTCCGCACGTATGATTACGATGTCTTGTTGTCCTAAATACCGTTTACCAGAAACAACCCGCTATGCACATAAAGCAGCATCTGGTAAAATACCTGATGGTGTTACATTTTTCAAGGCGGATGAATAATTTAAAAATTATATTCGATGGGCAGATCAAAAAATATATAACAAAATTACCCACAGAACATACTTCCAATACCTTAAAATATAATGAACGATAGTATTCCGTTACATTGGTCTTTTGATTACAATCATGGTTCCCAAAGACCTGACTATGCAAAGCATCTGATTGAATTACTTCATAAACATGAGGCAAGCACTTCTTCCTCAGATGTTAATGTAGGTTCTAACCATTATATAAAGCATGTATATCAGATTTTACCGAATTACTGGCGCGGATATAGTAGGAAAACCAATCATGCCGATTCATTATGTATAGGAGAAGTAGAAATTGAACGGCAGAAGGATACAAGTGATCTTTGGAACTATCAAGTCCGATATCAAAATAACACGAACGGTGAGAAATTACTATACAAATTTAGTTGTCGTGATGAGAACTATCGTTCACTTGATAAAGGTTGGCATGTTGATGTGCAAAACATCTCAAGTGATAGATATTCCGAACTATCATGTAAGGGATATCGGTCATTAGATTCAGAAATTCGATTTAGCATTAATGGCACTGAAATTTCTGCTGGTAATGTGGACAGTACTCAGTCGTTAACATGCAATTGGGCTCTGTTTGATGTTATTCCCGCAATTGCAGATGACGTTGAGAAGTTAGGTGATAACGTAGAAATTGTTCTACTTGATGACCTTGAGCAACTCAGACCGAACTGTAAGATTGGCTTTCTCGATTCAATACAATCCCCTATACAACTTAAAGGGTACTTTCTTTACGGCGTTGGTGCATTACCATCGTATTGGTGGGTGGATGTAGACGGAAATACTACTATTGTTTCAACAGTCTTTGAGACGTATGTTCTTAAAGAGATGTCTGGGGTCACTTCATGAACAACCGTCCCAATATTCTCTTTATTAACACTGATCAACACTCGTGGAACGCTATTTCTGCTTACGGAAATCCGTATCTCAACACCCCGAATATTGACTTACTCCACCAAAATGGGACATCTTTCAAAAATTCGTATTGCACTGATCCTGTGTGTGCAGCTGCACGATCCAGTTGGGCAACAGGACTATATACATCGGAGACTGGAGTCCCTTTCAACGGTGGACAACTGCATCCTGAAATTCCTGATATTGGACAGGTACTTAATGCTGGTGGGTACAGAGTTTTCCATTGCGGTAAATGGCATGTACCGGGTAGAGATGTACGTAATAGTTTTGAAGTACTCTATTATGGAAACGACCATATCGGTGCTGGTGGTGCTGCCTATTACGATTCAGCATCTACACACGCAGTAGTAGATTTCTTAACAAATTATGATGGAAATGAACCTTTCTACTTGCAAATTGGATTTGTTGATCCGCATGATGTGTGTGAGTATTTACACAATCATGAGGAAAAAAGTATTCCAAACCCAGTAGAACAAGGCATTCTTTCAGAAGATGAATTGCCACCGTTACCTGACAACTTTAACTATGATGAAAGAGAAACAGTACTAAATCGGGTTTGTAGACGGGTTGAAGATGCCCTAATTCATTCGCGCATCTTAAATGCAGTTCATAGTTGGGACGAGTTGCACTGGCGATACTTTAGGTGGAACTATTACAGATTCATTGAAAAAGTTGATGCAGAAATAGGAAGGGTGCTGTCAATACTACGGAAGACATCCTTTTATGATAATACGTTAATCATCTTTAGTGTTGACCACGGTGAGGCATGCGGAAGTCACCAATTGTTTCAGAAATTCGCGCTTTATGAAGAGAGTGTGCAGGTACCGTTTATAATATCATGCTTAGGTGAAGGGATGTCTGTAGAGAAAGAAGGTACAGACGATACGCATTTCGTCTCTGGTGTAGATCTATTCCCAACTATTTGCGACTTTGCGGATGTTGAGACACCTGAAGGTTGTCAAGGATTGAGTCTTCGTCCAATTGCAGAAGGGGTAGATGTTCCTTGGCGAGAATTTGCTTACATTGAAAGTAATTATTGGGGACGCGCGATTGTAACTGACCAATATAAATACGTAACGGAATATCTACCAAAAACACCAGAGGATTATATGCCACCCGGACCAGATATCGAACAACTTGGACTTGCCCAGTTGTTTGACAGACAGAATGATCCAGGGGAAATGGTGAATCTTGCATATAAACCAGAATATCAACAAGTCGTCAATACATGTAGAGAAAAACTATTAGCACAGGAAAGTCGACTCAATAGACAAAAGATTGTTCACACTGGACCACAAAGAGTTATATCAAATTGGGGAAACCGTCTGCAGGAATATTGGCAGAACGGTAGATAAATCATAGGATAACAAATCTAAAAAAACATAACAAATAGTATTAGGATTCTGAAAATGAATATATATTCAAAACGCTTAAATCGGCTTCCGCCATACATGTTCGGCAAACTTAAGCAGTTGACACATGAACGGCGGCAACAGGGAATAGATATTATTGATTTGGGAATGGGGAACCCAAATCAACCGACACCACAACCCATTGTTGATAAACTGACAGAAGCGGCACAGGAACTCCGAAACCACCGTTATTCCGCTTCGCGTGGGATTTACAATTTTCGCAGAGAAGTCAGTTGGCACTATGAACGACGTTACGGTGTAGACATTGATCCGAATGAGGAGGCTATTTCAGTCATTGGAACTAAAGAAGGACTTGGACACCTTGCTTTAGCTTTGATTGATGAAGGTGACTTGGCGATGGTGCCTAACCCCACGTTCCCTATACATATGTACAGCGTTGTTCTCGCTGGTGGAAGTGTGGTTAGCATCCCGTTGAGTGAGGAAAACGATTTTGTTCCCTCACTTGCTGAGATTACAAGGGATATATGGCCAAGACCTAAGGTGTTGATATTGAGTTTTCCACACAATCCAACAGGTGCAGTGGTAGAGTTGGATTTCTTTGAGGAAGTTGTACATTTTGCCAAACAGCAGGATATGGTGGTGATACACGATTTAGCGTATGCAGACATTGTTTTTGATGGATATAAAGCACCAAGTTTTTTACAAGCAAAAGGGGCTAAAGATGTTGGTGTGGAATTCATTTCTCTTTCAAAATCGTATAACATGGCAGGATGGAGATGCGGTTTCGCTGCGGGTAATCGCGACATTATTGAGGCACTTGCCAGAATTAAAGGTTATTATGATTACGGGATATTCGCACCTATTCAGGTTGCAGCAATTATGGCATTACGCACTCCAGAAGATGTTGTCATGGAAAACGCAGATGTATATCGGAGACGACGTGATGTGTTAGTTGAAGGATTAAACCGAATCGGTTGGAAAGTGACGAAACCTCAAGCATCAATGTTCGTTTGGGCACCGATACCTGAAGCGTGGAAACACCTTAACTCTATGGAATTTTCAATGAAACTCCTGAATGAAGCCGAGGTATGTGTCTCACCGGGTGCTGGTTTTGGACACATCGGTGAAGGTTATATCAGAATCGCACTTGTAGAAAATGAGGATCGAATTCGACAAGCATTACGCCAAATTCGCAGGGCATTATTTAAATAACTGACATAAAGGCGTGGTATGTAACCGCGCCTTTCGTATTCAATATCCTTCCTCTTTATTCCAATCCCCACTGTTTCTTTGCTTCCTCAAACGAAATCTTTTGACCACCTGTATGAGATATAGGATTCTTGCCTACCCATCGCTCATCGATCGGGTGTTCTGCAGGTTGAAATCGGATGTCGCAACTGATACGCCACCGATCAGACAGATTCTTGGTTGAGGTGTGCATTGTGTGCATGGTAAAGACGATAATATCACCCATTTCAAAGTCTGCTGTCTGCCATTCTCCACCGTATTTTTCACTAATCTCCATAGGATCACGACCGAAATGACCGGGTGTGCCATCCTTATCTACATCAGTTCTGCCATAAGTATTGCGGACAGGTGCGAAACTATCCAATTTGTGTGAACCGACAAGCACTGTCAGTGTTCCCATCGTAGCAGGAACATCACCGAATGGGATCCAGCAGGTATGCAACTGCTTTGAACCTCTACCCATATAGACGAAATCAAAATGAGGACCCGACCATCCGTCAGGACGCACAAATCGAAGCCATTTGTAATCAAACGTGCGCGTCTCACCACCAAAGAAGTTACGAAAGAAGGCAAAGAGTTCATCCCCTTCCAGAACTGATAACACATCGTGATGATGTGTAACATCTGGCGCGCCCATCGTACGTCCAGGACTACCTGTTCCTGCAATGGCATCCATCATATCAGTTCCGGGTTTAAATACCTCATCTTTTCCATTACCTTCGGCGTATTCAAGGATAGCACGTCGTGCAGCCATTACTTTGTCCTTGTCAATTAAGCCACGTGCAAGAAGATAACCATCCTCTGCTATCTGTTGATGTAAACCTTCTGCTGAATCGAGCACGTCGTTGCAATCCCGTAGTACACCGAGGTGTGGTCCTGGAAATGTAACTTCGTGATCTCCCACAAATACGGTTTCAGCCATTATTTTCCTCCGAATATGGGTTATGTACAGTTGAAAGTGTCTGTTTTATAATTGTCAAATCACTTCTTTTGATAATCAGTTGAATTAGCAGTATCTTGGGTAATACAATTATATATTTTCGTATTTTAACAGATGTTGCCATTTTGTGCAAGAATATAACCCTTAAGAACTACATGTAATTAACGTTGACATGTTGGTGAACGTATAATAGAATTCCACAAACCACTTTAGGATCTTCACTATGGAACACTATTTAAAGATACAAAAGCCTGAACTCGGATATACCTACGAGTTTGAAATAGATCAACTTTCTCAGATGTCAGAATGTTTGGAAGCACACGGTTTTGCAATCATCAAAGACGTTTTACCTGACGAATTAGTTGACAGCCTGAAACAAGCCGTATTTGATGGTACAGATCCAAACAGAGAATTGGAGCGAGGACAGAGTCGTACCCGACATGCTTGGATAGAATCTGGTGTAGGTGCGTGGCAACTCTTAGAATACGAACCATTTATGAGAGTCCACAGATACCTTATTGGAGCGGATGAATTGACAGTTCACCGATCTGCTGCAATCATTCGGATGCCAGGATCTCATCCTGTTGCGTGGCATACGGATTGGTGTGGGTTTTCAACGGATGCACCAAGAAACTCTGGTGATGTGCTGAACCGAGGTATGTGGCCATCAGGCAAATGGTTTTACATTACTGGTTCGCGTCCAGAACACGGGGGGTTGTGTGTGATTGAGGACTCACATGTAGAGAATTGGAAGGGACCGGAGGGTTTTAACCTGACTGCCGATAAACGTTCATTTTACAAAATGGGTGGTGAAGAGAAGGCTTATGCAGACTTTGATGTTCCGGGTGTCGTACCACTCTTCACGAATCCGGGTGATATGATTGTGTTTGCACACCGGACATATCACGGTGCATTTCCTAACCAGATTGACAAAGTTAGGTTGTCATGTGCTATTGGTTTTCGTAAACGGGATCATCACATAGATATTCCGTGGGAGATACCAGAAATTGGCAAGCAGTTCTTAGCAGATTTACCACCACATCTGCATAAATATACACAAGGATATACCAGCATTGATACGTCTTGGCGAGGATAGACATTTATTGAGATAGATATGTAAAGAGTTGACGATGTGATTCTGAAGGTGCACCGGTCTTTAACCAAGGAATAGGTTGTTCTTCCGCTATTCGTTCTGGATTTACCCAGATGATGTCTCGGATTTCGCCAACTTGTTGTGAAACTTGCGCGTAAAGTGTACGAACGGTTTCATCAAGTGAAATGATTGTCTTGTCAGTTTCGAGTGCCGCTTCAATTAGATGAAAATCTTTTAGCATTGCATCAATATCATTTTCATTATCTGTTGTGTTTGTAATCTTATCTTTGAGTTCTAAATTATCTGGCAGAATAATACGGTCTACCTTTTTACGTGCATCCATTGACAACCGCCACCTTCTGGCAAAACGGGATTGATGTTGTCTCCATTCATCACTAATTTTATGGGTCATTACAAGTTTATGATTCTCGGATCTAACCACTATTAGGAAATCACGACAATTTACAGCACGCGGGTGTGTTGCTGTTTCGCTGCCGGCGGCTTGGGCAACATCCGCGTCTATAGCCAATTGTTTTGTATCGGTATTACTCACTCTACCTCCGATTGCCCAAATCTAAGATTGTCTATGGCATCAAGATAACGACTCTCCGTTCTGAGATCCACATCATCAAAATCAATAGACCACTCACCGTAAGTACCGTCTTCGTCTAAGTCCACACTATCAACTTGAGTAATACCATCTTCGTTCCGTGAAAACCAGTGCAGTTTGACTAATTCCGGTGGGAGTTTTCCTTCTGCTACAAGCGTTTGAATCCCCAATAGTAATAGTGAACTGTGTGTCTCTGCAACGACGCGTACACCTCGTAATGATGCATCTGCTAACACTTGTGCCAAAGCAACCTGTGCGTTGGGGTGTAGGTGTAGTTCAGGCTGCTCAATATATACTAACTGTCCCGGTTCTGCAGCAATCAATGCTACTACTACGGGTAAAACTTGTGATACTCCTAATCCTACATCGGCAATGTTGACCATTTCTTGGTTGTTACTATTATTAGTCGTAATTCGACCAACTTGAATTTCAAGATGTGCATCGTTAATATTTGTAGTTTGCACCTGTCCTGTTAGTCCCAGTAAATATAGTGCATTTTCAACTTTATTCAGTCGTATATCTTGTGTCTTTTGCCATTCCTGAATTACACTCGCAACATAGTTCTCAAATGTGCCTGTGTAACATCTACCTGAACTTATTAGCATACCTGTACCTGCTAAATTGAATGTTCGTACAAGATTATTGCGGATTCCTTGTAAGTGTATGAAAGCTATTATATGATGCTCTATGTCATTTGTAATCCATAAGTTGCCTTCACCTTCATCGTTAACAAAATCTAAAAAACACCGTGAACGTTTTACAACATGGTCCATGTGTAATTTATAATATTGATCCTCTTGGGATTTGATTTCTTCAGAAGACATGCCCGGGTATAAAACCAAATTTCGTGGGGATTCATCGGATCTAAAAAAATCCATTTTCATTTCAGATATTTCTATGCCATGCTGTTTCTTAGTATATGTAGCAAGTACAGAATGAGATTCAAAAACATCACAAGTTTCAACTTTAATTTGAAAACTATTCGATTTTTCACCAGATATATGTTTGGATAAAAATTGTTCTGCATGTGTAAAGTGTACGTTTGGACCATCAATCAAAAGAGGACCTGGATCATATGGTGCTTCCAATGTCTGCTTTAGCATCAGAAGTGGTTGCATAATGCTGGATTTACCAGAACTGTTTGCACCTGCAAGAATTGTCAATGGACGGATATCAATAGAACATTCCTCTGCTATTGACTTAAATCCTTTGACCGATATCTTGGTGATACCTTCACCTTTCAGTCTTGGCATGCGAAATCTCCTCCTTCAATCCTAAGCAAGGAAGTTGTTTTATTGAGGTGGTTGTACAACACCGTAAGGTAACCGTTCACCCTTCAACCCTGCAAACAAATTCTCCATCGCCATTGTAGCCATTTTCATACGTGTTTGAATTGTCGCACTGCCGAGATGTGGAGCAATGAGCAGATTATCCAAATCGAGGAGTGGATGATCGGTGTTGATCGGTTCCGGTTCGGTTACGTCAAGCGCAGCTCCCGCAATTTGTCCTTCCTTGAGTGCAACATACAGTGCATCGTGATCCACAACAGGACCCCTCGCGATGTTAACAAGGATTGCAGTGGGTTTCATCAACTCAAACTCCGCTTTACCAATCATTTGCGTTGTCTCATCTGTCAAAGGGACATGCAGCGTCACAAAATCGGAAACCTTGAGGATGTGTTCTAAATCAGCATATTCAATACCGAGTTCCTTTTCCCAATCAGGTCTTCGGTTGCGTTTATAATAAAGTACCTTCATGTCAAATCCCAAAGCACGTTTTGCGACTGCATAGCCTATTCGTCCCATACCGACTATCCCGATCGTTGCGTGATGGATATCATAACCCCAAAGGATGTTTGGATCGTAATATTTCCACTGCTTTTCAACCTGAACATGGTTATGTGCAGGAACAACATTCCGGGCAGTAGCAAGTAGTAATGCCCATGTCATATCAGCAGTGGTATCACTAAGTACACCTGGGGTATGTCCGAGTGCGATACCACGTTTTCTGGCTGCATCTTCATCAACATGGTCATACCCAACGCCGACAACTGATACAACTTTAAGATTGGGTGAGGTGTCAAACATTTCATCGGTGACAAGTTCATGTCCGTAAGTCATCAAACCGTCAAGTGGCGGTATTTTTTCAGCGATTGGTGGCAGAAGAGCACTCGTATGCCACATGTCAACATCACATTCAGCTTGGATCTTAACGAGAATAGCTTCGGGAATTGGTCGTGTGATAAATATTTTTGGGGCTGCCATGGAATTCCTCATAGGTTTAATTTTGGATTAAAATGGCAATTACCAGGTACAGGGATCTTACGCTATGATATGTAAACAACTTACTTTTAATTTCTTCGATAAAATATGCGAATTGGAGTTCCGTTAAATCCGAATTCACTCCGAAGATTGTTAACTAAATATGCAGTATAAGATGGTCGTATTCTATGTGTATTTCGACCAAAAATCAGAAAAGTCGGTGGTTGTGTCTCTACCTGCGTGATATATTTCAGAGCGGGACGGGTGCCTCGGACACGAGGGGGTAGATGTGAGGTGCGCAATTCCAGTAGCAGTTCATTGAGTGCCGGAGTTGGAATACGGGTGCAATATTCTCGGTATACCTCAAGGGATACATCAAGTATTCTTGAAACCCGTTGACCTGTTAATGCTGAGACAAAGATTTTCGGCACATAGTCAAGTTGTGGAACTTGTGCTGTTATCTGTCCCATAAATTCTCCGTGTGTTGTGTTATCCTTTTCAACGAGATCCCACTTATTTAGAACCAGCACTGATGCCTTACCGTTGCGTGCAATGAAACTCGCTATAGTTTTATCTTGTTGTGCTACTTCTTGCGTAACATCCAAAACTAATGCTGCGATGTCGCTTTGTCGAATGCTATTGATGGCACTCCGGACAGTTGCAGTTTCTAATTCGTCCTTAATAGAGGATTTCCGACGCATTCCTGCAGTGTCAACAAGTTCAAATGGTATATTTTGATACTCAAATCGGATATTGACAGCATCCCGTGTGGTACCGGGACGATTGTCTACAATCATACGTTCTTCACCGAGAAGGGAATTCAATAGTGATGATTTCCCAACGTTAGGTCGACCGACAATTGCTATTTTGATTGGTGAGGCAGTATCCTCATCTGTATCCTTTGCCTCGGGGAGAAATTCAATTACTTGGTCAAGGAGTTGACTTATACCTGTGTTCTGAACACACGATGTTAAAACAGGTTCCTCCAAACCAAGTGAATAAAATTCTGCTGTATCCATCTCAAGACTGACGCTATCAGCCTTATTAGCAACAAGTAGGATTCGTTTGCCAGATGAACGGAGTTTGTCTGCTACAATCAAGTCGTGTGGCATCACACCTGTGCGGACATCTACGACAAATAGAATTAGTGATGTCTCTTCCAATGCTTGGTCAACTTGCAGTTGGACGTTATCAATAAGCGGATCATCGGGGTCAACATCCATTCCACCAGTATCCACAATTGTAAACGGTGTATCCACCCACTTAACACTTGCATAGTTTCGGTCTCGCGTTACACCTGGAGTATCGTTGACAACAGCAATCTGTTTAGGATGTTCCGAACTCGGTTGTGCACCTGCTGCAATGCGATTGAATAAAGATGATTTTCCTACATTGGGTCTACCGACAATTGCGACAATAGGTAGTTGTTTTGACATTAAGGTTGCTCCTGGACAGGTGTTGGGTCCGCGTTCTCGGAAGCAGACTGTGAAACTGTAATGATAGATTTTATTACAACAATAATCGGAATTGCAAGCAACACACCCCAAAATCCGAGGATTGAAGCACCAACTATAACAGCGAACATAATAAGCAACGGATCAACATCAACCGCATTACTCATTACCTTCGGTGAAATCAGCGAATTGTCAATAGCCTGAATACCGAGGATCGCTCCAAGCACAAAAATACAACGGAGCGGAAAATCGAATGTACCCGTGAATTCACCTGCTGCGAGACCCATTAACATTGCAATGTAAGCGAATCCACCACCGATGAAGGGTCCGAAAGTTGGTATAGCATTACAGAGTCCTGCTAATATACCAACCAGAAGCGCGAATGGTACTCCTATAATATGGTATATGATACAAGAGACAATAGTAATAATTACGATAACAATGAATTGCCCCTTTAAAAATTGATGCATATTCCTATCAATTTCCCGTAGATATGCCATCGCAGTTTCCCGGTGTTTTTCTGGAACTAAATTAATGAAACCGCGCGTATATCTGTCAAATCCTTGACTTGCATAGACAAATACAATGAATGCAAGTGAAAGTGTCGCGAGGAAACCACCGAACTGAAAAGCAATGGATCCAGCTAATCCAGATAACCACCTAACAAATGCACCACCACTTGCTGTCCACCCCGGTATTTTCTCAGTAAGATATTCCTGAAACTGACTGACAATTTCCGAATCTCTGTATGCTAAAATACCATTTCGTTTCACGGTAAAGTTAATCCAAGAATCTGCCTCATTAGCAAAATAGTGGATAACTGCATCGTCACCCGCATATACTCCAGTTGGTGATGCAGTCAATATAGTGACTGATTGTGGTAGACGATTAGAATAAGGATGGGGTTCCCATTTATGAGTACGGTACATTATATACAACCCATTCACCGTTCCCGCGAACAGTTCTTCATTTCTATTATCATTCTCAATTGCTGCAAGAACATTTATTGTTTGCACGTCCTCAGATTCAGGAGTAATTATTACCCACTCATTAGCAGGATTAGAACGTTTATGCACAGTTGTATTATTGCCAGGTGGTACGGGTTTATTGGAATTAGTATTTTGTGTTTCAGATGCATCTTCGGAATCATCTGTGTTAATATCTATATTTTGTTTAGGTGGAGGTGTTGTAGTATTACCAATACTTGCAACGTATATAGGTGTATTTTTACGCGGTATAGACTTCGGTATGTCTTCGCGCTTTACCGCAAATTTCTCTATAGATGTGATATGAATAATAAGCTGACTATGGAAGGGAGCGGACTTATCATGTTCCCATTCATCTCCTGAATCTTCACTAAAATATAAACCTTTATTTGTTCCTACATAAATTAAATCTGAATTCCAAGAAGGTGTGTTGATAGCCTGAATGGGTCGTGTATCAAATATATTTGTATCTATTTTGGACCATTCATGGTCATTGGATAGTATTATTTTTGTATCTCCATTCTCTTCGGTCACTACCTGTACTATATTTTTGCTACATCTATAAACTCCAGATTCAGTACCCGCATAAATATAGTCCTCATTAACAGAGATAGCACTAATATCCCTACCCACTATTTCCCCGTTCGTTATCCCCTTTCTTTTAAGTTCAGATGTTACACTACCTGTTTTTTTATCCTTGACTTTGTTATAATAATACAAATAAATTCCGTGATCTGTGGCAAGATAGAGTATCTGTTCCCCACTTATTTCATCATAAACTAAATCAACAAATTCTTCACCGACTACTAATGGTAGCAAAGATTCGTTAAAATACTTTTGCAACCCTTTTGTCATTTGGTTCAATTGATTACCAACACCTATGCCAGTAAAAATTAATGCACTGCTGCAAATAATAACTATCAGTACAGTTGCAATTGCACGTTGATAATACTTCTTAAATGGGAGCGCGCGCCACAGAAATCTGAAAAGATATGCAAATCCGAAACCGAGGATAAACGGCATGAATACACCAAGCATCCTGATAAATAGCCAGAGACCAATCATGATGATTTCAAGATGCACGACAAATTTTATGCCAACCCATCGATAAATACGGATAAGCAGTGCAATGAGCGCGATGGGAACGAGTGGGTGCAGCAAGAGAATCCGATTGCCTTCTGCATCGGTGTTACTGCCATGGTAGTAAGCAAATGCGATCCAGAATGCCGACAGCGCCACACTGATAATGGCAAGTGTAGATTCCCCAGAAAGTCCTTGATTTCGCTGAGTTGTTTCGTCTTTGGTATTCATTTGTATATGTAACGATGAAATTTTCCTTGTAGATGTATTTTGTGATAAAAATATTAAAACACAACTACAAGGAAAACGATGTGGTTACAATTTGTTAATATTAAGGTGAATTTAATATGATTAACTAAGTCGCAGCGACTTCAGTTGAATCACGGGTTTCAAAAGTTTCAATGATACCAGCGCCAACGCTATCACCCCAAACATTGACAGTTGTGCGGAATCTATCAAGAAGCCAATCAATTGAGAGTATCAATGCAACCCCTTCAATCGGCAGATCAACTGCCTTTAGGACGATAACCATCGTAATGAGACCTGCTTCAGGTATCCCTGCAGCACCTATTGCTGCAAGTGTAGCAGTTAATACAATAATTAGTTGTTCCGCTGGTCCCAGCGTAATCCCATACACTTGTGCAATAAACATTACAGCGACTGCCTCATATAGCGCAGTGCCATCCATATTAATGGTAGCACCTAATGGCAATACAAAACTGGCAGTCCGGTTTGAGATACCGTTTTGTTCTTCAACACCTTGCATTGTTAGTGGTAAGGTGGCACTTGAACTTGCAGTAGAGAAAGCATTCAGCAAGGCTGTCCCCATCCCTTTTGCATATTGAAGTGGGTTTCGTTTTCCCAAAATGATTAGCAATGCCGGTAGCACTACGAAACCATGAAAGCCAAGTGCTACTATTACTGTCCCACTATATTTACCAACTGCTGCTAATTCTGGCAAGAATCCAGCGAATCCATCTGCTTGTCCTATTCTACCTGCAATTAACCCAAATATTCCTACAGGTGCAATGAACATTATCCAGTGAACAATTTGCATCACGGCTTCATTAAAGGCGTTAAAGATAGCGATAGCAGGTTTGCCAACATCCCCAATAACAGACAAAGCAGCACCCAAGCAGAGTGAGAAGAAGATAAGTGGTAGGATATCCATATTCGCCATTGCTTTATAGATATTTGATGGAATCATACCTTGTTTATCAGTTTCTTCGTTACCCAAGAACACTTCTAAAAGAGTCTGCCCCATCGTGCGATGTTCTTTTTCTTTTACCGTTGAAACTTTCGGCAGAGCAATTTCAATACCAGTACCGGATTGTTGAGGTGTTAGTTCGGTAAACTTGTTGTCAGCAATCATCAAAGTTTTACCGTTCTCTGTTATGATGTAGTCTATATTACCAGACAAATCTTCCCATTTATCTACTGTCACATCATTACCTCTAATGGATTTAATTTCTCCGACTAAATTCTGATCAACAAGAGTGATAACAAATTTGTCTGAATAATTATCTCTTATTAGTCCATCTGGTAAAGTTGCAATTAGGCTATTCTCACCACTCAATGTATATGAATCTTCAGGATATTTGTCCCCATCTTTGTTTAACTCAATTCCTTTTCCAGGTGTAATGATGTTGACGAGAATCATTCCAATGATGACCGAGATGGCAGTCGTTGCCATATAATAAAGTACGGTGCGACCACCAATGGAACCGAGGTTACGGATATCGCCCAAGTTAGTAATCCCTACCACCATTGAGAAGATCACAAGTGGAACTACAATCATCCTAAGCAAGGTCAAGAAGATGTCACCTAATATTTCGGTATGTTTAGCAAAACCTGGAGCGAAACCACCGACAAGTGCACCGACAATAATAGCGATCACTATACCAATGAGTAGTCCAAGATTACCCTTTGCATTTCCGTTTTCACTCATAGTTTGTTTCCTTTAATATATAATCATTTCTTCCGTTATGATATTGTTGGATGATAATGAAGTGAATAACCCATCAACACCTCGCTAAACATCAACATCAACACGAATAGACAACTCGTCCAATTGTTCCTCAGACACATTTGATGGTGCATGGGTCAGTAGACACATGCCTTGTTGAGATTTTGGAAATGCAATTACTTCGCGAATGTTTTCCTCATTTCGCATTAACATCACCATACGGTCAAGTCCTGGTGCAATACCAGCATGTGGAGGCGTGCCATATTCCAGGGCATCTATGAAGTATCCAAACCTGTTTTTAACATCTTCCGGTTTTATGTTCAGAATATCAAATATTTTCTGCTGAATATCCCATTGATGTATTCTGACGCTTCCACTACAAATTTCAGAACCGTTGCATACAAGATCGTAATGTTGACTCTGTACCTTTCCGGGGTCAGAATCTAATAGTGGTAAGGTCTCTTCGGTCGCACCAGTAAATAGATGATGGAATGGTTCGTATCGATTCTCTTCCTCGTTCCACTCAAACAACGGATAATCCACAATCCACAAGAAGTTGTATTGAGTAACATCAATCATATTCAGTTTACGACCAAGGTGTAACCGCAGATTTCCAAGTGCATCTGCGACAACCTTCGGACGATCAGCGACAAAGAACATGATGTCACCCGGTTTTGCATCCATCCTCTCTTGTGCTGTTTCAAGTTGTTCTGGTTTGAAGAACTTGACAATGCCAGATGAGAAACCCTCTGATGTAACCTTAACCCATGCTAAACCCTTCGCGCGGTAAGTAGCAACAAATGCTGTCAAATCATCTATATCTTTCCTTGAGAAATCTGCTCCAGTTGGAACAGCGATGCCTTTTACCTGTCCACCGGAAGAAAGTGCACGTGTGAAGACCTGAAAATCACAATCTGCCATTACATCAGAAAGGTCAGTCAATTCCATACCAAATCGAGTGTCCGGTTTATCATTGCCAAACCGTGCCATTGACTCGTGATAGGGTAACCGCAGAAATGGCGTTTGAACCGGAATATTACCTGCTTCCTCAAATATCCGCTTCATAAGACCTTCTGTTACTTCCAAAACATCGTCAACACCTGCGAAGGACATCTCGATATCAAGTTGTGTGAATTCAAGTTGCCTGTCAGCGCGGGTATCTTCATCACGAAAACAACGTGCAATCTGAAAATAGCGGTCAACACCACCCATCATCAGAATTTGTTTAAACTGTTGAGGAGATTGTGGTAATGCATAAAATTTACCCGGATTTAGACGACTCGGCACGAGAACATCACGAGCACCTTCAGGAGTACTATTCATCAAGATTGGAGTCTCAATTTCAAGGAAGCCATGTTCATTCATATAGTTGCGCGCCGCAAGTGCAGCTTTATGCCGCATCTCAAGCGTTTTCTGCATCTCAGGTCTACGCAGATCAACGAACCTATAACGCATACGGATATCTTCAGCGACCTCAATATCGTCTTCTACAGGAAACGGCGGTGTTTTAGCAGTGTTGAGTATTTTCAAGGAATTAACTGCTATTTCAATCTCACCTGTATCAAGTTCAGGATTCACAGTGCCTTGATAGACAGTAAGTCTGTCTGTTTCATAAGCGATGTCATAGGTTCGATTATTTTCCACATCAGTGAGAAGCCATCGTTTATCATTTTCGCGAACACTAACTGTTAATTCATTGGACAGTGTATATTTTGCATCTAAATCTGAAAAGAGTGAACGAAATTCAGATGACAACGACGGGTTCTCAATAAGCTCAGATTGAAATTCTGCATCTGCCTCGAATAGAAGTTCACCTGGTGCGCGTTCACGGACTATACCACTGACGTTCAGAACAAACTCACTTCTTACAGCATCAGCAAGTGCATGTGCCTTCTCGTCAATTTGCGGGTCAAAAACGACTTGAGTTATTCCTGTTCTGTCACGCAAATCAACGAAAATCACCCCGCCATGATCACGACGGCGTCTGACCCAACCGTTGAGTTGTGCAGTGGTGCCAGCATCGCTTAAACGCAGGTCACCACAATAGTGTGTCCGTTTTAAAGAAGGTACTTGGGACATAATTGGTTTGTAGTTTCCTCCTATTGTTTTAACTGTTCAAGTTCATTTTGTATCTCTTCTTTGTAGCTCAATAGATTACTTGGGTCTGTAGAATGGGGTATAGCTTCGTCAATAATTCTCAATGCGTTTGTATAGTGTTCGTTGAGTTTATTCGGTAGATTCATAGCATGGTATACCCTGCCAAGGATATGGTGTGACCGCCATGAATTACTATCTGTGTTTAACCCTTTTTGTGCATATCTTTTTGCTTCATCAACATTTTCTAACGTCCAGTGAAGTTCTGCCATTGCTGCGAAAATTGGTGCAGGTAAATCAGAGTCTCGCTGTTCAAGTCGTGCATAAGTCCTAAGGGCTTCTCTGTATAGGTTTTGGCGTTCATATATGGGACCAAGAATTACATAAACATCTAACCTGCTTGGATCTCGACGTAGTAACTCTTCAAGTTCTGTAGAAGCCTTCCCAAGTTCCCTCTTTGCTTTTACATTTTCACCCTTTCTCTCATACTCTCTTGCCATCCCTTCGTACACTATTGCCAACTGCAAGTATCCCTGATTATCTTCAGGGTTTTGTCGCATAGTTTCTTTAACCTGCTGTTCTATACGACGTAGTTGTTCTTGATCGTCTTCACGAATTATCCCACTGACAACTCCATAATTATAGCGAATCGTTTCGTCTTCTGGATTTATTCTAATAGCCTCATTTAATGCAGTACTTGCTTTCTCAAGCTGGGTTTGAAAGTCACTTGGCTTCCTCATTGCAAGTTCGGATTGAGCAATTGCGTAAGCTATCTGTCCATCAATTAACTTTTGTGTTGCTCTAAAGTAGGTATCAATCTTTTCCTGTACTGCCTTTCTTTCTTCAAACGTGTCACCGTAGTTTTTTAAAAAAGGTGGTCTAACACGTTGGCGATATTTTTTCATACCTACAATATTGTCTGCGGTAGAACTTGCTAAATCTTCACCTTTAAAGAACTCCAATCTTGGTCGGTCATCTGCATGGATTGGACCAGCACCAGCGTACTCACGGACTGCCTCTGGTCCCATCATAAATGAGTCAAGTAGTGACATACCATCAAGATCATCTGCAGCGAGTCCTTCCCGAATACTCGGTATCCGACAACGTGCCATAAAGTCTTTGAAATTGATAGAAAGTGGTTCCTGTGTGCCTATAAGTATGACAAAATCGGGTGTATATTTATACCATAACGTTGTATCTGGAAAAACATTAATAAATGTGCGGACAATCATTTTATAGTGAGACTCCGGCAACCTATGCAGCGGCACCCACTGACACATTACACCATCCTTATTCAGTATCCGCTTACACATCCGGTAGAAATTTTCTGTATATATATTAGAACTTCCTGCACTGACAAGGGGATGGATGATACCGGTTGAAATCATATCATACTTAGTTTGTGTCATCAAAATATGATTGCGTCCATCATTAATCTTATAATTAAATAGACGATTATCAAACACATTACCATTGATATGGGTGAAATGTTGCTGCGCAGCAGAAATCACACCTTTTGATAATTCAATCGCATCAACCTGAACACCATGTTGTGTAATGGAATGAGAGGTAAGACCCATGCCAAAACCAACGACAAGTGCACGCCTTGGATTCGGATGTAACAACAACGGTAGATGAGCAATGACACGGTGTGAGGGAGAGTCCCAACGGGAAGCATCCGCTGCTTGATTCGCATCAACATATAGACGATACACACCATCATCATCTTTTAATGTTGTTACCGTTGCATCTACCTCTTCAACATATTCAACAACTTCATCACCCGGTCGTTGTGTTTTATAAATAGTGCTTTTTATGAAAAGCGGTTGACTTAATGTGAATAAAATGATAATCGCTAATCCAACATTAATAATCGGTACTCCAATACCAATCCCTTGTAACAACCCCTTTGAACCGCTTCCTGTTGCTGCCTCTATTTCACCTTCATGAGTTATGCGCCATCCATTCAATATAAGCAAACAACCTATTCCTGTGTTCAGTGCTACCGTCAACACAATACTCGGACGAATATTCAATAATGGTATTAGGATAAATCCTGCACAAAATGCTCCTAAGATACTCCCAACTGTATTGACAGCATAGACATTACCGATACTTCTACCGAGTTGATTTGCATCACCGGTATATATCTTAGTAACCAATGGAAAACTCGCGCCCATCAGGAATGTAGGAATACTCATTACAAGAAAACAGGAAAAAAATGCCCAGAATCTACTTGCACCAAAGGTAGACTGAAGCGCGTGTGTCATCCCATACAACTGCTCAAATGCTGGCATTAGGATTAGAGCGAATAGACCAATACTGAGTTGCACAAGACCGAATGTAATTACAGGTTGTCTAATCCTGTCAACCCATCGTGCTAAGACCATACTACCAAGTGCAATACCGAACAGAAACGCTGCAAGCATCGTTGCAAACGCATAAGTCGTGCTTCCAAGGAAGAATACGAGAATACGTGTCCACAGCACCTCATACGCCAAAGCACAGAAACCAGATATACCTATTGCCCACAATACCAAGTGTCGTTCCTGCAAGCCAACTTCATCTGATGCAGTTTGTAGTGGTTGTATTTCTTGTAAGTCATCTTCAGTTTTCTCCTGATCGGTTTGCACACCCTCTTCATCAGCCTTTACCATCTCTGCTTGTTGTGCTAATACCCATGCAACCAAGGCAACACCGAAATTAATAGCAATTGCAATGATAAGTGTCCACTGGATTCCAAATGCTTGAATTAGGAAAAATCCTGCTGCCACTGTCCCTATGACTGCTCCGAATGTATTCAACGCATATAATATTCCGATATTGGTTCCAAGTTGTTCTAACCGTTTTACAAAAAACCTTGTCAATACTGGTAAGGTGCCACCCATCAATGTAGACGGAATTAACAAAATGCCAAAGGTTAGAACGAATCGAATGAGAGAGAGGAGATAGAATTCAGATGTAATATTGCGGTAAATCAGGACATAAATTGCTGTGAGGACACTAAGTAGGAGGGGCCAAATAACACAAAATCCTCCGATGCCTACTTCAAGGAGGGCATAGAGTTTTAACGGTGAGATTTTGCTCTCATCAATCATTCTTCCGAAATAGAAACTTCCAAGCGCAAGTCCTGCCATAAATGCAGTCAGCACGGTGCTTGTTGCAAAGACGGTGCTACCAAAGACAAGCGTTAGTTGCCGCATCCATATTACTTCATAGATGAGCGCACTTGCTCCGGATAGAATAAAGATGAGCCAAACGATGGGTTTAATGTGACGCATTTTGTTGATACCTATGTTATTTGAACCTACACATTATGTACAATAACGTGAGTTCGGTATTAGCAACATTGGGAATCGGCATAATATGCAATGGAAAAACCTTTGTTATAGTACCTGACAAATCTTGTAAAGTTTTTGAGTCAATCTTGACTAAATTGGTCGTAAATAGCCTGTAAACCTAATAGCGATATGGGATTATGGAACATGTCCGAATTCCTTCAATTTCCGATTGACTCAAAAAACTCAAAAACTTTACAAAGTTATGACATTGTAAATTCGGCAAATAGATATAAATCCTGCATGTCTACTAAACCGAACTCACGTTACTATGATACGTCATTAGACCCAAATTTTCAAGCAGAATCTTCTAACTGCTTCTCCAACCGCACAATATGCCGATAGGTTGTAGAGAAAATCATGTCAAGCGTTGCAATGTCCCGTTCTTCCAGTGGTGCGCGAGAAAAAACTCGCCGCAAAGATTTCAGATACGTCTCCCAATCTTGGTTGTACGGAGTCATTCCAACCTTATCTAACAAACGAACAATCCTCCCGTAAAAATCCTCCAATGCATTTACATCGGCATAGTCAATCTCAACAGGAGAAAGTTCATCTAAACTTGCTATAAACACCTCATACGCGAATATTTGCACAGCTTGGGCTAAATTCAGGGATGGATTTTTGGTTGCCATTGGCACACTTGCAGTCAACTGACATAGACTCAACTGATCGGTTGATAAACCGAAGTCTTCACGTCCAAATAGAATTGCGACATTGGTATCTTGTGATATGGAGGCGATTTTGTTTGCAGCTTCACGGGCAGTAACTGGTGTTGGGAGTCGTGCATCTCGACGACGATGTGTTGTTCCGACGAGGTATTTTATTCCAACAAGCGCGTCCTTTAATTCATTTACAACGATGCAGTTTTTCAGGACATCTCTTGCACCGTGTGCCATACAATGTGCTGCATCTTCATTCTGATACGGAACAGGATTTACAAGGTAAAGTTGCGACAATCCCATTCCCTTCACAACTCTTGCGACGGAGCCGATGTTACCGGGTTCACGTGGTTCAAAGAGAATGATACGGATGTTTGATAAGTTCTCTGGTGTGTTTACGGGGATCGCTCGAAAACTCTCTGCAGGTTGACTCGGTGGTTTTTTCATTTCAGTTGACATATTATTAAAAGGTAATGGAAAATGAACTAAAAGTCAAGTGAATTGTAATTACCTGTCAATCAACAGTTGTAGTTTCAAGGAATTCGCATGGAACGCATATAGACAACATCATAATTAAATAGGGAGAAAATTTATCATAAGCTGCATGACAGTACCAGAAATGAGAGGCACTGTCAGATTATCATCTATCCGAAGCGGGAGAAGTTCAACTAAGGTTGCTACAAATGCACCTGTAAGACCAATTACAAATGTTCCAGTAAGACCTAATGCAAATGTCTCAGTAAGACCTATAATTGGGTTTAGCCAGAAGAGTGCAATCGCACTACATACAACAAAACAGGCAGCACTTCCTTCCAAACTCTTTTTCCCAATAAGTTTTATCCGTCCCCACCGAGTGCCGACCAACGCTGCAGCAGTATCCCCCAAAACCATGAAAAAAATACAAACGATCGCAAGATGTTTATCAAAGAAAAGTATACACAACAAAGTGCTGAAGATGAAATAAGTCGCTCCAGTAATCGCACCCTTTTGTTCGTGACTACGGAGAAGTGGTTTGAGAAAACTAAAAAAGAGTTCACTAAATGGTGGATATAACCATTTCAACAATTCCACAGCAGTAGCAATACCTGCAATTCCTCCCATAACGATTAGCATGACATTTCTATCCATAAAGTGGTAAATGATCGGTATTATTAATCCTGAGATATGAGTGCTTTTCCGAAGTAATTCCTTAATCATAAATCCTCTGTTTCTATATATAAGTGTTTATGAAATGCGCTTTTGATAAACATTATTTCTTTCTGTATAGGTTTAGTGTTGCAGGATATAGGATTATTGCAAATTATTGGAATAAATACAAGGAAATTGAATTTTCTTGTATTTGCCAACAAAATATCACAATTTTGTTGCATTCTAAGGTTAAAATTTTATAACCAATGGAAGTTGCTTTGAGAAGAATTGGAATTGTCTAAAGAAAGAACTTATAAGAGAGGATACATGAAAAGTCTTTACATAGGGTTGTTGTTTACCATGTTTAGTTTTGCATCGATCTTTACGGTTAGTGTCGCTGCACAGGAAACACAACAACTTATAAAATTTACAGGTGTCGTTTTAGACATTGATACGAATACACCGCTTGCCGAAGTAACAATAAAAGTTGTTGATACAAATATAACAGTAAAGACTGATGAATCAGGTGTTTTTTCCTTAGATTTGCCTGCCGGTATTTATTCCCTGCAGGTATCAGTGCCTTTCTACAACACCACTGTACTATCTGATATTGAAGTCAACACTGATGGTTTATCAATACCATTAGAGGTAACACTGGAACCACAAGTAGTCAAGTTAGATGCGATAAATCTGAAGGTGCGATTGAGTCAATCTGGTGAACGTGGTCTGCTTGAAAAACGGATGCGGAGTTCTCGAATTGAGGACAGCATCAGTACTGAGGAGATCAGTCGTTTACCTGACTCCTCAGCTGCACAGGCGATAAGACGGGTAACAGGTGTCAGTATTGTAGGTGGTAAATATGTATTTGTTCGTGGGTTAGGTGAACGTTATAGCAATACGCTTCTCAACAATGTTGAGATTCCGAGTCCTGAACCGAATCGCAGAGTGGTTCCGATGGATATATTTCCTGCAAGTTTGCTTGCAAGCCTCCAAACCGTGAAGACATTTTCCCCCGACCAACCAGGTGGTTTTGCGGGAGGATCTGTGCAGGTATTTACAAAAGATTTTCCTGAAGCATTGACCATGTCTCTGTCTTTATCAACAGGTTTTAATACTCAGGCAACCGGAACTGATGGATTAACATATCCTGGTGGAAACCTTGACTTTCTGGGTTTTGATGATGGATCTCGACAGCTTCCAGATATCATTGAAGAAAAAGCTGAGGAAATACCTATACGGGAACAGGGACGTTTTACCACAACAGGATTCACACATGAAGAAATCCAAGAATTTGGTCGTGCTTTCTCTAATGTTTGGTCTCCTGAACGGAAGTCTATACCTGCTAATCAGGGATATAAATTCAGTATCGGTAATAGCAATACAATTTTAGGAAAACAGTTCGGTTATTTAGGTGTAATCTCCTACGGAAATAGCCACAGTTACAGTACGCAAGAACGTAGAGATTTTAGAATCGGATTAAATGAGACGCTTTCCCCTGTAACTGATTATGTTATTGAACAGAGTGGACATGAGGTAGATTGGGGAAGTGTGATAAGTGCAAGTCTTCGATTTTCCCCAGAACATCTTCTCAGTTTACGAACACTTACAACCCATGCAGCAGAAGATCAAACCCGAACATGGGAAGGTGATAATGCCGATAGAAATACCATATACCGGAGTGGTAGACTCATGTTTGTTGAAAGGCAGCTTTTTTCAGGACAATTGGCAGGAACACACGGATTCAAATTTGGTGAACCTGAAATAAATAATAGTTCTATGAAAGAACATACCGAGTCTATTGAAGATGCTGTATCTAATGCCGCGGAAATGCGAGTAGAACAACCTGATCATGCAGACCTTTCTATGGAATGGAGACTAACATATTCACGGGCAGCACGTAATGAACCTGACACACGTGAAACTATCTATGAAGATGACGGAACAGGGAAATACATATTCCGAGATTCTTCACAGAGCGGCAGTAGATTCTTCTTCAACCTTGAAGATGATGATTACAACGCACGTACGGATTGGACTATGCCAGTTAGACAGACTGGGTTCATCAAATTTGGAGGACTCGTCCGAGACAGATCTCGTGCATTTGATGTACGTAGATTCAGATTTCAACCAGCAGATAATATAGACGCTGCAGTTGACCTATCCTCACCACCTGAAACTCTTTTTCAAACTGATAACATCGCACCACGCGTCTTTGAGTTACGTGAATCTACAAGACGGTCGGATAATTACAATGCAGACCATCGTGTTTACTCAGGATATATGATGATTGATCTACCACTCAGTAGAAGATGGCAAGTGATGACCGGACTAAGATGGGAATATTCCGATCAAATTCTCACTGCTTACGATCCGTTTTCCACAGTGGTGTTAGAAGATCATAAGGCAAATTTGACTACATCTGATGGTCTTCCGGGGCTCAACCTTACATATCGGTTAACTGATAGGATGAATTTACGACTTGCTGCATCACGGACGGTTACACGTCCTGATTTACGGGAACTGGCACCCTTTGAGTTTACAGATTTTGTCGGTGGGAGAACAATACTTGGAAATACAAAGTTAGAACGTACATTGATTGATAATTACGACTTCCGTTGGGAAGTTTTTCCAGATACGAGTGGCGGAGGGGTTGTGGCGGTAAGTGCGTTCTATAAGAGATTTCATAAGCCAATTGAACAGATTATTGAACCAAATGCTGAAGTTCGTATCACTTATGCAAACGCTGAAGGTGCACACAACTATGGTCTTGAACTTGAAGCAAGACAAAATTTAGGTGTTATAACACCAATGTTAAATGCATTTTCGATAAACTCAAATGCTGCTTTTATCTCCTCCAGAGTTGAACTACCCGAAGATGTTGGAATTCAAACCTCAGCAGAACGACCGCTACAAGGACAATGTCCCTATATTATTAATGTTTCTGTAGGATATGAAGCGTCAAATTGGGGTATTTCAAGTTCGGTTGCATATAACATCTATGGACGACGACTCTCTGATGTTGGTAATCACGGTGCACCAGATGTATATGAACAACCACGTGGTGAATTAGATATGAGTTTTAGTCGAACAGTAGCAGATACATATAAATTTAGTGTCTCAGCTAAAAACTTACTTGACCGTCCTGTTGAATTCAAACAAGGTGATGCCACATCTGTTAAATATAAAGTTGGGAGATCTTTCTCATTCGGTATTAGTTATAACCTATAATTTGTACACGACACTTTCACAAACAAAGACTAAACATAAAGGACAAGTAGTCGCATAAAAAGACAAATCTTAGTCAGTATTTTGTAACAATTGTTGAGTATTATTAACTTCACAGAAACTTACAGCAACGACCTAAGAAATTACATAAGTTGATAGGTCGCAAATACTATTACCTACTCAATAAAGTAGTGGGACAATAAATTCATAAAGGAGCTATGTAAAGCTAATGTCAGATTATGTAAAGCTAATGTCAGATATTGTGTCAACCCTTGGATCTGCTTGGAAACAAGGTAAAGTAAAATGGTTGTATCATTCATTGGTCATTTTTACAATGGGCTTATCTCTGTTTATTGTCGGATGCGGTGAAGATGAAGAACCAGAACCAGATGTTATTGTTGAGGAAACCATCACGGTTGATGGACGTGATGTGGTTATTATAACAGGGGACATTTTAGAAGATAGAACCCTTTCTGCTGACTACGATTATCTGTTGCGTGATGCCGTGTTTGTCAAGGACGGCGTAACACTCACTATTGAACCAGGTGTTACGGTCTATGGTGAAAATGCCACAAACGGTACTTTGATCGTTTCACAAGGCGGGAAGCTAATGGCAGATGGTACAGCCGATTCGCCTATCATTATGACAAGTGATGCAGCTATTGGGTCCCGTGCGCGTGGACAATGGGGTGGATTGATTATCAACGGCAGAGCACCAACAAACCAAGGTATTACTTTTGGGGAAGGTGACACAGGTGCATACGGTGGTGATAACCCAACTGATAGCAGTGGAGTGCTTCGTTATGTCCGCGTTGAATATGCAGGTATTGAATTCAGTCCTGACAACGAATTGAATGGTATCGCATTTCAAGGTGTCGGTTCTGGCACGGTTGTTGAATATGTCCAGGTACACATGAACCAGGACGACGGTATTGAAATGTTTGGGGGTACTGTCAATCTCAAATATGCATTAGTAACAGGTGCTCGTGATGATTCATTTGATTGGACTGATGGATGGACAGGTAAAGGTCAATTCTGGGTTGCACAACAATATGGTGACGACGCAGATAACGGTTTTGAAAATGATAATAGCAGTAAAAACAACGAAGCAACACCACGTTCCGCACCAACAATTTTCAACGTAACACTCGTTGGTGATCCTACAGGACCGGAAAGCGATACCGGTATGTTGATTCGTGAAGGTGCAGCTGGTATGTATGCGAATTTCATCGTTGTTGGCTTTAACAAAGTTGGCGTTGATGTGAACAATGAGTCCTCACATAAGCAAGCTGACGATGGCAATTTGATTATTAAAAACAGTATCTTTTTCTCTAACGGTATAGGGAACTTCGGTGATGAAAAAGATGATGACGGTTTTGACGAAGCAGCATGGGCAAAAGGTCTTGGCAACCAGGAAAATGACCCAAATCTCGTAGCACCTTTCAACAAGGATAATCCGAATTTCGCATCTGGTAATGGTGCATCCTCGGTTAGTCCTGCTTCACCACCCTCCGACGGTTTCTTTACAGCTGTCAACTTCATCGGTGGTGTGAGTACTTCTAATGATTGGACAAAGGGCTGGACAACGAGTGCACGTAACTAAGCATCATTTAGCCTTCTCCACTCGGTGCAACCTCTCTTACGTTGCGACTGCAGTTCTACTGTTTAGCATCTGTTTGATGGGGTGTGAGCGGCGAGTGTGGGAAAACAGTCTCGACTCGCCAGACCAAATCGGTCAGGCAGTCGTTGACGCTTTAAATCAGAAAGATATTGTTAAGTTAAATGTATTGCGGGTGCAACGGGAAGAATATATTTCTTGGATATATCCAGCATTTCCAAAAAGCAATTTTAAACCTGATTTCTCTTGGTCAAATCTGAATAAAAAATGTAATGTCGGTATGAGAAGGTTGATCGACCAATTAGGTGGTCTTAACCTTAGTTTTGTAAGTATTCGATTTGACAAACCGACTGGATCTTACAATGGGTTCCAACTTTTACGGGGAACCGTTTTGACGTTACAGAATTCTGGTGGAGAGAAACGCGAACTGGACATTTTGGGTTCCGTTGTTGTGAAAAATAAGCGTTTTAAATTACTCAGTTACGATGATGGATAATTGTTAATTGACAGTAAATATATTAAAGAAATTTCATTGTATTATATAGGGTTTTGGTATGATATTCACGCCAAAACTGAAATCCATAATTTAGGCATGATATAATCCGCATGCCTTTACCAACATTCGGGAGGACTAAACTGTATGAGTTACGCACTCTCTAATCTTTCATCCGGTAAACTTAAAAGAAAGCGTCTGAGAAAAAAGATCGCAATGGCTCAAGGCACAGGAGCAAAGGCTCCAAACGTTGCAAAAAGGATGGCATCTGAAAGAGCATCTGAAGTTTCAATAACAGTAGTTGATGTGCAACGTGAAAATCGTCAGGCATCTAAAAAGTGGAAAGCAAAAGCCCGGAAATTCGCATTTGGATTGGCAATCGGTCTTCATGCTGCCGTCCTCATATTTGTCGCTGTATGGTTTGTGCAAAAGACAGTTTTACAGATGAATGAAGATAAGGTGCATAGTGTTGTTATAGACAAACCACCACTACAAACAAAACGCACAAGTACTCCACGTGTTACACAGAAAACAGCAAAACCGAAGGCAGTTGAAGTACTCGTACCAAAAGGCAATACAGTTGCTCCGAACACTAACCTCAACCTTGGTCCGGCTGACTTCACGATGCAGGTGTCAGGCTTACCAGCAGATGACTCTATGCACCTTTCGACTTTGGGTATTGGTGCAGCAATGATGGATCAAAACCGTCAGGTGAAAATTGTTTCTACAACACCTAAATTTGAAAT
This sequence comes from Candidatus Poribacteria bacterium, assembly GCA_963667365.1. Classification (GTDB taxonomy): domain Bacteria; phylum Poribacteria; class WGA-4E; order WGA-4E; family WGA-3G; genus MSPOR6. The sequence continues at coordinate 15,255 of OY763324.1, read as the reverse complement.
GCCTAAGTTTGAATCGGCTGGACTAACATCGAAAATGGATATGGGGACAAGTTTAACTTCTATGGATTTTGGTGCTACTGAAGAACTTGGTCTGTCTGCTGCCGACTTTGGAGAGACAAAGCAGTCCTTCTCAGAATTCTTAAGACAGGTCCGTGAACGGATAAAACAGGTGCAGCGTTTTCCACCAAACGTACGGAATTTAGATGAGGGGTCAACTACAACGATTCGTTTTACACTTCAAAAAGACGGTACAATTCGTGATCCAAAAGTCTCATCTTCGTCTGGGTCAAGGCTTTTAGACAATGCAGCACTTGCTGCTGTCCAAAATGCTGAACCTTACCCACCTTTCCCCGAAGGACAATCTGGGAATAGTATTCGTCTTGAACTTCCGGTCATATTTGAATTAGTTAATTAGTAGAATAGTTATCTGACACAAAAAGGGTGGTTGTTGCCACCTTTTTCTTTACGTGAACTCAGCAAAGATACAAATCCCAAAAGCAAATCACACCACTAACTACCTATCCTCTGAAGGTGTACCAATACGCGGATTATCCTTTTCAAGAAGTGCTCTCTTGGTGACATCCCAGAAAAGGTCGTCTTGAGCAACTGCATGCCATTCTCCATCAACAAATGTCATGACAGCAGCAGCTTTTTCTCCTTTCAAGAAAAACTCGTCGGAAAACCTATCCTCTGGTCCCCAGTTAGAATAGGTAAGCGGATCACCGTTGTCCCAATGCCATGATCCCTCATTATCTGTCTTGTTGAGTCCAATCCAATAGAGTTTATTGCCGAATACTCCGGATAACCAGTTCTGCTCAACTTCGTCGTTAATTGCAACAAGATACGCTCTTTCTGATGCTGCTTGTTCCTTAGCAGCTTCCAGGTTTTCACATATTATTTCAGTATACGCATGTCCATTTGCAGGATTTACAATCCACTGGTCAGGAGTGAGTTTTACAGGAAATTGTACCATACCGGGGAATGTCGGTTGTTCTGGTGGTTTGGGGTCATCAGGAATGTCGTTACTATCACCGTTTAGTGTCAAAGTCAGGTTTTTATATTGTGTGCCACCTTGTATCAATATATCTCTTGATTCTGCTGACAACCCTTGATATTCTACTGACACTTTATACAATAGAGGTTCGTTATGATAAAACAATCCGAGGGTGAAATTGCCTTTTGCATCTGTAGTTTTGAACCTATCTCCATAACTTGAAGCACCACTGTTATCTTGTTTCTTAGATTGTACTTTAAATGTGATAGATGCTTCAGACAATGGTTTCTTGTCTCTAAATTGTATTTTCCCCTGAATCCACATCTCTGGACGTGCAATAACCACTGCATTTTCTATCTTTCGGTTAGTCTGTAAAGCAAAGGTTATACTTCCTGGACCATGTTCATCTCCATAAAATGTCATCACTCCAATTTTTACTGAGACAAGTTCATACTCAGGTCTATATTCGGTAACATTAAAATCAGGTTTACGTATGCGATTGAATAATTTTGGAGGAAGGAGTCCAAGTCGAATCATACCAGGATCAATCTCACCTGTAAATGTAAAGTTTCCATTACTATCAGTACGTGCTGTTAAAAAACCTGGAGATGTTGCAATTGTCATAATTGGTTGATAAAAAACTGAACCGTTTTCACTCATTTGTACAGGGTATAAAGTAATGATGTGTCCTGCAATTGGTTTTCCTTCAACATCAATAAGTCTACCGGAAAATGTTGTTGAATCCTTTCCAGTGTTGCATGCAGTAAATATAATGCAGCATAGTATCATAACAACAGTGTAGTTTGTAGTACGTATTACGCTAACATGATTCATTGGGAATATCCTTAATTGTTTTTAAATTAACATTTGGTCAATCTTTAGTTTTGATTGGTGTGGTCTTTTTTTCAAGAATAGTTCTTGCAAAAATAAGTTGAGGGTTTTGTGAATTACCTGAGTCATGGAATTCCCCAATAGCATTCCAACCCCAGTCAAGATGTCCGGTTCTGACATAATCTTTCCCATCAGTATTGCCACCTTCCGCTTCATAGGTAACCCAGTTAGTATAGTTAACTGGTTCACCGCTTTGCCATTTCCATTTGCCTTCCTCTTCCACATCGCTAAGTCCGATCCAAATATTTTTGTTTCCATAGACTCGATTAAGCCATTTCTCTTCAGCTTCATCGTTTATGGCAACGAGATATGCACCTTCTGTGTTAGCTTGTGCCAATGCATCCTTTATTGTTTGACTGTGAGTTATTTTGTAGGAATGTCCGTTTGCAGGGTTGACTACCCATACAGGTGCAGGTTCAAGGTATGCATCAAGTGTAGAGTAAAGTTGCGAATGCACCAAAACTGGGTCGGTTTGTGTTCCTGGATTTCCATCTAATGTTAATACAATATCCGCATCACCTTTTAATATAAATGGTGTTGCTTTAGCATAAAGACCTTGATGTTCAACAGCCAAGGTAATGTAATATTCGGGTCGTTCAAATACATTGAGATATTCAAAAAAGTATCCTTCTGCATCAGTCTGTGGCATAAACTGACTGTATCCTGCATGACTTCTGAAAAATTCGTTCGTCTTTCTGTATGCATATATTCTTGTATTGACCAGTGGAGTGCTATCTGCATATACCACACGTGCACGATACTTCTGTCGTTCTTTGATTTCTGCAGTGATGATAATATTCTCCATTTTTGTTCCTGGATCTAAGACAAATTTTACAGAGGACCAACTCAGACCGCGAAATGGATAAAGAGCGACCTTTCCAAATTCTACAGATAAAACTTTAATATAGAAACCAGTTTTGGATGAACCGCCTACACCTAATTGTAGTGTATTATGTTGGTAGTCCGTAAATGCAAAACGACCTCTGGTGTCAGTTTTCGTCTGAATAGAATCATCTGAACCTTGCCTATTCTTTTGATTCGGTCCTTCGTTGTATCGAAGGTATATCCTAACTCCTTGAATAGCATTTCCTTCAGTATCTATAAGGCGACCAGAAACTGATACTCCACCTTGTGCAATGCTTGATGTAGACACCCATAAGATAAGAACAGTTACCCCGAGAGAAAAAATGAATAGAATTAGCCGTAATATTTTCTGATTAGATCTATCATACCGACTCAAAATTTGTTTGTGGTTTATTCTTTGTTGATTCCTATAATTCATATTTACTCCATTTAAAATTCAATAATAATGAAGATTCTATTTGGTACATTTCAGTCTTATCATATAATTACTCATTTCCTCTTGCTGGACTACTAAAGGATGTGACATCCCAATATATTATTGTCCCATCTCTTCCCGCACTAATGAGAGTAGACCCGTCAGGACTGAATATGAGACTATGAATACTATCAGTATGTCCCATCAAAGTTGTTATTTCCAGTTCTGTTTCTATGTCCCATAACCTAATATCATGAAAGTTGTTTCCTCTTGAAAAGACACTTCCAGCTGCAAGTGTCTTCCCGTCAGGACTTAACGAAATACAAGATATTGTATCCCATTTTAGGGGTTTCTTGTGTACGCCAGTGTTTACACCCCAAAAACGGATTGTGTTGTCCCAACTGCCACTTATGAGGGTTTTTCCATCTAAACTAAACAGGACACTTGAGATATAATGCGTGTGTCCATTAAGGGTTTTTTTACGTTTACCAGTATTTACATCCCATAGATGTATTGTCTTATCTCGGTCACCGCTCGCGAGTGTCTTTCCATCTGAACTAAATGCAACACTATAAACATCCGAAGAATGACCTATAAGTTCATTCTCAAGTGTTTTTGTGTCGGTGTTCCAAATCCGTATAGTTCCGTTATCACTACCACTTGCAAGTAATTTTCCATCTGAACTATATGAGAAGCTTTTTACAGAACCAACAGAATCTGGATTTACATCAATATTTTCCGTTTGCTTCCCTGTATGTGGGTTCCAGAAGCGGATAGTATCATCCCAACTACCACTGGTGAGTGTTGTTCCATCAGGACTAAAAGCAAGACAAGAGACAATGCTATTATGTCCTTTCCATGTCATCTTTTGGAGTCCTGTCTTGAAATCCCAAAGCTGAATTATTTTGTCGTTTCTACCATTTGCAAGGATACTACCATCAGGACTAATCGCCATGCTACTGATAGATTTGCTAAATCCTGTGAGATTATTCTTCTCCTGTCCTGTCTGTACATCCCATAGTTGGATAGTATTGTCTTCGCGTTGACTAACGAGGGTAGTTCCGTCAGGATTAAATGAAAGACTTATAATTGTTTTAACATGTTTATAGTGATGTGGGATGTCTTTGTTTTCAAAATCTTGATCCCCTATTGTGTTAATTAACTTTCTTGTGTGCAGATCCCATAGGTGGATAGTTCCATAGCCATCACCACTTGCTAAGATTACACCATTCGGACTGAAAGAGACTGCCTTTACCCATACGTTATGTTCAGTAAAGGAATGGATATGCTCCCATGTCTGTGTATTCCATAATGAAACTCTTCCATCCCTATGACCAAGTACGAGAGTATTTCCATCCGGACTAATTGATACCGTGCTAACATCATTCTGATCATATCGCATGGGAATGTTTTTTTGTTGCCACGTGCGTGCATCCCATATATGCACACGTCCATCACTATTTTGAGTCAACATGGATAATCCATCATGACTAAATATAACATCATTAAAATTATATTGTTCAATTGTAAGTGTGTACTTCTGTAGTCCTGTGAGTATATCCCAAATCTGCAGTTTTCCATCTTTTCCAGTCACGAAAGTTACACCATCAGGACTAAAGGACATCAACATATTATCAGTCATATCTGTACTGATAGTATGTAAGTGCTCACCACTTTGCACATCCCACAGACGGGTACTCTTGTCTGAATTCATACTTGCCAGCATTCGTCCATCCGGACTGAAGAGTATGCTTTTTATAGATACATTGTGTCCATTGAAATTTCTTTTTTGTATTCCAGTGATAGCATCCCATAGATAAACAGTGATATTATTGCCTATTGTTGCAAGTGTTTTACTATCGGGACTGAAGAGTAGTTTCCTAACAGGACCTATATCGCCTGGGGCAGCAATTTCCTCTCCATTTTGTGTATCATACATCCAAATACCGATAGAAGTAGCGACTGCTATGCGGGAACCATCAGGTGAAATCTGAATATCCTTCACTATGCCTTTCCCTATGCGGCGTATTGCACCTTTAGGTAATCCGAACTGCACTCTGCTTAGTGAAGAGTCGCGCACTACAAAGGCGTGTAGATCAGGAACACCCGAATGTTCACCAAGTTCATTATTATTGGTTTCTGCGTTAGGTTTCCTTATAGAATTTAACATTCTACCATATTCATAAGTAATTTCTCGCTCCTTCTCCCCATATCTATCCCAAAGTGTCCATAGACCATCCCGAATACCATTCTTATATGATCCTTCAGTCTCCTTCTTTCCAATTGGATTCCAGTATATCCATAAACCGTCACGAACACCGTTTTTGTAATAACCTGTATCAACCTTTTGCCAATTTCCATACCAACTGATGTATATTCCGTGCTTTTTACCATTTTGAAACTGCTGAAGTTTTCGAATGTTTTTTACCCATCCTGTGTATGGTTGGTCATCTTGTGGAGCATGATAGATTTTTTCACCAGATAAAGTTTCCTTAACCTGCAAATCCAATTCATTAATTGCCACCTCGAAAATCCTATTCCGTACTACAGGATCATCCAAATCGGAATGGTCTTTCACCTGAGGAGGAATATCCGAACTTGGTGAATTGCATCCAATAAAAACCAGGAATCCAATGCAGAATAGACTTATGTACGGTATTCCTATTAAGCCTCGTCTACAGAAACTCGTAGTTCTAATCGTTTTACATTTTTGCGAAAATGTTTTCATTTTATATTTCATTAATTTTACCTACAGAGTCCAAACTTACAAACATGGTTTAACACCTGAAACACTACACTAACTTGGTATGTTGAGATTCTCACATTTACTGTAAATCCGTTTCCCATAATAATACTGTTCCATCCTTACTGCTACTTGCAAGTATAGCACCATCGGGAGAAAATACAAGAGAAGTTATTATAGTTGTATGCTCTGTCAGGATTGACTCTAAAACTTTTCATGATTTATTAGGCACTATAACAAAGGTTTTTTGCAGTGCATATTTACCAATTCACAAAGTTGTTTATTCCGAACTCACGTTATTTAAGAATAAAGTCGTGAATATCACAAAAACTAATTTTCTTACACCGAACTCACGTTAGTATATTACCACTTTGATATTGGTATCTCTTAATTATATAAGACACAAGGACTAAGAAAAAGGGTGCATACTATTATGTTTTTTTATTGATGATTCAAAGAAACCGAAATTAGTTGAAATTGAACGTTATGCTTGAATCTTTGATTACACGTGTATGTTGGATTATTGGAACAACAGATGTCAATTATGGTGAAGTATGAAATTATATCTACATTTTCTTTCCACGGTAGGTGAGGTTTCCTAACCTTACCTAAGCAATGTGTAGAATTAATTCAATGATTTACCATAAATAATCCTACAACATCATTGACAAATAGCAAGAATAAGAGTATCATTGACACATAAGAAATCCACAATCTATGTTGGAAGGCATCAGCATGAATAGAAAAAGGTTATACTATACAATCCTTTCGGCTGTAATTATAATAGGCATTGGCGTGTTTTATGTTCACACCCAACGTCAAAAGAACTTTGCAAAAACGCGTGAAGTATTTTCACCAATCTATACCTATTCAGGAAAACTTACACCAGAACAACAAAAAGAATATTCTAATCTTGCAGAATCACTTATGAATGTCTCACCTGATGTCGCGAAAAAATATCGACTGCCGCAGCGTGAACAGTTGGCGTTAGAAGCACACACAATGACCTTATATCGTGACAATCCTGAAATGTACTTAATGGAAAAGGAATCATTACGTGCTGATATAGATGTCAAACCTTTTCATCAACGACACTTCGGAATCCTTGCACTGATTGCAAAAACCAAATTAGCGGATATGCCAGCGGGTAGTAGGAAACTGATGATCCAGCATCTTGAAACGTACGACAAAAAATTAATTCAAAATAGTATTGATACATTCACAGCAAAATTTAAGGGAAAACAAACATCTGTGAGTGCGTTAACGATGGTTGGATTTCCATTTCTTGTTGAGGTAAGAAATGATGGCGAACCCGGGGTTTTTCATATTACTGATATCTATGGAAAAGGGTATGTTGTTGACCTAAACTCCACTGTAGATACTGATGTGACAGAGGTGACCACCGAATTGTACTCCAAAATTGATCGTCTCTTTGAAGAACTCACTGATGAAGAATTCCAGAAACTCTCAACGCTCAGGAAGTCAGAGAGAACTGAAGCTATAGAGAAATTGTTTACATCCCTCTAAGAATAGTATCGGTATTTCACCTCATTATGGGTAAACATCAATGAGACGGGACACGCCTCATACAACTTGATTCGTATCTAAAGCCTTACACCACCCAATTCCGTGAACGGTTCAAACAATACCTACATTTAAATCAGTTATAGAGAAAACCGGTGGGGTTTTAGGTGAGATAAGTCAAGGACACCGTTATTTCGGTTTCAATTGTGGTGTAAAAGAGGGTGAGTCTGGTGTCTGGTATCGTGGATGGCTCCCGCCGCGCATTCCCTCTCCCTCAAGGGGATTTCAACGATTGGAACCGTGATGCCAACCCTATGTCCATTGATGACTGGGGAATATGGCATCTATTCCTGCCTGATAAAGATTATTCTGACCGATTGACACACGGTAGCCGAGTCAAAGTGCATGTCAAATCCGCGCTTGGTGAACATGACAGAATTCCCACCTATATCAAACATGTTGTTCAAGAAACGGAAACAGAGTTCACAGGACAGTATTGGTCTCCACCGACGGTATATCAGGTATATCAATGGAAACATGAATCTCCACAACTTGATACTAAGAGGTAGGTCTTTTAATTTTATAGTGGGTACCATAATTACTTATACATTTTTACGATTTCATCGATTGATGCTTCGGCATTGTATTCCCATTTGCGCTTTATGTTCGCAAAATCTCTTTCAATAGGGTTTAGTTCAGGCGAATACGGTGGTAAAAAAAGTAAACTCGCACCGGAACCAGTAATCAATATCTCTGTCTGTATGCTTTTATGGAAAGACGCATTATTCAATATGACAACATGCGATGCGTCAAGTAGTGGACATAGCATATTCTCAAGCCATGCATTGAAGGCAAGCGTATCACAAGCACCTTCAAAAAGCACGGGTGCTGTGAAACGCCCTGGATTTGTGCAGCAATGAGCGTTGTGCTTCTATACCGATTTCTTGAGATTTTATCCGATACGCACACCCCTCTTGGCGAATAAGCAAACTGACGAACACTTTGTATACTATAACCGCTTTCATCAACATAGACAGGTGTCTTTCCGTTCAAAAGTGCCATCTGAAGTTGTGTGAGATAGGTCTCCTGTTTTACTGGGCATTGTTCCTTATAGGTGAAGGTCTTTTTTTTCGCGTGTATCCGATCTTCTTCAGACCATAACAGATACAACGCTGCGACACACCAAAATGTGCAGCGCGTTCATTCTGCGTGCTGTCTGGGAACTCTTTGACATGTTCAGCAAGTTCTTGGGGGTCAAGTCGATAAGGTTTACGAGGACCCGGTTTTTCGTAAGTAAAAGGATCGGATGCGTCTAACCAGTTATAGATACAACGGCGTGAAACTTGAAATCTGCGGGATGCTTCTGCTTTACTACCACCCGCTGCTATGAAATCAAGAACGCGTTTTCGTCCGTCTTGTGAATATCTCATAATATAACTATTATCACAAAATCAGAAATAAATGTAAATATATTTCTGATTTTAACTATAATGTAAATCATGAAGATGGAAGGAAGTTATATTAGGTGGAAAGAGTGCAAAATAGAATTTGAATCTATGACGTGGGATATAGGGAAGTTAGATTACCCACACAGTAGGTAATAACTTAATTGGAATGTAGGATTATATTATTTCAAACTCGTGTTTTTCAGTTTTAGCTTTTTCTTCATTGACAAATGAGAGTAGGATTAACCCCACTACAAAGAAAACCATTAATGAAATAATGGCAAGACGTGCCTGACCAGTAATCTGCTTGACTACACCGAACGTAACTGGACCCCATATCGAAGAAAATTTGCTAAAAACAGAATAGAACCCGTAAAACTCCGCACTCGCATTCTCCGGTATCATTGCTCCATACAGTGAACGACTAAGTGCCTGCGTCCCACCAAGGACTACACCAACAATCATACCCAAGATAAAGAACTCAGTAGCAGTATGTATGAAATATCCATAGGTTACGACACCGCTCCATAGAACTAATGCGATCATCACAGCCCTTTTTGTGCTAATGATACTTGCTATCCATCCAAATAGTAAAGCACCACCTATTGCGACAACCTGAACAAGCAGGAGCGTTACCATCAAATTGGTTGCTGAAAGACCTAATTCTTCTGTACCATAGATAGTCGCCATGCTGGTAACAGTGTGTGCACCATCGTTGTATATCATATATGCAATTACAAAAAGTGTAAGGTGCTTAAAAGTGCCTACCTTTTTAGCGGTTGTTATGATACGACTGAAACCCAACGATAAATATGCAAAGAATTTTGGATAATACCGATACTTCTCAGGTAATTCTTGTTCTGTCTTAACCTCTTTCAGGTATTTCACTGTGAACAGTGACCATCCTGCCCACCAGAAACCTGTCATCGCCATGCCGATACGTGCTGCCATTGCTTGACTGAGACCGATTTGATCATGTAATGCAACCATTGCAAGAGCGATTCCAAATTGAAGTGATCCACCGACATATCCGAAAGCATATCCTCTTGCAGAAACCGAATCCAATTTATCCTCAGTGGCAATCTGTGGTAAAAAAGAATCATAGAATACATTTCCTCCAACAAAACAGACTTGCGAACACAGAAATAATACTATCGTTAACCACACATCACCTGAGGTGCAAAAAAAGAAGAGGGTGGCAAACAAGCTACCAAGATAAGCAAAACATAGCAGAAACTTTTTTTTCGCAGAAGCAAAGTCTGCAATTGCTCCTAACACAGGAGCAATAAGGAAAACAAGAAATGCAGCACCCCCGTACATAAAACCCCACATTGCATCCGTCGCCACTACATATCCGAATATGCTTATGCCACCCTCACCAACAATTGCTTGAGCAAAATAATTGGGTAACAATGCCACAGCAACAGTCGTAATATATGCAGAATTTGCCCAGTCATACATGCACCAACCGAATATTGTCTTTTTATCGTTTTTCATTATTTTCCTATAGGCAAGGGAAAAATGGGGATATTCTGACTTTTAACACTCAGATTGTGATAATGAATTGGAGAAGTGGGAATGTGAGGAGTCCACACTCCCACTGTCTTAAGGAGGTTAGACAAGATCGAAACGATCAAGATTCATGACCTTGTTCCATGCAGCCACGAAGTCGCGCACAAATGCTTCTTGAGCATCATCACACGCATATACCTCTGCTATAGCTCGCAGCTGTGAGTTTGAACCGAATACGAGATCGACGCGGGTACCCATCCATTTTATCTCATTTGTTGAACGATCACGTCCCTCAAATATATAATCAGTATTCTTGGATGCCTGCCACTCGGTATTCATGTCCAATAGGTTTACGAAGTAATCTGTGGTCAACGTTTCGGGTCGGTCAGTGAAAATACCAAAACCAGATTGACAAATATTAGTATTCAGGACACGCATTCCTCCGAGGAGAACAGTCATCTCAGGGGCGGTTAGCGTAAGCATTTGTGCACGATCCAGCAGAAGTTCTTCAGCCGATCTTTGGTGTCCGTTTGCAATGTAGTTGCGGAATCCATCCGCAGTCGGTTCAAGCACAGCAAAAGATTCCACGTCGGTTTGCTCTTGCAATGCGTCCGTACGTCCCGGAGCGAAGGGAACATCTGCGTCAATATCTGCATTCTTCGCAGCTGCCTCAACCGCTGCACATCCACCCAGAACGATCAGATCAGCCAGCGAGACTCTCTTCCCGTTGGACTGTGATCTGTTAAATGATTCTTGAATTCCCTCAAGTGCCTGAAGTGCCTTCTGTAGTTCTGGAGGATTGTTGACTTCCCAATCTTTCTGTGGTGCAAGTCTAATGCGTGCTCCGTTTGCTCCACCGCGCTTGTCAGTACCTCGGAATGTTGCCGCAGATGCCCAAGCTGTTGAAACCAGTTGGGAAATGGACAATCCCGATTCAAGACACTTTCCTTTGAGGGCAGCGATGTCCTGTTCACTAATTAATTTATGATCAACATCTGGTACTGGGTCTTGCCATAACTGCGGTTCCTCTGGCACCCAGGGACCGAGACATCGTGTGCGAGGTCCCATGTCGCGATGGGTCAGTTTGTACCAAGCCTTAGCAAAGGCATCTGCAAACTCCCCAGGCTTCTCGTAAAAACGTTTGGAGATCTTCTCATATATTGGATCCTCCTTTAGGGATAGGTCGGTCGTGAGCATCATGGGAGCGTGCTTTTTCGAGGGATCGTGGGCATCCGGCACGGTATCCTTTGCAGATTCATCTGTTGGAGTCCACTGCCATGCACCACCAGGTCCTTTTATCAGTTCCCACTCATAGTTGAATAGGTTCTCAAAGAAGTTATTGTCCCACTTAGCTGGGTCGGTAGTCCAAGCACCTTCCAATCCACTGGTAATTGTGTCACTGCCCTTGCCGCTGCCGTAGGTGTTCTTCCAACCAAGTCCTTGCTCCTCAAGATCCGCTCCTTCTGGTTCGGGACCTACGTATTCGTCCGCATCAGCAGCACCATGGGTTTTGCCGAACGTGTGTCCGCCAGCGATGAGAGCAACCGTTTCCTCGTCGTTCATTGCCATACGACGGAACGTCTCTCTTATGTCTATGGCTGCAGCGACCGGATTCGGGTTAGCGTTCGGTCCTTGCGGATTAACATATATTAATCCCATCTGCACAGCACCGAGAGGTTTCTCCAGATCCCTATCACCGGTGTATCGTTCATCCCCCATCCACGTTGTCTCAGATCCCCAATAGATATCTTCTTCGGGTTCCCAAACATCCTCTCGTCCACCAGCAAACCCAAGGGTTTTTAGACCCATCGACTCAAGTGCACAGTTTCCGGTAAAAATCATCAGGTCTGCCCATGAGAGCTTCCGTCCGTACTTCTGCTTGATCGGCCAGAGTAAACGACGTGCCTTATCAAGGCTTGCGTTGTCGGGCCAACTATTTAAGGGAGCAAAACGTATCGTTCCCGAGGCTGCACCGCCGCGTCCGTCGTGGATGCGGTATGTGCCTGCACTATGCCACGCCATCCGTATGAAGAGAGGACCATAGTGACCATAGTCGGCGGGCCACCACTCCTGCGATGTCGTCATCACTTTTTCTATATCCTGCTGCAGTTCCTCCAAGTCAATTGTATTGAATGCCTCTGCGTAGTTGAATTCCTCTCCCATAGGATTTGCTGTGGGTGGGTTCTGCTGGAGCATCTTCAAGTTCAACTGATTTGGCCACCAATGTTGGTTTGCAATGGATCCTCGGGCTTGAGCGTGACCTATCACTGGACATTTACTTTCGTTGTTCATATTTCCTCCTATCGTGTTCAGTATTTACTAATCTATTCTTGAAATATACATTCTTAATCTGTTTAATACCCAATGGTACTCTGACAGTTATTAATTTTTGGGAAATTGCCCTAAAAATTGGTTGAGATTATGTGTAAAATGACAAATATACCCTTTCACTTACTTCTATAACTGTTTCTAAGTGTAAAGTAGATTGACATCAACTTCCTATGATATATTATACACCAACATAGTCAAGAGTCAAGTAGTAAAGATTAAGAATGTGCAGAATTTAGATAAATGTGTTATAATAGACACGGAATTTTAAGTCAACTACATATTATAACCCAGTAGTGATTTTACTTGTCTCCAATCAGACTTACCGAACCGACAACATTTCAAGAGGATTGATGAATAAAGTTTTAGTTTGTAAAGAAATGTATTGGTGGAATCCTATATAAATTAAGAATAAGGAGATACTTGATGAAAATAGTTGACATCAAGACCTATATGATTGACGTGCCACCACCACATTGGGGTGGACGGCATTGGATTTTTGTTAAATTAGTTACGGATGAAGGTATTGAAGGCTTAGGTGAATGCACCTACCATACTCGACTTAACCATGTGGTTATTGAATTAATCAAGGACTGGGGTGAACGTTATCTCATCGGTGCTGACCCATTTCGGATTGAAAAGATTTGGTCTACGTTGTATGAAGGACCTTGTGTGCGCCACTCCGGACCCCTTGCCACGCCAGCGATGAGCGCAATAGAGATGGCATGTTGGGATATCGTTGGTAAGGCGGTGAACCAACCAATCTACAATCTATTGGGTGGGATGTTTCATGAAAAATTACGTGCATACTCCTATCTATTGCATTGGAGACACGGTGATTCTCCAGAAAAAACTGGTGAACTCGCGCTATCATACGTTGAAAAAGGATTTACCGCTGTCAAATTCGACCCAGTACATGCACACACTGCTGATAGGTTAGAAACGCTCAACTATGCGGAAAGTGTAATCCGTGGTATTCGCGATGCTGTCGGTGATAGGTGCGATATACTCATTGGTACACATGGTCAATTTAACACAAACAGTGCCATAAGATTTGCAAAACGTGTTGAACCTTACGACCCACTCTGGTTTGAAGAACCGATACCACCAGAAAATATTAAGGAGATGGCACGCGTTGCACAATCTACCAGCATACCGATCGCTACTGGTGAAAGATTGCTTACCAAATTTGAGTTTGCAGACCTACTTGAACAGCAAGCCGCTTCTATTTTGCAAATGGACTTAACCATTACAGGAGGAATCCTTGAGGCAAAGAAGATTGCATCTATGGGTGAGGCACACTACGCTCAAATCGCACCACACCTATACGGAGGTCCCATCGGAGGCGCGGCGAACATTCAATTGGACGTGTGTAGTCCTAACTTCTTAATTCAGGAAGGAATCCACATGTGGGATGGATTTCATGCTGAAATCCTAAAAGAACCGATTCAGTGGGAAAACGGGTATATCATTCCATCAACAAAGCCCGGACTCGGTATTGAATTGAATGAAGAAGTTTTAGATAAACATTCTATTAAAGTCTGATACTTAAGGATAGGTATGTCAACAGCAGACACACAAACGGGTACGCTTGATGAGCTGCCACAATCAATTGAAGATACTTTAAGAGCTCTGGATATCCAATTTAAACAGATAAGATTCGCTGTCAAAAGTGATGTGAGTTCAAAAGGCATATACGGTGAAGAATGGTTCGTATTAACTGATGCGGCAATATTTACTGTTTCGGGTGTTGGTGAAGTTATTCATTATATTCCTTATAAAAGCGTATTTGGTATTCGTGCTGAGATGGTGGTAGACGCAGGACTTCTTGTATTGGAAACACAAGAGGGAACGGTAGACCTGATTCGGTACTCAAGCGGTTGTGCAGCAAAGTTCGGGTTTGTCGCACGTTTTATTGGGGACGAAATAGCATTCCGAGATGGTGAACGTGATGAGGCACCAATTTGGGATTATAAGGTTGAGGATCATTCCTGTAAAACTTGTGGTTTACCATTACCAGATGAGTTTTCTCCGTGCCCAGCATGCACTAAAAAGCATAGAGTAATGTTACGTATTCTTGCATATATGGGACCATATAAGGGTAGGGCATTTCTCTTTATTGTATTTGTCGTTGTTGGGACTCTGATTTCTCTGGCACCACCCTATTTTTTTCGTATCCTTGTTGACGACATTTTGCTGCTGAACGATGCAAATATACCGACAACTGATGGACAGACAACATGGTTAGGTGACATATTCCGTTTGATCCAACCAGCGGCAATAGCGTTATCAATAGCAGTAGGTGTGCTGTTAGCAACGCATCTAATCACTACAATAGTTACTATATTACACTCACGATTAAGTGCATGGCTGACGCTCCGTATTGCAGCAAATATACGTGCACACGTTTACGAACATTTACACAATCTCTCTATTAGATTTTTTGACAAACGGACAACAGGAACCGTTATCTCTCATATCACAGAAGATAGTGAAAGATTACAGGACTTCATGTTAGAAGGATTATCGTTCCTTGGTA